>CAWBQE010000001.1:0-684169 GCA_963790705.1 uncultured Acidobacteriaceae bacterium
CCCGCAAAACGGGGTTATCGGTAAATTGCCAGCGCCGTCCCTGCCGGTCGGGAACTTACCCAAAACCCGACTTTGCAGGCACTTCGCAGGATCACTTCAGGATTGCCCGTGATTCGCCCGCAATCCGCCGCTGGTGGGTTTTGCCTATCGAGAGCTCTAAGTGAGCGGTTATGGCGATTTGGCATAAACCGAACCGAAAGACCAGCCACCTATCTGCGCGGTTGGCCAACCAACCTCAGTTTTCCTTGTAATGACGCCGATCGCGCGCATAAGCCCGGTCGATGGCGATTGCAATTCTGCTCATTCCCGGCGCAAGAGTAAGATCGAACGTTCGCTGGACGTCGCCCTTGTATGACGAGGCGTTTTCGCCTTCCAAGGTAATGTGCTGCGTCAATCGAGTTTGACTGTTAGGAAGCTCCTTGAACACCCACTTGCATAAAATGACTGCTCCTTCCAGAGCGATCTCTATCGTATACGAGTCATGCGGCTTGACTTCTCGCAGCCGCCACTGCCGCGGCGCTTGCCCTGGTATCTTGGTGGTACCGAGTGATCCACTCGTGAACGATCCATTCAGTCTAAATTCCGCAGGAGGGTCGTCCCAGTTTTTCACATCAGTCATATACGTCCATGTAAATGCAGGAGTTGCCGTTGTCTCAACAGAATGCTCCGTCGCCCATGCGATGTCACTCATGTTCATGCCTTACTTCGTCGCAGGCCAGTTAGTGTATATGAATCAGCCCGGTTCACGGGGGAAACACTGACGCTAAGGCTTCTGTTGGCGCGAACGAATCAGGGCGAGTCACGCATTGAGGTTGACTAGATAGCCTTGGGGCGTTTCGGGTGGATTGTCGGCTACCCGGAAGTTAATTGCAGAGCAGGGGTTTGCTCTCTGGATGTGAAGCTCCCGTGAAACGGGGTTCTCGGTAACTTGGCCGCCGATCCCCTTTAGGCCGGGGGAAGTTACCGAAAACCCGACTTTGCAGGCACACTAGTACGAGCAGTCTGGTTTGTCCGGCACCGCTCTCCTTCTGCTTAGGCGGCTTGTCAATAAACTTGTATTGCCCCCTTGAAATGAACGATGTGTTCAAGATTCGCCGTTCAACGCCCAACGATGCAGAGGGCATGCTGCGTGCGCACTACAGTGCGGTCCACGAGACAGCGAAAAGGGAGTACTCAGATGTAATCCTGAACCTGTGGAGCAGGCCAGTTGATGCTCAACGCATTGCCGCATATCTGGCAAAGATGGAGACCGACGAAAGCGTCATCTCTTTTGTGGCGGTTGATGATTCCGGCCAGGTCCTGGGTTTCGGCGAGCTGGTGCCTCCCGAAACGTTGGGGGCGATTTACGTCGCCGCGCCGGCTGGTCGGCATGGAGTCGCAAGCGCACTCTACCAGAGACTCGAAGCTGAGGCCCGCGATCTGGGAATGAATGTTCTCAGGATGGATAGCTCGCTTACAGCCTTTTCCTTTTACATCAGGCATGGCTTCCGAGAGTTGGAGCGAAAAACGCACCCGCTAGGCGATGGCCTGGCGATGGCTTGCGTCCGTATGGAGAAGAGGCTCTGAGGCTGCGAGGAAGCCCCACCATTTGGCTCCGCCATTCTCAACTCAAAAGCTTTTGTGGGAAAAATACCGCGTGGCGCGCCGAACACCTCTCATGCGGCTATGAATACCGAAACGCGACTTTGCGGGCACTTCACCGGAAAGGCGACGCCGACTGTCCGAGATGCCGGAAACTTGCCAAAGATGCCCTCAATCTGAATTTCTCAATGACTGACTCGCCCTGTCCTCAACAGTTGACTAGCAGGCGGTTCGCCGGATCCAAGCGCAGCTATACCGGGATCACTTGAAGAAGAGGACGCGACTACCGCTAAACGTCCGATTTTGAACATTTTTCGCGGAACTTCTGGGGTAGGTAATCCGTTATCTGTATGTGCAAGCCGACGTGTGCCGAGGTAGACGATGAAAGTGCTGCTGCAGGATGTGGGGTATGGATTCCGTCAGTTTCGCAAGACGCCGGGGTTCACCGTGACCGTGCTGCTTACGCTCGCGCTCGGCATTGGCGCCAACGCGGCCATCTTCACCCTGGTCAATGCCATCATGCTCCATAACCTGCCGGTAACCGATCCCCGAACCCTGATCCGCATCGGCGACAAAGACGACTGCTGCGTCAACGGCGGATGGAACGACGAAGGGGACTACTCGCTCTTCTCCACCGATACCTATTTCATGTTAAAGAAGAACCTGCCGGAGTTCGAGGAGCTGGCCGCGATGGAGTCCGGCTATGCCTGGCGGCCGATTACGGTCCGTCGCGCCGGCCCCCAGACCGTCGCGAAATCTGTCATAGGAACCTTCGTCTCCGGCAATTACTTCCGCGTCTTTGGTCTTGCGCCGGCGGCGGGCCGGCTGCTTGCGGATGACGACGATCGGAAGGGCGCGCCTATTACCGCCGTGATGAGCTATGACACATGGCAGCAGGACTACGCAGGCGATCCGCACGTTGTTGGCGGCGCGTTTTACATCAATACGAAGCCGGCCACCATTATCGGCGTTGCGCCAAAGGGATTTTACGGAGACCGCATCGATACCAATCCGCCCAAATACTTCCTTCCCATGAATGCCATGGATGAAGTCATCGGCGCACCGTACTTCACCGATCCCGACTTGCAGTGGGCCTACATCATCGGCCGCGTGAAGCCGGGAACCTCCCTGCCGGCCCTCCAGTCCAAAGCCAGCACACTGCTCAGACAGCAGTTTGCGACGCTGAAGACATTTACAGATCAGCGTGCGCAAAAGGTTCTCCCGCGCACCCATGTGGTGCTCACTCCCGGCGGCGGCGGCATCCAGAACATGCAGGAAGGTTACAAGGACCAACTGAAACTGCTGCAATGGATTGCCGCGCTGGTCCTGCTGGTCGCCTGCGCCAACATCGCGAACCTGCTCCTGGTGCGCGGCATGGGCCGCCGCGCGGAACTTTCCGTGCGCGCGGCACTGGGCGCGCAGCGCAGCCGAATTGTGCGCCAGCTCCTGACCGAAAGCGTTCTTCTGTCGGGTACGGGCTGCCTGCTCGGCCTCGCCGTCTCCTATCTCGGAGCACACGCGCTGCTCGCGCTCGCCTTTCCTAATCAGCAGAACATGCCGGTCAGTGCTTCGCCTTCGCCAATGGTCATCGGCTTTGCTTTTACGCTTTCCCTGGTCACGGGCATCCTCTTTGGACTGGCACCGGCGCTGATGGCCGCGCGCACGCATCCCGCCGAGGCCCTGCGCTCCAATGCGCGTACAACCGCCCACGGCGCATCATTCCTGCAGCGATCCCTGGTGGTTCTGCAGGCCTCGCTCTCCCTCGTGCTGCTCGTCGCCGCCGGCCTCTTTGCGCAAAGCCTCAACAAGGCCGAAAACGTAGACATGAAGCTGGATGCGACCAACCGCTATATCGCGCACTTCAATCCGCAGGCGGCCGGCTACAAGAACACAGAGGTCGAACCCCTCTATCAGACCATCGTCGACCGTTTCCACGCCATTCCCGGCGTTCTCCAAGTAGGCCTCGCCACCAACACGCCAATGGAGGAAAACAACTGGGGAACGGGCGTAAAAGTTCAGGGCGAGCCGGACCTGAACAAAGGCGCATCCGTGGTGAAAGGCAGCTCGGAGTACTTCGACTCAGTCGGCACCCGTGTCGTCATGGGCCGCGGCTTCAAGCCGCAGGACACGTTGAACGCCGCGCCCGTCGCGGTGGTGAATCAGGAGTTCGTCAAACAGTTCTTCGGCAAACGCAACCCCATCGGCCATTCCTTTGGCTCTTCCGGCCCCGGACAGGCCGGCCGGGATGGAGCGCATGAGATCGTCGGCGTGGTGGAAGACACCACCTACACCAG
This sequence comes from uncultured Acidobacteriaceae bacterium, assembly GCA_963790705.1. Lineage (GTDB taxonomy): Bacteria > Acidobacteriota > Terriglobia > Terriglobales > Acidobacteriaceae > PALSA-350. The sequence continues at coordinate 3,876 of CAWBQE010000001.1, forward strand.
CATTTACTGGAAGAACCACGCCATGTACTTTCTGCCGCTCACGCAACGGTCAGGCAGCGGGAACGATCCCGACTACCAGCTCGACAAAGACCAGTCCATGTACGCCGGCGCACTGGTGATCCAGACCGGCCATCCTATCGCCGGGTTTGAGAAGACCGTCAGCGAGACCCTGGCCAGCATCAACCCCAATCTAACGATCGTGAAATTTCAGACCTTCCGGCAGCAGATTGACGACCGCTTCATACAAGAGCGCCTGATTGCGCGGCTCACTTCTCTTTTCGGCCTGCTGGCCCTGCTGCTCGCCGCCATCGGCCTCTATGGCGTCACAGCGTATACCGTGGTGCGGCGCACCCCGGAGATCGGCATCCGCATGGCGCTGGGAGCGGCGCGCAGCCGCGTCATCGGAATGGTCATGGGCGGCGCCATGCTGCAGGCCGTTGCCGGCCTCGCGATCGGCATCCCGGTGGCCATCTTCTGCGTGCGGTACGTCAAATCGCAGCTCTTTGAAATCACCAGCGTCAATGTGCCGGTCATGGGCATCGCCATTGGAGTGCTAGTGATCACGGCTGCCGTGGCCGGCATCATCCCGGCGCGGCGCGCGGCCTCCATCGACCCGGTACGGGCCCTGCGCATTGAGTGAGCTGCGCCTTAAGAACAGCCTTTGGCAAATCGCACCTTGCCATTCCTCATTCATTCGCAACACGCGAGAGGCGAATACTGCTTCTGAAACGGGTTCTCGATCCTGCCCGGGCCGACCAGCCGGATCAGTATCACGATTTGAAGGTGACGATCGATAAGGCGGGTTCGTCGGTTATGGATTGGCGTTCACCGGTCCCGCGTCATGGAGTAGGGAAGCTCGAGTGGTTGCATCGACCACGTTGCTTCAGCCTTGCTGCTCATCACGAAGCGCAGTTCACCCCCTTGCATCAGTTCCTCGTGCCGGAGGAAAGAACGCGAGAGCGGGTGACCATTCAGAGTGACCGACTTAACGTACGCATGCGATGAATCGAGATGTTCGGCGACCACCTTGAATGCATTTCCGTTGGGAAGGTGAAGGGTGGCCTCGTCCACAAACGGACGGCCAATCACGTATTCATTCGAACCAGGTGCGACCGGGTAGAATCCCAGCGCGGTGAAGAGCAGCCACGCAGACATCTGTCCAAGATCGTCGTTCCCGACAAGACCATCAGGAGCCGGTCGATACTGCGACTCCACAATATGCCGCAGCCTCTCCTGCGTTCTGGCCGGCGCATGCGCGTAGACATAAAAATAGGCAAGGTGATGGCTCGGTTCGTTGCCGTGGATATACTGCCCAATCATGCCGCTAATGTCCTCAACATCCGCGTATTGATGCGGGTCGACCTTGGCATCGAACATCGCGTCAAGCTTCGCAATAAGCTGCGCATCGCCGCCAAGCAGATCGATCAGTCCCTGTTCATCCTGCGGCTGAAACCAGGAATATTGCCAGGAATTGCCTTCCGTGAAGCCGCTGCCCGCTCCGGCCTTGGCAGGGTCGAATGGAACCCGGTAGTCTCCATTGGCAAACCGCGGCTCAACAAAGCCATCTTTCACGTTGAAGTTGTTGCGCCAATTGCCGGCTCGCTTGGTGAATGTGTCCGCCAGCTCTGGATGCTTCAACGCTTCTGCCATGCGAGCGATCGTCCAGTCGTCGAAGGCGTATTCCATTGTCTTCGACGCCGCTTCATCGTCGTGGTCTACCGGTACATAACCAAGCCGCATGTAGTCCTCCAGGCTGCCATACGGCCCATAAGTAGCGCTGGCAACGGCAGCGCGGAGCCCCTCCTCCGTATCAAACCCGCGCATGCCCTTCATGATTGCATCGGCGATCTCCGGCACAGCGTGGTAACCAATCATGCACCAGGTCTCAATCCCTTGCTCCTGCCAAATGGGGAGAATTCCGAACTGGCTCTCGCGGCGCGAAGCCAGCAGGGAGTTCACCAGGTCGCTGGTTCGCTCCTCCGGCTCGAGGATTGTCATCAGCGGCTGCTCCGCGCGAAACGTGTCCCAAAGGCTCAGGTTGGAGACGAAGTGGAAGCCTGCGGCATGGTGGACCTGATTATCAGGACCGCGATAGCTGCCGTCTGCGTCCATACTAAGGTTCGGCGACTGCATCGCATGGTAGACCGCTGTGTACAGGCTCTTTTCCATGTCCGGCGAGGCAGTGATGTCGATTCTCTGGAACTCCTTTGTCCATAAGGCTGTCGCCGCTGCGTGCACCGCGTCGAAGTCGAAGCCGGGCACCTCTGCATCCATGTTGGCAATTGCATTCTCTTCGCTTACCGGCGAGAGCGCGACCTTCACCACCAGGGGCTGCGATTGCGGTTGGAACCCGAAGACTGCAATGAGACCGCGCCCCTCCATCGCTTGGGTATTTTTTGGAGAAGTTCCGGGAGTTTTAAAGCCGTGATACTCAACCGGCAAAGGTTCCCGATCGTACAAGCTGTGCTGTTCTATTGGCTGTGAGAACCGGATCGCGAAGTAGAGTTGACGGCCTGGCGCCCAGCCACGTGTTTCCCGCATGCCTGTGACCGTGCCGTCGTCGCGAATGCGCAGCCGCGACCAAAGCACCTTACCTGGATAGTTATAGATTGAGGAACGAAGATCGATAAGAACATGCACCGGCTTACCTGCCGGGTAGGTATACCGGTGCACACCTACGCGAGCGCTAGCGGTTAGCTCAGCATGGATTCCATAATCGAGCAGATCCACGGCATAGTACCCTGGCTCGGCTTTTTCCTGCTTGTGGCTGAAGCGGGAACGATAGCCGGATTCAGGTCTTTCGATATCGCCCGGTTCGAGCCGCACCTCGCCGGAGATTGGTTGAAGTAAGACGTCGCCAAGATCGGAGTGTCCGCTCCCTGAGAAGTGCGTGTGCGAGAAGCCCAGGATCGTGGTGTCCTCATAGCGATAGCCAGAGGCCCACTTGTAACTCTCCTTGAAGGGACGAATCTGGGTGTCGGGGGAAAGCTGCACCATGCCGAACGGTACCGTCGCACCCGGGAAGGTATGGCCGTCCGGTCCCGTCCCGATGAATGGGTCGACGAACGCCAGTTTTTCTTGCGCCGAATGGGGCGCTTGTCCAGCCGTAATCTCCGGATGACAGAAAAGCAGGACACCTAATGCGGTCGACGCAGCCTTGATCGCGATGCGGATTGGACGACGGGCGAAGAATGCCTTGAACATAAACCAATGATAATTTGCCGAAGACTCCACAATAACCTAGATTGCTAAGCATGGCCTTGAATGATCGTCGCTCCTTCCTCAGGATGGCGGCCCTTGCCGGCGCGTTTTCCACGAACAGCGCCTCTTTCACCAGGCCCATGCCGCTGATTGGCATGCGGCGGCCCGCTCCCTGGGCCACCTCGATGATGCAGCGGTGGCTCAGAACGAGGACTTCTGGAGCGTGATTCAGCGCGGCTATTCGGTCAGTCCTCCGGACCTGGATAAGTTCGTGGGTGCAATTGGTGAGATTGCAGCAAGTAAGAAGGCTTACCTTCGTACCCGATGAGGGCAATTGCGGTCTGGGCGAAATCATTGGTGTCCGTCCTGAGATTGAAGTCTTGTCGCTGGCGGTTGATTCCTCAGCAGATTTCCGGTGGCGAATTCAAGGTTGACTGCCTCTAGAAATAATTCTGATCGTGCGGAGACACTGGATAGTCGAGCTCGGGCCAGTTGATTCTCCGCGGTAACAACATCGACCAGATTCTTGACTCCATATTTGTATGCATCGAGCGATGCCGAGTAAGACTCGTTGGCGGATGCGAGAAGCGCCACCGCAGCGTCGTGCTTTCGCAACGCCGTCCGGAATGCTATGTAGGCGGTCCAGACCTCGCGCGTCGTCTCATCATTTATCGTCGTAAGTTCGTCCTCTGCCTCGCGGCGTTTCGATTGGGCGATCAACAGTTCGTTCTTGCGCACACCTCCGTCAAAAATGCGCCAATGGACGCCGAGTTCGGCAGACCAGGTAGGCTCGCTGGCGGAACCGAGCTGGCCGTAATCCGGCGAGGGCCAGATGGAGGTCTGCGCAAGCGATCCCGAGAGAACGATCTGCGGTTTGTACTCTGCCCTGGCTGCGCGAATGCGAGCCTCGGCGGAGCGGATTCGCAAAGTTTGCGCCATGAGTTCGGGACGATTCTCCATCGCGCGATCGATCAGCTTCTCGATGGACATTGTGAGACTCTCCGGCAACGGCGCACTCCTCTGGCTGTCAATCACTACGTAGGGAGACGGATCAGCTCCCACCGCTTCAGTCAGCGTCACGCGCGCAATCTTTTCGTCCCCATCCGCGGATTCCTCGTCGAACACAGCCTGTGACGTTTCGGCCCGGGCGTTGAGAACATCGGGAAGAGTTGCAAGTCCGTTGTTCAGCCTGTTTTCAGCCGCATCCTGCGTGGTTTGTGCGGTACGCAAGGTGTCCTGAGCGGCCTGCAATCTTTCCTGTGCGGTCACCAGCTGGTAATACGCACTGGCGACGCGAAACGCCAGCGCTTGATTTACCTGAATGACGTCTGCACCCGCGACGAGCTTCTCCTCTTTCGCGGAGTCCACGCTCGCTTCGCGTTTACCAAAGTCAAAGATGAGATATTGGAGCGTGACTTCAGGCCGGATGATGGGTACCTCGACCATGACGTAGCCGCGAGGAGCCAGCGGTTTCGGGAATGGATTTATCAATCTCTCGTCGCCGAAAACAGCTAAACCCTCTAACTCGGGATAATATGCGGCTTTTGCCAAACCGAGCTCGCGTGCCTTCTGTTTTGCGCGCGCTCCCAGATGGTGCGCGTGCTGGGATTGTGATGCTCGGCAACGTCGATGAGCTCGGCCAGAGTATAGGGGTGAGCTGGATCGAGAATCGCTTTTCCCTCGCGAGGGGTTTCGCGAGCGGCGCAGTCGGCGACAGCTGCTGGAGAAGACACTTTGCCGGCACATTGCCCCAGAGCGGGCGCCGCGGAGAAGGCGAGAAGCAGCGACAGAAATAGAACATTCAATGATGGTTTGTATCCGATCAATCGAAACCTCTTCTGCTTCATTCCCCGCAACACCGCGGCAATCACTGGCAGCGCCTCCAGTATGGGCGCCGTCGCAGGAATTGCCTCACCTCGCCCAGTTCCTGCAATTCTTCGGATGCCCTTGCCGCTTGACTCTGCGCCGAAGACCTCCTCACCGTGTTTACCAACGCACATAACTCGATGTCAGGCGCATGTTGCCCGCTTACGCCGGACTGGAAAGCGATTCTTTCGCGTTCCGTAGCTATTAAGGCAGAGGTGAGGAGCCGAGTCTATTAGACGAACGTATTGATCGATCCCAAAGTATCGGTGGACATCACCTTCACGGGCTGCACAGGTGCCGATTTCCCTTGGGTAAGTTGAAGGTTCCGCGTCTTTTCGCTGAGTAATCGCGAACTTCAATGCCATCTGTTTGACCCTCAAAACGCGAAGGCGCCAACGTGGTTATCTGATACGAAGGTATTGATCGATACTTTCGTCCAATAGATTCGCTCCTCAACCCTGTGGCTTAATCGAAACGTAAGACCGAGGCTGTTGGGTGACCGCCCGAAGCATGGCATGGCGACATATATGTATGAGGTTTAGTGGAAATGAACATTGAATCGACGGAGCGCGATCAACGCCGAGTGAGCTCATTTCGCTCCCTCGCCGGTTTATCGCTGGCGGCTCCGCTGGTGTTGGCTGGTTGCTCCCACGCGCCCGAATATAGCATCTTCGGCTCTTTTTTCCCGGTGTGGATCTTCTCCGCGGTCAGTGGTCTGCTCCTGGCCACGGGTGTTCGCGCCGTGATCGCTCGCACCGCTATCGCTGAACACCTTGCTGCGCCTGTACTTTTCTATCTCGGCATGGCGACCTTCTTCGCGTGCGTGTTATGGCTCTTGTTCTACAGCTAGGTGAACGCAATGCCGACCCAAGGTACTGGCCAACCCGAGCAAGACACTCACCTCGCGAAACTCGACTGGTACGGTCGCGTCCTCACCGGAGCCATGGTTCTGCTGGCGATATTCGGCTTGATTGCTGTCTACTCGGTCACAACCCGGCACCCCCAGACCGATGATGCCGAAATCTTTGCCAACTACATCGGAATTGCCCCTGTTGTCGAGGGGCCCATACTGCACCTGAACGTCGTCGATAATCAGCACGTTAAACGGGGGGATCTACTTTTTGAGATCGATGATCGACCCTATAAGTACGCCCTTGACCGCGCAGTGTCGGACCAGGCCGCCCTCGAAGGCCAGGTCGTCGACGAACAGCGCCGCATTGGAGCCGAAGTGCACGCCGTCACCGCCTCAGGGGCGGCAACCCGCAGCGCCAGCGCCAACGTCGATCGGGCGCAGGCTTCGATCCGTGAGGCGGAGGCCGATGTCGCCCACTCTGAGGCTGCGTTGGACCGAGCCAAGGCTGAGTCGGCATACGCCGAAAATAACCTGCACCGCGTCGAGCCTCTGCTGGTCAAACAGTACGTTACCGTCGACCAGGTGGACCAGGCACGCACGACAGAGCGGGCCAGCGCGCAGTCCGTGCACGAGGCCGAATCGCAATTGGCTCTTAATCGAGCCCACCTCAACACGATGCTGGCCGCCCTGGCGGAGGCCAAGGCCTCGGCAGAGCAGAGTACGGCACAGTTTCACCAATCGCAGTCCAGCGTACTTACCCTCGATCCCCTCGTGGCGCAACGGCAGGGACGGGCCGCTGCAATCGCCAACGCCCAATACAACTACGACGAGTGCCGTGTTTACGCTCCATTCGACGCACGTGTGACCAGCCTCGTCATTTCCGAGGGCGCTTACGCTCACATAGGACAGCAGATTTTCACGCTTATCGATACTCGTGTCTGGTGGGTGGTTGCGAATTTCCGCGAAACGCAGCTGAAGTATGTCCAACCGGGTATGACTGCGGATGTGTACGTGATGTCTGACTCGGGCTTGCGGCTTACGGGCTTCGTCGAGAGCACCGGGTACGGTGTTGTACCCGATCCTTCGCTCCAGGGCAGAATTACGTCCGGCCTGCCCGACGTGCAACGCACTCTGAGCTGGGTACATCTGGCCAGCCGCTACCCGGTCCGTATACGGATTCAGTCACCGCCCCCTGATGGCATTCGTCTGGGGGAATCTGCAGTAGTAGTTATCCGCGGATACAAACGGAAGCCCTGATATGGCGACCCGAGCCGCTCAGCTCCCCCACCAGCCAGCCCGCCGAAGTGTCTCGTGGCCTTGGTTTCGCGAATTCATCCGATGGGAAGTTGCTCCGTATCCAGGACGATTGAACACGGTCATCCGCATGACGATCGCGGCTACGCTGGTCATGATCATCATCGTGACCTTCCGGATTCCTAACGCGGCCTTGGCTGGTGTATTTTCAATTCTCCTGGCTCGCGAAAATCTCGCCGTTACCTGGCGCGGGGGGCAATTCATCGTCGTCGGATTCGTCCTCGCGAGCCTCTACACCCTGCTCGGTATGATGCTGTTCCGCGGTTACCCCATTACTCATTTCTTCTGGGTAATCGGAAGCCTGTATCTGATCTTTTTCGTTATGCGCACGACGACTAACTACGCAGCCGCATTGGCTTTCGCCATTCCGATCGGCGTTGCCCTGCCGGTATGGGACCGTTACGTGCCCAGCCAAGTCCAAGTGGAGGGTACTCTCTGGCCTATCGTGGTAATCGCCGTAGGTGCCGGCGCCACTGTGGCAACCGAAGCGCTATACCGCATCTTCGATCGCTCCGATCCGCTCATCACATTCGGCGACGATCTGTTGCTCGCGGTGCAGCAGGTAGCGGAAAGCATTGCCGCTCACCAACCTCCACCGAAGTCGGTCCTCGACAGAGTTCTTCAATACCAAATGATCGGCACTGGCCGGCTCAGAACGACGTTGCAGCGCCAAGGTCTGGATCCGACCCGGCGGGCGCAGCGCGCCGCCCTGATTTCGTGGGCGGGCCGCCTCATTGGTCTTGCGGCGAATCTCGAGCCCACTCCCCCCCAGCCCGGCGATGACGACGCGATTCGCCTACGCGCACTTGCTGCGAGGCTCGGAGCAATCCGAACGGAGCTCCGCGAGTCAGGGGTCATTTCCGCGTCTCCTCCTTTGCTCGAGGGGCCGCCGTCGTCTAACTTCCCCATGCTTCAAGAGATGGAACGAACCGTCGTACTCATGACCGAAGTCTTTCAAGGCGATGAGATCGTCGATGGTTCCCGGAACGCGCCAGGACGGGACTGGTGGCGCGCTCTGCTTGTGCCGGATGCATTCCAGAACCCGGAATATCTGCGCTTTGCCTTTGCCGGATGCCTGGCTGCCAGCGCCTGTTACGTACTTTACAACGCGCTCGACTGGCCCGGCATCTTCCCGTCCGTCCTTACTTGCATCGTTACTGCGCTGGGCACCATCGGCACTTCGCTCCAGGCGCAGTTTCTCCGCCTCGCCGGATTTGTTGTCGGAGGGCTGGTCCTGGGGATTTCGGCGCAGATTCTGATCCTACCCGCTATCGACAGCATCTTCGGGTTTGCTCTCTTCTTTGCGGCGGGGACCGCGGTCGCCGCGTGGTTTGCCACCTCCAGCCCGCGGCTTTCCTATTTTGGTGTGCAGATGGCGCTCGCCTTTTACTTCGTCAACCTGCAGGATTTCAAGTTCCAGACGGACCTCACGATCGCGCGCGATAAGGTAGTTGGCGTGTTCTTGGGTATCCTCGCCATGGGCTTAATCTTTGACCGCTTCGGGGCGAAGAGCGATAGGGAGCAGCTGGAGAAACTGCTGGTGCGGAATGTACGGATGCTGGCACAGCTCGGAGTCTGCCCGGTGGTACGCGACAGAGGCATTGCCGTTTCACAGATCAGCCGTCTCCGCAGTCAGATCAATGACAACTTCGCCAGTCTGGAATCGCAGACGGATGCCGCGCGGTTTGAGTTTGAGTTTCGCCATCGGCGCGAGGAAGAGGTTGCCGAGTGTGAGCGGATTGAGAGGACTCAGCCAGCGTTGCGCTCGATCTTCCTGCTGGAACTCAGTCTTCTCTCACATCGTGGGCGACGAGAGATCGACTCCGAATTGACTCAGAACCAAAATCAGGCGCTGGACCATTTTCTAAACGAATATAGCGATGAACTCATGCACATTGCCGCTTGGATCGCACACGAAGAGGGCGCACCTGCGCGCATCATGGATGATTCCATCCGGCTATTACAGCAATCCTTCGAGGACCACAGCTCCCCGAACTCGCAGGCTATCACTGATATCTGTCAGAAGATGGTCTCCTCTCTCCTCATGCTGGGGAACGAGTGCTGACTCGTATTCTTACCAGCGTTCTTGCCCCGCATTCGAATTCGGTCATCCTCCTAGCGGCGACACTCGCTCGACCCCATGCGCGTTTTCCCGAAAAGATATTGGGCCAGCTCAGCCGTTTTACGCGGCAAGCTGGCCCGTGATAGTACTCAAAACTTCATGAGCGAGATAAAATGCGCTCTGCAGTGGAATCCCTTGATCCTATCTGCCAGGCCCACTTCATCCAGAAATCTTCATTGCAGGCCCGGCTTGCCAAAGCTCCTTTGAACGACGCTCTCAAATCTTGCATGGCTAGATTCTTTCAGTCAGCAGCCTGGTGTGCAATCTGCTGCACCTCTCGCAGCAGACCGGTCTCCACGTCGAAAATGAGACCGCGTACGGGGATATCTTTGGCAATCCAGGGATGCGATGTGACTTTCTTGATTTGCTCCCGGGTATTTTCCTCAGGGTCCTTATAGGAGAAGAAGCGCATGGGAGCCGGTGAAGCATCTCCGGTTGAAGCGCTCAGCTTTGAGTTCAGCTCGTCATCTGTAAATGTCGTGAACCCGCAGCCGGTATGGTTGAGAAGCAGTATCTCTGTCGTTCCCAGCACACGGGTGGAAACAACAAGCTCACCGAGAACATCCTCTGTTACCGCGGGTCCACCGGTTCGGATAACGTCGAGATCGCTGTGCGGCAGACCCAGGATTCCAGGGAGGTCCGAGAGGCGAGGATCCATACAGGTCACGACTGCAAGTTTGGGGGCGGGACGCTTTCCCAGCGCCGGATCGTACTTGTTTGCATAGTTGCGGTTTGCTGCTAGCGCCTTATCGATAATACTCATCATTAGTCTCCTTGATGGTAGATGTAGTCTGACGTGATCTCAATCGCACAATTGGCCGAGAGAAACGCATGTACATTGCGGCATCGAGTCTTGCGACACCCGATGCACATGGCCCATCACATCACGAGGGCGAAGAGAAACCTATTGGACGAAGGTATCGTTCGATACCTTCGTATGCAGATGAGGGCATTCGGCAGAGCCGGCCGCGCAGTCCGTCAGAGGGCCACGGCTTCGTATAGCTGTCTATAGGCGTCTGTCAACATGCCGATGGTGAATGCGCAGTTCAGGCCGCTCGGATTGGGTAATACCCAGACCGCAGATCCGCCGAGTGTAGTTGGCTGTAATCCCCAAGAAAGATCGCGCTGACTTAGAAACACCGAACACGCTGGCTTCCCTAGGAACGCCAGGTATCTGGGCCGGTATTTCGCGATTTTGCGCTCGAAAACAGGACGGGCAGCGATGTAGTCGGTTCGACTGAGTTCTGTTGCGCTGACTGTCGGCCGAGCAACCGCTGAGGTGATTCCACAACCGTAATCGAGCAAGAGGCGCGCGTCCTCCGGTTCGAGTTGCCTGGTGGTGAAGCCTGCGAGGTGAAGCGCACGCCAAAAGCGGTTACTTCTGTTGGCGAAGTGGAGTCCGACTGTAGCCGACCGCATTCCCGGATTGATGCCACAGAAGACTACATTCAGGGAGGACGCAATGACGTCAGGCAGGCCCATTGAATCTTCCTGCGGATGAGAAGACATTCTTTGCGAACCTATAACGTCGGCAGTTGGGATCCGTCTCATTTGCTCATTGCTTGCTGTTGCTGCAGAATACGCCACATAGTTCCGGAAAATATTTTCTCCTGGGCGCTTTGGTCCACTTGGCAAGCATCGAGCATTTCGTGGTAACGCTGCAGCGCAAGGTCGAACTCCTCGAGATCCCCGCCGAATACATCCGAGCCAAAGACGATTTTCTCAAAGGCGCTGGCGCCGCTCGCGGGTGTGTGAGGACTCACCACCCCAGACCACCAGAAGATAGAACGAAAGAAGCGGTAATCATCTTTCTTCTTGATCAGCGTCGTGCCGGAAAGATCAAAAAGGAGGTTTGGATCCCATCGTCCAATTTCGCCTGCTTCCGCATAATCCGGATTTCCCAAATGAGCGCCAATAATGGTCAGCCGTGGCCAGTGCCGTGCAATCAAATCAAGCCGCGTAACCCGGCTGCGATCAAAGCTGATATTTGCGGACTGGTCAGGGTGAAGGCGGTTCACGATGCCGGTGTGAAAAAGAAGAATCATGTGATACTTGTCGGCACGATCGTAGAGCGGCCAGTAGGCTGGGTCGTCGTAGCTCTTCAGTGTGGTTGTAATCTCACCGAGGCCGCGAAATCCGGCCTCATGAAATCGGTCAATCTGGCTGAGAGCATCCGGATCATCCAGCTTGATATCTCCAAAACCTATCAATCGGTCAGGGTGCTCCCGGATAAATTTACTGGCTTGCGGGAATCCCTGGGGAGTGGTTAACAAGAAAGCCAGGCCATCTGCCGCATTTAATTTATCAAGCAGCTTTTCGAGAAAACCCTGTTCGCCGTTGTAGTGCACATGCACGTCGATGAGTTTTGGCGCATGGGTTTGGGCAAGAATTGACGACGACACCAACAGCGTTCCCAAAACGGCTATCCAGCTACTCCACCGGCTCATAGTGCCTCTATTCTCCATGTCTTCGGACCTGTGGTCACGTTTTCTGTTTTAGCGGTCATGTCACGGGGCCCGCTTGACCATCCTACGGGTGGTAACTACCCCGTTCAGGGTAACGAACGAGAGTTCCATGTGATAGAGGCAAAAGAGTATAGTGCCAGACGTACCTCCATGGGGCGTCTGCCACGTCTTGCGGAGGAGGGGCCGATGATTCCCCCTATTGTCCCGGCCGGGAGCGATTCCTATGTTTCGACTGGATGCTGACAAGCGAGTGCATTTCTGTGACGGTGTCAGCCGGCGGGATTTTCTGCACGCGGGATCGCTCGGCTTCCTGGGCCTGACGATGCCCCACTTCTTCCGCCTCAAGGCGATGGGTGCGGTGCAGCCTAGCAAGGACGTGAACTGTATCCATTTGATGTTGGTGGGTGGGCCCAGCCAGTTGGATACCTGGGATATGAAGCCGGACGCGCCGGCTTCCATCCGCGGGCCGTTCAAGCCGATCAAAACCAACGTTTCCGGAATTGAGATTTCCGAGATCTTTCCCCGCATGGCGACCCATGCGGATAAATTCGCGCTCCTGCGTTCGGCATACCATACAGCGGCTGCAGTGCACGATACCGGTTGCCAGATGATGCAGACGGGAAGACTCTTCCAGGGTGGACTGGAGTCACCCAACTATGGGTCGGTGCTCAGGTTTGAAAAGGGCGCGAAGGGAGACATGCCTCCCAACGTTTTGCTCCCTTACACCATCGGCCAGCTCGGCGGAAACCTGCCTCATGGCGATACGGCCGGCTTTTTGGGCAAGGCCTACGACCCCTTCGTCTTAAATGCCGATCCCGCCGACCCCAACTTCAAAGTGCCGGATCTGCTGCCACCCGATTACATCTCCGCCGTGCGCGTGGATCGCCGGCGAAGCTGGCGGGAAATGATTGATCAGTCCGTTGCCTACTTCGAGGAGAGCAACCAGGACTCCAAGCTGATGGATGCAACCTTCAATCAGGCCTACACCTTGATGACCTCCACCAAGGCGCGCGAGGCGTTTGATTTAACCCAGGAGCCGGAGGACGTCCGCAAGCGTTATGGTATGAACCGGTTCGGTCAGGGATGCCTGTTGGCCCGGCGGCTGGTGGAGAGGGGCGTGCGCTTTGTCACCCTCAACATGTTCGAGACCGTCTTTAACGAAATTACTTGGGACATCCACGGGTCCGCTCCGTTTAGCCCCATCAGCTGTTACAGCGATCTGGTCGGCCCTATGTTTGACAACGGTTACAGCTCCCTGCTCGAAGACTTAAGCAAGACCGGCTTGCTCGACACTACGATGGTGCTGGCAACCGGGGAATTCGGCCGCACGCCGCGCATCAATCCCGCCGGCGGACGCGATCACTGGCCGCAGTGCTGGACCGTGGTGATGGCGGGAGGCGGAATCAAGGGTGGACAGGTGGTCGGCTCCTCGGATGCAATCGGGGCAGCGCCCAAAGATCAACCGGTCATGCCCGCCAACATCGCGGCCACCATTTATAAGTGCCTGGGTGTTCCCATCGACACCATATTGAAGACACCGCAGGGGCGCGAAGTGCGGGTGGTGGACCACGGTTTTGAACCGATCGATGATTTGCTGATATGAAGACACGTAACACGCTTCTGGTTACTGCTCTGGTGGGTGCCTTCGCTTTCCTTGGCGCCGGTATGTTTCTAGCTGAGACGCCCTCTCAAGTCTCCGCGCAGAGTCAGGCGGTGCCCGCAAGTGGAGCTGCCCATGCTCAAGCGGCAGCGGCCTCGAAGGCGATGGCCGGCAAAGCCTCCATCGCTGCGGCAGCCCACCCCAGGCCATCGTTGGCCGGGCTCACCAGAATTGAGATCCTGCCTTCCTCGATCTCGATCATGGGGCCGCGCTACAACCAGCGGCTGCTGGTCGAAGGAACCTTTGCCGACGGGCATCAGGAAGAGCTTACCCCACAGGCCACCTTGGCCATATCGAATCCCAAGGTCGCGATCATCGACAAAGACGATTTAGCATTTCCTCAGGGTGACGGACAAGCAACCATTACCGCTACGCTCCAGGGCCATCGAGCCATGGCAACCGTAACTGTGAAAGACTTCGCGGTTGCAACCGCCTGGAGCTTTCGCAACGATGTGCTGCCGGTCATGACCAAGATGGGCTGTAACTCCGGCCCCTGTCATGGCGCAGCGGCGGGAAAGAACGGCTTCAAGCTTACCCTGCGCGGCTACGACCCTGAAGTGGATTACTACACGCTCACCCACCAGGCTCTGGCGCGGCGCACGGAAATGATGGAGCCGGCGCGCAGCCTGATCCTCTTAAAGCCGACCCTCACCATCCCGCACGGCGGCGGAAGACGATTTCCGGTTGACTCGCCGGAGTTCAAAGTGCTTGCCGGATGGATTGCCCAGGCGATGCCGGCGCCCACGGACTCCGACGCGCGAGTTACGAAAATCGAAGTGTTGCCTGGGGAGGCCTCCCTGCGCCCTGGCGCCGCAACAACAACTACTGGTCACGGCATACTTCTCCGACGGCCATACCGCGGATGTGACCCGCTGGGCTAAATATGACAGCGGCGACGAGGGCGTGGCCACAGTCGACAATAACGGTCGCGTCACCATGCACAGCAACGGCGAAGCTCCGGTTACGGTGTGGTACCAAAGCCACGTCACCTTCGCCCGGCTGCGCATTCCTTTCCCGTGGAAGTTAGAGGACGCGGTCTTCCTGAAGGCGGCCCGCCACAACTATATAGATGATGCGGTTCTCAAGCACCTGCAAGTGCTGCACATTCCGCCGTCGCCTCCCGCGGACGACGCCGAATTTATGCGCCGCGCCTATCTGGATTCCGCGGGCATCCTCCCCCGTCCCGCGGAGGTCGAGCGATTCCTCAAAGATCCCTCACCGGAGAAACGAACCCGGCTCATCGATGACCTGATGAAGCGCCCCGAGTTCGTGGATTATTGGGCGTATAAGTGGTCCGACTTGTTGCTGGTTTCAAGCAACCACCTTTCCAACGAGGAGATGTGGAGCTACTACAACTGGATTCGTAACAGTGTCGCCAGCGATAAACCGTGGAATCAGTTCGCCACCGAGATCGTAACCGCCACCGGCAACACGCTCGAGAACGGCGCGGCCAACTATTGGTTGATCCACCGCGATCCGTTGGATATCTCGGAGAACATGGCCCAGGCCTTCCTGGGCATCAACATCACCTGCGCTCATTGCCACAATCATCCTCTGGCGAAGTGGACTCAGAAGGACTACTACGGCATGGCCAACCTTTTCGCGCGGGTGCGGTTGAAGACTTACGCGCCCAGCGGCGCTCGTCCCGCGGTAGGCCCACTCTTCAACGATGTCACGGTCTACTCCGCGCCGACCGGCGAGTTCAGCGATGATCGCTTCATGATGGTGCTGCCTCCCAAGCCGCTCGATGCCAAGCAGCTTGCCAGCGAAGCGCCGGGCGATACACGCCTCTATTTCTCCACCTGGCTTACCTCTCCCGCAAACCCATTCTTTGCTCGCAACATCGTCAACCGGATATGGCGCAACTTCATGGGACGGGGCCTGGTTGAGCCGGTAGATGACATGCGGGACACCAACCCGGCCACCAACGACGCATTGCTCAACGCGCTGGTCAAGGACTTTGTCGCGCACAACTACGATGTGAATTACCTGATCCGCACCATCATGCAGTCGGCGACCTATCAGGCTTCTTCAACGCCTCTCAAAGAGAATGCCGACGATGACAAGTATGGCTCGCACTACGTCATCAAGCGTCTCCCCGCCGAGGTGATGCTGGATGCCTACTCCCAAGTGACCCAGGTCCCGGAGAAATTCGATGGATATGCCGCGGGAATGCGAGCGCTGCAGTTGCCCGACACCGCGGTTACTTCTTACTTCCTGACTGCTTTTGGCCGGCCCCTGCGGCAGCAGACCAGAGAGAGCGAACGTACCTCGGTGCCCACTATCACCCAGGCGCTCCACATCATTAATGGAGACACATTGAACAACAAGCTGCGCGAACCGGACAACTCGGTCGACATGATGATCCGGCTCGGGTTCTCGGATGAGCAGATTCTCAACTACCTTTATCTGGCTTCCTTGAGCCGCTACCCGAAGGACTCGGAGCGGGCAGCCTTGACCGCAGCCCTGGCATCAGCGGAGCAACAGAAGACCTCCGGGGTGGATGATCCGCGTCAGGCTGCGCTGCGCGACATGACATGGTCTCTGCTGACCAGCCAGGAGTTCATGTTTAACCACTAATATGCGAAATGCCCCGTGGAATTGCCGGCCCCTGATGAAAGCCCTCCGTCTCCTGGTCGTTTTCGGAATCGCGTGCGGCACGTTGTCCGGCGCGATGGCCGCGGAGACACCGGGCTTCGATGCGCAGATCGCTCCTATCCTGCAGAAGAATTGCCTGGCATGCCACTCCAGCAGCGGCCGGATGGGTGGGCTGGTTATGGAGAACTATGACAGCCTGATCAAGGGCGGAACGCATGGGACGCCGATCGTTCCCGGCAATGCTGACGGAAGCCGCATCATCCAGATGCTGGAAGGGAAGATTGCGCCGCGGATGCCCTTCGGCGCCGACCCGCTTCCCGCCGCTGACATCGCGGCCATCAAGGCATGGATCAATGCCGGCGCCGACGGGGCCGGCCGCGGGCGCTGAGCAGCAAGATTCTTGCGCCAACTGCGCTCCCCGATATCCGGCCCGTAGTTCCGGTGGCATCACCCGTGGCCTCGCTGAAGTTTTCTCCTGATGGAAAACTGCTTGCCGTGGGCGGCTATCGCGAGGTGCGCCTCATCGATCCCTCGACCGGCAAAGAGGTCGCCACGCTTTCCGGTCACGCCGACTACGTGCGTTCCATTGCCTTCAGTCCTGACGGGAAGATGCTGGCCGCGGGCGGCGGGCCTCCACAGCGCTCGGGCGAGATCAAGATATGGGATCTCCAATCGCATCGGCTCCTCCAAACCATGCAGGGCCACAAGGACTGCATCTACTCGGTTGCCTGGAGCCCGGACGGGAAGATCATTGCCTCAGGCAGCTACGACAGGATGGTGAAGCTGTGGGATGTTGCGTCCGGTAAAGAGCTCAAAAATCTGCAGGACCATATCGACGCCGTCTTCGCCGTAGCCTTTAGTCCAGATGGCAAGCACCTGGCCTCAGCATCGCAGGATCGCACCGTGAAGATATGGGACGTGGCTACCGGCAAACGTCTATACACATTGGGCGACGCGCTGGACGGCCTCAATGGCATTGCCTATTCACCTTCCGGCGACATGGTCTCCGCCGCTGGTTACGACAAGACCATCTACATCTGGACGGTTGGGGAGACGGAGGGAGCGCTCAAGCAATCGTTGATCGCGGACGAGGAGAGCATCCTGGCTTTGGTCTGGTCGCCCGACGGCCAAACCATCATTACCTCGTCGTCTGATGGTTCCATACGATTTCGTGACGCCAAGACGCTCGACCCGGTAAGGGTCATCGATCACCAGCCGGAATGGGTGCAGGCGCTCGCCATCAGCCCCGATGGCAGATGGCTGGCGGCGGGCCGTTTTAACGGCACCCTGAGCCTGTACGACGTGAAGAATGACAAAGTACCAGCAGGGCAGTGGACGGTCTTTACGCCGCGCCAACCAACTGCGGGAGAGGAAAAAAAGCAGGTTGCGAGCCAGTAAAGGCTCTCATCACCTGCGCGAGGTGCCAAGTGAAAATAAAGATCCTGCTTTGCGTCTCATTGCTCGCCTTGGCCGTACGAGCTGTTTTGCCGCTGCGCGCCGAGGAGCCAATCATCCCTCCGAGCCTTGCGAAGATATGGCCAGTTGGCATGGAGCGCGGTAGCACGGCCACCTTTACCCTCGACGGCCGCAACCTCACCGGCGCCAAAGCAGTGATCTTCGATGCGCCGGGGATCACCGCGAAGATCTCACAGATTACTGACCTTCCCGAAGAAAAGGCCACTGGAAAGTTTTCCACTGCCGCCGCGGTGCCGCTCGCCAAAAAGCAGTCGGCTTTGCTGGAAATCACGGCGGCCAAAGACGTTCCGCCGGATGTGTACCGTTTCCGCGTGCAGACGCCACTGGGCACAACCAACATGGTTCCCCTGGCCATTGGATCGCTCCCCGAAGTGAAGAAAAGCGAAAACTCAGGAAACACGGCGCTGTCACAACCGGTGGCATTGCCCGCAACCATGGTGGGCACAATTACAGCGCCAGGAGACAAAGATCGTTACGAATTCGACGGCAAAACCGGAGAGGATGTGGTATTCGAGGTTGTTGCCTCGAAGCTTGGGTCCAGGCTCGAGTCGCTGCTCGCTCTCAGCGACAGCTCGGGCCGGGTTCTGGCCGAAGCAGGAAGGCATGACAACACCCTGACGCCACGCTGACCTACCGGCTGCCCCAGGACGGGAAATATACCCTCACCATCTCAGACCGCGAAGGGAGCGGAGGAAAGGACGATTACTATCGCGTGGACGCGGGCGCCTTGCCCTACATTACGAGATACTTCCCCCTTGGCGTGCACGCGGGCGAAACAACGGCGGTGGCCGTAGAGGGGGTTAATCTCGGCGGGATCCGCGAACTGAAGATCGACGCGCCGAAGCAGGCAGTGGGCCGGAAGACCGTGCCCATCACGCTCAAGGAGAATGCAGCGCTCCCGCTGAACAAGGTCAGGCTCGTGGTCGGCGACCTGCCCGAAATTGTGGAACAGGAACCGAATAACTCGCTTGCTCAAGCAGAGGACGTATCCTTCCCCGTCACCATTAACGGGCATATTAATGGCGGAGCGAAGCAGGGGGAAGCCAGCGATGAAGATTATTTCCGTTTCCACGCCGCCAAGGGGCAGCAGCTGACGATTGATGTGGAGGCCGCAAGAGTGGGCTCTCCGCTGGATTCGGTCATCGAGGTTCTGGATGCACAAGGGAATGCGATTCCGCGCGCTACCATTCGTTGTTTGAACCAGACCACAACCACGCTGAGCGACCGGGATTCGCGCACCACCGGCGTCCGGCTGACCTCCACCACCGGACTTCATGTCAACGATTACCTGATGATCGGCGATGAGCTCAATCAGCTGGACTACATCTCGGATCAGCCCGATGCCGACGCTGAGCTGAAGGGAATCAATGGTCTGCGGCTGGCTTTTCTGGGCACGTCCCCGGTTGTGCATGCCGTGAACACGCCGGTCTACCGCGCGCAGATTCTACCTCCCGACGCCGAATTTCCGCCCAACGGCCTGCCCGTCTTCCATCTGACCTGGCGGAACGATGACGGCGGCCCTGGGTACGCCGCAGACTCGCGCATCGACTTCGTAGCCCCCTCCGACGGGCAATATATCCTGCACCTCAAGGACGTTCGCGGTATGGGTGGACCAGACTTTGCCTATCGCCTTTCCATTCGCGAAACCGTTCCCGATTATCAACTCACGGCCACTCCCGAGAATCCCAATATCCCCAAGGGAGGAAGGGTGCCGTTGACGGTTTCGGTCGATCGGCTGCAAGGCTATCAAGGCCCCATCGAGGTTGAGGTGAAAGGTCTGCCTGCCGGTGTCATCGCCGCTCCCGCGAAGATTTCTGCGGGAGAGGATTCAACGGTGGTGGTGCTCTCGGCCTCTGCGGATGCTTCCGTGGACGCATCCCCGGGTACGATGGAAATTGTGGGCCACGCGACCATCAATGGCCGTGACGTTGCGCGGTCGGCGAATTTGAATGCCATGCTTGAGGAGCAGTCCCTGCAGATCGCCACGATCATTCCGCCACCGGATGTGGTGGTGACCACGGACACGCGGCAGCTCTCTCTTGAGCCGGGGCAACAGGTGACCGTGACCCTGCACGTCGAGCGTCAAAATGGATACAAGGGTCGCGTGCCCTGCTATGTCAAGAACCTTCCCCGCGGAGTACAGGTGGTGAATATTGGACTGAACGGGGTACTGGTGACTGAAACCCAAACCAGCCGCACCTTCACTTTGCGGGCAGAGGACTGGGCCAAGCCGATCGAGCAGCCAATCTATGTCGTAGCCGAAGTCGAGTCAGATTCTTCGACGAACCACGCCTCGCCTCCGCTGGAGCTGAAGGTTACAGAGCACAAGCAGGCAGCAAGCACCGGCGGCTCTCAAGCTGCAAGCCAAAACTAGGCCCGTGAATATGATGGCGGAGATTCAAATCCCATCGCTCATGAAAATTGGGGCGGGGGCTTTTTCCGAGGTGGCACTCATTCTTACCGGTTTGAAATGCAGCCGTCCATTGATTGTGACGGATGCTTTTCTCGTGAGTTGCGGCCTTGCAGAAAAGTTGCAGGATCAGATCGCCCAAGCCGGGATCCCGTGCGAAGTTTTCTCCGGCACTGTCCCTGATCCAACTACGGATGCGGTCGATCGGGGACTGAGTGCTTTTCTTGAAGGTAGGCACGATAGTCTGGTGAGCCTTGGGGGCGGGAGTCCGATAGATACGGCCAAGGCAATTGGCCTGCTGGCAGCAAATGGAGGTCGCCCCAGGGACTACAAAGTTCCTAACCCGATTCCCAAGGCCGGACCTCCGCACATTGCCATTCCCACCACCGCAGGAACAGGTTCAGAGGTAACCCGCTTTGCGGTCATCTCCGATTCGATAAGCCAGGAAAAGATGTTGATCGCCGGCAGCTCGCTGATGCCCTCAGCTGCTGTTGTCGACTACGAACTAACCATGTCCATGCCGCGACGGCTGACCGCAGATACGGGTACGGACTCCCTGACTCATGCGATTGAGGCATATGTGAGCCGCAAAGCCAACCGCTTTACCGATACCCTTGCGCTCTCGGCGATGAAAACCATCTGGGCGGAACTGCCGACCGCATTTCGCCGGCCTGAGGATCGCGCTGCGCGTGAAGGCATGATGCTGGCGGCCACTCTTGCGGGGATTGCTTTTTCCAATGCGAGCGTGGCCCTGGTTCACGGCATGAGCCGGCCCATTGGGCTCTTCTTCCATGTCCCCCATGGCCTCTCCAATGCGATGTTGTTACCTGCAGTCACGCGGTTCTCGGCCGGTTCCGCGCCTGGGCGTTATGCCGATTGCGCTCGCACCATGGGGATCGCCGCCCAGGATGACTCCGACCCTGTCGCGGTGAACAAACTGGTCGAAGGCTTGTTTCGCCGGAATGAGGAGCTGGAGGTTCCCTCGCCCAAGAGCTTCGGAATTCCCGAGGGACGATACATGGAGGTCATCCCGACAATGACCACACAGGCACTAGCTTCCGGCTCTCCACAAAACAATCCGCGGATTCCATCTGCTGCTGAAATTGAGCAGCTCTATCGCGAAATTTGGAAGTAACATTCGCAACCAGGAGATCACTCAACGCATTTTTGCTAATACTATGGTCCGTTGGGGTCAGTTATGTGCGGCCATTCTTTCCACCCCAGGCACGCAAAGACCGCGTACCCGGGGGCCCCGGTTTTGGCGGAATGGCCGCGTCGGGTTCAGTTTCCTGGTCTAAACCATTAGCAAAAATGCTCTAGTCCTTCGGCGTCACGCGGAACAGACCGCCTGTCGTGGAATCCTCGAGCATCCACAGGGCGCCATCGGGCGCGACCTCTACGTCGCGGATTCGGTGACCAACATCCCAGCGTTCGGCGGGCTTGGCGCCGCCCTGACCGTCGAAGGTAATGCGATTGAGCGTCTTGCTCCCCATGCCGCTCACAAGGGCGGAGCCCTTCCACTGGGGGAACATCGCACCGTTATAGAAAATGAGGTTGCCTGGCGCGATGACCGGCGTCCAGTAGATGACAGGCTTGGTCAAATCAGGTCGCGTGTTCGGACTCGGGATCGGCACTCCATTGTAGTTGGTCGCGTAGGAGGCGAGAGGCCAGCCGTAGTTCTTGCCGGGCTCGATCAAGTTCAGCTCATCGCCGCCCTTGGGGCCATGCTCGATCTCCCACAACCGTCCGTCCGGCGCGAAGGCCAGACCATAGGGCGTACGGTGTCCGGAACTCCAGGTCTCCGCCGGCGTCAGATTAGGTCCGGCGAAGGTATACGTCCTCAGGACGGGAGCAGTCTTTGCGGCTTCGGTATCCTTGGGTGGATCAATCACAGGCACGCTGGCCGCGCCCTTCTTCCCGGCCATCGGATTGCCTTTAGCAGGCTTGCCATCCAACGTCAGGCGCAGAATCTTGCCCAGTGGCTGGTTAGGGTCCTGAGCCGGCGTCATGCGCTGCCGGTCGCCAACGGTAAGAAATAGATATTTGCCATCCGGGGAAAAGGCTATCTGCGCACCGAACTGTCCGCCATTGCCCCTCTCGCCATCGCGCCAGATCACCTTGAGTCCTTCGAGGCTCGCCGAATCCGGGCCCAGCGCCAGCTTGGCTCTTGCAAGAGCGAGGCTCGAACCGCCCTCGCCAGGCTCCGAATAGGTGAGGTAGACGCTGTGATCCTTGGCGTAGTGCGGCGAGAGAAAGACGCCCAACATGCCGCCTTGTCCTTTGTGAAGAACGGCTGGGACATTCGCGACTGGCGTCTTGGCTCCCTGCTGGGTGACCAACTCCATACCGCCGACTTTTTCGGTGATCAGCATGCGGCCGTCGGGCAGGAAGGCAATCCGCCAGGGCAGATCCAGGGTCGCTACCTGGACCATGTTGAAAGGCAGGTCAGGCTCGGGCTTCTGCTCGCCTGCATTGATCTGCGCATCCCCATGGGTCGCCGCCAGAGCCAAAAATAGTCCCGCGATCACTAACTGTTTCATCTAGTCTTTCCTCTATCTCATATTGGCTGGTCTGGCGTTAGCGAACTTTTACCATCACTTGAAAGGAAACGCCTTCTCGTTGAAGGAGACGCTCCAAACTCAGCATCCTCGCCTCACAGCTCACGACGGCTTCGTTCACTAAACTTGTGAACAGGCTAGGGGACGCAGCACGAGGCTTGTTATGTTTGATACCGTTGGTGGGTTTAGGTTGAACCTCGAGTCGGCGGAGAGCTTCTTCCAATCAGGATCGGCGGAAAACTTTTCCCAATCTGCCTCAAGCGCGGCCATATCAGGAAAGCTGAGCATATAGGTCAGATTGGGCAGATTTGGTCCGACCAGTGTGTCGGCGTAAAAAACTCCCGTAGCGCCGGCCTTGGCGAAAAAGCCGAACTCGCCGTTCTGAAACATCTCCACCTTTCGGACGTGATCCATGTTCGTCGGCGACAGATACTGGCGAAGTTGATAGATACGTTTTCCCTTGGTTGCGGCGGAGGCTGGCGGAGTGACCTTGGGATATCCCGGGAACGCGCGCAATAGGGAACTCTCGATGCGAATGTAGGGCGGCGTGGCGGCAGGAGCGTCCCAGAACGGCGCAGCCGCCTTCATAAAAACATCGTCTTTCGCCAACTCAAGGTCAGCTGTAACTAATGTCTCCAGCTTCGAACTTGGCATCAGCAGGTAATACGACGGGCTATCTGGTCCGAAATAAACAGAGAACGCACCGACTGGCCCAATGCCGAGACGGTTCAGTGCCGGAATCAGAGCATCGGCAAAAAAAACCGTGGTGAGCTTCACGCCCGGCCCATTCGCCAGATGGTACCGGCGCAGATCCATGTACTCCGGCGCAGATTGGTCCGCAGTAGAGCTTACCTGGGCAGCTAAATCGCCGGCAGTAGCAAGCGAGAGGGCAGAAGCAGCGAGAGAGCCAGAAAGAAAATTGCGACGATCCATGAAGTCTCCTTGCGTCTAGAAAGTTCTAGTCCGAACAATTGCGGTCGTCAGAGAGGCTGCGGCGGCGATGGCGGTAATGCATTCTCCGTATCCTTTCTGATTAAACGACTGTACTGTACAGTACAGTATATGAAGGAGCGGTCTGATGACAAGCAGAGCCCGCAATTCGGGGTGGTGCAAAGAAATAGGTCGCATAAAATGTTGCTGGTACAGGGGATTCAAGCGGCGAATCTCATAAAATATTTTATGCCTGCATTCAGGACCCGAGGGATGGAGAGATGAATGCCTAACAAGCGGTCGCGCGGAGAGGTTCGTAACAGCAAGCTTCAAAGAGTCGCAGCGGACTTGTTTCTGAAACGCGGCTATGAGGGTGTCACCATCGACAAGATCGTCGAGCTGGCTGGCGGTTCGAAGAGTACGGTTTACAGCGAATTCGGTGGGAAGTGTGGGCTGTTCATCCGCAGTATCGAGAACCTGTGCCGCGAGGCGAATAAACCGCTCGCGCAGATTGACTACACAGGATTGAACCTTGAAGCGAGCCTGAAGGAACTCTCCATTCAGATTCTGAAGCTCATCACCGCAAAACGGTCCGTGGAGCTTCACCGTCTCGCTATCGGAGAGGCCCTGAACTGTCCTGAAGTAGGTGAGGCATGGTACACGCATGGTCCCGCCAAAACAGTTTCGTTCATACGATCGCTGCTGGAAAGCCGTCGCGAAGAGCTGCGAAAGACAACGATTCCAATTGACCGGATCGCGGTGATCCTTCACGACTCATTGACGGGAGACGTCCTCTACCGTCGGTTGGCAGGGGTCGGTAAGCATGAAAACGATGCCGAGCTCGAGCGATTGGCTTGCGCCGCAGTCGATCTCATATTCGGGACAGCTCGCAGCGATGCTCCTAAGGGTTAATTGGCGCAGAGCAACGTACGCACGCGGTTCGTGGCTCCCAATGTCGACAGGTGTCGAAGCAATATCAAGGAGTCCGGAGGACAAGATGCGTTCTGCAACGAACAAACAGCGAGGAGATAACGTGATGGTCATGCCGCTTAACACACTCAATAAACGTACGGTCCAACTTGGATTCATCGGTCTCGGACTCATGGGAAGCCGGCTTACGCAGCGTTTGCATTCAGCAGGCTGGAAGGTTGTCGCATGGAATCGTAGCCCTGGGCCGGCAGATGCGATGAGACGAGAGGGTGTGGTTATTGCCGCGTCAGTGGCGGAGCTCGTCGTTCATTCGGAGGTGGTTCTATCTTCTTTGGCGAATGATGACGCAGTTCACTCCGTCTATTTCGGTAAGGGTGGCGTCTTTTCAGCGGCAAAGCGAGGAACCATCATTCTTGAAATGAGCACCATCTCGCCGGAACTATCGCTTCTGCTACATCGGGAGGCGTCCACCCTCGGCATCAGCTTCCTCGATCTGGCGATCTCCGGATCTACGCCAGCGGTCGAGGCGGGGACAATCACACTGTTCGCCGGCGGTGATCTGAAGACCTTCGAGCAATGCGCTCCGATTTACGAGTCCATCGCAAAGCAGTGGTTTTTAATCGGGCCTGGTTCATCCGGCGTCCTAATGAAACTGGTCGTCAATCTTCTCCTGGGCCTGGATATGCAGGCGATCGCGGAAGCAGTCTCTTTGGGAGAGCACCTCAAAATCGATCGCAACATTCTGCTCGATGTCCTATCCAAGACGGCGGTGATACCTCCGGCGTTTGTGGGGAAATTCCAGAAAATAAAGAACGGCGACTACTCCCCGGAATTCCCCTTGCGGCTGATGAGCAAAGACATGGATCTGGCGATGAATGCCGCGAGGAGTTCGGGTGCTGTCTTGCCTGCGGCAACTGCCGCTCAATCCGTACTTGCCTCCAGTATCTCCGCAAATGGAGATCTGGATTTGGCCGCAATAACGCCGTTTGTGATCGGGCGAACAACAAACGGATAGGTTGCCTCCACGGATCAACCCGCTTTCACCGAAGGACAGGTAATCATGCTTAAGGAGCCCCGCAACTGATTTAATCAGAAGGACCTCTGTGTGTGGGGGACGGCGATTCACTTCAGAGAGGTCTGGATTTCGACTCGTAACAAGTGTCGAGTGTCTGTCTTGGCTCGTCCCAAACATGACCCGGGTAGCGAAATGGAGCAATCAATCTCGCAAGGATGAAGGCGGTCCGAACCAAGTGGTTAGCGCGTCAGCGAGTCCAACCTGGGTTAGGTCTCCCACCCAGGCCACATATCCGTCGGGCCGAACCAAAACGGCGGTGGGAGCCGTAACCGCCCCGATCGCCGGAAGCTCCCACGTACCCAGGTATTTGGCGTCGATCAGCTGAACCCGATCTGCCCATGGACTGATGTGGAAGCCGCCGGGCTCGCCGAGGTTGAGGAGCATGGGCCGGGCATCGTGCAGCAGGCTGAAGACCCGCAGCGGGCCGGCGGCGGTGACCAAGTCGAGATCGGGCATGCGGCGACCGAGCAGCGGGTGTCCCTCGCCTAGGTCGTAGTGGATATCCAGGCCGGACATCATGGCGGCGTACCGTTTGCGGGGCTCGTCCATCTGGAGGAGCTCGGCAACGACCTCCCGTGCGGCCTTGGAGCGATCGTCCGCGCGGCGAAGAGCGACCTGCGCCAGCGTGTTCCGCAGGGCCCGGGCTGCGATTGGATGGCGCTCGGCCTGATAGCTGTCCAACAGGCATTCGGGCGACGTCCCCTTGACTACCTGGGCCAGCTTCCATCCCAGGTTCACAGCATCCTGAACGCCGGTGTTGAGGCCTTGTCCGCCCGCCGGGTAATGCACGTGCGCGGCGTCGCCCGCCAGCAAGATCCGCCGTTCGCGATAAGCAGCCGCCTGACGCGCAGCATCGGTGAACCGAGAAATCCAAACCGGACTGTGGACCCCGTAGTCCGTCCCATACACCGCGATGAGCGCCTGGCTGAGATCACGAAGGGTAGGTTCGCCACTGCGGCCGAGCTGCTGTTCGGTCACGAGGACCCGCACCAGGCCGCCGTCGAGCTTACTCAGGGAGTGGGGACCGGCGGCGTCGTGACGTATTCCCCATTCCGGCTCCTCGGCCAACTCGACCTCGGCGATCAGGTGGCTGATCGTCGGATCCCAACCGGGGAATGCGATGCCGGCTGCTTTACGGACGACGCTGCGTCCGCCGTCGCACCCGACGAGATATTGCGCCCGCAGCGACTGGCTGTTGGACAACTCGACGTCGACGCCGGTGTCGTCCTGCGCGAAGCCGGTCACCTCGCGTCCGCGATAGACCGGTATGGCCAACTCTTCGATCCAGCCGGCCAGGATGCGTTCGATGTGCTTCTGCCAGAGGGCGAGCCCGTAGTTGTGCCGGGTGGGAAAATCGCTGATGTCCAGCGGGACGTGGGCGAACGCCGCAACCTGCATCGCTTGGCCCTGCGCGAGGAAGCGATCGGCGATCCCGCGCTGATCGAGAACCTCGATGGTGCGGGCGTGCAAACCACCCGCGCGCGAGCCGACCAGCTCCGCGTTCGCGCGTCGCTCGACAATGGCGACGTCGACGCCCGCTAATGTCAACTCGCCCGCCAACATCATCCCCGTCGGGCCCCCACCGGCAATCACCACCGCATGTTCGGTCATCGCCATCCCCCGGTCGGCATCACGCCGGTCGCGAACGGCGCATCCCATTGCTCGACCGCCGCACCGAGTGCCCGCGCCCGCACTGCGAGTCCCACCATTGGTTCGACGTCCCCGCGCGACCGATACATCGTCAACAACAAACGCATCTTGCTCCCCAGCTCCTGAAAATTCCGGCCTCGACCATAGGGTCTGGCCGACTCGTGCGACTCTACGGCACGATCCGGGTCTGGCCGCAAGCCCCCCGGTTCGCTTTATACTGGTAGTGGCAGGGAGGGGGATTACCCTCCCGTTCGTTTTTTCGCTTTGGACGGACAACCCCTTCGTAAAGAGTTCTTCCCCTCTTCCAGCGAAGCCAGCTCGAACAGATCGTCGAGAGCGTCCCCATTCACGTGGCGGGCGCGCTCCGGATGCGTGCTCGCCGCATTAGCCGAAGCCAAACTCGATCCGCGTCGAGACAGCGGTCTGTCCGGGAACCTTTACAAAACTTGATTTAGCTTTACCAATCTTTATCGCACCCTCTGCGGCTCAGTGCTGAAATCGAATCATCGCGCATGCAAGGCCGCCCTTGTTTATTGGCGTATCGATCTCGCTGCGCATGGAGGAGCTTCCATGAATCTCAGAAATCTGCGTGATCGCATCGTGTCATCAATGCTTGCCCCAGGCATTGTTGGGAGCGTCGTGGTGTTAGGCGCGCATTCAGTTTCAGCCCAATCAATTACTGCAACGACGCCATTCCCCTTTTGCGTGAACAACCAAGCGTTCCCAATGGGACAATACCGGCTCACTCTCATATCCCCGTGGCTTCTTTCCATTCGCAATGTGAATGGTGGAGGCGAGCGCTTGTTCCAGGTACATCCTGAAGTCGGCGGCCCGCAAGGTCTGGCTAGTGGTCAAGTGGGATCAGTGGATGGTGTTACTTTTAGTATCTTCCAGGGTTTTAGAGAGCTCAAAGCAGTTCATGAAGCTGGCTCCGATGTGAACTTCGAGCTGATAGGGCAGGGAATTCCAAGAGATAGGTTAAGAACTCGCGGATCGCTCAAGCCGACAAGCTGCTTCGCTGACGGATCCTCGATCCGTGTTCGAAATGCGACGCCAATGATGCGAACGGGTTGCTCACTAAAACGGTCTCAGTGCTCTGCCTCAATCGCAGAGCGCTGGGTCGATGCATCACTCCTTGACCGCGGAATGTTAGGCATTGATTTCAATCGGCTACTGTCAAAGATGCCAAATACAGCTGGCGCAACTGCTCATTCCGGACCAACAGTTCTGCGACTAATCGCTGCAGGCGTGCATTTTCGCTCTCCAGATAGGCAGTCCGGCTCGACTCGTCGCTGGTGATCGCCTGATGATCCAAGAGAGAACCCCCGTTTTCTCCGTTTCCAACTGCAACGTACTTGCGCACGACGTGCCCCTTTTTCCCAATCATCTCCGGTGCGTGTTGCGCACAAAAAGGAGAGAGCCCCTTTGCGAGTATTGCCAAAGGGGCCCATCGACCTTGAACGTTCTGGGTCGAACCTACTCGCCAATCGTATTGGTTTCCTCAACCTTATGCTTTGGCTGCTTATTCAGGTTCGGGGTGGCGAACGTCTCATACTGTATCGTGCGCAGCACATGGTTTGGTCCGGCTACATCAAAGGTCAGGCCGACTCTAGGATGCCTATCGTTGGCTGCAGGCATCAGGATCCACGTCATCGACTCGCTTGGCTTCCCGATTTTGCGCAGCGTCACCATCGACCGTGTCCAGTCGGCTGCGATTGAATAGGACCCCGCTTCATAGGCATGGTTCTTGGCCACAAAGCTGAAAGGCACATCCAGCGTTTTCTGTTCGGCTGCAAAAGCTGCGGTGGTGCAAAGGGTGGCGGATAGAAGAACCAGGTTCCTGAAGCGCATTAGCATGGGATTTTCCTCCGAGAACCAAGCTAACTCCGCACCATGCCCTTAGGTGTCAAATTGCTGTCTAGTTTTTGTCCAACTCTTGTTGACGGGTTCGTTTCAATAGGGAATTCGGGTGCCTCCCGCATTCTCTGGAGTGTTTTTTGTTCTTGTGCAGAAATGTGTCCTAAACTTGTCATAGGGACCGATGAAGCCGCGAAATCAGCCGATCTTGAAGTGCGCGTTTCTTCTCTGAAGAGCCTCTTCTGATTTTGGAACGAACATCTCCAAACCAAACGCGACAGCCTGCGCCTGAACATCCTCGACAAATGGACGCAAGCTATCGTTGTACTCCTGAAACGCCATCGCAAAATTTCCAGGATGCTTCTGGAACGCGTCGGCCAGGGCGGTTGCTCCGACAATCGCGAGAGAACCCCCCATCCCTGCTGCGGGCGAAGCGCAATAACCGGCATCGCCTACCAGGGCCACTCGCCCTTTGGTCCAGGACGGCATCCTGATCTGACACATTTTGTCGAAGTAGAAGTCCCTGCAGCGGCCCAACTCCTCCAATAGTTCTCGTGTCCTCCATCCTTCACCGTTGAATTGCTCAAGAGTGATGCGTCTCTGTTCGTCCTGATCGCGATAATCGTAAGGAATTTCTGTTTCAGAGTGGAAACAGAAAATGATGTCCGTCTTGTTGTTGTAGGCGTTTAGCATCACAACCTTGCCTGGGACGTTATACATCTGCGCCGTGTCTTCTTCGATCAGAAGCTTGTCGACAATCGTGATCGAAAAGTAGTTTTGAAGAAAATAGGAGAAGGCGGACTCTTCGCCGAAGCACATCCTTCGCATGCTCGAGTGGTTGCCGTCACAGCCAAACAAAAGAGAAAAGGACTGCTGCCTCCCGCTCTTGAAAGTAACGGCCGCCCCGTCTGCGGATTCATCGAGGCGTGCGATGCTGTCATCGAAAATGAACTCGACGTCACTTCTTACCTCTTCAAACATCATGTGGAGAAGAGTGTCTCTTTCGATTTCATACTCTGGACTGGAACCTCGCGCGTCACCGGCTTGAAGTGGCATCTTCGCGATCCTCACTCCGTCGACATCCAGGAAGTCTACTGCCTTCGCCTTCAGGCTGTTGGCTTGAATTTGCTCCAGCAGCCCCATGCGCTTCACAATGTCCACGGTGCCTTCCTTGATGTCGACGGGCGACCCGCCCATCTTCAGACCTTTTCCGATCTCGACGACGGTCACCGCGTACCCAAGCCGACTCATCCAGAAGGCCGTAGCCAGCCCGGCGAAACTTGCTCCTGAAACGAGGACATTCGAAGCCTTACGGTCCTTCTTTGCGGCAAACCCAGCCTGTAGTGTGGCGAAGTCGGACTTCATAGCGGCCTCTCCTGTTTTGTACTGAGTACAACTATATACCTTGTACAATGATCTCAGCCGAATGACGTCGACACCGCCCTCAGATCGCCGAACTCGCAAGCGCCTCGCTACGCGGCAGAGGATCTCGGATACTGCCTCGCGGCTTTTCGTCGAACGCGGATTCGATCAGGTGACCGCGGACGCGATCGCCGAAGCGGCAGACGTCGCGCGGATGACGGTCTTCAATTACTTCTCCCGCAAGGAAGACATGTTCTTCGATCTTGACGAGGAAGGCCGCGAAGACCCGCTGGCCGCTTTGCAGAAAAGGGACGCGGGAACCTCTCCCATCGAAGCCTTATGCCTGATCAGGACGCGATGAGGGTGCCTCTCTCCGTACTCATAAGGGATTGAGTGAGCGTGGGGCGCAGCTTGAAAGTCTTGACACGGAAGGCTGTTGAGAAGAATATTGAAGTGTAGCCAGCGTCCTGCTGGCTGCCGTAAGCGTTCCCGTCAGCCAACGCACTTTTCTCGTTGTGAACCATGGACTGGTTCCGAGAGGGTGCGCTTTTGGTTGCGGAGCTGGTTTGAATGGGAAGCTCGCATTTGTAAAAGCAGCATCATCTCGGAGCCCAATAACTGATTGGAGCTTTCCGATGACTATTCTTTCTTCCCCCCGTGTGGCCCAGGTTCTGGACCGTCTCTTTGCTGAAGCCGATGCAAGCGAACCGGCAATGGATGCCGTTGTGGCGGGGACCGATGTGTCCACGATGATCACCAGCAGAACTGGATATCGCGAGTTCTATGGCCTGCTGAAGGAAATTCCACTTCCCGTTTCCCGTGAAACCGGCGGGCTACTGTACTCGCTTGTGCGTGCCACGCACGCGCAAGCAGTGCTTGAATTTGGGACGTCCTTTGGCGTTTCGACGATCTATCTGGCGGCGGCGCTTCGCGAGAACGGTGGCGGGAGCATCATCACGACTGAGTTTGAGGCATCGAAGGTGGAGCGAGCGCGCAAGAACCTGACCGAAGCGGGGCTGATCGATCTTGTGGAGATCCGCGAGGGCGATGCTCTGCAGACGCTGGCGCGTGATCTGCCCGAGACGCTGGATGTCGTGCTGCTCGATGGTGCGAAAGCGCTGTATGCGGACGTGCTGGCGCTGGTGGAGTCGCGGCTGCATCCGGGCTCGCTGGTGTTGGCGGATGATGCGCGGCATTGTGCAGATTTCGTGAGCAGAATGCGTGAGGCGGTGGACAGCTATGTGTCAGTGCCGCTGGCTGGCGATCTGGAGATGGCAATGCGATTGTGAAGCAACCGGAGCGGATGCTTCTTAACGCATTTTTGCTAATACTGTGGTCCGGTGGGATCAGTTATGTGCGGCCATTCTTTACCACCCCGGGCACGCAAAGACCGCGTGCCACGGGGGCCCCGGTTTTAGCGGAATGGCCGCGTCGAGTTCAGTTTCCTGGTCTACACCGTTAGCAAAAATGCTCTAGCCTCCAGCAATAGCCGCGGTGGACTGTTTCGGCAGGTAGAAGTCGCACTTCGCGCAGGCCATGCGATGCTGAAGTGCCCCATCAACGATGAATGGAAGCAGGCCGCCGCAACATGAGAGCAAGCGGATGCTTCCTGACTTCTACGCGAGCGAGCGAAGGGCATCGCAGTGATGCCGTGCCGCAAGACCCGGAAGACTGGTTAATGAGGCCCTGCAAACGGCTGAAAACGCTCAGCTTCACGGTTAATTGAGCGTTAAAGGTCAATCCGTTGACCACTCCGCCATTTCTCTTCATAGTCATCCAATTACGGCAATCCCATTGCCGGGAGATCGCGATGTCTCAGACCTTTCTGCAACTTCGGATTGGTGAGAGAAGCGCCGCAGCATTCTCTATTGGAGAGAGGAAATGATGAAACGCCGATCGTCTTCTTTGCATGCGCCTTGGCCGCGACGGCGGCCGCATTTGCCGCCGCAGCAACGCCGCACGGGCCAACAGGTTTGGCCGCCGCCATGCCCGATCTCCAGTCGCCGGCGACGGCCAAGGTCACGTTCCGGGGCAGCGAATATTTGCTGCGCTCGTCGCACGGCAACGGATACGATTTCACGCCCCGGGGCCAGGAGGACCTTTCTACCTTTACCGACATGCTGGAACTCAATCTATATCCCGCGGCCCATGACCAGGAGGCTCTGGCCACGATTACCAGCCGGGTCCAGGCGATTGCCCAGGGCGCGAAAGCCACAATCCTGCGAACGATTTCGGTTTCCGCTTCAGGGCAACAACCGGGCGAACATTTCTTGGCCGCAGTGATGCCAACCCCCCATGGTGTGGATTTCGATGCGATACACTTCGTCCTCGTCGACAAACAAGGTGCCGGGGTGTTTTATACCCACCGGTCCTACGGCGAGTCAGCTGCCGGCACGACGAGTGCATGGGTAACGAAGAACGCTGCAGACGTTGAACAGCAGCTTCTGCAGTTCGATGCCTCACGCATGGTGTCGGCCGCGAAGATCCCCGCCAGCCCGTCCCTTGCTGCTGCCAACACAGATCTGCCTGCGGGCACGATTAAGAAAGGAACGCTGACGAGTCCGCAGCTCATGCACGACACGATGCTAGGGGTCGCCGGCAGGATGGGCCAGCTGGGATGCGACAAAGTTGAGGATGTTGCGCGATACGTCGTAACGCCCTTCTCAGGCGCGACCGGCGTCAGACAGTGGCAGGAGAAGTGGGTGGTCAAGGGCTGCGGCAAACAATATCCGGTCGATATCGATTTCAAGGAGGACGGCGCAGGCGGGGCCTATTGGACGATTAAGAAGTGATGGTCGTCCGCGACGTACGACCATGTCGGGTATTGAAGGGAATAGGGGGAAAGTCATCCGCAGATCGCGGGGCGAGATGCGTCTATACCATAGTTACCTCAGCACGCAAGCTTATAGCGGCAACGTGTGCGGCGCCCCGATCAATGCAGTTACTTCAGGACAACTCGTTTACGTGGGACTAGGAAGCACGACAACGCCTTCGTGCTATGCCAACCAGACCTTCAATGTCTCAAATACAGGTCTGCTGACGTTTCTCGGGAGCACGGAACTCGACAAGCCGGTTACGATCACCCCACCCGTATTCTCGGGGTGGGATTCTGATACCGCTTATGCCTATGGACTGGAGAGCCCGCTTACCGGCGCCTGCGAGGATGAGTTAGTCGGATACACTCTGGAGAGTAACGGTACATTAAATTTTGGCAGCAACGTCATAACATCGCTTCCGACACCACAGCAAGGATGGACTTATGCCACTAAGGGCCCGATTGCCGCAGCAGGTGCCCAAGCTGGGCTAGTGGCGCTCGCCATGTACCAGGAAAACGGGCCGTGCGGCACGGTACAGCCTGCACAGCTTGCCATCTTCAACCTTGACAATGCTGGAAACCTTATTTCTCAATTACCTGCTCCCGCCCCCCTTTATGGGATAGTTCCCCCACAGACCTATGAGAACATGCCTGCATTGACAGGCGCCCCTGGTTCGATGGCCTTTGCATTAAGCGGCACCTTCACCATACCCCTGGCCGTTGGCGGTACAGGCGGGTTGCAAGTGTACGTAGAAACGCTTTTGGAAGGTAACACCCAGAATATCCCGGAAGGTCCCGCCGTCTTATCAACAAGTCTGCTTTCGACTCCTATCACACAAGTGGCTTGGGATCTAAACAACCTTTACGCTTTTAATGGTCAACAGCTGTTTGTGTTCTACTCCACTACGAATATAACGGGCAACGTTCCCAATGCTCTGAGTACAGGAGCTCCGTTTGCAATCAGCGGGTCAAACATGGTTGTCGTCCCCATCGGCGGGCCACAGTAAGAAGTGAACGAGCAAATATGCTCCAACCACTGATTGCAGCCTGTTGTTGGTACAGGAGCTCAAGAGACACACGTACACGGTCTAATTCGAGCTCAAGCTTGCGTAGGGAGTTTCGGGGGAGACGAAATAACCCCCAAATGTATTTGACGGTCTTCCCGGATCCAGCTTAAAGCCGCTTAGCAATTCCCCGAGCACAAAATTCATCAATCCATCGGATGATCGATTTGTGGCGTTTGCTGAACGGGGATGGACGGCTGAAGCGCTGAAGCGTGGCCTGCAGACTCTAGTCCTGCTCGCCGATTACCCGCTCTTCCATCCGTTTCCACTAGGGTCAATGCGTGGTTGATTTTCGTGACGGGTGGGATTAGCATTGCGCTCTTCATGCAAAATCAGGCGGCGTCTCGATGCGCGTAGCACGATTGCTTTGGATTTTCCTGCTGATGCTCACGGTGTGGTCCGGGATGATGGTCTGGGAGGCGAGCGCCTACATGGCACGGCCGTGCCCGGAGCGAGGAGCCGCCGGCTATTGGGGATGCGTGCTGGACAGCCCCATTGCAGAGCTCGAGCTAGCAGAAAGCCCGGCCGACTTCAAGGCACGGATCGACCAAGGCAGCCCCGGGCAATATGAGACCTGGAACGTTGCCATCGCCGGTGTGAATACGTGCATGGACTTTCTGTTCATTGGGCTGTACTGGGCTGTGTTTGTGCTGTTTGCGGTGGAGGGCGGCGGCCGGCTTTGCCGCACGTTGATCGGGGTCATCTCGGTTACAGCGATTCTTGATGTGATCGAAAACGTGCGGCTGCTGCAGGTGCTGCGGGCTATCAGCGACGGGGCGGCTTTTTCGTTTACGCCGCGGGGTTTCTCACTTGCGAAGTCGATTTTCTTCGCGGTTGCCGCAGTGCTGCTGGGGAGTGTTCTGGCGCCGGGGCCGGGCCGCTGGCGGCGGGTTGCAACACTGCTGCTGATTGCCGCTGCCGCGGTTACGATTGCCGGACTCTTCTGGATACCGCTACTGATGGTGAGCTCTGTGCTGCTGCTGGGGATTCTGCTGATTGCGATCGTGCTCTATGTGCCGCTGCATCCGTGGGACTGGAGGACAGTCCTGACGTGGGTGGAGTTCGGCTGTCTCATCCGCTTCCAGATAATCGGCGGGGCGCTCCTGGCGATTCTGTTGCCGGCCGGATATTTTGCGGCACCTTCGATTTTCGCGGGGATCTTTGATGCGCAAAGTTACCTGTCCTTTGTCTTTGTCGTGTATGTAGCACTGCAATTGGCTCTCATCGTGATGATCACCAGCAGGCTGGCACTGGTCTATGGACCGGTGCGCTTTGCGGGAATTGAGAGTTTGCCTGTGGCAAGCCAGGTCACGTGGGGGATGACAGGGATGTTCAGCCTGCTGGCGTGGCCGGTAATCGCAATGACCTGTTGCGGCACGGAGATTCCGGGGTGGGAGAAGGCGATCGGCATTCTTGCCGCGACGGCTCTTTCTCTTGGGGGGCTGTGGCTGATCGCAAAGCTGCATTTCTATATCGAAGCGAGCCCGGGATACACAGCGCGGATGATCTTTCCCGGCTTTCCGTTTCTCAGGACAGATCGGCGGCCGCGGTGGAGTTCGGGTGGGTTGCTGCATCGACAGCTTGTCAGGTTTCTGCCGGAGAGACTGAGCCGGGGTGTGTTGCGATCGGAAATGGAGGTGCACCTCGAGGGCGGAGGAATGGTGGGCTCACTACTCTCCGGGCACCAACTGGCGACGGCCGCCGTGTTGGTTCAGGTGCTGAGTTATGTCGCCATTGGAATGCTTTCCGCCCCGGCGACGGGCAGCCATACGCATGCTGCAGGGTGGTACCGGCTGCTAACACCGCTGAGCGACCAACAGCCTGCAGCGCTGTTTTACCTGTTGTTCCTGCTGGGATTGTTTACGTGGTTCTGTTCGGGGGCTGCGTTCATTCTCGATGTCGTCCGGGTTCCGGTGCTGACGACCATCCTCGCGATCTCGCTTGTCTTCGGGCTGATGGGCACGGACCATATCTACGAGGTGTATCGCGGGGACGGTCACGCGGCGCCGCCTTCGCCGGCGGAGGTGGTTCACGCATGGGAGCAGAAGAGGGGTAGTGCGAACGCACCGATGGTGATTGTGGCGACGTCGGGCGGAGGGATTCGCGCGTCTGCGTGGACGGCGGAGGTGTTGACCGGCCTGACGCAGGAGTGCCAGGTTGTGCCGGATGCGAGCCGGTTTACCTCCTCGCTGGTGCTGGTGAGCGCCGTTTCCGGTGGCAGTGAAGGCGCGATGTATTTTGTGGGATCGTATGAGCGGGATGGAGGGGTTCCGATGGCCACGCTGGGCGACATCCGGCAGAATGCGTACCACTCCTCGCTGAGCTCGGTGGGGTGGGGGCTGTTGTATCCGGATCTGTTACGTATAGTGCCGGTTCTGGGCTCCGCTGCGACTCCGCTGTTCGGGAACAGTGTTGACCGGGGGTGGGCGCTGGAGAAGGACTGGCTGAGGAAGTGGGCCGGTCACACATGGACGACGCAGCCGACGATCGGGGAATGGAGCGACGATGTGGTGCGCGGCACTCGGCCCGCAGTGATCTTTAATGGAACGACCGCGGAGAGCGGGCAGCGCTTCCTCATGAGCTCCACTACGCTGCCGCCAGATCCCCGCTTCCAACGCGGCTACCTGCCATCGATTCCGTTCTGGGATGCATTCAAGGGGTTGGACCTCCCGGTGGCGACGGCGGCGCGGTTGTCCGCATCGTTTGCGTGGATCTCCCCAATGCCACGTTCTTCGACGGGCGGGCCGCAGTTCCGTGTGCACGTGGGGGACGGCGGGTACTACGACAATTCCGGCGTGGTGAGCGCGATGGAATGGCTGATTGCTGCGCAGGATTCGCTCAAGACGCATCCGGTGTACATTGTGCTGGTGGATTCGACGCCCGGCTGGCCGCCGTCGGGTGAGAGCTGGACCTGGCAGCGGCAGTTGGTGGCACCACTGGAGACGTTGCAGTCCGTGAGGACGAGCTCGCAACAGGCACGGGCACAATTTGAACTGCAGCTTGCTACAGATTTTCTGATGGGCAAGGGCGTCAACATCAAACTCGTGCGCTTTCGTTACCCATCAGACTCGCTGACTCCCTTATCATGGCATCTGACGCCGCATCAGCAGAAAAACATTGGGGAGGCGTGGTCGAAGCCGAGCGCCGACCTGATTGCGCAGCGGAAGATTTTGCTGCAGGGGCTTGCATGCACGATCCCTTCTGACGCGCAATGAGCACACCTAGGTGTGAAGCACGTCGTCAATGCTTCATCACTCCCGCAATCTGCTGGCGCGTCTTTCTCTCTGCCGCCTGCGGCTCGGGTTCGCTCAAATTCTCCAACAGCCGCAGCGCGCGTTCCGTCAGTTTCACGCCCTCATCCCGCGCCCCACGCCGCATGGCAGTCCCCGCAGCCGTGCAGAGCGCCTGGGCCGCGCGCGCCCACTCGGCTGCCGCCTCGAAGTGCATGGCCAATTCGCTGGAGACGTCCATTTTACGCCCGGCAAACAGCTTCTCCGCCACCCGTAAATGCCGCTTGGCGCGGCGTGCCGGGGATTGCCTGGCTCGCAGCACCTCGCGATACAAGCCATGGGCAAACACATAGAAGGCGGACCGCGTCCCGTCCGGCAATTCATCGTGTCTCAGCCTAGGGGTGCAGTCCAGTTTTTTGTCACCGGTTTTTTGTCGATGGTGGTTACTCCGTCACGGATGTCCCGCAAATGTCATGCCACGAGCACCCAGTACGTAAGAGAGTAATATCCCGCGGTAAGCAGCGAGAGTTATACTGGCGCATCTCAACCGTGACTTCACCGGATGTTCTGAATTTAGATTCCGCCCTTGGAAGGGGGAGACACGCTATGTTCGGACGGCTTGGTACATTCTGCCTGCTCGTAGGTTATTTTTCGCTATGCAACCTGGCGGCGACCGCGCAAGAGGTGGTTCATGCCTTAACCGGCACCGTCACATCGATGAACCCGGGGAAAGCAATCGAAGTTGACACTGACGACGGCCCCGAAGTGGAGTTTAAAGACTTTACGAAGTCGAACATTTCCCTCGAATTCGACAAGGATCTTCGTGCCCAGGCAACATCAGCCGATCGCTTCAACACCAAGGGCACCCAAGTGATTGTGTACTATTTCGGCGAGGGCATGCAGAGGACTGCGGTTGCATTGCAGGGCCTCCCTTCGGGGCCACTCAAAAGGACCATCGGAACA
The DNA here is from genome assembly GCA_963790705.1 of uncultured Acidobacteriaceae bacterium. Lineage (GTDB taxonomy): Bacteria > Acidobacteriota > Terriglobia > Terriglobales > Acidobacteriaceae > PALSA-350. The sequence goes on from CAWBQE010000001.1 coordinate 42,275, forward strand.
GTGGTCAAGTTCGATAAGCATCAGCGTCTTTTGACAGTGGAAAGCACTCCGGGAGGCGTTCAGTCGTTTCATATCGACTCTAAAACGGTCGTTGAGACTTCCGTGGGAGCGGTTGGAGGCCGTAGGTTCGATCCCGAAAAAGGCGATCAAGTACGAGTGACCGCCGCTCCGGCTCAGGGAACTGGGCCCGCTCTGTTCATCTATGCTAAATGAGTTCCTGGAGCCGATTAGGCAGATACACCCGGACGGGTGCGATCAGGGGACTCAGAGGCAGGACGTCAGAGGTTGACAGGAGCGTTCGTGACGGACAAGAAGGTTGTTTCGGCGGGTCGAGTTGCGCGCCTCTCCGGAACAGAAAGACGCCATCTATCGCTCCATCCTTGGCTCCAGCCACATCGACCTTGAGTACGCGGCTCTTCTCACTGTTGCCGGACTGATCGCACATCTATAAGTGTTCTCGGCGCACCATGGAAACGTGCGAATAGGCGCCGTGCGCGGCTTCGCATGCTCAACGAGATTTGTTCGCTTCGCTGCCGCCCCTGTACAGTGAATAACAGGCTTGATGAAGACTTGGTTGAATGCCCAAGTTATGACAGCGTTACATTCGCATGCAGCTGCCGCCAGCTTCTCACGATTCTTGATCCGCACGACTCCGCGCTGGTAATCGAGCAGTCCAGTCCGCTGGAATTCGCCCATAAGTATCGTAATTGTGGAACGGTTTGCGCCTATCATCTCAGAAAGATACTCCTGAGTGATCTGGAATGTGTCTGCCCGGGCATGGTGAAGGGCAATGAGCAACCACCGTGCCAGTCGCTCGTTAATCGAATGCATCAGGTTACATGCGCAACACTGGCTGGCCTGAACGTATCTCGCGTGCACGTATCGGTGGATCAACTTGTGGAATACGTCGCACTCTTCAAGTAAGCGGCGCAGTTCAACGGCTCGGACACGCCATACGCTGCCGGTGATCTGCATGACGCACTCGTGGGTACTCGTACTGTCACTCAGTAGGAGTGGAAGGCCAAGGAAGCCTTCGATGCCCAGCGGCGAGACGTCGACCGCCCGGCCATTAGCGAGTCGGATCAGCTCCGAGATCATCCCAGATTCGGGGAAGTAGCCATATTTGAAGGGATGCGATGGCATGCTGAAGATGTGGCGTTGAGGCGTATCGATCAGCTTTGCGCCCGCCAGGATTCGTTGCCGCTCCTGATCCGGCAGCGCGCCCAGTATCATGTTTAGCGGCTTCGGGATCACAGTGCGTTCTTCTCTCTCATTTAGTGGAAAGTGCGAAGGTAGGGATGTTGCAGCCGTGGTTGCCTGTGGTTTTACGACCTTCGAAGGTATGACACCATTTCCCTGAGTTCGTGCCGTCATACAGCATGTGTTCTGGTTGTTGCAGGTCATGTGACCGGCCAACTCGTCGCGCCTCCCCGCGGAGGTCATCGTGCCCAAGCGGACAGGGCGAGCCTGGTCAGAAACGCAATAAAGAGTAAGTAAAACGAGGTCTTCAGGGGACTCCTCGTGCGGCGCGACCTCAAGCTTAAGCCGCGCTAAGGTTGTTGCGCAAGCGGAAACTGCTCCTTCCCGCCCCGCTCGGGCCACACGCAGTTGATTGAAGGCTCTTGGCGTGAACCACGACATGTGCCTCGCAAAACGATTTCTCGGACAAGCTCCAAACCAACTTAACGCCAGGTAGCGGGCCGCTAAATTTTGAGAGATACGAGAGTTTTCTGACTTTTGTTGCCAAGCCAACAGACCAACCACCATTTCGTTGCCCAAAATAAATGGTCGGCGGCCTGTGGCCCGGATTGGGCGCTGAGCCCCAAAATCGATGCTCGTCATGAACGATGAGGAGGGGACCGTTCGGATGGCTGAACTCACAAAACCCACATTCGACGTCGCTAGCTTTCTGGCAAACGCCGGATTAGGACGAAGAGTTTTGCAATTCAAGCCAGGACAGGCTTTCTTTTCGCAGGGAGATCCCGCAGATGCCGTTTTCTATCTGCAGAAGGGCCGCACAAAACTTACAGTTGTTTCAACAAGCGGTAAAGAAGCCGCAATCGCACTGCTCTCCACCGGCGACTTCGTTGGAGAGGAGTCGATTGCCGGAGCGGTCGGGCTTCGACTGGCGACTGCTACGGCGATTACCGCCTGTTCGGCGCTCAAAATAGAAAGGGCGGAGATGATCCGCGTGCTGCACGAGGAACATGCGTTCTCCGATCTTTTCTTAGGCTTTTTGCTTGTCCGCACGATGCGAACCCAGGCAGACCTTGTCGATCAGCTTTTCAACTCCAGCGAAAAGCGTTTGGCTAGAATTCTCTTGTTGATGGCGGAACTCGGTAAGCCAGGAGAACGTGAACCGATAATTCCAAAGATCACGCAGGAAACTCTGGCGGGGATGATCGGCACCACCCGATCCCGCGTCAGCTTCTTCATGAACCGCTTCCGCCAGCTCGGCTTTATTGAGTACAACGGCGGTATCCGGGTTCGCAAATCGTTGCTCAATGTAATTCTGCACGACTGAGACCCGAGATGCGGGAAAGCCGCACGTACCGCTTTGTGCGGCGGGCGCATAGCAATATGCGTCCCAACCGCGATCTAAATTTACACACGCAAATTCCATTCGATCCTGAGCGCGAAACGATGGGGTTAGGGGGAACTCATTTGTTGCTGGTCACAACGTGCTTGCTCTCGACCGGCTCATCCGAATTTAGAAATGCATCCACCTTCTGCGGGTAGTGCACCAGTATCGTCGCTACGAAAGTGAGGAACGAAACAACCAGCAGTAGCGCAATGACAAAACTCTTCAGATTGTTTTTTTGTGGTAGCCACCGCTTGCTCGCCGATGGGAAGGAAACTCCGTGAGGACCTCCCGCGCTAATCAATTTCGAACGCATCCCCGACTCCTATTCGTTGGGGCCACTTAGGCCGCGTAGGCTGACTCCGATTCGTGCGGTTGGAAGCGATAGAACGATGAACAGGGAACCATGTCGAGCGTCGGTCCAATGATCAGGCCTATGGTGAGATACAGTGGAATTGCCCCAAAAGGCGTCTCCATGACATTGCCAAAGAATGCGGCTATCAGGGTAGCGGCCCACACCGCCAGCCCGTAGGCTTGGCCAGTGAGCCGGTATACGCGCCAAAGCAGAGAAACACAGGTGAGTTGCAGTGCAAAAAAGATGACCACTCCGAGCCAGCCGCTATAGCCGAGCGCGGAGTAAAAGATGTTGTGTGGCGTACGGATATCGTAACTTAGATACGTGACGAGATTCTTCAGTTCAAACCCGTAGCCTGGCCCTATGATCAGATTAGTCTTGCTTTCTTGGGAATTCTCCCAGATGGCATGCCACCACATTTCTCTCCATTTGATGGTCCCCCCATACATCGCCGTATCTTCCGAACCCGTCAGGTCTTTCGCCAGTTCAGGATTAACAGCCGACAATCCGCGCGCCACAATCTCGCGGGTGGATATCGCACCACCACGTGTTGCCGGAGAAGGCAGGTCGACATCCAGAAGAGCGCCGATCGCCAGCACAGCAAATATGCCCACGCCGACCATCGCCACGCTTTTCATTTTCCGCGATAAGAGACCCCAGAGCAGTAGGGCCACCCCCGATCCAAGCCATTCGGCACGGACCTGAGCCGCCAGGAAGGTGGCTGCGGCGACCGCCATCACAGGCCACCAGCGAGCGGGCTTGGGATCAAGACAGAGCAGCGACAGGATGACCAGACCGCCACCGCCCACCTGACCAAAGACGGTTACGCCGTCCGAACCAGGCATCGCAATGTCAATCTTGTTCAGAAACAGCAGGTAAAGCGGGGCGTAGATGGAAAGGAGGACAGCGAACGTCTGGATGTAGCGCAATAGCAACTCCGGCCGCCGCGCGCCTAACCACAGACCGAGAAAGAAGTACAAGGGGTAGACGTTGAACACCAGGTTCTGCAGTGCGGTGACGGGAGAGTAGCCCAGCAACACGCCGCGAACGACCTCGAAGATGCCGTAGGCGATCGAAAGCAGTAGGATCCACGCAAACGAACTCAGCGGCCCACCCTTGGTCAGAGCTAGGATCCAAGGATCGAAAATTTTACGTGGCTGTAGAAAAATAAACGCCGCCAAGGTCATATCGCCGATAAACAGCTTGGCCGGTGGAATTCCGAGATAAGAGAAACTGCGCCCGGTTAGGGCGTACCCAACCAGCAAAAACAAAACCCACTTCGACCAGTTGTCCCACTTCAGAAACGGCGTGCTTTCGTCTTCCACTTGGGTATAGTCCATTCCTTTTCTCGGTCTGCTCTCTGGCGTTCCATCAAATTTGGGAAACTCTCGGGAAAACTTTTAATCCTCCCAAAAAGTTTGACCATCCGGTGGCATCGCCCGGCTGTATCTCGACTGGCATGTGGCGTTGGTGAAAGAAGATCAACATGTATCGGTTCCACGGAGAAACTCAACCCAGACTTGGTCGGCAACCCAATGGCGCTATCTTCTTAGGAGGGCGGTGCGGCCACATGAGTTACTCGCTCACGAAAAAGTTCTGGGCCTAGTTAAAAAGTTTGTTGAAGCCGTACACAAACCAAGAGGCGTCGCTGTCCAGGTCATGGCTAGCACGCGCCAGAAGAAGCAAATGGTTTTGTCACCTTGAAGCCACCCAACAGGAAAGTGCCGCGAGCACGAGGATGCCGCTACTCGATCCTGATTCGCACCCGCGAAAGCGTCACGTCGACGCCATGCTGAGTTGAAGTCTTATGCGTAACTCGTCGACGTGGTACTTATTCCCTCTGCGTAACTCGTCGACATGGTACTTATTCCCCTCAGTTCCGGACTAATGGTAACGGTTCCCCCCGTGCTTCAAAGGCGCGGCACAGGCACGGCGCTTCGTCAGCGGAGCGAATGTAAGTTTTGTGGACAGAAGTTTCGTGGGTCTTAGCGAGACTTGCCGCCATTTTAGGCGAAGCCAAAGGCGGCGATATTCACACGCAAGGGACCGCAAGTTTAGGCCGGCGTTTCCCTGGACTGAAGGGGAGATAACCTACTCTCCGCTTCGAGTTGCTTGGCGATCAGCTGTCTCTTTAAGGCTGCTCGCTGCTGCTTTGGGCGCGTCGCGTGGATGGGTAAACTCACTGCGGCACCTGCGCACCGGGCACTACACGCACCGTCGACCCGAAGCGGCGATACGCGGTAAACATACTCTCATTTAACCAAAGGGTCGGCGCATCCCCGGGGAGGTGGGTGATCGGATCGGGATAGGCACCGGAGAGCGCCATGGACAGTGCCACGCTGAGCACCGGGCAGATGAACTCGCTGTTGCCGATCTGGACCGGGCCATACTGCACCATGATAGCGGCCCGCTGGAACGGCACGCTCTCTTTCGCATCGACTTCAACGGTGACACGGAGGATACTTCCCGTAGCCGGGTCCAGCAAGAGCGAACCGTGATAGCCGGGCGTGGTAAGGAAGGTCGAACTATTGGAGGATTTGGCGCTCGGTCTTACTCCGATCCCGGAGACCGTGGAGTTGCCGATTTGCGCTGGGGCGCCCTCGGGTGCAGCCTGCCGCTGGAGGGAGCCGATGATCTCAAAGTGCGAGGCGGATCTGGGGACCGAATAATGGAAGGCCGCAGCCTGTCCCTTCGCGATCTGTTCCCAGTGGCTCCAGGTCACCTTGCCTCTCAGGGTGTCAGTCAGGATCATCCCGAGCGTTGAAGCGAACTCGCCCCCGGAGGTCAGTCCGATTTGCTTCTGCCACAGGGCGGAAGCCACCATCGCAGATCGATTAGCCGTTTCTTGGTAGACGGAGATTTCGCGACTCGAAGTGTCTACCAGGTGCAGTCCCGCACGAATGGGCCAGTCCCCTTTCTTGGCCTCCTGGGGGCTGTCGTCGTAACGGTTGGTGGTTTGGGTAGCCAGGAGGTTGGGCAGCCGAGGCAAGATCTGCGCCACATAACTTCGCGCTGCTTCGAGCAACCGCTGCTGGGCGGCGTCGTCGGGAGATGGGGAGGGCGGCAACTCGCTGGCTGGCGGATCAAGAAACACCGATTGATCGGCGAGTAATTGCAAGGCCAATGCTGCCTGCGGGTCGGCATTCAAAGTCGCCGCGAGACGGGCCAATGTTGCCTCGGTCAGCCGCTCGGAAAGTTCCTTGCCGGCAATCTGGCGCGCCATCTCTGCATCCGGCTTGTGCGCGCCGACGTCTGCGGTAAGGGTCTGGGTAAGTTGCTCTACGGTGACGCGGGCTGCTAGAGAGGCAACGGGCCCGGCCGCGATCAGGGTCAACAACAACCCGCTCCTCAGCTTCTGTGTTCGCAGCCGCATTACCTTCACTCTTTTCGCCACACCTGGAGTGGTGCCCTGCGAAGTCAGCGATAGGAAAGCCTATCACAGCGTTTGGATAAACGAATGTCCGTTAGCCTCATCTAAAATCGAAGTTTCGGTGGCATCCATGATAGGTAAAAGTCAACGGGAAACGGAGGTTCCCCTTGACCCGGCGGAATAGGTTCTCCGAGTTTCCAATATGGCTGAAAAAGAAAAGCTGTTAAAGGAAGTGGTTGGCATCATAACTGAAGAACTGACCCGTGATGCTGTACATAAGAACAGGAAGAAAGAGCTCGTCTATACGATGTCAGGGGCCTAACTCTACGACGTTCTGTGCCGCATGCTCGAAGAAGCGTGTTACGTGGCAGGAAATCCGGGTCGCCCCGTCTTTTTCGGCCCAGGTACACTGATGCGAACCTGGGGCACCCGTCCGATTAACTCGAACGTGGTGGAATTATCCAACTGCGTCAGGCAGACTTTCGACTCTATACTTCAGACTTTTCGGTCCCCCGGTTTTCTGCAGACTGCTGATTCTGAGATGTTTATAGTGGGCGCTGCAGGATTAGAACCTCGACTCCCCCCCGGTGTGAAGCTGGCAGTCCACCGCTGAGTTAAGCGCCCCTCGGCACAAAGCGGGGTTTACAGGAACCTTCCCCGCCATACCAAGCCGCCGCATCGCCGCCGGCTTTCTTAAGGTGTTCAGCCAGCCTTAATGTGCTATGGTTTCACCCAACACTACCCTTGGGCTCCAAGCCATTTAAGACAACAATTTGTCGGATCGAGAACGGTTTTCTGTCCCGCAGAAACGCTAGCCCCAGGGTTACTATTCGGGCGGTTGGAGTCAAAGCGCTTTGACTGCACTGTAGACGTTTCCAGTCGTGAAGATTTTGAGCTCGGAATTTTTCGTTACGGGATCCGCTTACGTTTCACCATTATGATCGAAAGCCATTCGGCACATTTTGTTGTGAACCGGGACCCAATTCACAATGGAGAAATTGAGGATGTCGCGTTTAACAGTGCTTTGCAGTTTGTTGCTCCTTTCTGTATCCACAGCGGCCTTGGCTCAGAGCCCCTGTCCAACCCAGGAAATCTTGGGTTCCGCCGCCAAACGATCCTCTGACTTGGTTTGCATTGTCCCGCAGGTGTATGGCCCTGGCGGCCTGGTCGGCGTCGATAATGGCGGTCCTCTCACGGCTACAAAATTCCACGAAGTTCACTTCCAGGCTTCGAGCATTAACAGCTTCAGCCCCATCAATGCAGAAATCGGCGTCCAACTCAGCCAAGTGCCGCTCGCCTCCCCCGTGTCCGGATTCATCTTTGCGAATGGAGTGATGCAGGAAGCCACGAGCTTTGGGCCCGTACTGGCTGATCGCGCGGAAACTCTCGGCAAGCGACGGATTTTCGTAGGGGCTAGCTACGAATATTTCGACTTCGATAAGGCGGATAGTGTCAATCTCAGGTCGTTTGGCGCTGTTTTCCAGCATGAGGAGGAGCCAACGATTTGCGCGACCATCCCGTCTACGCCTTGCCTCAACGGCGAGCCGATCTATACCAATGACATCGTTGCCACGCAAAACAGGATCGATATCAAGGTTCACCAGGTCACGCTGGTAGGCACGTACGGCCTGTCGGACAAGCTGGATGTATCGATTGCTCTCCCTATCCTCGACGTTCGTGTGGGGATGAGCTCAAATGCCACCATCTATAACTTCGAGCCGCCCCCCGTGAACCACACGTTCGCGGACATCACCAACAATCCGCGGGAGACCTACATCAACCAGTTCAACGCCATTCTCACGAACAGCGATTCAGCCACGGGCATCGGCGATTTGCGGCTTCGTGGTAAATACGTTGCGTGGCGTGACGCAAAAGAAAGATCCGCAGTCGCCGTCGGCCTGGACCTTCGGCTTCCGACCGGCGACGCCTACAAATTTCTAGGATCAGGGACCTGGGGCCTACGGCCGTTCGTTATTTACTCGTATTCAGCCAGAGTTTCTCCACACGCCAGCGCGGGGTTTGAAGGGAACGGCAATTCTATTCTGGCCGGCACGGTCACTTCGCAACCAGTAACGAAAGCACAGCTGCCGAACGTGTTTACCTACTCCGCGGGTGCGGACGCATCGATACGCCGGTGGGTCGGTCTTTCCGCCGACTACATTGGGACGTCGCTCTTGAATGCGTCACGTATAGAAAACTCTACCTTCACAGATTTCAAAGGCAACACCCACGCGAACGTCAGCACGTTTACCTCTACTGTCAACCAGGCGAACATCTCGCTAGGAGCCAAAGTGAGGCCGGTTGCCAGGCTGCTGGTTACGGGCAATGTCCTGTTCCGATTGAACGATGAGGGCCTGCACTTCAAGCCCTCGCCATTGATTGGCGTTTCGTACGTGTTCTGAGCCGCGCTAACGGACAGAAGTGATATGCCAGGAGTTGTTTGCGTCTTTTTTCAAAGTCATCGTCACCTGTGATTTAGCCGCTGCATTGGTGACGATTTGCTGTTGAAAGGTGACCGCGGCCACGTTCCCTGCTACTTCTGGACCTTTCGTGATGGCGTACGTCAGCGTGACTTTGCCCGCATCGTGGAACGCTGTACGCAGCACATTGACCTGTTTCGGACTCATATCTGGCCAGAGCTCCTGGAGCCTGGCCAGATCCTTGGTGTCATACGCGGATTTGTACCCATCGAGAACGACACGAATGGCATTTACGTCCTCGGTATTGTCGGAAAGCTTCGGTGTAACCGGAGGAGGAGGAGGGATTGGTGCAGGCGCCTGGGTGGCCTGGGGCGCAGGCGTCGCGGCGGGCGGTGGAGTGAGCTTGGCCAGCTGCGTTGCCGCTTCGTCCTTGTGCCTGCCTGAGGAATAGGCACCCAGGTAGCCCTTGAGACTTGCGGTATCCCCCTTACGCTGCGCCTCACGCCAGGCTAAATCGTCGAGCAAAGCGACCGCGCGGTCGTGATAGGGACCACTGGGATTGTGCTCCAGAAACCTCCTCACTGAGACAGGATCGGTGGTGTTCTCGATGGCGTCCCACTCGAGCCGCGCAATCTCTGTCATCGCAGCCGACAGATGAGGACCCGGCGGAGAGGTATACCTGGCCGCATAATCCTGATAGCCGTGAAGACTGCCACTGCTGCTTGCCTTCGCCCAATTGAGCGCTTCCAGTTTCAACTCCGCCTGCGACCGGAAGGAAGAATTTGGATAACGGCGGACGAATTCTTCCACCGCTGCAGGGTCGCCTGTGTTGTTGATACGGTTCCAGGCAAGCTGCTCTTCCGACGTTGCTGGAGCCGGCTGCTTGAAGTCGGCACGATTGAGGACGACGGTTGCATTTGCCTTGAAGGCACGAGGGTCTGCGACTAGCTCTTGCTTTCCAGCCATAAGCCGCAGGCGATGAGAGCCCGGCGTCAGTTCCCAGGTACCCGGCGGTCCACTCGCAGCAAGGCGAACATCATCCACAAACAGCTGGTCACCGGGGTGCACGCCCTTAAGAATGAGCCGGGCGGTCACCGGCGCTTGGATCGGCGCAGGAGGTGGAAGAACTGCCGGTGGTGGAGGCACCTCCTGGGCAAGCTCAAACGAAATGGTCTGGTCATTCGTAAGCGAAACCGATTGGCTGCTGGAGACGTACCCCTGGAGACCGGCTTTGACGCTATAGGTGGCTCCCGGTGAAAGCTTAAAGCTGCAGTTAGGAGTGACACACTTTTGTCCATCTACCTCGACCTCAGCGCCAGCGGGAGTGCTCTGCACGGTCAAGACAGAAGTGTGTGACCGGGTGACAAACCTAATCAGGAAACCAACCATCGCCAGCACCACGCATGCAACGATCGCCGGCAGGAGAAGCCGCCCGCGAGGTGCGGGTGCTGGGCGCGTCGCAGCCTGCAGCACACGCTGCCTGATCTTCTGTTGTTCCGCGACTTGGCGGTCGTTTGCTTTCTGTGCCGATTTCTGTGCGGTCGCCAGCAATTTCTCAAGCTGCTTTTCCCCCGGCCATTGCTGGCAGGCGACCTCAAGCAGCGCGGCGGCCTCAACATAGCGACGGTTGCGGAGAAGATCCTCGCCTTTGTCAATCGCAGCCTGCATGGCCGCTCTCCGGGCGGTGGCTTGACGCTTGATCTCCTCCTCTGCCTCGATCTGCTCTCTGCACTGCAGCAGCAGAGACTGTAACTGAGCGCTTTCGGGATACTTTGCGGCCGCTTCTTCAAGGGCGTTCAGCGTCTTGGTGCCCTGGTACGTTTCCAACAGACGGGTATAGGCCTTGACCTCAAGATCGATGGCAGAAGCACGGGCCGCCGCCTCGCTGCGCACTCGTTGCGCGCGCTCGAGGTTGTCTTCTGCCCTTAGCAGCATCCCGCGGAGTTCCGTGCTCTCGGGGTAAGTCTTCACCAACTCCTGCAGCTTCTTTACCAGCGACGCGGAGTCGGTCGTTCCCAGCTGCAGGGTGGAAGGTTCGACCGCCTGATCCTGCGACAAGCGGCGCAACTCGATCTGCAATAGCTTTGCGCGTGCGCCGCGAACATCCGTTTCTACTTGCGCGCAAAGAGCTGCGATGGCCTGATCCGCGGGATGCTTGTCTCTTACCTGCAGCGCGCGGCTCCGGATAAGGTCCAGATCGGCTGGCGTAAACGCCTGGCTAACCGATGTGCTCAACGAATTCAATTCCTCGCAAACCAGATCATGTTCGATACGGCGCCCATGGACCTGTGCGGAAACGCGGCCAATGGTCTCCTGCAGGTCGTCGAGCTCGGGGTGGGCTGACGCGCACTGTTGCGCCTCGGCGAACAACTGCTCCGCCTGCTCAACGCTTAGAGCCACCAGGGCGCGGTCCGCAACCTGATTGATTTCAGTCAACAAGCTGGAGATTGTCTGACGGCGAGCTTCGGCCCCCGCCTTCACCTGATCGAGAGCGGCCAGGACGTCCGGCTCCCCCGCGGCGGCCGATGCGACCGAGTGCGCATTGCTGACCAAATGGGATAGCCCGCCGATAGACCGCGCCTGGGTAGAAGCACGCTCCAGTTGCGCCAGTTCCTCGATCAGGGCTTGCCGTTGAGCAAGGCGCCGATTCACCTCGTACTCGATCTGCTGAATCAGGGCGCCAACTTGCGGCTCCATCGAAAAGTTCGACGATAGGCGCGCTGCGCGCCCGAGGAGACCAGTCGATTCACTGAGCGGAACGTGCTTTACCGCTTCGGCTATTTTGCTCAGCTCAGCAAGGATTCGTTCGTGTTCCTCTCCTCGCCCATCCAGGGCCCGAACCACTTCTTCGCAGGCGTCGCGAACCTTTCTTTCATGCGGAAACTCGGCCCGGACCTCCTGCAGGCGTGTCTTCGCACGGGCCCTCGAGCCAGGGTCGAAAGAATCCTCGACGCTCTTCCGCAAGTCCTGCAATTCTGCCGACACTTGCTCCTTTGCCAGCTGGCGCGCGCGCACTTGCTCGAATATCGGATCGAACGATCGACGGGTCGCCTCGTCGAACTCGACGCCCATCAGCATGCGCCTCAATTGCAAGGCAAGATCTTCCAGATGATCCAGCTCGGCCCGTTCATGCAGCGCCGTGCGCAGCGTCTCCGCGTGGCGTTGTGCCGCCTGGTTCTGAAGCAGGGCGCGCTCTGCAGCTTCCTGCAGGGCCTGAGATTGCCGGTCCACAGACTGCTGCTCCGACTCAGTCCGTGCCAACGCTAATAGAGCCTCCAGGTTCGGCTCTGCGGGAAGCTTTTGCAGGGCGGCTTCGAGTATCCTGATGGCTGCGCTAAAGTCGCCGCGATCCAGCGACTCTTTCGCCGCCAGGCTCTGGTCCTGCACAAACCTTCGCCGCTCGGCGATATCTCTCTGCTTCTCTGCAATCGACTTCAAGCGCTGCAAGGTCGGTTCGTTGGGGAAACTCCCTAGCCCTACTTCGCAGATCGTGTAAGCGGAGGAAAAATCTTCCGCCCGCAGCGCACCATGAATCTGGTCTGTCAGATCAAGCAGATCCTTACGACGCTGCTCCTGATCCTGGCCTCGGCTGGCCCACTGCAATAGCTCACGCACATTGGAGTCGCCGGGATCCAACTGCTCGGCCTTGCGCAATGACTCAATCGCGTCCCCAAAGAGGCGCTGGGCGATTCCCTGCCGCGCGCTGTCCACCAGTCCTTGTACCTGCAGCCTGCGTGATCGCTCCGACAATTCTTTGTCGATAATCTCCGCCAGGGCTCGTGCTTCGGCGCTATTGGTGTCGAGACGAAGGGCGGCGTCCACAGCCTCTCTACCCTCATCGAAGTCTCCGGCATAGAGAGCCGACTCGGCGCGGCGGAGCGAATCGCGAACGGCCTTACCCAGCGAGATGGCCTTCTGGATCTCTTCCCGCAGCGCAGTCGAAACCTGGTCGGCAGGATCCAATTGCACGGCTTGTTCTGCGCAGCCAAGCGCCTCTTCATACTGCTGGCCGGCCAGCGCCACCTGGGCCTGCGATCGCATTTGAACAATTTGGGCGGAGCGCTGTTGCTCCTGAATCGCCTTACGCGCTTCTGCCAGTAGACGGTTGGCCTGGTCGTGATGGCGATCCAGACGAAGGATTTCCTGCAGGTGAAGCTTGACTCTTTCGAGGTCGCCGCGCTGCATGGCCGATTCGGCTCTCTGCATGAAATCGGCGGCCATTCCCTGCTTGATTTTCTTTTGTATCTGCAGCAGGTCGAAGCCAAATTCTTCCGCGGCTTGATAACGGTCTTGCGTCTTTTTGGCAAGCGCCCGGTTCACGCACGCCTGGAGTTCGGGGGGAACTTCGCCCAGGTACTTCGACAGGGGCGGAGGTTCCTCGCGGAGTATTTTTACAAAAACTGCTGCCGGCTCGTTCGCCTTGAACGGCAGGGAATAGGTCAGGAGTTCGTACAGCGTTACGCCCGCAGAAAAAATATCGGTGCGGGAATCGATCGGCATGGAATTGATTTGCTCGGGCGAGAGGTAAGGCAAACTGCCCAACAATTGGCCGGTTTGCAGAGTCGAGGTTTCGACTCCGACGACCCGGGCGATGCCGAAATCAACGATTTTCGCCGTGCCATCCCTGGAGAGGATAACGTTTGCCGGTTTTATGTCACGATGGATGACCTGGGGTTTTCGATCGTGAGCATGTTGCAGCCCATCGCACACCTGCACCAGCAATTCCAGCTTGTCCACGATCGGCATGGGGCGGCGCTCGCTGATGATTCGCGATACCGGCTCACCATCCAGGCACTCCATGACAAGGTAGGGGTTTCCGTCATGCTCTCCGCTTTCGTAAACGGTGACGATGTTTTTGTGTTGCAGGCTTGCGGTCGCGCGTAATTCGCGGGCGAAAAATTGCTCCAGCATCGCACTCTTATCGTCGGCGGCACCCACCCGCTTGAGCATCTTGATGGCTACGGTTCGATTCAGCGCAGCGTCATGGGCGCGATAGACGATGCCCATCCCGCCCGAGCCGATAACGTCAACCACGACGTACTTGCCGATCTTCTGTATCAGAGGATCAGAACTTTTATTCAAACCGCTCTTGGCTACCTCCGCTGTACCCTGGCTGAATTTCAGGGCGGCGTTTGTTCTTCGGTGCCACTGTTATCGGGCTGCGCACGATTTTTGGCCGTAATTTTACAAGGCACCATCGTAACCCAAGCCAGTGCCATCCTCCCAAACCCATTTCTGCCCGGTTGGGAAGCAGATATACAGAAGTGCACCCCGGGCCGCTGCCGTTACAACAAGCGTGTTTCCCGGACATGCTTCACGGGCCGGGACAAGACCATCCGATATCCGAGCAACTGCTTGATTGCAAACACTTTAACGGGCAGGCTTGCGCTGATTCTATGTCAGGTATTCGAGAGGTCTTGCCACGGGCGCAGGGCGCGCAGAAGTAGTAAGCCTGAAGACCAGCGATATCGACAGCCAACGGACGGTTTCCCAGGTTCAGTACATGATTTGGGATGAGCCGAGTGCGCGCACAAAGGCTTGGCTCCTCCGCTGCGGGTCGCGATCGAGGCATTCGGTTATCAGCTTGACGCAAAACGAAGGTATTTGTGAGGTGTTCAATCGCGGGCTGACGACGACAGAGGATTTGTCGCGCGTCTGAAGGGGTCTCTCCCCGGTAAAGACCTGGTGCAGAACAACGCCGAAGGCGAACAGGTCGCTAGCTTGCGAGGGCTCAAGTCCCCGACGTACTTCAGGAGCCATATAGTCCGGTGTTCCTGCCGCCAACTCGTTACCGGGAAGGGATGTTTCCCCCGTATACGCGCGAGCCAGGCCAAAGTCGGTAATGCAGAGGCGCATATCCAAACCGGCACCATCGAGCATAATGTTGTTCGGCTTGATATCCCCGTGAACGATGCCGGCAGCATGGATGGCGGCGAGCCCGGCGGCCATCTGCTTGAGGATGGCCAATCCTTCCCTGATCGGATATCGACGCGGTCCTCCGCAGCCGCGCTGCGAGGGTTTCGCCCGTCAGCAGCTTCATGGTTAAGAACAGGAAGCTTGGCGGCGGCTGATGACAATGAAAGATGTCATAAATGGGGCAGAGATTAGAGTGATTGACTCGCCTGGCAAGCAATACTTCCGATTCGAAACGTTGCTGCAAGTCCGGATCACGGGCTATTTGAGGAAGGATTGTCTTAACGGCGACTTTGGCGCCTTGCAAGAGGCAGTCCGCTGCCTCGTAGACCTCGCCCATCCCTCCTTTGGCGATAAAGCGCACGATCACGAAGCGATCAATCAGGATTTGATTGGGGGCCAGGCGACCTCCAGGCGGCGCTAAATCCATTTCATTCAGGTCGATGGGGCCGGTGGTAGCGGATAGGCGCGCGCACATCTCCGCTTGGTCAAGAAACTCAAATGGAGGGTGCTCAAGAAAGCTGCCAGCGTTTGCATCCTCGGCCAACAGCTCTTCGACCGAGCGCCTCAACTCCGGATCGTGGCTGCAGGCCTGGTCGAGGAACGCCCCTCGCTCGCCCGGCTCGCGCGCCAATGCAGCCTCGAACAGTTGCTCGACTAACTCCGGCTGAGTCGCCATAATTCTCAGTCCTACAAAGTGCTGGTTTGTAAAGACCCATCTCGCCGGGGGCTATGGATGAAGGCAGGTAGGAAAGCGCCCCATCATTCCCCAGCGATAACTACAAAAGGTATCAGGTTTCCAGCAAAGCTTGCCTGAGCGTCCCCAAACGAAATGGCTCGCCGCCCGCGCGAGGGGCGCCATGACACGAAACCCTTTGGCAGCCGCAGCTCTCGATCCGCTTACAAAAGAGCTGGCTTACATCGCGGTAATCCACGGCGAACAGTTGCGGCTACTGCGTCCATTCGCATAGGGAAATCGGGTCTAGCGTGTTTGCGGGAGGTTGGATAAGGCAATCAGGGCGTGTGGCCCATCGTCAATGCTTCATCACTCCCGCAATCTGCTGGCGAGTCTTTCTCTCTGCCGCCTGCCGCTCGGGCTCGCTCAAATTCTCCAAGAGCCGCAGCGCACGTTCCGTCATTTTCACGCCTTCATCGCGCGCCCCCCGCCGCATGGCAGTCCCCGCCGCCGTGCAGAGCGCCTGGGCCGCGCGCGCCCACTCGGCTGCCGCCTCAAAGTGCATGGCCAATTCGCTGGAGACATCCATTTCACGCCCGGCAAACAGTTTCTCCAGCTTCTCCGCCACCCGTAAATGCCGCTTGGCGCGGCGTGCTGGAGATTGCCTGGCCCGCAGCACCTCGCGATACAGCCCATGGGCAAACACATAGAAGGCGGACCGCGTCCCGTCCGGCAATTCATCGTGCCCTGCCGGATGGAGGAAATGCAGCCGGCGCGTCAGCTTCTCATACTGATCTTCGATCTCCTCCAGATCGCCATCTAACGCCGCCGCAGCTGCCCATGCAGGGAAAATTACACCGATCAAGCTCGCAGCTTCGAGCAGGCGCTGGTCGGCTTGGTCCAGCCGGTCAACCTGCATCTCGATCATCTCCGAAAGAGCCGTGGGCACTCCCATGTCGATTTCCGCCAGCGCCGACCGCAACTGCCAAACGCCGGCTTCCTGCCGTATAAAACCTTGCGCGATGAGGTGCTCAAGCATGGCAATCATGAACAGGGGATTGCCCTCACAATGCTGGTGGACGAAGCTGGCCAGCCCCTTGGGGAGCGTCTCCTTTGATTCCTGGATGCTCGATTCCTGGAGGTTCAATTCCAGGATCAGGTATTCCCGCACGGCGTCGCGTTCAAGCGGACCCAGGGACACATCCGCGCACAGCTTGTGCGTAACCAGATCCTGCTTGAGCCGCTTCAGGGGATGCTGGCCTGCACTCACCTCTGCCGGCCGGTAAGACCCCAGCAGCAACAACCTGGCTGCCTGGCGGCGCCGCGCCAGCGCCGAGATCAAATCCAGCGTCGAGAGGTCAGCCCAGTGCAGGTCCTCGAAGACAAAGACCAGTGTTTTCGCAGAAGCCATGGCTTCGATGGCATCGCATATCTCGTTCAACATCCGCTCGCCTCGCACCGGAGCGGCCATCGGCGCCGAACCATCGCTATGCAGCGCAGCCAGTTGCGTATACCAGCTCGGGGCCTTTTGCTGCATCACGTGCACGTGTTTCTTGCCCTCGTTCGACGAACAGAGCTGTCCCAGGGCTTCGATCACCGGATAATAAGCTTCCTTGCCGGCGAACCCTTCCACACACTGGCCGCGCGCAATGCACACCTGGTCTTCGCTACACAGTTGCCGGCAGAACAGGTCGATCAACGCCGTTTTTCCAATGCCGGTTTCCCCGGTGATGAAGATCACCTGCCGATCGCCCTGGGTGGCATGCGTTAGCAGTCCGTTGAGCCGCTCGAGCTCCTGCCTCCGTCCTACGATGTGCCCGGGCTGCGGCCCAGGTTGCGGTTTAGATTGCGGCCGAGGACTGTCAGACGCGTACCCGTCGTCGTCTTCGACCTGCGCCAGGAACCAATAGCCGCGCCCGGGAACTGTTCGGATAAATCGCGGGCTTTCTATACTGTCTCCCAGCAGCTTGCGCAGTTCGAGCACATAAGTGCGCAACACCTGTGGCTGCACATAAGTTTCAGGCCACAGTTTCTCCAGCAACTCATCGTGCGTCACCAGCCTCTGCGGGTTCTCGACCAGATAGCGCAACACGGCAAACGGCTTCGGAGTCAGGCCGACCCGCGTGCCGTTTTGCCACAGGCATTCGTTCCTGGTGTCAAGTTGAAAGCAGCCAAATTGCTTCATTGCATTTCAGGATGGATAAGATTGCTGTTTGGGCTCAGAAAGTTAGACCTATTGAAGGGGTGGCCGGCCATCTCATTCGCCATGCTCATTCAGCTCGGAGTATACGACAAGCGTGTCCCTGGGTTCGAGCATCCGGTTCCGTGACTTGCTGTGCAGGTAATCTGTTGATTGTATGGAACGGGGTTGATCTCAAAGAGAATCCGGGTTGGGTTATTAGTGGATCGCTTGTCGGCATTTGCGTGCGGTCCGAGTGAAACTGCAGGTCCCCGTTCGACTTCGCTCAGGGCAGGCTCTCCCCTGCGCTCCCCCGGATTTCCTGTCCAGGTTGGTGCGCCTTGGGCGGTACCGCGATGTAGGAAATCCGGGTCCGCTCCAGTCCCACGGCACGCCGGGGCAGGCAGGGCAGGCTCTGCGGGAACTGTGTTTGTCAGTGGACTACTCACTCGGGGGATTCATGCCCGGGCCGAGTGAACGGCTGCGGCCAGCTCTGTGAGCAGGCCGTGGGTTTCGCTCCAATCGATGCAGGCATCGGTAATGCTCTGCCCGTACACCAGTGGCTTGCCCGGCACCAACGTCTGCGCGCCGGCCACCAGATTGCTCTCGATCATCACGCCCAGGATGCGGCGGTCTCCCGCGGCAATCTGTGCCGCGACATTGCGGCACACGAGGCCTTGACGGGTGTGGTCCTTGTTGCTGTTGGCGTGGCTGCAATCGATCATGATACGCGGCGCGACGCCGGCTTTTTCCATCTGCTCCGCAGTCTGGGCCACTGCGGCAGCGTCGTAATTCGTGGTCTGCCTGCCGCCGCGCAGGATGATGTGACAGTCCGGATTGCCCGCGGTAAACAGAATTGCCGACTGCCCCGTCTTCGAGTGCCCGAGGAAGGTATGCGGGTGCCCCGCGGAGACAATCGCTTCAATCGCAATTTGCACGTTGCCCGAGGTTCCGTTCTTGAAGCCGACCGGGCACGAAAGCCCTGACGAGAGCTGCCGATGCACTTGGCTCTCCGTCGTGCGCGCGCCAATAGCTCCCCAACTCACCAGCGAGGCGACATATTGCGGTGAAATCATGTCGAGGAACTCGGTCCCGGCGGGGACGCCCATCTCTGCGAGATCCAGCAGCAGGTGTCGCGCCAGCCGCAACCCCTCGTTGATGCGGAAGGTCCCATCGAGATGCGGATCGTTGATCAGCCCCTTCCAGCCGAGCGTGGTGCGGGGCTTCTCAAAATAGACTCGCATGACAATACGAAGCTCTTTTGAGAACTCGGCAACGGCGCTCTTCAGCAGGCCCGCATATTCCCGCGCCGCCGTGGTGTCGTGAATGGAGCAGGGGCCGACGACAACCAGCAAGCGGGAATCGCTGCCCTTCAGAATGTTGACAATCTCATTCCTTGCTTGAAAAACCGTCGAGGAAGCCCGCTCAGTCGCCGGTAACTCTTCTTCTAAGAAAACGGGTGGAAGGACGACTTTGGTGGATTGAATACGAAGATCATCAGTGGGAAAGAACATGGTCTTACTCTTAATTTAGCAGCCTTCGCTGTATCCCTGCTCCTTCGGACCTGCAGGACATGCGAAACTGCAGGTCCTGTCTTAGATCTCTTGACGCAGGTTTGCGCGCAGCGTCAGCGAGCCGTCATCGTTCAGCTTCTGGTGACAAGCCCAGCGCACGGGATAGCGCATCCCCTTCACCTCAATCTCAGCTCTCAGTTTCAATCCTTTCCAATCCGTGATGTTTGGAAGCACGAACTGTGCCTGCCGAATCTTGCCCGGTAACGGGTAACCGGCGTCCAGGCAGCCGCTCTTGACGACCTTTCCCTCCTGGTTCTCCACCGTCACCCTCAATACGCCCGGCACACCTGCGATACCGTCATTTGCGAAACCGATAATCAGCCCCGTGTAGCTGTCTTGCTTATAGCTCCAGATGAAAGACGGCCTCACCCGATAACCAATGCGCCGGCTGATCCGGTCGAACGCTGCCGGATAAGCCTGGTAATACGTCATCAGGTTCTTCGCGTTGATCTGGTGAAAGTTCCAAAGCGACCAGTAATTCGCTCCAACATCGATCACATGGGCGATCATGTTCTCCGCCGGCGAGATCCCTTCGAACGCCGCGCGAGGATCGGGAGGTTTCCCGGGAATCCCCTGCTCGAGCAATGCCGCGATCCACGGCGGGCGATTGTTGAGTGCTTCAATTTGCTCGTTCTCAATAAAGATGGTATCGCTGCGAATCCAATTGTTGCTGCGCACCGTGCGGTCTAACACTTCTGAATTACCCACCCGGCTAAAGTCCGGTTGCGTATTGGTAAGTAGAGGAGTCTTCGAAAAGTGTTCCAGCTGGATTTCGAGCATATGGCTCCAGGTGCGCTCCGCAGTCAGGTAATCAGGGAAAGGATTGTTGGCAAATGGCCACGTGTGGCCTTCACCCCAAAAGCCATACATGAACGTATCCATAAACTCGATCTGCGGATTGCCGTCAAATTCCGCTCCCAATAGGCCAACCAGTTCCTTGAATGCTTGCTGAAAAAACGGATCGTCATACCGCGGCTGATAACGCGCATGGGGATTTTGCAAGTATCTCTTCGCCTCAGCTGCGTTTTCCTGATCGCTAAGGACCAGATCGACTTTCGGCACTTTGTCCAGGACAAAATCCGGGAGTGCCGCCGCGTGTGTGTAGTCTGGAGCGCACATCTGCACGCGGAATCCGACTCGCTTGTTGTGGGTCTTCGCCAATGCAAAAACCTGCTTCACATAATCGGGCAGCTCCAGCCGGCCAGGCCGCGGCTGTACTTCCCGCCAGGTCGGACGAATATAAAGCTGCTCACCCAGCGGAAATTGAACCAGCTCTTCGATCGCCCGGGGAATATCGTCCGACTTGATTTCCTCCGTGCCACTGTCTGCGGTGATGTAGGTGACCAGGCCCTTGCCATAGTTCGGCACCACCTCTTCTGAAGGAGTGGTCGTCATCACCACATCGTCCGTGGGAATGAGAGCATCTGGTGGGTATTGAGGGAAGGGACCCTGATTAAGGCGATCGGTCACCAGCGGACCGGAACCGAAGTCGTAGTTTGTCCAGTTGTGGGCGGCAACTTTCCCCTGCGCCTTAACAATTCCAAGTTCCGTAGCAACGGCAACAGCGACAGTACTTTTTAGAAAATCTCTACGCTGCATCGGAATGATCTCCTTCTTAACCTTCAATTGGGGTTGGCTGGGACTCAGGGATCAGGGCAAATTGGATCTGGCGCCACGGGGTTTAGGCAGACTCTCTCTGTTCGCGGAGTAAAGCGGACCATCGAAGCGTTTACCATTTATATCGTTTCATTTCGTTTTTTAGCACAAGATGGCGGTATTTCTCTTGGAAAATGTCATTCGAGCACTGGGCAGATGATGCGGCCTCGCTGACAGAGAGGCGGTCAGGCCTGAAAATCGGCTAATTTTCCGGGCAAGCCCTGCAAAATCATTTGACTTTCAAAATCTTTCCTTGTATTACGAATGCTTGCGGTCAAACGGGCGGAAAGCAGTACCTCAGGGGCTAAAGCCCGACTTATTCTCGATCATTTACGGCCCGACTAAAGTCGTGCCCTGATACAAAACATGAGGTTTTCCGCAAGCTCTAAAGTCGTGCCCTGATACAAAACATGAGGTTTTCCGCAGCCTGCTATGGTTCCAACCAGGAAAAAGACTTTGCGACTTGACCGTAACATCCTTCGATCGCTGCCGGCCACCAAGGCAATCAGTTGCTGGACTGTTCTCGCAGCCGTATTGACGTCTTGTTCGCTCCCAGCAGCCGCGGAAATCCCTACCGCCAGGCCTCAGATTCAGGGCAGCAATCTTCGCATTGAATTTGATAACCGCCTGCGCAGCCGGGTGGTCGCTCGCTTCGACAATAAGGAGACGGTGTTGGGCCCGTTCACCGCCTCTGAGACGGTGACGACCACCGGCAAACTCTGGGCCGAATTCGTCCTCACCTCGCAGAAACAAGCGCCCATAAAAGACGCCTTCGGAGAAGGGAAACGGCTCACCATCGAAGGAAAGGCGGGTGCGCTCAAAAAGTCGGTCTCCGTCACCGTATACGACAACTTCCCCGCCATGGCGTTTTTCGATGTCCAGTACACCAACACCGGAACCACCGCGCTAGCGGTCAAGAATTGGACGAACAACGCGTACACGATCAACGCGCAACCCGGTGCGGGTCAGCCCCCTTTCTGGTCTTACCAGAGTGGCTCCTACGAGAAGCGTCCCAACTGGGTCTTACCGCTGCACTCTAATTTTCAGCAGGAGAATTATCAGGGCATGAATGCCAGCGACTACGGCGGCGGTACGCCGATTGTCGACGTCTGGCGGCGTGACGTTGGCATGGCCGTAGGACACGTCGAGACGCGGCCGAAGCTGGTTTCGCTCCCCGTATCCATGCCCGATCCCGCACACGCCAGGATCTCTGTACGCTTTGCCAAAGAAATCTCCTTGAGCTCCGGTGAAAGCTTTCATACCTTTCGCACCTTCGTCGCGGTCCACCAGGGAGATTACTTTCGCACCCTCACCGAGTACCGCCGCTTCATGATGAAGCAAGGTTTTCAAATGGCCACTGCGCCCACGGATGGTTTCGGGGCAATCTGGTGCGCTTGGGGATATGGCCGATCGGTGCAGCCTAAGCAGGTATACGACACCCTTCCGACGGCAAAGCGATTGGGATTCAAGTGGGTCACCCTCGACGACGGTTGGCAGAACAATGTAGGCGATTGGGCGCTTGATCCTAAAAAATTCCCCAACGGAGACGCTGACATGAAAGCCCTGGTGGACCGCATCCACCAGGAAGGATTCAAGGCTCAGCTCTGGTGGTCACCAATGAGCGCGGTGCCGAACTCGGAACTGCTCCGCGATCATGCTGACTACGCGTTGCTGAACCGTGACGGCTCTAAAAGAAAAGTCTCCTGGTGGAACTCCTACTATCTGTGCCCGGCGGACCGCCGCGTCGTCGAGTACCACAAGGCATTGGTGCGGAAAATTCTGGTGGATTGGGGATTTGACGGGCTGAAGCTCGACGGCCAGGACATGAATGGCGTTCCCGCCTGCTATAACCCTGCTCACCATCACGCGCAACCGGAGGACTCGGTCGAAGCTCTGCCGGATTTCTTCCGCGCCATTTACGACACCGCACAGTCGGTAAAGCCGGGGGCGCTGGTGGAGTTCTGCCCGTGCGGCACCGGTTATTCCTTCTTCACCATGCCCCACTTCAACATGTCGGTAGCCTCCGATCCGGAAAGCTCCTTCCAGGTTCGCTCCAAGGCGAAAACCTTGAAAGCTCTGATGGGAGATGACGTCCCCTTCTTCGGCGATCACGTCGAACTCAGCGATGGTGGCAACGACTTTGCGTCCACGATCGGGGTGGGCGGGGTGGTGGGAACGCAGTTCGTTCTTCCGTCTGAGGTTCAAAAGAAGAGCAGATCCGTTCTGACTCCGGAGCGGGAGAAGGACTTCGAAAAGTGGCTTGCCATCTATCGCGACAAGATGCTGTCAAGAGGACAATATCTCGGGCAGCTCTATGACATCGGCTTCGATGTGCCCGAGACGCATGTAATCCGCAAGGATCAGGCCATGTACTACGCCTTCTTTGCCAAGCAGTGGAAGGGAACCGTCGAACTGCGCGGCCTCCAAGACCGCAACTACAGTGTCGTGGACTACGTCACAGGAAAAAGCCTGGGCACGGTGGCAGGACATAGCGCACATGTGCCGGTTGACTTCGACGGAAATCTGCTGCTGGAAGTGCGGCCTCAGTGAGAGAATCGCTCGTGGCCTTCTTTCTAATCGGTCTCACGCTGATACTCCAGGCACAGACGCCGCCCCCAACGCCAAATCCCTCCCCCGCAGTTGTGGCCGGCATTCCCGTTAACTACGACGAGGCCAAGGTCGGAAGCTACACATTGCCCGATGCTCTGAAGCTTAACAACGGAAAACCCGTGCGCGACGCGCGAACCTGGTATTCCAAACGCCGCCCGGAGATCGTCGCCATGTTCGAGACCCAGCAATATGGTCGAGCGCCGGGCAGGCCTGCGGAGGAAAGCTTCGAAGTCGTCGACCCGGGAACGCCGGCGCTCAACGGTAAAGCGATTCGCAAACAGGTCACCATCTATCTCAACCGGGAAAAGACCGGCCCGGCGATCGATCTGCTGATCTATCTACCCGCTGCAGCCAGCAAGCCCGTGCCGATGTTCTTTAGCATCAATTTCGGCGCCGTGCAGAACGCGGTAGAGGATCCCGGGATCAAACCCGAGACCGTCTGGGATCCCAAGACCAATACCCGGATAAGCCCGCCGGCGGGCCGCAATTTCGGCCGGATCGATGCCGAGGACCTGCTCGATGCCGGCTTTGGAGTAGCCACCTACTACTACGGTGACATCGATCCTGATTATCCTGCGGGGTTTGCTAATGGCATTCGCGCGCGTTACCTCAAGCCCGGACAGGAAGCTGTGAAATTATTGCCCAAAGATTTGTGCAAGGTAGGCCCACGATCCATTGATTGGATCTTGCCTGAAGAGAGAAGGGACGCACGCCGTTAGCTTGTGAACGATATAGATCCTCTTTCCGATCTCAGATTGGCGATGGCCTCTTTGACTTAACGCTTTTTCTTTATACGCCTAGGCGGCGGCAGTGGCGGCAAGGATCTTGCGACGTATGCTGAACCACCGAATGATGTTGTAACTAAGGCAGGCCCAGATAGCCTCCATCGACACCTTGCTTTTCCCCCGGCAGCGAAATTGGCGAAGTCCACATCGCTCTTTTATCCAGGCGTGCGGGAACTCCGCTATCTGTGAACGCTGGCGGTAAATTTGTTTTGCCGCTTCGGTCTCCATCTTGGCTTTGAATTCAATGGTCGCCGCAGGCTCCTCAGTGCGAGTAACGGACCGTCTCCAGGCAGGCCGCTTGTTCTTGGGACCGCACTGATCGCGCAACGCACAGCAGCGACAGGCTGTTTTCGGCGCCTTATACACATGTCGATGCACACCATTGTCTTCATTGGTGATCACGTGGAGAGTGAGTCGCTTTCCGGCCGGGCAAAGATACACGTTCTGCTCAGCATCATACGGAAAAGCACTGCTGATGAAAGGCCCGCTGCGGCCAAGAGCATCCTGTTCCGTCGGTTTCCAGCTCTGTTGCCATGAACCATAAAAATCGACCCCGGAAGTAGCTGCAGCTTGCACAGATTGGTGGTTAGTATAGTCACCATCGGCCACCAGCTGTTTTGGTAGTGTGCCCAGCTGATCCTTGCAACGCTGAAGTGCGGGTTCTACTTGTCGATAGTCGATGGCATCGGTCGTTGCTTCTACATTCACGACCAGTCCGTGGATGGTGTCTGTAAGTAGCTGCACGTTATAGCTTGGCACAGTACCGCCTTCACCATTTCTCATCACATGAGCTTCGGGGTCAGTGCCGGAGGCTCGAGCCGTATAGTCATCGCGATCGTGTTTCTTGCCTTGTTGCAACCGCTGGACCTCGCGTACCGCAGCTTCCAGCCGGCTTGTCCGCTGCCGCGCAGCACGGCGCCGCGCAGCAGCCTTCCGCCCGGCCACCTTCTCTTCTTCCGCGGCCTGCACGTTCATGGCTTCTACTTGCTGCTGCGCCAGAGTAAGATGAGCTTCTAATTTATCCTTGCGGCGAAACGTATTGCCGCTGGCGTTGGCCTTGATCTTGGTTCCATCTAGTGTGACCCGATGCAGGGTAATCAGTCCCTCGGCACTCAACATGCCCAGTACCTGCACGAACAGATCATCCAGTGCGACCTTATGCTCGGAACGAAATCCCGACAATGTGCGATGACTTATCGGCTTGAGTCCGCAAAGCCACTGAAAACCGGGCTCGAACTCACAGCGGCGTGCGAGCTCACGGGCTGAGCTAATGCCTTGACTGTACGCATAAAGCCACAAGCTAATGAGCAATCGCGGGGCTGTGTGGTCGCGGCCAGCCGATCCTGCGACCGCTGCGATTTGGGCATAATACAAGCTAAGATTCAAACGTCCTGTTAGTTCCCAGATCGCACGGGCGCAGTGGTCCTCGTCAATGAGTCTTTCAACATCAACGGTACGCAAAATCAGCTGAGAACGGTCGATGGCAGCCAGGCGAGGTAGTGGCGACGAAGGGTTCACACCTGCAGTTTAGTGCGACTAGAACCTCCTCAACAGTTCCTGTGTTGATGCTGCCGGCAATTTCTTCACAGCTTCCAGACGGAACGGGCGCCGGATGACTGGGGCTCGATTGCCGCCTGGGCGTGGGGCATGAGCCGTGTCGAAGATTACTTCGAAACCGACAAGAGCATCGATGCCAAACGCGTCGTAATCCACGGCGTCTCTCGCCTGGGAAAGACCGTGATGTGGGCCGGAGCGCACGACCAGCGCTTCGCGGCCGTCATCGCGAGCTGTTCCGGCGAGGGCGGAGCCGCGCTCAGTCATCGCAACTACGGCGAGACCATCGCCCACCTCACTGCGCCTACGCGGTTTCCGTATCAGTTTGCCGCCAACTACGCGAATTACGCGGGCTTCCCTGACAAGGCGCCCATGGACGCTAATCTCCTGATCGCGCTCATCGCTCCCCGCCCCCTGTTGCTGCAAACCGGCAGCACAGACTATTGGTCCGACCCCAAAGGCGAATTCCTCGCCGCAGTCGCCGCCGGCGAGGTCTATAAGCTACTTGGCAAAGAAGATTTGGGCACCGCCGTTTGGCCCCCTGCCGGCCGGCCGATCTTCCATGACCTCAGCTATTACATGCACGAAGGCGGCCACGGCATGGTGTCTTCGGACTGGAAGATCTACCTCGAGTTTCTCCAGAAGACTCTCCCACACTCCGCCAGCAACTAGCTTTCACGACTGGGGCGGGTGGGTCACTGGGGAAGATGGTTGCGCAGCAGGCTGAGGGGTGCTGGGTATGCCGTTCTTCCGGGCCAGCTTCTCGGCTTCCTTGCGCTGGTGGTGGCGCACGATGTCCGGCCAGAATTCGATGACTTCCGAGCCGATGATTCCTTGGGCAGTCACCGAGACTCCCCGCGAGATCGTTCCGCCGACCGTTCGATCCGATGCCGGATAGTAAACGTTGGAGATCGAGGTGCCTATCAAATTGCCCATGACGTTTGCGTAATTCGGTCCCCACGTACCGCTATCTCGCTTGCACCAGACGGTGCCGCTTGCTGCCCATAGGGCACGCCGGGTGAAACTGCCCTTGCCCTTCTGGTAGTAGCGCGGGTCTTCGTGCAGCACACTGGCCAGGACAGCATTGCCCATGAAATTGCCGATGAAGTAGTCCCCGTAGGAAGCGCCAAATCGCTTGGCGTACCCTTGCACGCCCTGCCCGTATTCCGGAAAGCTGTTCTGAGCCTGGTTCGTGCCGGCAAGAACCGCTGCCAGCAGGAAGGGCCACGGATCGAACGCGCTCTTGAAGAAGAGCTGATACTTCTGCCCGGTACTCAGAGGAATTGCCTCTTGATTGGCGGTGGTATTAAAGGTTGCTACCACCGCCCAAACACGCTGGTGCTCTTCCTGCTCCAACTGCTCCTGCGCCTTTTTCCGCTGCTCTTCCGGCGTAAGCGGGGGCGCTTTGCTTGGAGCGGGCGAAGTCTGTGAGCCGGGTTGGCCGGTCGCCGCCGGAGCGTCACTTTGTGCCGACGTTTGCGGCGCCGCTGCCTGCGGGGCATCCGGCAAGTTCAGGGCGGCATCCGCCACTCCTGCCCTTGCCATCGGCTCTGCAAAGAGCAGCACCAACCCCAGAGATGCGGTCGAAAACCATCGATGTGTCGCCATATCGGCCGTCCCAATCCTGCGCCGGGCGTTCGCGCAAGCTAAGTACCCCATTTACGGAGAGATGCACGGGATGGCTGCCAGGATTTGGAAATAATCACGGAAAAAGCGGGCCTGCCATCGAGTACATTTCCCGGGGGCCGATAAGCCGGAAATCGTGAGAATATGGTTCGCATGAACGCCGGCATACACCTCGGGTGGCATTTGGCTTCCGCTGGCGCTCGGGCGACTTTGATCTACCTGGGATCGAAGCGATTTGTGCTTCTCTTGATCGAGGTCTTCTGCGCGGTCGCGGCATTGCGTGCCTATCGCGCGCCTCAAGCGAAAAGATGGGCGGCAATGCGCAGTCAGTGGATGTTTGCGATTCGCGACGCTTTCCTCGTCATCTTCTCGATCGTCGTCGCGATCTTCGGATACGAAATGATGTGGAACCAACCGAACCAAAGTCGACTTCGACACTTCGAGGATTCGCGCTCGAACCCTTTAGCCTGGTTCGATCCGGTCTCAACAAGTTTTCCGCTCGGAGCACATGTTTATCGCCGCAATGATCGTCGCCCCATCTGTGTTGAGGTTCATCTGCCTCAAGGGTTCTCGGGTGGGAGCTATACGCTACCTTTCAAACCGGTAGCGCCCTCGCCACCGGCCCTTTACAACAACGGCTCTCCCCAGCGCGAAGGCATTGACTACACCGTTTCTGACAACACGATCATAGTCAACCTCCACCCAACATCGAAAGACTCCTTGTCGGTCTGGTACACCACGAATGACCCAGTTCCCAGGATGCTGCCGTAACGCAAATGCATCGATGGTCATTCTGATCCTGAGGTTCATACCAAACCAGCCACAATGCTCATGTGCGGTTCCACAGGCATGGCTTCGCACTGCGTATCGCACTAAACAAACCGGTGATATCCGCTTCGAACTGCGGAAGTAGACCAGCGGCACGGCTGACGTCTTTGGAACGCCCGATCTCTTCAAGTTCGGAAGCCCTTTGCGATATCTCTGGAATCCCTAGATAACCAAGCTCGCCCTTCAGCGTGTGGGCAGTCGTCTCTACTGTTTCGGCTTGTCCCTGTGCCACGGCAAGACGCAAGGCTGCCAGGTGTTTCGGAGCTTGGTCGAAAAAAATCTCCATGACCTCTTGAAGAAGCGTCTCATCTCCACCGAGCTGCTCCAGGGTCCTGGACATATCCCAAAGCACTTCGCTCCTTTCCAACATCTTTCCATTGCGCTTATCGACGCCGGTATCGTTGTCGCCTTCCGGTAGCTGGTCCCATGTGTCTTCACCATGATTGCGGATCACCACATCTTCAAGCAGATTGAATATGATGCCCTTCATAGACTCCGGCAACGTCAGGTGTACAGACAGGCGACTTAGAACTCCTATCGGCAATCCAGCGACGTTCTTTAGGTCCTGACTAAATCCCGCAGGAATCTGCCGGTCTGGGTGGGTTAGAATTGCCCGTCGAGGGACGTGTGCTCCTACGGGACTCACATGTTTTCACACAAACTCATGATGAAAACCATCGTACAGATCTCGCTAGACTTCACCTCCATCCCCAAAGCTCTTGAAACCGCGCGGCTCGCCGTTCGTGCAGGAGTTGACTGGTTGGAGGCCGGCACTCCCCTCATCGTTTCAGAAGGAATGAACAGTATTCGTGTTCTGCGCGCAGAGTTTCCCGGCGTTCCCATCGTAGCTGACCTGAAGGCCATGGATGGCGGTGGGCTTGAGGCCCAGATGGCAGCAAGCGCAGGAGCAACCCATGTCGTGGTCATGGAGCGTGCTCATCCGGAGACCATCAAAGCCATGGTGCACGCCGCAAAGGATGTTGGTGTGAAGGTCATGGGGGACAACCTCGCTGCCGAGGACAGGGTCGCAGCCGCAAAAAAGCTGGAGGATCTTGGCTGCGATTTCGTCATTCATCATATCGGGTACGATGAACGCCGTGGCCTTGCGGCGATGGGAAAGCCATATCCCAGTCCGCTCGATCAATTGCGAGAGGTCGTTGCGGCGGTGAAGGTGCCGGTCCAGGCGGTTGGCGGTCTTTCGACTGAACAGGCGATCCGCACTCCCGAATTCGGAGCGCGCCTGGTTGTTCTGGGCGCTCCCCTCATTGGCGGCGAGGCAAGCAATCTCGAAGACCAGCTTCGTCTGATTTGCGACCGGGTTCATGCCTATCAGCACTAGGCGGTCAATAGGATGTTAATCGGAGGGCGGGATGAAACACCGTAACGTCTATATCACGCCGGAAGTGATGGTCGCGCAAATGAAGAGGCGCGCGGGCATTAGAAGCCTTAAAAGGGCTGACGTGCTGGAAATTGCCAGAACAATCGTGGATGAGACGCAGCTCCATACTGAGACGATCTCCATTTTGCAAAGGGCAGCAAGTCGCCTGGAAGACACAAAGGCTTGGTACCTGGCGGATGAGATACGCGATCTTATCGAAAAGATCCGAAACACGGAGGAGGCCCGCTCCTGATAAGGGACGACGGAGTATTGTGTAGCCGGAAAGAATCAGATTCAACTGATAGGTAAGCGCCTGGGATGTACCATCCGGCGGATCGACTAAATTCGTGCCATCAATCAAAGTGAATGCACGCGCAGTATAGCCGTTGGAACAATGATTCGCTCGTGAATTCCTTCGTCGATTTGCCTAATGGTCATATGTACTACTGTTCGCGGCAGGGAGGATGGTTGTGGTGACGGTCATCAGGTGGTAGTTGCCATAAGTCGCGAGGAAGCTCCACTTGAAGCGCCCCCCATCGAGGGACGACGCCTTCGAGGAGATGGTCTTGGGTAGCCAGAACTGCTTGCCGTCCATCATCACTCGCGCATAGTCGATGGACCAGGACCAGGCGACCGGGCGTCCTGAACCCTCATCGTGGCGAGGGCGACGCTGCTCGAGACGGACGATCTGCATTGAGGATGGATCGATGAAGACACGGCCCGTGGTCGGTTCAGGCGCGGGACATTCGACGCCCGCGGGGAGAGGCGACTTGAGGGCATATTCGAGAACCCGGACGTCGGCGTGGAGAAACAAAATGGAATCGCCGGGTTTGCGGCGCATGTCAGGGAGCAGGCGGTAGTCATAGCAGTCTTTGAACTGCGGGGCAAGAACATTGGGAGCCCGGCTAAACGCTCCGATCAAAATGGCGGGCCCGGTCAGGGACTGGCCTTTGGCGGCGGCATGATGGTCGACATATTTGACCTCCCGGGACTCTACCAGGTCGGCGGTTTTCCCATCGGTGCTGACGCGTTTGAGTTGAAAGATGGAGTCGATGGTGGAATCGATGATGGAATCCATCTCGCTGGCGTGGACACTCTGCTTCGAGAGAGGGTCATAGGGTCTGGTTACGCTGGAGACCACATGCTCATCGGCGAAGACGTTGGGGATGGAGGATAGGTATCCGAGGACGTTGGCCCACACGCGGAGGAGGACCTGGCCGGTGGCCGGATCGGAAGCCGACGGCGGGACCGGTTGCTGGATGGGAGTTTGTAATGGCGAAGTTTGCGATGGCAAGGATGGCGGAAGGGAACTCGCCTGTGCCGACGGCTGCTGCATCGGAGTTTGCAATGGCTGAGCTAGTTGGGGATTTGGCTGGCCACTTGGTTGCGGGGCCGGAGCCTGCGGTGGAGGAGGCGGCATCGCAGACGCTGCAGGCGTGCCAGCAATGATCTCCGGGATATCTACCTTGCGGGACAAGGTGGCCAGGCGCTGCTCAGAATCGGTCACCACCTCGCGTATCCGATAGCTGCCAGGCTTCAGTTGAAAGGCCATGTCGACACTTATCCCAGCCTTGAGAAACTCCGGCAACTGTCCATCAGCAACATTTACGGTTGCGTGCCGCTGCTGGGCAATCATCAGATTTTCCTTTTGATCGAAGACACCAAAAACAAAGGTCAACGTATCGAGGTTGTGGTCCCCTTCCTTTTGAAGATGGAGTGATTTGGGGTCCGCGTGGGACACTAAGGACAGCTCGTGTGTTTCTCCCTGCCCCGCTGAGATCTTGGCATCCAGAACAACCGGAAACTGTGCGATTTCAGTTTTCGAAAGAAGCGCTTCCCGAATCTGCTCCTGCAGCTTGATCGGCAGCACTGGAAGCTTCTACTTCTTCGGCCTCCGCCTTTGCCTCAGCTTCATTCCTGGGCGCGAAATAGCTGCGGCGAGCCTGGATGCTGTACCCCGTCTCCTTCTCCGCCAGCTTGACCTTCAACGGGTGAAGTTTGCCGTCCAGTTTAAGGTCCTTGGGAGCGAAGGCCAAGATATAGGCCCCGGGAGATCCTGCCAACCGCCCAAACCCGGCCTTCATATCGTTGTTGTTGTGAAAGTATTCGCCGCCGGTGCCTTCCGCAACCTGTGCCAATACATCCCCTGCGACCACCTCCCTGTTTTGGTCCATGCGGTGCACAGCTCCACTTGCCGTTCCACTTGACCCCGGGTTGTATATCAGGGATGCGTCCGCCTGGCGCGCGATGACCGCCAGCCCTCTTGGATCGAGCGAACTGATGACCACCTGTAAATGCAGTGCCTGGTCGATGATCCGCTCTAATTGAAACTGGTTGTCGTCCTGCAACAGGAAGCCGGGGGAACCAAAAATGACGGTTCGCTGTCCGGGCATCTGCGCCGTGTACTTCACCACTTCCTCGAGTTCCCGCAGGTTGGAGCGCGTAAGTATTTCGGCTTGGCCCACAACCTTGAACGCTTGACCTAGAAGGAAATTCTTAATTGCAAGTGGATGAAGCGATGGCAAGCAGTCGCGCTGTAATGCCTCCTGGTACGCCAATCCCCAGGCATTATTGCTGGCGATAATGGGCTCCGGTGGGCCAGCAAAGGCTCCGGCGCCTTGGTTCTCGTCATTTCCAGCGCCTGATAATCGGAGAGGTCCGGGCAATCATGCCCAGGGGCGGGAGCGCGTCCGCTGGCCCGGAGCCTGGACAGGGCTTCATGGATCTGCTTCGGGTCAGAGGTAAAGTCGGAAAGCATTGCCCCGGAAGTAAAGATGGCTACACGGTCCGCCGGTTGGAGATTAGCAGCAAGGTAGTCATCGGCAGCCTTGCGTACCTGGACCAAGTCGTTATCGGAGGTGTACTGGTCGTCAAAGTAGAGAGCCAGGAACCGTCCGGGCAATGCGGAGGAAAGAGCTGCGCGCTGCTTGTTCTGGCCTACGAGCTACCACCGGAGGCGAAGGTGGCTCAACCGCCGACTCCACCTCAAATTGCGCGATCGGCTGCTCCTTGCCGGAATCGAAGAGCTTGAAGTCCTCCTTCCGAAGGCCCTTAACCGGCTTACCCTGCGCGTCACGCACGACTACCCGCACCACCACCAGGTTACTGGTTACCTTTAACTCGGGTTGCAGGTAGGTTGCTTGCGGTGGCGTTGGCCGGGACTTGGGCTCTTGCCGGATGAACGGGAAACACAAAAGCTGCCAACAGCGTCGCCGCGATCGCAAGGGATGGGGTAGGGCGAATCCTGAGGCTGAGCATGGACTCTACCCCGACGCGGTGAGTCTAGCATTCTGCAGCAGCGCCCGGCAATGCTAGGGCGGTGGGGATCCCTATCGGGATCCCCCGCGGCAAGCGTCAAACCGCAGACGCAGTGCCTCGCATGAAGTGGAAGATGATGGAAACCACAGCCAAGATCAGCAAAATGTGAATGAAGAATGCGGTGATGTGGAACACGAAGAAGCCTCCGAGCCACAGCAGCAGCAAAACGAATCCAAGTACTAGAAACATAGTTCGCCTCTTTCTACCGTTCGATTGTCTGATGCACTTCGGGTCTGAGATCCGATCGACTACCCTGCAGGCCATCGGGGACGCGGCCTCATCGGGTGGCTCCTGCGGTTGGGGAAGAATCTATACTACCGCCGGCAGGCCCGTACTTAAAAGTTAGGTGCCCACGGCTTAAGAAACGTTGCCTTCGTCGGCAAATTCAGGCGCGCTGCTACGGTGTTGCCGGAGATCAAATTTCCGCAGCTTTAGGGAGCAATGGGTCGTGCGAGTGAAAGCAGATTGTCATCGCCCCAATCGTCGCGCGGCTCCGCCGCCGCGCGGGCAAACATCCAGAGCCGCACACGTTCGTGTTCGATTCCAGCCAGGTCTGCAAAGCGTCGGATCGTTCTATCCGGATCCAGCCGCAATCGCTCTCGACAGTTGAGCAGGTGCTGGGTCGCATCGTAGGCGGGATCTCCCACGAACGGCTTGGGGTCGATGACCAGCCACGGCTCACGTTCTGCCTGAAGCACATTGCCCGCGTGCAGGTCGGTCGCCAGTAACACCTCTCTGGTTGCATTGCGCGGCAACTCCTCAAAAAGCCGCAGGCCTTCGCGGACCAGTCCGACATCGGGCCATTGCTCGATCTGGCCCAGCGTCTCGTTCGTCCAAGACTCTGTCAGAGTGGATAAGGAGCGAAATGGATGCGGTGCGCATGGCGGGCGCCACAGGCGGCGTAACAAACCAGAAATCACCAGGTCCTGATCATGCTCTGCAAGAGTGCGTAGCGTCGTCCCTGGCTTACAACGCTCCAGGAGCAGGGCGCCGAGCTCGTCGTCGGCCTCAAGGAGTCGCACGGTCGGCTCTCCATCCCAGAAGCGCAGGCCCTGAATTTCGTGTTCTCCCTCCATGTGCGGCATGGCCATTTTGAGCACAGCTGGTGTCCCGTTCGCAGCTCGCACAGCTGTCACGTACGAGCAGCTCGACTCCTCAGCATCGAGTGGAGCATCCGGCTTCAAAGCCCATACGCGCTCCAGACTTCGTAACACATCGGGCAGCCGATCAAGCCATGCGGCACGCTCAGGGCTTTTGCGGCAGTTAGCTGCCAGCCCGGTCGAGATGATCATTTCCATGGGATGATGACCCAGAGTTCCGTAAGCAGCATGAGGCGATGGGATTCCATGATGGTTGGGGCACAGCTTTCGATCAACTCACCGAGGTTGTCAATGCGAACAAGTGAACCTACATCACCTGGGCCTTTGGTCTATTTCACGCCCTTGTTGGGGTCCCAGACACCTTGCAGCTTGCGGACGTAGAGAATCTGTCCAATGTGGTACGCGTTGTGTGCTCCCACGTGGGCGACGAGGGAGGCATTCTCGGCCAGCTTCTTGTCATCGGCTGTTTCGACGGCCTTCTCCCAATCGCTCATCACCTGGTTAAGCTTTTTCACCAGGTCGTCCCACTGGGCAGCGGTGAAATTGTCGAAGGTCTCGTTGTTGTTTCCGTCGAAGGGAGCTTCCTTCTCACCTTTGAAGCGGCGCAGCGCGCGGTCATCCCAATACCACAGATGGTAGGCCAACTGGCCGACGGAGTGGTTACCTTTTCCTGGGCTCCATTTGGCCTGTTCGGCGGTGAGGCCCGCGACAGCAACGCTTGCTGGGACGAACCAATCTTCGTCGTCGTGGGTGGTGTGCAGCTGCTCCAGCAGTACACCGCGCAGGGTGGTTGGCGGCTTCTTGTCTTGGGCCGGAGCAGCAAGCGGTATAGCAAGCAGCAAAAGGAAAGCCAGTCTTCTCATTCGTCAGGACCTCGCGAGGCGATAGATGTGGGAAGTATACCGGCGAAAGAATACCGCGTGGTAAGAGTGGTAAGGCCTGCTCGGTGTGGAAAGGATAGTTGTGGTTATGCTGGGCCATGACGCCTAGTGACTGGAGGACTCGAAAATGGCGAAGCGCCGTTCCAGTTCCCATTGTGCGGCGGCACGGTCGCTCGACTTGAGCAGCGCCGCGCAGGCAGGAGCAGGGGTGCTCCTGGGCGTAATCGACCCGGCACATCCTGGTTTGCGGCGGATGAAATTATCCGCCGCGGCCCACAGACTTTCACCCGGAATGAATGCGTGTTCCAGCGAGGTACGGGCCATGTTCTTGAGGGCGAGGTAGCCGAGGCTCTGCTCCTCGACACCCTTTTCATACTCATGTGTGATGTCGATGCGGGAGACACCTTCGTCATCAGTCGACAGCGCCAACGGAACATGCGCTGCATGGTAAAGGCGGAGCGGATTGTCTTTGCCCTTGATGTTCAGAATCACATCGTTGGAGGTGAGGTTGATCTCGACCATGATGTGTTTCGCGGCAAGCTCTTGCAACAGTTCTTGTGGACGGTCTTCATACATCACATCGACGCCATGACCGATGCGCTCGGCGTGGCCCAGCTCAACGGCTTCGCGGATATGGAATTTCAACCCATCCGGCGGCACCAATCCCGGTGCGAGTTCGCCGGCGTGCAGCGTGATGCGAACTTTGGGATAGATACCGTGAAGATCGTCGAGCATCTTCATCTGCAGGTGATAGTCGCGCATCGAGAGGTAGCTGTCTTCCGGCATGACAAAGTTCAAACCAACAACGCGCGGATCGACCGATGCGAGTTCGAATCCAAGTAGGGTCTGAGCGAAGACTTGCTGTGGTGGAAATCCGCGCAACACCTGAAAGAGATACAACACCTTCACAGAACAGGCGGGTTTCGGCTGCGTTTGCCCGCACTGTTCAAGCTGCGCACGCGTCGCCTCGATGGTGTCGATCTGCTTTCGATCGCTGACGATCTCGTCGCGTAGTCCGCCGGCAAGCAAGGCATCGCGTGTCCTCTTGATGCTCTCTACAGAGTCGCCGCTCCAACCTATCTGATATCCAAGCCTGGCCGCGTTGGAGAACACGGGAGTGTACATCGCTTCGATATATTGCTCATTCTGCTCCGCGGCGCGGGTCGATATCTCATCGACCCACTCCCCGACATGCGCCTGGCCGAGAGCCTGGAAGCGATCGAAGGTCGAAAAGAATTGATCGTGGCCACTGATTCCGGAGGAGGGCACGAAGTTGCGCATGGAGAACGCATTGACCAGGGCGTCGTAAAGATGCTGGTCCTTGAACGCGTCGCCGGCGGGCACGGCTCCCTCACCACACGTATCCTGCGTCTTGAACAAGGTCATGGTCGCCGTCTTTACGCAGAGCCCATCCTGCACAGCGTCACGAATGAGCGTCTCGGAATAGACTGTGCCGCCGCTCAAGTGCAGATGCAGGTCACCGCCCTTGGGCATAGCCTGCAGGAACACGCGCAGTTCCAGTGGGTTCTTCCTGGCTGCGTCAAATGCGCGCGCTGTGCGCTGCTCCGCGCTCGATGTATTCTGCGCGACCCCGAGCAAAGCGCTCATCATGCAAAGACCGAGCAGCAAACAGCTAACCGGCTTATCAAATGTCATGGAGACTCCGCCCTATTGCCCTTTACGAAATGTTCCGGGTGTTGGTTGTCATTCTCGCATGGGCTCGATAACATCACCTGAACTCAGAGTTCAATCTAAGGCGGGGATCATGTACATCCATTTGCGTTCGATCGCTAAGGGCCTCTCTATGACAAGGCAGCTCAGGTTGGGAACGTTGCCTTGATCGGCTTGAGTGCCTCCGCGCTCATGGCGCAGGACAAGCCTATGTACTATACCCCTAGCGACAGGATCCTGATTCTCGGAGCTGTGCCCCAGGAGATCACGGTCTTCGTCTCAGCGATGAGAGACGCTGAGAAAAAAGAGCTGTGGGGTATCCCCTACTGGCAGGGGGAGATCGAAGGAAAGCCAGTCATCGTCGCCATCACTGGGATTGGTAAGGTCTACACCGGCATGACGACGACGCTTTTCCTCACCGAGCTCAAGCCGCGGCTGGTGCTGATGTGCGGAACGGGCGCACGGATAAACCAGCAACTTAGAACCGGGGACGTGATCGTTGCCGGCACCTTGTACGAGCATGATTACGGCAGCCTGACGCGCAATGACATGGTCTACCGGCCCTTTAATAGTCCGGCCAATGGCGCTGAGGTCGAAAATAAGTTGTCACCACCCAACGCCCTGCTCAAGCTTGCCGACGAGGCTATGGCAACCTATCGAAGCCACCAAGTTACGGCCAATGGCGCAACCTATGAGATAAAGGTGCGGCGTGGCGTGGTGTCGTCCGCCGACCTCTTCGGTATGACCCAGCAACGCATCGACTCGTTGCGTACCCACTTTCACACAGATATCGTAGAAATGGAGTCGGCGCCCCTGGGCAGGGTCTGTCAGACATTTGGGGTACCTTATGTGGTCATACGCGCGGGCAGCAATGTCGCGCAGGAAGCGCCCAACGATGACTACCTCCGGTTGAGCCCTATCGCGGCCAAGCAGGCTGCATATTTCAGCCTGCATTTGCTCAAATACTTGTAGCGCTGTTCGCTCGGGGCACCGGATTACCAGCGTTCTGATTTCCCTGGCTGCGGTTGTAAGGGGACTGGTAAACGTCCCGCCGGATACCCCTGGCTTTCCCCCAGTTGTTCCTGGTATCTGCGTAAAGACATCATCTACGAAGATCTTCGTTGACAGCTACGAAGGACTTCGTATATGGTTCCTCCATGAAGATCAGGCAAAGCAATTTACCCAAGCCGACCGAGGGGGAACTGGAGCTGCTTCGGGTGTTGTGGGTCAAGGGCTCGGCCACCGTCCGCGAGCTTCTTGAGGCGGTAAGCCAGGAACGCGCTCTGGGGTACACCACTGTGTTGAAGCTGCTGCAAATCATGACTGAGAAGGGGCTGGTGCAGCGAACGGAAGTTGGCAGGGCCCATGTCTACCGCGCGACGGCAAGCCAGGGGGAGACCCAGAGCCAGCTCTTAAGAGATTTGAGTGAGCGGTTGTTTTCCGGTTCCGCCACCCAGCTTGCCATGCACGCACTGACCATGGAGCCGGCAACCAGCGATGAGTTAAAGGAAATTCGCAAGCTAATTGAGCGAAAGCAGGAGAAACGATGAATCATCATTTGGAGTCTCTAGGCTGGACCCTGGTGCATTTCTGCTGGCAGGCGGTAGCGATTGCGCTCGTCTATTGGCTTACCGATGCTGTGCTGTCGAAGGCGCGGAGTCAGACCCGCTATGTTTTGGCGCTGGGAACGATGCTCCTCATGCTGGTCAGCGCGCTGGCAACGTTTGCGTATGAGGAGACGCGGGGCGACGCCGGGCTGTCATCTTCGCCGGGCGCCTCTTCGTCCCCGGCAATGATGGCGATCGGATCGAAGCATCTCATCGTTGGCAGGACTGAAGACAGCCGGCGCTACCGCGCAGCCGGCGCAGCTGGATCTGTCGCGATTCCTGCCGTGGCTCGACGTCGCATGGCTGCTGGGTGTGGCCTGTCTTTCGACGCGAACGATCGGCGGATGGCGGCTGATTCAGCGGTTGCGCCGGAGCGCGCTGGTGGAGGCTCCTGAAGCCGTGTATGCAAACTTTGTCCGGTTGTGCGAACGGCTTGGAATTACACGGCAGGTCAGTCTCTATATTTCCCAACACATTCAAGGACCGCTCGCAATCGGAGTTGTGCGGTCGTTGGTCATACTGCCTGCCTCTGCGCTGATGGCTCTGAGCCCCGCGCAGTTGGAAGCGGTGCTTGCGCATGAGCTGGCGCACGTGCGTCGTGCCGATTACCTCTGGAACCTGATTCAGACGATGGTCGAAACCCTACTCTTCTTTCATCCCGCAGTGTGGTGGCTGGGAAGCAGGTTGCGTCAGCAACGCGAGCTTTGCTGCGACGACGTGGCCGTCCAATCGTGCGCCGATCCTTTGGTATATGCGACTGCGCTGCTGCGCCTGGAGGAGCGGCGCAGTCAGCGGCTAAGTCTAGCTATGGCTCTGGATGGGCATAAGCCATGGTCTGGTCTTGGCCTACGGATTGCGCGCATTCTCGGTGAAACAAACGGCAAGAAGAGCCCGCGTGAGCTCGTCCCCATACCGCTGGCTGCCATCTGCGCTCTGTTCCTGCTCGTGCTGCTGCCCATGCCTAACCTCTTCGCAGGATTGCGGAAGAACATGCAGGCGCAAATTGCGCCGCCCGCGGTCTCTGCTACACCGGTGCCTACTCCCGCACCCACGGCGATGAATCTTCCCGCCCCAGTTTCATCGAGCGTCGTACACGACGCCCCGGTTTTATCGAGCGTCGTACACGATGCATCTCCGGTTCTCCCAATGGTCCAGGTTGCCTTCGTCCCGGCTGCTGCGAACGATGGCGCCGCTGCAATCGCAACTGAGGCTCAACGTGCTGGTAAGGGCACGGGAGAAGGTGCGGGATCTGGCGCCGGGAATGGTTCAGGAGGCTCCGGCGGGAGTGCGGAACAAGCCGCGACCGCCGATGCCTCCGCACACAAGCCCGACTATATCGATGCCATGCGCGCTGCGGGCTACGACGTAGATATCGACAAGTATGTCGCCATGAAGATGCAGCGCATTACTCCGGAATATGCGCAGGCGATGGCAAAGGTGGGCTTCGGTAAACCCACCGCGGATGATCTGATCGCCATGAAGGCCCAGGGCGTTACTCCGGAGTATGTATCGGAGCTGCGCACCGCCGGCCTGCAACCAAGCAGCATCCACGATCTGATCTCTTATCGCATCTTCAAGGTTACGCCGGAGTTTGTCGCCGCGATGAAGGCCGCCGGCTTCGACTCCATTCCACCGGACAAGCTGGTTGCGCTGCGTGTTCACAATGTGACCCCCGAATATGCCAGGACAGTGAAACAGCAGTATCCAAACGTCACCCTCGACGAGTTGATTCAACTTCGCATTTTCCATATTGACGATGCATTTATCGCCGATGCCAAGCGTCATGGCTTTAATTCGCTATCAATCGAGCAACTGGTGAAACTACGCATCTCTGGCGTGATGGGGGATTCGGATGGTCCACGGCAAGCCGGGACGGGTGAAGCAAAATGACAAAGACAGGCTGGATCGTTGTTGTATCTCTGGCAGCCTTCACCTGCTTGTTTCTGCGGGCGGAGGAGCAGCTTCGCACGCTCACGGGGTCGTGCAGCATCACGGCGACTTCCAATGGGACCGAGGCGGATCTTCGCTTGGAGCGCAGTGGGTGCGAAGACAATAGAGACTGTTCTTCCACGCAAACGCAGGAACCGCTGAGCGCGTTTTCCGGTTTTGCGCTCGCGGATTTGCAGCGCGAAGGCGCGCATTTGGACGCGAGGATTCGCGCCGAAGCCGGCACCATCACCTGCTCCGGTGGGGTACATAACGGCAGGATGAGCGGTGATTTTACATTCGTGCCCGACCCGGCGTTTGTCGACCGCATGCTCCACCTGGGATTTCGCGACCTTGAAGTGGAGAAGCTGCAGGCGTACACGCTCTTTGACATTGGGATTGCCTGGGTTCACTCGTTGCAGGTTGCGGGCGTGAGCGGCCTTGATTCTGGGAACCTGCTTGGGCTGCGTATTTTCCACGTCGATGCGGACTATATCCGTAGCCTGAACGCTCTCGGTTACGCAACTCCGGATGCGGGCAAGTTGACTGCCTTGCGTGTGCAGCATGTCAATCCGGAAGAAGTGAAACAGATTCGTGCCATGGGCTACCAGCCAACGCTCGATGAGCTAATCCAAATGCGCATTTTCAAGGTCACGCCGGATTTCATCCATCGCATGCAGGCCAGGGGTTTTAACAACCTGACCATCAGCAAGCTGGTTCAGATTCGCATCTTCCAGTTAGCAGAGTAGGGCCGGTCTCGCACGTCCGTGCAATAGGACGAGTGCCCCCTCTGGTTCCCTGACGAAGGACGGGTGCCCCACATCTCGCTCGTTTTTCGCGAGATGTGGGATTCCGCCGATGTTGACCGCTAAGTGTATCGGATTAATCGAGAGTCAGAGGGAAAGAGCATTGGAATCCCACATCTCGCGAAAAACGAGCGAGATGTGGGGCACCCGTCCTTCGCGAGGGAACGAAAGGCAGACCCCTGCTCGGCCGAGTTCGCAAGCGAAGTTCCGTAGCCGCTCTAGCTTTTGAGCAGCGCAGTCACATAGGCGGGGGTCAGCGGGATTCTGCGCGGGTGAACTCCGGTTGCATCGAAAAGGGCAGCGGCGACTGCCGGCGTACACACCGCATTGGCGGCTTCAGAGCCCCCGCCGAAGCCTTTGTCGTCGCGCGAAATCTGCACCGCCTTGATCTCTGGCATCTCTGCCATCGTCAGGATCTTGTAGCGACTCCAGCTGGTGCTGGTTATTTTTCCCGTGTCGAAGGTGACCTCCTCTTTGAGCGCTTCACTCACACCCATGACAACGCCGCTCTTCATGCAGCGTTCCAGTTGCCGCGGGTTGATGACTTTGCCGCAGTCGACACCAATGGTGAACTTTGTCACCTGTATCACGCCCGTATCCGGAGTCACTACCACCTCGGCGATCCCCATCCAATACGAGTTCTGGCGGACCATGATGGATACTCCGCGGCCGGTGACGGGCTCGGTTCCGGTACGGCGCGTGCCCGGGTGCGGCGAAGGACGTGGCTCCCATGCGGCTGCCTTGGCCGTGGCATGGATGATGTCGATGAGCCGCTGGTCGGTGGTGTGCAAGAGCCGGAACTGAATAGGATCGATGCCTGCGCACGATGCCGCCTCGTTGATCAGCGATTCGAGCGCGAAGTTCTGCTGTCGCTGTCCGGGCGTGCGCATGATGAGCCCGCGTAATCCGGGTGCCTGCGAATCTGCTCCCAGGTTCGGCATCCCATACACTTGCTCCTGCCGGCATGGAATCTTGTCGTACGGCCACTCGGTGGCAATCCAATTGCCCGGCTTGGGCTGGATGCAAGGCATGCCGGCAAGAAGAGCGCCGACAATCCGCGCGTCATTCGATTGCGCGGAGTAGAAGGCGCTGCGCAGGGCGGTCACGCAGCCATGGTCGTCAAGGCTACAGGTGATATCCTCCACCCAGCCGGGCGAGGATGCCGACCATGCCAGGTCCTCCTGCAAGGTCCACTGCACACGCACCGGCCTGCCGGTCAACTGCGAGAGGATCGCAGCGTCCCCTTCAGCGCCGTCGCCTCCGAAGGTTGTGCGCCCAAACTGGCCGGCGTGGTCCAGCCAGCGGACGACTACTTTTTCGACCGGCGTGCTCAGCGTATTGGCAATCTGTGCCCGCAAGCCTTGCGAGTTTGCAGAATGGGTCCACACCGTGGCTGTGCCATCGCTCCGCACATCGGCCACCGCGACAAAGGGACCAATGGGGGCATGTTTGATGTATGGCTGTTCATAGGTTGCCGAGAGCGTCTTGGGCGCATGCG
Source organism: uncultured Acidobacteriaceae bacterium (assembly GCA_963790705.1). Classification (GTDB taxonomy): domain Bacteria; phylum Acidobacteriota; class Terriglobia; order Terriglobales; family Acidobacteriaceae; genus PALSA-350. The sequence continues at coordinate 84,587 of CAWBQE010000001.1, forward strand.
CCAGAGCCGCAGTGACATCGGCTGCATTTCCCTTGCTTTCCGATGGAGCACCCCACTTGTAGTCGCGCAGTGCCTGGGTCAGATGTTCGCTGCCCGGCAGACCCGACCATTCGCTCCACTTGGTACTGGAGGCAACCGATCGGGTAGCGCTTACTGCCTCCCATTCATTGGGAGAGAGCACTGCGACCAGGTTCTTTTTGGTGATCACCTGCGCGTTGGGGAAGCGCGCCTTGTCCACCGCTCCTACGGAGATCAACGTCGAGCCCAATGTTGGAGGACGGACCATGCGCGCATGAAGCATCCCGGGCAAAGTGACATCGCAGCTCCACTGCGTTTTACCCGTGACCTTGGCGGGAATGCCCGGCATAGGGTGAGATTTTCCAACCACTTTGTACTGGCTTATCGGCTTCGTCGGCGGGTCACCCAGCACCGTCAGACCGTCCAATCCTGCTATCCCGTTCCACGACGTTGGGTCGACCTTTGGCGGCGCGCCAGAGACTGGAATCTTCAGATCGAACTGCTGGTCTTGAACAAGTTCTCCGTAGCGGATACTCTTTCCGCCTCCGGAGACGATGCCATCTGTAACAGTGAGAGTAGCGACGGGAACGCGGAGCTTTTCTGCGCCTAGCCCGAGCAGCGCCTGGTAGGTATAGGCGCCCACCTTGCGAAGGTTCACTGCTCCGTAAAGAAAGCCGGCGGAGTAGCCACCGTCCGGCGTCTTATCCGTGTCGCCCATAATGAGCGTGATGGCTTCTGCTTGGACGTTCAATTCTTCCGCGATGACTTGTGCATAATAAGCGCTCATGCCGGTGCCAATCTCGGTGCGGCCCGTGCGCACAACGATGGTGTTGTCCTGCCGAATCTCGAGCCACGACGCTAATTGCCTGGTCTCAGACTTAGGCGGAACCTCCGCAGCGAGCGTGGAGAGCCCGGGAAACGTAAACGACACCATGAGAGCGCCGCCCATCTTGACGAATCCGCGCCGTGTAAGCCTCGGGGCAAGGCTGGAGTCGGCGGAAAGATCTGGCTTCATCAGCATGGCGTGCACTTCCTTCAGGCACTCATGGTTTTCGCAGCCATCTGCACGGCTTCGATGATGGCCGCATAGGTACCGCAGCGGCAGAGATGTGGGGATGGGGGCTTGTTAGTAAAGGCGTCTTTGATCTGCACCACGGTAGGATTGGGATTCTTGTCCAGCAGCTCCACCGCGGCGATGATCATTCCACTCTGGCAGTAGCCGCATTGCGGCACTTGCTCGTCAATCCATGCCTGCTGGACGGGATGCAAAGTCTTGGCCGCGTCGGTTTCGCTCAAGCCCTTCTTCTCGGCCCACACCAGGGCCAGCCCCTCGATCGTCGTTACCTGCTTCCCAACGGCGGAGGAAAGGGGTGCGATGCAGGAGCGAACCTCTGCTCCATCAACCAGGACGGCGCACGCGCCACACTGCGCCATCCCGCAGCCCATGCGCGGCCCGGATAATTTCAGCTCATTACGCAGCACGTACAGCAAGGGAGTCTCTTGCGAAGCGGAGACGAAATGCTGCGCTCCATTCACGGATAAGGCTAGTTTGTCCGCCATCTTTCCCGCTCCTTCATGGCCTCGCCCCGCCATGCCATCGCAACCAGGTACCACGCCGGCCAACTCAACGCCCAATTCGGAATCCAGGAGCCTTTGCTCGTCCATGTGGGAATCGTAAGCAGAGTGATACCGGCCGCCAGGATAAGTGCCGATCTCAACTTGATCTGGGCAATTTGCAGGCCGCGGCAAACTCCCCAGATCGCAGGCAGCAAAAAGAGAAGCAGGCAGAACCGCGATAAGGACTCCACGCGGAACCTTGCCAGGCAAAACAAGCAGGGCGCAAACGATAAAACGGCGCTTACCCGCACCGTTCGCCGCGATATCGATCCCATGACAAATCCACCGGTCCAGGCCCAGCCGATCAAGAGGAGGACATTGCACAACAGCAACGTAAAACCTGGGCCCACGGTCAGACCAGTCACCTTGAAGATGGTTGGGTGGATCAGTCGTTGATAGGTCTGGCTGACAGAGAGGGAGAACCCCATCAGGAGCAGGCTGCCTGGCAATGCCATTCCGAACGATGCAAGCCACGGCCGCCAGTCCTTCCAAAGCGTCAGCTGCCGCCGGACCGCCAGACCGAATACATCGAGTAGTCCCCGCAGGCCACTCTCGCCGGCTTCCCGCAAATCACCCAGCACGGCCTCGCGTTCGTCACCTTCCAGCAGTCGAGCAGCAACCTCTACAAATGACCAGCTGATCTCTGTCATGAGGCACTCCCTCTCCGGTTCGCCACCCACGAAGCTCCACGGCTTACCCGAATCACCACATCGTAGAAGTCCTTGGCCGCCTTCACTCCTTTAGGTGTCACGCGAACCATGCGCTTGGCGCGGCCGCCTCGTTCCGCCGTCGCCTCGCCCATCCAGGTGGTGAGCAGGCCTTTCTTTTCCAGACGCTCAATCGTCGTATAGAGCGCACCGATGGAGCACTTGCGGCCGGTTGTGTGCTCAATCTCTTCCCGAATGGCAGCCCCGTAGGCCTTGTCTCCAAGTCCGGCAGCCGCGGTGATCATCAGGTACTCGAATTCGCCAAGCATGATTAGAATTACATTGTGATTCTAATCACGCCTTCTGTCAAGACTGTGTCTGAGCCCGGGCGAAAGAAATGTCAACGAAGGGCACGGCTTTCAGCTTGCGGAAAAACTCATGTTTTGTATCAGGGCACGGCTTCAGCCGGGCCGTACAACCTGCAGCTATGACGGCTTTAGCCGCTGAGGTCTGGCTCTCTTTCCGTCTGGCTTTCAATTCATCCGATACACTGAACGGTCGACATCGGGTGGCCCCAACCGTCACGATTCCTTAGGGCACTCCTCTGCACGCTTTTTGGAGGCGGCGATGATTCCCAAAATCCTGTCAGCACTACTCCTTCTTTCCCTGGCTAGCCCTTCTTTGGCGCAGAGCCTCGATCTCCTGATTCGTAACGGTTCCGTGCTCGATGGCTCCGGCTCCCCGGCCAAGCAGGTGGATATTGGCATTCGTGGGGATAGAGTCGTTCTGATTGGAAAAGACCTGAGGCAAAAAGCCAGTCGCGTCATTGATGCACACGGTTTGATAGTCGCGCCGGGATTTATCGATCCTCATACGCACACCTTTGATGACCTCTCCAACCCGGCTACCAGCCGCAACGAGGCGTACCTGAAGCAGGGCGTGACGACCGTAGCCACCGGCAATGACGGAAGCAGCCCGCTGCAAATTGGCGATGCGCTGCACAAGTGGGCGCGGCAAGGTATTGGCACCAACGCGGCCTTGTTCATCGGCCAGGGTTCCGTGCGCGACGCCGTCATGGGCATGTCGGATGCAAAGCCCACACCAGCACAAATGGATTCCATGAAGGCGTTGGTCGATCGGGGCATGAAGGAAGGGGCGATCGGCATGTCCACCGGCCTGTATTATGCGCCGGGCAGCTATTCCAGCACGGAGGAAGTGATTGCCCTGGCCAAGGTCGCGGCAGCGGACGGTGGCATCTACGACACCCATATGCGGGACGAGAGCACCTACAACATCGGGCTGCTGGCTGCAGTGCGCGAAACCATCAGGATCGGCAGGGAAGCGCACATGCCCGTCATGATCTCCCACATCAAAGCGCTGGGCCGGGACGTGTGGGGGCAGAGCCCGCAAGTGATCGCATTCGTCGATTCCGCACGGGCAGAGGGCGTGCGGGTGACGGCAAGTCAATACCCCTACGATGCGTCGGGAACCAGTGTGGAAGCTGCCCTGATACCGCGGTGGGCGGAGGTGGGTGGCCCAGCCGCATTGTTACAGCGGATTGGCGATCCAGCGGTGAGGCTCCGCCTGATGGCAGAGATGCAGAAGAATCTGGACCGTCGCGGCGGCCCGGAGTCTCTGCTCATGACCGCGTCGCCTGACAAAGAGTTCGTCGGCAAGACCTTGGCCAAGATTGCGAAGGAACGCGGCACTTCGCCGATTGAAGCAGCCTTGATCATCATTCAAAAGGGCGGCGCAGACGTTGCCTCCTTCAATATGCAGCAGAGCGACATCAAAAATTTCATGCGTCAGGACTGGGTGATGACCTGCTCGGATGGCAGTACTGGCCACCCGCGGAAATATGGAACCTTCCCGGAAAAACTGCGCAAATATGTCTTCGACGAACATGTCATTACGCTGCCTTTCGCGATCCGCTCCAGCACTTCGCTGCCGGCGGAAACGCTAGGCCTGAAAGACCGCGGTCTTCTAAAGGCCGGCTTTTTTGCCGACGTAGTCGTATTTGATCCCAAGACCATCCGCGCCCAGTCGACCTATGAACAACCGAAGCTTCTGGCAACTGGGGTGGTGTATCTGCTCGTGAATGGGCAACTAGCCATTGATAAGGGAGAGCTGACGAACGCCCACCCAGGGCGTCCGCTTCCGCACGGGGCCCCGGCAAAACTTTGAGGTTGCTCTCTTTGGCCCTCCCTTAGCCAATCATGGGCGGCTGTAACCGTGACAGGTCGTCTGGAGCGTTTTCAACTCTGTCCATCCACCTCCACTAATGCCAAGGTGGGCAACCGCCCTCAACTTTGTCATCCCGACCGGAGCGGACCCGGATTTCCTGGACAGGAAATCCGGGGTAGCGGAGGGGAGGGACCTGCAGTTTTACTCCGACCCACGCAAATGCCGACAGCGATCCAAACGGCTAGGGAATCTGTTTGCCGGTCGTGGCTTTTACCGCGTCACTCAGCTGGGCAAAGGAGTAGCTCCCCCATGGACCCATGGGGTACTTCTTCTTCAAATACTCCTGAGCGTTGGTGCGGTTTTTGGGATTGGGCTTAAAGCCGCCATTCCGCAACCAGCGCAGGTAGCCAATACTGCGGATCTGCGTCCTGAGGCAGTCGTTCCAGTCCTTATCGCTGTTGATCCCGTACTGAGTCTCGGCGAAAGCGTGCTCTTTCATCGTCTGGCAAATCTTGCCGGCAGTGGATTGAAGCGGCTTATTGCTCCATACATAGTCTTTTGCGATGAAATCATAGTCATACCGGCTGGTTGTGTTCTCAAGCGGGTTGTGAATTGTGGTCGGAAGCGATGAAGACCGGCTGCTCAGTGGGGCGCCCTGTGTCTGACCCGTCGCGGATAGCGTGCCCAGCAGAAAGAGCCCGGCGATCATGCCCGGAGCAAGTATTGTTTTCAATGGACTGTCCTCCCTTTAATTGGAAATGGAATCGAGCAGCGGAGATGCCTGTCTTAATCCATCCGCAGCGTCATCGATCAGTGGGCGCGATTGAATCCCTCGGGCGGACTGGATCTTCCTTATAAGGAAGGCGCCTGCCTCTCTCCCTCTCGGCCCACAGATAAGTAACAGAAGCAAGATCATTTTCAGGGATGATAGTGCATCTTTCGGGTGAGAGAAACGAAAAACCAGAGCTTTTCCGGTCTGAGGAATGAGAAAAGTTAACTGCGGGCGACCAGATAAAATTTTCACCCCGTGTGGCAAGTGATTTGCTTCGATGCACTTCTGCCATTTTGGTTGTTTCCAATTGGGTGCCGCCCATTCCTAACCAGGTTCCCGCGTAGTACACAGCTCCCCCGGCCAGCTTCCGTGCTTCTTTCGCCAGTTTTGCAGGCAACATCGTGTCTGCGGAGAGACGGCAGACGGAACCGCGAAGATTACAAATAAAGGCCACAGCCACTGCCTCTTTAGGTGCAGCCAGAAGAGCCCCCTCTTCCTCTAGGATCATAGGACGGTTGTCAGCCTTCTTCCCGGGAAACCACTGTGAGAGCGATTGCTTTGTTGTTTTCAGTTCTGATGGTGGGCGCCGCGTCTGGTCAAGCCAAGGTTGCCTGTAAATTGCCGATGTATATCCAGGCGCCGCAAGCCCCGGGCGCCGGCGATTCGGATACAGTCAACTTATTTCTTTATGGCCTCAAATCAGCGGTGAAGTCGCATCAGGGATGCGTCGTTGACAAGATGACCGATGCCCAGCTGGACCTCTACTTCACAACCGTAAAGCTCGTGAACGCTGAGGGACACACCGACGCTTCCGTGGTAGCGGTGGCGCTGGCTGTTCCGCTGAACGGCGTGCCAGTCTATATGGATCACTACCTGCTCATTCTCCATGCTGCGGACAGCATCGAGGGGCAAGTGAACGGATTGCTCGAAAGCATCGGCGAGACCCTAGACAAGCATGCCTCACCCGGTCAGTGACCGGCCACCCCCCCTTGTCATCCCGTGGAGCGATCCGCGGTTTCCCGCTGCAAGCACTCAGCCAACTCCGAGTTCCCCTACCGCTCTTCCACATCTTTTTTTCCCAAACCCTGGACAGCAAAACGGAGCTGTAATACGTTCCAACCAAGACCAGCAGCCGGCAAATACCTTCCCCTTAATAGCTTATGGGGGCGGGAAAAATAAAATTTGAGCACCTTGGGAAAACAAAGGACTTAGCCGCCACCTCGACGGAAACAAAGACAGGAACATCGCATTCCTGAAACGAAACCGCAACCCAGGACCGCCGCCCCTGGCACGCCCCAAGGGGCGGATCACTAGATCTTTCTCAATTTTCCGGCCCGGATTCGTCTTGCCGGTGGCCAGTCCGGCCACCGGCAAGACCACGCGCCGGAGATCCTTCAAATTCTAAACACACATGCCGGAGGCCAGGGGTACACTGCTCGGGTGGCGCCGGTTGCCACGGAGGAGTGTTATGGCTCATAAAATCAGCCGCCGGTTTTTCGCGCTCTGCCTGGGACTCATGGTGCTGACAGTTTCCGCCCACGGACAGGACTATAAGACCCTGCTCGGCAAGTGGAACATGACATCGGAAAGTACCGAGGACCCGGTCAAATGGACCCTGACTCTCCAGGAGAGTGAAGGAAAATTGACCGGCTCCCTGAGCGTCGGCGAAGGGGAACAACCTGCGAAGGATCTAACCTTCGTCGGTGGCGTTTTGAAATTCCAGGCGCCTTACCAGGGCTCTTATTACGACATCGAGCTCAAAGCCACCGCGGACAAGCTGGACGGCACGTGGGATGGGGGCGGTGATTCCGGGAAAACATACGGCACAAGGAACTGAGGTGACTCACTCGGTTCGCAAAGCCTGGAGGGGATCCAACCGCGCCGCGCGGGAAGCGGGCAGCCAGACAGCGAGCAGAGCGACTGCGCTTAAGATAATCGGGACGGTTACGAATACCAAGGGGTCCCAGGATTTGACGCCGTAGAGGAAGCTCGAGAGGAAGCGCGTGAGCCCTAAGCCGGCGCTGATGCCGACAATAATGCCCACCAAAGCCAAACGCATGCCGTGCCAAACCACCAGGTTCCGGATGCGGGCGCGATCGGCTCCGAGGGCCATGCGAATGCCCATTTCCTGGGTGCGCTGCTGCACCGAATAGGCCATGAGGCCGTAGATCCCAATCGCAGCGAGCAGCATTGCCGACGCTCCGAAGATAGTCAGCAGCAGCATGTTGAAGTCTTCGCGTGCAGTAGACTGCACCATCACCTGCTCCATGGGGCGGACGCGGCCGACGGGGAATCCACCGCTCGCCTGGCGAAGCTGTTCGCTGATGGCGGCGATGTACTGATGTGGATCGCCGTGGGTGCGGACCAGCCACGCCATGGGGCTGATGCCGGCGAAGAGGGTGGTCATGCCGTCGGTGACCTGGGCCATGGGGACGATCATGAGCGGGTTCGGGTCAATGTTGAGCTCGTTGACGCGCATGTCGCCCACAATGCCGATGATCTGGCGCGCGGGTTCATCAAACTGCGGGCCGTGGCCTTTGCCAATCTCAATCAGCTGACCGATCGGATCTTGATTGGGCCAGTATTTCCTGGCCATGGCCTGGTTGATGATGATCACGCCGGGCGCACCTGCGCTGTCGCTGTCGGTAAAGTCGCGGCCCCGGATGATAGGGATTTTGAAGACGGCAAAGTAGCCGGGCGAAGCGCTGATCCAGCCCGCGCCTCCGGTGAACGAATTTTTGCCCAGTGGCCGTCCGACGATGTTGAAGGGCAACTTGTAGCCGGCTTCGAGCGGCAGGCTGCAGGCGAAGGCCGAGCCTTCTACGCCAGGGATGGCGTTGACGCGTTCGCGGCCATCGCGAGAGAACTGGGCGACTCCGGCGGTCTTTTGGTAGCGGTTGCCGATGAGCGACATCTCGAGCGTGAGCACGTTGTGACCGTTGAAGCCGGGATTGACGTGGCGCAGAGCAATGAACGTGCGAATAAGGAGCGCAGCGCCAATGAGCAGTACGAGCGCAAGGGAGACTTCGCTGATGACCAGGAGCGAACGGGCCTTGCTTTGACGGAAGCCGGTGCCGGACCGGTTGCTGTTCTCCTTCAGAGTGGAGTTGAGGTCGGGACGGGAGGCGCCGATAGCAGGGAAGAGCCCGAAGAGAATGCCGGTCAGCAGCGAAAGGCCGAGGCTGAAGGTGAGGACCCGCCAGTCGATACCGACCGCGGCTCCGTGTTCGCCGATGCGTGGGATATCCCCGGGGCTGACGGCCAGCAACGCGCGCACTCCGGCGAATCCGAGGATAAGACCGAGAGCGCCGCCGATCATGGAGAGGACAATGCTCTCGGTAAGCAACTGGCGGACGATGCGGGCGCGGCCCGCGCCCATGGCGGCGCGGATAGCGAACTCCCGTTTACGGCCGGTAGCCCGAACAAGCAGGAGATTGGCGACATTGGCGCAGGCGATCAGCAAGACCAACCCAACCGCTCCGAGGAGGACAAGCAGCGAAGAACGCGCGCCGGCGACAACATTGTCGCGCAGAGGCTGAGCGCCGAACGTCCCTCTGGGGTCCATGGCGGCCACCGCGTCCGGATAGCGGCGGCGGAACTGAGCAGCAGCAATCTTGAGCTGAGCATTTGCCTGAGCTAGTGTGACGCCTGGCTTGAGACGCCCCGCAACCAGGAAGTAGTGACCCTGGTTGGTGGTGTTGGGATCGAATTGGAAGGGAAGCCAGAGGTCGGCTTCGGGATCCGTTACAAAGGATTTCCCGGTGACGCCGAGGATGGTGTAGGACTCATCGCCCAGCGAGATCGAGGTGCCGGCGATGTTGGGATTGCCGCCGAATTTGCGCTTCCATAGGCCGTAGCTGATAACCACGACCTTGCCTCCATTGGGGCTGTCCTCCTGCTGGCTGAAGGTGCGGCCAAGCATAACCGGCGCGCCGAAGAGTGCGAAGTAGTTTCTGGAAACGTGGATACCATGAACCAGTTCGGGCACAGTGCCGGTGAGATTGAAGCCGGGACCTGCGTCGTCATAAGCAGCGACGTCCTGGAAGACGCTGGTCTGATCCTTCCAGTTGAGAAAATTTGTGGGCGAAGCGAAGTGACTGGACCCATCAGGGTCGATGTTCAGGAACTGCACCAACCGGTCGGGCTCGGGATAGTCGAGGGGCTTGAGCAGGACGGTGTTGACGACGGTAAAGATGGCAGTGTTTGCTCCGATGCCCAGCGCCAGGGCCGCGATGGCGGTTATGGTGAACGCGGGGTTGGCGATCAACATGCGAAGGGAATATTTGAGGTCGCCGTAAAAATCACCCATGATTTTGCCATCTTACAGCGGGGGATCGCAGATCCGCGAGACCAGGACAAGGCATGGCGGCCCTTGCCACGATCCCTTACACGCCCCACAAGTTCATATCGCTAGTTGCACCGATGAGCTTGACGCAGGACAGAACGCCACCGCCGAAACAGATAAGAGCTCCCAGTTGAAGCACGATGCAGAAGAGGACACGCTGCCCGTAGACTTGAAAATACGGCACGATCGTCGACGGTAGCTCCCATGGCCCGGGCCAGTAGGGTTGCTTATACATGACGGTCACAGGGTTGAGACCTATGCAGAAAAGTGTGGTGTAAAGGATGGCGAGGATACCGGGGTGCGGCCCTCGATGGGAAGAGGCGGAAGGTGTGCTCATTCCAGACTCCTTTTGGTTAAACCGAATGTTTGCGAAGCCAGAGTTCCATAACCAGGGTGTTGATCGAGAAGCCGATCCAAAAGGCCGGGCCGAAAAACTGTTCGGGAGTCCAGTGCGTGAGACGCGACGTCGCAAAGAAGATCCCCATGACGGGCCGGGTCGTCGCGATCCCCAGAGAGATGGCTGTAGCGCGAAGGGTCCAGCGCAAGCTATTTTCTGTTTGTCCCATCTTCCAGGCCGAATAGCTGACGGCCAGCGACACCAGGAAAAGGCCGTTATAAAAGACGACGGCAGCGCCTTCTATCCCGCCCCCAACTGGGTGAAGAACCATCCCGAAGGCAGAGAAGCCGACAACCGTCCCCACCGTGTAGAAAAGGAGACGCACCAACGTTGAAGCGCGGGTTCGGCTCCAGAAGACAAATGGCAGCACACAGACAAAGACGAGAGCTGCGAAGATGTGCACGTAAGTGAGGATCGCGTGTGTTTTGAAAAAAGCATCGAGCCTCAGCAAGTCTGGAGGAGCGTTTGCAGCGAGTGGCCGCCGCAGAGCGAGAGCGCGACGAAGTACGACGGCGATGCCAATAACGATGCATATCCAGAAACCGGCCCGTAGAGCCCAGGGTAGCCGCGGCAAGTTCCGTGGAACTGCGACGGTACGGGCATTCGAAAATGTGCCGGATCGGTTCATCGGTCTCTCATCTAAATTAGATTTACACTATGTAAAATTAATAAGTCAAGCGAATTGGATTTTGAAGAATGACTGAAGAACAACCGGTGGGGAAAACAGAGCAGAGGCGCGGCTATGAGCTTGGTAAGCGCCTTGAGCAAATGGACGAGACCAGACGAACCGTGCTGCAGGCTGCGCGCGCTCAACTCGAAGGGCACGGTTACAAACAGTTCTCCATGGCGTCGCTAGCGGCCGACAGCGGGGTTACGCGGCAGACGATCCACAATCTGTTTGGAACCAAGCAACAGCTCCTGGAAGCCCTGTTCGATAGCATGGCGACCCACGGAGGCATGGAGCAGATGCGTTCCGTCATGTCGCTGAACGATCCGCGTGCGATGCTGGAAGGGTTTGTTCGCGTGTTCTGCGCATTCTGGGCTACGAACCAGGTGCTCTTTCGAAGAATCCACGGCATTGGCGCAATCGACCCTGATTTCGGGGAGCTGATAGATGCCCGCAACGAACGCCGGCGGGCAGCTGCGGGGCGTATCACCAGGAAGTGGAAGAGCGGGAGCGATGTCATCGAGGCTACCGCCGCTCTTACAGCTCTCACCTCCTTCGAGTTCTACGATGCTACGGCGCAACACGGAATCTCAGCCGCCCAGGCTGAGGCCATCGTTCTGAAGATGGCGTTTGCCGCGGTGACGACCCGTTACTAACACGGCCTGGTGATGCTCAATCTTGGGTGTAACAGCGGATCAGGCGGGGGATAGCAGTGGCATCTGGCATCCTGGGCTAAACCCCATCGAGCCGCTTCGGCCGCGCCGACGGTTCCCTGCGGTCGTGCCCATTCTCCGATCAGGGTCCGCATCCACAGGCTTCCAGCAGGTATAAAAAGATAGTGCGAGCGTCTTCGGATGCGGCGCGGGGCCCTTCCCAAGCATCACAATCAAGCGAAGCATTGGAGGACCTCGTGGGACGGCCGTTCATCTTGTCTCTAATCCTGTCGGTGTTGTTCGGATCCCTATTCGCCCCCGGGGGCCGGGCGGAAAACGACACCCAGGCTTCGTCCCCGAGTTCGCCCGTTGGCCGGTGGAGGACGGTTGACGATGTCACCGGCAAGGCTAAGTCGGTGGTAGCTATCTGGGAGGAAAACGGCAAGTTGTACGGACGCGTCCAGGAGCTGTTGGACCCGGATCCCGATGATCCAAACCCCACGTGCGATGACTGTGAGGGTGAGCTGAAGGGGCAACCGGTGATTGGGCTGCGGATCCTCTGGGATCTTCAGAAGGACGGCGATGGATGGTCCGGAGGCACGATACTCGACCCGGCGACCGGAAAGACCTACAAGTGCCTGCTCTCGGTAGAAGACGGAGGGACCAAGCTGAAGGTGCGCGGCTTCATCGGCGTCTCTGTTCTGGGCCGCACGCAGTATTGGCTTCGCGAGTGAGCCACCCCGCTCAAAACGATCTGGTCCCGTGAAACCACGGATTTCCTGCCACGTGGCATTCGCAAACGACCGCGCGTGCGGCTTTCAGTAAGGAAAGCCGCATAAAGTTCGCCAACGCCACCAAACTCAACAGGAAATCCGGGGAAAACCACTCTAGCGCGGGGATATTTCACTGGTAATGGGAACAATCGGCGCATCAGCTCCCTTTTCGCTGGTCAGGCGTCGCCAGAGGATGCGCAAGGTAGCGACCGCCGGGACCGAGATCAGAGCACCGACGACGCCCGCGATTTCGCCTCCCGAGAGCACAGCCAGGATCTGTACCAGGGGCGAGATCTCCAGTGACTTGCCCATGATGCGTGGGGCGTTTACGTAGTCCTGTACCAGCCGCCAAACGGCAAGAAAGATCACTACCCAAATCAGGTGAGGATAACTCGTCAGCACCGCGATCACGAAGACAATGATCGCCGCAACAGCCGGGCCTACCACGGGAACAAACTCGAACATCCCCGCGAGAGGGCCGAGAATGAGCGCGTACCGCAAGTGGAGAATGCTCAGCACCACCGTGTAGGCAACCAGGGTGAGGGATGCCAGCGTGAGCTGTGCGCGGATATAGCTGCCGAGCATGACATTTACATCGCCGACGATCCCGCGAAGCGTCTCCCTTTCCTGTGGGGCGCGTCCCATAGCGATAAGGTTCTCACCGATGGATCGGCCATCTTTGAGGAAGAAGATGCTGAGGATAGGGATGAGAATCAGCCACCAGATATGTTGCGCCGGCTCCGCCAGCTTCTGGCCGATAGCCCGGCCAAAACCGAGGATGTCGTCTTTATGCGCTATGAAGAAGTTCTGGATCTGGGCTTGCCGGGCTTCACTCCATCCATGCCTCTGGCCCACCTGAGAGACAAGCTCGCCGGAACCCGCCTTGTCCAGCAGTGACGGAAGGCTGGTCGCAAGCGCGGTGCCTTCAGCGGCGATCTTCGGCCCAACCAGAAAGCCAAGGCCGACCAGAAGAGCTATCAAAATCAGGTAAACCGCACCGATTGCCTGAATGCGGCCCCGCAAAGGCTTTTCCAGCCGGGAGACGAGCGGCGCGACGAAGTACGCGAATAAGATCGCAAACAGGAAGAGCGTGAGCGTTTCACGCGCGGCGTGTAGAAAAGCCAATCCCAGAGCAAAGATGAGCACCGTACACAGGATTCGGGCGGTCTTCGGGTCCCAAATCTTATTAAGCATGTCTCATCTTAGACCCTTGAAGGCTTCGGTCATCCCTGTCTCTCATATCCGGTTCGTCGATTGAACCAACGTTGCCGTATTTACGAATGACCGCACCGCGACCCGTACTCATTCCAGCTGATAGCCCACTTGGGCTAAGCTACTTTGCTCTTGCATGGCGTGCAATTGCTAGTGCACAGTAGCGGGGACTACGCTGGACCGTGCGACTTTAAAGTCTTGTTTCGCACAGAGGATAAATCCGTGGGACACTTCGATGAGCAAATACGAGCAAAAACATCAGATGACCGCTTAACAGCTTTTTCCAGAGGGCGGCGTGCCCTCATCGGTAGTATGGCAGGGCTGGCCGGTTCCTTCATCGTACCCACAAACATGATGGCTCTGTCCTCAGGTGAGGCGCGTTCGAATCCACAATCCGCCGAAGTACCTTGCGGCCGTAGTACGGTTATTGCATCCGATGCCGCGACGGTTGCAGAAACGACCGCGGGCAAGATCCGTGGATTTAAGCGCAACGGCGTATACGTTTTTAAAGGCGTACCCTACGGTGCTTCGACCTCGGGCGAGCGTCGCTTCATGCCCCCTGCCAGGCCGGAGCCATGGAAAGGGATTCGCAACGCGCTGCAATATGGCCGCGTTTGTCCAACTCATGATTCTGCACACTTTGATACCGATGGGAAGAACCTGGCGAACAGCGATGAAGACGCCTTTGTGCTTCATCGCGGCTCTGCCGCTACGGTGCCGGGCGAGGACTGTCTGCGTCTCAATCTTTGGACCCCGCAGATCAACGCTACCCATAAACGCCCGGTTATGGTGTACATGCATGGCGGGGGATTCTCCGGCGGCAGCGGGCACGATCTTCTCTCTTACGATGGCGAGAGCCTCGCGCGCAATCACGATGTTGTCGTGGTCACTCACAATCACCGTCTGAATGTTTATGGCTATCTCAACCTGGCAGGCCTCGGGGGAGAGGAATTTGCCTCGTCCGCCAATGTCGGGATGCTTGACATCGTCGCTGTCCTGGAGTGGGTCCGCGACAACATCACCACGTTTGGAGGCGATCCTGGCAACGTAACGATCTTTGGCCAATCCGGCGGCGGTGGAAAAGTGATCGCACTCATGGCCATGCCGGCGGCCAAAGGTTTATTTCATCGTGCCATCGTGCAAAGCGGCCCCTTCCTGAAAGCGCTCTCTCCTGATTACTCTGGACGCGTGGCCGAACTTACAATGGGCGAGCTTGGCTTATCCAAGTCGCAGGTGAAAGAGCTACAGAGGATTCCCGTTGACCGCATCTCCGGCGCTGCGGCCGAGGCGATGAAGAAAATGCCCCGGCCCCAACCCTCGCTTCGCGAAACGTTTGGAGAGCGCGACTGGGGGCCGACCGTCGATGGCCACGTTCTTCCCCATCACCCATTCGATCCAGGAGCGCCCACGCTATCCGCCGATGTTCCGCTGCTTACCGGCACGAATCTCCATGAGTTTGTGAGCGGACTCGACCGTCCGGATGCTAATGCAATGGGAGCTGAGGAGCTGAGCCGTTTGGTTCGCGAAGCATTCGGCGACGATGGTGAAGCAATCATCGATGCCTACCGGCTCGATTATCCCAAAGCGACTCCTTTCGGCCTCTACGCGACCATTGCGGCCTCTCGACTGCGCGTCCCTTCATTCGCGCAGGCCGCCAGGAAGGCTGATTTGGGTGCCGCACCAGCCTACGCTTACGTTTATGCTTGGCGGACACCAGTACTCGATAATCGCCCCGGTCCATTCCATGCTTGCGAGATTGCGTTTACGTTCGACAATGCCGAAATCTGCGACCACTACAGTGCGGGTTCTCCTGATGCTTTCATTCTGTCGAAGCAGATCAGCACGGCGTGGGTGAATTTCGCGCGGACAGGAGATCCGAATCACAGCGGCCTGCCGCATTGGCCCGCATACACCAAGAGCGCTCGCGCAACCATGTACTTCGACACGTCCTGCGAAGTGCGCAACGATCCGGAGGGAAAAGGATTGAGGTTGATTTCACAATCTCGAATGGGCTAACCCGGAGAATTGCCCAGCGTGGCAAGCCATTTCTGCAAGTAAAAGGAGACTGTCATGATCGAAAGAATAGAAAGAATGCTCGACGAGTTGGAGTGCGGCAAACTATCGCGGCGTCAATTCGCTGTTGCCCTCGCCACGCTAGCCGCTGGGGCGTTCTCGGCGCCGAGTGCGCTCGCATCTCCTCCGGCGCCGACAGGCTTCCGCGCTGTTAGCCTGAACCACGTCACTGTGCGGGTTCCTGACCTTCACCGCACCTCACAGTTCTACCAGGAGTTCTTCGGGATGCCTCTCCGGCAGCAGTCGGCGACAGTACACATCCTGGGCGTCGGCAATTCCTTCTTCGGTATTGAGCAAGGCGAACATCAGACCGCCACCGTCGATCACTACGACTTCGGGATTGCCAACTTCAACGCTGATGAAGTGCGCGCCCGGTTGTCCGAACTTAACCTGAAGTTCGCTGACAAGACCTCAAAAGAATCCTTCAAGTTCTATGATCCGGACGGATTTCAGGTTCAGGTGAACGCACCCGATTACGTGGGTCACGTGAGCTAACATATCCCATGCGAATACCAGTCATGATGCTTTCGACGTTCGCGCTCTTGGCACTCACGGTGTCCGCGTCCACGCCAACAGGACCGAACGGTGAGGAGATAAAGTTGCAACTGCGCACCCAGATCCAACCATTCCATGCCAACGGGCCCTGGGTGGAAGCCCACTTTGAAGAAGCCATCGTTCCCTCGAAGACAGCGATCATCATCACGGATATGTGGGATAAGCACTGGTGCAAGGGGGCGACGCACAGGGTAGGACTCATTGCCCAGAAGATGGAACCTCTGCTCGAAGTAGCCCGCGGGGCCGGCATACTAATCATTCATGCGCCCTCTGAGACGATGGACTTCTATAGCAACGCGCCGGGCAGGCTGCTTGCAGAGAACGCCCCTCGCGCCACCCCTCCTCCGGAACTAACCTTCTCGGATGCTCCGCTCCCCATCGACGATAGCGATGAGGGTTGCGATACTCCCGGAGACAAACCCCACAAGGCATGGAGCCGTGAAACCGAAGCCCTCACCATCGCACCGGGAGATGTGATCTCCGACAAGGGAGATGAGATCTACAACGTCCTTAAGCAGCATCACATTGACACCGTGCTGTTTATGGGCGTGCATGCGAACATGTGTATCCTCAACCGGCCCTTCGGCGTGCGCCAGCTGTCGAAGTGGGGACTGCGTTGCGTGTTGGTGCGCGATCTCACCGATGCCATGTATAACCCAGCGTCGCGGCCCTTCGTCTCTCATGCTGCCGGCACTGAATTGGTGATTGAGCATATCGAGAAGTACTGGGCGCCCACGATAACAAGTGATGCCTTGACTCGAGCGCTCAAGGGCGACTCGTCTCAAGGCTCCAAAGAAAGGGGGCGATAGAAAACGCCTCGAGGCACAAGATGCCCGCAGACCATTGTGGTAGAGGGGTCACTTCCGGCGGACGGTTCGGTTATCTCCCATGTCCCGCGCATGCCCAATAGGCAGCGCCGAAGAAAACCATAAGGATGCCAAAAATCAATAAGGCTCGTAGCGAAGGCAACCAGTTCATAGCCATACAGCATACTGCTCCCGCGAACAATTTGGGACTGACTTTAAAGAGAATTAGTTGGGTCGCTTTAGCCAACCATCCTTAGCGCGCCCTTGCGCAAAGGATGGTCTCTTTTATGCCTTTTACTGCGCCAGGAGTACAGAGTCTGGTGACAAGCGGCCGATCCGGAACTGATTCCCGAAGGGGCGGCTGATCTGCTGCACGTGAGTCCTAGGCAGTATTCGACAGCGCTGACCAGTCTCGCAGGGATCGCTGAGAATCGGTCTTGTCCAGATTAGCTTTTTCGATTCGGCTGATTTGGACAGCACTCGCTGAAAGCAGGTCAGCTATCAGGGCAGATTAAGATCAGTCCCGAAGGGACGACTGAGAATGCCCCAGGATGTAGTCCCTTAAGCGCTAACTTGTTTTGAATGTTTTCGTCAAAACTCCCACAAAACTCCCACAAAATCGTCATCCTGAGCGGAGCGCCTCACAGTTTTATCGCGTGACAGAGAGCTTGGTGGCGCGGAGTCGAAGGACCTCGGGGGTCCTTGTCTCGCCCATGCTGCTTGGACCTTTTCGACCACCGAAGCCCGAAAACAGGATCTGCTGCGGTACGCACTTGATGGTCACGGGTACATTTTTTCATGCACTGTAATCATTTTCCATCCCCAGGTCTGCGCAAGGTCTTTGAACTCGGGATTGATCGTGCGAATGAGGTTGAGCTTCTTTTCGCGCCGCCAGCCTTTGAGTTGTTCTTCCCGAGCGATGGCTGTGCGAATGTCTTCGTAGCCTTCAAAATAGAGCAAGCGCTTGCAGCCGTAGGTCGCAGTGAAACCTTCCAGCGTGCCCTCCTTATGTTGCATGACGCGCAGATACAGGTTGCTGGTGACGCCAATGTAAAGCGTGCCTGTATGGCTGCCGAGAATGTAGATGTAGCCGCCGGACATAGCAAGATGCTAGCAAGTTCTTGGTTCTCGGGCCCAGGGAAAGACCGTGGCGTCCGCCCGGTGCGGGCTTCGGTGGTTGAAAAGCTCCGAGCGGCATGGGTAAGATAGCACCCTCGGGGTCCTTCGACTCCGCGCCGCCCAGCGCTGTGTCACGCGATAATCTGTGAAGCGCTCCGCTCAGGATGACGTTTTTGCGGCGAGTTGGAGACGCAAAAAACCAGCGTCTTCTTGGATTTCTATGTCTGCCAACAAGTTAGCGCTTATGGGACGTAGTCCTGGGTTTCACTAAAGGACTGTTTTCGTCAGCCTGGTGGAAGGCCGGCTCCGTGATCTGCTCCTACAGCCCTAACGTCTTCCACCCGGATGCAAGATCAGATAGCAGCAACTTGAGGAAGTCGTAGCTTTCGTTATCGATCTGGCTTCCTAGTTCGAAAAGGCCGCAAAGCGTTGGGACCGGTGAGCTCACTGTCGGTAGCACAGGCGGCGGAGTATATGCCGCCTGAAGGTTCAGTGCCAGCGCCAGGTTCGCAACCTGATTCGAGGCGTCTCGAGGGCTAAGTGGCGGCAAGTTGTACCGCCATTCGATCAGCTTCAGCACCGAGGTGTGATCGTAAAGTGCGGAATTGATCCGCGGTGTCGCCGGGATGCCGCCGCTGAATGGTGATACCACGACCGTGGGTACACGGCATCCGAGGAGCGCGTTTCCATTGACAAGATCCGTATCGACGTCATTCGCCGCAATCACCCGCGGCGGCACGACGGTGTCGAAAAATCCGCCCCACTCATCACGGTTAATAATCAGTACAGTATTTTGCCAGCCGGGTCCGCGTCGTGATCGGCGCTGATATACCTGACCCAGGAAATGCCTCGCCGGCGCGAAGATCCGCGTGCGGGTGATCGTCGTTGCCAAGACCGCCCTCGATAAGGGTGAAGCGCGGATCGACAAACGAAACCGAAGGCAGGGTGCCCGCGGCCGCATCGGCCAGAAAATCGGCAAATAGGGCGGAGATCCCAAGGTACTTCGGTCCCCAAAATGCCAGCACGGGCACGTTAGAGTAGTAATACTTGCCGCTCACCCCCGCAGCGGCAAGGTTGTCCCAAATGGTTGGGAGCGTACAGAGGTCAATAGTGTTTGAAATCCGATCGGTCTGGCCCGCATGCTGAAAAACGCGGTTGGGAAAAGTTGGTCCCATGATGGAAGCGAAATAATTATCCAGAGTCGTGTAGTTGCGTGCAAGCGTGCTAAAGAAGGGTAGATCCGCTTCCTCGTAGTAGCCGATGCTGAAAACGTCGTTGGTCGTGGTGCGCAGCCATCCATCCATCCTGCCGTTGTCGTATTCGCTGCGGCCTCCCGCATATGAGTGGTCTGGATCGGGATGAGAACATCCGTCAAACGTCTTGAGCCGATATGTAGGGTGGGCCTCGCCTTTATTGTCCAGGTAGGCGAGCCCCGCCTGCTGCCCGTTCGCTCCCGGCAGCCAACCAAGTAAATGATCGAAGCTGCGGTTCTCCATCATCACCACGACGATGTGCTCGATGCCGGACGCATCCGGAGCAGGAAGGGAATTAGCCTGGGCGGAAACAAAAGCGGGTTTGCCTGCTAGTGCGGCGGCCGAGGCCACCCCGGCTGCCCTGCGGAGAAAGTCTCTGCGGTTTACACTCATGGGCTGTTTACTCCGGGTTCAGGCTACCACGCGAGGGACGGGGTGTACATCGACGCAATAGTGTGACTGTAATTGTGTCTAATAGGAAAGTGTTGCAGGATCATGAAAGCGTAAAAACTCTCTAAAGCGAATCTTGCCAGGTTTCTCTGTCAAGTGCCGGGATGAACTCGGTCGTTTGCAAGGGTTAAGTGAAGCTGGATAGTGGCTCGCCACCCACGTCGTCCGAAGCGTTGCTAGAATAGGTATTCTCTACTCTGCCTGCTGAAAGGGCCTATGGCTGCCTTCGGGAATGAACTGTCGCGGCTTGTCGATGAATTGAATCGTTCGAAGGCTGCAACGGTAAGCGGTGGCAGTTCGTCGATCGACCGCTTATTGGCGCTTGCCACCCAGCGGGGCGCTTCCGATATTGTTTTGGTGGCTGGCTCGGCGATCGCGCTACGAGTCAAGGGCTCTTTGACCCCAGCGGCCGGTAAACCATTGTCGTCAGAGGATATACGCGGCTTATTGCTGCCCTTGTTAACGGCTCGTCAGGCAGAGGAATTGGAAGGGAACAAGTCTTTGGACTTCTGCTTCGCGCGGGGGCAGATCGGGAGATTCCGAGCCAACTTCCATTATCAGCGCGGTACTCTGGCGGCCAGCATTCGCCTGCTGCCTGCGCAGATCCCAACGCTCGAATCGTTGCACCTGCCGGCGGCACTGGCCCAGCTGGCGGAGCGGCGGCAAGGTTTGGTGCTGCTCACCGGCCCGACAGGTTGTGGCAAGACGTCGACCCTGGCTGCGCTGCTTGACCTGATCAACACCCGTCGTCGCGATCACATCATTACCATCGAGGATCCCGTCGAGTATGAGCACGCGAACCATAACTCCCTGGTGGAGCAGATCGAAGTGGGCCATGACACACCCTCGTTTGCGCAAGCGGTGAGGGCTGTACTACGTCAGGATCCCGACGTGATCCTGGTGGGTGAAATGCGTGACGCCGAGACCATGTCCGCGGCGCTTACGGCAGCTGAGACGGGGCACCTGGTGCTCTCCTCTCTGCACACCAACGATACTTCTCAGAGCATCTCGCGCATCCTGGATATTTTTCCCGCCGGGCATCAGTCGCAAATTCGGCAGCAGCTATCCCTGGCCCTTGTAGCAATTGTCACACAACAGCTGGTACCGGCTGCCGACAACGCAAACCGCTACCCCGCCGTCGAGATTTTAATGGCCACGACAGCCATACGCAATCTGATCCGGACCGGTCAAGACCACCAGATTCGCTCCCACATCTCTACCGGGCGTGCAGAGGGCATGATGACCATGGAGCAGTCCCTGGCCGAGCTGGTTGGGAGCGGGCACATCCTGCGTGATACGGCTTTCTCCCACTGCTACAATGTCGCCGAGTTACGACAATACCTTAAAGAATCGCCAAGCCAGCCCTGAAGTTGGAAAGCCAGACCGGAAGATGTAAAAATTCAACAACGAATGAGGAGACCCGGATTTCCTGCTACGTGTCACTCACCAACGTCCACGCGTGCGGCTTTCAGTAAGGAAAGCCGCATGAGGCTCGAGAAAGCCACCAAGCTCCACAGGAAATCCGCGGGATTTCTTCACACCGACCTCGGAGTCACGCCTCTCTCGTTTCCCGGAATGGAATTCACGCGGCCCGGTAAGAGCGAATCGTGGCTTCGATCTCGCGACGAAGCTCCTCGTCGACGCGGGCGGAGTTGATCCAAAACGGTGTGCTGCATTGCACTTCCAGGGTTTCCAACTGTGGGTCATAGTTCCAATCGATTCTGATCCCGTCCTTCTGCGCGCTGCCAACGGGCTTAGCGACGGGGAAACCGATGGTTGAGGCTTTTTTACGCAAACGCGCAAATAATGCGCGTGTTATTCCCTTAAATATCTGTTTGGAATTCCTGTACATCAAATCTGCTCCTGCTGAGTGTTCCTAGAAAACTGGACGCAGCGACCAACGAAATAGTTCTATAAAAAGTTATTCATCGTTCTCCGCAAGCCCACCGTGGGAAAAATCAAATTCCCGTCAGCGACAAATATCTTACGCCTATCGGAAGCTTGTTTGCGCGGGTATCATGGTCGATCGAATTGTGGCAACCTACAGGACGTGATGCTGCACGCTAGGTTGTTGCGGTATGCCTAATCAGTCCTGGCTGGAACTCTCCCTCATTCGGCGGTGTCTAAAGGAGGTGAGCGAATTTCTCGGCTAGCTTTCCTCCTCAGGAGGTCGCTTATGCGTCGCACTCGTAGGACGGCGCTCATCCTCTGTCTTGCTTCGACAGCGTCTTTGGCTCAAATCTCCTTACGGGACATCCCCTTCGTACCGCTGGAAGCTAACTGCCCCATTGGTATACGGGCAACGCTCGAAAAGAGTGGAAACTTGCTGGCCGCTCAACGGCTACAGGTAATTCTGAGCCAATGGCCTCCTTTTGGCATAGTTGCTACCCGCATTACCGTTCATGGCATGGCGCCAGTTGCTAACCGTCCCGAGCCGTCTGAGATTTCGGAAAGCTTAGACCTTAATCGAATTGTGAATTATCCCAGACCGGTTGCCTCCACCGGCAACGTACCGCATGCCTCCACTGAGAACGTGATGCCCTGGCTTCCCCCGCCAGGGAAGCCCGTCATCGTACGCGTCAGTTCGCCCGACTCAAGATGGTATGCGTGGGTGGGCGGCTTCACTGCCGTCAACTCTGTCGATCTGGAATCGGTGAGCTATGCGGACGGCACAAGTTGGCACGCCTCAAATGGGACGCCCTGTCGGGTCTCGGTACTTCCAGCAGTCTGGTAAAACAATCCGGCTGCCGGTTTGTCAATTCAGTGGGTGACTGCCCGATGTTTGTGACCAGCCAGTAAATATCTGCGTGAGTAAGCCAAGTTCACTTCTTGCGTAAAGCGGTCCACAGTCCATCGGCTCGGCCCTCCACTTTCATTCGCCCCTTCGCCGAATCGCCATCCACCCACCCGGCCAGGGTCACAGTCACCGGCGCCGGCTTTTCACCCGGCCAGGTTCCGTTAAACGTAAGCTCGACATAGCCGTTGCGCCACGTGCCGCTGACCGGCTGATCCTTGCCAAACGCTCCGGACCAAGTGCCTTTCACCGCGTTGCCATCGCGATGGAGGTTCATCGATCCGTCGTACTTGCCGTAATCCGTGGCAAATTTTACTTCCCATGTTCCGGAGGCTTCCCCGTCATTGGTTACGGCTTCCGCTTTGGCAGGAATCACTTTTACGTTGGAGAAGTATGCTTCCTCCCCGGAATAACCCCATAAGGCAACGCCGCCCTGCAGGTCCTCGCCTTTCAAGCCGTCCACGATCAAGCTCGGATTCTCCGATCCGTTGACATACAACTTCGCAGTCCGGCCGTGTACTTCGATCTTTACTTTGTTCCATCCTTCCGGCTGCAGATCGGCATAGGATTCGTAGATCCACGGCCATTCTCTGCGCAGCTTGTACCAATCGAATCCCGGAGCAGCGACATATTGCACGGAGTGGTTCCGCATCGCCTGGTCATCGGCACGGGAATTCCAAGGCCGAAGGTAAAACAAATCATAGTGCGAAGCATCCGTCCTGGCCCGGAACGCAATGCCAATGAAACCGGGCATCCGTACACCTGGAGGCGTCGTCCGCTTCATGGCGATATCGGCCTCGATCGTTCCGTCCTGAATCTGGGTTCCCTTGAGAAAGGCGAAGACCTCTTCGTTCGATTGCGTGGTCAGACGAACCGCTTTGCGTCCTTGGTATTCGGCGGTCTCTGCCTTTCCGCCGGTCACGATCAGATCGTGGATCGTCAGCGCGAAATTCTGCGCCGCCAGTGTCGTTGGCTGCGGGGTGCGAAGGGACTGTGCGTTCGCGGAAAGGAAGGTAGAGATGGCGACCAATGCGGCTCCCGCGGCGCGCAATAAGCCGGATAGCTCAATGGTCTTGCCGAACCCCGGGCCGGAAAGCGTGCAGGTCGTCATGCGATGGTCACCTCATTAGGCTGGAAGACTCATAAGCACTTCGCAGGCCAAAGCATGAAGCACTTAAGCTCCGAGGAATGAAATGCATGCGCCGGGCACGGACCACGTGGGCGTTCAAGCCCGGACACACGTGTCCGCGAATGAACACGCAAAGGCTAGTTGCTAATCCACCGGTAAAGTTAGAGAATGTCCCGTCTCAAGACTTCGGTTCTCAACTGGAGGTTGGTGTGGCTCGTCGACTCAGCATGGTTGCTGTCAGCTGTGGGGTACTGGCTCTTCTCGCGCATCCGGCGCTTGCGTGGCAAACGACTAAGGACTCCGCCGCCCAGAAGGATTCCAGCTACATCGACGCTGATGGCACGGCGCACATCACGCGCGTCGTGCCTCTTCCGGCTACCGTCAGTCCCGAGGCGCGGAAGGGATTGGCACATCAGGTCTCGGACGCTAACCCGAATCAAACTCTGGAACAGAGACGCGCAGAGACGAATGCTGCGGCAGCCGCTGGAGCCAAGGCAAACCGCGCCGTCTATCCAGTGAATATCACATCGTCGACGATTTCCGGGATACCGGTTTGGGTGGTGACTCCTGCCGATGGCGTCCCGGCAGACAAGCAGGACCGGGTCCTGATCAATGTCCACGGAGGCGGCTTCAATAGCGATTCCGGTTCCCTCAATGAGTCGATCCCGATTGCCAATCTTACCCGTACCAAGGTCATCTCGGTCCTATATCGGCTCGCTCCCGAGCATCCGTTTCCCGCGGCCGTGGACGATACGGTTGCGGTCTATCGGGAACTGCTCAAAACCTACAAGCCGCAAAATATCGCTCTTTACGGTACCTCGGCCGGAGCCATTCTTACTGCCGAAGCGGCGGTGAAATTCAAACAGCTGGGGCTGCCTTTGCCGGCGGCGCTCGGTATTTTCACCGGCTCTGGCGATTTCAGCAAGGAGGGCGATTCGCATGCGATGTATACGGTTCGCGGCCTCGCCGGATACCTGGAGCCGCCCACCCCGGGCGTGCAATGGCTATCGCAGTATGTTGGCTCTACCGATCCCAAAGATCCCGTCCTCTCGCCCGTCTATGCCGATCTGCACGGGATGCCGCCAGCCCTCTTCGTAACCAGTACCCGCGACCTGCTTCTGAGCGATACGGCGACACTCCATCGTGCCTTTCTGCGTGCCGGAGTGGAGGCGCAACTGGTGGTTTTCGATGGTCTCAACCACGCCTTCTGGTATAACCCGAATACCCCCGAATCGCGAGAGGCCGACTCCATCATGGCGCGCTTTTTTGATGATCATCTTGGCAAACCAACAGCGCGCTGAAGCCGCGATTCCTTCAGGGCCATCCTGCCTACACCTGTCCGTCCGGCCCTCAAATGCTAACCTGACGCTGGGATCAATATTGCATGGGACTTCTGAGCCATCTTCTATTCCCCTGGGGCTTTCTGCTCCAGGTATTTGCGATCGTCCACTTCATCCGGCGGCGGCCGGACATGTATTGGATTTTCATCATCCTCTTTCTCGGCCCGCTGGGCGCGCTGGTATATATCTTCGTCGAGGTGCTACCCGACGCCGGACTGCTCCGCCAATCCTTCAAGGTATTTCCCCGCCGCAAGCGGATTCGCGAACTTGAGACGATGGTGCGAGACAATCCGTCGGCAGGGAATTACGAAGAACTGGGCGACCTTTACATGGACGATGGCCGGCTCCTGTTGGCGCGGGCCGAGTTCGACAAAGCCATTGCCGCCCGTGCCGACACGCTCGATCCCTTCTACCGGCGCGGCATCTGCGCCATCCTGTTGGGCGATGCAGCAGCCGCCTTACCTGACCTGAAACGAGCGGTGGACAAAGACCCGGAGTACGATTTTCATCGCGCGGCCGGATTGCTCGCCCATGCCTACGCGCAGACCGGACAAAAAGAAAAAGCCGAAGCGCTCTTCCGGCAAACGACGGTCTTGTCGACATTGTCGGAAACCTATTTGAACTTCGCGGATCTGCTGGCGTCTGAGGGACGCAACGCCGAAGCCCGCCAGTGGGCGCAGAAGGTGCTCGATAAGAAGCCGACCATGCCCGACTACCTGCGCCGCCGGGAGCGTCCATGGTTCCGGAGTGCGCGCGGCATGCTGAAGCGGCTGCCCGGGTAGAGATTCAGCATTGGCATGTTGGCGAGTCGCCGGTTATAGGAGAGCTTTCTGAGGTGGATGCATGAGCGAGGTTAAGGGCCAGGCTGTGAGTCCGGCTCGAAATCCCGGCGCCAGGTTGCCGCAGCAAATCCTCCTCGGCGCAATCCTTGGCATCGCCTGCGGCATCTTCTTCGGTGAGCGGACGGCCTTTCTGCAGCCCATCGGCGATGCCTATGGAGCAATGCTGCAGATCCCTGTTTACCCTTATCTCATCTGTTCCCTCATGTATGGCCTGGGCCGGCTCACTTCCGCCACCGCCCGTCAGCTGCTCGGCGCGACCTGGATTCCGTTTCTTTTTCTTTGGATCCTCACCCTCACTACCCTCTGGGGCCTGGCGCATGCCATTCCACCCACACCGCCGCCCGTATCCCTCACGGCATCGGAATTGCGTGGCAGAATCCCGCTGATGAACCTGCTCATTCCTTCCAATCCGTTCGCGGCGCTGCGGAAGAACTATATCCCGGCTGTGGCCATCTTCGCCGTCATCTACGGCCTCGCGTTTCAGAGCGCCGAGCATAAGCAGACATTGCTCGAGATCTTCGACGCCGTAAAGAAGGCAAGCGTCAAAATCTGGGGCTGGATCGTCCGGCTGGCTCCGTTTGGCGTCTTCGCCTTGCTCGCCAGCACGGCGGGTACCGTGCATCCTGACCGGTTGGGGGGCATGCTGCTGTATGTCGTCCTATATCTGCTCGGCGCCATCATCCTCGGCTTGTTCGTTATACCTTTCCTGGTTTCTGCCCTGCTGCCGGAGAGCTATCGTTCCATCTTGCGCAATCTTCGCCCGGCAATTGTCCTGGCTGTGGTCACGACCCTGTCGGTTGTTGCGTTGCCCTTGGTGCAGCGGGCGGTGGAGTCCGCCCTCGATGAGGCTGGGTGCGGCGACTCCGAGGAGCGCAGGAGCGTGGTGCAGACCAGCTTGTCGTTGAGCTACGTCTTCGCGCAAGTGGGCAATAACTTCATCTATCTCCTCATCCTTTATGCCGGCTTTATTTCGGATGTACCGCTAAGGCTGGCCGAGAAAGCCTTGCTTCCGCTCATGACTCTTTTGTCGTGCTTCGGCTCCCCCAGCGCGACTTATGATTCGGTCGTTTTTCTCAGCAGGTGGCTGCATCTGCCTGGTACGGTGCTCGACTTCTACGTGGAGACGTCGGCCATCACGCGCTTCGGTCAGGTGCTTGTTTCGGTGAGCGGCTTTTTCTTCGTCACCCTGGCGGTGCCACTGCTGTACTTCAAGAAGGTACGCTTCCGCGCCGGTAGATTTCTGACTGGAGTCGGCGCCGGCGCGATTGTGTGCATAAGCATCGTTGGTGTAGCGGTTGCGTTGCGTCCGGCGCTGTTCCCGGCGGTTACCAGCCGCTACGCCTCTTTGCATCTGGACCCGCAGCTGACCCAGGGAATCCAGTCGAGCATAGCGGCCGCGGAGCCACCACTGTCCAAAGCCGGCACGGATCCTGAACCCTCGACGTCTTCCATCGCCAGTATTCGCAAACGCGGCGTTCTGCGTGTGGGCTTCAATCCCCATGTCATTCCCTTCAGCTATAGAAACGATCGTGGAGAGTTGGTTGGGTTTGACATCTCCTATGCGTACCGGCTGGCGCGCGATCTGGGTGTGTCCATAGAGTTGGTTCCCTTTGCCTGGCCCAACCTTGCCGGCGATCTGGTCGCTCATCGCTTTGACATCGCGATGTCTGGCATTTATGACACGGACCAGCGTATCCAGTCGCTCATTGTGTCGCCGCCCTACTATGCAACGCCGCTGGCTCTCATCGTTCCGTCTCCCCGTGCGGAGACCTTCCTCGATGCCGAACAGCTCTCCCGTCCCGGCTTAAAGTTGGCTGTATTTGATGACCCGGTCCTGATCCCCTTGAGCCGTAGATTGTTTCCCAAGGCGGAGCTTGTGATCGTCCCCAACTACGACAGCCTGCCTGGAATCGATCATCCTGTCGAAGGCGCTGTCTGGACGCTGCAGCAGGCCGCGGCCTGGGCAGCGGAGCATCCAGGTTTCACCGCAGTAGCGCCGGACCACCTCTCCGGCCCTATTTCCACTGTCTTTGCCATGGCGCCGGATTCCGCTGAACTGGGCGCCTTTGTGAGTCAATGGCTGCAACTACGCGCCGATGACGGATTCCGCGCGGAGCAGATAGCCTACTGGTTTCAACTTCGTCCGCGCCGGCCCAGCACTCCTCGGTGGAACCTCCTCGATTTTCTGCGCAAACGTCAGCTCTAGAGGCGAAGAAGGGGTACTTCCATGTCCTGCCCTGAATACATGCGACTAGCGGGTCTGTCTGAGAGCAAACGCGAGGCTTATGCATACATCCGTCTCAATGAAGGGAAGGCAGGCCTATCAAAGCACCGCTACGACGAACTGGTGCAAGAGGGATACGCAGCAATGAAGGCCGCCATCAAGGCTTTAGGCTGGCATAAAATGAATTGTTCTATTTGCAAGAACCAGCCTGCCAAGTAGTTGGCCTCCGTCCGCATACAAGCTAAACGCAGAAATGGACTCTCGGGTGATTCTCGCCGGAGTCTTCAAGCGCTGCCCCGTGAACCGCTCAGCGCTAGACTATTTCCATGGCAGACGATCTCATAGCGCACGCGCGCAAGCAGGCCGAACGGTCATTACCTCCCGTCCGCGCCGCCGCCCGGATGCGCATTGCCCGCGTCCAATCCGCCGTTGACCCGGGCCAGGCCCGCATCACCTTCGAGATGGCCCTCGACGAGATCCGCAGCCTCTCCGGTCGCGACCGCGACTTCTTCTTCCAGGACGCGCAAAAGATTGCCGCCGCCTTTGCCCCCGATCTCCTGCGCGAGATTCCGACCTCTCGCGGTTTCGGCAACGAGCTTTCACTCCGGAATGCTGGTCAACATCATGCTGCAACACGGCCACATCGATGCCGCCTTCGACTATGTAAACCAGGGCCACGCTCCCTCCAGCTTTCCCTTCGGATACGCGGTCAACCTGATGAATAAGCTCGATGATGAACGCCGCCTTGCGGTGCTTCGCCGCGCTATCAAAGCATGGCGGGCATCCGTCGACGAAGAGCTGATGCCAAAGCATGATTTTCCGCAGATAGAAGGGCACTCCAGGCATATCCCGTTGCTTCATTTGCAACTGCGCTTTATCCGTCTATTTCAAGGGCAGTGGAAGATACTTCCTGCCGACGAGGCGCTGGCCGTTGTCCGCGAGATCGTACGCATCGCCTTGGAGCAGCCCGACATGGAGACCTCTGCCAGGTACGGAGAAGAGGTCCGAATCACCTCCAGCCGTGCGCACGTCTTGTTTGATGTTCTCCATATCCTTCGCCATCTCGACGCTCCGTTGGCCGAGTCCCTTATCGCCGATCACGAACAACTCGCCGTAGCCGCCCGTCGATATCCCAACGGCATGGAGACCATCTATGAGGAGTTAGAGGAACGCCGCAAACAGAGGGAGGCGTCCGGCGCGGCCTGCGGCGGCGGTTTCATCGGGTCTGGAAACCCGCGCGACCGGGCGTATCAAATGGCGCTGCGGCAGGCCTCGCTGGGAGGCGATTTTGGACCGCCCATCGGCCACGCGCTCGAACGATACGTGGAAGACACTGCGTCCGACAGCCCTAACCAGGCGCCCAGGACCTTCTGGCCTTCCACCTGCGCCTTCCGCACCATCCTTTACTCTGCCGGGAAACGTATAGGCTCGGAAGCCAATCATCTTCTCGACCGCATCCCGGATGAAGACCTTCGCCTCTTCGCCCGGATCGAGCTTGCCGCCGCCCTGGCTGGCTTGCCCGAGCTCCCGGAAGCCTGGCGCACGCAGCGCCGTCCCCCCGACGGCTTCCACCGCAATCGGGAGAGATGACCGGTCCGTCAACCGATCGATCCAGATCACGCATGTCGTGAATAGGCCCCGTGCGGTCCTATAGAATGAGTTGTCCCGAAAGGATTTTTACGCCATTCTCTTCCTGAGCAATACCGTCCGTGTGCATCAGAAACTGTTGCAATCTGGAGTGCATGCGGACCCGCTTGTTTTTGAAGGTCAATCACACGCGGACTACCTCCAATACGACGCGCCCGAGTGCGCCATTGCTCTCCGCGAAGTAGCCCAATTCTTCGATCGCAATCTGGACCGATGACGGACTTGCCCATCAGTCAAAGAAGTTACGATCCTCGTCCTCCAGGTGCGCTTTGGCCGCCTGGACGTTGAAGGTGACACCGAGACCCGGCCGGTCCCAAACGTTGATAAATCCATGGTCGACGATGGGGTTGGGCAGGCCTTCGACAATGTCGTACCACCACTCCGGCTGGCCTAGCGGATACTCGAAGGCGATGTAGTTTTGGGGCAAGGCGGCAGCCACCTGAACATGCGCGGCCAGTCCGAAAAGCCCGTCGAAGACGCCGTGGGGGGCGATCTGGATGCCGTGAAGGTCGGCGTATTCCGCGATCCATTTCATTTCCGCAATTCCACCCACATCCTCCGGATCGGGGCCGACAATGTTCACTGCCTGCTTCTCGATCAGGTCTTTGAAGTTCTCGCGGAGGTAGATTTCTTCTCCGGTGTGAATGGGGATGGTCGTGCTCACGGTGACTTCGCGAAAAAGCTCGGCGTTGGGATAAGGAGTGTAGTCGCCGGTGATCAGGTCTTCGAGCCATGCAATGCGGAGCGGTTCCAGGGCGTGCGCAAAGGTGATCGCATCCTTGACGGTCCAGCCTGGTCCACAATCGAGGGCGAGCCCGATCTCACTGCCCAGGACCTTCTTCATAGCCTCGACGCAGGCGATGACGTTGTCGAGGCCGCGCTCGGTCATCATTCCACGATCGGGATGCGATGCTCCTTTGCGCGGGGGCTCGTCGTACCAGGCATTGGGCACGGCGGGCATCATTGCCGGATCGTGAAATCCGACGGCCTGCTTAATGAGGGTGAAGCCCTCTTTGGCATCCTTCATCTTGGCCATGGTCTCGGCGTAATCCTGCGGAGTATGGCCGGTCATGGGGAAACGGACGGCTCCGTTATAGATACGGACGCGGTCGCGGATCTTGCCGCCGAGCAGTTTATATACCGGTACTCCGGCGACTTGGCCGGCGATGTCCCACAGGGCTATCTCGATCGCGCTTACCGCCGCGCCCCAGGGCTTGAAGGCGCCCATGCGGCGGATCTTCAGCATCACGCGCGCGACGTCTGTCGGGTCTTCGCCGATAAGGTAGTCCTTATAGAAGAGGACCATCGGCTTGAGATAGGGCTTGTAGGACTCAGCTTGACCATACCCGGAGACGCCTTGATCGGTGACGATGCGCACGGTTGGGTTGCGGCCGATAATGGCGCAGCGGAGGTCGGTGATCTTGATCGGTGCTTGCCCCGGGCGTTTTTCAGGATTGGCCTTCGACTGAACAGCAAACGCCTTTGCGGCCGCTGCCGCCGAGAGCGATCCGATAAATCCTCTTCGCGTCCAATGAGCCATGAGTCCCTCGTGTTAGAAGATGTCCTGGGGGGAGTTCCACCTCACCCGAGTCCATCCGCCATCATATTCATTCCTCAATCGCCCAGCCAGTTGGGTGAGGGGAAAACGAGGTAATGGCCGTTATTTGGAGAGTAAATAGTCACTGCGCTAAAAGTGGCCAAAGGGCATGGCAGAAAATAGTTTGTCTATTTCAGCTTCGCGAAGCTCACTACTCCAAGCCCCTTGTCCACGGACCGGTCGAAGACCGTAAAGTAGTTGTTCAAGAGCGGCAAACCCAGAATCGATTGACCGACTCCCTGGCCGCTATCCCCATAAATAACCGCTGTCGCGTGGCCCGGCTTGGGAGAATTGGTCTGCCAGTATGTGTCCGGCGTCACCTCAAGGCGAACGTCGGTTCCCAGTGCACCCTCGAGCACGAACGTGATCGTCGGCCAGGTGGAGAGATCCAGCTTATTCATGGGGACGTAGCCCGCGCGTAACGCGTCCGTAAGCGTGGTATCGGCGTCTGAGGAAAGCTTCTCTGCGACTGCCTCGAAAAGGTCTTGATCCAGCAGAAGACTGTTTGTGCCGCTGTCCACCACGGAGTTTGAGGGGTTTCCGCTCGCTTTGGTCGGCAGCGACACCGGGATTGGCGGCGTGTTGCCCACAATAATCGATTTCAGATTTGTGTTGTAGAAGGTGTCGTCGACCACTCGTGCCACCTGGAACGTTCCCGTATACAGGTCCGTCTGTTCCTCACCACCGCCAAGGATCAGAAAGCCGTGATTCAGGGGGTCGGTGGCAGGCTTTGCCGTGGCCATATTGACCTGCGAGCGCCTGGTATAGAAAGCGAACTTGTCGGCGACCAGCCCCGCGGTTTCCAGTTGCGTGAAGTAGGGATCGATGTGAGTCCTATGCCCGGCTTGAATCTGGTTGTAGGTATACCTGGGCGGGATGGTCAGCCCCGGCATTTTATAGGCGGGGTTTATTTTTGTGTAGGCCAGTCCTAGAATTCCGTTTGACTTCCCGAAGACGCTCCTGGTTTCATGATACGTAACCGCCACGGGCACCTGGGGAAGAACCAGGGACCGGGCCCCCACAGTCACGTTCGTCATCACAACCGCGCCTACCCAGCTGCTCTTATCCACGTAAGCGATCTCCTGCGCGAGATCGGTTTTTTGGGCGGCCTTGTCCTTGGTGACGTCGTAAAAGTTTCCGTCGATTGCCAGCGAGCTGCTGCCCGTATCCAGGATTACATTGCATGGCTTCTTTTGGCTCCCTACATAAATCACACCCGTATAGTCATCGCCCAGGTAGACATTTGTGATCGGGAGCCGAACCGTTGTGGTGGATATCTTGCCGCCGAGCGGGGCAGCAGCACTAAGTATGCGGCGAGCCTTAGCCGGCGCCTTCTTGCTTTTCTTTGCCATGTCCAGACCTCGTTGGTAAGTCTCTGCACGTACGGCGTTGTTACTGCAATCCTGCGATAACGCCCCAACAGGCGAAGGCGCTGCTGAGCGTAGTGCAGTATTGGTAGATTCCGTAAATCGTTCCAGCCATATTCTTGAGGATGTTGATGATTTCTGCCGGAGTAGTCGTGGATGGAAACGGAGAATGGACCATCTGCGGCTCGGACGCATTGCGCACTGAGATACATTTGGGCCGTTTTGCCGCCGGCACCTTACTGATGGCATAGAACACAAAAGCGTCGTCTGTGTCGTTCATGATTCCCAGGGTCTGCAAGCCTTCGGAATTGTTGTTGTCGTCCGTCGTCATGTAGTCTGCGGACACAATATCCATCGATTGCGGCCCCGGCACAGGGTTGACACCGGTTACATAGATTGAGGGTGGCAAGGTACTTGGGGGCACGAAGGAGTAACCGGGAGTTGACTGCAGGCGGCTGTAGCACTGGGCCAGACCCGGCCGGGCCAACGCGGTAAAGTGGGTGGCAGCGTATTGAACATATTGAGGATCGAAGGTTGCCACGCTGGAGAGCTCGGTATCATCGGTGCTCAGCGTATTGAGATCAGGAAATGACGGATATTTTTTCTGCAGGTGCAGCCTGCTCCGGGTGCAGATCGCCACGTCTCCACATTGAATTCCCCCGCCGATACCACCGGCTGTTCCCGTGGTGATCACATATTTCGGCGCAAGTTCCCCGATCAGCTGCTGGATAACGGGTACAAACGGAAGGCCGGTGCCGTCCTGTTTGGGATGCAGGTCTGACTTGTAAAACACCACTTGCCGGCCTGCGATCTTCATCGCCGAGAGACGGCCGAATGCGCCGTCTTCGAGCGTGTCATTGGCGCGAGGGTTGGCGATAGAAGCTTTGAATTTGTCAAAGTTGTGCGCGTATTCGCACCACTGGCTTTGGGTCTTTGCGGTCCAGTCCGGATTCCCCGTCATTACATCCAGCAGAGCCATGGTTTCCTGCTCGGTGTACAGAATCACCAGAACATCGGCGTTGGCCTTGACGGCGGAGGTGATTTTTGTACCGGGCGCGTAGGCCCCGAGCGCTATCGACGTGGGTTGCAGGTTTGCGGGCCAGGAAAAGGCAGGCAGCGGATAAATGATTGGAGACTGACTTAGAGCTGCCAGGGCAAAGGTATCGTTAGCCTTGATCCCCGCAAACGGCCCGGTTTTGAGGATGCTCGTTGGCATTTGAACCCTTCAGTCGTAGAAGTTATGGATTCCTTGGAGACACCTTTCGCTCGAGCGGGTGTAGGTTCGCCTTGCAAATAGCTGATCGCAGGCTTCCGGCAAAAAGCGGAATGGGGGTACGAAGATTTTTCCCCATTCCGCGATATCGATCCGATAGTGAAGGAGAGCTGCAAAACGTTTCACGCTAAGTTTTGCTGGCGGAACCCCTAAGAGGGATAGCACGAGTGCCCCTGGCGTCCTTCGTCAGGGAACGAGAGGCGGACTCCTTCGGGACTCGCTCTTGGACCGGCGGGTTCTCACGCGGACTCATTCACCGGTAACAGCTCAGTGTGTGAAGGAGTTATCGAGTGGTTACTTCATATACAGGTCTCTATTGAGCGAGCTTCCTCAATTTCTGTCCTTCGGAAACTCAATCGTTACCTCTACGAGTTTTACGGTGGGCTCGGATTTCGCTTCGGGCGAAGGTGGGGGTTGGGACGCGACAACTGGTTGAGGCGACGGCGTTGGCTGGACAGGTTTATCTATGCGGCTTCGGAGAGCCTCTTCCAGCGGGCCCGGCCGAATACCATCAAGCCATTTTTCCAGGGCCTGCAAGAACGCCCCTATCTCTTTCTCGGCGAGAGTCACGCCAGCAACAGAGGCCGATTGCGGAATTAACTTGGCGACGACGCTTGTTGAGAAGTCGCCAGCCTCAAAAAATCTCCAACTAACGTAAGAGATATCTACCAGACACTGCGTGGGAGCGACCTGCCAAGAACTCCACCCGAATCTGGTTTCCCCGGTTGCATTCGGATAGTATCCTTTCGGCATGTCCGGTCGGGAATGGCTCCACGGGTCGACGCTTAGAATTGCCGGCATGTTGCGTTCTGCTTCGCGACGATTCGTCTCCACAAGACGATGACGCGCGGCCAAAGCGGCAATCGTCTGCGACAATGCTCCCGGGTACCCGTGCGGGGAAACAGCTATTTCCGTATTGTATTTGGGTCTTTGGTGATCCCAGCGATGAAACGCTGTTGCATAGCCGCCGTCGAAAGTGAACCCAGAACCGGTGTTCCCGAAGTTCATACGTGGCTCCTCTCCGACGAGCGTTGTTGCAAGTCCCCGAAAACGGCTCCAGTTTCCTCCAAAATCCTGAGCGCGTCAATGTCGAAGCAATTCTCCGCTTGAAGCGGTTGAGATCACGGCGAGGCCGAAACAAAAAAGTCCCAGGCGGACCAGTTATTACCTCGTTTCCCACAATCCCGGTGCCGTGGTCTCTTCTATGCTGCAAGGTAGAGCGTTCGTGCAGGAATCGGGGATCTGGCTGAATGACGACGGAAAGGGAACTTCGCGAAAAATTGCGCAAGATCGCCGCGCTCTTCGAGGGGGCATCGACGGTTGGCGAGCGCGAGGCGGCAGCTGCCGCTAGCAAGCGTGTGCTGGCCGCTCTGAACGCTGCGGAAAAAGTGGAGCCCACGATTGAGATGCAGTTCTCGCTTTCCGATCGTTGGAGCCGCCTGCTCTTTACCGCTTTGTGCCGCCGCTACAAACTCAAGCCTTATCGGTATCCGCGCCAGCGCTACACCACGGTGGTGGTGCGGGCTCCGAGGAGATTGCTCGAAAACACGCTGTGGCCCGAGTACCTGGAACTCAAAGCTGCTCTGGACTCGTATCTCAACGAAGCGACGGAACGAATCATCCGCGAAGAGGTATTCGGGGATGCCGAAGAGGCGGAAGAACGCGCGGGGTAGCCGACCCTAGGCGACAACCATCTGCTCGTACTCCTGGCCGGAGGCGGCCGGCAAGAGTACCCACAGCGTATAGATGCCTAAGATCGTTCCGCCAATTGGATGAATAAGGGCGAGAAACGCAGCTACGATGGCAAGTATGCGCGCCCAGGATGCGCGCCGCAGCAGGCTGATTCCGGTCACCAGGCAAAGAATAGCTCGACCAACTAGAAAGACAGTGATGAGCGGCACGAGCCAGGTCGCGTGGAAAAATGGGAATTCGTCGAGCCCTCCGAAGGCACGGCTGTGGTGGGCCCAATGGGTGAAGGTTCCGGCAAGCACTCCGACCGCAATGGCCCACTGCAGCAGAATCCAGAGGCTGTACGCGATCCATAGAACTGCGAGGGCCTGCATATGCCGGTGCACGCGATTACTCTGATTGGCGACTGGCGCATACGAGGCGATCGGAACACTCTGCCGCCCACATCTTTGGCACGTCGTTTGCGAGGCATCCATAGGTTGACCACAAGCGCTGCAATACATGGCTTGTACCTCCCTCTGAACATATTACGGAAAAGGATTCTTGAAGGTTCCAGAACCTCAATGTTGCCTGCCTATTACAAGGCGAAACCGGATCGAGCACTGTAACGGGCTAAGCCGCGATTCTACCGTTTCAGGGGCAGGCTGCTCCCTTGGTAGCCCATTCGCTTACCTTTGCCAGGAAGTCTTGCTGCGGCATCGGTATGGGTGTACGGCCTTCGCCGGGATGCCAGCCCCAGAGCACCAGCGGGGTGGACATATGTTCCACGATCTGCGCGACGGTACGGTTTCCGTTCTGCTTTGGATCCTTCAGCAGTTCGCAGAGCCCGCGGTCGGTCAAGCCTTCCCAGATCATCGGCGTGGCGGGTGAGGGAAGATGCCAACCAGGCGCACCCGGAGGCGTGTGTACGCCGACAGTGTTGCGATCCTGATGACAAGTGCTGCATTTGACCGCGTTGACACCGTCGCCATACGGCCCACGGCGAACATCCATGGTGTGGCGATGGCTGTCGTCTCCCTGGCGGGGGTAATCTCCGGTGGAGTGGCAATTCATACAGCGAGGGTTACGTAATGCCGGCGCCAGGATTTCGAAGGCGGCAGCCGCGGCCGCATCGTCGCGCTGGGGCTACTGGATTTCCGCGGCGGCACACATCGTCAGCAGAAACAGGATGACGGCGATGCTCGTTATCTGGCCGCTCATGCACCCAGAAAGCCGTTCCATCTCCAAGTAGCGGGTTTTGACCAGCGCAGCTTTGACGCGCGCAGGAGTAAACGGAAGATGCCGCAGCCGGACATGCGTGGCATCGAAGATGGCGTTTCCAATGGCAGCGGGAGTGACGGTAATTGCCGTCTCTCCCGCACCCGTCGCAGGCACGCCGGCCGGGATGACAAAGACCGTCTCAATCGCGGGTATCTCGTAATCAAGATGCAGGCTGTGATAGGTCTCCCAGTCGACCGAGGTGATGCGCCTTTCGTCCCAGGTAACTTCTTCCACCAGGGCACGGCTCATGCCTTGCAGGAGTCCGCCCTCGATCTGGTTTCTAAGACCATCGGGATTGGAGACAGGTCCACAATCCAGGGCCACAACGAAACGCACCGGGCGGACTAATCCACTTTCCAGGTCCACGGTCACTTCGGCAACCAGTGCGGCATAACCGTTTTCTCCCTCGTAGGCGACACAGGCAATGCCGCGTCCCGTTACCACGCCGGCTTGCGCGACCGCAGGGGTAGGGAAGGGACGCGGCGCCCATCCGGCAGCCTTGGCCGCGGCGTTGAGAACTCCGATGACGCGGCTATCGCGCAGATGCTGCAAGCGAAAGGCCACCGGGTCGGCTTTCGCATGGGCGCAGAGCTCATCCATGAAGCATTCGGTGGCAAAAGTGTTCTGGATGCGCAGGGGAGAGCGCAGTGGCCCGGTAAAGAAGGGCGAACGCACGGTGTGGGTGAGCACGCGTTCGCTTTGGATGGTTCCTCCACCGCCGCATTTGCCCGCGATACAGCCGGCGAAGTAGGAGGGCACGGTGTTGCTGCCGTTGCGCAGCTTGCCGGCGGGTGGTTTGGCTGGGCCGGGCTCGAGCGGTTCCGGTGGGTAGCCGGTTAACATGCCGCTGATCACGTTTCCCGGCTGGTCATAGCCCGGCCGGTTGCCCAGAGAGGCTACCCAGTTCTCGCGGTCCCAGGCGAGGATGCGCCCATCGGCGGTGATGCCGGCGCGATGCTCGACTACCATGGCGGAGCCGAAGTTCTCCCACATCATTTCGTCCTGGCGCGAAAACTGCAGACGGACCGGCCTGCCGGCCGCCTGGGACAAGAGCGCGGCATCAAACGAAACAGCATCTGCGCCGTTTAGGCCATAGCATCCGGAGCCTCGGGTATAAATCACGCGCACGCTGTCGAGGGGCAGGCCCAGCAGCATGGCCACAACGCTGCGCGTGGGATAAGCCGATTGGGTGGCAGACCATATCGTGGCGCCATCGGGCTTTACATCCGCCACGGCACAGGAGGCTCCCACCGATCCGTGCATCTGGTAAGGATAGGTGTATCTCGCGCGCAGCAGGCTGCCCGCGGCGGCGAGTTGCGTGTCAACGTTCTGGGAGTCGACGCTGAGAGCATCGTGGGAGGGCTGTTGCTGCAGGTGCTCGAAGAAGGTGTTCTGCGCGGGCAGCGCGGGACCGGGATTCCATTGCACCACCAACTGCCGGGCCGCCAGCACGGCCTGGTATTGCGTCTCCGCGACGACGCCGACAAAGTCTTTGCGCACCACTACTTTTTTCAGGCCGGGCAGATCGCGCACTGAATGCTCGTCCACATGGGCGACGGTGGCTCCCATCTCAGGGGGCCGAACCACGCGGCCATGGAGCATGCCGGGCACACGAAGGTGATGCAGGAACTCAAACTGGCCGGTCATGAGGGCGACGCGGTCGAGGGAGGGAACTGGCTTGCCCAGCACGGTCCACTCGGCTGCAGGCCGCCGCTTGGCCGTCGGGTTAAGCGGGAGGTTGAAGTGTTTGCTCCCAACTAGTTCTGCATACGTGACTTGGCGCCCCGAGCTGCTGGTGATGACGCCGTTGTCCAGCTTTAGACGCTCCACCGGCTCGCCCAGCTGTTTGGCGGCCAGGCTCATCAGAGCCTCGCGCGCAGTGGCCGCGGCAAGGGCAAGGTTCTCGTTGTTGAAGTTGGTGGGTGTGGTCTGGCTTCCCGAGGTGGTCCCCTGGTCGGGGGTGATGGCAGTGTCGCACTCGATCAGCTTTACGCGCGTGATGGGCACGCACAGTTCCTCGGCAATGAGCTGGGTTTGCGCAGTAAAGATGCCCTGGCCAAAATCGCATTTGCCGGTATAGGCGGTGATGGTTCCGTCGGCGCCTATGGCCAGCCATGAGTCAAGCTTGTCCGGGTCAATGTGCCCGGGATGGGTTGCGAATTGCCCCTGAGCGTTGGCCGAGGATTGCGTGAGCGGCGCGGCGCTGAAGCTCACGATCAGGGCGCCGCAACCCTTCAGGAAGTCACGACGCGACGGAGTCATGCTTTTTTGGCCTCAGCGTATTTTCGAATGGCGCGCAGCATGCGCACGTGGGTAAAGCAGCGGCACAACACTCCTCCCAGCGCGGTGCGGATCTCCTGGTCAGAGGCCTGCGGGTTTGCGTCCAGAACAGCCTTGGCTGTCAGGATTACGCCGCTCAGGCAAAATCCGCACTGGGCGGCTCCCTCGTCGATAAACGCCTGCTGAATAGGATGCGGCTTCCCGGGGGTACCGAGTCCTTCCAAGGTGGTGATCTCGGCCTGGCCCACTGCGCGCACCGGCATCACACAGGAGCGCACGACCTGCCCGCGCATGATC
The DNA here is from genome assembly GCA_963790705.1 of uncultured Acidobacteriaceae bacterium. Classification (GTDB taxonomy): domain Bacteria; phylum Acidobacteriota; class Terriglobia; order Terriglobales; family Acidobacteriaceae; genus PALSA-350. The sequence goes on from CAWBQE010000001.1 coordinate 123,867, forward strand.
ACGGTGCAGGCCCCGCACTGCGCCATGCCGCAGCCAAACCGGGGTCCACGCAAGCCAAGCTCGTCGTTGAGCACGAACAGCAACGGCATATCGGGATCGACTTCCACGGTGTGGGTGGTGCGGTTCACTTGGAGAGTGATCTGCTTCATAAGGAGAGTTTGCGCCATTTTTCGTTGCACTAAGACTTCCAGTTCTGCAAAGTCGGGAGAGTTGATCCTCTTTGTGCGACCTTGGGAGCCGGGAAGAGGACATGTGAATGCCCGGATTGCCTGTGAAGTTTGGCGGCGTGGATGAACTTCATGCGGCTTTCCGTAACCGCTTTTAACCGGCCCGGGTAACCGGTCGTATTGCGCTTTCCGGATTCTGGTAACACCCCCATTCAAATCAAAAATGAGGATTATACTGCGGAGCATGGCGCGTCCCCCGCAGCGCAGTTTGTGCAGCTTTCTGATGCTGCTGGCAGCAACGGGGCAGCTTTGCTATGCCCAGGGGATCCAGGCCGCTGCCGATAGTTCGAACGGAGGCAGTGTACAAACGCCCGCGGTTTTGCCTGCGGCCTACAAGATAGGAGTGGGCGATGTGCTGCACATCGTGGTATGGGCGGAACCGCAGCTTACCGAGACGGCAGTAGTCAGGCCGGACGGCAAGGTTTCGCTGCCGCTGGTTTCTGAACTGGAAGTTGCAGGGCAGACTCCGGAGGCGGTACAGCAGACATTAACGGAGCGGCTGGTCAGGTTTGTCCGCAAGCCACGCGTAACGGTCACAGTCCAGGAAATTCATAGCCGGATGGTATACATCACAGGCGAAGTGCAGCGACCCGGCGCGTATCCGTTGTTGGATGCGATGAACGTGGTGCAACTGGTGGCACGCTCGGGCGGCTTGACGGACTTTGCGAAGCAAAAGCAGGTGTATGTTCTGCGTGCTGCCAACAGTGCGCGCGTAAATGTGAATTACGAGAAAGTTCTGAAGGGGCAAGCGCCACAACAGAACGTGGAGTTGACGCCCGGAGACACCGTGGTGGTGCCGTGAGAATCCATAAGCTGGGCCTTCTTCTCTGGCCCTTGCTGTTGACCAATCGAGCTACTACGGCTGCATCGGCACAGCAGATGCAGCAACAGCTGCAATATGTTTCTGACAATGATGGCGGCGACAGCGGCGATACCACGACGCGCGATATGAACCGCGAAAATCCGCGAACGACCAGCACCGAACCGTTGAACAGCTGTGCTGACTCGTTGTCCGCTGCGTTGGGCCAGGGGACACCGGCATTTCCCTGCTGGGCAGTGATTCGCACGACAGAGCGGTGGAATAAGGCTGCAATTGTGTCAGGTCTTCAGCCCGGGAATGACGCAAATGTGTCTCTGCCAAAATTTGTGCCTTCTACATTCAATTTCACGATGGCGGGATTGAGCGGGTTCAGCTTTCCCGATGCCAGTCCTGGCAAAGCCTATGGTGGGGTGGGAGTGGCGGCGGGAATGCTTGAGCGGCGGCGCTGGCGACTCATGGCAGAAGATGGAGGAGGTCTTGCCGATTTCCAGCTGAACGGCGCCCACCTCGTAGGGCTGAATCGTGCGGCGCTGCGCGCTACGGGCGAGATCACTCCGCGATGGACTTGGCAAGGGAGCGCGACCAATACTTACGGCACGGACGCGACGCGAGTCGTGGCTCCGCTCGACTTCCGGCAGGTAGGCGACGCGGAGGCGCCTGCAGCCGATACAGTTGTATACGGACTGCATTCCGGAAGGGTCACAACCGGCGAGGAAGGCGGCAAGCTTCGTTTCGACGATTCCCGGCGGTCGTTGTGGGACTTCAGCGCGACGCATGCATACACGCAATACAACGCGGACAATTTTCTGGTACAGACGGCACGCGCCCGGGTGGAGTATCTGCATGCCGTGACTCCCGCGATGGCTCTCGGCGTGTATGGCAATGGAGAGCATCAGACGGGCCCGCTCGATTGCAGCCTGGGCGGCGCCGGCCTGCGATGGGTCAGCGAGTGGGGACAGCACACCAGCCTGAACGTTACGGGCGGGGTAGACGGCGCCAGTGCGTCGTGCGGAAAGGGGGCGCAGTTTACCGGCACGGCAACGTTCTACACGCAGATTAGGCCGTCGACTGACCTCTACATAACGGGAGGCCGCGACCTGAGCGATGGCATCCTGGAGCATACGGTATTTCTGAATACAGGTGCTTTGGGAGTTCGTCACTCCTTCCATCACATGGTAGACACGCGCGTGAGTTTGAATGGGCTTCAGGGCGCTAATCCGAAGCAGTCTTTTCACGGCACGTTTGTGGATGGAAGCTTGCATTTCCTGATGCCGCGGGGCTTTTCGCAAGAGCTGGAGGTTCGTCACTACGACGTTGCAGGCACGCCTACAAACAATCGGACAATTGCTGTTATTACGCTGTGGTGGACTCCGCGTCGTGCCGCGGAAGCTAACTCAGCGAGTGCCTCATTACGGTAATCTGCCTTTCATTCGAAAGCATATCGAGGGAGCTATGCAAGAGAGGTCTATTCTCCTGCGCTTTTTGGCTGCGCCGCTGCGACAGAGGCTTGTTGCCGGGGGCATTGCAGTGGTCATTGGGAGCGGATTGTTTCTCTGGTCGCGGTATGGCGCGACGCCGCCCGCGACAATGGCGGTGCTGTTATTCGACGCGGGCGCCGCTCGGCAGGTTGACCCTGGAGTCATGACTGCTCATGCGAAAGAGCCAGCGGTAGCGCTTGCGCAGTCGATCCTGAGCGATGAGGCGGTAAGGGCGCTGGCGAAGCAGGCCGGGGTAACTTTTAGCAGTAACAAGAGCGAGGTTGCGGAGTTTCGCTCGCGTCTCGTTTTGGCGCAGACCTCGGCAACATTGCTGCGTGTGAACTATAAAGACACCGATAAGAAGCATTCTGCAGCGGTGGCAAATGCTGTAGCGAATTTGTTGGTGGCCTGGACACCCGCGTCCGTCCTCCTGGCGGCCACGTCCATCGTCCCAACTGTCACGTCTCCTCCCTCCCTGCCAGGTGCGCGATCGGCAGAGGCCGCATTCGCGAAGTCGGGTCGATGGAGGCACTCTTTGTATTCGCAGTCCCACGAGCTACGTGAGTTAGAGAAGAAGTTGGCGGGGATGGATCGAAAACTCACTGCATTGGATGGGCATGCAGTTGCTCCGCAGCAGGCTAATGTTGCAGCGCCGCCGTCGAGTACGGACGACGAACAACGGCGGACGCTCGAGTCGCAGCTCAGTGCGGCGCAGAGGAAGCTCGACGATCTACTCGCGCGGTACACGGATGAATATCCCGATGTAGAGAGTACGAAAGATGACATTGCCGAGATTCGCCAGGAGCTGGCTTCCCTACCACCGGCGAGCAATGAAGCGGAGCGAGCCGCCAGCCCACCGAAACCGGATGCTGACGCCAACGAAAGCGATCAACTACGCATGGAGCGGGCTCGGCTGATGGAGGCGATTCTAGTGGAGAAGCGGCGTGAGACGGGGCGGCGGGATCAGACTCCGTCGAGTATGGGAGATTCGGCCTTGACAGTGCAGACGGTTTCTCCAGCCTTAACGGGGCAAGCGCCTATTCGTCAGTCACTAAACCCCGTCGCGGTACAGACCTGGCAACGTCCCTTCAGACTGGTGCGGCTCGCGGGAGATGCCGGCTCGGGTCAAAGCGAGAGCGGCTTACTGTGGTACTGGCCATTGGCGGGGATACTCGGCGGACTTATGTATTCGGGTGTTGCCGTGTGGCGATACCGGCCTATGGAACGAGCGGTCCAGCCGGAGCCGCCGGTGCTGAACGAGAGTCGGCTTTCTCGCGGACCTACTGCAACTGAGCCGAGCGTGGAGCTTGGCCTCTCAAAGAAGCTTCGTTATTGTGAGAAAACAATCATCGAGGCTGCATTGACCGAATGCGCAGGACGGGTGTCGGGACCATCGGGAGCTGCTGCCAAATTAGGTGTCCCGGCATCTATGCTGGAATCGAAGATAAAGTCGCTGAAGATCGATAAGAACGGCTCCAAGCCCGCATATCTATCAACCACCGACAATTAAGAACCTTCCTCAATTTCCCCATGGCATTGGTGTTATAGCTCCAGGACGAGATGGGCCGCCGCAAACGCAACATGAACCGCACGCGATATAGGAGACGATCTATGTGGAAAGAAACCACCGAACCACCCAAGACCACCACCCCGGCCGCCATAGGGAAACCGGTCACCGAAGACGAACTGCGAGGGATATTGGACCGGTTGGAAGCAACCCGGGACATTTTCCGCGAGAACCGGGAATTGCGGAGTGTTTTGTCCCGCCACGAAGGCGAGGCCCAGGCACTGCGGACCCGCAGCGCTAAGTTGGAAGAGATCATGCAGGAATTTGCCCCGGCGCTGTTGAGCATGGCAACCATTATGGGATTGGCGGGAAAGAATGAAAAGACTGGTGGGCAGAGTGAGGCCTAAAAGTTGTGCGTAAGCTTGGAGCGTCCAAGAGAATTTTTCATTTCGAAATCACTTGATTCTGTAGCGCTGCTAGCTTCCCGCATCGGCGGAGTTCGGGGTGTCCCGAAACTTCTCTCCTCGAAACTTCCCGGCCAGGCAGATATTGGAATAGCCATCGAGGTCGGGGCGGAGCGGCGTCTTAGGCTGCTACTTGGGATCTGGGTCAGGCTCTCCTAGCTCCATGAGACGTTTCCGCTGGGCTTCCTTATTTCGCCTTGCAGCATGATATTGCGCAACTAGTTCCCTGACATAATCGGTTTCGAGCAAGCGAACCCCTGAAGGTGAAAGCATCAAATATCCTTCCTCGGTCGTGATCGAAGACGACTTGGATATTTCCACGCAAGCGGCTTCTACAACATCCAAAGCTTCCTTGGCGTCCCAAAATTCTCTGTACGCCCTCTTAAGAACCGCATCCCGGTCCTCTTGCCACATATGACCGCACTGTTCTCCATATGGTTCTGGGACAGACTTGAAAGGCTATCCGAGTTCCATACTGCCGTCGGCTTCAGAGCGAGGGACCGCAACGGTCATTCCGGGAGACAGAACTCCGTCACCCAAAGTGTGTCAGTCCGGTGCTGAAGTGCAATACATCGTTAAAAAGTGGGATCTCTTAATACAAGGTCCCAGGGCAGACAAAGCGAACTACCAAACCGTTGATAAAACGGCCAAGTGGAGCACTCCGATCCTAAAGGTCGAAGGTCGCCTTTTGGATCGATTTTTGTTCCTGTGCAACTTATTGCAATTACAGAATAAAGCAGGGGGCCTTCGAAAGGAAACATATTTTCGGGACGGGTTGCGCTACAAACGGGGAGAACCCGCTTTGGGGCACCATTCGGTCTTTGAAGACCTGGCCCGTTTCGCTCTTCCTACAGACCTACTGCGGTCGCTGGGCTGATAGGTCTGCCAATGACGACTGGGCAACGATCAGAACGCATTCGACAAGCGCCTCCAGAGTTTCGCTCGTAACGTGCTCATGGCGGCAACCGTTAATCTCGATAGACCAATCGAGTACTTCGTCGTTGTACCACAGATTAATCCTGATCTCCTGCTCTATAGCAGTGCGTTCGCAACTCAGAATGCAGCGGTCTTGATAAGTGGCGTGTCGTGAGTTCAAGCGTTCGGAAACTCCTGAGAGGCTGGACCGGATCGTCTTCGGCAGGCAAACAGGCTCCGTCGGCTCGGCCCGCCGCAGGTCCCGATAAACCGCCATAGCAGTGCGCAGTTCCTCGGGAATCTGAATGTCATTGACCACGGTCTGAATTGCTCGCTCAAGAGCTGTAATACGCAGGACGTTTCGTTGCTCGGTCAAGAGCTTCTCGCCTCGCTGTGGGATTGCCTGTCTCAGTTTGGTCCGTGATGAGACCGGTCTGCGTATTACCCGGATGGATCTCATTATTTCACCATTCGTCCGGGGCTCCTAACCCCTTATATTGTGTAACTACGTTTGATCGGTTTTGGTGCGAGTACGACGACCACTATACAACGAAAGAAATAACCAAATCATCATTAATTGCAGTTTATGTTTCGGCCATTGAGGTGAGTAGCCGTTGTCTCGACGCGCTTATCGCTTCCTCCTAGCGGTTCCGCGCGGGAATGAGCTGGAAGTGTTAGCGGGAGGTTACACCATGAACAGTGATGCTATGATCAGTCTTTCGCCCGCCCAAATCTACACCGTATATGCAATTGCGGTGGTTTCATGTGTAGTCACGTTCGTAGGCTGCTTGATGCGTGGAATGGTTGTATCACTTGCCACCACACTTGCTGAGTTCTTTCACGCAGCCTTTGCTGGTGTTCTCCCTTTATCTTCCCTGCCACCATTCATTCGGCAAGTGTAAGCACACTCCGGAGTGAGTGTACCGGAACACCCGTTACACTTTGGACCGGGGACATCCGTTACAAGTCCCTTGCGGTGGTAAGGCTTAAGTTTGGGTTTCAAGCGCGATCAAAACCAGCCCCCGGACGGCACGAGGCCATTGAGGCGCAGATAGGTGACGAGATTGCCGTAATGCAAGGCGTCATGATTTCCGACTTGCGTCAAAATGAACATCTTGTTCGTCTTGGCGCCAAAGAAGTTCGCCGGGTCATTGAGGTGCGCATCGGTGAACCCGGAGTACACGCCATCGCAGTAATTGAACGAGCCTTTGAGGTAGGCCATGATCTCGGTCTTCGAAACCTTCGCGGTAGCTGTGGCGGGGTTCGCTTCACCCTTGACGTTTGAACACAATGTGTAGGATATGTCCGCCACATGATTCAGGATCTCGGCAAACGAGCGAACCTCCTTCGTCGGCCGGTAGCTGTACTTGGACTCTGGCATCTCGTCCGCCGACTTCGTGATTTTGTCCTGCATATTGCTGCGAAAAATGGATAGCGTCGTCGTCAGCGGATTCGACGCCATGATCGGATTGGGCATGCCTTGTTGGGCGTTGGCCAAGGACGCCAAGGCGAAAACAGATACTATGCCAGCCGGAACCACGACGCGAGCAATGGATCGGAACATTAAGAATCCTCCAACATCTCGGGTGTGCCGGAAAGGGCTTTGAGATTCACAGATCTCCTTTGACCGGTCTCTGCACGAGGTGCGATCTGCTTGGAACCGTGCACGTAGCCAGCCAAAACGCTCCAACTTCAAATCACTGATTCCTAAGTAAGTTCAGTTCCAGGGTGGTGATCGGCAACGCGGTCTTTGTCCGGAATCGAAACTTGCTGACCAAAAACGAACGGTCGATGCGATGACCGGCTTGTCGGAAATTGACTCCGAGAGCAGGATCGAAACCGACTGTTCACGAAACTTCATGGAAGCTTCATGGGCGTTGACCCCAGCAGGCGTGGAGAAGCGCGTTGAGGAACCAGAAGGAAGGATCGGTCCAAGGGGCTGTCAGCGCCTTATACTCCTCTTTCTGCTCCTCGGTCAGGCCACCGTCAGCTTGCTCCCACGCGCCGATAGCCTGCAAAGTTTCCTGCCACCACCGCGCCCACGGGCTGCCGCCCCGCACTACCTCGGCGGTCGCCTCGTGGCGGATGTTTTTGAGACCGCAATTTCGGAAGAGCACTGGGAGCTTGCGTCCAAAGGTGGGGTCATACCCTCGCGATGCCCACCACTTACCATCCCGCCACGTGCGCTGATACCGGGCGTAGTACGGATGAGACCGATCCACTGGAGCAATCGTGCCCCAGTCACCGTCCTCATCGACGAGCCACCCTCCTGGTCGCAAGCACTCCACCATGCGCTGGATAGCCGTCTCTTGCTTGTCCGCCAGCCAGAACAACATCAAACGTGAGCAAACCAGATCGAACGAGGCCGGACCGAGTGTGTCTAAAGGGTCGGCGAGGATGTTGTGCCGGCACACCTTAAGGTTGGGAAGATTTAGTCGTTTCAGGTAGGTGACATCTATGTCCGTCGCCACCACTTGGCCGCTGGGTCCCACCCGCTCTGCAAGCCAGACGGCCATCGAGCCACGGCCTGCGCCGACCTCAAGGCACCGCCAGCCAGGCTGGACCAGCTCACGCCGTCGACGAGAAAGCGGGTCGAAGATATCTTCCAATAGACCCAATCGATCGTCTTCAGCCTCTTGGCGCCCTCTCGCGGCGAGCCGGTATCCGGGTTCAAGGGACTCAGGAACTTCGGATGTAACATGGCGCTCTGCCATGGGCAAACAATAGTAAGAGGCTTTCCTCCTGTCAATGCCTTCGCCTTGGACTCTGGCCCGGGGTCATCTATCAGGGCGTGTCGGCGTGGAGGTCTGCGCCTCGCGGAGTTCGCAATGCCGAGCTCTGAAAGGGGGACCTATTGTGCTGCCACTGATAGATCGCTCCTCGGTGTAATTGTGTTCGCCGCTGACGATGGCGACGGCAGGGCTTGCTGAGGGCGGCAGTGGGGATGGCGGCGGTGCGCCAGTCAGACAAGAAAGAAGCAATTGTCATGGAAGGACAACAAAGTACCGTTCGACCTCACCAGCCCGGCCAGGACGTTTTCAGAGCGATCCTCTCCGAAGACATCGACTGGAAACCCTTCGCCGCGTTTCCACCTTCGGCCCGCCTGGCGGTCGTCGTTGGTCAGCCCTCTGAGCCCGGCCTGTACACGATGAGGGTCAGAGTACCCCACGGCGTGAAGCTGATGCCACACCGGCACCCGGAGGATCGAGTCTACACAGTTATATCCGGCGTTTTCTACATAGGCCTCGGCGATCAGTTCAACCCTGATAAGCTGCAGGCGTATCCGCCCGGTAGCGTCCTCTTTCTGCCCGGCAATACGTCCCATTTCCACTGGGCAAAATCCAGTGAATACGTGACCCAAGTGACCGCGATTGGACCACTTGGCCTTGAATACATCAGCGCGAAAGACGATCCGCGAAACAACAACTCTTAACAGGCTTCTGAGTAATTCCCGCAAGGGGCGCACGGGACCGGCATTCGGAGCTCACGATGATCATTACGAAGATTAAGACATTTCCGCTGAGCATTCCCTTCAAACCAGATATCCGATCTGCAGCCTCAGCGTGGCGGGACAAAGGCCTGCCCGTCGCCGATTCGCTGCTGGCCAAGGTGACGACCGGCCAGGCGTAGCGCCGGCGTTTCGCGGCAAAGCGAACACCTGCGAGCATCGCTTGGCGGCATCGCGAGCCCTGACCGCCAAAGGAGTTTCGCAATTGGTGTAGACCGAATCGATAGACCTTTTCGTGGTTTTTCTCCAGGAAAAACCACACCTCGCGATCTTTGTCAGACCACAGTAATTGCGAAACTGCTTCACGTCTCCAGTCAACCAAAAGTAACCTCCGAAACGATAACTGACGATTCAAGAAACCAGTCTCGGCGCCCTGGTCCGATTCCGCAGTGCGCTATATCCTGTTTGCAGACGATTTCGGCACAACGGGCGGCCTCTCGTCACCCTCCCGCTGGTCGGCAGTTGCCGGTAGTTTCGGCCTAAGGCGAGCGAAGGACAGTTTTACCGCTGTCCGGTGTCACACCCGATCCCTGTCTTCAAATAAGGCAATCGAAGCATCCCGCCGCGGCGGGTTTTTTTTATTGCACCCCGCCGCGCCACCAAACGCATTAGAAACCTCTGTCCCTAACTTCTCTCAGCTCCGGAGCCACCTATGCCCAAAAATAAAGTCAGCGATCCCATCACCGATCAGGAAATAGCCTTTGCCCGCCTGGTCCTCTCTGGCGCCATGACCGACCGTCAAGCCGCCGAAGCCGTCGGCCTCAACCCCGACTCCGCCGCCTACACCAAAGCCAAACCGCGGGTCCGCGCCTACATGCTCGAGCACCGCGCCGCCGTGCAGCAACAGCTTGTCCAGCAAGATGCCGACGGACAGCGCCGGCTGAACCCGGACCGCGAACAAGTACTGAACCGACTCTGGGAACTCGCCGCCCTCAGCCCCGAAATGACCCGCAACAGCATCACCGGCCAGGTCAAGGCCCTCTCCATGATCATTGCCATGCAAAACTTCATCCCCGACCGTCGCGCCGCCTCTGCGGAAAAGAAATCAGCCCCTGCGCCTGTCAACGCGCAAATCTATCAATCCGCCTGGCTTCGCGAGCAGCAGGCCGCAACCCACGCCACAACCAATGACCCGCAGCCAACCCCTGCCCCCACCCAGCAAGAAGCTGGGCCTAGTGTCCCCGCCTGTCCCGGCGTGCCGGGGAAGCCCGAACCCGCTCCCGGCCCGGTGGCAGAGGCGCCTCCGGCCCCCGTCCCCAGTCAGCCCACCCTCGCCCATCGCGTTCCCCTCGCGGACGGCCTGCCGCCGTATGTCCCCCCGTCCACTTTTGTTCCGGACACCAGAGTTCCTTTCTCTATCAAAGTGAACCCTTTCAAGCACCGCCGCTGAACTGCAAATCGCAAAAAAGACCCAAAAATATCGAATTTTATAAATGATCGAATAGGCGCCGAACAACTCTCTGCGGCACTGACATTAAAGGGACAGCATTCGTCAGCCGATCGGGCGACTGTCATAATCTTCTTAGAAAACGCATCAGGAGAACACCGTATGCCCAGATCGATGACCCGACGTCATTTCCTTCAGGCGGGGGCGGCCGCCGCTGTCGCTCTAACCACAACCCCGTCCCTGCTGGCTGATCCGCTGGGCCTCCCCATCGGCTGCCAGACTTATCCCGTCCGCAAATCTATCAATCCGGACTTTGCCGGGACGATGAAGGGCCTTTCCGCAGCGGGCTTTCAGACCATTGAGCTCTGCTCGCCGTTTGGCTATAAGGAGTTCTCCAGCCTGGCGCAGTACAAGCCACAGGAGCTGCGCAGGATGCTGAACGATTACGGTCTCACCTGTATCAGCTCGCACTTTGACACGGACGAGTTGTTCAACCATGCGGAGGAGCGGATCGCCTGGGCCAAGGAGCTTGGCCTGACCCAGATGGCTACGGCCAGCCTCGGCTTCGGCACGCTGCCTAAGGACGCTCCACCCACCGTAGGTGACGTAAACCGGGTCACCGATCTCTTCAACACCTTTGCTGCCAAGGCGCATGCTGCGGGCATGGTTGCGGTGCTGCACAACGAAGGCTTTGAGGTAACCAGCATCGACGGCAAGCGGGTCTACGACATGGAGATCGCGCGGCTGGACCCGAAGACGGTGAAACTGCAGTTTCAGGTCTCCACCATGCAGAACGGGTTCGATCCGGTGGATTACTTCACCCGCTACCCGCACCGCTATATCTCCATGCACTGCCAGGACTGGGTAATGACCTCCGACGGCAAAGCGAAAGAAGTGCCGCTCGGTAAGGGCGTCGTGGACTGGAAGAAGGTCTTCACCGCGGCAGGGAAGGCTCACATCCAAAACTACTTTGTCGAACTGGAGCAGGATCCTGCACTGATGGCGCAAAGCATTCCTTACCTGAAGAGCTTGCAGGTTTAAAACTTATGCCCACGCATGATCATGACCATCATCACGACCACCAGGTCGTTCCGTCCGATCCGGCGCTGCGAACCAAGGCACTGGAATCGTTGCTGGTGGAAAAAGGCCTGGTAGATCGGGCCGCATTGGATGCGCTGGTAGACGCTTACGAAAACAAGATTGGACCGCGCAACGGTGCTCGCGTGGTGGCGCGCGCTTGGGTGGATCCGGCATATAAGGAACGGCTGCTCAACAATGCCCCAGCGGCCATTGCCGAACTGGGCTATGGAGCGGCACAGGGCGAACACATGGTCGTGCTCGAAAACAGCCCAGGCGTGCATAACCTGGTGGTGTGCACGCTCTGCTCCTGTTATCCCTGGCCAATCCTCGGTTTGCCACCCGTCTGGTACAAATCGGCGCCCTATCGATCACGGTCGGTGATCGATCCACGCGGCGTTTTGCGCGAATTTGGCCTGGAGCTGCCCCAAGACGTAGAGGTTCGGGTCTCCGACAGCACGGCGGAGATCCGTTACCTCGTCTTGCCCGAAAGGCCGGCCGGCACAGAAAAGATGACCGAAGCGGAGCTTGCGGCTCTGGTTACACGGGATGCCATGATCGGGGTGGCCAAGGTTGCACCGACGGCAGGAGGCGGGGCATGAACGGAATCCACGACATGGGCGGCATGCAGGATATGGGTCCGATCGAGCGCGAAGAGAACGAACCCGTATTTCACCAGCCTTGGGAAGGCCGTGTGGTTGCTATGAATCGCGCGATGGGTGCGTGGGGCAAGTGGAATATCGACGCAGGCCGTTACGGTATCGAGCTTCTTCCCCCCGCTGACTATCTGCAGATGAGCTATTACGAGAAATGGCTAACCCGCAACCTGGAGTTGCTGGTGAAGTCTGGCTTGGTGACGCGGGAGGAGATGGAAACCGGCAAGCCCTCGCCGGGGTCGCCGAAGGCAACTCCGCCTCTTACCGCCGCCGCCGTACCTGCCGTCGCCGGGCTCCGCGGCAATTCTATGCGACCGGAAGCTGACGCCACGGCTCGCTTCGAAGTGGGACAGCAGGTCCGCGCCCGGAATATGAATCCAGTGGGTCACACTCGCCTGCCGCGGTACGCGAGAGGCAAGAAGGGAACTGTCGTCCGCCGCCACGGCATCTTCGTATTCCCGGATACAAACGCGCATTTTCTGGGCGAGCAGCCGCAGCACTTGTATTCCGTTCGCTTTACGGCGCGGGAGTTGTGGGGAGAGAACGCCTCACCGCGCGATTCTGTTTACATTGATATGTGGGATAGTTATCTCGATCATGCCTGAATTGCAATCCGATCATGACCGGCTCGCTTCTTTGCCCTCGCTCCCTCGCGACGAAGGCGGTCCCGTCTTTGCTGAGCCCTGGCAAGCCCAGGCCTTTGCGTTGGCCGTGCGGCTTTCCGCTCAAGGCTACTTCACCTGGAAAGAGTGGGCGGCCGTGCTGGCCGATGAACTCAAGTCCGCGGCGGATCGTGGCCACCCGGACGACGGTTCCCACTACTACGAATACTGGCTGTCTGCGCTCGAACGTCTCGTGACTGCGAAAGGACTCTCCAATGCCAACGAGATGCTTGCACGCAAAGACGCCTGGGCCGACGCCTATCGACATACACCGCACGGAAAACCCGTAGATCTGCCGAAAGAATCCAGCTAGCTGCCGCTTCGGCCCGCTCGCCATTTTTCGAAGCTGCTGCGTTCTCGAGAGCGCGTTGGGGTCAGTTCCGTCTGGTCACTCATCCGAAGGCTTTGTCCTGCGGCGCTGCTGCTGTTCTTGGTCGCGCATGATCCGTTTGATCTTGTTTTTGTACTGCTTTGCTAATAGCGGATCACTTTGCCGGTCGAGACGGTCCACTTCGCGACGAAGGCGATGGAAACTCTCTAGTCTATCTGCGTCAATCTGTCCGGTTCCGACGCCCGCAACCACGGCACATCCAGGCTCTCCCTGGTGTTGACAGTCACGAAATCGGCAATAGATCGTCAGCTCGGAGATTTCGGGGAAAGTTTGTGCGATCGCTGTATCGGTGGCCCAGAGTTGCACCTCGCGCAGTCCCGGTGTGTCGATAAGGAGTACACCTGAGGAGAGCCGGACGAGGTGCCGGTCGGTGGTAGCGTGCCTTCCTTTTCCGTCTTCTTCGCGGACGCTTCTAGTCGTGCGCACCTCAGCTCCGCCGAGCAAATTGATTAGGCTAGATTTGCCCACGCCTGAAGAACCGAGTAAAACAACTGTTTCGCCGGCAACAAGCGACGACCGGAGTTCGCTGATCCCATCGCCCGATACGCTACTGATGCAGTGCACGGGGAAGCCGAGAGCACACTTTTCCGCCTCGCGGCGGAATGGGCTGGCATCAGTCACCAAGTCCGCCTTCGTCAGCACGATAATCGGGGTGGCGCCGCTGTCCCAGGTCAACGTAAGGTAGCGCTCCAGACGCCGTATGCTGAAGTCCTGATTCATCGATGTCATGAGCAAGACGCGGTCTATATTCGCAGCCAATACCTGTGCCGAGGCGCGCGACCCAGCGTGCTTGCGAACCATCGCCGTACGGCGCGCCAGAATGCTCTCGATCACGTATCTGTCATCGTCCGCACATTCCACCAGCACCCAGTCGCCAACCACAGGAGGAAAGAACGGCTGATTCCGTAAACGCCCTCTCGGCCACGCGAATATCTCGCGCGCACCGTCGTGAACGAGAAAAAGATCAGTACTCTCGGAAACTACGCGGCAGGGCCGTGACAATGTATTCTGCAAATTCGTTTCAAAAAACGCACTCCAGCCCAATGATTGCAATGTCATGGGAGCCAACTCCTTCAGCTTCGGGTCAGGTACACACGTGTCGTATGGAGGACGTATGCAGGCGCGGCTGGGTGCCGCACGCCCTCTAGAGACTGAGGCTAGGGATGGCAGTCATAGGCGACTCTGTGGCGGCCAGGAGTTGCTGAAGCCAGCACCTGTTCAGCATAGGAGGGGACAGATTCGCAGTCAACGCCTATTTGCCGACTGGTTTCGGCCTCATGGCGGTTATTTCGGTCCCTTCAATACCCCTTCAATACCCTTAATGCGTAGAGTGATTTGGCGGTCCGTAAATCAGCCTGATCCGCCACAGCATTCGTCAGCCGATCGGGAACTGTAATCCTCTTGGAAAACCCTCAGGAGAACACCGTATGCCCAGATCGATGACCCGACGTAATTTCCTTCAGCAGGGGGCGGCAGCTGCTGTCGCTCTGGCCACAACACCGTCCCTGCTGGCTGATCCGCTGGGCCTCCCCATCGGGTGCCAGACCTATCCTGTCCGCGCCTCGATCAATCCCGATTTTGCCGGTACGATGAAGGGCCTTTCCGCAGCGGGCTTTCAGACCATAGAGCTCTGTTCGCCGTTTGGCTATAAGGAGTTCTCCAGCCTGGCGCAGTACAAGCCGCAGGAGCTGCGCAGGATGCTGCACGATTACGGTCTTACCTGTATCAGCTCGCACTTTGACACGGACGAGTTGTTCAACCATGCGGAGGAGCGGATCGCATGGGCCAAGGAGCTTGGCCTCACCCAGATGGCCACGGCCAGCCTCGGCTCGGTACGCTGCCTAAGGACGTTCCGCCAACCGTGGGTGACGTGAACCGGGTCACCGATCTCTTCAACAAATTTGCGGCCAAGGCGCATGATGCAGGCATGGTTGCTGTGCTGCACAACGAAGGCTTTGAGGTAACCAGCATCGACGGCAAGCGGGTCTACGACATGGAGATCGAGCGGCTGGATCCGAAGACGGTGAAACTGCAGTTTCAGGTCTCCACCATGCAGGATGGGTTCGATCCGGTGGATTACTTCACGCGCTATCCCAACCGCTATATCTCCATGCACTGCCAGGACTGGGTGATGACCTCCGACGGCAAAGCGAAAGAGGTGCCGCTCGGTAAGGGCGTCGTGGACTGGAAGAAGGTCTTTACCGCGCAGGGAAGGCTCGCATCCAAAACTACTTTGTTGAACTGGAGCAGGATCCTGCACTGATGGCGCAAAGCGTTCCTTACCTGAAGAGCTTGCAGGTTTAAGGAACGGCACGGAGGATGGGGATAGCGTTTGAGCAACGAATTTCGTCGATGTAATCCTTCAAGCAATCGGCGACTTATTTTCAAGTGGAAGAACCTGAGGCCGAAAAATACCCCAATGTATGGCGCACACTGCATTTCACTGCACTGCGGCTATTCCCGACGGGTCAGTTTCGTCGGGACCCAGGATCTCAAGAGGTTCGCCGAAGGAAACTGTCTTAAAGTTGCCCTCCTAGCGTAGTCAGGTGCACCCGGATTAAGCATGCATCCGCGTGGGTGAATTTCTCATGTGGGGAAGGTTAAGGAAGCTTAATGTATAGCTGTCTAGGTCGGGAGGCGAGGCTTCATAGGACCGCCTTGGCCGCGCAAGTCACCTTAGCTCTCTGGTAACTAGGCGGTCCGCCTACTTGTAGTTCCGCTCTATCTCTGGTCCGGGCGCCACGCGCGCGGTTTCTGCTTGAATTGAGATTTTTCTTCTCGCCTTAGTGCTTTTAGGCTTAAACTCCGTAGCGGCTAACTTTTGAGCTGGAACTTCCCGACTCCCAAAAAAGCTACTCAGGCCCCCAAGATGCCGCGGGGATTCCATTCTCGGATACAAGGGAGGAAAATGTCTTGTTTCCAGGTCCAGAGTACCTTTCTCATTGCCCCAGTGGTCTAACTCGCCTGATGACCGGTTCGCCCGCGCGCCAGCAGAGTGCTTCTCCGACGCAAATCACGATTTCGGTGAGCTGCCTATGCGTGGTGCTTTGTTCCCTGAATGCGTGGGGTTCGAGCGGGGTTGTTGCCACGATCGAAAAGAAATACGTGGTCACCGAAGTCTCTGTCGATCATGACCAAATCACCAAAGATGGCACGACGATGAGCCTCAAGTGCGCCGGCATTTATAGCTTGCCGACCAATCAGATGCTAACCACGCCCGACAACGCCGTGGCGGACGGGAAGATAAAGCCTCCCAGCATGATGGCGAAATACACTTTCGAAACGCTGGGCGCCCATGTTCTGCAAACTGGCGAGAAGGTGTACATCACGAAAATCGAAGACAAGACCGATTCGAAGGGGGATGTGCTCAAGTTTTCGCTTCTGACCGCCGATTCGCTCGATGTGCGTGGCCAGTCCGCACAAAAGAAATTCAGCGCCACCGTGTCCTTTCATTTCAAGAAGGGCTATCTCGACGAGGCGCCCCCTGAGGACGTGGAACAGGCGATCGAAGCGGTCATGGCTCCGGACAGCGGTTCCGACCAGGCCCAGAGCGGTGGCGGAGCGGCGCCTCCAGCGCAGCAACCACTCCCGCCACGACAGGCTGTAGCGGCCCCGCCGCCACCTCCTCCTGCCGCGCCCGCCGGCCCACCGCCCACGATTGCGATCGGCGAGTCTTCGACCCAGGTACTTCAGGCCATGGGCATGCCCCAGCAGATGATCGACCTGGGAAAGAAGAAGACCTATGTCTACAAGAACATGAAGGTGATTTTCGTAGACGACAAAGTGAGCGATGTGCAGTAGGTCGTGAAACGGCACGCCCGGCAAGACGGCGTGGAGGAGAGAACGATGATTCGTTGGAACGCTATCATTCGCAGGAGCGTTAGGATAAGCACCAGGATTAGCCCCGGGATAATTGACTCCAGCCTGGTCCGCACTACGGCCATCGGGCTACTGGCCGCGCTATTCACGTTGGCTACGCCGGCTGAAGCACAGAAAAAGGCCAAGACAGTAGCTCCAGCCGCGCCGAAAGCGGTTGCGAAACCTTCTACAACGACGACCGCGGGTCACCCCGGCAGCACCACCACCCATGTCGCTACCCCAGGCGGCGCGCCCAGGACGGCTACGTCCACGATCAAGGCGCCTCCGGGCGGCTCCGTCCACACGACGAAGTCCGGTGGGGAAGTCGCCAGGGACTCGCGAGGCCAAGTGACTTCCTACAGAGGTCCGAATGGACACGAGGCTCATTTCGATTCCCGTGGCGGCGTCAGAGAAGTTCATGCCAACGGCATGACCATCCGCCGAGGACCTGGAGGCGAGCGGCGCATCGAGATGGAGCGCGCCGACCACTCTCGCTTCGTGGCTTATGGACATGGGCGCGGCTACATCGAGCACCGGTATGAGTATGGAGGGCATCCTTACTACGCGCGTGCTTACTATTATCACGGCGCTTACTACCGCGGCTACTACCGTGGTTACTATTACCACGGCTCTTACCTCTACGGCTACCGGCCGGCATACTACTATCCGCCCGCCTATTATGGCTGGGCCTATAACCCTTGGCCGGCACCGGTGCCGTATGCGTGGGGATGGGGACCGGCACCGTGGTATGGCTACTACGGCGCTTATTTCCAGCCCTATCCGGTTTACCCCAGCGCGTCCTATTGGATTGTCGACTACATGGTGGCGGCCAGCCTGGCTGAGGCCTATGCGGCGGGTGCGGCAAGCAACGCGGCAGAGCTTCATCAGTTAAACCCCGCGCATTTGATCTACGCATCCTACGATCCGGATACGGGAACGACGTCGCCGGCGATGACCAAAGCGGTGAAGGATGCGGTGGCCGACGAAATTAAACTGGAGTTGGCAGCGGGGGAGAAGACGAGCGATCCGGCAGCGAGCAATTCTGGAACTCTGGAAGCGTTACTTGCCGATGGGAAGCCGCATGTTTTTGTCGCCTCCGCCGGCCTGACTGTCACGTCCTCTGGAACGGACTGCGGACTCACCGAGGGCGACGTTCTAGCGTTGAACTCACCTCCACCGGGGGAGGCTACCGCTGCCGATCTTCGCGTCCTTGCCAGCAAGCAAAGCGATTGCAAGAAAGGTGATGTGGTGACGGTTGAGCTTACCGATCTGCAGGAGATGCACAACCACCTGTTAGCGAACATCGACAAAGGGATGGCGGAGATGAAGAACCATCCCGGACAGGGTGGACTGCCCGCTCCTCCGGCGGAAGCGATCTCCGGAACCAAGGAAGCGCCTTATGCGGCCGCCGCTCCGGCAGCCGATCCCAATGGCGCCGCCGAACTGGATCAGACCGCGCAGGAAGGCGCTCAGACGGAGAAGCAGGTAGTGGCGGAAGCGACTGCACCCGACGGCACGGTGACAACCGCCCGGGCTGCCTCTTCTTCGCCCATCGGAGGCACGGCTTCCCCGGTGCAGACCGCGGCGGCGCCGGCTGCAAGTCGTGGGCCGACAGTGATTGCCCTGGGTCAAACCCAGGAACAGGTGATCGCGATGAAAGGCCAGCCCACCAACAAGGTGGCTTTCCCAACCAAAACTGTATTTATCTACCCGGACATGAAGATTACTTTCAAGAACGGGAAGCTGACGGACGTGCAATGAGCTGGGGGGTCTGAAGAAAGCCAAAAGAAAATACCTGGGGGCGGAAGTGCCCCGATGTATAGCGTGCACCGCATCGCACCCCGCCCCTCGACCGGAACCCATCGAGGGGGCGGAGTGCCATTGGACTGACGGCATTCCCAAAGTGTACCGGGCCCGTGACTCGGCGTTGAGGCGGGAAGTGGCCATCAAGGTCGGTCAACCGTTGAGAAACCTAAGGAAACGTGGCGACAGATTGGACTGCGCTCCTAAGCTGGGACACGCTGGGAGGCCGTTAATTGGGGACGGCCCCGAAAAGGGGCCCGGCTCCGCTGCTATTCCCGTTTGAAAACAAGGATGATTGGCTTGCCCTGCTCGGCATGGTGCTGTGTCTCAGTCATCGTCTGAAGGTCGGGAGAAAGCTGGAAGTCATCGGTGCTCTGGAGCTTGCCCTTCAGCTTGTCCGTCAGTTCGAGGCGGCGATCACTGATCCGACGTCCGGAGGACAGCATACCGGGGCTCGCATTCGCCCCTGAATTCGGGTAATCCGTCCCGTCGAACTTCAGGCTTTTATTGATACCCGCTACTGGATCGATGAGAGAAAATCCGTCACCCTGATACGGCTGGATCTGAATTTCGTAGGGCGAGACAAATACTTCGCTCGTACTTTGCCATGTGCCCGCGAAGCCTGAATCTCCGGCTTTGCGCAGATAAAGGTAATCGACGGTGAAGGGCGACCCGTCGGGCCGGTATTCCGTATATGAGTCGTGAAGCGTCCCGCCGTCCTCTGACAGCGTCCAGATCGCGGTGAGGAGGGTGCGCCCCTTGCTCTTACGGACCACCTTCCATACACGACGCCCCTGCTGGGTTACGGACAAGGTGGTGCCGAAGATACCTTGTTGGTCGGTCCCGTCGATGGCCACGGTCTCGGTATTGGGCTCGGAAAAGATGAATGTGTACTTGTTCGCGCCCCCGGACTCCACCTTCATCGTATCGGCGGGGAGTTGGGATTGGGAAGAATCGAGCTTCCATTTGCCTGCAAACGGGTCGTCGGCGGCCCGTGAAGTTCCTGTGACGATGCAAACGGCAATCAGTAGCTGCAATGTGCGCTTCAACATTCCGTCCTCCTTGCAAGGTGAAGATTCCGACCCGCAGGGCTCATCGTTACCGACCAGCCCAGGGGGGTCGCATTGCCAGGGAAGCACGCGAACGGCCATGTGGCATGGCCACAGAGCGCCCTATTGAAATCTCGATTTAACGGCAGTTGCCGATTCAGCGGAATCAATTCCTCCTGCTCAGAACGTTCGCTCGAAAGCTGACCTGTTCACAGGCGGACACTGGCGTCCCCATGCGGACACAGTCCCAGCCACAATTTCCTCATGAACCTTCTATCGTTCAGTTTCAACTTTGACGTGTGATTGCCGCACCTGCGGTCTGGCAAACCGAATGGGTATCGGACGGCGCAAACCGCAGATGCAGGTTGAAGAGCTGTTACTTGGGAATCGCGATACGGACGATCTGCCCCATTCCAGGCCCCAGGTCGCCGGCATTCGATATATAAAGGGCCTTATCCGGACCGAAAGTCATGCCACCCGGCAGCTTCAGGCCGGTTACCACTGTCTGGATGGTGCCATCGGCATTGAGTCTTAGAACCTTACCGTCGCCGGGGTTCGGGAATCCATTCGGAGTGTCTGAAAGCTCCAGGGCGTAGAGCAGGCCATCCGGACCAAACTTCAGGCTGACGATGGTCGTAAAACCCGCACGGGAATTCGCGATCCTGAACTTCTTTACATCCGCTGGCTCGGTCGCGAAGCCGGGCGTTGTATCGATGAACCCGAGATCCTGGGAAAGTGTGATGACCTTCTCCCACTGTGATGTGATGGGAAACCGACCAAGATTGCCGATGTACAGATTGTTGTTATTCGCGGCGATCGACGTCGGCACAATGTGGCCTACTGAGAACGAGACGTCAATGATCTCCGATGTTGAGCCGTCCGTGCATGTCGCGGTGATCGTGCCGTGGTTCGGCTCCACGGCGAAGAGCTGGCCATCGTGGGCGATCATGCTGTACGGCACTCCGTCGGGTTCGAAGTCAGAGGCGTCGGAATATGCGGCTGGATGTTCCATATAGAACGAGCTCAGGTCTGTGATGTATGTCCACTTACCGTTGTTCCGGTCCACCTTCACGATCCCGTTTGGCAGGTCAGGGTTTCCGTGCGAGCACCCACCGCCGGCGATCAGCGCATAGAGCTGGCCGTCAAGGAAGGCGACATCGGCAACGCCGATTATGTCGCCTTGCAGCGCGACAAACGAAGGCAGTCCGGTAGCCAGGGCGGCCAGCGTGCCGGTCAGCCCAAGTTTTGATATGCGTGCGCTGGGTCCTCCTTTATAGGGGCCCAAGGGTGGAAGTCCTTGGGTGCAGGTCCCTACGGTGGACGTGGTTCCGCCAGTACCGGCCTCGGCAATATAGAGCGCTCCGTCGGGGCCGAACACTAGTCCGCGAGGATCGTTCAATCCGGTAGCCAGGACCTTGCCGCTGCTCGCATCGACAGGTAATTGAGCGTGACTCTTGATGGCGCCTGAGACGAGAGCGAAGACGGCGCTAAGGACCAGTGATGAGACCGAGGACAGATTCTTCAAGGTGAGTCTCCTTTGAGGGCAAAGCCCAAACTGATCCACAGATAAAACCCAATGCGAGTTGGGGAACAATGCAGGAAGGTAAATTCAGAGGTGAAGAAAGCTGAAGGCGTAAGTCACTGAACCTGGGAGAGATTCCTCCGTCCAGGTTTTGCCCAGTGCTATACTTCAGCCACGCTGCGGGGGAAGACGGTGCCCTTTGTCGTCTATCAATTCGGCGACTTCAGCCTCCATTGCGGCAAATTTGAGCTCTGCCGCAAAGGCCGCAGGCTCAAGCTTGAGCGGAAGCCTCTCGAACTTCTCGTCCTCCTGGTCAGCAAACACGGACAAGTTGTTACCCGGAATGAAATTGCCCGGTGCCTTTGGGAGCGGGAAGTCTTCGTCGATGTCGAACACGGAATCAACACGGCCATCCGTAAAATTCGCCAGATTCTTGATGACAGTTCGGACCTGCCGCGGTTTGTGCAGACGATCTCCGGCTCTGGTTACCGCTTCATCGCACGCGTTACGCCCGTTGAGCTCACCGAGCCAACGCAACCCTCTGGGGATCCGGTCGACCTGCCTCCAGCTCCACCGGAGATCTCTGCTACGCCCGTCATCCCGTCGGCTGCCAAACCCCATCGCAGACTCTGGGTGGTCACAGCCCTATGTGCCTGCGTGCTCGTTATCATTTCTATACTCACCCTCGGCCCGCATCCGCTGGCTGCCCGCTTCCTCGATCGCGACACTCACGCTACGATCGCCTCGCTCGCCGTTCTCCCCCTCGCCAATCTCTCCGGCGATCCTAATGAGGAGTACTTCGCCGACGGCATGACCGACGAACTGACCACCATGCTGGCCAAGGATTCCACCCTCCGGATCGTCTCCCGCACCTCCGCCATGCAATTCAAGGACGCGCACCGCTCGCTGCCGGAGATCGCCCGCGCCCTTAACGTGGACGCCATCCTCGAAGGCTCAATCTCGCGCTCCAGTAAGCAGGTGCATATGACCCTGCAACTCGTCCGCGGTGACACGGACAGTCATCTATGGGCCGAAAGCTACGATCGCAATACCAACGATGTTGCTGCGCTGCCCGACGATGCCGCCAGAGTCATCGCTGCTCGCTTGAACAGTGCAACGCCGCCGCGCGCCAACGCCCGCTACATCAAACCGGAAGCTCACGACGCCTACTTGCGTGGCCACTACTCTTGGGTTGTCGGACGAAATGAAGATGCCGGCAGGTACTATCAGCGGGCCGTCGATATTCAGCCCGACTATGCCCTTGGTTGGACCGGGCTTGCCGATTATTACGCAATGCGGGCACTCAGCGGTGAAGTTGATCCCCTCCAGGCGTTGCCGCAGGCGGAAGCCGCGGCCAGGAAAGCGGTCGAACTCGACGACAGTCTCCCACGAGCCCATGCATCTTACGGAGGCATGATCTTTTTCAACCATGGTGACGGCGCGCAGGCACTCAATCAGCTTACCCGGGCCACAGAATTGGATTCTCAGGATGGCGAGGATTTCCACCTGCACGCGAGGGTTCTCTGCGCACTAGGCCGCTCTGACGAAGCGATCGCGGTGCAGAAACAGTCCACAGCGATCAATCCCTTCGAGCATCCGGGGGCGATGGCGGAGATATACATGTGCACCCGCCAATTTGATGCTGCGATCAGTGATGGCGAGATGCGCTTGAAAGACTTTCCTGTGGCTGCCGATATTCTCGGACAACTGGCTGATGGCTATCACTGGAAAGGTATGGACAAAGAGGCCGTTGAAATGCTCACCCGCCAGATTTCAGCTGCAGGAGATCTTCCCCTGTCGGCCGCTGTTAGCCGTGCATTCGAGACCGGCGGATACGCTGCTGTGGTTCGTTGCCAGCTGGCTGCAATTGAAAAGAGGGCGCGAACCGGGAGAGTTTCTACTTTCAAGCTTGCAGACCTGCACGGGAGGCTCAGTCAGCATGATGAGACTCTTGCCTTGTTCGAGCAAGGTGTAAATGAACGCGATCCACTAATGCTGCTCCTGGCTCAATCGGACCCCGCTTTCGACTTTCTCCATGCCGACCCGCGCTATCGCTCCCTCATCCAGAAGATGGGCTTGCCACCGATGTACTGAGAAAGCAATTCCCGCGGATAGGCAGTATTGCTAAAAGAGGAAATCAAAATCCACAAGCGCGTGTGTCCCGTAGTTGCCGAAATAGCTTCCGTACTGTGGGTCAGCGACGTTGTTATGCACCTGCAACGGATTATCGTGGTCGGTAACGTTTCGCACGGTCAAGGAGAGACGAATGGCATGCTGCGAGTTAATGCTGATGTCTTTTGCGATGCGCGCATCTGCAGAGAGGTAATCCGGATACCGAGGCTGCGGCGCTGTCGAAGCCAGGGCCACATAGTTCTGCAGCTGATCGACGGGCTGCCAGGTGAAGCCGTTACGAAATTCGACATGAGGCGAAATATGCATCCGCCAAGGAAGATTGGAAGTTCCCCAGATGAGCAGGCGATTAGGGATCTCCCCCGCCGTACTCGCGACGATCTGGGAACGAACCACGGGAGAAGGGA
This sequence comes from uncultured Acidobacteriaceae bacterium, assembly GCA_963790705.1. Lineage (GTDB taxonomy): Bacteria > Acidobacteriota > Terriglobia > Terriglobales > Acidobacteriaceae > PALSA-350. The sequence goes on from CAWBQE010000001.1 coordinate 147,728, forward strand.
AGTCGCCCAGATAGGTCGAGGCGTCCGTGATGTCTCCGCGGGCAAACTGGTGCACATAGGAGACAAAGAAATCACGTTCCTTGTGAGCGCCTATGCGGGCTGTAAATTCGAGCTGCCGCCTTTGCATCTCGCCCGAACCGGAGAGCACTAGCGCATCGCCCTCCGCCGCCACCTGGGGAGACAGCGTCAGCTGGTTTTGCGCCTCCGCCTGAAGATAGCGGATACGAAGCGCCAGAGATTCACTTATCGAATGCTCGGTTTCCAGGTTCCACGCAAAAGTGTAAGGCGCGAAGTTGCCGTCGCGGTCCTGTTGATGGAGGAAGGGATTTCTCGATTCAGCAGACTGGCTGATGATGTTCAGGTATAGCTGCGGTCCACTGACAATGTTTCCCGCGCCGTCATAGTTGGTGACAGTCTGTTCCGGATACTTGTTGAATGCATAGGTATCCAGCGGTACAGCGTCGTAAAAGAGCCCCAGACCCCCGCGCACTACGATTGCATTGCTGGCGGTCGGGGTCCATGCGAACCCCCAGCGAGGAGCTACCCGGGTGGTGTATGTGAGGGATTGCGTTTCGATGCGAATGCCTGTATCCGTGGCGAAATGCCGGTTGACGATCCAATGGTCCTGCGCATAGGCCGCAGGTTCGAAATCGGCCAGGCTGAACGCTCCGCTTCCGCTGTAGGTGATAGTCTGCAGCAGATTGCCGTCGGCATCCACAAGGTTTACGTCGCGGTCTAGCACCAGCCCTGTATCCTCAGCATGCGCGAGCACTGTGCCCAGCTGAACGGTGTGCTTGCCGTACAGATCCAACGGAGCCGAAGTCCACGTTTCAAGCCACTGGAAACGAGTGGCTTCCCGGCTTTGCTGGCCAAAGTAAGTGCCTGAGTTTCCGATTGGCGAGAGAACCATGGCTTCTCCCGCTTGCGCCCCTGAAGTTTGTCCCTGGACGCTGGTGTCATCGCGGGTCCCGGCAAATGTGGAGGTGAGCAGGCCGCCGCGCAGGGCGTAGCGATCGCTGATCGTCCCGGTATCCTCTTGGTAGCCTGCATTCGGCGTGACCGGCTCCGGGTCAAAGTAATTCAAATTCACGTAATGGGCTGTGTGCGGTGCGAAGTGCAGGGTGGCAGTGACACTATTGTTCGCACCGACGGGCGCGTCGAATTGGCTGAAGGAATTGAATGCATTCGAACGGCTTTCATTCACAGGAAAGGGCAGGGTACGAACTTCTGCCTTATCGATGAGGTACTCAGAACCTTCGGCGAAGTAAAGATGATTCCGGATCAGAGGCCCGCTGAAGTTCAGACGAGGAGACGCATCACGAAGTCCTTCGAGATGTCCGCTGCGGATGCGGAAGTCAGGCAGCGGATCATTCAGGCTGTACTCCCATTTATCTCCGCCAGGGCGCGTATCCGCGCTCACCACTCCTGCAGTAAAGCTCCCATACTGCGCCAGGTAAGGAGACTGCATGACCCTGAGTAAGTCCACGCTGTCGACCGGAACGCCGAGGCCGAAGTCCCCCGTTGCCGGGTCATTCACGTTGACTGCATTGATGAGTAGGCTGCTATGTACCTCATCCACTCCAGAGACTTGCACCCGGCCGTCGGGTGTCCGGATGACGCCGGGTACGAGAGGCAGTGTATCAATCACTGTGCTCGGCCGAAGCGGAGAAGATTTGGCGCTCCCGGTAGGCAAAGTGGTTTCACTGCTGGAAGCCTCGGCAAGCGGGTTCTGGCTGTTGCTACCCTGGACCGTTACGCTCTGCTGCACGGTAGGGGCGGGGATCAACGTGATCTTGATAACCGACGGTTCACCCATTGCAACATCCTGGACGGCAACGAAAAACCCCTGCAGACTCGCGCTCACGCGCAGCCGAGCGGAGTCCCCGCAGCCTTCCAATGTACCGTGCCCTTGGGCGTCGGTGGTCGTGCTGCAGACTACGCTGGCATCCGGAGTCGTCCTATGACCCTCAATGATCGCGCCGGCCAGGGGCTGGCCGTCCTGGCTTATCGCTTGCACCGGGATGGAAACCGATTGGGCCCGGAGCGGGGGTGCAAACGAAACAATTGCGATCGTCAGCAGTGTCAGCGTTACACAGATCAGGCGCCCGAAAGGGGCACGGTAGGCGACAGTCGGTACGTCTGACGGCAATCGACCTCCCTCGCGGATTCCCCTGTTAGATTATCCACGAGTGTCTGCGATTCGAAATGTATCGTTTACGATATGGATTCCACGTTACGCCTGTCTAGTCGAAGAAGCCGCGATCCTCTTCCGCGAGGTGCGCCTTGGCTTGCTGGACTCTGAAAGTGAGACCGAGACCAGGTCTGTCCCAAACGTCGATGAAGCCGTTTTTGACCACTGGATCCGGCAGGCCATCCACGATGTCATACCACCATTCGGGCTGGCCCTTCGCATATTCGAAAGCGATGTAGTTCTGCGGCAGCGCCGCGCCCATATGCACCTGCGCAGCGACGCCGAACAATCCGTCGAAAATTCCGTGCGGAGCTACCAGGATCCCGTGGAGATCGGCGTACTCGGCGATCCACTTCAATTCGGCGATTCCGCCCACATCTTCCGGGTCGGGCCCGAGCACGTTGACGGCCTGGGTCTCGATCAGCTCCATGCAGTTTTCCCGCAGATAGAGCTCCTCACCGGTATGAATGGGCGTGGTCGTGCTGTCGGTCACTTGCTTGAAGACTTGGGGTTTTGGGTAAGGCTCGTAATCGCCGGTGATGAGATCTTCGAGCCAGGCCAGCTTCAGCGGTTCCACCGCGCGCGCAAACCGGATCGCGTCCTTGACTACCCAGCCTGGCCCGCAGTCGAAGGCCAGCCCGATGTCATCCCCGAGGGCCTTTCTCGCGGCTTCGGCGCAGGCGATGCAATTGTCGATGCCACGTTCCGTCATGAGCCCACGATCCATGTACGGCGCCGCCCGCCCATGCCATTGGGAACCGTACCAGGCGTTGGGGATGGCCGTCATCATGGCCGTATTGTGGAAGCCGATGGGCATCTTGACCAGGGTGTAGCCCTCTTTGGCTTCCTTCATCTGGGTCGCAAACTCGGCGTAGTCCTGCGGCGTTTTGGGCATCGTCATCGTGGCGCCTATGTTGTTTTCGGAGTTTCCGTAGGGACGGACGCGGTCGCGGATCTTTCCGCCAAGCAGCTTGTGGACCGGCAATTCGGCCGCTTGGCCGGCGACATCCCAGAGCGCGATTTCGATGGCACTGATCGCCGCGCCCCAGGGCTTGGAGGCGCCCATGCGGCGAATCTTCAGCATGATCGCGGCCACGTTGGTCGGGTCTTCGCCGACGAGATACTGTTTATAAAACAGCACCATCGGCTTGAGATAGGGTTTGGCCGTCTCCGCCTGACCGTAGCCGGAAATTCCCTGGTCGGTAACGATGCGAACCGTCGGATTGCGGCCGATGACGGCGCACTTGAGGTCGGTAATCTTGATCGGCCCGCTTGCCTTTGCTGCTTCAGGGGGATTCATTGCAGCAGCGCTCGCCCTGCCTCCGAACATGGTTGCCCCTGCTATCCCTGAAAGGGATCCCACAAATCCTCTTCGCGTCCACTTTGCCATCACTTTATCTCCCCAAAAACGTCGATTGAGTGGCTTCGGGGGTTTACGCTGCCGCGAAGCCATGTACATCATTTCACGTTTGGACAAAGCGGATGAGGCCGTTGGTATTACGAATGAGAATCGGGGCGCCATGGTCTTCTCGATAGAGTGTGAACTTTGCACTTCCAACTGAGCGATCTCAGCCGGGCATCACGACGGAATAACCCTGCTTGCGGGCCTGCTGGTACAGTGCCTTATCAAAAGTAACAAGCGTGGATTGCAAGCCGTGGGAGGATGCGAGGAGCCAACCGTCTCCGATCCATTTGGAGGCCGGCCTCGCCCCGAACGGCTCGGTGACGCGGCGAAACTCTGCGTCCGCATCTCGCGGCTCAGGGTAGAAGTCGACCCGCGGATCGGCTAGCCACCGATCGTATACGCTCCAGGCCTTACGAAGGGTCAGCGTCTGCTCACCCATGACGGCCCGATTGGTCAACAAGCGCAGTAGGCCTATATGGGTATAGCGACAAAAGATGAGCCGTGTTTCCCGGGGCAGCAGATTTGCCCACGCCCAGGCGTCCGCGCTGTGGGAGTGACCGGCTACGGAGAGCGCCAGCCAAACATTCAGGTCAGGAAAAAATGAAGTCATGCGGATTCTCATCTTCCGGAAACGCAGGGCCAAGCTTCCCCGAACCTTGAATCAGCGGACGCGTGAGACGGTCGCCGCTCTTGTTCGTGTCAGGATAGGTTTGCTCGATTGCCCGTACGATCAGCGAACGGATGGAAGCCCCGGACTTCTCGGCCAGATTCCGCAACCGGTCGTGCAGTGGGTCCGGAAGGTCGACTGTGGTACGGACAGGCATGACATGATTATGTCATAGATGACAGACTTGCGTGAGGGAATGGTAACAGCGTCCCCCAACCCTCAACCATTTGTCCTTGGTTGGGCCCACTCATCCAGCCCCTGCAGGTGCGCGGCATTTCCGATAGTGGATACTTCGCCTGTCCGCAAGACTCTGCCTATCGCCGGCCGTTAGGCCTTTCAGATTGCTTTGCTCGACCATGTGGTCGATAATTTTGTGGGCCCGATATGGCGCCAAGCAGTGAAAATACCAAAACCATATCGGACGTGTAAGTGGCCCGTAGGCTCAAGGTGTTTGTGATGGATGCGACAGCGCGGCGGAAGGAAATCGGGAGAGCAGAACGGCCGGCCGAGCTGATTTACGCACTCGACGAGAGACCGCCCTGGCTACAGCTGCTGGCGCTTGGGTTTCAGCACGTTGCCGTCATTTGCCCATACCTGGTGATGGTGGTGCTGGTGGTGGAAGCTGCAAAGTTGCCGCATGGCGCGGCGCAAAGCGCCGTAGGGCTCGCCATGATCGCGGTCGCAGTCATGACCGTTCTGCAAAGCTTGCGGGTCGGACAGGTTGGCTCCGGGTATCTTTGTCCGCCGGTCGTTTCCGCTATTTATCTTCCTTCGAGCATTGCTGCGGCCGCATCGTTCGGGCTCCCGGCCGTCTGTGGGATGGTGATGTTTGCCGGCGCATGCGAGGTCGGGGTGTCGTTTCTCATCAACCGGACGCGAAAGCTATTTCCAGCAGTGGTTTCTGGCGTGGTCATCCTTGCCGTGGGGCTGGAGCTGGGAAAGATCGGCGCCGGTGTGCTGCTCGCACATGCTGCGGCGCACCCCGATCTAATTACGAACTCTTTCGCGACGTCCGCCTGCGCGCTCGCGGCAATGACGGGCCTCGCCATCTGGGCCAAAGGATGGCCCAAGCTATTCTGCTCGTTGATCGGGATTCTCGTGGGATACCTTGCGGCCGCGGCGTTCCATGTGTTTCCGCTGAGCTTCTTCGCCGATTATGCGGCAGCTCATTTTTTTGCAGTGCCTGACGTAAGCTTTTTATCCTATTCGTTTGCTCCCTCCTTTGCTGTGCCCTTTGCGATCGCGGGACTTGCCTCGGGTCTGCGGGTGATTGGAGTGCTGACGACCTGTCAACAGATGAACAACGCGGCATGGCGCCGGCCCGATATGCGAAACATCGAAGCCGGCGTACGGGCCGATGGGCTTGGCTGCCTTGCCGGCGGGTTGTTGGGAGTCCCGGGCATGAGCGCAAGTCCGAGCTTGGTAAGCATTGAAAAGACCACGGGGGCTACGAGCCGGGTGATCGCGTGGTCGATTGCTTTGTGGCTCATTCTCTTGTCTTGCCTGCCGAAATTTGCGGGGCTCATCGTGAACATGCCCCGCCCGGTCATGGCGGCCGCGCTGTTCTTTAACGGCGCTCTCATGCTGGTAGCGGGCATGCAGATTATCGCCAGCCGCCCGATCACACTTAGGGCGACGGTCGTTATTGGATTTTCGATTCTAGCGGCGATGACAGTGGCGATTTACCCGGAATTCTACCGGTCGCTTCCAAGCTGGACGCAGCAGTTCACCGGTTCGATCATTTCCATGGCGGTCGTCGTTGCCGTACCGCTCAATGCCCTCTTCCTGCTCGGCACATGGCATTACAGCCAGTTGCGCCTGGGGACGGATTCCACACCGGCGCCGCCGCGGTCCTTTGACGTTTTCTTTGAGAAGCAGGCCAAGGAATGGAAGATTCCAGGCGAGGACGCCGCGCGGGTGCGCTCGGTGGTCGACACGGCGATTGAGAATGTCACGGCGAATGCCAATGGGCCGGTGGAACTGCAAATGGGGAGCGATACTTTTGACATTGAGGTAACGCTACGCTACAGCGGCAATCTGCCCGCGCTGCCGGACGCGCGTCCGCGGAAGGAAATGGTCGAGGAGCAGAGCTTTATCAGTGGTCTTACCGGGTATCTGTCCGGTCTCTATGCCGACCGCATCGAACGCAGTGCCAAAGGGGAGGAGTGCGAAATAAAGCTGCTTTTCCAGTTGTGAGGTAGGGATGTGCCGGTACCCTCCGTAACATGGGGGTTGTCCCTATTGCTGCAAAGGTCAGGGTAGGCTCTGTATACTCCTTATCGAAGCTGTCTTCGCTTCCCCCCTCGGCGACTTCAGTCGACTCCAGGCGTTCTAGACCTGGTACAGGCGAGGTTTCTATGCGCGGGTCCTTTTTCTCTTTCTGCCTTGCTATTGACGTTTATTGCTTTCACGGGGATGTCTGCCGGTCAGAGCGGAACCGGTACTGAGCGGAACGCTCACCATCGCCGACAACGCCAGCGGGAGCCCGCAAGCTATATCACTGAGCGGCACGGGGCAGGACTTCTCATTCACTTCTTCCTCATCGACGCAGACGGTTACTCCGGGCTCGACTGCAACGTACACGATCGCTGTTAACCCTATTGCCGGCTTCAATCAGACGGTGGCGCTGTCCTGTAGCGGAGCGCCCACAGGTTCTACCTGTTCGCTGTCTTCCAACTCAATCGCGCTTTCAGGTTCTACCCCAGCATCGGTAACTGTTTCCGTGACGAGCCTGGGTAACTCTGCCGCCGCTACTCAACCACCAAGCTCCCATGGCACGCAAATCCCAATCTTCTTTGCCATTTGCGGCTTGCCTGGGTTGTTGCTGTTGGGCGGCCGCCGGCGTTCTGCCCTGTGGAGGGGGAGAACTGCGGCGATCTGCGGGACCGCGTTACTGGGAATCGTTTGTTTTGTGATGGCAGGCTGCGGCGGAAATAGCAGCAGCGCCGGCGGCGGGAGCACACCAGCGAACACCTATACCTTAACGGTGACCGGAGCATTTGCCTCTGGCTCTACCAACATAACCCACAGTACGAACCTCACGTTGGTTGTACAGTAGCTTACGAAGCTGCCTTTACGAACTGCCTGAAAAGTTCGCTTTCTGCTAAGTTGCCTCGCCACGAAGTAGTCACCAACGGTCACACCACACTCAGGCGGTTCGGGGTGGTGGTTACTTTCGTCTCTCCCTTCAATGCCTAAAACTTATAGCCCGCCCACAGCGCCCAATAATTGAGGTTGCGCGAGGGTGGGGTCTCCTTAAGAAAACGTCCTGCGTAAAAAATCCCGTAATCGCCCTGAAACCAGAGGTGGTGGTTCGCTTGCCAACGGATCTCGGTGCCTGGCCTGTTTCCCACGGACCGCGCCCGGCTACCATCCGCAGCCCTGATCAGGAACCCGGGCACTGCGTAGACTCCATCCTCAAGGCTTTCTCGCCACTGAAAGATCCAATCGACGGATACGGTCACGTTGTGTGGAAGAGCCATCTCGATGTGAGGATGAAGATCGATAAAGTTGATGGGGCCGGGTCCTGTTGTGGCTAGGACGCCAAAGTAGTTGCCCTTGGGAAATAATGGGTTAAACGTCCCCAGAGTATTCGAAGCCGGGTGATCGCCACTGGAGATGTCGGCTTTCAGGCTGAAACGCGGTTTGAGGGCTACGGTTGGTAATCGATATCCAGTTTCCGTGGCGATGGTCCATGCCCGGATATTCGCCGATCCGAACGAGCCGAACTGCCACAGGGCCTCATCGTCGAAGTCCCATCCCGAATGTTGGGTGGCGATGGGGCGCGAAAACCTCGCCCCCAGTGAGTGGCGCAGTTCGTGCGCCGTACCCCTCTGGAAAGTCGCGTCCTTCCGATCCAAACCTAGATAATACAATTCCAAAAGATCTTTGTGGGGAACCGGTCGCGTGGCATACACCCCCCAAAAGCCCACGCCATGTTCCGGCGCATTGTCGAAGAACCCGGGATTGTCCTCATCCGGCCGCATGGCAAATCCGTCCACTTGCCAGGAGTTAATCTTGTCTCTCAACAGAAACCCGTCGAAGCTGAGCCGGACATTCGGGCCTTCGCGCAGATCAATCAGTCGTCCGGACCCATACTCCAACTCCTGCCTACCCGCTCGCAAGTCAATGTGGCTCCGGCCTGCGGACGCGCTCAGTTGAAGGAATGCCGCCTGAAAATCAAGCTTCTTTTCATCGATGGGGCGCGGCCCCCCGGCGCGGAATGAATTCAATCCACTCTTCAGTTCGACGAAGGTACGAACGTGGGGACCATAGTGCAGGTCCACATAGGGCATGTATCGCTCGTTCAAATACCCATTCCAAAAGGGCGATTGGCCCCAATTGTCGTTGCCGATCTGCTCCCAGACTTCGCGCGCTTCACCTCCCAGCGTCATGTACCAATCAGCGGCTTTCTTGCGCAGCGGAATGTATTTGATCGGATCCCACAAGTCCTTCCGCAGGTTAGGGTCGCTGAGAAAACTCCAGTCTTCATCTTCCCGGAGCAACTGGTAATTGCGGTCTGGAGTCACCGGGACGGCGGTTACCACTGACTGCGCGTTGGCGCCCGGCACTCCCAAAAGGAGTGCGGCCACCAGCATGGCGAAGATTTTCATCAGACATACTTTCTCATCGGGGTGTACTGGCTCCGCCCGCCAGTGAATGGATGTCAGTGATATACCCGCCGGGAAACTGCACCATGGCTGCCTGGCGATCGTCCGCAGTGTAGGGGGGAACAAGGATCTCTGCTCCAGCAGCCCTAGCCTTGTCGAGTGTAGTCGCGAGATCCGCCACCTCGTAGCCGGTGGTTTCATGTCCGTAGGGAAACGGAAGGTGGCCATCGGTCACCAATACAGTTACCTTACCGAACATGGACTGAATACGGATGCGGCGATAGCTTTCGCCTGGCCGGCCGATCTCCACCCCGGGAGCGTGCGGGTTGTCGGAGAGGACTTTGCCATGACTAAATGCGAGGAAGCTCCGTACGAACGCAGCCCCCCGTTCTGTTGACACATATACGCGGTTCTCGGGAACGGTCTGAAGTGCTTTGTAAGACGGTGCCGCCGTGTGCCAGTAGAGCTGCATATTCACCCCGCCCGCCCACTGGATAATGGCATCTCGCCCGATTGGATCGTTAAAGGGAGTCACAGTGACGTCTGCGCCGGCCGCGCGCGCGGCCTTGATAGCCGTATCCAGATTGGTCACCAGATATCCCGTTCGCTCAGCGCCAAACGGATAGGGGATGGGCGTTGTGAAACCGAAAACCGACACAGTTCCTACAGGAGTTAACACCAGCTGCGACATGGTGCTGCTTGGGGTTGGGGTCACAGTGAAGACGCCTTGTTTGGAAGTCGTGCCGCCAAAGGTTGCTATAAGACTGGCGACGAAACGGTCGAAGTCCTCAGGTGCGACATAGACGTGGGTGGTATCGTACTGCGGCGCCACCGCCACGCTGGGCGTGGCCGTAGCAGCGTGGGCGACCACCTGAGCGGAAGTTGGCAACGGGAATTGGCCCGCACTTGCGGCGCCCAGAAGAACGGCAATAGCGATTGCGCCCAGGGATCGAGGGATACGCATTAAGACCGCCTTTCGCGAGGACGGGGCAACCTCCTCGGATGCATTAGCGAATAGCTTCTTCTCTTAGTCCGCGTGAGGCGGGGCCGGCACAACTGTCTTCACATGCGACTGCTGGACCCAGGACTTAGCCACGAGACACACTGAGGCTGCATGGGAGACGTCGACCTTTTGGGTAAGGATCCAGCCGCCGAGTTGTTCTCCGAGCACCATTCCCAGCAGGCCGAGTAGAGCGACAATCGGCGGAGCCGGACTCTTTACCCGGATCACACCATACAAGACGCCGACAAACAAACCCACAGCAAATGAGATGAGTAGTACCTTCATTAGTCGCGCTCCCTTGGAGTTTTTTGCAAATCGCTAAGAGCGGTTGTACGTTAAAACGCGAAACAGTCGCAACCCAGGCTCCAAAGCCCGGATTTGCCGGCAACGCGAACGTGCCCTTTTGCACCCACCGCGTGACCCAGCTGCGAGTGCTGACAGAGCACGGAATGAGACGCTTCCGCGGGCGATTGTGAAGCTTGGGCGTAGCCGCCGTAATGCGCGACCGGTGACCAATCAGGACTGACCGGAAGCTGGGGAGGCGCGAGGCTTGCGTGCTCTTCGGTGGCGTACACAACCCTGCCACCCATCATGGTCAACACGGACTCGAGGCCCTTGATTTCTTCCTCCGGGATGGAGAAATAGTCGCCGGAAAGAACGGCCAGGTCTGCAAGCTGCCCGGCAGCGAGAGCTCCCTTCTTACCATCTTCGCTGGAGAACCAACTGCTTCCGAGGGTATAAAGCTTCAGCGCCTCAGAGCGGTCGAAGCGATTTTCTTGGCCGTATAGGCCCGATCCGCCGACTGTCTTGCCGGTAATGAGCCAATAAAGAGAGAGAAAGGGGTTGTAGCTGGAGACTCGCGTAGCGTCGGTTCCTGCCCCTACCGGTACGCCCATCTCCAGCATCCGCCGTATTGGCGGAGTGCGCTTGGCCTGCTGGGCGCCATATCGTTCCACGAAGTACTCACCCTGGAAAGCCATGCGATTTTGCACCGCAATGCCGCCGCCCAGGGCCTTCACTCGCTCGATGTTGCGATCGGAGATGGTTTCGCAGTGATCGAAGAACCAATGTAGCCCATCGAAGGGAATTTCCCGATTGACTACGGGCTGTATACCAGGCACCAAATGGATACCTGGTCACAAAAGGACAACCATGTGCGCCAAACGAATTGCCAGCAAATGTCCCATTGAAGAATTACTGCTGCTGATTGGCGGCCGATGGAAGCCAGTGATTCTGTGGTGGCTTATAGACAGCGAACAGCCATTGCGGTTCAAAGTTCTGCGGCAAAGCATTCCGCGAATCTCGCAGAAGATACTAACGCAGCAGTTGCGAGAACTTGAGCGGGACGGTTTTGTCAAAAGGGAGATGTTCGCGGAAATGCCGGTGCGGGTCGAATACTCGCCGACCCCTTTCGGAAGGAAGCTCTGGCCCGTGCTGCAAGAACTCGATGCCTGGGCGCGTAGGTATCTGCTTTAGCGCAGGTGTCCAACGCTGTGCGCGTTGCCGATTGCAAGTGTGACCATGTATTCGGTTATTGCGGACGCCCGCAGGATGAAGGGTGGACAAACGGGACGTTCACCCCAATCCATTGCGCCCAGCAGAGGTATCTTCCGCCCGCCTCCGGGTTTTAGTTGGACTCGTCACTCCCAACTGAGCGATCTCAGCCGGGGCATCACGACGGAATAACCCTGCTTGCGGGCCTGCTGATACAGTGCCTTATCAAAAGTAACAAGCGTGGATTGCAAGCCGTTGAAGGATGCGAGGAGCCAACCGTCGCCGATCTGTTTAGAGGCCGGCGTCGCCCTGAACGGCTCGGTGACGGTGCATTGTTTACCGCGAACGAGTTTCATTCGATTCGTCGCGGCTCTACAGCAAACGCGGCCCTCAGGGTCTTTTCGTAAAAAAGATCGACTTCGGCGCGATACGCATACGATGCGATGGTTTCGCGACGCTGCGTGGACAAGGATGCCGCCGTCACTCCGAGCGCAATCGCCTCAAGGGTACTCTTCTTCTCGCTCAGACCAACGGCAAGCCCGGCATTGAATGCATCGCCGGCTCCCACTGTGTCGACCACCAGAACAGGTACCGCCGGCACTTCCAGAAGTCCCGCGGAACAAGCCCAAAGGACACCCTTACCGCCACGCGTGAGCATGACATTGTCGACGCCCAGGCGCAGCAACTCCAGCACAACCTCGTTGTCTGCAATTGGATCGTCGGGGCGCAATCCAAGACAGACGCGGGCCTCGAGTTCGTTTGGAGTCAGCGCAAACACCGCGCTCAGATCGACACCTCTCAAGTCCATTGCAGGAGCTGGGTTAAGAATGAACTTGGTGCCGGCAGCCTTGGCCACCGATGCGGCGGCGAGTGCTGTGGCCAGCGGTATTTCCAAAGGCGATACCGCCACTGCGGACGAAGTAATCACCTCGCTGTGAGCGCTGATGTCGGCTGGTGAGAACTCCCCGTTGGCCGCCGTATCGATGACGATGACGTTAGAACCATTGCTGCTGAAAATAATGAAACCCACGGCCGTCGGTTTTGTGTCCGAGAAAAGCAGAGCGCCCTTGTCGATCTTCTCCTCATCAAGGAGTCGAACGAACCCTTCGCCGAAAGCATCACGGCCGACCTTGCCGAAAAATCTCGTAGCCGCGCCGAGTCTCGCCGCGCACGCTGCCATGTTGGAGCCCTTGCCGCCGTGCGTAGTGTGAAAATTATGGCCGATCAGCGTCTCGCCTTCGAGCGGGATGCACGCCACGTCCATAACCAACGCAGCGATATAGCTGCCCACGACTGTGACTGTGCTCATAAGGATGTCTGTATGCCGGGGTTTTCCGCTTTGGCCAGGATGGCGTCTACCAGGAGCGTCAGTTCCGCAACTTCCTCTGCCCGGGCGGTCTTTACGACAGCGCTGACCATTTCCCCACAACGGTCACGAATCTGCTGGTACTTGGACTGATCTTCGCCGCGGATTTCCAGGAGCTTCTGTAACCAGCGTTTGCCATAGCCGGCATGCATGGTTTCGTCGGCCCAGTCGAAATCCATGTCGTGTTCGCTGGCGGCATCGCCGATGGAGTGAAAGGCTTTGACCCGCTCCGGCTTGTGGCGAATGTTCTTTGTCTCAAAGAAGAAGAGCATGCCGAGGCGGTAGATGGGGTCCTGTCCGGAGGAGGCGGTATAGATGTAGTTGCCGAGAGGCAATTCCTCCGGCTTGTAGCCCCAGGCGGTGAGCCGGTCGCGTCCCATTCTGCAGTGTCGCGACTCGTCGTAAGTCCAGCGTGCGGCATCGCGGATCCATTCCCACGGCAACACTTGGGCGAAAGAGCTGAGAATAATGCCGCCCGTCTCGACTGCCCAAACCTCGTTCAAGTGACTGATGGCCGAGCGAAGCTGAAGGCGATAGCCCTCGCCGTAAGGGTAGCTGGGATCGACATTGTCGGGCCAGTAGAAGCGGGTCAGGTGGTAGTGCTCGTCGCGCGATGGCTCGATCGGCACCGCGTAAGGACGGCCCCCGGGCAGGGGTTGGTGGCCAAGATCGACCGGCACACGCTCTGTACCGACGCCACCGAGGGCGCTCAAACGATCCAGGAACGCAGCTGTCCAGGCCTCTGCCCCGGCGCGATCTGCCGGCCGGCGCGCTCGTTCCTGATCGGCCCAGGTCCGCGCGGTCTCGATCTGCCGATGTTTTTCCGTCAACGCGAGATTGAGGAAGCGGTGGGTCGGTGCGTCGGCGAGCGGATCCGAGTGGTGGAGGAATTCTGCATAGGCGTCTCGCACCGCCGGGAGCAACACGGTGGCCAGCACAGAGAAAAACGCTGCCTCTGAGGGTGAGTTGCGAAGTTCGTCGAAGAGTTCGACCAGCGATCGGTCGGCTCCTTCCTCGTCCAGCGAGCGACTCGGGTAGCGCAATTCGAAGATTCGCTCCCGCAGTTCATGCGCGGTCTGCGCGTTCTGCCAGGAGAAGAGTGGGAGAAGAGTTTTCGGTTCGATGGCGCCAATCAGTGGCAGCCATGCAGAGCAACCAATCACCAGAGAGCGCTCACAAAAGTAGAAGCGTTTAAGAATTTCGGCGGTGCCGAGGCGCATCCAACGAGCGCGCGGTTGAAGACCTGGCAAGAGGGTCATGAGGAAGAGCCCTTTCCTGAAAAATGGTGACCAGACGGCCCTTTCCGATGAGTGCGGTGGTTGGCCGTGTTGCGAACGATGTTGCCGAAGACGCTTGCCTCCCTGGTTGCCGTCGTAACGCTCTCAATTTAGCACGGCATGGTCCGAACAAGAGCCGTCAGGCGGAAACCCCGGGGTGCCGCCGATTGGGAGAGATAAAGGGACGAGAAGCGAGATACAATTTCCAGTCCCTAATCTGCTAAAAATGTTGGATTGCCGGCCAGGGATATGCGGAGAGGGATTTTGATGGCAAGAGCGAAGAATGCGGGGGAGGGAAGAGGTCGGGACGGCCGGGCTGAGATGGGATTGCCGCCGGCAGACCGGACGGCAGGTCCTGTAAGCCTGAAGCGGCTGCTTCCGTTGTATGCGGTCGTCTTTGCCGGCTTCGTGGGCTATAGCCTGATGATCACGGTCTTCACGCCGATGATCATGAGCAATCACGATTTGCTGCTTCGGGCGGACGAGCCGATGAGCAGGCGCGTGATCCTGCTCGGAATCCTGCTCTGCCTTTATCCGCTGGGTCAGTTTGCCGGGTCGCCGGTGCTCGGCGCGCTCTCCGATCGCTTTGGGCGCAAGCCGGTTTTGATGATCTCGCTTTGCTTCACGACAGGTTGCTATGCTCTCATTGGCACCGCACTCGACCTAAGGAGCTTCGCTCTGCTTGCTTTGGCTTCGCTGCTAGCTGGTCTGGCGGAAGCCAACGTTGTGGCAGCGCAGAGTGCCATCGCAGATGTCATCACTCCGGAAGAGCGCAATCGATTCTTCGGCTACATCTACCTAAGCGCTAGCTCGGCGTATATTGTGGGGCCGCTGGTGGGCGGAAAGCTAGCGGATCCTGATCTGGTTTCGTGGTTCAGCGATGCAACCCCGTTTTGGGCAGCGATGATTGTGCTCGCGATCACAACGGCAGCTACGGCGTTCTTCTTTCGCGAAACAAATCCGCCCGCGCAACGCCACTCAGTCAGCTTTTCGCAGGCCTTCACTAATCTTCGAGGTGTCATTTCCAATCGCCGTCTGCGCCGGCTCTATTGGCTCAACTTCGCTTTCTATCTTGCGATCTTTGGATTTTTCCGCTGCTATCCAATGTATCTGGTGGACCGCTTTCATCTCGGCGTGTCGCAGGTTTCGGAGTATGTGGCATGGGTGGGCGTTCCCATTGTGATCGCCAACGCCTGGCTCACGGGTTTTCTCTCTGCGCGCTTTACGACCAGAACCCTGACGGTGTGGTCGGCATTTCTCACCGGCGCCTTGATGATCGTCGTAGTCGCCATTCATCCCCGGCAATCGCTCTGGGCAACTCTGTTTCTGACATCCGCAGCACTGGCAATCTGTTTGCCGGCATGCGCGACTTTGCTTTCAAAGGCGACCAGTGAGGCGGAACAGGGACGCGTAATGGGGAACAATCAAGCGCTACAGGTGGGGGCAGAAGCTCTGTCGGGCCTGGTCGGCGGCCTCGCAGCCGCTTTATTCGTAGAGCTACCCTTGATCCTCTTAGGGCTCGTCGCCATGACGGCAGCGCTGTTGCTGAAGTTTAGAGTTTCGGTGAGTGGCACTTCGCCATGCCGAATTGCGGCCAGTAAGATGGGCCCCAAAGATCGGTGAGCCAGTTTTCGTGTTTTCCAAAGTGCCACTTCCGTCTGTTTGGTACCGAAACTACCGCCGTTTCTCCTTCCGGGAGTCTGCAATAGATAAGCCGTCACCGCATTGACGGTCACCAGCGCATCGGAGATTTCGATGCCGAGCGACAGCAGCGTTTCTATTTCCATGGGCCGACCCGCTATAGCCTGATTCAGAGTCATCCCTTCCAGATTTTCCATGGCGATAAACGCTTTTCCCTCCGCTTCGCCAATGTCGTAAATCGTGCAGATGTTGGGGTGATTCAGTGTCGAGGCGGCTTTGGCTTCACGTCGAAATCGCTCCAGCGCCTGGGGGTCGTTAGCGACGTCTTCAGGTAGGAATTTGAGAGCGACAAAACGGTCGAGCCTGGTGTCCTGGGCTTTATGAACTATGCCCATGCCCCCACTGCCGAGCCTTTCGAGGATGCGGTAGTGGGAGATGGTCTGCCCGATGAGCGACTGGGATTCCGCCATTTGCCGCGATGTTAGCTTGCGGTCGGAGGCAAGTCAACGATGATCAGTCCGCCGATGAAACATCGTTGCGCGTTCGAGCATAGAATCGTTTAGCTTTGGAGCGATTCCCACAGAGTTGCATGTCGCACCACCGTCGCGAGTGGTTCCTGCTTCGATCCAGGAAGAACCATCGGCAGGTTTTCTCACTGCATTCGCGAACGTTGTAAATGTCCGATGAGGTAAGCAGAACCACTGCGGCTTGTACGACCTGGCGAAGGGGTCCATCAGCTCTCTCCGTAACATCGCGAAAGCTGCGGACAAAGCCGCGTTTATGCCACACAACCTCGTCAGCTGCCGACGCCTCGGAGAAAATCCTGTTGAGTGCTCGCAAATGCGATTCGTCGGGACGTCTGCCATGCACCGCAGACAGAATTAAAAAGTAGAGGGCTTCGCGAAACTCAATGACCTCTTTGAGAACGCGTTGGGAGTCAAACTCACTCAAGCGTTCCAGAAGTTTGCGCATCTGTGCCGCTGTAATCACTCCTGACTGACGGCAAAAGGCAAGGAAACGTTCATAGCTGGGGAGAAGATCGATCAGGCGATCAGGATCGTAGCGATAGTCCAGCGTATTGGCGAAATCGAGCGCCAAATGACCGGCAACGAGCTGAAATTCGTCTGCCATACGCTTGGTGTGATTATAACCGTCTTCAGCACCGTTGACAGGTTATATCCCTGCCAATAGATTATAACCATCCATATACAGCTAAGGTGGTTATGACAAGGGGCGGTGTCATTTCCTGAAAGCGAATGGGACCACGCAAGGCGAAACGAGGAGGGAGAGTGGATGCAAACGATCTGTATGAAGAGGTTCTAACGCAGGCGGCGGCACAGGCTCGGCGCTATTTGCGAACGATTCGAGAGCGCCATGCCGGGGTGCCACCGGAAGCGATCAAAGGCTTGAGTGCGCTCGGCGGTCCGTTGCCCTTCCGGGGAGAGAATCCACTGGCAATCCTGAAACTGCTCGACGACGCCGGTTCACCGGCGACGGTGGCGAGTATGGGTGGGCGCTTTTTTGGAGGCGTAATCGGCGGCGCTTTGCCAGTCAGCGTTGCGGCTCACTGGCTGGCAGATGCCTGGGATCAAAATGCGTGTCTGTACGATATTTCGCCGGTCGCAGCACATCTCGAAGACGTTGTTCTTTCCTGGATCCTCGATTTGCTCGCCCTGCCGCCAAACTGTGCCGGAGCATTTGTGACCGGCACACAGATGGCGGATGTGACCGCTCTCGCCGCGGCGCGGAGCAGCGTCCTGCGGAACGCGGGATGGGATGTCGAACGGGACGGATTATTTTCAGCTCCTCCGGTCACAGTAATCGTCGGCGAGGAGGTTCACGCGACGATGCTCAAAGCCTTGGCGCTACTCGGTTTCGGCAAAGGCCGCGTGCAAATTGTTCCCACCGACTGGTCAAGGACGGATGAAGCCAGCGCTTCTGCCGCGCGCATCCGGGCCGGCAATCGTCTGCGTCCAGGCCGGTAACGTGAATACCGGCGCCTGCGATCCAGTCGGTGAGATCTGCGACATTGCGCACGAAATGGGTGCATGGGTGCATGTCGATGGCGCCTTCGGTCTCTGGGCTGCCGTCAGCCATCATCGAAAGCATTTGGTGGAGGGTGTCGCTGGGGCCGATTCCTGGGCAACGGATGCGCATAAATGGCTCAACGTGCCACAGGATAGTGGAATCGCAATCGTAAGGGATGGGGAAGCCTTGAGGCGCTCGATGTCGATCGCAGCATCTTATTATCCTCCGGACGCTGACGCGAAACGGCAGCCAATGCAACTGGGGCCTGAATCTTCGCGTCGCGCTCGAGCAGTTGAAATCTGGGCGGCACTGCGTTCCCTGGGAAAACAAGGTGTGGTCGACCTCATCGACCGTTGCTGTCAACATGCTGCAACCTTCGCAGATGCCCTTCGCGCCGGAGGGTGTGAGATTCTTAACGACGTTGTGCTGAATCAAGTGCTGGTCTCCTTCGGAGACGACGAAATCAACACCCGGGTCATCGATGCTGTGCAAGCAGAGGGAACCTGTTGGTGTGGCGGCACCGTTTGGAAAGGGCGCAAAGCAATGCGAATCAGCGTGTCGTCATGGGCAACGACGGACCTCGACGTTATACGCAGTGTGGCTGCAATCCTGAAGATTGCAGCAGATCAATCCTCGTCGAGCGTCATGCTTGCGCGAACTTCTACAGAGGGCCAGACAGATAGCCGGTAAACTGGGCCGGCGTCTCAAGTTAGGGGTCGAACGGCAATCGTTGGCACTTCGGCATAGAATGGTGCCTAGAAGAACTTCGATGCCAGCTCTGAGAATTGCCGGGTTCCTCCTTTGCATCGTTTATGCCGTCGGGCAAGAATCGGGCACCGATGCATTTGCAAACGTATCGCGATGAGCTTCAACAACACCCGGCCAATTCGCTCGCCCATTTCCGGTTAGGCGAATCGTTTTTCCAGCTACATGAGCCGCAATTGGCGGCAAATGAGTTTCGAGCAGCCCTAAAGGGAGATCCGCATCCAAACTGGATCGACGCATGGGCGCACATCGACCTAGGCGAACTTCTTGACTCAAGCAAGCAGCGGGATCGCGCTGTCCGAGAATATCGAGCGGCGATCGAGTATCCCTTGTACGCTTGACCTTGTTTGGGGAGAGAAAGAGTTCACCTCGGATTCCCTGCGCGTGGCCGCCGCAACATTTGGCGCGATCCAAGTCAAATCGCTCAGCGGTGAGTAGCCGTATTTATGTTGTCAGTGCTTCAACATTCGCTTTCTATCTGAACGAGCTGCTGCTCCTGTGGCAATCCCAAACGTGACAAACCGCCCTAACTAGGGCGCAAGGAACAAGCCCACAAACGCCGCAGCTTCGGCGGAGTCGAAGACCGTGCAACGGGACACACAGCTAGGAAGCCTTGCATGGCGGCACAGTCGGCAGACCCGATGCGCGCCATGCATGAAATCCACCAACCACGTCGGTCGCGCGCCAGAGCCCAAGATCCTGCAGAGCTGCGGCAGCGAGGCTTGAGGTATAGCCTTCGGAACAGAACACGATCACCTGGAGGTCATGATCGGTCGCGACCGGCAGCCGCGTGCTGGAGTCCGGGTCGAAGCGCCATTCGAGCACGTTACGTTCGACAACCAACGCGCCCGCAATACTGCCCTCGATCGCGCGCTGACTTTCGGGCCGAATATCGCTGGCATTAGGAGAAATTCCGTCCCCGAACGGGTTCACCTCCGGATTGTCCGTGACCCGGCAGTGAATACTCCGTGGTTTGGCGCGGCTGCGGTTGCAACAAATACCTTACTGAGTGGCCGGGCTGGGGGGTTGAGGAAGATTGGGAATCGCAGCGATCTGAGCTGGCGACGGAGCCGGCTTGAGGCTGAGCTGCTCGACAAGGAACGCGATGCGGTCGCGGCGGGCTTCGGCGTTGAGCGCATGCGGCGCGTCGTAGAGTTTGAACTGCTTCGGTTCGCTGACAATCGCGGCATACGCGTGCGCGCGCTCGGGCGTGAGGAAGTCTTCCCGCGATGCGTACTGAAGAAAGACTGTTGCTGGCGCCGCGTGGGGTGTGAACTTGCCGGGATCCAGCCAGGAATACTTGGCCTGAAAGGCGTCGAACTTTTCGGGCCCCACTGACTGGCGGAATTGCCGAAATTCTTTCGACCTCTCGTCCACTTCATCGGATAGGCCGCCCGCCATGAGGACGAATGCTTTGAAGCGGTGGTCGCATCCACTGAGGACGCCGCCAACGGTGGCATTATAGCTGTGGCCGACATAGGCGAGACGCTTGGGGTCCACATCTTTGCGCGCGAGGAGCAAATCGGCGCCACGGCGCATATCGATGATTGCCTGAATCAAGTCCGTTTGAACCTGGTCGCTCAACGGATCCTTCTCGTCGACGTGGCCGGGGCGCGCAACGGGACCGTCAATCAGCAGCGAGACAACGCCGGAATGCGCTAGCACAATCGCCTCTTCGAGAAATTCTCTGCGATTGCGAAATTCTGAATTCGACCAATACCAATGCCCCCAAATCACGGCCGCGAACGGCCCTTTGCCATCGGGCACAACAAGATAAGCCGGAACGCGGCCACCTTTGGGGCTGGCGTAAGAAATGTCGTTAATGGCGACATGGCCGCGGCGGTTGACGCCAGTTTCCTTGATTTCGAGGGAAGCAGCGTGATCGTAATCGAGCGCTGACGGGCAGCTAGTGCTTTCGGCCCATGACGCGAGGGGCAGGAAAAGGAGGAAGCAGATAGCGAGTTTTCGCACTGGCACTCCTGATTCGGGACGATTTTTCTTGCGCGCTCTATTCTACGACCCGGAACCGGGGAATACTTGCGCAGGTTCGGTGACAGGAAGTGGCACTTTGTCATGCCGCAATGCGGCGAGTCGGATGGGCCCCAAAGATCGGTGAACCAGTTCTCGTGTTTTCCAAAGGGAACAACCAAGTTGTTTGCTTGCCCGTCTCTTCTTCTACCTTTTTTGCCAGAGCGCTTGACAGCAATTCTTAAGACATTAAGACTAATAATGGAAGATCGATCGCAGCGTCATTCGAAGAATGATATCGGCCAACCCTGACGCCGAAAGAGGAGGAGCTCCAGAAGCTACAAATCCGCTTCAGAGTGGCGTCGCGATGTTCCTGACGCTGCAGAAGAAATCAGTTGTTTTTCCAGATCTTGCGACTGCCCGAGGGCCGCTCAGCAGTTGGGACAAGTGCAAGCTGGCGGCGAACAACGAGCATAGCATTTTCCACGATCGGAGGGGCGTAGTTGGGCTCAGCCTTCGGGCAGGCCTCCCATAATTCCGAAGGAAAGAGCCATACAGAGGATCAGCGATGGAATCATTTTATGTTGAACAAGCTAGCTGAGGTTGAAGGGCCCAATCGCTTCTCGACGCGCGAATTGCCGCCCTCCATCTCACTTTAGACCTCGCTCCGGCCACCAGTCTTTTCATTCTTTGCCGCCAACCCCATTGTGGTTGCCATGTTCAACAGCATCGGGGCAAATTGCCGCATGATCTCTTCCAACTCATTGTTGCGGCTCCGCAGTGCCTGGGTCTCGCCTTCGCGGCGGGACAAAACACTCCGCAATTCCCGGTTCTCGCGGAAAATGTCCCGGGTTGCTTCCAACCGGTCCAATATCGCGCGCAGTTCGTCTTCGGTGACCGGTTTCGCGGTGGCGGCCGGGGCGGTCGTCTTGGGTGGTTCAGTAGCAGTGGTTTCTTTCCACATTGATCGTCTCCAATATCGCGTGCGGTTCAAGTTGCGTTTGCTGCGGCCCATCTCGTCGTAGAGCTATAACACTTGAAGTTGGTTGCTCCCCAGGATGACGAATTTGTGCCGATTAGGAGCTGGAGCGGCGAAGGCATCAGGTTCCATGCTTCGCATTTTGGGCCGGGAGACACACGGGGACACGATATCCGTAGGTCGTCCCAACCATCTTATGTTATCCAGAACCCGATTTGGAGCCATTTTTTTTAACGCGAGTTGGGGCCATTCTTCAGGACGGTCTTTCCCAAAATGGAGGCCATGCTCCAAAAGGGGTGCATCTCTACTGTGTCGTCCTGGCGGCTCGATTTCGGGTTTCGAGAATAACCATCGCCATCAATTGCTGCGGAGGGCCGCGACCGGATCTAAGGAAACGGCGCGCCGTGCCGGAATGAGAACCGCCAGGAGGGCGACGATCGATAGAATGGCGGCTACGCCGAAGAAGCTGGTGGGGTCAGCCGATTTCACTCCATAGAGCAGATTTTCCAAGAGTCTCGTCGCACCGAAAGCTCCGGCAAGGCCCGCGGCGACGCCGATGAACGCCGGCAATAGGCCCTGCCGTAAGATCATCGCGAGTATCGTATGTTTGTCTGCTCCCAGAGCCATGCGCACTCCGATGTCCTTGGTTTGTTGCTGGACCGAGTAGGACATTACGCCGTAGATACCAATCGCGGCCAGCAGCAGAGCCGAGCCGGCGAAGATGGAGAGTAAAAGCATGTTGAAATTCTGCCGCGAGATACTGTCGGCAAGGATTTTGTCCATGGGGCGTACCTCCCCCAGGGGCAACCGGCCGTCCACCTCGTGAACTGCTTTGGCGACGGCGGTGATGAGCGACTTTTCACCAAGGCTGGACCGCACCTCCCAGGCCAGTGGGACTGAGCTATTGAATAGTTTGGTCATGCCCTGCGGTTGTTGGGCCTGAGGTATGTACATGACGGGGACTTTGCCGCCAACAAGTCCGGTCTCACAGGTATCAGCCACAACGCCTACGATCTGTCGCCGCGCGTAATCGGCATAGGTGGGGCCAATCCCTTTGCCAATATCAAGCGTCCTGCCGATCGGGTTCTCATTGGCGAAGTACTTTCTGGCAAACGCCGCGTTGACGATGACGATTGGGGCAGAGCCTATGTCGTCATGTTCAGTGAAGACGCGGCCGCTCAACAGGGGGATGCGGAGCACTTTGAAGAAATGGGGCGAAACTGAGCGCCACTGCTCGGGTCCGCTATGCTCCTGGCCGGAAGGGGCGGCTTTTCCAGGAATGTCGAAGGCGAGCTGCCCGACGCCACTGGTTGCGGGAATAACGAGAGAAGTGGAAGCGCTCTCTACCCCGGCAATCGATTCGATGTTCTGCAGGGCCTGGCGGGTGAGGCGGGTGGTGGCCTCTGTGGTCTGATAACGATCGCCGGCGACTGAGGTAAGCATCGTGTAGACGTGATGGGGGTCGATGCCGGATTCGGCAGAACTGAGGGCGGCGAAGGTCCGGATGAGCAGGGAGGCGGAGATGAGAAGCATGAGCGCGAGGGCCATCTCGAGGGCCACCAGGGTCTTGCTGGTGAAGGTCTGATGCCGGCTGGTGGAGGAGCGTGTGCCCCCCTCATTCAAGGTCGAAGCGACGTCTGGCTTTGAAATCTGAAGCGCCGGGATGAGGCCGAAGAGGATGCCGGTGAGCAGGGAGACACCGATCGTGAAGATAAGTATTCGCCAGTCGAGGAACTCGAATGGATTCCTGAGTTCGGCCGGATCGACTCGCGGGATGTCGCCCGGGATGAGTAGCAGGAGCGTGCGAACGCCCAAAACTCCGAGAAGCAGGCCCAGGCAACCACCCACCGTGGAGAGCAGCACGTTCTCGGTGAGCAATTGGCGGATGACTCGCCAGCGGCTGGCGCCCAGGGCAGCGCGAATCGCCAGTTCACGGTGGCGGCCGCTGGAACGCGCGAGCAGCAGATTGGCAACATTGGCGCAAGCGATGAGCAGCACCAAGGCGACCGCACCGAAGAGAACGTAAAGAGTTCCCCGGACGTTGCCTACAATGGACTCGCGCATAGGCACCACAGCGACGCTCTCGGACTTATCCATAAACTTCGGATAAAGGCGGCGGAAGCGCTCGCCCACCGCTTGCATTTCCGCTTGCGCCTGCGAAATGGAAACACCAGGTCTTAGACGCGCGGCGACCTGGAGGAAATGGCCTTGGTTGACGCTGTGTGGATCCGCTTGCAGCGGTATCCATACTTCGGCGTCTGGTTTGGCGGCGAAGCGCGATTGTATAACGCCGACCACCGGGTAGGGCAAAGAGTTGAGATTGATCGTGTGGGTGAGGATCTGGGGATCGGAGTTGAAGTGCGATCGCCAGAGATTTTCTGAGATCAAGGCGGCTTTGGGGCCGTTGGGAAGATCTTCCGCCTGGTTAAAGGCGCGGCCGATCAGGGGCGAGACGCCGTAGACCGTGAAGTAATCGGCTGACACATGAGCGCCCTTGACCTGCTCGGGAAAGTCGCCGGTGTCGATGTTGAAGCCCGGACCCTCCAGATCGTACAACGCCATGGATGAGAAGACGCTGTTATCTCGCCAGACCATGTACTTGGGAATGGAGGCCGGGTATGAGACGCCAAGGGGAAACTTCCGGCCGATTTGCACGATGCTGTCCGGGTCCCGGTAGGGCAGGGGCTGCAAGAGGACCTTGTCGACAACGCTGAAGATGCTTGCGTTTGCGCCGATGCCGATGGTAAGGGCGGTAAGCGCTACCAAGGTGAACCCTGGATTGTTGCGCAGTGTGCGGACGGCTTGGCGGATATCCTGCCACAAACTCTCCAACGAGCTTCGGACCAACATCTCGCGCGGGCCCTCCTCTGAAATCAGGTCGACGGCAAAAGCCAGCGAATCACTTTGGCAATCAACCTAACGTCGATTCGACGCGGGCGGAAAGACGAAGGGCCCAAGCCCCGCAATTCTGCGGTGAGCCGTGCATCACATGCGCCCGGCCGGTCTCAGCGAAAGAACCCGGTCATTAGAATGGGTAGGTGCCCCAGATTGCTCTCCAGCGCCGCGCACCTTCTTTTTGGCCGCTCCAGATCGGCGGATGGACGCTTTATGGATTGGCAACCGCCGTCTCATACATCCCATTTCGCCACATGCGGGAATCGGTGGATTACCAGATCGCTCTCCTCTGTTCAACGTGCTTGGCCAGCTTCGTTCTGTACGGCTGTTGTCATTTCCTCTGGCGCCGGTCTACGCCGTTAGCTACTGCCCTGTTTCTATCCGGGGGCATCTCGTACATCCTGGGATTTCTATGCACCGTCTTATCGGCTCTCACGACACTCCACTTGAACGAGCCCCGGACTCCCCTCAGCTGGAGTATGGTCGCCGCCCAGGCATTCGAAGGGGCAATCGTTCTCATCGCATGGAGCGCACTTTACTTCGGAATCAAGCATTACGGGACGGTCGAGGAGCAGAGGAGCAGGTTGTTGGCGTCAGAAGCGACGGCGCGCGAGGCCCAACTTCAGGCGCTGCGTTACCAATTGCAGCCGCACTTCCTGTTTAATACCCTGAATGCCATCTCCTCGCTCGTGGTAAGCAAACAGCCCGAACGGGCTACGGAGATGATCGCCAAGCTCGCCGGTTTACTACGAACAACCCTCAGTTATCCGGAAGCTCATCTTGTGACTTTACGAGAAGAGCTGGCCGTCGCAGAGGAATACCTTTCCATCGAAGCGGTCCGTTTTGGACCTCGTCTGGCTGTCTCGCTGAGCGTTAGCTCAGAAGCTTACGAGGCACAGGTCCCCAGGTTTCTGTTGCAACCGATTGTGGAGAATTCGATCCGCCACGGCATCGCACGTCGTCCGAATGGTGGAGAGGTCGCCATCAGAGCTTCTGCAAGCGAAGGACAGCTTCGCATCGAGATCGAAAATGACCGTAAGGAGGATAGGATGCAGTCCGAGGAAGAAGGACATGGGCTTGGCCTGGCAAACACCAGGGCGCGGCTGGAAAAACTCTACGGAGAGCAGGGAAGTGTTACAGTCTCCACTGCGCAGAACAACCGGTTCTTGGTCTCGATTCAATTTCCTCTGACCAAGGAGGCTTCCATTATGTAACTCTAGTTGTGTGGATAGGCTAGTGCCCTTCTGCCGCCGGCTTTTATTAGGGTGGGCTCTTATCGATTTTCTTATGAAAGATCGGCGGCCAGTCCGAGCGTCTCTGCAATTTTGCGGAGCTGTTTATCGCGCGTCCACAGAACGGTATGCGACGTAATGAAAGTAGAGGCAATGAGATGCGCATCCACAAGGCCAATGCCTCGCTGAAACAGGGAATGGGCTTCGATCATGCCACGTACTTCGCTCGCCCGGGCGACTTGGACCATCGGGAGTTGATCAAGAGAGGAGATTGTCTTTTGCCGGTCTGGCAAGTTGCCAAGGAGCAGTTCCACGACAACAAACGGATGCATGGAAATGTTGTTGCGTCGGAGTTGCTGATACAGTTTGGTGTCCCGCCTGCGAAAGTGATCGACCCACACCGACGTATCCGCAAGAATCATTTCGCCTTTGTTCTCCGGCGCCGGATGTACGCCATGTCAGGAGATGCACCGCCTAATTCGGCCAGTCTCCGAGAGGCTTCCCGTTCGATCAACGCCTTGAGCGCTTCCCGCATAAGAGCACTCTTCTCCATCACACCGGTGTATTCCTGGGCAGTTGCGATGAGATTGTCGTCCAAAGCAATCGTGGTTCGCATCGGATTCTCCTGCATCAATAATAGCACCATTCGATGCTGATTAAGCACACCAAGCCCGGTCCACCAAGCCTAAGACGTACCCGTGTCTTAACGCGCTTAGTCCGTGCTCTGCCACTTGGCGTCGGTATGATGGACCTGCTGGAAAATCGGACGTCGCGCGAGAGACGATGGGCCAGGTCTTAAGGCAGTTTCGCAATTTCTGTGGACTGATAAAGGTCGCGAGGGGTGGTTTTCCTTGGGAGAAAACCACGAAATGGCCTATCGCTTCGGTCTACACCCATTGCGAAACGGTCTCAGCGTGGAGAGGACGCTTCCCAACAATACCCAAGATCGGATCGTTACCATGAAACTCGGACTTGGTCTCTACCGGCACATGTTGCACCAGGATTACTACGCATTCGCCGTCCAGACCGGGTGCACGCACGTGGTCGTGCATTTAGTGGACTATTTTCGCGGCGGATCCTCTAACCCGCGCAACAACCAGCCGACGGGCGATAAAGACCAGCCTTGGGGCGTCGCCGGCGACCCGGACAAGCTTTGGACATTGCAAGAGCTGGTCAGCTTGAAGCGGGAGATCGAGGCCGCCGGGCTGAAGCTCGAAGCGATCGAGAATCTCGACCCCGCCCACTGGCATGACATTCTGCTGGACGGCCCCAAGCGCGCCCTGCACATCGAAAACATGAAGACCATATTGCGCCGAATGGGCGAGGCCGGTATCCCCATACTCGGTTATAACTTCAGCATCGCCGGTGTGTGTGGCCGCGTCCACGGACCATTCGCCCGGGGCGGCGCCGTCTCAGTCGGGATGGACGGTCCTGTCGATACTCCAATTCCCAACGGCGTGGTGTGGAACATGATCTACGACGAGCACGCGGGCGAAGGCGTGCTCCCGACGATCTCGCACGACGAGCTCTGGCGTCGTCTCGAGCGCTTCCTTGGAGAGGTTCTTCCGGTCGCGGAAGCCTCCGGCGTGCAACTGGCCGCGCATCCAGACGACCCGCCCATGCCAACCATGCGCCGGCAGCCGCGCCTGGTTTATCAGCCTCATCTTTACCAGCGTCTTATCGACATCGATCCCAGCCCCAGCAACAAGCTCGAGTTCTGCCTTGGCACGCTTGGCGAGATGACGGGAGACGGCTTCTACGAGGCGGTCGAGTCCTACAGCCGCCAGCAACGGCTCGGCTACGTTCATTTCCGCAACGTCGCCGGCAGGGTACCGCAGTATCGCGAAACCTTCATTGACGATGGTGAGATCGACATGATCCGCGTGATCTCCATCTTGCATCGCAATGGTTTCGACGGGGTGTTGATCCCCGATCATACGCCGCAAATCACCTGCGACGCCCCGTGGCATGCCGGCATGGCGCACACACTCGGATTCGTGCGGGCGGCCCTGATAAGCATCGAGCGCGCCTCCGAGCAGCAGCACAGTAAAGGCAGATAAAGAAGAGACATACTTATTGCACCTGCACACCAGCGGTGTCTCACTTTGGGTCCCCTACACCGGGGATCTGGGTCGCCGAAAGCCGCTTAATGCCTTGACAATTGATAGTCGAATGTCTACCCTAGCCGCTATATCGAGGGTCGTCTGTCTTCCATAGCGAAACAACAGACAGCGGAAGCGATTGATCGCGTCATGCGGCCCGCGCCCGAGGGGAGCTGAAATGAGATGGTGGCAGATTCGGAAACGCGACGTGGACCTCGAGCGGGAACTGCAATCTGACCTGGAACTGGAAGAAGAGGAGCAACGCGAAAACGGCTTGTCCGCGGAGGAGGCCCGCCGCGCTGCGCAGCGTGGTTTCGGAAATAGGACGCTGATCCGGGAGCAAGTCCACGAATCGTGGAGCTGGGCGCCGGTCGAACGACTTCTCCAGGATGCTCGCTATGCATTGCGACAACTTTGGAGATCTCCGGGATTCAGCATCATCACAATGATGACACTCGCACTCGGTATTGGTGCGACGACGGCGATCTTCACGCTGGTCTATGACGTAATGCTGCGTCCGCTGCCGTTCCCGCAGCCGGACCGGCTTGTGACACTTGAAGAGAAGGTGGCGGAATGGAGCAATATCTATCCGACCGTACCGGTAAGCGCGAACCACTTCGTATTTTGGCAGCGGCACAACCGCAGCTTCACCTCCATGGCGCTCATGGAGCAAACCACGGTGCCGCTTGGCGGCAGCGGGCGACCTTTGCAGGTTGAAGCACTGTTGGCTACGCCCGGAATCTTTTCAGTGCTTCAAGTGCAGCCGGCTCAGGGAAGGGGATTCACCGTTGAGGAAGCGCAGACAGGGCATGGGTACGTTGCGGTACTCACCTATGATCTGTGGCGCGAGCAGTTCGTTGGCGATCCCAACATTCTGGATAAGACCATTTTGCTGGATGGGTTTCCCTACAAAATCATCGGCATAATGCCGGAATCGTTCCATATGCCTTCGATACAGACCAACGACAGCATTGGGAGCCGCAACCGGCACCTCCCGATCGGCATCCTGTTGCCACTGGAGTTCTCGAAGGCGCGGCTGGCCGAAGAGATGAGCGACCTGAATTACTTCGGACTGGCGCGGCTGAAAGCTGGAGTATCCATCGCTGTGGCGAACGCCGAACTGAATGCACTCCAGCACCGTATCTCTGCCAATCTGCCTCCGGATGAGAAAGCTACTCTCTCTGCGGTAATCACGTCCTTTCAGGAAACGCTCGTAGGAAACAATCGGAAACCCCTCATGATGCTGCTGGCGGCTGTTGCGGGCTTGCTGCTAGTGGGTTGTGTAAATGTCATGAATCTGTTGCTTTCCCGCGCGATCAGCCATAAGAGGCAATTCGCGGTTGCAGCCGCATTAGGTGCAAGGCGTGCCGAGATCGTACGCATGGCAATTCGTGAAACCGCTATGCTCGCCGTTCTGGGAGGTGGACTGGGGGTTCTGCTGGCGGCGGGTATCGTTCCCAGCATGCAGCGATATCTGCCTCCTTCCCTCGATTTTCGCGGTTCTCTGCATTTGGATTGGGTCGGAGTAGGGTGCGCGCTTCTGCTGGCGGTGCTGGCAACACTGGCAGCGGGAGCAACTCCGGCGTTCATGGTTTCCAGCACAGCTCCGCAGGAAGTTCTGCACAGTGACTCGCGTCTGACTAGCGAATCATTCAGAAGCCGACGCGCCCGTCGCGTCTTGATTGCAGTTGAAGCCGGGGTGAGCGTTGCTTTGGTGCTCACGACGGGATTGCTTATCACGAGCATGGTAAAGCTCATGGAGGTAGACTCTGGATTCACAACTGAGCGGACCATAACGGCCACGGTTAATCTGCCCTCAGAGTCCTATCGCGACGACCAGCATCGCGCAGCGTTCTACCGCGAAGTCCTCGAGCGTATGAATGGGCTGGCGGGGGTGGAGCATGCAGCATTCACGAGTGTCCTGCCGTTGACAGGAGACGGCTGGGGAGAGATGGCCAGAGTTGCCGGAGATAGTCGACCGGTTACGCAATTGCCGCTTGAGACAGTTCGCTCTGTCAGTCCTCAATATTTTTCGGCAATCGGTCTCCGAATGATCGCTGGGAAGACCTTCGGCGAGGGTGACTGGGGCAAGAATTTGGCATTGGTTTCGGAGAAGACGGCAAAGACGCTGTGGCCGGGGAAAGATCCCCTTGGGCGGCAATTCAACCTGGGGGATCCGGTCACCGAAAAAGCATTCACCGTTGTTGGTGTTGTAGCGGACGCCCGGACAGTATCACTGGCGAGACCTGACCCAATGCTGATTTACGTTCCGTACTGGTATCGCAGCGAACCAATGGGCGGGCTGGTAATCCGGACCCATCAGGACCCTTCCGAAATGGCAGAGGTGATCCGGCAGACCGTTTGGAGGGTTGACCGGGGTGTACCGGTTCCAACAGTGCGTGCGCTGGGCGGCATCGTTGCGGATTCGGTGGCAAACCGGCGGTTCGAGATGGACCTTTTGCTCCTCTTCGCTGTGAGCGCGCTCTTTCTTGCAGGGCTAGGCATTTATGGTGTTCTCACGTATTCGGTCTCGCAGCGCTACCGCGAAATGGGATTGCGCCTGGCGCTTGGAGCGCAGCGGGCGAGCATATATTGGTTAGTTCTCTGCGACGGACTACTGCCGGTTGCAATCGGTGCAGCTGCTGGAATTGCCGTGGCCTTCGGATCGGCGCGAATGGTGAGCGGTCTGCTTTTTCAGGTCAGCCCATATGATCCCGTGCTGAGTGCTGGTGCGGTCGGCGTGCTGCTAGCGGTAGGCACAACAGCATGCCTGTTGCCAGCGCGCCGTGCCGCAACAGTGGAACCGATGCAGGCGCTACGAACGGAGTAGGCAATTTCCACGAAAATCCGGCGAAAACTAACCCAGTTGACCGGGGGATCCCCGGTCTTTCACCAGAATGATTCAGCTACCACTTTGGGTTTGCCTTGCATCCCGTTGACTATGAGATCCCCCGTGCAGCGTGAACGGGTAACGCCCCGTCCGGACGGGATTTATGCCTATACCCATAGGCATTGGGGTCGGTAAAGCTCATGTTCGACGATCTCCCGGGATAGAATGCTCTCAGCGAACTCGTGGCTCATGCAATGCAGCAAAAAATCAGCGGAGAGTTTGGAAATGAAATCAGCTGAGAAAATCAATCACCTATGCAAGCGCTGAGGACGGAATGATGCTATATACGTCGGTCGCTGCCGATCCGTTTTCGATCCTCACCGTCGTGGTAGCCCCGGCAGTGCTCACCAATGCATCGTCCGTTTTGGCGCTGGGCACGAACAATCGCCTTGCACGCGTGGCCGATCGTAGCCACGTCGTGACCGCGCAATTAGCAAAGCTTGAGCCAGGCGCCCGGGAACATGAGATCTCGACCGTCGAGCTGCGGGCGCTGCAAACGCGCGCTCAACTGCTGTTACGAGCACTTCGCTGCTTTTACTTGGGTCTCGGACTGTTCGCCAGTTCGGCGCTCATCTCGATTGCCGGTTCTATTGTGGTGTACTACGGCTGGCCATCGGCATTCCAGATAGCAGCTGGGATTGGCGTCGCGTGTGGAGCATCAGCGGTCATCGCGCTGGTCTGCGGCTGTGTCCTGATGATTCGCGAAACGCAGCTTGCAGTCGAGGGCTTAGCCTACGATGCAAAGTCTCACCTCGGCTAAGCTGAAAACAAATCAGCTATCAGCGCGTATCGCGATCTGAAAATCAGTCTTGACCAAATTAGCGTTTTTTGACTCTGTCCATCCACCTTCACTGCTGCCAAGGTTGGCCACGGCCCTTAACTTTGTCATCCCGCCTGTCCCGGCGTGCCGTGGAACCGGACCCGGTTCCGCCCAAGGACACGTATGCGGCTTTCCGTAAAGCCGCACGAAGTGCGCCAACGCCACTAAGCTGGACAGGAAATCCGGGGTAGCGTAGGGGAGGGACCTGCAGTTTCATTCAGACCGCACGCAAATGCAGACAGGCGATCATCAAAAGCCAACCAGCAGTCCTTTACCAGAATGCCTCAGCTTCCACTTTAGGTTTGCCCTGCATCCCGTTGACAACCTCTGAGCTAAGGACAACTTCGAAATTCGCTCGACTCCAGTCGACGCCGGCGCTGTCTGCCAAGTGTTTCAGGTTTGCTTCATCGGTCAGGAATTCACCGGCAGCCCTGGTTCCGCTGCCTGCAATGCCTGCCGCGACCAGAACTACCTGGCCGGTGCTCTCGTCAGTGAAGCGGGCGGCTATGGCATAGTCTTTGACCACATCGCTTCTCGGAGCCTGTGCTCTGACTTGCCAGGCGCGTGACTCGGGGTGCTGTGTGTCCGCGATCCAGTAAATCCGGTCTGGGCCGTCAGGCCCTCCCAGATGAAACCTGAGTGAGGACGTTCTATTCAGCGTCCAGTCATTGTTCAGCATTCCAATCAGAACCACCGGCCCTTCGCGAAGCTGAGAGGAAACGGTCGTCCGGGAATTCTGAACCCTGAAAGCATGTCCGTGAGTTCCGATCAGAGACACGAATCTACTGAGAATCTGCACGTCAGAATAAGGAACAAAGTCGTTCTTGTCCGCGAACGCCTGAAGAAACGAGTCGTCATCGGCCCCGCTCTGGAGTTCGCTCAGTGAATCATGATGGGTAAACAACTCCTTTTCGCCCACGCAGAACAAGATAGGCTTGCTGCTTGCGAGCAGCGGAGACCAGACTTCTTCAAGAGCAGACTTCTGTTCCCCGAGGTGTTTGCTATACCGAGCGCCGCCCGAGACCAATATAAAAACGAATATCGCGGCGATGATCACGGCAAAAGCGATCAAACCCGCCAGCCAATAATTTATTCTCGTCCTCTTGGGCGGGCTGACCTGCTCCGCTTTAGGGGGAACAGGCGGCGGAATCACCTCGAGGGCAGGCACTTCCGGTGCGGGTGGCGAGAAGTGGGGAACATAGGATCCCGGATTCAATTCAATTCTTAGTTCGCCCCCGTGCGCCGGTGACTGGTAATACTGGGCGAGTCGCTTTCTCACCTCCGCGGCGCAGAGACGCACCACAGGATCGGCATTGGTATCGTAATCCGGCGGACGATGAAATACCTCCACCCCGAGGGTGCGCTCTTTCAAGTCGTCCTCGTTTCCCGCAAGCGTCTGTTCCACGATGTAGCGGAGCAGGCACGGATACCGTTTACTGGCAGTGAATCGACCGTCGCTCACAATTCGTTCCAGCTGCAAGCGCACGAACTCTTTTTCCCTTGCTGTTTTCGGGTGCCAAGCACTTGTCACTGACGCAGTGGACGCCATGGTCTCATTCCGCGGCCCGCAGATGGCGGCCGATCTGAACGTAGCATCGCCTTGATACGGATTGCTACTGTTCCGAGAAGCGCAATTCTAGCAATCATTTGCGATACGTGGCAAGCAGCCCGCAGGTATTGGACGCCTAGCTACCGTAGCAATCTTGACCAGTGCAGGGCTCAACCGTATGAATGCGAGGCTGACCAGGGAAATCGTCTTCTCACGCCACCTAAATTTCGGATCAGGGAAAGTGGCTACAAGTTCTTCGCTGTCGGCCGGAGGGAGGCCCAAATGAAGGCTGCAAGGTTTCTATCGAATTGGGGCGCAATCGTCGTTCTGCTTCTTTTTGGGGGTACTCCGGGGGCTCATGCGCAGCTGGCCGTAACAACCGCAACACTTACTGGCACGGTCACCGATCCAACCGGCTCGATGGTGCCTGACGCCAAGGTAACGCTGAGCAGCGCGGAGAGGGGTATTACAAGAACCTTTACCACAGGCGCGCAAGGGAATTATTCATTCAGCCAACTTGCCCCCTCCACCTACCAACTGACGATTCAGGCTAAGGGGTTCAATCAGTACATCCAGAATGGAATCACGTTAGATGCGGGGCAGTCGGCCAGCCAAGACATAAGGCTGACGGTGGGAAGCGTGGATCAGCAGGTGGTTGTGTCGTCCCAGGCGTCCTTGCTTAACACGGAAAATTCAAATATATCGGCGGAAGTGGACAGCAAGCAGATCGTCGAACTCCCCCTCAATCTGCGAAACATTTACAACCTCGCAACCCTCAACTCTTCGGTAAACAACAACGCGGAATACCAGGTGCTGCTGGGCGGAGGAGGGAATACCACCGATAGCGCCGATCAAGATGTCTCGTTTATGAATTTTTCCGGTGGCTTTTTTGGGACTTCCGGCTTTCTGCTGGATGGAACGTTTGATGTCTCTCCCGACTGGGGAGAAGTGATGTATGTTCCCTCGGTGGATGCTGTCGAGGAATTCAAAATCCAAAACAGCTCATTCACCGCCCAGTACGGATGGAGTACAGGGAATATTGTCGATGTCACGACAAAATCCGGTACCAACACCTTCCATGGCGACACATACTTTTTTTATCGAAATGCCGCATTGGATGCCAACCTCTGGTTTAGCAACCACCACGGCTTGCCAAAGCAGGACGTCACCCGGGAGCAATTCGGAGTAACGGCCGGCGGCCCACTCTATATTCCCCACTTGTACGAACAGCGGGACAAGACGTTCATTTTTGGGGTTTATGAGCGTTTTAGCGCGGCATCTCCGTCGACTGGCATCTTCACTGTTCCCGATGCCCAGTTTCGCGCTGGCAACTTCGCCCAGCTGCTTGGCCCACAAGTGGGTACAGACGCTTTAGGACGTCCCGTTCACTCCGGCCAAGTCTACGATCCGCGTAGCGGACGGGCCATTACCGCGGGTGCGGTGGACCCAACGACTGGCTTGGTAGCCAACTCGACTGGTTATATTCGTGATCCGATCCCCAACAATAATGTAGCTGCCCTTGGCCCCTTTGACGCTGTGGGAGCGAAACTTCTCTCCTACTATCCGACCCCTACGAATTCAGCGCTTGCCAACAACCTAACGGTGAATGGGAACGCCCCTGCATCCTCGGATGAGTATTCGGTGCGGCTGGATCACAACATCAACGATGCGCTCCCGCTACTTCGCTCGCGCCTCCATCAAGGAGGAATACAAGACCGGGGAGCCGGCATACTATGGAGCTACAAATGATGCGGGTCCGGGCGTCATTGTATCGGACAATCGGTGGGACTTTGTGGCCGGCTATAGCCATGTCTTTAACCAGACGTTCACCATGAACGCGCTTGCCGGCACGCAGTATCACCGCGAGCACGATGTAGGCCAGTCGCAGGGTTTCGCACCTTCCTCCCTGGGCTTACCGAGCTATCTGGATGCAGATCCCAATTTCCCGCAGACCACCGTTACCGGACAGTCTAATTTAGGTAATTCGACGGGTGGCGCCAATGCCGTCCGTGGCCCAGTCACTACGGTTGCCGCTAACCTGGAGAAAATATTAGGAAAACACACACTGTCCTTCGGCTTCATGGGAGTTGACATGTTGTATGCAAACGAAGGCGTTTATAACAACACGTTGGATATCTACGGTCACTTTACGTGTGGTCCAAACCCATATCTCTGCACTGCTAACACGGGAAACGCTGTAGCTCAAATGCTGCTGGGGCTGCCCGACGGTGGAGGGGCAGGGATTGCATCGCGACCTGCGGCTTCGATGCATTTCTATGCCTGGTATTTACAGGACGACTGGCATGTTATTCCCAAGCTGACTCTAAATCTCGGACTACGTTATGAGATTCAAGGCGCGCCCACTTATCGCCGTAATGAAGGAGCGTACTTTGATCCCAATCTTGACAACCCAATTGGACCGGCGGTGGGCGTACTGGGAACGCTGCCCGGCGCGCTTCAGTACATGTCCTCCGGGAATCGCGGTATCTACAAAACGAATTATGACAATCTTTCCCCGCGGATAGGGTTTAGTTATCAGGCGCTTCCGCAGCTTATCGTCCGCGGGGGATACGGAATCTTCTTCCCAATATCCATCAGCCAGGAAGAAGCCACTACCGATGGCTATTCTCCGAATACGGCGGTTGTCTCGTCTCTCAACGCAGGCGTGAATGCGGCCCCTGGCCTTACTCTTGAAAACCCGTGGCCGAACGGTTTTGTGCAGCCGACCGGGAACTCGTTAGGGGCGCTTCAGGATGTCGGATACAGTACGACGGCTGTTTTTCGCCAGCGCCCTTCCAGCTATGTTCAACAGTACATGCTTGGCTTGCAGTACGGTTTTACGCCCAACGATTCACTCGAGCTGAATTATTACGGAAGTCACGGAACTCACATGTTGAGCGGCAATGGAATATCTCATACGCAGGTAGATCCAACTTATCTGCCTTTGGGCACGCAGACATTGAATAATCTGGTCCCGAATCAATTTTATGGGCATATTGCTGCGGGAAAGACCGCTTGCGGCATGGATCAGCCGACCATTGTGTACTCGCACCTATTGCAGCCCTATCCGCAGTACTGTGGCGTTTCCGAAAACCAGCCCAACAACGGTTTCTCACTCTACGATGCCTTCGAGGCAACCTACAATCATCGCTTCCATAACGGATTGAGTGTGTTGGTGTCTTATACGTTCTCGAAGTTCCTCGACAACGTCGAAGGTGTTAATTCCTGGGCAATGACTGGTAACTCCGGCCCCGCTAATACCTACAACCTGGCGGCTGAAAAGAGTGTGGATGGGGGCGATACCCCGCAGAGCCTGGTGGTGAGCTATATTTACGACCTGCCGATTGGCAGAGGCAAGAAGATCGGTTCGGGGTTCAACCGTAAGGTCGACGGAGTGCTTGGCGGATGGGAAGTAACTGGGATCGTCACCGCTAAATCGGGAATTCCGATCGCGGTGAGTGGTAATAACATACCTTCCTATGGGGGAACTCCAAGGCCGGATGTGATTGGTAATACGCATGCCGCCCACCAGAGCGTCGCGGAATGGTTCAATACTGGCGCATTTGCCTATGCGCCCTACGGCACCTTTGGCACGGCCTCGCGCTACTTATCATATATGCGGGCTCCGGACTACAATAATTTCGATACGGGGATCATGAAAAACTGGAGCCTTTTCAGAGAGACGCGTCTTCAGTTCCGGGCGGAAATGTTTAACACTTTCAATCACCCTCAATTTTATTCCCCAAGCGGAAGCTATCCTGGATGTGACCCGAATGTGACCAGCACCTGTCCTTCAGGCTTTGGACAGATCACCAACGCTTTTCCCGGTAGAGAGGTGCAAGTATCAGGTAAGTTCTATTGGTGATCCGCCGGTGAAGACCTGTCTTAAAGTTCTGCTGCTGTTGGCCATATCAGTCCGCGGGTTTGGCCAACAGGAACCAACAGACGAGTTTGCCTCGCTTGTGGCTGCGGCCCGACAAGCTCAAGCGGGCAAAGACTACGCAGCGGCTGCAGATGCTTACAAGCAAGCCGCGAAGCTGCGCTCCGGCATTCCCGAGCTGTGGGCGAATCTCGGGCTCATGCAGAACGCCACCGGCAGCTACCCGGAGGCCATTGAGAGCTTCCGCAAGGCAACTCTTCTCAAGCCCGCCCTGTATGTGCCTAATTTGTTCCTGGGCATCGACTACACCCACATCCATCGCGGACAAGAGGCGATTCCGTTCCTCGTCAGGGCGGAGGCGATCAATCCCCGCGATCCGCAAGCGCCGCTCTCTCTCGGCCGGGCTTACTTGTCGGTGAGCAACTTTGCGGCGGCCAGGAGCGCTTTTGAGCGCGCGGTCGCGCTCGACGGAAAGAACAGTTCGGCGTGGTTCGCCTTTGGCCTTGCGGCGCTTGACGAAGTGGAGGCGGATGGGCGCAAGCTCTCTGCCGAAGGCGCGAATTCTGCTTGGGCCAAGGCGCTCTTTGCCGAATCGCTCCAGGAGCAGTCGAGATTCAAAGAGGCGGTCTCCCAGGAAGAGGCGGTGCTTGCGGCCGACCCGCGCTTCCCCTGCGCCCACTCCCAGCTCGGATTTTTATATGTGGCGCAGCAGCAAAATTCCGCTGCCGCCCCGGAGTTCGCCGGCGAATCGCAGGGCTGCGCCCTCGCCGCTCTCGGCCGCGCGCGGCTGCGCTTGGATGCGAACGACGATGTGGGGGCTTTGGCGGTACTCAAGACCTTGTGGGAGCACAATCCGGGCTTTGTCCGCTCCCACGTCGCTCTCCTGACAGACGGCCTTGGCTCCTTGCGTTCGGCTGAGTTCTCGGCGTTTCTCGATCAGCAGAACGGCGCCGGCGCTGTATGCTCGGATCTGTATCAATCGCTGTCTACGGCGCTTCAGGGCACGCCTCAGCCGGGCTTCTCCGCGGACGCGAAGAGCGCTGAAATTCACGGCAATGCCGAGGCGGCGGTGGCGGATGATCGCCAGGAGCGCTATGGCCGCTGTGCTGCGGAGCTGGCCGGCGGAATAACCAGGCGAAGCGATCGCGATCTTCTTATGCTTGCCACCTGCGCCTTTATGACCGGAGACTACAGCCTCTCAGCCAGCGCAAGCGATCTGCTCGCGACCAGATCGCCGCACGACTTGGCGGCGCTTTATTGGTCAGTGAAGGCGAATGAGAAATTAGCCTTTGTTGCATTCGGGCACTTCGAACAGCTGAAGCCGGATTCGGAGAGGACGCATCTGCTTCTTGGCGATATGTACCGCCAGCGGCAGCGCTATGAGCAGGCGGAGAGCGAGTACAAGACGGCTTCGACGCTCGCACCTCAGGATCCTGCGCCGCTCTTCGGCCTGGCGTCGGCTTACTCACGGGACTCAAAATCCGATCAAGCGCTCAGCACCGCGAAGACCGCCCTGGGGATGAGCCCGAACGACCCCGACCTCAACCTGTTAGCCGGTGAAATTCTGGTGTCGCGCCACGAATGGACCGAGGCGGAGGCCCACCTGAATAAAAGCCTAGATGCAAAGCCGCAAGCGCTCCCTCACGTCCATATTTTGTTGGGTGAAGTTTACGAGGGGACAGGCAGAACACAGGATGCGATCAGCCAGCTACAGATGGGGCTGGCGAGCGATGACGATGGCAGCGTTTATTACCGGCTGGCTCGCATTTACAGCAGGATGGGGAACAAGGCTGCGGCCGATGCAGCGATCGAACACGTAAAAACAATCCAGCAAAGCAGACGACAGCGCGCCGTAGTTGCCGTGCAAGATTCCAGTGCGGCGATGCAAGACGATATCCAATGACGACCGGGGCTTCATGTACGACGTCGTTTCTGCAGTCAGTCAAACTTGACATTCCGTCTAAATCTGTCCAAGAGGCATAAAAAGGGAATGACCCCAATCACTAGACGTGATGTTTTAACTGGATTGGCCGCCTCAAGTGCTGCCTCCTTCGTGACCGCTCGCAGCGAACAGCGCCAAAGCTCCGCCGCCAGCAACGCGGCGCTGCTCTCCGGCAAGGAGCGCGGTCAACACGCAGATGCATTGCTGCACTATTTTGCGGAGTGTGCGCCAAAACTGCTTCGCGATCCGGCGGGCATCTTGAAGCATCCTAGCGTCGCGCCCGCTCTACCGGGCAAAGCGTATTCAACGAACCTTTGGGATTGGGACACGCTTTGGACCAGCCAGGGACTTTTCCGACTCGCGGCATTGCTTCATGACGATCAGCTTAGACAGCAGCTGTGCGAACACGTCTCCGGAAGTCTCTTGAACTTTCTGGAGCATGCTTCACCGGATGGGCAGATTCCAATCATGATGACTGCAGACGATCCGGACCCCCTTGGAGCCACGGGCAAGAACCCAACGTCGAGAAACCAGGCCAAGCCTGTTTTCGGCCAGCTCGGGCTACTCGCCTGCGATCAACGCGGAGACGCAAACTGGTTGAAGCCGCATTTCGATTCGATTCTGCGTTTCTACGATTCTTGGACCGGTCACAACTCCTCCTCCATTGGCCTGCTGGTGTGGGGCGATGATGTTGCCATTGGTGATGACAATGACCCGACCACGTTTGGCCGGCCCTTCTTTTCCTCGGCGAACTTGCTTCTCAACTGCCTGTTCTACCAGGATCTTTTAGCGTCGGCAGAACTCGCACGACGGCTCGGACGACCGGCGGATCATGATCGGCTTTCAAGCCATGCGAAAGAGATTGCGAAACGGATCCAGACGTTCTGCTGGGATCCCAGGGATAATTACTATTACACAGTCGATGTGCAGTGCGTCGATCGGCGGGCTGAGCTCATCCCAAGCGTGCGGCGAGGAATGGACATGTCGTGGAGATGCCTCCCGATGAGGATCCAGATGTTTACCGGCTTCCTGCCGCTCTGGTGTGGCATCGCGCCGCAACAGAACGCGCAGAAGCTGGTGAGCACAAATTATCTGGCGGACGACCGCCTCTGTGCACGATGGGGCGCCAGGTCGCTTTCGGACCGCGAGACCATGTACTCTCTGGAATTTAGCTCCAACCCGAGCAACTGGCTTGGGCCAGTCTGGATCATCGTGAACTACTTCGTATGGAAAGCTTTGCAGCGATATGGGTACAAGAAAGAAGCAGATGCTCTGGCCAACAAGACTCTCCTTCTCCTGTCGAGGGACCTCAAGACGAACGGCTCACTCAATGAGTACTACCATCCCGATACCGGCGCAGCACTGAGTCACAAGGGATTCATGGACTGGAATCTTCTTGTGCTGGAAATGATCTGATAGGAAAGTTCGCAGGAGTTCTTCTCGTCCGTCCCCGGTTTCAGGCTTTTGCGCCCCAGCCACCCTCCCCTTCGATGATGTTTCAAGGTTACGGGACAACTGAGGCAAAGGGCCGCCATATAATTCTCGCAT
Source organism: uncultured Acidobacteriaceae bacterium (assembly GCA_963790705.1). Classification (GTDB taxonomy): domain Bacteria; phylum Acidobacteriota; class Terriglobia; order Terriglobales; family Acidobacteriaceae; genus PALSA-350. The sequence goes on from CAWBQE010000001.1 coordinate 187,980, forward strand.
GTCACTCCTCCACTTCGTGCCGATTGCACTTTTCTTTACTACGCTGGCTGTCGCGCAGCAAACCATCTCGTTTCCGACCGAAGACGGCGGACGCATCTGCGCTGATCTCTATGGACAAGGCACCCGCGCGGTCGTACTCGCTCACGGCGGCAGATTCAACAAGGAGAGCTGGCGGGAACAGGCTCAGGACTTGGCATCGAAAGGATTTCGCATCTTGGCCATTGATTTTCGCGGGTTCGGCTGTTCGACCGGTCCTGGACAATCGAACTTTGATACTGCACCCTTTGCAAACGACGTGCTTGCTGCGGTTCGCTACATGAAAGCGAATGGCGCCAAAACGGTATCGGTGGTTGGGGGGAGCTTTGGCGGATCGGCAGCCGGCGATGCATCGATTGAGTCGGCGCCAGGTGAAATTGATCGGATCGTATTTCTTGGCGCTGCGCCGAACCTGTCCGCGGAAAAGTTGAAGTCACGGGCCTTGTTCATCGTTGCGCGCGACGACCGCAGTGGCACTAGCCTAAGGCTACCTGGCATCCGTGTGCAATACGAAAGAGCTCCTCAACCGAAGGAGCTGATCGTTTTGGATGGTTCCGCGCATGCTCAGTTCCTGTTCCAAACAGACCAGAGTTCTCGAGTCATGCGCGAAATCGTCCGATTCCTATCAACGCCATAGCCGACTACCCCAATTGAGACTTTACTTGGTGGAAATCCTACCGTGCCTCCGGGTTAATATTTGACCACTGCCCGTACCGCCATGGTCCGCAAGCGCAAAATCATTGTCTACATCGCCACCAGCGCCGACGGCTTTATTGCCCGGCCCGACGGCTCCGTCGACTGGCTCGACCGTCCGAGTCCGAAGGGCAACTACGGCATGGGTGCGTTCTATAAATCAATCGACACGATCTTGTGGGGCAGGAAGACATGCGATACAGCGCTCGACTTTCAAAAGAAAGGCGTGCCCGGGTCGGCCTTCGATACAAAAGTTAAAAACTATGTCTTCACACGCGGTCTTCCGCAATCGCCGGCGCCTGCCGGAGTGGAGTTCGTGAGCGAACCCATCAAAGCCTTCGCCACCCGTCTGCGGAAGAAAAAAGGGAAAGACATCTGGATGATGGGTGGTGCCGGCATCATTGCGTCGTTTCTCGACGAAGGAGAGATCGACAGCTTTATGATTCACGTGATTCCCACATTTATAGGCGAAGGCATTCCATTGATCGCGCCCGGCCGCCGCACCGTGCCACTAAAACTCATCTCCTGCACGAGGTTCCCAGACGGGGTGGTCAAGCTGCACTATACCGTCCGTAAATAATGCAGGGCCGGTGCCATAGCAGAACCCATTAAAGCATTTTTGCTAATGGTGTAGACCAGGAAACTGAACTCGACGCGGCCATTCCGCCAAAGAATGGCCGCACATAGCCGATCCCACCGGACCACAGTATTAGCAAAAATGCTCTAGGAGCCGGACGGGTGCCCCTCGCTCCCACGGCAAGCCGGGGCAGGTGCAGGTTGGCGAGGGGCACCCGTCCGGTTCGCCTGATGTCCCGCTACGACTCAGACTCCGCAGCTACGGCTGAGAATATCCTGGGCCTCGTCACCAATTTCTGCGAGATTCAGCAAACCCACGACAGGTGTCTTTCAGCCGTCCCTCCGGGACATCAATTCTGAACCTGCGGTTCCCACGGAGACCGGAACGCCCGGCGGCCGCGCATCATCACACTAACCACTCCGGTCCATCAGGCAGTTTGGAGACAGGAAGACAATCCCTCGTCTCGATGAGACTCGCCGGTTGCTGAGGCAATGCTCGCTTGTTTGGCATGGGACCCCAGTGTATGCCGCGCAGTGAGAGCCGCCCTCAAGATGTGCTGATGGGCTTCCGGCCTTCCATCTCGTCGAACACCCCACCGCACTTCGGGCACTTGATGATGTGCGATGCCAGGCGCATCAGTTCCTTTGGTTGAATCTGGTAACCGCAGAGCGGGCAGGGAAGTGCGAAGACGAAGTTGGGCTTTCCTTTGAATCGCGGCGTCATCATCCTAACCGCCCATCTGCCGTCCGCACCGGTTTGCGGATCATCAGGTGCGAGAGCCGGCCGAGAAACACCTCCGACGGCAAATAGCGCCGATGTTCATGGCAGAGCGGACACCTCGCCGCGATCGGCTGCGCGGGCATGCTCTCCACGGGCGCCGGAATATTCTCGTGGCAGCCTTTGCACTGAATCACGACGAGCTTTGAGCTTTCTGGTCCGGGAAACATGAGCATCATTATAGGCGAACAAAAAGCGAAAGTCATCTACGGATTCTCGGCGCTCCACTCTTCTGAACGAGTGTCGGGGGCCAGACGTGATCAGAGCTGTCCAAATTAGCGCGCAAATGACCTTCTGGACGGCGCAACTTGCTGAATGCGTGGAAGAGAACGTGGACAAGCGAAATCGGGTTGGTGCTGCGGCGGTGCTTCCGTCCATCCACCTTGGCATGGTTGGAGGTGGATGGACAGAGTCGAACAAGAGCTAATTGGGACAAGACTGAGACGTGATAACTCCCATCGTTCTTGGGTTGCAAGGGAAAAACAGGACGGGAATGCCAAATGGAGAAGCGTCTGTTTGGCTTTTACTCAAGGCGTTTCCTTGAGGGTAAGTACGGGCAGTGCGCAGGCAGGTTGCGCGGAGCAGCAGTTGAAAGAGCTTGGGGTGAGCTTCGTCACCCAAGTCTGTCCAGGCGAGCAAATTACCGAAACCTCGTTTTTTGGCAACTACGGGAAGAAGCTACTCGCCTGGCCTGTTGACTGACTGCGAGGCAGAAGATTGGCATGGTAAGCCTGGGCGCTCGTCACCAGGCGGGGTATATCATGGCTCGTATTTTGGGGGTATAGATGGTTCACGAAATACTTCATGAGCTGTTTCAGTGGCATGCTATCCATGAAATTCTCCACTTATTGAGTGGTTGTGTTGGCTCGTTCTTTGGGACTTGGTTCTACTTCTTGACCATCCAAAGGCGCAGAATCGAAAGAGAACCGTGATCAGTGGCCCAATCATGCCTATCCAGCGCTGTGCCAGCCCCGGACGTTCAGTCCGGGGAGCGGGTTTTCAAACCCGCGAGAACGCTTTATCCAGCAATGATCGGGCTTTAGCCATGGTGAGAATGCCTGAAGGGAAGGCAGGACGGTGGGGAAGGCAGGACATTGGAAGGCTCTACTTTCCTGTTCTTGTGCTTCCGTGACGATGGTTCCGATACGGGCACGCACCCCATCCATCAAGAAGAACTGCGAGCAGCGTTCAATCCCAGCAGTGGGTGGGACGTTGTCGCCATCGAGCCGGACCGGATTCAGACGAGACCACGACAACGGTGCACCGGCTTGGTTCGCGACCATTAAACGGATCTAGACTGCGGGAACTGGCAAGGCCCGGTGACCCGCTCTCGCGTACTCACTAGTGGCGACTTCAGATCGCCCGGATCACGGACAAATCCGGCAGACTGTCGCGTTTATCGGTACCGATCTGCAAAGCCGACGGACCTCTTACATCGCGCTGCATGTTTGGCCCTGGCTCCGCCGGTAAACTGAAAGCATGCTCGTGCTTCCCCATAATGTTTTCTTTGGCGACCTGCAACTGAGCCGGGTCCTGGGCGGAATCACAGTCTCCCACCGCATCGCGAATTCTCCTCCTGCGCACCTTCCAGTACATACGCATACCGATGCTCACTTCGTGTTAATCACAAGCGGCGGTTATGTTTCCTCCGCCACAGGCAATGCCCATCCTCGCACTACCCTCATCTACAATCCTCCGGGTACAAAACACCGCGATCATTTCTGGCAAGGGACGGGAAGTTTCTTTACCGTTTCTCTCTCCAGCGCACAGTTGTCTCAATTGTTGGACACGGCGCGCTCCCCACGCGCGGCGGTACACCTGCGGAAAGAACGAGCATTGGGATTGGCTTGGGCGTTGCTGATGGAGTGCGTACGCTGGAATTCGAGTTCCCAGCTCAAAGCCGAATCATTATGCATGGAACTGCTGGCTGAAACCTCGGATAGTTCGCTACCAACCCGCCCGTCGCCGCCCCCGTGGCTACTTGCCGCCTGTGAACTGATTCGGGATTGCCCGGAGAAAACTCCCCGCGTCCGCGACGTGGCCAAAAGGGTCGGCGTTCACGCCGTTCATCTCGCCCGCGCCTTCCGCATGTTTGTCGGCTGTACACCCGGGGACCTCCTTCGCGCGCGTCGGCTAGAGCTTGCGGCGGCAGCGTTGATGAAATCGGAAAACTCGCTCGCTGAGATCACTCTTGCCAGCGGGTTTTCCGATCAGGCACAGTTCACGAAGGCTTTCCATCGTATATACGGCGTTACACCTGGCGCTTATCGCCAGTCTAGCCGCAATGCCAGACGGTCATCGAATGTTGCATTTTGACAAGACGTGCAAGATCTTTGCGCGCAATGCTTTCAGCAGTGTGTAATTTCTCTTGTGGACCGTTTGCCTTGACCCTCGTGCGAAGAATGCACTTTCTCCTATTCCTGCCCGCGCTGCTGCTGGCCAGTCCCGGTGTGCTTTATCCTCAAGCCACCACGCCACCCGGCAATCCGTTGGTAGGTTTCTGGGGTACGGAGCAATCGTTTGGACCCCTGGTGCGCGGCACACTAACAATTGATGCCCGACAGGCCCAATGGCGCGCCGCAATTGCTGGTTTTGAGCTTTCCGTGGAGCGTAATGGGGATCGGCTTAGTTTCTCGTTGCCCAACGGCGCAGGAGAGTTTCGCGGTCGGCTCGATCCCGCATCGAACACGATCAATGGCCAGTGGATTCAGCCTGTCGGCGTAGCAAATAACAACCGCTACGCCACTCCTGTCCGGCTCGTCGCCGTGGGTAAACCTGTGTGGACAGGAGCGGTCATCCCCCTTGATGACCACGTTTCCTTCTATGTCTCTGTTCAGCCGCAGCCCGGTGGCTCAATTACCGCGGTCATCATCAATCCCGAATTCAATCTCTTCCGCCGCCGCTCTTATGACGTGACTTTGAGCGGTTCGAACGTTACCTTCACAAATCCCAAACGTCCCCAAGACCACTTCAACGGTACGTATGAGAAGGCATCCGACCGCCTGTTCCTCACGTTGCTCGATTCCTACCCGCCGCTTCCGCTCTCACGCCGAGACCGCGGCGACGCATTGGGCTTTTACGCCCGTACTCCCGATGCCGCAAAATATACATACACCAAACCAATTGCTGGCGACGGCTGGCCAACGGCGTCACTTGCTGACGTCGGCATCTCTGAGAAGCCGATTGCTGCTCTGATCGAGAAAATTTTGACTGCCGATCCCACTGACAATCCCGTGGATATCGACAGCTTGCTCATTGCGCGCCATGGCAAGTTGGTCCTGGAAGAATATTTTCACGGCTTTGATAAAGAGCGGCCGCACGACATGCGCTCCGCCTCGAAGACCTTCGCGCCAATCCTGGCCGGTATCGCGCGCGACCGTGGCGTCAACCTCAGTCCCGACACGCCCATTTATCCTCTCTTCCCGGAGGACAAGCCATTTGCCCACTGGGACGCACGCAAGAGTCATGTAACGCTAGAGGCGCTGATGACCATGACCTCCGGCTTCGCCTGCGACGACAATGACGACACCTCCCCCGGCAACGAGGGCAACATGCAGAGCCAGACAGCCCAGCCGGACTGGTACAAGTACACCCTAGACTTGCCGATGGCTGCCGAACCGGGCGGAAGACACGCCGTGTATTGCTCCGCAGACCTCAACCTCGTCGGCGGCGCCGTTGCCCATGCCACTCATTCTTGGCTGCCGGAGTTCTTTGAGCGCTCCCTGGCGCGCCCGCTTCAGTTTGGCACCTACCATATCAATCTCATGCCTACCGGCGAAGCCTATATGGGCGGCGGGCTCTATCTCCGGCCCCGCGACGAGCTCAAGCTCGGCCAGCTCTATCTTTCCGGCGGCATCTGGCACGCCACCCGTATCGTTAGTGAGGACTGGGTACGGCAATCTACCGCTGCGTATTCCAGGTTCGATCCGCAGACGAATTACGACGCGCCGCACGAGTACGGGTTCGGCTGGCATATCAATCGCCTGCAGGTCGGCGACCGGGTTTTCCGCGCGTACAGCGCAGGTGGCAATGGTGGTCAGATCGTAATGGTGGTTCCTGACTACGACCTCGTCGTTAGCATCAACGGCGGTAGCTACGGGGAATTCGCGAAATGGTACCGCTGGGGGCTCCAGTTGGTGCCGCAATATATCATGCCGGCACTATCACAAAAGGACGAAGGTAATCGAATGATGCGGGGTGGACTTAGCTCATCGGCGGACCCCGGGGCTTGGGCGTAACTGGGTCCAAGTCTTGCTGTTTAGGTGATTGGGCCTCTGCGTTTGATTTTTCTGCCAATTTCCGGGACACTACGCCAACAATCCGAATGGCAGATTGGGGAATCTAATGCATCATGCGGGTACAAAAGGGCTTGATCGGTGTCATCGTAATTCTGCAGGCAGTGCTTTTTCTGGCGCATTTTCTTGTTTATGAGACGTGGATATTTTCGCCCGCAGGAAGCGATCTCCCCGGGACGCTGTGGATCAAGCTGGTTCTCGGCTTTCTGTCGGTGAGCTTTGTTGCCGCTTCCCTCCTTGCCTTCCGCTATACAGATCCTGCGGTGCGCGCGTTTTACAGGATTGCTGCGGTTTGGTTGGGTTTCTTGACATTCCTCTTCTTCGCCGCTGTTTTCTCCTGGATAATTTTCGGAGTTGCGCGGCTGGCTGGGCTGGACGTGGGCTTCCATCGGATGGTGGAATGGCTGTTCGGCGCTGCAGTAGTGGCTGGCCTCTACGGAGTTTTCAACGCAAGCTGGACGCGAATCACTCGAACGACGGTACGGCTCGCGAACTTGCCGCCGGCGTGGCGCGGGCGGAGGGCGGCGCTCATCAGCGACCTGCACTTGGGGCATGTGCGAAACGGCAGTTTTCTGCGGCGGATGGTTGCGAGGATTTTGAAGGAAGAGCCCGACGCGATTTTTATTGCTGGCGATTTGTATGACGGCACGGCCATCGACGTCCGGCGAGCAGCGGAGCCGTTGAGCCAGCTCGTGGCGCCGCACGGCGTGTATTTTGTCGCGGGAAACCACGAGCAGTTTGGGGATGACAGCAAATATCTGCATGCCATTGCGGCAGCCGGGGTGCGCGTGCTCATCAATGAGAAGGTGGAAGTTGACGGTTTGCAGATTGTTGGTGTGCCGTACCGGAACGCGGTGCAAGCCGGGCATTTTACGTCGGTGCTACAAGGCATCCGCTTGGATCGCAATCGCGCAAGCATTCTATTGACGCATGCACCCGACCATCCGGAAATTGCGGAGGCTGCGGGCGTTTCTCTGCAGCTATCCGGCCATACGCACCTTGGGCAGTTCATACCTTGGAGTTGGATGGCGCGGCGGATTTACCGCCAGTTTGTCTACGGCTTAAGTCGGATCGGGAAGATGCAGGTTTTCACTTCAAGCGGAGCGGGAACTTGGGGACCGCCGCTGCGACTGGGATCGAATTCCGAAATTGTAGTGCTTCACTTCGAGTAAAGTTCACTGGTTGTGGGCTGCCGGGGAATCGACAACAAAATTCCGAGTTCCGGGCGTATCACGGGCAAACCAGAAGTTATCGACGTGGACGTGTAACTGGCTTTCCGGAATAGTAAAACTGCGAAGTCCAGGTTCGCTGTAAAGTTGCCGGAATGCCGACCTTTCGTCCAAGTGGGTCCGCTTTCCATTGTCGGCCAGTTCTTTGGTGATGATGTGCTTACAGAGCCCCCGAACCAACTCTCGTGCCTTTGCGAGACTCGTCAGGCCGCACACATGATGTGTCAGGGCAGACGATGTCTGCTCCGCAACCCGCTCTGCGCAAATGCCCGAGACCACCCCGTGAGTGGGACAAGAGACAGCCCTTTCTCTAAGCTACGAATACCTATTTGCCAAATAGGTATTCATAATCTAAATTCATTCCATGGCAAAGGACCCTGACCGCCGCGACCTTTTCTCTGGTGCCCTGGACCTGATGATCCTGCACTCGCTGAGGCTGAAGCCAATGCACGGCTACGCACTCGCCAAACACATCAAACAAGCCTCAGACGACCTACTGCAGATTGAGGAAGGCTCCCTTTATCCGGCGCTCCAACGGTTGTTGAGAGAAGGGCTGCTCGAGTCCAAGGCGGGAATTTCGGCAAAGGGTCGCCCCACTCGGATCTACAGGCTGACGAATTCGGGGCGGCAGCGGCTGCAGCATGAGATATCGAGCTTCGAGAAGATGTTCACCGGGATAACCCGAGTACTGGCGGTTGCGAAGGCATAGGAGGCCATCATGCAAAGGCTCGCAAAGCTGTTTTCGCGTCGTCGCCGTTATGATGACCTCGCAGTCTCGATCCAGGAACATATTGCCGAACGGGCGGAAGAACTCATGGAGAGCGGCATGCCGCGCGTCGAGGCAGAGCAAACCGCACGGCGAGAATTTGGCAACGTGGGCCTGATTGAGCAGCGCAGTCGCGAAGAGTGGCAGTGGCTGAAGGCGGAAAGCATTGTGGCTGATGTGCGATTCGCGCTGCGCATGATCCTGACCCACCGCTGGTTTTCCGCTGCTGTTGTGGCCACCCTCGCGCTGGGCATCGGTCTCAATACCATGGTTTTCACCCTGGTCAGCGCGGTGCTGTTCAGGCCCGTGCCCGTTCCCGGAGGCGCGCGGCTCGTCTCGATCGTCAACCGCAGCCTTGCGCAGGGCGATCGCAACCTGCCCATGTCCTATCCCGACTTTCAGGACTACCGCGCCCAGGCAACGTCGTTTGAATCCCTCGAGGCTGTGATCGACAAGGCCGGCATCCTCAGTGAGCCTGGCACGTCGCCGCAGTCGTATCACCTGGAAGAGGCGACCCGCGGCATCTTCTCCATGCTGCACACGCAGGCCATCCTCGGCCGCGGCTTGCTGCCCGCGGATGACCGCCCCGGCGCCGACCCCGTCCTTGTGATCGGCTACAAAGTCTGGCAGGAGCGCTACGCCGGCGTCCCCGGCATCATCGGCCGCCAGGTCCACGTCAATGGCCAGGCCGCCACCATCGTCGGCGTCATGCCCAACGGCTTCCGCTTCCCCACCAATGTCGACCTCTGGATGCCGCTGGTCCCCACGCCCGAGTTGGCCAAACGCGACAACCGCCCGATTCGCGCCTACGCCATCCTAAAGCCCGACTTGACGATCCACCAGGCCACCATTGAACTAGATGTCATCGCCCGGGATCTCGCGCACCAATATCCTGCCGACAAAGACCTCGGCGTCGATGTCCTCACATTTCAGCAACTATTTAATGGCGGCGGCATCCGCATTATCTTCCTGCTCATGCTCGCCGCCGTGGGGTTTGTCTTGCTCATCGCCTGCGCCGATGTCGCGAACATGATGCTCAGCCGTGCCCTTGGACGCCAGCGCGAGATGTCTATCCGCACCGCACTTGGCGCATCCCGCTGGCGCGTCGTCCGCCAGCTCCTCATCGAGAGCCTGCTGCTCAGCAGCCTCGGCGGCCTCTTGGGCCTCGGTCTTGCCGAGCTCGGCGTGCACTGGTTCGATCTCTCCACCCTGGTAGTCCGACCCTACTGGATTCAGTTCACGATGAACTACTCGGTCTTCGGCTACTGTGCCGCTCTGTGCATCTTCAGCGGGCTGCTATTCGGCATCGCACCCACCCTGCGTTCCTCGCGCCCCGACCTCATGGGAATCCTCAAAGAGGGTTCCCGCAGCGTCGGCCGTCATCGCGGCGGATGGCTCTCCGCTACCCTCGTCGTCTTCCAGTTTGCCCTCACCCTCGTCCTTCTCACCGGAGCCGGTATTTTCGTGCAGGGCTTACTCAGCAGCCTCTCCGTCAATCCCTTTATTCCGGCTCCGCAGTTGACCACCGCCCGCCTCGAACTGCCCGACACCCGCTACAAAGACGCCGACGCCCGCCAGCGCTTCTACGATCAGCTCCTGCCGCGGCTCCGCGCCGTCCCCGGCGTCATGCACGCGGCAATCGTCTCCAATGCGCCCGGGCTTGGTGCCGCGCGTCAGCAAATTGAACTCGAACACACCCCCATCGACAATCCCGCACAGCGTCCCTGGATCGCGCTCGTTGCCCAATCCCCGGACGCCTTGGAGACAATTCACCTTCCGCGCCTGCGCGGCCGCGGCTTCAACGCCACCGACGGCACCGCCAACCACAAAGTCGCCATGCTCACTCGTGACGCCGCCGCACACTTCTGGCCAAACGAAAACCCCATTGGCAAGCGCTTCCGTCTCTACGATGACAAGAATAAGCCCACTGAGTGGATCACCGTTGTCGGTGTCACCGCCAACATGGTTCAGGAACTCACGGAGACTGACCCGAAGCCGCTGCTATTTGTACCCTTCCGTCAGGAGGGCTGGAGCAACATGGCGCTGCTTGTCGAATCCACCACGAATCCACTTCCCGCCATGCGCGCGGCTGTCCAAAGCCTCGATGCAGAATTGCCTCTGAGCGATCCGTACCGTCTTGACCAGGCCGTTGAACACCAGGTGTGGTTCCTGAGCCTTTTCGGCAAGATCTTTCTTGGGTTCGCTCTGATCGCGCTGCTTATGGCCTCGGTCGGCATCTACGCTGTCATCGCGCACGCTACCAGCAGCCGCACCCAGGAGATCGGTGTGCGTATGGCGCTCGGGGCCAACATCCGCAACATCCTTCTGCTGGTCATGACGCGTGGCCTTTGGCAGATCGCCGCCGGACTTCTCTTTGGTCTCGCCGCGGCCTGGCCGCTCACGCACCTAATGGCCGCTCTGCCCATCGGCGTCTCGCCTTCAGACCCGACAGTCGCCCTCACTGTCGCTCTTGTGCTGGCCTCCGTCGGCCTCTTTGCTTGCTGGCTCCCCGCACGCCGCGCCGCCGCTCTGGATCCTGTCAAGGCCATTCGTTACGAATAAAGCATTGACGGGAAATCGGCCATTGGATAATTTTCGGAGTTGCGCGGCTGGCTGGGCTGGACGTGAGCTTCCATCGGATGGTGGAATGGCCATTCGGCGCCGCAGTAGTGGCTGGCCTCTACGGAGTTTTCAACGCAAGCTGGACGCGAATCACTCGAACGACGGTACGACTCGCGAACTTGCCGCCGGCGTGGCGCGGGCGGAGGGCGGCGCTCATCAGCGACCTGCACCTGGGGCATGTGCGAAACGGCAGTTTTCTGCGGCGGATGGTTGCGAAGATTTTGAAGGAAGAGCCGGACGCGATTTTTATTGCTGGCGATTTGGATCGCATTCGCGCAAGCATTCTATTGACGCATGCACCCGACCATCCGGAGATTGCGGAGGCTGCGGGCGTTTCTCTGCAGCTATCCGGGCATACGCACCTTGGGCAGTTCATACCTTGGAGTTGGTGTCCGCAAGACTCATTTCACCACCTCGTTACAGCTCCGAAGGCCAGGCCACAATGGGGATCGAGCAGGGCCTGGCGTGCCAGATAGACTCCGAAAATGCAAGTGTCGCAAACGCAGATCGCGGTTACCGGCTACGCTCCCTTGGCAGCAATGCCGTTATCTCATTAACTTGCTCGCCACGCTGGAGTCTTACCGCCTGACGGCGCAGATGAACCAACGATTCATTCTCGTCCAAACTCTCAAAGTCACCCTCCCCGGCCTGCTGCAACGTCTGAGTGATAACGTGTTTTACGTGGGGGTGTGCGTAAGCACGAAGCCGATGAAAAGCATTCCCGAGAGAGTCTGCCATGTCCACCATTATAGACGGTCCAGCAGGTAGTGTACCGGGCTTGCTCCAGCGCGGCTTTGGACCTTGGGCGGAACGAAGCGGCTGAAAATCTTGCTCCCGGCTGTGATTTTTGTGGACTCTGGTGCGAATAACAGGTTGAGCATTAAGTAGCACGTGGCAATACTAACTGGGAAGGGCGGACAAACCGATGACGGCGCCAGAGTCGCAGGAACGGTTCCAAGCCCTTGTAGACGGACACAAGAAGATCCTCTATAAGATCTGCAATTCGTACTGCAGGAGCCGGGACGATCGCGAAGATCTTGCACAGGAAATCATCGTTCAGATGTGGCAGTCATTTGATTCATTCGATAAACGCTATCAGTTCTCTACGTGGATGTACCGGATAGCCTTGAACGTCGCAATATCCTTCTACCGCCGGGAAAATACGAGATCGCGGCACATACTATCCGACGAACTCCACATGCTGAACGCGGTCGACGAAGCAGCAAACCAGAATCCGGAAATGCTGGTTCTTTATGAATTAATCGAACGATTGGAACCGCTGAATAAGGCGCTTGTCTTGCTTTATCTGGATGGCAACAGCCATCTGGAGATCGCGGATGTTCTGGGCATCAGTGAGACAAATGTCGCCACCAAGATTGGCCGACTGAAAGAATCAATGAAGCAGCAATATCGCGGAGCCACGCGAGCCTGAGAGGGGAAAACGATGTTTGATCTGGATGAAATGAAAATAAAATGGGCGGAACACGATCAAGAACTCGATGAGAGTATCCGTCTAAATTGGCAACTTATAAAAGCGACGAATCTAAGCGGCGCGCGGTCTACCTTGCAGCGTATGACCAGGTTTCTAGTCTTGGAAGCGCTCATCTGGCTTGCGATTGTGATAGCACTCGGGAGCTTCATTCACGGGCACGTTGCGACGCCGCGGTTTGCTTTGCCTGGCGGCGCACTCGACCTGTTCGCAATCAGCATGCTTGCGGCGACGATATGGCAGGTTGTCGCGGCTCGGCAGATCAACTACGGCCAACCTATCATCGCGATCCAAAAACAAATTGAGTCGATACGTGTGCAGCGCATCCGGACGACCCAGTGGGGGTTGCTAGCAGGAGCGGTAGTTTGGGCGCCGTTCGCAATTGTCACCTCAAAAGTACTCTTCGGAATCAGCAGCTATAACGCGGCTTGGCTATGGGCGAATGTCCTGTTCGGTCTCGCGCTGATTCCACTAACGCTCTGGCTGTCGAAGAAGTTCGGTGACCGGATGAGCCGATCTCCTTTCATTCAACAACTGATGAAAGACATTGCCGGGGACAACTTGAGCGCCGCAGGAGCCTTTGTCGCCACGCTCTCCCAGTTTGAGGATGAAATGCGCGCTAGTTGATTATGCGTGCACTTGGCGGACAACCCGATGACTGTATGTCGGGCCGACATGCCGACGACTCGTCCAAGTGGCTCGCTTTGCATTTTCGGTGAGTCACTTGGCGATTTTAGCGCGAGGCGAGATGGACTCCTGTTTGCCGGTTCCCGGGAGCTGTTAACCACAAGGTAATTTCCGGATACCCGACGATCCACGCGGAACTCATGAACGCACGTCATTTTGCATCAATGCGCGCGCCGGACTGTTGCCCGTAACCGAAGACCGGCTGCTTGATGCTACGACTGGAGATGTTCCGTAGTTCGGACGATCGGCGCGGCGGATTCAGGGGCCGGATGTTTGTGGACCAAGAGGCGCAGGTGAAGAGTTAATGCCATGCGAACACATTGCGTTCTATCGTGGTATCTACAAAAGCTAGCTTTTTCCCGTCTGGCGACGGCACGCCCCAGGTATTCCCGGTCGTTTCGCGCAGCACATGCACCTCGCCCGAGAACCGGATGTACTCCAGCCAGTGTTGCGCTGCCGTTCTCGCCTCTGCGAAGAAGCCCTTACTATCTGGAGCCCAACAAATCCCCCATAGCTGGAAAGCTTGGCGTATCTTGATCTCGCTCTCGCCTGTTCCATCCAGGCGCACCAGACGAATCGATGGCGATTTCGCATCGTGGTTGGGGATTGCCGCCACAGCACCATCCGGTGAAAGTGCCCAGTCCCCATAAGGCGGTGTTCGTTACTGGTACATACGTGCCATCGGTAATTTTGGTTCCGTGGCCAGTCCTGACAAGTCGGCCTATCAGTAAGTTGCCCAGCCGGGGGTAGGCATGAGCAAGTTACCGAAAACCCTCTTTGTCGTTACCTATCAAAGTTGAGCATCAGGTGGATGTGGCTTAACCGGGGGAGTGGAGTGCGCCGTCAATGACCTTCGACTAGGTATTTGTTCGGCACGTTTCTGAATGCCGCTTCAGTGCCATATCTGCTGTGGTAGAGGTACTGGAGATTGCTGTACACATCTTCCTCTCGCCGATGGAACTGCCGATACAGTCCGCATTGAGCATAAGAGACTGGAGTCACATCGTAGAGAACGGTCTCCCAGCTCATGGACTCTCCCCAGAGGAGAGATTTCACTTCTACTTGCAGGTCCGCTCCTGCTTCTACGAGAAGCTCCATCATAGGGCGACAGTAGTTCAGAGGGCTATTTACCGCGTGAAAGATGGGCGTCTGACCGCCCATCCCGTCTGAGTCACAGTAGGCAATGGCGTTTACGTCCGCGCCGTTCTCGATCAAAACACGAGCGCAATCTACGGAGTTGAACTCAGCACAGACGTGAAGGGCTGTGACACCCCGGCAGGATGTGAACGCGCCCAGGAGATCCACTTTTTGATGGAGGCGTTGAGGGAACTCCGTGACAAGGCGGCGTAACGTTGAAACGTCGCCCAGAAGCACTGCTTCAAGCAGAGGATCATCAATTACAGCTCCAGCATTCAGCATGAGCCGCAAACAGTCCGCAAAGCGGGAAGAACGAAGATACGCCTCAATGAGGTGGTCAATCGGCTTGCGTCCCTTAATTAAAGCGACAGGGCTTGCGCCGCCAGCAAGCGCCTTTCCGATGCCTTCGGGGGAGTGCACCTCAAATGCTCCAAGCAGATCGGAATCGGGCATAATTCCTCCAATGCGCACCAGATTGCGCCGCGAAATAGTCCCAAACCGGGCCGCCGACAGACAGGAACAGTGCCAGCAGGTTGGCTGCAGTGCTTGAAAAATGAGCAGCGTGCATTGGGCAGACCTCGATGCATTGAGTTAATTGGAATATTAGCAGCGCAGGTGGATCGTGCTAGCTCCCGACGAGCACAGTATCGCCAAGCACGCATCGACGGGAGTAGTGAAGAAATGTTGTGTCTGAAAGTCGCACTTTCAGTAAGTTCCGCGCCGAGATGATCAGGACGGCAATTTACCTATGCCCCGTTTTGCGGGTGTATGGGCGTCCGGTATGCTGGTGGCGTGCTGATCACCGACGAAGAACCGAGACATTCAGGTAGACCGAGGTTCGACAAACGGAGCATCTTTTCTTGGCAGGTCAGTACGCAATTGCGCAACATCCATACTTTCATCATGGACGAAGTGTTCGCGAGAAGGAGCAAGGACAATATTGCTCGATGGGCGTGAGCACGAGGGTGGTTTTCCTCGAGCATTTGAACTCGATCTGCAGTGCCGCATTGAGAGGGTCGGAGGTGCAAACCGATGAAAGACTACGGAAAGGTCGTGTCTCTTGTTGTCGTGGCGCTTTTGACGTCTTTGAGCTTACAGGCACAGTGGAAGACAAGATGGGAGTATGAAGGGGCGAAGGGCCCCGATCACTGGAGTGAACTGGATCCGGCGTACGCTTCGTGCAACGCCGGCATGGCACAGTCTCCAATTGACATTGAAGCTTCGGAGAAAGCGGCACTTCCCGCACTACGCTTCGAATCGAGGAGCGGACTCAAATATATCGTGAACAGCGGTTACACGATCCGCGTGAACTACCATGACGCGGCGGGAAACGACAATCTTCTGATCGTCCGGGACAGAACGTACCAGCTGACGCAATTCCACTTTCACCGTCACAGCGAAGACATGGGCTCGGTGACGGCTCCGCCCTGCACGGAGGGCGTTCGGTGGTTTGTGTTGAAGACGCCTGTCGACATTTCGCCCGAACAGATCGGCGCATTCGGCAAGCTCTATCCACATGATGTGCGACCCATCCAACCGCTCAACGGACGTGTGGTTAAGGAGAGCCAGTAATCTCACGACCTCGGTAACTAGATTCGGGAGGTTTCTGCGTGTTTTCGTTCGGCGATCTTGGTTCCCTCTACGCAACCGGGACGAGTCCGGAACAATGAGACGAACTGCTGTACTGACGACGTTGTGTCACAACTCATCCTCGGTCATTGTGTGTCCCAAACAACAATGCACTGCGCATTCGCGCGGTTTTATCCTCGGCATTCTGCGAGCCGGGCTCTTCCTCAACATTTGTTACTGCGTCTCGGTTCCCGTACTCGTTGCGATGCCTTCTACCGGAGTTACCGTTCAAGGTCCTGGCGTCCCCCCAACCCTCGGATTTGCGTGCTGCGATCAAGGGATCGAGGAGATGCAGGCCCTGTTCAACAATCACGACTTGATCGCAGATTTGAAGGATTTGCATGCTGAAGTTGCGATTCCCATTCTCGATTTCAGTCCGGAACGCGCTGCAGCAGTGCATCGCCTGAATCAGGCCGGAATTCCGGTAATCGCCGGTCTCCTGCTACCGAAGGAGGGCTACTATTTCAGCGCGGACAACGAGCCTGCGGCTGCACTACGCTTTGCCGCGTTCGACGCATGGAGCCGCAACCAGGGCTTACGCTGGAATGGAGTTGGACTCGACATTGAGCCCAACTTCGCGGAGCTGGCGACACTCAGGAGCCATCCCTGGCGGCTGTTTACCACGCTTCTGTGGCGCGGCGTCGACGTACAGCGCATGCGCCGCGCAAAACGAGCCTATTCCGCGCTTATCGCCAATATGCGGGCGCAAGGCTATTTTGTCCAGACCTATCAACTGCCAATCCTCCCCGTCGAACGCCACGCCCACTCCTCTTTACTGGACCGGCTGCTCGGCACGGTCGACGTTCGCGGCGATCAGGAAGTCCTGATGCTCTACACCAGCTATGCGCCGCCGTCTGTCGGAGCGGCAATCATCTGGAAGCTTGGCCCGGATGCACAGGCGATCGCCATTGGCGTCACCGACGGCGATCCCCGCGCAAACCCCGCCGTGCTCAATTGGAGTAGGTTTTCCCGGGATTTGATTGTCGCGGGACATTTCTCCCATCTCATCGGCGTGTATAACCTCGAAGGCTGCGTACGCCAGGGCTTTCTGTCTCGCTTGAAGACCATGAATTGGAACCAGTCCGTTACCATCCCGGCGGATGCCATACGTAGAGCCGATCACCGCCTGCTCCTGCTCGGGTTGATCCTGTGGATCAGTTCGCATTTTCTATATCTCGTTGTCGTGCCCGTGCTGATCACCGCTTTGATCGCATGGCGCTGGCGCATCCACAAAATGAAAGCTAACAGCCCAATGTGCTCATCGAGCTGATCGGATGGACCGATGGCTTCAGTAAGTTGCCGTATCTAACCGGCTACACGGCCAACTGACGAGAAGCGCGTCCCAGTATTGACTCTTGAATAAGCCAGGATCCCGATTCCCTTCGTAAGTCCTCTCTCGTGCGTTTACCAAAAACGAGTTCTTCGCAGGGACGGCTGAAAATTAGCCAGGACACCAGTCCCTGGACACCAGTCCAGGGTGAGCTTGAGAACACGCCTCTCACGCTCCTTACGCTACCGGCTACCCTGTGGGTTTTTTGACGTCCACGGCCGCATTTACCGTTCCCATCCGGCCGGTCGTCATGTCCCACACGCCCAGATACAAATAGTTGCTCCCCGGTGGCAGGTTCACGGTCTGGGCGAAACTCAGCTTGGCGTTTGGCAGGCTTCTCGCCTTTTGTTGATCTACGCCCAGCGCATACTTCAACGCCTTGCGCGACACCAGCTCACCGTTGCGATCATAGACAAACACCGCCGCACCCAGCTCGTCGGTCCCCACGTTGCCCTGGATATAGGCCGCATAAACGTCCTTTGCCGGCACGGAGTACTCCACGACATAACGCGTCTCGCCTTTTTTCAGCGGAGAATCCTCCGCTAGAGGAGCTGCTGCGGGAGACGCCGGCGCGATCCGAACACTGAAGACAAGCGGCTCGCTTTGATCGTCCGGCACGTGCACGTCGACTTTGTTCCCTCCTGCCCGCAGCGCCGTCCTGGTCCTTGTTTCCCTCGCCGGTTGTGGCCGATTCGAGCCATCGTCGAAATACCCGTGCCGATAGCTTAGCTCGTAGTGCGCGTTCGCCAGTTTCACCTCGACCCGATGCCACTTGCTGTTACTCTTCAGGTCATTTGGCGTGTAGCTCAGAGTGTAATAGTTCCCATCCGTTGCCAGAATGTGCTGTGCCGCCAGAGCCAGGCCGTTCGTATTCACATACGGCGCACCGCCTGTTGCTGCTGCATCCTGCCGCATCTGCATCTGCTGCTCAGCTATCACCATGGTCTCGCGGCCGGAAACAACCGTCAGCCCGCGCGCATCGATCGGATAGATCGCGATCCGCTCCGACTCGAGCAAGTCGTAAATCGCACGCCGCGCACCGGGATCCATGATGATCGACGCCGGGTCAAGCCCCAGGAGCATATTTGATCCGCTGGTGAACCACAGCAGGTTCTTCCTCCCAGGAATCTGGTACATATACACCGCGATCTGCTGCAGCGTGTCCAGGTCGCTCGCCATCCACGCTCCTGGCCGCTGCAACCTTGGAATGGCTTTCTGGATGGCAGCCAGCAGGGTTGCATGATTGTCGGTGAGGCTCGCCACCTCGATGGTTACAGAGCCCGCGCGTGTGAATACGGCCACCGGTTCCCCGGCCGGCAGGTTGTTCACAAACTGCTTCATCTGCTGGAACAGGTACATCTGGTCGACGATCCCGATCGTGGTCGTGTCGAAGAGCAGAGCATTTACCTGTGCCGGGGGATGCCGCAGGTAGTCGTTGCTGAAGCGGCCCGGTGTAGCCGAGGCTTCCGTCAGCTGCGGTGCCTGCTGCCGGTGTTCCTCGAATGAAGCGAGCTTCTGCGGTTTCCCGTTGTCGAGGAGCCGGAAATCGTTCTCGGTCAGGCCTGTTATGGGATTGCCCTGCTTGTCCGTCACAGTTACATCGGTGAGCACGACCCGCGAGTTGACCTGCAGCGTATACGGCGCCCGACTCGAAGAGCCGGGTGAACTGGCTGTCTGTCCCCAAGCCAATACCGGCGTGGTTCCGATCAGCAGCCAAACTCCCGTCGCCACCAGAACCCTCATCGCAGCCCCCGGGGACCACGCACGACACTCATCATGACGCACCAATTCCGGCGAAAGTCTCAGGGCGCCGGTAGGCCTAAGGGGGGAGGGTTGAATTTGGTGGTTGGTCGGCAAACTCCAGATCACTCGACTTCTCCGGATGACAAAGGGGTGGATGTCAAGTTACTCCATAGGGAGGGATCCGCGGTTGCCAGACTGGCCGCGTTGCTTCAGCGCACATGTCTCACGACACGGGCGAAACGGTTTCAGGCGCCGTACCCTGGGGGCGCTGTGAAACCACCGATGTTGTCGCTCAGAAGAGCCGCAAACTCAATAGACGTCGCATCTTCCCAGAATGGCCCCATGATCTGGATTCCAACCGGCAGGCCGGACGAACTTTGGCCGATCGGCGCAGCCGTCGCCGGGCAGCCGGTCAATGTCGCGGTCACTACCCACGGCATGAGTTGCATATAGGGGCTAATTCCATCAGGAGTATGGATAGTCCGCGTCAGGAAATCTCCCTTGTGGTCATGTTGGAAGGCAACGGTAAAGCAGGTCGGCATCAAGAAAACGTCAACCTGTTCAAAGTATTCTTGCCACTTGGCGCGGAAGGATAACTGCCGGAAGCGTTGCTGTTGCCAGTCAGCGTACGAACTGAGCGAGCCGGCGGCAAAGGGATTTTGTGGATTCTGTTGGTACCTTTCGCGGTCCATCTCCTCCGCCTGCTTGCCCTCAGTGCTGAAGTTGAAAGCAGAGAGAAGAAAAATATAGTTGTTGTAGGCTTCGCGCAGGTCGTAGCCCGGCGGCCAGCCGGGCCGCAGTTGTACTCCTGCGCGTTCGAGCGCGCTGAGCGTTCTGTCCAGCAGCGGCCGCACTTCGGAAGTCGGGCTTGCCATTGGGCTGTCTAGCACGTACCCAACCCGAAACTCCTTTAAAGCACTCTTCCGGGGCGGCGGCAATGTCCAGGACCAGGCCTTTCGCTCGTATCCCACGGGGCCGCCCAGCACCCTAAGCGCCGTCATCAGATCACGCGCGCTGCGTGCCATCGGGCCCGCCACCGCAAGCCCGGTCGAGAACCCAGGCAAACCAGGGACGCCTCCCGGGACTTGGCCGTTTGAGCTAACGAGATCGAGAGTCGGTTTGTGAGCGAAGACTCCGCAGAAGCTTGCCGGGACACGCAACGAACCGCCGATGTCACTGCCAATGCTCAGATACGACAGGCCAGCGGCGAGGGCGGCGGCGCTCCCGCCGGAAGACCCCCCGGGCGTGCGGGTCAGATCCCACGGGTTATTGGTCGTGCCGTAAATATCGTTGAATGATTGCCAGTCCATCAAGTCAAGCGGAACATTGGTTCCACCGAGCAGGACGGCTCCGCTATCGAGCAGGCGCTCGACCGCGGCGGAGTTTGCGGGCGCCTTGGAACCCTTGAGGGCTACGATCCCCCAGGTGTCGGGCTCGCCTTTCACGCCGAACGACTCCTTGACGCATATCGGCACTCCGTGGAAGGGTCCAACCTGATCGCCTCTCGACAAGGCGGCATCGGCACGGCGTGCTTGCGCCAGCGCTTGATCTCTCATCTGGTAAGTGAAGGCGTTTATTTTCGGGTTGTATCTATCAATGCGGGCGAGCATGCGATGCGTTAGTTCGGTAGAAGAAACTTGCTTCGCCTTGATCCTGGCAGCAACCTCAAGCGCCGAGGCAAAATCGAGATCGCTCGTGTTCGCTGAGAATGTGCGTGGAATCATTCCCGCAGCGATGAAGGCCGAAGCAGAGGTCAGGAGTTCGCGGCGCGTCATGTGCTTATCCTCATTCAGTTTCTGTCGTGGTGGAAGATAGCCCAGAGAGCCAGTCGTAGCGATAAGGACACGTGTTGCCATCGATGGCGGTTTGTCCCGCTTGTCGTGTGCTGTTGACCGATGATAACGCATGGGCCAGTTGTCGTATCACGGCTAGTCGCACATCTGGCATCCCGCCGGTCCGGGACGGGACTCGCGGGTGGCAAGTGTTCGAGATGCCGACTCGTCCAAGTGCTTCGATGGAGGCGCCAGATAATTGGACCCTACCGTTGGCGACAAATCCGTCGCGAAGATAAGTACGGATAGTTATTTCAAATCACCCCGCGCCGCTAACGTACCGGCGGCGGTAGGTTTGCCTTTGAGTATCCATTCAAAACCCACGGCGATGATTGTGCCCAGCACGGGACCTACGACATAAATCCAGGTGGTGCTCATATCGCCACGGATGAGGTCGGGAGCAAATGAGCGCGCCGGGTTCATGGAGGCACCGCTGATTGGCGCCGCCCAAAGGCCCGCCAAAGAGATGTAGCCGCCGACCGCGAGAGCCCCATTGGAACCGATATTACGGGCGCCCGAGGCGGTGCCAAGAATCGTGCTGACCAAACCCGTCGTCAACAATACTTCCATGGCGAGCGCCGTGAAATCGCTCACTCCCGGACCCGGCGTCGTGGCGCCGAGTAATCCTTGTATGCCGAATAGCGCGCGGAGGAAAGACGCCGCAGCGATGCCCCCGATGATCTGCGCCGTGATGTACCCCGGCACCCGAGACCAGGGGAAATTGCGCCGCAACGCGAATGCCAAGGTGACTGCTGGATTTAAATGGGCACCACTGACCGCGCCCATAAAATAGATGATCGCCATGACCATCAGGCCCGGTGCGACGACCTTCATTCCCAGGGAGATTGCTCCGCCGCTCTGGGCACCGACGACCCCGGCGCCAGCCGCAACGACGACGAGGAGGAACGTGCCCCAGGTTTCTGCGAATAGACGCCGCCATTCATGAGCAGATTCCAAGAAATCTGGTGTCTCCGATCCGTACAGCATACGGTGCTGTGTTGTCGATTCGGTCCGCTCAGAGTGCATGATTTTCTCGCGTAAGAGTTGGATGATCGCATTCTGGTCCGACAATCTTGCAGGGGATGATGGCATCCTCATCAAATGTGTAGACCGCGCATAGGCGGTGATAGCCGTCGGCGATAACCAGCTTGCCGTTGCGTTCGTCCCTGAACAGCAGGAGCGGCGATAGTCTTTCATGCTGAATGATTCTCGTTCGATCTTTTTCAACGTGAGAATTACTGACCCCCAGCAGCGATAACATGGAAGCCCTAAAGATGTCCTTTGCCGCGAAGTTCGTCATCGCGGCGCGTTGCAATTTCTTGACGACATTCTTTGACGCCTGTGGCCCCATAGTCAGGCTCAGATACGAGATGGCTGCAGGATAATCATGTTTCTGCGGGCCGCTATGCCATTTGATAGTCGCTTTTTTGGTCATTGCCTTCATTTCAACCTGGATTGTGGCGATTATTCATAACAAAAATGTCGCCATCAGCACGAGCAGCATAAGAACAATTAGGCGCCGCAGCCACGATGCGGCATGGCGAACGACTCCCGATTATCCGGCTATCTGATCCACGCGATTACAAGAGCCCCCGTCCGCAATGCGAATCTTCCATTCGACGAAGTCTATTCATTGGGGAGCACACAAGATGTACAAAAGCGATCACAAGGGCGAAGGCAGCCATCCTCGCCATGTTTATGTTGCACTTTCTACTGGACTCTGGGGCTGAAACCGGCTCCCCAGATTCTCCCAGCCTTGTTGATCGATCGAAGGAGAACGCCGGTCGTAACCCCCGAGGCTTCCGTCCAGGCGTCAATTCCGGCTCTCACCCAATCCGGGACGGGAATCGTTCGGATATGGCCGCCCTTGCCGACAAGATCGGAGATAACCCGGTGCTCCTCCCTCTGCTGGATGCTCTCAACTCGCAACGAAGTCAATTCCGCTCGGCGTAACCCGCAGCCCAACGTGACATGGTCGCGCTTACCGCGAAGACTCGCACGGTCCGCCGTCAGCAAAAGGCGCTTTCCTTGGTCTGAGGTGAGCCAATTGCCAACAGGCACCCCTAGCCCGCATTTCTCACCATCCCTGATACCGCGACGCGATTGAGGGTGCGGAGAGCCTGTTGCAGTGTTTTTGCGTGATGGGGTTGTCCGGTCGGTGTAATTTTTGGTGTGTGAGGCGCTGTTTGGGGGGTAGCAGGGTGCTTTTTTGCAAGGCTCTGCCATGGCCGGTGCCCTGGGGCCAAGGAGGAAGTGTGGTTGATCGCCAGCGGTGGGTTTCAACAGCGTAGGGCGTGGAAGGCTTGTGCGAAGAGATTTTTCCAGGGATAGGCGGAGTTGAGCTGAAGCATAATGCGGCGCACGCTGATGCGCACGATGGCCCCGATTTTGAACAGCTTGAGGCGGATGGTATCGACCTGAGCTTGGGCCCACTCTGTGCCTTGGAGGCCCAGTCGGCGCAGCGCCTCCATCAGGGTATAGGCCAGCGCGGAGAAGTAGAGGCGCAACTGATTGCCCTTCATCTCGTCGGTGGAGAGCCGATCGGCGAACAGGCACATCTGTTCCTTGATGCGGTTTTCCATTTCGCCGCGGGCGCAGTAGAACTTCTCGTAAAGTGCTTGGTCAGCCCACTGCTCCGGAGTCAGCGAGGTGACCACGAAGCGCGGATTCTCACCCTTGTCGAGATACTCGGCTTTGGCCACCACGCGGCGGGCACACGACCAGCTATGACGCGTGGTATAGGCGAAGCCGGTAAAGACGCGCGCCGCCTTGGCTGTGCTCTGGTGAAGAGCACGAGCTTGCTGCATCTGGGCGCCGATGATCTTCTGCAGCCGCTTGTTGCGCGCTAAGCCAAACAGGTAATCCACCTTATTGGCCTCGCACCAGCCCATCAACTCTTCGCGGCAGAAGCCGGAGTCGGCGCGCAACACCATCCGGCTCTGCGGCCATCGCTGCCGCAGTTGGGCAACGATGCGGCTCACCTCTTCCACCGCTCCGGCGGCAGCATCCTTGTTGGCCGGCCGCAGACGCGCGCACAGCAACTGGTCACCCGCGAAGATGTACAGCGGCAGATAGCAGTAGCTGCCGTAGTAGCCGTGGAAGAAACGCTCCGGCTGATGGCCGTAAAGCGGGATGTCGGTGGCATCCAGGTCCAGCACAACCTGCTCCGGCACACCGCGATGGGACTCCAGAAACAGCTCCCCCATCAAGCGGTCCAGTGATTCAGTCGAGTAGCTGATCTTGTGATAGCGACCGGTGCGGCCAACCAGTTCCAGCCGGTTCAGCGTGCTCTTGCCGGCCAGCGGCTTATCCAACTCGCGCTTGCCGCTGAGCAACGCCAGCAGCGGATCGGAACGCAACTGCTCATGATCGCAAAGGTCTTCATAGCCCAGAGCCAGACCGAAAATGCGCTGCGCCAGCATCTGAGACAACTGGTGCTTGACCAGCAACGGCGATCGGCCATCCTCAAAACTGCCCGCCAGCCGCCCCAGCAGGTTGATCTTGCGGTCCACCTCGCGCAACAGCAGCGCACCGCCATCGGTGGAAACTTGACCGGCGGTAAACCCTGCCTCCACCCGACGAGAAAAATGAACTGTAAATGCAAACGTTTCTTGGTTACACTCTGTCATCAGAAAGGCCGCCTCCGCACGGCTAAAACCACGTCTCGACAACGCAGTTATGCCATGAAAAGACGGCCTTTCCAAGTCCTCTCCTAAATCCCCTCAACCCAATCCACAGCTTGATTGTGAGATATGCGGGCTAGTCGCTTGGCGCCCTTTACACGGCGAATCCCAGCAGCCAGATCTGCACGGCGGAGACCACAATCGGCAGCCTCGTAAGCCAACCTCCTGACTGCAGCGAGCCGCAAGTTGATGGTGGTTGAAGACTGGTGCAAATGATCCCGCTCCGCCCTTTATCAACAAGCAATATAGCGTCTGTGCTTCGAAATGGATCGGGGGCATGCCGAGTGATCAGTGTGGCTCGATTGCATTTCTTCACATTGGGCTGTCCACACTCTCAGTTGCCTTAGGACGGTATGCCCAGGTTGTTAGCCGCTCAATGATTTGTACCGTGATATTGGTTCGGCGCGCCAGGAGTTGGAACGTTGTCGGAGACCTGCGCTCCACTGCTATGTGTCCGGCTTAATGGAGTGGTGAGGCTGATACCGCTGCCCGAAATCTGTCCGCCTGACGCGTGCGCACGAGCAAGTGGTGCGGCGAGCGTGATGGTGGCGCCGCCGCGGGCCCTGAGCGACAAGACGACGGCCGTTTCGGAGTTTGCTCCACCGTCGATTGAGATTGTTTGACCTTTACTGAAGCCGATCACGTTTGCAGTATGGAGAACAGTTGCTCCCACGCCAGTGGAAGTACTCAACGTAGTGGCGCCTGCTGTGCCAACCGTAGAGATGACTGCGGTCTCAAGATTCGCACCGGAATCAATAAGGATCGTCCGGCCGGGGCGGAAGCCTTCCATACTGGTGACCTTGAGGTTGGTTGCACCCGCGGTAGAAGTGGCCGACAAAGTCGCAACGGCCTGCGTCAGAAAGTCTGTACAGTTGCTGTCTGTATCGGCGCCGTCGGGAAACCGTCCCGCGCTCGTATTTGTGGCAACCGGCGTCACACCCGTTGACCAGGGATCGAACACTGAGCCGGGTGCCGGGACGTAGCAGCCGCTTAGCCGTGCTCCTGAGGCGGCCTGGTCGCCTTCGGCGGCCCATGGGTCGACAAGGCCGCCGTAGTTGAGGCTGTCGGCAACCACTCCCGAGGCGTCTCGTAGCACCATGCTACCCTCTTCGACCGTGATGCTATGACCGAATTGAGGGGACCTGGTGGTCAATTCAGGTCCTCCAAACCACTGGTTGGGCACCGGCGGTCCCTGGTACCCCGCAGTCTTAACGGCTGCATCATGTACAACCTCGTGGATCCCGTGTTCGTTAGCCAGTGGTCGGTCGAGTGCTATACCGGCGCCAAGCGCCTGGACTGGCTCGTTGCTCGAATGGGCAAAGGCAGTCGCCGGCTGGAAGCTGACTCCTGTCCCGCGATCGCTGAACGGGAGATTGGCCGCATGATTGAACCGTAGGGGAGCTGCCAGATCCAGGCCCGTGCCCGGAGATACCACCCACTCACTGACCACATGAGGTTTGGCGAGGGCGGGTGTAAAGTCGATGGCGGTACCGTCCGGCCCCTGGCTGCCCACGGCTGTGACGGTAACGGCTTCCTGGCTTGCAGGCGTGCCGACCCTGATCCTGTCGCCTACAGCGAAACCCTCCGCCCGCCATACGTTGATCCGCGTTGCTCCAGCGCTCGCAAGAGCCGAGAGATTGGTCCGACCTGCTGCTGTGCCGACATGCGCCACAGTAACGGTTTCGATTCCGTGGCCAACGCTGTCGATGTCCAACCTGATCTTGTCGCCGGTGGAGATATCGGAGAGGGATGTCACCTTGATGTTGGTGGCCCCGGCAGGCGCATCCATCGCGAGATAGGCTTGTGTGCCTGGCTTGCCGACTGCGGTCACCGCGGCTATCTCGTACCGCTCCACAGGATTGGCGGCGATCGGGTAGGTAGAACCATAGCCGAGCGCGATCTTCTGGCCGACAACGAAGCCGGATGCACTCTCTACAGGCACGTTGGTCGAGCCGGCAGGAATTGTGATCACCGGCCCTTCGGGAAGGGGTTGCCACAGCGTTGTGTGGTTGGTGGCAGCCGTCCCCAGGCTTGCGATCTTGCGCGTTTCCATGCTGGAGCCAGTATCGATGGTGATGGTATCGCCAATCGACATTCCATCCGTGTTCCTGACATAGAGGATGCTGTCGCCCGCGCGCGCAGGGGCCGCCAGCCCGGAGTTGGAGAGACCGAGTAGATAGAAGCCGCTGGCCGCAAGCTTCGTTCCAGCCGGGATCTTGACCGTCGAGAAGATAGCCTGGTCGGCTGGGTGCTCGGTCAACGTCCAGTTGGAAATATCGACGCTTTGGGAACCTGCATTGTAGAGCTCGATAAACGAGTTCGTCAGGTTACCAGGAGCGCCTGAAGTGACTCTAAACTCGTTGATCTTGACTGGCCTGGCATTGCGCACCTTTTCAACCGCTGTCTCGACTTGCTTTCTGCCGCTGGCCGGGTTCGTCCATGATGCATTGCCGACGAGATCGCCGCTGGAGGCTTCTAACCCAGAAGTGATTTTGAAGGTCGCGCTCACGGTCGCACCCTGTGCGACCTGCTGAGCGAACGTCTTTGATGTCTCGGTTGTGCCTGAAACGACAGAGGTCCACTGCTTGCTGGGTACAGCAATACTCAACGAAACGCCCGCTGCAGGCGCTCCTGTCGTATTCGTGAACGTTACTGTGATGTCCCGCGAAGACTCCGGAGTGAACGTCTGCACCCCCTCTGGCGTTGATGCTGTCGCCACGGAGGACACAGTCAGTGGAGTCACGCCGTACCCGGCAGCCAAAATGTTGGCTTGAACGCGTTGGTCGGTAGCGTTCGATGGAAATGTGCCGGCGGCTGTCATCGCTCCCTCATAGAACGTCCCTTGCGAGCCGTCACTGTTGTCGCCGCCGTTGCCCAACAGAATAGCCCCCTGCTTGCGCATCGGGTCATAGGTAGGATTCACGCGCATTCCCTCGAACATGACCGACAGAGCGCCCTTTTGCGCGTCACCGCCCAGGGATGCCCAATGGTGCGGTTCTCCCTTGCCGATCGCGGTCACGAAACGCCAGGGGATGCTGGGTAGATTTGGACAGCCTTTGGAACCATCCTCGTTGACGCAACCAACGAGATTGTTCTCCTGGTCGGTCATAATCCATGGACCGTTACCCTTCCCGCTATACCACGGCGTGGCGTTACCGAAGTAGAGGGTTTCCATGGTGCCGTTGTCATCATCGCGGCTGTCGATCTCCGCATTGCCGTAGTCGAAACAGCAACCGGAGTTGAAATGCTTACCATTGACGACCCAGTATTGCCCCTCCGCCTGGTCGTCGACCGCGGTGCCTTTCGCATCGTTATGGCGGAGTCCCATGCCCGGTTCGATGAACACACCGTAGACCTTGTGCCCCATGACCATAATCGGCGCCATATCGGCAATCGGAAGGTTGTTGAAGCCTCCCAAGGCCGGCCCGCTGAACCCGCCACGGGGAGCCTGAGTGAGATCGTTGTGCTGGGGAGATTGATCGTAGATGATGCTGATCCAGCAATAGGTACCGGCGCAGAACCTTTCCTGTGCGGCTGCGTCGGCGTATCCGCCCGGATCCGGAACTGGCGAGGCAGCAGGCTGGACAACACGAATGTCCAGAGTCTTGCCGTCCGATTGACGCAAAACCTGGTACAGGGGACCGTTATAGGTCGCATATAATCGCGCGTGTCGTGCTATGTGCGGCGACACAGGGATCGCCGGCAGCAGCGTAGATGTCGCAGGGGCCTTGAGGCCTGGGTGGAGGAACACCACGTCCCGTGGGAGCCTGCTGCGCCATCGTCAAGGTGGCGCCAACCACCGTAAGCGCAAGTGAGAGCATAAGCGCGAAATCGATTCTCGTTTTCATTCTCGTCCTGTCTGCTGTGAAGAAGTCTCTTGGGCATTCCGAAGAGACGGCTTTCCCTCGGTTTTGCGGCCCAAATTTTTCGAATTCTCTGTCGGGAATACGTATACCACCTGATCCTGAATTGGTTCCATCTGCTCCAGCCGGCAAAGATAACCGGTTGGTGGCCAGGTTTTCTGCTCCCCGAGACGGATCTTTTCGAACGCTTGCTGATGCAGCGCGGAACAACCGGACGAAGCTCGATGCCAGTATTTTCTGCGGCTAGCTTGGAGTGCAGCAAGCAGGTAACGGTAGCGTTACGAGAGGCGTCGCGCAAAATTAACAGGGGAAAGGCTTGCCGTCTACCGTATCTTGTAGTAGATTAATCCTGCCATGCCCCTGCCGAAGCTGACCAGGTTAGAGCTCCAAATCATGGGGACACTCTGGAGCAAGGGGCCGTGCTCCATTCGCGAGTTGCTGGAGGCATTCCCCAAGGACGAACGGCTGGCCTACACAACCGTTCAGACGGTGGTCTACAGGCTCGAAGCAAAGAGGGCAATCCGGCGCACGAGCAAGTTCGGCAACGCGCATGTCTTCGAGGCGGTCGTTTCACGGGATTCCGCGCAGCATCGAATGATTGACGATCTGGTCGCGCTGTTCGGCGGCAGGCGATTGCCGATCGTTACGCACCTGATCGAATCGGGGAAACTAACTCCGGAGGAACTGCGCGAGGCCCGCGCCGCGCTGCGAAAGGCGACGAAACGGGAGAAGCCGGAATGATCCCGAACAGCATCGCAAACCACTTGTGGCAATCCACGCTGTTTGCCGGGATCGCAGGTCTCCTGACTCTGCTCTTGAGAAAAAACCGGGCGCATGCGAGGTATTGTCTGTGGCTGGCGGCTTCGGCGAAGTTCCTGGTCCCTTTTTCGTTACTGATGCTTGTGGGTGGGCTGGTTGGACGGCATTCGTCGGTCCTGCCTGCGCCGACGCGCGTACCAGTTCTCGTCGAGCTGGTGAATGAGCCTTTTGTGGCCGAGGTTCCGTCAGGAGCGGTAGCGATGCCGCACGCGTCGAAATCGGAGACTCGTGTTGTTCCGATGCTGGTTGCCTTGTGGGCGATTGGCTGCGGCGCTTTGGTGTTCTCGTGGTGGATGCGATGGCGCCGAATGCAGGTCGCCCTCCGCGCGGCGTCGCCGGTGCCTTTGGGGATCGGAATTCCTGCCCTGTCTTCGGCATCGATCCTTGAGCCTGGAGTATTCGGCGTATTCCGTCCGGTGTTGCTGTTACCTGACGGGATTGGGGATCGCCTCGCGCCCGCAGAACTTCAGGCAATTCTCGCTCACGAGTTGTGTCACGTTCGCCGCCGCGACAATCTGGCGACGTTGATGCACATGGTTGTCGAGGCTGTCTTTTGGTTTCATCCGTTGGTCTGGTGGCTGGGGGCCCGCTTGATGGACGAGCGCGAGCGGGCCTGCGACGAAGAGGTGCTGCGGATGGGGAGTGAAGCGGAAGCCTACGCGGAGGGAATCCTCAAGGTTTGCGAGCTGTACTTGCAATCGCCGCTCAAATGCGTAGCGGGCGTGACCGGGGCGAATCTCAAGAAAAGAATCGAGGCGATCATGGCAAACCGGCCCATGCGAAACCTGAGTCTGCCAAAGAAGGTGGGATTGGTGCTCGCGGCAGTCCTGGCGATCGCGATTCCGGTGATTCTTGGCATCACCAACGCGCCTGAACTGCGGGCACAGGCCCAGTCAATCCCGAAACAGGATATAACTGGCACCTGGCAGGGCAAATTGATGGTGCCCCAGGCGCCTAATGGAGAAATACGAATTGTCTTCAAGATATTGAAGGCTGACGAGGGCGCTCTTAAGGCGACGTTTTACATGATTGACCGGCCCGTCCCGGGCTTGCCTGCCAGCGCGGTCGCGATTCAAGGCTCGAACGTTACTATAACGATTCCGGGAATCGGGGGCACCTACGAAGGCAAACTGGATGCAGACGCGATTACCCTGACGGGGAAGTGGACCGCGGGAGGAATGCCGATGCCTCTGACCCTGGCGCATGTGAAAGACGACGCTGCGTGGGAAATCCCGAAGCCACCGCCTGCACCGAGAATGATGGCTGCGGATGCCGATCCGGTATTCGAAGTAGCCACTATCAAACTCAGTGACCCGAACCGGCCGGGGCGGAGGCTGTTCTCTATACGGGGTACCGAGGTGACCACTGTTTACACGACAGTAAGCGACCTGATCGTCTTCGCCTATGGCGTTCATGCCGGGCAGATCAGCGGCGCGCCTGCCTGGGTTGAGTCGGACAAGTTCGATATCACCGGGAAGCCCGAGGGCGGACAGCCCAACCCAAATCAATTTAAGACGATGCTTCAGAAACTCCTGGCGGATCGGTTTCAGCTCACGCTCCATCGTGATAAGAAGCAGCTCACGGTGTACGCGCTGACGGTGGGAAAGAACGGACCCAAGCTAACCAGGAGCGAGGCCGCCAGTCCTATCCCTAACCTGATTTTCAGGGCCGGTAATTGGCCCGTGCGGAACGCCACCATGGAGGAATTCGCAGGCGTCATGCAAGCCCACCTGGATCGTCCGGTGGTGGATCAAACCGGGCTGAAGGGACGGTTCGATTTCCAATTGCAATGGACGCCCGATGAGACTCCGTTCGCCTCACCTGGCGGGCCGGGCGAACCGCCGAAGCCTCCCGAGCGAGCCGATTCGTTACCGGATCTCTTCACGGCCATTCAGCAGCAGTTGGGACTGAAGCTGGAGTCAACCAAGGCGCAAGTCGACGTTTTGGTGATTGATAAAGTCGAAAAGCCTTCGGAGAATTAAGGGTCCGGTTTGAACCTTGTGAAATCAGCTGCACTGATTGTATTGGCTAGCCCAATCGTCGTTTACGCGCCGGAGCGGCACTGCCGACCCTCTCTGAGACATGCGCATCGTTGTGAGACTTCCGATCGGGCATAGCTAATCCAGAACACGAAAAGATGCCTTGACATGATTTCGCGAAGTGTGTAGTGTATCCATTGACTAGTACACTTTGATGTTTCGAGTAAACCCCTCAAGTGGCATTCCCCTTTACCTGCAGCTCATGGAACAGGTGAAGCACGCGGTAGAAACCGGCGCTCTGCGCGAGGGGGATCGTCTGCCTACGATCCGCAAAGTGGCTGAGGACCTGGTGATGAACCCGAACACCGTTGTTCGCGCGTACCGGGAACTGGAGCACGAAGGAGTACTCGAGTTAAAACACGGCTCCGGAGCCTTTATCAAAGCGACGTCAGGAGGGCGCGCCCGACTGGTTCACGAGGCGCAAAAAGTGATGCACTCCGCCGTCGAGCGGCTGATCTCTCGAGGTCTTAGCAGCGACGAGTTGCGACGAGTGTTTGAAAACGAGCTGGCACAGGCCGACGCGCAAGAGCGGAAGGAAGGAGCAGCGGTAGACAAGCCATGACCGACTTTGTCATCGAGACTCACCAACTTTGTAAGTCATTTAAAGACCAACCGGCGCTGCGCGGTCTCGACCTCCACGTGCAGGCTGGAAGTATCTTCGGCTTCCTCGGGCGCAACGGCGCAGGCAAGACGACCACCATCAAGACACTCATGGGTCTATTGCGAGCCGATACCGGAAGCGCCCACGTATTTGGCGTGCCTGTCACGGACGCAGACAGCGCCGCCGGAGTCCGCCGCCGGATCGGCTTCGTGACAGAGGACAAGGAGCTTTATCCCTATATGACGGTGGAGCAGATCATACGGTTCACGCGTCCCTTCTTTCCAAAGTGGCGCCGTGATTTGGAGCAGCGTTACCTGGAGATGTTTGAACTTCCAAAGGCGCGCAAGATTCCCGATCTCTCCAAAGGAATGCGGTCGAAGCTGATGCTCCTGCTGGCGATCGCCCGTGGGGCTGAGCTGCTGATTCTGGATGAGCCGACCGATGGGCTGGACCCTGCTGCGACGGAGGGTGTGCTGCGCGAATTGGTTTCCATCACAAGTTCATCGGGGATCACGATTTTCTTTTCTTCGCATCAACTGTCAGAAGTCGAGTTGATCGCCGACCATGTCGGAATTGTCGATCACGGCAGGATGGTGGTGTCGGGGTGCCTGGACGACTTGAAGGCACGGTACCAGCGGGTTCACGTGGTCCTTGAGAGCGGGGCGGAACCGCCGGTACGCTGGCCGGAGGGCGCTGAGTCGATCCGCCAGGAGGGACGGGTTGTCTCCATGCTCTGCAGTCACAACGCCGAGGCGATTGTCGAGCAGGCGCGATCCATACCGGGGGCAACCGTGGAGCGGTTTCCGGTGACGCTGAAAGAGATCTTTCTGGAACATGTGAGGAGTAACTGAGATGCTTTGGCTCAAGGGATGGCTGGAAACCCGGTTTCGGCTTTTGTTCATGCTTGCCGTCACGGCTCTGCTTCTTTTTGCGATGCATTCAGCTGGCGCCCACGCATCGGCGCGCAGCGTGAGCGGTCGTGTCGCTGAGCTCGCGTCCCACGTGATTCCGCTCTTCATTGCGATGACTTGTGCATTTCTGGCCGGCGCAGGAATCGCGACCCAGCCCTCTCTGCAGGCCTCGAAAGGTCTGCACGGCTCGACTCTGTTCACGCTCTCGATGCCCGTCAGCCGATTGCGTTTGCTCGCTGTGCGCGCCGGCATTGGATGGTTGGAGACAGCCGCGGTGATTGGTGTGGTCTGCTGCGAGATGTGGCTGGTAATGCCGCTGCAGAGGGCAGGAGTGACGCCGTTTGAGATGTTCGAGCAGGCGGCAACGCTTATCGCCTGCAGCTCAGCGATCTATTTCCTGTCGGTTTTGCTGGGAACGGTGTTTGACGATCAATATCGGGTGATGGGCACTCTGCTTGCCTCAGTTGGGATTGCGTGGCTCTGTACAAAATTCTCCCTTCCTGCCTTTGCCAATATCTTTCATGGCATAGGGGAACGCTCGCCCATCGTTGCGCACACAATCCCGTGGAATGCGATGGCGTTTTCGCTTGGATTGTCCGCAACCTTATTCTTCGCCGCGCTGAAGATTGCGCAGAGACGCGAATACTAGCCTTGCAGACGTAGTGGAGGGGTGAAAAATGAGAAAATCGCAAACTGAACATTCAGGGCCCGGTGTTTCACGGCGGCAAGCATGATTTTGCAGCGTAGCTTCTCCAGCCTCGGGCTCCTCGCCCTTGTCACCCTCCCTCTCACAGCCGCCTGGGGCCAGGCTTCACCCTCGCCTGCCGCGGCAGGACTTGCTGAGCACCCGGCCCTCGAACCTGCATCCTGCATAGCGCCGCCAAAGGACGCCGGCACCTTCGTTCAAACCCCAGGCGCACCGTTCACAGCAATTCCCAGCGCAGACGGTTGCTGGGTGTTCGTTAGCCTGACCAGCACCCGTGAGATCGCGGCGTTCCGGCGTGACGGGGGCGAACTCAAACTGCAATACACCGTGCCGTTGCATGAAGCGCCAACCGGCATGGTGTTAACACACGATGGCCAGCTTCTGCTCGCGGCTACCGGCGATTCCGTTACAGCCGTGGACGTGATCGCCCTCACCGGAGGAAATGACCACCCGTCTGTCTACACGATCCGTGGAGACCAGTTTGACGGGGCGATCTACGTGAATGTCACCCATGATGATGGCTACCTTTTTGTGGCCAACGAACGCGGCGGCACCATCACGGTGGTGAACCTCAAGCAAGCCCGTGCCAGCGGCTTCAAGTCCAGCGGCATTGTCGGCAATATTCCGGCTGGAGAGGCGCCAATTGCCGTGACGCTGTCGCCCGACGACAAGCGACTGTACTCAACCAGCGAGAGGGCATCCGAACACCTCGCTGCGGGCGGAGCACGTTGCGATACGGAAGCCCCCGGCGAGATAGAAGTCATTGACGTTGCCCGCGCCGAGAAAGTCCCGGCTCATTCAGTATTGTCGCTTGTGCCAGGCGGCTGTGAACCGGTTCGGCTTGTCCTCTCGGACGACGGGGCGATCGCTTACGTCACCGCCCGTGGGGAAGATAAGGTCTTGGCGTTCGACACAGGGCGGCTCGAGAGCGATTCCGCGCGTGCCCTGCTGGGGCAGGTACCGGCCGGTGCCGCGCCGGTGGGCTTGGCAATCGGCGCGGGGCGTCTTATCGTGGCGAGTTCGAATCGCTTTGGAGCATCGAGTGCGCCACAGCACCTGACCATCCTTGACTCCAATTGGCAGACTTGGAGACACGGTTCGGTACTCACGGCCGAAGTTAGAGCCGGCTCATTTCCACGCGAGGAGCGACTTAGCCGCGACGGCAAGACGGTTTATGTCACCAACTTCACTTCCAATCAGCTTGAAATGGTCGACCTGACGCGGCTGCCGCCCCTGGCCGCTCAGACCGCCCCCGAGAGCGCTGGTCCGACGCAGCCCACGGCCATCTCCCTGTCGGCCGATGTGCTGGCAAAGTACGTCGGGAATTATCAGCTTGCTCCCAATTTCGCGATTGCAATTACGCTCTCGGGCGATCAGCTTTCGGAGCAAGCAACCGGACAAGCCGCTTTCCCCATTTTCCCTGATTCAAAGACGGAGTTCTTTCTAAAGGTGGTGGATGCCAAAATCAGCTTCGAGGAGGATTCAGCGGGCAAGGTGACGGGGCTCGTTTTTCATCAAGGCGGGCACGATTTGCCGGGGGAAAAGGAGTAAGAGGACCGGTTGCCAAGAGGAAAGATCCTCGACTGAGGTATAACCGCCGATTCACTCACAGACCGGCTCGGAGAGCACCTCCAGGCGCGCCTGCTGGGAAAGGCGGCGGTCCGGCCCTCCTGCTAAATAAGGCCACTGCTTGAAGGTAAGAAAAATCCGGCTGGAGAATAAACTACGTCTCTGAGCCGCGCTGCATCGAGCGATTCACAATTCCACAAGTCAAAAGCATTGGCCGGTTATCTCCGCCAATGCACTCGTCGAACTCGGATAGGTCCTCAAAAGTCGGCTAGTGTTTACGAATGCGGTCGGATCCACTTGGACGTATACCGGCTTTCCGGAAAGTCGTGCTGTCAACTGACTCGCTACGGGCTTCTCAATGGATGCATAATTGCTGGCTCGCTCATTGAGCGCTGTAAGAAACTACACTTGATGGTCCCCGTGCGGCGCAACCTCGTTCGAGACGGAGTGCAACTCCTCTTGTCAGGTACGGGTGCCAGACAGGGGAGGGCAGTCTCGGAGGGATCTCTCTCTTATCGCCGGCTGCGGTTCACAGCTTCCGTAAGACTTGCTACACTGCCGTCTTAGCCAAGAGCCACTCCCGGCTGGCCGTCACAAGCCTGTTGATCGACGAAAAACCCCGGGTACTTCTTGTGTTCGAGAGCGAGTGGAAGAGAGTGCGAACGACAGCAATGACCTCGGATTCTCAGTTCCGCATTGCCGCTCGTGCAGCGGACCATTCGCTGGACAGTTCGCTCCTGCGCGACGTGCGCCATTGGCCGCTCTATTTTGGGCTTTGGACCTTGGTGGGGCTCTTTTACTACAGTGAAAACCTCACGCAAAGATTGCTTGGGCAGGACCGAACACCATGGTGGTACTACTTGCTTGCCTGGCTGGTGGATGTCTACATCTGGGCGTTTCTCACTCCTGTCATGTTGTGGCTTGGCCGCCGATTCCCCCTCGAGCGGGGCAACTGGCTCCCGCGAGTCGGCCTTCATTTGCTGCTGAGCGCTGTGTTTTCTGTATTTGAAATCGCTATGGAGAGCGCGATCTATCCCCACCTGGGAATTTTTCCCATGCAGATTAAGACATTCCGGAACACGTTTCCGTTCTTGCTCGCCAGGGGACTGCAGGGCGGCATACTCACCTACTGGGCGGTATTGGGTGTGCAGTGGGGAGTTCTGTACTACCGCTGGTATCAGGAACGCACGCAACAGGCGTTGGACCTGGAGCTTCGCGCGTCGGAACTTCGAACACAACTGATGAGCGCCCAGTTGAGTGCGATGAAAATGCAACTGCAGCCGCACTTTCTCTTCAATACGCTGAACGCCATCATGGTTCTGGTGCGGCAGCAGAATAGCCGCGCCGCGGAAGAGATGCTTTCGCACCTGAGTGATCTGCTGCGCTGTGTCCTGGAGGACGTGGAGGCGCAGGAAGTTCCGCTGCGCCGCGAGCTGCATTACCTGAAGCTCTATCTCTCCATTGAACAGGTGCGCTTCCCGGACCGCCTCCGCGTCGAGATCTCCGCGGACGTTGCCGTTCAGGATGCCGCCGTGCCCCAGTTCGCCTTGCAGCCGATCGTGGAGAACGCCATTCGCCACGGGATAGGCGCAAGCGGCTCCGCCGGGCGAGTCGCGATCAGCGCCCGGCGAGTAGGCGATACGCTCGAAATTCGAGTCGAGGATGATGGGCCCGGCTTGGCCCGGCAAAGCGATTCTGCACTGAAAGGTGATGCCGCACTGAAAAGTGATTCCAATGAAAAGGGAATTGGCCTCTCGAACACGCGAGCGCGCCTGGAACAGCTTTACGGTAGCGCGGCCAGGTTAACGCTTCAGAACGCGGAAGGCGGTGGGGCGGCGGTGACCATGATTCTTCCTTACCATGCCGCACTCGAAAATGCGCAACCGGAAATGACCGAAGTCGATGCCTTTTAGAACCCTCATTGTCGACGACGAGCCGCTGGCCCGCGAAGGTCTGCGCATGCTGCTGGCACTCGATCCCGAGGTTTCGGCGATTGAGGAAGCGAAAGATGGTCGGGAAGCGGTCGCATCGATTCGCAATACACGGCCAGATCTTGTTTTTCTCGATGTACAGATGCCGGAGATGAGCGGCTTTGCCGTCATGCAGGAAGTGGGCATGGAACGCATGCCCGCAGTGGTGTTTGTCACCGCGCATGACCGTTACGCGATCGAAGCATTCGAGATCAATGCCATTGATTATTTGTTAAAGCCTGTGACCGAGGAGCGGTTTCTCAAGGCGCTGGCGCGAGCTAAAACTCGCCTCTACGCGGATCCCACCGGGGGGACGAACCGGCGCATTCTCTCCTTGCTGGAGACCATCGCCTCCCCTCGCCGTTATATGAAGCGGCTAGCCGTAAGATCCGCGGGAAAAACCATCTTTGTCGATGTCGAAGAGGTGGATTGGCTGGCAGCTGCGGAAAACTATGTGGAACTTCATGCCGGCAAAGCGGCTCACCTGCTTCATGTGACCATGAACACCCTGGAGAAATCTCTCGATCCTGAGATCTTCCTGCGCATCCACCGTTCCACAATGGTCAATGTGAAACGAATCAAAGCGCTGCAACCAGCGGCGCACGGAGAGTACCTGGTCACCTTGCAAGACGGTGTGCGGCTGCAATCCGGGCGAAGCTATTCTGAGAAGTTGAGAGCCTTAGCCGCCAACCCCTTTTGATGGCCTCCCGGCCTCTTCATCAATCCATTAAGCCAGTTTGTCAAACTCCCAAATGTCGTACCTTTATCCCGGAAAAGACAGAAATCGCTTGACGAGATCGGAGAGCCTTACGATATCTCCCATCGCCTGCTGGGCTAAGGCACCAGATTCCGCACCACCTCGAGCGAAAAGAAACACAGTCTGCATCAATCCCTGTAGAGGGTTGTTGATCTGATGCGCGAGTTCGTTCGCTATGGCTGCTGCAGCCGCTGTTCTTGCCTGCTCCAAGAGCAATCTCTGCTGTTGCTGCAGTGTCACACCCGTCGCTGCAAAGTTCGCCAGCGCCTGCATCATTTTGCAGTCCTCTCCATCAAAGGCTTCAGCCCTTCCGTGCGCCATAATCCAAATAGTTCCGCGCGTCTCCTCCGCGTGCCATGGAAGCAGAATGCCGTCCGTCACCGTAGGAGCCTCGACGCCCATCAGGTCGAAGAACCGCTGCGTAACGCGAAAGATCTGTGGGCGTCCCCGTTCCAGGGTCAAACCGCAAGCACTAGGGTAACGGGGCAGCTTTGCATCCAAAAACCGGGAGTATTGACCTGCGGTCGCGACCCAATGGTAAAAGTTGTCGTCCGTCCCGTCCTTTTGCTCGATGCTGATACCGGCACTGTCGGCCCCGCACAGATCGACAGCGGCGGTCACCAGCTGTTGCAGGATATTCGTGGGGCTCTCTACAAAGACGCGAGCCAGGCGGTTCATACCTTCGATGTGCGAGGCGACATCGCGAACGTGCAGTTGCCTTAGCGCAAACGCGGGGTCACCCTGCAGGTCGACCACCTCAAGACCGGTGTCAGCCAATTGCGAAACAACGTCGCCCCTTACCGACTGTTCGTCTGCTTCCAGCGGACTCCTCGTCAGGCTAATCTCTGCTTGGGTCGTTCCACTGAAGAACGCCCTCTCCAGCATTTGGCGCCGGTCCGTCGGCAGTTTATCGATGGCCGCGCATGCTGCCGCGCGTGTCATATTTCGTTGCCGGTGATTCAAGACACCACAAGAAGACGCAAAATCAACATCTGGCCCCGGTTTATGTCGTAGCATCTCGAATGCTCGATTGCGGGCAGTGATTGCCAAGGAAAGGGAAAGGCTACCCGTTTGTTGCGCGAAGCGTTCTGGGCTGCGCCAGACCTCTAAGAAAATATCCGACAGAATTTGTTCCGCAAGGGCTGGATCGTGCAACACTCGGAGTGCGATGGAGTAGACAACAGCCGCATGGCGGTCATAGAGCAATGCGATCGCCCGTTCATCGCCTTGCTGGATCCGCTCCAGAAGTGAGCCATCTTCATCACAGAGCCGAGTAGTAACCACTTGATAACCTTCTACGCCGTTGACAAAATATTGCCATCTGTCTCATCGGGCAGGCTGTTCGCTTTTGTACACATTGCGGTTTTGTGTCGCCGAATTGGCAATAAGTTTACTGTAATGAAGGGAGTGGACGATTGCCCCAGGGTTCTTTGACCAGATGAATAGGAAGATCGTCCCAGGGTTATTTGCCCGGGTTACACAAATCCGGGCCTTCCGCTTTCCATTTGGCAATCAGGTGCAAGACCGCTTCGCGTTTTGCCTGAGGAACTGTCTCGTCGACGTTCTTGCCGATCAATGTATTGCATGGCATCTCGACATCGATTGCATAGAACTGCCCATACTGTACCCAGTAATCGTGACCCCGATCATCTTTGTTTTCGTGCCAGGTTCGGATGCGCCAGCCGTCCTTTTCCCTTTCCTGCAAAGCGGTAGCCTTGTAACCCTCAAATAGACCTGTATACATCCGCATGTTCGTCGCCTACCCTTTCCATTTCAATTGTCTTGTCACATTGCGATCGAAGTGGCCTGGCTCTTGCAGCCTTCCAGTTTGTTCGATGGGTAAGTGACGTCCCTACAACTTCGTTGTGTCGCGGGAAGCATACCGCTACAAATCCGAAGGGCAGTCTCCCGCTGCTTCAGTCGCTGTCACTTCTTGTAAGGGATGACTTTGCCCATCCCACATGAGAGAGCACTCAATCTGATGGCGGCACGGGAGTCCAGTGCCGGGGTCTATCACCATCTGCAGCAAATTAGCGGGCCTACTCGACCCCGGTCTCTCACCTTCAAGTGCAGCACGCGCAACTCTGAGAATCTCTTCCAGTGCAGCGCACAAGGAGTGGTTTCTTTGGCGCTCAAGCCAAAGTAGGCCCGTTGTCACCTCCGCGTTATCCTGGCCGTACTTATTGCCATCTTGAAAAGTTTTCATAACGTTTTCGTGAATCTCTTCCCAGTCGCTCGTGCTCATGCTTTCTCCCACCCAGTGGTTTGTGTTCAAGCTTGCCTGGCGTCGCAAGATTTAACTAACTTGCCCCCTGTGTCTTATCCGCTTGCTCACAATTTCAGTTAGACCGCCGGCCCTAAAAGCCCGAAAGGAGAGATTCACCCGGTAAGACAAAACCAAAATCCTCAGCTTAATAGTCCTTGCTCACGGGCGCCGGGAGGAGCACCCATGAAGACCATCATTCGTAGATACTGTTTGCGGCCCCGCTGTCGCTTCTTGTGCTACCAGCACGGTGTCCCCCGCAAGCGCCCCCACCCG
This sequence comes from uncultured Acidobacteriaceae bacterium, assembly GCA_963790705.1. Taxonomy (GTDB): domain Bacteria; phylum Acidobacteriota; class Terriglobia; order Terriglobales; family Acidobacteriaceae; genus PALSA-350. Next base: position 228,279 of record CAWBQE010000001.1, read on the forward strand.
CCGCCGCAAAGGCGGTTGTTTAGACTCCCGGTCAGATTGCTGAGCCAGCGTTCCAACCTCGCAGAGAAGGACGGTCGGATGAACGGGTTTCGACAGCAGGCGGAAGTTGTAACCCTTCTCGCGAGCAGCCTGAAGCAAGTCGGCGGTAGCCGCCTGCCCGGAAAAAAGCAGAACCTGGCAATCCGGGCATTGCGCGGTCATCAGAATCGCAAGATCGATCCCCGAAATATCCGGCATCACTACATCCGATATGAGTAGGTCGGGAGCCTGCAAACGAGCTGCGTTCAAAGCCTCTCGGGCACAGGCGAAAGCCTTCGCCGAAAACCCGTTCATTTGCAAAATCGCCACCAGGCTGGTCGCGATAACATGTTCATCATCGACTACGAAAACGCGGGAACCTGTCGGGCAAGACACTTGTCTCCTCCTTCTAGACCTACGGTTTGTGGCAAAACGGAAACGCCGACATATTCGGGGAAGAATCGCGCTGCGTCCCTCTGATGCTCTTCACGTGGGCGCCTCCTCTAGAAAGATGCGAATTCCATTACATCCTTGTCGGCGGATGTCACGCGGCATTCGACACAAAATGCCCGATGCGTGACCCAAGCCACAAGCGCGTCGGTATACTTTTTCTTTGCAAGGCGCAAATGGTCCTCGCACTCATCTCTGGTAGTGGATGACAGGAGGAGGCAATCCCTGGCGGCAGCGCGTATTTCCGCCGCTACCTGGAACTCTCGAATGAACCTTGACCCCGCAGCGCAGAGCGGCTGCGCCCCGTTGAGCAGAGGCCCAGATGTGGCTACTTCGCTCTTCGAGTGACTGAACATCGAGCCCCCGGAAACTGCTACCCTCACTTATTATTTGGGTCCGCCGTTCCTCACGCTGTTCTGTTTGGCACAGTGAAAAGGATAATTTTTCTTCCTTGTTGGCTCGTTCATCAGCATTACAGAACTATGACGAATGAAGCTGTGCTGACAATCATCAAATGAGTATGTCGACGAGAACTCCATCCTTTATTCGGGTTCGAGACGGGGCTGCCTACGCCGCTTTTGGCTCGCGGTCTACTCGTCCGATCCATCCGGGAAGAGAACACCAAGCACGCACGATCCGGGAGATTACCAATCCTCGCCTGCTGCAGGGCTGACGCTAACGTCGTCGAGGTCTTCCCGCTTGTGCGGAGATGCTTCGTCCGTGCGAAACATTTGGTTTGGCAAAACCCCTCGTTGCTCATAGAGAAACTCTGCTGAGAAAAAGACCGACACCCCCCCTTCGAAATGCACCATAACGCCGGTGGGCAGCCATTCTGAGAAGACAATCGACGATAGGGTTAATTGATTCATGCATCTGGCCCACATAAAATGCTTATGCAGTGAAATCGGTATCAAACTCTGCGTAGTTGCCCAGGTAATCCTTGAGGATCTGGTAGCACTCGCACGCCTTCTGTTCGAGCCGCTTCGGGTCAATGATTCGGATGACGCCTCGGTTGTAGTCGATAAGCCCCTCCTCTTTGAGAGACCCGGCTGCTATCGAAACCGTCGGACGGGTACTGCCGAGCATATCAGCAAGGAATTCCTGCGACAGCTTCAACGTGTCGCTGTGCGCTCGATCCGTGCATAGGAGCAACCAGCGGGCTAGCCGCTGTTCCATGTTGTGCTTGGCATTGCAGCCTGCCGACTGAGTCGCTTGCACCAGCTGAGCCTGCACGTAGCGCAGCATCAACGCTTGAAAAGCCCCACCTCGACGAAACTCTTTCCGCGCCGTCTCGACGGTACAGGAAAAACCGCAGCCCTCGATTTGCGTGTAGACGCGGTTAAGGCTCCCCTTTGTTCCCATCAGAGCGGAAACGCCGATCACGGACTCGTAGCCAAACATGCCCACCTCCACCTGGGAGCCATCGTCGAATGTTGTGGTCATGGAGGCCATACCCTCTTCGACAAAGAAAAGATGGTCGATTGATCTGCCGGGGAACTCTATTTCATGCCTTAATTCAAATTTGACCGGTCGGAGGGAAAGGCGTCCAATGATCTCCGCGTCCAAATTCCTCAATAGGGTGTTCTTAAACTGGCTCACGTACGAGAATTCCTCTTCCGATCAAATCCCGTCTTCCATGATCCTACGCGATGGATCCTCCGCGACACCGTTCGATCTCGAACAGACGTCCTCAGTTTTTGGGGGAAACCGGCGTCCGAGCTTCTACGGGCAGCATGATCGAAAAGGTGGTTCCTCTGCGATCGCCATCTACCGCGGAATGGACCCGAATAGCACCGCCGTGTTTGTCGATCAGTTGCTTGGAAACCCAGAGGCCAAGGCCGGTCCCGATGGAGCCCTTGGTCGTGAATAAGGGCTCGTAGATCTGCTTGATCGCAGCTTTGGGAATGCCCCTTCCGCTGTCCGCTACTGTAATCCTGACGCAAGGACGACCTTCGAAAGTGAACGAGGAAGCCGATGCACGCAGCCTGACGGTGCCGTTCTCACCAACCGCATCCAGACTATTCAAAAGCAGATTAGCCACTACCTGCCGCAGTTCGTCAAAGACGCCCAGCACCTGGAGACCTTTAGGGCACTCCGTTGTGACTGTAATGTTCCTTGCGCTGACCTTGGCCTGCAGCAGGCCGACGACGGAATCGAGCAAAGCGGAGGCGGAGCTGCGAGCGGGCACTGAATCATGATGGTAGAAGCCCAATGTCTGGCGCGTGATGTGGGCGATGCGCATGAGCTCCCCATTCGCAGTTTCCAAATAGTCACGGGCGGATTGGGGAAGGTCAGGCGTGTTTCGGGCGAGAAACAAAATATTCATCACAGCCGAAAGCGGATTGTTGATCTCATGCGCAATGCTTGCCGCCATCCGGCCCATACTAGCCAGCTTCTCGCTGCGCAGCAGGGCGGTCTCCGCGTCTTGGCGTTGTTGCATCTCCAGCTTCAGTTTTGCGTTGAGTGTTTCCGCAGCTTCTATCGCCTCATGCTGGCGAACCGCACTCAGCAGTAGCGCCTGATTCATTGCCATTGCCTGCTGGTTGGCCGTGGTTGTCTCTCTGACCTGAATGACGATTCCTAAGGGGTGATCACCTTCGGCAAGAACCGGCCAAATGTCGTAGGCCCAGTAGCCCGCGCGTTCGTGCGCCGCTTGGCTTGCCGGCTCTCTTGTGCGGTAAACCCGGTCCAAAAGCACCAGGCATTCGTTCCCGTCAGGCAGAATTTCAGTGAGATCACGGCCGATCAGTTCTCCCGATGCCTTGCCCACCAGGGTGCAGAACGCCGGGTTCACGTACCGCACAGAGTGGCTTCGCCCCTCCGTGAGAGCCACTGGCAGGTGTGCAAGCTCCAGGAGGGCTCCCGTGTTGGGAAGGCTGGGAGTCTGGTTTTCGATGCGCGGTGGGGGTCTTTTCTCCATGGCCGAGATTCTATTTTCCCGGTTTTCCGGCAGAAGGAGAAGACTGTTCTTTCCCAATAGGGGGACCCAACCGCTCTGGGTTGCCTGTTGTCAGGCCGCGAAATCCCGCGAGACGCGGGCCTATGATGACCAGCCCCTCAGAGGTAATTTGATATTCCCGGATGTCCTTGCTGTGGTTGCCGCCACGCATTTTCACGATGAGTATTATCTTGCGAAGCTCTCCATCGATCTCCACGTATCGGAGCCGGATGATGTCGTCGGTGAGGAAGGAGATGGAATAAGTACTAAATGGGAATCCGGTAAAAGATTCTTCCATCTCAACGGTGCTGAGGATGGTGACACCGATTCCTGTCAAGGCGCCAATCATTCTGTAGAGCGATTCGCGAAAATCAGTGCGGAAGCCGGGCGCGAGCGCCATCTCGAAGCCCGCCAGCGAATCGATGACCAGACGCTTGGCGCCCAGTTTCTTTACTGCATCCAATATCTCCTGCATGGTCTCGTCCACCGAAAGATCCAGCGGACGCAGATAGAGGATCTCGAGTTTGCCGTCGTGTTGAGGCGTTTCGAGATCCAGGCCGAAGCTGCCCGCACGTCCAACGTACTCTTTCGCGCGTTCTTCAAAGATTGCCACGATCCCTGGCTCCCCGTGGCGAAGTCCCTCATTGATAAATTGAGTCGCCAGCAGAGATTTTCCCGTTCCTGAGGCCCCTGCGACCAGGACGCTGTCACCCTCGGGAATTCCTCCGCCGAGCATCTTGTCCAACTCGGGAATCCCGGTGGAAAGCCGCTGTTGAACGGCCTCACGTTCCTTCCGCTTGGCCAGGCCGAGGGTGCGTGGGAACATTTGTATGCCTGCATCGGTAATGCGGAAGGTGTGCAACCCTGGCACGGAGAACTGGCCGCGCAGCTTCATGATTTGGAACTTGCGCACAATGGAATTACGCTCCACCGATTGGTAAAGCCAGAAAAGGCCATCGGCTACGGTAAACACCGGATTGTCGCGCATCTCCGCCTCGGCGTATTCGCCAATCAGGAACGTTGTGGCCTGCCAACTCGTGAGGTGGAGCGCCAGGCGCTGAACGAAGGATTGCAGCTCCACCTCGGTAGCATCTCCTTGCGCCTTGCGCACCACGGTGCGAAATGAGTCCACCACGACGATCCCAGGGCTCGCGGCCTCGACTTCCTTGTTGATCACGCCCAGTACTGCCTCGAGATCCTGCTCCAGGATGACTTCGCTCAAATTGATAAACCGTATGGCTCCATTGAGCTTGGTCACGTCGAAAAATTCATACTGCTGTTGGTAGCGCAGCATTTTCAGGGCGGGTTCGCCGAGAACGGTGAAGTAAAGCGCTGGGTGCTCGGGCGTGGCATTGGCGAAGACGAATTGATGGGCCAGAGTGGTCTTGCCGCATCCCGGAGAGCCGGCGATGATGTTGAATGAATACTCGGGCAGACCGCCGCCCATGATCTCATCGAGACCCGGGATTCCGGTCGGCAGTTTGTGTATAGTCACCTTCTCACCACGACTCATGCTTCCTTTTCCTTCCCATCCTCAATAACGAAGGATGCATTCGGCCAGATATCGTTGGTCAGGCGCAAGGTCAAAGCTGGTCCAATAAAGATAAAAAGCAAGCCAATCTTTTCGGCCAGGAGAAGCTCTTCTGCTTCAACAAGGTGGTTGGGCGGGTCGCGATCGATGGCGTCAAGACCCTTAAGAAGCCCATCCGCGTCTACCTGTACCCCCCGCAGGATGGGAGCCTGCTTCTGCGCGAGTGTCAAGGCACGGAATAGGAGCGAGTTAAAACCGGCCGATCCTGCAAGCGTCATGAGAGGCCGGCGAAGCTTCTCGCACACCCGAAGCACAACAGGCCCGTTCCCGCCCGAGGCGCGGCCCAGGGTGGCTTCCTCTGCAAGAAGCCGCTGCGCGAATCGACGCACTTCTGGTGTGGCCGGATCCATCATGCCGATCTGTTATGCATCGTCATCGCTGGCCTTCTTGGTGTCAAGGGGACCCTAGATACTACGTATGATGAGGCGCAGTGATTCACCGCCAGACTGGATTTCTGCCGGTTTACCGACGGCAAAAGGACCGGCGGTTGCGGGCTCTTGGCCCGACTCAAGCACCCGGTGGTAGTGATGGGTTTACATGACCATTCGCGGATAAATGCTCCGAGGCGATAGATGAAAGGCTATAGCATTTTTGCTAATGGTGTAGACCAGGAAACCGAACTCGACGCGGCCATTCCGCCAAAGAATGGCCGCACATAACTGATCCCACCGGACCACAGTATTAGCGAAAATGCGTTAGGATGACGGCACTCGGTCCTGAGAAGCGAGGCTCGAACGCTGCGACATCAACCGCGCGGTATGCTTGTAATTTGCACTGCAAAATCGCTACCTTTGGCCAGCCGCTTTGGCCGAACCTCCCACACGGGACATTCCAGTTCCGGCATAGGCTTTGCCTGAAATACCTTGCGGGTCTGCCTCGCAATCCAGCGCGCCGAGGTATTCGCCTTTCTTCGCCGGGCGCTGTCCGTCGAAATACCAGTCCCGGCATACATCTGACGATAGAGACGGGACAGCAGTACGAATGCGATGCGCGCGCGCAACGTCGGTGTACACCGCGACCGCCTCCAGATCGCGCCCATCTCGTAAAACCGATCCCACACCTTCTGTGTTCGTTCGCGTATCTCATCGGAACTCATCACGGGATGCGGCGTAAACATCTTCGGCCGGATCGCAGTAGGAATGAGCCAGTAGCGCGTGATGGGAGTTCCCTCAACGGTCATCGGGTTCTCGGCTTGTTCCTTCTCCCACCGGCCGAAGTCTACCGTTCCGGGAAAGGGCGTCATCATTACGAACTGGGCGAAGGTCACGCCGGCCTTCAGCGCCAGTTCCACCGTCGCGTCGAACGTGCTCGGCTTATCGGTAGGGAGACCGAAGATGAAAGAACCCAGCACGTGCACGCCATGCCTGCGGAAGGTCTGCAATTGCTCCACCAACCGATCCCCTGAGTAGTTGAAGTCCTTATAAACCGCCTTCAGACCTTCCGGCGTCACTGCCTCAACGCCCACCAGGGCGCCTTTTATATTGGCCTTCCGCATGGCGTCCAGATACTCCGCGTCCTCCGCCGACTCCATCGTGATCTGGGTGAAGAACACCATATCCTTCGGCAGTTTCGCCAGTTCAGCCATAAGAGAGAACCGCTCCCCACGAATCTGCGTCAGCGATTCCAACTTTGCAGGATTGTTCTGCTCCCGGGCCAATCGAAGATCCGTCAGCGTTACCGGGTAGAAGTTGTCATCGGCAAGGGCGATGAATCGAAAACCCCTCCGTCTCAAATCAATGATCTCGTCAATTACCTTTTCAAAAGGGCGCTGACGAGGCTTCTGTCCATCCGTTCTCCAGACCGAACAAAACGAACAATGCTTCGGGCAACCGCGAATCGTCTGCACCGACGCCCACATGTATTTATCGGACTGCACGAGGTCCCAGCGGGCGGGAAGGAACTCTTCGCCTTCGATCTTGCCACCCTCGTAGATTCGCTTGGCGCGACCGGCTTGAATGTCGCGCAATACTTGCCCCCAAGCCATGTCGCCATCGCCCTTTACCACCGCATCAGCCGCGCCGTACTCGAAAGGCTCATCGGGGAACAGCGTGGCATGAATACCGCCATAGACGACGGTGGCGCCCCGTTCCCGAGCCAGCCTTCCGACCGCATATCCCCGCAACGCATTCCCGGTATGCACGCTGATACCGACCACATCGCCTGCCTGGATCGTCTCCGGGTCAAGCTGCTCCAGCGACTCATCGACGAGAATCGGATCGCCCATCGACCGGGGCGTCGCCGCAGCTAATACAAACAACCATCGCGGTGTAATCACGGCTGTCCCGAAGGAGTTGTCGCTTGGATTTACCAGATGAATAGCCATTCTGCCCTTAGTACCCTCCTGCGGGCGTTGAACCCTGTCCGCTTGGTCCCTGTACCCCTGAATGACGTCAAAACGAACCGGGTTTGTCTCTTTTCAGGCCGCCCGCAGCCCCGTCGGGACTGTTGGCCGCAAGTCTTGCGGCCAATGGAATCAAGCTCCATTAGTAACCAAAGCGCCTCGAAAGAGGCTGTTCTGTTTTGCTCATTGCTTTGCAATTGCTGATACGCGGCATGCCGCCTATGCGGCGGCTGCATCCAACTAGTTGCGATCTAGAGGGTCCGGCCCCGGGAAAGAAGCAAGGTCGGCGCCGCCTGAATCGCGAGGAAAGTATGCCAGAGGTTGCAGCTACATTCGATGCCGCGCTCTTTCTCGCCGAGGCCGGCATCGGCAGGACGATTATTCCTGTCAGAAAGGGAGCTAGTATCTTCGCCCAAGGCTGCGACTGCGATGCTGTGTTTTACATCCAGGGGGGTAGTGTCAAATTGAGCGTGGTTTCGACGCATGGAAAAGAAGCGACGATCTCAATACTGAACGGTGGCGACTTTGTGGGAGAAGAATGTATGTCGGCGATGCCGAGCTTTAGGTCGTTCAGTGCCACAGCCCTTACAGACGTGCGCTTGCTTCGAATCGACAGAGCTGAGATGAACCGTGTGCTGAAAGACGAACCCGTGATGGCGAGCCGGTTCGTCGCCTACCTGCTCGCGCGGACTAGCCGTGTCCAGGCCGCCTTGGTCGATCAGCTTTTCAATTCCAGCGAAAAGCGCCTCGCCCGAATCCTTTTGCTGTTGGCTCATTTTGGCGAAGAGGGAGTTCAGCAGACGCTCGTTCCAAAGATCAGTCAAGAGACGTTAGCCCAAATGATTGGATGCACACGGTCGCGGGTCAGCTTCTTCCTCAATCGCTTCCGGGAACATGGATACATTGATTACGGCGAGCGAATCAGAGTAAACAATTCGCTGCTTCAGATTGTCCTCTGCGACTAGGTTTCCGGTCACCTTCCTGGGTTCGCGTTTCCGCAACGCAGGTATTGCGAGTGGAATTCTTGCTGGCGGTTTCCCTGCTTCCTCTCATTGGTAAGCATGGTAAGACCGACCCAGACCGGCGGTTGAGTCAAGCACCAATGTCCCGAGTAAAGGGACAACATACAGTCTGCGCACCGCCAAGGTGGTCGTTCAGGTAGGTAACAAGGGGATCGGACATGGGAGATACCTCGAAGCTGACGAATGAATGTGCGGAAATCGTGTTTTGCCCAAAAGGGCTGCCTAAGAATGGCCTATGACCGTGCCGGACCCTCTAGCCCTGCCGTGCTGGCAACCCCATCGCAGCTCCCCACGTTTCCGAGAAGGGGCCGGGACAAACACTCTCCAGGAGGTGCACTGTCACTCCTTCCCCGAGGATCATTCGCAGAAGCCCGGTCAAAGTCCTAACGACGGCTACCTCGGCCGCCGTAGCCTCCGCGGCGCTGGGGACGGGCTGCCCCGTCGTGCCGATGCCTTCCAAAGATCCGTCTGGACTGAGCTGCGCGGAGCCTAGCCACGGAAACTCCGACGAGGAGGCGGTCAGAGCGCGAGACAGCATCGACTCGAGCGCTTGTCGTCCGCTGAAGCTTTCGACACGACCCCAAACCCTTTCGAAGATACGAAACCTAGGCAATTCCTGGCAGGCATGCAAAGTAGAAAGGCCCGTCGCAGTCGAGGCGCGAACGGTGAAGTGCTCAACGAGCGCCCGAAAGGAAGGATCGCTGAACTCGTCCGAATTCAATGAGCGGGGCCGCTGCCACTGCATTGACAACTGCGACGTCCAGGAAAGCTTTACCAGCGTCCAGGATGTATGGTCGCGACCACTCTTCCACGATGGAGCCTCGACTGCGAACCAGCATGGCGTGAAAAGCCACAACCCTCGACCAGATCGCTCGTTGACGCTTATCGCCGTTGTAGTGGTGCCAGAGGACGGAAATCGCTCGACTCAAAGGCATATCTACTGAAGAAGTATGGAAAGTGCCGGGGAAATCCTGCTCACTCTCAACCCAATCATTAAGGAATTCGACGTGTTTATCGGCGAGCGGAAAGCCTGAGGCGCCAATATCTGGGGCGTGTACCCGTCCTTGCGTGGCAGCGACGAATAAGGTCATTGCGAAAGCGATTTCGCTTGGATCGACCGTAGGAAGGCCCTCTGCAGAAGATGCTTCGGATTCGTCAGTGAGCACATTAACTCCTCTTTTTAGGATACGCCGATACAGCGCGTGAGAAGTTCCAGCGGCCCGGATAATGGCACAAATCAGCCAAAATGGCCAACGATTATGTCGTCTACCTTACATAAGACGGCGCCGCTCCGTGGTAACCTTCGCAAAATGAAAGGTTAGGAGGGAGTGGCGAGCCAGATGGCAAGTCTTCTTGAGACGTTTGACGTCAAGGAGTTCCTCACACATGCGGGAATAGGAAGAAAAGTCCTCACTGTTCGAAAAGGCTCTCGGGTCTATACCCAGAGTGACGTTTGCGATGCTGTTTTCTACGTCCAGGAGGGGAGCGTCAAACTGACGATCCTATCCGAGCAGGGCAAAGAGGCCATGATTGCGCTACTGCATCCGGGCGACTTTGTCGGGGAAGAATGCGTCTCGACCGTACAACCCTTTCGCTCGGCCAGTGCCACGGCACTCTCGGATTGTCTGTTGCTACGCATCACAAAGGCGGAGATGACCCGGGTGATCCGTGAACAGCCCGCGATGTCAACCCTCTTTATTGCCTTCCTGCTCGCGAGAACGAACCGCATTCAATCAGATCTAGTCGATCAACTGTTTAATTCGAGCGAGAAGCGTTTGGCGCGAATGCTGCTTTTGCTGGCGAACTTCGGCAAGGAAGGCGTCACCGAGACGCTTGTTCCGCAGATCAGCCAGGAAACTCTCGCCGCGATGATCGGGTGCACGCGATCACGGGTGAATTTCTTTCTCAACAGATTTCGCAAGCTTGGGTTCATCGAGTACGACGATCGTATTCGAGTCAATAAGTCTCTATTGCAGGTCATTCTTCATGATTGACGGGCATCCTTCGCGGATGTGAAGCGAATCAAAGCGCTGCAACCAGCCGCGCACGGAGAGTACCTGGTCACCTTGCAAGACGGTGTGCGGCTGCAATCCGGGCGAAGCTATTCTGAGAAGTTGGGAGCCTTAGCCGCCAACCCGTTTTGATGGCCTCCCGGCCTCTTCATCAATCCATTAAGCCAGTTTGTCAAACTCCGCTTCCTCACTGAGAGCCGAGCAGCCGATTCTGATCGGGAGTGTTCCTTGTCAGAACGGAACCCAGTGAGAAATCAGATGGAGAGTGGTTTATGACAACAACTTCTGCGCACCTTTCGCTGCAGCGATCGCAACAATCGAAGGCGTATCAGGGAATCCTTTTGGGTGGTCTGATAGCCGGAACCCTGGACATCACGGCTGCTTTCGTGGACAGCGGTGTTCGGGGGCGGAGCCCAATCGTCGTCCTGCAAGCGGTCGCTAGCGGCTTTCTGGGGGAGTCTTCTTTCCGGGACGGTTTAGCATCCGCGGCCTTGGGCCTTGGGTCGCATTTCCTGATTGCCTTTGGCGCTGCAACCGTCTATTACATGGCGAGCCGGAAGCTGAAGTTCCTCCTCCAGCGGCCGATCGTTTGTGGACTGCTCTATGGCATAGCCATTTACCTGTTTATGAATGTCGTGGTAGTACCGTTGTCGGCCGTGCCTTTCAAACTCTCACACTCACCAACCGCGGTCATGATCGGATTGGCTGTGCATATGCTTTGCATAGGATTGCCCATCTCGCTCGCCATCCGTGGGTACTCGAATGGGCTTGGCCACTGAAGAAATAATTTTCTCTCCAGACAGTGAACGAATCGCTCTTCAATGTATCTAATATACGTACACAGCCACACACAATTGCACGCGCTACCAGCGTTGGAAAGCCCAGAAGGGTTTATCGCGCTTATCGCGCTTTTCGCAGAAACAATGGTTTGGGAAAGGCAAAAAAGGGGGCTTATAGCGCTTATGGCGCTTTTTTTCGCGAAAACAACGGTCTGGAAGAGGCAAAAGGGGGGCTTATAGCGCTTATGGCGCTTTTAGCGCTCAATTTTGGAAAAGGTGATTAGGGGCGAAAGAGGGAATGAACAGCCAAATGAATGACCAGGAGAAATCGCTCGCACGGATCTATAAGGCGTTCAACCGGCGAGATACGGATACCGTGCTGGCCGCGATGCATCCCGCGGTGGATTGGCCAAACGGGTGGGAGGGAGGCCGAGTCTCCGGGCGCGACGAGGTGCGCTCATATTGGAGTCGTCAGTGGGCCGTGATAGATCCTGACGTTGTCCCCATTTCCTTCGAGCACAGAGGCGATGGCAGAATCTCCGTTCGCGTGCACCAAATTGTCAGGGATCTATCAGGCAATGTACTCAACGACGGTGAGGTCGCACATGTCTACACATTTGAAGGGGGATTGATCAAAGCGATGGACATCGAGCCCGCTCCCAAGCCCCGAAGTTGACCGAACTCGAGGAAAGGCAAGCTGTGTTCATTTGCGGACACCTGTGGCCGGGTTTACACGCTTCTGGACAGCGATTCTTTGACCAATCGAGCTGAGCCGCCCAAAGATAACCAGCTTCGTGCAAGGGCAGTGTGGAACCGGAATTGCAGTCGCTTCGTACTACCGAACACGAGGAGCCCTATGCAGACGTTGTTTCCCGATCTCAAATTCGCGTTTCGCCAACTCCGCAAGTCCCCAGGATTCACCGTCACGGCGGTGTTGATGCTGGCATTCGGCATTGGGACGACGACCGCGATTTTCTCCATCGTGGAAGGGGTTCTGCTTCGGCCGTTGCCGTTTCCGAATTCCGATCGCCTGATGGTGTTGACGGATCGCATTCAGGGGGCAGATGTGGGCGGCAATGGCGAGGCGGGGGTGACCGTGCCGGATATTCGCACATATACGCGAGATACCAAGTCCTTTGCCGCCCTCGGAGGGTATGGATTCCAGGGCTTTGAACTTTCCGGCGCCGGTGAGCCCGCTCAAGTCCTTGCCTCGCGCCTGACGGCTGGAGTGTTTCGAGCCCTCGGAGTAGCACCGCTGCTCGGCCGGGTATTCACAGTAGAGGAAGACGAACATAGCCAGCAAGTTGCGGTTCTGAGCTATACGACATGGCAGGAGCGCTTCCACGGCGATAAGCAGATTTTGGGCACGAAGCTCCTGCTCGATCGCAAGCCCTATCTCATCATCGGGGTGATGCCGCGGAACTTCGAATTTCCGCTGCTCTCGGGACAACTGAACCGCAACGAGCTGTGGGTTCCCATGAGCTTTACTCCGCAAGAACTCTCACCGCAGGGTGCGGGCAATTTTAGCTACCGGATGGTGGGGCGGCTAAAGCCGGGCATCTCTGCCGCGCAGGCGCAGAGTGACGCGCAGCGCGTGGCGCAGGAGATCATGCGCAACTATCCCGCGGATATGGCAAGCCTGCGTATCAGCTCTGTAGTGCGGCCGCTGCAAGAGGAAACGGTCGAGCAGTCGCGTCCGCTGTTGCGCACGCTCTTCATGGCGGTGGCGGTGGTGCTTTTGATCGCCTGCTTCAATGTGGCAGGGCTGATGCTGGTGCGTGCTATGCGCAGGCAGAGGGAAATTGCAGTACGCCAGGCTTTGGGCGCAAGCGCGGCCGCCCTGCTGCGCCAGGCGATGCTTGAAAGCCTCGTGTTGAGCGTGAGCGGCGGTGTGTTGGGGTTGACGCTTGCCGGGCTGGCGCTACGCGTAGGCAAAAGTCTGCTGCCGCAAAGCCTGCCCCGCATCAGCGAAATCTCGCTGAATTGGAACGTGGTGGGGTTTGCGCTGCTGCTTGCGGTGAGCACGGGACTGCTTTGCGGGTTGGCTCCGGCATTTGCCGCTCTGCGCACCAACGTCAACGGCACACTAAAAGAAGGCGGCCGCAGCGGTACCGCGGGCGGAGGTCACGCGCGTCTGCGCTCGACGCTGGTGGTGACGGAGATTGCGATTGCACTGGTTCTGTTGACCGCCTCGGGCCTGCTGCTGCGCAGCTTTGAAAAGATGCGCTCGGTCGATCTCGGGTTTCGACCCGAGCACGTGACCACCGCAGCATATTCGCTGCCGCAAAAACAATACGCGACGCAGCCAACCGTCAACGCCTTCAATGAGGAGCTGCTGCGACGCCTCAGGCAGCTGCCAGGTGCAGCGGCTGTAGGCCTCACTAGCCTCCTGCCCGCTTCAGGCAACAACAATAACGAGGGCTTCGTGGTCGAGGGCTACACACCACCGCAGGGCGCGAACATGAACCTGGCCACCGTTGCGCAGGTGACCGGCGATTACTACCGCGCGATGGGGATTCCGCTGCTGCGCGGGCGCTACTTCACCGATGCGGACAAGTCAGGCGCACAGCTGGTGCTGATTGTGAGTCGCAAGCTCGCGCAGCACTACTGGCCCAATCAGGATCCGATCGGGAAGCGGTTGCGCGTTGGTATTCCGGAGATGAAGACCCCGTGGCTGACGATCGTGGGAGAGGTGGCAGACGTTAAGCTATCTTCCCCTGACGAGACCACCAAGGAAGAGTATTACGAACCGGTGGACCAGGCGGAAGAAGCGATTGGCGCGCTTGCCTCGCCCGGCGATCTGAATGGCAATGGAGGCTTTATTGTGTTGCGCTCGGCGTTGCCGGCGGAACAGATGGAAAACGCTCTGCGCGCTACCGTGGCATCGATCGATCGGCAACTGCCGCTGACGCAGGTGCAGACCATGGAGCAGGCTGTCTCTGAGAGCGAAGCGCCGCGCCGGTTCAACACTGTCTTGATCAGCAGTTTTGCCTTTGCTGCCGTATTGCTCGCGGTGCTTGGCATCTACAGCGTAATCGCCTTCTCGGTTGCCTCACGGGTGCAGGAGATGGCCATCCGCATGGCGCTCGGTTCGCAGCGGTCTGAAATCATCCGCCTGATTCTGATATCCGGTGCGAAGTTGGCCGCCTTCGGCTGCGTCCTTGGATTGGCGGGCGCTGCCGCGGATTCAACCCTGCTGCGCTCGTTGCTCTTCGGCGTGAGCCCGTTTGATCCGCTAGTGCTGACGTTGGCTGGAGTGAGTGTGCTGCTGTTGGCCCTGACCGCCTCGATGCTACCGGCGCTCCGCGCAGCCTCCATCGATCCCATGCAAGCACTGCGCGGGGAATAGTTTTAGGGCGCTCGAAGCCGGATGTGCTCGCAGCGTCAGCAGCTATTTCCGGCCAGATTTGTCCCAATTAGCTTTTTTTGACTCTGTCCATCCACCTCCTCTGATGGCAAGGAGGGCCACCGCCCTCAAATTTGTCATCGCGCCTGCCCCGGCGTGCCGTGGGACCGGAGGAATCATGGGCCTGCGGCCCACCCAAGGGGATGAAAATCGCGGATTAACCTGCGGCTCTGTCCATCCCCTATAGCGGCTGCTAAGGTGAGCGCCACCCTCCCCTTGTCATCCCGAGCTTTGTCATCCCGAGCGTTAGCCGAGGGACGAGGGACCTGCGGTGCGCCCTTCCCCCAAACAACTGCCAGCAACTCTTTCAGCCACTATTTACTGTCACATGGAAACGCCACCCTCCCCTTGTCATGCCGAGCGAAGCCGACCTGTCCCGGCGTGCCGTGGAGGGACCTGCGGTGCGCCCTTCCCTCAAACAACTGCTAGCAACTCTTTCAGCCACTATTTACTGTCACAGGGAAACGCCACCCTCCCCTTGTCATGCCGAGGAGGTTGTTCATTAGGAGGAAGCCGAGGGATCTGCAGTTCAGCGGACCTTTCGTGGAAATGTTTTTCGACAGAGCGGACCCCGGATTTCCTACCTCGCGGTACCGCCAAAGCGACGTTTGCGGCTTTCTGGAAAGAAAGCCGCACGAAATTCGCCAACGCCACTAAGCTGGACAGGAAATCCGGGGTAGCGCAGGGACCTGCAGACCGCACGCAAATGCCGGCAAGCGATCCGCTAACCAACCGATTCTCTTTGAAATAGAGGGCGAGGCTAAAAGCCGCTGGCGTGCAGGTAAAAAACAATTCCTGAAGCGAGCAAGCAGTAGATCCCAAACAGGTACCAACGGCCATTCTCAAGCCAACTGCTTAGCCATTTGAGCGCCACCAGTCTGCGAGGAAAGAGAACACCATTCCCAGCAGACAGAAGACCAGCGAACCCCGCAGGTCAATCGGTGCGCCGGCAAGCAAAGCAGCGTGCGACGCCTTTTGCAGGCGCAATGCCTCGATTGCCACCACTGGCGGCGTCAGCACCACCGCTATGGCGAAACTGAAACGCTCCGCGCGCTCCTTGGTCGCACCAACCAGCATGCCAACCGAGATGGTCGAGCCAGACCGGGAGAATCCACGAAACGGCAGCGCAAGACCCTGCACCATGCCCATCCAGCCGGCCTGGCGAAAGGTCACAGAGCCAAAGGAATTCCCCGTGCTCGATCTGGAGCCGAATCGAGACGCTGCTCATGTCATGGCGTCTTTCGAGGAGGCCGGCGATGAGGATCAGTATTCCGGCGGCGGCGAGAGCAGGGGCGATGAGTTCGAGGCGGCTGAACAGTTGCTCGATCTCGGCCTTCTCTGCGCCGTGGAATAAGGTCTTTTCTATGACCATTTTGATCGCTTCCCCTACTATTCCGGTGAGCAGGGTGGCCCAGATCACGAGAATGGCAAATTGCTTAAACGCGGCAGTACTGGAAAAATAAGCCTTCTTCCAGGTGTTCCAGAAGAAGGCAATGACCGCAAACATGGTCCCGGTGTGCAGCATGACCAGAAGCAGAGTCATTTGCGGTGAAGACGGATCGAGGCCCATAAGCTTTTCCGCCACGACGACATGCGCAGAGCTTGAAACCGGGAGTAATTCGGCAAGGCCTTGGACGACCGCCAGGATGATTACCTGCAAAAAGGACATGGCGTCAGTCTAAGGGAGAAGTGTTACGCGCTGTGAAACGCTATCCTTCTTGAGTGATTGAAACTGTCCCTCAAAGGAGTGACCTATCCTTTGAGGGCTGGTTGCGGTTGAGGCTCCTCAGGGCGGCTCTTCTCGTCGTCGTTCCAGTCGATTTGCAATTCTTCTCTGCGGTCGAGAACCGCGTCGCCGCGGGACCCTCCAAAATATTCCCAGGCCCATTCCATAAAGGCTTCGATTCTTGCGCGGGTGGAGGAGAGCAGGGCTGCGTGCACGCCCAGCCACGCGGCGAAAGCGATTGGACCGTGAATCTGAAGTCGCTGCTCTCCGACTTCGGCTACTCCGGAGTTGCGTCCGATGATAGCCATGATGCCCTTGTCCAAATAGTGGAACGGGGTTTTTGGTTTTCCAGCAATTTCCAGCAAAATATTTTTGCCGCACCATTTGCCGGACTGTTCTGCGACCGAGGCCAGTTGGGGCAGTGGTGAGCCGTCTTTGCCGGTAATATTGGCAAAGTCTCCCAAGGCATAGACGCCCGTCAGTCCGGGCACCGTGAGGTCTGGCGCAACATCGATGCGGCTGCCGTGCCCCGTGGGGATTCCCAGATTGTTACATAGAGACGCAGCCTTAAGGCCCCCGGCCCAAATCACAGTGTGCGTCGGGATGCTGGTGCCATCTGAAAGCAGCACATGCCCACTCCCGATCTCCTTCACTCTGGTATGCAGGAGCAGTTGCACGCCTCGTTCCGCGAGCATTTTGGCGGCGTATTCCTGCGACGCAGGGGAAAAGGCACTTAGCACTGCGTGGCCGCCATCCACCAGGAAGATCTGCACATGCTCCGCGGCGATATCCTTGTAGGCCCGCTCCTCGCGTTTCTTCTTGAGCGCTAATTGCAACATATCCCCAAAGGCGCCGGCCATTTCCGCGCCCGTCGGGCCTCCGCCGACGATGACAGAATTCAGCGCTCCGTTAGCGGCGAGCGAAGGGTCGCGTTCCGCAGATTCGAGCATGGCCAGGATGCGAGAACGTAAGCGCTCCGCGTCATGCAGTGAGTACAGCGGATAGCTGTTCTCCTGTGCTCCCGGCGTACCGAAAAAGTTGGGCTGAGAGCCCGCAGCCAGCACCAGATAGTCGCCCTGGTACCGCTGACCGTGAGCGGTTTCGACCGTCCGTGAGTTCGGATCGATGGAGACGACCTCCGTCATCTTCACCTCCACATTGGGATGATGGAGGAGGGTGAAGCGCAAATTGAAGGCTATATTGTCGGGGGAGAGCGTCGAGGTGGCCACCTGGTAGAGCAGTGGCTGAAACTGATGGTAGTTGTTCTTATCAAGCAGAGTGATGCGAACATTCGGATTCGCGGCGAGCTTGCGGGCACAGTTCAGTCCCGCGAAACCGCCGCCTACGATCACGACATGCTTCATGGCTTGCGGATTTTCTTCGGTCATCGGAGTCACGCCTACCTTATATCGTTCGGTGAACGGTCGAATCTTGAATAAACCAACTACTTTTGGCATCGCCTGCGGCCGGCCTGATCACTCGCACGACCGGCAGCTCTGCGTTGCGTCGTTAATCGGATTCATGGAAAATCGCGTGGTTGACGTCTGGCCAGAACTCCTTGGCTGCGAACGTGCCAAAATCCAGCAGAGCGTTGGTCAACCAGCGTTGTCCAATCTTCGTCCAGGTGCGGTATTGGGTCGGGTAGTAGGTGGAGGAGATGGCGGCTGCTGCGCCGGACCCAAAGATCTCTGATGCGTTGAAGGTTTCCCGTCCCGAATCTGTGCGGGTGATGACCGTTCGTGTCACCGCATAGAAGCCGCGCTTGATAAAGCCGCCGTGGCCGAGCGTGTAATAGCGGCTGTCTTGATGCAGGACGATCGGCAGAATGCCTTCTACCCAGAGGTTCTCATCCGTGTTGTCTGCGAAGGTGTGCCAATAATACCGGCCGTATCCGGCGGCGCCTTGGCGAAATGCCGGATACGCATCCGTGGCCTGGCTAATCCCTGCCTGGATGCCGACGAAAATGAACGACGAATAATCGAAGCTATCCAAGGCGCCGGTCTTGAGCTTCTCCTTCACGGACTGCGGAGGTAGCTTTACTCCTGCGTTGACGGCCCGAAAGTTCGGCATGATCCAAAGGATCCGCTTGGTCTGCTGCGGTTCTTGCGAATTCGCGGCGGCGGCTGAGGAGCTCGTCGAGGGTGAAGGGTCTTGTTGTCCCTCAGGCACGGGAGCGGGTGTGGGCGCGTCCGGTATTGCTGCGGCAGCCACCGCAGTTTGCTGGGCGGCAGCGGACGAAGGCAACGTGGCGCTCTCTTGTGCCATGCCCGGCCTAAGAGATAACAGACAGACCGCGCAGGTGATAACAAATCGCATAAAGGTGGCCGCTCTCATTAAGTCAAGATCCGTCGATACCCCGGGTTTCCTGTCGAGGTTGGTGGTGTTGATGACCTTCATGCGGCTTTCCTTAATGAAAGCCGCACACGCAGTGCTGTCTGGTGATACATAACAGGAACCCCGGGTACTCGCGCGGTCGATAAAGTTCGTGCGTGGCTGTTTGACCACGAAAACAAAATAAAGGCAGCCGCAGAAAGGTCGCCTGAGCTGGCGGCAGCCCAATCGCCGGCCTGGATCATACCCGATACAAAGGCGCCCAGTGATTTGAGGTGTACGAGGGTGAACCCGCCCACATGGCGTAGGCACCAGTCGTGTCGACGATCCTGGATGCGTTGCCGGCTGGCCGGGCAGAAATCTCGCGGGCTATTTTAATCAAAACCGATCTCGCATCCCCCAGCCAGGACAACCTCTAACAACGTTTGATTGTAGCTCGCGCTCTTTGGTTCTAACTTTTCTTCGACCGCCAGCAAATAAAATGGATCAGATCATCGCTGCGGGACCAGAGCCTGGGGGGAATCACAGCCGTGGGGTCTTGATTAGGCTGAAAGCTGGGAGACTGGGGATGTGATTTGACGGTTGTCCTTTGCCAAATCCTGGATAAAGTTCTTCAGACGCGTTTCCTCCTCGGAATACCGCCGGGCATTGGTAAAGTCGTGCCTGGCAATCGACGCGACCATATTCCTGATTGCAGTTTCGCGCTGTTTCGCCCCCTCCGCGAGGGTGAGGGGTTCCAATTGCTCAGCCTCATTTAAGCTCCTCTCAGGCCGAGCCGGGCCGCGGCCGATTGAAGGAGATGACGTAGGCGGGCGATCTCATAGTGAAGTTGCGCTCGGCCCTTTCCAGTCAGGTTGTCAAGGAGCCCCGGTTATCTGATCTGCTGGAGCTTGGCAGCCTCTTCCGCCAGAAAGGAAGCTCTTGCCCCCGCATCGAACGATGGGTCAGCAGGGGCAAGCGCAATTGCTTGTTGAACGGATGCCTTTGCGGTTTCCTTATCCCCGGTCGCAAGGTAGCCATCGGCCAGGCTATCCTGGGCATTCGCTGACTGGGGATGTGCCCAAGCATTCAGCTGAAACAACGCAAGAGCCTCCTTTGGGCGCTGCTGGCCGAGCAGGTTGTATCCCCAAGTATTAAATCGCTCTAAACCCATGCAAGACCCCAAGGCGCTCTGGCCGCAACTGGCAATGAAGGCATTCTTCGCCGCCTCGATTCCCCCCGCGCTGGCCATGGCCGCAGCTTCCAGAGGCGATGGAGGCGGCGGAACGGCGGCTTCATGCCTCAGCGTGACTCCGGCCATTTCGTGCACTCGATCAAGCTCAACGGTGGCTTTCGCGTCCGACATTATTTTTGCATTGAGAAAGGAGAGAACAATCCTGCAGGCGTTCTGATAGCCGGCACGCCCGGTCTCGCGGCTCCATCCATTGAGTGGATAGCCCGTCGGCACTGGCGCATGAAACTGTGCGCCGACCATGGCGAAAGAGGTGAAATCGCTATGATGCATTTTGTCGATCGTGATCAACGTGCGATCCGCGTGGCGGAAGGACTCGACAGCGGTGAAGTCCAGAGGGGCATTGCCTTGCGCACCCTGTGCACGCCGCAAATCGAGAAACGCTGCCCTCATCGTCTCGGGTTCATATCCGTAGGAGTGGGTAAGCACGGTCGAAAGTCCCTCGAAGCCATAAGTTCCATCGAGAGCAATCACCGCCGATACGTTTGCGTTGCGCAGCCCTAGGATCACGGCCTCGATCGCTCCTACGCTGTGGCCCATCACCGCAAGTTTCGTCCGGTCAACCTCTGGTTCATCCTGAAGCACCGACCAGGCGAATTCCATATCGCGAACGGATGCCTCGAGATCGTCCGCACTCCGCGATTGGAACGCCTGCTCGTCTGACGGACCGATCAACGAGATGCTTGCGACCAGGTATCCGTGGCTTGCCAGATACTCCGCCAGGATGACGTTTCCGTTGATCGCGCCATTCAGGCCGCCGAAATACAGGACAACGGGAAAACGTCCCGGGGCCAAGCGCGCATCGCGGTAGGCATTCATTTCGGCGGACTGCAGCGAGGGAATTTCGCTGTGCGGTACAGACCCGATTGCGTCGTCGCGGCTGCGCTGCTTCATCACGCTGTTGAGTTTCAGGAAGGCCTCGGGAGCGCTCTGATTCACGTAATCCCCAAAGCTCATCCGATTCGGGAGGTTATCCACTGTCGCGGGATACCAGAGGTTGATCTGGATAGGCCGTCCTGACAGATCCGGGGAAAAGGTACCGTCGTAGCTGCGCGTCAACTTCCAGGTGCGTGAGTCGTCGTATCGAAAAACCGTGCGAAATCCCACCGCGAAGGGTCCCGGTTGCAAATCTCCCCATAGCTGAGGAAGAGAAGCCGATGCCAAGCGATTAGGCACGTTCACTTGTGAACAGATCGGCAGTACTTGCACGGAAAACGCCAGATAGATGAGCACCTTCGATAGCCGCATGTCCTGTCATACGGAGGCTATTCTTCCGCGGTTCCGCAAAAGACAAATCTGTCGCCTTCAGGCGGCTTCAGGAGACGATAGAGTAGCTTAGAGGAGTCGCGTATGACCCACTGTCGATCCATCCTGCTCGCCGGTCTCGCTTTCTGCTTTGCATTCTCCCCAGCTCTCGCGCAGGTGTCACATGTAGCGCCTTCCAACGCGCAGCTCGCGAGCCCGCAGATCGAGCGGAAGGTCGACGCACTGCTCAAGCAGATGACCCTCAACGAGAAAATAGGCCAGTTGGTCCAGTACAGCGCCACGGAAGCGCATCCCGCGCCCGCCCCCGGCAACACAACCACCGCTCTCAACGTGAATCCGCCCGCCCCTGGGGGAGTCGATAGCTACGAGCTCGCGCAAAAGGGGCAACTCGGTTCCATGCTCAATACGGTGGGGCAGGGACTTACCAACCATTTCCAGCACGCTGCCGTGGACAACACGCGCCTGCATATTCCGCTGCTTTTCGGCGCCGATGTCATTCACGGCTTCCGCACCATCTTCCCCGTTCCGCTGGCCACTGCATCCAGTTGGGACCCCGCCCTGATCACCGACCTCGCGCACCTGGCCGCCATTGAGGCTCGTACCGCCGGCGTCGACTGGGTCTATTCACCCATGGTCGACATCGCGCGCGATGCTCGATGGGGTCGCTGCACTGAGGGCGCGGGCGAAGACCCCTACCTAGGCTCCGCCATCGCTCGTGCCTATATCCGCGGCTACCAGGGCGACAGCCTCTCCGCGCCAGACTCCGTCGCCGCATCTGTCAAGCATTTCGCCGCCTACGGTGCAGCCGAGGCTGGCCGCGAATACAACACCACGGACATGAGCGAACTACTCCTGCGCCAGGTTTACCTGCCGCCCTATCACGCAGCCGTTGAGGCCGGCGCGGCCACCGTGATGTCCTCCTTCAACTCGCTCAATGGTGTGCCCGCGACCGCCAACCCGTTCCTGCTCCAGACCATTCTGCGCGACGAATGGGGCTTCGACGGTCCCGTTGTCTCCGACTACACCGCTGTCATGGAACTCACGCATCACGGCATCGCACTCGATGCCGCAGTTGCGAGCGAAAAGGCGCTTATCGCCGGCGTCGACATCGACATGATGTCGCACTATTACGATGCCGAGCTACCCGCGCTGGTCAAGTCCGGCCGCGTGCCCATGCCTGTGGTGGATGAAGCCGTGCGCCGCGTCCTGCGGGTCAAGTTCGCCCTCGGCGTCTTCGATCATCCGTTCACCGAAGGCCCAGAGGTAACGGGAGCAGTCCCCGAGCATCGCCCACTTGTGCGCCGGGCGGCTGAGGAGTCCTTCGTTCTGCTGCAGAACAATCCTGCGCCTCAAGACTCGCTCCTACCGCTGGCCGGGGCCACAAAGAGGATCGCCCTCATCGGCCCGCTGGCTGACGACGCAAACGACATGGTCGGCGCCTGGTCTGGCGCCAACAATTTCGGCGATGTACGTACCTTGCGCGCCACCATGGTGGAACGAGCCCAGCAAAGCGGCGCCACGCTTACGTATGAGAAGGGAACTGAGATCTCCGGCACTTCGGACTCCGGGTTCGCAGCAGCGGTTGCCGCTGCGCAGAGGTCCGATGTCGCCATCCTTGCCCTTGGCGAATCGAGCGACATGAGCGGCGAGGCCGCGTCGCGCGCTCACCTGGACTTGCCCGGGAACCAACAGCAGTTGCTTGAGGCTGTCGTTGCTACCGGCAAGCCCGTCGTACTGCTCGTTTTCTCTGGCCGGCCGCTGGTCCTGGATTGGGCTGCTCAGCATGTGCCTGCCATCATGGAAGTGTGGTTCCCGGGCGTCGAAACCGGCCCGGCGATCGCCGACACCTTATTCGGCGATGTCGCTCCGAGCGGTAAGCTCACCATGAGTTTCCCACGCGCGGTGGGGCAGGAGCCGCTCTATTACAACCAGCTTCCTACTGGCCGCCCGATCCAGCACCCCGACCCGGCTCACCCCGGCGCCTACGTTGAGATGAAGTTCGTCTCACGCTATCTGGACGTGCCCAATGACGCGCTCTTTCCCTTCGGACATGGTCTTACCTATTCGACGTTTGCTTATTCCGGCGTTTCGCTTTCTACGCAATCTGTAAGTTCGGCTTCGCTGATGCGTGATACCCAGAGCCAGCCTGTTGTTGCAACCGCCACGGTAAGCAATACGGGCAAGCGCCGTGCCACCGAAATCGTCCAGTGCTATGTCAATATCCGAGGCGCCAGCACCGAGCAGCCAGTACGCAATCTCAAGGGCTTTACCCGCGTCACGCTCGACCCAGGCCAGTCCCAGACGGTTCACTTTCCACTTGGCTTTGGCGAACTTTCCTTCTACAACGCCAAGGTTCAGCAGGTTGTCGAGCCGGCTGACTATACCGTTTATATAGGCGGCAGTTCGACCGCCACTAACGCTGCTCATTTCACGACCACGCCGTAGATGCGAGCCAAGCCCGCTGGGGGTCTGCCCCTGATCCCCTAACAAGGACGGGTGCCCCACATCTCGCTCGTTTTTCGCGAGATGTGGGGCACCGTCGTTCGTAGGAAATCAAACCCCGGTGGGGCCGGGTCCAACCAATCCTCCAATTCATCTACGATAGGCGATAGGTCGTGCGTCTTCCTGAATCATTCGGAACAATTTTGGATGGCGCTTCGTCCAAGGTTAGGTGTTTCTCAGCAAGGAGCCGAACATGCAAGCAACTTTTTTCTGGCGCCGGAAGTGGAATGCGTTTTCTCTCCCGGCATTCTTTGCCCTGGCGCTTTACGCACAAAACCCGGCACAGACGATCCGCGGAGGGAATGGGGTCACTCTGCCTCCGCCCCCGCCGACCCCAGCCCACCCGGTTAGCGATGAATATCAAGGCACGCAGATCGAGGATCCCTATCGCTGGCTCGAGGACGCAAAGAGCCCGGAGACGCGGGCCTGGATCGACGAGCAGAATAAGTACACTCAGCAATATTTATCCCAGCTGAAGAATCGCCCGGAAATCATCCACCAGCTGACCGAGTTGGAGCGTGTCGACAAGTACTCCATGCCTGCGCTGCGCGGCGGGAAGTACTTCTTCGCGAAGCGGCTGGCGGACGAGAACCAGAGCTCGATCTATGTGCGCGAGGGCTGGAAGGGCACCGACAATCGCCTGATTGACGCGACTAAGCTGAGCGCTGATCAGAACACTTCCGTGAGCATTGACGATATTTCCAAGAACGGCAGGCTGCTGGTCTACGGGGTGCGCCAGGGGGGCGCCGACGAGCAATCGGTGCATGTAATGCAAGTGGGAGAGCGCAAGGAACTGCCGGATGTGTTGCCATCGGCCCGCTACTTCAGCGTGAGCCTGGGCCCGGACGACAAAGGAATCTACTATTCCGTTTTCACCCACCAAGGCACCAATGTCTACTTTCACCGCTTCGGCACGCCCGTCCAGAGCGACAGCAAGATTTTTGGCGGCGAATATCGTGGCGAGAAGCTGGGCGAGATCGATCTGATAGAGGCCTGGGTGAGCGATAACGATCGCTATCTACTGCTCAACATCGGTCACGGCGTTCCGGCCACACGAGACGACATCCTGGTAAAGGATTTGCGCCAGCCTGGGAGCGATTTTGTTCCGCTGATATACGGCATCGAGGCGCATACGCGGGCCCTGGATATCGGCGACCGCTTCTTTCTGGAAACGGATTACCAGGCGGCGAATAAACGCATCGTGGAGGCTGTGCCTGGCGGCAAGCCCGAGGAATGGAAAACCGTTATCCCCGAAGGCAAGGATGTCATTGATGGGTCGAGCATCGTGGGCGGCAAGCTCTTCGTCACCCGCTTGCATGACGTCAAGACCGAGACGTCGATCTATACCCTGGATGGCCGACTAACCGGCAGCATCGACTACCCAGGGATCGGATCGAGCTCGGGAGTGTATGGCCTGCCCACCGAGAACGAAGGCTTTTACACTTTCGAATCCTTCATTCAGCCGCCCACGATTTTTCGTTATGACATCCGAAGCGAAAAATCGGAAGTTTTTGCTACGCCGAAGGTGCCTTTCGATTCCTCGCAGTATGAAGTTACCCAGGTTTTCTATACCTCGAAAGACGGCACGCGCGTCCCGATGTTCATCGCCGGCAAGAAGGGCCTGGAGCGCAACGGCCAAGCCCGGCTCCTGATGACCGGGTATGGCGGCTTCGATGTTCCCATGCTTCCCGAGTGGGACCCCGAATACGCGTGGTGGATGGAGCAAGGCGGATTCTTCGCGCTCCCCAACCTGCGCGGCGGGGATGAGTATGGCGAGCCGTGGCACAAGGCGGCGATGTTCGAGCACAAGCAAAACGTCTTTGACGACTTCTTTGCCGCCGCCGAGTACCTCATCGCCAACCATTACACGGTGCCGGAACGGTTCGCCCTCCGCGGGCGCTCGAACGGCGGCCTGCTCATGGGCGCAGCCATCACGCAGCGGCCCGATCTCTTTGGCGCCATCTGGTGCGGCTATCCCTTGCTCGACATGCTGCGCTATCAGAACTTCGAGATGGGCCGGCTTTGGACCACCGAATACGGAAGCGCGGAGAAGGCAAAGGATTTCTCCTACCTGGTCAAATACTCTCCGTACCAGAACGTGAAGCAGGGCGAGAAGTATCCCGCGATCATGTTCTTCACCGGAGACAGCGATACCCGTGTTGACCCCCTGCACGCGCGCAAGATGACCGCCCTCATGCAGGCGGCTAGCGGGGGAGACCGTCCAGTCCTGCTGCACTACTCCCTCAAAGGTGGGCACAGCTCAGGGGTGTCGCTCACCCAGCTGGTGGCAGACCAGGCGGACGAACTAGCCTTCCTGTGGAACGAGACCAGCGGGAAGTAGCGTCTTAGCGGCTGAATGCTACTTCTCCGCGGGCAAGATCGACCGCGACTCTCCGTATGCCCAGCCCTGCTGGACTGATCAATCCGTCGAATGGGTGGCCTCCGTGGCTGCCGTCAGGGACCAGAAAGGCCGTCTCTTGGGCAAACTCGGCCGCGCCCAGCCTCAGGCTGTGCAGCTTCACTTGTTTGCGCTCGGACTCTCCGATGGTGTCGGACGATTGCTGAACGGCGCTGACTCTCACGTCTGAAACGGCCCCCGGCGTGCTTCTGGCAAAGAGGAAGAGGGAGGACGCACCGGTATCCAGCAACAGGTGTGCTGGAAGATTGTTCACCTGTGCGTCAAGGATGGCCAGACCAGCAGCCATGTGCAAGGGAATGGCGTCAGGCAAAGCTGGAAGGGGACCGAGGTGAATCTGGCGTGCTGCGTAGTCAATCACGAAGGCGGTCTGGCCCAGGATATCGAGACCGATGATTGCGTCAACCCGGACCGGGAGGGCTTTCTGCAGGAAGGACAGATCTTCAATTAATACCGGGACGTTCTCCCGTTGCATCAGTCCAACGTTCAAGCTCGGGGCGACGGACTTCTCAGCTTGCACACTGCCGCCCAGAACCGAGATGCTGGCAGGGAGCCGTTGCAGGTGCAGCCTATGCGCCAACTGCGGATCCAGAACGGAGGAGCTGGCCCCGGTGTCCAGAAGGAAGGTAAGACCCTTCACCGTCCCGGCCGATCCCCGGGCGACCATCAGGTAGCCGTGATAAAGATCGAAGTTGACCGTCCCTTCTACAGCCCGGCGCGGCCCGATTTCCTGTTCTCCCAGGGCAAATGATTGGCCGGCCAGCATAAGACTCAAGAGGACAACGAACCAGCGGAAGCGATCGCGCATAAAGGCTCACCTCGAAGCCATGCTCGATCGGGGCGACTGGTACCTCAATGCACTGGCGGTAGCTTATAGGTACAGCGCGAGTTACGCACCGGGAGAGGGATGGGAGAGGAGCCGGTGACCCTTCTCTCCCGCAAAATAGTTGAACAATTGATTACTCTTTTGCGTAGAGAGGAAGCAGACTATTACTAATGCTTGAGACTTACAAGAACGGGGAATCAAACGGGCGTAATGGGAACCGGACGGTCCGGTTTGGGGCGTTTGAGGCTGATCTCCACTCGGGAGAGGTCCGTAAATCGGGCAGCCGTATCAAGCTCCAGGACCAGCCGTTTAAGGTGCTGCAGATTCTGCTTGAGCACCCGGGCGTCCTGGTGACACGGGACGAGCTGCAGTCCCGGATATGGCCGTCGGAGAACTTTGGAGACTTTGATCACGCAGTCAATGTTGCGATTGGCAAGCTGAGAACAGCCCTGGGGGATACCGCCGACAATCCTTGCTTCATTGAAACGGTGCCCCGCCGAGGGTATCGTTTTGTCGGCAAATTGGAAGAACCCCCGGTGGAGGTGGCTCCGCCCGAAGGCGCCGGCAAACGAAGTTCAGCCGGCTGATAATCAGCCCCCGGGCGATCGTCCGACGGGGAGCAAGATCACCTTAAAGCGCGCGGCTCTTGCTTTGTTGGCTATTGCCGTTGTCGCCATACTGGTCGGATCGGGAGTGTGGTTGGGCCACCGCACTGCCCGGCCGCAATCGCAGGATTTTCAGCGCCTGACCGTGCGCCATGGCACGGTGTACAACGCCCGATTTGCGCCTGATGGGCACAATGTGATTTATGCGGCCTCCTGGGACGGCGCACCGATCGAGATCTTCTCCACCGACCTTAATATAGGTACCTCGCGAAATATGGAGTTACCGGCAACACATCTGCTTGCGGTTTCGTCGTCCGGCGAAATGGCCGTACTGCAATCGGTCGATCCTCTTTTTATGATGACCATCCAGGGCACCTTGGGTAAGGTCCCTCTGACCGGGGGTTCGCCTCGGCAGATCGCCGAGAATGTCGAATGGGCAGACTGGTCTGCGGATGGCAAGACCCTCGCCGTTGTTCACGCTACGGGGCAGAAGCGGCGTCTGGAATATCCCTTGGGCCATGTCCTTTATGAGACTGCAGGATGGATTAGCCATCCCCGGATATCGCCCAAAGGGGATGCCATCGCTTTCCTCGACCACCCTTCGCAGGACGATGACCAGGGTGTGGTTTCGGTCGTCGACCTTGCCGGGCGCAAGCGCGTGCTCTCTACCGGCTGGGAAAGCGAGGAAGGACTGGCATGGTCCCCGAATGGAAGCGAGGTTTGGTTTTCGGCCACCCGCGCCGGCCTCGAACGCCGCATCTACGCCGTCGACCTGAACGGCCGCCAACGCCTGGCCTACCAGGCGCTCGGCGGGGTCACGCTGCAAGACATCGCTCCCGATGGAAGAGTGCTGTTAACGCGCGATGAAAACCGTGCCGGCATGATCGGCGCCGGCCCAGGGGCAACCAAGGAGCAGGATCTCTCCTGGGAGGACTGGTCTCTCCCCGTGGATCTGTCGCACGACGGCAAAACCTTGCTCTTCGACGAGCAGGGAGAGCAGGGTGGACCGACCTACACCGTGGCCATGCGCAGCACCAGCGGCTCCCCACCGATTCCCCTGGGTGAAGGGATGGCGGGCGACCTTTCTCCCGATGGCAAGTGGGCAGCCACGGATGTGTCCTACTCCCAGATTATGCTCCTGCCAACGGGTGCGGGAACGGTCAAGCGAATCGATAAGGGGGGGATCGAGCGCTATGGGCACATGATCCACTGGATGCCCGATAGCAAGCAGATCGTCTTTACCGGGAACCTGCCGGGGCATGGGGTTCGCTGCTTTATTCAGAACATTGACGGTGGCACACCCAAGCCCCTTACTCCCGAGGGCGTTGGCAGCTGTGCGGTCTCGCCCGACGGGCAATTGATGATTGGCAGACAGTCTCACCGGCGGAGTAGCCCAGTTTTATCCCATGGACGGTGGCCCGCCGCGTGACATTCCAGGTCTTTTGCCGCACGAGATGGTTGAATGGAGCTCTGACCCGCACATCTTGTACGTCTATCAGGTGAAACAGCAACCGGTCAGGGTTTATCGCTTGAACGTGGTCAGTGGCGAGAGGCAATTCTTCAGAGAATTTCACCCCAGCGATCTCACCGGTTTGTGCAACATGTCTCACATTATTTTCAGCGCGGACGGCCGGGCGTACGTTTACAGCTATATCCGGATGCTCTCCGAACTCTATCTGGTAAAGGGCGTGAAGTAGAGGTAGAGGCTACTCCGTGCGCAGCGCTTGCATGGGTTCGATGTACGCGGCCCTGCGCGCGGGAATCAGCGCGGCGATCAATCCGATTGCCGAGAGCGTCACAGCTACGGCGACATAAGTCAAAATGTCCAACGGCTGCACCTGGTACAGGAAGCTCTTGATCAGGCGAGCCGCGGCGAAAGATAACAGGAGGCCGACGCCAAGGCCGGCGCCAATCAGGATCGAACCCTGGCGGAGGACGAGTTGCGCCACACTTTTCCGGGTTGCGCCCAGCGCCATGCGGACGCCTATCTCACGGCGGCGATAGCTCACTAATTGGGACAAGACGCCATACAACCCGGCAATCACCATGGCTACCGCGAGTCCCGCGAATGAGCCAACAAGATCCAATCCCAACCGCTGGTTGAAGGTGTTCTTCTCCACGGCCTGCTGCATGGTTTGAAAGTTATCCAGCGCGAAGCCTGGGGCTGCCTGGTGAAAGACCGAGCGCATCTCCGCCGCGACGGGAATGTCGCCGCGGGTCTTCACCACAAAGCTGACCACGGTTTCCAACAACGCCTGATAGAAGAGAGAGGTGGTGGGAACCTGCTGGTGAGGCACCAAAATGAACGGCTGGACCGTACCCCCGACGTTGCTGTCCACCTGGTCGGCAAGAACGCCGACGATGGTGTACGGCTTGATCATGCCGGTGTCTTTGCCGCCCAGGTCGAGTTGCTTTTGCAGAGGGTCCTGGCCCGCGAAGTACTTTTTGGCCAGCGATTCGTTGATGACCACGACAAAGGGAGCGGTCGCGCCATCCTCATCGTCCATCATGCGGCCGCGCAACACCGGTGTGCCCATGGTGCGGGCGTAGTCTCCACTGACAGCGGAGATGCGAGCTTCCGGCTTATTCGTCGGATCGTTCGCCTGCCCGAGGACGGCGAAAGCTTGTTCCTATGTCCATACCGGAAAGGGGCGAAATGGTGATGAGCGCTGCACTCTGTACGCCGGGAACCTGGCGGATGCGATCGAGAACGGGCTGATAGGCGAGCGTGGCGACGGAAGGCGGTGCGTGCCCGGCGTCTTGCGAAACCGCCATCCCGGAAAAGCCGGCGGCATCCGCGGGCATGGCCTGGAAAGTTGTTAGATGAGCCGTATCAAAACCTAGCCGTGACTGTTGCAGATTCCAAAGCGTGTGAAAGAGCAGGCCAGTGCCCACCAGCAGCAGGGTAGAGAGAGCAACCTCGCCCGCGACCAGCCATCCGCTCAGCCTTCTGCTCACCGCGCGCGAGCCGATACCGCGGGAAGCTGCCTGCAATGCGGCTTGTGGATTGGCGCGCGCTACCAGCAACGCGGGCAGCAAGGAAGACAGCAACGTGGTGAGCATGGCGATGGCGGCAAGGGTCAGCAGAACGGTCCAATGGATGGCTATGGAATCGGCTCGGGGGATCGTCCCTGCCGGCAGTTTGCTCATGGCGCGCATGGCAAGTTGAGCGAGTATAAGCCCGATGCCGCAACCGGCGAGGCTCAATATCATTCCTTCTGCGAGCAGCTGCCGGACCAGGCGCAACCGGCTCGCGCCCAGCGCCGAGCGGACTGCGAACTCCTTTTGACGGCCCAGGCAGCGGGCGATCAGGAGTTGGAAACATTCGCGCAAGCGATCAACAACACCAGCACCAGGGCAGCCAAGAGCGCCAAAAGTGTCGGGCGCACCGGCCCGGTCAGCGTTTCCTGGTAGGGTGTAGCGCGAAAAGTGTCTTTTTGGCCACTCTGCCTAGTGGGAATGTGAGCAGCGATGGCATCGAGCTCGCGCTGTGCCTGGATAATGCTGACTCCCGGCTGAAGTTCACCCACCACATTGGTGAAGTGGTAGCCTCGGTCTTTCAGCATCTCTCCCGTGGGCCGCAGCGGCAGCCATACGCCTTTGTGCATCTCCGGCCCCATGCTTTCAGGGAAGTTGAAAGAGCTGGGCATGACTCCAACCACTGTGTGGGGCTTGCCGCTGATCCTCACCGCCTTCCCGACGATCTCCGGATCGGATTGGAAGCTCTGCCGCCAGAGGCCTTCGGAGAGCAGGACGACTTCCGGACCGCCCATTTCGCCTTCGTCCGCAGTGAAAGCGCGTCCCAGCAAGGGCTGTGCACCCAGCATGGAAAAGAGATTGGCCGTGGTGCGCGGGGCGACGACACTTTGCGAACCATCGCGGCTCTCGATTACGGCCACGTCGTCCGAATAGGCCGCAAGCGTCTTCAATTGCTTTGACTGGTCGCGAATATCGCGATAGTTGAGCCATGAGGTGGCTCCGAAACCCGGCTTGTCGCCTGGACCGATATAGACCAAGCGATCGGCATGCGCATAGGGCAGCGGCCGCAGCAAGACGCTTTCGATGACGGTGAAGATAGCCGTGTTGGCGCCGATGCCGAGCGCGAGGGTCAGAATCGCGAGCAGTGCCGGTCCGGGTGACTGACGAAGTTGGCGCAAGGCGCCCGTTAAATCGTTCAGCAAACTCTGCATGGAAACCCCAGGTGCACACCACCGCTTACCCGAAGTGAAGCACTTTTGTGGCCAGATCCAATGCCTGCAAGCGCAACGTTCTCAATCTCCTCCGTTGCTGACCGGGGTGGCGTGTCCGGAATTGGAAAAGATTGTTCGCAAACGAACAGTGCCTGGGATGGTAGATGCTACTTCTTCGGCGCCTTCATTTCGTGCCCGTTCTGATGCAGGATGAGGTAGGCTACTTTTCCTTGCTCGTCCTTGAAGAATTCGATCTCCGCGGGTATAGCGGTTGGGAAGAACTTTGTTTCGGATTCGGCGTAGATCGGGATTTTCCCTTGGCCAGTGGCCTGCGTCATGAGCCGGCCATTTTCCAGAGTGACTACCAAATCGAAGCCCTTCTGAAGCTCGTAGGAACCGGCATATTGGCTCAGGATCTTGGGATCGACCGGAACGGCGGTGCGGACGACGGGCCGGTAGTCCGGCCACCCATATTCGACGGCAATGCTGCGCATGACTTCGTCGCCCAGCAGACCGCCGGCGTCTCCACTGGTCATCACCACAGCGCCATCGCTGCTCTTTTCGTAGGCCAAAAATATATTGCGGAACCCCTCGTTCGCACCGCCATGTGAGAAGTACGGGTTGGCATCTGACCCGCCGATCTCCAGGCCGAGACCCCAATGCCCGATCCCGGGCGTTAACATCTGGCGCGTCATGTCTGCTGAGAGCACATGGTTGGCCTTGCCCTGCAACGATTGCTCGACCTCAATGGAGTAGTGAGCTAGATCGGTCGGGGTTGTCCAAAGCCCGGCGGCGGCCATCTCAGGGTAGGTATGTGCGCCGCCGTCCACAGGCTTACCATCGCCGCGATAGGGTGTAGCCGCGAAACTCTGAAATGTCTTCGGCAACGGCTGCTCATAGGTGCTGTGACTCATCCCGATGGGGGCCAGCACCGAATCGTGCAGCAGCTTGGGAAACGGTTCCTTGGTCACGTCGATGAGAACTTGCTGCATGATCGTGTATCCGCCGCCTGAGTACTTCCAGTTAACTCCAGGCGGTCCCTCGCTGCGGATTGCCGGCGTGTTCGCGGGCTTTTCCCCGTTGAGCACCTGCACCAGCGTCGGCACCGGCTCATTGCTCGCATAGCCGGGGAAGCCGTGGACCGTGGTCCCGGCGGTGTGTGTTAACAGCTCGCGTAGAGTGATGGGCTTGCCTGCTGTAACCGGATCGCTGGGCAACTTCCAGCTGGTGAGGTAGGTGTTTACGTCGGTGTCGAGTAACAGCTTTCCTTGCTGTACCAGGCGCAGAGCCGCCATGGCAGCTAGGGGCTTGCTGATAGAACCGGCCTGAAACATGGTATCGGCAGTGACGGGCGGCCCACCCACGCTGCGCAGGCCAAAGCCCCGTGCCCATTCGATCTTGCCCTGATGAATGACCGCGATGCTTACACCGGGAACCTTGAGCTCCGTCATTCTGTCGGCGAGAATGTGGGTTTCATGCTCATCACCCTTGATGACCACGCCGCCGATGAGGCCGGAGGTGACATGTTGAATGTGCTGCTCGACTTCCGCAGAGGTTGGCGCCGTATTCTGCGCTACCACAGATTGGGCTAAGCAGCAGGCCACAGCCATCAGTGCAAACCGCCCGGAGACGAGTGTGCGCATGGAATAATCCTCGCCCACACGTTATCACGCTGAGAAACTTCGGGGCGGCTTTAGAGTCTGCGTGAGAACTCCGCTTACGAAGTCAGTCCCGCCGTGCTCCACATCTCGCTCGTTTTTCGCGAGGGCACGGGGCGCTGTTCCTATTCCCTTTGTGGTTCACTACGGCACAGACTCTACCAGAACTCCTTCTGAGCCGGCGGTTCTCACGCAGCCACGATAGCCGCTCTAAAAGCCCATCCTGTCATCGGCGGAGGGGCCATAGAGCGGAGGTACAGGAAGGTTGTTCAGCCGGAGATAGACGCCGAGCTGGGCACGGTGATGGATCTGATGGTTGAAAAACATAGTACGGAAGAGAAGCGAGCGCGGAGCATCCGCGATGATCTTATCGCCGAAGGACATGGTCCACTTACGATTCGAGGTCCGCATCGGATTGCCGCATGAGGATATCGCGTAGTTCGGAGGAGGCCTGATCAAACGCGCGCACCGCAGCCTCAGGGGATTCAAAAATCAGTGTGGGAAATTTCTCTTTCGCCAAATCCATTTTCTCCAGCGTGAGGATACTGGTGGCAAAGCGGGGCAGCGTGGCCACATGCATAGTCAGCCGGCCCATCGGCATCGACTTCTCATGGGGCTTGAATTCGGCAAGATGGGCGGGAATGCGCTCCAGCGTAGTGCGGGTATTTTTTGCTTCGACGTCGTAGTCCTGCAGCAGAGTTTCGGCGATGGTCATGATGAAACCTCCAGGGGAACAGGATAGTCGCAAGAGGCCTGGTCGTGCTTTCCTTGCCGATTACAATTCTGCATCGGTCACGCGAGCGCGTGAGCACTTGTTCGACCGTGCGCACCCGGCCCATGCGGGGGAAGATAGTCTGTATCGCGAAATCATGTGCTTCCGCTTTGATGCTGGACATGGCGTCTTCGACAAAGATCCGCTCATACCCTCGATCATAGGCAGCGGGCGCGTCGCCACGGTTGCGCTGGCGTGGATTCTCGCCAAAGCATTTGTCACGTCCATCATCGTTGGGGCCAAGCGTGTCGATCAACTACAAAGTTCGCGCTCTTCGGTCTCGGTCTCAACCGACGTAGCGATCACCAAACCCGCGGCCATGCACTCCAGCAGGATGCGCACTCCCAGGCGCGGCTCGGATACTCCGAAGATCCATACGGTTGCGCCGATCGCGAGTCCTGCCACTGCACCAACGAACAAGCGTGTCGACCGCCGGCGAGGAACTCCAGTCAAAGCAAAGATCCCCAGCGCGAATAACCCGCTCAGGAGACTCTCGGACGCGCCCAGCTCGATTTCACGAATTGGCATGTCCCGTGGAAGCCAGTACAAAAGCCGCCTGGGCAAGCGAGGTCTTCTCGCTCCCAGGTCCGCATGCGCGACTAGTTTGCCATCGACGTACAACCTGGAAATACGTCCGTCGTAGACCGCCGCCACGAACGCTGTGCGGTTGAGCGAGAGAACAGGTTTGGAGTATAGCGCAGGGTTGGCGCCGTTCGAGCCAGAGGCGGGTGTACGCAGACGGAAGGTGAGCGTGTCATGGATCTGGGCCAGGGTAAAGTTACGGTCACCGGGATCTTGAGAATACGTGATGATGCGCGCGGGGCCCCTCTGATCAAGGTTGTTCGTTCGCAGGGCCACCAGGAGTGTGAGCTGGTTCCGGCTGACTAGCGCGTCATAGAGGCTGAGTTCCTCGTCCCTGGAAAGAAGTGAATGGCCGTAAGGTGTCTGGGGATTCGTGGGCAGTACCAGTCCGCCGCTCGGCAATGCAACGTTATCCACATGAGCAGCTTGGCGAGCGAGATCGTCGATTTGTGATGGAGCCATAGCAAAGGGATAGATTTGAAATTCTGAGACAGTTCCAACCCACGGCCGGTCACCGGTCAATTCGTTTCCGATTGCCAGGTGAAAGGTTGGACTCCAGTTGGAGAAATCTGATCGTGTGGGGTGGTCAACGAGCATGATGGTGCCGAAGATCGCAACCAGAATCGCCAATGCCGCGACCGGCCGAGGAATCCGCAGCGATTTCGGATCGACGCCCGTAGCCCTGATCCAAACCATCGCGACCAGGTAGCCGACCAGGGCTCCGGCCGTATTGCTCGCGATGTCACAGGCCGACGGGATACGGTCAACGTACCCCAGCTGCAGCGCTTCAGCAGCAGTTGATAAGAAAAAGCCGAAGAGGAATGTGCGCAGAAGCGACGAACCACTCAGGGCGATCCCCAAAGGGATGTACATGAGGACATTGTTGACGAAATCACCGGCTTCGAGGCGGTTGTCGATATACCTTAGCGAAGGATGCCGCAGTCCTACGGGGATCATCGTGGCTGCCACAATCAGGGCGATGGAGGGAGCCAGTAGGCGAAGGCGCAAGCGTGGTAGCAAGAATAGCTTCAAAGGGGAGATCGGCCCAATTGGCAGTGCAAGTTCGGTAGAAGTTCTCAAACCGGATTTACGGGGCGGGACTCTTCGAGTTTACCAACTGCGGTTGGGCTCCAAACAACTGAAGCAAGACTTCTTCGCCCGCGACCATGCGGTCTTTGCAATGCATGATATGCACGTTCCCATAAAAGCGGAATTTCAGGCTCAACGGCATGACTTTCTCGCCAGTATTGATTCGCTATGTTACAGGACAAAAGCCAAAATACGGCAGGCAAAGTGCAAGCCAGGATCGGGCAGGCCCATTGCGGAACTCAGTCGAGGAGATGGTTATCATAGTAGCCAAAGGTTGCGGTGTCATGAAGGTAACCGCTCCCGCAGGACTCATCTTATGCGCACGCCGATATTCCAGCTTGATGCTTTTACCACCCGCCGATTCGCGGGAAATCCCGCCGCAGTGATGCCGATGAAAAGCTTTTTGGGCGATGCGACGCTACAGGCCATTGCGGCCGAAAACAACCTGGCGGAGACAGCGTTTTTGGTTCCCGAAGGCGGCGACTACTGGCTGCGCTGGTTCACGCCTGCTACCGAGGTGCCGCTTTGCGGCCACGCCACTCTCGCCAGCGCAACCGTGGTGATGGAGAGACTGGAGCCTGCACGGAGCAGTGTGGTCTTTCACTCGGCTAGCGGACCGCTCACCGTAAACCGGGCGGGTGCCGGCTATGTGATGCAGTTCCCAGCCAGGACAGCGGAGCCGGTTGCGGCGCCGCCAGGGCTAGCCGAGGCGCTGGGCGTCGTTCCCTTGGCGGTGTTTGCGAACCCCTTCAATTACATGGCTTTGCTGGCGAACGCGAATGCGGTGCGTGAACTTTCTCCAGACATCGCTGCCATCGCTCGCCTGGACCGAAGTGGATTGATTGTGACCGCGCCCGGGGATGGTATCTATGATTTCGTTAGCCGTTACTTCGCCCCCGCGAAAGGCATCCCGGAAGACCCCGTGACCGGCGCGGCGCACTGCATGCTCACCCCCTATTGGGCCAAGCAACTCAAGAAGAAAGAATTTCGCGCCTTTCAGGCTTCGCCGCGCGGCGGAGAGGTCATTTGCCGACTTACCGAGAGCGGTGTCGAGTTGGAAGGCTCCTGCGTCTTTTACCTTGAAGGCGAGGTGGAGATCTGATTGGTCGGGCGTGAATCTCCTTGGCCAGGCGGATATTCTCGGGCGACGGCTTCATATTTCGGTTGAGCGATTCAGTCTGTGGACTTGTTGTGAGTCAATCGCTCTTTCACCTTGGATCGGTTCTTCATGGGCGGCGGATTGGTCTTACCCCACGTGGCATGGTTCCAGGTGACGGCTTGCAGACCATCATGGCCGGGCTGAAAAACCATGGGAGGCTCGGCCGGCTTGCCTTCCACAGCGTCGAACGTGACCTTGACCTGGCTGCCGGAATCGATCCAATGGCCAAAGAGCGTGGTGGTGCCATTGCCCGGGTCCTCGGTAACGGTTGCCGTGCCGTCCGCGCCCAGGCTTAAATTCATCGATGGTCCAGCCTGCGCATCGTCGCCGGGATGGGATAGATACGTTCCGACAAACTTCGAATGGGTGGTGGTGCTGGCTGAGAGTGCGGCCGCTGGAGCAAGCAAGCATATTGCGCAGGCCGCAAACTGAAGAGGGAAGCAGTTGATAAGTCTCATCGCTCCTTCCATCATGGTACGCAAAATCGCTCCGTGCAAGAGGCGGACGCCGGCACTGCTAAGAATCGCCTTGTCGAACAACCCCTTTTTTAAGGCGAGGCCTTGGCTCTCAATTGGGTCATCTCAGTAATTGACAAAGTCAATCAATATGGGTGACCATGCTCCATATGGCATCGCATCCCATCTCGCCGTCTGGCCTGGCCGGCGAAGCAGCGAACTTCCGCCGCTTTAACCGGATGTACACGCGATTCATCGGGACTCTGAACGAGGGGCTCCTCAACAGCGATTACAGTTTGGCGGAAGCCAGAGTTCTCTACGAGCTGGCGACCCGCGTCGCGCCCAAGGCAAGCGACATCGCGGAGGGGCTTGCAGTGGATCCCGCGTATCTGAGCCGTATGCTGGGAAAGTTCGAGCGCGCCGGCCTCTTGCGCAAGAAGGCTTCAGAACAGGACGGCCGGTACGCTGAATTGATACTGACAGCGAAGGGCCAATCGGCATTCAAGAAGCTCAACGCTCTCTCCCAGGAACAGGCTCACACGATTCTCCACGACCTGGCCCCCGGGGCTCGAACGGAACTTATCCATTGCATGCAGACCATCGAGAGCATTCTCATGAAAGTCGATCGCAACCGGCCACCGTTCATCCTGCGGCCGCACCGTGTGGGCGATATGGGATGGGTTGTCTTTAGAGAGAGCGTTGGCTATGCGGAGCAGTACGGATGGGACAACACCTTCGAAGCCCTGGTTGCAGGCATTGTAGATGGATTTGTCACTAACTTAGATGCCCGCCGGGAGCGCTGCTGGATGGCCGAAATCGATGGTCAGAATGTGGGCCATGTCTTTTTGGTCAAGCATCCGAGCGAACCGCGGACGGCGAAGCTTCGTCTCCTCTTTGTCGAGCCTTGTGCCCGTGGCCTTGGCCTGGGCGACGCTTTAGTGAACGAATGTATCCGCTTCGCGCGCACAGCGGGCTATCGGAAGGTTGTTCTCTGGACGCAGAGCATTCTTACTTCGGCACATCGCATCTACAAAAAGGCAGGCTTTCGGCTTATCAAGGAAGAGCCCCACCACAGCTTCGGCCACGATCTCATTGGTCAGGAATGGGAGTTGGAATTGACCAGAGATACTCTCTTCGCCGATAACCTCAGCGCTTCTTGAATTCCTTATCTGCAAACTCAATAAAGTAGGGCCAGTTGGGTGCGGGCGTGTGTCCATACTCGTGCTGGCGGAAGGCCACGTCGCCTGAATCGATGAGAGTGCCCATTGGAGGAAACGTGGTTGTCCCCAGGCCCTTGGCGCCGAGCAGATCCCAGACCGGGCTGGCGGCGACGGCAGCCATGAACATGCCCTGCGCGTCTTGCCAGGCATCGCCAGGGACATAGACGGGATCGGTGAGCAGCGCCCCGCCGCCGATGAAGATAGCGCGCGGCGCAACCAGCGCGATGAATTCATGGCTATCCACCGGCATCTCGTTGGCGGAATGGCCGGCTGCACCGTATCTCATGAAGTTGCCCGCGAACCAATGGAACTCGTTCGTCCCGGCGATGTTGCCCGTCGTCTCACCATAGTTGCGACGATAGAGATCGGCGCCCCCTGCACCCGAAGAGGAGATGAAGCTGATGGCAAAGCGCGGGTCGTCCACCTGGGCCACCAGCGCCGCCTTGCCGCCGCGCGAATGGCCCATCACGCCGACTTTCTTGCTGTCGACATCAGGATCGGTCTCGAGATAGTCGAGAAGCTTGCTGTCGCCCCAGGCCCAGGCCCGCAGCACGCCCCAATCATCGAGCGAGCGCGGCTGGCCCTTGTTCACCAGGCCGATGATGCCTTTATCGAGACCTGCGCCGTTGTCAGCTTGCACATCGCCGGAGTTGCGGCCGACAAAGCCCCAGCCATGGGCAAGCAGCAGCTTGGCGGAATCAGGCGCATCAGGCGGGGAAGCGAGCTTGTGCACTACCTGGCCCGGCGCGGGGCGTGGGAAAGCCGGGCGCGGGCGTATTGAACCGCCGCCGATGATGACCGGCACCTTGGTGCCCTTGGTGATGGCCGGCGTCACAACATCCGCATGGATATCGACGGTGATGGCCGGATAGGCCGAGTTATCGACATGGCCGGTGATGTGTTTGACGATGGCGGGAATGCCCTGGACGGTCATCTGCTCGACGCTGTCCACTTTCCACGTCACAGCGGGAATGTGCGCGGGATACTTGCCATAGACATTTTCGTCGAACATCGCTTTGATTTCGGCGCGACGCTTTTTCCACTGCGCCGGCGTGGTCACCTTGGTCCCATCGTTCATGGTCAGGACGTCGGGAAGTTTGGGATAGGGATTGGCCTTGGCCTCATCGTAATTGGCATTGCCCGGCTTGCCGATGTCATAGGCGGTCGCCGGCGGCTGCATGGCGGTGATGCCGAGCAGCTTGAGTTCGCGATCGCGCTCCGCCGCGGAGGCAGCGGTAATCGCGGCGCGGTCAGGAGCGGCAGGCGGCGCTGCCGGCGCTTGCGTTTGCGCAGCTACAGCCGTGATCAGGGTGAGGGAAGCGCCCGATGCAAGGAACACGCTAGCAAGTTTGGTTAGAGTCCCGGAGTTCATGTTTCCTCACGCGCTTGATTGTTACTTCAACCAATTTAGAACCGACGAGAGTAGGAAATCCTCCGGCCTGGGCCACAAAGATATCAGATATTCCACGGGCAGGTGGTAGCGCGGACGAGCGGCGCTTACCTTCTTCAGAAGGATAAGAGGGCGGCTGACTAGCAGGATGGTGCTTAGGGATGAAGAATGGGATGCCGAGGGCCCCACGCTTGATGTTCAACGCGGAGCCCCTGGTGAAGGGAAAATTGTGGTTGGCCGTTCACTAGATGTGAAACAACCACACAGCATCGCGGTACTCGCTATCGTGCCTCAATGGCCATGTACATCGACTCCCTGCTACCCACCTTCACGAAAAGATGTCTGCCATCATCTCGCACCAGGAGAGGTGTCCCGGGCTGTTGGTGATATAGCGAGTCGGTCCGGTTGAAGGCTCTGCTCCAGCCGAGCATCGCTCTTTCGGCGAAGCTACCCGTCGCCGCGCTGGCCGGGGTGAGGGCGTAGAGAATTCCCTCCGACTTAACCATGTATTCCGCTTGGTAATCGTTGCAGATCTGTTCTGAGCTACCAGGGCAGTTGCTCCCGGAACTCCCCGTGGGGAAAGAGACAAGGGTTCCATCGTGATAGGTAGCCGGCGCAAGATGTGCGGCGAAGGCTACTCCGGAAAACGCAAAAAAGCCCGCTACAAGGAGTTTCATCGAGGTATTGCTCCTTTGAGGCGTCATTCCCGTCACTTCTTCGAGAATGCTCTGACCTACTCTGTCAGAGGGGCTATTTTTTTCATCTCCCCCAAACGGGCTAAATGCGGTCAAATCGACGACCCAAAGTTACTTACGGATGGGGTCGCGTCGACGCGATGGTGCTTGACAGGATTGTGTAACCGGGTATGTGTCCTCTGGCGAAACAGGTCAGAAGAGTTCGCTTGGGGCAACTACCTGATTATTTTCTTCGCCTTAGATCAACGCAGAGCGCAACGCGGTCGATGGGCACGAAGGAAACGGTGTAGCGAAGGCTTACAAATCCGGTGCTGTATGGAGGTGAGCCAACTTCACTACACGAGCAACGCGGGTACGACGGCCGCACAGGTGACCTAGGTCATTGCCAAGGTGCGGTCGAATGACCAGCCACTATTGCTCGCGGAGCAGATTTGCCGGATCGATGTGCAGGGCGCGTCTCACCGGACCGGCGACCGCGAGGATTGCGGTGAGCGCCATGGTCAATGCAACCGCAGCAAGCACAAATGGATCCTGGGCGGAGGCCTGGTAGACAATGGCTGAGAGAAAGCGGCTCGTTGCCGCGCCCAGCACCAGGCCAATCACACAACCGCTGGTCAGCAGGATCAGCATACGGCCCAGTGCTGCGGAGAGAATCTGCTTCGCCTGCGCACCAAGCGCGACCCGAATACTTAGCTCGCGTAGCCGCTTGCTGACCGTGTAAGAGGCAAGGCCGAAGGTGCCGGCGATCGAGAGCAGCAGTCCGAAAGCGCCAAAGATGCCGAGAGCGATGCTAGCCACCTGGGATACAAAGAACGTCAGTCCAAGCTGATTGTTCCAGGCGCTGGATTCCTGGATAGGAACGCTGAGGTCAAGATCGCGGATCACTTTGCGGACGGTAGCTGCCGTCTCGTTCGTGGCCTCGTCGGAGTAACCTGGCTGGGTTCGGACGATGAGCGACGTTTTCGTGCTTGCTACCTGCGAGATGGGAAAGAACGCTGCGTCATCCTGGTCTTCAGTGAGCGATAGGTATTTCCCGTCGGCAACGACGCCCACGATCTGGATGGAAACGCCGGCCTCATTTTTGAAATAGCGACCGACCACGTGTTCGGAGTGGAAGAGCTCCCGGGCGAATTCCTGATTCACCACCGCAACTGCCGGCGTCTTCTCAGTGTCGGTAAAACTTAAGTCACGTCCCTCGAGCAGCGGTGTTTGCGCGGCAGCGAAATATCCCGGTGAGACGTCGTAGTCAAAGGTATAAAACACGCGGTGCGAAGGCCTGAGATCGGTCGTTTGTTGGGAGAAGACAGCAGAAGTAATGGTGTCCTGGGAGAGGGGAGTGGCACTCGCATAGGCTGCTGCTTGGACTCCCGGCAGTTGCGAAACTCTTTCCAGCAGCTGGCGTTGGAAATGATCGGCAGACTGCTTCGAGTAGCCGGCGTGGCTGAGCTCGAACTTAGTCACCACAGCATGCTTGGGATTGAAACCCATGTTCATGGTCATTGCTTTGCCCAGGCCACGCAAAGAGACAAAGGCAGCCGTGACAGTGACGCAGCAGAGCGCGATCTGCGCTGCCAAGAGCACGTCGCGCAGCGCCCAGCGGCGACCTGCAGAAGCCTGGCTGGTTCCGCTCTTGATGGCCTCATTGGGATCGGTCTTGAATATCTGCCGCAGCGGCATGACCCCGAACAGAGCGCCCGCGAGTGCTGAGATAAGCAAGCCCACCAGGATCAACGAGGGCTGCGGCGCTATATGGAACTTCATCGGGAATTCGGTGGATGGATGCCAGTTGGCCAGGCCAGTGATCGCCATCCACGCTAAAGCGCAGGCGCAGGCGCCTCCGAGCATCGAAATCACCAGGGCTTCGACCAGGATCTGGCGCACGATGCGCCAGCGGCTCGATCCAATGGCCATGCGGATGGCGATTTCACGCCCACGGTCTGCCGTACGCGCTGCAAACAGGCTGCCCAGGTTAGCGCAGGCGGCGAGCAGCACAATCCCGGCCAGCCCCATTACGCCAGTCAGAAAGCCGCGCGCCGGTGCGCCGAAAAAGTCGCCCATCAGGCCAGGGCGGGTCAGCTTGAATCCCATCTTCTCTTCTTCCTTGGGATACTGCCGGGCGATACGGGCAGCAATCATATTCAATTCAGCCTGTACCTGGGGCATGGTGACGCCGTCCTTGATGCGCACGATCCCCCAGACATTAGCAACGCTCCGCGACTCCAGCGTGTCGGCCGCTCCCAGCGATGCTTCATTCGCCAGCGGTAGGAAAATGTCAGGATTGCCAATTTTTTCCGTCCCGTAGAAGCCTTGCGGAGTAACGCCGACGATCGTGTACGGTTGCTTGTTGATGCGGACCGTCTTTCCCACGATGTTGGGATCCGCGTCAAAATAACTATTCCACGCGGGCCACGAAAGCACCGCAACCTCTGAGGCTCCGGGATGGTCGTCATCGGAACGCCGCAGCAAACGCCCCAGGAACGGCTTGATGCCGACAACCTCAAAGTATTGTCCGCTCACCGGGTATCCCCAGACAGGACGGGTGACACCGTTGGCTTCCAGACCGAAACTCGTTATGCTCATAGCGGCAACGGCAGAAAACACGGTATTGCCATCGCGCACGTCGCGCACTTCGGGATAAGAAAAAATCGGATAGGTCTGGTCGGTGCGCGCGAGCGTCATTACCTGGTCCGGATTGGGCACATCAATGGGCCGTAGGATCAGCGCCTGCAGTATGCCAAAGACAATGACATTGGCGGCAATCCCGAGCGCCAGGGTAAGCACGGCGGTGACGGCAAAGCCGGGAGAACGGCGTATCTGGCGAAGTGCGAATCGCAAGTCCTGCAGCAGGTTCTTCACTGGGCGGCCTCAGGTTGACGATGTGGCTCGACAGTAATAAGTGCAATTCGGAAGCCAAAGTACGTGCAAGCAAGCTTATGGGAATCAAACGGCTTGCGGACTCTCACAGGGATAAGGATAGGGAACTGCATGTCCGGTTTCAGCCAAGTGTGTCCGTGAATGAACAGGGGGAACCGAGTGCTAAGAAGCGTGGCTGGAGAGCGCGGAGGATCCTTGATAGCCACACCACGAGCAGAATC
This sequence comes from uncultured Acidobacteriaceae bacterium, assembly GCA_963790705.1. Classification (GTDB taxonomy): domain Bacteria; phylum Acidobacteriota; class Terriglobia; order Terriglobales; family Acidobacteriaceae; genus PALSA-350. The sequence goes on from CAWBQE010000001.1 coordinate 272,044, forward strand.
GTTGCTCCGCGGTTGTTGGCTGTCCGCACTGCGGACAAGGCGACGCCATGGGCCGGCGCATTGCAAAGTAGAGAAGGAACCCTAATAAGTTAGGGATGAAAGCAGCGATGAGCGTCCATAGGATGGGCGGCATGCCGCGCCGGCGAGCATCTGCGTACACGTAGCCCAGACCGAGAATCCAAGTTGCGATCACAGCACCTGCTACCAAGCCGAAGCCGATACCTGGAAACAGAATTGGGAAAACTACGTTTTGACCGTGTCCACTGATGAATGCGCCGATCAAGCCAATCAGCACTATTCCACCTGCGATCGAGCAGGCTGCGGTCTTAACGGACTTGGGAACGACATCCAGGAATTGACGAACTCTCATTGGGATAATCCTTTCTCATTCATCCAGCCCTCAGACAGGCGGTGCAGGATGGGAAACACCAAACAGAAGCACAAGGACGGCACAATCCATAAGGCGAGCAATCCAAAGTGCATTGGCGCGGGCTGCAGGTGAAAGACAGCGACAGCAAGACCGCTAAATCGCGCAGCAGCCAACGATCCCACTACCGTGAGCACGAGCGCGGCCAGGTAACTCCATAACATCGGCTTTCGCTCGGCCCTCTTGGTTTCCAGTTGTTGTGCGCGTTGCGTGAGGGCCGCGAGCACTTTCCCATGAAGGTCTGGATTCACTTCGAAAGAGAAACCTCCCAGGCCGGCAATAGCTCGATGAGAAGCGTTCAGATACTCCTGGCACGGGACACAAGTAAGAAAATGCGCGCGCAGAGTTTGCTCCTCCTGAAGAGAGGCCGCGCCCTCGAGAGATCGGTCGATGATATGGCGGATCTCCTGGTGACGATCAACTTGCATTGGTTTCTCCTTCCATCTGCGCCCGCAATGCTGCGAGGCCGCGATAAATCCTTGAAGATACGGTCGAGACGGACGCTCCTACCACCCCCGCCATCTCCTGCAGCGATAGATCTTCCTGAAAGCGAAGGACGAGCGCTTCTCGATAGATGGGCTCCAGCATCTGCAGTGAGTGAGCGAGACGTTGGGCCTCCTCCGTGCGCGCTGCCTGCTCGAAGGGCGAGGGCGCTGGGGAAACAGGCGAGAGCGATTCGAGATCTGGTTCTAACGAGTCCGTCGAGTCGAGGCTGAGGACTCGCCGCTTGCGCACGTAGTCGAGGGCAAGATTGCGGGCAACGGTAAAGAGCCACGGCTCGAAGCGAGATTGCCCGTCGTAGGAGTGTCCACGCTCAAGGATGCGCAGCCACGTTTCCTGTACGAGGTCGTCGACGGGATCGCGGCTCCCCAGGAGATAAGTAAAGTAGCGGACAAGACGATACTGATATTGCCCGACTAAAGCGTGTAGAAGAGCGACGTCTCTTTGGCGAAGACCGCGCGCGATTTGGTGCGTTTCTGTGCTCACGGTCGCCGCCAATGTTCCATCGTATTCGAACATACGAGGGGTATACGGATGGGGCACCCAAAATTACGCAGGGATCACGGAGAGAGGCTGATTTTTCTTCCTAATTTCCTAGCCGCAGTCCTTTCGCCATGTCACCGGATCGCATAGCCGCCGTCGACACGAATCGTCTCGCCGGTAACGAAGTCTGAAGCCCGTGAGGCCAGGTATACGGCGGTTCCGGCGATCTCCTCCGGTTGACCCCAGCGACCGGCCGGAGTACGCGCAAGGATCTCGTCGTTCATCGGCATGGTAAGTACAGGCGCGGTCATGTCGGTTTCAATCCACCCGGGCGCGATCGCATTCACTTGAATGTTGTGTGGGGCGAGTTCAATGGCCATGGACTTGGTCAACTGCACGATCGCTCCCTTCGCCGCGCTGTACGAAGGGACCAGTCCTGATCCAAAGTACGAATACATACTGCCTATGTTGATAATCTTTCCCCTCTTTAGTCTAAGCATTGACGCGGCAGCGAGCTTGGAAAGCAGGAAGACTGCATTGAGTTGGGTTTCGATGACGTTGTCCCAATCCTCAGGTTTTTCATTTAGCACACCGCCGCTTAAGGAGACGTTGCCGGCGTTATTGACCAGGATGCTTATGGCGCCGAGTTCGCTCTCGACCTTGTTCAGCGCTGGTTCCAATGTGGCGCGCTGGGTCAGATCCACTTTTACGGCAAGGGACGGAACACCGATGGCTTTTAATTCAGCAAGCACCCGCTGGTTCTTTTCCTCGTTTCGTCCAAAGATCGCGACGGCGGCTCCGGCTGCGGCCAGTCCGAGCGCAATGCCGCGGCCAATACCGCCATTACCGCCTGTGACCACGGCCACCCGGCCGCTTAAGTCAAATAATCCTGGCATGTTCATCTTTCTTGCTCACCTGGCAGTGTTTCTTTCACCGTGAATCGGCCTAGGCCTTCCGCTTTGCGGCTTGGCGGTGGGGATACATCGTTAGCCGAGAATACATTGAGGGGAAGCGTTGCTGCGGCAAAAGTCTAAGATGGTTGGAAAAAGCCTTTGCGGGCCTGCACGGTCAGCTTCTTGTCTTTCGCCTTCAACTCCAGCTTGTGATAGCTGTTCGGCCGGGTGTCTGGAGGCGGCTGGTAGCCCAGTTCGTACTGCAATCGCAAGTCGTCGGCGATCTGCGCGAAGATATCTCGCAGGCTCATCGTGCGCGAGACGGTAAATACATGTCCACCAGTGCTCTCCGAGAGTTTCTCCAAGGCTTGCAGGCCGGGATCTGCCTGGGGTGGAAGACCGCTGTTACTTCCGCTAAGACCCTTAAACATGCTGTAGAGGATGGAATAGACCTGGACATCCGCGCGTTGCGCCTGCTCGATGGCTTCGACGAGCGAGCGGCGGCTTCCGACATCGCCGCCGTCGGTGAGAATCACCATTGCCTTGCGTCCCGTCTCCTTTGCCAAGGCATCTTTAGCCACTACGTACACCGCGTCATAAAGAAGGGTTCCTCCCTTGGTAGCGGCACGCTGACTCATGCGCGACAGTGCAAAATGGAGTGCACTGGCGGAGTTGGTCATGCTCTTCAGCTGTAGGACAGTAGTGTCGAACTGCACCAGCATCGCACGGTCCTCTTGACGGCCCAGCATGGTCTGGAAAAAGACGTCGCTGGCCAGCGATTCATCGCCGATGAAGGTTTCCTGGCTCCCGCTGGTATCCACCATGAGCGCAAAGCTCAAGGGGACTTCGGACCCGCGAGAGAAATAGTGGATCGGCACTTCCTTGCCATCCTGCTTGAGGACGAAGTCGTCTTTGGTGAGGCCTTCCTGGGCCTGGCCATCTTTGGTCTTCACTACGGCCGAGATGGCCACCAGACCTGTAACGACCTTGAGCGTGATCACCGGTTGTTGGGCCTGATCCGCATCCTGCGCCGGGGCGGGGGAGGCAGCTTGTCCCCATCCGGGAGCGGAGAACATTAGCAGGCATAAAGCCCGAGTAGCTTTTGTCACCAGACTGCTCCAGTTTGTGAACCATTCTACTCATCGAGGCGATGGGTCGCGCGGCCGGGGAATTCTGGGTGCAAATCCAAAGAGTCCCAGGGAAAGCTGAACGCATGCTGTACCGCAATGTTGGACGGTCGGGTATCCTTAGCGTCGTATTCTCTGGCTCTGTCCTTTACACGTCTCCGAGGAACTATGATCCGCTCTTCCGCTGTTTTACTCCTGCTTTTGACTTCCAGTCTTCTCTCCTTAGCTTCGGGGCCTGCGGACCGCGTGCCGACGGATCCGAAGAGCGTGGTTTCCACGGCGCAGGCGAATGCTGCTCCGGTAAAGGTAGCCGACTTGCTGCAGACGACGCGGATAGCGGATGCAACCCTGTCTCCTGACGGTCGCCGCATCGCTTATGTCGGCAACGCCTCGGGGCGGCTGAACCTCTGGCTCATGAACATCGATGGCACAGAGGCACACCAGCTCCTGCATGCGAATGACCGCCAAGCGGGACTCACCTTCAGCCGCGATGGCGGCCAGATTGTCTACGTCCAGGACAAGGGTGGAGACGAGATGTATGACATCTACGTCCTGCCACTGACCGGGGGCGAGCCGCGCAACCTGACCAACACCGACCAGACGAGTGAAACAGGGCCCCTGTTTTCGCGCGATGGCTCGATGCTCGCCTTTGGCGCCAAGGACAAGATCTCACCTTCTACGAATATCGGCGTGATGACTTGGCCCGCCGGCGCCGTCCGCTTGTTGACGCACGAGAGCGATCGCAAAGCTTCCTGGAGGCCGGTCTGCTGGAGTCCGGACGGCAGTGCTCTTTTCGCTGACCGCCGGGTGGGGCTGGATGACTCCGATGGATATCGTATCGACGTGCACAGTGGCGTGGCGGAGAAATTAACCGCGCATGAAGGCAAAGAGCTGGTGTCGATCAGCGATATATCGCCGGATGGAAAAACGCTGCTGCTCAGTTCCAACCGCAAGGCGGGCTTCAACAATGTAGCTCTGCTCGATCTCTCATCGAAGCAGTGGAAATGGGTGACCGATACGCAGTGGGAGTCGTCCGCCGGAGAATTCTCTCCCGATGGGAAGAGTTTTACCTACGAGCTTAACGCGGACGGCCGAGCCAGCGTTCAATTTGTCGACACGGCGACCTTGAAGGCTAGTGAACGCAACGCGCCCTTGGGATTGAATACGGGCGCAGCGAGCCCGACATCGTTTTTGCCCGATGGCAGCTATCTCCTGCTCCATCAGGACTCGACGCATCCGGCAAATCTCTATTTGCTGCATGCTGGCGGTGATTTGAAGCAGATCACCCACAACGAATCTCCCGGGCTCGCAGCAGCCGTCGTGCCGCCCTCGCAACTGGTGACCTACAAGAGCTTTGATGGACGATTGATTTCGGCCTTCGTGTGGGTGCCCTTCAACCTCAAGCGCGACGGCACAGCCGCTGCCGTGGTGATGCCTCATGGTGGACCCACAGGTCAGATGGTGGATAGCTTCAACAGCCGCGCAGTACTGTTGGCTTCGCGTGGCTTTGTGGTCATTGCGCCCAATGTACGCGGTTCCACCGGCTACGGCATGGAGTTTCAGAACGCCAACTTCAAAGACCTGGGTGGTGGCGATCTAAAAGACGAGATCGCCGGTGTGGACTTTCTCAAGGCGACGGGCTTCGTGGATCCCAAAAAGATCGGGATCTGGGGAGGATCGTACGGCGGCTTCATGACCTTGATGGCTATCGGAAAGACGCCTGATGTCTGGTCGGCTGCGGTGGATGAGTACGGGATTTTGAACTGGTACACCATGCTGCAGCACGAAGACCCTTCTCTGCAGGAGTATGAGAAGACACTGCTGGGCGATCCGGAGAAAGACCGGGCCGTGTACGAGGCGAGTTCGCCGCTCAAGTATATCCGCAAGGAGAAGGCGCCGCTGCTGGTGCTGCAGGGGGAGCGAGACATCCGCGTGCCCAAGGAAGAAGCCGAGCAAGTAGTGTCGATCCTGAAGGCGGAGGGCCGAACCGTCGAGGCTGTGTATTATCCGGAAGAAGGTCACGGCTTCCTCAAGCGGGAGCATCAGACAGATGAGCTAACGCGCTCGGCGGCCTGGTTTGAACGCTATCTGCAGGGCAAAACGGCGCCGACCGAAGGCGGAGCTGAGTAGCGTTGTCAACGCCGCTCTCGATCTGCCTACAGAGAGCTTCCTCTGTAATGAGGCTTTGTTAAACTCGTCGCGAGAGGTTTAGGAATGGCGCCCCTGGTGGAGCTCGATCATGTGTCCAAAGCGTACGAGCAGAAGGTGGCGGTACGCGATCTGAATCTGCGAATAGAGCCGGGAACCATGTTTGGCCTGCTGGGGCCAAACGGGGCAGGTAAGACTTCGAGCATCCGCATGATGGTGGGAATTACGGTGCCGGATTCCGGCACCGTAAATTTGTTCGGCCGGGCATTTACGCGTGAGAGCTTGAAGAGGGTTGGGTACCTTCCGGAAGAGCGCGGGCTCTACCGGAAGATGAAGGTGATGGATCAGCTGGTCTTTATGGGCCAGCTCCATGGGCTGACCTCAGAGGTCGCCGCGAAGCGAGCGCAAGCATGGTGCGAGCGGCTGCAGATAATCGATGCGGCACAGAGCAAGACCGAAGAACTTTCCAAGGGAATGCAACAGAAGATCCAGTTTATTGTGACGCTCTTGCACGAGCCCGAACTGATCATTATGGATGAGCCCTTCTCAGGGCTTGATCCAGTCAACGCGACGCTGCTGCAGGACACCCTGCTGCATTTGAAGAAAGAAGGGCGAGCCATTCTCTTCTCGACCCATCGCATGGACCAGGTGGAGAAGCTGTGCGACGAGATTTGCCTCGTCCATCGGGGAGAGGCGGTGCTTTCTGGCGGGATGCGCGAAGTGAAATCGCGCTACGAACGAAACCGGGTAATCATCGACTTCGATGGGGACGACGGCTTTCTAAGCCACGAGGCGATAGCCGAAAGCAGGGAGTATCCGGGCCACGTGGAGATCAGCCTGAAGGAGCATGGCGACGCGCAGGCACTGCTGCGCGCCGCCGAACAGCACGCGAAGATTTACCGTTTTGAGCTGGTAGAGCCGTCGCTGGAAGAGATTTTCATACGGACGGTAGGGGAGAAAGTGGATGCGTGAGGCATTGCTGATCGCGCGGCGCGAGTATCTGGAGCGGATCCGCAGTAAAGCCTTCCGCATCAGCACGGTGCTCATTCCGCTATTTTTTGCATTGATTTTTGGAGTGGGCGCGCTTTCCGGCAAACTCAGCGGTGGCGCGAGGCATATTGTGGTGGTCTCGAACGATCCTCAGTTGGCCGAGAGCGAGCGGGCGGAGTTGATAGCGGCTGACAACGCCGCGGATGAGGTTCGAAAGGACCCATCCTCGCGACTGACTGTAGATGTGAAGGCTCCGCTCACGGAGGGCGACCTGGCGGCCCTGAACGCGGAGGTGGAGAGCAAGCAGATTGATGGCTACTTGTGGCTCAATCTACGGCCAGGAACGACGCGCCTCGAGGCTACATACACTTCCCGCGGATCGGCCGATTTTGTGGGAAAGGACAGGATGCAGGATTCGATCGGCCATGCGCTAGTCCGGGAAGAGTTGGTGAAGCGCGGCGCGACCAGCGAAGAAATCCAGGCACTGCTCAAAGATGTAGACCTGAAGACACAGCAGGTGAAGAACGGCACAGCCGTTGCGGCAGACGCGAGCAAGGGTTTCTGGGGCGCCTACATCATGGCCTTTATGCTGTATTTCGCGGTGGTGTTCTACGGCGTGAATGTGGCCCATTCGGTAGTGGCGGAAAAAACGTCGCGGGTATTTGAAGTGATGCTGTCTTCGGCCAAACCGGAGTCACTGATGCTGGGCAAGCTGTTAGGGGTAGGCGCAGTGGGCCTGACCCAAATGGCGATCTGGATTGTTTTCATTTTGATGCTGAGCGCGTCGTCGCTTTGGGTGACGTTTGGGCTCGGCGGCCTGGCAGCCTATGGAGTGACGCCGCTGCAGCTCATTTTCTTCGTGCTCTATTTCATCCTGGGATTTTTCTTCTACAGCGCGCTGAGTGCAGGTCTCGGCGCCACCGTCAGCCAGGAGTCGGAGGTACAGCAGTTCAGCATGATTATCGTGCTGCCGCAGGTGATCGGGCTGGTGCTCATTGTCTACATCCTGAGCAACCCGGCCGCGTGGCCGGTGGTGTTGTTGTCGCTGATTCCGCCGTGCACGCCGATCGTGATGTGCTTGCGCATGGCGGCGATGGCGGTGCCGGCGTGGCAACTCGCTCTCTCCCTGGTGCTGATGGTGTTGTCCATCTACGGGATGGTGTGGGTGGCTACGCGGATCTATCGCGTCGGTATCCTGATGTACGGCAAGCGGCCGACGCTGCCAGAGATGTTGCGCTGGCTAAGGTACAGCTGATGGTTCGGGTCTCTATAGAGAGAGGAGAAATCAATCCGGTGGGTCCACAAAATAATCGAATCAACAGATAAGACTGGCGGCAACATCTCTCGCCGCGAATTACTGCAAGGATCCGCTGCCTTCGCCATTCTTTCAGCGCTCAGACCGGTCCGCGGGTCCGCGATGGTAGGCCCGAATCGAAAAGTATTGGTGTATGTGGGGACCTATAGCACAGCGGTCGATGGCGGGGGAGGCAACGGGAAGGGAATCTACCTCTTTGAGATGAACCCCGCGAGCGGAGAGCTCACCTTGATCAAGCTGGCTGCCGAGGGCCGCAACGCTTCCTGGCTTTCGTTCGATCCATCCGGACGATACCTCTACGCAGGCAACGAAGTCGCAGAGTTCGGAGGCAAGAGCGGGGCGGTAAGTGCCTATGCTGTGAATCGCTCAGATGGAAATCTTCAACTACTAAATGTAGTTTCCTCGGAGGGGGCGGGCCCGGCTCATCTGAGTGTCGACGCGACGGGCAAATATGTATTTGTTGCCAATTATGCCGGCGGGACGATAGCGGTGCTGCCTATACTGCCAACCGGAGCGCTTGGCTCAGCTACGTTCGTTCACCAGGACACAGGGTCTGTCGGACCGAAGATCCCATCGAGTGGTCCTGCGGGAAGTTTTGCCTTTAGCGGGCATGACAAGCCGCATGCCCACATGATCCACGCTGACCCTTCCAATCGATTCGTGCTGCAAACCGACCTGGGACAAGATCGCATCTATGTCTACGCCTTCGATCCCGTTGCCGGCAAACTGTCTCCCGCTGCAACTCCCTTTGTTTCGCTGCCTCCGGGGGATGGGCCACGTCACTTCACTTTTCACCGCAATGGACGGTGGCTGTATTCGCTTCAGGAAGAGGCGTCTACTGTGGTGTTTTTTCATTTCGATCCGGCGACCGGAGGGCTTCGTCCCCAGCAAACAATCTCAACGCTACCGCCAGGCTTTAAGGGAACAACCTTCACCTCGGAGATCGTGCTCTCGCCCGATGGGCATTTTCTTTACGCAGCGAACCGACTCCACGATACGATCGCGATCTTCTCCCTTAACAGCGAAGGCCGGCTGCATTACGTGGGCGAAACCTCAACCATGGGCGATTACCCGAGGCACATACAACTCGATCCCAGCGGATCGTTTATGTTTGCCTGCAATCAACGCAGCGATAGCATCGCGTCCTTTCGAGTCGAGCGAAAGACCGGACTGTTAACCTTCACCGGGCGATATACATCTGTCGGCAGTCCAGCGTGCACTCTCTTCCTTACATGAACTGAGCTTGATTGCCTCAGGAGGCAGGCGGGCGTATATTGGCGGCCAATCGGCTAAAGCAGTTTCGCAATTGGTGTAGACCGAAGAGATAGGCCTTTTGGTGGTTTTCTCCCGAAGAAAACCACACCTCGCGATCTTAATTAGGCCACAATAATTGCGAGACTGCTCTAAGCCATAGGGAGGTCACATCAGATGACCAGGACCCTGTTTCCCGGGGTGGTTGTTTTCGGCGTTTCCGCATTCATAGCCGCCTCGCTCGACACCACAAGCGCAACACAAATGATGCCCGACGTGATTGCTGGAACGGTTACCAGCTCTGCGGGGCCGGAAGCCGGAGTATGGGTGATCGCGGAAACAACGGATCTGCCCACGCGCTATATCAAGGAAGTGGTGACCGACGGTCAGGGGCGCTACCTGATACCGGCCTTGCCGAAAGCCAGGTACACCGTCTGGGCGCGCGGCTACGGGTTGGTGGATTCACCCAAGGTGGAGACCGAGCCAGGCAAACGAGTGGATCTAAAACCGAGCGTTGCGCCGGATGCGAAGTCGGCTGCACATTACTATCCGGCTAATTATTGGTACTCCCTCCTGGAGGTGCCGGGAGAAAACGAATTCCCAGGAACCTCCACCAATGGAAACGGCATTTCTCCGAATATCAAAACTCAAGCGCAGTGGATCCACCTGATCAAGACTGATAGCTGTGAGTCCTGCCATCAGCTGGGCAACCAATACACGCGGACGATTCCGGCAATGTTCAGCGATCTTCCTCCGGCACAGGCATGGATGCGCCGGTTGCAGTCGGGGCAAGCCGGTTCGGCCATGATGGGCGGACTGGCTCAGCTCGGCGCGCAACGAGCCACGCAGCAGTTTGGCGATTGGACCACTCGCATCGCGAAGGGAGAATTGCCTGCGGAGGCGCCTCCGCGGCCGCAGGGCATCGAGCGCAACGTGGTGATTACCCAATGGGACTGGGCCGATCCCAAGGCCTATCTGCACGACGAGATCTCCACCGACAAGCGCTATCCCAGCGTGAACGCCAACGGCCTCATCTACGGATCGCCCGAGGAGAGCCGCGATTATCTGCCGGTGCTCGATCCCGTGCGCAGCGCAATCAGCCAGCTCAAAGTTCAGTACCGTGATCCTGATACACCTGGGCAACCGAAGCCGCTGAATTCGTCACCGATCTGGGGCGACGAGCCGATCTGGGATAGCCACACGACGGTGCACAACCCCATGTTCGACGAGCGCGGACGCTTGTGGTTTACGGCTCGCATCCGCGCCAACGATAACCCGGCGTTCTGCAAAGCCGGATCCAGTCTCATTTCGGCAGTGCTTACTCCCGTGCAGAGCTCCGGCCGCCAACTGGAGATGTACGATCCGGCGACCAAGCAAATCGCCATGATCGACACTTGCTTCGGCACTCACCACCTGGTCTTTGCCTCTGATGCGAACGACACTCTTTGGACCAGCAGCGGTGGTGGCGGCGGGGTAGTGGGCTGGTTGAACACGAAAATGTGGGATGAGACGCACGATGCGCAGAAATCACAAGGCTGGACTGCCTTGGTGCTGGATACCAACGGCAACGGCAAGCGGGACGCCTATGTGGAAGGCGAGCAGAAAGTCGCGACCGCGCCCAGCGGCGAAAGTCTGGGCACTTCCACAGTGTTTAACGCAGCAACTGATCCCACCAAGGATACGCGTCTCAACGCGGCGTTCTATGGAGTCGCAGTTGGCAAGGACGGGATGGTCTGGGGTTCGGTGCTGGGTTTTCCGGGCGGAATCGTGCGCCTCAACCCGGGATCGAACCCGCCGGAGACAGCTCTTGCGGAATACTATGAAGTGCCGTGGAACGACCCGAAAGCCCCAGTCTGGGGCTTCTCGCCGCGGGGGATGGACATCGATGGCAACGGTGTTGTCTGGGTGGCGCTGGCCAGTGGGCACCTGGCTAGCTTCGACCGCCAGAAGTGCAAGGGGCCGCTTAACGGGCCGAAGGCCACCGGGCGGCAATGTCCTGAAGGGTGGACGCTCTATCAAACGCCGGGACCGAAGTTCAAAAACGTGACCGCCTCCGGCAGTGCGGACTCGCACTATTACGTCTGGGTGGATAAGTTCGATACCCTGGGGCTGGGTAACAATACGCCCATTATTACCGGCAATTCGTCGGACTCGCTCATTGCCCTAGTCAATGGGAAGTTCACAATCATGCGCGTGCCTTATCCGATTGGCTTCTTCGCCAAGGGCATGGATGGGCGTTTCGACGACCCGAAGGCCGGCTGGAAGGGCAAAGGAGTCTGGACTACATGGGGTACGCGCACGCCGTTCCACAGCGAGACAGGGAAAGGGACGAACCCCAAGGTGGTCCACTTTCAGATCCGACCCGATCCACTCGCTTATTGAATGCCAGCGGCATACTCATGAAACGACGGGCACGGCTTCAGCCCTGCCGTAAAGTCTTGCGCGCAGCCCCGGCTTTAGCCGCTGAGGTACGGTTGTGATCGAGTAGTGACGGGTGCCCCATACCCCCGGATTTCCTGTGAAGTTTGTTGGCGTTGATGAACTTCATGCGGCTTTCCTCGATGAAAGCCGCACACGTGGCCGTTGCTTGGCGCCGCGTACTGGAAATCCGGGTATCTCGCTCGTTTTTCGCGAGATATGGGATTCCGCTGATGTTGACCGCTATGTCCACCGGGTGAATCGAGAGTCAGGGGGAAAGAGCAGTGGTATCCCACATCTCGCGAAAAACGAGCGAGATATGGGGCACCCGTCCTTCGCTAGAGAACGGGACCCGCCCGGCCGCGGTATCCCTCCACAACGATTTGATCTATATTGTATAGAAAATGGCTGACCGCGATTACCTCGGCGAATTTGAGCACATCATTGTCCTGGCACTCCTGCGCCTGGCTGATCAGGCCTACGGAGTCACCGTGCGACAGGAGATTGAACTGCGCACCAATCGTGAGGTGTCCATCGGGGCCGTTTATGCCACCCTTGATCGTCTTGAGGCAAAAGGGTACGTCAAGTCCCACCGCGGCGATCCCACCCCGGAACGCGGCGGCCGTGCGAAGCGCTTCTTCCGTGTCACAGCAAAGGGAATCGCGGCCGTGAGCCGCACCCACCGGGCACTCGAGAGCATGACAGAAGGCCTGGGCTTCATCAGGAGCTACTCATGACGTCGCAATCACATTTTGTTCAGCCGCCGCGTTTCGCGACGTGGCTCCTCACTCTTTTCGCCCTTGACGATAAAGCAGAATCCATCCTGGGCGACTTGCTTGAGGAATTCACTCGTCTCGCGTCAAAATCCGGAGTTCCATTCGCCCGCAGATGGTACTGGCGACAGACGTTGAAAACCGTCTTCCAGCTTGCGGTCCTTGGCTTTCGCACTGCTCCGTGGTTGACAACGGCAGCCGTTGCCGGAGGATTTTTTCTGCGAAAGCTTGTCGCTCGATCGGTCGAGCCGCCGATATTTGCAGTGCTTGAGCGATACCACGTTTACGAGCATCACTTCAGCACGTATCTGTTCTTCGCATCCACTGGAATTGACATTGGACACCTCATCACATTCCTGTTCGTTGGTTTCATGGTTGCGCTCGTGGCCAAGGGAAGGGAAATGGCGGCCACGATGACTCTGGGTCTTATATTCGGTGCGATGATTATCGTTGCTCTCCCGGTAGAGGTGATGCGGTTTGGGTATGCTACACCTCTGTCCAGGCTGATGTGGTATTTCTCCGATTCCCTGGCGATCGTTATCGCTGGCGCAATCGTCCGAACGCACCGGTTAGGCGCGGCAACTCGACACGAACAAGCATGATTTGAATTCTCCCCCTTGACATTCGACAAGAGGCGGCCTCATCCTCTTGTGGAGTGGTAGGAGGATTCTCGATGCTGGAGCAATGGCTGATGCGCCTCCGCTTCCTGCTCGCTCCCAAGCCTCATCATGAGATTGACGAGGAATTGCAATTTCATCTCGAGCAGCAGGCTGAAGCGAACGTCGCCGCCGGAATGACGCCGCAGGAGGCACGTAGGCAAGCGGTCATCTCGTTTGGGGGAGTCGAGAGTACTAAGGAAGAATCTCACCAACAGCGGCCAAGCTTCTATATCGAAACCGTTCTTCAGGATATCCGCTACGCTCTCCGCGGCTTCGCCCGCAACCCGCTCTTTACCCTCACCATTCTCGTGACCCTGATGCTAGGCATTGGAGCGACGACTGCGGTGTTCAGCATTGTCGATCGCATCCTCTTTCGCAGCCTTCCCTATGCCCATGCGGACCGTCTGGTCTCCGTTGGCATGGTCCAATCGCTCGAGACTGAGTTTATGCTGGGCTACTTCTATTACGATTGGCAGCGTGCGCAAAAGCCCTTTGAGGCTCTCACCTCCGAGAGCGCAACGACGGGCGAGTGCGATCTGACGGAGAGAAACCCGGCGCAACTGCACTGTACGTCGGTAGAGGGGAATTTTTTGCCCACACTTGGGATCTCACCGGTCCTGGGGAGGAACTTCCTGCCGCAAGAAATACTCCCCAACGGGCCAAAGGTAGTGCTTATCTCCTACGGCCTTTGGCTCTCCCACTACAACCTGGATCGCGGAATTCTGAATAAACCAATTGATATAGACGGCAATCCAGTCCAGGTGGTCGGTGTTTTACCGAAAAACTTTGAGATGCCCAGGCTGCAACCTGTGGATGTGCTGTTTCCGCTCACAGCAGACGAAACGTATGACAAAAAATCAAACGGCGGACTTGGAGGTCCAAGACGAGCCTTCGCCCGGCTCAAACCAGCAGTAGACATTCAGCAGGCCGAGCGGGAATTGCAACCACTCTTCCGGAACGCTCTTAAGCTGATTCCGGCGGACATCCGCTATGACTTCCACCTAAGAGTTCGCTCGCTCCGCGATCGTCAAATGCAGGACGTACGCACGTCTGCATGGGTTCTTCTGGGCACCGTTCTCGCGGTACTGCTCATCGCCTGCGCTAATGTGGCAAGTCTGCTCATGGCGCGCGGCGCGATGCGGCAACGGGAACTCGCGGTTCGTTCGGCATTGGGAGCGAGCCGAGGCAGGCTTGCCCGTCAGGCGCTGACGGAAGCGCTCCTACTATCAATCGCAGGAGCGCTCGCGGGATGCGCGCTGGCAGAGGGCTTGTTGCGTTTCTTCATGGCAATCGCCCCCGCTGACATTCCATACCTCGATCAAACTCGGCTAGACCTTCGCATCTTCTCTGCCACGGTCGTACTTTCGATCGTCTGCGGTGCACTCTTTGGCCTCGCAACTGCACTGCAGAAGCCTGGCGAAGGCATGTTGGGTGGACGTTCTTTCACCACGGTCTCCCAAGCAATCGTGCGCCAGTGGTTGGTTGTGACCCAGATCGCCGCGAGCATGGTTTTACTGATTGCGGCAATACTCTTGTTGCGCAGCTTCCACAATCTCGAGGATCAAAAGCTCGGCATGCGCACCGACAACACGCTCACCGCTAGCGTCACCTTGGGGGTGCACACGTACCCCACACCCGCAAGCCGGCTCGCTTTCTTTCAACAATTGAGTACGCGCCTAAGATTCGGACCCGGCGTCTCTGTTGTCTCTGTGAGCGACTCTATCCCTCCTGGTGGAGGTCCCGGCGGCCGTCTCGACGAGATCGTTGTTGCCGGAAAACCGGCACCGACGCCGCCCATCACCGGGGTGGTCGCCTCACGGCTGGTTTCGCCGGAGTATTTCCGCGCTTTGGATATCCCAATGATGCAGGGCGCAGGCTTTCGTGAAGAGGATATGACGGCAAGTCAACGCCCCATTGTCCTCAGCAAACGCCTCGCCGCCCTGTTCTTCCCAAACGCAAATCCTATCGGCCAACAAATGAGGTTCGGGAAGGACGATCCCTCCGAGCCCTGGAGCACGGTTGTCGGGGTGGCGGCAGACGTCAAAAACGGTGGTCTCACTAAGGACGAAGTGCCGGAGTTTTATCGACTGCGGAGAAATCTTGCAGATGACTGGGCCGTGGGCGGCGTCTGGGCTATGACCTCGGTCGTCGTAGTCCGAAGCTCGCTGCCACCCGATCAGACGACTCGCTGGATTCGCTCCCAGGTGGCTGCCCTCGACCCGACACTTCCGGTGGATATTGCGACTCTGCGCCAACGAGTCGCCAAGCTGGCTAACGAGCCGAGATTCCAGACGACCCTGGTGAGCTTCTTTGCCGCGACCGGCCTGGTGCTGGCCATGATCGGGCTCTATGGAGTGATCGCATACCTGGTAGCGCAGCGGACGCAGGAGATCGGCGTGCGCATGGCGCTGGGGGCAGACAAAGGCGATATTTTATTGCTCGTGATGGGGCGGAGTTTGCGGCTGATTTTGTCGGGAATTATCTTCGGCGTGGTTGCCGCGTTGGCTGCGACACGCGTGCTCTCGAGCTTGCTATATAGCATTAGCCCACATGATCCGGTTACGTTTGGATTGGTAACGCTCCTGCTTGTCCTGGTAGCAATCGTCGCCGCGCTTATCCCGGCCAGATCCGCCACGAGTGTCGACCCCATCGTGGCCTTACGCTGCGACTGATGGCGCCCCGGAGTGCTCTGCAGGCCCAGTGCCGGCCGTGGAGCAAGACCAGGACGAGCACCGGGCGCGGTCGATCAGGACTTCCTTAAGCGCAAGGTGAGATTTGAACCTTTGGGTTCTCATCGCATTCTCCCCCTTGACATTCGACAAGAGGCGGCCTCATCCTCTTGTTGAGTGTCGCGGGGGAAACATGCCGCCATCTACCGATCTACTTCAAGGGACGCTTGATCTGCTTATCTTGAAGACGTTGGCCCTTGAGTCCATGCACGGATGGGGCATCGCGCAGCGCATTCAACAGGTCTCGAAGGAGGCGCTGCAGATTGGGCAGGGCTCTCTTTATCCAGCGCTCCACCGGCTGGAGTACAAGGGCTGGATTCGTGCCGACTGGGGAGCTTCCGAAAACAACCGCAAGGCCAAGTACTATTCGCTGACGCGCAGCGGACAAAAGCAGCTCGAAGTCGAACTCGAAAACTGGGGCCGCATTTCCACCGCGATCGCCCTGGTGCTCGAGTAGGAGGATTCCTGATGCTTAAGCAATGGCTGACGCGCCTCCGCTTCCTGGTAGCTCCCAAGCCTCATCATGAAATTGACGCGGAGTCGCAATTCCACCTCGAAGAGCAGACCAAGGCAAATGTCGCCGCCGGAATGACGCCGCAGGAGGCGCGTAGACAAGCGGTCATCTCGTTTGGGGGAGTCGAGAGAACCAAGGAAGAATCTCACCAACAGCGGCCAAGCTTCTATATCGAAACCGTTCTTCAGGATATCCGCTACGCCTTCCGCGGGTTCGGCCGCAACCCCGTCTTTACGACAACCATTCTCGTGACGCTGATGCTAGGCATTGGAGCGACGACTGCGGTGTTCAGCATTGTCGATCGCATCCTCTTTCGCAGCCTTCCCTACGCCCACGCGGACCGTCTGGTCTCGCTTGGCATGGTGCACTCGGTCGAAACCCAAGAGTTCCTTATGGGCAACTTCTACTACGACTGGCGCGACCATCAGAAGCCCTTCGAGGCCATGACCTCCGAGCAAACTGGGGCGCATGAGTGCGATCTGACAGCAGCCCAGTCAGCGCAATTGAGCTGTGAGTCGGTGGAGGGTAATTTCCTGTCCGTCCTGGGTGTGTCGCCGATCCTAGGTCGTAATTTCCTCCCCGAAGAGGCGCGTCCCGGCGGCCCCGATGTAGCACTTATCTCTTATGGCCTATGGCTTAGTCATAACAGCCGTGACCCGGGCATCTTGAATAAGACGATTGAGATCGATGGCAGTCCGGTCCGCGTGGTCGGCGTTCTTCCCCGGGATTTCGAGATGCCGCGGCTGCAAGCCGTCGATGTGCTGCGTCCGATGGCTGTGGATGAGGCTGCCGATCGATCGGCCAATGGAGGATATGGGGGTCCAAGACGGGCCTTCGCCCGGCTCAAGCCCGGAGTCACCGTGCAGCAGGCGCAAGCCGAGCTTCAGCCTCTCTTTCAGTACGATCTGAAGTTGGTTCCATCAGAACTGCGTTATGACGTCCATCTTAAGGTTCGCTCCCTCCGTGAACGCCAGATGCAGGATGCGCGTCTGGCAGCGTGGGTTCTGCTGGGCGCGGTCTTTGCGGTGCTGCTGATCGCCTGTGCCAATGTAGCGAGCCTGTTGATGGCGCGCGGCGCGACCAGGGGGCGGGAGCTTGCGGTCCGCTCCGCTCTGGGAGCGAGCCGAGCCAGGCTGGTGCGACAGGCGTTGACGGAAGCGCTTCTGTTGTCAGTGGCCGGAGCGGTCGCTGGGTGCGCCCTGGCAGAAGGCCTGCTGCGTTTTTTTGTTGCCATTGCCCCGGCAACTATTCCTTACCTCGCGCAGACCAGGCTCGACCTGCGCATCATCGGCTTCACGGTCTTGCTCTCGATTTTATGTGGGGTGTTGTTTGGCCTGGCGCCAGCATTGCAAAGGCCAAGCAGAGAGGCGCTGAACGGACGCCTTTTCACGCTCGTCTCCCATGCAACGCTACGTCAGTCGCTGGTGATCGCGCAGATCGCGACAAGTATGGTCTTGCTAGCCGGTGCGATGCTCCTGGTACGCAGCTTCCGGAATCTCGAGAACCAACACCTCGGAATGCGCGACGACAGCACGTTGACGGTCAGCCTCAGCCTGGGAGAACACAATTACCCCACGCCTCAAAGCCAGATGACGTTCTTCCAGGAAGTGGAACGGCGTCTTCAGTCCGGCCCTGGGGTCAGCATGGTGGCAATGACTGACTCGCTGCCTCCGACATCCGATCACGATATAACGCGATTCGACCTGATCGAAGTTTCCGGAAGGCCGCCTTCTCACCGGGAAACCGGCGCGGTCGTGACCTATCGTCTCATTTCGCCAAACTACTTCCGTGTTCTGGACATTCCGATTGTGCAAGGGAAAGGCTTCAGCGATGAGGAGCTTACGTCCAGTGAACATTTTATTGTTGTGAGTCAATTGCTGGCCTCGCTGCTGTTTCCCGGTGAGAATGCTGTGGGCCAGCGGATTCGCTTTGGTTCGCATGCAGACGATATCTGGTACGCGGTGGTGGGTGTTGCGGCGAATGTAAAGAATGGCGGTCTTACCGGCGAGGAGAAGCCTGAATACTACGGGCTGCGGCGGAATCGCGCAGAGGATTGGGATAGAGGCGGTACGTGGGGCAGGACTTCGGTGGTCGTGGTGCGAAGCGCTCTTCCGCCCCAAGAAATGTCTCGATGGATTCGCTCTCAGGTAGCTGCGCTTGACCCGACGCTTCCGGTAGATATTGCGACTCTTCGTCAACGAGTCGCCAAGCTGGCCGACCAGCCAAGATTTCAGACGACCCTGGTGAGCTTCTTCGCCGCGGCCGGGTTGGTGCTGGCGATGATCGGGCTCTATGGAGTGATCGCTTACCTGGTAGCGCAGCGGACGCAGGAGATCGGGGTGCGCATGGCGCTAGGGGCAGACAAAGGCGACATTTTGCGGCTGGTGATGGGGAGGAGTTTGCGGCTTATTTTGTCGGGAATTGCCGTTGGCCTGGTTGCTGCATTGGCTGCAAGCCATGTGCTCTCGAGCCTGTTGTACAGCATTGGTCCCCACGATCCAGTTACGTTTGGATTGGTAACGCTCCTGCTCGTGCTGGTCGCAATCGTCGCCGTCCTTATCCCGGCCAGATCCGCCACTAGCGTGAATCCGATCGTGGCTTTGCGATGCGACTGATTGCGACCACAAGGCTACCCGTGCTGTCCGGTTTCGAACAGGCGATCGCTAGAATCGACGAATCGTCAACGGAACTCCGAGGCTTCATTCCGCGTAGTTTAAAGAACTCGACTTTAGGTCGTCAAAATGCAGATACTCGGTCGAGAAGCTGCAGTCTCAGGACGCCCTATGCAAAACTTGCTCCAGGATTTTCAGTACGCACTCCGTAGGCTAAGCAAATCCCCCGGCTTCGCTCTTACCGCAGTGTTGACGTTGACCATCGCGATCGGAGCTAACGTCGTTGTCTTCGGTGTATTGAATGCACTGGTGTTGCACCCACTGCCCGTGCCCGAAGCGAGCCGGCTATACACCGTGCAAACTCCTAATTCGTTCGCAGTGTCTTATCCCAATTATCGCGATATTCGCGATCGCAACCATACTTTCGCCGAGGTTGCCGACGCGCGCCTTATGCGGGTCGGTCTCGAGGTGAATAACAATGCACAGGCGGTCTGGGGGTATGAAGCTAGCGGCAACTACTTCAACGCCATGGGTATCAAGCCGCTCCTGGGGCGGTTTCTGGCGCCTTCAGATGATGAGAAGGTGAATGGGAGCCAGGTAGCGGTGCTCAGCTACGCCACCTGGAGAGTACGCTTCGGCGGGGACCGAAACATCGTTGGCAAAGCCATCAAGCTCAACAAAGTTCCCTACACAGTGATTGGCGTAGCCCCGCAGTACTTTAACGGCATCGAGCGGTTTTTCTCGCCTGAGCTGTGGGTACCGATCCACAACGAATCTCAGATCGAAGGCTACGAGTGGCTGGAGAAGCGAGGCAACAACAACGCCTTTGTCGTGGGCCGGCTCAAGCCGGGGGTCACGCCGGAGCGGGCGACTGCTGACCTCAATGGGATCGCCGCGCAACTGGCTAAAGAGTTTTCTGCGGAAGACAAGTATCTGATCCTCAAGCTATCCCAACCCGGTTTTCTCGGCGATAACGTTGGCGGCCCGGTGCGCAGCTTTCTGCTCGGAATCATGTTTCTGGCCGGCCTGGTATTGGTGGCCGCTTGCGCCAACCTGGGGGGACTGTTTTCTGCGCAGACCGCGGATCGCTCCAGGGAACTCGGGATTCGGCTCGCCATTGGTTCCAGCCGGGGGCGTATTGTGCGCCAGCTGATTACTGAATCAGTGATCGTCTCGCTGCTCGGCGGTTTCGCGGCCACTATTCTCGCCAAGACGTTATTACATGGTCTTTCGCAATGGCGCCTTAGCAGCGAAATTCCGATCCAACTCCTGGTGGAACCGGACTTCCTGGTGTACGCGTTTGCCTCGTTACTGGCAGTGGCAACCGGAGTGATTTTTGGCGTGATTCCTGCCCGCCAGGCATGGAAGACGGATCCCAACCAAACCATGAAGGCGGCTGGAGGTGCGGTTTCCGATTCGCATCGGTTTGCGTTGCGCGATGTTTTGCTGGCGATCCAAATTGCTCTTTGCGGCCTGCTGGTCACCGCTTCCTTCGTCTCTCTGCGCGGCTTGCAGAAGACTTTCACCTTGCCGTTAGGTTTCCGGCCCGAGGGTGTGGTCATCGCTTCCCTGGACTTGAACCTGGGCGGGTATCGAGACGAGGACGCGCGGTTGAAGGTACAGCAGCGGCTTCTCTCTGCCGTTCAACAGATTCCAGGAGTCCAGTCGGCCGCCTCCGCCAACTCAACTCCGCTCAGTATCAATCAGTCCGACACTGCTGTTCACGCGCCGGGCACAACCGATTTCAGCAATGCCACGGCAAAATTCGGAGCCAATTATTACGAGGTTTCTCCCGGGTATTTTGCGGTTGCCGGCACTCGGCTGCTGGCGGGCAGAACGTTCACCGAGCACGACGACAAGCAAGCACCCAGGGTGGCCATCGTGAATCAGATCTTTGCCAGGCGGCTCTTTGGGACGTTCGACGCGGTGGGCATGCATTTTCCTACAGGCCCGGGGAGTGAGATGGAGGTGGTTGGTGTAGTAGAAGACGGCAAATATACCACCTTGACGGAAGATCCCCAGCCGGCCATCTACTGGCCCATCGCTCAGAGCCCGGACAGCGATATCGTATTGCTGGTGCGATCGCAGCGGGCTCCGGCGGATATGATCCCGGCGATCCGCCAGGCGATTATGCAAGTCGATCGTGGACTACCCACTTTCTCGCTCTGTACCTGGAGCGAGGCGCTGTCTCTGGTCACCCTGCCGGCTCGAGCAGCGACGGTAGCACTCGGGGCGCTTGGTGGCTTGGCCATGATGCTAGCCGTTACGGGAATCTTTGGCCTGGCGAGCTACACAGTCTCGAAACGCATGCGCGAATTCGGTATCCGCGTCGCCCTGGGCGCGCAGCAAGGCCAAGTCTTGCGCGCTGCCCTGCAGCGAGTGGCCGTACTTCTCGCCGCCGGCTCTATTGCCGGTCTCGCTCTCGGAATAGCGGCGAGTAAGCTGCTCGCGAGCATTGTCTACCAGGCCACAGCTTCAGATCCGCTGGTGATCGTGGCAGTCGTACTCTCCATGGCAGGTATAGGAATGATCTCAGCAGCACTTCCTGCCCGCCGAGCCATTTCGGTCCAGCCGGCCCAGTTGCTCCACGATGAATAGCGAGGCTCTGGGAAATAGAGGGGACCGAATCCTGCAATCGGGTTCGTATTGGGCGTGATTCTGGGCGTGGTCGGTTCACTGGCTCCCGGGACGAATCGCGCCAATAGCCAAGTGGATGTTGACATCTGTGCTGACAACGACGGCTCCTCCACTCCAGCGCGACCCGTTGACGCCGAACGCGGTGCGATCAATAGTGAACTCCGTATCGAATCCCACGAAATCACCCCAACCCTGCAGATACTTTTCTCCGAGAAAACGCACCGGGATGGTGATGTGTTTGGTTACACCGTGGATCGTGATGTCTCCAGTGACATCGAGGAGATTGCCGGACTTCGCCGTCACGGAGGTGCTGACGAAGGTGTTAACGACGCTCAGTTGCTCAGCACATCCTCCCAGTTCATGAGCCAACTCTTAGGGCTACCGAGATGCAACGCTTTCCAGTAGGTGTCCATCGCATCGGTGCGAAGGCTGAGTACGTCTTCGCGGGAGTATCCGTCAGGGATGGGGACGAGTACGACAAGGCGGTCGAGGACCGCGGCACGCTGCGAAAGCGGGAGTCGATTCAAGAGACTGAGAAGCGTGAGGGCGTCGTGAGAGCGAGCGTTAGAGAGGATCGATGCAAGCGCGGCGGCACGCGCGCCGTCATCCTGGGGATGGCTGTCAAATGCCAAAACGGCGGTTTTGAATGTAGGCGTGGCGTCAGAGAAGTACGGTGTACCGGGACCAAGCTCAGGGCGGGTCACTGCCTCAGCTCCCGCCGGGATAGTAACGCTTCTTATGGGGGTCTCAAACTCCACCCAGCCCGAAGTGACCTGCACTATCCCGTAGCCGCCAGAGTCGACGTGCAGTGTAAAGGCACAACCGAGATCGAAGAGAGAAGCCGAGGGGGTATCTACAGCGAGACTAAATGGGGGCGCCCACATGCGGGCTGAGATCGTACCGTAATCGAGCGCGATCTGGTGACGCCTGGCATGGGTGGCAATCAACCGCACGCGGCTGCCGGGTTCCACGTCCACTACGCCAAGGCCGGCAACCCGAATCCGGGCCCGCGAAGCTGCGTCGGTCACAAGCGTCTGGCCAACGGAGAAATGTGCACGATCCTTAACCAAAGAACCTGCAATCTGTGGAGAGCCGCTTAAGGCCACGACCTTCCAGGGCTCGCCGGGACGCCACTCGAAGCGCGCGCGAATCGCAAGTGCGATCGTGACGAGCACAAGAGCCGCAAGCGCAGAGACCGCGGACAACCAGAGCCGTTTTCCCGGCCTTCGTTCGGCTCGACCTGGCAAAGGTTCATGAATCCACGCCGGCTGCGGATCGGAACGAAATTGCGCGAGCAGGGATTCGAGCCGTTCGATCTCCGGATCGGGCGTGCCGGACTTGTCCCACAGGTAATCCTGGGTTGGCTCAGTCATGATTCACATCCGCTTTCCCGCTTACGAGGCGTGTTTGATGCTCACCGAGACGTTCACGCAGCAACTTCATTCCACGGTGAAGGTTGACCCGCACCGACTCGGGTGTGAGGCCAGTGCGGTTTGCGATCTCCGGTCCGGTCATCCCTTCAACCAGCCGCAGCGCCAAGGTTTCACGGTAGGCATCCGGCAGTGACTGGATGGCTGCGAGGGCGATCCTGGCTTCAGCTTGACTGCCTGGTGTTCCTCTCATGGCGATGCTGCCGGCAAAATCCTCTGTGAATTGCATCTCTCGTGTTTGGCGGTAATGGTCTGTAGCGCGATTGCGGGCGATGGCGGCGATCCATCCTCCAAAATGATCGTCTTCCCGCAGGTGGGTTATCTGGGTCATGGCTTTTAGAAAGACCTCTTGCAAGAGATCGTCAACGTGGTCCGGCGCAACGCGGGCCAGCAGCACACCGTGGACCATAGACGCGTAACGCCGATAAAGCTCGCCATACGCAACGCGGTCTCCAGCCCGCGCGGCGCGAACCAGATCGCGGTCAGGCGACAGCTCGGAGATCGTATTGGCGGAGTGTCGCATCAGTAGGAGTATCTCTCCCGGGAAGACGCATGCACAATTTAGTCAATGCGGAGGCAATGGTTTTCGAGGGACCTTTTCATCGCGCATAGAGAGATCGTAGACAACAGAGGCTGCGACCGCAGCGGATTGCTTCAGGTCGTCTTCAAGCACATGATCGTAGGTGTCCATGTTGGTGTGCGGGGCGCGAGTGCTGCTTCCTTCCATGTAGTCGCGTATCCACTGGAAGCCTGGCAGTCCGATCTCGTCGAAAGAAAGATGATCGCCGGCGCCCACGTTAGCAACAGATACGGTAGAAGCGTCGAGAGCTTTGACGTGGTGGAGTGCGTCGCGGAAGAGTGCTTGCGCAGCGGCGTTGTCTTGCAGGAAGATTCCGCGAATGCGTCCTGTGCCATAGTCGAAATTGAGGTACGTGTCGAACTTTTCATATTCAGGTTTGAACTCGAAGCGTGCGTGCGCCGTCTGGCCGTCCACAGCGTCGATTCTCCGTCCCAGGTGCGCGGCCACGTAAGCGCGAGATCCGAATCCCCCTTGCTCTTCCGCGCTCCAAAGGCCGACGCGAATCGTTCTGCGCGGCTTCAACCCGAGCGACTGCAGGATGCGTACCACTTCGAGCACGGTCGCTGCACCTGCTGCGTTGTCGGTAGCACCTGTGCCTGCGTGCCAGGAATCGATACAACCGCCGATCATCACCACCTCGTCTTTCAAATCGGTGCCAGGGATCTCGGCGATTACGTTGTAACTCATAGGGTCGTTGTCATAGAAGCGTGTGCCTACATTTACTTCGAGCTGAACGGGGATTCCGCGCGCCACGAGCCGGACAATGCGGTTGTATTGCTCAGCGGCAATATTGACCTGTGGTGTGACCATTGGCCTGCTAAGGTCCCATGCGTTCACGCGCTTCTCAAACGGCACAGCGGAGGGATACGGAACAGTCGCCGCCGTGACGTAAACCGTTCCTGCGTCTCGAAATGACGGTTCCAATACAACGGCAGCGCCTTCGCTTTGGATCAACTGCCATTTTCGGTAGTTGAGGTCCTCCGCCGCCTGTTGCTCCGGCGAAGGCTGGAAGCGCGGCGGTTCGCCTGGAGCCGGAGCGTTTGCCAAACTCTGTAATTCCTTGTCGGTGCGCCGCTGCGAGGGTGGGGAAAACAATGGATCGACATGCCGCGCCGGGGAAAAAAGAACGATCTTCCCTTTAAGCCTGCCTTTGTATTTGCCCAGGTCCGCGGGAGTCTTTACGTCAAGAAAAACGACTTCTCCGCGTACCGCGCCGCTGGTGCCTGGGCTCCATGCTTTAGGGTAGGCAATGAGCGGACTGAAGCTGGGCGACAACATGTTCGCGGTTAAGCATTCCAGAGACCAGCCACGGCCAAATGGTCCCCAGGATTCGAGATGCGCGTTGGCAACTCCCCAATCGCGGAGTTTGTCCCGTGCGTACTCCTCAGCTCTCTTGAGGTTGGGTGAGCCGGTCAAACGCGGGCCGGTAACGTCGGTTAGGTAGCCAACCATCTCCATGATCTGTGAATGACTGAAAGCGGCGTCTTGAATACGCTTTGCAGCGTCGAGGTCTTTCTTCTGTGATGTGGCTGGGTCGGCAATAAGGATAAGGAAGGCCCAGGGCAGGATTCGTTTTGCGAAGTGCATCGCTGACCTCTCGCTCAAAAAGACGCGAATGATCATGGGACTGTTAACGGCACGATCCTGAGCTTTGGCGAAGCGCCTTCCGGACGATACGCTGGTCGAATCCAGCTATGTACCCACAGTCCGCGGCGCTCGCTCTCAACCGGAAAGACGCGGCGCAAGCCATTGATTCCCTGAAGGTTGCTGTTCGCTTTGATCTGGCGATTTCCACCCATGATGGGCTCGCTACCTCTGAACCTCTATCCGGTCTTATATCCCCGGGCAAGCGTACCTGGCAGCGCATAGCGGGGCGGACGCGGCGGTTGAATTCGGCGAGATACTGGAGCAAAGCGGGGTCGTAATCAGCGAACGGGAACCGGAAGGGGAGAATCAACGTACATTCCTACGAAGAGCTACGCCTTCCTAGGAATGTGAAATGACAATCAGTTGGCCGAATCTTGCAATCGGGTCCGTATTGGGCGCAATTCTGGGCGTGATCGCCGATTGGCAGGTTGGCTCCAGATTCCGCAAGTGGTCTGAACTGCGCGCACTCACCAAACAGTATGGTTCTCTGGCCGGCCGGTACGAAAATTACCGTATCCGGGATGACGGAACGCATGAGCCGACCGGCGGGATCGTCGACATCACATGGCAGCCCAAAGACGGTTTACTCGAAGCGTCAGGCTTTCAGGCAACAGGGAATCCGGAATGGCATAGCTACATCAGGATGAGCCGGGAATACACGGGAACCGGGATTGGGCACTACAACAACTCGAATTCGATTCACGGCGGAATTCAACAGGTCATCTACTCGAAACAGTCGCGCTCGTTCAACGTCATGGGAGTCAGCCATACGCGAAAAGAGTTTGCCCATTGCTGGAAGCCCAAGGAATAGGTTTGGTAGGAGGCTCGTGAGGGAACGAGAGGCGGGCCCCCAGGACTGAGGTCATAAATGCGAAGTCAGTGCTGGCGGGGTTTTCTTTCCCCGGCCGCCGTTGCGGACCCTTTGACACTGGCGCGCTTGCGCCCATTGCGAGTTCGCGGCACAGGCTCGCTTACCTGGGCGCTTTCCGCCAGGCGCAGGTGTTGCTCCATGGCTTTGCGGGCTGCAACCGCATCGCGCGCGCGAATCGCGCGATAGATGGTGCGATGCATATCGGCGGACTGTCTTAGGTTGGAGGATTGTTCCACGGTGCGCCGGCGATCATCGTACATCGCACTCACGACAGTCTCCATCAGTACCGCAAGGATCGGATTTCCCGCAGCATCGGCGATCGCACGGTGAAAGCGGACGTCGTGGATCAAGTACTCCTGCGGGTCGTCGAAGGTGGCATACATTTCGGTCACTTCCTCGGCCATCACCGCGAAGTGCAAGTCGCCACCCCGTTCCGCAGCCATGGCCGCGAGGCCGCCTTCGAGCACCAATCGTGCTTCAAACATCTGCTTGGGTTTGAAGCCGTTGAAAGCGCTGAGCAGGTGCATGGAGAAAGAATCGACGGCGCGCGCTTCCTCGGCTACGAACGTGCCCACTCCATGCCGTACCTTCAAGACGCCCATCGCTGCGAGATATCCAATGCCCGCGCGCAAACTGGCGCGGCTGATTTTCAGCTGGGTGGCGAACTCGCGCTCTGGCGGAATCTTGTTCCCAGCCTTCAGTACACCGGTTTCTATCAGCTTCTGAATGTGGCTGACTACCCTCATCGTCAGCTGTTTGTCAGCGGCGCCATTTGTTTCTGTCGGCATACTTGTCCCAGTACCTCCCCGTGGCGGGCGTTTTTAAGCCTAGAGCATTTTTGCTAATGCTGTAGACCAGGAAACTGAACCCGACGCCATTCCGCTAAAGAATGGCCGCACATGACTGATCCCAACGGATCAGAGTATTAGCAAAAATGCGTTAGACAGTACAGTTGCGAGATTAGCACTCCACGTTCGGCTGCTCAAGGTTTTCGGCCGCGCTCGAGCATATGGTAACGACTCCAATGGTCGGACCTCTTGGCGGATCGCCCGTTGCAGCGTGCCATAGGCTAGCGCGGCACAACAGGGCTCAAAGGGAAGCGTTGACCAGCGTTAAGCGGTACTGTCGAAAGATTTCGAGTTTGCCCCTTGACAGTTCCATGTTCGGTCCAGGACACTGTTTCCGCTCTAGAGGTCTGACCTCACGGTGGCACTGGTTTACAAGGTTCAGCCGGTGGCTGGGGCGACTAGAGCCGGGAAGTCAGCCGCCGGAGATAGCCATGACTGTGATGGCAGGCTAAGAGCCGTGGCGGCACTCGTGACCACACAGATCTACCTTGGAGGCTTGCAATGCAAACACATTCTCTGACAAGAAGATGGCTGGGCAGTCTTCGTCTGGCCGGTATCTTTTTGTTCGCGGCGCTCTTCTTCCCCACAGGAAACGCTCAGACTGCCGGTACGGGGAGTATTCAGGGGGCCGTCGCCGACCAAACCGGCGCTGTTCTGCAAAACGCCTCAGTCACGATCATCGACACCGCCACCGCAGTACAGCACAAAACAACCAGCGGAGCCGATGGCCTCTACAGCTTTCCCAACGTTCCCATCGGCATCTACAACTTGGATGTGTCGGCTCCAGGCTTTGAACGTTACAGCCAGGCCGGCATCGATCTGGAAGTGGGCAGCAGCATTGCCATCAACGTCAACATGACCGTCGGCACGACCGACCAGAAGGTCGTGGTACACGCGAACGGGATTGCCCTGCAGACGGAAGACCCTTCGTTCAAGCAAACCATTGACCAGAAGACGCTTACGGAATTGCCTCTGAACGGGCGCCAGGTAACCTCGCTGATTGCGTTGTCGGGCGGATCCGCAAACGCCAACGAGGGTAGCGACCTGCAGGGGAGCAAGACGTTTTACAGCTCGGTCGTCGTTTCGGTCGGGGGCGGGATGGGCAACGCAACCGACTATCGATTGGACGGCGGCGATCACAACGACTACATGACCAACGTCAATCTTCCATTCCCGTTCCCTGATGCGGTCAGCCAATTCAGCGTGGAAACCTCAGCCTTGGGAGCGCAAAGCGGTTTGCATCCCGGCGGCCTGGTGAATGTGGTCACGCGTTCAGGGTCAAACGAGTGGCATGGGACGGCGTTTGAGTTCATCCGCAACAACTTTATCGATGCCACTAATTTCTTCTCGACCAAGAAGGATACGCTGCACCAGAATCAGTATGGCGGCACCTTCGGCGGAAGGATCATTCGCGACAAGTTGTTCTTCTTTGGCGGATATCAACGGCTCAAGGCCGATCAAAGCCAGGCGTTGACGCAGGCGTTCGTTCCCACCCCCGCCAATCTCCAGGGCGATTTTTCCGCTACGGAAAGCGCTGCTTGCCAGGCAAGCGGCAAGGCAATTCAGCTCTTGAACCCTCTTACCGGGGCAGTCCTACCCGGGAACCAGATCAGTCCTACCCTGTTCAACGCGAGTTCGCTCAAGTTGATACAGTACCTGCCGGCGGCCACGAATGATTGCGGGTTGGTGAATTATGCGATTCCCTCGGAGCAGGTAGAAAATCAATTCATCGGCCGCGTCGATTCGACCATTAACCAGAAGCATAGTTTGTACGGCCGCTACTTCCTCGATGGCTATACCAGCCCGGGATTCTTCTCTCCGACCAACGTCTTGATCACCACGCAACCCGGGAACTATGAGCGGGCGCAGGGGCTTACCATCGGTGAGACCTATGTGATCAACGATCATACGGTCAACTCGTTTCATGCTACGGCCACCAGACGGCGTAACAACCGAGGCGCCGCAGCTGAGGGCATCGGCCCGACTACGCTTGGCATCAACTCCTACGCGCCGAGTACTAACTTCCTGGAGCTGACTGTTACCAACAAGTGGAGCACCTACTGCGGCACCTGTGCCTCGGCTCATTTCAACGTAAACACCTTCTCTTTTGCGGACGACGTAAACATGGTACTGGGCAAGCACCAGCTTGCGTTCGGCGGGGAATACGTTCGCTCTCAGCTGAACATCAACAACCTGTACGAATCGAACGGGAATTTTGGAATCACTGGCGTCTACAGTCAAAAGGGACCGGCGGGAAGCAGTACGGGCGGTACGGGCGCGGATGCGAATCTAGACTTTCTTACCGGAGCACTCAACACCTACCAGCAGAGCAAGGCGCAGCAGAACGCTTTGCGTGCGCCGATTCCGAGTCTTTACATTCAGGACACGTACCATGCGACCAAGAGACTTGTGTTGTCCGCGGGCCTGCGGTGGGACCCTGAGTACGTTCCCGTGGATAACTTCTACCGCGGATCTATCTTTAACATGGCGTCCTTCCTCAGCAACGCCCACAGCACAGTATTTCCCAACGCTCCGGCAGGAAGTTTCTATCATGGGGACGCGGGAGTGCCAGACGCATTTACGCAGAACTCGCCCTGGCAATTTTCGCCGCGCGTTGGCATCACCTTCGATCCAACAGGACAAGGCAAGACCGTATTCCGCGCAGGTTCGGCGTTGGTGTATGACGAACCGAACTTCTTCACTGCTCAACGAGTGAACCAGAACCCGCCCTTCGCCACAGCGATCTCAAATGTTCCCGTGGGCGTTCCGATGAGCTTCAGCAGCCCGTGGTCCAACGGCAGCACGCCCAGCAACCCGTTCCCGTTGCCGTTCAAGCCGCCGCCGTCCACAACATTTGCGCACCAGGCACAATTCATCGTTCTGCCCACGCATTTCCATCCGCCATACACCGTGCAGTGGACGGCCAGCATTCAGCAGGAGCTGGATCATGGCTGGCAATTCCAGATCGACTACATTGGAGCGAAAACCAGTTTCGACGGATACGGATATCCTCTGAACCCGGCGGTCTATATCCCTGGAACCTGCGGAACCACTGCGTGCTCGACTACTGGCAATCAGACTTCGCGTTTCTACCTGACGCGAGAGAATCCCGCGCAAGGCCCGGGATATGCGGGCGGTGGCGGCGGTTCGATTCTGATTGCCTCGGGAGCCAACGCTTTTTACGACGGGATGGTGGCTTCCATCCAGCATCGTTTCTCGGCTAATTTCAGTTTTCTCGCCAACTACACCTGGTCGCATTGCATCGACATAGAAGACAATCCGGGGGATATCGCTGGAACCACGGTGCAGAACCCGGCCAACATCAAAGGGGATCAATCGAACTGCGGCTTTGATTTCCGCAACATCTTTAACAGCACCATGGTAGTATCCAGCAACTTTTCTCTCACGGGCTGGATGGCGCTGGCGATCAATAACTGGCAACTCGCGCCACTGGTTCACATTCAGGACGGTGCACCGTTTACTGTGACCTCAGGGGTAGACAATTCGCTCACCGATACTGGCAACGACCGCCCGAATGTGGTCAATCCCAACGGCATTTACACTCATAAGCAGATTACTCAATCCAGTACCGGGGGCAACCGGTCGTGGGTGAAGGCCTCGGCATTCGCCCAAAACCCGACTGGGACTTTTGGCGATTCCGGACGATTTGCCTATCGCGGGCCGGGCTACATCCAGCTGGATAGCGCCTTGAGCCGGACGTTTCCTCTGCACGAGAGATTGGCGTTGGTTCTGCGGCTCGAGGCCTTCAATGCGTTGAATCATCCGGCCTTCGCTGCTCCCGGCAGCAGCGGCAACCTGGGATCCAGTTCGTCGTTGCTCTCGTCGACGTTTGGCCAAGTAACATCCACCCTCACGTCGTACGGGGCGCGTGTATTCCAGGGTGCTGTCAAGATTACTTTCTAAACCGGGCGCCGCCTCCGCCGGTCTGCAGCGGGGCGGCGCCGTGCCGCCTGTGGAAACCGGCCCGAGCATTAATGTGATGATCTTTCCCGTGAAGATGTATCCTGTTCGCGAGGCGTCTTCCCATGCTGCGTCTCCTGAGGATGCTTCGCGCAGTGGCAAGCGTTATCTCGGGGATGGTCTTGCTCTCTGGCGTGGTGGCCAGCGCGCAAAGTAACGCCCCATCATCGGCTGGCTCGCAGGTCCCCGCGCTTGCCGTGCGCACGAACCTGGTGCTTGTGCCCGCATTAGTAAAGACCAAAGGCGGCGAGTTGGTCTTCGCACTGACGGCGGACGATTTCATCCTCACCGATAACGGCGTTCCCCAGTCGCTGCGACTGGAGCCCGATACCGACGAGCAGCCCGTGGCGCTGGCGATCATCGTGCAGACTGGCGGCCGGGGTGCATCCCACCTGGGTGATTACCGCGATCTCGATGCCGTGCTGGATGCCGTCGTTGGCAATGTGGAACATCGCATTACCGTGGTCACCTTCGATAGCAAGCCTCGCCTCGTACAGGACTTTACCAGCGACACGGATGCGGCGGTGAGGACCATTCACAACCTTCAAGAAGGGGATCCGGGCGCGGCGATTCTGGACGGGCTCAATTTCGGCATTAATCTTTTGCGCCAGCAGCCGCAGGAGTATCGCCGCGCCGTGCTGCTCTTTAGCGAGACCCTCGACGACGGCAGCCAAACCACCTTCGAAGAGGCCATACGCACAGTCGACGACACCAACACCGCGATTTACAGCTTCGGTTTTTCGAGCACGAAAATGGCGGTGAAGCACGAGGGGTCAAAGCTCCCCCGGCCGGGAGGAACCGCTTATGAAGACACGCCATATGCGAAAGGCGGCTGCATGAGTCGCGACCCGGATGCCGATCCGGACGCGCGCGGCAAGCGCAGTGTGCAGGCATTGGACTGCGCGAGCGATCTGATCCCGCCGTTGCGATTGGGGCGGATGGCATATCTCGCGGCGAGAGACGGACTGCAGCGCAACGTGCCTGAATCAGTCGCGCAACTGACGGGGGGCGAATACTTCCCCTTCAAGGATGCAACGACACTTAGCCGGCACCTGATCACTATTTCAAACGACGCGCCAAACTACTATGTTCTGAGCTTCCACCCACAATCGCCGCTACCGGGACCCCATGCGCTAAACCTGACGCTCAAGGACCGGCCAGGGTTGCAACTGAGCGCGCGCAACTCATACTGGGTTGACGCCATTGGCGCCGCAGATAGTAAGTAACCCGAAGCGGCAACGCAATGCTGAGCACCCACAGCGAGAGGCAAGACTCGCTGGAGCAATTCATCGGAAAATCTCTGTTTCTCTTCGAAAAACGGGAAATGGCCGGAGGTGTCAAACCAGACAAACTCCTTTTGCGAAGCCTTAATGCTTTGTCCAGGGTTTTGGCTGCCTCTTCCTGGTGATGGTTGCATGCGTGTTGTAAGGCGTCCTGGTAGACGATCTCCGCATTCCGGTCCATATTGACGACTTGTCCGACGCCGACATAGGCGTAAATGAGTTCTGGATGCTCCCGAAGAGTCGCCCAAGAGAGTTTTCATGGGCAATTTCTCCCTCCGTTAACTGTTCTCGCGGGCAATGCGATCCATGGCCTTCTGTTCTGCCCGTTCCTTGATGCGGCCGAGTTGATGGGTCCAATAGCGTTCGTACGGCTTCACCCAATCGTGAATGGGCTTGAGCTGTGCGGCGTGTAACCGGTATAACCGGTGCTGCCCGCGCTTCACAACCGTCACCACCCCAACCTTGCGTAGGACGCGGAGATGCTTGGAGACAGCCGGCTGTGCGATCTTCACCCGCGCAACGACATCGTTGACCGCCCATTCCTGTCCGTCGTTGAGAAGGCCGATGATCTCTCGTCGCCGCGGTTCGGCAATTGCATTGAAGACGTCAGTGGTTGTCGCCGCTCTAGCCATGCAGTTTATATATAACCATATCGGAATGTATGTCAAGCGGCCGCCGTGGTCACCCAGAAGCTTTCAATCGTGGGCGCAGGCACATGCTTCCCGCTTTGCATGAGCAAGTCTGGTAGGGAATCGGGCCGCTTAGGGGTGCCGGGAAGAGGCCCGATTTGCTCTCATCGCAAATTTCGGGAAATATAGTTCTCGACCTGAGTGGGGTCAGGAATCGAATGATTGGAAAGGTAGTCCATGGCCATCGAGAACAAAGAGGTAACGCGGCTTCAAGTGGGAACCCTGAAACTGGAGATTCACCCAACTCGTAAAGCAGCCGGCGAAGCCGCGGCCCAGGCCGTGGCGCTAGCGATCCGTCAGTTCGGGTCTTCGGGAAGAGACGTTGCGGTCATTTTCGCGGCGGCTGCTTCCCAGATCGAAACCCTGCGTGCACTGACCGCGATGCCGGATATTTCCTGGAAGCAGGTTCTGGGCTTTCATATGGATAGTTATGCTGATCTACCGGAAGATCATCCAGCGTCATTCCTCTATTTCCTTCGCCAGCATCTGACCCAGCGCGTGGCAATGAAGGAGTTTTTTGGCATCGATGGCAATGCGCCCGACCCGGAGCTTGCCTGCCGGGACTATGCGGAGAAGCTGCGCATCGCGAAACCGCAATTGTGTCTGGCGGGGATTGGGGAGAACGGACACTTGGCGTTTAACGATCCTCCCGAGGCGGACTTTAGCGATCCACTCGATGTAAAGATCGTTCAGCTGGATAATGTTACCCAACAACAACAAGTAGCCGAAGGCTGGTTCAAGAGCCTGGACGACGTTCCCAAGTCAGCTATTACACTCACCGTGCCCGCCCTCCTTCGCGTCCAAAAGATCATTGCGTCCGTGCCCGGTAGCCGGAAAGCCGGGATTATCCGCAGGGTGGTTGAGGAGCCGATCTCCACCAATTGCCCGGCGACCATTCTTCGTACTCACCCGGATGCAACGGTCTATCTGGACGCAGAATCTGCTGCTCAATTGGATTCGCGTACGCTGGCAAACGCGGCCGTATAACGGTCCGAGCCCCAGGCGTTGTCTTGCTGTTTGTGGAGAGCTAGAATCAGGTGTCCTTCCTGATAGCGAGGTTATCCATGCCGGGTACTGTTCTTCCGACTGACGTTAAGATTGCCAAGACTCCGAATCCGCCTTCCTTCGCGACCGTGGCTGAGGAACGCCTGCACCGCAAGCAGCGGCTGGCCTCCGCCTTTCGGCTCTTCGCAAAGTTTGGTTTCAGCGAGGGAGTGGCGGGGCACATCACGGCGCGTGACCCCGAGCTGCAGGACCACTTCTGGGTGAATCCCTTTGGGATGCACTTTTCGCATATTCGCGTTTCGGACCTGGTCCTGGTGAATGAGCGGGGCGTAGTCGTGGAAGGCAACCGCGAAATCAATGAGTCTGCATTCGCCATTCACTCGCGGCTGCACATGGCACGGCCTGAGGTCGTGGCGGCGGCGCACGCTCATTCCCTTTACGGCAAGACCTGGTCCTCTCTCGGGCGCCTGCTCGACCCCTTAACCCAGGATGCCTGCGCTTTCTACGAAGACCACAGTCTCTTCGATGACTACACTGGCGTGGTCTATGACAATTCCGAAGGGGACCGCATCGCAAAGGCGCTGGGGCCGCGGAAGGCAATCATTCTGCAGAACCACGGGATCCTAACCGTAGGGAACACCGTGGACGAAGCAGCGTGGCTCTTCATCACCATGGACCGCAGCTGCCAGGCACAGTTGATGGCGGAAGCTGCCGGCAAGCCGCGTCCTATCTCACATGAGAGCGCCCTGGTTGCGCAAAAGCAAGTGGGCAATCCCCGCGTGGCATGGTTCCAGTATCAGCCGCTATGGGATTTGATCGTCCGCGAGCAGCCTGATCTGTTGGACTGATCTATCGCGGTCTTTTAGCCCAGCCATTGCGGGTTGTTGGTCGTGCCGTCGTAAATTTGCGACGACTTGTAGGCTTCGAACTGTCCTTTCGTCGCGACCGGCGCCGTCTTCTCGAGTACTGCAAGTTTCTGCTCGCTGGTCATTGGCTGGAAATTTCGCGCCACGCTGAGGGCCTGCTCCAGGTTGGCCATGGATTGGCAGCCGGTAATCGTCACCGTAACAGGCACACTCATGGCGTAATGTAGCGCCTGTGGCGCGGTGATGGTGCCGGTTTTGAGAATGGCGCCATTGGCCAGGGGCTTCATCCCCAGCACTGCCATACCGCGCTTTTGCGCTTGCGGAATCACGTTCTGGCAGAAGCTTTGGTAGTGTTCATCGAGCGCATTGACGGGCATCTGCACTGTATCGAAGGTGAAGCCATTCTTGTCTGCTATTTCGATCATGTGCAGGTGGATGAAGGGGCTCTTGTGGCCGGTGAAGCCGATAAAGCGGATCTTGCCCTCTTTCCTGGCCTGCTGCAACACCTCGACGATGTTACCCGGTTGAAAAGCCTGCTCCGGGTCTCCCATGCGAATCACTTCATGGATCTGCACCAGGTCGATGTGGTTCGTCTTGAGCCGGGTCAGGGATTGCTCCAACTGCTGCTTAGCTGAGGCGCCGGTGCGTCCGTCGAGCTTGGTCATCAGGAAGGCTTTCTTGCGGTAGCCATCGGCGAGGGCTTTGCCCATGCGTTCCTCGCTGGCGCCGTCGTTGTAGTCCCAACAATTATCGAGAAAATTAATACCCCGATCCAAGGCGCTCCGGACGACGCGCAGGGCCTCCTGTTCGGTGACATCCGAGAGCCCAATATGGTAGCCGCCGATGCCAATGATGGAAACCTCGACGTCGGCGCGGCCTAGTTTGCGCCGGCCGATGCCATCGGATGTGCTCACGACGGGTACCGGGGTAAGTGCCGCCGGACCCGTTAATTCTGTGTTCCCGTTGGTGCTTTGGCCTGAGGCTGCTTTCCATCCGGCCAAGGCTGCTGCTGCCGCCGCTTGCTGCAGAAATTTTCGCCGTTCCATGATGAGTCCCTCACGGAGTAAGTTTACTGCTATTCGTGCGGTCCTGACTGGGCTTTGGACGGCGGGCCGGTTTGAGGCCCGTACCCTTCAAAGTTGTAACGGGGGAAAGGGATACTGCAGGTCCCTCGGCTTCGCTCGGGATGACAAAGTGTAGGGCGTCTACTTACCCTGACATTCGTTAGTCGGATCGAGAGGAAGGTCGAAATCGCGTTTTTCTGCAGCCTGTAAGGCGGCGCAGAGCATGGCAAAGTTGCTAAGGGGGAAAGGGATACTGCAGGTCCCCTCGGCTTCGCTCCCACGGCAGGCCGGGACACGCAGGACGACAGAGTGTAGGGCGGCTACTTACCCAGACGTTGGTTAGTCGGATCGAGAAGAAGCGCGATCGAGCGCTGCTGCTCTCCTTGACGAACTAGGAGAATTCGGCGAGACTTTCCTAGATAGCCAAGGAGAGACTGGATGCCGAAACAGATTGACCTCATGCAGGGAACACTCGAGCTGCTTATCTTGAAGGCGGTTTCGCTCGGGAAGTTGCATGGCTATGGTGTGCTGCTGCGCATTCAGCAGATCAGTGGTGAACAGCTGGTGATTCAGCAGGGCTCGTTGTATCCGGCGCTCTATCGCCTCGAACATGAGGGGGCAATCAAAAGCGAGTGGGGAGAGAGCGAAAACAATCGCCGCGCTAAGTACTACACGCTGACAGCGGCCGGTCGTAAACAACTGGCGGAAGAGACGGAGAAGTGGAACCGGATGGGCGAGGTCATGGGCGCCATCCTGCGACTGACCGCCGGGGAGGTGCGCTCGTGAATGCGTCATTTGCCCGGATGCACTCCTGGCTGCGTTCGGTGATCAGGCGGCAACGTTTGGAAGGAGAGATGGAGGAGGAGATTCGCTTCCACCTGGAAGCGCGGGCCCAGGATTTGATACGCCAGGGCCTCTCTCCACACCAGGCTGCTCGACAGGCGAGGGTTGAGTTTGGCGGGGTCGCAACCCACAAGGACGGGATGCGGCATTCTTTGGGGCTGCGTTGGTGGGATGAGCTCTGGAGCGATCTCGGATATGGGCTACGAATCCTTAAGAAGAGCCCAGGGTTTACGGCCATTGCTGTCGGATCGCTGGCATTGGCAATCGGCGCAAACACCACCATCTTTTCGGTGACGAACGAATTGCTGCTTGAGCGATTGGCTGTGCCGCATCCAGAGCAGCTGCGCCTGCTGACGATAACGGGTGACCAAAAGGTCGTGGTCCATTTCTTCTGGGGTGATGATGGCGGGACTATCAACGGAAGGGCTCGATTCGACACCTTCACTTACCCGACTTATCAGCAGTTGAGAGCTCGAAATCAAGTGCTGGAACCGATTTTTGCATTTAAGAATTTCGGCCGTGCCAATATCACCGTGGATGGAAATGCACGGTCTGTGAGCGCGGAACTGGTCTCGGGCAATTTCTACCATCAATTGCAGGTGCTGCCGCAACTGGGCAGGGCAATCTTACCCTCAGACGACCAGGCCCCCGGTACAGGCGCGGTAGTCGTAATCAGCGACAGTTTCTGGAATCGCGCCTTCAATCGCTCGCCTGGCGTCATTGGAAAAACGATCACGGTGAACATGAGCCCCGTGACGATTGTGGGCGTAAATCCGCGCGGTTTTACCGGTGCGGAAAGCGTTCAGGTTTCGCCAGACCTCTTTATGCCGCTGTCCATGGCGCCGTTGATGCGAGGATCCATAGGAGAACCGGGTTCCGTGCTCTCGAGCACAGATCTGTGGTGGCTTCAATTGATGGCGCGCGCCAAGCCAGGTGTCTCCGATGAGCAAGCGAGAGCCGCGCTCGATGTCGTGCTGCGCGCAGCCGTCCGCGGCACGATGAAGATCGACAAAGGGGGCACTCTGCCTCGAATGGAAGTGGAAGACGGCAGTCGAGGTCTCAACCAGACCGCGCAAGACTACTCTGCGCCCTTGTATGTGCTGCTCGCGATGGTTTCGTCGGTGCTGTTGCTGGCCTGTGCCAACATGGCAAATCTGATGCTTGCCCGTTCGGCGGTGAGGCAGCGGGAGATGAGTGTCAGGCTGGCGTCCGCCACCCGAGTTACGAATGCCCGCAGATCCGCCTGTTCGTAGGGGAAGAAGTACGGCATCGGCAGCAAAACGGCCTTCGCTCCAGCATCAGCCGCCATGCGGCCTAATTCGATGCTGGTCGTGTACCCCGGGGCGCCGATGCCAACCACGAACTGTCCGGTAGAGTCCGTGATCGCCGAGGCATTGGCCAGGATGCGCTCCAGTTGTGCCGGAGTGGTCAGGCAGAACTCGCCGGTGGCGCCGTTCAGAGCAAAACTGCGAATCCCGCGAGCGAGCAGGAAATCAAGGCTTTGCCGGAACTGCCCCTCCGCCAGCGAATCCATGTCCGTTCGCGGAGTGAGGACCGCGGCGCTGACACCGTGCAATAGAGAGTGCCACATTGCCGGTAACGCTCCTTTTGGAGGAGGGGAGGCTTCCGGAAGGGAATTACATATTACGTCTATTGTGTGTCGACATGACGAATACATGTTGGCTGATCGAGTTCCGCGATGTACAGTATCACTGGGCCGTATAGAAAATCGGGAGAGAATCATGCCCAAACCCAAGACCCGGCCAACTCGCCCGAGTCCAGCCGGCGGACCGCCCAAGCCGTCCACCGCGGACCAATCCGTACGCGAGCGGGCTTATGCCTACATCCGGCACAAAATTGCCAGCGGAGGACTTAGCAGCGGAGATCCTCTCTCCGAGGTCGAGGTGGCAGAGGGTCTCGGCAGCAGCCGTACACCTGTCCGGGAAGCGATTGGGCAGC
Organism: uncultured Acidobacteriaceae bacterium; assembly: GCA_963790705.1. Lineage (GTDB taxonomy): Bacteria > Acidobacteriota > Terriglobia > Terriglobales > Acidobacteriaceae > PALSA-350. The sequence goes on from CAWBQE010000001.1 coordinate 310,587, forward strand.
TGGTTGCATCGGGTCTGTTGGAGCAGATACCTGGCCGCGGCACCACCGTGGCGCGACTGACTCGGGACGATATTGTCGATTTATATGAGTTGCGCGAGGCAATGGAGGTCTTTGCCGCGCGCAAAGTGGCCCGTCTTGGCGTGCCGTCTGCCGAGCTGGACCAGTTGCAGCAGTTGGTCGACGGCATTCAGCCATTACGCGAAGAATTGGTCGCCTCGGGAGGGCATTCGCTCAACGAGGAGCAGATGGGGCGCTTTATGCATCTCGATCTTAACTTCCACGCCTGCCTGATGCTGATGGCGCTCAATCCGCGGATGCAGAAGATTGCCAATGAGACGCAGTTGATGATCCGTATCTTCGCCATCCGCCGCAGCGGACACGAGGCGGCGATGCTGGATAAAATCCAATCCCAGCATAACGAGATCGTCATGGCTTTACGCGAGCGGCAACCGGAGCGCGCGATGCGTATTCTTTCCGAGCATATTGAGATCAGCTTGCGCGAACGTCTGGCTGAATTCGACGCTTGGAACCGCGCCCGCGCCATGAGGCGGGAGTTACCTGCAGCTTTTCCCTTTGAAGCAATCTCAAAGTAACGCCAGAAGAGCGAATCATTCTTTTTTGCGTACCAGATTAGTTTGTTGCAGAGCTTGGAGCGCGCTCAGGTGTGCGGCCTGTGCTCCCTGCTTCAAGCAGGTAATATCATTTGCGCAAAACAGCAGGTCCACTCCCACGTCCGCCCAGAAAGGAAAATCCTTGGGCGCACATGCTGTGGCCAGAAGTTTACCGTGCGCCCGTGCAGTGGTAACGATACGTTCCACCGCCTGCGTCACCTTGGGATGCAGAGTATCGCCGGGTACACCGTAGCTGGAAGAGAGGTCTGCCGGGCCCACGAAGATTTCGATATCGGGAACGGCGCACAGCTCTTCGATCCTGTCCACCGCCTCTTTGGTCTCTACCTGCGCCATCAGGCAAAGCTCCTGGTTTAGCCGCGCTTGCTCCTTGGGCACACTGTCCACCATGCCGTACTTGACGGCGCGTGAAACGCTGAATGACCCGCGCGCTCCTTCGGGAGCAAAGCGCGCGTAGCGCACCATCTCGTTCATCTGTTCGGGTGAGTCCACCATGGGCACATCGATGATGTCTGGCCCCAATTCGGCGGTCTTCAAGATGCTGTCGCGTCGCGTGTCGGGCACCCGGATCATGGTGAGCATGCCGGTGCCTGTTGCCATGCGGCAGAGGTCGGCCGCCTCGGCAAAGCTGATGGCTGCGTGCTCCATCTCGATCCAGATGGCGTCAAAGCCAACATGGCCGGCAATCTCCAGAAAAATCGGGTCGTAAAAATAGCACGCTGCGCCGAGCAGCGTTTTGCCGTTGCGCTGTGCCAGTGCCTGCCGAAGACGGTTCATGCGTTTGATTTCCTCTACCAGTAGAGTGGCCATCGCTCGTGCGTGGTTTCGTATTGCCATCCTACCGCGCAGTGTCAGCTGGGGGGCGACGTCTCACTGGGCTGGAGAGACCAAGCTGAAAGAGAGCCCGTGACCAATAAGACCAGATGGCCCGCCACCCCGATCAGTTTAGCGGTCGCCATCGGTGGCGGCGGCGCTGCAGCCAGTCAGGTCGTTGAGCACATGACGACAACATGTCGACACTATGTTGCCCCACAAGCCATCCACCAGTTGCATGAGGGGGCCGGGATGATTAAGCATAGGTTCGCGCAACCGGCTTCCCGGGAGGTGAACTCAAATTGTCAAGGCTGAAATGGATGAGTGCGCTGGGTCTATGCGCCGCCGTTTCCCTGGCTGCGCAGGTCGTTCCTCCTACCCCGGCAAACCCTGCTGGAGAAGGTCCCGGTCAATCACCGAGATTGGTCCCCCGATCACATCAGGATCGCGAACGAACCTACCAGATTCAGCATCGCATCATCTTGAATGTGCAGGTAACGGATGCGTCCGGTAAGCCTGCTACCGGGTGGAAAGCGCAGGACTTCACGCTCGTTGACGACCAGAGGCCTCGGACAAACCTGTCCTTTAGAGCGGTGGAGGGCGCCACGGCGACCGTACCTGCCCACGTCATCGTGGTGCTGGATGCAGTGAACAACTCCGCGCGGGATATCGCCAATGACCGCAAAGAGATTCAGAGGTTTCTGAAGCAGAGCCAGGAGCTTCTCACCTATCCAATGTCGATTGCAGCCGTATCCGATTCCGGGTTGACCGTGGGCAAGCCTTCACGCGACCGCGACGCTGTCCTGAATGAGCTGAAGGATCTCACCAGCAATCTTCAGGCGATCGGCTGCGCTGACGAGATGAACCCCAATGAAACGTTTCAGGCCCTGATGATGCCTGATGCTGTAACTACCGCCGAATCAGCTCGCCAGCTCAACTGCTTAAACCAACGATTCATAGAATCTGTGGGCGCCCTCAGTAAGTTGGCGGAGCGGCAGGTAAACGTCCCGGGGAGAGTGATCCTGATCTGGATTGGACCTGGATGGCCTCATCTTTACAATCAGCAATTTCGTCACGACGACGCAGCGCTTAGGCGAAACCTCTTTACCCAACTGGTGCATATTTCGACAGCATTGCGGGAAGGGCAGGTGACACTGAATATGATTTGTCCGTCCGACTTCCTGCGCAAGACCGAGTCCCTCAACGAACACGACAATGCATTGCTCAATGGTCTGCAGAATGAAGACGAGGTCACGGCCGGTAGCCTCAGTTTGCAGGCTTTTGCGCATCAGAGCGGTGGCCAAATACTCATCGAGAAGAAGAACATTCCCGACAGTATTGCCGCATGCATTGCCGATGCCGCCTCCTACTACGTGCTGTCGTTTGATTCAAATGCTGCTGCAGGTGCAAGCGAGTACCATTCGCTCGAAGTGAACGTAGACAAACCGGGAGTGAGGGTACGTACGAACACGATGTATTACGCGGAACCGTAAACGAGGTTCTCAGCGCAGTACATTCACGGGAGAAGCCGGCTCTCGGCGTGGAAGAATCTGTAGGCTGAATACTGGTGCAGTTCCTCAACAATGCTGTCGGTTTGTGCCGTACGAATGAGCACCTCAAAAGGCAGCCAAAGATCGGCGCCAAAACCGTGAATGCGCACGGAACGGAAATGGAGCTCGGTGGTCATTTGCCGCAGACTGACGCTGGGGATGGGCGACAGTAGATCGGTGCGCAGCCGAACCACATCAAACGTAGACTGATCGATCCAGACAATTCCCTGGAAGAAAAATGGAGCTTCCTTGCCCGCCCAGCTGAATTTTCCGGGTACCTTGACCTGATCTGGGACCTGCACAAAACCCAGAACGAAGGTTTTATGATCGTCCATTCTCTGCTGCCCGAGATAGCGGAAGCGTAACTCGGATTGATTCGCGGGCGTTAATAGCAACCACTGATAGGCAAATCCAAAGCCATGCGGAGCGACTCCGTTAACGGGTGAGTTGACCTGCCGGTTCTTGAAATCGGTCCGCAACTCCTTGATGGAGGTTGCTCCATCCGCGTGGTGATCAAAGAGAAGCAAGTAGTTGAACTCAATACTTCGGGATTGAAGTAGCTGCGTTTCCAGGTCCAGCAGCGCCGGCATTTCCTCCATCCCCACGACGCTATTCGTTAATCCCGGGTCCCGGGCTAGCACCATGGAGTACACATCTTCGCGGGACGATAAATTGGGCACCGTGGACAATGACCTCACGGTCGCCTCACCAACTTTGGAGAGGATCCCAGCTAACTGATCCTGATTGGAATCGGCTTTCATCCCATCCAGGGTGGGAACCACCGCGCTCAGCTTGCGCAAAGGATAGTCAATATAACTGGGTGCATTTGTGAGTGCCGGTTCCACTACACTCTGGCTGGGAGGGCTCGGCTGGCTGCGGGGAAGGTCGTGAGAGGGAGGGGGCTGGATGGGCGAGGTTGGGTGATTGCTAGCCAATTCGGGAGGAGGCACGCAACACTCGGTAGAAACATTCACAGTACGGGACACAGCAGTGATGTGATGCTCCTCAGAATCCGTCACGACCTCACGAACACGGTAGGTACCTGGCTTCAACTCAAAGGTCGAATCCATCTTGAGGCCGCCACGCAGGATTGGTTTTAGCTCTGCGTCCGAGACGTCCATCTTGGCCTGCCCTTTCTGCAGTTGAATCAGGTTGTCCTTCGCATCAAAGATGGCAAAGACGAATGTGACGTTATTCAGGTTGCGCTGTCCGTCCTTGCGGAAGTGGAGTGAGTTCGGATCGAGGTGAGCGGTCAGCGCAAGTGCGCGGTCCTCAGTTTTGGTGGAAGAGACTCTCACGTCCATCGTCACCGGCAGTTGCTGCAATTCAGTCTTGGATTGAATCGCCTCCCGGATCTGCTCCTGTGCCTGAGCATCCGATTCGCTTGCTCCCACTTGCTTGGCGAGATTGTTGGGCTCAGCATTCTTTCCCGGCGCAAAATAACCACGTCGTGCCTGGACACTGAACCCTTGGTGCTTCTCTGCCAGCTCCACTTTCAACTCGTGGAATTTTCCGTCTTGCTTTATATCCGTGGGATCGAAGGCCAGGTAGTACGCGGGAGCGGGCGCAAGGGCCGCGAATCCGGCCTGCAGGTCGTTGTTGTTGTGAACGAACTCACCGCCTGTGCCTTGCGCAACCTCCGCCAGCACGTCACGCACCTCCGCCTCTCTCTGCGAATCCAACCCCTCCGTTTTCCCAACCGCCAGCGTTGCCGCTGGTAGATAGGTGCGGCTCGCATCGCCTTCACGCGTAACGTTGGTCAGGCCCTTGGGGTCCAGCGAACTGATGACCACCTGCGAGCGCAATGCATGGTCAATCACCTCGTCCAATTGAGACTGTTCGCTGCGTGATAGAAAGCCAGGGGAGACGAGAAGGACGGTGCGTTGACCCGGCATCTGCGAGACATACTTCACCACTTGATCCAGTGCCTGCAAGTTAGCACGCGACTGCGTCAAGGCTTGTTCTATGACTCTCCGCGCCAAGTTCGCAATGTATAGTTCGGGTTCATGGGGACCCCTCGGCACCCTCACGCACTTGGGATCGTTATTAGCTTGATCAATGGCAATCTGCCAGGCGTCGATATTTTCGTCGAATTCGTAGTCGATAATCTGCTGGGCCTGGTAGTCGGATAGATCCGGGCAGTCCTGCTTCTGAGCCAGAGTCAGAGATAGAGGGCTGGCGTGGAGCTTGAATAGAGCTTCGTGGATTTGCTTCGGATCGCCGGTAAAGTCAGAGAGGCTTCCTCCTGAAGTAAATATGCCAACCCGGTCGCTTGGCTGGAGGTTGGCTGCGAGGTAGTGATCGGCCGCGTCACGCGCCCGGATCATGTCGGCGGCGGAGGTATTCAGGTCGTCGAAATACAGAGCCAGGAAACGTCGGGGCATGGCCGAAGCCGGCGCAACCGCAGTGGAAGGTTGTCCAGATGGGACGGCCGGGGATGAACCAGAGGGCTGCGACCCCGGGGCATCCGCAGCAAACTGCGCGATGGATTGCCTCTTGCCCCGGTCGAAAAGCTTGAAGTCTTCCTTCTTGAGGTTCTCTACCGGCTTATTCTGCGCGTCGCGCACCACGACGCGCACCACCACCAGGTTGCTGGTTATTTTCAGCTGGAACGGCGTCTGGTTCTCAGTCGATGAAGCGTTGGCCTGGCCGCTCGCCTGAGCGAAGGCCGAGATGGAAGCTGCCAGAAATCCAGAAGTTAAGAGGGCAGATATGAGGAAAATGTTCCCGAGGACAAAGTCCCTTGCGACCCAATGCCGCATATGACACCTTCCAATGCGAAACTCTATCACAGAGCCACCTTGGTAGAACGGGCAGTGTCGCAGCTCGCGAGACGGGTGTACTATGGCGCTACTTCCAAGGCCAAAAGGTTCAGCACCACCTATAAGAGGTTGATGTGGCCCTACGGGCAGCTTCTTTCAGTCAAGGTTTGCAAGCCAACGCCGTTGCACACGCTGCCGGACAGCGAGCCTTGCGTGCCGCCTTCGTCGGATTCTTCGTTGACATGTTCGACATGTATCTGCCGATTGTGGTCTTGGGTCCGGCCATGTCCTACTTCCAACCAACAACCCTGAGCCCGGCCCTGAAATCAACCTTGTATTACAGCGTTTTTGCCTTGTCCCTGGTGGGTCGTCCGGTAGGAGCCACGCTGTTTGGCCACTTCGGCGACAAGCTCGGCCGGCGATGGGTCACGATTATTTCCATGGGTGGCTTCGCGGTCGTGACCCTGCTCATTGGACTGTTACCGGGCTATGAAAGCTGGGGCATCGCCAGCATCGTGATCCTTACCTTGCTCCGTTTCGTCGATGGTGTTTTCCTGGGAGGCGAATATACCGGCGCCAATCCCCTGGCCATGGAGTATGCGCCCAAGGAGAAGCGAGGCAAATGGGCGGCGATCATCCATACCGGGTTCCCGCTGTCTCTGGCCGTCATGTCGCTGATCACCACTGGCTTGTTGCGGGTGTTGCCGGCGGGCTCTCCCCATTCACCGTACCTGCAATGGGGCTGGCGTATTCCGTTCTTCCTCGGAGCGCTGTTTGCCGGCGGGATCTTCCTTTACTACTTGAAAAGGGTTCCGGAATCGAGCGTCTGGGCTAAAGCCGACAGAAGTAAATCTCCGCTGAAGGAACTTTTCCGCGGAGACAATTTTCGCTGTCTGTCGCAAGTCGTCCTGGTGATGAGCGGGGTCTGGTTCACGCTGAACGCGGTTACGTCCATTCTTCCCGGCGTGCTGTTGACTGTCCTGCACGTCAACAGCGTGGTCGTAACCAACGCGCAATTGGTCGCGAACCTGCTGCTGGCGGTTTGCTTTGTTCCTTTCGGCATGTTGGGGCAGAAGATCGGGCGCCGTACCATCCTGGCGCTGATGGGCCTCGCGGGGGTCACCGCCGGCCCCATCCTCTACTACGTGCTCGTCAGGTTCGGCTACCGGAGCGCCTGGCAACTGATCGTGCTGGTGAGCTTGATCAATCTGTGCGCCACGCCCGCATGGGCGATCATCACCTCGTATATCACCGAGCGTTTTCCTACCGTGGTCAGGGCATCTGGTTATGGCATCGGGTTCAGCGTGGCCGCGATCATTCCCGCATTTTCTTCCTTCTACATGCTGGGTCTGAAGGGATTAGGGATGCCCTATGAGTACACCGAAATCGTCATCTTCGCAGTGGGAGGCTCACTCCTGTTGTTGGGCGCGCTCTCCGGACCGGAAACCAGGCACGTCGAGTTGCAGTGACTCCTTACGAAATTACGGCAACGCTTTGGCGCGAAGACCCCAAAGAACGACCACTGACGAGAACACCATCGTAATCCCCACCGTCATGAAGCCAATCATAACCAGGCTCTCTTGCCAGGGCAGTCCGCTGTGTCCAGCTCCTGTGATGGGAGAAAGGGCCGCAGTACCGAAAACCGCGGCCAGCGTGGTCATGAGCCAGTTCCCATAGGTGCCATAAAGAGTAACCCAGAATACGACCGAGGCGGTGCGAGAAGATAGTCTTACTTCCTTCCAACTCGCCCCCAGCGCAAGGAGGAAGATGCCATTCATCAGGCCTTCCAAGTGTGCCGCGAGCCCCATGCGCACGTTTGCGAAATGCTGCTCAGCGAAGCCGGTTCCCAGCCCAAGTAGAAACAGAACCATGCCATGAAACATCAGACGCCGGCCAGTGCTTTCCATATCTTCGTCCCCTCTGCCTTTCGTTTGCTCCCGTCTCGTCACGGGCAAACACGGCACCAAGCATACACTTTGCCTGGGCTTTGCTTGCAGCAAGGGGTTCCTATTCAGACCATGGGGTTGTCAATAAGAGCAGATGCGGTTCAACTTCGGCTGGATTGCCAGTGACCTGGCGAGCTTCGTCCAAGAGCAGATCGACTACGGATGCCAGAGCGCGCAGCAGTTCGGCGCGATCCAAGGACGTAACCAGGGCATCCTTGGCTCGTGTCTGAATTTCGGCAGGGAGCTGGTCAAAGCCCCTGCCGTAGTGGGGGGACAGATTGCGCTGGAGGCAAGCAAGGCTGAGAGTGTAATCGCGTGCGCCGCTTATCCAGTATTCCGCCTGCCAAAAGCGGCCGCGTTCGATACAGAAGCGGGCACGCGCAGCATGATGCGCGGCGTACCCGGTCAACTCGCCTGCACGCGGAGCCGGGATAGGTGGGTTTTCCGTATAGTTGCCAAAAAGCATTCTGAATTTGGGGCCATTCGGGCCAAACTTGGATGCCGGAGTTACCGAAAGGTCAACCTGAAGACACCCTTGCAACAACAGAACCCGAAAGATGCTCTCGCGGTGAGGTAAATCGAAGAGATGAACGGCACCGAACTCGGTAACCAGCGGTGTGGTTAGCCGGTCAAGCACGTCGAGGGTTTGATTCTCTGGAATGACACCGAATGTCAGATCGAGATCCGACCATCGATCACCCTCGTCGGTCGCCAATGAGCCCACTACCGCCCCGGCAACTATTCGTTCATCCGACTTTGCCATCTCCAGAATGCGGTCACGGATGCGGTTTCGTCCCTCGACCGTGAATACTCCAGCTCTGTGGGGGTTCATTCCGAGACTCTCAGTGTCATGTTTTGGCTACAGCTTGAAAGGTCGGTATATTCCTCATAACGATGAGGAAATACAGCGAGAGAGCGATGAGTATCCCGCCGGAACCGGCGAGCGCCCAGGAGATGCCAACCATGGGGATCAGCTTTCCCAGCGCCAGGCTCCCCAGTGGTATTCCGGCACGGAAGGCGAGATTGTAGACGCTCATCACTCTACCGCGCATCTGGTCGGAGACGATCACCTGGACCAGAGAAACCATGAGCGATGCCGACGCCATGATGGCTGCGCCGGCGAGGAAGATAAGGACGCAGGAAAGTGGAAGCCAGTGGGAAAGGGCGAAGCCGGCGGTCGCGGCTCCCAGGGCAAGAAGGGCTAGCAGCGCCACATGGCCTTGTCCCTTCAAGCGTTCCATAGCGGCCACGATCAACGCGCCGGTGATCGACCCCGCGCCCGAGGATACGAGCAACAGTTGATAGGTCTCCGGGCCTTTGTGGAAGATTGTCTGGACGATGACGGGGAGAAATCCAGTGATGGAGAAGCCCAGCAGCGTAGTAAAGAAAGCGAGCACGACCAGCGGGCCCAACCCCTCGCGGTGGCGTATGAATCGGATGCCCTCACCCATACTTTTCAGGATGGATTCGCGTGATGTGGGAGGAACAAATTTCACCTGGATCATGAAGAGCGAGACGATCACCGCAATATAGGAGATGCCATTCAGGGTAAAGCACCAGGTGGCGCCCAATGTCGTATAGGCCAGCCCTCCGAGCGCCGGACCCAGGACTCGCGCCAGGTTGAATTGGATCGAGTTCATGGCGATCGCATTGGAAAGGTCCTCGCCCTTCACCAGCGCCGGCAACAGCGCGGAATAGGCCGGTCCGCCAAAAGACTGGCCACAGCCGACGATGAAGGAGAGCGAGAGGATCACCGCAATAAAGGACATCCCTTTTAGGGTGTGGGTTACGAACAGGGCCGCCAGAACGAAGGCGCAGGTCATTTGGATGTACTGCGAATAGAGCAGCATCTTTCTGCGATCCATGCGATCCGCGAAGACGCCGCCAAAGAGCGAGAACAGCATGATCGGAAGCTGCCCGAGAAACAGGTCCAGGCCGAGATAAAACGGGTTTTTGGTCAGATCGTAGACCAGCCAGCTCTGTGCGAACTGCTGTATAAACGTGCCCGTCGTGGAGACGCAGGCCCCGATCCACATCAACCGGAAGTCCCGATGGCGAAACGCGCGAAAAATACGACGGAGAAAGGACGATCCAACCACTAGGGGGCGATTCCTTTCCACCGACATCGGGGCCCGTCAACGCACAGCGAACGAACGAGCGGCACACGTCTAGTCATTCACTGAGCTTAGCTGAAATGGACCAGATCCCAAAACCTCGGCTTGCTTGGCATCCATCCCCGTTCCGTGAATCACGGCGAACCCGGGCAACGTTCCGTCCTGTACCCGCTTTCGCATCAGGCACAGCCCTCGGGATGAACCAGTCGATGCAAGGACCGCCTCTCGCGTGGACATGGAGTCTTGGCAAGCGCCTATCGGACGCTCCTTTCCGATCGATTTGCCCCGTCTACCCTGGAGCTGATCAGCAGGCCTTCGTAACTTGTAACAATAACGGTATGACTGGACTAAGAGAGCACCTTAGACGTACTAACGCGCTAATAGTTACTGCAGAGGCAGCTCAATTGTTGGAAAAATAAATTAAGTAATTCTTATCTCCCAAAGACATTTATCTTACATTTCCATGACAAATAGCATCATCTCCCGCGCCTATTGTGAACCTCGGGTCGCTCCTCAAGAGAAACCCATATTCACGAATCAAGGCAGGTTGAGTAACTATGGAAAATCCAGTGAACAAGATCAAACGTTCAGTTAACCGCCGTTCCTTTATGAAAAGCGGTCTTCTGGCAGGTGGCGCAGCTACAATTGGCGCGGGGTTGTTAGCCAATGGAAAGCCGGCCCGCGCACAAGAGCAAGGTCGTCTTACTGATGGCGACGCCGCCATCCTCCGCTTTGTGGCGGCGGCGGAACTAATTGAGTCGGACCTTTGGACTCAATATGCGGAACTGGGTGGTATCGGCAATAACGGACCCATCGAGGTAAACCCGAACCAGCAGCTGAACAACTACCAGATAGCCTTGTCGAATCTCGATTCCGACGGTCCGCAATACATAACCAGCAACACCCTCGACGAAGTGAGCCACGCTACGTTTCTGAATGCCTATCTTGAGTCAAGAGGAGCTGAGCCGGTTAACTTCGACGAGTTTCGAACGTTGGAGGGAAGCTATGCCACGGGGTCGTCCGGCATCAAGCGCCTCACCAACCTTATGCATCTGAACGTCGACACCAGTTGGTACATCCGCTACCGCAGTACAACCAATCCAGACCTGGGGGCGACCTTCCCTCAGGCGCTTAACCTCAAAGATGTGACTGCGATTCCCCGCGACAACAACGATTTCTACGGCGCCTCCAACGCCAACTTTTCCGGTAACGACCACATTCAAGCGATAGCGAATGTAGCCGCCTTCCACTTTGGATACATTGAGCAAGGCGGCTCGAGTCTTTACGCCGCTCTGAGCCAGAAGGTGACGGATCCGGAGGTGCTTGAAATTACCCTTGGCATCGGCGGAGACGAGATCGCTCACTTTCTGGAGTGGGTTGATTTTGCGGGCAACGGGGTGCAAGCCCCCGTGGCGCCCTTCAAGGACCCAATATCCGGGCTGTCATTTCCAAATTTCTTCAGCCCGCTCAATCCTCTGATTCAACCCAGCCTGATCTTCCCCGTCCCTTGCGAATTCATCAGCCCCAAACTCCCGCATGTTGCTATCATTCGTCCGCTGACCGATAAGTTTGCAGGCGCTGTGGCTACGATCGCAAGCTTCACCGCTGACGGCCTCTTCACCGGCCAAAGCCCGAAGTTCCTCAAGATACTGCAAACTATGGCCGTCGAAGCCGATGCCGCAGTCCGCTTAGCGTAATCGTTAACTCCAGTCCATGTTCCATCAGCTATCGGGGGTGTCTTGCCTATTCGAAACCCCTGATAGCTAGTATTCATGGCATGCTAGGACATGCTACTCCGACTGGCTGAACCACCTGACGCAATGACTGTTGCTCGGGTGCACGTCCGTTCATGGCAGGCGGCCTACCGGAGACTTCTTCCTGATGATTACCTGGATCAACTTCGTCCCGAAGATCGAGCACGGGCGTACGATTTCACCAGCCTTGACCCACTCAAGCCGCGGACAATCGTGGCCGTCGAAGAAGGGTTGATCCATGGGTTTGCCACCACGGCGCCATCGCGCGACCCGGATCTGGCGAACTATGGAGAGCTATGTGCTCTCTATGTGGATCCCGAACAGTGGGGTCGTGGAATGGGCCACGCCCTTGTGTCGGCAGCTCGCGCCTATCTTTTCGAACTCGGATTTCGACATGCGTTTCTGTGGGTCCTGAGGGGTAACGTTCGCGCGGAGCGTTTCTACCAAATAGACCGGTGGGCAGCCGATGGCGTGAGGCGAACAGACTCGGTGTGGGGAGTGACGGTCGACGAAGTCCGCTATCAGCGGGTACTAGAGGGGCCATAATCTATTCGTGGGGACCCACTAAACTCAACAGGAAATCGTGCTTCTGCATCACCACTCCAGTCTTATACAGGGAGCATTCGATGAAGTATATCTTTGCTGTAGCGGCTCCGTTTTTCTTCGCAGCCGTCGCCGCCGGGCAGACGGCGCCGATCACGCTGCTTGCCACGCCGTCTACTGTGGTCTGGGGTTACTACTCGTCTGAAGCCAAATCCGTGCTTACCGTTCACTCCGGAGATACGGTGCGCATCCAGACCCTTTCCACCTGCGGTCCAAACGACCGCCTGATCAAGGAGGGTGTCGCGGCCTCCGACATTCCTTCCTATAACGCCGACATATATCGCGAGGTAAAGGACAAGGGCCCCGGAGGCCATATTCTCACCGGCCCGGTTGACATTGCCGAGGCGGAACCGGGCGACGTCCTCGAGGTGCAGATTCTGAAGATCGACATCGACGTGCCCTGGGCCTGCAACGGCTTTGGCGCCGGCCGCGGTTTCCTGCCCAATGACTATCCTTACGGCCGCACCAGGATCATTCCGCTGGACCGCACAAAGATGCTCGCCCACTTCGCTCCGGGTATCGACATTCCGCTGCATCCCTTCTTTGGCAGCATGGGTGATGCGCCGCCGCCCTCAGCCGGCCGCGTCGACAGTGCGCCACCGTGGATGCACGCGGGCAACATGGATAACAAGGAGCTGGTCGCAGGCACTACTCTTTACATTCCAGTTCACGCCAAGGGCGCGCTCTTTGAAGTTGGCGACGGCCATGCCGGGCAGGGCAACGGTGAAGTCGATATTACCGCTCTCGAAACCTTCCTCTCTGGAACATTCCGGTTCGTTGTTCACAAGGACCAGCATCTACTGTGGCCGCGAGCCGAGACGCCCGCCGCCTACATCAGCATGGGCTTCAGTCCGGACTTGAAGGAAGCGACCACCCTCGCGGTGCGCGACATGATCAACTTCCTGGTTGACCAGAAGCACCTGAGCCGCGATGACGCCTATATGCTGACCAGCGTAGCGGTCGATGTTGACATCACTCAGCTGGTGGACGGCAGCGTGGGCGTTCATGCGATATGTCCGAAGAACATTTTCACCAAGTAGCGCGTTCTCATACGGGAAAGCCGATGCAGACTGTTGTGGTATCTCTCGTAAGACAAGGATGATGCGGCATGAAACGTCTTGCCTGGGTTTTCATAGCATCCTGCTCACTGGCAGCGTATTCGCAGACGACCCCGGCGAAACCTGAGCCGGTCGAGCACACCTTCGTGATTCACAACTTTCATACCGAGAGTGGGGTCACGCTACCGGAGGCGAAGGTCGTCTACGGTACTTATGGACACTTGAACGCGGCTGGAGACAACGCCATCTTTCTGCCTTCGCATTACATGGCGGATATGAACGGTTATGCCTGGCTCATTGGGCCAGGGAAGGCGCTGGACCCCGCACGCCAGTTCCTGATTACCTCCGAGCTGTTTGGCAATGGACGCTCATCGTCGCCCAGCAACACGCCGGAGCCATCCCACGGACCACGCTTTCCTGTCACCACGATCCGGGACAATGTGGAAGCAGTGCATCAGCTTTTGACCCGGGAGCTCGGGGTCCGGCATCTCGAAGCCGTCATCGGTTTCTCCATGGGAGCGCAGCAGGCCTTCCAATGGGCCGTTTCTTATCCAGATTATATGGACCGCATCGTTGCCACCTCGGGCACGGCCAAGACCTACGGCCACGGCATCGTCCGCCTGGAGAGCGAGATCACTGCGCTGACCACTGACGAAGCCTTCCAGGGCGGGGACTACAAGCAGGAACCGGTGAAGGGCATCCAGGCATTTTCGCTGGTATGGACCGCGTGGCTCTTTTCTCAGGAGTGGTGGCGCGAGGAGCTATGGAAGTCCGAGGAACCCGCCGGAACCACCTTCGCCCAGGTTATGGATCATTACAAGACCAACTTCATTCCCGGAGCAGACGCGAACAACCTCATTCTGCAAATGCACACCTGGGAACAGCACGACGTGGGAGCCACTCCCGGCTTCGGCGGAGATGTGGGGAAGGCTCTGGGATCGATCAAGGCGCAGGTCCTCTACATGCCCTCCGCGACCGACCTGTATTTCCCCGTCGAGGATGCCCGCTATGAAGCGCCCTTTATCCCTCACTGCACTCTACTGCCCATCCCCTCTCTGTGGGGCCACCCGGCCGGCGCAGGGGCGAGCCCGGCAGACGAAAAATTTCTCAACCAGCATATCGCGGCCTTCCTGGAAGGCGCCCGCTGAAAGCGTCGTCATAATAGACCTTCTCCTATCCCGATTACACGGACTGCACGCCGTGATACGGTGTGAGCAGCGAATATGCCCGCCCGAATGAGGAAATGGAGCGTTGATCTTGCGTCGTAGGGGTGGATCGCGCACCTTCGCAATCCTAGCTTGCTTTAACTCGACCATCGCTGCGCTGCTTTGTAGCTTGCCGGCCTCGGCGGGCTATGCTCAACAGGGAGCATCAGGCTCCGTCTCGGTGGTGCAGCCCGGCGCGCCGGGAGCCCCAAGCAGAAGACTCCCGCCTTCTACGTCTGCGGTGGCGCCGCCACGCTCGCAGGCCGACATCGAGTTCATGCAGGGCATGATTATGCATCATTCGCAGGCGGTGGAGATGACCGCGCTGATTTCGTCGCGCACGCAGAACAAAGAAGTCCGCGCTCTCGGCGCACGCATCAGCGTGTCACAAACCGATGAGATCAAGTTTATGAAGCGCTGGCTGGCAGCGCGGGGCGCGCCTGTGTCGATGCCCATGGCGGAGATGACCGACATGGACATGAGCGGTAAGCTCAAGCCCCCGATGCCGGGAATGCTTACCCCAGCGCAGATGCACGAGCTACAGCAGGCCAAAGGGGCCGACTTTGACCGGCTGTTTTTGACCGGGATGATACAGCACCACAAGGGGGCTTTGGTGATGGTCAAGCAGTTATTCGATACACCTGGTGCGGGTGAGGATGCCGACCTGTTCGACTTTGCCACGGATGCGGACAACACCCAGCGGGCGGAGATAAACATTATGGAAGATATGTTGAAGGAGAAACGATGAACCGTACGCAGGCTCTCGCTTGCCGTTTGGTGGCTGTGGCCTTTGCCCTGGCTTTATTTAACACCACGATCGTTAGTTTAAAAGCGCAGGCGCCCGCCGCTCCGGCAGCGAAGCCGGCCGCTCCTGCGGAAGAAGAAGACCCGTTCGCTCCGCAACCGACCCCGCCGCTGCCCCCGGGAATGACAGGTTCCACAACGAACGACCCCCGCGTCGGGCTGAAGCCCGGACTTTACGACGCGGGCGAGGCGGCCATGGGCCTGGAGCACGTGGCATTCCTGAAGAAGGCCGACGCCTTTCAGTTGCCGGCAACGCGAGCAGACGATCCAGTGGTTCAAGAGACACTCGATACGCTTGGTATAAACAAAGCCAGACTTGCAAAACCCATGCAGCTGGTCGTCGCGCAGCTTGCTTTTTCGAACTCTGATTTTGCATTTCAGGGCACACACCTCTTCCAAGGCAACTTCTATGGTGTGAACTTCTACGATATTTCGAACCCGGCGAAGATATCGCTGCTGACCTCGCTGGTGTGTCCTGGCGGCCAGGGCGATGTCTCTGTGTATAAGAACCTGCTGTTCATGTCGGTCGAAATGCCGAACGGCCGGCTGGACTGCGGGACACAGGGATTCCCTCCAATGCCTCCGCCAGAGCCGGGACATGAAAAGGACCACCGGGTGCCGGCGGCGAGCCCGGATCGCTTTCGCGGGGTGAGGATTTTCGACATTTCGGATATCAGGAACCCGAAGCAAGTGGCGGCAGTGCAGACCTGTCGCGGGTCACACACTCATACGCTGGTTGTCGATCCCAACGATAAAGACAACGTCTACCTCTACGTCTCGGGGACGTCGTTTGTGCGGCCGGCGGCGGAGCTCGCGGGCTGCTCGGACGAGGCTCCGGACAAAGATCCCAACACCTCTCTATTCCGTATCGATGTGATCAAGGTCCCAGTGGCCGCGCCGGAGCAAGCTAAGGTGGTTTCCAGCCCGCGGGTATTTATCGATGCGCGCAGCGGCGCCTTAAACGGGCTAAACAACGGTGGAAGCCATGGCAAAGGAGCGGAGAAACCCAAGGATACTAACCAATGCCATGACATCACAGTGTATTCGGCCATCGGCCTCGCGGCTGGCGCCTGCTCCGGAAACGGCATTCTGCTGGATATCAAAGATCCAGTCCATCCCAAGCGTGTAGACGCCGTGAACGACCCGAACTATTCCTACTGGCACTCGGCCTCGTTCTCCAACGACGGAACCAAGGTGGTCTTCACCGACGAGTGGGGCGGCGGGCTGCAGCCGCGCTGTCGTGCGACGGACCCCAACAAGTGGGGAGCGGATGCGATCTTCAACCTGAAAGACGACAAACTTTCGCTGGCAAGCTACTACAAGATGCCCGCCGCTCAGACGGAAACGGAAAACTGTGTCGCGCATAACGGATCGCTCGTACCAATCCCCGGACGTGATATCGAAGTCCAGGCTTGGTATCAAGGCGGTATTTCGGTCGTGGACTTCACCGACGCAGCGCATCCGTATGAGATTGGCTATTTCGATCGCGGACCCATCGATGCCAAAACAGTTATTTTAGGTGGGGACTGGTCTGCATATTGGTACAACGGCTATATCTATGGGTCGGAAATCGCCCGCGGGCTCGACGTCTTCAAGCTGGTGCCCAGCAAATTTCTGACGCAGAACGAGATCGATGCGGCCAACCTGGTCCAATTCGGCGAGCTCAACGTGCAGAACCAGCAAAAAATTACCTGGCCCTCCCAACTCATCGTTGCACGAGCTTACCTGGACCAGTTAGGGCGCTCGCAGGGGCTGCCCGCGAAGCGGATCGCCGACCTCAACAAGGCGATCGCACGTGCGCAGGCATCGCATCTTGGTAAGAAAGACCTGGCAAAGCTTCATGGAATGGCAGCTTCTGTGGAGACGGAGGCATCAGCTGCCAAGAACACTGCGGACGCCAATCGTCTGCATGCGCTAGCGCAGATACTGCAGAGTCCGGCAGCCTGACGGCATGGAAGGCGGGCAGGATGCGGCTTCCTCTCGAATCTGACTACGGCGAAGATAGGGTCCTCATGTCGCGTCTTCCCCCTGGATTCGGCACTATAATCGGGTGTTGCGTTTGCACAACGACCGAGCTAGTTCGTATGAAATCCTTATGAAGTTCAAACTAGACTGAGGGCTTGGGTTTTGAGCAGTGAGGAGGCGGAGACCACTTGGAAGCGCCAACAGTCCGGCTTTTCATTGTCGACGATAACGAACCGTTCCGGCAATTCGTCCGTTCTACGCTGGGTAGAAGGCAGGATTTGCAGGTCATCGGTGAGGCGTCTGATGGATTAGAGGCGGTTCGTAAAGCCGAAGAGCTGCAACCCGACTTGATTGTTCTCGACATTGGGCTTCCCACACTCAGTGGGATGGAAGTGGCTCGACGAATCCGTAAGCTCTGCCCTAACTGCAAAATACTCTTCCTGAGTCAGGAAGCTTCCGTTGATGTGGCGCAAGAGGCTTTCCGCCTGGGGGCAATGGGTTACGTTGTAAAGGCACATGCCGGAAGCGAGCTGCTAGCCGCTATAGAAGCAGTTCGTCAGGGTAGGCAGTTTGTCAGTAAGGGACTATCGGGTCATCATTGGGCCCGCGATACTGGCGCACAAGCTCCCGAACACCTTTTCCCCCAGGAAGTTCTCCCGTCGCTGATGCCGGCAAGGGTTGAAATCACTCACAGCCACGGAGTTCAGTTCTATCCTGACGAGGCAGCTTTTCTATTCGGCCTTACTTGTTTCATAGAGGCTGCTTT
This sequence comes from uncultured Acidobacteriaceae bacterium, assembly GCA_963790705.1. GTDB lineage: Bacteria > Acidobacteriota > Terriglobia > Terriglobales > Acidobacteriaceae > PALSA-350. Next base: position 328,556 of record CAWBQE010000001.1, read on the forward strand.
GAAGGCAGGAAATCCGGTGATTGTGGTCGCGACCGAGTCACACCGGAAAAGCCTTCTTGAGAGATTGCTGGCACGCGGCGTGGACGGCGAAGCTGCCATGGAACAAGGGTTCTATCTCTCTTTGGATGTGGACGAAGCGCTCTCAACATTCATGGTGAACGATTTGCCTGATCCGGTCCGATTCTTGAAGATCCTTGGTGATCTACTCTCTTCAGTGGCCAAGATGGCAATCGGCGAGCATTCCCGGGTTGCCGCTTGTGGGGAGCTTGCACCTACCTTGTGGGCGCAAGGTAAGCTGGATGCGGCGGTTCAGGTCGAACACCTCACGGACGAGTTAGCGAAGACTTGCAACGTGGACATTCTGTGCGGGTATGTATTGACCGGCTTCCAAAGTGAACGGGAAAGCCACATCTACGAGAGAATCTGTGCAGAACACTCAGCCGTTTCATCGTAAGTGGAGTTCTAACGCGCACTCTTAGTGCGCTTAGCAGACCGTCCTAATTTTCGGTCGGCTTTTCTTCTATGTGATCGATCACCAGCACAGGCGCTGGACGCCTCTGCTTTTCCAATTTCAGTCCCAACTGCTTGCTGACGGCGTCAAATAACGTAAGAGCGCCGTTTGGGTCCGAAGTTGCAGATGTGCCCGATGTTGGGGATGCGCCTGACGCAGGACCTGCACCAGCCGCTCCGCCCCCCTGAGTCAGATTGGCGGAACTAAAGCTCAAGGTGAAGTCCCACGAGCCTTTGATTTGCGTGGCATCTAAAACCGAAGTATAGATATACCCATTTGCGATCCTCTGCAGCTCTTCTCCAATCTGTGCCATGGTCATGTTTTGGCAGGAAACCAGCCGATTGAGCGCCGGATTCACGATCCTGGGATCTTTTCCGTCCGGGCCGGGGCCTTCGATGCATCGCGTGCGGCTCAAGGGATCCGCTTTTCTGAGTTTCGGATTTACCGCGATCAAGGTATACGCGGAAACAGGTCTGTCTTCCATGTGGGCCTGCAGTTTGAAGCGATCGGCCAGGAGCGCTTGTAACATCGGGCGAAGGTCCTCGATATCAATCCGTTGGCCATTCGCCCCAGCGCTTCCCGGAGCGTCGTTGACCACCTTGGCGAGGATATCGAAGCGATCCACATCCAGCCATTTGGGCGCGCCTACCAGCACCTCGTCATCGTTTGGGTTGAGGTCCCAGGCAAAGGTGATCATCGATTTGAGTGGGGTGTTCTGCACATTGATCTGGCCACCGCTCATTCCGCCATGAACCTGACCCCCGGGCATTGCGGGCTTGATCGTTGCGACATCGAATTGTGGAGGGGGTGGCGAAGGAAGAATCTTTTCCAGATCGGGCTGATTGGGGGTCGGCTTCTGATTTACGCTGTCGACGATGAGCACGGGCCTGGGAGCCGTTTGCCTTTCCAGCTTCAGCCCCAGCTGTTGATCCACAGCGTCGAAGATAGAGATGCCGTCGGCGCCTGCCTTTTGCAGCAGCATCTTCGGGGTCCACTTGATATCAAAATCCCAGGATCCTTTCAGGCCGGTAGAGTCCACGACTGGGTCGGTTAAATAACCTCCGGCCCACTCGTGCACGTTGCGCGCAAACTCCTCCATGGTTGTGTGGTGACAGGAAAATACAATGGACGGCACCGTGCCCGGCGCGGGAGGCTGACCCTGGTATTTGCAATCAGCATCGCCCGAACCCTCCGATTCCTTCAGCTTCGGCTTGCCCTTTCCGGTGATGAGCACAAAGGCCGGCATAGCCTTACTGCCGTTATGAATCACAAGCTTGAGCCGATCATGCAATAAAGACTGAAGCATGAGCTTGATGGTCGCCGGCGGTGTTGTGGCTGGAACTTTGCCGGTTATATCAAAGCGATCGGTCTCGAGCCAGCTGGGCCCTCCTTGTACATTACTGGCGTCCACGCCATAGGCGGTGGCGATCAGATCCACCATGGTCGCCTGCCGCAAAACATAACGGTCGCCGCGAAGCACGCCCCCTTGGAAGAATGTTAGAAAGCGATGAGGGCTCACATGGACATCGGCAGCCTCAAATACTGGTGGGCTATCGGCGGATTGCGCGCGCCCCAGGCCGGAGAGAAGTGCGAGAAGGATGATACCCGCGAACGCTCGCATCATCATTTGGACCTCTATCGAAACTTGGGACAGTGCCGATCGCGCAGGCCCCATCAGCTTCCGGACAAATCGCCATCAAATAGGCGTTTGACTGACTCCTGGACACAGATTCTATATCCATCCGCCGGGGCCAGAGGAGTTTCAACTCCAGCTAGGCGGTTTCTTCGTTTCCGTCGTAATAAGATCACTCCAGCGACTGCTGGCAGGATTGAGCAAGCCGGCCAGTACAAGACTCCACGCGTTCTTGAGGTTTTTGGATGGACACACAAATCGGGAGTAATGCCGCCGGCATAGCTCCCGCAGCACGGTGTGTTGTGGTGGTTCCTTGTTATAACGAAGCAGCACGTCTGCAACCCCTCCGCTTCTCAGCGTTCCTCGCGGAAGAGCGGCAAGTAGACTTCTTATTTGTCAACGATGGCAGCCGTGACACCACCCTGAGCGTGCTGGAGACATTGCGCGCGAAACATCCGGAGCGTATTCAAGTCCTGGATAAGCAGCCGAATGGCGGTAAGGCCGAGACGGTACGCTGCGGTATGCTGGCTGCCATTGCTCGTGAGGACGTCCTGGTCACGGGGTTCTGGGATGCAGACCTGGCAACACCGTTAAATGTGATTCCTCACCTGCTGAATCGGTTGATTGGAAACCCTAAGCTGGAAATGATTTTCGGTTCCCGGGTGCGTCTTCTCGGCCACTTCATCCATAGAAGACCCATCCGGCATTACCTCGGGCGCTGCTTTGCCACCGCTGTTTCGATTATGTTGGGGCTGCCGATTTATGACACGCAGTGTGGCGCAAAACTCTTCCGCATTACACCCGAATTGAAGTCGATTCTTGCCGCACCCTTTCAATCGCGCTGGATCTTTGACGTCGAGATCATCGCTCGCTTTATGGCTTTACACAAAAAGGACGCTTCCTTCGCCGACGAGGTGATTTACGAGAGCCCATTGCCGCGCTGGGACGATGTCGCCGGTTCGAAGGTGGGACCGCTCGATTTCTTTACCGCTTTCTACGAGCTCTTGAAGATTCGCAGAACTTTTCGGCGGGCAAAGGCGTCGTAAAGTATCAACAGTGACAGGCCGATGAGAAATAGATTAGCAATTGAGTTCTCCACCGGGCGTGCTTGCGACTTTACCCAGCGTGGTGTGAAACCGTAAGCAATGAGGGCTCCGGGTGTCATCTTACTAGCGGTGGCCTTTACGCTTTCTGCCCTGGCCCAGCACATCACCGACCCTCGCGCCTCGGTCGTTGACGTTCGCTCTCGCCAGGCCACGCTGAGGTCCACCACCGATCCGCTTCTGCGTGCAGCCATCCAAGGCTTGCGCTCCTGTGTCGCAACCACATTTGTGGCTGCACCCGTCGGCCGCATGAACATCCCCCACCACTATCTTTCCGGCTCCAATGGCCCCATTAATCCGGCCGAGGCGGTCGCCACCCATGTCTACCAGATGTTTGAAAAGCGGATCACTGCCGGCATGAACCAGTACCTGGCCACAGGCAGCCATGCCGAGTCCGCCTGTGCGCTTGCCCAACTCGATGGGTGGGCCCAGGCTCACGCCCTGCTCGACTATGACCGCCAGGAGTCCACACAGGCCTGGTATCAAGTTGAGTGGACGCTCAGCTCCGCAGGAATCACGGGCTCTGTTTTGGTCAACGACTCAACCTTGGATCCCATCCAGAAGAAGCGCGTCATCGCCTGGCTCGACGCCGCCGCCCACAAAGATCTCTCGTTTGAGAAACCGGGGGATACCAACAACAATCACCACTACTGGCGCGCCCTCGCCGCGACCGCCGTTGGCGTTACTGCCTCAGACAACGCGCTCTTCAGCTTCGGGATCAAAACCTACCAGGAAGCGATTGCTGAGATCGACGCCAATGGCGCTTTCCCGAAGGAGATGGCACGCCACGAGAACGCGACTCACTACCAGGGCTTCGCCCTCGAGCCCCTCATCCTCATTGCGCAATTCGCCGCACGCCAAGGCATTGATTTATACGGTTACCAGGTTCACGGTCATGCCCTTCGGGACGCAATCATTTTCTTCGGCCGGGCGGTGGACGATCCCGCCCTCATCAAGCCTTATACGACCGACGCTCAAACCGGCCACTTCGGGTTCGGCGATTTTGCGGCATTCGCCTTCTACGCCGCCCGGTTTGGCACCGGCGGCCTGCCGCCGGCCATCGTCAACGCGCTTAAAAATCCAACCGAAAACACGCGGATTGGCGGCAGTACTACCGTCATGGCGGCCAAGTAACTGTTGCGCTTTCCTTCTTCCTGGCTACTTACCACCACCCGACGGATTGGCAACAAAGCGCGGCGGCGTGGGTTCGGTGGCGAACTGCCAGGCCGTGAGATAGGCGAGCTCAAGTATCTTCTGCATCTTGGAGAAATCGATCTTATCCACCGTATCGGTCGTGTGGTGATAGTCGGGATGAAACCCAGTGAACCACCACAACGCCGGGATGTTATGTAGCACGAAAGGGAACTGGTCGGAGCGGAAGAACACGTTCAGCGCCGACTCATGGTCAAATCGGTCATCGAGCGTCAGGCCAACCACCTTGTTCTGCTCCTTGACTGTCCGGTCATAATCGGGCGAGTAGAGGGCGCCGATCAGGTTGAGCCGGTTGGTGGTATCGCTTGGGATCTTGATCAGTCCGTCAGTTTGCGGGCTGGGCGCCTCGTCCCGGCCGATCATGTCGAAGTTGATCTGCGCGCGCGTGGTGGCGAGCGGACGTAGTGGATGGGCGGCCATCCAGTAAGCGCCAAGAAGGCCGCGCTCCTCGCTTGCGAAGACGACGAACAGGATGGAGCGCTTAGGCCTGGCAGGGTTGGCGGCGAAGGCGCGTGCCAGCTCGACCACGCCTACGGTGCCTGAGCCGTTGTCATCGGCGCCATGCCATATCTGCGGGCACGGATGCGGGTCGGGCGGCGTGCTGGCGGGGGGATGCGCGGGGTCGGCGCACGGAGCCATGCCATCGTGATCGTGGTGCGCCGTGATCAGGATGGTTTCCGGCGAAAGCCGCGGATCGCTGCCCGGCAGCAGACCCGCGACATTGTTCGTAACCCCGGTGCGCTCCGAGCTGTTGCGCAAGTGGAGGGTAAGCGTGGTGTCCGGCAAAGGCCGTGATTGTGGCTTAAGGTCGCGATCGATCGCTGTTTGCGCGGCGCTTGGAGTGATACCAGTGTTCGCGAACAGCTCTGCAACAACAGCATCCAGCACGGTCGCCGATGGGATATGCAACTCATCATCCCGGATAGCCTGCAGCGGCAAGGGTACGGGGCGCACGGCGCTGGAGCGGATGCGCGCAACGCGCTCCGCAGTGGTAAGGTGCTTGCGGTTCGGTTCAGCCACGATCACGACGGCCACGGCCCCGTGAGCCTGCGCATTCATGACCTTCACCCGGGCGGTGGCGTAGCGCGTGTTCCCGGTTCCATTGAAAATCGAGCGGGGATCATCCTCCTGCGGCTCATGATCAAAGATAAGCACGATCTTGCCGCGGGCATCGATGGTGGAGTAGTCATCGTAGCCGAGCTCGGGCGCGGTGATGCCGAAGCCCGCAAAGAGGACCGGCGCGGTAAGATCCACCGCATGCTTGTAAGCCCCAACTACGTCGGGAGTACGCCAGACCGTCGTCTTGCCGCCGCGCGTAAGCGTTAGGGAGGAAGCGTCACGATCGGGGTGATACTCAATGAGTGTGAAGGGTTGCAGGTAGCCGGGCTTGCCGTCCTCCTGTTTCACCAGCGGCTGAAGGCCGGCTTTCGCGAACTGGTTGGCAATCCAGTGGGTGGCGAGTTCATCTCCAGGCTGGAGGCTCAAGCGGCCGCCAAGCTCGTCCGAGCTGATGTAGGTCAGATCGCGACGTAGGTCGGATTGCTGGATCGTCTGGAAGCCAGGCAGCTCCTTTGCAGGAACGCCGCTCTGTGCGCCTGCTGTCGCGACCGCCAGGAGAGTTGCATAGGTGGCTACGATCCGGCGCATGGACGCTCCTCAGAAGATTCGAAAATTGACCCTGACCTCGATTTCCACCGGCACCGGCTTCCCCTGAAACTGTCCCGCCTGAAACTTGTACTGCTTCACAGCCTCCACCGCCTTTTCGTCAAGGCCGACTGCGATCTGCTTATCCTTCTTGCTTACGTCCTCCGCCATGGAACGCGCAACGCGAACGTCTTGAGGATTTCCTGCGGTATCGACTGTCAGGGATACGACCACCACCCCTTGCAACCTTTTGCGCCGTGCCTCGGCCGTAAATTCCGGGTCTGGAGCAAATACGAGCTTAGGAGCGGTAACGCCATCGCCCAGATGATATTTGCCGGAGGCATCCGGGTTAGGCTTTGGTGCGGCTGGCTGGGGAGCTGCTCCGGTTTCCTGCGCCGGAATAGCATTTGCCTGCGATGGCATCCATGCCAGCGCGAGAAGTGTGAATAGGACGATCGCGTCATAGCGCATGGGCAATTCTCCTTTGCAGCGGGATATCCTAACCGAGAATTATCGCCTTTTACACACGATTTATCCTTCTCTTAGGAACGAATATCATTTTCTTATAGCAGGGGGGGCGACATTGCTGGACCTGATGCGGAATGTATTGCGAGAGCTACGCTATGCGCTGCGGCAGTTGCGCCGGTCGCCGGGTTTCACCTTAACAGCAGCTCTGACACTCGCCTTTGGCATCGGCGCCAGCACTGCCATCTTCTCTATCGTGGAGGGCGTCCTGCTGCGGCCCCTGCCGTTCAAGGATCCCTCCAGGCTGGTGGTGCTAGCGGATATCGTTGAGGGGGTCAACTATGGCGGCGACACTCCCGGCGTCACCGCGCCCGGAGTGCGCATTTATATGCGCGACACCACGGCCTTTTCCGGCCTCGGCAGTTATCTGCCATCCACCTATGAGCTTTCGGGGGCAGGCGATCCCGTGCAGATCGCTGGGGCTCGGCTCACCGCGAGCCTCTTCCCGGTTCTTGGAGTCTCACCCCTGATGGGCCGCGGCTTTACCCAACGGGAAGACGACTCGCGCGCGCCGGTAACAGTCCTCAGCTACCAGATGTGGCAAAACCGCTTCCATGGCGAGCCAAACATCCTTGGCCAGAAGATTGTGCTCGACCGCAAGCCTTACGAGGTCATCGGGGTGATGCCGCGTGACTTTGAGTTTCCCCTGGTTCCGGGCCGGTTGAACCGCAGTGAGCTTTGGGTCCCAATGAGCCTGACCCCCGATGAACTGCAAGGCCAGGGAGGGTGGAGCTTCTACATGGTGGGACGATTGCGGCCCGGTGTGACCCCCACACAGGCGCAACAGGATGCAACCGGAGCGGCACGGGAGATCATGCGCAACTTTCCCCCGGCGCTCTCCCAGCGCCACATTCATCCGCTGGTTCAACCGCTCGATGAAGCCACCGTCGCGCAAGCCCGGCCGCTCGTTCGCACCCTCTTTTTCTCCGTGATGATTGTGCTCTTCATTGCCTGCGCCAATCTGGCGGGGTTGCTGCTGGTGCGGGTGATTGGCCGGCGGCGCGAAATCTCCGTTCGCCTGGCGCTGGGTGCGAGCGGGGCGGCGGTGTTGCGTCAATCCCTGGTCGAGGTCTTACTGCTCAGCACGGGGAGCGGCCTCATGGGGTTGGCACTGGCTTGGGCAGCACTCCGTGCCGGCATCAGCTTTTTCCCTGAAACGCTGCCGCGGGTGACCTCCATCGGTCTGGATTGGGGTGTAGTGGCCTTTGCGCTCGGATTGGTGGTGCTTACCGGCTGCCTGTGTGGCCTGATTCCAGCCCTCACCTCCGCGCGCACTGATGTCAACGAAGCGTTGAAAGAGGGCGGCCGTACCGGCAGCACCGGCGCCGGGCACGCGCGCCTGCGCTCGGCCCTGGTGATAGCCGAACTCGCGGTGGCCTTGGTGCTGCTGACGGCCTCCGGCCTCTTGCTGCGCAGCTTTGAGAAGATGCGCTCGGTTGACTTGGGCGTGCGCACCGATCATATGTTGACCGCCCACTACAACCTGCCGCGACAGCAATATAACAGCCAGGCCGCCATTGACTCATTCAATTTGCGGCTGCGCAACAAGCTGGAGCAGCAACCCGGAGTGCAAGCGGTGGGCGTGACCAGCTTGCTGCCCGTCGCTGGGCAGGATGTTCGCAGTACCTTCACCCCCGAGGGCTACGTCCCCGCCAAAGACGCAGGCTTGAATCTCGTCTGGTTTTCCGATGTGATGGGCAACTACTTCCGCGCCGCAGGCATTTCTCTTATTCGAGGACGCGACTTTACCCCAGCTGATGACGCCGTGGGCGCGCCGCTTGTGGTCATCGTCAATCGAACCCTGGCGGAGCGCTACTGGCCAGGGCAGGACCCCATCGGCAAGCGCCTGCACCGCGGACCGGCGGAGGCATTGACGGTACCCTGGGTGACTGTGGTGGGAGAGATCGGCGATGTCAAAGAGCTCGCGGCCGATGTGCCCACGACGAACCAGGTGTACTTTCCCGCTAGCCAAACGAAAGCCGATGTGGGCTCATTTGCGACTGCTGACATGCTGACGGGCAATGGAGGCTCGATCGTGTTGCGCAGCCAGCAGCCCCCGGAGCAAATGACCGGGGCGTTGCGCGACGTTGTCCGTTCTATCGATCCCCAACTTCCGCTCACCCAGCTTGAATCGATGGAGCGTGTTGTGGATGAGGGCCAGGCTCCACGACGTTTCACCACTGCGCTCATCTCCAGCTTTGCCGCCGCCGCTGTGCTGCTTGCCTTGCTCGGTATCTACGGAGTCATTGCCTATTCCACCGCACAGCGCACGCAGGAAATGGCGATCCGCCTGGCGCTCGGCTCGCAGCGCTCCAGCGTGATGCGGCTGGTCCTGATTTCGAGCGCCAAGCTAGGACTGCTGGGTTGTGGCATTGGCGCACTCGCCGCCGTAGTTGCCACTCCGCTGCTGCGCTCGCTGTTGTTTGCCGTCGATCCGCTTGACCCGATAATCATTGTGCTGGCAGCGTTTTCGATTTTTCTGCTCGCTCTCGTGGCATCGGCCATTCCCGCGTACCGCGCCGGCTCGATTGAGCCCATAGAGGCTCTGCGGGCCGAATAGAGACTGTTCCAGTCGTTTCAGTCCGGCAGCTACAGCTATGACTCTATCAGTTCAACGTAAGCTCGGCGCCAGGCTTTCCAAACCATCGCTTGAGGGCAGGTTCAAGTCCATTGTGGTGATTGCCATCGCCCACCCAGGCAATACAAGCGTCGGGACGAAGCAGCATCGTTGTTCCGTCTTTTACCTGAAAACAACTGACACGAGATCCCCATCCCTCCGCGATCCTTGATGCAGCTCCATTGGTTGCGTCAATGAGCAATCCCTTACCGTGCTGCATCAGGGTGAACAGTTTCGTTTCGTTGTCGTTGATGGATAGGGTGAGATTGCCACACAACCTCCCCACTAGAGGATGCTCATCACCAAGCTCGTAGCGGGTTGTGATACCGCTCATCATCTCTCCGAAGAAACGATTTCCGTCCTCCGTCTTCATGAGGCCCGCAACAATTTCCCGAAGTTCTGTTGCCAGGACATCAGGTCGCATTAACGGGACTTGCGCACGAGTATTGGCTAGAACACGTGCGCCAACCGGATGACGTTCTGCAGTGTATGTATCAAGCAGTTCCTCCGCAAGCGTCCCGCGTAAGACAGCTGCAAGTTTCCATCCCAGATTGACTGCGTCGAGAAGACCAAGATTCAGGCCCTGACCGCCAAATGGAGAATGCACGTGGGCCGCATCACCTGCCAGCAGCACACGGCCTTTGCGATATGTAGAAACCTGCCTGGCATTGTCAGTAAATCGCGTGGCAGACCGCATAGCTGTCACTGTTACGTCGGCGCCACTGACGTTGCGCAGACTGCGTTGCACCTCTTCGATCGTAATGGGTGTATCACGGTCCGCTGGAGGCCCATCGAACTCCGCAGTAAATACACGGCCAGGCCCTGGGCCATAAGCGAGCATGCCCTTTGGTGTTCTGCGCCAGCCGAGGGGCAATAGACGCTCTGGATGATCAAGTTCAACGATCGCCTGATGTCCCGTAAGGGTGGGCTCAGTACCGGGAAAGTCGAACCCAGCACGCTTTCGTATCATGCTGCGTCCGCCATCACACCCCGCCAGGAAAGCACAATTCAAACTGAAGGCTTCGCTCGAATTGCGCCCCTGCACCGTGACTCCTTTAGGATCTTCAGAAAAATCGGTGACCTCCCATCCGCGCTTTACCTCAATGCCAACCTCTAGCGCACGTTCCCCGAGCATTCTTTCGAGAGCTTGTTGCCTTACACCACGCAGTCTCCGCTCCGGCTCACGCTGGCGCGTCTGATCAATGAGAAACAAGCCGGCGAAATGCCCGCCAATCTTTTGCCAGGAGGGTGGACCGGTAGATATGCCGCTCGACTTCATCATCGCGGCCATCGCATCGGTCACAGCGCGCTCTTCTGCTTCAATTGCAGACCCCATGCCCCGGCGCTCCAGTGCTTCAGCGCCGAGCGCGCCAATCCCGCCGGCTTTGATGGTCTCATCCGGTTCGGTTAAACGATCGAGGACCATTACCTTAGCGCCACCGAGGACAATTTCGATAGCCAGCATTAAACCGGTCGGGCCAGCCCCGACAATGACAACGTCCGCCGTTTCATTACCCATAACGAAGTGAATTATACGATAATTATACCCAGTACAAAATTAATCTCGGTATACTTTAATCGATGTCCAACGAAAAAGGTTTGCGGGAACGTAAGAAACTGGCGACCAGGCAAGCCATATCTGATTTGGCTACTCATTTGTTTATTGAGCGCGGCTTTGACAACGTAACTGTTGCCGAGATCGCTGAAGCGGCCAACGTTGCGAAAATGACCGTGTTTAATTACTTTCCACGGAAGGAGGACCTGTTTTTCGATCGTGAAGACGAAGGAAGGGAGATGATTCGTGACGCGCTCGCGCAGCGCTCCCCTAACGAGTCGCCAACGGTTGCGATGCAAAATCTGGCGCATCGGCTCCTGAAACAGAAACATCCCTTCACCAAGTTTACGGCTGGCACAGCGCGTTTTGGGCACACGGTGATGCAGAGTCATGCATTGTCAGCGCGCGTACGTGAACTGCGTGATGAGTTTATAAGGGATTGCGCGAAGATGCTTGCGGATTCTGTTGGCCGGACTCATCCTGATCCGGAGGCACATCTGTTTGCCTCATTGCTTATGGCAACGTGGAGCACCGCATACGCAGAGGGACTCCGTCGGCAGCGCAAGGGAAGACCCAGCGGCGAAGTGCGATTGGCGTTTATAAACCTTATAGATCGAGGCTTCGAGGGCATCGGTGCTGCCATGAAAGGAACTCCGTATGTTATTCCCTCCGACTCAGAGTGAGCTAAACGTCGATAAAGGACCTTTGGTGAAATTTCAGACAAGCGGTTCAAGACGGCAATTTCTCTCGACAGTTGCAAAGACCGGAGGCGCTGCGATCTTGATGGGTCCGCGCTTAGGCTGGGCGGTGGATGGGACCGATCCGCGTGTGGCCGACTTCAAACAGCCGGGTTCTACTACGTCGTTGTCGATGCGATGCTAAAAACTGGCTTCACCCAGGATGAGATCGCAAAGATCGGCGGCGGGAACTCTACGTGTATTTGGTGAGGCCGTTAAGAAATGAGCTGTAGGGCGAGGCGGCAGCTTGCCGCCCGCGGCGAGCCTGGCGCAAAGGAATCATTATGATGTTTACCAAACGGCTTCGCGAGGGAGTTCGCCGCGGAGAGATTACGTGCAGCGTCCGATTCTGGATGCATGCCCACGTTACGGTGGGTGGCCGATACCGCATGGAGGATGGCGAGATCGAGGTGGACTCGATCGAAACCATCGGCTTTCCGGATATCACTCCAGAGCTGGCGCGCGCATCGGGATTTCTGGGTGTTCTGGACCTGCTCAAGGTAGCGAAGCATGGCAAAGGCGAGATTATCTATTTAGTTCGCTTTCACTATGTGCCTCCGCCGAAAGCCAACCGATCAGGGGCCAACAGTAAGTCCAACAAGAAAACAAGGAAATCCTGAGCGACGCCCATTTTGTCTCCTTGCTTTTGCCTGCGGCTCGGATTTAGCGAGCAACCGCGACGATCGCTGGTCTACAATCGCCCAAGCTTCTGACCCCAGCGGATGATTGGCATTTGCCTGAAGGAGTGTTTGCGGATGCGATGCTTGCTTTGTTTCTTATTGATCACTGCCGGCGTTTTCGGACAGGATGTGCCCTCCGCTATGAAGCGGCCGGTAACGGATGAGTACCACGGCGTAAAAGTTGTGGATGACTATCGCTGGCTTGAAGACGGCAAGAGCGCAGAAACCAAGCAATGGCTCGCGGCGGAAAATGCCTACTCGCTGCATTACTTCCAGAATACACCGGCGTGGCCCTTAGTGTTGCACGACATCAGGAATCCAAAAGGGAAACAAGGCGCCGTAGAACGTAGCCTGGACTTCCGGCGCGGACGCTTCTTCTATCTACAGCTGGATCGCACGGTGCAACAGCAGGCGGTGTTGATGACGTCCACTAGCGTGGGAACGCCGAGCTCAGCACCGGCCGATGCCAGAGTTTTGCTTGATCCGAGTAAGCTTGACCCGACGGGTCATACCTCGATTGATTGGTACATGCCATCGCTTGATGGCAGCCTGATCGCAGTCGGGATAGCGGTTGGCGGCAGTGAACGCTCGGCTCTTACCGTGTTTGACACTGCTACCGGCAAGCAGGTAGGCGCCGCCTTCGTAGCGATGGGCTTCCACGGCGGCAGACGTAGCGTGGCCTGGCTACCGGGGAATAAGGGCTTTATCTATGCCGGGTACACCCCCGCAGTTGCTGCCGCCGCTCAGGCCACCATCCTCAAAAACGAGAAGGTATTCGAACACACGCTCGGAACCCCGGAGACGGAGGATCATGTCGTCCTCGACAAAGAGCTGACCCCACTGTCCCAGATCGCGCTCGATAGTGATCCGACTGGCAAATGGATCGTCGCCAGCGCGGAAGACGGCGACGGGGGGACGTATGCGAATTTCGTGCGTAAGCCGGATGGCTCGTGGGAGCAGATTTCTACTTATAGTGACGAGATCGTGACTGTTACTCCAGGTACTGCGGAGGAAGATGCGCTTTACTTGACCTCGCTCAAGGACGCCCCTCGCGGTAAGATCCTTGAAATCTCAGCGAAGACCCCGGTACTCCGCGAGGCGAAAACCATCATCCCTGAGGGGACGGCAAGCATAGAACACGACGGGCCAGAGGGAGATTCCCACCCTCTGCTGGTGACGAAGGACCGTCTCTATGTGACTACCATCGACGGGGGACCGAACCGTGTGCTGGCGTACGACCACAAAGGCAGGCAGCTCCCGGAAGTGCCGCTGCCGCCAGTCTCAGGAGTCTCAGAAGTAGTGGCCGCAGGCGCGGAAACCCTCGCGATCCAGGCGAGCGGGTTCCTAACTCCGCCTGCTTACCTGACCTATCATGCGGGCGCGCATGCTCAACTCGAGGCTACCGCGCTTTCTCAGCCAGCTAAAGAGGTTGTTTCGGGTTATGTCGTCGACCGGAGTTTCGCGACTTCAAAGGATGGGACCATGGTTCCCATGAACATCATCCACCGCCGTGGATCTGCCATGGACGGAACCGTGCCAACCCTCGTCTATGGTTACGGCGGGTACGGGATCAGCGAATCACCGGAATACGTTGGGAGCATCTACTGGACACCGTGGCTACAACAGGGTTACACGCTGGTGATCACCAACATTCGCGGGGGTGCGGAGTATGGTGAGTCATGGCACCGGGCGGGAAACCTGACCAGGAAGCAGAATGTCTTCGACGATTTTTCGGCCTGCGCGCAATATCTGGTCGACAAGCATTGGAGTTCACCCGCGCACATGGCCGCCCTTGGTGGCTCGAATGGCGGTCTGCTGATGGGAGCGGAGATCACGCAGCACCCGGAGCAGTTCCGCGCCGTCGTCTCCTTGGTCGGCATCTATGACATGCTTCGCGTCGAGCTGGACCCCAATGGCCAGTTCAACACGACAGAGTTTGGCAGCGTGAAGGACGTTGCACAGTTCAAGGCGCTGTACGCGTATTCGCCCTACCACCACGTGGTGGATGGTACGAAATATCCGGCGGTTCTTATGGAAACGGGCGACAACGATCCGAGGGTGAATCCTGCGCAATCGCGTAAGTTCACTGCGCGTCTGCAAGCGGCCAGCAGTTCGCGAGCTCCGATCCTGCTAAAGACCTTTGCCGACGCTGGACACGGCTCCAGTTCAAGCGCGGATTTACAACAACAGCTCGCGGATCTGTACACATTTCTCTTTCAGGAACTCGGTGTTGCCTTCACGCCGGCGCAATGAGGTAAGTTGCATTCCGCAAATCAACGCTACGAGCGTGGGCGCAGGCTTAGGGAGTCAAAAGGACGCCGAGACGCTGGGCAAGGCTGATGACCTCGGAAATTGCGCTTCCATCTGGTTCAGGGGTTGGAAGCAGCCACGTGGACGGGAGTGCCGCTGACGAGCGAGTCGGCAGGATTCAAAATGACGTTGTCGCTGGGGAGCAAGCCCTGGACGATCTCAACCTTGCTGCCATAATCGCGGCCGATGATGACGGGAATTACCTGGGCGACGCCGTTGCGCACCACGCCGACACGCAGACCTTCTGCCCGGAAGAGCAGCGTGTCGGCAGGAATGACCAGGGATTCGGCTTGCGTGTGCTCCTTCTGCAGAAGCTTGAAATGCACAAAGGCATAGGCTCCAGGCATGATCTGGCCCAGCGGGTTGTCGACATCGATCTCGACATTCAGAGTGCGGGAAGCCGGATCGATCGCATTCGCGTTGCGAACGATCACTCCGCTAAAGACCTGGCCAGGAAATTCATCGAGGGTAAGTGTTTCCACGGCACCGGTTCGCACGGATTGTGAATCGGCTTCGGGTACCGATACATAGACCCGCAGCTTGCGTATGGCTGCAAGATGGAAGAGCTCCAGAGGCGCCGTGTTCTCGCCGGCCGCCACCAAACTGCCGATATCCGTGTTACGGGCGGTGATGACTCCGTCAAACGGAGCATAGATCTTTTCAAAGGCTTGCATCTCTTCGAGCCGCCGGACATTGGCCTGGGCCGCTTTGACCGCGGAACTGGTGGACTGCGCCTGGGAGACGAAGGTATCCGTGGCCTGCTGGGTAACCGCGTTCTGCAGCAATAGTCCCTGGTAGCGGGTTGCGTTGGCCTGGGCCAGGCCGGCATTGCTTTGCGCCGTGACGACATCGGCGCGCGCCTGCAGCAGTTGTTGATCTACTTCGGGAGAGCTGATGACGGCCAACAATTGCCCCTGCTTGACCCGTGCCCCTATATCGGCATACCAGGCCTTGAGATACCCGCTGGTGCGGGCATACAGAGGTGTGTTGATGAATGCCGTGACGTTGCCGGGCAGCACGATCTCCTGCGCGGCCGCGCCGCTCGGGGTGGGGTGAATCACGGCGACCGTCGGGAGCGAGGATTCGTCGGTTGCCTGAACCAGACTCGATTCCGCGGTGGCGCGGGCGTGGATGCCGGCATAGATGACAAAGCCGAGCACCAGAACCCCGGCCGCCAGGCACAGCCATATCCATCGGGGAAGGGCCTGCGTGCTTGCCCCCTCGACGTGGGCCTCAGCGATGGGACCGACTTCAGCCTGCTTGATCTGACCGGTGGTCATTGCATCCTTCTCCAAAGAGGCTACACCTGAACATCAGGCCGGGCGCCAAGTTGCTTTACGCATGCATCGGTTCGCGGCCGCGCTCCGCCGCCAGCTGGCCATCGCCCGATGCCGGGCTGCGGTGCAGCAGGCTGAAAACCGCGGGGACGAAGGTAAGCGTGGCGGCGGTGGCACACAACAAGCCGCCAATGACGGCGCGGCCGAGTGGGGCGTTCTGCTCGCCTCCGTCGCCCAGGCCCAGCGCCATCGGGACCATGCCGATGATCATCGCCAGGGCCGTCATCATGACAGGACGAAAGCGCGTCGCGCCCGCCTCAATGGCCGCTCGGACCGGATTGCTGTGATACAGAAGCCTCTCCTTGGCAAAGGAAACCACCAGGATGCTGTTGGCCGTTGCCACCCCCATACACATGATAGCGCCCATGAGCGCCGGAACGCTGAGCGTGGTATGGGTGACGAAGAGGAAGAGGATAATGCCCGCCAAAGCGGCCGGAAGCGCGGTAATGATGACGAACGGGTCGAGCCAGGACTGGAAATTCACCACGATGAGCAGGTACACCAGAACAATTGAGAAGCCCAGGCCGGAAAGTAACCCGATATACGACGCGCGCATGGTCTCCAATTGTCCGCGAACGGTGATAAAGCTGCCCCGCGGCAATAATTTGCGGTCCTGGTTAACAATCTGCGTGACATTTCGGCCGACCGCGCCCAGATCGCGGTCCTGCACCGAGGCGTAGATATCGATCACGCGGCGGATGTTGTAGTGGTTGATCACTTGCATCTCGTGCGAGCGCTGGATGGAGGCGACATCGGCAAGGATCTCAGGGCGCACCGCTTTTTGCCCGTTCAACGAAATACTCTGCAGATCCTGCAGGGACTGGATGTCGTACTGAGGAGCCTCCGCGACCAGGTTGTAATCCACTCCGTTGCTCCAATTCAAAAAGAACATGGGCGAGGTTTGGAAGCTGCCACTGAGGGAATTCAACAGGCTGCCCGCCACATCGGACTCGGTGTAGCCGCCTTGCATGGCCTTGGTGCGGTCCACATCCACATTGAAGCTGGGGTAATCGAAGGCTTGCTGGATACGGGGGTCGGCGATGCCGGGCACCCGGCGGAGCTGGTTGAGCATTTGGTCGGCCACTCCGCGGTTAGCCTCGACATCAGAGCCCTCGATCTGCACGTCGATCGGCGCCGGCAGGCCGAAGTTGAGAATTTGGGTGATGATGTCGGCGGGCAAGAAAGAGAAGGTCACCCCGGGAAATTCCTGGGGGAGCTTTTTGCGCAACGTCCGGATATAGTCCGCCGTTGGGTGATGCTTGGGATCGAGCGAGACGGTGATGTCGGCATCGCCCGCCCCGATCATGCCATCGGTGCTGTGCATGGTGTTCATGGGGCTATAGGGCAAGCCGATGTTGTCGACGATGCCGCCCATTTCGTGGCGCGGAACCACTTTCCGGATGGAGTTCTCCACCAGGTCGCAGAGCCGCGCCGTCTCCTCAATGCGGGTGCCGGTCTTGGCTCGCAGATGCAGGATGAACTCACCGCTATCGGAACTGGGGAAGAAATCCTGCCCCAGGAAGGGCACCAGGAGGAAGGCGCACAGGCATGCGCCGAGAAACACAGGGACAAACAGCGCTCGCCGGTAAACCAGCCCGGTGAGCAACCGGTGGTAGCCGTCGCGAAGCCGCTGGAATCCCTTTTCGAAAACCCTCTGAAAGCGCGCGAAAGGATTCCGGGTAGGCGCCTGGTGGTGATTCTTGAGCTTGAGCAGGTATAGCGCCAGAGTGGGAACCAGCGTCCTGGAGAGAACATACGAGGCCAGCATGGCGAAAACCACGGCTTCTGCCAGAGGAACGAAAAGAAAGCGGGACACGCCGGTAAGAAAGAACATGGGCAGGAAGACGATGCAGATGCACAGGGTAGAGACCAGAGCGGGAACGGCGATCTGCGCGGCTCCTTCCAGGATCGCGTCGTAGACCTGGTAGCCATTTTCGAGATAGCGCTCGATATTCTCGATGGTGACCGTGGCATCGTCCACCAGGATGCCGACGGCGAGCGCCAGGCCGCCCAGGGTCATGATGTTGATGGTTTCACCCAGGAAACTGAGAATAAGGATGGAGGTAAGGATAGAAAGGGGAATGGAAATGGCGATGATGAGCGTGCTGCGCCAGCTGCCTAGAAAGAGCAGAATCATCAGGCCGGTGAGCACGGCGGCGATGATCGCTTCGCGGACGACCCCGCTTACCGCATTCTCCACAAAGAGCGATTGATCCTGCAGCGGCTGCATCTTCAATTGCGGGGGGACGGTCAATGCGATGCGCGGCAGCAGGTGGCGCACCCCTTTGACCACGTCGATGGTGGAAGCGTTGCCCGCCTTCAAGACCAGGACCAGAACGCCGCGCTGCCCATCCTGGCGGGCAATGTTGGTTTGCGGTGCAAAGCCGTCGCTGACGGTGGCAACATCGTGCAGATAAATGGTGGACTCGCCTACCTGCTTGATGGGCAGATCGTTCAGCGCCGCGACGGTTCTCAGGCTGGCGTTGATGCGGATTTCATATTCGTCCTCGCCTATCTTCGCCGTGCCCGAGGGCAGGATCAAATTCTGGTTGGCCACAGCATTCAGCACGTCGGTGGAAGACAGGCCTCTGGCCTGCATGCGCCGCGGATCGAGATTCACCATGATCTGGCGGAGCTTGCCTCCGTAGGGAGCGGGAACGACAGCACCCGGCACGGTGACAATCTGCGTTCGGACGAAATTCATCGCCAGATCGTTGAGCTGCTGCTCGTCGAGACCCTTGCCGGAAAGGCCGATCTGGAGAATCGGCACGCTCGAGGCGCTGTAGTTGATGATCTCTGGAGGTTGCTCGCCGGGCGGCATCTGCTTGAGCTGTTGCTGCGAAACGGCTGTTACCTGCGCCATCGAATTTGCCAGGTTGGCATTCGGCTGAAGAAAAACCTTGATCACCGCTTCGCCGTTATACGAGGTTGATTCGAGGTGTTGGATGTTATCGACCAGAGTCGTCAGTGATCGCTCGAAAGGCGCGGTGATGCGTCCTTCCACCTCCTCGGCGTTCAAACCGGCGTATTGCCACGCCACGGAAATCACTGGTATGTCTATATTGGGGAAGATGTCGGAAGGGGTGCGAAGAATCATCACCGGGCTGGCAATCAGGATGAGCAGAGCCATCACGATGAAGGTGTATGGCCGGTTGAGCGCTAGCTTGACGATCCACATCGCAGTTTCACCTCGGGCTGCAGGAGGGCAGGTTCCAATGTGTCTCTTTCCTTTATAGATCCTCCGGGCACCAGCCCGTCGGCAACGATCGGAGCCGCAGGTGAAGTGGTGTTGCCTGCGCGGAGAACGAGGGTCATTCTCTTTCTCTTTAGGCCAGTTTCGCAATTGGTGTAGACCGAAGCGATAGGCCTTTTTGTGGTTTTCTCCCAAGGAAAACCACACCTCGCGATTTTTATCAGGCCACAGTAATTGCGAAACTGCCTTAGTGCCAGTCCTGTGATTCTATTCTTCACGCGTCACGGCCGCGGAGATCATTTCTGCGGAGATGATGACTGCGGAAATGCATCGGAGGCCGCCTGTTGGAAGGCCTGGCGAAGCTTGCTGGCGTCGCCGTTGGTGCCCGGGCGCTGCACCATGAGGATGTAAGCAAGGCCGCGCACCGGGTCTATCCATGCCTGGGTGCCCCAGGCTCCTCCATGACCGTAGGTGCCCGGCGAAAGCATCTCCGCCACACCGGGGTGCGGAGCCTTAAGGATGGCCACACCGATTCCCCAACCATAGTTCATTCCCCGGTTCCCATATTCTTCGGTTTGCAGGAAGCCTGTCTTGAGTTCGCCTGTGTGCACGGTGGTGAGTTGTCGAAAGGCGGCGGGGCTAAGATAGCGCTTGCCCCTAAAGGTACCGCCGTTCAACAGCATCTGGCAGAAGCGCGCATAGTCCGGGCCGGTTGAGAAAAGCCCCGCATTGCCGAATGGCGGTTGTCCCTTGTTTCCGTAGGCGGCGTATGGCGCCGCGGTCAGCGTCCCAGTCTGCTTGTCTTTGATGTAAGGGGTTGCAAGGTGAGATCGTTGCTTCTTGTTGGGGTAGAAGGTGGTGTTCTTCATGCCCAGCGGCTTGAGAATGTGCTTGCCGACAAAATCGTCGAATGAGTACCCACTGACCACTTCGACGATGCGCGCCGCTACGTTAATGCCGGATTGCGTGTAACGCCAGTGGTCGCCTGGTTGATACAGCATGGGCGATGCAAGATAGATGGGGATCAGTTCCGCCAGAGTATGGGCGCTCTTGATGGCGGCGGTGTCGCCTTCGCCCAGACCGGAAGTATGGGTGAGGAGCTGTTCGATGGTGATGTGCGCAGGCTGACCGGTGGGCGTCTTGAGGGCGGCAAACTGGGGGATGAACTTTTCGACGGGATCGCTTACCTGTAGCTTTCCCTCGTCCTGCAGCATGAGAATGGAAATCCCAGTGAGGGGTTTCGTCATAGAGGCGAGCCAGAAGAGAGTGCCGGGCTCCATGGGCTTTTTCCTGGCAATGTTCGCCAAGCCGATGGTATCGAGCGCGAGCACCTTGTCCTTAGAGACGACGACCGTAACCGCTCCGGAGATATCCTGTGCATCGATAAACTTCTCGATCGCGGCGTGAATGGCGGGGTTCCCGGACTCGGCCGGAAGCTCGGCCGCAGGGGGCAACGCAGGCAAGAGCAGTAAAATGGCGTAAACAATGGTTCGCTTGAACACTCGATTTACCTTATTCGTGCCCCCAGCCATCACTTGGAAGCCAAGTCCGCCAGGAACTCTTTATGGGTGAGGATGCGGGCAAACATGGGCAAGTTCTTCTCGAATGTGAACCGTTGTTCCTCGGCGGAGAGGGTCGCTGCGCAGTCAGAGAGGGCAACGATGTTGAAACCCTTCTCGTAGCCGGTGCGCGCGGTCGATTCCACACAGCAATTGGTCAGGAATCCGGCGACGGCCAATGTTTTAATCCCGCGGGAGCGAAGGATGAAATCCAAATTTGTGCTGGCAAAGGTATCGAGCCCGCGTTTTCCTTCGACCACGATGTCTTCGGGAGCAGGCGAGATAGCGTCCGCGATGGCCGCGCCCCAGCTGCCGCGTACGAACGCATTCGAATCCACCACGCCTTTGAGGATGCCATAAGGATCCGGGGTGATCTCGCCATAGCCTTTGGCAAAGGAAATCGGAGCGAACATCACGGTGACCCCTGCGGCTCGCGCCTGGTTCGCAGCCTCCACGGAATTGACGAGCATGTTCGTGCTCTGCATCACCGCCTTCACGCCTTGATGCAGCGCGCCGCCTTCGCTGGTGAAATCATTCTGGTACTCGATAAGCAATAGAGCTGTCGTCTTCGGATCAATTGGCATTCCGTCCCTCTACAAATATAAGAGTCACCGAGTTATTGTTTCACAAACACCCGGACAGCCGACCCAGTTTACCGTGACCCTCCGGTCACTTGCTTGGAATGCTGCGCGACTGCGTCCCGCAGCAGAGCGCAGCTACCCGCTGCGACCGCAAAACCGGCAAGGACCCATAGCGCGTCAGCGGTTGCCGCCAGCAGAATGTTTGTGGGAACGTTTGTGGTCCTATGACCATTCCCGGTATACACAAAGAGACGCCACGATAACGTAACCGATGCGGTTGCGATCCCAATTGCGCAGCCCAGGGCTCGCATGAGGTTGAGCATGCCGCCAGCCTCGCCGGCTCGATTCGCAGGTGCGGCGGCCATGGTAGCGCTGTTGTTGGGCGCGATGAACATGCCCAGTCCCATGCCGAAGAGCGCGAGCGCACCCATGATTCCGTAATGATAAACAGTGGGACCCAGCAGGCTGCGCAACAACAGCACCAGGGCGCAGACGCAAAGCAGCATGGCGGAGGTGGTCATCGTCCTCGCCCCCATCCGCGCGTAGATGCTTCCACTGATGGGCGCTACCACGCCAAGGGCGATCGGGATCAGGGCAAGATGTAGGCCGGCCGAAATTGGCGATTCCTTCAATCCGTGAATGAATAGGAACGACATCAGAAAGAACATCGAATACAGCAGAGCATAAGACAGGCTGACAGCGGCCAGGCCGCCCGAGAACGCGGGAGAGCGAAAGAGATGAAGATCGATCAAGGGATCGCGCTGTTGCCACTCTCGCCACACGAAGAGGGGGAGGAAGATGGCGGCCGCAAGCAGTGCGCAAAGCATTGCGGCTGACTTAAGGCCCCAGGCTTGCCCTTCATTCAGCATCAGAACGACAGAGATGAGCGCAGGGGTCAGCAAAAGCGAGCCCTGCCAATCGAAGCGCTTACTTGCCATGGGCTGAGGCGTTGGCGACAAGGCCAACCATCCCACAATTAGGCCTGCCAATCCGAAAGGAACCGAGACCAGGAATATCCATCGCCAGCCCAATTTCGACAGGATCAGACCGCCGATCACCGGGCCGGCGCTGATGCCGACTGCCTGTGCCGCCGCGAATAGTCCCATGGCCCGCCCTAGCCTGCTGGGACCCGCGGCCTTGACCAGGATGGTGATGCTATTTGCTCCACACAGAGCGCCACCGATTCCTTGGATGGCCCGGCATGCGATGAGCAAGCGCAGATCAGATACCAAACCGCACGAGGCGGAAGCCAGAGTGAATAGGGCATAGCCGGCGAGATAAAGGAGCTTGCGGCCCTTTGTCTCTGATAAACGAGCGAAGATGGGAAGCGCGGACGCAAAGGCCAGCAAATAGGCGATGGCCACCCAGCTTACTTCGTCGAGATTCGCGCTAAATTGCCGTTCAAGGGTGGGCAGCGCCAGTTGAACTATGCTGGCGTCGAGTTGGCCAATGAACCCACCGATGCAGGTGACGCCAACCACGAGCCATGGATACCAGGATCGGCGGGTGAAGAATTGGAGTGGCGCCGGTTCATAGCGGCTCACGTGGCTTCCTCAGACAGACTCTCCATATTCGCACAGGCAGGGTCGTCGTGTGGGAGTTGGCGAATTTGGCCGCGAGGAGCAAGGTTCGGGGAAAGTGCGGCGCCTTAAGCCCTGGTTCCCTCGCAGAGGGACGTTAGAAAACCAGATTTTTATTGCGGCAGCGCCGCGCCGGCCTGCTCCGCTACGATGTACGCGGCGTACCAGTCGGGCCAGTTCGCATCGGCCTGCCCGATGCGCTTCTCGTGCTGGCCATGGGCGGCCGCCGCACGACGATGCGCGGCAGCCAGATCGTTTGCGGACGCGAAGGCGGTCTCGGCGGGATCGATGCGCCCGGGCAGCCGGGTCGTCACCTCCTGCAACAACCACCCGTTGCCGTCCGGGTCGCTGAATGTGACGAAGGAGCGATAGGTGCCGTGATCGGGCGCGGGGCCGGGGACACGACCGCTCACGCCGTCGGGCTGGAACTGCGCGCCGGGCGCCCCGGGGTGGAATACCTCGCTGACCGTGACACCGCGGGCGACGAGTTCTTTGCGCGCAGCCTCGATGTCGGAAACGATCAGATAGAGGCCACGGGCCGAGCCGGGCGCGGCCGACGTGATGTTGGTACCGAATTGGACCGAGCACCCCGAGCCGGGCGGCGTGAACTGGATGACCCGGAAGCCATTATCGAAGGGGAAGTCGGCGTCGAGCCTCCACCCGAGGCTCCCGTAGAACTTCTTCGCGCGGTCGGCGTCCGCGACGGGGATGACGACCACCTCGAGTTTCAAGTCGACCTTCGCGACGCTCGCGTTGCCAGCGTTATCACTACGGACTTCTTCCTTCAAACTTGCCATGTTCTTTTCTCCTATACGCGGGCGGCCGCCGGCAAACCACTTTTCAGATGATCGTAATTGGCAGTAGACGCGTCTCTTTCTAAAAAATGTCGAAAGCTGCGCCTTAAGGAACAAGTGATTTTGATCTTCAAGCCTCGTGAGCCTTGCTCATCGCCCCCCGGCTGGGCTCTTTCTTGCGCCAAAGGAGGCATCGATCTGTTTCGAGTATTCCGCCGCCTTTGCCAAGATTGCCGGTTCGTCGAGGGTGAGCATGTGCCGGTCTTCCATCACTACTTTGCCGCCGATGACGGTCGTTCTAACGTCGGAGGACTTGAGTGCATAGACGATAGCCGAATAGACGTCATACATCGGAGTGGCGTGCGCAGCGCTGGTGTCCACCACGATGAGATCGGCCTTCTTGCCCACTTCCAGGGAACCGATCTGCCGCTCGAGATGCAATGCGCGCGCGCCGGTGACGGTAGCCATCTCGACCACCTGTGCCGCAGTGAGCGCCTTGGGATCCATGCGCGCGAACTTTTGCTCCTTCGCCGCCAGGTCCATCTCCTCGAACATGTCCTGATTGTTATTGCTGGCAGCACCGTCGGTTCCGATACCGACGGCGACCCCCGCCGAGAGCAACTCGACGGCCGGCATCAGGCCGGCCGCGGTTTTCATATTGCTGGAAGGGTTGTAGGAGCAGCCTACTCCGAAATGAGCCAGCGTCTGCACGTCCGCCTGATCTAACCAGATGCAGTGCGCGCCCAGGACATTCGGTCCCAGCAGGCCGATGCGCGCGAGATATTGGACGGTGGTGAGGCCATGCTCGTGCCGGCTTCTCTCGATCTCGAACGGTGCCTCGGCTACGTGGATCAGAAGCGGCGCCTGGTTGCGCTGGGCGAGCGCCGCGGCATCCTTGAGAAGCGCCTCCGAGCAGGTATAGATGGAATGCGGCGCGACCGCAGGGGTGATGAGTGGGTCGCCCTTCCAATGCTTCAGAAAGGATTCGGTATAGGTGAGCGCGGCGGCGGGGGTTGCGCTGTCGGGAGAAGGGAAGCCGATGAGGGTTTCTCCCAGCACGCCGCGCATTCCGGCGGCTTTGGCAGCTTCCGCCACTTCCTCTTCGAAGTAATACATATCGGCGACGGTCGTTGTGCCACCGCGCAACATCTCCAGCAGGCTAAGCCGCGTCGACCAGGTGACGAAATCGCTGGTGACGTAGCGATGCTCGGCAGGAAAAATATACTTGTTCAGCCAATCATCCAGAGAAAGATCATCCGCCAAGCCACGGAACAAGCTCATGCTCATATGTGTATGTGCGTTGATCAGTCCCGGTAGGATGAGCGCGCCGCGTGCATCGATGACCTTACTCGATTCATACGTGGCGTCGATATTCGCGGTTGTGTCGATGGCGGCGATGGCATCTCCCTGGACCGCGATCGCGCCATTTTCCAGGATGCGGCGCGTTCCGTCCATCGTGACCACCGTGCCGTGAACCACGATGAGATCCACTCGCTGCCGGGCGAATGCCGGCGTCGCATGGACGGCGGCCGGCAAGCAGCAGATCAGGAGCCAACAAAGTGTTTGCCATCGGGGACGACTGGGCAGATCGTCCGACACCAGACTAAGCGCCATAGTAGACCGTCATTGGGGTTAAGGTGAGCGAGGCAGGAGCCGATTTCGACAGCAGCTCGTATTATGCCTTTCGAGCTTTGGGAAGTCACGCTTGCGTGGCAAACGGGGTCACAGCAAAACGCCGAGGGCTGCAAATATCTATGACAGGGGCGATATGGCATTCAATCCTGACATTGTGGTCACTGAACCAGGCTCGGCGGATGTGCTGCTCATTGTCGAGGCAAAGACGACCTCATCCTGGTCGCAATCCGAGCCCAAGTTAAAGCAGTACATGTGGGAGATGAGTTGCCCCGTCGGCCTGTTCGCGTCGCCGCGGACGATTGTTCTGTACCGCAATCGGTTCACCGGGTACTCGGATGATTCCGTTCAAAAGCTCGGTGAATATCCGTCCCCACGCAGCTGGATTGCTTTTGAAAAACGCACATCCGGCGCCGAGTTCGAGACCCGCGTGCAGAGCTGGTTGGAGAGACTGAGGATCGATTTTGGTACCGAAGAGGTACCGCGGGAGACAAAGGACGCGCTATCCGAGTACGTGTTGCCCAGCCTTATCAGGGGTGAAGTGCATGCAGCGGGCCCCAGGATTACAACCTAAAGAGGTCAGCGGTGCAACATGTATTTGTCGAGACGAATTGGCTTGTCGGGTATGCTGCGCCCGCGCATCAAAAGATTTATGCGGCAGTTCAGCCTCTACAAAAGGCAAACCGGGGAGAAGTTCAGCTCTACATTCCGTCAATCTGCCTCGCGGAATGCCGCAGGCCACTTCGAGAGAAGTTCCAGGTCAGGTCAGAAGCTGACCGGGTGCGAAGATTTCTTCTTTGGGCTAAGGAAATGAAAATCGTTGCCGCCGCTGTCGACGAGACGGTTAGGAAAACTTTAGATCAGATGGAAGGCTTGGTAAAGCGCGATTTAGGCCAACTGGACGAATTACTGGCAGGTCCTTGATAAAGAGCACGGAGTAGAGATTTTCAACATGAACGAGGAGATGCTGGTACAGTCTGTGCAACTTTCACATCTTGGCCTCCAACCGTTTGATCAGGCAATTCTCGCATCGATCCTCGTAAGGGCGGAAACACTCAAAAAGAATGGCGTCGAACGGTTTTCCTTCTGCGAAGCAGACTCCGACCTCCAGCCGTGGGATAAATTGGGCGCCCCAAAGGAGCCGCTACTCAGCATCTACAATCAAGCGGCCATCTGGGTCTATCAGGATTTTCTTCTTCAAGAGCCTCAGATGCCAGCGAACTGGCCGGCTGCTGAGAGGCCGCCCGACTGAAGAGTGTCGGGGATAGGAGTTTCGGGTCCAGGTTAGCGCTCTGCTACGGTTCGAGAAATGCGGCGCTCCGGCTGCGCATAGATCCCGAACTCTGCAATCCCCGGCGGCTTGCCCGCTCCACGTAGGCTCAGGCGCAAACGCTCCGCAGTGGTCGGCTTCACCCGGTATACCATCTCCTTCGGTGAATCGCCAGAAAACACCTCTCGCCACTGCCCTCCGCTCCACGCTTCGACACGATAGGAAACAATACGGCTGTCGGTCCCGTAATCGCTGAGATATGTCGGCTCGACGACTGCGACCGTGTTGAATACGGCCGGCTTCTGCAGATCAATCTCAAGCCATCCCGACGTTTGCCCGATATCGCACTGCCAGTAAGTTCCCGGGTGATCATCGTTCGCCAGGTCCGGCCCCGACGTATCGGCAATGCTGCTTGCATACGAGGGCCGCGCATAGGCGAGGTTCGGTGTAGTGATCTGCCGTGCGGTTGCAAGCCGTGGCGCGGGCGCCCGATCCCGCCAGAGCTCGCCAATGGCAGCAAGCCGGTCCACCGCATTCTGGTCGAACCGTCCCTCCCGGTTTGGCGCGACGTTTAAGATCAGATTGCAGTGGTGCGCATTGAACGGGACCAGCCACTCCTCCACGATTTGCTTGGCCGGGCGAAGTTCCTGCGTCGGATAATCCAGCTTCCAGAACCAGTCGCTCTGCAGCGTCGTTGCGGACTGCGACGGCACTTCGCTCCCAGACGGAATCGTCTGCCCCGCGTGCTGCTCATATTGCTTCACATCGGTGTAATAGAGCGCGGGCGCCGGATACCTGCCCTGGTTGTAATCGCTCATCAGGCAATTCGGCTGCAGCTGCTTCACATGGTTGTAGATCTCCAGAAACGGCATCTCTTCATAGTTCAATCGGCTCCATGCCGCGTTCCATCCGTCGATCACCAGAGCCGTAATTTCTCCATAGTTTGTCAGAAGCTCGGTCAGTTGCATCTTCACCTTGCCGATCTTCTCCCGGGTCACACAATACGGCCGGATGTCCGCACGTAGATCGAGAATCGAAAAGTAGAGACAAGTCTTGAGCCCTTGCGCCCGGAACGACTCCACATAGGCACGCACAATATCCCGCTTATAGGTCGCATCCTGCACGTTGGCGCTGCCGGTCTTAGTAGGCCACAAGCAAAACCCGTCATGATGTTTCGTCGTCAGGCAGCCATACGCCATCCCGGCGGAACGGGCAGCATGCGCCCACTGATCGGTGTCGAGATTCTTGGGATTAAAGAGCGTAGGCGAAGCTTTCGGATCTCCCCACTCCCGCTGCTCATACGTGGCCATGTTCAGATGGATGTACATGCCGAAGCGCAGGTCGAGGAACTGCTGCTGCAGCTCTGTCATCGACAACTCCGAGACATTTCGGGGAGGCGATCCGGCGGAGGCCTTTCCCATCGAGGCATACAGCGCAGCAGCGGCCAAGCCGCCGGTAAATTCTCTTCTATTCATCGTGCTCGCTTTCTTGGCAAATCCTGTTGCCGGTCATCCGCATGTACAGTTGTACCAATAGATCGGTCCCAAGGTTTCTGCCGGGTCACGGAGCATCCACCACGCAGCGAAAGCCGATTGTCCCGGCACGATCCCGCCCCGGGGACATCAGCAGGAACTTCTGGTGTTCGTCGAGGCGGTGGGTCTGGGGAAAATACCAGATCGATCCTCGCGGTTGATAGGAGGCGCCGCCGCGCAGAATCGCCGCGCGCGTGTGCTCATCGCGAAACTCGTCGGTCCACTGGGAGACGTTTCCGGTCATGTCGAGCACGCCGAAGGCACTGGCCCCTGCCGGAAACGCATCCACATCGGACGGTGCGCGCATCACTCGCCCGTGGTCGGGGGGAGGAAGCGCTCGATCATTCCAATCATTTCCCCAGGGATAGAGGCGGCCATCGGAGCCCTGCGCGGCATATTGCCATTCCCAATCGTGCGGCAGCCGCTTTCCGGCCCAGGCCGCATACGCGCGTGCATCTTCGAGGGAAACCCAAGTTACCGGCTGGTTCGCCGCACCCTCGGGAAATGTTCCGTTGGCCCAAAGCCGCAGAAAATTGTGGCTGTCCGCGGGATGATAATGCGCGGCGTCCAGGAATTTCTTGAACTCGGCATTGGTTACCGGCGTCCGGTCGATATAGAACGACTTCATCTGCAGCCGGCGGCGATGGAAACGGCGCGGCGCATCTTCCCATGGATATTGCACGTCGACGCCAGGATCGTTGCCACCCTCGATTTCGATCCCACGTACGGCAAAATCAAAATCGCCGCTTGGAATGCGAATCATGCCGGGGGGCGCGGAGACGGCTGCCTTTGTCGCCGCCATCTCAACCATGGTCTGGGGCAGATACCTCCATTCGCGCGAGTACCCACTGAGAGGGCGCTTGGCGCGCTCGGCCATAAACGCAAGCAGGTCCTTCCATTCGCCGGTCAGCGCCGGAGTCATGAGCACCGCGCCAAAACCAAGGCCTTCGATCGAAAATCGCAGCCTATCCTTTCCCCCGGCTTCGTCTGGAGTTAGCTCGACGCCATGCCACAGGTCGTAGTAATGCATCCCGTTGGCATGCGCTATGCTCAGCTCATCCCCCGAGACGTCGTATTCGTTGCGATTGACCATCGTCCATAGCGTTGCGTTTTCGCCGGCAAACCTGCTCGCGAAAACGCCTGACTGCAGGGTCGCGGTATACGGCTCCCAATCCGGACTTTGCAGCGTTTGCCCGAAGGCTCGCTCGATTCGTGTGAATCGCAGCACGGCTTCGGCATCGTGCGGTGTCGTGCCATACCAAAAGCCCCAGAGGTTTTCGAGCGACGCATAGCCGACGCCGTTGAAGAAGGCGTGCTGCAGACTGTTGGTCTTGTCGCGAATGAAGCGATCTGTAACATTGATGGTGTGGCGCCGCTCAAGCCATTTCGCCTGGTTGACCATGGGCACGAACGGATAGGGCGTGTCTTCCCACGTTACCCAGTCGTTCCAACTGATGGTGCTCCATGCGAGCGATTCGTCGCGAATGGCAAATTGAGGTTCGAGGGCAAGCGGATGGTGGGCGGCATCGGCGGCTGCGTGAAAAGCGGCAGGGACGCCTTCGAGGGTATCGAAGTTGACGCCGTCGGCGCCGATTTCCGCCATTAATTCCGCCAGAGCCGTAGCGGTGGGTGCGGCCGGCTCGCGCGTGCCAGTGTCCCAGGCGAGGGTAGGGAAGAAGACGCGCACGCCGCGGGCATGGAATTCGTCGATCATGTGGCGAACGCCGGAAACTCCGCCAGGCAGATCGCGAATCAGGTCGAACTGGTTGCGGTCGTCTACGCCTAGATTGGGATAGAGCGGCCAGATGAGGACGGCGTCGATGGGGCCGAGGCGTCCTTCGACGTCGGCGAGAAACCGGTCAACCGTGTATTGATTCTTGTCCGGATCGAAGAATGTGCGGTCCCAGATCAGCATCTGGGCTTGCGAATACACGTGCTGCGTCCAAGCCAGCTCGGGCCGCTCGTACTCCGTGCCCTGGTAGCGCAATCGCTGGAGCCGTTCCTCTCGCCAGGCCTTCATTTGCGCCCGCCAGGCTTCGGCCGCGGCGGGACTTTCGGGCCCAGGAAGCAATACCTCCGTGGGACCGGCCGGCTGGGTGAGATTGAGCACGCCGGTTGGCGGGAGGAGCGCATGACGGGGACGCCACTCGTCGGAAAAGGCGGTGGCAGAGATCAATGCGGATACGGCGAAAGCAGAGTAAAGGAATTTGAGCGCAAGGTCCTTGCGGGAAGAGTGCGTGGGTCTCCTGGTGCGGAGCCTCTCCAAGGCGTTGCTGAACTTTTTCATCGGCAGATAGAGCGAATATAACGGAATGACGCGTTGAGTTCACGTTCCGTCCCGGGGGGCCGGTCCCCCGGCGCTCTCAGTCCCGGCGATGTTCTCGGCTATTCAACTTCTACTCCATCCTCAGTACGCGCATCGGATCGGTGGATGCTGCGCGCCTGGCGGGCACAATCGCCGCCATCATAGCGGCAACCAAGAGCAGCAATATACTGCCGCCCAGTGCGATTGGGTCCATGACAGGCGTTTGATAAAGGAGACTGCGGACCCAGCGCAGCGCGATCAACGCCATCATGAGTCCAACACCTGTGCCCAAGAGAACGGGATATGCACCCTGCCACAGCACCAGCCCGATCATAGCGCTCTTCCCCGAACCCAAGGCGATGCGGATGCCGAACTCCTGCCGGCGCAGCGTGACCGAGTACGCAAGCACGCCATACACTCCGAGCAAAGCCAGGAACAATGCTGCCGCGCCAAAACCGCTTAGCACCATGGCCTGGAAGCGGTCGCCCGCCACGGAGTCGCTGACCTGGTCATCCATGGACTTGAGCGTCGGGATTGCGACCTGCGGATCGATCTGCCAGATCGCACGCCGCATCTCGGGGATCAACGCTCCGCTGGATTGAGAGCTGCGGACCAGAAACGACAGCGTCATCGGTGTATAGGCCCAGTAGGGCAGATAGACCATGGCGGCATCGTCCTTGAGGCCATTGATGCGCGTGTCGGCGACCACTCCGATGATTGTGACGGTTTGGTCGTCGGGTACAAAGTTAGAGATTGAGTGCTTTTCATCCGGAACAATGTCAGAGATCTTTCGCCCGATAGGATTCTCGCCAGGAAAGCCTTCGCGCGCTGTTCTTTCCGAGATGAGTGCGACATAGGGATGGGTGCGATCGTCGGCGGTGATGTTGCGGCCAGCAACAAGCGGACTGAGCATTGTGGTCAGATAGCTGGGGTTGATCCAGCGCACGTTGATCGTCGGCGCCTTTCCCGCCGGCACGGGATGATCCGGCCGGGTAAGAGTATCGACCCATGTTTCACCGGTTAGCGGCGTAACGCTGGTGAGGGCGACCGATTGCACGCCCGGCAGTTGACCGAGAGCTGTGAGGGCGCTATCGGCAAAGGCTAGCCTGGCTGCATTTCCGTTAGGGCCGGGGTTGTCATATTGCGACGCGTAAAGGTCGGCCTGCGCGAGCGTGACATGGCTTGTATCGAAGCCGCGATCCTGCCCCAGAAGGTGAGAAAGACTACGCAGCACCAACGACGTAACGATGAGCAGGACCACCGTGCAAGCCACCTGCGCGGCCACCATCAGGCTGCGCGTACGGCGGCTCCGTTGCGTGCCGGCCGCACGGGTGGAGTTTGCTTGCAGCGCGGCTTGCGGAGCAACGCGAAGGGAGTGCAGGGAGGGCAAGATACCGAAGATGATGGCCGCTGCAATCGACAAACCGCCGCTAAAGATGAGGACAGGCAGGCTTACCCGCACCTCATCGAGACGGGGGATATTCGCCGGCGCCCATGCGAGCAACAGCCGCACGCCGCCGAAGGCAAGCGCTGCTCCGGCCGCGCCGCCGGCGAACGCCAACACCAGGCTCTCGGCGAGACGCGACCCCACCAGTTGGCTGGGGCTTGCTCCCAGTGCCGCGCGCACGGCAGTCTCGCGTTCCGCGTTGACGGCGCGGGCGAGTTGTAGATTGGCGAGGTTCACACACGCGATCAGCAGCACCGCGCCCACCGCCGCAAGCAGCAGCCAAAGCGCGCCGCTCACCGACGAGGCGACATCCTTCTCCAGCGGCGTAAGCGCAATGCCGAAATGGAACGGCAGGTGCGCGGAGAGCGTGTACGCCTTCTGCAGGGCCTCCAGTTCAGCGTTCGCCTGAGCCAAGGTCGCGCCCGGCTTGAGGCGCGCGATCGCCTTGTAGTTGAAGTTGCCCATATCTCTATTCAGGTCGTACTCGCTCGGCGCCAGCGGCTGAAAGAGCAGAACATCGCCACCTGCGGTGTCCTGAAAGGCAATCGTCGGCGCCAGCGCGATTTGCGGAAACCGCATGCCCGCCGGCAGCACACCGATGACGGTGGCCGGATGGCCCCCGATGCGCAGCGTTTTGCCAATAACCGCGGGGTCGCGCGCAAACAATGTCAGCCAGCCGTCGTAGCTCAGGATCACGACGCTTTCGGCATTTTGCCGGGCATCCTCCTCGACGAAATCCCGGCCGATGATGGGTTGAACGCCAAGCACCCGGAAGAGGTTCGGAGAAGCGATCACCGCGCCGACGATGCGCGGGTGGTCTCCGTTGGGAGAGACGCTCTTTCCCAGTTGAGCAAAGATCGCGGCGTCCTCGAGGGTCGCCGCGGTTTTCTTCAGGCGCCGGAAGTGCCGGTAGTTGTTTGGAATGGACTCCCGCTCGCTGGTCACCTTGTCTTCCACCGCTTCGCGCATCACGACCAGGCGATCCGGATGGCGAAAGGCGAACGGCTTGAGCAAAACCGCATTGACCACGCTGAAGACCGAAGTAGCCGCGCCGATGCCCAGCGCAAGAGTAAGGATGGCGGTGAGGGCGAAGCCGGGCGACTTACGCAGTTGACGAACGGCATAGCGGATGTCGCGAGCGGCCTGTTCGAGCCACGGCAGGCCGCGCTGGACGCGGTAGGTCTCGCGGATCTGCGTGATGCCGCCAAACGCGCGCAGAGCGGCGTTGCGCGCCTGCGGTTCATTCATCCCTCGCGCGCGATTTTCTTCGATGGCCAGGTCGATGTGCGCGCGCAGCTCTTCATCGAGATCGGTATCGAGCTTTTTGCTGCGGAAGAGTGCTGCAGCGCGGCTAAGGAGCATCCGGATCCAGTCCATAATCGCCTCCTGATTCGACGGGTAAGAAGCCGCGCCATGGTGGCACGTCCGCTCTCATGTTGAGCGTCCACCTATAGATTGAGCGTGTCATAGGTAGAATGTCAACAGGTTCATGCTCGGGTCCTCGAGCTTTCTAGAACTATCCGTTCGCCGCGTGGATCTTCGCCGACCCGGATCCCTGTAGGCGGCTCCATCCAGGACCGCATGAGGTTCGCCAACGCCATCAAGCTCAACAGGAAATCCGCGGGAGACCTTGGTGGCTATAGGGTTCTTGGGCATAGTAGTCGCTCTGGCGGCGCATGCGGAATCTATACTGGAACCGTCATGAAGGCGGAAAAAACGAGGATGGCCTTCGGCTGGCGCGTCTACGGCCTGGGCGTGATGGCGGTGGGCACGGCCTGCCTGGCGTTTGGGGACTTCGATCCGGGGCAGCCGATGCCCGAGAAGTTTCCCGTCCGCACCGCCCTGGCCTATGCCGCCGGTGCGTTTATGGTCGCTGCGGCCGTGGCCGTCGAGTGGCGGCGAACCGCGGCCTGGGGCGCCGCGGCGCTCACCGTCTACTACGCGCTCTTTGTCGTCATCCTGATGAACGGCCGCCTGCTGCTCACGGATTACGCCGTCTTCGTCACCTACGAGAACATCGCCATGCAACTCGCGATCGCCGCGGGCGGGCTGATCGTTTACGCCGCCACCGCCGACGTCGATGCGGCATTGTGCGTGCGCCTTACGCGCGTGGGCCAACTGGCGTTCGGGGTTTGTTCGCTGGTATTCGGCGCAGCGCATTTTGTCTATATGAACCTCACCGCCCCGCTGGTGCCCAAATGGCTGCCGCCTACACAAGCGTTCTGGGGTTATGCGACCGGGGTTGGCTTCGTCGCGGCGGGCGTTGCGATCCTGACCCGCGTACAGGCCCGATTGGCCGCGATCCTGGTGGCCGCCATGCTCGCATCCTTCGGACTGCTGGCTAACGGGCCGATGCTCCTTGCCGATCACGCGAACCACATGAACTGGACCGAGAGCGCCGTGAATCTCGTCGTGACCGGCGCGGCTTGGGTCGTGGCGGACTCGCTGGCGCGGCATCGTAATCTCCCCGTTCCGCGAAACGCGTAAGGCTTCACGCTCGACACCACCTCCGCTTGCTCATCTCCCGTGGACGGTCGCGAACCGTATCTATATTCTCGACTATGCAAACTGTCTAGCCGGAGGCGTTCTGAGTAGGTTCAGATACATCATTCTGTTCTACGCAATCGCTTGCGGATTCGCCTGGATTGTCTGGCTGCCTTTGATCCTGGGTCCGCTCGGCCTCAAAGTTATCAGAGCTTCCGTGTCATTTCCCGTATCGATCTGCATCGGTACTCTGGGCCCGGCGATTGCTTGCTTTGTCAGCCATCGAGTGGAGACGGGAAACTGGCGGGCTGTTCGCTTTTTCCCGCCATTGGATCGGCGAAGCCTGTGGCTATTGGGTGGTCCACTCGCGATTCTCTTTTGCCGTTTCTTTGTCTTCGCCGCTCTCATCACAAAGGGCGGCCCAACAGCTTGGCATTGGCACCCAGGCGTACTCGCGGGCATCTTGATCCCGATGTTCAACTACAACCTGTTCGGCGGGCCTCTCTTTGAGGAGTTTGGGTGGCGCGGTTACTTGCAGAGCCGTTTGCAGCAAATGTTTCCACCATGGATAGCGGTGATTGCTGTAGGAATCCTATGGGCTATGTGGCACCTACCCCTCTTTCTTGTCGGATTCGGCGGCGCTTCGGTAGCCTATTTTACCTTGATTCTCATCGGTGTTTCGCTCATCGTGGCGTTCGCGTTCAACGCCTCTGGGGAAGCGGTCCTTGTCGCCATCCTCATGCACTCCGCCTTCAATGCTTCGAATCGATTCGTTCCGGGATTTCTTGCTGATGCACCTCTTGTCGAATGGCCTTCAGAGGTGGGGCTAGTGGCTATCTCGTTCCTTACCCTCGCGCTCGTCGCCACTACTTTAAGCCGCGGCCGGCTCTGTGCTCGTATTGAAACCATTAAGTAACCGTACCGCCGCGTGACGGCAGCGCGCACGGGGGCAGTTAGATCTAAAACCGGCTTTCTTCCGAACAGAGAATCGCTGCGATGGGTCTCGTGTGCCGTTATCTCCAGTTGGATCAGGATCAGCGGCTCATCTGATGAAAAAACGATTCCCGGAAGCTCCGGCTCAATGTGAGCTCGGCGCCATTAACCAGCTTGACAAGATAGTCTCCATGAAACAACGGATGCAGCCCGCGAACCGCGGCCTTCTGAACCACAATGGATCGATGAATCCGGACGAACTTCCTTGGATCAAGGGTGTCTTCGAGACTTTGAATCGTCTGCCTTGCAATATGCGACCCTCCGGTAGTATGGATGACCACGTACTTGTTGGCCGCCTCAATCCAGAGGACCTGCTCGACTGGCACAAATACGATGCCATTCTCGTTTTTGATCGACAGGCGGGTCAGCCAGCGATGTGCTTCCGTCGCCGGAGGAATTCCCCGTGTGCCAATTCGCCGTATTGCACGCTCCAATGAGATCAATAGCCGTTCCTTGTCGAAGGGCTTGCAGAGGTAATCGACGGCCTCAATCTCGAATGCCCTTACGGCGTATTCGCTATAGCCGGTTACGAAGATGAAGAGCGGCACCTTTGCCGAATCAAGCCGCTCAACCATGGCAAATCCATCCAGGTCCGGCATTTGAATATCCAAAAAAACAATATCCGGGGATAGCTCCCGGATCCGCTCGATACCCTCAGAGCCACTTGACCCCTCTCCTACAACAGCGATGTCACTTTCGCCGTTAAGCAACTCGCAGAGATAACGGCGCGCATGAGGCTCGTCATCGACGATCAGCACGCGTGCTGGCAATTGCGGAGCCGATATGTTGTTCTTTGACCCGTTCTCCACAGTCGCTGCGCCTCATTATGACCGTTTATAGGCAACCGATCTTTGGATCATGTGCTGCGTTGACCCTTCGCGCGCTGAACAATGCCGGGTGCGGATCCGGCGTGATTCGCTCTGGTTTCTCACCGCGCGCCTTCGTATATGGAATCGAGAGGTCAATGTCTACTCCTCCCAGGGGCCGGTCGGTGTACTGAAACGTGTACTGATTGATGTAGTGCAGATGGAGGCGATCCATAGTGTTTCGAAGCCCTACGCCAAAAGGCGGCGTGCCGGAGGACGGAGAACGTATAGGGCCATCGTTGCGCAGGGCAAGGTGAAGCTTCTCGCCCTCGCGGTACGCGCGGAAGCGAATCTCGCACGCCTGCAGTGTGCGCGCGGCACCGTGTCGAATGGCGTTCTCGAAGAGGGGCTGCAACAGCAGCTGGGGAACTTCAGCCATAGTCGCTTCCGGCTCAATCTCATAATTGAGAACCAACCGTTCTCCCAGCCGAAGTTTTTCGATTCCGAGATACAAATCTGCGAATTCCAGCTCTTCGGCCAAGCTGCGAACAGAATCGCCACTCTCCTGCAGGGTAAGCCGGAGTAGGTCCCCGAGCGCAATCACCATACGGCGGGCTGTCGGTGGCTGTTCGACGATAAGGCCGGCCACAGTGTGCAGTGTATTAAAAAGAAAGTGAGGATGCAGTTGCATACGAAGCGCGTCAAGGCGCGAGACTGCAAGCTGCCGCTCGAGTTCTGCGGCGCGCGTGCGTTCCGCCTGAAAATCCAGCCAGACTCGCCAACCCTCAAGCGCGAGCACGAGCACGATTCCAATCAGGATATCTCCAGGCAGGAACCTGACTGTCTCAGATTGCAGAAAATACCAGAACGTCGGATACGCAGAACGTTCGGGGAAAAACGTCGAAAATACAATCGCCCACTGGCTGAACATTACCAGTGTCGCCGCGATAGCGACCACGAGCAAAAGTACGACTGCATTCCAAACTCTCTTTCCGGGGCGGAGGGGGAAAGCTAGGGTGCATTTCGACAGGAGCGGCAGCGCGAGGGCCCAAAGCGCAAAATGGATCGCGTTGGCATACAGAGCAAATACGAACGACTTGTGACCGCCGAGATCGCTGATCATCAGGACGGCTGTAAAGAAGAGAGACGCGGCGACCCAGCCGAGAATCACGAATTTGATGCGCGTGGCTATGGACATATGCTTTGCAGTCGCTGACCTCAGAATAAACCAGGATTGGCTACTTATTGGGCACACCTAAGTGATCTTATGCCCCGAACTGAGAGGCATGCTTCGCACTCGTTTCCCCGTGGCGGCGAAGACTGCGTTGGACACCGCCGGACCGATAGGCGGCACAACGGGTTCGCCAATGCCTGACGGCGGCTCCGCCGAGGCGACAATATGCACCTCGACTTTCGGCATTTCCTTCATACGCAAGACTCGATAGTCATTGAAGTTGGATTGCTCGACTTGACCGTTCTTCAAGGTGATGGCGCCGTAGAGAATTGCGCCCAGACCAAAGCCCACGCCTCCCTCCACCTGTGCCCGGATCACGTCCGGGTTGATGGCCACCCCGCAATCGACCGCGCAAACGACTCGATCCACCTTCACGTCGCCATCCGAACCGGCCGTCACCTCGGCAACGTACGCCAACGAGGAATGAAAGGAGTAGTGAACTGCAATGCCACGTCCTTTGCCGGGCGGCAGTGGTGTTCCCCAGCCAGCCTTCTCCGCGGCAAGCTGAAGTACCTGCCGATCGCGCGGAAACCTGGCGAAGAGTCCAGGGCGCATCGGGGCCGGAGCGGTTAGTTCAAGTATCTTTTTCTCTCGTGGGTCCTTCGATAGGAGTGCATACCGAAGCTGGTAAGGATCGCGGCCTGCTGCGTGAGCAATATCGTCGAGGAAGGTCTCCACGGCAAAAGCCGTGTGGCTATCACCGACGGAGCGCCATTGTTCCACAGGGACTCCGAGCACGGGGGTATGAAGGTCTACGAGGATGTTTGGGATGTCGTAGGGAATATTGCTCGCACCCGCAACGGAGGTGATATCGACTCCGTTGACAATCCAATCCGGGTCATTTCCTAGCACCGATTGGCCAACGATACGGTGTTGCCAGGCAATCAGGTTTCCATGCTGATCCAGCCCCGCGGTGAGTTTGTGCAAATACATGGGCCGATACGCGTCACCCTTCATGTCCTCTTCACGGGTCCAGAAGAGTTTGACCGGCGCGCGGCCACCGATCGCTTTCGCCACCTCCACCACCTCCGACGCCCCGCTCCCCCTCCGTCCGAAGCTCCCTCCTCCGAACAACGAATGAATGTTGATCTGCTGAGGCTTCAGTCCCGTAATCCGTGCTGCGTCGTCCTGCACGCCCGAGACGCCCCAATCGCCCGTCCAAATATCACATTGCTCCGCCGAAAGTCGAACGACAGCACTGAGAGGTTCCATCGGCGCATGGGCTAGATAGGGAAATTCGAATGTGGCGGTCAGCGTTCGTGCCGCACCAGCAAGCGCCTGCGCGCAATCACCGTCCCGTCGTGCGACTGCGCCAGGACGCTCCAAAAGGGCGCGATATTCGCTGAGGAATTCTGGCGTTCCCCGCTGCTCGGCCTTTGACTCATCCCACTCGATATGCAAAGCGTTGCGTCCACGCTGCGCCGCCGGGAACGATTTGGCGACCACTGCCACTCCGGTCGAAATCTGCACAACGTCGACGACACCGGGAACCGCCCTCGCCGCGGCCGGGTCGAAACTCTTCACCGTGGCTCCGAAACGAGTAGGACGTGCAACCAAGGCAGTCACCATTTCCGGAAGTGAGAAGTCAATGGCAAAGACTGCCGTTCCATTCGACTTGGATTTGCCGTCGACACGCCGGAGATGCTGAGCCCCGATCAACTTGAAGTCTTTGGGGTCTTTGAGGGCCACTTGCGTAGGCACTGGAAGGGTCGCAGCGGTTACGGCCAGTTCGCCGAAGGTCGCCTGCCGCCGCGAGGGGTGATGCCCTACTACACCCGTGTCGACTGTGATTTCACTGCTCGGAACCCTCCATCTGTCGGCCGCGGCAGCTACCAACATCGCGCGCGCCGTAGCACCTGCCCGACGATATTGGTCGTAAGAGTTGGGAGTCGAGTTGCTGCCACCGGTGCCTTGGTCACCGAATTGCAGATTTTTATAGAGGTCCCGGTCTGCAGGTGCTGGCTCAACGCGGATCTGAGACCAGTCCGCGTCGAGTTCCTCCGCAAGAATGGTCGCGAGGCCAGTGTAGATGCCTTGGCCTCCTTCCACATGCTTGGAAACGATAACGACCGTATTGTCGGGAGCAATTCTAAGGAAAGCGTTGGGTGTGAACACATCCCGTTCGGGCCCTTTTGGCGCCGCGGCCAATAAGCCGTTGCGATCCGGCAAATAAAAGCCCAGTACCAGGCCCGTGACAATAGAAGAGCTGGTCTTGAGGAACTGCCGCCTGCTGGGCGCGATGGCTTCGCTGTCAAGCTGCATCCCTCATCCTTTCCGCATCCGTGCAGCTTCGTGAATGGCAGCCCGGATGCGCACGTAGGTGGCGCAGCGGCAGATGTTGCCGTTCATGGCGGTGTCGATATCCTCGTCGTTAGGAAGCGGGTTTTGTTCAAGCAGCGCAATGGCGGACATAATCTGACCCGACTGGCAATATCCGCACTGAACGACATTCAAACATTCCCAGGCGCTCTCGACCGCGTGTGCCGTGCGGCCGGAAACTCCTTCGATCGTGGTAACCGACTTTCCTGCAACGGAACGAACAGGCGTAACACACGAGCGGATCGGTCTTCCCTCAAGGTGCACCGTGCAAGCTCCACAGAGCGCGGCGCCACAGCCGTATTTTGTACCCGTTAATCCAGCGGCCTCGCGAATCGCCCAGAGCAGTGGGTCGTCGGGGGCGACGTCAAGCGAGACCTTGCGGTGATTCAACACGAAAGAGATTGGCACGATTCACCCTTCACCCAATCACGATAACGGCAAATAGATGGGGATGTAAGTCGATTGTCGCAAAGCGAGAGTTTGCGGCGCGAAGCGGACGGCCCCGTCAAAGCTCTGATAGATCAACGGATTCGCGCGCGTCCTTGACTACTGTTGGTGATTACCGTCCATCTCCAGTCCCGGTTGCCTCACCTCGCGCCGCATTTCGAGCGCTCAGCGACAGACCCCTCGCCTTTCGTTTTGCGTCGACGCTACGCTGCTTTCATCATCGGTTTCAGCGAAGCACAGATAAACGATCTGATCGCATACCTGAAGACACTCTAGCGAGGCCCATCGGCTACGAAACCGGCTCAAAGAGAAGGAATCAGACATGAAGAGTATAAGCTTGCGTCTGCTCTTGATCGCCCTTGTTTCTTCGCCCTTCTGGGGGCAAGAGAATGCGCGACAAGCGGTCCAACATGCGTTCCAGCTGAACCAGCAGGGCCAGTGTGCCCAGGTTATCGAACTCATCAAGCCTCTCACTTCTGCCGCCACGCTGCCCGCGTCTGATCTTGGACGTGCCTGGCTGCTGCTCGCGATGGCCTATCAGCAGGAAGGAAGGTTTGAGGAAGCAGGGACCGCTTACGAACAGTCCCTGCACTTCCTGGCAGATAACCCGGAAGACTCAGAGCAATATGCGGCGGCCTTAAACGCGTACGCAATCTTCTATAGTGATACGGGGCAGATGGAAATCGCCTGGAAAATGCAAATGAAGGCACTGCGCCTCTATAACGGAATCAATAATCAAGCTGGCATCGCCGGCGTGTGCAGGAGCCTTGCAATTCTTGCCCTCACTCAAAAGCGCACAAGTAAAGCGCGTGGATATTTGAGATGCGCTATCGAGGCATCGAAGAGTGCGAAGGGCCTCAATGATGATTATTTTGCTGCGCTCTCTTCCACGCAAGCATGGCTAGATGAGGTGGACAAACACTACGCCGCCGCCGAATCTGAGTATCAACATGCATTGAAGCTTTGGCAGGGTCTGCATGGAGACCAACACTTCTCCGTCGGGTGGGGTTATATGCTGCTCGGCGAGGCGAACGCGAAAGCTCGCGATCTGACGAACGCCCTGGATAACATGCGCAAAGGCCTCGGAATTTTGGAGAAGACGGCGGGGAGCGCCAAGGTCAAGTTCCTCGAAGCAGAACTGGCCTACGCCGAAGTTCTTGATGCCTCGGGTGCGCGCGCTGAAGCTCGCGAGTTGAAGACAACTGCTGAACAGGCGCTTCGGGACTTGTATCGCGGCCAATGTATCCAGTGCAGAATCAGTGTCGCCACGCTGTCCTTAAGGTGATTAAGAGAAGGGAGCAGGGCATTTTTTCCTTTAGCGGCGCTCTGACGCCTGTCACCGGAGGCAAACATACCGTAGACAAAACAAGGGCCGATTGGCCCTTGTTCTCGCGGCCGAGAGTCGGCCTACAAAGTAGTGCCTTGAAGGTTGCAGTTCACTTTGTTATTCCAGTCGACGAATGCGCCATTTGGATTGTCTTGCCATGCCCACACGTGCAGTTCGTAAAAGGTGTCCAGGCCGTATCTGTTTGGGCTGGGAATCAACTGCAACAGTTGCTGATAGAGCTGCGGGGGAGCCGGATTCTTTTTTTGCCAGGTGGCTGCGTCCACGATGAACTCGACGCCAACCAGCCGCATACTTCCTCCCCCCAAAGGCTCATAAATCAGCGCTTGGGGCTGAGTGGCATCGAGCTCTCCGTTCAATAGACTTGCGTTCAGGTAATGCACTCCCATGGCGCCATGATCTTGCCCCGAGACACAGCCTAGGACGGGTTGATACCCGGCACTGATAGCCGCGCTGACATTGATGTACTTTTGCGTGGCCTGCCGTACAACCTGGACAAGCTCCGGCGGTGCTTGCGTGGACTCTGAGTGATCCATGGTTGTGCCGCTCTGGGAGAAGAGAGGCGTGGTCATGGCGAAGCTGCCCAGCAACAGCAGGCGCAGCGTAAGGCTTGCCGCATGACTGGCACCGCTGATTCGTTTGCTTATCGCATTTTCTGTCTGCATGGTTTTGCTCCTATCGCGCAATTTGGAGAGCGGCGGCTATCGACATTTGGTAGCCCGCGGCCGGCCTCCGTCTGATTAATCGCAATACGAGCCGGAAAGGCGACATTTGGCAGAACTATTTGTTTGTTTTGCTTACTCAGCCGTGGTCGGATCAATGGTCGAGGAAACGCGCGAGATCCGGTTAGCCGGAAAGCCTCCCAAACGAGCGTGTTCTCGGATCGCAGCCTCGTCGGGCGCCAGATAAACACAGTAGATCTTATCTTCCGTGACATAGCTATGCACCCACTGAACCTGGGGACCGATCGTCCGCAGGGCGCCGCAGGAGCTCTGTGAGGCTGCTCGTAGTTGTTCCGGGGTGGCGCGGCCTATTGCGGGAATTTCTCTCTCGATCACAAACTTCGGCATGGATGTTTTCTCCTCTCATGTGAGGGCCGGGCACAAAACCTGCGATCAGGCGTCGCCAAGCCACCACTGGAAAGAACGAAAAGGAGCAATGAAAGGCGACAACAGCAAGAAAAGAAATGCCGGTGGGCAGTAGCCTGGGAGGCGACTGTTTTTCAGACTACTTTTCGGGTCGTGAGTGCGGGTCCGAAAGACGCCTGAAAGAACGGCTCTACCTGATAATGCGGGGCCGCCCATTACAAGCCTTCTTGAACCAGCTCCCATCCGCATGCTACGATCGCTGCACATTAGAGGGTGGCTGTATGCCAGAGTTTGTCATCGAACGAGAGATCCCAGGCGTAGGAGACCTAACCGAAGCTCAATTGCGGGAAGTATCGCAGAAGTCGGTTAGCGTTTTGAAGGAGATGGGCTCGCAGATAAGATGGCTTCATAGCTACGTAACTGGAAACAAGGTCTATTGCGTATACTTCGCGCCGGATGAGGCCACGATCCACGAACATGCGCGGCGCGTGGGCCTACCGGTCAATCGCGTTTCCGCTGTGCGCAGACTCATCGATCCCGCATTTGCAGAATAGGGATCGTGGCGTCGGCTATACTCAGGCAGGCGACTGAGTTCTCATCAAGGCACGCTTCACCGATCCTGGCGACAAACTCATTCGGCAAGACATTCCGCGCAATATCTGACCTCTTCACTCCTGAGATTTAAGTTTCGGCCCCTGCAACCTCTCAACGGCTGTCTCTACAGGCATGGCCCAGCCCTCTAACCATGCCGTAGCGCCGGCGTTTTCGGTCAGTGCCTCGCGCGCCGATTCAATTGCTGCTTCGAGCTTGGACTCTTCCGCAGGTGTCAGGGGAGCCCCGATTCTCTGGCGTAACGCCGCCGCCGTCCCGGCTAGCCGTAGCGAACATTCTGATTGATGTTGAGCGGCTGATAAGCAGGCAAAACACTCTATCAGGCGAGCAATGCCGCGTTTATGGTCCAGCTGCCGGAAGATCGCTATGCTCTCCTGGTAGAAAGAGGACGCGGTGTCATAGGCCCTCTCTTTCGTCGCCAGGTTTCCCAAGTCCGCGAGCGTACCAGCGATGCCCCAGGGATCCCCA
Source organism: uncultured Acidobacteriaceae bacterium (assembly GCA_963790705.1). GTDB lineage: Bacteria > Acidobacteriota > Terriglobia > Terriglobales > Acidobacteriaceae > PALSA-350. The sequence continues at coordinate 372,109 of CAWBQE010000001.1, forward strand.
AGCTCCCGAAAGAGTTGCAGACACTGGCCATACAACGCGGCTGCAGCAGGGTAGAGGCCTTGATCGCGATAGACGTCCCCTTGGCTGTTCATGGACCAGGCGGCGCCAATGGAATCGCCCAACCCTTCAAAAATTGAGCGGCATTCGTCATATATTGTTGTGGCGCGAGAATAGTCCCCTTGCATCTGTATGATGTTCCCCAGATTACTGAGTGAGCGGGCAACGGCCTCCTGATTCTCAGTCTGTCTCCAATTGGTCAAGCATTCTTCGAGCAGGGATTGCGCAAGCGCCAGGTCTCCCCGGCTCCTGGCATTTATGGCGAGAGCGTTCAGATAGACCGCGACTGCCTCCTTGTCGTCTAATCGGCGCGCGATTTCCAGACTTTCCCGAGTAAGCGTATCCCCAGCCGCATAGTCACCCTGCTCATTGGCGAGCGCGCCTGCGGCAAAACACGCGCGAGCCCGCCCTGTAGTAGCTCCGGCGGCCCCTGGCATCTTAAGGAGTCTGGTCAACGCGTCTCTTCCTTCGAAAAGATATTCGCTTGTCTCCCAGAAACGGAATAAGGCACAGCCCAAACGAAGGCCCCATTCCGCATCCTGGGCCTCAATCAACCACTCCAGAGCGGCGCGGAAATTGTCGTGCTCGGCCGCAAGCCGATGCAGCCAGTCTGCTCCCGCAGTGTTATTCGTTTCCGCAACATCTTCTTCCGCGAGTACCAGGCAGTACGCGGCATGGGCGCGCTTCGTAAGCGCCTTCTCTCCGCTCGCCTCCAGCTTCTCCAGCGCGTACTCGCGGATTGTTTCCAGCATCACAAAGCGCGATTCGCCGGTTGCGTGCTGGATCTGTTGCAGCAGACTTTTGTCGACCATGGATGCGATACCGTCGAGCAAATCCAAATCGAGATCACGCTTGGTATCGCACACTGCCTCCGCGCTTTCGAGATTGCATCCACCCACGAATACTGACAGTCTTCGAAAAAGCTTCTGCTCAGCCGCGCTCAGCAGATCATGGCTCCAGTCGACAGCTGCCCGAAGCGTCTGCTGCCGCCGCGGCAGATCACGCGAGCCACCAGTCAATAGTTTCAGGCGGCTTGCCAGGCGCTTCGTCATCGACGCCGGCGACAGAACTTTAATTCGAGCTGCCGCGAGTTCGATGGCGAGGGGCAGACCATCCAGCCGAGTACAGATTTCGACGACAGCCGGCGCGTTTTCCGCGGTAAGTTCAAAATCAGGCTTCGAGGCGACGGCGCGTTGGACAAACAGAGCGATCGCCGAATACTGTGAGAGGGCATCAACCGGCGGTAAGGCATGCGAATTTGGTAAAGCCAGCGGAGGGACGGGGAATTCTTGCTCCCCATACAAGTGCAGCGCCGCGCGGCTCGTCACCAGTATCTTCAAGCTTGCAGACGTGGCCAGGAACTCAGTCACGACAGACGCCCCCGAAACGAGATGTTCAAAATTGTCCAGCACGAGCAGCATGGGTCCGCTGGAGGAATCCCGCAAAATTTCTTTGAGTTTCTCACGCGCCAACTGTTCCCCCGCCTCTTTTATGCCCAGGGCCTGGAGAATCGCAGACGGAATTAAAGCAGGATCGCTCAGCGTGTGCAGAGCAATAAAATGAGTGCCTCCTGGAAAGTGCCCAACAACACTATTCGTTACCTGCACCGCAAGGCGTGTCTTGCCAATACCTCCGGAGCCGGTTATCGTGACCAGGCGCATATCCTCTCGTAGCAGCAACTCTTTGACATAGAGTTCTTCGTTCTTTCGCCCGACGAACCCAGTCCGCTGAATCGGCAGATTTGTCGCTGGTAGTTCAAGCGGCTTTTGTGGCCTTTCCATCATGTGATCGCGTATGGTTGCAAGTTCACGCGCCAGGTCCCGGGTGGCCTTGTAGCGGCTACCGGGCTCTTTAGCCAGGCACCTCTCAATTGCCCAGCAAAGTGGAGCGGGGGCATCAGGGTTCCGCACACCGATTGGTGCGACCTCTTCCCGGATGATTGCCGCCAAAGTCTCCGCTGCTGTGGGTCTCTGAAAAGCGCGTCCTCCGGTCACCATCTCGTAGAGGACCAGGCCGAGCGAGAACTGGTCTGAGCAGGCATCGGACGAACCGCCGCTGGCCTGCTCGGGCGACATGTATTGCATCGTTCCGAGGATCAGACCCGGTTGAGTATCCAACGCGGAGCGGATGCTCAGTCTAGATGGATCGAAATCTCCTAAAGCGAGCTTAGCCAGCCCGAAGTCGAGGATTTTCACCAATCCATCATGTAAGACCATAAGATTTTCGGGCTTCAGATCCCGGTGGGCAATTCCCGCTTCATGCGCCCTGGCCAGGCCGTCGGCAATTTGCGCCGCAATCTCAATCGTCTTCCGAATCGGCAGCAAGCCAGTGTCCAGCAGCTGGCGCAGCGTCTTCCCCTCTACCAGTTCCATCGCAATATAGTGAGTGGAACCCTCCTGTCCGCGTTCGTAAATCGTGACGATGTTGGGATGGTTGAGAGACGACGCTGCAAGCGCTTCCCGCTCGAATCGATGCAAGAGGTCTTTATTTGTGGATAGTTCGACCGGCAGAATCTTGAGGGCGACATTGCGACTCAGGATGACATCCCGAGCCAGGTACACGACGCCCATCCCCCCGGAGCCGAGAGGCTCGACGATGCAGTAATGGCCAAGGTTTGTGCCGGGTGTCAGACAACTGTGGGGAGAAGAGATACTGCCGGAGAAAATAGATTCGTTCACGAAATGGCACAAAGGCTGCCCGAGAAAGCTGCCAAGACGATCATTGTGGGCAAGGAGGTCATCTACCATGCGACGGAGTTCAGGGGCATCGCCGCAAGCTCGATCCAGAAAAGCAGCTCTTTGCTCAGGTGGCAGATCGAGAGCGACTCCGAAGAGCTGCTCTGCGGATTGCTCAAGATTGGCCATGCATTCTATCCAACTAACCCCGCAGGGGAACTCCAATTGGAAACTACTTCCGCCGTCTTCTGGGACCTTGGAATCGCTAAAAAATGCCGGTGGTCAGCGGCTCGCGAAGCGAGAGTTTGTCAATTGACGCGCGCGCTGGGTGTCAGGCTGGTCCGAGCCCAGCGTGGTCTGCAGATTGGCGTAGGCTTTGCGCGCTGCGAGCTGTGCTTCGTCTGGCTTATCTTCGGCTTCGAGAGCCAGGGCCAGGGCCAGGTAAGCGCGGCCAACATTGCTTGACAGGATGCTTGGATCCTCACGCTCTTCAAGGAGTTTGATCGCGCGCCTCGCGTCGGATGCGGCCTGCTCCCACTGTCCACTTTTCAGGTCGATGCCGGATTTGCTCACCTGAAGGGTTGAAAGAAGGGCCGCGCATTGCCCGATTCTTCGAATGGAGGCCTCATCGAGCTCCACTGCCTCCTTCGCGAAATGGGCGGCGGATCGCAGATCGCCCTGCCCTAGCGCAATGCGGGCTCTCGCCGAAGACAGCTCGGCAAAAACGTAATGTTCTCGTGCATATCGCTGCCGCAGCCTCTGCTCCAACTCAGCCGCCTGCCGGGTGGCCTGGTCGAACGCATGCGCGTCCGTAAACAACTCCGTCTGCAACAGCTCGGTATAATCCGTAAGGACGTTATCCTTGAAGTCATGGGCCTTCTTAGACGCGAGGGCAAAATACCGTGCCGCTTCGGTTCTTTGTCCTAGTTGCCGCAATAAGATCGCGTAGTTGAGCAATAGGTCAGGAGCGACGGCGCTGTTGGTTTCATCATTGCGACTGATATCGAGCGCGCGCCGGTACAGTCGTTGCGCCTCGAGCTCGCGTCCGTCGTAGTACAACGTGAACGCCCAGCCGTGGAAGAGTTTCACGGCCTCTTGGGAATCGTCGTATCCGAGCGCGGTCATCAGGTCTGATGCTTGTTGAAAGATGGTTTCGGCCTCGCGAAAGTTGCCGGCATCTCCCAAAACCGTGCCCAGATTGACCAGGATATTGAGCCCCTGGAGATTCCATTGCACCGGCGACCGCTGGATGGCCTGCTCTGCTGCGCGCGCGCGTGCAATGGACTCTTCCGAATTCCCGTTGCGATACGCCACCTCACTGCCATGAAGCAGGCAAGTGGCTCGTTCAGATGCGAACTGCTGCGTATTCCCCAGCTCGCGCAGGCCTTCCTGGTAAAGTGCCTCCGCTTGCGACAACTCGCCTACAGGAACCATGGCCCCGGCAAGAACACAAGAGGCCTTGGCACGAACGGAGGGGTCCTTCAAATCGCGCGAAACGCGGTAGGCCGCGTTGAGCACGCGCAATGCGTTGTCGTTTTCGTCTTCGCTTGAGTACTGGGTACCCAGGGAAAGCTGCAGCTCCACGTGATTGGCAGCGTCAGGGTTACGTTCATGCTCAATCACCCGCTCTTCCCGCTCCAACAGCTGGTCGACAGCGAGCGGCTTCCCCATGGGCGCGGCCTTACTGAGCAGAAGCTCATTGAGGTCGGTCATGCGCTCGGCTCGCGCCAATTGCCGCAGCGCCATGTCGCGCTGAATCCGTGCTGTTCGCGCTTGCACAAGCATTCCGGTGATGCCGGTGGCCACACCCACAAGCGCCAGCAGAGCAATGAATAGGCCCGCACGGTGCCGGCGAGCGAATTTTCCGGCGCGGTACATGAGTGTGTCGGGTCGTGCTTTGATCGGCTCGCAGTTCAGGTAACGGCGCAGGTCGTCTGCAAACGCGGCGACGGATGCATACCGTTCCCGGGGATCTTTCTTGAGTGCCTTGGCCAGGATGGTGTCCAAGTCCCCTCGCAGGACGCGGCGAAGCTTCTCCACCGAAGCGCTGCGCATCAGGGCACGAGCTGCGGCGTCGCCAGAATCGGTCACCGCCGCTGCAACGGCGTCGGAGGGGCGCAACGGCTCGGACTCGACGATGGCTTTTATCAGCTCCGCCGGCGAGCTCTGGCCCTCACCGGCAGGATGCCGCCCGGTGAGCAACAGGTAGAGCAGAACGCCCAACGCATAAACATCCGTGGATACGGTGATGGTCTCGCCTTTCAGCTGCTCGGGAGCAGCGTACTCGGGGGTCAACGCGGTTCCACCGATGGTGAAGGCTGTCTGGTGCTCCGAGTTGTTCTCGGCCTCGATTAGCTTGGCTATTCCGAAGTCCAGCAACTTCACTTCGCCGTCAGTACGCACCAGCACGTTTGACGGTTTGAGGTCGCGATGCACAATCAGGTTTGCGTGGGCCGCTGCGACCGCATCGAGTACCTGAAGAAAAAGGCGGATGCGCGCGTGAAGGTCAAGCTGGCGCTGATCGCAATAGCGGTCGATCTGGTCGCCGTCGACATGTTCGAGCACAAGATAGGGTTGGCCTGCGTCGGTGACACCCGCGTCGATCAACTCGGCAATATGACGGTGGGCAAGCAGCGCGAGTATCTTGCCTTCGCGTTTGAACCGGTCTTCACCCTCTTTTCCCAGCAACGCGATGTTGAGAAACTTCAGGGCTACCTGGCGTTCGAAACGTCCATCGTTGCGCCGTGCCAGCCAGACGCTCCCCATGCCCCCCTGGCCAATCTGTGAGACGACCTCGAAGGATCCAATCGTTTGCCCCGTGAGCGTTGCGGCCGTCGATGGTAAATCGACGACACCCGTTTCCAGGAATCCATCAGATGCCAGGACGCTGTGTTCGAGAAGCAGGATTTCCAGCCGGTAGGCGATCTCGGGCTCCTGCGCCTTGATCCATCTCTGGCGCTCTTCTCCGTCCAATGCGAGCGCCTGGTCGAGCAGCGGGCTGAGGAGCCGCCATTCGTCCTTCCACTGAGGAGAAGCCGGTTTATTCATGGCGCGCACTCCCGCCGATGCTTTGGTGCAAATAGATGCGGGCCTTTTCCCACTTCCGCTGGACGGTACGCTCTGAGATGTTCTGCATCGCACCGATCTCTGCGAAGGAGAATCCGCAGAAGAACTTGAGGTCGACCAGTGTGGCGAGCTCCGGCTCAACCAGGTTCAGTTCCTCCAGTGCGTCGTTGATCAGAGTGAGTTCCCTGGCGTTGACCGGATTTTCCAGGTTATCGAGCGTGGCCGCGGTGATGTGATAGCGGCCACCTTTTTTCGCGCTGTTGCGAGCACGTGCGTGATCGATGATGAGCCCTCGCATAACGCGCGCAGCATAGGCCATGAAGCGAGCGCGGTCAGGAAACGAGTGGTCGGCACCCTGGGCCATGTTCAGGTAGGCTTCGTGCAGCAGAGTGGTGGCGCCGAGGCGCCCCGGGATAAATTGGCTGCCTAATTGGCGTCTCGCCAATCGGTGCAGTTCGGAATACAACGTGCTGAAGAGCACGTCGCTTTGGGGGTGTTTCTCCGGGGAACAGGTTGCTGCCACGATTGACCTCCACGAGCGAGGATACTTTTGGGCGCGCCTCCAGTATAGGCGCGTCCCGCTCCAGCTGCGACGAATCGCTTCGGAAACGCTCTTATAGGGGAAATCGAGAATGAGGGGCAAAAGACGACACTTGCGTTTGGGATTTTTACGGCGACAGGATACCGATCCCTGCTGTCCAGTAGAAGAACCGCAAATGGGATAGTCATCCTGACTGGCCACCGGGTCTGAGAAGATTCCTCTGTGGTACCCTGCTTGCGGTCCGTGGTCTCCTTCGATATGAGCGCCAGCCAGGTCGCACGGAGGAAGAGTGATGGTAAAACTTTCACGAATAGCTCCGGAGCTCCCCGTTTCGAATCTTAAAGAGTCCGTAAAGTATTACGAACAAAAACTTGGATTCCGGGTTGCCATGGAGATGCCTGGCGGAAATTACGCGATTGTTGAACGGGATGACATTGCGATTCATCTATTCCAGGACGATGCCCAGCATCCTTCACCAGTAGCAATCCACATCTTCACCGAGGACCTCGATGCGCTGCATACGGAACTTAAGAACCGTGGTGCGCGTATTTCGCAAGAGATTCTACGCAAGCCCTGGGGGAATCGCGATTTCCGTGTGAATGACGATTCGGGGAACGAGATCAAATTCACTGAGCCTCTATCTTCGGATGACTAGTGGCAAAGCCGGTCCCAACCGGACGACGTCGCGGTTCTTCTGTTTCAAAGTTGGGAAACAATCAGGGATTACCGGGATGTTGACACCCGACCCGGCAGGTGAGATTCTTGGGACGGATGCCGACCCAACGAAGTGCCGATGACGTTTCGCCCGGTGGCAGCGGGTAACCGATCGGCGAGAAGGCCCAAGTATGTTCAAACGCAGGCGGAGCGCGGATGATTTTGCCGAGGAGATCAAGGCGCACCTGAGGCTCGAAGCCGATGAGCTGAAGGGGGAAGGCCTGACGGAAGAGGAGGCGCGGCGGAGAGCACGGGTCGAGTTCGGCAATGTGCATGCGGCGCAGGAGCGGTTCTACCTGAAAAACCGGGTGGTATGGCTCGACAATCTGGTGCGCGATACGAAGTTTGCGATTCGCCAGCTGGTGAAGAATCCGGCTTTCGCGGTCACGGCGATCGTAGTACTGGCTCTCGGCATCGGCGCGAGCGTGGCGATCTTCGGCTTTGTGGATGCAGCTTTGTTGGAGCCGCTTCCGTATGCGAATCCTGGCCGGCTGATGTCTGTGAACGAAAGGAGCGTTGAATCGCAGCGCTGGCCGCTTTCGCATCCAGATTTTCTCGACTGGCAGAGACTGAACAAATCCTTCAGTTCGCTCGACGTCTACAGCGGGAGCGGCTATCTTCTGCACACCAACTCCGGCGCGGAGCCGGTTCAGGCCGAGCGTGTAAGCGGCGGCTTTTTTGCGACCCTCGGTGTGCATCCCATGCTGGGACGGGACTTCTATCCCGGCGAAGACGTGCCCGGAGGAGCAAACGTCGTGATCCTGAGTCATGAGGCTTGGCTCAATCGCTTTGGCGCAAAGCCCGAGGCTGTGGGGCGAACCGTGGATTTGGATAACCGGGTGTACACGATCATCGGCGTCCTGCCACGGTCGTTCTCCTTCGCGCCAAGCGGGAACGCGGAGTTCTGGGTTCCCATCAATGTGTTGTCCCCTCACGAGCATTCGCGAACTTTCTACGCCTTTATGGGAATAGGAAGGCTGCGAGATGGCGTTACCGTGCAGTCAGCGCAGGCCGAGATGACGGCCATCGCACAACAACTCCAAAGGCAATATCCCAAGCCCGGCCGCGAGCCCGGCGCCAGTGTGGTGCCCTTTTCCGAGCTCGTCATCGGCGATGTCCGACCCATCCTGTTGACCCTTCTGGGTGGGTCCGCCCTGTTGCTGTTGATCGCATGCGTCAACGTGGCCAGCCTGGTGCTTGTGCGCTCGGAGAGCCGCAAGCGTGAGATTGCCGTGCGTGGCGCACTCGGCGCAACGTACGCCCGGCTGCTGCAGCAATTTGTGACCGAGGGGCTCTTACTTGCCATGTTCGGCAGCTTGGCAGGCGCGGCCGTTGCTATCGGTACGATGAAGTTCCTACGCCGCCTGGTCCCTGTGGATGTGGCATCCAGCATGCCCTTTCTGGGAGGGGTCGGGTGGAACGCACACACGGGCGCGTTTGCCGCAGCCATTACGCTGATGACCGCGTTGCTGCTGGCCGCTACGGCAACTTTGCGGCTTTCGTTGCAGAAGTTGCGTGACGGGTTGGCCGATGGGGACCGCGGCGCCGCCGGCCTGCTCTGGCGGAGGTTGGGGGCGAACCTGGTCGTCGTTGAACTGGCAATCGCGGTAGTGCTGCTGGCTGGCGCGGGGCTACTGGGGCAGAGCCTGTATCGGCTTCTCCATGTGCCGCTCGGTTTTGATCCAGATCATCTCGTAACGGCGCGACTGATGGCGCCCGGCAGCGTCTACAGAACCGATGAGCAAACGATTGGGCTTTACCGGGAGATTGTGCGCCGCGTCTCGAGCTTGCCGGGTGTAAAGTCGGCCGGTATGACCAGCCTGCTTCCTGTGGAGTGTAACTGCGCTACCGATTCGATCCAGTTCCCGGGAAGGCCATACCACGGCGAACAAAATGAGGTCGTCGAGCGTCATGTGAGCCCGCAGTATTTGCCTACGGTCAAGGCCAGGTTGGTGCGCGGACGAGTCTTTACCGAAGCCGATAATGCCTCTACACCCGGCGTGACCGTGATCAACCAGCGCGCTGGCAGGGAAGTATTTCCCCGGCCAGGACCCGATTGGCCAGAGGATCGCCAATGACGAAGGCGGGCGTCCGTCGGTGTGGGAGATCGTCGGCGTGGTGGACGACCTTCGCGAGGGCTCGCTTGATGGGGACGTCTGGCCTGCGGAGTATTTCCCCATCAACCAAACGCTGGACCACTCTTTCAGCCTGGCTGTGCGCACATCGCAAGAGCCAGGAACGCTGTTGCCTACGCTGGTGAGCACGCTGCATCAGATCGATGCGAACCTGGGCGTATCGGACGAAGCGAGCATGACAGAGAAAATTGGCGGCACGCAGGCGGCGCTGCTGCACCGATTTTCGGCGTGGCTGGTGGGAGGATTTGCGTCGCTGGCGTTGGTACTGGGCGTGGTCGGGCTGTACGGAGTGATTGCCTACTCGGTGACGCAACGGACACGGGAGATAGGCGTGCGCATGGCGTTGGGGGCTCAGCGCAGTTCCGTGTACAGGCTCGTCATGCGGCAAGCGGGATGCCTGACCGCCGTTGGGCTGGCAATCGGGCTGGTCTGTTCGGTGGGAGCATCCTTGTTTATGCGCAATCTGTTGTTCGGTGTGCAGGCGTGGGACCCGTTGACGTTGAGTTGTGTGGCCGTGGTGCTGGGGCTGGCGTCGATGGGGGCGAGCTTTATGCCGGCACGGCGCGCAGCGTCGGTGAATCCGGTGGAAGCTCTCCGCGCTGAATAGTCTCGGTTATGAGGATTGCTGCTTCAATGCGGGTGTGTCGGTGCCCAACGCGGTAATGTGATCTTCCCTAGTTGTGGATTGGCATTTTAGAAGCCGCTCGGCAATGACTTCAGGGCGCGGGAGGGAGATGGGGTGGAGGCTGATAGATTTTGGCTCTCGCCTGTCGTTCCCGTTCCAGTGCTTCCGCAGCCTGCTTCATGGCTGTACGGCGGAGAGCGTAAAGCTCTTTTCGTTCCTCCCACCTCATCTGGAATCGGCGGGAGAGGGAATTGCCCGCCTCGCTCTGGCGCTCTGCAGCTAGGCCGAGTTTCTCCTGTTCTGCTTCCTGGCGGCGAAGCGCGCTGAGCTCGGCAAGCAGTTCTCGATGCAATTGTTTTTTGCGGGCAAATTCTTCCACCAACTGGTCGATCAGCTGGCGTTGATAGCCCACAACATTGAACATGACGCCAGTGGTCCAGGCAAAGGTGAAAAGGCCGCAAATCGCCATCATGGGCCCGAGTTCGCGCCATCCAAAGCCGAGCGGCATGCCTCCGTAGCCTAAGGTGGTGTAACTATTGGCGGTGAAGTAAAGGCTGGTCCGTGCGTCGGGAATCAGGTCTAGCCGAGTGAGCACGGTGGCCCAGATACTCATGTCGACGATATGCAGGACCAGCATAAGAAGCACCGAGCGGCCAAATCGCATCGATGCCCAGAAGGGATGGCTTGCGTGTTCAAGAAGACGCTTGGCCCCACGATGATAGTCGCGAACGATTTGAGCGAGCACAGAGCCATGCACGAGCGTGACGCCGACCAGCACGGCTGCGCCGATAGCAAAGACCTCCAGCAGCGGGGGGTCCTGTCGGACGGGAAAGGTGGGCACCCACGGGGTTAGCATGCACCAGAATTCTAACCGTTGACTGCGGATGTGGTGTGCTCCTGAAGTTCTGATGCCGCTTCGAACACCCAGACCGAGCAAGCTCGGGTATTAGGCGAGAGATACGGCGACAGGATGTGTGCTGCATAGGTGCGGAAGGAATTGGTAGAAAAGGCGTGCCATAACGCTGCGTAAGGGATGAGGGTAGGCCCTCGGGATCGGCTAGAAGCCGAGCTGGAGATAAAAGTACAGCTTACCTATTGCAGCAATTCTGGCGGATTCGTCCCCTTATCTCCCACGCGACCTTCCGTGCAGAACTGCTATGGTGCAAAGATGCGAAACACAGCGATAAAACTACTGCTCCTCATCCTTGGCTGCGGGCTTGCAGTTCCTGACAGTAGCCCGTGCTATGCCGGAGGACGAGGGGCAGACGATGCAGGGGGCGTGGAAATATCAGTTGCAGCGCCCGCTGGGCTGAATGCTGCCATGACAGAAGTGGCAAAAGCGTTTGAGCAGAAGACCGGCAACCAGGTCCGCCTGACATTTGCGGATCCGGCCAGCTTATATTCACAGATTCGGGACGGCGCCACTTTCGACGCGTTGTTCTCAGCCGACATGCAGGACGTCCGGCGGCTTGTCGCTTCCCGTGCGGCCGTTCCCGGCTCAGTTACGGAATATGCTCGCGACCAACTCGTGATCTGTATCTCACCGATCGTCCGCTTCCAATTTCCGCCTGGAAATCCGCTGCTGGCTCTGAGAGATAAGACCATCTCTCATATCGCGGTATCCGACCCGCAACACACGACTTCGGGCAAAGTTGCAGAGGAGGCTTTGAGAGCTGGCCGCGATTATGATTTAGCAGTACGAAGAAAACTTTTGATTGGGAAAGACAACTCGCAGGTCGCGCAGTTATTGCAGAGCGGCGATGCGGATGTGGCGTTGCTTCCGATGACTGCGGCACGCGCTTCCGGGCTTTGGAGCGCACGGGTGATTCCGGTTTCTCCCAGTCTGTATCCACCCATCAGGATGGGCGCGGTGGTGATCATGCGATCGAAGCGCCGTGTGGAGGCGCTTGAGTTTGTGAGGTTCGCCGCATCGCCGGACGGCAGGAGCATATTCCGCCGCGACGGCTTCTAAGGACCAGCGCGCCCTGCTATTCCACAGTGAACGGGGTGACCATTGGGCACTGCAGACTGACGGCTATACTCGTCTTGTGGCCGGCTCACTACTAATTCTTACCGGGGCTTCGGGTTCAGGAAAAACGACTCTCGCCCACGCTGTTCGGACAGCGCTTCCAATGTGTGAGGTCAGGTTTTTCGACTCCATCGGTATTCCATCTGCGGAGATCATGGCCACATATGTTGGCGACTATGGTCCGGGCGGCGGTTGGCAGCGGGCAATGACTATGGAGTGGATGCAACGGATCGCTCCTCTGCTGAATTCCGGAAAGATGGTCTTATTTGAGGGCCAGATGAGAATTGCATTTATTGAGGAGGCAATTGCTGCCGCAGGGATTACAAACGCGCGGATTATTCTCGTAGATTGCAGTGATTCCGTCCGCGCCGCCAGGCTGACCCACGATCGCCGGCAGCCCGATTTAGCAAACGAGAACATGATGGGCTGGGGACGCTTTCTTCGCAAGGAGGCTAAACGAGGAGGTTATGAAATCCTCGATACTGCTTCGATCCCCTTCAGTTCAAGCGTAGATCAACTGATTGCGTATCTCCGCTAGGCCTTTTCCCGCCCGCTGATTCCTTCTCTTCACGCTGAGTTGTCGCCCGAGACTTATGCGCTTGGAATCGCCACCTGGCAGGCGCCGCCAGGGGCCGGCAGAAAGGGCTACCGGCTCTATTCGGGTGGTTCCGCGACGGCAGCAGCGCTGCGGTAGGGCGGGCGTGGCTTCTTGGGCGCCATGACGTACGAGTAGGGGTCGTCCTCCGGTGGCAGTTTTCTTCCGAAGAGCTGCAAAACCCTGTTGAGTGCCTTGCTGAGGAGATTCATTGAGGATACCCCTCCCTGCACTTGATTTTACCACCTCGTAAAATCAAGCAAGGTCTGCCCCAGATTGCTTGCTTGAGGCCTGTACTGTTGTCACAATCTTTGTTGCAAGGAGCTGCGGGGCCGGAAGGCTGCAGCAGGTTTAAGTTCGTTCTCAAACAGGCGGTCATATTCTGAGAAAGGCAAGACCCAGTGACTAACGCCCCAGGTTCACGTATCAAGTATCTTGTCCGTCAGCCAAGCCTCTGGATCGCTCTCGTGATCTGGTGCCTCCTCAGTGCGGCAGCCATCCTGTTCTGCCGGAACGGCGTGCCGCTCAACCGGCCCGAACTCGCCACTACACCGCCCATCACCGATGTGCTCAACAACTCCATCGGTCTCGTTTTGATCATCCTGCTCATCGGCATCGTCTCCCTTTTGGCGCGTCATCGTCCACTTCCCAACCTCGCCGAACGCGCTCCAGAGCGGGGCATCGCGTTGCGTGAAACAGTGGTCATGTGGATTTACGGCGCCATCGTCCTGTTCGCGGGCCGGATCATTGGACAGCACTATTTCGGCGAAGGGCTCGCGCTGCATCTCAATGGCTGCCTTTTCGGCGCGACGCACGTCCAGTCACCGGCCGCGGTCTACAGCTGGGCCGCGTACAACGGTATCTTCCTCGCGCTTCTTCCGTATCTCATCTTTCGCTTGCGTGGCTACTCGCGCCAGGCGCTCAGTCTGCGATCCGCCAATTGGAAGAACGACGCACTCATCATCGCCGTTGTCATGCTCATCGGCTGCGCCTACGAGCTCGCCGGCCCCAACATCTTTCAGCTCACGCCGCATCAGCAGCTCGTCGGCGGAGCGCTCTCCCTGGTGCTGCATCTGTGCGGGACAGATCTCCCCATCATGGTCTTCATCTATGCGATTCTGCTGCCGCGCTATGCCCGTTTGTTCTCTCCGCTAGTCGCCTTTCTGGCAGGCGCCGTCAGCTACCCGCTTATGCACGTCTTCGAATCGTGGACGCGCTATGACTCGCTTTACCACGCGGTAGTCTCTGTCCTATTCGTCTTGCTCACGTTCTTTCCTGCAGGTGTTATGAAATCATTCCTCACATTCAGGACAGGGAATGCCTGGGTTCATATGTGGGGCTTCCACGCCATCACGCCACACGTCATGGTGGACACGCGCCTGGTTGTTCACGATTTCAATATTCGCTAAGGAGAAAGATCATGTTTCTCACGGAAACGCCGGTACCGGTCAAGAAGGGATGCTGGTCCGCGGGCTCGTAGAAAGACAAGATTTCCTTCGAAGCGTTTTTCTTCGATGATCGCTCCACCTTCGAGCGAGGCGAGAATGGAGCCTTCGGATTGCGGGAGCCGAAAGCAGGATTCGACGAGCGGGTCGGCCACGAGCGCGGCATCGATGGCAATCAGGAGTTGGTCAAGGCCGGTGTGCCGATGTGCGGAGACCAGAATTGCTTCGTGATCGCTCGAGAGGTGCGCGAGGTCATGGGGCGGGACGAGATCGACCTTGTTCAAAACTTGGATGACAGGCTTGGTCGACACCGCGAGTTCGGCCAGGACTTTTTCAACCTGGGTTTTCTGCTCTTCGCGCATAGGGCTGGCTGCGTCCTGCACGTGGAGAAGAATTTCGGATCGTTCCACTTCTTCGAGAGTGGCGCGGAAGCTGGTAACCAGCGTGTGGGGAAGATTGCGGATGAAGCCGACGGTATCGGAGAGCAGGATCTTGCGGCGTGAAGGAAGCTGCAGCCGCCGGAGTTTGGGGTCGAGGGTAGCGAACATGCGGGCCGATTCGAGCACGCCGGCCTCGGTGAGGGCATTGAAGAGGGTGCTCTTGCCGGCGTTGGTGTAACCGACAATGGCAACCACAGGGACTGGGACTGCCTCGCGGCGCTGTCGCTGCTGATGGCGGATGCGGCGGACAGCGTGCAGCTGGGTCTTGATTTCGTCGATGCGAAGGTTGATTTTGCGGCGATCGGTCTCGAGTTGCGTTTCGCCCGGGCCGCGGGTTCCGATGCCTCCGCCAAGCTGCGACATCGCGCGGCCGCGTTTGGCGAGGCGGGGCAGCCGGTATTCGAGCTGGGCGAGTTCTACCTGGAGCTGACCTTCGCGGGTCTTCGCATGGCGGGCGAAGATGTCGAGGATGAGCTGAGAACGGTCGATGACGTGGCAAGGTAGACGGGCTTCGATGTTGCGGAGCTGCGAGGGCGTAAGGTCGTGGTCGAAGAGAACAAGCGATGCGTTCGTGCTCGCCACAACACTCACAATTTCGTCGAGTTTGCCTTGGCCGACGAGGCTGGAGGGGTCGGGCTTTTGGCGGCGTTGGACGAGCGTGGTGGCAATGGTCGCACCTGCTGATCGGGCGAGTTCCTCAAACTCTGCGCGACTGGCATCGAAGTCGAGGGTGGAGGCTGCATCGCCCGGGAGGTCTTCTTCTCCAGCGCCGATAGCGGCTGCGGTGCGAGCAAGTCGAGCGGATGCGGTAAGCTGCTTGCGCTTGCGGAGTTCTGCGCTGAACTCGACTACGACAATCACGGCAAGTTCCTGCTGCGTTTGCGAAGTGCGGAGTTCGCGAGCGAGGAGCGCCGCCTCCTGGGCCTCACTTGCTTCGACGAGACTCCGACGGATTGTCTTTCCGCGATCCCGGCGTGATTGCGCTCGATCCGGGGTGGCGTCAGGCGAAGCTTTCTTGCTGGTCAAAGCTGTCTCAATTCAGGACCACGTGACGGGCCGACTCTCACAATGATACTGAACGTCCAGCGCTTCTCCGACCGCCATTCCTAGAGCTGTTCGATCTTTACGTTACCGTCGGATGTCTTGATGGTGAGTAGCGTGCCTCCGCCATTTAGCTTTCCGTGCAACTCATGGCCCGCTCCGCCGGACTGGTAATGGTCCATGGCAAACGGAAGAGCGCAATCCACATGGCCGTCGCTGGTATGCACGTTGAGGTCGGCGGCAAAGCTCTGGGGGACGCGAATGGTCACCGAGCCATCAGACGATTCAATGGTCGAGGCCCCAGCGAGCTTCGTTCCCTCGCGTAAGCTGAGGTCCAGCGTACCGTCACTGGTGTGCAGCGCAAGCGCGTGGAAGAGGCCGTCGACGGTGAGGTTCCCGTCGCTGGTGTGGGCGTCGATTGCGCCATCGGCGTTGGTGACCTTCACGTGGCCATCACCGGACCTGATGCGCAGGTTGCCCGAGACACGATCGAGGGTCACGTTCCCGTCGCCAGTGGTCAGACCCAGGTCGCCCTGCAATCCGGAGAGCGTTACATTTCCGTCAGAGGTCTTGGCTTGCAGCGTGAGCTGGGCGGGGCTTTCGACGGTCACCCGGGTTTGCTCCCTGTGCCAGGTGATGTGCCCGCCAATGTGCGGCAGCTCTTTGAAGAGAAAGTGAACCTGATCGCCGCTTTGGCCTTCTTCCAGGCGATAGTCGCTCAGCTTCCGCCCCTCTACTTCTACGTGAATCCGGATTTCATGGCAGTCCCCGCAGGGACGAAATTCAACGCCGGCATCCGAGGTTTCGAGGGTAAGCGTAGGCCTGCCAGTGACCGGGTAGGTCTTGGACCAGGAGTGATCGGGATCCTGCGCGAGAGCGGTCAACGAGGAGAGAATGGCGAGCGCGGACAGGGCAACAGCACACTTCGTCTTCATGGCAGTGTGATACGGACCAGATCCCGCAAAGGTTCCTTGAAATTTGGGCATAGTAACGGAGGGAAAACATACTTCAGGGCCTGAAGGTTACTGCGTGAAAACCGCCGGTTCAGAGGGAGTCCCGGTAGCGTGTGTGCCCTAAAAGAACCAAAAAGGAACAGGACGAGTGGCCTGGCCCCTCACGAAGGACGGGTGCCCCACACCCCGGATTTCCTGCGAAGTTTGTTGGCGTTGATGAACTTCATGCGGCTTTCCTCGATGAAAGCCGCACACGTCGACGCTGGTTGGTGCCGCGTACAGGAAATCCAGGGGGGTGGGGCACGTCCTTTGTGGAAACCAGCCGTGAGATCCGGTTTCTTTCCCCTATCCAAACGCCGGCAGGCGCGTCTCGCGCAGATGGTTTGCATCAAGAGGGGGAATTCGTCTCTTGGAAAAGAGAACCGGGGCAGCCAGAGAATATCCCTGAAACAGCCGGAAGCCTTCCGCCACCGCAGTGTCAAATTCTTCCTCGGTCTCGATTTTCTCGGCGACCGGGACCGTGGCCAGGCCCTTCACACGGCGCACAATCGCCCTGCGCTGCTCGCTGTCAGTGAGGCGGAAATCGACCTTGACGTAGTCTGCAAGCGCGACCAAGACATCCATCTTTTTTGCGAGCCGAAAGTCGTCGAGCGCGATCTGGTAGCCCAGTGCCTTCATTTTGCGGCAGGCGGACACCACCTCCGGGCTGGGCTCGACGGTTTCCAGCAGCTCCAGCACGACGCGCGTGGGAAGCAGCGTCAACGATCCTTCGGTAAGCGCTCCGAAGGTGCAATTGATAAAGGTGCGCGAGCCGGCGGTGAGGTCGTCGAGCCCACGGAGCAACCAGTCGTCGATCATGGTCTGGGTGGCCGCATCCGGGTCGCCGGTGAAGCGGTTTTCCCACTTGCTACGAGACAGGGCTTCGTAGCCGAAGAGCTTTCTCCTGCGATCGAAGATCGGCTGCAGGGCAACGAAGCGGTGGTTACCGGCTTCGGACGCAGCCGGCGCCCAGTGGGCCACCTTCCACTCCTCATGGGCATCGCCGAGTCGGCGGGTCCTGCCTCGCTGGCCCAAAGATCGGAAGAATTTCATCAAAACAGAGTCTCCTTATCACCAGAATGTTGGGGGAAATCGTAGGGCGGACAGGCCTGCTCAATAGCTCATTCCAGGAGATTGGGCGGTTCCCATCCCGGAAACGTAGCCAGCATTTCTATCAGCGCGGCCTCCAGCAGTTCCGTCTCGTTCGGCATCGGCATCCCGGAGGCTGAGGCCGGCGAGGCTCGCGCCTGAACGGAATCCCAGGGAATCCACTTGGCGTCGACGGAGAGGATGTTCGCTTCGGAGAGCACGGCGAACCGCTCCATGACGCTTTGCAGCTCGCGCATGTTCCCGGGCCACGGATAAGACTGGAGCAGATCCATGGCCCGCTCGGTGAGGGCCGGCCGCTGCTTCTTTGGCCGTGCCGCGCGGCGGGCAAGAAAGTACTCGGCCAGGAAATGGCGAGCCAGCGCCGGGATATCTTCCTTTCGCTCTCGCAAGGGGGGAAGGGTAATGGCAAACTCATTGAGCCGGAAAAACAGGCCGCGGAGAAAGGCTCCCGTGTCGGTGGCGGCCTGCAAATCGCAACGCGTAGAGGCAACCAGCCGCGGGCAGCGGTTTCGGTCGGAGTGTCCAGACTCCAGGTCGCGCAGAACTCTCAGAAGGCCGAGCTGCGCCTCGGCGGCCAGATCGTCGACACCTTCAAAAAAAATCGTTCCCCCTTCGGCCAACGGGAGACAGTCAAGGCGTGGTTGCGCCTGGGGGGACCGTCTACTCTTCCGCTGACCGAATAGCTCAGAAGCAATGAGCTGAGGCTGGATCTCCGCGCAGTGGATGCGGACGAATGCCCGGGGGGAACGATGGGACAACTGGTGAACGGCGCAAGCGACCAGCTGCTTGCCCGTGCCACGCTCGCCGGTGATTAGGATGGTGAGATTGCTTTTAGCCGCATTGCGCAGGTACGCCAGCTCCTGGTGCAGCACTTTTGAAGAGGCAAAGAATTCCTCAAATGTCCGTAAGCTGTCGGCTTCGCAGTCGAGTTGATCGTTGGTCTGCATGCACCTCCTCTCTCACAGATAACAACAGGGGATCGGCACGCGCGGAATGTTCGTTACAGCGTGTTTGCCGCTTTCGCGTTGAGAACGTTTGTTTCTATGCACTTACGCACGTGCCAGGGAGACCGTTTGCTGGCCTTCGGGGGGACGTTTGCCTGTGTTAGAGTCACTCACACAAGGGTTTGCAGCATGCCGGCAACCTATCCAGTCTCGAATCCGGAGGAGTTCAGTCCGGAACGGCTCGGTCTGGTGCGCGATCATCTTAAAGATGTGTTCGCGAGCAAGGCGTTCGCGGGCAGTAAACGAGCCCAGGACTTTCTCCAGTTGATCGTGGAGCACGCGCTGGCGGGCCGGCTGGATAGCCTGCGCGAGCGCATGATCGGCGCCGAAATGTTCGGCCGCAGCATCGACTACGACACGGCCAACGATGCCGTGGTCCGGGTCAAGGCCACGGAAGTCCGAAGAAAACTGGCTCAGTACTACCAGGAAGCGGCCAAGCCCCCGCTGGTCCGCATCGAGCTACCGTCGGGGTCGTATGTCCCGAAATTCCACTGGGAATCCCAGTTCGAATCTTTGCTAGATCCACAGCCCGGGCCATACCCTGGCCCACAACCTGGCGAGAACTTGCCGGCTGCGACGGAACCCTCCGTAATTAACGCCCCCAGGGAGAGATTGCGCCAGCGGCGCGTGGTGGCCGGCATGCTGGCCGGGCTGGCCTTGGCCGGGCTGGCCCTGTTTGCGGCGATCGCTTACATCGGCTTCAAAGTCTGGCCCAGGGAATCTCCGCCAGAGGCCGAACATCACGCCATCGCGGTGCTGCCGCTGCAGAATCTCTCCGGCGATCCACGCCAGGATTACTTCGCGGACAGCATGACAGAAGAACTGATCGCCGACCTAGGCCAGGTTTCTGCCTCTCGCGTCATCTCTCGCACTTCGACGATGACTTATAAGGGCACGACGAAAACCCTACCGCAAATTGCCCGCGAGTTGGGGGTGGATACCGTGGTCGAAGGTTCTGTGCTGCGCCAGGGGAACCAGGTGCGCATCACGGCCCAGTTGATCGACGCCAAGACCGATCATCACCTCTGGGCGCGCAGCTACGTCCGCGACCTGAACGACGTTCTCACCTTGCAGGCCGAGGTGGCGCGGACGATCGCCGACCAGATCAGGATTGCGGTGACGCCGGAGGAGCGGGCCCGTCTGGCCCGCCCCCGCCCCGTCGACCCGGAAGCTCAGGAACTCTACTTGCAGGGCATGCAAGCCTTAGGTACGGGGAACCCGGGGAACGCGATCGGCTATTTCCAAAAAGCGATCGCCAAGGATCCCAACTACGCACAGGCGCATGCTGCATTGGCCAATAGTTATGGATGGATGGGGGAAGCGGGCTGGATGCCTTACTCCGAGGCGTTTCCCAAAGAGAAGGCCGCGGCCATCGCAGCCATCTCGCTCGATGAAGCTCTTCCCGAGGGCCATGTCCAGCTGGCGCAGGCCGCGATGGATCTCGACTGGGACTGGGCGACCGAGGGAAGGGAATTCAAACGGGCCCTCGAGCTCAATCCAAGCTCAGCCCCCGTGCGTTGGGCCTACTCCAATTATCTGGAACGGATGGGCCGCCTCCCGGAAGCAATCTCCGAGTTGCAGCTGGCGTTGCAACTCGATCCCATTTCCAGTCGCGCCTACCATAACACGGCCTTCGGTTACTACTATGCCCGCCAATACGACCAGGCGTTGTTGCAAATGCAACATGCGGCGGCGTTGCCTCATGAACCCGCTGAACTCATCTTTCCCCTGGCCGTCATCTATGTGGAAAAAGGTATGTACGAGGAGGCCATTCAGCAATTTCAGAAACTGGACGATCAACCCCACGCTCTGGGCCATATGGGTAACGCTTACGCTCGCATGGGACGTGAGGCGGAAGCACGCGAGATGATTTCCAAACTGCAGAAGCATGTGCAAGACACAGGCGTGGGAAGATACGAAATCGCGTTGGTCTATGCCGGGCTGGGAGAAAAGGATGAAGCGTTCGCATGGCTGGAGAAAGCCTTCGCCGTGCGCGACAAGGGACTCACCTATCTCAAAATAGATCCCTGCCTTGACCCGCTGCGCTCTGACCCACGCTTCCAGGATCTGGTAAGGCGCGTAGGCCTTCCGGCATGAGCGGGAGTTTGCAGGGACTGCAAAACGACGATCTGGCTGCCGCAGTGGAGTACAGTCTTGTCCAAATTAGCTTTTCTCGATCGGCCGATTTGTACAGCACTCGCTGAAAACAAATCAGCTATCAGGATGTATCGGAACCAGTCCCGCAGAGCCTGCCCTGAGGTTGTCGAAGGGGACGGCTGAGAATATCCCAGGACGTGAGTCCTGGGCATCCTCACCAATTCCGCGAAATCCTGCAAAGCCCAGGACCGGCATCCCGGTGCGCTTCCATCCGTTCCTGCTCGGTTTCCACGTTGAAGCGCGGCTTTTCTTGGGGAAAAGCCGCGCCGGCGTACACAGGTTCTATTGCTCCAAACTACCCAGGTAACCGCTGTCTTCGCCCGAGAGCAAGACCGCTTTCGTAGGAGAAACGACATAGAAGATTCTCGTTACCCCGTCGGCCGCCGTGACAACCACCCTTCCGTTCGAAGCCACGGTGTAGGTGCCGATCGTGCCTCCGTTCGGTACCAGTCCCTTAGGCCCGCTATTCTCGTAGGCCATCTCTACGTTGCCGCCCCCGTCGGCTGCAACTAAAGCCACTTCATTGATCACAGATGGGCTGCTGAGCGCGAGGCTGCCTCCAAGGTAATCCCCCTTAAAGGAGGCGCTATTAAAGCTGGCGCCCGTTTGCGGTTCCAAAACTCCCGAGCTCGCCGACGCATCCCCGCCGAGAACGAAAGCCTGGTTATTGTCCAACAGATAAAGGAAAGCTGGGGTGCCGGCTGACGTGAGAGTGACACGCCCGCTTGTCGCATTGACCGAGTACGTGCCGCTGAAAGTCTGCGGTGTCAGCAACTGACCCTTGTACTCGTCGTAAGCGATGCCCAGGTTGCCATTTCCATCCCCCGTTGCCAGGCCCAGAGTAACGTCGGGAAGAAGCGCCCCACTCAGTGCGGCCAGCCCATTCAGCTCCACTACGCCAACGCCTTTCAGCGATGCCGTGCTAAACGTCCCAGTCTGTTGATCGATCAATCCGCTGACCAGCGGGACATTCGCCGACAACGGATCAAGCGAGATGGCCAATAATTCGTGCGGGGATACCTGGTAAAAACTGTAATTGTAGCTATTTCCGCTGAACTTGAATTGTAGGGTTCCGCGGAGATCGTCGACCGAGTAGGTTCCGGTGAATGCGCCTTCACTGGAAATAACGCCATTGTCGTTCACGTCGCGAGCGAAACCGGTGACATTGCCCGCCCCGTCCGCCGTGAACGAGCCGGCCATCGCGATCGGATTCTTGGACGAATCAACGCCCGTGAAGGAGAAAGCGTAATTGTTTATGATCGCTGACTCTTCACCTACGTTGGCGCTCTTGAGGACGCCCGAACCACGTGTGCCAGATCCAGTCTTGTCGTCAAACTCGATAATCCTGACGTCCGTGTCATTGCCCATCGTCGAGATGGAAGGGGGTGCTGCCAGTGCAAACGTCACCGTATCGCCGCTAGCGAGGACAAGAGTGAGCTGCCCCAATCCGTTGGCGGCGATCGTCACCGCGCCTCCGGTCATCAACTGCTGATTCGTCTTAGATCCTGCCGTGGCTGTATTTTCGTCATAGACTCCCGTCGCGACCATCTGGCTTTGCAGCAGGAAGCTGCCATTGATAGCCACTGCACCATTGGGGCCCGTGCCGCTAAACGAGAACGAATAGCCGCCGTCTGGCAGCGACGATCCCGCCGCGCCGATGGCTACAGAAACATTCTGAGAGAACGAAGTGTTGTTAGCGTCAGTGACCTGGAGTTGAAAACTGTAATTCCCCGCAGTCGTTGGCGTTCCGGAAAGAGCTCCGCTGGAGCTGAGAGTAAGCCCTGGAGGTGGGGAAGTGTTATCGATAAGCGCCCAGCTATACGACGGAACCCCTCCCGTAGCGGAGAACCCAACGTTATAGCTCACCCCGACTTGGCCGGCCGTCGTCGTCGGCGTAACGATCTTCAGCGTTCCACCGCTAATCGCCAGTTTGAGGGGCGCACTGCTCGTCTGGGGAGTGGTCTCCGAGTCCGCAACATCCACCGTGAAGCTGGCCAGGCCGGCCGTTGTGGGCGTTCCGGAGATTACGCCGGCGGCGCTCAACGATAATCCCGTCGGGAGACTGCTGCCGCTGGCCACCGACCAGGTGTACGTTCCCGAGCCGCCGGTTGCCGACAGCGTCGCAGTGTAGGTAGTGTTGACCGTGCCGTCGGTAAGTGTCGAGGTGGTGATGGTGATGGGCGTAGGCGGAGGAGTGCTTCCCCCTCCGCCACAACCCATCATCCATTGAGAGAGTACCAATGCGCAGATAAGGCCCAGTGAACGTAATCTCATCTATACTCCTATCCCTCTGATCGCTTTTATGGATCGTTCTGCCAGGTAAAGCGCAGATGAGTGAGGATTGGTATCATCGCCAGCAAAAATAATTTTTCGGGTTCCAACAGGGCTATTTGAGGGAAGAAGTAGCTGGGGCGTCAGCGACCATGCTCAATGCCGAAGGTCGTGATTTTCAGTGTCTCTCGATCAGCCAGGCGTTACCAGCAACAATGGAATTTACAAAAGCAAGGCGATGCCCATCGCGTGACGGTACTGCAAAACCAGCGATGTCACCCAGAGAACGAAAGCTGCCATTGAGATCCACATAGAACAGGCGCTTTCCCACCGGCATATCCAGCACCACAAACCAGCCGCGCCCGCTCGCAGACCACGTTACGTCATTGATATCGGCGAGTCCCGGGAGTACTACGTCGCGCTCTTTGGAGGGAGTGGAATCTGGCTGCAATTCGACCACCCGGACGCGCGCTTCGCGATAGTCCTGGATGGGAATGGCGACTTCTTTGCCATCGGGTGAGATGTCCCAAACCCCCGTTACCGTGGGAAACCATTTCGTGCGCGCGAGTTCACGGCCCTTACCTCGCAAGGGATCGAGCTCATAGAACACATAAAACTCATGGCCCACCGTAACTCTTAGGACGCAGCGGCCGGTCGTGTCCAACGAACAGCGAAATTCGTCCAGGGGAAATCCAATAGGAACCTTCTCCGGGGTTCCGCCTTCAACCGGGACACGCATCAGCGTGTAGGCTTCCGATGCGCTCATCGGACGTGCGGCGTATAAAACCCAGCGGCCGTCTGGAGTGAGTTGTGGCAGCACTTCCATCAGAGGCGTGGCCACCAGCGTCTTCGGGTTATGCCGGTCGAAATCCTGAATGAAAAGATCCCAGGTGCCGTTACGGATCGATTCGAAAATGACTCTGCGGCTATCCGCCGTCCAGGCATGCGGATAGCTCGTGCGCTCATCCAGCGTCAAGCGGCGAATATTGGAAATCCGCGGCGACGCCTCATCAAAGTCACCGACGAACACGGCATTCTGATCGGATCGTTTCAGTACCAGCGCCAGCTTTCCGTCCGCCGAGGCGCTTATCTCTGAGATATGCGTTTCAAACTGATCGACCAGGTTCATGACCTTGTGCCGGTCGCCGGTGATCGCGCCGGTTGCGGGGTCCGTTCGCATCTCCCAGAGCTGGTCGAACTCTTCGGCAGGCTCCGTCGATGAGGATAGGTAGCGCAAGAAGAGGATGCGGCCGTCCGGCAAAGCGGCAGCCGAACTCATCTCCACGTCTGGAACTTTGATCGTAACTTTTCCAGTATCGACTTCAAGCGACTCGTAACTTCGGCTATAGAGCTGCTCCAGTTCCTGGGTCTGGATTTGCGGCTTCTGTACGAAATGCAACCGTTGAAATCCTAACCGTCTGCCATCGGGGGACCAGAACAACACCGGAAACAGATCCTGGTCGGGCCCGCGGATGATCTGCTTGGGATCCTTGCCTTCGGTTGCGATGACCCAAATCGAGGACCGATCCTGGCTGACCATCGCAATGTGACTTCCGTCGGGTGAAGGTGTCGCAGACCTGAAATGTTGGCTCACAAGGCGCGGGACCTGCCCGGCAATGGAGATGATCCAAACGCTGGGGACGTTCGTCGTAGTCGAGAATCCGCTCGCCACCAACTGGGTCCCGTCAGCGAACCAGGCTAGGTGGTCCGCAAGAAAGTCGGGGGGCGCGGAGAGCGGCCTGGTCTCGCCATTCTGAATGCTGCGAAGAAAGATTCCATCGACATTGGCGTACGCCGCCAGCTTGCCATCCTGAGAGATCGCCGCGGCGGTCGCCCGATTTTCCGGAATCAGCGTCGTAAGCTGGCGAAAGGTAGGAGCGTCGCGTGCGATGCGAGCCTGCTTCCAACGCCACCCTGCCAGGCATGCCACGGCCAACAGTATGGCTGCTACCGTCCACTTCCAGACGGCGGGCACTGAATCCAGGAGAGCCTTGCGCGGCTAGCTTAACTCGCTCAGTGTCCGCACAACTTCCGCCGCTGTGGGACGCGAGGAAGGCTCCTTGGCCAGCATCGCCCGAACCAGTGAATCCAGGTGCGCCGGTACACGAGGATTGAAGGAGGAAGGAGAAGGCGCGTCCTTCGTGAGGATGCCTTGCGCGGTATCGAGCGGAGAGCTCGCTGGAAAAGCATGCTGTCCCGCCAGCAGCTCGTAGAGGACCAAACCAAGGGAGAACACATCGCTCGCCGGGCTCAAAGGCTCGGCGCGAGCCTGTTCCGGAGACATATAGCGCAGCGTGCCCAGCGCAGGGCTGCTGCCCAGCGCGATCGTTTCCGTTGTCACTTTGCGGGCCAAACCGAAATCAAGCAACTTCACGTAATCGTCGGGCCGCAGGAATATGTTCTCAGGCTTGATGTCACCGTGAATCACGCCACCGGCGTGGGCGGCGGCCAGGGCTTCGGCTATTTGCAGACTGATGGCCAGCACTTCAGGAATGGGCATTGGCTGCCCGCACACCTCGCGTAGCGGCTTGCCCTCCACCAATTCCATCACTAACGCAGTGGTCGATCCGGACTGCAACAGCTCGTGAATGGTCACGATGCCGTGGTGGTTCAACGCAGATGCGGCCTTGGCCTCGCGGGTGATCTGCTGCGGATCCAAGCCCGCCAGCATTTCAGAGGTTAGAAATTTCAGCGCAACCCATCGGTCGAGATCGGTGTCCTGTGCGGACCAGACTTCCCCCATGCCCCCGCGCCCGATCAGGGCCACGGTTACATAACGCCCCAGCTGCTGGCCGGGAACAATTCGGCTTGGAGGGGGTTCGCCACGCAGCGAGCTGAACAGCGGCTCGCTTAAAAAGCCCTCTGCGGCTTCATCCTCTCTCAGAAGCTCTTCGACAGCTTTGCGGAGCATCGTGTTCTCTCCACAAGCCGCATCGAGCACCATCACCCGTTCGCCACCGGACTTTTCCCGGGCGGCATGAAACAGGTCGAAGAGCCGATTCCATTCTTCCGATGTCATGCAAAGTTGCTAGCCGTACCCTCGGGACGCAATTGCCCCTTCAGCCACGCTCTGGCGGCAACCCAGTCCCGCTTTATGGTGATCGGAGAGACTTTCAGAACCTCTGCGGTTTCTTCTGTGGAGAGGCCGCCGAAGTAGCGCAACTCGACCACCTGCCGCTGGCGCGAGCTCATCTTCTCCAGCCGGTCGAGAGCGACGTTGAGCGCCAGGAGTTCTTCGGCCTGCTCCAGGGAGAAGCCGGCATAATCTTCTGCGCCAGCCAGGGACTGAATCTCCGAACCCCGTTTAAGCGCCTGCTTGCGGCGCGCGTGATCGATCAGTATTCGCTTCATCACAGAGACACTTACGCCTATGAAATGAGCGCGACTTTGCCAGTCCCTTGCCTGGTCGCCCACCAGGCGCATATATGCTTCGTTTACCAGAGCTGTGGGTTGGAGGGTGTGACCGGGCCGCTCATCTCGCAACTGCAGCCGGGCCAGACGGCGTAGTTCGTCGACGACCAGAGGAATGAGCTTATCGGCAGCCTGTGAATCGCCCGCCCTGATTTGTTGCAAGAGTGTTGTTACTTCCCCAATCGGTGGCTCTTGCACGGCCTGTCCTCATCCCTAATTCATCCCTAGGCCCCGGAGTATACCAAAAAAAGATCGCGGATTCATGATCCTTTTTGCCGCTCTTTTACGCTTTACATAAAAACGACTCTTCTTGCCAGAAGTGGTGACGGTCGCTTGGCGAGAGCCATGGTAAGATTTCCTTGTTTCCTTGTTTCCTTGAAAGGAGGTATCGTGCTAGCGAAGAAGACCACCAAGAATCAGATCACTCTCCCCAAGAAGGTAGTTGCCCGCTTCACCGGCGTGGAGTATTTCGATGTAAGCACCGATGGAGCGTGCATCATTCTGCGTCCCCTCAAAAAGAGCCGCGCGGATGAGGTGCGCGCTCGCCTTGCCCAGCTGGGGATTGACGATGAAGATGTCACTGCGGCTGTTTCGTGGGCACGCAAACACGCGTGATCCATCGGGTCGTCTTTGACACGACGGTCGTTGTCTCGGCAATGGTATTTCCCAACGGCCGCTTGGCCTGGCTTCGTGGGCATTGGGCAGCCGGGGACTCAGTTCCACTGGTTTCTCGCGTCACCGTAGCGGAACTCACCCGTGTTTTGGGTTATCCGAAGTTCCAACTCTCCGCCGACGACCGTCGAGAACTGTTGGCTGAGTATCTTCCCTATTGCGAAGTCATCAAGGTGACAACAAGATGCAAATCGGTATGCCGGGACGCAAACGATCAGCCGTTCCTCGACCTCGCCCAGAGCGGGAAAGCCGATCTTCTGGTCAGCGGCGATCGAGACCTGCTCGCTCTCGCCGGAGAGACGCGATTTCTGATTGAAACTCCTGCTGCTTATCGAGTAAGGGTACTAGGCGTGCAGGGCGGTACATCCTCTTGAAAGTCCCGGAGCTCAAGCGGGATCGCTGGGATCATGGACACCTTCTCGATATGTTGGAGAGGCTGCCTGCCGATCAACTCAAGGCAATCGTCACCGTCTGCGGAGTAGCCGGCACCGCGTGATGTGCCACATCGTGGAAGCCGGCACGAGTGCACATGGACTCAATCTCACGCTGCGAATAGGCGTCGCCGGTTGGAGTGGTGGTGAGCATGGTCATGGCGAACATGCCCGCACCCGCAGGCGTAACGCGATCATCGTTGACCGCCATCTCTACGATCGCCATCTTGCCCCCTGGTTTCATGGCGGCGCGAATCTTCTCGAACAAGCCGATATTTGTTGGGACATCGAAGTGGTGGATGAAGTTAGTGACCAGCACCGCATCATAGCCGGACCCGTAATCGGTAGCGAAGGCGCTGCCTTCGATCGCATGCCAGCGGTCCGCCATCCCGAGCTTGACCGCGTTCTCGTGGGCGACCGCTAGCACATTCTTCCAATCCAGCGCGTGTATTTCAGCAGCCGGATTGTGTCGCGCTATGGTGAGGCCGTACATCCCATGTCCGGCAGCGATATCGAGCACCTTCACCGCGCCAGAGCCGGCCGCGTGTTCCGCCACCACTCCGGCAGATGGCATCGTGAGCGGCGCCATCCCACGCGCGAACTCCACCCATACCGGGTTGTCGTCGCTTACCGAGCCTTCCGCAGGCAGGATCGTTCCCCCCTTGCGCACCGCGCCGGTCATGCTTCCCAGGCCCTTCTCCATGAATGGATGGAAGAGGAATGACGCCATTCCGCCCATATAAGCGGGTGAGCCTTCGACCAGGAAGAGCTCTGAATCCGGGGTCAACCCGTAGCCGGACTCGTCCTTGGTGAGGAACCCAATGATGGTGAGAAAGTCACATAGGACGCGCATGCCTTTCGCCGAGGTTTCGCACGCGGACGCAAGGGTCTCCGGCGTGCGCGCGCCGTTGGCGATAGCGGTGAAGAGCTTCAATTCAATACCGGCTCGCAGCGCGCTGGTTCGCTGGTGTGCCTGCAGCGTGTCGAACACAAGCATCGGAGAAGGCGGTTGAGGAGTCATCGGCGAATTGTACACGTTCAGCGCCGGCTCAGTTAGGAGCAATGAGCGGCAGCTTAGGGAAATATGTACGATAGCGGGTCGCGTCGCGCGTTAACAAGCTGTATCCGGCAACGGACGCGTGTGCACCGATGAAGAAGTCTGGAAGCGTAGATCGCTTCGTCCCCCCACGCCGACGGTAAACACGGAACGCCTTCCCCGCGAGGAAGGCGGCCTCATAAGGAATTGGTTCCCGGTCGATCATGGCCTTTGGAAGAGCCGCGTTTAGATCCTCGATTTGTGAATAGCGGATCGAGACCTCGGCATAGATGATGGGGTTGATTACTAGCCGCAAGGTTTCTGCTGCGCTCGCCAGGGCCTTCGCGGACCACGAGAACCACCGCGGATCCTCGGTCATGAGATCGAGCAGGACATTGCTGTCGATCAATACGGCCGTCATCTACTTGTCACGGGTCAGCGACATGATCTCATCGGTGCTCAGCGAAACGTCTCCGCGTCCTCGCAAGTGCGCGATAAGCCGCGTACCTCTACTACCGTTGGTGCGGTTGGGGGCGCGGACGATCCGCACAGCCTTGCCGTCGAATTCGAAATTGACCTCGGTGTGGGGAAGAAGACCCGCCTGCTCGCGAATTTCGGCGGGAATGGTCACCTGGCCTTTGGACGTTATGCGCATCAATCGGCTCCTTACTCTTACATGTAAGAGTAATACTCTTATTCAAGTCAGACAAGCGAGTGGAATACTTTCCAATGATCTTGTTACGCCTCCGCTGCGTTGGACGGCAAGGACTCCATCGCCAAACCACGATCTGACGCGTGGCCGCTATTGGTAGCCCATTCTCAGGCTGCAGCGATCGGCCGGGATGCGACCCTTCCTCGTTTCATCCCAGCCCGTGGATCGCTAGAAACTGATGCGCGCCGTGATCTCGATGTTCCGCGGGCCTGCGCCTTCCGCAGTCTGCAGCGCCGTGATGATGCCGAAGCCGGTGGGTCCGTCATCGACATTCATATCCGGCGTTTCATAGTTGCGATGGTTGAAGACGTTTGACGCTTCAGCGCCGAAGTGGAACGTTCCGCCCTCCCACCAGGCGCACATCAGCCTGGTCGCTGGAGATGGGCGCGGGGTAATTCACGCGATAGTTGTTCTGGTAGTCCGTCGATGAACCGGAATTCGGCAGCGGATAAAAATACTTCAGCATATTTGCCGACACTTGCGATATCGGCACGTTGGCCGGGTCAATCGACGTGCCATCCGGGTTGAAAATGGGCGTGCCGTTCAGGTAGTCAACCAGATTTCCGTTGCGCATATCGTTGGACGGTACATTGGTGATCAGAGGCACCTGGCGGAATCGACCGCTCCGCAACATGGAATGTCCCCCTGAAATCTGCTTCTCGTAACCTATTTCCACTGACAGCTTGCTCGGTGCTTACGAGACAACTTGCCCTTGAACGACCAGGTCGTCCTCTATCAAGGGACTTCCCGCGACGGTGAGTGGGCGCCGTCTGGGTGCTCTACAGCGGGGTCTCCTAATGCCAAGTGCTGCATCATGGGAGATCCATGCCAGGCTCTTGCTCACTGGCGACTCGGAATGAGAGAGAAAACGTTCGGTACAGAGGGACTACGGGGTCCCGAACCAGGCTTGGACGATACTGTAGCAAGGCTTTGTAGCAAGATCAAGATCGAGAGCAGGGCGGAGTGCAGCCGTCCAGCTACGGTAATTGTTTTAAACCACTGCTGGACGCCGCTGCCCGATATGAGTGGCCTGTTCGAATGCGTAACCAAGTTGCAGTACGCCCCAGTCGTCATGATGACGGCCAACAATCTGCATACCGATCGGAAGCCCACTCGAAGAGAACGCGCAGGGAACTGACATGGCCGGATTTCCCGCCGCAGAGATGTAATAGGCGGACTTCATCCATGCCAGATAGTTCTCCATCTTGACGCCGGCAATTTCCGTCGGATAGTGCGTGTTCACATCAAACGGAAGTACCTGGTTCACGGGCAAAATAAAAAACTCATACTCCCCTTTGAACCCGCACAACCGCTGGTATAACGCAGTGCGTTTAGCCTCGATACGAGATAGCTGAGGTCCGCTGAGCTTCCGTCCCTCCTCCACGTGCCAGTGGATGTACTCGTTGAGCTGATCGCCATGCGTCGCCAGCAAATCTCCAAAGTTCAGTTCGATCGACCAATGCCGCCACGCCAGAAAAGCCTCATTGGCATCGGAAAAATCCGGCTCGGCGTCTTCGACAATGCATCCCAGCGATTCAAAGACCTTGCGCTGTGCCTGCACCGCGCTTTTCACCTCCGGGTCCCAGGGCAGTCCCATGTCCTTAAACATGGCCACGCGCACGCCTTTAAAGCTTCGGCCTTCCAGCGGCTGGGCAAACTGCGCCCCTGTTTGCTCAATCGAGATCGGCGAGTGGTGATCGTAGCCGGCAAGCACACTCAGGAAATAAGCGCAGTCGGTCACATTGCGAGCGACGGGTCCGGGAACCGAAAGGGTGAACCAACCAAGGTCGGTAGGCACGTTGGACACGCGTCCGGGCGAGGTGCGGATGCCCACCACGTTGCAGAAGTTAGGAGGATTGCGCAGAGAGCCTCCCATATCGCTGCCGTCGGCCAGGGGAGCCATTCCACAAGCGACCGCAACCGCGCCCCCGCCGGTGCTTCCGCCGCATGTCTTGGTAACGTCGTAAGGATTGTGGCTAGGTCCGAAGACTGGATTGAATGTCTGCGAACCGAGGCCGAACTCAGGCACATTCGTCTTGCCCAGCACGATGGCTCCCGCCTCCTTCTCCCGCTGCACCACCCGGCAGTCGAAATCTGGCACGTAGTTTCTGTGTAACGGAGAGCCGAACGTAGTGCGGATGCCGGCTGGTTTCGTGCAGGTCTTTGACCGCCACTGGTAAACCATGCAGAGGGCCGAGCCATTTGCCGTGGGCCAGCGCTTCATCGGCCGCCGCGGCTTGTGCCATGAGCTGCTCTTCCGCAACCATGGTGACCATCGCATTCACTTTCGCATTTACCCGCTGGATCTGTTGCAGGTGCGCCTGCATCACTTCGCGCGATGAGAGCTTCTTGGTGCGGATCGCACTCCACCATATCGACCGCGCGCATGAAACAGATCTCGTCCCCGGAGTTGGGAGTCGCGGTATTCGCCTCAATGGCAGTGGCGGATGGTCCAAGAGCCGCCGATAGCGCGGTCCCTGTTCCCAGTTTGAGAGCGTCGCGACGTGTCATCGTGCTCCTCATGATTCCTCTCTGGTCCAGAAGGGGCCGTCAACGCTGGTGGACATCCGTCCCTGACACAACCAGGGTCAGTGTTTCATGGAGTGATCTGCCAGACAATGTACTGTTGTCCTGGCAGCCGGCCCGGATTGGCAGAGGATCCCGCGCCGGCCCGGAAGCGGCCTGCAAATGGTATGCTCACCAGCGAAGGTGGGGTCGCGAAATCATGATGCTGGGAAGCAAATGGGCAAACAGGGAGGTCGCGGGTGCGCTTCTCGCTCTTGCGCTGGCCCCGTGCTCCGTAGCCGCGGTACATGCCGCTACCATTTGCGATCCCGGCTCCTACGGCGCAAAGGCTGACGGGACGACGAAAGATACCCTCGCGCTGCAGAAAGCCATCGATGATTGCGCCGGCAAAGGGGGCGGGACCGTCCGCCTGGCCAGGGGAACCTTTCTCAGCGGGCCGATCGTGTTAAAGAGTCACATCGCCCTCGAAATCGACCCAGGAGCAACTCTGCTGGGGAGCCAGGACAAGGGCGATTATCCCCCGCTGCGGGAGATGTGCGAGGATGCTGTACAGCCATTGATCAGCGCCACCAATGCCCAGGAGGTCGCCATCCGCGGCGGCGGCACCATCGACGGCGCAGGTCAGCCCTGGTGGGCGGAGGTATACGCTCATAAAGACTCTCCAGATTATGTGGCGGCCAAGCGTCCGCGGCTCATTTTCTTCGACCACTCCAAGCAGGTTTTGATCGAGGGCGTGACTATCCAGAATTCACCCTCCTGGCAGGTGACCCTCTACTACGCAGACGGCGTGACTATCCGCAATGCAAAAATCCTTGCGCCGGAGCACTCCCCCAATACCGATGGCGTCGATCCTTTCTCCTCTCACCACGTCGCCATCTCCCATATGACCATCGATGTCGGTGATGACAATGTAGCCATCAAATCAGGCCAGCCCGGTTCCACAGGACCCGATGATCCCAGTACCGGCATCAGCGTCACCGACTGCACCTTTCTTCACGGGCACGGCATGTCGATTGGCAGCGAAGTCTCCGGTGGCGTCGAAAACGTCCACGTAGCCCGCGTGCACTTCAGAGGAACCGCCAATGGAGTGCGCGTAAAGTCGAATCGCGATCGCGGCAGCGACATCGGCCATCTGGACTTTCGTGATCTGACCATGGAAGACGTGGCCACGCCCGTCCTTATCACCGAATACTACCCGCACATTCCAGACCACGATTCCGCGCAGCCGGTCACCCGGCTCACTCCCCATTTCCACGACATCAGCATCGCTAACCTGAGCGCGACCGGCGCGAAAACTGCCGGGTTTATCGTTGGTCTGCCGGAAAGTCCGATCACGTCGATCACCCTGAGCAATGTGCATATCAGCGCGGAGAAGGGAATGACGATCAGCGATGCGACCGTCACCGCGCACGACTTTGCGGTCAAAGCAGCCAATGGCGCGGGTTTCATCATGCTTGAACGTGCCAGCGTGCGGCAGCAATGAGAAACGGAGGTAGCATGTCGGGCAACGGTCATCCCCTCTGCATCCAGGTCCATGCGCAAGACAATGTGGCGATTGTCGCCAATGAAGGGGGTCTGCCTTCCGGCGCGCAATTTGATTCCGGCCTGACGCTCCTAGAGGCGATCCCGGAGGCGCACAAGGTTGCCCTGACTGACATTCCGCAAGGGGCTCCCATTCTGCGCTATGGAGTAGTCATCGGAAATGCGGAAGTGGACATCAAGAAAGGTAGCTGGGTGCACGAAGGGCTCATGAGTCTGCCTGCGGCCCCGCCGCTTGACCAACTGCCCTGGGCAACCGCCGTGCCCCATCCGCAGCCGCCGCTTGAGGGCTATACCTTCGAAGGCTTCCTCAACGACGATGGCTCGGTCGGAACCAAAAACATTCTTGGCATTGCCACCACGGTGCAGTGTGTCTCGGCCACGGTGGAATTCGCGGTCAGGCGTATACGGTCAGAGATTCTGCCCCGCTATCCCAACGTCGATGACGTGATTGCCATCACCCATCCCTACGGATGCGGAGTTGCGATCAACGCTCCCGGCTCCGAAATTCCCATTCGCACGCTGCGCAATCTGAGCCTCAATCCAAACCTTGGCGGAGCGCCCATGGTGGTCAGCCTGGGCTGCGAAAAACTCCAGCCCGCGCAAATGTTGCCCGCAAGCAGCCTCCCCATGCTATCCAGCGGGCCCTATATCATTCGCCTGCAGGACGAGCAACACCGCAGCTTTGGCGACATGGTCACGGCCATCATGGAGATGGCGGAAAAGCGCGTGGTCCGTCTCAATGCGCGCACACGCGTTCAACGGCCGGCCGCCGATCTCGTGGTTGGCCTGCAATGCGGGGGGAGCGATGCCTTCTCTGGCGTGACCGCCAACCCCGCTGTGGGCTATGCCACGGACCTGCTCGTGCGCGCCGGCGCAACCGTGATGTTTTCCGAGGTGACCGAGGTCCGTGACGTCATTCATCTGCTCACTGCGCGCGCAGCCAACCAGGAAGTGGCGCGCGGGTTGATTCGTGAAATGGCCTGGTACGATGCTTATCTCGAACGCGGCGGGGCTGATCGCAGTGCTAACCCAACCCCGGGAAACAAGACTGGCGGGCTGACAAATATCGTCGAGAAGGCGCTAGGCTCGGCTGCAAAAGCAGGCAGCAGCGCGCTGGCCGGCGTTTTCGGTCCTGGCGAACGCGTCACCACCAAAGGACTCATCTTTGCCGCCACACCAGCGAGCGACTTTGTCTGCGGAACCCTCCAGTTAGCCGCGGGGATGAACATGCATGTCTTTACCACCGGCCGTGGAACTCCCTACGGGCTTGCCATGGCGCCGGTGATCAAGGTTGCCTCTCGCAGCGCGCTGGCAGACAGATGGTCAGACCTGATCGATATCAATGCCGGGCGCATCGCCACCGGTGAGGCAACCATTCAGCAGGTGGGCGAGCAGATCTTCCACCTGATTCTCGAAGTGGCCAGCGGCCGCAAACAAACCTGGGCCGACCATTGGGGCCTGCACAACGAGTTTGCTTTGTTCAACCCCGCTCCAATTACGTAAGCAGGGCGCTCCCAGGAAATTTATACCTGCGCAAAGCCTCCGTCGACAAATAGCTCAATGCCGGTTACGAAACTGCTGTCATCCGAGGCGAGAAAGACCGCAGCCTTGGCAATCTCATCGGGCAAGCCCAGCCGGCCCAACGGCACCGTTGCGCTTACGCTCTTCAAGCGCTCCTGTCCAACTGGAGAGGAGCCGAATAACTCACGCAGGCCTTCGGTGTCGATGGGGCCAGGACTGATGGCATTTACCCGTATGCGACGGGCCTTGAGATCCGTCGTCCAGGTCCGGGCGAAGGAACGAATGGCCGCCTTGGTTGCGGCATACACGCTGTTAGACGGCATTCCTTTACTGCCCACCACGGACGCATTGAGGATGATCGACCCACCGTCCGGCATCAACGGCAATGCCTTCTGGACGGTAAAGAGCATGCCCTTTACATTGCCGTCGAAGATGCTGTCATAGTGCTCTTCATCGATGGTGCCGAGCTGCGCATATTTGGCGATGCCCGCGTTGGCAAAGACAATATCCAGCTTGCCTTTCTCTTTCTTGATCTGCGCAAACAGCCGATCCAGGTCGGCGAGCTTGGCCACATCCCCTTGGACTCCCGTTACGTTGGAGCCGACCTGCTTCACTGCCTCGTCAAGCTTCGTCTGGGTGCGGCCGGTGATAAAGACGTAAGCCCCTTCCTGCACGAACCGTTTCGCCGTAGCCAACCCGATACCGCTATTACCGCCAGTAATGAGCGCGATCTTTCCCGTCAAGCTTTCCCATAAAACCTTCCCGATAAATTCACACCACAGGTCATAGATGCAATGAGGTTCGCTACAGACTCTCTTCCGAGTAGAGCAATCGAGGCTCGCCCATCCAGAACACGATTGCTTTTCCGCGTGAGCAGCGCCAGGTAAATGGCCGCGCAGCCGGGCCTCTGCTTCATGAAAAGGTCCAACAAAGCGCAGCATTTCGGGGATCCTCGGGTAGAGTCGCGGCAGCCAGCGGGCAACCCGGTCCACGGCTTGTTGCTCCCGAGTGCTGAACGGCAGGGAAAAGCCGGTGCGGAGCCGCGGTGGCATCCAGAATGCCGTCAGAGAGAGATACCAGTGTGGAGGGTGAAGCCACGTACCCGCTCCCGGACAAGACGCTGCGACCGAGCGCCAGGGCGTTGTCATCGACGCCGAGCTGCGGCGAATCGAACATCTCCGCGGTGTAACGAGAAAAGGCTGCCCAATCCTGCGGCAGGTCCTCCGCCCGGATGCCGAAGAGGGCAGCCATTCGTTTGCTCTCCAGGTAGTACTGCTCCCGTTCGCCGGGTGAGAGCGGCGGCAACACAAAGTCGTAAGCCAGGATCGCGCTTTCCACCAGCGTGGCATACACCCAGCGCAGGGCGGCGATCTCGTTGGCCTCATAGTGCTCGCCCTGCCCATGGCTTCCAATCGCGTGCGGCAGTTCGCCGCGGATACCGGTATGGCGTTGATAGAGTCGCTTCGACGCCTCGATTGCTTGTGCGCGGGTGCCGAAGAGCATGGTGTAGATGACGCGAAACGTGGAATGAAAACGGCCGATCGCATCGTTTAGCAGGTTGGAATGATGGGCCAGCGCGACCGCGACCCAGGGGTGAGCCAA
Source organism: uncultured Acidobacteriaceae bacterium (assembly GCA_963790705.1). Lineage (GTDB taxonomy): Bacteria > Acidobacteriota > Terriglobia > Terriglobales > Acidobacteriaceae > PALSA-350. Next base: position 408,459 of record CAWBQE010000001.1, read on the forward strand.
TTGCAGCAACGCCGCGCGCCCCGCACCAAGAAAGACGGCGGACTCCCGATTCACTCGCCAGGTTACGGACCCGGGCCCAAAGAAACCGATGCGTGCCTCGCCGGGCAGGCTTTCCAGCGAAGAAAGCAGTCCCCGGCTATCTTCGCTGGAGACATACCGCGGGGATGCAGGTTACCATCATGATTTGGGCACACAAAACCGCGTAATCCTACCGTCTCAGTTTAGATGTACAGTCATTGGTGGCGTTGAAGAACAAGGAGGAATGAACAATGAAATATTTCCTGGTATTGGCAGGCTTGCTGGTGGCTCTGGGTTCTGCCTCGGCGCAAACGAGCCCTCCGGAAACGGCGAGCGGCAAGATCGGCCCCGCAATGCTGGCAGATCAAATATTGCGCTCCCTCGGTTCGAGGACGCCAGATCTTTGGCGAGGGTGGACGGGTAATGCAGGATCCAACGGCTCCGATCTGGCGTGCCGGCGCAAATGACGCCACAGCGTTCCACACCAGCGCGGATTTAATGATCGGTGGTCTGGCAGTGCCGAAGGGCGACTACACGCTTTATGTCAATGTGAAAGATCCGGATGCGTGGGAACTCGTCATCAACAAGCAGACAGGGCAGTGGGGCACCTCCTACGATGCGTCCCAGGACCTGGGCCGGGTGAAGATGCAGATGAGCAAGCCTCCGGCTCCTATTGAAGTGCTGAAGTATACGATCAGCAGCACCGGCGGCAACAAGGGCACGATCCAACTAGCGTGGGAGAAACACATCGCATCGGTGGCCGTCACGGCAAAGTAGCTCTGTTCACGTGCGCAGCTCACCTTTTATCGTTGAGGGTGAGCTGCCATCAACGCAGGCAGAATGATCTTCGCCATGATGGTGTTGGGAGGAGTGGACTCCGCGTTGTAGCCGCCGGCGGTAAAGACTGCGACCAGATCGTACTGCGGCACCAGATAGATCTTCTGCCCACCATTGCCTTGCGCCGCGATTACATCCACGTGTTGCGCGCCGGCTGTTGTTTCCACATTCAACCAGGGACGCCACCAGAAATAACCGTAGCTGACATTGTCCACGTGACTCTGTTCTGCCAGCGACGCCCGTACCCATGAGGCGGAGACCACCTGACGGCCATGCCATCGGCCGCCATCGGCGAACAGAATTCCGAGCTTGAGCATATCGCGCGGGCGAAGGTGGATCTGCGAGTATTCCTTGTCGGCATTGGTCAGGTCGTAGTTCCACTGCCACTGCGCGCGCGAAATTCCTAACGGAGCAAACAGATTGGCCTGGGCGAATTCCGGAAGGCGCATGTGGACGACATTCTCGATGAGCCGGCCCACCACGGCCACGCCGCCGGAGCAGTAGTAGCCCTTGGTTCCGGGGTCGTTGATCATGGGCAAATCGAGTGTCGCCTTCACCCAGTCCGGGGTGTCATCAATCACCGTTTCACGCCCCGGGGAGTTCGAACTATGGTCATTGCAGTCCAGACCCGAACTCATGGAGAGGAAGTTGCCCAGCGTGATCGTTGCCTTGCGCGGGTCGGGATGGGCATAGCCGCTGTAGCTCATATGCGGTAGCACAACCTCGCCCGGTCCAGTGAGCGCGCCGCGGTCGACAGCGATCCCTGCTAGTGTGGCCACGACTGACTTGGTTGCGGAGCGCAGCTGGTGTGGGCGCTGCTCATTGTAGCCGTAGAAGTACTCCTCCATCACCAGCCTTCCGTGTTGGTAGAGCAGAACGCCGTGCACATCTTTGTACGTGCCGTCGAGGATGCCGCGCACGATCGCATCTGCTGTGGCTATTCCCAGGGCGGACCGCGCAATGTCTCCCACGGCGATGCCGTCGTGCAGATCGGCTGGCGGATGATAGTGATAATCCTGCTCCGCCTTTGGGGCGCGGGTAAGCCAGCGCTGCGGCCTCGGGCGTGACGGTGGGGGAGATGCGGGGGTGGAACTTGCCATCCTCTTGGTATCCTGTGACCTTGCCGTGCGCATCGCGGAGGAAGGGAATTGTTTGCCCAGTGATGGTGGTGAACTGATCGACAGCCGAGGCGCGGAGCGGGTACTTGGCTTCATCCAGCACGGCAAAAAGCCCGTCGCCGTCTACGATTTCGAGCGTATGGCCAGGGGCATCGGCGTAGGTGCCAACGTAGTCTGACAGGTGGAGAGGCGGACGATGCTTGCGCGCTTGCGCTACCCGGCACCACAAAAACCATGAGCACAAGACACAATGACACGCATCATCTGTCAGTGTAGAGCATGCGGTCTCCCGAATCGCTTCCCCAAACTCAACTATCGCTCGAAGGATCACCCGTGGGCAGAATGCCTTTGTTCTCAAACATGAGAATCGACGGTGCGATGCGGGGCGCGCGTGCGATGGACCACTCGCCGGGGAACGACGAAGCCTTGTCCAGGCTCGAGCGCGACGGTACGATCTTCGAGATCGATAAGCAATTGGCCCTCGACCACGTAGAAGAACTCGTCGTCCGCGTCGTGCTGGTGCCAGTGGTACTCACCCTCGACCACGCCTAGGCGTACGACGGATTCGTTTACCTGGCAGAGCGTCTGGTTATACCACTTGAAGTCGCAGGCGTCCGCGAGAGGCCTTGGCGTCGACAATTTCCAGTGGTTTGTACAAAACATTCAGGCGAGTCTCGTAGGAGTACTGCGTAGCATCGCTCATGAGAAAGCACCTCGACGCCTATGCTAAATCGCTATCGTTAGCGCCGGCACAATTTCCTGATGGGGGCCAGGCGTCACCATGGGTCGGCACCATACCTGTTGAAGACGCCGCCCGTGGGTCCGTTCTCATCGAGCAGCGCGAGCCGTAGTGCCTCCATGGCTCCCTCTTCCACGGTTTGGTATCCGCGGTGCCCGTTCAAGTCGGTTGCGGTAAAACCGGGGTTGGCGGAGTTCACCTTGATCTTTGTATCCCTTAGCTCATAGGCCAATTGAACCGTCAGCATATTGAGTGCCGCTTTGGAAGAGTTGTAGCCGAGCCGCTTGACCGCGGCAAATTCCCATGCGGGGTCGCCATTCAATGTGAGAGAGCCCAGTCCGCTGGAGACGTTCACGATACGGCCTGCGGGAGCCTTGCGAACCAGCGGCAACATCGCCTGCGTCACCGCGAGCGTACCGAATAGATTGGTGTCAAAGACGCGCCGCACAGCCTCAAGGCTGGCCGTGCTTGGCGGCCCGTCTGCCGGATCGGCGATTCCTGCGTTGTTGATCAATACATCCAGCCGCCCGTACTGCGTTTCAATTTGCTTCGCCGCCTCGTCGATGGTCTCCAGTTGGTTGAGGTCGATGTGCAAGGCATGCGTATCCAGCCCCTCGCTCGTCAGCTTCTGTGCGGCATCTTCGCCCAGCTTCGTATTTCGGGCGCCTAGCAGTACGCTCATTCCGTGCCGCCCCAGCTGGCGCGCCAGCTCAAACCCAATGCCCTTGTTGGCCCCGGTCACCAGGGCCACCTTTTCCGCCTGTGGCATATTTCTTTGCTCCTTCTTCATGGATTAGATGAAGAAGTCTTCAGTTTTTCATTCGCATTCCGACCGCCATAGCGTGAACCGGCCGAAGCCAGGAAAGACGCCTGTCCAAGCGCATTCGGCGGGCCGTATGCGCGCTTTGCTGGGCTACTATTCAGGTTTGCGGCGACGCTGCTCTCATTTGCCGGCGCCATGCAGGCAGGAGGCCATAGACGTCTACTTCCTGCCTGGCGCCTACATATACATGCCCATTCACCACGGTCGGGATGTTGAATCGAAGGGCCGCGCCCGGCATGGTCACGAGCGACATTCTGATTGCTATCGTAGAGCTCGTGTGAAACGTCATTCGCGTCGTAGGCATACAGAACCGCAGACCGGTCGGGCGTGTTCCAGCCCTTGGAGCGGAGTATCCACACCACGCCATCCTTGGCTCCATTGGCAGAGACGATGGGCGTCGCGGAAACGCCAGGGAAGGTATTGGGGCTTTTTGCTTTGAGTGAGAGCTTTCCGTCCTTGACTTCGAATTCCCTGAGCGCATCACTGTCGCTCAGCACGTAGAGATAGTGGTTCCAATAAGTCATGGCGCCGAAGACGCCACCAGGGAGCGGCATCGTCTGCACCGCATGGCTGTCATTGGCCGGCTGCCAATGGCCCATGTGGTCGCGGTCCAACAGGTAGAGCACGCCTCCTTTGCCTTCCACCACCGCCAGGTGCGGATGCGCTCCCGGCTGGTCCGGCAGGAGCGTGGGGCCGCCGGAGCCCAGATCGCTGTCGCTCGCGTCCAACTCATCGACGTTGAAGGGCGCGAAATAATCGCTCACTTTCAGGCTCTGCCCATCCAGCTTGAGCAGACTATCGCCATAGTCGCGGCCGCCTTTGGCCGCATCGAAATGGCCGTTGCCTATGGAGACAAATACGTTCCCACTGTTATCTGCCGCCGGCCCGGTGTCCCCACCCCAGATGCCGCTGTCATCCCCGTCCGGGGAGGCATTGAAGACCGCCTTTTGCTTAAGGCTGCGTGCGTCATAAGCCATGACCCAGCCATGGTAGGCGCCCACATCGCAGGACGAGGCCCAGGTGAGATAAACCACGCCATTGTTTAACAGCATCGCTGCCCGGGGGTTATCGCGCAGTGGGTTGAAGACCAGCTTGCCGTTGCTGCTGCCTCGGCCGCTGCCGCTCATGCTGGCTTGAATCTCCATCGGCCCACCGAATTTCTCCGCGCCCGTGGCGATGGCGAGCGCATGCAGACGCTGGTAATAAGTATTCGCGAGCAGGACTCGCGGGCCTCTGGTGCGGGCCAGCACATAGAGGGTCCCGGTGTTTGGGTCGATGACCGGGGTCGAGGTGATGCCAATGTCGGGCGCGATGAAGGGGCACTGCGCATCATCCGCCGGAACCGCGGTTTCCCCATCTTTGAGGAAGCTCACCTGCCACAGGGGAGGGCCGTCACTGTTGGCATCGAAGGCGTATACGCTGTCGTGCTCGGTCGCGACGAAGAGCACATCGTGCCGCCCCTTACCTGGAATCTCCACCCCGCTGACGAAGAGCGGTTGTGCATAGACCTCTCCATCTACGTGCAAAGTGAAGATCTTGCCCAGCTGCTGAACATTCACATTGTGCGGCGTCAACCGGGTCTCATGGAGATTCGCGCCGGTGCGCGCGTTATCGTATTGCGAAGTGATGACTTTCTGCGCCTCCATCCGGAGGCCTAGGGTAAGGGCGAAGATTACGATTGCGCAGAGGGGTGCGTTAGGTCTCGGCAGCTTTCTCTCATGATTCAGCATGGGCTGTTACTCCGTCGCCGAAATCATACTATCCAACAGCGCCTGTCAACTACGAGGCCGCTCACGGCCGATTTTCGGCGGCCTTCTTAAGATTGTTGAGCCCGCTTTCGAAGTGCTTCCCCATGACGCGATCCATGTTCACAAAGATACTCATCACCTTCATGACATAGAGATTGGAGCCCTGCATGGTCCAGATGACTTTGGTCGCCGGCTCCCGGATCCGCAAGTTGGTTCCAAAATGAATTCATTGACGTTATGCGCGGCGAAGGGTTTGACGAAATCAACTTTGACCACAACCCTCGTTGGCGGCGTGGATTCTATGATCGACATTCGCCCCTTGCCCGCGCTGCCGCTGCTATCCCAATCCGATACGGCGCCTGGTCCCGAACGCAGCTCCGCTATAGGTCCTCTTCATGCTTGGGTCGTCTTTGTCCTGGGGCGCCCAGCCGGGCCAATTGTGAAAGTCGTCGATAAGGGGAAAGATCTTTTCCGGGGCCGCGTCGATCGTCACCGAGCGTTGCACCCGGAATGTGTTGGGCCTGGTGGCCGCGAAGATAACCACGAAAGCAAGAACTGCCGCGATAGCTACAGCCAACGATGATGGCGATTCTGAGAATCACGGAGACCTCCGTGCGCCTGAGAAATAGTTGTACACTGCTGTTCTCGAAACACAGGAGCTGCATTTTGATAACGACTCAGACCCTAAACCCCAAAGTGGACGCATACCTGGTTAAGGCGCAGCCGTTTGCGCGGCCGATCATGGAGCACTTGCGGGAGCTTGTGCACCAAGCCTGCCCCGAAATCGAGGAAACAATCAAGTGGAGCCGGCCGTTTTTTGAGTATCGCGGTGTGATCCTCTGCAACATGTCGGCTTTCAAAGAGCACTGCAGCTTCGGTTTCTGGGGCGAGGAGATCGCGGCCGTGCTGCGCGAGGCCAAGGTGCTGGCTGGGGACGGCATGGGTTCGCTCGGCCGCATTGCCAGTTTAGAAGGATCTGCCACCCGACAAGCGGATGCTCGGTTGGATCCGCCAGGCCGCAGCCTTCGTGGACAATGGCCAATATACCAGCCCGATTGCCGCCAGACGCAAAGTGGTGAAGCCGCAAAAGCCGTCTGTGGAGGCCCCAACGGAGTTCACGGTAGCCTTGCGCAAAAACAAGCGAGCCGCCTCTGTCTTTGCGGCTTTTAGCCCAAGCTGCAAACGTGAGTATGTGGAGTGGATCGCCGAGGCAAAACGCCCGGAGACGCGGGACAAGCGGATCGCGTCCGCGATCGAATGGATCGCCGAGGGCAAGCAGCGCAACTGGAAATATCAGAACTGCTGATGGCGTTCAAAGCGTAAGCACGGCGAGAACCACCAACAAGGCCACCGTTGCCGAATGCAGGATAACGTGCAGCGTGTTGGGTAGAATGCCATGGCGCGCGGGCAGAAAACTGTGCGTGCCGCCAAACATGGCTTGGTAGCGCGATGCGCGCTCGGGTTTCGCGCCAAAGAAGTATGGAATCCACCACGCGTTCTAATTCGCCCACAAAAAGAAACGTGTAGCTAACCCACAGATATATATACAGCCAGCTCGGAAATCCTTTGCCGGCATAGAAAAAGCTTGCAGCCAGTCCAAAAGCAAAGGGAATGGTGCTGACGAGTGTGGCGACAAGAAGTTTTTCGCCCGGGTTGGCTGCGCGCACTGCTTTCACATCGTTCAGCTTGCCCAGCGGAACCCAGTCGTGCAAAGCCAGGAAGAGAACGTGGAAGATCTGCAGGAGCAGCAACAGGGTGGTCATCGCTTCAGAATTTGACCGGTGAATTTATCCAGGATATACGGCCGCGCGTCCGGATGCGCAAAGTCGAACATCGCGTTGATGGTGCCGGCGATGGCGTCGAACGATCCGCCGCCGACGCGCTCTCCGTTGAGCCAATTGTCTTCGATGAAGCGCAAGACGGAAGTCTGATCCGTCAGGCTGTGGTCAACGTAGTTGCGCCGCGCATACGGAGAGATCACCAGCAGCGGCAGGCGGGGACCATATCCGCACCGGCCCTGCGCATGGTCCACAGCCGGGCCGGGCAGCCCAGTGCCTCCATCTCCGCATTGCCCCGGTCCGGTTAGTCCATCCGCTTTGCTGGTCGACTGGTTAACGATTGGCCCCATCTGGTGGTCGTACCAGCCATCAGAGTCGTCGTAGGCCACAATCATCGCGGTGTTCTTCCACTCCGGTTGGTGCTGAAGGAAGTTGATCACCGTAACCACCCATGTCTGCTCATCCAGCGGGTCTGAATAGCCGGCATGTCCATCCTGGTAGGCAGGAGCCTTGACGAAACTAACCGCAGGAAAATTGCCCGCGCGAACTGCTGCGAAGAAATCGTCCGTGTCGTACTGGTGATTTGCGCCGTCGCCTTCTTTGCCGATCATCCGCACCGAGGAGGGCCGGGTGTGGAGCAGATTTGCGGTGGGGGTGTAGTACTGAAAGGGCTCGTGATGCGGAATGTAATCCGTGGACAACACCTGGGTGACCTTTGACAGGGTGCTGCGCTGGCAGCCGGTGCTTCCATTGGGATTTGTCTTGGTCAAATCGAAGCCGGCTTCGAACCAGCCCCAAGTTATGTGTCGCTTGCTCAGCATCTGGCCGATGTTGTTTCCGGTGTAGTGCAATTGGCCCCATGTAGTGCTGGAGCACTTGTCCCCGATGGGATCCCCATCATCGACCTCGGTATAGGTGCCGTTTCCACCATCGACCAAAAAATTTGCCGCGTTGATCTGGTCGGTCACGCCATTCGTCTGACCGGAGATCAGCTCGATGGCCCCCTGGGTCGATTGTCCGAAGGTCGATGCGTACGAGTTGTCGTTCAAGGCATAGCGTTGCGCGTAGTTCCACAACGCGGTCACCGTATTCCCGTCGAAGTAGGCCATCACCAATCCCTTGGTCTGGTGCACATACTCCGGTGGCGCGCCCACCAGGCTTTCCGGATGCAGTTTCTGCGTCGCGAGCGCGGGAAGGCCAGTAAACTGCGGGAACGAATCCATCAGGCCGCTGTGGAAGGCAAGCTGCTCTTCGGTGTATCCGTGATTCTGGTCGGCGGTTGCCGCCTGCGCAGGGCCCAGGCGAAAGGGATTCACAGCGTAACTCTGATTGACTTTTACGTTCAGAAAATTCGGGTTGCGCTGGAGCAGGACTTCCGTCAAGCCATTCACCCCGGGCGTTCCCGCGAGCGCCTTGAACGGTCGTCTCGTGCGGAGGGTTGAGTGCATTGGGATAGGTTGCGAAGTAGTGATCGAAGGAGACATTCTCGTCAAAAATCACCACCAGATGCTTGATTGGGGTCGCAGTCGGAGCGCTCACGTTGCCGGCAGTCTTCTGCTGCGCCAGGCCGGCATCAAACCAGCGATCAATGTCGCAGCCAGGGTCGCAGCCAGGCAAGCTGCGGCAAGCATTCTCATGCGCTCTCCTTAAGTAGGGGCAACCGCATACTTCGTCCGCTTCTCACATTACCACGCAGTTTTGCCGGGACACGCTAGATGCTGGCGCGGTGACGCACTTCGCGGGGTGGGCTCGAGTACAGGGTCTTCCACGCTCTTCTCAGCTGTCGTGTTGACCCGAATCCGGCACGCTGCGATACGCTCTCCATGTCCATACTGGTTTGAGAAAGTAGTTCACGGGCAATGGCAACGCGCAGGCGATTGCGATAATCCGTAATGCTCATGCCAGTGTTTTCGTGGAACAATCGCGTCAGGTGACGGCTGCTGACTCCGGAGCTGCGGGCAAGGGATCTCAGCGTCGCTGCTTTTGCGGGGTTTCCAGCAATCACGTCTTGCAATCGGTGTACGGCGGGGTGCAGATGATTACGGCCTTCCAACCAGGGGGATAATTGGGGATCGGATCCACTCCGTCGAAGATAGACAACCAGATAGCGTGCTACCGCCGCAGCGCATCGATGGCTGGTCAAGCGGCTTACGAGGTGAAGCATTAGATCGACACCCGCCGTCACTCCAGCGCTGCTCAAAAGATCGCCATCCTCGACGTAGAGTCGATTCTCGAGCACTCGCGCCTTGGGCGCCAACGCCGAAAGCTCGGCGCAAGTGGAATGGTGGGTGGTACAGGAATGCCCATCCAGCAGCCCGGCGCGCCCGGCCAGCAGCGCGCCGGAGCAGATGGAAATAAGCGTGTGACCGGGGCGAAACACGGTGCGCAGCCAGTGAACGATGGCCGCCTGCTCAGTACTCCCGTCAGGCCCGTGCGAGTTGGCCTGAAGGCATCATTACCTGATCCACATCGCCCGCAAGCAAGATCATCGCCTTTGCCGGAAGGGAACGCGGCATCGGATCAATCCCACACAAGGCGATCCCTACAGAGGTAAGAACAGAGGCCGACGGTCCGATGTAGTGCACATCGAAGCACACGTCAGACTGTTCGCGGTTTGCTCGCCGCAGTACTTCCAGCGGTCCGGCCACGTCGAGTAGCAGGGTCCGTGGCTGAAGCACCACATAAACCGGTATGAGGCGAGGCCGGCCCGCTGCACTCAAGCGGCAAGCCCTTTCTTGATCGTCGCAAGCGCTTGATCCACGGTCACGATGCGAGCGAAACGTTCATCCAGAACCATTTCGGTTCTCGCCTTGATCTCCTCCGGACTCCACGTCCGTCCACGGCGGTCGGTCATGGCAAAAGTCAGCGTAGCCTCGGATAGGTAATCGACCTGGTACCCGCTATCAGATGCGTGGCGCGCCGTTGTTTCGCAGCACTGTTCGGTGCGAATGCCCGAGATGATCAGCCGCCGGATGCCGTGCTCCACCAGCCAGACACCAAGTCCGCTGCCGACCAATGCACTGTGCCTGTTTTTGTGAAAGATCACGTCCGGTACGATGGAAATCTCGTCCAGGGCTTTCACATATCCTGATGCAAGCGAGAAGACCCCGTCTTCTTCCACATGAAATACCTGCACGATGGGGATGCCGTTCTTCTTTGCCCCATCGATCAGGCGCCTGGAGCCGGTCAAAAAACTGCGCGGCTCCCGAGTCGGTCCAGTACGGACGCTGACGAAATGATTCTTGTACGTCGATGACAACCAGTGCTGTGTCGGAAACAGCCATCGGAAGGCCTCCTCAAGAGAGCGGATTAAGTTAATTCTTAACCCATACTATGCGCCCGATCTCCCTTGAAAAAGACATCTCTGAGTCAAAAATAGGACGTAAAAGGACATTGCCCTTTGGATCATCCGGAGGGCTGCTTCAATGGATGCACAGAGGGCGTTACTGCATCTCGAACTTCGGCCACAGACGAAGTACTCCCCATCGGCACTTAGAAAACCAACCGGACCTCGTGATGCTGTCACCGCATGGCCCTACAAACATCACCCAAGAGAGGAGTATTATTTTTATGTCGCGATGTTCTACGGGTCCTCCCTGTCGCGCTTTGAGACAGCTTGTGCCCGTTGAGTCTTTTCATCGGGAGTGGAGCGCTGTCCCTCCCAGCAAGGAAACGCACAGCGCATCGTCAGGTTCTCTTCGCTGCAATGGCGATCTACGGGAACTTAATCGCACCCCGCTCCGTCACTGAAGAGGAGGAAAGCATGTCAGACCAAAAGCTACCGCCAAAAGGGCAGGAGGCGCCCAAATCCGCGTCTCCGGCTGGTGGCGGCATCACCCGCCGCGGCTTTCTCAAAGGCGCTGGTGTCACCGCCGCCGGAACCGCGCTGCTCGAGGGCGTGCAGTCCTTTCACAGCCAGGCCCTAGCCGCCACGCGCAGCGATGTGAAGGAATACGGCACTGAACCTGTGGCGATTAAATTGCACATCAATGGCAAGGAGCACACGTTATCTGTCGAACCGCGCACCACCCTGGCGGATGCCCTGCGTATCCAGGCGGGCATGACCGGCACCAAAGTCAGTTGCGACCGTGGCGCCTGCTCCAGTTGTACCGTATGGCTCGATAAGGTGCCCGTCAACAGCTGCATGACGCTGGCCCTCGACGCGGTCGGTCACCACGTCACTACCATCGAAGGCCTCTCGTCCGGCGACCAGTTGCATCCCGTACAGGCTGCCTTCGTCCGTCATGACGCCATGCAGTGCGGTTTCTGTACGCCGGGTATGGTCATGAGCTGCGCCTCGCTGCTCGAGAACAACCCCCATCCCACGGAAGCCGACGTGCGCTACGCCGTCTCCGGCAACATTTGCCGCTGCGGCACTTACCCCAAAGTTTTCGCCGCCACCCTCGACGCAGCCAACCAGATGACCAGCAAGGCGTAGGAGAAACCACCATGGCGACCGACACCACACATCTCGTTCCTGACACACTCTTCGCGGCTGCTGCCGACGCTTCCGGCGCTGCGGAGAAGACTGTCAGTATGCCCATTGGCGTCCCCGGCTATACCCTGCACGAGGAGCAGCGCACGATACCGGCCTCTCAGCCGCCGGTGCTGCCAATCAACAAAGATCTCGACTACATCGGCAAGTCGCCCGAGCGTTGGGATGGCCATGCCAAGGTCACCGGCCGAGCCCGCTATACCGCTGACGTGCAGCTGCCGGGGATGCTCTACGCCAGCTTCGTCAACGCCACAGTGCCGCACGCAAAGATTCTCTCCATCGACACTTCCGCGGCCGAAAGCTTTCCCGGAGTGAAAGGCGTGCATGTGATCGAAACGCTCCTCGGGGGCGCCGTATTGCGCAACCCGGCGCTGGATGTTTCGAAATACCCCATCGTGCGCTATGCCGGGCAGCCGGTTGCCGCCGTCGCGGCCGCCACTCCCCAGGCAGCGGAAGAAGCTGCAGCCAAGGTTAAGGTGCAATACGAAGCCATGCCCTTCGTTGTCGATATGGACAAGGCTCGGGAGGCCAACGCACCTCAGGTCTTCCCCGGACCGGCCGATCAGGCCGCAACCGCGGGAGGAGGAGGAAGCGCGCACGGTATTCCCCAAACAGGCAATGTTCACGGGCCTTCGGTACGCAAACACGGCGACGCCGAGCAGGGATTCAAAGACGCCCACGTAGTGGTGGATACCCATCACTACACCCAGGTGCAGACCCATTCCGCGCTGGAAACGCACGGCGTGGTCGCCGACTGGAAGCCCGAGCTGCTCACCGTATACGCCTCCACCCAGGGAATCGCCAGCGTCCGCGAGGAATTGGCCGCCTATTTCCGTTTGCCCAAATCGCAGGTGCGGGTCATCACCGAATTCATGGGGGGTGGTTTCGGCGCCAAGTTCGGAGCCGGCAATCCCGGGGTGGTCGCAGCAGCCCTGTCTCGCAAAACCGGAGCGCCGGTGCGGCTTATGCTCAACCGCCAGGAGGAGCACCTTTCTGTCGGCAATCGCCCCAGCTCCGATCAGCGCCTGCGCATCGGCGCAACCAAAGAAGGCGACCTCACTGCCGTTCAGCTCATCAGCTACGGCACGGCCGGTTGCGGCACGGGAGCGGGCTGCGCCGGTCCAGCCACGAACCTATATAAGTATGCCGCTCTCCACACTGAGGAAAACGACGTCTTCACCAATGCTGGACCCGCCGCTGCCTTTCGCGCGCCAGGTCATCCCCAGGGGGCCTTCGCGCTGGAGCAGACCATCGATGACCTTGCCGACCGGCTCAGCATGGATCCCCTTGTTCTGCGCGACCGTATCGACGAGAACCCCGTTCGCCGGGTTCAACGCCAGATCATCCGCGAAAGCGCTATCTGGAAGTCGCGTAGTGGCCGCACTAACGCGGATGCGGGCCCCATCAAGCGGGGCATCGGTCTCTCCCAGTCCATCTGGTACCGCCACCTCACCATGAATTGCGGCGCGGAGGTTCGCGTTCACAAAGACGGCTCAGTCGAAGTGCTCTCCGCAGTGCAAGACATCGGCAGCGGCATTAAAACAGTTCTGGCGCAGATCCTTGCCGAGCAGTTCGGAGTGCCTCCGGCCAAAGTCTCGGTCAAGATCGGCGACAGCAACTACCCGGTAGGCCCTAACTCCGGCGGCAGCGTCACCACCGCGTCGCTCACGCCGGCAGTGCGCGACGCCGCTTGGCAGGCCTCGCAGAAATTCCTCGCCAGCATCGCCCCAGCCCTGGGAACCTCATCCTCCGATCTCACAATCAGCCATGGCATGGTGAACAGCGCCTCGGGCAAGTTCAAACCCATTTCCTTCCGCCTCGCCGCAGCCAAAATGAATATCGACGAGGTTTCAGCCCAGGTCATGCGCACCCCCGACTACGATCCGAGCAAATACGACACGTATGGAGGCGTCGATGTCGCCGAGGTGGCCGTCGATACCGAGACCGGACGCATCCACGTAAAGCGCGTTCTGGCCGTCCACGATTGCGGCCGCCCCATGAACCCCAACCAGGTTATCAGCCAGATCTGCGGCGGTGTCATCCAGGGCATCTCCTACACCCTCTTCGAGCGCCGGCTCCTCGACCCCAATCACGGCCTTATGGTCAACCCCGACCTTGATCGCTACAAGATAGCCGGTGCGTACGAAGTGCCAGAGATCGAAGTCCAGCTAACCGAGTCATATATCGGGCAGAGTTCAACCGATGCCTCAGGGATTGGTGAAGCCGCCGGCATTATCTCCGCCGGCGCCGCAATCGGCAACGCCTTCTACAACGCAACCGGAGTTCGCATCCGCCAACTGCCCATGACCCCCGCCGTCGTGCTTGCAGCCCTTAACCAGCCCCAACAGTCGATGGAGGCCATATGAATTCCTTCAGTCTTGCAGATTGCACTACCGTCGAAGCCGCTCTTTCGCAGTTGAAAGACGGCGCTGCGGTCAAGGCCGGCGGCGTTGACCTGCTCGATCGCATGAAGAATGGCACCGATACGCCGACGCGCCTGGTGAACATCCGCAATATCCCATCGCTGCGCGGCATCCAGGTCACGCAGCAGGGACTGACCATCGGTCCCCTGACCACGCTCACAGAAGTCAGCGACGACCCCATCGTTCGCGCGCAGTACGCGGTGCTTTCCGATGCTTGCGGGCACGCCGCAACCCCCCACATCCGCAACATGGCCACGCTCGGCGGCAACCTGCTGCAGCGGCTGCAGTGCTGGTACTTCCGCTCCGCCGAATTTGAATGCCTGCGCAAAGGCAAGGAGATTTGTTTTGCCTTCTCCGGCCTGAACCAATACCACGCCATCATGGATTACGGCGGTTGTCCGTCGGTCGCACCCTCCTCGGGAGCGGTCGCTCTCCTCGCTCTGGACGCCAACCTGGAGCTCACGTCCGCCGCCAAAGGTAAACGGCTGGTCCCCATCCGTGAGTTCTATGTCCACCCGGACGCCAATCCGCAACGCTACAACGTGATGGGCCCGGACGAGTTGCTCACCGCTATCTACGTTCCCAAGCCAGCGGCAGGCACCCGCTCCGCGTACCAGAAATACGGAGAAAAAGAGAGCAACGACTGGGCCATTGCGGATGCCGGCATCGTGCTCGAAATGGACGGCAACCTCTGCCGCCGCGCCGTTGTTACCATGGGCGCGGCCTCGCCGGTCGTTCGCCGCTCCCCGGAAGCGGAAGCTGTTCTGACCGGCAAGACCATCACCCCCGAGCTTGCCCGTGCGGCCGGACAGGCCTCGATGCATGGCGCCATGCCGCTCTCGATGAATGCCTACAAAGTGCAACTGTTTCCGGTTGCCATCTACCGCACGGTTTTGCTGGCGGCCGGCCAAATGGGCCGCGACCCCAGCGCTGCCGGTTAACCACCCGCGGGCGCTCGCCAGAAGGTGCGCGCCGCAGAAAGGAAGCGAGCATGAGCGCCACCCAACATCACCCGCAGCCCTGCCAATGCCTCCGTACCAAGAATCCTTACGGCACCACTCCGCAAAACGCTGCATCGTGGCTCCCCGGCGTCGACACCTCCTCCAGTTACTGGTGCCTGCGCACGATGGGGCCGGCCGGCCCGGACGAACACTACGTACACCTCTCCCGCTGCACGCCCGCGCGCACTTGCTACGAAGCCATCGAGGAGTAGCCGCGGAGGAGAATCTGATTATCGCCCGATCGGAAGCGTTGCCACCTGGCCTTTCGGCGTGCGCCAACTCTGATAAGCCACCAGCATCGGAGCGGCGACTGCAATCGATGAATACGTCCCGATCAAAATCCCCACTGCCAGGGCGAATGAAAATCCATTGAGCGCAGCTCCCCCAAAAAGATAAAGACTGAGCACCGTCAGGAGCGTCAGTCCTGACGTCAGCACGGTCCTGCTCAACGTCTGGTTAATTGACTTATTCACTACTTCAACAAGCGCACGCTTTTGATAGATAGGCAAATTTTCGCGAATTCGATCGAATACGACTATGGTGTCGTTCATCGAGTAGCCGATCAAAGTCAGGATTGCCGCGATCACGGTGAGATCTATTTCCTTGTTGGCTAGAGAAAACGCACCGATCGTAATCACAGTGTCATGTAGCACCGCCACAACAGCGGCGACCCCATAGATCAACTCAAACCGAAACCAAAGATAGATCAACATGCCGAGCAAGGAGAATGCCGTGGCAAGCCAGGCCTGTTTTTGGAGCTCCTTTCCCGCGGTTGGTCCTACAACATCCACCTTCAAAACATGGAATCCGGATTCGTGATAGTTAGTGGTCAATCCCTTCTTGATGGCTAGGCGGCCTTGGTCTTCCGTCATTTCAGGCCCCGACTGTGGTAGGGATATCACCACTTCATTGTCTGCCGTGTTCATCGGATCGAAAATGCGTTGAACCTGAGCCCCTTTCACGCCGTTTTCCGCCAACGCCGAACGAATTATCTCGTCGTCCGGTTGAGAATCGAACTTCACCATAACCTGTGTGCCTCCACGGAAGTCGATGCCTAGTGGGACATGATGCCAGAACAAGATCGAGAACAATCCTGCGATGGAGAACACCAAAGAGACACCGAGAAAGAACCACTTTCGCCTCAGCCAATCGATACGTGGGTCACGAAACATTTCCATGCTCATATCCTTTTCATTCCGTGGGACCGCCGCCCGGTATTGCTGCGAAGCCAGGCGGCGCAGACTGCACTGGCTAGATAGAAAGCGTCGCCGTTCTGCCCTTCTTCTGGAGGATGGCGTCGAAGATCAATCTGGAAACGAATACAGCCGTGAAGAGATTTCCTATCAACCCCATCGTTAAGGTCAGGGCAAACCCCTGTATGGGGCCTGTGCCGAATAGAAAGAGGATCGCCGCCGAAACCACGGTCGTAACATGCGTATCCAGAATCGTCTTCCATGCATGCGCGAATCCTTCCTTCACCGCCGTTGCTGCCGGCTTGCCAGTTCGCAATTCTTCCCGAATTCGCTCGAAGATGAGAACGTTCGAATCCACGCCCATGCCGACCGTTAGGATCACCCCGGCGATCCCTGGAAGCGTCAACGTTGCTTTTAGGAAACCCATGAAGCCAAGAAGCACCAGCAGATTAAGCAGCAGAGCCAGAACCGCGTTTATGCCGGCGCCGCGATAGTAGAGCAGCATGAAAGCCATCACTAACAGCAGCCCAGCCACCGCAGCCTGCACTCCCCGACGGATTGAAGTGGCACCTAGGCTGGGTCCGACTGTTCTTGTCTCCAGATAGGAAATCGAAGCTGGAAGAGCGCCCGTTCGCAACATCAATGACAGATCAGCGGCTTGCTGCTTGGTAAATCCCCCCTCAATTTCGCCACGATCGCGAATTGCGGAATCGATTCCCATAACCTCTTGCACGCGGTTCTCCAGCACGATTGCCATTGTTCCTGGAGTGGCGCTAGTAGAACTGTGCTCGCTTGTGTACTTATAGAAGCGGTCACCAGCATCTGACGTCAGAGTGAACAGAATATTAGGCCTGCCATTCATATCCTCCGAAGGTTGAGCGTCGCGGAGGTCTGTCCCCTCCACCTCACTGCTCCTCTTAAGGAGGTACCAGCGTACCGGAGCACCGGCCGAAGCCACACCCTGCATCAGCAATGAGTCGAAAGGAATGACACCGTTGTTCGCTTGCAGAGCCGCCGCCTCATCCGCATAAGGTCCTCCGCCCACTGCATGAATCTCCAACTTTGCTGTGGATTTGATGACCTCCTCAACTCTGGTTGGATCCTCAAGGCCCGGCAACTCCACCAAGATTTGGTTCTCCCCGAGTCCATACTTCTGAACGGTTGCCTCTGTAACACCAAGGCTATTGACGCGTCTTCGAATGGTCTCGATCGATCTAACCAGTGTCTTTGCTTCTAAGCTTTCAATAGCAGAGTGTTTCATTGTCAGTATGAAGGCCCCATCTGGCTGGGTAGCAACGTCGTAAATCGAGTAATCAGACCCTTCCAGCAGGCTTCTTACATCGCCCATCTTCGCTATCGGAACCCCCGTAATGGATATTGTCTCGAGGTGTGATGAATCGGCTCGCCCTACCGTCACCCCTGTTAGCCCGGAAGCCCCCAGGGCAGCTTCGAGCTTTGCCGCATCTCGATCCGTGGCGGACCTGAGGGCATCGGACATTTGAACCGCAAGCACTAAATGAATGCCACCCTTCAGGTCCAGGCCGAGGTTGATCCGTTCTGAAATTGACTGCTTGAGACTGCCGCGCGGGATACCAACAATGCCGTAGCAAAATAAGATCAGCACGGCAATGACAAACGCGGTTCTACCACCGAGACTAGTGAGCATATGCACCTATGCAGGCTTATTCGCAGAACCCCGGGCTGAGGTCTTGGAACACAAGCGTCATGTAAATGCGAACCGAGAGGTTTGTAGATGTGATTGCCAAAGAAGGAAACAGCATCTGTAAGCCGGGCGAAAGTTGAACCTACGTAAGAGATCCTCGTTACGAATGTCCGCAACGCTCCAAAGCACGGCTAGCCCGCTGTTCTCATAGGCTCTGTTGAAGAGCTTTCTACAAAGACCCTTGGACGAAAGTCACGAAGATAGACAGACAAAGCAAAAACATTTGTCCGGCTTCCCGCCTTCAGATAAAGGTCCTTCCAGAATATGAGGCGCAACCTGGCTCAGAAAGCTCGATTGGCACGAATCACAACACTTGGATGTTGGATGAGAGCGGCGGGGGACGCTGAAATAGCGCGGGGCGCGCTTGCAGCGGAAACAAACGAGCGTCAGCCTCCCTAGCTCTAGACCTAGGGCTAAGTCGCAGAGACACGACTCCAGAGAGGAACACCAGGGATGATAAGCCCTGGGAGCCTGCGCTGCTCTGAAGATTGATCGTTCGAGTACAGTCGGCGATAACAGTCTGCCCTGGATGGTAGGCGCAATCTGTATGGCCACCTGAAGCAGGTGCTGCTGTTGGCAGTGCGCTGACCGGAACAAACAATGTGAGAAGAAGCGCCACAGTTGTGAGCACGATCAGCACGGCAATCCGGAATGTAGGCTGCTGTCGCCTGTACGTCACGGTTCCGCCAGTATACACATATTCACTGCTGTCCGGGGGAAACTGAGTGAGTTCTTCGTAAGCAGAATGGTGAAGAGATAAGTGGCTTTGTGGTGGGGAACGATTTGAAATTGTCGATGCTGGAGCACATTCTTTTCATCGTTGGCTGTGATTCCCGCAAGGGGGCCATCATTTACTCAAAGCGCAAAATCGTCAGGGGGTCCACCTTCGTCACGCGCCGGGCTGGAAAATAGCAGGCCAAGAGCGCCACCGCCGCGAGCAACGCCCCAGCGACGCCCCACGTGACCGGATCCGTCGGGCTTGTATCGTAGAGCAAGCTCGCCAATACGCGCGTAAGCGCGAGTGCCGCGCCCCCACCGAGAGCGAGTCCAACTAGGACGATTAGCATCATTTTTCCGATCACAAGCTTCAGCAGATCGCCCGGTGATGCACCAAGGGCCAGGCGAATAGCCATTTCACGCACTCTTTGCGCCACGGAATAGGAGACAACGCCGTAGATCCCGACGGCAGCCAGCAAAAGCGCGATGCCGGCGAAGATGGCCAACAGCGCCGTGCGAAGCCGGGCTGGCGCTACCGATTGTGACTTTATTTCTCCCAAGGTTTCAATGTTCGCCACCGCCTGATTATGGTTCACTTTCCAGATTGCTTGTTCGATCGATCCTCTTAAGAGCAACGGATTCATGGCGGCACGAACTATCAGGCTATTGCGAGTGCCGGGACTTTGATAGAACGTGACGTAGACGACCGGAATGTCCTCGTCGAGGTTAAAGACTTTACTTTCCGCCGACTTTCTCGTCCTTTACCACTCCCACGACCTGCCAAGGGATTTCCGGGCCGCGAGCAGACTTCCCGAACACGAGCTGCCGAATCAAGATGCGCTTACCGATGGGATCTTCGCCTTTGAAGTAAGTCTTCGCCATAGTTTCATTGATCACGGTAACAGGCACGGTGTCGGCAACATCGCTCTCGTCAAGGCTGCGCCCCTTCAACAATCTCATACCAGCCGTATCAAAATACGACGGCCCTACCACCTTGAACCCACAGCTAGGGCGCTGGGAGTAGGGAAGATACTCCCGCCCCTCGATCAGGAAGGGCGCGCCGTTCGCAAAGCCTTCCATCGGCGGTTTATCAGTGATGGCGACGTCCCGCACTCCGGGCACGCTTCTGACCTTCTGGGTCACTTCCCTAAGATAGTTCGTCAGTGTCGTGCCGTTCGTGAATTCTGTCAGCGGCATGGGAAGATCCATCGCAAGAACATTGGTTGTATCCACGCCCGGGTTGAGGCTTGCAAGCCTGTTGAAGCTTCGGATCAGCAGGCTGGCGCCCGCGAGCAATACAAATGACAGCGCCACTTCGGCAACCACCAAGGCTGTCCTCATCCGATGCCGCGTGAGCCCGGCAGTCGTTCGTCCACCCTCCTTCAGCGATCTGGCAAGATCGGGCCGCGTGCCGCTGAGCGCTGGCGCCAGCCCGAAAAGGATTCCCGTGAGGATTGCGATAACCATCGTGAAAAGCAACACGCCGTAGTCCATGCGGACGTTTGCTTGCGGCGGCAGCATGTCAGGCGGCAACCATAGTTTCATTCCGTGCATGAATGCATTGCCCAGCGCGAGGCCCGCCACGCCACCGAGGATTCCGAGAAAGATGCTTTCCGTAAGCAACTGCTGGATCAGACGGAGACGACCCGCGCCCAATGCTGAACGAATAGCGATCTCGTGTTCGCGGTCCATACCCCGCGCCAGGGTCAGATTGGCGACATTGGCGCACCCGATCAGCAGCACGGCTCCCACCGCTGCGAGCAGCACCCAAAGCGAGCGGCGGAGCTCCGGCTGAACCACCTCATCGATATAAGGATCGACCGTTACGCCCCAACCCTTATTCGAATCCGGGTACAGGGCAGCAATGCGCGCTCCAATCGTGTCCATTTGGTCGCGGGCCTGCTTCAGAGTGACGCCGGGCTCAAGGCGAGCAATGGCAGAAAGCCAGTGATAATTGCGTGTCATGTTCGCGGGTGTGAAAGCGAGAGGCAGCCACATTACGGCCCAGGTCCGGTCAAACGTACTGTTCGCCGGAAGCACGCCGATGATCGTGTAACTTTTTGCATCCAACGTGATCTTGCGGCCGATAACTTTCGGGTCGCCGCCAAACCGGCTCCGCCAAATGCGGTTCGAGAGCACTACTTCCAGATCGTTGCCAGCCTCGTTTTCGCTTGCGGCAAAGGTGCGTCCCAGCGTCGCGCCCACACCAAGCACCTTGAAATACGATGCCGAGACTCTGTGAACATTAAGCTCCTCGGGGCTGCCCGAGTCGGTCAAGGTCACCGTGTCCCAGGCGATGGCTGAGAGAAATTGAAAACAGCGATTCTGCCGCTCCCAATCGAGGAAGTTCAGAGTGGAAATGAAGTTGCTATCTCCGCTCGGAAGCTTTTCCCGCACGCTGACGATTCGCTCCGGATGTGGATAGGGGAGAGGCTTGAGTAATACGGCATTCACAAAACTGAAAATCGCCGCAGTGGCACCGACGCCGAGCGCGAGCGTAATGATGGCAATGGCCGTAAATCGCGGCCTATGCAGGAACTGCCGCACGCAATAACGAAGGTCCTGAAGATTCGTTTGCATGGGTCACCCCTCAAAGCCTTTCCTGTTCTTTGATCATAGGTGATTCCATGAGCCCCTGCTCCTGCGGACTGCGGAGGCTTTGTGACGCTATTCTCCACTCCTTTCCGCAACCCCCACATTAGCACGGATCAGTCCAGCCAAAGGAGCGGAGGCCGTTGTTTCCCCCGAGCGATGAATAGAGCTATCCCTAGGCCGGCATGAGCCTGCACTTTGCAGTAGAGTGCGGGGTTCAACCGGCCTGGCTCAGTGCGTGTTCTGCGTCCGACCGATCTTGTTGGCGCCCGATAGCCGCGCTCGGCCCAGAGCTCCTGAGCCGCAAGAGCAGCGTGCGAATCCTTTTTCCCATAGCCGCAAAGGTGGCGGATGGCGTTTCCCAAATCAGGAGGCACGAACTAAAAATATGAAAAGTGCGCTAAAAGCGCTATAAGTCTCCTTTTCACGTGCCGACCTGCCGATTCTTCCTTCTATCACTGACGCTTTGCTCCGCAGGCGCCCGCCCGGAGTGCAGGATTGCTGCGGACAGTCGTGATCTGTCGCTTTTGATGTCACATTACCCTTTTGCGATCACCGAGTCATCATGCCGACGGGCGCTGATGGCTTTCCGGTGGTTGGCGGCAGATGCACGGGTAGAGTACTCCGGTGCAAGGCCAAGCAGGGCCGTCGTGAAGACGGCGCTGACGTGTGGATACTTACTTCCACAGTAGTACGGTTTTTGGGCCGCGTCGCGAGAAGGAGAAGAATGTTTTTGTAACCAGGCGCGTCCATTACCAGCCCGTTTGTCGCATTTGCTCCAGGGCATTGCAGAGACCGACAGACACGGTTGCGTCAACGCGCGTTACGATTTCAGACTTCGGGTGGTGATTGCTTCGTCCAGTCCCTTTAACTTCGAGTGTCACGCAAGCGGATTGGTCAACCACCAAGATTGAATACGACGTTCACTATAGTCTCAACTTGGACAGGATCTCCGTTGAGCAAGTACGGTCTATAGCGCCAGGTGCGGACTGCATCCAGAGCCGCCTGCTGCAGCAAGGGTGGACCGCTAATCACTACGACGTTCTGCATGGTACCCGTCTCCGAAATCGTCGCCTGTAGCCTTACAGTTCCCTGGATACGAGCCGCTTTCGCGATGGCCGGGTACTCGGGCACAGTCTTCTGCAGCAGGTTTTGGAGCATCACGCCCGAAGAGACGCTCAGCTTTTTCGGCGGCGGTGCTCCGGCGGAATCCTGATGTGCAGTTCTCCCGACAGTCATCCCGGTAACGCCGTGCGGGGATGGCAAGTTGAATGCGAGGCTTACCGTTGTTCCAACCTCGACCGGCTTGCCGGAAACCAGGTAAGGCCTGTATTTCCATGTCTTAACAGCGTCGATCGATGCCTGCTGCAACTCTACTGGGCCACTCACGACCCGAAGATTCTCGACCTCGCCATTCTTGGCTATTCCGAACTGTAAGATTACTGTTCCACTCACCCCGGCCGCCTTGGCGGCAGGCGGGTATGTGGGAGCAGTTGACCGCACCAACATGCCGGCGAGCGCGGCGGAGGACAGGTTCACTTGTTTGGGGGCGTCGGCGATCATCTTTGGCCTAGAAGCGCGCGTGGTGTTGGTGCTGCTCAAGCCTGCAACGCCCGGACCGGAAACGGGAGGCGCGCCTTTTTGATCAATCACGTTGGTAGCGCGAGCAGGCGTAGCTGAGCCTAGCTGCTGTATCTGTGACAAAGCAATCTCCGCGGTTGCATTGCCCGGATCGAGGATGAGAGCCTTGTGGAAGTAGTCTGACGCGAGAACGTAGTTTCTCTCTAAAAGGGCCTGCTTTCCATTTGCAATGTCGGTTTGTCGTTCTCGAAAGCGTGCTGCTCTTTCCCTTTCAACACGACCACTACTCCTCTGAAAAAGGGCCAAGGCAATAACGAGTGCAAAAATCGCCCCTTTGGCAATTAATTGCACGGTTTGACCTTTACCGTCTGTGTCAGTGGACTCCCCGAGCGCCGGCTCAGTCGTCTCGACAGCCAAGACTGTCTGCGGCGGAGTGTCTCTGCTCACTCGAGGATCAACCAGTCGTGTGGGTGCTGCCGTTCTGACGGCCAGCGGAGGCTCGACAGCGGGAATAGACGGACTGGAGGCCAAGAATCCACTTGGCACAAATGCCGGAACTATCCTGGAATCGGGGCTTGCTGTGGCGTAAACCACCTTTAGAGCAGCGGCCATTTCCTCACAGGAGGCATATCGGTCTTCCGGCCTTTTGGCACTCGCCTTCTGCACGATTTCATCAAGCGCAGCAGGGGCCTGGATGAAATGTGAAAGGGGAGGCGGCGCACTCTCGACATGCCACTTCATCACCTCATACTCACTGGTTACGCTATAGGGAAGCCGCCCCGTCAGTACTTCGAAGAGAACCATTCCTATCGAGTAGATGTCACTGCGATTGTCCACCTGGCCGCCCTGGATGCGCTCCGGTGGCATATATTCGATGGTCCCAATCAGGGCTTTCTCCCGCGTCAGCCGCTGTGCTCCCACCGCGTGGGCGATGCCGAAATCCATGACCTTGGCAGTGCCGCGTTGGTCGATCAGGATGTTCTCGGGCTTAATATCGCGGTGCAGCACGCCCTGGCTGTGGGCATATCCGAGGCCATCCAGCGCTTGTAGCAGGATGGGCACGGCTTTCTGCCAGGACATTGGAATCAGGGTCTTCAGGGCCACACCATCGATGAGCTCCATAACGATGCAGAACGCATCCGGGGTTTGTGCCAAGGAATAAAGTTGGGTGATGTTGGGATGGTTCAGCCGGCCCTGTAACTGCGCCTCCCTCCGGAATCGTTCCAGCACGGCCGGCGAGGCCGCGAACTCAGACCGCAGGCGCTTAAGCGCAACCTCGCGCTGCAACTCGAGATCCAGCGCGCGATAGACGACTCCCATACCTCCGGAACCAAGTTCTGAGAGGATCTCGTATTGGCCAAGTAGTGTATTCATTCGCTCCTATCCCACTAATACGTCGCGAGTGGCCTCTTTGCTTGATCCCCGTGGGGGCCACGTGTTGGACAGATCACCCTTTGCTCGCAACTAACAGTTACCTACAGGTATACGACAGCCGGACAGGGGCGCTGTAGCCCGGTGGGGGGTGCGGAGCATACCATCCCACAGGATCACCGACGGCAGCCTTGCACGCGGCGTCCATAGCTCGGGAGCCACTACTCTTTGTAATGGTCGGATTCCCAACAAGTCCATCGTGTGCCACAGAGAAGCGGACCCCAGCATATGTCGGAAGCTCCCCCGCGTAGCCGCTGCCCTTCCACTTCTGATCTACCAACGCTCCGACCGTCTCTGTGTATTCCGTCCAGGTTTTGTCGATGGGAGCAGGAGCGGCGGCCGAGGTGTATGCAGGCGCAAGCGCGGGAGGTATGGGAGAATGATCCTTAACCGTGCACTGATAGCGCACGGCCATACTCCCCGCGTACCATGTTGGAAGCTGCCCAAAGGACCTCGCCGCCACCGCGGTGCACCCGCCGTCAACTGCCGACCACCCACTAGAAGCAATGAGGACACCTTCTCCACCGATACCATCACTGTTTATTGTAACCTCAGCAGTTGCGAAGACACCCGCAGGGGCGGACGCCGTGTACCGGCCTTCGAATGCGGTTTGGAGCGAGGTTCTTACCTTAGTGAGGTAAGCAGACATTTCAGCATTACGCTCAACGGCGCTGATCTTTGTAGGCTCGGCAACGGTCCTAGACAAGTTGCTCGCACCTGAGGGAAGTGACGGCGCGCCCACGCCTGAAGCGGAGGCGGCCCGCGCGCTTTTTTCTGTAGTTAAGTTGGTTTCGCGAACAGCTTTAGCTTGGTCAGGCTCCTGTATCTGTCGCAAACCGTGGCTCGCTTCGGAGTTGCCGGGATCGAGGGTCAGGGCCTTGTGAAAGTACTCTGACGCAAGACCATAGTTTTTTTGTAAAAGGGCCTGATCTCCTTTTGCAACAGCGAAAAGGGCTTGGTTTCCTTTTGCAAATCGTTGATCGGCTTGCTGTTCGGCTTGCTTTTTCGCTTGCTGTTTTTTTCCCTCTTCTATCGCACGTAGCTGGATACGGGCGACCTGGCCAACAACCACTAGAACAATCGCTCCTCCTGCGATGAGCTTCCAGGGTCGCCTTCTACGGCCTGTTCCCGTGGATTTCCCGGGTGCCGGCTTAGTGGCCTCCACAGCGAAGACTCTCTGAGGGAGAGAGTCTTCGCTCACTTGAGGATCAACCAGTCGTGTGGGCGCTGCCGGTCTGGCGGCCAGCGGAGGCTCGACAGCGGGGACCGATCGGCTGGCAGCCGAGAATCCACTTGGCACAAATGCCGGAACCATCCTGGAATCGGGGCTTGCCGTGGCACAAACCACCTTTAGAGCAGCGGCCATGTCCTCACAAGAGGCATATCGGTCTTCCGGCCTTTTGGCACTCGCCTTCTGCACGATTTCATCAAGCGCAGCAGGGGCCTGGATGAAATGTGAAAGGGGAGGCGGCGCACTCTCGACATGCCACTTCATCACCTCATACTCACTGGTTACGCTATAGGGAAGCCGCCCCGTCAGTACTTCGAAGAGAACCATTCCTATCGAGTAGATGTCACTGCGATTGTCCACCTGGCCGCCCTGGATGCGCTCCGGTGGCATATATTCGATGGTCCCAATCAGGGCTTTCTCCCGCGTCAGCCGCTGTGCTCCCACCGCGTGGGCGATGCCGAAATCCATGACCTTGGCAGTGCCGCGTTGGTCGATCAGGATGTTCTCGGGCTTAATATCGCGGTGCAGCACGCCCTGGCTGTGGGCATATCCGAGGCCATCCAGCGCTTGTAGCAGGATGGGCACGGCTTTCTGCCAGGACATTGGAATCAGGGTCTTCAGGGCCACGCCATCGATCAGCTCCATAACGATGCAGAACGCATCCGGGGTCTGCGCCAAGGAATAAAGTTGGGCAATGTTGGGATGGTTCAGTCGGCCTTGTAACTGCGCCTCCCTCCGGAATCGCTCCAGCACGGCGGGCGAGGCTGCGAACTCAGACCGCAGGCGCTTGAGCGCAACCTCGCGCTGCAACTCGATATCCAGCGCGCGGTAAACGACCCCCATACCTCCGGACCCAAGTTCGGAGAGGATCTCGTATTGGCCAAGTAGTGTATTCATTCGTTCCTATCCCACTAATACGTCGCGGGTCTCTTTGGCTGCTTGGCCTGATCTCGACGACTCACTGACTGAAACGATTACGGCGGAAACGTTGTCTGTTCCACCTCGGGAATTTGCCAACTCGATTAGACTTTCTGCGGCCGCATCATTTCCGGAAGAAGCAACAGCCTCAAGCATTTCCAGTTCCGATACCAAATCGTGCAGTCCATCACTGCAAAGGAGGAAGCGGTCTCCCGTCCGGCACTCGAACGGCGCAGGAGCAGAGGCGAGTTGCGTTTCGGGCTTGGTGCCGAGGGCACGGATCAAGACATTGCGATCTTCGTGCGAGCGCGCCTGCTCCCCTGTGATAAGACCGTCTCGGACCATCTGCGCGACCAGAGAATCATCCTGTGACATTTGATAGATCCGGGATTCGCGAATGAGATAAATGCGACTATCACCGATCGACGCAAGCCATGCAATCTCGCCTGCGACCGCGACGGCCACAGCGGTGGTGCCCATCCCGCGAAACTCTGTTTGCTCACTTGCCAGTGCGAAGATGCGTTGGTTGGCCGTTTGGAAGGCGACGTTCAGTGCCTCATCCGGGGAGCCTAAAGTAGAGAAGTAGATGTCCGAAATGGTTTGACAGGCAAGACTGCTCGCAACTTCCCCGGCATTAGCTCCTCCCATACCGTCGGCAACGATGGCAATCACGCCACGGTTGGCTTGCGAGGCGAGATCTCGAGGCCTGACAAAGAGCACGGAGTCTTCGTTTCCTTCGCGCACGCGTCCCACGTCGGTGCGAACAGCCGCATCGACGAACAATCGTTTCGGGCCGGGACCCGGCTCTGCTGGCCGTTGCTGTGTCCGTTGCGGCGATGTCATCTCGAAGCAGCTCCGGATTGCCCATTGAGCTGCTGAATGGCGGCTAACAGTTGAGGTTTGACGTTGTCCGGCGCCAATCCAAGCGCCCGCTGGTAAAAAAGCTTCGCCTGCGGGAGCTGGTTTTGAGAACGCAACACAAGGCCTGCGACTAAATAAGATTCCCAACGGTCGGGATATTGTGAAACGAGCCCGGCCGCGCCTTTCCTGGCTTGGGTTGGGTTCGTCTTAATATTGTCCAACACCACTTTGGCCTGCTGCTCGAACGTCTGAGCGTTCGAAGCCACTGCAGGTTGCTGGCCGTTCGAGGCCGCCAACGCTTTGGTAAGTACCTGAAGATTTCGCTCGTTGCGCTGATCTGATTTCTTTAGCTCCGCACCTAATTGGGCGATTTGCTCCCGCATGGCGTTGGTTTGTTCCGGCTCTTGCTTGATCTGCTGGTCCATCTGCTGAAGAACTTGCTGCTGTTGTTGGACGAGCTCCTGATTCTGAGCGGTACCCTTACTTAGGCGCAGATAGAAGATGATCCCTGCCACGAGCACGATACCGGCGGCAGTCAAACCGAACACCAGGAACTTATTCGAATCCTTCTTAACTTTGCTATAGTTGGCATCCAACATCCGCTCTACGGTCGCGTGTCCGATGGGGCGATGCAACGGCTGAACTGGGGCTCCAACGGCGCTCTCGCGCGTCATTGCGGTCGCCATAGGCGCGCCAGTTGCCACCATCCGTGTCGGCTTGGCGGTAGCCGGCGGCGGATCGATCTCAAAGCGAAATTCCGGGCCCCCGGCGCCCAACTGCACGACATCATTGTGTGAGAGCCGTGCCGAGCCAAAAAGGCGCTGCTGGTTCAGGAAGGCGCCGTTGCGGCTTTGTAAATCGGTGATCTGGCAGTTCCCACTGCCATCCACAGTGATCTTCACGTGTTGGCGACTCACCAGATCGTCGCGGTTTTCGTCGTAGTGGACGGTCACGCCTGGCTCACGACCAAAAACGATCTCCGTAGGACTGCCTGGAAATTGGTCCACCTGGTTAGCCCGGGAACCGCTCAGATGACGAATGAGAATTTTATTCATGCTTTTCTTTCTCCTCACGCAAATTAGATCCATCTCTGCAAATCGTCAGTTCGGTGCTTGCCCCAAAGTTTCATTGGGGGTCGATGGCGGCATCGTCTCATCAGTATCGCCGGGGCTGGCTGGGGCGTAGTTTTGCGGGGCTGGAGTTCCAGCACAAGTCTTCTTGTTGGCTGGATTCAAGCACATGTTGGCCCAAAGGGCTTTGATCAGCATTTCCTGAGCTTTGTCCTGCATCGCATCTTTCGCCACTTCGCCGGGACAGGCGAAGGGCTCGGCGAGACATGTAATCAAGGTCGAGACCATCGACACTGAACCCAAAACGGAGGACGTAAATTCTTGCTGGGCCACACGATCCGGAGCGTGGAGTAGCAGGTCATCAAGACTAGCTTGCGAACCGGTCACCGCAGGGCTCAGCTCATTTGGAGCTTGATACTGCTGTTGCGACGGATCAACCATAAGTTGCTGCGTAAGCGAATCAAGGTCGGCTTTTGTACCCGCCACGATAGCACTCAGGCTATTGGACTCGACCTTCGCTTGAGCAGCCTCCGGCGACAATCCATCTTTGATATAGTCCTGAACAGTCGGATTGGAAGGTCCCTGGGATGAAGGCGCAGTGCTCGCCACCGGATTAGGCTGCGGCGATGGTTGCGTCCCTGGCAATGATCCCGTGTCAGTCGGCTGCATAAGTGCAGCGGCCGGGTCCGCGCCCGCGGGTACAGAATAGCTCCCTTGAGTAGCACCCGGGGACGTGTCAGCCAAACTATTTGTGTTAACGACGTTGGGCTGGATCGGAGCATTATTCATCGATGGGTTGGCAATTGCGGGTGCGATTGGAGCGGTGTCCGTTGCGTCAGCCGCCGGCGCATCGGAATCTGTAGGCTGTGACTGTTGTATCGACTGTTGTTTCAGTTGGGCTGCTCGTTGCTCCGCCTGGGCCCGTAACGCCGCGGAGGACTGCTCATAGGACTGAGCGTTGGCGTTCCGCACCATCTGCAGGTCCTTTGCGCGCTGCAGCATTTCCTGGTTCGCCTGATTGCGCACTTGCGCTGCGGCAGCCGCAGCACTTTGAGCCTGCTGCTGCGCTACCCGGGTAGCAGCCTGTTGTTGTTGCTGAGCCAGCTGATATCGGGAAACCTCGGACTGGCATTGCGCGACCTTGGTGGGTACCTGGGATTGCATCGAGAACCACACGTTGTGCAGTGACTGGCAACCAGCCCTGCTGCACAGCGATCCGGGTCCACTGCCGGAACCAGGGACGTTAGGGTCCTTGGCGCGGGCGTCCAGGCAATTTTGATGCGCGGCCTGCAGTTGATTAACGAACGCCCCCCACTGGGCTTCAAACTGGCTGCACTCCTGCAAACTTTGCGGTGCGGTGGGAGAAAGCGGTGGGGTTAACTGCTGCCCTTCGCATTGCATTCCGGAATCAACCATGGGGATAAGTGCAAGTGCCACAGGTAAAAGCAGTTTGAGTGATCTTGCGCGCATTTGGCCCCACTCGGAAGTTACTCGCCCTATCCAACACAGTGTTAAGCACCTTCGAAAGACTGTTTAACTTGGTGCTACTTCAATTGAGTCAACCCGCAAGATCATTCAATGAGGACCGAGTTGGTTACAGCCAGGACGATTATTATTGACAAAACAATCGGTTCCGTCGTCGGCATTGTACTGATAACGGCTGTCGCGTTGGCTATGGCCAAAGGTATAGACCTGACCTCCTGCAAGCATTTGCAGCTCACCTGGGTCGTTGTCTGAACCGATTGTGGAGATACGGATTGACTGACTACAAATGTTCACAAATACGACGGTGAGCTCTCCGATGCCAGTACTCGAACCTCCGCCCCACGTGCTGGATTGAATTTTCACGCACTGGTTCTGATCTCGAACCGGATTGCAATGAAATCCCTCGTCTGGATAGGGCTGCATATTTGGGCAAGTCTCCGAGACTGAGGCGATCGCATTGCCAGGTGAGCCATTGCTGCCGGACGGGTTGGAAACCTGAACCGGGCTGCTCTGGAGCAGTTGATTCGTAAGCGCTTGCTGAGCCGAAGCTGTTTGGCCGCCGCGTCCGGCGAGTGCACTCGCCTGACTTGCCAGTTTTGACTTTTGATCGGCACTGTTCTGAGAAATCGAACCCATGGCGTTCAATTGATCCGCTAGCGCTTTTTGGATAGGGTCCGTCTGCCCAATTTGTCCGGCGAGGGCGGATGCCAGCGTCGGATCGGAGGTGTTCTGGATGATAGTCATCAGAATCTGATCGAAGCCGGAACTGAGTTGCTGCTGCTGCAGTGCCTGGCTCGAGATCCAGGACTGAAACATGAGGTTCTGCTGGTTCGCTGTGGCTGCGTCGGCGCCGAGTTGGCTCGCCTGCGTTGCCGGAGTCGCAAGCGCATTGACAAGCATGTTCGTCGTCACAGCGCTTGCAGGGTTGGGAGCGATAGCGACGCCGTACGAGGGTATCGCCGGAACTACGGCCGGTGTACTCGCAGGTTCTTGTCCCGTTGCGCGCGGAGTACTCGACACAATCGAGCTGTTCCCAGCCGCCCGAATCTCGTGATTCATCGGGATTGGCTCGTGCTCCGGCTGACGCTTGCTACCGAGCTCCGGCTGATGCTGGCGGTCTAGCTCTGCCTGACGCTGGCGGTCTAGCTCTGCCTGACGCTGGCGGTCGAGCTCTGCCTGACGCTGGCGGTCTAGCTCTGCCTGATGCTGGCGATCGAGCTCTGCTTGCTGCTCTTCTCGGGCTTGGCGCTGGCGGTCTTGCTCCGCTTGCTGCTCTTCTCGGGCTTGACGCTGGCGGTCTTGCTCCTCTTGGGCTTGACGCTGGCGTTCCTGGGCGGAGGTAGTTTGGGCACGCGTCTGCGCGCACGGAATGGTTAAGATTGCGACTAAAACGCCAGTCAAAATCGAATTCCGTTCGAGAACCTTGGGGGCACGCCTTTGTGAGTTTCGCCAGCGGCTCATTTCTTCAAACCTCGGCTTCCCGTCCAGAGTGCCCGTCTTATGCTCTTTGCGCTGCTCCGACGACATAAAGTAAGGCATAATGCTCGTTCCCCCAATAACCCAAATGGCCCAGTGCACCCGCAAAATACACAGGAACGTGGAATGCTCACGATTCGGCCCAAGACATTGAGAAGTTTTCTCTGTGTCCGAGCTATGTTTCCAGAACAATTAAGGAGGGGGAAATTTATCACCGGGCGGGAGACAGCCGGTATCGTGAATATATGGTCAGATCTATCAAAATAGCAAAGCTTTTCTATTCAGGAGCCAGGTTTCCCGCCGGCCGTGATCATATTTCGCCAAATCAGTAACTGCGCCTGCACATTGGTAATGCCCCGACAGGACTGGGGATGGAGTTAGCTGATGCTTTGGTGAAAGGCTAATCAGAAAGCCACTCACTGCGTAGCCTAAGAATTACTCCATGCAACATTTTCTTGCCAGAGTTCGAGTTGTGGGCCGCCTCGCCTGATAGCCGCTGGAGTAGAGCACCATGTGACCCAACGAGGCAATCACGCCGTTTTCTGCTGGAGAGCGATGCGGATTATCGAATGTATTTAGATTGGTTATGAGAGAATCTTGCGTTGCATGAGTGTTGTTGGTTAGTTATTACCTGATGTCCAATCATGTTCGTTTAATTATGAAGCCGTGGGAGTCAGACGGCATGGGACGGGCCTTGGGAGAAGCGCATCGCCGATATACCAACTTCATCATGCGCGTGGCCGCTGGACCGGACATTTGTTTCAGAGTCGGTTCGCCTCGGTCGCTATGGACGAGTCGCATTTTGAGGGCGCCGATATCGTATGTCAGTCTGAACCCGGTTCGAGCTCGGCTTCTGTCTCGTGGAGAGGAATGGTCGTGGTCGAGCGCACGGGTCCACCTTGCCCGCGAAGATGACAGCCTGGTGTCCGTACGTCCTGTGTTTGACCGCTGACCGAATTTTAGGGACCTGCTGGTCGCGACCGCTGCAGCTGCTGCGGACATACGACCAGGATATCCTACAACTCCTGCAGGCAACGCGCGCCTTCGCTGGCTCAAGGCGGAAGTCATTCGGAGTGGAGTGTAGTGATTGGATCGAGGCGCATGGCGCGCAGCGCCGGGATATAGCTGGCGGCGAGCGCGACCGTGGTAAGTACAAGGGTGACGCCGGCGAAGGTGGGCAGATCGCTAGGCGACACGCCGTAGAGCAGTCCGGCCATGAGGTGAGAGACGATGAGCGCACTGGCCACACCCAGCCCGGCGCCAGCGGTGGCCAGACCGAGTCCCCGGCGCAGGACCATCTTGAGGATATTGCCTCTCTGAGCTCCCAGCGCGAGGCGAATGGCGATCTCCCGTCTTTGTTCATTCACAACATAGGAAATAGTCCCGTAGATTCCAAGTCCGGCCAACAGCAAGGCAGTGGCTGCAAAAAACGCCACCATTTCCATCGAGAATCGCCTAACGGAAAGCGAGGTGGAGAGCACGTCATCCAGGGTCTGCGCATGGAAGACCGGGAGTTCTGGATCGATGGACTGAACCTGCTCGCGCACTTGTGCGGAGATAGCGCTGGGATCGAGTTGTCCGCGAAGAAAGATGGTCAGGTCTTTGGTGGGGTGCTGGTACACGCTGCGGTAGATCTGCGGAATTGCCAAGTCCGCCAACGATTCCGTGCGGGCATCCGCAATCACGCCGACGATAGTGGTCCAGGCTGGCTTGGCAGAACTCAACGGCTCGCGGCTATCCAAGCGCAAACGGACGCGTTTGCCAAGCGGGTCCTGGTTTGGCCAGTAG
This sequence comes from uncultured Acidobacteriaceae bacterium, assembly GCA_963790705.1. Taxonomy (GTDB): domain Bacteria; phylum Acidobacteriota; class Terriglobia; order Terriglobales; family Acidobacteriaceae; genus PALSA-350. Next base: position 441,505 of record CAWBQE010000001.1, read on the forward strand.
GTGCGAGCCGCGGCCTGATTGATGACTGCAACCTGGGGCGTATCTTCAAGGTCCTGGTCGCTGAAAAGGCGTCCGCGCAACAGCGGCATGCCCAACAGGTGGAAGTATTCAGGCGAAACGATGGGACCATCGATCACAGGGGCCTGATTGTCCATCGTCTCGATGCCTTCGCGGAGCAACGGCAGCGGGCTGGGATGGCTGTGGCCCAGGGGAAGAGCGGCCACGTCGCCGACGCCCGCTTCTTCTACGCCCGGCAGGGTTCGGTTGCGGCGAAGAATTTCGCGCACCAACACCGATTCCTGGGTCGCGGTTCGGTAGATATCCGCACGGGATCGTTGGGCCCCGGCAGCCAGGTTTGAATGGCCATGACGCGGTCAGGATTGAAACCGGGCTGCACCTTGAACAAGTCCCAGAAACTGCGCAGCAGAAGGCCTGCGGCGACCATGAGCACCAGGGAGAGCGCCAATTCACTGATGACCAGAATCTGGCGGGCGCGCGAACGTCCAAGTGAACCAATGGATCCGCGGCCTTCCCGTCTGAGCGTACCGATCAAATCGGAGCGGCTCATGAGCCAGGCGGGGGCAAGCCCAAAGACGGTTCCGGCTGCGACGGAAACGGCGAGAGCGAACACCAGCACCCCCCAGTTGATCGATATGTCGCTCAGGTGCGGGAGGCTCTCCGGAATCAACCCGAGCAGGAATTTCCTGGTGAAGAAAAGAATCGCAAAACCGGCGATCCCGCCAAGCAGGAAGAGCAGCAGACTCTCGGTGAGAAACTGGCGGATGAGGCGCGTTCTTTGCGCTCCCAGAGCCTGCCGAACCGCGACCTCACGACCTCGCACACTGGCCCTGGCAAGCAGAAGATTGGCGACGTTGACGCAACTGATCAGCAGGACCAATCCTACCGCGCCGAACAGCATAATGAGAGATTGGCGAACGCTGCCGACCACGCTTTCGCTGAGCGGACTCAGGCGCACGGTCCATGCGGCCTGTGCCGGATACTCCGCCGGATATTGCTTTTTCAGCGATTCAACCAGCGCATCGAGGTGCCCCTGCGCAGCCGCAATCGAGAGACCGGGCTTCAAGCGCGCGACCACGCGACTCTGCAGACGTGTACCGCGCAGCGGGGGCGGAAACGGCAGACCGGCCATGCCAGCCGCCAACCACGTTTCCGTTTTCCGCTCCTCGCTGGTTGAGCCCAGATCGCGAAAACCGCGCGGCATGACGCCCACGACGTGATAAACGTCGTTGTCGAGTCGCAGAGCTTTGCCGACAATGTGCGGGTCGGCTCCGAATTCTCTCCTCCACAGCTCGTCGCTGATCACGGCCTCTAAGTTGAAGCCAGGAGTAGCATCGTGGGGATCGAATGTGCGACCCAACTGCGCGTCTACACCGAGGACCGCGAAGTAATTCGGCGTAACATGCTTGTAGCTGAGACGCTCGGGCTGTTCACTGCCGGTGAGGTTCACGTCTGCGCCGGTGCCGGAAACCGACACGGACTGGAATATCCCGGAACTCTGCAGGTCTCTCCACTCAGGGACGGAGATCCCGACGTTCTGCGCGCCTACGCCGGAAAGATCGTCCTGGATGCGCACCAGCTCGGCAGGGTTTGGATAGGGCAATGGGTGCAGCAGCGTGGCGTCGATCACGCTATAGATCGCGGTGGTGGCTCCGATGCCCAACGCCATGGTGGCGATGGCAATGAAAGAGAATCCAGGAGATCTCAGAAGCATGCGAACTGCGTACCGCAGGTCGAAGAGCAGATTCTCGAAGAAAGGGAGGCTTTGCTCGGCGTGGTGGTGTTCGCGAATCGCTTCCGCCGCGCCCAGCTTGATTGCGGCCTGACGCCGCGCCTCGGCCGGTGTCATGCCGGCGCGCAGGTTCTCTTCTGTCTGGAAGGCAAGATGTTCGGCGATCTCTTCCCGCAGGCGCTGGTCAGCACTCCGCCTGGTCGCGAAATTCGATAGGCGTATCAAGAGGCGTCGTAGGAATTTCATGCCAAGTCCTCCGCTTTGACTTTGAAAAAGCGCGCGATGATCGCCGCGGTTTGCTCCCAATCGTGGGTCTCCGCCTGCAGTTGCCTACGGCCAGCCGCTGTTAGACGATAGAAGCGGGCTCGGCGGTTGTTTTCCGATGCTCCCCATTGCGAAGCGATCGAGCCTTCATGCTCCAGCTTCAGCAGCAAGGGATAGAGCGTGCCCTGATTCACATCCAGAAGGTCTCCATTGATCTGCTCGATGCGCCGGGCGATACCGTAGCCGTGCTGCGGCCCAAGGAGGTCCAATGTCTTGAGGACCATCAGGGCAAGCGTTCCTTGCAAGACGTCCGGCTTTTCCTTCAATAGGAGTCCAACCTTTAGGTTTCCAACAGGAATAATGACATGCTTCCTTTTGGAAAGCAAAAGGAAATTTTGACCTTTCTTTCTACGACAAATCCAAAAGAGCTGTCGGGGAAACCGCCGGGACACCGTTCATTGAAGACGGCGTAGTTTGAACTTCCGCGAGACGAAGACTGGGCCAGATGTGCATGGAGTAGTGCATATCGTCGCCCGCAGCTTGTTGCCGATTGATCTCTTTCACAATCGGCCGCAAAGTGGGCCACAGTCTCCCCGAGACCGTAACGGCGATCTTATCCACGCTTATGCAACAGTACCGAGACCATCCGCGTTTGCTGCGAGGGCTCATCCGAATGCTTGATATAGAGCAGGACTCTGAATTCGCAGTGGAAGCATGGCGCCGTCTTGAGGTGAACCTTTCCCGTATGGCTGAGGTCTTACTAGCTCATCGAGCCAGCATTCGACACGCCAATCCAGAATTGGCCGTTCGCTTTGCCGTTCTCTCAGCAACGAGTGCTATTGAGGTGGCGGCGCTTGCGGAGGATTCCCTCTGGTCTGTTGCATTACCTATGTCAGACAAAGAGTTCGTTGTAGAGCTTGCGCGGCAAACGGTCGCATATCTAGTTGGGCCGGCTTCCCATTGAAGAGGGCAGATGGAAGGTGACGAGAGTTCACGTTCGGGGAAGCGGTGCAGTCCAGTCAGTCACCGTATTAGTCAAGTCGGGGACGTTGAGGCAATGGAAAACTCCTGTCTCGCTGGCCATCGAAATTTGGTGCTCGCAAACGTTCGCCCTTCGCGCAAAGCCTTCTCGGTAACAATTACTCAATCGTCAATTTGCGAACTGATCGAGGTTGTTTTTTCACTTATTCCTGCTCCGCATTTGTGACGCGTTCATTCTTTGCTTCTCGGATTGTGCTTGCCAAAAGGGAGAACACGAAAATGTTCATGCCTAAGCGCAATCGAACCTGAGCCATCACGACAAGTTTAGCGGCGTTGCTTATCGGAAATCTGTCTGTCTATCCCAGGCCCGTCATTGTGACGACACTGATTGGCATAGTCTGTTATTGAATTCCTTGGTTTTTATTCGGTTTCATCGAAGACACGAACTTTTTGAGCAGCTTTTCCGCCGCTTCCTGGCCACGTCGGTGCCCTTTGGTTCTGGCAGCATCGATGTTTGCCAGTTCTCTAAGTCTCTTCAAGGCAGGTTCGTGTCCGAGGTCCCGATACATGTTTCGACAAGCATGGATTTGGCCTCTAATGCTCCCGCGCGTCTCCTCAGGTGTCAGCGCAGCGAGCTTCCAGTACACGGCGATAGCATCTTCTTTCGTGAAGTTGATTGGCTCCATTTTCACGGTGCTCCTGTTCATCCAGCATATCCGTTGGCCGAAGAGCATTGCGAATCGTGGTCGAGGTCATCCCGAGCTGGCGCCTTCCTGTAGTGCGATTGAACCAGCACGTGGGCTGTCGGCTTTAGTGCCGACTGCGCAGGCAATTCGCATCTGGAACTTAATCCGGTGAGAGCATACCTATTGCAGCAAATTCAGCCGATCAGCTTTGCCCCGCCGAGCGAGCTCAGATAAATGGGTATCGCGTCGCCGCATTTAGTTCAGCCGAGGTGTCTTGAAAAGCGTATCTCGGTGGCTAAGGCCGCGTAGCGCATACGGCATTTGCGGTACGGCTGAAGAGGCTTGCGGAAAAACTCCGGTTTTTGAAGGGTACGAGCTTCAGCTCGTACGTAAGTGTTTGCAAACAGGTCTGGCTTTAGCCACTGAGGGATGACTTTTTCTAGGTTCAGCGATTTTTCCGCAAGCCTCTGAAGCCGTGCCCTTCGTTGAAAAACTTTTTCCGCAACCTCTTTAGCCGTGCCCTGACGCAAAACCAAAAACGCAGCACCCAAGGAGCTTCTCTCCGCTGAGGGAAAATCAAATTGCTGATTTCTCCGGGGGCGGATTCCTCTAGCGGACCTTGCCCGCGGAGTTTTCCAGAACGACGTTGGAGAGCACTGCCGTATCGGACTTATCCGGCAAGTGCGAGCAGAAGCCGATGCCGGCGTAGAAGGGCCCGTCGATGTGCAGGTGGATAGGTGGACCGAACTGGTGCATCGGCTCACCTTCCAGGCTTACGAAGAGGGCGAAGGAGTCGCCTTGCTTCTCGATGCCGATGCGCTTGGCGAAGACAGGGACGAGGCTGTCAGGGCTGACGCCGCTAGGACGGCCCCGGCCCCCGACGCGAAACTCCATGTCTTTGACGCGGACGTCCTTCTCCGCACGCTGCGCCAGCTGGATCATGCCCGCACCGTGCAGGGCGGCGATGGCCTCTTTGGAATCATCCTCGAGATCCTGGCGAATGATGAGCACTGCCTTGCGGTCGCCGAAACCCTTGGTATCGGGGAATGTAATGTCGGCGGCGAGCGAAACGTCTCCGGACATCTTCTTCCACAGATAGCGAAACTCATCCCGTGTGTACCACACGTTGTAACCGGCGGAGTTGATGGTGTACTGCCCAGTGGTGGCGTCGTAACTCGCGCTGCCTGGCACCAAAGCGCTGCCCACATCAGACTGGCCCTCGAAGATGCCGATCGGCGTGTCGAAGTTCTTGCTGGGCCGATGGAAGTCCGCGGGTGGCGCCACCTGCACATGGTTTGCGGACCCCGGCTGTGCCCATGGGGGTGGGGCGGGCGCCTGCGCGTGGAGCAGATGCGGCGCAATACACAGCGTGATCAGCAGCAGCGGTGCGAAACGCTTCATTCGCTAATCCTTGCTGCAGACAAAGTTGGCGGCATCGTTGGTATCGCCGGTGCCTTTGTACTTCGCGATCGCCGGATAAGGGCACAAGGGCCGGGTCATCAGCACCTTGTTATCTGGCGTGTATTTGGTGGCAATCACATTCCCCGCCGGAACATCTTTCTCTACCCAATCGACCAGGGCATCAAACACTCCATACTTCGGACCGTTGCTGGTGGCGATTCCCAGCTGGCCAAACGCGGATGGGCCCGGCCCACCGGCGCAATGCTCCATGCCTGGCGCCATGTAGAGCCGCATGAACGACTCTGTTTTCTCCGCGCCTATCGTCTTCTGAACGCTCTGGTAGTAGGCGATGCTGCCCCAGGGCGAGATGGCAGGATCATCCCAACCGTGATACATAATCAATTTGCCGCCGCGCTTTGAAAACGGGCTTAGATCCGGATTGGTCGAGTCCAGAGCGGTCGCAGTTTCTTTGCCTGCTGCCACGAGCGAGGCATCCACATCCGCAGTCAATATGTTCCATTTTGGGTTGCCGGTCACCATGTAGCGGAAGTAGTTCTGCACATACTGGACTCCATAGCCCGCTCCTGGGCCCGGCCCAAGGACCCACTCGCCCCAGGCGCCTGACTCGTCCCCCATCGAATATCCCGGGAAAATGGGTTTTCCCTTTCCATCCACACCGCCGGCATAGAACTTTTTCAGCGAGTCCACTTGCGGCTGCGTCAGGCAGTCCAGAGTGTCTGCGGCTTTGCATAACAGCACCGCGGGATCGAAATGGCATTTCGCCGGATCATTGATGATTCCGTCTTTCACGCCGTCCGATGTATCGCACGCGGCCAGAGCAGCGCGCTCGATGGCAGGCAACTTCAGGCTTGAGATGTAGGCCCGCGGGTCACCCATGGTTGCCTGGGTGACATCGACGCCTGAAGACAACAGGCGGGTCCAGTTATTGGCCGGCGCGCCGGCCAGGATTCCGTCGTAGTCTTCCGGGAAACGCTGCGCTTCCATCAGCGCCTCGCGTCCCCCATCCGAACAGGAATCGAAGTAGGCCTTGTTGGCGGTCTTGCCGTAGTACGCCTTGACCACATCCTTCGCTCGCTCGGCGGTCAAGTGGACGGCGCGCCATCCAAAGTCTTTGATCTTCTCCGGATGACCAAAGGCCCAGCTCGCATCCTCAGCTTGTGCTTGATGGCCGGCATCGGACCCCGCCGTGGCGAACCCGCGTTTTAAATTGCCGGCCAGCGCCTTGATATCCAATGGAGCCGGCAAACCCGCCGTTGCCTACTCCGAGAAAGCGGCTGTTCCAATCCTTTTCCGGCAGCCAGACTTCGAAGCGGATTTCCGAATCCGCTGAAGGCCGAAGCACTCCCACGACGCGGCAGAAGGGCGGCAGTTCATGCAGCGGCTTGTCGATACCAGGCCCCTCCAGATCGCCCGAAGCGACGCGTTCTGCCATGGTGATGGTTGTGTCCGGAAGCTTCAGATCCTTGATTGCCGTGCAGCTGTCGGCATGGAGCACCGGGGCCGAAGAGGAAAATACCAGAAAAGGCGAGAACGATTCGGGTTTGTGTCATGCGGGTGAATCCAATGCTCTCCACGGAGATGAGTACTGACAGAGCATTGTAGCCGGATCGTGGGTTAGCAGCTTCACTGCAACCGGGCGTACTCTCGTTTGGCTTGCTGAAGGATGGGGATGCCGGGGTCAGCATCTTTCCAGAGGGTGAGGAAATCCTCGTAGGCGGACTTCGCCCTGGTCTTATCTCCTGACATAGCGAAGGCCCTGCCTAGCTGCAAGCGCGCCAGGGCGCCGATGGGATCACTGACTACGATCCCGCGGTGGTCGAGGATTTTCTGGAATTCCGCGGCGGCTTGAGGGCCCTGGTGCGCTGCCAACAATGCCTCGCCGCGAAAGTATACGGGATAGAGCGGGCCAAAAATCGCGTGATAGCTGCTGCGCGGCGCCCCCAGATCATAGGGCGCCGCGACTTGCAGCAGTTCTATGGCCCGGGAACTTTCACCACTGTGCAATGCCAGAAGGGCACGCAGCGTTGGCAGATAACTGAATTTGACCGAAGTATCCTCCGCGAAGCGCCGTTGTAAATCGTTGGCGAGTGTTTGCGCCTGAGCGGTATCGCCCGTCAGGGCGAAGGCGAGGGCTGCGCCGTACTCTATCTCTCGATCTTTGGAAAGCTCCAGGGCTGCTTTAGCCTTCTTCCTGGCGGCAGACGGATCGGCGAAGAACGCCTCCAACAAGGCTGCTCCGGTTCCCCAGAGGGCCGCTCTTTCCGGTTGATCTGCCTGTTGCGCCATATCCGTTGCGCGCGCGGCCATCGTCCTCGCCTGTTGCAAGTGACCGGAATACGCCATCGCGAACGCCTGGTAATACCAGCTCTGCGCTTCGGATTCGGATTTTGCCTGCTCCTGGGCCGCTTCCCGCTCCATTCCAACCTGATCGCCTTTCAGGAAGGCGATGTCGTAGGGCAGCACCAGGGCGTCGCTGGCTTCCAGGTTGCGTGCCGAAGCCAGTTGAAGGGTTTTCTCCGCCTGCCCCAGGCGATCGAGAAAGACATAATCGAAGGCCAGGTCGTTGTATCCGATGGCAAAGTCCGGATCAAGCTGCTACTGCTTTGCTGGATTCTTCGACCGCCTTCTCGTATTTGCCGAAGGCAGGGTAAACGACTCCGCCGAGAATTCCGGGGGGATCGTAATCGCGAGGATAGGCTTGCGCCCAAGCGACGCAGGTCTGCTCCACCTTTTCCAGGTTTCCGGTCACTCGGAAATCGTAGGAAGCGGTGATAAAAAACTTCTCCCGGTCACTGGCGCGATCCTGCAACTGATATGCCTTGCTCATGCTTTCCGCCGAGAGGTCAGACTCGCCAATTTCGCCATAGGCGTGTCCAAGAGATGCGTAGGCCATGGCGAATTTCGGATCGAGTGCGATAGCGTGTTTGAACAAGGGGAGGGCGGCGGCCGAACCTTTTTGAGAGTGAATCTTCAAGCCCGCGCTGTAAGCTTTTAATGCTTCGAGCGACGGGGTCGTGGCCTCGGCAAGCGGAGTGTCGTACTTCTCGACCGTAGTCAGCGATTCTCCGACTCGGGATCTAAACCTGCTGGCAATTTGATCCAGTGCATTCAGCACTTCTTCTTTTCTATCCGCCTGCACCTGCTCTTCCGCGAGAACTTTTCCTGTGCGGCAGTCGTTTGCTTGCAAACCCAACACGTACTTGCTGCCCAGGCTTGCGATCGAGCCATACAAAACAGCAGCGCTGCCGGTTCGCTCACAAACTTCGCGGCCGATCTGCGGGTCGAGCCGCGCGTCGGGCGGCTGGCCCATCAAGTGCAAGACCTGTTGCATGCGTTCGTCTGAGATCAGGCTCAGAAAAGGCGACTGCTCCAGTTGCACGGCCAGGCCCTGGCGCAGCGTCCCGTCAAATACAGGATCGCCGGTGGAGTTGGCGAAGTCGGCGAGCACGACGGTGTCTTTTTCGGTGAAGACTCTTCGCCTGTGGGCTAAAGACAGGAATGCGCCAGTGCCCGAAGTGATAAGGATAAGCAGGAGGAGTGCCGCGACCCAATGCCATCTCTCGGGACGCTCGGACTCGGCTGGCGCCTGCCGGTCAGCGGGACTGGTTTCCGTCGCCTCGATGCGCTGGACGGATCCTACGGACGAAGGGAAGGGAGCGAGAAAGCGGTATCCCCGCTTGGGCACGGTCTCAATGTATCGGGGATTCTCCGCATCGTCGCCGAGCGCCTCCCTTAGCTTGCGCACCGCGACGCGAAGGCTCGCGTCAAAGTCTACAAATGTGTTTTCTTCCCAGATGCGGCTTTGGATCTGCTCCCGGGTAACCACCTGCCCCGCGTTCTCCAGAAGAACAACCAGCAGACGGAAGGGTTGGTCCTGCAGCTTAACCCGGCGCCCGTGTTTGAGGAGTTCGCCGGATCCGGGATGCACTTCGAAGGGACCGAATTCATAAATAGAACCAACCGGCGTTTCCACGGGTCTTCCTCGATAACCGGCCTAATGTCCGCACCAGTTTACGCCACCTTCTTACTCCTCTTGTTCTCAACAAGTTGCCAGTTAACAAAGAACTCACGCTTAGTTTCTTTGACGTCTGTGCGGGGGCGGGTTCTTCTGCGTGACGAGCCTGCCAGTTGCAAATTGCACGCTCAGGAGTGAGGCGACTATGAAAGCAAAAAATCTCGAATCTTGTGCGTTGCAGTGACGTCGTTTTGCACGCTGTTCACGCCTGCCTGGCTGGTAGCCCAGCAGCAGGAGAAGCTACCGCCAGTCCACTATCACATCACCGACCTGGGCACGCTCGGCGGCCCGTTCAGCGAGGCCACGTCCGTGGCCAGTGATGGCTTGGTCTCCGGCGCGGCGGCCCTCGCCAACGGCACACAGCATGCGGTCCTTTGGTACAAGGGGTTGAAGCTTGATCTGGGCACGCCTGGTCTCGAATGCAAAGAACAGTGCGGGCTTGAACAGCATCGGGTTCACCACCAATGACTTTGCCCAAGTCGTGGGTGCATCCGAAGTCTCTGCTCAGGAGAAAGACAGCGAAAATTTTTGCGGTTTCGGCTACCGGCCTGCGAATGTGTGCCTTTCCTCTGGCAAGGAGGAGCGATGACGGCTCTGCCGCTACTCGGGGGCAAGAATGGCCAGGCCATTTCCATCAATGACCGGGGCCAGGCAGTGGGGGTTGCGGAAGAGGGCACGGCTCGACACCCACTGCGTGGCTCCGCAGACGAACGATTTTGAAGCCGTCCTATGGGGACCAGGACAGGGCGAAATTCAGAAGCTGCGCCCGCTTCCCGGGTGATTCGGTTGGAATTGGCCTCTGGGTTAACGACAAGGGCCAGGTGGTCGGACAATCTGGTTCGTGCGGGAACACCCTCCTGCCTCCTCTCGCCGTAGGCCCGCACGCCGTGCTTTGGGAAAATGGCACGGTCACCGACCTGGGCAACTTGGGAGGAGCCTGCATCACCCCCTGTAGGAGCGCCGCGCTGGGCCCGCTCGGCAACACCGCCCTGTTACATCGGCAACCAAGGTCAGGTAGTCGGTACCTCGGTGCTGGCAGGCGAACAAACCTCGCACGCTTTCTTATGGACCAGGGAGACGGGCATGAAAGACCTGGGCACCGTAAAGGGTGACTATGCGAGCGTCGCGCTGGGCGCGAATGAGAAAGGCGAGGTGGTGGGTTTGTCGATCGACAAAACCGGAGTGCCCCGCGCGTTTCTCCGGCGGAACGGAGTGATGATCGATCTCAACAGCCTTCTGCAGGCCAACGCCCCCATCCACGCGCTGGTTGCAGAGATCATCAACTCGCGTGACGAGATTGTCGGCTTTGGGGTGAACAGCAGCGGACAAACGCACGCCTTCCTGGCTACGCCATGTCCTTAGTTGCACTCCGCAGGAGAGAGCAGGAGATTCTCCTTCTCTCTAAGATCTCGCTCCGTAAGTGTTTGCAAACAGGTCTGGCTTTAGCCACTGAGGGATGACTTTTTCAAGGTTCAGCGACTTTTTCCGCAGCCTCTGAAGCCGTGCCACACTCGCAACTCACTGCAGCCGAGCGTACTCCTGTTTCGCTTCGTGGAAGATCGGGATATCGGGGTCAGCATCTTTCCATAGGGTTAGGAAATCCTGGTAGGCGGACTTCGCCTTTATCTTGTCTCCCGTCAGGGTATACGCTCTGCCAAGTTGCAGGTGTGCGAGTGCGCCGATGGGATCGCTGCCCACGACTCCGCGGTGGTCGAGGATTTTCTGAAACTCGATGGCCGCTTCAGCACCCTGGTGCGCTGCCAGATGAGCCTCGCCGCGCACATAGATGGGGTAGAGCGGCCCGAGGTCCAGGCGGGCGCCCAGCTCATAAGGAACGGCAACCTGCAGCAGTTCGATCGCTTTCACAGGGTCGCCCTGATTGAGGGCGATGCGTGCTCGCAGCACCGGCAGGTAGCTGAAGCGCACGATCGTATCCTCAGGAAAGCGCCTTTCCAGATCATCGGCGAGCTGTTGCGCGCGGCCGGCATCTCCGGATATAGCCAACGCCAGCGCCGTGCCAAACTCTACCTGACGGTTATGCGAATGATTGAGTGCGCGCGGTAGCCCTCTGCCTGGCTTGCGGCGCGTTTCCAAAAAAGGCTTCGCGTAAGGATGCTCCTGCTTCCCATAGGCCGGCCCTTTCCGGCTGGGCCTCCTGCATCGCCTGGTCCATCGCGCGCTGAGATAGGAGCCCTCGCCTTTTTCAGCTGACCTGCATAGGCGAAAGCATAGGCCTCTTTATTGGAAATCCAGGTATCTCCTCCCGACCTTTCCCGGGCCCGGGCGACCGCCCGTTCCATGGCAGCGCGGTCGCCTTTCAAGAAGGCGATGTCATGCTCCAGCATGATGAATTCGTCGATCTCGAGGCCTCGTCCGGCTGGCGCGCCGGAGGACGTTCTCAGCCTCTTCCAGGCGATCGAGATAGACGTTATTGACACCGAGATTGTAATAACCCATGGCAAAATCCGGGTCGAGCTCTGTCGCCTTGCGGGCTTCGACGATCCCCAGTTCGTATCGCGCCGCCGCTTTATTCGGATAACCCGCCAACATCGAGTGAGGTACCGGATCACGAGGATAGGTTTGCGCCCATGCCTCATCGTTCTGCCGCGCCTTTTCAAGGTTTCCTGTTGCCAGCCCTTCGTAGGTGGCAGTGATGTAGAACTTCTCCCGATCGCTGGCGTGGTCCCGCGACTGCCAGGCCCTGGTGGTGCTCGCAGCGGACAGATCGGACTCATCAAGATCAGCGTATTCACGCCCCAGGGTTGCTTGCGCCAAAGCAAAGTTGGGATCGATCTCCACCGCGCGCTTTAAGAGCGGCAGAGCAGCCATGGCCCCGTTTGTGGTGTGGAGCTTCCAGCCCGCGCTGTAAGCTTCGAGCGCCTCGAGTGAAGGGGTCGTCGCCTCGGCGAGCGGAGTATTGTGCTCCTGGATAGTGGTCAACGATTCACCCACTCGATTTCGAAAGCGACTGGCGATCTGGCCCAGGGCGCTTAGTACGTCCTCCTTTTTTGCTGCCTGCACCTGTTCCTGGTCGAGGACCTCGCCGGTGCGGCAACTCCTGGCCTGGAGCGTGACTACGTATTGGCTTCCGAGGGGTGCGATCGAGCCCTCCAGGATGGCGGTGCTTCCGGTCCGTTCGCAGACTCCCCGAGCGAGTTCCGGCGTGAGCCGCGCACCCGCTCGTTGGCCCATTAAATGGAGCGTGTGCGCGATGCGCTGGTCGGAGATGAGGCTGAGGTAAGGCGACTGCCGGAGCTGAATCGCCAGCCCCTGGCGCAAGGTCTCGTCAAATACGGCGTCGCCGGTAGAGTTTGCGAAATCGGCAAGCACCACCGTGTCTTTGGCGCTGAGAACTGCCTGGCGATGCGAGAGGATTCGCCATAAGCCGGCAGCCAAGGCAAGCACGATCACGGCGGCCAGGGCGATCCACTTCCACGGCCGGGTCTCCTTAACGTCGATCTGCACTCTGGAATGGGTGGCAGCGGCAATTTCGAATTCCTGGCCCGGAAGCAGGTGCACGTTCTCCGCGAGGCGGTATCCTCGCCCGGGCACGGTCACGATGTAGCGATGGTCCTGGGCGGTCTCACCGAGCGCCTTGCGCAGCATAAAGATGTTGCGGCTGAGATTGGCCTCCTCCACGAAGGTGTCCGGCCAGACGGTCTTCATCAGGTCGTCTTTGGTGACGATCTCTTTGCCGTGGCGGACTAAAACCAGAAGGATTTGAAACGTCTTCGGCGTGAGCGGCACGGCTACGCCTGCCTTGAGCAGTGTTTCCCTCGCGGGATCAACCCGAAAAGGGCCGAACTCGTAGAGCTCATCGGCCTCTCGGATTCTCGCTCGTTGTCATTTGAGCCCGAATTCTAGCACGCACTGCTGCGCATGCCGAGGTCTAGCTCGTTCAAAGGACAGACAACAAGTCTTCATTTATCTGTCACTTGCATGATTGCGAGAAATTATCAGAAGTTTTCAGGCGCCCTGGAAGGACTTTTCAGGCGCATCAGCGCCAACCTTCTCTCGTTCCGACTTGGCCAGCTTCGAGGAGGTTTTATGGCAAAGCAAACGAGGATCACCATCGAAACCGATTCGCTGTTGATCCTGCGGGGCCGGAGTTCCCGGCGCGCATGGTGTTCGCGATGCGCGGCGGAGGTGGAAATGATCGCGCTGGAAGACACCGGAGTGATCTCGAACCTGGAACGGCCTGAATTAGAGGAATGGCTCAGTTCGGGGGAGCTGCATCGGTCGCAGGCAGCCGATGGCTCAACGCTTACGTGCCTGAATTCACTGCTCGCTCGCGTGCAGAAGACCATACAGCCCGGGGATTCCGCGGCTACGAAACAGACAAAGGAGACGATATGAACAGCAAATGGAAGTTGAACTCTCTATCCCTGGGCCTGGCAGCTTCACTGGTCACGGTGGCGGCTCCCGCCGCGCAGGCGCCGGGATGCGAAAAACCACAATATAGCGTCACCGACCTTGGCGTGTTGGGAAAAGGCAACGAACGCAACATCGAATGACATGAACAGTATCGGCTGGGTTGCCGGGTCATTCGAACCTGGTTCCCAACGGCCCGCAACACTCCTTCCTTTGGTATGGCGCCGGCCCGCTGGTGGACATTGGCACACTTGGCGGCCCCAACAGCGGGGCGGACGGACCTAACCTTTATGGCGAGGCCGCGGTTGGGTCGGAGATTGCCGCGAAAGATCCTGACAACGAAGACTTTTGTGCCTTCGGTACCCATCTGGAGTGCCGCGGCGCCATCTGGCGTTACGGCAAATTGGCCGCGCTCCCCAGGCTCCCCGGCGGCCGCAATTCCAATGCTTTCGGGGTAAACAATCTGGGCCAGGTGGTCGGCTGGTCAGAGAATGGCGTTCGCGACTCCACCTGCTCCAAGGGAACCCCTTCTCAGGTCTTCCGTTATGAAGCGGTGAAATGGGATTCGAACGGCCAGATTCATGAGCTCCAGCCGCTTAAGGGCGACACCGTCGCCTTCGCCATGGGACTCAACGATTTTGGCCAGGCCGTCGGTTCTTCGGGTACCTGCGCCACTCAGGGCTTGCCGCCTGGGGCGGTAAATGGGCTGCACGCTGTGCTCTGGGAAGCGGACGGTACGCCTAAGGACCTCGGGAGGTTCGGAGACCAGGACCATACCATGTCCAACAATGCGTCCAGCATCAATGACCTCGGCGATGTCGTGGGGACGTCTGAAGCTAACGACGGCACCGTCCACTCGTTCCTCTGGACCAAGGCCAAAGGCAGGCAGGACCTCGGTACGCTTACACCGGCAGCGTTCCTGACCGTAGCCGGTTGCTGCAGAACCGTAAACAACCTCGACGAAGTAGTCGGCTTCTCCATCGATCCCAACGGGATGAGCGCTTTCCGATGGAAAGACGGGCACATGAAGGACCTCAACACCCTCATACCGGCGAACTCGCCACTGCATCTGATGGGTGCTTACTCGATCAACGATGAAGGAGAGATAGCAGGCCAAGCTTGCGTGTTGCCGGCTTGTACGGAAATGCACGCCTACCGGCTAACTCCGAAATGGTAGTAAGCACGCGGGCGGTTCTCACGCAGGCACTTCCGGGCTGGGCTGACGTTTGGCCCCGGCCCTTCGGGCCTTGACGAATGATTAGGTCGCACATTCTATGGTTTCCAGCGAAACCGCCGCCCACGTCGCCGTGACCAATGAAGCGAAGCTGGAAAGATCTAATTTGGACAAGTCTGAAGTGCGAATGGAGTCTGGTCAATGATGCTGGTCAGGGAGTGATGGCGATATAGTGGTCATGGTTTGAGCTGCTGGTTCGGACGAGGACACCATGAAATCACTCTCCTTAGTATTGACCCTGGCTGCACTCCTCACCGCCCACGGATTCGCCCAGATGAACCATTCGATGGTTGGTGAAGACACTGTCAAGATTTCCGACCACGTCTGGGCCATCATGGGCTTCCCCAACATCGCCATCGTCGTCGGTAGCCGCGCTACCTTGGTGGTGGATACCGGCCTGGGCCCGAAGAATGGAGCCACCGTCGCTCGCCTGGCGGCGAAACTTGCGCCCAACAACGCCAAGCTCTTTCTTACTACCACTCACTTCCATCCCGAGCACGCGGGCGGCGAACCCGGGTTTCCTCCCGGCACCATCCTGATCCGCAATGCGGTGCAGCAGCAGGAAATGGAGAAGCATGGGCAGGAGATGATCGACATGTTCAGCAGCCGGTCGGCGGAGAATAAGGAGCTGCTCGCGGGGGTCGTGTTGCGTCCGCCCGATGTGACCTTCGACCAGGAAGCAACCGTCGACCTGGGCGGTGTCACCGCGCGGTTGCTCTGGTTCGGCGGAGCCCACACCAAGGGCGACGAGCTCACCTTTGTCGAGCCGGACCGCACCCTGGTCTCGGGCGACGTGGTGCAGAACAAGACCATGCCGAATATCTTTGGCGACGGCGGCACACCTGCGACCTGGCTCGCCGTACTCGACAAGGTGGACGCCCTCAACGCCGCGCATGTGCTGCCCGATCACAGCCCTCCGGGTGACGGCTCGCTGGTGGCGGCAGAACGAAGCCTGATCTCCGAAATCCGCACCCGTGCGTTGGCTCTCAAGGGTCAGGGCGTCTCTGCCGAGGACGCCGGGAAGCAGATCACCGCCGAGCTAAAGACGCAGCATCCCGACTGGCCCAACACCAACGCTGGCGGATTCGTCAAAAGCGTTTACGCCGAGCCTCAATAATGGTTGGTTATTCCGCTCGTAGCGCGGTCAGAGGGTCGACATTGGCCGCACGGGACGCGGGCACCGCGCTCGCTGCCAGTGCCACCAGGGCTACGCCGGCGACTGCCAGCAGATAGCTCACCGCATCCATTGGCTTGACGCCGTACAAGGATGACGTCAACGCGCGCCCCACCAGCATCGCCAGCGGAATACCCATCACCACTCCGATGGCTGTCAGCAGGAGGCTGCCTTTGAGGATCATCCAAACCACCTGCCCCCGCCGCGCGCCCACAGCCATGCGCACGCCAATCTCCGCCGTGCGCATGTTTACGCGATAGGCCAGCGTTCCGTACAATCCCGTGGCCACCAGCACAATCGCCAGCAACCCAAAAAACTCCCCCAGCCGGGCAAACATCAGCTGCTGCGAGATGGTCCGCTCAAACTGCTTGCGTTGCAACATGGGCTGAATCAGCGGCACATCGGGATCCATCTGCGCGACCACCTTGCGTACGTCCGGCAGAATCGCCAGCGCGTCCCCGCGCACTCGCATCTCCACATTCATCTCGCCCTCTTCCGGGGCCTGCGTGTAGGCCCACCACGCCATCGGGATAGGTTCTTCGTTCATGCTGCGATACTTATGATTTTTCACCACACCCACAATGACCTTGTCGTTGATGCGATGTCCCAATGGGTTCTGGTTGGGCAGAAACTGTTGTGCGAGCAGTTCATTTACCACCGCAACCTTGGGCGACGTCGCATTATCCGCATCGTTAAACTCCCGCCCCAGCACGATCGGTACACCCAGGGTGTGAAAGAAATCCGGGCCGACATCATTGTTCCGCACCAGCGCCGTGCTTCCGTTGGCGACGTTTGGAACCCTGCCATCAACCGTCACATTACTATTGTTCGACCACCACGACCCAAGCCGCTCATTCATCACCGTCACTGACTCCACACCCGGCAGGACGCGCAGACGGCGCTGCAGGTCTTGATAAAAGGAGACCAGCTTCGCTTCCGAATGGAGGCTCTGGGGATTCAGGCCAAAGACCACCAGCCCGTCCGTCTGCATGCCGAGAGGGATGTTCTCCAGGTTCCGCAGGGTGCGAATCAGTAACCCACCACCCACCAGCAGCACCAGGCACAGCGCCATCTGCAGCGCGACGATGAGTTTCCCGGTTTGCGTCTTGCCCGCGTCCGCGCTCGAGGTGGCGGCGGAGGTCTTCAGCGCCAGCTCCGCACCACCGGCAATTGCCGCGCGAAAGGGCGCCAGCCCAAACAGCAACGCCGCAAACGTCAGCACGCCCAGCGTGAACAACAGCACGGTCTTATCTGGAGCAAGGCTCGATTCAATCAGCGCCAACCGTCCCAGCATCCGCGTCGCCAGCTGCGCAAATCCCCACGCTAATGCGCCGGCCACGATCACCAACAGCAGACTCTCCGTGATCAGCTGGCGTAGCAACTCGCCCCGTCGCGCGCCCAACGCCATTCGCAATGAGAACTCTCTCTGCCGGGTGGCATTGCGGGCCATCAGCAGCATCACCACATTGGTGAGCGCAATCAGCAGCACCAGTCCAACCATGGCCATTAGCATGCGCAGCGGCTTGCCATACATTTCGTCGTAACCGGGAAAGTTCTTGGCATCGGCAAAGCTCAGCACCGGCGGTTTCTCGCCCGCCATCGGCGAGCCCAACCCAATGTATGCCGCCGTCTGAAATACCTTCTGCAAGCGCAAGACTGCCTGCTCTCGGCTCACTCCTGGAGCCAATCGCCCCATGAGCCGCAGACACCACCAAGTCTGGTCCTGCTGATAGAGCTTGCCGTCCTCTGGCGGATTGCCCAGCACGTTGAACTCAATCCGATTCTGCAGCGGAATCCAGAAATCCATGGACTGGCCCGCCTCGGTTCCTTCAAAACCCTCCGCCGTCACGCCCACAACCGTGAAGGGAACGCCCTTTACGTACAAGGTCTTCCCCAACACGTTGGGATCGCGAGAGAAGCGGCGGGTCCAGTAGCTGTAACTGATCACCATCACCTGCGCGGGATCTGCCTCTTCCTGGGTGGTGAATCCGCGTCCGCGAGCCAGCTTTACACCCAGCGCGCTGAAAAAATTACTACTCACCATGTCGGCTTCCGCCGTCTCTGGCTGCGCGCCGATGCGCACATTCACCTTGTCCGCCGACAGTGCCCCGATCGCTATTACATCGCTCAGCACGCCACTCTGGCGGCGCAGCGCATCATAGACCGGATAGGAGAACGTATCGTAACCATTGATCGTCCCCGTTCCCCGCGGCGAGTTTGAGGTGTTTAGGAGCACCACCTGCTGCGGATCTGCGATCGGCAGCGACCGCAAAAGCACCGCGTTCATCACGCTGAATACCGCCGTATTTACACCAATCCCCAGCGCCAGCGTCAGAATCGCCGTCACCGCGAACCCCGGGCTCTGGCGCATGGAGCGCAAGCCAAAGCGAAGATCGCGCAGCAGCTTGTCCCACCATCCCCATCGGTCTTTGAGGTAAAAGCGCTCCTGCGCGGCCCGGACATTGCCGAATTCACGCCGTGCCTTCCATCGCGCCTCGTCCTCGCTTAGACCCTCCTGCTTCAGGTCGTCGGCTTCGAGTTCAAGATGCGCCTTGATCTCTTCTGCGAAATCCTCTGCACTCCGCTTGCGCCAGAACATAGTTATGCCTCCTCTCGCTGAGGCCCTTTGCTCGACTCCAAAATCAGATCCATGGCTCGTGTCAGCCGCCGCCACTCGCTGGTCTTCTCCACCAGCTGCTCGCGGCCCTTGGGCGTCAGCGAATAAAACCGCGCCTTGCGGTTGTTCTCGCTCACACCCCACTTGGCGCGAATCCACTTTTTGTCTTCCAGCCGCTGCAGCGCCAGGTATAGCGACCCGTGGTCGACAAAAAACACCTCTTCCGACTGGCGCTGAATCAATCGCGCCACGCCTTGCCCGTGGCACTCTCCCATTACAAGCGTTTTCAGGATCAGCAGGTCTAGCGTCCCCTGCAATAGGGCGATACGGTCGTCGTTGCTCTCTTGGGTAGTCATTCGACCCAACTATTCTCCTATTTGGGTCGGATGTCAACCCAAACAAACGGGAGCCGGTTTTAGCTGCCTTGGAGAGTCAGGACAACACTCCGTGAAGATGACAAGTAGTATTCGATTAAAAGTACTTTAGGATTGGGTCGCAAAACGGGAATCGTTGCGTAGATACTTGCGTAGTTGTGTATTTCTCGCGGGGGATACGGGATTAAACTGCAGGGACTATGAGAGCCTCCCGTGTCTTGTTCCTGCACCTTCCGTTGGCTTGCGCAACCCTTTGGCCTTCCACGCAAGCCGCACTCGCTGACAATACAGCCGCGCATTCACGGTTTGCCGGCGTCTATCTATCGCGCTTCACCAGTCCGTCGATGAACCTGAGCTTGGGTAAGGATGGTACAGCTACGGTTACAGAAGATCCCGGCAATGGCGCGACTACCTTGTTTGGCCATTGGGTCGATACCGGCAGCCAGGTCACGGTCACGTTCGATGCCGTGGAGGGTAAGCCGGTCGAGCCGCCCATGGTTTTCCAACCCGCACACGACGGACTGCAGGCGGTTACCTGGAACCATGCCTCATGGGGCAAGGTGGATCCGCCACCGATGAAAAAGGGATTCAAGGTGAAACAACTCTACTGGCTGACCACCGGGCCATAGATTTCCCGAGACCGGGGGAGACTCGGGTAGAGCGTCGCTCATCGACCTACGTGAATTCTCGAGAGGGGAGCGAATAGGCCGAACAGGTTCGCTAGCCAGACGACCACAATGATGACAACTACCCCGTTCAGGATGGATTTGATGCTCGATTGCATCGGTATGAAGCGATTCACGAGCCACAACAGAATTCCTACGGCGATGAGCGTAATGACGAGCTGCATGAGCGGCATCTGATGTTCCTCTTTCGGCTTCGGAAGCGGAAGAAGCCTAATGTAGTGTTCCAGGACAGTGAGGAAATATCTGAGCTAAATAGCTCAGCTTGGCTCGCTTATTGCCGACACTTTGAAGGGTAGGGCGGCTCCAGTGTCTTCGCCCCTGGTCCCCTCGCGAAAAACGAGCGAGATGTGTGGCCCACCCGTCTTTTGCGAGGGAACCAGGGGCGCAGACACTGAAGCCCGGACCAACAATCTCCGCCGCTCAACGTTGCCAAAGGATCTGCCCGGCTTCCAGGGGCACAGAAGCTCCGGCATGACAGGGAACGATCCTTGCTGTGAAGTCGCTGGCCGCACGGCTTGCCGCTACTTGCGCCGAGTAGGTTACGACTCCCTTTTGACCGTCGCCCTTTTCGGTTGCCGTCATGGCTTGGACGGCAGATTCGCCTTCTCGAAGGGGATCGGCGTACAGCTCTACTCTGAAGTCATCCAGAGGTAGATCACCCGGTAAGACCTGTACCCGGAAGAGATGGAAATTGTCGTGAGTTTCGACACTCACGGCGCCGAAGCGCACGGTGTTCCATCGTTGCGCGATGGTTTGCTGCCATTCGAGCAACTCAGCACCCAAAGCACTTTCCTTGGCGGCGCGTTGGACATAAGCAGAAGCCGCGGGCAGGTAGTGATGTTTGGTGTACTCTCGAAGCGTGCGGCCGACGGAAAATTCCGGGGTGAGCTGGCACATACTCTCCCGAATACGGCCCAGCCACTTGGACGGCAAGCCACGTTCATCCCTCTCATAGAACTGAGGCACGACCTCCTGCTCCAGCAAGGTATACATGGCATCGGCCTCCAGGGCATCCCGTGCCGGATCGTCCCCGTGTTCCTGGCCGTCGCCGATGGCCCATCCCACCAGGGGAGAGTAAGCCTCAGCCCACCAGCCGTCCAGTTCAGAAAAATTCAGGCCCCCGTTGACCAGGACTTTCATCCCACTCGTCCCGCACGCTTCCCAGGGACGCCGCGGCGTGTTGATCCAAAGATCCATACCCTGCACCAATTCCTGCGCCATCTGCATGTCATAGTCGCTCAGAAAGACGATATGGCCTTTGACTTCAGGACGCTTGATGAAATCATTCCATTTCTTGATCAGCGCCTGCCCGGGAAGATCCTGAGGATGTGCTTTTCCGGCGAGAATCAACTGCACTGGGCGCTCGGGATCGCAAAGCAATCGAATCAGACGCTCAGGATCGTGCAATAGAAGATTTGGCCGCTTATAAGTAGCAAACCGGCGCGCGAATCCCACGGTGAGGACATGTTCATCAAGAACGTTGCTGGAATCTTCTGAGACTACGTATTCTAATGCCAGTTGATGTGCGTAGCGCCTGCGCACCCGCTCGATCAGACGCTTCCGTTGCAGACCGCGCAATTGCCAAAACTGCTCGTCGGGTATGCGACGGATGTTCTCTTTTGGAGGACCATCTCCGCGCCAACGCTTCTTGCCGCAAGCGTTGGTCCAGAGTGCATCTGCTTCCGCTGAGTCCCAGGTAGGGACGTGAATGCCATTGGTCACCGAGCCGATGGGGACCTCAAGCTCGGGCCGTCGCGGGAAGAGCGGCTGGAAGATGTGGCGGCTTACCTGCCCATGCAGTTTGCTCACGCCGTTGATCTGGCCGCTGCCACGGACAGCAAGATAGGCCATGTTAAAGGGTTCTAAAGGATCGCCGGCATTCTGCCTTCCCATGGCGAGCAAATCATCCAATGGAATGCCGAGTTCATCCCCCGCGTAGTGGCGGAGATATTTCCGCATGAGCTCCGGATCAAAACGGTCAAAGCCTGCGGCGACCGCGGTATGGGTGGTAAACAAATTGCCCGCGCGGGTGACCGTCATGGCAAGGTCAAAAGATGTCTTGTGATCCTGCATGTAGCTGCGTGCCCGTTCCAGCACCGCAAACGCCGCATGGCCCTCGTTCAGGTGGCATACCTCGGGCTGCAGGCCCAGGGCGCGCAGTAGGCGCCAGCCGCCGATGCCCAGCACGATCTCCTGCTTCAATCTCATCTCGGCATCGCCGCCATAGAGCTCGCTGCTGATGCCGCGATGAGCGGCGGAGTTGGCGAAGTCGTTGGTGTCCAGAAGGTAGAGCTTGTTGCTTCCAATCGATACCACCCAGCAGCGCAGCCAGATCTTCGTATCCGGCAGCTGAATCTGTAACCTTAGCCATTCTCCATTGGCCTGACGCAGCGGGCGAATGGGCAGTTGGCCGGGATCGTTGACCGGGTAAAGCGCCTGCTGGTTGCCGTCCAAATCAAATGCCTGGCGGAAATACCCCTGACCGTAGAGCAGGCCGATTCCGACCACGGGTACACCTAAGTCGCTCGCCGCCTTCATCTGGTCGCCTGCTACATTGCCGAGGCCGCCCGAATAAATGGGCAGCGCCTCGCTCAACATGAATTCCATGCTGAAGTAGGCGACGGAGGAGAGACCGGAGCCCGGGTGCTTCTGCTGGAACCAGGTGTCCGCGGATTCGTGGTTAATCCTCAGCAAGTCCTGAACGCGCTGACGAAGCTCCGGCGCCGCTAACAGAGATTTGATCTTCTCTTTGGAGACGGTGCGCAGAATCAGCCAGGGATTCTGCGTAGTCTCCCACAGCTCGGCGTCGAGACTCTGCCATATCTCGTCCGACGCATGGTTCCACGACCAGCGAAGGTTGAGCGCTAGCTCAGCCAGCGCGTCCATCCCTTCCACGTTGGGCCACCTAATGATTGGGTTTGCGTCGCTCAACTTATCTCCCCAACGCCTGTGTTGGAGGCACACCGCCAAAGACGGGGCATCCGGTGATTTGTGGCGTCTCCCGGGTAGGATGCTCCTCGGAGGCTTCTGGACTTCGTCAGTTCTTCTTTAGCTGCTTGCCGATCGCCCGCAGTTCGCGGCGTCGTTTCGGGGTGGTTTTGGGATACGCCATTTTGAGACTCTCAAGCGTATCCAGCAATATGCGGGCAATAATCAGGCGGGCATTCTCCTTATCGTCAGCGGGAACTGCATACCAGGGCGCCTGATGGGTGCTTGTAGCGTTCAGACACGCCTCATACGCCTCCATGTATTGCTTCCAATATTTCCGCTCGTGAATGTCCGCCAAGCTGAATTTCCAGTTCTTGTCCGGCTCGTCAATGCGCGCGAGAAATCGCTTTTTCTGCTCCGCCTTCGAAAGGTGGAGAAAAAACTTGATCGTCCGGGTTGCATTTCGGTAGAGGTGGCTCTCCAGTTCGACGATGGAGCGATACCGCTCCTCCCAGATGTTCTTCTCGTTGATCAGTTCTTCCGGAAGACCCTGGCTGCGAAGAATCTCGGGATGTACCCTGACCACCAGCACTTCTTCATAGTAGGAACGATTGAAGATACCGATCCGCCCCCGTTCGGGAAGGCGGCAGTTCGTGCGCCAGAGAAAGTCATGCTCCAGTTCTTGCGCGCTTGGCTGTTTAAAGCTGGAAACCTCGCATCCTGCCGGGTCGACCCCGGACATTACGTGGCGGATGGCGCCGTCCTTACCAGCCGAGTCCATCCCTTGAAAAATCAACAGCAACGCATAGCGATTGGACGCGTAGTGGAGCTGTTGTAGTGCACTCAACTCCGCCACATGCTTTTTCAGGATCGCTTGATAGTCCTTTTTTGATTGATAGAAGGGTTTGATGATCGTCGGCCGTTCACTGAGTTTGGCCTCTCCGGGAGGCACACGGAATTCTTCAGAATCGATCTTCATTTCGCTCCATTTCGCCTGACGAATACTGCCTCATGAGGATACTAAAGCATCATCCCTTCGACCCTGTGGCAGGCGGGAATCTGTTCTGTTGCTCACTTTCCGGTGCGGCCGAAAGGGTGAGCGAGAACGCTACCAAAGGGGGCATGAGACACAGCACCATTTGGGCTTTTGTCTTTTTTGGGCTCGATCTAGTGTGTTGATAGACGTAAGGAAGTGTGAGGGAGCCCCCCATGATAGCGAACGCACAGATCCAGCAAACCACCTACGAGCCCTTGTGCGCGGACCTTATCGAGACCATCGATCCGCGCTCTGATGGGCAGCAACTCGCGCAGGAAATTCGCTGCTTGCGAGCGATCATCGCTGAGCTCCTGATAAAGAACCAGCACCTCCGTTGGGAGCTGCAGAGATATCCGCAAAAGGTGGCAGGCTCTTGAGTACGCTTACGGGCACACCGTTCCGTAAGAAGTCTCGTACCGCAGACATCCCATAGCGGGTCACGAGCAGGGCGGCCATCCGGGCCGCAACCTGGTGTGCCTGCCGCGAGGCGGCGGCATCGGCCGGGTGGGCCAACGCAGCATCCAATTCCTTCGCCGGCACAGCAACCGTAACGTCATCCTTACCCGAGTTCGCCAAAGTCTCAACCAAACCTTCCCGAAGCCAAAGCGGAGCTTGTTCTCCTGCCTGCTGCTCCACCAACACATGCAGAAACTCGTGCAACAGCAGCCCTTCGGCTGCCTCCGTTGTTTCGTCGCACCGTGGCTGGCTGCAAGAACACGTTGCTGCCCCGGGTCGAGGCCAGCATCCAACCCGGCTCTCCGGTGGTCTGGCGGAAGAGCTCCGTGGTCGGCAACTCCTGCACCATGGGGGCAAAGGTAGCCGCAGGAGAGCTGAACAGCGACCGCGCCTTGGCCCAGGCAGCATTTCCTTCGGTCACCAGCCCGCTGCTGGGGTCGGTGGTCAACAGCGTCCATCCCGCACCCGCGACGCTTTGCCATCTGTCGCCGGCCGGCGTGATGCCGGCGACGGCGCCAGGGAAGTAGAAACTGAGAATCTCCTTATCGCTGTGGCCCTCCTTCGCCATCTCATAGGCGCCGGCCTGGCACAGGC
Organism: uncultured Acidobacteriaceae bacterium; assembly: GCA_963790705.1. Classification (GTDB taxonomy): domain Bacteria; phylum Acidobacteriota; class Terriglobia; order Terriglobales; family Acidobacteriaceae; genus PALSA-350. Next base: position 466,093 of record CAWBQE010000001.1, read on the forward strand.
CTACGCCGTGCCCATAGCCCCTGCCTTTGATCTCCAGGGCAGAGCCGGCAACGCTGACGCTATACCAGTCGCTGCGCATCTGGTTCCATCCCAGCGCCCGGTCCACAGCGAAGCGAAAGCTGCTGGCCGAGAGCTCAGCCGGAGCACCCCGGCCGGTCACCTCAAGCAGCTCGGCGCGGCCGCTCGCGCTCCGCCTGCTCACGCGGATAGCGCTGATCGGAGAGGGTGTCTGCCAACCCTGGGCACGAAAAATCCCACTGAGCTGGAGTGAGATCAATTCGCGCCTGCCACTCGGCTGGAGACCGGCGCAGGCAGTAAGGATCGGCATGATTTCCCGCCAGGTAGCTGGCGTGCTCTGCAGGCCAAACGTCCCCCGCTGCTTCACTCATGCCGCCGCAGTGCTGGGTGTAATAAACGTGTGCTCTCTGGCCGCCGAACCACAGAGTCTCGCCGGCGGTCTCGCGCACCGCGCGTTCCACCTCCGGGCGCGCTTTGCCCAGGCGCAGCGCCTGGCAATGCGTGCTGTCGCACAGCCCAAAACCCTCCGCGCTGTGGCGGTTCGCGTTCTCGAGGGCAAAGGTGCGTATGCTGATCGCCATCGCCTTCAGCGAGGCTATCGGCTCGTCCGGCGCAGCTTCGCCATTCAGCGCCGCAATTACGTAGTTCTCGCTGGGCAGCGTCAGCAGCACACGCAGGCCATCGCGCCGCCAGCGGATGATCCACCTTCCCGCGGCTGAAACCTCCTCCGCATTGCTTGCACCGGCTCGCATGCGAAAGCTTCCGCTCAACGAAAGCTCCTTTACCTTCGTTCCTGAAGAGAGCCGCAGGCCATCCGGCGCCCAATCGATTTGGGTTGGTCTCGGCTGCCCCAATGGCGTTGCTGTGAGGGTCTTCACGGTTCGGGTGGAGAAGAGCTCGACGGTAAGCGAGCGAGCACTCTCCGCCGCCGGCGCTCTGGTTGCGAGAAAGAAGTCGTGCGCCAGCCGGGCAGCATCGGCTCCATTGCCGCCCGGGAGGTAGATCACCATCACCACTTCTTCGGTGCCCAGGTAACCGGTGCCCGCAAACCATCCGTGGCTCCGGCCTTGCGCCCCGTCGCCTGCGGTCCCGGTCTTGCCGGCGATCTCCATCCCCGTCACGGCAGCATTGTGCGCCATGCCGTAGCTCACCGAATCTCTCAGGCCCTCTCGCACCGTCGGGGCCTTGGCCTGGTCGAGTTCCAGCGCCAACTTTCGATAGGCAACCGCCATCTGCGCCGGGGAAACGGCAATTCCGGTCACGCCCAACACCAGGAGCTCCTTCTGCTCCTGGCTCTGCGGAATGGGCGTCTGCCCCAGACCGTAGTGTTCGAGGATGGCTGATGCCTGAGCAGGCGGAATGCGGTCGGCAAGCTCCGCGAAGTAGCGGTTGCAGGAGTAGGCGAGCGCCTCTTTAGCGGCGAAGGCAACGTCACTCTGCGGATGCGTGCAAGCCAGGTTCCATTCCTGGCTTCCGTAGCTGATGTGCAGGTTGCGCCGGCAAAAGACGGTGGTCTCGGGCAGCACTTCGCGCTGCTCGAGAGCCGAAGCCAGAAAAAGTGGCTTGAGGATGGACCCCGGCGCGTGCCGCTCGTCGGTCGCCTTCACCGCTGCCAACTGGCGTCCACTCTTTACATCCACCACCACACCGACCGCCGGAGTGCCCTGCAACGCAGAGCTGAGAGCTGCTTGCGCCGTCGTCTGTGCTGCCAAAGGTAGGGGAGACAAAAGGATCAGAAACGAAAGCAGCAAGTTCCAGTGGTAGATCCTGATTAAAACAGGACGGGTACTCTGTCCCAACCGCGGATCGACGGGTGCCCCACATCTCGCTCGTTTTTCGCGAGATGTGGGATTCCACTGCTCTCTCCTGGCCACTTTTCGGCCCTCGCTAATACATCAAGTTTCGATTGGTCCTGAAGGTCGAACGGTTAAGGTTCGTGGTATCCCACATCTCGCGAAAAACGAGCGAGATGCCCCGATTTCCTGTACGCTGCGCGATTCGTAGCCGCGTGTGCGGCTTTCTTCACGGAAAGCCGCATGAAGTTCGGTGGGTTCCACTCAGCCCCACAGGAAATGCGGGGATGTAGGGCACCCATCGGTCCATTTATCGATCGAAATCCCGACTATTACTCGATGAGATCCTCAGGGTGTCGAAAGTTCCCACAGCTAGAACTTGAGCTCCCGCCGGCCCTCCATGGCGCGGGTCATGGTGACCTCGTCGGCATACTCGATATCGCTTCCCGGCCGGCACTCCAGTGGCGATCCTGGTCACGCGCACCGCCGTCGAGCGCAGCAGATCTGCGAGATAGACTGCTGTCGCCTCGCCTTCCACCGTCGGATTGGTGGCCAGGATCACCTCTTCCACTTCGCCCTGGGCCACACGGGCCAACAGGCTGTCCGTTCTCAGGTGCTCCGGGCCGACCCCGTGCAGCGGTGACAAGGTACCGTGCAAAACGTGGTAGACGCCGTTATAACTGCGCGTCTTTTCGATCACTGCGATGTTCCCCGGTTCCTCCACCACGCACACCACCCGCTGGCTGCGCGTCGCGCTGGCGCAGTAGATGCATGGGTCCACATCGGTGATGTTGTTGCAGGTGGAGCACAGCAGCAGCCGGGCCTTCAACTCACGCACCGCGTCGGCCAGCGCTCCTGCATCTTCGCTGCTCGCGCGCAGGATATGGAAGGCAAGCCGCTGCGCGCTCTTGGCCCCGATGCCAGGCAACTTGCGCAGCTCTTCAATCAGCCGCGCCATCGGTTCTGCAAATTGAGACAAGGCTAGAGAAGCCCCGGGGGCAGGTTCAAGCCGCCCAGCATCCCGGTCAGGCTGGACTTCATCGCCTCATCGGCGCGGCGGCCGGCCTCATTGAACGCCGCCGTCACCAAGTCTTCCAGCATTTCGACATCGGCCGGGCTGGAGCTCAGGCTCGTCACTGCGGCGGCATCGATCTTCAGCTGCAACACCTGCTTCTGCCCGTTCATCTTCACCGTGACGGCGCCTCCACCGGAGGACGCTTCCACCACCGTCTGGCTCAGCTTTTCCTGCATCTGGTCCTGCATGTGGCGCGCCTGTTCCAGCATTTCCTGCATCTTGAAAGGATTCACAGCCTATTCCGCCTTCCGATATTCAACCTTTGCTCCGCGAATCATTGCCCTGGTTGTCCCTTAGATCAAGCACGCTGCGCACTTCGGCATGGAAAAGCTCCTGCGCCTGGCGCACCAGTGGATTGCCCAAGGCTACTGCTTCAATGCTATCGCGCGACCACACCCGCGCGCTCGCGCTCGTCGGGTCGGCCGCTTCGCCCGGCACCACGGTCATCTTTTGCGTGGCGCCCGCCCCGCGCAGGGCCTCGCGCACAATCTTCCACGCCTCGCCGTTCATGGTCAGGCCCAGCATGGTTTTCTTGACCCCTACCTCCACCTGAATCGCGCCATCCTCGTCCAGTCTCCAGCGCCCGGCTCCCAGCAGGGAAGCCGCGGTGTTGTGGCCCTGCTCGTTGAGCGCAGCGGTGACCACATCGCGCAGGCCATCCAGGTCAATCCCGCCGCTCTCGACCGGCTCTGGCTCCGGTTCGAGCTTTGCCTCGGGAGCAGCCTTTACCTCCGGAGCAGTTTCCACCTTGGGAACAGCTTCGCTTCCGGAACATCCTTCATTTCGGCAGCAGCCTTCACCTCAGGAGCAGCCTTCACCTCGGGAGCAGCCTTCACCTCGGGAACAGCCTTCACCTCGGGAACAGCCTTTACCTCGGGAACAACTACCGGTGGAGCAGCTGGCGTCCGCACCACCTCCTCGGTGTCGTCGTCGCCCAGCTTGCGCAGGCGGTCAAGCTCGAAGGGAGAAGGCGCCGGCGGTTTTGCCGGCTCGACGGGAAGCGGCCTTGGCGCCGTCTGCACCGGTGTCGGGGGTGCGGTTATTGCGGGCCTCGGACTTCCCGCGCCCTTTCCTGCGCCGAGGGCGGCCGGAGGACGCGCCGCACCCGGTAATCCGCTCAGGATCTGCTCCAGCGGGATCAGGCGTTGCAAGTGAACCAGCTTCATCAGCCCCAGCTCCAGATGCAGGCGCGGCTCCTGGCGGTAGTTCAGCTCATCGAAGGTCCTCAGCATTACCTGCAGGAAACGGGTCAGGTCCTCTTCGCTGAAGAGGGTCGATGTGCGCACCGCGCGAGCGCGTTCATCGCCGGAGATCTGCAGCAGCTGCGTCTTCTCTCCGCCCAGCTTGGCCATCAGGCAGTTGCGCAGGTAGCGCACCAGCTGCCGGGCCATCTGCGACGGGCTATTGCCCGCATTGAGCAGCCGGTTGAGCTCTTCCATCACGGCCGCGCTCTGACCTTCGCCGATGGCTTCCAGGATGCGTTCGAAGACGGCATCGGGCACCGTCCCCATCAACTCCCGGATTTCGTTGCCGTCGAGCTTGGCCTTTCCGTCCACCATGGGTGCACTGGCGATGGCTTGGTCCATGATGGAAAGCGCATCGCGCATCGAGCCATCGCCCGCCTCGGCCAACAGGGCAATCGCCTGCGGATCGGCCAGGATCCCTTCCTGGGTCGCAACCTGGGTCAGCTGGGTCACAATGTCGTCGAACGTAACCGCGTGGAAGCTGAAATGTTGGCAGCGCGATCGTATGGTCTGCGGAATATCCTCCGGTTGCGTGGTCGCCATCATGAAGACGACGTGCTCCGGTGGTTCCTCCAGGATCTTCAGCAGCGCGTTGAAGGCTGCATCGGTGATCTGATGGGCCTCGTCGAGCAGGTATATTTTGTAGCGATCGCGTGCCGGCGCGTAGCGCGCCGCCTCGCGCAACTCGCGAATCTCGTCGATCCCGCGGTTGGTGGCGGCGTCGATCTCGATCACGTCCAGGGAGTTGCCGGCGCGAATCTCCTTGCAGGAGTCGCAAACTCCGCACGGCTCAGGGGTGGGCCGCTGCGCACTGCCAATCTTGTTGCGGCAATTGAGTGCCATGGCCAGGATTCTGGCGATGGTGGTCTTGCCTATGCCGCGATGCCCACTGAAGATGTAGCCGTGGGCCACCCGCTCTTGCTCCAGAGCGTGGCCCAAGGTACGGGTCACATGATCCTGTCCGGCGACATCCGAGAAGCGTTGGGGACGGTATTTGCGGGCGAGTACTTGGTAAGCCATAGGGAGGAATTCAGGCTGCGAACGGCTTAAGCCGGGAGGCCGGCCAGTCGCCTGCAACTTTGATTGTAGCCCGAGTGCCGATCGCAGCAGGAATCGCAAACTCCCATCAACGCGAGCCAATCGGGGTGGGGAAGTGTTTGCTACCGTTCAGCTATCCTATCGGGTTTATAGCGAAGGACCGGAGGCGGTCGATGTCCACTATCGAGGTTGTGTGCGCGATCTTTGCCATAGGTGTTCTGTCGGGCCTTCGGGCGCTGTCGCCGATCGCGGTGGTTTGTTGGTTGGCGTTGCTGCATCGTCTGCCGGTTACCGGCTGGGCCTCTTTCGTCGGGAGTAAGGTTGCGGTCGGCCTGTTTTCGCTCGGTGCCGTGGGCGAACTGATCTCCGACAAATTACCCAAGACGCCAAGCCGGCTGAAGCAGCCGGGTTTCAGCATCCGCATTGTGATGGGCGGGCTCTGCGGGTTGGTGTTGGCCAATGCGGGGTCCTTTTCTCTGATTGGAGGGGCGCTGCTGGGCGCGATCGGTGCGGTCGCGGGATCCTATCTAGGCTATTTCGCGCGCAGCCGGATCACGGGAAACTTCGGCCTGCCCGACCTGCCCGTGGCGCTGGTGGAAGACGTAATCTGCATTGCCGGTTCCTTCTACGTGGTCTCGCTCTTTTCGCCCCGTTAGTAGTCGGTCTTTTCTATCTCGCTGTGGGCGCTATCGCTAAGGCCGCCGGCTGAAGGGAAGGGTACGGGCTTTAGAGTCTGCGCGAGAACTGCCCTCCCCAAATTGAGACCCGTAGGAACGGCTGAAAGTAAGACTTGTCTGAATTAGCTCGTTTTTTTAAGCGGCCTGATATGGACAGCACTTGCTGAAAAACAAATCAGCCATCAGGGTGTATCGGGATCAGTCCCGAAGGGACGGCTGAAAGTAGCCCAGGACGTCAGTACTGGGTAGACATGAGAGCCAGGAACAGTCCCGCAGAGCCTGCCCTGAGCTTGTCGAAGGGGACGGCTGAGAATATCCCAGGACGCCAGTCCTGGGCTTACTATGTGGGGCTGACGAGTCGCGCGACAACCCGCCCTGGATGTCTTCCCGGATCATCGGCTGGCGTTCTGCGGTCGCGAACACCACGTGAACCAAGCAACATATGTGACTGTGAAGCATGGTTTCTGCCGCGACTCGTATTCTCATTCGAGTGTACCCAGGACGGGTGTCCTGGGATCTTCTCAGCCGTCCCCTTCGACAAGCTCAGGGCAGGCTCTGCGGGACTATTCCTGCTCTCATGTCCACCCAGGACTGACGTCCTGGGCTACTCTCAGCCGTCCCTACGGGACTCAATTGGGAGAGGTAGTTCTCACGCAGACGCTGAAGCCCGTACCAACCCAGCAGGGGTTCTTCCGCAGCCTGTTCAGCCCGTACCCTTCGACACAGCGAGTTTTCCTCGGCCCGTCTGGCCGCTGGGGAATCTACTTACGCCCGGCCAGCGCCGCTCGTCTTGGCCGCGTTCTTTACCAACTTGCGCGCTGCTGCTTTACGCTTCCTGGCCTCTGCCGCCCTGAGGGCTTTTCGCCGGGCTACTTTCTTGCGCCGCGCAATCTCCTCCGGCGAATACATCGTCTTGCGGCATTTCCGGGCTCCGCAGTAGCAGCGCGCATCGTCCTCGTCGCCGTCGTACAGGTTGTAGTCGTAGGTGAGCTCCTCGCCCGGCGCGATGCTGCGTATGGACATAATCCACACCCGCCCATCCACCTCTTCCGTCTCACAATTGGGGTCGCAGGAGTGGTTGATGTACATGGCCACGCCCATGCCGTTGATCACCGTCGAGCCGTCACCGATGCCGAACAAATAGGTAATTTTCGAGTTCTCAAAGCGCTTGTCGGCCTCTTTTTTGCTGATCCGAGGGCCAGTGTATTCCACCACCTGGACACCTTTGGTGATGGGCGAAGTGGTGTAGCAGCCGGCGGCATGGATGGAGGAGGAGCGAATCATCAAGCCCATAAGTAGTTATTTTTTAACATGGAGCACAACCGGAGCCCCCGGATCATGGCATGGGCCCGCTGGAAACCTCGAAGCCGAAGGTCTAGACTTGAAATAGCAACGATGCGTAACTCGCCCCTGACGCGCTTTCACAATTGCTTTGCCCTCAAAGACATCGCGAGGTGTGGTTTTCCTTGGGAGAAAACCACGAAGGCGTTTTCTGCTTCGGTTTACACCCATTGTGAAACCGCTTTGATCGTCGCCACCATCACCGCTCTGCTTACGTTTGCGGCTGGCGCCTCAGCGCAAGCCCAGGCGCCCCAGCAGAGCGACAACGGGCAGTCGGTTCCTGACGCGCCGGCGCCCCAGCCGCAAAAAAAGCCGGCCCCAAAACCGCAGCCGCCTTCCGACTCCACCGACTCGTCGTCTGACTCCACGCCGCCCGCGGATGCACCTGCTGCCAAGCAACCGGCGGCGAAAGATGACAATGCCTTCCCCGAAGCCGTTTCCCGCGACGCTGCCAAGGCAGCGTCCGATGCTGCGGGGAGCACCAAGCCTTCCACAGCAGCCGACAATCCCTTCCCGGAAGCAGTTTCTCGTGACGCAGCCAAGTCCGCCTCACCGGACGCCGACAGTCCCAAGAAATCCACCGCCACCGACAATCCTTTCCCGGAGGACGTCTCTCGCGACGCCGCCAAGGCCGCTGGGAATGACCAGAATCCCGCCCCCAAGAGCGATCTGCCTCCCGGCGTCAGCTCCAGCCAGTCGGGCGGCGCTCTCGGCGATGCGGACAATCCGGCTGAGGGAAGGCGCCTGCTACCGAATCCGGGTCGCGCCAAGAAGGATGATGATGTGGGTGGGTTTTACCTGAAGAATGGGGATTATCAGGGGGCCTTGCTGCGTTACCAGGACGCAATGGCCGTCGATCCCACCAATGTCGATGCCATTTTTGGTTTGGCCGAAACCCAGCAACTGCTCAAGAAAAATGCGGACGCAGCACGTAATTACCAGCTCTATCTCGATATTGTGCCCAACGGTCCCAAGGCTAAACAGGCGATGAAGGCGCTCAAGACACTCCAGCCCGCAAAATAGACCTGCCCCGCGGCCCCGCCCTGGTTTTTGAGACCAAGGTTGTAGTTCCTTCGAAGATTCTGCCCATATTTTAGGTTTTCTCTCCTAATCCGAGTGTTCTACACTTCCGCAACTGGCGAGGTTTGTCAGGGGTCTCCCCCAATGCACGCTGTGCTGGAACGGGTTGTCAGCCAAATCAGTAGCGAAGTGCTCGGCCTGGACGCGGAGACAACACAGCTACACCCCAACGGCTTGGTCTACAAGTGGAGCGCGCAGCAGGTGGTGGAGCACCTGGTCCTTGGCTATCGCCTCACCTCCAGTGCTCTGGAGAACCGGCTGAGCAAAGGCCGCCTTTCCCGCAACCATAAGCGCACCTATCTGCAATGGTCTCTGCAATTGATGATCCTCAGCTTCGGAAAACTTCCCCAGGGAGTGCCGGCGTTGGATGAGACGATGCCCGTTGCCGGCAGTTTTGCAGCCATGGACGGGCAGCAGCTGGGTGATCTCATGCGCCAGGAAATCGACACCATGGACACGATGTTCGATCGTTGCCGGCGCAAATTCGGCATGGAGCGGGTAGCGGTTCATCCCTTTCTCGGACCGTTGCGCGTGGACCAGTGGCGCCGCTTCCACGCAGTGCACGGATTGCACCACCTGGACCAATTGCGGGTTGTGGTCGCGCAGGTGGCTCCGATGCAGGTTCCCGTTAAGTTGCTCAGCCCCAAGCTAGTGGAAAAATTGCATGTACCAGCCCAGCGTCCGCTCGCCTAGAAAAATGCTGTACAGCCCGGCCAGGCTGAGCATGGTTCCAAAGGGAACCGGCAACTGCCCTGGCGAGGTGCCCGGATTTCCTGTACGCGGGCCTAAGCGACGGCCGCGTGTGCGGCTTTCATTGAGGAAAGCCGCATGAGGTGTATCATCGCCACCAAACTTCACAGGAAATCCGGGGGTGTCATCTCTGCGATGCAGCAGGATCGTTCCCAGCCCATAGAGCGCTCCTGCGACCACCGCAAGAAACAGCACCACGCCCGTTTGCCGCAGACCTAGCCATGCGGCCAGCATGGCCAGCAGCTTCACGTCGCCTAGCCCCATCCCCATACGCCGCCGCGCCAGCCAATAAGCTCCGGCGATCAACAGCAGTGCCGCCGCCGCAACAGCCGCCGCCAGCAGAGACCACCCCGCCGCCCGTAAAGCAGTCCCCCACGCCCAACCGGCGCCTTCCAGGCCGGGACGCAGCGCGGCAAACACCACCCCTGCCGCCAGCCCGGGTAGGGTGAACAGGTCAGGCAACAGCAGGGTCTCGGCGTCCATCACCGCTAGGCCGAGCAGTAGGAAGCAGAGCAGCGCCCAGCATCCAGCCAGCCAGCCTGGGGAAAAGTGCAGGCAGCACATGACAAAAAGCGTGCAAGTGCCTAGTTCAATGACCGGATAGCGCCATGCGATGCGGCTTCCGCAAGCTCTGCAAGCGGCCCCCAGCAGCAGGTAGCTCAGCACCGGAATATTGTCCCGGGCGGCGATCGGCTGGTTGCACTGGCGGCAGTGCGATCCGGGCCACACGACCGATTCGCCGGCGGGCAATCGGAGGATGCAGACGTTAAGGAAACTGCCCAGCAGCAAGCCGCATAAGCCGAAAAAGATACAAGGAATCATGGCCAGTTTCAGGGGGGAAGAATGTGCCCAGCCAGACCACAGTAACAGGGGCAAAGCAATCCTCAAGCGCATCGTTTACATTGTTGGAATGAGCCCTGAGCGCGACCCGGCCGCCGATTCGGCTGCACTTTTCGCCGAAGCCGTGAGCATCATGGCCCGCCTGCGCGGTCCCGATGGCTGTCCCTGGGATCGCGAGCAAAGCTTCGACACCATCCGAAAATATACCCTTGAGGAAACCTACGAGGTCTTCGACGCCATTGAGCGCCGGCATTGGAAGGATCTGTCCGAGGAGCTGGGTGACCTCTTGCTGCAAGTCCTCTTTTATGCCCAGATGGCGAGCGAGTCCGGCTACTTCACCATCGCGGACGTGATCGCCGGCCTCAACCGCAAGCTGATCCGCCGCCACCCTCATGTTTTCGGGGACGAGGCCTCCGTGGCCGCCGGCAACGCGGTCAAGTCCGCTCTTGAGACCTCGGGAATCGACGCCCCCCAGGTGCTTCGCAACTGGGACGCCATCAAGCAGGCAGAAAAGGCGGAGCCGCAGCCGCACTCCTCCGCGCTCGATAGCATTCCGCGCTCCCTCCCTTCGCTACTGGAAGCCGCCAAGCTGGGCAGCCGCGCGCGCAAGAGCGGCTTCGACTGGCCGGATGTCGAAGGTATCTTCGCCAAGCTGGAGGAAGAGACAGAGGAGTTGCGCCAGGCTATCGGCGACCATCCACCCAGTCCGCCTCCCGGCGCCCAGGAGGCCATTGTTTCCGAAGTGGGCGACATGCTCTTTACTATGGTCAACCTGGCCCGGCGGCTCAACGTGGAACCGGAGTTCGCCCTGCGCCATACCAACGCCAAGTTCCGCCGCCGCTTTGCGGCCATGGAAGCAGCCTCTCCGCATCCCCTGGAAGCATTGTCTGCCGCCCAGCTGGAGTCGCTCTGGAGCCAGGCCAAACTTGAAGAAAGCCCAGCGGCCTCGCCTTCCCGATGAACCTGCCCCCCAACCCCATCTTGATCCGCCCGTGCAGTGGATTTGAGGAGCTCGGCGCCTGTGTGCAGTTACAGGTCGAGGTGTGGGGATATGGAGACCGGGATGTGGTTCCGCGCCGGGTCTTCACGGTTGCGCAAAAGATCGGCGGGCAGGTGATCGGCGCCTTCGATACCGCGCTGCCAGGCACGAGCCCGCAGGGCGAGCCCGACAGCCTGGTGGGCTTTGCCATGGCTTTGCCTGGCATCTCCGGGGGCGGTCCTTACCTGCATTCCCACATGCTGGCCGTCAACCCCGATTACCGCAACCAGGGCATCGGCCGGCGGCTCAAACTTTTCCAGCGGGATGAGGCCTTGGCGCGCGGGATAGCCCGCATGGAATGGACCTTCGACCCACTGGAAATCAAGAACGCCTTCCTCAACATTGCCAGGCTGGGGGCGGTTGTTCGTCGCTACGCACCCAATTTTTATGGTGTAACATCGTCTCGACTGCACGGCCAGGTTCCTACCGATCGACTCTACGCGGAATGGTGGTTGGAAAGTGATTGGGTTTGTTCCGCCCTGGGCGGTAAACCGGCCGCTTCTCCCGCGGTAGAACAGGAAATCTCAGTACCGCACCAGATTGCTCATTGGAGGCACTCACCGTTGGATCAGGAACGTGTTCTTGACATCCAGAGCAGGAATCGCGAGCATTTTGAGCAGGCCTTCATGCGCCAACTAGCGGTGATTGGTTTCAGAATCGATACAGAAGGCAACGGCATCTTCCAATTGGGACGCTGGCAGGAGCCGTGACTTCCTTTTGCGCAGCTCTAGCATATTCACCGTGTGCGGCTTTCTCTTAAGGAAAGCCGCAAGTGACTTCGACAACGCAACCGGGCCTCGACAGGAAATACGGGAGCCCTCGAGCTCCTTACCATTCACTCCAACCGGTATCGGACAGGTTTGCATGAAGATTGAATCGATTGTCCTGCGTGAGCTCAGCATGGCCTTAGTTCACCCCTTCGCCACCAGCTTTGGCGAAACCAGAGAGCGGCGCGTGCTGCTGGCAGAAGTCCGCGCGGATGGACTCTCGGGCTGGGGCGAATGTACCACCGGGGAGCATCCCTACTTCAGCGAAGAGTCTACGGATACAGCCTGGGTTACGATTCTGCAGGAGCTCGGCCCTCTGCTCGCGGCCGCCGAAGACCAGAGCGGTGGCAAATGTCCTGAAATCTTTCGCCGCGTTCGCGGCCACCGCATGGCCAAGGCGGCGCTGGAAAATGCGCTATGGGATCTCGAAGCCCAGATGCGCGGCATACCCTTGTACGAGCTTTTGGGCGGCACCCGGGAGACCATTGCCTGCGGAGTCTCCATCGGCATTCAGCCTTCGCTCGAGAAGCTGATGGAAAAGGTAGGCACGGCCCTCTCCCAGGGCTATCAACGAATCAAACTGAAGTGCAAGCCGGGCTGGGATTTGCAGATGTTCGAAGCGGTGCGCAATCGCTGGCCGGACATTCTTCTCAGCTGCGATGCCAACTCCGCCTACCGGCTGCGGGATGCCGATCACCTGGTCAGCTTCGATCAATTCAATCTGCTCATGATCGAGCAGCCGTTGTGGGCCGACGACTTCTACTTCCACGCCATGCTGCAGCAGCGCCTGGACACCGCCATCTGTCTCGATGAATCCATCCGCAACCGCCGCGATGCCCTGGCCGCGATCGAGATGGAGTCCTGCCGCATCATCAATATAAAGCTGGGACGGGTGGGCGGCTTCAGCGAGGCCATCGCCATCCATAATGCGACCCTGGAACGCGGGATACCTGTCTGGTGCGGCGGCATGCTGGAAAGCGGTATAGGCCGCTCCCACAACATTGCCGTGTCCACCCTGGAGAACTATTCGCTGCCGGGCGATGTCTCCGCCTCCAGCCGCTACTGGACCGAGGACATCATCGAGCCTGAGGTCACGGTCTCTCCCGCCGGCGAGATTCGCGTGCCTAACACCCCGGGTCGCGGCTTTGAGGTGCGCACCGACCTGGTCGAACGGCTGACCGTGCGCAAAGAAGAGATCAAGGCCTTGGCGCTGGTTTCCTGACCGGCATCCAACGGAATAAGCATTGGAGATGTTATGACTCCCCAGGAAGAATCAATGTTGAACGACCTTATCGGTCGTGTCGAGCAAACCCAACTGACAGAAAAGGATCCCGAAGCTGAGCAGCTGCTGCTCCAGGGGCTCGGCCGCAATCCCAACGCCCTCTACATCCTGGCGCAGACTGTGTTGGTGCAGAAATACGCTCTGGAGCAGGCCACGGCGCAGATCAACCAGCTGCGGCAGCAGCCGCAAGCGCTTCCCCAGCCCGCCCACACCACCAGCTTCCTGGGCAGCCTGCTAGGGCATCGCGATCCTGCTCCGCCCCCTCCGCCCCCACCCCAAGCCCCACCGCCCCCGCCGGGTTACGGTGCGCCGCCAGCCCAGCCTTACGCCCAGTCCTGGGCGCCGGTGCCTTCCTATGGAGCGCCTCCGCCGCCTCCACCGGGAGGAGGCTCAAGCTTCCTGCGCACAGCCGCGACGACCGCCGCCGGCGTTGCTGCGGGAGCGCTTGCCTTTCAGGGAGTGGAGTCGCTTTTGCACGGCTTTGGTGGTCAACCCGCCGGCTTCGGTGGTGGCGGCGGACTCTTTGGCGGTGGCGGACTCTCGGGCGGTGGCAGGCCCGAAGAAGTCATCACCAACAACTACTACGATGACTCCGGACGCGGGCTGGGCGAAGGCTCCCATGAGCACGCCGACAACACCAGCTATGGGGACAGCAGCAACGATGCCTCCAACCTGCAGCAGGCAAGTGACGACCTGAGGGACGACGGAGACGATCAGGATGACACGAGCCTGGATGACACGTCGTATGACGACTCCTCCTACGACGACGATTCATCCAGCAGCGACGACTGGCGTAGGCTCAGGAAGCTCACGTCCGGCAAGGAAAGAAACCGCAGGTCCCTCCACTACGCTTCGCTCCGGTCGGGATGACAACTATGGTTTGGGTGTCGAGGATCGCTGGTAGCTCGGAAACCAATTTGTCATCCCGACCGGAGCGTAAGCGTAGTGGAGGGACCTGCGGTTTCTTTCCCCGTACTCACAGCCTCCTAAGCGCTGGTGAGAACGCTTACCGGGCCGCCAACCTCTATTTAGCCGCCACCTGGGCCGTGCTAGGGCCTTTCTGCAGCAGGCGGATCGCCTCCTGGTAGCCCAACTCCTGCGGCTGCACCTTGAAATCGCTGAAATCTTCCGTAGTCGAGTAGTCCACACTCTTCATCATCAGCAATTTGCCCTGCAGCTGCAGCTTCATGTGGATGGTCTCCCAGTGGTGCAGCCCGACATCGGAATTTTCCACCAGGATGCTGCCCCCCTTGTACAGTCTGCCCAGCACCCCCCACCCGAAGTTCACATCGGAGATAAGGTGAGCATCGATCTTGGCCAGCCGCAGTTGCGCCTGGTCCACCCATAGCTCGCCCACCATGCCGTGGTAAACCTCGCCTTCCCGGTCTGGCGGCGTAAACGCGGGATTCGGCCGGAATTCCAGCCGGTAGCAGGGTCCATTCGGGCCTTCCACCATTCCGTTAGAGGTGAAGAGAAAAGCGTCCGGGAGCATGCGCACCATCTCATCGCCTCGGGCGCTGTCTTCCTGCTCCTTCTTATGGCGGTGCTCCTGCACCTCGGGGTGCTCCAGCAGGTGGTTCAGGCGGTCGATCTCGGCCTGCTCCTCTTCAGGGGGAAGGGGCTTGCCGTCCTTTTCGATCAGCCGGGCAACGTCCCCGTCCTTGGTCTCGAAGATTTCCTTGACCGTGCTTCCCTTGGGGTCCACCTTGTGCTGGCGGTAGCTGAAGGAACGGCCCGGGCTCTTGGCATGAAGCTCGTTCCAGCTGGCGTCACGCACGATTTTTTGCGGGTCCAGCGCTGGCTTGTCACCTTGGGACAAGGCTTGGCCGCTCGCTGCCCCCACCCCCAACAGCAGGGCAGCGCCGAGTGTACAAATCCGTCGGGGGCACGGAAATGACCGACATTGAAGCACAAATCGCACAGCCTTCATAACCGACTCCCCATTTGTGGCCGATGTTACCTTAGTGAGATGCAAGGCAATACCTTCCAGTTTACATCTGGGGGCCTCGCCGGCTTTCTACCCTGTTTTGCGGGTTGCGGTTGGCTTCGCACCTTGCGTATAGTTCGGGCAGAGAAGCTTCTGCGACCGCAGGGAGGCACCAGATGAATGCAGGAGATAGTGCTGTCGCCATTATTGGCAAGTCGGTCCAGATCCGCGGCGAGGTGAATGGAAGCGAAGACCTGGTAGTCGACGGCCATGTGGAGGGCACCATTACCCTGGTCGAAAGTCGCCTCACGATTGGTCCCAATGCGCACGTGGCGGCGAACGTATCGGCGAAGGATGTGATCCTGCTCGGCCAGCTGAGCGGCAACGTCACAGCTACCGGCAAGGTGGAATTACGTGATGGCTGCGATTTAGTCGGGGACATCTCCGCCGCACGCCTATCGATTGAGGAGAGCGCTGTTTTTCGCGGCAAGGTGGAACCGACACAGGGCGAAAAGACAGCGGGCGTTGCCCCGGCCAAGGGCACCGAAGTTCCGGTGGCAACCTCTCCAGCCAAACACTAACGAACGCTGGAGGGCTCCGTTATGATGAATATATTCCCTGCAGGCAACACGGGCCTGCGCTCCAAGACTGACGATGTGATGCGCAACATATTCGGTAAGACACAACACGACTCTCAGGCGTCCGCCAGCCCCACGGTCCTTACCGGTCCGCGGGTGCCGAGACACTCCAGTGCCTGGAAGGATCTGCTCAAGTTTCTCAAGGCTGAGCAGGGATTGCGCATTTTGGATATCGGGCCCACCTCTCCGACCAATATCAACTTCCTCACCACCCTGGGCCACGGCGTGTATATGTCAGACGTGGTGAACGAGGCGTTGCGTGGCAACTGGACCGGCGCCCCGGATGAGAACGGTGTCACGCATTTCGACGTGGAAGGCTTTCTCGACAACAACCTCGATTTTGCCGGCAGGGAATTCGACGTTGTCCTGCTCTGGACCACACTGGACTACGTGCCCCAGGATCTGGTCGGCCCCATGATCAAGCGCCTTCGTTCTTGCTTGCGTCCCGGCGGCCGCGTGCTCACCTTTTTCCATACCAAGAACACCGGACCCGATACCAGCTTCTGCCGCTATCACGTGACCGACACCGACAGCATCGAGTCCCAGGAAACCACCGGCTACGCAGTGCAACGCGTCTATACCAATCGGACCATCGAAAAGCTCTTCGAGACCTACGCCAACACCAAGTTCTTCCTGGCCAAAGACAATCTCTACGAAGTGATCATCACTCGCTAGAGACTCAGCTTCCAAAGTAATTGGCGCAAGACGCCAATCCATCTCCGCGCATCGGACTGATTCAGGTTCAGCCGCAGCACCATGCGCCGCACTTCCGTGCGTTCCGCGCTGGCGGGCCGGCGCTTCGCGTATCCGATAGACGCCAGCACCTCCGCCAGCAGCTCAGTGATGCGTTCCAGATCCTCCGCACTCGCCATCGGTTGCGGTTCGTTCAGCGGCGGGGCATCCGTCTGCCGGATCAGCTCGTAGAGACACACGGCCGCTGCCTGCCCCAGGTTCATCGACGCATGCCGTATCCCCGGGCTCTGGTGCATCGGGATGGTCATGAGCCAATGGCAGTGGCTTAGGGCGTCGTTGCTCAGGCCGGTCTTTTCCGATCCGAAGAGTAAGGCCACCCGCCCCGACCCCAATGCGGAATGCACCAGGCCGCCGCCCTCCGCCAGCGCGTACAGCGGATGCTCACGTTTTCGTTCCCCGACCGCGGTCGTGCCCACCACCAGGTTGCAATCCGCCACTGCATCTGGAACGCTGGCGAACTGCTTTGCCTGGGCAAGAATCTCGGACGCATCGACCGCCGACCGCGCTGTTTCGAGCCCTACGGAGTAGTCATTCACCAACCGCAAATCGGAAAAGCCAAAACCATGCATAGCGCGCGCGACGGCGCCGATATTGTTGGGGTTGCGCGCCCGCACCAACACCACACACACCCGCGCGCGCTCCTCTTCGCTCAGCATCTAGTTATCTTAGGCGGGTCTGTAGTCATAACCGAACCCAATAGGAACGGGACGGGACGCCCCAGCGTTCGTGGTTGAACAAGACGGGCGAATCCCACCAACGTTCTCCCTGTGTATTGACGAGTCCATTCGGGCGGGAGATGAATAGCAATCGAGCCTGTGTCATAGCAGGACGAACGCTTCGGAATGCTTTTGTAGCCAAAGTCCGACTGGCGAGCGATCAGCCAAATGTGTCGTGGGCTTCGTCCCATCGTTATTCGGCCCAGGTACGCTTTGGCGAACCTGGGGCACCCGTTCCAGTTCCAATCAGCTATCACGGTAATCGCGATCAGTCCCGCAGGGACGGCTGAGAGTAGCCCAGGACGTCAGTCCTGGGTGAACATCCCCACCGAGACCAGTCCCGAAGGGACGGCTGAAATTTCGGAGGGAGAATCCCTCCGATCTCCACTTGCCTCAAGCTCCCTAATTTATCCTGCACCGAAAAATCATGGCCGCTTCGTTCCGGACCAAACCCGAAGATCATCAACAGAGCAAAGATCACACACAGCTCAAATGTGGTGAGGGCCCACTGGTAACCCAGGTGTCTGCGCAGGGCAAACTCGATCACCACTGCCGGCGCTCCGCACAAGACGCCAAGCTGGTACACCACCCCGGGAAACAAGCTGCGCACACTGCTGGGAGAAAGCTCGTTCAGATGCGCCGGAATCACGCCAAACGCTCCCTGCACGCCGAATTGCATCACGAACGATCCAATGGCCAACATGACAATCGTCGACCCAAAAGCCCAGAGCGGAATGGAGAGCGCAGAGATAGCTAAAGCGAGGATGACCGAGTAGCGCCTGCCCAGCAGGTCGGAATAATGCCCGATCACCAGCGCACCAGCGATCGCGCCGACGTTGTAAAGGATCGCGAGGTTGGAGATGACGGTATTGGAAAATCCATGCACCGTCTTCAGAAAATCCGGATAGAGGTCCTGTGTGCCATGCGACAGGCAAGTGATGGCCGTCATCATCAGCACCAGGTAGACGAAGTCCTTCTTGTGATGCCAGAGGATCCGCGCTACCTCACCAAAGCTGGCCAGCCGATTCTTGTGCCAGGACGAGGATTCGGGAGACAGCAACGTAAGTACCGCGATCAGCGCCGCGAGAATCAGGCCACAAAGAAACATCCACCTCCACCCGAAGCGTGGTTCGATGGTCCGCAGAGCTACCGCCGCTAGCAAGTATCCCAGCGAATAGCCTGCCTGCATGATCCCGGAGAAGAGTCCCCGCCAACGCGTGGGAGAGCTCTCCATAACCAAAGAAGCGCCGATGCCCCAGTAGCCGCCCATCCCGATTCCGTACAGAGCGCGCAGCACAACAAATACCGCGTAGCTGGGCGCGAAGGGAGTGAGCGCCGTGATGATGGAGAAATACAGAACGCACGCAATCAGCGGACGGCGGCGGCCATAGCGGTCGGCCAACGAACCCAACACCACCGCGCCCACCGGCCGCATGGCCAGCGTAATGGTGATGGTCCAGACGATGTCGCCTTTGCGTACGTGGAAGTTGTTGGCAAGAACATCCACCAGGAAGACAAGGACGAAAAAGTCGAAGGCGTCGAGGATCCAACCTAAGATTCCGGAAGAGACGGCGAAACCCCATCGTGGCGAAACGGCTTCAACGGTGCTGGTGCTGCTGGGCGCAACCGAGGAAGACCGGGACTGCTTCATCCATTTCATCAATAGTGTTTGCTCCTCAGAGTCTCGCCATCGTAAGACCGCCATCCAGGACCAGAACCGCGCCCGTCGCATAGGGAAGTTCTCCCCGCGCCAGCATGCTGACGGCTGTCCCGATGTCCTTCGGGGTTCCCCATCGCTTCTCGAGCAGGATACCGCCTTCGATCAGGGCGTCGTATTTGCCCTTGACCCCCTCGGTCATGTCGGTTTCGATAATGCCCGGACGCACCTCGTATACCCCGATGCCGAACTCGGCCAGCCGTACGGCCCACAGTTTGGTCGCCATCGCGATGCCCGCCTTGGAGATGCAATAGTCGCCCCGGTTCACGCTGGCAACCGTGGCTGACACAGAACTGATATTGATGATCGAACGCTGCGCCGAGGGATCCTTCGCGCGTTGCCGGATCATCCACGCGGCTACGCTCTGGGTGAGAAAATAAGGCCCGCGCAGATTGGTCGAGATGATCTCGTCGAAGCTCTCTTCTGAAGCATCGAGCAGATCGGCGCGGACGCGCGGTGCGATGCCCGCGTTGTTCACCAGAACATCCAGCCTGCCCAGTTGATCGCCGACATCGGCAAGCAGCCACAGCCGGTCAGCCGCCGACGAAACATCCGCCTGCACGTAGATGGAGCGCTCGCTGTGTTTCCGGATCTCGTCCAGCACTGGTTGCACTTGTTCAGGAGTGCGTCTGCCGGAGATGGCCAGGGTGAAGCCGGCTTCCGCCAGTTGGAGCGCAATGCCCAGGCCAATCCCGCGGGTCCCGCCCGTTACCAGCGCTACTTTGTCTTGATGCTGCATCCATCCGCTCCGAAAAAAGTGTAATAACGGTCGTTCGCCATCCTTGTGATCAGCAGGCAAAGCTCCAGCAGATGGTAGTCGCCCCACATGCTCGATTCGCCGCACGGGACCTTCGCTCCGGGAGGGATATAGTCCCATCCGTTGGGATGGTGGTAGATGCTTTGCAATAGCAAGCCTTCGTGCTCTGCTTGCGTCGAGAGATAGGGTTCCTGCAGTAATCGCGCTGCGACAGTTAGCCCGGCTTGCGTATATGCGTTGCCCGCCGCGCCGAGCAAGTGCCCCAGGCGAAGCAAGCCCTGCGCGGCGATGGCGCTGGCCGAGGCATCGACTGGCTCGTAGTCGTTATAAGGGTCCGCCGCTTTGGCCTGCCAATCGCCCAGCCGGTACAACTGCGGCGCTCCCGTATCCCAGTAGCAGATGCCGTCGAGAGCCGTCGCCTGCTGCATGTAGAAGTCGCAGCCGGCGCGCGCTGCTCGTTCCATCCAGGCCAATGTCTCCTGCTTGGCGGGTAGCTCGGCATCCGGGACGAACTGGATAAACTCCATCAGCTCGGCAAAACCGAGCATGCCCCAGGCGAGACCTCGCGTCCATGTAGTGAACGCCGAATAACCCTGCTGCGTGGAAGGGCAGCGAAAAACGCCGCTCGCCGGATTGAAGACGGCTTCGTGTACGGTTCGGCCGCGCAGCTCCGGTCGATCGTACTGATCGCGCCCCTCGCCATAGTAGAGGTTGAACCGGGCCGAGGTTTTTGCGTGGGTCAACGCCCGGTCGAGCAGGTTGATGCGCGTGTCCTGCTCCCCTTGTAGCGTGTGTCCCAGCATGTGCGCGACACAGCAGATGCGCAGGGTGCGAATGGTGTCGATAAAGAGCGAATGGCTGCCGTTAAAGGAGTACACGTAGCCCGAGCCGTCTTTGAGGCTGGTCCAGCGCGCAGCCTGCACAGCTCCGCTTACCTTCAACGCCAGCTCATAAAAGTTGAGCTCCCATTCGTCGGTGGGAATGCGGCCCTCCAGCATCAGCCGGCGCAGGTTGCCATAAGTGGAGATGTTGTTGAAGCCGTGATCGTGCACCCCGACGTGGGTCAGGTGCTCCGCCATGTCCGTGACCACGTGCCGCCGGGCCGCGGTGAGCTGATCCTCATCGCCGGTCATGTCGAAGCAGAGCAGGGCATTGCCGTATTGAAATCCCTGCGTCCACTGGGTCCAGCTGCGGGCGGTATAGCGGCCGGCGACGGTGATGACCGGTGCGCCATCGCTGGTTTTCCAACGCCGGTCAAGGCGCAGTGTTTTTTCTGTAGCAAGTCCTAGTGCACGTTCGACAGCCGGCACCAGATCCCTTGCGCTCAAGGTTTGATTGGATTCCACTCGATGTCCTTTAGTTGGCTTGGTGTCAGGGCTACTTCAATCCTTCCACCAGGTAGAGTTCGGAAAGGGTACGGTGATAGCCGTAGATATAGGAGGCGCCGTCGGGGGTCATCACGATAGGGCCAATCTGGCTGACTCCGGCGGGGTCGGCAGGCGCAAGGGTTCGCCAGAGGGTGCGCTTGCCGGTGGCCAGGTCTAGCTCATAAACTTTGGCAGGGAACTCGCCCGGGCGATATACGTAAAGCGACTTACCATCTGCGGACCATTCGATCGGCTGCTCGCTGGGCAGTAAACCGGGAACAGACTTCGCCGGGGCCGCGCTGAGGGAGTAGAGATAGGCCTTTCCATCGGCTCCGATACCAGCGACCTCGCTTCCGTCGGGAGCGAGGGCCAGCACCAAGGGATCGATGCCCTCTGGAGAAACCGGCGTTGCCGCGGCTGGTGATCGATTTTTGAAGATAGATCCGCGCGCCGTGACCTTCCTGCTTGGCAGTGAAGACAATACCCTGGCTGTCGGGCAGCCAGCGTGCCCAGCTATGGTAAAGGTTGTCGTGGGTGATCTGCTGGGCATCGCCCGCGCCGCTGGGCAACAGGATGAGCTGCGCGGGTGAAGTCATGGTGAGGGCGAGTACCCACTTGCCGTCAGGAGATAAGCTGACGGATTCGCCGTCGCCGAGCCTAACCGCGGAATCCTCCGCGGTCTTGCGCAGGTAGACGGAGTAACCAGCACCCCCGCCATTGCCCTCCTCGTCGAAAAGAAGCCGCTTGCCATCGGAGGACAACTCGGCGGGAAAAGAATAGTCGAGCCAGGAAAAGTCCTGCTCCTTGGTCATGCCGGAGGTGAGTCCGCTTAACTCGCGCCGCCAACTCTGCCGGGAGAGAAGGACCTTACCGTCCTGCCAGATGTCCTCAAGCTGCAGCGCGGCCGGCACCCGCGTCACAATCCGCCTGTGTCCACTCAGGGTCACGGCATCGACCGATCGGGCGTTGCCCCCGGTCGTGCTCCCTGCGAACCATATCTCCTTGCCGCCGGGCGCCCAAGCCAGCCCTTCCACAGCTCAAAAAATCGTCTGCGAGATCTTTGTCTTTGCCTTGAAGGTCGACCACGTGAACTCCACCGGAGTCGTCGCCAACCTGGGGGTGTTCGAGGAAGGCGACTTGCGTTCCGTCCGGCGAAACGCGAGGGTGACTGATCCAGCCGGGAGTCTCGTGGATCACCTTACCGATAGGGAACTCGAGACGATTCTTGCCTCCCATGTCGCGGACGATGGCTAGTTGTTTGCCGTCCGGGGACCAGTCGGCCCACTGGACCCCATCGAGAATTTCCCGAGGATCGCCGCCGTTGATAGGCATGCGGGCCAGTGTTCCTGACTGGGTGTAGGTTCCGGTGACGTTCACTTTGGTCAGCAGCGCGATTTCGCCGCTCGAGGAGATACTCATCAGTTCATCGCCGGGCCGTTGCAGGGAACGAGACTGCGGGCTTTCGGGACTAGTGATAAACAGTTCTGTGGGCTTGCCTTCCCAAGCCGCGCCGTACACTACCGACTGCCCATTGGGGGTGAAGCGCGCAGAGCGGACGCTGCCGCGACGAAATGTCAGCTGATGGTAGATGGGCGGTACGGTGCGGCTTAGCCCAGCGTGCAGAAACCAGCCGGCCGCCAATCCGGCAAGCAACGCTGACGCGGCAACCACGATGGCATAGGGTCGCAGCCCCCCAGCGGCTGGCCCCTTCGCAGGCATCGCAGGAACCGGTGGGGCAGCGACCGTACTGCCGGATGGCGGAGCCGCGTGCGCGGCGGCGGTACGCTGCGAATCCAGTGTGCGCTTGAGGATCTTCATCTCCGCGCGCATCTCGGCCGCCGATTGATAGCGCAGATCGCGGTCCTTCTCCAGTGAGCGGTCGAGGATGCGTTCGAACTGCGGCGGCAGGTCGTGATTCAACTGATTCGCCGGCGGCGGATTGCGATTAAGAATGCTCTCGAAGATGACGGCCGAAGTATTCCCATCGAAGGCTTGCTTGCCGGTCGTCGTCTCGTAGAGCGTTGCGCCGAGCGAAAACAAGTCGGTGCGCCCATCGAGTTCTTCTCCCCGAGCCTGCTCGGGTGACATATAGGCGACCGTCCCCAGGGCACTTCCGGGACTGGTCAGGTTCAAGGTTTCTTCTGCGGCGGTGGCGTTCAAGTCACGCCGGGGGTCGATCTTAGCCAGCCCGAAATCGAGCAGCTTCACCTGGCGTGTCTTGGTAATGAAGATATTGGCCGGCTTGATATCGCGGTGGACGATGCCTTTGTTGTGGGCGGCGTCGAGCGCGTCCGCGATCTGGATGCCGAGATCGAGCACAAAGTCGATGGGGAGGGGTCTTCCGTCGATGCGGTGTTTGAGCGTCTGGCCTTCCAGATATTCCATCGCCAGGTAGGCTCGGCCGTCTTCCTCGCCGACATCATAGACGGTGCAGATGTTGGGGTGGTTCAGCGCCGAGGCGGCGCGGGCTTCGCGGCGGAACCGGTCGAGCACGGGAAGCTGGCGGCCGACTTCATCGGGCAGAAATTTGAGCGCCACGAAGCGCCCCAGGCGGGTGTCCTCGGCCTTGTAGACCACGCCCATTCCCCCGCCGCCAAGCTTTTCGATCACTCGATAATGGGATATGGTTTCGCCGATCATGGTCCAGCGTTAGCCTAGGGTAGGCCGGAAGGCAAGTCAACGATTGCTTTGAAATTGTTCCGCGGATAGGGAAGAGAACCGCAGGTGGTTCCCCTATGTCTTGAAGCGGACGTTCAGTCGTATGTGCACGAGAATCGACTAGCTACCAATTGAGTCCCGGAGGGACGGCTGGAGTAGCCCAGGACGTTAGTCCTGGGTAGACTTTGAGGCCAGGAGCAGTCCCGCCAGGGACGGCTGAGAATATCCCAGGACGCCAGTCCTGGGCTTGCTACCGGCCGACGATTCTGCGGCCGCAAACACCACGTGAACCAAGCAACATGTGTGACCGTGAGACATGATTTCTGCCGCGCCTCGTATTCTCGCTCAAGGGTACCCAGGACGGGTGTCCTGGGATATTCTCAGCCGTCCCTGGCGGGACTCTTCGGCTCTCATGTCTACCCAGGACTAGCCTCCTGGGCTACTCTCACGGACGGTCGCTCACCCTGTAGCTCGACAAGCTCTGAGTGGCAGGCCCTTCGGGGACTAGATTTGAAGCTGCCCGGGCAATCCTGGGCATGCCGAAGCCCCGTCGCTTCAACACTGCGGTTTCTTCTTCCCCCTACACCGGCCACTTCCACTCGCGAATCTCTTTCTGGTCGATCCCGTTCTCATGCGCGTAGTTGACTGCCTGAATGATCTGCCCCTTCAGCCACTCCACGGTATGAGCCCCCTTCTCCGCCATCTGTGGCACCCGCTCAATCACATCAATCGCCAAATTGAAGCGATCCACCTGGTTCAAAATCGCCAGTTCCAACGGAGTATTGATGTTGCCCTTCTCCTTATACCCACGAACATGAAAGTTCGCGTGGTTGGTCCGCCGATAGGTCAGCTTATGGATCAGCGAGGCGTACGCGTGGAAGTTGAAGATCACCGGCTTGCTCTTGGTAAACAGCCCGTCGAACTCGCGATCGGTTATGCCGTGCGGGTGCTCGCGGTCCGGCATCAGCCGGAAGAGATCGACCACGTTGATGAACCGTACCTTCAACCCGGCGCAGTGCTCGCGAAGAATCGCCACCGCCGCCAGCGCTTCGGACGTGGGTATGTCGCCCGCACACGCAATGACCGCGTCCGGCTCCTCGCCGGCGTCCGTGCTCGCCCAATCCCAAATGCCGATCCCCTTGGTGCAGTGCTCGACCGCAGCATCCATGGTCAGGTACTGCAGATGCGGCGCCTTATCGGCGACGATCACGTTCACGTAGTTGACGCTGCGCAGGCAATGGTCAGCCACGCTCAGCAGGCAATTGGCGTCCGGCGGAAGATAGATCCGCGTCACCTCCGGGCTTTTGTTGGTCACCACGTCCAGAAATCCCGGATCCTGATGGGTGAACCCGTTGTGATCCTGCCGCCACACCAGCGACGTGATCAGCAAATTGATAGAGGAGATAGGCGCCCGCCACCGGGTCTCCAGCTTGCTCTTCTCCAGCCACTTGGAATGCTGGTTGAACATGGAATCGATGATGTGGACAAAGGCCTCATAGGAAGAAAAGAAGCCGTGCCGTCCGGTCAACACATAGCCCTCGAACCAGCCTTCGAGGGTGTGCTCGCTCAGCATCTCCATCACCCGCCCATCAGGGGCCAGGAAGCCGCCGTCCTGGTCTTCGGGCAGCATCTCTTCCATCCACGTCTTGCTGGTGGCTTCGTAGATGGCTTGCAACTTGTTGGAGGCGGTTTCGTCCGGCCCAAAGACGCGGAAGGTGGTCATGTTCTGCCGCATCACATCGCGCAAGAAGTGCGCCACGACATCGGTCGAAGAGACTTCGATCCGTCCCGGGTTTTCCACCTTAACCGCGTAATCGCGAAAGTCAGGCATTTCCAGCGGACGGCGTAGCAAGCCCCCATTGGCATGCGGGTTGGCGGTCATGCGCCGTGTCCCCACCGGTGCCATCTCCCGCAGCTCTTCGATTAGCCTTCCTGACTCGTCAAACAGCTCCTCCGGCCGATAGCTGCGTAGCCACGCTTCCACTTGCGCCAGGCTCTTGGGGTTGGTTTGCGGATCGAGGATAGGAATCTGGTGCGCGCGCCAGAAGCCTTCGACCTTATGCCCGTCCACTTCTTTGGGTCCTGTCCAGCCCTTGGGCGTGCGCAGAATGATCATCGGCCACTTCGGCCGCTCGACCGTTTGCCCGGCCGGCGCAGAGCGTGCCTTCTCCTGAATCGCGCGGATGTCGAGCACGCAGCCTTCCAGCACCTCGGCCATCTTGGCGTGCATCTTTTCCGGGTCATCGCCTTCCACTACGTGCGGCGTCCATCCCAAGCCCTTGAAGAGCATATCCAGCTCCTCAGGAGGTATCCGCGCCAGGATTGTCGGATTTGCAATCTTGTATCCGTTCAAATGCAGTACGGGCAGCACGGCTCCATCGCGCACCGGGTCAAGAAATTTGTTGGAGTGCCAACTGGTGGCCAGGGGCCCGGTCTCCGATTCTCCATCGCCCACCACCACGGTCACGATCAGGTCAGGATTGTCGAATGCGGCACCAAATCCATGGGAGATGCTGTATCCCAATTCGCCGCCCTCGTGGATCGACCCTGGAGTCTCCGGAGTGCAATGGCTGCCGATTCCCCCCGGGAACGAGAATTGCTTGAGAAACTTTTGCAGGCCAACCACGTCCTGGCTCTTGTCCGGATAAACCTCGGAATACACCCCTTCGAGATAGCAGTTGGAAAGGGTGGCCGGTGCTCCGTGCCCGGGACCAGAGATGTAGATCATGTCCAGGTCGTACTTCTTGATCAGCCGGTTCAAATGCACCCAGGTAAAGCTCTGGCCCGGGTCCGATCCCCAATGGCCAAGCAGACGGTTCTTAATGTGTTCGGGCTTGAGCGGCTCCCGCAAGAGTGGGTTGTGGCATAGATACAGCATGCCGGCGGAGAGATAGTTGCAGGCACGCCAGTAGGCATTCATTTTCCTGATCTCATCGGCGGTCAGCGGCTCGAATTGGGCCGCCACGGGAAGGGTCTCAACGTTGCTCATCATTCCTCCTTTGAATCCAGTTGCCTCACGTGCATTGCGATCGTGCGATCTTCCTGGGCGGTTACCACCCAGACATCGACTTGAGAATCCTCGCTGCTCACCCGCCGCAGCGCATCGCCGCCGGCCTCATTGGCCGCCCCATCGAGCACCACTCCACAGCTTTCCAGTCCGCGCAAAATCTCCGCCCGGGACTTCCCATCGTGCTCCCCAATGCCTCCGGTGAACACCACCGCGTCCAGGCCGCCCATGAGCCACGCAAAGGCGCCGATTGCTTTGCGCACACTGCGGGTAAAAACCTTTAGCGCCAAGTCGGCGTCAGCACTCCCCGCCTCCGCCGCCTTGCGTGTTGCGCGCATATCATTGGGTTGGCCGGAGAGCGCCACCATCCCAGCCTGGTGATTGAGTATTGTTTCCACCGCGCTCAGCGCCGCCTTGCGGTCCCCTTCTGCCTGCCGCAACAAATAAAGGACCAGTCCCGGATCCAAGTCTCCCGGCCGGGTTCCCATCACCACCCCACCGGTCGGCGTTAGCCCCATGGTCGTATCCACCGACTGCCCATCTACCAACGCAGTTACGCTGCACCCACTGCCCAGATGCGCAATCACCATCCGCTGCGGAAAACTGGCCTGTCCT
Source organism: uncultured Acidobacteriaceae bacterium (assembly GCA_963790705.1). Taxonomy (GTDB): domain Bacteria; phylum Acidobacteriota; class Terriglobia; order Terriglobales; family Acidobacteriaceae; genus PALSA-350. Next base: position 493,192 of record CAWBQE010000001.1, read on the forward strand.
CTGTCTGATGCAGCCCGCAGGTCGTCTACCACTCCCTCACAAGAAAGACCATGGAATCCATATCGGCGCACGCCCTGATCGCGATACTTAACCGGGATAGGATAGGTGGAAGCCTCAGCCGGCATAGTCTGGTGAAAGACCGTATCGAAGCAGGCATAGTGTCGAGCACGGGGAAATCGCTTCATCATTTCGCGGATCAGGGCGATCGCTTCGGGATCGTGCAGCGGGGCGAAGGATACCGCCTGCTCCAGATCCTCGAGCACCTCATCAGTGATCCTCTGGTGCCGGTCTAGTCGCGCCCCGGGATGCACCACGCGGTACCCCACCGCGTCGATCGGCGGCATTCCCGGACCACAGACCGCATCCTCTAATAGGTCCATTGGATCAGCCGGAGCGGTTTTTCCATGGCCGCCCAACTCCTGCCCGTTGGCATCGCTAAACGTAAATCCCAGCTTGGCGGTGCCGATCCCGCTGATCTCGCCGCTGAACAAGGCGCGCGCCCACGACAGCCAGGGCGCCGGCTCTTGCTCAGCAACCCTGCCCGCTTCGAAGACGGAGAACTTTATCGACGAAGAACCGCTATTGATTACGAGGATGTGCAATCCACCACCCAGCCACCTTGTCCGTCATCTCCACGCTACACCTGTCGTATCTCTGGCAGGTAAATTCCAACCCCATGTCTGACTGTCTATTGGATAGAGTCGCGGAGTTGAAGAAAGGTGTCGTCGGTTTGGGTGAGACGGATGAGTCCTTGGCGCGGGTATTCGATCTCCAGCGTGGCATAGACAGTAAGAGTGACCGTGACCGCAAGCGCGATGCTGTAGAACCAGCTGCGCTCCGTAGCAGTCATCCCGTACCCGGCGACGAAAGCGCAGCACCCGCTAAGGACAAACAGAAGCAGGAAGATAACCGTCGGGGGATGCATGTTGAAGGCGTTTTGCCGCGTCGACGTGATGTCGATCATGTCATTTAACGCGGGAAGGAGCAGCTTGGTGGCGTCGGGATTGGCCCCGGGCGCGGCGGCGGCGGCGACCGATCTCTTCCAGATCTCTTGCTGCAGCTGCTTGGTGGTTTCCGAGATCTGGCTCGAAACACGATCGTAAAGATGCAGTCGCGAGTTGACGTAGTCGCGGAAAAGCTGGCGCAGCGGAGGTTGATCCTGGGGCGCCAGCAGGTCGAGACGGAGATAGGCGGTTCCAATGTCGTTGCTCTCCTGCAGCACCAAGTCTCGGTGCGCGTCGTAGCGGGTCACCGCGCCGGAGAAGGTGAAAGCCAGTAGCAATCCGAAGAGCGCAAAGACCGCGCCCTCGATCGCACTGCTTTGCGGGGCAGATTCCCGCCGCCGCCGAAGCGCGTGCCCCAGCTGCAGAAGCACGATCATTGCAGGCAGCAATAAGAGTGCGCTGAACGGAGTGAAGTTCATATCAGTGCACAAGATAGCAGACCAGCCACCGCCGGGGACCGGGGCCGCAGCATAGAGCGAAACTGGACAAAGGCTGCCCCAATTGCTCGCGCCGGGGAGAGTTATATCTCCCGGTCATTGCTCCTCATGGCCGGAAAATTGGTCGACCGCATTTGAAGACAGATGATAGTTGGGCTGCCGAACAAATGAAATGGCAGGAGCGCGCCACGGGCGCGGAGAGTAAGGATCAACAAATTTCCCCAACGCCAGCAGAAACTAGCAAGTTGGATTCCCGCCATGCACGGGGAACACAACATTCTCTTGACTAAGGTTTTTTGAGCGTGATAGTTTGGCCGCCGTATTTGAAACGACCATTGCAGATTATGAAGCGGCCGGAGGGAAAGGACGACACCCGCTTAAGCGTTTTCGACAGCGCGCAACCGGGCCGAAGTTAAAAGATTTGACCATTGGTAGCAGAAAGACATTATTGGAGGCGTTTCTTATGGGATTCAAGTTTGCCAAGCTAAGGGTTTGGGAAAACAGCCCTGGACCGCATCTTTTGCCGAGCCGGACACGGCTCCCCTTCCGCTCTATTCCCTCATTCGTGAAAACTATCTTTGCGATTGTTTTTGCGATGTTATGGACGGCCAGCTCGTCTGCGCAAACCTCGGGTCAAATCTCCGGACACGTCACCGATTCAACCGGCTCCGTGATTCCGAAGGTGGCCATCACCCTTACCAATGCAGCTACCGGTGCGGCACGCTCCACATTCACCACCAGTGCGGGCGACTACGAATTTCCCGACGTTCAGCCGGGAAACTATAGCCTTCAGGCTACCCACCCGGACTTTAAGACCGACACAGCTCAGTTGGAACTCCAAGTGCAGCAATCATTGCGTCAGGATTTCACGCTGCAGGTCGGGCAGGTGACACAATCTGTGACAGTTGAGGCGAGCGCCGCTCTGCTGCAGGCTGACAACCCCACCCTCGGCACCGTGGTTCCTACGCAGACCATCAGCCAGATGCCGCTGAACAGTAGAAACTACCTGAGCCTGGTGGCGGTCTCGGCGAACACCAACACGCTCTCAGCGTACCAAGGCCAGGCCAATTCGCGGGAGGGCGGCCAGCGCGCCCAGGAGTCGATCTCCGTCGGCGGCCAGCGCATCATGTACGACCACTATACGATCGATGGCATCAACAATACCGACGTGGACTTCAACAGCTTCGTGGTACAGCCCACCGTCGACGCCATTCAGGAAATGAAGGTGCAAACCGGCGTCTATCCGGCGCAATACGGTTACAACGCGACGCAGGTCAACGTGGTCACCAAGAGCGGCGGCAATTCGTATCACGGAACTGCGTTCTATTTCCTGCGCAACAACTACGCGGACGCAAGAGGGTACAACTACACCACAACCCCTTTTCCTGCCAAGCTGCCCTTCCGCTATAACGATTACGGATTCGTGCTCAGCGGTCCGCTCTCGATTCCCAAACTCTTCGACGCAAAAAACCGCCTTTTCTTCATGGTCAATAAGGAGTGGTTTTCCCAGAGCCAGAATCAGCAAAATTACGCGACCTTACCCACAGCGGCCGTCCTCGGCGGCAATTTCAACGGGTTCACACTCAAGCAGGGCGGTCCCCCCGTTACGATCTATGATCCCGCGACAGGAAACGCCAACGGCACGGGCAGGACGCCGTTCCCGGGTAATGTAATTCCCGCCAGCCGCATCGATCCGACATCGGCCTTAATCATTCAGCAGTTCTACCACCCGGCTGCGACATCGTCGTACACCAACAACTACGCATACCCCGATCTCAATACGGACGACCACGACCAATTTACCGTGCGCGCCGATTATGACCAGTCGCCCAGGTTGCAGTGGGCCTTCCGCTTCAGCGATGGCCTGGAGACGGTCAGTGCGCCCGGCTTCCCGGCACTGGGCGCGACCGTCGGCAGCAGCATCGTCACCAACTTCTACCAATACATGGGCTCCAACACCTGGACCATCTCGCCCACCATCGTCAACGTGTTGACGCTTGGCTACACTGACTTCTACAACAGCCTCGGCACCCTCTCGCAAAACAAGGTGAATGCGGTGGGCCTGATCAATGCCGGCATCCCCAACCTCCAACCCGGGGCTCCTGCAACTTGGGGCATACCCGCTGTCGGCTTTACTCCAGACCCCTTTTCGGCGATTGGTGACAGCAGCGATGGTCCGTATGTTACCAGCGACCTCGATAAGTCAATCAATGACAACTTCACCTGGGTGAAGGGCAAGCATTCGATGGATTTCGGTTTTCAGTACGACGGGATGACCTATAACGAAGTGGGCAATCAGGAATCGCGGGGCAGCTTCTCCTTCCAGAGAAACGCCACCGCGGAGGTAAGCGCACCGGGGACCCTGGCTGCAAATACCGGCTCCGGCTTCGCCGATTTTCTGCTCGGTGACCTTTACGCCTCGACGTACGCGGTGTCAATCGCGCACGCCAATTACGTGCTCAACGCTGAATCCTTCTACTTCGACGACAACTACAAGCTCCTGCCCAACGTCACGATTTCTGCCGGCCTGCGCTATGAGCGTGTGCCGCCGTGGTACAACACCCTGGGCCAGGAGTTCATCGTTGATCTGCAAACCAACAACACGCCCATAACCCCCTTCACCGCCACGCACGAGCCTGAGAACCTATGGCCTTTCTTCAGGCGCCAGGGTAACTGCGCGAATGCGTATTCGGGGGTTAATGTTCAATGGGTAGAGGGCAGCACCAATAGCCCTACCAATCCCAATGCCCTTGTCGTTCCCGGGCCGCAGTGCGCCAACGGCCAATTCCCCAATCAGCTCATGCAGACCGACAAGGCCGACTGGGCGCCTCGCGTGGGCGTTTCCTACTTGCCGCTCCCGGGCGTCGTCGTCCGCGCGGGTTACGGCATTTACTACAACCATGACGTCGCCAACGCCCGCTTCGACGTGGCGCGCAACCTGGCCGGCCGCATCACCAATACTTCGGGCAATGGAGCTCCGGGTGTCGCCACCATCAACTGGAGCAGCGCCGTGGGCCCCACTGGTGGCAATGGCGTCGTCGCCTCGATCACGCCGCCCTACTCCTACTCCAACCAGTACGCTCACAGGACCGCATACAGCCAGGTCTTTCTGCTTGACATTCAGAAGCAGGTAGGCAAGGACTGGATGTTCGAGACCGGATATATGGGCAGCGTCAGCAGGCACCTCTACGGGTTCCGCAATGCCAACTATTCAGTTCCCGATGGCTTACTTGGCAACGCGGAGCCGACTTCCATCTACACTCGTACGCCCTATCCGAACTACGGCGTGATTCAGTTGGTGCATGACATAGGCGTCGGCAATTACAACGCCTTCACCTTCCAGGTGAACAAGCGTTTCAGCAACGGCTTCAACCTCATCAGCTCCTACACCTACTCAAAATCGATGGACGACACCAGCGGGATCCGTACCCAGACATCGGAGCTCTTCCCGCAGAACGACCTCTGCATCAGCTGTGACTACGGGCCTTCGGACTTCGATGTTAAGCATCGCGTGGTGGCGTCGCTCATTTACTACCTGCCTGTCGGGCAGGGCAGGATGTGGGCACCTTCGTCGAAGATCGTAGATGCAGTGATCGGCGGCTGGGAATACGCCACCCTCATACAACTCCAGACCGGCGCACCCTGGAATCCCGGAGTCAACGCGAACACTGCCAACACCAATACCATTTCTGGCGGCACACCGGCGACCCGGCCGAATCTCCTCTCTAAACAATTTTACGTGGCCCACCGGACAGTCGGATCAACCGGGCAATACGCGAATCCCACGGCCTTTGCAGAACCGGCCGCAGGTTTTCTCGGAAACGTGAGCCGCAATATGCTCTACGGTCCGGGCGTCCAAAACTACGATATGTCCCTGGACAAGAATTTCGCCATGCCCTACAACGAACACCACCATTTACAAATCCGTTTTGACGCGTTCAACACCTTCAACCACACCGATTTCGCCAATCCCGCCAAATATATAGATCAGGGAGGATTCGGCCAAATCACCGGTACAAACTCGTCGACGAGCCCGCGGCAACTGCAGCTGGCCGCCAGGTATACCTTCTAACGCAGTTTCGCAATTACTGTGGACTGATAAAGATCGCGAGGTGTGGTTTTCCTTGGGAGAAAACCACGAAATGGCCTATCGCTTCGGTTAACACCAATTGCGAACTGCCCTAGCGCCGGATCTCGGGAATTCGTTCAACAATTGCGTTGTCATCCTTTGCTCCGTTCGGCCGGGCTTTGGCTCAAACGGAGCAAAGGACCCGCGGCTATTCTTCTAATCGCACCAGAAGAAAACTGACCAGGAGGAGAGGAACTCCGCAATGAATCGATACACACGAAGGTCCATGCTCAAGGGCGCGGCTGCGGCCCTACCCACAGCCGGAATCTTTGCGCTGCCCTCCTTAGCGCGAGCGATTCAAGAGAACAGCACTCCGCAGCAGAGGCCCAAGGTCAAGATTACCGACATCCGCACCGCCCAGGTCCTGGTGCATGGGCCCCAAACTCACGTGCGCGTCTATACCGATTCCGGTCTCTATGGCCAGGGTGAATCCACCGATGCGGCGGTGGGAACAGCATCCCTGGTGCATGGCTTTCGCCGCATGCTGATCGGCCAGGACCCGCTTAACGTAGACGCACTGTGGGAGAAGATGCGCGTCTCGGGAATCTTTGCCGGCGCCCAGGGCGGTCAATACGTGACCGCAATGACCGGAGTCGAGATCGCGTTGTGGGATCTCACGGGAAAAATTTTAGGACTACCGGTCTATCAACTGTTGGGCGGAAAATTTCGCGACAAAGTTCGTATGTACTGTGATTCCGACATGGAGAATCCCGTGGGCGAGGAATCGGACCGCAAGCTTCCCTGGATCAAGGACCAGGGTTTCACCGCGATGAAGATCGACCTCGATGATGCTTCTGATCCGGCCCGCTTCGACAAGGTGAACTGGACCGCGAGTAATGGCGAAATCGACCGCATGGTCAGCTGGGTAAAGCACGTGCGCGAATCGATACCCAAGGAAATGGACCTGGCCTGCGACATGCACGGCCGTTATGACGCGACCACGGGGAAACGCGTGGCAGTGGCGCTGGAACCTTACCGGCTACTTTGGCTGGAAGAACCGGTACCGCCGGAAGACATAGACGCGATGGCCGATATCCGGCACTCGACCACCACACCGATATGCTGCGGCGAGAATCTGTACCTGCGTTGGGGCTACACCGAATTGTTGCAGAAGCGCGCGGCAGACATCATCATGCCCGATATTCAAAAGGTAGGCGGACTCTCGGAGGCGCGCAAGATCGCCAACATGGCCCAGGCCTACTACGTTCCGTTTGCCCCGCACTGCGTCGTCTCTCCCATCGGCACCATGGCCTCGGCCCATGTGTGCGCGACCATTCCAAATTACCTGGTTTGCGAGTGGCACTGGATCAATCATCTGAAAGTCTGGCAGACATTCGTTAAGGAGGGCGAGATCATTCAAAAAGGCTACGTCACCCCTCTGGATAAGCCTGGCCTGGGCGTGGAGATGAACGAAGAGGTGGCCAAGACTGTGCAGATTCCAGGAACAACGTGGTTCGAGCCGAACAAATAGATAAAGGATAGGGGCAAATGGAAGCATTCGTTCGGCAACTCAGGCGTGCGGCAGTGGGAGTCGTCTGTTCATCGATGATGTGGGGTGTGTCTCTCAGCGCCCGCGCACAGCAGGGATTTTTCACTCGCGAAGATGTGATTAAGTACACTCCCGACTGGACGGGGGAGCGGTTCCCCGACGGACGGCCCAAGGTCCCGGATGCGATCCTCGATCGGATGAAGAACGTCACCCTCGAGGAAGCGTGGGCGACGCTGCGCACGCACAACTTCAATCACGAGTACGAGGATGGATGGCTGTCGATTCATGGGGATAAGGTCCTCGTGGGCAGGGCGTTGACGGCCACCTGGGTGCCGGGGCGGCCCGATATCCAGAAAGTGATCGAGGCCCAGGGCGCGCAGGATCACCGGCAGGGTGCGATGAACGCTTGGCCCGTGGACATGCTGCAGCCCCGCGACGTCTATGTGGCCGACCACTTTGGCCTTAAAACGGATGGCCCCTCGATCGGCGACAACGTAGGCAACGCGATCTACGCTCGCTCCGGGAACGGGATCGTTTATGACGGCGCGGTCCGTGACATCAACGGCCTGGAGGAACTGCCCAACTTTGTTTCCTTTGTTCGCTACTACGATCCATCTCATCACTTTGGGTCGCTGGCCAGCGGAGCGCGTCTCAACTCAACCATGGTGAGTATCAACGGTCCCACGCGCATCGGGCATGCAACTGTGATGCCGGGTGATGTTGTGCTGGGCAGAAACGGTGGCGTGCTCTTCATCCCGGCGCAACTGGCCGAAGAAGTGGTGAAAAACTCTGAATCCACCCACCTGCGCGACGTTTTCGGTCACCAACGGCTGGAAGAAAAGAAGTACACCGCCGGGCAAATTGATGCCCGTTGGACTCCGGCCATCGAGGAAGATTATCGCTCCTGGTTGAAGGAAAATGAGGATCACCTTTCCGTTCCCAAGGAGCGCGTGGAGGAGATACTGAAAGACCACGAATAAGAAAGGAAAACTGCAGTTGGCGAACCTTCAACGCCTTTCGGTGGATGGAGAGACTGCAACCACTTTCGATCGCAACCACTTTCAGAACTTCATGTCTCGTTCCTCCGCTGCGTGGCCCCAGATATCTGGTAACACGACAAAGCGGAATTTTGAAGCAAGTCGCCTAACCGGACAGTCACCATCAGATAACAGGCCGGCCTCAGGCTGCTAATTTCCCCAGCTTTTCTCCCTGATTCGAGCAAAAGATGACACTCCACAACAAGATTGCGCAATCGCGGCATCCACAAAGGGGCTAGCAATGAGATGGAAAACTAAACGAGGGCTATGACCCGCAGCGACCATCAGGTCTGGCTCGTGAGGAGCATCAGAATGACCGCAGCTACGTCCAGCATTTCTCGCCTCCCTAGCAAGCTCTTCACCGAAGAGCTTGATCTGGTGCCCACGATGATCCGTGCAGCTACTACCACAGTCATCAGCGTTCACCCGCTGCGGCGAAATATTGCCGTCCTCGAGGGCTCGGGAGGCAACATCACGGTTCTGAACGGCGAAGACGGGAAGCTCTTGGTCGATGCCGGTTTCTCGGTATCTCAGCCGAGAATATCGTCTGCGCTTGATTCCATCAGTCCGCACCCTATTCGGCACTTGATCAATAGCCACTGGCATACTGATCACACAGATGGCAACCAATGGCTGCACTCCGCTGGCGCTACCATCACCGCGCAGGAGAACACCAGGAAGCACCTTTCGATGATGACGCGGGTAGCGGGGTGGGATTGGGACTTTCCCGCTCGGCCAGCTGGTGCCCTGCCCACAAGCACATTCGATGTCCGGCGCGAGATGCATCTCAACCACACAAGCATCACCCTCGAGAAATATGATCCGGGTCACACCGACAGCGATATTTCTGTGAACTTTGTAGAAGCCAACATCCTTCTGGTGGCCGATACCTGGTGGAATGGCGTCTACCCGTTCATTGACTACTCCACAGGCGGAAGCATCGACGGACAGATCCGCGCCGCCCAACAGAATGTTGACTCCGTTACGGCCGACACCATCGTCGTTCCCGGGCACGGCCCGATAGGAAACAGGGCAGACTTGATGGAATTCCGCGATATGCTCGTGGCCGTTCGGGAAAAGGTCGCTGGTCTAAAGAAACAGGGGATGACCGTCTTCGATGTGATTGCCGCCAAACCAACGGCTGCCTTTGATGCCAAGTGGGGGCAATTCTTAATTACCCCATCCGCTTTCACCGGGCTGGTTTACCAGGGCGTTTGATCAGCAGGTCCCACTCTAACTTCACCCACCGCACGCCCCACGGCACCCTGGAGCAGGCGAGGCAAGCGAGATGACGATAAAAACGAACGTTTAAAATGAACGAGCGTATGAGCCATTTGCCTCAAAACCTTGAACGCCTCTCCGCAGCGGAAAAATTGGAGCTGCTGGATGCACTTTGGGAAAGCCTGGAATCCGATCTGCCTGCCCTCAGCGCAGAACAGCGTGGAGAGCTGGATTATCGTGAAGTGCGGTATCGTGAAAATCCTACCGGCGTCCTGCCGTGGGAGCGAGTCAAGACTGATCTCCTGAAAAAACGGTGACGCTGCCGGTTGTATGGTTACCGGAGGCGCAAGCCGAGCTGATGGCCATTCGCGAGCAACTCGACCTGACCTCGCACTTGGAGGACAGTCTCGCGAGCCTGTCGATCGTGCTCGCCGCCGACCAAGCCATGCGAACCGGACAGCCGGTCGATCTCTAATTTGGACAAGTCTGACTCTTCAACATTTCAAACAGACGGAACTGACACTTTGGAAAAACAGAAGATCGTTCTTGGTCGGTGATCGGCGTCTCAACTGGCCCCTTCGGCATAAGTGGCTATTGAATTCCTAGATTTTTATCCACTTTTATCGAAGACACGAGGCGTTTAAGTAGTTTTGCCGCCGCTTCCTGGCCACCTCGGTGCCCTTTGGTTCTGGCAGCATCGATGTTTGCTAGCTCGCTAAGTCTCTTCAAGGCCGGGTCGTGCCCAAGGTCCCGATACATGTTTCGACAAGCATGGATTTGGCCTCGAATGCTCCCGCGCGTTTCCTCGGGTGGCGTCATAGCGATCTTCCAATACAAGGCGATAGCATCATATTTCGTGAAGTTGATCGGTTCCATCGAGACCGCCTCCTGGTCTGCCGCTCTAGTCCCCATTTCGTTCTTGATCAAAGGTTTCGCCATCAAAATTGTCGGCCGTCGCGCGCAGTTGGCACCCAAGCCGCATGAGGATCGCCTCCCGCTCGATCGTAATAATGCTCCGATGCCGTCTGCTCACCGGAACTGCGGTGTAAAGAATGGAGACGACAAACGAGGGTGATTCCATTTTATTCAAAGTGCCACTTCCGTCCACGAATCTTGACCCGAATCATCCGATAATCGGGGGTTACCTTTAGTTAACTACCCCGCCATCCACATCTTTTTCGTCGGGGGCTCTTGCACAACGAAACCAGCCGTGGGATCGTTGGCTTGTAGGTGAACCCTTGGGGAGAATCATGCGGCTGCTTCTCATCAGAACCACGCGTCGGCTTAATCCACGGCGACGCCCAAATCCACGACCGACATTGCGCAACCAACACAGGAGCACAAAGAAACACCGATGACAATTCCTATGATGCTTCAAGCATCGCTCAAGCAATGCTTAGTCGATGCCTGAGACCTAACTCCTAGACAGGCTAAAACCCGCGCGAGCTTTCCGTGGTTAGCGACATCACGAGAACAAAAAGTGACTCATCCACCTTTAGTCATAGCAACTATTTAGTTGGAACAAGAAGCATAACTCCCCTTGAATCAAATTAAGAAACCGTATGAGTGCCGAATCATGCTAAGAAATACAGTGAACGGCCTGGCGCCCTCTGCCTCTCCAACTCTCGCGGACCTGCGGCAACGCGCCGCCGAACTGCTCGATCTCCAAAGCCAACTGCAAGCCCAGCCGCGTAGGCCCCCTTTGGATCCGCCATCCAGGTCAGATCAGGCGCCGCAATCATCGCTCGCACCGCCCCAAGGACCCACAAATCCTACACTAGGCGAAGCCGCCCTGTATGGACTGGCAGGGCTCGCCGTCCGTACCATCGCTCCTCACACCGAAGCCCATCCGGCCGCGATTCTTCTTCAGTTGCTGGCCGTCTTTGGCAACCTCGTCGGCCCCGGACCGCACTGCATGGTCGACGCCACCCGCCACGGTCTCAATCTCTTCGTGGTGTTGGTAGGTGATTCCAGCAAGGCGCGCAAGGGCACCAGTTGGGGCCAGGTCGCCCGGCTCTTCGCGGAAGTGGATCGCCCTTGGCTCTCCACCCGCGTCACCAGCGGCTGCCTCACGGCCGGTGGCCTGGTCTACGCTCTGCGTGATCAGCAGCCGCCCACCGACCGTCGTCTCCTCGCACTCTCTGAGGAGTTCGCTTCCATCCTCTATGCGCTGAAACGTGGCAAGGCACAACTCTCGCCCCTGCTCCGCAGCGCCTGGGATAGCGGCAATCTCCCCACCCTCAATATGCACCAGGATCTGCAAGCCACCGGAACGCATATCAGCCTCATCGCCCACATCACCCAGCGTGAGCTGTCCCAAAGCCTCCATCACACCGAGGCCCACAACGGCTTTGCCAACCGCTGCCTCTGGACCTGGGTGCAGCGCAACAGCTGCCTTCCCGAGGGAGGAGACCTCAGCGACGGCGCCTTATCCGCCGTTGCCCGCGAGCTGCGCCGCGCTCTCGATTGGGCAGCCGCCACACCCGAAATCCTCTTCCGTCGCGATGATGCCGCCCGCGAGCTTTGGCAGGATTGCTATCCTGCCTTGAGCCAGCTCCGTCCTGGTCTACGCGGTGCCGCCACCAGCCGCGCCGAAGCCCAGGTCCTGCGCCTCAGCGCCATTTATGCCGCTCTCGACACCAGCTCCGTCGTCGGCCTACATCATCTCCAGGCTGCACTCGCGGTGTGGGACTACTGTTCCGCCAGCGCCTCCCACCTCTTCGGAGACTCCACCGGGGACGCCATCGCCGATCGTATCCTCGAGGCTCTCGTGGAATCCCCCCAGGGATTATCGAAGCATCAAATCCGTCGCATCTTCCACGGTCACGTCACCTGCGACCGCATCGACGCTGCCCTCGAACAACTAATGGCGCTCAACGCAGCCAATTGCCACAGCGAGCCAACCCGAGGCCGCTCCTCCACCCTGTGGTCGGCCCGCGCGGAGCAAGAGGCCAAAGAAAACGAGGCATTCTTGGCCGATTTAGCCGAGTTCGTGGCACAAGAGGGGGGCTTATAGCGCTTATGGCGCTTTTAGCGCTCATTTATTTGAGAAAAGTGCCTGGGGCTTTAGAGTCAGCGTGAGAACTCAACTTACAAATATCAGTCCCGAAGAGCCTGCCCTGCCTGCCCCGGCGTGCCGTGGGAGCTTGTCGAAGAGCCTGCCCTGAGCTCGTCGAAGGGGCTGAGAGTCAGTCTTGCCCAAATTAGCTTTTTTCGACTCTGTCCATCCACCTGCACTCATGCCAAGGTGGGCCACCGCCCTCAACTTTGTCATCCCGACTGGAGCGGACCTGGATTTCCACATCGTTGTACCGCACGAGGACACGTAAGCGGCTTGCCGTGGGAGGAGCCAACGTGCCTGTGGCAGGTTGAGAAAGAAATGACAGCGCAAAATCGCCATGGATGCGAGGCCCGGAGGGCCGTCCGCCAAACGTCAGCCCAGCGCGGAAGGGCTGGGACCCAATCTCGAAGATGATCCGAGCGCTGTAAGCGCGGCACTCACCTGGGTCTCGCTCGCACCTGTGTCATTAGGTGCGAAGCCGAGAGCCTGCCCTGAAGCGACCTGCTGTGCTCCCTTCCCGAACGTAACTGCGCAAGGAGTCATTCTTGCCAAGCTGAGTTCGTGTCGCTAGATCTGGGCTACAGCTCTATGCCGCGTTAGCGCATTATTGAGAAAGAGCCTGAGGCTAGAGTCTGCGTGAGACTCAACTTACAAATATCAGTCCCGAAGAGCCTGCCCTGCCTGCCCCGGCGTGCCGTGGGAGCTTGTCGAAGAGCCTGCCCTGAGCTCGTCGAAGGGGCTGAGAGTCAGTCTTGCCCAAATTAGCTTTTTTCGACTCTGTCCATCCACCTGCACTCATGCCAAGGTGGGCCACCGCCCTCAACTTTGTCATCCCGACTGGAGCGGACCCGGATTTCCACATCGTAGTACCGCACGAGGTCACGTATGCGGCTTTCCGTAAGGAAAGCCGCACGAAGTTCGCCAACGCCACTAAGTTGGACAGGAAATCCGAGGGAGCGTAGGGGAGGGACCTGCAGTTTCACTCGGACCGCACGCAAACACCAACATTTCCTGTGCAGCTTGGTGGAACCAAGGAGCCTCGTGCGGCTTTCCGTGAAAAGAGCCGCATACGCAGACCTGTCTAGAGCAGCGTGCAGGAAAACCGGGGCAGTCCTGGGCATCCCTTTCCAATTCCGCGAGATTCAGCAAACTTGAGGACAGGCCTCTTTCGGCCGTGCCTCCGGGACTCAATTCTCATCCTGCGGTTCTCACGCAGACTCTGAAGGCGAGGGATCCCTCGCCTTCACAACGCTATCCCATTATTCCGGATTCAAACCTCGCTCCTTAAGCATCGGTTTGACGCTCGGGTCGCTCCCTAACCAGGCCTTATACATCGCCGCCAAATCCTCTGTATTGCCGCGCGAAAGCACCATGCGGCGAAAACGATCACCGTTCGCGCGCGTCAACCCACCATGATCCAGAAACCATTGGTACGCATCGTCATCGAGCATCTCGCTCCATAAGTACGCGTAGTAGCTCGCTGCATAACCCGTTGACCAGATATGTGAGAAATAGCTGGAACGGTAGCGTGGAGGCACATAACTAATCGCCAGATGCGTCTTCTTCAACGCTTCCTTCTCGAAGGTGTCGGTGTTCTCAATCTTTGTCCCGGGCGTCAACGTGTGCCACTGCATATCGAGCTCCGCAGCCGCGAGGATCTCAGTGAGCGCATAGCCCTGGTTAAACGTCTTAGCCTTTTTGAGCTTAGCCGCCAACTCCGCCGGCATAGGTGCACCCGTCTCATAATGCCTGGCGTAGTGATCCAAGACAGCAGGATACGTCGCCCAGTGTTCGTTGAACTGGGAAGGGAACTCGACGAAGTCTCGCGCCACCGACGTGCCGGAGAGGCTCTCATACTCAGAGTCGGCAAACATGCCATGCAGCGCGTGCCCAAACTCGTGAAACATGGTCGTCGCGTCACTAAAACTGATGAGCGCCGGCTTGCCCTCCGCCGGTTTGCTGAAATTGGCCACGTTGTAAACCACGGGTAGGGTGCCCAGCAGCTTGGACTGATCAACCAGGTTGCTCATCCAGGCCCCTCCGTTCTTGTTGTCCCGCTTGAAATAATCGCAGTAGAACAAGGCCAGCGGCTTACCGTCCGCATCCTTCACCTCGAAGACCCGGACGTCGGGGTGATAGACGGGTATGTCTTTACGCTCGCTGAACGTGATCCCATAGAGCTGGTTCGCGGCGTAGAACACGCCATTCTCCAGTACATGGTTAAGTTCGAAATACGGCCTCACCTGGGCATCGTCGATGTCGTACTTCGCCTTGCGCACCTGCCCGGAGTAATAGTCCCAATCCCACGGCTGCAACTCGGCGCCGCTCTTCTCCGCATCCATAAGGTGCTGGATGTCGCCCGCTTCGCCCGCCGCGTTTGCCGTGGCCGGCGCGACCAGGGCGTCCATGAAGCGCATCGCGGCCTCCGGTGTCTTGGCCATCTGGTCATCCAGCTTCCACGCGGCAAAATTGGGGAAACCGAGCAGCTTCGCCTTGTCGGCCCGCAGCTCGGCCAAACGGGTAATGGTTGCCCGCGTGTCATTCGTCCCCCCGCGCTCGGCGCGGTTCCAGGAGTCCTCAAACAGCTTTTCACGCGTCGCGCGGTCGCTCAAGTTCGCCAGGTAGGGTTGCTGGGTTGTGTTCTGCAGGGTCAGAACCCAGCCTTCCTGCTTCCTCTGCTTGGCAGCTTGCGCGGCTGCGGCCATCTGCGCATCGTTTAATCCGGCTAGCTTGCTTTTATCGGTACTCGCGTAAGCGGCGTCCTGGGTCGCGGCGAGAAGCTTGGTCCGGAATGCATTCTCCAGGGTTGATATCTCCTCATTCATCTTCTTCAATTCGGTTTTGTCTGCATCGGAGAGGTTCGCCCCTGCGTGCACGAACTCGCGGTGATAGTACTCCACCAGGCGTAGCGATTCGGGGTCCAGCTTGAGCGCTTCGCGCTGCCGATAGATCGCCTCCACGCGACGGTAGAGCTGGCTATTCAGGTAAATCGCATCCTCGTGCGCGGCCAGCTTGGGCGCTTCCACCGCCTGCACTTGTTGCAGAGCGGGGTCGGTGTTGGCGCCGGTCACCGCGTCAAAGACGGACATCACGCGATCCAGCAGGCGTCCACTTTTCTCCATCGCGACAATGGTGTTCTCGAAAGTTGGAGTATCCGGGCTATTGGCAATCGCCTTTATCTCCTCCAGCTGTTGCGCCATGCCGGCTTCAATCGCTGGCTGGTAATCGCTGTCGTGAATTTTGTCGAAGGGCGGCGCTTGAAATGGCAGCGTGCTGGGCGCATAAAACGGGTTGCTGGCATCGAACCGGGCTGCAGTAGCGGGTGTAGCGGTTGCGCTGAGCGCGATGGCTCCGGCGGCGGCAGTGATGGCGTAGTGAATGCGTGGCCTCATGATCTCCTTGTTTAGGGGGTTGCCTCTCTTCCATGGAACGCGCCCTGATCTCTTGATTGTAGACCGGCACTATGGCGGCCGCTCATAAAGCAAATACCTTGACCGGCGCATCACGAACGACGCCGTGCCGCCCTTCCAGCCCGCGGCGATACGCCGGGCATCTGTACCCGCCTCGATTGCGCTCAGCGTCGACCGGTCGAGTTTCAATGGATCGATGGCTTGCAGAGTAAATTCCCGCGGATAGAGTTTCCAAAGCGCAGACGCAATCTCCACACCAAGCTCAGGAGAATCAAGGGCCATTCGATCGGTAACCAGCATGTGGATACCCTCACAGCGTTCTCCGTCATATCGATTTCCTCCGGAAGGCGTAAAGCTCTCCGGGAGGAAACGAACGCCGGGGATGCGGCGGGCATTCAAGAAAGCGGCGAGTTTGCCGCCGCTTATCCAGGGAGCCCCGAGCCGTTCAAACGGCGCTTCCGTGCCGCGGCCTACGCTGATGTTTGTTCCTTCCAGCAAGCCGATGCCCGGGTAGAGTGTGGCGGCGGTCAGGCTCCGCAGATTGGGTGAAGGGTTGGTCCACATCAATCCGGTTTGATCAAACCAATCCTGGCGATGCCAATTTTCCATTCGCATCACCGTGAGCCGCGCATGCAAGTGGTTTTCCGCGTTGAAGTAGGTGGCCAGTTCGCCGATCGTCATGCCGTGTCGCACTGGCAGCGCCATGTAGTTGATATAGCTCTGGCGGTTGGGCGACATCGGGCCTTGCACGGTGATGCCGTCGATGGGGTTCGGCCGATCAAGAACGATTATCTCCGTTCCCGTCTTAGCGCCTGCTTCGAGAAAATATCCCACCACGGTCTCGTAGGTGTAGAAGCGAACGCCGGCATCTTGCAGGTCGATGAATACCGCATCCAGGCTGCGCATCTGTTCCGGTTGTGGATGGCGTTGCGCATCGCTATCGCCGAAGAGGCTGACAATGGGCAGGCCGGTCTTCGGATCGCGGCTGTCAGCGATCGCCAAATGCTGTCCGCCGTTAACATGCGCTGTATCCAGAACCCCGCCCAGGCCATGCTCCGGGCTGAACAGCGTGGTCACTGTTAGGCCGGGAACCTGTCTCGCTGCATCCTGAAAGAGCACGTCCACGGTGCGCCGCCCGGCCGCGTCCAAGCCGGTCTGATTGGTCATCAACCCTATGCGCAATCTTCCTCCGTGGCGGGCGGAGAGCTGTTGTAAGAGCTTGAAATGTTGCCGCTCCAGCACGTCAATGCCGGTCAACACACAGTGAGCGCACGATGCCTGGCCGGCGGATGCCGGTTGTTGACCATCCAGCGGAGCCGCCGGGCCGCAACAAAGACACAGGACAACGATGAAGGCAGTGAATTTGATCATCTCTTACTTATTGGCCAACCCTGCAAGCGCAATAGGATTCTCCGCCCGGCCCCCGGATCTCCGGTAAAGAAAGCCGCAGGAAGCTCGCCAACGCCTCCAACCTCGACAGGAAATCCGGGAGCCTTTATGACTGCGTGCTCGTCTGGTCTAGAAATGTCGAATTTGCAACAGTGATGTCCCGTCCTTCACTATTCAACACGACGTGAGTGGCCGTGACTGCGCCTAAAATGCCGCTCTGGCCGGCAATTTCCAGAGGCTCCCCGATCGCCAGCAGCTTGCGGATATAAAACCCGGTAACAATGTTGCGCACAATCTCTCGCGTGCCCAATCCAAATGCCAGACCGAAGGCCAGCGCTGCTGCGCCAAGAACAAAGCTGGTTACGATCCGGATCATCTCCGTGTCAATCTTCAACTGGCCGATCGCCATCATGGCCACGACGAAGATAATCAGGGCGGAGATCAGCTTTCCTAACGCCGGGGCAGAATCGATTCCCGCACTTTGCGCCGCCTGCGTTACCATCTGGCCCGCGAACTGGCCAACCGTAGTTCCCAGAATCAAGAGCAAAAGCGCTGCCACGATGTTGGGCAAATAAGAGAAGAACGCTCCGATCGCGTTGGAGATCGCGACCAGGCCTAGTGCATCGCTCGCCGTTTTGGCCAACAGGAAGATAACTAGAAAATAGGCCAGCTTGGGGATAAACAGGTTCAGCTGCTGACGCAACCCGATCCTTTGCAGCGCCTTATCCACGCCGGCTTTCTCTACCAGGCTGTCAAAGCGAATCCGCACCAGCGCGGTACGTAACGCGACTTCCACCAGCTTGGCGAGCAACAGGCCGAGAACAATCAGCAGGATGCCAAACGCTACTTTTGGTATTGCGGCGGCCACCGAGCTGCCGAGACTGGCGAAGGCCCTAAAAAGTTTTTCTTCCATCTCTGCCATCCTTTCCCGTGTCCGTTGGATTGAGTTGCTCGATCAATATAAGCCAGAACTCCCTCAGAACCACGAAGGGCGCGCTCCAGGAGAAAGACATCAACTGGCCAGCCGTTGTGCGGCGCTGAATCGTTCGGCGAATGCGCGTCAGCAGATCGGTTGAGGCGTCGTGGTCAAACTCAGCCAATAGTGCGATGGGTTCTCCGGGATCGAGTTCTGGATCGACTTCTGGATCGACCTCCTCGCCACCCTGCATCTCTGAGTCTGCCGGCCCATCACTCATCTCGTCCCTGTCTGCATGCCAGCCGTTTGCATCTTCTCGTATCGCTCCCTGAACTCCTCGCGGGCGCGTTTGATGCGCATCTTCGCCGCTGAGAGGCTGATGCGTAGTGACTGGGCTACCTCTTCGTAGGAGAGCTCGTCCATATCGCAGAGAACGAGGGGAATCCTCAAGGTGTTCGACATCGAATCCAGGACCTGGCTGATAAGCTGCCGGTCGCTGATGGCACCTGCTTGCTGCTCCGCGGTGGCGTGCACCTTAAGTTGATCGAACTCTTCGACGTCTCGCTCCTCGACGCCAACATAAGACCGGCCAGCTTGTTTCTTCAGATAGTTGAGGCAATGGTTGATCTTTATGCGCTGTAGCCAGGAGCCGAAGGTAGACCTTCCCTCGAAGCCGCGTAGTCCGAAAAAAGCCTTGACCAATACCTCCTGGGCTAGATCCTCGGCGTTGTTCGGATCTCGTGTGATGTATCGGCAGTTGGCAACGACCCGTCTCTGATGGCGCAGGACTAGCTTCTCGAAGGCTCGCAGATCGCCGTCAGGAGCTTCCCGCGCCTGCTGCAAGAGCTCTTCGTCCGGATCAGCCAACGAAGAGCCGGACCATTCATGAGAGGAGGGCATACGGCATACAGCATCTCACACCCGGCGTTGTTCAACTCACGAATTGCGAAAGTTTTCCTGGACCACCGGCCTGCTGGCTGCGAAAGGTCACCCTCACACAAAAGAGAAACATCGGTTTTTTCCAAATGTGACTTTTGCGCCCGATCCTTTGTCTCCACTGGTGAAGGCAAGAATTGGAGAGGGATTTATGTTCAAAGGATTTCGCGACTTTGTGCTGCGGGGGAATGTCGTTGACCTCGCCGTGGGTGTGGTCATCGGCGCCGCATTCGGCACCGTAGTCACCGCGCTCGTCAAGGATCTGCTCACCCCTATCATCGCGGCAATCGTAAGAAAACCAGACTTTTCCGGCTTCCTTTTCGAACTCAATGGGGCCAAGTTCCTATACGGCGATTTCCTCAATGCCGCCATCTCCTTCCTGCTAATCGCAGCCGCGGTCTACTTCTTCGTGGTACTGCCGGTCAACAAGCTGATGAGCAGATTTCACAAACCGGTCGTCGTAGACAAGAAAAAATGCCCGGAGTGCAGGAGCGATATTCCACTGGATGCCCGGCGCTGCGCCTTCTGCACCTCGCCAGTGGCCTGACGGTTGAACACGGAAACACCCAACGTGGAGAGGTTCCTGATGATGTCTATTCACTCGAAATCTGCAGCTCGCACTTGGTCGGCCTATCTCCGATCGGCGCCTTTCACCATCGCACTAGCGGCTCTTTGTCTGGCAGTAGGACTTTCACCGCAAGCTTTGAGTCAGGCTGCAAGCGCCGATCAAAAGCCGGCCCCTGACATTCTGATTCTCGCCAATGGCGATCAGCTCACGGGCAAATTGCTGAGCGAAGCCAATGGGACAGTAACCTTCCACAGCGATATGGCAGGCGACCTGACCTTTACCTGGGACAAGATCAAATCCATTCGCACAGCACAAAAGTTTGCCGTGATTCAGCAAGGGCAACACATCTCACGCAAGACTCCTGATGCCGATGTAGCCCAGGGAACCGTGGCTATCCAGGACGCGGAGGTGCAGGTTGAAACTGCCGGCGGAGCAAAGAATATTCCCCAAAAAGACGCACAATACATGGTGGATGAAGCGAGCTACACCACCGAAGTGCATAGAAATCCCAACTGGGGTTATGGCTGGAGCGGTTCGTTGAGTGCCGGCGCAGCCGACGTAGAGGCCACGACCAACAGCCGTTCCTTTACCGGAGGTGCAGCCTTTGTCAGGACTGTTCCTAATGTCAGCTGGCTCGATCCGCGCACTCGCACCACTGCGGATTTTGCTGCGGCCTATGGATCGCTTTCGCAGGCGGGCGGCGCCACGACCAAGACGAACATCCTCCACGCCGACGCGGAGCATGATTGGTTCTTATCGCCGCGCTTCTATGTGCTGGTCGACACCTCGTTCGATCACAACTACTCCCAGGGTTTGAACCTGCAGCAGATCTATGGCGGAGGGATGGGATTCGTCCTGCTCAAGACTCCCAGGCAAGAGCTTGATCTCAAGGGCGACATTCACTACGAGCGGCAGAGTTATGGCTTCACGCCCGGGATCGTACCCCCCACCATCACGCCTAGCAAAAGCTTGATTGGCGCGGATATCGGCGACACTTACAAGGCTAAGTTGGCGCATGGCATGCTGTTCAATCAAGGTCTCGTGGTGACCCCGGCGTTCAATACTCCAAGCGCCTATTCCGCTTTGGCTACTGCGGGATTGACCTTCCCGGTTTACAAACGGCTAGGCTTCAACCTTTCCGCCTTGGATGATTTCTTGAATGATCCTGCGTTTGGCAGCAAGAAGAACTCCTTCCAGTTCAGCGCTGGGCTCACATACACGCTGAAGTAGTCGGTTAGAAAGTCGTTTACGTAAGCGTCCCGCGGGCGCGGCCGACGCCGCGTCTACAACTAGTAAACGCAAGCAACCTGCGGTTTGTTGGACTGAAGTGTGTGCGTGAGAGGCTGCCGGCCCAGGAGTGAGTCCCGAAGGGACGGCTGAGAGTAGCCCAGGACGTAGTCCCATAAGCGCTAACTTGTTTGGCAGACAATAGAAATCCGAGAACATGCTGGTTTTTAGCATCTCTAACTCGCCGCAAAATCGTCATCCTGAGCGGAGTGCCTCACAGATTTATTGCGTGACAGAGCGCTTGGTGGCGCGGAGTCGAAGGACCCCGAGGGTGCTCATCTTACCCATGCCGCTCGGAGCTTTTCAACCGCCGAAGCCCGCACCGGGCGGACCCGCCACGGTCTTTCCCTGGGGCCGGGAACCAAGAACTTGCTAGCATCTTGCTAGGTCCGGCCTTGCACAGACCTGGGGATGGAAGATGATTACAGTGCATGAAAAGATCTACCCGTAACCATCAAGTGCATACCGCAGCAGATCCTGTTCTCGGGGCTTCGGTGGTCGAAAAGCTCCGAGCAACATGGGTAAGATAAGCGCCGCCGGGGTCCTTCGACTCCGCGCAACCAAGCGCTCTGTCACGCAATAAATCTGTGAGGCACTCCGCTCAGGATGACGACTTCGTGGGAGTTTTGACGAAAAACATCCTAAAGTTAGCGCTTATGGGACGTAGTCCTGGGTGGGATTTGAAAACAAGATCCAGTCCCGCAGGGACGGCTGAGAATTGCCCAGGACGTAGTCCTGGGCTTCAGCACCGAACATGGGAGCAGCCATTGGATTCTCACGCACACACGGAAGGCCGCCGCAAACTTCGAAACATTGTTCATCCGGAAGGAAGGAGTCTTTATGAGTGACGCCCCCAAAAATCCTGGACTCGACGGCCGTGCTCGTGAAAAAAGCGGGCAGATCGAGCACAAGCACCCTACGACAAAGATCAAGCACCTGCGCGTGCACTACGGCGTCCACTTCGCCCCTGGTTGGGACGGCGATAGCACCCTCGGCGAACTGCTCAAGGAAACCAAGTTCGAGTCGCTCACCCAGTACGTAAAACATCACGGTCACCACCCCGAAGGCCAAACTCAGTGAGTTCAAGGGCCCCCCGGCCCGCGATTCCGGACATGGGGCGGCGGCCCTAAGCATCCGACGCCCCCCAACAAAGCTTCTCCATGGAAGTCCTCCCCGGCGGAGGGCGGCTCTTCCTGCCCGTGCCATCAAAGATTAGTGTGCTTTGTGGAACCTCCCGGCCGCCGACGGCCCTTGGATGCCAAATATTCTTCCAACGCTGCCATCCAGTTAGATCTGCCGTGCGTAACCTCATTACCGATGGTGCAGCTCGTGCCTACGTATTCCCCGTTCGCTAGACCGGGTCTTGCGCCACCTGGAAAGAAGGCAATAGAGGGAGACACGCATGCCAAGACGCCAGTCCTTCGTCGGACTTGCGATGTGCCTGCTGCTGATTACCCCACCCGGAGTATTCGCATCAAGTCATCGTGAAGCACCCATCACAGCTCTAGACCACGCCGCAGACATCACAGACTTCTACGCGTTTGTGAGTTATGACCATCCCGACCGGGTCACATTCATCATGAATGTCGATCCCTTCCTCGAACCCAGCAACGGCCCCAACTACTTTCCTTTCGATCCCAACGTTCTCTACCAGATCAAGGTCGATAACAACCACGACGCTCTCGCCGACGTAACCTTCAACATTCAGTTCCAGACACAAATTCGGGCCCCGCAACTCTTTACCGGCTTTGCCGGTGCCGGTGCAGGAATCAATGCTCCCAAGAACTCGCCTGCGCCAGTGGCTCCGGGCACTCCCATTATTCCTCCAGCAATTACCTCGCTCACTGGAGCAGGGGCAGCCGGCTTGAGCCTGCGCCAAACCTACACCGTGACCATGTATCGCGGTTCACAGAGGATTCCTCTCACCCCGGTCAGCGGCTCCACTCTGTATGCCGTTCCCACCAATGTTGGTCCCCGGACTATGCCCGACTATGACGCATTGGCCAAGCAGGGAATCTACACCGTTGCAGGAGACGGCGGGGATGCCCGCGTGTTTGCCGGCACGGTTGCTGATCCCTTCTTTATCGATTTGGGAGCTGCCTTCGACACCTTCAACTTCCGCACCGGTGCGGGAGGTGGGGTATTGACTGCAGCGCAGGATAAGGACAACTATCTGAACCTTGCGCCCAATGCCGTCTCCGGCTTTAACGTCAACACCATTGCCATCGAGGTGCCCATCTGCTTTTTAACCAGCGATGGAAACGAGCACCCGGCGACTGATCCCAAGGCGACGATTGGGGCCTGGGCCACAACCTCGCGCGCGCAATTTACCATCCGTCGTGCTCCTGCTATCACCGGAGAACTACGGCAACTACTCCCAGGTCCAGCGTCTCGGCAATCCGCTGATCAATGAACTGATCATCGGCACCGGGTACAAAGACACCTGGAGCATGTCACAGCCCGTAAACGACTCGCAATTTGCCAGCTTCGATCTGGATCCGACGCTTGCACGCGTGTTGAACGCCGCTTACGGAATCAATATTCCCACTCCACCTCGGACTGATCTGCTTCCGCTGGTGACCTACGCCCCGCCGATTGCCGCTGCCGGCACACCGGCAGGCCCGGTTGCTGACCTGTTGCGGCTCAACACCGGGGTAAAGCCGACTCCGGAGGCGAACCGCAGCCGATTGGGTCTGCTGGCCGGCGACGGCGCAGGGCTTTCCTAACGGGCGGCGGCTCACCGACGACGTGGTGGACATTGCAGCGCGCGCAGTTGCCGGCGTGCTCAACCCCAAGTTCAACGTCGCTCCCAATAACCTGATCGGCGATGGTGTCGCTGCTCCCGATGTGCCCACACAGGAAACCTTCCCGTATGTGCACTTCGCTTACAGCGGTCGCGATAGCCGTCACATCGACCCCAGTGAGACGGGTTGCGGTGATCAGCCAAACCTTGGAAGCAGTAACCAAGCGGACGCTCCACCGGCAGACCAGGGCGGCAGCACCACCTGCCCTGTCATGTAACTCTTGAAAACCTGCCGAAGGTTTCCGGGCGCGCCACCCTCAGGTGTGCCCGGTCACCTTCGCAATTCAGTAAAGGCACGTGATGAAGCTCTCATCCGCAATCATTCTTATCGCCGCTTCAGTCCTGTTCGCCAAGGCTGAAACCCAGCAAGCGACTCCTGCTGAGCAACGCATCGCAGCCGCCAGGCAGCAGATCGCATCCGACCCCAAGAAGCCCGAAGCCTACAACAATCTCGCGCTGGCCTTCATCAGCCGCGCGCACGAGACTGCGTCGCCGGACTACGATCGCCAGGCCGCGGAAGCCATCGCCACTGGCCTCAGCCTCGCCCCGCAGGATTTTCAGTTGCGCAAAGCGCACGTGGCTCTCCTGCTCGACCAGCATGAGTTTGCTCGCGCCAGGGACGAGGCCAAAGACCTGCACCTCCACAACCCTGACGATGCAACGGTCCACGGATATCTGGCGCGAGCCTATATCGGTCTGGGCGACTACCAGGATGCCGAGGCCTCGGCGCAGTGGATGCTGAACCTGCAGCCCTTCAATGTTCCCGGTTTGCTGATTGCTGCCGACCTGCGCGAGCACTATGGCGATCCTGAAGGTGCGTTGGAGGTACTCGATCGCGCTTACGCGGAAACCTCACCCGGCGAGACCGGCGAGCTGGCCGCGATCGCCAACCACATCGCAGCCATCGAGATCGGCATGGGTAAGTTGGATTCCGCCAGCCAGATGCTGCAGCGTGCCGACGAACTTTTCCCCGGCTATCCGGAGACAATGAAGAACCGGGCACGTGTCGGTGTTGTTCACCCTGCGGTGGAAGCCGCTGCCCCCACATCTTCGGCAACGCTTGAGCATCACGACCGCGTCGAACCGGCGATCTCCTCTCCAACCATCACGCCGGTGGTGTTCTCTCCGGTACCGGCCGCGCTGCTGATCCCTCATGCCACCGGCACCGAGCGCATCATTCAAACCATGCAGAGCCGGGTCCAGGGCAACCCCAAAGATCCGGCTGCTTATTCCGCCCTGGGCGCGGCCTTTTTCCAGCGCGCCCGGGAGACCGGCGACGTGGAAGACTTTCAGCTGGCGGAGCAGGCGCTGAATAAGTCTCTCGACCTGAACAGTGCGGATTTTTCTGCCGATGCCGCCTACTCCACCATGGCGGAGGTATGCATGGGCGAGCATCGCTTCAGCGATGCCATCACCTATGCCCAGAAAGCGCTCGCCCTGGGCTCCGGCGATCTCTCCTCGTTTGCCATTGTGGGCGATGCCAATGCGGATATGGGTGAGTACGAACGAGCCGCGGTTGCTTATTCGCGCCTCGACATCTCCGGCGAATCCGCTTCGCAGCCGCGCAATGTTTATGTGCGCGACAGCCGCACCTCGTATCTAAAATTCATCTCCGGCGATACGGCGGGGGCAATCCACCAGATGCAAAGCGCGGTAGCGGCTGGAACCGAAGCTCGCTTGCCCGCGGAGAATCTCGCCTGGCTCTACTACGAATTGGGCGAATACGAGTCTCAGGCGGGTGATATTGCCGCAGCCAACAATGCATACCTCACCGCGCTTAACATTCATCCCGGCGACTATCGTGCTTTGGCCGGGCTGGGAAAGCTTCGCGGCAATCAAGGCCGCTACGCCGAAGCCATCAAGCTCTACCAGGCTGCCATCGCGGTCGTGCCCATGCCCATTTATGTGGCTGAACTGGGAGACCTGTACACCAAGGCCGGCAACCCGGCCGAAGCCGGCAAGCAATACCAGTTGGTGCAATACATCGGCTTGCTCGGCCACATCAACCAGGTATTGCACAATCGCGATCTGGCGCTCTTTTACGCGGACCACGATATCAAGCTCGACGAGTCACTCGCCCTGG
Source organism: uncultured Acidobacteriaceae bacterium (assembly GCA_963790705.1). GTDB lineage: Bacteria > Acidobacteriota > Terriglobia > Terriglobales > Acidobacteriaceae > PALSA-350. The sequence goes on from CAWBQE010000001.1 coordinate 518,962, forward strand.
CCCACAAGGAGTTTGAAGTTCGCCACGACATTTACACCTGGGATGCTCTCGCCTGGGCCTTATACAAGAACGGCAAGTACCAGGAGGCGAGCGATGCCATCGAAAATGCGCTGCGCCCCGGTGCGCGCGATGCTCTCTTGTTCTTTCATGCCGGCATGATTGCCGGCCGATTGGGGCAAAGCGCGCTAGCTAAAGATGAGCTGCAGGATGCGCTCAGCATCAATCCCCGCTTTCACGTGATCTACGCCGGCGTTGCCACGCAACAACTGAAGCTGTTGCAGGACCAACCTGGATTGACCGCCAGCCAAGGACAAAATCATGTTCCGTAAGCGACTCTACTCTTTCTTCCTGCTCTCCCTTTGCCTGTGGCTCGCGCCCAGAGGTTTTGCCCATCCCATGGGCAACTTCAGCGTCAATCACTATTCAAAAATCTCCCTCGAGCGCGAAGGCATCAGAGTTTCTTACATCATCGATTTGGCCGAGATCCCCACCTACCAGGAGTTGCAGCAGGGTAACGTCACCGCGAATGTATCAGATCCCGCGGTGACCCGCTTTGTCGCTTTGCGCGGAAGCGAATTTGCGCGGGGCCTAAGCCTGCTGGTCGATGGCCAGCGCCTGCCCCTGCGTCTGCTCTCCAGCCAGGTGATCTTTCCTCCCGGGGCCGGTGGCCTTCCCACCATGAAGATGGGTTTTGTCTACCAGGCGGCCTATCCGCCGGCCGCGGATCGCTCTTCCGCCGGCCTCGAGTACGCTGACAATAACTACCCCGGTCATGCCGGATGGAAAGAGATTGTCGCGGTTGGGCCTGCCGCAAATCTGATCAGCAGCTCAGTGCCACAGACGGACCGCAGCGCCGAGCTGAGCAACTACCCGACCGACCTGCTCAACAGCCCACCGCAGGATCTATCCGCGGCCATCCAATTCCACTATCCGGCTGCGCTCAAGAGTCAGAGTGAAACAAGCCCAACGATCCTTTCATTCCGCTGCGCTCCGAAGCGAAGCCGGGATGACATTGCTGGTTCCAGGAAGCAGGTTCCTGCAACAGAATTGTCATCCCGCCTGTCCCGGCTGCCGTGGAACCGGAGCGTAGCGGAGCGGAGGGACCTGCGGTTTCAAAGCAGGTTCTCAAAACGGCTTCCTCGGGAACCAAGCAGCTCGTCCCACCCAATCCTGCCGCGTCTGCGTCCTTGCACCTCCAGGCCAACCAGCAAGCAACCCCGCGCAGTGCGTTCACCGAGTTGATCACCACCCGCAGCATGAGTCTCTGGTTCCTCATTACGGCCGCCTTCATCGCGTTAGGACTGGGAGCGTTGCACGCGCTCGAGCCTGGTCACGGCAAGACGATCGTAGCCGCGTACCTGGTCGGCTCGCGAGGCACCGCGCGCCATGCTTTTCTGCTGGGGCTCATCGTCACCGCCTCGCATACCGCGGGAGTTTTTGCTCTTGGCGCCATCACTCTCTATGCTTCGCGATACATCGTGCCCGAGCAGCTGTACCCATGGTTAGGAGTATTCTCCGGCCTGACCATCGCCGGTCTCGGCGGATACATGTTCCTCCGCCGCTGGAGCGGTCTTGACCTCGACCACTCCCACACCTCCGGTCAGCTTCATAGCCATTGGTTTCCATCGCGCAGCAACAGCGCCGCCGCGCCCGCCCCTGCTGAGAACGCGAAGGCCGTGTCGCTCTACCAGCTTTTCGCCCTGGGCATTACCGGAGGCATCATCCCGTGTCCCGCGGCGCTAGTGGTCTTGCTAAGCGCCTTCGCCCTGCACCGCGTCGGCCTGGGCTTCTTTCTGATTACTGCGTTCAGTCTCGGCCTGGCCAGCGTGCTGATCGGTTTCGGCATGCTCATGGTCTACGGGCGGCGCTTTATGGCCCGTCTGCAAGTCAACGGTTCACTCACCACACGCTGGTTGCCGGTAGCTTCCGCCGCCTTCATGACCGTTCTTGGAGCCGCCATCGCGCTGCGCGCCTTCGCCACCACTGGCATCGACCTGCACAACCTGAGCAAAGAAAGGTTCGGCCCGTTCCTCTTCGTCGGAGGTCTGGGTCTGTTGCTGGGCATGCGCCATTCCACCGATCCCGATCATGTAGTCGCAGTTTCGACCATCGTCAGTAAGCAACGGAGTATCCGCCAGGCTGGCTTGATCGGCACCATCTGGGGACTCGGCCACACCCTCACCATCTTCGCCGTGGGCAGCATGATCATTCTCTTTGGTGTGGTCATTCCGCCCCGACTTGGTCTCTCCATGGAGTTCAGCGTCGCCCTCATGCTGATACTGCTGGGCGTGCTTAACCTCACCGGCGTGATGCAGCGCATGACCTTGTATCTGACCCGCAAACCGCTGGCAATCCCAACCATCAGCAAAGCGGAGACGCTGCTCGACCGATCCGTCGGCCGCTTCGGCGTGTATCAATGCGTGCGTCCCCTGGTCATTGGGATCGTGCACGGCCTGGCAGGTTCGGCGGCGGTCGCGTTGCTGGTTCTCTCAACCATCCATAGTCCAGTGTGGGCAACCGTGTACCTATTGGTCTTTGGCGCCGGCACCATGGTGGGCATGATGTGCATGACTGCCGCGATGGCGGTGCCCCTGGCCTTTGCGGGCAGCCGCTTCACCAGCATCAGCCGCGGCTTCAGCGTCGCCTCGGGAGTGGTGAGTGTCTGCTTTGGATTCTTTCTCGTCTACCAGTTAGGTTTCCTGGGAGGGCTCTTCACCAGCCACCCGCAATGGACCCCGCGATAATGCCGTATTTTTCCGCCAGAAAGAGTCTCACTTTCTTCGGCATTGCCGCGGCCAGTTCCTGCCACGTGACCACACTCATCCGGCATCTGAGTTCCGCGCTCACAACCGCCGACATAATCTCGAAACAATCCTCGACCAGATCCTGACGGCGCTGGTCGCAGAAGACAGCAAATGATGCTGCATGGGCATGGGCTGCCAGGGCGCCGCGAATCAGTTGGCAGGAGCGAAACCGTTGCTTGTTCCTGGGCAGTCGATCCACATCGAAGACTGACTCGAGGTCGCGATAGCGATGCACCAGGTCGTGCCTTGCGCTCTGAAAATCTCCTTCCGTCAACTTCGCTTCGACCAGCAACCCTCCCAGCTTGAGGTCCATTTCACTTCGATCTTCTGCGCCATTCTTCAAGGGGATTCCCGGCCTGAAACCAAACTCAGGATGAAGCCCCGGCTCGATCCCCAGAAGCGAACAGACAGCCGCACGACACAGGATGCGCGGGTAACAAAAGATATTCATCAGCAGCGCATCTGAGCTGTTCGCGCACTCCAGCTCGCGCCGCGCGCGATCTCCTTTCCTGGGGAGAAATCTCGAGCCGGTATAGACCTTGGCGAGCCGTGACTTCCATCCCGCTTCCTGCAGAATTCGCCGGTAGGAGGCAGACAGAAAATTGCCGTGTTCCCCAGCATCGTTCTCGCTGTAGACGATACTCGGCACCGGGCTGTAACTCATCTCCGCCGCCAACCCGGTAGCTCTCGCTGTGTTGCGCTGGCTGAGCTCCCAGCGCAGGGCGGTTGGGCTGACGGTCTTGAGGGGGCGTGTCACAACCTCAGCATAGGCGAAACATAAGCGAAAGTCACCGTACCGGAAGGGCAGGGACTTTTTTCAAACTTGAAATTACCTAAGCGTAGACTCAAGCGCTTTAGGGAAGATATATTCACCCTTCTGAACAGATGAATTGAATTTCCGTCGCGAACTCCGCTGGCGAAGCCTCCACCGCCGCCTGCAAAGAAAGGTTGTGAATGAAATACCTTCTCATCTTCGCCTTGCTGCTGGGTCGTTTGAACGCACAAACCTACGAACCGACCTGGGATTCCGTGGACAAGCGGCCCACGCCGCAGTGGTTTACCGAAGCAAAATTCGGCATCTTCATTCACTGGGGCGTCTACTCTGTCCCCGCCTACGCCCCGGTTCTTCCCGGAAAGCTCGCCTACTCCGAGTGGTACTGGCACCAGATGACTGAGGGCCGCGATAATCCCAAGGCCAACGGCGTGGAAACCGGCACCTGGGCTTACCAGAAGAAGACTTACGGCGCCGACTTTCCCTATCAGAGCTTCGCCCCGCAATTCCGTGCCGAACTCTTCGACCCGGAGCATTGGGCGGACGTCTTCGCGAGTTCGGGAGCCAAATATGTCGTGCTCACCTCAAAGCACCACGATGGATTTGCTCTCTGGCCCAGCAAAGAAGCCTCCACCGACTGGGGTCAGCCGTGGAACGCCGTCGAGATTGGCCCCAAACGGGATCTGATGGCCGGCCTCGGCGAAGCGGTGCGCAGCAAAGGTCTCCACATGGGCTACTACTACTCGCTCTACGAGTGGTACAACCCGCTATGGGTCAAGGACAGGCAACTCTACGTCCGAGACCACATGTTCCCCCAGTTCAAGGACATGGTCACCCATTACAAACCCGACATCATATTCAGCGACGGTGAGTGGGAGCAGACCTCCGCGGAATGGCACAGTCCCGAACTGCTCGCCTGGCTCTTCAACGAGTCGCCGGTCAAAGATGTCGTCGCTATCGACGACCGCTGGGGTTCCGACACCCGTCACAAGCACGGCGGTTACTGGACCACCGAATACACTTCCGGCATGAGCGACATGTCCCATCCGTGGGAGGAAAGCCGCGGCATCGGCTTCAGCTATGGCTACAACCGGGCCGAGCAACTGAAGGACTACCACACCGGCCGCGAACTGGTCATCATGCTCGTCGATACCGTAAGCCGCGGGGGCAATCTACTGCTCGATATCGGACCCGACTCCCACGGAACCATCCCCGTCATCATGGAGGAGCGTCTTCGCGAGATTGGCAGCTGGCTCAAAATCAACGGAGATGCCATCTACGGAACCAAGCCCTGGAAATCCACCCGTCAGTGGAGCGCGGGAGAAGTCCCCAAACCGAACTATAACGGCGAATTCAACAGCGATTACGACATCACCAAACTGGTCTCCAAACCCGAAGGCGGCAAAGCTGCCATTGAAGCCTTCTACACCACCAAAGGCAACGATCTCTTCGCCATCCTGCCCAGATGGTCGAGTGGTTCCTTCACGCTCAATGATGTGGAAGGCGCCAAGTCCGTGACCCTTCTTGGTAATTCCACGGCTTTAAAATTCAAGAACAGCGCCAAGGCTCTCTCTATTCAGCTCCCCGACCTTCCCGAAGATCTGCGCCAGCAGCCTGCCTGGGTCCTCAAGATCGCAGATAAGCAGATAAGACTGTCCAGGGCTTCGAACCTTTCCCGCGCGGCTGCACGGTGGCAAATGTTTGGAGCCCGCCGCATCCCTACTTCCAACTCCGCCTTACCATCCTCGTGGCGCACACGTCGTATCAGTTGTACGAAATGCCATTCCTTCGTCTCAAGAGGCGCTTCACGATCGTCCCCTCTCGAGACGAAGAGTTTGCTTCACCGCTCGGCATAGGCGAGCAATAAACGAGGGTCGCTACTGTTCGCGAAGCAGGCGCGCCGGGTCGACGGCGCAACGGCCCGGCTGCCGAGAGCGAGCCGGTCAGCAGGAGGCTTTTGGCCGTACACTGGCCAGAGCAGAATCAAAGGAGCAAGAAATGGCGGTTCTTCTACTCGTTGGCGCAACCGGGTTGGTGGGCCAGTCGGTCCTGCAGCAGGCGCTCGCCGACAGCAGGGTCAGCAAAGTAGTCGCAATTACCCGCAAGCCGTTGCCGCCGCAAGATGGTCTTGAAAATCCGCTGGTCGACTTCGATGCATTGCCCGACGACGCCCCCTGGTGGAACGTGGATGCAGGCATCTGCACCCTGGGCACAACCATGCGCCAGGCAGGTTCGCACCAGGCCTTCCGCAAAGTCGATGTGGACTATCCGCTGGCCGTGGCCAGATTACTGCATCAACATGGCGCGAAGAGCTTTGCCTTTAACTCTTCGATCGGAGCCAATCCAAAAGCCAGGGCGTTCTATATGCGGGTCAAAGGTGAGGTGGAGCAAAGGCTGATCGCGGGCGGCTTCCCATCGCTCACCCTGGTGCGCCCCTCGGGCATCCTGGGCCCGCGCAAGCCGCATCGTGCCTGGGAGGCCCGCACCATCCGGGTCTTTCATTCGCTGCGGCCAATCCTGCCGCGTCATTACCGCGTGGTTCCTGCCGACAAGATTGCCAAGGCTCTGCTCGAGGCCGCCATCACCGCTCCACTCGGGGTCCACATCATAGAATCCGAGCGGCTGTGATCTAGACTTCCGAGAGAAAAGGCAGGCGCGGCGCTACGGCAAAGTTGAGCTGGACCAGCACGATGAAGACGATGCTGACGTAGGTGTTTATGAGGCACAGGCAGGCTCCGAAGGCATAGAGCCCCTGGGCCACCACGATTCTCCGCTCCACCGCGCATTGTTGCTCGTGGGTAACACTCTCCCGCAGCAGACCGGCACGCTCCGCATATTTCCAGCTGACGTATAGCACCACGCCAAGCAGCAGAATATTGGCCCAGTAAGCGATGAGGACGCTGCGATAGGCGATGAATCCCGCCAGCAGCCGCGTAGAGAAAGGCATGATCGACACCGCGAAAAGAAACGCAATATGGATCCACGAAAGATGGCGATCGCTGCGCGTAAATGCGTTGAGTTGTGCCTGCTGGCCGTTCCAGAAGATGCCCAGGGTCATGAAGCTCAACAGGTAGCTGATCAGCTGGGGCGACGCCTCGGCGAGCGTGCGCCAGAGTTCTCCCTGGCTGTGGATGACTTCGCTGGCCGGCACGTGAAGATCGAGAACCAACAGCGTCATGGCCACCGCAAATATGCCGTCGCTGAGAGCGGCGAGCCGCTCAAGACTTTGACCGGTAATTTCGTTGTAAGACGTGGGCATAGCGTCGCCGTTCGCACCTGAAATAGTGTACCCGTACAATAATTGAGGGCACGGCCCACAAAGGATCTGAGATACAAGGAGGATCCCGCATTCGGATGAGCAAAAAACTATGGACAGCGGTCGACCAATACACCACCGGCCTGCTCCTGCCTACGGACCCTGCCCTCGATGAGGCGTTGGCATCGAGTGAGGCGGCAGGGCTGCCCTCGATCAGCGTCAGTCCAAGCCAGGGTAAGCTGCTCATGATGCTGGCTCAGCTGGCTGGCGCCAAGCAGATTTTGGAGATAGGCACGCTCGGCGGCTACAGCAGCATCTGGCTGGGACGGGCGCTAGCGCCCGGTGGCCGCTTGATCACGCTCGAAGCCAACCCCAAGCATGCCGAAGTAGCCCGCGGCAATATCGCGCGCGCCGGCTTAGCCGAGGTAGTGGAAGTGCGTCTGGGCGATGCGCGCGCCGGCATACAGCAACTCGCGGCAGAGGGCCGCGGCAACTTCGACTTGATTTTTATCGATGCCGATAAGCAGAGTATTCCCCACTACCTCGAGTGGTCGCTCAAGCTCTCACACCGCGGCAGCCTGATTATCGTGGACAACGTCATCCGCGACGGAGCTTTGATTGATGACAAGAGCGAAGATCCCAATGTAATTGGAGCGCGGCGCATGCACGAAATGCTGGCCGCTGAAGCGCGCGTGAGCGCAACCACCATCCAGACAGTGGGCAGCAAGGGATACGATGGCTTGACCCTGGCACTGGTCATCGCCGGCTAACGCGGAGTGTCTGCGTGAGAAACCTGCCGATTGAGGATCGCCTCAAATTCTCTGGTAGTCACGGCTCTAGTGCTTTGTATCAGGGCACGACTTTAGTCGGGCCGTAAATAATTGGAAATACGTCGGGCTTTAGCCCCTGGGGAGAGAACAATGGAAAGACGAGACTTTGTCACATCGGCGATTGCCATGGCGGGTGCCGCGTTGAGCGGCGGGGAGGGATGGGCGATGGCGCACTCTGCGCGGGAGTTCTACCAACTGCGGAAGTACACGCTGCAAACGGGACCACAGTTGACCCTGACGCAAAGCTATTTTGAGTATTGCTCTGATTCCCGCGCTCAATCGGATGGGAATCACTCCCGTCGGCGCCTTCAAACTGGATGTGGGTCCGGAGACGCCGACCTATTATCTGCTCATTCCCTCCGCCTCGGCCGAGGAGCTGGTGACGTTGGACCTGCGCCTGGCAGAGGATACGCAGTTCCTCAATGCATCCACCGCGTTTTGGGCAGCGCCGGCCTCTGCGCCCGCGTTCGCACGCGTAGAGAGCTCGCTCATGTCTGCTTTTGCGGGCTGGCCAAAACTGGTTGCGCCGAAGAGCGGGAAAAGGATTTTTCAGCTACGCACCTACGAGAGCGCAGGCTATGGGGCACATGTGCGGAAAGTAGAGATGTTCAACGAGGCGGAGATTAAGATCTTCACCCGGACAGGATTGACGCCCGTCTTCTTCGGAGACACATTGATTGGGCCCCGGACGCCGAGCCTGACCTACATGCTGACATTTGAGGATGTGGCGGATCTGAATGCCAAGTGGGCGGTTTTCGGCTCGGATCCAGCCTGGAAGGAACTCTCGCACCGGCCGCAGAATGCGGACGCGGAGATCGTAAGCAATATCTCGAATGTGTATCTGAGCCCATTGAGCTGCTCCCAAATTTAGGCGAACCGCAGGTCCCTCGACTTCGCTCGGGATGACAAAGGGGAGGGTAGCGCTCACCTCAGCAGCCGTTACAGGGGATGGACAGAGCTGCAAGTGATCCACACCTTGGGTGGGCCCAAGGCCCATGACTCCTCCGGTCGGCATGACAATCATGCCGCCCCGGACGTTCTGTCGAAGTTCAAGAGGCGTCGTTGAACTTCATGGCCGGTTCTCGAGCGGCCACATAACAGAAAATCCAGAGCGACATGATTGTCATCTCGACAGAGTGTAGCGGAGTGGAGAGACCTGCGGTTCGCTACATTATCCACGGGTTCAACCCCAGAGGGAGCGGTGCGTTGCTCCCTCAAAGGTTTTGACGAACGCCTCTTACTCGCCGTTAGCGCCAGAAGTTGCTTCCGGATGAACGACGCGATAGCTGCTGCCACCGTTCGACCATACCAGGAGCAGCATGTCCTTATCTGCTGGCGCCTGCTTGACATCGTTCCGGAATTGATCCGCCGATGTTACCGGCTTGCGATCGATCTGTTGGATGACATCGCCAGTCGTCAACCCTGCATCCTCTGCAGGGCTCCCCGGCTGTACCTGTGCAACCGCCACCCCCTGTACTTGGGAAGGGAGGTTCAACTGCTGGCGCACATCCGGAGTGAGATCGGAGATCGCGATGCCTAGCCTGGCGTGACCAGACTCACTGCTGGCAGCTGTCGCGACTTCCTGGCTCTTGTGGTATTCACCAACCGTCAGGTCGACATTCTCGGGGTGGCCGTTCCGCATCACGTCCAGCTGGATCTTCGAGCCGGGCGCGTCTTCGCTGACAATCACTTGCAGGTCACCGCCGTTTTCGACCGGGTGGCCGTTGACACCAGTAACTACATCGCCTTCCTTCAAGCCGGCGCGGCTCGCAGGGGAGTCAGGAGTTACAGAAGCAATCAGTGCCCCGGTATTTCCAGTCAGGTTGAAGAACTTCGCGTTCTCAGGGGTTACATCATTCAAGCCAACTCCCAGGTATCCATGATGAACCACACCATTCTTGATCAGCGCCTCGACGACCGGGTGCACCGTCTGGGTGGGGATAGCAAAACCCGCGCCAGAGAAGTTGCCAGTGTCGGAGATGAGGAAGGTGTTGATGCCGATCAGTTCGCCATGCGCGTTCACCAGCGGGCCGCCGGAGTTGCCGGGATTGATGGCGGCATCCGTCTGGATAAAGCCACCCGGCTTGCGCGCGTCATCGCGGAACGGGTTGGACCGGTCTACCGCGCTGACGATGCCACGGGTGACAGAGAACTGGAATTGACCGAAGGGGTTGCCGATCGCCAGCACGGATTGTCCCGGCACCAGCTTGGTTGAGTCGCCCCAGCCAATGGTGGGCAGGTCTTTCGCGTCGATCTTGACTACCGCCAGATCTGTAAGCTTGTCGGTGCCAATTACCTTGGCCGGAAAGGTCCGACGGTCATGCAGCGTTACCCGCACTTCCATCGCGCCATCGACCACGTGATTGTTGGTGACGATGTATCCATCGGGGGAGATGATCACACCGCTGCCAATGCCGTGCTGAATCTGGCGTTGGCCCTGCCCCTGGCCCGGCATGCCGTGGCCGAATCCCGGTCCACCTTGCCCGAAGAATTGAGAGAAGGGATTATCATCCTGACCCTGACCCTGATCATCACCTTGTGCTTCGGCCTGCTGCTCCGTCCTGTGAGAGGTGACAGCGATATTGACCACCGCAGGGGTAACCCGCGAAGCGACAGCTTCCGTGGCTTGGTCCAATGCCAGCAGGGGATCGATGCTCGCATTGTTGATAGGAGCGATGTTGTTGTTGTCAGCACCAGTCGCGGCATCGACGTGCCTGTGGCCGACGATGATTGCTCCCGTGGAGAGGACGAGGGCAAAAGCCACCAGGGGTGCAGCGTAGGCCTTGGCTTTTGCTCTTAATAAATTAGTTTCTTCGGTCATGCGTTTTCCTCTTTCAAAGTGAAGGTTTTTAAATCTGGAAAGCTATCCAGTGATCGGGTGAGGGAATGGTTGTACTGGGCTCGCCGTGAGAGACCTTCTGCGGGACTTCCACGGTAAAGAGAACCAAGGTGATGCCTCCGCCGTCCTGGTCCTCGGTTACTTGGACGAACTGGAGACGCCGGGTGGTCTTAACCGGCCGTGTGGAATGCGGCTTGGGCAGAACGCTGGCGCGCTCCGCTTGCCGGCTCATATCGGGATGAAAAACGGCTTCCTGGTACCGGGCCTGGTGTTGCTGCTGGTGCTGCTCTGGATAAGCCAAGTCCATAGCAGGCGCCGCGGCCGCGACCGAGTCATTGCCGGCAAAAGTAATGATGCCCGGGCAGCGTTGCAGCAGGAGTACTGCGGAGAGAGAAACTGCCAGCCCCGTTGCTACCAAACCACGAGAAAGCATGGGTCCCAGGCTGCGCCGCCGGTGGAGGATGTTCTCCACTCTGCCTGCCAGTTCTGAATGCCTCTTCCAAAATCCTGGAGCCAGCAAAGCGGCGCGCTTGACCAGCCGGTTCTCGGCGAGTTTCGTCAGGCAGGTAGCGTAGGCGCGGGCATTCCCGGCAGCGTCCAGCACGGCATCGTCACAGGCCTGTTCACGCTCCAGGGAAAGATGACGCTCGGCCCAAAAGAGTGCCGGATTCAAGGGGCACACGGCTCTTAACAGTTTCTGCAGCAGATTGGTCCAATCATCACCACGATCCAGATGGGCCATCTCATGCAGGATGATCTGCTTCAGCTCGCTCGGCGCCAGCTCGCTCCACAGCGAGTGCGGCACGATCACAGCCGGGCGAAAGAAGCCCAGCACGCTGGGCGCGTCGATGGCATCGGAAAGCCGCACCTCGACCGGACGCGAGCCGCCGCGAACCACGACCGATTGCAGCTCAGCATCCAGCTCGTGGAAGGGAACCGGAGTGGAACTCCGCCAGAGTGTTCTCATCTGCCTTCCGCTGGCGAACAGCCGGGCGAGGGAGAGCAGGGAAGCGAGCACCCAAAGGCCTTCGATCGCAAAAGCCCACGCGCTATTCAAGCGCAGAGAGAAATTTGCCTGGGGCACAGCGGAGGCGAAGAAAGCGTGATCGCCGAACACCGCGCGGCCAAGCGCAAAGCAAGGCAGCAAGGCCACCAGCGTGAAGACAATCATCCACAACGTAAAGCGAGTAGAAGCACGCAACCCGGGAGCGAGCTTGAGCGCCGCCCAAGCCATCGCGGTCAGCAGCAGGCCCTGCCAGATGCTGGCAATCAGCAACTCCGCCGGACTGGTCGAAATGAACTGCTGCAATAGACTCGCTTCCATCGCGTTATTCCATCACTCGCTATCAGCGTCCAGGCTCATCCGCCTGCTGGATCGCATCCCTTAGACGTTGCAACTCTTCCGCTGTTATCTCGCTGTCCCCCAGCAGAGATAGCATTAGCTTCTCCCGGGAATCACCAAAGAAACGGCGTAGTACCAGCCGTACCTCGGAGAAGCCGGCTTCCTCCTCCGCCACCAGGGGCACATAGAAGAAAGCACGCCCTTCCTTCCGATGCCGCACGTAGCCCTTTTGCTCCAGAATCCTTATGGTCGTGAGCACGGAGTTATAAGCCAGCGCATCCTTCTTAGGCAGGGCAACCGCGATGTCATTGACTGTGGATTCCCCGCGGGCCCAGAGAATCTTCATCAACCGCAATTCCGCTTCCGTCAGCGTGGGCGATTTTTTAGGTGGCATACAGTAAGTCCCGTGTGGCCGCGTCCGCCGCGCCTGCCCCGGCTTGCCGTGGGGTTGGCCTCATCATGCTGAAAAAAGCTTAACGCCCCCGGCGCCGGTTGTCAACTAATTTATTAATACTTGGACAGACGCGTATCCTGCTGGAGGGAAACAACCGCCAGCGGAGGCCACGTTGCCATTGCCCACCAATCTGCAATCGAATCCACGGCCTCCGATCGATGTCATCACCAGCCCTTTTACCCGCTTCGCCAAGACGGCAGCAGCGGGCGGCATTGTGCTCCTGGTGGCCACCGCCGCGGCGTTGATTTGGGCTAATTCTCCCTGGGAGCACAGCTATCACCAGATCTGGTATACCCAGGCCACCATCACCCTGGGCCACGTGTCGCATTCCGAGAGCCGTCATGAGTGGGTGAACGACGGCCTCATGTCGATCTTCTTCTTCCTGGTTGGCCTCGAAATCAAACGCGAGTTGCTGATCGGTGAACTCTCCAGCTTCAAGCAGGCTGCCTTTCCTTTCATGGCTGCGATCGGCGGGTCGGTGGTCCCGGCGCTGATTTATTTCGCCATCAATAAAGGAGGCGCAGGCGCCAATGGTTGGGGCATCCCGATGGCAACCGACATAGCCTTCGCGCTCGGCGTCCTGGCGTTGCTGGGGAGCCGTGTGCCGGCAGGGTTGAAAGTCTTTCGTTGCCGCGCTAGCGATTGTGGATGACATCTTCGGCGTGCTGGTCATCGCCCTCTTTTACACGCAACATATTTCGTTGATCGCGCTGGGTCTGGCGTTTGTAGGCGTGGCTGTTTCTTTTGGCGCCAATTGGATGGGCATTCGCAATCCCGCGGTCTATGCGGTGATTGGAGTCGGTGTGTGGGCCGCGGTGCTCAACTCGGGCGTACACGCCACCATTGCCGGCATCCTGCTGGCCTTTACCATTCCTGCCCGCAGTTCCATCGACAAGGCGGAATTTCTTCGTCAGAGCCGCTGGCTGCTCGATCAATTTGAGCAGCACGATCCCAACTCCTCCCAGGCCCACCATGCCATTCATGCGCTGGAGCAGAAATGCGAAATGATCGAGTCTCCGCTGCATCGCATTGAGCATGCTCTGCAGCCATGGGTCGCATTTGTCATCATGCCCATCTTTGCCTTCGCCAATGCCGGAGTCCATATTTTGGGTAAGACCAGTGCGGCCCTGGGCCATCCCATCACCCTGGGAGTGCTGTTGGGCCTGCTGCTGGGCAAGCCCATTGGCATTACCTTGTTTGCCCGGTTGGCATCCGTGGTCGGTCTGGGATCGCGTCCCGCAGCGGTGACCTGGAACCAGATTTTTGGCGCCAGCTGGCTCTGCGGCATCGGCTTTACCATGTCGCTATTCATCGCCTCGCTCGCCCTGGGCAATGGCGGCTTACTCGATATGGCGAAGATTGGAACCCTGGGCGCGTCCATCGCCGCCGGCTGTGTTGGGAGCATCTTGCTGCTCAAGAGCAGCAAGGTGCAACAGGCCTGACATGAATCAGATCAACCCTTCCCACCCTTGTTCCTAGCGGTGAAGCTCCCACGACGGTAACACCGTGGTGGCACCACGGTAACATGCTGCCTCGAGGTACTTCGCGTCGTCTTGGGCATCCCTTCAGATAACCTAAGTTTCGGGAGAGTGAGTACTTCTGCACTGTCCTCCGGCACGCGTAAGGCTATTGGGCCATGGGGCAGACTTATATGGGTTCAGAGAATCGGGTTCCGCTGTTCATCAATCGATATTCACTTTCGCCCCGTACGGCAATTGGTGTGCAAACCCTTCGCTTGCTTGGTCCGCACCAGGACTGGCTGCATTTCCACTGGGGGACCAACAGCTTTCAGCGGCCGGATCCGCGCTCGGTTCTTTTTGAGAACACCGTTCTCAGCCGGTACTCCTTCCTCCATAGACCCAAACCTTGGAAAATCATTGAAAAGCTGGGCCTCAGTTCGTGGAGCGGCAGCGATCTGCGTCCCTCGCTCGCTAAGCGTCTTGCTGCCCACTATCGCGGCCGGGTCTCCAGCGCTTACGTAGCTCCGTTAGGCGAAGACGATGCAACCCGATGCCTTGAGCTGACCAACCTGGTGGGGGTTCCCTTCGTGCTTCATCTCTGGGATGTGTTAGACGGCGACGTCGCCGGCGGGGCGCTGAGGGAATTGGTGGATCGGGCGGAGCGTGTCTTTTGCGTGAGTCCACCGCTGCTGGACGATGTCCTGCGAATACGTGGCGATGCCGAGTTGCTCTCCTTCTCCAGAGATGCTGCGCAAGCAACCGCCAAGCCCATGGGGCTAGGCCCGATCAAGGTGGTTATGCACGGCAATGTTTGCTCCTATGCGGAGGGCCTTGACGATCTGGATCAGGCCATTTCTCTGCTCGAGAGCAGAGGGCTGAAGGTCGAGGTCTCCTTTCTGGGCTCTCCCAGAATCTTGCGCCTGGCCAAGACCACGCTCAAGAAGCGAGTTAAGGTGCTTGGCTTCCTGCCTACGCAGCAAGATCTGGATCGGGAGCTCAGCCATGCTCATGTCGGTTTCCTGCCCGGTCCCAAGCTCGATCCAGGATTTGATCTAAGGAGCCGTTACTCCATCCCTTCGCGCATCCTCGACTACATGGCGGTGGATCTCCCCATTGTCGGTGTTGTTCATGAGGCCTCCGCAACCGGCGGCTTTGTGCGTAAGTTGGGCCTCCATCCGGCGGCTACCTGCGCCGGACCGGAACAGGTAGCCGACTGGCTCTTCCGGCTCTCGCGCCCCGACATGTGGATGGAGCAAAGCGCCAAGTCACGCCAAGCCTTCGACCTCCTGCAGCGTCAGGAGTCGCCGGCGCAAAAGCTCAAACGAACCCTGGACAAGATCGCCTAACAACCTTTGTCACCCAGACAGTTACAGTTATTCCTGGCGTTTGTATTTCGCTGCATAAGATGCTCAACTGTCCGAACACCAGGCACTTAAATCCCGCCCAGGGGAACGGCCCGGCCGTTTTTCTCTCCCCCCTGTGCAGAAAACCGGCTCACAGGCGAAAATGAATGCTGTGACTATTCTTCACGACGACCGTCTTTTCCCTTCTGAACCCACAATTCGGGCATATTGCCCGCAGACTCTATGGGGCCGTTCGCAATCTACCGATCGTCAGTCCGCACGGGCACACTGAAGCGCGCTGGTTCGCGGAAAACGAGGCATTTCCCAATCCCACCAGCCTCTTCATCGTTCCCGATCACTACGTCTTCCGCATGCTCTACAGCCAAGGCATCGCCATGGAAGACCTGGGCATTGGGCAAAAGGAGATGGATGAGGACGAGGCCCGCCGGATATGGATTCGCTTCGCAGAGTCCTATTACCTGTTCCGCGGCACGCCTACGCGCATGTGGCTTGACTATGCTTTCCAGGAGCTCTTCGGGCTCGAAGAGCGTCTTTGCGCCGCTAATGCTGGCGCCTATTACGACACCATTAGCGCCAAGCTGGGTTCTCCAGCCTTTCGCCCACGAGCGCTTTACGACCAGTTCAACATTGAAGTGCTGGCCACCACCAACCCTCCGCTTGATCCGCTGACCTACCATCAGGCAATCCGCGACTCAGGATGGAAAGGCCGCATCCTGCCTACCTTTCGTCCCGACTCCGTCGTCGATCCTGAATTCGACGGTTTCCGCCAGAATGTCCAACGGCTGGGCGAGATGCACAGCGAGGATTGCTCCCGCTGGCCAGGCTATTTGCTCGCTCTGCGCCATGCCCGGGAGCGCTTTCAGAAGCTGGGTTGCACCGCAACCGATCACGGGCATCCCACGGCCCGTACGGCTGACCTGGACGCCGGGGCCGCCTCCGCGCTCTTCGATCGCGTCATCGCAGGCAAGGCCGACGCGGAAGAGCAGGAGCTCTTCCGCGCTCAGATGCTGACAGAAATGGCGCGCATGAGCCTGGAAGACGGCCTGGTGATGCAGATTCATCCTGGCAGCCGCCGCAATCACAACCGCCAGGTCTTTACCCGCTTCGGCCGCGACGTCGGAGCCGATATTCCCACGCCGACCGAATACGTTCACGCGCTGCAGCCGCTCTTGGAGCGCTTTGGCAACGATGCCTCGCTCACGCTCATTCTCTTCACCCTGGACGAATCCACGTACAGCCGCGAGCTGGCGCCTTTGGCGGGGCATTACCCGTGTCTTCGCCTGGGCCCGCCGTGGTGGTTTTACGACAGCCCCGAAGGCATGATGCGCTTCCGCGAGCTAACCACGGAGACCGCGGGTTTTTATAACACCGTGGGCTTCAACGACGATACCCGGGCCTTCCTCTCCATTCCGGCGCGCCATGACGTGGCTCGCCGAGTGGACTGCGCGTACCTGGCAAAATTAGTGGCGGAGCATCAGCTGGACGAAGACGAGGCCTTCGAAGTGGCTCATGCGCTAGCCTACGAGCTGGCCCGCAAAGCCTACCGGCTGTAAGGGCTCCGACCGGTTGTTTCTGAGAGTCTATACTACCATGCAAGCCGTAACCCCTGGACGGGTGCTCATGTTCGCACAGCGTACATGGGTTGAACAGATGGCGAAGCCCTTCAAACGCTCTCACACTACGATTACGCCGTCCGATGAGTAAGAGCATCGAAGAAATCTATTCACCCAGTACGCGGGCGAACATGGGCACCCGTCAGGGTGAAACTTGTGCGGCTTGAGTGGGGCTCAATCTAAACCAGGAAGGAAACAACCATGAGTCTCTATTGTCGGCAGGGCGGCCCAAATGCCGAGCTCTCCCCGGAGTGTCTGCGCCAATCCCTTTATCAGGCGCTGGACCAGCTGGGAGACCGGCGCCGAGTTCTAGCTGTGCCCCCTGATTTCAGCCGCTTCCCCTCCCAGGCTGGTCCACTTACCCAATACGCCTACGGCTACTACGGCGACCGGCTGGCTTGCGTTCTGCCTGCCCTGGGGACCCATACCCCCATGCCGGCCGCTACGCTCACCCGCATGTTCGGCGACATCCCGCACTCCCTCTTTGCCGTGCACAACTGGCGCACTGACATCGTCACCCTGGGCGAGCTGCCGGCAAGCTTCATCCAGGAGCAGTCGGGTGGCCTGCTCGACTACACCTGGCCGGCCCAGGTCAACCGCATGATCCCGGAAGGGAACTTCGACCTGGTCCTTTCCATCGGCCAGGTCGTGCCTCACGAGGTCATCGGCCTCGCCAATTACAACAAGAACATCCTGGTCGGGACCGCCGGTCCCCTCAGCATCCATCGCAGCCACTACCTGGGAGCCGTGGTGGGCATGGAGCGGATCATGGGACGCATGGATAATCCCGTCCGCCGGGTCCTGAATCGCGCCGCTGATGAGTTTCTTCGCAATATTCCCATCGTTTATGTACTGACGGTGATCGGTACCAATCCAGCCGGCGAGCTGGTGGTGCGCGGCCTCTTTGTGGGCGATGACCTGGAATGCTTTCGCTTGGCCTCGGAGCTCAGCGTCCAGGTCAACATCCAATTGCTCGATCGGCCCATACACAAGGCCGTGGTTTACCTCGATCCGGAGGAATTTCACAGCACCTGGCTGGGAAATAAGGCGATCTACCGCACCCGTATGGCGCTGGCCGATGACGCGGAACTGATCGTGCTCGCTCCAGGAGTGAAGCAATTCGGAGAAGATGCCACCATCGACCGCATGATCCGCAAATTTGGCTACTACGGGACCCCGGCTACGCTCGACAAGGTCAAGAAAAACCCAGACCTGGCGGCTGAGCTCAGCACCGCCGCTCACCTCATCCACAGCTCCTCGGAAGGCCGCTTCCACATCACTTATTGCCCCGGCGGCCTCACCCGGGAGGAGACAGAAGGCGTAGGATTCGGCTATGCCGATTTGGCCACGACCATCGCCCGGTACGACCCGGCAAAAATGCACGATGGCTACAACACCATCGATGGGGAAGAAGTGTTCTTTATCTCCCATCCCGCTCTGGGTTTGTGGGCGTCTTCCGGTTTTTCCCCGGAATTCAGCGCCGCCAATGTGCCGCATGCGGTTGCGCCTGCCCCGGCTGGCCGTGGGGTGGACCGCACATAACTCCCCTTGCTGGCGCCACATGGCACAAATTCCGGCGCAAGAGGTCGATTTGCGCCTGATTAGGTACTTTGCCCCGCTTTATGCGGTTGCCGGGGCGAAATTTCGCATCGAACAAAGTGTCTGGCTACAGCATTTTCACTTCTGGTGTTTACAGAGCAACGGCCTCCGGCGTGGCTTTTCGACAGGAAAAGCCACACTTTGCCGAACTTGACCGTGCGGAGTGGAATGAAAACGCTCTAAAAGCAGTCTTTGGGAAAGGTAATAATGGAATTCCATGTCTCACGTGAAGCACGCGATCGTTATGAGTTCAGCCAGAAACTGTTTTCTTTCAGTGGCAACGTAGTTTTCGCCAATCTCAGCGCCAGCCGGGAGTTCGCCTTCCGGATGAACGAGCGCCGGGGAGCCGAAAAAGACCCCACACAGACCATCCAGCCCGGCGCGCTCTACGCCATGGGCCTGATCGACGAGATGAGTCATCTCCTGGTTGAGTATTACCGCCTGCGCCTGGATCCCAAGGTGATGGCCGGAGCGCTGGAGTGGTTCGATGGCCGCCTGGGTAAAGCGGAACTGGATAAGACCATCCTGGCTTTTGTGGAGAAGTTTCCCACCATCGATGTCTATCGCAAGGAGAAGACCCCCGCGGAGTGGCTGGCAGGGGCAACCGACGGCATCGCGCATAGGGCAGTGGCGTTTGAAGAGATGATGCTGTTGTGGTTAGCCAACGCCAACCCCGCCTTCAAACCATTTTCCGAGCTCTTCACCGATCAGTCGCTCGCCGCCGTCACGCGCTATCAGCAGATCACCACCGGGCTGCGCGAATTCTTCAGCACCCGCCCCCCGCTGGGCTCCAAGAAGCAGAACCTGATTGACATGCTGCGCGGCCCGGCCCTGGCTTCGCCAGACTCGCTCAGCGGCCAAATCGCCTACATCGTCGAGCACTGGGCAGAGCTGATCGGCGCTTCGCTTTCCAAGCTTCTGCTGGCCATGGATGTGCTCAAGGAAGAGGACATCGCCATCTGGATGCGCTTCCATCCCAACGACGCCAATGCAGGCCGCAGGCGCAACCTCCCCTGGAATGCTGACAAGAAGGGAGAAGTACCGTCTTACGTTGAATCAGCCCAGGAAACCGAGCGCTTCAGCCCCGACCAGGAATGGATGCCGACCACCGTGCTCATCGCCAAGAGCACCTACGTCTGGCTGGAGCAGCTCTCCCGCTACTATGGCCGCCACATCTATCGCCTGGACCAGATTCCCGATGAAGAGCTGCGCCGTCTGGCGGGCCATGGAGTCAACTCGCTGTGGCTCATCGGCGTGTGGGAGAGAAGCTCCGCATCGCAGACCATCAAGCAACTCTGCGGCAACCAGGACGCGGTGGCCTCCGCCTACTCCCTCTACGGCTACGACATTGCCCACGATCTGGGCGGGGAAGCAGCCTACCGCAACCTGCGCGACCGCGCCTTCGCCCACGGCGTCAGGCTGGCCAGCGACATGGTTCCCAACCACATGGGCATCGATTCAAGCTGGGTCATCGAGCATCCCGAGTGGTTCATGTCCCGCCCTGACAGCCCTTATCCCGCGTACCGCTTCGAAGGGCCCGATCTCTCCCGCGATGGCCGGGTGGAGATCAAAATTGAAGACCATTACTACGAGCAATCCGATGCGGCGGTAGTCTTTCGCCGCCGGGATAAATGGACGGGCGATGTTCGCTACGTCTATCACGGCAACGACGGCACCAGCTTCCCCTGGAATGACACCGCCCAGCTCGACTACCTGAACGCGGCAGCGCGCGAGCAGGTAATCCAGACCATCCTGCACGTCGCTCGCCTCTTTCCCATCATCCGTTTCGACGCCGCGATGACCCTGGCCAAACGCCATTTTCAGCGCTTGTGGTTCCCCATTCCAGGCACCGGCGGAGCCATCCCTTCCCGTGCGGAATACAGTATGAGCAAGGCCGACTTCGACCGCGCCATGCCGGAAGAGTTCTGGCGCGAGGTGGTGGATCGTGTGGCCCGGGAGGTTCCCGGCACGCTGCTGCTGGCCGAAGCCTTCTGGCTCATGGAAGGGTACTTCGTCCGCACCCTGGGCATGCACCGGGTGTATAACAGCGCCTTCATGAACATGATGCGCGACGAGGACAATGCCAAGTATCGCTCGGTGATCAAGAACACCATCGAATTCGACCCCGACATCCTCAAGCGTTACGTTAACTTTATGAGCAATCCCGATGAGCGAACAGCCATTGACCAATTTGGTAATGGCGACAAGTGCTTCGGGGTGGCGACCATGATGTCCACCCTGCCCGGGCTGCCCATGTTCGGCCACGGGCAGATCGAGGGCTTCACCGAGAAGTACGGCATGGAGTATCGCCGCGCCCGCTACCAGGAAGATCCGGATCGCGGACTGGTGGAGCGCCACGACCGTGAGATAGCGCCTCTGCTGCATCGGCGCTGGTTATTCGCTGAGAGCGAGAATTTTCTCTTGTACGACTTCTACCGGCCGGACGGCTCAGTGGATGAGAATGTCTTCGCCTACTCCAACCGGCGCGGCGAGCACCGGGCGCTGATCATTTATCACAATCGCTTTGCCACCACCTACGGCACCGTCAACCACTCCGCCGCCTATGCTGACAAGGGGGCAGGCCACTTGCGCCAGCAGTCGCTCGGCGGAGCTTTCGGGCTGTCCAACGACGGCAACCTCTTCCTCGCCTTCCGCGATAACACCACCGGGCTTGAACACCTGGAGCGGGCCTCGAAGATCGTCTCCCAGGGCTACTCCCTGGAATTGCAGGCTTATAAGTGCCACGTCTTTCTCGATTGGCGGGAGCTAAGGCCGAACGAGAACTACCGCTGGGACCTGCTCTGCGACTCATTGAATGGTCGTGGAGTACCTAACTTGGACGAGGCACTGCTGGCGCTGGAATTGGCTCCTCTGCACCAGGCGCTGGTTTCGCTGCTCGAAGCTGATGTAGTGGAGAGCTTTGCCTTGGTAGCCGGCAGCGGGGAGGCTTTGCCCGCTTGCGGGCAGGGAGCGGAGACGTCCACACCGGCTGCCCAGCTCCTCGAACGACTGCAGGGGTTGACCTTGCGCTTCGCCGGCGAAGGCTTGGCCCTCTACGCGCGAAAAACCGGCCAACCACAAGGCGATGCCAACCACGCATGGCTGGAGATTTGCACCCAGCTGCATAGCGCAGCCGCGCTGCCTGGGATCGAGGCCGAACTCGCGGAGCCTTGGTCAAGTGAAGCCAAGGCCGTTTTGCCCAGCAGCACTCCCGAGCTTCACCCGAAGGCAATCTGGGGCCCTGTGCTTGCGTTCTGTGTTCTCGAAGGCATGGCGCGAAGCGTCCCAGGTAAGGACACCGCTGCGATTGCCTTGGCGCTCTTCGATCGGCTCCGTCTGCGCGAGCCTCTTGCGCGGGCCTTCTCGCTGGCTGCGGAAATCACAGAGGATGGCTGGCGCGCAGCCGCCCGCGTTCGCTTAGCCCTCCTGGAACTCACGCTGACGCCTGCCAAACCCGTGAAGGTGACGGCTGCAGACGACAGTTTCGCGGGCCTTCCACGCACGCTCTGGGACGACCCCGACGCTCGCTGGCTGCTGAGGGTAAACGAGTCCGCTGGAGAGTGGTACTTCAACAAGGAGTTGCACGAGCAGATGCTGTGGTGGTTGCACTTGCCCGATCTTCTCGAGCTGGCAAGCCCCACCAAGACGCCGGCACCGCTCAAGGGCACAAAATCGGTCCCAAAAACCAGCCTGAAATCGATAGGGGACATCGAGCAAGCGGTTCAGGAGGCCTGCGAGCAGGCGGAAGAATCCGGCTACCGCATAGGCAAGAGGAAAGAGCCGGCGGCCAAACCCAAACCCGCAAGACGTGAAAAAGGAGCGCTAGCAAAATAGGCTGGGGGGTTAGCGGCTGCGCAAAGGCCGTTGTTAGCTCCGGACTTTGCAGCAATCGGGTTGGCTTTTGATGATCGCCTGTCGGCGTTTGCGTGGGGTCCGGGTTCCCCAGGACTGCCCCGGATTTCCTGTGCAGCTTGGTGGAACCAAGGCAGCCAGAAGATGGGACCGCTCGCGAACCGCTTGTTAAGCAGGGCGGTACCTGACACATCCTCGCTATTCGGGAAAAGCCGTCTGGCGTCTAAAATGACAACTGGTTTAGGCTCCGGGGGTCTATGGCTCGAGTGGGTTCCAAAGTAGTTCGGCATCGTACGGGTGATGCAGCAAGTCCGATCACTCTGGCAATCGATATCGGCGGCAGCGGCTTAAAGATCCAGGCGCTGAGCCCGGAGGGCAAGCCGATCAGCGAACGGCTGCGCGTGCCCACTCCAATTCCGGCAACCACCACTGCGATTCTGATTGCGCTCGACGAACTGAAGGTAAGCGTTCCTCTCTTTGACCGGGTTTCCGTCGGGTTTCCTGGAGTGATCAAGCAAGGCAAGACCCTCACCGCCGCAAACCTTGACCCGGGCTGGATTGGTTTTCCCCTGGCGAAAACCCTGGAAAAGCGATGGGGCAAGCCGGTGCGGATGGCCAACGATTGCGCCGTGGGCGGTTACGCCGTGATCCAGGGCCACGGGGTCGAGCTGGTCATTACCCTGGGCACTGGCATGGGTTCAGCTCTATTCACCGACGGTGTCCTCTGCCCGGGCCTCGAACTGGGGCATCATCCGTGGCGCAAAAAAACCTATGAGCGATATCTGGGCAAGCGCGGGCTAGGGAAGTATGGTGTGAAGCGCTGGAACAAGCTCCTCAAACGTGCGATCGAGCAAACGGCCGCGACCTTCAACTGGGACACCCTGTATATCGGGGGCGGCAACGCCAAGAAAGTGACGCTCAAACACGGTAACAACATCAAGATCATCTCCAATGAAGAGGGTTTGCTCGGCGCCATGGCTCTGTGGAGAGATCGGCAATAACCGGGTTGCGCCGCCTTCACCTTTTTGAATTCCTCGACCAGCCCTGGTGTCCGCAAGCCGTGCGTCACGGAGCCACGGATTTTCTGGAAGCGATCACCAGCCGGGGAGACATCTATCGCCCTATTCAGGCAGAGATCTTTCGCGCCATCGAAGATTGCGGCGCCGAACGCGTGATCGACCTCTGTTCCGGTGGCGGAGGCCCGTGGCTAAGCCCTGCCTGGCGTTCAGCGTTGGCCGATCACGCGCCGCTCAGTGTCGTGTTAACGGACAAGTTTCCCAGCGACGTGCTGCCGGCTCGGCTAGGTCCGGGTGTGAGTTGCGTGAGTTTTTCTGTGGATGCCGCTTGTGTCCCTGAAGTGTTGCGGGGTTTTCGCACAATTTTTTCTTCCTTCCATCATTTTCCCGACACCATTGCGCGCGCTGTTCTGGGCGACGCGGTGCGGCGTAGCGAAGGGTTCGCGACGGCCGAAGTAACTTCGCGCACGCTACGAGCGTTCGCAACCATGTTGCTGATGCCGCTCTTTGCCTGGATCCTCACCCCGCGGATGCGGCCCTTCCGCTGGTCGAGACTGTTGCTGACTTACCTGGTCCCCGTGATCCCGCTGGTCGTCTTGTGGGACGGCCTCGTCTCCTGTTGTCGCACCCGAACCCCAGAGGAGCTGTTAGCCCTAATCACTAGCTTTCCCCAGTATGATTGGCAAGCTGGCTACGCCCGCGGCCAGGGAACCTGGCTCGCTTCTGTCTACCTGATCGGCCGGCCGAAGACGTGCTCGGGATAACAATTCTTTTGCAGGGAAGCGGAGGAGACGCATGTTGCCTTTTCCGCAACATGTAAAGACCATCCCTTCTCAGTCGCGCAGCCTCGGGCTTACGCAGCCGAGGGACCTGCGGTTTCCCTTTCCCCCTAATAACTGAGGAGGGAAGTGCCGGAACCGCTCGGTCTGCGCTTTGTTCCTCAAACTTCCTTCACCGTTTCTCCACTCTCCCCATGCCATCGAGCAAGATGCTCTCTGTGTGTCCGCAAGTACGCGCCCGGAGCAAACTTAGCGTCATAAAACTCAAGATCCAAATGATGAGCCTGCAAATACATCAGTATGTAAACCGAAGGAATGGTGGCAGGAAACTTCCCAAACGTCTCGTACATATACTGTGCCTGGACCGCAACGCACTCACGAAACTGCGCATCATGAACCTGGGCACTCTTTCGCACCCGCGGGCTGTCATTCCACGGCCCCGGAGTACTCGGATGGAAGGGTCCTCCAGGCCCAAATTTTCGCTCGATGAGCGCGTCGGTCGCGGCGTACATATCCGTGTAATGTGGTGGCGTGTAAGCCGTGAACACACCTTCAAGGCCTGTCGGATTGGGGAGTGCCCAGCGAGAGTCGGTAGCAACCTGAAACCCTAACCCTGGAACGGCGGGATCGCCGCTGGCGCCAAGAATCGTCAGCCGGTCAATTCCGTCGAAGCTCCACCCGCCAAGCCCCAGCGCTTGCAGCATCAGCTGTCCATTAAACGAAGAAATGGCAAGCTCGGCCGAGAGCTCTGCCAGCGAGTACTGGTCCAGGAATGAGAGCGGATAAGGATTCTTCAGATCGACCAGATCGCCAAACTTCTCCATGCCCGGAATCTGCCGATGGTTGATGTCGTCATAGATGCAAAAGCCGTTCTGCACATAGAACGCCAGGTTCAGCAATGTATGTTGCGCAAGGTCGCCGACAGGGAAGGCTAACAGCGAGCCTGGAGCATTCGCCACCCACGTGTTGTGGCCCTCCATGTACGGTTCGCGGCGCGGAAGATAAATGCGGTCTTCTGAGATCTTGCGGATTCTGCTTTCATGGGCCTCCAGCAAATCTTTCAGCCCCGTTCGTCCTTCGGCGTCGCGTGCCACCGGCGGGGGAAAGTCCCTGGTCGCGAAGATGTACGTTCCGGAATCATCGGTGAAGAATATCTCACTGGTTTGGAATCCGGCTGCCGATGCGAGCGTGCGGCCACTGGCAGAACCGGAGTAGTTGGACAGATGCGGCGCGTAACGGTCGTGGCGCGTTACCAGGTTCGACCAACCGGTAACTCCGCCCATCGCGACCAGCACCAGCAATCGCTCCAGTTGTGACAGCGGCAATGGTTCATGCTTGGACTCGTACTGCAAAGCACCATCTGGAATGGATGCGCCGCGAAAAAATCTTCGCGAGCGCCGGCCGAAGAGAGCGTCTGCCAATGGAAACCGCAGAGCCTCTTCGAGTGCGGCAGCCTCGTTCTCGGTGATTGATAGTTGTGGGTTGCCTGGCATAATTTTTAACCTCAAAAGCAAAAAGAGACGGCTACGCCGGCGTGGAGGCAATGAATTGCAGCAACTCCTCCGCAAACCTCTCCGGCCGCTCCCAATGCAGCGCATGGCCAGTGTCGGGAAAGACCTTGAGCGTAGCGTGAGGGATCGTCTTCAGCAATATATCCTCGTCCTCGCGATGGAAGATCGAGTCTTTATCGCCCCAGAAAATCAGCGTGGGCACGCGAATCTTTCGTAGGTCATCCACCGGCTCCGAAGCCGTTATTCCCTGGCCGAGGCCATGCCAGGTGTTTGCCGGAACGCGCAGCGCCTCGGCAACCATCGTTTCGAAAAACCATGCCGGGATGGGGCTATAGATTGTGCTCGCCTGAAAGTCCCGCGCAAACGTGTACGGAACCGGATCCTGAATCTCGGCAAAGCTCTTGCGAATCTCCTCCTCTGCCTGAGGATTCTTCGCAATCCTCGGACCGGAACCGATGAGCACAAGCCGGCTGAGGTGGTCGGTGTCCAGCTCCGCAACTTTTTGCGCCACAAAGCTGCCCAGCGAATGGCCCACCAGCGTGGCGTGATGAATGTTGAGTTGGCTCATGAAGTCGAGAATGTCGCCGGCAAAATCCGCTCGCGAGTATCCGGTCTCCGGATGGTCGGATAAACCGTGGCCGCGCAGCGTGATGGCATAGACTCGATATTCCGCCGGCAGAAGCGGAAGCACGCGCTCAAACGAGTGCCACGAATCGCCCGCGCCATGCAGCAGAACAATCACCGGGCCACCCTCCTTACCCTGAACTACGTAGTTCAGCGTCATACCCGTCTTCAGGTGAATCAGCAATCCAGCGGGTTCGTTCGTACCATGCTGGGCCACCGCGGGGATACGCGAAGGTCAGCGCAATGAGTGACAGCAGGAACGCAAGAAGGCCGGACGTCCTTCGCATAGATACCCTCGTTTTCTATAGTGATCTGTGGAGGTTCCGCCCGTAAGGGAGAACAGCTACGGCGCGATTCGAGGAAGCGTGGAAACCATAGCTGCGCAACATCGTCTGCGCGCTATCGCAACCACCGCCGTCAACTCCGGGATTGTGTCCGTATTCATGAGGCTTTCACATAGTCGCGCCACGCCGGCAGACCCAAAGCCGGCAAGCTCGTAGCCTGCATCACTGCTCGCGCAATGGCGCGAGCCATCACCACCGCGGCGATGGCTCCAATCGCGCTCTCATCGGCTTCCACTTCCGCGGTTCCGGTGGACAAGGCAAACACGGTATCGCCGTCGAACAACGTGTGCACCGGATTGATCGCCCGCGCATAGCCGTCGTGTGTCATCTGCGCGATCTTGGTCATCTTGGTCTTGCTGAACCGAGCGTTGGTCGCAACCACGCCGATGGTCGTGTTCTGTCCCGGGGAATGCACCACGCCATAGCCGCCAAGAATTTGCGCCATCGCATCGCGAAATCCATTGCCGTCTTCGCTACGCGCCCCGGCGATGATCTTTTGTGTCAAGGGGTTCCGCACATCGCCCACGGCGTTCACCGCGACCACGGCGCCGACGACGATCCCCGTATCGCCGATCTTCACGCTCGCTGTGCCCAGTCCGGACTTCATGCTGAACTTGGGACCGAACATCTTGCCCACCGTCGCTCCAGCACCAGCGCCCACACAACCCTCTTCCACCGGCCCCGAACTCGCCGCCAGGCATGCCTTGTAGCCCGAATCCGCATTGGGGCGAATACTAAAGCCCCCAACCCCCAAGTCCATCAGGATCGCGGCAGGCACAATCGGCACCACGCCCAGCGAACCAATCGGATAGCCCATCTTGTGCTCTTCGAGGTAGCGCATCACTCCCGTCGCGGTATCCAGCCCATAGGCGCTTCCGCCCGACAGAACGATGGCATTCACCTTCTCGACCGTGTTGACTGGATTCAGCAGGTCCGTCTCCCGGCTGCCTGGAGCCGCTCCACGCACATCCACGCCGGCCACCGCGCCGTTATCGCCACACAGCACCACGGTGCAGCCAGTAGGACGCTCCGTCAGCGTGCAATGCCCGACCTTCAGTCCGGAAACATCGGTGATCGAACCGCCGGGAATCTCCGTCTCCGCGGCGCCTTCTGCGAATGCAGTGGCCAAGCCAAACCCTGGGATAGCCGCAGCCAGCGGAAGCCCCAGAAGGGCATGATGGAACTCACGACGCTTCATTCCTCACCTCGTGCTTAGAACAGATTTCCCAACGTCAGCAGGCGCAGGAGCCAGGACACGGAAGGCCAGCATCACTACCGCGGCCGTAAGGATCCCAATTGCCTGAGGAGATAATAACCACCAACCATGGTTCTGGGTCAGGCGCATCGCCGCCAGCATGGAAGCGATCGCTGCAAAAATACTGGCCAACGCGGCCCTCGACACTACGCGCCGCGAGTACAGGCCGGCGATGACCGGAACAAACAGGGAGACAGAGAGAAGTCCGTAGAAGATCTCCACCGCCGAGAGAATATTTGGCAGCTGAATCGCGAGGAAGATTCCGGCCACTCCAGCAGCCACCGACGAGAGCCGGTTAGCGGTCAACAAACGGCGCTCGGAGATGGCAGGGTTCAGGAATGTTTTGTGGAGATCGATGGCCAGCGATGTGGAGAGCATGAAGAGGATGGCTCCGGTCGCGCTGAGCTCGGCGGAGAAGATAGAAGCCATTGCCCACATGCCAAGCCAGGTAGGAAGAAGCGTCTTCATTGCGGCGGGCAGAGCAAGGTCAGAGGACGCGAGATGTGGGACAGCTACGAAGGCGCAGAGTCCGAGGATGGCGGGGACGAAAGCGAACAAAAGCTGCGCGATGGAGTTGAGGGTGATGCCGATGCGCACGGTCTTTACATCACGCGCGCCGTAGAGCTTTTGCACCAGGCCCGGGGAGACGATGAAGGAAGGCACGAGGATGGCGAGGTATCCGAGGATTTGTTTGGGCCCCACTCCGGTGAGGCTGAGCATGAAGCCTTTGCCGGGCTGCGCCGCGACGACGGAAACAACGTGGCTCCAGCCGCCAACCGTGTGCAGCGCAAACGGCACGGCGAGTAGAAGGCCCGACATCGTGACGATGAGTTCAAAGATGTTGACAAAGGCGGACGAGACCAGGCCGCCGGCTGTGCAGTAAACGATGGCGATCACTCCGCCGGCCACGCATCCGATCCACTTCGACGTGCCGATGGAGACATTAAGGATCGTCGAGATGGCGATGAGCTGTGCGGCTAACAACGCCAGCGTTCCTATCCAGAGCAGCACCGCGATCACCGCTTTGACGCCCTTGTTGTAGCGGAACTCCAGATAATCGCCCAGCGTGCTGAGGTTGTGCTCTTTGGCGATAGTCCAGATGCGCGGGCCGACAAACTGTGCCAGGAAGAAGCCGCCGATGCCGGCGGACCCAACCCACCACCATGCGGAGAGGCCGTAGCGGTAGCCGAGGCCAGTGGCATTGACGGTAGACCCGGCGCCGATATTAGCCGCAAGAAAGGTGGTGAAGAGCATGCCCACGCCGAAGCTGCGCCCGGCGACCAGGAAGTCGGATGAGGTCTTCACCCGCCGGCTGATCAACAGGCCCAGACCCATCAGAAGGATGGAGTAGGCAATCAGCGCGGTGAGGTAGAGGTTCATGGGGTGCGGCTATTCCGTTCCCAGAAGCCGCAGCGCGGTCAGCGCCATGACTTTGGCCGACGTGATGACGTCTTCGATCAGAACATATTCATCAGGCAGGTGAGCCTGGTCCAGAATTCCCGGCCCATAGGCAATACACTGCTGCACGTTTCCTACCCTCACCACGTGCTTTTGATCATACGTGCCCGGGCTGGCTGCGAGCTTCGGCGGCCTGCCGAAAATCTGCTCTGCGCTTGCGGAAATGGCGGTAACCAGCTCGCAATTGGGGTCAGTCTGCACCGGCTGCACGATCATCAGGTCTTCCATGTCGTACTTGAAGTCGGGATCCTTTCCCTGCAGCTCTTCGAGAAGAGCCTTCACTTCCGCTCGCACATCGTCGAAATTTTCCTCCGCCAGAAATCGGCGATCGAAAATCGCGCCCGATCGATCGACGACGCAAGGCGTCTGCATGCCTTCTTCCGGCTGCCCGCCAAACACCGCGTTTACGTTGATGCTGGCGTATCGCGAACCCGGCGGCTCTACCGGAACCGCGGTCTTGCGCTGGGCCAGGGAAGGCTTCAGCTGATGATTCACGTCATACAAGAAATCGACCAGGTGATCGACCGCGCTGATCCCGAGATGTGGCATGCTCCCGTGAGCAATCCGTCCATGAGTAGTCACCTTGAACCAATAGACTCCGCGGTGTCCGAGAAAAAGACGATCGACATTCGTGGGCTCGGTGATGATGACGAAATCCGTCTTGTCCTGACTGATCCATCCCAGCTTCGCCATATGAGCGACGCCGGCAAACCCTCCACTCTCCTCGTCCACGCTGCCGCTCTGCTCCACCGTTCCTTGCAGACGGAGCCCGCAGCGGCGAATGGCTTCTATAGCGAAGATCGATGCGGCAATACCCGCCTTTTGGTCGGAAGCGCCACGTCCATAAAGCCTTCCGTCTTTTATCTCGGCTCCGAATGGATCGACCGTCCACCCTTCACCCACGGGAACCACATCGAAATGTCCATTGAAGTGCAAGCAAGGACGCGCCCGGGAACCCTCCATCCTTCCCAGCACGTTCATCCGCGGATATTGTTCCGTGTGCTCACGACAACCTTCGGCTGCGATGTAGTGCGTCTCGTAACCGAGTGCCTTGAGCTTGCCGCCGATGAGTTCCGCGTTTGCTACATAGTGCTCACCCGGCGGATTCACCGTGGGAATACGCACGAGCTCTTGCAAAAAGGCGATCATCTCCGAGCCCATCTCTTCGACTCGCTTAAGAACAGCCTCCTGAACGCTAGGAGAAAAGCTTTGCTTCGTCATCGAATCTCCATAAGAGGCCCGCAAACTAAAAGTTGATCTTGCCTGCGATCTGCAGGTATCGCGGGGTGCCCGCTGTGTTGTAGAGGCCAAAAGAGGAGTTGGCAAGATTGTTCCATGTCTGGTATCCGGTGGCCGTGAGGAACGGAGTATTGAAGACGTTGAAAGCGTCGAGGCGCAACTCAAAGTTCAACGGGCCGGAGCCGAGAAAGCCGCCCTCGACAATGCGCGTGCTCTTCGAAAGCGACCAGTCGTATTGGGGCAGGGGATTCATGCGGAAGGTATTGCGGCCCAGCGTTCCGTTGTTGCCGACCAGAGTCTGGACGTACTTGAAGTTGCTTGCATTAGTGTCGCCGGCAAGTCCTCCTACACCGCGGTCCTGAGGCGCCGGAATGGTGGAGGGATTGCCGAATTTGAAGTTTTTGCCCCCCGGATTCAGCGAGGCGCGCGGGTTGTCGCTGCCCGTCGTCTGCACCAGGTTGCCGTCCAGGTTCACGTCAGAGATGGAGATCTGTGCTCCTGTCGTGGGATCGGGAAGGCCGGAGCGTGAGCCGGAATAAAGAGTTGCCGGAACGCCCGTCTGGTAAGCAGTCACAGTGGAGAAGAGCCAGCCGCCCAGCACATGTCCGGCCAAGCCACTCTGCGTTTTGTACCACGGCAAATTCCAGACCGTGGTGAGGAGAAAGCGGTGCGTGACGTCGAAATCAGAGGGACCGTACTCGAACCTGTGCTGCGCGGCACTCTGTCCCTGGGGGAAGCTCTCTTCATTGCTGATTTGCGCCAGGTTGTAGTCCGAATCGTCGTCCAGGGATTTGGAGTACGTATAAGAAGCTTGCACCTCCCAGCCGTAGAAGGCGTGCTGCTTCAACTGCAGAGCCAGGGCGTTGTAATTAGAGCCGCCGGTGGCAGCCAGCATATCGACCTGGTCGAAGCGGGGATCGATTCGATTGTTGCCTGGACCATATTCAGCATTCGATGTGAGGGTGCAGGGGCCGGGAGCAGAAGGAACTCCGATGCAGGCCTGCTCTTGCGCCAGCGTCTGCGGAGCAGCAGGGGGCGCTGCCACGGAGTTGATCGGCCCAAGATCGGTGAGTTTTCTGCTGACGCTGCCGAAGTAGTCGGCGCTTAGGGCAGTCTTTGCGCCCAGCTGATACTGCAGGCCGAGGGTATAGTTCTGCGTGTACGGATTGGACAGATGCCTGGTCACGGAGGTGATGCTGCCGAAGTTGGTCAACGATCCGAAGGAGCCGAGCTGTGCCGTCGTCTGCGTCTCGATGGGCGCGACGCCGTTCACGATGTTGTCGAAGGAGTTGCCCCCGGCGAACTGCGTCGCGGAGAGGGAAACGGTGTAGTTGAGTGGCGGTCCGAAGCGCGTATTTGCCAGCAGGGCAAAGTTCTGTGTGTCGAAATAAATCCCGTAGCCGCCCCGCACCAGCAGTTTGCTGTTTTCCGGGTTCCACACGAAGCCAAGCCGGGGAGAGAAGTTGCCATAGTTGGCCGCAATGCCGGGATTGCCGCTCCGGAATGCGCCAAGAGCGCCGGTTCCAGCCTCTCCGACGGCGACTCCCTGAAGATTGGGGTCCAATTCGGAGATGAGGCCGTGGACCTCATTCAAAGCCCCCTGAATTTCGTAGCGCGCTCCGTAGTTGATGGTCAGGTTGGGCAAAGCCTTCCACTCGTCCTGGGCAAAGAAGCCGGGCAGCCACATGCGATAGCCCTCGTACGTGGAGCCGAAGACGCGGGACCACGCTACGGGCTGTCCGGCGAGGTAGCTGGCCAACGAGGTAAAAGCAAAAGTACCGCGCACGCCGCCGCTGGTCGTGCTGCTGGAGTTGTCCTGGATGTAACGCACGTCAGCCCCGAACTTGAGCGAGTGCCGGCCATGCACCCAGCTGAAGGTGTCGTTGACCTGATAGGTGTTGAAGAGACGCCCTTGAGGAAAGAATTGCGCTTCGCCGAAGCTGTAGTAGTCATTGAGAAAATCGATGCGGGGGATGTCGCCGGCAGCCTGCGAGTTGAACTCCGCTTGCGACCGTCCATAGGCGATGCGCAGCTCATTCACTTTGTTGCTGCCGAATAGATATGTGTCCGTGATATTGACGCTGTGCGCGCCGGTGTCGAAGTCGGCTCCGTAGCCGGGGAGAAAATTGATGGTTCCCGCGTAGGGCAGAACCGCGGTGCCC
The DNA here is from genome assembly GCA_963790705.1 of uncultured Acidobacteriaceae bacterium. GTDB lineage: Bacteria > Acidobacteriota > Terriglobia > Terriglobales > Acidobacteriaceae > PALSA-350. The sequence continues at coordinate 551,535 of CAWBQE010000001.1, forward strand.
TTGCTGAACAGATAGCGCACTGCCAGCGAATGATTGGCAGTGAAATGATGGTCGCCGCGAATCAGATATAGGTAGCTGTCATTCGGGGAGGTCATCGTTTCCGTGATGTTGGCGCTGGAAGCGCCCGCGGGAGCATTGCTTGGCAGCGGCACATTGGCCTGAAAGAGTTTGAGCGCAAGCGGATCGGTCGCACTGGCCAGCGCGCTTGCCGTGGGAACAGGAAAGGTGAACGTAGAGCCTGCACCGCGCGTGCTTATCTTCTGAAATCCAGCAAAGAGGAATGTGCGGTTGCGCCACAGCGGCGCACCGGCCGAGGCACCGTAGTTGTTTTGTTTGATCGGCGTGGGTTTGCCGGTGGTATCGAAGTAATCGCGAGCGTTGAAGTAGTCGTTCTGGATGTAGTCGTAGGCGGTGCCGTGCAGGTTATTGGTGCCGCTTTTCGTTACTTCGACGATGTTTGCCGCCTCCACGCCATACTCGGCGGGGAAGGGTCCGGCGATGACTTTGAATTCGGAGATCATATCGACGGTGGGTTGCGTGCCCAGTGCAATGCCCCCGAATTCCCAGTCGGTGATGTCGGTATAGTCGAGCGAAGCCGCCGAGGCGCGCGCGCGACTGCCATAGGGGGAGAGGAAACCGGTCTGCGCGCCGCTGACGGCGACCAGGGCGCCGAAGCCGGGACTGTACACCGGCGTGACCCCGGGAACGAACGTCACCAGGTCGGATGGACTGCGGTTCGGTGTCGGCAGCTGTTGCAACTCGTCTGTGGACCGCGTGGTCTGCAGTTCGGCCCCAGTGGTATTCAGGTCCGCTGCGGAGGAGTCCACGACTACGGTCGTGCTCTCCGCACCTGCTTTCAGCGAGAAGTTTTGCGGTACCGTCTGGCTGCTGGAGGCAGTGACGACCGTTGTCGCCTGCTCAAATCCGGGAGCAGTGACGGTCAGATTGTACTTACCCGGGGCCAATGCCGGAAAAACATAGTCGCCCGCCGCGCCGGTCTTGTAGGTGCGAGTTTCACTCGTGTCCTGGCTCTTCAACCGGACGGTGACGCCGGGCAGGGCTGCCCCGGTTGAGTCCGTGACTGTCCCGGTAATGGTGCCGGTGGTGTACTGACCCCAGGCGCTAATCCCAAGACCAGACGCCAGAATAGAGATGAGAAACGCCGCAAGCAGATACCTGGAACGCATAATCGCTCTCCGGATTTTCTTATGTTGACTGCTTCGTGATCAAAAAACGCTGCCGGGGCCGGGAACCGAAGCAGTTTCACGATAGGTGTATCCGGTGAAGATGCTTCGCACGGGGCTTTTCGCCAGGAAAAGCCCCACTTCTCATAGGCCGGATCGGACACAGTAATCGTGAAACCGCTGAACTACCTAGGCCAACAGGGGTGCCTGTGGCGCGCAGCGACAACAACTCCAGTGGGCTGCGAAGGGGCGACAACATGGGAATAAGTGGCTGTCGATCATGAAAGAACGTTTCGGTCTCTCGAATGTATCGTGACTGTACACGGAACCATGCATTCCGTCAACACTCGGTATACCGATGGTTCGATACCTTGACACACACCGTATGCACTTGCTAAACCAGTAGCCGCATGCAAACTCTCGTCGACCGGCTCTATCACAAGGTGCGCCAGGACATTGTCGAATGTGAGCTTTCGCCGGGAGCTTCTTTTTCTGAAGCTGAGCTTGGCCGTCACTACAACGCCAGCCGCACTCCCGTTCGCGAAGCCTGTCGACGCCTGGAAAATGATGGCTTAATCCGAATCATTCCCTTCCGCGGCTACACCATCGCCCCCCTCTCCGTGGCCGAGTTTCATAACCTGGAAGAACTGCAGATGATCTTCGAGCCTGCGGCAGCCGCATTTGCCGCCGAGCGTGCCCGCGAAGAAGATCTCGTCGAGATGGCCGCCCTCGCAGCCTACGAATACCAGGTGGGCGATCGCAAGAGCTACCGTCAGTTCATTAAGCGGAATTATCAGCTGCACTGCCTCATTGCTCATTCCACAAGAAACAAGCAGTTCTCCGACGTGGTCAGCAATGTGCACGTGCGCCTCATGCGCTTCTTCTATCTGGGACTGCCCTTCGATTCCTATGGCCCGGCGCTGGTAAAGGAGCACCTAAGTCTGGTCGAAGCCATTCGCATGCGTGATCCGGAACAGGCCCGTCAAATGGCTGCCACGCATATTCGCAATGCAATGGAGCGCAGTGCCAGCCTGCTCATGAGCGCTCTACGCTTCGGTGAAGCCGTCTTTGAGCAGGGCCCGGAAAGTCAGCGCCCATCCGTCTCCGCGCGGCTGGAGGTCCGTCCTCCGTAGCCGTCCGTTGTAGGAGAGATAGGCGCAATAACTCGCCGACACGGACCGCCTCCCCTCGTTCTCCCGGCGATGCCGGATATGGAGTAAGTAATTGTTCGATTACAAGAAGCTTTTTGACCTTTCCGGCCGCAAGGCAATGGTGGTGGGTGCCGGCAGCGGTATCGGTGAAGCAGCCGCATTGGGGCTGGGTGCGCATGGTGCCGAAGTCATCTGTGCTGATCTAAATGCCGAAGCGGCGGCCCGGGTTGCGGAATCCATTCGCTCCAGCGGCGGCTTGGCCGCATCACAGGCGCTCGATATCCGCGATGCGGACGGAGTTAGGCAAGCCATCGATGCCGTGCCGGACCTCGATGTGCTCGTTAGCACACCTGCAATCAATGTGCGCAAGCCACTGTTACAAATGACCGAAGAAGAGTTCGATCGGGTGGTCTCGCTCAACCTGAAGGGAACATTTCGCCTCATCACCTCCGCTGGCCGGAATATGGCCAAGCGCGGCCGTGGCAGCATCATCGCCATGGCCAGCATCCGCGCCCTAACCGTCGAACCCGGCCAGGGTGTCTACTCTGCTACCAAGGCCGGAGTCGTTCAGCTATGCCGCACCCTTGCAGCCGAACTGGGGCCCAGCGGGGTCCGCGTCAACGCCATCGGCCCGGGAGTCGTCGATACGCCCCTCACTGCGCCGATTGTCGCGAATCGCGATTGGTACGACGCCTACGCCAAGAAGAGCGCGCTCGGCCGATGGGCAAAACCGCATGAGATGGCAGGCCCCATCGTCTATCTGGCCTCCGACGCCGCCTCCTTCGTCACCGGAACCCTAACGCTAGTCGACGCCGGCTGGACCGCAGTAGACGGCCGCTTCACCCCACCACTTTGAAGCGCCCAGAGTAGCACTGAAATCTTGGTCCGCTCGGCAACGACTGATGCCCCGTACCCCCGAGATTGACCCCTCAGTGCATCGGATGAATCGAGAGTCAGGGGAAAGAGCAGTGTTATCCCACATCTCGCGAAAAACGAGCGAGATGTGGGGCACCCATCGTTCGCCAGGGAACGAGAGGAAGGCCTTTGCGAGACTGAACTCCCGCCTGCCCCGGCGGAGCTGAGCCGAGGAACCTGCAGTATCCCTTCTACTTAACCCGCGGAGAAGGGGACTGCGATGATCCCTTCGCGACCCAACTCATTCGTAGCGTAACGCCTCCATCGGGTCAACGTCTGCAGCTCGTCGCACGGGCACCCAGCATGCGAGCAGGGCCACCCCCGCGAACAGCGCCCCCACAACGATCAACGTCATCGGATCGTTGGGCTGCACCTCAAACAGAAAACTCCTCAGCACTCTGGACAAAACAATCGCCAGCACCACTCCCGCGAATACACCGCTGGCGATCAAACGAAATCCTTCGCCGAAAATCAGCTTCCGAATGTCCTTTTGTTGAGCACCAACCGCCAGGCGAATCCCCAGCTCACGGCGTCTCGATGCGACCGACAGCGCTAGCACGCCGTAGATGCCCACCAGCGTCAGCATGCTCCCCACCACCGCAAACCCGACCAGCAACTGCATCGCGAACGTGCGCGAGGCCAGAGAATCGTCGCGAATCTGTGCCAGCGTCCTAGGGTTTTCGATGGCGGCGGTAGGATCCACTGCGCGCAGTTCACGTTCCACCGCAACCATCACCGTCCGTGGGTCCGCCGTCGTGCGAATCACCAGGTGCTTCGAAAACGCGGTCGCCTGCCACAACGACAAATAAATCTCCGGGGACGCCGCTTGCGTCAAATCATCGGTTCGCCCATTAGAGACCTCGCCGACGATTTCCATAGCCGGCTTGTCCCGGCCGTTCAGCCAAATCTTCCGCCCAATGGCATTACCATGAGGAAAGTACCGATCCGCAAATGCTTGGTTCACGATCGCTACATTGACCGTCTTGCCTTCATCGCTCGAACGAAACACCCGTCCCCCGAGCATGGGCAGGCCCATCAACTTGAAATAGTCCTCGGTGACAGCGCGCAGCGGCATCGCGGTCTTGTCGCTCTCCTTTACCGCCGGAGGCTGCCCCTCGATTTCCATAGTCGCCGGCCAATTATTCCCGGTAAGCGGCACTCCCCACGCGAACGCCGCATATTGCACGCCGGGAATGGCCTGAACCCGTTGTAAGGCCTGCTTGTGAAAATTCGTCCACTCTGAAAAACTCCGAACCTCCGTAACACTCATCGTCAGGATGTGGCTTGTGTTGTAGCCCGACGGCACTCTGGCAATATTGATCATCGTGCGAATCAGCAAGCCGGCTCCCACCAGCAGCGCTAGCGTGAGCGCTGTTTGGGCGATGGTAACCCCGCGCAAAAGGCGACGTTCCCCCAGTCCCGCCGTTCCTTTCGGGCCGGCATCCTTCAGCACCTCCATCGGATCCAGCCGAAGCGCCCGCAACGCCGGAAAAACAGCAGCCAACATCGACGCCAGCACGGCCGCGCCCAACCCCCATGCCAGCACCGCCCATCCGGCCGTCACATTATCCAGGCGCGGAATCGCATGTCCCGCAATCAGCTTGAACACCTTTACGATGCCAACCGCCAGCCCCACACCGAAGACCCCACCCAGAAGCGCCAGCAACAGGCTTTCGATGGAAACTTGGCGCAAGAGGGCGATGCGTCCCATCCCCATCGCGCTGCGCACGGCATACTCCTGCTGGCGTTGCAGTCCGCGCACCAAAAGCAGAGCCGCAGTATTCCCGCAACCAATCAGCAGAACGAGCGCGGCCGCACCGAGCAGCGGGAACAAAATGCCCCGGCCGCCCTCATTCATCTCGTCAGTCAGCGATTCCACTTGCGGCCGGAAACCTTCAAACTGCTTCTCCGCTTGTGCCTCCCGTGCCGTCAGCACTGCCAGCTCGCCTTGCCCTTGCTGGGGCGTCACGCCATCCTTCAGGCGCGCCACCACGTTCCAATACGGAGCCTTCAGATATTTCGGGTCGGGCTCGGCAGGACTCCAGAAATCTACCAGTGCGTTGACGTTGTAATTCGGCTCCTTTGCCGCCCCCGGCGAAGGCAGAAACCGCACTCCCGGCGGCATCACGCCAATGATCGTCGGCGGCACATCCCACCGGCTGATACGAACTGTTTTGCCTATGATTTGTGGATCGCCGTTGAACGTTCGCTGCCAGAACTCGTACCCCAGAAGAATCACCTTGACTGGTCCCTGGCCGAAGTCTTGCTCAGCAAAGCTGCGCCCCAGCACCGGGTGCAACCCCATAATCTGCAGATAATCCTTGGCCACTGCCATACCTTGGATCGATTGACTCCCGTCATTTCGGATCAGGAAATTGAACTGCCAATAGTAGCCGGCAATGCCCGCAAACGACTTCGCTTCTTTCTGCCATTCCAACCATTGTTGGGCGGGCCAGTCGCGCGGGTTATCCTCTTTTTGCCCGTCTGTCCGTGCGGTCTGCACCAGCACCAGCTGCTGTGGGTTCTTGTAGGGTGGCGGCGTCAACAGCACGCCCTGAATCAAACTGAACACCGCGGAAGTCGCCCCGATCCCCAGCGCCAGGGTGAGGACCGCAATCAGGCTAAAGCCGGGTTGTTTCAAAAGCATGCGAATCGCAAATCGCAGGTCTCGTTTCATCTCTCCCCACCTCGGTTTCTGTGAGCCGCAATTTCAGGCCGTTCTACACCTAAACGTTCCTGACCCGCCGCTTGTTCCCACCATCCTAACGATTCGGAAGAATAAACCGCGCACGAGAAAAAAAGGCTTAGCGGAGACGCTTCTACCGCTCTAGAAAATGATTCTGCTAGACCGAAGCTGGCTGTTCGAAACGACGCGGCTGTTACTTGACCTGTAGGTTGCTTCACGAATCTCTACGGCAGGCTGAACTTCAATCCGGCCCCGGCGTTCAGGATAAGAAAAAGAAAAATAGGCTGTTTGTGGAGCAACGTCCCCAGGGAGATTTCGCGGGAAGAAAATCTGACTCCGGCCGAGCAAGCGCAGTTCTAGCTACGCAAGCAGAAGCCGTCGAGAGAGCGAGAGAATCAAACCCCGGAACGCCACCGCTCGTTGAGCGCGTTCGACGCACTACGGTTGGAAAACCAGATAAACGGCGTAAACCATAAGCTCTATGTAGCTCGTACTCGCAGAGCTACAATCGATTCGAACCGCTAGGGCATTCTTGCGGCAGTTCAGCGAAAAAGACGTGCCTGACGGACTAATACCCGCTGCGGCGAGGCGGCCCCGACGTACCCGGCCCAATCTCCGCATACTCAGACCGGGCCTGCTGTAGTGCAGGCACCTCTGCGTCGCCGTTCTTCCACAGCGCGAAAAGCTTCTCGTATTCGCCTCGACTGGCGGCCTTATCTCCGGACATTGCATAGGCCCGCGCCAGGCCCAGATGCGCGAGGGGGATGGAGGGCGAGATGGTATCGATGCCATAGTGGTCCACAATCGCCTGGAACGCCGCCGCTGCGGTCTTCGGTTGCTTCGCCAGCAAATTGGCCTCCCCGCGTGCCCTCAGCACGGCGAAGCCCGAGAGCTCGTAAGGCCGGGCAGCTTCGAGCGCGGCAATGGCTTCGAAAGGCTTTACCTCCTGCATGGCAAGAGAGGCGCGCATCAGCGGAAGCTGCACCGACTTCACCAGCGTCGGCTGGTTGGCCATTCCTTCCTGCCGATCAAGAAAGCGATGGCCGTACGGCAGATCGCCCAGTCGTGTTCGCAACATCGCTACGTCGGGCGAATCCGGGTCAGGCTTGAGGACGCGTGCCAAGGTCGCGCGTGCCTCGCCCGTCATGCCAAAATCCAATTGATATTGCGCCAGGTCAACCAACACCGAGTCTGCTGCTTCGGGAAGGCCCTCGCGTGCAGCCGCATCATGAGAAGCTTCGAAGAGCCTCTTTGCTTCCGTATATCTCCCTGAGAAGAGTGCCGCCTCTGCACGGTCATAGAGAAAGTAGTATTCGCCCGGGTTTTGCTCTCCCCAGGCGATCTCGCGCGCCTGTGCCTCCGAGTCTTGCTCCCAATGCGCAATCTCATAAAGGATGGCGTGGACGGTCGGAGACGCCTTGCCTCGCTGCAGCGCCAGCATCCCCGTCGACTTTGCCTCGGCCAGGCGGTTTTGCCGCCGATAGGCGCGCATCATGACGACGTACATCACGGCCTGATCCGGACTAAGTTGCAGGGCCCGCTCCCCAGCCTCAACGGCGGCGGGGTACTGGCCAATCTGCGTGTAATCATTGGCCAGATCGATCCAGGGCACGGGATCAAACGGATAGGTAGCCGCCCATACCTTGTAGGTCCTGATCCCTTGTTGGATGTCCCCGAGGCCCTCGGAGTAGTAGTGCGCTTCGATAATCAGCGACTCTTTTGCGCTGGTGCGAGCACGCAGGTCGAAGGCTTTCTGTAGATATTGCGTGGCAAGCTTCTGCTCACTGGCGTTGTAATACATCGAGGCCATGGCGCCGTAGGCCATGGCGAACTGTGGATCCAGTTGCAGCGCCCGTTGATAGTAGGGCAGGATCTCGGTCTCATCCTTGCCTTCGGAGAACAGGTGGAGGCCCATGGAGAAATCCTTGAGCGCCTCCAGGGAGGCGGTGGTCGCCTCAGCGATCGGCTTGTCGTAGTGTGCGACCGACCCTGCGGCTTCGCCCAGTTGCGTGCGTGCCCGGGTAGCAACCGTATCGATCGCGTCCAGAATCTCTTCCCGGTTTCGCGCCTTTGCCTCGGCGCTCGCCAGTCGCTTGCCCGTATGGCAATCGGCGGCCTGGAGCGTGAGCAGGTAAACACTGCCGACCGGTTCGATGCCTGCGGTAAGCAGAACATCGCGGTTACCGCGCTCGCAGACTTCGGCCGCAACCTCCGGCGTGAGCGCGTCGTCGCCCTTACGCCCCATCATCTTTAACACGCGAACCGCATCGGCATCCGTCATTATGCCGAGGTAGGGTGATTGCTCGAGATCGATGGCCAGCGCCCGCTTGAGCGAGTGGTCCAAGGTCGCATCTCCGGTTCCACTGCCAAAGTCGGCCAGCGTCACGCGCAAGTAGGGGCGCGCTGTCTGCCTTCGCCAGAATTTCCAACCCACCAGGATGGCGCCGCCGGCCACAACGGCAGCAAGTAGCACATAGAGCCAGATGCGGCGAAATGAACGTTGCCCTTCATGGGCGACCGGCGGCGAAGCAGGCACAGCCCTGGCCTCAAGAGGCGGCGCAGATTCTTCGATCACAAGTTGGGCGCGCTCCACGGTATGCTGCACCGTGACCCCTTCGCCCAGGCGGTTATGGCCATGTGCAGTCTCTTCCAAGAGGGCGTCTTTTAGCACTAGCTCCCGCACCTCAGCGGTGAACTGGTAGCCTCTCCCGGGCACGGTCTTGATCCAGCCGGCCTGGTCGCCCAGTGCCCGGCGCAAGGCCACAACATGCTGCGCCAGGTTGCCCTCCTCGACAAAGGAGTCCGGCCAAACGGTGCGCAGCATTTCTTCCTTGGTGACCACGCGGCCGGCGTGCGCAACCAGGCAAGTCAACACGTCGAAGGCCTTGGACCCAAGCGCCACCGGCTCCCTGTCGCGATACAGACAGCGGGCGCCCACACTCAGTTCGAATTCCCCAAAGCGGTAAGAGTGCTGTTGAGTCAATGACATACGCGCCTTCATAACTTTTTATAACGATTCATGCGGGGCACAAGACTTCGTTGGGTGCCTTCATGTGAAGTGGCGTTGAACGGAGGAGCCATGGCGCCAGACAACAACCCTTTGTCAGCACACATGCTAGCGGGGGAACCGGCCGGAGAGGAGCGCGGACCCTATCGTCGCACCGAACTCCGCATTGAGCGCGAACAGTTTACCGTCCACTACCAGCCGGGCGCCAGTTACTCAGGTAGATGCCCCCGGTGCGGGCGCGAGGTTGTGATGTTGACTGCCGAAGCGGCCGCCGTGACAGTGGGCGCAACCCGGCGCGAAGTTTACCGCTGGGTGGAGCAGGGCGCGCTTCACTTTCAGGAAGCGACCACGGGCGAGGTCTTTCTCTGCTCGGTTTCCCTTGAGCGGCTCCGGTGTCGTGGTCCAGCCGGCTACGAGAAGTCGCTTGAGTGAGCCTGGCCCAGGGATAGAAGCATGAACACTAAAGGTCGTCCCCATCACCGTGCCGCGACATGAAACCCGCTTTTCCATCATGTCGCTCGCTGCGTTTCAGAAAATGCCTCGAATGCAAAGTAAGGGGAACTCTCCATTGGCGAACTTCTGCATAGGAATGGTAACGAGCCGTCCGTCGAGAAACGCATGGGCTGGATGTGGTCTGGCAATCGCATTGCTGATTGTGGGAGGGTGCAAGAAGTCCGCCTCCCCATCGCAGCCTGAACCGCAGGGCTCTGCTTTTGCCCCGCCGGCAACCAGCCCACCCACCGCCCCCTCCGGTAGTCTGGCGGACCGGCTGAACGCGGTGCAAAGCGGATCGGCAGACAAACCTACCGGGGTGCAGTTGCCGAGTTGGAAGCCGTTCCCCTCGGGCGCGAGCGTGATCCAGGTGCCGTTACGGCCGGGCCTTGGGCTTACCGCAGTCAACCCCTCCCGGATAAAGACCAATCCGGGAGACGTACCCATTGCCGCATACGTTGAGGACGTTTCGCCGACAGCGGTGCATTTGCATCATTACAACGACCCCGCCGCAGACAAGGCGAGAAGCATGGGCCAGTTCCAGTCCGATGACCCCGCAACCAAGCAGCCGCAGGCGGAGGTGGACCATCGCGAGATCGACTGCGACATCACGGTCGACCGTAGCGATCTGGCTACCTCGCACAACATGAGGGACTACGTCTGCCAGACCAAGATGGAGCACTTTCCCGGCACGGAGCCGTTGGGGCTGTCTACCGAGGTCTTGACGCAACTGCGGTCTGGGCAATCGGTGGACTTCCACTTCGTTCCCGACAGCGAAGCAACAGGCTCGATCGCCGCGATCTCGGCCATGATGGGAGGCGAGCAGCAGCTGCCTCCGCTGACGTTGCATGCCAACGTGCCCATGTTCTCCTGCACGCTCCACCGGGTCGAGTCCTTTGACCTGGCGTTTCCCGTAATGCTGAACGATGAGCCGGTAGAGCTGCCGGCCCTGCACGCGATGTGCCCCTTTCCCGATGGCCGGGAGGCCCACATGTATGTGCTGGATCAGCTCGATAACCCCGTGAAGCTGTGGAGCAACATGGGTGTGCTGCCGGAGACATTACAACTGGTACGAATTGAACTTCCGCCACCGCCGGCGGCGTCCGCGACTGCCGTCTCGTCGATGGAGTCTGCGCTGGCGGCGAGAAAGCCGGTGGAGATTTACGGCATCTACTTCGACTTCAACAGTTCTGTTATCAAGCCGCAGTCCGCCGTGGTCTTGAACCAGATTGCCGCCATCCTTCATAAGAATCCCGACTGGAAGTTGAGCGTTTCCGGCTACACGGACAACATCGGCGACGATGCTTTCAATTTGGATCTATCGAAGCGGCGTGCCGCCGCGGTCAAGGACTCCCTGGTAGCGAAATACAAAGCGACGCCGGAGAGCCTTAGCACGGGTGGGTATGGCTCGTCGAATCCTGTCGCCTCCAATGACACGATCGAGGGACGGGCAAGGAATCGCAGGGTCGAATTACAGCGACAGTAAGGTTTGGGCAAGCGAACAGGGAACTGACAGGCAAGTGAAGACAATTTGCTTCACGAAGGGATGGATTCGATGGGAAGAACTTCCTCTAATATGTGGCGCCGCAAATGTCTTGTATTAGCCACCGTCGCAGTGCTCGGCTCCGCTACAAGCTGCAAGCAGAAGCCACCTGCGGTAGCCAATCGACCGGCCGCAAACGGCCAGGTTGCTCTTCCAGCGATTCAGACCTCGGGTGCGTCGACCTTCGGCGGCGATTCGTGGCTCAAACAGAAGCAAGCCAGCGAGAAGAACATTACCGCGGGACCAGGCAAGAGTTTTGCCAACATTACCTATAAGCCCGAAGTGAAAATCATTGACAAGTCTGCGATCGATGCTTCGATCCAAGGTATCAGCAGTAACGGACGCGGAGTGATCTTCAAGGATGCCTCTCCCGAAATTCGCGCTTTGAAGGCAGGCGACATTCTGCTGGTGAAGAATGCATTCGCGGCAAAGATCCTGGTGGCGGCAAACGACGGCGATCAGACGGCGCTGATTACCGATCAGGCGAACCTGTCTGACGTGGTGCAGTCAGGGGAGATTAATGTCGACACCCCCATCAGCTTTCACGGGCCTTCGGTTGCGTCAGCTCCGGCTCCGCGCCCGTTCCGCCTGATGGATGTGCTGGAGACTCCCGTATATGCGCAGAACGGCACGGGCGAAGGGCCTGCGCCGGGCTCTTTGATCCCAGGGACCTCGCCCAAACCGGGCAGGGAGGTGGACAGCCCCGGCAAAACGGTGCGCGACGCAGCGGTTGATGCATTGACTTCGGGATGGAAGGTCGAGAGCTACTCCGTGGTGCCGAGCAACAACTCCGCGATCATCTCCGTCCGCTTGTCGAAGTTCACCAGCGGCTTCAAGGCGGTAGTAACGACGGATGGCTCGATCACCAACTTCCAATTCGTTTCCAATCTTAAATTTTCCCAGAACACCGGCCAACAGGCGATTCGCGGTGTGCAGGGTATGAGCGGAAAGATGCACTTTGTGTGGGAGATAGGCAAGGACACTCCCGGCGTCTGGGCGGCTGAGGACAAGGTCAAGCTGCCGGCAGGTGTGAGCATTCCGCTGGGGCCGGACTTGGGCGGCTTGCCGTTGAGTATCGACATTTACGCTGCGTTTTTGATCCACCCGGCGCTGACCGGAGGCGGTGAATACTCGAAGGGGGGCTTCACCATCGGTTGGGTCGGGAGCAACAGCGATGCGGCCGATAGCGGCTCCAGCGAGGGATTGACGTTTGAAGTAACGGACGATCAAAGCATCTCGCCCATAGCGCCCAATGGGATGGTGATCTCGGTGTGCGCGCCCCGCATTGAGTTGAAGCTCGCGCTGCTGGGCTCTTACGGGTCGGACAACTTCTTCAAGACCGCTGCCGCGGCCATCGACACAGCCATCGATGCAATCGCGCGCCACTTCCTTTCTCCCTCTGCCTTCGCCGCCTACACGGCGTCCCCTCAGGGAAATATAACGGCCACTAACATTCTCGGCTCACAGGCGGATATCTACGTGCAGGTGATTCACACCGAAGGGGTGACGCACGCACCCAACATCGGGCTGGCGCCTTGCTCCAAGCAGGAGTTGAAGATCACCGGCCAGATAGGCGGTGAAGCGAAACTTCTGGGGCTTACGAAGGGCGCACCGGCGACGAAAGACGTATTCACCAAGACGTTCACACGCTGGAATCCAGCCAGCAACTTTTGCAAGGGTATTTGACAAAGCGGTAGGTCAGATCGATTCACGGGAGGACAGAACGATGGGAATGTACAAGGTAGCGGCGGTCGGAGTGATGCTACTGGTGAACCAGTGTTTGTTAGCAGATGCGAGCTTTCAGTCCACGTACCAGATTACGGGTGGAACGATGGTGGATGCGCTCAAAGGCCAGGCATTCATCGGCAAAGCTGTGGGCAAGATGTTCGCGCCCACAAATACTCTGACCATGGTGCATGGCAATCAGAAGGCGGTGGTAACCAAGGATTCGATGGAGATCACCGATCTGGATCAGGAGACGATCACGCATGTCGACATGGCGAATAAGACTTATTCTGTGATCACGTTCGCGCAGATGCGGCAAGCGTTCGCGAATATGCCAAAGCAAATGGAGCAGGCGCAGACCCAGATGAAGCAGGCCCAGGCGCAAATGAAGCAGCAACAGGGGCAGATGCCGGCGAACAATTTGCAGACCAGCTTCGAGGTAACCGCGAAAAATACAGGGGTGAGTAAGGTGGTCAACGGGCTCACAGCGCAGGAGCAGCTCATCACCATGTCGATGAAGGTCAGTGATCCGAATGCTGCGGCAACGAACAGTACCAGTTCCATGACCTATGTAGTGACGACAGATGTTTGGATTGCACCCGATCCACCGGCAGTCAAGGAGATCCAGGATTTCGATTTGCGTGCGGCAAAGAAGATGATGGAAGGCGTGGACATGTCAGCCTTCATCACGTCGATGAAGGCTAATTCGAACGCCGGCATGGCGGGCATGTTTTCCAGTCAGCCTGGCGCGGCGGACGCAATGGCACAGATGGGCAAAGAGATGGCCAAGCTGAAAGGAACGCATGTGATGGAAGTGACGAGCATGGGTGGCAGCGGAGTCGGGCCAAATGCAAGCAACACACCGTCTGCTTCTGCTGCGGCTCCGCCTCCGGCCGCGAATTCGACCGGATCGGTCGCGGGACAAGTGGCGACGGACACCGCGGCGCAGACAGCATCCGCGGAAGCGGGCAAGCTGGGTGTCTTTGGATCCGCACTGGGTAATTCCGCGATGGGTGCGTTGCGCAGGAAGAAGGCTGCACCGGCGCCCACACCAGCTCCGGCGGCAACTCCCGCGGCTGCACCAGGAGGAACCCAAGCGACGCAGAGCGCGGTTCTGATGGAGACGACGAATCAGGAGACAGACTTTTCCATGGAAGCGGTTCCCCCTTCGGCGTTCCAGATACCCAAGGGTTTCAAGCGGGTGGCTTCCCCCTACGACCAGATGGGGAAATAGCGGCTGGGCCAGGCCTATTCCCGATCGGTCCCCCCTGGAGCGAAGCCGGTCTTCTCGGCCGCGGCTGCGTTTACCGCGCCCATCCTGCCGGCAATGGTGCGGTATAAGCTGAAGGCTGCGCGAAGGGCACCGCGGGAAGTGCTTCATCGCGGCTAACCTCTTTTCAGTATGCTTACGGTTACCATGACAGATCAAACCACCGCCCGCACTTGGCTTAATCCGCCTACCTATTGGAGTGAGACCGGGGATACGCTGACCGAAACGGCGCCTCCCGGCACAGACTATTGGCGGGTGACCCATTACGGGTTTATTCGCGACAACGGTCCATTTCGCTATCAGGAGCAGACTGGAAACTTTGAAGCCAAGGTCCGAATCGCGGGGAAATACCATGAGCTCTATCATCAGGCGGGCTTGATGATACGCATCGACGACCAGAACTGGATTAAAGCAGGAATCGAGTTCCTGAACGGCAAGCAAAGCGTGAGTGCCGTGGTCACGCGAGAGTTTTCCGATTGGTCTGTACTTACTTGTTCTGACAACCCCGCGTTTCTCTGGTTGCGCATGCAACGTTATCACGACACGGTGCAGGTTTCGTATTCCCGCGACAACCAGAAATGGTCGATGATTCGGCTTGCATACTTTCCGCCGCAGGTGCCAGTCAAAATTGGCATGATGGCTGCTGCTCCCGGTAAGGAAGCCTCTGGAAGTCACCTTCGACCACTTTTCCGTCGCCTCCCTCGATTCGCCGCCTCAAGAGGACTGAGCGATGGTTCTAACCTCCCTTCAGGGTGAATTGGTAACATGGCACAGTAATCCCGCAGTGCTCGAGAATCTCACAGGAGTCTAGGCCGAGGAGAAGTTTATGGAAATGAATACGCGACGCGGGTTCTTTGGCAAGATCGCCGCGATGGCGGCGGTGATCGCCGGGACCCCCAAACTCTTCGCTCTCCAGGCTCCGTCCGGCGCTCCGCCTGCCGCTGCGCCCGAGGCTGCGCCGGGCGCTCCGCCGCCTCGCCGTGCCGGCGGCAATCACACCCACAATGGCATCTACTACTTCTCCGGCACCGGCTCCAATGACGGTTATCCCAAGGATGATCACGTGCTCGTGACTGATCCCTTTGAGAAGCACGTGACCCGCACCATGGACGCGCTCAAGAAGTCGGTGGAGCGTGCGGGCTGCACCATGGATAGCATCATCCACCTCGAGGTCTTTCTCTGTCTCCCGCTCGCTGACGGCATTCCCATGCCGACGGGCAAGGCAAGGTTCGATGCCCACAAAGCGCAGTACGACGCGTTGAACAAAATCTACGGAACGTATTTCTCTCCCGGCAAAGCTCCCTCCCGCGCCTGCATGGCTCTCGAATGGATCCCCGGTGATTCGCTGATTGAGATCGTGGGCAGCGCAGCCGTCCTCACTCCGCCCACCGCTGGCTGAGACATGATTGTGCTGACCGAGTTGAAAGGAAACTATCATGAACTTCAAATTTGACTGGAGCCGCCGTTCCTTTGTAGCCGCGCTGGGCGCCACTCTCGGTGGTCTGTTTGCTCCGGCTGAGTCGAATGCGGCCGGCATCTTTGGCAAGAAGCCAAAACCGTCTATGCCCTCTGTAGACGGCAACCCCATCGTCCCCATTACCAGCGGGCTTGGTTCTACTGGCGACATCTACGCCGAGCTTGGCGTCACGCCTCTGGTCAACATCAATGGCACGGTTACCGTCATCGGCGGGTCGTTGATGAAGCCGGAGGTCATGGAGCTGATGCGGCGAGGCAACGAGCACTTTGTTTTGATCGACGAGCTCGAAATCGCGGCGGGTAAGTTCATTGCGAAGCTGTGTAAGTCTCCGGCAGGCTACACCGGCCTGGTGACGGGCGGCGCAGCCGCGGCCATGGTCGTCGGCTACGCCGGCATGATGACCGAGGACCTTGAGCCCCGCATGCACACCATTCCCGACGTGGCTGATTTCCCCAGGAACGAGGTCATCATCCAGAAGAGCCATCGCTATCCCTTCGACCACCAGATTCGCCAGACAGGCGCGAAGCTGGTCGAAGTGGAGACGCGCGAAGAGATGATTGCCGCCATCAATCCCAAGACCGTGGCCATCCACTTCACCAATATCCTTTCCGACAAAGGCCAGGTCAGCGGCCCTGAGACCGTGGCCATCGCCCGGGCGCACAACATCTACACCTTTAACGACGCCTCCGCCGACGTGCCGCCGAAAGAGCGCCTGTGGGAGTATCCGGCGATCGGCTTCGACATGGTCACTTTCAGCGGCGGCAAGGATATTTGCGGGCCGCAGGCGTCCGGCATCCTGATCGGCAGGGAAGAGCTGATCCGCTATGCGCTGCTGAACATGAGCCCGCAGGAAGACCGCATCGGACGTTGCTGCAAGGTCGGCAAGGAGACCATCTTCGGCCTGCTCAAGGCGCTCGAGCTCTTCGTCAATCAGGACTATGACGCCACCTTGAAGATGTACGACGAACGCGCGCAGGTGATCACCGATGCAGTGAAGAAGTTCGGCGTCACCGCGCTACCCCGGGAGTTCAACCCGCAAGCTCTGGGCAACGTGACGCCGCGTTACAGCTGGCAGATCGATCGCACTAAGCTCAACATCACCGGGCCGGAGGTGATGCAGAAGCTGGCCGACACGCGGCCCATCGGCATTGGCAGCATGGGCGCCGGCGCCAGCGGCATGCGCGGACGCAATCCGGACGCGCCTCCGGAAGAGAATCACACCGCCCACCATGGCCATCCCAGCGACCCGAACAGCTTCGGCTTTGCTGTCTGGCAGCTCAAGGACGGCGAGGACAGGCTGATCGCGGACCGCCTAGCCGAAATCTTCAGCGCAGCCCCGAAGGCCTAGCAGGCTGTTTAACGCATTTTTGCTAATACTGTGGTCCGGTGAGATCAGTTATGTGCGGCCATTCTTCCTGGTCTACACCATTAGCAAAAATGCTCTAGTCGGGCCGTATCACTATTTCCTATCCGCAGACCTGCAAAAGAGACAGGTTCAGGCCCGCTTCTGCGTAACCTGGCGGAACAAGCGCAGCAAGTTGCCACCCCAGAACTTGTCAATGCGCGCCTCCGAGTAACCGCGGCGCAGCATAGCGTCGGTGATCATCGGTAGATCGCGGACGTCGCGCATGCCACGCGCCAGCGTCGGTCCGCCGTCGAAGTCGGTGCCCACCGCCACGTGATCCTCCCCCACCATTTGGATAGCTCTGTCCACCACGGCGACCCAGTCGTCTACCGTCATCATCACCGAGTCCGGCACCTGGGCGCCCGGCATCGGGAACTGCGGCGCCACCAACTGGTCCACCTCGTAGATCGTCTTGCCCTTCACCCGATCCGGGATACTGGTGGTGTCCCAAAACGTTTTCTTCTGGTGTGCGGTCACGTAAGCGTATTCCTTTGGGTAGTTGAACTCGCTGCCAATCTGGAAGCCGATAACGCCCCCTTTGGCCGCCAGCTTCTTGAGCAGCCAGTCCGGCATATTCCTCGGGATATTGTTGACGCTGCGCAGGCCGTGGTGGGTGGCGATTACGGGCCCGTCGCTCACATCGATCGCCTGGGAAATCGTATCGTCTGAGGAGTGGGATACGTTGATCACCATGCCCAGCCTGTTCATCTCGCGGATGACATCGCGGCCATGCGGGGTGAGGCCGTTCCATTGCGCCGGCGAGCAGCAGGAGTCGGCGTAGTGTTGGTTCCAGTTGTGCGCCGAAAGCTGTGCCGAACGCAGTCCCAGCCGATACAGATCGCGCAAAACTCCCAGATCGCCGTCCAGATCGTAGCTGCCTTCAATATCCAGCACCGCGGCCATCTTTCCCTGGGCATGGATGCGCTCCACATCGTCCGCGTTCAACGCCAACGCGACCTGGTCGCTGTTCATCTGCAACTGGCGCAGCGCGTCATCCATCCGGCGGAACGCCTGCTTGGTCTCGAATCGCCCGGGGTAGTACTCTTCGGGAATGAACACCGAGAGGAAAAACGCGCTTACTCCACCTTCCCGCGCACGCGGCAGGTCCCATTGTCCATCACGCTTGCGCGTGCCCATACTGCCACCGTGATAGAACTCGCGGTCCAACGCGTGGACGTGTCCGTCGAAGACCAGCGCCCGCTTTTGCACGGCCCATGCGCGCGCAGAGATCTCTGGGGCGGGCTGATCGATAGCAGACCAAAGCGCGGAGCGCAGCGCAACCGGCGCCAGAGCGCTGTAGCCGAGGAATCGGCGGCGGGTCAGCATTCGCTCTCCCAACATGGGTATCCAGGCATCTTTGCTACACTCGCTCGCAACCAACCGATTCCATAGGACGCACCATGACTCAGAATACGACGTCTGCCCATCGTCCCCGGCTTGCTGCCGTGATCACTGCCTATAAGAGATTACTGCACGGCCAACACGTCGTGGACCGCTTCCTCGACGGTTATGGATGGGCCGGCACCTTCCACCATCCGGCGATGGATGTGGTATCGCTCTACGTCGATCAACGGGGCGAAGGCGATTTAACCCAGGAACGGGTAGACCGGCATCCCACCATGAAGGTCTACCCCACCATCGCGGAAACCTTGACCCTCGGCACCAGCAAGCTGGGAGTTGATGGAGTGGTCGTGGTCGGCGAGCACGGTACCTACCCCCTCACCGAGACGGGGATCATGAAGCATCCCCACTTCGAATTCTTCGAGCAGATCACGAAGGTCTTCCACGACAGCGGCCGCTCCGTCCCCTACTTCAACGACAAAGAGCTTTCCTACAAGTGGGATTGGTCGAAGCAGATGGTCGACACCTCCCATCAGATGGGCTTTCCTCTCCAGGGAGGGTCAAGCCTGGCGGTGACCTGGAGAGTTCCGTCGGTGGAGTTCCCGCTGGGGGCCACTGCGCACGAAGCTGTTTCTGTCGGCTACGGGGGCATGGGCAGCTACGATTTTCACGGCCTTGAAACCATCCACTGCATGGTGGAGCGACGCAAGGGCGGCGAAACCGGTGTCGAGTGGCTGCAGACCTATCGCGGCGACGGCTTCTGGACAGCCTACCAGCAGGAGGTGTGGTCGCAGGCTTTGGTGAAAGCGGCGCTAACTCGCAGTTCCACCCTGGCCCCTGCCAGTTCGAGCTTTACCGATGTGTTTCCCACGATCGAGCAGATGCGGGTCCTGGTGCCCGATCCAGTTGCCTACCACTATCAACATCGCGACGGGCTGCGCTGCACCATGCTGCTGATGAACGGGCTGGTGCGCGACTTCACCTTCGCGGCGGCAATCGAGGGGCAAGCGAAACCCTTCTCCACGCAGATGTATTTGCCTATGCCGGACGGCCGCACCACGCTGGCAAGTTTTTTCAGCCCGCTGGTATACAACGCCGAGCAGATGTTCCTGACCGGCAAGGCGCAGTATCCGATCGAGCGAACGCTGCTCACCAGCGGCCTGTTGATTGCAGGCGTCGATAGCGCCCACCAGGGAATGCAGCGCTTGCAGACCCCAAACTTGGCGGCCGTACACTACCAGCCCAACCCTGAATCCACCTTCTGGAGGAGCTAATGCTGACCCGCCGCCGTTTTGTGGAGTATTCCGCGTTGTCCTCGGCCATGTTGGCGTATCGCCCCCTACTCTGGGGCCAGCAGGCGCCCGCTCAGCGCCCGCTGCGCCTGGCGATCCTGGGCAGCGTTTATCGCTACCAGTCGAATATGCAAACACTCGCCGACCGCTTTCTGGTTGGTTATCCATATGACGGCGAATGGCACATGCCTAACGTGCAAGTGGTCTCCGTGTATGTGGATCAGTTGGAGCGCCAGGCCGATGCTGCGCCCTCGCCCTACCAGCTTGCGATGGCGGGAGCCAAAGTTGCGCCTTCAAGTTCAGCCAAAGGAATAGCGGGCGGCCTAGGCAGGGACCGCACCGTGAAGACGCAGCCTGCGCCCGAGAAACCTGAGCCCTCCGAGAAGCCAGAACCAACGGCCGATCTGAGCAGAGCCCGCGCGCAGCAGTTCGGCTTCCGTCTGTGTAGCAACATTCCCGAGGCCTTGCGCTGTGGTGGCGACCGAATCGCTGTCGATGCCGTGCTGGCGATCGTCGAGCAGGATGACTACCCGAGCAACGATAGGGGCCAAATACTGCTGCCCAACTACGACTTCTTTCAGCAGTGCGTCCAGGTCTTCGAGGACGAGGGACATGGGGTTCCTTACTTCAACCACAAGCAGCTCTCCTTCAGCTTCGAGGAGGCGCAAACCATGGTGAAGACCGCCAACCGCCTGCGCTTTCCGCTGCTCGCCGGCTCCTCGCTCTCCGTGACCTGGCGCTTGCCGGACGTAGATATCCCTCTGGGTGCGGAGGTCGAAGAGGCGGTGATGGTCGGTGTTGGCAACATCGACGGCACGGATTTCGACGCGCTCGAAGCCCTGCAGTGCATGCTGGAGCGCCGCAAGGGTGGCGAGACGGGGGTGAAGGCGGTGCAGTTGCTCGAGGGCGACGATGTTTGGGTGGCAGGGAAGGCGGGTCGCTGGTCAAAGGATCTGCTGAGCTCCGCCCTTTCCCGCAGCGACACGCCGTTGGGCCTGACCGTGCTGGACGGCCGTACTCAGGACCTGGTAGCCTCCGGCGTTTTGCCGCAATTGGTCAAGAATCCGGCCGCGTATTGCATCGAGTACACCGATGGCACGCGCGCCACGCTGCTCATGCTCAATGGCGCCATTATGGATTTCAACATCTCGGCGAGGGTGGCGGACCACGGCATGGTCTCCACCCAGTTCTTCCTGCCGCCGGCTCCTAACGTCACTTACTCTGCCTGCCTGGCGGCGAAGATCGAGCAGATGTTTGAGACCCGGAGCGCGGCCTATCCGGTGGAGCGTACCTTGTTGACGACTGGCGTGCTGGAGGCGTGTCTGCACTCGCGGCACAGGCTGAACCAGCGGTTGGAGACACCGCACCTGGCGGTTAGCTACCAGCCGCCGGCCGAATCCCAATACGCTCGCAGTTGAACGCGCCAGAATCGCTTGATCTTTGAAGTCTTGCATGCGCGGGCACGGCGGTGGCAATGCACATGAGCGCGCGAGCTACACCATCGCGAAATGGTGCAGCTCGCAGCCCACGGCTAACACATCTACTGCTGTTTCAGGGTGAAGGACTCCGCTCCAGTTCCATTGCAAGTGTACTGTTGCATCTGGAGCAGAACCGCGGAAGAAGCCCCGGGAACATCCAGGCATTTGCCGCTGTTTTTCACTACAAATTGATAGGCGCCGTTGCCCACCGACACCGGCAGCCACTCTTCGTTCGTCTCAACGTTCGATGTATAAAGTTGGATAGCCGCTCCGTCCGCCGTCTGCCACGCCCCTCCGGTTACATCCCAGGCGAGCTTATTGGCGGCACTCGATGCACTACGGTTCACCAGCTGGTAGTATCCACTGTCCGCAGCCGGTTGGAACTGCCATTGCTGCGACTGCGATGTGCCGCAAGTGTTCTGCTGCAGTGCGGCCCCGGCGGTCGTGCTTCCTGAAGCGGATCCCAGGCATAAGGTGCTGCCGGTATTCATGATGCTGTACCACGCCGTAGTCGAGATAACGGAACTGGATCCTGAGCCTGATCCCGATCCGCTTGCAGATCCGCTTCCGGTGGAGACGCTCGACGATGCCTCAGGGCCGACGACCATTCCATTCGAGCTGATTTTCTCTAGCCAAGTCTGGTACTCCGCGCTCTCCATTGCCAGCGTAATGGGGTTTGCCGGGATCGACTGATTGGTGTAATAGTAACTGTTATTGATCGGAAACCACTCGTCGCCCCTGTATCCGTCCCAGGCGCAGCGTAGCGCCCAACACATCCATCCCACCGTGTTGTTGTACATGTTGTTGTTGTACATACTGCCGTTCGCGATGTTTCCATAGATGTCGTACAACATAAGCCCCACATTCTGCGCCGGAATCTTGGTTCCATTCGGCAGCAAGCCGGCGGAGATTGCCCGGTTGTTATAAGCCACGTTGTCGTGGCCGGTTCCAATCTCGACGCCCTGATTGACCGTGCCCACAACCTGGTTGTTGTACATGTTGTTGAAGGCCGAAGCCGTCTGCACCGTGTCGCTGGCGCTGCCATCCGTGATAAGGCCGCCCCCGTTGTAGCTGTCAACCGCGGGATTGTACGCGTACGCGCCCTGCACGTAGTTGTCGTGAATCAGGGCCGGGCTGCTCGACGTGCCGCCGGAGTCGAACATGTTGATGTTCTCATTCACCAGGCTTTGCGATGGATAGTTCACAATTTCATTCCACGCAATCTTGATGCCGGGTACACTGTACGCGCTGACGAGTTGGATAGCATGCGCCCACTGCCAGTTGGTCTCACCGGCTAGCGTGCCGTTGTTCCCATTGCTCTCCACCCCGAGAATATTGCGGCCCCGGTTATTCAGGATCGTGATCGTCTGCGACCCGTTGCGGTTGCCCGCATAGCCGCGCAGAAACACGCCGTACCGTACATTCTCGAAATAGCAGTTCTCCACGTCGAGCAGAACGGAGTTCTGAGCGTCGACAAACACACCATATGACTGGCCGGTCACATTCGGGTTGACGCCAATGCCGATCACATTCTTCACCGTCAGATTGTTACTGTGAATCGGATCGTCGATCAGATCGGCGGGTCCGGTCACGTAGGAATTGTCGATGGTCACGGGCGCCGTCGTGGAAATAGTGACCGCCGCCGTATTTGGATTCGTGCTCTTCCAGTTCCCGGAGTAGGTGCCTCCCTGGGTGATGTTGATCGGGCCGCTCCATTGAATGTTGCCAATCGAGCTGGCCACGGTCGCCGTCGCTGATTGTCCTTGGTAGGTAGCCGTGATGGCAACGTTCCCCGTAGCGAACCCGGAGACCACCCCTTTACTCGAGACGTTCACCATCCGCGGATCCGAAGAGATCCAGGTAACGCTGCCGCTTACAGTCGTAGTGGATCCGTTGGAGTAGTTTGCCGTCGCCGTAAGCTGGGTCGTACCGCCGATCACCACCGTCGGTTGACCGGGCGAAATGGAAGTCGAGCTCAATGTTTGGGCGTGGCTCGGTACTGCAAATGAAATAAGCAGCACAAGAACTGACAAGCGCAGCAAGGTTCCGCCGCCGGCAACACCAAAAGAGCTTACTACGGGGGACTGGAAAGTCCCGGTTCTGCGGGAGAAACGTCTCATGGGATACAACCTCATATAAAAGTTCAAGTGGTAGACACACTGCTCCTGTAGCGTCAAATCCATGGCGCATGTGTACCTGCGTTCATGGAACGACCCCCTTGGGGAAGACAGCCGGACTGTTGAGAGGCAGGTAACGAAAAACCAGGTCCTGAGGAAGGACAAGGCGCAAGATGCCCACCTAAACGCTGAATCGTCGGCAACGTATTGCATGGGCTCCGGCCTTAGATTACCGAGTTCATGTGGGCGATGCGGCGGAGAATCAGTTTGTGTCTTCGAGGACTATAGCGAGAGTCGCTTGTACGGCGCAATCCCTAAAGGGCCGAAATTTAGTGCTGCTGGAGAATAAATCGTCTTGAGAAGCAAAAGCTTTACATCCGAGAAAAAAAGAACCAATCTGATCCACAGAAGACGCATGGTCCGCGGATGAGCTACGATGCCGGTGCAGTCGAAAACAGTACGGGACACAGTTGAGGAGATGAGCAGCATGGTGCGAACAACTCGTCGGGGATTTGTCAAAGGTGCTGCAGCCTCTTGCATCGCGCTTGCCACTATCGAAGCGAGAGGGGTCGACAGCGGAGCCGCCGCCGGCCTGCCAAACCCAGTCTTTGCCTACGAGTTTGGCGATATCACTCCCGCGCAGCAAGCCGGGTTTGCGCGCGAGTATGGATTTGAGGGAACCGTCTTCGATCATGCGCTGCAAATCCCCGAGCGGTTGCGGGCTCTGGACGATGCGCATCTCCAGTTGTTCTTTCTTTGGTTGACGGTGGACATCAGCAACGGCCAGATCAAATATGAGCCAGGGATGGAAGCCGCGATCGAGGCATTGAAAGGGCGGGGAAGTGTCGTATGGGTCGCCATCCAGGGGGGTGATGCTGGGGCAGGCGCTGGAGGAGAAGAGCGGACGATCCAGGCAGTCGATCGAATCTCCGATCTCTCCTCTCGATCCAACCTTCGCGTCGCGCTCTATCCACACTACGGTTTTTACCTGGCCCGCTTCAGGGATGTTGTGCGGGTTGCCGAGCGAGTCGGGCGAAGCAACGTGGGCGTCACGTTCAATCTCTGCCATGAATTGCGCTCCGGGTTTGATCCGGAGTTCCATCAGCTACTGGATAGCGCCATTCCGCGCCTGTACGGGGTCACGGTCAACGGAGCGGACCGGCAGGGCCGGGATTGGAACACGCTGATTCAGCCCCTCGGCCGCGGCGACTACGATGTCACCGAGTTAGTCCGCACTATCACAAAAGCCGGCTACCGAGGGCCGTTCGGCATACAGTGCTATGGACTGAAAGGCGATCCTGGAGTCTATCTGAAACAATCGATGGCGGCATGGCGTGCCATTTCCGCGCGTGCCGCCCAGCTCAATCCGTGAACCCGCGAGCGGTCACCAGATAGGGCTACCTCAAATCATGTGCCGTGGCCGTGTCTCCGAACATTGAACTGGAAGCTTCTCTCCGTTGCCTAATGGCCTGCGACTGATACGCTGTTTGACTGCGACTGGTCGGACGTACAATGCATTCCAGATGCGCATTCGTCCGCCATTCGCTATATCCCTACTCCTGCTTTTCGGATTCCATCTTTGCTTTGCGCACGCGCAAACCCCACCCGCTCCCTCCGTCGTCACTATCGACGGGCTCGGCAAAGGTACGGTCGATCTCTCCGGACCCTGGCGTTTCCATATCGGCGACGACCTGCGATGGGCCGACCCCAACATCAACGACACGCCGGGTGAAAACGGTTGGGAAACCATCCTTGCCGATCGGCCGTGGGGCGCACAAACACACTACGCCTATACCGGCTTTGGCTGGTACCGGCTGAACCTTCACGTTACACCTGCACCCGACGTCAAAATCGACTTTCAATTGCTCCTGCCAAGCCTGCAAGACGCCTGCGAGGTCTACTGGAACGGGAAACTGGTGGGCCGCTACGGAAAGTTACCTCCGCACCCGTCCTCGCCGGCCTTCAATGCGCCCGCAGCCTTCACCTTGCCTGATTTTCGATCCGGCACGCTTGCCATCCGTGTTTGGGACGGACCGCTCGGCTCCAGTTCGGGAGGGGGTGGTGGCGGAATTGCACAGACGCCCCTGGTGGGCGATTCCAAATCGATTGCCGCGTACATCGGTACCTGGAACTACAATTTCCTGCGCAGCACTCTCTACATCAACTCGCGGAACGTTCTCTACTTTCTCGTAGCCCTGGCAGCCTTCGTCCTGTGGCTCCGGCGTAGGAAGGAAACCCTGCTTCTTTGGTTTTCCATCTTCGCTATCTGCCCGGCTATCTGGACGTCGGTCTACACCATGCGCGTTCCGGTCTCCAGCCAGTTCAGCCAGTTCATGCTGCAGCCGCTATGGTCCCTGCGCAATGTCGCGCTTTGGTTCCTTCTTATCGAGATGCTTCACCTCCGCAGCCGTCGCGGGCTGGTCCGTTGGGCAAAGATTCTTGCCGCTGTCAGCCTGATCGGTTCGTTCCTCGACGGCTGTCTCACCTATACACCCACGAGCTGGATCTCACCACACGCCAGCGCCTGGATCGATGGAGTCCTCACCATAATCGTCGAACCGTGCGAGCTTTATCTGCTGGTGCTGGTCGCGAACGGTTTTCGTCAGAAACTTGACTCCGTGCGCTGGGTCCTCGCTTTGAGCGCGTCTCTCTCCCAACTCCTGGCTGTGATTGTTGCCATCGCTCGGCAGGGCCAGCGGTTCACCCACTGGACTCTGTCTCAGCGTCTGTCTTCGCCGCTGTTCCATTTGGGTCCCGCCTACTTCAACGCAGACATTCTTCTCGATTTGCTGGTGTTCTTCTCGATCATATATACGGTCTATCACTACATTCGTGACCAACAAGATCGCAAGGCCATTCTGGAACAGGAACTGCACAGCGCCCGCGAGCTCCAGCAGGTCCTCATCCCGGAAAAGCTACCCACTCTGCCCGGCTTCAGCATCTCCAGTGCTTATCTGCCCGCGCTCGAAGTGGGCGGCGACTTCTTCCAGATCATTCCGCTGGATGGCCCGGCCGCCGGATCCACGCTCATCGTCCTCGGCGACGTGAGCGGGAAGGGACTCCGCGCAGCGATGGCCGTTTCCCTCATCGTGGGTGCTGTGCGCACACTGGCAGAAACTACCTCCCGCCCGGCCGACATTCTCGCCGGCCTCAGTCGCCGCCTCCACGGCCGTCTTCAAGGCGGCTTCTCGACCTGCGTTGTCCTGCGCCTCGATCCCTACGGCGCCTGTACCCTAGCCAGCGCAGGCCACCCCGCGCCTTACTTCAACGATAAGGAGATTGACTTGCCCGGCGCTTTGCCCTTGGGCATCGATCCTGCGATCGCATATGAGGAAGCCACAGTGCACTTCAATCCTGGCGACCGCTGCGCTCTTTACACCGACGGTCTGCTCGAGGCACGCGCGCCCTCCGGCGAGATCTTCAGCTTCGAACGGCTGCAAACGCTGTTCGCTTCGGGCGCCGACGCTACGCAGGCCTCCGAAGCCGCCGTCGCATTCGGCCAGGATGACGACATCACGGTTGTCACCCTGACGCGGCTAGCGAATGCGTGATCACCCGTTGCGTCTGGGGACCGGTCAGAAGCAGTTGCGTGCATATGGAAGGTGAGATGCATGGGTAAGCTGATCCACTCGATGATCACGTCCCTCGATGGTTACACCGAGGACGAGCACGGCCGTTTCGGCTGGGCGCTCCTCAAGACGAGGAGGTACATTCGTACATCAACTCGCTCGCGTCGCAGCTCGGCACCTACCTCTATGGGTGGAGGATGTACGAGACGATGGTTTACTGGGAGACCGCACACACGATTCCCGGCCAACCGCAGTTTGTGCTCGACTGGGCGCGGCAGTGGCAGGCGGCCGAGAAGATCGTTTACTCGAGGACCTTGGCCGAGCCGCACAGCGCACGGACGCGCATTGAGCGGGAGTTCGACCCCGACGCGGTCGGCTGCCCCGCGGTCGTCGGCGGTGGAAAGCGGTTCTTTCCGGACGGCGTGCGGCTGGACCTGCTTGAGGAGCGCCGGTTCGGCAGCGGCGTGCTCGTTCTGCGGTACGGCGTCCGAACGGCTGTTCGTGGGGTTGCATCGGGCGTGGAGTCTTCCGAGATCCTGCGCTCTTAATAAGTAGTGGGTTTTGAGACCCTTCAGTCCACTCGCAGCGTTGCCGGGGAGCAAATGGAATTTCTACAATAGCTACCACGTCGACCCATTTCTGCGAGTCTCAAAGTTGGTCAATCGTGCCCCGGGGCCGGCAGGCGGCCCGCGATGAAGCCCCCAATCTCTTGAGCGGCTGGGGGGTCCATATTTGCCAGCACAGCGAAGATATAGCGGGCATTCTGGCAAATTTCCAGATCGCCGTTCATTCCGGGGGACCCGCCCGAATGACCGACGCACCTGGATCCATTGGGAGACCTATCGAAGAATCCGTATGCATAGCGGTCACCGTGACGGGTATCTACCTTCCCCGTTGTGAGCAGCTCAGTGTAGTGCGCATCGAGCAGCCTATTGCCTTGCAGTGCATTGGCAAAGGCCAGGAGGTCTTCCACGGTCGAGTACCCACCGCCTGCGGAGGTCCCTCGATAGGGCAGGATGCCGGCGTTCGGATGCCAAGCGCCAGCTCCCATTTTGGTGTAGCCGACACTTCGGTCGGGGACCGGTTGATCTTCAGGTTCCGAGCCGGTGGAGGTCATGCCCGCAGGCTGGTAGACGTGTTGGCGGACGTAGTCGTAATAACTCTGGCCCGTCACTTTTTCGATGATGTTTCCCAGCAATACAAAGCCGTAGTTGCTGTATTCCCATCGGCTGCCCGGCTCGAAACTGAGACCGCGACTGCCATAGAGCTTAATGTAGTCCTGGTGGGTGCGCAGCTCCAGACGATGCTCATCAAACCCAGGACCGAAGATGTCCCCCGTTCCGCCAGTGTGGTCGAGTAATTCGCTGATCGTGACTTTCGACGCTAATTCCTTGTTCGGATAGTCAACGAGATACTTCCCCAAAGGATCGTCGAGCTTGAGCTTTCCGGCCTGCGCGAGCTGCAGCACTGCTACGGCCGTGAACATCTTATTCATGGAACCAATGCGAAAGCGGGTCTTGAGCGTATTGGGGATCTTACGCTCCCTGTCGGCCAGGCCATAGGCTTGCGCGAAGATCGGCTTGCCGTCCTTTGCCACCAGGACGGCGCCGGCAAACCTGCCGTCGGCGGTAGCTTCATCGAGATGCTTTCGTAGCCCGGCGATCAGATCGTTCTCACTGAGGTGGGACGGCGCAATAGGACTCATATCCATTTTCAGAATCCGATGGGGCTCCGCGGCGTCGACCTCCAGCACCACTCTTGCAAGCTGGTCGGAGTTCCGTTCCCTCAGAAGGGCCGTAACTTTCGTGGGAGTGTCTTCTTCGATCTTCTGCAGATCGAAGCCTCCTGTGCGGCTGCGGAAGTCCCACTCCCGGTCGAAGTTCTCCGCTCGCGAGGGGAGGTTCCTCTCAAGGAACTCGTGGTATGTCTGGCGGTCGTTTCCATCGAAGGCCGCCAACCAACTCGCGAGTTGCTGGCCGGCAGGACTGTATGTTTTGGGGGCCTGTGCGGCAGAGAGGGGAGATAAGGAGAGTGTGAGACAAAGCGCTTGGATAAGGCGGATGACTCTTTCGACAAACTGATGTCGGCCAAGTCGTTGTCTGCGGCTAGGCGGCAAGGTACGCAATGGCGTGCATAGGAGGGCTGCCAGGAGACTTAATGCGAGCGGGATACTAATCGCGAACAGATGGAAGGCGGAGTAGAAGTCTTGACGACCTATGGAGTGTAAGTCGATCTGCGGATGTCTGAAGTGATTCAGGAGCAAGACTGTAGCTAAGAGTAGGGCAGTGAGGCTTGTCGAAAAGCTCCGAATGAGCTGAAAGGCGGACACACCGTGGAGCGGGTCGGTGCGGAGGACCAGGTAGACGAAAAATCCAAGCCAGACGAACGTGACGGCGGGGAAAATTCCAGACCCAAGTTCCAGCAGTGCTGAGTAGGGCCACGCAAGCGCATGCCATTGCTCTGGCCTCGGGTCGGGAATATGCCTTTTATCGATCATCCTCCATGCGGGATAGAGCATGCTCCACCCTGCAGAAAACGCCAGGGGCGTTGCAAATTCACGTGCCGTCCTAAAGTTTCCGATCGCCATTGCCGTCAATACTTGACGCCAAAACCAAACCCGAGAGCGCCCGAGTTGGAACTCCTCTAGCAGGTCCCCGGTAAGGGACCGGTCGGCTGGCCCGAAGGTCAGATGTTCCATCATCCAGGTGGCGAGTGCGACTGACCTGATTGACTTCATGAAACGCTCCCTCAAGTAGATGGCAGTGACTTCCATAATTTGCTGAGTACCCGGCGTGTCTCGCGAACAGAGCGTAGACCCTGCTCAGTCACACGGAAATACCGCTTCGCTCTGCCGCCGCGCTCCGGGGTCGATTCGCCGAGGCTGGATGCGATGAGACCCTTCAGCTCGAGCCGATCCAACGCGGCGTAAACACTACCCACTGAAACCTCACGGCCTCGCATAACTGACAATTCTCTGGACAACGGGACACCATACACTTCGTCTCCCAAACGAATAATCGTAAGCAGAATCATGAGCTCAAACTCGCCCAGGTAGCTATGCTCTCTCATTTCTTCTAATATCGCGAATAAATAAGAATTTTGCAACTCCCTGGATCAAATCCTTTGGACGAGTTGAGGGGAGTTGACAGATGGAACTGCCGCTCGCAAAAGGCCTGTAGCAAAGCGCTTGGGGCTACGCTACGATCTCCTTACACAAATGACACCGCTGATCACGCAGAAATCGAGCACGCCATCCGCGCCGAATTCTGGCAAGAACAGGTTGAATGGATGAAGCAGGTCAAAGCACAGAAGATTGCGCTCCGTGCTCAGCGCGGACTTCCGTTTCTGCAATCGCTGCTGGGCGACGTTCGCTACGCAGCGCGGCAACTGCGTAAGCATCCCGGATTCACTGTCACCGCTTTGCTGACGCTGGGTTTGGGAATCGGCGCCAACGCCGCGATCTTTACCCTGATTCATGCCACGCTGCTGCAGGACCTGCCGGTACCGCAGCCGGAACAATTGATCCGAGTGGGCGACGATCGTCGCGGCGGAATCTCCTGGTTCTCGACCCAGATGTATGACCAGTTACGAAAAAATACACCTGAATTTCAAGAGTTGGCCGCGATGCAGGCATCCACCGACAACTCGTGGCTCACGCTGCACCGGCAGGGAGTGGCTGAGTTGCCTCATGGCGAGGTGAGCGAATGGGTGTCGGGAAATTACTTCGCCACGATGGGCATTAAACCAGCGGCGGGACGGCTGTTGCAGCCTGCGGACGACATCGCAGGAGCGCCCATGGTCGCAGTGATGAGCTACTCCATGTGGCAGCGCGAATATGCCCGGGACCCTACGATCGTAGGCAGCGTATTTGTGATCAACACTCATCCGGTGACCATTGTAGGAATCGCGCCGAAGGAGTTTTACGGGGATCGGATCACACCGTATCCCACAGATTTGTTTGTGCCACTATCGACGGAGTCCTTACTGGGGGAGGATGATTTTACCCATAACCCTAGTATGCAGTGGCTCTACATTCTGGGCCGCGTGAAGCCGGACGTGGCGCTGGGGTCGCTGCAGGCGAAGATGCACGCCGAATTGGTTCCGTTGCTTTCTGAGATACCGTATTACGCCGATGCAGCTGGACAGGAGCGAATCAAGCGCGTCCGTCTTTCGTTGACGCCGGGACATAGCGGCATAGCCGTGATGGCGCAAGACAT
This sequence comes from uncultured Acidobacteriaceae bacterium, assembly GCA_963790705.1. Taxonomy (GTDB): domain Bacteria; phylum Acidobacteriota; class Terriglobia; order Terriglobales; family Acidobacteriaceae; genus PALSA-350. The sequence continues at coordinate 582,404 of CAWBQE010000001.1, forward strand.
GGTGGCCGGTTTGCACCTGTTGATGTGGATCTCTGGGTTGGTGTTGTTGATTGCGTGCGCAAATATTGCCAACCTGGTGCTTGCGCGCGGCCTTGCGCGAAACGGTGAGATATCCGTACGCGTCGCCTTGGGCGCTGCGCGGAAGCGCATCGTCCGGCAAATGCTTACGGAAAGCGTCCTGCTCTCGTGCATGGGCGGTGTGGCCGGGGTGGCGATCGCTTACCTGGTATCGGCAATGATGCTTAGGCTGGCATTCCCTCATGCGGAGTTTTCTCCCATCCATGCCACCCCGTCGCCACAGGTGCTTGGGTTTGCCTTTGGCGTGTCGTTGGTGACTGGACTACTGTTCGGTATAGCGCCCGCGTGGGCCACCTCTCATGCGCAGCCGGCGGATGCGCTGCGTCGATCGAATCGGACCAGCAGCGGCCACGCTTCGCTGCTGCAGCGTTCATTAGTCGTGTTGCAAGCTGGGCTGTCGGTGATTCTGCTGATAGCCGCGGGCCTGTTGGCCAAAAGCCTGATCAATCTGCAGCATCAGAATTTTGGCATCGAGGTGGAACATCGGGTGGTGGTCCGCCTGAACGCTCAGAATGCCGGGTATACGATTGAACAGCTGCAGCCGCTTTACGATCGCATGCGCGCCAGGATGCTGTCTCTGCCAGGAGTGACCAAAGCGGGGATGGCCCTGTTCGCGCCCCTCGATGGCGACGACTGGGAGTCTGAGGTGATCGTGGAAGGACAGCCGAGACCAGGACCTCACGACGACGTTCACTCGTCATGGGACAGGGTTAGCCCGGAGCTTTTCGATGCGATTGGCCAGCATCTGGTGCGCGGACGCAATATTCTCCCAACCGACACGGCTCACTCACCCGGGGTAGCTGTGGTGAACCGCGCCTTCGTGAAGCGCTTTTTTCCGCGCGGAGAGGATCCCATCGGCCAGCACTTTGGTATGGGAGACATAAAGAGCGCTGCTGACTGGCAGATCGTTGGGGTAGTCGAGAATGCCAAATATCAGTATCCGCACGAAGAGCAGCAACCGATGTTCTTTCTTCCTCTGTTACAGCGCGCTCAAAGCGACACGAATACCACTGAAGTGTCATCGTTGTACATCGGTTCGATCATCCTGGTAACCACGGGACCAGTTCCCGGGCTGGAGCAGCAGGTGCGTCAAGCCCTGGAGGAAATCAACCCAAACCTGAACGTCAACAACTACGAAACGCTGCAAGAGCAGATCGGCGACCGATTAAACCAGGAGAAGTTGGTGGCACGATTAACTCTGCTATTCGGACTGCTGGCGGTCGCGCTAGCGGCCGTGGGCCTATACGGCGTAACGGCCTATTCGGTTGCGCAACGCGGATCCGAAATTGGGATACGGATGGCGCTGGGGGCAGAACGTAGCGACATTGTGCGCATGGTGTTGCAAGGGGCGATGCTGCAGGCAGGGCTTGGGCTGCTCATCGGGGTTCCGGTGGCTCTGCTCTGTGCACGCTACGTGCAGTCGCAACTATTTGAGGTAACCGGAGGAGACCCGGGCGTCTTAGCAACGGCAATCGCGATACTGGCGCTGGCTGCTTGCGCCGCCGGCATACTCCCGGCAAAACGAGCGGCAACGATTGACCCCGCTAAGGCCTTGAGGAGCGAATAACTCTCTCCCACAGTCAGCCTTAAGCGCCTGCTCAGCCAAAAGGTCACCTTAGATGTCCTGGCCCCAGGCGTACTGCCGAGTTCCTGCTGCTAGATGTACGATCCGAAGAACCTCTTTTAAATCACGCTTTCCGTGCAGAAACAGGGCATTCATCCCTGCGGCTTCAGCCGCTCGGCGCGTCGTTGCCGCAATATTTCTACGACCGCATCACCCTCAACCAAGTCACCACTCTCAGCTTGAGCAAAGCCCCTTGCGATGTGGGCGGTCACTTCCTCGCGCTGTTCAAGCATCCAATCTTCCAGGTCGAGTTGCTCGCGGATGATCTCGAAAGCCTGATCCAAAACCTCGCTGGCGTTCTGATATGCTCCTGACCGGACCGCCAGGTCAATCACGCGCTGCTGTTTGAGATCGAGCGTCATTTCACCGAGGGGCTATCATCCGCCTTCAGATCGCCCAGCGCGTATTGAATCCCGGCTCGTATGTGTTCCAGCATCGGCGTCATGGCATATACCCGATCACTGTGGCCGTGCCCTTCGTAGAACACGCGCCCCTTGCCCTCGCGGCGGATATAACTCAAGGCATAATCGTGATCGCTTCGCGGATTCACTTCCTTCGCTTTATCCTCGGCGCTCATCTTGTCGTAATCGATACTCGTCAACACATGAACATTCTTGCGCGAAAACGAATCCTGCTGGAATGTATATGTCTCGTCGTGGATCTCGAACTCCTTGCCATGGAACATAGCCGTCAAAGGACTATTCGGATCATCGATCTTGACATAGATCACTTGCGGATCAGGCCAGTGAAATTTGAAGTAACCGCCAATCAGTTTGTTGAACGCCGGCCACTGCAGCACAGGCTTTGATTCCCCGCCTAGACGATGCATGTCCGGCGGCGGCAGCAACGAGTTGAAGTGCGCCACAAAATCGGCGCGGGTGACCTTCCCCGTATTGCCTGTATCCAACTTTTGGAACCAATTGTCGGCAAGGGCTGTCCACTCCTGCCGGCTGACGGTATTGTCACTATCCTTGTTCGCTGCCGTGAAGAGCCGGTCAGCCAATACCACTGCCGCTCGACTCTGCCCGGGACTGCCGCTCTTTATGGCGGCCTCACTTGCCAGGCAATCGGTGTGATATGAGTCTGTCGCCGCGTGGATGCCGGCGACACCTTTTCCGCTTCTCACGAAATTCAGGAACGCCGCTCGCCGCGCGGCCGTCACCGAGGGGTCCGGATCGTCAAGGAAGCACGCGGTTGTGCTGTCCAGGAAGATGGCGTCGTACTTCTTGAGGTTCTCGGTGTTGATATCCGCCGCGTCGTAACTGACCGTCGTGGTCCATAAACCGCCCTGGTTTCCCAGTGCTTCCACCGCCTTCGCAGCGAGCGGGATGGAAGCGTGCACGAACCCTCCCGCGCCCGTGTGCGCCATCACCAGCACCCTGCGCGGGTGCATCGGCTTCACACCGGGGGTCGTGGGTAAGGCTGCCATCATCGCGTCCACCGCCGCTTGCGGTGCGGGGAACGGCGTCGAATTACCTACAGGGTTGAAAGTATTCGATTGCCCAGGCTTTACCGCGGGCGGCGCAGGCAACACTTGGCTGATTCCGGCCAAAATCTGAGGCTGGGTCAGGGTCCCGCTATGGGTGGTGTCCCAGGCTGTAAACCAGGAGTTGAAGCCAGACTCCAGCTCGGGCCGGGTCAGCGTTCCATCGTTGTCGGTATCGAGGGCTGAAAATAGCGCCTCAGCAGTTCGCCCGCCCCCCGGTCCCTGCGCCCGTAAGTGCGCGATACCCGTCGCGACCAGCACAGCAGCGCCGGCCCAGATGCATGTTGTTCCAATAATTCCGATTTGTCTCATAAAATCCGCCCGAATGAGTCTATCGCGGATGCGATCTTCGCATCGTGACAAAAATAGCAGGGCATTTTCGAGTGGCCATTTGATTCCCCGGCCGCCGGCGCCGAACCCTGCCAGGCGTCCATTTCTCTGTAATATCTGATAACAGGAATCAAGCTTTTGCCAACAGGCAGGAGAGAAGCCCGCTGCACGATGACTGAAGAGCCTAAAAAGCAAGCCCACGATTCTGCCCTGGGCATGAATCGTGAGATCTCCCGCCGGGATTTCATGAATTCCACCCTGCTCGCCTCAGGCGACGCCTTGCTGAGCGGCCTCACTCCGCACCAGCTGCTAGCCCAACTGGGCAAAGAGGGATTCACCGGTTACGGCGGCACGGGCGATTACGCCGAGTCGAATGGAAACACCTTTGAAGTGATGGCGGCGGGCCACCAGATTCGTGACCACCTCTTCGCCAATCCTCCCCAGGCGGCGGAGGATACGGGCGAGATCTTCGACGTTGCCATCGTCGGAGGGGGCCTGAGCGGCTTGGCCACCGCCTTGTACTTTCAGCAGAAAGCGCCACAAGCAAAATCCCTGGTGCTCGAGAACCACCCTATCTTTGGCGGCGAAGCCAAGCGAAACGAGTTCATCGTCGACGGTCATCGACTGATCGCTCCCCAGGGTTCTGACCATTTTGACACCCCAATGCCAGGGAGCAAGATGGCGGACTTCTACGCCTCCGTCGGCGTGGATGCAAACAAGTTCGAATATCAGAAATGGCAAGGCTCCTCGCCCGAGATCCCCTTAGGCAGGAGCTTCGAACACATCCAGTCGCCGTATGGGCTCTATTTCGGCGCCAACATTGGCCAACAGCCCGGCACGTGGGTCATCGATCCGTGGGGCAAAAAGCTGCAAGGGGCTCCGCTATCAGCAAAGGCGCGGAGCGAGATCCTCAAGTACCGGGAACTAGGCCGTCTCGCCGGCCAGAACCCACGCTCGCTCGATGCCATCACCATGGAAGAGTACATGATTCAGAAGTTCGGGCTGAGCCAGGAGACGATCCGGAAATTTCTTGTTCCCGGCGCTGGGGACGGTTTCGGCATTGGCCCTGACGTGCTCTCCGCCTACGCCTTCGGTTTCGGTGGCGACCCAATGAATTACGGCGAAGAGACAGCTTTGCAGTCCTTTCCCGGAGGCAACGGCGGTTTCGCCCGCCACACGGTGAAGACCCTGCTTCCAGCGGCGATACCAGGCCCCCGTACGCTGGAGGCGGTCTGTCGCGGCCGCCTGAATTTCGACGCCCTCGACCAGCCGGGCAATGGTGCACGCATCCGTCTCGGCTCGACTGTCGTACGCGTCGAACATCAAGGTCCTGCCGGGCAAAGTGAATTCGTTCAAATTACCTACACCCACAAGGGCAAGGTCTACCGGCTGAAGGCACGGGCGGTGATCATGGCCGGCGGCAGTTGGACCACCAAACACGTTGTTACCGATTTACCCTCGGAGCAACGTGCTGCCTATGCTCAGTTCTTCCGTTCGCCGTGCATGATAGTCAATGTCGCTTTGCGGAATTGGCGCTTCCTCTACAAGCGCGGCATCTCGGGAGCGTTCTGGTACGGCGGATTGGGCATTTACGGGTCGGTCCGCAAGTCTCCCACCTTCTCTACCGGAGACAAGACCATCGGTCCGGATTCGCCCGTAGTGATGACCATCAAGGTCCTATTCTGCCGGCCCGGTCTGCCTTTGGTGGAGCAGCAAAATGCGGGGCGCGCCGAACTGCTCTCCACGTCTTACCGGGATTACGAGCGGCGGGTGCGCGAGCAGCTCACAGAGATGTTCGCCGCAACAGGCTTCGACGCCAAGCGGGACATTGCCGGCATTGTGCTGAATCGCTGGGGACATGCCTATTGCAGCCCGCAGCCCGGCTTCTTCTTTGGCCAGGATGGACAACCAGCGCCGCGTGAAATCCTGCGCCGGGCACCCTTCGGCCGGATTGCCTTCGCCAATACCGATCTCTCCGGAGACCCCGGGCATGCGACTGCTATCGAGGAAGGACAGCGTGCAGCCGCTCAGCTACTAGACCAAATCCATTAAAATGCTAACCCGACCCCTGAGCCTCGATGCCGTCGTCCAGCAACCCGTCACACTTCTTCCGGCACCACGAAAGGCGCCCGGTAGCCTCGATCGCCGTCGCGCAGCAGCCTCTGCGCTTCTTCATCGCCGATAACCTGCTGCGTGTCGGGATTGAAGTTGATCGTCCTGCCTAGCCGATAGGAGGCATTCGCGAGGTGTACAAGCCCACAAGAGATGTGTCCTTCCTCAATAGGGGCATTCAGATCCGCCTTGTTCCGGCTGGTCACGCAATCGATGAAATTCTTGAAGTGAGCCAGCTCCGTGCCGCCATGCGCGACCGTCTGTTCTTCTTGATCGCGACCCAACCAGACGGCATAGGTATCCGCGTCTTCATCGCCCGACGCAAGATATCCCTTTGATCCGTAGAATATGTTTCCGACTGTATTATGGCTGCCTGCCATGGGACCGAGCTTCTCAGTTACGGTCGACTTTTTTGGCTCCGGTGTGCCAAGACTTGGTGTTCCGATCTGGGCCTCATGATTGGTCATCCAATGCCTGACTTCGAACGTGATCATGCGGCGCTTGCCGTTCGGCAGGTCGTATTGGAACGCGCAGCTTAGATCGTTTGGAGTCTGCTGATCGTCGTCAAACATAAAATGGCCGCCGATCGCGCTTACTTTGTTGGGAAAGCCCAGGCCCATCCCCCATCGTGCCAGGTCCACCTGATGAATGCCCTGGTTTCCGAGATCGCCATTGCCGTAGTACCAGAACCAGTGCCAGTTGTAGTGGAAGCGATTTTTCGTAAATGCGTGCTCCGGCGCCGGTCCGGTCCACAAATTGTAGTCAACGCCTTGCGGAACGGGCCCCACGGGTGCCGTCCCAATGGTGTCTCGCCACTTATAGCAGAGGCCGCGCCCCATATACGGCTCCCCGATAATGCCTTCCCGCAACTTCTGCACCGCCTCGCGGATGGTCGTTGCGGAGCGGCTCTGCGTTCCGTGTTGGACGATGCGGTTGTACCGTTGGGCCGCGCTCACCAATTGCTTGCCCTCCCATAGATTGTGAGAGCAGGGTTTTTCAACGTAGACATCTTTGCCCGCCTGGCACGCCCAGATGGCAATTAAGGAGTGCCAGTGGTTTGGCGTTGCGATGGAGATAGCATCGATCGACTTGTCTTCCAGCAGTTTTCTTACGTCGGTATAGGTGGCTGGTTTAGGCAGCCCCATCTTCTCCATCTGCGCCAGCCGCTGCCCTAAGACGTTCTCATCAATGTCGCACAGCGCGGCAATCTGCACGTTGGGCAATTGTGAGTAGTTGTGGAGATGATCCCCGCCCCGCCCGCGTACACCGCAGATCGCCACGCGTACGCGCTCGTTCGCCCCCATCACCAGCCCCGGGCGGCCAAGCAAAGCCGCGCTTCCCAGTACCGTGATCCCGGCCGCACCAGTGATCAGAAAATCACGGCGATTGAGGTCTTTTTCGTTTGGCATAATTCTCCCTACCCAAGGTAATGCAGCGTTTCGTCTATAAGCTTCGTCGTCCCCGTGAAAGGGTCTCCGCCGTTGGTGTCGAACTCCATCGAGAAATATCCGCGATACGAGCTCTGCCGGGCTATTGCGAACATCCTCTTCAGGTCCACGTGATATGTCTGGCCCCCATCGGGCTGCACCGCGCCTTTTACGTGGCACATGTTGAAGGCGTGCTTCAGCATCGCGGCCACGGCCTTCTCGTTTCCTTCCTCCCCGTATTTCACGATCGAATTGCCAAAATCGGGCAGTGCCCGCAGATAGCCATGGTTTACCTTTTCAACCACGTTCACGATGAAGTACGGATCCTCCGCAACCGCGTTATCGTTTTCCAAGTTGACCACGACATTCCGTTTGCCGCCATAGTCGGCTAATCGCGCCAGATTAGTTGCGGCCGCGTCCACGTCCGGCTTCTCTCCCTTTTGGGCCGACAGGTGCTGCCGTACGCTAGGAGAACCGATTGCGGCTGCGATGTCGATCCACTTGCGGCCGTCCTGGACGGCCGCTTCGGCGATGCTGGTGTCGGTGGTCGCAAAACGTCCCCCGGGCAGCCCGAGGTCGACAATATGCGAGCGTGCCTTGGCAACAGCCTCACGAAAACTCTCCAGGTAGGCCGAATCGGTCGAAGAGAAATGGCTCAGCAATGGATTAACGTTATAAACGCCGAATCTCTCCACCACCATCGCCGGGAACTCTTTAATATCCATGCTCGGAACGCTAAGCTTCCGGCCCTGATTGGCGGGACTCTCAATGTAGGCACGGAAGGGCCACGACGTGACGGCCAGCCGATCACGCGGACGGGTCGGAAACTCGAGATTGGGCTGAGGGCTCTGGTTTTTTGATTGAGCCGGGCCCTCGACGGAAATGCAGCACGCGCTGGCGAGAGTCGCCACCTGCTTCAGGAAATCACGACGTGATGAACGCAAAGCGGCCTCAAGGGAGCGGAGAGGGATGAAGTGCCAAACAAGTTTATCTCAAGCCGCCGAAGCCAGACGCCAACTTCATTGGCCAGTACCTGCTCTGCGATATCCGCTGGCTCAGAATTTGAACTTTTTTGTCGCAGGCGAAGATAACTTTCGAACGTCCAGGCGGGCAGAGACGAGATAAGCCATTGGTACAAGATACGATATGGCGACAATCGGCCATGTTCAGAACACTGGCCTCAGCCTGAGTGGCATGATCTCCGCGTTGCTCCGTGGCATCGTAGAACTCGAAAAGATGGTAAGAGCTGTGAGGGCGGCCGTAGCCTGAAATGGCATCGCTTCCCAGAGCCTTGCTTCCATGTCTGCGCCCCCTGTTATGTTTGCAGGACCGATCGCTGCCGAAGGTAGGAGGTCACACCCTTGCACAAGTAATTCATATTCGAGACTGCTTTCGCCGACCGAGGTGGCGAGTGCGGGCTGTGGCCAGTCGCGCGCAGCCTGCTCAAAGCAGCGAGAGCATAGTCCTTCGTCGTACCCGGTATGGGGAATGACCACGAAAAAGGCGCCAGGTCGAATGATATCGACTTGTTCTCGCAGTGATCCTGATCCATGAAAGTGAAGAGTTTCCATAAATCACAAGCGCCTTCTTGTTCTTAGCAAGTATCTGTGTCTCTATGATCTCGGCAGGGTATTGGTTGCGCTTCTCAACAAGCGGATCGAGGTCTTCCTTGGTTTTGACCTTCGACCAATCAATGGGTGGATCGCCAAGCCAGACATGAATGCGCTGTTCGAGGGGTAGCCCAAGATTCACCGCGCGAACCTGAGCAAAGAAATTGATGTAACCCATGGCCGTTACCGTTGGGATCCAGCCAACCGTGTCGCTCCAAACCCTGCGCAACTGATCGTAGGGAATATCCTCTCCGGCAAGGTAGTGGTCCAGAGTGTTCTGTTGCGCGGCGTCTCCAAACTCTACAACGACATTGCCGACATCTTTAGCGAATCGTTTGTCGCGGATCAGGACGGTATAGAAGTCCTCCTCTTGCGCCAAGCCGTGAGAGTCGGCCAGTCCGACCAACGGATGAGACTGAAATGCCGCAAAGATTCCATCTGCTGCAGAACAGACGATCAGCGGCGGCGAACTCCGCGACGAGGGGTTCTGGGCCGCTCCAAACGCAGAGGGCACGCTGCCCAGAAGGACCGTAGGGAGCAGCAGGAGCATCAACGAGTTGATTGTTTTCATTGAAGTTCTCCGTTTCTTCAGGGCCAGTGCTTTTCTTGCCAAATAGAGGAGTTTTGTACCCAGATTGACGCGTTCTGGCCTCTATTCGCTTGAAGCCGCGATGCGCCAAACCGTATCTCTTTTCCGAACCCCATGTGTTGCCAAATGGCCGCGTGCGGGGGGCAGTCGCTGGATAGGCCGTTTCCGAGATGTGTCGCTCTCCGCTCGCTTTGGCTTCGCCGGGTGGGTATTGAGATAATCTAGTGCGGTCGAGGTAGGAACAATGAGACATTTCGCAGCCGTTCGCCTATTTGTTTCCTGCGTAACAATGCTTGTCCTCGCGGCAGGAGAAGCCCAAAATACATCCCTTCTTAATCCGGCATCTTCTAGCCCAAGCGGCGCTTCTCCCGAACGCAAAATTGAGGTGTTAATCCGCTCGCAGTTTTCAGTGCCCCCGGAGTACGACATCCTGCTAGGTGCCAGAAGCAAGAGCAACATGGAAGGCTATGACACCCTGCCGGTGACCTTTATCCATGAAGACAAACGGACTTCGGTTGAATTCCTGGTTTCCGAGGATGGCTCGACTCTTGCGCGACTTGAAAAATTCAATATCAATAACAACCCGTCCCTATCAATTGATACGGATAGACGGCCGGTCCGCGGAGCACCGACGGCCAAAGTAGAAATAATCAACTTTGACGATCTTGAGTGTCCGTATTGCGGCATGCTGAATAACGAAATTCTGCCGGCGACTGTGGACCACTACCAGGGGCTGGTTAAAATCGTTTACAAAGACTATCCGCTCCCGAATCATCCTTGGGCTCTCCATGCTGCCGTCGATGCTAACTGCCTCGCTACCCAAAGCGCCTCGGCGTACTGGTCTTATGTTGATTTTGTCCACAGCCACGGGCATGAGATCAGTGGGGCAAGCTCCAACCCCGCAAAGTCGTTTCTCGATCTTGACAATATTGCTGATACCTTCGGGACACAAAGTAACGTGAATCAAACGCAATTAGCGATGTGCCTGAAAAAGCAGGATGCCTCTTTGGTAAACCAGTCTCTCAAGCTCGGCGCTTCGCTGGGCGTGGATGCAACACCCCAGGTATTCGTCGATGGGGAGCGGCTTCCGAGTGGCGCTGAGCCGATTGAAAAGCTATGGCCCGCAATTGATCGGGCGCTCAAGGCGAAAGGCATCCAACCGCCTCCCAGCAAAGCGCTCAAAGTAGAGCATCCCTAGAATATATCCAGTTTTGTTGTGTGAACCTCGGAAGCCTCAGTTGCCGTTAGTGGACGCCCTCTTCGATTACGGCGACACCCCACGCGGGCAGAGCGACGGAGCCATTTTGGGGCACGGCTTCCCCGGTAAGCAGGTCCTTTCCCTGGGGAAGAGCATAAGTTACTCGAGCCGGAGTAGCCGAATAGTTGAGCAGGTAGTGAACAAGGTGGCCATCGCTCAGCGTACCGCTGCGCATGATCGTCGGAAAGTGGAGTGCCTGTTGCTGTCCCCAAAGACCAGCGCGTCTCACGCATTCCTCCACGATCTTCTCCGTGAGTGCATCGCTTGGCATGAAGCCGACGTAGGTGACCTCGCCTTTGCCATAGTGGTTGCGGACGACAGCCGCGTACTTGCCCCAGACCGGATGGTGGTAGCGCGCGATCGTGATGGCTGTCGTCGGTGTCAGTAGCTCCATCCACCAGCGCGCAGTGTTGTCCGCAGCACCAACGTGGTACGGATCATCTTCGAGGGAGACGCCGTCGGGGATGGTGAACTGGTTGTATTGGACACCGGCGGCCTCCGCGATGAGACCGGGCTGGGTGCTGGAGCGCACCTTTACATGCTCGTCGGAGAAGCCGCTCTTGAAGGTATAGAGCAAATCACCTCCCGCTTTGGCGAAGGCGTTCAGACGCTCGATCTCCGCGTCGGAAGCGGCGTACAGCGCCGGGACAAGGATGAGCTTGTAGGCGGAGAGATCAGTCGTCGAGGGATCGATGAAATCCACCTCGGCGTTCATGCGGTAGAGAGCGTCGTAGAAGGGGCGAAGTACGTCGTTATAGCCGATGGTTGACGTCCATCCGAACCGGAAAGAATTGAAACCCGTGAGCGCCTGGTTGCTGAAGTAGATGGCGATGCGATTGTGCTTGCGCATGTTCACCAGCTGCGGACCCAGCCGCGCAAGGTCTCTTCCGATAGAACCCGCCTCGTCATAGGTGGGGTTGGGCTTAAAGTCCTGGCTGAGCAGACCACGCCAATAGGTTTCTACGGCGTTCGCAGTGCTTCCCCAGTGCCAGTACTCAACCATATTGGCGCCGGACGCAAGATGGCTGAACGCCTGAAGCCGAAGCTGGCCGGGATAGGGTGTCCACTCGGGAAAGCCCTGCGCCTCCGTTTCCATGACCAGATAATTCTGGCCTCCGCGCATCGATCGCGCCAGGTCTCCACCGAAGGCGATCTCTGCGCCCGTGAGGTGATCTTGCGTGGGATGGTAGATGTCGATACCCGCTATGTCCAGCGCACGCGCGGCTGCGAAGTGATCGACCGCAGGCTGGATGCCGTAGGAGTAGCCACGCCATTCGAGATCGAAGTTTTGCGTGATGAACTGATCCTTCCGTGCATGATCGCGAACCAGGGCCGCTTGCCACGCAAGATACTCGGTTACCAGGCCTCGTTGAAACTCGGCGAAGGCGGAAGAGACACTGGCATTGATAGAGCCATTCACGGAGGGGAAGTCCGCCCAGTCATTCACCCGATTGCTCCAGTAATCGAGGCCGAACTCCTTGTTCATGGCGGCGAGATCGGGGTAGCGCTGTCGCATCCACTTCACAAACGCGGCCTGGACATTGGGGCCGCTCGTCTCGTACGCCTTGGTTTCATTGTCCACCTGATAGCCGATGACGGAGGGATGATCCTTGACGTGGTCGACGAGCGCGACGATCACCTGCTGCGCAGCCTCCCGGAAAACCGGATTCGTAATATCCATGTTCTGGCGGCGGCCGTATTCCGCAGGGCCCTTGGGAGTCACTACCAGAACCTCAGGATGCTCCCGTGCCAGCCAAGTGGGGATCGCATAGGTCGGGGTTCCCACGATGACCTTGATGCCGGCCTTGTCCATCGCGGTGAGTACCCGATCCACGTGGGTAAAGTCGAAGACGCCTGGCTTTGGTTCCAACGTACCCCAGGTAGACTCGGCAATTCGCACCACCGTGATCCCGGTTGCCTTCATCATGCGCACGTCTTCATCCAGACGGTCCGTGGGGGCGTACTCCTCGTAGTAGGCGGCGCCAAATAGTATCGTCTGCGGACCCTTCGCACCCTGCCCGGCAGCGTGCAGTGCCTCCGTAGCGGAGAAAACGGCGATCGCAGTGAAGGAGAGCAACCGATGGGCGCCCCTGGGACTCATCTGCACCGAACCTCCTCGATATAAGACATCCCGCAATTATGCACGCAATCGGTCGTCTGTGAGCTGTTCTCTAAAGTCTTAGCCGAAGAATTGCGTCACGACGAAAGGGTTGCCAGAAAACCCTTCAGGCTAATCTTGAATCAAAGATGTTGGAGGACGAGTATGAAAGTTCTAGAGCTGGTCGGAACTCGCGTGTGGATAAGGTGCGATCGGTTTCGCAGGATCTCCGGCGTTATCTCCAGCGTGCTGAAGCCGGTAAGCCGCGATGATCCTCAGTCTTCCATTGCCGAGAGTCTTTTCGATATCGCCCTACCTTCAGGGAAGGTCGTTCAATTGCTCGGAGCGCAAATTTGCAAGGTCGATCACATGTCCGAACGGAATCTTTTGCGTTGACACCCTAACTCTGTTTGCCCCGGAATCCCTATCGAAAATCATTCCGGCAGGGGTCCGAGAAGATCAATCTTGTTCTTCTCGCAGAGCGCCGCAAGCCTTTGAAGGTCAGGCGGGGCCGGTTCTAATAAGACGCGTTCCGTGGCAGGTAGAGCCATCTCGAGCATCATTCCCACGAACCCAGTTTGCGCGCCTGGAATGACGTGTATAAGAACGCGAGAGTTCTTTTCGCTGCTGCAGCGCATCCCGTGCGGTACTCCGCGCGGAAGAAAGATGTATCCGCCCGCTCCCAGGACCGTCTTCTTTCCATCACAGATGAAGGTGAACTTTCCATCCAGCACATAGAACGCTTCGTCTTCCGTATGGTGAAGGTGGTAAGGCGTCTCAAACCCCGGAGACGCGGTGAAATGAATCAGCGAATACGCACCCCCTGTTGATTCGCTTTTGGCCAAAAGGATATGCAGGTTGTTGAGGAACCAATAGGCTGGCGCATCATCGAGGGTTGCGGTTTGCAGAAGCTCTGAATTCATACATTCAATCTCAATTATCAAGGCCATTGTAGTGCAGCGGTTTCGTGATGCAAGGCGATCAAACACCTTGAGGTTAGTTGCGCCCGGCTTTCGTCGATATAGAGGTCACTACACGATTCTCTGTGTGGTTCCACATGCGTGAACACAGGCCTGGCATTGCCGGGACGATGCGTCCTGCGTCGGATTCCGTCGTGAATGTTAAGCCAGCTCCCTTGGAGCAGAGCTGTACCTGAACCTGGGTGATCGCGCACCAATGGTGGTCAATTCAACCTCGGGTCGACGCTTGAAGTGCCGTCTTGATTGCAGCTATTCGTGCTGACAGACTTCCCGGTTCAACGAAAAGGAGCTCAAAGCCGAAGTTCCGATAGGTATCTTCATGGACCCGCTCAAAACGCAAAGCCTGCTCGAAGCTGATCCTGCGCGCCTCGGTCGGCTTGATGGAGCCCAGATTCCGTATAAAGAAGACTTGCGTCTGATAGATGGCCTCTTTCTTGATGCGCTCCAGCTCTCGCGAAAATTCGTCGGAAACAGGGTGCCCAAGATAGGCCGCCAGAGCAGCGGTGCAGACCGCTGAGCGATCGTGGAACTGTAGCTCATCCGGCTGCAACGACGCTCGAATCTGTCGCTGCGTTTGCAACTTGAAGACCGAATCGATAAACGAGGGATGCGTCCATGGCTCGGTGATCCCTCGTGCTTGTGCCAGGGCGATGAGGTCAGTAGCGGCCTCTTCTACTACGCTGAAGCCGTCGATCTCCAATTGACGGATGATCGCTGTCTTCCCCGAGCCCGGTGTCCCGGTCAGTATGAACCTTTTCATGCATGTCCACCTTTGCCATCCCCGCTCCGGCGCGGAATCCTCCACTGGCATGAGCGCGTTTGCTCGATATCGTCGAGCTTATTCTGTATTAACTGAATGGTAATTCGCGATGATTCGGCCCGGAGATCCGAACAGATGCTCCCTATTTGATCGCGACCACGCCTGGCAGGCATGCCTGCGCAATCAACACCCGCTCATCTTCCGCAGTCTCCTGCATCTCCTTCAGAAGCCCCTTGAGCTCATCTTCCGTAGCCACACCCGTGCGCACCAACACAGGCACGGTTTCGGCGAATGTGTGCTCCCACAACCGCTTCTCAGGCCCGCGCAAATAGGCAGGCTGCTCAAGGTGTATCTGGATAGATCGAAAGCCGGCTTCGGCTGCCGCGGCCGGCAATCGCACGCCGAAATCGTAGTCCACGTCCGAGTCTTCTCCCCGTAGCCAGGCAGAGTTGAACCCAGCGCGCATAGGCAGAAGACTCCGGAGAGCAAAAGATGCTTGAGACCTTCAGGTCCTGACAGACCAGGGCTCCGCCTGGTTTTAGCAACCGGTAGGCCTCCGCGAGCACTCTCGACGGCTCGGTCAAGTGGCACAGCAGAAGCCGCATGTGGACAATATCAAAGCTCCCGGCCGCAAGCCCGGTGTCGTACGCATTGGCCTCCACGTATTCAATGGGAGCGGGATGGTCGCATTTTGCACAATGCCATTTCGCCACCACTAGCTGATCCGGATTTACGTCCCCCGCGATCACTCTTCCGGTCGCCCCCACCTGGCTTGCCAGCCAACACGAAACGGCCCCAATGCCGCAGGCCAGATCCAGCACACGGCTACCTTCACTGAGACCGGCGTCGAGCAGCATTCTGCGTGTTGACGCGCCATAGACCTGGTCGAGCAGTCGCAGGCGAGCCGCTCCAGATTCTCCAACGTCGAGCACGTAAACATCACTGGCAGTTCCTTTGGCGCCTTCCGGCATCTGACCCATTCCTTTTCCGCGCGCTGAAATAAACCCGCGGGCCAATTCTGTCAAATACGACAACCGCACCGCGGGTTGGAGAGGATCATATCAATTGGGCGCCGGTCTCGCCACTGCCAGCAAAAATTGCAGCAGGGTATCGGGTTCTCCGCCCCCTGCTCTTAGGAAAGAAAGCAAAGCATCCTGACCGCTGCTTCGGACCTTACCGCGGTAATCAGTAACTGCAGGACCCAGCCGCATCCTGGCCTTCCTTACTCATAGCTAGATAGAAGGAATCATCTAAGTTCACTTCGCTCCGCTGCATTTTCTCTTCCAAGGTCGCCAGACCGTACTAACTACGAGACCGAAAGTAACGACAAAATTCACCCGGCACCGTCCCAAAATACTCGCTTGCGCGGCAAAAACTTCCGACTTAAGTCCTTTGAAATAAGCTTTTTGCAAACTTATGTAATGCCTCTTGGGTGTGATTGCAGTATTCCCCGCCTGTGCGCGAAGGTAGCACCAAAGTAGAAACAACTATTTTCGCTGGCGGAACAACGTGTCTCAACGACGCGAACGGCCGCTTGCGCCCTGTGGCCTCTATCCCCGGGCCGCGATGCTTCGAAATTCCGGATGTTGACGAGGCAGTATATGCGCTTCCCCCGTTTTCCGCGCGTGCGTTTTGAGTTAGTAAGTGCTTTGCTCATTCTCTTAGTAGGATGCGCTACTCCTCCCTCATCGACCAATCTGAACTTCCTAACGGTCAAAGCCTCGCCGACAACAGTAAGTGTCGGTGGCGCAGTAACCCTGCAAGCCATCGCGCATCTGAGCAACGGTTCGACACAGGATGTAACTTCAGGCACTCAATGGACGCTGTCCAACGCCTCGTTAGCGACGCTAGGCAATGGTGTACTTACCAGCAAGGCACCTGGCACTTTAACCGTGCAGGCAGCGTATGTCATGGTCGTTGCGGCTGGCCAATCCTCATCGACTGCAGGCTCCACACCGCAGACTTTGGGTTCCTCGGCACAGGTCACCATCACGCCGGCGGGAACCACTACGACCGCTCCTGCCATCACGTGGAGTACGCCGGCGCCCATCGAATACGGCACAGCACTGAGCAGTGCTGTATTAGACGCCAAGGCCAACGTGCCGGGCAGCTTTACCTACACACCAGCCGCCGGGACGGTGCTCAAAGCCGGAACCCAGACGCTCACCGCGGTCTTCACGCCAACCGACACGACCGCCTATTCCGCCGCGACAGCCACCGTGAAGCTCACCGTCAATCCGGCCAATCCGGTGATCACTTGGACTCCGCCATCCCCCATTCAGCAGGGGACTGCCATCACTGCAGCGCAGCTGGATGCCACGGCCAATGTGCCCGGCACCTTCTCCTACAGTCCGTCCGTGGGCACCGTTCCTCCGGTGGGCACACAAACGCTGACGGCCACCTTTACACCCTCCGACAAGACCGACTATATGCCTGCCACGGCGCACAACTCACTCATCGTGGATGCGGCCGGCACCGGGAATGGCTCCGCGCTCATCAGCTGGAGTACGCCCGCGCCCATCTCCTACGGCACAGCATTGAGCGGCACCCAGCTGAACGCGAAGGCCAGCGTCGCCGGAACCTTCACTTACACGCCGGCTGCCGGCGCCGTGCTCAAAGCAGGAACGCAGACTCTCACCGCGGTCTTCATCCCAACCGACACAAAAACCTATTCTGCAGCGAAAGCCACCGTGCAGCTCACCGTGACGAAGGCCAATCCCGTGATCACTTGGCCGCCGCTCGCGGCTATCACGCAAGGGATAGCCCTGAGCTCAGCCCAGTTGAACGCAACTGCGAATGTGCCCGGCGCCTTCTCCTACAGCCCGGCCGCAGGCACCGTTCCTCTGTTGGGCACGCTACCGCTGACGGCCACGTTTACTCCAACCGACGCAACAGACTATGTGCCTGCCACTGCGCACAATACTCTCATCGTGAATGCGGCGAACACAGGCAAGAGCACTCCGCTCATCACGTGGGGCGCGCCGGCAGCCATCTCCTATGGCACAGCATTGAGCAGCACGCAGCTGAACGCAACTGCCAATGTTGCGGGAACCTTCACTTATACGCCGGCTGCCGGCACGGTGCTCAAAGCAGGAACGCAGACGCTCTACCGCAGTCTTCACGCCAACCGACACAACGACCTATTCCGCAGCGACAGCCACCGTGCAGCTGACAGTGAATCAGGTCGCTCCGGTGATCACCTGGGCTCCGCTCGCCGCCGTCACGCAAGGGACAGCTCTAGGCTCAGCCCAGCTGGATGCAACCGCGAATGTGCCCGGCGCGTTTTCCTACAACCCTGGGGCGGGCAGCGTTCCGGCAGCCGGCACCTTGCAGCTGACCGCAGCCTTTACTCCAACCGACACCACCGACTACTCCTCAGCGACTGCGCACAATACTCTCGTCGTTAATTCATCAACACAGACCCCAGCTCCTCCGACCAACCCAGCTCCGGCCGGGTGCGGAGGCCCGACCGTCAACCTGAACAGTGGGATGAGTCAGAGCACGCTGCAAAGCACAATTTCGAGCGCCCCTAGCTGTGCCCTTATTATCTTTGCGGCAGGCACTTACAACATCACCGGAACCCTCAATATTCCTTGCTCATCCCGGCTTACGCTGACCGGGCCTAACACGACTCCAGCGACGGCGATCATGAACCCGTCGTTCACCAACCAGCCCATCTTCAACCTTAGCGACTGCACTGGCGTCAGCATTGAATATATAAATTTCACTAAGACGCAGAGCATCAAGTTTAATTTTGACCCAGGCACGTGGTGTGCCAACGGCTGCCTCATCTCCCACAATCAATTCACGGGTCTAACTGCTCAGTTGCCTACTGGCAACGGGGGCAACTCCGGCCCTGCCTGCGATTCCGGCGGCGGTACACAAGGAAATTGCGATTCCCCTGGCGACACGGCATTAACTTTTTCTTCATACAGCGGCAATGCTTGCCCTGGTTGTTCCTATCTTACTAACACCACCATTACCTACAACCAATTCGGCGACGCCAGTTCATGTCTGACACCGGCCGACGTGATGGACGGTACAACATACGACTACGGAGGGAACTGCTCAGGCATACAGTTCTACACAGCGATTAACGGGGTCACGGTCGAGTACAACAACTTCGTCCACGTTGAGGAGGGATTCCACGTGATGTGCGGTCCCGTTGGTGGGGACGATTGCAGCGGTCCCACTGCCTGGACGTTCGACAACTTCACGGCAGACTACAACGATTTCAGCGGGATTCATCGATTCGGTGCGGAGATGCAGCTGCAAGGGTCATCCAATGTTCATTTTGACCATAACTCCTTCCATACTCCAACAGCGCCGTGGGCCTGGACATTTGGTGTCTCTAATGCTTGCTGCGCGGGGTTGGAGGGATCGGCGATGACGACTCCAGGAACCACCAACATCGACGATGTGATCATCGCCGAGGCACCGTCAACGGGCGTAGCCTCTGGCAGCAACTATATCGGCATGGCCGATGAGTCCTGGGGAAACGGCGCGCAATATACCAACAGCGTGGTCCAGGGCTATTGGGCAAATGGATTTGAGTGGGCCTACATTACCAATGGGTCGATTTCAAACAATATCATTTGCGGCGCTCAAATGGCGGCGGCAAACACGCTCATAAACCAGGAGACTAACCCTGCCACGAGCGCTCCGCCCACGATCAGCGGGAACACCACCGGGTCAACCTGCAGCACTGTACCTAGTACCGCTCCCACCATCTCGCCCGCAGGGGGCACGGTCTCCAGCGCGACTACGGTAACCCTGGCTGACAGCGGAATGAACCAATCCATCTACTACACTACGGACGGAAGTACGCCCACGACCGCTTCGACGCTCTACACCGGTCCCTTTCAAGTCGGTCCGGGATCCACAGTACAGGCGATAGCGATGTGGGGTGCCCCAAACCAGCCGAAGAGCTATCCGTCCGGCTATGGCTATGTGCCCAGCGCGGCCGTCAGCGCCAGCTTCACCGCGGCCGCCGTGGCGGCCAATCAGCCGGCTGCCAAGGTCAGCTCGGCGGTGACCGGAGGCAACACGATCGCAGCTGAAGAACCCACGGCGAGCAGCAGCGGAGCTGCGGCGGCAGCGGAGTTGAGTTCCGTAGCCGTCGTTCCTGCGCAAGCAACAGTCGCCATTGGCAGCACCACCCAGTTGAAGGCCATCGCGACCTTCAGCGACGGTTCAACCAAAGACATAACCACGGACTTTGCCTGGGCGTCGTCGGACGCACGCACCATCACCGTTAATTCTTCCGGGTTGCTTGCAGGACTGGCCACCGGAAAGGCAACCATCACTGGTAGCTACCAGGGACACCAGGCCTCAGTGCCCGCGGTCAGCTCCATCGGCCAAGTGGACTGGAGCAGTCCCATCGTCATCACCGAGGCCGGCACCTACTCTGGAAACTGGCGGAGCACGGACAGCAAGACACCGGCAGTCACGGTAGCGACCACCGCTCGCGTAGTCATCGAGAACTCGCACATCAGCAGTGTTGCGGGCTTGATCAAGACCAGCGTTGCGGGCGCTGATGTAACCGTCCGCAACAGTGTCGGTCTAGCGCTGAACCCGTCGGTCAAGGGCCAATCGAACGGCGTCTTCCTCGACGCCTCTTCCCCGGCGCGGCTCGATGTAGAGAACAACTACGTTGAGAATGCGGGCGGCGGGGTACTGGTGCACGGTTATTCCGGCAATCGCGATGGACAACAGACCATTGTGATCCGCGCCAACCGGGCACGCAACCTCAATGGCCTGCTCAGCGATGGCAACGGCGGGTATTTGCCTGGGGTAGGCTCTAACCGCAGCGTGTCGCGCTTTATCGAGTTGGATAAGGTGCAATCTGTGCCCGGCATCGACGTGGGCTGGAATGAAGTCATCAACTATCCCGGCCGTAGCCTGGTTGCCGATAACATCGACGTCAAGCGCTCCAGTGGAACGCCCAACCAACCACTCGAAATCCACGACACCTACATTCAGGGTGCCTATCCCTATACCGCTGCGCAAGCTGACTATCAAGGCGGCGGAATCAAGACCGAGGGCAGCCCCGACGACAGCGCGCAGGATGCCACGGCCTTCAACAACATCCACGACAACCAGGTGGTCGGCACCGTGAACTATGGCATCGCCTTCACCGCCGGACACGACAACATAGCCGCTAACAATCGTGTCATCTCCAGCGGACGGCTGGCGGACGGTACCAGGATCGCTGCGCAACACGTAGGCATCGCTAACGGCGATGTCAACGGCGCCGGCGGAAACATATACAACAACACCATGCACGACAACCTCATTGGCTGGGCGTGCTGGAACTCCTCTTGCTCCCAGTCGGGCTATCGCAAGGACGAATCCTTCCCTGCATCGCCCGAAGATTATTCCACCAACTCCGTCCTTCCCGCTCAGCCCATCACGCCTGAAATGGAGAACAATGAATACGAAATCTGGCTGAACAAGACGGCCTCCGCCGGTATCGCGGTGGGTCCGGCCTTCTAGCGGGCTGAAGAAACACTCAGCTTTGTAACCAGGGCCCGACTTTACAGCTTGCGGAAAATGCCGGAAGGAATGAGTCCCCTCAGCGGCTATTGATTCCTGCATAATTAATGTCCTATACTGTCTTTGTTGCTCGGAGGTGAACTATCCGACCGCAGGGCAGTCCGGAAGAGTTGCAGCGCAAGCGGGAGCATGCCATCACCCTGTTGGAGCAGGGACTTACTCAGGCCGAGGTGGCCCGGGCCGTGGATGTGGATCCGCGGAGCGTACGGCGATGGAAGCACGATCTGCGTTTCGGCGGCAGATCGGCGCTGCAGGCGGTGCCCGCCAGCGGCAGGCCGCTCAAACTTACCTCGGCTCAACGCCAGCGGTTGGAAAAGCATCTGCTCAAGGGGGCGCGGGCAGCTGGATTCCCGACTGATCTGTGGACCTGTCCCCGCGTGGCCGAGCACATTGAGCACACGTTTGGCGTTCGCTACCACGTCGATCACGTCTGCCGCCTGTTGCACTCCATGAACTGGAGCCCGCAAAAGCCCACCCGTAGGGCCATCGAACGCGACGAGGAAGGCATCGGCCAGTGGGTCAAGCAGGCGTGGCCGGCCATTAAAAAAAAGCAAGCTGGCTGAAGGCTTGGCTGGTGTTTCTGGACGAAAGCGGCTTTTTGCTCGCCCCTTTGGTGCGGCGCAGTTGGGCACCGTGCGGACAAACCCCCGTACTCTACCAGCGCGGCCGTCACCACAAAAAAGTCTCCGCCATCGCCGCCCTATGCGTGTCGCCCCAGCGCGATCAGGTGCGGTTGTACTTCCGTCTTTATCCGGGCCGCGATGTCGATTCCCCGCGAGCCATTTCGTTTCTGAGGCACCTAGACCGGGAACTGGAAGCCAACTGGTGCCTGCTGTGGGACCGGCTGAACGCACACCGCGCAAAGACCACCACTGCCTGGCTGGCCAACGCCCCTCAGCTGCGTACCTTCTTCTTTCCCTCATACGCTCCGGAACTCAATCCAGTGGAATATCTCTGGTCCTGGTCGAAGATGAACCCCCTGGCCAATCGCGCTATCCACGAAGTTGATCAACTCGCGGAGCTGGCCCGCAACTCCACCCGCTCGCTGCAAAACCACGAAAATCTGTTGCGCTCCTTCATCCACCACAGTCCTCTCTCTTTGCGCCTAAAATAGGACATTACTTATGCAGGTTCCAATAAAGCCGGACCTGTTTGCAACCACTTACGTACGGGCTGAAGCCCGTACCCTTCAAAAAACAGAGTTTTTCCGCAAGCTCTTTAGTCCGGAGGAAAGTGTGCACCTTGATGCCTTAAGCGCCGTTAAGTCCCCGCGTTGGCGATGAAAATGTTCGCCGTAGCCCGCTATTGACGGGTAAGTCCTTTGTTTCACGAAGATGATCAAGATGATCAAACTAATTAATTGAGTATCTTCGCAAATACCGGGAGCAGATGACCCTTTTACGAACGCGGTGATGCCCTAAGTCCCATTCCCGCTTCAGCCTTTAAGGGTTCAACTTGCCGGATCCGCCAACAATCTGAAATTATTCACCGTGCACTATTTCTTGCAATGGTTGCCTGGGCGTCGTCCTCGTTACCCTATTTGCGGTGTTGTCGGCGGCTCTAGAAAAGCGGAACAGATTCGCTTCTTACCTGAGCGAATGGTTCGCGTCATTCCTCGCCCTTTTCTGGTAGTAGTCCTAGCAATTAAAGCTGATGCACCATCGCTCGGCTCGAAGATCAGATCGGCGGCCATGTCGGCAAATCAACCACTGAAGCGTCCATTTACCATGCTCCGGCTGGTTCTTGTCCATTGGATCTTTTTTGCGTTAATGGGCTCACTAACGACGCTCTGTAGAGCACAGGCGCTCGCGGCGCCATCCTCCACATTCATGGTAGCCACCATCAAACCGAGCGATCCGAACATGGCTGAAAATGACGGAAGCATCGGTCTCAGCCCTGGCGGCTCGTTTCAAGCAAAGTCGCAGTCGCTGAAAGAGCTCATCGAATTTGTGCAAGACTTTGGTTATTACGACGTCGACCAGCGAATCCTTGGCGGCCCGAAGTGGATCGCTTCAGCCAAGTTCGACATCGAGGCTAAGTGCGATGAACAGACAGCGCGTGTTCTCGCTTTCGGAAAGATACCGTCGAAAGAACAGGTTCGCGCGGAACAGAGCATGGTTCAGGCACTTCTTGTCGACAGGTTCAAGCTGCAAACACATCATGAGATGAGGCGGCTTGGTGTTTATGCGCTGGTTGAGGGAAAAAACGGATTGAAGATTAAGCCGTCGTCGAAGGCCGGGGATGAAGACCTGGGGAGCGCGGAGAATTCGTCGGGGAGGTGGAAAGGCGATGGCGTGACGATGGCACAGCTTGCTAGCGGTCTGTCTGCGCTGCCTGAAGTAGGTGGGCGAATAGTGATCGATAAGACAGGTTTTAAGGAAAGGTTCGACTTTACGCTCAAGTGGACCCCGGACCAGACGATGGGCGCTAAGCCTCTCGAGCCTGACAGTGGAGTGAAATCCGATTCCTCGGCCCCTTCGCTTCTTACGGCATTGCAGGAACAGCTTGGGCTCAAGCTTCAAATGACGAAGGAGCCGGTCGATGTAATTGTGATTGATTCGGCCGAGCTACCCACGCCGAACTAGAGCCGTTTTTAAAATAATGTCGAAGGTTTGGGCAATCGGGTTCGCCGTTTTGACGGATCGTTGGCGATAAATACCCAAGTTACTCATTGACGATTTGTCCGCTGCCAGGAGATCCGGTGCTGCGAGACGCGGTCTATTTGAGCGGGCGTGAGCCTGCGATGAGTATGTCTACTAGTCTTCTGGCGCTTTGCTGCCAATCAGCGCCGGAGCCCACATGCGAGACGCCGATCAGCGCCCGAAGCAGGTCGAATGCATCCAGATCTCTTCGCAGATCGCCGCTCCTCTTCGCGCGCTTCACCAGTTCATCGATCGCGCCCTGGATCAGGCTGCGAGAACCTTCATAGAGCCTGGACGGCCCTCCGACCATGCTATTGAGAGCGGGCGCAATAATGTGCTTTGCAGCGATGTGATCAACCAACAGCAACATCCAGGTTCGAAGGGCTTCGATCGGGGACATCGTCTCGGCGAAGCGGCCCGCCGCCGTCGCGAGTTTCTCCACTTCGTTCCGGTAAACACCTTCGATCAGCGCATCCCGTGTAGGGAAATGGCGATATAGGGTACCAGCTCCAACGCCCGCCTGCTTCGCGATTTCGTCCAGACTGGCATCGCCACCCTGGCGGGTAAAGGCTCCCTTCGCGACTTCAAGAATACGCTCGCGGTTGCGCAGCGCGTCTGCACGCGGTTTCCGGGCGGCCGTTGAACGCTTCTTCGTCATCTTCAAAATTCTTGCAACCGGAGATAGTCTCCGATTATCTATATATCCGGAGAATATCTCCGTTTTAGTCGAGACAGCAGCCTTTCGTCAACGCTGGTTTAAAAAGATCAGGGAGGCACATATGCGTGTATTCGTTACCGGCGCTACCGGATTCATCGGTTCCGCCATCGTGAAAGAACTCATCGGTGCGGGCCACCAGGTCCTCGGGATGACGCGGTCGGATGTGGGCGCAAAGTCGCTTGAAGCCGCCGGCGCTCAGGCGCATCGAGGCGATCTGGAGGACCTGGAAAGCCTGCGCAGCGGAGCAGTCGCGTCTGATGCCGTCATCCACACCGCCTTCCGGCACGA
Source organism: uncultured Acidobacteriaceae bacterium (assembly GCA_963790705.1). GTDB lineage: Bacteria > Acidobacteriota > Terriglobia > Terriglobales > Acidobacteriaceae > PALSA-350. The sequence goes on from CAWBQE010000001.1 coordinate 606,959, forward strand.
CTGGTCCAGCTTCGCGCAAAGCTGCGAGTTGGACAAGCACGCCATCGAGGCCATCGGCGCCGTGCTCCAGGGCTCCAGCCGTCCGTTCATCGTCAGTTCCGGAGTCGGAGTGGCTCAGGGCCGCACCGCTACCGAGGACGATCCACCGTTGTCCCCTTCCCCATCCCTTCCTCGTGTATCAGAGGCGACGGCTGTCGCACTCGTGGAGCGCGGAGTTCGCGCCTCTGTGATGCGCCTGCCGCAGGTCCACGATACGGTAAAACAGGGCCTCGTAACCCCCCTGATCGCTATAGCCCGCGAGAAGGGCGTCTCTGCGTATGTCGGCGATGGTCGGAACCGCTGGCCTGCCGCGCATGTGCTCGACGCTGCCCGTCTGTACCGGCTTGCCCTGGAAAAAGGCACTGCGGGGCCCCGGTATCACGCCGTCGCCGAAGAGGGTGTCCGGCTCAAAGACATCGCTGCCGCCATCGGCCGCGGCCTGAACGTGCCCGTCACTTCCATCTCACAGGAACAGGCCCAGGAGCATTTCGGCTTTTTCGGGTTCTTCGCGGGGAGAGATAGCCCGGTCTCCAGCGCGCGAACCCGGGAACAACTGGGCTGGAACCCCACCGGGCCCACGCTCCTCACCGACCTCGGGAACATGCGCTATTTCCAGGTCTGAACGATTTCTGGGTCCAAACCTGGTGCAAGCCAACTCAACAATACCAATCACGGAGGAATCGACATGAAAAAGACATGGTTCATCACCGGCGCCTCGCGCGGGTTCGGCCGCATCTGGGCCGAGGCTGCTCTCAAACGCGGTGATCGGGTCACAGCGACCGCCCGCACACTGGCAGACGTCGCCGATCTCGCGGAACGCTTCGGCGACACGGTGCTGCCCCTCGTCCTCGACGTCACCGACTCCGTGCAGGTGCACCAGGTGGTTCAGCAGGCATACGCGCACTTCGGCAGTCTGGACGTTCTTGTCAACAATGCTGGTGTCAGCCTGCTTGCCGCCGTGGAGGAAGCAAGCGACGAGCAGATCCGAGACGTGTTCGACGCGAACTATCTCGGAATGGTCCGGGTTCTCCGTGCTGCTCTGCCTCTGCTGCGGCAACAGGGCAGCGGACACATTCTCGGTGTCTCCAGCGGCCTGGGAATTGGGTCGTTGCCGCTCATCGGCTTCTACTCCGCCACGAAATGGGCAGTCGAAGCGCTCCACGAATCGCTAGCGCAGGAGGTCAGGCCGTTCGGCCTCAGCGTGACGATCGTCGAGCCGGGCGCCTACGCCACCGACTTCGGTAAATCCGCAAAGGTCGCCGATGTTCTGGAACCGTATGCGGACTTCCGAAAGCGGTTCATGGAGAGATTGACCAGCCTGGAACGCGGCGATCCTAAAGCAACCGCGGAAGCCATCCTGAAGCTTGTGGACGCGAATGATCCGCCGCTGCGGCTGGTGCTCGGTTCGACAGTTCTGCCGGGGGCTCGCGCCTTATACGCCGATCGCATCGCCACCTGGGAGGCGTGGGAAGACGTCTCGAACGCTGCGCAGGGCCCGCCCATAAAAACTTCAATTGCATCGTAATCGCTCGGGCAGTGGGCTAACGAAGCCAGATCGCACGAAGCCGCGAATTGGCACACAAAGGAACCTCAGCGAGTAGTAAGTCGCTAACGCACTCACCGACAATGGAACGCGGGCCACATGGCCGAATCGGCTTCTCGGACAAATGGCATTTCGGGCGCCCGCGAAACGGGATTATAGGTAACTTGAGCACCCCAATGCCCGCGGCTGGGCAATTTACTGAAAATGCGATCTGGGGGTTCCGGAGTTGAGACGAACTAATCTTTCAATTAGGCTGCCAAGAAAGCCGATGAAGACCTCAATCGTTGATGGCGAATACTTCATTCCCAAATCACAAACAACGCACGATGAGGATTGTTTGATCGTCTAACTGGTGTCCAAACCCACGCGCCGCCGCAAGAATCCTTGCCGCCAGTTCCGGTAAAGGGTCCTTGGCGTTCGCCGCGATCACTTGCTTCAGTCGTTCCACGCCGAATTCTTCTTGGGGTTTGTTGCACACTTCCAGAATCCCGTCCGTTGCAACCACGAGCAGATCGCCCGACGCAACTTCCAGCCTCTGTCCGTCAAAGCTGGAAACCGGCAGCAGCCCGAGAGGGAACTGGCCCTCCTCCGTGTGCGACAAGGTTCGCCCGCTCGCATGCCACTGCAGAATCGGTGGGCTTGCCGCCAGCGCATAGAACACGCTGCCGTCCGCTCCTAGCCGGAAGCCGGTGAACGTCGCATACATGTGCGGCTCTTTCACCTCCGGGAGCACCCTGTTCAGCCGATCCAGCAATACCGGCAGAGTCTGATGCGGCTCGCGTCCCTCCGCATCCAGCAGGGCTGTGCGAGTCGCTGTCTTCAGCATTCCCATCAGAATGCCGGCGGGCAGCCCATGTCCAGCGATGTCGGCAACATAGGCAATAGCATCACCGCTCGGCAGGTAAATGGCATCCACCAGATCGCCGCCCACCTTTTCACTGGGGTGCGAAATGCCGTAAATCTCAAAGCGCGAAGTTCGCAATTCCACCGGCGGCACTAGCGTCTTTTGAATCCCGTGTGCCAGCTCCAGTTCGTTGCGCATGCGGAACGACTCTCTGCCCTCGCGCCGGATATACACAACGAAAAAAAAGTAGGAGAGAATGATCGCCGCCAGCGTCCCGGTTGCGGCGAAATGAATTCCCAATTCCGAAGGCACTGGTTTCAGATCGAAGCTGCGCGTCATCCAGTTTACGAGGCTGGTGTTGATCCGAACATTGAAAAACTGCAGCACGATCAGGCCGAGTAGAAACGGCATCGACAGCCGCGACAGCACTATGATCCACAACGAAGCGTTCAGCCCGACGTAGAGCGCCATTTGAAGCACGACGACATAAGGCAACACTCCCCCGTACATTAGATCGAAGTAGAAGCCGAACACTGAAAACAAGAGGAAGACCGCCGCTATCAACACCCATAGGCGCTTTATCGGCACCGACCGATAGGCTATCCATCGGGTCGCGGTTCGCCGGTACCACTCCTTCTCTGCCATTGGCACGAACCATATCAGATTTGATCGAGGGCGTTAACGCGCTTCGCGCAAAAAACGGGATTTTCAGTAACTTTACCAGCCGATCACTCCGGGAACTCACCGAAAAGACGACTTTCCAGGCATCTCAAAAGGCAGCGACTCCGAGGAGCCGTCATCTCTGCGGACTCCTCGATGAGTGACTCTGTGATTTCGCATCAACTGACACGAGACACCGAGATGCATCATCGTCCGAATGCCCACGCCACCATCAGCGGGAACTCTTCTCGCCAGAATGCGCCACCGTGCGATCCAGCTCGCTCATTCATGACGACATCCGCACCTGCATCGCGCAGCGCGTCCGCCCACCTCCTTGCGTTCGCGAGGAAGAACGGCTCCTGTGTGCCAGCGACGAGGTAGGTGCGCGGAAGCGGACTCGGCATAACACCAGGCGGCTTGTAACCGCCGCCGGGCGAGGCACAGAAGACCGCACCGTAGACATGTGGATGCCGAAGCCCAAGGGCGAGGGCCAGCTCTCCACCCGCCGAGACGCCGAACACTGCGGTACGTTCAGTGGGCAGCGCCACGCCAAACCGCGACTCCCTCCATCGGCGAACGTCCTCGACGAAGAACTTCTCGTGTGCCGCGAACCGCTCCGGCTCAATGCCCGGTGAGTACTCATGGAGCCGCAGCGTCTCATCGGTCAGCCCATGCACACCGACGATCATTGTGGACGGTACGTCGGCCTCCTCGAGCAACCCGCCCCACTTCGAGATTCCCTGACCGTCGCCGGCGAAGACGATTGCTTCGGGCGGGTCCGGTGGAACGTATACCGTGACCTGCCGTCCACCGTCGTACTCGAACGTCTCAGTAACAAACTCTCCCGAGACTGCGGCGGTGGGCTTGGCGGGCGCTCCGTCGGACTCACTTAGCTTGCGGTTGACGTGATTGCGTGCCTGCTTCTTCATGGCCTTGCCTTCATTTATAGAACTATGGTCGCCCCGTTCCGCCGTCCCGTCTGTAAGAACTGTAGATGGATGACCGGGACGCCAGATAAATGACTCTATTTACGGCGGCCCTCACTAGACTGTAGTTGCGTTTCAGAGCCGCATCCGTGGTTTTCGACAAGACAGATCCAGAAAGCAATTGTATCCGGATATTGGAACTGCCTAAGACGGAGATTTATCCGACGCACCGTGGGTGGTAGGGTAGGATGCTGTGGCAGAAGAAATGACGCAAACTCATCGAGTCGCGATCCTGATTCCCTTGGCGGTTGGCGCAAGCGCCGTCCTCTGTACCATCTTTATCCACGCGCTTGCCGTGGGCGCGACAGTAAACTTCATTCGCCGTGAGAAAAGGCTGGGCCGCGAGGGCGCTGGCCTCTGGACCAATCTTGCCATTGTTGCGTTGGCGATGTCATTCCTCTTCCTGGCGCACCTGATTGAGATCGCCTTGTGGGCGGTGTTGTTCGTAATCTGCGGAGAATTTCAAGAATTCGGAACGGCCTACTACCACTCAGCGGTTAACTACACAACCTTGGGTTACGGTGATTTGATTATGAGCCCATCATGGAAATTGCTAGGACCGCTGGAAGCGGCAGATGGAACGCTCATGTTCGGGGTTTCGACCGCAATCATTTTTGCTGTCATTGTGCGATTGGTTCAAGCTCAGTTTGAGGATCTCAGGAACTGAGTGTTTATCAAAGCGCCTGGCAGCCGCGCGTGATCTGGATGACATCATTGAAGGCGCGCTCGTCCCGCACAATTGATACGAAGGTATCGGTCAATACCTTCGTCCAATTGTTTTGCTCCCTCACCTCTGGCTTAATCGCAATGATTGCGGACCCACGTTAGATCCGGCTTAGAAAACTTTCTTTGCGAAGGAGAACACAGCATGACTGAACTTACGAGGGGATCTGTGGGTCTGCCGTGGATTGGCGGGTGGCGCGGAGGTGATCGCAGCGTGGCGCTATGGCGGTATCGCAATTGGTGTAGACCGAAGCCGCAGGCCTTTTCGTGGTTTTCTTCCAAGGAAAACCACACCTCGCGATCTCTACAGGCGCACAGTAATTGCGAAACTGCCTTAAAACACAAGCTGATGCTTGGCGTGATCAGTGCAATGCTGGGCGCTTTGCTTGCAGGTTGCACAGCGGACAAACATCCTTCCCAGGGCGAAACCAGCCTGGCCAATGCGGCTAAAGACGTTAGCATTCCGTTGGAGGCAGGGAAGATGAAGAACCCCCTGCCTGAGACGGATGAGGTCCTGAGCCAGGGCCAGGAAGTGTTTCTTGGGTCTTGCGCCCAATGCCACGGTCCGGATGCGCGCGGAGACACTAACATCGGGCGCAACATGAACCCGCCTGCCATGGACCTGAGCTCACCCCACGTGCAGCACTGGAGCGACGCGGAACTGTTTTGGATCATACAGAACGGAGTTCGCCTCACAGGCATGCCTTCCTGGAAGTCGAGCATTTCCGATAACGACACCTGGAAGCTTGCACGTTTCATCCACAACCTTCCCCGCCTCGACGCTGCCTCCGCCTCCACAGCAGTCCCGTCCCAGGCACAAGGCGCCGTTTCCGCGCAGGACAAGTACACCCTCAAAATACCGAATGGCCTCGCGTTCTCTGAGTTCAGAGGATACGAAGGCTGGCCGGTGATCTCCCTCAGCCATAACGGAGATAAGCTCGCTGCGATCCTCGGGAATCCTGTGATGATCGACGCCTATAAGGCAGGCATCCCCGGTAACGGCAAGCCATTTCCGGATGGCGCCAAGATGGCGAAGGTCCATTGGAACGCGAAAGTGAATGACCATGAACCCGGTGCACCGACGGTGCCAGACACCCAGCATGACGTTGATTTCATGCTGAAGGACAGCAAGAGGTTCGCGGACAGCGGCGGATGGGGTTACGGCGTGTTCGAGTATGAGCCCGCCTCCGGTAAGTTCAGGCTCGGCAACTTAACGGACAAGCCACCGCAGGGGAACGACGCCAAGTGCGGGTTCGTGTGCCACACGAGCGTGAAGAATAAAGATTACGTTTTCACGGATTACGGGCACAGGTGAAGCGGTATGAGCAGACTGTTCTGGTTGTTCTTGTGCACTGAAGGCGGTCACCGCGTTCTGCAGAGCGGGCCGTAAATAATTGAGAATCCGTCGGGCTGTCACCAGCTCCCACTAAAGATCGAGTATTATCCACGTTGGCGCATGGTCGCTGGCATTCGCCTGTCCACGCGCCCATCGGTCTACGCCACCGTCCACGAGCCGCTCCGCCACCTTCGGCGAGAGCAGAAAGTGATCGAGGCGCATGCCTTTGTCCTTCGACCACCGTTCAAATTTGTAGTCCCAGAAAGTCCAGAGCGGGCCCGTCCGGATGTAGGCTCCGCATCGCGTCGGTCCAGCCTTGAGCCAGCAAACGCGCAAAGGCTTGCCTGCTTTCGGGTTGGATCAATGCGTTGTTATCCAACGATCGAGTCGGATAGATGTCCCGCGGTGTCGGCACGACGTTGTAGTCACCGGCCAATACCACGGGGACGCCGCTCGCCATGAGTTCGGCGGCATGGGCAATGAGGCGCTCAAACCAGGCCAACTTGTAATCAAATTTCGGTCCAGGCTGAGGATTCCCATTGGGGAGGTAGATGGAAGTGACCAGAACTCCCTGAACAGCCGCTTCGATGTAGCGGGCTTGGTGATCTGCAGGATTTCCCGGCAAACTTACGCGGGTCAACACGGGAGCGTGGTTTCGCGCGAGAATCGCCACACCGTTCCAGGACCGCTCCCCTTGCCAGACTGCTTCGTACCCGGCAGTTCGAAGAGCATTCGCGGGAAACTGTCCTTGCTCCGCCTTGAGCTCTTGGAGACTAACCACGTCCGGCTCAGCTCTGGCTAACCAGGCCAGGAGGTTATCAAGCCGCTTATTGATGTTGTTGATGTTGAACGTCGCGATCCTCACCCGAGTCCCTCTCTGTCTCTGTACTTCTGGGACACGAGTGATACTAATCAAATGATGATGCGCAGGTCTGCAATATTCGATCTCGACGGCACGCTCACTGACTCGAAACCCGGCATTCTCGGATGCCTTACCAAAACCCTCGAAGCCCATGGCATCGCCTGGACCGGGCCTCTTGACTGGTTCATCGGCCCTCCCGCCGACTATTCCATGCGCCGCCTCATGCCCGACGCCGACGAGCCTAGCCGTGCCGCTCTCCTGCACGACTACCGCTTGTGTTACGACGCCACCGGCTGGGCGGAGAACTCCGTCTATCCCGGCGTCCATGCGCTGTTGCAGAGCCTCCAGGCCTGGGGCTGGCAACTCTTCGTCTGCACCTCCAAGCGCGAAGATTTTACCGCGCGGATCCTCGAAAAATTCGACCTGAGCCGCTACTTTCTTGCGGTGTACGCGGACACGGCCGGATCGCTCCATCACACCAAGACGGCCCTGCTCCGTCGTCTACTCGAAGAGCAGTCCCTCGATCCCGCTACTACGTTCATGGTCGGTGACCGCAACTTCGATATCGAAGCCGCCCGCGCGAACGGCGTAACGTCGATCGCTGTCACCTACGGCTACGGCACGTCCGAGGAGCTCGAATCAGCTCGCCCCGACCACACCTGCAACGCAGTCGAAGATCTCCTCCCGATCCTCTCTGCCCTCGGCCCGGCCCCATTCCAAACGAGAGCTGTCCAAATTAGCAAATAAATCGGGCTTGGTGTGCAGGTAATCGGTTGAAACCGTCCGGATTGTGAGCGCAAACACTTGCGCCACTGCCATACTTACCGCTTCTGGTGGACCTTGTCCGTACTCAACTCAGATAGAGATCAATGAGCATTTGTTGCCCAGGCTCTAGCTTGACAGCTTCTTGAATCTGTTCTTCGGAGGCACGTAGCGCGTAGCGAAGTTGAGATGTATAGACTTTGAAGTCCCTAATTTGCCATTGCGGGATGGGACCACCTAATCGCGTTATTTGCACTCGATCTACCACGGTGTTGGCCTCCCTCAGTCGCCGAATCCAAATGGCCCTCGCGAGCACCATTTCGTAAAACGAGGATTTAGCGTTGTGCTTGCTCGGTTTCTGGTGTTTTTACTGCCTCTTCCTCCAAAACCGAAGGCGGTAGTGTGATTAAATTTCCATCACGAAGAATCACGCGTGCAGCTTCCCCTGGTTGGGACTCACTGTGACGAGGCAGGTCGCCAGTTCTAGTTGAGAGGTGCTTCTTCAAGTCGGACCTTTGGAGGAAACTCATACGGTGCTCCAGCAAATCTGTTGTTTGTGATGAGCGCCCGTCTGAAGCAAAGCAATAGACAGCTCGAGGCGAGGAGGGAAACCGGACTATTTGTGAATCATACGCTTCGCGAGTCCCCAGGCGGCGAAAGGCCTGTTTCATGCGGTCGATTTTGGATATTCGGTTTCCCATTGGCGAATCAGGTGCAACACCGCTTCCTTTTGAGTCTGGGCGAACATCGTCCACTCGAATTTCCCGGCCGTTACCGTGTAGCCAATCCAGTCACTTGGACGCTCTGCAGGCCATACCTTTACATGCCAACTCGCAGTGTCCATGTACCGCCAGCCGGTCACCTCATACCCGACAAAGCTGCCCCTACCGGTCTCCTTTTTTAAGACTGCCATCTCTTCCACCGTTTTTCCCATGTCCAGGTTCACTTTCGGTTGGATCACTTTGCCGTGCTGCACTCATAGCAGTACCACCGCCAGAGGTCTCTGCTTCCTGGCGCGGTATTCTTTGGTCGTGTAATTGCCATGTAAGAGTGAGTGTGCCGTTTTACGGGACAGGCTTTCATGCAGCGATCTTCCGGGTCGATTCTTCCTGGTGCCGGTGACCCTCCTGGAAGCACGCTGAAGTACCCATGTGGTTTTCCGTAGTAGCGGCTACAGCTTGGCGACGCGCATTTGAAAATGATCGTTGGCAAGAAAGAGGATTCCTCGGGCCTCATTCTGAAATGATGGCGATCACACAACGGAATCTCGTTTTCGCTCATGTACCCAGTATGCGCCCAATTGAGGTCTTGAGGCGAGGTGGAACGACTGCACTGCGACCCTTCGAGGTACATGGATGAGTTTATGGCTAGCCAGCGACACGTTAAAGGTTTCCGGACTAGAGAATCTCTATGCCCGGCGCGGGGAGCCCGGGGGGCACCCAGGGCTCAAAATCGAAATCTGGGGTCCCCCGGATTTGTGTCACTCCATCAGGAACTAACTAATCCCCGGCGTGGGCGGGCTTTCCACTGCGGGAGGCGGTTGCGGGCATCGATTTTGCAGCGCCGGCTGTGGCTGCCGCGAATATCTGCGACAACTGGTTTCCGTTGGGCGAGCCAAGGCCGGTGCAGGGGTCCCAGCCTGGTCCCGCCGAATAGCTGCCGTTGCTACCCTGGGTGATATCGTTAAAGCCGTTCTCGGCGTTCTGGTAGAGCGCGAGATTGGCGAAGCCGATATTGCTGCCGCTCTGCTGGTTGAGCAGGGCTATGAGCGCGGCCCAGAGCGGAGCGACTGCGCTGGTCCCACCGACAACCGCTGACTGCCCACCGTAAAAAACGTTGTAACCGGTCTCGGGTGAGGCATCGCCGGCCACATCGGGCACGCCGCGTCCGCCGCTGCTGGTTGGGGGCTTGGGGACGTTGGCCTTCATCTGCCAGGGTGGAATGGGAAAGACACTGCTGACGCCGCCGCCGCTCGCTCCGCCCTGCGGTTGATCGTTCCAGACGACTTCCTGCTGGATGGCGCCGTTCGCCGCGATCAGCTCCGTACCGCCGCAGCCGAGCACGTGCGGGCTGGAGGCAGGGAAGTCGACATTGTTGCCGCTGCCGCCGTCACTGGAGCCATTATCTCCGGAGGCGACCGTGATGGTAATGCCCAACGCGACTGCGGATTGGCAGGCTTCATCGAAGGCGGTCATGGATTGCGCCGTCCAGTTCGACTCCGCGCTGCCCCAGCTGATGGAGATGACCGACGGCGGCCCATTGGCGGTGTCGTGAAGAGCCGTGGTCAGGGCATCGAGGAAACCCTGCGAGGTATTGGGGGTGAAGTAGACGGCTATATTCGCTGCTGGAGCAATGGAGCCGGCGACTTCGATGTCGAGTGCGACCTCACCGTCGGCGTTAGGGTCGTTGGGCGAGTTGGTGGCGCCGTCGACTGAGACCGCAGTGACTCGCGGCTCGGCGATGCCGAGCGAGGCAAAGTAACTGGACAAATCGTTGGCGTTATAGCCGCCGCCGAGTTCGAGAATGCCAATCGTTTGGCCTGCGCCATTGGGTCCCATCGGGAAGTTATAGAGTTGAGCGACCTGGGGCGGATTGAACGACGCCGTCTGGGAAGGATGCCGCTTACCTTTTCGTTGCTTGTCTAGCAGCCGAAAATGCGGCATGGCAATGGGATGGTTATCAAGGCCAAGGACCGCCTCAACGGGTTCTGCATACTCCTGGAGCATGGAGATAGTCCCGGTGTAACTATGAAATTTCTTTCCTTCTTTTTCGTAGTCGTTGAGGGTGACGCCAAAGGCGGCCTCCATCTTACTCGCCGGGCCGCGCATGACCATCGTGCGTCGTGCCAGGCTGGATGCGCCTTCGTCTACGGTGAGGCCGTGCTTGTGGGCGAAGTCGCGGAGGTGGTCGAAACTAGCCGGATCGGCGCCGTACTTCTCCAAAAATTCCTGCTGGCTGACGTGCCGGCCAATCATTGTTTCGAGATCCAGACGGTTCTTGCGTTTCACAATCACCGAAACGCTGATGTTGCGTTGAGCGTCGGTCTTGCTCGCGACCGTTGCGCCTGGGTGTGTCTTGCGTTCACTCTTGGGAAAGGAGACCCGGGATAGACTGTGCTGTGGATTCTGCGTTGACATAGACACCTCGACTGCTTTGGGGGTTGGTGGTTTCTAAGGTCATCGACCGGATAGGGAGTCAGGCGGTCCCAGCGTTTCATGAAGCACGAACTGCATCGTCCAATTCCGGCCGCCGCAAAGTAACGGCTGAAATTTGCCAGAAGTATAAGATATTTCCTGGTTGTTTTGGGGTGTGAATTCCTGTCCGCTTGCCATCAAGCACTTCGAGCGCTGCAATCGCCCGCCGGTGTGTACTCCTAGGTTGAATCACTGCATCGACATAGCCGTACACGGCGGCAACGCACGAGTTAGCGAACTTTTTTTGCGGATATTGGCGGAAAGATAGAAATATGTATCAATGGTCGACGCATTTCCTTCCCAAGTCTGCACCGAGCAAACTTTCGTACCGCTTGCCGCACGAAATACCGCTAATCCTAAAATTGGCTTCAGAATTTATCGTGCGCGTCCCATGGACGACGAAGTATTTGTAACCGTTCTTCCCTACACTTCGGCGCGAAACGTACTGCCGAGTTCATTTCCGAGACCAAAGTAATGTCGGAAGTTGTAGATCAACGGTTGCCACTTTGCTGGATCGACGTAATGCTCGTCCAAGATGAATTCCCGGCGGACGTGGACCCGCAGAATCTCGACCTCCACCGATGTTGCGCCACCCAATTTGTGAACGCGAGGCTCGCCCACGAGCGCATGGATGGAACGCGTGATCGCTTCCAGTTGCACAGGACACTCGTTCACCCGTGGAACGGAAACCATTTCGCTCGGCACAGGTGTGAAGGACCCGGCGGCAAACTTATCTTTCTCGAACCGGAATTTGTCGCTCTTGTCTCCAGGGACGGGATTCTGGCCTGTGAGCGGGGCAAGTGCTTCCACTTGGCGCCACAAATCCGGTGATGGAAGATTGACCACACACTCGGGCCGCATTTCGAGATTCTTCAAAGTCTTGGTTTCGTTGAGTAGGCCCAGGGTCATCGTCCACCCTAACGCCCAGAAGGAAGAAATCGGCGCCAGGTTCGGCGTGCCGTCCTCGTTGACCGAGCTGATTAATGCAACCGGATTCCCGAAGTAAAGGATCTTGGGCGAAATCGTGTCAAATTTAGGTTCTTCTTGGGTGATTCGCATCTATATAGGATGAATGCAAAGAGCCCATGGATGTTTCAGCCCTGCTCGAAACATCGAGAGCGTCCACCCATGCCGAGGTGTGCCACCGCCCTCAGATTTGTCATCCCGACCGGAGCGTACCCGGATTTCCTGCTACGCGGCCCTCAGCAACGGCCACGTGTGCGGCTTTCAGTAAGGAAAGCCGCATGAAGCCCGCCAACGCCACCAACCTCGACAGGAAATCCGGGGTAGCGCAGTGGAGGGACCTGCGGTCTGTGTTGATGGAGAAGCGGAACCCGGGGGCTTCGCCCACGGCACATTCGGTTGTGCCTGAAAGTGGAACGGCAGGTCCGCTCGGTCGAAAAACATTTCCACGAAAGGTCCGCTGAACCGCGGGTCCTTCGGCTTCCTCCGGATTTCCTGTCAGGCTCAGTGGCGTCGCTAATCCTCGTGCGGCTTTCCTTTAGGAAAGCCGCATACGTGGTCGTGGGTTGTTGCAGCGTGTAGGAAATCCGGAGTTCGCTCGGGATGACAAAGGGGAGGGTAGCGCGCCCATGGAGAGCAGTTGTTTGCTTTTCCTATAGCCGGCAGATGAGTAACTCGCGTTCATAAATCATCTCCGGCGGCAAGTGATCATGCAGCGCAATGAAGAGCCCTTCATGTTCGATGACCTCCGATTTCCAATTGAGGCGGTCCACTGCCTGGAGTTCATCGAACTTTTCCGGGGAAAGCTGAAGCCCGCTCCACGAAATGCTTTCATAATCGGGGATCCAGCCGATCGGCGTTTCCTTGCCTTGCGCCCTTCCTCGTACGCGATCCACGATCCATTTCAAAATACGCATGTTTTCACTGAAGCCCGGCCATAGAAACTTGCCCTCAGCATCTTTTCTGAACCAGTTGACGTGGAAGATCCGTGGAGTAACGCTCAATGTGCGTTGCATTTTAATCCAGTGGCGAAAATAGTCGCCCATGTGATAGCCGCAAAAGGGAAGCATGGCCATTGGGTCACGGCGTATCTTTCCGATAGCGCCCGCTGCCGCAGCCGTGGTTTCCGAGCCCATGGTGGCTCCGGCATAGACCCCCGCGCTCCAGTTAAATGCCTGATAGACCAGAGGCATGAGTGTAGAACGTCTGCCTCCGAACACAATGGCGCTGATGGGAACCCCGTCCGGTGACTCCCAAGCTTCATCTATCGATGGGCATTGCCTGGCAGGAGCGGTGAATCTTCCGTTAGGGTGGGATGCGGGTCTTCCCGTCTGCTTTGCAATCTCGGGAGTCCAACGTTGGCCGCGCCAGTCCAGGCATTCTTTGGGTGGAGTGTCGGTCATGCCCTCCCACCAGACTCCCCTGTCGGGAGTGAACGCGACGTTGGTAAAGATCGTATTCTTGCGCAGCGTAGCCATCGCATTCGGGTTAGTCTTTGCGGATGTTCCAGGGGCCACTCCGAAAAATCCGGATTCGGGATTGATAGCCCGCAGCTGTCCAGTGGCGTCGGGCTTGATCCACGCAATATCATCCCCGACCGTCGATACCTTCCATCCCTCCAGCCCTTTGGGAGGGACCAACATGGCAAGATTCGTCTTGCCGCAGGCCGAGGGAAAGGCGGCAGCCACATAGGTCTTTTCGCCTTCGGGGCTTTCCAAGCCCACAATGAGCATGTGCTCGGCCATCCAGCCTTCGTCACGGGCGATGTTCGAGGCGATACGCAGGGCGAAACACTTTTTCCCGAGTAGCGCGTTCCCCCCGTATCCAGAACCATAACTCCAGATTTCCCGGCTCTCTGGAAAATGCACAATGTACTTTTCATTGTTGCAAGGCCAAGGCACATCAGCCTGGCCATCAGCCAACGGAGCACCAACACTGTGCATGCAAGGCACCACCCGCTGCAAGCCCTTATCGATCTCGGCGAAAACGGCCTGCCCGATGCGAGTCATAATGCGCATGCTGACAACCACGTAGGGAGAATCAGTGAGTTGAATACCCAGCTGCGCCATGGGAGATCCAATCGGTCCCATGCTAAACGGCAGGACATACATCGTACGCCCGCGCATGCACCCGCGGAAGATTTGCTTCAGCTTGCGCCGCATTACGAAAGGATCTTGCCAATTATTGGTCGGGCCGGCGCTGTCCTTGGAAAGAGAGCAGATGAAAGTCTGTTCTTCGACGCGGGCGACATCGCCCGGATCAGTCCGTGCATAGAAACATCCCGGCCAAAGATCCGGATTTAGTTTCACGAACGTACCAGTGCGCTCGAGCTGCTGGCAGAGAGAGTCATATTCGCCCTGTGATCCATCCACCCAATGAATCTTCTCCGGTTGGGCCAGGTCCGCCATCTTCTCCACCCAGCGAATCAAGTGCTTATTGGTCGTCAGTGGCGAGTGGATTGCGGTTGCCATAGGCTCTTTCCTCCGGGAAAGGGAATCACTGGTTAGAATTTTATCTTGAGCGCGTGTTGCAGAATTCGCCGTAGTGGTAGTTCTGTCCATCCACCTCCACCGATGCTAAGGTGAGCCGCTGCGCTACGCTTCGGTCGGGATGACAAATTTGAGGGCAGCGGCTTACCTTAGCATCGGTGATTGTTCGCAGTCGACCCTGATCGCGAACCTTCCTAGGGTCGTGCGATCGAAGTAATTGCGCGGTGCACCGGCGAGGACGGACGGATTCAGCTGCGCACATATTTGTTGAACCAGTCGATCGTCCGCTGCCAGGCTAGATCGGCTGCGGCTTTGTTGTAGCGTTCCGGCGTCGCATCGCAATTGAAGCCATGAACGGCGCCCGGGTAGATGTAGCCTTCGTGTGGAACATTTGCCGCCTTCAGGGCCTGGTCATACGCCGGCCACGTCGACGCCAGCCGCGTGTCCAATTCCCCGTGGTGCACCAGGATGGCAGCCTTGATTTTCGGAACGTCCGCTGTGGCAGGCGGACCGCCATAGAATGGCACTGCCGCGCCCAGATCGCCACCTAGACGGACCGCCAGCGTATTGGCGACGCCGCCTCCATAACAGAAACCTGTGGCGCCGATCTTTCCTGTGCAGTCGGAGCGCGCTTTTAGCCACAGTGCCGCCGCCACCATGTCCTCGGCCATTTTGTTGTGGTCGATCTTGGTGAACATCTGGCCGCCTTTGTAGTCGTCGCCAGGGTAGCCACCCAGCGAAGTGAGTCCGTCCGGCGCAAACGCCATGAAATTGGCGAGAGCCATCCGCCGAGCGATGTCCTCAATATGAGGATTCAGACCGCGGTTCTCGTGGACGACGAGAATGCCAGGCAATTTCGTCACCGTCTCAGACCGTGTGTCGGCGCTGATAGGCCGCACGAGATATCCTTTGATGCTTCCGTTACCCTGGGGCGACGGAACAGTCTCGTATGTGGCCTTGATCCGGTCATCGGTCCGGGACACCTGCTGTCCCCGAACGTAATCCGGCATCAACGCCTCGACGATCGTCGCCGCGGCCAGACCGCCTATCGCGAATCGCTGCACACCGTCCATAAAAGCACGGCGAGTAATCTCACCATGAATAAAGAGGTTGTAGAGCTCTACAGCTTCGCTTGGCAGTTTGGGCCTCGTAGGTTCCATGGTGAACTCCTTGCGGGAGAATATCACCTCTCTCAGGCAAACTGCAGGCTGCCGCACGCTTCCGCGCCTCGCAGATGGAGCGAATCGCCTCTTATCGGTGCGGGGATGGTTTTCAATGCGAGACAGGTTAACGTAGCGTCTTTTCCAGATAGCGTACGGTCTTCGTCCCATTGCGAATAGTCGCCTCCCCAACCCATTCGAAGCCCATGGTTACGTGGAAGGCTTCGGAGACGAGGTTTGGCGGATCGATATTCACCTCACAAACAACCCGATCATGTCCAGCTTTCCTCGCCGCGGCAAAAAGGTCGTCATAGAGAAGCCTGGCAATCCCCCGGCCTCGCGCAGAACTCAAGACAATAATGCGATCAATGTAGACAAATGACTCACGGGCCGCCTTGAACCAAATGAAGTTCGGACTTGTGTAGGAGGCGTTGTGTTCGAGCGCGATCAAGAACGCAGTCGCGCCTCGGTCAATGCCACGGGCGTAAAAAGCCATGTCGAGCAGTGCGGTAAAACTGGCGTCATCGAGTGCTGACGTTTCTTTGGCATGGGCATTGTTCAGCGGCAGCATGATCGCTACGTCTAGCGAACTGAGATTGTGGATAGCGTTGACTTGCTTGTTCTGTGCCACTACGTGTTCCCGCCTTGGCCTTCTGCTGCCACGTAGTCCGTCGATGTGCTGAGATCCTTCCACATCCTGTCGGACTCCAGCTTTTCAAGAGCACTCTTCTCAGCTAATGCGTAACAATCGCGCCCGAGGAGGAGCCGCAGTGGCGGTTCAGGCAGCGAAACGAGATGAAGAAGTGCTGCCGCCGCCCTTGCCGGATCGCCAGGTTGCTTGCCGTGATAGTCCCTCTGAAAGCGGACGGAAGCGCCAACGGTTGAGTCATATTCGACGCGGCCTTCGCTCAGTTTCGTGGAGGTCCCGGCGAAGTCAGTGCGGAAGCCACCTGGTTCGACGATTGTCACCTTAACCCCGAACGGTCGCACCTCCCTGGAAAGCGATTCCGAAAACCCCTCCACCCCAAACTTCGCCGCCGCATAGGGTGCGCGGCCTGCTGGTCCGATGCGTCCTGCGATAGACGTTACCTGGACGATATGCCCGGCTTTGCGCTCACGGAAGTAAGGGAGCACAGCTTTCGTCATAATGATTACCCCAAAAAGGTTGGTTTCAATCTGGGAACGAAAGTCTGCAAGAGAGGTGTCTTCTACTGGGCTCACGTTCCCGAATCCAGCGTTGTTCACCAGCACATCGAGACTCCCAAAGCTTGAGATTGCGGCCTCAAAGGCTTTCTTTGCCTGCGCTTCGTGAGTGACATCGAGGGCGAAAGGACGGATGTTTCCGCCATAGGCGCTTTGAAGGTCGGCGAGTTGCTCCGGCTTGCGGGCTGTCGCCACCACACGATCTCCTGCCTCCAACACTGCCTTTGTGAATGCGCGGCCGAGACCGCGAGAACTGCCGGTAATAAGCCAAACCTTAGACACAGGATCCTTTCCGGATGATTCGCTTCGCCCCGATAGCAATGACGGGCGTACATCATTGGATTCGTTATCTCCCACAAAGATGCGGCAAGACCCGTTGCCACTGCGTGAGCGTTTGATGTCGCGTGGGGGATTTCGCGGGAAATCCTCAACCAAGATCCACCGGCCTGAAGGGGACCGAGGGTACTAAGAGGGATCAATCGACGACGTTCCGTCGAAAAAGAAAATCTCAGGAAGGTCTGTCCAACGTTGTCCGTGTATTTCGGGTGGCAGCTTCTCGAGCATAGGAAACATCACGGCCCACCAACGCTGCGTCTCCGGGCATGCCGCCATCTTCGCCATATCCGCCGCAAAGTCAATTCCGTGGTACTCGAAATAGGCGAAGAGCAACTCCCCGTGTTCAAAGATCGAGTAGTTGCGGATATTGCATTCGGCGATTGTCTTTAAGACGCCGGGCCAAACGGCTCTATGGTGCTTAAGATATTCGTCTCTGCTCTCTGGCTTCAGCCGGACGACTTGACCATAACGCTTCATATAGGCAAAATTCTCGGTCTCAGGATGCGATCGGGTCTGCAATGGGCAGCGTCAGCCCCTACTTCTCGTGGATTGCGTGCGGAAGACTCAATCGGCAGCATCTGCAGATGGGGATACTCGTTTTGCGCCATTGGAGTGCCTGGCGGAGTAACGCCAATGCTCGACTGCGGAGGATGAACGATTATCTTCGGATCAATCTCTGCGCTCGTCCAAACGGCTTGTCGGTCTCTGCTTTGGGAGTCAGGCATCCCCGGTTGGAAGAGGACCCGCGGCGGTACAACGGCCGAAGCTTGCCACCCCGGTGGAAGCTTGCTGAAATCCCTGGCAGGCGGAGTGGCCACGAGTGGACCCTGCCACAGACTGTCAGGGTTTGCGGGAGCCGGCGCAGTCGTTTGACAAAGTGCCGTCGTTCCAGCGCAGAACAAGCAGACCGAGGATCATAAGTCGCATCGCACCCTCCACCACAGGAAAGTACCAATGGGTAGCATAGTAGCAAACTCCGGAGGGTCCTGCTGAGACGAGGAAAACCGAGCGACATAGGTCTACTTAGCCGATGATCGGGGGAGCGCCTTATCAGGCGAGGTCCCTACGTCACGCGTCGATTGCCATGCGATCTGCTGCCATTGGCCATTGCGTCGCTCATAGACGGTCAGGATAAAAATATTAATATCGAACGGGTTGGGCTGGACTCGAGAATCCGTTACCTTCACAGCGTATTCGCCGTCGACGACCGCACCTCTATCTCCCAGCATGCGCACATGCAAAGTCATGGGGCGCCACGAGATGTAACGCAGTTGTCCGCTGCGAATCGCATCCAGGTAACTCTTCTTCGTATCTACTTTGCCACTGGCGTGAATATAGGTGACATCATCCGCCATAATCCGCTCGAGCGCGGCAACATCGGAGCGCTCCAGCGCCGTGGTGCGGGCCTGCTCGCGAGCTAAGACCTGCTTTGCGTCATCGCCGGTGAGTGGTACGGGTGCAGCCTGCACCATGGCTGCCCCCAACGCAAGAGTCAACAACAGCTGAACCTTCTTCACCAGTCTCCCCCGATGCCGTCAATTCGTAATTGTCTTCTGATCAACCTTTTCTAAATGGACGTCTTTGATGTTTCGCGATAGAGAAGACGCTAAAGTCCTGAACGTCTTTGAGCTCGAATATGGTGGAGTTGATCCCTTTCGGCGTTTTGATACGGAAGAAATCAGCGCCCTTCACGTTGTCCAGGTAAAAGACCGGCCGGGCATCCGGCTGGCTCCAGGAAATCTCAACGTTCGTCAATTCGATATTGTTTACATTGCGGATAAAGAATCCGCTCGCAGGAATGTCACCGAACCTATACGGTTCGGGATACCCCTGCTCCATTTGTGGTACCACCCGCGCTGCCATTTCGCGTGTTCCACCTCCGCGATGCTCCATATACAGATCGTTGATCTTAATGTCTTCGATCGGATTCGATGGAATGCCCATGATGAGCCCCGCACCGCTGAACTGCGATGCTGAGTTGTAGCTGACAACATTACTGATAATGACTCGTTTCAGTGTGCCCACTGGAACTCCAGCCGGACCTCGCATGCGGCTCCCCAGGCGGAGGAACAATGGGGTGTTGGTGCAGTCACGCATCGTGACACCGGTAAAGGTAATATCCTCCAACAACGCACCATCCACACTTTCCAGCGCAAAACCGCGGCAACCATCGAAGACACAATTCGAGATCGTGATGTTCTTAAACCCTCCGTTCGACTCCGTACCGCATTTAATGCGGCCAGTGGGAGCCACTTTGAAATCGGCAGGCCAGCGTTTATACGTGCCGTCCAACATGGTCCCCAGCACATAGGCGCCCGTGACATAACAATTCGTAATCGTCACATTCTCGGTGGCGCGCGCATAACCCAGCGCAAATGAGCTTTTCGGGCAAATGCCATCGTCCCAGGGCGAATTGACACTGCAATTCGAGACACGAACGTTGTGGCAGCAATCGATATCCAATCCATCCCGGTCGGTATCGATCTTCAGATTGTCGATCGTCAGGTTGTCGACCCCTGTCGCCAGAACGCCAAAGTGACCGCCCTTCAAAATGGAGAAATCGCGCAGGAGGACGTTGTGGCAATTCTTCAGGGCGATCGCCTTGTTCCCCATGCCTGGAGCTTCGGCCCGCGGCTCCTCCGAGCCGCCGCGGCTTAGACCTTTGCCCCAGATCAATCCCGGCCCAAGGATGGCAACGTCGTGGATGCCTTCACCCCAGATGAGGCTATTGTGCCAATGATTGTGGCCATAATCCTGATAATCTTCCCAGGGTTTATTCGGCTCGGCGGGATCGTAGCATGCGCCGCTGGTGCTGCCGCCTGGCGCAACGCTTGCTGCCAGAATCGTCGCTCCCATATCGAGGTAGAGCACGACATTGCTCTTGAGGTGAATTGAGTACGAAGCATAGGTGCCCGAGGGAAATCGAACCGTTCCCCCTCCCTGGGCGCTCGCCGCGTCTATGGCCTTGTTGATCGCCGGGGTATCGATCGAAGCGCCGTCGCCTCGCGCACCATAGGCTTTCACATCGAATACTGCATTTGTGCCCGCCCCCGGCATGATTGCGGTTTGCGCTTGAGCACCGAGTGAAGTACCCGCGCAGACCCGTAGCCCCAGCCAGGCCGGTACTTGCCAGCTTTAGAAAATCTCTTCGAAAAACGGTCATTTATTTTCCTCCCTGGTGCTATCTGTTCCTTCTTGGTCCGGTCGGGAAACGACTTGGCCAAGTAGGCAGTGATCTGGTTGAGTTCGTCATCGGTGGCGACAGCGCCCTGGGCGGCCATTAGGCGCACCAAGTCGTGCCATTTTTGCGGACTGAGTTGTTCCTTGGCCGCTAACCCGGGCGAGTGGCAACCAGAGCAGACTCTTTCCGTCAGGTCACGTCCCGGCCCTGGCGGCAAAAGGCCGACTTGCGCCGGGGTTTTTGGCAGGAAGACGGTAGCAACACTGGAAGCCCCGCTCTCTCCGTTGGAGTTCACGGAGTTCACCGTGTATTGGTAGGTCATACCGTTCTCTGCCGTTATGTCAGTAAAGGTGGTGCGATGTCAGACCGCTCGCGATGGTTTCGAATGGCCCAGCATTCTTGATCGATCTCTTCACAGCATATGTGCGTGGCGTCTTTGGATGCTGCCCATGACAGCGAGACTTGCCCATCTCCATCGGAGACCTGCACACTTGACGGCGGCGACTGGGGTAGGGCCATCCGGCAGCAATCCATAGACGCAAAGTTGACCGCTTCCGGTATTTCGCGTTCCGAAGCTGGCGAGATAGACCTTACCGTTTGCGATCGTGGGAGGAGCCGTCTTGGAATAGTTGTTGCAATCGTCGCGGGTTGGATTCTCCAGAGAATTCCAGAGTTCGTGCGTGATATCGTCCGCGTCATAGGCGTGCAGAATGCCGGGTCTCGACTCATGCCATGAGCTTCCGCTCGCGTGAATGGCTGCCCAGAGAATTCCATCTTTATTCCCGTTTGCCGAAAGCGAGATCATTGCCCCAGGATGACCCTGAGCTACCTCCGGCCGCGATGGCGAAAGGCGCTTCCTTGAGCGTGTCGCCGTTGAAGCGATAGGCTCTGAGTCGATCCGCCTGCCCCCACATATAAACCAGCGCACCATTCTTCGCGCTGTTCCAATAAACCAGGCTGGGCAGTTGCGAACTGGTTGCTTGAAAATGCTGGACTGCGTGGCCGTCGCCCAGGTGGCCCATGTGATGGGCATCGACAAGGTAAAGAACTCCTTGTTTTCCCGCATCCATGACCAGGCCGGTCCCAGGGACTAGAACGGCGCCGGAACAATCGAGGTCTCCATCGATGGAGTCAAGATGCGCATGATCTGTCGGCGTAAACCAATCCAGTATTTTGAGGTTGGAGTCGAGTTTGAGGAAGCTTTCGCTAAAGTCCGAGCTGCCATTCCAGCTTCCATTGCCGGTTACAAAGTAGATGTTTCCTTCCGCATCCACGGCAGGAGCCTGCCCAAACTGCCAAATACTCGCCGCTTGTCCTGCCGGCGAAGTATTGAACACTCCAGTCTGCTGGAGTGACTTCGCGTCATAGCTGAACAGGAAGCCATGATAAGGCTCCTTGTCGCAATGAGACGCATAGCCGATGTATACCTTTCCCCGCGAGAGAAGCAGACCGGGCCGTTGGCTCTGCATAAGCGGAGCAAAGCCGGGTGCGGTGATCGTCACCGGGCTCAGCGCGCGATCTGCGCCGGTCGCGAGGTCCAATGCGTGCAGGCGCTGCAGAAAAGCGTCGCCTATCCGCGTTGCAGCCACTACGTAGAGCGTCCCCTCCTGGGCATCGATGACCGGTGTTCCGATAATGCCCATGTTTCCATTCATGTCCGTACAGCCGTATTTGCCATCGTAGACATTGGGGGGCGTACCAAAGTTCACGTGCCAGAACGGTTCAGAGGCGTAAGGATCATTGGCATCGAACGCATATACGCTATTGTTCACTGTGGTGACGTATACCAGATCATGCGTCCCACCGCGCAATTTCACATTGGCCACAACCAGTGGCTGGCCGTAAATCTGATCGTCAACCACTCTCCGAAACAGCATGCCAAACTGCTTCGTGCTTACATTGGATGGGGTGAGGATGACCTCATTCAGGTTGGCCCCCGTGCGCTCGCCATTGTTATGTTGCGTGAGCACGCTTACCTGAATGCGGACCGGTCGACCCGGAACCGCCCCACAGAAGTGGTCCGGCCAAATAGAAACAAGAGCCAGGGCGCGCATCCATCGGCATACGCGACCCATTACCCCTCTCCCACGATCATATTCGCGAAGTCCGCCAATCTATCCCACCGAAACTACGCGAGTTTCACCGGCCCTGACGTGAAGAGCATGAAAGCTTTCAACGATTCCTCCGGCACGTGTCGCACTCTCGGCAGGAACTCTGCTGCCGTCGACAAGGAGCGTCTTCGAATTCCCGGGCAGGCTTGCCCGCCAAACG
The DNA here is from genome assembly GCA_963790705.1 of uncultured Acidobacteriaceae bacterium. GTDB lineage: Bacteria > Acidobacteriota > Terriglobia > Terriglobales > Acidobacteriaceae > PALSA-350. Next base: position 629,511 of record CAWBQE010000001.1, read on the forward strand.
ATCTCTGGTCCCGATTCGTTCGAAAAAGTCGTTGTCCCCACGTGTGTGTGCTTAACGGAGATAACATTGTGGCCGACAGGCACGTGGTGAAGAGCAGCCCATTCGGTTTCGGCAGTCAGTTGAGGATAAGTCTCGATCTCCCCTGGCCGGAAAGACGGATGAATGCCCATCAACCCGGCGCCCAGGTTTCCTATGACCGAGTAGGACACTTCCGGATATTCGCGGCGTTTCAGGGCGGGGTTCATAAGCGCCACCAACACTGCGTATCCGGACGCGGAGCGGCCATACTTGTAGAAGATGTCGGGAAGGTAGGTTCTGCCTTCGACTCCGCCGACAATTCCACCCAGCGTTGCGCTGTCCAGGCGCAGGCGTTTCTCCAGTTGGTCGAGCGAGGCCTGAGTTTTAGCTCCGCTATCGGTCAATCCGAAGTAGAGGGGAAACTGAATATCCGTTCCGCCGGTGCTTGCTTTCAGATCCGCGTGAAAGCGCCCGTCTTGTGAAAGCGCGGCGAAATAGCAATTCCGGGATGCATCCCACCATTTGCTGTTGTAGAGCGTTTTCAGGTCTTGAGCTTTGGCCGCGAACTCATTAGCCACCGTCTGCTCGTTCCTGGCGTGTTGGAAGGAAGCGTAGCTATCGTAAGCCGCATACTGAGCCGCGATCAGGTCTGCTCCTACCAGCACGTCGTCGGCGAGATCCTCGTCGTAGGTGGCCAATTCCCATGTGGCCATCGCCAGGCAAATGCTCCAGCAGGCCATCGTTGTTGTGATCCCATTCCTTCACATAATCCGTGACGGTGCGCCGGTAATAATTCAGGAAGACGTCGTCGAGGTAGGCATTGTCTCGCGACCACAACCATTGCCGGAAACAGGCATCGAGAACGTCGAAATTGGCCGGCAGGTCATACCAAAAATTCTCATCGCTCTTGTAGTCGACCGGCGCAGGCTTGCCTTCCCCAGTGATCTCCCACCAGGTGCACCATTTTTTCGATGCCGAGATGTGTTGAGCAAACTGATGCAGCATGTTCCTGGTGTTTGGCCCCAACCCCAAAAACTGCGCCCCCGTGCTCATGTGAGAGACGTCTCGCATACAGAAGGCATTCCGGCCCGGCAATGCCGCTTCGTACCAGGGTCCGATTACCGGGCTATCACGAACGTAGGCGAGCGCCTGAGCTTTGGCCCAGCGAAAGCCTTCCACCAGCTTAGTATCGGAGGACGCAAACTCTACCGCTCCTTGCGATAACCGCGTCTCCGGCAAGTCGCGGAACAAGTTCAGGCCGGTGATCCGTCCCAACAATTCGTGAGGGAAGAACGCCGCGGTCATCAGTGAGCCAAGAAATCTACGCCTGCTGGGGAACGATGTGGTTCCAATCATGAATCAAGAGTCTCATGGTGCTCAATGTGACCGGGACCCACCCAAACCAAATGCGTCCCGGTCCAGTCAGGTCAATAATCTGCAAATGGACCCTCAGAACGAATAGATTAGTCCGAGTTGGCCTTGCCGCGGGAGAAAATCGCTGCTGACGACCCCGAAGTTCGAGTCGGTTACGCCCGTATCCGGACTCTGCCGGTTGACGTGGTTGAAGGCATTGAAGAAGTTCGCGACGAACTTGATCTGTTGGCGCTCATTCGCGCCGAAGCCAAAGACCTTGTACGTCCCAAGATCCCAGTCCTGGTACCTGGGACCGTAAACCTCCCCCACACCCCCATCGCCGAAGCGGAACCCCTGGGGTTGCGCAAAACAGCTGGTGTCGAACCATTCTGCATTGGTGTGAGGGTTGTTTTGGCCTTGGCACACGTAATCTGCGCGTTGACCGCCGTTCTGGGGCAACAGGTCACTCGCACTGGCGGTAACCAGGAGAGGCGCACCGGACCGGAAAGACGTGATACCGGTAAACGCCCAACCACCGACCAAAGCGTTTGTCCAACCAGAGGCTGAAGCGAGCCATTGCTTATTGCGGCCGAACGGCAACTCGTAGACGTAGCTCAGCACCAGGCTTTGCGGATAATTGTTGCGCTGCCAGTTCGCAGTGTCCAACTCCTCGCGCGTGGCGTAGGAATCGATCGGGTTGTTAATGTTATCCATCATCTTTGACCAGGTGTATGCGGCCGTGAGCGTTAGCCCGCGACCCGCTCGCTTTTGCAGTTCCAGTTGCATCGCGTTGTAATGGGACTTGCCGGTGCTGTTGCGCGAATCAACCGTCGTGATGTTGGGGTTGATGGCGTAGAACGGCAGACACGACGGATACGACGGATACGACGGCGCCGCGGAGACCGTGGTAAAAGATGTTGGGTTGCATTGGTTGAGCTGGTAATCGTGATAGAGATTCCTCCCCGCAGTGCCCACGTATGCCATGCGGAAGGACATATCGGAGTTCAGCTGATGCTCGATGCTGAGGTTCCACGCCAGCGCCACATCCTGCCTGAAGTTATTCACTACCGAGAAGACGCCAAAGCCTGCCGGCGGGCTTATAAACCCTCCCGGAGTGGTGGACGGCTGGACAAGTGGAGTGTAAACCCCAGGCGTAATACCCGGGAGGCCGTTGCTCATGATCAGAGAACCGCAACCCGAGTACAAAGCCGTTGGGGTGATCGGAGTATTGCAGTTTGAATTGGTCGCGAAGTTGTTTTCGATCAGCGTCTCCGGATAGTTCCGCTCCAGGGTCCCTCCATTGGCGCCGAAATTGTCAGGGAAATAGCTCATTCCGAAGGCTCCGCGAAATGCGGTCTTGCCATTGTCGGGCGTAAACGCGGCGCCTACCCGTGGTGCGACGTTCCCGTAATACGTGTTCACATTGGGGCCCCGGTTGCTGGAGGAAGCAATCTGAATCAACCCCGCATTCGATCCGGTGGTCACGAAGTTGCTTTGATGGTTGTGTGCATCGACCGGCGCGGTGTAAAGATCCCAGCGGATCCCGAGATTCAGCGTCAGCTTCTGATTTACCCGCAGATCGTCCTGTCCGAAGATCCCCAGGTAGGTAACTCGGGTTGCGGGAGTAGACGGAAACAGGTCACGCTGCACCTCGCTGGGGCCACCGACCAACAAGTCCGCGAGCGATGAGCCCTGGTTGCCCGCTCCCGTGTAGCCGCCGCCGAAGCTCACGATCCCGCGGGGATCGTTCTGGGCATTTCTAACGCTCGTCTGCACTCTTTCCGCGTTAATCCCAAATTTCAGACTGTGGTGACCGTGGATCATTGACACCGTGTCCACGTACTCAAAGATATTAGCGAGTCTTCCCAGTCCATTTGGCACCCAGCCAGGATCACCCGTGCTGCTCCACCCGTTTTCGTTGCCGGGAAAGAATTGCGCAATGCCGCTAGTGATCGGCAGACTGGAGATGTTGCCGTTGGGGATGCCGAGGATGTCGTTTTCGTCGATGCCGTAAGCATTGTTGAAGTCTACCGTGTAGTAGCGGCTAAACCCGACGCGTGCCTCGTTGATCATGTTGCTGCTGAAGAAGTGATTCCAACCAATCACATCGTTGAAACTGGAGTTGTTTCCGTAGGCGTTGCCACCATCCATAAACACCGTGCCTGGCGAGGGCGCGGTGTATTTTCTGTGCGCATACGAGCTGCGCAGAAAAAAGCGGTCCTTGTCGGAAAAGGCGTAGTCTGCGCGCACGTCAAATTGCGGCATCGTCTCCGTTCCCACGACCGCGTAGGCAAAATTGTTGGCGGTTCCCGGAAGGTTCGGTAGTGGAATCACCGAAGGGCTCAGGAGGGCCGTCGCGATGGGGGAGATATCCGCTGCGGGCACCGAATTGGCGGTGCAGGGCGCCGCGCCTGCCAATCCGTTGGCAGTAGCAATCATCTGGCAGGCTGCGGTGTTGGTAATGGGTGAACCGAATGCCGAGAGGTCCCCGGTCCGCATTGCCGCCGTGGGTACGGTGAGCAATCCGGAGGCTCCCGCATGCTGCAGCAGCTCTTGAAAGTCTCCGGAGAAGAACAGCTTGTCCCGCAGGATTGGGCCGCCAATTTCTCCCCCGAATTGGTTGGCATGATAGGGCGGGTTCAATTTGGAGTAGGCGTCCGGCGCATTGAAGTCGGTGTTGCGGACATACTCGAAGAGCTGGCCATGGAACTGGTTGGTGCCGATTTTGGTCGTCAAGTTGACCACGGCGCCGCCGAAGGTACCGTATTCAGCGGTCGGATTGTTGGTCTCCATCTTCATCTCCGCAATGTCGGCAAACGGAATCGCGATGGTAATGTAAGCATTTTGCGGCTCGACGTTGATCACACCATCCACCAGGTAAAGATTTCCCTGGAAGGGAAATCCATTTACCGATGAATAAGTTCCGCCGCCCCCTCCGCCGGGCGCCGTCGACCCAGCAGCAGCCGGGTTTTCAATCTGGTCACCCCATGCCGCCGGAGTGGTCCCGGGCGCCAGAAACATCAGCGTCTGGAACAGGCGTCCATTTACGGGCAGATTGTTGATCTGCTGGGCGTCGATGACCGTACCCAAATCGGAGGTTGTGGTCTCGACCAGGGGATTCTGGCCAGTTACCGTGACCTGCTGATCAACGCCCCCCGGAGAAAGCGTCACATCGACCCGTGTCGATTGCTCCACCTGGACGAGGTTGCCTTTGGCAACTGTTGTCTTAAATCCGGGGGCAGACACCGTGACGCTGTAACTCCCCGAATCCAGTGTGGGGAAAGTGTAGAAACCCTGCGCACTGGTGGCCATGTGGTTGCTGACACCGGTTCCCTCATTCGTCAGGGTCACATTTGCATTCGGCACGACAGCTCCGGAAGAGTCCAAAACGGTTCCCAGCAACGTACCCGTAACTGCTTGTCCCAGGAGACTGACTTGCATAACCAACGCCAGGATCAAAAATTCTGCGCACGATATTAATCTCTTTCGCATAACGGCCTCCAATCCACGCCAGTGCTTGGTGACGGATCCATGGGTCCATCGTCTTCATGCGGACTTATTCCTCCGCGCGACAAACGGTAGGATGGGTGTGCAATCGCCGTCCAGTTAAACGAGGCTACGCAGAGGCTACGTAGTGCAGAAACAATCACGTTACAAGCCGGGGACACAGTTGTTACGTTGACTGTTACATGGCTGTGCAGCGAGGTGTTTGGGCTACCCTCGGCCAATTCGTGGGGCAGGTTCAGAATTGAGCCTCGGCTGGAGGCTGGGTCCTAGTGGACCCCTCACAGGCTGCGGGAGGAAGTGTCAGCACGAAGGGCACGGCTTCACAGGCTGCGGAAAAACTCCGGTTTTTGAAGGGTACGAGCTTCAGCTCGTACGTAAGTGTTTGCAAACAGATCCGGCTTTAGCCGCTGAGGGATGATTTCTTCTATGTTCAGCGACTTTTTCCGCAACCTCTTCAGCCGTGCCGCACTCGGCGAGGCTGATGAGGGCTTTAGAGTCTGAGTGAGAACTACTGTTCGGAACTGCGTCCCGGCGGAGTCGGTTCTCCAGGAGAACCCATAGGAACTGGACGGGTGCCCCATGTTTGCACCGGCGAAGCCGGGGCACTACATGGATTGAACAAGACGGGGCGTCAGCCCCCACGATCGCATTGATTGAACCCGCAGAAACGGTTTTACAGCAAAAGCATTCAGCCGGATCTATGCTCGCATTGAGTCCCGGTGCGAGACCAACGGGATGGTAAACAGCGGAGCCACACCAAAATAAAATGAGCGCTAAAAGCGCTATAAGCGCCATAAGCCCCCGGATTCGAAGCTTTTTGGCTTCGATTGCGAGCCGAGGGGGCTGACGGCCCTCTACGGGCGGACCGGGTGAGGCGATCTTGGGGCATCTTTCCATCACGCTCCTCTGTTGTTAGAGGTCCAGCATCTTCCTTGCATACCGATCCCCATGATTCAAAGGGTGCCGCCACGGCACGATCTGCCGAGGCGCGCCATCCTGGCCACGAACATGTCCGTTACGCTCGATGCTTGTCAGTATTTGGTTTGCTACAGGTATAGATGCGATTTGAGGTAGTTTGGGACAGGGTTAGGAAAATTATTTTCCGAGTTGGTCAGCAAAACGTCGCGATCATTCTCTATTGGGAGCACACATGCCAGTGGTAGGGACGGACAATACTTGCGCCATTGCCTTTCCTTCTGGCGAATGGGTATCGTGGCACCGGGTCTCCACGCGCTCAATGAGGAGAACGGCGTTACAGGGGGAACCGGGGGCGGACCGGGACGGGGTTGCAGGAAAGACGAAGTAATTCCGCGAGCGGTTATTTCGTCACGCATCACTATGTCACGCATCACTACGCATCACCTGTCACGCATCACCAGGCCGCGGTGATCGAGTCCATGGTAGAAGAGGTGCATGCGTTTCTGGAATGACCTGTTTTTCTTTTTCCGGAGGGCTCTTTTCCCACGCTGGCGAATCGGCCTGGGCCCGAGAGTGGGGATACGTATCCCCCTATCTCCTAGCCTCACACAACGGTAGGCGGTTTGTCCCACGCCCTCCGCGGGCCTCTTCGAGCTTTGAGGAACGGCTCAAAGCCCCTGCGGGCCAAGACACTCATTTCTTACTTTAGAAAACTGGCGTAGAATGGGCGACCATAAAAAGAGCTAATGGCCAACCGGTAAGCCATGGAAAGCGCAGCGGAACTGACCATGGAGACGCGGCACGAAGATTGGGAGACCGTCAAGGCGCTTTTTGAGGCTGCCCTGGGCGAGGAATCCGCAAGCCGTTCCGCCTACCTTCACTTGCACTGCTCCGATGAGCGCCTGATTGCCGAGGTCGAGCGGCTGCTGCGTGAACATTACGAAGCAGGAACCTTTCTCTCCCATCCAGCTTTTCCCGGCATTGCACCGACTACGCCGGGCCGCTCGCTCGCCGAAGGCGAGATTCTTGGCGGCCGCTTCCGCATTCTCGGCTTCATCGCCGCAGGGGGCATGGGGCAAGTCTACAAAGCTGAAGATAACCGGCTGGGTCGCCAGGTCGCCATCAAAGTCGTGGGTGAGGCGTTCAACCAGCGCTTTGAAAGGGAAGCTCGGCTCATCGCCTCTCTCAACCATCCCTCGATTTGTGCCCTCCATGATATAGGTCACAACTACCTGGTAATGGAGTACCTCGAAGGGGAATCGCTCGCGGCTCGCATCAAGCGCGGACCCATGCCCCTGCATGAAGTACTTGTCATCGCTATCGCCACTGCCCGTGCCCTCGCCGTTGCGCACAAGCATGGAATTGTCCACCGCGATCTAAAGCCCGGCAACATCATGCTTACGCCGTCGGGCGCCAAGCTGCTCGATTTTGGTCTTGCCAAGCATGAACAAGATGGTTTAGCCGCCGATGTAACCGCAACCACGCCGGTTTCCGATTCCGCGCAGGTGGTGGGAACTCTGCTTTACATGGCGCCGGAACAGATGCAGGGCAAATCTGCCGACGCCCGCAGCGACATCTTCGCCTTCGGTGCCATTCTTTACGAGATGCTAAGCGGAAAACGCGCCTTCGACCGCCAATCGAGCGCCGGCATCATCGTCGCCGTTTCACGCGAGGAGCCCAAGCCGCTGCATGAACTGGTGCGCAATGTCCCAGACGATCTGCGCCAGTTGATCAAGCGATGTCTCCGCAAGCAGCCGGAGGAGCGCTATGCGTCCATTGCCGAGGTCGAGGGCAAGCTGGAAGAGATCCAGACTCTCGCCCGTAGCGTCAACTTGCGGTTTCTGCTCCGCCAGAGCACGCGTCCACGAGTGGCCATTCCAGCCTTGCTGCTTTTGCTTGTCGTCGCGGGCCTGGCAGGGTGGCGGTGGCATCACCAGGTAAAGGTGGACTGGGCCACCAACCAGGCATTGCCTCAAATCGCCAAACTACTGGACCAGGACGATGTGCGAGGAGCATTCGCTCTGGCGTCGCAAGCGGAGCGGTATATCCCTAGAAATCCTATATTGGTAAAACTATGGCCCCAACTTTCATGGTCAACGGCAGTTCTCTCCACGCCGCCGGGCACTAGCGTCGAGGAAAAAGATTACGACGCGCCCCATTCCGCCTGGAGACTCCTGGGGAAAACCCCTATCAAGGACCTTCAGTTACCTGCGGTAGATTCACGGTGGCGTTTTACTAAGAATGGTTTTATTCCCAAGGAATTGGCCTTCTTTTTCGGCGAAGATGACGCCCCGGTTCCCCCGGTGACTGCCAGGATGGTCGAGGTAGGTAAGGAGCCCGAAGAAATGATCTACGTTGGTATCGACGCTCCGGCGCCAAAAAGCACGCCGGTCGTCTTGTCCGGATTCGCTAACGGGCTCGATCACGTGCCACCGATTTCCCTTGAAGATTTCTGGATTGATAAGTTCGAGGTGACGAACCGGCAATACAAACGGTTTCTGGACCAGGGTGGCTATCGCAAGCAGCAATACTGGAAACAACCGTTCCTGAAAGATGGCACCCCGCTTTCCTGGGACGAGGCCATGGCGCTATTTAAGGATTCCACAGGGAGACCGGGTCCAGCGACCTGGGTAGCCGGCGAATATCCGGCTGGCGAGGATGACTATCCGGTTACCGGCGTAAGTTGGTTCGAAGCCGCAGCGTACGCGGAATTTGCGGGTAAGCAATTGCCGACCATATACCACTGGTTGGTTGCCGCCAGGCCGGTCGACGGCCCCTCCATCATTCCACTCAGCAACTTCTCTCACCAGCGGTTGGCGCGCGTGGGTGAGTACCAAGGCATGTCCTGGTCCGGCGCGATGGATATGGCAGGCAACGCAAAAGAGTGGGTGCTCAACGAGGGGAGACCTGGCCTACGCTATCTCCTGGGTGGCTCCTGGGATGATCCAACCTATATCTTCAACAATCCGGATGCGCGCTCGCCTTTTGACCGCGCGGCGACCTTCGGCTTTCGGTGCGCTCGCTACCTCCGCGATCAGGTGACGGCCCGAGCGGGCCAGCAATTAATACCGCCAGGCCGCGACTACAGTAAAGAGAAGCCCGTTAGCAATCAGATCTTCGCTGCCTACAAGAGTCTCTACTCTTATGACAAGGGTCCCGTGCACGCAACGATCGAAGCCACCGAACAAAACGAGAACTGGACACGACAGAGGATCACCATCGATGCGGCTTATGGGCATGAGCGCATGGCGGTATACCTGTTCCTGCCAAAACGGGGGACTCCCCCTTATCAAACGATCATCCTGTTTCCGGCCTCCGGCGCAACCTACGATCGCACGCTGAACAACCTTGATGACTACCTTCCTGACTTCATCATCAAGAACGGGCGAGCGATGATCCTCCCCATATTAAAAGGAACTTTTGAGCGTATGGACGGACGGAGAGCCTCGCGTGAAGACGCCTCCAATGCCTATCGCGATCACGTAATCCAGTGGTCGAAAGACGTAGCTCGCTCCCTCGACTACCTGGAAACGAGGCCGGATATAAACTCGCAAAAAGTCGGTTACTGGGGCTTCAGTTGGGGAGCTGCCATGGGTGGTTTGGTACCGGCCGTAGAGGATCGCATCAAGGCCGTGGTACTTCAGTCAGGCGGATTTTATTCCGTCAAATCCTTGCCTGAGGTAGACCTGATCAACTTCGTCCCCCGGGTGAAAGTACCTGTCCTGATGTTGAATGGCCGCTACGACTATTACTTCATGTTAGTCGATGACCAGGATCCAATGTTTCGGTTGTTGGGCTCTCCACCTGGGGAAAAGCGTCATGTTGTGTATGACGCAGGTCACGACCTTCCCGACCCCGCGGTGGTGAAGGAGACGCTAGATTGGTTTGATCGCTACTTAGGTCCAGTCAACTAACCTTACTGCCCTCAGGAAGTCTGGCCAGCAGGGAAGCGGGGGACGGGGGGACGGAACCGGGGGGTGGAAGAGTCGATGGACCGACGATTGGTTCATCAAAAGGGTGGCCGACCAGCCAAACGGCGCCCGGATACAAGACAATCAGATCTTGATTTTGGCTTATGATGAAATACTAAGCCAGACGTTTAGTTACGACTGCTTGATGATTAGCGAACTTCCTGTCCGGGTCCCCGAGTTTCCCCCCGTCCCCGAGTTTCCCCCAAGCCCCTCGACCGGCAACTTCTTGCGCCCATCGTCTTGCCGCGTTGCGCTGCAGTCGTTTGTGGGAGCGTTCATGGCTTTTGAATTCTGAAAGGAGGCCCAAGCAGAAGTGATTTTGCAAATAACTAGCAAAAATGCATAAAACGATGCGGACCATGCGGTCTCCCAACCATCTGGAGGGTCTATGCGACCAGTTGTTCTTTTGCTACGCCCTATTTGAACAAAGCGGACATGACATGCCGGGGCGTCGGACAAGTCAGGGCATATATCCGCTCATGCCGGATCGATCGAATTTCAGGCCGGTCTTCGGCTGCGAAATTCTATAAAACATTGCTTCAATTCAATAAGCCAGTCTTATTGCCAGTTGCAATTTCTCCCGCGTACAGTTCATTTCGTTTGTGATTGTCCCATCTCGAGATCTGCAAACAGGTGGCACTCCAAACGCTTGATAGGAGAGAAGTGATGAATAACTTGCGAGGCCGGTCACGTTCGTTCCGAGATGCGCGGTGGGCAGGACTTCTGCTGATCGCGTTCTTTTTCTTAGTCTGCGGCAACGGAAGAGCTCAAACCACCGGAACGCTGCTGGGCACTGTTTCTGATCAAAATGGAGCCGTGATTCCTTCAGCTTCCGTGCATGTCACGAATGCCGATACAGGCTTTTCGACGACAGGTCTTTCTAATTCAGAGGGATCTTATCTGATTCCATTGCTGCCTATCGGCCACTACTCGATTTCAGTGGAAGCAAAAGGGTTTCAGTCGTTCATTCGGTCTGGTGTGTTTGTCCCGGTCGCCCAGAATATTCGCGTTGATGTGAAATTGGAAGTTGGACGTGAGGCACAAACGGTAAGTGTTGTTGGTAATGCGATCAACATCGACACGACCGACGCGACGCTGGGGGCGACGATTGACACTGCCCACTTGAACAGCCTTCCGCTGAACGGGAGGAATGCCATGGGGCTTCTTGATACGATTCCCGGCGTTGCCACGTCAACCGCGCCAACATACATTACCTCTGCACGCGGCGGCCCGGCCTATAGCATTTCGGGAAGCAGAACTGATTTCGGCAACATGATGCTTGACGGCCAATCGTTGACCGATGCCATCGCAAATAGCAACCAGCAGCTTCCTACGGTCGACGCATTGGAAGAGTTCAGAGTTCTTACCGACAGCTACGGAGCAGATTACGGAAGGGCGGGCGGCGGTGTCGTTGTGGCGGTCACCAAATCGGGCACCAATCAATTTCATGGATCGCTGTGGGAGTATCTTCGCAACGACGCCTTTGATGCCGCCAATGCATTCACCCCGCCGGGGACCAGAAAACCGATGTTGCATCAAAATCAGTTTGGAGGAGACCTGGGAGGACCAGTGCTTCTCCCCAAATACAACGGCAAGAATAGAACCTTTTTCTTCGTTGCCTATGAAGGGCTTCGCATCGATCAGCAGAGCTTGACGGTTGCCTACCCTCTGACAGCAGCCGAGCGCACCGGCGATTTTTCTGCTTTGCTGCCTACACAGGTCATTACGGATCCGAATACGGGCGCGCCGTTCCCCGGCAATATCATTCCCAGCAACAGAATCGACGCTGTCGCAACCACTACCATGGGTTTGTACTTGCCCTTGCCAAATCAACCCAACAATAGCCTCCAGCTTTCGCAAGCCGCGACCGTCTCGGCGAACCAGGTTATCTACAAAATAGACCAAACGCTGGGAGACAATGACAAGCTGTGGTTCCGTTCGTACCGGAGCAATGCGAACGCTCCATCACCAGAGGCGATCCCGTTTTGGTTAGATCCCGACCGCTACAACTATCAAGCCTACGCACTGGCTTGGACACACACGTTCAGTCCAAACCTGATCAATCAGGCGGATGCCAACTATTCGCGACCCGAAGCAATCTCCGGAACCGAGAAAAACGGTAAGTCGGCGCAAGAGCTCGGGATCAACACCAATGGATTCACCCCCTATCCTCAAACCCCACAATTCAGCGTGAGTGGCGCTTTCACATTCGGCACCGACTGGTATGTGGATGAGCCTTCCTATTTCCGTCAATTCGACGACACACTTTCATGGAATCATGGCAAACACGATATTCGGGTTGGTTTCATGTTCAATTACATGGGGAATGGCGATCTTGCCTACCCTGCCATGGGTCTCTCTTACACGGGCCTGTATTCGGGCAACCCAAATGCAGACTTTCTGCTCGGCCGCCCGCAAAGCTTCAGTGTGACGACAACCATCATCGACAACGGCACCGACAAACTTTTTCAGCCTTTCATACAAGACAACTACAAGATCACGAGAAGGTTCACACTGAATTTTGGGCTTCGCTACGATCTGCAGACGCCCTGGACAGAAAAGCAGGGATGCGCAGCTTGTGGTGGCGCCTCAACCTACAGAGCCGGCCAGCAATCGACGGTATTTCCAACCGCACCTCCCGGCCTGGTGGCTCCTGGAGACAAAGGAGTTCAGCCGGGTCTATATAACACCTGGAAATTGGGCTTCGAACCGCGGCTCGGGTTTGCATGGGACGTCACGGGTACTGGCGCAACTTCTGTGCGGGCTGCCTGGGGTCTCTATCACAGTGTCGTCGACGAGGAAGTCGAGGCAATCGAAACCAACAACGAGCCCTTTCTGGTCGGCTTCAGCGCGACACCACCCAACACCGCGAACCCATGGGGTAGCCAACCAGACCCCTTGCCTTACAACCCGAAGAAGCCGAGCTTCGGTCCCTTCCCGGGAATCACCCAGTCGTACATTAACCCCAATTACCGGCAGGCAGATATTCAACAGATTAATGTCAGTATCCAGCATCGTTTTGGAGACAACCTCTTTGCGGAAGCCGCATACGTAGGGGCCCTATCGCACCACCTGTATGATTCTGAAGACCTGAACCCCGCCCTGTACAGTTCAGGCGCCACCGAGGAGAATGCGCAATCCCGGCGCCCGATCTTGCCCCAGTATTACGGCAGCATGCCTTCTCTCCTCGATGATGTCAACGCGAACTACCACTCGCTGCAACTCGATGTACAAAAGAGGTTCGTCAAAAACTATGCCCTGCAGGCCGCTTACACGTGGGGCAGGTCAATCGATGAGAGGTCTCAATCATTGCTCGGGACAGGGGCACAAAATCCACTCGATGTGGCGGCCGACCGGGGACCCTCAGATTTCAATGTGACCCAGACCCTCGCTATCAATGGACTGTGGGATATCCCAGGCATGAACGGCAACAGATTCTTGAATGCGGCGACGGGAGGTTGGCGGCTTACTGGCATCGTCCGTTATAACACCGGCACGCCGGAATCCATACTCACCGGTCAAGACAACGCCTTGATCGGATACTGTCGGGCCAACTCCGGGCAGGAGAGAGCGAATGTTACCGGAAATCCCAACCTCTCGAAGAGTCGCTCGCGCCGCACCCAGGAACTCGAATACTTCAATACTGCGGCATTTGCATACCCCTCTTCAGGGCAGTTCGGTACTGCGCGGCGCAATAGCATTGCGGGTCCTGGGGTTCTCCAAAATGACTTCTCTGTCATGAAGAGACTCGTTACCTTCCCGCGCGAAGCGGGAGGATTTACGTTCAGGGCGGACTTCTTCAACCTGATCAACTGGACCAATCTTAACGAGCCGAATAGCACCTTGAGTTCGCCGGCGTTTGGCCAGATTACGAGTGCTGCTGCTGCAAGAATTACCCAATTTGCGCTGAGGTACGACTTCTAACTCTCCAAAACCTGGACTCACGATCGGATCTAGATCTGCTTGTGGGTCTGCAGTACTTTATATAATTAAACAGTGGCGACCAAAAACGACAGCAACCACAAAAACGAATTAGCCCGCATTGCACTTATCTATGATGCAACGCGAGTTTATGATCTGCAAGTGATGACGGGCGTGGCACAGTACTCGAAGGAAAATGATCACTTTAGTGTTTATATAGAAGAGAATGCTCTTAAAGATCAGCGGTTGCCGGATCTTCGCTCATGGAACGGAGGCGGCATCATAGCCGATTTCGACGACCCTAAAGTAGCCAGGGCTGTGGCTCAATCACGGCTGCCCGTTGTGGGCTTTGGCAGCGGATATGGCTGGTACGTACCCGGTTCGTCAGTTCCATATTTCTTCACAAATAATCAGGCAATTTCAAAGATGGCGGCGGAGCATTTACTTGAGCGTGGCTTCCGTCACTTTGCCTACTGCGGCTATCCGAAGACGCCGATTAACGGCTGGTCTGAGGAGCGCGAGCAGGCCTTCGTTAACTATCTCAGGAAGAAAGGATTCCCGATAAACGTCTTTCGGGGCCACCACAAAAACGCCCGCCGTTGGGCATTGTTTCAGCGGTCTCTCGGGGCATGGTTATTGTCGCTCCCTAAACCCATCGGTATCATGGCTGCTAATGATAATCGTGGTCGACACGTTGTTGAGGTGTGCCGCACATACAAGTTGCAGGTTCCTGATGAAGTGGCGGTCATTGGAGTTGACAATGACCAGTTGTTGTGCCAGCTTGTGAGTCCGGCATTGAGTAGTGTTGAACAGGGGGCGCAAATCATTGGGTACGAAGCGGCTGCATTGCTCGATCAGATGATGTTCGGGAAAAAACCGGCCAAGCGCCGCTTCGTCGTGGATCCCAAAGGGATTGTCACTCGCCAATCGAGCGACGTCCTGGCCATTGATGATCCGCTGGTAGCTAGGGCCCTGAGTTTCATACAACAGAACGCCATGAAGGGTATCAAGGTACCGGACGTAGTCAATTCCGTAGCAGTCTCCCGGTCGAGTCTGGAGTTGCGGGTCAAAAAGGCACTAGGATGCACACTGCACAGCGCGATTCGAAAAGCACAGCTCGCGCGCGCTCGAACGCTCATAGCTGAGACGACGGTACCACTCAAACAGGTCGCTGACTCCACGGGTTTTAAATCCGTCCAGCATATGACCGCTCTATTTGGAAACGCTTTCGGATCTTCTCCAGCAAAATTCCGCAGAGAAGTTGCCTTCTAACTACGGCTGACGCTACTAAGTAACCTGCTGGCAGTGATCTTAGCTCGGCAATCCTGGACGAATTGTGGATTGATCTGATATTCGATTAAGAGACAGGAAGGGAACCGACGATTCAGAATCACATGAAGCGCAACCGACTAGCGTCTCTTCTATCCACGCCGCTAATGACCTTGATCGCTCTGTGTGGGATGTTGACCTATGCCGTCGGGCATTCCTTTGGGAAGGCGAGACGGGCGAATGTCGATTGGCCGGTCTACCTGGGGCAGGCGGAGGGTCAGCACTATTCACCCCTGACCCAGATCAACCGCCACAATGTGACGCAACTCAAGGTGCAGTGGACCTACGACACCGGTGAAGAAGGCATACTCGAGACGAATCCGCTGGTTGTTGGGCGAGTTCTCTACGCCTATACACCCTCAGAAAAGGTGATCGCTCTCGATGCCGCCACGGGAAAGTTGCTTTGGAAGTTTGATAGCGGGGTCAAGGCACAACACTGGGCACGAGGAGTCACCTACTGGACGGACGGAAAAGAAAAACGAATCTTCGCCGGCGTCATGAATTATCTCTACGCACTCGACCCTCAAACGGGAACGCCCATTTCGTCTTTTGGTGAGAATGGCAGGGTCGACCTTAGAAAAAACCTTCGCGGAGACTACCAAGCCCACTACATCTCCATGGATTCGCCGGGACTCATTTACAAAGACCTGATTATCGTGGGCGGAGAAATGCCTGAGACCCTGCCTGCGGCGCCCGGAGATATCCGGGCCTACGATGTGCGCACGGGAGAGCTTCGATGGAGCTTCCACACCATTCCGCATCCGGGAGAATTCGGCTATAACACCTGGCCGCCCGAGGCATGGAAGACCTCTGGCGCTGCAAACAACTGGGCCGGCATGTCACTCGATGCGGCACGCGGGATCGTGTACGCTCCAACCGGCTCGGCGGCCTTCGATTTCTATGGAGCCAACAGGGTGGGCGACGACCTTTTCGCTGACACGCTATTGGCGCTGGACGCAAATACCGGCAAGCGGATCTGGCATTTTCAGGGTGTACACCACGATATTTGGGATCGAGACTTTCCTTCGCCTCCTGCGCTATTGACGGTGAAGCACGACGGAGAGCGGATCGACGCGGTCGCCCAGACGACCAAGACCGGCTATGTCTTTCTGTTTGATCGTGTGACGGGAAAGCCGCTGTTTCCGATTGAAGAGAAAAGCTACCCGCCAAGCACAGTTCCGGGCGAAGTAGCCTCCCCCACCCAGCCGAGACCTCTCAAACCTGATCCTTATGCGCGCCAGCTGCTTACGGAAGATATGCTGACAAACCGGACACCGGAAGCTCATGCATGGGCAGTACAGAAATTCCAGACCTTTCGCAGTGAAGGGATCTTCATTCCCTTCGCGCTGAACAAACAAACCGTCAACTTCCCAGGGTTTGATGGCGGAGCCGAATGGGGCGGTCCGGCAGTTGATCCGAAAACCGCAGTCATCTATATCAACGCAAACGAAATGGCCTGGACAGGCGGTCTCACCGAGAATAAGGCGACGGATTCCCCGGGAGAAGCTACCTACCGCAGCCAATGCAGCGTCTGCCATGGGGCTGATCGCAGTGGATCGCCACCAGCATTTCCTTCCCTGATCGAAATCAACAAACGTCTCCCCGATGAGCAGATCATCGCGACCATCCGTCAAGGGAAGGGCAGGATGCCGGGCTTTCCGAGCCTCTCCGATCCTCAGCTGGAAACTCTTCTGCATTTCCTGAAGGGGGAAAGCGGCAAACCACAACAAGCCAATGATAAGCAGGAGGTGACCTCGGCCCCAGATGCTGCGCACGGAGAAACTTCTCAGCCGCCGCAATACAGCTTCACCGGGTACCAGATGTTTGTGGATCCTGATCACTACCCGGCCATCGCTCCGCCATGGGGAACGCTAAGCGCGATTGATCTCAACACAGGGAACTATCTGTGGAAGATACCTTTTGGTGAATATCCAGAACTGGCAGCGAATGGGATGAAGAACACAGGCTCTCAAAACTACGGTGGGCCGATTGTGACGGCCAGTGGACTGCTTTTCATCGGAGCCACCCTCTACGACCACAAATTCCACGCCTTCGATAGCCGAACCGGCAAGCTGTTGTGGGAAGGCCAATTGCCCTACGCCGGGCGAGCGACACCTGCAACTTATATGGTGGACGGAAAGCAATATATTGTCGTGGCCACCGGAGCGGTGCGGTTTAACCCTGCTCCCGCAAAGGGAGTTTATGTCGCATTCTCGTTACCCTGATTTGCCACGCTCGTGACAGTCAAGACCTTGTTCTTACCCCGTCCTGGTCATCGATCACATCGAGGAGACGCCCACGGCAAATAGGCAGCTATCGTTCTTGGAAGTCAGTGCATGCTAGCCTTGAGACCTGACCCATGAATGACTTCTCCTCATTGATCGTGCACTACGGATACCTCGTCATCTTCCTAATTGTCTTTGCGGAAGCCATCGGTGTGCCCGTACCGGGCGCAGTGGCTCTTGTTGCGGGCGGAGCTGCCGTTGCGGCGGGAACCCTGTATGGGCCGGCGGTCGCGTTGTGTGCGGTCGCCGCGATGTTGTCGGCCGACTCACTCCTTTACGTCCTCGGCCGCCATATGGGATGGACGATCTTGAAATTTCTGTGCCAGGTTGCCGTCGATCCGGAAGGATGCGTTCTGCGCTCCGCGGAATCGTTCTATAAACGTGGACGGCTCACGCTGTTGTTCGACAAGTTCATTCCTGGGGTGAGCACGATGGCCGCGCCGCTGGCTGGGAGCATGAAAATGCGGTTCTCTCAATTCCTGGGGCTGGACTTCCTGGGCGCCAGCCTCTATGCGCTCTCATATGGCGCAATCGGATTCATCTTTCGCGATTTCGTGGCGAAGATCGTCAGTGGATTTCGCGCAGCAGGACATGCGGTCGAGATTGTCATCATCATTGCCCTGATTGCGTTTATAGGTTATCGGATGTCGTTGTACTGGAAGCAACGCGCCGATCGGCTTGTACCACGCGTAGAGGTGCAGATATTGGCCGCGAAGCTGCAGACAGACGGCCCGGGAAAGATACTGCTGGCCGATGTGCGCAGCCATGGTTATTACAGTGCGGGCGCTGTCCGCATTCCCGGCTCGATTCGAGTCGAGCCCAACAATCTCACCGCCGAAATAGCACTATTCCCTCGAGACAAGGACATCTACCTGTACTGCACTTGCCAGAAGGAAGCGACGAGCGCTAGCGTGGCGCATCTTTTACGGGAGTGGGGATTTAAGGCATTCGTCATCGTAGGCGGCCTGGCAGCCTGGCGCAAAGCGGGGAATCCGCTCGAGACTGTGCCCGAGACCGATGTCGTGCATCTTCCAACTTTCAGCCGCTAAGTTCCCATCCTACTGGGGCGTGGCTGCCCGAAACGGGTAAATGCAGTGACTGGATACATATTCGCTACATCTTGTCCCTTCAATCCTCTACAACTTTGGTGCCCATTCCGTAACGACTCATTGTAAGTAGACTTCGTTTGAGGCTCCAGTCAAGCTATGAGGCTTCGCACGCTCCGCTCGTCCTCCTGGTTGAAGATTTCGCTGTTCGCCCTGCTGCTTGCGTGCAACGCGTGCAGCAACTCCGGCAGCAATAGCGGCGATACCGGTGACGGAAACAGCGCTTCTACTGCTGCCCCCACCAACCTCACCGCTACAGCCGGTAATCAGCAGGCTAGCCTTACCTGGACGGCGAGCAGTGGTGCGACCAGCTATTACGTAAAACGGGGAACGGTGAGCGGCGGCCCATACACCACGGTGGGTACGCCTGCAGGAACAACCTACGCTGACACGAAGCTGACCAACGGAACCGCATACTACTATGTCGTGACGGCTGTGGGTGCGACGGGGGAAAGCGGCAATTCCAACCAGGCGAGCGCGACACCGACTGCTGCGCCCACCGCCCCGGTCCCTCCCCTTAACCTCACGGCCACGGGAGGCAACCAACAAGTCTCGCTTGCGTGGACGGCCAGCGCCGGCGCAACCAGCTACAACGTCAAAAGGGCAGCCACCAACGGCGGACCGTACACAACAGTGGCGTCGCCTGCGGGCACAAGCTATACCGACACGACCGTAACCAACGGAACCCCATACTACTATGTCGTGACGGCTGTGAATGCGGCGGGACAAAGCGGCAATTCCAACCAGGCGACCGCGACACCGGCTGCTGCGCCCACCGCGCCGGTTCCTCCCCTTAACCTCACGGCCACGGGAGGCAACCAGCAAGTCTCGCTTGCGTGGACGGCCAGCACCGGCGCAACCAGCTACAACGTCAAAAGGGCAGCCACCAACGGCGGACCCTACACAACAGTGGCGTCGCCTGCGGGCACAAGTTATACCGACACGACCGTAACCAACGAAACCACCTATTACTACGTGGTCACGGCAGTCAGCGCCAGTGGAGAAAGCGCAAATTCCAATCAGGCGTCGGCGACGCCCAGTACGACTCCGCCCGCTCCCCCCACACCTCCTGGAACCTCCTCGTGTGCTTTGCCCATCAGCGCTGTAAAGACAGCAGGCAACACCAATGTCGTGGGTGATGGAACTCCGGCGAGCTGTACGGAGAGCGCATTCGAAGGGGCCGTTGCTGCCGGCGGGGTAGTCACCTTCAATTGCGGCTCCGCGCCCTATCGGCTCGTCCTGAGTTCTACCAAGTCAATCATCAAGGACACCGTGATCGACGGAGGAAATCTAGTGACCCTGGATGGCGGCGGCCAGGTCAGACAACTGCTCCTCAACAACGGCAACTTCGATGCGACTACCCCAACTCTGACGCTTCAGAATGTTACGTTAGCCAACGGTCATGGGACCGATAATGCAGGCACAGGCGCGCCGACCGGCGGCGGAGCGATCTATCGCTATGGTGGAACGCTCAATGTCATCAACAGTCAGTTCATCAACAACGTAGGCCCGGCAACCGGGCAAGATTCTGCGGGCGGAGCCATTTACTCAGTCGGAGTCGGTACAACAACGATTGTAGGAAGCACCTTCAACGGTAATCAGTCGAGCGATGGCGGAGCGCTCGGGAATCTAGGAGCCTCCATTGATCTTGTCAACGACACGATTTCAGGAAACCAGGCCACCGGGAGTGGTGGCAATCCAGGCAACGGAGGAAACGGAGGCGGCGTCTACATGGACGGAGCACACATCACTATCAAAATGTGTGGAACGCACGTGGACACCAACAAAGGCAACGCTTACGGAGGAGGTTTCTTCTTCGTCGATGACGCGACTGCGGGAACAGCCGCCATCGATCAATCCTCTTTTAATGGGAATTCAGCCGCCTTTGCCGGCGGACTGTATCTCCAAGGCGCAACTGGTACCTTGACCAACTCGAGCGTTATCAACAATCAAGTGGAAGCGATCGATGGCGTCGGTCCATATGCTCCAAACGCATTCTTCGATGCTGATTCACTGGGGAGCCTAAGCAGTGACAATATAGCGCAGTGATACGCTGTGCACCGTCAAGAGACGGCCTGAGGACGGTCACGAACAATCCACCTTGGCCTTCGATTCCTTCTGGCTGTTAGGTGGGCCACTCTTGGTAATCCGGGGTAATTTCGCTTGTCCCGAAACTCCCTCGATTCGACCCTCACAAGCAGCGGCCCCGCAAAGCTTTCGAAAAAAGAATGCACTTTGTGAGAGAAAAGAGAGATAAGCCCCCGGCCGGCGCCTTCATTTGGGAAAAAGATTGAGCGATAAGCGAGAAAAGACCTACTTTATGAGATGAGCAAGATCGATTGATCCGCCCCTCGGGGCGTGCCCGGGCGAGAACCCTGGTTGCGATTTGGTTTCAGGAATGGGGTGTTCCCGTCTTGGTTTCCCTCGAAGTGCCGGCTAAGTCCTTTGTTTTGCCAAGATGATCAAATTTTATTTTTCCCGCCCCCATAAGTTGTTTAGGTATTCGCCGGCTAGCGGCGAGACTTTTCGGCTAAAGCCATGCCCGCGACGGTCAAGGTGCCAGCTCCGCCTGTCCGGCGACCAACGGGACAATCGCTCCGGCGCACGCACTACAGCTTGGCTAACATCCCCCTCGTGATTCAGCGTCCGTGTCACCCGGCCGGTTAGGGACTCGAGGGGCTGGCCGGTAGTACTTTCCAAGTTGTCAAGACTGCTCAATCAAGAGGACGCACTGAGCGCACCCTACTTATACGAACGCTGATGTTTTGCGGGTGGGCGGCGGATGCACGGGTGGAGAGAGCCGGTGCAAGGCCAAGCAGGGCTGCTGTGGTTAGACAGCGCTGGTGTGAATTCTTGGTTCCACATTAGTACGGCTTTTGCACCTTGTCCAGGGCGAGACAAAGTAATTTTGGTAACCATGGCGGTGCTGTTACTTCCTTATATTCCGCGATTGTCCGGCACTATGTGCCTGGCATACTTCCCAGGAGTCAGGAGTGCGGTCTCGGTTTGCCCAGCGCCTTTGCCGCGTCGGCCTGCAGCATCTTCGTGTCATCGCTCATCTCGCCTTTGCTCGCCAGGTTAGTTCCCCGGGCCAGATTCTGCTCGGCCTGCGCTGTATCTCCCTCTTGCTCGTAGGCCATAGCCAGAACGAAAAAATCCGACGGGTCTGTCGCACCGTGTAGTGCGATAGCCTTCTGAAGTGTCGGAATCGCCTCCTTCCACAGGCTGTTACGCACCTCGGGCAGGCCCAGGGTATTCAGGTAGTTCCCATTTCCGGGCGTGAGCTTGACCCCGCGGCGGGCCTCTCCCAGGGCCTCTTCGTTGCGGCGTAAACGAGGGTCCGCAGCCGTGAGCCGAAACCAGGCCAGGCTCATGAGACCTACCGAGTTATCTTGAAAATCGGGAATAGCCTCTCGGCACAATTCCTCGGCCTCAGCATACTTTCCCTCCGCGGCGTACGTTTTCAGCAGAATGTGTGTGAGGATCGCCGTGTCGCGGTGCCCGCGACCCTTTAGCCTGCGTTCGATGCCCAGCGCCGGTTTCACCAGCGTTTCGGCCTGTGCGTATTTGCCCTCAGCGAGATAGCACGCTGCAAGATTAGTCTCCAGAGTGAGCGTGTTCGGATGCTCGAGACCAAACAACCGGCGTTGCATCTCCAGCGTCTCTCTCAGCATCGCTTCAGCCTGACTGTATTTGCCCTCCTGAAGGTAGATGGCAGCAAGCTCGTTCATGTGTGACAAGGTGAAGGGATCGTTGGCGCGACTCCTCTGTCGATCAATTTGCAGCAATTGACCGGCGAGCGACTCCGCCTGGGTGTACTTGGCTTCGTCTGAGTAAACGCCAACCAGATAGCCCATGGTGATCACGGTGCCGCGATCGGCGGGTCCGAGGACTCGCCGATCAAGATCGACCGTTTGCTGCAGCAGTGTCTCGGCTTGTTGATTCTTACCCTCGTCGCTGTAAGTCTTTCCCAACAGCCCCATGGCTTGCAGGGTCTCAGGATGCTGTTGTCCAAGCACACGGCGATCGCTTGCGATTGCCTCGGACAACAACTTTTCGGCTTCTCCATATTTGCCTTGTTCGGTATCGACCCTTGCAACGTCGTCAAACAGGATGGCGAGCGCTTTGGGATTCTGGGTGCCCAGCACGCGGCGGCCGAGGGCTAATGCGGGTTGCAATTGCTCCTGTGCCTCCGCGCTCAAGCCCAGGTCGTAGTAAGCGTTCCCGATGGTGTCACGAATCGCTGCCTCGACCTCTGGCTGCTGGTTGAACTTGCCCTGAATGTTTTTTGCCGCACGATCGAGCACGGTCCGCACGGTGATGTTGGGATCGGGCTTCTCCTGGCTAAAGGCACTGGCCTGACCGAGCAGATCTTTTTGCAGGAAATCGTTCACGGCCTGCGAGATGGCGGCTTGCTGCTGTGCTTGCTTCTGCGCACGGCGCGCCTGCACCGCCTCCCAGGTGCTGGCCGCTATTCCGAGAACGAGCACGACTAATACGGCAGCCACGCCCACGACCAATGCCCGGTTGCGCCGAGCGAACTTCTGTAACTGATAAGTTGTGCTTGGCGGCCGAGCCACGATGGGCTCATGGTGCAGGTAGCGCCGGATGTCCGCCGCCAACTCCGCCGCCGATGCGTAACGGCGGCTCTTGTCCTTCTCGAGCGCCCTGGCAACGATGGTCTCCACGTCGCCGCGGTACGTGCGATGGACCGAGCTGAGCCGTTCCGGCTCTTCTTCGCGAATCACG
Organism: uncultured Acidobacteriaceae bacterium; assembly: GCA_963790705.1. Classification (GTDB taxonomy): domain Bacteria; phylum Acidobacteriota; class Terriglobia; order Terriglobales; family Acidobacteriaceae; genus PALSA-350. The sequence continues at coordinate 652,668 of CAWBQE010000001.1, forward strand.
CGCACGGCATCGTGCAGCTGCCTGCCGATGGTGTAGGGGAGTTTGCCGGCCAGCAATTCATACAGAATGATGCCCAGCGCGTAGACGTCGCTGCGGGTATCGATTTCTGCCGGATCCCCCAGCACCTGTTCCGGGCTCATGTAAGCCAGGGTCCCCACCAGCTGGCCAATGTCGGTCTGCCGGGTTGCGTGCGCATCCGAGTCGGTAAGCCGAGCAACTCCGAAGTCAAGGATGCGGGGTTGACCGGCTTCATCGACCAGGATGTTGGCTGGTTTCAAGTCACGATGGATAAGGCCGCGCTGATGGGCATGTTGCACGGCATCGCAGATTTTCGCGACCAACTCCAGCCTCTGGCGTGGATTGAGCTGGTGGGTCTCGCAATAGGAGAGCAGAGTCTGGCCATGGACCAGTTCCATGGCGAAGTAGGGTTGGTAACCGAAGGGCGTTTCCGCGGTGCCGGCGTCGTAGATTTGCGCGATCCCCGGGTGCTGCAATCGGCCAAGGGCCTGCGTTTCGTTCTCAAAGCGACGCAGCATCTCAGCATTGGCGTAGCCGGCGCGGATGACCTTGAGCGCGACAGTGCGCTGTGGATGCTCTTGCTCGGCCTCGTAGACGGCTCCCATGCCGCCCTCGCCAAGCAGGCTAAGGATCCGGTAGCGGCCAATGGTGGCCGGCAATAAAGGAGCGCCATCCATCCGCGCTGCTGGGCCTGCGCCGACCGTGCACTCCGAAGCAACGTCAGCCGAGCGGCTATCGGGGACGACGGTCTCAGCTTCGTGATCGGGCATGGGCGTTCGCTCCCAGGGCGCAGGGGTAGATTAAGTGGATCCAAAAACAGCATAGGGAGCAGCGGAACGGCCGTCAACGAACATTCCGGCGCTCGCCATGTCGGGTAGAACTGGGGTTGAGTTCGAGCCGCCTCGTCTGACGAGCAAATTCCCGGCTTATGATGAAATACTAAGCCAGACGTTTAGTTACAACTGCTTGATGATTAGTGAACTTCCTGTCCCCGAGTTTCCGCCTCCCCGAGTTTCCGTCAAGGTGGGAACGGGCGCGGTGTAGACTAGCGAGCGCAGGTTGAGAAACGATTTTCTATGAAGTGGAAGACGGTGAATTGGATTGGCGCTGCCCTGTTGACGGCAATGGTGGCGGTGAGTGCGGCTCCGGTACGGGCGGCGGATGCGAAGCTTCAAGTAAAGACGAAACAGGGCAAGGTCGAAGGGCGGATGGATGGGGACGTGAAGGTGTTCCTGGGGATTCCGTTTGCCGCGCCGCCGGTGGGGCCGCTGCGCTGGAAGCCACCGATGCCCGCGGAGAAATGGAGAGGGGTGCGGTTGGCGACCGGGTTCGGGTATCGCTGCATGCAGCCGTCGATTTATCACGACATGAGGTTTCGCGATGCGGGTATGAGCGAGGACTGCCTGACGCTGAACGTGTGGACGCCGGCGAAGAATGATCATGCGAAGCTGCCGGTGATGGTGTGGATCTACGGCGGCGGGTATACGGCGGGAAGCACGTCGGAGCGGCGGCAGGATGGAGCGGCACTGACGAAGAACGGCGTGATCGTGGTGACGATGAACTATCGGCTGGGGATCTTCGGGTTCTTCGCGAATGATGACCTGGCGAAGGAGTCGGGCAGGAATGCGGCGGGCAACTATGGTTTGCTGGACCAGACGGCTGCGCTCGAGTGGGTGAAAGACAACATCGCAGCGTTCGGCGGCGATGCGGAGAATGTGACGCTGTTCGGAGAGAGCGCGGGATCGTTTTCGGTGTGCGCGCAGATGGCGTCGCCTGTGGCCAAGGGACTGTTCAAACAGGTGATTGGGGAGAGCGGCGGCGCGCTGTATGGAAGCAGGGGCGTCTCGTTCAAGCCGTTGGCGGAGGCGGCGGAGAAGGACGATGCGTTTGCCAGGACGGTGCTCTCGGCAACGACGCTCGAACAGCTTCGAGCGATCCCGGCGTCGGAGCTGCTGGAAGACATGATGAAGAAGGACGAGGCGGGGGCGACGACGCGCTTCGGCCCTGTTGTAGATGGTTATTTTCTCCCGGAGAGCCCGGCGGCGATCTTTGCGGCGGGCAAGCAGAACGACGTGCCCATGCTGGCGGGATGGAACCGCGATGAAGGCGGCTATGATCCGAAGGTGACGGTGGAGAGCTTCAAGGCCGCGGTGGAGAAGCAGTTTCCTGAGCAGGCGACGGAGGTGTTGGCTCTGAACCCGGTAACGGATGACACGAGCGCGATACGGGCGAGCGCGGACCTGGCCGCTGACCGCTTTATCGCCTACTCGACGTGGAAGTGGATCGAAGCGCAGACGAAGACGGGTAAGAAGCCGGTTTACCGGTTCTACTTCGAACAGGTAGCGCCTCCGGACCCGGACCATCCGGTGGGTCTGGCGGCGTATCACTCGTCTGAGATCATGTATGTCTTCGGGGACCTGGACCTGGTGAGCAGCATCGGCTTTCATTTCCGGCCGGAGGACCATGAGACCAGCACGGCGATGCAGAAGTACTGGACCAACTTTGCGAAGACAGGCGATCCGAACGGCGAGGGGCTGGCGAAGTGGCCGGTGTATGCGGCGGATACGCAGTGGCAGGTGATGCACCTGGGGCCGGAGCCGATGGCGGCGCCGGATAGGCACCGGGCGCAGGATCTGCTGCTGGATAGTATTTGGGGTAAATAGCGGTTGGGGGAAACCTGGGGGGATTTAGTGTTCAAACAGACGGGACTGGTCCTTTGGGAAAACATAGGTTGCCCGGGCTTTCCACTTTCGTGAAGTCCCACTCCCGTCTGATCACTAAATTCCTGCGAAGATAAAGGACGCTCCAATGCGCTGGCTTTATACAGCAATCATCGCCTCGTCGGCTATACTCATGCGCGGGGAGGCGATTGGCCAGGCTGTTGACGTATCGCTCTATGGAGCGACACCTAACTCCGGTCAGAACAGCAGTCCAAGCGTTGCGAGAGCGATCGATTTTGCGTTACGCCACCATCGTTCCAAGATATTGTTCAAACGAGGAAGGTATGACTTTTGGCCCCAGGGCGCGGTTATACGCCACCTTTTTATCTCAAACCATGATGGAGTGGCCGAGCGCGCGGTTGCCATATCAATCGAACACGTCAGCGGCCTCGAACTTGATGGCAACGGATCGGAATTTGTCTTTCATGATTCCATGCTTCCTATTGTTATTTCGCATTCGGACCGGGTAACTCTGCGTAATTTTTCGATAGATTATGCAAGCCCGCACATTGTGCAGGCAAAAGTAGTCAGCAAGAACGATGGTTTTGTCGATCTCCATATAGATAATCCCACGTCCTACACAGTGAAAGACGATCACCTCTTCATTTTGGCTGAGGACGGCTCTCCTGGATCAGAACAGGTCGCGCGGGGAAGCGTCGTCTTTGATCCCGAGGGAGGGTGGCTTGTTGCCGGGACAGGCGACAACTGGGAGGTTGATAAAACAACAGCTAAAAGGATAGATCGAGATGATGTGCGTTTATTTGGTCTGACACAGCAAACCCGGCCTGGTGATGTACTTATACTCTGGAATGGCGATCGTCCCAGTCCAGCAATCCTGGTCAGCCAAAGCCGCCACATCAATATCTCCGGTGCGCAAGTGTATAGCGCGCAAGGTATGGGCTTCATCGCCCAGTACAGTGAAGACATTCATCTCGATAGATTTAATGTCATCTTGAAACCAGGAAGCGGTCGTTACATCTCGACAACCGGGGACGCCGTACACTTTTCGAACTGCCGCGGACAAATCATCGTCGAGAACGGTCTTTTCGAAAACATGCTCGATGACGGAATCAACGTGCATGGCTCATATCTTCAAATAGCTGAAAAAGTGGCACCCGATACCCTTGTTCTTGAGTTTGGCCATCCACAAACATTCGGCCTGCCATTTGCAGTTTCTGGAGACGCACTCCGTTTTCTCCAGCCTAAGACCCTTGAGCCTTATGCCATTGCCAAGGTGGCGGAAATGCATTCACTTGACGACAAGCATCTCTGGGTACGCTTCACTGAAGCACTTCCTTCGTCTGTGGCGGTTAAGGACGCTGCGGAGAATCTGGCATGGCAGCCTAACGTAATTTACCGGAACAATCACATTCGTCATAACCGTGCGCGAGGAGCATTGTTCGGAAGTCAAGCCTCGACTGTTGTGGAAGATAATTTCTTTGATCATTTGTCAGGTCCGGCGCTCCTATTTAGCGCAGATGCTTCCGACTGGTTCGAGAATGCTCCTGCTCGCAATGTGCTGGTTAGGCATAACAGATTTCTTGATACAAATATGGGTCCTTATGGCCAGGGCTCCATTTCGATCATCTTCCCGGTTGAGGGAACAAAAGGCGGACAATATTTCAACGCCCGCAACATACGTATCGAGGACAATTCGTTCGAACAGTTCCAACAGCCACTCCTGTACGCCGCTTCGGTGGATGGCCTGAGTTTCAAGCATAATCGCGTTTTGTTTAATCACGACTATCCTACAAATCTACCTGCGGATGCACCGGTCTTCTCGCTGAGCCACACGCGATGCGTAGACGTATCTCAAAACGTGCTGCAGAGTAGCGACCATGCGAGTACTCCAGATTCCACGTTGCTCAATATCAAAGAACCGGGTACTCCCTTTGATAGGGCAAGTTGTATCAACAGTTTCCGACCTCTGAACCCTAAGTAGATGAGAATATGTTTTAAGAGATAATCCGGCTACAGCATACCTATTGCACCACTGAATAGAATCTGGGGTGAATAGGTATCACGTCGCCGCATTTGGCTCTGATTCAATGGGGCTGTCGCGCCGGAGGAACCTGGATGACCCGTGAGCCAGCACTGCTGCCCCAAGGAGAGGATAACGAAGCAACCGGCGGAAGGTTCTTTTTCCTGTTTATGTTTCTCCTGATAGATATCGTCCTTTATCCCTATGCCGGCGATCGGGGGCTGCGCTTTCAGCTCTTTCGCTCGATAGCGTTTTTTGTGACACTGGCGAGCGTCTACGCCGTCAGCTTTCGCCGCTCGACCTGGATCATCGCTCTGATCTTTGCCCTCCCCGTCCTTTGGCATCGCGTGCTGACCATGGAAAGAGGGGACAGCAAGCTGGCCCTGGTCGGTCTACTGGTCAGCTTCTCATTCGACGTTTTCATTGTCATCGTGGTCTTTCACCGGGTCTTTCGCACGCGGGTTGTCACTTCCGCGACGATCTTCGGAGCCGTCTCGATCTACCTCATGGCGGGATTTGCTTTCACCAGGCTCTATCAATTTCTCGCGGCGGTTCAGCCTGGCGCCTTCTACTTGGATCCGGTGCTGAACCATCACGTCGTTCTCAGCCGCTTTGATCTGATCTATTACAGCTTTGGCGCTTTGACCTCCCTCGGGGCGGCAGGCATTGCACCCGTAAGTGCGCAGGCGCGATCGCTTACCGTGATCGAAGCCATTCTAGGCATTCTCTATTTGGGAGTTCTCGTTTCTCGTTTGATCGCGATGTATGTGCCCCAGATACCGCGAGGTACTTCGCAGAAATCTTAGCCGGACAATCCGATGACAGCCCTAACCTTCCTGTGGGAGAGGTTAGGAAAGCTTAACGGTGCTATGGATGAGTCGCATTTGCGGGCGGCGGTATCGTATGTCAGTCTGAATCCGGTTCGAGCACGGCTTGTTTCGAACGATTACGCATACAAGATATCGCGTGTCGGTCTTACTGAATCCGAATGGTTACGGAGGATATCTGCGCGCAAGGATTAGGGTGAAAAGCGGTGACTGACAGGACGAACCCCAGTTGTGCGCGTATGGGGTACGTCCTGTCTGTCACCTGGTCTCGTGTCACCTGGTCTCGTACGTCACCTGGTCTCGTCGTCACCTGGTCTCGTCACCTGGTCTCGTCACCTGGTCTCGTCACCTGGTCTCGTAGAACACGCTCGCGTAAGTCAAAGTTCTTCAGAAGGAATTGCCGCCTGATCCCGCCTGGCGCGAACCGGTTTTAGACTTTTCGCGCCATTGCGATGACCTCCATCAGTAGCGCCGTGGCTTTCTCGTTGGGACCCTTAAAGTTAGAACCGGCTTCTCGAAATTCGCCCATAATGTCCAAGAAGCGGTGTTGTATATCTTTTTCACTGATCTCATTATGAATATAGATTCGATCAACCAGTACTAAGCTCGTGGCTCTCCACGCATCCACATATTCCTGTTTCGATTGGGGCAGATCCGAACCTAGCGAAGAAGTATAGGTCATGTGTTCAACGATCATACGACTCATCGCGGTCACTATCTCTTGAAACTCCCGCTTCCGGTTATCGCGAAGCCACTGCGCGTGTTGGCTCGACCGGGTGAGGAAATGTCCGATGACAATGCCCGACAGCGCCCCGCCTATTCCAACTGCCGACAGAATAAGAGTAAACGTATGGTCTTGCATGCGCCCTTCGATCCGTTTCGCCACCATTGTACGACCGAGCGTAAAATACCCGCATGACAACTGAAAAGCCGGACGGCCATTGGATTCTCTCCCGCGACCCAGACACGACAGAACTTCGCTTCTCAGAATGCTTTTATATTCGGGAGGACGCGGAGGAATATCTCTCCTGGTTCCGAGAGCGCGCGGCTGAGGAGATATGGAAATCCCCCGCTATCGTAACTCTGGAAACGCTGCCGTGGGGAGAATTGCCGCCTAGGAGCCTCGTATCTTCACCCTTGAAAAGTAACAAGGGACCGAACACGAAACGGACGCCGGGAAAAACGCCCACAAGGCCAACGGACAAGGTGGGGAAAAAGAAGGTGAAACGCGCGATAAAGATCAAGATGGGGAAAGTCGCCGACTTTCCATTAAAGAAGTCACCCAGGAAGAACGCCGGCGCGAGAAAGAGACTTCGAAGCAAGTAAAACCGCTTCCTTCAAAATGGCGCGTGGCAGAAAATGACCCATGTCCCAGATTCACTTTCCTCAACTGTAAAATCTCGAATGACGATAATTTCCTCCCTGTTTCGAAGGAACAGTCACCTTAATTCCATGGTTCAACATCGTGCAATCATTCTCGGCACGTGTTCGATCCGCATAGAACGCCGCGTCTTTGGCAAATTCGCAAAACTCAAAGTCATCGAGATGGGTTTCAGGTTCCGGTCGCCGCTTCCAACTCATGATGTATGCCTTATGCATCTTCTTTTCTCCCTGTCCACATTGACTAATCCCGCCATTATGACATGCTTTATACATCCCTCCTCAAGGTCGCCCCACCCCCACATGACAACCTAACCGCATGGACGACGAGCCGAAGCACCGCGCACGCAAAGGCGAGTGCGGCTGCGCTGCCCACGAAAAGGGCGTGTGCGCGGAGTGCGGCCACCTCGTCTACGTCCACGGCACAAAGGGCTGCATGTACACCGTGAACCGGTTCGACGGCACGAGGACCTGTCCTTGTCCACAGGCAAAAACTTGCAACCATCCCTGAATCCCCTAGAATTAAAGTAATCCCACCATAATCAATGATTAGATTTTTTGCGCGGCGCCGTGCGAAGCGTGAGTAATATCCAAAAGCTTGAGCTAGAAGCGGCCACCAACGACATCAACGCCCAGCTCGCCGAGAATCGGGCAAAAGAGAAACGATCGTTCGTCGATCAGCTCAACCGCGAGGCGGATGACATTGACGCGAACATCCTCAATGAGGAAGAAAAGCTAGAGAAGGGTTATTGGCTTTGCGAGAACGGGCATGAACAGGTTAGTGACTATACCGGCCCCGCGCCCCTAAACAAGATCATCTCTTGCTACTACTGTAAAAAAGACGCGACGCTCATCAAGCTCGATCAAATGACCGGCCAGGGTAACTCGGGGACGTTCACCACGTTTACTGATCGTCGCGGATGCACGTTTGTACCTTTCCCGCGTCTTCCGGTACGCCTTTACCCCGCCATCGCGCAACCCCCTTACGCTCGATGAAGTCATCTTCGCAAGCCAGGTAAGGCGAAACAGGCTATAATGTAAGGAGGGTGAAATGATGGCGCCGGCAACCCGCAAAAACACGACCACTGTGGAAGCGACGGTGACTTCCAAAGGCCAGGTAACGTTGCCTAAGGAACTGCGAAAGCGCCTTGGAGTCCAACGGGGAAGCCGTATTCGGTTCAGCATACCCTCCACAGGCTCTATCAAAATCGAGCCTGTGCTGTACGATCTTGAGGATCTGTGGAGAATGGCCGATCAGGGTGGCAAGCCCAGCAGCGTGATGACGTTTGAGGAGATGGATGCAGCCAAGGCCAGGAGCCGGTGGTAATGCTGGCAGCTGACACCAATGTATGGGCTCGAGCCTATCTCAATGATGATGCGTCCCAAACCCGCAGAGCTCGCTCTGCCCTTGCGGAGGCCCGTTCGACGACGGGGGTCTTCGTTCCGCTTCTTGTCCTGGCGGAGCTGTCCTGGGTTCTCCGCAGCAAGTGGGAGAGAGAGCGAGTTCTCAATACAATGGAAGCCCTTCTTCAAACCCGTGGCGTGACGATCGAATCTCCATCCATTGTCTGGAGAGCCCTGGAGGCTTCCCGCAAAAGCACGGCTGGGTTTGCCGATCACCTTATTGCTGAAATTTCTTTCGAGTCAGGAGTTGGCGAGATTATTACATTCGACAAAGCCTTCAGTCGAAGGCCCGGCGTCCGTCGCCTCAAGTAATTACAGAGTTTTGGCGATATCCTGGTTTTCCTCATCGGCTGCGACTCCCACACTGGGACCGGCAATCTTCCCCGAATCTTGAAAAACGGTGACTTGAAAAACGGTGACTGACAGGACGAACCCCAGTTGTAACGCATATGGGCTACGTCCTTTCTGCCACTTGTTTTACTTGTTTTCGCTCCTGACATCGAATACACGGCCCGCTAATTTTCGGAAAGCTGCTCCACGTGATCAATAACGAGTGTATCTACGGGACCCTTAGTCGATTGCAGCTTTAGGCCAAGCTGCTCTTGAATCGCCGTGAAAATCGAGGGCCCAGTATCTGCAGGGGGTGCGCTGTCGGTTCTCCGCTGGTCTCCTCCCGGCCCCGGAGGCATCGGAGCCGGGCCATCCTCCGACGCCCACTCGAGCGTGATATCGTACTTGCCCGTGAGGCCCGTCTTATCCACAATGGTGCGGTGTAAGATCTCCGACAGGCGGTCCGCCAGCATCGCGATCGGTATTCCTTGCCTTGGCGCGATTAGAGTCATGCCTGGGCGAGAGACCCTGTTGGTCCCCTTCGTTCCTGTATCCCCAGGTTTTGCCTCCTTCAGTTTGGGACCATTCTTTGCGATGACCAACTCATAGATGGGACGCAATTTGGTTTCTTTGTGGACCTTTAGCTTGAAGCGGTCTGCTAAAAGTGGCTGAAGCATGGAGTTGCGCTGACTAAGGTCGAGCCTCTGCCACTCAGCGACATCCGCGCCCGCGACTTTCGCCTCAACATCGTATCGAGACGAGACGATCCAGTTCGGCCCTCCCGAGATCAGGTCCCGTGAAATTCCGTATGCGTGCGAAACGAGAAAGTCCAGCGGGATGTTCGTCGCCGAAAATCCGTCGGGCGTGAACATGACCCTCTCCATGCGGACGCCGGACGCGTTTGGTTTGATCGAAGCAACCTCGAACTCAGGCACTTTGGCGGCTGCCTTTGCGGCCTGTGGCGCAGCCTGGCTTTGCGCGACGTTGGGTTGACAAAATGCGGCCACGACTGCAACGAGCAGCAGCTTCCTGCAAAGATCCGGTTTGCGCGCACCATGCTCGATCATGACTAGAACAGTGCTTTCGATAACTGTACAGTCAGAGATGCGCGACATAAAGGGGATCGGAGACGCGCGACAGACGAAATAACTCCTAAATGAATCTGCACAGCGTCGTGAATCGCTCTTGGCCTTAATGCGGCGACAGACGGGGATCTGTGGCCAAATCTTTGACCACAAATCTTTGGCTGCGCCGGCTCTAGTATCGGCATTCGCGTCAGCAAGCGCGGGGTCCGAATTCTTGCAACGAAGCGCTCATACAGGCATCATAGCCAGGAACATCTGGACTGATAGTGAATACGGAGGCAACCGATGAAACTCGCGCGTGACGGCATCCAACTGTCGTTCGACGTCGCTGGAATGGGGTCGCCTCAGTTCCTGTTCGTCCATGGCCTCGGCGGGGATCGCACGCATTTCGCGCCACAGATGGAGTATTTCACCCGGCAAGGTCGGACATTGAATGCCGAACTGCGAGGTCATGGAGCGAGCGACAAGCCGAAACAGGAATATTCGATCGAAGGCTTCGCCGAGGATCTCGTCTGGCTGTGCGCCCGCCAGCAGATCACGCAGCCTGTCATCGTGGGTCAAAGCATGGGGGGCAATATGGCTCTCGAAATCGCAGCCCGCTATCCGGATTTTCCCGCGGGCCTGGTGCTGCTCGATTCCGGGGTGCTCTTCCCCGCCTCGGCAGGGACGGTGTTCGCCGAGTATCTGGAGGGCTTACGCGGCCCGAATTTTGCGGATCAGGTGCGCAAGATCGTGGCTGACTCCTGTCTGCCGACAGACAGATGCCGCGCCCATGTGGAACAGACCTTTCTGGCGACGCCACAGCACGTGATGGTGTCGACGTTTGAAAGTCTGTTCCCCTGGGATGTGCATCGGGCGAGTGAGTGCGCTCAGGCATGTCGGGTTCCGGTGCTGTATATCGAAGCGGCCCATCGGCTCGCGGATCTGGACCGCTTTGCAGCACTATGCCCGCAACTGGTTACGGCCAAGGCCGTTGGCTCAGGACATTTCTTATCGCTAGAGGTCCCTGAGCAGATCAACCCGATGATCGACCGGTTCATCTCCCTCTACGTGCGAAGACGCGGGTAAATCTCGCGGCCGGAAGCAAAAGCGGTGACTGACAGGACGAACCCCAGTTGTGCCCGTATGGGGTACGTCCTGTCTATCACCTGGTCTACCTGGTTTGTCGTCCAGCAATAACCGGGTCATCAGCAGCGGGTGATAAGCCGACAGCCCTCGCCCGTCCCTCCGTTCGTACTCAGCGTAGATGGCAGACAAATCGAGTTCATTGGCAACATCCGCTATAAATCGTGCCAAGTGGTCTTCCGGCAGCCAGTCTTGTAGCGAAGGAGGCAATAAAAACTCTTGATCCAGGCTACAAACTCGAAACCGTTTGCTCATAGGTGAATCGTACGAAATTCCTGCACGCGCCAATCCAGGTTTTTCGCTAATCGCCTATCTATCCCCGACATACTCTCCGTCTGTCACCTTATCCCGTCACCTTATCCCTTCGGGGCTAGTGCACGCAGCGACTCATCCCTCCAAACACGCGGTTGGTCACGAACTGCTTGACTCTCTCCCGCCACTGCTCTAGCCTCGGGGCGATTTCCAGAACTTCGTTCCAGCGGGGACAGCAATGAAAACGCCGATTCTCTCTTTGATTTGTCTTGCATGCATCCTGAATGCTAGTCCTGTCGCAATGCACGCGCGAGCTGCCGACAACTCCACTGACCGCACTGCACCCAGCTATGACCTGAAAGCCCAAGCGCTTCTCGACCTGCAGGCCGTAAATAAGAAATGTGTCGATCTCGCCGAGGCCCTCCCGAGCGACAAGCTCACCTGGCGCCCTTCACCCGACACGCGGTCGTTTGCTGAAGTATTTCTGCATGTTGCTGGAGAGCGTTACGGAATCCTCAGCATGATGGGTGCGAAGCCTCCGGAAGGATTTAAAGCGCGCGAGTTCGAAAAATCCACAACTGACAAGGATCGTATCGTCCAGGATCTGAATCAGTCCTGGGATTTCGCGAACAAAACGATCAGTGGCATGAGCAACGTGGATTTCGCAAAGCTCCTGCCAAAGCTTGGCCCACAAGCTAACGAGGGTGACGTTGTTTACATTCTCGTTGCCGACGCGCACGAACACCTGGGCCAACTCATCGCCTACGCGCGGCAGAATGGCATCGTCCCCCCTTGGACGGTGCAAATGGGGAAAAAGAAGGGAAATGGCTGACGAACAAACAGTGCACGTTTTGCGAATACTGAAGTCAAGCGAGTGTTTTGACCGTACCGGGGGTATTTGCGGGACGGGGCATAAAGGGGACGGGAAGTAAAGGGGAGATAGGGGTCCACTTCATGTAGTCCCCTTATCTCCCCTCTAGCGTTCGGCAACGCGCGGCTCACTGATAGGCGCGCCGGCCGGCGATGGTTGTTTTGCCGGGAGGAGTGCAAGCAGCGTAACTCCAATCACGCCAAAGATCACAATGTCCTGGGGGCTATCCTTCCTGTGCATCCCGTGCGCCACGGCCTGCGCCGACATGATTGTCATCGTGAACCCATGGGCAAGGCTTGACCACGCCCCATAGGCGATCATCAAGCGATGCTTGGCCGGCTGATTAGCGGCCACCAACAGACAGACCCCAAGCGCCGTGTTAAGGCTCAGGAACATCGGCATGACGTCACTATGCCCGCTAAGCCACCTAGCGTGCCACAGATCGTCGAACAGAGTTGCGTGACGAAATAACCCCTATATAAATTAGAACTACGCCGCGAATCGCTTGGTGAAGCGTCGGGCGACGCGGGATTTCCGGATAGACGAAATGGAGTCGCAGGGCAGACGAATTAACTCCCGCGAGCTATTCCGGGGTTATTTCGTATGTCACCCATCACCCATCACCGTCCGTGTTGCAGCCCTAGGCCGGAAGCGCGGCGCACAGAAATCCGTAGTTCGCTCAGATCGATCGGTCAGATCCGTAAACGCTTGTGTGAGCCCGGTCCGCAAAGCCGCTTCCAGGACCAGTTCCGCCAACTCCACTCGCGGTAGTTGCTCGGCCACGACCTTGCTGCAACTGAATCAGTGACGGCGGCTCGTCCAGTGCATCCAATGGCGTCAGGATCAGCTTTTCTTTGCCCTTGACCTTTTCAAATCGAACGTCCGGATTGTCCGGTAGCCGTCGCGCGTTCTGGCGATAGGTTGTGTCCAGCTCCGCCGCCAGGCTTTCGAGAATTGGCTGTGTATCGGGCGGCAGTCCGAGTGTGCGGCAGACGATTGATGCCGGACGCAACAGCTTACGTTATGCTTGTCAGAGGCTGCAGAGGGGGCTGAAGCGGCATGCCCCAATAGGGAGGAACCGCACATGCAAGCGGTCAACCACTTATCCTTCCCCAGGGAAATGCTGCCTAGAGGGAGGGGACAATGAGCCCAGAGGAGAAGCGGATCTACGATCAGTTGCAGCGGACATGCTCCAAACCATTGCGTAGTTTGCAAATGTGGCAACAGCAAAACTGTGTGCTGCTCAAAAAACAGCTAGAGGATGAGGCGGCGCAGAAGCAGCGCGACGTTGAGCAACTGCTTCGCCAGCAGCAGCAATGGCAACGAACGAAGAAATACCTGGATGCAGGAATGTACATTGTAGCGGTGATGAATAAGATGCAGGTGGAGGGCCAACTGCTGCTTGGCGCGGTGATCGGCGCCGGCATGGATTACGACGCCATTCTGCAGGCGCGCGCAGCCAAGCCTGTTTTGGGGGAGATCTTATACAACGTCCTGTTCACCGCACTGCCGGAAATGGCGATACTTGGCGGCGCTATCCAAAGATTCTGGCCGCGCGGTTCCTGGTCAGTGATGGTGAAAGATGTGGCGCGCTCAAATGCTACGACCTGGGAGGGATTGGTTTCAGATCTTGGGCAAATCGCGCAAGCGCGTGCGGACCGTGTCGAGAAATTCGCAGTGATACTGGACAAGCAATGGCCAAAACAGGTGGAGGCGATTCGGAAGCCGCTCAAGTCCAGCGGCGACGTTGACACGGAAACGGCCAAACGGCTTGCCGCCTATCACGCCAAGAACGCCATTTTCACGCAGATTCTGAACGGAATGGCAAATATGCTGCAGATTGCGTTAATGTTCCAGCAAATTTGTATAGGCTTTATTTACTGGTACGAAGGGGACGATGTAAAAGAGCAGATTATGTCGACCTTCAAAAACGCGAATATCGATGCAAATGAGGAATACAAAGCCGCGACATTCGATCTTCTACGGAAGATCATCCTCTACGATATGCTGCGGCTGTACGTTTCCCAAAACTTTGCGGTGACCATTGAATACATACCGCCCTACGCAGGGAGCCCAGAGAACTTCGATCCGAAGCAGGTGCCGTTAACGCAATACGTGCCGGAGGATATGGTTCAGGGTCTCGATCAGGCACAGCGTGACATGATCTACGATGAATTCGGAAATGCCGGCATTCCCTGGAAGAACGATTCGGCACGGCCGCCAATCAATGATTATCAAGATTTGTTGAAGAAGTGGGGTGGTAAAGTGTACCGCGTCCCGAAAGTTGGAGTTTATCGGCCCGGTTAATCCATTGACGCCGAATCTTCCATCACCCTCACCGCCGAATGGTCCTTCCTCGCGGCCCTGAAACTCCCCCTCGACCCCAACCTCGATGAAGCTCTCAAACTGGCCGCCGGCTGGGGCCACAAGGGTCAGGGCAGCACAGTGATGCCTGGCCGCGGCCTCGCCCCCGAACGCCCCTGGACCGAAACCGAACGCGAAAAGCTTGCCGCTCTCGCAGCCACCCAATCTCTAGCTCTCGACGACACGCTCACGCTCCTTGGTGAATCCTGCGTTGATGTCCATCTCAATGGCGACGCCCACTGGTCTGCCGTCCCCATCCACACCTGGAATTACACCCTTGGCGGATACCAAGTCCTCAAAAAGTGGCTCAGCTACCGCGAGTTCACCTCCGACGCTGCCTCGCCCCTCCTGCACCGCGCTCTTCGACCCGAAGAAGTTGCCTATTTCGCCCAGGTTGTCCGCCGCATCGCCGCAATCCTGCTTCTCGGTCCTGCCCTCGATGCCACTTACCGCGCCATTCTTCCAACCGCTACCGGACTCCCCGCCGCTGCACATCGCTGACTGGGGCAGGCTCTCGGGTTACTGGGAACCTGACCTTTTCCGGCTGCCTTGACTTAGCTCCCGTTCCTTTGCTTCTCTCTCAGAAGGTTCGCTTAGCTTCAAAACCCGCTACCGCTCGCCTTAACGTAGCCCACCATCTAATCCTCCCAGAGTTGCGTGACAGACGAAATTACCCCTATATAAATTAGAACTACGCCGCGAATCGCTTGGTGAAGCGTCGGGCAACGCGGGATTTCCGGATAGACGAAATGGAGTCGCAGGGCAGACGAAGTAATCCCCCGAGCTATTCCGGGGTTATTTCGTCTGTCACCCATCACTTCGTCATCACCGTCACCCAATCACCGTCTGGACTGCACCCATCACGTGTCCTCTCCCTAACGGTAATGCGCGCATTCGTCTCCTCAAGATCCTGACCGAGATAAGAAAACTCCAGACCACCTGAATGAAAATGGGAAGCGATTGGCCGCTTATGGCGATTTACCAACAAATGAATAAGGAAAGTGACTCCCCAACTTCCAGCCAGCCGCTACGGTCAGTTCAGCCCGACGCGGCGTACCAAATCCTGAAAGCGCGGGTCGCCGCGCAGAGGATCAAACCACGGGGAAACCTTGATGTATATCAGAATATTGGATTGTTCCTCGTAGGCCCGCTCAAACCACGCAAATGCCTCATCGTTGTCGCCGAGCCCCAAATAAGCATTCACAAAGGCACCGGCAGGAACGTAGCCAGTCTGCTGGCGCTCTTTCAATTCTCCGAGGAGCCGAAGTGCATCTGCTCGTCGCCCGGCGTGGGCATACGCCCAGACCAGCGTACTGATAACCCCTGGGCTGCGATCAGTTACAGAAGCCGCCTTCTCCAGCACGGGAATTGCCTCTTCGGCTTGCTGATTGCAGATGAGCGCCCAACCTAGAGGCCAGAGGGGCAAACGATCGTCCGGTCTTAGCGCCAGGACATCTCGGAACTCGCGTATAGCCTCGTCATAGCGATGCGCGTTCAACAAAGTCCACGCGATGGTATGGCCAGAAGTTCCGAGAGGGTCAAGATCGCGGGCACGGCGGGCCCACGCCAGCGCCTCCTCCATACGTCCATGGCACAACAGCCAGTCGGAGAATCTGTCGTACGCAGCAGCGTCGTTCGGATTCAAATCGAGGGCGCGCTTGAATTCTGCCTCGGCCTCGGCCCACTTCCACTGTCTCATATAAATGTCGGCCAGCAGGACATGCGCGTCGGCGAGATCAGGATCTAGCTCCAGCGCCTTTCGAGCCGCGTTGATCACCTTTGGACGCGTTTCACTCGGGGGAGCGCCGACAAAAACTGTGCCAAGGTTCCCGTAGGCGTCTGCCAGGCCGAGGTAAGCTTGCGCAAATGTCGGGTCTTTCCGGATCGCCTCGTCAAACCAGGCGATACGCTTTTCGACCTCGGCTCTGCTGTTGCCTTTGGCAAACATACCTTGGAGATAGCTCTCGTAAGCTTCGGGCGACACCGGACGTGCGGCAACAAGTCTGGCGCGCTCTTCGCCTGTGACCGTAACCTCCACTTTTTGTGCGATGGATTGTGCGACCTCGCTCTCCAGCGTGAGGGCGTCGCCGAGTTCGCGGTCGTAGGACTCGGACCAGAAGTGCTCGTCAGTTGATGCGCGAATCAACTGCGCGTGAACACGAATGCGGTTGCCCTCCCGCATCACGGACCCCTCAACGAGCGCGTCCACTCCGAGCTTCCTTGCAATCTCTGGCGCCGAGAGCCTGGTGTCCTTGAATTGCATCGCCGATGTGCGGGAAATGACGCGAAGCCCACGGATCATGGATAGGCGTCCGATCACCTCCTCGGTCATGCCGTCGGCAAGGTATTCCTGCGCCGAATCGCCCGAGAGATTTTTCAGAGGCAGTACGGCGAGCGAAGTGATTTTGGGAGCTTTCGCATGAGCCGGGTGGCTCCGGGTGAGGATGTACGTTGTGACACCGACCAGTACTAGCAAGGACACTGCTCCAACAAGAAGCCACTTGTGGGCATGCCAATTCCTCTGTCCATGACGGGTCTCTTGAACAGGCAATTTCTCCCCCGTTCGATCTTGCTGTTCCTCCACCGGACGCGGTCTAAGGGTTTGCAACGAGCCATCGGGCTCCGACACGAGATTCTGCTCGCTTGTGGGGACGGTTGATGCTTCAGGGTTGGGTGTCTCCGCCCGGTTTTCTTCCTCGATAGGAGCGGCCGGCGCGATGAAGCGATAACCCTGTCCGGTTACTGTCTGTATGAATCTTGGGCTCTCGGCGTCATCCTTCAGCGCCTGCCGAAGCTTCCGGATCGCGCCCCGGATGCTGTTGTCGGTATCGAGGAAAACACCTTTGCCCCAAACCCTCGAGACGATTTCGTCTCGGGTGACAATCTCGTCCCTGTGCTCAACGAGCAGGACAAGTATCTCCAACGGGATGCGCTCCAGCTTCAGGACGTGACTGCCGCGGCGCAACCTCCGGAGACGGAGGTCAAGCTCATAACCATCGCCGAGCCGGATCGATTGGTGTTCTCGGACTGGGGTGGAAGCCACAGCAGACCCCCATGGTGGGTGGGAGAATTTTACAACACATCCGGACCCACCCACGTAAATGCAAAGAATGGTTGCACTTAGCGCGACACAAAACATAACGTCCCGACACGCGCTTCGGTATGGACAACTAGGCCCTCTGCCGCAAGAATGCCGCTCATCACTGACCTAGAGGCAGTGAGAATTGGGGGAAGCACAATGAAGAGGATACATAGTGGCGCGGGGAAGAGGACTTTTGGCCTGTGCATGTTGATGGCGACGCTACTGTTCGGGGCTGCCGTCGCGAAAGCCGATGCCGTATTGGACTGGAACGTGATCGCGGTGAACACAGCGGTCACGAACGGCCAGAACCCATATGCCCAAGCACGATACGCGGCAATCGTACAACTCGCTGTATTCGAATCCGTGAACGCCATCACGGGCGAGTATCATCCCTATCTCGGAACGATCGTGGCACCGCCAGGTGCATGCCCCGAGGCTGCAGCCATCCAGGCTGCCTATCGCGTGCTTAGCACCTATTTTCCAGCTAGCGCCCCGACCCTCGACGCCGAGCGCGCCAACTCCCTCGCGTCTATACCGGACGGTCAAGCCAAGACCGACGGAATTGCCACGGGCCAAGCCGCAGCTTTGGCCATGATCGCTCTGCGAGCAAACGACGGATCGTCGCCTCCGCAATTCAAGATACCCGGGGCGCCGGTTCCAGGAGAATGGCAGGCCACGCCGAGCTGTCCAATTGTGAATGGAATTGCGGTCGGAACCGGGTTTCAATGGCAAAACATAACTCCGTTCGGCATCTCGAGTGCTAGGGAGTATCTCCTCGACCCACCGCCAGTGCTCACGAGCCACGAATATGCGAAAACCTACAACGAGGTGATGACGGTGGGAAGCATCGACAGCACAGAGCGACCACAAGATCGCGCGAATGTCGCGCTCTTCTATGCCGCGTCCTCGCCAACTCAGGTCTTCAATCAGGCCGTCCAGCAGGTTGCACAGGAGCGGTGGCATTCTCTGACCGAAAATGCTCGTGCGCTGGCCGTAATGAACATGGCGACGAATGACAGCTTGGTCGCGTCATTCTTCAACAAGTATCACTACACTTTCTGGCGACCCGAAACAGCGATCCATGCTGGTGACACAGACGGCAATGCGAAAACCGATCCTGATCCCAGCTTTGCCCCCTTTGTCACGACTCCATGTTTCCCGAGTTATCCCTCCAACCACGGCAGCGCAGCCAATGGCGCAGCCGAGGTTCTGAGACGTATATACGGTGAAGGCGGGCATTTCATGACGTTGTCTAATCCCGCCGTGCCCAACATTGTGTTGCAATACACCACCTTCGACCAGATTACCGACGACATCTCCGACGCGCGCGTTTACGGTGGGATACACTTTCGAACCGATCAGGTAGCAGGCGAGCGCCTGGGAAAGGCGATAGGCAAGGCCGTGTACAAGAACAACTTACGTCGCATGCACGATGACGACTGAGCGCTCAGTTCGAGAGCGATTCGCCATTCGTGTCCTGCGGTCCGCTGATTGTGCGCTGCGGTCCACGGATGGCGAGCTCGTGAGGAGTCCCTCGCCCGAGGTTCGCCCGACCACCGATCTACACCTTCTGGATTCTGAGCGGATGACGGGCAACACGAAAGTTGGCCTGAAATCCCCCGGTTTGTCGGCAAGCAGGAGACTCCGCTGTTTTGCCGCATGTCGCAAGCGGCTCGAGACAGCTTGGTGATTGGGTGATTGGGCTTGGGTAGAGTCAGATACGCCAAATAATTGTGCAAACACTACGCCAAATAGCGATCAAGGCTACACGTATGGCTAACGCAATCAATGCGAAATCGAATGGGAACCGGCAAGGCAATTGGGCGGTCGACCAGGCGCGCCACAACGCAACAGGTTTGCTTCTCGTTTGCCTGATCGCATGTCTCTCAAGCGCACTTTTTGGACAGATGAACACGGCCGACATTACCGGCAATATCACAGATCCGAGCGGCGCGTTGCTTCCTCGGGTGACCATAACGGCATTACAACTAGCCACACAGCAAAAACGTACAGCGACTTCGAACGGTGCCGGGCAATATCTGTTGCCGCAGCTTCCCTTGGGAAAATACAAGTTGACCGTCGACGCACGGGGTTTCAAGCAGGCCACTCAGGATGGAGTAGTCTTGCATGCCGGGGACCACATCCGGCAGGATTTCTCTCTTGACTTGGGAGTGTCGAATCAATCGGTGACGGTCGAGGCAAGTGCCGGCCTGATGCAGGTTGAATCCGCCGAAATTAAGTATGTGTTCGAGAACCAACAGATAGTCGATCTACCTTTGAAAGACCGCCAATTCCTGGAGCTGGCTGTTCTAAGCCCCGGAGTCGTGAACCCGCCCGGAGGCACACGCGGAGATTCCCTGCAGCAGACGGGACAACTGATTAACGTGCTGGGAAACCGAACCGGTCACAATCTGTTTCTCGTCGACGGCGCCAGTGTCACCGATGAATACTACAACAACGTCGCCTTGAGTCCATCTCCCGATGCCATGCGGGAATTCAACATGGAGCTGGCCGACTACACCGCAGAATTTGGCGGCAAATCCGGTGCCGTGGTCAATGTCATCACCAGATCCGGCACGAATGCCTTTCACGGCAGCGCGTATGAGTTCGTGAGGAACGACATATTTGACTCACAGAGTTATTTCGCTCCGCCGGATGTTCCGGCGCCGTTTCGCGAGAACCAGTTTGGGGGCGCCGTCGGCGGCCCCATCCTCAGGAATAAGGCCTTTTTCTTCGTCAACTACGATGGTCAGAGGGTGCGGAACTCTTTGTCCCAACTGTTCAGCGTTCCGACAACCGCGGAGCGAGCGGGCAACCTTGCAAGCCTGAGCGCGGTGCATGACCCGATTAGCAAAGCGGCCATCGCCAACAACAACCTGAACAACGATCCGAACTACAATCCCAACAATCCATCGACGAAAACGGCCCTGGCCTTGCTAAATCTCCTACCCCTTCCGACTTCCTCCGGGAACAGCAATAATCTGAGGAGCGTCGGACAACAGCGGATCGACACAAACCAATACAACGCCCGGTTGGATCAACAGACATCGGCGGTAGACACTACCTTCGTGCGCGCCTCGGTACTGGATGGAAACCAGCTCGACCCTTTCGGTTCAAGCGTTCTGAATGAAGCCCTACTGCCAGGTTTTGGCAGAATCCTCAAGACCCACTCGGTTAACCTCGCGCTGGGTGAGACCCACGTTTTCTCCCCGGCCGTGGTGAACGAGTTTCGGTTTGGATGGCTACGCGTGTCAGGTGGTCAAAAGGATCCCAATGCCGGCAATCCATTCGCCGAAACGTATGGGCTGAACGGCACAACGACGAACCCGGCGGATATGGGCTACCCGCAGGCCAATCTGAGCGGTCTGTTCTCCACCATCGGAACAGCCACGGGTTTCAACACCAGGATCGATCGCAATTTTGAGTTTTTCGACAACGTCTCCTATCAGCATGGAAGGCATACCTTTACCTTCGGCGGCTACTTTTTCCATCTCTCGTTCAATCCGGCTTTTCCCAACAATGCCCGCGGAACCTATACCTTCAACGGTTCCTACAGCGGAAACGCGTTGGCTGATTTCCTATTCGGATATCCATCGCAAGGGCAGGTGGGCATCGGAGAGGGAGCGGAAAATGCCCAAACGAACTGGGCACATTCTTACTTCCAGGACGGCTGGCAGCTCACACCTGGACTCAAGCTGGAGCTGGGTGTCCGTTACGAATACAACTCGAACCTCGTCGCAGAAACCAACCAAACCTCCAACGTAGACCTGGGCACTGGATCCGCGAGGTTCGTAGTCGCGGGCAATCCCGCAAACCTCGCCGGAAAGGCGGCCACGCTGGCTGCATTTGCCGCCGCGCAGAACCCGTCGATTCCTGTGGTATCGAATACAACCGCAAACTGGAATGACAGCCTGCTCGATACCCGGCCCCTGCGTCTGTCGCCGCGCATCGGGCTGGCATGGCAGGTGCCCCCACTGAACAAAACGGTTGTGCGCGCTGGGTTTGGTGTATTCACGAACCAGGCGGCTTACAGCGTCCTTCAGAATCTCGCTGAAAATGTACCGTTCTTTCTGAACAAGACTGTCAACAACGCGACCGGCATTCCGACCTTAGCCATGACCGGCATTTTGACGGCAAATCCGAATGGGGCGATCGGCGCAAACGGCGTGAATCACGATTTCAAGATTGAATACAACGAAGTGTGGAATTTGACCGTGCAGCGATTGCTATCCGCTAACACCACGTTTTCAGTTCAATACGCGGGCTCGCGGACGGTCCATGCGGACAGTTCCACCGCCGTCAACTTGCCGACCCCCGGCGCGGGCGCTGTACAGGCTCGCCGTCCGTTCTCAAACCTCAACTCGTATACGACAATTCGCTGGGACGGCTGGGCCGCCTTCAACGGCCTGACATTTGAGGCAAACCACCGATTTTCTCACGGCCTGTCGTTTGACGTGAGTTACACATGGTCCCACTCGATCGACGACGCCTCAGATGCCGGCACCACGAATGCCGAATTGAATCTCCCGCAGAATATCTACGCGCACAATCAGGCGGAGGAGAAGGCGGATTCAAGCTTCGACCACCGGAACCGATTCGTTGGCAACGTTCTCTACCAGCTGCCCTTTGCAGAGGCGGCCACTGGCTGGGTTCGTGCTCTTACCGACGGCTGGCGCGTGAGCGGAATCCTTATCGCCCAGAGCGGTCCGCCCTTTACCGTAAACTTGGGAACTTCCAACGATGTGGCAAACATCGGGCTCGTGAACGGCAACAATATCGAGCGGCCCAACTTGACCGGGGACCCAAATGTTGGACCCAAAACGGCCAACCACTGGTTTAATACCACGGCCTTCACCCTTCCGGCAGCGTTCACGTTCGGGAACAATCCGCGCAACTCCGTTATCGGGCCACGCTTCGTTAATTTGGACACATCCCTACAGAAAGATTGGGCTTTGCGGGAATCTGTCAATCTGCAATTTCGGGTGGACGCGTACGACACGATCAATCATCCGAACTTCACCCTGCCGGGCCGGATTTTCGGAGCGTCGAATTTCGCTGTGATCTCGGGTGCCCTCGACCCGAGAGAAATTCAGCTCGCGCTAAAGCTAATCTTCTGATTGTGGCAAGAGATTGCCTGAAGACTGCTTTGGTATTTTTTTCCGTATCTCTAGTTGCTCTGCTATTTCCGCCAGGTGCAAAGCGTTTCCCACAAATTTGAGCGTCTTTGGTCACCACCCCTTCGTCAACGCTTTAACGAAGGAGAGAGAACTGCAAGACAGGAAGTACAGAGTGCACGGCTGGCATCCTGGCAATCCGCCCATGTGGTTGAACACCTTCGATACGTATAGAGCGCTCGGCGCCAAGCCGCTTTGAGTTGCGTGACAGAGTTGCGTGACAGACGAAATAACCCCTATATAAATTAGACCTACGCCGCGAATCGCTTGGTGAAGCGTCGGGCGACGCGGGATTTCCGGATAGACGAAATGGAGTCGCAGGGCAGACGAAGTAATCCCCCGAGCTATTCCGGGGTTATTTCGTCTGTCACCCATCACTACCGTCACCCATCACTACCCCGCCTCGTGGCACCCTCGCCGAGAACTCCCATCTCTTCAACACTGGAAAAAATTCATTGGAATAAGATGTCCCGGGTCGTGTATCTTTGCTTCCGCATTTGGATAGGAGGAAGGCTCTATGGGGGCACTGCATTGTCCGGTGAGACTCGGCATACTCTCCTCTGTTCTACTGCTTTCATTACCTGCGTTTACACAGCAAGCACCGAACCAAATAGCCAATAGTCACCACGTTGCCTTCTACGAATGCCAAGGAATCAACGGGTGCGCGACGTGGATTTTCCTCGGCAAAAAGGGAGTCGCGACGTGGCCGTCGGGCGAGAAGGCGGTCTTGGAAGTCACCAGCACGCCCGGAAGCCAGACTATCTCCATTTCGCGTACCGATGTCGAGGGTGCAACGGCCGGCCTGGCAGGAACCTACACAGGGTCCTATGAGGGCAACGAATTGGGGGGGACATATAGGGCCACGTACAACGGCCAGCCTTTAGCCGGCCATTGGTACTTTCAGCCCATACCTGACAACATCTCCGTAGCCCAGCCTTCCAGTGGCACGCTCCCGAAGACTCTTCAGATTACTGAGTGCGAAGGGCCGAACTGCGCTATCGACTCAAGAGCCGTTACGTGGGCGTTCAACGGGTCCGATGGCGTCGGCGCATTCGGTACAGGAAGACAGCCCCTCCATGTCGATTCATATAACGGCACCTCAATTGTAGTTCGCAGAACCGACACCGTCGGCAATTGGCTTGGATCTGCTATCTACACCGGACGGATAAGCGATTTGAAAATCGACGGAAGAGTTCGCTATTTTGAGAGAGATGGTCAGCGGTACAGAGATGATGTTTGGACGGGAGTCATTGGAAATGTCATCCTGCCGCAGCCAGCCAGCGTTCAAGGGCCCACGCTGCAAGACATATATAGCGGTATCGACCATCTCAAAACCGCTATAGATATCTTTAATTATCTCGCCGGGTCGCCCTCAAATTAGGTCAGACTTAGTCTTTCCCTGCGGCCTTCTTCTGCGCCGTCCAGCGCTTGTGCGGAGATAAAGGAGACGAGATAAAGGGTCCAACCTGTCGCCGAAAAGGACCTCGTCCCCGCTCTCTCTCGTGACGGGAATTTATGTGTCAGACGGGACTGGTACTTTTAAAAACCTGTTTCCTCAAAGTACCGGTCCCGTGACGGTAAATTTGACGAGTAAATTCTGACGAGTAAATTCAAATCGGAAGGGACGGCATTGAAGGGACTGGACGGATAACCACCAGGCACTCGTTAGGGGGGATAGGGCTCATTAGGCTTCACAATGCGAATGCGATGATCGGAGAACTTGTAGTGGGCGCCCGGCAATTCGATCTTGGGCATATGGCACGAGACGCAGTTGTTTTTCGACACGGGACAGGCTTTGGCTTCGACCTTCCCGCCGCCATGGCAGGTCTGGCACTTTGCGTCATAGTCAGCCGCCTGTACGCTGAATTCCTTGTGCGGATCGTGGCAGGCCACGCAACTGATGCGCGCGTCGTCGGGATCGTAGCATTTACTGCCCCATAGGCGGTAAGGCTGGAAGCGAATGTTGTTGATACTGCGGTCGTCCTCCACCAGGACTTCTGCCCAGGTGCGGTGACAGCGGCCGCAGAAGTTGGATACGTTTTCAGCGGTGAAATCGCGCAGATCGCCAAGTCCGGCGGGCACCGCCGCCTTGCCGCTGCCCCCGGCCATGGCTGCAAGATGCGCCTCAGCGGCTTCGTGACAATGACTGCACTGAACTCCCGGCGTCATCTTGTCCAATGTAAGCTGTTTGCCGGAAACCGCATTGGTTGCGTGGCATCCGAAACAGCGCAGCGTCTCGCTCTGGCTCATCAATCGGCCAGCGGCTTCATTGAGGTCGGCCGGGTGAGCGAAATGCCCACCGAGTGTAGGTCCAAAACCGTCGAGCTCCCGAAACCAACTCATGCGGCTCTCGTAAAACTTGCCGTCTTTCTCGAGGATGAAGGTCTGACCCAGCGCAGAACTGGCGCCCACGGCCCAGCGAATGGGCATCGTGATCGTGGCCGTGCCGTCGGTTACCGAGTAGAGGCTTTGATCGCCCTTGCGCTCGATACGATACGAGTATTTGCCATCGGTCGCTGTGAGGAGGGGGTGGTCGATGAGAATGCGGGTTTGCTCGACGGTTTCGAGGGCGTGCGCCATATCAGTGGTGGGTTGTGTACGCCCTTCCACATGACACTTGGCGCAACCCGCCGAGTGCTCATCGCCGACTTGCGCCCAGACCAACGTGGGTGCAACAAACAGCATCAGGAGTATCGATAAGCGACGGTCCGGCAGAGTCATCACGGAAGCAGGATCCCTAATTCTATATCGAAGCAACGCCGGCTACTGAAGTTTACGCCCGGCTGTTTTGACGCCGGGCCGTTTCGCCAGTGCTTCGGTCGCCAGCTCTGCATGATTTCCCTCTCGCGCTTGCTGTCGCCGGGACGATTGAGGTGGTAACACCGTGGCCACGCGAGCGAACGTTGTCGTGTTCGCGATGATCGGTCACTGCGGGTCAGATTCCACTTGCGGAGACCCCATGATCACAGCTTGGTCATGTTCAAGAGAGCTTCGACGAATATCCTGTGAGCGCGCCAGAGCCTTCTGCGCGAGTTCGGCTTCGCCGAGCTTTCGATACGCCTGGAACAACTGGTAATGGATGTTACCCATATGATCCAACGGCGCCGCCTTCTCGAGTCTCGGCACCGCTTCGGCAAACTTTCCCATGCGTATATATGCCGTCCCTAACAAGGCGCTGGCTTCATTTAAATTGGGTTGTAGTTGCAGCGCACGCTCGAGAACGGGCACTGCCTTTTCGTTCTCGTTATCAAGCACGTAGAGACGGCCGAGCAGATAAAGCGTCTTGGTGCGCGAGGGATCAAGGGCCTCAGCCTTCTCCAACTCACTCCGCGCATCTTCGTCAGAGCGATTATCGAGGTAAAATTCTCCCATTGCTTCGTGAAGTTCTGCCTCATTCGGGCGCAAATGAAGTGCCGCCTCATACTCTTTGATCACGTCGTCATGATCTCGGCGAAGGGCGAAGCCTTCGGCACGCAACTGGTGAGTTCGCCAGGAGTCGGGGAAGGAAGTTTCAAGTTGCGCATAGGACTCTGCCCCCAGGGCCTGGTATGTCCGCTCCAACCAATAGCTGGCCTCGGAATTTGCATTCTTGTCGCCATGCACCTGGGCTAACATTTCAGCCGCACGTTCGTATTGCTGCAATGTAAAGTAGCTTTTCCCGAGAAGGAGATAGGCCGAAGAGGTCAGAGGCTTCGCTTGTTGAAGCGATGCTATGCAGCGAGAATAGAGATGGAGTTTGCAGAAATCCGACATGTGCTTGTGAATGAACACGAGAGGTCTGTTGCCATTTCAACAGGTCGTTTTGGAAGGATTGCGATTCGCCGTCAGAACGATCGTTTTCATTGACAGAGGCGTAAAGTGCGGACAATAGAAGATGTTTCGCCGGCGTTTCCGGCTGGTCCAGCAAGCGCGAAATGCAAGCTTGTGCTGCCTCCTTGTTGAGTTCGATCGAAGGTAATTCCGGATGCGATTTCAAATATTCCGGAGAGCTTTGCCAGACTGTGGTCACCGAGCCAAGGGCCTCGAGCGCCTGCGCCCTTAGCCAGTTGAAGGTTCGCCAAGCCAAGCCAAGCCCGCTCGTATCGTGAATCAAGCTGGAGCTCGTGGCGAAATTCAGCTTCTGCGTCCTCCAACTTTCCCGCCGTGCAGATAGGATTCCCCGAGCAATGTATGCAATCCGGATTGTCTTGGGTCGATGGCGAGAGCCTTTTTATATTCCTGGGCGGCATCTTCCCAGCGATCACGTTCCAGCAGCATGTCGCCAAGGAATCGATGACCCCAAGGGGAGTCCGGATACAAGCCGAGCGCCCCGATAGGCCAGACGCGCTGCAAGATCCAGATACTGGTGTCCAACCTTAAACAAGGCCTCGGACTTGTCGGGGTCGAGGTCGGCGACTTTGCGGTACTGTTCCGCCGCTCCTTGAAAATTATCCTGAGCCAAGTGATATACCGCCATCGCTTCATGGGCATCCGGGCTTGAAGGGTCGAGTTCCAAGGCACGCCGGAGGTAAGGAGTGGATTTTTCCGGCAGGCCGAGCTTGATGTAGTCCATGCCGACAATGACATTAAGGCCAGCCAGGTTCGGCCGTTCGTGGAGCGCATGGGCGAGATAACGGACTGCCGCGTCATAGTCGAGAAGGCTCTGGTAAGCGAGGCCCAGGTTGACCTCGCGCCTCGACCAGGCCTGGGTCCAGCGCGAGAACCTTCTTGAATTCTTCGGCGGCGCGGAGAAAATCGCCCTGTCTGAGAGCTGCCTGACCCGCGCGAAAAGATGTTTCGATGTCTTGGTCTGACGATTGTCCGATTGCCAATCCGGGCTTCAGCAGCGAAAGCGCAAGCAGGGAGAGCGCAACAGCTTTGACGTGAGGATGGCCGAGATGGCCGGGCCGGCCGAGCCTAAGGGCAAAGAGACTGGGGAGGAATCGAAATGGAAAGGAAGTCAATCGAAGTTCCCTCATATCTTCATCAAGCTGGAAAGATGATTATTAGATGAGGAACCCACAATGGCAACCCAACCGGGGAAAAGAAATAAGGAAAGAACTGCTGTGTCCGGACGGGCCTCAGCCCGCCGGACACATTTCGTAAGGAAATCAGAAGCTCACTCGGCCCGAAAACTGAATGATGCGCGGCAAATTGTAACTGCCCGTCACCTGGCCAAACTGGGAGCCCCAGCCTTGTGGCGGATTAAACTGCGTCCGATTGAATAAATTGAAGAACTCACCCCGGAACTCAAATGTGAATCGCCCATCCGGGCCAAACTTCGTGTTTTTGAAGGCGGCAAAGTCGAAGTTCTTTTGTCCGTCGCCACGTATGTTCGGCTCGGTACGCGAATCGGTGCCATACCCATAGTTGTTCGGATCGCCGGCTGTGAATACAGAAGTGTCGTACCACTCAGCGAGTTTCGCGTTTTTGGAACCGGATTCGAGGTGCGACGGGGCTGACCTCGTCGGCCGTGCACAACCCGTTTCATTAATACCCGAGCTGCTCAGCGCACCTGGGCAGCCACCGACGATAATCGGGAAGCCCGTCTGGAAAGTGATGATGGTGTTAACGCCCCACCCGCCAATGAACTTCTCGGTAAGTCCGTTTACGTTTTTGCCAAGCATCTTACCCTGTCCAACGGGCAAATCCACAATGCTGCCGATCACCAGCCGCTGCGAAACATCGAAGCCATCCAGGCTGCGCTCTCCCTTCAGGTTATAGGCGTTGGCATCTCCCCAACTTGGAGACGCGGCCTCAAGCCAATTGATCTCATTGTTGGTATCGTCGATGAGCTTGGCGATGGTGTAGCTGGCAAGCACTTGGGCCCCGGCCGTAAACCGCTTCACCACCTTCAATTGCATCGAGTTATAGCTCGAATTACGGTTATCGTATTCAGCGTAGCTAAAGTCATCGAACTGCGGGAAGGGCAGCAGCAACTGGCCTGCCTTTGTCGTCGCATTGGTCCCGATATTACCGGATTGCACCGGGCCGGTGCACCCGGTGCAATTGCCGGCAAACGGATTGGGGACCAGGGCTGTCAGAGTTGGCCACGTCCGCGGCATTTTGCGGCAGGTTTTGCGATTGCAGCTGATCGATATCTTGCGAGTGCATGGGCAAATTCGTACCCTTGGACGCGGCATAGGCCACGTCCAGCAACAGGTCCCCCTTAAATTGGCGCTGGACGTCCAGGTTCCACTGCTGCATATAGGGAGACTTTGTGTTGGGCGGGGCCGCTGAATTGCCAACGCCTTGAACATCGATCAGCGGACTGATTTCTTTGCAGGGGCTCAGTGATTCCGCCCGGGAACGGATTGGACAAGGTGGCCTTTGGCGTGACCCCGTCGGACTGGGCCACCAGCCATGGATTTGTGTATCGAGTTAATGAAGAGGTTGTGAGGCGCATCGTTCCACCGTAAGTCCACCGGCAGGTAAAACATCCCGTAGCCGGTCCGGATCACGGTGTTCTGGTCGAGTTGGTACGAAACCCCAAGTCGCGGGCTGACGTGGTTCCAGTTGGGAAAGGGAGAGCGGCTTGGATGACGGCTTGAGGCTACCAGGTCATAACCGCCCTTCAGGGTGGGAAACGCGTTGCCCACAGCACTACTCATTGCCAGCAATGGGCTGGCTTCGGTGGGATCCAACGCGACAATGCGATTGTGGCGCTCAGTCCAATTGCCTTGCAGGTCGACGCGAGCTCCAAGATTGAGCGTGATCTTCCTGGCTCAGGTTGAATGTGTCGCCGACATAAAACGCCCAGTACTTGTCTTGATCGGCGGTCTTCACCACCTCCACCGCGTTGCTGTTGCCGGTGTTGGTGGTGCTCCCATATCCGAGCAGGAACGAAGCATATCCATTGCCCCCGGCCGCCGCAGCGATGCCCACCGTGCCGTTGCCCGGGTTTTGCGGGTTGGCCGCCGTCATCCCGGCGTCAAATGCGAACTGGCCTGCAGGTTCGTTGGTCTGGTAATAGTTGTTCTGCAGAACGCGATATTCCATCCCGACCTTCACCGTGTGCTTGCCGATAATCTTCACGAACGACGGGTCGAAGCTGTAGGTATTGTCATGTGCGCCGATACCGCTGCCGCCCCCGGTCACTCCGTTGCACCAGTGGCCATCGTTCGAGTTTTCCGAGATGCACACAATGGGGACGTGCGTGTACGTGAAATCCGGCGCTAGTGACGCCCAGGTCCCGCCAAACTGCGACAAATCGATGCCCTCGGTGAGAGGTGTGCGCAAGTAGATATAACGCGTGAAACCAAAATGCAAATCGAGGATCGAGGTGGAGGTAAGCGTGATGTAGTCTCCGAGAGAAATCTGCTTAGCCGTGGTGGTTTCCGTGCAGCGGTCGGTACAGAGTCCGGGGTAAGGACTGTCGGGAAGCGAAAGGATCTTCGACTGGGTGTAACGTCCGAAAATCCTCTGCTTCTGACTCAGGGCATAGTCCCCGCGCGCATTGTACTGATCAATGTTGCCGCCGGTGCTGTAGCTGGTTGCGTAGTTAGCGGTACTGCTACCGGTCAGGTTAGGGAGCGGATAGTACTTCAAAAGCGCTAACGCCGTGGGGTCGAGCCGGTTCGAGGGAATGATGTTGCCCGGGAAGGGAGTTCTGCAAACGGCATTCACTCCGTTACAAGCCGGGTTCCCTCCCACGCCGCTCGTCGTTGCATCGTAAATTTGGAATGCCGAAGGAGTGTTGGCCGATCCGACTGCGGAAAAATCACCGCCGCGCTCGGCAGCGGTGGGAACATACCCTTGGAACGGGCTCCCCTTGCGCAGCCGAAAACCCTCATAGCCGCCGAAGTAGAACAACTTGTCCTTGAGAACAGGCCCTCCGACGTTGCCCCCAAATTGGTTTTGCGTAAAGGGAGGGCGCGGGACACCATTTCTGTTGTCGAAGAAGTCATTGGCGTTCAGCACCTTGTTGCGTATGAATTCGTAGAGCGTACCATGGATCTGGTTCGTTCCCGACTTGGTCGTAAGGTTGATGACTCCGCCGGCAAACCGGCCGTACTCCGGCCCCAGGTTGTTGGTTTGCACCTTGAATTCCTGGATGGCGTCCTGGGTCGGAATAACGGTAACTACATTCAGGTACGCTCCATTCGTCGGTACACCATCAATCAGAATCTGGCTTTGACCGGACTGGCCTCCGCCAATCTGAAAATCTCCAAGCGCG
Organism: uncultured Acidobacteriaceae bacterium; assembly: GCA_963790705.1. Classification (GTDB taxonomy): domain Bacteria; phylum Acidobacteriota; class Terriglobia; order Terriglobales; family Acidobacteriaceae; genus PALSA-350. The sequence goes on from CAWBQE010000001.1 coordinate 683,436, forward strand.
AACGGATTGGCGCCGACCGCGTTGCCGGTCGAAGAGTTTCCGGCCGAAGGCTGGCCCTGCGGCACAACGCCGGGCACGAGTTGCGTCAAGGCAATCGGGTTGCGGCCGTTGAGGGGCAAATCGGTGACGGCTCGTTGGTCGATGACTTGCCCCAGCGAGTTCGTCTCCGGCTGGAGTAAAGGCGTCTGAGCGGTTACCTCAACCGTCTCGGTGGCCGTACCAACCGCAAGAGTAATGTCGATTTTGAGTCCGCTTTCGATCTCCACAACGACCGGTTGTTGGACGAAAAGCTTGAACCCGGTCTTCTCTGCCTGAAGTCTTGTAGCGCCCCGGCGTGATTTGGGGAAACGAATAGTTGCCGGATGCGTCAGTTGTAATCTTGTTGTGCTTCGGCGGTGTCCAGATTGGTTAACGTGACGGCGCACCCAGCAACCGAGGCGCCCGTGTTGTCTAAGACGACTCCGGAAATCTTTCCGTGTTGCGTTCTGGCCAAAAAGGGCTGCCGGAGTGACCGCCCAAAGGAGAAAAACCACGATCCAACTACCCAACTTGCGAATCTTCATACCATTCCCTCCTATGCTTTACAGGACTGATCTGGTGATGCTGTTTTAATTGGGGGGCATGCTACGTATCACAATGAGGCTTGTCAAGGAGAAAATCGCCACATCTAAAAGGCCTTTCAGACAACAGCGGCCTCCGATGTGCAAACCTGCGAATGCGAGGCACCTCAATTG
>CAWBQE010000002.1:0-81251 GCA_963790705.1 uncultured Acidobacteriaceae bacterium
GCGGGTTTCAAATGATCACTGCGCAGGCCCTCTGCCGATGGAGTCAAGATTGGCGAGCACGTGGGAAGGAAGTTCCAGCGTTGCGGCCTTGAGATTCTCACGAAGATGCGCGGTTGAAGATGTGCCCGGGATCAGCAGGATGTTAGGCGAGCGCTGAAGAAGCCACGCCAGCGCAACCTGCATCGGTGTGGCCTGCAGCGATGCTGCTACCGCGTCGAGTGCCGACGACTGCAACGGAGTGAAGCCTCCCAGCGGGAAGAACGGCACGTACGCTATGCCTTGCTCCGCGAGGTCATCGATAAAGGCATCATCGTGGCGGTGGGCCACGTTGTAGAGGTTCTGTATGCAGACTATCTCAGTGATGGTCTGAGCCTCTGCCAACTGCTCGGGGCTGACATTACTCAGACCGAGATGACGAATCAGTCCCTGACTCTTGAGCTCGGCAAGCACGGTCAGCGGTTCTGCGATGGAGCCCTCCGACGGCCCCATGACTCCTCCCACGCGAAGATTGACGACATCCAGCGTGTCGAGCCCCAAATTGCGCAGATTGTCATGAACGGCATCGATCAGTTCCTGACGCGAAAGCGCATGCAACCAGGACTTGTCCTGACCCCGGCGAGCGCCCACCTTGGTGCAGATCACCAGACCATCCGGATAGGGATGAAGCGCCTGCTTGATAATCTGATTGGTCACGTGCGGACCGTAAAAGTCGCTGGTATCAATGTGGTTGACTCCAGAGGCAACCGCCTCTCGCAGAACAGCAATCGCAGCGTCCATGTCGCGCGGTGGTCCCCAAACCTGTGGGCCGGCGAGTTGCATCGCGCCGTACCCCATGCGTTTCAAGGCCATCGAGGTGCCAGGGAGCGTCATGCTTTTGTTGAATTCCAACCGAGTTGTCATTCTGTTTCTCCTCTTGTCGTGGGTACTTGTGATTAGATGAAAGAAGCTTCAGGTTAGGAGTTCGCATTTGCCGCCGCGCTCAGCAGTCCTCTTAGAGCCCCGTAAATCGCCAGTGCAAGCCCGTTCGGCTGCGAGCGTAGACGCGATTCTCGAAGCCACTATTCAGGTTCTGCTCAATATCGGAAAGGAGCGGCTGACCACGACAAGGGTAGCATCGCGAGCCGGGGTCTCGGTCGGGACCTTATATCAGTACTTCCCCAACAAAAGCGCGCTCTTACAGGCTGTATTGAAACGTCATCTCACCCAGGTCACCGATGCCGTGGAACTGGTCTGCAAGGAACAGAAGGGTAGAACACTCGAGCAAATGGTGACAGCCCTGGTCGCCACATTCCTTGACGCCAAGATGAAGGATGCGAAGACGAGTGTCGCTCTCTACTCGGTAAGCTCCGATGTGGACGGAGCCAGGATCGTGCAGCAGATGGGAGTACGGACCAATAAGGCGATCGTCCTCATGTTGGCGTCCGCCCGCGAGCCGCTGACGACCGATCCGCAACTGGTTGCTTCCGTGCTCCAAGGGACGATGGCCGGGGTCAGCCGGAGGTTGCTGGAATCGGGCGCTGCGGAGAAGCAATTCGACACCTTGCGCCGGGAATTGATCATCCTCGCCTGCGCGTACGTGGAAGCCTGTTCTTCGCGGCCATCTTCAAACGGCACAATTCCCCGTTGAAGGGCAACACACAACAAGCTGCGTCTTCAAAGCCGTATTTCGAACGACGAAGCGCGAACGCTTCGTAGCGTCAGCAGGTGAAGTGCGAATCTAGGACGGTCCCTGAGCGGCGGTCGCAGATTGCAGCTTGGAGAAGGAACGGATGTAGTTCACCAGATTCCAGGTATCGTCGGGCTTGACGCGCGCGCCTTCGCCCTCCATCTCGCCCTTGCCCTTATTAATGATGTAGTAGAGGGTGCCGTCGGTCTGTGCCTTGAGAGCCGTAGGGTCGCGGAAATCGGGCATCTTCGTTTTCATGCTCTTGGCCACTTCGCCGGCGCCGCCCCCGTCATCTCCATGGCACAAGGCGCACTCGTAGCCGTAGATTTTCTTGGCCCGGGCCAGGGATTCGGCGGTGGGTTTCATAGGGTTGACTTGATTTACGGCTTCCAACGGGACTTGGAACGCGGCCGGCGGAGCAGGAGTTGCGGCCTGCGGAGCAGGAGTAGTGGGCTGCTGCGCCGGCAGGGTCGACGCCAAAGCGCCGGTTAGAAGCACGGAGGAAAGGATCAGGAAAGGCTTCAACATGGGAGCCCCCTCGGAATGAAATGGAATTCGCTGAACACTGTACGCCTAAGACCTAACGTTGGGACAGGTATTTCCGGAGTGGGAGCAGCCGGGAGTGTCTTATTGGAAGCAAAGGAACCTTTGTAATACCATTCGACCCGGAGAAACTATGCCTTTTCTACGGATTTCCCTGGTGTTTTGCTTTGTTTTCGCAGCCGCCCTCCTTGCTCCGGCACAGAATGCCGGCCAGAACCGGTGGCAGGTCGCCTCTCCTAATGGACAGATCGTTTTTGCCCTTTCTAATGGAAGTTCAGGGGCCGGACCGGCCGCCCTGCGTTACTCGGTTGATTTCCATGGCAAGCGGCTGCTTGACGAGGGGGAACTCGGTCTGGATCTCCAGGGGCTGCCGGCGCTTGGTCCGGGCATGCACTACCTGGGCTCGAAGCCGGGAAGCGCAGATGAGACCTATACCATCCCGGTCGGTAAGACCAAGGAGGTTCGCGACCACTACAACTCCCTGGTGGCGGATTTTGAGGGCGAATCGGGATCCAGGCTATCGGTTGAGGTGCGAGCGTTCGACGATGGTGTGGCTTTTCGGTATATCGTGCCCGAACAGCCCTCCCTTAAGAGTGTGCACATTACCAGCGAGCGTACCCAGTTCCGCTACAGCAAGGACGCGACCCTGTACCCGCTGGTCGTGAGCGGCTTTCAATCCTCCTATGAGGATGATTACCAGATGAGGACGGTGGGCAGCCTGCATCGGGACTGGCTGGTCGCGCTGCCGCTGCTGGCCGAGGTGCCCGGTACCGGCTGGGTGGCGATTACGGAGGCGGATATCGACAACTATGCGGGCATGTATCTGCGCAGCGATAAGCCGCTCTTCAGCCTGAAGGCCGAGCTATCGCCCAAAGTGGATGCGCCCGGGGTTGTGGTGGACGCGACGGCCCCCTTTCAGTCGCCGTGGAGAGTGCTGATGATTGGGGAGGCGCCCGGGCGGCTGATCGAGTCGAACATCATTCTCAACCTGAATCCCCCTTCGAAGATCGCTGACACCTCGTGGATTCAGGCGGGCAAGTCGGCCTGGGACTGGTGGTCGGGCGACTGGGCGACGGGGGTGGATTTTACCCCGGGAATGAACACCGCAACCTTAAAGCATTACATTGAGTTTGCGTCAGACTCGGGCTTTCCCTACATGCTTATCGATGCCGGCTGGGCGCTCCCGACGCCCGGGGCGAAGTTTGGCGATTATGCCGATCCAGCAGACATTACCCGCTTCAACCCCGACGTCGATATTCCCGAATTGCTGCGCTACGCGAAGGAAAAGAATGTGCGCATCTGGCTTTGGGCGCACTGGACCTCGGTCAACAAATACATGGACCAGGCCTTTCCGCTGTTTGAAAAGTGGGGCGTTGCAGGGGTCAAGATCGACTTCATGAACCGCGACGATCAGTGGATGGTGGACTGGTATCGCCGGGTGGTGGAGAAAGCCGCCGAGCACCATCTCATGATCGATTACCACGGAGCCTTTAAACCGGACGGACTTCGGCGCACCTATCCTAATCTGATCACCCGCGAAGGAGTGATGGGCAAGGAGTACTCCAAGTGGTCAGCCCGCGTAACTCCGGTGCACAACACTACACTTCCCTTCACCCGCATGCTTGCCGGCCCCATGGACTACACGCCTGGCGCCTTCAACAACACTAATCTGGAAAACTTTATTGGCCGGAACAAGATGCCGATGTCCCTGGGGACACGCGCGCAAGAGCTGGCGTTGTACGTGGTCTTTGAGAGCCCCCTGGAGATGGTGTCTGACTATCCGGAACAGTACAAAGGGCAAAAGGCCTTCGACTTTATCAAGCAGGTCCCGGCTACGTGGGACGAGGTGCGGGTGATCGACGGGCTCCCCATGCGCTATATCACCCTGGCTCGACGGAGCGGCAAGGATTGGTATGTTGGGTCGCTGACGAATTGGGAGGAGCGAAACAGCAAAGTGCCGCTGGACTTCCTGGGCGAGGGCAAGTATGTCGCTGAGATCTATGCCGACGCTCCTGACGCAGGCAGCAATGCGACCCACATTAGTTTCAGCAAACGGCCGGTGGACCGCACGACGGTGCTCGACATCCACATGGTTTCGGGCGGCGGCAATGCTATCTGGATTCATCCGGCGGGGGTCAAACCTTGACAGAGCTGCCCCAAGTAATAAATCGGGGCTTGGTGTATAGGTGACTTTGTTGATTGTATGGGACCGGGTTAATGTCAGAGCCATCGGGTTGGCTCTTGATGATTGCCTGCCACATTCACATGCGGTCCATGGTCCCCAGGACTGACGTCCTGGGGCATTCTCAGCCGTCCCTGCGGGACTGGTCGCAGTGGGAACGTAAACCCAGGACTACCCCGGATTTCCTGCACGCTGCTCTAGACAGGTCTGCGTATGCGGCTTTCTTGACGGAAAGCCGCACGAGGCCTCCTTATTCCACCAAGCTGCACAGGAAATCCGGGTCCGTCCTGGGCTACTCTCAGCCGTCCCTTCGACAAGCTCGGGCAGGCTCTTCGGGACTGGTGTTGGTACACATTGATTGTACACTGACCATAGAGTGGAGAGTGATATGACCGTGAAGTGACAAGCCGGTGACAATTGTCGATCGCTGGTCCTGCGACGATGAGTGGTGCCGGCACTCCATAGTCATCGCGTCCATAATCATCGCATTGGGGATCATCCCGTCGTCTGCTGGCTGGAACGTGGCGTGCTGTTGCTGGCGCTGCTTTATTTGGGCGTACACACCATGCCGCGAGCTTGGGACAAGCTGAATACCGATTTTCCTAATTACTATCTGTCGGCACGGATTGCCCATGAAGGCTCCGACACTGCCCGGCTCTATGAGTGGGTCTGGCTGCAACGCGAGAAGGACCATCGTGCGCTGGATGCCAGGCTCATCGGACTAATACCGATCACACCCTTCTCCACGCTTGTCATGTGGCCGATTACCGGACTGGCTCCGCTGACCGCCAAACATGTGTGGTTGCTGGTGAATCTTGCCCTGCTGGTTCCGCTTTGCTGGCTGCTGCGCTCCATCACTGGATTGCCTTATCGGCGGATTGCGCTGGTCTTTGCGTTGAGTTTTCCGCTCCATCGCAATCTGCTGTACGGCCAGTTCTATTTGCTTCTGCTGCTGTTGATCGTGGCGGGTTGCTGGGCTTATTTGCGCGAGTATTATGTCCTGGCCGGTGTTCTGGTAGCGATCGCCGCGGCGGCAAAGATCTTTCCCGTACTGTTCTTTATCTTTTTTCTGCAGCGGCGGGCCTGGCGTGCTTTGGTAGCAGGAGCAGTTACGGGGTTGGCCTCCCTCGCCGTCTCTGTGGCGGTATTTGGTTGGAACCTGCACCGAACCTACCTGCACGAGATTCTGCCCTGGACGCTGCGCGGCGAGGGCCTGCCGCCATATGCGACGGCGAGTGCTTCGATTTCCAGCGTGCTGCATTATTTATTTCTGGCCGAGCCGCAATGGAATCCGCAACCGTGGCACAGCTCTCCGCTGTGCTATGCGCTGCTGCAACCTACTCTACAAGTGCTGGCGCTGGCGCCGGCGATCCTGCTGATCCGCAGGCAAGACCACACGCAGGGGCGAATCCTGCTGGAGTGGTCGGCGCTTCTGGTAGCGTCGCTTGCCATCTCCACCATACCGGCGTCGTATAACTTTGTGCTCCTGGCATTGCCTGTGTGCGTGCTCGTGGCTCTCTTGCTGCAACGCGAGTGGTATGGATGGCTGGCCGTTCTGCTGATCGTTTATCTCGGCATCGGTTTTCCCTTGAGCAGCCCCACGGCGATGGTTGGCCCGAAGATCCTGCTGTACATTCCGCGACTTCCTCTGACGCTCGCACTTCTTTTGGGAATCTATCTCCTGCTTTGGCGTGATCAGAGGGCTGAGGATTCTTCATGGGAGTGGACGCACTATGCGTGGACGGCCGCCATGGCCGCTGCCCTGATCTTCAGCGTGCACTCCAGTCTTCATATCGAGCGGGCCATGCGGCAGGAGTATGCCTACCGGCTGCCGCTGCGGACGCAAGCGCTACTCACTGCGAACCCAGGGTCGCAAGGGACGGAGGTTCGCTACGTTGCATTTACCCAGAGCGGCTACCACCTAGTGTGGCAGGATCAGGATGCGCTCTCGCTTGGTCACTCTGCGGACGATGATCTTTCCTTCGCGGGCAACTCCGTTGATATCTGGGTAGAGCGAGGGCTAAGTCCGCACTCCGCGATTGTGAACTTGCGCGAGCCAGGGCGCGCGGTGGTTGACGACGCGCGTGAGCCAATGCTCTCTGCCGATGGCCAGAGCCTGGCTTTCGTGCGCGACCACGCTGGTAGAGGGCAGTTGATGGTGCGCCGAGGATTTCGTTCTGAGGCGGCCGTCGAAGTCCCGCTCACGCCGATCTCGCGCAACGTTTACGAAGCTTCGTTTCTTTCTGAAAAGGAGTACGCATTTTCCGCCGTAGAGGACGGGCGGCCGCCGCAGATTTATTTGACCGACGGAATGCACGCCAACGCGCCACTGCCGCTGGGGGAGGCTCGCTATCCGGCGCTGTCGCCGGACGGCCGTTGGATGGCCTATAGCCATCTGGAGGATGGAGTGTGGAATTTGTGGGTGCGCGATCAGAGGACCGGTTCGACCCGCCGTCTCGCGGACGTGCCGTGCAATCAAATTCAGCCGTCATGGGAGGACGGCTCCAAGACATTGCTCTACGGCACCGACTGCGGCCGCAGCCTGTGGTTTACTGCGGTGGCGCGCCGGCCCGTGGTTCCGTGACGGGAGTTGAGGAGAATTCATGATGAATCTCGAGAGGCTTAAGAACAATTGGGAATCGCTTGCCGAGCGCGATGCCCTCTTCGCCATTCTCACCGACCATCGCCGGCAAGGTGGCAAATGGAATGTAGCGGAGTTCATGGCTACGGGGGAAGCCGAAATAAAGACCGTGATGCACCACCTCGCCTGGATTGGCTGCATTCCCAATTACGCCGGCAAGGCGTTGGACTTTGGGTGCGGTGTTGGCCGGGTAACGCAGGCCCTGGCGCCGCACTTTGCCTCTTGTGTAGGCGTGGATATTTCGCAGCAGATGATTGACAAGGCCAAGTCTCTGAACCGGTATGCACATTGCCGTTACGTGGCGAATTCCGCAGAACAACTGCCCTTCGCAGACGCCAGCTTCTCGTTCATCTACAGCAACATTGTTCTGCAGCATGTGCCGCAGCGGTTTTCGACGGCTTACCTGCGGGAATTTGTACGAGTGCTCGCCCCGGGTGGAATACTCATCTTTGGAGTACAAGACTCCTTTGCCGCCCCGGATGTCTCTTCCCTGCTGCGTCGCGTCCGCCACGTTCTTCGCATCCGGTCAAGAATCAGAGCCGCCGTGGGAGTTGGGGATATGCGAATGCATTGTCTCCCGGAGCGCGTCGTCCGGAGTGCGCTGGGCTCCGCCAGGATCGTGGATATTCAATTCACAAACACGGCGGCGAAAGATTTCAACGGAAAGCTTGTCTATTTGCGGCAGGCGCCCACATCAGGTTATGTTGGCAAACAGTATTGCGTGGTGAGCGAGCCGCGGATGTGACCGCGATTGTAAGCAAGGCAAGGTTTGTAATACCATTCGACCCGGAGAGCGGGGGCTAAACCTTGACGTCAGAAGCGCCTTCGCGGCCGCTAGCACTGGTCACCGGAGGCACCACTGGAATTGGACTTGGCATCGCGGCCGCAATGGCCGATGCTGGTTACGAGGTAACGGCCACCGGCCTTACTGACGAGCAAGTCGCCGCGGTCCCACGGAGGCAGCATCTTTCGGCTGTCAAGCTTGACGTTACCTCTGCTGAATCGGTTGCCGCGGTGCTAGAGCCGTTTCGCGAGCTGGCTGCTCTCATCAATTGCGCCGGGATTATTTTTCGCGGCGGCGCTGAATATGACATGGCCAACTTTCAAAAGGTCATCGACGTCAACCTGATCGGGACCATGCGTATGTGCGTCGGGGCGCACCCGAAGCTTGCCACGGCGCGCGGCTCTATCATTAATACCGCATCGATGCTGTCCTATTTTGGCGGCCCATTGATTCCCGCCTATACGGCCTCGAAGGGCGGGGTGGCACAATTAACCAAAGCCCTTGCGGTTGCCTGGGCGCCTGAAGGCATCCGGGTGAATGCGATTGCTCCGGGGTGGATCGCCACGGAGCTTACGCGGGGGCTGGTTGAGGATGAGGGCCGGTCTGCCGCTATCCTGCAGCGCACACCCATGCAGCGTTGGGGTGAGCCGGGAGACGTTGCGGGAGCGGCTGTATTTCTTTGTTCCGAAGCGGCACGCTTCATCACGGGAGCGATCTTGCCCGTCGATGGAGGCTACGCGGCAGTATGAAAGCGAGGGTCTATCAATGAGCAATCTCACTGTTAATCGTCCGGTTGCGGAGCAAAGCAAGGCGGATGCGCGGATTCCCTACCGGCATCCGCAGCCAAAGGAATGCTTCCCTGAGCTGGTCATTCCCAACGCTATCCCAGAGGATGAGCGTTTGTGGGTGCCGCAGATGGAAAATGTGTGGTTCCGTCCGCTGTGCTTGTCCGCCAGCCGGGGTTATTGGATGAACCTACTACGGGTGCGCAAGTCGGGCGTGCTTTCCCGCCACCGGCACCCGCAGCCTGTCCATGGATTTGTATTGAAAGGCAGCTGGCATTACCTGGAGCACGATTGGACGGCCACGGAAGGTTCTTATGTCTACGAGACTCCGGGCGAGACGCATACGCTGGTGGTGGAACCGGATGTTCCGGAGATGATTACGCTCTTTCAGGTCAATGGGGCGATGATCTACGTCGATCCAGACGGCGGAGTTCTGGGATACGAAGACGTGTTCACCAAGATTGATCTTTGTCGCCGCCACTATACGGCCGTTGGGCTGGGCGAGGGATTCGTCGATCAGTTTCTACGTTAGCGGCTGCGGAAAAAACTCTCCACCGCACGGGGAATGGAACACCTCAGGGGCTAAAGCCCGATATTCTCAATCCCTTTACGGCCCCGACTAAAGAGGTTGCGGAAAAAGTCGCTGAACATAGAAGAAATCATCCCTCAGCGGCTAAAGCCGGATCTGTTTGCAAACACTTACGTACGAGCTGAAGCTCGTACCCTTCAAAAACCGGGGTTTTTCCGCAGCCTGTAAAGTCGTGCCCTGATACACAACATGAGGTTTTCAGCAGCTGGGCGACGGCCTACTGCACGGGTTGTGGATAGATACGCGCGGCGTTGTCATGCAGGTAGCCGTGAGCGAATTTCAGCGCCTGCTGCTCGGTTACTTCCCCGTCGAGAATCATCCCGGAGAGGGCGGCGGCGAGCGCTGTGCGCGCGGATTCAACCGCTAACCAGTCGCTTTCTTCCGCGCCGATGGCTTCATTAAATGGGAAAGCGTCGGAGCCGAAGACGACTTTGTCAGGATAGAGCAGCAGCCAGTGGCGCAGCACCTCGGCCAGATCCTTCGGGTACAAGTAAATGCCCATCAACGATGAGTCGAGATAGACATTTTCTCGCGCTGTGAGCCAGATGGCCTGGTTCTGGAATGGATAGCCGCCGTGTAGCAGCACGAAGTTGACGTTGCTGTAGCGCGGGTCGCGCAGCACGTTCTCAAGATTAAGAACGTTGCCGCCGGTTACGCTGAAGAAATCGCCGGTCCCCACCGCGGTGTGAATTTGTACCGCCAGATGGAGGCGCCCGGCTTCCCGCAACAGGTAGCGAAACATATAGTCTTCGAAGATTGCGTGTTCTGCAGCTGATGGCTTGCCGCCCGCGTGATAGCGGTCGTAGATTTTCGCCGCCTCGGCCTGGGGCGGATCGTCGAAGTGCAGGGTGCGGAAATAGGCGATCTCGAACTTGATGGAGACGCCGCCGTGGCTGCGGTTCTGCTCCAGGATCTTGCTAACGAAGGCCAGGTATGCGGGAAAGGTTCCGGGTAACGCGCTCAAGCCGGCCTGGGAGAGTTCCCGCTTCAGCTTCTTCTCCTGCATGGGAACATAGACACCTTCATCGATGTTGCGCGCGGTCAACTCGCTGTTGTCCAGCGGGAAGAGAAACGAGTCGACGAAAAAGACCCAGTGGAAACGCTTGGGGTCGAGATAGTTGCCCATGGCGACCCGGTTGGCCATCATGGTCTCGACGTTGAGCTTGTCCAGAATGCGATCGAAGTATTGATAACCGGGGTAGGTGCGGCGCAACTCCGCCTTCTTGGCAACCAGCCATTTGATGTGTTCCGGGCTGTTGTCGGAGAAGGGGTAGTCGAAGAGATCTTTCGAGGCGGCGATCAGCTCCGGATTGTCCAGGCTCAAGCGCAAAGGAGCATGGCCGGGTGGAGAGGCCATCGCGTCAACGTCACTATCTTCGGCGAAGCCGGGATGGCCGTGGTCATCGAAGATGGCAATCTGGCGAATCTGCTGTAGTAGGCGATCGTAGGTCTGCTGGTATCCGGGCGCCATGTTCGGGCTGGCCTGCCCCCACAACGGACAAGAGAACGCGAGCAGGAGCGCAATTGTCAGAGGGGCGAAAGCATGGCGATGCGGCCTGGCTTCACTTCAGAGTTCAAATCGAAACCTCCTTAGTTTTCGGGAGCAGGTTATACCGTCAACGCAAGAGCGATTGACACAGCGTTTGTCCTAGCCAGTCTTCGTATTTTTGCGAAGTCCAGCCACGCTCACGGACAAACATGCGGTAAAGGGCCCGTCCGGTTAAAGCCCAGAGGATGTCTCGTGCCGCCTGCGTATCTACGCCGGGCCGTAGATGCCCGGAGCGTATCAGGACCTCAATCAGTGACTCTTGCGCAGCGTATCGATGAGCTTCACGTTTTTTCTCCAGCTCGGCCAGTTCAGGCGCAACCACGCCAGCCCCACTCATCAAGTCAAATGTGCTGCTCGCCGCATCGTGAACCCGGCGCGCAATCCTGGCGGCAAAGAGCAGTCGTTTATGCGGGTCCTTCTGTCTCCCCGGCTTCCCGCACTAACTGCTCGTAATCGGGACCGAAGGTTGCCTCATCCATAAGCTCGGCCAGGATTCCGGTCTTGGACCCGAACACCGCGTAGACGGTCGGAACTGCGACTTCCGCCTTTTTTGCAATCGCCTCGATCGTCATGCCCGAGTAGCCCTTGCTCTTTAGCAGTTTCCGTGAGGCGGCCACGATCCGGTGTTTGGTTTCCTCGGCCTGGCGCTGCCGCATTGCGGATTGATAAGGTCGTTCACGTTTCGTGGCCATAAGGACAGGATTCCCCATTATAACTTTCCGCAACAATTTAACATATGGCTATGCTTGACTATATTAAGTATAGTTATCTATATTTAATTTAACGAGCAGAGATGCCTGCTTGGCGATTGCTCAGCTCAGGAGGTTTTCCGATGAAAACGAAGCTCGGTATGTCGTTCGGCGTTTTTGCCATATCTCTAGGTGCCGCTTTGCTGGCGAGCGAAACCTTAGCCCAGACGCAGGACGGCAGATACGCCGGCATCTGGAACTACGACCAGCCCAGTGCCGCAACCGGCGCCAACGTGGGCACGATTCAATGCCCGGCAACGGGGAAGGCCAACCAGGCATTCGTGCTGGTGGTTCCGCAGATTGGGAACCTGACCATGACGCGGAAAGAGGGTGACCGCCTGGAGGGCAGAACAGACCAAGGGTGCACTTGGACTTTCACGGATCACGGGTCATCCAGTGAACTCGATCCTGCGCCGCAATCCTGTTTCAACAAAGTGATCGGGTCCAGCTACACCATCACTCATTGGTCCATTCAGGTGGACGGTAACCATGAGACCGAGTCCATAGAAGCAAAAAGCCATTTGTCTATGGGCGATTGCGATTTCGCGCTGAAGCAAGGAAGGCGCACGAAAGCAGACGACACCGATTCAACCGGATTATTTGTGGGTGATTGGGTGTACGACCCACCGAACCCCCAGACGCACTCCAACATGCTTCAGTTCATGTACCAGGGGGACAGGGAGCGCCGCGGCCCTGGCGCATCACCACAGACGGGGCTTGTAAGCTTCTCGAAAGCTGGGAAGCATACGCTCACTGCTCGTACTGCTGACGGGTGTTCGTGGCGCCTGGACGTCTACGGAAACACCGCGTTGCTCCCTTCCCCGCAAAGCTGCGAACTCGCAGGATCGAAGACCACGATGAACCACTGGTCGATCGCAAGTAACGGAACGCAGCAAAACACAGTCATGAGCATGACGCAAGACGTGGAGGGCAAAACCCGCACCGCGTTGCTAGCGGCTGGAAATCTTAGCAAGTCACAGTAACGCTGTCTCAATCAGGAGAACTGTCATGGCTTTGCGGGGCGAAACGAAAGCGGTTTTGAGCGTGCTGCGGGTGGTGCTGCTGATCCATCTGCTCACTGTGGTAGCGCAAGCCACGTTGGCGGGAATGTTTCTTTCAGGCAGCGGCATAGCCTTGTCGCTGCATGAGATGACAGCCAGAGCTGTGGTGGGTATTTGCTTGCTCCAGATAGCGATCACGGTTTTGCTGAGAGCCCGCGGCGGATGTCCAACCTGGGTGCTCATCTCCGCGATCGCCATTCTGCTGGCGGAAGTGCTCGAAACGTATTCCGGCTACCGCGGCATCCTGGCCGTACATGTGCCACTGGCCTTGGGGATCTTCGGGGGCATTATGCGCCAACTATTTTGGGCAGTCCACGGAACGCGTTCAGCAAACGAGACATTTCAGGAAGGTTGACATATGAATCCGTGGCTGGGAAAGATCGCGATTCTGACAGGTCTGGTCATTCTTATCGCCATGCGAGTCCCACACGCCAGACGGGGCATGAAAGTGACAGTTGCAGAGAGGCGCACGAGCATTCAGGAAAGGGCCTTTCATGTTTTGCTTGGAATCGGCTATATCACTGGAGTCCTTCTTCCCTTACTATTCATCGCAACTCCGCTCTTATCCTTTGCCGACTATCCTCTGCGGCCTTGGGCGTTCGCGAGCGGACTCGCGCTTCTCGTTTCCGGATTGTGGCTCTTTCAGCGCTCCCATGCCGGTTTGGGCAGGAACTGGTCTGAAAATCTGGAATTGCGCGAAGACCATCAACTGGTAACGTCTGGGATTTACAAATCCATCCGCAATCCTATGTATGCTGCGCTTTCTCTCTATGCAATCGCTCAGACGCTGCTGCTCTCGAATTGGATCGCGGGTCCGTGTTTCCTGGTCCAATTCACGCTCATGTTCATATTGCGGCTGCGTGCCGAGGAACGCATGATGTCAGAAAAGTTTGGCCAGGCATACGAAGAATATGCGAAAAGAACCAAGCGTCTCATCCCAGGAATCTGGTGAGCTGGCTTCTTTCAAAATCCTATCCCCGGACCAAGAAGGCCCCCAGCGGCTAAAGCCGGTCAAAAGGTTGAGGTTTTTCGCAGCCGGACCTAGAGACCTTTGAACGCGCCCCCGTCGACCAGTAGGGTTTGGCCGGTGATGTACGACGCACGATCGGAGGCAAGCCAGACGATCGCGTCGGCTAGCTCTTCTGGTTGTCCGACGCGCTTCAGAGGCACATCTTCCACGAGTCGTGATTCGAACTCTGCAGGGGTCGTGCCCAGGTCCTGCGAGCGCTTATCGATGAGCTGCTTCAGCCGCTCGGTCGCGGTGTAGCCGGGTCCCACATTATTGACCGTGATGCCGTCTTTGCCAAACTCGTTGGAAAGGCTCTTGACCAAGCCAAGGACTCCGGCGCGCACTGCATTGGAGTAGATGAGGTCGGGGACCGGCTGGCGCACGGTGACGGAGGTGATGGTCACCAGGCGGCCCCATTGATTCTTCTGCATCCAGGGCAGAACCGCGCGGGCAAAGTGGACGATGCTCATGAAGTTCAGTTCTATCGAGCGATGCCACTCCTCGGTGGTGGTGGAAAAAAACATCTTGGCCGGCGGGCCTCCTGCGTTGGTCACGCAAATGTCAACGCCGCCGAACTCCTGCGCGACTTGCTTCACAAACGCTTCGACAGCGGCAGCATCCGTCACATCCAATGGCTCGGCCAGTACAGGGACGCCGTGGCGTTCACGAATGAGCTCGGCCGCGGCGTTCAGCTTTTTGGCGTCGCGCGAGCACATGGCCACTTTCGCGCCCTCGGCTGCGAACTTTTCCGCCGCCGCGCGGGCGATACCATCGCTGGACGCAGCGACGATGACATTGCGGTTCTTCAATCCCAAATCCACTTGGTTTCCCCCGGCTACTTGCTTGTACCCTGGCGCAGATAGGCGTCGTCTTTGTCGATCCAATCTTGCCGTGGGGGATTGAAGATGTCCAGGTCCACCGTATCCTCGAGCGCGATGGCCTCGTGCGGCATATGGGGCGGGATGCATAGCACTTCACCGGCAGAGACGGTGATTTCCCGGCCATCGATGAAGAAGTGCAATGCGCCTTCAAGAACGTAGGTGACCTGCTCATTGTGATGACTATGCCGAGGCACTTTCGCGCCCTTCTTGAGCAGGACACGGGCAACCATCACGTTGGTGCCCACGACCATTTGCCGGCCTATGAGCGGGCTCAAGGGTTCTACTTCGATGTCATTCCACTTGGTGTGCTTTGCTTGCGCAACGGTTTCTGCCATGTCATTTCCCCTGCAAAAGTTAACACAAATCGCTGGGAGTCATTCAAGCGTGTGGTTTTGCCGAGGCGCTCTTTACATCGGCCGTCCCTAACCAGGTGACCGCGCCGAAGGCTCCGAGCCAGGAGCCGATCGCAGCGAAGACTACGTAGATGGGGTTGCCGGTGTAGCTGATCACGGCAAAGGCAGAGAGCAGATACCAGACGCTGCTCCAGCTTGCGGCAACGCTCCTGCGGCGCGCGGCGACGGCAGCGGTGAAAAGAACATAGACCGCGTCCGTGGCGGCGGTGGAGGCGACTACTCCTATCGCGATGAGCGGATTCGGTGCATGGATCATTTGGTCTCAGGGCTGTAGGTTACACCAGGCTTTGCGGGGCCGGCTTCGAGGTATGGTGCGGCGAGAGTAAATGGACGCGATCCATGCCACCGGGACGAGGTAGAAGATCGAGCCGATGACCCACATCAGCGCGCCAGCCGCGGCCTGATCGGCCAGGGGCGAGATGTCAAAGACTCTGGGGGCGGTGGCGTAACTCGGGATAGATCACTTTTCCGGCGAAGGTGAGCGAGGCGGAAAATGCGGTATTCACCAGGTCCGCGGCGACCAGGTAGGGCAATAAAGCCAGCGAGAGCCGCGGCTGACGCTTGGCCAGGGCTGAACCAGGGGAAACCAGAAGAGCAGTCCGGTGATGAGAAAGCAGGCGTGCTCCAGCGCGTGCCAGGCATCCGAGCTCAGCGCCAGTTCGTAGGCCGCGGGGACATGCCAGCCGAGGTAGGCGATGTTCATTGCCAGCCATGCGAAGACGGGGTGGGTGAGCAGGCGGAATAGCCGGTGTAGCCACGGCATGCGGAAAAGCGGGCCAAGAGCGCCGCGAAGCAGCCATCGCGGCAGCGAACGCAAGAATGGAACTGCCGGCGCGCCCAACAAGAGCAGCGGGGGCGCTACTGACATAAAGATCAGGTGCTGTGTCATATGGGCGGATCAGCAGCACGTCGTCCAGCGCGTCGATGGGTGAACCGATGGCTATGTATAGAGAGAGAAGGCCGCCAAGAAAACACCACGCGCGCCAGGATGGGAACAGGTGCGGGCGGGTGAGGCGAATTTTGCGAAAGCCACGGAGATAGAGCAGAGCGGAGGCGCACAAGCCTGATGTGGCCCAGAAGGGAAAGGACCAGGAAGCTAGTGCGGCTTGTGTTGCGGTTTCTGCCATTGGGTGTGCTTCGTAGGGATTGGGAACGTTTATCAAATTGAGTTGGCGGCGGGTCAAGGGGAACTGCAGGTCCCTCCCTACGCTGCGCTCCGGTCGGGATGACAAAGTTTAAATTGGTTGATCACCTCATCGTTCGTTATGCGGGATTGAGAGAAACCGCAGGTCCCTCCACTACGCTTCGCTCCGATCCCACGGCAAGCCGGGGCAGGCGCGCAGCGTAGTGGAGGGACCTGCGGTTTCTCTCTACTGTTGCGGAGGATTGAGTTCCCCGGTGCTTACGTATTGCCGCGAGGCATCACGGGCTGGAGCGCTGGCCCTCGGGATGCAGGGTTTCGAGGAAGCTGACCAGCGCCGTTACTTCCGGCGGGGAAAGATTCTTTCCGTAAGCGGGCATGTTTCCTCCTCCCTGCAGGACCTGGCGCACTAGCTGGTCGTAAGTCAGCCGGGTGGCCACTCCGTCGAGCGCTGGACCGCGCTGGCCTCCCACGCCACCGAGCATGTGGCAATTGCGGCACTGCTTATCCTGAAAGACAATCTGGCCTTGCCTGCCCAACGGCGTGGCCCCATGCACATATCGACGGGAACGGTATCGCCACTCCAGGCCTGCATCTCCGGACTCCAGGGGGTGTAGGTTCCCAGGTGTTCGCACACCGCAAAGCCTACTGCCAGCACGGTGATCGACAGCACCGCGATCGGCCGCCGGTGCCAGCTCTTCTCCCCTTCTCCGGCAAAGAACGGCAATGCCAGCAGGAACAGTATCCCTACGGCTGGAGCAATCAAGATGAACGGCGTCTCCAGGTTCTCCGGGAGGAAAGGAGAGAATGGTGTAAAGCCAGAGGAAGAAAAAGTCCGGCTTGGGGACGGTCTGGATGATGGTTGGATCGGGAAAGCCGGTCGGCCCAAAGGGCCCCAAAAACACTGCGCAGAGCGCCACCGCAAACAGGATCGCGGCGGAAAAGATCATGTCTTTCCACACCGCGCCAGGTACGAAAGGAATGCCGTCCTTCTGCGTCAGCTCGTGGTACTCCTGAATGTAAGTGCTGCGCTTGACGACCCGCCCCGGCATGGGCCAATCGTTGATGCCCAGTCCCACCACCATCCAGATGTGCAGCGCGGCGAAGGCCAGCATCATTCCGGGAATGACAAAGACATGCAGGGCAAAGAAGCGGGTCAGCGTGGGACCCGCGATAATCGGGCCCCCTAACATCAGATCGACGAGAGGGCCGCCTATGAACGGTACGCGGGCTACGATCGAGGCGCCAATGCCCAGCCCCCAATACGCATCCTGGTCGAAGCGCATCACCTGCCCGGTGAACGCCATGCCCAAGGTCATCAGCAGCAGAAAGACGCCCAGGATCCAGGTGAGTTCGCGGGGAAACTTATAGGCGCCAAAGAGGAAGACCTGGCACATGTGGATCAGCACCACGGCGACCATGAAGTTCGAGCCCCAGCCGTGCATCGCGCGCAGGAACCATCCCAGCGGGAGCTGCTGGTTCAGCACCTGCAGGCTGTTCCAGGCCTCGCCGGCGGAGGGGACATAGACGATGGCGAGCAGGATGCCGGTGACGATTTGTAGCAGTAACAGAACGAAACTGGCGCTGCCGAAGACGTACCACCAACTGGCCGTGTTCCTCGGCACCGGGTGAAGAACCGTGTCCTTGATCGGCCCTTCCAATTTCAACCGGAATTCTAACCAGTCGTAAGTCGCTTCAACCAGTGCATGCGGAGCTCTCTTTCCGTACCGAGGCGCTGGTCGCCAGAGTTGGCATCTGGCCGCCATCGATCAGCAATTTGCCGTTTTGCACTTTGTAGGCGTATTCGAAAAGGCCTCGCGGCGGCGGTCCCGCGGCGCGCGAGCCATCGGCGTAATAGACTCCGCCGTGGCATGGGCACATAAACAGCTCCGACTGGGGAAACCAGCGGACCGGGCAGCCCAGGTGGGCGCAGTTGATGGCGAAAATCTGGAATTTCTCTTCCTGCGTCCGGCGCACCCAACAGGCAGCCTTGGCGGTGGCGCCATCCCACGGCATGCTCTTGGGGTTGACAAAGCTGGCCAGCCGCGTCTGTCCCAGGGCAAATTGAGAAACGTCACCCAGATCGATCCAGGAATTGTAACCGCCATTCTTGCGAATCGGTCCCAGCAGGTAGCCCACCACAGGGATGGCGACTAACAGGGCAACCGCGCCATTCAGCAGAGCGCCGATCGACACCAATACCCACCGCCTGGTTACTACTGCCTTCTCGTCGCTCATTGCGAGCCTCCTCCGGCTTTGTTTTGCTGTGCGCCGGGGCGCTGGCTGGAGAGCCAGCCCACCACGTCGGTCACTTCCTGATCGCTCATCGGATGCCCAGGCAGATCGCTTCTCCAGTCTGGCTGGCCGATGTCCGGCCGCCCGGCAATCACCACGGTGCGCAGGACCTGGTCACTGACCAGCGATAGGAAGTCTGGATCAGTGATCGAGCCTGCTTTGCTTTTGCCAGATGCTCCGGCGAGCGCCGTGGCAGCGAGGCGCAGTAGGTCGTGTAAACCTGCTGGCCGCGAGCCGGATCAGCCGGCTTGGCAGCCTTGTAGGGCGGTGGGTTCGCGCCATCGAGAGTCCCCGACTTGAACCAGGCGGCGCGCATGCCATTGACCAGCGCGTCTACCTGTTGGTCGGTCAAACTTCCCCCGGCACTGATGGCAAAGGGAGGCATGTGCGTGCCCGGTTCGCCGTTGGCAACAATCTGATGCAGGATCTGCTCATCGACCAGCGACTGATAAGCGGGATTCGCCAGCGGGTAGGACGGACCGTTCATTCCCTGGGCGCCGTGGCAGCCAGAGCAGTTCTGGACGTAGAGCGTAGCAAAGTCCACCACCGACTCGGGACGCGGCACCTCCGGCCCGGGCTTGGGATGGCCGGGGAGCTGCCCGCAGCCAACGACAGTCATACAGAAGACCAGCATGAGGAGGCGCGGCTGTCACTTCGGTCCATCCTCCCGATGGTCTTCTTCCATCATTCCCGGTGTTTCCAATCCAATGCGTGCGGCGAAGGGCAGATATTGCTCGGTGCGAATGTGGACTTGCTTCCCCACTACCCAGCCCGCCACCAAGCCCGAACGTCACCTGGGAGGCGACAAACCACCACCAATCGATGCGGTCGGCGAGAAAGGGGTTGATCAGGGGGAGCGCCGAATGAAGCACGCCGGTCCAAAAAACCGGGGCGATGATGCCCCCAAGGATGATGGGATGCCGAGGCAGTATAGGCAACATCGCCCCATACAGGAGGCCGATCAGCAGCGAGCCCACGACATGGATGATGGTGGCAAAGATGAGCGCACTCAGGCGGAAGTGCGTGATCTCCGCGAGGGTGGGATTGGTCCAGCCGGCTACTCCCGCGCCTCCCAAAAGATTTATTGGATACCAGATGCTGTGGTAAGCGATGAGGCCATAAAGCACCGCCGGCACGATCATCGCGGCGCCCCCTGCGATGCCTCCCTTGACCCCGGCCATCACCGAGGGCGTGTGCACCGGCAGGCGCGCGCGATGGCTTTCGTCCACTTCGATCCGAGCCACCTTGGTGCGCACGCTTGTGTATTGGAATTTCTGGACTTTGACCGGAACCGCAATATGCTGCGCATGCGGCCACACTTGGCCGAACCACCCCACGCAGCCGGCAACGATGAGCACCACCCCGAGGATGCTTATGCCCGCGTTGGTCACCAGCCCTGCCAAGCCAAAGGTCAGGCCAAGGGCCAATACCAGCGGCCACGCGGTCGGCGTCGGCAGGTGGACTACTTCATCGGATATGCCGTTGTGTGCCTGTGACTCTTCCATTGCTTCTTCTCTTTCTTCTCAGCGGCCAATGATGTAGACGACTGTAAAAACGACCACCCAGACGCCGTCGACAAAGTGCCAATAGAGCGAGAGCACCTCGAGCTGTCTCGAGTGCTCACTCTTGATCTTCCCGGTGAGCGAAAAGATGAGCACGATCGAAAGCATGGTCAGGCCGACGATGACGTGGCTGGCATGCAAGCCGACCAGCGAGTAGAACGTAGTGCCAAAAAGGTTGGTGCTGATGGTCAGCCCATCGTGGTAAATCAACTTCTTCCATTCGAGGCCGGTGCCGACGAGAAAGATCGCGCCCAGAACTACGGTGAGCGCCCACCACAAGCTGAAGGCCCCCATCGAGCTTTTCTTCAGGGCACGTTCCGCTATCCAGATGGTGAAGCTGCTGGACAGCAGGCATACCGTGTTAAAGATGGGAAGCTCCAGAACCTGGCGCGGCTGCGGCCCGGAGATGCTCTTGCCTATGTAATAGAGATAGGCAACCACAAAAATCGTGAAGATCGCGGTCTCGGCAACGATCAGCGCCGCCATGGCGACGGTGCCGTGATAGGGCAAGACCCAGTCTTCGTTGGCTGCTCCGTGAGCCAGGGGAATCGTGCTGGCGCTCATCCTCTATATATCCTCGACGATCAAAATCATTCGTACCGGGAGTCCGGATCTTCCGGATGCTTCAGGTCCCACAACGGTCTGCGGCTGGCCACCACCGGTGCGCTGGCAAAGTTGTATTCGGGCGGAGGAGAGGAGGTTGCCCACTCCAGCGTCCAGGCATCCCAGGGGTCCGGTCCGGCGTCCGGGCCTTTGAAGTACGAGTACACCATGTTGTAGGCAAAGATCAGCACGGCGACTCCCTGAATCAAGCCGCCGATGGAAACGATCATGTTCCAGTTGTCCCAGCCGCGGCCGGGCTCATAGGTGTAGATACTCCTCGGCATGCCCAGCAGCCCGGGGATGTGCATGAGGTCGAAGCACAGGTGGAAGCCGATGACAAACAGCCAGAAATGCCACTTGCCCAGCCGCTCATTGAGCATCTTGCCGGTCATTTTCGGGAACCAGTAGTAGAAGCCTCCGAAAAAGCAGAAGACAATGGCTCCCACCAGAACATAGTGGAAGTGGGCGATGACGAAATAGGAGTTGTGTAGTTGCCAGTTCCAGGGAGCAGTGGAAAGCATGATTCCGGTCAGACCCGCGAACAGGAACTGAACCAGAAAGGCGGTGCAGAAGAGCATGGGCGTGGCAAAGCGTATTTTGCCTCCCCACATGGTTGCGATCCAGTTGAAGATCTTGATCCCGGTCGGAACCCCCACCAGCCCGGTGGAGAGCACGAAGAAGGCATTCTGCGCCGAGGTCATGCCCACGGTGAACATGTGGTGCGCCCACACGCTGAGGCTGATCAAACCAATGCCCGCTGATGCGGCCACCATCGCCGGGTAGCCAAAGATCGCCTTGCGGGAGAAGACGGGAATCATTTCGTTGGCGATGGCGAACGCCGGCAAGACCAGTACATAGACCTCGGGGTGCCCGAAGACCCAGAAAAAGTGCGCCCAGACAACGGGCGCGCCCCCAGCCTGGGAGTCGAAGAAGTGGCCGCCGAGATAGCGGTCGATGCACAGCATGATCTGCGCCGCGGTCAGTGGGCTGATGGTTACCAGGATCATTCCCGAGACCACCAGGTACAGCCACGCCAACAGCGGCATGCGAAACATCGTCATGCCTTTGCAACGCATACAGAGGGTGGTGGCGATGATGTTGACCGCGGCGCCGATGGTGCCGAATCCAGAGACGATCAGCGACAACGCCCAATAGTCCGTGCTGTGCCCGCGCGAGAATGCGCGCTCGGTCAGCGGTGCATACGCCCACCAGGTGACATCGGGCGCGCTTCCCGCTCCTTGCAGGCCGACACCACCGATGAAGCTGTAGTACAGCATCAAGCCGCCCAGCGCGGTCATCCAGAAGCCGAAGGCATTCATCCGGGGAAAGGCCATATCCCGGGCGCCGATCATCAGGGGAACCAGGTAATTGGCGAAGCCGATGATCAACGGCATCCCCATGAGAAAGACCATGGTGGTGCCGTGCATGGTGAAGATGCGGTTGAAGACCTCAGGGGAGAGAAAATTGTTGTGGGGTACGGCCAGCTGAATGCGCAGTAGGATCGCCTCGAAGCCCCCGACCAGCAAAAAGATCACGGCGTAGGCGATGTACATTAGTCCGATTTTCTTGTGGTCGACCGTGACCACCCAATCGGTCAACTGGTCGAGCCACGTTCCGTGAGCCTCACTGGAAGGGGTGAGGTCGATGGCGCTCCCGATCGGTAGAGTCGAATCAGCCATAACCGAAAACTCCTGTCTATACTGGCCCGTGTTCCCAGTTACTTCAAGGTGTCGAGGTAAGCGACGACCTTGTCGATCTGGTCATCGCTCAATTGCATCGCCGGCATCAGGCTTCCCGGCTTGACGTAGTCCGGATCCTTGATCCAGAGCTTGAGATTCGCCGGGGTATTGTCGGCGGCTCCGGAAGCAAGCGTATCGCGGCTCTTAAAGTGGGTAAGGTCCGGCCCAAACTGTCCCTGGGCGGCGGTGCCGCGCACCACGTGGCAACTGATGCAGGCTTGTGACTCGAAGAGCTGTCGGCCTTCCGCAACTGCCGGATCTTCAACCGCGGGCTGCTGTTGATTTTTTACCCAGGCGGCGAAGTCTTCCGGGGTCTGCACGTAGACGCGCAGCAGCATCTTGGCATGTTCCACGCCGCAGAACTGGGCGCATTGGCCCACGTACATGCCGGCTTTATCGGGATTGAACCACATGTGGTTCACCTGGTTTGGAATCAAGTCGATCTTGCCGAACAACTGCAGGGACCCAGAAGCTGTGATCCACATCGGCGGAAAGCAAGTTCAGCGAAGTGATCATGGGAGCCTGCCCGGTGCTGAGCGGTACGTGCAGCTCATTGGCGGTCGTGAAACCTGATTTGTCGTAGTGAAACTCCCACCAGAACTGATGGCCTACGACATCGACATCGAGGGCCGTCGGCGGCATCTTCTGATCCTCGAATGGCAAAGAGAATGCGGGCCGTGGTGAGGAAGAGAACGACGACAATCAGGACGGGTATCACGGTCCAGGCCAACTCGATCTGGGTGCTGCCGTAGATCTGGGGCGGCTCGCTGTCATCGTTGGGATCACGCTGGCGGAAGCGGACCACTACGTACAACCAAAGGGAGGCGACCACGATAAAGATCGCTCCCGTGATTTGCATCACAAAAAGCGACAAATGGTGGATCAACAGCGCCGGACCGGAGTGAGGATCGAAGGTGCTCGGAGTCTGGTAGACGATATTGTCGGTGGGTGCGGCCCAAGCTGCATGTCCGGCGCTGCTCAACAGCAGCAGTAACGCATACGCGGCTGAGCCGGGCCCTTTGCGCTGCAGCCATCTTCCGGACATTGTTGCGGACCTCCCCGCTCAAAGAAAACCTATTGTAGCGCTCTCTGTCGGCTGACCGTATGAATAGTTCGCCGCCGTGGCGGGTTCGTTCGTGTACGGTCCAACGCGATTGAACCTTTGATGCACGCGAGAGCGATTCGGACCCTTGGTACACTGCGAAAATGAAACGCCTGATCATCAACGCGGACGACTTTGGTCTCGCGCCAGGCGTCAACCGCGCCATCGTTGAGCTTCAGCAAGCCGGCGCCCTCAGCTCCACTACGTTGATGGCCACGGCTCCTTACTTCTCTCCGGCAGTTTATCTCGCGTTTGCGCAACCAGCGTTATCCGTCGGCTGCCATATCGTGCTGGTGGACGGGTCACCGCTGCTCCGCCCGGACGAGGTGCCTTCCCTGCTCGATCCCCGGCGTCCGGCGGCGTTCTCGCTTCGGTCGACGGTGGGAAGTTTTCTTCGCGACTTGATGCGCGGCCGCATTCGCGAGCAGGAGATCGAGGCCGAGGCTATCGCCCAGATACGGCGTATCCAATTGAGCGGGGTCACCGTCAGCCACATCGACTCGCACAAACATATCCATGCTTTTCCCCGTGCACTGGCTCCCCTGCTCCGTGCGGCAAAGCAATGCCGGGTGGACTGCGTGCGCAATCCCTTCGAGCCGTCGTGGAGCCTGCGCGCTACGCGGGTCGCCAGCACGTGGCGGCGGGCGCAAGTGCACGCCATGAGGAGCCAACGGAGAGCCTTCTTAAGGCTGACCGAGGAACATGGTATGTTGACCGCCGACGGGTCGATCGGGGTTCTGGCTACCGGGAGTCTCGATGAGCATGTACTTCGTTCGATGCTTCAGGCCATGCCTGAAGGTACATGGGAGTTGGTTTGCCATCCGGGGTATCAGCGACCGCGCGCTGGAGCAGGCGCATACTCGCCTGGTGGCCTCGCGGGAGACGGAACGCAGCGCTCTGCTCGAGGTGGTTCCCGAGGCGGTCAGGAAGGATTCGGAGTTGTTGCTTACGGATTTTCATCGGGTCGGGCAGCGGGTGTAGTGTTGGGGTTTGTTGCGAGGTCAAGTGGAACTGCAGGTCCCTCGGCTTCGCTCGGGATTACAAAGGGGAGGATTGTGACTTTTATTGAAATTCGCGACATTGGATGGAAGAAACTGCAGGTCCCTCCGCCTGCAAGCGGTTTTGCTGGTTCAAGGGGTTGTGAGAATGAAAATCGGGATTACGTGTTATCCGACGTACGGTGGCAGCGGCGTGGTTGCTACGGAACTCGGTATTGAGCTCGCTGCGCGCGGCCACCAGGTGCACTTCATCACCTATTCGCAACCCTTTCGGCTTACCGGGCGCGAAGAAGGCATTTTCTATCACGAGGTGCCGGTCTCGAATTACCCTCTCTTCGAGTACCCGCCTTACGATCTGGCGTTGGCCACGCGCATGTCGGAGGTGGCCGAATATTACGAGCTCGACCTGCTTCACGTTCACTACGCCATTCCCCACTCGGTGTGTGCACTGCTGGCGCGCCAGATGCTGGCAAAACGCAGACATCTGCCCTTTGTGACCACATTGCACGGTACCGACATTACCCTGGTCGGACTCGACCGGTCGTATCTGCCGATTACGCGCTTCGGTATCGAAGAGAGCGACGGGGTCACTTCGATATCCAATTACCTGCGCGAGAAGACCGTCCACGATTTCGGCATTCTGCGGCCGATCGAAGTCATACCCAACTTCGTCAACTGCGACGAATACAAGCCCCTGGGCGAACGGCGCGCGGACGCCCGCGCGCGTTATGCCGATCCAGAGGAGAAGATCCTGATCCACCTCTCGAACTTCCGCCCGGTCAAGCGCATCCTGGATGTGATTGAGGTGTTTTCCCGGGTCGCGCAAGTGATGCCGGCGCGGCTGTTGATGGTCGGTGACGGGCCCGACCGCTCTTCGGCAGAGTGGCTGGCCAACAGCAAGGGCATCCAGAACCGGGTCCACTTCCTGGGCAAGCAGGAGCGGGTCCACGAACTACTGCCGGTAGCCGACCTGATGATCATGCCCAGCGAATTGGAGTCCTTCGGCTTGGCCGCACTGGAAGCCATGGCCTGCAAGGTTCCCACCATCGCCACCCGGGTGGGCGGCGTGTCGGAGTTGATTGACGACGGCGTGACCGGCCGGCTGTTCGCGGTCGGCGACGTGGATGCGATGGCCGCCGCCGCAATCGAACTGCTGGCCGATGAGGCCCGCCTGGCCGCTATGGCCGACGCCGGCCGGCGAGCGGCGCAGGATCGCTACTGTGCCTCGCGCATCATCCCCATCTACGAGGAGTACTACGAGAGGGTGCTGGCCCGCGCCGAGGTCTGATCCGCCAGCACCAGTACGTTCGGCGCCATCGGTATCTCCAGGGTCACGCGCGTTCCCCGTCCAGGACGGCTGAATACTTCGAAGCGGGCGCTGTTGCCGTAGAGCACTTCCAGCCGCTCGCGCACATTGCGCATGCCGATGCCGGCTCCCCGGCTGGGAAAGCCTACCTCCCGCGCGCGGCCCTCGGCCATACCCACGCCGTCGTCTTCTACCTCGACAATCATCTTGGCGCCCTGGATCCGGCTGCGCAGAGTGATGGTTCCTCCTTGCAGGCGCGGCTCCAGGCCATGCTTGATGCTGTTTTCGATCAACGGCTGCAGCAGCATGCAAGGCACCAGCAGCTCCAGGGTCCCGGGATCGATTTCCTTCACTACGCGCAGCTTCTCCGCCCCAAAACGCACCACTTCAATGCCCAGGTAGTCGTCGGTAAAGGTCAGCTCTTCGCGGAAGGGCACATAGGCGTCGTGATCCTTGAGCAGCGCGCGCAGGATGTTGCCTAACTGCACGATCATCTCCCGTGCCATCTCGGGCCGGAAGCGGACCAGCGAAGCGATGGAATTGAGGGTGTTGAAGAGGAAGTGAGGGTTGATTTGCCGCTGCAGGGCGTCGAAGCGCGCCTCCAGGACCAGCCGCTTCTGCTCCTTCAGCTTGATCTCAATGCGGCTTGAGTTCCAGATCTTTATCGGGATGGCCACGACCACTGCGGGGGAGACGCAAATCGCCAGCTTAACCAGCCAGCCGTGGGAATTCATAGTAAACAGACGCCCGGGATAAAGCGCCGCCAGCCACATGCGGACCATCTGCATCCCGACGATCAGCATAAGCAGCAGGATCTGGCGATCGAAGCGTGGCTCGAGCAGGTTCCGCCGTACCCAGCGATAGATGCTGAGGTCGATGAAAGGGGAAAACGACCAGACCTCTTCCGGCTCCACGGCGCGCCCGTACAGGCCAGAAACAATGGCCACCGCGAGAAAGAAAGGCAGGGTCAGGTACTCATGGTGCAGCATGGCGGGCAGCGAAAGCACCGCCCCACCGAAAAGAGCGGAGAGCGGGCCTAAGCAGGATGCCAAGAATAATGACGGTTTCGAAACCGATGTCCGCGGCATAGAAGTTGGGGACGATGAAGCGGATCCAGACTCCTAAGGTCAGCGGGATGCAGAGGAAGGCCAGCAGTCCGATGGTTTGCGCGGTGGTGCGCCGCTCGGCAAACAAGAGACGCTGGAAGGTAAGCGCCCTGGCAGTCACCGCCGACACCGCCGCGGCCACGCCCAACTTGATCAGCAGTGTTATGAGGACGAGCTTAGGCTCAAACACGCTCTTACTTTACGCCAGTTTCCCCCGCTGGACATGAGGCCGGGAAAGAGGCTCTAATTAACTATGCCGTTGGAAAGTGTTAAGAAAGTGGCGGATGCGGATTTCCCCACCCGTTGGGGTCATTTCCGTATTCTGGGCTTCGAAGGTGCGCGTGTCGATCCGGAACCATGCGGGCCGGGGATGACTACGGTCAGCAGGAAGATCGAAGGCGCGATTGCGCTGGTGCTGGGCGATATCCATCGTGAGCCGCCGGTGGTGCGCATTCACTCCCAGTGCCTTACCGGCGATGTCTTCGGTTCTTTGCGCTGCGACTGCCGGCCGCAATTGGAACTGGCGCTACGCACGATCGCCGAGGCGGGCGCCGGCATCCTGCTGTACGAACAGCAGGAGGGCCGAGGCATCGGGCTGATGGCTAAGTTGCGCGCCTACGAGCTTCAGGACCAGGGACTGGATACGGTCGAGGCCAATGAAAAACTCGGCTATAAGGCCGATTGCCGTGAGTTCGAACTTCCGGCCGAGGTTCTGAAGCTACTGAATGTGACCTCGGTACGGCTCATCACCAATAACCCGGAGAAAGTCGAGGCGCTGGAATCCGTGGGTATTCGCGTGGTGGAACGCATCTCCGCGGAGGTCGAGCCGCTCGATAGCTTCGAGCGCTACGTCCAGGTCAAGCAGGAGAAGATGGGGCACATTGTCGACCGTGTCCCTGAGCTGGGCTAGAGGCTCGCTGGGCCACGATCAGCTTGGCGGTGGTAATCGCCTGCCCTACATGCCGCTGGGTGTGCTCCGCGGCGTGGATCAGCAATCCCGTTAGCGTTGTGGGTAGGGCTTTGCGTCCGATGCTTACCGGTAGATCAGGTGGCTGGCGGACGATCGCGTCCAGACGCCGGCGTGTCTGATTCAGGCTTTCTTCCAGTTCGCTGAAGATGGATTCCGCGGGTTCCGCTGGCGTCCATTTCGCTGGCTAGCGCTTTAAATTGGGCCGGAGTCAGCGGAGTGCCCTCTGCATAGGCGCAAAAACGGTCCAGGCTGCGGGCGATGTGCCGCAACTGAAATGCTACGGAGGGCAAGTTGAAGGGCCGCGCGTGCAGTTCGCGGTCATCCAGATCACGGCACCACTTGGCTGTGTCTTCCTGGGCCATTTCGAGCGAATGGAGCAGCGCCCGGTGCACTACTGGCACATCCGAGAGCGTGCCCCTTAACCACGGTTCTGTCATCTGGATCTTTCCCCAACCAAGAACCGACGGGTGCCCCACATCTCGCTCGTTTTTCGCGAGATGTGGGATACCACGGATCCTGCTCTTTAAGTTTGCGTCGCTACAAGAATCTTCGCAATTCGCCGCTGTGGAATCCCACATCTCGCGAAAAACGAGCGAGATGTGGGGCACCCGTCGGTCGTTGGCAAGGACAAATTCCTAAACACCCAGGGTTCGCCGGTACGGACAAATTCCTAAAAATATCCGCGGTTCGTTGATATGGGAAAATTCCTTAGACACCCAGGGGTTCGCCGAGAAGGACAGCCCCAAAAGACGGTTCATCCCAGAGTTCGTTCGTTGGGACAGATCTAGAGGCCGTGGGATCGGCGGAATTCTCTTACTACTTGGGCGGGGTCGCGATGCTGGCCGTCGACTGCCTCGTTCATGGTCTGCATTTCTTCTGCGGTGACCTTGCCTGCCAGGCTGGCAAAAGCTTCTCTTAGCTTCGGCCAGCGGTCGAGCGCTTCCTGCCTCACCAGGGGAACGGCGTCGTAGGGTGGAAAGTAATGCTTATCGTCCTGAAGCACGGCCAGGTGGAAGGCTTTGATGGGGCCGTCGGTCGAGTTGCCGGCGATGATGTCTACCTGGCGGCTATTCAGTGCGCGGTAGAGCAGTCCTAAATCCATGAGCCTAGGCGAGCCGTCGAACTTCAGGCCGTAGGCTTGCTGCAGGCCTGGTAAGCCGTCTGGCCGCTGTTCAAATTCGTAACCCACACCCAGCTTCCATTGCGGGCTGTAACGCGCAGCCTGGCTTAGCGTGGTGAGGTGTAGGTCCTGGGCCTGCTGCCCTCGGATGACCATGGCAAAGGTGTTCTCGAATCCCAACGGGGCCGTGACCGCTACCTGGTAGCGCTGCTGGTAGAGACGCCGTACCGTTTCCAGTACGCGCTGCGGGTCTTTGTCCACCGGCTGCTTGAGAATGGCGGTCAGGGCGGTCCCGGTGTACTCGACATAGGAGTCGATGCGGCCCGCAATCAATGCCTGATTGCAAATATAGCTGCCGGCGAGATAAAAGCGGCGCTCGACCTTCATGCCGGTCACCGCCTCGATTTGCTGCGCCAGCAACTCGCCTAGCACCACCTGCTCGGTAAAGTTCTTGGCTCCGATCACGGGATAGTCCGGACGGGGCGGAGAGCAGGCCGCAATGGCCAACAGCATGAGAGCGGAACAGACGGCCCAGGCGTATTTCACGTGCGTCCCGGGGCCGGAACCCGCAGCCGGCTCTCCACCCATCCCAGCCCGGTGTCGGCGGCAATCGCCAGCAGGGCCGCGGGGATCGCTCCGGCTAGCACCAGCCGATTGTCGACGGAAGCCACGCCGCGGAAGATGAACTCGCCCAGGCCCCCGGCTCCCACCGCTGCTGCGATGGTGGCAATGCCCACCGCCAGCACGGTCGCGGTGCGCAGCCCGGCGAATATGAAGCTCGCGGCCAACGGAAGTTCTACCTTGCGCAACCTCTGCGCGCTGGTCATCCCCAGGGCCTTGGCCACCTCGAGCACCGTTGGATCCACTCCCTCAATACCAGCGTAGGTATTGCGCACGATGGGCAGCAGCGCATAGGCGGTCAACGCGGCGATGGCGATGCGCGCCGCGCGATCGCCAATCCAGGGCAAGGGCAACAGGAAACCGAAGAGCGCCAGGCTGGGAATGGTCTGGATGATATTCACTACGCCCAGCACCGGCTTTGCCCAGCGCGGATGGCGCGTGAGCCAGATGCCCGTCGGCACGCCGATGGCCGCCGCCAACAGCATCGCCGACCCAGTCAGCCACAGATGCTCCAGGGTCAGTTCGCCAATCTCCGAGGCGTGCTGGGCTAAGAAACCGGACATCAGTTCACCGCTTCCTGGCCGCGGTGCACGGCGCGCACGTAGGTCTGCACCGCCGGGATCTGCGAGCCGAGAAATTCTCCTGCGGGAAGGTTCGCTACGACCTTGCCGCCTTCGAGCAACACCAGGTGCGAGGCCAGGTAGAGCGCCTCGTCCAGATCGTGGGTTACCAAGAGCACCGTCTTATGAAGCCGGCGCAGCAAATCGAGCAACATGTCCTGCATTTCCGCCCGGGTCAGCGGGTCCAGTGCGCCGAAGGGCTCGTCCATCAGCAATAGCTTGGGTTCCGCTGCGAGCGCCCGCGCCAAGCCGACACGCTGGCGTTGTCCGCCGGAAAGCTGGTAGGGCAGGCGGCGGGCGAAGGTCGCGTAGTCCAAGCCGACCTGGGTAAAGAGTTGGCGCGCACGCCCGGCGACCTCTTGCTTGGGGCGACCCTCGATTTCGAGCACGGCGCCGATGTTGCGCTCGGCGTCGAAGTGGGGAAAGAGGCCCGTCTCCTGGATTACATATCCAATCGATCGCCTCAAGGCGATGGGGTCCCAATCGGTGGTAGCCTTCGCTTCCACTATCACTCGTCCGGCGGTGGGCTCGATCAGGCGGTTCACCATGCGCAGCAGGGTGGTTTTTCCCGAGCCGCTGCGCCCCAATAGCGCGGTGGTGGAACCTTCCGCAATCTGCAAGCTTACGTGGTCGAGGATGACGCGTCCGTCGGGCGTGGTGAGACCGACGCGGTCGAAAGCAATGGCCGGGACCGGATCTTGGGTCAAGAGCTGGGCGGCTCCACGTCGACCCCGTCGATTTTGAGCGGCGGGGCCCCTTTGACCCGCACCATGGTGATCTTGGTGAAGCCTTCTTTGAAGCTGGGCGGACGCAAGCGCTCAGCCATCTTGCGCATGACGTCGTCGCTCACGGTGCGCTCCCGGCGGCTGTTCCGCTCCATGCAGACTTCCAGCGGAACATCGAAGAAGACCGCTTGCGCCTCATAGCCAAAGCTCTTGGCCATCTTGATCCACTGCCGCCGCTCGTGGGCCGAGAGATTGGTCGCGTCCACGTAATTCCAGGGCATCTTGGCGATCAGGCGCGCCCGCAGCAGCGAGCGCAGGGTAGAAAAAACCAGTCCCTGGTAGCGCTGTTCCGTGATGTCGTCGAAGAGAATGCTGCGCAGCATGTCGCTGGAAAGCGGGGTGACGCCGCGGCGCTTGAACCAGGTGGTTTTGCCAGAGCCGGGCAACCCGATGGCCAACACGACGTAGCCCTTGAGATCCTTCGGGCTGGCCGACGGCAGCTCGGGAGGAGGTACCGAGGGTGATTCCGGCTGGGTCTCCACCACCAGTTTTCCCTGATCCGGCGCGGCGGCCGGCACGTGGACCACCTCAGGTGTAGCCTCCGGTGCGGCCGTCGCTGGCTCGCTTGCGGCCGGGCTGGTCACGGCAGAACTGTTTGCCACAGGGCTGACCGCAGAAGGCCCGGGCGCCCGATTCCGTTTGTCTTCTGGGTACATCGGCTGTAAAGGCGTCGGCTGGTTGGCTGGAATCTCCTGGCCGATTTTCCCGGTCGATTCCGAGTCATTCGCTCCGCGCTTGCCACGTCGTCTCATTAGGGTGCGCATCCATTCGCGCATGATGAGGATGTAACACATATGCTGCTATCGCAGCAAATGGCCTGCACCCTTCCCCACCGTCACTCTTTGGTACACTCAAGTTTCGTGCTCATCACGCGAGGACACTTAACCTTGCTCCCGCACCCACGACGTAAAAACCCCGACCCACCTTCAAGGAGATCTCAAAGTTTATGGCAGTAAAGGTTGGTATCAACGGCTTTGGCCGTATTGGCCGCAACGTTTTTCGCGCGGCGCTCGGAAATCCTGAAATCGAATTTGTAGCGGTAAATGACCTGACCAGCCCGGCAACGCTGGCCCACCTGCTCAAGTACGACTCCATCCTGGGCAACTTGCCTCACACCATCACGGCGGGCGAAGACTTCATCGCCGTCGACGGCAAGAAGCTGAAGGTATTTGCGGAGCGCGATCCCGCCAAGCTCGACTGGTCTTCGACCGGCGCTGAAGTGGTGATCGAATCCACCGGCCATTTCACGGATGCCACCAAGGCCAAGGCCCACCTGCAAGGAACGGTCAAGAAGGTCATCATCTCCGCGCCCGCTTCGAACGAGGACCTGACCATCGTGCTGGGCGTGAACCAGGATAAGTACGACCCGCAAGAAGCATCACGTCATCTCCAACGCGTCCTGCACCACCAACTGCCTGGCGCCGCTGGCCAAGGTGCTCAATGACACCTTCGGCATCGCCTCCGGCATCATGACCACCATCCACAGCTACACCAACGACCAGGTGATTCTCGACTTTCCGCACAAGGATCTGCGCCGCGGGCGCGCGGCCGCTCTTTCGATGATTCCCACGTCGACCGGCGCTGCCAAGGCTTTGCACCTGGTGGTGCCGGAGCTCAAAGGCAAGCTTGACGGCTTCGCCATCCGTGTTCCCACGCCCAATGTCTCGGTCGTGGACCTGACCTTCACTTCAGAGAAGCCGGTGACCAAGGAAGCGATCAACGACGCTCTCAAGGCCGCGGCGGACGGCCCGATGAAGGGCATACTGGGCCTGGAGAACAATGAGCTGGTCTCCAGCGACTTCAAGGGAAACCCACTCTCCTCGATCGTCGACAGCCCCCTGACCAAGACCGTCGGCAGCAACATGGCCAAGGTAATCAGCTGGTACGACAATGAGTGGGGCTACTCGAACCGGGTGAAGGACCTGGTGCTGTTCCTCGAGAAAGCAGGGCTCTAATGCAAGTCTCGCGCATCGCTGCGCGAGACCTGCGAACGATCAGAGGCGGCTCTCGTAAGACTCCTTGAGGGGAACTCCCATGGCGAAACTTTCCATCCGCGACCTGGAGTTGAACAACAAATATGTCTTTGTCCGCGTCGATTTCAACGTGCCGCTCTCCGAGAGCGGTACGCAAATTCTCGACGATACCCGGATCAAAGAGACCTTGCCCACGCTCGAGTATGCGCTGCGCCATCACGCCAAAGTGATCGTGGCCTCGCATCTGGGGCGCCCCAAAGGAAAACCCAACTCCAAAATACAGCCTGCGGCCGGTGGTGGACCGGCTGCGCACGCTGCTCGATCACGCGCTGGGCGAGTCAGTCAACGTCGCCTTTTCTCCCGATTGCGTGGGGGATCTGGCTACCGAGCTGGCACGCCAACTCGAATCGAGGCAGGTGCTGCTGCTGGAGAACTTGCGCTTCCACGCTGGGGAAGAAGCCAACGACGAGCACTTCGCGCGACAACTCGCCAAGCTTTGCAACGTCTATGTGAATGACGCCTTTGGCAGCGCTCATCGGGCACACGCTTCCACCGAGGGCATCACTCACTTTGTCTCTCAGTCCGCAGCCGGGCTGCTGCTGGAAAAGGAGCTGAATTACCTGGGCAAAGCCCTGGAAGCTCCGGAGAAGCCTTTTGTTGCGATCCTGGGCGGGGCCAAGGTCTCGGACAAGATCGAGGTGATCCACAACCTGCTGAGCAAGGTGGACGCACTGCTCATCGGTGGTGGCATGGCTTACACCTTCCTCAAGGCCAAGGGGCAAGACGTGGGCAAGTCGCTGGTGGAAGCCGACAAGCTGGACGTGGCTCGTGAAGCGCTCAAAGAAGCCGAGGCCAAAGGAGTGCGTTTTCTGTTGCCTGTGGATCATGTGCTAGCCGACAAATTCGCCGCCGATGCACGTACTCAGATCTTCGAGGGTGATGGTCCGTTCCCTGCCGGCTGGATGGCGCTCGATATAGGTCCTGCTACGGTCGAGCTGTTTACGACAGAAATTGCGCGGGCCCGGACCATCGTCTGGAATGGGCCCATGGGCGTTTTTGAAATGCCGGCCTTTGCCCGCGGCACCACTGGCGTCGCGGAAGCGCTGGCGGAGAATGCGGCCGCCATCACGATCGTCGGCGGCGGCGATTCCGTTTCGGCTGTGAAGCAGGCCGGGGTGGCGGACAAGATCAAGCACATCTCTACGGGCGGGGGCGCGTCGCTCGAGTTTCTGGAAGGCAAGCGGCTTCCCGGCGTGGAGGCTCTCTCGGAAGCACCCGGCTCATAGACCATGGCAGTGGTCAATCTCGAATTGCCGTTGCTCATCCTCGTCGCCGGCATGGCCTGCGCGCTGATCGCTTGGCTGCTCGCAACCTTCACCCAGTTTCTTCGCGGCTACCGCTATCGCGTCACCCTGGGCCTGATCGCCTTCCCGCTCGGCGGCCTGATGGGCTTCGTCTCCACACTCAATGCGGTCAGCTTCTTTGGAGATTGGCTGGCGGGCAAGCCGATGTCTTTCCTGCTGGCTATCGGCGGTTGCGGATATTTCCTATTCGGCTTTCTCGGCTGCTGGACCGTGGTGCGGGTGGCTGGGCGGGTCGATCGGAAACATACCCTTTCCGTGCTCTACAATTTGGTCAAAGAACACAAGAAGCGAGACACCCAATAGCATGCGCAAGCTACTGATCGCCGCCAACTGGAAGATGTACAAGACACCTACGGAGGCGCAGAGCTTCCTACATACCTTCCTGCCGCTGGTCAAAGATGAGACCAAGAGCGAGATCGTGATCTGCCCCCCCGCCGTGGATCTGGCTACGGCGCTGCATTCCGTGAAGGGCTCAGACGTCCTGGTGGGCGCGCAGAACATGCACTTTGCGGAGGA
This sequence comes from uncultured Acidobacteriaceae bacterium, assembly GCA_963790705.1. Taxonomy (GTDB): domain Bacteria; phylum Acidobacteriota; class Terriglobia; order Terriglobales; family Acidobacteriaceae; genus PALSA-350. The sequence goes on from CAWBQE010000002.1 coordinate 34,674, forward strand.
AGGCGCGTATACCGGGGAGATCTCCGCCTCTATGCTGGTGGCCCTGGGTGTGAGCCACGTGATCCTGGGCCACTCCGAGCGCCGCCAATACTTTGGCGAGACCGATGATGACGTCAACCGGAAGCTGGCCACCGCCCTCAAACACCACCTGGTGCCGATTGTTTGCGTCGGTGAGCGCGAGGAACAGCGGGAGAGCGGCATGACGGAGGAAGTTGTGTGCCGGCAGATCAGCCGCGCCATCCACCAGATCGACGCCACCAAACTGCGTCCGATGGTCATTGCTTATGAACCCATCTGGGCCATCGGAACGGGAAAGACGGCAACCCCGGCGATCGCCGCCGAAGCTCACCTCATAATCCGCGGAGAGGTGGCGCGTTTGGTTGGCAGGCCACTGGCTGATGCTCTGCGCATCCTGTATGGCGGTAGCGTGAAGCCGGAGAATGCCAGCGCACTGCTTAGCCAACCGGAGATTGACGGCGCGCTGGTCGGGGGCGCGAGCCTGGACCCGCATTCGTTCAATGCCATTGTTAAGGCGGGGCAAGGTGGTTAGTGGAGCTTCGTTCTAAGGTCTGCATCGCGGGCTAGTCGAGAAACCGCAGGTCCCTCCACTGCGCTACGCTCCAGTCCCACGGCAAGCCGGGCAGGCGCGATGACAAAGGGTGGGGCGGCGCTTCCATGAGGAGTTGGCTAGTGGCTGAAAGGTTCCCAGGCCGGGTACCTATGAGGCGGGCTCCTAGGCAGTTGGGTTTAGGAAAGCGCACAGCAGGTCCCTCGGCTTGCCGAATTTCCTGTTGATCTTGGTGGCGTTGATAGACTTCATGCGGTTTTCTCCTACGGAAAACCGCACACGCGGCTGTGTCTCGGAGCAGCGTGGCAGGAAATTCGGCTTGCCGGGGCAGGCGGGATGACAAAGTTTAGGGTGGCCGCCACCCCGTAAATTTGCTAGGTGGATGTGAAGGGGGACCTGCGGTTTCTGCTTATACGCTAACGAAAACGTCTTCTCCTTCAATGGTTACGGGATAAACTGCAACTTTTTCCTGAGAGTTTTGCGTGGCTCCTGTGGCCGGATCGAAGGACCAGGCATGCCAGGGACAAATCAGTTTGCCGTCTTCGATCATCCCTTCGGCTAACGGACCACCCCGGTGAGGGCATTCGTTGTCCAGGGCCCGGATTACCCCGTTGATGTTGGCAATGCAGAGCGTCCTGGCGCCGGCACTGAATTCTTTGGCCTCTCCTGGTCGCGGCAGTTGGCCCCTAACGCAAATCTTCACTAATTCAGTCATCGTTCGCTAATCACCTGGCTATGCTACGCTCTGAAATCATGGACGGAGTCCCACCTCCAACAGTACCTCAAGCGCCCGCAGCAATAGAGCTCTGGTGCCCTACTTGCGCACGGGCTGTTCATGATCCCCTGGTGTGTGGCGACTGCTCGGCGGTTTTGTGCCGCATCTGTGGAACTCCGGTTGAATCCGCTGACGAACTTGCCTTCGGCTAACCTCATGGCCCAGAGCCGCTCCGGCCGCAAACGAATCCTGCCCCAAAAGCACACGCCCCCGCCCGGCTGGAAAAGCCCGCTGGCGCCACAGCAGCCGCTGGCCAGCGCGCGCTGGATCCTCGGTGGCGTGGCAGCGACCATCCTATTGGCGGCGCTCTGCGTATACGCAACCTTCTGCCTGCTTTTCTGGCAGGGCCAATGGCAACTGGTCTTCAAGCCATCACGCACCATCACGGCCACTCCGTCCTCGGTTGGCCTGAAGTATGACGAGATCCAGTTTGACTCGACCGAGACCGGCATTCTCCAACTCAACGGTTGGTGGATCCCGGCCGATCGCCCGGCATCCGCTAGCACCCTGATCTTCCTGCATGACGGGTCTGGCTCGCTATCGGATACGCTGCCGCAATTGCAGGCCCTGCACAAGCTCGGCTTGAATGTGTTTGCCTTCGATTATCGCGGCTTCGGCAAGAGCGTGAATATCCATCCATCGCAAGCAAGCACCTACGAGGATGCTGATGCCGCCTGGCATTACCTCACCGACACACGTCATCTCTCCCCGTCCACGATCGTCCTCGACGGGGTTGGGCTGGGCGCGGCGATCGCAGCCGAGACGGCGCGGCGCCATCCTCAGGCTGCAGCGGTGATCCTCGAAGATCCCAAGCCGCCGACTCTCGAGTCGCTCGAGTTGGATGCGCGCACTCGGCTGATGCCAATCCGCCTGCTTTTCCATGACCGCTTCGACCCCACCAAGACACTGGCTAGTCTGCATACGCCTAAGCTGATGCTTTACCCGGCGCACGATGCGAACGAACTTTACTACCAGCAGGCTGCGGAGCCGAAAGAAAGAGCAACCGTCACCGATCTCGGCGTTCTCTTCAAGGATGAAAATTATTTGCCCTATCTGCGAAGTTTTCTGGGCAAATATCTGCCCGGCGGTTAAGCTACCCTACAGCAACAATGACACGAACAGGAGTTCCCATTGTTTAACTGGCTTAACCGCTTTCAGTCTCTTGGTGCTTTGGTAATGCGGTTGGTTCTTGGCATCATCATGGCGCGCCACGGATATGACAAGATATTTCCCGCAGGAAATCTCTACAGCTTCACCCATATGGTCGTGACCCGCCTGCACCTGCCGGTCTGGCTTGGCTACGTTGCCGCCTTTACTGAATTTTTTGGCGGCATCCTGCTTATTATTGGCTTATTGACGCGATTTGCCGCGTTGATGACTGCCTTCGATATGGCGACGGCCATCCTCAAAATCCATCTTCATGGGGGGCTGATGGGGCCAAACTCTTTCGCCTTACCACTCGCGCTTTTTTCCATCGCCCTGATGCTGGTCTTCACGGGCTGCGGTTGGCTGGGTTTGGATGATTTCGTGGGGAGAGGCAGGGGCACCCGCGCCAAGATGGCAGGCCGGTAGAGGATAATTCCTATTCGGCACCTTCGCTGTGCCAGATAAGGGACCCCACAACCGTCGCACCCATAAACCCTCGGCCAAAGTCGCAAGCCCCCCGACTTCGATTCGGCTTTCAAGGTCCAGAGCCCGAAAAATCGTGGTTTCCCCACCTGACACAGCGAACGTGCCGGATAGGGGGAATCTGCAATGTTGCGGGGCCCGGTTAACTCGATACCAAGTTCAGAAACTGCGTGGTCTTCAATTCCGACCCAGGGAAAACCAGCTCCAGGTTACGGGCTCCCAGGGTCTTGAATGCTGCTTCACCCAGGACCTGGCGGAAGTCCGTGGTGATGGCCAGGTCGCGATTCTGATAAAGCTGCTCGGTCGCCATGCCTGGCCACTTGCCATAGACCTTGCCACCTTTGACGGTGCCGCCGAGCACAAACATTACGTTGGCATGCCCGTGATCGGTTCCCCCGGTGCCGTTCTGCTGCGCCGTACGCCCGAATTCGGACATGGTCACCAGTACTACATTTTCTGCGTCCTTCCCCATGTCGGTCCAAAAAGCGGAAATCCCCTGGCTGAAGTCGCGCAAGCAGTTGGCCAGCTGTCCGTTGACGCTGCCCTGATTCTGATGCGTATCCCAGCCGCCGATGTCGGTGAAGGCCGCTTCCACACCCAGATTTGCCTTCAGCAACTGGGCGATCTGCTTCATATTGTCGCCGAAGGCGCCGTTCGGATAGTTCGCGCCCGGCCCCGGCTGGTAGTGCGCCGGATCGGTGGCCTTTAACATCTTCACCGCTTCGAAGGTTTCCTGGCCAGTCCCGTGGAGCACGGAATCAACAGAACTAGCATACATTGCTTCGAAAGCGGAGCTGATCGGTGCTGCGTTCGGGTTCTTTCCGCCCACCCCGAAATCCTGCACCCGGTTTACAGCAACTGCTGGAATTTTACCATCCAGCGTGCGCGGTACCTGGGATCCGAGGGCGACCGCGCGAAAGGCGGTGTGGTTTTGTGGGCGGTGGAGGTCTTCCGCCTGGAGAGCCCGGTTCAGCCAGCCATCGGGGGTCGCCTTCACGCCCGGGGTTCCGCTCTCCATGTAGTCCTGGGCGTCGAAGTGGGAGCGGGTGGTGTCGGGCGAGCCAGCGGCCTGAACCATGGCAAGATGACCCTGGTCGAATAGGGGTTTGAACGATTGCATGGCCGGGTGCAGGCCGAAAAACCCATCCAGGTCAATGAGCTGGTTTTGCGGGATGGCGATGGTCGGCCGGAGCTGGTAGTAGTTGCGCTCTGCATGGGGGACCACGATATTGAGCCCGTCGGCCGCGCCCCGCTGGAAGATCACTACCAGCTTCTTGCCCTGGGCTTGGGCGCTGGTCGTCTGGGCGAGCACCGACCGCTGTAGGAACGACGGCACCACCGAGGTGCCTACGAGGGCCATCGCCCCGCCCTTCATGAATGCGCGCCGTGTTGCCATTTGCCCGCTCCAACCCGGCCCAGGATTCTGGGCACACTCGTTCGAACGCGGACGGTGCAACAAAGTTGTGCTTAGGCACGCTTTCGAACTATTTTCCGCCAACAACATACGGCGTACCTAAGGTCTTTGGAGGCTGCAGAAAGAGTATCCACCGGAGCAGGAAAGCAACACCTCAGGGGCTTTAGTTAGAGCCTGCGTGAGAACTGCACCGACGAAACTCAGTCCCGAAGGGACGGCTGAGAATAGCCCAGGACGCTAGTCCTGGGTGTTCATTCCCATCGGGACTAGTCCCGTAGGGACGGCTGAGAATGCCCCAGGACGTTAGTCCTGGGTGAACCTGAGCCGCACGTGAATGCCGATTGGCAACATGGGCTGGCGCCCCGAATCGCGAATAGTCCATTTCAGAGGTAGAGGTACCCCAGGATTGCATCCTGGGGCGTTCTAGTCGTCCCCTTCGACAAGCTCAGGGCAGGCTCTGCGGGACTGGTTCGTCTCTCGAATCTGTCCCCAGGACTACCCCGGATTTCCTGTACGCTGCTCCAGATGGATCTGCGTATGCGGCTTTCTTTACGGAAAGCCGCATGAGGCTCCTTGGTTCCACCAACCTGCACAGGAAATCCGGGCTCGTCCTGGGCTATTCTCAGCCGTCCCTACGGGACTGAATTTGGAGATGGTAGTTTTCACGCAGGGGCTGAAAGCCCTCATCAGGTGCGTTGTGTACGGCCCGACTTAAAGTCGTGCCCTGATACAAAACAGGAGTTTCCCGCAGCGGGTAAAGCCCAACGTATTCTCAGTCATTTACGGCCCGACTAAAAAACGGGCTGCGGAAAACTCGCCATTAGCCCGGACCTGCCCACCTTAATACTTGCCCAGTTCCGCCATGGCGCGGAACAGGTCTTCCGGCTGGGGCAAAATGGCTTCTTCCAGTATCGGTTGATAGGCCACAAAAGTGTCCATGGCGGCCACGCGTTTGACGGGGGCGTCGAGGTACTCGAACAGCTCGTCGGCGATGCGGGCTACGATTTCCGCACCATACCCCCAGCTCAACATATCTTCGTGGGCGACGATCACCCGGCCCGTCTTCTGCACCGAAGTGGCAATCGCCTCCCAGTCGTAGGGACTGAGGGTGCGCAGATCGAGCAGGTCGACCTCCAGGCCTAGTTCGCTGCTCGCTTGCTGGGCGGCGCGCAAGGCCCGGGGCACGATGGCCCCGTAGGTAATCACGGTCAGGTCCTTGCCCTGGCGCAAGAGATTGGCTTTGCCGAAGGGGATGGCGTATTCGGGCCCGGGATACGCGGCCCGACCGAAGGTCTCGCGATAGAGGCGCTTGTGCTCGAAAAAGAGCACCGGATCATCACAGCGGATGGCGGTGCGCAAAAGGCCGTTGGCATCCAGCGCATTCGAGGGAAAGACCACGCGGACACCAGGCGTATGGGTGAAGATGCTTTCGCTGCACTGGGAGTGGTAGACCGAACCGCCGGTGAGGTACCCCCCGATGGCCACCCGCACCACTGCCGGCGACGAATAGGTGCCATTGGAGCGCCAGCGCAACAGGCTGAGCTCGTTGCGCAATTGATGCATGGCGGGCCAGATGTAGTCGAAAAACTGGATCTCGACTACGGGTTTGAGCCCGCGTGTGGCCATGCCGATCGCCCGGCCGACAATATCGGCTTCAGCCAGTCGCGCGTTGTAGACACGGTCCGGCCCGAACTCCCGCTGCAACCCGGTCGTGAGCTTGAAGACGCCGCCCTTGCCCTTGACGAGGCCTTGGCGTAATTCCGCGTCATGGCTGGTATCGGCCACGTCCTGGCCAAAGACCACAATGCGCGGGTCCCGCTGCATCTCGTCCTTCAGGCAGGAGTTGATCAGGTCGGCCATGGTCCGCTCCTGCACGTCGGAGGTCTGCACCGCCGGCCGGGCCAGGTCCGGGCGGGTGGGGTCGAGGTCTTCGGAGTAAACATGGCGCTTGATCGAGGAGACCTCGGGCAGCGGGGCGCGCAGGACCTTCTCGGCGGCGCTACGTACCTCTTCGTCGACCTCCTGCTCCAGCCGGTTGATGGCCGCTGGATCGAGAATGCCGTCGCGCAGCAGGCGCATTTGCAGCTTGGGCAGAGGATCGAGAGCAGCGTCCCGCTTGCGCTCCGCTTCTGACCGGTAGAGCGGTTCGTCGTCGGAAAAGGAGTGGGCATATTGGCGGATCACGTGCCCGTGAACAAAGGCCGGCCCCTTGCCGGAACGGCAGTGCTTCACCGCCTGGGTGAACGCGGAATAGCTTGCGATAGGATCGGTGCCATCGACCTCGGCAAAGAAGAAATTAGGGAAATTGGCGACCAGGCGCGAGATATTCCCGCCTGGAACGTTCACGTCCGCCGGAACCGAGATGGCGTAGCCGTTGTCTTCGACCACGAACAACACCGGTAGGCGGAGGCCAGAGGCCGAGCTCATCGCCTCCCAAAACTCCCCTTCGCTGGTCGCGCCTTCACCCAGCGAGACATAGACCACCTCGTCGCCATGAAAGTGGGTGGGCTTGAAGGCGCTATAGTCCCCCGGCCGCTGCTCGGCGGCTGCGGGATGGGTGGCGAGGTATCGGCCCGCCTCCGCGCAACCGACAGCTTGCAGGCACTGGGTGGTGACCGAAGAAGAGAGGCTGACAATGTTGAGCCGCGGGTTGCTCCAATGCGACGGCATTTGCCGGCCGCCACTGGAGGGGTCCGCCGCCGCGCCCACGGACTGCAGCAGCATCTCCTCCACCGTGGTCCCGAGCGTCAGGCAGAGTGCACGATCGCGATAATAGGGGTAGAACCAGTCGTAGCCGGGCTTGAGAGCCATTCCGGCTGCCACCAGCAGAGCCTCATGGCCGGCGCCGGAGATCTGGAAAAAGATCTTTTGCTGCCGCTTAAGCAGGATCTCGCGATCGTCCGTGCGGCGGGACAAATACATCAGCCGGTAGATCCGAATTAACTGCTCCGGTTCCAGCCCCGCGTAAGACGCGGCGCTGGACTGCTCAGTGCTGGCCGTAACTGCCTTCGCCATCCACACCTCATTATGACGATACTGTTAAGGATAAATACCCGACCCGGATTTCCTGTACGCTGCGGAGGAAACTACCGCATGTGCGGCTTTCCTCCAGGAAAGCCGCGTGAACTTCGCCAACGCCATGAACCTCGACCGGAAATCCGGGGAATGCCAAGGCAGATTGTAACCCTTCGTCCCGCCTCCTGGTCAAAACCAGTTAACGCTTCTGATCCCAATTTCCTGTTACGTTTTAGAGCCGTCAGTCAGGTTCATAAGGTCCTGGCGGGTCGCACCGCCAGGCGAGGCTGGCGGAAGTGCACACTTGCCCATTTTCCAGTGCGCCGAGACAGGAGATCCCGGGTACCCGGCCGCATCCAACCTTCGGCGTGTTTACCACCCTGCCGGTATGATGACCATGCGGCGTTGACCAACTTTTTCTCAGCGTGCTCTAATCAGCCGGTTTGCAGGTGTTTGCGCCCGCGGCGGGCGGAGCAACCGGTAACCCCTTAGCAAAGCAACCGGTAACCCCAGTACCTCTGGAGGCGTTTGAATGGTTTTCTTCTCTCTATCGGCCACTGTCCTAGGACAGGGCTTGACCGCTTCCCTCGATACGGGTGGCAGCACTTTTCTGTGGATCGCTCTTCTTGCTGGGCTGCTCGGCCTTGTGTTTGCCCTTTTTCTGGCCCGATCGGTATTAGCGTTTGATACCGGGACGGCAGAGATGCGACTGATTTCGAACGCCATCCGCGAAGGTGCGGAAGCGTTTATGTCGCGCCAATACACGACCATCGCCGCGCTGGCCGTGGTGCTTGCGATTGCCCTCTTTGTGGGCTACAAGTTTTCCGACTTTACCGCTCCGTTGGCGGGCAAGGTGGTGATCAGCTTCCTGATCGGCGCCATCTGCTCCGGTTTGGCCGGCTACACGGGCATGTTCGTTTCCATTCGCACCAATATCCGCGCCGCCAGCGCCGCCCGTACCAGCCTGGGCAAAGCCTTGAAGATTGCCCTGCATGGGGGTGCGGTGACCGGCATGGTGGTGATCAGCCTTTCCCTGCTCGGCGTGGGCAGCCTCTTCTTCCTTTTCGGCGGGCTGAAGGATCCGCAGCACGTTCCCTACCAGCTGGTCGGCTTTGGCTTTGGCGCTTCGCTGGTGGCGCTCTTTGCCCAACTGGGCGGTGGCATCTACACCAAGGCTGCGGACGTGGGCGCGGACCTGGTGGGCAAGGTGGAGGCCGGCATCCCGGAAGATGATCCGCGGAACCCGGCGGTGATTGCGGACCTGGTGGGCGACAATGTGGGCGACTGCGCCGGCCGCGGTGCGGACATCTTTGAATCCACGGCGGCGGAGAATGTCGGCGCCATGATTCTGGGCACCGCGCTCTATCCGGTCTTCGGCATTAAGGGCATTCTCTTTCCTCTGATCGTGCACGCCATCAACCTGGTGGCTAGCTTTGTGGGCGTGCTGGTGGTCCATAGCCGCGAAGACCAGGACCCGATGGATGCGCTGAATCGCGGCTATTACGTGACCACCCTGCTGGCGCTGGCCGGCTTTGCCGTGGCGGTTTACTACATGCTGCAGGGCCGCTGGTGGCTGCTGGGCTGCGGGGTTGTCGGCATGGTCACCTCCTTTCTCTTTGTCCGCATCACGGAGTACTACACCGAGACCCGCTACCGGCCGGTGCAATCGATCGCCAACGCCTCGCTCACCGGCCCGGCAACCAATATCATCAGCGGCCTCGCAGTGGGCATGGAAACACCGGCCATGCCGGTGGTGGTGATCAGCGCTGCCCTGCTGCTCAGCTACTACTTTGGCGTGCGCGGACTCGCGGATACCTCGATCTCGGACTACGCCAAAGGCATTTACGGCACCGCCATTGCTACGATGGGCATGCTCTCGTCTGCGGCCTACATTCTGGCCATGGATACCTTTGGGCCGATCACCGACAATGCCGGCGGAATCATCGAGATGTCGGATCAACCAGATTCGGTGCGGGAAAAGACCGACAAGCTGGACGCGGCCGGCAACACCACCAAGGCGCTGACCAAGGGCTATGCCATTGGCTCTGCCGCGTTGGCCGCCTTCCTGCTGTTCTCTGCTTACCTGGAGACGGTGCACGGCATCGTGGCGCAACGCTTCGCTGATGCCGGCCAGGTACTCGACCCCAACTGGAGTTTTACCAACATCAACCTCGCCAGCGTGCCTGTTTTTGTCGGGGCGTTGCTGGGCGCGATGTTGATCTTCCTCTTCTCCTCGTTCGCGATCAAAGCGGTCGGACGAACGGCGCAATACATCATTGAAGATGTACGCGCGCAGTTCCGCGAGAACCCCGGCATCATGGCAGGTACATCGAAACCGGATTATGGGCGCTGCGTCCGCATCGTTACCGGCGCCGCGCTCAAACAGATGGTTCTGCCCGGCGCGCTTGCCGTGCTCACGCCATTAGCAGTGGGGCTGGTCTTCAAGAATTTGAGTGGCAGCTTTCACATTCACATTCCGGGAGAGTACTCGCCCGTCCTCAACGGCCACCCCATCGACCTTGCAGGCGCGGAGGCGGTCGCGGCCCTGCTTATGGTAGGGACCATCGTTGGGATCCTGATGGCCATGCTGATGAACAACAGCGGCGGCGCATGGGACAACGCCAAGAAATACATTGAGACCGGCGCTCACGGGGGCAAGCGTTCGGAGGCGCACAAGGCGGCGGTGGTGGGCGATACCGTGGGCGATCCGTTCAAAGACACGGCTGGCCCGTCGCTGCACGTGCTGATCAAGCTGCTGGCCACGGTTACGCTGGTGCTGGCGCCGTTGTTCTTGTAGGCGCCGGCGGGCCTGATCGAGAAGGACCAGTCGTTGGGTAGGTCCGGGCTAAAGAGCCTGCGCGCGAACCGGAAAACATAGCAGTTCCCCTGATCGCTAAGGCCCGGAGGGCCTTAGCGAAGCTGGAGCCCAACCCGGAAGGGCGTGTGTGTATAAAAGAAACCGCAGGTCCCTCCACTACGCTGCGCTTCGGTCGGGATGACAGTTTATTCGTAGGAATTGGCTTCGGTTCCGGTTAACCGAGCTAGCAGCCGATGGCGCAACAGAATTGTCATCCCGACCGGAGCTACCCCGGATTTCCTGCCACGCAGGAAATCCGGGGTAGCGTAGTGGAGGGACCTGCGTTTCTTTTTCCGGCTCTCACAAAGCCCTGCCGGGCTGGGCTGACGTTTAGCGGTCGGCCCTCCCGGGCCTCAGCGATTAGAAGCCGAACGCGGATGGGCTAGAGCGCGGCAGGCTAGGTCGTGGCGAAACAAGACCTGATTCGATGCGAGTACGTGTCCAAGTCTGATTCGGCGCGAATGCGTTTCCAGATTTCCTCCGAAATGCCAAGAAATGCCTGGACCACATCGGGGTCAAACTGAGATCCGGAGCAACGCACGATTTCTTCGCGTGCGACTTGGTAAGGAAGCGCGGCGCGGTAAGGCCGGTCTGAGGTCATAGCGTCCATCGTGTCGGCAACGGCAAAGATCCTGGCGCCCAACGGGATTTCTTTTCCAATCAACCCCTGGGGATAACCACTACCATCGTAGGATTCGTGGTGAGTCAGCACAATTTGAGCGGCGTGAGACAGGAACAAATGTTGACTCACGAGGTCATAGCTGATGTTCACATGCCTGCGCATGACTTCGGTCTCCTCAGGAGTCAGTTTTCCTGGTTTAAGCAGAATCGCATCCGGGATACCTATCTTCCCAATGTCGTGGAGAGAAGCGCCAAGCGCAAGTTCTCCCAATTCTTCCTCGCTGCAACGCATCGCCTGACCAATCTCTAAGGCATAACGCGTCACACGCTGGGAATGCCCGGCCGTTTCATTATCGCGAAGATCCAAGGCCCCACCCAATGCGCGTAGCGTTTGATCGTACATCGACCGAATTCTTTTTACGGCCACCTCGAGTTGCTTCGTTCGCTGGCTGACCAGTTCTTCCAATTGATCGTTCTGCTGTCGCAATGCTTGCTGCAGCGCGCCAAGTTGAAGATGAGTCTGGATACGGGCATGTACCTCTTCCAACTGGAAGGGCTTGTTTATGTAATCCGAGCCGCCGGCCTGAAAGGCCTTGACCTTGTCTTCGGTTGCGTTGAGCGCGCTAAGAAAAATCACCGGGGCGGCCGCCAGGTCCGGATTGGCTTTCAGCCGCTCGCACACCTCGTAGCCATTCATTTCCGGCATATTGATATCCAGCAGAAACAAATCCGGAGGGTTCTGGACAGCGGCCGCCAGCGCCAACCGCCCCCTCGGAAACGAACGTATCTTATAGCCATGCACTTTCAGCATGTCTTCCAATAGCTTCAGATTGGCGGGTTGATCGTCCACCACCATGATGTTGGCATTTTCAATCGTTGTCATTGATTGTGGATTGTGCTTGATTGCTGTCGCCTGCTCTTTGTCTCTGCCAATAGATGAGTCAGGGCATCATACTCATAATTTTCCGCGAATGCCTTTAACCCCTCCGCGGCTTGCTGGTCGAACTCTTCGACTTCTTGAATCAGCTGGTCTAAGCGGTCCTTCTCACCTTTCTGCACCGCATCATGCAGTTGATTGATCAATTCCAAGGATAATTTCGCGAGTTGTTCCGGGCTTACGGCGAGTGGCAGTGCATAGCGGTCGCGGCGGCCGGGCTGATCGTCATCGACTAGAAGTGGTTCGGTGCTTAGGCCCATGCCTTCGCTGCGGACACTGTGCGTGATGCCGGCGACGCACTCGTCGGGCTCGATTGGTATTTCGAAGCAGAAGATTGAGCCCACACCGAGGGCGCTGGTAACGGTGATATCCCCTCCCATCAGTCGTGCGTAACCGCGGCCGATCGCCAGTCCCAGGCCGGTTCCTTCTTGCGCTTTAAGACCACGCTTGATTTGACTGAACGGCTGGAACAACTTGCCTTGCTGCTCCTCTGTAATGCCCGAACCGGTATCCTGGACCCGGGCCGACAACCAAAGCTGATTGGCACTCCTCCGCTGCAGCGTGATGTGCAACTTGATTTGACCCCGCGCGGTGAACTTGATCGCATTGCCCAGAAGGTTGATCAGCACCTGGCGTATCTTACCTTCGTCGCCCACAAGGTAGACCGCAGAATCCCCGTCAACTACTACTTCGAGTTGCAGCCCCTTGGCGTGCGCCGCAAAGCGAAACATGGATGCGAGATTCTCCACCAAACGCGAGAAATTGAATGTGGCCGGATTGAGGTCTGTTCGGCCGGCCTCAATCTTGGACATATCCAGAATGTCTGTGATGAGGGATATCAGGTGCTCGCCGCTGTGGCGGATGATCTTGAGATTGGCTTTGGCGTTGGTTCCCAATTCCAGATCCCGCGACATCAACTGCGCGCAACCAAGAATGGCGTTCATCGGGGTGCGTATTTCGTGCGACACGGTCGAGAGGAACATACTCTTAGCCCGACTGGCGGCCTCAGCCTCGGCCGCCGCGGCCTCAAGCTGCCGATCCAATCGTCTCCGCTCCGTGATGTCGCGCACGGCGGAAACAACCAGGGTTCCCTCTTCGGTCTCCAATGGGCTCAGACTTATCTCAAGGGGAAACTCGGTCGCATCCTTGCGCAAACCGTAGAGTTCAGCACCAGCTCCCATGGGGCGCACTCGTGAATCGGCAAAAAAGCCGTTGCGGTGCGCCGGATGCCCACCCCGAAAGCGTTCGGGCATCAACATCTCCATGGACTGCCCGAGCAGTTCTTCCCGCGTGTATCCGAAAATGTTCTTCATCTGGGCATTGACCAGAAGAATCTTTCCCTCCCGATTCACTACCAGCATCGCGTCTGGCGCCGCTTCCAGTAGTTCCCGGAACTTGCCCTCGGTGGCAAGCCTCTTAATACGATCAACGACCTGTCCGAGTTGATTTCCGACCAGTTCCATTATTTCTAATAGCGCGTCATCCCGGTCAGAGTAGTGGACGGCAAAGAACTCCAGGACCGCGATCACCTCGCTGCCGCTCAGGACAGGAAAGGCGAATGCTGACTTTATGCCGGCTTGTTGGGCCGCTGACTGGCGAGCGAAATTGGGATGGTTAGCCAGGTCTCTGACCCAAACCGGCCGAGGGTTGGCAACGACGCTCGTGATGAGGCCCATAGCCATGGAGAATTCGCTCGCTTCCGACACTGCGCGGAAGTCATCGAAACGATGGTCTTGCAGCCCACTCCAAATGGGAGAAGACGCCAGGCGCTTCTGGTTAGCGGAGGCGATACAGGCGTGCCCCAGCGGCCAGCCAGTGAACTCGCAAATCCGCTCCACGGCAAATTGCATTGCCTCTGCAATGCTGTTCGCCTGGTTAGCTGAGGTGGCGACGTCTTTGAGTAACCCAAGTTGCTTATTTTTTTCGTATAAGGTTCGTTCGCTCTCTTTCAGCTTGGTGATATCGAAACCTACACCCTGAATGGCGTAAGGGCGGCCATCTGCCCTGCGTAGCAGGCTGGCTTCGCATTGAAACCAAACCACCCGGCCATCACGCGCGATCACCCGGTAAACGGATTTCAGCGGCGCCCCGAAAGTGAACATTTCCGCGGCTTCGGTGCTCCATCGCTCTTTGTCGTCGGGATGGATGTGTTGATACCAGCGTATGGGGTCCTCCAGCCATTCGCCTTGCGAGAATCCGAGGGCAGCTTCGATTTGAGGACTCACATAGGCATCGCCGATGCCGCCTTCCAGGGAAGCCATGAAGACGACCGCAGGGAGCCGGTCTACGAGTAAGCGATATGTGAATTCCTCGGAGGGTGGAGCGGCCGATTCAGATGGGCCCGGGAAGGACGAAGGGCGCGATGAGTCGTTCTGACCGAAGACATCAGCCAGCACATGGAGTGTAGCCTCGACACTCGCCAGATCAAAATTCGAATGATCGGCTGGCGAGAGCGGGTTAAATTCTTGCTGCAAGCCAAGTCCTTGTGGACTTTCACGCATTGTGGGTTCTCAACTCATCGCTTCGCCGGATATTCGGTTGTGTTCGTATGACCAATCACCCAATCATCTATATCTCCAACTTATGTCTCCAACTCGGTTCTTTATTGAGGGAGGCCTGGGTAAACCTGCGTAGAGCGTGGATCGCTTTTCCGTAAGTAGCCACGGCGCTGGCAGAAAGCAAAGAGCCGGGCGGCTGGTTCATGAAAGGCATGAATTTATCGGGAAAACCGGGCATGGTGCAACCGATACAGATCCCACCGACGTTGGGACACCCGCCTATGCCAGCCATCCAGCCACGTTTGCCGACATTGCACTGAACAACTGGTCCCCAACATCCCAACTTCACGATGCATTGAATGTCGCCGTACTTTTCCGCGAATTCGGCCTGCTCGTAGTAGCCGGCCCGGTCGCACCCTTCATGGACCGTTTGCCCAAAGAGCCAGGTAGGGCGAAGGCATTCGTCGAGGTGGATCATGGGGGCTCTTCCCGTAGCCATATAAAGCAAATAAAGTAGGGTCTCCATGAAGTTGTCTGGTTGAACGGGACATCCAGGAACGCACACGATAGGTATTCCGGCGGCCGATTTCCATGTCCAACCCAAGTAATCAGCCAGGCCCATGCATCCTGTCGGATTTCCCTCCATGGCATGGATGCCGCCATAGGTGGCGCAGGTACCGGCAGCGACGACGGCCCAGGCCTTGGGGGCCAAGCGGTCGATCCAATCGCAAGTAAGGATAGGCTGCCCGGTTTTCTGATCCGTCCCAAAAGACGCCCAGTAGCCCTCGGTTTTATTTTTTTCGTTAGGAATGGATCCTTCGATAACCAGAATGAACGGCGCCAAGTCGCCTGCAGCCGCGCTATGAAACGGCTTCAAGAAGGCTTCGCCGTCGGCATAAGCAAGACATGGATTGTGGAGATTTACTTTGGGAATCCAGGGTATGCCGCCGAGAAGAATATCTTCGAGGCTTGGCTGGGTTGCGGCAGTCACGGAAATGGTATCGCCATCACAGCCAAGGCCCGCGGTAATCCACAGCACGTCGATTTCTGGGAATGGTGGCGTGTCACGCACGGGAGGATTGCTCGTCATTCGGGTGACTCCGGTTGTGAACGGCGCCAGCGGCGATGTGCGGCTCTCGGCAATTTTTTTGGCCGGCAGCGGGTGTTGCGAACTCCAGCGGGCAAGGTTGTATCAAGTGGCAGCATCCGCCTAGCTGCTCCGGATGATCGAGTTTCCCGACCTGCCCAAACCGTGGGAACGCAGTTCGACAGGGATGTTATCGGTCTAAAAGGAACATCCTTTAGTCCGTAACCTGCCGTTTAATCGAGCTGGTCTTTGATACGGTTCATTGCAAAGGTATAGGCGAACAAAAGGAGAATTAATCAACAGCCGCAAGGTATCATCAAAAACATGCGTTTTCGGTCATGTTTGGCGGCAGTCGCCGCTTTTCTGCTGATATTTCCCCACCCCCGGGCATGGGCTTGGGGAAGCGAGGGCCACAGGATCATTGCTGACGTCGCCTGGGACCACCTCAACGATGCCACGCTGGAAAGACTACGGCAATTCCTGGGGGACAACGACCTGGCGTCGATCTCCACCTGGGCGGACGACATTCGCAGTGGCCGGCCGGAGACCGGCCCCTGGCACTACGTGGATATTCCTCCGGACTCGGGTGGGTATGAGGCAAAAGACTGCCCTGACGATAACTGCGTCGTGGCCCGGATCAACCAGTTTGCCCGGATCCTGGGCGATCCAAAGCAGCCATTTGCGGCGCGGAGCGAGGCGCTCAAGTTTGTGGTGCACTTTGTTGGCGACCTGAGTCAGCCCTTCCACGCAATGGCTGACGCGCGGGGAGGAAACGACATTCCCGTTTCAGTCTTTGGTGCAACCCAGTGTGGCGACTATCCCTGCAATTTGCATAGCGTTTGGGATAGCGAGTTGATCCTGCATACGGGATTGCGCGAACACCGCTACGCACGCGAGTTGGAGGAGATGATTGCCAGCGACCATCTGAAGGCCGGTTCCGCGGATCCGGTGGCGTGGGCCAACGACTCGCTCGCATTAGCCAAGCAAGCCTGGGTGCAGCCGCAGACAAATATTGACGAGGCGTACTACCTGCGGGAGCGGCCCGTGGTCGACCGACAGCTTGCCTTGGCTGGATTGCGCCTGGCACGGCTGTTGAATGAGGAACTGGGCGGTGCGAAATCGTGAGGTCTAAAGCATTTCACTTGTACACTGCACCGGCAGGTGCAACGATGTGCGTCTTTTCTTGAGGAAAAGCCGCGCCGCAAAACGTACCTCTCTATACACCTGAAGTGAAATGCTTACAGGAAGAAGCCGAACATATCGAGGACTTCGTCGCTGACTTCAACGTCGCTTAGATTGGCTTCTTCGATGAGCCTTAGTTTTTGACGAAACCGGTCCAGAAGGCCGGAGTTGATATTGGTCTTCTGGTCCAGGGTCCACATTAGTTCGGCGGCAGTGGTGCGATGTTCACAACGAGCAGCCAGGCCGTGTGCCGTTTCAATCGTGAGCACAAGGGGCAGACTGTGAAACTCCTGGTACAGATGCATGGGGATACGGGCTTTGAGGTTGACTCGCATCGTAGGAAGAGAATGCCACGGGCCAACGGAGTCGGCCATACTACCTTGGTAGGGAGTAATCAGCCGAGGGTTGCAGCGTGGCGTAACCGGCCTGCCGGCTATATTTTGGGCGGCGGCGAAATGGACGTCTTCAAGGGGAAGCCGCTCATTTATGATGGACTTGCTGGCGGTTGCAAGCGACGCGGAGAGATGGCAGAGCGGTTGAATGCACCTGACTCGAAATCAGGCATACCTTCACGGGTATCGGGGGTTCAAATCCCTCTCTCTCCGCCAGATCCCAGGCTAGATTCTCTGCCACTGTGTGCTTCCGCGGGCTCCAAAAGGCGATCCATCCCACTTCGCTGCAAGATGACGGTCTGGAAACTCGCTGCTCTTATCTTTATGTCGGCATCCTCGCTTGCGTATGCGGGGGCGACCATTCCTGCCGGCTCAAATCAGGCCGAGATTCAAGCCATTCTCAACTCGGCGAGCCCAGCAAACAATGTCATTCAGTTCGCCGCGGGCACCTATAACCTTACCGCCCCCCTCAATGTTCCCTGCTCATTTCCGATCACGATTAGCGGGCCAACCACTACGCCAGCGACGGCGATCCTGAGTCCCTCGTTCACGAACAAGCCCATCTTCAACCTCACCAACTGCATTGGGCTGACGATTCAATACCTGAACTTCACGAAAACCCAGAGCATCAAGCTCAATCTCGACCCAGGCACATGGTGCGCTGCGGGTTGCGTGATCGCGCATAACCAATTCACTGGACTGACTGCGCAACTGCCGACGGGTACCGGTGCCGACGCCGGTCCAGCATGCGACTCAGGCACGGGCCCGCAAGGCAATTGCGATTCAGCCGGCGATACCGCCATAACCTTCTCCTCAAACAGCGGCGCTGCGTGTCCAGGTTGCGCGTTCCTTACCAACACTCAGATTATTTACAACCAGTTCGGAGACGCCAGTTCTTGCCTGACTCCGGCTGACGTGATGGATGGCACGACGTATGACTACGGCGGGAACTGCGCCGGCATCCAGTTCTATACCTCAATCAACGGGGTCACGGTCAATTACAACAACTTCATCCACCTGGAAGAGGGCTTTCATGTTCTTTGTGGCCCCGTAGGCGGCGACGATTGCAGCGGCCCGACGGCCTGGACCTGGAAGAACTTCACCGCGGACTACAACGATTTCAGCGGAATTCACAGGATTGGCGCGGAGATGCAGCTGCAGGGTTCGGCAAACATCCACGTTGACCATAACTCCTATCACAGCCCAATAGCGCCCTTCTTCTATACGTTCGGGATCTCAAACGCATGCTGCGCCGGCCTGAAGGGATCATCTGTGACCGCTCCAGGGATCACCAACATCGACGATGTGCTCATCGCCGAGCAGCCGGCCAGCACTGCAGCCAATGCCAATAACTACATCGGTATGGCAGATGAGGCGTGGGGCACCGGCGCCCAGTACACCAACAGCATTGTCCAGGGTAACTGGCAGAACGGATATGAGTGGGCCTACATTACAGGCGGTTCGATATCAAACAATGTGGTCTGCGGTTCTCAAATGGCCGCGGCGGGCACGCTCATTCACCACGAGACCAACCCACCCACGAGCGCACCCCCCACGCAGACCGGGAACACAACCGGGGCAAGCTGTAGCACCGTCACCAGTACTGCTCCCAGGATGACACCATCGATGACATTCACCGGATCGCAAACGGTGAAGCTCGCCAACAACGGAAGCAATACCGGCATTTGGTACACGACGGATGGGAGCACGCCGGTACCTGGACAGGGGACGGCACAGCTCTATAAAGCTCCGCTCGTGGTGTCAGCGATGACGACGGTCAAAGCGGTTGGCATGTGGGGATCTGCGAATCAGCCAAAGAGCTACCCGGCCGGGTATGGATACGTGCCGAGCGCGGTGGTCTCGGCGACCTATACGCGTAAGCCTGGCTCAGGCTCTTCAGCACGTGGCAGCAGTCACCGGTGAAATTCATCGCAAACATCTGGCGTTCTTGAGCTCGGAAGCAGAGCAGGCCGCTCTGGTCCTTGATGGAAATCGTAGAGAGTTGTGTTCAGCTTGCCACTTGAGTGACGCCCCTTGCAACAGGTCGACGGGCGCCCCACATCTCGCTCGTTCTTCGCGAGATGTGGGATGCCACGAACCCCACCTTCAGAAAACCGAGGCCCCCGGCACGCGGTCTTTGCGTGTCTGGGGTGGAAAGAATGGCCGCACATAACTGATCCCACCGGACCACAGTATTAGCAAAAATGCGTTAGGTGCCGGGGATAACGTACATGATCCATTCCGAGAACTTGACTCCACCAAGCGAGGTGTAGCGAATGGTGGCCGTGCCCGGGGTAAGCGGCCATGCCATTCCCGTTGGACTGACGTACATCACCAGCGGATTGCTCGATGTCCAGGTGCCATTGGAGCCTTGAAAATTGGTATTGAGCTTAGGGTGCAGGCTGCCGTCGTTATACTCTCCAATAGGCGTGAACTGAATGTAGACGCCAGGGACAACCGGATTCACGTTGTTTTCCGCAGCGCCGTTTCCATTTGCCTGTTGCGTATTCTGCAGGTAACCACCCTTCAACGTCAGGTTCACGGTGGAGATTGTGGCTTCTGCTATTTGCGTCATCAAGGCATACCCGGCAGTGGTAGGAACGTAAGCATCCTCTTGGTAGATATCGGTTGACGCCATCTGCACTGCCCCATAGTTGATGACCGGGATGTTATTCGCGGCGCCGTAGGCAGCGATGGCCGCATTCTCCTGGCTGACAGCTGGCGGCTCCATTCCCAGGATCACCTGGATGTTGGCGGCTTTTGCCTCCTGCACCATGGTGTTGAGATTGTTCACTAGGTCTGGGGTGGTGAGTGCCATCAAGGCGTCGTCTTCTTGAGCTTCATCGACAACGCCCACCATGATGTGAACAATGGACGGATGCAGGCTCACTACATCAGACTGGAATCGAGCAGCCGTCGCACCAGAATCTCCTTCGAAAAAATCCGGGCTTCCTTGGTTGATCCAGTTCGGATTGGCGGCAAAGGCGCTGCTCCAGTTGTACGTAATCCAGTCCCCAATGAAGACGACCTTAGGTGCGGGGGCTTCGTTGGGAGTGCGTGGACGGACGAAGTTGGGAGCGGTTTGAGCGCTGGAGACAACGGGCATCCATGCAGAGAGAAGTAGGGCAAGTGCGGCTAGCGTTAGCTTGTAATGCTTGGTCATTTCACGCTGCCTCCTGGGCAGCTTACGGGAGCCCAGGATCACGCGGTCATATTTACCACCGGACGCTACGACCAGCAACGTATCTTTTATACCGGGCGTGCGTCGCCCAGTAAACTCGGTTTATTATGAATTAATTAAGTCACCGTCACCGGTGCAGGTGAACGGAAGAGGCGTGGTAAGACACACCGAAAGCGAGCCGCAAGTCGTTCTGCGTGCCGGCATAGCCGTTTGCCAGCTGGGTTCTTACGTAGTCGACTTCCAGCAGGCGCACGCTGATACTTCTCGAGAAAAAGAAATTGAGGCCGCCTCCTGTTTCCAACGCAAACGAGTTGCCCGTTGTGTTGACACCGGTGGCTGTTGGAAAAGCGCCGCTGAAAGCATGAACCGCTCCAAAGAGCCCATCGCCAAAGATCTGCAGACGAGGCCGTTGGAAGGTTGGCTCCGCTTTCCAGAGGGTGTAGGTGTAGCGCGGGCCCGCCATGTAGCTGACCTTGCTGAAATCAACGCCGGGGGCATAGTTGGAAACCATCTCACCGGTCACACCTGCAGCGATACCAAAACCCTTCCACCACGTGAAGGCGGCATCGGCTCCTCCTCCTTGCAGCCAGAAGCAGCCGCAGGTACCAGGCGCAAGTTGCGCGTGCTCCGTGTTGTAGGTAATGGCCAGGTCGATCGATGCTGGTGAATGTCCCGGTTCGCTCTGTGCGTGGCCGGAAGAGGCAACTGCTAACAGGCCCGCAAAAAGCGCTTTCTTGCAAATCGAAGTGCGCATTCAAGTCTCCTGGTTACTTGACCGTGAGGGTAAGAGACGTGGCGTGGGACAGCCTTCCCGAAGTTGCTGTAACCGTCACTGTGTAGGTCCTTGCCTGATCAGCGAACAATCCGCTGGTAGAACCGCAACCGCTGAGTGCGGCCATAGCTCCCACGCCAGCCACCGCCAATAGCAGCAGGGAGATGGTTCCCGGCACGCGCTTGCGCAGAGCACGCAATCTGCCGGCAAAAGGTAGCAGCAGGAAGGCAAGAACCATCACCGGCAGCTTGCGATCAGGCGGGTTGCGCGGGTCGACATGCGCCACCGGCGAAGGTAACTGGATGGCCAGCGACAGAGGACCCAGCGGCGTTTGCTCAGGAAAAGACCATGTGGTGCTGGTGAGCTGGGTCCAGGGGGATGGAGTAATCACGGCCGTTGCCCCCGACGGCATTCCCGCAACCGTGAGCACAATAGGTGTGGGGAAACTGATGCCGGCCGTGGGCACGATGGTCAGAGGGTAGGTCGCAGTACCACCGGGATTTGCGGTTTGTGTGGTGACAGGCGTTCCGCTGCCCCCACCGGTTCCGGAAGTCGGCGCCAGGCTGAAGTCAAGTATGGATTGCGTCAGCGGGCTGCTGGCCGACCCGGCGAAGTCCGTGTCTCCGCTGTAATCGGCAGTGATGGTATGCGTGCCACTAGCCAGCGATGACGTGACCAGCGAAGCCGTATGGCCAGTCAGCGATGCCTGGCCGAGCGGAGTCGTGCCGTCCAGAAAGGTGACCGTTCCGGCCGGCGTACCGAGATGCGCTGAAACCGTAGCTGTAAAGGTGAGGGCCGTTTGAGCCAGTACCGGGCTCGCGCTGGAGCTTACACTCGTCGCCGAGGCCAGCCGGCCGATCACCATGGTTCCGCTAGCGGCGCCGCTGTAATTCGCGTTACTCACCGTACCCACGACGGTGTAACTTCCGGCGGAAGTGGGCGGCGTGGACGACGGACCATAGGCCGTCCCGTTGCTACCCGTGTACGTGAACATCACGGTCAGGCCGGCAGGGCTGGTGGCCGCGGTCGCGGCCAGGGGTAATCCGGTATAAGGCTGCGCAAGATTGCCCAGCGTAACCGTGGCTGTTTCCATATGGATGGTGAGTAAGTATGGGTTGCTGCCGATTACTGACTCGCTATCGGTAGCAACGACCGTAAAGGAATAGGGTCCGCCGGCCGTTGTTGGGGTTCCTGAGAGCACTCCGCTGCTGCTCAATGTCAAGCCCGGGGGCAACATCCCGGTATGCGTGTAGGTGTAAGGAGCGATACCGCCGGTGGCCGTGAAGGTCACGCCCCCGAATACGACGCCGACTGTTCCGGCGGCCAGCGTAGAGCTCGAAGGCGATAGCGTAATCGGGGAGACGCCGTTTCCGTTGAGTGCAATGGTTTGCGTGGTGGGCGAGCCGTTTAATGAGTTGTCAGCCAGTGTGAACGATTCGCTCAGGACACCCACAGTCGTGGGCATAAAGCTGATGCTGAGATTACAGCCGGCGCCTGCTACCACCGATCCGCTGTTCACGCAGTCAACAGGAGAACCGCTGCCCGCCACTTGGGAATAGTCAGCGGGCGCCACCAGCCCTGTGGCGGCAAATTCCAGCGCCGCATTGCCAATGTTCTCCACCGTCACCGCTTTTGGGCTGTCGCTGCTGGTCGAGCCTAAATGGGTCGACGCGAAACTCAGGTTGGGCGGGGTGGCAACGTTTTCTTTGAGTACCTGATTATTATTCGAGTCGGTGACGAAGACGTTACCAGTGCCGTCGACCACCATCGTCTGGGGCGACGAGAGGCCGCTGGCTAACGTGGTTTGCGTATAGCTCTCACCCGACAATGTCTCCATGAGGATCTGGCCGGCGGAAGCATTTGCGATGTAGACGTTCCCTACCCCATCCACAGCTACGCCGAGGGGGTTGTTCAACCCCGTGAACAGTGGTGATTGCGTGTAAGTGCCCTCCGTCAGCGTCTCTTCCAGGATGCGGTTGCTGCCGCTATCAGCGACGTAGACGTTTCCTTTTCCATCCACCGCGACGCTTTGGGGATTACTGAAACCACTGCCGATGGGTGTCTGGGTGTAAATGCCGCTCGATAGCGTTTCCAACAGGACCCGGTTGTTCCCGCTATCAGCGATGTAGACATCGCCGCTTCCATCCACCGCCACGCCGTTGTCGTTGGTCAAGCCGGTGCCCACCAGCGTCTGGATATAGCTTCCCCCGGACGGTGCCTCCTTCAGTAGCAGGCCATCGCCGGCATCTGCGATGTAGACATCGCCGCTTCCGTCCACAGCCACGGCGGCAGGGGTAGACAAGCCGCTGACCAACACGCTCTGCGTGTAAGCCCCCGCTGACAACGTCTCCTTGAGGACACGGTTATTGTTGCCATCTGCGATATAGACATTCCCGCTGGCGTCCACGGCAACACCGTCAGGATGCAGCAGGCCGCTCACCACTACGCTCTGGGTTGCCGGAGTGAACGCCACCTGTGGACCAGTGCCGATGCCGTAGACGTAGGCGGTTGCGAGCACATTCCCCGATCCATCTTCGAGCAGTACCGCTCCATACCGCGTCCCCGGATATCGTGGAGTCAAGATCACGTTCACCGTGCAAGTCGCGTCGGCGCTGTAAAAGAAGCTGGTTCCGTTGCTATTGCAGGTTCCCGTCGTGGCATCGGTGAAGTCCAGGCCGGTTGCGCCTTGTGTAACCACAACCGGAGATCCAATCGCGCCGGCGGTAAGAAAGGTGAAGGTGATGCTTTGGCCGCCGCTTGCGGTGCCCACGGGAATGGGGCCGAAGTTGGTCGCGGACGGCGCGCTGGCGGTCACAGCGACGGGTCCGTTTACCACCAGGGTGACGGTGGCCGTTCCGGTGCCCGGATAGTTGACTTGATCCGTTGCTGTAAAAGTGACCAAAAGCACATGCGGACCGGGAGAGAACACGGTTCCGGCAGCGGGAGAGTAGACGTAGGTTCCGGCGGTATTACCGACAGCGTTCAATTGTGTGCTGCTGAGCGGTGTGCCATCGGCAATAGCCGCGGGCGTGGCCCAGGTGACGGCGGCATGCTGCTGCAGAGTGAGGGTCAGCGGCGAGGTTACGCTGCTCGAGAACGTCGGATTGGATACCACGGCGGATACAGGTGCAGTGGTGCTCGGATCGCCACCGGTCGCATTGGCCGCGACCGACACCGTAATCAGGACGCTGTCGGTCGCGCCTGCGGCAAGGGTGGTCGTCCGGGTGCATGTGAGGGTGCCGACGGTACAGAGCCAGCCGCCATCAGTATCCGTCATTGCGGTAGCGGTAAGGCCGGCCGGCAGAGTTACGCTGAGCGTGGTCGCGTTGCTGAGCGCCACCGTCTCACTGGTATCGGTCGCAGCCACGGTGATAGTGTCGCCGGTATCGCCCTCCATGAAGACAGAATCGCTGGGGTTGGTAGTGATGGCGATGGAGACCGTAGGCAGAACGATCGGAACCACGAAATTGGAGAGATCGAACAGCGCATATTCGAGCATCTTCTCTTGCGCGATCTCAGCTGCGCTCAACGTCGGACACTCCGCGGGAAATATCGGGTTGCCCGACTCTGAAACATTTTCAACGTGATATTCGTTAAACAGAACGCGTCCATACTGCGCAGCGGCGGCCGCGCCGAACGGGGTGTTGAAGGAGAATTGCATCACTGGATTGCTGCTGGTGGTAACGTCGGGATTGAGCGTCAGCCAGGATTGCGTGGGCGCATTGACACCACTCAAGTCCCAGCGAAGGGTGCTGATCTCCACTTGGCCCAGGGTGCCGGTATCGGCCGCTCCGGCGGTATTTCCATCCGCGTATCCGCCGTTGTACAGCCATTGGGCAAGGGTCGATCCGTCGGTAAAGCTGGTGTTGACCGTGGCCACTCCGGGATCGGGATTGAGCGTAGACACCGGGCTGCCAAGCCAGTTCGCAACCCCGGAAAACGTCTCGCTCTGATAAGTGGTGGCGGTGTTGAGCCAAACCCGGCTGTCGTGAGTCACAAAGGCACGTCCCCCGGCACTGGTGTAGGCAAGGAGATTGTCGATGTCACCCGCGGATTCAGCGGTGGTGCTGCCCTGGCAGGGAAACATCACCATGTCATAGTTGCCCAGAGGCGTGGTGCTGGTTCCCCCCATCAGCGCCGTTTCCGACGGGGTGGACGCACTGAGCTCTGCTCCAGCAGAGTGATCCCCTTTGTACAGGTGGATGCGGCCGCCGAAGGTTCCGCCGCTGCCTACGGTGTCGTCGGTTACTTCATTATTGCTCACGCCCAAATCGTTAAAGACGCACTCCACAGCATCTTTGGAACCGGTGGCGATGGCAATCAGTGGGATGTCGCCCTGGGCGTGAGTGGAGGGCATACTGAGGGAAAGCCCGGTGATCGCGCTGGTACCGACCTCCTGGCTAAATTGCCGCCGCCAATGACCTGCCTGGATGACCAGCGTGTATGTAGTGCTTTGTGACACGTTGCTGAGCGTAAAGGTGCCGTCCACCGCACTGTAGGTGTAGATCGTAACCCCGGAAGGCACGGCGGTGGATGCCGTAAGACAATTGACTCCCGGACAATTTGCACCGGACACCAACGCAGCCGGCGTACCGGTAGTGACATAGACCAATGCGTTGGGCAGCACATTGGTGCCGTTTGGCATATAGACCGTACCGCTGATGGTGGTGGTCTGCGCGCCTGCAGGTAGGCTGAGTAGAGGGAAGAAAAGAAGCAAACCCGCGATCCATCTTCCCGTCCACACTTTTAAAAAACCGGAGTAGTCGCGCGGGCCAACAAACGCGCGCGCAGAACAAATCGATCCAATCATGACCAAACATCCCTTTCGCGCAGGGTTCATCTCCAAACAGCTAGACCTGGTGGCGCTGCAGCCGCTCATTACTGAGCACCGTGACAGTTGCTACATGGTCCACCTCGAAGATCGAATGAGATGATCCATGCGACGGAGATAAGGGCCGTCGATATTCGCTGGTGTGGAGTGGATTATCAGCACGTCACTGGAGCCGATTCTTGCATGCATCTTGGTGCTCAAGAACGAGCACGCGGCTAACGCATTAGGTGCATAACCCATATCGGGAAACGCAGTGCGACACCAGTGTCTCGTTTTGTAACAGTGAGAGAATTTGTTGATGTGGGCTCTACAGGTTCGGAGATATTCGTTCGGCCAGGATCAAAGAACGAAGTCCTTCCGATCGGCTTCACCCTCAAGCCGGCCTGGATGGTCATACGAGGCCGGACGTACAGGAGAACGAAAAGCGAAGCTCTTTCAGGGGGCGGGGGATCCCCACCCTCAAGGTGGATTCTCCGGCCACCAAGGCCCCGATTCCGGCTACGGCGCGGTAGCCGATGCGTTGATCGTGATGATCTTCCACTGATCCGGGGCCTGCTCGCGGAACCATACCTCTCCGTTGCCGACCATCGCCCCCGTAGAATTGCCAAAGAGACATTGGGCTGTCTGGTGCAGAATGGCATCGCGCACCGGATCCGTAAAGATGAGTCCGAAGTTTGTCACAAACTCCTTCTTCTGGCGGATATGAGTCCGTTTGCCCGAATTCAGAACCAGCAGCGGATAGCTGATCTTCTCTGCGATCTGTTCCTTATTGTTGGACTGCACGGCAGCCTGCAACTGGGCAAGAAAAGCTCTGGCGCTGGCGGCTGTCTTCGCCCCCATTGTATCGACCGTACTGTTACCCCCGCAGGCCGCCGCTGGCAGCCTGCCCTTCAAGCTGCAGCGGAGCGGCGCAGACCATCACCATGAACAAGGCCCAAACCAGGCGGAATGGAAACCGAGCGTCAAACCTTTGACGGCGGGGGAGCGAGCATTCCATAACCCGAGCATAGGGAAATGCAGGACCGATATCCAGATGGTTTTTAATTCGATACAATCTGCCTTTTGACCAAGACCTGGTTCCCATAAAGAGAGACCCTCCTCATGGCTATGACGAAATATCTTCTGGAAAGTACGATCGTCGGGGCCCTGGGCGGCCTACTTTTCGGTTTTGACACGGCTGTCATCGCTGGCACTACCCAGCAATTGACGGTGGTCTATCACCTGACACCCTTCACCCTGGGTCTGACCGTCTTTATCGGGCTGGTCGGCACGGTGATCGGCGCCATGACCGCCGGGGTCCTTGGCCAGCGGATTGGCGGACGCGAGGCGTTGCGCATCATGGCTGTGCTGTACACCATCTCAGCCCTGGGGTGCGCTTTCGCCTGGGACTGGCCGTCGTTGATGGTCTTTCGCTTGATTGGCGGACTGGGCATCGGCGGGTCTTCGGTTCTTGGGCCGGTCTACATTGCAGAGCTGGCGCCGGCCAAATGGCGGGGCAGAATGGTGGGCCTGTTTCAAATCAACGTGGTGGTCGGTATCCTGCTGGCCTACCTCTCCAACTACCTGATCTCGCTGGTCAACCTCGGGATGCTGCAATGGCGCTGGCAGCTTGGGGTTGCGGGCATTCCTTCGCTCATTTTTCTCATCATGTTATTCCGTATCCCGCGCAGTTCACGCTGGCTGGTAACCAGGAACAGGACCGACGAGGCACTTGCCATCCTCAAGATGATGGGCTCTCCGGACTCCGAGGCAGAGCTGCGCGACATCATGGATTCCATCCACATGGAGCGCGGGATGGCGGCCGAGCCTTTGTTCAAGCGCGAGTACCGGCTGCCGATTTTTCTTGCGGTAAGCATTGGATTGTTTAATCAACTCGCGGGGATCAACGCGATCCTCTACTACTCCAACTACATCTTTGCCTCGGCCGGATTTAGCCAACTGTCGAGTTCCCTGCAGACCGTGTTGATCGGGCTGATGAATCTGCTCGCTACCTTGTTGGGTATGTCGCTCATCGATAAGCTGGGGCGAAAGACGCTGCTTCTTATCGGCAGCGTAGGCATGACCTTTTGCCTGGCCGGCGTTGCTGCCGTCTTCTTCACCCATACCCACGCCGAAACCCTGGTCTGGCTGCTGGTTGCTTACATCGGCTTCTTCTCTGTCTCTCAAGGCGCGGTGATCTGGGTGTATATCGCGGAGGTGTTTCCCAACCGCGTCCGCTCCAAAGGCCAAAGCCTGGGCTCATCCTCGCACTGGATTATGAACGCGATCATCTCGCTGCTGTTTCCAGTGCTCGCGAAATATTCGGGTGGACTGCCGTTCGCGTTTTTTGCCGCCATGACGACACTGCAGTTCTTTGTGGTGTTGTTCGTCTACCCGGAAACGAAGGGGATCTCACTCGAGCAGCTGCAGCGCAAGCTTGGGATTGCATAGGCTATGCGCGCAAGCCCTTGGCTAATTCTGGGGTGCTGACGCGGTCGTCGGTTGAGTGGGCTGGGCAGGCAGAGGCGCAGCTTGTTGGGCAGGCTTCTGGTCGCTCTGATGCACCGTTGCCGGCGGCGCCGACACAGTTAAGGGGGCGACCGCAGCAGATTGCGAGGGCTCAGCGGTCACGGGCAAGACCGCCGTGTTCACTACCGCAGGATCATCGCGCAGCTTGAGATAGAGAGTTCCATTCGGGCGCGGCACGCTCAGCGTCGCCTCCCCAAAGCCTTCCGGCACGGTGACCGCATTGGCCAACTGGGCATCGATACCAACCTGGTCCAGCAGGAATAGGTCCGTTCCTACCAGCGTGCACAAGGGTGCTCCCTCGGCACACTTCAGCTCCTTCAATTGCGGTACCCGGACCAACGTAGCCAGCGGCTGCCAGTCGCCTTGTACGCCGTCGCTGCTAATCGGGCGGAAACGCAGCGGGCCAAAGGCCGACCCTCCGAAGGCCTTGGTGGGATCGAGCGTCACCAGTGCTGTCTTGCTATCCTGCAGCACGATGCCGCCTTCCCCCACACGCAGCGTCGTGGCGAAGGAGCTGTCATTACTGGCCACCTCGATTCTTTGGTCTCGAGGAAAGGACGCCGGCGTAACCGCCTGCACAAAGAAAGTCAGCTTCGCGTGCTCAGGAAGTTCATCCTGACTGCTCAGCTGCACCACCGACGCGGGTCCATCGGAATGGACACTCTTATTCATCAGCTTCACGCTGGGGCGCGGAGTCTGCACTGTCGATTCCAAATCCAGAGTGCGTCCATCTTTCAACGCCACTTTGGCCACAACCTTGTCGTCCGGGTGAAAGCTCGACGCCGCGGATTCCGCAGCTGCCAACACCAGCGAATCTTCACTGCCGCTGTGCGTGAGCGCGGCTGCTGGAGAGAAGACCACGTTGTTGACCGTCATGGTTGCGACCTCATCCAGCCGTGTTCCCTTCAACACGCCTTGATGATCGCCGGCATAGAGTTTGAAGCTATCCAGCCGCCCCGCCTCGGAATAGGTGTGCAGTGGAATCTGATCCGGCTTTTCCAATCCCACTTGCTTCACCTGCAGACTGACCGCGCCTGCCTGCTCACTGTCGAGCGGCATGTCGACCTGGATCTGGTTTGACTTCACCGCCTTCCAGGTCGCGTCCAGCTTCTTGCCGCCCGCATCTTGCACGGTCACGCTCTCGACACATGCGACCTCAGGAGCATCCAGATGCACCGTATCCTTGCGGCCAACGATCAGCGCATGCTGGTCGGCGGAAGCCAACGTCCATTGTTGCGGGTGAGCGCTCACCAGCTGATACTTCGGTCCTTCGACTGGGTCAAAACCCCAATAACCGTGCAGCGTTCCGGTCGCGATGCCAGCCAGGCTTTGCGCTTCCAATGCCTTTTCATTGACCAAGAATCCACCCTGCATCGGATCCGGGGTGACGGGAATGTCGACGATTTGTCCTGACTTGTTCTGCACCCGGAGCACAAAATCATGGGCGTAGCTGGTGGCAAAGACGTAAGGCGCTCCCACCATCTGCAACACCAGGGGCTTCTTTTGCGCACAGAGAATTGTCTTGGGATCGACCGCACGCATCAAGGGCAAATCCGGCGCAGCCTCTGCGGTTTGCACAGCGGGCAGCCCAACCACCAGCACTGACTGCGGCTTATGAAACGATGGCGGATTATTCAGCTTGAGCATCAGCGTATCGCCCTTGGGCATGGCGAGTGCGGGCAAGTATTGGTACTCCGCGGTGTGGAAGCTGTCGAGGATCTTCGCCATATCCATCACCGTGCCGACGTAGACGCTGTAATAGCCGCCCCCCGCCTGTTGGGTGTACGACATTTGCGACAGCATGTCACCGGCCGCGCCCGAGGTGGCCGCCTGCACGACGGTCGCGCTGCGTCCATTGTCGAGCACCAGGCTGTCAGGGTTCTGCACCAGGCAGGGGGCCTGCTGCTCGGTAGGCTTGTCGAAACACTGTTGATCGACCTTGATGTTGAGGCTGCGTGCCAGAAGCTTCGCCTGACCCTCCACTGCTTTCGGATCGCTCGTATCCTCGGTTTTCACGGCGGCGAGGTAAGTATCCAACCTGGCTCGATCGAGACTTGCCTGATGCAGATCCTGTGACGCGCGCACGAAGGCTCCCGGGCGGCCGCGCACCGCGTTACGCACGGTGCTGAAGTCCCCTCCTGTCTCCGGGGCAAGAAACAGCAGAACCTGCTGTGCGCCCTCAGGGACGGTTACGTTAATTCCCTCTTCGCGGACCTTCTTATTCCAGGTCTCCGCCTTGATGAACCAATTCTCTGGAGGCGGGTTGACCGAGCCACGCAGAAACGCCACCACCAGCACATACCGCGCCCCTTCCTTCTCGGGGAGGTCGGGATGCACCCACACGCGGTCGCCCGCAGCCAACGATGCGACTGCACCGATGGGCAGGGTTTTGCCATTACGGGTTACCTTGGCCTGGATACGGGGCCCGTCAAGATCGAAGGCCGGGCCCCCATCGGCGTGGGCTAGTCTGACCGTTAAAAAAAGCAGGAAGCACCAACGTAACCAACTCACTCGCATCTTCTGATTATAGAAACAATTCATCCTATGGTCAGTCGCGGGTTTGCTCTATATTGGTTGCCTCTACAGGCGCCCCACTTTAGTAATACCTGCATTCCGGACGCGTGCCTTGAGGAGCGCGTCCGATAATGCGCAGCAAAGTGTTGAGCCCTAGTGCTTTACCGCAATCGCCTGCATCTCGATCTTGGCCCCGCCGATCAGACCGGCCACTTGAACGGTGGCTCGCGCAGGTTTAGGATCGGGCATCAGGCTCTTGTAAACCTCATTCATCTTGGGCACATCATCCAGATTGGTGATATAGAGCGTCACCGAGACGATGTCCGTCATCTTGAAGCCGGCCTCTTCCACAACTTTTTTCACCGCTGCGATGGTGTTGGTGGTTTGCAAGGCGATGTCTGTGCCTGTGACTTTGCCATTTGCATCCGGTCCCTGCTGGCCTGCAACGTAGAGCGTCTTGCCCGCGACGTAGCCGTTACTGAACGGCATGCCCTGCTTAAAGTCAATCGCTTTCTTCTGAGCAAAAGCGTTGCCCGACGTAAAGACAGCCATGACTCCGGCCAATAGGAGGCCGCGCTTCGCCACTGCCAAATACTTCCTCTTCATCTTTCAGTTCTCCTGTTTTGCGGAATACCGAATTCTCTCACCTCACAACACCTTGCACTTCTACATATCGAGGTGTATATGTAGAAGCGACAGGCATGGAACCATCTCCTAAGTTCGATCTTCCTCAGGGCACCCTCGACCTGCTGATCCTGAGAGTGGTCGCACTCGGCCCCATCCACGGCTATGCGATTGCGCAGCGCATCCAGCAGATATCGCGCAATGCGCTGCAAGTGCAGCAAGGTTCGCTGTACCCCGCGTTGCATCGTTTGCAATACAAGAAACTCCTCTCCGCCAAGTGGGCAGAGTCAGAGACTGGGCGGGATGCGAAGTTTTACGAGCTCACTGCCCGCGGCCGGACGGAGTTAAAGAGCGAGACCGAGAGCTGGGGCCGCCTCACGGATGTAGTCGCACTGTTCCTGGAAGATCCGCAAGGAGAATTGTCATGAATTGGTGGCAGCGCCTATTCGGCAGCGAGCGGTTGGAACAGGAACTGGACAAGGAATTACACTTTCACTTCGAGCAACAGGTCGCCGAAAATATTCGTAGCGGCATGACGGAAGAGCAGGCGCGGCGTACTACCCGCCTCGCCTTCGGCGGTCTGAGCCAGATCAAAGAAGATTGCCGCGAAAGCCGAGGCACGCTGTGGGTCACCTCGGTCGCTCAGGACCTCCGCTTCACTCTGCGTACCTTGCGCCGCGACCGCGCGTTCACTGTGGTGGCGGTCTTGATCCTCGCGCTCGGCATCGGCGCCAACATCGCGGTCTTCAGCGTTGTCGACACCATTCTGCTGCGCCCGCTGCCTTTCCATGATGCCAGCCGCCTGGCCTGGATCGCCGGCAACAACGGGACCGGCGCCCTCTCCGACACGACCTTCCGCGTAGATGCCTATGAAGAGATTCGACGCCACAACCAGTCCTTCCAGGACATGACGGCCTACGTACCGTTCTTCGCCTCGTCTGATGCGGAAATGACGGGCAGCGGCGAGCCACGCCTGCTGGCCGGCGTCTGGGTCGCCGGCAACTTTTTTCACATGCTCGGCATTCAGCCGCAACTTGGGCGTCTCTTCACTCCCGAGGAGACCGTCAAAGGCGGGCGGCCTGCGGTTCTGTTGAGCTATGCCTTCTGGCAACGGCAGTTCGCCGGCAATCCGGCGATTGTCGGTCAGGCAATCACACTCAACGATCACGCCGTAACCGTCGTCGGCGTGTTGCCCGCCAGCTTCGACTTCGGCAGTGTCTTTCATCCCGGGGTTAAGGCGGACATTTTTACCCCCGTCATCATGGATGACATCAGGAAATGGGGACACATGCTGTCGATGATTGGCCTGCTGAAGCCTGGCGTCACAGTGGCGCAGGCGCAGGCCGAAGCCGACGTCGTCTACCCACAAATGTTAGCCGCGCATCCCGATTGGACGACCGACCAGACGACCGACTTTACGATAAAAATCACCGGCCTCAAGGAACACGTCAGCGGCCAGTTGCGCCGCTCCCTCATCGTGCTGTGGTGTGCTGTCGGTCTCATTCTGCTGATCGCCTGTGCGAATCTCTCCAACCTGTTGTTGGCTCGCGCGGCAGCGCGCAGCAAGGAGTTCGCTATGCGCAGTGCTCTGGGAGCAGGGCGCTCCAGACTGATCCGTCAGCTGCTCACGGAGAGCCTGGTGCTCGCTTCCATGGGAGCGGCCCTTGGCTTGGCGATTGCCTACGCCATCGTCCTTTACCTTTCCCACCAGGGGTCAATCGCGCTTCCCTTGCTGAGCAGCGCGCGCATCGACGCCGGCGCGCTCGCTTGGACGCTCCTCATCGCTTGCGGCGCCACGGTCTTCTTCGGCTTGGTTCCCACTCTCAGGGTGTCTGGTATCAACCTTCAGGAATCTTTGAAAGACGGCGGCCACGGCACCAGCTCCGGCCGGAAGCACGATCGGATGCGCGCGGCATTGGTGGTCTCTGAGGTAGCCCTGGCTTGCGTGCTGTTGGTTGGCGCGGGTCTGCTGCTGCGCAGTTTCTTACGCGTGCTCGACGTCGATCTGGGATTCGAGCCCAGCCATGCCTACGCTTTGAAAGTTGACTTCGACGATGGTGGCAAAGCGGCCCGGCGGGGCGCCATCTTCCAAGAAATGCTGCGCCGTGTGCGCGCGCTTCCCGGCATCGACGCAGCGGGCATCTCCGACATGCTTCCCCTGGACCGCAATCGAAGCTGGGATCTGGTGGCCAAGGGAAAGCCGTATTCCAAAACCACTAATTACGACGCCTTTGTCTACATCGTGAGTCCTGGATATCTGGACGCCATCGGTATGCATTTGCGCCGGGGACGCGACATCAGCTGGAGTGACACAGCTACCAGCCCGCCGGTCATTCTTATCAACGAGGCGGCTGCTCGCCGCGAGTGGCCGGGCCAGGACCCCATCGGACGCGAGGCTTTGGGAATTGGCGATGGTGTAACACGGGTTGTCGGCGTGGTTTCAGACGTGCATGAGAGCAGCGTGGAAGAGGCGGCCAACCCGGAAGTCTTTGTACCCATCACCCAAGGTAACCCGGACGGCGCGGAACTCGTGGTGCGCTCGCAGCTTCCGCCCGGCGCGCTTGCCGGCAGCGTGATGAGTACTCTGCGATCCATGAATCCCGGGCAGCCCGCAGTTGAGTTCCGCCCCATCCAGCAGCTAGTCGACCATGCTGTATCGCCGCGCCGCTTCTTCGTGTTGCTGGTAGGCATATTCGCCGCGCTGGGGTTGCTGCTGGCCTCGCTCGGCATTTATGGCGTCATTTCCTATTCGGTGACCCAGCAAACACAGGAGATTGGCATTCGCATGGCTCTGGGCGCGACGCAGGCGCGAGTCCAATTCGGAGTAATCGCGCGCACCCTGAAGCTCGCGCTCGTGGGAATTGCGGTCGGAATTGCGGCATCCTTCGCCATCGCTGCCCTGATTGCATCGCTGCTCTTTGGCACCAATCCCACCGATCCGATAACGTTCGCGGGCATGATCCTGCTGCTGGTCGCGGTGGCGTTCGTTGCTGGATATCTCCCCGCACGACGCGCCTCGCGGATCGATCCAATTGTCGCCCTCCGCTGCAACTAAGGAGCGTTCTCGGCTTGGGACGCTTCGGTAGAGTCTGTGCCCTAGGAGAGCCCCAAAAAGAATAGGCCGGGTGCCCCTCGTTCCCTAACGAAGGACGGGTGCATCTCGCTCACCATTGGAGTCACCCTGGCCAGCCAAGGTTCCACATCGCGTCCTCAAAAAGTGACAATCAAATGACGATTCGGGGGTCGCAAAGAGGAAAGAATGCTCCCAAGGTCGAACGAAAATGTGCAAGTCTTGGCTTCTTGTTTTTTGCCTGGTCGCCGTTTCTGGGCGAGCACAGGCCACGGCGCCGGTGCTGACGGATGTTGCGCCGCCATCCAGCCGCTTCCCCGATAACTGGTACCCTGCGGACAACGATGTGACATACACCTCTGCGGCACAGCGTGGCGCGCCCTATTCAGCAACGCTGGTGACCACCTCGCAGCTCCGGGACCCTGACGGGGAGACCAAGACCCTTGTCCAGAGCGGTCTCCAGGCTCGGGACGGAGCCGGGAGAAAGCGCGAGGAGATGGCGATGCCTCGGCCGGACGATCATGGCGGCGTGATTATGGCCCACGAGGTGACGGTGAACGACCCGGTGTCCCACTGCAGCTTCCGATGGATGGAGCCCTGGGCCGCGCCTGGTCCGCCCCGAGCGATGGTGACCTGCATGCCGCGAACCCTCCATTACACGGAACAAAACATCTACGCGAACGCAATTGCAAACCACCCGCAGCAGGTTGGTTCCACTCCTGATACCACCGAACGTTCCGAGCCACTGGGAACACGGCGTATCGAGGGTCTCGAAGCCACCGGGGTGCGGCGCACGAGAACCAGGACAGCGGCTCCAAGCGGTACGATCGTGCTCACCACTGAGATTTGGTATTCCCAGGAATTGCAAGAGCTGCTGGAGTTGCGCCAGACTCTGGAACCGGAAACGCAGCCGGGTCCTCTCGCGGACTTTAAGCTCACGCAGATTCGTCGCGGAGAACCCGACGAGAAGCTGTTTTACCCGCCGGAAGGCTACAAAATTGACCCTGAGAGTTAACTAAGCGTTGCTGCCAGGCCCCGCACTGCGCTCTCGATTACCGGAGTGGGCTTGCATTGCCGGCTGCAATGGACTCTAGCGTCGATCCAAACCGTCCAGCGCAGCGGCCAATCCCATGACACCTTTTCGGATGGCTTCTTCATCAATCGCCGCAAAGCCGAGTTGGATCGCTTCATCCTGGCGGGTCTTGTGACAATAGCGGCTCAGTGGAACTACATCGATCTTGCGCCGCGCGGCCGCATGCCTGACGTCCTCAGCGAGGATCCCCTCCTTGAGCCAGCCGATGGTCTGAAGACCTGCCTCAATCGGCGACAACGTGAGGATGCCGGATAGCCGCTCGCCGACATGATAATGGAGCGCGCTCAGCCGTTCTGCATACACCTTTCGCATTCGCCTGAGGTGCCGGCCAAAGTGACCCTGTTCAATGAATTGAAAAACAATGGCTTGATCGAAAATGGAATGATGCCTGGTGATCATAGTCTTGGCCAACACAAACGGCTCGACCAACGCCGGCGGCAGGACAATGTATCCCATACGCAGGGATGGGAACAAGACTTTGTTAAAGCTGCCGGTGAAGATGACGCGATTGTCTCTGTCGATGCCTTGCATTGCCGGTAGTGGGTTGCCGGAATAGCGGAACTCGCTGTCGTAGTCATCTTCCAGAATCAGGGTTCCAGCATCTCGCGCATGTTGAAGAATTTCGACTCGTCGTCTGAGAGGCATGGTGACTCCCACAGGAAACTGGTGGCCAGGCGTCAAATACAACAGGCGGGCGTTGCGGAACTGCTGACGTTGCGGAGCCGCTCCATATTTATCGATAGGGACAGATTGCAAACGCGCTCCCAGCGACTCGAAAACTGAGTAGGCTACCTGAAAGCCAGGATCTTCGATTAATACCCGCTCCCCAGGATTCACCAGAAGCCTTGCCACCAGATCAAGAGCTTCTTGAATGCCGGATACGATGACAATTTGTTCGGGTTCGCATCTCACTCCTCTCGATGCGCGGAGATATTGCGCCAGTACAGTGCGCAACGGCAAATATCCTCTTCCCTCGCAACCCAGCAAATCGCTGCAGGAGACGCGACGCAATACCTGCGCAGCCACTTGTGCCCAAAGAGTCGTGGGAAAGAGGTTGAGAGCAGGCAAGGTTGTGCGGAAAGCGAGACTGGTAGGGTTTATGAAGAATTGGAAGGGCTTGAGGCGCTTGCCAAAATCGGAGAGCCTGGGTAGTTGAACGGTCTTTGTTGGCGGTTGTCTTGATTCCGGCTCTTTGCTTTGCAAAAGCCGATCCGGCAAGAGATCGCAAACGAATATGCCTGAACCTCGAATTCCACAAAGGTAGCCCTCCGCTTTGAGGTCTTCGATCGCCGTGAGCACGGTTCCACGCGATAAACCGTAATGCCGCGCAAGCTCGCGAGTGGCCGGCAATCGCTGGCCCGGCCCCAGCATGCCGGCCAGAATTCCGCTGCGAATCGAATCGCGAAGCCACTGATAAGAAGGCAGGTTCCGCGTTCTTGGCAACAGCGCCAGCGAATATGAGGACGATTGGCGGTTCATTTGGAAAGTTCAACGGTGAAATTGGCCCATTCGAATACTTGGAATTGGCCTGCTTCAGTGTACCGCCCCCTTGCCCACATTTCCCCTTTGAAAGGCCGCCTCGCCCGAAGTGGCCCAGAGCGATTTGAACAAGGTGGTACTTCTTTGCTGGACAAGCAAACAGTACGATTCTGAGCATGGAAGTTTTTGTGACAATGAGGGATTCAACCAAGGCTAAAGCTGAACGGATGATTCTCGCGCCCACATTTCCTTCGCTTGTAGAGCGGGTTCGGACAAGGAGGGGGACGTGAACCAAGTAATAGAAAGGCTTCTTCAAGCGGCGGTGTTTTGCGGGTTTTCCTTTTGGCTGAAGACCCGGGCTGAAGAGCATTTTATGGTGCGGAGCTTCGGCGAGCAATACCTGCAGTATCGCCGCAGAGTGAAAGCGCTTGCCCCCTTCATTTTCTAGCAGCGTAGGCGTCTCAATAGACATCTGATGCGCCTTTCCACTTGTCTCTCTCGAAGGAGGGGGCGTATGCCATTACAACCGCACGAACTGGACTCCGAGACCGAGATAACGTATTGGCGCGACCGCGTCTCCTCTCTGGAAGCCCTGGTTGGCGAGCTTCTGGAGAAGAATCAGGCCCTGCGTTCCCTGCTGGACAGCTTGCGGAAAGACTCGCTACTAGGCAGGTCCGGGTTTTAGAGTCTGCGTGAGAACCGGAACACACAGGCTCTAAAACGGCGATTCCACCCGCGCCACGTCCGACCTTTCCTTTTGATTGCGTGTAAGTATCCAGTACGTTCTATTGCACTTATACTTATGCTGCATGATGGAGAAACCATGGCACAGTTACTCAGCAAGTGTGGACTGCCGTTAGCACTTTCATTGTTCTCGGTCGTAAGCGTCTATGCCGCCCAGCCGATCACTGAGATCACTCTCCCCGGTTCGCGGCTATTCACGGAAAGCATTACTTCGACCAAAGACGGAACTTTATTTGCAGGCAGTGTCGGCAAGGGCAATGTAGTCCGCATCCCCTATGAAAGCACGACGGTCACGGAGTTTATCAAGCCTGGCAGCAATGGTCTCAATGCTGTCTTCGGCATCTATGCCGACGAAAAGCACAAGACCCTATGGGTATGTTCCGACCGCTGGGATGAGGGAAAAGGCGACCCGCCGGCGGTCAAGACATTCGACCTCACCACGGGTGCGGCGAAAGACAGCTACACCCTTCCCGGGGCCCATACTTTCTGTAACGACATTGCCGTCGCTGAGAATGGCACAGCCTATATTTCCGACACGGACCAAGGCAGCCTGGTGATGCTCAAACCCGGCGCCAAAGAGCTTGAGGTCGCGGCCAAAGACCCATTGTTGAAAGGGGTTGATGGCTTAGCCTTCGGCGAAAAGACAGTTCTGTATGTCAATAGCGTAACTGAGAACAAGCTGGTGCGCGTGGATATCGGACCTGACGGCAAATCGAAGGACATCATCGACCTTCAGCTTTCGCAACCGCTCACTCGTCCCGACGGGATGCGCACCATCGGCAAGAATCGGCTGCTGATGGCTGAGAACTCCGGCAACATGGACATCGTCACGTTCAGTGGTCTCAACCTCCAGACAGTAAACATCAAAGTCATCAAATCAGGTCTGGAATCCACCCCTGCAGTGACCGCGACTCGTGGCATGGCCTGGATCGCCGAGGGCAAACTGAATTACCGCGACGATCCGGCGCTCAAGGATAAAAACCCCGGCCCGTTCAAGCTGTACGCGGTTCCGCTGCCCAAGAAATGATTTCCGGCGTTCGAGAAAAGGCTACTGCATATGCAACTCGGCTCCACGGCCATCGTCCGGAACGGTGATCGCCAAGCCGTACGGAACGGGACTTGCGGCGGTTGGCATTGCCTGTCCGTTCAATAAAGCTGAGTTCTGTTGGGGCTTCCATCCGTAAACCTCAATTCGCAGACTTTTCCACCATGCGGGATACGATCCTTCATGCGGGCTGATCCGCAGATGGAAGCCATCCGCCGTAACCTGGCAATCGAATTTCATACGAAGGAATTGGCCCTGCTCGTAAGCGTAGGTTTGTCCGTCATCCTGGTACAGAGTTCCGCCGCAATCCTCGCCCACGAAGACACGCATAGTTAGCTGCCCCTGGGGAGTTTCGCCGGTGCTCTGGACCAGTGGGGCGATGGGAAGAATCGCTCCCCCACGCGCAAAGACCGGCAGGGTGTCCAGTGCTGGTTGAATCGTAGTTTTCAACCACACTTGATTGGCCGCGGTCTCGGTGGGCCCAGTGGCCACACCTGTCTTTGCTGGTTGAGAGACCTTCTCGCCGGTCCAGTAGTTGTACCAATCCTCTGAAGGAAACTCGACCTGGTAGCGATCGAGCTCTCCGGGAAAAGCCGGAGCTGCGATCAGCAGGTCGCGGCCGAGAAGAAACTCCCCGGCAGCACTTATATCGATATCGATAGGATGCTTGTCGGGAGCAGCATCCGGAAACTCGAGAAACAACGGCCGCACCATCGGCAAGCCGGTGCGTGAAGCATCTTCGGCGAGGGTGTAAAGATACGGCATCAGGCGATATCGGGCTTCAATAAAGCGGCGGCGAATTGCTTCCTGTTCGGGCCCGCCCACCCACGGCTCCTGGTCGCCGGTTTCCAACTCCGTATGGTCGCGATCAATGGGCTGAAAGGCGGCAATCTCCATCCACTTGGTCAGCAGGTCCGTTGGCGGGGTGCCGGCAAATCCGCCCACGTCCGCCCCGGTGAAGGCGAAGCCGCTCAAGCCCAGATTCTCGATCATCGGGGTTGCCATCCGCAGATGATTCCAGCTGCTGCTGTTGTCTCCCGTCCACGTGGCCGCGTAGCGCTGGCCGCCGGCGTACGTGGCGCGGGTCAGCACAAATGGGCGAACGCCAGGATCCAGGGTCCTTAAACCCTCATAGGTAGCACGCGAATTCTCCATCCCATACACATCATGAATTTCGGCATGGGTCGCCTCCCGTTTGCTGAAGCCGGGCTCGTCGATACAGTGAACAACATCCAGCGGTATCGTTTTGGTCGGCGAGTCGAAGACCGAGGGCTCATTCATGTCGTTCCAGAAGCCGGCGACGCCGGCCTTGAGCAGAGGCTGATAGAGCGCCCCCCACCAGGCGCGCGTATCTTTCCGGGTAAAGTCAGGGAAGACACTGGGCCCGGGCCACACCACGCCTGTGTAAACAGAACCATCCGGATTCTTCACGAAGTGATCGCCCGCCGTACCGCTGTCGTAGGGAAAGTAATGATGATCAGGGAGCTTCGCAATGTGCAGATCGGTAATGGCAACCACGTGAAAATGATTCGCTTTGAGCTCAGCGACCATTCCAGCAAAGTCGGGAAACAAGCTGCGATCCACAGTAAAAGGCCGTTTCTTTTCCTGGAAGCCGATATCGAGATAGATCGCATCGGCAGGGATATGATCTGCCCTTAGGCGGTTCGCCACTTCAAGCACTCGCGACTGAGGAACGTAGGTGTAACGGGATTGCTGAAAGCCAAGCGTCCACAAAGCCGGGAGAGGTGCAGTTCCGGTGAGCCAGGCGTAGGTCCTCACCACCTGCTTGGCCGAAGGCCCATAAATGACGTAGTAATCAAGCGGACCATCAATTGCGCCGAAGGAATAGACGCCAGGAAGCTGCTTGCCGAAGTCGAAGTTCGTGCGCCAGGTATTATCCAGCAGAACGCCGCTCGCCAGCCCAGCCCGATACGTGATGAAGAAAGGAATGCTTTTGTAAATCGGGTCGGTCGATTCCTGAAACCGGTACGCGTCCGTATTCCAAAGCGAAAAAGATTCCTCGCGCCGGTCGAGTGGCCCGGTCTTATCACCCAGGCCGAAATAATGTTCATCGAGCGGCATCGTTTTAGAAATACGGAACCCATCTCCGTCAAAACGAACCGGCAGAGCATCCTGTTGCACAATCTCTCCCTTGAGGTCGCGGACGGTCAGCTGCAGGTTGCTCCTTGCAATCTGCACTTGCATCGACTTGGTGCGAAAACCGAAGGATGCGCCAGACGATTCAGGAGTTACGTTGATGCGGCTGTGACGAGCCTCGGGTAACACCGCCCATGAGGCGTCTTCCGGCATCTTGCCGTTGCGCCCAATGCGAATGCGGATCACGTCGTCGCGCAGAGCCGTGATCTCCTCCCGCGTGGAACCGTCCTGGATGTCCACTCCATCGGCCCGCGCGGCAAAGTTTGTTCCATGGTCGAGCAGAAGCACTTCGGTCTTTTGTGGCGCTTGCCAGGCATGAAGCACCGTCCAGCCTGGAGCCAGACACATCACGAGTAACGCACGAAAAGAAAACAACGTTCGCATAGGGTCCCTGAATTGGATATTTCGTGTAGGTGGAACGGTCCTTAGCGAAGAACCTACTCATGGTCCGTCATCGAGGCTGGCTGGGTGCGAGTCCTCAACAGCAACGACGGCCGATTCACGACGCTGCTGCTGCAGAACCTTCACCTGCGCAAAGGCAGCGTCTGCATCCGGTTTGTCACCGGCCTTGATATAGAGCCGCGCTAACTGGTAATGGAGACTGCCGTCCTGATCGCTAGCCAGGCCCAATTTCAACTCTCGGATCGCTTCCTGCGTTTTTCCGTTCGCGGCATAGACCTCGCCCAGCAGCGCGTGGACGTGGGGCAGCATCTGCGGTTTAGCGTTCAAGCTTTTTAACAGAAAGGGCTCCGCATCAGGGAACTTATGCTGAGTCACTAATGCCTCTCCCATGATCAAGTTCACCTCTGGATCACTGGGACTCTGTTTGAGCGCCTTCTGTGCCGCGGCGATGGCCTGGTCTATCTTCGCGTCTTTCAGGTAGGCCGAGCCAAGTCCCAGCAGGGCGGCGGGGTCGTCCGGTGAAAGTTCCAGCGCCTTGTTGTACTCGTTTTGCGCATCGTCGTATTGCTCTCGCTGGCGGTAGATATCTCCAAGTAGAATGTGGCTTCGAGCTGAATTCGGCTCCAGCTCCTGGAAGCGTGCCAGAGATGCAGAAGCCAGTTTTTCATTCGCTTTTATGGACCAATAGAGTGTAACGGCGGTTGGCTGCGAAGGCAGAGCTCGCAGTGCGTAGCCGGCATCTGAAGAAAGATCGTATGCGCCAGTAAAGAACGAGCACGCGGCAAGCATTTCCAGCGTTTCTACACTGCCGCCGCTCAGGTGGCCTTTCACGCGATCAGCGCATTGCCGGTAACGCCCGGCTGAATAATCGCTC
Organism: uncultured Acidobacteriaceae bacterium; assembly: GCA_963790705.1. Lineage (GTDB taxonomy): Bacteria > Acidobacteriota > Terriglobia > Terriglobales > Acidobacteriaceae > PALSA-350. The sequence goes on from CAWBQE010000002.1 coordinate 76,943, forward strand.
CTGGCCGCCTCGTGAGACGGGGCAACCGGCGAAGCATGCGAATCGCGGGTATCCTGCATTGCAGAGGGGGCGCCCTGTCGCGCTCGGGCAAGCGCCTCGTCCATGCCGCTCTCCAACTTTTCCGAAGAACGCTGTGCAGCTACCAAACTCAAAAAACTCGCCGCTCGTTCGTCCGGCATGCCTTCAAAGAGTACGGTCGCGTTGGCGGTGAAGAATCCCTGATCACGGCTCCATGCGTCGTTGAGGAAGCGAACCGCGTCTACGTCCGCTGCGGTGTCGATGCTAAGACGCGCCAGGCCGAGTAGGGCGAGGGTGCACTCGGGATGGCTCCGCCGCTCGGTGCTGAATGCCAAGCCAGCTGCCTGGGCATCTCCCATTTTGAGATTCAGGAAACCTTCCTCTGACTGTATGCACGGGGGGTGATCACTAGCAGCAAGAATGGTCTTATACAGGCTTGCCGCCTGTTTATATCTGGACTGCTTCACCAGGGATTCGGCATACAAAGTGTCGGCGTACGAAGAGGCAGCATAGCGTTCCGTCATGGTGCGCGAATCGCTTTCCAACTGATCGAGATAGACAATCCCGAGAGCGAACCACGCCGAACTCTGCCTGGAATCGATTTGGATCGCACGCCGAAGCTCGTGGATTGCCGGCGGCCATTCTTCAAGCGAAGAGTAGGCGCGGCCGAGCGTAAGAGAAGGAAGCGGGTCGGTCTCGTTCATCTTCTTCGCCACCAGGAGAAATGGAATTGCCTGTTTCGTTTTTCCCGTACGCATGTAATCAATCCCAAGAAAAAGGTTGGGGACATACAAGGACGCCTTGAGCCGATTCGCTTTCTCGAAGCTCCCGATTGCTGCCGAGTAATCTCCGGTCTGGTGTTGCATCAGCCCAAGGTTGGCCCACAATTCAGGCATATCCGGTCGAAACTTCACTGCTTGCTTGTAGCTTTCCGCAGCCGCGGCGTAGTTGTTCGCAGCCTGCGCCTGTTGAGCAGCCGCCAGCACCGACGCCAGCTCGGGGGCTGCTCCTGTTGGCCAAAGATGGGTCTGGCCAACAGGAACAGGAGAAACAATGTGAGGCAGTGCTTCAAGTAGGGGTCACCAATAGAACTTCCCCGCAATCTGTACGGTTCGCGAAGGGAAGGCGTTTGTGATCTGACCGAGGCCCGAACTGCAACTCTGGTCTGCATTGGGGTCACAACCTGTGTACCCCGTGTTGGGGGTGTAAAACTGCGCGTGGTTGAAAGTGTTGAACAATTCCGCCCGGAACTGTAGCCGCATCGATTCTTTGATGTGCCAGTTCTTCATGATCGCCGTGTCCCAATTCTGAAACCCGGGGCCACGCAGGTACGAGAAGTAGCGGGGCGCAGTTCCGAATGTCCCATAGGGAGCGAAGGCGAACGCCCCGGTATTGAACCACTCATGGATCGATTGATTCGCGACGTGAACCGGTCCGACCACATCAGGCCGCGGATTGCCGCCATAGCTCGCGATGTCCGAGCCGTTGACACTGAGCGGTAGTCCAGCCTTGAAGGTGGCGATCTGTGAAACCTCCCATCCGCCGGCAAAAGCATCCGCCAGACGATTCATGTGGCTGCCCAATGCCCTGCCGCGCCCTATCGGAAGCTGGTAAACATAGTTCGCGACCAGGCTCTGCGGGGTATCTGAGCCGTCGACGCTCTTCTCTGCGGCCAGGTTGTAGTTGTTCGCGGGGGACGCACTCGCGGCATACGACCAGCTGTTATTGCCTTCCACATTGTCCAGGAACTTGGAATAAGTATAGGAGACAAGCGCCGTCAACCCTTTGCTGAAGCGGTGGTTGTAGTTCGCCTGCAATGCGTTGTAAAGAGAAAAGCCCACGGGAGCGTCGGCGTTAGTCACATTGCAATACTGCGGGAAAGGCTGCAGCAGCTGCGATTGCACCACCGTGGGTTGATCCAGGCCGCAACTGCTTGTTCCCGCAGCAATGGCTCCGTAAAAAGGATTTGGGACCAGGGCATTCAGCGCCGCAGTACCCATAGGGAGATACTGCGGATTCACCTGGCTCTGATTGTAGTCGGAGGTAATCATGCGCGTGCCATGATTGCCCACGTAGTTCACGTCCAGTAAGTCGTTCGGCGTGATGCTCCATTGCACGCCTGCCAGATATTGCTGAACATAGCTGGAGCCCCGCTGTCTGAAGTTGCTGGTCACTGAATTTCCTACTTGTTGCAGCCCACCCAGGGAGTTCCCCGTAATCGGGATAAAGCCATTCGGCCACGGATTCGCGACCGTAACCGCAGGGTTCGGGCTGATCGTGTTCAGCGTGACCGGAGAAATGGTCGTTGAGGCAAAACCGGCGCTCTCCGCGTCAAAGCAGCAGGTAATGGACGGAGGGTAGAAGATTCCATAGCCTCCGCGAAAAACAACCGTGGGAACAACTTGATAGGCGAATCCTATGCGGGGGGCTACGTTGGTATAGTTTGTGCCGTACGTACCACGCTGGCTGTCGGAAAGAAATTGCAGCTCGCCGGGCAACTCTTTGCCGATGGCTGTCCCAATCGGGTTCAACGCATTGGGATTGAAGACCGACGCGACGTTATGCCGGTAGGTTGGCGCGGTTTGAATCTCATAGCGGATTCCCAGATTGAGAGTCAACTTTGGAATAGGCCTCCAGTCATCCTGGAGATACCAGCCCAAATAGTGGATGGCCACGGCCGGGTTATAGGGGCTGCCTGCAGCCGTGCTACTTGTATTCCCCGGGGAGGTGTTGTCAATCACCCCCAGCATCAGTTGTGCAAGCCCGTTGCCGGTGGTGAAGCCAGTGGGATTGTTGGGATCTGGGCCGCTGGTGAAAGTGCCCGCGGAATCGATCGTCGTTTGGAACAATAGATGCTGATCGTCTTCAAGCTCGGCGCCCATAAATCCAAAACTCAGGGTGTGCCGCCCGAGGTTTTTGATGAAGTCAGTAGCGACGCTGCCGATGGGTCCGTGATTGGTGACCGATGCCTCCTGAAGCGGCCCTAGAGGCGATTGCCCTCCGATATTGACCACGGGAAATTGCGGACTATTCGCATCCAGATAAGAAGGAAGGCCGATGCTGCTGGGGTGGAAGCCTGCCGACTGGTTGGTCGAAGTCTCGTGCCAAAGCTCCACGCCCGCCAGGATGTTCATGGTGAATGTCGGGCTCAAGACCTGGCTATATCCGGCGGCCATATTCCAGCGATTGTTCGGCCTGCCATTGCCAGGGCCGGCCGGGTCGTCGGAACCCCAGAAGTCGGGGTTCCCGGTCTTGAACTCCTGCTTGTAGGAGTAGCGGAAGTAAGCTCTCGACGCACTGTTGATGTTGTGGTCAACGCGGACGAGGAACTCGTTGGAGTGCGCGGGAGCAGTCGAGGCCACGAAGAAGTTGTTGTTAAGTCCCGATTTGCTCGCGTTTGGATAGTAGCTGATCAGCTTGGCCGCCGTGGGGTCGATAGCGCCCACTGTCGTGATGTCGTTATTTTTGATGGGATCGCGAATGTAGCCCGTCTGGGTCGCGACCAGGCCAGTGCTGGGATCAACCTGGCCCTGAGTGATGGCCCGCGTACTGCGCGGATTGTAGATCTGGCCTACATAAACCGGCCGTCCAAGTGCATCCACCCCGTTTTGCGCTCCCAGGAGCTCAGAAAAGTTGCCGGCGCGGAAGTTTGCATCGGGCACAGTAAAGGTGTCGTTCAACGGGCTGGAAAGGCTGAGGTGTTCGTACAGGCCGAAGATGAAGGTCTTTTCCCGTTGTTCATACAGATGCGGAATATAAAGCGGGCCGCCGGCTGATCCGCCAAACTGATTCCGGTCAAAATTCTGCTTAGTAACGCCATTGTGATTATTGAACCAGGAGTTGGCATCCAGCGCATCGTTGCGGTAGAACTCATAGCCGTCCCCATGGAAGGCATTCGTTCCCGACTTCGTTACGACGTTGACGACGTTGCCCGTGCTCCAGCCATACTGCGCGGTAAAGGAATTGTTTTGCACCTTAAATTCCTGAACGGCGTCGACAGAAGGCACATAGTCGACCGCGCCCCACTCCGGATCAGTATCCCAGGCACCATCCAGCAGATAGGCTGAGGTCCCAAAGAAGCCTCCGGCAAAGTTCAGGAAGGAGATGTCCTGGTCCGCGTCATCGGTGCCGTTGCTGCCGCCGCCAAGCAACATCTGCCCCTCGGAGTTGTTGTTGACGGATGAGTTGAGGGTAGCAAGGCCAAAGACGTTGCGCAGGTTCAACGGCAATTCCACCACGTGCTTGGCGTCAATGTCTGCCGAGATGTTTGCATTGTCAGTGTTTAGCTGCG
>CAWBQE010000003.1:0-120048 GCA_963790705.1 uncultured Acidobacteriaceae bacterium
CCACCTGTTGAGTCGTAGCCCCCACCGTGAGGGTCACGTTCTGGGTGGCCGATTGACCGGAGTCGAGCACGACACCCGTCTGGGTATAGCTCTCGAAGCCATTGGCCTGGATCGCCAGGGTGTAGGTGGCCGGCGGCAACTGGGTAAAGGTATAGCGCCCGCTGGCGTCGCTATCGACATTTCGGGCAATTCCATTCTGCGCGCTGCTGAGTCTCACCGTGGCGTGCGGCACGATGGCGCCTGTCGGGTCTGTGACGGTGCCATTCAACGTCGCGGTCGTAACCGCCAATTGTGCGTTTACCCACGATGAACCGCTTACCAATAGTGTGAACAGAAAAGCGACCTTATATAGGAACTTGTTTTTGCTCAATTTGAGCCTCCAAAGTGTTTCCCAACTTCAAAATTCTTGAACCGCCTCACGCCGCCCGGATTTCCTGCACGCTGCCCCGGCCATTTTCCGCGAGTGCGGCATTCTTTAAGGAAAGCCGCATAAAGTTCGCCGACGCCACGAACCCTCACAGGAAATCCGGGCCGCCAAATCCAGGCTCGCATGAGACGACCCCTTATAGGAGCCGCGCTTTCGGCGGGAAAGGTCTTTGCGGCATGGCAGGGGGTTCTTTACAGGTAAAGCACCCCTATTTACCTATTGAATTTGAAGGATTTGCGGCTCGGATCCCCTCTCCGGCAGGAGCTGTTTCGAAGCTGTATACTGGTCGACGCACGCGGTCAGCGAGAACGCACGAATGTTGGTTGATACAGTAGCGGGAAGACCTGCAGGGCTGAGTGACGAGGAAAAGGCTGCCATCCAGGAGCAAGTCGGAAGGCTGTTGGCGGATTCACATTTCAGCCAAAGCCGCCGTTTCCCGTCATTCCTGCGCTACGTCGTGGAAAAAACTCTGTCCGGCCAAGAGGATGCGCTCAAGGAACGGACTCTGGGAGTAGAGATTTTCGGACGCCGTGCCGACTATGACACTGCCTCGGACCCCATTGTTCGCGTAACGGCAGCAGAAATCCGCAAGCGCATCGCGCAGTACTACCAGGATCCCGGCCACGAGTCCGAACTTCGCGTCTCGCTCCCGCCCGGTTCCTACATTCCGCAGTTCCACTGGCCGGAGGCGGCCAAGCAAAACGGCGGTACACAAGCCGCGATCATACCTCTCACACCTGCTTTAGTTCTCGATGGAGCCCTGAAGGGGGAACCGAGGCGGGTGAGTAAACGGCGTTGGTTGTGGCGGCCAGCTACCGCCCTCGTCGTTGCCCTGTTGTGTGTGGGCGCGGCATTTCTCTGGCAGTCAGCACAACGCTCTCCGTTCAACTTTTTTTGGGGACCGGTCATAAACTCCAACGAACCCGTTCTGTTCTGCGTCGCCGACCAAAGCGAGTACTCCGCCATCTCACTACGCGACGCTGAGGACCCTACCCGCCAAACCCTGCTGAAAGACAATTTGACCGCCATTGTTATTGACGACCTGAACCCGATCATCCGGTTGGCGGGGCTTTTACAATCCAGTGGGAAGAAGTACAGCTTGAAGGGCGAGGGTGCAACCAACCTCACGGATCTGCGCAACGGCCCCACGATCTTTGTCGGCGCCTTCGACAATGCGTGGACGCTTCGCCTCACCAAACCCTTGCGCTATCACTTCGCCAACAACGCCGATATGACGGAATTTCGCATTGTGGACAGCACCGACCCTGGGCGTCCGCGCTGGGTCATCAATCGATTGCAGCAGATGACCACCAACGACTATCGCGATTTCGCGATTGTTGCCCGCTTCACCGACAGCACGACCGGCAAACTGGCCATCGTGGCCGCCGGCGTGGGCCGGGGAGGGACCCGAGTTGCCGGCGAATTCCTCACCGAACCGGCTAACCTGGCGCAGCTTGAGCGAGCTGCCGCACGAGAGGGCAACAAGAAAAATATGGAGGTTGTGCTGAGCACGCAGATCATCGACGGCCAGCCCGGAACCCCCAAGGTAGAAGCCAGCTATTTCTGGTGAAGCGTTTCGTTCCCTGACGAAGGACGGGTGCCCCACATCTCGCTGGTTTTTCGCGAGATGTGGGATTCCGCGGCTCTGTCCCTCTGACTCTCGATTCACTCCGACAGACTTAGCGGTCAACGTCGGTGGAATCCGACATCTCGCGAAAAACGAGCGAGATACCCGGATTTCCTGTCCGCGACACCAACCAACAGCCACGCGTGCGGCTTTCATTGAGGAAAGCCGCATGAAGTTCATCAACGCCAACAAACTTCACAGGAAATCCGGGGGTATGGGGCACCCGTCCTTCGTCAGGAAACGAGGGCAGACCGCCGCGCGACTGAGCCCACATTGTTAAGCGGGACTTGTCTCTTCTCGGATATCTTTATCGCACACCGCATGACGGCAAGTTTGGTGCGTGAGGAAATCCGACGCCATGATTCGCAACGTGCTTTACCGATCGTTGGCTCTATTGCTCCTGGGCGTTAGCTGTGGACTCGCTCAGACGACGGTTCCCGATACACCTGCCGGGCATACGCTCCAGGCGTGGCTGGACGCTTTCAACTCCGGAGATCGCGCGAAAATCGAAACCTATATCAAGACCGTCGACCATTCCCAGGCGGTCGATGGCATGCTCGCCTTCCGCAGTCAGACCGGAGGATTCGATCTGCTGTCGATCGAAAGCAGCGAGCCCATGCATATTCGCTTCCGGGTGAAAGAGAAGGGCGGGCCCACCACCGCGCTGGGAAACCTTCTGGTGAAGGATGGCCAGCCGCCAACCGTGGCGACCTTTGGCCTGCGTGCGTTGCCTCCAGGAGTAGCACTGGTCAACGTAAATCTCGATGCGGCCCTACGTAAGCAGGTGATCGATGGCATAGGCGACGACCTGACAGAGTTCTACATAGACGCGCCGCTCGCCACGCAGATGAAAGACGCCCTGCAGGCTCATGAGAAGGCCGGAGTCTACAACGCCATCACCGATGGCGATGTCTTCGCTGAGCAGCTAACCACGGATCTGCAGGCAGTGAGCCACGACAAACATCTCCGGGTGGGCTTCAACCCCTTCAAAACGCCGCCGCCGGGTAAGCCTACGCCGGAAGACGACGCACGCTTCCATCAACAGATGGAGCACGACAACTGCGCCTTCCGCAAAGTTGAGATCCTGCCTAATAACATCGGCTATATCAAGTTCGACGGCTTCATGGATGCCTCGTTCTGCGGGCCGACCGTGCTTGCAGCAATGGGCTTTGTCGCCCATACCGATGCCCTCATCTTCGATCTGCGGCAGAACGGCGGCGGCCAACCGGCGATGGTCACGTTAATTGCCAGCTACCTGTTTGATGAGCCCACACACTTGATCGACATATACAACCGCAAAGAGGACTCGACCAAGCAAAACTGGACCCTTTCGTACCTGCCGGGACCGCGGCTCACAAAACAGCCCGTCTTTGTACTGACCTCAGAGCGGACCTTCTCCGGCGCCGAGGAGTTCGCCTTCGATCTGAAGAATCAGAAGCGCGCCACTATCGTCGGCGAGACCACCGGCGGCGGAGCGCATCCGGTAGCCCCGCACGTGGTTGCCGACTACTTCATGGTCGGCGTGCCCTTCGCCAAGTCACTCGATCCCGTAACCAAGACCAACTGGGAAGGGACCGGCGTAGTGCCGGACGTGAAAGTACCTGCAGCCGATGCTCTGGAGACGGCACAGAAGCTTGCGCTGGAGAAGATCCAGGCGAAGAAGGACGGCAAATAGCAGGCGTAATCGCATTTTAATTCTTGATGTCCGGTTGCGGACACACGAGCTTATATTCGGACATCCCGGCAGACCGGGTACCTCACAAACGAGCACAATTCCCTGACTTTACGGCCCTTGCTCCGCTGCCATGAACGGCAGCAGACGTGCTTTGCTTTGCATAAGCATTTCGCTTCCAGATCGGGGGGCTCATGAGCCGGTTGTTTAGTTATGGAAGGTTTGGCGTCCGCCAGCTGCGCAAGAATCCGACGTTTGCGTTGACCACAATTCTCACACTGGCCTTGGGCATCGGAGCGACGACGGCTATCTTCAGCCTGGTGTATGCAGTGATGCTAAAACCGCTTCCTTTTCCTGAATCCGACCGGCTAGTGTGGCTTTCTCAAGAAGATCATTCCACCGGAGCGGCGATTCCTGAGTCATTGAGCTATCCCGATTACTTCGACTGGCGCGCGCAAACTCACACGTTGACGGGGCTCGCTTCATTTTCAGGTGCGAACGCTACTTTAACTGGCCTAGGTCAGGCACAACACCTGAACTCGCAGACGGTTTCGTCGAATTTCTTCCAGGTGCTTGGTGTGGCGCCCATGTTGGGTCGGGATTTTCTGTGGGAGGAGGAAAAAGCAGGTCATCGAGGCGTGATGCTCAGCTATGCGCTGTGGGAATCAAGGTTTGGTGCAAATCTCCACGTTGTGGGCCAGCCTGTAATGTTGAATGGCCAACAATACACCGTGGCAGGCGTCATGCCGAAAAGCTTCAATTTTCCGATTCAGCAGCCTTCCGTCGATTTGTGGACATCGTTGGCCGCCACCGCAGAGGGCGCATCTCCGATGACTGCCCAACGCGGCGCTGACACGCTGGAAGTGATTGGCCGTCTGAGGCCAAACATAACCTTGGAGCAGGCCAAAGTGGAGTTGGACGTGATCGCGCGCAATCTGGCCAAGCAGTATCCAGACAGCAACAAGTGGTACACCACGGCACTGGTCAAGCCTGAATTTGAACACCTGGTAGGCGACACGAGACCGGGACTGCAAATGCTGTTTGGCGCCGTGGTGCTGGTCCTTCTGATCGCGTGTGTCAACGTGGCCGGATTGTTATTGACACGTGGCGCCCAACGCAGCGCGGAGGTGGCGCTGCGTGGGGTGCTCGGTGCGAGCCGCATGGAGATCGTTCGCCAGATGCTGGTGGAATCGCTCCTGCTGTCTTTGCTTGGCGGCCTTGCAGGGATTGCGCTCGCAACGGCAATCTTGCAGGGAGCCGTTCGCGTCCTGCCCGAGACATTGCCACGGCTTAACGAAGTTTCCCTCAACGGCCCTGCGCTTATATTTGCGGTCGGTCTCTCCCTGCTCACCGGACTATTGTTTGGTGTTTTGCCGGCTGTGCGGATTTCGCGCTTGGATCCGGCAGTTGCGCTACGCGAGGGGACAAGGACGGCTACAGGCGGCCGTGCGCAACATCGGCTGCAGACGTGGATGGTGGTAGGGGAGACAGCGCTCAGCTTAGTGCTGCTGGTGGGCGCAGGATTGCTCATTCGCAGCTTTGTGCATGTGCTCCAGGTGGATCCAGGTTTCGATCCACACGCAGTGTTTACGGCTCGCATCAGTCTGCCCGACAATGAATATCCACACGACCGAAAGATCCAATTCATCGATCAGTTGATCCCGCGGCTCGCCTTGCTGCCTGGGGTAAAGTCAGCCTCTGCAGGATGGCCGATGCCGATGTCTGGCAACAGTGCTTCTATCAGCTTCACCGTCGAAGGCCATCCAGTGGCGAAGGCAGATCATCCAAGCGAAGCCGTCGGCCTGGCGCTTCCGGGGTATTTTGAGACGATGCGCATTCCGTTGATCGCGGGACGTACTTTTGCTGCCCAAGATGGGTCGAAAGGTCCCCCAGTAGCCATGGTCAACCAGGCATTCGCAAAGAAGTATTTCGCCGGTGTGAACCCGGTGGGCAAGCACATGACGGCAGACTTGGGAGACGGCACGCTGAACTCTCCGGTACGCGAGATCGTTGGCGTCGTCGGCAACATAAAGCGACAGGGGCTAACGGCCGAGTCGGATCCTGAATACTACCTGCCATGGAGCCAGGCGGTCGTCACCACCCCCTTTCTTTGCATTCGCACGGTAGGCAATCCAAATGATCTGGCGAGGGCAGTTAGTACGACGATTGCGCAAATGAACCCCAGCGTACCTGTGTACCAGGTTCACGATTTGGACTTCTACATTTCTCGGTCAACGGCCCAGCCCCGGTTCCAAACTCTATTGCTGACCAGCTTCGCGACGATGGCTCTGCTGCTGGCCGCCGTCGGTCTCTATGGTGTGTTGTCCTACATCGTGCAACAACGGAGCACGGAGCTCGCACTGCGGTTGGCTGTCGGTGCACAACGGAGCGAGGTGCTGCGACTGGTTCTGAAACGTGGAATGACCTTGGCGGCAATCGGAGTGGCCGTGGGACTGGGCATTTCCGCCTGTCTGTCACGGTTCATCGCAACTTTGCTGTACGGTGTGCAGCCGGTTGACCCGCTGACCTTCGCCGGGGTGTCGCTGTTGCTGTTGCTGGTGGCCCTGGCGGCGAGCATTGCGCCGGCATATCGAGCGGCTCAAGCTGATCCGATGATTACCCTGCGAAATCAATAGCCGAATAAAAGGCCTGGGCGCGACGCTTGCTGAGCAAGTTCGCCAGTGCGCCTCCATAGTCGCTACTCAAGCGTGATTTGCAGGCCGTCGGCATTCGCCGGAACGGTGACTCCCCAACGCCCACCTGTCTGTGTGATCGCCAGGTTCTTTCCGTTGACAGAAGCGTGCGTCGCCTTTGGCTTCCAACTCACTGCTTCCACGCGGTATTCATGCCACCAGGGCCGCCAATTCCCTTCCTGTTTCGCTATCTCCACGTGGAGTGAACCATCCGCTGCAGCCGAACAGGTGAAGTGAATCCGGGCGAACTCGCCGTTACGAAAATCAAAGCTATGGCCGTCATCGGTGTAGACTTCGCCAGCGCAGTCCTCGCCGCTGTTGGGAGGAAAGACGCGCAACGTCAACGGGCCATTGGGTACTTCGGTGGTGCTCTGCGTCAATGGGGCGATGGGCAGGATACTGCCGCCGCGCACATAGACGGGTAACTGATCGAGTGTGGGAGTCACCATCAGCGGCTTCTGCGAAATCACCTTATCGCGTTGTTCCAGATCCAGCGTCCCGGCAAGCGCGCCCGCGACCTGCTTGCCCGTCCAGTAGTCGTACCAGGTGCCCGGGGGCAGGTGGACGGCATAAGGGGCGACCTCCTCCGGGGAAGGATTGGGCGCGACCAGGATGCGGCTACCAAAAAGAAACTCGCTTCCCCCGGTGGTCAGGTCATACGGGCTGCCATCGTCGGTGGCATGGGGGTACTCCAGAAAGAGCGGCCTGTTGATAGGTAAACCATCATGTGAGGTCTCTTCCGCAACCGTATACAAATACGGCATTAGCCGGTAGCGCTCATCAATATAGCGCCGCCGGATGTTCTCCTGCTGCGGCCCGTCGACCCACACCTCGTGCATGCGGGTTCCCTTCGCCGAGTGATCCCGATCGATCGGCTGAAACGCCGAAAGTTCGATCCACTTGGTCAACAGGTCCGGCGGCGGAGAACCGGCAAAGCCACCCACGTCCGCGCCGGCAAGGGAGAAGCCGCTCAGTCCCAGGTTCACCAGCTGGGGCACTGTCATACGCAGGTGATTCCAGGTGGAGCTATTATCGCCAGTCCAGGTGGTGCTGTAGCGTTGCCCTCCGGCGTAGCTGGCACGCGACATCACAAACGGCCGCTCGTTCGGCCGCAGCGCAAGCTCTCCCTCCTCCGTGGCGCGGGCGTTCTGCATTCCGAAAACGTTGTGGATCTCGAGGTGGGTCGCGGTGCGCTTGCGAAAGCCGGGCTCGTCGATCCGATGCTGTATGTCGTTTGGCATCGTCTTGCCCGGGCCATCGAAGACTGCGGGCTCATTCATGTCGTTCCAGAAACCTGCGACGCCATCCTTAACGAAATCTTTGAAGAGTCCGCCCCACCACTGCCGTGTCTGCGCCTGGGTAAAGTCAGGAAAAACAGCGGGTCCTGGCCAAACCTTGCCCACGTAAATCGAGCCGTCCGGGTTCTTCACAAAGTGATCCCCCGCGATCCCCGAGTCATAGGGCGCGTAGCCCACATTCGGCTGCCTGGCCACATGCAGGTCTGTGATCACCACCACCTTGAAATGCTCGTCGGCAAGATCCTTCACCATGCCTTTGAAGTTTGGGAAAGCCTTCTCGTTCACTGTGAACGGCCAGTTCTCGTGTTGAAAATCGATGTCCAGCCACAGCACATCCGTGGGGATGCGGTCCTTGCGCAGGCGGGCGGCTACCTCGCGCAGCTGCGTCTCAGGAAAATACGTGTAGCGCGATTGCTGAAAGCCCAGAGCCCAAAGCGGCGGCAAAGGTGTCGGCCCCGTCAACCACGCCCATTCCGTCACCACCTGCTTGGGCTCAGGACCGTACAAGAGGTAATAGTCGATAGGCCCGTTCAGCGACCCGAAGGTGTAGCGAGTCTCATCCGCGCGGCCGAAATCGAAGTTGGTCCGCCACGTATTGTCGAGGAAGACGCCCAGCGTGCGCCCCTGCTTGATATCCAGAAAAAACGGGACGGTCTTGTAGATCGGATCGGTGGACTCCTGCCATCCGAAGGCGTCAGTGTTCCACATGGTAAAGGCCTGACCACCGCGATCCAGCGGTCCCGGCTTATCGCCCAGTCCGAAGAAGTGATCGCTGAAGCTGCGCTGCTTGCTGACTTCGAAGCGAGTTCCATCCCAAAGCACGGGCGCCGCGTCTCTTTGCAGGGTGTTGCCTTCGAGGTCAGTCACCGTGAGCAGTAGATGATCATCCACGGTGACCCGCAGCGCCTTGGTGGCAAAGCCGCGCGCCTCGGCGGCTACCGGGACGCTGCTGGTGCGCGCGTCTGGCAGCACCGCCCAGGACGCATCCTCCGGTACGGCATCGCCCCTCCACATACGCACGCGCAAGACATCGTCGCGCAGCGCATTCACCTGCAAAGACACTCCGTCCGCCACAGCGGTCAATCCGCTCGGTGCGGATGTTATTTGCTGGCAGAGTCCACTGGTTGGTAAGAGCAGGAGAGTGAAAAAAGCAGCGGCTTTACCGCGATGACGTGCTCGCGCCGGCATATTGCTCCTTCCGCCTCAACGCATTCCAGAATCAGGTTCAGAAGGCGGCGTCCCTTTTTAATGTACGCGTTCCTTCCCGTCAAGCAGCGTTGGCCGGCCTGCGGAGCCTCTACGGGTTCCCGCTCCACAGTTTTTAGCGATATATGACATGTTCTGTCATATATCGCGTCTAGTTTGGAATCGGACTGGACTTTTCGCGGAGGCGCACAGGCAAATGAAGACCTTATTCGACAGATCGGCGGTTGTTGAAATCAAGCAACGGCTAAGCGCACTGCATCCGGAAAGCGAACCGGTGTGGGGCAAGATGGATGCTGCGCAGGCACTGGCGCATTGCTCTGCAGCAATGCAGATGGCACTCGGGGATACGCTCCCTCCGCGGGTGTTGATTGGACGATTAATAGGTCCCTTCTTCCGATCCGTTTATTCAAATGAGAAGCCGATGCACCGCGGTGCACCGACGCACCCGTCGCTAATCGTAGGCGATCAACGAGAGCTGGTGAGAGAAAGGGAGCGTCTTGCCGGTTTGGTTGACCGATTTTCCGCCGCGGGCTCCGAGGGTTGCACTAGGCATCCGCATCCTTTCTTCGGCAAGTTGACACCCGCGGAATGGGGCACAGGAATGTACAAGCACCTCGATCATCATCTGCGGCAGTTTAGTGTGTAGAAGTCTGAATCGAACCCCATTTAACGCACACCACTGACGGTATAGAGATCGTAGAGCCGCAAAACGTAGCCATAAAAATAGCTCGCGCCGTCAGGCGTAATAAATGGGCGTTGCGGGTAAACACCTCCAACCGTAGGCTTGCCAAGCTCTCGCCATGCGGTCCGGACGCCGGTGTGCGGATTCAGTTTCTGCACATGAAGGTTATTGCGCGTCTCATCGGGATCTGTCTGGACATAAAGCTGACCATCGCTACTCCAATTGAGAACACTATCGTTTGCTTGCAGGCCGGCGATTTTTGCTGGACTACCGCCCGCAATCGGGATCAGCACTGGATCGATCACCCTCGGGTATCCACTACCCAATCCGCCAAGCAGCCACTGGTCGTCCGGGGAAACCAGCCAGCCGGCCGTGCCCTCCTCGGTAATCGGGTGCGGACTACCCCCGTTTAGATCCTGCAACCATGTGCGGAGCGGCCGGCCGCCGCCTTGGGCCTCATAAACAATTCGTTTGCCGTCGGATAAAAAGCTCGCCATCAACTGTGGTGACAAATTTGGCGGGCTGATGCGCCGAGCTTCGCCGGGACCCACGGGCAGCAACCATACTTCTTGCGTCGGCTCGGTCATTTTCTGACCCAACACCCAGTTTTTGTCGGGCGATAGCGCCATGGCATAACCTTTGCCGATAGCGACTGCCGGCGAGCCATCCACATTGCGGACAAAGATGGTGTAACCTTGCGACTCATCACCCTCTTCCTCGAAGAGAACCATCTTTCCGTCGGCGCTGATGCCACGGCCATAGCTGAAGTCGAGCCAGGAAAGATCGTGCTCCGCTTTTCCATTCTCGGTGGACACGATCATGCCCCGGCGATCAATTCCCTGGGCCACCAGTAGCTCGCCGTTGGCGGCAATGTCCTGCAGTTGCAGACGGCCAGGAACGGCCAGAGGAGCACGAAGTTTTCCCGACAAGCTGAACGCGTGAACCTCGCCCGACTCTAAGGGAGAAGTAAACCATACTTCGTCGTCAGAAGGGCTCCACGCCAGGCCCTGCGCGCTTTCGAAGATCTCGCTCTCGATGACCTTCTCTCCCGTGCTGCGCAAAACAACGATGGTGCCCCGGTCATCGTAAGCACTCTCATGCGCGATGAAGGCAACATACTTCCCGCTGTGCGAAAAACGAACGTCGTTGATTGCATTTTGCCGGTAAAGAACCTTGCCGATGGGATACTCCACCTGGCACACTTTGTCACCCGGCAGCCAGCGGACGATCGCCAGCCCGTCCCCCTGAGGAGAAAAATCCGCGTCTCCCACGTTTTCGATCTCTGCCTTCGGAGCACCATTATCTCCGAAGGTCCGCGCCAGGTTACCCGTCGCGAGCAGCGGTGTGATCCTCCGCGGTGCGAGCGCCACTGCCAACTCTCCCCGCGACGAGACAGCCAACAGACGAGCGTTCTTAATCCCGAGGGAGTGTCCTCCGATGGCTTTCGCTGCAACCGTGTAGATTTCGGGTTCGGCGCCTTCCAATGCGGCGGTGTACAGGATAGTCTGCCCATCTTGTGTGTACCGGGCACTATCTAACTGGCCGCGCCGAAAAGTAACCTGGCGAAACTGGGAACCGGTCGAGGCTCGCGTGCCGACCGTCGCTCTCCAAGCTCCCAATCCGCCCAGCGCCAACAAGACAGCAGCCGCCGCGGCATACCACCAACGCCGGGATGTTTCGGGCTTCGTCGCGCTCACACCGCCAGCCGGCGTGAGCGTGGAAAACGACTCCAGATCGAAAGCCAGATCGCGCGCCGACTGAAAGCGCTGTTCCGGCGCTTTCTCCAGGCAATGACGCACGATCCTTTCCAAAGCGGGAGCAATGGCCGAGCCCACCAGCGACAACTCCGGCGGATCCTCATTCAGGATGGCGGTCATGGTTTCCGCGGCGGTATCCCGTTTGAAGGCGCGCACCCCGGTGAGCATCTCGTAGAGCACGGCGCCGAAGCTGAAGATGTCGCTTCGGCAATCGATCGCCCCGCCGCGGACTTGCTCTGGCGACATGTATCCTACGGTCCCCATCACCGCGCCAACATCCGTCGCGGGTCCCAGTCCGGTCATGGCCGTCAACCCATCATCGACGCGCGCTGTGGCGGCCTTTTGCACCGTCTTGGCCAGACCAAAGTCCAGTATCTTGACCCGGCCCTCGCGGGTGATAAAGATGTTGTCGGGTTTCAGGTCGCGATGCGCGATGTCTTTTCCATGAGCGGCTGCCAGGCCGTGAGCAATCTGGACGGCATAGTCAATCGCCTTGCGCTGTGGAAGAGCTCCACGGGAGAGTACTTCGCGCAAGCTCTCCCCATCGAGCAACTCCGACACCATGAATGGCCGACCCTGGTGCTGCCCAATGTCGTGAACCGCCAGGATGTTGGGATGGCTCAACGAGGCAACCGCCCGCGCCTCCTGCTCGAAGCGCCGCAGCCGCTCGGGGTCGGCGGCAAACGAGGCAGGCATCACCTTGACAGCAACATCGCGGCCCAGCCGCAGATCGCGGGCTTTATATACCTCGCCCATGCCTCCCGCGCCGATGAGAGACACGATCTCGTACGGTCCAAGCTGGGTTCCGGCAGAAACGCTCATGGGATCTGCGAGATTATAGCCTGAAGTAAATCCAGGGATTGAAGAGCGCTTCCGTGGCAAACATCAACGCCAGGGCCAGCAGCATCACCCCGAAGATTCGCAGCCAATACCGCGGCGGACGCCCAGTCGTTCCCCCAAGTACGCGACCTGTGTACGGATTACGCACGGGCAAATCAGAACCGGTATCCCGGCCTGAGTTCACAACGGTAGACCGTGGTCTTCTCTTCTTCCATACCGGTCCGGGCAGTACAGGTGGCCCAGCTTAACTCGAGGTCGGGGCCTAGAGGAAATACCATGGGGGAGCCACCGAGATCGGCTTCGAGGCTAACCCCTTCCTGGGTTGGAGGGACGGTAAAGTTGAGCGTCTGGCCAAATTTGACAGGGTACAGCTCGCGTACCTCGGAACTGATGGCCGTGTGATAGACCTCAGCCTCCACCAGAAATGTAGCCGTATCCGACCAGTTCAGGGCCGACGCTTTAATGAACCGGCCGCCATGAATGAATCCATTGGAGTCAATCCGCGTAAACGGACACGGTCCGGCTATGCAGGAGGCTCGTACATTTTCGTACGAGTTATCCGCTCCCGCATCGAGCGACACGGATGCCGAAGATGCCTTCCACGCCCCATCCGGGGAACAGGGAGACTGATGATTGCAAGGAACGTTTCCCTTGTTGACCACCTGGAAGGTCTTGGCTTCACTCCCCACATTCGTCTCCGTCCGGCTATTGATGGTGTATCTCACCCGGATATTCGAGACCACGAGTGCCGGCTGGACTGATGGAGCGACGCGCTTGGCCGGAATAGGGACCATGGCCTCAACGTAGAGCTGTTTCGGGATCGCCAGCCGCCCCGTTTGTACAGTCAGGTCTAGAGGTTCGTAATCCGAATGCCGAAAAGAGACGGTAACAGGCCGGTCGGACAACACTGTCTTTTGCAGGACCAAATTGAAATACCCGGCAGCATCAGACTCTGTCGTGGCGGTCCTTACGCCATCGGATGCGGTGATGGCCGCCCCGGCGATCGGCAGCTCCCTATTGGGGTCTGCATCGCGCCGGATCACGGCGCCTTCGATCGGTACGGCTTGCGCTTCGGTAATCGTCCGCAACCGGTGAGCGCGCATCAACAGAAACACCACAATGACCACGCCTACCGCCACTGCGAGTATCGCCCAGGCAATTCTCTTTCCTGTCATTGCATCCATTATTCAATTATTCGATGCCAACGTGGAAGGGGACCGGCTTTCATGTCTGCACAGGAACCTACCAAGCCAGTCCCGCGAGGGTTGCCGAAAGTAGCTTCGTACGCCAGCCCCGGGTTCCCAATTCTGAGGCGGCAGGTTCTCACGCAGATACTTTAGCCTGATCTAAAGAGCTACAAGTGACGGCGGCACCAGCCTCTGAGGGTAAGATGGGCTGAATGAGTGTGGACGAACTTGCAGACGAGAACAGAAGCGACCCGCGCGCGCAGCGCACTTCCCGGCGTGATCTCCTTCGCCGCATGGCCGGCGTCTCGATCGGCCTGCCCCTCACCCCGTGGAACGCGCTGCTGGCCCAGGCGGCTGCGGGGAATCGACATAAAGGACCAGCACCTCAGCCTCCGCCGGCCACCTTTGCGCCTGAGGATGAGCAACTCCTAGACGAGCTTGAACACACCAGTTTTCTCTACTTCTGGGAGCAAGCCAACCCGCAGACCGGCTTGATCAAGGACCGCTGCAACGCGCGCACCAACGACACCGGTGTGGTGGGCAGCATCGCCTCCACCGGCTTCGGACTGACCGCCATCTGCATTGCAGAAAAGCGGGGCTTTATCCCTCACGATGAAGCTCGCCTGCGCGTGCTGGCAACGCTCACCTTTCTTTGGCGGACCTTGCCCACGCATCGCGGATTTTTTTATCACTTTGCCAACATCGATACCGGCGAAAGACTGTGGGATTCTGAAGTCTCCTCCGTCGATACGGCGATCCTGCTATGCGGCATCCTTACCTGCCGCCAGCACTTTGACGATCGCGACATTATCCAACTGGCCCATGCGATTTTTGACCGCGTGGACTGGACCTGGCTCTCAGAAGATACCGCGCTGCTGACCCAGGGGTGGACGCCTGAGTTCGGTTTCCTGCCTTACAAGTGGGACTACTACAGCGAGCTGATGATGATTTATCTGCTCGGTATGGGTTCTTCCACGCACCCCCTGCATCCGGATGCGTGGACCGCCTGGAAGCGGACGACCTTCGAGTACGACGGGTTGCGCTATATCGGCTCGTTTGCGCCGCTCTTTGTGCATCAATACTCCCAGGCCTGGTTCGATTTCCGGCACAAGCACGACAAGTACGCGGATTACTTCCACAACTCCGCCATCGCCACCGATGTACACCGCCGCTTCTGTATTGAGCTGGGCAAGACCTTTCCCGATTACAGCGACGATCTTTGGGGCATCACGGCCTCCGACTCCGACAAAGGGTACGTGATCTGGGGCGGGCCGCCGGCTATGGGCCCAATCGATGGCACCGTGGTGCCCGCAGCTTCTGGAGGGTCCCTGCCGTTTCTCCCCGAGACCTGCTTGCGGGTGCTGAGGAACATCCGAGCTCATTACCCACAGGCCTGGAGCAAATACGGCTTCGTCGATGCCTTCAATCCCTTGAAGAACTGGTATGACCAAGACGTGATCGGCATCGACACAGGCATCACCATGCTGATGGCGGAAAATGCCCGCACCGGGTTCGTATGGGAGACCTTCATGAAGAACCACGAGGCACAGCGCGGTATGGCTCTTGCAGGCTTCACCAGCTATAGCCCAGCCGTTCCGTCAACCTAGAGCATTTTTGCTAATACTGTGGTCCGGTGGGATCGGCTATGTGCGGCCATTCTTTCCACCCCAGGCATGCAAAGACCGCGTGCTCGGGGGCCCCGGTTTTGGCGGAATGGCCGCGTCGAGTTCAGTTTCCTGGTCTACACCATTAGCAAAAATGCTTTAGCCACCGCCCAGCGGGCCGTGACACTACCGATTACATGCTGCGGAAAAGTCTGATCTCCGAAGGGTACGGCCTTCAGGCCGTACGTAGATGTTTTGCTATGAATTCGGCTTTAGAAGCCGCTGAGGGGACTTTTTCAGCAGCCGGTTCAGCCCGAATTTCGCTTATCCTCACCACCCGCCAGCGCCTTTGCCAAAAAGCTCGAGACCTGCTCGATGCGATAAAGACGTACAACCTGGTTGATTACCGCGACAGAAGCATCGAGTGGCGACTTCTGCTGCAAGACAGCTTGAAAATCCTCCGGCCGCGGCGCGGCCCTGTGATCTTCCGTATCAGCCTTTAGCTCAGTCCACCTGACTGCCAACGCCTGGGCTTTCTGGCTGGCGGGATCTTCTGTGAGCGAAGCCTCTACATCGCGAAAAAGGTCAACCCACCGTTCAGAGGAGCGGTCTGTAGAGGATTTGTTGATCAAGGCGCGGCGTGTCACCTCAAGCGCGCCATAGTATTTGCGGCCAATCGCCTGGCCTATAAATTTGCCGACTTTTTCCACTCGCCGCATCGAGCTCTCCCTATCACTGCTCGCATTGAGGCCAAAGCGAGCTAAGAGCGTATCCTGCGCGTACATAGGCCAGTTCTGGTGATCTTTCCAGGCCTTAATAGCGCCCGCTTTAATCCCGGAATCGCCTCCCGTACCCGCCTCGACCAGAAGAACCCATTGCCTGGTAAGAAGTTGAGCTGCCTCACTTGCCGGATCCAGTTCGAGAGCGGACTCTACCTGCAAAAAGAGTTGTCTCCAGGCGTCTCTGCGCCGTTCTCGTGTTTCCGGGGGGATCTCTCCTACTATCTGGCTTCTTCTCGCCCAAGCCTCCTCGGTGTAGTACTTCCGAATGAAATTCTCTTCTGGCTGCATCTCGATTACCTCGATGATCTTCCTCAACACGGAGGCGTCGGTCACCTGATCGGACCGGACGAGCTTCTCCGCCGCCTCGATTGCGTGGATCGCGCGGGTGATGAGGTCTCGTTTTTCTGTGAGGGCTCTCCGCTGCAAGTCCAAGGATTCCCCAAGCGTCAGGGGACTCGACTCCAGAAGAGTCTTGATCTCGCCTAAAGGAATTCCCAGGAACTTGAGAGCCGTAATCTGTTCCAGCCGTTCGAGGTCGGTCAATGAATAGAGACGATAGCCGGAGCTGCTACGCAGCGGCTTAAGTAGTCCGATGCGATCGTAGTGATGCAAGGCTCGAACGGTTACACCGGCTAAACCCGCAAATTCTCTCGCTTTGTAGAGGCGGCTCATTACTCCCCAAACCATCGTCTACCCTGACGTAAGGTCAGAGTCAACAAGAGAATGGTTAAACGGGGTGAATTGCGCAGACGCCATTGACCATTTTCCCTATCTCCAAGAGAAATTCAGTCGGCGGAATCGGTTTTAGGAGCAAGTCGAAGTTGTGACCCTGAGCGCGGGCTTGTTGGAGCAGATTCAAAGTGGTTACCTGCCCTGACAAGAGCAGGATCTTGCATGTGGGGTACTGCGCCTTCATCAGGATCGCAAGGTCAATTCCGGAAATGCCCGGCATCTCGACATCCGATATGAGCAGATCAGGGGCTTTCGACCGGGCGGACGCCAAAGCTTCTAACGGGCAAGTGAAGAACTTCGCAGCGAACCCATGCATTTGCAGGATGGCGGCGAGAGTGGACGCGATGACATGCTCATCGTCAACGACGAAAACGCGTGGAGTTAAGTCGGAAGACACATGTGTCCTCTTTCGAGTACCTTTTCGTGAATACCAAAAGCCCTGGCAAGCGGGAAGATTCACGCCGGGCGTTTCGAGTAACGTTGGTCACCGCAAGACACTGCAGTGTATGTAGGTTTAGTATCTTCCCCCCTGGGCACAGGTACTGGTCAATTTTGCTCATGCGGAAATTGGAGTAACCCCCCTGGATCAGGCCTCGCGGACTTCTCCTTCCTCGAACAGTATGCTTGCATGGCCGGTGCCGCCAGGGTGAAAGATATAGCACATATCTGCCGCGGCTATTACGCATTGAATACAGTTATGGTTCCGAATAGGCGCAGGCCGCAGACGGGATATCCGCACTCTATAACTCGCCGCCGGCAGTTTGGAAGATGCTACGATTACGACGACTTTTGCCGATGGCAGCATGCAAAGCATCCTGGTCTGCGGCCTGGGCGTCTCGGCTCCTTTCGGCATGCTCTTGTGAATGCCACAAAGACTCCACCAAATCTACGCGGACACAGTGAGTTTGAAGCCAAGATAGTGGTGGTCTGGAAATCGAAATCGAGTTACTATTGTAATGCTCCAGTTTGGGGAAAGATGGAGCGCACGACACCTCCTCGGGCCTTCCCCCCTAGCGCCTTCCAGGCGCTTGATCCATGGAGAAATTTGCCCTCACAGGCAGCCCCCTGGGTACTTTTGAGCGTCTTAAGTAAGAGGAGAGTTTATGGCCGCCTACTGTGTAGTTTGTCGTGGGCCCGTCGTGGATCTCGCGCAGAATCGCCGCACGATCCGCTTCTATCTCAGCGCACCTTCGGCTGAACGCGCACTAACCGCTGCCGCGGAAGAAAACCCCGGATTCCGCGTTCTCGGTATCGAGCCTAGCGGCAGCGCAGCTGTTGCCGCTGCTTGATCGTGATTGGCCCGCGAAACTAATCGGCCACCCCTATTAGGGTTCAGGCGTGGTGGCTGATGGAAAGAACGTTCCCATCGGGATCCTTGAACCATGCCACTTGATCTCCGGAAGGTGCGGTCCAAATCCCCAGCTCTTGATCCGCGACGAATCCATACTTCTCGGTCACCACGTCGCGACTCTTGAGCCACAGCACAACGGCTCGGACATCGTCGACTTCCCACCCCAGGACAGTACCTTGGGCGGCCTTGAATGTCTCCGCCTTAGTGATGCGGATCATATTCTTGCCGGCCCGCATCGCCAGTGCAAATTGATCGAGACTGACAAACTCGAAGCCGAGCTTGCCTTCATAGAAGGCGCGCGCCTTCTCATAATCCGTTGTGGTAAGAAATCCAACGAGTTTGCCAAGAGTCAACATGCCGCCTCCAGAAATTACCTATCTAGAAATAGCATTTGTTCAGCGTGTTGACATCCGCTATCGCGGACAATAATTGTCCGCGATAGGGCCACTTATGCGCGTTGGTTCAGGCATTCGTCCCGCCATCAACGGTCAGATTCGCCCCCGTAATGTACGAGGACTCCGGACCGGCGACGAACGCCACTAACGCGGCGACCTCATCAACACCCCCATAGCGGCCGAGCGCCGTGGCAGCCTTCTGAGGCACTGCCCAATCGCCCGCGGCGGGATTTAAATCTGTGTCGATCGGACCCGGCTGTACGTTGTTGACCGTGATCCCCCGGCTTCCGACCTCTCTGGACAGGCCCTGAGTAAACATCTTCACCGCGCCTTTCGTGGCCGAGTACGCCACCAATCCTGGCGTCATGACGCGCTCGCCGACGCACGATCCGATCATAATGATGCGGCCGTCACCCTTCATGTGCTTGAGCGCTGCCTGTGTCACCACCAGTGTCCCGCGGAAGTTAATGCCAATCATGCGATCGATTTCCTCCAGCGTCGTCTCCTCAAACGTTTTTGGAATCGCGGTGCCGGCATTGTTCACAAGCACGTCAAGCCGGCCGAAGGTGGCGACGGTCTTTTCGACCGCGCCCTTGAGCGCCTCAATGTCAGAAGCTTCCGCCTGGATCGCGACAGCCTTTCCGCCATCGCGCTCGATCTCTTTGACCACGGCGGAAGCCGCTTTGGCGTCCTTCGCGTACGTAATGGCCACGCTCGCTCCGTCAGCGGCCAGACGTTTCGCGATCGCTGCTCCAATACCACGTGAACCTCCGGTAATAAGTGCCACTTTCTCGCTCAACTTAGACATGGGATCTCCTTTGGTTTCCGCTAACGATCGATCGCACCGCTGACGCAACTGGCTGCAGCGCTGCTGGGACCTTAGACCCATCTCTGATGTGCGATTCGTGCGAGTGGACTCGGCTCTTTGGGGAATGGGAGCCATTCCAAATGGGAATATCTTCGGATCCGGCAGGACTTAGATCGTGGGCGATCCCTAATGCGTGTGCCCGCTCAGTCTTCCCGCATGAGTTTGGATGGATCAACAGCAAGGGCTCGCCGGGCCGGAATGGCGGAGGCTACGACGCCGAGCAGAGCCATCGTCAACACTGCGCCGCCTAGCACCACGGGATCCCGCGGATTCGCCTGATAGACAATCCGCCCCAACAAGCGGTTGGCGAAGACGCCTGCCAGCAGACCCACCCCCGATCCCACGGCGAGCAGCACCATGGGCCGCCCTACCGCCGCGCTCATGACTTGTGTCTT
Source organism: uncultured Acidobacteriaceae bacterium (assembly GCA_963790705.1). Taxonomy (GTDB): domain Bacteria; phylum Acidobacteriota; class Terriglobia; order Terriglobales; family Acidobacteriaceae; genus PALSA-350. The sequence continues at coordinate 19,517 of CAWBQE010000003.1, forward strand.
GCGCGCGCCTAAGGCCATGCGGATACCCAGCTCCTTCATCCGGCGGCTCACGCTGTAGGCTGCCATGCCAAAGATACCCGTCACCGCCAGCATCGCCGCCAGAGAGCCCATCACTCCCAGAGCAACCGTTGCCGTCTTTGCCGGGAACAGCACCTCCTCCAAAGCGCTGCGCCAGCTCTCGATCGTCAGCGGCGCACCCGGCTCGATGCCGCTCAGCGTGCTTGCCAGCCGCGCGGTAATCTGGTTCGGCGCCAGGCGCGACCGCACCACAATCACCACGGAGCTGTCTTCGCTCTGTGCCAGTGGCAGATACACTACCGGCTGCGGCGATTCCGCCAGGTCGTGGTACTTGCCGTCTTCTGCCACGCCCACCACTTCCGTCAGCTTGCCCGACAGAATAAAGCGTTGCCCGGTTGCCGGCGTTTCGCCCCACATCGTCCGGGCAAACGTTTGGTTCACGATCGCTACTGCGGGCGTCTTGGCCGTGTCTTGCCAGGAAACATCGCGCCCTCCAAGCAGCCGCGTGCCGGCAGCGTCCAGATATCCCGGGCGAGATGTCGTAGAGGCGCGTTTCAAGTGCGGACTTATCCAGCGTAAACTCCGTCGTTCCCGGCCAGTAGACAGGTATGCCTTTCGAGCCGCCGCCGCCTAGCGGAGTGGCGTTCGTCATCCCTACCGTCGTGACCCCGGGAAGGCTCCTCGCCGCCTCCATCATTGCTTTCTGCTTCTGCAGCAGAGCCGTGTCGTTTCCCAGTTCAACATGGCTCAGGTCCGTCTCGGCCAGCATCGCGCCCTGCGGCTTGATTCCTAGCGGGCCATCCAATGCGCCCAGCATGCCGCGCACCGCCACCAGCGAAGAAATAACCAGCAGCGTGCAGATCGCGATCTGCACCCCCAGCAAAACATCGCGCAAGGCAAAACGGCGCAGGTGGGCCGTACTCTCGGGCCCGCTCTTCATGCTCTGCAAAGGACCGCTTTGCCATGCCTGACGCGCCGGCACCATGCCGAAAAGCAGCGCACTTCCCAAAGTCAACCCAAGACCCGCCAGGTACACCCGTGCATCCACGCTGATTGCCAGATGACCACCGAAGGAAGGACGCCAGCGGTTCAACATGCCCAGCAGCAGGAACGCACCCGCCAGCCCTGCGGCTCCCCCCGCCAGCGAAACCACCATCGCTTCCGTCAGCAATTGCCGCATCAGGCGCCGCCGGCTCGATCCCAGGGCCACGCGAAGGGCCAACTCCCGCGTGCGATCGGCCGCGCGCGCCGCAAACAGGGTCGCCAGGTTCGCGCAGGCGGCAAACAACACCAGCAAAGCCAGCACGGTCACGCTCCAAAGAAACTCGCCGATCACTTCCCCGTCGTCACCAAACAGGCCAGGATGAATCAACCGCACCGCCAGACCCTTATCCGTCGCGGGGTACTCCTTTGCCAGCTCGGCCACAATCGCATTCAGATTCTCTGTAGCCTGCTGCGCCGTCACGTCCGGCTTCACACGCCCGATCACCGTGAGGCGCGAGGCACGATCCTCCAGATAGTCGTCTCCCCACAATTGCGCTTCGTTCGCCATGGGTATCCAGTAGTCCGGCCAATGAAACTTCTCTGTGCCATGAAACTGCGCCGGCGCCACGCCCACCACGGTGAAGGGATGCAGGTTCATCTCCACCGTAGTGCCCACGATGCCGTGATCTCCGTGAAATGCGTTTCGCCACAGATCGTTGCTCAACACCACGTACGGCGCCGAGCCCGGACCGTGATCGTCCGCCGCATGAAAGAATTGCCCTACCGCCGGTTGCACTCCCAACATGTCGAAGTAATTCGCGCTGACCTCTTCCCCACCGACCTCCATGAGCAAGTTGCCGCGGCCCCGCAGCTCCGCATGCGAATAGGCATTCATGGCAAGCATGTCGCTAAAGCTGCTGCTGCGCCGGCGAAGGTCCTCAAAGGCAGGGTACGACGTCGTCAGCAGCCGCCCACTCACCCGCTGCTTGGGGCGAAGCTGATAAAGGTCCTGTGGTTCGCGCACATCGAGCGGGTGCAACAGGACCGCATTCAGCACACCGAACACCACGACGTTGGCGCCGATCCCCAGCATCAGCGTCACCAGCGCGACAGCGGTGAACGCCGGAGACCGGCGCAGGACGCGCACCGCATAACGCAGATCGAGGAGCAGGTTTTCCAGCATCGGCAAGCTTTTCTCGGCCAGATACTCCTCCCGCACTGCCTCCATTGCTCCGAGCTTCAGGCGTGCTTGGCGCCGGGCTTCTTCCGGGGTCATGCCGGCGCGGACGTTCTCTTCCGTCTGCGCGGCCAGATGCGATTCCATCTCTTCCCTGAAACGTCTATCGCCGCGGCGGCGGCGAACGGCGTTGCCCAGCCGGATGAATAACCGATTCAGGGCTCTCATGTCAGATCCTCCGCTTTCACTTCAAAGAAGCGTGCGATGATCGCCGCAGTCTGCTCCCAATCACGTTTTTCGGCATCCAGTAATTTGTGTCCCGCACGCGTGAGCCGATAAAAGCGCGCTCGGCGGTTGTTCTCCGAAGGGCCCCACTCCGATGTGATGGCGCCCTCCTGCTCCAGCCTCAGCATGACGGGATAAAGCGTGCCCTGATTGACCGAAAGCAGGTCGCCGCTGATCTGCTCGATGCGACGGGCGATGCCATACCCGTGCAGCGGTCCCAACACATCGAGGGTCTTCAGGACCATCAAGGCCAGCGTTCCTTGCAGGACATCCTTTTTCTGTTTCATGCAGCTTTGTCGCCTGTGATGGTCATTTGGCTTACCAACAGGAGAATGCCACAGCTCTAGTGGGAAAGCAACAGGTAGTCCTGCGCGCCACACAACTGTTGACACTTCCTTATCTTCTGTGATCTGTGCTGGAAGGATGGCCCGTCATGAGTAACAATATCCTTAGAAAGGGTTGAGCAATGTTCCAACGTTCCGTTCACTTTCGCTGCGGTGCAAACGCTCCCTTAGCCGCGCTCCTTTGCTGGGCCATTGGTTCCCTCGCGGCAGTAGCCCCTGTATGGGCTGGGGATACCTCCCAGGCCGCCAATATGGCTAACACCCACATGCCGGGGCATATGTATATGACGACCCTCACGCCACTCAAGCCAGGCGATCAACAGAAGGCGGATGCAGTGGTAGCAGCGGCAAAAACGGCGATGGCTCCCTACGAGGACTACCACAAGGCCTTGGCCGACGGATATCAAATCTTTCTTCCCAACCTTCCCCAGGCCCAATATCACTTTACGAAATATGAAAATGGGCGCGATGCGTGGTCGCACTTCGATCCACTCAAGCCCACCTCGCTTCTCTACAAGAAAACCGCGGACGGTGGATACAAGCTAGTGGGAGCGATGTACACCGCTCGGGTGGATGCCACCGAGGAGGAACTCAACGATCGCATACCGCTTAGCATCGCGCGTTGGCATCAGCACATCAATTTCTGCAAAGCGCCGCCCGGGCAAAAAGCCGCATACTTCGGCCCCGAGGCAAAGTTCGGTCTACTGGGTTCGATTACCACCAAGGAAGCGTGTGAGGCGGCAGGCGGAGAGTTTCATCCTCATATATTCGGCTGGATGGTCCACCTGTACCCCTACGAGAGCGACCCGAAGAAAATCTGGTCCACAGACGATGACGATCAAGGACACGACAATATGGACCACTCGGTCATGCCGGGAATGAAGATGAACTAAACGCCGGCAATCGGTTCGTCGACGCGTCTCTCTGCCTCCTAACGTGTCTACCTGAGATACTCAGTCCCGAAGAGCCTGCCCTGAGCTTGTCGAAGGGGACGGCTGAGTGTAGCCCCGGACGCTAGTCCTGGGTAGAGATGAGAGCTAGGAACAGTCCCGCCGGCGACGGCTGAAAATCAGTCTTGTCCAAATTAGCTTTTTTCGACTCTGTCCATCCACCTCCACTCATGCCAAGGTGGGCCACTGCCTTCAACTTTGTCATCCCGACTGGAGCGGATCCGGATTTCCTACATCGCGGTTCCGCCCAAGCCGACAGATGCGGCTTTCTCAGAAAGCCGCACGAATTTCGCCAACGCCACTAAGCTGGGCAGGAAATTCGGGGTAGCGCAGGGGAGGGACCTGCAGTTTCACTCGGACTGCACGCAAATGCCGACAAGCGACCCACTAACCAAACCCGATTCTCTTTGCAATTGACCCGGTTCCACACAATCAACGGATTACGCGCGCACCAAGCTCGATTTATTCGCTAATTTGGACAGCTCTGGCTGAAAATATCCCAGGACGCCAGTCCTGGGCATCTTCGCCAATTCTGTGAGATCCGGCAAACCCAGCGCTGGCGTCGTGGTTTGTTTTCAGCGGGTCCCTCCGGGACTCATTTCTGAACCTGCGGATTCACTAACCCCCCAGAACTTGTCATGCTAACCAGAGTTCGGTAGCCTTCGGAGGGCGAAATCCAAGGGGGAATCCAGTGCTTCAACGCTCCTGCTCGGCCTTACGGCTGGTGCTTCTGTTGGGCGGGTTGGCCAGCCTCCTTTCCCCGCCCCTGCAAAGCCAAACCGCGAGCCAAACCGCGCAGCCAGAGCCCAACGGGGGCCGCGTCTTCCAGGCAAATGCGCGGATTGTGGTTCTCGACGTAGTGGTGACCGGCAAAAACCGCCGTCCCCTCACTGGTCTGCACAAGCAGGACTTCGTCCTGTCAGAAGATGGGCATCCGCAGACCATCACCTTTTTTGAGGAGCACACTTCAGCGCAGCCGTTGCCGTCAAGCCAGGCAACCCTGCCTGATCTCCCGCCCAACGTCTTCACCAACATCCCGCGCGTCAAGCCCAGTGACGCGGTGATGGTGCTCGTGCTCGACTCCCTCAACACCCCACTTGATGATCAGCGGTTTGTCCGCGCGCAAATGCTCAAGTACCTCAAAAAGCTTGAGCCTGGCCGCAGAATAGCGATCTTTATCCTGGGAACACAGCTGCGCCTGTTGCAAGGCTTCACCGACGATCCAGCACTTTTGGTGGCAGCCATCAACGAACGACAGAATGGAGCGGGAGGACAGATCTCGCCCCTTCTGCAATCGGATGCGGAAACGGCCGCCACCCAGGAGACGATCGACGCCCTGATGCCATATGCCCCCGAGGCGGCTGCGGACATGAAACAATTTGCGGCCGAAGAGGGCGCCGCCCGGAGCAATGTGCGCATAAAACTGACGCTCCAAGCCTTTCAGCAACTTGCGCAATATCTCAGTGGCATTCCAGGACGAAAAAATGTCGCCTGGTTTTCAGGCGCCTTTCCGGTTGCAATCTTTCCAGATCCTTCGTTGCCTGACCGTTTCGGCGCGCAACGCGACGATCAGGCGGAGATTCATAAGACGGATGCTCTGCTCGCCTCAGCCCAGGTGGCCATCTATCCCATCGGCGCTGAAGGGGTCGGCACTGACTCGTTCTCCACTGCCGGCGCCGACAGCCGCCTGACAGAAAAGCAATTATCCCAACCCCAGCAGCAGGGTCAGGAACGCAACGCCACCCGTGCCGCCATGGATGTGATCGCGAAAGACACAGGTGGTGCGGCCTTCTACGGCACCAATAGCTTGACCGATGCCATGGACCACGTCGCCGCCCACGGGTCGAATTTTTATACGCTGACCTACACCTCCACCAACCCGTCCGCGGACGGACGATTCCGGAAGATTCAAGTGGAGCTGGCCAGCTCCCGCGGCTACCAACTCGCCTACCGGCGCGGCTACTACGCAGACGACGCGAAGAGCATCCAGGCAGCGGCCGCCAATCCGGCCCCCAAACCGGCTGCTGATCCGTTGTCTCCATTCCTTCGCCCTGGCCTGCCGCAATCGACCCAGATTCCCTTCACGCTGCATGTGACGCGCCGGAGTGCCCCGCCCAAAGCAAGTCCAGCTTCGATCGCGGCTAAGCCGGTGGCAGGAATTCCCGGTCAGGGCGGAGACAATCCCAACCTGCAAGGCCCGCTCACCCGCTACTCGGTGGACTTGATGATCCCCGCGCGCGGCTTGCAGTTTGACATGGCTTCCGATGGCCACCGCCATGTCAGCGTCGAAGCCGCTCTGGTGGTCTACGACCGCCAGGGCAAGCCGCTCAACTGGATGCTGCGGCAAATCAACCTTAATCTGGATGCCGCGCGTTACGCGATCGCGCAGGCCAGTGGGGTCAACTTTTTCCTCGAAATCGATGCCCCTGAAGATGGCTCCTCCCTGCGCGGCGGGGTCTACGACCTGAATGCCAACCTCGCGGGCACGCTGGAGATTCCGCTGAGCGCCATCGTCACTCCCGCCACGACCACCAGTTCCAAATAGCGACTGCTTATTTGCTGCACTCAAAAAGGAGAGTACCGTTGCCCGAACCTGGACTCCAAAATAATGACCGCCGATCTTTCCTGAAATTGCTGGCAGCAGCTCCTCTGTTTGCCACCATTGGCTCTCGCAGTCTGGCGAACACGGTAGCTGCTAGCGCAGGAAGATCTTCTTCTGCCGATGTGTACACCCGTCTGGGGGTTCGGCCCTTTATCAATGCCCGAGGCACGTGGACCTACTTGAGCGGTTCACTCGAACTCCCCGAAGTGCAGCGAGCGGTGGAAAATGCATCGCAACACTTTGTGGATATGTTTGAACTGCAGCGCGGGGTGGGTAAGCGTCTCGCCGAGCTTTCCGGAGCCGAATCGGGAATGGTGACCTCTGGTTCGGCCGGCGCGATGGCACTAGCGACTGCGGCCTGCATCGCCGGCTCCGATCCCAAAAATGTTTGGCAACTACCTGACACCACCGGCTTGAAAAGCGAAGTCGTTATGCTGGGAGGCCGCAGCGCCTTCGACAGCGCGATCCGCCTGGCCGGAGGCAAATTGGTGCTCGCCCACGGAGTGGATCATCTGCAATCGGCTATTACTTCGCAAACAGCCATGGTCTACACCACGTTGCGGGATGAGCGCCTCTCGCGTGCTTTGACGATCACGCGCAGCGCAGGGGTTCCCTTGCTGTTGGACGATGCAGCCGGGATTCCGCCCTATGAGAACCTCACCCGCTATGCCAAACTCGGCGTCGATCTCTACTGCTTCAGCGGCGGCAAAGGTCTGCGCGGGCCGCAATGTTCCGGCATCCTGTTAGGCCGAAAACATCTGATCGATGCCGCCCTGGCTAACAACAATCCTTGGGAAGGCTCAGTATGCCGGGCCATGAAGGTGGGTAAAGAAGAGATTATCGGCATGCTCGCGGCGGTTGAGTATTGGTCGCACGCCGATCTTAACGCGCTGAATAAGGAGTGGAGGGGCCGGGTCGAACGAATCGCGAAGTTAGTAGAGACGGTGCCAGGAGTCACGACAAACATCACCATCCCTGAAGAGGGCAATAGCTATCCGACCTTGACCGTCCTGTGGGATGAGACTCGCTTCGGCTTGACTGTGGCTCAATGCGACCAACATCTACGCGAAGGGGAACCTCGTATTGAAGTGCTGACCAATACCAATCCGAGCCTGGTGCCAGTGGTCCGCGAAGGCGACGATCCAAAGAGGAAACAGGAAGCCCATCCAAATCAGTTGCAAATTATCTCCATGACGCTGCGCGCAGGAGAAGATCTTACCGTTGGCAATCGCCTGCGCCAGATTCTTGCCACCGCCCGCAAAGAAAGCAAGAACGCATGATTCCCGGCAAGCGGCACGCCGTCCTACTCATCGCTCTGCTCGCAGCTAGCCTCGGTGCGCATGCCGACGAGCGCAAGATCGACCCTACCTTTCTCTATCGCGATACTTCTGCGGTCAAAGCGAAACAATCCGACCTCACCACGGCCAGCTGCCATTACAAGCCTCTGTTCGGCCAGGGGGACGCGGACACCTCCGTGGTCGTCGGCATCGCTCGATATGGCGAAGCGGTCATCGACCCCAACGGCGCCTGCGCCCCGGTTCAATATCCAGACGAAGACCAGGTGTATGTTGTCCTCGACGGAAAGGCAGCCGTCAAGTACGGAAATGAAACCGTGTCCCTCAACAAAGAGGACTATCTCTATCTACCATCGACACTTCCGCATACGCTAAGTAACAGCTCCGGCGCGCCCCTCACAGTGGTGGTGATGGGTTTTAACACCCGGGGATTTGAAAAAACCCCGCCTCCGCCGCATCCATTAAAAGCCAACATCGAGGATGTGCCCACAGGTCTCGTCAGTGGCCACCCATCTTCGACGCTCTACCGGTTGTTGATGGGGGATGTTGAGAGCAAGCGGGATCGCCTGGCAGCCGGCCATGTGCTGACCAGCCTTTTTCTCATGGAGATTGCGCCGGGCGGCACCAACTTTCCCCACCATCACGAGCGTGAAGAAGAGATCTACCTGGTGTTGAGTGGCCATGGAGACATGGTGGCAGGCGGAGGCATGGATGGCATCGAAGGAAAACATCCTGCCAAAGCCGGAGATGCCTATTTCTTCCGGCTCAACTGCACCGTTGGCTACTACAGCGCGCCCAACGTCAAATCACGTATCCTCGCCGTCCGTTCCTGGTATCCAGGCATGCAGCAAAAGGGCGCAAAGCACTAAACCGCCAGGTTATGAATCCTCTGTTAGACCAACTTCCAATGGCGAAGTGTGAGGTATCTTGACGTACACAAAACGGACGAGCCCAACTCTCCACTAAAAGAACAATCACGGCGACCAATATGAACAGCAGATCGCCCTTGAGGAGCATCAGACCCAAAGGGATCAGCGCCCCGGCAGCGATGAGCACGCCAACGCGCCATTGTTGCTCGCGGGTATAGAGCAGCGCATGGGCCGGCCGAAGGTTCGCAAACAACAACCCTAAGGGAATCACATTGAGCACGAGCAGCACGATAAAGGCGGTGCGGAGGATGGCGGTCGCCTGCGTTTGCCCCATCAGGGCGGACAGGACAAGCAGCTCGGCGCAGCCCATCAGCAGGGCCGAATTGGTGAGATAACCTCCCATCCAGCGCGCGTCTTTCCAACCTGGTTGCGCGTTCGTGCTGAGCAAGACGCCCTTGTAGGCCGCGGAGGCGAAGCCAGGCAGCAGTCCCACGACCACCGCGGTTATGCGAGCCCACTCGAAGTCCCACCCCAGCTCGGCCAGCAGGCTGAACCCCGCCGCCGCCGTCAGCGGGAGCGAAAAGATCGTCAGACACCACGTCCCCAACGACATGGGCGAGCTGGGCTTGAAAACCCTGAGCATGTGATGGAAACGCAACGGATCGCCCAGATCCAACACCAGCAATCCGAGGTCAACCAGCAAAAGCACGAGAGCGACCGGATAAGCCACTTTCGCCACGCGCAGGAAGACCGCGGGCGCCGCCAACTCGCTGACCGCGGCGGCCAGGAACAGTCCGGTCGCCATGCCGTTGAGCAAAGCGTCCCAGGCGATGATGCCGTGCCACCCCGGCACCTTGGTCACTGGCATATCCGCATAGCCGCTCTGGCCCCCTGGTTCCGGCAAGGGAGGTTTGGTGAGAGCGTGCTGCGGTCTGGAGTCTGCGTGCATTCAGGGCTTCAAAAGAAACACCACCACGAGCAGTACGGCGATAGCGGCCAAGCCGCCGGCGACGGAACGAACGTAATCTCCCATCATGTGCAGCCACGGATTGAATGGAGCATCCGGCAGGCCATAAACGGAAGGGCGATCGACCAGCAGATAGAAGGAATGCATTTCGGAATAGGTCTCACTCGGGACGTCGCCATAAAGGTACGCCTGCGGGACGCCGCGCTCGTGAAGTTGCTCCACACGTTTGCGGGCCTGCTCGCGAAGCTCGTCGACCGGGCCGAAGTGGATGGACTGGGTTGGACATGCCTTGGCGCAGGCCGGCTCCAGACCGTCGCGCTGGCGGTCATAGCAGAGCGTGCATTTGTGCGAATGACCGCCCATTTCGCTGCGCGTGATGACGCCGAACGGGCAGGCCGCTATGCAGCACGAGCAACCGTTGCAGATGTCAGCCTGTATATAAACGTTCTGGAACTCATTTTGAATAATGGCGCCGGTCGGGCAAGCCTGATGGCAAGGGGCCGCCAGGCAATGCTTGCAATGGTCGCTCATCATGAGCCAGCGGTTAAGAGGCGACTCGTCGGATACCGTGTCCAGGGAAACAAGCTGGTCCAGGGAAGTAAGCGTGCTTGGCGATTCGTGGGAGAATTGCTCAATGAATTTCACATGGCGCCAGGTGGTCGCCGACAACTCATTCGTATTGTCATAGCTATTGCCGGAAAAGTTAAAGCCATCCGAGGGTAGTTGGTTCCACTGCTTGCACGCCACCTCGCAAGCCTTGCAGCCGATGCATACGGTGGTGTCGGTGTAAAAGCCAGTAGGCGTTTGGGGCTTGGGCGCTTCACCACGCAGGAACGGATAGATCAGGCGTCCCAGCACCTCCGGCACCAGGCCGCGCGGTTCACCATGCAGGAACGGATGGATCAGGCGTCCCAGCAGCTCTGACAGCCGGCCGCGCGGCGGATCGCTGGTCTGGGGCAAAGCGGACAGTTCCTGTTCTCTACTTGCCATGTCCGATCCTTCCTTCTGGTTGGGCGCTGGCCGGCGTGTCCGGGATCGGATCGAGGGTCGGCCAGTGCGCTGTGGGCACCGTCGGGTGCAGAGCCTGGCCTTCGAGCCGCCCGGCTTGGACTTGGCAAGTGAACGCCTTGCTTTCGTGCATGCTCACGTTGGGGTCGGCCAAGAGCGCGGTCAGGTCGTTGGCGTTGCCGCCGACGGTCTCCCCGGCGAAAGCCCAGTGGAACGGGAGGCCGATCTGGTGGACCACGCGCCCCTCGACGACAAAGGGCCGCAGGCGCCGGGTGACCATCGCACGGGCCTCGATTCGACCGCGCGGCGTTTGGATCGTCATCCAACCAGCGTGAACAATACCGCGCTCGGCGGCCAGCTCGTAGCTCAGCTCGGCGAACATCTCCGGTTGCAATTCGTTGAGCCAGCTATTGAAGCGGCTCATCGGACCACTGAGGTAATGTTCGGTGAGACGGAACGTCGTGGCCACCACGGGATACTCAGCTGTCGGCATGTGGGCGATGTGGTTCAGCGGTCCTGGGAACAAGCGCATCGTCGGGTTGGTATTGTGTTTGGGATAGAGCAGGTTGCCAAACGGCGACTCGACCGGCTCGTAATGCGTGGGAAGAGGGCCGTCCTTGATGCCGGGGGAGTACAGCCAGCCCAGTCCGTCGGCCTTGGTGATGAAGGGGTGGGTGCCGGCGATGGCGGCCATGCCCGTCGCGCCTGGAGGCGGTTGGTAATCGGGCGGCTTGTTCAGCTCGAAGTCCGGTTTGTCGAGTCCGACCCAGCTCCGCTTCTCTGGCGTCCCACCAGACCAATTTCTTACGCTCCGACCAGGGCCGCCCTTCGGGGTCGGCCGAGGCCCGGTTGTACAGGACGCGGACATTGTTTGGCCAAGCGAAGCCCCATTCCGGTTGGATTGGGTTATCCGTGATCTTGCGTTCGTCGGCACGGTTGCGGCCCGGCTCGGGGAAGACGCCGCTGTAGACCCAGCAGCCGCATGCCGTCGTGCCGTCGTCCTTCAACTCCGAGTAGCCGCTGACAAGACGAGGCCCCCCGGTGCGCGGGTCGGTTTCATCCAGCCGGTGACCGTTTATCTCCATGAGGACCTTCTCCAGGTCCGGTTCCCCTTCAATGCGGCTGAGCGTTCCATCGGGCAGACGCGGCTGCTCGTCGAAGTCGTAGTCCCAGGTGAGGTTCAGCAGCCCCTGATCCCTGGGATCGGTGGAGCCGGCATAGAGCTGCTTGAGGCGCTTACCCAGGTTGTAGAAAAACCAGGCGTCGGAACGGCAATCGCCGGACGGATCGATGGCTTTCTTGTGCCATTGGATGAGCCGCTGCGTCTGGGTTAAGCTGCCCTCCTTCTCCTGAGCGGCCGCCGCGGGGATGAAGAAGACCTCGGTCCCGATCTCGGAGGACGGCGGCGCATTCCGGTCGTTCTTCCAGAAGGTGGCGCTTTCCGTCTCGAACCAGTCGAGAACCACCAGCCACTCGAGGTTGCGCAGGCCGGCACGGTGCAGACCGGCGTTGGGTCCGCCGCCGGCGGGGTTCTGACCAGCCAGGAAGTAGCCCTTCACCCCACCCTTTGACATGCGATCGAAGTAGGCCAGTTGCGAGTAGTCGCCGTCCACGCGCGGCACCCAGGAGAACCCGAAGTCGTTGTCCGGCGTTGCTGCGTCGCCGTACCACGCCTTGAGCAGGCTGACAATGAATTTGCTAAAGTTCGCCCAGTAGCCGGTGGGCATCCCTCCATGCTCGATATAACAACTCAAATCCTCGTGCGCGGGGTCGTGTGCGGCGGGTTGCGGCAGGTAGCCGGGCAGTGAGTCGTACAAAGTCGAGATGTCGGTCGCGCCCTGGATGGTGGAGTGGCCGCGCAGAGCCATGATGCCGCCGCCAGGCCGGCCCATGTTGCCGAGCAACAATTGCAGGATGCCGGCAGTGCGTATGATCTGCACGCCGGTGCTGTGCTGCGTCCAGCCCAGCGCGTAGGCAATGCAAGTGGTCCGCTCGCGTCCGGAGTTGGTGCAGAGCAATTCCGCGACGCGCAAAAACTCTTCCGGCTTGCAGCCGCACACCTGGGAAACGACCTCCGGCGTGTAGCGGGCGAAGTGCCGGCGCAGAATCTGCATAACGCAGCGCGGATGCTGCAAGGTCGGGTCGCGCTGTGCGTTTGTCATGTCTTTGTACGGCGAGGTATATGGTTCGCCGCTGCCATCCATGGAGTGGCCATGACGGGTCGTGATCCTGAGGCGTAGTAGCTTCGAACCGTCCTGCTCCGCGTGGCCGTTCGTGGACTCGTCGTAGCCCCAATGGCCCTGCTTGGAATCATAGGAGTCGTGCTGCTGGTCGAAGCCGCTAAACATCCCTGCCAGATCTTCGGTATCCCGGAAACCTTCGTCGATGATCGTCGAAGCATTGGTGTAGGCCAGGACGTATTCATGAAACCAACGGTCGTTCGTTAAGACGTAATTCACCAGGCCGCCGAGGAAGGCGATGTCGCTCCCGGAGCGGATGCCCACGTAAAGATCGCACACGGCCGACATGCGGGTGAAGCGCGGATCGACATGGATCAGGGTCGCGCCTTTCAGCTTGGCCTCCATGGGCCAGCGGAAGCCGACAGGTTGAGCCTCCGCCATGTTCGATCCCATGAACAGGATGCAATCGCTATTGGCCATGTCCTGCTGATAATTTGTGGCCGCGCCGCGGCCGAACGAGGCGCCCAGACCGGGCACCGAGGCGCTGTGTCATATTCGCGCCTGGTTCTCGATCGACACCACTCCCAACCCGCCGCCGAGCAGCTTCTTGATGAGGTAGTTCTCCTCGTTGTCAATCGTTGCCCCGCCCAACGAGCCGATGCTGCGCACCGAGTTGAGCAAACGGCCTTGCTCGTCGCGAGTGGTGAAATCGGCGTCGCGGGTCGTCTTCACGCGCTGGGCAATCTGCTCCAGCGCCCACTCCATCGTCTTCGTCTCCCACTGATCGGAGTAGGGAGCGCGGTAGAGGACATTGCGGACGCGATGCGAATTGACGGAGAGCTGGTAGGCGTTAGCCCCTTTGGGGCAAAGGTGGCCGGTGCTGATGGGACTTTCGGGATCGCCCTCAATGTCGATGAGTTCGCCGCCCTTGCTGAAGATGAGCTGCCCGCAGCCGACGGCGCAGTAAGGACAAATGCCCTGGGTGACATGGGCGCCGCGCAGCCGCGAACCCTTGGCCAGCGTCTCTACGCTGAACGGTTCCCGAGAAGTTTTTGGTTTCTGGGTGAGTGGGAAGCGGAACATGGCACCTCCTGAGCGCGCTTAGTTGCGGATACTAGCACAGATGCTTCCAAAAGGAGTATGGGAGCAAAAATAGGCGCAGCGTCGCCGCCAAGAGCAATCGGCCTGCCTCCAAATGCGTTCGCATCACGCTCACTCCGGGTTGCTCCGGCCCAGGCATTACACTTTTCCCAGGCAGTTCTAGATCACAATATGGATCGCGCTGTCCCGCGTGTTCCCTGAGGAGTAAAGAACAACGATGAAGAATCGTGCCCTGGTGCTTGGTGGAGGCGGGGTAGCGGGAATCGCCTGGACAACTGGTTTGCTCTTCGGCCTCAGCGAACACGGGGTAGATTTGCGCACCGCCGATATGGTGGTGGGAACCTCCGCCGGTTCGGCCGTTGCCGCCCAACTCGGCAGCGCCCTGTCGCTGAAGGATCTATTTGACCGCCAGGTCGAGCCCGCGCTGCAGACGCGGGAGCTGGCGCCAAACGCCCAACTGTTCGAGTTGTTTGAGCGCGCCCTTCTGGCTGCTAACAGCCTGCCTGACCGGGCAGATCACATACGGCACATCGGACGATGGGCACTTGAAGCACCGACGGTTACAGAAGGGGAACGACGATCCGTCATTGCGGAGCGCCTGCCAAGTCATGCCTGGCCAAATGGCATGCTTCTGATCGTGGCCGTAGATACGGAAACGGGAGAGACCAAAATATTCGATCGCCTCTCGGGAACAAGCCTGGTCGATGCGGTCAGTGCGAGTTGCGCCGTGCCCGGTATATGGCCTCCGGTCACGATCGATGGACGGCGCTATATGGATGGCGGTGCACGTTCATCGGATAACGCCGACCTGGCACTGGGCTATGCCCGCACCGTGATTGTCTCTCCCATGGGTACGGCGCGCCCTGAAATTACTGGAGAGAGCCTTGAACAGCAGATCGAGACCTTGAAGAGCACCGGTGGCGAGACCTACGTGGTCGAGCCGGACCAGACATCGAAGAGCGCTATCGGCCTCAATCCCCTTGCGCCTGAGACGCGTGGACCGGCGGCGAAAGCCGGGCGCAGCCAAGGTCATGCGATCGCGAACGATATTGCGCGCTTTTGGCCTGCCTCAGAGTAACGGGGTTCCTGCTCCAAGCCGGCATTTAAGTGCTGCGAAGCGCAATCGACGCCTTGTCCTCGGACAGCCCTCGCTGAAAACAAATCACCTATCAGGGTGTATCGGCACCAGTCCCGAAGAGCCTGCCCCGCCTGCCCCGGCGTGCCGTGGGAGCTTGTCGAAGGGGAAGGCTGAGAAATCAGACTTGTCCAAATTAGCTTTTTTCCGACTCTGTCCATCCAGCTCCAATCATGCCAAGGTGGGCCACCGCCCTTAAATTTGTCATCCCGACCGGAGCGTAGCGCAGTGGAGGGACCTGCGGTTTGCCTCGATGGAAAAACGGAACCTGAAGGCGATCCGCCCACGACACATTTCGCTTCTGCCGAAAGTGGAACCGCAGGTCCCTCCACTGCGCTACGCTCCGGTCGGGATGACAAATTTGAGGGCGGTGGCCCACCTTGGCATGAGTGGACGCGGATGGACAAAGTCATGTACTCACAACAACCAACCTGATTTTGCTTGCCCGCGTTCTCATCAATGTGTTCAGCAAGTTGCGCCGTCCAGAACACCGTTGTTCCGCTAATTTGGACAACTCTGGCTGAGAACAGCCCAGGACGTTAGTCCTGGGTGCACAATCCACACTGAGACCAGTCCCGCAGAGCCTGCCCTGAGCTTGTCGAAGGGGACGACTGAAAATGCCCCAGGACGACAGTCCTGGGTGAACCTGGATCGCACGTGAATGCTGACGGGCGATCATCAAAAGTAAACCCATTCTCTTTGCGATTAACCCGGTTCCATCCAATCAACGGATTATCTGCACACCAAGCCCAATTTGTTCGCTGACTTGGGCGGCTTGGGCCTTTACTGACTCCAGGCGCGTCGGGCAACGCATGCCCCCGGAATCCCGTGTCGCGAAATGACACGAATGTGACAACTTCATGACAACTTAAACCCAAGGAGAACGTAGGTTGGCCTCCGGCTACGAACGCACGGGATCCTGTACGTGTGAAGCCGGGAAGGACAAACATGAAGCTAAGCAAATCATTCCCCCTTAGAGTCGCTGAGGTAGGTATGACGCTATTCATCGTGGCAGCGGGTACCGCTCGTGCTGCCGATTCGTCATTCATCGGGCCCTTCAACATTGTAACCACCGTCAGTACGACCGTGCCGGCAAATGGTGACGTCAACCCGTATGGCATTGCTCGAGTTCCCCGAACCACCGGAAGCTTGGTCGAGGGCCGATACCTGATCAGCAATTTCAACAACGGTGCAAACGCGCAAGGAACAGGTACCACGATCGTGCAGATTGCGCCCAACGGAGCATTCAGCCTCTTTGCCACAATCGATGCAACCAAAGTTTCGTGTCCCGGAGGGATTGGACTAACGACCGCGCTGGTGGCGCTGAACAGCGGACTGGTGATCGTTGGCAGCCTACCCACTTCAGATGGGACTTCGGCAACGGCCGAGGCCGGTTGCCTTATCATTCTGGACAGCAAGGGCAACGTGATTAAGACCATTTCAGGCCATCACATCAACGGCCCATGGGACATGACTGCCGTGGATGGGGGACGCTTCGTCGTACTATTTGTGACCAACGTGCTCAACGGCACCGTGGCGGCCAACGGCGCCGTCGTGAATCGAGGGACGGTAGTCCGCTTGTTGATATCCGATTGCGACAGCCAGAAACCGCAACTGCTCGACAGCACCGTCGTCGGCTCTGGTTTCCCGGAACGCACTGACCCGGCTGCCTTGGTCATTGGCCCTACGGGTCTCGCCTTCGATAACGTCACCGGCATCCTATATGTCGCGGATAGCCTAAACAATCGGATCGCGGCAATTCCCGGTGCGCTCTACCTTAACTACCCGGTGAATCTCGGCCTGACGGTGTCTCGCGGAGGAAAGCTCAATGACCCGCTCGGTCTGGCGCTGGCGCCCAATCATCACCTCCTGGCCGCAAACGGGGATGATGGAAATATCGTAGAAGTGAATCCGCTCACTTACCGACAGGTCGCAGTCAAACTTGTCGATAACACGGGAGGCCCACCGCCGGGTGCAGGTGCACTATTTGGTCTGATTGCAACGAACGATGGCGTTTACTTCGTGGACGACGCCTCGAACACACTGGACCTGCTTCACTAATCACAGCAGGAACGGCTTTGGATGAAAGCGGGGACCTGTCCCCGCTTCACCTGTTAGTTGGGGATCACCGAGTACACCGTTCAATTTCATCGCGGGCACATGATGCGAAAGATGCAAGCCGGCTCTTTTGCAGGCCTAGTCAGGATGGCGGACAAGGTCAGCTCCAGTCAAGTCAACTGACGATATCAGTGGCGACGCGCTCATTGAACCCTACGTTCATTCCTCCCGCAGCAACTGCGCTGGGTCTACCGCCAAAGCGCGGCGCGCAGGGACCCAGGTGGCGACCATACCTACAAGCATCATGGTCACGGCTGCACCGGCCAGGACCAGAGGGTCGCGCGACGTGGCCTGGTAGATAAGGTGCGCGAGCAAACCGCTGGCCACCACTCCCAGAAGCAGGCCGAGCACCGAACCGGAGAACAGCAGCAACAGCGGACGGAGGAGCGCCGCGCGCATCAGTTGCGTGCGACGCGAGCCCAGCGCTACACGTATGCCAAACTCCTTCAACCGCTTCGAAACCGAATAGGCTGACATACCGAAGACCCCAGTGACAGCAAGCAGAGCAGCGATTAGGCCCATCACGCCCAGCGCGGCCGTGGCCACTCGAGCCGGGAACAGTGCCAGCGCCAGCTCGTCGGACCAGCTATGCAAGGTGAAGGGCAAGCTGGAATCAACGCTAGCGAGCACATGGTTGAGTGCGGCTGCTACCTCCGCCTGCGGCAACGACGACCGGACCACAACCGCCGTATCGCCCTGGTTGTTTTGCGCGAGAGGAAAGAACATGGCCGGTGTAGGATCTTCGGTCAGCGATTCGTACTTGCCATCTTCAAACACCCCGATGACTTCGATGAGGTCGCCCTGAAGGAAATGCCGCCCAACCGCGGGGCTATTGCCGAACATCCTGCGGGCAAAGGTCTGGTTCACTAGCGCGACTTTGGGTTTGGTTGCGTCGTCCTGCCAGGTGAAGTCACGTCCGGCGAGCAGCCGGGTTGCGGCAGCCTGAAGATAGCCGGGCGAGATGGAGTAATAGTGAGCAAACATCACACTGTTGGAGGATCGCTGGTCGGTTGTGCCCTCGCGGTACACCGGCGTCGAGCTGCCGCCGGTGCCGAGCGGAGTATTGTCGATGGTGCCGACAGCGGTCACGCCAGGGATACGCTCGGCAGCTTCTATCATGCGCCGTTGCACCGGCAGTGCGGAGCTATCGGAGTAACCAGCCATGTGCATATCCGCCTCCGCCAGCACGGCGCCTTGTGGCACGAAACCGAGCGGCGCGTGCAGCGACCGCTCCATGCCGCGGAGCGAGACCAACGAGGCTGTCACCAGCAGGGCGCAGAGAGCGATCTGCACGCCCAGCAGAAGGTCGCGCAACGTGAGGCGGCGCGATAAACCTGCGATAGGGGCGCCGCTCTTCATGGCCTGCATGGCGTGCGTTCGCCAGACCTGGCGCGCCGGGATGAGGCCCGGCAGTAGGGCGCTGGCCACCGAGAGCAGCAGGGCAATCAAGTACACGCGAGTATCAGCAACGACCGTCACCCGGACGGGAAACTCCGCAAAGGGCTGCCAACGGCTAAGCGCCGCCAGCAACCCGGCGGCAAAGAAGGTTCCCACTACACCCGCAGCCATGGAGACCAGAACAGCCTCGGTGAATAATTGGCGCAGGATGCGCCAGCGAGTGGAACCGATGGAAAGGCGGATGGCGAGTTCGCGGGCGCGGTCGGCGGTGCGAGCGGCAAAAATGCTGGCCAAATTGACGCAAGCGGCGGCCAGCACAAGAAACGCCAGCACCATGATGCCGGTGAGAAAAGGCCGGGCCGGCCCGCCCAGGGTGTCACCCAGCAGTCCCGGCCTGATTAAGCGCGCCGACAAGCCATCGTCATAGCTTGGATACTCCTGGGCGAGTCGATGGGCGACGGAATTCAGGTCATCGACCGCTTGCCGCGGGGTGACGCCGGGCTTGAGCGCACCGAGCACGTTGGTGCCGTGGAACATCCGCTTGTCCAGATAGTTGAACCCATCGATCTGTTCTTGGTTAACCATCGGGATCCAGAAGTCCGGCCAGAAAAACAGCTCGGTCCCATGGAAGCTCTTGGGTGCTACTCCGATGATGGTGAAGGGGTGCTTGTTCAGGTCCACGGTGGTGCCAATTACCAGTGGATCGGCATGGAAACGCGCGTGCCAGAACGTGTCGCTAAGCACGATCACGGGCGCGGAGTTAGGGCCGTGTTCGTCCTTAGCGTGGAACAGCCGGCCCACCTGGGGCTGGACGCCCAGCATGTCGAAGTAATTGCCCGAGACTTCGTAGTTCCAGCACTTTTCGGCAGCGCCGCCGATGCTCATACCAGACATGGTCAGCTTGTACGCGGCCATATCGCTGAATGTGGTGTTGCGGGCGCGATAATCGAGATAGTCGGGATAGGATTGCGAATTGAAACCCTGGGGCTTCTGCACGATCTGGACCAGCCTCTCCGCCCCAGCCACATTCAGTGGGCGCAAAAGCAGCGCATTGAGCACACCGAAGACGACCAGATTTGCGCCAACACCCAGGGCTAGCGTCAAGATAGCGGTCAACGCAAAGCCGGGCGAGCGGCGCAATTGGCGCAGCCCATAACGAATGTCGAAGGCAAGGTTCTCCAGACCCAAGCTGGCGTCCGCGGCGGTGACCTGCTCGTTGACCGACGTGGGGTTGCCGAAGCGGTGGAGCGCATCGCGGCGGGCCTCGCCGGACGACATACCGGCGGCGATGTTGTCCTCCATCCGCATCTCGATATGCGAACGAAGTTCAGCATCGATTTCCTGCCCTAGTTTGGGACGGGAGAAAAGATTCGAGATGCGACGCAACATCGACATGCAAGTACCTCACGCGTAGCGGAATATCGCCCGTACGCCCTTGACTAGTTGCTCGAAGCTCTTCTCCGCCTCGTCCAACTGCTTCCGTCCAACGGCGGTCAGCTTGTAATACTTCGCCTTTCGCCCTGTCTCTGTCAGCGCCCACTCTGAACGGACCCATCCGCTCTGCTCCATTCGATGCAAGGCCGGATACAGTGACCCCTCTTCTACATTCAGCAATGCATCGGAGGCCCGTTGAATATGGAGCACGATGCCGTAACCGTGCAGCGATCCAGTCTGCGACAGGGTCTTTAGAACCAAAAGATCCAAACTTCCCTGCAGGTCGTTCCGTGCCATGCGGCTGACCCCTATATATCTTGGTATTCTGAGGGTAGACCTAGAAGTAGAGGGGTGTCAAGGTCGCATTGATTCTCTGATACTTAGTGGATCTCAGTCACTTCACCGAGCTCTATGGAGCTGCATGGTGCGCCATAGGGATCCGGGGGAAGCCCTCGAATACATTTGCTCCTGGAAAGAAACCTGGTCGGCGCCAGTCCCATGTGAGGGCAAACGTAACTGCTCGATCGAGTGGAAGCGCGTGGGTCTCAAGAGAATGGGTTGGGTTGGCTGATTGTAATCACAGCACGTGCTGTACGGCTCACCCACGACTGAAGTTAAGGTCGGTTCGTGTTCTGATTGGCTTTCCCAAACAGCATGAGTAAGGATCCTCTTCGCCCAGAAAATAATTTACCTAACCCCTAACCGAAACTACCCTAATCCGCATCTATATATGTAGCAAATCAAATACTAACCAGCATAGCGGACAGGAAGGCACGCCACGGTAAATCGTGCCGTGGCTGCATCCTTTTGAGTTATGGAGATCGCTATGTAAGGAAGATGTTCGAACTCCTAACAACAGGGGAGCGTGATGGAAAATGCCCCAAGATCGCCCAACTCCGCCCGCCCGTAGAGGGCCGTCAGGCCACCTCGGCTCGCAATCGAAGCCAACAAGCTTCCAACAGGGGGGGCTTATAGCGCTTATGGCGCTTTTAGCGCTCATTTTATTTGGCTTGGCTCCGCTGTTTACCATCCCGTCGGTCCCTCACCGGGGACCTTATCTCGCTTATCTCGCTTATTTCGCATATTTCTACAGGCGCCGCTCGAAGCGACCGGGACCTCGGGATAACAGTTTGATGATTGCTTTTGGCCGTTTATCCGGCATAACTCCGCGGGGATGTCAGGTGAAGACGTTGGTCGACTCTGCAGCGGACAGGAAAGCAATACCTCCAGGGCTAAAAGCTCCAGAGGTACGATCTCTGCCATTCTGTTTAGCGTTCGCCCTGTAACTCCTTGACCGGAAACACGATGACCCAATCAGGCTAACGCAATTTGCAGTGATTCAAGAAGCGCAGGCTACCCTCGAGGACCTGGCCTCGTTCGGACTTCACCGGGCAGATCGCTAAGAGTTGCCGTACTAGCGGCTGAGCTGGGTGCTGTTCCTGATAATTATCTGGGGCACGCCATGGTAATAGTTAATCACTCCCGTAGCGCATATATGGACGCCCACGCGAGGGAGTTCCCCTACGTTCTCTCGATCTTCATCCCACACCACGAGCGCGAATCTCTGGTCGGGAAAGGCTGAATCCAGATCGATGAAGGTTGGCTTGCCCTGGCTCGCCATCGCGGTATGTTCGTTCCCTACCGTGCCGCAGACCTTGGCGCTCTCGCCGTCATGTGCCCTGGCTTGAGCGGTGGTGAGGGTTTGAGAATAACCGATGCTTATCCAGGTCATCAGAACGGCTGCGAGCGCGATCGACCTCATGGCTTCTCCCAACGAATTTTAGGTGGATGCTCATACATTAACCCGCAAGATGGGCTAATTTCAAACCCTTCCTCCGCCGCATGGTGAGATTAGTAACGCCCGGTTCTGACTATGAACCGTTGATGAATGGAAGTACGGCCGCCAGGAATTCGGCCGGCTTCTCGATCGAGGGCCCGTGGCCGCATTCGGGGATGATGGACAGTTTTGCGCCTGGGATGCCTTGGGCGTAGGCGCGGCGCCCTGTGCGAGGGGAACGATCTCATGCTCAGAAGGCGAAGCGTACACCGAGTTCCACCCGCCGGGCGGCCTCGGCAGTGAGGGGCTGCCCAAGGTTAGAGGAAGAAAGAACCGTATTCACGGCGGTCACATTTGTGTGGTTCAGCAGGTTAGCGCTGCGCGCGTTGAAGGTAAGCGTCCGCGGATGGTCCTTGTCCTTTGGGTTAAAGGTGAAGGCACGACTCAAGTTCATATCGAGGTGTGTCGTGGGCGGCATGGTTCCGAGATTGCGAGGAACATCGCCATTCACCGTGTTGGAAGTTAGCAGTCCAAAAGTCGTGCTGTAGACACCTGATCCCATGGCCGAAGCGTAGGCGGGTCTGTCGTTGAAGTTGCCGTCGCCGTTGTTGTCAGTACCGGTGGTGATGTCATAGGGGTGTCCGCCATAGGCATCAAACTGCGCACTTAGTTCCAGCCTGTACGGCAGATTCAGGTTCCCCACAAAGGTCGCACTGTTCTTGCTTAGCCAATCGACGCGCGCCGACTCTCCCAGGTTGCTGTAGCTGGACTGCGGGCTGGTATCCGTTTCACCAACGTCCGTCTTGAAATTCATATGCGCGTATCTGGCATAAAGGCCGAAGCGTTTGTAACTGTGCTGGTCCACACTGAGGGAAACAACGTTACCGGCGAGATGGCCGGAGTTTTCATATTGCATGATGTTTTCATTGGCCGCCATCGGACGGGGCGCCAGCAAAGCGGCCGTCGGATCGGGCGCCATACCAACGCTGCTTGGAACCATAGGGGCGTTGATATTACGGATACGAACGAGGTTGTAATCTTCTCCCCAGAACAGATTGCCGCGCGCGTGCCAGTGATGGAGGAAGTCATGCTCCACATTGAAATACGCGACGAAGGTGGACGGCTGGGTCAAGGAGGAGCGTGGAAACTGATTCACTGTGCTCACCTCGATCGATCCTGGGATCGGCGTCAGAGGAGTGCGGTAGCTGGGTGAGTAGACGGTAGCTTGCGTTTGCCGGGTACCGTTCAACCGATACACTTCCGTGGCATAGGTTGGGCCACTGGGCGGATGATTGAATAACCCGGCTCTCAGGTGGAAGACCCAGGTCTCCTTCTTGTCGGCCGCCCAGGCGAAGCCGGCGCGCGGACCGAAGATGACAAAACTACCTGGCGTGGTCTGAAAGGCATAGCGCAGGCCTGTGGTGAACGTGAGGCGAGGTAGAAGTTTGATGGTGTCCTGTGCATAGAGACCTAATTGCCACTGTGTCACGGGCACAAGCGGCGTACCGGTGGTGATCTGATAGGTCGTCGGTGTGCCGCCTGGAAGGTTCAGCAATGCGCGGCGGTACTGCTCGATCGGTGGGATGGTTTCTGTCTGCCCGGTAGGGTTGTTGTTGGCGTCGAGCACCGGGGCACTGCCCCCGCCAAAGACATAGGCCCCATTGAAGGTGTTGGGATCGTAGTCATGCACGAAGATGCCGAGCGACTGTGCGCCTATTTTCACGTCGTGCCTGCCGCGCGTGACCATTACGTCGTCATCGATCTCCAGATCGCGCTCGCGGTCGTTCAGGTTCTGGCTGGTGGCTCCGCCGCCAACGAAGTATCCGGCCACCTGGAGCGCTGGATCCGAAGCGAGCGGTGTCTGCGCAGTGCGCTTCCAGGTGTAGCCGATATGCGTCTCATGCAAGGCATTCGCGCTCAGAGTCTGGGTGTTGGTCAGGCGCAGATCGTACTCGTTCACCAGGCTGGAGTATCCGGCCTCAGGAAGCGTGAGGCCGCCGACACCCTGATTGCTGAGGTTGTTGGTATGCGCCGAAAACGAAAGCGTCGCGGTGTCGTTGGGCGTGACCTGCCAGTCTCCGCGAGCGGAGGCGATCCAGAGCCGCTGCGGCGCCGCAACCGTTTGTTGAAATGGAGCGGGGTTGCCGTTCGTGTCCAGGGTGGTCGCATTCACGACGTTGAACTCATCGATGTCGCGCTTTTCAAGCGCCAGGGCGAAGCCACTCTTTTTGGGAACGACTGGACCGCCGAACTCGAAGCCGTAGCGCCGCTTGCCGGCGGGAGTTGCAGTGACGGAAAAGGGATCCGTCGCGTTGAAGCTGCCGTCACTGTCGGTAAAGAAGAGGGCTCCGTGAAATGCGTCGGCACCGGGCTTGGTGAAGATCTCAACCAGCCCACCATTGAAGGGAGGAAACGAGTACTCCGAAGAAAAAAGATCCGGAGCAATCCGAATGGAGGCGATGGAGCTCTTGGGCGGAAGAGCGCTCGGGTTTTGAAAACCGTCGACGCGAATCATGGTTGCGGTTGGATCCCCTCCCGAAACAGATGCCAGCACCTGCAGCTCCCGCAGGAAATCGTCCGGGTCATCGGCAAGCTGCTGCACGCCCTGGGTGGTCAGGGTAGTGGTCTCCCCACCGTGATTGGCGTCCATGGCAGTGGCGTCATTGCCGCTCACCTGCACATCCGTCTGCACTTGTGCGATCGCCAATTGGAGATTGAGGTGTGCACTCTGCCCTGACTGCCTATCGGCTGCGGCGGTGCCTGAAGCGAAACCCTTCCGCGCGCACCGTGATGGTGTCTGCGTTCGCTGGAACACATGGCAATACGAAGCGGCCCGCCGCGTCGGTAGTGGTCGTTTCTCCATCCGCGGCCTGCACTTGGGCTCCCGCGATCAACGACCCGGCTGGGTCGGTAATGACGCCATCGATGTAAACTCCCGTTGTGCAGGGCCGCTGGCCAAATCCAATGGCCGGACTCAAAACGATTGCCACGATGGTTGCCAGCCCATAGCGCGAATCTTTCATCTGCCTGCCGTTGACCCTCACGACAACCTTCTGCGGCCTGACGAATCCGATCGAGTGGTTTGCAGGGAACGGAGGGATTGATGCAGGGATGGGCCAGTCTCACGCAGGCGCTTGCCCTTCGGAGAGCGATTAGGCTGCCGAGCAATCTCTGGTGTATAAGCCTATTCTGATACAGCATCACTTGAGGAAAGGTATCCCGCATGGCGAACAATAAGTCGAGTGGTCCAAGCAGGCGAGCATTCCTAAAAACCTCCGGGCTAGCTGCGGTTAGCGCGGTATTTACGGAGGAAAGTGCTGTTCGCGCGGCGGAGGGGTCCCGTGAAACAAATAGCGCGAGCGACCAGGTGCGGCGGGACCCGGTCGACTGGGTCAACATCCTGCAAGGCACGGCATCGACGCCCGAGTTCTCGCGCGGCAATACGCTGCCCATCGCCGCGCTCCCCTTTGGCATGGCGCACTGGACCCTGCAATCGCACGAAGACACACCTTGGATGTTTCAGCCCGGCGTTCGACGCATCCAGGGTTTTCGCTGTACGCATCAACTGAGCCCATGGCTGAGCGACTATGGGCATGCGAGCTTTCTTCCCTTTCGGGGAGAGATCCATCCCGAAGCGGCCGCGCGCGCCTCCTCTTATGCTGCCGAGGAAGCACATCTTGGGCCTCATTCGCTGCAGCTTTTCCTGCTTCGCTACCGCGCTCACGTTGAGCTGGTCCCAACCGAAAGAAGCGCTGTGCTCACGGCAACGTTTGAGAAAGACGAAGCCGAAGCGAAGAAATGATCGGCCTTCTCTTCGATATTCCGGGACGTCACGGTACGATCGAACCCGATCCAGCGACGCGATCGATTCGTTTTACATCGACCGCAAACTCTGGTGGTGTGCCGGACAACTTCGCCACCTACTACCTGCTGCAGCTCAAAACTCCGTGGGATAGTTTTGAAGTGAAAGAGGCCGGTGCGCACCGGATCGGTATCCTTCGCTTTCGCCAGGGCCTGTCTTTGGAAGCACACATCGCCACCTCCTTCATCGGCTTCGAGCAGGCAGCGCTAAACCTGCGCAACGAGATTGGGCAGCGTTCTGTGGATGACCTGCGCAGTTCGGCAGCAGCCACTTGGAACGATCATCTGAACCGAATCGAGATCGAAGGCGCCACCGAGGAACAGCGTCGCACCTTTTATTCGTGCATGTACCGCGTGCTGTTATTCCCGCGAACCTGGCACGAGCCGGATGCAGACGGCAAGATGCATCACTTCAGCGCCTTCAATGGCAAGGTGATGCCGGGTGTGATGTACGCGGACCACGGCTATTGGGACGTCTATCGCGCCTGGTATCCACTGATGTCCATTCTGTTTCCAGAGCGGCTGGGTGAGATTCTGCAGGCCTGGGTGAATGCGTACAAGGAAGGTGGGTGGCTGCCGCAGTTTCCGTGTCCGGGATACCGGGCGTGCATGACCGGGAGCCTGATCGACTCCGTCTTTGGCGATGCAGCAGCGAAGCACATTACGGGCTTTGACCTGGAAGGCGCTTACGAGGGATTGAAAAAACATGCCACCATGCCCGGCGACCCCGCCAAAGGCTACGGGAGGGTTGGACTGGAGCAGTATCTCAAGCTGCAATACGTTCCCGCGGATCACGTTATCCAATCCGTTGCGGAAACCGTCGACGCAGCCTACGGGGATTTCTGCATCGCGCAGGTAGCCCAGGCGCTGGGCAAAGAAGACGATCACGCTGCCTTTATGAAGCGCTCTGAGAACTGGCGGCATGTCTACGATGCCGAGGTGAAGTTCTTTCGCGGTAAGAATGAAGATGGCTCCTGGCTTACTCCCTTCAATCCCTTTACATGGGGCAGTCCTTATGTGGAAGGGGCAGCCTGGCAGCACCGTTGGGACGCACCCCAGAACCTCCGCGGTCTGATCGAACAAATCGGGAGGCGAGACAGAAGCAGCGAAGGCTCTGCAGGAGATGTTATCGACCCCACCGATCTTCCACGTCGGTGTATACGGAGTCGAGATACACGAGATGTCAGAGATGGCGGCGGTGCCGTTTGGCCAATATGCGCACTCCAATCAGCCGGTACACCATCTTCTCTACATCTTTGCTCATGCCGGGCGCCCGGACCTCACGCAGTTATGGGCGCGTAAGGTGATGCAGAGCCTCTACACGCCGGATACGTTTGCCGGGGACGAGGACACCGGGTCGATGTCCGCATGGTTCGTTTTGAGCGCGCTGGGCTTTTATCCCGTCTGCCCCGGAAAGCCGGAGTACACCCTGGGCAGTCCCCTATTTGCCCGTTCTGTCGTACACGTACCTGGCGGAGTTACATTTACCATCGAAGCCCAGGGCAATACGCCCGATGCGGTCTTTGTCCGTCGCGCTTCTCTTCAGGGAAAAGCCGTCACCGGCAATCTCCTCGACCACGCTGCCATCATGAAAGGCGGCACGCTTCGCTTCGAAATGGCGTCAAGCGCCAAGTCTGGCGGGAACGCTGGAAGATTCCGCTTAGCATGATCGTCCATCCTCGCCCGGGATCTTTGAAGGCAGTACGATCGCACAAGGAGTTTTCCAGTGCCCGACAATGGTAGAGAGACCCGCGCCAATGCACCGGCTGCCGACTGCGTTTCCCCGCTCGCCTCCGCACCTGAACCGGAACCCCTGTGCCTAACCGACTTCGAGCGTCTGGCGAAGGCGAAGATGTCAGCGATGGGTTGGGAATACGTCACCGCAGGCGCAGGTGATGAGCTCACACTGCGATGGAATCAGGAAGCCTACCAGCGGATTCGCCTCAAAGCCCGCGTTCTCGAAGATGCTTCGAACCTGGACCCGCGCATAACGCTGTTTGGGCAGGAGCATAGCTTCCCTATTCTGTTGGCGCCCACGTCTTCGCATAAGCTGACCCATCCCGAGGGTGAGCTGGCCACCGCCCGCGGTGCAAGCGCTGCCGGAGCCACCATGGTGGTCAGTTCGTTTGCCAATACGAGCCTTGAAGATGTGGCGGCGGTGGCCAAGAGTCCATTGTGGTTTCAACTCTACGCGCAGCCTGACCATGGACTTCACCCGCGAACTGGTGCAACGCGCCGAGGCTAGTGGTTACCGCGCGCTTTGTCTCACCGTGGACACACCGATCTGCGGCGCGCGCAATCGCGAGACCCGGGCGAAGGTTACCCTGCCACCGTTGCCAAACCTAAGCGGCTTCAAGGGCGTTGGCGATAGTGTTCGCATAGACTCCCTGGAGATTTATAGCAGCGTGCTCGACGCGTCCTTGAGCTGGAAGGACGTGGAGCGGCTGCTCTCTTACACCAAGATTCCGTTGCTGCTGAAGGGTGTGCTCAACCCCGACGATGCAGACAGGGCGGTCAAGACGGGAGTCGCTGGGATCATGGTTTCAAATCATGGCGGACGAAATTTAGATACGGCGCCTGCAACCATTGATGCGCTGCCCCTGGTGGCAGACAAAGTCGCCGGACGCGTGCCGGTCTTAGTGGATGGCGGTATTCGCCGCGGGACCGACGTGCTCAAGGCGCTGGCGTTGGGCGCGAACGCAGTGCTCATCGGACGGCCGTATCTCTACGGATTGGGCGCGGCGGGCGCAGCCGGTGTCACGAAAGTTTTGAATATCCTGCAGCGCGAGTTTGAGATGGCGATGGTCCTGACGGGTAGGACGACCATTGCCAGTATTGACCGATCGGTGCTCTGGCCTTAAGCGAGGCTCTCTCTACCTGGCATCCTTTTTCGACAATTCACGCGCTTGACCTCATCGCGCCATTAGTACTACTATGTAGTTATTATGGTTGCAGGTGAGCAATCTCACATGCCTGGTACCGGTTGGCGTTTCGGAGAAGCGATGGCAGCACCTGCAAAAACCTTTTTGCAAAGTCCGGACCGGAGATACTTCCTCTGGTCCTTAGCCGGTCTTGGGCTAAGCCCAAAATTATTGCGATCCGAAAAGCGCTCCGACGCGAGTTACCGCTTCTTGACAGCAGAATGCGAAGTCCGCATGAGTGTTCAATTTCTCGCGAACTCGTCCACTGAGGGCTTTCACTTCCGCGATCGCCTGACCAACCGCGCCTTCTGCCTCTCTGCCAACGGAGAGGAAAACCGCGGCTGCCTGGAGCGATTCGTAGGGGCAATGGCCATCGCCCGTTACGACTTTCGCTCACGGCGTCACTCTCCGGTCCTACTCAATCTGCGCGAGCGCGTCATGACCATCGATAACGACAGTCGCATGAATCCTCCCCCTCCCTTCGAAAGGGATCTGTGCCGTGGAAGGAGAGGTTGTGAGCGACATTCAGGCATTCGGCTACAACCCGAACGATCCGCAGCAAGCAGCATTCAGCACCAAGCCTCTCGCCGCGTGGCGGCTTCTGCGCCAGGATTTATATCTCAATGGCCAGCCCACCGCCTTTCTCATTGTCCATTGGAAGCACACGCTCGATTTCATAAGCCTGGTCGACGTCATTCCGGGCGATGGAACGGAATGGATCCGTTAAGATCCCTGATCGACTTCGAACGAAAATCCCTTGACTGGCTCCTGGTTTGTACTACAATGTAGTTTAACTAATGCTGGGCGAATTTGAATACGTCTTGATCACCACCGCCGCCGGGCTCGGAGAGAACGCCTATGGCGTGGCGATTCGTGAAGAGATAGAAGCGGCGATAGAACGAAAATGCTCCATGGGCGCGCTGTACACCACCATGGATCGCCTGGAAGAAAAAGGTCTCCTCAAGACATGGCTAGGTGAAGCCACGCCGCAGCGTGGTGGCCGGGGCAAGCGCATGGTGCGCGTGACCGCCCAGGGCGTGCGCGCCGCAAAAGAATTCTACGACGCGGTTCTGCGCGTGAGTCGTGGCGCATCCTGGGTGGAAAACCGCATGGGAAGGGCTTCATGAACGCAATCGTGTGGCCGTTGGTAGAGCTGTCCTCGAGGCTGCTTGATCGCGAGGAACGCGAGGTAGTACTGGGCGATCTGCAGGAAACCAACGAGAACGCCTGGCGAGCAATGCTCGATGTATTTGGCTTGGTCTTCCGCCGGCAAGCTGGCTCTTTGGCGAGATCCCCGCCCATGGCTTGCTGGATTTGTCGTCGCGCTTCCCTGCAGCTACCTCCTGATGATCGCTTCTTTTTCCGTGAGTTGCACGTATCAGCGGCTGGTCAATCACAAGGTCTATCCTTGGCACTCGCCAACGGGGCACGAGGGTTTCCCTCTGCTGCTGTGCCACATCTTCCTGCTCATTGCCTGGTCCTGGTCAGCCGGCTACGTAGTTGGATCGGTTTCGCGACGAACCCTCTGGGTGAGTGCTGTTCTGTCGGCTCTTCCCTCCTGGTCTTTTCTGTGTATGTCTGTCTCCAGCCCATGCTTTTTACTGTTCCTTCCGCCCGCGATCTTAGGCGTCCGCCGGGGATGGCAAGGCTCTCGCATCTCGTTCCGCGCTGCCTCTGATTTTGGCCCTCACCATGACCGTGCTGATGATTTCCGCATGGAGCAACCAGGCTTTGTGGGTTCGTAACTGGGCATTGTTATGCCCCGCTTGGTACTTGGCTGCGGCAGCGTGGCGATCCGGCCAAAAAGGCCGAACTGGTTTCTGGCCCATGGGCCATGCCAGAGCGTCTTAATATTTCACTCCCGATGGTTCCCTACATCCACGTCTGAGTACCCACTCTACCTTTCGTCGCTCCCGCCCGCCCCAGGTTGCCGCGCGGGAGGGGTAGCCCAGCGGGAATTCGCTGTGGAGTATACTGTGGAGCAGAGTCGACAATGGAAACCGTCCAGATCGTTCTCGATAAGAGTCTTCTGCAAGCCACGGATCGGGCTGCACGCCGGCTGAAACGGAATCGTTCCGCGTTAGTGCGTGAAGCCCTGCGAGAGCACCTCAAAAGGTTAGAGGTACGCACCAGCGAGGAGCGCGACCGGGTGGGTTATGCGAGGCAGCAGCAAACCTGCGATGAATCTACCCTCTGGGAGGCGGAGGCCGCGTGGCCGGCGGAATAGCCCGAGGCGACGTCCGCCTTTACCGCTTTGCTTCGCCTGACAAGAGCAGGCCGGTGGTGGTGCTCACACGCGACAGCGCTATTTCTTATTTGTCGACCGTGAGTGTCGCGCCTATAACCTCCACGATCCGTGGAGTTCCATCCGAGGTTGCCTTAGGGGACGACGATGGAATGAAGGCGCCCTGCGCGGTGAACCTGCACAATACGATTACGGTCTCTCAGAACCGATTGGGGAAGCGCGTGGCCCGGCTTAGCGGGTCGCGCATGAACGAAATTTGTGCCGCATTGCGCTTCTCCCTGGGCTGCGATCAACAACAAACATAGTGGCGCTTGCGGTGTTGACGTTGACTTGGTCGAGTGGGCTGTTGATCGAGGTTCACGCCGGCTTGCGTCCCCAGTTCTCAATGAAGGTCATGATGCTGGTCCAATAATGCGGGTCCTCGTAGCAGGAGTGAAACTCCTCCAGCATTTTCCCGGTAACGTGACCCGATTTCAGAAGTGCAGGCGCCAACTCGCGCATGGTCGCGGTCCAGTATGTCGCCCAGCGTGACCCGCCGTTGAACTGGGCGGTGTGCCCTTCCCCGGCAACTTCCTCCAGCCCGAGCGAATCCAGCCAGCGCGGGAATCTTGCGCCCGATGGAGTAATCGATGCCCGCTTCCACCGACCACTTAAGCCATCCTTGCCAGAACGCGCGCATCGCCTCCGGCTCGGTGACCGTACAGGGCAGCATGTCCGGCTCGATGGAAAGAAGCACGCCTCCGGGCTTCAGCGCGGCGATCATCCGCTCCACGGCCTTGCGGGCGAGGCGTGAGATGGTGAAGCAGAGCGCGCGCGACCACGAAGTCGTAGCACCCCTCTTCGATTACGTCCTGCAGGATATCGATGCGGCGGACTTCAAGACACGGCATTCGCAGGTCCGCGATATAAGCGAGATCGATGTCGCTGGCGACCACGTGGCCAGTGGGCGCCACGGCCTCAGCCAGAGCCTGCGCGATCGACCCGTTGCCACAGCCGAGTTCCAGGCAGCGCCAGCCTGGACGCACGCCAAGACGAGCAAAGCGAGCCCGCTCGATTGGATCCAGCAACGAGGACATCAGCGCCAAGCGTTGCTGCTCGCCCACTAACTCATGCGACAAAGTGTACTCGCCCATCCACCTCACCATTCACTACAGTTCAGACGCACGATGTTCAGTCAAGACTTCAAAGAACTCTTGTCTGCCTTCAACGAACACCAGGTTAAATATTTGATCGTTGGTGGTTATGCTGTTGCCATTCATGCGCAGCCCCGCGCAACTAAAGACCTCGACCTATTTGTATAGCCGGACCCCGACAATGCTAAGTATTTTCGTTGAACGAGTTGGATCGGATTGCCATCCGGATCCGCGATCCAGGCAGCGCGCAGCTTGCCGTCGAGAAAGTCATGCGCAGGAGAAAGAAGAGGTGCGCCCTTGGCAACTAAGACGTCCAAGGCTGCATCCGTGTCGTCGGTCCAAAGGACGATCTCGATCCCACGCCCTTCTCCCCCGGATCGAAGGCCGTGGTGTTCTTTCGCTGCTTCCATGGTCGCGATTCCCAGGGTGAACCCATCCAACGTGAGTTCGATATGGACCGGTTCGCCCGACGCCGGAGTGCGAAAAGCTTCAACAAAGCCTAGTTCCAAATAGAATGCCACCGCACGAGAAAGATCGCGCGAGTAGATATTGATCATTGGATCTCTAAAGGTGGGCATCGTTGGCCTGCGATGTCAAATTAAACGGAGCATCGAGCCGGGACACGGTCGCCGCTCTGGCCCAGTGTATTGAATGGACGGGATCGCGGCAATCCCCCTACTGTTCGGCACTCACTTAGATCGCACGCTTATGAAAACTTCCATCTTTCATGATGATTGAGAGGCGGTCGCCACCGCTCCCCAGCACAGAGATATCTTCGAGTGGATTGCCATCGATCACCAGGATGTCTGCCATGGCGCCCTCGCGAATGCAGCCAAGCTTTCCCGCTTGTCCTATTAACTCCGCATTGACGGTACAAGCCGAACGAAGCACATCGATCGGCGGCAGCACCCGCGCGCGCAGAGTGAACTCGGTACTTTGCCGCACGTGCAGGCTACCCAGAAGATCTGTGCCGAGACCCATCCGCACGCCTGCCCGCTTCATGATCTCGAGAGTCAAGAACGCCCCATCGCCGAAGCGTTTCAACTTCTCCAGGCTCGCCGCCGGCAGTCCAAGCGACTCGCCCTCTTCCAGCAGGCCCACCATGATCGCCATGGTGGGCACTGTAAATGCGCCTTTCTCAGCGACAAAATCGGCCGTCGCCTCATCGATCATGGTGGCATGCTCGATTGATCGCACGCCCAGCTCCGCAGCCCGGCGCACGGCTTCTTTCGGATGACAGTGAGCAGCCACGTAGGAACCGGCGCGATCCGCCTCCTCCACCGCCGCACGAATCTCTTCCTCGGAGTACTGGCAGCGGTCGATTGGATCGGTAGGCGATGCGACTCCTCCTGAAGCCATGATCTTGATGTGCGAAGCGCCACGCCGAAGCTCTTCACGCACCGCCTTGCGCACCGCGTCCGCTCCGTCGGCGATCACCGCCAGTTGGTCTCCGTGATATGAACAGCCGCAAAAACTGCCCGTCTCGAACGCGTGGTCTCCGGGACGAAAGTCCCCATGACCGCCCGTCTGCGAGATAAAGCGGCCGCCATAAATCAACCTTGGGACCGTCCCCAGCAGACCATCCTTGATGGCCAAAGCCAGGCCAATGTCGGCTCCCCCAACGTCGCGCAGTGTGGTGAAGCCACGATCGATGCTCGCCCGAAGAAACCGCGCCGCAAAGTGCGCCAGGTAAGACATCGGCGATTGCACGACCCTGACGATGTTCAACCCCGCTCCGTACACGTGAACATGCGCATCGATCAACCCTGGCATCAGTACACGACCGCCACAATCGACGACCTCGTCCTCGCTGCCTGGCGGCCGCGCGGAGATCTCGGTGATCACGCCGCCTTCCACAAAGACCTGTTCCCGCGCGCGCAGCGTTTCCGATGCGCCATCGAAGATGCGGGCAGACTGAAAGACAATTCGTCGCTTCATTGCACACTACCTCTCGGGACGGTTGCTCAATAGCACCAGCGGCCGTAGCAGCATTGGCCGCCTGCGAAGCCCGCGAAAGCAGGCCGCGCACAAAGACTGATCTTACCCCTTCTGCGCGGAAGCCTCGGCACACTCGAAACGGCGAAAGTAACCTCCATCAGGCTTCCCCCGCTCTTCTCCTTAGCTCAGGGAGATGCCTTTCCTTGGGGAGGGTTTTTGGGACAGCCTCCGGGGGGATTTTGGATCACGCCAGCCGTCGGATATGCAAACAATCAAAAAAATCGCCCGTAGGCTAATACCACAATGTTGCCGCCCCAAGCCCCTGTGAAAAAAAAAGTTTTGGGACATTGGCACTTTTCAGCAGTGGACTGCGCTTAAGAGATTGAAGGCGATCAGAGTTCGACGCCTCACGAAAAGGAGACACTGTCATGAAACGGATCACAGCAATCGCACTCCTCGCCATCGCAAATTTTGCCCTGGCCGGCACGTCATTCGCGCAGTCCAACGGGGTTCAGGCGGACGTCCCCTTTGACTTCACCGTCGGCAACCAGCTGCTTCCCGCTGGCGCATACACGATTAAAACGGAATCAGCGGGGCTCATCGCGATCAAGAACCACAATAAACCCATTGCGGTGTTCACCCTTGCCGACCGGGACGGCGCCAAGGCGCCAAACGGCGGAAAGCTGATGTTCCACAAGTACGGCAACCAGTACTTCCTGAGCGAGATTCTCTGCAGCTGGGCGGATATGAACGTCACAGTCCGTCCATCCAATACGGAGAAAAGGGTTCAGCTGCAACAAGCAATGGTCCACCCGAGCAGCGAGGTCTTCATTGCTGCCCGCTAACGGAGTCATTGGGAGTGGGGGGCCCGAGGCCAAACCAGACTTCGGGCCTTCTCACGTACGCTCATCCCGTTCAACCCTGGAAGCACGCAGGCGAATTTGCTCAAAATCTGATACCTTTTTGTGGTCCACAGACTCTAATGAGTGAGGGCGTTGAACGGGGGCGGCCGGTGATGGGAAACCTGGCGCCATCGGGGGCCCGAAACTGCAGGACGGCAACCATATGCGCCGTCGTCGTATCGGGTTGACTGGAAACAGTTTCAATGACGTAATAAGATCGACTGGAAACAGTTTCGATGCCGTAATAAGATGGTGTTGAAAGTCTGCTGGTCTTTAGACCCCCCAAAATCAGCAAGTGTAGACGGGCCCCTGTGCGATCTCAAAGCGGAGGCCATCTTGACGAACTTCGGGCCGCTCCTCCAACTCTCAGAAGAACCGCAATCGGTTCCGGCCGTCAGCTACCGGAATATCAACGTGAATGGCGCAGAACTTCTGGAATTGCGCACCGAGGCTGGGACCGTGTACGTTCGTCCGTCTCGGTGGCAACGCATTCGTCTTCAGTGGGCCTTCCGCCACTTTCGTGTCCTTCCTCCGCAGGTCCTGAGCCGCGGCGATCGGCGCCTGATTGAGAAACTATCCCGGTCGGCTGTCGTAAAACCCACTCTACCGGTGGCACGCAGCACTGTCTTTGGAGTAGTCGATCAAGGGCGCCCGAAGTCACCAGCTTCCGCCAATCGAGTGGTCACCCTGCGAACGGCACGGGTAACGACGCAAGTATTCCTGGCCAAGTCCGCGACTCCAGCCTTGCCAAATCCAGATTCGTTCGTTGGCGTAAAGCAAAAAGAAGCAAAGGAGGCATCCGGCGGCCTAAAGGACTGGGCCATCGTGCTGGTTGCCGTTTGTATCACAGTGATACTGGCATCATTTTCAGGAATCCCTCTGTTCTCAAGCGCAGGAGAGATGGAGAGTCCTCAAACAGCATCAAAGCCAATCGAGCCTGCCGTCAACCACATCAAACCATCCGTTCCGCATCCGGCTGCAATCAGTCCGCTTCGGGTTGCACCGGCAACCGCTTCCTTGCCGAATGGCGAAAAGCCAAGACGCTGGGTCGCACCCAGGCCGCCTGAGCCCACGGTAGCCAAACAAGAGGATGCGCCACTTGCAGGCGGATCGGTCCAATCCGCAAACGCCAGCCGCTCTCCGATTCCGGCTCTTGCTACGGTTCCTGATACGATTCAGCCGGTTCCGAATGCTCCTTCCGCTCCTGTAGAACGGCGGTTTGTCTCGGAGCTTCCACAGGGTCACTTTGCGCATCCTGTTGTTTCTGAACCCAATCTAGTTGGAGAGTTGCAGCTAAAAGCATTGATCGCCGCAGATGGGTCGGTCAAAGAAGTGACCGTATTAAGTGGCAACCCCATATTGGCGGAAGCCGCAATGCGAGCGGTCCGCCAATGGCACTATAACCCCAATCAAGTTGCTGGCAGTCCGGCTGAAGTGGAGACACAAATCAAGATGAACTTCTTTGGCCAGGACGCAGTCTCGATCGCTTCTGTCGCCAACAAGGGACAGGCGCCGGCGCGGACAGACGGAACATCTCCCGCTCCCTAGAAAACCGTAGCTGAACTTCATGCGGCTTTCCTCTATGAAAGCCGCATCCGCGACGCTGGATGAGGTGCGTACAGGAAATCCGGGTATCTCGCTCGTTTTTCGCGAGATGTGGGATACCACTGCTTCTTCCCTCTGACTCTCGATTCATCCGATGCACGGCACCCTTGGAATAACCGACGTTTCTCACTGCTAGTCCAACTCCGCACTGCCAACGGCAAGCAATGATCGGCTCGTTCTTGACCGCGCAGTTCCACTGTGCTATCTCTGTAGAACAGTGTTTAGAAAGCCCAATCCGTCGTCTGGTGTTCCGATCTACGTGCAGTTGAAGGAGCAGATTCGGCATGCCATTGAAACTGGATCGCTCACAGCCGGCGACCAGTTGCCAGGCATTCGGGGGCTAGCAGAACACCTCGTGATCAACCCGAACACAGTGATCAAGATTTACCGCGAACTTGAGAATGAAGGCGTTCTCGAGATCAGGCATGGCCTCGGAGCCTTTGTTGCGACGCATCGAGGTAGATCCAGACGCGAAGAGATGCGAGACGCGCAACAGCGTGTGCGAGAGTTTGTCGACAGACTCAAAGACCAGGGGCTCGACGCAGGGGAGATTCGGCGTCTCTTTGAAGCCGAACTTGCCACGGAGTTCCAACGGAGGTAGCTGTGGGAGCTGCAATCGAAACGAACGAGTTGAAAAAAAGCTACGGGAAGCATGAGGCCGTGAAAGGGCTCAATCTTGCTGTTCAGGATGGCTCCGTGTGCGCATTTCTTGGCCAGAATGGTGCCGGCAAGAGTTCGACGATAAAGATGCTCCTTGGCATGATCCATCCAACGTCGGGCACCGGCAGCATCTTCGGCCACAGGATTGATAATGAACGCGAGAGCCTACTCATCCGCCAACAGGTCGGTTTTGTCGCCGAAGACAAGCGCCTCTACGACTATATGACCGTGGCGGAAATTCTTCGCTTCACCCGATCCTTTTTCCCAAACTGGAATGGCGATTTCGAGCAGCATCTTCTGGACAGGTTCGAACTCCCGCGCGATCGCAGGGTTCGCCAATTATCGAAAGGCATGCGCACCAAGCTCGCCCTTCTGCTTGGATTCGCGCGCGGCTGCAGGTTGCTCATCCTCGATGAGCCAACCGAGGGGCTTGATCCGGTCGCCATCGAAGACGTGCTTCAAATCGTCGTCTCGCTTGCAGCCCAGGGAACGACAATCTTCTTTTCATCGCACCAAATTGCGGAGGTGGAGCAGGTCGCCGATCACGTTCTGATCATCGACCGGGGGAAGCTCGTCCTGGACGCGCCCATGGATCAGGTCAAGGAACAATACCGGCATATCCAGGCGGTCTTTCCCGAACCCGTGGACGAACGTGATTTTCGCCTTCCCGGTATTGAGCGAGTGCGGATGGAAGGGCGCACGGTATCCCTAATTGCCAGCCGCAATCTCGACTCGATCATGGAGCACATTCGCATGTTGAGGGCCGGCAACATCGATGTACTGCCGATTTCGTTGAAAGAAATCTTCCTCGAAAAAGTGAAGGCACGGTCATGAAGATGCTGCTCTACAAAGCCTGGGTTGAAACACGGGTGCGATTCTTTGCGAGTCTTGTGGCCGCAACCATCGTGTGCGTATTTAACATGCAGCAGCACGCCTGGCTTGTGAAATGGTGGGCGCAGGAGCTACAAGACCCGAAGGGATATCACCTCGCATGGATGGTGCTTGGGATCCACAATTACGGCTGGTATTTGTGGCATTACCTTTACAACAACTATCTTCAGCAGGTCTGGGCGTTATTTGCGCTCCTCTTTGCCTTTGGAGGACTGATCCGGGAGAAGAATGCGGGTTCCGTTCTGTTCAGTTTGAGCCTGCCTGTCAGCCGTCGTCGATGGCTCTTCACGCGGCTGGCCATGGCATTCATTGAAAGCATAGCTCTCAGCCTTTTCGCCGTCGTCGTCGTGATGATCGGCTCCTCCGTGATTCATCAATCGTACTCGCTCACGCAAATTCTGCTACACACCGCACTGATGGTCGGCGCGGGCGTCTTTCTGATTGCATTCGGGAATCTGTGCTACTCCCTGTTTCCGGGCGACTATCTATGCCTGCTCATCACGCTGGTCCTTCTTGGCGTGCCTTATCTCGTGCTTCAAACCTACATGCAGCATCTCCGCTATTCCGGCAAAACCAGTTGGCTTGCTTACCTTGATTTCGCGCATGCCATGGCAGGTCCATGGCAGTTGACTTGGACAACTGCGCCATGGCTAACGTTGTTCGCCACATGGGCTCTTACCGTAGTTTGTTGGATGGCCGCCGTAGCTCATGGAGACCGCATTGACTACTGATCCTTCTTCGCATCGTAAGAAACTCGTGTCAAGCTGGCGTGCTCTTGCCTGGAGATCCTGGCGGGAGTCGCGGGCCCGCTTCGCCGCTGCGTTTGTGCTGCTCACGGCGCTCGTTGTCTATGGCGTTGTCACCGCTCCGGGATATATCGCGCGGCACAATGCGCACTTTCCGGATAAACCATTGCCCTACTCGGTCTATGTGTGGAGTGGGTTTTTCCACTATGCCCTGCAGGGGCTTTGGGTGCTCGCTGCCTTTGTGCTTACATTCGGCGGACTGGCCAGGGAGACCGGAACGGGGACGGCGCTCTTCACGCTTTGCCTGCCCGTACGCCGCTCGCACCTTTTTCTGATCCGGGCGGCGGTCGCATGGGCACAATCGATCGCGCTCGCCGTCGCCGCCGCGCTGTTGATTCCGCTTGTTTCGCGATTTGTCGGCGAATCGTATCCTCTCGATCAGGCGACGGCGTTCGGCGCTCTCATGAGTTCCGCCGGCCTCGCCATCCTCGCGCTTGGCCTATTGCTCTCTGAGATCTTCGAGGGAGAGTTCACGACACCCGTCGTTGGACTTTGCGCCATCACGACTGTCTTTTTCAGTTATAAGGCCCACATCCTGCCTGGCTGGAACGTCTTTGACGTGATGAGCGCAAGCGCTTGCATCAATCCGGAAACGCAGATGCTCCACGGAACGATTCCTTGGGCTGGCCTGACTGGCTGCGTTTGCGTCTCCTTCCTGTTGCTGATGTGTGCGACATTTCTCGTTCACCGCCGCGACGCCTAGGGAGTCTGAACTCCGCCGAAAACCCTTTGGAGGGCCGGAACGGCAGTATCTCCACAATTCCAGCCTTCCCACACCCCTTGGAAATCTTTGCGGGGTCCGGACAGGCACGGTGCGCAGGATCACAAGGGTTTGTGCGGCGCATCCGGATCGCGAGGATTTTTCATCTGTTTCAGCAACCAGATTCTGGCCAACGCCCAGTGCCGCTTCACGGATCGCGGAGACATCTCCAGGATTTCGCCGATCTCGTCGACGGAGAATCCACCGAAATAGCGCAGCTCCACGACCTTCGCCTGCCGCGGATCCACTCCTTCAAGAGTGGTTAGAGCATCATGCAAAGCAAGCACCTCGCTTGATCGCTCGCTGGAGATCATCAATCCCTCTTCCAGCTCAACGCGCTGCAGGCCTCCCGCTCTCACCTCGGCGTTGTGCGCTCGTGCGTGATCGACAAGCAAGCGACGCATGACGTTTGCCGCCACTCCGATAAAGTGTTGGCGGCTCTGCCAATCGACGCTGTCGCGAGCCAGACGCAGATATGCCTCATTGATGAGAGCAGTCGGCTGTAATGTGTGGTCCGATCGCTCGCGCTGCATGTAGGACTTGGCTAACCGGTGCAGTTCGTTGTAGACAAGGGGCAATAGCTTCCCTGCTGCAGACTCGTCTCCGTTTTTCATGGCCTTCAACAGAAGGGTGACTTCCCCGTCATCCGCAGACATGATCGTTAGCTCCTGTCAGTTTTCAGCCGCCGTTCGCTTTTTCAAAATAATTTTCAAAAATTGGCACTTTTCGGCAGCGCAATCCGCTTAACAGATTGAAGGCGATCAGAGTTCAGCGCCTCACGAAAAGGAGACACTGTCATGAAACGGATTACAGCAATCGCACTCCTCGCCATCGCAAATTTTGCCATGGCCGGCACGTCATTCGCGCAGTCCAAAATGGTTAGGGCGAATGTCCCCTTTGACTTCACCGTGGGCAAGCAGCTGCTTCCCGCTGGCACTTACACGATTAAAACGGAATCGTCGGGGCTCATCGTGATCAGGAACCACGATAAACCCATTACGGTGCTCACGATCGTCGACCAGGACGGAGCCAGGTCCCCAAACGGTGGAAAGCTGCTGTTCCACAAGTACGGCGACCAGTACTTCCTGAGCGAGATTCTCTGCGACTGGGCGGATATGGACGTCGCAGTCCGTCCTTCCAAAACTGAGAAGAGGGTTCAGTTGCAACAAGCAATGGTCCACCCGAGCAGCGAGGTCTTCATTGCTGCCCGCTAACGGAGTCATTGGGAGTGGGGCCCGGGGCCAAACCAGACCTCGGGTCTCCTCATGGACATCCGTTAGTTTCTAGGAACACTCAGGCGAATTTTGCTGAAACCCTGATACCTTTTACGGTCCCCAAACACTAAGTCCGTAAGGCTGGAATGCGCAGTGGCCTATTTATGGGAGACCAGACGCCATCCGGAACCCCTCTCCGGCGGCATAGGTCGTTACAAATAAGCGCTTTGTGGGACGGGTGTCATGGCGATTCAACCCCAATTCGTGGAGCAACTCTTCGAGGCCGCATTGGCGCTCGAGCCGACCAGGCGCGAGGCCTTGCTCGACCAGGTGGGCAGCCGCGACCCGAAGCTGAGACGCACGGTCGAAGAGCTGCTGGCCGAGGATGCAAACGCCGGCAGCCTGTTGGAGCATCCGCCATTTGAGTTTCTTGGCCAAACGGGGTCGGGCCCTGCAGGCGCCGCCGGCAAGACCGGTTCTATCGACAAAAATGAGATCTCTTTGCCGCTGCCGCTAGGGCGGCTCAAGCTTGGCCAGATCCTGATTGATCGCTTCGTTATTGTTCGTTTCATCGCCAAGGGAGGGATGGGCGAAGTCTATGAGGCGGAGGACCGTTTCCTGCAAGGTGTTCACGTCGCCCTGAAGACCATTCTTCCTCAAATTGCCGATGATCCTGCCTTGCGCCAACGGTTCGAGCGGGAAGTATTGGTTGCCAGGGAGGTTAGCCACCCAAATCTTTGCCCAATCTATGACATCTTTCATGGTGAGCAGCCGCCGGCGAACTTCCCGTTCTTGACCATGAAGCTTCTGCCGGGCGAAACGCTGGCGGCGCGGCTGCGCAGAACCATGTCCATATCGATTACGGAAGGATTGGCCATCCTCAAGCAACTGGCCGCGGGACTAGCCGCCATCCACGCCGCCGGCATCATTCACCGGGATATCAAGCCCAACAACATCATGCTTGACGGGATCGCCTCAGAAGTGCGGCTCTGCATCACCGACTTTGGCTTAGCTCGCGCCCATGAGGCTGAGCCATCTCTTTCCGGGGGAGGTTTAGTAGCCGGAACACCGGACTATATGGCTCCCGAACTTTACCTTGGGCGACCGCCTTCGCAAGCCAGCGATCTTTTCGCCTTTGGTGTTGTTCTGCACGAGGTATTTACCGGACGGAGGCCGGCGGTGGCGCCAGACAGCTCCTCGCTGATCGTCAGTCCGCGGTTGAACACCTGCGGCCTGCCTTCCTTTTGCGTCCAGCTGATCGTGGAATGCCTCGACCTGGATCCGCAGCGCAGATGCCGCGCTTTTGAGCGAGCACTGGCCTCACTCCATATCAGCCAGCGCACGCGAGAATATTGGACTCGGCGTCGTTTTGCCGGCGCCGCTCTGGCCACGGTTGGAACCCTCGCCGGCGCGAAGGGGTTTTCTAGCTCGCTCTTGCCCCGGCTGCAGGTAGATAAAGGTAGGCCTTTTCGTGGTTTTCCCCCAAGGAAAACCACACCTCGCGATCTTTATCAGGCCACAGTAATTGCGAAACTGCCTTAACTGATCGCCGCGTCACCATCTTACTTCTTGTCGCCATTGGAGGAGTTTGTGCTGTATCCGTCTTACTGCGACCTGGCGGGCCGCCGGCCAGATAAGCTTGGCGTATTCCTTGCGCTGGAAACGGGAGAGAGCACGGTCTAGTTCCCCGGGCGCAAGTGACCACCGGTTGTACAGCATCGAGGAGACGTACCGTCGCCGGTCGAGCACGGGGTGCAAGAAGGCGTCACCATCTGCCGTCCGCAAATCTTCTTCCATCGTCGGCGGGAACCAGTCACAGTGGGAGACATCGCCAAAGTTCGCAAGCGACAGCCACGTCATGCCCGCACGCGCAACCTCCGTCGGTATAAACACCTCACTGCTCGGCCACTGTCGCATGAACGGATCAGAGCCCATGGCGAGCCGCCGCTGATGCAACAACTTTAGAGCAGGAGAAGAAAACAAACACGCATTCAGCAGAGAGAGCTTGACCTCGCCAAGAGGATAGACATGGCGCTGATACGGCATCCAATGCCATTTCTTGAAGGGTCGTGTAATCGGCAGGGCAACGAAGTCGGCCCCTTGTGACGCCGCACGGACCACAAACTGCTCCAGCGAGCATTGCAGGACGCAGTCATACTCGACAAACAGGTAATAGTCGTAGTCCGGATACTGCGTCAGAAACTGATAGTGCGCGTAATCCGGGTTCCACCACAGCACGCCACCCACGGCATAGCGCATCGGAAGACCGGCGGCGGCAAGATCGTTGCAGGTGAAACGAACTACACGCTCGAATGGTATCGGCCCGACCGGGCCGTTGGTCTCATCTACCGAGACGTAGAAATCCAGAGCGCCGGCAGCTTCCGCCAGGCGGCGCGCCTGGCGCTCAACGAACTCGTCCCAGGCGTAAGTTTTGAGGACAACAGCACAACGGGGAGGAGCGATGGTCATGCCCGTCCTTCCCCAAGAATGAGTCGAGGCGCGAGGCGCGACCAATGCGACCACTGGCCATGAAACACCAACAAACTGGAGATCAGAAGCAGCATGCTCAACAAGTATCCTGCGCACACAAAGAGACGCAACACCGAGTACAGCCCCTCGACTCTGCCTATCCTACTCGACGGCGATTTCCCCCGCTCGCGCGGCTCATCCCCCCATAAACCATGGGCCCGGGTTGCTCGCTGCACGACGGCTTTCGCCACCTTCCCCCCTGCTCCGCATTTATCACGGCGTGGAGGCGTTCAGTCACCTGATCAACTTCATGGTGGGTCATGGTGTCGAACAGCGGTAGACTCATCATCCTTGCGGAAACATCGTCGCAGACCGGTATCGGGCCGGCCACGCAAACTTTTTGGAAATACGGCTGCTCCATCAGGTGTGGACTGAAATAAGTTCCCGTCCCGATCCCCTGATCGGCTAACTCCGCCCGGATAGCCGCCCTGCGCCCACCCAGTCCAGAGGGCAAAAGGGCGGTCACAAACTGATGGGCCTGCATGCCTGGTGCTCTCAATTGGAACTGCAATTCCGGCAGTGCATTTCGATAGCGATCGTGCAGCGCGGCTCGATGCGCCATAATGCGGTCGTAATCGGCGAGGCGTAACTGACCAAGCAACGCGCCCACTTCGCTGAGTTTGCCGTTCAATCCAGCCATAGTCGCGGTACGTGGCTCACCAAAGCCGAAATTGGACATAGCGCGAAGCTTTGCGATACGATCCCGATCCGCGCTGTAGATCAGTCCCGCCTCTCCCACAGCAAACGACTTGGTGGCGTGCATGGAATACACGACACTTCCCGCAAATCCTCTCCCGAACCCACGCCCCTGCCCGTCAAACGTGCCCAGCGAGGCTGCGGCATCCACTACGACTGGCACGCCGAGCTGAGCAGCGAGTCTCTTATAGTGCTCCAGATCGATCGGGTACCCAAAGGTTGCGTAGGGCATCACCACCGCGATCTTGCCCGCATAACGCGCCAGCAACTCCGCCTCGGCTGCAGGATCGGCCGCCCAGTTCGCGGGATGAATGTCGCATAAGAGCGGTGTCAGGCCACACCAAAGCGCCGCGTGTGCCGTGGCTGCGAAAGTGAAGCACGGCATAAGGGCAAACTTTCCAGCAGGCTGCTCGCCAACCGCCTCTTTAACCGCTTCCTTAATCGCCAGCATAAGACCGATCGTGGCATTACAAACGGTCGTGCAAGCTCCTTCGCCGCCGAAGAAGCGCTCCAGCATCTCCTCTTCAAAGCGGGTGTTGACCGGACCGTAATTGCTGAAGATCCCACTCTGCTCCAGCGACTGCAG
Source organism: uncultured Acidobacteriaceae bacterium (assembly GCA_963790705.1). Taxonomy (GTDB): domain Bacteria; phylum Acidobacteriota; class Terriglobia; order Terriglobales; family Acidobacteriaceae; genus PALSA-350. Next base: position 63,906 of record CAWBQE010000003.1, read on the forward strand.
TTCCATGACGGCACGGGAGAGCTGGGGTGGGGAGGGACGCACGAGAGGAATTTTCATGCTTCGGAAGCTCCTAGCTAGGTTGCGTTGATCTGCTCCAGGCGCGCAGGCGCGGGCGATTCAAGTAAGTAGTCCTCGGCAAAGCTGGGGCACAAAATGGCATCGGCGATCAACGCGCCAACGTCATTCTGCCACAACCAGAGACCATTTGCCTGACCCCTGAAGCTAGCCTCACCGCCAAGCTTTCCATAGGGGACAAACCCCGCGGCCAGGCCAATGGCAAATAAGTGAGGAAGGGGGTTGCCGCCGGCGTCCATCACCCGGCAGTGATTGTCCACAAGCCGTGCCTGCGGACTTGTTTCAGAGTGAAGGGACACTCGTTCCCCCGCCTCATCAAAGACCGGCAGAGCGCGAGGCCGGTAACCGAGTGCAGCGATCACCAGATCCGCATTGTCCAGCAGCGCCAGTGAAGCCGCATCATCCTGACCGAGGCGGTGTAACTGCAAACGAGGCTCAGGCGGCCGCCCCCCGATGCCGCGCGCGCGCATAATTAACTCGCGCGAGTCCAACCTAAATCCGCTCAGACGAAACACGCGCCCGCTGACTGGACAAATGTCATCGGGCCCAAATTCGGTATATCCATCAGCCAGCGCCGCCTCCACATTGGGATAAAAAATACGCAGCTCCCGGCGGTGCAGGATGGTCAGCCCGCCCGGACCAAACGTGACCCCGGGCATACGGTTCAGCAAGGCGAATGCAACAGCCGCTGCACTGGTGGACCCGCCAACGATGGCAACGCGTGGAGGCCGGCCAAGGGCGCTGAGACGATCGGCAACTTCTGCGAAACCTGTGGTACTCACAACATCGCCGGATTGCAACAGCCGTTCGCCACATCTCTCCACAAGATTGACGCCGGCCACTGCCTCACGCCGAAGCCGCTCTACCGGCTGGGAGGCGCCCGTGGCAAGCACTACATTGCGGGAGTCGATGGTACGCTCGCGCCCGGTCTCAAGATCCTTAATCAGAGTCAGCCAACCAGTTTGCGTGCGTTGCGTCGACACCGCTCTGTATCCCTTAAGAACACGACCGTTTGGCGAGGCCGCAATCACCTCGTTCATCGCTTGCCCTACCAGGCCCAGAAACTCACCTGCGCGGCGCAATGGCACCGTGCCGTCTCCCACTTCCACAAACTCTTTGGTGAGTGAATGACTTCGCAGTGCCGCAAGCTCACTGTCGGGCGGTCCGGCAAGGCAGTCAGCGAAGGTGAAACCCGTACTGTCGGAGTTAATGCACCAACGGCCGATGGTCCCATCCCCAACGGAGCCCGACTGCTCCACCACCGTGACGCCTTCTTTCAGTAAGTCAGCGAGACGCCCACGTCTATGCGCCGCGAGCAGAGGCGCCAGTCCCGCTGGGCCTCCACCAATAATGGCTACACCTGTGCGACCAAAGCTCAATGTCCCTGCTCCGACGTCGCCCAAATGGCAGGCAACGCCATCAAAATTTGGGGGGGATGGTTAGAGTACGACAGTGTCGGGTGGCCGCGCCTTAAGTTTATTTTTTAACGGCGCCCAACTAGCATCCTGGTGAGCAGCTTACGACAGACCTTAGTCCAAAAGCAAAGTATCCTTTCTTCCTCAACAAACTGGGCCAAAGCTTTCACAAGAATAGGTTTCCGTCCGGATTAGGTGCTGCAATCATGGGACTTATGGAGGGCTTCAATTATGAGTATCTCGCACTTAGTAACCCACTTTGGTTACCTTAGTAACCACATATCTGTTACCTACACCCGCTCATATTCTTTGGGGCCCCAACCTCAATTAGGTCGCACCCGCCAGGCATTTTCGGTAGCACGCTCGGCAAAGATTTCTTTGGAGGTCTGTGGAGAAAATGATCGAGCCAAAAGCCGTGGAGACTTGTCCAAATTAGTTTTTTGTCGACCCCGCTGATTTGGACAGCTCTGATTCTCAGCCGTCCCTGGGGGACTGTTCCTGGTTCTCATTGTCAACCCAGGACTGGACTGCAGTCCCGGGTCTACATTCCCGCCGAGACCAGCCGGTCGAGGCGTCAATACCCCACTTGCTGTCGCAATCGGAGGAGTTTGTGCTGTATCCGTCTCATTGCGCCCTGGCGGGCCGCCGGCCAGATAAGCTTGGCGTATTCCTCGCGCTGGAAACGAGCGAGTCCACGGTCCAGTTCCCCAGGCGCAAGTGCGCCACGGTTATACAACATCGAGGAGATGTATCGTTGCCGGTCGAGCACCGGGTGCAAGAAGGCGTCGCCATCGGCTGTCCGCAAATCTTCTTCCATCGTCGGCGGGAACCAGTCACAGCGAGAAACGTCGCCAAAGTCGGCCAGCGACAGCCACGTCATGCCCGCCCGCGCAACCTCCGTCGGCACAAACACCTCACTGCTCGGCCACTGTCGCATGAACGGATCAGAGCCCATGGCAAGCCGCCGCTGATGCAGCAACTTTAGCGCACGGGAAGAAAACAAACACGCATTCAAAAGAGCGAGCTTGACCTGGTCAGAAGGATACACATCGCGCTGATACGGCATCCAATGCCATTTGTTGAAGGGCCGTGCAATCGGCAGGGCAACGAAGTCGGCCCCTTGTGACGCCGCATTGACCACAAACTGCTCCACCGAGCACTGCACGACGCAGTCATACTCGACAAACAGGTAATAGTCGTAGTCCGGATACTGCATCTGAAACTGATAGTGCGCATAATCCGGATTCCACCACAACACACCACCCACGGCATAACGCATCGGAAGACCGGCGGCGGCAAGATCGTTGCAGGTGAAACGGACTACACGCTCGAATGGTATCGGCCCGACCGAGCCGTTGGTTTCATCTACCGAGACATAGAAATCCTGAGTCGCCGGCAGCCTCCGCAAGGCGGCGCGCCTGACGCTCAACGAACCCATCCCAGGCGTAAGCTTTGAAGACAACAGCACAGCGGGGAGTAGTGGTGCTCATAATCCGTCGTTCCTCGATCCTGCAGATCTTATTTGTTAGCGTTCGCGCTTATGCGTGGACCAGTTGTACTGGCTGCTCGCTACGCGACAGCGTTGGCCGCCTACTCCCCTGCTCTGCATCGATCAAGGCTTGGAGGGCTTCAACCACCTGATCAACCTCATGGTGAGTCATGGTGTCGAACAGAGGCAGGCTGATCATCCTTGCGGAAACATCGTCGCAGACCGGCAGCGGACCTGCCACGCAGGTTTTTTGGAAGTATGGCTGCTCCATCAAGTGGGGGCTAAAGTAAGCTCCCGTCGCGATCCCCTGATCGGCTAACGCCGCGCGGATAGCCGCCCTGCGCTCACCCAGCCCAGAGGGCAACAAGGCCGGCACAAACTGATGGGCTTGCGTGCCTGGTGCTCTCAATTGGAACTGCAATTCGGGCAGTGCATCGCGATAGCGATTGGATAGCACGGCCCGGTGTTCCATAACGCTGTCGTAATCAAGGAGCCGCAACCGGCCGAGCAACGCGGTCACTTCGCTGACTTTGCCGTTCAAGCCAACCATGGTCGCGGTGCGTGGCTCACCAAAGCCAAAGCTGCTCATGGTACGAATCCTGGCAATACGATCCGTATCCGCGCTGTAGATCAGTCCGGCCTCTCCCACAGCAAACGACTTGGTGGCGTGCATGGAATACACTACGCTTCCCGCGAAGCCACTTCCGAACCCACGCCCCTGCTCGTCACACGTACCCAGCGAAGCTGCGGCATCCACAACGACCGGCACGCCAAGTTGATCCGCGAGTCTCTTATAGTGCTCCAGATCGATCGGGTAACCAAAGGTCGCGTAGGGCATCACAACCGCGATCTTGCCCGCATAACGTGCCAGCATCTCCGCCTCGGCTGCAGGGTCGGCCGCCCAATTCGCCGGGTGAACGTCGCAAAGCAGAGGCGTCAGGCCACACCAAAGCGCCGCATGTGCCGCGGCTGCGAAAGTGAAGCCCGGCATAAGGGCAAACTTTCCAGCAGGCTGCTCGCCGACCGCATCTTTAATCGCCAGCATCAGCCCGATCGTCGCATTGCACACGGTCGTGCAAGCGCCTTTACCGCCGAAGAAGCGATCCAGCATCTCCTGCTCAAAAAGCGTGTTGACCGGTCCGAAATTGCTGAAAATTCCACTCTGCTCAAGCGCCTGCAGTTCTGCGACTGCGAGCGAGAGTTGCGGTGGGGCGGGGCGAACTAGTGGGATGTTCATACCTCGAGCTCCTGGGCAGCGTAAACTTGTTCCAAGCCCGCGAGCGCGGGCGATTCAAGTAAGTAGTCCTCGGCAAAGCTGGGGGACAAAATCGCATCGGCGATCATCGCGCCAACGTCGTTCTGCCACAACCAGAGACCATTTGCCTGACCCCTGAAGCTTGTTTCACCGCCAAGCTTTCCATAGGGGACAAACCCCGCGGCCAGACCAATGGCAAATAAGTGCGGAAGCGGGTTGCCGCCGGCGTCCATCACCCGGCAGTGATTATCCACAAGCCGCGCCTGCGGACTTGTTTCAGAGTGAAGGGACACTCGTTCCCCCGCCTCATCAAAGACCGGCAGAGCGCGAGGCCGGTAACCGAGCGCAGCAATCACCAGGTCCGCATTGTCCAGCACCGCCAGTGAGGCCGCATCATCCACCCCGAGGCGATGTAGCTGCAAGCGAGGCTCAGCCGGCCGCCCGCCGATTCCGCGCGCGCGCATGATTAACTCGCGCGAGTCCAACCGGAATCCGCTCAGACGAAACACGCGACCGCTGACTGGACAGATGTCATCGGGCCCAAATTCGGTATATCCGTCAGCCAGGGCCGCTTCCACATTGGGATAAAAAATACGCAACTCCCGGCGATGAAGGATGGTCAGCCCGCCCGGACCAAACGTGACCCCGGGCATACGGTTCAGCATGGCGAATGCAATGGCTGCTGCGCTGGTGGAGCCGCCAATGATGGCAACCCGTGGAGGCCGGCCAAGACCCGCGAGACGGGCAGCGACCGCGGCAAAACCAGTGGTGCTCACAACCTCGCCGGATTGCAACAGCCGTTCGCCACATCTCTCTACAAGGTTGACGCCCGCCACTACCTCACGCCGAAGCCGCTCTACCGGCTGGGAGGCACCCGTGGCAAGCACTACATTGCGGGAGTCGATGGTGCGCTCGCGCCCGGTCTCAAGATCCTGAATCAGCGTCAGCCAACCCGTTTGCGTGCGCTGCGTCGACACTGCTCTGTATCCCTTAAGAACACGGCCGTTAGGCGAGGCCGCAATCACCTCGTTCATCGCTTTCCCGACCAGGCCGAGAAATTCACCTGCGCGGGGCAACGGCACCGTGCCTTCTCCCGCTTCCACGAACTCTTTCGTGAGGGGATGATTTCGCAGCGCCGCAAGCTCACTGTCGGGTGGTCCGGCAAGGCAGTCGGCAAAGGTGAAAGCTGTACTGTCGGAATTAATGCCCAACGGCCGATGGTCCCGTCCCCAACGGAGCCGGACTGCTCCACCACCGTGACACCCTCGTTTAATAGATCAGCGAGACGCCCACGTCTATGCGCCGCGAGCAGAGGCGCCAGTCCCGCTGGGCCTCCACCGATAATGGCTACACCTGTGCGACCAAAGCTCAATGGCACCTACTTCGGCGCAGCCCAAATGGGCAACGCCATCAAAATTTAGGGGGGATAATCCGGCGGATTCTTTCCGCTTCTCAACAAATTCGGCCATAGCTTCCATCGGGGGGATGGGGTGTTCTGCCTAGTCTGAATCTGCTTAAGTAGGAGCATACAACGCGATTGAGAATTTTCATCTCAATCCTGGTAACCTACCGCTTGAATCTAGTACTCAATCGGATTCCTCTTGGCCTTGACAAGGCTTTCTCACTGATCCAAATCGCATCCTGCTACCCATTTTTCCTATGCCTGGCAGGAAATCCAAACCAAAGGTACCGGCGCGGGTTACTTCTGGTGCGCGATAGTAACCGGTGGGCTTAGTTCCACCACGGCAAACTAGAGCAGGTCGCTCGGTGCCTCGGTTACGTTTAACCTTTGCGGCAATCCCCAATCCTAGCCCTCGCTGCCACAAATCGGCGAGATGAACTGCCTACGTGGAAAAGCATCCGGAGTGAAGGCATGTGCGAATCCGGCGGAGATCAGCCCAGACGGTGTTCCAACTGGAGCATGGTCATGAACCTTGGCGAGCCCAGCCAGCGGTCTTCCAGCGCATTACCTGGGCAGCAACTAGTGAAAGTCTTCCGGCAGCGTTTCATCCGCGCCAGGCTGCAGGCAGGTAGTCAAAGTTTGCCGGCAAATGTTTCGACCAGGAGCGGTCTGTTTATGGGTGAGGCTGCCAACCCGCCGCGGCTACGCAAGGAACTTTACCGCAAAACCACACCCGATAGTACGTAGGCGGCACCCGGCGTCGAAGATCATCGAGACGATTGAGGTCGAAGGAGTGCGACAGCACCCAAACAGAGTGGTTCGTCTGGATCGCTTGCAAAATCTCGGGTTCTGAAATCGATGCGATATCAAGTCTTTCCGCCGCGGCGCTCATAATCGTCGGGCGTATCGATTCATCCCAGAGACGGGCATTCTTAACCTGCGGTCCGTAGTAGCTCAGCACCATCGGATTCGAAACAGGGCTGAGCACCACGAGATCTGCTCGTTCAAGCTCCGGCGCGAGCGTCTGCGAAATGTCTCGCCAGGGTTCCTTGTCGCTGTTCGGCGCTGTCACTTGGAAGAACAAGCCAGTTCCGAACGCGGCCAGCAGACTAAGCAGGACGGCAAGACGGGCACGTCCAGCCGCCAGGAGCTGGTTTCCCGCAATCAAACACAGTGGCACGACTGCCCAGACGAGAATCCGCGGCAACAATATCGGGCGAGCATGGCTGAGCACGACCAAAAGCGCTACAGAAAAGGCAAGGCACGCCGATCAGGGTGACACTTGCCCGGTTAGAGGGACGGTGGAAGGACAACGAGACGGCCAGTGTTACAAATCACCGCAGCCGCGAGAAGGAACGCGGGCCACGGGTACGGTGTCACTATGCCGCTCACAATCAGCGAAGCGCAGTAGACGATTTGGTGGATGCCCGCCGGCGGCACATAATTAATGACGCCGCTCTTGCTGGCTGTGAACGCGCGGAGGTAATAAGGCACCCCGAGCAACAGAACGAAGGCGTTTAACGCTGTCCATTTCAAAAGCGCCTGGCGGCCGCTAGCCCCTTGCGTCAACAAAAACAGCCACACGGCCCCGCCGCACGCCACTACGAACACCAGGCCGGTCGCATGGAGATAGAGACAGAGGGTACCGAACAGAGCGTAGAAAACGGCTGCCTTCACTGAGCGCGAGTCACGCAGGAACACCGCCGTGGCCCAGAGCAAGACCGCGCCGGCCAACATTAACAGGGCATAGACCCTGGTCTCTTGAGCGAAATACACGCTAGTCGGGCAAAGCGCAAAGATAAGAGCGCCGAGTAAGCCCAGCGACTTCCCGGCTAGCTCGCGACCGAGCAAATAGGTTGCTGGAACGCAAAGGGTGCTGGCCACAACGGACAACGAGCGCAACGCTACTTCGCTGGAGCCCCACAACGCGATCCAGGCATGGAGCAAGAGATAGTAGGTGGGAGGATTCGTCTCCTTCGACAAACCGTCGGTCAAGACGTAGTGCAGTCCAAAGAGATCGGCATAATACCGCGAAAAGAATTCGTCACTCCACAGCGAGGCTGCCCCGAGATGGTAGATACCCAGCGCGGCGCAGAGAATGGTGATGCAGCCAAGAGCAACAATCTCGAACGACATCTCCCGCGGAGCCGGTGATGTCTGGCTGGGTGGGTGAGGCTGCGCCGGCAGGTTCTGTGAAGACATTTCGACATCGTCCAAAGAACATAGCTGGGAGGAAAGTTTCGTTATCGTTTCAGGATAGGGCAAGGCATCTAAGGGACAATACAACTTTTCGACAGAGAACACTGCGATGGGATACTTATCCCCCACGCTTTAGTGAACAAATTTCATTGCCTCAACCGAAGCACCCACTCAAACTCTATCCTGGCCCCGCTTTCAGAGCGCGCTCTTGTTGAAGTTTAAGTATTACTGAACTTCGCCGAGCTTCCCTCGGGCACAGTATGCATTGTGATCTTTCCCTGCATGCTCCGCAACTATAATTGCGGCAAAGAGATTGCAAACGCCTCACAGCACACGTCTTAACGCATTAGGATTAACCTTGTCAAGGCGTCAAAACATCCCGCCGTAGCCAGAAAAACTTTACGTCGGCAGCAAGTCGGGCGTATGACTGGTTGCACGCCTTCAGTCACCCGACGGCTACGTCCAGCGAGCGGCTACTCATGCTGCATTCCTAGTCGCAACCTTCGCGGCTGGCGCGGACTCGAGTGCCGACGCATAAGACTCCCGGGTGCGCCGCCAGGTCACGATCGTATTTACACCGTAGTTCCAAAGAGAGCTGATGGCCAAGCCGGAAAGTCCGGCGAAGTACCAGGGCAAGCCCGCCGACAATAGGCGGTGTGCAAAACTCAGATTGATCAAACACGCCGATTGAGCAGGCAGCGCAGAAGATGACCATTCCGCGAAGCAGCGCCATTCCTTTCAGCCTGCGATCCCGGAAGGTAACCAGGTTGTTCAGGAAAAAATTAAACATCATTGCGCTAAGCGTAGCGACAACCTGCCCCAGCGAAAATGCAGCTGCGTCAAAGAGATGGAAAATTCCCAAGACCGACAAGTGAATCAATAGGCCTAGTGAGCCAACAGCGACAAAGAACACAAATCGCGTGGGGAGGTAGCGGCCCACAATCTTGTCGACAATGAGAAAGAGATATTCCAGCTCTACGTTCACATCGAGCTTGCTCTCTCCTGCAAGTCGATTACGAAATCGGTAAGGCACTTCAGCTACCCGGGGTGGAGTCGGACTCGAGGCCAGGATGTCGACCAGAAGTTTGAACCCAGCGCCGGTCAGACGGGGCACTGAGGCCCTGAAAAATTCGCTGTCCACAACGAAAAAACCGCTCATAGGGTCGGTGACATCGCAGTGGCAGACTAGTTTGCTGACTCGGGAGCCAAGGTCGCTCAAGCGAACGCGCTTCTCGGCAAACTCGCCCATGCTCCCGCCCGCAGTTCTTCTACTCCCGACGACCACATCCAACTTCCTCGATTGCAAGAGACGAAGCATCTCCGGCAAGATCGTTTCGTCATGCTGCATATCAGCGTCCATGACCGCAATGCTAGGGGCTGGACTTGCCATCATTCCCTCGATGCAGGCAGACGACAACCCACGCCGACCGATACGCTCTAGAATCCTCACCCGCGGATTGGCCAACGCGAGCTCGCGGATTGCGTCGGCGGTATGATCCGGCGAGTGGTCATCCACAAAGATGACCTCCCACTTGATGCCCGGAAGGGCGGCTTCGAGGGTGGCAAGAAGCGGAGCAACATTCTGTCGTTCCTTGTATGTGGGTATCACCACGCTCAGTTCAAGAAGGGTTTGTTTCGTTGCTACTTCTGCTTGCGCGGACGAGTCCTTGATTACGCCGACCATGGCAAGTCTCCACTAGCTGATGGAGGGGGAGGACCTTAGTGAATCAGGCACGGTTGTCCCTGGTGTCATGAAAAAGTCACTAGATTGTCATCTGATTGGACGACAGCAAGGGGATGTTAGTTTCATGCCGAGAGTTTGCTGTGGAGCCCCAAAATCTTAAGAGCAGCAAGCACATTGATTATGCGACGAAGAGCGTTGCAACCTCCCGCGGCGTTGTGTATGGTGACCCGGCGGGTGTGGTTTTGCGGTAAAGTTCCTTGCGCAGCCGCGGGCGGTTGGCAGCCTCGCCTATTAAAGCCAAAGCTGCGTTGAGGGCCCTGCATCGACCATGGTGCTCATCGCCCGACGACTACGTCAACCGAGCGTCTACTCATGCTGCATTCGTAGTCACAAGCTCCGCGGCTGGCGCAGCGACGGGTGCCGGCTCATAAAGCACTCGGGTGCGCCGCCAGGTCACGATCGTATTTACACCGTAGTTCCAAAAAGAGCTGATGGCCACGCCGGAAAGTCCCGCTAAGTACCAGGGCAGGCCCGCAGACAATAAACGGTGCGCGAAACTCAGATTGATCAACACGCCCATTGAGCAGGCAGCGTAGAAGATCACGATTCCGCGAAGCAGCGCAATTCCTTTCAGCCTGCGATCCCGGAAAGTGACCAGGTTGTTCAGGAAGAAATTAAACATCATTGCGCTGAGCGTAGCGACAACCTGCCCAAGGGCAAATGCCGGTGCGTCAAAGAGATGGAACATTCCCAAGATCGATAAATGAATCAAAAGGCCTAATGAGCCCACGGCGACAAAGAGCGCAAATCGCGCGGGGATGTAGCGGCCCACAATCTTATCGACAATGAGAAAGAGATATTCCAGCTCTACGTTCATATCGAGCTTGCTCTCTCCTGCGAGTCGATTACGAAATCGGTAAGGCACTTCAGCTACCCGGGGTGGAGTCGGACTCGAGGCCAGGATGTCGACCAGAAGTTTGAACCCAGCACCGGTCAGGCGGGGCACCGAGGCCCTGAAAAAACGACTGTCTACAATGAAAAAGCCGCTCATGGGGTCGGTGACATCGCAGTGGCAGACTAGTTTGCTGACTCGAGAGCCAAGGTCGCTCAAGCGAACGCGCTTCTCGGCAAACTCGCCCATGCTCCCGCCCGCAGTTCTTCTACTCCCGACGACCACGTCCAAGCTCCTCGATTGCAAGAGACGAAGCATTTCCGGCAAGATCGTTTCGTCATGCTGCATATCAGCATCCATGACCGCAATGCTGGGAGCTGGGCTTGCCATCATTCCCTCGATGCAGGCAGACGACAGCCCACGCCGCCCGATACGCTCTAATATCCTCACGCGCGGATTGGTCAACGCGAGCTCGCGGATTGCATCGGCGGTATGATCCGGCGAGTGGTCATCCACAAAGATGACCTCCCAGTTGAGACCCTGAAGGGCGGCTTCGAGAGAGGCGACAAGCGGAGCAACATTCTGTCGCTCCTTATATGTAGGTATGACTACGCTTAATTCCAGGAGGGTGTGTTTGGCTGCTACTTCCGCTTGCGCAGACGAGTCCCTGATGACACTAACCATGGCAAGTCTCCACTGACTGTTGAGGCTAAGTTAGGGGGACTAGGGTCTCGGTCGTTTCTGCCCTATGGCGCGATAGTACTATGGAGTCAACAGTCTCAAGAGTGGAAAATAGATTTATCGTGCGTCCAAGGGCGCAGATGTAATCTCGACTGGGTACGCCGGTGCGGAAGCTGAAGGTCGTTTAGCCGTGGTCTTACGCACACTTTGCCCGCTTGCATCGTCGTTCTTTGCATGAGAACCACACCGCAGATGAAGCGGCGCTGGATAGAGATTAAATCCAGCCGTACGATGGATTACCCTTGAGTACTAGCTCGCAGGCTGGTTTGTTACCTCTGATCAAAGTCTAAGTGCATATTTGTTACCCTTGATCGTCGCCTGCTGTTACCCATGAGCAAAGTTTCATTTGTTGCCCATGATCAAAGACGATGCCGTACACGGCGTGGGGCGAAGACGCTTCAGGGCGCCTTGCTCGCGATAGCTTTCCATTGTTCGGACAACTCTGGCGAAAGCTTATCCATATGGCTCAAGAATGTGGTCACCTGCCATATCTCCTGCTCGCTCAAGGAACTCTTCCATCCAGGCATTCCGCTGAGACGTATTCCGTGCTGAATGACGTAGAAATTCTGGTTCTCCGCCATGTCGGGTGCGTCCTCGAGGAATTGAGGCGCACGCGGATAGAATGAGTCCCCAAACGCTCCATGGCGTTGATGGGGATCACCATGACAGCCGGCACAGTTGGTCTGGTATATCTTCATTCCGGCAAGCAGGCTGTCATCTGTTGCCGCAATTGGGTTTCGGGCTTCGGATGCGTGTCGATCCAGGGAAGCATCGAGGGAGGGCATGGCAACCCTGCGTTCAAGCACGCTCTCCGGAACATCTGCCCTCGGGTCAACGAAGCCGAGCCGGACCCACAGGAACTCGGCGAGAAGCACGATAACAACTGCTGCAATGAATCCGAGCAAGAACCTGCGCATTGAGAAATCCTCTCTTGGCCATTGACGTTGACAGATCCGCGAAGCGTAGAGTGCGGTCTCTCGCGTTATCGAGCAGCTTGTCCCGGCGTCCGGCGCTCGGTCGCCCATTCCGTCCTGGCTGTCAGGAGGACGGGATGCCGCCGGCGAGAGCAGGCGGTCGATTTCTGCGCTCCATTCAGAGATCCAGGCGCGCTTGGTGGTCTCATCGAGCCAGGAGGCACGTAGACCGTTGAGAGCCACTCCGGCCAATTGTTGTGGGGTGCAGCCCATATGCCGGGCAACCAACAAATACTCGCGGTTGAGGTCGGTGCGGAAGAGGGCGGGATCGTCCGTATTGATCACCAGATTAAGCCCAGCGTCGAACATGCGGTGGATTGCGTGGCTGGGCGAAGCGAGATCACGGAACGTGGTTGTGTAGGTGGTCGTGGTAGGGCAAACGGTGAAGAACACTCCACGCTCGCGGCATGCTGCTACCAGCGCCGGATCGTCAACCACATGGTAGCCATGATCGATGCGATCGCAGGCGAGCACATCAAGGGAAGCGCTGACATGCTCAGACGGACCATTCTCACCCGCGTGGGCGGTCACGCGCAGTCCCCTATTCCTGGCGTGCCGGTAAACATCGGCATAGAGACCTGGCGGATGGCCGACCTCGTTGTAATCGAGGCCGATGCCGATGACTTCCTCCCGCCGGTGCGCCAGCACGAGATCGAGAAACTCCATGCTGATTTCCGGGCCCAACTCGCGGTTCAGAGCCGGGATCAGGCGTGAGTGCACGCCGTGGTCGCGTGCGGCGTCGCGCATCGCGGCGACGATGCCGTCAAGCATAGTGGCGTAAGCCACACCATGATGCGCCTGCGGGCTGAAGAAGAATTCGACGTAGCGCGCGCCGTTGCCGGCACAACACGCAAGCATTTCGTAGGTTACGCGATGGAAGTCGTCCGTATCGACGATCGAGTTGCAGATGATGTCGTAGGCTTTGAGAAACGCGCCCAGATCCGCGAAGTCGAAGAGCTTCGACGCATCTTCATAATCGTGCGTCGCCAGACCGTGTTTCTTCGCCAACTCGATTGCCGTGGTTGCGGCAACCGCTCCTTCAAGATGCAAGTGCAGCTCGGCTTTGGGCAGCGATTTAACAAAGTTCTCGATATTCACGGCTAATCTTTGTTCCTCCAGCATGTGTTCCTCGGTTATGAGTTGAGCCCAACGATCGTAAGCTTTTGATTTGCTACAATTTGACCCTGCGGTGGCCCGGATTTCCTGTACTCTGCACTGGACACGACCGCGTATGCGGCTTTCTTTAAGGAAAGCCGCATGAAGTGGGCCGAAGCCAACAAGCTGCACAGGAAATCCGGGTGGTCGCAATGATATCAGCCTTGCATCCCGGAACAGATATTGGAGCGGATGGATGACGACGGCGCTTCCGGTGATCGATGTTTCGGGTCTGGCTTCAGACGAGCTCTCTGCCCGGGCGCGTGTGGCAGCCCAATTGGGCCATGCCTGTCGCGAGATCGGCTTCTTCTATGTGGTGAAACATGGCATCGCAGAGACCACGCGCGCCGCCATGTTTGCCGCCTCCCGGGAATTCTTTGCCTTGCCGGTCGCGGCCAAGGAGCAATATTCGATCAAGCGCTCGCCGCACAACCGTGGATATATCGCGCTCGAGGGGGAACGCCTCGATGAAGCCGCCGCCCGGGCCGATTACAAAGAAGCTTTTAATGTCGGGCTGGAGCTGACAGCCGACCATCCCGAGGTGCTAGCCGGTAAGCCGTTTCGGGGAGTCAATCTATGGCCGGCACTTCCCCACTGGCGAGAGACCGTGCTCGCCTATTACGACGCGTGCTGGGCGCTGGGCCGCCGGCTTCACCACGGCTTCGCGCTCGATCTGGGCATTGCGGAGGATTTCTTCGAAGACAAACTCGACGCGCCGCTAGCGATGGTGCGGATGCTGCATTACCCCCCGCAGCCGCTGAGCCAGGATCGCGCTCCCGACAGCGGGGCCGGCATGCACACCGACTATGGCAACCTCACCATTCTCGCCACGGATGGGATTGCGGGACTCCAGGTGCGCACACGCAGCGGCGCGTGGCTCGATGCACCCCATATTCCGGGCGCATTCGTTTGCAATATCGGTGACTGCCTGATGCGCTGGACCAACGATGTTTATCTCTCAACACCGCACCGGGTCGCGATCCCGGTCCAGGACCGCTATTCGGTAGCGTTCTTTCTCGATCCGAATCCCGATGCCCGCGTGGAAGTCCTTCAGGCTTGCATCGCGCCTGGCGCCGCGTCAAAATATCCGCCCACAACCGGCGCCGACTATCTGCGCGAACGCCTGACTGCAACCTACGACCACCTGAAAACCCTCGCCTGAGAGTTGGGCAGGCGCTGCAGTTTCCAAATGAAATCGCAGGTAGCCTGCGGCTCTATTTATCCCTGGGTACCGGTCGCTGAGGTAAGCTCTGCCTCCCCTTTGTCATCCCGCCGGCCCCGGCGTGTGGACGCGCTGGGTACGGTGGTTCTCTTGTCCACGCCGACGAAACACCCAGCAATTCCGGAAGCAGCTGAGAAAAAATGACTCTGCGGCACCGCCACGGATTCGAGGCCTGGAGGGCAGACCGCGAAACGTGAGCCCATCCCGCAGCGCTGGTTATCAATTGCAAAGCCGATTTCTGCGCTTTAAGCGCGGTCAACAAAAAAAGGGCCCTCGCAATTGGACAAGTCCCGCTACTCCGACCGCAGCGCCGTCAATGGGTCGACGCCCGCCGCCCGGCGCGCGGGGATCACGCTGGCGGCAATCGCCACCGCGGCTATGCCAACCGCTGCGAAGACATAGCTCACCGCATCGTAGGACTGCACACCATACAGAGCTGAGGTTAACGCCTTGCCCAGCAACAGCGACAGCGGAATACCGATGATCACGCCCACAGCCGTCAGCATCAGGCTGTCGCGCAGCACCATCCACACCACCTGCCTTCGCTGCGCGCCCATGGCGATGCGCACGCCGATCTCGCTGGTGCGGTTGTTCACACGATAGGCGAGCGTCCCATACACTCCTGTCGCCACCAGCACCACCGCCAGCAAACCGAAGAACCCGGCCAGCCGCGCAAAGAGCAATTGGCGGGAGATGGTGAGATCAAATTGCGCGCGCTGTGTCATGGGCTGGATCAGCGGCAGGTTTGGATCCATCTGCTGCACCGCTTTGCGCGCCGATGGCAGAATCGCCAATGGGTCGCCATGTACCCGCATTTCCACGTGCATTTGGCCGGTGATCGGAATCTGCGCGTACATGTACCAGGCCATGGGGATTGGCTCTTCATCGATGCTGCGATATTTGTGATCTTTCACCACGCCTACAACCGTCATCTGGTATTGCCCGTTGTCGGTCCCAATACTGTGACCCAGCGGGTTCTGGTTGGCAAAGAAGCGCTGGGCAAACTGCTCATTGATGATGCCCACGTGGGGTGAGGTCGCGGTATCGGAATCGGCAAAATCGCGGCCCAAACAGTATGGGGACTCCGAGGGTACGGAAGAAGTCGGGCCCGGCCACATTGCTGCGAACCGTCGACGACGCGCCGTTGGCCAACACTGGCAACTTACCATCGACCGTCATGGCGCTGTTGTCAGAAGCCCACGATCCAAGGCGCTCCTCCATGATGGTCACAGACTCCACGCCGGGAAGAAGACGCAGCTTGTTCATCAACTCCCGATAAAAGGCGACGCCTTCGGGAACCGACTGTATGTTGGGCTTCACTCCGAAGACGACCAGGCCCTGAACCCGCATGCCCAGAGGAGTATTTTCCAGATTACGCAACGTACGCACCAACAACCCACCGCCCACCAGCAGCACAACACACAGTGTCATCTGCAGAGCAACAATGATTCTGCTGGCGCGCGATTTGCCGGCATCCGTATGCGAGACCGCCGCGGATGTTTTCAGTGCCAGCGCCGGCCCGGCGGAGAGCACAACGCGCAGAGGCACCAGCCCGAACAAAAGCGTAGCCAGCGCCAAAATGCTTAGCGTGAAAAGCAGGGCCGTGTTGTCCGGGGCCAGGCTTGACTCGATCTGCGCCCAGGCTCCCAGCGCCCTGGTTGCCGAGTTGGCAAAGAGCCATGCCAGCAGGGCTCCGGCCGACACCAGCAGCAAGCTCTCGCTAAGAAGTTGCCGCAACAGCGCCTTGCGCCCCGCGCCCAGCGCCAGCCGCACCGAGAACTCGCGCTGCCGCGTCGCATTCCGCGCCATCAGCAGCATGACCACGTTGCTCAGGGCGATCAGCAGCACCAGCCCGACCATGCTCATCAGGATGCGCAACGGTTTGCCGTACTCTTCTTCGTATCCCGGGAAACCCTTTACCTCCTGCAGGCTGAGTACGGGTTTCTTTTCTCCTGGTTGCGGGTTGCCCAGCCCAACATAGGCCGCTGTCTGAAATGCGGACTCAAGTTGCGCGACCGCCTGCGCCTGGTTTACGCCCGGCGCGAGACGTCCAATCAGCCGCAGGCACCACCAAGTGGGTTTTGCGATGTATGTTTTCCCGTCGTCCGCAGGAGCGCCCCAGGCATTCAGTTCTGCCCGGCTCTGCAAGGGAATCCAGAAATCGGTGGAATTACCCGCCTCGACTCCTTCAAAGCCTTGCGTAGCAACCCCCACGATGGTCATGGGAATGCCGTTTACATAGAGCGTCTTTCCCAACACGTCCGGGGAGCTCGCAAAACGCCGGGTCCAGTAGCTGTAGCTGATTACGGCAATGGGCGCGTGGTTCGACTCGTCCTGCTCGCTGAAACCACGTCCGTACGCCAGCTTCACACCCAGGCCGGAGAAGAAGGTCCCACTCACCATGTCGCCTTCAGCCTGCTCCGGCTGCTCCCCATAACGGACAGCAACCTTGCCCTTGGCCAGGGGCGCGTAGGCCATTACCGGCGATAGTCCCCGGTTTTGCCGCCGCAGCGCGTCGTACACCGGGTACGAGAAGGTTTCGTTTGAGTCGATGGTGCCCGTTCCACTCGGTGGGTTGGAGGTTCTTAGATACACCACGCGGGCGGGATCGGCCACCGGCAGCGAACGCAGCAGCACCGCGTTCATCACGCTGAAGACCGCCGTATTCGCTCCGATACCCAGTGCCAGCGTCAACACGGCGACCAAAGTAAAACCGGGCGTCTTTCTCAGCTGGCGAATTGCATATCTTAGGTCGTCGACAATTGCGGGCATGGCAGCCTCCCAGGCATCTACTCTAAGGAGCACGTGGCGGGCCAAACTTCTGCCCGCATTGCTGCAACTAACCTATTGGATAATCAAGGCTTCACGAGGAAAGCTGCGCCGCTCCTCAACAAAACTGAACACCACCGTTCAAATCCGGACAACCACCAAGCGTGCTCCGCTTCACGATCTTGGCAGACGGCTCAGGCTCTCGAAGGGTGGTTCTGTGGTGGCCCCGCAATCGCAGAGGGTAACTTGTAGCGCTGATTGACA
The DNA here is from genome assembly GCA_963790705.1 of uncultured Acidobacteriaceae bacterium. Classification (GTDB taxonomy): domain Bacteria; phylum Acidobacteriota; class Terriglobia; order Terriglobales; family Acidobacteriaceae; genus PALSA-350. The sequence continues at coordinate 81,442 of CAWBQE010000003.1, forward strand.
GGTCGCTTGGCCGTCTCTACGCTAAACCAATGGAAATACAGCTCACCCCCGCCCAGGAAGCTTTTCTTCGCCAGGCTATCGAAAGCGGGAGAATCCATCATGCCGAGGAAGCAGTACAGCAAGCCCTTTCATTATGGGAGACCCGCGAGCGTGGCCGGCTCGAGATTTTGTCCGCTCTGGATGAGGCGGAAGGTGATCTACAAACGGGAAACTTCTCAGACTACGGCGATGAGTCCCTGCCCAAATTAGGGGAAGAGCTGAAGCGCGAGGCGCGAGCCTCGCTCAAGAGCAGCTCTAAGGGATGACTTACCGCGTTAGCGGTCGAGCGCGCCGTGACCTTATCGAAATCTGGACGCCTTGTTTGAGAGCTGAAAGCCACGTGGTCGGATTAAGCTCCCACCCGATCTATGCAATGCCCTTTCCTAACCAGTCTTTGTTCGAAACCAGCCTGATTGCTTTTTCCGGACATGCCACTACACAGAGTCCACACGCCTGACACAGATCCGCATGCGGGGTATAGGCAGTCAGTTTTCCATGAGCCCTGCTCTTCATCCTTCCCACAAAGGAGAGACTCGAGAAGTCTTCATCATCGATCTGTCTCACCTCAAAAACATCATAGGGACAGACCTCCACGCAATCACGCTTTCCCTCGCAGGCATTGCGGTCTACGACGGGCCGATAGGCGCCCGCTTCTGCCCCACACTTTTCTCCGGGTCTGTCTGGGCGTTGTGCGGCTCGCCTGGCTTTATCCGAATTCAATCGCGGACGGGTCTCTGCGGAACCACTCATGGCTGCTTCCCCCGGATTTCGTCAATTGCCCGGCGTAGGATCGCGAAGACCCGCTTTCTCTCCTCTGGCGAAGCCTCGATCTTCTCGTGCAATGCAGCTTTGAGTTCATTCCGCAGCTCGCGAAACTCCGTCTTCATTTGCCGCCAGTCACTTCTGATCCCGCGGCGGGGATCGGCCCCAAAGTCATCGTCCTCTTCGTTCTCCTCGGTGAACTGCTTTCGGAATTGGGAGACCTTGCGGCCGAAGCGTGCGAGTTGGTCCAACGTTTCCTCAACGCCGGCTCGGTTTTCATTCAGGTAGGCAGTACCCGCCTCGGTAATTCGGTAGAGTTTCTTGGTGCCTTCCGATTCCGAGGCTGTGTATCCCAGTTCCTCAAGATAAGTGAGCGCCGGGTAAACCATACCCGGACTCGGCGAGTAGATGCCGCTGGAGTGCTCCTCGATGGCCTTGATGATTTCGTAGCCATGACCCGGCTTTTCGCTGAGCAAAGCGAGGATGATGAGCCTGAGATCGCCCGAGGCGAGCATTTTCGCAGCTCGCATTCCAGGGCCCATGAAGCCCCCGCCCATACGGTCAAACGGCCTTCCCCTCCCCCCAAAGAAACCATGGTGTCCCCTTTCTTCAAAAAAAGAGAACTCTTGATGATGTCGATGCATATATTTTGTCCTTTCATAAAATACATCTCAAGATATATCACAAGATGGATTTTTCAACAAGATATTGCAACTCATGTTTCCAGTACACTATTCTCAACATAGTCTTTAGAGACGACCAAGACAGGGGATATGACCAAGAAACCCGAATACCGCGACCTCTTTCCCGGCGCACTGGAAATGATGATTCTGCAAACACTGAGCGGAAAACCAATGCACGGCTACGCTCTCGCCCAGCACATCAAGCGAGTCTCCGACGATTTGCTGCAGATTGAAGAGGGTTCGCTGTATCCCGCATTGCAGCGCATGCTGAAGGCCGGATGGCTGGAATCGGAAATGGGTTTATCGCCGAAAGGCCGCCCGGTGCGAATTTTTAAAGTAACCGAGGCAGGCACAAAACACTTGCAAAAGGAAATATCGAGTTTTGAACAAATGTTCGCCGGCATCCGCCGTGTACTCACGATCGCCGAGGTATAGGAGAAACTCATGCGCTGGTTCAAACAGCTCTTCTCGCGCCGCCGCCGTTACCACGAACTGCATGAGTCGATACAAGAGCACCTGGAAGAAAAAATTCAGGACCTGGTCGAAGACGGTATGTCGCGGGAAAACGCCGAGCAAGCCGCGCGCCGTCAGTTTGGAAATGTGACCCTCATAGAAGAGCGCAGCCGCGAAGTTTGGCAGTGGCCAAGGTGGGAATCTTTCCTGGCCGATCTGAAGTTTGCCGTGCGCCAATTGTTGCGCAATCCTGGTTTCACCGCGACCGTGATCTTCACCCTGGCGCTTTCCATCGGCGCCAACACCGCGATTTTCTCGATCGTGAACGCTCTCATGCTGAAGAGCCTGCCCTATCCGCACCCGGAGCGAATGGGCACCATCTACACCCGCGTCACCGGAGTGACGGCCTGGGATGCGCGGCACAAACTGATGTATGAGCAATGGCAACTCTTGCGGGACGACGTTCCCGCCCTGCTCTCGGCGGTTTCGGGTTCGCGTACTTCGGGCGTCAATCTCGAGGCCGGGTCTCATGTGCAATATCTCCAGGCAGGACGTATTTCGGCCCACTATCTCGATGTGCTGGGAATTCAACCCGCCCTGGGGCGTAACTTCTCCGATTTGGAGGATCGCCCCCACGGGCCAGACGCCGCCATATTGAGCTACAGCTTGTGGCGAAATACGTTCGCCTCCAATCCCAATGTTCTGGGGCAAGCCGTCCTGCTGAAAGGCGCCCCCTACACCATTGTCGGCGTGCTCTCCGAGGGAGCGATCACTCCTTCAAATGCCGACATCTATACCGCGCTCCAACTCGGTCCCGAAGGTGAGGGGAATGGAACCAACGTTGAGGCCATCACGCGGCTGCGCGATGGCGCGACCTGGCAGGAGGCGGATGCCGAGATCAACCGCGCCTGGTCCCACCGCGCCCATCGCTATGAGTTAAACGACGACCCGAACGCGCAGGTAACCTACCACTCGGTGCCGCTGCAAGAGGGTGTAACTGCTACGCTGCGCCCGCAGGCTTTGGCTCTGATGCTGGCAACAGGATTCATCCTGCTGATTGCCAGCGCCAATCTTGCCGGGCTGACACTGGTTCGCGTCTTGCGGCGGTCCCCTGAATTTGCCACCAGGCTGGCCCTGGGTGCTTCCCGCTGGCAGATTCAAAAGCAACTCTGGGTGGAAAATCTCCTCCTGGCACTTCTGGGTGGGACGGCCGGCATTGCCGTCGGTTTCGTCGCTTTACGTGGGTTGCTCCAACTTCTCCCGGAGCATTATCTCCCTGTGGCCAAAGTACCGTTGGATGGCCGTGTACTGGCATTCACCCTGCTCATCTCCCTCTTAACTAGCGTGCTTTTTGGCATGTTTCCTGCCCTGGCCATGCGCAAGTTCCGTCTGCGCTCCGCCATCGCCAGTCACTCCGCAACCGGAGGCGACCCTTTGCGTTTGCGCCAGGCTCTGATCGTGGGCGAGGTCGCTCTCACTGTATTGCTGCTGGCGGCTTCAGGCCTGCTCATTCGTACGCTCATCCACCTGCAAACCTTGCCTGCTGGTTTCGACGCCACTGGAGTAATCACTGCAAGGGCATCCCTGGACGATGCGCGCTATCACGATCCCGCCGCATTCCGAAAGCTGCTGAGTGAAAGCACCTCTGCCATGCGACAGATACCGGGCGTGCAGGCTGCCGCTGTCGGGCAGAGTTTGCCCTATGAGCGTGCGATGCTCAATGGAGTGACCATCAGCGACGGCAAAGACGCTGGACAGCAAGGGATGGCCGATCAGGTCTACATCACCCCCGATTATTTCCAGGCATTGCAGATTCCCCTACTCGCGGGACGCGTTTTCACCGACGCGGACGGACCGGATAAGCAGCACGTGGCCGTCGTTAACCAGACATTCGCGCGCAAGTACTTCCATGGGACGGATGCGGTCGGCCACTACGTGAATAAGGATACGAGAATTGTCGGAGTAGTTGAGGATGTGCCCATCGCCCCGGGGATCGATGCCGCTGCTCCTCTCACCGGCGAAGAAACCATGTACATCCCTGCGGCGCAAACCGATCCCCCGTTACTCGCGGTGCTCCACGTCTTCTTCCAGCCAAGTTGGATTGTCCGTACCGCCGCTCCAGTAGAAGGATTGACTGCGCAGATGCAGCACGCTCTGTCGAGTGCCGATCCTGATCTGCCTTTCTCCGGCTTCTACAACATGCGCGACTTGATGGCGAAGGCGCTGGCGACACAGCGTGTCGAGGTCGCGCTACTGAGTGCGATGGCGGCTCTGGCACTCCTTCTGAGCACCATCGGCATCTTTGCGCTGGTGGCGAATATCGTTGCCCAGAAAACGCGCGAGATCGGCATTCGTATAGCCCTGGGCTCGACCATTCGTCAAGCCATGGTCCATATCGGAGCTCCAGGAGTGCAGGCTTCGACACTTGGACTCATCCTGGGCCTGATCTTATGTGCCGGGGCCTTGCGCGCCATGGACAGTGTGCTCTATGGAGTAAGCGTCTACGATCTTCCCACCATCCTCATCGTCGTTTTGATCCTCGCAGCGGTAACGCTGGTGGCCACCACTGTGCCGGCGCTCCGAATCGCAGGAATCGATCCCGCCAAGACTTTGCGCGAAGAGTAGGAAAACACTGTGAACTTCAGACAGCTCTTCTCCCGTCGCCGCCGTTACCACGAACTCTCCGAATCGATACGAGAACACCTCGATGAAACCATCGAAGAGCTGATGGAAAATGGCATGTCGCGTGAGGACGCTGCACGGGCTGCTCGTCGCCAATTCGGCAATGTTGCTCTGTTGGAGGAACGCAGCCGCGAGGTGTGGCAGTGGCCCACCATCGAAAGCGCCTGGGCTGACGTGAAGTTTGCACTGCGGCAGTTGCGCCGGTCACCAGGCTTCACGATAGTCAGTCTTCTGACACTTGCCCTCGGCATTGGAGCCAATACTGCCGTCTACAGCATCATTCAAGCAGTGCTGCTCCATCCTCTCCCTTATCATGACCCGAATCGCCTGATGCTCTTAGCCGACAAACAGGATCCTCAAGAGGGTGGCGTCCTTTATAAGGACTACGAGACGTGGAGGAAGCACACCTCGAGCTTTACAGGGATCGCGGCCTATTACCGGGACAGCGGTTGGTCGCGGGTGACGCTGACCGGCGGGCAAGAACCACAGTCGTTCCAGGGTGCATACGTTACCGCAAATTTCTTCTCACTGCTTGGCGTTGCCCCCCTGTTGGGCCGTACATTCACAACTGCAGAAGAAAATCGGCACGAACCAGTGGTCGTTCTCAGCTACGGGCTCTGGAAGCGTCAATTTGGAGGATCACCGGATGTTGTGGGACAAGAACTGCGTATAGACGGTATTGCCGCGAAGGTCATTGGGGTTATGCCCGAAACCTTTCAATTCCCAGCGGCTGATTCCCGGTTCTGGGCGCCGATCACTACGAACCGTTATTGGGGAGATCCCGCGGTCACTATCAATGACGGCTCCCATAGCGGTGGCTTCTATGCTCGATGGCAGGTAATTGCTCGCTTAAAGGTAGGCGTCAGCCCGCAGCAGGCGCAGGCAGATATCGATGCCACCTTCAGCAGTTTGCAAAAGACAGATTCAGACCCGAACCGGGGCATCGGGACGACTGTGATCCCGCTTCGCATACAGATCGCCGGCGATACACGGCTTGCCCTCTATGTTCTTTTCGGGTCAGTGTGCATGCTGCTCTTAATAGCTTGCAGCAATGTAACCAACCTCGTGATGGCACGCAGCGCATCGCGCGCCCATGAGATGGCGTTGCGCGCCGCTCTAGGTGCCAGCCGTGGCCGTATCGTCCAACAACTACTTACAGAGAGCTTTATGCTGGCAATACTCGGCGGACTCATCAGCCTGTTGTTTGCTCTTCTGGGGATTCGTGCTCTCACTGCAATGGGCCCTCGCGATATACCGCGACTCAGCGAAGCGGGCCTCAATCCCGGCGTGTTGGGATTTACCTTCGCAGTTGCATTGCTGTCCGCAATACTTTTCGGCCTCATGCCGGCAGTGAAAGTCTGGCGCAGTGCCCCGAATGAACAATTGAAGGCGATGAACATAACAGCACCAGGCGCGATTGGAGGCATGCGCAGCGTTCTGATTGTTGTTGAATTTGCGCTCTCTCTGCTATTGCTCACCGGAGCCGGATTGTTAATACACAGTTTTCTCCTTGTCCAATCCGTCGACCCCGGGTTTGAACCGGAGCACGTCCTCAACATCCATGTAACCTTCCCTACTGGAACTTCGGGACAGCAAATATCAACTATTTCTGACTCGATTGTTCACAAATTGCAAGCTATGCCCGGCGTGAAGAGTGTCGGAGCCATTGAAGGTATCTTTGACCTCGGTCCTACAAATAACATCGGCTTGCGAAGCATCGAAGGCCGCTCACCTGAACCGCGGCAACAGTGGACGGCACTGAATTGGAATACTGTTCGCGAAGATTATTTCCAGGCAATGGGGGCTGAATTGCTGCGCGGCCGGTATTTCACCCAACAAGATGGCCCCTCATCGCCTCTTGTTGCAATCATCGATGAAAGCATGGCACGCCGTTACTGGAAAGGCGAGGATCCCATTGGCAAACGGATCAAGGGACAAGATCGACGGGGTCATAACGATGACTGGGTAACTGTCATTGGTATAGTACGGGACATTCGAACACATGGACTGGAACGAGCAGCCACGCCGCATGTTTACGAGTGGTACCGCCAGACCGTTGATCCAACGCCGGATATTGTCGTGCGCGCTACGGGCAACCCTGGTGCGATTGCTTCCGAATTGCGCAGTGTAGTTCGGTCTGAAGCTCCCACGGCCATTCTCTCCGGTGTTACGACCGTACAGCAGCAACTATCGCAGCAGCTTGCGCCAAGGCGCTTCCAGACATTCTTGCTTGGGATCTTTTCCTTACTCGCGCTTGTTCTGGCGACTGTTGGAATTTACGGGCTGATCCACTACTCCGTCGTTCAACGCACGCAGGAAATAGGGATTCGCATGGCACTTGGCGCGCAGCGCGTTGATATCTTGCTGGCTGTCATAAAGCAGTGCCTGTTGCTGGCGGGCATAGGGCTGGGGATCGGCTTGATGCTCGATTGGGTTTCGACGCGCTTACTGTCGAGGCTTCTTTACGGCGTGGCCCCGTCCGATCCTGTCACCCTGAGCACGGTCTCATTGTTATTGATAGGCGCCGCACTGCTCGCAAGTCTCATTCCTGCCTTGCGAGCAGTCAGGGTTGATCCGATGCAAACGCTCAGAAGTGAATAGAGGCTAGTCATGACCTTGTTCAGACAGCGCTTCTCCCGTCGTCGCCGTTACCACGAACTCTCCGAATCGATACGAGAACACCTCGATGAAACAAGCGTTGCGGAATGAGTAGGGCGCCCCGTGCTGAAAACCATCGAGTCACAACTTGTCGAATAGCAGGCCAAAGTGGATCAGATGCGGGTGCTTGCCGCGCTCAAGCAGAAACAGCTAGACGCTTTGCGAGTTCGCCCGGAAACAAGCAGGCAAACAGTGCAGACGTGGTCACAACAGCAGCAACAACGGCCAGGGTGGACGCGTGTGACGGTCACGGTGTAAACCGCCCGGAGTGATGACTCGCGAGCTGGCCGGGCTAACCCGGAGACAGCAGCACACGGGCCGATACGCCCGCGTCTGCCTCGAGCAAGCAGCTCTCCGCGACCGACCTTAGCACGCCATACTGGAGGAGCCATACCTTCGCCTCATGGCGGTCCTGGAAAATCTTGTAGGGATGTTCTGCTGTCTTAGTTAGGGTCACTCAGTAACGTGGGATTAGCTCAAACCTGGCCTCCAACCTGGCCTGGATTGACATCCCTAGTCTTCTATGCATTAATGGCTAAGTTGGGAGAGACGTCATGCGACTCTTGCGTCGCATCCTTAATCTGCTTTCCCGTTCCACCGTAGAGCGGGAGATCGATGCTGAGCTGCAAGCGCACATCGACATGAGAGCTGCGGATAATGTCGCGGCCGGCATGCCACCGGAAGAGGCGCGCCGTGATGCGCTGCTGAAGTTCGGCAGCCCCACGGTGATGAAAGAAAAAGTGGCTGGCGTGGATGCGGCGCTAAGCCTTGACAGCGTCTTGAGAGACATTCACTACGCCTGCCGGAAACTACGCAAATCGCCCGGGTTCGCCGTCACCGTCATCGCGACCCTGGCCCTTGGCATCGGGGCGAATACAGCCATCTTCAGTATTGTGGATGCCGTATTGCTGCGGCCGCTGCCCTACAAGCATGCCGATCGCCTCGTGGTTGTGTGGCAGACGGATGCTGCGCATCGTGGCGTAGGCGCATGGTTCGATCCTTACCGCGATTTTGAAGAATGGCAAGGCGGGAGCGGCAGTTTCGAGAAGTTAGCCGCGATGAGCTGGGCGACTACGGGCAACACCATGATCTGGCAGGGTAAACCGGTTGGGCTGCTGGCGCTTCCGGCCAGTACCAACTTCTTCTCCATGCTCGGCGCCGAAGCCCAAATCGGCAGGACATTTCGCCAGGCAGACCTGAACAACCCCTGCACCTTAGTCCTCGCTTATCCGTTCTGGCAGCAAAAGCTGGGCGCACCCAAAGACATCGCGGGGCAAACTCTGACCGTGGGCCCGCTTCCCTGTGTAGTGGTCGGCGTGATGCCGAAACAATTTACGTTCTATCCCAAACAAGCAAACGCATGGTCCCTGATTACTCCCACAAGCGCATTCGCGCAGAAGCCCTGGGATTCGATGACCGGCGTCTTTGGATTATTGAAGCCCGGCGTGACGCGCGCTCAAGCGGAAGCAGAACTCGACGCCATACAAAAGAGAGTCTCACCCGAAGCTCCGGCATCGCTGTCTGTGCTCACCTCCGCTACGCCGATTGTGCTGAGCCTGCAGGATAATTTCACCTGGCTTGCGGGAAGGAATCTGCGCCGAGGGCTTTGGCTGCTCTCGGGCGCCGTCAGCCTTATCTTGCTCATGGCGTGCTTGAACGTGGCCGGCCTGCTGCTTGGCCGCGCGATGGAGCATGCACGGGAGATGGCCATTCGTACCGCATTGGGTTCCGGCCGTGCGCGGCTCATCCGGCAAATGTTGACCGAGTCGTTGGTGCTGGCCCTTTGCGGGACGGGCACGGGCGTTCTCCTGGCCCTGCTGATGCTTCACTGGTTCCGGGCTGTGAACCCGGTGGAATTGCCGCCCGGCAATGTGGTATCTCTCCACTGGCAGGTTCTTCTGTTCGCAGCACTCTTGGGCATTGCCTCGGCCATTGTCTTTGGGCTGTTACCAGCCTGGCAGGCTTCGCGGGTCGACCTGAACTCTGTCCTCAAGAACAACCAACGCGGTGTGGGCGCGAGCGCTTCCGCACAACGCGCTTCACAAATATTAGTGGTGATGCAGATTGCGCTCTCACTCATGCTCTTTGTTGGAGCAGGGCTGCTGGGGGCAAGCTTGTGGCGGATGGCTTCGACCCAGTTGGGCTATCGCACGAATGGTGTGTTGACGGCGAGCGTCAATCTTCCCCAGCAACGCTACGGCGACAACCAGGCGAAATACCAGTTTGCCGCCGATTTCTCCAGAAGAGTAGCCGCTCTCCCCGGCGTCGACGCAGTCGCGGAAGCTTCGAGCTTTACACCCGCGGGAGAAAACCCATTGTCGGTTGAGGGAGATCCCGGCAGATTCTCGGCAGGCGGGATTGCCACGCAGAGCGTGAGCGCAAACTTCTTCGACGCGATGCAGATTCCATCCTTTCGCGGCAGAGTCTTCGACACCCAGGATCGCGATGACACCCGGCAAGTTGCCATCGTCAACCAGGCTCTTGCCAATCGATATTTCCCCCATGACGATCCCATCGGACATGCCGTCAAGCTAAGCCGTGCTGACGATCCATCGCACCCATGGCTCACGATTATCGGCGTGGTGGCCAACGTAAAGGTAACGACTGTTTTTCAGGAGATGGGCTACGTGGTGCAGCCCACGATCTATCGTCCACTCACCCAGGACGCGCCGGCATCTATGGCCCTGATGGTTGTAACGAAAGAAAATCCGCTGGAATTAATCAATGGAGTAGAACAGCAGCTTGCCGCGATCGACCGTGGCCTCCTATTGGCCGACCCGGGAACACTCCAAGATCAGCAATCGGCTGTACTTTCCCAACCCCGTTTCCGCACCGTCCTCTTCGGCAGTTTCGCAGGGTTGGCTTTGTTGCTGGCAGTGGTTGGACTGTATGGCGTCCTAACGCAGATGGTCGCGCAGCGAACGCGAGAAATGGCCATCCGCATGGCTGTAGGAGCCAGCCGTGGAGAAGTATTAAGCCGCGTCTTCCGCAAGGCCATAGTTCTGGCAGCCACGGGGATTGCCTTGGGCGTCATTGGATCAGCCATCGCCGTGCGCGCTCTGGCTGGCCTGCTCTATGGAGTGCGCGCAGAGAATGCCGCAATGTTTGTACTCGCTTCCATCGTCTTGACCCTCACCACCCTCGTGGCCAGTTGGAATCCAGCCTGGCGGGCAGCCAACATCGATCCCATGCAGGCGCTTCGCTCAGAGTGAATTAGGTCGAGCACTATTTCAGCCACTACTGCGGTTGCCGAATATCCGTGGGATCATCCAGTCAATTCGACCGCCTTGAGCCACTAACAAGCAGTCTTGTCCTAATTAGCTTTTTTTGATCGGCCGATTCGACAAGCACATGCTGAAATCAAATCTGCTATCAGGGCAATTCTCAGCCGTCCCTTCGGGACGATCCGCGCTGTCATCTAAACCCAGGACTACGTCCTGGGCTACTCTCAGCCGTCCCCTTCGACAAGCTCAGGGCAAGCTCTTCGGGACTGTGTCGATGTATGGATGCCGCGCCCACGGCACTCAGATCATCTTCGGGGTTGAACCCCGGCCCTTCCGAGGCGGTGTGAGAGCTGGAAAAGAGACCTGCGGTTTCTTTTTCTAGTTCTCACGCAGCCCTGCCGGGCTGGGCTCGCACGGCGGGCCCCGCGGCACGCCGGTGCAAGGCGGGGCAGGCACGTTTGGGTGCGGCCCTCCGGGCCTCGACCAAAGGGAAAGGTCTGCGGTTCTCCTTTTGGGTTGTACTACGACACACTCCAGAGAAACTCCGCACTGGTGTTATTGGCGGACCAGCTCGACACGGCGGTTGCGGGCTCGGCCTTCGAGCGTGTCGTTGCTTTCCACCGGCCGAGACGCGCCAAACCCGTCGTTGGCCAGCCGCTCCGGTGTGATGTTGTATTGCGCCACCAGGGCTTCTTTTACCGCCAGTGCGCGCCGCTTGGAGAGATCGAGGTTATAGGCATCGCCTCCGATGTTGTCGGTGTGGCCCTCCACCGTCAGCTTCCAGTCGGGATTGTCCTTCAATGCCTGCGCAATCTCCTTCAGCACTGGCTCGGATTCCGGCTTCAACGTCGCCTTGGCAAAATCGAAGTAAATGCCATAGGTGACGGCGCGCTTCTCCTGCGTCAACTGCTGCTCCAACACGTTATCGGGCTTGGCGACGGGAAAGTTGATCTTCACCACTTCGACGCGAAAGTTTCCGGCATGGAACGAAGGGTGTCTCAGCCTCCACGAGAGGACCAAGGGATCCGGAGCATCATCCAACACAAAAAGTTCAGCCCCAATATGGGTGGGACGGTCACTCTCAGGACGAGGATCTTTGCCATCAGTCTCAAACGTTCCCGTAAGGTGGATCACCGGCAGAGTCACACGTTGATCGTTGACGATCATGGGGTAGTCCACGTCGTTGGGCTCGACCCGGGTAAGAGTTCCCGACTCATAAGTAGGTTTGACACCGTCACGCACGAACCAGATATCCATATACCGCAGGTTCACTTTGCCGCTCTCCTTGATCGCCTGAAATGCGGCGTCGGAAAGACGAGTGCGTGTGACATCATGCAGAAGCCGTGGCAGGCTATGAGAATTGACGGTAACGAAGGTGCCGGCCGAATGGAAGTCGGCGTTGCAGTTCTGGTTGGTGTTAGAAGTCCCCTTTACGACCTTGCCTAAGTCGTCTTTGTACTCCGGGGCTGTGGAGGTGGCGGAGAAGGTCGAGGTATCAATCGAGTCGATCTCGTTGCTGAGCTCCACATCGCCATACTTGATTCCCCACGCATTGGTCAGCACGGTGTGCGGTTCCAGCGGAATGCGCGCTGCCTTCTGGTCCGGAAAAGGAGCGGGCGGGCACGGAGCAACGGGAGTACTCGCAGAGAGAGTGGGAATATCGTCACCGGGGGCATGGTTGGCAAGCAGACCCTGCAGCGGATTGCGTGGCGTTCCGCTTGGGCCGGTGGTGGCTTGCGAGAGGGTCCTGACGGCATGGGTTGCCTTTTGCCCAACGCGGTAGCCTAGGTAAAGAATCCCTGCCAGGATGGTGAGCCCGGCAACAAGAATGAGCACCAGCGCGATGGCCAGCAATTTGAATAGAGGCGACCGGCGCTGCGGTTGCGGCCCACCCGGCGGCAGATTGACGGTGGAATAGGCTGCCGGCATCGCCGCCGGTGGCATGTATGACGACGGCGGCGTGGAAGACGACGGCGGCTCAGGCGCTGGCGGAATGGGGGTCCACGGTGGCGTGGGCGGTGCTGACGTGGGTGACGGCGGGGTGGAGACAGCAGCCTGTGCCGTGTCCGGGGGCACAGCGTTCCCGCAGACGGGGCAGAAGCGGGCTTCTGGTTGGAGCGCATTGCCGCATAGCCCACAGAATCGGTTCATGGCTTTCTCCGTTTGCGCGGCCGTTACTTCGCACCACAGGCGTCGATATCCGGCTCCCGCGTCGTTTTCTTGACCTCATTGAGATTGAGTTTGGGCGACTCCGCGGTGGTCCCCAGCAGGGTCGCATCCGCCCCCGCCTGGGCGTAGAAATTCAAGTGCGTCATGGAGCAGGGGACGATACTCATCGGACCCGAGCCGGCGTAGTCGAACTCTGTCACCAGCTGCAAATAGGCCCCGCCTTCGGTTTTGAAGAAATTTTCCTTGGGCGATTTGATCAGGCCTCCAAAGGGGCCTTTCTCAATCAACTCCGCTACCTTATCGCTGATGCCCGCGGGAACCGCCTGCTTGAGCGCCTCCTTGAGACTCTCCGTGCCCACGGAAACCGATACCTTGGGCGCGTTGATGGCGATCACGACACCGTGCGGCGCCAGCGATTCGGCGGTGGTGTTTCCGCTCTCGGGCTGCCCTTCCATTTTTCCTTCGGGGGAGCTTTGGCCGCCATGGATGGTAAGTCCGCCGCTGCCGGTGTAGACCACGTGGAAGTTGCCGTCAGCCACGTCCTTCTTGCCCCCGAAGCCGGGCTTGAAGATCAGCGCTTCATCCACTTTGAAGAGAAAGGGAATGCCATAGATATCAAAAACATCCTTGGCAAAGGGCGGCAACTTAAGTCTTGACTCCCCGATGCTGCTGCCCGGCGCCATGGTCAGCACAGACCAGTCGACATCCACCGTGCCCGACATGGGGGTCATGTAGGCAAATTGCTGCAGCTTGCCGCTATTCATCACCGCCTGGAAGGTGGTGCTCACGTTCTCCAGCTTGCCCTTCACGTTGACGGTGGCCGTTAGCCCGGCAAGCTTTTTCTTGGCCGCCGTGAGGGTCAGTGCCACACCGGTCCCTTCCGGTTCGCCCTCCAATTCGAACTCCCAGCCGTCGGTTTCTGCCTTCACCTTCGCGGTGTATTTGAACTCGGGCGCACTGGCATAGGCGACGGGAGGAGAAAACCAGTGAAAGATATCTTCCAGCGGTTCCGGCTTCCTATAACTGGTGACGGAGGTGCGCGCTGCAAGCTGGGAGAAATCTACCGGCACATTGAATTGAACCGTCCCGTCCTGGATGAGGTCCGGCAGGCTCGCGGTGTCGGTCAGCACGGCGACCTGAGAACCCTGGACGTTTACGGCATCCACGCGCCGCACACCCAGGTGCTCGAGGAATAACACCGACCCTTGTTTGAGCCCATGAATGCGGGCGTCATCGCTCGAGAAAACCAGAACCCGGCCATCGTCGCTCACGCTGGTCAGCGACTTCTGGGCAGTCGGCAGGTCAATGCGGACGGTTGCAGGTGTGTAGGTTACCTGGAAGACTGTCCCCGGCAGCTTGCTGATGTCGCGAAAGCCCACCGGAACACCGGTGCTGCTGACGGGAATTGTCAGGGCCGGATGCTCCTCTGCACTTTTGCATCCGGCGAGCAACGCCGCACAGGCGAACATAAGCGGCCAGAGCGGAGATTTCGAAAGCTCTTTCATCGCATCTCCCCCGGCCAGGCAATAGAGAAAGCCCGAGGTGTAAATCGGCGTTTATTTTAGCACTGCTTAATAACTGTAAAGTCAGGAAATGGGAAGACGGGAATACGGGCCGTTACCACGGTCTATTCAGCGTCACGGTCTGTCCCTGAGTCGCCGCGTATCCTCAGTCAACCTGTGTGGTCGCCCTCCCCTCGGCAATGCCAGTTGCCTCATCGCGCTGAATCAGTGTCAAGCTTACGTCGTCCAAAAGCGGACTGCCGTTGGCAAAGTCTTGTACGGCGGCGAGGAGCATCATGAGTGTGGCGTGAGCAGACTGCTGTTTGGCCTCCAGTAACGATGCTATTAGCCGGTCCACTCCGAACTCTTCTCCCGCCGTGTTGCGGCATTCGAGTACGCCGTCGGAGTATGCGACCAGCGTGTCACCGGGCTCGAGCATCAGCTCGCCTGATTGGAAGTCCGCAGCTTCGAGCGCACCCAGCAGCGGGCCGCCTTTCTCGAGCAGATCCGCGCGTCCATCCCGGCGAAGCAGTATCGGCGGGAAGTGGCCGGCATTGCAGTAGGTGATAGACCCCAACTCGCAGTCAATTTGCGCGAAAAACGCCGTGACAAACGGCGCTACCGGCTTGAGATAACACAAGTGGCGATTGATTTCCCAGGCGATTCTTGCCGGGTCAAAGTCCGGACGGCCATAACTCTGCAAAAGACCCGCCAGATGCGTGAACCACATTCCAGCCGCCACGCCTTTGCCAGCGATATCTCCGAGCACGGCAAGAACCTTGGAACCATCCTGCGAGAAGGTGGTAAAGTCCCCGGCGAGAAAACGCGCGGCGAAGACCTCGCTGGCAAACTGCAAGTCGCCGCGGCGCAACACACGTGGGCCGCTGAGTTTGCGCTGGATCTGCACAGCGTCGAACAACTGTGCATGGAGATCAATTCTCTCTCGCAAGAGCGAGTACACGTCATCCTGCAGTGGCGCCGTCGATGACGGCTCCACGATCGACGACATCACCAGGGGTTGAAACAGGGTCTGAACCGTGGTCCCATTCTGGTGCTTGCCGTTGCTCCCATACTGCGAGTCAAATGGCACTACTCGATAGGTGTTCAACATCCACCTCGTTTCGATTGTGATCGTTCGTTCTATCCGACGAACCGATAGCCGGTTCCGTGCACGGTGAGAAAGTACTGTGGTTGTTCAGGATCGGGCTCGAGCTTTTGGCGAAGATGCACCAGGTGCGTATCCACTGTACGGGTGGTTGGAGAATTTTCGTATCCCCAGACCTCCTCCAGGAGGCGATCGCGGCTCAGCGTTTCCCCAGCATGGCAGATGAAATACTTCAATAGTTCGAATTCTTTGGAGGAAACATCGAGAACCTTGCCCGCCCTGAGCACACGACAGCGGCGCAGATCCACTTCCACGTCAGAAAAAGAGTGCTGATCCTGGTCTTTGGGTAGGACCGCTGTGCGCCGCAGTACGGACTTAACGCGCGCCAGCAACTCGCGAATCGAGAATGGCTTGGTCACATAGTCATCCGCCCCCAGCTCAAGGCCCACTACTTTGTCTACTTCCTGACCGCGAGCAGTGAGCATGATGATGGGGAGAGAAGCGCGTTTGGCGCGTAATTGCCTGCACACTTCCAGTCCGCTCATCCGCGGCATCATGACGTCTAAAACCACCAGATCGGGAGACTCGTCGAGCGCGCGTTGAAGCCCCTCGGCTCCGTCGCGCGCTGTAATCACCTCGTAACCTTCGAACTCAAAGTTGTCGCGAAGTCCGGCCACCATGGCCGGCTCGTCCTCCACCACAAGGATCTTCACCGGTTTATGTGCTTCCACTCGTTTTACTTTTTCTTCTTGTCTCATGCCGGCACCTGCTGGACCTCGGAATTTTGTACAGGTAATGTGATGATGAATTTACTGCCGCGCCCGGGCGTGCTCTCCACCGCAACTACGCCTCCATGAGCCTGCACGATGTGGCGTACCAGAGAGAGCCCCAATCCGCTGCCCTTGGTGTTATGCACCAGCGGATCGCCGACGCGGTAGAACTTCTCGAAAATTTTGAGCTGCTCCTTGAGAGGAATGCCGATTCCGTGATCGACGACCTCGAGGTTGACGCCACCGTCGCGGCGATAAAGATGGACGCCGAGGTATTTCTCTGTCGCCGAGTACTTCACGGCATTGTTCACCAGATTCAACAACGAACGGGCAATCGCCTCACGATCCACCCGCAGTGGAGGAAGATTGTTGTCGATCTTCTGTTCGAACTGGAAGCCGTTCTGCTCAATTTCAAAACGATAGGAGTCGAGTGTGCTCCGCACCAGGTCGGCCATGTCGGTTTCGCGGAAGCTGTACTCTTTCTTGCCTGCCTCGATGCGGGAGAAGTCAAGAATATTGTTGATCAGCGAAGTCAAACGCTCGCTCTCTTTGCGGATGATCTCGTAGTATTCCTGATGCTTGCCCGGGGTGGAGATGCGTCCCAGCTCCAGAGTTTCTGCGTAAAGGCGGATAAGCGACAGGGGTGTTCTCAGCTCGTGCGAGACATTGGAAACAAAATCAGATTTCAATTTCGCCAGTGCAAGTTCGCGGGCGAGGCTTCGATAAGCAAATAGCATGCCTCCACCCATCAGCAGCGAAAGCGCCCCCAGGTTTAGAAAGGCGAAACGCGTCCAGTGATTGCTGATGTCGGCAATTGTCGTCCCGTGCGGCCTGATGCCCAGAATCAACCCTGGGAAAACACTGTCGAAGGGAAGCTCCACTTCGGGCGTTCCTCCATCCCAACAAAGCGAAGCAGCGAAGGGAGCCTGGTCTTTTTCCTTCCGAATCATGATCCCCGGTTGGGGTTGATGTGACGTATCGTTCGGATTCTCATTCGGTAATACCTCGTTCAGCGCTTGCGGGAAAAAGCTGTTCTTCAAATACTCTTCATCGTAGGCGAAGCCGGCCAGAGCAGGATGGCCAGGGGTTGAGCCGCGGGGCAGGAAGTACACGAAAGGCTCATACTGCAGTTTGTCACCCCTGTGTACCCACTCGGATTCGATGTAGACGTGCCGTCCTTTCGCCGCTTCATTCCTCTTCACGTTGGCGATATGGTCGTCGGACCACATGTCGAACCCACGTCCAAATTCGGCGGCGAGCTTTTTGTTTTCTGCTTGAAAATCAGGATCGGTCATCCGGGCAGGCTGCGATCGAAAATCAAGATCGCCTTTCCCAGTCCAAAGAAATGCGTGATCGATTTCCGGGTGGGCCTTCAGAAACGTATCGAGTCCGTCGGAATCGTTTGCATCGGGGAATTGCAGGCTGGCCGCTTCTGAGGTTTCATAGGCGCGCTCAACGATCCGCTTTTCGGCGATCGCTAGCGTGTGTTGATAGTCCATCCGGATGGCGGCGTCAAGCAACTTGCCGCGTTGAATGTGCCTGAGGTAGCCGGCACTGGCGATGATCAACGCGGCTGCCGGCAGCATGACTGCCAGCGTGAATACCAACATGGGTGGCGGTTTGCGGCAACGTCGAAGGGTAAGCTTCACCATATGTGTACGTCCGGAGAGATGCTCACTGGATCGAGGATAAGCGAACAGAGTCGGCGCTATGTCACGGCGATGCAACAAATTGCAAAAAGTTGTGAACTCACAGGATTATGCCACTTTGGGGGTTAGCGGAACCTCGAACAACCGATATTTTCCGGGCGAAGGCTCAGACCGGTTCTTCGCCCCCCTGAAAAGTCAACTTTGGGTCACCGGCCGTAGGCAATCCGGCCGGGAAGGTCGCAATCTTCTCACCTATCTCTGTTTAAGGAGATCAGCGTCCCAACAAACACGAGGCCGCACGCCCTGATCGGCAGCACGGCCTCTTTCCTTGATTGGAGAATCGCTGTAAGCCATAGACTTTAGTTTCCCTGTGTTTGAAGCTGTTGCTCCTTGTAGTCGTTCTCGACACTGAGCTGCCTAACAACGGTAAGTCCATCACTGCCAAGTAGGAAAGTAGTCCCGGTGTAATCGTTCGTCACCCGATGTTTCACGTCTTTGACGGTTGTGAGTTGGGTAGGAATAGAACCGGCGAGATCAATCACCTGGTAGTCACGCGCGACAGCGGGGTTGTACTGATGGGCTTGGGCGGTTACGAGAAAACCAGTCTCTCCCAAGGGCTCAGCCGGACCGAGATCTGTCATAGCCGAGATCATCCGCAGCACAGGCCTCTTGGCCTTGCGTAGATCGAGCACGGCTTCCTTCTGGCTGTCACGAAAGTACACGAGTTCAGCAGAGTAGCCGAGTGGACGAACGAAATCAAAAGCGCCCTGTGCTGCCAACGGTGTGCTCACTACCAGCTTGATGCGAGCCGGATCCGTAACATCAAAGACTGATAGACGAGCGCCTTGCTGCTGCTCGACATAAAGATAGGTGCTGCCTGCATTGTCGGAGTGAAGAAAGAGCGAGTTACCCGGTGTCTGCGCCTGCTCCGGAAGGTCACGAGCTTCCATGACTACGACGTCATTCGACTTCGAGTGGATCTCTGCCTCTGCCGGGGCTGTGGCTAGAACCGCTGCAGTGACAACCAGACCAAGTGCGAGTGTGGATTTGATGTTGATGTTCATGGTGTTTCTCCTTTTCGAATCCAGTTTTGATCCACACAGGCCGCCATGTCCAAGCAGTAAAAGTGATGGCGTATAAGCGCCTCCGATCTTTCAAGGCCCTGCTTATAAGGCATAAGAATTTGCGAATTCCGTTGGTGGCGGTTTCGTCCTAATGTCGAATCATGACTACACGGAAAGAAACCACCACGACAATCGCAATCATCGGTGGAGGGGTAAGTGGAACCCTCACGGCTTTTCACCTGGTTCGGCAGGGAACGCCAGCGCGTGTGATCCTCATCGACCAGCGGCCTGATTTCGGGCTTGGCCTGGCGTATTCCACTCCGAGCCTCCGCCACCTGTTGAATGTTCCTGCGGGGAAGATCAGCGCATTGCCCGATCAACCAAACCACTTCCTCAATTGGCTTCGCGAGAATCATGACCCGGCCGCAACGGAGAAGACTTTTGCTCCACGAGCGGTGTTTGGGCAATACATCCAGTCTTTGCTGGCAGCGACGAGCCCGATCGAACAGGAGATCGCAACAGTCGTCGATGTCCGTCCGCAAGACTCCGGGGCAGTCCTTACATTGGATAACGGATGCGAGCTACGGGCCGACCTGATCGTTCTGGCAACCGGAAACTTCGATCCAGCTCCTCTTCCGGGAGTCACGAAGGCTGCGTCCAATTCGGGTTTGTATCGGCACAATGCATGGGCCGCGGAAACGTATGAAGGATTGCATCCCGACGCGCCTGTTGCTCTTATCGGAACAGGCCTGACCGGGGTCGATGTCGTGCTGAGGCTGCGTGAACTCGGACACCGCGGAAGGATCATTGCCCTGTCTCGTCACGGCATCTTCCCCAATCGGCACGGCGATTACACGCCGCTGAGTGCAGCCGCAATCCCGTCAGATACACCGGCCACCTGTGTCGCGTATCTCCGCGCTCTGCGCGCTGCCATTCGTGGAGGTGCGGAATGGAGAGCCGCTATCGATAGCCTCCGTGAGACAACCAACGAACTGTGGCTCCGTCTGCCGATCGAGGAAAAGAAGCGCTTTCGCCGGCACCTGCAGCGCAGATGGGAAGTTGTACGTCACCGTATGGCGCCGCCAATTGCCGACGTCATCGAATCCGAGCTTCGGAACGGCACTCTGGAGATCCGCGAAGGTCATCTGAAGGCCGTCGATGCCTCTCCTGCAGGCGCCCACATAACTCTTCGCGCACATGGTGACAGCGAGAGCTTCAATGCAGATCGAGTCATCAACTGCACTGGGCCAAGCATGAACTACCGCCGCGTCCCTTCAGCGCTTCTGCAAAACATGTTCCATAGAGGACTCGTAACCTCCGGTCCTTTAGGCACTGGATTTCATTGCTCGCAGGATGGGGCGGTCATCGGCGCCGGTGGTCACGCTTCAGAAATCATCTTCAACCTTGGCCCGGGCCGCCTCGGCGACCTTATTGAGTCCATCGCGGTTCCTGAAATCCGCCAGCAGGCCGTTGAGCTGGCCTCGACACTCGCTGATCGCATGAGGTCGCAATACGTACTCCCTGAAAACGACGGAGACAGGATCTGCCACACCGGAGTTAGCCGGAGGGTTGGTAGCAGCATGACCACCGCAACGGTCACCCACGCCGGAGGCACTGAGCGGGCAGTGACATCGTGGCTGGCATCTACTGGTTGGGCTATTGTTCTCGGAGCAGCCAGCGGCTTGGCCTGTGTCGCAATAAGGCTCTTCTTTCGCCTTCTTCAGTGGGTCTTTGTTCAGCAGACGGGAATGTTACCCATCGCGGCAGCAACGTTGCCGCCCGGGCGTCGTATCTTGACCCCGATCATCGGAGCGGCGTTGGCGACCCTTGTGCTCTGGATGATGCGGAGGTGGGCACCGAATTTGCACTTTGAAGAATATGTGGAAGCCGTTCGTCTCAGAAATGGCCGAATTTCTCTTCTTTCCACGGTTTGGCGGACCGCCTCTTCTGCCTTTTCCGTAGCCACCGGCGCGGCGATCGGGCGGGAAGGATCGATGATCCAATTCGCCGCTGCCATCTCCTCATGGGTGGGAGAGCGATCTCCCCTACGGAATCTGACGTTGTCGCGGCAGGTAGCCTATGGCGCTGCAGCCGCGGTCGCGGCTGCTTATCAAGCACCGATCGCCGGAATATTCTTCGCCACAGAGATCGTCCTGGGGGAGTGGGCCTGGAGCGACATTCCTCAACTGCTCTTGGCCTCAACCACTGGTTGGCTCATTAGCTGCCTTTTGCTGGGTGCCGGCCCTCTCTTCCCGGTAAGGGGATCATTGCTGATTACGCACGATCTGCTTTGGGTTCTCCCATTGGCTGTTGTTCTGGGCGCAGTTGGGCCGGCCTATCAGAAGCTTTTTCATCTCTCCCGAGCTGCGAAGCGTCTGCCCTTCGCACTGCTGTGGAGTGGCCTCGCAGTGGGCGTTCTCTCTCTGATCGAGCCTAAGGTCTGGGGAAATGGCGACGCCGCTCTCCTGGGAATTCTGCAGAACAAAACGATGCTCCTTGGAATCTTCAGCGTGCTTACCTGTCGCCTGGCCGCTACAACCTTCTGCGTGGGAACAGGCACGGTGGGAGGAGTTTTCACGCCTACACTGTTCGCCGGTGCTGCCCTCGGTCTCGCAGCAGGTCACTTACTGCACAATCCGGAGCCGTCAATATTGGCTATCTGCGGCATGGGACTACTGATGGCTGCTGTGACCCACGCTCCTGTAATGGCAGCCCTGATGGCGGTAGAACTTACCGGGCAATGGCATCTTCTGCCGATCATTCTGCCATGCAGTCTGCTCGCCTCGTTGATTGCTCGTACAATCTCGTCTGAGTCCTTATACGCGATTGCCAGCCCGGAGCCAGCGCAATGAAAGCCTTCGGACTTTCAAGAGGAGACAGGGAGACGGATCGGGTCATGATAGAGAATTTCCGCATTCGGGTATTCAGGGCGGTCGCACGGCATCTGAACTTCAGCCGGGCCGCGGAAGAACTGTTGCTCACGCAACCCGCGATCACCCAGCAGATCAAGGCGCTTGAAGATGAGTTCGGCGTACCTCTATTCGATCGCGGCGGTGGACATATCGCGTTGACAGCCGGGGGAATGGCGCTGCTGCCCTTTGCAGAGAGAATGAAGGAGCTCTCCGACGAAGCCTTTGCCGCGGTGGCGGAGGCAATTGGACAACATGCAGGCGAACTCGCTCTGGGAGCCTCCCAGACCATCGGTCAATACCTCCTACCAACGTTCGTGGCTGGATTTCGGCGGACAAACCCTAAGGTCAGAGTCACGGCTCGCAGCGGGAATACAGATGAGATGCTCGAAGCCCTCCTCGCGCGAGAGATTCAGCTGGCGCTTATCGAAGGTCCGGAGAAGCGGAAAGACCTCCATATAGAACCGTTCATGGAGGATCACATGGTACTGGTTGTCCCCGCGACACATGAATGGGCCAATCACGATATTGAGGTAGAGAATCTGAAGAGCGAACCTTTGCTCATGCGCGAATTTGGCTCCGGCTCAAGAAGAGTGGTGGAGCAAGCGCTTTCGAAGGCCGGAGTGAAGACGAAGGATCTGACGATCAGCATGGAGCTCGACTCGACCGAAGGTCTGCTGAACGCGGTGGAAGCCGGTCTTGGAATCACCTTCGTCTCCAGGTGGGCAGCCCGAAATCAACTCTCGCTTGGAACGTTAAAGATCGCTAGAGTACACGGGTTGAAGCTGTCAAGGCGATTCTCGATGGCCTATCCTGCCGGTCCAGAACCAACAGGTATCGTCGGAATCTTCCGGACATTCTTGCTCTCTCAAGCAATGGAAATGGCGCCAAAAAGGATAGCCAGGACAAATGCTTCCTAGTTGCTACTGATTCCAGCAGGAGTGGCTTTCGAAAAAGCACGCTCGGCTCACGCTGAGAAATTCCATCGCACCAGAATGCCCTACATAGGAAACCCGGCGGCAGATGGGACGTGATCTCTCGTTCACCATCTGGCTCGTGTAAAAAATATTTGACACGAGTCAGCTATTAGCGCTACGTTCATCGGTGTCAAATATTTTTGACATAGGAGCGATTTGCGATGGCGACCAGCCTTTCATACCGGGAGAAGTCTCTTTACGCCTCGCTTGCGACGGAGCTCTTGGTGTACGGCCCTTACTTCTTCCTGCACCGGCAAAACTCCGTCAACAAGGTCGCAGGCATGATCGTCGCGATTATCGTATTGCAGATGATCCTGCAGTCGGTGATCGCCGCCCTAACGCGCAACCGTGTAACAGACGAGCGAGATCGTTTGATTGAGCTGCGAGGCTATCGTGCGGGCTATCTGACGATCGCTTCACTCATGGTCGTCGGGCTGGGCATGCTATGGTTCCACGCGACGGTCGGCCATCTTCAGTTGGAGAACCGGATGGTAGGACTTCATTTCCTGAGCGTCTTCTTTGGCATGTTGGTCATCGCGGATATCACGAAGACGGCTACGCAGATTGTGTCTTACCGGAAAGCGCTCTGATGCCCGCTATACGCAATCAGATTCGAGAACTTCGGGCCAGGCGGGAGATGACGCAGCAGGAACTCGCCGACCGAGTCGGTGTCACACGCCAGACGGTCATTGCCATCGAGCAGGACAAGTATTCGCCTTCCCTCGAGACTGCATTCAAAGTGGCAATGGTGCTGGGTGTGCCGCTCGAGCAGTGCTTCCAATATGACCCTCACGGTAAGCGTTGACGGGTTTCGAACTGCGGACATTACCGGTCCAATGGTCCGATGTCCTGGAAATGCACACTCACCCTGTCATCGAAGACGCTGAGGCCGGCCCAGCCGTTGCCCAGCGATACGGGCAACCCAAATGAACGCTAGAAGGCTTACGAAGCAGGCAGAGGGCGGACGCGGGGGCTGAGAGACTGCTCTGCCCTCTGCGGCTTACGGCCGGAAACGATATAGTTTGACACGGTGAACTGGATATCGTCGCCGCTGTCGGTAAGGTCGATGCGCCTGGCTAATTCCGGGGAAATGATCGCCCGGCAATACGCGTTCAGACGGCCAAGCTTCTCATCGCTGCCACCGAGCTCGCTATCGCGTCGCACCAAGGTCGACTGGCGAAAGTGGACTTGACGAAGTTCCTGCGCTTCCTCGAAGCCGGCTTCGGTCAGCATGTGGAGCAGCTGGTCAAGGCGAAAGAAGTATCGATCACGCACCAGTGATTCGTAGCCCGCCAGCACGTTCTTGACTTGCATGATCTTGTTGAACACATCCTGTAATTCGCTGTCACCCGGCATCACCCCCCAGACCACGAATGCGCCACCCGGCCGCAGCACTCGGAGCACCTGTTCAAATACATAGGGTTGGTCCCAAACCGGCACTTCATGCAAAGCCATTTTCATCACGACAGAGTCAAAGTGGTCGCTGGGGAAAGGGAGCCTGCGGGCATCGCCCACAACGATCTGTTTCGCGCCAGACTGGGTGTCCTTCGAAATCCTCAGAATTTGCGCTTGGTGAAGATCGCAAAGGTACAATTCGATACTGATCTGCCGGCGACGACTCTCGGCGAGGATGTTGGCCGATACTTCCCCATAGCCGCAGCCAAGATCAAGCACCCGCGCTCCTTGCTGCAAACCGAGCGCCTGCACGAGCAACCGGAGATCCTCCTCTTGAACACCATGAATCTTGGCAAAATCCACATGGCGCTTGTCGTAACCGTCGGCCACCAGTTCGACTCGTAGCTGCAGGCCTGCCTCTTTCGCCGCCGCCGCGAACCCCGGAGGAAGCGTCGCCCCGGTGATCACCCCGTTGGAGTCGATCTCGACGCCAAGCGTGAGCTTCGTTCCAGGCGTCACCCCGGCGAGCGCCCTCCGCGCCGCCGGTCCGAGACTTAGCAGGGTGCGCAATTGATCGGGAGCGGAATCTGAGCCCCCTGGTTCTATGACCTGGATCTGCCAGTCAAAAATCTCTTTCGAAAACCCAGACGCTTCGTTCACGCTTCGCCCCTGCCAACGCTGGTGCTCATCGCGGTGTACACGGGGATTCACGCCGCGAGATCCCGCAAGAATTTGGGTTGAGCAACCGAGCCTAGCAGATTGACCTGACGAGCACAACGCACGCGAAGTTTCAGTGACAGAACGCGGCGGTGGGGCATACGAGCGCGGCGAAGACCGTTAAGCTGACGAATCACGGAAACGTATCGCTGAACTTCTCCAGCATTCTGACGAGCGCCGATTTCGGGGTGTCCAGTAACACCTGCGGGACGAGCATTGCTACCGGGGCCGGATGTGCCGTCGGGGTGACGTTCTCACCGACGGCGGCCGGAGCTGCCACGGGCACGCTGACGTTCACTGACGGTGCCGAGAACAATCCGCAGGTGGCGAGCCTGACGGGGACTGGGAAGTAGAGGCCACTAGAATCTCGCTACGGTCGTGCCCCAAGACGGTGGGTGACAAAATTCGGTGGCAACAGTGTAGTGGACTGCACCCCCAAGCTGAGACACGCCGGGCGCCGTTACTTCCCCGCGGAATATGTGGGGAATACGTGATCCAGCAGCTCCTGTCGCAGTGTGAGGCGGAGGTCCGTGCCTGGCTCAGGCTCGGTATTCGATTGGGGATGCGACGTGGGGGACGACGCAGGCGCTCCGGTGTCGGTCGTGTTGACCGCGAGAATGCTGGCCGTGTGCTCCGACGGGTCGATCAGCATCTCGGAAGAAAATCCGCCCTGATCACCGTCGTGATACACGTAACGACGGCCCTTGAAGTCCAACACGAAAAATCCAAGCCCCATCATCGGTGCGCCCTTGGTGTAAGGCGTCGCCGGTTTCCCCGGCTCCGTGACGGGCAGAACTCCCTTCCATGCCTCCTCCAGGGACTCGCGCTTCAGCACAAAGGCGTAGCGCGGATTCGCTGGATCCCCAATCAGGTACCGGAGATACTTCACCATGTCGGCGATGGGCGCTTTAAGGCCGCTGTTGGAGGTCGTGATGCCCGTATCGAAGTTAAAGGGCTGCGCGGTGAGCTTATCGCCCGCGCGCAAATAGCTGGCCGAAACATGTGATTCCAGAAAGTACGGCGAGCGATCGAAGTAGCTGGCGGTCATCCCCAGGGGCATGAGAATGTTCTTGTGAATGTAAATTTCGAAGTCATCGCCTGACAGCCGTTGAATGATCTGGCCAAGAAATACGTAACCGAGATTGGAATAGCTCCAGCGCGATCCCGGACGAAAGGCAACCCGCGTATACGGCAGCATAGCGGCGACCTGCGACCATTGCGTCGGTTCAAACGGTTGCCAGTCGCAGTTGGAAGCATCCTCGCAGTCCCAGGGCCATGTGGGATTGCGAAACCCCGCACTATGGGTGAGCAAATCGCGAATTGTGATGTCATCGATCGAGCCAAACTCATCGTGCACTTGCCGCAGTTCGGGCACGTAGAGTACCGCGCTATCATCCAGCGACAGCTTGCCCCGGTCGCGCAGCTGCAGAATGGCGATTGCGGTCATTGTCTTGGTAATCGAGGCCCAGTTGTACGACGTTTCTCCGTCGACCGGTTGCTGGGTATCTTTGCGCGCCTTGCCGAAGAACCATTGCGTTGCCGGTTCCTGCATGTGGACGATGGCGATCCCCCCGCCCACCACCCCGTGTTGCGACAGAACTGCATCGAAGCGCTGCGCAAAAGCATCACCCTGTGCGCACGCAGGTGCTGCAGCGATCAAACAGCTCGCGAGGAGCCCGCCCGCAAGCAGCGCTGCGCATGCGATGGGAAAGGGGTTCGACATGAAGGTCATGATAATACGCCTGGCTGCTCACGATGAAGCATCTGCGTGGCGCCGCAGCCGGAAAACCTTTCGCGGGACGTTATCGCCGCGCCTACAACGCTTTCTTCACTCTTTGGAAAGACGCCGACCCCGCCCCTCCTATTGACAATCTATACGAAACGAGTTCACACTCATATAGACTTCCGATAGGTTAAATCCAATGAGCCCGCAAAAAGCAAATCTCCTGCAAGGCACTCTCGATCTCCTCATCCTCAAGGCGCTCGGTCCAGGAGAACTCCACGGCTTGGGCGTTTCGCGGCGCATCGAACAAATCACGCGAGGAACTTTTCTGGTCAAGCCCGGTTCGTTATTTCCGGCCCTTCACCGCATGGAGGAGGCCGGCTGGCTGAACTCGTTCTGGGGCGATTCGGAAAACAATCGACGCGCCAAGTTCTATCGGCTTACCAAGGCGGGACAAGCTCAGCTGGATGTCGAAACCAAGCAGTGGCAAACGATCGCTTTGGCGATGGCCAATGCGTTGAAGGCAACCACCTAGAGGCGGACCATGAGATTTTTCTCCCGGATACGCAGTCTTCTGGCCAATCTCCTGGGAAAAGAGAAGGTCGAGCGCCAATTGGATAGCGAACTTCAGGCGTACGTGGAGATGGCCACCGACGAAAAGATCGCCGCCGGCGTTTCTGCATCCGAAGCGCGCAGAACCACATTGGCTGATTTTGGAGGTATGGAGCAGGTAAAACAGGCGGTACGCGATCATCGCGCCGGGACAAGCTTCGAAGTCATCGGGCAGGACGCGCGTTACGGTTGCCGTCAGCTGGTGCGGAACCCCGGATTCACTGCCGCGGTCATCGTCACGCTCGCTCTCTCCATCGGCGCCAATACGGCCATCTTCTCCATCGTGAATGCTCTCATGCTCAAGAGCCTTCCCTACCCTGGCCCGGAGCGTATCGGCACCATCTTCTGGCACATAGAGGGCTCTCAGCCCTTTGACGGCCTAACCGACATCGACGGGGAGCAGTGGGAGCTGTTGCGTGACAATGTTTCCTCGGTCGTCGGCGCAGTCTCCAACAGCCTCTCATCCGGGGTGAATCTTCGGGCCGGGCGGAGTGTCCAGTACGTACACGCGGGACGCGTCTCAGCTCATTATTTCGATGTCCTCGGTATTCGCCCAGCCATCGGCAGAACTTTCACTGAGAACGAGGATCGCCCGCATGGCGCGAAGGCCGTGATCCTCTCTTATAGCCTGTGGCGCAATACCTTTCATGCCGACCCCAATCTCATCGGGCAAGCCATCGAGCTGAAGGGCGAACCCTATACCGTGGTCGGAGTGCTGCCGGCGGGTGCGAGAACACCCTTGAATGCGGCCCTCTACACCGCTCTGCAGCCCGGCCGCCAAGGTGAAGGAGCCGGCGCAAACTACAGCGTGATCCTTCGATTGCGTGACGGCGCCAACTGGCGGCAGGCCGACGCCGAGATCAATCGAGCGTGGACCGATCCAGCGATTCGCTTTGCCAGGGATTTTCATCCGGGCTCAAAGATTTCGTTTTATACCGTGCCTCTGCAAAAGGGACAGAGCGCCGAAGTGCTGCCCAAAGCGCTTACGCTGATGTTCGCGGCCGGATTTATCTTGCTGATTGCTTGCGCGAATCTTGCCGGACTTACTGTAGTTCGCATGGCGCGGCGCACTTCTGAGATTGCAACACGGATGGCCTTGGGCGCCTCGCGTTGGCAGATCCAAAGGCAGCTCTGGATAGAGAATCTCCTTCTGGCGTTTCTCGGAGGTGCGGCAGGAGTGGGCGTTGGATTTTTGGGATTGCGCGGGCTGCTGTCGTTGCTGCCTCCTGATTACCTGCCGGTCTCCGGCGTTTCGCTGGATGGACGTGTGCTTACTTTCTCCCTCGCGGCGTCGATTCTCACCAGTGTGCTCTTTGGCATGCTGCCCGCGCTTGCCCTGAAACGAATCGATCTTCGGTCGTTCATGGCAACCCGCACCATCGCAGGTGTGGAGCGCTTACGTCTGCGCCAGGGATTGATCGCAGGCGAAGTCGCTCTCACGGTCGTCCTGCTTGCTGCCAGCGGTTTGCTCATCCGCACGTTGGTCCATCTGCAGAGCCTCCCGCCCGGGTTCAATCCGCAAGGCGTGATGACTGCCAAGGCCTCCCTGGATGACGCACGCTACCGAGATCCGGCCGCCTTCGACCGCTTGCTCAACGAAAGCGTCACCGCCATGGAACGTATTCCGGGCGTCCAAAGTGCGGCTGCCGGTCTATCCCTTCCCTACGAGCGCGCTTTGAATGACGTGATGAAGCTGGGCAGTGGTCCCCAGACAGGTCAACAGATTCAGAGTGGTGAGATCTACGTTACCCCCTCCTACTTTGCCACCCTGCAGATTCCCTTGTCGGCGGGACGTTTCTTTACCACTTCCGACCGGAGGGGCACTCAACCGGTGGCCATCGTCAACCGGTCGTTCGTTCGCAAATATTTCGCAGGTCTGAATCCTGTCGGTCAAACTCTCGATAAGCAAGGGACGATGATTGTCGGAGTGGCGCAAGACGTCACCCTCCCAATGCACACAGAGCAAGACAACGATCCGCTCGGCAGCGAGCCGATCATATACATCCCCGCGGCGCAGGCAGACCCGCGGTTGATTGCGGTGGTCCACGTCTGGGTTCAGCCCAGCTGGATCGTCCGCACTTCCGGACCGTTCCAAGGGCTGCCCGGCCAGATGCAGCAGGCTCTGGCCAGCGTCGATCCGGGCCTGCCTTTTTCCGGCTTCTACGACATGACCGATTATCTTGCCCAGGCTCTTGCCACACAGAGGGTCGAGGTGGCTCTTCTCGGCGCAATGGCCGGGCTCGCGCTGCTTTTGAGCGCAGTCGGCATCTTTGCATTGGTGGCGAATATGGTGGCGCAGCGAACCCGGGAAATTGGGCTCCGCATCGCCCTCGGATCGACAGTGCACCAGGCCATGGCACACATCGCGGCATCGGGGATCCGGTCCTCGGCCATAGGGCTTGTTCTTGGTCTGCTGCTCTGTCTAGGAGTGCTGCGGGCGATGCGCAGCGTGCTTTACGGTGTGAGTGTCTACGACGCACGCAGCATGGTTAGTGTCGTGGTGGTTCTTACGCTGGTCACCGCGTTGGCCACGATCATTCCGACTTTGCGCATTGCCAGAACCGATCCGGCAACAACGCTACGAGATGAGTAGAGCGGCGAAGCAGTCGATCCATTCTGACCCGGCCCACGATTCGCAACAAGCTAATTGCTAGCCACGCTGCCATTCGTGGGTTGCTGCACGCCATGACCGCCATCCGCAGCGGCATGCGGAGCCGGTTCTTGCGCCGGCGGCTGGCTGGAATCCTGCGCGACCTTTGTGGGCGAGCCCGGATAGGTGCAGTGATAGACCACGGTCAGACTGTCTCCGCTGTAGCTCTTAGGAAGATGGTCGAAAGTCTGTATTCGGTTTACGGCCCCGAGGCATGAATTATCGAGTGATGAGGACCCGCTCGATGTTTCCATAATCGGGGCTGCATGAGTGCCGCTCCGCCGAATAGCGAATTGAATGTAGACAGTTGCGCCCACCGGGGTGGCGCCGGCAACTTCCGACGCATCCCATTTCTCTGCGACCTTGTTCTTCGCCGCTTCTATGTACCCGCCAAGTTGTGAAGCAGGACTCTCCACCCGTTCCGGCCGTGGTGACATGGCCATCCCCGTCGTTTGTGGTGTGCTACTTTGCGCAGGAATAGCGTTCATCGCAGCGAGTGCGCTATACGAACAGGGATAAAGCACGTGCAGGCTTTCTTTGGCGCCACGCTCGGGTGGACCAAACGTTCTCACCTGCTGTACAGCAAGGACACAGGACGAATCAAACGATGGAGAACCACTAGGCCTAAGCAACTGGACATCCCGCGGTGAGCCGTCATGTGCGATCGTGAACGCAATATCCGCGGTAGCGCCTGCAGGAGTATTGACGACCGCCGACGGGTTCCAACTCTGTCCCACCCTGGTTTTGATTACATTCCAATACCATTGAGACGGGGGCGCATCGTCTATGTCTTTCGAGGCCAGAGCCCGGGCTGTTGCAGCGCGAGCCGAAGGAAACAGTGGATTTGCCCTGGGACGGCTGTCTAAAAGGCATATCGCTACCAGGATCATTCCGCTTGCGACTGCTGCCACCCACCTTGTTTTGTGGTTGTACGACAACTTGGAGTGCTTAGCGATCAACCAGAGTACCCCGACGGTCAGCAGCACCAGCAAAAATAAGGACGTCATTCGTCCCACGGTTTCACTGAGCGTGTAGAAAATTCCATAAAGAAGAAAGCAAAGGACCGCGCCGGCTGCCACAAGAATGCCAACCACCTCGCGCCCAATCACGGTGGGTGGCTGTTGTGGCGCCAACGGCGGCTGATAGGTTGACTGCGGGGGGGGCGCCTGTTGCACTTGTGCCGCGGCTTCCCACTCGTCATGCGGTGCGTGTCGGAGCAGCGTCGGTCCCTTGGGTTCGAGCACCGCTTTCAGCGCGAGTTCATCGCGTCGCGCATAGGCATCGTTCGCCGCTTGCGTGAGCCGCTCACACCGGCGCCTGTCCTGCTCATCAACCGCCAGGTCAGGATGAACCCGCTTGAGAACCCGGATCCACAGTCTCTTGAATTCGGGCGACTCGTCAACCAGTGCGCTCACTTGACATCTCCGTCTTGCAATACATCATTAAATTCTCCGGCTGCTAAGGCAGCACGGAATTGGCTTCACATGAGGCTGGTTGTATTTGACCAGTGACCAACGGTCCGCACCATTACCCTTTCCGGTACTAGGCGGCCACGCTCGTGTGGACGGGATGAGGAAAAATGGCAGCCGCGGGCAGTATAGGCATCGCTTCTCCCCGGAACGGGCAGTCCTCTGTGCCACTTGTGTAACCGTTGTGGTGGTTACTAGCGGGGGCGGACTACGGGAACAGCATTGACAGCATACCTATCGCAGCAGATTCACAACCTGTTGCTAGGTACGCCTTCTCCGCATTCTTCTATTCTTGTGAGAGACCCCAGATCCACTCCATACCAGGATGGCAGTCACCAGGTGTATCCAAAACCACAAGTCGAACCCCCGATGCGCATGAATAAAGATCAGGACCAGCACCCTTGGAAGACAAGCCCACAACACGGCAGCCCAGGGCTGGGGGACAAAGAACCACCACATGTGGATCCAACCGATAAACAGCGAAAGCCTGGGCAGAAACAAGGCTAAAACCAGGAACCAGAGAGGGATCCCGTGTGTCAGCGTCAATATTGGCATTGGCATGTATTGGCTCCCGGCCCGGAGTGTACCGTCGCCACCATACAGCGGCAACCCACCCTCGGCTTCCATCGCAATAGCATACTGCATATGCGGCTTTCTTCACGGAAAGCCGCACGAGGCTCCTTGGTTCCACCAAGCTGCACAGGAGATCCGGGCCCAGGACTGCATCCCATAAGCGCTAACTTGTTTGGCAGACAATAGAAATCCGAGAACATGCTGGTTTTTAGCATCTCTAACTCGCCGCAAAATCGTCATCCTGAGCGGAGTGCCTCACAGATTTATTGCGTGACAGAGCGCTTGGTGGCGCGGAGTCGAAGGACCCCGAGGGTGCTCATCTTACCCATGCCGCTCGGAGCTTTTCAACCGCCGAAGCCCGCACCGGGCGGACCCGCCACGGTCTTTCCCTGGGGCCGGGAACCAAGAACTTGCTAGCATCTTGCTAGGTCCGGCCTTGCACAGACCTGGGGATGGAAGATGATTACAGTGCATGAAAAGATCTACCCGTAACCATCAAGTGCATACCGCAGCAGATCCTGTTCTCGGGGCTTCGGTGGTCGAAAAGCTCCGAGCAACATGGGTAAGATAAGCGCCGCCGGGGTCCTTCGACTCCGCGCAACCAAGCGCTCTGTCACGCGATAAATCCGTGAGGCGCTCCGCTCAGGATGACGACTTCGTGGGAGTTTTGACGAAAAACATCCTAAAGTTAGCGCTTATGGGACTGCATCCTGGGATATTCTCAGCCGTCCCCTTCGACAAGCTCAGGGCAGGCTCTGCGGGACTCAACTACACCGCGCGAAAGTACTCTAGAAGCTGAACCGTGCCTGGAAGTCGATGATTCTCGATCCCAGTGCGGCTGATGCCTGACCTAGGTTGGAGTTTGCGACGTTTGTCGAAAGCTCGTTAGGGTTGATATTCAACAAATTGAAGGCGTTAATCAGGTTGGCTTTGATTTCGAACCTGGCGTTCTCACCAATCACCCGCATGTTGGGCAATCCGAACGATTTGGCGATGTTGAGATCCACATCACGATAGTCGGGACCGGGAAAAGAGTTGCGGTCAATTCCCGGCGGAGGGATGAAATTCGTTGCCGATTGTCCGGAGTTATCTGCGATCGCATTCGTGTAGTCCGGAACCTCGAAATAGTTATTCAGGAACTCATTTTGATTCGTGCCTGTATTTGCGGTGCCTGGGGTGGGAAAATCGCTTCCTGTTTTGAAGGCGTTGTTGCTGGTGCTAAGGCCGGCTCCGCCGAGATAAGTCGGGCGCAGGTTCTGGAATCCGTAGTTGCAACTATTGCAATAGATCTGGTGTGGCGCAGTGTAGACCGGAGTCCACCCATAGCCGGTGTGGAAGGTCGCGATGCCGCCGAGTGACCATCCACCGGCGATCTTCTCTGCCCAGTTATGGCTGCCGTGAAAAAGAACCGGCTGCCAGATACCAAAGACCTTGAAAGATTGATTGATGTCGAAGTTCGATCTTCCGTAGGAGTACTTCGTATCGTATAGATAGGGATCGCGATAATACGGGCCCGAATTGGTATCCATGCTGTGGGCCCAGGTATACTGCGCTTCCGCAGAGAAGGTATGCGAGAACTGGTGCTTGAGCCCGGCGAGCATCATGTTGTTGTTCGACTTACCCTGGCTGCCGAAGGTATTGATGCTATTTACGAGGGGGTTCAGTGGCGCTCCAATAATGTCTCCGAAAGCGTTTGCGTCATAGTTGTATAAGGTGTGATGACTGGAGCTGCCCACATAGCCAAGATTCGCGACCCACGCGTGCCCCAGATCCATCTCCATGTCGAGTGAGTAGTGGTGCGTGTACTCAGTAGGCAAGTGACCGGGGAGGGCGCCAATGTTTGCGCCGCCTGCGGACGGTAGGCCGGCAGAGTTAAACGTCGAAATGGCGTTTGGATTCGCCGGAAAACCGTAAATATTAGTCGGGCTGCTCGAAACCGCGTAGAGGATATTGGGATTGATCTGCGTCGGACTCTTGCTGGTGCCCGGAACAGAGCTGGTTCCCGGCGGGTTGCCATCGTAGTTGTTGGCAGTTGCAATTTGCTGCTGGTTGTAGTTCAAGCCGTAACCACCACGGAAAACCACCTTACCGTTGGAGTGAGTCGGACTCCAGTTAAAGCCTATCTGAGGGCCGAAATTGAGCTTTTGCGCTGTCCAGGCGGGGATTCCCGAGCGTATGGTGATGCCGGTCAAAAGCGCAGACCCGCTGCCGAACGAGAGTACTCCCATATTGTTGGCTTTATCCGTGAGCGGCCCGAAGTAGGAATATCGCAGACCGGCGCTTAGAGTAAGGTTGGGGCGAGCCTTCCAGTCGTCTTGAAAGAAGATGCCGTACATATTGTCGCGGTTATCGTTGCGGTATCCCCCGGGAAGACCGGTCTTCGCCTGAAACGGACCACTTTCCCCCTCTGGGGCATCATTCAAGAAGTCCCATAGATTGTAAAAGGTGTAAAGCGGCGCCCCGATCGGATCATTCAAGTAGTAAAGCCGGGTAAAATCGAAGCCAAATTTCATGGTTTGCGCGTGTAGCACTTTGGTAGCAACGTCCTTGTAGCCGTAGGTCCATTGGTCCAGATGTGCAGGCGCCGGCACGCCGAGAGAACCCAGGGTGATACTGCCAATCTGGTCGGTGCCGTTCGGGGCATATAGCTCCGCCTGGGGCAGACCGAAAGGGGCCTGAGGGTTGCTATCAAGCTCGTTGTAGCGCCACCCCGCAGCGTTGGCACGGGCCTCATTCAGGAAAGTCGGCGAAAACGTGTGGTTCCAGATGACTGAGAAAGCATCGTTGACCTGGGAGTGATTGAAGAGCTGATAACCCAGGCCGCCGTTGAGCGTGGTCGTGCTCGCGGGAACCCAGTAAATCGCGAAGCTGGCATGGTCCTTGCTGGTCACGTCGGCGTCGATACGTCCGCTGTACTGTTTGAAATCGCTGCTCGTCGGGTCTTTTATGTTGTACTGGGCGATATCCGGGACGTTGGAGAGTCCACTGCCGACGCCGGGTGAGCTATTGTTCACGTAGGTCAGGTCCTGCGTGCCCAGACCGGTAGCCAGTGGCGAACCAATGTTCAAGCCTTGCCCCGCAATGGTTCTGCAGTTTACGCCTTCGCTGAGTCCGGCATCCGCGCAGGATGCGGAGGCAATGACGGTGCCAGCCACTGCTGATCCCTTGAAGTTCAGATAGGTGGCGGCGATGCTGTTTGCCGGCGCCAAGGCCGTAAGGGCGGAGGTGGGGAACCATTGCGTGCCGGTCGTGGCCACGTTCTGGCTTTGTCCCTCGTAGGCGAAGAAGGCAAAGACCCGGTTCTTCCAGATGGGTCCACCGATGCTGCCGCCCAATTGGTTGTAACGATCTTCATCCCGCAGCAGGCCACGCTCGTCGGCTGTCAGCCTCGCTCCAGTCGTCGGATCAAATGCCTGTACCGAAGAAGGGCCGTTCCAACGCTGATACGCATTCAATCCAGGGCGAGTGATCTGGATGAAAAAACTACCGTGGAGATCGTTCGTGCCGCTCTTCGATGTGATTTCGGTCAGCGCACCTGAGAAGCGACCGTTTTCAGCATCGTAGGCGTTTGTCACGATTTTGAGGTTGGCGACCGAATCTTCACTGGGAGTAATGACCGTCGCTCCACCCCACACGGCGCTCGCCGTGCTGATACCGTCGATGGTGTATCCGTTGGTGTCAAACTGGCCACCATTGGCGTTGGCTGAAGCTCCATTTTCCGTGGCAAAAATACTGCTTGAATGTCCCAAGTTGCCGCCGCCATTGGATGAGGCACCGGTTTGCGTACCTGGAGACTGGAATCCCCCGCCTCCGCCTTGCTGTGCTCCATCGGCCAGAACTCCAGGCGCCAGCTGAATGAGGCTGGTCACGTCGCGTTCATAGACCGGCATGTGTTGTACTTCATTGTCCGAAATGGTTCGCCCAATGTTAGCCGTCTCTGTGTCAATTGCAGACTCCGTAGAGGCATCGACAGTCACCGTCTGAGTCTGCGGTCCAATCGTGAGCTGCACATTGATTGCGTTCGGCTGCTCTGGAATCAATTGCAGCTGGAGAAGATCCTTTTCCTGGAATCCGTCTTTGGTAACGACCAGGCTAAACTTATCGGCCGGCAACGCATTGAAGTTGTAAACGCCGCTGGCATCGCTGGTACGGACCTGCTTTTCGCCGGTTCCGTTGTTGGTGAGGGTCAGCGTGGCGCCGGGAATCACGGCGCCAGAAGGATCGGTTACCACGCCCTGGATAGAGGTGCGGTACTGGGCATGAAGCGCGGGACTCAGCAACGACAGCGCAACCAGGCCTAAGAGAAATGCGGAGGACAACCTCTTGAGCGGCGAACGCAACTTCTCCTGATAACGATCGATAGTGCGCATATTGGCTCTCCTAAAGTGACTAATTGTCTTTCGTTCCGGCGACCGCTGGGCGCGAAGAAGGCGCCTTCATCCGATCTGGTCAACCGATCATGGTCTTAGTGACTCTTCGGCAGTGAACGGTCCGCTCTTCATATGGCGGTTCCATTCACCTGTGCGCAATCGGTTGCGCTCGGCTAAGATTGATTAAATCCGGTTATGGCGCTGTCAAGCAAGCGTCGCCTAGGGACGCCAGACTCATCTCCTCCTCACTTTCCACAAACGACGGCATGGAAGCGAAATTGATTAGATGATCCAGTTCAGAAGAAAGGTTGTAACTGCGTGGTTGGTCCTGCTGGCCTTTCTCATCGCCGGCACGCGCGCCCGCGCAGACCAGAATTACTCCGATCAGGTTTTCTTCGAGAATAGCCTTTCGCCCGAGAATTATTTTTACAGCAGCGGCAAAGTGAGTCCTCCCAGCACCCTTGCACTCATCGACGGAAAGCTTCCGGTGGAAAGAGACACTTTCATCAGCGGCCCGAATGCTCTCAAACTGCAGTGGGAGTCTGCGGCCGATGGAGGCTGGTCCGCCGAGGTAAGGCTATACGAATGGCGTAACCGGACGCGGCTTTTTCCTGGAGCGAAGCTTTTCCTCTGGGTCTATGCCGCGGAGGGCATCCAGGCCGTTGACCTTCCGCATCTCGCGTTGCGAGACGCTGGTGGTAATTTTACCCAGCCGCTCGATCTGGGTGCTTACACGCGAGATATAAAGCCACGCAGTTGGATGCGTGTGGGAATTCCGCTCGCGTCCTTCCAGACCGCCTCAGTGCATCCCTTTCAACCGCACCAGGTGAGCACTTTGATTTTTGTCCAGGGCAGAGCCGATGCGGCGCAGCACACCCTGTTGCTGGATGACATCCGCATCGAGAACGACTCGCCCCCAGGACAGCCTGCACCACCCACTCCGTCGCGTGTGCAGGCAAAGGGATACGAACGGCACATGGATATTACCTGGAGCCCGGTGGAAGATCCGTCACTGGCACAGTATGTGATCTATCGGTCGGTCGGCGGGGAGGCGTTCCGACCCATCGGCGTGCAGCGGCCGGGGGTAAACCGATTCTGCGATTACACCGGAAATCCTCCGCTGACGGCTTCGTATCGGGTTACCGCGCGGACCTCATCGCTGCGCGAATCGGCCCCATCGGCGACGGTGAGTGCAACCACGCATGCGATGACCGACGATGAACTGCTCACCATGGTGCAGGAGGCTGGGTTTCGCTATTACTGGGAAGCAGCCGAACCGCACTCGGGCATGACTCGCGAAAACACACCTGGCAATGATGACATCGTTGCCGTGGGAGCGAGTGGTTTTGGCGTGATGGCCACCATTGTGGCTGCCGATCGCGGCTTCATCACTCACCAGCAGGCGATCGACCGGCTATTACGGGTCACAGAATTTCTCGCAACCGCAGACCATTATCACGGTGTGTGGCCGCACTTCCTCAGCGGCAGCACAGGACACAGATTGCCGGTCTTCGACATGTACGACAATGGCGCCGACCTGGTCGAGACCTCCTTCATGATGGAAGGGCTGCTTGCAGCCCGGCAATATTTCAAGCAAGACGGCCCATCGGGCCAGGCGTTGTACCAGCGCATCACGAGACTTTGGCGAGGGGTGGACTGGAACTGGTTTCGAGCAACGCCGCAACAGGACGCACTTTATTGGCATTGGTCGCCGGAGTACTCCTTCCATATCGCCAACCGTCTCACTGGATGGAATGAGGTCATGATCACTTATCTGGAGGCCATCGCTTCTCCCAACCACGGCATCCCCGCGAGCGACTACTACAGTGGATGGGTGGGCGAAGCCATTGGCAATCATTATGCGAATGGCAAATCATACTTTGGCATCAAACTTGACGTGGGAGAAAATACCGGGGGCCCGCTTTTCTTCACTGACTACTCGTTCATGGGCTTTGATCCCCGCGGCATTCATGACCGCTTCACCGACTACTTCGTTAACAACCGTGCCCAGGCGCTCATTAACCAGCAGTACTGCATCCACAATGCACACCACTGGCAGGGCTACGGGGAGGACACCTGGGGTCTTACCGCGGTGGATGGTCCGGAGGGCTACGTGCCTTATGAGCCCACATTCGATCTCGATGACGGCACCATCGCCCCCACCGGGGCTATCAGTGCCTTCGCCTACACGCCGCAACCGTCCATGGCCGCGCTAAAACACTTCTACCGCGACCTGGGCGCTCAGGTCTGGTCGATCTACGGCTTCCGCGACGCCTTCAATCTTCAGCAGAACTGGTATTCCGGCATAACCATGGGCCTTAATCAGGCGCCGATGGTAGTGATGATCGAAAATTACCGCAGCGGCCTTGTGTGGAAGAACTTCATGGCCAACCCCGAAGTTCGGCCGGCGCTCAAAAGCATCGGGTTTCGTGCCGATACTCGGGAACCGCAA
>CAWBQE010000004.1:0-492030 GCA_963790705.1 uncultured Acidobacteriaceae bacterium
GCGACGGCTGGGATTTTCTCACCCTGATGGACAACGTCGAAGAGCATGGGCGCCGCGGGCATGTCGTAATCCCAAAGATCATGATGGATCGCCTGGAAATCCACTTCAGCTTTCCCGTCTTCACATCGACGGCAACCAGGGAGTTTGCGAAAAGGTCAGGGCCCGGACGATCCACCCCATAGTGATCGTTGTTTACCGAGCCAACCGGCATGTAGAGGATTCCGCGCTTCTCGTCGATGGTAAAGAAGGACCAGACATCTCCCCCGGCAATGTCCTTCCAGGTGTCGCCGGTCCAGCTCTCGTGCCCTTTCTCGCCGGGCCGCGGGACTGTATGAAAGGTCCACATCAGCTTGCCGGTGCGGACGTCCCAGGCGCGGACGTCCCCGGCAGGTCCCTTGGAACCGGTTTCTCGTCAATGTGGCTGCCAGTGATCAGCAGGTCTTCATAAACCAGCGGCGCAGAGGTGACCCCGTAATGCATGCGCGGATAGCTCTTCATCACCTCTCGCGTTTTGAGGTTGACGATGCCTTTCACCCCGAATTCATCAACCGGCACGCCTGTCTTCGCGTCCAGCGCATAGAGTTCGCCCTCTTCCGTGCCGAAAGAATGCGCGCTCCCCGCACCTTGTCTCCTGGCCAGTAAGCCACGCTTCGCATCGACAACAACCCGGGCCCCGGTAAGGACAATTGGGCGCGGTATATTGCCAAAACTGCTGACCGGTTTCGGGTCGAGCGCAGCGACGTGACAGAAGGGCCACGAGACATACATGCGTCCGTTTACCACCAGGGGCACGGATTCTATCGTCCTGCTGCCAGTGCCGTCGGCTGGGTGGGTGAGCGGGTACGTCCACACCGGAGCCAACCGGGAAATGTTCTGCGCATTGATCTGCTTCAGCGGGAGTATCGTTGCGCCTGATGATCGTGGCCAACGTCAGGCCAGTCGCTTTGCGCTTGTCCACGCAAGAGAGAAAGGACCATGGCGAATCCGCAAGGCCAATGATTCGCCACGCCGATACGCATGAGGACCTGGTTCGCAAC
The DNA here is from genome assembly GCA_963790705.1 of uncultured Acidobacteriaceae bacterium. Classification (GTDB taxonomy): domain Bacteria; phylum Acidobacteriota; class Terriglobia; order Terriglobales; family Acidobacteriaceae; genus PALSA-350. The sequence continues at coordinate 1,038 of CAWBQE010000004.1, forward strand.
GCTCGTGGTTGCCGGTTCATTTGGTTCCCGACGCTACCGGTTGCGATGGCGCGAAGTCATCCGGAGCGGGTGAAAGGCTTAACTATATAACAACGCCGGGCGGAAGCCGTCTAAAGCTCGCGTCATCCCGGCGGCCGGCTGAAAATTCGGGGGGTGACGCCTGCAACCCGCATTTGAGGCGGGTCGGATGGAGAAAAATAGAGGTAATTGTTCGTTTCTGATCAGGAAACTCGCGTTTCCCGTCCTATTTTGCCAAATAAAATGAGCGCTAAAAGCGCCATAAGCGTTAGAAGCCCCCCCGCCAGACTGGTTCTATCCGTTTTCCCTCCGAGCAGGCTGGGCCCCGGGGCGTGCAGGGAGAGTGGACACGTGAGAGCGATCTATGCCGGTGTTCGGAAGGCATGCCATGATTCGACACTATTACGGTTTCTTAGTTTGCGTAAGAGGGTTAGCGCATTTTCTCGGAACTCAATAGTCACTGCGCTAAAAGTGACTAAAAGGTTGCATGCAACCATCTGCTATTTGCTCCGCGTTCCTTAAGACATGAACAAATATCAGATTTTCGTCAGCCAGGCTTCGAAGCCAACGGGAGAGGAATCAATCCGCGGGTCGGTCCAGCCCGCTTCGATGGCCATGCGGCGAATCTCTTCCAGCCGATAGGCGCGTTTGATCAACATGCCGCGGAAGACCGCCATCATGAACCAGCGGTTCAGCAGATTTACACCCAGCCCATCCACATACCGCTTGAGTTCCCCGACGTTAACGTCCCGCCGCATATCGATCAGCAGCGCCGTTCCACCCGGACGCAGAACGCGCCGCATCTCCGAGAGTGCCTTCACCGGCTCGCTAAAGTTCTTGAAGGCCGCCCGGCACACCACGAAGTCCACACTTCCATCCTCTACCGGCAGAGCCGCTGCGTTGCCCAACTCGAACCGCGCTTGCACACCGTCCGCGGCCGCGTTGCGCTGTGCGATCTGGACAAAGGTCTTGCTGATGTCGACTCCCCGCACCTGCAATCCGCGTTTGGCCAGTTCGATCGAAAGAAAGCCCGGGCCCGGCGCTACCTCGAGCACAGCGCCGCCGGCAGGGACCACTGCCGCGATGCGCAGCGCCAATGCCTTGAACTCCGGCATGTCTTTGCGCGTGGTGCGGTCATACCAGCGCGCCGTGCTACCTTCCATACCCATTCCCTTGTAAGCTTTGACTGTTGCGGTCATTTGTTTCTCCTCCATATATCTTATAAACTAAGATACATGGATAGTAAAGCATAAGAGAGTTTGCATGTCTATATCCACTCCAAGGAAATCGCGCCGCGTTTCGGCTGCCAAAGCGGACTTCACCAAGTTGCCGCCGCCAGTCACGACCGCCGACCGCGTCGTACTCGAAATCCGCAAGTTCATCGCCGCGGGCATCTTCTTCAATGCCCAAGCGGCGGAAAAGGTTGGTCTTGGCCTTACCGACATGCAACTCCTCCATATGCTGCAGCTTTACGGCCCCTCCACGCCCAGCCGGCTGGCAGCATGGACCCGCCTGAGCAGTGGAGGCGTCACGGTTGCCCTCGACCGCCTGGAGAAGGCGGGATACCTCCGCCGCGAGGCCAATCCTGCAGACCGGCGCAGCCTGCTGATCACGCTCATACCCACGCGCTTACGCAAACTTGCCGCCATGTATGAAGGAGTAGAAAGCGAGACCCGCCGCCTGCTGGCCACGCTGCCGCAGGCCGATCTTGAAGCGGTGGTCCGCTTCTTCGAGGCCATGCACTCCGTTAGGACAGATAACGAAGAGCGGACGCAACCTTAACCAGCCGGCTGGAATTTAACTGAAACCCCGCGGCTAAAGCCGGAGGAGAATAATCCTACGCGAGCGGCTCGCTTGAAAGCCGAGCTCCCCCGCATGAATGCGGGGGCTCCCGCCATTGCGCTTTCTCCACGCCACGGTTCCAAAGCTTGACAATCATCCGATTGTGTATTGAAGCCTCTCCTCAATGCGAGACCGCATCTATATCTGCCACCGCTACGCGTGACATATTCTTGAGTCAAGGGACCCCGATGAAGCGAATGAAAAGCAGACGAGAGTTTCTACGCCTGGCCACGACTTCGGCAGGGGCCGCAGCCGGTATGGCCATGCTGCCCCCGAGCATTCGCAAAGCACTCGCCATCCCCGCCACAACCACCACCGGCACTATCAAAGACGTCCAGCATGTGGTCATCTTCATGCAGGAAAACCGCTCCTTCGATCACTATTTCGGGACACTCCGCGGAGTCCGCGGCTTCGGCGATCCCCGGCCGGTCTCGCTGCCGAATGGCAAGACGATCTGGTATCAGCCACCTGCCTCGGTCTATACCAAGCGCTACAAGGCGAGAGGTCTAAATCGCCATGCGCCTTATGTGCTGCCGTTTTATATGAATCCCCAGAATACGACTGAGCATTCGCCCGACACCGATCATGGATGGAGCAGCGGCCACCTCTCCTGGAATCACGGCAAACACAACCAATGGGTCAACCAGAAGCAAGATGTGCTCACCATGGGCTACTTGAAGCGTAAAGACGTAAGTTTCCACTATGCCCTGGCCGATGCTTTCACTCTTTGCGATGGCTATCACTGCTCGGTCCACGCCGATACCACGCCCAATCGCATTTATCTATGGTCTGGCACGATCGATCCCAGGAATGCTCTCGGAACAAAGCCCAATGGCCCTGGCCTTGAGGAGCGTTCGCACACCAATGGCTACACCTGGACCACCTATCCGGAACGCCTGGAGGCCCACGGCATCAGCTGGAAACTCTATCAGGGCGGCTCAGGAGAACCGGGCACGCCGACCGACAATTACAGCGATAACTCACTGGAGTTTTTTGCCAAATACCAGGTGAAGGAAGGTGCATCCCCCAGCTGCTCGCTGGTGCTCAACGGTGTGTCCAACCGTACGCTCGTCGAATTCCGCGAAGACATCATCCATAACCGGTTGTCTCAAGTCTCATGGATCGTTGCGCCGTATAAGTACAGCGAACATCCGGAGGCCAGCCCGACCGACGGCGCACACTACATCAACCTGGTGATGGAAGCGCTCACCGCCAACCCGGAAATCTGGAGCAAGACTGTCTTGTTCCTCAACTACGACGAGAACGACGGTTTCTTCGACCACATCGTGCCCCCCATGCCGCCGCTGACCAGCGAAGTCAACGCACAGGGCATGGTGTCAAAGAACCTGGTGGCGGGCCTCGGCGATGAAATTCTCGATCTGGATAAGCATCGCGGCGAGATGCACCCACTCATTCCCGGCGCCGATCCCGGAGGACGGCAACCGATTGGCCTGGGACCACGCGTGCCCATGCTGATCATCTCGCCCTGGACCACCGGTGGATGGGTGTGTTCGCAGGTCTTCGACCACACTTCGGTATTGCAGTTTCTAGAGTCGCGGTTTGAGATTCCCGAGCCGAATATCAGCGCATGGCGCCGTGCGGTTTGCGGTGATCTGACGTCGGCCTTCGATTTCTCCGGTACTTCGGCGCCCAGCGTCCTCCATTTTGAGGTGCCGAAGCCGATCGCCTCTCTTCGTCGGCCGTATCGGGTTCCTGCTGAGCAATCGATGGCGCAACAAGAGCCGGGCACTCGTAAGGCGCGGGCCTTGCCCTACGAGTTGTCGGTCCACTGCCGCGAAGAGACCGTTGCTGGCAAAGTCTGGATCGACTTTGCCAATTCCGGCAAGGCCGGCGCAGCTTTCTACGTGTATGACGGGGCCAAGCCTGACGGAAATCCACGCCGCTATACGGTTTCGGCGGCCGATACGTTCTCGGACTATTGGCTCATCTCCGAGTCGCAGGGGTCCTATGACCTTACTGTGCATGGCCCCAACGGTTATTTCCGCCAGTTCCGCGGCAACACCAAGGGATCAGCTTCTCACGGTAAGCCTGAAGTGAAGTTGCGCTACGATACGGCCGAGGGAAATGTCATTCTTTCTCTCTCGAACTCCGGTTCAGCCCCCTGCAAGATGCAAGCCATCGATGGTTACAACGGGAACGTGCAGCATACCTATTCGGTCGTGCCCGGAGACAGCGTGGAAGATCGTTGGCTGCTGACGACGAGCGCTGGATGGTATGACATCTCCATCAGCTGGATGGATTCGCCGGCCTATCTGCGGCGGTTCGCCGGCCACGTGGAAACCGGACGTCCGAGTCTTAGCGACCTGGCGCTCCTCGGAGGTTGACGATTGACCGTTAACGACGCGGGGAGCGGCGCGTGGTCTCGGTGACCGCTGCATCCAAGCGTGCTGCGATCGCCGGGAAGGCTGGTGTGGGGCCGTTCCATCGCAATTGGTCCACGTCGTCGAAGAGTGGGATGTCGGTGCGAAGCGTGGCCAGGGTTCGAAACAGCTGAGCGTGCTCCCACTCGCGCGCGAGCGTGATGGCGAGAGTGCTCGCACTCGCCGCGTTCACGCGCCACTCGCGATAGTCCTTGGGGATGGATTCCAAGTGCATATACTTGGCCAGCACCGCGGCCGAGGACTTCGCACCCCAGCCCGGCAAGCCCGGATAGCCATCCGCCGCATCGCCCACCAGTCGCCAGGTAGTCGGGGATCGATTCAGGCGTGACTCCGAACTTCTGGATCACGCCGGTCTCGTCGAAGGTGACGCGTGTTCTGCGATTCAACTGGACAACCCGCGTGCCGCGCACACATTGCGCAAGATCTTTGTCCGGGGTACAGATAATCACGCGCTCGACTCGCGTGTCCTGAGCGGCCAGGGATGCCGCGGCGGCGAGAGCGTCATCTGCCTCGAACTCGATCATGGGCCAGACGACTATGCCCGCGGCGGATAGGATTTCTTCTAGTGGCTGGAATTGCGCTAGTAGGTCGGGTTCGACGCCTTCGCCGGTTTTGTAGCCTGGCCAGAGCCCGTTGCGGAAGGACTCGATCACGTGATCGGTCGCGACGGCGACGTGGGTGGCGCCTTCTTTCATCAGGCCCAACACGGACGCTAGCACGCCGCGAACGGCTCCGACCTCGCGGCCTTCGGAGTCGTGTGCCGACGGCACCGCGTAGTAGTGGCGGAACAACTCGTAGGTGCCGTCGATCAGATGGACATTCAGGGTGGGAGCTCCAGAACAACCCTATAGGAGGGGTGGGTGTGGGATCAATCCCTTGGGGGGTGAGGGCCGCAGGTTTAGAGTTTAGTCTGAGTTAGCCGGCTCTCGCGGGATTGGTGAGGATGCCCAGGATTACATCCTGGGATATTCTCAGCCGTCCCTGGCGGGACTGTTTCCTGGCTCTCGTTCTACCCAGGACTGCGTCCTGGGCTACTCTCAGCCGTCCCTGCGGGACTGTGTTTGTTTGTGGCGTTTAAAGGCAGATATTAAAGAAACTCGCTTTGGCCGAGATTTATTGGGGAGCTAAAAGAGTCTGCGTGAGGAGTTGACCGCTCAGTGCGCCGGACGAGTCGAGGGTCAGAGGGAAAGAGCAGTGGTATCCCACATCTCGCGAAAAACGAGCGAGCTGTGGGGCACGTCCTTCGTGAGGGAACGAGAAACAGATCTCTGCGGAGTCTCTGTCATAGCAGGCGCGGATAAATCCAAAGCCGATTTGCGGGGATTCAGCAAATGCGGTCGTGGAGGCTACGCCTCGTCGTTTTCGGTCCAGATACGCCCCCACGGCAAGCCGGGGCAGGTTGGCGAACCTGGGGCACCCCTCCCTTACCCGTCCAGTTCCCGTCCGGTTCTTATTGGGCTTTTCTAGGACGGGCTGTTGCGGGGCCGAGTTCTTCCGCTAGCGAAGCAGGGCGGAGGCGGCCCATAGGACTGGAGCTTGTCCGTGGAAGTCGCCGGTTATGCGCTTTCTTTGCATGTAGTAATCGTAGTTGTTTTTTTTGCCGGTGCCTTCGCAGACGCTGGTTATGTTTTGATTTTGGTCGATGTAGCCGGCTACGGCAATCCAGGCGTTGCGAGCGACTGGACCGTAGGTTTTGGCGTGAGCCAGCCGTTTTTTACTCCCGTGATCAGAGCGAAGGTGAACATCGCGGAACTTGAGCTCTCTGGCCACGCCTCATCGTGATCGATCAGCTGACGCCACATCCCATCCTTTCCCTGATACTTGACGAGCGCAGTCATCATCGCCAGATAGCTTTTAAGAATGCGCGCGCGCTGGGGGTGATCGTGAGGGAGCTCACGTAGCATCTCTGCCATGCCGGCGGCTACCCAGCCGTCTCCGCGGCCCCAGTAGAAGGGAACGTCCGGAGCGTGATAGAAAAGTCCGTTGGGCTGCTGTAGAAGTGCTCGGCTACCCGCTTGCCAACTTCCTGGGGAGAGAGGCCGGCAGGCCAGTTGGTGAAGTAGGTATTTTCCTGCCCGAACGCACTTGGGTTGAGGGCGAAGATCATTGACATACAAAGGGCTGCAATCTTGATTCCAGGCGCTTCATTTCAGTCCTTCCCGGGCGGCATTAGTGTACTGGACCGCGCTTTCCGGAGTAGCATCGATACCGGCCATCACATCGTCCGCCGGAGACTATTGCCTGTACCGACCCAAGTCGACGAACGACCTCCCGATGCAGGCGCCGCATCTTCGGCGGCTTGGCTTCCACCCGGCGTTATGCGTCCGTTCGTGCTCATCACCGGGCTGTTCTTTCTCTGGGGCATCCCCAACAACTTGAACGACGTGCTCATCCGGCAGTTTATGAAGTCTTTAGAGCTCAGCCGGTTTCAGGCTGGATTGGTGCAGTCGGCCTTCTACCTTGGCTATTTTTTGCTCGCGCTGCCGGCGGGCCTGCTCATGAAACGCCGCGGCTATAAACCGGGATTTCTGACGGGCCTGTTCTTGTTTGCGACGGGATGCTTTCTCTTTCTTCCCGCGGCGAACTCTGGAAGATATGGCTTTTTTCTGGCAGCGTTATTTGTCATGGCGAGCGGGCTGGCTTTTCTCGAAACAGCCTCCAACCCTTTCGTTGCCCAACTTGGCCCCACGGCGAGCTCAGAGCACAGACTGAACCTGGCGCAAGCGTTCAATCCCCTGGGCTGCATCACGGGCATCCTGGTCGGAACCGCCTTCATTTTTTCCGGAGTAGAGCTCTCTCACACACAGGTTGCCGCGATGCAAGCCGCCGGGACGTATGCCGCCTATCTGCACAAAGAGACGATGCGCGTGGTTGCGCCCTATTTTGCCTTGGGCGGCCTCGCGTTGCTATGGGCAATCATGATCGGTGTGACACGATTCCCTGCTTTCATCGAGGCGAAGTCTCACGCGGCCGAGGTAAGCGGAGATTGGCGCGAGCTGTTGCACAGGCCTCACTTTCTCTTCGCCGTTCTGGCACAGTTCTTGTACGTGGGCGCATCGGTCTGCACCTGGAGTTACTTCATTCAGTACGCGAAAGAATATGCGCATACGACCGACCGCATCGGCGGAATTCTGTTGGCGTGCAGCATCTGTCTCTTCGGGATCGGGCGCTTCGTAGCGACTGCCCTGATGCGGCGTTTTTCACCGGGCAAGATTATGATGACCTACGCCCTGGTCAATGCCGTTCTGCTGCTGGTGGGAGTTCTCTCACCGGGTTGGATGGGGCTCATGGGGATTCTGCTGACAAGTTTCTTCATGTCCCTGATGTTTCCCACCATCTTCGCCATGGGGTTGAAAGACCTCGGCCCCAACACCAACATCGCTGGTTCTTTCCTGGTGATGGCGATCGTTGGCGGAGCCGTGATGACGCCCCTGATGGGCTTGCTCGCCGAGTTCCTCCACAGCACCGCGTTGGCTTACCAGATTCCCCTCTACGGAAACCTGGGAGTCGCTGCGTACTCACGTTACATGGCTGGCTACAGAGGTTGCGGAGAAACTCTGGACTGGGCAGGAAAGGAACACCTCAGGGGCTAAAGAGTCTGCGTGAGAACTACCGTCTCCAAATTCAGTCCCGTAGAGCCTGCCCTGAGCTTGTCGAAGGGGACGGCTGAGAGTAGCCCAGGACGCAGTCCTGGGGTATCTCTACTTCTGAAATGGACTATTCGCGATTCGAGGCAGCCAGCCCATGTTGCCAATCGGCATTCACGTGCGGCTCAGGTTCACCCAGGACTAACGTCCTGGGGCATTCTCAGCCGTCCCCTTCGACAAGCTCAGGGCAGGCTCTACGGGACTGGTCCCGATGGGAATGAACACCCAGGACTAGCGTCCTGGGCTATTCTCAGCCGTCCCTTCGGGACTGAATTTGGAGACGGTAGTTCTCACGCAGATTCTAAAGCCCGTCGTATTTCCAGTCGGTGTACGGCCCGACTAAAGTCGTGCCCTGACACAAAGCATGAGGTTTCCCTCAATCTGTAAAGCCCTCATCAACCCTTGCTCTTGTGCGAACGGCTAAACAGGCTGCGGAAAAAAGTCCGCACCGAACAGAAAAGCAATACCTCAGGGGCTAAAGCCCGTCATATTCTCAATCGTTTACGGCCCGACTAAAGTCGTGCCCTGATACAAAACATGAGTTTTTCCGCAGCCCGTAAAGTCGTGCCCTGATACAAAACATGAGTTTTTCTGCAACCTGTAAGCCGCCCAGCACATATGGCATTTACGGCACGGCTAAAGAGCTTGCGGAAAAACTCCAGTTTTTGAAGGGTACGAGCTTCAGCTCGTACGTAAGTGTTTGCAAACAGGTCTGGCTTAGCCACTGAGGGATGACTTTTTCCGCAACCTCTAAAGCCGTGCCCTTCGTTTAAAGAGTTTTTCCGCAGCCTGTATAGCAGAATAAGGAAATCTTCCTCGTCCAGTTGCTTTGTGCCTTACCGATTACGCAAAATGGTTGACTATGGTCGGTTTGGTGAATTACGCAAAGGATCCGCACTCGGTTGAGCTTCGTGAACTCCCCGTTCCTGACATTGGCGAAGAAGACGTTCTCTTCAAGGTGGAGGCCGTGGGCATCTGCGGCAGCGATCTGCATCAATACACCGGCAAGCAGAGTTGGCCGGTCAATTACCCCGTCGTCCTGGGGCATGAATTCGCTGGTTACGTTGCGAAAGCCGGGAACCGCGTAACCGGCTTCAAAGAGGGTGACCGCGTGGTGAGCGAGACCGCCGCCCTGCTGCCGCCTGACTCGGCGTTCATCCGTCAAGGACTCTATAACCTGGATCCGCAGCGGCTCGGTTTCGGATATGGGGTCGATGGGGCGATGGCGCCTTTTGTCAGAGTGCCTGCGCGCTGCCTGCACCGGGTTCCTGCCTCGTTGGCCTTGGAGAAGGCATCGCTCACTGAGCCATGCTGCGTCGCCTACAACGCGGTGTGCGTCAATTCCCACCTGCGGCCCGGGGATACAGTCGCGGTGATTGGGCCCGGGCCGATCGGACTGCTTTGCGCGATGATGGCGAAGCTCTCCGGAGCTGGACACCTCATCGTGATCGGCATTCCCGCCGACGCGAAGCGGCTGGAGGTCGCCAAGCGAATCGGGGCCGACACCGTTCTGGGTGCGCAAGGCGAAGATGTTGCCGAATGGGTCAGGAATTTTGCGGATGGCTATGGTCTCGACCTGGTCATCGATGCTGCCGGTGTTTCCGCATCGCTGAAACTGGCGCTGGATATTGTGCGTCCCGCGGGCCAAATCACCAAAGTCGGATGGGGACCGCAGCCGCTCAATTTTTCTCTCGATCCGCTAGTACAGAAAGCGGTCACGCTACAGGGCAGCTTTTCTCACAACTGGCCGATCTGGGAGAAAGTCATTTCGCTGCTGGCGAGCGGCAAGATCGATCTCGATCTGATACTCAATCGCATCTCCCCTCTCAACGAATGGCACGAGGCTTTTGAGGAGATGCATTCCGGCGTAATCGTCAAAGGAGTGCTGCGGCCATGAGCCAGCGCCTGAAAGACAAAGTGATCCTGGTGACCGGCTCGACCACCGGCATCGGGGAGGGCATGGTGAGGGTCTTTGCGCGCGAAGGCGCGAAGGTCATGATCCACGGAAGACGGAAAGATGCAGCGCAAAAATTGGCTGCTGAGCTCGGCGAGGCAGCGTCCTTCTGCATTGGGGCGCTCGACGATCCGCAGGTGCCCGCGCGGCTCATCGCGGAAACCATCGCTCATTTTGGAAGAATCGATGGCCTGGTCAATAATGCCGCCGCCATCGTACGGGGAAATATCGAGAAGACCGATTCGGAATTATTCGACCGGACGGTGGCTGTCGACCTGAAGGCGCCATTTCTTCTCATTCAAGCCGCGCTTCCCCACTTCCGCAAACAGCGGACAGGCCGGGTGCTGAATATCGGGTCAATCAATGCGTATTGTGGGGAGCGTAATCAATTTATCTACTCCATCTGCAAGGGCGGTTTGATGACCATGACGCGCAACCTCGCGGACGCGCATGGAACCGAAGGCATCCGGGTCAACCAATTGAACGTCGGTTGGACTCTGACCCCCAATGAATTCGCCTTGAAGATGAAAGAGGGCTTGCCCGAAGATTGGCCCAGCAGGGTATCCAGGACATTTGCTCCCTCAGGCCGCTTGCTCTCGCCGGAGGACATCGCCTGGGCCGCGGTTTACTTTCTGTCGGACGAGGCGGCACTGATCAACGGCGCGATTCTCGATGTGGAGCAATACCCTGTCGTCGGCCGGAATCCTGTCAAGGAAAGCGCTGACGGAACCCTCTCATGAAGCCCAAGCTAGCCGCATTCCCGAAGTGCTACATGGATGAGCTATGCGTCGATCACACTATGACTGTTTTCGAATGGATCGAGCTAGCCGCAACGCTGGGCGTGGACGGACTCGAATTCTACGCGGGCTTCGTGGAGGACGATGAGGGCTTTCTCAACGAGGTCAAGGCCGCGCTCGAGAAGCACAATCTCGCCATGCCGATGCTCTGCTGCTCTCCCGACTTCACTCAGCCCGATCCCGTTCTCTTGCAGACAGAGATCGAGCGCGAAAAGCGGATGATCGAGATCACTGCTTTCTTTGGTGGCCGGTTTTGCCGCGTCCTCTCGGGTCAGCGCCGGCCCGAACTCACACGGGAAGAGGGCGTTGCCCAGGTTGTCCGGGTCATCAAAGGCCTGCTCCCTTTTGCCCAGGAGCATGGCGTCGTCATGACCATGGAGAACCACTACAAAGACAACTACTGGCAGTACCCGGAATTTGCTCAGAAGATGGATGTCTTCGTCGAGATTGTGGACCAGATCGATTCGCCATGGTTTGGGGTGAACTACGATCCTTCGAACACTATCCTGGCGGGGGAGGACCCACTGGTGCTGCTGGAACGGGTGAAGCACCGCGTCGTCACCATGCATGCCAGCGACCGCTATCTCAAGAGCGGAACGATCGAGGATTTGCGCAAAGAAGAGAATTCGGTAGGCTACGCCAGCCGCCTGTCTCATGGAGTGATCGGTAAAGGCATGAACGACTACGACAAGATTTTTTCCATCCTTGATTCGGTTGGATTTCATTCCTGGGTCTCCATCGAAGATGGTTTGGATGGGATGGAAGAGCTGCGGGAATCGGTGCGCTTTCTGCGCGCCAAGATAGATTGCCATTTCAAAGGCTAAGCATGGAAACCATCGTACAAATCTCGTTGGACATCACCTCGATCCCCGAGGCACTCGAAACCGCACGGCTCGCGCTCCGCGCCGGGGTTGATTGGCTGGAGGCGGGTACTCCCCTAATCATCGCCGAGGGAATGAATGGCGTTCGTGCCCTGCGCGCCGAGTTCCCTGGCGTTCCCATCGTCGCGGATCTAAAGACTATGGACGGCGGTTGGCTGGAGGCCGAGATGATGGCCAAAGCCGGGGCGACTCATGTGGTGGTGATGGAGCGTGCTCACCCTGAGACGATCAAAGTTGTGGTGAAGGCGGGAAAGGATTTTGGGATCAAGGTCATGGGTGACAATCTTGCAGCCGAAGACATGGTTGCGGCGGCAAGAAGGCTAGAGGATTTTGGATGTGATTTCGTGATTCATCACGTTGGTTATGACGAACGCCGCGGCCTGGCGGCGATGGGAAAACCGTATCCCAGCCCGCTCGACCAGTTGCGCGAGGTCGTTGCGGCGGTCCGGGTGCCGGTCCAGGCGGTTGGCGGTCTTTCTATTGAAGACGCAATTCGTACTCCCGAATTCGGAGCTCCTCTTGTTGTGCTAGGCGCTCCACTCACCATCGACGCCGACGCGTTCAAGACGGCTTCCGGCAATCTTGAGGATGGGCTTCGCCTGGTTTGCGATCGGGTCCATGCTTATCGCGGCTAGCAAAACCCAAAAGGCATATCGACTAGGAATAAGAAGGGTCTGACTGTCGATGCTCCCGCTCCGCCGGAGCGAGCCGCACCAGGCGTAGACCCTCCGGTGTACGAGCGAGCGTAAAGCTTTGTGCACAGTGTCCACAGAGCCAATAGTGCTCCATATGACGCGTGCGCTTTCCGTCAACATCGCTCTTCCCTTCCATGTCGAAGACAATGATTCGACCTTCGCGCAGATATCGAAGTGGTTTAGCGCACGTGGGATTCGAGCAATGATCAACCATAATTGTCTTTGCGTATCAGAGATGTAAGTCCCACGATGTCGTGGTTACAACCTAAGCTGTATGGGCGTGCGAAGGAATGATCCGAGGCAACTCTACCAGCCGGCCGCTCAGACGCCTGGAGAAAAGAGCATCCAGCGAAAACAATCCCGCCCCGAAGATCAACACCATCAGCGACGCAAAGAGAAAGGTGTAGGGATCGGCGACATAGAACTTTCCCGGATCAGAGAAGATAGAAACAAGCGCCTCATGGTCGGCTGTCCAATAAGCAACAAACATGTTTGCAGCCAGCAATAAGCCTGTCAGGCGAGAGGCGAGCCCGAGAATCAGCAATAGACCACCGAAGAATTCCAGGCCGGCGATGAAGTGGGCATTAAACGAGGGAAATGGAATGTTAAGACTGGTGAAGAACCCTGTGATCTTCGCGATATGGTGCATCTTGCCCCACCCCGTAGCCATAAATTGCCAGCCCCAGTAAAGCCGGACTGCCAGGAGAAAGGGTGATTGGAGGCTTGACAATTTCTCTGAAGTGGCATGATAGAGCTGAATGAGTAGTTTCATTTCTTCCTTCCGGTTTTCCGCGAGCAACGCCCCCACGACCAACGCTGTTCACGGCATTAGAGAAGCTGCAACGCAAATAGTTACAAGCGACGATTGTCCCGATCAGCGAAAAATGAGCAGCGACAAAAGTTTGTAACCTTCGCGCCGCCACTTGCTCAAACATGCGCTACGAGATGAAGGGTTACGGCTCACCCGATCTCGCAAGGCAAGACTCTCCACCCGCGCCCGGAAGTTTCAGGGAGGGCACTCGGCATTTCACAACGTCCAGCGCACACGGTGCGCGGCCCAACCAAGAAAGGTGTTTGATCATGAAGAACAATTCCGCACATAGCCTCGCCCTCGCCGCTGCGTTTGCCGGTTTGCTCGGCGGCACGACAGCCCGCTTGCATGCGCAGCCAGTTGAGCAAAGCTCTACCACCAGTGCATCCTCCCAAGCCGGTGTGCTGCTCATCGCGCAGAGCACCACGCCCGATACCACCAAGCACTCCTGCAAAGGTAAGAACGACTGCAAAGGTCAGGGTGGCGGCAAAGATCCTGGCAAGAACGCTTGCAAGGGTCAAGGCGGCTGCGCCACCGACGGTAGCACGCCTCCCGCGCCTGCCCCTGCTCCCCACGCGGCCTAGTGCCGATCTGTGTTGGGGGCTTGAAATCGCTCAAGCCTCCAACGTCTCTGTCCGCCTCACTACAGGAGCTTACGATGCCAGCCAATCGATTCAATGGATTTACTACGATCACATCTTTTCCGAAAAGCCGGTGGTCGACTGGTTCGAGATCATTTCGGAAAACTACATGGTGGACGGCGGACGTCCGCTCAAGATGCTCGACCAGATTTTCACTTGATTCTCTTTTTCCACGCACCATCTGTTAGAGAGGCTCCTGGAGAATGTAAACGTAATTTTGCCGGAATCCGAGAAGAACGGGAAGAGGCGGCCGCTTATCGCTATAATGCGACAGGAGCAGCAAGTGGCCGTTTCTGCGGTAAGGATTTCATTGTCGGATGTCTGGCTCTTTTTCTAAACCGCTACGTTCCGAAGTCGGTTTGCGGCAAATCATCCCTCGCGAAGATGGCCGGGCACGAGGTGTAATCGCCTGGTCCAGCTTCTTCTTTGCCCTCCTGCAAAGTATTTGCACATTATTTCTTGCCCTTAGCGGCGTCCGTTTGGTGATTGGGATAGGTTCGGTGGTGTTGAGTGCCGGCATTGCGGCGGCTTTAGAGAAACTCCACGCCAACTGGATTCGATTACCGATGGTGGGCCTCGCACTTCTGGGTTCTTTATTGAACCTGGCGGTTCTTATACAACTCCGCAACCTGCGCAACCGTCCGGCTTCGCGCTGGCGCCAACGCCCATTGAGTCCAAAAGAGGCTCGGATGGAACGTATCCAGTGGGTACTGTCCTTGACCACTCTTATTCTCATCGCAATCGAAGAATGCTTACACATGAACCAGTTCCATAATCTGTAGCTGCCTCCCAGCGTCGACGCCATAGCGTGCAAAGCGGGCCCGCTCTGCGTTATCGAGCGCAGTCGATTTGACGTCAAGTCCATTCATCTCCTCGCGGCATGGAGGACATTGACAACAGATTTGCAGTCGAGCGTCGTAATGTGTAACCTTTCGGCTCCGTTCGACTCTCATGAATGAATTTCAGCGATTTGGGAGGATTCCTGGCTCCCTCGACCTTTGACCCACCAAGTACCCGCGATCGCGCTTTAACGCATTTTTGCTAATACTGTGGTCCGGTCGGATCAGTTATGTGCGGCCATTCTTTTGCGGAATGGCCGCGTCGAGTTCAGTTTCCTGGTCTACACCATTAGCAAAAACGCTTTAGCGATCTCCGCGTTCACAGTTATCCATTATGGAGACCATCTTGCGATCAAAACAGCTTTTCAGGTACCTCCTGCTTGTCGTCATCTCAGCTTCATTCTCGAGCTTGAGTGTTTTCGCTCAGACGGTAAAGGGTCTACAGCCGGGCGCAAAGGCGCCCGGTTTCGCACTTCAGGATCAGGAGGGTAAGCAACAAACCCTTTCTACGCTCGCAGGACGCAACGGCCTGCTGCTGCTTTTCTTTCGCTCGGCGGACTGGTGTCCCTTCTGCAAGGGGCAGCTGGCTGATCTTGAAGGCATGCAAAAGGCGTTCGCTGCCAAGGGGATCAACGTTGCTGCCGTAAGCTATGACTCGCCGGCAATTCTGGAGAATTTCGCCAAGCGCCGTTCCATCACCTATCCGTTGCTTTCCGATACTTCTTCCTCGGTCATCGATGCCTTCGGAATCCGCAACGAGGAGGCTACCGGGATGCAGAAGGGTATTCCTTACCCGGGTTACTACCTGATCGATCGGCAAGGAACGATCGAGAAGCGCTTTTTCGAAACCGCCTACTACAATCGATTGAGTGCAAGCAGCCTATATAACAGCCTTTTCAGCGATTACGCGCTTCCCGCACCTTCCAAAACATTACCCTCCACACCCTATGTAGCCATCCAGACCATACAGTCTGATGTCGAGGTCACACCCGGGGCTGTCTTCCAACTTGCCGTATCGATCATGCCGGGGCCAAACACCCACATTTACGCGCCCGGCGCTGAAAAGCTGAACTACCATGTCGCTTCGCTCACGATTACTCCGTCCACGTTGTATGCCGTGAGAGCCATAAGCTATCCCAAATCAGAGATGATGACGTTTCCCGAACTCGCCCAGACCGTGCCTGTCTACACCGGCAGGACTGTCCTTACGACCTCGATAGCCACTACCGTTAACAAGGAGACGCTGCAGGCTTTTGCCGCGGATCCCACTTTACCAATCAAGGGCACGGTTAATTATCAGTCCTGCACGCCAAAGGTCTGCTTTCCTCCGGCGACCGTTCCCGTTGCATGGAGCATTCGTCTGCGGCAGCTTGATCGCGACCGTGTGCCTGAAGCCATGCAACACAAGTAAGAATACCCGGCCCCGGCCGGAGGGAGGATGACACGAGGCTTGCCGGCAACTTAATGACGGCATTTCCTGTAACCTTTACGTCTTCGCCGGCTCCAATGGTCGCGTATTCCGGCAAGTGCCGGCGGATGCTCTGTCCGATGAATATGTCCTGCTGGCTCTTCCACAATGCGCGACTTCCCTACTAAGGAGCGATCAATGATCAGAGTAGCTCGTGGTCTGGTAACGATCATGATGGGAGCTGGTGTACTTGGGCCAGTGATGAATGCCACTGCACAAACAGGACAGGAGGCTGTGTTTGTCATGACGAACGCGGCCGATCAGAATGAGGTCATCGTTTATCAGCAGTCCGCAAACGGTGAATTCTACGAAGGCCGGCACTATGCAACGGGGGGAAGGGGCAGCGGAGGAACAGCGGATCCTCTGCAATCGCAAGGCTCCCTCACGCTTAGTCGCAATCACGCATTTCTGTTTGCGGTAAACGCAGGGAGTGGAACGGTCTCAGAATTTCGTGTGGATCACTCCTCGCTAATTTTGGTCGACCAATTGCCGTCGGGCGGCAGTGAGCCCGTAGCCGTTACGCAATGGGGGAATTTCGTCTATGTACTGAATTCTGCAGGTGATGGAAGTGTGGTTCCCTTCAGTCTAGGTCCCGACGGTCATCTGCAAAAAATGCAGAACGCGATCAGTTACCTCACCGCTGCAAATACCGGCGGCGCGTCACTGGCGATCAGCCCGAATGGCCAGTTTCTTGCGGTAACGGAGCGCGTGCCGAACAATATTGATATCTTTCCCATCAAGTCCAACGGAACACTGGGGACGATCGTCGTGAATCACGACTCCGATCCAGGTACTTTTGCATCGGTTTTCGCCCCGAATGGCACGCTCATTGTTGCGGAGACAGGTCCCGATCCTACATCGAACACTGCTACTGTTTCGTCCTACACTGTTCCAGCCAGTGGAAACCTTTCCCCTGTGAGCTTAAACGTGCCTACGCTGGGGGCGGCTAATTGCTGGGATGTTGTGACCCCGAACGGAAAATGGGTTTATGCATCGAACTCCGCCTCCGGGACCGTATCCGGGTTCGCCATAGGTACGGGAGGCACTCTGACGCCGATTGCTGACACGGTGGTCGGTACCAATCCGGAAGGTAGCCTGAATCTTGACCTCGCCGTAAGTGGCGACGGTAAGTACCTGTTCACCTTAAACTCCGGCACGGGGGCTATTGGTGTGTTCGGTATTCAAAGCGATGGCACCCTCAACAATCTCGGCGATGTTCAGGGCTTGCCCAAAGCGGCTGGCTTCAATGGAATTGCAGCACTTTAAAGGACACTCCTCTGAGTTGCAGATGCCCGTCTGCAACTCAGAGTCTAACTTTGATGGATCAGCTTGGATTTGTATAGATGTTCAGGAAGATAAGTGATGTCGCAAAGTGTTTTATCGGGGAGCCGATTCCTTCGTCGAGCCTGCCTGGGAGCACTGGCTGCGGTCATCGCTTCTCTCCTGGTCTCAGGATTTGGCGGAACCTCCGGGCCGGGTCTACTCGTGCGCGTTTTAATTGGGGTCGGCTACTCGGTCATGATGACTCCGGCACGTGGTGCATACCTGGAGCAGGCAATGACAGCCGGCGCGCTTGGTTTTCCCATCTGGGGGCTGCTCCTGCCCTTCAGGTCAAACAGAGGTATGCAGTGGAGCGCAGAAGCGATGCGGGCCGACTTCCCTGCACTCGTCGCCTGGATTTTCTTTGGCGTAGTTCTTGGCGCTCTTCTCCAGGCGTTCACCCAACTGAGTGACCGGGTCCTGGGTCCTGAAACAATTGCCGGCTCCAGACCGGTGCCCGTGCGAAAACGGATCGTCATTCTGGGCGGTGGCTTCGCCGGCATGAAGACGGCGGAACATTTGGAGGAGCACTTCGCGGGTGACACCTCGATATCGATCACCCTGGTAAGCGAAACAAACGCCCTCCTCTTCACCCCAATGCTGGCGGAGGTAGCAGGAAGCAGTCTGGAGCCGAGCCACATCAGTGCGCCTTTGCGCACCAGTCTGCGGCAAACTGATTTCGTTCGAGCGCGCGCCATCGGGATCGACCTGGGGCAACGCAGAGTTGCTTTGGACAATATGGACGGCGACACGCAGCGGCACCTCGAATATGACTACCTCGTGCTGGCCCTGGGAGCAGTCACCAATTATCTGGGAATGAAAGAGGTGGAGCGGCTTTCACTGGGTTTCAAGAGCCTGCTGGATGCCATCCGCATTCGCAATCACACCATCGAAATGTTCGAGCGTGCGGATCGTGAAACGGATCCGGATGTTCGCAGCAGACATCTTACTTTTGTCATTGCCGGCGGGGGATTTGCGGGAGTGGAACTGGCCGGCGCCTTGAACGATTTTGCGCGCGGCATCCTGGCCGACTATCGCAACGTGCAGCCGGCTGAGGTGCGAGTCATTCTGGTGCATTCTCGAGACCGCATCCTGCCGGAGTTGACCGAAACTCTCGCTGCGTACGCGCGAAGGCGGATGGAGGAGCGTGGCGTTTTGTTCCGCTTGAACGCCCGGGTGAAGGATGCAACGCCGGGAGCCATTGAGCTAAGTGACGGGATGATTGACGCCGACACGCTGATCTGGACAGCTGGTACAGCGCCGAACCCGCTGTTGAACTCCCTGGACTTGCAGAAGGACAAGCGAGGCGCCGTGCTGGTCGATAACACCTTGACAGTCCTTAACTGTCCGGGCGTCTGGGCGTTGGGAGATTGTGCCGCGGTCAGCGATGCGAAGAGTGGCAAGCCCTGCCCTCCGACCGCCCAATTTGCCCTCCGTGAGGCTATGACGGTGGCGAAAAACATTGCTGCGCAGCTACAGGGTCAAACGCAGCAGGCATTTCACTTTAACTCTCTGGGCTCTCTCTGTGTCGTCGGCCATCAGACAGCGTGTGCGGAGTTGGCAGTGCCTTTCACCCGCTCCGGCTTATTGCAGTTTTCGGGATTATCCGCTTGGCTGTTATGGCGAGGGATCTATTTGTCGAAACTGCCCGGCCGCGAGCGAAAGATCCGCGTGCTGATGAACTGGACGCTCGAGCTGTTCTTCCCCAAAGACATTGTGCAAACGATTGACCTTGGATAGCTGGATGATCCCACTCCTTCAGGAACTGCCTTCGACGATGGGCAACACATCGCGTCGACGGCTTTTGGTTAACGCCCTGCTCGGCACGGGTGTCGGCATAGCAGGAGGAGCCGCAAGAGGCTTCGCTCTTCACCGCCCGCTGTTGCTTTCTGCTCTCCTCGGAGGAGCGATCGGTCTGCTCTTCGCATTTCTCTTGGCCAAGCGGGCTACCAGTGCCGGTGCAGGCTTGATCTGGGGATTAGGCTCTGGGTTCACTATCTGGCTGTTGATGCCGGCTCGCCTCCTACCGCTCCTGATTGGAGGGGGAGGGCTGAACTCGATGCTTCCGGACGCGCGCCTGCAATTCCCTGAGCTGGTTGCGGAGCTTTTGTGTTTAGGTATGCCTATTGGGCTCGCCCTTGGCCTTTACGGTTCCAGGCAAAACAATTCCGATCGATCGCTCTTCCACTGGGGCCGCGCCATCGTCGCCGGAGGACTTGCCGGCACATTCGGTGGTCTTATATTTGGATACTGGATGCTAGCGGGAAATTTCTTTCCCTTGTTGGCAGGGTTAGGAACCCCTCCCCACCGCTCTGCTGCCGTAGCTTTGCAGTTTTTGATTGCATTGATGCTCGGGGCGGTTTTTGGACTACTTTTCCAGGGCGACGTTCGCAGTTATGGCTCGTGTATGGGCTGGGGTCTCGGATTCGCCATTCTCTGGTGGTTCATTGGTCCGCTTACCCTCTTCCCCGCGATCGAGGGAATTCCTATCGATTGGTCGGCAGAGCATGCCGGCGATCTCTTCGGCCCCTTGATCGGCCATATCCTTTATGGACTGATACTCGGCGTCAGCTACGCCACCTTCGATCGATTCTGGGTGCGCTTGTTCATCCAGTCAGATCCTTTGAACAGACGGGCCGATGGACCTGGTCTGCATATTCTGAGGTCACTGCAATGGGGCGCAACCGCCGGATTCGCAGGCGGCCTGGTTTCAAGCCCGGTTATGATTGCGACCGGCGTGCTGTCACGAGTGGCAGGAACAGAGACGCATCTTTCGCTTTCCGGCGGCCTGGTCATACATTTATTGATAAGTACGTTGATCGGCATGAGTTTTGGAATTCTCTTTCGTGACGAAGCGTCGAACCTAGCTTTCGGTGTGCTGTGGGGATGCGTTTTTGGGCTGATCTGGTGGTACGCCGGACCATTGACCTTGCTCCCGCTCATCCTTACGGGTCAGATCGATTGGAGGGCAGAGGCAATCGCATCGCTGCTACCAACTCTGATCGGTCATCTGCTCTATGGTGGTTCTACAGCGTTTGTCTTTTTGCTGCTGGATCGACAATACACGCGGCGCCTCATGCTCACTCCACGTTTGGCCAGCCAGGAGATGCTTCGCGCGCGTCAGCGTGGCACTCCCGCCCCCGCACTATGGATGTTTGCCATCGGTCTGGGCATGCTGCTCCCAATTCTATTGAGCTAGCATATTACTCCCATCGACGCTACTTCCTCGTGAGCACGGCGGCTAGATAACGGAGTTCGGATTCGACTTCTGCGGGATCGGCCACGGTGTCGGCGATTTCCTGGCGAAAGAGTTCGCGATACCTTTTGCGCAGCCTGTGAATGGCTACCTTGAGCGCTCCTTCTGAGGTGTTCATTTCTTGAGCCAACTCGGCATAGGGCGCGTCAGACTGCGCCAGAAGGAACAGCTTCAAGCGCTCGAAGTGCTCTGGGCGACCGTGACTCACGTACTCCTCGCGCAATTTCTCTACGACGCGATCGATCAGCGTAAGGACCCAACGCCGTTCGAAGATCCGCTCCGGCGTCTCATCGTGTGCAGGTTCGCGTTGATAGAGCTCTTCGCCGAACGAGAATTCAAGCGGCACCACCATGCCGCCACCGCGTTTGCCCGCGCGACGGCGGTCTGCTTCGTCGGCCACAAAGAATTTCAACGAAGTTAAGATAAACGACCGGAATCGCCCCTTCTCCGGGTCAGCTCGATCGAGGTACCGGCCTTCCAATAAACGGACGAAGAAGTCCTGGGTGAGATCCTGCGCCTCATGGGACGGATGGCCGCGCCGGCGCAGATAGGCATACAACGGATACCAGTAGTGCTCACACAGAGAAACGAGAGCAGACCGGGCTTCCTTCCGCTGCGGATCGCCGGCCGCGACCACCAGGCTCCAGCGCGTGACTGGAAACTGCGATGATCCGGGCAGCGTGTGCATGGTCTGGCCGTTCGTCATGGTCTTGGTATTCCGCTACATGAGATAAGGAATCGGGAGCTCGGAGGTTACAGCGGAGCTATGGCAAGCTTGCGAACTCAGCCTTTGCTTGCTGGACGAGCGCAATATCAGGGTCGGCATCCTTCCAGAGAGCGAGCAGGTCCTTGTAGGCGGCGGCTGATTTCGCGCGATCTCCGGAAGCGGACAACGCCCTGGCAAATTGAAGACGCGCCATGGGTCCGATCGGATCGTTCAACACGATACCCGGATGATCAAGAACTTTCTGAAACTCCCCTGCTGCCTCGCGATGACGGCCCAGCCGGGAATAAGCCAAGCCACGCACGTAAACCGGATACATAGCTCCGAAGAAGGAACCCGCATAGAACGCTGTACCCGGAACAGCGAGGTCGTAAGGAGTTGCCACTTGTGTCAATTCGAGCGCTTTCACTGCGTCGCCCCGGTTGAGAGCTTCGAGTGCCCGCAGCGCTGGCAGGTAACTGAACTGGACAGATGTGTCCTCCGGGTAGCGCTTTTCGAGATCCACCACGATCTTGTGAGCTTGCGAAGATTGGTGCAGAACCGCCAGCGCAAAGGCTGGTCCGTAGTCGGCATCCCGGCTTCGGTGAAGCGCCAAGGCCGCAGCCGCGTTTCTTTGTCCCTCCTCCCGTATCCCGAAGAGTGCACTCCATACCGCACGCGCGCCTTCAAACTGGGCGGCACGCTCGCGCAAACCCGCTTGGCGAGATAAGAGAACCGCGCGGTCCGATAGCCAGGCCGCTTCTTTCAGGCGCGCATGGTACGCGGCTGTGAGAGCTTCCTGGTGCTCGAAAAATCCCTGGGCTTCCAATTTCGCCTGACGCTGGGTCGTTTCCCTTTCCATTGCAGCCTTGTCGTCCCTTAGAAATGCAATGACGTACCGGCATAGGGACAAGTAAGCGGCTTCGATCCTACGTTCCGACGCCTTACGAAGCATTGCGTCGGCTTCCGACAGGCGGTTCAGGTAGATGTAGGCAAAAGTCACATTGATGTAGCCGATGGCGTAATCCGGATCGAGTTCGATCGCCTTTAGACCTTCTTCCACAGCTTTGTCGTAATGACCCGATCCCTGCGTGGTGAAAGCCGCCAGGAATCCCCGGGGCACCATATCCCTGGGGTACGTCTGGGCCCACGATTCAAGCGTCTGTCGCGCCAGTTCGAGGTTTCTTGTTACCTCCCGGTGGTAGTTGAAAGTGATGAAATAGTTCTCCTCATCACTCACCCGATTCCGTAGTTCGTAGGCCCTGGCGATATTCTGGTCTCCAAGTTCGGTCTCTCCGAGGGAGGCATATTGCCGGCCCAGGTATGCATAAGCCATCGCAAATTGCGGATCGATCTCGATGGCCCGCCGTAAGAGTGGGATGGTTTCCGCTGCCTGTGCTTTACGCTGTTCTGCTTTCATGGCCGCGCTGTAGGACCTCCAGGCCTCGAGCGAGGGCGTGGTCGCCTCGGCCGGTAGACTCGGCTCCTTCTCCAGGTTTGGAAGAGATTCGCCGGCCCGGGTCTGGAATCGGCTCACCATTTGGCCTAACGTCTTGACGACGTCCTCTTTTTTGGCTGCTGTCGCCTGCTCTTCATCCAAAAGATCTCCGGTTCGGCAATTCCTAGCGCGCAAGCTCAGCACGTACTCGTTTCCGAGGCTTGTGATGGAGGGTTCCACGACTGCTGCGCTTGCTGTCCGCTCGCAGAGCTCCGCGGCAACGGCCGATGTGACCTTGACATCCATTGGCCGCTCCATCAGGCGGAGCGTCTGGTTGGCGCGCGCGTCGGAAAGCAGGGCGACTTCCGGTGAATTTCCCAGTCGCCCTGCCAGGGTTCGGCCCAGCGTTCCATCGAAGACGGGATCACCCGTGGCATTGGCGAAATCCGCGAGGACGACGGTTTTCTTTTCGGTTGAGGTACGTCGCGACGGAGCAGCGCGGTGCAGAATTAACCAAACCGTGACCCCGCTGAGCAGGATCAACGCGAGGGCGGCGGTTGCAGCGAGAGAAGCCAGCCTATGCCTACGGAGAAACTTGCCGGCCCGGTACCATCTGCTCGGGGGCGACGCGAGGACTGGCCGATCCTCAATATGTCTTTGGATATCGGCCGCAAATTCAGCGACCGA
The DNA here is from genome assembly GCA_963790705.1 of uncultured Acidobacteriaceae bacterium. GTDB lineage: Bacteria > Acidobacteriota > Terriglobia > Terriglobales > Acidobacteriaceae > PALSA-350. The sequence goes on from CAWBQE010000004.1 coordinate 24,437, forward strand.
AGCGTATCGCCGTTCCCGCGTTTTTTCCAAAGCCTTCATCGTGATCCAGTTGAGATCGCCATCCACCAGGCGGCGCAGGGACGCCGGGTCGGTCTGGCGGTGCGCAGCGATGCCGGTCGCTGTCGCACCCATGGTGCCCAGCTTGCGCGAGAGCGGCGAAGCTTCTTCTTCACGAATGATGCGGAGCATCCCGGCCAAGCCAGCCTGCCGCATTCTGGCCGCGTCGAAGGGGACGGTTCCGATCAGCAACTCGTATAACAGCACCCCAAGCGAATACACGTCGGAGGTCTCATCCACGTCTGCGGTCATCACCGCAGCTTGCTCAGGACTCGCGTATTCCGGTGTGCCCACCATCTCGCCGAATTGCGTGATCAGAGTGTTCTCTATGGCCCACTGGTCAGTGGCTTTGGCGATGCCGAAATCGATCACCTTTGCCAGGGGCCTGCTCTCTTGTTCCGTCACCAGGACATTGGAGGGTTTAAGGTCGCGGTGGATCACGCCTTTCTGGTGCGCGTGTTCAACCGCCCGGCACACAGAGAGAAACACTTCCAGCCGCTGCCCGATAGTCATCCGTTTGGCGTCGCAATATTGCGTGATGGGCACGCCCTCGATGTACTCCATCACGAAGTAAGGCCGGCCCTTGGGTGTGGCCCCTGCGTCGAATATCCGCGCTATATTCGGGTGGTCCATCATCGCCAGCGCCTGGCGCTCTTTGGCAAAACGCGCGAGGACCTGGCCGGTGTCCATCCCGAGTTTTACGACTTTGAGGGCGACGCGCCGGCGAATCGGTTCGCGCTGTTCGGCGAGGTACACGGTACCCATACCCCCTTCGCCCAAAGGCCGGACGATCTGATAACGGCCGAAGTCGTCATCGCGGGCTGGAGCCGTCGCTGTATCGATGGTCTCGGTTGTAGATTCATCCGAATCAATTGCACTCTCAAAGGCTCCATGGATCAGACAATTCGGGCACAATCCCGCGGGGTCCCGGGAATCCAACTCCGCTTCGCAATGGGTGCAGTTTGGCATCTGGACCGTCGTCTGGACCGAGATCGCAGCAGCAATTTTATGCTTTTGCCCCAGGCGCTGTAACCTTCCGTACCGCGATTCCTTATTCGTGGCAGGTGAGCCGGATGGGACCGGCAAACAGATCGATCAAGACGAAAAGGAGATTCGTGATGAAAACAGTTCTGCTTCGTTCTCAGGTAGCCCTGCTTCTGGCAGTTTCCATGTTCTATGCGCAAAGCGTGGTCGCAGAGGAACAGGCTACTAGCAAGGCTAAAGAATGCTCCAAGGCGACCCTCTCGGGTAGCTTCGGATACTCCAGCACAGGAACTCTACTCGATTCCTATGTTCCAGCCCCTTATGCGGGCCCGTTCGGGGAGGTCGGCAGGCAGACCTTCGACGGGAGGGGTAACACGAGCGCAAAGGCAACCACAAGCTCAAACGGCAACATCGCCCCGGTGACGGTTGAAGGCACATATACCGTAAATTCGGATTGCACCGGCTCTATGACGCTGAGCGTCTCTCCGTTCGATTCCGTGGTGCATGCGGATTTTGTGATCGATGAGGACGGTGGGCAGGTTCGAGCTATCGGCACCGACGCAGGATTGATTGAGACTCGTGTTTACACCAAGCAGTGGCGATAGGTCGCAACGAATAGAACAGGTAATACCAGGGCGCTCGCTGGAGTCACCTCGGCCAATTACCGGGGTGTAACTCCCTGCGGGCTTTTCCCTTCTTGCTGTGATCCCGGCGAACTAACGTTCCTTCAGATGAAGGAACTCCATCTTCAAATCTCGCGAAACGAGGAGGCCGGAGACTGGTCTGTCGTTATCAACGGTCTGCGTTACGAACACATCTCCAGTCAGATTCTGGAAGATCTCGTTGAATGCGCCGTTATCGTTGCCGAGAATTCGCTGATAGGACCGACGCTCGTGGGTTCCGGCACATCGCCGGCTGCTCCGCAGGAGATCGTCCAAGACGAAACTGAAGGCCGCATTCGCGGCCTTGTGCAGAGTAACGATGACCTGGCGACCGCACTGGAGCGCCTATGGGAGTCTTATCGCCAGCTCCTGGCAGGAAAACCGGTCAAGAATGTTGATGAGCTTTGGGCCCAAGGCAAAGAAGCTCTGACCAAAGCGGCAAGAGCGAAGAATGTGAGCTAAAGAGGCTCGCAGGCAACCCCGGAGTTAGGAAGTCTTTTGTGCAGGGGATGGTGTCGACTGCACTACTGCGGAAGACGGATGAACCTCGAAAAAGTGGAAACCCCAGGGGCCAAGTTTTACGTACAGCCCCACGGATTGCATCTCGTCTATATCGCGGAGGTAGTTCGTCCCAGGAAAGACTCCCACCAGCCGACACTGCCCGGTGCCCAGGTTGTCCCACCGCGCATGGACCCGCCCCGCAGCCTCTCCCTGGCTCAGGTTGATAACAACCAGCCGTCGATCCTCTCCCATAACCCAGCGCCAGGCGACGAGGTTGTCCGCACTGTGGTTATCCGGCCATCCCGTTATCTCGCAGAGCAGCCATGCGCCGTGGCGGAATATTGGATCTTTGACACCCTGTAGCAGCTCCTCGTAGAACATTTGCAATGGGAGATCAACCGGCTCTTCCGGCCGGCGCCGCAGGAAGACAGGGACTCTTACTCTCCGGCCTTCAAACTGTCCTTCGTGGAAAAGCGCCACTCCAGGCAGGGTGGCGATTGCCGTTGACCCTGCTCGTACCTTAGCGGGCGAGAATACACTCGCGGATCGGGGCTCATCATGGTTCTCGAGGAACAGCACGAGCTTTTCCTGGTAAGCAGCCGGCGCCGAGAGATGGCGCCGAACGCCGGTTATATCGGCATTCCGGAGCGCGTCGTATAAAAGCTTGTCATAGCAGAAGTCGAAGCCCTGCTCCTGCAGTTTCTGCTCGTTGCCCCAATAGGCTTCGGCCAGAAAGATGAGGCCCGGATGAGCATTACGGACTGGCGAAATGACTGCACGCCAGTAATCCATTTCAGGCGCTTGCCCTGCGCGCCCTTGCCAGGTGCGCGCAAATACTTCGTTGAGCAGCAGCTCCGCCATATCACAGCGAACCCCATCGCACTGGCTCGCGATATCGAGCAGAGTCTCCACCATCGCTGCGCGTACGCCGGGGTGAAAAGCATTCAGCTGTAACACGTCAGGCCACGCGGGAAAGTTAGGGTCTCGTCCGGCGGCGAGAATTCGTCCGCCTGCCCGCAGATACGAGCCAGGATCATTCCTCAGGTCCTGCTCACTCCCGGCAATGAAGTACTCCGGGTGTTCTGTGACCCAAGGGGAATCCGGCGCTACATGGTTAGCCACGAAATCCAGGATTAGCCGGATACCGCGTTTGGCGAGCTCTTCGCGGGCAGCGGAGAGAGCTGCCGGGCCACCCAAGTGTCCATCGACCACGTAGCGCCGGATGCAGTAAGCCGAGCCGACGTTATCTTCGACTGCGAAATCAGGCAGAGTCCGCCGAAATTCGTCCAGAAGATTGTTGTTGTGATTGGCAATGGCGATGCCCGCCGGGCTGCGTTCCCAAACGCCCATGAGCCACACCGCGTCGAAGCCATAGTTTGCAATATTGTCCCACTCGGCCGCTGGGACGGAAGACAGATCGATCGCCGTGTTCCATTTCCGGCTCAGATCAGACAGCCACACCCAGGTGTTGATCTCATAGATGGAGCGCAGTCTATCGGGGGTCAAGTCTCATCTCCTCAACTTCTTGATGCACTAAGGGTATGAGTGAGCGTCGCGGCGGATAGGATTATTAATCTTGCGAGTTAAACGGGGGGAATCAGGGATGAGTTGGTGGGCAGTGAGGGACTCGAACCCCCGACATCCTGCTTGTAAGGCAGGCGCTCTAACCAACTGAGCTAACCGCCCAACTGGAACGATGGTAACACGACGCCTTGTGTGGGGTTTGCTCGCGTATTGGAGTTGACAGTGGTTGCGACCGAGAGGCGCACCGCAGGTCCCCGTTCGACTTCGCTCAGGGCAGGCTCTCGGCTTCCTCCGGATTTCCTGTCAGGCTTCGTGGTTTCGCTAAACCTCATGCGGCTTTCCTTAAAGAAAGCCGCATACGTGGCCGTTGATGATTGCAACGTAGTAGGAAATCCGGAGTTCGCTCGGGATGACAAAGTTTAAATGGTTGGCGGACCTTGGCGTTGGTTATTGGGATGGAGGGTTCTGATGGTGCTTGCGGCCGCTCATTTGAACAGCACTGCCATCAGATCAAAGCGGGCTGGAGTTAATTCACAAACGACAACACGAACGGCGTATTATGGGCGCGAACCTAACTGCACAACAAAGGAGCAACTATGGGCTTACTCGACGCCTTGACATCCATTGCCGGCGGAGCTTCCCCGGAACACCATGGCGTAGCCGACGCACTCAGCCAGGTGATGCAGGAGCATCCCGGTGGAATGGACGGCATCCTTAACCAACTGAAGCAAAACGGCCTCGCCGATCAGGTGCAGTCCTGGATCAGCCCGGGAGAGAACAAAGCCGTCAGCCCCGATCAGGTGCAGCAGGGCCTCGGCACCTCGACCGTGGAAAACATTGCGCAGCGGGCGGGCATCTCTCCAGCGGTCGCGAGCTCAGTCATTGCTGTAGTGCTTCCCCTGGTCGTCTCCCACTTCTCTGGCGGCAGCGGACAAACCGCCCAAGCCGGCGGCCTGGCTGGGTTGGCGTCCAAGATCTTCGGCAGCAACGCCTAACGCATTTTTGCTAATACTGTGGTCCGGTGAGATCAGTTATGTGCGGCCATTCTTTCCACCCCAGGCACGCAAAAAGCGCGTGCCCGGGGGCCCCGGTTTTGGCGGAATGGCCGCGTCGGGTTCAGTTTCCTGGTCTACACCATTAGCAAAAATGCCCTAAACGTTGGACCCGGGAGCTCGGCGGAGTCGGAAGCATCCAGTTCCATCCCGACCGGGCTCGCCAACCCTCTTTTATCTCCAAATTAGCCTGCGCCGCTTCCCCGGATTTCCTGTCGAGGTTGGTGGCGTTGGCAAACTTCATGCGGCTTTCTTTACGGAAAGCCGCACACGCTGCCATATCCAGCGCGGCGTGGCAGGAAATCCGGGTCGGCTTGTTAACTTTATGAAGACGAGATGCAAGCCACAATGGCAACCAAGGGGCGTTAGGCTTTGAACAGGCAGGAGATTCCATCACCCGCAAACCCGCTCGCTGCATCGAGCGACAAGAAGGGCCGTCTCACCGTCGGGGTCGACCTGGGGGGGACGAACCTGCGCATTGCCGCCTTCGACCCTGCATGGAAGCGTCTGGCCTACATCAACCTACCTACTCGTGTGAGCGAAGGCCCCGACGTGGTGGTGGCCGACATGTGCGACGCGATCCGCCGCGTGCTGGAACAGTGCGGGCCGAACCAAGAGCTGTTGGGCGTCGGTATCGGCGCTCCCGGCCCGCTCGAACTGCCTTCGGGAAGATTTCATCGGCCTCCCAACCTGCCTGGATTTGATGCTTTCCATCTTAAGGACGCAATGGAGTCGAATCTGCACACGCAGGTAATCGTCGAGTGCGACGCCAACGCGGCGGCCCTGGCGGAGTGGAAGAGCGGAGTGGGCAAAGAGATGCCGGGCGATTCCATGTGCATGCTGACATTGGGCACAGGCGTGGGCGCGGGCATTGTTCTGGAAAGAAAAATCTGGCACGGCATGAATGGCATGGGCGGAGAGGGAGGACACATTCCGGTGGTTGAGAATGGCTTCCCGTGCGGCTGCGGCGGCCGCGGGTGCCTGGAACAATATGCCTCCGCAACCGCCATTTGCCGGGCCGCGACCCGGGCTGCCGCCCGCGGCGGCGCCGACCGTATCGCCAAACTGATCGCCCGGCGCATCGAAGCGCAGGGTGAATTCACCGCGCGCGATCTGGCCGGCCTGGCCCGCGAAGGGGACGAGCCCTCGTGTCAGATTTTTGCCGATGCGGGCAAGTACCTGGGCATGGGCCTGGCTATGCTGGTGAATGTCTTCAACCTGCCGCTGTATGTCATCGGCGGCGGAGTGGTCAGCGGTTGGGATCTGTTTGCCCCGCGGATGTTCGAAGAATTGCGCCGGCTAAGCTACATCTATGGGCTTACCGAGCCGGGCGCGGATCAGAGCTTTACGACGGGTAAGACCTATGTTGTTCCCGCGGCCACCGGGCCCGACGCTGGGCTGCTGGGGGCGGCGATGCTGCCTTACCTTGAAGCCGGCACATTGTGAAGTCGGAACCGCGTTGATCTCCAACAGAATCTGGTTGGCTTTCGGAGATCGCCAGTCAACATTCGCGTGCGGTTCAGGTACACCCAGGACTGGCGTCCTGGGTCATTCTCAGCCGTCCCTGCGGGACTGGTCGTTCGCTCAATCTAAACCCAGGACTACCCCGGATTTCCTGTACGCTGCTCTAGACAGGCCTGCGTATGCGGCTTTCTTTACGGAAAGCCGCATAAGGCTCGTTGATTCACTAAGCCCAACAGGAAATCCGGGTCGCGTCCTGGGCTACTCTCAGCCGTCCCTACGGGACTCAATAGAGGCTAGCTCTGACGCAGACTCTAAAGCGCAGACCTACTCAGCGGCGGTTTTTTCGGCCGCCGGTTCAGTCCGTAGGTAAGTCTTCGCGGCAACGGAGTGGGAGGTTAGGTTGCGGGTAGGGCTGAGGATGAATCCTTGTGCACAGAGCCTCTGTAGCCGTAATAGGCGATGTATATGTAGCAGAGCGCGGGCAGGATGAAGGCGTGGTGAATGCCGATGCGATCCGCTAGCGCGCCCTCAGCCAGCGGGATGATCGCTCCACCGACGATCGCCTGCACCAGAAGACCGGAACCCTTTGCTGTAAGCGGGCCCAGCCCCTCTACACCCAAAGCAAAGATGCTGGGGAACATTACCGAATTGAAGAGTCCCACACAAATGATGGTGCCCATCGCCAGCCAGCCGGTGCTCAGCATGGAGGTCACCACCAGGACGCAGGCCACCACCGCAACCGTGCCCAGCACCGCTCGCGTGGGTAACTTCTGCAGCCCGGCCGCGCCGATGAAGCGACCGATCATGGCCCCCAACCAATAAAGCGAAACCAAACCGGCGGCGGTTTTGACACTCATGTTGCCAATCTCGGGCTGGGTGAAGTAGTTGATGAGAAAACTTCCGATCGATACCTCAGCGCCGACATACAGAAAAATGCCCAGGGCGCCCAACACCAGCTGCCGCTGCTTCCACAAGTCTCTGGCGGCAGTATCGACGTCTCCCATGGGGCGGAATTCCCGGGTGGTCTCGATCTTGGGTAGGTTAAACATCGCGATGGCGAGCGCCAGGATGGTGAGCGCCAGAGCGATGCCGATATAGGGAATCTTTACGGTAGAGGCTTCCTGCTGATGGTAAGCCTGCAACGCCGGGCCGGAGAGTTGCTGCAGCTGAGTCGACGACAACGGCGCCGCAGCCAAAATAAGAATCCCCCCGACATACGGAGCAATGGTGGTTCCCAGCGAATTGAACGCCTGGGTGAGGTTGAGACGGCTGGAAGCCGTACGCGACGGGCCAAGCACGGTGACGTAAGGGTTGGCAGCCACTTGCAAAGCGGTCACGCCCGTGGCCAGCACGATGAGCGCCGACAGAAAGAGCCCAAAGGAAGGCACGTTGGCGGCGGGCACAAAGAGCAAGGCCCCGACGGCCATGATCAGCAACCCGACCACCATGGTCTTCTTGTATCCAATCTTCTCGATCACCATGCCGGAGGGAATCGCGAAGACGAAGTAAGCACCGAAGAATGCGGATTGGATCAACATTACCCGGGCATAGGTCAACTCGAAAATCGACCTCAGGTGGGGAACGAGAATGTCGTTCAGGGCGGTGAGAAAACCCCACACGAAGAACAGGGTGGTCACCATCGCCATGGCGCGGTAGTTGCTGGGGTGGTCGCTGCTGCTGACTGACGTTTGCGTTACGGCTGCTTGAACCATGAGGTAGGAGCTCCGCCGGTTTCTGTGGTCCGTCTCAAACCGGGCGGATCAGCATAGTTTGGATGCGGCCCGGCAGCGCCGGTCGCACGCCCAAAGTTAACACAGGGCTACTTGCCGGAGGAATGCGCAGGTGGGTTCTTTGCGCTGGTCAATGTTAAGCTGGTGGCCGTTTGTACTTCCGCCTGCGAGGAATCCCGGATCATGCTCTCTGCCAAGCGTTTGCACGGTCTCCTTTGTCTCCTATGCCTAGCCGGATTGGGCTGCCTTGCCGCGCCTGCCCAGAACCGGGAAGCGCCCTTGCCCTCCATTCTGACCCCGGACTCGCAAAACGTCCTCGACAAGCTAGCCAGCTTATCGGCTCTCCCCGCGCCGAGCTGGCGTTATCACGCCGGCGATTTGCCGCATGGGGAGTCGCCTTCGCTCGACGATGCCGGCTGGCAAGCCGTAACCGCCCCCGCCACGTTGCCCGCCGAGGCCCTTTGGATGCAGGCCACCATCGAAGTGCCCAAGAACCTTAACGGATACGACCTGACCGGAACGCAGATTTCCTTCCGCCTGCGAGTCGAAGCCAATGGTCCAGTGACGCAGATCGTCTACTTCAACGGGCGCCGCGTGGCCATGGGCCCAGACCTCGAGCCAATCACGCTTTTCGCAGAAGCCCACCCGGGAGACAAGGTGCTGGTAGCCGTAAAGCTGCTGCATAACGAAGATCAAAAGCGATTTCGCGGCTCGGACCAGACCATTCAATTCACCGCCAACCGTCCCAACCCGGAGGATTTTCGCCAGGAGGCGGTTTCCGCTTCCCTGCTGCTTCCCGCTCTTGGAGATAGCGACACCGCGCAGAAGCTGCAATCCTTCATCCATGAAGTTAGCTTGACTGCCCTAAGTGATGCCAACCAGGCTGCTTTTGACGACTCCCTGCGGGAGGCCCAGAAGGGTCTCATGACGCTAAGGCCGTTGCTGCAGCAGGCCGACATTCACCTCACCGGCAACGCTCATATTGACGCTGCGTGGCTTTGGCCATGGACAGAAACCGTCGAGGTGGTGCGCCAAACTTTCGGCACTGCCCTGCAGTTGATGGATGAGTATCCGAAATATACCTACTCGCAATCCGCGGCGGCCTACGACGAGTGGATGGAGCAGAAATACCCTCCGGAGTTTGCAGAAATCCAAAAGCGAGTGAAAGAAGGCCGTTGGGAGATGGTGGGTGGCATGTGGGTAGAGCCTGACCTCAACATGCCCGATGGCGAGTCTCAGGTGCGGCAACTGCTGATCGGCGAGCGCTACTTCCAATCGCGTTTTGGAGTGGATGTGCGCATCGGGTGGAACCCCGATTCCTTTGGCTATAATTGGCAGCTGCCGCAGATCTACAAGCGCTCCGGGGTCGACTACTTCGTTACCCAGAAGATGGCGTGGAACGACACCAACCAGCTTCCGCTCAAGCTTTTCTGGTGGCAGTCCCCGGATGGCAGCCGGGTGCTCACTTACTTTCCCCACGACTACGTCAATGAGATTGATCCCGTCGACATGGCCAAAGCGTTTGCTCACGCGCGCCAGGATAATCCGGGGACCACGGAGATGATGCATCTCTATGGCATTGGGGATCATGGCGGTGGCCCTACCCGCGCCATGCTCGACTCGGGCGACCGCTGGCTTGCACCCGACAAGGCTTACGCTCAGCTCCACTTCGGTATTGCACAGAGCTTCTTTTCCGCAGTGGAGAAAGAGTTGGACACGGCGCACGCGCCGGTCTGGAACTACAAGACCCTGGCCGCCGGTGACACCAAACTGCCCCCTCCGCCCGCCGGGTTGTGGAGCCTCCCAGTTTGGAACGATGAACTCTATCTTGAATTCCATCGCGGCGTGTTTACCACCCAGGCGGCCCATAAGCGCAATATGCGCGAGAGCGAAGAAGAGATGCTCAACGCGGAGAAGTGGTCTTCGATCGCATGGCTCAGCGGAACTCCTTACCCTGCGCCGCAGCTCAATGAAGCGTGGAAGAAGGTTCTCTTCAACCAGTTCCACGACCTCGCCGCGGGATCGGGGATTGGCGTCATCTATAAGGATGCGCAGAAGGATTACGACATGGTCCGCTTTACCGCGGACGCGGCCACCAGCCAGGCACTGGGCACCATCGCCAGCTACATCGATACGCAGAGCCGCAGCAAGGGTGTCCCGGTGCTGGTCTTCAATCCGCTGGCCTGGGTGCGCAGCGGTGTCGTTGACTTCACAGTGCAGTTGCCGGAGGCGGCTCCCGCGATTGAGATTGTGGATGAGGCAGGGCAGGTTCTTGCGTCGGAAAGCTCGCTCAGCAATGCTGCGACCCATACGTTCTCCGTCCACGCGATGGTGCCGGATGTTGAGCGGCTGGGCTACATGCTGGTCTTTGCCCGGCCCGCCACGGCTCGCGCTCGAACGGTCTCGGGCGTTCAGGTCAGCGCGGATGGTCATACGCTGGAGAACCAGTTCCTGCGGGTTACGGTCGACGCGAAGAACGGCTGCATCACTAGCCTGGTGAACAAGAAGAACAATTTTGAGTTCATCGCCGCTGGAGGGTGCGGCAACCAGCTGCAGGCCTTCGTTGACAAGCCCAAGGAATACGACGCGTGGAACATCGACGCGGACTTCGACAAGGTCTTCACTAATCTGGACATGGTCGATTCCGTACAGCTGGCCGAGCATAATTCGCTGCGCGCCGTCATTCGCGTCACGCGGCATTGGCAGGCGTCCACCTTTGTCGAGGACATCACGCTCTACAACGGCCTGCCCCGGGTCGATATTGTTATGGATATCGACTGGCACGAACGCCACAAGCTGCTCAAGGCCGCATTCCCTCTCGCGGCCAGCAGCTCGCAGGCTACGTACGAGATACCCTACGGCAGTATTGAGCGGCCGACAACGCGCAACAACAGTGTCGAAGACGCCAAGTTTGAGGTGCCGGCGTTGCGCTGGGCGGATGTGGGCGATGAGAAGAACGGTTTCAGCCTGATTAATGAGTCGAAGTATGGATACGACGCTAAGGGAAACGTGCTTCGCCTCTCCTTGTTGCGCTCGCCCACCTGGCCTGACCCTGAGGCCGATCAGGGCCACCAGCATTTTTCTTACGCGCTGTATCCCCATGCCGGTACTTGGAAGAATGCGCTTACCGTCCGCCAGGGTTATGACTTCAACTATCGGTTGGCGGCCATGCAGGTTTCGCCCCATGCTGGAAAGCTACCTGGCAGCTTCCATTTCCTTGATGTGGATAAGGACAACGTGGTCGTGACTGCGGTGAAGAAGACGGAGGACGGCGATGGCCTGCTAGTGCGGTTTTATGAATGGGCGGGTAAAGGGGGGAACGTTACCCTGACGCTGCCCCCAGGCATCCTCTCCGCGACCTTGGCCAACCTCATGGAGAAGCCGGAAGGCTCGCCGCTAGCAGTCGTTGGCGGACAACAGGTCACCGTACCGGTCACGCCCTTTGAGATTCAAACTGTGGTGATTCACTATCCTCCGCCGGAGCAAGGTTTTCTGGCGGGTATTGCCGGGGCGTTGAAATAAATGGCTTGGATTGCAAAGCTTACAATCTGCGTGGGAACTGGAGGAGAAACCGCAGGAGCATGTGGGATGACAAGGGGAGTGTATGGGCAGTTGCGTTTAGGAAGGGCGCACTGCAGGTCCCTCGGCTGCGCTCGGGATGACAAAGTTTAGGACGGTGACTTCTATAAAGGGTTGTTAGATGGGATGGAAGGAAACCGCAGGTCCCACGGCGGCCGGGACAGGCGAGAAGTTTTCTGTCCATCCGATCGCACGGGACGGCTCTTGCGCAAGTTAAAGTGAAATGAACGCTGGAAATCGGATCACCCATTGGCTTTATTTTTTGTCATCCCGAGCGCAGCCGTGGGACCTGCGGTGCGCCCTTCCTAAACGCAACTGCCCGTCATGGGATGGGCCCCTTGAAACCGCAGGTCCTTCCGATACGCTACCGCGGATTTCCTGTTGAGAGGGAGGCTCAGCCGACGACGACGCGGGCCATTGCCAGATCGAGGATCTCTGGCGTAAAGACGAGGTCCGTTGTTTGCTTGCTGCGCTTGCGGTAAAGGGCCGTGGTCTCGCAGAGAGCTACGATGTCTTCCACTTCGGCGGGGTTGATCACGTTTTCTAGAATGCGCTCGCAAAATACGTGCTCGTCGAGGCCCTGCAAAACGAAACCGCGGCGCTTCGCTTCGCTGAGGTAAAAGGTCGTCACATCCGCGAGCATTCGCTGTGCGTCATCCGGGATCTCCTCGCGATGCGTCTTGCCCACCTTGGCTCCAGGAAGCACCAGCTTGATGCCGAAGATATTGTCCAGATCGCTGTTGGCCTCGAACGATACCGTGGTGGCAGCCACCAGAACATTCTGCCGCTCGGATGTGGTCTCAATCAGAGCGTCGAGCTCGGTTAGAACCTCCGGATCACCCTGCTGGTAGGCAAGGTCAATGCGGGGCAGCAGCAGCATCACCTTCTGCCATTTATAGCTGCGGACCAAGCTCTTTGCCTTGGCTAGCGCGTCGCTGTCCCGGGGATTGAAGACCGTGACCACCCGGTCCATCCCAGCCAGTTGCGCGATCTTCTGCGCCAGACTCTTCTTGCCTGTCTGGTTAGGACCGATAATCAGCACCTCATTGCCGATCTTCAGGTCCTGATACGCAGCTGGATTGCGCGCACGGTCGATCAGGTCGGCGATGCTGTTGAGCAAATCGTCCATGCCCGCGACCCTCGGCCGAAGCGTGCTCACCAATTCGTCTTCCAGGCTCAGATCGATGCGCTCCTTACGCTTGCGCACCTCCGTGATGAACTCGATGAAGGCCGGCAAGGCGGCTACGGAGCCGACGAAGACGGCAAAGACCAGCACCTGCTCGGTAATCAGAAGGGCCGAGGTGTTGCCAGCCATCGGATCGAACATGTGGGCAGGATAGCAGGCGGCGGTCACCCGAATTTCCCGTACGCTGCACAGGACGCGACCGCGTGTGGGGCCTTCATTAAGAAAGGCCCCATGAACTTTACCAACGCCAACCAACACGACAGGAAATTCGGGTCAAGGGTTATCTTCACCGTTACCCATAACCAAAGATGGATTCCCTACAGCCATGGTTCTACTAGACTTCATAAGGCGTGGGAACCATTCCAATCATGACGCAAAAGAGCCTTGTGCGGGCCCTCGCCAAGTGGGTTGGAGTGGGTGTGCTGGCGACTTTGTGTTGCGGTGCTGCCCGGGTCACCGTGCAGGCGGATGACAACAGCCTGAGCAGGCTCGCCGGCAACACCAGCAGCCGTGCGCGGCCGGAGCTTGACCAGGGCCGTGCGCCGGATAGCCTGCCCCAGGAACACATCCTTATGATGTTGCGGCGCAGTGAGCCGCAGCAACAGGCCCTGGAGCAGTTCATCGGGCGGCAGTACGACCCGCACTCCCCTGACTTTCACCACTGGCTTACGCCCCAGCAATTCGGCGCGGAGTTCGGGCCGTCGAGCGAAGATATCGGCAAGGTCACCCAGTGGCTGACACAGCATGGATTCCGGCTGAACAGAGTACCCGCCGGAGGCCTCTTTGTGGACTTTAGCGGCACCGCGGGCCAGGTGGCGCAGGCATTCCACACCGAAATCCATCGCTATCGCGTGAACGGGCAAGACCACTACGCGAATGCCAGCGATCCCTACATACCCGCTGCCCTCGCCCCGGTGGTCTCCGGTTTTCGCGCTCTCAACGACTTCCATCCCCACCCCATGGTCGGCCACCTCGGTGTAGCCCATTTGGATCGGACCACGGGAAAGTGGTCGCGATCGAACGCGGAGAGCGGGCACTTGACCGCGACTGCAAACGCCCTCTATATAACCGGTCCCCAGGACTACGCCAAGATCTACGGGGTCGACAAGGTTTGGCAGGAGAGGGTGGACGCAAGGTCGTGGGCGCCGCCGATCGTTGGCACCGGACAGACCATTGCCGTGGTGGGAGAGACCAACCTGGAGAGCGCCGATATCCAGAGCTTTCGCGATACGTTCGGAATCACCGCGCTCGGCCCTAACGGGTCGGTGCAGATGGAAAATCCGCCCGCAAGCGTGTGCGCGGCGCCCGACGCGTCCGATAACGAAGGCTACGTCGACCCAGAAGGCTACGTCGACGTGGAGTGGTCCGGCGCCATGGCACCGGACGCCACGGTGGATTATGTGGCCTGCGGACAACAGGGCGTCACCTCAGGCACCGATCTGGCTGCCGCCTACATCATTGAGGACCCGGCCCATGTGCAACGGATCTCCGTGTTGAGCACCAGCTATGGCGATTGCGAGGCCCAACCGCAGAGTGAAGCAAACCAGTTCTACGTCTCGCTGTGGCAGCAGGCAGCGGTGGAAGGGATCACGGTGGTGGTGGCGGCCGGCGATACCGGCGGGGATGGCTGCCAGGATGTGGACCTCTACGCAACCGACGGCCTCTCGCCGGTGAACGAAGCCTCAACGCCCTACAACATTGCCGCTGGTGGCACCGACTTCAGCGATGTTTTCAGCGGGACAACCAGCACCTATTGGTCCGCGGGCAATGGCGCCAACTTCCTGAGCGCGCAATCGTATATACCGGAGATGGCGTGGAACGAAAGCTGCGCCAGCCCCCTGGTGCTCGAGTATTTTGGCCACGGCTTGCAAAGCAGTTCCGGGCCCAATGGATTCTGCACCTGGGCCGCGCAACAACCGGCGGATCCCAATACCGGCTTCTCGCCCTACGCGTATGCCTTTGCGGGGAGCGGAGGACTGAGTACGGTGTCGGCCCGGCCGGCTTGGCAGACGGGGGTCCCAGGGATTCCGCCGCAGGGCGGCCGGGCGGTTCCCGATATCGCCATGTTCGCCTCCGCAGGTCTTACCTGGTCCCAGGCGCTTATTATTTGCGACTCCGCCATAGTGGGTATGCCGGCGGGCACCGCGTGCGATTACTCTAACGCCAGTGACGTCTCCGCTAACTATGGTGGCGGTACCTCGTTTGTTGCTCCTGCCTTCGCCGGCATTATGGCGTTGATCAACCAAAAGAGCGGTGATCGCCAGGGTCAGGCCAACTATGTTCTCTACCCGCTGGCTGGGGAACAGTATGTCAGCTATGGCAGCCCCACCCAGCCCAGCCTGGCCAATTGTGCTGCTTACCTGGGTCCGCAGGCGCTCAGTGGGTGCTACTTCCATGACATCAGCGCCACGCCGAACACAGGGGCTTCGCCGTCCACCCCATTTATCACCGGCACCACGTCCGTACCCTGCACCGGCACGGCCAACAGCGCCGGGATATTCACCGATAGCAGCACTGGTTCAAACAATGAAAACTGCTACGGATACCAAATCACTGTCACCGCCAACGGCGGTACGCTGACCACCACACCTGATTACTACGGAGTGCTGAGCACGGCGGATAATGCAACTTCTCCTGCCTTCGCGGCCGGTCCAGGCTACGATCTTGCCACCGGCCTGGGCAGCCCTAACGTCTACAGCCTGGTGAACGCCCCACAGTGGTCGGGCGGTGGGCTGGCAACCAATGTCACTCTGACGCTCAGCCAGGCGACCATCAGCGCGGGGCAGAGTGTGACTTTGCTGGCGACTGTAGCCGACCAGGGCCGGCTGCCGGTCCTGGGGGGGACCGTTACCTTCTACTCGGGGAACACGGTGTTGGGTTCAGTCACCAACCAATGCTCGCTGCGCGGGATTTTTGGCCTGCAGGTGAGCGGCTCAACCCTGGGAGGAGCCGGCAGCTATCAAAATATATTTGCCTCGTTTGCCGGAGGCGCGCAGAGTTGCCGGCGAAGAACCGAAACCTACTACGGGTCGCAGTCGGCTCCGGCTACGGTCGTGGTGAGCCAGGGACAGCCCGGCTTGCTGTGGCCGCCGCTCCGGGCGGATGTGCCAAAAGCGTTGAATGGGCCGTGGGATTAGCCGGGCCTGTTTACAAGCACTTACGCACGGGGTGAAGAGTCTGCGCGGGGACTCGCGGAGGGACGCTAGTCCTAAATTTGCGGATCTCGCAGGATCGGTGAGGATGCCCAGGACTGGCGTCCTGGGATATTCTCAGCCGTCCCTGGCGGGACTGGGCTCGGTGGGAATGTATACCCAGGACTAACGTCCTGGGCTACTTTCAGCCGTCCCCTTCGACAAGCTCAGGGCAGGCTCTGCGGGACTGAGTTTGTCAGCGGAGCTCTCACGCAGGCACCGAAGCCCGTGCGCTTCAAGAAAGCAGAGTATTTCCGCAGCCCGTGAGGCTGTGCGCTGAGCGCTCGTCGGGTTAAGGGAATCCCCTCTACGACTTGTCGGGTGCGTGTGCTTCCAACATACTGAAGAGTCAGAGAGAAGAGAGTAGAGCAACGGAAGAGCAAATGAAGCCGGGCGGAACCGTCTACTCACATGAATTTGATCTTGTGCTGGCCTGCCTTCGCTGGCCGCAGGAAGCTGTCGACGGCGATCGCATTCGGACGCTTGCGCAGCGGCCGATCCGTTGGTCTCATCTGCTTGAGATCGTCGACCATCATAAGGTGCTCCCGCTCTTCTCTCGCAATCTTGACACCTTCGCCCCCGGCTACATGCCGGACGAGCGAGCCGCAGCACTGCGTGCCCGCGGCGTGGCCAATGCTCACATTTGCCTGCGGCGTACTGCGCATCTCGTCGCTTTGCACCGGCTCTTCCAGGAGCAACAGATCGATCTCCGGATTTTCAAGGGCATTCCCCTGGCCATCACCGCCTTTCGGGATCCCTCGTTGCGCGACGCCGGTGACATCGATCTGCTGGTCGCGGAGAAGGATATTTTTAAAGCCGCCGAGATTCTGCAAAACCAGGGCTACGTGCGTTTCGAGCCGCAGGCGCGGCTGACTCCCCGGCGACTGCGCTCCTACCTGGCGCACCAGAAAGATTTTTCCTACGAACATTCTGCAACCGGCATGGTCATCGATCTCCATTGGCGGCTTTTCCGGAACTCGTTCCTGCCCGCCAACGCCCGTCTGGAGGAGGTTGGCGAGGACTGGATCCACCTTGGTTCGGAGCGTATTCCGACGTTGCCCCCTCTCCGTCTGTTGCTTTATCTCTGCGTGCACGGAGCACTCGACGGCTGGCTGCGCCTGAAATGGCTGGCCGATATCGGCGCTCTGCTGTACACCATGACGCCGGAACAACTCACCTCGGCCGCGACGGCTGCGGCCGAACAGCAGGCGTTACCGCAATTCAGCGCCGCCATTCTTCTTTGCCATGATTTGCTCGGCTATGGCCCACACTCTCTACCGGATGGGTGTCTTGACCGGAACGATCGCAGAGTCGCGCACATTCTGCGCTTCGGAAAACGGCTGCTGACCTCAAACCAATACCGTCCGATACGAGAACGGATAGCGTCCCGGCAATGGTTCCTCAATGAATTTCGCCTTCACAGCTCTCTGCGCTATCGCTGGAATCTGATCGAGCGATCGCTCTTTCGTCCGCGGATCTGGCACACGTTTGATCTACCCGACGCGCTCTTCCCTCTTTACGCCCTGCTCAGTCCCTTTGAGTCGTTAGGCTTTCACCTGCGCTATCACCTGGCAATGTTCGGGCGGGCCGTGCGGCCCAAGTCGGCTGTCTCCGCGCCCTCTGCCCAGCGCGCTACATTCACCCGCATGCTTTTCCGCCGCATGATGCAACTACCGGCGGCCGACATTGCTCTGGCAATCGAAGCCGCATGCATGCTCACCTTTTTCCGCATTGCGCTCAATTTTCTCCCGGTGCGAAAACTCACTGCGTGGATGAGCCGCGCGGACCAGGCATACTCCTCACTGTCGCAAGAAGAGCGGGCGCAGACCCTGCGTCGTATTGAGTGGTCTATCGACGCAGTGGTCCGTCACGCCCCCCTGAGCTTCGTCTGCTTTCCTCAATGCCTTGCCGCCTACTTCATGCTTCGCCGCCGCCACATCCCCAGCAGGCTGTTCTACGGGGTGACGCGCGATGCGGATCAGCTGAAGGCTCACACCTGGGTCAAAGTGGGAGATCGCACCCTGGTGGGCGGGGAGGCCGAGTCGCGCTTCACCGTTCTTACCACCTTCCCGTGACAGACCGCGGAAGTGCAAAGAATCCGCAGCCCGGATTTCGTGTAGGACTCCGTTTGGGTCAGCGCTCGTCCTCAAGCAAAAATTTCTTTACGGCGTCCGCGGTCGACTGCAAGTGATCGAGCCCCCAGGGACGGATCAGTCGATACGCCCTGGCCTGCGACAGCACCCGGCTGCAGCGCAGAAAGGATTCCTGCAGCTGGCCGGTCGCCTCCAGCACGTAAGCCTGGTGAGTGAGATTCATCACCAGTGGAACTGCCTTTACACGGGGTACCTCTTCTATTCGGATTGCCGAAGAAGATTCCTCGTTGCTCTCAAGAAAGACCAGTTTGCGAATTGGTTCTCGCTTCCATGCAGCCTCCAGCGGCAGGCGATACTTGTCGTGCTCAGTGAGCACTCGCTCCAGTCCTTCCGCTTCTCTTCCCAGATTCTGCAAAGAATTGCGCCACAGCTTCAGCCATGGAGTGGAAGGGGTCACCAGTATCTCGCCTGCCGGAGTAGGGTCGATGAGGCAGACATCATCCGCCAGCACGCGCAACCCACGTTGCGCCAGGTGGGCGGCTAATGAAGACTTGCCTTGTCCGGAGCGAGCCAGAAAGGCGGCCACTCCCAGCCGGCCATTCACCGGCTCGCTGCTGACAGCGCTGGCATGCAGGGGAAGCAGGCCTCGCTGGTGACACAGCGCAACGAATATGTTGCCCAGCAGCCAGGAGCGCACATCGAGTGGATTAGCGCCGGCCTCCGGGCTCACGAGAATCTCCCGCCCATTGGTAACCAGGTAGCGGGCAGTTCCGTGGATGTGCAAGAAATATTGCGATGGAGTCGCGAAGCAATCGGGATCGACCTCAACGGCGCCAGGCAATTGCGAAACGTCACCCAGTCGTATTGTGACCGGATTCGGGGTCGCCCTTTCGTGTTGGATGAGGGGTAATTCCGGGAGCACAATTTCAGAGAAAAGAGTAACCTCGCCGAGCAGATACACTGCAGCAACCTTTATCATCTACTATCCCCAAAAAGTGTGAGCCACGTCCCTTGCAAGTTAACCTGTAGGTGGTAGAAAACCCGAACTGCAGGGTTTAGTATCTACTCTAGTAACTATCACGTGGGGGAACGCATTGACGCTGGTTACCTCCTGCGTTACGCTCTAGCTGTACAGAAAGCAGGGCGTCATCTTCAAATTTTTGGGGTCCAGGGAGCTTTCCATGAAGAGCTACGAAGTTCAAGATCACGGCGTATCTGACCGGGTTGCAGGCCAGGCGAAAAAGCCGTGGGTCACTCCGTCGCTGCAGATCATTGCCCTTGAGAGTGCCGAGGCTGGTCACCCGGGTCCGATCCTAGACGGGCACGGCAGTCACCCCGTATTCCACCATTCCTAGATCATTTCACTCTTCAAACATTTCACTCCTGCTGGTTGACGGGATTCTTCTTCCTTCGAGGAGTTCTCATTCGAGCGAAATCGCAAAATTGAAGGCCGACGAACTCCCTAATTTGCTGTTCATCGACGCGCAAAGAACGACCATATCCCGGATTTCCTGTGGAGCTGGTTGGCGTTGGCGAACTTCATGCGGCTTTCCTTAACGAAAGCCGCACACGCGGTCCTATCCAGCGCAGCGTACAGGAAATCCGGGTCTGGCCGGCCCCCTAGGACATCTCGGGATCGATGAAATGCGCTAATGTCGTCGTATGAGTGCAATCGCAGGAATTTGGTCCTTCGATGGCGGAATTTCAGTTTCTTCAGCCTGCCACGACATGCTCCAGGCGCTCAGCGTGTACGGCACGGATGACTGCGCGCAGTTCACCGGACCGTCAGTTGCCATGGGCCGGCGCCTTCTTCGTCTCCTTCCCGAGGATGGCTTTGATCGACAGCCGCTCTCGGCCGGCGCCGTCACCTCGCTGGTGGCTGATGTGCGGCTGGATAATCGCGAAGAACTTGGGGCCAAATTAGGTCTTTCGCGTGAAGAGACAATTGTCATGGCGGACAGCGACGTGCTGCTGGCCGCGTGGCAGCATTGGCGCGAGCAGTGCGTCGACCATCTTTCCGGCGCCTTCAGTTTCGCTGTCTGGAACGAGCAGGAACAGCATCTCTTCCTGGCCCGCGATCACACCGGAGAACGTCCTCTGTTCTATGCTTCCACAGCGAACTGCTTCGCCTTCGCATCCATGCCCAAGGGTCTGCACCGCTTGCCATTTGTGGGTGCGGAAGTGGACGAGGATTATGTCGCGCGCTATCTCGCCCTCGCGCACACACCTCTCGAGCAAGCCATCTTTCTCCGCATGCATCGCCTGCCATCCGGCTGTTCGCTCAGCGTACACCGTGAAAAGACCAGGTTGTGGCGTCATTGGCGCACCAGTCATCTGCAGGATCTTCGCCTGCGCTCGCCTGAGGAGTACCTGGATTGCTTCCGGGAGAGGTTTGACCGCGCGGTGCGCGCGCGGCTGCGTACCCGCGGCGGTGTTGGCGCCCAACTGAGCGGCGGCTTGGATAGCGGAGCGGTCGCCGCCACCGCAGCCGGTCTGCTGGGCGCCGAGTCTCGTGAGATCACCTGTTTTACCGCCGTTCCTTGCCCGGGCTTTGCAGGCGGGACAAGTGAGACGCACTTTGACAACGAGGGACCAGCCGCCGCGGAGATGGCCGCCCTCTACCCCAACATGCGCCACGTGCTGGTGGAGTCAAGCGGGACATCGTTTCTTGACATCCTCGATCACAACAACAATCTCTATGACCACCCATGCTCCGGGCCGAGTAACGAGGTTTGGTCGAACGCGATTCTAGACCGCGCGCGCGGCGGCGGAATTACTGTGCTGCTCAATGGGAGGAACGGCAATTCGACATTCAGCTGTGAAGGCGTCGATTCCTTGTCCGCATGGTTCCGCACCGGCCACTGGGGCACGCTGATCCGAGTGGCATGGCAACTGACTCGCGCGCGTGCGACCTCGAAGCGCTTCATCGTTCGCAATACTTTGTGGCCGTCGCTGCCGTTCTGGGTGCGCAGCATGACCGATCCGCACATGCGCGGCTTCTCGCTCGACTACAGCATTCTTCGTCCCGAGATCGCGAAGCGCCTGGATCTGAAGCGTATTGCTTTTCACGATTTTAACCGGAACTCTCCCGACGGCCGCACCATGCTCCGCACGATGCTTAAATACGGCGACCCGGCCGACACTCCGACGGCGTCGCAGGGCGGATGGCAGCTCGATTATCGCGATCCTACGTATGACCGCAGCATCGTCGAGTTCTGCCTCACTGTGCCGCTGGAAGAGTTTCTCCGCGGAGGCCAGCTGCGTTCCCTCGCCCGGCGTTCCATGGTGGGGCGTTTGCCGCCCAGCACGTTGCGCAGGACGCAGCGCGGCCGTCAATCCGCGGACTGGTACGTGAACATGGGGGCGGTCCGCGGCCGGATGGCGGCGGAGGTGGAGCGGCTGCAGAGCTCTCCACTGGCGAGCCGTATGCTTGACCTGGCGCGCATGCGTTCGTTGATTGAGAACTGGCCCAGCAGCGGTTTTGAACGGCCGGATGTGAATCGCACGCATCACATCGCGCTGACTCGTGGTTTCTCCGTGGGCAGGTTTTTGATGCAGTACGACCCGGAAGCTAAGCGGTAGGAATTAACCCAGTCCGCGTTCCTTGGGGCGGCCGTGACAAACGGAAAGTGGCACATCGAGAGCCATTATCCCACTCAAGCCAGAGTACGGTCTTCAGGGGTTTTCTCGTTCTCTCACAGAGGACGGGTGGGCCACATATCTCGCTCGTGTTTCGCGAGATGTGGGGCACCCGTCCTTCGTCAGAGAACGAGAGCCCCGACCGGACTGCGTTCCAAGGCCCGACTTAAGGTCAGCCCCTGACACAGGCGCTAGGAGGCCGCCGTCACGATCACGGTGATTGGTATTGCGTGTGAGATCGTCGTACCTTGCGTGCCCGTCACCACGATGGTGTAGGTGCCGGCCGTTGTCGGGGTAGGAGTAGGAGTGGGTGTGGGCGTTGGAGTAGGGGTCGGGGTTGGTGTTGGAGTAGGCGAGCTGCCACCACCGCCACACCCGATACCGGCCGTGAGAAAGGCCAGGACGACCAGGCTCAGCAAGGCGCGCCATCTCCGCCGCCGTGCCGGAATGCCCAACAGGAATACACAAGCCAGCGTGGCGCTGCCGCTGGCGGCGAACCAGCCGATGCGCCAGGGAGCAAGACCGGCAGCCTTGACCGCGCCGCTGGCAGGGGTGGAGGCAACGATGGTAAGCGTCGCCGTGGTGTTTCCATTGACCGTGACCGAGGTGGGGTTCAGGCTGCAGGTCAATCCCGTAGGCCCGGTACAAGCGAGGGCGACCGAGGAGTTGAAGCCGTTGATTGAACCGAGGTTCAGCGTCGCCGTCCCGGTCGCGCCCGCAGCCAGGGTGACGACTGGTGTTTGTGCCACCATGGAAAAGTCGGCCAGGGGATTGGCAAGCGACAAGCTGGCTTGAGACGGGGTGTAGACCGTGTCTCCAGAATACGTAATCACCACAGTGTTGTTGCCTTGCGGAAGGGACACATTTACGTTGTCAAAATAATAGGTCGCCGTCGAGGTGTCACCGGATGCCGCGGGGGCGAGCTTGATGCCTGCAGGGGTTAGGTCAAATCCCGCCGACTGAAGATCGACTGTGCCCGTGGGCGCCGCGGAACCGGTCTTCCCAGTCACCGTGATCGATAGGTTGATGCGCGCGGAAGGTGTGGCCGTCGCACTGCTTGCCGTAGCCGTCGTAGTCGAGGCTAGCAACGCGCTGGGTGCGGTGATCGTCAGCGTGCCGGGCGAAGGCGAATTGCCCGTGAAGTAGTTACTGTCACCGGAGTAAGTCCCGGTCAAGTCCACCGGCCCAACCGGCAGCGCTGTGCTCTGCGCGCTGGTGATGGTATAGCTCGCGACCCCGTAGCCATTTTGGAAAGCGCTGACGGTTCCCGAGCCGAGCGTTGTCGACCCTGCCATGAAGGTCACCGAACCGGTCGGAGCGAGGCCGCCTCCGAGTGTTTGGACCAGTGCGGTCAGCGTGGTTGTCTGTCCCTGGGCGATGGTCGAAACAGCTGCGCTCACCCCCACCCCGGTCGATGCTTTGATGACCGTGAATGCCACGGTCCCCGGTGTGCTCGACGATTTGTTGTAGCTGGCATCGCCTGAATAGGAGGCGGCAATCGAATGGGAGCCGACGGGGAGAGAGCCGATGGTGTACTCCGCATCGCCTTCCGAATTAACCACTACCGTGTTCAATGTATTGCTGTTGTCGGTAAACGTCACTGTACCGGTGGCATAGGTGTAGGGGTTGCAATTGGAGGAACAATTGTAATAACTGGTGGGGACCGGATACCCGTTAAGAATGGCGGGCGTACCATAAGGCACTTGCTGCCCGCTCAGATTGTTGGACTGGCCGCCAGCGCTGTAAGTCACCTGAAGAGAAAGCGTGCTGGCCTCGGGCGTCACCGTGATCGGCGTCTTGCTCGACGTGCTCGGGGCAAACGTTCCATCGCCGGAGTAGCTTCCCCAGATGTTATAGCTGCCTCCCGGCAGCGTGGTCACAGTGCCCGATGCCGCTCCACTGGCCAGAGTGAAAAGGCCTAACCCCTGTACTGAGATGAGCGGGCTGTCCGTCATCACCGCCACATCGCCGGTAGGAGTGCCCCCGCTCCCGGTCACACTCGTCTTCAGGGTGACCGCCGTACCGTGGGCGAACGAGGTCGGTGAGGTGCTAAAGCTAGTGGTGGTGGCTGTCCCGTTGCTGCGGCTGTTCCAGTTCGTAACTAGTACATTAGCGTCGATCGAGCCCAGGCCCGTGGCCAGATCGTAACCTGGACCCGCGGCGTAGCCGGTCAGCTCAGCGTTGGTGCAATTGGCCGAGCCTGCCAGGCAAGGCATCTGGTTGGTGCCCAGCGTGACATCACGAAATGCGCTGGGCTCCTTTGCGGCCAAGGGGTAAAGCTCGTAGTCCGCCTGCCCCTGCGGTCCATAAGCCTGGTTGACGATCGCCATAATGCCGGCAAAGGCCGGAGAAGCGACCGAGGTTCCGCCGAAACCGCTGATCTGGGGGCTAGTCGTGCTTTGGCAGTCGCCATCCGCAGCACAGACGGCATAGTAGCTGCCGTTCAAACCGTTGGCGGCAAAGAGCGAAATGTCGGGCAGGTCGCGAGCACTGTCCGTGGGCACCCCAGTGGCAACCTGCCATGATGGTTTCGGAGTAGGCGCGCAAGCGGTCACCGTGGTGTTGCTGGAGTCCAGTGTTGGATTGCCACAGGTGCTAGGCCCTCCACTTCCGCCGGAGATGGAGCCGCCGGTTACCGTCAAGAGGTTCAGCCCATACTGGCTGTCATTCCAAGCCTGCTCCGGGATAGGGGTTTTCAGCGAGCCGTTCTTGCTGTCATTGGTGCTGTTCCAGTAATTGGCAAGCGCAGCTGCGTTGGCGTAGTAAAAATCCGTGCCCCCGACCGCCACGTTGAATGGGGTTGAGGCAAAGCCACTCACTGCCAAGCCTTGCGTCGCGACGGTTTCGGTGTCGGGATTGTCACAACCCGCGGACCCGTTGTCACCGGTCGAAACCGTGACCGTGATTCCCTGGGCCGCCGCCTCTTCCCACAGTCCAGTGACGAAGGAATTATCCGCGCCCAGCGAGTATTCGCATTCGCCAAAGCTGACGCTGATGACGGGCGCGATGTTCGAATACACCGCCCGCTCCGCGGCCAGATACAAACCTTCTTCCATGCTGGTATCCCCGGCGATCACCAGGTCGATGGTGGCGCCTGGAGCCACGGCCCCGGCCCACTCCACGTCCAGGTAAGCTTCGGCGGAGGCCCCGTTGAGCCCATCCAGGTTATTAGCGCCATCGATCCCGGGATCGTTGCCGTCGATGATCACCTGGGGGGTCGACGCCGGCAGCCCGAAGAGCGTACGAAAATTGTTGACGAAGTTGATGTTGATATTCGATTCGTTGATGATCGCGATGGTCTGGCCGGTGCCGTTGAGCGGCTTGGCAGCGCTGTACAGCGGGCTCACGTCGTACTGGGTAGCGAAGTCTTCCGGCGCGACAGCGTAGATGCTGCCCAGGGCCCCACCAGGCAAGGTCCACTGCGGTGTTGCCCGATGGGTTTTGGGATCGTATTGTGCGCTTCCCAGAAAGTGGCTGTAGTGGCGAAGGTGAAAATTATTCAGCGAAACAAAGCCCCCCAACACAGGCGCGAGGGCAACGGGAATTTGCGGGCCAACCGCATTGGCGTAGTGCTGTTCACCATTGACCTCGTATTTGTGAATCGAAGTATGAAATGCCTGCTGCAAAGCGCCAACCGTACCGGAGATATCCAGCGTCTGCTTACCCGGATTCACCTTTAATAACTGGAAGCCCTGGGTTTGGAGCCAGTCCTCAACGGTCTGCACATCCTGGTCGCTGGGTCCGAACTGCTGTCCGAACTGGTCGGGCGTCAGCCATTTGTGAAAATTGGCGCTGCCCGGCGTGTGCATGTCACGCAGCAATTGCTGCAGACTCGCCTCCTGTTGCGGACTGCGCTTCAAAATTATCTGCAACCGGTCCAGTTGCATATCCGGCGAAGCGGCGCCGCGGTCGTTGCGGGCATTGGCTAGCGGGTGGACGGTACCGGGCAGAGTAACCCGGGCGTGGTTATCTACCGGCTGGGTCAGGCGCGCCACTTCCTGCGCCAGCATGGAATTGACTGCGCCAAGGCATACCAGCAGTAAAGCCAGGGAAAATACGTGCTTCCGGTACGAAACGGGGTTGAGTCGCATGGTCTTCCTTGCTACTTTCGAGCCGGTTCCGTTCACCGGGAAACGGCTCCACGAGGCATTCTACTCACGCGATGCGTCACCCGGGGTTTATTCCTACCCGTGTACCAGAAGGAGTAGGGGCGATCTTCTCCCCTCAGCGGAAGACAAGGCACACAGGGGAGCTCAGCGGATATTGATTGCCGGATGGAGTGAGAAGTCCAGATCGCGCGTTGCGTGCAAAGACAACAATATTCGAGGAGTCCTGGTTAGCCACCAGCAGCCACTGATTGCCGGGGTCGAGGGCGAAATGGCGGGGGCTCTTGCCTCCACAGTCCACATGCTGAATCGATTTGAGCGTTCCCTCGCGATCGTCGATAGAGAAAACCGCGATGCTGTTATCTCCGCGGTTCGAGGCATACACGAACCGGCCCTCGGAATCGACCGCGACGGTGGCTGCGGTATTCGAACTCTTAAAGCCTTCAGGGAGAGTTGAGATGTTCTGGATTCTGGTCAGAGTCCCTCGCTCACCATCCCAGGCCAGGGCATCGAGTGTGCTGGCAATCTCGTTGAGGGAGTACGCCCATCGTCCACTGGGATGAAAGGCGAAACTGCGCGGGCCGGAGCCGGGCAGTGCCTCGTACCAGGGAGGAGTGTTCGCAGTGAGCTGCGCCGTGCGCGGGTCCAGGTGATAGACGGAGACGCGATCCAGGCCCAGGTCATTGACCAGCACGTAGCGATTGTCACGGGATACGGTGGTGCAATGTGTGTGAGGATTGGCCTGGCGTTCCGGATCCGCGCCGTGACCCGTGTACTGAAAGCTGGAGACTGCCTTGCTGAGTCCTCCTCCTGCGAGCACCCGGAAGGATGCGGCGCTGCCGCCGTCATAGTTAGCGACAAAGACGGCTTTCCCCGTGTAATCGACCGCGACATTGCACGGTCCTCCACCCCTGGAGGAAACAACATTGATGAATCGCAACTTGTCTCCGACGACCGCAAATGACGAGACCGAACCGCTTTTTTCCCCGTGGAAGTCATCCACCTCGTTGACCGCATAGAGATGGCGGCGATCGGGCGAGAGCGCCAGGAAGCTCGGATTCACAGTGGCCGCTGCCAGCCCTAGTGGCGACATAGTACCCGCGTCAGCATCCCAACGAAACCCATAGATGCCTCGGCTGGTGCTGCCTTTGTCTGTGTAGGTGCCGGCAAAAATCAGCCTTGCCGGTGTGGCGGCCCATCCCCGGACGCGTGCTGAAAAGGCCAGGGCCGAGATTTTCGCCAGGAAGGAGCGGCGGCTTGTGTTTTCCATCCCCGTCATACTACTGTAAGTCGTCGGTGACCTTAGGAGCTAAAGAGTCTACGTGCGAACTATCCGTTTCTGAAGGAGTCCTGGTAGAGTCTGTGCCCTAGCGTAACCAAAGGAAATAGGACGTCTGCCTCTCGTTCCCCCACGAAAGACGGGTGCCCCACATCTCGCTCGTTTTTCGCGAGATGTGGGATACCGCTGCGCTTTCCCTCTGACTTTCGATCCGGCCGGCGCACTTAGCGGCCAACATCGGTGGTATCCCACATCTCGCGAAAAACGAGCGAGATGTGGGGCACCCGTCTTTGGTGGGGGAACGAGAGGCAGACCCCATGTTTGCTGCTACCGTAGTGGTACGAGTTGGACGGAGGAGAAAGCATTGCGAGTTGGACTCTTCACTCGAGAATACCCACCGCACGTCTATGGCGGGGCCGGCGTGCACGTGGAGTATCTTAGCCGCGAGCTGGCGCGCAAGGTTTCCGTGGAAGTGCACTGCTGGGGCCAACAGTATTCCGATCAGGGCAACCTTCATGTGCGCGGCCAGGAACCATGGAAAGAAATCAGCCAGGGCACCCAGGAAAAATTCAAGGGAGCCCTGGAAGCGTTATCCCTGAACTTGACCCAGATTAAAGCGCTGGCCGGAATCGACATTGCGCATACCCACACCTGGTATGTATCCATGGCCGGCTTTCTGGCAAAGAAGCTATACGACATTCCCTTTGTGCTCACGACCCATAGCCTGGAACCGTTGCGCGCATGGAAGGCGGAGCAGTTGGGTAGTGGTTACGCCATGAGTTCGTGGATGGAGAGAACTGCGATCCTCGACGCGGACGCGGTCATCGCCGTCTCTAACGGCACGAAGGACGATATCCTTCGCGCCTACCCGGTAGCTCCCGAGCGGATCCACGTCATCTACAACGGAATCGACCTGGAGCAATACCAGCGTGTTCCGGAGACCTCGGCGTTGACGGCCTACGGCGTTAACCCGGGCGTCCCCTACGTGCTTTTTGTGGGACGCATTACGCGCCAGAAGGGCGTGACCCACCTGGTCGACGCGATTCGCTACCTGCCCGATGGGACCCAGGTGGTTCTGTGCGCGGGTGCTCCCGATACTCCGGAGATTGCCGCGGAACTGCAGCGCAAAGTGGAGGAGGCACGCGCCTTCAATCCAAGAGTGATCTGGATCGAGAAGATGATTAGCAAGGCAGAGACGATCCAGTTATACAGCCACGCGACTGTGTTCTGCTGCCCATCGGTCTATGAGCCGTTCGGCATCATCAACCTGGAAGCCATGGCTTGCCGGGCGGCCGTCGTAGCCAGTGCTGTGGGCGGCATCAAAGAGGTTGTGGTGGATGGGGAAACCGGGTATCTGGTCCCCTTCGATCAGGATCCGGTCACCGGGTTCCCGCTGGATCCGGATCGCTTTGCACGGGATCTGGGTGCGAAGCTGAGCGATCTGCTCGGTGACCCGGCGAAGTGCAAACGATTTGGGGAAGCAGGCCGGAGGCGGGCGGAAGAGATGTTTAGTTGGACCCGCATTGGGGAGCAGACCATTGAACTCTATCAGTCTTTGATTGAGGGAAGGAAACGCTCGAAGTAGGCTGTGCTCCCCGGAGGTTCCGTGGCCCTATTGGCACAGGACCTTGAGGTCCGTGGTATCCCACATCTCGCAAAAACGAGCGAGATGCCCGGACTTCCTGTACGCGGCACCAATCAAGAGCTGTGTATGCGGCTTTCATTGAGGAAAGCCGCATGAACTTCCTCAACGCCAATAAATTTCACAGGAAATCCGGGGATTTGGGGCACCCGTCGGCCGTGGTCGGGATAGAGTTCCCTATCGGGGTTGCTCGGGATGAGGGTTCTCTTCCCTTGGCTTCGGTTCCTGTTCCGGTCTCGCTTCCTGCTGCGGCCTTACCTCGGGTTGCGGCCTCGCTTCCGGTTGTGGCCTTTGCTCAGGAGCCGGCTTTACCTGCGGGGCTGGGCGCTCTTGCGGGGCTGGGCGCTCTTGCGGGGCTGGGCGCTCTTGCGGAGCCGGGCGCTCCTGGGGCGCTGGACGTACCTGAGGAGCCGGGCGTTCCTGTGGGGCTGGCCTTACCTGCGGCGCTGGACGTTCCTCCGGAGCGGGGTGTACTTGCTGTACCGGCTGCCGCTCTTGTTGCGGGGCCGGACGTACCTGTGGAGCGGGATGTTCCTCTGGCGTTGCCCTTACCGGCTGCCCCGGCCGCTCCTGGGGCGTTGGCCGCACTTGGTGGGCCGGAGCTGCTTGCTGAACCGGCCGTTCCTGCTGAGCCCGCTGGATGGGGGGTCTGGGTTGTTGGCGCGGCTGCACCGGGACCAGAGCAGGCTGATGATGCTCCACGGGAAGCGGCTTCGCAGCAACGAGCGTCTGCGGCTGGCCGCGGTTTACCGCCGCGAACTGGGCGCGGTTTGTACTCGCCTCAATCCTGTGTTGTTGTTGAACGGCTAGCGGCGCCAGGCGCGGCTGCCGCAGAGCGGCCAATTCCGCGGGGCTCGGCTGAAGATTTACGCCCCCACGACCACCGCTATAGCTCACGCGGTTGTAGGTAGTGATATTCGTGACGCTGCGAATGTATGTGTTGTGAATGACGGTGGTGTTGATGTTGGTGACCTGGCGGTTGTAGTTGAACTGGTTGTTATTCCAATATCCGCCGTAGTAGCCACGGCCGACGTAGCCGTTTCCGTAGTTCACGCCGCCGTAGTAGCCGATGTAGCGGCCCCAATAGCCTTGGCGCCAGCCGTAACGGCCCGAATTGTAGCCCCAGTATCCCGGAGTCCATAGCGCCCCGACATAGGGAGCAGCGGCCCAAACTCCGGGCACCCAATAGTAGCCGGCCTGAGCATAAGACCAGTAGCCGGGGGTCCAGAGGTAGTTTGGTTCAGGGCAGGGCGGCTGTTGATATTCCGGCAACGGTGGAGGGGGTTCAGGAGCGTATTCCGCCACCTGGTCCTGGTAGCCCTGATCGTATCCCTGGTCGGAATAGCCCTGGTCCTGCTGATCCTGATATTGCGGCTGCTGGTACTGGGCCTGCTGCTTGTGCGGCTGCTGCTCTTGCTGCGGAGATTGTTGAGGGCTCTGGGCAGGGTAAGCAGGAGCGGCGCTTGGCTGCTGAGCCGGAGCCGAGTAGGCCGGGGCACTCGGCGGAGCCTGACTCTCGTTCACCGGGGCAGCTCCACCGTTATCGCTGACCGGCGCGAGGTTTCCATTCTCCGCCGCATTCACTTGATCGCTATCGTTCTTGTGGCAACCGGCCGTCAAAACAGCCAACATCAATACGGGTAGAAAAACCAGTTTCCCTGAGTTCGTCATACGTTCCTCTTGCTCTCTCGAGTGGGCCGCAGCCTACCCTGTCGTTGCTAACCCGTTGTTGGCGGTTAAGTTCCCGAGGTGTCTCGTTGTGAGATGCGGAAGGAGTGGTCCACGAGACTGATTCGAGGTTCTTTCCCGTTTAGGGCTGTTTTTCGAGGATGACCGAAGTACTGTCGTAATCACCATGCAGCTTAAGGTCGATGCCGTGGTGCATCAGATAGGCGCCGCTTACGCTCTCCGTTGACGTCAGTTGCTGGGGATCGATCCCCTCTACCTTGTACATGGCGTTCTCATCCAGGCCGCGCAGAAAGACGGTTCGGAAGGGCGTCCCGAATTGCTGTGAATGCAGGAAGGCAAAGAGCACCGCTTGCCGCCCATCCTGCGAAACATACTCGTCGGCGGAAACTTCGCTGCCCTCGGGTGCGATCAAGCGATAGAGGGATCCCCTCTGCACCGTCCCGCGCACTCGCTTGTAGTAAGTAACGAACTGGGCCGCCGCTTCCATCTCCTCGGGCGTCCACTTGTTCAGGTTCCCCCCCACTCCCAAGGAGCCGGTCATGGCCACCAGAAAGCGAAACTTGAGCGGGACAACTCTTCCATCGATGCCACTGGGTACATCGGTGACCCAGGCCATCATGATGCCGGGCGTATAAGCCTGCGTGAATCCATCCTGCAGCGTGAGCCGGTCCAGGGCGTCGGTGTTATCTGAGGTCCACACCTGATCGACACGGCGCAGAATGCCAAGATCCACCCGGCCGCCACCCCCGGAGCAGGATTCGATTTCCAGTTTGGGGTGTTTGGCCCGCAGCCGATCGAGGATGTCATACAAGTTGTGAACGTAGGCTACATAGATCTTCTTCTGATCTTCGACGGGAACCGCGTCCCAGCCCGGTTCCGCCCAGTTGCGGTTGTAGTCCCATTTGAGAAAGGCGATGTCGTTGTTGCTGACCAGCTGATCGAGCCAGTTAAAGACGTATTCCTTCACGTCGTCCCGGGCCAGGTTCAGCAGTAGTTGGTTGCGCGCCTCGGTGCGCGGACGCCCAGGGAAATTCATCGCCCATTCGGGATGCTTGCGATAGAGGTCGCTATCCGGGTTCACCATTTCCGGTTCCACCCAGATGCCGAAATCCATGCCCAGTGCATGCACGCGATCGATCACCGGCTTCAGCCCGTGGGGGAACTTCTGCTGATTCACATACCAGTCCCCCAGGCCTGCGTGGTCATTTTTGCGTTGGCCGAACCATCCATCATCGATGACGAAGCGCTCCGTGCCCAACTTGGCGGCCTTTTCCGCCAGGGCAATCTGGCCCGCCTCGCTGACATCGAATTCCGTGGCTTCCCAGGAGTTATAGAGGACCGGCCGCAAGGCTGCTTTCTCTCCTCCGGGCAATATGGATTGGCGCTCAAAGCGATGCAAAATGCGCGACGCCTCGCCCAGGCCGCCATTCGTGAACCCGCCGTAGAACGGCGGAGTTTCCAGCTGCTCACCCGGCTTAAGGCGGTAGCCAAAATCGAAGGGATTGAAGCCGCCAGTCACGCGCACCTGCTGCATGGCGGTCTGCTCCACCGTGATGCGCCAGCTGCCGCTCCACCCCAAAGCGCCAAACCACACCGGACCACTCTCCTCCGTAGTCTGCTGCGGGCGGTCGATGGCAAACCATGGGTTGGATTGCTGCGAGGTGCTGCCGCGGCGGCTTTCGATGACGCGCGCCCCGGTTTGCAAAGGCTCGGAGTGCAGCTGCCACTCTGCACCCCAGTGGCCGGTGAGATAGTGCCAGCCGTAGCCCTCACCGTGGGGCAAGGTCCATGAGGCCGACTGCGCGCTCTCCAGCGTGATGGCCTGATCGGTCTTATTTTGTATGCGTGACCACCGCTCGAGAATGCCGGTCTCGGGATAGACCCGGTAGTAAAGGTGCACCTCGAGCGCGCTGTCAATATCCTTCAACATCACCTCCAGCGTGTTGCCATCGAGGTGCTGCTCGACATAATGCAAAACCACGTCCCGATTCCCGTTGGCGTAGGTCGCCTTCAACGCAGGCTCGGTGTACAGCCCTGCGCCCCACCCCGGGTACTCCTGCGGGGTAGTGGTAGTGGAAAGGTCAAAGGAGGCCACCTCTGGCCTGCTATGCGCGGCAGGAAAATCGGCATCGCGCGTGACCCGCTGCCCCCAATAGATGGACTGCAACTCGCCGCGCTCGTTGACGCCGAATGCGTATGTTGTTTCGCCGGCCTGCAGAACCCAAACCTTGCGCTCGGGGAAATACTGAATGTCCGCCTTTGCCCTGAGCCAGGGGCTTAGCAACAGGAAAAGGGCCAGAAACCAACGCGTTCTCATTTCGCTTTCAACTCCAGAACTTGAATGGTGAAGCCGGGAACAGTATGTGCAAACTCAGCCGCTGCGTCGTGCAACTCACTCTCCACCGGCACAATCGCCGTGGGCTGGGTGATGCTGTTGGTAGCCGCGGTGGTTTTGGCCGAGAGGCTGATGAGTTTTCCCGTCTTATCAATGGTGGACGCGCCCTTGAACTGGAGGCGCAAAGGCTGTGATGTGGAGCTTGCGTTTACCAGCTTCAGGTAGATGGTTCCATCGCTCGATTTACGGGTGACGGAGTAGAACAACTTAGGGGCTGATCCATCCAGTGAAGCGTTCAATATCTGATCCCCGAAGTGGTTGCTGAACATGACCTGGGCGTAGTAACTGGGCGAGCCGTAACTGTTCATGGCGTCGTAGCCGATCAAATCGGACTCCCACTGCATGCCGCCCGGGTTCACATTGACCAGCAGCGGAGCATAGCTGGCCATGATGACGATGTCGCTATTGCGTTCCATGCCGGTCATCCACGCCGCATCTCCTAACGCTGAGCCGAAGTTCGGTGTGGGCGTGCCCTCGCGGGTGGCCCACTCGCCCACGAAGATCTTGGGGCCGTTGCGATCGGTCTGATCGTAGTGGTGTACGTCGTCGTAGAACTCCTGGGCGCGGCGATAAAAGTGATCGTCGATCACATCCGGCGTCATGGTGGTGATGGGGGTGGTGGCGATCAGCTGCAGATCGGGGTATTTGGCTTTGATGGCCTTGTAGTACTGGGCGTAGCGGTCACCATAGGTTCCGGATTTGTCGAACCAATCCTCGTTGCCGATCTCGACATAGCTCAGCTTGAAGGGCGCCGGGTGGCCGTCCTTCACCCGCTCCGCGCCCCATTTTGTGCCGGCGTCGCCAGTCACGTATTCAATTTCATCCAGCGCATCCTGGACGTATGGCTCCAGATCCGGTCCAGGCTTGACGAACTCCTGCTGCAAGGAATAGCCGGCATACACGGCCAGCAGGGGCTGCATCTTGAGGTCCTCGCACCACTCCAGGAACTCGAGCAGGCCCATGCCGTCGCTGGAGCGATAGTGCCACGGGCTTGGGTGGGTCGGACGATCCACCAACTGACCGATGGTCTTCTTCCATTCATAGCGCTCGTTGATGTGTTCGCCCTCGAGATAATTACCTCCGGGGAAGCGGAGAAACGCCGGCTTCATCGCCGCCAGCTTCTCCATTAGATCGATGCGATTTCCGTTGCTCCGGTCGTGGTAGGTGGGAGGAAACAGAGATACCAGGCTGAACCAGACCGTTCCTGGCTTAGCCACCGAGAGCACCAGGTGGTACTGCGAAGATTTGGTGGCAGCACCGGAATGGAGCGTGAACTGGTGTTGCTGCCACGCAGTGGTCAGTGCGGGCACAGTGGTGCTGATGGCCTTGCCGGTTTCATCCTCGACCAAGCTCACGGTCACCGGCCCGATCGAGGCATCGCTCGTCTTGGCGTAGAACGAACCGTCGTAGGTGGTTTGCGGACGTACGGGAAAACCCCAGAATCCCAGGTTGCTGATGCCGGCCTGGTCGTGATCGCCGGCGCTCTTGACCGTCATTTGCAGGCTGAGCGGCAGGGCAGCGCTGGGACCGGTGGTGCGATCGATGTCCATCGAAGCATCGGCACTGCCCCACTCGTAGAGAAACCAGTTGGGGGGTATCTTGCCCCTATCCTGAAATGTCCGATTCCTTACCAGCTCGGCATAGAGACCACCATCGTAGGAGTAGTTGATCTCTTCTGTCATTAGCCCATATAGCTGAGGACTCGCTTTCGCTTTCACCTGCGCCAGGTCAATGGTCAACGTCGTGCCCTCTTGGGCCATGGCACCGGCGGTCAAAAGCAAAGTAGCCGCGAACAAAAGCAAACACGAACGGTGCACGGTGATCTCCTGGTACGAAAGCCCGGTGATAGTTATACCCCATCGCCATGGAACGGAGTTTGGGGCTATAAAGGATGGCTGTTGTTTTCTAAGGAGCGCGGATGAAGACCTGGTCGGCAACGCAATTGCTTGTCTGCTCATTTCTGGCCCTGGCGGTGCCCGGTATGCAGTTGGGGGCGCAAAGCCCGGACACCGGCGGCGCGAAAGCGAAGCTTTACAACACCACCAAGCAGAAGCTTCTCGACGGCAAGCAGGTCTTCAGCTTTACGCAATCGAAGATGGATATCGCCGACTATTGCGAGCGGGCCAAGCATTACGACTTCACCTGGTTCGAAATGCAGCACAGCACGCTGGAGTTCGCGGACATTGAGAAAATGATTGCCGCGTGCCCGCACGTCAAGGCGACTCCTATGATTCGCCTACCTGACGCACAGGAGTGGCACATTCAGCATGCAACCGATATCGGCGCGCTCGGCGTGGTTATTCCCACTGTCGACGATGTCGATCGGGCGCGGGAAGCGGCGAAGTGGGCCCGTTATCCTCCAGTCGCGCGACGGAGTACGGGCCAGGGCCAGGCACCCAGCATCTGGGGTATCAATGGCATCGACTACCACCACACCATCAATGACAACATGCTGGTGGTGGTTATGATCGAGACGCCTACCGGCGTGGCCAATGCATACGACATTGCATCGGTTCCGGGTGTTGATGTGGTGATCATTGGGAACAACGACCTGCACTGGTTCTCTGGATACGAACAGACGGATGAACGCTATCACCAGCTGGTGGACAAGGTTCGCGCGGATACGCTGCGGGCGGGGAAGTACTTCGGGCAAGCCAACGCGATGTATGCGACCGGGCCTTATAGCAAGGATTCTGTTTTCTTCCAGAATGGCCCATCCAATGATGGTTGGCAGCCTCCTAAGAGTGGGGCGCCTGTAAATGCTCCTCCGCCGGGAGAGAGGTAGTGCGGGCTTTGCAGGCTGCACCGGGCAGGCAAGCAAGACCTCAGGCCTCCTGTCGTCTCACGAAGGACGGGTGCCCCACATCTCACTTGTGTTTCGCGAGATGTGGGATACCCGTCCTTCGTGAGGGAACCAACGGGCTCTAAAGCCCGTCGCAATCGGTTTACGGCCCGACTTTAAGTCGTGCCCTGACACAAAACATGAGTTCTTCTGCGGTCTGGAAAGTGGTGCCTTGATATCAACAGAGTCCTCCGCAGCGTGTTTTAAACGTCTTCCCGAGTGTTTCTGCATTTTTCCAGGCCTAAAGCAGCTCGCAATTGATCGGGGTGGCATTGGCTGCTGGTGCAGAGAACTGCAGGTCCCTCCCCTACGCTACCCCGGATTTCCTGTCGAACTTGGTCGCGTTGGCGAACTTCATGCGGCTTTCCTTACTGAAAGCCGCACACGTGGACGTTGGTGAGTGCTGCGTACAGGAAATCCGGGTTCGCTCCAGTCGGGATGACAAAGTGGAGGGCGGTGGCTTCTATGAAGAGTTGTCAGATGGGATGGAAAGAAACTGCAGGTCCTTCCACGACAAGCGGGCTTCAGCTTGGCTTAACCTTAGTTGGGGGATACTGCAGTCATGCGGGTTTTGGTGGTCGAAGATGAGGTGCGGCTGGCGGAGAATGTGGCTTCCGCTTTGCGCGAGGGCCCAAACTTCGCTGTCGACTGCGCCGAAGATGGGCTCACCGGGCTGGACCTCGCCGAAAACGGCTGCTATGACCTGATGATTCTGGATTTGATGTTGCCAGGATTAGACGGCCTCGGACTGCTAAGGAAGGTGCGAGCTCGCGGGAATGCCACACCGGTGCTCATCCTGACCGCCAAAGGCGAGGCTAGTTCCATCATCTCCCTGCTCAATGCCGGAGCAGACGACTATCTGAGTAAGCCGTTTGACCTGGGCGAATTGATTGCCCGGGCCAAGGCGCTCATCCGCCGCGGCAAAGGAGTGGCCAATCCCCTGCTCCGCCTCTCCGATCTGGAGGTCAATACCGTCGAGCAGAGTGTCCGGCGCTCCGGCAAGCTCGTTGACTTATCGCCGACCGAATACCGCATTCTCGAGTACCTGATCCACCGGCCACGCATGATCATATCCAAGCGTGAGCTGCTGGAGCATCTCTACGATTACAACTGGGAACACCACTCCAACGTAATCGAAGCGCACATCTCGAACCTGCGCCGCAAGCTCGAGGCAGCCACCCAGCAGCCGAGCATCGAAACGCTGCGCGGCCGGGGATACCGCCTGCTGATGGGCTTCGAGGAGAGCCGATGAAGCCCTACTCCATCACGCGTCGATTGATTACCACGGTTCTGTTGGTAGAGCTGCTGGCCGCGCTCTCGATATCGACGGCGGCCATGCTCTATGAGCGGCACCAGCGTTTTCGCGCCTTCGACATTATGCTGCGTGGCCGGGCCGATTCGCTGTTGGGCGCGGTCCAGGATGCCGAAGATACCCAAGACAACGTGATGCTGGATGGAACGGAAGTGAATTTTCCGGCCGAGGATATCTATCAGGTGCAGGACGCCAGCGGCCGCGTCCTGGGCCATTCGCCGAATTGGCATGGGCCGGATGAAGGCTTGCTGGCGGCGAAGACCGGGAAGTTCCTCAGAGTTCACGTCAACGGTATCCATTATCGAGCGATGAGAATTGAGGGCCTCCGGATCGTCGATCCCGGCGATAAAGGCGGAGGCATCCCGCGGCGCGTAAGCATCCTTTACGGCTCGCCGATCGATGGCGTCTGGAGAGGTATCTGGAGAGCAGTCGGGTTTTACGCGGCCACGAGCTTAACTTTGCTCGCGGTTTCAGGACTGTTGATTTTCTGGCTGCTGAACCGTGGATTGGCTCCTCTAAGACAGTTGGCGACGGCAGCAGCCGGTGTGTCGGTGGATTCATGGAACTTCGCGCCTCCTCAACGGGCGCGCATGATCAGGGAGCTAGAACCCCTCACCGTGGCCCTGGAAACAGCAATTACCGGCCTGGAGCGCTCATTCATGCAGCAACGACGCTTTGTCGGGGATGCCGCGCATGAGCTCAAGACCGCGGTCGCGGTTTTGAAGTCTTCGCTGCAACTGCTCACACTGAAGCAAAGGACCGCGCCCGAGTATGAGAAAGGCATCGAGCGCTGCCAATTGGATTGCGATCGCATGGAAGAAGCAGTAGCCAAGATGCTCACCCTGGCGCGGGTGGAGACAAAGACCGAATTGCCATCGGCGCGCGTTGCTACGGACATGGCCCAGATCCTGCGCCAGGTGGCGGAGCAATTTGATTCCATGGCGGAGTTGAAGCGACTGCGCATCCTGGTGATGGCTGAAGAGGCAGTGATGGTCGACGTCGAGGCGGAGCAGTTGCAACTGCTGTGCTCCAACCTGCTTTTGAATGCCTTGCAGCACAGCCCCGCCGGCTCTGCGATACATGCCGTGGCGGAACAGGATGGAGAGCTTGCCATCGAGGACGATGGCGACGGCATCGCACCCCAGGATCTGCCCCACATCTTCGATCGTTTTTACCGCGGCGATCCCTCGAGGAGCCGCAACACGGGAGGCACCGGGCTGGGGCTTTCTATCTGCAAGGCCATCGTTTCCCGGTGGCAGGGAACGATCGAGATCACGAGTGAGTTAGGGATTGGGACCAGGGTGGTGGTGCACCTGCCGCTTTCTGGAGTGCCTTCAGCTTCGGTTAAGGTAGCTGTGCGAAATTGAGATCGAGCTTGATGGGAGATCCAATGAGACCAAACTGCCTTCGCCCCACTCTGCAGACACTCGCCCTTTCCGCGTCGATTTTGCTGGCGCCTTTCGCTGCACTGGCGCAGACGCCGTA
The DNA here is from genome assembly GCA_963790705.1 of uncultured Acidobacteriaceae bacterium. Taxonomy (GTDB): domain Bacteria; phylum Acidobacteriota; class Terriglobia; order Terriglobales; family Acidobacteriaceae; genus PALSA-350. The sequence goes on from CAWBQE010000004.1 coordinate 62,849, forward strand.
CAGTGTCCTGACCAAGTGGACCATTGGCGGCGAAGGGGGCTGGGACTACCTCACCTCTGACCCCAAGGCGCACCGGCTGTATGCCACTCACGGACCGCGGGTGGAAGTGCTGGACACCGATTCCGGGAAGGTGGTGGGCAGCATCACAGGGCTGAAAGGCACCCACGGCGTGGCGCTCGACGATAGCGGCAAGTACGGTTATGTCAGCGACGGCGGAGCCAATGTGGTGGTTGTTTTCGACCGCGCTACGTTGGCCACTGTAGCTTCGATTCCCGCAGGCACAAACCCGGATGGCATTGCGTTCGAACCGGTAACCAAAACGGTCTGGGCCTTTAACGGCCGCAGCAGTAATGTAACCGTGATCGATACCGCACAACGCACAGTGGTGGCCACCATCCCACTCGACGGTAAGCCTGAATTCCCAGTCGCGGATGGAAAGGGCACGGTCTTCGCGAATATCGAGAGCAAAAATGAGATCGTCCGCCTGGATGCGGCAGCCAAGAAGATTACCGCGACGTGGCCGCTGGCCAACTGCGAGTCGCCCTCCGGACTGGCCATCGATACTGCAGGCCGCCGGCTCTTCGCCGTGTGTGACGGAGGCAAGATGGCGGTCGTCGATGCGAACTCGGGAAAGACCTTGGCCAATGCCTCTATCGGCGATGGTCCGGATGCGGCACGCTACGATCCCACGCGCAAGCTGGCTTTCTCCTCCAACGGCGGCGGCACGCTGACCGTCATTGACGCCGGCAGTGACAGCTATCCCGTACTGCAGAACCTGGCCACGCAGCGAGGCGCGAGGACCATGACCCTGGATACGGCGACGGGACGCATTTACCTGGCCACCGCCACATTCGGCGAGCGGCCTGCCCCCACGGCCGACAACCCCCGTCCGCGGCCGGCGATTGTTCCTGGTAGCTTCACGATACTGGTCGTCGGGCAGAAATAACTTCGGGGGTCTATGCGTCTTCCCAGTATGACGAGGCGGCTTTCTTTCATTGCGTTTGCATTCTTCCTGAACGCGGCGTTGGCGCAGCAAGCAGCAACGCCCACTTCGATCACGTTGGAGCAGGCCATCGCGCTGGCGCGTGCGAACGAACCTAACTTCGCCGCTGCGGCGGCCAATAAGCGCGTTACGGCACTCGATCACTCCATCACCCAGGCAGCCCTGCTGCCCGGTGTCAGCTATCACAACCAGGTTCTGTACACGCAGCCCAACGGCGCAATCAACGGAGGCGGCCCGGTAGGAAGCCAGGCTGCTCCACGCTTTATCGCCAACAACGCGGTGCGTGAATACGCCAGCCAGGGCGTGGTCACGGAAACCTTCGGACTGCAACAATTAACTGCCGTCTCGCGGGCCACCGCCGTCGATGCGGTGGCCGCGGCGGAGTTGGAGATTGCCCGGCGCGGCCTGGTTGCCACCGTGACCAGCCTCTTCTACCAAAGCTTAGCCGCCGATCGTAAGGTGGAGGTGGGGCGCCGGGCCGCCGGCGAAGCGGCCAACTTCACGCAACTCACGCAACAGCGGGAGAGCGCACGGGAAGGGGCCCATGCCGACGTAGTGAAGGCTCAGCTGCTACAACAGCAGCGCGATCGCGATTTGGCTGATGCCCTGCTTGAGAAGCAGAAGGCTCACCTGGATCTGGGGGTGCTCCTCTTTCCCGACCCCCGGGCTGCTTACACGCTCGTGCCGGGCGCGGTTGTGCCGCTGCCCGATCGGGCTGATGTGGATGCGGCCGCGATGAAGCTGAATCCGGAACTGCATCAGGCGCTGGCTTCGCTGCGTGTTAGTTCTCTCGACGTGACGGCGGCTAGGGCCGCCTATCTTCCCGATCTTTCTCTCAACTTCGCTTACGGAATCGATGCAGTGCAGTTCGCCGTCAATGGACGGGAAGGGGTAAAGAATCTTGGATACTCCGCCGGCGCGACGCTCGATATTCCTGTTTGGGACTGGCTCTCTACGCAGCACCGCGTTCGCCAGAGCGAGATACTGCGCGACGCCGCACACACCGCGCTTACCGCTACCCAACGGCGGCTCATCGCCCAGCTGGACGAGTCCTACGCCGAGGCGGCGACGTCGCGGGATCAGCTGCAGTCGCTTGATCAGAGCGTGCAGACCGCGACGGAGAGTCTGCGCCTGACGCGGCTGCGCTACACCGCGGGGGAAGCGACGGTGCTGGAAGTGGTGGACGCGGAAAATTCTTTAACAGCGGCGGAGATCGCACGCGAGGACGGAAGTATTCGATATCAACTGGCTCTTACGAATTTGCAGTTGCTGACAGGAGCGATCTGAGCCATGACCTTACTCGCCACCAACCGCCTCGGAAGACCGACAAATTCAGATCCCTGGACGGATCTCTGGACGGGTGCCCCAGGTTCGCCGTGGCTGCTTGAAAAGAAACCGCAGGTCCCTCCACTACGCTACGCTCCGGTCGGGATGACAAATCTGTTTGGGTACTGGGCTGCGGATAGCCGAACAAATTTGTCATCCCGACCGGAGCGTAGCGTAGTGGAGGGACCTGCGGTTTCTTTTCAAGCAGCCACGGCGAACCTGGGGCACCCGTCCAGTTGGATTCGGTTTCTTGCTGCCATGCTCCTCGGTGGCGGCTGCTTGCTTGTCACTGCCTGCAGCAAGTCTGCGGAGACAGCTCCCACTGAGGTCTACGTGCAAGCCGCCCATCCAGTACGGGGCGCCATCTCCGAGCCAATCACCGCGGATGCCACCCTGGCGCCATTGGCCCAGGCCGCTATCTCGCCGAAGGTCACAGCGCCGGTCAAGAAGTTTTATGTCCAGCGCGGTTCTCACGTCAAAGCCGGTCAGCTTTTGGCTACGCTCGAGAATAGCGATCTCGAAGCGGCCGCACTCGACAACAAGGGCGCGTACAACGCAGCCCAGGGGAGCTACGACATCGCCACCGGCGCCACAGTTCCTGAGGACGCAGCCAAGGCTGAACTCGACTTGGCGCAGGCGACGGCCAACCTGAGCCTGGCGCAAAGCATTGTGGACAGCCGCACGCAGCTCTTCAGCCAGGGCGCGATCCCGGGGCGCGACCTGGATACGGCCAAAGCAGCCTTAGTCCAGGCCAAGGCCGCGCATGATATAGCGCAGCAACATCTCGACGCCGTGCAGAAGATCAGCCGCAAGGCTGCGCTGGAGAGTGCGCAGGGTCAACTCACCTCCGCTAAGGGCAAGTACGAGGGCGCGGAAGCCCAGTTGAGCTACACCGAGATTCGGAGTCCTATCTCGGGTGTAGTCACCGACCGGCCGCTCTTCGCCGGAGAGACGGCCGCGGCCGGTACTCCGGTGATCACGGTGATGGATACTTCAGCGCTGTTGGCTAAGCTCCACCTCGCGCAAACCCAGGCCCAGCAGCTCTCGAATGGCGCATCGGCCAGCATCGTCGTTCCCGGTGTTCCCGATCCGGTGCCGGCGAAGGTCTCGCTCATCAGCCCCGCGCTCGACCCTGGAAGCACGACCGTAGAGGTATGGCTGCGCGTTGAGAATCCTCATGGAACTTTGAAAGCCGGCACACCCGTTCACGCCACAATCACTGGCCGCACGGCATCCAATGCGCTCCTTATTCCTGCAGAGGCGGTACAGACTGCGCCCGACGGCGTCTCCAAATCCGTGATGATCATTACGCCGGAAAGCACGGCCGCCAAGCGCGCGGTGACCCTCGGCATCCAGGCGGCAACCTCGGTGCAGGTGCTCAACGGCCTAAGCCCGGCCGACACGGTCATCACCACCGGCGCGTACGGGCTCGACGAGGGGACCAAGGTAAAAATCGGCACGTCTCCAGCGGAAGACTCCGCGAAGAAGGCCGCGGGAGACAAGGACTGATGCCCGACTCGCCTGCAAAGGCGGCTGACGAGAGATCCTTCTGGCTCGCGGGCGCCGCCAAAACCATCTTCTTCTTCCTCTTCTTGTTGACGCTGGCGGGTATATACGCCGCGTTCCAAGTGCCTATCTCCGTCTTTCCAGAGACTAGCTTCCCCCGCGTGGTGATCGGGGTCGACAACGGCGTGATGCCCGTCGAGCAGATGCAGGTCACCATTACCAAGCGGATTGAGGATGCGATCAACAGCGTTCCCGGCCTGGTGACCGTACGCAGCACCACCAGCCGTGGCTCGGCGGAGATAAGCCTATTCTTCAATTGGAACGTGGACATGTTCCATACCCTGCAGTTGACGGATGCGGCGCTCTCCAAGGTTGCCCAGTCACTGCCCGCAACCGCACGGATCACGACAAACCGCCTCACCTTTGCCACCTTTCCTGTCCTGGGCTATGCCCTTACGGCGGAGGACCGCGGCAAGGATACGGTTTCGCAGACCCGTCTATGGGAGATAGCCACGTACGATCTGAAACCGCCATTGAATCGTGTGGACGGGGTTAGCACGGTGACCGTGCAGGGCGGACAGGTACCTGAGTTCCACATTGTGCCCAATCTCTCCCGGCTGCAGGCCGCCGGAGTTACCCTGCTCGAGCTGGTCAACGCAGTGCAGGAATCGAACATCATCGACTCGCCTGGCCTATACGAAGCGAACCATGAACTCATCCTCGCCTTGATAGGAGCCCAAGCACACAGCGCCGCGGAGTTAAGCAACCTGGTGGTCAAGACCTCGGCGGCGGGAGTGCCCATCCGTGTCGGGGACCTGGCCACTGTGGAACCCTCCACCATGCCCGTCTACACCTCGGTCACGGCGAACGGCAAACCCGCCGTGCTGCTCAATATCGCCCGTCAGCCCTCGGGCAATACGGTGGCAGTGGCCACGGGCGTGGCAGCGGAGATAGCCCAGCTGCAATCGAAACTGCCCAAGGGCGTCCATCTCCAGGCGTTCTACGACCAGTCGGAGCTTGTGCGCGAGAGCATCCTTAGCGTCCGCGACGCGATTCTCATCGGCCTGGTGCTGGCCTGCATCATCCTCTTTCTCTTCCTTCGCGATTGGACTTCCTCGCTCGTCGCGGGGCTGGTGATTCCTGTCACCGTGGCGGTGACCATTCTCTTTCTGCGCCTGGCGGGACAAAGTTTCAACCTGATGACGCTGGGAGGGCTCGCGGCCGCGATCGGACTCGTGATTGACGATGCCATCGTCGTGGTGGAGAACATTGCCGTGCATCGCGAGGCCGGAGACTCCCGCGTGGAAGCGGTGAGGAAGGCGATTCGGGAGATAAGCCGGCCACTGGTCTTTTCCACCATCACCCCGGTCATTGTCTTTCTCCCGCTCATCTCCGTCACTGGGGTAACGGGCAGCTTTTTCCGCGCTCTTGCTGTCACCATGACGGTGGCTCTTTTGATCTCGCTGCTGCTCGCGCTCACTTTTACGCCTGCCCTCTCGCTCAGGCTCACCGGCAAGGTCCACTCGGCGGCTGCCTTACATGCAAGCGTCGAGACGGACGAAAAGCGGGCGGGAAAATTCGCCATCGCACAACGTAAGGCCGGCCAGCTCTTCGACCGCCTGCTCCGGCTCCACGAGCGCTCGCTCGATTGGTGCCTCCGCCGGCCGATCGCCATGGTTGCGGTCTGTTTGGTGCTCATCCTTGCGGGCTACTTCAGCTATAACGCGCTGGGGTCGGATCTACTGCCGGAGATGGATGAAGGCGCTTTCATCCTGGACTATTTCACTCCCGCCGGCGCCTCGCTTACCGAAACCAACCGCATCCTGCAGCACGTGGAGCAGATCCTTCAGCAGACTCCCGAGGTGCAAATCACCTCTCGTCGAACCGGCCTCGAAATGGGGCTCGCCGCCGTAACTGAGGCCAACCGCGGAGACTTCACCGTTCGCCTCAAGCCCGATCGCTCGCGCTCGATTGAAGAGGTGATGGACGACGTGCGCGAACGAATCAAGTCCGCTGAGCCGGCGCTCGATATCGAGTTCACCCAGGTTCTGCAGGACATGATTGGGGACCTCTCCAATTCGCCCGAGCCTATCCAGATCAAGCTCTTCTCCAACGACCGCGATCTGCTGCTCTCGCTCGGTCCACGGGTACAGCAGGCCATTGCAAGGATTCCCGGTGTCGTTGATACCCAGAATGGGGTGGAAAACACCATCAGCGGTCCGGCTACCAGCTTCCAGATCGATCCCATCGTCGCCGGCCGGTTGGGCTTTACTCCGGCCGAGATCGCGGAGGATGCCACCTCAATCCTCGATGGCTTGCCCACCAATGATCCAATGATCGTGGGCGGACGGCCCTACACGATTCGGGTGCGCCTGCCGGAGGCTAATCGGGCTTCGCTCGATGCGATCCAGAACACCGTCTTCAACAGCACCAGCGGCCACACCGCAACACTCGGCGCCATGGCCAGCGTCACGCAACTGCCGCCACAAAATGAGATTCGCCGTGAAAACCTGCAGCAGGTGGTGTTGGTGAGCGGCCGCCTCGAAGGCTCCGATCTTGGAGGAGCCATGGCCTCGGTGAAAAATGTCGTCGACCGGCTGCAGCTTCCCTCATCGGTTCGGGTGGAGTATGGCGGGACTTACCAGGAGCAGCAACGTTCCTTTAGCGACCTGGCCCGCGTTCTGGTACTGGCGCTGGCGCTGGTTTTTGGAGTGCTGCTGGCCGAGTTCCGCAACTTCTCCGCGCCGGTCGCCGTGCTTACCAGCTCTGTGCTCTCGCTCTCGGGGGTCTTCTTCGCTCTGCTCATCACCGGCACCGACTTCAATGTAGCCAGCTTCATGGGCCTCATCATGGTCATCGGGATCGTGGCCAAAAACGGAATCCTGCTGCTGGACTCCGATGAGCAGCTGCGCGCCGGCGGGCTCGATCCTCGCCAAGCCATGCTTCAGGCCGTGATGCGGCGCAGGCGCCCCATCCTCATGACTGCCATTGCCACGGTATGCGGAATGTTTCCCCTGGCGCTAGCCCTGGGCGCCGGCTCACAGATGTTGCAGCCTCTCGCTATTGCAGTCATCGGGGGCCTCTCGATTTCGATCGTGCTCAGCCTGGTGGTTACCCCGGTGGTGTACTATCACCTAACTCGGCGTCGCCTGGTAAGCTCAATCGATTCGTAACCGTCCCGCATTCCGAAGAAGATTTTATTTTTCTGGTTGCATTCAACCCTACTTACGGTTAGTTTAGTTAGACACTACGAATCTGTAGCGCTAGCGGTGAACGCCCTTCCTTGTCGAAGCTCAATCGTTCACCTCCCATGTGCCTTCCTCGTCGGAACAGGCCTGTAGCACCCTTCCAAGTCGAAGATAAGTCGAGTGATACTCATCCGCCCCAGGGTCTCAGAGGGTCTGGAAGAACTTTCTTTTCGCGCAATTCTTTGGAGGTTGTCTCATGTCATCTGGCGTTACCCGCATTCGATCTTTCCCCCTACCCGCTTTCCTGATCATGGTGCTGCTCAGCGTAACGTTCGCCGCAGCTCAGAACTTTCGTGGCGGCATCAACGGCACGGTGACGGACCAGGGCGGCGGCTCTCTTCCAGGCGCGACGGTGCAGATTACCGACGACTCTACGGGTGTTGTTCACTCATCGGTTACGTCCAGCGCGGGCGAGTACGCCTTTCAGGACCTGCCGCTTGGCACGTACACCGTATCGGCAACGTCGTCCGGCTTTGAAACACTTAAGGTAGAAAAGGTGCAGGTCTCCGCGGGTACGCTCTACACTCTTCCGCTCAAGCTTGCGGTCGCCTCGCAGGCGACGACAGTCGAGGTGAATGCTGCCGGCGTCGCGCTCGACACCACGACTCCGACAGAAACCACCGTCCTGTCCGGCAAGGCGATCCAGGATATTCCCCTGAACGGCCGCGACTTCACCCAGATGATCGGCATGGCTCCCGGCTTCGCCGGATACTCGCTGGGCGGTTACGGATCAGTCAATGGCACGCGTGCAAACCAGATCAACTGGCAGATTGATGGCTCAGACAACAACGATCTGTGGCATAACATTCCGGCGGTTAACCAGGGCGGTGTAGAAAACATCGCCGGCATCACCTTGCCCATCGATTCGGTGGAAGAGTTTTCGCTGGAGACGCAAGGCTCGCCTGAGTCGGGACGGAACCCGGGCGGATCAGTGAACCTGGTTACTAAATCAGGCACCAATCAGATCCATGGCAGCGCTTACTACTACAACCGCAACGAGGCACTCGCCGAGGTCTCGCCTTTTCAGCAGGGCAATCCGCCTCTGCGCAATCAACAATGGGGAGAGTCGGCCGGCGGTCCGTTCTGGAAAGATCACACCTTCTGGTTTGAAAATTTTGAGAAGCAGAATTTCAAGATCGCTACCGGCAATCAGGGCACTGAGCCGTCAGCCGCTTACCAGGCAGCTGCTTTGCCGCTCCTCGCTTACTATGGGGTTGCACAAAACTCCGCTACCAGCAATTTACTGCCGGTTCTCTGGCCGGCCGATTCGCTGACTGGTCCTGCGTCCAGCCCAAACTATTTGCCCTCCGCCCCGGAAACCGGCTACAGCTACAACGGGGTGATCAAGATCGATCACAACTTCAACGATCGTCAATCCCTCTCAGCGCGTGCCTTTCTTGGCCAGGGCAATCAGATCGCGCCAGTTTGCAATTGCACCATTCCTTATTACTTCGAAGTCGCTCCCATCCATGTGTATAACTACTCGATTGTTCACAATCTGACCTTGTCTTCTCACATTACCAACCAGATCACCATCGGCGTGAACTACTTCAACCAGGTGTTCAGTGATCAAAAGACCGGTTTCGACGTTGACTCTCTCGGCTTCGTAACCAGCTCGCCTTACAGCAACTCCCCGAATATCTCGATTACGGGGTTCGAGGAAATTGGCCAGACTCCACCAGAGGGCCGTAACGACATCACTGGACATCTGGACGAGGCGCTCTCCTGGGTCAAGGGCAAGCACGAGTTTCGCTTTGGAGGTGAGTACCGGCAGGCGCAGGTGGACGAGTTCTACCAACGCCACTCGGTGGGCAGCTTCAAGTTTACCGGGGCTACCGGACCCTGGGCCGCCGACTACCAGAGCGCTACTGGAGCCGCGCAATGCACGGGTTATTTTGCCAGCAACCCTACTGTGCAGGCAGCCTGCCAGGCCCAATCGCTGGGTAACGTGCTTGCGCTCGCCGACTTTTTGGCTGGCGACCTGGCTTCCGGCACGATCGCCCGTGGCGACGCGGAACGGCAGGTATTTATCAATACCTTTGACCTGTTCGCGCAAGATAGCTGGCAGCTCACGCAAAACCTGAGTGTCGACTATGGGATTCGCTATGACTACCTGCAGCCGATGCATAGCCAGTATCAGAACCTCTCCGTCTTTCGCCCGGAGTTGACCGCTGACGACGGGCTGGCTTTCCAAGGAAACCAAATCAGCTCCGTCTACCCCAGCGATTGGGCAAACATCAGCCCGCGAGTCGGCTTCTCCTACGCACCCGCCTTTGCCAAAGGCACCGTCGTGCGCGGCGGCTTCGGCATGTACTTCGACACGCCGAATGCTAATCCGTTCCTTGACAACCGGCCGGGCAACAATGCGCCCAACGGCCTTGAGGGTAATCCCGGCGGTCCAAACCCGGTCTACACGCTTTCGTCGTATGGAGCGACCATCGTGCCCGGGCAGAACATTTTCCCCGTGGTCACGCCCACGACAACCAACCTGTGCAATCCGGCAAATCCTTGCGGCGTCTTCTCCGTGGACCGCCATTTCAAAACTCCGTATAACTTCAACTTCAGCCTGCAGCTTGAGCAAGCCCTTGGTTCCCATGCCCTCTTTCAAATCGGGTACGTAGGCAGCGAAGGACGCCGGCTGCTCAGCATCCTGAATATCAACCAGCCTTACCTCGGTGGCCCCACGCAGGACGGTGTGCTTTACCAGGGCGCTCTCTATGACGGTGTTACCCAGAGGCCTTATCTCGCCAACTATCCCCAATATGGGGACATCAATCAGATTGAGAGCATCGGCACATCGAACTATAGCTCGCTACAGACCACCTTCAAGATCCGGTCCTACCACGGGCTAAGCTCTCAGTTCAGCTATACGTGGGGCCACAACCTGGATGAGGTGACGCAGTATCGCGGACAATTGCCGCAGGACAGCACCAACTTCAAGGGAGACTACGGCAACAGCGACTTCGATACTCGCAATGGTTTCGTTGGCTATGCTAACTACGAGGTTCCAGGATTTCCCGGACCAAAGCTGCTTACCAATGGGTGGGAGCTGAACACCGTCATTACCCTAAAGGGTGGCCAACCGATCAACCTGTTCACGGGTACTGACACCACTGGCACGAACGAATATACGCAGCGGCCAGACATCGTGGGCAATCCATTTGCCGGCGTCTCGCACAAGATCACAAACAACGTCGTGCAATGGTTCAACCCCGCGGCGTTTGTCGATCCGGCGGCAGGGACTTACGGAAACTTCACTCGTAACAGCATCTTTGGCCCCGGCCTCGAAGACGTGGATCTATCGGTCTTCAAGAACACCCACATTACGGAGCGGGTCAATGCGCAGTTCCGGGTAGAGATGTTTAACCTGTTCAACCACCTGAATCTTGCCAACCCCGGGCCCACGCAGCTGGACAACGCCTACACGGACTCCGATAGCTTTGGGCAGATTGGGTCTACGATTGGGGCCGGCAACTACTCGCCAGGCATCGGACCTGGCGAACCCTTCAACGTCCAACTGGCTCTCAAGATCCTCTTCTGAGAGCCGTTTGAGGGCTTCCTCCAGCACTGGCGCTGCCGGTGCTGGAGTAAGTTCCGGGTTAGGAGCCGGAATCCTCGGGTGTTGCTCTCCGTGCTCGCAGCTCGTCTAACAAGTGTCTGGTGTAGACGCCCGACGCTACTACGGTCGCTCCGTCGCGCATGATCATTGAGAGAGCTTCCTCGCCGCTCTTGTCGATGGAAGTCACCTTATCGAGATTCACGATGCGGCGCCTGCCTGAGGGACAGGTGGATGCTCTCCAACTGGAGAGCAACTCGGCGACCGAGCACTTGGTCAGCGTGCCTTGAAGGGTCCACTGGTCCTCCGCGGCATTCTCCACAACGGTGATTCTCAACATCTTTTCGGTTCCCTCTTTAGAGCGGCCGTCTGTGCCCGACGGCGATTCCTCCGATCCCTTTTGCTGCTTCGACAGCACCTATTACTTGTGATTGGCTTATATGCAATCCGCGTGCCTAACGCGGAATAATAGAGATACGCGGGAACTTCGTGTTCGCCAGACAAGGGTCATCCATAAAGAGGGGCGATCGCCGTAAACTGACGCGCCGCCAAATGGTTGGCATTCTGCCAGCTTGTTGGCAGGGGTGTGGGGGGATGGATTTTCAGGCTGGGCACACGAAAAACGTACGGATTGAGTCATTGAACAGTTTGGGACGTTCTCACCGGGGCTAGAGTGTCTGCGTGAGAACCACAGGTTCCAGAATTGAGTCCCGGTAGATTGAAAGACGCCAGTCCTTGGTTCGCTGGATCTCGCATAATCGGTAAGGATGCCCAGGACTAACGTCCTGGGATATTATCAGCCGTCCCTCGCGGGACTGTTCCGGATTCTCTCCGTCTACCCAGGACTACCCCGGATTTCCTGCACGCTGCTCTAGACAGGTCTGCGTATGCGGCTTTCTTCATGGAAAGCCGCACGAGGCTCCTTGATTCCACCAAGCTGCACAGGAAACCCGGGTTCGTCCTGGGCTACTCTCAGCCGTCCCTGCGGGACTGTGTTCTGGACCGACGGGTTCTCTCGCGGACTGTAAAGCGCTGAATTTGCATGTTGGAGCGTTCTCTTAGGTTTGAAATCCCGCACCCCCGGACCGAAAGTCCGGGGGTGCTCAGCTTGAACTTACGTGGTCAGCCTATTAAGGTCTGGCTGGCCGGGAAATGCCCAGCTTTTGCATGCGAAATTGGAGGGTTGGGCGCTTGATGCCAAGCCTCGCAGCTGCCCCATTGGGGCCGGCAAAGACCCAGTTGGTTTGCTCCAAAACCGACAGGATATGCCTGCGCTCCACTTCCTCAAGGGTCGCCAACCCATGCCCATTCCCATTTCCATTTGCTCCGTCCAGCGAGCGGGGCTTGAGGTCACTGAGCGGGACCTTGAGCGACGGGCCCTTGGAAAGGATGACAGCTCGCTCGATGACATTCTGCAATTCCCGGATGTTTCCCGGCCAGGGGTAACGAACCAGCGCGTTCATGGTTTCAGAAGAGATGGTGTCGATCTGCTTGGACATATTGAACGCAAAGTATTGCGCGAAGTGCCGGACCAGGAACGGTATGTCTTCCGTGCGCTCGCGCAGCGGGGGAACGTGGATGGGAAAGACATTCAGTCGATAAAACAGATCGGAGCGGAACTTCTGCTCGTCGACCATCGATTGAAGATCACGATTGGTCGCGGCAATCAGGCGAGCGTTAGCTGCGAAGGGTTCGTGAACCGCCCAAACGCTCGAACTCTTTCTCCTGCAGAACGCGCAACAGCTTCGGTTGAAGCTCGAGGGGGATCTCCCCCACCTCGTCGAGGAAGATGGTTCCGTGATTGGCCAATTCGAAGCGTCCGATCCGCTGGGTGATGGCGCCGGTAAATGCTCCTCTTTCGTGCCCGAAGAGTTCGCTCTCGAGCAGGCCGGTCGGGATGGCCGCGCAGTTCAGTTTGACAAAGGAGCTGGCGTGACGCTGGCTGAGATTGTGGACCGCCCGGGCGATCAGTTCCTTGCCCGTACCCGTCTCGCCGTGGATCAGTACCGTGGAGCCGGTCGGGGCTACCGCTTCGACCTGGCGGAGAACACGCCGCAGTACCGGGCTGTTGCCGATGATCTCCTGAAAATTCATTTCGCTGCGGAGTTCATCTTCCAGATAGAGCTTTTCCTGGGTAAGTTTGTCTTTCAGTTCCGTGATCTGACGATAGGCAAAGGCGTTGTCGATGGCGATCGCGACCTGCCCGGCGATCTGCGATAAGAACTCCAGTTCTGGCTGGTTAAAGGCGTTTTTCTCGGTCCGCACCAGGCAGAGCACGCCGAGCACACGGCTTCCCCGGAGCAAAGGCAACATACATAGGGTCTCCACTCCTGCCGCGGACGCGATTCTGTGGTCCAGGCCTGCCTTTTCCAACTGCCCGATATCCCCGATCCATGGCTTTCCCGAACGAAAGGCCTGCCCCGCAGCCGAATCGTGGATCGAAACCGGCAGATCCTGGCGAACCGCGGAATTGCCGTCGGGAAAATCGAATGCGCACAGTTGGAGCTCTTGACCCTCCCTGTCGGGCAGGATCAGAGCCACCCCGTCCACCCGCAGCGCCTTTCTGATCCCAGGCGAGATGGACTGGATGACCTCGCGCAGTTCCAGGTTGGAAACCACGCTGTTATTCAAGTCGAGGATGAGCCTGAGCTTGGTCCTTTCCTTCTCCAGCTGAGCACGCACCTGCTCGGACTGGGCAAAATTGAGCCGGTCATCGATGGCCAGAGCCGCGTAGTGGCTTATCAGCGAAAGAAGACTGACCTCCTGGTCTGAAAAGGCATCGCGATGCTTGCGCCCGATACAGAGGGCGCCCAGGCGATGAAGCGCGGTGCTTAACGGAAGCAGGCAAAGAGATTGACTGCCGCATTCCCGGAAAAACCGGATGGCCTCGGGAAATCTTTGGTTTGCGTCGGGCGAGGGCTGGTCGAGCTCCGGAAGAACGAACGCATTCTCCTGCTCGGAGATCGCTTGCCAAACGGTCTCCGGCCAATTGCCGGCCGGCCCATCGATGGCCGCCCCATTGAGAGCTGAATGATCCGTGGCCAGACATCCCAAACTATCGACCACGTGGGTCGTGAGCTGCCCCTCATGACAGTGGATGAGGGCCGTCGTAGAGCAGCCCACCAGGACACAAAGTGCCGCCGGCAGCGCGCGCAATAGCTGCTCATGATCGCTGTGCATCTCCAGTTTTCGTGCAAAGCGCAGAACTTCCTCAACCTGCTCTGCACTGGGGGGCATTCCATTCGACTGATGAAGGTTTGGGTTAGGCGACCTCAGCATATCCAGCAGGACGAGCTCCTTTCCGCAGATGTTTCATAGATGACAATTCAGACAAGAAGTAGCGGCAAAGGGATGGCGTCATTTGACGCCCATGTCTTTTTTTTCAGCCGGCGTGCCCCGTGGATGGTGCCAATTGGCTGACACCGGCGTTGCTTTGTTGGCACTCACGGGCAGCAGCCGGACCGCCTTCAGCGAAGCTTTGACGCCACGTACGCTGCTCTATCAATCACTTACCCAGGCACCGCAAGGGCGGGCGCCATGTGGCACGCTACTTGCTCTCGAGAGGGTGGCGATCCTCCAGCTATCGCTTGTTCTCCGGGCCCAACTGTTTTCATTTTTGATCCTCGTGGGGGTGCGATGAATCTCACCGAACCCAGCGAACAATCTACGAGCTTCCGGCTCGATGTTCCGCTGCACAGCCTTCTGACCAAACCACAAGCTCCTCTTCCCGGGTTGCAGCCGATCGGGGAGCCGCAGCGATTTCCAGACCCAATTTTTCCACAGCACCCCGATCTGCTGGGAGCTATCGATGAGGAGTCGGACTGGAATCCGCCGGACAAGCGCCATTGGAAACCAGGCCAGGTCTACCACGCGATGCGTGGCTGGCTCTTTCCGTACATCCGTTCCCGGGTCACAGCGGGCGATTTCCATCCACTCATCGCGTATCTGTTTACGGAATTCAAATGCAATCTTGACTGCCACTACTGTTGGGCCTTCGACAACAAAGTCAAAGGGATGACGGAAGATACGGCCAAACGATCCATCGATTGGCTGCACGGAACGGGCTGCCGGGTGCTTGCCTACATGGGCGGAGAGCCCCTGTTGCGGCCGGACCTGATCCAGCGCATCACCTACTACGCGGCCAAGAAGGATTTTTGGATCTATCTCCCGACCAACGCCCGCCTGTTGCGCATCGACGTGATAGATAAATTGGCGGATGCTGGAATTTCCACTTTCAATATTGCCGTAGATGCGGTAGATATCAAACAGGGCCTTCCAAAGGCACTGGTCCCGATTCGGAAGCAATTCGATTACCTGGTTCGTAAACAGTACGGGTACGGCTATTCAGTTTTCCTGAACATCAACATCTGCCGCAATAACCTGGACGATGTGCGGCAGCTGACGGAGATAGCCCATGATTGTGGCATCGCCACCGACTACCACATCAATGAGTCGCCTCTGTTGGAGCAGGACGAGCATTTCAAGCACGCCGACAACAATGTCACCTACATCACAAAAGATGACTGGCCGGCGGTCGAAGAGACGATTCAGTGGTTGACAGAGAAACAAGATAGCGGTTACAAAATGGTCAACTCGAATACCCGGCTATGGCAGATGGTCGACTTTATGAAGGGGAATCACTTCCCTTGGAACTGCCGCGCCGGCCAGAATTCGATGATTATTCGCGTCGATGGAACGCTCGCCCCATGCTTCCCCATGTACACGGCCAGCTACGACTGGGGCGTCGTCGGCAATCATAGATTCGAAACCAAGCAGCTGGACCACCAGAAGGAAACGTGCCAGACGCACTGTTTCTCCACCCTTAACCACATTCTGGGCTGGTGCTATAACGATCAACGGGTCATCAAGTATTTCTTCAAGCAGCTCGCTCATGGATTCCAGGGGATGTCGGGACAGATGTAGCCCTTCATCCCTACAACCGGAACCAATCAACGCTAGGCACGAAGAACAGGAGATCCCCCATGGCGGTAGTGGTGAACGAGATTGTCCAAACCGACTTCGAAGTAGAGATTCAAGCCCGCATCGATGCCGAACGGGCGCGTCTCCGAGCGCAGGCCGGGTTGGCCCGCATGCGCGAGTTCAAAAAACCAGTAGAGCGCACGTTCACCGGACCGGAACGCGATTACGTGACCATCCTCTTCGGCGGCCTGACCTGGAAGCACGAAGAGATGATCAAGGCCGTCTTCCACGGCAGCGGCTACAAGTGCGAGAACATCCCCACCCCTGAGGTGGCCGACTTCCAGGCGGGGAAAGAGTTCGGAAACAATGGTCAGTGCAACCCGACTTATTTCACGGTCGGCAACCTGGTCCGCTACCTGCAGAAGCTGGAGCAACAGGGGGAGACGCGCCAGCAGATCATCGACAACTACGTCTTCTTCACCGCCGGCTCCTGCGGCCCCTGCCGTTTTGGCATGTACGAGGCGGAGTATCGCTTCGCGCTGCAAAATGCGGGCTTTGAAGGCTTCCGCGTATTGCTCTTCCAGCAGACCGACGGCATCAAAGCGGCCAGCGGCGAGCCGGGCTTGAAGTTCTCAGTCGATTTTGGGATGGGCATGCTCAATGCCCTCAACCTGGGCGATGTGATCAACGAACTCGCATACCAGGTTCGGCCCTATGAGGTGAACAAGGGGGAAACAGACCGGGTGATTCGCGAGTCAGTGAAGACGCTGACCGACACACTGCGCGACCGCAAACGTTGGCACATCCTCGAGGCGGCTCCCAAGTGGGCCAAACCCTACATTGAAAAGAACAAGAAGATCGAGGGGCTGGGTTGCACCCTGGGCAAGATCGCCCACAACCTCTATGGCAAGGAATACGTGGGCGCCCTGCACACCTGCCGCGACAGCATCAACGCCATCGAAGTGGATCGCCTGCGGGTGAAGCCGGTCATCAAGATCACGGGCGAGTTCTGGGCCCAGACGACCGAGGGCGACGGCAACTTCAACATGTTCGCTTTCCTCGAGAAGGAGGGCGCGCAAGTCCTGGTGGAACCCATCGCTACCTGGATCGCCTACATGATGTACGTGGCTAAAGCAGGCGCCAGGGCTCGCGCGGACGCGGAGGCTCCCTACCAGGATCCCAAGTGGTACGAGGTGAAGAAGCACTTCGCCAACCGGCTGAAAATTTTCAAAAAGACGGGAGGACTCAGTGCCGGCAGCGTGATGTGGAACCACTTCTATCACCGCACCATCCGGCACATGGGAGACACGGCGCATCACCTGATCCCGCAGCAGGAGCTGGCACGCTTGGCCCATCCTTTCTACCACCAGCTTGCGCGTGGTGGCGAAGGGCACATGGAAGTAGGCAAGAACGTCTACTACACGGTGAACCATCTCTGCCACATGGTGCTGGCGCTCAAGCCCTTCGGCTGCATGCCCTCGACGCAATCGGATGGTGTGCAATCGCGGGTGGTCAACAAATTTAAAGACATGATCTTCCTGCCGGTCGAGACTTCCGGTGAAGGCGAAGTCAACGCCCATAGCCGCGTGCAGATGGCCCTTGCGGAAGCCAAAGCAAAGGCTCGGGCGGAGTTTGAGGGTGTCCTGAGCGAGACAGGCAGGACGCTGGAGGAACTCCGGGCCTATGTCGATGAGCATCGGGAGCTCAAGCATGCTCTCTATAAGTTTCCCCATCGGCACGGTCTTGCGGGAACGGCTGCCCAGTTCGCCTGGCACGTGAACGACCTCATGAAAAAGGATCGAGCATACGCCCGGCGTCCTAAGGTCTCCGTGGCCACAGCACAAGTAGCCTGAAGCGGTGCAAGTCTGCCGCCTGTGATCCCACTGTTGTCAAAGACAGCCTTTCGGGGAGACTGTGATGCAGCAATTTTTCGTTGGTTTGGACGTCGGGTCCACCACGGTCAAAGCGATCGTGGTGGATGCCGCCACAGATAAAACCATCTGGCAGGATTACCAGCGCCACGAAACACGACAGCCGGAAAAGTGTCTCGAGTTTTTGCGCCGCATGGAAGCGGAGGCTGGAATAGCCCCGGGCAACACCCGAATCTTTATTACTGGATCGGGCGGCGGCACCATCGCGGAGATGGTCGGCGCCAAATTCGTTCAGGAAGTGCACGCCGTCTCGCTCGCCGTCGAGAAGCTCCATCCCGAGGTCTACTCGGTCATCGAGTTGGGTGGCCAGGATGCGAAGATCATCATCTTCAAAGATGATGCAGAGACCGGGCGAAAGAAAAAGATCCCCTCGATGAACGACAAGTGCGCTGGCGGCACGGGCGCAGTCATCGATAAAATTAACGCCAAACTCAAGATCCCAGCGGCTGAACTTGCCAACCAGGCCTATCACGGCGTCAAGCTGCACAAAGTGGCCGGCAAGTGCGGAGTCTTTGCCGAAACTGATATCAACGGCCTGCAGAAGACGGGCACGCCTTCGCACGAGTTGATGGCCTCGCTCTTTGAAGCCATCGTCCTGCAGAACTTGAGTGTGTTGACCCGCGGACATACGTTGCGTCCCCATGTTCTGCTCCTCGGTGGTCCGAACGGATTCATCCAGGGCATGCGCGAAGCATGGCAGGTCAACATCCCCCGCATGTGGAAGGAGCGGAAGGTTGAAATCCCGGAGGGATCGAAGCCGGAGGAGCTGATCAAGGTCCCGGAAAATGCACAGTACTTTGCCGCTCTCGGCGCAGTGGAGTTCGGCAAAGACGAAGAAGTGGAAGTGGGCCAATACTTAGGGATAGAGAAGCTTCTTTATTACATCGACTATGGCCGCGCCGAAGAAAAGGCGCAGTCTGGTGGCAAAGGGCTGGTTGCAGATAAGTCTGAACTCGAACTTTTTCGCGAAGAATATCGCAGGAAGAAGTTCATTCCCGCGGATTTTCAGCCCGGCCAGACGATCTCTGGTTTTATCGGTATCGACGGGGGATCTACGTCCACCAAGGCTGTCCTGCTGGGCAAGGGCGGCGAAATCCTTTGCAAAACCTACCAGCTTTCCAATGGCAATCCGATTCAGGATGGCATTGAGATGTTTGAGAAGCTGCGGGAGCAAATCGAGACCAAAGGCGCCACGCTGGAAGTTCTGGGAGTCGGAACCACCGGATATGCGAAGGACATCCTTAAGGACGTGCTGAACGCAGACGTAGCGCTGGTCGAGACCGTCGCACACACAGAATCCGCGCTCAAGTTCTACGAGGATCCCCACGTCATCATCGATGTCGGTGGCCAGGACATCAAACTCATCGTCCTTAAGGACGGCCGGGTTAAAGATTTCAAGCTGAATACGCAGTGCTCGGCGGGAAACGGGTATTTCCTGCAATCGACAGCCGAGGGCTTCGGCAAGAAGGTGGAAGAATTCGCGGATATCGCTTTCTCCGCCACATCCATGCCCTCCTTTGGATACGGCTGTGCCGTCTTCATGCAGTCCGATATTGTCAATTTCCAGCGCCAGGGCTGGCGGGCCGAGGAGATTCTCGCCGGCTTGGCCGATGTGCTGCCGAAAAATGTATTTCTCTACGTCGCCAGTATCCCCAACCTGGCTTCGCTGGGGTCGCGCTTTGTTCTGCAGGGCGGCACGCAGAACAACCTCGCAGTGGTGAAAGCCGAAGTGGATTTCATCAAGCAGAGCTTCCGCGCCAAGGGCAAAGTGCCGGAGATTATCGTGCACGAGCACTGCGGCGAGTCGGGCGCCATTGGCGCCGCACAAGAGGCGTTGCGCTTGTGGACGAACGGCAAGGAGACCACGTTTATCGGCCTCGAAGCCGTGGCCAACATTCGCTATCGCACCACGCGTAATGAAGACACACGGTGCTATTTCTGCAAAAACAATTGCCTGCGTACCTTTATCGACGTCGATGTGACTGCAGCCCAGCATAGTCATGATCATGACCACTCATCGGCGCCCGCACTGGCAGTTGCAGAAGATCACGCCGCGAAGGTTGTCAATCAGCTGCCGAGTCTCGAACAAATCCAGGCGAATGCGGAAGGCGGATCTTCCTGCAGCACCGGCAGCAGCAAAGGGTCATTCAAGGCTAAGGTGGAACCGCTCATCCAGATCCAAATTTCTCCAGGATCGAGCAAAGTCATTGAACTTCCCAAGCCGGTCGACTTCCAGCCGCGCAAGACCAAGGTGCCTCTACGTGTTGGGGAACAGCGGCTCATTATTGCCACCTGCGAAAAAGGCACGGTGGAAGATCTTGCTGATATGAAGGACATCAAGGCGGACATCGACAAAATAAAGGATGCGAATCCGAACTATGTCGATATCGCGGCGCGCGACGTCTTTCGCCATCGCCAGGTGGAGCTTGTGGCCGATGCGATTCCCAGCACCAAGGGACTATTCATTGGCAAGGCAGTAAAGGAACGTGCGGCCTTAATGCAGAAGCGCAGCGAGTTTCGCATTGGCATGCCCCGGCTGCTCAATACCTACACCTATGCGCCGATGTTCAATGCCTACTTCGCGAGCTTAGGGCTCAAGGCCGAAAATCTTATTTACTCCGATTACACGACGCCGGAGCTTTACCGCGCCGGGGCGAGCCGGGGCGCAATCGACCCCTGCTATCCCTCGAAGATCGGCATCGCGCATGTCTATAACCTGATCGCAACCAAGCACAGCAAGAAGCCGTTAAACGCCATCTGGTTTCCTATGTACGATAGGCTGCATACGCCCCTGGTCAACCTGACTGGCTCGAATGCCTGCCCCACGGTGACCGCTACACCCGAGGTGGTGAAGGCCGCTTTTACCAAGGAAAGTGAGATCTTCGCCGAGAATGGCATCAGTTACATCGATCCGATTTTGGACCTGCAAGACAAGAAAATATGCGCTGACCAGATGTTCAAAGCGTGGGGACCTGTGCTGGGCCTCTCCCGCGAGGAAAATGAGCGTGCCATCGAAGCCGGATTCAAAGCTCTATTCGACTGCGAAGCTGAGATTCGCCGCCAGGCGCGAGAGACGCTCGATCAGCTTGAGCGTGAGGACCGGATTGGCATTGTCATGCTGGGCCGCGTTTATCACCATGACCCGGGTTTGAACCACGAGATCATGGAAGAGTTCCAGAAGCTTGGCTATCCCGTGTTCTCGCAAAGTACGCTTCCGATCGATGAGGACATACTCGACCGCCTCTTTGGCGAGGAAGTGCGGGCCGGTCTCATTACTCATCCTCTGGACATCAAGGATGTCTGGAAGAACCGCTACTCGACCAGCACGAATCATAAGGTCTGGGCGGCGAAGTTCACGGCTCGCCATCCGAACCTCGTGGCGTTGGAAGTTTCCAGCTTCAAGTGCGGGCACGATGCGCCCATCTATGGTGTGATCGAAGGCATCATCGAACAATCGGGAACGCCGTATTTCTCATTCAAGGATCTGGATGAGAATAAGCCGTCGGGTTCGATTCGCATCCGCGTCGAGACCATCGACTATTTCCTGCGCCGCTATCGTGAGGACATCGTCAAGCGTCGCGGCCTGGAAGTTGATATCGAAGCGCAGCTTGCGGCGTTCGAGCAGACCATCAGGAACCAGTCCACTGAGACGTTGGAGGCTGTAGCCGGCGACTAAAGCAGTTTCGCGATTGGTGTAGACCGAAGCTTCGGGCCTTTTCGTGGTTTTCTCCCAAAGAAAACCACACCTCGCGATCTCTATCAGGCCACAGTAATTGCGAAACTGCTCCAGAGCCGCCACAATTTGGACCTGCGTATATTCACCATCGGGCACTCGACGCGGCCGATCGCGGAATTTATCGCGATGCTTAAAGCGCACGCAGTCGAGCGGCTTGTCGATGTGCGCACCGTCCCCCGTTCACGCCACAATCCGCAGTACGAGCGCGACGCGCTTTCCGAGGCGCTGAAGCGCGACGATCTGAGTTACACACACATGCCCGGGCTTGGCGGGCTTCGGCATCCCCGCAAAGGCGCGATGACGAATCTGGGCTGGCGCAATCCGAGCTTTCGAGGATACGCCGATTACATGCAGACTCCAGAATTTGCAGGCCAACTGGAGGACCTGATTAAAATGGCGCGGCTGGAGCAAGTCGCGGTGATGTGTGCGGAGGCTGTCCCATGGCGATGCCATCGCTCGCTCATCGCCGACGCCCTGCTGGCGCGTGATATTGAGGTGGCGGAGATCGCAAGCGCATCCCAGATCAAGCCGTTCAGCTTGCATCCATGGGCCCAGGTGAATGGAACACAGGTGAGCTATCCGGGGTTGCCGCTGGAGCCCTCTGAGCTTGAGCGATAGATGCGCGGGGCTGGGTGGGGCCTTTGAGTCTATCGATTTTCGCGGAGTTCTTTCCTTGGGTGGGGTGGCAGATTAGAAGTGGCACATCGAGAGGCATCGTCCCACTCAAGCCAGAGTACGGCTTGAATGGGGCACCGAGCAGTTGTTGCATGGAAAGGCGCACCGCAGGTCCCTCGGCTTCGCTCCCACGGCACCCGGGGCAGGCGGGATGACAAGGGGAGCGTGGTGCTTCCGTGGGGATTTGGCTAGTGGCTGAAAGGATCCAGGTCATCGCCTCTTTGTAGCAGTTTTAAATAGGAGTTATTAAACCCCAACTTCTCTCAAACTCCAGGAGCCACCTATGACCAAAAATAAAGTCATCAACCCCATCACCGATCAAGGCCTTTGCCCACCTGGTCCTCTAACTGGCGCCATGACCGACCGTAAGCCGCCGAAGCCGGTACGGCCTCAACCCCGACGTCCGCCGCCTACACCAAATCCAAAGCCCCATGTCCGCGCCTACATGCTCGAACACCGCGCCAGCCGTCGAGCGAACAACTCGTCCAGCAAGAGGTGGAGGGACAGCGCCGCCTCAACCCGGACCGCGAACAAGTACTAAACCGCCTCTGACGGAAATCGCCAACCTCAGCCCCGAAATGACCCGAAGCAGCATCACCGGACGGGTCAAGGCGCTCGCCATAGATCATCGCTACATGGAAGACTTCATCCGCCGGACCGTCGCGCCCTCTCTGCGGAAAAGACAAGGTCACCCCCCGCGCCTGTCAACGCGCGAATCTGGCAATCCGAGTGGCTTCGCAAGCAGCAGGCCGCAACCCATGCCACAACGAATGACCCGCAGCCAAGCCCATGCGCCCACCCAGGAAGAAGTTGGGCCTAGAGTCCGCGTGACCCGAACCCGCTCCGGCCCCCAGTCAGCCCGACCTTCGCCTATCGAGTTCCTCTCGCGGACGTAGCCAGCGCGCCTTATGTCCCCCAGTCCTCTTTTGTTCCAGACACCAGAGTTCCCCATTAAAGTCAACCCTTTTAAGCACCGCCGCTGAACTGCAAATCGCAAAAAGGACCAGAAATATCGAAGAAATAGTTGCCAGTAAGCGCCATCGGATGACAAGCCCCATAGCAGTCGTTACATGGAAAGGCGGCACGCAGAGCCTTCCCTGAGCGAAGTCAAACGGGTCACCTCGGCTTCGCTCGGGATGACAAGGGGTGGGCAGTATTTCCATGAGGAATTGGCTTAGCGTCTGAAAGGGTCACCCTCCTTCGCCTGCATGCGTAGAGGTGGCGTTACGCCTCTTACGTAACCGCGCAAGCTTCCTGGTCTGGATGGATAAACATCCATCTGCATGACCCACTACACTAGCGCGATAGGACATCAGAGATTAACGAAACTTCTTAACCGTCTCCGCTGCGATGGTTTTTATTAAACGAGCGCGTGTTGCGGACGGCTCTTTGGTATCGGCAACGAAAACAGCAATAGCTATATACGTGCCGTCAGGGGTACGGAGTATGCCGACATCGTTCGTTGCTGCGGTAACCCCTTGCCAACTACCACTGGTACCGGTCTTATGCATGCAAACCCAGCTGGTAGGAACGCCCGCCTTTAATCGATCCGGAAATGTCACTGTTTCAGCCATCGTTTCGAGAGCAAAGTGAGTTGAAGTGGGAGACAGTAGATCACCGTTGCTGAGCCGCTGCAGAAGCGATGCCATTCCGAACGGTGTTGAAGTGTCCCGAATGTCTACTTGATAGCGACGATACGCAGCCTCTTTATCCCTGACTGGGACGGATTCGATGGCTTTGCGTAAAACTTGTGGATCTACGTATTCAGGTCGCCAAGTGAGCCCTACTATCTCCGTCTGCAGGTGTCTCTCGTCACGATCGATGCGAATGCCTTGAATGCCCGCTCGGTCTAGAAAGGATTGCACCTGCCGAGTACCTCCGATTTTTCTCGCTAGAATATCGCTAGCTGCACTGTCGCTGTCCACAATGGCTCGATGTATCAAATCGCGGACTGTGGTGCGATATCCGTTTGGTCCGACGAGATCGGCAATTGGCTGCACGTAAAGACTCAGATCCTTTCGATGCACAATTACCTGATCGTCGAGACTCAATTGTTGATGATCGATAGCATCAAGGACAGCGAAACTGACAATGAGCTTCATCACACTTTGCAGGGAGAACTACTGACTACCATGCACACATGAGGCTCCGGTTTTATCCAGTACGCAGACTCCTACTCGCCGTGGAAAACCGGAGGTGAGTTGATTGAGACCTTGATCAAGTTGTTTGTGCTGCAAGCTCCCCTCGCAGGCGCACCGGATAATGGTCATGAAAAACAAGCAGAAATGGAGCGCGGGGCGCTTTACGAGTTTCCAGCGATCAGGAAGTGAGGAATACCGCGATTTTTCAGCGCCCGCGAAAAGGCACATGACTGACTTAGGCACGTCTAGACCGATGCGAGTGCTTTCGGGCTGCGTGCGGTGCGAAGGTCCACTGACGGACAGGACCTATATCCACATGCACAAACTGGCTCCGTGGACAGTAGCCGACGCCGCCCGCTCCGAGTGACAGTGCGGCGTCTCGGACCAACGTAGCCGGCACGCCGGGTACGCGGATGTCGATGGCTTTTGCAAGAATATGCTGGGAGTGTCTGGCGGCATTGGTCGTTCTGCTCTCTCGCAGCATGTCGTTGGACTCCTGAGATCGGTAGCCAGAGAGAACGTCTATAAGTCCGTTGGGCTTAGCTAGTTTCGTGAGCAAAGTGTGAAGCACGTCGAACGCACGTGGATCGTATGGGCGTACCTGCTCGTTATGACTGTCTCGGAGAAATTGGTTCAGCTTATCGAGTGCCTCTGGAACATAGGTATCGCCGACGCGGTAGATCACGTCGATCATTTCGTCGGTGTGAGCACGGGCGAGCCTCAACTCGTATCTCTGGCCGTCGGACGGCACGTCTTCTTCGTCCAAAGGCAGCGTGCCGATGCCTGGAAGAGCTATGTTCACGAACGCATGCGCGACAACAACGCGGAGCTTGGAGTGCCGACGGACTTCACCCTTGCGTGCGCAGGCTGAAGGTACCGCCACGCCGAGCAGACCCGCGGTGAGAAGAACGACGAAGAGATTACGAGTGGAAACAAGCCGTCTCAAGGATAGTTGCATCGAGAATTCTTGCTCACCGAACATACTGTCCTCTTTGCTGCGCGGTTTACTCATTGCGCAAAGCCTGCATGGGATCAATCGACGAAGCGCGGTACGCTGGCACAAGTGTTGCGAATACACCGGTGGCCGCAAGAACGCAAAAGGCGAGACCAATCGCCCAGAGATCCATTGTTCCAGCGCCGTACAGAAGCTTCCTCGCCATGTGTCCGGTAACAACAGCCAGTGCTACCCCAGGAACGGCACCGACCAACAGAATTGCCATTGTCTGGTGCATAAAGAGCGCGCCTACCTGCGCACGTGTAGCTCCGACTGCCATGCGAATACCGATCTCGGACGTTCTCCGGGCTAGGCGAAACGACAGCAATCCATAGAACCCCAATGCTGCCATCGCAAGGGTGAGTGCGCCGAAAACACTTGTGAGCTTTGCCAGTAGCTGTTCTGTGGAGAGACCATCGTGAAACTCCACATCGCTGGATACAATGTCGGTGATAGGTAAAGCCGGAGCTAGAGCGTGAAGAGTGTCCCGGATCTCGGCAGGCAGAGGCAGTAATGACCCTTGTGCCCGGACAACAATCGTCTGGACTGGCGCTGGATTCTGGTTCAGGGATAGATAAACAAAGGGTGGCGCTGGTGCCCGCAGACCATCGGCCAGTGCATCAGCCACTTCACCCACAACGAGGAAATCTCGCTCTCCTTCCTGGTATCCAATCCATTGCCCAATCGGATTCGCGTTCCCGAAGAGTTTGCGCGCGTAGGCATGATTGAGAATTGCGACCTTTTGTGAGTGCTCGGTGTCCCCTGTTGTGAAATCTCTGCCTTGCAGAAGAGAAATGCCAACTGTGTGGAAATAACCCAAACCTACATGATCTTCTTCCCCATGCGTCTGCGCTTCCGCTAAGGCTCTTCCATAGACATGAATTTTCGTGTTCCAGCCGCACTTTGGGATCGTGCACATCTGAATGGCCGCATTCCGCACCCCGGGTAGAGCGTTGAGTCGCTCAATAAGCTCGCTGTAAAACCCGGATAGATTCTTTTGCTGGTCTGCGAACCCGGTAGTTCTCATGTCCACATGGGCGGAGAGAAGGTGTTCACGATCCATACCTACGTCAATATGAGAGAGATTTCGAAGGGTTTGCCCGAACAACATCGCGGTGCATACCACCAGCAGCGATAAGCTGACCTGGCCCGCTAGTAGGAGATTGGACCATCGCTGCCCTGCCCTGCTCAGGCTTGGCAAGCTGCCAACTCTTGATTTCGCCGCCGCAGAGAAGCCCTTACGTGTCTGGAACCATGCAGGGAGCAGGCCGAAACAGACCAGCGTCCCAAGCAGCGCCAAGACCGCCACCAGGTAGGACACAGGGCTCATGTTCAGATTGATAGGAATGCTGTGACCTCGCCCCGATGCCCAATGCAGGAGCAGCACGCTCGAGACCCGCGAAGTTAGAAGAGCCAACGGTCCACCCAGCGCAGCTAGTAATGCTGCTTCTGTCGCGACCTGGCAAAGCACTCTTGTGCGACTTGCGCCAAGTGCAATGCGTGTAGCGATTTCCCGCTCGCGCTGCATGAGTCGCGCCATCTGTAAATTCGCCAGGTTCAGGCATCCGACCAAAAGAATCAAACCCGCCATAGCCATCAGAACCATCAGAGGAAGAGAGTAATGCGTGCTCAGTGAGCCTTCGCCATTTTGAGCCGAGACTAGCTCAACGTGCGATGCCAGGACCTGTGCCCGGACATGTGCATCCCTGGTGGCCGCAGCCATCATGGAGATATCCGGCGCTATCGAGGACATCCAACGCGCAATCGCCGTGTCTTTCGCTCCATCAGGGACGCGCGCCAGAGTCCACAACCAGAAAATACTAGGCTGACTCTGGTATGGACTTTCAAGGTGCACTCCATAGCCATGTCCCAGCGAGTCGAACCAGGTCCAGACCCCCCCTGAACTTTGGGCGGCAAGCGGAAGCCACACGTCGGGCGCCATGCCTTGCACGACCCCATTGAAGCCGTCGGGTGCGACACCGGCCACGACGATAGGAACACCGTTCAGCGTAGCGCGTCGCCCAATCAGCGATCGGTCCGCGCTGAAGTGTTGCTTGAAAAATCCGTAGCGAAGAACAACGGGAAATTCGGCTTCCCCTTTCTCATCCTCTCCATTCTCAAAAAACCTGCCGGCAACCGGGGACAGACCAAGCGTCTCGAAGAAGTTGTCGGACACTAGTTGGAAATTGATCCTGTTGGCTGATCCATCTGTTTGCTGCAAAACTCCGTCGCCGATTCCAGAGCGTGCAAACACTGGCACCCCACTCTTCGTAGCATCACGCAACCTTCGATAGGCCGGATATGAGAAGAACCATTCCCTATCGTACGGTGATGGGACCGCGTGGATCGAATAGATCTGCGCGGGCTCCCTGACTGGAAGATGGGCGAACATTACGCCATACAGCAGTTGAAAGACTGCGAGGTTAGCGCCGATGCCAAACGCCATCGTCAGCACCGCGGTCAAGGCGAAACCAAGTGATTTTATCAATTGGCGAGATGCATACCGGAGATCTGCCCAAACGCTGCTCAACCAGAGAGACGCATCGATGGAAATCACGCGTTCCTTTACGGCTGCCGAATTCCCAAAGCGAATCAGCGCATCACGCTGCGCGTCCTCGGGAGCCATTCCACGAGCGATGTTGTCTTCAATCCGCATCTCGATATGTGCTTCAAGTTCACTCTCGATTTCCCTGTCTAAGGATGATCTGAAAAGCAAATTGACCAGACGCCGAATACGTAACATCAAAGCCCTCACGCGTAGCGCAGAATTGCGCGCACACCTTTCACCAAGTGTTCGAAGTTCTCTTCGGCTTCACCCAACTGCTTCCTACCCGCGGCGGTCAGCTTGTAATACTTCGCCTTCCGCTTCGTCTCCGTCTGCGCCCATGAAGAAGCAATCCACCCGCTCTGCTCCATACGGTGCAGTGCCGGGTACAGCGATCCTTCTTCCACAGCCAAAAGCTCGTCAGAGGCTCTTTGAATATGGAGCGCGATTCCGTACCCGTGGAGGCTGCCGGTCTGGGCGAGGGTCTTAAGGACCAACAAATCCAGCGCTCCCTGCAGATCATTCTTCGCCATAAAAGCGTCACCCCTAAACAACTATGGTAGGAGCAGTATGCCATAGATGTTTATGGGTGTGGCAGCAAAGGTTGTCTAGCCTGGAGAGTACGAACCCCCTGAGACAATGGTCGCGACCTAAATTCTTCGGAATCGTTGCCATACCCCGGTTACGGCCGCTCCGGAGCCCGTCCGATTCGATGGTCGACGTCACTTGAATCCTTAAGCGAGTTTTCTGTTCCGTTGCTCCCCAATACCCTAATTTCAGCGTGAGGGACGCACGGAAAGAGGTACCTCCGGGGCTAAAGCCCTCGAATAGCGCAGTTGTCTGTGCACGGCTGAAGCCGTGCCCTTCGTTCAGGGTTGCTGCCGGAGGCGGGAAGGCTTAACTCAGGGGCTTACAGGCCGTTTCTACGTCGGCGTGATGACCGATTCCTTTTTGGCGATCTTGTCGACGAATTCCTCGCCGGTGTAGAGGTGCTGGTTCACCAGGCGAGCCGGGGTGTGGGCCAGCCACTCCGCGGCTGAGATGTCCTGATAGGTCCCTATGGGGAAGACTTCGAGAAATAGCAGATCCTCCGTCCCCGTGTTCTCGATGTAGTGGGGACGCGACATCTTGATGTAGCCCACGTCACCCGCCTGAAAGTCGAAGGTGCGCGCCTTGCCGCCTGCCTGAAAGACCGTCATGCGGGCCTTGCCTTTTACGTAGTACTGCCATTCATCAGAGAGCGGGTGCCAGTGCAATTCGCGCATGCCGCCGGGCTTCACGCGGACGATCGCCGCGGCGATATCCGTTGCCGGGAATTCCTTCTTCGACACGATGCGCACTTCGCCGCCCGCCATCACTTTGGTCGGCGCCATGGTGCTCGCCCTGAAGACGTAGTCGCCGTCGATCGCGCCTGTACCTTCCGCTGCCGCCTTTTGCTCTTCCTCCAGAGGACGGGGCAAATCGGCGGCGAAGATAAAGAGCTCCTTCTTCGGAACTTTGTCGAAGGTCGACGCAGGCACAGAGAAGTTCTTGGCCAGAACCTCCTTGGGTGTGTGCTTGAACCAATCGGTAAGCAGAAAGGTCTCAAACTCGTTGAAGCTTCCATCGTTGAAGACCAGCAGGAACATGGCTCCATCGGGTCCCAGCCCCTGGATGGAGTGCGGAATACCGCCGGGAAACAGCCACAGATCACCCTTGGTCACGTCATTGACAAAGCTGCGCCCCTGCGCGTCAACCGCCGTGATGCGCGCGTTGCCATAGATCATGAATGCCCATTCAGCGCTGGTGTGCCAATGCAGCTCACGCACTCCACCCGAAACCAGCCGCATCTCCACCCCGGCCATGGTCTTCGATATGGGCAACTCCCGCTCCGTTACCTGCCGCGTCCAGCCGCCGTCCTCAATGCGTTTGTGCGCCAGCGCAAAGGAATACTTGAAGGGCTCGACCGTCCCGTTATCCGTCTCCGGCGACCACACGGAGCTTGGATTCTCTTGATCGAGCGGGGTATTGTTCTCTCCCGGCTGCTTCTCGTTTGGTTGCGAATGATCGTCCGACCGCACCTGC
The DNA here is from genome assembly GCA_963790705.1 of uncultured Acidobacteriaceae bacterium. GTDB lineage: Bacteria > Acidobacteriota > Terriglobia > Terriglobales > Acidobacteriaceae > PALSA-350. The sequence goes on from CAWBQE010000004.1 coordinate 92,494, forward strand.
TGCGCATTCGCCAGTGGCGCCATCGCCGCCGTTGCCAATGCGGCCCCCAAAAACTTGCGCCTCGAAACATCCTCAGACATAGCAGCATCCCCTCAGTTCAAGTCTAGCGGACCGCCCCATTACCAGTGAAAGAGCGTCCCATCTTCCTTACGGTTGACCGGCAAATACGCCCGTTGGTACGGAAAACCCGCAGCCACATCTTCCTTGATGTCAACCCCGAGACCAGGCCCATCCCCGGGATACATCGAGCCTTCGCGAAAGGTATACGCATGAGGAAACGTCTCCTCCGTCTGGGCGTTGTGCAGCATGTGTTCTTGAATGCCGAAATTATTGATCGCGATATCCAGGTGCAGCGCCGCGGCCATGCACACCGGCGACATGTCGCTCGCTCCATGGCAACCGGTACGCACGTGGTAGATCGCGGCGAAGTCGGCCACCTTCTTCATCGCGGTCAGACCGCCACCGTGTACCACGCTCATGCGCAAATAATCGATCAACTGCTCGCGGATCAGTTGTTCCGCGTCCCAAATGCTGTTGAAGACCTCGCCGACAGCCAGCGGTGTGGTCGTGTGGCGGCGGATGATTGTGAAGCCATCCTGCAGCTCGGCCGCAACTGGATCCTCCAGCCAGAAAAGATGATAGGGCTCCAGCTCCTTGCCCAGGCGGGCTGCCTCTATGGGAGTGAGCCGGTGGTGAACATCGTGCAGCAGATCCAGATCGTCGCCCAGCGTTTTGCGCAGCGCCTCAAAGAGCTTGGGAACATGGCGCAGATACTTTTCCGTGGACCATAAGCTCTCGGAAGGCAAGCCGCGTTCGGCCGGCTCATAATACTTGTCATCTTTCGACACGCCATAGGTCGACTTGAGCCCAGGTACTCCGCTCTGGGCGCGAATGGCGGTGTAGCCCATCTGCCGGTAGCGCTCGACTTCGTCAATCGTTTCCGGAATATCGCGTCCGGTGGCGTGAGCATAGACCAGAACCTGGTTGCGGCTCTTGCCTCCGAGCAGGTTGTAGACCGGGACGCCGAGCGCCTTGCCCTTGATGTCCCATAGCGCCATGTCGATGGCCGCGATAGCAGTCATGGTCACCGGCCCTCTCCGCCAGTAGGCGCCGCGATAAAAATAATGCCAGATGTCTTCGGTCTGAAAAGGATCGCGCCCGATCAGGCACGGAATGAGGTGATCTTGCAAATAGCTGGCGACCGCCAACTCGCGACCATTCAGAGTGGCATCGCCCAAACCGTAGATGCCCTGGTCGGTTTCGATCTTCAAGGTCACGAAATTGCGGCCCGGACTGCAGACAATCACCTTCGCGCTGTGAATTTTCATCTATTGGTTCACTCCGCTGGCGAGAAATCCGCCATCGATGACCAGGATCTCTCCGGTCACAAATGAGGCTGCGTCGGAGACCAGGTAGATGGCGCCTCCGACAAGCTCATCCGCCTCTCCGAAGCGCTTCATGGGGGTGCGCATCTTCAATTCGCGCCCGCGGGCCGTGTGCAGAATCAGCTCGCGGTTCAGGGCAGTCGGAAAGACTCCGGGAGCAATTGCATTCACGCAGATGTTGTGGGGGGCCAGTTCGATGGCCAGCGACTTGGTCAGGGCGCCTACTCCCGCTTTGCTCACCCCGTAAGCGGCCACCTGGTTGAAGGCAACGAAGTTGGTGAGCGACGAGATGTTCAGGATCTTGCCGAAGCCCTGGGTGACCATCGTCTTGCCGAAGATCTGGCATGCCCTCCAGGTGCCGTTCAGGTTTATGTCGATGACGCTGTTCCAGCCTTCTTCAGAACATTCGAGGGTGGGCGTCTTGAGGGTGATTCCGGCGGCATTGACCAGGATGTCGACCTTCCTGAAACTCTCGACCACCTTATGCTGCAGCGATTCGATGGAAGAGCGGTCGCGAATATCCACCGTCGCCCGCAGCGAGCGGCGTCCTAAAGCCTCAATCTCGGCCGCAACCTGTTCCGTCTCTTCCAGGCGGCGGGAGGTAGCCACCACATCCGCTCCAGCCTCTGCAATTCCCAGGGCGATCGCCTTTCCTAAACCCGACGTACCGCCAATCACCACCGCGCACTTACCGCTCAGATCAAACCGGCCAGGACCCAATGTTTACTCCATGATGCGAACAAAGTAGGATGATCCCGCAGCTTATCATGAGGAGCCGTACCAGGGAGCGGGACAAGTGCAGGATGAGCATGTGGATCGGCGTTCTTTTCTAAAAGTTATGGGTGCCGTCGGCATGTCATCCAGTCTGCTACCGGAGGCGGCGTTCGGCTTGCATCCCGCGAGCGGACATATCCTGGAGCAGGCTGCCGGAGCGGGCCTCGACGCGGCCACAAAACCAAAGTACTCAATCAAGTTTGGGGTGATCGGCCTCGATCACTACCACATCATGGGGATGACCGCGGCGGTGATCCGTGGAGGCGGCGAGCTGGTCTCTTTTTACTCCAACCTGCCCAAGGCCATCGCCGATTTCCAGAAGATGTATCCCAATGCCAAGCTGGCAAAGAGCGAAGACGAGATCCTGGACGACCCCTCGCTCAAGCTGATCGCCGGCGCGCCGATTCCCCGGCTGCGTGCCCCGTTGGGCATCCGCGCCATGAAGCAAGGCAAGGATTTTCTCAGCGACAAGCCGGCAGTAACAACATTAGATCAACTGGCGGAGGTGCGCAGAGTATCAGCGGAGACGGGCAAGATGTTTGCCATCATGTACTCCGAGCGGTTGGAAGTGCGGGCGGCCGTGCAAGCCGGGTATCTGATCAAGGCCGGCGCCATCGGCAAGGTGGTGCAGACGGTCAATATCGCTCCCCATAAAGTGAATGACATTACTCGCCCCGATTGGTTTTGGGATCCGGCGGAGTACGGTGGCATCCTTTGCGATATCGGTTCCCACCAGGCGGACCAGTTTGTCTACTACACCGGCTCGACTACCGCCGAGGTGGCGGCATCACAGATCGCAAATGTGAATCATCCCACGCACCCGAAGTTTCAGGATTTTGGCGACATGATGATGCACGGCAACGGCGGAGCGGGTTATGTTCGCGTGGATTGGTTCACGCCCAATGGCCTTAGCGTTTGGGGCGATGGGCGTCTCTTCATCCTGGGAACCGATGGCTACATGGAGCTGCGCAAATACATCGATATTTCCGGCAAGCCCGGCGGCAATCATCTGTACATGGTGGACCAGAAACAGGTGACCTATATGGACTGCAGCAAGGTGGAGCTGCCGTTTGGTCCCCAGTTTGTCTCCGACATCGTCAATCGGACGCATAACGGGCAGGACCAGGAACAGGCTCTGCTGGCTGCGGAGCTGGTGCTGAAGGCGCAAAAGAATGCCAAGGTTTTGACCTTCACCAACAGCATCACAGTCTTACGGCAGCGTGTAAAAACCCTGGCATGAGTTCACCTGCGAACAAATCGAATCTGCGCTGGGTGGTTTGCGGCTTGTTGTTTCTGGCCACCACCATCAACTACATGGATCGCACTGCCCTGGGCCTGGTTGAGCCCATGCTGAAACACATACTTGGGGGCGACCAGAATATAGCGCTCTACAACCGGCGCTATAGCGACATCGTTAACTGTTTCATCTTTGCCTACGGTCTCGGGTTTCTGGTTGCGGGGCGAGTGGTCGATCGCATCGGCGTGAAGAAGGGCTATGCCTTTTCGATCGGTGTTTGGGCTCTCGCTTCGCTAAGCCACGTCTTTGCCCGAACCCCAGTTGGCTTCGGGATGGCTCGTTTTGCGCTGGGTATCGGGGAGTCCGGCAACTTTCCTTCGGCACTCAAGGCGACGGCCGATTGGTTTCCGGCCGAGGAACGAGCGCTGGCCACTGGCATCTTCAATTCAGGAACCAGCGCCGGAGCGCTGATCGCTCCCATGATGATTCCCTGGGTCGCGGTGCGCTATGGCTGGCAGGCCGCCTTCTACACCACGAGCAGTCTGGGACTGCTCTGGCTCATCGGCTGGCTGTTGTTTCCTTACAACCGGCTACAACCCAAGTACGGCAGCACAACGAAGGCTGCGTTCGTCGCGCCACCAGCGGCATACAACACTCTTCTGGTTAGCCCGAATACCTGGAGGTTCGCGCTATCCAAGGGAACGACGGACGCGATCTGGTGGTTCTATCTGTTCTGGCTGCCCAAATACTTCAACGAGCGCTTCCATGTGGATATGCAGCACCTGGGGCTGCCGCTCATCATTGTCTACATCGGCGCCACTTTCGGCAGCATTTTCGGGGGTTGGCTGGCGGGCTTTTATATACGCCGCGGGCACTCGGTCCGGATGGGCAGAAGATTTGCCATGTTGGTGTGTGCGCTTTGCGCAATGCCGGTGGCACTGGTTCCGTTTGTGCATTCACTCTGGCAGGCAATCGCGCTGTTATGCCTGGCTACAGCGGCGCACCAAGGGTGGTCTTCCAATCTACTTTCCACGCCGTCGGATATGTTTCCTTCGAGCTCCGTGGGCACGGTGGTGGGAATCGGAGGAGCCGTTGGCGCCGCAGGTAGCGTGCTGTTCACATTCCTGGTGGGGTTGTTGTGGACGAACTATGCGCTGCTGATTTTCTTTGCGGCGGGGTCTATTTACGTGCTCACGCTGTTCGCGTTTCAATGGCGGGCTCCGGCGCCGCTCGCCGCGGAACAGGTTTCTGCGGATTAAGGTGGGGACTCCTGAACCGCTGAGTGCATCGGATGAATCGAGAGTCAGAGGGAAAGAGCAGTGGTATCCCACATCTCGCGAAAAACGAGCGAGATGTGGGGCCCCGTCGTTTGTTGTGGGGAAAGGGTGTGAAGAGCGCTTTGTTGTGCGGTGGAGTCAGGAGGGCGGTGTTAGCTGCTCTTCGACCAGCTCGCAGATGGTGTGCAGCAAGAATTTATGGCCTTCCTGGATGCGCGCGGTCACTTTGCCCCTGACTAACAACTCCACATCGGCGAGGCCCGCACATTTGCCGCCATCGCGGCCCAGGAACGCAATCGTTTTTACGCTCAAATCTTTTGCTGCGACCAGGGCGCGAACAACATTCTCGCTGTTGCCGGTGGTGGTAAACACCGCCAGCACGTCGCCTGGCCTTCCGTACGCTTGTACCTGCCGGGCAAAGAGATGGGCGAAGGAGTAGTCGTTGCCGATCGCTGTTAAATCTCCGCCGTGAGCCGCCAAGGAGATCGCCGGGTAAGCACGGCGTTCGCGATCGAAGCGGGCCACGAACTCTGTGGTTAGATGCGAGGCATCCGCAGCGCTGCCACCGTTGCCGCATGCCAGCAGCTTATGGCCCGAAAGCAAAGCAGCCGCGATCATCTCCGCGGCTGCTTCTATGTTTGACTCCAGGTCCGCCAGTTGCTCCAACAATGCCTGGGCATCGGCAATGTTTGTGCTCACAACCTGGCGGGCGCGACCCTTCACGCTAGACCCCGATCACGCCGCACAGCTCTTTCACCGCGTCGGCACTCTTTTTGAGCGCTGCGGCCTCTTCCTTGGTGAGCTTGATCTCGATGATCTGTTCCAGCCCGCGCTCGCCCAGCTTGCAGGGAACACCCACATAAAGTCCATGAATGCCGTACTCGCCCTCAAGATAAGCGGCGCAGGGCACTATCTTCTTCTTGTCTTTGAGGATGGCCTCGACCATCTCCACCGCGGCCGCGGAAGGAGCATAGTAGGCACTCCCCGTCTTCAAATGCTTGACGATCTCAGCTCCGCCGTCGCGCGTCCTCTGCACCAGGCGCTCGACTGTGGCCGCGTCCATCAGCTCGGTGATCGGGATACCAGCCACCGCGGAATAGCGGGGTAGCGGCACCATCGTATCTCCGTGGCCGCCGAGTACAAACGCAGTTACATTCTCCACCGAGACCTTCAGTTCTTCGGCAATGAAAGTGCGGAAGCGGGCGGAATCGAGGATCCCAGCCATGCCGATGACCCGCTCGCGGTTGAACTTGGAGAGCTTAAAGGCCGCCTGGGCCATGGCATCGAGCGGATTGGAGACAATGATCAGAATGGCATTCGGTGACGCAGCCACTACCTTGCCCACCACCTCCGACATGATCTTGTAATTGGTGTGCAGCAGGTCATCCCGGCTCATCCCGGGCTTGCGGGGAATGCCCGCGGTAATGACCACGATGTCGGAATTTACCGTGTCTGCGTAGTCGTTGGTCCCGATTACGTGCACATCGCGCTTCTCGATGGGCAACGCTTCCAGCAGGTCGAGGCCTTTGCCCTGCGGCACGCCCTCTACTACATCGACCAAGACAATATCAGCCAACTCCTTGGCCGCGATCCAGTGGGCCGAAGTCGCACCCACATTCCCTGCTCCCACGATGGTTACTTTCTTTCGCATATCTCTCCTAAAGCGTTTTAACGGTCACTCAGATCTGGTGAGAGTTGCTATGTGCACGCTAACCATGGTTCTCGATGATCCGGGTTGCGAATTCGCTCGTCTTTGCCTTGGTGGCGCCAGGCATGTGCCGCTCAAAGTCATACGTGACGTATTTCTGCAGGATGGTCTTCTCGAGAGAGTTCTCGATCAGCTTGGCGGCCTCCTTCCAGCCCAGGAACTCGAACATCATCACGCCCGAAAGCAGCACCGAACCTGGATTGATGACGTCTTTGTCCGCATACTTGGGCGCCGTGCCATGAGTGGCTTCGAAGACCGCATAGCCATCGCCAACATTAGCCCCGGGTGCAATACCCAGGCCGCCCACCTGCGCCGCGCAGGCGTCAGAGATATAGTCGCCATTCAGATTGGGGCACGCCAGTACGCTGTACTCCTCGGGCCGGATGATCACCTGCTGAAAGATGGAGTCTGCAATCCGATCATTGATCAGCAGCTTCTTCTTCCACTGTCCGTTGCCATGGGTTTTACCGATGGAATCGATCACGTCCTTCACGCTCTTGTACAGGGCGGCGCGGAAGTCATCGGATCCGAAGGCAATGCCTGGTTCGATCAGCGCGGCGTTTTCCTCCACGGTCAGGTTGGGGTCAGCTTCGAGGTTGCCCAGGATCCAGCTCTCCGTCTCGGTCACCGTCTGTTGGCGAAACTCCTGGGTTGCCACCTCGTAACCCCACTCACGAAAGGCGCCCTCGGTGAATTTCTGGATGTTGCCTTTGTGCACCAGGGTCACGGACTTGCGTCCATTTTCGAGCGCGTACTTGATCGCGTACCGCACCAGCCGCTTGGTGCCAAAGATGGAGATCGGCTTAATCCCAACGCCGGAGTCCTCGCGCACCTTCTTCTTGGTGCCCTTGAGCATGTCGTTGTTGAGGAAGTCGATCAGCCGCTTGGCGTCCGGCGTGCCCTCCTTGAACTCGATGCCCGCATAGACATCTTCCGTATTCTCACGGAAGATCACGACGTCGAGCCTCTCCGGGTGCTTTACCGGGCTGGGAACGCCCTGGTAATACTTCACCGGCCGCACGCAGGCGTAAAGATCGAGGATTTGCCGCAAGGCAACGTTCAGCGAACGGATGCCGCCGCCTACTGGGGTGGTCAGAGGTCCCTTGATGGAAACGCGCAGATCGCGCGCCGCGTTCACAGAATCATCCGGCAGCCAGGTGGAAAACTGCGAAAATGCCTTTTCTCCGGCGAAGATCTCAAACCACTTCACCGACCGCTGGCCGCCATAGGCCTTTTGCACCGCGGCATCGAAAACCCGCTGGGATGCACGCCAGATATCCCGCCCGGTGCCATCGCCCTCAATGAACGGGATGATGGGATGGTCAGGAATCGTGTACTTGCCATCGGCATATTGAATCACCTCGCCCCCGTTGGGCAAGGAAAGACCGTTATAGCTTTTTTGCATGGATGCGTTTCTCTCCGCAGACGGATAAGTGGAAGCCAGGACGAATAGTCAGGCTAACACCATGCGAATTGCAGTGGCAATCGGCGGCGACCCGCGGAGCCATTTTCCGCGCCCGAGGAGTAATCTATCCATATGCGTCGTTGGACTTTGCCCGGTGTTGCATTAGCTCTTACTTTACTGGTGCCCGCCTGGGCGCAGCAGTATTCAGCAGACAAACCCATGGGCGCCGTGGCGCAATCAACCCCCGCCTTCCTCAAAAAGGCCAACATCAATCAGAACCTTAGCCAGCAACTCCCGCTGAACGATCGTTTTGTCGACTCCAGCGGTACCGAAGTACCTCTGGCCACCTACTATCAGCAACGGCCTGTTGTGATGGCGCTGGTTTATTACAAATGCCGCATGCTTTGCCCGCAGGTTCTCAGTGGCATGGCCAAAACTCTGCGCCAGGTGGGGTTCACACCGGGCAAGGATTATGACGTTGTTGTCACCAGCATCGATCCTGCCGATACACCCACCGACGCTGCGGCCGAAAAGGTACGCTTTCTGGAGTCGCTGGGAAGGCCGGACGCAGGATCGAGTGTGCATTTCCTCACCGGGCCGGAAGCTTCGATCACCGATCTCGCCCACGCCACCGGCTTCAACTACGTGCGGGTACCCGGGCCGGATGGCAAAATGGATCAGTTTGCCCACTCCAGCGTCATCATGATCGCCACGCCGGATGGGCGCATGTCGAAGTATCTCTTCGGTATTGACTACCAGCCGCGCGATGTACGGTTGGCGGTGATTCAAGCCGGCAATCACCATATCGGCTCGCTCAGCGACCTGATTCTGCTTTATTGCTGCAATTACAGTCCCAGCGCCGGCAAATACACAGTGTCGATCCTGCGGGTGATGGGGCTAGCCGCCATGGGCTCGCTTTTTATGCTGGTGGCGCTGCTCTACGCGCTTTCCCGCAAGCCCAAAACCACCGCCAGCCACGCCTAACGGAAGATCCTTCCTTACCACGACCGATGGGTGCCCCATATCTCGCTCGTTTTTCGCGAGATGTGGGCACCCATCGGTCCCGTTACTGGGAGAGATCCTGGACCGAAAAGTCTAGTCGGCCACCATTAGTTGACCGGGAACGATGGGCCGGGTGCGGGGCAGCATTCCCAGCGCGGCTGCCGCGCCCACAACGCACAAGCTCAGCACAAAGGCCACCAGCTTGATCTGGTTCGTGGCTGGTGATCTGGGTAACGTCTTCCATAGCAGCAGCAGAATGGTCTGCGAAATCACCGCGGCCCAGACCGCTCCGTAGAAATACCGGCGCTCGATGCCCTCTCCCTTGGTCGAACGCCCCACCCTTGGCAGCAGGCCGAATAGGCCCAGCAGCAGCACGATTGCGCAGAGCGGGAAATACGCCTCCAGGTAAAGCTGCTTCATCACCCACTTCCCTGTCGCGGCGGCGATTACCAGCCCGGCCAGATTCAACAGGGTAAAGGTGATGACCGCGTTCCACGCGAAGGTATAGCAAACTTTGCGGTAAAGAGGATTGGGCTTGTCTTCGGTAAAGCGAAGAATGTAAGGCCGCGGTTCCACCCCTGGAAGTTGGCCGAAGTAGCCGGCAACCGCGGTTCCCAGGATCACCAACAACAGCCACGCCAAGTTGCTTCGGCTGCCGCCGTGGGCAAACAGGTCGAAGGTGAGCGGTCCGGGGGCAAGAAAAAATACCCAGATCCAGATCGGCAAATGGGCAACGCGATAGCGCGTGGTGTTGCGCTGGCGCATATTGCGGTTTTCCGCGTATTCCACCTTAATTGGGTAAGCCATCTCTCTGCTATTGTGCCTCAACGCGCATCTTTTTCAATCAATGGCAGGCCTAGCCGCATCCATTCATAGGTTTGTGTTAGGTTCGTTTTGGAGGATTCAAGCATTGGGTAAAAGCATGGTCCCGAAGCGTCTGTTTTTGACCAAGGGCGTCGGGAAGCACAAAGAACGGTTAACCTCTTTTGAATTGGCTCTGCGCGACGCCGGCATCGCGGCGCAGAACCTGGTTCGGGTCTCTTCGATCTTTCCGCCACAGTGCAAGCTCATTACTCGCAAGGAAGGGCTGAAATACCTCTCGCCCGGCGAGGTCGTCTTTGCCGTGGTGGCGGAGAATTCCACGCGCGAGCCGCATCGACTGGTTGTTTCCAGCATCGGTGTTGCGATTCCCACAGATCGCAACACCTACGGTTACCTGAGCGAGCACCATAGCTTCGGCGAAGCGGAAGAACAAGCCGGCGAGTATGCCGAAGAGCTGGCGGCGGAGATGCTCGCCACCACGCTCGACGTGGACTTCGATCCCGACAAAAGCTGGGACGAGAAAAAGGAGATGTACCGCATCTCCAATAAGATCGTGCGCACGGCAAACATTACTCAGTCTGCCGTCGGCGATAAGCGCGGCCTGTGGACGACGGTCATTGCCGCGGCAATCCTGATCTTCGAGTAGTCCAATAGAGAAGTGAATATGGCCAGCAAAACAAAATACCGCGTGGGCGCGGTGCAGATGTCCTGTTCGCCCGACCCTGACGCCAATCTCGACAAAGCCGCTGACCGGGTGCGTGAAGCTGCGCGCGGCGGCGCAAATATCGTCTGCCTCCCGGAGCTCTTCCGCGCTCAGTATTTCTGCCAGCGCGAAGATGTCGAGCTCTTCGATCTGGCGGAGCCCATTCCCGGCCCTTCCACAGAGCGGCTTTCCGCTGTCGCGCGAGAGGAAAAGGTAGTGGTGGTCGCTTCCCTCTTTGAGCGCCGGGCGGCCGGGCTTTATCACAATACGGTGGCGATGTTGGAGAGTGATGGTTCGCTGGGCGGGATCTATCGCAAGATGCACATCCCCGACGACCCCCTGTACTACGAGAAGTTCTATTTCACACCCGGCGACCTGGGTTTCAAGTCCTTCGATACCTCTGTCGGCCAGGTAGGTGCGCTCATCTGTTGGGACCAGTGGTACCCGGAAGCGGCACGCATCACCGCCCTGCGCGGAGCCAACCTGCTGTTTTATCCCACGGCCATCGGCTGGCATCCAGCGGAAAAGGAAGCCTTCGGCGTGGCACAGTATGAGGCGTGGCAGACCATCCAGCGCGCCCACGCCATCGCTAACGGCGTTTACGTCGCTGCGGTCAACCGCGTCGGGCACGAACAGGGAGACGTCCGCGGCAAACGCGCTCCTGGCGTCGGGCTCGAATTCTGGGGTGGATCCTTTATTGCCGATCCCTTCGGGCGCGTGCTGGCCCAAGCGCCGCATGACAGCGAAGCCATCCTGATTGAGGAAGTCGACCTCAAGCACCTGGAGGATACGCGGCGCAATTGGCCCTTCCTACGTGACCGGCGCATCGACTTCTATCCTCCGATCACGGCTCGGTTTCTCGACGAGCCGACCCAGGAGCGGAAGAAGACGCTCGGCAATGGCCACTGAATCTCCTACCCCGCGCACCCAGGGCTATCGCATGCCGGCGGAGTGGGAGACCCATGCCGCAACCTGGCTGGCGTGGCCTCACAATGCGGATGACTGGCCCGGCAGGTTTCACCCGATTCCTTGGGTGTACTGCGACATAATCCGCCATCTCTCCCGGGTGGAGGACGTGCACCTCCTGGTGGAGGATGCTGCCGCCGAGCAGCGCGCGCGCGGCATGCTCGCCCGGGTGGGTGCACACCTTGATCGCGTGCACTTTCACCAGTGGCCCACCAACCGCGTGTGGATGCGCGACTCCGGCCCGATTTTTGTGGCCAAATCCACGCCTGAAGCGCCGGTTGGTATCACCAACTGGCACTTCAACGCCTGGGCGAAGTACCCGGACTGGCAGCTGGACGACCAGCTTCCTTCGAAGGCAGCCGAACTGCTCCGGCTGCCCAGTTGGACTCCGGTGTTTCCGCCTCGATCACCGTGTGGTTCTGGAAGGTGGAAGTATTGACGTCAATGGGCGTGGCACCCTGATCACCACCGAGGAGTGCCTGTTGAGCCCAGTGCAGCAGCGCAATCCTGGCCTTACCCGCGAGGATCTGGAGCGCGTCTTCCGCGACTATCTCGGCATTGACCAGGTGCTGTGGATGGATCGCGGCATCGCCGGGGATGATACGCATGGCCACGTGGACGACATCACTCGTTTCGTTAGTCCCGTTACCATCGTCACCGTCACGGAGCCAAATCCGGCTGACGAAAATCATCTGCCACTGGCCGAGAACCTGGAGCGCCTGCGCGTGGCTCGCAACCCGGAGGGCCGGCCATTCACCATTGTTGAGCTGCCCATGCCCTCGCCGGTCGTCTTTCAAGGCCAGCGGCTGCCCGCAAGCTATGCCAATTTCTATATAGCGAACGGGCTGGTGCTGGTGCCCACATTCAACGACGCCAACGACCGCAAGGCGCTTACTCTGCTGGCTGATCTCTTTCCCGGCCGCCAAGTGGTGGGGATTCACTGCGGCGATCTGGTATGGGGTCTGGGGACGCTGCACTGCATGACTCAGCAGCAGCCAGCCGGGTAATGACAGACGCGGAAGCACTCACGCTGGCCCTGGACGAAGCGCGTGCTGCGGGCGCGGCCGGCGAAGTGCCAGTGGGCGCGGTTGTGGTCGAAAACGGCATTGTGGTCGGCCGGGGACAAAATCGGGTTCTGCGCGATATGGATCCGACCGCGCATGCAGAAATCGTCGCCCTCCGTGAAGCGGCACGCGCTGTGGGCAACTATCGCCTGGGGAATTGCGAGCTTTTTGTCACGCTTGAACCCTGCGCCATGTGTGCCGGAGCGATGATCCACGCCAGGCTCAGCCGGCTCATCTATGCCGCGGCTGATCCTAAGGCTGGCGCGGCCGGTTCGGTGCTCGAGGTCCTGAATCACCCCAAGCTGAACCATCAAATGCCGGTAACGAGCGGCGAACTGGCGGAAGAAAGCGGAGAACTGCTGCGCGAATTCTTCCGCCAACGGCGGTTGTAACGTTACTGAAGTGAAAGAAACCGCAGGTCCCTCCACTACGCTGCGCTCCGGTCGGGATGACAACTCTTTTGTTGATTACGACTCTCCGTAACCCCACAGAATTGTCATCCCGACCGGAGCGCAGCGTAGTGGAGGGACCTGCGGTTTCTTTCCCCGTCCAAGGTATGATTAGGGGATGCATGTGTTGGTCTATTCCGCTACATGGTGCCGCGACTGCCGCGAGGCCAAACGCTTTCTCGACAAACACCATATCTCCTATAGCGAGATCGATATCGAGTCCACCCCCGGGGCCGCAGAAGAGCTTATCGAAAACGTCGGCAAGCGAGCCATCCCGCAATTCGTAATCGACGGCAAATGGATTCAGCCCTACCGTCCCGGGCAAGGCTTCCTGCACCAGGAGATGAGTGAGCTATTCGGAGTGGGGGGGCCACAGACTTCGCTGCACCCCCGCTAGTTTCCTCTTACGAGACCGAGGAAACCTCGCTGTCCGGGGGTCCAGGATCATTCAGGATGCTGCGTGCATCCTCTTCGTCCCTAGGGCTCACCTGTAGTTGCAGGCCGCCCTAGCCCGGTTCCGTAAAGCATGGCAGTGTTCTCTCCAACGAGAAAGCAGGTAATACCTGCGGAATCCAGGCGAGTCTTGGCCATGTCCGCCTCCAAAGCATCGCGATAACTTTCAATTGTGATCAGTTCTGGTTCTTCTTCCATAAATCGGGTTCTCCCTACTGGTGAGATGCAGCAACGATAGAATAGTACGTTGCTAAGCATTTCCACTTCTACGGTGCGCAGGCGAGCTCAGCGATGTGCGGCTTTTCTTGAGGAAAACCCGCGCCGGGAGCAATCGCTCTATAAGCACTAGAAGTGAAAATGCTAATGGAGGCTTTGGTTGATCACTCGTTACACCCGCCCGGCCATGGGCCGGATCTGGAGTGAGGAAAACAAGTACCGTATGTGGCTCGAAGTCGAAGCCACCGCCTCTGAGACCCTGGCCGAGGCCGGCATCGTGCCCCACTCCGCCGCCCGCGCCATCCGCGCCTACGGAGATGTCGACGTCGAACGTATTCAGGAGATCGAGGCTGAGGTGAAGCACGACGTCATAGCCTTCACCACCGCCATGGCGGAAAAGATCGGTCCGGAGTCCCGTTGGCTGCACTACGGGCTCACTTCGAACGACGTGGTCGACACTGCCCAGGCGCTGCAGATCAAAGCCGCCTCAGGACTCATTCGCCAGGACATTCTGGCCCTCGCCGCCGTGCTCCGGCTGCGTGCCCTGGAGTTCAAGCACACGCCCACCATCGGGCGCACCCACGGCATCCATGCCGAGCCTACGACCTTCGGCCTTAAGCTGCTCAACTGGTATGCCGAGGTCATGCGCGACCTGGTCCGCTTCGACGCGAGCGCCGAGGACATGCGGGTAGGCAAGCTTTCCGGCGCCGTCGGCACCTTCGGGCATCTCAAGCCAGAACACGAAGAGAGCATCTGCGCCAAGCTCGGGCTGCGCGCCGCACCGGTAACTACCCAGGTGATCCAGCGTGACCGCCACGCCGCCTATATCGCCACGCTGGCGGTGCTGGCTTCCACCCTGGATAAGATTGCGGTCGAGATTCGCCATCTGCAACGCACCGAAGTCCGCGAAGCGGAAGAGTTCTTCTCTGAGAAGCAAAAGGGCTCCTCCGCCATGCCGCACAAGCGGAATCCCATCACCTCAGAGCAGATCAGCGGGCTGGCACGCGTGATGCGCTCCAATGCCCAGGCAGCTTTGGAAAATGTGGCGTTATGGCATGAGCGGGACATCTCCCATTCATCCGTCGAGCGCATCATCTTTCCCGACTCGACCATCCTGGCCGACTACCTGTTGGCCAAGACAACTTCTCTGATCGAGAAGCTGTTGGTTTATCCGCGACGCATGCTCAAGAATCTGGAGAGCACGGGCGGACTCATCTTCTCCGGCCAGCTTCTGCTCGATCTGACCGAGGCCGGTATGTCGCGGGAAGAGGCATACCGGCTGGTGCAGAAGCACGCGATGAACGCGTGGAAGGAAGACCTGGTCTTCCGCGACCTGGCGGCACGCGATCCCGCGATCAGCAGCCGGCTTCCCCACCTGGAGCAGACCTTTGATCTCCAGCGCCAGCTATCCAATGTGGATGCGATCTTCGATCGGGTTCTGGCGTGAAGAACCTGACGGTCGCCCTCACCGGAGCCAGCGGGGCGATTTTTGGTCAATATTTGCTGCGAGCATTGGACCGCGACGAGCGTATCGCCCACATCAACTTCATTGCATCGGAGAACTCGCTACGGGTAATGGCCGAGGAGCTGCAGCTTGGCGGCCGCAGTGAACTAGTGGCGAAACTCCTGGGTAAGCCTTCCGGGAAGGTGCAGCAACTGGCGGAGAACGACATTGGCGCCGGGCCGGCCAGCGGCAGTTATCCCTCGGATGGCATGATCATCCTGCCTTGCAGCATGGGGACGCTGGCGGGAATTGCGAATGGACTAGCCTCGAACCTGATCGAACGCGCGGCCGACGTAAGCCTGAAAGAGCGCCGCCCGCTTATCCTTTGCATCCGCGAGACCCCGTTTAACAAGATCCACCTGCGCAACATGAACCTGGCGGCGGACGCGGGAGCGGTGATCTTTCCCGTCATCCCCGCTTTTTACAACCGGCCCATGGACTCAACCGAAATGGCAGAACAATTCGTCTGCCGGGTGCTGGCGCACATTGGATTGCCGCAACCCAATGCTTATATCTGGAAGGGCGATCACTGACCAGGAAATACGCTATCGTTGGTGGACGTACCCGGGATGTGCCGAACCATCGCCATCCGCGCCGGCTGGGCATTCAGAAAATCCACCACACTCGGGCCTACCTGGCCGACACACTGGCCGGGCGCCAGATGGCCGCAGTCGCCATAAACATCCAGTTCCGACTGGAGTATCTCGGCGTGGAGCCGATAGCCGACCGAGAGTGGGATCAACCGGTCTTCCTCGCCCCAGCCAATCAGCACCGGCATGGTCAAAGCTCCCAGTTTTCCATCCACCAGGTCCTCTCCGGTCATCATGGATTGCACACTACGATGGACCACCCACCCGATGTCATCACCCCGGCGCAGCATCGCCATGGCCAGGAAACCAGGCAGCGGCCGCGGATGCGGGACCAGCAACTCTTCCAATGCCGCCAAATCCGTTGGCGATTCCGGCTGAAACAGGGCAGGATCAAAATCCAGCTTAAAGCGCAGGCCTGCGCTATCCAGCAGCACCAACCGGCGGATGCGCTCGGGATGCTGCAGCGCGACCCGCATCGCGATCCATCCACCCATGGACCAACCCGCCATGTCCACCTGCTGCAGGTGCTGGCTATCCAGAAACCCCTCGACCATGACTGCCTGGTCCGAGATGGAGTAACCGGCATCCTTGGGTCGGGCCGAGCGTCCATATCCCAGCAAATCCACGGCATATACGCGGTGGCCACCCTCGATGAGCCGCGGTATCAGGTTGGCCCAGTCCAGGCCCCGGCTACCCAGCCCGTGCACCAGCACCAGGGGCCGGCCCGACCCACCCACCAGGTAATGCATTTTGTAACCATTGACGGTCACAAACTCGCTATGCACGCCCTGCAACCGCAACCTCGCGTCGACCTGTTTGTCCACGAGCCACAGCGGATTTCTCCAAGCCAGGATGCCAAAAGCTAACGTCAGCAGAAGCAGAACAAGCACCAAGCCGCGCCAGCCCCGCCTCGCCGTGGGGCTCTGCTTCCGCGTAGAATTCACCGCCCCTGTGGTTTCCGGATCAACACTCATGCTTCATTTTCCTTATCATCGGATCGATCGCTCGCCAGGCTCAGCTTGATAGCCTTCTCAATGACCTGCACGGTCAATGCCGCGAGCCGATAACAACCCTGTTCATGCAATTCTTCTTGCCCCACCCAGCGCGCCTCTTCCGCATCGCTGCCGCCGCGCAGCGTGCCGCCGGCAACGTGGCATAGAAAGTCGACCAACACGTAGTGATAACGAATCCGCCCCGAGAGGTCGTCTTGTGTAATCCGGTCGAGGACTTCGACTATCCCGTCAGGCACCACGGTCAGGCCGGTCTCCTCGAGCACTTCTCGAACCAAGCCCTGCTGTAATGTCTCCCCCAACTCCAGGGCGCCCCCGGGGAGTGACCATTCCCCCTTGAGCGGCTCCTGGCCGCGACGCACCAGCAGCACCCTTCCACCGTCGATCACCACAGCGCCCACACCTATGATCGGCGCCTCTGGGTACTCTCGACGCAAGGAACTGCTCCTGCAAACGGCGATTGCCGTGGAAAACCCGTCTTTAATTTCCGGGGAGAAAAAGATTTGTTACAGCGAGATTAATTCTACTCTGAAAACCGGATGGGTTTACCGTATTCCTCGGCAAAAACGGTGCGCGCCATATTGAAGCGTTCGCCGTAAAATTTGTCCGGTCCCTTCAAGTGCCCGATGCCCAGCAGCGCAACCACGGAGTAGCTGAGGGGAAGCTTGAGTACCTCATGCACCTTGTCTTCCTCAAACCCCTCCATGGGCGCGGTGTCGTAGCCCAGCACCTCTGCCATCAGCAACATGTGGGTAAAGGCCAGCATCACCTGGCGATTCAGCCACAAGGGCATATTGGGGTGGTTGGAGAGGTAGTTGGGAATGGTGACCTTGGCCTGCTCGGCGTAGTTTTCCGGCATGCCGTGCAGGCGGCCCATGCGCAGCATTTCGTCCAAATCTCCGCTGCGCCAACCGTCGGCATCGCCGCAAGCCACAATCATGACCGAGGCCTCCTCCACCTTGGCCTGGTTGTAGCAGGCCGCGCGCAGCTTCCTCTTTTGGTCCGGACTGCGCACCACGATGAAGCGCCACGGTTGCAGGTTGTATCCGCTGGGCGCCTGCAACCCGGCCTGCAAAATCCCGTTCAGGTCCGAGTCCGGGATTGGGCTCCCATCAAAACTGGGCGATGCCCTTCTCTCGGCAATCGCCCTCGACAACGTCTTTTCTCTCTCGTATTCCATACAGCAACGTATCCTCGTCAAGCCTGCATTTGAGATGTTCTTCTCGGAAAGTGCAGCAGATATGCGGGTAGCCCATCTTCACGTGGTTCTTGGCTAGGATGCAAACCCGTTCTAATGAATGTCGCTCATCGCTAACTCATTACCAAAAGGCCGTCCCGGCGGGGCCTCGGCGAAGACCCACAACCCGTGGAATCCCTCCCGCAGCTCCGGATGCGCTGCAAGCATCGCCTTCATGACCTCCAGGTTCTGGGCTCGGGTGGCCACCGGATCGCCCACATCGGTAGCCGCGTAGCGGATCACCAGGTCCAGGCCGCCCAAAGAGCCATCCGTATGCAGGTCGTTGACGGAGTAGGTTTTACCACCCGCGGTAACCACCATGGGCTGGACGCCGGGCAGGCCGTCGGGCCTGGAATTGGCCGTCTCCTGATTCAATTTTTCGAGGTTGGTGCTGGTCAGGAAATCGGCCGGACTCGCCAGGTAGGCTGCGGTCGTGTAATAGAAATAGGCGTTCCATTTCTGGTTTTTCTGGTCTAAGGCTCGCGCCCGGGTCCAGTACCATAGGCTGTCGTGCCCCGCCACCAGGAGCGGCTTCACAAAGAAGCCGGCCATCTGCCAGTCTCCGTTTTTCTGCAACAGGAAGGCCATCTGCTGGGGCTGACGCACCCCCGTTGCGTGCACCAGAGCCAGTGCATATCGACCCTGGGGAAGCTGCGGTATGGTGAAGTCCACATGCAGCGGAGAACCGGGGATACCGCAGAAAAACTGTGTGTCCTCGCCCGACGACTTCAAATCGGAAGCGTCCAGGCCGTACAGTGCGTCTATTGTGACAGTGGCGCCGGCCAGCAGCGGAGCTGTCTGCTCTATGGTGCTTGCGATGGAATCAAATTGTGCTTTGACCTTGGGAATGGTCAGCGCCTGCACCGCGGCCACGTTTCCGCCCTGGACTGCGGACGCGAGGGTGGTCGCGACCTTCACCAGGGTACCGCGGTCGGCCTCGGCCATCTGCGCCTGGGTGGTGCACGACACAGCAAAGATCCGGCCGGGCGCCAACAGTGTAAAAAGAGAGATCACGAGTGCAAAGCGAGGGCGCGAGCGGGCTAGCAGAGACATACAGGTTAGACCATTTGATCGAAGCACCAGGAAGCCGAAGACGCCAGTAACGCGGCTCGCTCTCCGGTGCAACCACTGCTAGTCTAGTACACAGCAGCTCCAATCTTCGCAGCGGATGGCGTTTCATCCCGGCGGGCTGAAGTTCGCGGGTAATTCAAGAGGTATGGGCATGGCGTGCTTGAATCGGCAGTTTGCTCGCATGGTCACGAGCGGCGGATTGACACTCATGGTCTCGGTCCTCGTCCTGGCGGCATCCCAGCTTTGCGCACAAAACGTTCCTGCTCGCCTGCGCGGCGGCCCAGGCCAGCCGAATCCCGCTGCGCAAACACCGGCCCAACCGGCCCCGGCACAGCAGCCGCAATCTGGCGCACCGGCCCAGCCAGCTGTGGCGCAGCAGCCGCAATCCCCTGCCCCCGTGCCCCAGGTTGCACCCTCTATGCTGCAGCAGCCGGCGGCCGAAGCCCAGATTGTCTTCTCCGGCGACACTCTATCGATTCGCGCCGATAATTCCAGCCTGAGCGCCATTCTGCACCAGGTGGCCGGCAAGAGTGGGATGCAGATCGAAGGACTCAGCGGAGACGAGCGGGTCTTTGGCAGCTTCGGCCCGGGAGCTCCGCGCGATGTGCTGGCCGACCTGCTCAACGGAACTGCATACAACGTGGTTCTGTTGGGAGACCTGAGCAACGGCGCTCCGCGACAACTCATCCTCACCCCTACTACGCATGGCGGAGCGGCTCTGCCGTCACCTCCTCAGGCGAATACGGATGAGGCGAACAATGAACCGGAACCCGCAGAGGTGCCGCCACCGCCGCCAGAGCCTCCGCCATTGGGAACAACGCCGCCCCCCACACCGGGGGTAAAGACTCCACAACAATTGTTCGAGCAGTTGCAGCGCATGCGCTCGGCCCAGCAGCAACAGGTGACTACACAGCAAGATCCACAGCAGCAAGCGCCGCAGTAGAGGATCACTGCAATGTTCATGCGCAAATGAGCTGGCTCTCGCCTAAACGGCCGGAGCTCTCAATAAGCCAGAAAAAAGGGGGAGAAAATCTGAGGATGAGGGCCAATGAGTTTGGCCTTGCACGTTTCGATCAATCTAAGCGTAAGCGACAGAAGCGAGACCTCCGCATGACCGCGGATTCCACTTCAAACCTGGGCAACCACGCGGGCCTCGGCCTTGGCGCCATTCGCCGGCGACAACCGGGCGGTGAAACGCAAGACGTCGAACAAGGTTTTGCAGCACATGTAGCCCAGCATGACACCAAGCGCGAGAGCGGCGATCGCCGCACAAAACACCATCAGCATACTTACATCGATTCCCATAATGGCCCTTTACACCAGAGTTTTTGCTCACCCATTCGTGCGTCGTGTGCGCACTTCCGTCATCGACAAGCGTGTATTCGCTCGTATCATCAGTGTGTCATTGTCACAGACCAGCAGCCTTACGTTGACCCTCGTTTCTATTGCCGAATAAGATACATGTAGCAGTTACTCGTGCCATGCGCCTTGCGTATTCCTTGCCCGTGGCCCATATCCATCGTTGCTGCACTTTGCTTCTAAAGTTCTAGCTGAGCCTCATGTCCATTACTCATATCACCGTGCGCGGAGCGCGTCAGCATAATCTGCGCGACATCAACATCCAAATTCCCCGAAATACGCTTACCGTGGTCACCGGCCTCTCGGGATCAGGCAAGTCTTCGTTGGCCTTCGACACCATTTACGCCGAGGGCCAGCGTCGCTACGTGGAAACTCTCTCCGCCTACGCTCGCCAGTTTCTTGACCAGATTGAGCGCCCTGATGTCGATTCCATCGAAGGTCTCAGCCCGGCCATCTCCATCGAACAGAAAACCACCAGCCGAAGCCCCCGATCCACTGTCGGCACCATTACCGAAATCTACGACTACCTGCGGCTGCTCTACGCATCGATCGGAGTGCCTCACTGCCCCAAGTGCGGCAAACCGATTTCCCGCCAGTCCGCTGAACAAATCGTGGAGCGTATTCTTTCGCTCGCTCCCGGAGAACGCGTCATCATCTATGCGCCGATCGTGCGCGGCCGAAAAGGCGAGTTCAAAGACCTGCTCGACGAACTGGATCAGCAAGGCTTTCGTGCTCGCATCGATGGTGAGATGCGCGATCTAGCCGACTCCATACGTCTCGAACGTAACAAGAAACACACCATTGAAGCCGTCATCGATCGCGTCGTCCTGAAACCGGGCGTTGAAAAGCGCCTGGAAACCTCCGTCGCCAAAGCTCTGCAGTTGGCCAATGGCCTGGTTCTTACTGCAGTTGCCGGTGAAGAGGAGCAGCTTTATTCCTCTTCCATGGCGTGCCCAGACTGCGGACTCGACATCCCTAAGTTGGAGCCTCGTAGCTTTTCGTTCAATAGCACTTACGGCGCATGCGCCGAGTGCCATGGATTAGGCAGCATCTATGACTTCGACGCGGCTAAAGTGATTACCGATTGGTCAAAGCCGCTGACCGATGGCGCGCTCGGCCCGGGCGGCGGGTCGCAGTATCTCAACCGCCTGCTGCAGTTGGCTGCGCAACGCTACAAGATCGATCTGAGCAAGCCTTTCGAGGAGCTGAGTGAGCGGCACCAGAAGCTGCTCCTCCACGGCCCGGGACGTGACGAGGCGCCGCGCACCGGCTTCCACGGCATCCTCGCCTATTTGCGCGACTCGCTTGACGAGTCCAAATCAGAAAGCTATCGCGATTGGCTGCTGAACTACATGTCGGCAACCATCTGCCCCGTCTGTCAGGGCAAGCGTTTGCGGCCTGAATCGCTGGCCGTCAAGGTGGGCTCTTTGTCCATTGCCGATTTCACGGCGCTGCCCCTGCGCAGAGCCCTGGAGGCGGCCCGCGGCTTCGAATTTACTCGCCGCGAGGCTTTGATTGCCGAGCGGCTTCGTCGCGAAGTGGTGGAGCGGCTGGAGTTTCTCAACTCTGTCGGCCTGAGCTACCTCTCGCTGGGTCGCAATGCGGCCAGCCTTTCCGGTGGCGAAGGCCAGCGCATTCGCCTGGCCACGCAGATCGGTTCTCGTCTGCGCGGAGTGCTCTACGTGCTGGATGAGCCTTCCATCGGCCTGCACCAGCGCGACAATCAAAGGCTCATTGAAGCCCTCAAGTCGCTGCGTGACCTCGGTAATACTGTGTTGGTGGTGGAGCACGATGAAGACACCATTCGCCATGCCGATTACGTCGTCGACCTGGGCCCCGGCGCGGGCAAACTTGGAGGCCATGTCGTCGCTGCCGGGACCCCGCAGCAGATCATGGAAACTGACATTTCCCTGACCGGCCGCTATCTCTCCGGCGAACTGCAGACCATCAGCCGAGACGCGCCGCGCCCGCTGAAAGGCAACTGGATCACCGTCGACGGCGCCACCGGCCACAATCTTAAGAACCTGACCGCGAGCTTTCCGCTGAACGTAATGACGGTGGTAACCGGCGTCTCAGGCTCAGGCAAGAGCACTTTGGTGAACGACACCCTCTATCGTGCCCTGGCTCAGGAGCTCTACGGCTCGCGCGAAACACCAGAGCCATACAAGAGCATCCAGGGCTTTAAGAATATCGATAAAGCGGTGCGTATCGACCAATCCCCCATCGGCCGGACGCCGCGCTCCAATCCAGCTACCTACACCGGAGTCTTTACTGCCATCCGCGACCTTTTCGCCCGGCTGCCGGAGTCGCGGGAGCGCGGCTACAAGCCGGGCCGCTTTTCGTTCAACGTCTCCGGCGGCCGCTGCGAGGCCTGCCAGGGCGAAGGACAGCGCCGCATCGAGATGAACTTCCTGCCCGATGTCTACGTGCTGTGCGAGGTATGCAACGGCCGCCGTTACAATCAGGAAACCCTGGCGGTCAAGTTCAATGGCTACTCCATCGCTGACCTGCTCGAGCTCGCCATCGAGGACGCGCTCCCAGTGCTGGTTGACATCCCTCTCGTGCGGCAGAAGCTGGAAACCCTGGTGGACGTGGGACTGGGCTACATCCATCTGGGCCAGGCCGCGACCACGCTTTCCGGAGGCGAGGCCCAGCGCATGAAGCTGGCCCGGGAACTCTCCAAGCGGCAAACCGGCAAGACCCTCTACCTGCTCGATGAACCCACCACCGGTTTGCACTTCGACGACGTGCGCAGGCTGCTGGAAGTGCTGCACCGCCTGACCGACCTGGGCAACACGGTGATCATCATCGAACACAACCTGGATGTGATCCGCAGCGCGGACTGGATCCTCGACCTGGGCCCGGAGGGAGGAGAGGACGGCGGCCGCCTGGTGGCCAAGGGCACTCCTACGGAGATAGCTGCTGCACTCGGCTCGCATACCGGGGAATTCCTCCGTCGTTATTTTCCAGTGGCTGAGCTGAAACCCGTCGTGGCGCTCTCCCCGGAAGCCAACGGCAACCACATTCACGCTCCGCGCAAAGGTGCAGGCCGGGCAAAGAGCTCTGTCCGCAGCAGGAAACCCGCCCTGAGCCATGTCGACTGATCCGGAGATTTTGTCCTCATCCTACGTCCCCGGCGACCCGCCGCCGGAGCCGCCGGCTTCTTCTGCGCCCGACCCTGCGCTAAATATCGAGCCTCACGCACGTCCACGCCGAATCCCTAACCTCGGTCACACCGTTCTCTTCTTCCTGGTGGCCATCATCGTGCTCCTGCTCACCAGTGTTTCCGCCTTCGCCCTGGTCATGGGCCTGCATCTCATGGGACCGGAGACGCCGGAGCAGCTGCTGCGCGAGCCGCGTTTGCTGATTCCCAGCATGGCCGCCGGCTACCTTATCGCCGGGGCTATTCTTTGGGCCATTTTCACTTACATGTGGCAGGAACCGTTCCCGCAAGCTTTGCACTGGAACTTTTCCGTTGTGCGCCGCCGCTGGATTCCCTTGCTGGCGGGCGGAGTTGTTTTGAGCCTTGCGGTGCAGTTCCTGTCGAATTTCCTGCCTATTCCCAAGACGCTCCCTATCGACGACTTCTTCCGAACGCCTGCCGACGTTTGGATGGTGGCCCTGTTTGGCACCTTGCTGGCCCCGGTTTGTGAAGAGCTTGCTTTTCGCGGCTTCCTGCTGCCCTCCTTGGCCTCCGCCTGGGACTGGTTGCGCGGCCTTCGACCCATGTCAGAAGGAAATCTCGTTGCCTCTAGCCGGGGAGCGCAATACGATCCCCGCTGGAGCTTCGCGGCTTTGGTGGTTTCCTGCACCGTCACCAGCATCGCCTTCGCCCTGGTGCATGCCGATCAACTAGCCCACGCCTGGGCGCCGTTGGCGGTGCTCTTCGGCGTCAGCCTGGTGCTCTGCGGGGTCCGGCTCTGGACCCATTCCCTCGCCGCCAGCACTTTCATCCACGCCACCTATAACGGCACCATCTTTACCATCCTGTTTTTCGGCACCGGCGGCTTTCGCCACCTGGATAAAATCAGCTAATGACTCTTGCCCATCGTGACGCGCTGCTCAAGATGCTGGCCCGCATCTCTTTCCGCCTGGGAGAGTTCAAACTCTCTTCCGGAGCCACCAGCGATTACTACATCGATTGCCGCACCACCACCCTCACGGGTGAAGGTGGGCGCCTTACCGGCTTGGCGGTGCTCGACCTCATTCGCCAACACGAGTTGCGGGCGCGCGCGGTGGGTGGTCTCACCCTCGGCGCTGACCCCATTGTCTGCAATGTAGCGGCGGCGAGCGCCTGGCATGCCCTGGAGGCTCCCGGCTCGCCGGTGCTGGATGGTTTTCTGGTGCGGAAGGCGGAAAAGACGCACGGCACCGGGCGCCGTATCGAAGGCTTTCAACAGCAGGACGCGCCGGTGATTGTTGTCGATGACGTGTGCACCACCGGCGCTTCCACTATCACGGCGATTGAGGCAGCGCGCGAGGCCGGGATGCGGGTGATCGGGGTCGTATGCCTGGTGGAGCGGGAAGAAGCCAAGGGGCGGCCGGCGGTCGAATCCGCGGCGCAAGGAGCGCCGTTCTATCGGCTATTCAGCGCTGCCGATGTGCGCGCGGAACATGTAAAGCATTTGGCCATGTAGCCAATCCGCGTCGACTCTACGCCCTACCAGAAGACGTCTACGGCCAACGAATTGGAAGTCCCGCAGGGACGACTGAAAGTAGCCCAGGACGCCAGTCCTGGGTAGGTTTTGGCATCACGGACCAGTCCCGTAGGGACGGCTGAGAATATCCCAGGACAACGTCCTGGGTGGGATGCGCATTGCAACCCGGGATTACTTCCTGGGACATTCTCAGTCGCCCCTGCGGGACTTGGTCACAGTGGGGATGGGTACCCAGGACTGACCCCGGATTTCCTGCACGCTGCTCTGGACAGGTCTGCGTATGCGGCTTTCTTCACGGAAAGCCGCACGAGGCTCCTTGGTTCCACCAACCTGCACAGGAAATCCGGGTCCGTCCTGGGCTACTCTCAGCCGTCCCTTCGGGACTGATCGCGGTACATCCTGATACCTGATTTGTTTTCAGCGAGTGGTGTCCAAATCAGCCGATCGAAAAGCCAATTTGGTTGGTCTGACTTCCAACCATCTCTTCGGAGTCTGTGACATTGCGGGAGAGGATAGTGGTTGGATAGTGGTTGAAAGAGTTGCGGGAGTTGTTTGAGGGAAGGGATACCGCAGGTCCCTCCACTACGCTTCCACGGCACGCCGGGACAGGTCGCTCCGGTCGGGATGACAAATTTTAGGGCGGTGGCCCACCTTGGCATGAGTGAAGGTGATGGACAGAGTCGAAAAAAGCCAACTTAGACGAGATTGAGTCTCAGCCGTCCCTTCGGGACTACCTCTAAACGACGAAAGGGCTGAGACCCGTCCCCTTCAATTGGGTTGAAGGGGACGGGTTCAGCCCTTTTCTGGTCTAGACGCCTACAGCTACCGAACTTGTGAGACAGCGGCGGAGTTCGTCTGCGCCATGTTGGATAGAATCTGCACTTCCACTCGCCGATTCTGCGCCCGTCCAGCGGCTGTCTTGTTGGTCGCTACTTCCACATCCTTGCCGATGCCGATCAGGTAAAACTTGTGCGGCGGTACATTGAACTTGGAGGCAACATACTGCACCACTGCTTCGGCCCGGCGCTGGCTCAACTGGTAGTTGTAGTCCGCACTGCCTACCGAGTCCGTTCCCCCGGTAACTTCCAGGATGTAAGCTTTGGCCGTGGTGAGCTGGGTCCCAAGGCCATCCAACTGCGCCTTGTCCGCTTTGGTCAGCTCGCTCTTGTCGAACCCAAAGGTCACGGAGACATCGCCGATCTGCTTGTAATTGTCGAGGTTGGCTACTACGCTGGCCAGCGAGTCGGCACGATTGACCGCCTCCTGCGCGCTGCCTTGCGCCTGGGTAGCAGCGGCGGTTGCGGCCGTTGCGTTTTGCGTGGCGGTATTGGCCGACGCCTGCGCTTGTTGGATGCCCGCCTGAGCACGGTCATTGGTGCTCTGGATCGCGCGGTTGTTGGCTGCTGTGGCGTCGTCGAGCTCGTTGGTCTTCTGCACCAACGGCGTGGTTTGCGAGCGGACGTAGTTCTTGCTGGAGCAGCCGGCGGTGACAAACAGTAACGTGGCTCCCAACAGGATAGCTGCTTGTTGCGACGTCTTATCGATTCGGATCATAAAAGGTTCTGCTCCCGTACTTCGCCCATCCAGATCTTACTAGCACGATCATTGCCAAAAATCCGGTTTCGCCTTACTAGTTTCGCTGCAATCACTTGCAGGTAAAAGTGTAAACCTTGGTGCTCCATTAATCGAGCAAAGAAGGAAAGTTTTACCTGCTCATTGCGCAAACTGCCGCCTGAAGTGCCTAGCGTCTAAACTTTAGTTAGGGACATTCCATGGATCTGCACGAAAAGATACGCACCCTGCCTACTCGGCCGGGCGTGTATTTATACCGCAATGCGCAGGGCGACGTGATCTATGTCGGCAAAGCGAAGAACCTTCGTTCCCGGGTACGTTCGTACCTGCTCGGAGCGGCCCAAGCCAACGCGAAGACAGGCTCGCTCATGCGCGAGGCCGTGGACATCGATTACATCCTGGTGGAAAACGAACATGAGGCGCTGGCGCTTGAAAACAACCTCATCAAGCAGCGCAAGCCGCGCTTCAACATCCTGCTACGCGATGACAAGACCTACCCATACGTCAAGCTAACCTTGGCCGACCGGTACCCCAAGGTTTTTGTGACCCGCCGGCTGCGCAAAGACGGTAGCGCGTACTACGGACCCTTTTTCCCCGGCAATCTGGCCCACCGGGTGGTCGACCTGATCCACCGCAGCTTTCTCCTGCCCAGTTGCAAGGTGGATCTTTCACGCTACCATCCCCGGCCCTGCCTGCAGTACTACATCAAGCGCTGCCTGGGACCTTGCGTCGAGAACCTCACCACGCCCGAGGACTACCGGCAAGCAGTGCGCGACGCGCAGATGTTCCTGGAAGGGCGGCAAACAGAATTAAGCCGCTCGCTCGAAGAGCGCATGGAGGCAGCAGCAGCCTCGCAGCTCTTCGAGCTCGCCGCCAGGTACCGCGATCTGCTGATCACCATGAGCCAGGTGCAGGAAAGACAGCGCATGGCCACGGCGGACGGTGACGATGCAGACGTGTACGGCTATCACCACGAGAACGGCATGCTGGCCGTCAACCTCTTTCATATGCGCGGCGGCAAGATCGTGGATCGCCGCGAATTCTTTTGGGAAGAGCTGCCCGAGTACCCGCCCGAACTGAACGCCTCCGAGCATGTTTCGTCTGAGGCAGAAACGGATGCTCCTGCGCCGGAGGCTCAATCGTACGGAGCCGATTTTGACGCTCCCTTCTTCTTCTCGGCACTGCTCAAGCAGCTCTACATCGACCAGCAGTATGTGCCCCGGACGGTCTACATCCCGGTCGATTTTGCCGACCGCGAATCGCTGGCGGCGCTGCTCAGTGAGCGCGCCCAGCACAAGGTTGAGCTGTCCGTGCCCCGCCGCGGGGAGAAGCGTTCTCTGGTCGACCTCGCGGGGCAAAATGCCAAGCAAAGTTTTGACCAGCGCTTCCGTGTCTTGCAGCCCACGCGCAAAGTGATCGAGGAATCGCTGCAGGATCTGTTGACCCTGCCAGAGCTACCCCGGCGCATTGAGTGCTTCGACATCTCCCACATCCAGGGCGCGGAGACAGTCGCCTCCATGGTTGTTTGGGAGGACGGCGACATGAAGAAATCCGATTACCGCAAGTATCAGATCAAGACCGTCGAGGGTGTGGATGATTTCGCGTCCATGCGCGAAGTAGTCGGCCGGCGCTATCGCCGGGTGCAGGAGGAACAGCTAGCCATGCCCAGCCTAATCCTCATCGACGGAGGACTGGGCCAGTTGCATGCCGCGGCCGAGGCTCTGGAACTGCTCGGCATCACCACCCAGCCGCTGGCCTCGATTGCCAAACGAGAGGAGATTATCTACCTCTACGGGCAGGAGGATGAACCCATCGTCCTGGACCGGCGATCGCCGGTGTTGCACCTGGTACAGAAAATTCGCGATGAGTCGCACCGCTTTGCGGTTACCTACCACCGCAAGCGGCGAGAGATCAGGGATCGCGAGTCTGAGCTGCTGTCCATTCCCGGCGTCGGCCCGCAGACACGCAATCGGCTGGTCGCGCACTTCGGCAGCGTGCGCGGCATACGGGAAGCGACCCTGCAGGCGCTTGCCTCCGTCGTAGCGCCCCATTTGGCCGCGGCTATCCATGAGTACTTCCATCCTGCGGATACGGTCGCGTCTCCGCCCGGGCAAGCCGTGTAAGCACAGCTTCTAATCTTGCCCGGGAGGAAAAGCCGCATCGGAAGCCGTTGCTGTGTAAACACCAGAAGTGAAGATGCTAGAGCATTTTCACTTCTACGCTTCACTGGGAGGTTCCGCGAGGTGCGGCTTTTCTTGAGGAAAAGCCACGTCTGGAAGCCGTTGCGCTGTAAACACCAGAAGTGAAAATGCTAGACTCGCCTACCACCCATGAATATTTCGCCCCCAGCGGAGCGCGGCGTAACGTCCTCGGCACCGGACCTTCCGCGCGTGCTCGGCGTCTGGCATGCGACCGCGATTGTGGTTGGCACCATCATTGGCAGTGGCATCTTCCTTGTCCCCCAGGAAATGATGCGGGCCGTCGGCTCCAGCAGCATGGTGTATCTGGCCTGGATCGTCGGTGGGGTGCTCACGCTGTTTGGCGCCATGACCTACGCGGAGCTTGGCGCCATGATGCCGCACGCCGGCGGGGAGTATGTCTTCCTGCGCAACGCCTACGGCGACCTGCCCGCGTTTCTTTACATGTGGACGTGGTTTGCGGTGGCCAAACCGGCCTCCATCGCCAGCATCACCACCGGCCTGGCCCGCGTTATGGGCGTCTTTCCCGCCTTCGCATGGCTTGATGGAGTCGTGCTGCGGACTCCTGTTTTGATCACCTGGTCGCAGATCTTCGCCATCGGCGCCGCCTGGCTAATCACCGGACTCAACTACCTGGGTATCAAGAAGGCGGGTGACTTCCAGCTCTTTTTCACCTGGCTCAAGGTGGTTCTGATTCTCGTCATCACCGGCTTCTGCTTCGCGAGCCCGCGTGGTGGCGTGGCCAATTTCCGCACCGGCTTTCCCGGCGCTCAAGGCGGATTGGCAGGGTTCATGGTCGCGCTCATCGCGTCGCTATGGGCTTACGACGGCTGGAATGATCTCACCATGGTGGCGGGCGAAGTGAAGCGCCCGGAGCGCAGCCTGCCCATTGCGCTCATCGCCGGCGTGGGCGTGGTGGGCGTGCTCTACATGGCTACCAACGCGGCCACTCAGTACATCCTGCCCGCGGCCCGGATCGCGGATTCCTCGCGCCCGGCGGTCCTCGCTATGTCGGTGGTTTCGGGGCATTGGGGCGCATCCCTGGTTTCGGTTGCCATGGCGCTGAGCATCCTCGTCGGCCTCAACGGAACCACGATGTCTGGCGCCCGCGTGCCCTTTGCCGCAGCGCGGGACCGGCTCTTCCCTGCCCGCATGGCTCACATTCATCCCCGCTTTCAAAGCCCTTCCACCGCGCTTGTGGCGCAGGGGCTCTTGAGCACACTGCTGCTGTTGCTGGTGGGACGCTTTCAGCAACTCTTTGAGCTTGCGATCTTCGCCGAGTGGCTCTTTTATCTGCTGACAGCTACGACCATCTTTGTTTACCGGCGCCGCATCCCCGCGGCCGAGCGGCCATTCCGGAGCTGGGGATATCCGGTGCTGCCTGCGCTCTTCATCCTGGCGGCCGCCGTATTGCTCTACTACTCCTTCGCCAGCAACGTGCGCGGCTCCCTGGTGGGAACGCTCATCATCCTCGCCGGCTTACCGGTCTACCTCTACTTCCGCGCTAAATCTCCGTCCTAACCCACGGATCTTGGGTGCCCCATATCTCGCTCGTTTTTCGCGAGATATGGGATGCCACAGGCAACTCTTACGCTCGATTGGCAACCAAAATTTCAGGTTCGTGGTATCCCACATCTCGCGAAAAACGAGCGAGATATGGGGCACCCAAGATCCGTGGTCATTCGGCTGGCTAAGACCTTCTGCGCACAATCTCCTCGTAAAGCTGAATGTATTCTTTGGCCGGCTTGGTCCAGGAATAGTCGCGCGCCATGCCGTTGCGCATCAGCTTAATCCACTGCTTCTTATCGGCGAACGACGCGAAGGCATGGCGCAGCGCTTGCATCAACTCCTCCGGCCGGTAGTCGTTAAAGCGAAAGCCCGTTCCCGTCTCCGCTTCCGCCGACCACTCCTGCACCGTGTCATCGAGGCCGCCGGTGGCGCGCACCACCGGGACCGTGCCGTACTTCATGCCATAGATCTGGTTGAGTCCACAAGGCTCAGAACGCGATGGCATCAGAATGATGTCCGACCCGGCCTCCACCTTATGAGCCAGAGTTTCATCATAGGTAATTGCGACGGCGACCTTATGAGCATACCGTTCCTGCCAGCCACGCAGCAGGTTCTCGTAATAAGGTTCACCGGTGCCCAGGATCACTAGAAACATGTTCTCCTGCAGCAACTGGTCGAATGCCTGCGCCAGCAGATCAAAGCCCTTCTGCGTCGCCAGGCGTGAAACCATGCCTACCACCGGCGTCTCGTCAGGCAGGTTGGAAACACCGAAGGCATGCAGCATGTCCTTACGGCAGGCCACCTTTCCTTCCAGCCGTTCCGGGGTGTAGTGGGCTGCGATCTTGCTGTCGGTTGCCGGGTTCCAAACTTGGTAGTCGACACCGTTCAGAATGCCATGCAGATCCTGCGCCCGGGCGCGCAAGACGCCTTCCAGTCCGTTGCCATACTCCGGCGTCTGGATCTCTTCAGCGTACTTGCGGCTCACCGTGTTGATCGCATCGGAATAGACAATCCCACCCTTGAGAAAATCGAAGGTGCCGTAAAATTCCGCGCGCTCAACCGTGTACACATCCCAGGGCAGCAGCAACTTTTCCACCGTGTCCCGGGGAAACCACCCCTGGCGATCTGAGTTGTGGATGGTCAGCAGGCAGGCAACATTCTTAAGCACCGGATCAAAGTAGTAGACCGTCCGCAGCAGGATCGCGAGGACCCCGGCCGGCCATCCGTGGATGTGAAAAGCATCCGGCACACCCAGTATCTTGGTGCTGTCGAGCACCGCACGGCAAAACAGCCCAAATCGCTCCGCGTTGTCGGCATAATCGCCGGAGGCCGTCTCATAGAGAAATTCCCGATCGAAGAGTTCAGGGCAATCGATGAAATAAATCTGCACTCCGTCGGGAGTGCCTCCATTGACGACCGTCACAAAGCGGTTGTAGTACGAAAAAGGAATGGTGAGACTGCGAATGGCGATCCGGCGATCCTTCAGATGCTTTTGCACTTGCCGGTAGAGAGGAATGTAGACCGTGACCTGATGGCCTTGCCGAACCAGTTCCTTGGGCAGCGCGCCAACTACTTCTGCAACTCCGCCCGTCTTGACATAAGGAACACACTCCGACGCGGCAAAAACGATATGCATCGCCTACACCCCTTCTTTTTTTTGACGCGGATCCGCTTCCGTATGATGCAGAGAAGGAATCGTCGCAAATGCGTAGTCTACCTATGAGAGGCGGAGCCAGCAATCTGGGGCGAGCGCGCCATGTCCGATCGTAAGCAAGGCTCATCGCGCCATAAGCCGAAGTTGGGCCAGAATTTTCTCGTCAGCCCGAGTGCACCACGCGCGATCGTAGATGCTTTGGGCGATTTAAGTCAGGCCACGGTGCTGGAAATTGGCCCAGGTACGGGGGTTCTTACCAGCCTGCTCGCACCTCGCGCCAAGCAGCTCATCGCAGTCGAACTCGATCCTGCGCTGGCGGCGTCGCTGCAGCACACCTTCGCCGGAAGCTCCATCGAAATCCTCTGCCGGGACATTCTGACCCTTGACCTGACCGGGTTGGCTGCCCAACGCGGGGTTCAACTGCAGGTCATAGGCAACCTGCCGTACTACATCTCGTCCCCCATACTGACGCATCTCTTCGCGCATAGTGCGGTGATCGAGCGCGCCGTGCTCATGGCCCAGCGAGAGGTCGCAGAGCGCATCGTGGCGCCTCCGGGCTCGAGCGCATACGGATTGTTATCAGCCACCACGCAGATGTACGCCACGGTGGAAAACCTCTTCACCCTGCCGCCGGAGGCGTTCGCTCCGCCGCCGGAGGTCTACTCCGCGGTCTTTCGCCTCACAATGCGCGCTCGATTCGATGAGTTGGGAGTGGAACCGACAGGCTTCCTGCGCTTTCTGCGTCAAGTTTTCGCCCTGAAACGCAAGACACTGGCCAACAATCTGCGCGCCGCGGGATACAGCCCCGCCGTCGTCGACGGGGCTTTCAAACGGTGTGCCGTGGATGCACAGGTGCGTGCCGAGGCGGTGTCGCTGGAGGCGATGGCGTGTCTCTTTCGCGCCCTCAGCATGGGCCAGGTCGCATCTGGGTAGGTCCGGACTAAACAGGCTGCGGAAAAAGCTGGGAGGGGGATGAAATGAGTCCCCTCAGCGGCTAAAGCCGGATTCATTGCAAAGCATTTACGTACGGCCTGAAGGCCGTACCCTTCGAAAACGCTGCACCGGACAGGAAAGTAACACCTCAGGGGCTAAAGCCCTCCCACGCTGCGGCTAGGTATGGCACGGCTAAACAGGCTGCGGAAAAAGTCCGCACCGAACAGGAAAGCAATACCTCAGGGGCTGAGCCCTCGTCAGTTCAGCCCAGAAGGGTTTTTCCGCAGCCTCTAAACCCCGGACCTGCCCAACAACGGCTTGGCTCCACATCGTGTTTAGTCGCGCCAGCCTAGTCGCCGGGGGGCTTTAGCCTCTGAGGGAACTCACCGGTGAGCCCCGGAAGGCGCCGCATGCGAAGGCGGAGGAGCCGAGTAATGAGGCGGAGGCGAATAGTGGGGCGTCGGCGTCGGCCGGGCTACGTAGGTTGAACGCTGGTTGTACGACCCGGCTGCTGGGTAACCCACACTGGGCCTTTGATTGGGGCTTTCCACCGCACGCGGCGGATTGGCGCCCCAAAATGCGCTATTTGGCCGCTGTGCCGGTCTGGAAGGAGCGCCTGACAACACAACGCGCGTCCCCGGCGCGGTTCCCTTTGCCGCGAGGAATCCCTGCTCACGCACGTCGACGCGACCCACTGGTGTAATCGTCCGCCCATTAAAGTTCAGAGCCTGCTGATGATCTGGCCTGGGCACTGCTCCACGCAGTCCCCAGGGGCCTGTGGCCACCGCTCCACGATCCACCGCAACCAGGCGTTGTGCGGGGAGCGGATACACACCGCCGCGAAAGACCGGCCGTACGGGCATAATCCAGCCAGCAGGATAGTTGCGCACCACAATCACGGGAGACCAGACTCGGCCACAGCCGCCCGGAGCCCATCCCCAGCCAAAGGGATAATAGCCCCAGCGTCCGCAATGATACGGCAGCCAGCCCCAGGGATAACCTGAAACCCAGGTGTAGCCGATAGTCGGATAATAGGCCCAGTAGCCGGATCCATACGGGTCCCAACCTGGACCGACGCCGGCAGGAACCCAGACGTTGCCGGTTCCCTCGACGGGATACCAGTTACCGTCGGCATCCAGATCATTCCAGTTTTCATTCTGCGGATTGGCTGAGTCATCGCGCACCGGCGTCTGCTGGGAGGCTTCCTGGGCGATCGCCTGGTCCCTGTCCTGATTCCAGTTATCCCAGGAGTCGCCATTGATTCCCTGGGCCACGGTGTACGGAGCCCCGCTGTTCTCGGCGCCGGAACGGATGCTTTGGTTTTCCGCCACAGTGACGCCCGGAATGCCATCTCCCTGCACATTCACCGAACCGCTGATCACGGCAACTTCCCATCCCGCATCCAGCCCCACGCGCAGGATCGCGTTGGCTGTGGGCTGCACATACAAATTGTTGAATTGCACGCTGAAGGGCGGATGTCCATCGCCCACGTTGAACTCGTAGTAGGCCAATCCAGCCAACTGCTGCAACTGGACGCGATCTTGTCCAAGGTGGTCAAACTGCAGGGTGCTGTTTGGGGTCAAACGGGCCACGCTACCGTCACCGAACTCGATTTCCGCCTGGCCGTCTCCCCCGGTCTGCAAACGCGATCCATCCACCACCGGCATGTTCATCACCGCCTGCTGGAAATCGCTTCCCTGGCCGGCAAGCAGCTGCACCGAGCCTTGCACGAAGCTCACCCGGGCAACGTTGGGCCCGCCAGGGTCCTGGGCCTGCGCTAAAGCACGGCCGGTTCCTAATCCCATCCACAGCAGACAAAGCGCGGTGAGCGCCAAGGGCCCGTCAACGATCTTCCTATTTCTATTTCCTGGATGCTGCATGACGGAGCACCTCCATTTCCTGATGGGACCCTGCGTTCAAGTCCCCTACAGACTTAAACCAAAATTCACGCAATAAGTTTCCTTACGTGAATTCAACACTTTACCTACTTCTTTGGACGCGGCCGGGAACGATTCGTGAATGTCGGCTGCGCCGTCAATCGTTCTTAGCCTGCGCCAACAGCGCTCGCGCGCGCCGCTGGACCCGCTGTAACACTGCCTCATCCGCGGCAAGCTTCTGCAAGATGGGGGCGATATTCTCCAGTTCAAGCGCCCTGCCGTCGCGCACCATCTGATCCAGAGATTCCAGTTCCCCATCCAAGCTAAGACGCCCGTGCTCGTACTGGCGCTCTAATTTGCTGCCCTCGTCCAGAGTTGCGGCAATCGCTTCAAACTGGTCCGTCAGCTTATCAATCTGAGCGTTTTTGCTCCAGTTGTATGTACAACTTCCCTGGCCTTCGGGACCCTCGTATTGCAACGTCTTGGTGCCCTGGAAGGCGATATTCTTTGCCCCGTCATCGCAGGCAAAGGCAAAGAGTTTGTTCTTGCGTGCAGCGGCAAACATGGCCTCGCGCATCGCTTTCGAGATGTGGATCGGCCGATCCAGGGGCTCCGACGGTACACTCCCGGGGTCATTTGATGCCGGACCTTGGCCCTCCGAGCGAAAGTGCCCGCTACCGTCCTCGTTGACCGTCAGACCATAGTTTGGCGGCTGCAGCTTGGGGTTTTCGTAGGTAAAGCGGATCTGCGCCTGGGGCGCGCCCTGCGCTGCAGCCTGCGGTCCGCTGGACGCAACCATGAAAGGCAACACTGCCCATGCCATGCTTCGCAGCGGATTCAACCCAAACCTCAAGCGCGGGATTCCGCCTGCAACGAAAGTGTCTGGGCGGTATGGACGTGGCATATCGCAATGGCCAAGGCGTCAGCGGCATCGGCAGGTTCCGGCGCGCAATCGAGGTTCAGCAGGCGTGCGACCATGAACTGCACCTGCTCCTTCTGCGCCAATCCATAGCCAACCACGGCGGATTTAATGGTGAGCGGAGCATATTCCGCCACCGGCAGCCCGTGCATCGCTGCCGCCAGCAAGGCCACTCCACGTACATGTCCCAGTTTTAGCGCAGACTTCGCATTCACGGAGTAGAACACCTCTTCCACCGCCACCACTTCCGGGCGGTGCAATTCCAGCAACGCCGAGAGCTCCGCATAAATATAGGCCAGCCGCATGGGTAACGGCTGCTCCTTGGCCAGCTTGAGACCGCCCGCAGCCACCGCGATCAGGCGTGTTTCACGCGGCCCGTATTGCACGTCCACGACTCCATACCCGGTGCAATTGGTTCCGCAATCGATGCCAAAGACGCGCATGTGACCGAGTCTATCCCACTGCAATGGACGCCTGTAATAGTCATGTGGGTGCAGAAAAGTTACTTGGAAAGGCCTTCGAGCGGCGAGCTGGCAGTCGCGTATAGCTTCCTCGGCATTCGGCCGGAGAGGAACGACTGCCGTCCGGCGAGCACCGCATGCTGCATCGCCTCGGCCATCAGCACCGGCTTGGCTGCGTGCGCGATGGCGGAGTTGATCAGCACTGCATCCGCCCCCATGTCCATCGCCAGGCACACATCCGACGCCATGCCCACCCCGGCATCAACGATAAGCGGAACCTCGGTAATCATCTCCCGCAGGATGCGCAGCGTCGCCAGATTCTGCAACCCCATGCCGCTCCCGATGGGCGCGCCCAGAGGCATGACCGCAGCCGCACCCGCATCGATCAGCCGGCGGGCGAAGACAATGTCGTCGGAGGTGTAGGGGAGAACGGTAAAACCTTCCTTCACCAGAACTCGTGTTGCTTCCAGGGTTGCTTGCACATCCGGATAGAGGGTCGCCTGGTCTCCAATGACCTCGATCTTCACCCAGTCGGAGAGCCCCACCTCGCGTCCCAGCCGGGCGGCGCGAATCGCCTCATCTGCGGTGTAGCAGCCGGCAGTATTGGGCAGCAGGAAATAGCGCTCGGGGTCGATGTAGTCGAGGAGTGATTCCCGGGTGCGGTCGAGGTTCAATCGCCGCACCGCCACCGTAACCATCTCCGCCCCTGAAGCCTCAATAGCCGCCTGCGTCTCCGGACCGTCCTTGTACTTCCCCGTACCCACAATCAGCCGGGACTGAAAGGCTTTTCCCGCAATCACCAGTGGTTCCATGAAGTAATTGTAAGCCTGCCGGAGGCTGCGGAGTGGGGTACGGATCAAGAGAACCGCAGGTCCCTCCACTGCGCTACGCTCCGGTCGGGATGACAATTCTGTTTGGGTGGGATGCTGGTGCCCAAGCGAATTTGTCATCCCGACCGGAGCGGAGCGCAGTGGAGGGACCTGCGGTTTCTCACTGCTACAACGTGAAAGGCCCGCGCCATTTCTGGTCGCGGGCCTTTCACCGGTGAAGCTGTGGAGTTTGGCTGAGGCGTCCGCTCTTCTTACGAAGTGGGCCTCGGCGGACGAATTACTTTACCGCCAGGTCTAGAGCGCACGCTCTAAGCCTCAGTCACCTCACGTATAGAACAACTACTACCATCAGAATTTTTCATCAGCTGGATCATCCTCCTTTCCCGTGTAGCCATAAATTAAAACGACTACGGGGCTCAGGTCAAGCAGCGATCTTTGACAGGACGGAACCCTCACCACGAATGCCAGTAGCCATTGCGTTCTGTCAATTCGAGATTCACGCCAAAGAGCTCACGCAGCCGGGACGCTTGCAGCAATTCCCGCTTTGGTCCATCGGCCACGATACGGCCCGCGCCCATCATGACCACGCGATCGATCTCGGGCAAAATATCCGCCAGGTGGTGGGTTACCATCACCAGCCCTGTTCCGCGCCGCTCGCCGGGGCCCACGGCCACCTCACGCAAGATCTCGCGCAGTTCGCGCTGCGCCGCCAGATCAAGTGCATTGCTCGGTTCGTCCAGCAACAACATCTCCGGCCGGTGCACCAGTGCTCGCGCGATCATCACCCGGCGCTTCTCACCCGCTGACATCTCACCCACCCATCGGTCGCGCAGGTACTCGGCGCCGAGCATGCCAAGCGCATCCAGCGCGCTGCTGCGCATGCTCTCGGTCACTACTAGATTCGGCCACAAGGTGGAACTGGAAAAGAATCCGCTGACCACGGCGTCCAGCCCCCGCGTCACCGCGGTCCGTTCGCCGGGCAGTTCGGTGGCCACTACGCCCAGATGCTTGCGCAGTTCCTGCACCTCCCAACGGTCCCGGCCGTAGACTTTCATCTCCATGCCCGGACGCACGATGGGATAGCATTCGCAGGTCATGGCCTTGATCAGAGTCGACTTCCCGCAACCATTCGGGCCCAGGATGGCAATGTGTTCTCCGGCGGCAATCCTGAGGTTCACATCGTGCAGCACCACCTTTTGGCCGCGCGCCACATCCACGTTGCGCATGCGGAGAAACTCAGGAGATTCCTTGGCCCCAGCCCCCTCTTCTTGCTTCATTCGTAGTTATCCTAAGCCGCAACGATCGTCGTCCCGGCGGCTGTGAACGATGGTGCGTTCTCTTGATAGAGTAAAGGGCAATGGCTGAAACGTCTCCGGCTCACCACACGCCTCCCCTCAACACCCCCCCCAACGACGACCAGGTGCCGCGCGGCTTCTCTTTCGCTGCCGTGCGCGCCGGCATCAAAGCCAGCGGTAAACCTGACCTTGCCTGCGCAGTGGCCGACCAGCCGGCAACCGCTGCCGCCATGTTTACCAGCAACAAGGTGATCGCCGCGCCCCTGATCGTCGGACAGCGCCACCTGGAACGCAGTCAACATCACCTCCGTGTTGCGCTGGTCAATGCCGGCAATGCAAATTGCGCTACCGGCGAGGCCGGCGTGAGTGCCGCGCAGCAATGCTGCGCCAGCGCCGCCGCCATTTTCGGCTGCGATGCGCATTTTGTCTTTCCCTCGTCAACCGGCATCATCGGTGTGCCGCTTCCAGTCGACAAGCTAACCGCGGCGCTGCCCGCTCTGCACGCCGCCATGGGCTCGACTGCGGCTCACCTGCAACAGATGGCGGGAGCCATCATGACTACCGACACGCGCTCCAAGATTGCCGTGGCGAGTTTTGTGGTGGGCGGGGTAACGGTTCGCATTGCCGGCATTGCCAAGGGCGCGGGCATGATCCATCCCCAACTCCAAGCCGCTCCGCCAGCCGCCCTGCATGCCACCATGCTGGTTTATCTGTTCACCGATGCTGCCCTCGAAGCCGGTGTGGCCTCTGATCTGCTTCATCACGCCGTCGAGCGTTCGTTCAATCGCATCTCCATCGACGGCGATACCTCCACCAATGACACCGTCCTGCTACTTGCGAGCGGGGCCAGCGGAGTCACCCTCCAGGGCCACTCCCACGCCACAGCGCATCCCGTCGACGATCCGCCCACTGCGTCCTTTTCCTCCGCACTCGAGAGCGTTTGTTTATCGCTCGCCATGCGCATCGTGGAGGATGGGGAAGGCATTCAACACGTGGTCGAGCTGGACATCAGCGGAGCGCTGACGGATGCGGATGCGCTGCGCGTAGCCCGCTCCATCGCCCACTCTCCCCTGGTCAAGACCGCGTGGGCGGGATGCGATCCCAACTGGGGCCGCATACTGGCGGCCATCGGCTATGCCGGCGTAGCCATCGATCCCGCGCTGATCAACATTTCCTTCGGTGAGCTCGAGATCTGCCGCGGGGGCTGCCTCTCACCGCGCTTCGACGAAAATGTCACCCATGAATACCTGAAACAACGCGATCTGACGGTGCATATCGATCTCGGTCTCGGATCAGGCACGTGCCGCTTCTGGACCACTGATCTCACTGCGGAGTATGTGCGCATCAACTCGGACTACTCCACATGACAAGTCCGCCGCCCCGAGCATCGAAAGCAGTGCAGAGTGCTAAAACTCCTATCGTTTCAGGAACTGCGCGGCATCGAAGCCCAGGAAATACACAGGCTTTTTCACATTTTTGTGAAAAAGTCCGGGCTGCTTTCCACCGTTGGGATGAAGTCGGTCACGCAGATCGGGAGCGGTGTGATTTACAATCAGCCCTTTAACGCATCTTTGCTAATACTGTGGTCCGGTGGGTTCAGTTATGTGCGGCCATTCTTTAGCGGAATGGCCGCGTCGGGTTCAGTTTCCTGGTGTACGCCATTAGCAAAAATGCTTTACTCGCTCATCGTCATTCAATCTTCAGGAGAAAACCGTAACCATGGCTGGTAAGGTTGGGCAGGCGACCGCCGCCGCGGCCGTCTCCACCGGCGGCTCGCTGATCAGCGACGCCAAGCTGAAACAGCTTTATGCCACCATGGTCGAATGCCGGCTGCTCACGGAACGTGCGTGCCGGTTGCGTGGCCAGGCTCGATCTGCGGGCCTCTACGCTGCTTCGATAGGCCAGGAGGCCATTGCTACCGGGTGCGCCATTGACCTGCAGCCGGCAGACACGATCGCCCTGGCGCCCCACAGCGCAATCGCCGGCCTGGTCAAAGGAGTGCCCCTGTGCGAAATCGTGGCCCAGATTTACGCGCGCCCCAGTGCACCTAGCCAGTCGCCCAACATCATCATGCCCTCTACCACGCAATGCACGCAGCTCAGGCTGGCGACCAGCGTGGCCCTGGCCAATAAACGGAAGAAGAAAAGCAACGTAGTGGTTGTTTTTAGCGATAAGGCAACAACCACTCTTGGCTGCTGGCAAGAAGCACTCGAATTAGCTGCGAGCAAAAGTCTACCTATAATTTTTGTCGTTGAGGATAATTCTTGGACCGATCCGGCCAGTTTCAAGGCAAGCGACGAAGAGGACGGCTCAACCGAAAAAGCGCGGAGCCATGGCTTTCCCATCATTCCCGTCGACGCCAACGATGTTGTGGCCGTCTACCGGGTAGCCTGCGAAAGTGTGGAGCGGGTGCGCCAGGGCGGCAGCCCGGTGTTGGTGGAGGGTAAGCCGTATCGCCTGTACAGCCAAACCAAACGACGCCTCGCGAACTCCGCGGCGTGGCGCAACGAACGCGATCCTCTCACCCACATGGAACGTTACCTGAAGGCCAAGGGACTCTTCACCCGGAGCTGGAAAGATCAGGTTGTGCAAGAGTTTTCGCGGAAGCTGGACACCGCCCTGAGGGATGCAAAGAAGAAGTTAGGGAAGACGGCGGAGAAAGCGCAGAAACCGCCGCCGAAGTAATGTCAGCCTTTAACCGCCTGCCCCGTTATCTTCCCGCTTCTCGGCCTGCTGCAAACGATTGACCCTCAGTCCTCGTTTCGTTAGCTTGAGAAGAGGTGAACGATTCTCGTCACGTCTCTCGGCCCGATACCTGCCTCCGCCACAGGTCATATCCGGCATCAACCGCTTTTGGCTTTGAGGTGTAAGTGGAATTCCTTGCTGTCGTGTGTGCGTTGGTCTTACTGACCCCGGGAATCTCAGCCGCTTCCAACCTTTCTGCTTCAGATCAGACTCAGGCGACGCAGTCCGAACCAGCCCCGCAGCAAACACCTCCGCCGGCCGCCGCTCCCCCGCCGTCTGCGGATCAACTTCCCGCGCCGCGCGAGACCATTCACTTTGCGCCCTATGCGCCGCTCAAATCGATCGAGGGCATGAGTTCCACTTATATCCCGCTGGACAGCTGGATCTACCCCGCGGTGATGCGGCTCTATGGGATGGGCTTTGTCGACACCGTCTTCCTCGGTATGCGTCCGTGGACGCGTCTGAGCGTGGCCCACATGCTGGAGCAAAGCTCAGATAGGATCACCGACAGCACGAACGATGAAGCCATCGACATTTTTACGGCTCTGGAAAGAGACCTGCAGCCCGATATGCGCATCCCTCTCGACCAAAGGTATGGGCGAGTTGGGCTGGACTCGGTGTACCAGGGAGTGATGGGTATCGCCGGAACGCCCTTACGCGATAGCTTCCACCTGGGGCAGACCGATGTCAATGATTTTGGCCGCCCCTACGCAGGAGGCTTCAACAGCTACAGCGGCTTCAGCACACGCGGCCACTATGGCATGTTTTCCATTTACTTTCGCGGAGAATTCCAGACCGCCCCGTCGTGGGAGGGCTACTCGCTTCCCTTATCAGAAACCCTGGCTGCAATCGATGATTTCGACACCTTCAGTACCGTTCCCCTGCCTGGAAATACCACCATCCCGCTGGGTCCGGTTTCCTCGGTCAACAACCTCACCGTGCTCGAGGGCTATGTTTCGGCTCACGTCGTAGGCCATGAAATTTCCTTTGGGAAAATGGACAACTGGTATGGGCCGGGCGTGGGCGGCGGCATGGCCTGGAGCAACAACGCGGAAAATATGTGGAGCTTTCGCATCAACCGGGTTGAGCCGTTATATATCCCGTACATCTCCCGCATCGCTGGACTGATCCGATACGACTTCTTCGTGGGACCGCTGAAGGGTCACAACGATCCCGTGAGTCCCTGGGCGCATGCGGAGAAAATTTCCTTCAAGCCAACACCTAACTTTGAGTTCGGTTTTCAACGCACGGTCATTTGGGGAGGCAAGGGACACGAGCCCATTACGCTGGGTACGTTCTGGCGTAGCTTCTACAGCATCAGCGATACCAACGGATCGGAAAAATTCTCGCGCAAAGATCCCGGCGCCCGCTTCAGCGCTGTGGACTTCTCCTGGCGTTTGCCCTATCTCCGCAAGTGGCTGACCTTCTATTGCGATTCGGAAGTACACGATGACGTCTTCCCCATTACTGCGCCACGCCACGCCGCTGTCCGTCCCGGCCTTTACTTATCCCATTTTCCTGGCGCGCCCAAACTCGACCTGCGCGCCGAAGCTGTCTCCACCGATCCCGACACCGGCCTCAGCCACGGCGGCCAGGATCAGTACATCGAGGTGGTGCAGAGGAACGGATACACCAGCAATGGCTTGCTGATGGGGGACTGGATTGGGCGCGAAAACAAGGGAGGCCAGGCTTGGCTCACTTACCACCTCACGCCCCGTGAATGGCTGCAGGTTTCTTATCGCAGTGACAAAGCCGCCAAAGACTTCATTCCCGGCGGCACCACGCAAACCGACTTCCGCTTCGATGTGGTCAAGCGCCTCACACCGGATGTCGAATTGAAGGCCAACGTGCAGTACGAGCAATGGCTGATTCCGTTATACAAACCCGGGCGGCAATCCGATACCAGCACCGGCTTCCAGCTGACTTGGTATCCCCGTATTGACCGGCGATTCTAAGCGCTGTAGGCGTGAGAACAGAAGAAGAAACCACATGATCCACCAACCGTTGAACCGGCCGGAACTCTGTCGCCGGCTGACCCGGATTGATTTGTCGAATCGTGCTCATCACGATGGGAGCCAGCGTTTGCGGCGGCAACTTGGTGCGCACCACCAGTTGCGCGCCCAACAGGAATCTTGAGTTCATGCAACGCATTGCCCATTGCCCATTGCCCAACGCCTATAGAAGGTCAACGATGGGAGGAAAGGTGAGCAGAATGCTGAGGACCAACAACGCAAGAGATACTCGGTTGATTCGGCTCATGGTGACGTTTCGCTTTCCCCAGCGCCACTCCAGGAATCCCCACGCTAGGAACCAGACGACAATAGCGACCGTTGTCACACCGGAGAGCGGCCCCGTCGGCTTGTAAAAGTTGAGACTGTTCTTGATGGGAACCGACTTGTCTCCAGCGAAAGCGATGATGGCGAGAACGAAGCTGCCGATGGCGGCTGCCAGCATGGCTGCTGCGCCTGATCCATTCGGGATAGTGGGTGCGGTGCTGTCTGATGTGTTCACTTTGCCGCTCCATTGCTCACTTGAATGGTCTGTCCGCCTTGCACCGGCGCGTACTTGTCGAGCATGGCACCGAAGAATCCGGCGACGCCCGCTGAGACAAACGAGGCTAGGACGAAGGCGAGTACGCCCGCCCGAAGTTGCTTGTGATTCTTGAGGTCGCGCCCGTACTTGAAAAAGACGAAGGCGACCATCGTGATCGAGATTGGAGCAAACCACGCGATGTGCTCCTTCCATTCCATTCCCAGCGCTTGCCATCCGATGGTGGAAGGACTTGACATCAACAGCCGTTGCGGGAAAAGCGCAAGATTCTTAGTGCCCGGCGGAAGGGCCGCTCGATACCACGGGTAGATCACGTAAGCGCCAGTCAGCACGGCGGTCCACGCCAGTACGACCATCGCGACCAGGTAGAGTTTTAGAAATCGCTCCTCGCGGGCCGTTTCGCCAACCGGACGGGTCGATGTCGTGAACTGGTAGACCTCGATGAGCGCACCGGAACAAGCCAGCAGGTAGAGAGCGCCGAATCCCATGCCGTGTAAGAGAGTCCACAGACCACGTGCCGTAATTTCCATTTTTCGTGCCCTCCGCTGCGGAGCGGTCCTACCCTGGCCGCGCTCCGCAGGTCATCGAAATCCGTTACCCCGCATCAGCCCCTGCATCCAGTTGTTCGCCGCTGTGTCTTTCTTGTCGTCGTCTTTTCCCTTGTCATCTTTACCACCCCAGGTCCAATACATGCCTGCGTAGGCATAATTCTCCGTCTGGCCGGCGATCGAATGGCCGTAGCAGAACAAGAACTGTTCATTGGGATCGTGCTTGAAGTGGTAATAGCCGCCAACGTCGATCATTGCTGAACGCCCGGTTTGGGGCGCTGCAAACCCTTCGCGCCCGTGCGCAAATAACTCCGCGCCCAGTTCAAGCCTCTCGTTAAGCTCTCGCTTCACCAGCCATCCGGTATACGGAAAGTCTCGATAGTTGGCTTGCGGGACGACCTGATAGCCGCCACCGCCATCGAAGAGCCACTTGCCGTAGTTCTTTTGCAGCCAGACGGGTAGCTTGTACCAGACTTTCCCGACGCCCAGCCCCTTGTCATAGCTTCCAGTCGGCATTTCAAACATGGTGAAGGTACCGATTTGTGGAATGTGTTTCGTCTCCTTGATG
Source organism: uncultured Acidobacteriaceae bacterium (assembly GCA_963790705.1). Lineage (GTDB taxonomy): Bacteria > Acidobacteriota > Terriglobia > Terriglobales > Acidobacteriaceae > PALSA-350. The sequence goes on from CAWBQE010000004.1 coordinate 137,043, forward strand.
ATGGCGAGTTTCACTCCCAGTTCCGTGTCGATAAGACCGAACGCGCTCGGACCCGTTCCACCGGGCAGGTAAACGGGATTGTTGGACGGAAAAACCCCTCCCCAAGGCAGGATGGCGTGCAGTTGTACTCTGGGAATGGCACCCCAGTTGAACTCGAAGGCCGGTCCGGTCGAGTCGATCTCCGCGGGTGTGCCATCGACGCCGCCGAAGATATAGAACTCGTAATGATGCAGGTCCACCGGCACCGGATCGTCGGTTTGATACGGAGGCCCTTGTGCCCACAGGCGGGAACCGGTCAGCAGCACAAGCAAGAACAGTATCAGTCTTGAGCAATGACGGCGACAACTCATCGGCGCTTCTACCTCCCACCAACGAACCGGATGTGCTGCTGCTATCGAAATCCGATATTACACTATCGACTTTCGATTCGGGCTAAACGGAGGTATATTTATTTGGTGTCCAGTCACCAGCGAGAACTCTTTTTCGGGCTGATACGGATTCATGTACTCGTACATGCGTCCCAGGAGCCCATCTTCGGCTTTGCGATGATGGAGGAACTGGCGCATCACGGGTATCGCATCGGGCCGGGAACTCTCTACCCCCTTCTGCATGGCTTGGAACGCAGCGGTTTGTTGACGTCTGTCCTCAAAAATGTTTCAGGGCACAGTCGCAGGGTCTATAAGATCACGGCTGCGGGCAGGAAGGCTTTGGACAAGGCCAAAGTGAAGGTCGATGAACTGCACCACGAACTTCACGAAGAACACCCCCGGAAGATTTCGAACGGTGGCACTGCGACGAGCTAGCCTGAATTTCTCACAGATTTCGCGACAACCGACAATTACCATTGGCGAGATCTCTACCCGTGACAAATGAAGGGCGCCCCATATCTGCCCGGTTTTGGCAGATGTGGGATTCCACCGCGCTGGAGGGGCCGCTTTTTCTGCTGCAACGGATCCCGAAGATCCATGATCATCTACACCGTGCATAATCAGCGGTCGAGGTCCGCGGAATCCCACATCTGCCAAAACCGGGCAGATATGGGGCACCCTTCATTTGTTACGGGCACAGAGAGGCAGCTCTGTGAGAAATCCAGGCTAGCCCGGCTCCCGATTCATATGCCGCTTATGTAAGACTTCCATAATCGTCTATAAAGACAAGTTCAGAGCTCAGGGGCAAAGGCAAAGCCACAGTCAGCCCCCGGTCGAGCAGTTCGCGACCGGAAATGGTTCGATCCGGTGCGCTGTGATCAGAAAAATGCAGCCGGTAATTGTGACTGGCCTGAACACCCTCTACGGGAAAGCGGTACTGGCTCTCGTCGCTGGTCGAACCGCGAAAGGCATAAAGGACACCTCTTCGGCGATTGCGGTCAAAATACTCCATGCCGTCCCAATGAATGCCATCGGGTCTTTCTGAGATGTGGTACAGCTCCGCATCGCGGATAAGCGGCCGCAGCTTCTCCTTGTAGAGTGCAAACTCCGCCTTTGCAGCCGCATGTTCTTCCGCAGTCCACGTATTCGTGTCCTGCATGATGGTGAGCATACCCATCATGCCGCTGCGCAGCATGTAGCGAAAATTCTCAATCTTTGGCGTTGGCCATTTCTCCACATAGTCTTCCAGCATCGCTGCGGGCAGAACGTGGCTGGCATCATAGAACGCGCGACGGTTGGAGACCGGATCGTAACTGTCAGTGATGGAGAAGTAGTCGCCGTGCGAGGCGCTGCCGAAGTCCACCATTCGTCCCCCGTCGTTGCATATCTCCAGCAAAAGCTCCGGGTGTTCGCGCCGAACCTGGGAATAGATATCGTAGTAGGCACGCACCGCGTGGTAACTGACGTCAGTCGAGTTGGCATTATCCGCCATCGCAATGCCGTTTCCGGCAACCGTGGACATCTGAGGAGGGGTTGCGGGCGCATGAGGGTGATCCGTGCGGCTGCAGTTTTTCGCAACCACGTATCCGTCATGTTCCATCATGTCAAGGTGATACTGGGTGATGATGCGTTCTACCTCTTGGCGGGCATAGTTACCGGCCGGCGGAAACCCCAGGTCGATGGTCCTTCCCACAAAATCCGCGGGATGCCAGCCCTGCGGAACATCGGCAACCAGCCAATCCTTGACCTTAGGATCGCGCACGCTGAGAGCGCCCGGGTTGTTATCAATACCGGCCTGTGCCCAGTCCACCCAGATGCCGAATTTTAGCCCGCGCCGGTGTGCCTCACTGACAATGGGTGCAAACCCGTGGGGGAACTTACTCGGGCTGGGATACCAGTCGCCGACGCCGCGAAACCAGCCTGCATCGATGTGGAAGAGTTCGAGGCCAAGCTCCGCGGAATCCCGCACCATACGCAGCGCGAGTGCCTCGTCAATCTGCATGCCGCTTCCCCAACTGTTATTCACCAACGGTGGATAAGCGCTGTTCTTCCAGGTTGCAGGATTATTCAGCACACTCCTCACCCATGGGCGCAGAATATTGCCCGCACCGTCCGCACCGCCGCCAAAGCCGCCGACAAAAACCGTAGGAGTTGCGAATGTCTCATGGGGCAACAGCCGAGTGCGAAAAGGTCCCGGATCAGGATCCAGGCCGGCGGCGCCATAGATGAATGCCGCGTCTCGCTGCAATGTTAAACGCGTGCGTCCACTGAACTCGATCCCCACATACCAGCCATCCTGAGTGCGATTGTCCCGCTGCACCATGAACCAGGGGATGATTTCGCGTTCGTCCTGATCTCTGGCGTAGGTGCTGGACCTGCCTCTCCAGCGATAACCTGCCGGGACGGGCACTTGGTGCGTACCCACCTCCGATGGCTTGCCGGCACCCTTTTCTACGTACCAATGCTGCAACGGATGGCTCGCCTCCACATGGAAGCGGAAGCGAAAGCTATCCTGGAGCGGCAACCATATCTCTGAGGACGATAAGTTTTCGATGGCGATGGAGTGTTCGACTGGCCCGTATTCGGCCCGTGCCTCCCATTTCCAGGTCAAGCGCAAGCGTGGTGAGGAGCTTTGATAGACAAAGGTTGCAACACGTTCGGTTATGTGGCTGTCTCGCTCATCGAGCTTCCAGTGCAAAGACACAGTGCGGCCGCCTTCTTCAACAGAACCGATCAATCGTTCAGAGATGCCGTTGGGCCACGCGGGAAATTTTCCGCTCTGCAAGCTGACCAGGCGAGGCTCTTCCCTTCCGGCTTGCAGCACTAGAGTGGTTTGCCCGTTATGTATCGTGGCAGTCACCTGTGCATTCAGTGCTGCGCCCGAGGCCAGGAGCACGACCAGTAATCCACAGCACTTGTTATAAAGACTCACTAGACAGATCCTTGAACCCGAAGTCGTGTGCTGCATGACGAATGCAGCGGAGGCTTGCTGCAATCATATGGGGCTACAATCATCATAAGGTTGGCAATCGGTCGACATCGTCATGCCGTCCGGCCACGCCTGATCTGTTGGGACCAATCGCTCAGTAAAATCAGCACGTCGCCGTATGGGTAGACTTTTCCAGAAGACCAGATGGTTGTTCGCGGTGGCCCTGCTGCTAACGCTGTATAACGGCGTGCGTGGAGCAGCAGCCTGGGCGGCGCCGGTTGCTGAGGCGACAAACTTCCATCACGATATGTGGACCTCGGACAATGGCCTTGGAGCGGTTGTTGATATCCAGCAGGCCGCCGATGGATACCTCTGGCTCACTACCTCGACCGGGGTCTTCCGCTTTGACGGAGTGCGCTTCCAATCCGTCGAAGAAGCCACCAATGGAGCTGTTCACAATAGCGAGATTCACGCAGTGTTTCTCTCCTCCTCGGGAGGCGTCTGGCTCAAGACGCGAGCGGCGGGGCTTCTGTTCTGGAAAGCTGGACACCTGACCACCTTTACTGACCGGCGATGCACACCAGCCTTGCAAATGGAAGGAATCGCCGAGGACCGGGATGGCTCACTGTGGCTGCAAGCGTCGGGTGGTCTCTTCCACATGCGTGGATCTGTATGTCAACAGATTGGTGCGGAGCATGGATACCCTGGTGGTTTTCCCGCGGCCATTCTGGTGGACCGTGAAGGAACGGTTTGGGTAAGGACACTTGAGGGCGCTCTGCTCTTCATGCCCCCAGGTCAATCCACTTTTAAACGGATGGAATACGATGCCGGTGCGACCTCGGCCGCTTTTGTTTTGGCCACGGCCACACACAACACCTATCTCCATGAAGCCCCGGATGGTTCCATCTGGCTCTCGGATGATCATGGGCTCCGCCGCGTGATCAACCCGGACCGCACACCCGTCCCATCCGTCTCCGGCGAAGAGCGCAAAGAAAATGTCCAGTTCGGAGACTTTACCTTCACCGCAGATGGTTCTATTTGGGCAGTAAGCGAGAAAGGCCTGCGGCGGTTCGATCATGTGGACCAGTGGCCAACACCCGAGGCGACGGTGAGCGCTCCCGGAATGAGTTTAACTTCCAGGCAGGGACTCAGCTCCGACGCGGTATGGAAGGTACTGATCGATCGCGAAGGCAGCGTATGGGTTGGAACCAACTCCGGCCTCGACCGGCTGCGCCGCACGGCGCTTTCCACCGTGGCGCTTCCGCCGGCACAAGAGCATGACTTTAGCATTCTGGCTGGAGATCAAGGTTCCATCTGGACGGGAAACCTGAGCTTGCCACTCACCCACGTGGCCGCCGACGGCCGCGTCACCAGCTTCCCCAAAACACAAGGGACCGTTTGTCTTCGACTCGATCGTCATGGGACCATCTGGTCCGCCGTCGGTGGTGACTCCACCCTCTGGCATTCTTCAGGTGCAGGATTCGCCCCCATGCACTACCCGGAGGATGAAGTGGGCCCGGTGATTTCTCTCGCCGTCGATCGCAACAATGACCTATGGATCTCTACCGCGTCCGGCGGAGCCTACCATTTCACGCACGGCTCTTGGAGCAATCAGAATGAAGCGCTGGGCAAGAAGCCCGGCATTCTGGGCACGATGACCGGCGACGAGGCGGGAAACGTCTGGTTTGGCTTCTCCAACTACGTGGTCCAGTGGGACGGAAGCAATTACCACCGATTCTCCTTTCCTAACGGTGCGCGCGGCGTCTCGGAATCTACGATGTCGGTCCGGGGGGACCACGTCTGGCTGGGTGGATCAGGCGGGGTCGAGCTGTTTAGCAAGGGCCATTTCTACCTTCTGGGTTGGAAAAACCAGGACCTGCCCGGCAGGATCTCCGGCGTCGTGGAAACAGAGGCCGGGGACCTTTGGATGAACGGATCCTCCGGCATCACTCATGTCTCTGCGGCGGAGTTAGCACGGTGGCTTCGCGACCCGAGCTACCTCGTTTCCGGCGAACGTCTTGATGCGCTGGATGGGCTTCCCGGGCTCTCCGCAGAAAGAATCCCCGAGCCCTCGGTCGCCGAATCGCGCGACGGCCGGATGTGGTTTGCCACCACCCGGGGCATCGCCTGGCTTGATCCGGCAACGCTGCACAAGAGTCGCAACCGCCTGCCGCCCCCGGTACTGATCTCCTCCATCATCTCCAACGGAAAGACCTACTCCGGTTCCGACGACCTCAGGCTTCCCGCCCATAGCGAGAGCCTGGAGATTAACTACACCGCCCTCAGCCTTGCGATTCCCGACCGGGTGCTATTCCGCTACAAGCTCGATGGCGTCGATTCTGATTGGCAGAACGCGGGAACACGCCGCCAGGCCTTCTATACCCGCTTGCCCCCGGGACACTATCGATTTCACGTGATCGCGTGCAACAACGATGGCGTGTGGAACGAAGCTGGAGCGAGTCTGGGAGTTTCGATTGAGCCGGCTTTCTATCAGACGTGGTGGTTCACGGCCCTGGTGTTGCTCGCCGCGGTCGCCCTGCTGTCGTGGGTGATCCGTCTGCGGATCAGGAGCATCGCGCATCAGTTCCAGGGCCGGCTCGCCGAACGAGTGGCGGAGCGGGAGCGCATCGCCAGGGAGCTGCACGATACCCTCCTGCAAAGCTTGTTCGGGCTGACACTCCGCTTTCATACCGCGGCCAACCGGCTGCCAATTGGCGATCCTGCGCGGGAGGCTCTGGATGAGGCGTTGAAGCAATCGGACCGGGTGATGCAGGAGGGACGCGAACGAGTCCTGAATCTTCGCGGCCGGCGCAGTGACAGCATCAACCTCGCCGACGCCCTGGCCGAGACTGGCAATCAGCTACGGGCCATTCATCCGGCGAATTTCCGTGTCGCAGTGGACGGCCGTCCCCGGCCGCTGGACGAAATCGTTCAGGAGGAAATTCTGCTCATCGGGCGGGAAGCGTTGACCAATGCCTTCAGCCACTCGGGCGCGCAGAATATTGTGGCCGAGATCTCATACCAGCCCGGTGCTCTGCACGTGCGCGTGCGCGACGACGGCCGCGGCATCAATGAGGGAGTACTGAAAGCAGGTTATCGCAGCGGCCACTGGGGCCTTCCGGGCATGCGGGAGCGCGCAAACAAGATGCGCGGCGAATTGCGCGTTCGCTCCTCGAGCGAGGGTGGAACGCTCATCGATCTGCAGGTTCCGGCAAACATCGTCTACCGCGCCGAAAACCCCAAGGGACCGTGGCCGTGGAATCTTTTTCACCGCAAGCGCCCGCAAAAAAGCGATTTCGCCGCAGACTAGATAGTTGGGTATTCCTATGAAAAAAGCTTTGGTCGCAGGAGCGCTGGGGGTCAGTGGACGCGCGCTGGTCAATCATCTGGTTGCCCTTGGTGATTGGGAAGTCATCGGGCTGTCTCGACGCAAGCCGGAATTCGAAACACCGGCCCGATATGTCGCGATCGATCTGTTAGATCGGTCTGCCGCGAACGCGTGCATGGCTCAGCTGGGGGAGGTTACGCACATCTTTTACGCCGCGCTGCAGATGGTGGGAAATTTCTTCGAAGAGATTGCGCCTAACCTGGCCATGCTGCGAAACACGGTGGAAGCGGTGGAGCACTCCTCTAGTGGGTTACGCAAGGTGGTGTTACTCGAAGGAGCCAAATACTACGGGGCGCACCTGGGTCCGTACAAAACCCCCGCCAAGGAGAGCGACCCGCGCCATATGCCGCCAAATTTTTATTATGATCAGGAGGACTATCTTGTAGCTCGCTGCTTAGGAAAATCCTGGTCCTGGACCGCGTTGCGCCCCTCCTGCATTTGTGGCTTTGCCGTGGGTAATCCCATGAACATGGCTACGGTCATTGCGGTATATGCCTCGCTGTGCAAGGAGATGGGCTTGCCTCTTCGCTATCCGGGCTCCACTGCGTCCTACCAAGTACTCATGGAAATGACGGACGCCGAGCTGCTGGCCAAAGCCATGGTGTGGGCGGCGGAGAGTGACCGCTGCAACGGGCAAGGATTCAACATCACCAATGGTGACTTCAATCGTTGGCAGCACGTGTGGCCGCGACTGGCGGAGTTCTTCCACATGCCTTACTCGCCTCCGCAACGCTTCCCGCTGGCGCAATTCATGTCTGACAAAGGCCCGCTGTGGGAAGCCATGGTGAAGAAATACGGTCTGCTCCCTTACTCATTCCGGGATGCAGCCTCATGGCAGTTCGGCGAAGCGGTCTTCAATTTGGAATACGATGTGATGTCCGACATGACGAAGGCACGGCGATTCGGCTTTCACGAAGCCATGGACACCGAGGAAATGCTTCTGCGAATGTTCGCGCAGTTTCAGAAAATGCGATTCATCCCCGGATGATTCTTGATCAAGAACGAGCGGCTGCCCCATATCTCGCTCGTTTTTCGCGAGATATGGGCGTCGAGAGACCTGCCGTTTCCTCCATCCGCAACCAATGCGGCCCTGCGGTTCTTTCAGCCACTAGCCAATTCACCATGGAAACACCGCTCCTACCTTTGTCATCCCGACCGGAGCGTAGCGTAGTGGAGGGACCTGCGGTTCTTTCAACCACTAGGCGATTCACGATGGAAACACCGCTCCACCCTTTTTAATCCCGACCGCCCCGGCGTGCCGTGGGAGAGAAGCCGAGGGACCTGCAGTTCCCTCCGCGCTTGATCGCCATTTAATCGAGGCGAAAGCGCTCGCGAACTTCGTAGAGAGCTCCGGTGGGCCTGGTCACGCTTTCGTAAAGAACGAATTCCTCAGCGACAAAACCGGTAAATGCGGGCTGGCGATGGATCCCGGCCTTCAGCTCTTGGAGCCCGTGCGTTCGTCCTTTGCCCTTGGTGCGTGCGAGAGTCACGTGGGGATGATAAGGACGGGTTTCTGGGATGAAACCGCAAAGCCCAGTCGCAGCAGTGACACGTTGTTGTAATGAGAGCAGTTCAGGCGTGAGACCGACGCCCGCGAAAAAAACTCCCGCGCGCTCAAACAAACCCAGCCCCTCCAGTTGTATGGGAACCGAGGGCGAGCGCAGCTGGCCAAGTCGCGCCACCGTACAATCGTATTGTTCCTGGCCGGTATTCCCTAGAAATTGCAGCGTAATATGCCAGGATTCCGGCGCGGACCAGCGCAGGCTGTCTGCGCTCGATCGCAGCCGGACCGAGATCGCAGAGAGCTCATCGATCACCGCTGCCGCGAGTGGAATCCCAGCAAAAAGGCGCATAAAAGAGTGTAGGCGCTATTCCCCGGGCGTTTCGGGATGACTCAACAAACGGGAGAGCCTTTCGAGAAAAGGCGCTTGGCTTTTCAGAATGCGCTCTTTCGCCTCGGCGATGGAGAACCAGCCCCCACGATCCACCTCAGGAATCTCGATCAGGCGGCCGGATCGCGGCGGCCACTCTATCTGGCAGCGATTGCTGACTAGCTTGCCAGGGTCGCAATCCCCCTCAAAGGCCCACGCGGACACCACCTTGCCCCCGGCCTGCTGCACCGCGCCCAGTTCGAGAAAATCCCCTTGTGCAGCGAAGCCCGTTTCCTCCTCAAATTCACGCCGCGCTGCCTCGAGCGGAAGCTCTCCTTCCACGTACTCACCTTTAGAGATAGACCAAGCGCCCAAATCCTTCTTCGCCCAGAACGGACCGCCCGGGTGCACCAGAAAGACTTCCAGCTGGCGATTGCGCCGCCGATACATCAGCAGACCTGCGCTGCGCTTGGGCATGCGTACTTACCTGGTTCGGCCTGGATGCGGAGAAAGGGTCCCGCGCTAAGATTGTAAGCCAGTCCCATGTCCTTGGCCCGGCCACCTGAGTGCGTTCCCGGCGATGAAGCGCTTGCGCGTGGCGCTTGCTCCTGGAGGCAATATGAAAATCCTTGTTTCAGCCATTACAGCAGCCGATGATTCCTGCGGGCGCACAGATCGCCGTGCTCGCCAGTGACCCCACGAGGCCGGTCCCCTATACGATTCGCCTCAAGTTCCCCGCCGACTACTCCATTCCTGCTCACTCCCATCCAACCGACAAACATGTTGTGGTGGTCTCCGGCGGGTTGACATTCGGCATGGGCGACGCGCTGGCCAAGGGCGCTGCCACCAACAAAACTCTTGCCACCGGAGGCTTCGCGCTTATGCCTGCCGGCATGAATCACTTTGCCTACACGACGACTCAAGAAACAACCATTGTGCTCTATGGACAGGGACCAGTGGAATTCAACTACGCGAATCCTGCCGACGATCCGCGCAACGCTAAGAAAGGCACGATGTAGTGGGTTAGAATGTTGATCCCGCTAGCGCAGGTCCTGCCCGCAAGAGAACTGTAAGCCTCCCCGGGTGCTTGCGGCCAACAGGCGTCGAGCCTCGCTCGCGGTCATATCACTTGGGAAGTAGAACCACTCCAGACGAAAAGCGGTTTCGCTTATACCCACCTTTGGAGATAGACCAGCCGCCCAAATCCTCTTCGCCAGAACGGGCCGCCCGGGTGCATCAGGAAGACTTCCAGGTGGCCCTTATGCCACCGCTACATCAACAGACCTGCGCTTCGCTTTACCTAGCCCGGATAGGGCTCATTTGCTTTCACGATTCGGATGCGATGATCGGTAAACTTGTAATGCGCCCCCGGCAGCTCGAGCTTTGGCATGTGGCAGGAAACGCACTTGTCTTTAGCGACCGGACAGGCCTTTGCCGCCGGTTTTCCGCCCGCATGGCAAGCAAGACATTTGGGGTCGAAATTTATCTTTTCAGGCTTGAAGTCGTGGTGCGGGTTGTGGCAGGCCAGGCAGCTGATGCGCGCGTCGTCCGGATCAAAACATTTGCTGCCGGTCAGCCGGTAAGGTTGAAAGCGGATGTTGGCAATACCGGGATTGGCTTGCGCAGCTATTTCCGCCCAGGTGCGGTGACACTGACCGCAGAACTCGGACGCCTGCTCCGCGGAGAGCCCGATCAGTTGGGAGAGTTCTTTAGGCACCGCCGGTTGGCCGAGCAGCATCCCTGCAAGATGCGCTTCGGTTCCTTCATGACAGCGCTCGCATTGCACTCCCGGAACCAACTTGTCCAAGGTGAGTTGTCTTCCCTGAACCGCATTCGTAGCGTGGCATCCAAAGCAACGTATTTTTTCGTCGCGATGAAGCAATCGCCCGGCTGCTTCTTTGACGTCGGCCGGAATAGAACCCTCATACCCGATTGTAGGCCCGAGACCATCCAGTTCTCGGAACCAACTCACGCGGCTCTCATACAACTCGCCATCTTTTTCCAAAATGTACGTCTGGCCTAACGCCGAACTGGCGCCCATCGCCCAACGGATGGGTAGAGAGAGCGTAGCGACTCCATCGGTAACCGTATACTCGCTCTGGTTCCCGTGCCGGTCGATTCGGTAAGAGTATTTGCCCACGTTCGTGGTAAGCACGGAATGGTCGTTGAGGACCTTGCTTTCCTCCACCGTTTCGAGCGCGTGTGCCATGTATGTGGTCGGCTGAGTTAATGCCTCCACGTGACAACGTGAGCAGCCTTCTGGCCCCCCAGGTTTCGTTTGCGCGACCGTGATCAAGGGCCAGAGCAGCCCCAAGAGTAGTCCAAGCCTTTTCATGACAAACGCACAAAAGAGAGATTGGACCTACCCGTTGGCGGGCTAGCTAGTTCCAAACGGTAGACGGTATAGACGCCCCAAAAGTTGCGCTTAAAAGAGAACAAAGGGCGGACGGTTATATCGGTACAAAATAATTAGCAAAGGAATGTTGATTCGATCATGTTTTCCGGATCATCCATGACAAAAACCTTACTTGCTCCGTCTAATAGAATTTGCCTCCAAAATCGGCCGGGTCCCGTTCGCATGCCATACGACGGGTTCATGGCAAAGCTCTTCATCAGAAACCTGCGAACCTGCGTCGCGCTAGCATTCGTATTTCTGTGCGATCTTCACTTTCTATCCGCGCAATCGACAGAACCAAGCTACGCCTTGCGGGGCACCCTGGTGAACCACGCGGGCATCGTCGAAGAGGGAACCGTCCTCATTCCGCCCATCGGTGGAATCCCACATCTCGCGAAAAACGAGCGAGATGCCCGGATTTCCTGTACGCGGCCCCAGCCATGTTCGGTGTGCGGCTTTCTGTAAGGAAAGCCGCATGAAGTGCGCCAACAGACGAAGCCGCTCAGGAAATCCGGGGTGTGGGGCACCCGTCCTTTATGAGGGAATAAGAGCTGGACGTAGGTGGAGTTCTCACGCAGACAGTTCTATGCTGGTTGCGCGCCAGGGGAAGATTCATGCCTCAAGATCCGAGCTTCTTCACGCCGTCTCCGATGGAAGGGCAGGGCGGATACAACCGCAGCTCGCAGGTACAGGCCGCGGGCCTTTCTCCGGCCGTTCCCATGCTCCAGCTCGCTGCGAGGACGGTCGCACTGCCGCCTGGATCGCAGCCCATCGTCATCGCTGACTACGGTTCGTCAGAAGGTCACAATTCTCTGCTGCCACTGGGCGCGGCGATCGCCCTTCTCAGGCAACGAATCGGGCCAGATCGCGCCATCTCTGTAGTTCACACCGACCTGCCCGAGAACGACTTCTCGATTCTCTTCGAAACATTGAACACCGACCCGAACAGCTACTTGCGCGGGAATCACGCGGTCTTTGCTTCGGCCGTCGGACGATCGTTCTACGAGCAGATCCTTCCCTCCGGCAGTGTGACGCTGGCATGGAGCTCCTGGGCGGTGCAATGGCTGAGCCGGGCCCCGGGCCCGATTCCCGATCAAGTGCAGGTAGCCTTTAGCCAGGATGCATCCGCGCGAGCTGCGTTTTCCAGGCAGGCGGCAGAGGATTGGCAGCGATTTCTCACTCACAGGGAGCTCGAGCTGTGCCCGGGTGCCAGGCTCGCGGTCATGACAATGGCAGTCGATGAGAAGGGAGACTTTGGTTATCGCCCGTTGCTCCACGCCATGTACGCCGCGCTTGTCAACATGGTCGATAGCGGTTTCCTCAGTGGCGAAGAAATGCGGCGGATGGTCATCCCCACAGTCGCCCGCAGCCGGGCAGACTTTCTGGCTCCCTTCGGAGCTGACGGCCGCTTTGGGAGTCTTCGCGTGGAGGAGTTGGACATCTTTTTAGGAGAGGACCATTTCTGGTCGGATTTCGAACGGGATGGAGATGCCCAGAAATTCGCGGCTCGCTGGGCGGCCTTCTCGCGTGCTTCCGTCTTCCCCACCCTTGCCGGCAGCCTGGACGGCGGCGGATATGGTTCGCGAGCAGCTCAATTCATCGAACGCCTGGAATCTGGCACAACCACCCGGCTCGCTGCCAACCCCGAACGCATGCTGATCCCGCTGGCCAAAGTGCTGCTGGCAAAAGAACTGTGAGCCTCGCCGATTTTCGGGCAATGGCTGCATTGTTTCGGCATGAAACCGGAGCAGACTTTACCATGAGACACATGGCAAATCGCTTCCCAACCTGCAGGGCGCTGGGGTTATCCCTGTGCCTGTTCGGTTTCCACTACTTAGGGGCGCAATCGACGGAACCCAGCTACGCCTTGCGCGGCACCCTGGTCACTCCCGGCGGCATCGTCGAAAACGGAACCGTCCTCATTCAGCAAAGCAAAATCGTAGCTGCCGGGGCCAAGGTCAAACTGCCTCCAAATGCAACCGTTATCGATACCCATGGCGTCATTGCGCCTGGGTTCATCGACCTGCACAACCACCTCACCTACAATGTTTTTCCCCGCTGGCATCCGATCGAAGAGTTCGGCAACCGCTACGACTGGCAGCAAAAGCCGATCTACCAGACTTTGATCGAGTCCCCGCACGCTTCCATGGTGGCAGACGGCCTGGAATGCGAGATGGAGCGCTACGCCGAGATCAAGGCGCTCTCCGAAGGTGAAACCTCCGCAGTCGGCAGTTTGAACGATGGCTGCAGCTCGGGGCTGGCGCATAACCTTGATGCCGAAGCGGACTGGCATGTTGCGTACAACGTCTTTCCTTTGCAGATGTCCGAAGGTGACCTCGCCCCGATTCGCCAGCAGCTGGCTAGCCATCAACTCCATGCTTTTCTCATTCACCTCTGCGAAGGCGGCCACGAGGATGCGTCCGCGGCGCGAGAGTTCGCCATGCTAAAAGGCCGCGGCTTGCTGGTTCCCGGGGTAGCACTCATTCATGGCGTCGCACTCCAACCCGCCGACTTTGTCGAGATGGCTGGGCACGGAGTGAGTCTGATCTGGTCGCCACGCAGCAACCTCGAGCTTTATGGCAGCACCGCCGACGTGGCCGCGGCTAAAGCCGCACACGTCAAAATAGCGTTGGCGCCGGACTGGAGCCCTACCGGCAGCGACGGCCTGCTCGCCGAATTGAACTATGCTGCCGCCTGGAACGATACCCAGACCCCTCATCCTTTCACCGATCGCGAGTTGGTTGCTATGGCTACTTCCACTCCGGCCGAGTTGGTCGGGGCGAGCGATCGCCTGGGCGCGCTCGAGCCCGGCCATGATGCCGACGTGCTCGTCCTTCGTCCGGAAACAGAGCCTGCAAAACACGACGCCTACTGGACCCTGACTCACGCAACCGCCGCGCAGGTCACGCTGGTGATGGTGGGGGGGGAGGCGTTGTACGGCGATCCTGATTTGCTGGAAAAGATGGAGCCCTCGCGTCCCTCTGAGAAGCTCGAGGTTTGCGGCAGCAGCAAGACGCTGCACTTCAACGGACTACACGGACACGTCGACGCCGCCGATGAGACCTGGGCACACACCGCCGCCACGCTCGAAACCGCCCTGCGTCACTACGGCCGCAATCTTGCACCGCTGGCGGAGTGCGGCCAGTAACCAGCTCAGGCTTCGCCGATGCACTCTTTCCACAAATCCGGACGGAGGCGCTGAAACTTGGCGATCAGGTCGATACACTCCTGCGAGTGCAGATCGACGATATCGATGCCCTTCTCGCGGAGCCAGTTCATTCCGCCCTGGGCATTCACGCTATCGCCCACAATCACCTGGCGGAAGCGGAATTGATAGATCAAGCCACTGCAGTACCAGCACGGAGCCAGTGTCGTGACCAGGATCGTGTCATGCCAGGTCGGCCGCCGTCCGGCAGCCCGAAAGGCATCGGTTTCCCCGTGCAGCGACCCATTGCCCTCCTGTACCAGGCGGTTGTGCCCCACTCCCAATAACGTACCATCGCTATGGAAGATGGCCCCGCCCACGGGAACGCCGCCCTCGGCAAACCCGATGCGCGCTTGTTCCAGTGCGACCGCCAACATGCCATGTGCATCCAGGATTCCGACGATAGGTTCCATCTCCGGAGCCTAACATCGGCCGTCCGCTCAACTCAACCGTCTTTAGCTTAGTGGGCAATGACCTTTTCACCGCCGCGCGGATCGTTCTTCTGCAAGAAGAACGTCAGGCAAAACATGGAGCCCGCGGCCACCGTCAGAAGCCAGAATGTGTCGATATACGAAAGCGTGGAAGCCTGTAGTTGAAGTGTTCGATAGACCTGCCCATAAGCCCCGTTGAGCGCATCGTGCGCGCTATAGCCGCCGTGCCTTAACTGTTCTGCCAGGCCGTTTACGGTGCTGCGGAAGGCTGGATTGCCCGCTGTAATATTGCTGCCGATCCTCTCCTGATGGAACTGGTCGCGCCGCGCGAGCATCGTGGTGACCACGGAAGTCCCTACACTGGCGCCAATGTTCCGCATGAAGTTCACCAAACCGGCAATCGCGTTGTTCTTCTCCTTAGGCATGCCGTAGTAAGCAGCTGCCGTGGTGGGGATGAAGACCAGGCCTAAAGGCGCGTATTGCGCGATGCGCAGCCAGGTAGCCGA
Organism: uncultured Acidobacteriaceae bacterium; assembly: GCA_963790705.1. Taxonomy (GTDB): domain Bacteria; phylum Acidobacteriota; class Terriglobia; order Terriglobales; family Acidobacteriaceae; genus PALSA-350. Next base: position 152,136 of record CAWBQE010000004.1, read on the forward strand.
GCTGAAACTGATCAGGAGATCGATTCGACGTGTTGATAGGAACATACTGCCCGTCAGCAACAGCCATCCGGCTGCGATGAGATAACGGCCCTGAAAACGCCCCGCCAACATGCCGATGAACGGCAGCGCGCCCAGCAAAACAAAGCCCGCGGCGGAAAGAACCATGCCCGCCGACTCCGCTGTGTACCCCATGTTGGCTTGCAGAAACTGGGGCACCAGCACCGTTGTCGCAAACGACATGCCGCCAACCACGAACATCATCATGCTGGAAGTAGCGAAATTGAAATGCCCAAACAGCCTGACATCCACGATCGGGTTCTTCTGATAGAGCTCCCATATGACCAGCGCGGTCAGGCAGACGCTGGCAATCACAATCAAAGTGACAATAAAGTGGGAGCCAAACCAATCGTCCTCCTGACCCTTGTCGAGCAGGATCTGCAAAGCGCCCACCCCCAGGGCCAGCAGCGAGAAGCCAACATAATCGAGCTGAGCACGTCTGCCAAGAGCCCGCGCTCGTGCCATATAAGGCGGATCTTCCACCAACTGGTAGACCAAAATAAGCGCCAGGATGCCCACCGGCAGATTCATGAGGAAAATCCAGCGCCAGGTGTAGTTGTCGGTGATCCAGCCGCCCAGGGTGGGACCGATCGAAGGGGCGAAGATCGCCGTCACCCCATACAGGGAGAAGGCAAGCCCACGCAGGCGGGGCGGAAAGGTGTCGGCAAGAATGGCCTGCGCCATGGGCTGCAGGCCGCCCCCACCGGCGCCCTGCACTACGCGGGCGACCAATAGAATCCCCAGGCTGGGCGCGATGCCACAGGCGAGAGAGCTGATGGTGAAGATGACGATGCAGGTCATGAAGAAACGCTTGCGTCCGAAGACGCTCACTAGCCAGCCGCTAATGGGCAGAACGATGGCATTCGAGACCAGGTAGGAAGTGAGCACCCAGGTGCTCTGGTCCTGGCTGGCGCCCAGGTTTCCCGCGATATGGGGCAGGGCCACGTTGGCAATGCTGGTATCGAGCACTTCCATGAAGGCCGCCAACGAAACCACAAAGGCGATCAGCCAGGGGTTTGTTTTGGGCTTCCAATCATGGTCTGCCTGTGTCAGTGTGGTAGCAGCGGCGGCGCTCATTCAGTCTCTATACCTTTGGTGTAGCCTGTGTGGGTGTGGTAAAGATCACGATTTCGGCTTTCAACACAGGCCCGATGAGCGGCAGACAACTCGCCATAAAGGATGCGAAAAAGAGGAACGTTGATTCGAATTCTGCGTCAGTGTGTAGGTTACTACTCCCGCGGAAGGAGACCGGGCGGTCTCACCAAATTGACATAGACAAAGCGTCCTTTTTAGGATGTTGTTTGGGTTTCCGAAGCGCTTGTGGTGAACTCGTCGGGAAGTCGTCAGAAACAGATTGATCACCACTATCGAAAGACGCCGTCAAATCTCTTGTAAGCGATGATCATAGTCAAAGACGTTACGAAACGGTACGCCCGCGCGGTCGCCGTCGATCACATTTCATTCTCCGTTGCCAAGGGCCAGATCGTTGGATTCCTCGGGCCCAATGGCGCCGGAAAAACAACGACGATGCGCATTCTCACCTGTTTTCTCCCCCCGTCGGCGTGGTACTGCTTCGGTCGCGGGCTTCGACGTTCTCGAACAGCCGTTCGAGGTCAAGAAGCGCATCGGGTACTTGCCCGAGACTCCTCCCCTCTATCCCGAGATGGAGACTGCCGAATACCTGCGCTTCGTGGGCAAGCTAAAGGGCCTGTCCGGCACTGAGCTCGAAAAGCGCATCGACTATGTCTGCGAACGCTGCTTCGTGGCGGATGTCAGAAACAAGCTTCTGGGCAAACTCTCCAAAGGCTATCGCCAAAGGGTGGGGCTGGCACAGGCCATCATCCATAACCCCGACGTGTTGATCCTGGACGAGCCCACGGCGGGTCTCGATCCCAAGCAGATCAATGAAACGCGCGACCTGATCAAGAGCCTGGCCGGCGACCACACCATCATCCTCAGCACCCATATCCTGCCTGAGGTCGAACAGACCTGCGAGCAGGTCATCATCATTAATAAAGGCAAGCTGGTAGCGACCGACTCGGTGCGCAACCTGCAAGCGCGGACACGCGGCGCCGAAACGCTTCTTCTCGAGGTCACCGCCCACGACGGCCAACCGGAATCCGTGCTGGTGCAACAGAAGCTCGAAGCCATCCCCGGAGTCAGCCGCGTATCGTGCACCGAGCGCAAAGAGCAAGGCCTGGTCTTTGAAGTGGAGAGCCAGAAGGGGCAGTTGGTGCGAGGAGACCTGGCGCGTGCCGTGGTCGGTTCCGGCTGGGACCTCTATGAACTTCGTCCGGCCGCAAGAAGCCTGGAAGAGATCTTCCTCCAGCTCACCGGCAGCGAGGCGCCGGCTGAGGCTGAGAAAACTACTCCGAATGAGCCGCAAGCATGAGAAATACCTGGACCATTTGCAGCAAAGAACTGCGGAGTTATTTCGTATCTCCCGTCGCTTATCTGCTGTTGACGATGTTCGGCCTGATCTTCGGCTTCTTCTTCTGGAATGCCCTCGGCTATTTCGTGATCGAGGGGATGGAGATGCAGTTGCGTGGCCAGACATTCCCCATGAACGTCAACGAGCAGATCATCCGGCCGCTGCTCTCCAACGTCAGCGTTGTCGGGCTCTTCTTTATCCCCATGATCACCATGCGCCTCTTTGCCGAGGAAAAGCGCACCGGGACGATTGAACTGCTGACCACCTCCCCTATCCGGGATGTGGAAATCATACTGGGTAAGTGGCTCGCGGCTCTGATCCTTTACGCGTGCCTGCTGCTGTTTACCGCACTCAATTTTGCCTTTCTCTTCCGTTACGGTAACCCGGATTGGAAGCCGCTGGCGGTGGGCTACCTGGGCCTGCTGTTGCAGGGAGGCACGTTGCTTGCGCTGGGAACGTTCATTTCGACGCTGACGAAGAATCAGATCATTGCCGGCGCCGCCACTTTTGGCGTTTGCCTTTTGCTGTGGGTGCTGGAGTGGTCCAGCGGCTATGAATCGGCCGGCTGGGCACGCGTGCTTGCCTATCTCTCCGTCATTACCCACTTCGAATCCTTCGCCCGCGGGGTGATTGATTCCAAAGACGTCATCTTTTATCTCAGTGGAATCTTTCTGGGACTCTTTCTCACTGCGCGCTCGATGGAATCGCTGCGCTGGAGGTCGTAGATGGCGGGTCAGTGGCTAAGAGCAAGACAGACTAAGTACGGGGCATACGCGGGCATCTATCTCCTGGTGGTGTTGGCCATCATTGTGGTGGTGAATGTCCTTGCGAACCGCTATAACAAGTCCTTCGACACCACATCGAATAAGCGGTACAGCCTCTCTGAACAGACACAAAAGATCGTGAAGGGGCTGAAGCAGAATGCGACCATCACTTACTACAACCAAAGCACGCATTTTGCGGAAGGCAAAGACCTGCTCGACGAGTATGCGAATCTCTCCCCCAAGGTACACGTCGCGTATGTCGATCCGGATAAGAGTCCGGAGTTAGCGCGCGCCGCGGGGATTCGCAACTTCGGCACCGCGGTGGTGCAGGTGGGCGCCAAGAAAGAGATTGCAAAAGATATGACGGAGGAGGGCATCACCGGGGCCTTCATCCGCGATCTCAAAGGCACCACCCGTACGGTCTGCTTTGTGACCGGCAGCGGAGAGCATCAGATCGACAACACCGAGCGCGACGGCCTTTCCCACTTCAAAGACCTCTTAGCCCGGGATGAATATCAGGCCAAATCGATTGACTTGCTGCAAAACGCTGCGGTGCCGGCGGACTGCACGACGGTGGTCATCGCAGGCCCCACGCACGATTACCAGCAGCCCGAGGTAGATGCGATCAAGAACTACGTCGAGGGTGGCGGCCGGGCTTTCTTTATGCTCGATCCGCCGATTCAGTTCGGGAGTTCTGCCATCGCCGCCAATGATTCGCTCACCAGTCTGCTTGCGAGCTGGGGCGTAACCCTGGACAAGAATATGGTCCTCGACCTGAACCCTGTGGGGCAGCTCGCAGGGCTTGGTCCCCAGGTGGTACTGGTCACCACGTACAGCTCGCAGCCCATCGTCTCTGACATGCGGGGAAGCGCTGTGGGCATTCCCCTCTCCCGCTCGCTGGAGATAAAGGACACGGGCAAGACCAGTGTGCAGAAGTTATTCGATTCGTCGGGAAGCAGCCTGGCCACCGCCAATCTAAGTTCCCCCGAAGTCAGCGTCGCGGATCCTAAGAATCGGAAGGGTCCGCTCACCATCGCTGCGGCGGGCACGTACAACACCGGTAAGGAGAATTCGCAAGGCCGTTTCGTGGTGATCGGGAGCTCCTCCTGGGCGGCCAACCGCTTCCTTGGTTTCAACGGCAACGGTGACCTGGCATTAAACGCGATGAACTGGCTTTCCTCGGACGAAGACCTTATCTCCATTCGCCCCAAACAGCAGGAAGATCGCCGCATCACGATGACACGGGCGCAATTGATCCTGGTGAGGACTGTCAGCCAATTTGTGCTGCCTCTGATCGTGGTCATTGCCGGAACCATGGTCTGGTGGAAGAGGCGATAAGAGCCTGACTTATGAATTTTCGCGGTTTGATTGTTGCTGTTGTTATTCTTGCCGGACTCGGGGGCGTCCTTTACTGGTCGCAGCACCGCAAGCCGCCTGAAGAGACTGCGGCCACACCAGCCAGTGCCGCGCCGGTGATCCTCAAAGTCAACGTCGCGGACGTAACCCAGATCGCCATCAAGCAGAGGCAGTCCGATCCTGTCACGCTGCAAAAGGCGGACGCTAATAAGTGGGAGATCACCGAACCTAAACCATATCGGGCCGACCAGGAAACGGTCGCTAGCATGCTGTCCACCCTATCGGGGTTGAGTGCAGATCGAGTGGTTGAGGAAAAGGCATCCGACCGCAAGCAATATGGATTGGATCCAGCTGCGATTGAATTGGATATTACGGGTAAAAGCAAAGGGACCCAGCGGTTGCTTCTGGGTGACGACACGCCTGCCGGCGGGGACGCTTACGCTGCGCTGGCCGGAGATCCCAGGGTTTTCACGGTCTCCAGTTACAACAAGACCAGTCTCGCTAAAAGCCTGAATGACCTGCGCGACAAGAGCCTGCTGACGGTCAACCCCGACAAGGTAAGCCGGGTGGAACTGCTTAGAAAGGGCCAGGAGATAGAGTTCGACCGCACCAAGGATGGCTGGCAGATACTGAAGCCCAGGTCGTCGCCCGCGGATAGCTCCGCAGTCAACGACCTGGTGCGGAGTTTGACCGGCGCGACGATGCAACTCAGCGCTAGCGGGACTAGTGATCCTGCAGTTGAATTTGCACGGGCGACTCCGGTTGCAACTGCAAAACTCACTGGCGACACGGGCGTACAGACCCTCGAAGTGCGCAAAAACAAGGACGACTATTACGCCAAATCGAGCGCCGTCGACGGAGTCTTCAAAGTTGACTCCAGTCTCGGAACGGCGCTCGATAAGAAGATAGACGACTTCCAAAAGAAGAAATAGCACTTGGGATTTCTCCCTGCAACAGATTGACGGGTGGGCCCCACATCTCGCGAAAAACGAGCGAGATGTGGGGCCCACCCGTCAATCTGTTGCGGGGAAAGAGCCCAAGAGCTTTGGTTCCAATCTCTACTCGTCGATCTGTTGCAGGGAAAGAGCCCAAGAGCTTTGGTTCCAATCTCTACTCGTCAATCTGTTGCGGGGAAAGAGCCCAAGAGCTTTGGTTCCAATCTCTACTCGTCGATCTGTTGCAGGGAAAAGTTCTAAAGCCTTGGTTTCAGATCTCTACGCGTAGATCGCCGCCGGTCATCCTGCCCGGCTTATCCAGGTTGAGCATGCCCAGCAGGGTGGGTGAGATGTCGCGCAGCGAACCGCCCTCGCGCAGCCGGTACTTAGCCGCATCGTCGCTGACCAGGATCACCGGCACCGGGTTGGTGGTGTGCGCGGTGTGCGGTCCGCCGGACACCGGATCGATCATCAACTCGGCATTGCCGTGGTCGGCGGTGATCAGCATCGACCCGCCCCGTTGCTTGAGTGTTTGATAGATGCGGCCCAGGCAAGCGTCAATCGTCTCCACACCTTTAACAGTCGGCTCGATCTTGCCCGAGTGCCCCACCATGTCGGCGTTGGCAAAGTTCACCACCACCAGGTCGAAGGCCGGGTCGCCGATCGCCTTGATCACCGCATCCGCAATTCCCGCTGCGCTCATCTCCGGCGCCAGGTCGTAGGTCGCCACTTTTTGCGAAGGGACCAGCACGCGGTCTTCGCCGGCAAAGGGCGTTTCGATGCCGCCGTTGAAGAAGTAAGTCACATGGGCATACTTCTCCGTCTCTGCGATGCGCAGGTTGCGCAGATTAGCCTGGGCCAGCAAATCCGCCAGCAGATTCTCCATCGACTCAGGCAGGATCACCATTGGCAGGGTGAACTGCTTGTCATACTGCGTCATGCACACGTAGTGCAGCCGCTTCGGCACCTCGGGTCGTGGAATGGCTTGGTCGAGATCCTCGGCCCCGGGCAGCGTCCTGCCATCGTCTTTGGTCAGGCCGCTGTTTCGCGCCAGCACGCGCGTGATCTGCCGCACCCGGTCGGCGCGATAGTTGAAGCAGATGACTGCATCTTCATCGCGCAGCGGGCCCACCGGCTTTCCCTGCCGATCGAGCACCACAAACGGCTCCACAAACTCATCCGTCACGCCGTTGTGGTAGCACTCCTTCACCCGCGCCACGGGATCGGTATACGCACCACCCTCGAAAACGCCGACGATTGCGTGGAAGGCCTTCCTCGACCGCTCCCAGCGCCGGTCCCGATCCATAGCGAAATAGCGGCCGCTCACGCTGGCTATCTTTCCGACGCCTATTTCCTTGATCTTGGCCTGTAGCTTCTCCAGGTAGCCCACTCCGCTGGTGGGCAGCGTGTCGCGGCCATCGAGAAAGGCGTGCACAAAGACGCGCTCCACACCGTGCTCTTTTGCCGTTTGCAACAGGGCGTAGAGATGCGCCTGTTGGGAATGCACTCCGCCATCGGAGACCAAACCCATCAAGTGCAGGGCGCGTCCCTTCTCGCCGGCATGCTTCAGCGCCGCCACAATCACCGGATGCCGGAAGAATTCGCCGGAGCGAATCAGATCGTCGATACGCGTGATGTCCATATGCACCACACGGCCCGAACCGATGTTCAGGTGGCCCACTTCGCTATTGCCCATCTGGCCATCGGGCAAGCCCACGAAGTGGTCCGAAGCATGAAGCAGACTGTTAGGAAATTCCGCCAACAGCTTGTCGTAGGTTGGCTTACGGGCCAGGGCTACCGCATTGGCGAATTGCTCCGCACGGTAACCCCAGCCATCCAGAATCGTCAGTACTACCGGCTTTTTCAGCGACACGTTTACTCCCCGGCGTTCACGGCTTCGCGGCCGAGGAACTCTGCTCCCTGCCCCAGCTCCTCCTCGATGCGCAGCAGCTGGTTGTACTTGGCAATACGATCGGTGCGCGAGGCGGAGCCGGTCTTGATCTGGCCCACGCCCGTGGCCACGGCCAGGTCGGCGATGAAGGTATCTTCCGTCTCGCCACTACGGTGGGACATGACGGAGGTGTATCCGTAACGGCGCGCCAGCGCAATCGCCTCGAAAGTTTCGCTGACGGTGCCAATCTGGTTCACCTTGATCAGGATCGAGTTGGCCACGCCCTGCTCAATGCCTTTCTGCAGGAACTCGGTGTTGGTCACAAACAGATCGTCGCCCACCAACTGGATCTTATCGCCCAGTTCCTTGGTCAGCACCTTCCAGCCGTCCCAATCGTCCTCGGCCAGCCCGTCTTCGAGCGAGATGATTGGGTACTGCCGTACCCAGCTCTCATAGAATCGGGTCATCTCTTCGCTGGTCTTCTCGCTGCGGTCGCTCTTCTTGAAGACGTAAAGCTTCTTTTCCTTGTCGTAGAACTCGCTGGATGCCGGGTCGAGCGCGATCGCGATCTCTTCGCCCGCCTTGTATCCCGCCAGCTCAATTGCTTCCAGGATGACTTCGATAGCTTCCACGTTGGATTTTAGCGATGGGGCGAATCCGCCCTCGTCGCCCACCGAAGTGCTGTAACCCCGCTTCTTCAATACTCCCTTCAAGGTGTGGAAGACCTCCACACCCCAGCGCAGCGCATCGCCGAAGCGCTCCGCTCCCACCGGCATCACCATGAACTCCTGAAAGTCCACATTGTTATCGGCATGGGCTCCGCCGTTGATGATGTTCATCATCGGCACCGGCAGCACCGACGCGTTTGCCCCGCCCAGGTAGCGGTAGAGCGGGATCTGCAAGGCATTGGCTGCGGCCCGCGAGCAGGCCATGGAAACCGCCAGGATCGCGTTCGCGCCCAGCTTGCCCTTGTTTTCCGTACCGTCCAGCGCAATCATCGTGGCGTCGATCAGGCGCTGGTTGGTCACATCCATGCCGGTCAGCTCAGGGGCCAGAACGCTTTCCACGTTTTCGACCGCGTGTAGAACCCCCTTGCCCAGGTAGTGCGCCTTGTCGCCGTCACGCAGTTCCACCGCCTCGTGCTCGCCGGTGGAGGCACCGCTAGGTACAGCTGCCCGGCCCATGGCTCCGCCCGCGAGAAGCACATCGGCTTCTACCGTAGGATTCCCCCGGGAATCCAGAATCTCGCGTGCGTGAATGGCAACAATCTCGGTCATATCACTCCTTGAAATGCGATGTCGTAGGCGGTCCTGGAGACGAGGGCGGCGGTCGACGGCAATTGTTTTTCCATCCACTCCGCCGATTGTGCTGATGAAACTCCCCATCTCCGCGCCAGACCCCGGATTTCCTGTTAAGTCTATCGGCGTTGATGAAGTTCATGCGGCTTTCGTTAAGGAAAGCCGCACACGTGGCCGTCTCATAGGCCCGCGTACAGGAAATCCGGGGCATATCGAATTCTAACAAAGGCCGTCGCGGCTTCCCGTAAAGCGCGGATTTGGCACGACGCATGTTACCCCCGTGGTTCTTTCGTTTTGTTGTTAGACTAGTAGATGCAAGCTTGAACTAATCTGTAAGTGCAGTGTTACTACTGTAGAAACAGCTTAGGTGCAGCGATGACAAAGACGCGGTTTTCCCTGACAGCAGCGGCCACATTGGTTTTGAGCACAACGTTTCTCTCGGCGCAATCTGCTCCAGCCGACTCCGGGCAGAAACCAAGCCCCTATCAGGGCGTCTCCGTGCCGCCGTCGAACGACGCGATCACCACCACGGAGCAGACGCCTGCGGCTCCTGCCGCGCCTGCGGTCGTAACTCGCCCTGCGCCTGCAGCCGCCCCGGCACCAGCGCCGGCTGCGCCCAGCAATCCGGATGCTGGCATCGTCGAAACGCCGCTGCCGCCGTCCGCGGAGGGATCTACGCCTCACAGCTCGGCCGCGCTGCACGCGCCCAGCTTCGATTCTTCCAAGGACAATACCGACGACGGCATCGTCACCTATGTTCCCGGGCCGGCGAACGCGTTACCCGAAGGAACAGTCTTCCGGGTTAGCATGCTGCAGGATATCGACTCCTACGCGGTCACCCCGAATACACCTTTCAGTGCCAAGGTCACCCAGGACATCATGCGCAACGGCAAGGTCGTTGTGCCTGAAGGTTCGGAGTTGCACGGCCGAGTCGTGTACGCCACATCCTCCAGCCGTCTCCGTGGCGGCTCCGTTCTTCACCTCCGTGCCGATGAATTCGTCCTACCCGACGGCACCCGCTACCACGTACACGCTCAAGTCATCGATACGCAAGGCTCCGACACCAACGCCAAGGGCGAAGGGAACATTGTCCCCACCGCGCAGGTGAAGCGAAACCTGGCTGTACTAGGCGCGGGCGCCGGCGGTGGAGCTATCGTGGGCGCTGCCATTGGCGGCGGAGTTGGCGCGATCGTGGGCTCGGCTATCGGCGCCGGCGCGGCCACCACGCATTGGTTGCTGGTGCAAAGATCGGCCAATCTTCCGGCTTCTTCCGTCCTGATCTTTAGCCTCACGGATCCGATGCTTCTCAACCCGGTCCAGGATGAGAAGACTGAGTTACTGCCGCAGACGTTCTGAGAGGGTTAAGGGAAACCACAGGTCCCTCGGCTCCGCTCGCGATGACAAAGGGTAGGGCGGTTGCTTCCGTTGGGCTCCTGTGAATTGGATGTGGAGATCCGAAGTCGATAGCGCCCAACGGATCTCCACATCCGACTCGCGGGTTATGGGTGAGTAACTGCCCTCCCCTTTGTCATCCCGAGCGAAGCCGAGGGACCTGCGGTGCGCCCTTCCCCCAAACAACGGCCTGCAGCTTTTTCAGCCACGAGTCACTGTCACATGGAAACGCCACCCTTCCCTTTTGTCATCCCGGGCGTAGCCGAGGGATCTGCAGTTTCCCTTTCCCGGCGACCAAATCCCCCTAAGTCAGTTTCTCTGTGGGAACCCGCTCCAGCAGGCGACGCCAGGTCTTCTGGTTGACTCGGTGGCTCTTCTTCAGGTCTTCCAGGATGCGTTCGAAATCGGCGTGACCATGCAGCCTGTTCCATGCCGGGTTTTTTGAGAACCAGGGATAGTTCTCATTGCCCAAGTAGATCGCGCGGCGCAGCCAGTGCAGCGCCTCGCTCTCATCCCCCTCGACAGCGAAGTAGGTCGCCAGCCGGTAGGCCATCTCGCTATCGACCTCCGCAGCCGAAAGCGAATCTTCTTCGATGAGCGAGGTAGCCCGCTCGCGTTCCCCTACCTGCACATAGCACAAAGCCAGCGTGGGGAAGGCAATGCGCATGCTCTCATCGTCGTGGATCACCGCTTCCAGAATCCCGATCGCCTGCTGCATGTCCCCCTGGCGCATTCTTTGGTAGGCGATCGAGGTGCGCAGCAGAGGATGCCTGGGTTCCAGAGTCAGCCCCTTCTGCAGCTCTTCCTCCGCCAGTTCCAGCTGGTTCTGATATTGGTAGACGCGCGCCCGGTGGTTATAAATGATCGGCGCGTTGGAGGGATTCAGCTGCAGAGAGCGATTGAACTGCTGCAACGCTTCTTCATACATCCCATCCAGACGCAGTGTCTGGCCGGCCACCAGGTGCACGTCCCAGTTATTGTCCGCGGTCAACAGCAGGTGCTCAATGCCATGCCGGGCGCTTTCCTTCTCTCCTCGCGAAAGCAGCATGTAGACGCGATAGAGGTTCGCCTCCAGCGATCCCGGGTCGATTTCGAGGGCGCGGTCAAAGCTGCGCCGCGCTGCCAGCAGATGTAGCTGCCCACCCAATCCGTGGCGCACATATTGCAGTTGCGTAATGCCCAGCCCGCTCCATCCCGGAGCGAATTCCGCATCGCGCGCCACCACGCTCTCAAACATCTCCCGCGCCTTGTCCAGGTCGCCGCGGGCGCCGGAGCGCGACATGAACGAAGAGAGCAGCGCCCGGGCTTGCAGGTATTGCTCCGACAATGCCTCGGCCAGGGGTGCGCTGTTGGCCGCCTCGCCGCTCTGCTGCAGTTTGCCCAGCCCCTGCAGGGTGGCGAAGACTTCATTGCAAATCTCGGTCTGCACGGCGATGAGGTCGAAGGAAGGTACGCTGATGGTGCCGCCGGAGCGCACGCTCTGCCCGGGCACGTCCAGCAGCTGCCAGTTCAGGTCAAAGCCTTGTTCCGAACGCATGAAATTGCCCGCCAGCACAAACTGCACCAGCAGCTTCTTTCCCACGGACAACGGGTCCATCTGCTGCATGGGCACGGGCAGCTGCATCAGCGAACTCGAAGGCCGCACCACCAGCGACGACATGCGCGCCAGCCGCGCGGCGATGGCATCCGCAAGCGCGTAGCCGTACAGTGGGGATTCGCCCGTCTGCCCGAAGTTCTGGAAGGGCAGCACGAGAATCGTGTTCTGCTTCTGTTGCAAATCAGCCGACTCGCGAAAGCGCTCGGCCAACATGGAAAGAAATCCCGTCGCCCGTTTCTCGCGCTCGGCAGCCGGCACATGGATATTGGTTGCCGTTTCGCCGGGTAGAATGCCGGTCTCGAATTGCATCGTCTTCATGATGGTCTTCAAGGCTTCGCGCAGATCGGCAGCCGAGGAGTACCGCCCACTGGGCGTCTTCTGCAAGCAGGTAGCGATCACACTGGCCAGCTCGGCAGGCACTTCGGTCAGGGGCGCAGGATCGGCAAATTGAATCGCGCGGACGATCTGAAACTCCTCCGCCTCCGGCCGTACGAAGGGATGACGGCCGCTCAGCAGTTCATAGAGGGTCACGCCGACGGCGAAGATATCGCTCTGCACACTGGTTTGGCCGGTCACGAATTGCTCCGGCGCCATGTAGGCGATGGTGCCGCCCCGCGCGGTATAGGTGGTGCGCACCTGCTTCTTCGACCCATCCTGGCGCGGCTTGGACGGATCGAATTCGGCCTCGGCTGTTGAGAGTCTCCGGGCAAGGCCAAAGTCCAGAATCTTGACCACGCCGCCATCGGTCAGCATGACGTTTGCGGGCTTTAGATCGCGATGGAAAATTCCCAGCCGGTGCGCGGCACTCAGGCCGTCCGCGATCTGAATGCCCACCGAAAGCCCAAGCTGCACGCTGGCGGCGCCGTTGGAGATGATCTTGTCCAGAGACTCTCCCGGCACATACTGCATAACGATGTAGGCCTCGTCTTCTGACTCGCCCACCTCATAGATAGCGCAGACATTCGGGTGCTCGATGGCCGAGGCCAGCCTTGCTTCGCGCAGCACCGTGCTGCGCATCTGCTCGATGGTCAGCGCGCCCCGCTTCAATATCTTCAGCACGACCGGCCGCATCAGCAGCGTGTCGTTGGCCAGATAGACCACTCCACTGCCGCCCGCGCCCAGCTTGCGAGTCACTTCGTAGTGCTCAATGAGCCGCCGCTTCATGCTTTCAGTCTACCGGTTGGCTGGTCTCTCAAATCAAGGAGCAGAATTATGCTAACTATGCGAACTATGCGAATTTAAGCCTCGCCCGGGGACCGCTCTATAATGCTTCGCATGGCCGACTCCGGGAACAAGAAGCGCAACGCCTACTGGAACTGGCTGCTCATCGTTCCTGCTTGCGGCCTGCTCTTCCCCGCTATCTACGCGCGGGAGACCCCTGCGCTCTTTGGCTTCCCTTTCTTCTACTGGTATCAGTTTGCCTGGGTGTTCCTCACCGCAGCTATCACCGGCCTGGTCTACTTTCTGGTTAAGGACTAGAAATGGAGTTATACTACTCCATAGTTGGAGAGGTCCATGCCCAGACCGCAGCCCGGCGCTCTCGCCTATCCGGACACCTGCTACTCCGCCCCCGTCCTGCCCGATCTGTCCCGCATCGAGGAGCGGCGCCGGCTTTCGGCGGCGGCGTTGAAGGCACTGTTCAACATTGTTAATCACTGGCAGATCCGTGATGAGGACGCACGCCAGCTACTGGGCGGTATCTCCAACGGCGGTTACTATCAGCTCAAGCAGAACACCGGCGCCTCGGTAAAAACCCTGGAACAGGATAGGCTGGTGCGTATTTCGTATCTGATCGGGATCTTCAAGTCGCTCAACATCCTTTACAGCCAGCGCCTCGCCGACCAATGGATGCAATTACCCAACGCCAACCCGATCTTTGCCGGCCGCACCCCGCTTGACTACATCCTGCGCGGAGGTACACCGGCAATGGACGTCGTGCGCCGGCTGCTCGACGCGCGCCGCGGCGGCCGCTAGAGCAATCAGTCATGGTTGCCTTTCCGCTGACCGATTTGCGCCGCTTCGATACGCACCGCCTCTTGCCGGCCAAGTACTCTCCTAATTACGACTCGGTGCTTACGCGCATCGCCGATGACGATGAGGATCTGCAACGAATCTTCGAGCTCGAAAATGCGACCAATGCCCGGCTGCTGGCGGAAGAAAACCTGAGGCCGGGCATTAGCCAACGCGAACTCGTTTTCCATGTCCCGAACTATCGCGTGATCAACGCCGCCTTTACCCACCCGAATCCGTTGGGGGCACGCTTCTCCGCCCCGCAGCGCGGCGCCTGGTACGCCTCTTTCGAACTGGCAACCGCCAAGGCCGAGGTGGTCTTTCACAAGAGCATCGAGTTTGCGGAGATTGACTGGAAGGAGCGGGAAGAGATTGGGTATGACGACTATCTGGCTGATTTCACAGCGACCTTCCACGATCTGCGGGGTGTCGTGGACGAGGCCCTAAGCCCCAGCAGCTATGTGCGATCGCAGCAACTGGCGGTGGAGCTGCTCGAGCTTGGCTCGCTGGGTGTTATTTATCCGAGCGTCCGGCGCGAAGGTGGTACGTGTATTGCCTGTTTTCGCCCCAGCGTTGTTGGCAATGTGCGAAAAAGCATGCGTTACCTGCTCATCTGGACGCCGCTGCGGGCCCGGTTTGTGCGTCAGGATGAAGGCCGTTGCTCCGCTAATTAGGACAGCTCTGGCTGAGTGCGTTGAAGAAAATGCCAGCAAGCGAACTCGGGTTGGTTGCTGCAGTACATGACTCCTGTCCATCCACCTCCACTCCTGCCAAGGTGGGCCACCGCCCTAAGATTTGTCATCCCGAGAGGTTGTGACTTTTTTGGTGCACGATGCTGAATAAGTAGAGCAGTTGGCAGGAAGAAGCGGTAAGAAGAGATATGAGCAACAGCGAGGCCGGGAGGTTTTCAGCGAAGGGTGCGGTGCGACTGCGTAAGCCAGAACGTCGTCAGCTGGCGATGGTAGTGCAGTGCGCCGATGATCTGGTGCGAGCGCTTCATCCAGTGCGCACGGTGCATGCGGTAGTGGAGCAGCTGGATGTGAGCGGTTTTTGCGAACCGATCCGAGCCCGTGAGGGGGTAGCTGGGCGTGATGCGACCGACCCGCATCTGCTGGTGGGTTTATGGCTCTATGGGTGTGTACGCGGTATAGGTTCAGCGCGAGAGCTGGCGCGTCGTTGCGAAGAGAGTGCGCCGTTCCGCTGGTTGTGCGGCGGAGTGACGGTGAATCATCGCCTGCTGTCTGATTTTCGCACCGACCACGCCGATGCCTTGGACGCGCTGTTTACGCAGGTGCTGGTGACGTTGGTGGACAAGAAGCTGGTGCGGGTGAGCCGCATCAGTCAGGATGGAGTACGAGTGCGAGTCAGCGCCGGAAGCAACAGTTTTCGTCGCGAAGAGCGACTGCAGCTTCTGTTGGAGCAGGCCCGGCAGCAAGTGTTGGAGTTACGTAGGCAGCTGGAATCGCCAGCGCAATCGGGGGTGTTGACGGCGCGTCAGAAGGCGGCGCGCCAACGAGCGGCGGAGTCGCGGCAGCAGCGCTTGGAGCAGGCGATTGCGCAGTTACCTGAGCTGAAGCAGAAGCAGGCGGAGGCGGCCCAGCGGGCAGGTCAAGGCAAGTGCGGGGATCAGATCCGGGCCAAGCAGCCGCGAGTGAGCAGCACGGATGCGGCCACGCGGGTGATGAAGATGGCCAACGGTGGATACAACCCTGCGGTGAACGTGCAGTTGGCCACCGACACCGAAAGCCGTGCCATTTTGGGAGTGGAAGTCAGTAATGAGTCTTCCGATTCGGCTGGGTTGAGTGAACCGATGCGTCAGCAAGTGCAACAACGGACTGGGGGTAAGGTGGAGCAGCACCTAGTGGATGGAGGCTACTTGCGGATGGAGGACATCGTAGAGGCCCACCAGCAAGAGGTGGAGCTGTTCGTACCGCCCAAACCGGCCAGGAAACCTGAGAACCGGGGGTACGAGTTGGAACCCAAGCCAAGCGACTCGGAAGCGATACGGGCATGGAAACAGCGCATGGCTAGTCAAGAAGGGCAGAACATCTACCAACAAAGGGCCGCCACCAGCGAAACCGTGAATGCTGACTTACGAACTTATCGCGGGCTGACGCCGTTGACCGTCCGCGGCCTCAACAAGATCACATGCGTGACCCTGTGGTGCGCGTTGGCTTACAACGTGATGCACTTCAGCAAAGCTCTTCTCAGCTAAATTCCGGCTGCACCGCAAAACAGAAAAGTCAAACCAAAAGCCGACGTGTTGACACCGCCTGGCACAGCATGGCAAGCACATCGGAGTCTGTTACTCCACCTTGGCCTGATGGCCGCTTGGCGTCCAACCACGGAAAAACATGCCCTATCCTCTTCGTCTCAAAATAAAGCTGAATAAAGTCACAACCTCCGACCGGAGCGTAGCGCAGTGGAGGGACCTGCGGTTTGCCTTGATGGAAAAACGGAACCCGGAGACGATTCGCCCACGGCGCCTTCGCTTATGCCCGAAAGTGAACCGCAGGTCCCTCCACTGCGCTACGCTCCGGTCGGGATGACAAATCTTAGGGCGGTGGCCCACCTTGGCATGAGTGGAGGTGGATGGACAGAGTCAAAAAAACTAATTTGGACAAAACCGACTCTCAGCTGTCCCTGCGGGACCCATCTTGTAGAACTGCAGGTTCTCAATTGTGGAGCTGCGGTTCTCCGGCGGATTGGTCAGTTGCCTGACCACTTTACGTCGTTGCGCCTAACGTCGTCGAGGGTAGACGGCGTCCAGGTTTTGCCGCGATCGACGCTTACCCAATGCAATTCGGTCGTACTCCGCAGCAATACGGCAGCATAGGTTTGCTGATCGGAATCTGATCTTGGTGCCTGACCGCTTCCTGGCGCGGCGGTCAAGGGCGGAATGCCCAGGAGTTCCACCGCTTTCCCGTCCCACTGCTGGCGGACCTGATGCCAATGCTTTCCCTGATCGTCTGAGCGAAAGAGAGTCCCATTGCTATCCAACGCTAACTGCGAGCGCTGCACTACCAGTTGGCTCGTTGCAGCGAGTCCGCTCGGCAGCACCGGCGCCGCCGGTGTCGAGCTGGAGGCCGCCGCGGAAACCTGCGCCTGGGATGAATAACCACCGCTTGAGACGAGGACGCCGAGCGCCAATAAAGCAATCTGGAAAGCGCGTGGACTCCGAATGGCATTGTGTAGGAGCGTCATGTGCAGAGCTTATCGGCCATAGAAAAACACGCAATGCCCCTTCCGTGTCGGTAATGCGATTTCACGCAGAAAATGGTCTACTAACGTGTCGCTTGCGGTCCCACGAATGTGGATCAAACAGCCTCTATCTGCCGTGCCATCAACAAGCTTCCGCCGGGGTGCGCCAGCCCGGGGTGCGCCGGTACTTCGACCTGCGTCTGCACGGAAAAGCCCTGGCTCTCGAACAGACCACGGGCGGCTACGTTGTCGGCCCACACATTCGCGCTGAGGCGGGCAAAGGCTCCCGCCCGGGCTTGCTCGATGGCCATCTTCATGAGCCCAGTGCCGATACCCTGCCGCCGGTGTTGTGGCCGAACAGCGACGCTGTTCACTAGAAAACTCTCCCAGTCCTGCACCTGGTCGATGGGGTCGAGGATCTGCACCCGGTCCTGGGGAAGAATGTCGCGCTCCTCCTCCCGCAGCCATGCGGCGGGAAAGGCGTTAATCATTCCTACCACGCCTTTGTCGTCGGCGACAAAACAATGTCGCCAGGAGAAGCCACCTGCATCCTGCTTCATGCTGCGCGCGATCAGCCCAGCGAGCATCTCCCTGGGCGCCATTTCTTCCAGCAGGAATTCATACATGCCGTCGCCAGCCATGATCGACAGCTCGGCCAACGCATAGGCATCGGCCGGAGCCGCTGCGCGAAAAACAATTCCGGCAGCCATCAGGCAGTCGCACCCAGCTTCTTGCGCGGGGCAAACTTTCTCTTATAGTACGCGGTGGTTAAGGAAATCGCAGGGACACCAAGGGCAGTAGGCAGCACCCAGATTACCCAGCTGCCATGGAAAAAACGGCCAATCGTGGTTACGCTGAATGCCGTCCATGCGGCGATGTAGCTGGCCAGCATGTTACTAAGGTGCGTATACCACCAGAACATCTTCTCTTCAGGTGGATGCATGAATTGCCATATGGACTTGCCTGCCAACCACATGCCGATGATGCCAAAGACGATCGCTGGAATACTCAGGTGCTGCACCAGCGCCGGCTTGAGCACACCTAACAAAGCCAGGGCCACGCTGGAAGCAAAGGTAAAGATGGCGGCAGCCCAGTCGGGCCAGGTTACCTTTTCTCCGCGCGGCAGGTTCTTGTGGAATAGGACGCGGTAGGCGGAGAACGCCGCATAAAAGCTAAACACTGCCACCAACGCCAAAAAGAGAATTGGGCGATAGAGGGCGAGCACCATCGCTGTGGATGCAACCAGGGCCATGGACCAGAAATAGATCTTGCCCCAACGCCGATGTGCCTTACCTCCCTTGGCCGCGATCAAGGCGAGGGGAGCCATCACAAAGGCCGTCGACCCGGCCGCGATGTGCACTCCTAACAGGGACTTTACCCAAACAGGGTCTTGCATTTCGGCCTCCTGCATCGATCTGTTCACCATATACCGATACTATGGTCAGCATGTCCGTGGTCATCGCGATGCTGCGCGCCGTCAATGTTGCCGGCTACCAGAAACTCAACATGGAGGCGCTGAGAACACTATGTGGCGGGCTTGGGCTGCGCGACGTGCAGACCTACATCCAGAGCGGGAACTTGGTCTTTCGCGAAGATACCGGGGATCCAGTGGGGCTGGCGCGGAAGATCGAGGATGGAATCCAGCGAAAATATGGCTTTAGGCCGGATGTGATCGTTCGCACAACTTCTGAGCTGCGGAAGGTGATCGCCAACAATCCCTTCGCGCGGCGCCCGGAAGTCCAGCCCAACAGGCTTCTGGTCGTGTTTATGGCCAGCACGCCGGCACGGCAGGCACGGGAGCAAATCCTTGCTATGCCTTGCCAGCCGGAGGAATTGCATATCAGGGGCCGCGAGCTGTACATCTACTATCCCAACGGGATGGCTCGCCCGAAGATTCCCATAGCCCGGATTGAGAAGCTCCTCGCAACTTCGTCCACCGGCAGAAATTGGAATACGGTCAACAAGTTGCTGGCCATGGCGGAGGTGCTGGAGGGTTAGCGGGGGAGTTCTTGCCACGGGGCTAAAGAGTGGTGCAGTCAGGGTTAGATCCAGACGTATTCTCAATTATTTGCGGCCCGACTACAAAGGGCGGCGACGATGACGGGCCTGCAACTCTTTCAGCCACTAGCGAATTTCCCATGGAAGCACCACCCCACCCTTGTCATCCCGAGCGAAGCCGAGGGACCTGCAGTGCGCCTTTCCCGAACGCAACTGCCCAGGTAAGTAGCTCTCAACCTCGTAAGTAGCTCTCAACCTCGCGTGTTGCCCTCCAGCTGCGGATTTTCGCGAAGTAGAGAGCTACTTACCTGGGCAGTTGCGTTCGGGAAAGGCGCACTGCAGGTCCCTCGGCTTCGCTCGGGATGACAAGGGTGGGGTGGTGCTTCCATGAGAAATCGGCTAGTGGCTGAAAGAACTGCAGGCTCTCCTCCACCACACCACGTCCGAGGTTTGTGCTTGAGAGGTTTAGACTGTAAGGAGCATGATACCTACGCTTGAATGGACTGCCGAAGGCGTCCGCTTTCTCGACCAGACTCGGTTGCCGCTTGAAGAGACTTACGTGCTGGCCACCACCAGCGACCAGGTGGCTAACGTCATCACTAGCATGGTGGTTCGCGGGGCGCCGGCGATTGGCGTTGCCGCTGCCATGGGCTTTGCGTTGGGGGTCAAGAATAGCTCGGCCACAACGATTGCAGCGCTCACCGGCGAGATGGAAGGCATCGCCAAAACACTGGCAGCCACGCGCCCTACTGCAGTCAATCTGTTTTGGGCGATCGAACGTATGCGCCGCCGTTTCTTCGCCCTGGCCGCCCAGCCCGGCGTCACCCTCGACGCGATTAAGGCCGGCCTGATCGAGGAGGCTCGCATCATGTACGACGAGGACATTGCCGCCTGCCGCACCATGGGCGCCTACGGCGCACCGCTGATGCCGGCCTCGGGTGGAGTGCTGACCCATTGCAACGCTGGAGCCCTCGCCTCTTGCGGTTACGGCATGGCGCTGGGGGTGATCCGGTCCGCAGTCGAACAAGGCCACCAGTTGCATGTCTACGCCGACGAGACGCGGCCATTCCTGCAGGGCGCCCGCCTTACCGCCTGGGAGATGATGCATGACGGCATCCCGACCACGGTATTGTGCGACAACATGGCCGCCAGCCTCATGCGCCAGGGTAAGATCCAGGCGGTGATCGTGGGCTCCGACCGGGTCGCCGCCAACGGCGACGTCGCCAACAAGATTGGAACCTATGGCGTAGCCATCCTGGCCAAGGAACACGGCATCCCGTTTTACGTCGCCTGCCCGTGGTCGACTATCGACCTGGCAACCCCGAACGGCGACGCCATCCCCATCGAACAACGGCCCGCGATCGAAGTCACGCACCATGGCGGCAAGCAACTTACACCGAATGGAGTGGGCATCGAGAACCCGGCCTTCGACGTGACCCCAGCCCGGTATGTCACCGCCATCATTACCGAGCGCGGCGTTCTGCGGCAGCCCTACGGAGAGGCATTGCAAGGCCTGGAAGCGGCGACAGCCTCCGCCCGCTAAAGCATCTTCGCTTGTGCGTAAACAGCAGAAGTGAAGATGCTCTAGCTCAAACAATCAGCCGGACTTTTTCTATCTCATCCGTCCGGCTCCCCAACCCGGCCGCCGTCTTCGGTAAAGTAAAGGCGACGGCATGGCGGCTCACAGAATGGTTTTCAGCGCTCTGAACCCGCGCAATCGCTCGCTGCCGCGAGGCACGGCGCTGGTTCTCGGCAGCCTGATTCTTGCCTTCCCGCTCTCCGGCTTTCCCGAGGACCGGGCCTCGCTCAAGCTTCTGATCCCTACTCTCCTGGCTATGCTGGGGACCGGGGACACCATACGCTGCCTGCAGCATCGCTGGAGCCTGTATCACGGCGCAGTGGTGGTTCTGATTTACATGGACATCATGGCCCTGTGCATGATCCTCTTCCTGCTGCTATATCCATATGGCCGCTGGCTCTTATAGACCTGAGCCCCTGATAAACCTGTTTCACCGGGTGCAAGCGCAGAAAACATTAGGCGGTGAGCGCCTGCTCGTGCTGAAGTAGAATTCTCGGGCAGACCGGCCAAACAAAATTCCCTCCCCTCAGGAGAAAAAAATGCTTAAAGGATTTCGCGATTTCATTCTGCGCGGCAATGTGGTCGATCTTGCCATAGCCGTTGTTATCGGCGCCGCGTTCACGGCGATCGTCAACGCCCTGGTGGCTGACATCATCAACCCGCTGATTTCAGCGATCGTCAGCAAGCCGGACTTTTCCTTCCTGGTGTTGCATCTTCATGGCGGAGCTATCAAATACGGCGACTTCCTCAACGCCCTGATCTCTTTTCTGATCATCGCCACCACTGTTTACTTTATGGTTGTGTTGCCGGTCAATACCTTGATGGCCAAATTTAAACCCAAGGTGGTTGAGGCGCCCTCCACCAAGCCGTGCCCGGAGTGCCTGAGCGATATCCCGGTTGCCGCCAAGCGCTGTTCGCATTGCGCTCAACTGGTGGCGTAAATACGAGGAGACTGCTGCCGGGCCAACCAGCAGCAGCCTCTTTCCTACGGGAGAGTTAGTTCATTGGCAAAACGATTGGTCTTCTGTTCCCTGCTTTTCCTCTTGCAAGCCCCCATGCTCGCCCAGGTTTCTCCCTTCCCTGACCGGGTTCTGGGCTATCGCGACTTCAGCCGGCAGGCAAAGATCGATCAGGATTTTCTGGCGGTTCCCGATACCAAGCTGGCGCAGGAAGAGCTCAAAACGCTGACCGCCGCTCCCCACGTCGCAGCCAGCAAAGAGGACTACGATACCGCCGTCTACGTGGCGGGCAAGTTCAAGGCTGCCGGCCTCGATACGCAGATCGTTCCCTACAAGGCCTGGCTGAATCTGCCCCGGGAAGTGTTCTTGCAGGCCGTCAACGCCGAAGGGAAAGTTCTCATGACCGGGCCCACTCGGGAACACGTCGACGGCGATCCCTACCAGGATGATCCCCGTGTGCTGCCCGCCTTTAACGGCTCCTCTCCATCCTGTGACGTGACCGCCGACGCGGTTTATGTGAATTACGCGCGCCCGGAGGATTTCAAGAAGCTGGAAGAGATGCACATCAGTGTTGCGGGGAAGATCGTTCTTGCCCGCTACGGCATGAACTTCCGCGGAGTGAAGGTTTACCTGGCGCAGCAGCGGGGCGCCGCCGGGGTCATCATCTATTCCGATCCCGCCGACGATGGCTATTTCCAGGGGGACAAATATCCCCACGGCCCTTGGCGGCCGGATACGGGCGTGCAGCGCGGCTCGGTGCAGTACATGTTCAAGTATCCGGGCGATGCCACCACTCCGGATGTGGCCTCGACGCCAGGTCTGTCGGCAGCGCGGCGTCTGCCGCTGTCTCAGATCACCAGCCTGCCCACCATCCCCTCGATGCCGCTTTCTTATCACGATGCATCGCCCATGCTGGAAAACATGGGGGGCCCGGTCGCGCCGCGGGATTGGCAGGGCGCGCTGCCCTTCAGCTACCACGTTGGCGGAGCGGGTTTAATCAAGGTGCACTTGCGGCTCAAGATGGACTATGCCGAACGCACGATATGGGATGTGATTGGAAAAATCCCCGGCGCCGAGCTTCCTGATGAGTGGGTTGTCGCCGGCAATCACCGCGACGCGTGGGTCTTCGGAGCTGTGGATCCGAGCAGCGGGACCACAGCCATGCTGGAGGCGGTCCATGGCGTCGGTTCCCTGCTTGCGCAAGGATGGAAGCCCCGCCGCACCATGTTCTTTTGCAGTTGGGATGCCGAAGAGGAAGGCCTGATCGGCTCTACGGAATGGGCCGAGGACCATGCCAAACAACTGGCTCATGCCGTCGTCTACATTAACACTGACGCCAGCGTTTCCGGCCCTCACTTTGAAGCCGCCGCAGTACCCTCGCTCAAACAGTTCATCCGCGAGGTCACTATGGAGGTCGCGAGCCCCAAGGGCGGTTCCGTCTTCGAGGAATGGAGAAAGGATCAAGGGGATGCCGCTGGGCGGCGGCGCAACGTTTTCAACGACTCTTCGATAGCCGCACCGGTGAGCGGGGAGGTGCGGGTGGGCGATTTGGGCAGCGGTTCGGATTACACGCCTTTTATTCAGCACCTCGGCGTCCCGTCTACGGATATCGGCTCTACCGGCCCTTACGGCGTTTATCACTCTGCATTTGACAACTACGCCTGGTTCGTCATGAACGCTGACCCGACCTTCGTCTACGAGCAGCAGATGGCCCGCGTCTTCGGACTCGAGGCGCTGCATATGGCGGATGCTGACGTGCTGCCGTACGACTACATCACCTACGCAAGGCAGATACAAGCTTACTTATTTGCCGCCCAGGCACGAGCCAAGGACGCCGGGATGGCGAGCGTCGACTTCAGCGATGCACTGGGCGCAGCCACCCGGTTCACGGCCGCAGCTACCGTGATGTACTCCAAGCAACTCTCCGCAACTGGGAACCCGAATGCGCTGAATGCTTCGTTGCGCGCAGTGGAAGGAGATCTGCTTACGACGGAAGGGCTGCCTGGCCGGTCGTGGTTCCGACACACTATTTTTGCCCCGGGAGAGTATACGGGTTATGCCGCGGTGGTTGTGCCGGGAGTGAATGAAGCAATCGACGCCCACGATCCGGCTCTCGCACAGGCGCAGATGGCTAATGTTACGGCTGCGTTGGTGCGGGCGGCGGCTACTTTGGAGTCGGGGATGTAGGCGGGGTGTAGGAGGGTGACAAAGGGTGGGGTAGCGCTTCCATGGGGCATTGACTAGTGGACGAAAGAACCGCAGGTCCCTCCACTGCGCTACGCTGCGCTCGGGATGACAATTCTGTTTTTAGATCGATCACTCTGCAAAGCTAACGCCTATTGTGCAACAGAATTGTCATCCCGCCTGCCCCGGCTTGCCGTGGGACCAGAGCGTAGCGCAGTGGAGGGACCTGCGGTTCTTCTAAATCCCTAGCCGGGGTTTGGCTGGTCGGTCAGGATTTCTTCGCGGACGTTCTTGAGGACGGCTAGCGAGCGCTGGACTCCGATTTCTCCGCTCAGGATCGGATCTTCGTTTTCGATGCTGAGCATTCCGTTGTAGCCGACTTCCATATATGCGGCGATGATGTCCTTCCAGGCGCTTGCCCCGTGGCCATAGCCGACGGCGCGGAAGAATTCCGATGCTTCGTGGTCGTCTTTCTTGCCGAAGTTCAAGACGCCAAAACGGTCTACGTTATGAGGGAAAAAGGCGGTGTCTTTCATGTGCGCGTGATAGATCGCTCCCTGCTTGCCCAGAAAGCGGATGACCTCGACCGCATTGCACTGCTGCCAGAAGAGATGGCTCAAGTCGCAGTTGGCGCCGATCTCTTCGCCCACCGCCTCACGCAGGCGCAACAATGACCGCGGGTTGAAGACTACGAAGTTAGGGTGCATCTCCAGCGCAATGCGGTGAACACCCTGCTGGCGGGCAAACTTCACCGTCTCCCTCCAGTAAGGGATGACACGCTCCTTCCACTGCCAGGCGAGCGCGGCGCCGTGCTCCGGCGGCCAGTCATAGACCACCCAATTGGGCACAGTGTCTGTGGGCGATCCGCCAGGACAGCCGGAGAAACCAACCACGGTAGGAATTCCCAGCATGCCGGCGAGCTGCAGCGTCTGACGAAATTCCTCCGTGGCCTGCTTGGCTTTCGCTGGATCCGGATAAAGGGCGTTGTTGTGGCAGCTCAGAGTCATTACAGGGATGCCGCGGTCGTCAAACTTCTTCTTCCAGGCGCGCGCCTTGGCCGGGTCCGCTACCAGCTCCGGACGAGGACAGTGCGGCGAGCCGTTCGGACCAGCCGCGCCGACCTCGACCGCTTCAATGCCCAGGCTGGCAAACTTGTCCAGCATCTCGTCCAAAGAGAGTTTGTTGAACGGAGGGTCAAAGACGCCGATAGGCAAGCTCTTTCTGGAAGCGGCCGGCTTATCCTGCGAAGTTGATTGTGCTGCTGCCGGCATAGATAGCGGAGCGGAAGCCAGCGCCGCCGCCGTAGTACCTAAGAACTGCCTGCGATTCATGAAGTGCTCCAAAGCTGAATGGGATGATGACTCTCGCCACGCATAGCATACTAAGCTCAGCGAGCATATTCCGTATATGAAACGCCTTTGTCGTTTTTTGAAATCTTTCGGAATTTACCCATGCTATGCTGCTTCCATGCCGAAAACCGACGCTGCTCCCCGGAAACCGACGGAATCCGCAAAGAGCAGTGCCGGCAACCAGTACCTCTCGCGCGCAGTGAGCAAGAGCCTGAAAGTACTGGAACTATTGCAGTCGGCTCGATCGCCCATAGCGCTTCATGAGATTGCCAAGCGTATTCAACTCTCAAAGACTTCGACCTTCCGCCTGCTGCGTACGCTCGAAGCCGCAGACTGCGTGGTAGCTGCGGGCGCCGGCGAATACCGCCTGGCGCCGGGAATTTATTCGGTTGTGCCCACGCTTTGGCTTGCCCGCCTACTGCGCGTGGCCACGGTTCGCATGCAGGAGCTGAATGCCAACCTGCGGGAAACCGTGAGCATGGCGGCCCTCTTCGATAACCGGATCGAAGTGGTTGCGGTGATCGAAAGCCCGCAGACCATCCGGATGAGCAACGTTGTCGGCCACATCGTCCCTCCCAACGCCAGTTCCCTGGGAAAGGTGATTACGGCGTTTCAAACGCCAGGAGCAGCGGGAGAAGCTGCTGCGCAGTTATGGCTTTTGGCGCTTCACCGAGCGCAGCATAACCGACGCGTTGCAACTACAACAGGAGTTCAACCGGGTGCGGGCCGACAAGTTCGCCACCGATCGCGAAGAGTGTGTGCCCGATGGGATTTGCTTTGGTGTTCCGGTCTTCAACGCCGCCGGTGAAGTGAATGTGGCTTTGAGTTCATCGCTGCCCAAGATGCGGGTGCGGGACCAGGACCACGAGAAAGCGATCGTTGCTGCGCTGCGCGCCACGGCGGATAAGATTTCCGCCGACTTCCGCGCCGCCCAGTCGCCTGAGTTAGCTAGTACGTCGCGCGGCCGCCGCTAGCGTCGTAGCATTGCGCGGTGACGAATGAGCACTCAGTGCTGGCCAGGAAATGAACCACGTAGGCGATCTCCTCTGGCCTACCCGTGCGCCGCATGGGAATGCGGTCCGTCATGTACGCTACCTGCTCCGGGGTAAGCTGATCCAGTATTTGCGTCTGAACCACTGCGGGCGTGACAGCGTTCACGCAAATGCCGTCGGTGGCCAATTCTTTTCCCAGCGATTTGGTCAGGCCGATCACGCCGGCCTTGGTCGCTGAGTACGGGATCATGCGGGGATTCCCTTCCTTGCCCGCGATGGAAGCGATATTGACGATGCGCCCATAGGAGCGGCTGCGCATGTGGGGGACGACGGCGCGGCAGAAATTGAATACGCCGGTCAAATTGACGGCGATCACGCGCTGCCAGTCTTCATCCGTCTGCTCCCAGATAAAGGCCGCGGGCCCGGCGATTCCCGCGTTGTTTACCAGGATGTCTATCCGGCCGGTTTGTTTGAGTACCTGATCTACAGCCCGGCCCACCGAGGCCGCATTGGCAACATCCGCTTCGACGGCGAACGAACCATTCGGCAGAGCCGCAGCCACTTTCTGCGCTCCGGCTAAATTCAGGTCGATCACGGCCACGGTCGCTCCCGCCTCGGCCAGACGGGTGGCGATCGCTTCACCGATGCCGGTCGCGGCTCCGGTAATGATGGCAGTTCTTCCCGCAAGACTGAACATCGTGGGACTTTCCGCTGCTGCCATTTTGGAATCCTCTCAGGAACGCACTGCCGGGGATTATATGAAGACGGAATAGGGAAGTCAATAAATGGAATGTGTGGTCAGATCTGCATCGGAGTTCCGTTTTTGGCCTTGACCGCTCGAATCGAACGGAATGTATTACTTTACAGTCCTTCGATCCAACACCCTCTTTCTCCGTGCGTGGGTCCCGCTACAAAGCGCATTGCTGGGCCATGACGGCTGCCGTGTGCGTGCTCCACAGCTCTATGTGTGAGCGCGCAGAACGCGGCTTCTCCGGCCGTTCACGAGCCGGCGCTATTCGGAAAAACGTGCGCCGTTTGCCATGGTGGCGGTGGGGAAGGAACGGACCGCGCTCCGGCGTTGACCAACAATCGCGAGCTGCGCGGCGCGAGCGAAAAAGAGATTGCCGAGTTGATCAGGAATGGCCGCGGCAATATGCCTGCATTCTCACTTTTGCCGGCGGAGCAGATTCAGGAGTTGGCTCACTTTATACACTCCATGAACGCGGACGCCTTCGAAATGAGACCGGCCGGCGATGTAGCCGCGGGGGCCGAGCATCTTTTATGGGAATGGCCGCTGCGCCTCGTGTCACACGGCGCAGGGACGCGGGGGCTCCAACGGTCCTGATTTATCCAGTATCGGGCGGCAGGCTACGCTATCGGAACTCGAACAATCGCTGCGCCAGCCGGACGCGCACATCGCGCCAGGCTATACGGTCGTCGAGGTCACGCTGCGAAATGGCAGCTACGCTGCGCGGATTTGCCCGCAGCCAGGGTGCACACGATCTCCAACTGCAGACCTTTGACGGGCAACTGCACCTGCTGCTCGAAGATGAATACAACCACGTGCTTCGGGAAAAGCGATCGCTCATGCCCGCGTTCGACGGCACGCCCCAGCAATACCTGCGACCTGGTCGCATTCCTGAGTAGCCTGGGAGGGGTTCCCGTAGGGCCCAATCCCGCGGCGCTAGAGAGCGTGACGCAATCGGCGATCGACCAGGTCCTTCACCCCAGGCCCGGCGATTGGCCGACCTATTCCGGAAATGTCAAAGGTAACCGCTACAGTTCCCTTAATCGCATCGATGTGAAGAACGTGAGCTCGCTGCGGCCGGCATGGGTTCATCCCCTGCCTTACTTCGGCCTGGAGACAACGCCCCTGGTGATCGATGGAGTGATGTACGTGACCGGTCCGAACCAGGTGCAGGCAATCGATGCCCGTACCGGTAGAGAGATTTGGAATTACTCGCGGCCGCGCGCGGCGGCGGGGAGCATCCCGGGCGACGCCGAGAAGGGGGCAAACCGCGGCTCCGCCGTGCTGGGCGACCGTGTCTTCTTTATCACCGACAATGCTCACCTTATCTGCTTGCATCGCCTTACCGGGGCGTTGCTTTGGGATGTATCTCTGGGTGGGCCGCGCTATGGCGGAACTTCACCCCCTTTGATTGCGGGCGACCTGGTGATTGCCGGAGTCTCTGGAGGCGACGAAGGCGATTCGAGGTGTGATTGCCGCTTACAAAGCAAGCACGGGCGAAGAGGCGTGGCACTTCTGGACGGTTCCCCGATGCCGGCGAGCCAGGGTCGGAGACGTGGAAGGACGATCCACTTCCACAAGGCGGTACGACGTGGACAGCCGGCAGCTACGATGGCGCAACCGGCGTTCTTTATTGGGGGACCGGTAACCCTTATCCCGATACCGATGGCGACCACCGTGGCGGTGACAATCTCTACACCGCAAGCGACGTGGCGCTCGATGCGAAGACAGGAGCGCTTCTCTGGCACTTTCAATTTACGCCCCACGATATCCACGACTGGGACGCCAATCAACCGCTGGTGCTGGTCGACGCGCCATTCCATGGCCGCGAGCGCAAGCTGCTTCTGCACGCCAATCGCAACGGCTTCCTTTATATTCTTGACCGGACCAACGGAGAGTTTTTACAAGCGACCCCCATGGTCAGGAAGCTGACCTGGGCGAGTGGCATCGGAGCGGACGGACGCCCACTGTTGCTGCCTAACAACGAAACCACGCTGGGGGGTGTACAGACCTGCCCCGCGGTACGAGGGGCAACGAATTGGTATTCCACGGCATACAATCCGGCGACCAGACTCTACTACGTGATGACGGTGGAAGATTGCAGCATCTATCGCAAGGCACACGACGGCGGATACGGACCGGTCGACGATTCAAGCCGACCCGGCAATGAAGGTCCTCCGCGCGTTCTCATTGGAGACGGGGAAAATCGCGTGGGAGCTTCCCGCTTGCAGGCCCGCCGGAAAAAAACTATTCCGGCGTTCTCAGCACTGCTGGAGGACTGGTGTTTTTTGGTGAGACGAGCGGAGGATTCGCCGCGGTGGATGCCAAGACCGGAAAATACCTCTGGCATTTTGAAGCCAGTGAGCCGTGGAAGGCATCGCCCATTACTTATATGGTGGACGGACGCCAATACGTTGCCATCGCGTCGGGATCGAATATCCTGTCGTTCGCCCTGCCCGACAAGTAGTGCTATCCAACGAATTCCCCCGGACCCAGCTTGCAATTCACCGCAGGTTAACGTCACTGTCGAAAACTAGACATCGTCGAATGAAAATATCCTTATGGGTTACTGTTGTCGTTTTGTGCCTCACGCACGGGTTGGTACGGGCCGAGAGCAAATGTCCACGCCCGGAGCCGGGGAGCGTGGTCGAAGAACCGCAAGACCTGCGCAGCCAGAATGGTGTTCTGGAAGTGCGGTTGACCGCGAATGATGTTGCGGATGCAAACGGCGCGATTCGCTATTGCTACACAGATGCAGCCGGCCACGAGTCACCTAATTTGCGCGTGCATCCTGGCGACCTGGTCGTTCTCCATCTGACCAATGCACTGACCGATTTGGGCCACGGTAATAGTGCTGCGCCCATGCATGCACAGCATGCTCATTCTTCAGGGAATCCCTGCACCAGCGGAGTCATGAGCCCGGTGTCGACCAATCTTCATTTTCACGGCCTTACCATTCCTCCGGTTTGTCATCAGGATGACGTCCTGAAGACGTCCGTGCAGCCGGGCGATGCTCCCTTTGAGTATCGCTTTCGTATTCCGGACGATGAACCGCCGGGGCTCTACTGGTACCACCCGCATATCCACGGCTTCAGCAAAGAACAGCTTCTCGGCGGCGCCTCCGGCGCGCTGATTGTGGAAGGGATCGAGCGCGCGAAGAAAGCCACAGCAGGCTTGCCGGAACGGGTGTTCATTATCCGCGATCAGGACCTCATGAATCCCAATGCGCCGCCGGCTAAATCGGAACCGGTGGTGCCAAAGTTCCTGATTGACCGCGACGGAGACGCGGCCAACAACGGCACCGGCTTCGGCAAGCCGGCGAAAGATCTCTCCATTAATTACGTACCGGTTCCCTACCCCGACTACCCACCGGCAACGATCGAGATGAGGCCCGGAGAACGCCAGCTATGGCGCGTGTTGAATGCTTCGGCCATCACCTACCTCAACCTTGCGGTCCTGTTCAACCGTGTGCCGCAATCTCTGGGCCTGGTCGCCTTGGACGGAGTACCGATGAACCTGAATGATGCGGAGAAAGATTCCGTAGACCCGCAGACGCATATCGGCCTGCCGCCGGGCGCGCGCGTGGAATTCATCGTGACCGGTCCGCCCGAAGGCGAGACTGGCTTGCTGGTCACGAGAACGGTAGACACTGGCCCCGGCGGGGAAAACGATCCCAACCGCATGCTGGCGAAGATTGTCGGTTCGTCGGATGCACCAGAATCCCGATCAAGGTTACAGAGTTCGCCGGAACCTCTTCCTCCAGCGAGCGAGACATGGCTCGGAGCTGTGTTACCCGTGCGTGTACGCCATTTATATTTTTCTGAAAAATTAATCGATCCCAACGATCCGACGAGCGCGGTGGAGTTTTACCTCACCGTGGATGGTGAAGAACCTAAGATGTTCGACATGAGTTCGGAGATCCCGAACATCATCGCACAACAGGGCACGGTCGAAGATTGGATTATAGAAAATCGTTCGCGAGAGTTGCACGCCTTTCACATTCATCAGCTGCACTTTCTGTTGCTCGACTATTCGGGAAGACAAGTCAATGAAGACTTTTTGCGGGACACGGTGAACGTGCCCTACTACGACGGCCGGTCGCTTGCTTATCCCAGCGTTCGCCTGCGCATGGATTTTCGCGATCCAAATATAGTGGGCACGTTTGTCTATCATTGTCATCTCCTGGAACACGAGGACAAAGGAATGATGGGGTCGATCGAGGTGAAGCCCGCGTCTCCTGGCGCAGAACACATTGCTGGTTCACGATAATTTCCACAATGTATTTTCTGGAACATCCAAGCGAATTCACTGCGTGTTCATCTGATAAAGATGCGATGTTAATTTTTAAGGCCTATTTCTCGAACGGGTTGGGCATATAGCGGCCCACTGCCGGTTTACATCAAAGCGAAAAACTTTACGTGGTCCTCCCACGGGACCACACACCTCGCGATCCTGGTGTGGCACCAGCAGTGTGAACCGCTTAAGAGCTCTGACTCGGGAGGAAGTATGACTGCAAAGCACGTCGCAACCACAGCCATGCGGGCTGTACGTACGGGACTTTTATCCACCGCGATCTTTCAGCTCGCCATTGGGAGCCCCTTCGCGAACGCCCAGACCGCAAGCACAACGCCCTCACGCGACAACGATACCGCCACTCCAATCAAACACGTGATCGTCATCATTGGCGAGAACCGCAGCTTCGATCACGTTTTCGCCACCTATGTACCCGTGAAAGGACAGACGGTATTTAATCTTCTTTCCGAGGGAATTGTGAAGGCCGATGGTACGCCTGGTCCGAACTTTCCAGTGGCGGAACAGAAAGCAGCGTACGATGTGCCGCCGGACGCATTTATGTTGAGCCCGGACGTCACCGCCTCGTTCGACGGAAATGTGCTTCCCGCTCCCCATCAATGGTGGCCCCACCGACTCCTATGTCAAGAACGACGATCTCACCTTGGCGCGGCAATCGGAAAACGGCCTTCCCGCAGATTATTACGCCTACCTGGTGACCGGTGGCTCAGGTCTCACGGGTAAGGTTCCCGACACACGCATCAAGAACGTGACCGCACTTCCTCCAGGACCGTTTCAGTTGACGAATGGAGCCACGTTTACTTACAACGACTACGCGGCCAGCCCGGTGCACCGCTTCTATCAGATGTGGCAGCAGCTGGATTGCAGCGTCGCCCACGCGACGGCTACGAATCCTTCGGGCTGCGACTCGGCACTGTTTCCCTGGGTGGAAACGACTGTCGGAGCGGGCACAAACGGCCTGAAGCAACCGGCGAATTTCAGCACCGACTATGCGCCCAATGCCACAACCACTGGTGAAGGTTCAACCGCCATGGGCTTCTATAACGTGCAAAACGGTGACGCTCCTTACTTTAAGTATTTGGCGGATACCTATTCCATGAGCGACAACTTTCACCAGTCGGTGAACGGTGGAACGGGCGCCAATCACATCATGTTTGGCCATGGCGACATGATCTACTTCAGCGACGGCAAGGGCAACGCAGCCATGCCTCCCACAATGTTGAAGTTGGCGCGGGCACAAAAAATGCCGGCATAGTGGACGAGGTTGAGAACCCCAACCCGGCCGCAAATACCAACAACTGGTACACAGAAGACGGTTACGGCGGCGGCTCCTTTGGTGCACGCGTCGTACGGGGGCGGTTCCTACACGCGATTGCGCCGACACCACCCAGCCAGGTGTTGCTCCAATCGTGAATTACCTGAAGTCCCTGCGCACACCGATTAAACCCAATTGTGAAGCGGGTCACTACTACCTTCTGAACAACTACAACCCCGGGTACTTCGGCAATGGCAACAACGCTTATACCGACACCAACGCCAACAACACGGTCTTTACCATTCCTCCGTCTTCGGTCCCGAGCATCGGCGACAAGCTGCTCGCCAATAACATTTCATGGAAGTACTATGGCGACCAGTGGAACGCCTATGTGCCCGACCCCTATCAGCTCAACTACAACGCCATTGGCAAGGATACGGACGAGTACTGCAACATTTGCAACCCGTTCCAGTACGACACCTCCATCATGGCCAACGCCAGCATCCGCACTGCCCATATCCAGGACACTGCGGATCTTTACAGCGACATCAAGGCGGGAACACTGCCGGCCGTCTCCGTCGTCAAGCCAAGTGGACTGGTCGATGGTCACCCATCCTCGTCAAAGCTGGATCTGTTCGAAGGCTTCACCAAGAAAATCGTGGATGAAGTAAAGAAGAATCCGGCGCTGTGGAAGGACACCGCTATCTTTATCACCTTCGATGAGGGCGGCGGTTACTACGACTCAGGATACGTGCAGCCCCTGGACTACTTCGGCGACGGTACCCGTATCCCACTCATCGTTGTGTCTCCTTATACCAAGGCGGGTCACATCTCCCACGACTATGCTGACCATGTTTCCATCCTGAAGTTCATCGAGGCCAACTGGGAGGTCGGGCCAGTCACCAGCCGCAGCCGCGACAACTATCCCCAACCCGATTGCCACGGCAGACAATCCCTATGTGCCGACGAATAGTCCGGCCATCGACGACCTCATGAGCTTGTTCAAATTTTAGTATCTGTATTTGTACAAATAGGGCCGGAGTTGGCTTGCCAACTCCGGCCTTTTCTTTTGTGGCGGAGAGTAACGGCTGAAGGGGTCTGCTTTCGTGTGAAACAGCCTCGACCTCAAACAAAGACCATCGTCCATCCTGATGTGGAGCGTGCATGCACCGAGTTCGTCAGCTGTTGGGCACCTCGCTCTGTGCGCGGAGTCGAAGGACCGCCGAGGATGCTTATCTTGCCCATGCTGCTCGGAGCTTTTTAATCACCGAAGCCCGAGAAACAGAACCTTCCTGCGGTACGCATTGGATGGTCACGGGTACATGCTTTTCGGGCGCGGTAATCATGTTTAAAACCCCCGGTTCTTTGTGAGGCGCTCCGCTCAAGGATGACGATCTTGTGGCTAGTTGGAGACGCAAGAACCAGCATCTTCTCGGATTTCGATTGTCAGACCAATAAGTTATCGCTAACGGGCCGATGGCCCATCAGACCAAGTGGGAGTGGCTCAGACCGGTTGTGCGGGAGAGGCGCACAGCAGGTCCCTCGGCTACGCTACGGTTCGGGCGGGATGACAGGAGAGGGCGGCGCTTCAGCGGCAGCCGAGGGGATGGAGGAGCGTGCAGTGTAATTCAACTAAGCGGGCGCCTTTTCCTTGAAGGTGAGGGTGATGTTGCGGGTGTCGCCGCCGGCGTGCTCGATCAGGATTTCTCCGTCGCTTCGCTTGACTACGTTGGGAAATTTTTCGCCCCATTCCACCAGCAGGATGGCGTCTTGCGCGGCCAACTCATCAAAGCCTATGGTTTCCAACTGGCGCTCGTCTTCAATGCGGTAGAGGTCGATGTGGTAGAGCTTGAACTCGTGTTCCTTGCCATCAACTTTGCGCCTTCCGTCGTATTCGTGAACCAGCGTAAAGGTGGGGCTGGTCACTTCATCCGGATCGGCGGCATCGAGGGCCTGGGCAATTCCCTTCACCAGAGTGGTCTTGCCTGCGCCCAGGTCTCCGCGCAGAAAGAGCAAGGTGGGCGCTGGGAGACTGCGGGCTATCTCGCCGCCAATCTCAATCGTTTCCCTGGGACCGTTGCTGATGAATCGCCGAACGCTCATTCCCTCTCCTTCAACATGCCTGGGATGCCCTGCAACCAAACATATCCTGCCGGGTCCTCGGCCCGGAAGCGGAATGCCTCATAGAGATGCGATACCGTGTCCATGGCCAGCAGAGTATGTTGGTCTTGCCAACGTACCGCAAAATCGGCTGCCAGTCCGTGAAGATATATCGCAGCTTCTACGGCTTCGGCCGGCTGCTCAGGATATTGGCCGATCATGGCGGCGACGATCCCCGTCAAAATATCCCCGCTTCCTCCCTTCGCCATGCCCGGGTTGCCGGTGGTGTTGATGGCGATGCGGCCATCCGGATGGGCGATGAGCGTGCGCCACCCTTTGAGCACCAGGGTGACCGCATGGCTGGTCGCGAACTGCCGGGCAATGCCCTCCCTGTCTGCCTCCACCTCGGGGATGGTCATGCCGGCGAGGCGGGCCATTTCGCCTGGATGCGGGGTAAGCACCAGCAATCGCCCACGGCCGTTCAAATGGCCAGGATGCGCCGCCAGCGCGTTGAGAGCGTCCGCGTCAATGACCATGGGGACCTTGGTCCGCTCGAGCAGCCCAAGGAAGAACTTAACCGCTTCCTCCTCCTGGCCCATGCCCGGGCCTACGGCGATGACCGACTTCTTTTCCAGAACCGGGTCGAGGAGCGCAGCTTCGAGGTTCCGGCTGGAGATTTCGCCCTTATCGCCCTCCAGCAAGGCAAGCGTCATCAGCTCCGGCGTGACCGCGGCGACGGTGGGCAATATCGATTGCGCGATGGCCGCGGTGACCAGGCCCGCGCCGGCGCGCAACGCAGCCACAGAGCTCATAGAGGGGGCGCCGGACTTGCCCCTGGCTCCGCCGACCACCAGCACATGGCCGAAACGGCCCTTGTTGGAGTCGGCGGAGCGAGGACGGTCCGCAATCGTTTTGGAGCCGCCCGCCCAGGTCAGGCCGGTCGCAGACTCGACTGCCTCTGCCGGGGAACCGATGGGCGCCACCACGATGGGTCCTTGCTGGTGATTGCCGGGAAGGTTGGCGCCGCGGGTGAGCATTCCGGAGACATGGGCCAGCTTGGGCGCGGTGAAGGTAACCACGGCATCGGCGCGATAGGCGTCGGGTGCGTAGAACGCGCGTGAGTCCGCATCCCAGCCCGAAGGCAGATCCACCGCAACCACCGGGGTTCGTGGATAGCGTTCCAGCAGGTTGCGGCCGGCGACCGCCAGCCCCCGCATGGGGGGATGAAAACCGGTGCCCAGGACCGCATCGACAAAGAGCTGAGCACGCTCCAGGAGGCCTTTGCAAGGGTCACGGTAGAGGTCGGCTTCTTCGGCAATGGCGATCGGTACGACCGGGAGCCGGTCCAGGTTGACCTTCACTTCACCGTGCGCCGCAGTGGGATCTCCCAGGATCACGACGGAGACAGCACAGCCGGCTTCCGCCAGATACCGCGCCGCCACCAGGCCATCGCCGCCGTTATTGCCCTTGCCGCACAGCACCACGATGCGCCGGCACTGGGGCAATTCATGCAAAATGAAGCGGGCCGTGGCGCGCCCGGCGTGCTCCATCAGTTCCAGCGCGGAGATCCCGAAGCGGTCCGTGGTGACCCGATCGGCAACCCGCATCTCGTCAGCGGTCAGGATCTTCATTCAGACAATCGTAGAGCATTCCTGGGCAGGCGTGCTTTGGTCACTACCAGGCATGCGTGAGCTCAGAAAGCGCGGAGCACGCCCCGGGTCACTCGATATAATTGTTTGAGTCGCTGAATCGGACGACTGGTCATGGGAACGACTGGGACGATGCGTACTGACGTCTTCCTGAAATGGGATCTTGAAGCTTCTAGCATCAATAGTGAGGAGCGGCACATGGGACATCTGGACCGCATTACGCAAGAGCCTGCGGTATGGGTGGCAAGGCGTGCATCCGCGGTTTGCGGGTTACGTCGGCATGATCGTCGGTCAGATTGCCGCCGGACAGAGCATCGAGCGCTTCTCTCTGATTACCCGTACTTGGAACGCGAAGACATCATGCAGGCGCTTCGCTATGCAGCCTGGCGGAGTGAGGAACGCGAGGTTACGTTAGCCACTGCATGAAGGTGCTGATTGACATGAACCTTTCGCCGCGCTGGTTAGACCTACTGACCGGAGCAGGTCTGGAGGCGGTTCATTGGTCAGCGCTTGGAGCGGGGAACGCGCCGGACTTGGAGATCATAGCCTATGCCAAGACGAACGATTACGTCGTCCTCACGCATGACCTGGACTTTGCCGCAATACTCGCTGCTACACAGGGCGAAAACCAAGCGTGGTGCAGATTCGTTCGGAGCAACTGAATCCAGAGGTTATCGGCAAGCAGGTCGTCTTGGCTCTCCGCCAGATGGCAAAGGAACTCGAGGAAGGCGCATTAGTCACTGTTGACCCCGAACGCACACGGGTGCGCGTGCTGCCGTTGCAAATAAGAAACTAAGCAACCATTAAATCGAAGTCTAAAAAGAGAGACTTGGGCCACCCACAGCGCGGGTTCGCGCAAGCAAGAAGGGCCTCCCTTGACGGGAGGCCCTTCTTGCTGCACAGAATTGCTGTTATTGGGTGACGGTTTGGGCGGTGGCGGTGGTGGTTTCCGGCTCAGCTGCTGGCTTGTCCGCGAAGTAGCTGTGGTCCCAGAGATTGCGGTAGAAGACACCGGTCAGCGCGGCTGCCTTCGGACCGAAGGTCGGACGGCCTCCCTCCAGGAAGAAGACGGTGACGATGCGGCCGTGGGCGGTGTTGGCGAAGGAAGCAAACCAGCCGTAACGCGTGCCGTTGTTGGAGCAGGTGCCGGTCTTGCCCAGAATGGGAAGTTGACTAAAGCTGGCGCGCAGCGAACGGGCAGTGCCGTAATCGACAGCTCCCTCCATGCCCACCGTAACGTCCGGGATCAGGTTGGCGATATCCAGGGTCCGCTTCACGCGGGGCTGGAAGTTCGAAACCTCTTCCGCGGAGGTGGGGTGCTGCAAGTAGTAAAGCGTTCCACCGTTGGCGATGGAGGCCACCAGCGCGCCCAACTGCAACGGCGTCATCGAGATACCCTGACCGAAGGAGCACATGCGGCCTACGCCGCCTTCCTTTTCGGGCAGCACCTGCTCGGGGTAGATGCCCAGCTGCTCACCGGGAATATTCCAGCCAGCCAGCTCGCCCAAGCCGAAGGAATTCGCGTAGTGGCGCACACGCTCGAAGCCGAGACGACGGCCAAGTGTCTCGAAATAAAGGTTGTTGGATTTAGCCAGCGCCTCGGTCATGTTCACGCGGTAGCTGCCGCCCAGGTTTACCGGGGTGTCCTTGGTGACGATGCCCTCCTGCAGGGCAGCCAACGCGACCGACACCTTAATGGTCGAGCAAGGCTCGGCGCCGCTGGAGAGAGCAAGCTTCTGATTCACCATGGCCAGGATGCGGCCATTGCTGGGGTCGATGGCTACGACGGTGCCATACATGTTGCCCAATGCGTCGATCGCCGCCTGCCGTACCACGGGATCCTCCCCCGTAGTCACATCGCCCTGGGTGAGGTCGGAGTCAGTAAAGGAGCTGGCGGAGAAATGTTCATAAGAACGATGGCGCACCAGCACGGCGCGGCGGAGATGCCCGGATCGGGTGCGGACCGTGACCACCGTCCGCTCCGTAGCCACCGGATGGGTGTGGCGCAACTGCGCCATGTGCCGGCGAGCATGGGCGCTCTCCTGAACATGGGCAACGTGGCTGCGATGGGTAGTAGGATGCGTGGGACGCGCAGAGGCAGGTTTCGCGAAAGCAACCGAGGCCAGGCCCAAGATCAGAAGAAAATAAGGGATGCGTTGTAGAAATTGTCGGTTCACCGCGAATTGTCCTCTCGAAACCATGGCATTTAAATATGATACGTGCCCCGAATGCCGGGTACTCCAGTAATCTCACCGCCACCACAGAGTCGAGTTCCTTGAAGGACCCTCGATTCCCTGCCGCGAACCTAACCTTATTAACCCTACTCTGCCATAAAGTCTGTCCGCTTTTCCATATTCCAAGAAAGTCTTCGGCGTGTCCGTACCACAATTGGGTACACGCGCGTAACGCTAGAGCGAATAAATCCATGCGCGGGGCATGAGTCCGTTCAATTCACTGGGCGACGCAGGAATGCAGGGATATCCAGGTTGTCCAGATGCGGTTCACCTTCGGTACGATTGGCGCTTTCGTGGCCGGCAGCATCCCCGGCTACGGTAGCGCGTTCTTCCGGCTTGCTGGGAATCAGGCGCGCGTACTCCTCTTCAAACGGCTCATCGAAATTGATGTGGAGGGGCGTGACAGGCACGGGGTTAACAGGGGCGGAAGGCTTCGCTGCAGCAGCAGGAGCAGGACGAGGGGGCTGAGGAGCCTCTTCGATCAGGACCGGCTGAGGATCCAGGGCGAAGGGCGCCGGTTCCGGAGCCGCTTGCTTCACCGGATGCTTCTCCGGAGCCGGGGCCTGCTCCGCCACCTTGCGCGACTCGAAGAGCGGAGTAAATTCCTGGTCGGCAAGCTCTTCGCTGGCGAAGCGCGGCATGGAGGAGCGCTCCTGGGTCGAAACGCGGGGCACAGCATCGCTGGCCACGCGGTGGCGGCGGCCGAGATGATCCTGGCGAAAGCCCGTGGCGATCACCGTGATTTTGACGTCGTCGCCCATGGATTCGTCCAAAACCGCGCCGAAGATGATGTTGGCGTCTTCGTGCGCCGCATTCTGGATCAAGGTCGAGGCGACGTTCACCTCGCTCAACTTCAATGAACTCGACCCGCTGATGTTGATAAGGATGCCCCTGGCGCCGTCGATCGCGCCGGCCTCGAGCAGCGGAGAGGCCATGGCTGCCTGGGCAGCGGCAATGGCGCGGTTGTCGCCACTACGCACGGCGGTCCCCATGACCGCGTAGCCCATGCCGGCCATGGTGGTTTTCACGTCGGCGAAGTCGCGGTTGATGATGCCCGGGATGGTGATGATATCGGAGATGCCTTGCACCCCCTGGAGTAGAACGTCATCAGCCACGCGGAAAGACTCGAAGAAGCCGGCATCCTTGGCCACGGCAAGGAGCTTCTCGTTGGGAATGACAATCATGGTGTCAACGCCCTCGAGCAGCTCTTCCATTCCGCGCTCGGCCTGCTGCATGCGCCGCTTGCCTTCAAAGCTGAAGGGGCGGGTCACGACCGCGACCGTGAGCGCACCCATTTCGCTGGCCAGCGAGGCGATGACCGGAGCCGCGCCGGTGCCGGTGCCGCCGCCCAAGCCGGCGGTCACAAAGACCATGTCCGCGCCTTCCAGGGCTTCAATGATCTTTTCCGAGTCTTCCAGGGCCGCGCGTCTGCCCACGTCTGGATTGGCGCCGGCACCCAGTCCGCTGGTCAGCTTGACGCCCAACTGCAGCTTGACCGGCGCCTGGGAGAGCTGCAGCGCCTGCACATCGGTATTGGCAACGATAAACTCGACGCCCTCCAGCTTGGCCGCAATCATGCGGTTCACGGCATTCCCGCCGCCGCCGCCCACGCCTATGACCTTGATCTTCGCTCCGCGAGCAATTTCATCGTTGTAGTGAATGCGTATTTCGTCGGAAAGACTCATCGGGTTTAGCTCCATTCTCGTATCGTAATCAGATCCTGCCGTCCTGAAAACCTGGACTACAAACTTCCTGCGAATATAGCGCGCAGCTTGGCCCGCAGGCCCTGATCTTCCGCCGCCCGCAGCACGCTGGTGCGGTGGGTGTAAAGCAGCATGCCGATCGCCGTCGAAAACTCCGGCTGTATCAGTTCGTCCGGCATTCTGGAGAGGGGCACGGGATAACCCAGGCGGGCCGGAACGCGCAACAGGCTTTCGGCCACTTCGAGCAAGCCCGCCAGACGCGCGCCGCCGCCGGTAAGCACGCAGCCCGCGCCGAGCGCACCCAGCACGCCGCCCTGGCGCAGATTTTCCCGCACCAGGTGGAAGAGCTCGCGGGCGCGGGGTTCAAGAATCTCGCTCAGGTAGCGTTGCTTGATGGTGCGGATCACCTGGCTTCCGCCGGCGATCAAGTCTAGTTCACTGGACGAAGGAACCGACGTTACCACGCAATGCCCGTAGTCCAACTTGATTGCTTCTGCTTCCTGCACAGAGACATGCAGGCCCACGGCGAGATCGTTGGTGAAGTGGTCGCCGCCGATGGGCACCACGGCGGTGTGGGCCACCGCGCCCTCAAAGAAAACGACCAGTTCGGTGGAGGCGGCACCGATATCGAGCAGGCAGGCGCCGAGCTCGCGCTCGTCCGCCGAGACGGTGGCTTCCGCGGCCGCGATGGCCTCAAAAACGGTGTCCGTCACTTCCAGGCCGGCCTTATTGGCGCAAGTGATCACGCTTTGTGACGCGCTGGCGGAACAGGTGGAGATATGCAGATTCACCTCCAGCCGGTTGCCGACCATCCCCACCGGGTCATGGATACCGGGCTGCTCGTCGAGAATAAACTGCTGCGGCAACAAGTGGATAATCTCCCGATCGGCGGGCAGGGAGACCGAGCGGGCGCGGTCGACGGCGGCGCGTACATCCTCGCGCGTAATCTCGCGCAGACGGTTTCCCAGGCTGATGCCGCCCTGGCTGTTGACGCCGCGCACGTGGGGACCGCCTAGCCCGACAACGCAATTGGCGATTACCGCGTTGGCCATCTGTTCGGCCTCAGTAGCAGCGTGGTTGAAGGCTCTGCTGGCCGGCTGGAGATCGCTGATGAGCCCCTTCCGCATCCCCTCCGCGTTGACCACACTGTGCGCCCGATAGCGCAGTGCTCCCTCGTGCAACTCCGCTACCAGGACCCGAATCTTGGAGCTGCCCGCATCCAATACCGTGAGTAGTTCTTCGTCCTTTTGCATTAGCCCTTCGCTCTTCCCGCTTTGAGCGATTTTGCGGCCGGCTTTACCGTGGTGTGGCCGGCGTGTTTGGTTGCTGCGGCTTCGGCCTGGCGCGGGCTGACGGCCGCCCCATCCTGCCCGGAGTCCTGATGGGCCATGTCGAGCACGACCTGATTCTCATAGCGCATGTCGACCGAGGCCAGATGAGGATACTGTTGCCGCCACTCAGGCAGATGCTGCTGGTAGCTGCGGTAGCGGGCCAGAAAATCGGAATCGCCAAAGTGTACCTGGATGTCCGAGCCCTGGGCCGGCAGGAGGGCCCAGAGATCTTCCGGATCGGAGAGGTCAACCTCGCTGAGCTGGGTGGAAACTTTGGCTCCGCCGGAGTCAAGATCGCTGATGAATTGCTGGTACAGACGCATGCGCGCGGCGCGGACCGGCAGCGGATCTTTGGCGGAGATCCCGGTGACCACGGGGAAGGAGTAGTGCTTGGCGGCCATCGCCGCAGGAGGCAGATGGAGGAGGACTCCGTGGACGTCCACCAATCCGATGGTGTTGCCCTGGCGGATGAAATGCGATCGGCGTGCGTTCGACGATGGCGACACGCAACTGATCGGGCATCAGCCGCATTACGGTCGCATGCTCCACCCAAGGCAGCTCTTCCAAGGACGCCCGGCGCGCACC
This sequence comes from uncultured Acidobacteriaceae bacterium, assembly GCA_963790705.1. Classification (GTDB taxonomy): domain Bacteria; phylum Acidobacteriota; class Terriglobia; order Terriglobales; family Acidobacteriaceae; genus PALSA-350. Next base: position 194,045 of record CAWBQE010000004.1, read on the forward strand.
CAAGGGGATGAAGAAGATATTGCGGCCCAGGTCGGATCCGAAAACGGAGAGGAGCTCGGAGCGCGTTACCTGGCTGTTGCCCATGATCTGGATGGAAGAAGAGGTGGCAATGCGGAAGCGGGGATCGTCACGGAAAAAGTTGCGTATACCGATCGCCAGCAACAGCAGTACGCCGATCGCGAGGACGACTGCTGCCGCGGCGCCAATACGACCAGCACGGCTGGCGGGGATAAGCCCGCGACGAACCGGAACTCGGCGCCGTGAGCGCAGAAAGGCATCTTCTTCGCGGTCTTCGCCATCGCCGCTGGCCTGCTCGGCCGGCTTGCGCGATGCGCTCCGCTCAGATGCGCTCTCCTGCGTATTTTTGGCGCGCGCCGGCGATGGGGCTGTAGGACGATAGAACTGTCCCATCAGTTCATCCGGTTCATCACCCGCGTACACCGCTACACGGCTTGCATGTGAGTCGATTTTTGCCACGCCCGAGTCAGGTCGTGAGATTTGCCATCCAAACTATAGCGTGGTTTCCCAGGGATTGCTTGGCGCAATTTCAGGGAATCTCAGGGGTATCTGTGTTGGAAATAGGTTCAATACACCTTGATCCAATGGTTCCTCATCTGCGGCCGCACCTTCTTGCCGGCAAAGTCGAAGACGATCAGGTTGGTCTCCTGCCTGGGCATGTGGCAATCAATGCAGTTGTTAGTGACTGGGTGATCCGCTTTTGCGAAGGTCGCGGAGTCTGGTTTGTGGCAGCTCAGGCACCGTTGGGAGAACTCAGCCAGATTGTGCTGCGGGGCATGAACATTGTGGCAGGTGAGGCAGGTCATGACCGATTCCCGGAAGCAACGGCTCTGCTTGAGCATGTCGACCTGGTTGCCATGGACATCCAGCGGTGTATTGTCCAGCGGAATTTTCGGGAAGGTAAGAAAACGAGGGCAGCAGAGGCTGGCCGTGGCCGGCGTGGCACCAGGCGCAGAGATCCATTTGCCGGTCGCGCGAGAATCGCGCCGGGTTCAAGATGGCCGTGGAAAACGCTGGCTTGGATTTCTCTTGTTCGACATGTTCTCTTCCCGGGCCATGACATTTTCGCATTGGGGCACTCACCAACCCTCGGATAAAACAGGAAAGCGTCGAAACCGAAAAAGCTCGCGATCCCACTAACGGATTTAAAGGTTCGAAACCAACCTTAAATTTGTCATCCCGAGCGGACTCCGGATTTCCGACCACGCTGCAGCAAACAACGGCCCCGTATGCGGCTTTCTTTAAGGAAAGCCGCACGAGGTTTACCGACGCCACAGAGCCTGACAGGAAATCCGGAGGGAGCCGAGGGATCTGCAGTTTCACTCAATCACCTAGCAACCCTCAGATAAAACAGGGGCCGGTGCAAGTCCCTCGACTTCGTTCCTATTGACAAACCGAAGACTGGGTCGTTGAGTGCTGCGTGTCCCACTCAAGCCCAAAACAGGGCTTGAATGGGGCACCCCAACGTTCGTTGCCGGTGCAGGAAGCCCGGTCATCGCTCTCCCTACTCGCGCCGCGCGTCAGGCTGCTCGGGATGACAAATTTAAGGCTGGTTCCGGCCCTCTAGTCTAGGTCTATTAATGGGATCGGTAGGTCAGTTAGTGGATCATCAGGTTTTTGGGTTAGTAGAGTAGGTAGGGCTTTCGCTTGGTTTCGAAATCCTGTAGTTGCTGTTGCCAGTCCTCGGCGATGCGCTGAGGATCGCGGCCGGCCTGGAGCGCTTCGAGCACACTCCGATTGGCGAGCAGGGTGTCGATCTTGTTTAGTTCAAATTTGTCTGCGTAGAGCTTGTGCAGCACGGTCGCGATTTCAAGGCCTAGTTCCGGCGAGTCGATAACGTTGCGGCCGGTTACGATCAGCTCGATTCCATGACAGAGCTGACCGGCATACGGATATGGAGACCGGGGGGTAAAATCCACCGGGACAAATCGCACTCCTGGTAAGAATCTGGCATTCAGCGCGCGCGCCAACGCCGGACCATCCATCCAGGGCGCGCCTACATAGGCGAAAGGAGTGTCGGTTCCGCGGCCGACGGAAACATTGGTCCCCTCAATTAGGCCCAGAGCGGGATATAGGATTGCTTCCCGCAGGCTGCGGAGATTGGGAGAAGGATTGGTCCACGTGAGGCCGGTGGCGTCGAACCAGTCGCCGCGCTGCCAGCCGTTCATGGCGATGACACTCAGCGGTGCGCGCAATTTGTATTCTCCGTTGAAATAACGAGCAAGCTCACCCAGCGTCATGCCGTGGCGCACAGGAATCTGCGCCACGTTGACGTAGCTCTCGCTGCCGGCGTCGGAGATGGGACCCTGCACCAAAGCGCCTCCGAGTGGATCGGGACGGTCCAGGACCACGATCTCGGTGCCGGTCTTCTCAGCTGCCTCGAGAAAATAGCGGAGTACCGTTTCGTAGGTATAGAAGCGAACACCCGCATCCGCGATGTCGATGAGGACGGCATCAAGCGAGCGCAGCGTCTCCTGCGAGGGACGACGCTGGGCCGCGGTGCCATAAAGGCTGATTACCGGCAGCCCGGTCGAGGGGTCTGTCGAATCCTGAATGCCTTCTTTATCGAGTGCACCGTTGATGCCGTGTTCCGGACTGAAGAGAAGCTTAAGCTTGAGCCCGGGAACGGCTTGTTGCGCGTCTTGCGCCAGAACGTCGATGGTTCTGCGGCCATGCGCGTCGAGACCTGTCTGATTGGTCAGCAGCCCTACGCGCAACGTGCCTCCGTGCTTGGCAGCGAGAGCGGCAAGTTCCGCGAAATTGTCATCCTCAAGCATATCGATACCGGTCGTGACCGCTCCGTTGCGGTCATGCCAAAGGCGTTCACCGGCGATGGATTCGTTGTAACCGGTGAGCTTGGCCGCCAGACTTCCGTTATCTGGACGGAGCTTCACCCACGCTGCCACCACGTTTGCGACCGCTCCGCGGATGGCGTTGATCCCGGTGGGGCCGTTGGGATAAACGGAGTTCGACATGAACACGACATAGGTATCGCTGGTTGGGTCCATCCAGATGGAGGTTCCAGTGAACCCGGTATGACCGAATGAGCCGACGGGGAACAACTCGCCCCGGTTGCTGGAAAACGGCGACTCGATGTCCCAACCGAGTCCGCGAAGCGCAGTGCCGGTGGCGGGCTGGCCGGGCGTGGTCATCTTTTCCAGCGTGAGCTGCTGCAGAGGAAAGGTGCTCGGCCTGCCGGCCAGGCGATCGAGCAGGTTTTGTGCGTAGATGGCGACATCGCCGGCGGTGCTGAAGAGGCCGGCATGCCCGGCAACGCCGCCCATGCGACGCGAGGTGGGATCGTGCACCACTCCGCGGAGCATAACGCCGTGGTCGTATTGTGTGGGCGCAATGCGGTTGCGCCAGGCTTCGGGGGGCAGAAATCGCATGTGCTCCACACCCAGTGGTTGGGCTAGGTAGCGCTGCTGGTATTGATCGAGGGTGAGACCTGAGAGCTTCTCCACCAACGCGCCGAGCACGAGGAAGTTGATGTCGCTGTAGCGAAATTGCACTCCAGCAGCGGTAACGGGCGTGGATGCGAATGCGCGGCGCAGTCCCTCCTGCTTACCCAGCCACGGATCTTGCAGTGAAACATCCGCTGGCAGGCCGGAGTAGTGGGTGAGCAGCTGGCGAATGGTAATGTCCTGTTTGCCGTTGACGCCGAACTCAGGCAAATACTGCGCTACCGGATCATTCAGCCGGAAGCGTCCCTGCTCGTAAAGCTGCATGACCGCGGGCGCGGTCGCCAAGACCTTGGTCAACGACGCGAGATCGAAGATGGTGTCCTCGGTCATGACTTCGGGTACAGGGGTCAGAGAGCGGTGTCCGTACGCTTTTTCAAAGACGATGCGGCCGTTGTGGCCGGCGATGACCACCGCACCGGGGAACTTTTTGGTGGCGATCCCGAGTTCAATAATCCTGTCGATTTGTTGAAACCCGGGCTCGTTCGCCGCTTTCAACGGTGTGGTCCCGGCGAGCAGGACTAGAAGCAGAACCGCGATCTTCTGAGCACGCTTCTTATGGGGCAGGATTCTGCTCATTGCCCATCCTAGAACAAACGTAAGCAGAGATCCGATCAGCACGAACCACGTCCAGGCAATTTTAGGAAACAGTATCTGCACGTTACCAAAGGTAAAGGGCAACGCGTGAGGCTGCTTCCAGAGCAGTATATTGGCTAGCAAACCGCCGACCATGCCGATCATGGCGCCAGTTTCGGTTGCGCTCCTGGTAAGGGTACCGAGCAGAAAGACCCCCAACAGAGCTCCGTAGGCGACGGACGCGATCGACAGGCCAACTTCCACCACATGACCGCCCCCACGCGACATCAGTGCGAGCACAAAAAGCAGCGCCGCCCAGAAGAGCGTCATGACGCGCGATAAGCGAGCTTGCTGACGTTCATCGGCATCCGGCTTCCAGGCCAGGTAGAAATCCACCATGCTGCTCGAACTCAGCGAGTTCACCGCCGCGCTCAAATTCGACATGGCGGCAGCCAAAATTGCGGCAACCATCAGTCCAGCCACACCATGCGGCATCTCCGCCACGATGAAGGCCGGGAAGACACGGTCCGGACTCCCGGGGGGCATGCCTTTGCTCACGTTACCGTAGAAATAGTAGAGCCCTGTCCCGATAGCGAGAAAGAGCGCGAACTGAACCAGGATAACTCCGCCGCTGCTGAGCAAGGCGATGCGCGATTCGCGCAGGTTCTTAGCCGCCAGCAGGCGCTGCACCATCAGTTGATCGGTGCCATGACTTGCCATGGTCAGGAAACAACCCCCGACCAGGCCCGCCCAGAAGGTATAGGTTTGGCTCAGGCTGAAAGCAAAATGGAAGATGGTGAGCTTGCCGGCAGCAGAGGCCATCCCATGGATGGCGTGCCAGCCGCCGGGAATGCGATCTCCCAGCAGGATGACAGCGACGAGTGTGCCCGCGACATAGAGCGCCATCTGGACTACGTCGGTCCAAATGACGGCGGCCATTCCTCCTTCGAGCGTGTAGATCAACGTCAGGGCGCAGATGATGGCAATCGACACCACATCCCGCGTGCCTATCGCCATGCCCACCACAATGGAGACGGCGAAAACCCGGACTCCCTCCGCCGCCGCGCGCAGAAAGAGAAAAAGAAATGCGGTGAGCTTGTGCAGCCGGGGGCCAAAACGCTCACCAATCACTTCGTATGCAGTAAGCAGTTCGCCACGAAAGTAGCGGGGCAGGAAAATGATGCATACAACGATCCTGCCCAAGAGGTATCCGAGAACAATCTCCAGAAATCCCCAATCACCGGTATAGGCGAGGCCGGGCACGCTGATGATGGTCAGCGTGCTGGTTTCCGCGGCGACGATGGAGAGGGCAATGGCCCACCAGGGAATTTTGCGGTCCGCAAGAAAGTAGTTCTTTAAGGAACGATCCTTGCTGCGAAATTGCAGCCCAAAGAGGGTGATACCCGCCAGATAGATGGCTACCAGAGATAGGTCGACTGAGCTCAGCCGGTGCATTAGTTTTTCAGAAGACCCCTTTCCGCCGCTCAAACGAGAAAATTCAAGAAACCCGGAGATCCACTAGCGCGAGCCCTAAGCATTATTTTAAGCAAGAGAAAAGGGGCAGACGCCATCAGCGTCTGCCCCTTGAGTCTTCTAGACCGCTAGTAGTAGAACTTCAGAGCGAATTGGATGTTCCTTGCGGGTTGTGATTGAGTGACCAATCCAAAGGTATCACTTGGGAAAATTAGTGTTTGGAGCAGCCAATTGAACATTGTTGAATGCGTTCAGGAAGTCGCCCCGGAACTGGACAGTACTTAGATTCGGTGATATGGAAAACTCTTGACCAAGCCTATATCCGTATCCGAGTAACCAGGTCCGGTGACAGGCCCCTGGGCTGGGCAATTCCCAAACGTAAATGGCGCCGGCTCGGAAAATCCGTTCGGGCTGATCCATTGATAGCCCTGGAAGGCGCCCCCGAAGTGCTGGGTTGGCGGCCGAGTACTGCGTTGAATCCGCAGTTTGGACGAGGTCCACGAGAGTCGGTCTGCGAGGTATCGGTGGCGTTGTAGACGGCCACCGGAAAGCCGCTGTGTAGAGAGATGATGGTGGAAGCCTGCCAGTTCCCCACTACCGCATTGAGAACCGGATTCATGTTGTTGCCCAAAGTCTTACCTTTGCCAAACGGCAGGTCGTAGGTGGCGTAGCCGCGAACAATATTCCTGGCGTCATAGTAGCAACTGGCGTAGTCGGCATGAGGGTCGTAGAGGTTTTGGTAATACGGTGATGCCGGCCGAAGTCTGGTTGGCGTTGCCCGGTGCCATAGTAGCCGCTGTTGTTGGTCAGGCAATGCGACCAGGTGTAAGCGAGTTGCCCTTCCAGACCATTGGCAAGGCGCTTTTGCAACACGGCCTGGAGGGCGCTGTAGGTCGTGAAACCGACTGACGCGGTCCCGGATACGCTGGGAGATATCGTTGATCAACAGGTTGATTACCGGTGAAAAATAGGCTTGGTCCAACGACGCCGTTATTGAGCGTCCCCTGCAAGATAGGGCATTGGAACCATCAGGTGGGTTCCATGCTGGCCGACATAGCCGAGTTGGAACGTGGTTGTAGGGTGGCTTGGTCTGGACTGTCAGGTTCCACTGCTGATCCATCGCGGGTTGCACCTTGGGATCCCAAACATACATGACGGCTCCAGCGAACGGGTCACCGGGAACCGCGCCCCCCGGACCAGCTTGCGTCTGGTGCTGGACGTGGTAGGTCGCGGTCACTTCAGTTGGGGTGAAGGGGGGATTGCGAGCAAGGCGCAAGTTTGTGCCAGTCCCTTCCAAATAGGAGGAGACGGTGTACGCACCGCGAAGGACGGTCTTGCCGCCCCAATACGCCGGAGACCAGGCAAAGCCGATCCGCGGCTGGATATCCGGCAGTCCGTAACCGAGTTATAGAGCGAGCGGCTGTTGCCATCTACGCCTGCGTATTCGAGTGCGCCGGTGACCAGATCCAGGTTGTCTGGCGATTGTTCAGTTCCACCCAGGGAGTGTTGGCTTCGTAGCGCAACCCGAGATTCAGGTCAGAGTCGGCGTAATGCGCCAGTCGTCCTGACCGTATCCGCCAATACCTCCAGGAGAACTGGTGCCACGAGCCACCCGTGCTGACACCCTTGCCCGTTGCCCCCGGATACCCGGTGAAGAAGTCTCCTGCCGGGTCGCCGGTGAATGCTCCGCCGAACAGGATGGCGCCGTACTCGCCGCTGTTGCCGCTGTAGAAGGTGTTCAAGCGGAACCGCCACAGCTGAAAGCCAGTCTTAAATACGTGCTTGCCATGGGTAATCACCACCCCGTCGTCAAACTGGATTACGGTATCGGCGAAATTCGAATTCGATGACGTGCGTTGCCCAGGTTGGTGAGGGTGCCCGAGTGTTGGGCTAGGTAGCGGTACCGCCGTCAAAGCCGAGCAACAGCAGGCCCGGCCCGACGGTATTGGCATTGGCAATCCCTAACTCGGTGCCCAGATTACCGATGCTCGGGTCAAAGCTGGCTCCGCTAGATCGTGATCCAGGATGCGCCGAAACGGGCTTCGTTCAATATGTTGGGGCTTAAGGTGTGGGTCCAGGTTCCGACGGCATTGTGTAATCGGAACGTGGGTATAGGTATTGCCCAGAATCAGCTGCGAGTTGGTCGTTGGGTCGTTTTGGTATGCCTGCGAGTAACGGGCGCTGAGAGACGGTCCTTTTGGGTGATATTCCAATCGACCTTGGCGTCACCCTGATCGGTATTGAAAGCCTGGGTTGGTCAGGTTGATCGCGTTGTTGGTCAGGTTGTTGTTGATTGGTTGGGATAGAAGTTGGAGGCGAAGAGCGCCGCGGCAACCGGGTTTAACTGCGACTGGGGAATTTGATTGCCGGCGTAGGGCGCACCGGTTTTCGGATTCTTCAGCTGGGTCGAGAGCTGGGAGAAATCGCCGGCGCGCTCGGCGTCGGTGAACACCGTCATGTTCTGGCTGGTGGTGGGATGATCGAAGCGCTGCCCTTGATAGTCGAAAAAAAGAATAGCCTGTCCTTGAGGATCGGGCCGCCAACGGTGCCCCCGAACATGTTCCAGCGCAGAGCCTCCCGTTGCAATTCGGCGCCCGGGCCAAGGAATTTGTTTTCCCACTGGTTGGCATTGAGGACGTCGTTGCGGAAGAACTCCCAGGCGTCGCCATGGAACTGGTTGGTGCCGGACTTGATGGAGGCATTGATGATACCCCCGGAGAAGTTGCCGAACTCAGCCGGGGCGTTGGCCGTGATGATGTTGAACTCCTGGATGGAGTCTGGCGATGGCTGATGGCCAGGTCATTTTCGGAGGTCTGGTTGTTGTCCATACCGTCCAGGATGAAGTTATTGGACTGCTCACGGTGTCCATTGATGTAGGGACGGCCGCTGTCGTTGATGTTGTCTCCGTTGTTGAAGGTGGAGTTATCCACGGTGACGCTGCCGGGCGACAACAGCGTCAGCTCAACATAGTTACGGGTCGCCAGCGGAATACCGGTGATGGTCTTGGAATCGATCAGGGTGCTGACCTGGGTGGTGTCGGCCTGCAACTGCGGAGCTTCGGAGCTCACCTGCACGGTGTTGGTAACCGCGCCCACCTTCATCTTGAAAGTCAAGACGTGCTACCTGATTGAGCACCAGCGTGATGGGGGGCTGGACAGCGGTATCAAAACCCGCTGCCTCTGCTTTTACTTCATAGGTGCCGATGGGAAGATTGGAGAAGTGTAAACACGCCACCCTGCGTGGTTTGGGCGGTGGAGGTCGTGCCGCGCTCAGTGTCTCTCGCTGTAACGGTGGCGCCGGGCAGGGCTGCACCGGACGAATCTTCAACGGTGCCGGTGATGCTGGCCGTGATTTGCTGAGCAACGGGGTTGGCTGGCGCAACAAAGCCCCAGGACCATTACGAGGGCTACGCCCCATAAGGTAAATCGTTTCATACTCGCCTCCAAAGATCTACAGGGCCCTACGATACAACAATCAGCAACTCTTCCAGGGTTTGCTTTCTAATCGAACCTTATGAAGGTCAGTAATTCGAATATAACCATAGCCTGACAACAATGCAAGCGCGATTGTCGCGGAAAAACAGCACTTTTTCTGGTGCCATTCTTGTCCGGTACCCGAGGCGTTCAGTCTGACAATCGCTTGTCTTCTATGGCTTTTTGTGCATGCCTACTTAGCAGGCGCCAATTCTTCAACCAGAATCCCGGAGAGCTTAGATAGAAGGAGATTGCCCGGATTGTCGACTCCGTAGTCGACTTCCGCAATATTGTTTACCGTGATCGCCATGGCTACGGGCCCGTGCGGCGAGTAGACGATCGCCACGTCGCTTCTCAGGTGGTCCAGCGCGCCCGACTTGCTGGCGATGACGGTGTTTTTCATATCTCTTCCCACGCCGTTGTGATCATGCTGGCGTTTGAGCACGGCGATCATTTCCTGGGAAGCCGCTTTGCTCACCAGCTCGCCACGGTAGAGTTTTTCGAGAAGAAGGACCATGTCGCGGGGACAGCTTCTGCCCGTGCCCCAGCGATCGTTTCCTGGCTTCTTGCCCTCGTCCGTCATACCCTCCGGCTGGGGTGTCGCGTGTGGATCGGGAAACAGCTTCGCCTGCATGATTTTGCGCATGACGGCGGTTTGTTTTAGTCCTAACTGAGCCATGCGAAGATTCACTGCATTTCCGCCGATACGGTCGAGGATCAGGTTGGTCGCCGTGTTGTCACTGACGACGATCATCAGGTGCATCAGGTCGCGTATGGGTAAGGCGTCTCCTGGAGAGAGCTCCGTGAGCACACCGCTGCCCGAGACTTTGTCCTGATCGGTCAGCAGGAGCTTCTGGTTCCAGTCGAGCCTTCCCTCCTCCGCTTCAGCAAAGAGCTCGACCATGATCGGGAGCTTGATGGTGCTGGCGGTAGGAACGGGTGCGTCTGCGCGAAGTCCGTAGCTAATACCGGTGTCGAGGTTCCTGGCATAGAGGCTGACGCTGCCGGGAAAGCCCTGAATCGCAGCTTGAATGCGCTGATCGATCTCCGCCGCAGGATCCGCTGGTTGGGCCGGCGCCGGCCGGGCAGTGACGCTGAGAGCTAGAAAAGCGATCACCAGGAGTGAGCGACCGAACACGATTACACAGCCTCCATACAGGTACGGTGACACATAAGGGCGAAACTTCCAACCTGGGCGTACAACGGTGGGGTGAACCACCCGGGGGTTAGAGGAATTTATTCCCGAAAACTGTACTGGTGTACCTTTACACTGATACAGTGAATCTCTTATGTTTTTCAAATTAACACCCACTTCGGGGCAGTCTCTTTACCTGCAGCTGGTGCAGCAAATCCGGCATGCCATCGAGAGTGGTGCGCTCCAGGATGGGGACCAGCTACCCGGCATCCGGACATTAGCGCAGGAGCTGGTCGTCAGCCCCAACACGATCGCAAAAGCGTACTCGGAACTCGAACATGAGGGGCTCCTGGAACTGCGTCAGGGTTCGGGAGCATTCATCTCCGTGAATCACCGTGCTCGCTCGTTATCGAATCATATTCAAGCTGCAAGCCGAAGAGTGATCGATCTGGTTGAAGAGCTCCGTGAACGAGATTTTCGCGATGAAGAGATTCGCAGGATGTTCGAAGCGGCTTTGCTTCATCAGCCGGAGACGGTGAGGAAAAGATGACCCCAGGATTAGCCATTCAAACGGAGCGACTTGCCAAGTCATACGGAACGGTGGAAGCGGTCAAGGAAATCAATCTATCCGTCAGGCCGCACAGCATTACCGCGTTTCTTGGTCTAAACGGCGCGGGCAAGAGCACCACGATCAAGATGCTGCTGGGCATGATTCGGCCAAGCAGCGGGGATGGCACGATTTTGGGCCAGCGGATCAGCGACCCAATGGAGAGTATTCGTATCCGCTCACAGATCGCCTATGTGAGCGAGAATAAACAGCTCTACAATTTCATGACCGTCGAGCAGATGATTCGCTTCACGAGCGGGTTTTACCCGGATTGGCGTCCGGATGAGGAGCAGAAGCTTCTACGCCAATATAGGCTGCCCCTCGACCGGAAAGTTAAATCGCTTTCCAAAGGGATGCGAACGAAGCTCGGACTATTACTGGCGTTCGCACGGCGGCCGGAGTTGTTGATTCTGGACGAGCCAAGCGAGGGACTCGATCCAGTGGGGATTGAGGAGCTGCTGGAGATCCTGGTAACGCGGTGCAGCGAGGGGACCACGGTCTTCTTTTCATCGCATCAGATCGCCGAGGTGGAGCGCGTTGCCGATCAGGTTTGCGTCCTCCATGCGGGACGCCTGGTGCTGGATTCCTCGCTGGATGATCTGCGCCAGTCGTATCGGCAAATCGATCTCGTCTTTCCGTCCATTCCAGCAGAACGTGACTTTCGCATCACGGGCGTCGAAGACGTGAGAACCCGCGGCCATCAGATGAGGGTGCTGGCCAGCGGGAACACGGAAGGTGTTGTAGCCCGGGCGCACGATTTCCAAGCCACTTCGATCGACGTGACTCCCGTAGGACTGCGAGAGATCTTTCTGGACAAGGTAAAGGAGAATTGAGCGATGCTTTGGTATAAAGCCTGGTTGGAGACTCGATCGCGGTTCCTGATCTCTCTGGTCGGAATGGTTGCTCTCTGCTCGGTTTTTGTTCTTCATGGAGACCGCGACGCTATCTACGACGTACCGGCGGATTACTACAACTACGTGTTCTTCGCAGGCCACCAGATACTGGTGATGATGTGGGCATTAGCTGTCACTCTGATCATGATGGGCGGCCTCCTTCGCGAGAAGGCGACTGGGTCCTCCGCGTTCACCCTGGCGCTCCCGGTTAGCAGGACTCGCCTCATGATGGTTCGTATATGCATGGGCCTCGCTCAGGCCGTCGTGCTGGCGATTGTCCCATGGACCGCGATGTTTACGGTGGGTAGCATTTTTGGAAAGACGCATTCAGTCTCCCAAGCCGGCCTACTACCTGGTGTTATTGCTCGGAGGCGGCCTGGTGTTTTTCGCGATGGCGGTCCTGATCTCTTCTCTGATCAGTGGTGAGTACACTGCCCCAGTCGTTAGTTTTGGTGCGGTCGTCGTCACAGCGGTCTCGCTCAGTAGTGCCGCCTTGCGTCCCTACGACCCCTGGGCATTCATGACAGGCGTCAGAATACTTGAATAGGCAGACGAATGTTCTTTTGCTGCCGATACCCTGGCTCCGGGCAGCGATCTACGTTTTCTTAGCGGGTCTTTTGCTTGCCTTATCTGTCAGGGTCATCCAGCAAAGGGAATTTTGAGCATTGCCGCCGAGGAGCGGCGCTAAGAGTTTGCATGAGCACTCCAAAACTTCTGAAACCCAAGACTACCTCAGTTCCGCAAGGGGTCTATCTCTCGCTCCCTCACGAAGGACGGGTGCCCCACATCTCGCTGGTTTTTCGCGAGATGTGGGATTCCAGCGATGTTGACCGTTAAGTGTATCGGATGAATCGAGAGTCAGAGGGAGAGAGCAGTGGTATCCACATCTCGCGTAAAACCAGCGAGATGTGGGGCACCCGTCCTTCGTGAGGGAACGAGGGCACTCGTCCTACGTCCTTCGGTTCCGCTGGAGCACAGACCCTACCAGCACTCCTTCTGATCCCGCGGGTTCTCACGCAGACTCGATAAGCCGCCAGCGATCGCTCATTGGAAGTTACCTGTTGTCATTGTTGCGGGCGGGATGCCCAGGTTGCCGGGGGCAGGAATGGTATGGGTGCTCTCCCACTGGAATTCCGCCGCTCCGACCTGATCGATGCGCTGGAGCCAGAGTTGGGTGGCGAGGTCGTAGCGCGCAAGATTGTAGCTCAGGTAATAGGGCCGGTTGCTTTTGAGCCAGGCTTCCTTATAAAGGTCGCGCAGCAGCGAATAGGTCTGGCTGATGTCTTGCATTCTCCATTGGATTTCGCGCAACTGCCGGGAAGCCTCTGCGCGGTCCTCATTTTTTGTTGAGTCTCGGATCGCCCAGGCCGCGGCGTAGCGGCCGGCGATCTCATCGCAGACCTGAAATTTGAGGCCGATGAGGTCTAAGCGGCGAGCCCCGAGATCGAGAGCATCGAGAGCATCTGTTTCGCGGAGAGCGGGGTTGGCGTCGCGGGCCTCGGCGACGAGGACAATGGCGCGCTCGGCGTGGAGACGGACCTCAGAGACGACGGGGCGAATCTGCGCCGCTTTACGCTGGCCTTCGACGGACCAGGGATCGATCCAAAAAGCGTAGTCCGACTCATCGGAGTGAACGAGCGCATCGCCAAGAATCTGAACGGTGGTCATGATTTCTTTCTGAGCCTGATCGATCTTTCCGGTCAGGTCGCCATGGAAGCTTGCGCCGTACGAGGACTGGAAGCCGGGGATAGAGGCCTCCCCTTTGTGCCACGCGGCTTCGGCGCCAAAGAGGATGCCGTACCAGTTGTTGTCGGCAAGAGTTTCACCATCGTCATCCCAGATGGTGTTGAGCTGCCCGGTGGCGCCGAGCTGCTGACCCTGCGCGGTGAATTGCTGGATGTTCGTAAGGCCCTTGTTGTAGTTGGGATAAACGCGCGACCAGTTATTGATGCCGGGGGAGACCCAGGTCTCGATATGTGCTTCGGTAAAGGGAGTGATGAAGGGGGCGAAGCCTTCAGGATGGGGCTCGTACTCCCAGGCAACCGCGATGGTGTTCTTTTTGAAGTTATCGGGGAGTTGTTTCAAGAGAGCGGGATCGTGCATGGCAATGTCTCCCCAAAAGAGCAGCTTGCGTTTGAGGGGTTCGAGGTCGGTCACGATCTGCTGCAGGTAATCGAGGTAGACGGCCCCGGCGCCGCGGGCGTCCACTTGCGCCTTGGTCCGGCCCCGGCCGAGGTCAGAGGTTTCATCCGCTCCTATGTGAAGAAAGGGGCCGGGATAAATGCCGGCCATCTCAACGAACATCTGGTGGGTAAGCTGCAGAGCGCTTGGCTGGCCAGGCGCGAGGACGTCACCGTGCGGGGTCTCGGCGAGGGGAGAATACTGTTCCCAGTCGAGCAGATAGTGAAGATGGCCGAATGATTCCTGCTCGGGGATGACGGTGATGTGATAGCGGGCAGCGTAGGCGACGAGCTCGCGCGCCTGAGCCTGCGTGAAAGTGCCACCGCCGGGCGGCCCCATGAGCGGGATTGCTCTGTACTCCATCGCGTGTTGGAAGTAGAGCGAGTAGATGTTGAGCTTGTACGCGGCCATGGTGCGGATCTGTTTTTTCTGAAACTCAACGGTGGGAAGCGGACCGCGCGCGAAGTCGTCGCTGATTCCGCGATAGCGCATCGCCGGCCAGTCGCGGATGTCGGCGGTATGGAGCGTGGCTGTGGCCCCCTCGCCTTCGATAAGTTGCTTGAGGGTCTGCACTCCGTAGAAGAGACCCTCCGCGGTGGCGCCGACGACGATGAGGGAGGCGGGCGTGGAAGCAATGACGTAGCCCTCGGGCTTCATCTCATCGGTGAATTCGGGGACGGGATGGTTGGCCAGGCGGGCGAGTTCGATACGGAAGCCGCCGGCGGCCGTGGTGGGGATGTTGCGTGATTGGAAAGTCGCAGCGAGGTCGTCCGCAGCGAAGCGATCCTCTTCGCCGGCTGCGCAGCCTGAACAGACTATCTGGACTCCATTGGGCAGGGGTGAGGCCGCGATTGCGTGCACTTCTCTCGGGACAGGAATGAGATGCAGCGGGGACTGCGCGGAGGCGAGTGGAGCGGTGGCGAAGAGGAGTGCACCGAGCATGAGGTTCAGAGCTGTTCCGCGGTTACGTGCACTGGCTTTTCCAGAATGAAGAAACATGTCTTTCTCCGAATTTCGTGTCTCCAGCGTATCCCGCTGCGGTCGCCTGCGCCAAAGTAAGCGCTTCGCAGTCCAGATTGCGCGCAAGGGGAGATATGCCGTTGCCTAGGGCGGTTTCGCAATTGGTGTAGACCGAAGCAATAGGCCTTTTCGTGGTTTTCTTCCAAGGAAAACCACACCTCGCGATCTTTATCAGGCCACAGTGATTGCGAAACTGCCTATACGCAAGTCGCTGGCGAACTGGCGTCGCCTTTCACTAGGGCTCGGGGGCAGGCTGCGGCGGAGCTACATCCCAGACCCCTCGTAGGCTGTATGAAGTGGCAGGAAGACGCGGACGGTCGTGCCGCGCTTCTCCGACTCGCTATCGCTCTCGATGCTAATCCGCCCCCCGTGCCCCTCGACAAATTGCTTTGCGACGAATAGTCCAATTCCTGTGCCGACCGTAGTCCGCGTCGTGAAGAAGGCATCAAAAACCTTGGGCAAATCCTTCGCTCCAATTCCCACTCCATCGTCTTCAAGTGTCAGGACAACGCCATTTCCCGCGGAAGCATCGCAAACGGAAATAGAGAGAGTTCCACCGTGAGGCATAGCGTAGATAGAGTTCACGATCAGGTTAGAGATCACTTGCATCATCTCGCCCCGGCGAAGGACGATCTTTGTCGAAGGAGCGATTGATTTCCTGATGGTGATACCGGCAGCAGTACAGCGCGGTTCGTAGATGGTGAGCGCATGTTCCGCGATATCGCTGAGAGACGCCAGGCTAGCCGCGGCATGCTCGCGATAGTACCCCAGCGTTTGCTTGGCGATATGGGACACACGTCCGAGTTCATCCTCCGCCGTCGCCAGAAAGCCGCGCCCTTCCTCGTCTGTGATCTTGGCCCGCAGCAGATAGAGCAGGTTCATCACCGCTGCAAGCGGATTATTGATCTCATGCGCAATCGTCGCAGCCATGCGTCCCGTCGCCGCGATCTTCTCCGCTTGCAGCAGGGATTGCTCTATTCGCTTGCGGCTTGAGACATCACGAAGGATCTTGGATGCTCCAATCACCCGGCCTTCCTCGTCCTTGATTGGGGAGACAGTAAGCGAGACGTCGATGAGCCTTCCGTCCTTCGCGCGCCGCACCGTCTCGAAGTGCTCAATTCGTCGCCCAGCACGAACGTTTTCCAGGATTGTCTTCTCGTCGGAGTGAAGGTGCTCCGGAATCAGCTTGAGGATCGAAGCGCCGATCATCTCTTCCGGCGAGTAGCCGAAGATCCTTGTCGCAGCATCGTTCCAGCTGGTGATAGTACCGTTCAAGTCCTTGCTCAAAATTACGTCGTCCGAGGATGCGACGATCGCCGCAAGCTCACCAAGCCGTTTCGCACTCTCTCGCTTTCCCTCTTCGCTCTTCCGAAGTTCCTGGGCAACGGTTACTTCACTTGTAATATCCTGGCAAACTACAAATACACCAAGCGCGTCTATGCCTGCCCCGAAGATCGGACTATAGCTGTAGGTCCACCGGATATCCTGCAACCTGCCATCCCGGACGATCGGAACGACGGTGTTTTCGTGAAAGACCGTCTCTCCATCATTCATGACCCGTTCGAGGTTCGGGCCGACGATCTGCCAGGCATCCCACCAGCACTCGTGGGCCATCTGTCCCAAGCCTGAGGGATGCCGCTCGGCGAGAAGAGGGATAAAGGCATCGTTATAGAGCTGTACCAACTCCTTACCCCAGAAAACCAGCGAGGGAAAAGCGCACGAAAGCATGAGATTTGCGGACAAGAGCAGGTCTTCAGACCAATCTTCGAGCGGTCCAAGCGGAGTCAAAGTCCAGTCGTGAGCCCGGATTACCTCGGCCATTCGGCTGTTGCCGTGGATCGGACCTTCCGGATTGCTTTCCGTTTTGTGCTGACCCGAGGTTTCTCTTGGCATTAAACTTAGTTGCGTTGAATTGGCCGCCCCGCAAATGGTACGCCCTCAGTGTAAGGCAGGCGACATATTTGGAGGCCCCACGAAGCCGCTCAATGGCCAAGTCTGCCAAATCGGCCCGAACAATCAAAAGCTCCGCAACAGAAGGTCTCTTGCGCTGGCCAGCACTTTCTCTCGCATCACGGGTTCGGGCAGCATCCGAGCGATTTCAACTGCCCCGACCATCGTTGAAAAAATGGCAAAGAAAGCGCGCTCTTTGTCGGCTGTTCGCCGGCCAGGCATGAACGGAAGCATTCGACTCCTGTATTTCTTCAGTTCCTCAAAGATCCGGGGCTTCATCGCCTGATCGATCCTGGCCAACTCGGGCGCAAGAGCCGTCAAGGGGCATCCATACTCGAGCTGGTCGCAATATTCAAGGCTCAGGTAGGTCTTCACTATCGCCTTCCACGCCGTCTCGGGTTGGGACTGCTCGGCGGCTTGAGCAAGGCGGTCGGCTATGTCCCGGAACGCCTCACTCAGCGACTCCATGAGCAACTCATCCTTGCTTCCGAAATGCTTGTAAAAACCTCCGTGGGTCAAGCCGGCGTCCTGCATAACGGCTGAAACTGCAGCGCCGGTTATCCCTTCGTTGCGAATGCGCCGAGAGGCGTCTTTCACAATCTTCTGATGGATTTCTGCTTTGTGTTCGGGCCGGTAGCGCATGGCTCATTATAGGATGTTGGCAATCATCTCAGGCTGCAATTTGTCCGCTCTCGACCGTTCGAAGAAAATCTGAATCCATAGGATGACATACATAATCCTATGCGGTAGGAGGCCAAATGTCGCCGCAGATTATCTTCCCAATGCATCTCGTTTTAGGTTATGTCGCGTGCCTGCTGTGCTTCGGCACGTATGTTCTGCCCAGGCTCAAGTCGATGGAACGGGTAGAAGCGCAACGCATCATCGCTACCATACACAGCTTCCGCTTCTTCGGGCTCGTCTTTATTCTTCCCGGCGTCGTCGGCCCCAATCTGCCGGCCGGCTTCGCGGCCTTCGCCGCCTACGGCGACTTTGCAACCGGAATCCTGGCCATAATGGCCCTTCTCACGGTGAGGGTACGTCCGCTCTTTTGGTTGTTCGTCGTCGCCTTCAATCTCGTGGGAACGATGGACATCATCCTCGACTATTACCACGCCGTAACGGGCGGTCTTCCCGCGCTGGCGGGGCAATTGGGCGCCGCATACGCGATCCCGATTATCTATGTGCCAGTGCTGATGATCACGCACATCCTCGCTTTCTATTGGCTGGTGCGTCCGCAGCCCAAGGCGGCTCCGGTCCGCATCGCCGCTGTGACCGGATCCTGATTCAACCACGCACCAACAAACGTTTTTGGGGAACCATGAAGGAGAAGAACAATGTCTGAACCTATACTCGTCACGGGTGCGGCTGGTGGATCCCAAGGCTCCACAGGACGCCGAATAGCAGCTCTTCTGTTAGAAAACGGTATTCCGGTTCGTGCCTTCGTCCATAAGCTGGATGCGAGGTCCGATGCTCTCCGGGAACTCGGTGCGGAAGTTGTGCAAGGGGATCTGTTGGACCGAGACTCCGTCCGCGCTTCTCTCAAAGGGATCAAACGCGCTTACTTCACCTACCCCGTAACGGATGGGCTGCTAGAAGCTACAACGATCTTTGCTATGGCCGCACGCGAAGCAGAGACCGAGCTTGTCGTCAACAATTCGCAACTGCAGGGCGCGCGTAAAGCGCCGAGCTTTCGCAATATGCAACATGGACTGGCAGATCGCATCTTCGATTGGGCAGAGGTGGGAGCGGTTCATCTGCACGCGCCGCCGTACTATGAAAACGTGCGGGCGCTAGTAAGAAGGAGTGTCGCCGAAAAAAGCACAGTGTTACTGCCATGGGGCGACGGGAGCGCCACAATCCCCCTGGTAGGCGCAGAGGACGTGTCTCGTGTGGCGGCTACGCTGTTGGCTGATCCAGCGACGCCTTCCGCAGGCGCGTATGATCTGATCGCTGCAACACCCACAGTGAAGGAGGTAGTCGACACACTGAGCGCCGCGCTTCAGCGTCCGATACGGTATGTCAGCATCACGGATGAGCAGTGGGCCGAGGCCGTGAGAGGCCACATTAATCCGCACGCGCTCGATCATCTGTCGCATCTTTGGCGATACTTTCGATCAACTGAAAGACGGAGCGGTGAAGGGGCTCGCGGCGTTACCGATACAATTCGCACCGTCACGGGAGGCCGTGCGCAGACGCTGGAGGACTTCTTCAGAGCCAACGCGGCAGAATTCGGAAGTGTTGCGGCTGCAACCTGAATCGAATTTATCTTGATGAACTTCGTGTCGCATGGGCGCTAGGGCCCATCACACTGGCGCAGGCCGCCGCGGTGACAGGAGCAACTCGCGCCTCTTACGCCTGTGCAAGCTGGCCTTCTCCCAGGCCGATTGAGCTAATCACCCGGTCGGCTGCAGACCGAACGGTACCTCGGCCCTGGAACGGCCGAGGTGACGTATGGCCACTGTCCGTTAACCTTCCCCTCGCCCGACCCAACCCGAAGGCGCGCGAGCCTTTTTTGACCGGCAGTAAATGGGCTCAGACCATTGATCGGCTTTCCAAACTTCTCCTCCTTCGACATGGACTGGACGTGCACCCGGAAATGCCGATACCCAGTAGGAGAGGCAAGGGTGTGCACCGAAGCGGCTATCGTGTGCTGATTATCGTGGTGCTACGTCTGCTTTTGGGCGCGGCTGATTCCGTCTGTCAGCAACAGCAACCCGAGCGAAAGGCCTTACCTACTCTCACGAAGGCGCATGATGCCCACAGTTTGACGTCCGAGCAGGCAGCGCGGAGCTATCCCGTGCATCTGCGCGCCGTCGTCACCTATTACGACCCTTACATCGATCCCCGACATCCGACGGTTTGGGTCTCCGACCGTTCTGGCGGCATCTATGTTGAACTCTCGTCTGTGCCTGCGGTTCCTTTCAAAGCTGGCGACTTGCTTGAATTAACGGGCGTGAGTGCCGCCGGGGGATACGCTCCCATTGTCAAGGCCAGCGCGGTGCGCGTCCTTGGGAGGTCCCCTCTGCCTTCGACCCCGCCCAGGGTAACCTTCGCCCAAATACTGACCGGCGCGGAGGACGGGCAATGGGTGGAAGTCGAGGGTGTGGTGCATGCGGTCCGGGAGTCTGGAAAAAACATCGGTTTGGATCTGGCTTTGGGCGACGGCACCATAACCGCATCCACCGTCAAGGAAGTTGGAACGGATTATCACAGCCTGGTCGATGCCAAAGTACGGCTTCGTGGAAACCAAGCCCCGTTGTTCAATCGCCAAGGCGCGATGACGGGCGCTTACCTGCTCTTTCCCGATCGAGCCCAGTTGACGGTTGAGGAACCTGCACCGGCCCATCCCTTTACGTTACCGATCTCTCCAGTCAGCGGTCTGCTACGCTTCACTCCCAAACCCAATTCAAATCACCGCGTCCACATTCGTGGGACTGTTACTCTGGCTTGGCCTGGCCGTTTGCTCTGCATTCAGGACGGCCTCCAAGGTCTTTGTGCCCAGACCGACCAAACCACCCCTCTGAGTCCTGGAGAGCTGGCTGATGTGATCGGGTTTCCCATCATCGGCGCATTTACCCCTACCTTGACCTGCGCTACCTATGAGGCCGCGGGTTTCCAGCGCTCGGTCAGACCCGTGGCCGTCACCGCCGATCAGGCGCTGCTCGGTAATCATGATGCCGAATTGGTTGAACTGGAGGGCCAGCTTGTCGGACAGGACGAAACTGCAGGCGACCCCAACATCGTGTTGTCTTCCCAGAATCAAGTTTTTGCCGCCGTCTTGCCCGCACAATCCGGAATGTGGCTACCCGCCTGGAAAAAGGGAAGCACACTCAAAGTTGTCGGAATCTGCTCGATGAAGGGCGGCCCCGACAGGGCGGGTATTCCTTGGGACGGCTATTCAATCCCCGAGTCGTTCCGAATCCTGCTGCGCTCGCCAGAGGATGTGGTCGTGATCAAGAGTCCTTCCTGGTGGACGCCAACTCATGCAATCAGCACACTTGGTTTGGCGGCTGCGCTCACCCTGGTAGTCCTTGCCTGGGTGTTCGTGCTGCGGAACCAAGTCAACGAGCAAACCCAAATCATCCGGCAGCAACTTCGAGAAGCGGACAAACTCGGGTTCGAGATTCGAACACTGAATGAAGACCTGGAAGAAAAGATAGCCGAACGTACTGAACAACTTGAGGCCACCAACCATGAATTGGAGGCTTTTTCCTACTCAGTTTCCCATGATCTGCGCACACCACTCCGCCACATTGGTGGTTTTTCCAGGATCCTCGTGAATGACTTTGGTCCAACGATGGCTGCTGAAGCACGAGAGCATTTGCAGCTCATCGAAAACGCCGTTAGCCGCATGGGGCTGCTGATCGATGCTTTGCTGAAGATGGCAGTCCTCCGCCGACAACCCTTGCGGCTGAGCCACAGTGAACTAAATCCGATCGTCGATGAGGTGGTTTTGATGCTGCAGCCGGAGTGCCAAGGACGCGATGTCGAGTGGCGCATTGCAAAGCTGCCCGCGCTGGACTGCGACCCGATCTTGATGGCCCAGGTTTTTCAGAACCTATTAGGCAATGCTCTGAAGTACTCCCGTGGTCGGGCCAAGGCCGTGGTCGAGGTCGACACCATCACCCGGCCGGGTAAGCCGGCAATCATTTTCGTGCGCGATAACGGCGTGGGCTTCAACATGAAATACGCCGAGAGACTGTTCGGGGTATTTCAGCGCTTCCACACCGGCTCGGAATTTGAAGGAACCGGGGTGGGTCTGGCCACCGTGCATCGGATCATTCAAAAACACGGGGGGATGATCTGGGCCGAGGCAGAGCCCGATCACGGAGCCACTTTCTATTTCGCTCTGCAACCGACCGAGCAAATCGGGACGACACCAAGGGCAACCGCAGCATCACGGTGATGCCGAGGCTCTGTCAGAAGACCCTCGTCATCGCCCGGCCCCAATAAAAGGGGCCATATGGCGTTCCTCTTCAGGTATTTACAGTATGTCTCTGTTTCAAAATCCTACGGTATGAAGTCTCGCTGTGTTCCGTCGAAGAAAAGAACAGCTGGTTTTCGAGGAAAGTTGTATGGCGGTTACCAAGATTCTGCTCGTAGATGATGATGAAATGCTGAATACCATTATGCGTAGTCTGCTTACGCGCGAGGGCTTCGACATAACGGTTGCGCGCAACGTTGGGGACGCTTTGAAGCTCATCAGCTCAGAACGGTACGACGTGCTCCTGAGTGATCTGCACATGCCAGGAGCAGCCGATGGTCTCACCGTCATAAGTGCAATGCGCCACCTCAATCCCAACGCAATCGCAGTATTGCTAACTAGCTTCCCAGAGATGGATGTTGCCGCCCAGGCGATCTTGCGGCAAGCCGATGAGATCATGATTAAGCGGACGGATCCAACGGAGATCGTCGAATCGATCAAACGCCGGATAGCCAGTGGAACTACTTATTCTAAGCCCAAGGTTGAGAGTGTGGCGACGATCCTTGAGCGTGCGGCTCCGAGTTGTATCGAAGACTGGTTTCTGGAAGTTCAGCTCGATAGCAAGCTGTCTCTTGTGCGCTTGACGCCTGAGCAGCGGTGTGGTCATCTCACGCAGGTATTCCGGGATCTGGTCGCTCGTCTCCGGGCGGCTCTACCTTTTGGCAGCAAGGGGCCGCTATCAGCCTACGCGGCCAACCATGGGTTGACGAGACGTCGGCAGGGTTATTCCGCTGCGATGATGGTCGAAGAGTCACGCATCTTGCAGGTCTGCATTTTCCATACGCTTGAAAAGAATTTAGAACATATCGACTTTAGCGTGCTTCTGTCTCAAGTGATGACGATTGCGGACGAGGTGGACTCACAGCTCCGGCAGGCGATGGAGTGCTATGTCGAGGAGTCAATCGCCGATTCGCTTCCTGCTTAAATACCGACTTTGAATCATGGCGGACTATGCCCAGGCAGGTGGCGCACCGGGGAGCGAAGCCGCGACGAAGCTTGACATTGCTTGACTGAGTTGCGAATCAACCTCATCAGCGATGGTCATCACCCCGATCAGCAGGACGCTGAAATCAATATTGGCTAGATTGTTCTGCAAGCAATGAAAGATGCAGACTTGCAGAAGGCGTGATTCCTCTACTAGCATTGCGGCGGTATAGCCCAGCCGATGCCGGCTCAAACCGTGCAAAGCGGCTGAGGGTGATATCAACCCACCACTGCCGATTGGTTCCGACGAGGCGAGACGCAACACCAGGTCATGGAACACCTGAGGCAGATGACCGCAGCGAAGTTCGCAGTTCATCGGAACGGACATAAGCAGACTGTTCCTCTCTACACGCTCGTACCACTCCGCAATAGCGGGCTCAACACTCCGATCCAGAATTTCACCAACACTCGCGATCTCGCGGTTACGAACAGGCCCAACTGCGATCCGTTCTTTAATAACACGGGCGAGGGATGCCACATCCATTGGTTTAACCAGGACCTCATCGGCCTGCAATAGGAGGGCCTGGGCCGCAGCTTCCATATGAGGAAATGCACTCAACAGCAACGTCACAGCCGATGGATTGGCGTGGCGCATCGCGCTAACGACCGTGAGGCCGTCCCCTGCGCCCGGCATGTGAAGATCGCTCAAAAGCGCGTCGTAGGGCTCCGAAGTGATGCGTTTTAGCGCTTCCACTACGTTCGCTGCACAGGTGACCGTGAAGCCGCTCTGCTCAAGGGCTCCGGTCAAGGTCATGCGTACAACTTCGTCATCATCCACGAGAAGAAGCCTGTTAGCCAACATCGTCGCCTCCAAAACCGATTATCGGCGCAGACGCGAGTACCTTAAGTGCCCTTCGATCTTTTCCGGCCGTTAGTCGCATAAGCCCTGAGTGACCACCCACTGTCGCCCGGCGGGATGGGTGATCCGGAGTTTGGCGCGATCCTCGCTGACCGCATGTCCGTCTCTTACTCAGAGAGACGGGATAAAGTCTGCTGCAGTTTCCAAGGTAATGGGTACGTAATCCATTTGCTCACGATCTCTGTTTAGCTGTGTCGCCCTGATTCAGGTCTAAACGATTAAACCCGACAGTCGAATGACATTGAGGAGGCTCCCCGCTGTGCGCGTTGAGCCGCTCGATCCGCATGCGGCTCATATCGTTTACCGGGAACAAGGCCACCCCTAGCGCTACTGCAATAGCGCGGTCAATTGTCAACCAGGAGGACCCTGTTGATGTTAGAAACCTACCGTTGGATCTTGAAGAGTGGGTCGCACGATGTGCGATGGGAGAAGGTTGAACGCATCAAGCAAATCTTAACTGGCGGAACCTATCCTGTGCCCCCAAAGCAAGTCGCTGCGAAGCTGATCGAACAGATGTTCCGACCAGAACGCAAGTGATGGATAATATCACCCCACCCCGGTATGCTGTTCCGGATTTTGTGACCTTGCCGCAATACCTCCGTCGCCACGGATTTAGCGCCAACTGAGAGCTGGGGCGACAGTGCTCAGAACTGCCTCCATGACATGTGCATTGTAGGCAACGCCTAGTTGGTTGGGGACGGTTAACAATAGCGTGTCCGACTCCGCGATCGCCTCGTCTTTCCTTAGCTGTTCGATCAGGACATCCGGTTCAGCAGCGTAGCCACGGCCGAAGATCGCCCTGGTGCTTTCGTCAAGGAACCCGATCTTGTCCTCTTCCTGACCTCCTCGTCCGAAATAGGCACGATCACGGTCGTCGATCAATGCGAAGATACTGCGGCTGACGGAAATGCGCGGAGCGCGAGTGTGGCCAGCCGCCTTCCAGGCTGCGCGAAAGGCGCGAATCTGGACGGCTTGTTGGATGTGAAACGGCTCACCGGACTCGTCGAATTTGAGGGTTGAGGTTTGCAGGTTCATTCCCAGCTTGGCGGCCCAGGCAGCTGTCGCATTGGAAGCTGCCCCCCACCAGATACGATCACGCAATCCTTCGGAGTATGGCTCAAGACGCAGCAGCCCTGGCGGATTGGGGAACATCGGACGTGGGTTAGGCTTAGCGAAGCCCTCGCCGCGCAGCAGCTCGAGAAATTCTTCGGCGTGCCTCCGGCCCATGTCTGCATCGTCCTCACCTTCCATCGGGCGGTGGCCAAAATAGCGCCAACCATCGATCACCTGCTCGGGAGAACCGCGGCTGATTCCCAACTGCAGGCGCCCCCCAGCGATGAGATCCGCAGCGCCAGCGTCTTCCGCCATGTAATGAGGGTTCTCATACCGCATGTCGATGACTGCGGTGCCAATTTCAATCTTTCGTGTCTTAGCACCGACCGCCGCGAGCAGTGGGAACGGTGATGCCAGTTGCCGCGCGAAGTGATGAACACGGAAGTAGGCTCCGTCCATTCCCAGGCGCTCTGCCTCTACGGCAAGGTCAATGGATTGCAGCAGCGCGTCCGCCGCCGACTGCGTTCGTGACTGTGGTGAAGGTGTCCAATGGCCGAATGAGAGGAATCCAATTTTCTTCATGCAAGATAAGTCTACTGTTGGAGCCTCAAGGTAATGGGATGCGGTAGAGGTTGCGGCGGGTATTCTGCCGGGTGTAGGCGTAGACCGAAGGATTCACGGCCGACTCGACATACCACGGAATCGTGGTGATCGCTTTTGGATTCGGAAAGTCCTCGATGCGCGGGGTTTCGCTCAGTGGAATCTTGGGCAGCCCGGAGTCCCGCATCACTGGCAACGCGTAACTGCCTCGCGGCAGCGTGTCGAAGTTGAGAATCGCAAATTTTCCGCTCATGTCCCAATGCAGTTCGCAATTAACAACGCACAGAGTCACCTCCGCGCTTCCATCCAGGGCAAACGCCCTTATTCCCGGCGTGTGCTCTTGGTCGGACCCTAGCCCGCCGGCAACAACCCATCGGCCGTCTGGTGAAACTGACTTGATATCCACAATGTGTTCCGGGGCAATCTTGCGGCGGCCGGTGCCATCGGTTTTCATGCGATACAGAAAGTTCGAGCCGCCTTCTATCGCGCGAAAGATCAGGTCGCCGTCCGGCAAGAAGAAGGGAGAATCTTCGACCGCCGCAGAGGAGATGCGCACCGGCGACGAGCGACGGCTGGTTGGAGCAATCCACAGGTTTGTATGGCCGCTCTGATCCTTCATCGCGAATGCAACTTCTCTCCCGTCTTGCGATACGGAGTATCCCTGAATTGTGTAATCCGGCAAGACCTTCTCCGACTTTCCACTATCTAATTGCTTGATCCACAACTCCTCGCCTAGCGTTTGGTCATTGGCCTTAAGGAAGTAGAGATTGCGTCCATCTGAAGAAAACGCCGGTGAAGAAGTGTTTCCTTCGGAGGATACCTGGTGGTCTCCGTCCTTGTCGTGCAGCCAAACCGTCAGGTCCTGAGAGCCGACCGAGGCTATAAGGGACCTGCCGTCAGGCGCCATCGCTATTCCTTCCTGTGACGTTGGGCCAAAGGTCACCTGCTCCGGGTCTCCATCTGGAAAACGCTGACGCCAGATATGGAAGTCATCCGTCTTGGCAGTGAGATAGATCCATTTACCGTCAGGTGACCAGGCGCCTGAAAGGCAGGCGCCCTTGGGAGGGCCAACAATCTTAATGTCGTTTGCGCCCTGAAATGGAACGATCCGGCAGGGCAGAATCTCACCTCTGCTGTCCATCTCAACAACCAGTACCCATCGGCCATCCGGTGAAAGGTAGGAATGATGGGCCATGCTGCGTTCACCCGCGGGCACGTAAACGTCCCGGCTACTCCCTCGGCTCTCATCCGTGGTCACCACCACCATATGCAGCCCGGTCTTGATCTCAGAGAAGAGCAGCCGCTTTCCGCCTTCAATCCATGTCAACGAGGAAGCGTTGGGCAGCAGCCTATGAGGTTCGCCACCGAGAACAGGCACCTCCCACGTGTCCCATGGCCCGACGAGACCATAGGCAATTAGAGAATTATCCGGAGAGAACGACGGCGCTTGTTTTGTCGTCGAGTCGTGGGTTAGCTGGACCGGCTCGCCTCCAGGCAGCAACTTAACGTAGATATCTCCGAGCGGGAGTAACGAATTGACCTCTCCAAGTGGAAGGACTGAATTGTCTCCTCGAATGAAAGCGAGCATTCGTCCGTCCGAAGAGAGAGCGGGGTACACCACCGAATCTCTGAAAAACGTCAGTTGCTCCCACTCTTTGCTGGTTGCCCCACGGTCTGGAAATGAACGCCGGAGAAGAAAGGCGGCCGCAATCGCCAGAACAAGAGTCGCAGCCGCAACATAGTAGTAGGCCTTCCGCGCCCTCGTTTTGATTGGCTGTTGCTCTTGTGTAGCTTGTTGTCCTTGTTTTGAAGACGATGCATCCCATTGGCTTCGGTTGCTGTCTCGCGCTAACCGTCGTAGATCCGTTTGCAAATCGGCGGCATTCTGGTAGCGCAGCTTGCGGTCTTTCTCCAGAGCTTTATTGATAACCTCTTCGAGCTTGGGGGGAACGTCGGGATTCAACCGCACTGGCGCAACCGGTGTGCGATTCAAAATTGCTTCCGCGACCACGCCTATGCTCTCGCCCCGGAACGGCACGAACCCTGTGACCATCTCATAGAGCACGACTCCAAAAGAAAACAGATCCGTGCGGGCGTCCATCTCTTCGCAGCGCACCTGTTCGGGCGACATGTAAACAACAGTGCCCATCGCCGCGCCTGGTTGAGTAAGCCGGGTGAGCCCTTCTCCTTCCGCCGGCTTCGCTGAGAGATTTGTGGCCCCGACGGGCATCAACTTCGCCAGGCCAAAATCCAAAATCTTAATGTCGCCGCGGTCAGTCACAAAGATATTCGCAGGCTTGATGTCCCGGTGAACGATCCCCTTGCTGTGAGCGGCCCCGAGTGCATCCGCAATCTCGATGCCCCACTCAAGCACTTCATGGAGGGGCAGCGGCTTCCCGGCAATGCGTTGCTTCAGCGTAGCGCCCCCCATGAATTCCATGGCAATAAACGTTTGACCGTTCTCTTCGCCAATCTCATAGATGGTGCATATGTGGGGATGATTAAGCGCGGATGCCGCGCGCGCCTCTCTCCGAAATCGTTCCAGAGCCTGTGGCACCTGGGCCAAGTGGTCAGGAAGAAATTTAAGTGCGACAAATCGGCCGAGGACAGAGTCCTCCGCCTTGTAGACAACACCCATGCCGCCGCCGCCCAGCGTTTCGAGGATTCGATAGTGCGAGAAGGTTTGGCCGATCATGGGGCGAATCATGCCAACCTCGCCCACGGCAAGCTTGCCAGCCTCAAGTGGAACGCCGTTGTCATCCAGATAATGGCCAATGTGGGCAAGTGGAGCGTCTCGCGAATCGGCGCTTTGCTCATCGGCATCGAGAAGCCGCTTGAGGTGCATCTTGAGTTCGAGATCGTCGCCACAAGCAGCCTCAATGAATGCAGCGCGGTCTTGTGTGGTCTCTTCCCGAGCGGCATGGAACAACGGCTTCAGACGCTGCCAGAGTTCAGGAGTCATGTTGCAGTTGACAGTTCCTGGCGCAGCCACGCACGGGCCATTGTCCAGTCGCG
This sequence comes from uncultured Acidobacteriaceae bacterium, assembly GCA_963790705.1. Lineage (GTDB taxonomy): Bacteria > Acidobacteriota > Terriglobia > Terriglobales > Acidobacteriaceae > PALSA-350. The sequence continues at coordinate 222,327 of CAWBQE010000004.1, forward strand.
TTTTACGGTACGTAGGGATATGTCGAGTTGCAGCGCGATCTCTTCAAAGGTCAGTCCGCCAAAGAAATGCATCTCAAGGACCTTCGCTTGCCTTGGATCAAACTCCGCAAGGCGGGTAAGCGCTTCATCGACCGCTAATACATCGGCGGTTGAGTTGCTTGTGCCACCCGCCATGTCTTCGACCAGCGTCACTTGAAGCTGCCCGTCTCCGCGCTTTCCGGCATTGTGGGCCCGGGCATGATCCACCAGGATGTGGCGCATAACATTGGCAGCAAGCCCCAACACCCGGCTGCGGTCTGCCCACATCGAATCGGAGCCATCCACCAGCCGCAGGTAAGCCTCATTCACCAGCGCACTCGGTTGGAGAGTGTGATTCCCGCGCTCGAAGCGCATTTTGCCCACTGCGAGCCGATGAAGCTCCTGGTACAGGCTCGAGGCAAGGTCGTGCCCGGCTTCTGGCGTCGACGGCAACCTCGGCGGGTCTTCCTGTCGTCTGCTAGCCATACTCCCTCGCAGGTGTAGGTGGCCAGTATAGCTCTATGGCGGAAGAGCCCCTCCCTCATATTATTTTTGCCTGTAGTCAAGCTTTGGATACCAGTCGACACCGCGGCCTTCCGGCGTCCAATCCAGCATCGGCCAGAGAGGATCGAGGTCTGGAGCTCCGCGCGGGTCTTGTCCGGGATCAGCCATTTCGCCGCTCATCTCGCCGCTATAAAAGTGGTAGATGGTTCCGTTGCGCTTGGCGAAGACGCTGAAACCGGGAATGTCCGCATCCTCGGAGCTGACGTAGGTGCGCGTGTACTCCCCCGAAGTGTCAGAGAGAAATGGCAGATTCACAAAACCGCGCAGCTTTTTGAATTCGCTCAGTCGCTCGATGGGTGAGCGTGCCGTGACAGCGATGGGTACACGTTCACGCAGATTGACAGCCATCCCGTTCCAGGCGCTCAAAAATGACGTACAACTGGGACACGGCAACTTGCGCTGTGGGCCGTACATCATGCTGTAGACCATTAACGTGTCCTTACCGCCGAACAGTTTGGAGAGGCGAATCGACCCGGTCTCGGAGAAAAATTCGAAGTCCTGAGGAATCTCACCGCCCAGAGGCAGAGTTCGCCGCTGGCTCGCCACACGTTCCATTTGGCGGCGTAGCTCGATTTCTTCGATAAGCAGAGCGTTGCGAGCGGAGCGATACACCGAACTCTCGTTAGGAAAGTGGGCCTTGTTGTTGCCGGCAAGTTGCCGGGCGGGGACAAGCACCGATTCGTTTGACATAAGCCTCCAGAAAGTCCCGTCCATCTGTTGCTCTTGGATGCCGATGGGGCGGCTTACGCTTACCCGCTAGCGAGCGAAGTATCACCATTGATCTTGCGGTTGATCTGAGCAAGCGTAGGTCCTGACCCAAATCGCCAGCTGTAACTGCATTGACTTACACCATGCCCGGTGCATCCCATCGACGTCCTCCACGGAATGTCCCTTGGCCGCGAGGTACGGCTTGATCGTCTCATTCATCACTGCGAGGAAGGCAATAATATCGCGCAATGGTACGTATGGTGTCGACTGAACGCCATCGACTTTGTTCTTTTTCAGCGTCGTATGCCGAAGAGCAATTTCCTGTTGGTAATTGATCCAGTCCTGGTCGTAAGGTCGAAGGCAGGTATCCAGAATCCATTGCTCAAAGCGGAGATTGCTGGCCGCCAGGTAATCGGGGAGCGGCTTCCCTTCTGGGCTGCGAGAGTGTCTGGCCAGGTTCGGAATACTGGCGATGATCCGGCTTCGCCACTGCTCGACGACCTGCCTGGCCTGGTCTTCGAGCACTTCCCCAGCGAGACGCAGGTAACGCTGGTCTTCTTCGGTGAATCCTGCACTGATTTTCAAATTCGCCAAATCCAGCACGGAGATAGTTGAGGTTGGGACTTCAGGTGATCCGTAAAGGTATCCCGCAATATGTTCCGCGATTGTTCTCATGAATATTTCTCCCCGCCAGCCTCTTCACAGTAATTGCTATTTCTACGCAGGTCCCGATCATCGAATCCTCGGCTCGATCGGGAGCGCGACCGTATTCGCGTACAGCGGGTTTCTGATCCGGTAGTAAGATGAGAACTCTACGGCCACGTCTCCGCTATCCCAAGTGTCTAACAGGAACGGTATGTTGAAAACCAGGTATCCCAGTTTTTCGCGGCGAGAATTCCTGACCACCGCGGCGTGTGCCGGCGGTGCGATGCTGCTCGCGCCGGCGGGGCTGGCTGTGGCGGGCGATGCGATTGATCCGCGCGTTGCGCAGGTGATGTCCAAGACCATCGGGATAGACATGCACAACCACGTCTATCCCGCGGGGACGGAACCGCATGCGCAGAATGGTCAGCCGCCGCGGCAGGAGGAGCAACCGCAGGCTCTCGGACTGGCAGAAGAGCTCAAAGAGTCGGGACTCACCGCGGTCTGTGCGAGCTTCGTGCTGGATTCCGCGCCATTTGCCAAGCCGGGCGATGCGCGAGACCACTATCTTAGTTGGCTCACGGCGATGGACGCGCAGTTGGAAAAGGGACATATGCACCGCGCGCTCCACCTCAAAGACCTGCAGGCCGCGCACGCCCATGGTCAACCAACCATCGTCCAGACAGTCGAAGGGTCACAGTTCATCGAAGGGCGCCTGGAGCGAGTGGAAGAGGTGTACAAACGCGGTGTCCGCGACCTTCAACTGCTTCACGAGCGAGACGACATCGTGTCGCCGTTGGGCGATGTGATCACAGCTCCCGCTCACCTTGGTGGTCTGACGGCTTTTGGCGCAAAGGTGGTGAAGGAGTGCAACCGATTGGGGATCGTGGTGGACCTCGCCCACGCCAGTCCCGAGACGGTGCTGGGCGCGTTGAAGGTGGCCACGCAACCGGTCCTTGTGTCGCATACGAGCATCGACAGCCGAACAGGCAGTGACCCCACGATGGCCGCAAGGATGAAGCCACACTTGATCAGCAAAGAACACGCGAAGGTCGTGGCCGACGCCGGCGGCGTGATCGGCGTGTGGACTCACCTGGCCGACTCGCTGAAAGACTTCGTGGAAAGCATCAAGGCAATGGTCGACGCGGTGGGCGTCGACTACGTCGGTATCGGCACAGACACAGATCTGCTCTCCTCGCGGGTTGGCCAAGGCACTAACAAGGCATGGCCGGGCCTGGCTGGAGGATTTTTTCCCGCGGTTGTGGGTGAGATGCTGCTGCAGGGGTTCACGCCTGACGAAATCGGCAAAGTCGGCGGGGGAAACTTCTGCCGCGTCTTCGGCAAGGTCACGGCCGGCCACGCTTGAGAACTCAAGTACTGCCCGTTCCCTAGCAAATGACGGGTGCCCCACATCTCGGATTTCCTGTGAAGCTTGTTGGCGTTGATGAACTTCATGCGGCTTTCCTCAATGAAAGCCGCACACGTGGCTGTTGCTTAGTGCCGCGTACAGGAAATTCGGGCATCTCGCTCGTTTTTCGCGAGATGTGGGAGACCACTGATGTTGACCGCTAAGTGCATCGGATGAATTGAGACCCAGAGGGAGAGAGCAGTGGCATCTCACATCCCGCGAAGAACGAGCGAGATACCCGTCATTTGTGAGGGAGTGAGAGGGCTTGTTTTGGGCTGGAACCAACTCCCACTTCGATAAGCCATTCTTTTACATTGGCGCCGATCACATCAGGGTGATCCTCCTGCAAGTAGTGAATGCCAGAGCTAAGCTGAACCACCCTGCAGTTCTTAAGCTTCTTCGCAAAGCTCTCAGCGAAAGCCGGCGATACCAGGGCGCCAGGATTTCCCGTGAAGAGCAGCTTCGGGTACGACGACTCAGCCAGAGCACGTTGTGCATTCTCCATGGTCGAATACACATCCGCCGGCTCTCCCGCAATCGGTATCTCATTGGGGAATCGCCAGGTGGGCCGCCGCGACTCGCGAGTAAGAAAGGGTGTTCTGTAAACTGACATCTCTTCATCCGAGAGCTTGCGCACTGTTCCGAGAGGAAGAACGCCCTCGACAAATACATTGCCTTCAAGAATCATCTCTTCGCCCACCCCGGGGGTCCTGAATTTCTGGAAGATTTCAATTGCATCCGCGTGAAAATCGTTCCAGGTAGGCATGGGCCGGATGAACTCCATAAAAGCAAGCCCGCGGATAAACTCCGGTCTACGATCTGCCAGGTGAAATGCCAGCGCGGTTCCCCAGTCTTGCGCGATGATGAACGCGGACGAAATTCCGGCGCGATCCAGGAACGAATCGAGATACCGGACATGATCGGCAAAGCGATACTCGATGTCCGGCTTTCCCGACTGCCCGAAGCCGATGAAATCGGGTGCTATGCAATGAGCCACCGGTGCAACCAGCGGGAGGATATTCCGCCATATATAGGATGAGGTAGGGTTACCGTGCAGAAAAAGCGCGACCGGCGCCTCGGGATCTCCGGCCTCCCGATAGGCCATGGTGGAATCGAGGACATTTACCTGGGGCAATGCAACATCGGAGAGTACGGTCATTTCTGCTCCTTGAATACGGTTTCGAAGACGATGTTCTTGAAGCGATCGAGCGCGGCAGGGCCGCGTTCAACCCTCATGCGGAGAATTGCACCCTCCCAGGAGGCCAGGAGGAATTCAGCCAGATCCATCGGATCGAACGTGGCATCGATTTCACCGGCCCTTTGCGCCTCGGCGATGCACGCGGCAAACGGCACGCGCCATTCCTGGAAAATCGCCTCCAGCCTGTGGCGCAAGGGTTCGCTCTCAGAACTCGTCTGAAGGCTGAAATCTCCAATCAGGCACCCGCGTTTCCATTCCTCGCTTTTGAGCTGCCCGCTGATGATGTCCAAAAACTTCCTCAGTCGCTGCCGGGGGGTAAGAGACTTGTCGTCCAAAGCTTCCCGGACGAACCCCTTGGTCTTAGCGAAAAAGCGGTCGAGAACTTCCTGGGCAAAGGCCTCCTTGGAACGGAAATGATTTGTGAAGGAACCATGGGGGGCTCCGGCGGCCGCGCAGATATCACGCACCGTCGCACCTTGGTATCCCGATCGAAACATCACTTTTAGGCCGGCATTGAGGATGTCTTCGCGCAGGGAGGGTTTGGGCATAGAAATATAATACGCTCGTACGTATTATACCGTCAAACACTTTCAAAAATGGGCCAAGTCCGTCGTGATGAGGATATTAGGCGAACTCTACGCGATAACTTCGCGTCGCCTCCAACGTGACGCCAATACTGCCGTCGGCGAGAGTCCGCAATGGAACTTCGCCTGCGCTCGCGATACTGCGAATCTTCTGTCCAGGGGGTATGCGCAACTGATATTCGCCTGAGAAATCCGGTCGAATCACGGCGGCTACCGCCCTTCCATTTTCCCAACGGAGATCGATTTCGACCGAACCGCGTGCCCGCAGACCCTTGACTTCGCCCGCCGGCCACGCCGAGGGCAAGGCCGGCAACAGGTCGATCGCGCCGGTGTGGCTTTGCATCAACATCTCGGCAATCGCCGCTGTTGTGCCGAAGTTTCCGTCAATCTGAAAGATCGATGTCTTCCCTGCCGGATGGGTGTCGAAGAGATTCATATTCGTGCTGTGCTGCATCAGCATCCCCAGAGACTCCCACGCCTTGTCGCCATCGCCCAGGCGAGACCAGAAACCAATAGCCCAGGCGCGGCTCCAACCGGTATATGCTCCACCGTTGGCTAAGCGCCGTTCCAGCGAAACGCGCGCCGCCTTTGCCAGCTCCGGAGTACCGCGCGGCGTGATCTCACCACCCGGATACAGCCCGTACAAATGCGACATATGCCGCTGACCGGGCGTGCTCTCATCAAAATCGACGGACCATTCCTGCAGCTGGCCGTATTTGCCGACCTGGTAAGGAATGAGCCGTGCGCGCGCGGCGGCGAGCTTGGCCGCGAACTCTTCGTCGATCCCCAGTTCTTTCGCAGCGTCAATGCAGTTGGTAAAGAGTTCACGGATGAGGGCCATATCCATGGTGCAGCCGGCACTGGTCATGGCGGGCTTGCCGTCCGGGGCCATGAAGTTGTTCTCGGTCGACTCGGAAGGGCAGGTGGTCAGGTGCCCGTTTCCATCTTCGATCAGCCACGCCAGGTAGAACTCCGCCGACCCCTTCATCAAGGGATAGGCGCGCGCACGCAGAAATTCGCGGTTGCGCGTGAAGCGATAATGCTCGTACAGATGGGCGCAGAGCCAGGGGCCGCTCATGCACCAATTGGCCCACGTCGGCGCGCCAACGCCCATCCCTACAGGGTTGGCAGCGCGCCAGAGATCGATATTGTGATGGGTTACCCAGCCAGGCAGGCCGTACGTCTCCCGTGCCGCGCGCGCGCCGGTGTGGCTGAGATCTTGCATGAATGCCAACAGCGGCTCGGCGCAATCGCTCAGGTTGCACGTCTCCGCCGGCCAGTAGTTCATTTGCACATTGATGTTTGCCGTCCAGTTACTGCTCCACGGCGGCTGCACCTGGTAGCTCCAAATGCCCTGCAGATTCGCCGGCTGCGTGTCCGGCCGCGAACTGCTGATGAGCAGGTAGCGCCCGTACTGAAAATACAGCGCCAGCAGCGACGGATCGGGAGCCGTGGCAAAGTTCGCCAGCCGCTGGTCGGTGGGTTGCGATGCTGCCGCCTTTGACCCCAACGTGAGAGATACGCGGGCAAAGAGTTTCTGGTAATCCGCAGTGTGCCGCTGGCGCAAGGCAGAGTAACTCTGCTGGAGTGCGATATCGAGTTGCCGGGTAGCGCGTTCCGTCACCACCGCCTGCGACGTATCGGGTTTCTCTTCGAATCCGCGGTAACCGGTAGCCGCGGTCAGCACCACCGTGAACGTCGTCGCACCGGTGACGACCAGTCTGTCTCCATGCGCGGATACCCGGCCGCCCTCAGCATTCACCTGCAGCAAAGCGGCATAGTACATGCCCTCGCCCGGCACATCGGAAAGTACGACCGGATTCTCGCTGCCTGGATGCCCGGCGCCGGCGATATGCTTTGCCGCCTTGCCGGTCAGCAGCAGACGATTGCCGCCCACGGTCTGCACCGCTTTCACCAGCGGGCCATCCATCCATAGGGTTGCGTTCAACTGGCTGGGTTTGCCGGCAGAGACGCGCAGCACAATCGCCTGATCGGGGGCGGAGGAAAATGCGGCGCGTTCAAATTCGACATCCGCCACCCTGTAGTGAGTCGTCGCCACCGCGGATGCAAGGTCCAGCTCGCGGCGATAATCCGTCACCGGCCCGGGGTGAGTGCAATCCACATGCAGGCTGCCGATCGGTTGGTATGCCTCGGCAAACAGGCCCTGCATCTTGCGACAGAGCTGGTCGGCCAGGTGGTAGTCCTTCTGTTCCAGGACCGCCCGGCGCACCGCGGGCAGATAATTCTTCGCATCGAGATTGTTGCCGTCGACCGGAAGGCCCGACCAGAGTGTGTCTTCATTCAGCTGCAGCGTTTCCTTCGCGGGATCGGTGGGAACGGGACCCGCCCCTTTATCGTTCTTCGGGTCCTTCGGATCGATTGGGTCGATAGCGCCGCCGCCAAAGACCATCGCTCCCAGACGCCCGTTGCCGATAGGTAACGCGTCAACCCACTGGGATGCCGGTTTGGTGTACCACAGCTTGAGGTCGCCGGCCTCGTTCTCCGGCGTCTGGGCCCATCCCAAGCGTTTTGCCAGCGATCGAGTCGCGGCAACGGCAGAGGCTACAGCGAGAAAGCGGCGGCGCGTGAATCTACCCATGTGGCATGACTTCCTTGAAGTGAGAGCAACCAGCAGACCCAAGGCTACTACGTGTTTGGGCTACCGAAAAACAAAAGCAAGTCTTGATACGGTTTGCGGAATCGCAACACTATCAATTGGAGTGCGGCTCGAGGTCTGCCTCGGCCACAGGCGCCCTAAGTCAATGGCTCCCGGATTTTCTATCCGAAGTTGGTGGCGTTGAGGAACTTCATGCGGCTTTCCCTTACTGAAAGCCGCACACGTCGCCTTTGGTAAGTGCCACGTAACGGGAAATTCGGGTTCGCGGAGGATGTACCTGGAAGATGAAAATGGCCAGCAAAACATATTTAGTGCGGTTCAAGAACCCTGCTATCAGCACCCAACCGGTCGTCGCGTCTCGCGCTGAGATCCAGGGGGATCATATCGTCATGCTCGATTCAGAGGGTAGACTCGTCGCTTTGTTCTGGATGTCGATCGTGGAAAGCTGGTCCGAGATTCCGCGCCTCGCGGAAGCGTGTTAAGAGCCGCTGTACGGGCATTGACGCCCCGTTATAGGCACACATTTTTACTGTGTTGGTCCCCACTCCGCGTTGGGCCGGATGAAACGGATAAGCGGCGACTTGGCGATCGTCGCAAGCTGCTGCGGGGTCACAGTCACAACAAAGACACGGCCAGACCGGAGCCAATGAGGCCGTTTGCCTAGTTCGTGTTCGAGAAATGCTGCCGTTTCCTCAATCTTGCGTTCGTACGCTTTAGCCGCGTCGGGAGTAGCTTCCACGAAGCAACGAAGCGGAGCCGGACCAGAATAGCCTGACGTCGATTCAAACTGCACCTGAGTCGGCGTCACAGACGGCTCGACGAGGACCGTCACAGATTCGCCTTTGGCGTCCGATGCCATTCGGTATAGTTCGCGGTTCGGTATTTTTGCACTGAGGCGGTCGGTGCTGGACACAACTCTATTCTCTCCCGAACGGCCTTAATAACCAAGTTCGCGCGCAAATCCAATCGCACGTAGCACATCAATCCGTCCGAAGCCGAAGCGGTGGTTCTGTCCTGATTCTCCAAGCTCTTCCACCGAACCCGTGATGAGATCTTGCAGGAGGAACCCGCGTTCAGCAGCTTTAGTGGTTTTGAGAATCGAAGTATTACTTAGCAGCAAAGCAATTGCTCCAGCCACGTGGGGAGCGGCCATTGAGGTGCCATTGAACGCATCCCACTTTCCACCAGGCACGCTGGATTTCACGGCAACTCCGGGAGCTGAAACCTCGGGCTTCATGTAGGTAAGGGGGAGATGCTTTGGCGGGATATGGGTTGACTTGCGGATGATCTGTGTCCGTCCGCCGCTAAATCCAGCAGCCTTATCTGCATAATCTGCGGCTCCAACAGAAAACGCAAAAATGTCATTACCAGGAAGGCCCGTGGTTTGGCTGCCCTCGTTGCCCACGGCGGTCACAACCGGGATCCCAGCGCGAAGGCACGTAAGCACTGCCTCTGTATATGTGCTTGGTACTTCGGGATCCATTGTCAGACCACCGAGTGACATGTTGACGACATGCACGTTCTGCTCTACCAACCAGTCGATTCCCGCCAAAACCTGAGCGTCCGTACCTCCGTCTTCGCCGTTTAGAACTAGGGCGACCGCAAGTTCGGCATTTGGAGCAACACCTATCCACTGGCCGCTGGCGTCGCCGCCGGCCACGATTCCGCAGCAGTGCGTTCCGTGACGATCAGAGTCGTGCGGCTTAGAGTTCACAACCTCCTTTCCAACTCTGTCAAACTCCGCCCATTTTGCGACCTTTCCCCTCAGGTCGGGATGCTCGGCGTCAACGCCCGTGTCCAGAATGCCAACTCGAATTCCTTCCCCTTTTCCTCCATACGCTCCCCAGGTAGCGAGCGCGCCAATTTTTTGCAGCCCCCAAGAACTGATCTTGTTCTCGCGAACTGGTATCGGCATACTGCGGGTCGGGGCAAGGCGAGGAACATGAAGAGTTCTGTTTGGGTAGACATCCTGAACCTGTGGCATTTCCGCGGGTAGCTTGGCAAGTTCGTCCTTCTCGATGGTCAGGAGAATAGATTTTGCCGCCCAAAAGACCTGCACATTTCCAATGTCGGCCTTACTCTGCTTTGGTTGGTTTGCCGCCTTGACCACTATGTCTTCTGAGAGCATTGGTCTCAGTTGATCGAAGGCTTGCGACCGCAGCCTCGTTGGACTAAGCGATTTAGCAGCTGCCGCCACTTGGCTAGAAACTGCTACGGGTGTAACCCGGCTCCTAGACCGTTGTACGTTCCGCTGGAGAGGAAGCACATCGCGGGCGCTGAGGTAGAGGTTACGACGGCCAATTGCGTCAGCCGCCACCCCTCCAAGACCGGACTCATCGTTATCGCTTTTCATGCGAAGGATGACGCTTCTTACCTCGCCACCACCAGAATCTAAAATATGTTCAATCTGTCTCTTCAATGATTTCTTCAACATAGGTTTACCCGTAGCACGTGATCGCCCGGAAGTTCGGAACAAGATTATATGGTTTCCCACTTACATCCGCTCTGTGAATATCCAGAATGCTTTATAGCGAACTAAGTAGCGTGTGGGGGTCAGGAGCTGTCCAACGGAGACGGGTAACCTGTCTTTGGTGCCTTCTGCGCGATTTTAATCTTTGGCAGGTTGCCGCTAGCTTTTGTTAGACTCGCCCTGCTCGTTCGCAGAAAGACCGTTTCGGCTTGAAGGACTGTCTCCGTGTCTGCAAACCCTTGGTTCAAGATTTCTGGCAGCTTGCGGTCCATCCTGGCCCCGTTGCTCATCTCGCCACTGCTTGTAGCGGCTGCTGCCGCACAGACGCAACCGCCCATCTTTCCTACGGATAGTTTCACTCCCCAGGCGGGTGTGACAGTGTCGAGCCTGGCTACCGGTGACTTTAACGGGGATGGCCAGCCGGATCTGGCATATCTTTCCGTACCTGGTGAGGGGACCCCACCGCCGACACTGACCGTGCTCCTCAATCAAGGAGCGAACAATGCTCCCGTCGCGGTGACTACGACTTCGTTGACCGGTTGCACGTTTGCTGCGCAGTCTTATTCGTTGGTTGCAGCCGACATGAACAAAGACAACAAGCTTGACCTGGTGCTCACCTGTCCCGCTGGATATGTTGCTGTGCTGATCGGCAACGGGGATGGTAGCTTTCAGAGCCCGGTTTATTATGCTGTGTCAGCGCCGGTGGCGCTGGCTCCTCCGGTCGATCTGAATGGAGACGGCTATCCCGACGTTGCAGTATCCACATTGCTCAATAATGCTTCAGGCTTAGCGGTGCTGCTGAATCAAGGCAGCTCGGCGCCGGGAACGCTTTCGACGGCCAAAGGCTATCCGGGTCCAACCGGAGTGAATCCTGGATCAACGGGTGCGGGCGACTTCAACGGGGATGGAAAGCAGGACATCGTTGTCGGCGGCTCCTCGCTGGCTGTTTACTACGGGAACGGAGACGGAACGCTGCAAACGGCACAAACCACTGCCGGCGGGCCGAAGCTGGTTACCGCAGACTTTAATCACGATGGCCTGACCGATGTAGCCTACATCGCAGGACAAACGGACATAGGACTCATCTCCTTGCAGGTGCTGCTTGGCGCTTCCAGCGGAAAGTTCACGACGGGCGCTAACGTGCCACTCGATTCATGGCTCGGGAACCCCTCCCTCTCCATTGCGGGAACCACCAATGGCGGCAGCAATGTTGACCTTGCAGTGGTTGGAAACTATACCTCGATTCTTCTCGGCGACGGCAAGGGCGGGTTTACCTATGGAAACTCCTACGCCCTGAGTGGATTCCCTTCTGCAACAGAAACTGGAACGAATGGGCAGACGAATCTCATCTTCAGTGCTTCACCCGGCTTTTCTGTGCTGGAGGGCAATGGCGATGGCACGTTTCAGGGGACGTTGAGAATACTTTTGGGACAAGGTAACCTCTCCGCCACCAATGGCAATGGGCAATTCGCCACAGCGGACCTTAATGGGGACGGCCTTACCGACGTGGTCGGCATAGGTGCCAGCCTCAACCTTGTCAGTGCCCTGGGACGAGGCGATGGAACATTTTCTTCCACCTATACAACCGCCGGCAGTCCTCTCGAGAACGTTGCCACGGGAGATTTCAACGGAGATGGCAAGACCGACGTGGTAGCCAGCTCTGGGGGCACCCAGGGCGACGGTATAATTCTCTCCGGGCCCCAGGATTCAGCACTCTTTTTCTATGCGGGTAACGGCAATGGCACCTTTCAGCCAAGCCTTCCTGGAGTAGATCTGAAGACTGCTGGAGCAGAGGTTCCTGCCGTTGGTGATTTCAACAGCGACAACAATCTCGATGTCGTGCTTCCGTATTGCCTTGATTTCCCTGAGAGCGGGAGTGGACTGATCTTTGTGCCGGGCAAAGGAAATGGCAGCTTTGGCAGTCCGGTTTTGTTTTCCCAGCAGAATCCCTCCATCTGCCAGCAGGTTCTGGTCGCTGACCTGAACAACGATAAGAAGCTGGACCTGGTGTGGAATGGCGCCGTCTTTCTTGGCAACGGCGATGGAACCTTTCAGCAGGCGCCTCTCGGCCTCACTGGTACGGCCTTAGCCGTGGCTGATCTAAATGGAGATGGAATACCCGACCTGTTTATGGGATCGATTGGCGCCGGGGCCGGTACTATCTACGCGGGAAACGGCAACGGCACCTTCCAGCCCACGCCTTTCTATACCCTTCCACTGTCGGATCTATCGTTAGCGAAAGCGTCGGCCTCCATCGGTGATGTCAATGCGGACGGCCACCCGGATATAGTTTTGCAATACACCACGACCGAAAACATCGACCAGGTCATCGTTCTTTTCGGAGATGGAACGGGAAACTTTACGCTCGATAGCAATAACTACTACTCCAGCTTTTTCAATGATGGATCTCTCGGTGGGGCGCTTGTGAGGTTGAACAACCAGGCACCCAAGCTGGCCAACGATAATGCCCTGGACTATTTGAGTTTTTCTACGGGAGCCGTCATTCCCCTGCTCAACCAGACCAATCCTAAGCCGGTAGCTCCGACCCTGGCCGGCACAAGCACCGTGCTTGCCGTCTCTGCAAACACTGCCAGCGAAAATCAGGCACTCACCTTCACTGCCACCGTCACAGGATACGCACCTACCGGCAACGTGTCGTTTACCTCCGGTGCTGCGACGCTGGGAACCGTCGCTGTGGCGAATGGTACTGCCACCCTCTCTGCCTCGTTTGCTGCCGCCGGCACTTATGCGGTGACCGCCAGCTACACGGGGGACGCCGAAAACCAGCCCAGCACATCGAATGCGGTTTCGATCGCAGTGGCAGCGCCGATCGCAGTGGCAGCGCCGGACTTTACGGTTGCCGTTTCGCCGGCGACAGCCACCGTTACCGCGGGGCAGCCGGTGGCAGCCACACTCACGATCACCCCGGTTGCAGGATATAGCGGAACCGTGAGTTTCTCCTGTGGCACGCTGCCGAGTTTAGCGGCCTGCACATTCGCTCCATCTTCGGTGACCCCGAGCAACGGGGCGGCCGCCACCACCAAGCTTACGATTACGACGACCGCACCCTCCGCGGCAACTCAGCGGGGAGCCATTCGACCTCTGGAACCAATGGCGTGGTTTAGCGTCACATTCCTGCTTTTCTTACCGGGCGCGCACGGCGAAACGCTATCGGCACCGTATGTATTCCGTTCTGATGGTGCTGTTTTTGATGGGCGGCTTAATCTCGCTCTCGGGTTGCGGCGGAGCCAACGCGTCTGCCAGCGGTGGTAGTGCGCCCAGCACGACGACGAGTACGCCCGGTACGCCTACAGGCACGCAAACGATCACGGTGTCGGCGACTGACTCGACCGGCAAGCTCACTCACTCGGTCACCCTTCAGATCGTAGTGCAGTAATCAGCTAGGGAAAGAGGGCATTTCAAGCAGCAGCTCTTTCGGCCGGCGCATCGTCCATCTGAGAAAAGTCGCTTCGTCTGTTATCGATCGATGTCGCCACGCCGGTCACCTCTCCCTAGCGTTGATGCCGGTGCATCGCAACTCAATATGAATGCCGTGTGAAAAATCAGAACAAAGGCCCCGCATATCACTGGTGACCATCGCTGCACTTCTTCGGGCTCTACGCCGGCTCGGCGCCTGGACCTCTTACAATGATCACAGCCTATGAATCTATTCGTCCTTCGCCACGCCAGCGCCGGCAACAGCATTGCAGACCCTGAAGTAGACCGGAAGCGCCCTCTCGATAAGGATGGTGTTCGCCATTGCCTTCAGCTGTCGCGCGTCCTGAATGCTATGAAAATAGGTTTCGATGTCATCGTCTCAAGCCCGCTCAAGCGCAGCCTGCAGACGGCAAATCTGGTCGCCACTGAGACCGGGTACAGGGGACGAGTCGTGCAATCCAACAGCCTTGCTCCCGAAGCCACTCTCAAGGATTTTAAGAAGCTGCTGGATGAGTATCGCGACCGCGATAACATCCTCGTGGTAGGGCATAACCCTAACCTAAGCATTTTTCTGGGTGCCCTGCTTGTTCCGGCCGTCGCCAGCCCGGCTCGAATCCGACTTCGTAAGGGCTCCCTCGCCAGGTTGAGTTTGACTCCCGGCGCGACTACCCTTCAGTCTGTGCTTGATCCTCGCGTTGTCCGCACACTCTACGCCATTTCGGCTAAAGGCCCTGGCAACAAATCTCGCAAGGGTAAGTCTTAACCCGGCAAGAGAGGCCGGCGCGCTACTTAGGGAAGGACGGCTTCGGCTTCGATTTCCACGCGCCACTTGGGGTTAAGCATAGAGGCGACAACCATCGTCGCTGCTGGGCGGATCTCACCGAACACTTCGCCGTGGACGCGGCCGATCTCTTCCCAATCTTCCTGATGCGCAATGAACATACGCGTGCGGTACACATGCTCGAACTTCGCTCCTGCCTGTAAGAGCGCGGCTTCAATAAGCCTCAATACAGTGCGTGTTTGCTCGGCTGCGGAAAGATCATCGGCACCCACCGGGCCGGTCCCGGAGACATGGACAACCTTGCCGATGCGCACGGCACGTGAAAAGCCGATGATGGGCTCATAGGGACTGGTTCCGGGGAAATTTTGGCGATCCATAACCAAGAGTGTAGCCTCTCGCCACGCGAACCGCATGCATCCATAGCTCCGGCTAAGCCGCGGGGTTCGCCTCTTTATGGAATTCAATGGAATCTTTCCAAGGCCCTCTTCCATCCAAGTCCTTACAGGTGGATCACATGCCGAAAGTAGTTCGCTTCCATGAAACAGGTGGCCCGGAAGTATTGAAATTCGAGGACGTGCCACTGCAAGAGCCGGGAAAGGGCGAGGTCCGATTGAGAGTGCAAGCGATCGGGCTAAATCGTGCGGAGTCCATGTTCTACCACGGACGATATGTTTATCCCCCAAAGCTGCCTGCGGGTCTTGGCTACGAAGCGGCCGGCAGAGTGGAGGCCGTGGGACCGGATGTCGACAAAAGCTGGATAGGCAAGCAGGTCTCGACTATTCCCGCATTTACGCTTAACGATTACAGCATGGTGGGCGAAACGGCGGTGGCGCCGGTTGCGGCGGTTGCCGAGTATCCGGCGAATTTGTCCCCGGCCGAAGGTGCTGCCATATGGATGCAGTATGTCACCGCCTATGGTGCCCTGGTCGCCATCGCCGGGGTTACAAAGGGTGACTTCGTTGTGATCCCGGCCGCCTCCAGTAGCGTTGGACTTGCGGCCATTGAGATTGTGAAGGCGGAGGGTGGCATCTCCATCGCAACCACGCGCACCGGCGACAAGAAAGAACAACTGACGAAACTGGGCGCCGACTACGTGATCGCCACGGACGAAGAGGATTATGTTGCCAGGGTCGCGGAAATTACCAAAGGAAGAGGCGCTCGTGTAACCTTCGATCCGGTGGCCGGGCCATTTATAGAAAAATTGACCGAAGCCGCGCAACCCGGAGGCATTATTTTTGTTTATGGAGCACTCTCCGGGCAACCAACTCCATTTCCTCTGCTTACGGCGCTCAACAACAGCCTCTCCCTTCGCGGCTATAGCTTGATGTCCATCACCCGTGTTCCGGAAAAGCTGGCCCTGGCGAAGAAATATGTCTACGACCGGCTGGCGGATGGGCGTTTCCGTCCCAAGATCGCCAAGACGTTTTCCTTTGCCCAAACGGTCGACGCATACAGGTATCTTGAATCGAACGCGCAGGTTGGCAAAGTAGTGGTCACGGTGCCGTAAGCTGCAGGTGGCTGCGTTCCGCACGCAGCCACCTGCAATTTAAATGGATAGGTTCAGGACGCGGTTGAGGCGTTGCACAAAGGCAGCTGGGTCCTCGAGCGGCACGCCTTCCATCAGCAGCGCTTGATCGAAAAGCAACCACGCCGCATCCTCTTGGGTGGCGTCATCCGGTCGTGCCAGCAGCTTGCGGATGATCTCATGATCGGGATTAATTTCCAGAGTGGGCTTGAGCGCAGGCATATCCTTCTGTCCCATAGCCCGCAGCATCTGCTGCATCTGCATCGATGGCTCCGCTTCGTCGGAGACGATGCACGAAGGGCTATCGGCCAGCCGCACCGAAGCGCGCACATCCTTCACGCGATCGCCAAGCGTTGCCTTTAGCTTGTCAAGCAGCGGTTTGAGCGATTCTGCCTTGTCGGGCTCGGCCTCATCTTTCAGGTCTTCGCTGGTCGAGGTCTTGTTGACCGACTTGAGGTCCACGTCGCCATACTTGTCGATGCCGGCGAAGACGATCTCGTCGAAGTCATCGTCCAGAATGAGGACTTCGAGATCCTTCTTCTTGTAGATCTCCAAAAGCGGCGAGGTGCGGAGCAGGGATTCACCGCCGCCGGTGATGTAGTAGATGCTCTTCTGCCCTTCCTTCATGCGCGACTTAACGTCCGCGAGGCTGGTTAGGCCCTGCACCTTGGTCGATTTGAAGCGGACGAGATCGAGCAGCGTCTCACGATTGGCATAGTCTCCGTACAGACCCTCCTTCAGGGGACGGTTGTACTCGCCGATGAACTTGAGATATTGTTCCGGCTGGTTGGCCGCAATATTCTTGAGTTCGGAGAGGATCTTCTTCACGCTGGCGGTCCGGATGCTGGTAAGCACGCGGTTCTGCTGCAGGATTTCACGGCTGACATTCAGGGGAAGATCTTCGCTGTCGATGATGCCGCGGACGAAGCGCAGGTACTGCGGTAGAAGCTCCTTGGCGTCGTCCATGATGAAGACGCGCTTCACATAGAGCTTTACGCCGGTCTTGTATTCCGCCTGGTAGAGATCGAGCGGAGCCTTGGAGGGAATGAAGAAGAGCGTGGTGTACTCCAGGCTCCCTTCTGCCTTGGTGTGGAACCAGAAGAGAGGATCCTCCGAATCGCCGGTAAGGGATTTGTAGAGCTCCTTGTAATCCTCATCCTTGAGTTCGCTTTTCGAACGGCGCCAGAGGGCGCTGGCGGCATTGACCTGCTCGGTGGTGCGCTTCTTCTCCGACTTTTTCTCGGCCTCGTTCCATTCACTCTTGTCGTAGGTAAGAAAGATGGGGAAGGCGATGTGATTGGAGTACTTCTTCACGATCTCCTGCAGGCGCCAGCTATTGGCATACTGCTTCCCTTCTTCGTTGAGGTGCAGCAGGACCGTGGTGCCGGACGTGGAACGCTCGGCGGGCTCAATGTCAAAGCCGCTCTTGCCGTCGCTGGTCCAGCGCCAGGCTTTGTCTTCACCAGCCTTGCGGGAGACTACCTCGACGCTGTCGGCGACCATGAAGGCGCTGTAGAAGCCAACGCCAAACTGGCCGATGAGGTTGGAGTCCTTTTTGGCATCTCCGGAGAGCTGGGCAAGGAAGTTTTTGGTTCCGGAGCGGGCGATGGTGCCAAGGTGCTCGATCAGATCCTCCTCGTTCATGCCGATGCCGGTGTCGGCGATGGTGAGGGTTTTCTTTTCCTCGTCAAGCTCCAGATCGATACGGGGCTCGAAAGGAACGGATTTATAGGCCTCGTCGGTGAGGGTCAGGTGGCGTAGCTTATCGAGCGCATCCGAGGAGTTGGAGATGAGCTCGCGCAGAAAGATCTCAGGGTGGGAGTAGAGAGAGTGGATGATCAGCTGCAGCAGCTGATTGACTTCGGTCTGAAATTCACGTTTTGACATATATATGGCTTACCAGAGGTATTCGTTAACTGCCTTTAAGAGTATAAAGGCGAGCTTGCACTGCGGCGGCACCGGCCGATGGCGGCGGCAATTACGGCCATCTAGCCACAACGAGGGGCTGGTAGAAACCACTCTCGGCGGGCATGAGCCATCGTACATCCTGGAAGCCGGTCGATTGCAACGCCCTGGAAATTTCACTGCGCTGCACAGCGCGGTACTCCGAAACGAAGTGACGCGTCGTCCACGCCTGGTCAGACTGGGTAGTGATGAACAGATGCAATGTATACCTCGCTTCATCGATCCAGTCCCAGACCTGATGTACGATTCGCCGTTTTCCCTCGCTGCCATAGAACGCGGGTTGCTGCATGGGCGGTCTTTGCAAGATGAGCGCGTCGTAATCTCGGATGCTCGCGATGAACAACCCTTTGGACTTTAGTTTTGAACTTGCCGCTTTTATTGCGCAAACAAGCTGTTCGGCGGTGAGATGCGGGAGAGCATTATCCAGTGCTACCACGACATCGAAGTCGCGATCTGCAATCTCCGTCAGCGAGGTCATATCCGAGACGTGGAACGAGATCTCCAACCCACGCCTCTCAGCCTCGCGCCTTGCCCTGTTCACCGCCGCTCGACTCAGGTCAGAGGCAACTACACGATGGCCAAAGCGTGCGAAGCCGAGCGCCTGCGTTCCGATGCCGCAGGCACAGTCCAGAATTTTCATGGGGCAACCTTGCGCGGCAAGAAGCGGATTCAGAATCCGGGCTTGGCGCTCGATCGCCTGATCCCAATCGTCGAAGATCAGGTGATAGTGATCTGCGAGCGATTCGTAGAAGCTCAGGATTCTCTCGGGCATGAAGCCGGCCTCCGGCGATTCCCAATGATGAATCTCCTGCTTGACATGTCATTCACCAGGCTTTTCGCGCGGACCAGCCCCCAAATGAGCGAGCAGAAGCGTGACAATGCGATCCAATGCCTCCTGCTGAAGCCAATGCGACGTATCCTTGAGCCTTTCGAAGCGATAAGGGCCGGTAACGAATTTCGCCGTTTCCATGGCGGCTGTCTCGCCCAAAGCGAGATCTTTGTCTCCCCAAACGTACAACGTGGGTACTGCGATGGGACCGATCCGATGGGCAAGGTCCAACGCCCGATACCAGTTCAATGCTGCCGTCAGCGCTCCCTCTTCTGAGAGTCGACGCACGTTGCTTTCGACGGCCGCCGCAGACAGCTTTCCCTGGTAGACACTCCTGAGACGCTGAGCGTTATCCGCGAGCAGGTACGATTCCACCACGCCGCCTGGCATGCGAAAAAATGGGATGTACTTCGATTTTTCCTTTTGCTCGTCATCTGTATCCACAGCTTGGAGAAAAGCATCGACGTGCGCAGTGGCCAGCACGGTAAGGGTGAGAAGACGATCGGGATGCTCGGCGGCTATTTGCCACGCCAGGAAACCTCCCCAGTCGTGAGCGACCAGATGAAACTGTCTGGCGCCGAAGGCATCCGCGAAGGCGAGAACGTCGGAGGTGAGAAGGTCCACCGCGTAGTCCGCGGTCGCCGGAGGACGCGCGCCGGGCGAATACCCGCGCTGATCGACGGCCACGGCGTGAAATCCAGCCTTACTGACAGGCTGCATGATCTCCAGCCACGCGTCCGCGAATTGGGGAAAACCATGCAAGAAGAGCACCAGCTCTCCGTCTTTAGAGCCCGCTGAAAGCGAGTCGAAGGCATACCCGTTCACCTTCAGTGTGTTCCGTACCAAGCTTTCTTCATCTGCCATCGACGGCCATCTCCACTGTTCCATGCCGAAGTTACCGCAAACCAGGCTTTTCTGGAACCTGGCAGGGGAAAATCGCTCTGCGTACCCGTGGGCTCGCCCCTGGTGCAGTCTTAATCTCAGGGCTGCTCCGAAGTTGCCGAATCGGCGTATGCTGGTTGCGTCGTGGCGAAGGAGGCGAGATGTTAAAGCGCGCGTCTACCCTTTTTGTGGTGAGTCTGCTGGTGACCCTCGGATTTGCCAAGGACAAAAAAGTTGTTCTACCGGCCTATGTTTTGAGTGCTAAAACCGTAGCCGTCATCATCGATCCCACTGCAGGCATTTCGATCGACGATCCACGGGCAAATCAAGATGCGCAAAAGGATGTCGAGGCGGCGCTGTTGAGCTGGGGTCGGTTTGAGCCTGTCCTGTCAACGCGAATGGCGGACCTAATCATCGTGTTGCGCAGGGGCAACGGGCGCATGATGAATGAGACGATCCCAGATCCTCGGCAGAACGACCGTCCAGGCTCCATCACACAAACCGACAATGGAGTATCCATGGGGGGGCAACACGGTCCCCAGCCCGGTATGTCGGGTGGACCGGGTGGACCGGGCACGGGATCGAGCCAGACCTCTCCCAGTCCTCGGACGGAGATCGGGCAGGCGGACGATTCATTTGTTGTCTACAAAGGCGGCGACGAAAAGCCGCTCGACACGCCTCCTGCGTGGAGATATGTTGCCATCGATGGCCTAAGCCCACATTCGGTTCCCGCAGTGGCGGCGTTCAAAAAGGCCGTGGAGAATGCAGAAAAGGCCGCAGCCAAGAACCCCTAAGGACGAGACGACGAAGGGAGGAGCCGTCGAATACCGGACGGCTCCTCGAAAAGAGCCAAAGGCGCTAATGAGAAAATAGCCAATTTTGTAGCGGCGAGAAAATCCATTCCAGGACGCGCAGGTAGGCCGCAAACAGAGATACAAAAACGATCACGACGAGGGTCGTCGAACGAACCTCTCGCCAATTGGGATAATGTACCAGCTTCATTTCCTGCTGCACCTTTCCCAGAAATTCAAAGAAATCCTTGACGCGACGGAGGACCCCTGCGTTTTCCCGGGGAATGACGGCGTACGTTTTCTCAGCATCTTCTTGGGACAAGAGACACGCTTCCTTCCTGGATTTACCAGTTGTTTTCGAACGCGCAGTAGCAAGCCGAGACTTCAGAAATGCGTCGGCCTGATGGGATGGCTGGAAGGAAAGCTAGGCTGGTGGCGCGCGGCTGAGAGAGGTAGAGAACCGCGGCTGGGGCTCAAAAAGCGAGTCTTCCGCTTGGAGCCAGTCGCCGATCGATGCTGCCAAAAACAGAAGGACAAAGAAGATGGGCAGAGCCAGCGCGATTTGGTCAAAACTATGGCCCGCGCCGGAGGTGATGGCAATCGACAGCGCCAGCACCAGGGCGATTACCGACGCGACCATTAGCGTCCAGATGAATCGAACCAGCGGGGACTGTTGTTTCGCTCTGCGCATCGCCTCTGATTCTACAGAAGGTATACTTCCCCCGCCTGCCGCAGGTGAGAAAAAGCGCGCGGGAAAAGTCCAGACTTTCGCCGGAGGGCAGAAGAACAAATGAACGAACTTAGGATTTCTGCAAACCCTTCCCTTCCCAACAGGAGAAGCTTTCTTAGCGGAACCGCGGTCACTCTGACAGCAGGCCTTTGTGGATCACTTTTGATTCCTCAACCAGCGCAGGCCGATAGCGCAGAGCTTAATATCATTGGCCCCAGACCAGGGTATTCTCCTCAGGTTGGCACCTTCGTTTCCATGCTTACCTGGATGCGTGAGGCCAACGGAGTTCTGACTGCCACCAAGGGGCTGACGCAGGCCGATCTGGATGTTCTCTTCGATAAGAATGCCAATACCATCGGCGCCCTGATGCTGCATCTGGCGGCAACCGAAACGTATTACCAGATGAATACGTTCGAGGGGAAAAAATGGGATAGCTGGTCCGATGCGGTGAAGCAACAGTGGGACCCGGCCATGGACCTCGGGGATGCGGGACGGAAGACTATCAAGGGACATGACCGGGAGTACTACGTGGAGATCCTGCAGAAGGTCCGGGCGAAGTCCCTGGAGGAGTTTCGCAAGCGGGATGACACGTGGCTGATGGCTGTCGACAAAGACTGGCCCTGGGGTCCGACCAACAACTATTGCAAGTGGTTTCACGTTTGCGAGCACGAAGCTCATCACACCGGACAAATTGCACTGCTCAGAAAGCGGCTGCCCGGAGCGAAGCCGGATGCCGCCTAGGCGGTACATATCCGCTTGAAAATGAATCGGCGCTCACGCGAAAAAACTAGCCTTGCCTCGTAACCTTTGCGGGCGCATGCTGTCACAAGTGCGTGGATCATCATGGACGAGCACGAAAATAAGAGTGGCCCGATGCCTGAAGGCCAGCCTCCTGCCGAAGGCCAAAAACCGGCGATTCATGCTGAAGTAAGCACAACGGTGCCCAGTGAACCGGCGACCGCGAAGTTGGCCGAAAACGATCCGGTTGAATTGAACCCAGCGCCGCCACCCGCCCCTCTCGCCCCGGTAGAAACACCGAGCGAGCCTGTATCCCCCAGGATTCGCCTGGATAAGAAGCATCCTCTGGCGATCCGCTGGATGCATTGGATCAACTTCCCCGTGCTCTTCACCATGATCTGGAGCGGCCTGCTGATTTACTGGAACGACTCGGACAACGCCTACAAACATCCTCATGCGGTCTACCGGATCGGTGTGGGCCCGTTCACCATCCTCCGCTTCTTCCCACCGTGGTTCTGGAAGGCGATGAATGCTCCCTACCATGTGACCCAGGGGCTGGGATATCACTTCTTCTTTATGTGGCTCTTCGCCATCAACGGCATCCTCTATGTGCTGTTCACGATCTTCTCCGGGGAATGGCGCTTCGTGGTGCCCGACAGGAAAAGCCTGGTAGAAGCTATCCAGGTGACTCTCAAGGACCTGCACCTGACCAAGTACCTTCCGCCGCAGACAAAGTACAACGGCGCACAAAAAATTGCTTACACCTCTGTCATTCTGATGGGCGCCGGGAGTCTCATTACGGGCCTGGCTATCTACAAGCCGACCCAGGCGCATTGGGTGACGACTTTGCTCGGCGGCTACGAGATGGCGCGCTGGGAACATTTCCTGCTCACCATGGGCTTCTGCGGTTTCTTCCTTATTCACGTGACCCAGGTGGTGCTGGCGGGCTGGAATAATTTCCGCAGCATGGTGAGCGGACTGGAAGTGAAGCCAGTGCAGGAACCATCGCTAGAGGCCGAAAGAAAGAGTTGGGGATGAGCGATCTCGACGATATGCAAACGGGCCCGGCGCAGCCGGAGCTGCCTTCTCCCGAAGCTGTGGCGGCGGAGCAAGAGGCGGCCGACGCGGCGGTGTTGCGGGAGAGCCGCAAACACACTCGCCGCAGCTTCGCCATCGCCGCTGCCGGCGCGGCCGCAGGCTGGGGCCTCTACCAATGGATCGACGGCAGCCAGCGACTAAGCATGCAACCGAAGCCCTTTCGCAGGGCTTTCCAGGCCAATGCCAAGGCTTGCGCACACGTGTTTTCGACGAGCGCGCGCTGGCGCCGACCTACCCGCTCAAACGGGCTGAGGATCTGCGCGTCAACGGCGTCTACGGCTTGAAGCAAGCCCTGGTTCCGGAGAGCTGGCGTTTGCAGTTGACCGGGGTGGCGAATGCGAAAAGCTATCCTCAATACTCCGCGGATGTCACGGCATGGGAGTATCGCTATGCGGATGTGAAGACCCACGAAGACATGGGCCACGACACCAAAGTGGCTCCCAGCGCCGACACGGCGGAGAAGATGGCGCCGGCATCGATGGTGGCCGGTGAAAAAGTCCGCCAGGAGCGCGTCGGCCGCATGCCGCGCGGGCTGGAGGAGGCTGGGGAAAGCCGATCCACGCTGGCCCCTGGCACACCCGGCCTGCTGCTGACCTTGGACGATATTGTGAAGCTCCCAAAACATGAGCTGGTCACGCAATTCAAGTGCATCGAGGGATGGAGCCAGGTCGTGCATTGGGGCGGAGTGCGGTTGGCGGACCTGATTGAGGCCTACCCGCCTGAGAAAGGGCCCGATGGAATGCTACCGCGCTACGTGTATATGGAGACGCCTAACGGTGACTACTATGTCGGTTACGATATGCAGGTCTGTCTGCATCCGCAAACGCTGCTGGTTACAGAGATGAGCGGCAGCCCGCTCACGCAATATCACGGCGCGCCGCTGCGGCTGCACGCGCCGACCAAGTACGGTTACAAGCAGATCAAACGGATCGGGCTCATCGCCTATACCGATCAGCAACCGGACGATTACTGGACCAAGCTCGGTTACGACTGGTACGCAGGACTCTGACCCATTCCCGCCAGGGATCGGCCTCTCATTCCCTCACGAAGGACGGGTGCCCCACACCCCCGGATTTCCTGTGAAGTTTGTTGGCGTCGATGAACTTCATGCGGCTTTCTTCGATGAAAGCCGCATGCGTGGCCGTTGCTTGGTGCCGCGTACAGGAAATCCGGGCATCTCGCTCGTTTTTCGCGAGATGTGGGATTCCACTGCTCTTTCCCTCGGACTCTCGATTCATCCGATGCATGACCCGTGCAACCGAACAGTCCCGCAGGGACGGCTGAGAGTAGCCCAGGACGTAAGTCCTGGGAGAACCTGACAGCACGGACCAGTCCCGCAGGGACGACTGAGAATGCCCCAGGACGCCGGTCCTGGGTGAACCTGGACCGCACGTGAATGCACAGGCGTTGATCAAAAGCCAACCCGACTCTCTTTGAGATTAAGTGGATTCCTTATAATCAACGGACTACCTGCACACCAACCCCGATTTATTCGCTAATTTGGACAGTTCTGGCTGAGAGTACCAGGACGTGGTCCTGGGGAGAGATTTAACAGACGAACCAGCCCCGCAGGACGGCTGAAAATTACTCAGGACATGGTCCTGGACATGGTCCTGGGTTCGCTGCCCCGAATCGCAAATAGCCGATCCCAAAGGTAGGAGTACCCCAGGATTGCATCCTGGGTAATTTTCAGCCGTCCCTGCGGGACTGCCCGTTGGACCCTTTGTTAACCCAGGACTAACGTCCTGGGCTACTCTCAACCGTCCCTGCGGGACTCAAGCGGGACTCAAATTGGTAGAGGGTAGTTCTCACGCAGGCTCTAAAACCATCGTCGGTTGAAGTGCGATGCGGCATGGTATTTGCAAGCTTACGTCTACGATTGCGCCGGCACCGGGCCGAGGGCTTCTAGCACCATACCGGCCGCTTGCGAGACGCTACCGGCTCCCAGGGTGACAATAACATCGCCATCCCCGGCTTGAGCAACGGTCCGGCTAACCGCTTCCTCGAAGGAGGCCGCATACTGCACCTCTTTGCGGCCCACGGCACGGACCAACGCAGCGGCGTCGACGCCGGCGATGGGTTCTTCGCTCGCAGCGTAGATGTCCAGGATCTGCACCGTATCGGCATCGTTGAACGCACTGGCGAACTCCGCCATCAGGTCGCGCGTGCGGGTGTAGCGATGGGGCTGAAAGATCACGTGCACGCGGCAAAAACCAGACTCCCTTGCCGCGCTTAGCGTGGCGCGGATTTCCGTAGGATGATGACCGTAGTCGTCGACCACCGTCACGCCGCGAACGGTTCCCTTCAACTGAAAACGGCGATCCACTCCGCGGAAGCCGCCCAGAGCATGCGCAATATCTTCACACGACACGTCGAGCTGGGTACCAATGGCCACCGCGGCGGTGGCATTCAGCACATTGTGCTGGCCAGGCACATTCAGGGCAAAAGGGCCGAGCACCAAGCCGCCCGCCGCCACCTCGAAACGGGATCGCGCATCCTCCGCCGGGGGAAGGATGCGCAGCACATAGTCGGCATGCGAAGACATGCCGTAGGTAAACACCCGCCGCTTTACGCGCGGCAACAACGCCGCGAGCTGTGGATTGTCGATGCAGGCCGTACACGCGCCATAAAACGGAACCCGCTCCATGAACTCGAGGAAGGCGGCTTCCACGTCTTCCATGTCGCGGTAGCAGTCCATGTGCTCGCGATCGAGATTGGTGACCACGGAGAGAATGGGCGACAGCTTGAGAAACGATCGGTCGCTCTCATCGGCCTCGGCAACCAGGTATTGCGACTTGCCGAGACGGGCATTCGAGCCCAGTGCATCCACCCGGCCGCCAACCACCACGGTCGGGTCAAGCCCCCCGGCGGCCAGCACGGTGGCAATCATGGAGGTGGTCGTGGTCTTGCCGTGCATGCCGGCGACGGCGATGCCATATTTGAGCCGCATAAGCTCGGCCAGCATCTCGGCTCGCTGGATAACGGGTATCTTGCGCTGCCGCGCCTCCACCACTTCCGGGTTTTGCTCGTTAACGGCGGAGCTGGTCACCACCACGCCGGAGCCCACGACATTTCCGGCCGCATGGCCCTGAAAGACCGTCGCCCCCAGGCTGCCCAGGCGGTCGGTAATGCTGGAACGGCGCAGGTCGGAGCCGGAAACGGCATAGCCCAGGGTGAGCAGAATCTCCGCTATACCGCTCATTCCAATGCCGCCAATACCAATGAAATGAACGCGTTGTGCTTTCGCAAACATGGCTGGGGAAGGTAGGGTGGTGAGGCTCACTCCCCCTTACTGTATCAGCCGGCGGATCTGCTTCCCCTTTGCCAGGTGGTGCATCTAATATGTTGTAAAGCTTAAGCTAGAGGGGCAGAAGAGCGGGCCCAGAACCTGAGCGTCCAAGCAGATAGTTCTTGCTGATCGAAAGATAGGCAATTTGCTTGCCAGAGCCCGAAAAAAGGCGCAACTTTTTACAGAGTGTGTGGTTTTAAGCAGTAGGCACCAAAAGTTAACCAGGGGTGCTCGAAGTACGCCAAAGCAGTTGGTTACGCAATGCTTAATGCCTTGGCGAGGAGGTCCAAAATGCGCTTCCTTAGATATTTTGTGCTGCTAACAGCCCTGGTGGTTCCCGCAGCGTTACTTTTTGCTACCCCTGCCAATGCGCAGATCGGTGTAGGTATCGGAGTCGGTCCCGGGTACGGGGATTACGGCTATGGGTATCCCGCTCCTGTCTGTTCGTGGGGGTATTACAACTACTATCCTTACGCATGCGCGCCTTATGGCTACTACGGCCCGAGTTGGTTTGTCGGTGGCCTCTTTATCGGCGCCGGCCCGTGGTATCGCGGCTACTGGGGTCGCGGCGGGTACTATGGTGGCCGCGGTGGATACTACGGCCGCGGTGGATACGGCGGAGCGGGCTATCGCGGTGGTGTAGGCTATCGCGGCGGGGGTGTAGGCTATGCTCGCACCGGTAACAGCTTTGCTCGCGGCGGGGCCGGCTATGCGGGTGGTGGACATGCGTTCGCAGGTGGGGGTGTTTCCCACGCGGTGGGCGGTGGTAGCGCCGGTGGCTTTCACGGCGGCGGCATCGGTGGAGGCGGTGGCTTCCACGGCGGCGGCGGTGGCTTCGGTGGCGGCGGACACGGCGGTGGCGGGTGGGCGGCTTCGGCGGCGGCGGACACGGCGGTGGTGGTGGACACCGGTAAGGCTTAAAACAATCCACGGGGAACGGCTGGCGACTTCGCCAGCCGTTTTCTTTTGTGCCCACGCAGGAGCGGCCAGCCAATTCCGGGTGCCAATGGACTGAACAGGCTGCGGAAAAGGATGAAATGTTTCTCCAACGCCTGCTCTTTTTCGACTCTGTCCATCCACCTCCACTCATGCCAACATGGGCCACCGCCCTCAACTTTGTCATCCCGAACCGGAGCTCCCCCGGATTTCCTGGCCAGGAAATTGGGGGGAGCGTAGCGGAGGGACCTGCAGTCTCACTCAACTAACCCCACCCCATTCTCATTGGCCTCCACCCGGTTCCCTACAATCAACCAAAAGTAACCACTGAAACGATAACCTTCGATTGAAGAAAAGAGCCTCGGCCCCTGTATCCGATTGCCAGACCGCTGTATCGTGTTGGCAGACGATTTCGGCAGCCGGTTGCCTCTCGCGGACCGCTGGCTGGCCGGCAGTTGCCGTAGTCCTGGCCTAATCGCGAGCGAAGGACAGTTTTACCACTGTCCGGTGCCACACCCTATCCCTGTCAAAAAATAAGACAACCGAAGCATCCCGCCGCACGGCGGGATTTTTTATGCACCCCACCGCGCTCCCAAGCGCAGTGGAAACCTCTGCCCCCAACTTCTCTTAAACCTCAAATCCAGGAGCCACCTATGCCCAAAAATAAAGTCAGCGACCCCATCACCGACCAGGAAATAGCCTTTGCCCGCCTGGTCCTCTCTGGCGGAATGACCGACCGTCAAGCCGCCGAAGCTGTCGGCCTCAACCCCGACTCCGCCGCCTACACCAAATCCAAACCCCATGTCCGCGCCTACATGCTCGAGCACCGCGCCGCCGTCGAGCAACAACTCGTCCAGCAAGAGGTCGACGGACAGCGCCGCCTCAACCTGGACCGCGAACGAGTTCTAAACCGCCTCTGGGAACTCGCCAACCTCAGCCCCGATATGACCCGAGGCAGCATTACCGGACAGGTCAAGGTCCTCGCCATGATTATTGCCATGCAAAACTTCATCCCCAACCGTCGCGCTGTCGACCGTCTCGCCGTCTCTTCAGAGACACCCGCTCCTGCGCCTGCCCCGGAGCAAATCTATCCCGGCGTGGGGCCTGCCCCGCAGCAGGCCACAACCACCGGCTCGCAGCCAAGCCCTGCCTCTGGCGACCTCGCTCCCGGCTCGGCAGGAGATCCGCCTCCGAACCCTGGCCCCAGCCACCCCACCTCTGCCAAACGCTTTACCCCCTCGGAAGCGCCGCCTTCTGTCCCGCTATTCAATCCTTCTGTCCCCCAATTCAATTCTGTTCCAGACCTGGGAATCCCTCTTCCTATAAAGAACCCCTTTGTCCGCCCCCGTTAAGCTGGAAATCCCAAAAAGGACCCAAAAATATCGAAGTTTATAAATAACTGTCAGCTAAGCCGCCACCGCGCTTCTCGTGTTTTGTGAGGGGTTCACCGAGCTGCCTTCTAGTGCGGATGTTCCGCTCTCTTTCCCACCACCAAAAGGAGTCGACGCCTAATCAAAAGACATAAATGTCTCTATTGAACTTAATGCAATTGACAACTGAGGAGTCTAGCTGATGTAGTTATTGGCGCTGGACAAATCAGGACCCCCGATTGCGAGAAGGTCCTCCAGTGTCGAGTTCAAAGCTTGATCCACTTAGGAGGTACATCATGCGGCAGTATCCAGGAAACATTCTTCGGCTCTTACGCTCCCAAACCAGGAACGGCGGAATTCTGGTCAGAGTCCTTTTGGCTTGGGCGCTCATTGTCATCGGCATCCCGCAGGGTCATGGGCAGACGGATTTGGCCAACATCGTCGGAACCGTTACGGACAGCACCGGCGCAATTGTCCCGAATGCGCCGGTGGAGATCAGGAATGCGCAGACCTCAGCCGTGCGCAGCGTCACCACGAATGCGAACGGCTTCTACTCTGCGCCGTCGTTGACGGTGGGCTCGTACACCATCACTGTGACTGCCACCGGTTTTCAGAAAACAACACAAACCGTCGACCTCACACTGGGCGGCTTGACAACTGATTTTCAGCTCCAGCCCGGCAGCGTTTCTCAGGAAGTCACGGTGAGCGGCGCCTCCGGATCGGTCGGGCTGCAGACAGACAGCCATGACGTTTCTGTTTCGGTCAGTAGCGCGCAACTGGTAAACCTGCCCAACAGCGGCCGCAGCATCCTGAACATATCCACCCTCGGTCCCGCATCACAAGCCGGCACGGACGCAGGCAACGGAGCCGGAGACGAGAGCTTTTATAGCCAGACTGCTTCCTCCGTCATCATTGCCGGCTTGGGAAACGCGCAGACACTCTTTCTCCAGGACGGCGTCGACAATACGAATCTGTTGACACAAACAGCCAACATTCTGGCCTCGGTCGAGGCGGCGCAGGAAGTATCGACGATCATCAACAACGCTCCGGCGCGTTTCAGCGAGCCGTCCATCGTCAACGTGATCACCAAGAGCGGTTCGAACGCGTTTCATGGAACCGCCTACGATTTTCTCCAGAACGACGCAGCCAACGCGACCAACTGGTATGCGACCTCGAAAGCGCCATTGCGGTATAACCTGTTCGGCGCCAATTTCGGAGGGCCTATTCTCAAGAATAGGCTCTTTGGTTTCTTCGACTATTCCGGTCTCAGAAGCCACACCAGCTCTCTTGTCCTCGACCGTGTTCCGACGGCTGAAGAAAGGGCGGGGAATTTTTCCGCTGATCCGGGAGTCATTTACGACCCCGCTACCTACAATCCGGTTACGGGAACCTCCGCTCCGTTCCCCGGCAATACGATTGCCGGCCTAAGCCCATTCGCGCAGCTCTGGCTGCAAAATTATCCGCAGCCGAATACGCCCCTCAATGCGAACAACGTCAACTACATCGGGAATATCCCTTCGAGCAGCAACTACGACGAATACCTGGGGCGGGTTGACTGGAATATGTCCGCAAGAAACCAGGTGTTCGGCACCGTCGCCAGGTTAAACAGTTCGGGAGTCAACGACACCATTACTCCTGGATTGTTTGGCATAAGCGCCCCGTTGAAAGGGACGAACGCTTCAGTGAACGATACGTTTGTCATTAACAGCCGTCTGGTGAATGTGGCTAAGGTGGGCTACAACCGAAGCAACCTGCTGCGCAGCCAACAGGGAACGGGCGCCAAGGATTACGCGGAGTTCTACGGACTGGAAAACCTGAACCCTCTGCTTCAACAATCAACACCGCCCTCCATCTCCATCGCGAATTACACCTCACTGGGAGATCCATACTCACCTCAGGGAGCAGTTCAGAACCGCTACCAGTATGCGGATGAATTGGATTGGAAGCTCGGCAACCACACCGTCAGTTTCGGCGGAGAATATGTAAGAGTTCAATTTAACGGAGACTGGGTTGTAGGAAACAACGGCATCTACGATTTTGACGGAACCGCAACTTCCCAGTACGTCGACGGTGTTCGCAGCTCAACTGCCCAGGGAAATGCGTTAGCAGATATGGAACTTGGATTTCCCGTAACCGGCAATGCGCTCACCGGCACCTCAGTGGGCGCCTTTCGGGGCAACGTCCTGGCCGGCTACGTTCAGGATGACTGGAAATTGCGGTCCAATCTGACTCTGAACCTCGGGATTCGCTATGACTACCAAAGTCCTCCTACCGACAAGAACGGCCATTCCGCACTCTATATTCTTGCCACCGATAGCAACTCGCCTGGAACCTGGAATCCAAACTACGGCGATTGGGGTCCGAGGGCAGGTTTCTCTTATAGCGCTAACAAGAACACCGTAGTTCGCGGTGGATACGGGATTTATTACGCGCCGATCCTCTATAACAACCTTCAATTCTCGCTGCTCTACTCACCCAACGTGGTGAACCAGTTCTACAGCCTGAACATTACCGATCCGGCGAACATCCAGAATCTATTCGTTGCCAATCCTCCCTCCGTTCCCGGAAAGGGAGGGTACACCATCGCCAAGACCTTGAAGGACACCTCCGCACAGGAATGGAATCTCGATATTGAACAGGCTCTCGGCCAAAATACGATGCTCACACTGGCTTATATCGGAAGCGTGATGCGCCACCAGTCAGGACGAGGGGACGTTAACCAGCCGGATGCTCTTTCCCCGGGCAATACATCAGGAAAGCTGGATGTCCGGCCGTATGCGTCGGCGGGCCCGACCACCGGGCAGCGCAACGTATACAACGCCAACTACAATGGTCTTACCGCCAAGCTGGAACAAAGGTTTACCGACGGCCTGCAATTTCTCGGGAGCTATACGTTTAGCAGAGCAATGGATGTTATCGATGGCGATAACTCCAACATTCAGGATATTTACAATCCTCATTACACCTACGGTCCGGCAAGCTTCGACCGGACCAATAACTTCACCTTCAGCGGAATCTATCTGCTGCCGTTTGGTCCTGGGCGAAAGTTTGCCACGTCAAATAATATCTTTAGCCGGGAGATCATCGGTGGGTGGCAGCTTACGGGCATCCAGCAGTTTGCCACTGGACAGCCAATCGCCATCACGGCGAATAACAATGCGGACACGAGTTCGCTCCACAGCGTGTACGCAGACGTGATATGCGATCCGAGCAGTGGCTTTCAACACACACGATTCCAGATCTTCAACGCCGGCTGTTTGGCGCAGCCCGGAGCAGGTCAGTACGGAACGGCGCGTAATGTCAGTCGTCAGCCAAGTACCTTTACAACGGATTTGGGACTGGTCAAGAACTTTGCGATTACGGAGCGCCAGCAAGTGCAGTTTCGGGCCGAAGCTTTCAATGTATTCAACCATCCTCTATTTTCAGATGGCGGAAACAGTAGCGTAACGTCACCAACGTTAGGACTGGCGACCTCTCAGCAAAATTCACCCCGTACCATGCAGTTCGCGCTGCGGTACTCGTTCTAACCATTGAGGGCTGGGGGCTGGAACGCCGGTTCCCTCGCCAAGGACGGGTGCCCCATATCTCGCTCGTTTTTCGCGAGATATGGGATACCGCCGATGTTGAACCGCTAAGTGCGTCGGATGAATCAAGAGTCAGAAGGAAAGAGCAGTGGAATCCCACATCTCGCAAAAAACGAGCGAGATATGGGGCACCCGTCCTTGGCGAGGGAACGAGAACTAGACCCCGCAGTCGCTGAAGGCGAGGAAAATTGGATGCTACCGAGGCAACTAACTCGATGCTAAAAGACCGAAGAGCATTTGTGAGCGTTCTTGGGGGCGCAGTGGCCGCCGCTTCCCTGCCCGGAACGTGGGCAGCTCAGACGAATGCGCCCTTAAAGCAAGGGCCGCCTTCAGAAGATTACATTCTGGCTGCCTACTACTTTGGAAACTACCACGTCGATCCCAGGAACGAGGCGCAACACGGTCCTGGTTGGACGGAGTGGCGGCTCGTCGAGGCGGCCAAGCCCCGTTTCCCTGGACATGCACAACCAAAAATTCCTCTGTGGGGATACGAAGATGAGTCTGATCCAAAAGTCTTCGCGCGGAAAATAGAAGCAGCTTCGCATGCTGGTTTATCCGCGTTTATTTTCGACTGGTATTGGTACGATGATGGCCCCTTCCTTCAGACGGCTCTCGAAAAGGGCTACCTTTCCGCGGTTAACAGGAATGATTTGAAATTTGCAATCATGTGGGCAAACCACGACTGGTTTGATATCCATCCCGCAAAACTTGCCGCGCCCCCCTATCTCCAGTTTCCGGGAAAGGTTACACTTGAAACCTTTCGCCGCATGACAGACCACATTGTTAGCAGCTATTTCACAGTGCCTAGTTATTGGAAGGTCGACGATTGCCCATACTTCGCGATCTATGAACTCTATAAGTTCGTGCAGAGTATGGGAGGTGTCCGCCAGGCTGCAAGCGCGATCCGCGATTTCCGCGACAAGACAAAAGCGGCAGGTTTTCGAGACCTGCATTTCAATGCGGTCACCTGGGGAGTGCAACTGCTCCCCGGCGAGACGGACGCTCCCGATTTGAAAAGCTTGCTACAGGAGCTGCAGGTTGACAGCACCACCTCTTATGTCTGGATACATCACGCCAAGCTGGCTCACTTCCCCGTAACCCAATATGAGACGCTGGCTCAAGCCTATGAGCAGTATCGTGCGACCGCAGCCGCCAATCTGGGAAAGCCGTATTTCCCGAACGTTTCTATGGGT
Source organism: uncultured Acidobacteriaceae bacterium (assembly GCA_963790705.1). Lineage (GTDB taxonomy): Bacteria > Acidobacteriota > Terriglobia > Terriglobales > Acidobacteriaceae > PALSA-350. The sequence continues at coordinate 255,685 of CAWBQE010000004.1, forward strand.
TGGGACTCATCTCCGCGCGCTTGCCAATCCGACATTTACGTTGAAAAGCAGTATCCCTTCCTACCAGTGGTCCAGGGAAATACCCCTGAGGCATTTGGCAAAGCGCTGCGCTCCGCGAAGATGTTTATCGACAGTATGCCGGAACCAAAACACAAGATACTCACTATCAACTCCTGGAACGAGTGGACAGAAGGAAGCTACCTGGAGCCCGATACCCGGAACAAGTATGACTACCTGAATCAAATCAGCAAGGTGTTCGGAAAACCTCAGAGATCCTGACCGGCCAGTTCTGCTGGACAATAAGAGCTAAGCTAGTAACCTGTAAGGCACACCTAGCTCACAAAGGGAGTGTTGGTCTATGCGCAGGCGGTTTGTGGCAGCCTTGACGACTTCAGTCCTCTCCGCAGCAGTTCTTCTTGGCGCGAGCCGGCCCGCGGATATTGCGTTTCGTGTCCAGATGATTGATCCCGGCTACAACGAAACCGCGGCCGTGGCGGATCTGAACAAGGACGGGAAGCTCGATATCATTTCGGGCGAAAGCTGGTACGAAGCGCCCAAGTGGACCAAGCATCCCTTGCGGCAGATCGACTACAGCCATGGCTACATCGATAATTTCAGCGATCTTGCACTGGATGTCGATGGTGACGGCTGGACCGACATTGTGCAGTGCAGCTATTTCGCGCACAACATTGTCTGGTTAAAAAATCCAGGGAAAACGAGTGGCCCCTGGAAGGTTACGGAGATCGACAATAGTGGACCCTGCGAGTTTGCGTTTCTAGTCGACCTGAATAACGATGGCAAGGCGTTGGAGATTCTACCGGAGTTCGATCGCCCGAACGTGCCTTTGGCTTGGTTTGAGCTGCAGAACGGCAAGTGGGTGAAGCACATCGTTTCACAACGAAGCTATGGGCATGGCATCGGCGTTGGCGATGTGAACGGCGACGGCAGGAATGATATTTTGACCCCGAAGGGGTGGCTGGAAGCTCCGGCTGATGTGCGTGCGCCGGGAGAGTGGGTCTTCCATCCAACCGACTGGGATCAGCATCCAATTCCAGCGGCTGGGCACAGTGCAGCCGAGCCTACACCCACTGAAGCTGCGCCGAGACGCAGTGCGTCGTTCGGATACATGTACCTCATCGATATCAACGGTGATGGCCGCAAGGATCTGCTCACAGGCATGGCCCACGATTATGGAATTGCCTGGTATGAACAGACCGCGGACAGGCAGTGGATACAACACATTATTGATAACACTTGGTCGCAGTCGCATGCGTCGGCGCTGGTAGATATGAATGGCGATGGCCAGTTGGATTTTGTCACTGGCAAGCGCTATTTCGCGCACAACGGTGCGGACCCAGGGGCGCGCGAGCCCATTGGCCTCTATTGGTATGAGTATCGCAAGGTAGCCCCGACAGCTCCAACCGCGCATGATCCGGGTAATGGAGGCGTGGAGTGGATCCGTCATATTGTCAGCTACGGCGACCGCATGGGCGGCGGCTTACAGATTGTTGTAAAAGACATGGACGGCGACGGGGATCTGGACATCGTCAGTGGCGGCAAGGCAGGTCTGTTTCTTGCAGAAAATCTGACCAAGTCGCCGAAACGTGTGTTGTCCCAGCCGGCACAAAGCCACTAGCTCAGCTATTAGCTAGTCAGATGAGAATTCAGGATGGAAATCGTTACCCTATTGCAATCTGTTCCCCCCGGGTCTGTTGTGCATCGGGGATTCAGCAAATGCGATCGTGGGGCTGCGCCCCATAAGCGCTAACTTGCAGACAATAGAAATCCAAGAAGGCGCTGGTTTTTAACATCTACAACTCGCCACAAAATCGTCATCCTGAGCGGAGCGCCTCACAGATTTATCGCGTGACACCTCACTTGGTGGCGCGGAGTCGAAGGACCCCGAGAGGCTTATCTTACCCATGCCGCTCGGAGCTTTTCAACCACCGAAGCCCGCACTGGGCGGACCCGCCACGGCGAGGGGCACCCGTCCTGTTCCAATTGGGTTCCGCTATGACACTGCGCCCTCTAGGGCATGTGCTGATCGCTATGCAGATGACGCCGCAAGTCCAGCAACCATCTCCGCAATTCTCGCCGCAGCCTGGGGATGAGCGAAGGTACGGGCGCGCGCTGACATCTCGCTCAGCTTCTCCCGATCCCTAAGCAGGCCGGATAACGCCGCCAACAACGCGGCCCCGCTCATATCCTGCTCCAACAGCATCTTGGCCGCCCCACCTTCAACTAATACTTCCGCATTCTTTCGCTGATGATCGTCCGCTGCCTGGGGAAACGGCACTAGCAGCGACGGCTTGCCACTGGCCGCAAGCTCCGCTACCGTGCTGGCTCCGCTGCGCGCCAGAATCAGATCCGAGGCCGCAAACTGGTTGGGCATGTCCTCGAGAAAAGCCTGAACCTTCCAGCGATCCGGGGCGGCCCCACTGGCGGCGTACGCTGCTTCGGTGGTCTCGGCGTGGCGCGCTCCGGCCTGGTGCAGGATGGTGAGGCCAGGAACGGAATCCAAGAGCGCTTTGGCAATCTCCGGCATTCTCTGGTTCAACGCGCGCGCACCCTGGCTTCCACCCATGACGAGTAGCCGGGGCGCGCTTTCCGTAGAACGTGGAGCGAGCGCGAAGAACTCGGCGCGTACGGGAATTCCGGTGAGCTCGGCATTGCGGAAATAGGCCAGCGTGGGAGCAAAATTCACCGCGGCTGCGCGGATGCGTTTGCCGATGAGGCGATTGGCAAGACCAGGCACGGCATTTGGCTCAAAGGCCAGAGTTGGCACGCGCTGCACCAACGCGGCCAGCATCCCCGGCCCCGAAGCGTACCCACCAACACCGACCACCACCTGCGGCTGCCAGCGTCGTAATAGGCGCATGCAATAGAAGATGCCACGCGGCAGAGCGACCAGGGTTTTGAGTTGAGTTGCGAGGCTGACGCGGTTGAGCTGACCCACATCAATGAGTTCGAGAGGGTAGCCAGCCTGCGGCACCAGGCGGGTTTCCATTCCCCTGGCCGTGCCGAGGAAACAGACTTCCGCTGCGTAGGCGGACTTGAGTGCGCCGGCGATCGCCAGGGCGGGAATTACGTGGCCGCCGGTTCCTCCGCCGGCAATCATGACCCGCATGCCCGTCAGTCGATCTCCCGGGTAAGACTCAGCAGCACGCCAATGCTCGCCAGGGTGATGAAAAGAGAGGTGCCACCGTAAGAGACGAACGGCAGAGTGATGCCTTTGGTCGGAACCAGGGCCAGCACCACGCTGATGTTGAAGAAGGCCTGGATCAGGATGGTCGCGGTGATGCCAAAAGCGAGAAAGCGCGCGAAGACGTCTTTGGAGAGGCTGGCCGCCCGCAGGCCGCGATAACCAAGGGCGACGAACAGGGCGATGATGGCCAGCGCGCCAATCAGGCCGAGCTCTTCGGCAATATTGGCAAAGATGAAGTCCGTGTGCGGCTGCGGCAGGTAGAAGAGCTTCTGCCGGCCTTCCATAAAGCCGAGCCCACGTATCCCGCCGGTGCCGACCGCGATCAGCGACTGAATGGTGTGGAAGCCGGAGCCCTGCGGGTCAGCCTCCGGATTAAGGAAGGCCAGCATACGCGCCCGCCGCCAGGGCACGCGGAAGAGCAGGAAATAGAGCACGGGGGCCGCAGCGAGCGCGGCGTAGCCGAAGTATTTCGTTTCCGCGCCTGCCAGGTAGAACATCAGCGCGGCGACCGCGGCGCAGACCAGGGCGGTGCCCAGATCCGGTTCCTTGACGATGAGCAGGATAAAGACCAGGGTGGGCAGAGCCGCGGGCAACAGAGTGTGGCGCCAATCGCGAATGGAATGCAGCTTGTCCTGCAGAAACCAGGCAAGGAAGAGCACAAGCACGGGCTTGGCAATCTCCGATGGCTGAAAGGAGAGGCCTGAAAAGCGGATCCAGCGATGGGTATTGTGCGAGTCGCGCAGAAGAAAGACACCCAGCAACAGCAGCGTGGTGACGGCCACTGCAGGGAAGACGACGATCGGCCGGTTGAATTTGCGGTAATCGATGCGCATCAGCAGGGTCATCGTCACCAGGCCAAGGAGTGCCCAACCGACCTGCTGGCTGACAAACTTATAGGGTGACCCATAGCGGTCTTCGGCCATGACTGCGGAGGCGCTGAAGATCATCAACAGGCCGATGAAGGTCAGCAGGACGGTCACGCCGAAGAGCCACTTGTCGACTCCTACGCGTTTTGCCATACACCTGCTCCCTCACCTGCTGCCTGACGAGCCATCACCGCTTGCTTGAAAACCCTTCCCCGATGTTCGTAGTTTTCAAACTGGTCGAAGCTGGAGCATGCAGGCGCGAGCAGGATCACATCCCCGGCCACCGCCTGAGCTGCTGCCTGGCTGACAGCCACCTCGAGCGTACCCGATCGAGTGATGGGGACCACTCCGGCGATCTGCCCTTCGATCTTTTCCGCCGCCGCGCCGATGGTGTAGACCGCTTTCACCCGTGCCCTCAGCAGAGCGTTGAGCTGCGTGTAGTCGGAGTCTTTATCCTTACCGCCAAGGATCAGGTGGATATTTCCCGGGAAAGAAGCAATCGCTTTGGCCGTGGCATCCACATTGGTGGCCTTGGAATCGTTGTAGTAGTCGACGCCCTGGATGTTGGCGACAAACTCCAGGCGATGCTCGACGGCATGGAACGATGCGACCGCAAGCCCAATGACCTCGGCCGGTATCTGCGCAACGCAGGCGGCGCAAACAGCAGCAAGTACATTCTCGACATTGTGCTCGCCTTTGAGCGGAATCTCGGCCAGGGGAAGGATGGGGATCGGTGAGGCCTGCTCCGATGCGCGAAACATCACCATGCCGTTCAGCAGGAAGGCTCCACGCCGGACAATTTTGCTGCGGCTGAACCATAAGACCTGCGACTTGGCCCGGCTCGCCGCCTGCTGGACGACAGGATCATCGCCGTTGAGGATCAGATAATCATCCCCAGTCTGGTTGGCAAAGATCTTCTCCTTCATGGCAACGTAGTTCTCGAAGGTCCCGTGCCGGTCCAGGTGGTCAGGCGTAATGTTCAGGATCATGGCGATCCGGGGATGAAAGCTCTCCGTAGTCTCGAGCTGAAAGCTTGAAACCTCGAGTACCGACCAGGCGCCTGCCTTGCTCCGATCGACTGTCTCGATCACGGGCAGGCCGATATTGCCGGCGACCAATGTCTGCAACCCGCCGGCGCTGAAGATCTCGCCGCAAAGGGTGGTCGTGGTGGTCTTTCCGTTGGAGCCGGTGATGGCCAGAACCTCTCCCTTGAGAAAGCGCGCTGCCAGTTCCAGTTCGCCGATGATGGGCAGGCCCAGGTTGCGCACTTGGACCAGCTCCCGCGTATTCAAGGGCACGCCCGGCGAGACCACGATCAGATCCTGCCGGCGAAAGGTCAGCAGTCCATGGCCCCCGGCTTCGACCAGGATGCCCGCCTCAAGCAAGGAGGGAATCTCTTTGCTCAGCGCCTGGGCGCTGCGCAGATCGGAAACCGTGACTTGGGCCCCGCGACGGCGCAGAAAGAGCGCCGCGGCAAGGCCGGATTTGCCCAGCCCAACAACCAATACTTTTTTGCCCTTCAGTTCCATCCAGCCATCCACCTGAATTTCAGCGCAGTTTCAGCGTGGTGAGCGCCAAAAGCGCAAACACCAGCGCGGCAATCCAGAAGCGCACAATTACTTTGGACTCCGACCACCCCATCAGCTCGAAATGGTGGTGCAGCGGCGCCATTTTGAAAATACGCTTCTTGCGCAGTTTATAACTTCCCACCTGCAGGATGACGCTGATGGCCTCAATCACAAAGATGCCCCCGATAAACGGCAGCAGCAACTCCTGCTTGACGACGACGGCCACCGTGCCGATAGCGCCACCGAGCGCCAGCGACCCCACGTCGCCCATAAACACCTCTGCCGGGTGCGCGTTATACCACAAGAAGCCAATACTGGCCCCCACCATGGCTCCGCAGAACACTGTGACTTCGCTAACCATGGGCATACGCTGCAGCTCGAGGTAGTCGGAGAAGACAGCATTTCCGCTGACGTAGGTCAGCACGGTGAGCGCCGCCGCGGCAATGATGGTGCAACCGATGGCCAGCCCGTCCAGCCCGTCGGTAAGGTTCACCGCGTTGCTGGAGAAGACAATGACCAGGGTGACGAAGATGACGAATGGCAGGAAGGCGAGTACACCGAGGTGGGGGATCGCGCCCAGCGCATGAATGGACAGATCAGGGCGAAAGCGCTTGAGGAACGGCACCATGAGATGAGTGGAGTAAAAGCCCTCACTACGCATGACCAGCAACGCCAGCGCAATGGCCACTCCGCAGATCATCTGCAGGCCCATCTTCTGCGACGGGGTCAGGCCGAGATTCCGACGCTGGACGACCTTGATGTAGTCATCGGCAAAACCGATTGCGCCGAAGGCCAGCGTGGAAAGCATCACCAACCAGACAAAGGGATTGGAAAGGTCGCTCCATAGAAGCGTAGGCAAGAGAATGGCAATACAGATGAGCACGCCGCCCATGGTTGGAGTGCCGGCCTTTTTTTGGTGGCCCTTGGGACCGTCGTCGCGAATGTACTGGCTGATTTGAAACTCACGCAGCTTCTCAATGACGAACGGCCCAATCAGGAGAGCGATGAGCATCGCGGTGAGACTGGCGAAGGCAGTACGAAACGTCAGATACCGGAAGATGCGGAAGGGTCTGAAGTAGGGAAAAAGTTTTTGATACAGCAGCCAGTAAAGCAAACTTCCTCCGCTACCCGCGCAAAGAATTCTAGCGTTTGGGGTTATCTTACAGGCGATCGCAGGCCCGGATGCGTTTGCATTTTCGCGCGAACCATAGCGGCAACTAGCGTGGTAACTTTGTCTTGACCGCCGACTGACGGGTGCCCCACATCTCGCTCGTTTTTTTTGCGAGATGTGGGATTCCACGGCCGCCGACCGCTAAGCGTATCGGATGAATAGAGAGTCAGAGGAAAAGAGCAGTGGTATCCCACATCTCGCGAAAAACGAGCGAGATGTGGGGCACCCGTCAGTCGTGGTCAGGACAGAGTTGAGTTGGTTTACCCCTTGAGGAAGCGCAGCGCTCGCTCGAGACCCACGCCGCGGGATGCTTTGAGCAGCACTGCATCATCTTTTCTCAGTTCTGCTTTCAGCCACTCGCCGGCTTCCTCGGGCGAGGCGAGAAAGATGGCCAAGGCGCCGGCCTCGCGCGCGGCTTGGACCAGATGCTGGGCGTCGCCCCGCACTCCGACGACCAGATCGATGCCGCTTTCGCCGGCGGCAGCGCCGCACTGCTGATGTAACGAAACTGCTTCGCGGCCCAGTTCCAGCATCTCGCCAGCCACCAGGATGCGCCGCTTGGCCGGCATGGAAGCGAGGGTTGCGATCATGGACTTGAGCGCTTCCGGATTGGAGTTGTAACAATCGTTGATGACCGTGGCCCCGCCGATGTGCAACACCTCACCTCGCTTGTCAGGGGGACGCAAGCGGCCGGCAGCGGCAGCACACTCTACCAAGGGAATGCCCGCTTCGAAACCGGTCGCGATCGCCGCCATCACATTCCAGATGTTGTGGCGGCCAAGCAGCGCCAACGTCACGGTTGCCTGTTCTTCTCCGGCCGTCACCTGAAACCGCACTCCCTCAGCGCCAAGCTCCTCGATATTTGCGGCGCGCGGATCGGCACACGGACCGATGCCGAAGTAGATAGACCGGCCGTGAAAATCACGCCCGAATTGGCCCACGTAGGGGTCGTCGCAATTCAGAAATGCGATCCCATGAGCAGGGAGGCTTTGCACCAGCTCATATTTGGCGCGCGCGATGCCGGCCGCACCATCGGGAAAATTCTGCGCGTGGGCACTGCCGACGTTGGTAATCACTCCCCAATCGGGGTGAGCGATGCGGGCCAGCGCCGCAATTTCGCCGGCGTGCGACATCCCCATCTCAACCACGGCAATTTCATGCTCCGGCTCGAGTTTGAGCAGTTGCAAGGGCATACCGAATTCATTGTTGAGGTTTCCCTGCGATCGCAAGACGTGGAAACGGGCCCCGAGAACTTCGGCGACTGCTTCCTTGGTGGTTGTTTTGCCGGCGCTGCCGGTGACTCCGATGACGCGCTTGTTCCAATGCCTGCGCACTGCCGTGGCCAGAGTTTGCAGGGCGACAAGCGGATCGTCAACGATCAGCAGCGTGTGGGTATGCGCCAGGTCAAGAAGATCAACCACCTTGCTTCGAGAGACGACCGCGGCGCGCGCTCCTCGCTCGAGCGCAGCGGCGACAAAGTCATGCGCATCGTAACGCTCACCGCGGATGGCGAAAAAAAGATCCCCTGGCGCGAGCGTGCGCGTGTCGATGGAATATCCCGTCGCCGGCTTCTCGGCCGGATCGCCGGCCCTCAGCCTGAGATCGGCCCCCATCCAATGAGCGATGTCCTGCAGTTGCAGCTTCATTTGCTTATTTCCCCGGCCAGCAATATCTGCCGTGCAATGGCCACATCATCGAACGGTATCACCCGGTCGCCAATCGTCTGAGTCTTTTCGTGTCCTTTGCCGGCCAGTAGCACCAGGTCGCCCGGCCGCGCTTCGGAGATGGCCAAGCCGATGGCGCGCTGGCGATCGGGCTCGACCAGGACCTTGGCTGGAGTGTTCTTGAGCCCCGGCAGCACTTGCTCAATGATGGCCAAAGGGTCTTCTCCCCGCGGGTTATCCGAGGTAAGTACAACCACCTCGCTGCCCTCTCCAGCCGCTTGCCCCATGAGCGGGCGCTTGGTTCGATCACGATCGCCACCGCAGCCGAACATGGTGATCACCCGCCCGCCTCCGCGGCTTACAAACGCACGCGCTACGGCGATGATATTGCGCAGGGCGTCGTCGGTGTGGGCGTAGTCGACCACCACGGCAAATTTCTGCCCACAATCGACAGACTGGAATCGACCCGGCACATAGTCGAGGGAAGCTGCGCCTTGGGCCACCTCGTCCAGCGTCAGGCCGCGAGCAACCGCGGCTGCGCTCGCGGCCAGCAGGTTATACACATTGACGCCTCCGGTGAGGCGGGTTGTGATGGGGACTACTCCGTGCGGTGCGATCATGGTGAAGCGCATGCCCGCAGGCTCCATCTCCAGCCCGTCGGCCCAGAAGTCGCCATGGTCCATTCCGTAGGTGTAAGCCAGCTCGGACCCCGCCGCGCGCGCGGTTTCTTTCAGGCTGGCGCCGTATTCATCGTCATGGTTGAGGATGGCCGCGCGCGGCGGTGGTCCAGCGGAACCGTCGAAGAGCTTGCGCTTGGCGGCAAAGTAATTGGCCATGCTGCCGTGATAGTCGAGATGGTCGCGGGTGAGGTTAGTGAAGATGGCCACATCGAAATGCAGACCGGAGATCCGCTCCTGGTCAAGAGCGTGCGAGGATACCTCCATCACCGCCTCGGTCGCGCCGCCGTTCACGCCTTCACGAAACAGCTCCAGCAGGTCTCGCGATTCAGGCGTGGTATGGGGCGCGGGAAAGACTCTGCCCGCGGCGTGGTATTCGATGGTGCCGGCAAGAACAGTTTTGCGGCCTTGATGGCGCAGCATTGCCTCCAGCAGAAATGCCGTTGTCGTCTTGCCGTTGGTTCCGGTTACGCCGCTGAGTTTGACCTGCTCTTCGGGGTGGGCGAAGAAATTTGCCGCAATGGCAGCCAGGGCGCGCCGTCCATGCGCCACCTCGATTACAGCTATCGACGGATACGCGGTTGCCGCGGCGAAGCCGGTAGCGGAGTCAGTGACAATGGCGCGCGCACCTTGTGCGACCGCTTGCGGGATATAGCGATTGCCATCCGTGGTGCCGCCGCGAAAGGCGACAAAGAGCGAGCCGTCGACCACCCGACGCGAATCATATTCGACGCCCATCACCGCGGGGCTGGGGCCCGCGCGTCTGATGAGATCGACACCACGCAAGACGCTATTGAGGTCCAATTATCCCTTTCCTGTTGTTTTGAAGGGGCGGGGCTTCAGCCCCGCCATACGAGATACCCAATTTGAACGGCTTCAGCCACTGAGGGTTCTCTGGCTGGCCGCATGCGTTCCCTCAGCGGCTAAAGCCGCATTCATTTCAAGAGCATTTATGTACGGCCTAAAGGCCGTACCCTTCAAACCTGTTGGCGTACTCGAAACAGTGTATGAGAAATGCCTAGCGAGTGAAGCGGACAACGATCTCGGTGCCGGGGGGCACCATGCTCCCGGGCGCGGGAACCTGCTCCCTGGCGATCCCGCTGCCTACAATCTGTAACGCCAAGCCGGCCGTGCTGGCCGACTCGACGGCTACACGCAGAGGCTCACCCAGAAACGAGGGGACTCCAATCCGGTTCGCGGCATCGACTACGACACCATGGCTGGAAACATGCGGTTCGTGCGCGGCGACGGTAGCCGCCAACGAGGGTGTCTCTTTCTTCGCCTCGGCTGCATGCACAGGGAGCTTGGGCGGAGGCGGCGCAAGAGGCGAAACCCCGGCCATGGCGTCAGCATTCTCCGGGATGGCTCTCCCGGGCGTCTTCCCCACCGCGTCGATTGGGGGCACCGCTTGCGCCTGCTCGGTACCCGATGTCAGCTCGTTGGCTGCGGAAGGCACCGGCTGCTGGCCACTTCCCTTGCTGCGAAGAGGATCATCCGCGGGTAGATTGTTGACTTCGGCAAACAGCGCGTCGAGATCCCCAGTGTGGTCCGATGGTGCCTCGTCGATTTCTGGGGCCGCCTGCGTCTTGGCCAGATCTTTCGGCGCAACCAGATTGGTGTCGTGGGGCACACCCAGGTATTCGAGTACTTCCTGTGCCACCTCGCGAAAGACCGGCGCCGCATTGACATTCCCATAGTGGTTGCCTTCCGGGGAATCAATGACGACCGCAACGCTGATTGCCGGGCTGTTCACGGGCGCTATGCCGACGAAGGAGGCAATGTATTTCGTCTTGGAATAGCGATGGGTCAGCACATCGATCTTTTGTGCTGTACCCGTCTTGCCTCCCGAAGTGTAGCCATTCAGCCCCGCATCGTTCTTGGCTGTACCGAACAGCACCACGCCCTCCATCATCTTGCGCATCTGCGCGGCGGTCATGGTGGAGATTACGCGGTGTGCACCCGCCGGCAACGAATCGGGGAGCTCTCTCTGGGGATGAAACGCGGCCGGCTGCAGCTTACCCGTGACCTCGCTCGTTTCTTCCATCAGGATGTGCGGAGGCAGGTAGACGCCGCCGTTGGCAATGGTCGATACCATGGTGACCAATTGGATGGGCGTCACCGCAATCTCCTGCCCGATGGCGATCGAGCCGATGCTCGATCCTGACCAGCGCCGGATGGGCGCCAGCAAGCCTCGCGTCTCGGCCGGTAATTCAATGTTGCTGCGTGACCCAAAACCGTAGTCGTGAATGTATTGAGTGAACTTTTCCGGGCCCATGCGCATGGCCAACTTGACCGCCGCTACATCGCTCGACTCCGCCAAGGCCTGGGAGATGGAGAGCACACCGTTGGGATGGCTGTCGTGGATGATCCTTCCCGCCAGCTCCATCTTGCCACCCTGGCAATCGATCATCTGATCCGGGGTGGTCACCTTTTGTTCCAACGCTGCCGAGTAGGTCACCAGCTTGAAGGTAGAGCCTGGCTCATAGACATCGGTCACCGCGTGATTCTTGAGCAAGCTGGTGGTGGCATGGCGAAAGTCGTTGGGGTTGAATGTGGGGCGGATAGCCAACGCAAGAATCTGCCCGGTATACGGGTCCTGAACCACGACCGTGCCATTCAGGGCATGGGTACGTTCGAGCGCGGAGTCCAGCGCGCGCTCAGCCATGAATTGAATGTTTTCATCGATGGTAAGCACCAGGTTTTGTCCCGGGTCGGGTTCATGCTCCTGGCTATCGAGCACGTGGCGGCGGGCATCGAGCGCGGTGAGCTTGCGACCGGGAACACCGTGCAAGTCGCGATCGAACTTGCGCTCCATTCCCCCCAAGCCGTTGTCATCCGTGCCCACGTATCCCAGCACCTGGGCAGCGAGCTGGCTGTTGGGGTAAAAGCGCTTGAATTCTTTCTGGAAGTAAACGCCTTTGAGATTGAGCGCCTTCACCCGCGCGATCTCCGCGGGCTCCAGCTTGCGTGCGATCCAGGCGAAATTTCTCGAGGCGTTCAGGCGAGCCGCAATCTGACGCGCGGAAGTGAAGCGGTCCGTGGGGTCGGTATGCACCACTTTGGCCAGGGCGTTGGCAACCGCCTGACGCTTGGCGTCCCCATCCTTGTCGCCCCGCTCGGCGATCTCCGAGGGTACGGCGTAGACCGAATCGGCAAGCACGGTCATGGCCAGCTCATGCAGATTACGGTCGTAGAGAATTCCGCGGCGGGGCGCGACCTCAAAGGTGCGCTGCTGCTGCCGGGCAGCGCGGTCTACAAAATCCTTGTAATGGATTACCTGCAGCCATACCAGGCGGCCACAGATCAAGCAGACCCAGCAGATAAAGAAGAGAGATATGTGCAGTAAGCCAAGCCGGCGATGGACGGTTCCCGTTTGTACAGGACCAGCAGGCGAAGCCCCTGCCCGCTGTACAGGAGTTTTAGTGCGCGTTGGTTGGCGAAAAAACAAGAACTGCTTCACCCGGACCTGCCATTGCCCACTCGTTCGAGCTCGTTGCGCCCTTGATGGTCAAGGGTTAAGGTTCGCGGTATCCCACATCGCGCGAAATACGAGCGAGATGTGGGGCACCCGTCAATTTGTTGCCGGGACGGAGTTCGGAAGTGCCTTGAAATCCTTCGGGCTCCATTCGTTGAATTCCGGAACTAGCGCAAATGGGGCAGCGGTGATGCTTCTGCAATGACAGGCGCGTTGGTGTCAAACGTGCTGTCTCCGCGAACTACCTGGCCAGGCCGCGGTGCGTCCAGACCCAGCTTGCGGGCCATACGATCGATGCGGTGCGGATCGCAGAGTTGCGCTTCCGTAAGACGGAGGTCGCGGTTTTGTTCCTCGAGTGAGTTACGCTGCTGCTTCTCAGCCTCTACCCGATATCCATACTCAATGGCGCTGAAGTGCTGCCACCCATAAAACATGATGCAGACGAAAAGCACGGTCATGGCCGCTGTGAAGATACGCATCTCGCGCACACGCACCGGATCGGCCGCCTTTACCAGGCGAGAATTGTCCAGCCGCTTACAGCAAAAGACCTCTGGGGTGGGCCCTCGCCGGGCGCGCTGCTGCGCAGCGAACAAATAAAGGTTCCGCTCCGCCACCTGCTGGCTGTTCCTTCTCGATCCGTAGTTGAGGTCGTATGCTGCGATTGCCTGTGTCGCCATTTTTCCGTCCGCCTTAGTCCCTGTCGTTCTTGATAACCTTTGCTGCTTACCCTTACGTACTCTGTTCCATTCGCTTCCCGGTTCTCTCCGCGGCCCGCAGCTTGGCGCTGCGTGCTCGTGGATTGCGATCCGTCTCCTCTTCGCTCGCCGTCGCCGGCTTGCGCGTAAGCACTTCAAAAATCCCTTGCCGCGCACCCTCGCGCAGGGCATCTTTTGCCAGCCGGTCTTCGAGTGAGTGGAAGCTGATCACCACCAGCCTTCCCCCAGGCTTCAGCAGCCTCGGCGCTGCTTGCAACAGCGCCTGTATCTCGTCCAGCTCAGCATTGACATAAATTCGGAGCGCCTGAAAAATTCTGGTCGCCGGATGGATTTGATGGCGGCCTCGCTCAGATTTCATCGCCGGGGCTGCGGTCGATAAGACTTTGGCCAGTTGTGCCGTGGTCTTGATCGGCCGCGCCCTGACAATGGCTCTGGCAAATCTCCGCGATCTCCTTTCCTCTCCGAATTCGTAAATCAGGTCGGCGAGAACTTTTTCGTCGGCCTGGTTTACCACTTGTTCGGCAGTCGCGCCCCTCCGCGGATCCATCCGCATGTCGAGTGGCCCGTCCGCCTGAAAACTAAACCCTCTGTGCGCTGAGTCCAACTGCATCGAGCTGACCCCAAAGTCAGCCAGCAACCCATCCAGGCTGCCTTCCGCAATGAAGCGGCTCATAGCGGAGAATGGTTCCCCGTGGAGCTCCCATTGCGGCATCCGCTCGCCCAGCTCTTCGCTCAGCGCCTGGAACCGTCCCCGCGCCAACTCCAGCGCATCGGGGTCGCGGTCGAAGCCGATGAATTGGCCTGCCCCGCCCAGTTCCCGGGCGACGGCTGTGGCGTGCCCTCCTAACCCCAGAGTGGCATCCACATAAGTCCCGCCGGCCCGCACATTCAGATATCGGATCGCATCTTGTAAAAGAACCGGCACATGCCGCTCGCTACTCGGTACCATGTGCTCCCCCTGGGGGGTCTCACGCGATTTCACGATTCGTGAAATCGCTCCGTTAAAGTCCAAAACTTGCTAATGTCTGCTGGTCTTCTGCGGTCAACGGATCGGTTTCCATGGACTGCTTGAACTCGTCGTGGTTGGCCACTTCGAGATACGTCTGTTGCCCAAAAACCACTGCATCTCCTGCCAGCTTTGCCGTTTCCCGCAAGATCTGGGGAAGCAGGACCCGGCCTTGCGCATCCATTTCCGCCATCTGCCCGAAGTAGTTGACCCGGTCCAGGAACTTCTTTCTGGCCGGATTCATGCTGGGTATCTGCGCCACCTTCTCCTCAATTTTTTGCCACTCCGACAAGGGGTAAATCTCGGCCCGCCGTCCATCCTTACTAGTGATGTAGAACTGCGTTCCATAACGCTCGTCGACCAGGCGCTTGAACTCCGCCGGCAGCTTGAGCCGGCCTTTTTCGTCCACGCGCGTTGGGTGATTGCCACGAAACATCCAGTTGCCTTCTCTGTCCTGCCGTTCACTTGCCTTCGCCCCCGGGTGCTCGGGTTTGACACTTCCCTGGAGGCCGGATTTCCTGTTCTCATCGCTTTTGCCTCGAGCGAGTGACGAAATCAGTTTTTCTGGTCAGAATCGTTTCTTTGCTTCCACTTTGGACCACTTTTGTCCACATCTTAGATCAGCTGAGGGGGCTGTCAAAGGGGAAATTCCAGCAAATCCTTCAGAAAGAGGGGCTTTCTCGGGCTGGTTGCAAAAAATACAACCTGTTTGGGAACAATTTAGGTTAACTACAACAGGTTGTGTTGCCTTCGTTGATTCAGGTTGTACTGGATGTACTTGTCAAGAAGGCAGAAGTCAGGCAGGCCGTACAGTACTTAAGTTGTAGTCCTTGCCCGGATTTCCTGTTTGAGTTGGTGCGTTGGCGAATCGTATTGCGGTTTTCTTTGAGGAAAACCGCACGCGTGGCTGTTTCCAGTTTCGCGCAGCAGGAAATCCGGGGCCGGGGAAGTCCTTGTTAATCAGTGGTCGTCTCGAGAGTCTGCTGGCGGGCGCGCACCTTATCGTTGACCACAATAGCCAAATAGACAAAGACGAGCAGGTTGAGGATGGTCAGCACTATCTTGAGCACCGTGACATGGCGGATGATTTCGTAAATCTCCCAGGGCAGGAACGATCCGGTCAGGATCAGGGTGAAGTACTCCGCCCACACCTTTTCCAGCACTAACCCGGTGCCTTCGATGATGTCCAGCGCCGCGTAGAGGAAAATGGCTAAGCTGATCTCCTTGAGCCGGTGAGGGTTGAGCAAGGCCGACTTCTCCAGCAGCACATTGACGAAGCGGTTCTCGGGGTCGAAGCGGAGGGCTGTCGTGGCCCGCAACAGGACGTCGGCGACATCTTTGTGCAATAAATTGATGACGCCGAAACCCATGGAGACGAAGAGCACCGCCTTCAGAAGCTTCAAAACGCCAATTGCGATGAGCCAGCGATTGCGGTTTGGATGGGAATGCGTTGTCAAAGCGCCGTATTAATCAACCCTGCATTCAAGCCGATGATACACCCTGCCGCGTAGGGAGCCGTGCTCTGTGTAAACCAGAACTGAAAATTCTGTCGCGGCCTCCTATACAGCGACGCTGTGCTGCGCAGTGCCACCCGTCAGGAAATCCGTTGGCCACCCGGGGCCGTACTACCAGTGAAATCAAAACGCAATATCAAGTGAAAGGAAATACCGATGAACAAGAGAAGTGTGCTCGCAGTTGCCGTAGCCCTGATGTTTGGATTTTCCGCGCTCCACGCGTCCGCACAAAAGGATCCCATGGTCGGTGGTGCAGCGATGTATCCCACCAAGAATATTGTTGAGAACGCCGTCAACTCCAAAGATCACACCACACTGGTGGCCGCGGTAAAGGCCGCGGGCCTGGTCGACACTCTGGAGAGCCCCGGACCATTTACGGTGTTCGCACCCACCAACGAGGCTTTCGACAAGCTTCCTGCCGGGACAGTGGATACCCTGCTAAAGCCGGAAAATCTGGCTCAACTGAAGAAGATCCTCACCTACCACGTAGTGGCCGGTAAGCTCACCGCGAAGGATATCGCCAAGCAAATCAAGGCGGGCGGCGGCAAGGCAACGTTGACCACTGTTGAGGGGGGCACCTTGACCGCGATGATGCAGGGCGGCAAGCTCGTTCTTACCGACGAGAAGGGTGGAACAGCGACGGTTACGATCGCCAACGTATTTCAATCCAATGGCGTGATCCACGTAATTGATACCGTGCTGATGCCCAACTAAGGTCCGGTCTGTTGCTTCTGTTCCCTGGTTCTCGATAGCAGGCGCCAACCGGCGCCTGCTTTTCTCTTATGCTTAGGCCTATGCGGCACAACTTCCAGACCGAACAGTGGCTTCCCTATCCCAGGGAGCGGGTGTTCGCCTTCTTTGCCGACCCGGCCAATCTCCCCCCATTGATGCCCCATTGGCAACACGCCCGGGTGGAAGAGGCTGAGTATGTCCCGCCGCCTGTCCTTTCCGCCCCAACCAGCATTGCGGCCGGGAAGGGCTCACGAATCACGATCAGTTTTCGGCCGATTCCCTTTTTCCCTTTACGCCTGAAGTGGGAAGCATATATTGCGGAATTCCGCTGGAACGATTTCTTTTGCGACGAGCAACGCCGAGGTCCTTTCAAATACTTTCGTCATTGCCACTGCACCCGGGAAGAGAATCGCGAAGGAATTGCAGGCACCGTGGTTACCGATGCAGTGGAGTATGAATTGCCCCTGGGCCTGCTCGGTGAACTGGCAAACACATTTGTGATGAAGAGGCAGATACGGGGGTTGTTTGCCTATCGGCAGAGAATGCTGCCGGTGCTTTTGTCGCGAAGCTGAGGAAAACAGCAGATCCCTGCTCTTTTCTCCTTCTGCAATTAATGCCTGGCGCCCCACATCTCGCGAAAAACGAGCGAGATGTGGGGCACCCGTCCTTTGTGACAGAGACAGAGGGCCCGTCGTTCGTACTTAGCGGGCGACGAGCCGCTTGGGGGTCCGTTGCTGAAGATAGGGCGCCAGCTTTTCCATCGCGGCTTCGACACTGATGCCGTACTTGGCGCGCAATTGGTCGACTTTGCCGTGCTCGATAAAACGGTCGGGCCAGCCGATGCGGACCACCGGCACTTCGATTTGCATTTCGCTCAACGCTTCGAGAACGGCGCTGCCAAATCCGCCCATCAGAACGTGATCCTCCAGGGTGACGATCACACCCACGCGGCGTGCGTACTCAGCGATCAAGTCGCGGTCCAGCGGCTTGACGAAGCGGGGATTGATCACGGCAGCGGAAACGCCCTGCTGCCGGAGCTCCGCAGCGAGTTGCTGCGCCAGCGGCAGCAGTGCTCCCAAGCCAAAAATTGCCACCTCATCGCCATCGCTGATGATTTCCGCCTTGCCAATCGGCAGGGCCACCGGATGAGCCTTGACCGTGGCGCCCGGTCCCGTGCCACGGGGATAACGCACCGCAGTCGGCCCGGGCTGCAATAACGCGGTGTACATCATGTCCGCCAGCTCATCCTCATCTTTGGGAACCATGTGGATGATGTTGGGAATACCGCGCAGATAGCTGATGTCAAAAAGACCGTGATGCGTCGGTCCATCATCGCCGGAAAGCCCACCGCGATCCATACAGAAGACCACCGGCAGGTTCTGCAGGCAAACGTCGTGCACGATGGGATCGAAGGCACGCTGCAGGAAAGTGGAGTAGATGGCACAGAACGGACGGAAGCCCATGGTGGCCAGGCCGGCGGCAAAGATCACACCGTGCTCCTCGGCAATGCCCACATCGAAATACCGGCGCGGGTGATGGGGGCGGAAGAGGTCGAGCGCTGTTCCGTTGGGCATGGCGGCGGTGATGGCCACCACTTTGGGGTCTTCGTCGGCCAGTTTGACCAGGGTGTCGGCAAAAACTTCGGAATAGGTGCGTTGCCCCGCGGGCGTCGTCTCGCCAGTATCCGGATCGTAGGGTCCCAGGCCGTGAAATTTCTTCTGTTTGTCGAGCGCCGGCTGAAAGCCGCGGCCCTTTTGCGTGATGGCGTGTAGCAGGACAGGACGCTCCTGCGTCTTGAGGAACTGAAATGTTTCGATCAGCAGACCGATGTTGTGGCCATCGAGCGGACCATAATACGTGAGGCCAAACTCCTCAAAAAGCATGGAAGGCCACAGCATGCCCTTGGCGGCTTCTTCCGCCTTGCGCACCATCTGCCGGGCGGTCTTGCCGCCCAGCTTTTCCAGCAGGCGGGCCGCGGAATCGTGCAGATTGGTGTAGCGCTCGTTGGTGACAATCTTGTGCAGGTAGTTGGCGATCGCGCCCACATTGCGGTCGATCGACCACTCGTTGTCGTTCAACACCACGATCAGGCGCTTGGTTTGCTGGGCGATATTGTTGAGCGCCTCAAAACTTATGCCATTGGTGAACGCCGCATCCCCGGCGAAGGCAATCACGTTTTCTTTGGTCCCGGCCAGATCGCGCGCTACCGCCATGCCCAGGGCGGCGGAGAGCGCAGTGCCGGCATGGCCCGCGCCGTAGCAATCATGATCGCTTTCCGTGCGCAGCGCGAAGCCGTTCAGTCCGCCCGGCTGGCGCATGGTGCGGAAACGGTCGCGGCGGCCGGTAAGCAGTTTGTGAATGTAGGCCTGGTGGCTTACGTCAAAGACAAACTTGTCCGTAGGAGTGTTGAAGACGTAATGCATAGCCAGCGTCAGTTCGACGACGCCCGAGGTTCGGCCCAAGATGGCCGCCCGTCTTCGATAGTACGAGGATCAACTGCTCGCGTATTTCCTGAGCCAGCGCCTCCAGTTCCGGCACGGTAAAGCTCTTGATATCCGCGGGCGAGTGAATCGTATCGAGTAGTTTCCCCATGGTTTCTCGTGTATGCCTTTACCGCCATGCGCTTCATCGCCCCATCAAAAAAGACCCCGGCTGGGGCCTACTGTGCGCTTTGAAGCTGCTCTGATCTCGTAGTATACCAAGCTTGCCCAAGCCCCCGGCATTATCTTTGGGCCGGGTGTTTGGTTCCTGTGCACTTCCCGGTGTTCAGGCGTCTGCCACCGGCAGGGCGTCCATGGTCTCTATCGCCGGCGCCTCGGAGCCGAATTCGCCTTCCCAGCGCGCAACGACCACCGACGCCAGGCAATTGCCCACCACGTTGACGGTGGTACGCGCCATATCCATGAGGGCGTCGATACCCAGGATGACAAAGATGGGCTCTTCGGGCAGGCGGAACATGGCTACCGTGGCCAGCAGCACAATCAGCGTAGCGCGGGGTACGCCGGCCACTCCTTTGCTGGTGAGCATGAGCGTGCCCACCATGAAGATCTGCTGCTTCCAACCCATATGCACACCGGCTGCCTGGGCAACAAAGACCGACGCCAGCGCCAGGTAGAGCGTGGAACCATCCAGATTGAAGCTATAGCCCGCGGGGATCACAAAGGCGACAATCCTGCGCGGCACGCCCAGTGCTTCCATCGCTTCCATGGCCCGAGGCAGCGCCGCTTCTGAAGTGCTGGTGGCGAAGGCAATGGTCGCCGGTTCAGCAACCGCTCGCAAAAATCTGCGGACGGGCACGCCCGCAATCAACGCGACGGGCAACAAGCCGAGCAGCCCAAAGGCGAGCAGCGCGGCATACAACGTAAGTAGCAGGCGGCCGAGATGAAGCAGCACCCCCGGTCCCATTTGCCCCACCGTGTAGGCCATCGCGGCCCCTACTCCGACGGGAGCGTAATACATCACTACATTGGTGAAAGCAAACATGGTTTCGGTCAACGATTCGATCACCCGCAACAAGGGCGCGCGATTCTCGGCGCTCAGCCGGCCCATGGCCACGCCAAACAAGATGGCAAAGACCGCTACCTGCAAAATCTGGTTGTCGGCCACAGACTTCGCGATGTTTTCAGGAAAAGTGTGCAGCAGCACCTCATCCCAGCGCATAGGAGCCGCCTGGGCGGGCAGCGGGAGATTCGCCGCCGCATGCTGTTGCGGGACATCTAACCCCACCCCCGCGTGAGTGATGTTGATAGCTGCCAAGCCAACCAGCATGGCGATGGTGGTAAGCGCCTCGAAATAGACCAGGGCCTTCAACCCCATCCTTCCCAGGCTGCGCATCTGTCCATGAGCGGCGATGCCGGTGATCAGGGTCCCTAAAATCAACGGGGCCACGATCGTCTTGATCAGCCGCAGGAAGATGTCGCTGAATACACGCAGGCTGACGGCGAAGGCCGGAGCGTCGGCTCCCAATTCGCCGCCCGCGATCATGGCCCAGAAGATCCAGACGGTCAACGAACGCTGCCGCCAGGCGCTCCACGCCAGCAGCACCAGCCCGGCCAACCGCAAGGGCACGGAGACGTGGCCCGTAGAGTGGCTCAGAGTGGCCAATAAGCCAGCGCAGTAGAGAGCTAGTCCTGCTGCTGCCGCTGCATGTTTGCGCGCCATCACCATGCTCTCTCCGCGTCGGTCCGAAAAACCACGCCCCCAGAGGCTAAAGCTCTCACCTGCCGCAGCTCAAGGTGGCTCGGCTAAACGCTACGGCCTGAAGGTCGTGCCCTTCAGAAAAAGAGTTTTTCCGCAAGCTGTGAAGCCGTGCCCTTCGTAGAGAGTTTTTCCGCAAGCCAACAGATGGGTGAACGGGCACCCAACATTTTTTTCAGGCCCGAAATATCCACGGGCGCAGTGTACAGCAAGGATGGAACGCCTCAGGTTTAGTGCTGCTGGTGACGCGACTGTTACCGGCGGCCGTTACTTTCCGGTTAGAGAAAGCCAGGTCGAGGGACGCGACCGAACATCGGTAACCAGCTGTCTGCAACTTCGGGAGATTGTTGCCGGCTTCCCGCATACACGAAGACCAATCTCAGGTTACGATGTACCCAGTTCTTGTCGCTCACCCCCCAAGGCGATTGCATACCCCCCGTTGGATGCCACGGACTATTTTCCGTTCGCATTCCATCTGCCCCCGGTACTTGGTTGATTTGATCGTTGTGGGTTGATCATCGATCGTGATGTGGTGATCAGAGGATGCAGAGAATTCCGATGCTTTCAAGTTCAACGACAGTGCAGCACGACGAGACGGAGCGGCTGAAGTCTCTGCTGCAATACGACATTCTCGATACGCTGCCCGACCCCGCCTTCGATGAGATCGCGCGCATGGCGGCTGCCGATCTGCAACGCACCGTACGCGTTCATTGGCTTTCTTGATTGGTCGCGCGTCTGGTTCAAATCCAGTATCGGTTTCAGCGGCCGCCAGATACGCCGCAACGGGTCGCCTTGTCAGTTTCTGCTGCTGGAGGCCAAGCCGCTGATCATCAGCGATGCCGCATCGGATGACCGCTTTGCGGCGTCGGGCATCGTGCTCGACCATGGCATCCAGTGCCGCTCCTACGCAGGTGCTCCTCTGATCTCTGCCTCAGGCACCATTCTGGGCACGCTCGCCGTTTGCTCCACCGAGCCTGACGCATTCGGCCGCAACCACCTGGAGAGTCTGCAGGTTCTCGCTCGTCAAGTCGTCACCCGCCTCGAGCTCTACGCCACGGGTCATACGCAGGAGAATGTTGTCCGCTCGCGTCAACGCTCCGAACAAGCGCTCACGGTGGAACGAAATTTTGTCGCCGCGGTGCTCAATACCATCAGCGCACTGGTGCTGGTATTCGATACAGCGGGCCGTATCGTGCGCTTCAATCGCGCCTGCGAGACCATCTCCGGCTACACCTTTGCCGACCTGGCGGGGCGCTCATTTCCTGAAGAGCTCTTCCCCCAGGGGAACGCGAGACGGCCATGCGCATCTTCGAGCAGGTGCGCGCCGGCAACGCGAACCAATCCTATGAGATCGACTGGCGTACCAAAGCAGGACGGATGCGGAGAATTGCCTGGACCGCAACCTCGCTGGTCAATGCCCAGGACGAAGTGGGCTTCGTGATCATGACCGGCGTGGACGTAACCGAGCAGCGCGAAGCGGAAACTGCTCTGCGCACCAGCGAATTGCGCTACCGGCAGCTGGTGGAAAGCAGCCTCGGCTTCATTTGCACCCACGATCTGGAAGGTATTCTGCTCTCCATCAATTCCCATGCTGCCGCCACCTTGGGCTACGAGCCGGAGGAGCTGATCGGCACTCCGTTGCGCAACTACATCGATCACGATCATTTGGCCGATTACGACGCTTATTTTGCGGCGCTGAAGCAAGACCCGGATCAGGATCACCAGGGACGCTTTTATCTGCGGGGAAAAACCGGGCCAGCTGTGCATCGTCGCCTATCGCAACAAGCTGCTGCACCTGCCGGGCGTGGATCCATTCGTGCTCAGCCACGGCATCGACATTACCGAGCAGACGCAGGCCGAAGAGGAACTCAATGCGCTGACGCGCCAGCATCAATCGATTCTGGACTCAGTCGGTGACGGCATCTTGGGCATGGATATGGAGGGCCGCGTCACCTTCATCAATCGCAGCGGAGCGGAGATGCTGGGCTATTCTGCGCAGGAGTCTGCTGGGACAAAACATGCACGCCCTGGTCCATCATTCGCATGCCGACGGCTCGCCTTACGCCGCGGAGGAGTGCTCGATCTCCGGCAGCGCTAAAGAGGGACACTCCGCTGCACGTGGATGACGATGTTTTCTGGCGCAAGGATGGGCAGGCGTTGCCGGTGGAATATGTCGCCTGCCCGCTGGTGGAAAGCGGCCGCGTGGACGGCATCGTCGTTGCCTTCACGGACGTTACGGAACGGCGGCGGCTGGATCGGATGAAGGATGAATTTATCGCCACTGTCAGCCACGAGCTGCGCACGCCGCTTACCTCTTTGCGGGCCGCCCTGGGCCTGGTCGCCAGCGGAGCGCTGGAAAAGCGGCCGGAGAAGATTCCGCAAATGCTCGATATTGCTCTGAGCAACTGCGACCGGCTGGTTCGCCTGGTGAATGACATTGTCGACTTCGAACGCATCGGCAGCGGCACCCTCCCTCTGCACAAGAGCGAATGGAACGCGATTGAGCTGTTGCGCCGTGCGATGGATGCGGAGAAATCAGCTGCTTACCGCGCGGGGCTTACCTTCCGCATCGACGCGCAGCCGGTCGACGTGTGGGTGGACGGCGATCGCATCCTGCAGGTGCTGGGTAATCTGGTCCGCAATGCGATCAAGTTTTCCGAGAAGGGCGGAGAGATCCGTCTGGCGCGCACGGGCAAGCAGCGAGCCGGAAGTCACTTTCGAGGTGCAGGATCAGGGCGCCGGGCATTCCCGAGGAAAAGCTGGATCTGATTTTCGAGCGCTTTCAGCAGGCGGATGCTTCGGATTCGCGCTTGCAAGGCGGGACCGGCCTGGGTCTCGCACTATGCCGCGGCATCATCAATCAGCATGGCGGCCGCATCTGGGCCAAGAGCAATCCTGGCAGCGGCAGCACCTTCTACTTCACGGTGCCGCAATATGTTCCCAAGCCCGAGGATGAGCCCGAAGCTGGCCAAGGAGAGATAGAACAGGCGGAAGACAGCCAGGACGAGAAACTTTCCTAACCACAACTGTCCTACAGACAACTGACGGGTGCCCCATATCTCGCTCGTTTTTCGCGAGATGTGGGATGCCACAGAGGTTGACCGTTCATTGCATCTGGTAAATCGAGAGTCAGAGGGAAAGAGCGGTGGATCCCACATCTCGCGAAAAACGAGCGAGATATGGGGCCCACCCGTCCTTTGTCTGTAGGAAGGAGTTCGAACTTCACTTTCCGATGCGTACTGGAGGTAAACCGCAGTTTCTTTTACTCTTCCGATTCGCGTAGTTGCGCGATCACGGTGAAGTCTTCCAGGGTCGTGGTGTCGCCCTTGATTTCCCCGCTGGTGGCAAGCTCGCGCAGCAGGCGGCGCATGATCTTTCCGCTGCGCGTCTTGGGCAGAGCCTGGGTAAAGCGGATGTCATCGGGGCGCGCCAGCGAGCCAATTTCCTTCGCTACCCATTCGCGCAACTCCTCCTTGAGCTGCGGCGAAGGATGATGGCTGCTTTCGAGCGAAACGAAGGCCGCGATGGCCTGCCCTTTCAACTCGTCGGGACGGCCAACCACGGCGGCCTCCGCCACTTTGGGATGCGCCACCAGCGCAGATTCCACTTCCATGGTTCCCAGCCGATGCCCGCTCACGTTGATCACGTCGTCGACCCGGCCCATTAACCAGTAGTCGCCATCCTGGTCCACCCGCGCGCCGTCGCCGGTAAAGTAACTGCCCGGGATTTCCGACCAGTATTGCTGCGCGTAACGATCGGGATCGTTGAAGATGGTGCGCGCCATCGAAGGCCAGGGCTTGTCGGATCACCAGCAATCCGCCGCTGCCCGCGGGCACGGTTTCGCCGTCGCGGTTGACGATGGCCGGCTCAATGCCGAAAAACGGGCGCGTTGCCGAACCAGGCTTGGTGGGAACCGCGCCGGGCAGGGGCGCCAGCATAATGGCGCCGGTTTCTGTCTGCCACCAGGTGTCGACAATCGGGCACCTTCCCTTGCCGATCATCTCGCGATACCACATCCAGGCCTCGGGATTGATGGGTTCGCCCACTGTGCCCAGCAGGCGCAGACTGGCCAGCGAATGCCGCTGACGGATATTGATCGCCCCACTTGATACATGCGCGGATGGCGGTCGGAGCGGTGTAGAAGACGGTGACTTTGTGGTCATCGACGATCTTCCATAGGCGATCCGCCTCGGGAAAATTCGGCGCGCCTTCATACATCACCGTGGTAACCCCGTTCTGCAGAATGCCATAGACCACATAGGAGTGGCCCGTGACCCAGCCGACATCGGCCGTGCACCAGTAGACGTCGTCCGGCTTGAGATCGAAGATCAGCTTGCTGGTGAGGTAGGTTTGCACCGAGTAACCGCCGGTGGTGTGCACCAGGCCCTTCGGCTTGCCGGTGGTCCCCGAAGTGTAGAGGATGTAGAGCGGATCTTCCGCAGTCGAGCGGCTCGGCCGGGCACTCGGCCGGCGCCTTGTCTGCCAGATCCTGCCACCACTGATCGCGGCCTGGCTTCATGTTCACCGGCGAGCCGGTGCGGCGGTAAACGACCACATTTTTTACCGTGGGGCAGTTACCAGGGCTTCGTCGACAATCGGCTTAAGCCGCACTTCCTGCCCCCGGCGGTAGGACCCATCCTGGGTAATGACGGCAACGCAGGAGGCATCGTTGATGCGGTCCACCAGGGCATTGGCCGCGAATCCCCCGAAGATGACGGAATGGACCGCGCCAATGCGGGCGCAGGCCAGCAGCGCAATGGCCAGCTCGGGAGTCATGCCCATGTAGATCGCGACCCGGTCGCCCTTGCGGATCCCCAGGCCTTTCAGCACATTGGCGAATTTCTGGACCTCGCGATGAAGGTCGCCGTAGGTCAGCTTGCGGGTCTCGCCCGGCTCGCCTTCCCATAAGAATGGCGACTTTGTCCTTCCTGCCGCTTAAGGCGTGACGATCGACGCAGTTGTAGCAGAGGTTGATTTTGCCGCCCACGAACCATCTGGCCAGCGGGGGCTGCCAATCAAGCACGCGGGTCCAGGGAGCAAACCAGTGCAGCTCCGCGGCGATCTCCGCCCAGAAGCTTTGCGGATCCTGAATGGAGCGGCGATACAGTGCCTCGTACTGCTCAAGGCTCTTCACGTGCGCCTGCGCGGCAAATTCGGCTGGAGGGGGAAAGACTCTGCGCTCGCGCAGGATCGAATCCAAATTGGGCTGATGCGAAGTGGTGCTGGATTCCATGGCTTATTCCTCTCACCATGCGCCGTACGAGTCTATGACGGTTACAAAATGGGACAGCCCGAAATGGTATCGAAAATCGCCGCCATGGTTACCACCTGAGCATTGTACTCGGCATGGTCAGACTGGTTCGCTTTGGTAGCGCTGCTGGTGCCATTCCCAGGCGCTGCGCACAATGTCGTCCAGCTGGGTGTATTTCGGCTTCCAGCCGAGGTCGTTTCTCGATTTTTGCCGAGCTGGCGATCAACACCGCAGGATCTCCCGGCCGGCGAGGCAGCTCCTCGACCGGAATCGGGTGCCCGGTTACCCGGCGAGCCGACTCCACAACTTCCCGCACCGAAAAGCCCACGCCCGTTGCCCAGGTTGTAAATCATGCGGTCTCGCACATCGAGGCCTCAAAGGCCAGCAAATGCGCCTCGGCCAGATCCGCGACGTGAATGTAGTCGCGAATGCAGGTGCCGTCCGGGGTTGGGTAGTCCTGGCCAAAAATCTTGATGCTCTGGCGCCGGCCAAGAGCGACGTCAAGAATGAGCGGGATCAGGTGGGACTCCGGCTCATGCGCCTCGCCCCGGCCGGGAATCGCGCCCGCGACGTTGAAATAGCGCAGGCTGGCATAACGAAGTCCATGCACGCGGTGGATCCAGGACAGCATCTGCTCCACCAGCAGCTTCGATTCGCCATAAGCATTGGTTGGAATCAGGGCGGCATCTTCCAAGATGGGGGTGCTCACGGGTTCCCCGTACACCGCCGCGGTCGAAGAAAAAACCAATTTCTTTAAATTTTTCTTCAGCATGGCCTCCAACAGGCCGAGGGTCGCCGCCGTGTTGTTACGAAAGTAAAGCTCCGGTTTGCGCATGCTTTCGCCGGCTTCGATGAGGGCGGCAAAATGCATCACGCCGGCAAAGGAATCGCTCGCGAATATCTCTTCAAGCCTTTTGCTGTCAGCTACATCGCCCTCGACAAAGGTGGCCCCTGGGGGCACCATGGAACGCCGGGCATGGCACAGATTGTCATACACCACGACCGAGTGTCCGCGCTCCAGCAGGAGCTGGGTTACAGTTCCGCCGATATAGCCCGCTCCGCCTGTCACTAGAATCTTCACGAGTTCACAAGCCCTTCTTGTACTCTTAGTGCAGAGCCAAAACGGCCGTCACGACAGCGCAACGAAAAATCGTCGCTGCGAGTCAAATGGTGATGGTTGATGGGCGACGCTGAGCAGGTTTCATCATGGCGCTCCCAACTGGGGTATTCGCAAGCTTTGGGTCTGCACCGAGAGCTGGCAGTTGAAACGCTATGGCACTCTTCATGCCTTATCCATACACTTCTGTTTCCAACGGCTCCACCTTTGGGTTACTGCATCCCTGTAGAAACTCGTCTATCGTGTGCATATCCGCAAGTACTTTGGTACTGAGAGTTGACAGGGGCGGAAGTCGATACAACCTGCAGGTTCCTCGGCAGGAACTCGGGAGTGTTAAGCATCGATCTCGAGCGTGCGTCTGTTTGAATGTACGAGTTTTTTCGCTGCTTCATCAACACCCTGGTGGCTCGCACATTACCTTACGACTAGAGAGAATTTAGGGAACTTTAATTATGCCGAAAGATCTATCCGATTCGCGATAACTTCGGACTCCTTCCAGAACCAGAGGGCCGTTGGGGCTCCTTTGGGGTCAGTATGGTCACCAACCTCACCATTATGGCGTTGCTGGTTCTGCTGACCGCTGCGGTGCACAAGGTGGAGAAGCAGAAGTATATCGAGCACATGGTGTTCGTGCAGCAGAACACACCGCCTCCGCCGCCGAAGGTCGTGATCCCGAAAGTGAAGGTGATCGCGCCTCCGCAGCCGCAAGTGGTCAAGCTGGAGCCGCCCAAGATTGTGATGCCGAAGATCCAGCCGCCGCCGGAGATTCCCAAACCAGTGAAGCTTGATACGCCGGATCAACCCAAGCTGCCACCTGCGCCGCCGAAGGCAGTTGCGCCTCCGCCGCAGCCGAAGGTCGGACTGTTTTCCAGCCCGAAGCCTACGGAGGTTGCCAACAACCAGGTGAAGCCGGACGTCAAGGCCGGTGGTTTTGGCGATCCGATGGGAGCCAAGCCGAATCCTAATTCGACCAAATCGCAACTGGTTGCGATGGGATCATTCAATGCTGCCCCCGGTGCGGCTACTGGCGCCGGCGCTGCGCGCAAGGGTGCGGTTTCTGGTACCTCTTTTGGTGCAGGCGTGGCCAATGGTGTTCCCGGCGGCCACGACATGGGCAAGGTAGCTTCGGCCGGCTTCGCCAATGGCGTCGTTGGCGGCACAGGCAAGCCCGGCGGCACCGGTACAGTGGCGACGGCTGGCTTCAATATGGGGACTGCGCCCACCCAGGTGGCCATCAAGACAACGGAACCGGCTTTCGTTCCTCCGGTCGTTATCTCGGAGCCGCATCCGGAATACACTCCGGAAGCTGCTCAATTGAGGATCCAGGGTGAGGTAACTTTACAGGTGCGTTTTCTGGCTACTGGCCAAGTCGAGGTATTGCGTGTAGTGAACGGGCTGGGGCATGGTCTGGATGAGCAGGCAAAGCGTGTTGCCGAGCAAATCCGGTTCAAGCCCGCGGAAAAAGATGGGCATCCGGTAGATCACACGACTTTGATCCACGTGACCTTCCAGCTGGCATAGCCAGTGGCTGCCCCCCGGTTCGAGAGCGTTTCCCAAGTTTTACCGATTTCAGTTCTATGCATTCAGCAACAGTTACAAATCGTTCAAAGGTTACAGGAGCCAGGAAATGACCCTGCGTCGAGTTTGGATTACCAGTCTGCTGCTGACGCTCACCGCGTCTGTGGCACAGGCCAAAACCAAGTATCAGCCCCCCCAACCTCTATCGCCGGAACAGAGCGCGCTGGTGCAGAAAGCGATTGCGGCCGAAAAGGTCACCATCAAGCAGATCCAGAAGCACTCTCCGCTGGTGCAGACCTACATCCAAAACATGAGGCCGGACCAGGTTCTGTACGCGGTGCCGGAATCGGACCAGTACCTTCTGGGCCGGGTCGACTTCGGCAAGTCGATCACCGACACTTCCTATTCCAGCGAAGGGTCCAGCCACGGTCTGTTCAAGGGCTCGATGAAGTACGTCTCCGGGCCTGACCAAGGCGTTCAAGATGCAGTACATCTCCGCCGGCTTTATGGAGATGATGTTCCTGGATCCGATCTCCTTCGACCAGCAGCACTATGACTTCAGCTATGTCCGCCGCGACTTCCTGGGCGCGGTGCGCACGCTGGTGTTCGACGTGCATCCCAAGCCGGGAACCGGCAGCGGCCGCTTTACCGGCCGTATCTGGATCGAAGACCAGGGCGGCAACATCGTTCGCTTCAACGGCACCTATACCGGTGGCAACCAGGACGACGACAGCTCCAGCTACTTCCACTTCGACAGCTGGCGCGAAAATCTGCAACCTGGTCTCTGGCTCCCCGTCGGCGTCTATGTAGAAGAGACGCAGAAGAGCTCTGAGCACCCGGTCTCGTTCAAGGCCCAGACCTACATCTGGGGATACGCCCTGAAGCTGCCCACGCACGAATCTGACAACGAGTCGATCAAGATCGACGACGTGCAGGATCAGAGTGAGCAGAGCCAGGACCTGAGCCCATTGGCCGCCCAACGGGAATGGATCTCACAGGCCGAGGAGAACGTCCTCGATCGCCTGGTGCAGGCTGGATTGCTGGCGCCTCCCAGTGACTTCGACAAGATCCTGGAGCAGGTCGCCAACAACATCGTGATCGGCAACAACATCCAGGTCACCGATGCCATTCACTGCCGGGTACTGCTTACCGCTCCGCTGGAATCGCTGGCGGTGGGCAACACCATCATCCTCAGCAAGGGCTTGATCGACGTCCTGCCCACCGAGGCCGACCTGGCTGCGGTCCTTTCCTTCCAGCTGGCGCACATCGTGCTGGGCCACCACATCGACACTCGCTACGCCTTCAATGATCGCCTTCTGTTCCCTGATGAAGCGACCTTTGAGCGTATCCACATGTCGCACTCCGATCCTGACAACGAACTAGCTGCGAAGAAGGCCATCGACCTACTGAATCACTCCGTCTACGCCACCAATCTGTCCCAGCCGGGCCTCTTCCTCAACCAGCTGGACGCGCGCTCGAAACAGCTCACAGCGCTCAACACGCCGCGACTGGGAGATTCGCTGCTGCGCCCCACCGGGGAGCCGTGGTTGAATGGCCTGATGCCCAAGGCGCCGAAGCTGGATATGAACAAGCTGGATCAGGTCGCTGCCCTGCCCTTGGGCAGCAACTTGAAGATCGATGCTTGGGACGACAAGGTGATTCGCTTGAACGCCCGGATGCCTCCCATCATGAACGCGCGGGATAAGATGCCATTCGAGGTCACTCCCGTCTTCTTCCGCCTGACCCGTTACACGCCTCCCGTCGTCGCGGCTCCCGCCCCGGCTGCAGGATCAGCCGAGACGGCGCCACCACCACCACCGGCGGTCGACACGCAGCAGAGTGCGGCTCCGGCACAGGCTTCGGCCACACAGCCGAGCCCCCAGTAAACCCCTTGTAAACAGTTACTAAGAGGGTTTCACCAACGTTACGCAGGGCAATGGCGGGGTAGACTTAAACCTACCCCGCCTTTTGCTTGTGTCTGGGGAAAACATCTGAGTGGTGCGCATGATCAAAAGGTATCTGCTGGCTAGCCTGCTCTCTCTTTGCATGAGCGGGGTTCTCCATGCGCAGGTAGTCGCTGCCGGCCGAGGGGGCGCGCACGTGGTGGGCGGAGGATACTTCTCCGCATACCGGCCCGACTATGGCCCCAACGAACTCCTGGGCTGGGGTGGCTTCCTGGACTTAAATCTTCGTGGGCATCTGGGCGTGGAAGGGGAAATACGTTTTCTCCGCTTCAACCAGACTTACGACGTGCACCAAGATAACTACGAGCTAGGGCCGCGGTACCGCTGGCGTTTTGGCCGTTGGGAACCCTACGGGAAGTTCATGATCGGCAACGGCCAGTTCAACTTTCCCTTCAGTTACGGCCACGGCGGCTACCTTATGCTGGTCCCGGGTGGAGGGCTTGACATTCACTACCATCGCTTCACGATCCGGGCGGTCGACTACGAATACCAGCACTGGACCAATTTCCAGAACAGTTCCCTGTCCCCGAATGGCTTCAGCACCGGGATTGCCTACCGGATTTTCTAGGGGTCTGAAGAGCGGAACAGGTCGGAAGAGGGATGTAGATGTGCCCCCTCCGCAAATAAAGCCGGATCATCCCGTTTTCGGCTGCGGAACAGCTGAGGCGCCGTTTGTCACCAAGTAGTTTGGCAAAAAGCCGTTGGGAAGACGTACCCCAAGGGCTAAAGCCTCACCAGCCTAACCGCGTGCGGCCCGGCTAAACAGCTTGCGGAAAGTCGGGAGGGGATGAAATGAGCCCCCTCAGCGGCTAAAGCCGGATTCATTGCAAAGAATTTACGTACGGCCTGAAGGCCGTACCCTTCAGAAAAATGATTTTTTCCGCAAGCTGTAAAGCCGTGCCCTTCGTGACTGGCCCTTTTTCCGCAGCCTGTGAAGCCCGTAGCAAATCTAGAAGTGGTAGGCGATACCGATCGTTGGGTTGTAGACGTTGTAGAAACGGCCTGTCTTCTGCGGTTCCAGGCCGAAATTTGGCGTCTTCATCAACAGCCCCCGGTACTCCGCGCGGATGTCCCAGCTCGGGCTGAGTTCGTACGCCACACCGCCCCCGTACATCGCTCCCAGAATGGTTTGCCCCTTCACGTCGATCTGCGTGGTGGAGGCATCATCCAGCGCAGCAAACATGAAGGCCGCGGGACCGGCTTCAAGGAAGGGATTCCAGTTTTTGAAGTTCGCGTTCAGCACGTAGGCGCCGGAAAACTCCTGCATTCTGTCGTGGACTCGGACGTTGTTGAAGCTGGTGTAATACTTTTGCGCATTCTGCGCGTACTGATAGTTGAGTTCGAGGCCGCTCCTCGGGGTCAGCATGTAGCGGTAGCTCACCAGGCCACCCAGTCCATAAGTTCCGGTCTGTTGCACATCATTGCCAGTAATAAATGGGGGAAAGATACCGGTCACGCTCAAGCTCACATCCTGACGGCTTTCCTGGGCATGACTCGCAACTACCAGAAATGGCAGAAGCAGAAATAACAACAGCGTTTTCTTCATTCGTTCCTGAACCTCTCGCCTGCGACCGCCAGCAGGCTCCACCCGCCTCTCGGGCTCGTCGATTTTCCTTGAGGAGTCGAATCCCTGACCCACTTTCGCAATTGTACCTGCGCCCAGCATTCGAGGCGACACCAGTGCCCCAACGTACACGCTTAAGCAGTCCGTTCGACGCGAAACTCATAAGGCGCACCCCGCTCCAGCGAGAGAGAGCGCACCACCTTGAGAAACGCAATCGCGGCGTGCGACAGGTTGGCTCGCTTGCGGTGCACCAGGCGCAGGTGACGTTCGAAACGCAGCGCTTCCACCGGCACCTGGACCAGTTCCCCGTTGGCGAGCTCACGCCCCACCGTCAATCCGGGAACCAATGCCACCCCATTACCCATGGCCACGAACCGTTTGACCGCCTCCAGGCTAGGCAACTCCACCCCCATGTTCAGTGGCGTCTTATGCTTTTGGAAGGCTGCAACCACTTGCCTGCGCA
This sequence comes from uncultured Acidobacteriaceae bacterium, assembly GCA_963790705.1. Classification (GTDB taxonomy): domain Bacteria; phylum Acidobacteriota; class Terriglobia; order Terriglobales; family Acidobacteriaceae; genus PALSA-350. The sequence goes on from CAWBQE010000004.1 coordinate 288,353, forward strand.
CCGGCGAGGGAACATTGTGGGCAACGAAACTCTCTGCCCCCAAGTCTTCAATCGCAACCCCCTTCTCCCGCGCCAGGGGATGAGCCGGGTTGACGACAAAGGCCAACTCGTCGGTGTAAACAGCGATCGACTTAAAGAGATCCCCTCCGGGGCGAAACGACAAAATACCGATTTCCACCGTTCGCTGCAGTAGATCGTCCGGGATCTTGCTGGCCAGCGAGCGCTGGATGCTCACCCCTATTTGCGGGCAGAGCCGGCGAAACCGATCCAGCACCGGAAGCAGGTAGAGGCAGGTAAACTCGTTGGCCGCGATCAGCAGCCGTCCACGATCGAGTGACTTCAGCTCCTCCATCGCGCTGACTGCTTCCGCCCTGAGGGTCAACATTCTGCGCGCGTAGTCGCATAGCACCTCGCCGGCAGCGGTAAGGGTTCCGTCCCTTGCGCTGCGCTCGAACAGCACCTCACCCAGGTCGCTCTCCAGCTTGCGAACAACCTGGCTGACAGCGGGTTGGGTGCGGTGCAGCCGATTGGCGGCGCGAGAGAATCCTTTTTCTTCGGCGACGGCGAGAAAGGTCTCCAACTGATGAATATCCATAACGTTGAGGCGCTCAGGTCATGAGCTTGCTGCACTAGTATAAGTATCTGTTATGATTTTTGAAAGAATAATAAATTTGATCTATGCATGGCGATATTGGAGAATGTGTTGAGCAGGATGCGGAAGGCGGCGCTTCCATGAACCAAGCTTCCAAAGACGAGCACAGCGGCAAGGATCGGGTTTTCTTCTTCGATACCACCCTCCGCGACGGCGAACAGTCCCCAGGCTGCAGCATGACTACCCAGGAAAAGCTGCGCATGGCCCATGCCCTCGAAGCGCTGGGCGTGGACATCATCGAGGCCGGGTTCGCGATCGCGTCGCCCGGCGACTTTGCCGCCATCAACAGCATCTGCCATGAGGTGCGCGGCCCGCGCATCGCCTCCCTGGCCCGCGCCCGCAGCGAAGATATTCAGGCAGCCGCACGCTCCCTGGAAGGGGCAGACCGCTCCCGCATTCACATCTTCCTCGCCAGCTCAGACATTCACCTGGAGCACAAGCTGAAGATCCGGCGGGCCGAGGCGCTGGAACAAGTCGACGACTCCGTTCGCCTGGCGCGCACCTACGTGGACGACGTGGAATTCTCTCCCGAAGACGCGAGCCGATCGGATCCTGAGTTTCTTTGCCGCATGGTCGCCGTGGCCATCGATGCCGGGGCATCGGTGATCAATCTGCCCGACACCGTCGGCTACTGCGTTCCCAACGAGTATGGCGCTATCTTTCACATGCTGCGGGAGCGGGTTCCGCAGGTAGCCGGCATCACGCTTTCCTCCCATTGCCACAACGACCTGGGCATGGCGGTGGCCAACAGCCTGGCGGCGGTGGAGGCTGGCGTGCGGCAGATTGAGTGCACCATTAACGGCATCGGCGAGCGCGCCGGGAATGCGGCGCTGGAAGAAGTGGCGGCGGCAATCCTGGTCCGCCCGGATAAGTTTCCTTACGTCCACGGACTGGCGCTAGAGCAGCTCTACCCCGCCAGCCAGTTGCTGGCCGAGCTGATCAGTTTTGCTCCAGCACCGAATAAAGCCGTGGTGGGCAGCAATGCCTTTGCTCACGAGGCCGGCATCCACCAGCATGGCGTGCTGGCTCACCCGCTGACCTACGAGATCATGACCCCTGCTTCGGTGGGCGTGCCCAACAACCGCATGGTGCTGGGCAAGCATTCGGGCCGGCGTGCCTTGACGCACCGCCTTAAGGAGCTGGGCTTTGCCCTCGATGCCGCCGATCTCGATATCGTCTATCACCGCTTCAATGAGCTGGCGGATCACCGAAAGGCCATCTTTGACCAGGATTTGATCTCGTTGCTGCCGGAGCACCACCGCCGGGCTGAATTGATTTCCGCCCCACAGATCTGAACCGCTGGCGCAGCAAGGGCCTGCGCAGAAGGGAATCATCCATGCAATTGAAAGTGCTCGTGGGGGCCGGAGACGGGATTGGTCCCGAGGTCACTCGCGAAGCCGTGCGCATCCTGGTGTCAGTCGCGGAGTTCGGCGGCTACGACTTCCAGTTCACCGAGATGCCCATCGGCGGGGTTGCCATTCGCCAGGCCGGCACGCCCTTGCCGGCCACCACGCTGGACGCTGCTCTGGAAAGTGACGCCGTGCTGTTGGGAGCGGTAGGCGGCAATGAATTCAATTCCCTGGCCCCGGATCGCCGGCCCGAAGCGGGTCTGCTGCAGCTGCGCCAAGCCTTGGGCGGGTTTGCCAACCTGCGCCCTTCCTTTGCCTATTCGGCCTTATCCGCCAACTCTCCGCTGCGCCCTGAAGTAACCGAAGGTGCGGACATTCTGTTTATCCGCGAGTTGCTGGGCGGCCTGTATTTTGGAGAACCACGCGCCTGGAACCGGGAGAGCGGAGCGGCCTGGAACACTATGCGCTATACCCGCGATGAGGTCGCCCGGGTGGCCCACGTGGCCTTCCAGCTCGCCGGCCAGCGGCGCAAGAAGGTCACCTCGGTCGATAAAGCGAATGTGCTTGAAGTGTCGCAGATGTGGCGCGCGACGGTGATTGAAATTGCCCAGCAATATCCGGGCATCGCGCTGGAGCATCAGTACGTAGATGCCTGTGCGATGCACCTGATGAACACGCCGCGCAACTTCGACGTGGTGCTCACCGAAAACCTTTTTGGAGACATTCTCAGCGATGAGGCGGCGGTCATCACCGGATCGCTGGGCATGCTGCCATCAGCGACCATTGGCGGCACGGTCAACCTCTACGAGCCGGTGCACGGCTCGGCTCCAGACATCGCCGGCAAAGGGATCGCCAACCCGCTGGGCGCCATCCTGACCGCGGCCATGATATTGCGCCACTCGGCCAATCTGGAGCAGGATGCACAGGCGGTCGAACTGGCTGTACGCAAGGTTCTGGAGCAGGGTTATCGCACCGCCGATCTGCTGCGCGCGGAACAGCCTGGCCGGCATGTAACCACCCAGGAGATGGGCAGTCTGGTGCACCAAGCCCTAAACGAAATCATCGACCGCCGGCAGGCCTTGCACGCCGTCTAGGAGATTTCAATCGTTTACGGCCCGACTAAAGTCGTGCCCTGACACAAAACATGAGTTTTTCCGCAGCCTGTTTAGCCCCTGCGGGACTCGCGAACCGGGTTAATTGTCACAGTGGCGGTAGAAGTGCCAAAGGGAAAAGCAATTATGTCGCAAGGCGCAAAAACGCTCTTCGAAAAAGTCTGGGAATCACACGTGGTGGTGGCGCCCGAAGGCGAACCGGCACTGCTGTACATCGATTTGCATCTGCTGCATGAAGTCACTTCACCGCAAGCTTTTGAAGGGCTTCGCCTGGCAGGACGCACCGTACGCCGCCCCGACCGGGCGATCGCCACGGTGGATCATAACGTCCCCACCACGGCCAACCGGCTCGTCATCGCCGATGCCATCGCGGCCAAACAGATGGATGCCTTGCGCGCCAACTGCGCCGAGTTCGGCATTCCGCTCTATGACGTGCAGTCGCCCGAACAGGGGATCGTACATGTAATCGGTCCTGAGCTCGGCGTTACCAAACCCGGCATGACCATCGTTTGCGGGGACAGCCACACCAGCACCCATGGCGCATTTGGCGCGCTGGCTGTCGGCATCGGCACTTCGGAAGTGGAACACGTTCTGGCCACCCAGTGTTTGCAGCAATCGCGCCCCAAGACCTTCCGCATCACGGTGGAAGGTGAGCTTGGCCCTGCGGTGACGGCGAAAGATATTGCCTTGGGCATCATCGGCCACATTGGGACCGACGGCGCCAGCGGTTGTGTGATCGAGTATGCCGGGCCGGCCATTCGCGCGCTCTCCATGGAGGGTCGCATGACCCTATGCAACATGAGCATCGAGGCCGGGGCTCGCGCGGGCATGATCGCCCCCGACGAGACCACGTTCCGCTATCTCAAAGGGCGGCGGTTCAGCCCCACCGGCGCTGATTGGGATCGCGCCGTGGCCGAATGGCGGTCCCTGGGCACCGATGCCGGCGCCAGCTTCGACCGCGAACTGGTGCTCCATGCCGAAAAACTCGCGCCGTTCGTCACCTGGGGCACCAGCCCCGGGATGGTCGTGCCGGTCACCGATCGTGTGCCCGATCCCGCCTCCAGCCACTCGGACGCGGAACGGCGCGCCTGGGAACGTGCGCTCGAATACATGGCGCTCGAGCCGGGCAAGGCCATCGAAGAACTGGCTATCGATCGCGTCTTCATCGGCTCGTGCACCAACGCCCGCATTGAAGATCTTCGCTCGGCGGCCAAAGTGGTGAGCGGGTACCACGTGCATCCCCAGGTGCGCGCGATGGTGGTTCCCGGATCGCAGCAAGTGAAGAAGCAGGCCGAAGAGGAAGGTCTGGATGAAGTCTTTCGCGCCGCCGGCTTTGACTGGCGCGAGCCCGGCTGCTCCATGTGCCTGGGCATGAATCCCGATATTCTGGCTCCCGGTGAACGCTGCGCCTCGACCAGCAATCGCAACTTCGAAGGACGCCAGGGGCGGGGCGGGCGCACTCACCTGGTGAGCCCCATGATGGCCGCCGCAGCCGCGGTTTCCGGCCACTTTACCGATGTCCGCAAATGGCAGTTCAACCCTGTTCCTACCCAGGAGGTGTCGCTCCCATGAAGCCATTCCGCAAACATAAGGCGGTGGTCGCGCACCTGGACCGCGAGAACGTCGATACCGACCAGATCATCCCCAAGCAGTTCCTCAAGCGGATCGAACGCACCGGCTATGGACCGTTCCTGTTCTACGATTGGCGGCGCATTCAGGAAGGACCGAACGCGGGCGAGCCGCATCCGGATTTCATCCTCAATCAACCCGCCTTCCAGGATGCTGAAATCCTGGTCGCGGGCAAGAACTTCGGTTGCGGATCTTCCCGGGAACACGCGGCGTGGGCCCTGAACGACTACGGATTTCGCTGTGTGATCGCGTCCTCGTTCGCCGACATTTTTCATTCCAACGCAGGCAAGAATGGCCTTCTGCTGGTCACGTTACCAGAGGAACATGTGCAGACTTTGATGAACCGGGCCGCGTCGATCCCGCGCTACGAGCTCACGGTTTCGCTGGAAGACGAGATGCTGCACGATGACCACGGCCTATCAATTCCCTTCTCCATCGATCCCTTCCGGCGCGAGTGCCTGCTGCTGGGCCTGGACGATATCGGGTTGTCGCTTAAACATGGCGGAGCATTGGAGAAATTTGAACAAGGCCACGATAGAGAGTTCTGGCTTGCGCCACGGCCGGCGGATACGGAGACCTACCTAGGAGCACAATGAACAGCCAAATCGATCAAAAAACCCGGCTCACGGGCGCGGAGATTATCTGGGCGACACTCGAAGGGGAAGGAGTGCGCGAGGTATTCGGCTATCCCGGAGGCGCCATCCTCCCGGCGTATGATGCCTTGCGCAAATTTCCTATCCGGCACATCCTGGTGCGCCATGAGCAGGGCGCGGTGCATATGGCCGACGGCTATGCACGCGCCTCGGGACGCGTGGGGGTCGCCATTGCCACCTCCGGGCCCGGCGCCACCAACATGGTTACCGGCATTGCCACGGCGATGCTGGACTCGATTCCGCTGGTCTGCATTACCGGCCAGGTACCGAGCAAAGTGCTCGGCACCGACGCCTTTCAGGAAGTGGATATTACCGGCATCACGTTACCGGTAACCAAGCACAACTATGTCGTTACCCGGGCGGAGGACATCGCTCCGGTGCTGCGCGATGCCTTCCGCGTTGCTAATTCCGGGCGCCCCGGGCCGGTTCTGGTCGACATCACCAAGGATGCGCAGCAGGCTACGGCGGAGTTTGATTTCGCCGCGGCTGCGCCGGAGAAACTCCGCAGCCACCCCATGCTCCATGTCGCGCAGCAAAGCATCGTGGATGCTGCGGAGCTGATCCGTTCCGCAAAACGCCCCCTGATCCTCGCCGGTCACGGCATCATCCATTCCGGCGCGATGGAGCAGGTGCGCACGTTGGCCGAGCGGGCCCAGATCCCGGTCGCTTGCACCCTGCTGGGCCTGGGCAGCTTTCCCGCCTCTCATGAATTGAACCTGGGCATGATGGGTATGCACGGCGAGTCGTGGGTCAATCACTCGATCCAGGAAGCAGACCTGCTGATTGCCTGCGGTATGCGCTTCGATGACCGGGTCACCGGCTCGCTGGCGACGTATGCCACCAAAGCGAAAAAGATCCATATCGACATCGACCCTTCGGAGATCAACAAGAACGTCCCTATACAGGTGGCGTTGATTGGTGACCTGGCCCGGGTACTGGACCAGCTTCTGCCTCTGATCCGCCGGCGCGACGGCGCGGCGTGGATCCACGCGATCAACCGGATGAAGGGCGATGCGGCGGTCCTCGACATCAAGAACCTGCCCGACAACGGTCATCTCTACGCAGCGCACGTGATCAACGATTTATGGCGTGCGACCTCAGGAGATGCGGTGATCGCGACCGACGTGGGCCAGCACCAGATGTGGGAGGCGCAGTACTACAAGCACGAGGAGCCGCGCTCTCTGATCACTTCAGGGGGCCTGGGGACGATGGGCTTCGCGTTACCCGCGGCCATTGGCGCCAAGATCGCCTGTCCCGGCAAGGAGGTCTGGGCCATCGCCGGAGACGGCGGCTTCCAGATGACGATGCCTGAACTGGCCACCATTGCCCAGGAGAAGCTCGATATTAATATCGCCATCATCAACAATGGTTACCTGGGGATGATTCGCCAGTGGCAAGAGACGTTTTATGAAAAGAACTACGAGTGCTCACCTATCCTCTCCCCGGATTTCGTCAAGCTGGCTGAGGCGTTTGGTATCCGGGCCGCGGCGGTAAGAACGCGCTCCGAGGTGATGAGCGTTGTAGAAGCGGCGCGCACTCATAAGGGCCCCTTCCTGATCAACTTCCTGGTGGAACAGGAAGACACGGTGTATCCGATGATTGTGCCCGGAGCCGCCCTGCACGAGATGATCCGGCGACCGTCGGGAAACCCGCTGGTGGAAACTGCTTCGGACGCGTAGAGGCCTCAGGGGCTAAAGCCCGTCGTATTCTCAATCGTTTACGGCCCGACTAAAGTCGTGCCCTGATACAAAACATGAGTTCTTCTACAGCCTTTAGAGCGCATCGGCCACAAGGATAAGAAAGGTAAGCATGCTGCACACATTCGTCGCCTACGTGGAAGATAAGCCGGGTGTGCTCACCCGCGTGGCGTCGTTGTTCCGTCGGCTGAACATCAATATATCCTCGGTCACCGTGGGTGGTTCGGAGCGCACCGGCATCTCGCGCATGACTCTGGTCGCGGATGCTCCGCCGGCAGCCGGCCATCGCATCATGGCATCGCTTTACAAGCTGGAAAACGTGGTCCAGGTGGATGATGTGGGCCGTTTCTCCTCGGTCAGCCGGGAATTGGCCTTGATCAAGGTGGCCACTACGCCTAAGACGCGTTCCCATATCTTTGAACTGGTGAATGTTTTCCGGGCGCGCGTAGTCGATCTTGCGCCCGGTTCGCTCATGATCGAAATCACCGGCAGCGAGAGTAAGATCGAAGGCCTGCTGCAGGTGCTGAACGAGAACGAGGATCGCGTGCTGGAGATTTCGCGCACCGGCCGCATGGTAATGCGCCGCGGCCACCATACCAGCCGCGTACTTGAAGCCCTGGGCGATGTCGAGTCAAAGAATGGCCCGGTGTCCTTGCCAGTAGTGGAGGCACTGCCTGAGGAAGAGGAGACTGAGGGCTTCTCTGGCGATAGCGATCTTCCACAACAACAAACGTAACTACCTCTGTACACAAAGGAAAAGGGAATGACCAAGACTTATCACGACCAGGATGCCGATCTCTCGCTGATTCAAGCTAAGAAGGTAGCGATTATTGGCTACGGATCCCAGGGCCATGCCCACTCGCTGAATCTCAAGGACTCAGGTGTCGAAGTTCGCGTCGGACTGCCGGCAACCAGCCGGTCCATCAAGAAGGCCAAGGCCGCGGGCCTGGAAGTACTCTCCGTAGCCGATGCCGCCAAGTGGGCCGACGTCGTCATGATTCTGGCCCCCGATACTTCCCAGGCAGCCATCTACCACGAATCCATCGCTCCTTCCATGGGCAAGGGAAAGACCCTGATGTTCGCCCATGGCTTCAACATTCGCTACGGCACCATTGTCCCGACGAAGGAGATCGACGTCAGCATGGTGGCCCCCAAGGCCCCGGGTCACCGGGTACGCGAAGTCTTTACCGAAGGCGGCGGTGTGCCCGCCCTCATCGCCGTGCACCAGGATGCCTCCGGTAAGGCGCACGCCCTGGCCCTGTCCTACGCCAAGGCCATCGGCAGCACCCGGGCCGGCGTGATCGAGACCACGTTCACCGAGGAGACCGAGACTGACCTCTTCGGCGAACAGACTGTGCTGTGCGGAGGCGTCAGCGCGTTGGTGAAGGCCGGCTTCGAAACCCTGGTGAACGCGGGCTACCAACCCGAGGTCGCTTACTTCGAGTGCTTGCACGAATTGAAACTGATTGTCGATCTGATGTACCGGGGTGGCCTCGCCTACATGCGCTATTCCATATCCGACACGGCCGAGTACGGCGACTATACCGCCGGGCCGCGCCTGGTTACGGATGCCACGCGCGCGGAGATGAAGAAGATACTGACAGAGATTCAGAACGGGACGTTTGCCACCAATTGGATCAAGGAAAATGAAACCGGACGCAAGCAATTTGACCAGATGCGCAGCAAGGAGGCCGCGCACTCCATCGAGGAAGTGGGCAGCAAACTGCGCGCGGCCATGCCCTTTCTGGATCCGGTAACGGTCACGGTAGACAGCCCCGGCGCCGCACCACGTCTGGCCGAGCCTGTCGGCGCCTAGAGGTGGGCCAAGTTTGATTAGCCGGGCTTTACAGGCTGCGGACAGGCTGCATCGTTGATGAACCTGGGCTTTACAGGCTGCTGAAAACTCGCTGTTGGGTAGGTCCGGCTAAAGCCCGGACCTACCCAACAGCAAGTTTTCCCGCAGGCTTCAAACAATTGAGCCGGTATTGTTTTGGCTTACTTTCTGACCGTGCTCTTCAGTTTTTCACGCACCCATTGCGGGTCTTTTCGAGTCTACTCAGCATGCGCGTGTCGCCGGTCTTACGGTCCTCCGTCTTTGCTCTGCTCTCGAGCCTTTGCCTGGCTACGATGACTGGGCAGACCCGGAACGCACAACCGAGCGCAGGCTGCCCCGCGCAGCCGAGCACCCTGCGGGCGATGCGCGGCTGCTACCACCCGCTGCTGGTCTTCGCTCCCGCGATGGACGATCCGCAACTGGTGGAGCAGTTCAACCAGCTCAAGGTCCACGCAGCCGAACTCAGGAGCCGCGATCTGCTCTACGTTCCCATCGTCCCGGAGGGTCATAACCAGCCGATTCCGGGCTCCAGGATCCACACTGCCAGCCTTAGTGAAGATGAGCTGGCGGCTATGCGGCACCACTTCAAGGTCGAACCGGCTGAGTTCCTGGTGATCCTGATCGACAAGGATGGAGGAGAAAAGCTGAACAGCCGAACTCCGGTGGCGGTGGACCAGCTCAAACAACTGACCGACCCCTTGCCCATGCACAGGGTCGAGATGCAACCGGGACCTCAGGGCGACGAATAGACTCCCGAGTTCGTCGCGTGGCCCCAGCAAAACATCAACCAACGTACAGTTCTCCTTTCCGGCCCCGTATTTCCCCTTCAAACGGGCTGTCCTGCCATCTGACGGGATTTCCGGGCGAGACTCCACCGCATCGGCTAACATCAAAAGCACACCGCGAGGTGCCATGACGACCCAAGCGACCACCCCTGCTTTACCGACGGTTCCACCCCCATATCGCGCTCCTCATGACCCGGCGCGGGTTCCCGAGATTGTGGCCGCGCTCAAGAAAGTAGGTCAGCTCAATGGCCTGGAACAGGCGGAGTACGAGTGGCTGGCGACGCACGCTATTGAAGTCTTTGCCGAATCAGGCGCAGTCGTCTTCCGTGAAGGCGACCCGGCCTCCAAGATGATGGTCCTGCTCCAGGGTGAGATTTATGTGCGCCGGGAGCATGGAGGGCCAGGTGCTCTCTTTATTGGCCGCTCGGGGCAGATCACCGCCCTGCTTCCCTTCTCCCGCATGAAAGCCTATGGCGGGCTGGGATACACCTCTGCTGCCAGCTGGTGGCTGGAGTTTGACCGGTCCCTTTTTCCCGAGATGGTCAAGACCATACCCTCGCTAACGGAACGTGTGGTCGGCATTCTTCTGGATCGCGTGCGCGAAGTCACGCGGATGGAGCAGCAATCCGAAAAGCTGAACGCGCTGGGCAAACTTGCGGGCAATCTGGCCCACGAACTGAACAATCCCGCTTCCGCGGCGCAGCGTTCCGCCGCCGGCATTCTGGAAGAGCTGCGCGTTTACGGCCACGAGCGCTTCAATCTCGGGCGCCTTTGTCTGAGCGCCGAGAAGACCGAGAAGGTCCTGGACTGGGAAGAACAGGTCCGCGCCGAGGCCAAGCGGCTGGGCAAGCCGGCCGAAACCGAGCAGACCCGTCGCGAAGACGAGATCGTGCGCTGGCTCCATCAACATGAAATCCAGGAGTCCTGGCACATCGCTCCAGAACTGGCCGAGTTTGGTGTAGTGCCCAGCCAATTGGAGGTGCTCACCGGGTTTCTTGACCCGGGCGCCATCGCGGTGGTGCTCTCCCAGTTCACTTCTTCTCTGCGCACAGAGAGGATCGCCGAGGCCATGATCGACTCCACGGCGCGCATCTTCGATTTGATTCGGGCCATCAAGGATTATTCCTACATGGACCAGATGCCCATTCAGGAAGTCGATATTCCTCAGAGTCTGGAAAATACGCTGGCCATGCTCGCCTCCCGCCTGCGCCAGGTAGAAGTGATCCGCGATTACGAACCCAACCTGCCTAGCGTCAGCGCGTACGGCCGGGAACTCAACCAGGTGTGGACGGCGTTGATCGAAAACGCCTTGGATGCAATACAGGATAAGGGTGAGATCAAACTCCTGGTGCGCACGGCTGGCGATATGTTGCTGGTGGAGATCTGGGACAATGGTCCGGGAATTCCAGTGGAGCTACAGGCGCGCATTTTCGAGCCCTTTTTCACAACAAAGGCTCCGGGAAGCGGGCTAGGGCTTGGCCTGGACGTGGTCAGCCGCATCGTTCGCATGCATCGCGGTTACGTGATTGTGCAGTCGAAGCCGGGGAGTACCTGCTTCCAGGTCCGGCTTCCCTGGCAGCAGGTGCAAGCGTACTAAAGGGGCTACTGCGGCGAGTTCAGAGCAGTCGGAGCAACCACCTTTACGATGCCGCAACCCACGTGGTTGCCCGCGGTGTTCCTCACCTCGCCTTTTTGCCCGTCCACTTTGAACTGCAGCGAGGAGCCCACCACAAACTGTGTCGGCTTTATTGAGCTGCCCAGTTTGGTGCGGCAGACGTATTCGTTGGTCGGCGTATCGATACGAAATCGTATTGCTGGTGCTTCTGCTTTTTGCTGGTGCTGCCCACGGTTTGCAAATCTTTCAGCGTCGCCGTTGTGGTCGTGCTGGCGGCCAGAGCGGCCGCAGAAAACAGTGCGGTAAACACACACAGTCCAGTTGCTTTGAAAAACATCATCGCTTCTCCTTCTTGCGCTCACAAATGCACTTAGGCCCCTACAAGTTTGGCGCCAAAAGCCAGCAGCAATGAACCCAAGATAATACGATAGACCGCAAAGATAACGAAACCGTGGCGCCGCACCCATAGCAGGAACCACTCCACTACGCCAAGCGCAACCGCAAAGGAAACGATAAACCCGATGGCCAGCACAATCCAGCCATGCGTGGTCATTACTAACGGAACCATCGCCTCTCCTCCGGGCACCTGCTTGGGATGGATGGTCCGGAGAAATTCATAGCCGGTGGCCGCGAACATGACCGGAATGGACAAGAGAAAACTGAACTCGAGTGCCGCGGTACGGGTCATCCCCACCGCTTGGCCTGCCGCGATCGTGGACATGGAGCGCGAGACGCCCGGAAATACCGCCGAGGTGACCTCCCACAGGCCAATCCAGATCGCCTGGAAAAGCGACATTTGCTCCACATCCCTGGTTTTGAGATCACGGCGTACACTTAGCGCGTCCACGACCCACATCACAATCCCGCCAATCAGCAGGGAGAGCGCCATCACACGCACACTTTCCAGATGCTTGCCGATCACTTTGATGAGCAACAAAGAAGGAACCGCGGTGCAGACGAACGCGATCATGGTCAGGGAAAGAGGGTGGGTGAGGAGCGTGCGGTCGCCATTTTCCCCTTCTGGGAAAGTGCGGAAAAACTCCAGAATTCGCCCCGTGAACAGCAGCACCAGCGCGAGGATCGCACCCAACTGGATCACCACCGTGTACATCTTCCAATAGGAGTTGGCCAGATCGACGTGAAGCATCGCCTCAACCAACCTCAGGTGCGCCGTGGAGCTGACGGGTAGGAACTCGGTCAGCCCTTCGACGATTCCGAGCAAAACCGACAGGATGTAATCGTTCAAAAAGGCCCTCCGGCCGCAAAGTTACTGGCGAACATGCTGGCAGTCATGACTCGCGGTCGTCACTGCGGCGGTCGTTCACTGGCTGTCATCACTGACGGTCGGCGCCGTATATCGGAATTGATTCCTGCAACTGGTATACCAGACTGGCGGCGCGGGCGGCATAGTCCGATTGGGGATATTTGGTGGCAATGGTACCTGCGATGGTTATGGCTCTCGCCTTGGCCTCGCCGGACTTCTTGTCGTCTCCATTTGCGTTGTACATGTCGCTCAACGCCCCCTGCCGGTAGACCGCGTTATACAGCGCCTCCGCGGCCCGCGGAGATTCCGGATGCTCCTGAGCATATTTCTCATACATCTCTGCTTCTTTTTCCGGGCACTTGGTGGAGCCCTGCCAATCGCCGCAGACCTTGTTATCCAGCATGTCCCAATCGGCCAGGTCGGCCCATCTGCTGTGCGGGTAGTTCTTCTTCAGCTTGCGGAACTCTTCATCGTCGATCTGCTCCCGCAAATAGGCGTCTTTTTCATGCGCCGAGGGCAGGGAGAAAACATCGGCCTTCTGCAGTTGCCAGCGAATATCGGCGGAGCGCCAAGCGGCCTCAGGTGCGAGCGGCGACTGTGGGAAAAAGTCAGCCACGCGCTGGTATAGCAGCCGCGCTGCCTGGGCAAACTCCTGGGGGGCGTGGGGCAGGTTAGCATCTTTCTCTGCGCTAGCGGCTGCGCCGAAAAGAATCAGGTCTCCTTTGGGCGTATCCACACTGACCACGCCGGGGGCCTGCATCCAGCCGGCGATGGGGACGGCAGCCGCGTCATGGCCAAATACCGGCGCATCCTGCGACTTGGAGATTTGCTCGTCGGTGTTGGCGAAGACACGCACCCATGGGCCGTTGCGCTCCCCGATCACCATCTCGCGTCCGGGTGAAATCTCAGCCAGCCGCGCGGAAGTGGTATCGGGGCCAACGTACAGATTGGTGTTGCGAATGACCGTCGCCTTGGGGCCAAGGCTGGGACCTGGGGGCTTCGGCGCCGCGGTCGCTTGGACCGCGCATAGCAGGAGGGCAGAAAAGGCAAAGGATCCGTTCCGCATAAATGCTTAGACTCGACAGACCTAGAATACGCCCCCGCCAATCGCTCTCAGGCATCCAGGACGCTGCGCAGCAAAGCAGCTTCGACGTTGCCGCCGGTGATGATCGCTACTGTCTCCCGGGAGCTCGGCAATTGCTCCCGATGGAAGAGGGCGGCGGCCACGGCGACCGCACCGCTCGGCTCCGGCACCAGCCGCGTGGCAAAAATAATCCGCCGCATGGCTTCACGGATCTCGGCCTCGGTCACGGTCACGATGTCATCGACAAAAGCTTGCATATGGGCAAAATTCAGCACGCCTACGCTCTGGCTTCTCAACCCATCCGCTGCCGTCTGGCTCTGGTCGCCGGTGAACGCGACGATTCGACCTGCCTTGAAGCTCTCCGCCGCGTCTGCGGCCAGTGCCGGCTCGACCCCGATCACGCGCACTCCGGGCCGGCTCAACTTCACTGCAGCCGCTACGCCGCTCAACAACCCTCCTCCACCCACCGGCGCAAGGACCAGGTCGACCGTCGGACGGTCGGCAACAATCTCTAACCCGCAGCTTCCCTGCCCGGCAATAATATCGCGATCGTCATAAGGGGGAATGATGACGTACCCGAATTCTGTGGCCAGCTGTTCTGCCCTGGCTTTTCGCTCTCCTGTAGTTGGGCCCACGGTGACGATTTCCGCTCCCAAGGCCCGGGTAGCACTTACCTTGACCTGCGGCGCATTGCAGGGCATCACGATGACGGCTTTCGCGCCCACGGCTCGAGCCGCGTAGGCGACTCCCTGGGCATGGTTCCCGCTGGAATAGGTGATTACGCCGCAAGCGCGCTCGCGGGCCGACAGTTGCGCGACTTTGTTGAAGGCGCCGCGTAGCTTGAAGCTGCCGATGGGCTGCAGCCCCTCAGCCTTAACCCACAGCGCCAGTGGCTCGCCAGGCAATTCGAAAGCAACCAGCGGGGTGTGTACGGCGACCCCGCGAATCCGCTCCTGGGCCGCGCGCAGCTCGGCCAGCGTGATCAGTCCTGTCGGCTTCTCAGACAAATTAGATTTCCAGAATGATGGGCATGATCATCGGCCGGCGCGATGTGCTCTTCTGAATGTAGCGCTTGAGATCGAGACGGATCTTCTCTTTCATCACCCCGTAGTCAGCCTTCTCCTCGGCCGACGACGCTTCCAGCGTGCGATTGACAATCTCTCGCGCCTGATCCCCGAGCGCGATCTCACCCGTCACAAAGCCGCGGGTTACCACTTCCGGCGCGCTCTCCACCTTGCCGGTGCGCTTGTTGATGGTGATGATGGCGAGCACCAGCCCGTCCTCGCTCAGGTGCTTGCGGTCGCGAATCACCAGATCTTCGACCACGTCCGTGGTGGAACCGGCATCGATGCAAACCCGGCCGGTCGTCACTTTGCCTGCTTTGACGGCGGTGTTGGCGTCCACTTCGAGAACGTCGCCATCTTCCAGCAACAGCGCCTGCTGGACCACCCCGGTATTTTTCGCCAGTTGCACGTGCTTCTGCAGATGACGATAGTCGCCGTGGATGGGGATGAAGAACTTGGGCCGCAGCAGGTTGATCATCAACCGCATCTCTTCCTGGCTGCCGTGTCCGCTCACGTGGATCAGTCCGGATTCGCCGTCGTCGTAGATCACGTTGGCTTCGCGGCGGCAAAGGTGGTCGATCACGCGGTAGATGCTCTTCTCGTTGCCGGGAATGACACGGGAACTCAGCACCACGGTGTCGCCGCGCTCGACGCGCGCATGTTTATGGTTGTCCACTGCTGCCCGGGAAAGGGCCGACATGGGCTCCCCTTGTGTGCCGCTGATCAGAATCACGACTTCCGAGGGTTGGTAGTCGCGAATCTGCCCGGGATGAATCAATAACCCGGCTGGCACAGTGAGGTAACCAAGATCCTGAGCGATCTCTGAGGACTCCACCATGGACCGGCCCACGATGGCCACCTTGCGGCGATGCGCCTGTGCCAGTTCCAGGGCTATGCGGAGGCGATAAATGGAGGACGAGAAACAACTGAAGAACAGCTTCTGTTTGGTACGGGAGAAGATCTCGTCCAACCGCGGCCGCACCGCCCACTCACTGGGGGTATATCCGGCGCGGTCAACGTTGGTCGAATCCTGCAGCAGAGCCAAGACGCCGCGCTTACCGTACTCGGCGAAGCCATGCAGGTCGAATGCCTTGCCGTCCGGCGGCGAGAGGTCAATCTTGAAGTCGCCGGTGTGCACGATCACACCCACAGGGGTCTCGATGGCCAGCGCGACACAGTCGACCAGGCTGTGAGTCACCCGAATCGGCTCGACGGTAAAGGCGCCCAAGTGGAACTTCTGCCGCGGCGTAATCTCGATCAGCTCTGCGGTTTCGAGCAACCGGTGCTCTTCGAGCTTGCCTTCGACGAAGGCAAGCGTGAACTCCGTGGCGTAGACGGGCACCTTCAGTTCACTCAAAATCCAGGGCAGACCACCGATATGATCCTCGTGGCCGTGGGTCAGGATGATGGCGCGGACATGCTGGCGATTTTCGATCAGGTAGGTGATATCGGGGACGACGATATCCACCCCCAGCAATTCGGTCTCGGGAAACATGAGACCGGCATCGATGACGATGATGTCGTCTGCCCAGCGAAGCGCCAGGCAGTTCATACCGAATTCGCCCAGACCGCCTAGGGGGATGACTTGTAACTTACCGGAGGACATCAACGTTTAATGCTACCACGCAAGCTTCCAGCGTTTTCACTTCTGGTGTACAGAAAGCAACCACTCCACACGCGGCTTTTCTTCAAGATAAGCCGCACTTCGCTACACTCGCCGGTGCGCGAGTAGAAGTGAAAGGTTTTAGCGCAGCAGGTCCTCCAGGGTCGAGCTCAGATCCGTCTTATCGTCGCGATACTTGACGATGACCGGTGTATACAGGCTCAATCCCCATGCGGCCTCCGCGCCCGGGCCAGCGATTCCGCGCTTCAACTCTCTTGCCCCCGGCACCACCACGGCCCCTTCCGGAATGATCAGGGGCTGGTCGCCGGAAGCCCTGAGGACTTCGCCGCGCACGATATCGTAGACCGGCGTGCCCCGGGTCAGGATCGTGCCCGCCGCCAATACCGCGCGCCGACGCACCAGTGTGCCCTCGTAGACTCCGGTGTTGCCGCCAATCAGCACGTCGTCTTCAATGATCACCGGCGTGGCGTTGACCGGCTCCAGAACCCCGCCGATCTGCGCCGCGGCACTCAAGTGCACCCGCTTCCCGATTTGAGCACAACTGCCGACCAGCGCGTGGGAATCGACCATCGTGCCCTCGTCCACGTACGCACCGGCATTCACATACATGGGCGGCATGCAAACCACTCCGCGGGCAAGATAGGCGCCCTCTCGGATGCTCGAGCCGCCGGGCACCACCCGCACTCCTTCCTGCAGCCCGAATCGCCGCGCCGGGTAAGTGTTTTTGTCCACGAAAGAAAACTCATCGCCGCCCATTTTTTCCAGCGTGCCCAACCGGAAGCCGAGCAGAATCCCCTGCTTGACCCAGGCATTGACGCGCCATCCGAGCCGGTTTCCGGGATCCGGTTCGGCGGCCCGCACCCGGCCCTCGCTGAGTGCGTTACGTAATTCCAGGAAGGCATCCATGGCGGCCCGGTCGCCGACGGCGTCGGCGCCCGTGGCAAAATACTGTTCAATCTTCTTCTGCAGCGCTGTCGTGTCAGTTGTCATTCTTCTTCTAACTCTCTCCTAACCGCAAAACGACGGGATTCAACGATCTTGACCCCAAAACTGCCTGTGGTGAGACAAAGTTGCAGGTTTGTCGCAGTGGTATCCCACATCTCGCGAAATACGAGCGAGATAGTGGGGCACCCAGTCGTTCAGCGGCTGATCTACGGTTTCGACAGCAGACCTAATTCCCCAGCCAGCACCTTCAGTTTTTGCCGGGTCGCCGGAGTTCACGGGAACCATGGGCAGGCGATAGTTTTCTTCCAGACGCCCCATCATGGCCATCACGCTCTTGACCGGGCCAGGGCTCGACTCCCAGAAATTAGCGGTGATCAAGCGAAAATACCGGCGGTTGAGGGCACGAGCGGTCGCCCAGTCTCCATCGAGTGCCGCCTTAACCATCGTCGTCATCTCCGCTGGAATCTCGTTCGACGCCACCGACACCAAGCCCGCTCCGCCCAGCGCGATCACCGGCAGCGCCATCACGTCGTCACCGGCCAATACGGTAAAACTCTGGGGCAGCAAATGAATCAACTCGGCGATCTGCTGCAGGTTGCCGCTGGATTCCTTCACTCCCTGGATATTGTGCACATCTTCAGCCAGCCGCAGGATCGTTGCCGGCTCCAGGTTGGTCCCGGTGCGACTGGGAATGTTGTAGAGCACCACCGGGCACGGAACCGCCTCCGCGATCGCGCGGAAGTGCCGGTACTGTCCTTCCTGACCCGGTTTGTTGTAGAAGGGATTCGCCGTCAGCAGGCCGCTGACGCCCGGCACGGACGCGGCCTCGCCTGCCAGCGCAATTGCTTCCAGCGTGGAGTTGTGGGTGCAACCGGCCAGAACCGGCACCCGCCCAGCCGCGGTTTCGGTTACGATGCCAATCACCCGCAGCCACTCCGCATGATTCAGGGTAGGGGTTTCAGCCGTCGTTCCGCAGGCCACCAGAAAATGAATGCCGCTGGCAACCTGCCACTCCACCAGCTTGCAGAGCGTTTCCTCATCGAGGCTGCCATCGTTGCGAAACGGAGTCACCAGTGCTGTGCCACAGCCGCTGAGATTCATAACAAATGGAGTCTACTGCAACTGGGGATAGATATGCTTGAAGTCGTAGCAGCCCGTCTTGCCGCAGAGCCATTCCGCCGCCCGGATCGCGCCCTCCGCGAAACTACGGCGGGAAAGCGCCTCGTGGCGAATCTGGATCACATCGTCTCCCAGCCGGGCAGTGACCGTGTGTATGCCCACAGCCTCACCTTCGCGATGCGATACAATCTCCACCTTGAGCTCCGAATTGACTTCTAACAAGGCTTGCTTGAGGGCTAAAGCCGATCCCGAGGGCGCATCCTTTTTTCCCTCGTGATGGGTTTCGCTGATGCTGATCTCAAATCCACGCACTAAGGGCACCAGGTCGCGGACCAGCTTATACATTACTTGCATGCCGATAGAGAAATTCGCACCGTACAGCAGAGCACCATTCCTCCGCTCGCAAATAGCGCGTATCTCGCCGAGCTTGTCGTACCAACCCGTCGTGCCCACGACCATGCGCGCCCCATTGGCCAGGCAGGCGCGCATGTTGGTGATAACCGCTTGCGGCGTGGTGAAGTCGATCACCACATCGAACTGCGCCAGCATGGGAGCAGTGAGGGCCGAGGCATCGGTGTTCTCTTCTTCGCCGATCACCCGGACACTGTGTCCGCGCTGACTCGCCACATCGGCTACCACTTGCCCGGTTTTGCCCCGCCCCAGCACTAAAAAGATCATGGTTACAAATGCACGCTTTCTACCTTCGTTTTGAGGCCGTCAGTCTCGGTTCCGATCGCGGCTGCTTCGTTTCTTGCCGATACATCGAAAATATCCGGATCCGGATCGACAAAAAAGGCCGCGTGCAGGGATCGCACCGCCTCATCCACATCATCCTCGTCAATCATGAAACTCATGTTGATTTCCGAGGCGCCCTGCGAAATCATGCGCACGTTAATATGGCGGACCGCATGAAATACCTGGGCGGCAATGCCATGCTGACCGCGTATATTGCCTCCCACCATGCAGATAAGCGCCTTACGCCCCTCATAGGTCACATCCGCCAGCTTGCTCAGATCGGCCGCCAGCTGCGGCAGTTGCTCATTCGAATCGACGGTAAGCGAAACGCTCACCTCCGAAGTAGAGACCATATCGACGGCACATTTGTGCTTATCGAAGACTTCAAAGACGGCGCGCAGGTAGCCATGCGACATCAACATGCGGCTGGCTACCAGATCGACGATGGTCAGGCGCCGCTTGGCGGCGATGGACTTGAAAGGGCTGCGGCAGTGGGTCGCCAGAGCCGTGATGCGAGTGCCTTCGTTCTCCGCGTTGCGCGAGTTCAGCACCAGCACCGGAATGTTCTTCTGCACCGCCGGCAGAATGGTTGCCGGATGCAGCACCTTGGCTCCGAAATACGCCAGCTCCGCTGCCTCTTCAAAGCTGATGGTCTTGACCCGCAGCGCATCCGGACAGACTCTGGGATCGGCGGTCATGATGCCGTCCACATCCGTCCAGATCTCGATCGCCTCCGCATCCAGCCCACCCCCGATCAGCGCGGCCGTATAGTCCGATCCACCGCGGCCCAGCGTGGTGGTGGCGCCGTCGACAGTGGAACCGATAAAGCCGGCCATGACCGGGACATCACCAGCTTCAATCATGGGGCGCAAATTCTGCCCGCACCGGGCCTCGATCAACTCCGGGTTGGGGGTGGCTTTGCCATGCTGGGCGTCGGTAATGATGCAGGTCCGGGCGTCGACGTGTACCGCCGGAACACCCTGATCGCGAAATGCCTCGGCCACCAGCCGGCTGGAGAGCCGCTCGCCGAAACTCACCACCATGTCATTGGTTCTCGGCGTCAGCTCACCGACCGCGGAAAGCCCACGCAGAATTTCGTCAATCGACTCGAATTCCTGTTGGATCCAGTTCTGCAGTTCGCCTTTGCGATGATCCGGAAGCAGCATTGCCGAAGTGTCGCAATGACGGTGGCGCAACCGCGAGCTTATGGCTAATGCTCCGTTTCGATCCCCGCGCCCGGCGGCTTTGGCTGCGGCTAGAAGTTGGTCGGTGACCTTGGCCATGGCGCTGACCACGACCACCGGCCGCTGGCCACGGGACAACCTGCCTGCGACAATCTTGGCGGTGCGAAGGATCGCCGTGGCATCTTCGACCGAAGTGCCGCCAAACTTCATGACCACCGGCTTCATGCGGACACAGCCACGTGGTCGTGGGTACCGCTGGGCGCCCCGGGCTTCCTGGCCGGGGGAACGAGCTTGCCCTGCGCAGCCAGGAACTCGCCATTCAACACCGCCGCACCCGCGCCACCGCGGATGGTGTTGTGCGAGAGCACGACGAACTTCCAATCCAGCAGCGAGCAGGGGCGCAAACGGCCCACGGTAGCCGCCATCCCGTTGCCGCGCATGCGGTCCAGCCGCGGCTGCGGCCGGTCTTCGGCAGCGCTGAACTCTACCGGCTGCAAGGGCGCGGTAGGCAGCGTATACCCGGCCAGCGGCGCAAATTCATTCCAGGCAGCGAGAATTTCCTCTCGTGTCGCCCGGGCCGACAGCTTGATGCTGACGCACTCGGTGTGGCCATCTTCGACCGCGACGCGGTTGCAGTGCGCACTTACCCTGGCAGGCAGAGCTTCCACCTTGGTGCCGTTGATCTTGCCCAGCAGTTTGAGCGTCTCGGCTTCGAGCTTCTCTTCTTCGCTACGGATGTAAGGAACCACATTGCCCAGGATGTCGAGCGAAGGGACGCCCGGATAACCGGCCCCGCTGACCGCCTGCATGGTGCTCACAAATACGCTCTCCAGGCCAAAGCGGTCGGCCAACGGCTTCAGCGCGAGCACCAGCCCGATCGCGCTGCAATTGGGGTTGGTCACAATGTAGCCGCCGGATTGCTTACGCCAGGCCTGCGTCTCGAGCAGGCCCAAGTGGGCGCGCGTTCACCTCGGGAACCACCAGCGGAACATCCGCCTGCATGCGAAATGCGCTGGAATTCGAGATCACGGCGCAACCGGCCGCGGCAAACTTCGGCTCCAGTTCGCGCGCAATATCGGTGTCGAGTGCGGCGAAGATCACGCCCGGAGCACCTTCAGGAGCCGCGGGTGAGACCATCATCGCGGCGATACGGCTGGGGAGGGGAGTATCCAGCTTCCAGCGCACGGCCTCGCCGTAGCTTTTGCCGCTGGACTTGTCACTCGCCGCCAGCCACGTGATTTCAAACCACGGATGCCCCTCGAGCAACTGGATGAAGCGCTGACCAATGACTCCGGTAGCGCCAAGAATGCCTATCTTGTGTCGTGTCTGCATGGCCGTATCGTCGTGAAAGGATTCTGGTTAATTCTAGACTATTCCGTGGGCGCCGGGCTGACCCGCATCACCACGGTCAATGCTTGCTGCTACTCAAAGCGCGGCCAGGATGCCGCTGGTAAAGGCTTTAGTACCACTGTTTCCGCCCACATCGCGGGTGAGTGTCTTCTTCTCGATGTAAACCTTCTCCAGCGCAGCATGCACTCGATCCGCGGTGCTGGCCTCGCCAAGGTAGCGCAGCATCAGGATGGCGGATTGCAGCAGCGCGGTTGGGTTCGCGATGTCCTTGCCCGCAATGTCGGGCGCCGAGCCATGGACCGCCTCGAAGATCGCGCACTCGGTGCCCAGATTCGCGCCCGGTACCAGACCCAGACCGCCCACGAATGCCGCACACAAGTCGCTGATGATGTCGCCATACAGATTTTCAGTCAGCAGGGTGTCGTATTGGTAGGGGTTCATGACCAGCTGCATGCAGGTATTGTCGACGATGTGCTCACCATAGGTGATCTCGGGAAAGCCTTTCGCCACCTCGCGCGCGCAGCGCAGGAAGAGCCCGTCAGACATCTTCATGATGTTTGCCTTATGGATCGCGTGAATCTTGTGTCGCTTGAATTTGCGCGCGTATTCAAAGGCAAACTTCGCAATGCGGGTCGAAGCCTTCTCGGTGACGATCTTCAGCGACTCCACTACTCCCGGAACCACTTCGTGCTCCAGCCCCACATACTCGCCTTCCGTGTTCTCGCGCACGATGATCAGATCGACCCCCGGATAGCGCATATCCATTCCCGGCAGGTTCTTGATCGGACGGAAGTTCGCGAACAGTTCAAACTTCTTGCGCAGGTGCACATTGATGGATGAGAAACCACCGGCAACCGGGGTCGTCACTGGGCCTTTCAGGGCCACGCGGTTGCGCTCGATGGAGTCGTACACCGCCTTCGGAATATACTCGCCATGCTTTTCAAATGCGTTGGCGCCCACCAGAAAGGGTTCCCAGGCAAACTTAGCGCCGGTTCCCTCCACCGCCGCCTCGAGGATGCGTACTACGGCCTCGGTCACTTCCGGCCCGATGCCATCGCCTGCGATCAGCGTAACTGCGTGTGTTCTGGTCGAGCCCTGCGGTCCTGCTGCCATTCTTTCTCCGGATTCTTTCTTCTGGTTTTGCCGCGTGCTCTATCGTTTGCCGGTCTTCGATGCTTCCCTGGTATTCAGCAACTGCTCCAGTTCTTCCTTGAACTCGCGGACATCTTTGAAGTCCCGATAAACGCTGGCAAAGCGAATGTAGGCCACTTTATCGATCGTCCGCAGATGGTTCATGATCAGTTCGCCGATCTGGTTGGTCGTGCGTTCGCGTTCCGGCGAATCCACGAGAAAGGCCTCGGTTTCATCCACGATTGCTTCCAGCTTGGCTGCCGAAACCGGGCGCTTCTCGCATGCCCGCAGCAAGCCGCTCAGCACTTTTTGGCGCTCGAATTTCTCCCGGCGGCCATCTTTTTTCACCACCATGTAAGGGATTTCGTCGATGCGCTCATAGGTGGTAAAGCGCTTGTTGCAGCCCTCGCATTCGCGACGGCGGCGAATCGAGTCCGCTTCTTTGCTTTCGCGCGAATCCACCACTCGATCCTGCGCAAAACCGCAATAAGGGCATTTCATCAGTAGCTAAATTCTAGCAGTCGCGGCAAGGTGGGCTCGGAGTTCCGAAAGTGCAGAGCTTTACCGGAGAGATAGGCAACTTCAGGCTTCGCTGACTACCGCCGTCGGCTCCACATCTTCATGGCCCAACTGCTCCGATTGTTCAGACACCTTCTTGAGCGAGACATGCTCGATCCGAGCCCAGATCAGGCCGACCGGTATCACGCACATGAAAGTAACGATCAGCAGCATCGTGCCACAGGCTAGCGCCGGTTCAAACTGCACATGGAATACCTTCTGCATCACGCCGGTGGTGACGCCAATCTGGGTGAACCATCCCAGCACAGGCAACTGCACTACGGATCCAACCATGCTCGCAGCCATCAATACCATGCAGCGGGCGAGCGTCATGGCGGACAACTCCGGTGAGAGCACGAACGCCCGGGTGGTCTCAAGATAGGCTGCCGTGATTAAACCCCACATCAGCAGCGACAGGCCCAGCGCCCGGAAGAAATCACCCCAGGTGGCAATGGAATCGAGACCGTCGCGAAAAGCGTGAATCTTGGTCCCAACCGAATGACCGAGAGCGGGCGAGAACGAGCCCAGGCTCCTTTCCGCCAGGCCGGCAACTGCTCTGCCGGAAGCGCGCACGCTGATGGCGAAAATGGCTAGCGCCACGGTGACCGCCAGGCCGCCCAGCGCTGCGTGCTGCAGGGCCTCGTGATGGGGCAGCGTCGCGCGGTCCGGCGCCAGCAGCAAAGCACCGGAAAAGATCATCGCCATTGCACCCAGGTCGAACATGCGTTCTACCGTGTAAACCGCTATCTGCGAAGTAATGGGCAGGCTGGTTCGCTTCGCGACCAGGTAGGGCCGCACCAGGTCGGCCAGACGGCCGAAGAGAGCCACCGCGGTAAAACCAATCACCTGCGAGCCCAGCAGGGAAAACGAGGTGACCTTCTTCTGTGGCTTCACCAGCACCGCCCAGCGCGCCGCGCGCAGCCAGTAACAGAACCCCACCAGGGCTATACGCGAAAACGATGCGCCGCCAATCCACATGCTGCAACTGGTCGCGAAAGACGTTCCACTGAAAGTGGACTCGGGTGTGGACCAGCCACCCCAGTGCCCCCACCAGAATCGCTCCCACGATGTACATGATCCATGGATGCTTCTTCACAATGCGACTCCAATAGGTGACCAGGCGACGGGTTGGGAGCGGCTTCGCAGTTTACTGCTTCGTTCCAGCGGCGCCGATGCGATTGATCCGCAGCTCAGCCTTTTCCAACTGTTTTCTGCGGTTAAATTCACGGATTACCCGTGCTACATAAATGCGGGTCTCGCGGTATGGAGGTACACCGTGGTACTTGTCCACCGCTGCCGGCCCGGCGTTATAGGCCGCCAGCGCCAGCGCCAGGTTGTCGTGATATCTCACCAGCAGCGCATCCAGATAAGCCGTGCCGCCATTGATGTTTTGATCCGCGCGAAAGCTGTCTGCTACCCCCAGCTCCGCCGCAGTTCCCGGCATCAATTGCATTAAGCCCTGCGCCCCGGTACGGCTTACGGCATGGATGTTGCCGCCGCTTTCCGCCCGCACGACGCTCGCCAATAGGTCCACGTCGAGGTTGTGGCTGGCCCCGGCCTTGGAGATCAACTGGTGCACATCGGCATCAGTGAGCTTGGGCTCCGGGATCTGTACGCTTGGCGCAGTCGCCACGGGCGGGTCGGGAACCGTGTCAATTGAGGTGATCTCGGCCGCATCTACCTCAACGAAGTTGCCGCTGTCCTTGCTGGTGAACAGCCGTACCTTGCCACCAGTTTCCTCCCGGTGATCGCACAAAAGGTTAAAACCGTTCCTCAACGTGACCTCTTCGGCTGCTTGCACGGCGGGGACAGTCCCCAGCAAAGCGAGGACCCCCAGGCAGCTCCCGAAGACGGACATTTTGCTCATTGGGCAAACTCTACCACGGCGTTGCCGGCAATTGCCTCATCGGCGTTACCATCGATTTCTTGCGTAGCGAGTGCCCGGCGGACTACCTCTTCGACAGCCAGGGCCACTCCGTCGTCATCATTCGAGGCGGTCACCTCCCATCCCCGGCGCAGGGCCAGGGCCAGGATCTCGTCGCTCGCATTGGCCATCACTACCGAGCGCCCAGCATATTCCAGCATTTCTAAGTCATTCAGGTTGTCGCCGATGGCCATGATCTGCGTCCCGCTCCAGGCCGCGGATGCGGGCCAAGCTATCGAGCGCCGCCCCTTTCGAGCAACCAGGGGGTAAGAGGTCTAGAATGCTCAAGTTGCGCGACGCGTACTCAGTCCGGTGCATGGCAATCTGCCCCGCCAGGTCGCTCGCAAGCAACTGCTTTTCTGCAGCGATCATTTCCGCAACCGATCCGCAAACCATGCCCTGGATGGGCTCCTCGCCCGCATCGAAGGCTCGCTCGATGGGCTGCACCTCAACCAGGTACGGCCGATTTGCCTCCACCCAGCGGTCGATGCGCGCATGGAGCTGTTGCATGCTCTCGATCACCAGGGCGCCCGTTCCTTCGCGGTCGAAGGTGAACACCATGGTGCCGTAGCCGCGCAGGGCAACAGACAGCTGCCGGGCGGTCTCCACGGGCAGGAAGCGGCGATCCAATAACTGTCCGTCAAAGCCGCGCACCACGGCTCCATTGGAGGAGATCATCACCGAGTTCTCGTCTAAGCCCAACTGGGCAATCAGCGGCATGGCGTACGCCTGCCTACGGCCGGTAGCGATGACAATTTCGATGCCGGCGGCTTCCGCCGCTCGTATCGCCGCGCAATTGCGGGGGCTGATTCTGGGGCCGGTCGACGGCATTAGGGTGCCGTCGATATCAATGGCAATTAACTGAATACTCACCCCTCTATTTTACCTGTTGTCACCCCGGCTGCCGGTGCCGCACCTAAATGGAAACCCTCAAATATCATGAATTTATGCCCTCAATTGCCTACCTGGAATGCTCCCGCTGCCGCACCCAAATCACTTCCGAAACCCCGCAAACCCTTTGCCCTCAATGTGGAGGGGTGCTCTTCGTCCGTTATGACATGGCCGCACTGCGGCAAACGGCTTCCCGGGAGGATATCCAGGCCCGGGCCGCTGCCGCCCCCACTTCCCTGGGCATGTGGCGTTATGCCGGCGTTCTGCCCTCCGCGGAGCCGGTCACGCTGGGCGAAGGCTTCACGCCCATGCTGCGCAGCCGGCGTTATCCCAACCTCTTCCTGAAAGAAGAGGCGGCCAACCCAACCGGCACTTTTAAGGCACGGGGGCTTTCTATGGCCGTTACCATGGCGCGCCATTACGGCTTACAAAAGCTCGCCGTCCCGTCCGCCGGCAACGCCGCCGGAGCCCTGGCTGCCTATGCGGCAGCAGCCGGCATCGAGGCCCACATCTTCATGCCTCGGGACGTTCCCCTAGCCAACTACCTGGAAGCCGTCGCCTATGGCGCGAAGGTAACGTTGGTCGACGGCCTGATTTCCGATTGTGCCCGCATCGTCGCAGAACGCAAGGACGCCGAGGGCTGGTTTGACATCTCCAGCCTGAAGGAGCCGTTTCGCGTCGAAGGCAAAAAAACCATGGGATATGAGTTGGTGGAGCAGTCAGGCTGGCAATATCCCGATGCTGTCTTCTATCCGACAGGCGGGGGAGTGGGGCTGATCGGGATGTGGAAAGCCTTCGAGGAGATGGAAACTCTCGGCTGGGTAACCGGCCGGAGAAGGCCGAAGATGATCGCGGTGCAAGCCTCGGGCTGTGCTCCTGTTGCCAAGGCCTTCCGGCAGGGCGAGGCCGTCTCCCAGATGTGGCCCAACGGAGCTACTTTCGCCTCCGGACTGCGCGTCCCGAAGCCCTACGGGGATTCGCTTATTCTCGACATCGTCCGGCAGTCAGGAGGGATCGTCCTGGACTTCGACGATCAGCGGATTCTCGCGTCGCTGCTCGATTGGGCACGTCATGAAGGGCTCTTTCTCTCTCCTGAAGGAGCCGCGGCCACCGCGGCCTACGATCACCTGATAGCAAGCGGATGGCTTTCGCCTGAGGAAAAGGTGGTGATTTTCAACACTGGAGCAGGTCTCAAATACGCCGATGTGACGGCCGCCGCCATGAACCTGGCCCTCCCCGCGCCAGCGCACCAAAACCGGGAGGAAGTAGAAAAAGACCACCGGGGAGTGACCCTGCCGGCGCGGCATCGCGCGGGCGGAATCATCACTCCGCAGTGACGACGGGCTTGCGTTTCGTTGCCCAAGCTTTGCTTTTCCCGTATCTTGAACGCCATGGAAGTACATTTCACCGCCGAGACCGAAAAGAAGCTCAAGGAACTCGCCGCCCAGAGCGAAAGCGGGACGGCCGATGATCTTGTCAGAGACGTCGTAGAAGGTTACCTCGGTGAACTTGCACAGACGCGGGAAATGCTCAGCGATCGCTATGAAATCCTGAAAAGTGGCAGGATGAGGCTCATCCCAAGCGAGGAGGTTGCTGCCCACTTCCGTGAAAAGAGCGCGGCCGCGCGTCGTTCCGTTTCCGGTTCATGACCGGATACGCCTTCCACCCGGAAGCCCTCGTTGATCTCGACGAAATTTGGGAATTCATTCGCGCGGATAATCTCGACGCTGCAGACCGAGTAATTGCTGAAATTTTGGCATCGATCGAAGCGCTTGTGGCCTCGCCAAATCGGGGCCAGAAACGACCGCACCTTACGTCGCGGCCTCTCCGCTTCATCCTTGTGCGTCAATATCTGATCGCTTACGCGCCAGAGGAACAGCCGTTATGGATCGTCGCGGTTATTCACGGCCGGCGGAACCCCTGCTGATGGCCGCGATTCTTAAAGACAGAAAGTAAACTTCTAGGCGCCGTACGGCTTGGTGGCCTATTTCTTTCCCGTCACAAGAAGAACACCGCCCCCGAGAATGGCAACCACGCCCAGGATCGGTGGTAACGGCACCGTGCTTGTTTCTTTTTTGGAGGCCTGAATAGGCCCCAGATCAACCACCTTCTTCTGGTGTGTGTAGGTGAATCCACCATACGCCAGCGCCAGCACACCCAGAACAATCAGTACTACACCTAGGGCTTTCATTCGTACCTTTCACAGTCCGTTGCTAACACTAAGGGAGATCTCTCCTTTTCAGCGCGTCTCTTTCAGCCGCCGTCTCTCGCTCAGCCGCGACCTCGCCCTTTAACCGTGTTCTGATGGAGCCGCGCAGCCAGTCCCTTGGCGGCATCCTTCACATCGCCCCACGCCTGGTGTGTTCCACCCTTAACCTGATCGAATTGCCCTTCGGCTTTCAGGCGTTTATTGCCCACAAGCGCGCCAACGGCCTCCTTGATGCGGCCGCCCACTTTCTCCAAGCCGCCCTTTACGTGCTCTTCGCTCATCGCTTCCCCTCGAGGGCTTGGGATGCCCGCTTTAGCAAACGAGGTTGCTCACTTGGCCTGTGAATCGGAGCGAGTAACGGAGGGAATCAGCTCAAGCGCGCAAGGTGAGGTGCGGAGCGAGCGAGCTGACGTGTTCGATGCTGACAGAATTCCCCTGCGTGTAATACAACGCGATCGCAATCAAGAGCACCACCGCCAGAAGCGCGATCACCAAAACCAGGTATCGCAGCATCTCCTTCTTGTGCCTTGAGGCCCGGGTTGGTTTGACAAGTACGGCGCACTTGATCGGCTCGCTCATGTCGACAGGATGCGGGTGTTCTAGACCTGCAATAACCGGCACTTGCATGAGCGTCCTCCCTTCTTCCTACTTTGATAGACGCGCGGAGCACCCCGGAGGTTGTGTGAATCGGCGGACGGGGTGTGCCTTTGGAGTAATTGCGCGATGGGGCGCTGCCATCCTCGGACTCGTGGCCACACGGCCATAAGCGATAACTGCCTGATTGCTCTAGAATAGAGAAGTGAAACAAGAGTTAACAGAACGAGCGCCAATCGGCATTGCCAGCACCGCCGGCACTGCTTCCGGAGTGCTCGAGCCGCGGACCCGTATTGGCTTTGTGAGCCTGGGCTGCCCAAAGAATCTGGTCGACAGCGAAGTCATGATGGGCCTGCTTGACCAGGCAGGCGCGGAAATCACCAATCGCCCGGAGACGGCGGACATTCTGGTGGTAAACACCTGCTCCTTCATCGATAAAGCCAAGCAGGAGTCGATCGACACCATCCTCCAAATGGCGGAGCACAAGGTGTCGGGCAAGGCACGCAAGTTGATCGTGGCCGGCTGCCTGGTGGAGCGCTATCGCGACGAAATCCGCAAGAACATGCCCGAAGTGGATGCCGTGGTCGGCACCGGAGAGTTGGAGGCAATCCTGGCCGCTGCCGGGCTGGAAGCGCCTGCCCCGCCCACCGACCAACCGCAGCTCTTTTCTATCCTCCCCAGCAGCAACGACCAGAACGTGCCTTCGCGCGCCGAAGGCGACCTGCGCGAGTCCCAGGGGCGCTTTGCGCGTGAAACGTGGGAGGGCGCCCAACCGAAACTTCCTCAGTACCTTTACGATCACACCACGCCGCGCCTGCTGGCCACGCGCAAATCTTCGGCGTACATCAAGATCGCTGAAGGCTGCGACCACCCCTGCAGCTTCTGCGTCATCCCCAACCTTCGCGGCAAGTTTCGCTCCCGCCGTTTTGCATCCGTGGTCGCCGAGGCCGAGCAACTGGTCGCCCAGGGCGTGCGCGAACTTACGCTGATTGGCCAGGACACTACCTGTTACGGCGAAGACCTGGGCATGAAGGATGGCTTGGCGCAACTGCTCGACAGTTTGGCCCGCATCCCCAACCTCAAATGGCTGCGCTTCCTGTACGCCTATCCCAACAAGATCACCGGGCGCCTGCTCGACACCATTGCCCGGCATGAAGTGATCTGCAAATACTTGGACATGCCACTGCAGCATGCCTCAGGCCCGGTGTTGAAGAGCATGCGGCGTGGCGGCAATGCCGACATCTTTCTCAAAACCATCGAGCGGGTGCGCGCGGCGGTGCCCGGGGTAGCCATTCGGAGCACCTTCATCACCGGATTTCCCGGCGAAACCGAAGCTGACTTTGACGTGCTCAGCGACTTCGTTCGCTCTGCCAAGCTCGACTGGCTGGGGGTTTTCAGTTACTCCGACGAAGAAGGCTCCGGGGCCTTCCACCTGGGGGATAAAGTGCCTGCCCGGACTATCGAGGCGCGGCGCCGCTCCCTGATGCGCCTGCAACAATCGATCAGCCGCAAATCCAGGGCGAGCCTGGTAGGCCGCAACTTTGAACTCCTGGTCGAGGGAGCTTCAGAGGAAACTCCGCTGCTATGGGAGGGCCGCACGGAGCATCAGGCTCCGGAGATCGATGGCAAGGTCTTTATCAACGACTTTGGCCCCTTTGATCAGCTGAACCCCGGCCATTTTTACCAATGCGAGATTACCGAGTCGCAGGATTACGATCTGGTAGGCAGAATTGTCGCCGAATGACCTTAAGGAAATGTGGAGATGAGTCCCTCGGGAAAAAAACTTAAAGGCCTACGCTGCCCTACATGCGGGCAGCTTGTCACCGCGAACGATCCGGATTTTCCCTTCTGCAGCGAGCATTGCAAGACCATCGACCTGGGGAAATGGGCCAGCGGCGTATATCGCATTTCCTCGCCGGTGCTCGATCCCGATCTGTTGGAAGAGATTGAAGGGATGCGGTCTCGCTTGCCCGGTGATGAGTGATGCCGCGGTAGGCAAAAAGACAGGATGGGCATGGGCGGTGGGGACCTTTCTGGGTGCCGGGCTGCTCCGGCCCGGTCCGGGCACCTGGGGGTCTGCCGCTGCCGCCCTGCTCTGGCTGGCAGCGGCCAAGGGCCTGCATCTGGCCTCAGGTCCGCTGCGCGTGGCTTACGCTGACGGCGGCGGTGGGCGCCCTCGCCATAGGAATTCCCGCCGCTACCCTCGTGGAACGAGAGAGCGGACGGGAGGATCCCGGACACGTCGTGATCGATGAAGTCGCCGGGCAATGGATTGCGCTGATTGATTCGCGCGTAAACTTGAGTCACTTGCTAGCCGGATTTCTGTTCTTCCGTTTATTTGACATCGTGAAACCATGGCCTGCCAGACAGCTCGAGGGCTTGCCCGCAGGCTGGGGAATCATGCTCGATGATGTCGCTGCGGGCGTGTATGCTTTGCTGTTGATGCAGGCGCTGCAACACTGGATTGGGTAAGGCAGGGCACCTCGCAAGGAGCGGGATGCCATCGAACACAACAACGCTCTAGCATGCAGGAATTCAGCCGATGCGATTCTCCAAGGAGTCACCTATTCCGAACTCACCCAGGATCGATGCCGCGATGCCGGATGCCGCGCTTCCAGGTGGTGAAGTCGAGGTCCGCGGAACCCAATTGGGCGCCGTGCGTTCTCGCCTGCCGGTGGCCGTGCTCGACGGGATCCTGGCTCCGGTACTGCTCAGCCGCTCCAACCGCATGATCGTTCGCATACCCGAGGACGTGCAGACCGGGAGACTTGAGATCCGGCAAAACGGACAATCGAGCAATACGATTCGTCTCAAGATCGCCCGCCTTCTGGCTGGAAATCTGCATCCTGTGGGCAATCCGGCAGTGGACGCCGAGGGCAACATCTTCTCCACCGATTCCGGCCCACGGGGGCAAAAGACCGCGGTTTCGGTCTACCGCATCACCCCGGCGGGAGAAATGCAACCCCTGGTGAGCGGAATTACGAATGCCACCGGTCTGGCGCTCGATTCCCATGGCTACTTGTACGTCTCTTCCCGGCTGGATGGCACCGTACACCGCGTCTCTCCCCAGGGGGCGTCCTCGGTGTACGCCGAAGGTATGGGCATCGCTACCGGGATCGCATTCGATACCGCCGGCAATCTCTATGTGGGCGACCGCAGCGGAACCATCTTCAAGATCGCCCAGGACCGCCAGATATTCGTCTTCGCTACGCTGGAACCCAGTATTGCTGCTTATCATCTTGCCTTTGGCCTGGACGGAACGCTCTTCGTGACCGCTCCCAGCACCTCCAGCTATGACTCGATCTATGCCATCGATCAGGCCGGCGTGGTGCGCGTCTATTACCGGGGATTGGGCCGCCCGCAGGGATTGGCGTTCGATGTCGCGGGCAACGTGTATGTTTCTGCCTCCTACCACGGCACCCGCGGAATCGTCTGCATTACCCCGTCGGGCGAAGCCTCGGTGGTTCTTGCCGGCTCCGGCATTGTGGGCCTCGCGTTCGTGCCCGGCGGCAACGCGATCCTGGCTGCCAATGGCGCAGTCTATGATGTACCGTTGGGCATCGAAGGCGTGCGCTTGTTCTAGAACTTTTTGCGCGTGCCCAGGCCGGGATACCAAATTCTTAGTGGAAACAGGCAGGCATCGAAGTCGGGATGAATTGTGAAATTATTGCTGTTGGTTCAGAACTGCTTTCGCCTTACCGGCAAGACACCAATTCACTCTTCCTCACGGACCGGTTGATGTCGCTGGGCGTAAACGTGGTTTTCAAAACCATTGTTGGCGACCGGCTAGGGTACCTCGCTAGCGCGATTCGGATTGCGCTAGGACGCACCGATATCGTGATCACCATGGGAGGACTCGGGCCCACGGAAGACGATCTGACGCGCCAGGCGGTTGCCGAAGCG
Organism: uncultured Acidobacteriaceae bacterium; assembly: GCA_963790705.1. GTDB lineage: Bacteria > Acidobacteriota > Terriglobia > Terriglobales > Acidobacteriaceae > PALSA-350. Next base: position 321,258 of record CAWBQE010000004.1, read on the forward strand.
CTCGGCATTCGCCTGCGCCGCCACCCGGAGATCGTCGGCGCACTCTATGCCCGCTTCGCTGCCCGCCGGGCGCAGATGACAGAAAACAATGCTCGCCAGGCCGATGTGCTGGACGGCTCGGTGGTACTTGAGAATGATCGCGGCACAGCCCCCGGGCAATGGTTGGACACCGTCTATGGTGAGCATCGCAAGCTGGTCATTCTGCTGCCCGGGCCGCCCTCGGAAGTGAAGGCCATGTTTGACGCGCAATGCATGGACCGGCTACGTGCCGTGGTTCCCAGGCGAACCATTGCCACGCGCACGCTCAAGATTGCCATGATCGGAGAGTCGCAGGCCGATGCGCGCATCGCACCGATCTACACCAAGTACAAGGACGTGGATACCACCATCCTTGCCCACACCGGCGATATCACGCTCATTCTGAACTGCTCCAAGGGGGACCAGGAGGCGGCCCAGGCAAGGGTGGATGAGCTGGCGGAAAAAATCGAAGAAGAGTTGGAAGAGTTTATCTACTCTTCGCAGGGTGAGTCCCTGGAACAGATCGTTCTCTACTACCTGGGCATGAAGGCGTCTACGCTGGCGGTGGCGGAGAGTTGCACAGGAGGCCTGATTGCGGAGCGCCTGACCAGCATCAGCGGTAGTTCGCGATCGTTTCTGGGCGGGGCGGTGGTTTACAGCGACCGGCTCAAGAGTCTCTTCGCCGGCGTTCCTCCGTCCATGATCGAAGCCCACGGCGCGGTCAGCAAGGAAGTAGCCATCGCCCTCGCCGAGGGAATTCGCAATAAGACATCCGCAACCTTCGGTCTCGGCGTCACCGGCATCGCCGGTCCCGGCGGTGGTTCGGAAGAAAAGCCCATCGGCCTGGTTTACGTCGCCGTTGCCGATGGCAAGCAGACCGACGTGGTAGAACGGCGCTTTGGCGGCGACCGGGAACACATTCGCTCTTGGGCCAGCCAGCAGGCGCTGGATCTGGTCCGCCGCAAGTTGAAGTAGACGGCGACAGGCATGAAGGGCCAGCCTAACTCCTCCGGAAATCCAGGGGAAGCCCCACTGTAGTCTTCGCCACATCGGCAACAAATGCTGGGTGCCCCATTCAAGCCGTCCTTTGGCTTGAGTGGGATAATGGCTCTCGATGTGCCACTCCCCGTTTGCCACGCCTGCCTGGGATATAGGAAATTGCGCCGATGGGTTGAGAAGCCCGCTCAGGCGGGGCAAGCCTCCGCGGCTTCGGCCTCGCTGTCATAGACCTTAAACAAGCTAAGGATGCCCACCATTTTGAAGGTCTTGGCCGCGAACGGAGACGGACTCACTAGCTTGGCGTCCCCGCCTACCTTCTTTGCCTGGCGCAGAGCGTCCACGATCGCACCGATCCCGCTGGAATCGATATAGGGCATCGCGGAAAGATCCAGCAGCAGGTGAATGTGTCCGCTGTTGAGCGCGCCCTCGACCGCCTCGTCAAGCTGCTTGACGCCTTCTCCGTACTTGAGCGGGCCCTTCAGCTTCAGGCAACAAATAGTTCCGCTCTGTCGAATATCAAGATCCACGGCGTCCTCTCCCAGCCTAGAATTTGCTTTACACCAAACATACCGCTTGCAAGAGCACTTTTCCTTCTACTCTGCACCGGTTAGCCTGGCAATTTGCGGCTTTTCTTGAGAAAAAGCCGCTTCCTACTTTCTGTTCACCAAAAGTTAAAAATGCTGTACTCTCCGACCAGATTAACAATCAACCTATCCTGCCATATACGTCAAGCAGACAACAGGCGCATGAAGATCGAAACCGGCAGCCGGCTAAACAGCGAACACTTCTCGGAACTAGCCCAGTCCCTGCTGGCCTCACCCGAGGTGGCCGCCCGCGCCGCGTTGCTGGCCGATGCCGTACGTAAGGCGCTCCCGGAGAGCGCTTGCGCACTCTACAGTCTGCGTTCGAGTGCGGAAGGAGCCTCCTGGACCACCCTCGGCGTGTCCGACGAGATTTCGGTGGTAGACCCGTCCATCGCGGCCGCCGCGCCGCTCTTCGCTCCCCTGCTGGAATCGCCGCGCCCCATCGTCTATTCCGCCAGCCAGCTGGCCCGCGAAGATTACGCCCACATTCACGTAGTGCGCACCATCCGGTCCATCGGCTACTTGCCCTTGCTGCGGGAGCAAGAACTGGTAGGGACCTTCGAGATCGTCAGCTTCGGAGACCCGCTTACCGAGGCCGCGTTGCAATCGCTTGAAGGGCTCGCGGAACTGGCCGTTGCCGCCCTCGGGTCGGCAGAGCAGTACGAGGAGCAACGGCAGAATCTGCTCGATTCCATCCACCGCTTGACCCAGCTCTATGACCTGGAGAAGTCGCTCAACGAGACGCTCGATTTCGAGCCCCTGCTGGAACTGATTCCGGTCAAAGTAGCGGCGATGCTGCCCTGCCAGGCCATTCACTTATGGATGTTCGATGGCGGCAGGTTACGCCTGGTCTCCGCGTGGGGAGAGGATGCAACCGCCGAAGTAGGCGCTACGGAGGACGCCGGCGAAGGCTATGTCGGGGATATGGCGGAAGAAGGCGTGCCGTTGTTAATCAACGACCCCGAAGACCCCAGGCTGGCGACCCGCAACGAGCGCGCTGCTGGAGGCCCGCCGGTCACCGATGTGCTCCTGGTGCCGCTCATCGAGCACGCGCAGGATGGCGGCGAGAGCGAGTTGGGTGTGCTCGAGGCCATCAACAAGGCGGGCGGTGCGGGCTTTACGGATGATGACCTGTTCTTCATGAACAGCATGTCAGAGACGGTGAGCAGCGCGCTCAAGAACGCCAGCCTGATGCATGCGGAGCGCAAGCTGGAGATTCTCGAAGCCCTGGTTCATGTCAGCTCTGAGATCACTTCTACGCTTCGGCTTGAGCGCCTGCTGCAGATCATTGTCAACAGCCCGCAGTCGGTGTTGCCCTTCGAGCGTTGTTCGATTGCGCTCGACAACCGTGGACGGCTGCAATTGAAGGCTGTTTCCGGAATGGCCAATATTCCCGCCGGCGATGTCCAGGTGGAGCACCTGCGCGAATTGCTGCAATGGCTCTCCACCGATGATCGCCAGCTACTGATCCGCCAACACGAGCAGGAACCGGAGACCGACGAGCCCCGAGTGCGCGCGGTGATCGGCAAGCACTTCGCATCCAGTGACTATCGCGCCCTCTTTGCCCTCCCACTGGCCGATGACCAGGGACGGGTGGGGCTGCTGCTTTATGAGAGCAGCGACCCGGATTTTCTCGAGGTGGCGCACATCGAGATGATCAAGGTCCTGGCCGGGCAAACCACGGTAGCCATCCGCAACGCCCTACTCTACCGGGAAGTACCGCTCATCGGCCTCCTTGAGCCCTTGGTGCAACGAAAACAGGCATTTTTGCGTAGCGACCGAAAGCGGCAAGGCGTGATACTGGGCACCGCGGCGGCGGTGATCCTGTTGCTCATCTTCTGTCCCCTGCCGCTGCGCATCAGCGGCACAGCCGTGGTGGCTCCGCAATCCGTGGCTACCCTTGCCGCCCCGGTCGAGGGGACGATCGCCAACGTGTACGCCCGGGAGGGCCAGCACGTGAGCCGTGGTGAAGTTCTGGCGACCATGGACGACTGGGCATGGCGTAACCAGCTCACAGCGGCGCAGGCCAAGTACGAGGCAGCCATGCTGGCCATGCAAGGCGATCTGGCCCGGCACTCCGCACAAGCAGGGCAAGACCGAACCCAGGCCGATTATCTGCAGGCGGAAATGGAGCGGACACGGTTACGTATCGCCAATGCACAACTTCGTTCCCCCATCGACGGCATCGTAGTAACGCCCGATCTGCAGAACGCGGCCGGCGAACACCTCGAGGCAGGCGCAACCTTCGCCCAGGTGCTCGATTTGGCAAGCGCGAGAATCAACATCGCCGTGGATCAGGAAGATGCCAACCTGGTGCGGGCAGGCCAGAGGGCCGCCATCAAGCTGAATAGCTTTCCCGCGCAGACCCTGCACGGCCAGGTCTTCAGTATCAGCCCCGAAGCGCAGCCCAACGGGGACGACCGTGTCTTTTACGCCCACGTGCTGGTGCCGAACGAAAGCGCAGAACTGCGCACCGGCATGGATGGCCGGGCCAAAATCTCCGCCGGATTTCGACCCGCAGGGTTTGTTTTACTGCGGGCGCCTGCATTATGGCTCTGGAAACAGCTTTGGGGTTGGATCGGTTGGTAATCATGCCGCGAAATCGTGTCAAAGGTAACCGTAGCACTTGCCAATGGGTCGCGGCCGCAGCGCTATGCTGCATGGGCTGGATTGGGTCTCGCAGGGTGCAGGCAGGGACCTGCGGCCACCCAGCCCGTTGTGGCTTCATCGTCACCATCCGGTACGGCCGCGGAGCCGTTGGCGGCCGCATCATCGCCATTCGCGGGCGCATCCGCCTACCTGACCGGGCCAGACGCATCTCCCCATCCCGCCGGCCCGGCAACCGGCGACGTGCGCAGCTTTACCACTGTCGGCCCGCTGGTCGTGGAACAACAGGCCGACGTCGTGGCCGAACGCGACGGGCGCGTAACCTCGGTCAATGTTGAGATTAGCGATCATGTCCGGAAGGGAGAGGTGCTGGCGCTACTGGACGATCGCGCCCTGCAGGCAGCGCGCGCAGAGAAGGCGGCCAGGATCGATTCCCTGCGAGCCCAGGTACAGTCCTGGGAGGCCGAGCAACGGAGCAATGAAGCGGATCTGCGGCGAGCCGATGCCATGCGCGCGGAGAAAATACTCGATGATGAGGATTGGGAGCATGTGCAATATAAGCTCACCGAAACCAAGTCCCAGGTGGCCCGCTACAAGGCTGATGAGCTTGCCGCCGAAGCTGAGTTGCATGCCGCGGATGTCGAACTGAGCCAATCCCGCATCACGGCTCCCTTCGATGGCGTGGTAGGCCGCCGCTCCGTGCATGACGCGCAGGCGGTGAAAAAGGGCGATACCCTCTTCTGGATCACGGCGCAGGCGCCTCTCCGCATCCTTTTCACCGTGCCTGAATCTGCCATGGCTGCTTTCCCTCGCGGCGCAAGACTTGAGCTCACCACCACGGATTACCCTCATCTCAAACAGCCGGCGGTCGTCTTCCGCGTGAGCCCCGTCGTCGATCCGGCGAGCGGCAGTATCGAGGTCATTGGCAGCCTGGAAAAACCGTCCCCATTGTTGAAGCCGGGCATGTCCATGCAGGTCAAGCTGAGCCCGCGATGAACCTGAGTGAGGCACTCGACGCAGCTCTCCCCGAGATACCCCGCACCAGGCTCTCGCGCAAGAACCCCCCACGCATCGATCCCGAACTCATCATTCGCGAAGATGTAACCGACGGCGAGCCGATCGTCTCCGTCTATCAGCGAAGTACTGCCAACCTGTTACGCCTGAAGCCGACACAGTGGCAGCTCGCCCGCCTCTTCGACGGAGTGCGTTCTTACGAAGAGATCGCCGCTGCGTTCGAGGCCGAGGCCGGGATCCCGCTTTCCGCGGAGGAGGTGCGAACCTTCGCCGAAAATATGGACGAGGGCGGCTTCTGGTACAAGAATCCGCAGGAAAAAAATATCGCCATGAACGAGAAACTCGCGGCGCAGCGTGGTCGCCGCGCGCGGGGTCACTCCAGCTTCAATGTGTCGCACATATCGTTCTCGGCCTGGGATCCGGACAGATACCTTACCCGGCTCGACCAGAAAATCGGGAAATACTTGTTCAATGGCTGGTTCACCCTCTTTGCTGTCGTGCTCTTCTTATTTCAGGCCGTGGTCTTCTGGGCAAAATGGAGTGTCATTGGCCCGGACATACCGCTTTACTTTAGCTTCGGCAATAAGACCTTCTCCGATCTGGTGGAGTTCTGGGTGCTTCTGCTGATCATCGGTTTCGTTCACGAGAGCTCCCATGGACTCACCTGCAAGCACTTTGGCGGCGAAGTTCACAGTATGGGTCTGATGTTCCTTTACCTGACGCCCGCATTTTATGTGGACGTCACTGAAGCCTGGATCTCGGCCAGCCAGCTGCAGCGCCTGGCGACGATCATTGCCGGCTTATGGGCCGAGATGATCCTGTGCGGCCTGGCGATGATCGTGTGGATGAATACCCGGGTGGGCGATTGGGTTCATGATTTCTCCTACAAGTTCATTCTCATTAGTGGGCTTGCCCTTCTGGTCGTCAATCTCAATCCCCTCATCAAGCTGGACGGCTACTACTTTTTTACTGAATGGATTCGTATTCCCGACCTTAAAGAGCGCTCCACGGCATTCCTCACCGGCTGGGTGCAAGCCCGTCTCTTTCGACTTCCTGTGGATGTACCAGTGGTTGCCCGTCGGCGGGTGCCGCTTTTCGTAATCTATGCCCTGGCTTCCGGCGCTTACAGCTATCTGCTTCTCCTGTTTTTCGTGCGCTTCGGGTACAACGTCTTCTTTCACTGGTTTGCTGAGCTCGCCGTGGTCCCTGCTGCTTTGCTGGCGTTCGTCATCTTTCGCTCGCGGCTGCGGGCCCTATATAACTTCGCTCGAGTCTTCTATCGCACCAAGGCGGGTACCGGCGCTCTGCGCCTAACGCCTCTGCGTGCCGGGTTGGCGATCGCCCTGCTCCTGGTCTTCTTTGTACCCATCATGCGCGATCGTGAGAACGCATACTTCGTCATCGAGCCCACGGAGAGCCACCAGGTACATGCCGGCTTTCCCGGAAAGGTCTCGGCCGTGTACGTGAAGGAGGGCGATACAGTGCACAGAGGGCAGGTGATGGCACGACTGCAGAGCCTGACCGAAGCCAGCGCGAGACAGGAGGCGGAGGCGCAACTGGCTTCCTCGCAGGCCCAGGTCTTCGCCGCGGAGCTGCAACATACCGGCCTCGGCGAGGCGCTGGCGGCGCAGCACGCGGCTCGCCAGAGCAGCGCGAATGCGAGCCAGGAGAGCGCGCTGCTTGCCGTAACCGCTCCCGCCGGCGGTGTGGTCGCAACCAGCGATCCGGAAAGCCTCCTGAACCGCGACGTAACCACGGGTGAGACGCTGCTGACAATTGTCGATCCCACCCAGCTGGTTGCGAGATTGTTTGTTCCGGTTTCAGCGATGGATCGCGTTCAGGTTGGAGATGCCGTATCCCTGCAGCCTACTTCTCAGTTCTCCGAAATCCGTGGGCGCCTGGGGACGATGGAAGGGTCCGCAATGCCCTTGCCCTCCGGCCTCCTCGCCGGCCAGGAGTACAAGGGCATCGCGCTGCCGACCTTCTATACCACGCGCATGCCCCTGGGAAACATGGCCGACGGCATCCGGCCCGGCATGAGCGGACAGGCAATCATCTTTGGCAGACGCCGTAGCCTGGCAAATCGGATGCTGACCACTCTCGGTAATATGCTGCGTACACACTTCTGGTAGACAGCGCAGCGAAAGCCTCAACAGAAGTCGCCAGATGACAAATGAACCACCACGAAAAAAGACGACAGCCGGCATACGCCGTCGTCGTCTTTTCCAAGGCAGATTGGTCCCTGTTTAGCTTAGTTTCTTAAGAGCCATCAGCTTCGCTGTCGAGAGCTTGGCCACCGCCAGCTTTCTGGATGCGCTCGATTTTGCCGGCCGTACTGCCTTGTCCTCTGATTTTTTGCCACCGGCCCCGGAGGACTCTTTCGTCGCTCTCTTACCGATAAGCGACTTTTTCTGGATAGCCATATCGGTTTACCTTGCTGCCGTCACAAGACCCGGTAATGCGACCGGCAGCAATCTGAAACAGCATGGCGGCCAGCAGCTACTCTGCTCGCCGCCGCTTGGCGGATCCTAGGCTCCGTGAATGATCTTCATCGCAGCAACGACTTTGCCAGAAGCTGGCTTGGCGGTGTCAACCTTCGACTTCGTGGACTTGCTCTTGGTCGGGGTGGTTGCCTTCTTGCTGACGAGAGATTTCTTTTCCATAGCCATTTTGGTTTTCTCCGATTTTATTTAACTGCTTTACGCAATACCTTAGTGCAAGCCGATGGCCAAAGTTTCCGCCATCGGTCTGGAATCTTCAAACTGCTGCAAACAAAGGAAGGCGTGCGGATTATCCACCTGGCCAAGGAACAGCAGCTTTGCCGGCCGGCCGGAGGTGGGTTAAATTTTAACCCCCAGGGGTTAAATTATTAACCCATGGCAGAGCTTCTAGAGCGAATACTTGCGGCAAAGGTACTTCATGCGCTGCGAGTCAAGGTGCAGCAAGCGCGCCGCGGCAGCCTTGCTGCCGTTCGAACGCCGCAGCGCTGCTTCCAGCAGCGCCACCTCCAGCTCCCGTATCTCATCGTCGAAGCGCACCCCGCCCTGCGGAAGCAGAATGGCCTCATGGGCGGTAACGCTCTGCGCCAGCAGTTGCTGCGGCAGATGCTGCAGCTCGATGGTCGGCCCGGGAACCATGATCACCAGCCGCTGGATCAGGTTTTCCAGCTCGCGCACATTGCCCGGCCAGGAGTGCTCCTCCAAGGCCGCAAGGGCGTTGGGAGTCAGGCGTTTCTGCTCCAGGCCGTTGGCCAGCAGGTGGACACGCAGGAAGTAGTCCGCAAGCAGGGCGATATCCCCGGTTCGCTCGCGCAGCGGCGGCAAGTGGATCGGCACCACATGGATACGGTAGTAGAGGTCTTCACGGAATTTCCCGCTGCGCGCCATTTCTTCCAGCGGCTCATTGGTGGCGCAGATCAGCCGGAAATCGATCTTGCGGCTTTGCCGTCCGCCCAGCCGCTGAACCTGGCGGTCTTCGAGCACACGCAGCAGCTTGGTCTGGAGCGGCAAGGTCAGGGTTGCGATTTCATCGAGAAAGAGGGTGCCGCTGTCTGCCAGCTCAATCTGGCCTGGTTTTGCCTCGTTCGCGCCAGTGAACGCGCCCCGCTCATGGCCGAAGAGCTCTGACTCGATCAGGTTCTCAGGCAAGGCGGCGCAGTTCAGGCTGATGAACGGCTTGTTCCGCCTGCTGCTCAAAGCGACGATAGCGCGCGCTACCAGTTCCTTGCCCGTGCCACTCTCCCCGCGTACGATCACGTTGATGCGGCTGTCGGCTACCTGTGAGATCGCGTCGTAGACGCGCCGCATGGCTTCGCTCGCACCCACCAGGTCTTGGAACTTGCTCCGCTCCAGCACCTGCTGCTGCATGCGCGCCCGTTCCATCTCCTCGATGCGCTCTTCGAGCGTGGTTTTGAGTACCAGGCGCAGCTCAGAAAGATCGATTGGACTACGGAAGTGAGCATCGCTGCCTGCTTCGATGGCCTGCTTCTCCAGCCCACGGGCGCGCGAGCGGCTGAGCGAGATCAGGACCAGGCCGCGTTCCAGGACATGCAGCTCGCGCAGCACCCGGATTCCGGTATCGGCCTCATCGCCCTGGGAGTCGATATCGACCAACAGCGCCTCGGCTCGCTGTTCACGGACCCAAATCGCCGTATCTCCGAATTGGTTGCGGTGGCGTACCTGGTACCAGGGCGACAGCTCCGGCTCGATCTCACTGAGAAATTCCTCATCCGCGGTGATTAAGCAGACTACGGGCAGAGTCTCATCAGCTAAGCCGGTCGAACGATGCGGATTGGGCATGTGTCAGTTCATTCTACGGAGCAGGCCAGGAAAAGAAAGAGCGGGCTCCTCAGCTGCGCTCACGGTCCCCATACCTGCTGCAGAAAGAGGTACCGATCGCGATGTGGGTCTGGAGCGGCACTAGGATCCGCGCTGAGACGCATCACCTGCCAGTTGCCCGCCGCATCATAGGCCGGCCAATGCGGCGCTCCAGCACCGTTCGGATCTCCAGACTTGGCGAAATTGGTCCAGAAGGTTTGCATCAGATCGGAGAGCTTGTAGTCCTCCGGGCTGAACTTCGCGCCCTTGCGCGAGTCAAGATTGCCGAAGACATACTCAATCTCATCGGAGTGGAAAGCTCCGTCAGCGGCAGCATGGAAAGGGTCTCCCGGCGAGGGCTGCGCGAATAAGTAGCGATAGACCGGGGCGCCTCCGGTCTTTACCTGCGCCTCCAGCCAGGCCCAGGTGGAGTAAACCAGGAAGCGGTCGCCGGCAAAGTCCTCCGCCGCACGCAGAGCCTCAGCATCATCAGTGGCGTGGTACACCTTGAGGAATTCTTCGGCCCGCGGGCCGAATTCCTTAACTGCCGTAGCTCGCAGGCCCTCCACCGTACCTTGCTCCGGATGCTTCAGCACCCCGCTGCTGTCTTCGTCCCGGTTCCAACCGGCAAGCAAAGGCACGTGGGACTGATTGCCCGCAGCAAAGATCGCGGTGACGCTTTGGGGCAGGAAGTAGCCGTCGGTATCGGGCGCGAAGGGAGGTTTGCCCATGCCTTTGTCGGTGGCCAACTTTAGGATCTCTTCGCTGCTCGCTGCTCGCAGTGTAGCCAGACTGCTATCGCCGCCTGCCTGGCGGATAAATTCCTCGTTCGTCCTCTCAGCCTCTTGCAGAGGCGGAAAAGTCAGCTCCTTGCTGGCAAATGCTCCGCCGCTTTCTCCGATGGCATGGGCAAAGAGACCCTTGGCCAGTGGCGATGCCATCTGGGCGCTGACGGCAAAGGAGCCTGCGGATTCGCCAAAGATGGTCACATTTTCCGGGTCGCCACCAAAGGCCTTGATGTTGCGCCGTACCCACTGCATGGCAGCCAATTCATCCAGCAGTCCGTAGTTCCCGGCTGCGTGGTGAGGATCCTCGGCGGCCAACTCATGGGTGGCGAAAAACCCAAAAATCCCCAGCCGGTAATTCATGGTGACCACCACCACCCCTTTGCGGGTGAGGTGTTCGCCGTCCTGACGAGGCTCCGAGGTACCGCCACCGGCAAATCCACCGCCAAAAATCCAGACCATTACCGGCAACTTGCCGTTGGGTTTGGCGGCGGGTGTCCACACATTGAGGGTGAGGCAATCCTCGTTCTCACCCGGATCGCGAAAGACCATGTCGTCAAAACGTTCCTGCTGGTAACACCGGGACCCAAAGCTGGTGCTCTGGCGCACGCCTTGCCATTTGGCCGCTGGTTGCGGCGGCTTCCAACGCAGCGGGCCGACAGGCGGCGCCGCATAAGGGATGCCGAGAAAGTCGCGCGCCTGCCCGTCTGCGCTCATCTTTCCCTGCACCTTGCCCTGCTCTGTCTTGACCACCAATGGGTTGTCCGCGTGAGCCGGTATCGCGAAAGCAGCCGCCCCCACTGCGACGCAAAGATACCTCGACAAGAAGCTGTTGAACATGCGCCCTAATCTACCAGATCACCGAGGTATCGTTGCTTGCCGCACCAGCGCTGCTACACTCAAAACCGGATGCAACCATGTCTTTGTCTTTGATCGTAATTAGCGTGGCGTATCTGCTGGGTTCCATCCCATTCGGGTTCCTCCTGGTGCTGTTAGTGAACAAGGAGGACATCCGTGCCAAGGGCAGCGGCAATATCGGCGCCACCAATGTGCTGCGCTCTGGAGCGAAGGGATTGGGCGTCCTGACCTTTCTCCTCGACTGGAGCAAGGGTTACGCCGCAGTCGCAGTGGCAGATTTCCTGGGCCGCAACCAGGGCCCAGCGACAATCAACAATCTTGCCATCCTGGCCGGACTGTTCGTGATTCTGGGTCATATGTTTCCCGTTTGGCTGCGCTTCAAGGGCGGCAAAGGCGTGGCCACTGCCTTCGGCGCTTTCCTGGCGCTCTGTCCCTTGGCTGCGCTCTCCGCCTTTGTGCTATGGCTCGCTATTGTGGCCCTGACCCGTTACGTCTCGCTGGCGTCGATCCTCGCGGCGCTCGTGCTTCCCTTCCTGACCCTCTGGCTCTCACCGGGCAAATATGGCTACATCACCGGAGCAGTTGTTTTCGTTTGCTGCTGGAGCGTCATTGTGAAGCACCGGCAAAATATCCAGCGCCTGATGCAGGGCACGGAACATGGCTTCGGCGCATCGAGGAAGAGCGGAGCATGAGCCGTATTGCCATCGTGGGCAGCGGCTCCTGGGGAACCGCTCTCGCCCTGAGCCTCGCTCGCCGCGGCGACCACTCCATCGCCCTGTGGTCTCATTCGGCAGCCGTGGGCGCCTACCTTCCCGGGTTTCCAATTCCTCCGCAGGTGGAGCCGGTGACGGATCTGGCCGCAGCCGTGGTGGGCGCGGAGATTGTGATCAGTGCGGTGCCATCGCAGCATGTGCGCGCGATCTATCACGCCATGGCGCCCTCTCTTGCGCCGGGGCAAATCATCGTCAGCGCCACCAAGGGAATCGAGGACCAGACCTTTCTCCGCATGACGCAAGTCATCGAGCAAGTGCTGGCGGACCGAAGTCCTATTGGCAGCCTGCCCTGCGGCGCGCTGAGCGGGCCGTCGTTCGCGCAGGAGGTGGCATCCGGATCCCCCACGGCAATCACCATCGCTTTCGCGGATAGCCGGCTCGCCAGCCGGCTTCAGGAGGAGCTCACCGCGCCCGCGCTGCGGCTCTACACCAACGACGACGTGATCGGCGTGGAGCTGGGTGGCGCACTCAAAAATGTGATCGCCATCGCCGCCGGCATCGCCGCCGGGCTGGGACTGGGGCACAACAGCGCCGCGGCCATCATCACTCGTGGAGTAGCGGAGATCACCCGCCTGGCGGTCGCCTGCGGAGGGCGCAGGGAGACGCTTGCCGGCCTTTCCGGCTTGGGTGACTTGGTGCTTACCTGCACCGGTCCGCTTTCCCGTAACCGCTCGGTCGGGGTTGAACTCGGCCGGGGACATAAGCTTCCCGCGATCCTGGCGCAGCTACAGGGCAAAGTCGCGGAAGGCATACGGACCACCTCGGCGGCCCTCGGACTGGCCAAAGCCCACGGGGTGGAAATGCCCATCACAGAGCAGATGGCAGCCATTCTCGAGCATGGCAAGTCGCCCCAGGACGCGATCCGCGAACTGATGGCCCGTCCCGGCCGCGACGAATAGTGCCAAAGTTCCCTTGCAAGAACCGATGTGATGCCCGTCTAGCATTCGCGTGCGGACCCAGGTGTCACCCAGGACTAACGTCCTGGGGCATCTCAGCCGTCCCTTCGGGACTGGTTCCGAGGCACCCTGATAGCTGATTTGTCTTCAGCGAGTTCTCTACGGATCGGTCGATCCGAAAAGCTGAATTCGGACAAGGCTGATCCACTTTTCCTTTGACGAGCCCAGGACTCTGTGCCTTCCACGGACGACGGGTGCGCCCACATCTCGCTCGTTTTTGCGCGAGATGTGGGATACCGCGATCCCTCAACGATTTGCTCCGTTGGAACCGAAAAACCGTCCGGTTGAGAGCAGTGGTATCCCACATCTTGCGAAAAATGAGCGAGATGTGGGACCCGTCGCCCGTGGATAGGTCACGGTCTGCAGCCTAGTACACTCAACTCATGCCGTATCGAGATGCCTTGTGATTCAGACCCTTTTTGGCAGCCTGGAAGAACCCGAAAAAAAGAGCATATTCGGCCGCATGAAGGAGGCCGTCTCGCGCACCCGCGAGACCCTGGCCGACCGCATCGAAGACATCGTCGCCCTGACCCACGAGGTCGATGAAGCCGCTCTGGAAGAGCTGGAGATGAGTCTCGTGGCCTCGGATCTGGGAATCGGAACATCCACCGAGATCATCGATGCCCTGCGCGGCCGGGTGAAACGGCACGAAATCCGCAACGGCGCGGAGTTGAAGCAGCTACTGAAGCAGGAGATCCAATCCATTCTGGACGCCCGCGAAGAAGAGGACTTCTTCAAGCCCAAATACACAGCGCCACCCAGGGTCATCATGATGGTGGGCGTGAACGGCACCGGCAAAACCACGACGACGGGGAAGCTGGCATCTTATTACCGCCGCCAGGGCAAGACCGTTTTGCTGGCTGCTGCCGACACCTTCCGTGCCGCGGCCATCGAGCAGCTTGAGGTGTGGGGCCAGCGCACGCGGCGTGGAGATGATCAAGACCAAACAGGGAGGAGATCCCTCCGCTGTCCTCTTCGATGGCATGCGGGCAGCCCAGGCGCGGGCCATCGATGTCCTCATCGTCGATACAGCCGGCAGATTGCACACCAAGGACAACCTGATGGCCGAACTGAGCAAGATGCGGAGAACCGCCCAGCGGATCATTCCCAGCGCCCCCCACGAGGTCCTGCTGGTGATGGACGCGACCACGGGGCAGAATGGCTTGCAGCAGGCCAGGCTCTTTACCGAATCGGCGGGCGTCACCGGCATCGTGCTCACCAAACTCGATGGCACAGCCAAAGGCGGCATTGCCGTCGCCATAGCGCGCGAACTCAAGGTCCCTGTCCGCTACGTCGGCGTGGGCGAAAAGTTGGAAGACCTTTTACCATTTGACAGCAAGGCGTTCGTAGATTCCTTGCTCGGTGACTAGAACGATGCCGGAAGTTGACCAGCAGTGGATGGAGCGTGCGTTACAGCAAGCGGAGCGGTCGGTCGGCCTCGCCTCTCCCAACCCGGCCGTCGGCTGCGTGCTGGTTCGAGGCGACGATCTGGTGGGGGAAGGCTTCCACGAGTTTGACCGGCGCGACCACGCCGAGGTTGTTGCCCTTAAGCAGGCAGGCCCTCTGGCCCAGGGTGCGACCGCCTATGTGACTCTCGAACCCTGCAGCCACCAGGGAAGAACCGGACCCTGCGCGGACGCCCTGATAGCGGCGGGCGTTCGACGAGTGGTGGTGGCAACTGCCGACCCCAATCCCCTGGTTAACGGTAAAGGCATCGCCCGCCTGCGCGAGGCTGGCGTGGAGGTCAGCACGGGCGTGCTGCAGGAACAGGCCCGCAGGCTTAACGACGGCTACGCAAAGTTCATCACCGCCTTTCTTCCTTACGTCACTATGAAAGTTGCCGCTACGCTCGATGGCCGCATCGCGCCCGCGCAACGCGAAGCCCGTGGTCATTTCTGGATCAGCGGTAGCGAAGCGCGGGCCGAAGTACATCGCATGCGCCACGCCGTAGATGCACTGATTGTGGGGGTGGGAACGGTCATCGCCGATGATCCTTTGCTCACCGACCGCAGCGACCTGCGACGGCGGCGGCCATTGCAGCGGATTGTGCTGGACAGCAGCCTGCGCACCCCGCTGGATTCTCAGCTGGTCAAGACCGCTTACCAGGATGTGCTTATCTTTTTCAGCCACGCCGAGGCCGCAGCACAAAAAGCGCTCGAAGCCCGCGGCGTCCGCCTGCAGCAGATCGCGCATCGCGGCCCCCGCATTTCTTTGCAGGATGCGCTGGTGCGGTTGGCGGAGATGCAGATCACCAATGTGCTGCTCGAAGGCGGTGCCGAAGTCTATACGTCCGCTCTCAACCAGGGCCTGGTGGATAAACTCATGTTGTTTTATGCGCCCACGTTTTTTGGCAAGGCTGCGGTCCCTATGCTCAGCGCGATCGACGGACTACCCCCGATTGAGGACTATTCACTGAAACAGTTTGGCCGGGATTTCGCGGTAGAAGCCCGCCTGCATGATCCCTGGTCCGAAATGATCTAATTGAAGTTGACATGTTTACTGGGCTCATAGAAACCACAGGCACCGTCCTCGCCGTCGAACAGCGCGAGGGTTCGCGACGCATAACCATCGCCGCGCCCATCGGAGATAGCGTTACCCTGCGCACCGGCGACAGCATCGCGGTCAGCGGCGTATGCCTGACCGCGCTCGATATCGAGCCCGGCCGCTTTCACGCCGATCTGGCAGCGGAGACGGTGGCCCGCACTTCCCTTTCCCTCCTTGCACCGGGATCCACCGTAAATCTGGAGTTGCCGACACCGGCGGGGGCTCCCCTCGGCGGCCACGTGGTCCAAGGCCACGTCGACGGCACGGGCACGCTGTTAAGCCTGGAGCCAGTCGATGCCCACGCCGATCCTGCACTCGCCGATTGGTGGCTTCGCGTTGCCGTGCCCAGCCAGCTAAGCCCCTACATGGTAGAGAAGGGTTCGATTGCGATTGAGGGAATCAGCCTGACCATTGCCCGCTGGGAACGGGGTACGGCGGAGGGTGACGTAGTCTCCGTGGCCATCATTCCTCACACCTATGCGCGCACCAATCTCCATACCCTGAAAGCCGGGCAGCCAGTCAATATCGAGGCCGATGTGTTGATCAAGTTCATGGAGCAGCGTTCTCTCGAAACCGGCTTCGATCTCAGCGTCGAATACCTGATAGCGAACGGCTACTAAGAACCTCTTTTGGCTTTTTTCCCGGCCCGTTCGCAGTGCTATCATCAAGGTGTGCCGGGTCCTACGCGACGCAACCCCGCCAACCCCGCCAGGTCCGGAAGGAAGCAACGGTAACGGGTCAGTGCGTGCGCAGTAGGTTGCCCGGTACAAACGATAGCCCGTGACCCTGCCAGCCTATCCACCCCTCATCGATCCGATTTGCAGATGCCTTACCTGGCACTTGCTCTATTCATGCGCTTGAATTCCCGGCAGTTTAGTTCTGGAGAAGAATATTGAGCATCGAATTGCGTCCGCATGCACAACGGCGCGCCAAGATTAGCGCTCTGGGAACCTATGTGCCGCCGCGCATCCTCAGCAATGCCGACCTGGCAACCATGGTAGACACATCTGACGAATGGATCATGCAGCGTCTTGGCATCCGCGAGCGCCACCTGGTCGAGCCAGGCGTGGCTACCAGTGACATGGCGGTGGAAGCAGCGCGCCGCTGCCTGGCCAATCGAGGCATCATGGCCAGCGAGGTTGAGGTAGTCATTGTGGCCACGGTTACGCCCGACATGCTCTTCCCGGCGACCGCCTGCCTGGTCCAGGACAAGCTCGGCGCCCACGGCGCTTGGGGCTTCGACCTTTCCGCCGCGTGCTCCGGTTTTCTCTATGCACTGCAAGTGGGGGCCAAGCTGGTCGAGTCCGGCGCGCAATCGAAGGTCCTGGTCATCGGCGCTGACACGATGTCGTCGATCATCGACTACACCGACCGCGCCACTTGCGTCATATTTGGCGATGGCGCCGGTGCGGTGCTGGTCGAGCCCGCCGCAGAGGGCGAAATCGGGCTAATCGACTATTGTCATGAGATCGACGGTTCCGGGGCGTGTGCACTGAATATGCCGGCCGGCGGCAGTCTCCGCCCTGCTTCCGCCGAAACCGTCGCCGCCAGAATGCACTATGTCCACCAGGACGGCCAGGCAGTTTATAAGTACGCTGTGCGCAAGATGGTGGAAACGACCGGCAAGTTGCTCCACACCAACAACATCACTGCTGCGGACCTGGGCTGCTTTATCCCTCACCAGGCCAACAAGCGCATCATTGTCTCTACCGCCGAGCGCCTGGGCCTCCCGCTGGAACGGGTGGTCATCAACATCGACCGCTTACGGCAATACGACCGCCGCCACCATTCCTCTGGCCATGCAAACCGCGCTCGACGAACACCGCCTTAAGCGCGAAAGCCTGGTGCTGCTGGCATCGGTAGGCGCCGGCTTCACCGTAGGCGCCTGCCTCCTCCGCTGGGAGATGTAGCTTGGGGATTTTGCTCCAGCAAATGAACGACGGGTGCCCCACATCTCGCTCGTTTTTCGCGAGATGTGGGAGGCCACAGGCCTTGACCTCTGAATCTAGATTTGCAACCAGCGCTTGACTCGTCAAGATTCGTGGCATCCCACATCTCGCGGAAAACGAGCGAGATGTGGGGCCCACCCGCCGTTCATTTCAGAGGAGATCTTCAAACCGGAACCGGCTTCTAATTCGCGCTGACCGCGGCGGCCCGCGGCTCCGCTGACCTTCTACCCTGCCTGCGAAACTTCCAGACCCCATACAAAATGCCGGCCACCATCAATCCCAAATACACCCACATGAGGACGGTGCTCCAACCGGAGAGATAATGCCGAAATGCGCGCACCATCGCCCGGCCATAAACGACGGCAAGCCAAGTCACCAGCGAATAACGAAGCGCTCGAGCCAAGCCGAAGGAAAGAAAGAACTTCTTGCGCGAAACCCCCAGGGCGCCGGAGGCCAGTAAGAAAGGCATCAGCGGGAATGGGGGCGGAAGCAATGCCGACGTGGTGACGGCAAGCACGCCGTTCTTCTCCACCCAGCCGGTCAGGCGTCGAGCAAATCGCTTGGGAAGATAACGATGGAGCGCCGCTTCTCCGCCTTTGGCGCCGGCGCTCCAGGTGAGATACCCGCCTACGATGGAACCGGCAAAGGCCGCAAGGGCAGCCAACACCGGGTCCGCGCGGTGGACCACCAATAGAATTAACAGCAGATCGGTGCTGCCGGGCAGCGGCAGCGGAATGATCGAGGAATCGATCACGGACACCACAAAAAGCCCCATGGTGCCGAAGCCCATGAGCCAGTGCAATCCGTGCGCACTGTGGCCAGCCTTGGCTGACTTCACGGCCTGCCGTGCCGCCCCATGTTTGCTAGATTCCTGAATCATGCCCTATTGGACGCATATTTGAGCATAACCGACGCAGTCTGAATGGAATACCCCTACATCAGGCGCAGAGCCGGAGCGGGCGGAAGCGCTCCACATTCAGCAGCATAGCGGTAAAACAGATCGAGTCCGCGAAGACAGGCCTCATCTAATATGTAGTGGATATTTTGGGTGAGGTAGAGGCGAATGGTCTTTGCCGGCACCGCAATCCGGGTCGACCACTCACTCACCAGATCCTCGATGTGCTCGAGCCCATGGTCCCGCGAGGTCTGCAGGTCCTCTACTAGCTTCGAGGCGCTGATCCCGGTCTCTTCCAGGGCGCTCGGCCGGAGCGCCCAAAAGGCGGAAACCCAGGGCAGTCCGGTGAAGCCATACCACTCGTGCGCCAAGTCCAGGTAGAGCAGCTGCTCGCCGGTGCGGACAGCGCGAGACTCCATGTCCTCCAACGCCAGCAGGGCCGGATCCCCGATCAGCAACGCTGCATCGGCGATAGCGAGCATGGATTCAAGATCAGGTGGGTGGGGAATGAACACCGCCGGAACGTTCCAGAAGATCTCGCACAGGATACGGGTGTAAGCGCAAGAGGTCCGCGATGAGGTATCCGCCGCAATGGTGCGCATCCCCTCGATCCCCTGTTGCGCACGAACCACCAGGATGATGGAACGCACGCGATCGAGCGCGGCGACAGCGCATCCGGGCACGACCAACAGCGATGGCGTGGTGGCGTGCGCCGCCACGGGAACCAGGCCGATATCCGCCTCACCCGCAGCCAGTTCCTCGGCGCAACCCGAAGGTGTGGTGTAGCCAATCTGGTAGCGCTCACGCAGGTAGCTGCGCTCGGGCTCGTGCTCGAAGTCCCACATCAAAGGAGCAGGATTGAGGAAGTGGATAGCCGCCATACGAACGCGGCGCTTGGGTTGGAGGGTCACTCATTAGTGTACCTTGGCAGTCAGCAATGAACGGACCCCAACCACCACCCGCAATCGCGTCGGAGAATCGGCTCGCCTGGATCGCGCTCACGCTCACCCCGGGCCTGGGACCGAAACGCATCCTGAAAGCCGCGCAGACGTTGCGGGATGTGTCGCGCCTTTTTCAACTTTCTCTGACGGAACTCGAGTCGCTGAATTTTCCTGCGCCGTCCGCCCAGTTCCTTTTCAGCGGCAAAGCGCGGATCGAGGCGGAGCAGGAGTGGCAACGCGTGCGCGATCAGCGCGGCGCAATCCTTACCTACGAGGACGCGGATTACCCCGAACGGCTGCGCGAGATCTTCGATCCGCCGCCGGTGCTCTGGGCACTGGGCGACTTGCAGCTATTCTCTCGCCCGGCGATTGCGATCGTGGGGACACGCCACCCCACACCGTATGGTACGGGTATGGCAGAAGTGTTGGCCCGCGATCTGGCTAGCCGCAGGCTGGTGGTTCTCAGCGGGATGGCGCGAGGCATCGACACCGCAGCCCATCGCGGCGCACTGGCGGCCAGCGGCAGCACCGTCGCTATCTGGGGAACCGGCATCGACGTCATCTACCCTAAAGAAAATAAACCTCTGGCCGAAAATATCCTCGTTGCTGGGGGAGCTATCCTCTCGGAGTACAGATTGGGCACTTTTCCCGCACCGCAAAACTTTCCCAAGCGCAACCGCATCTTGAGTGGCATGAGCATCGGCGTGCTGGTGGTGGAAGCGGGGGAGAACAGCGGCACCCGCGTGACCGCGCGCTGCGCGCTGGAGCAGGATCGCGATGTCTATGCCGTGCCCGGGAACGTGACCACCAAGAACGCCTGGGGGCCCAACACGTTGATTAAACAGGGCGCTAAGCTAGTGGCTACGTGGGAGGATGTGTGGCAGGAACTGCCCACCCAGGTGCGGCTGCAGCTGGAAGGAGAATTAGGTTTTGCATCGTCAGCTGAGCAAACTGCATCGATTGTGGAGGAACTTCCGCTGCAGGAGCCGGAGAAGGTCGTGCTTGCCGCTCTGCGGCACGACGAAGCCGTGCAACTGGATGAGCTGATGGAAAAGCTCGAGTCCAAGTTGACCTCGTCTGAGATCTTCACGGCCCTGTTCGAGCTTGAGCTGGCCAGCCGGATCAAACAACTTCCCGGCAAAAACTACGTCAGACGAATGTAGCTTCTCGCGCTTATCTACACCAGAAGTTGCAGACACGGAAGTTGCAGACGCAACAGGGGAAAGCGCGTCTTCTAGAGCACTCATCGAGGCTCCCGCCAGGGCGCGGATCACGATAAGTAAATAACCCTGAACCTTCCAGGTGGTACAGTCAGTCCCATCGGAAGAGCTTTTTCACATTGTCTAAGTTGGCCATCGGTAGTAGGGATGGGGTTTAAGGAACGCAATGAGTAAATCACTAGTGATCGTCGAATCGCCCGCCAAGGCAAAGACGATCAGCAAATATCTCGGAAAAGACTTCACCGTCGAAGCTTCCGTAGGCCACATTAAGGATCTGCCGAAGAACAAGATCGGCGTGGATCTGAGCGACGGCAGTTTCACGCCCGAGCTAATCGTCATCCCCGGGAAAGAAAAGGTCGTCGAACGGCTGAAGAAACTGGCCAAGGCCGCGACTGTTATTTATCTGGCTCCTGACCCTGACCGTGAAGGAGAAGCGATCGCGGCGCATCTCGAAGATGAGCTGCGCGGTCTCTCCAAGGGCGACTCCATTCGCCGCGTAACCTTTAATGAAATTACCGCCAAGGCGGTGCACGACGCCTTTGAACATACCCGGGATGTCGATCGCAATCTTGTCGACGCACAACAGACGCGCCGCGTCCTCGATCGCATCGTGGGTTATCAGATTTCGCCTTTGCTGTGGGACAAGGTGCGCCGTGGCTTGTCCGCGGGCCGGGTGCAAACCGTTGCTCTGCGGCTCATTGTTGAACGGGAACGTGAGATCAAGGCGTTCGTGCCGGTCGAGTACTGGACGCTCGATGCCCAGCTTACTCCGGCAAATGAGAAGACCGAGTTCACTGCTCGCTTCATCGGTATCGATGGCGAGAAGGCTACGGTTGAGACCGTGGATGCGCCGGCCCTGCCCGGCAAGCAGCAGATGGACGCCGTGGTGGCCGCACTGGACAAAGCAAAGTGGTCGGTCCAAAACGTGGAGAAGAAGGAGCGCCGGCGTAATTCGACAGCACCCTTTACCACCAGCAAACTGCAGCAAGATGCATCGCGTCAGTTAGGCTTCAGCGTCCGTCGCACCATGGGTGTGGCGCAGCGCTTGTACGAAGGCATTGAGCTGGGCAGCGAAGGAGCGGTAGGCCTCATCACCTACATGCGTACCGATTCCACCCGCGTCTCGCCCGATGCCATCGCCGATGCACGCAAGTGGATCGAACAGAACCACGGCAAGGACTACCTTCCGGCTGCGCCTAATGCCTTCAAGAGCAAGAAGGACGCGCAGGATGCGCACGAGGCCATCCGCCCCACTAGCGTCACCCTTCATCCGGAAGAGATTAAGAGCTATCTCAGTGACGAACAGTATCGTCTCTACCGGCTCATCTGGCAGCGCTTTGTGGCCTCGCAGATGGTCCCCGCGGTCTTCGACCAGACCACGGTCGATATCGTAGCCAAGGCGGATCGCAGCTATAACTTCCGCGTAACCGGCTCGGTGATGAAGTTCGACGGTTTCCTGAAGGTTTACGAGGAAGCCAAAGAAAAGAAGGACGATGAGGATGAGGAGCTCAAGAACCGGCTACCTGCCCTCGAGAACGGACAGGCACTGGCGCTGAATGCGCTGTTACCCGAGGAGCACTTCACCGAGCCCCGGCCGCGCTTCAATGAAGCGTCGCTGGTGAAAGAGCTCGAAGAGCGCGGCATCGGACGGCCCTCCACATACGCCACTATCATCAATACAATTCAGGAGCGGGAGTACGTCCAGAAGGTGGGCACCGGCCGGGGAGCCAAATTCGTCCCCACCGAAATCGGCTTTGTGGTCACCGATCTTCTGGTCGCCAACTTCCCTTATATCTTCGACCCGCAATACACGGCCAAGCTCGAAGAAGAGCTGGACGATATCGAAGACGGCAAAGAGTTGTGGACCGACTTGCTGGGCGCTTTCTATGGGCACTTCGAAAAAGAGCTGGTTCATGCCGGCAAGCACATGGAAAACATCAAGCGAATGGAGAAGCCGACGGACGAGAAGTGCGATGTCTGCGGTTCCCCGCTGGTCTTGAAGTGGGGTAAGTTCGGGAGCTTCTTCGCCTGTAGCACCTACAACAAGAAAGATCCGGCCAGCTGCACCTTCACCAAGGAGAATTTTGCCGCTAAACCCGAGATGAGCGCGCAGGAAGGCGAGGAACAGGCGGAAGAGTACTGCGAAGCCTGCGGCCGGGTCATGGTGCTGAAGCGGGGACGCTTCGGCGCGTTCATGGCCTGCCCCGGATACAGTGAGGATCCGCCCTGCAAGACAACGCGCAAGCTGACCCAGAAACAACAACAGAAGGCGCCCCAGCCACTGGACGAGAATTGCCCCAAGTGTGGCTCTCAGCTGGTGCTGCGCAATGGCCAGTATGGAGAATTTGTCTCCTGCAGCGCATACCCCAAGTGCAAGTACATCAAGCAGAACATTATTGAGGGGATGAAGTGCCCCAAGTGCGGAGATGGAGACATCGCGGAGCGCAAAGCGCGGCGCGGCAATCTCTTCTATGGCTGTACCAACTATCCCAAGTGTGACTTCACCTCGAACAACAAGCCAGTCCCGGAAAAATGTCCGGAATGCGGCAGCCCCTATCTGCTGGAGAAGACGCGAGCCGCTGGAGTCTACCTGGTTTGTCCCAATAACCGGAAGTCAGCCGCAGAAGACGAAGCGCCCAAGAAGCGCGCCAAGAAGGGCGCGGCGGTCGAGGAATCAAACCAGGTGATCTGCACATACGCGCGGAAGATTGCCGAGCCGCAGATGGAATCCGTCGAGGCCATGCGCTACCAAACCAAGGCAGAAGCACTTCCAGTCGCTTGAACCCTGTCAAACCGGGTCTCGTCCTGGCCTTGCCAGGACGAGAAGCTGGGCGTACAACTCAAAGTGCGGTTGTTTCACCCTATTCGGCCGCATGGAGCAAGCAATGAAATTATTCGTGGTAGTTTTGGCGTTCTCGACAATACCTGCTATGGCCGCGGATATGAGTGCCGCAAAGGTCAACGGTTATATCAGCGATTCCAAGTGCGGAGCGATGCATAACGGCTCTGCCCCCAATGCGGCCTGCGTCAAAAAGTGCGTCGACGGCGGAGCAAAGCCGGTCTTTGTGGATGACGCCAAAAAGACGGTCTACACCATCGATGATCCCGATGCAGTCAAGGATCATTACGGGCACCACGTCGCCGTTGTGGGCAAGGTGAACGATTCCGACAAGACGATCCACATCGCCAGCGTCTCCATGCTGCCCGACCAGGGCAAGCCAGGTGGCGCGGCAGAGATGCACTAAACCCTGTAACTAACCCTTCAACTATCCTGCGGCAGTATCTCTGAGCTCACTCAGACACTGCCGCGACCACCCTTGGCTTCCCGCTAGGTGATTCCGTGCGTCTAATGTTCTGTGTCCGTCGTATTTGTGTGGTGAATCGCTTGCTTCAAACCGGAGCATCGGGCGGGATACCAGAGCGGGCATCCATCTGCTAAGGTGGGAGAGGGTAGGAAGGAACGCAAGAACTAACCCAGTTATGGCAAAGGCAACCTGGAACGGCAAAATAATCGCGGAAAGCGAAACGATAGAGATGGTTGAGGGCAATCTCTACTTTCCGGAGAGTTCACTTAAGCGGGAGTATTTCCGCCCTAGCTCGACGATCTCGACCTGTCCCTGGAAGGGGCAAGCCAGATACTACAGCCTTTTGGTGGACGGACAAGAAAATCAGGATGCCGCCTGGTACTATCCGGATCCCAAGCCGGCAGCCCGCAACGTCAAGAACCATGTAGCCTTTTGGCGCGGAGTTGAAGTCGAAAAGTAAGATCCACGGCCGTGCCGGCCAAAGCATGGCCGTGGCAGCCATGCTCCTGAGCCTGGCGCTTCTGGCTCCCCACAGGGCGGCCGCCCAGCAGGTCCCGCCAGCGGCCCAGTCTAACCAAATACCGGCCCCGGACGGCCAGCAGAGAGACCTTGAGGTCTTGCGCCGGCTGGAAGAGGAGTATTTGCGGGCCGAGATTGAAGACGACACGGCGATCGCGGGTACGATTCTCGCCGAAGACTATGTGGGCCTGAGGCCGGACGGCTCAACCGCCACCAAGGCAGATGTCATCAACAATCTGGCCCGTCATGAGCGTCGTCGCGAACCATATTTGATCACTGCCACCAATATGCGGGAGCACCTCTTTGGCGATACCGCCTGCTTGACCTACACCAAGGTCTATACCAAGCCTGGAAGCCAAGCCGCATACAGCGAGAACGTCCTCCATCTTCTCACCCGGCGGGGTGGCATCTGGCGTCTTCAACTCAGCAGTCCCCTGCCCTCCCCCAGAGCGAAGTAGAACCGCAGGTCCCCTTCGACTTCGCTCAGGGCAGGCTCTCCAAGCAAAGCACTTCCGCGTCAACTATTTGGGGAGTCACGGAAACGGTTCCCCGGGTTACTCCGGGGCTCTGTTTTTGTTTTTCCGGCCCCTATCTCTGGGATAATGAACCCACTCTGGCGTTCTGAACTGGCGGCCGTTCCTGGCGGAATTCGCAGGCGGCAAGCCCCGCGCATCCCCCGATGAAGCCAATCGAACTGGCACTGACCCCGACCCGCAACCGTCGCCTGAATGAAGTCACGGGCATGGTGCTCCTTGTGGCCGCGAGCCTCCTCTTCCTTGCGCTGGCCTCCTATCACCCCACGGATCCATCCCTCAACACCGTGGGAGGCTCCGCCGCAGGCCGGCAGGCGCACAACTGGACCGGGCTGATCGGCGCGACCATCAGCGACCTGCTGCTGCAATTGGAAGGCGTCGCCGCCTTCTTTGTCCCCTTGATGCTGGGTGCTCTGGGCTGGACGTGGCTGCGCTCCCGCCCAGCCGGTTCCCCGACTGCGAAGATCTCCGGGGTTTTCCTCTACCTGGTGTTTGCGCCGGCCGTCTTCGGCCTGATCCCGGGCCATCTCCGCTGGATGCATGCCCTGCCGATTGAAGGCCTCACCGGCCGGCTGGTGGGGGATAACCTGGTCCACTACCTCAACGTGCCCGGCGCTGCCATCGTGATTGTGAGCATGGTGGTCATTTCCCTCTACCTCTCCACCACCTTCAGCTTCAGCACGGCGCAGCAGTGGATGGCAGTTCGCTTCGCCTTCGCTTACGCGTGGCGCGACCGCTTCCGCAACTGGTATTTGGCCTGGGCCAAGACCCGGGCGGAAAAGAATGCCGCCAGGCGCGATGCCATGAAAGACAGCGCGCTGATGAAAATGCAGAAGGCGGCGCGGAAGGCTACGGAAAAAGCGGTAGGCAGGCAAGCGCAGCGGCCGGAAAACGAGGACCCCACCCCGCGGCGTGCCTCCTTTGAGGACGCGAGTGCTGCAGAGGGGACCGGGCCCCATACTCCGTCGCTCTGGAACCAGATGCCGCGAACCAGTATTCCGGATCGGGAGCTGGAGGAGTTCGAGCCTGAGTTCGATCGGCCCCATGAAGAAGAAGATCCCGCACCCACCGTTCGGGCGCAGACTCAGCGCCCCGCGCCGGCCGCACAAGCGATCTCAGTGAAAGGGCGGGCCGATGCGGAAGCCAAGCTGGTCACCCTCGCCCCGCGATCGGTCAGCGGCTTCAGCTTGCCGCCGAGCACTCTGCTGCACCGCAGCGATGAGTCGCAGATCGTGCGCGAAGAGGATTTGCGTGTTCAAGCCCGCATTCTGGTCGAGAAATGTGCGGAGTTCGATGTGCGCGGCCAGGTGGTGCAGATCAATCCCGGCCCGGTGGTTACCACCTTCGAATTCCGCCCAGAAGCAGGAGTCAAGTACAGCCGTGTGACCGGTCTGGCGGAAGATCTATGCCTGGCCATGCGCGCCGAGAGCATTCTGATCGAGCGCATGGCGGGAAAGAGCACCGTGGGCATCCAAGTGCCCAATCACGACCGTGAAACCATCTGGCTGCGCGACGTGATCGAAGCGGAGAACTTTACTGAAACCAAGTCCAAACTGACCTTGGCCATGGGCAAAGACATCAACGGGCGCATCGTGACTGCCGATTTGGCGACCATGCCGCACGTCCTGATCGCCGGTTCCACGGGCAGCGGCAAATCCGTCGCTATCAACGCCATGATCATGTCCGTGCTGTACAAGGCGACCCCCCAACAGGTGCGCCTGATCCTGGTTGATCCCAAGCGGGTGGAGCTGGGTATGTATGAAGGCATTCCCCATCTCTTCACGCCCATCATCACCGAGCCCAAGCTTGCGGCCAATGCCTTGCGTAATGCGGTGCGCGAGATGGAGCGGCGCTTAAAGCTGCTGGCCTCGCGCAGCGTCAGGAATATCGATCAGTTCAACAAGCTCTTCGACAACCAGACGCCCAGCCTCTTCGATGAGGGGGAAGCGGAGCAGCCGCTGCCCCACATGATCATCATCATCGACGAATTGGCCGATCTGATGATGTTGGATAAGGCCAACGTTGAGGAGGCCATCACGCGTCTGGCGCAAATGGCGCGCGCGGTCGGCATCCATCTGGTGCTGGCCACGCAGCGGCCTTCGGTCGACGTCATCACCGGACTGATCAAGGCCAATGTGCCCACGCGCATCTCGTTCCGCCTGGCCACCAAAGTGGATTCGCGGACGATCCTGGACTCGAATGGAGCCGAAGCGCTGCTGGGGCGCGGCGACATGCTGTTCCTGCCCCCGGGGACTTCCCGCCTGCAGCGGCTGCACGCTCCCTTCGTCACCGAGACGGAAATCGCCGCCGTGGTTGGCTTCTGGAAGAGTCAGGGCGAGGCGCAATACGTGCAAGGCTTTCTCGAGTCTCCCCGGGACGACAAGGGGCGTGACCTGGACGCTGAGCCAGAGGATGGCGACGGCAACGACGAGCTATTTGAGGACGCGGTACGCTTGGTCCTGGAATTCGGCAAGGCCTCCACTTCCCTGCTGCAGCGGCGTCTGCGCATAGGCTATGGCCGCGCCGCGCACCTGATCGACATGATGGAGCGCGATGGAATCGTAGGCCCGGCCGACGGCTCAAAGCCGCGCGAAATCCTCAAACCACCCGACTGGCTCAATCAAATCGAACCCGCGCTGCGCTAGCCTACGGATTCTCTGCCAGTGGAGGAAACTGCAGATCCCTCGGCTACACGCCTAATGACAAACCGGAGACTTGCGCGTTGAGTGCTGTGTATCCCACTCAAGCCCAAAAACAGGGCTTGAATGGGGCACCCAACATTTTTTGTCAATGCAGGAACCGCAACCAACGCCGGCGAAGCACCTTCGAACTCCGCTAGCAAATGCTCACCGGATATGCCACCCCCAACTTGTCGTCCCGAGCAGCCGACTCGCGGGCGGGAAGTGGGAGCGCAATGACCCGGCTCCTGGACCGGCAACGAACGTTGGGTGCCCCATTCAAGCCGTCCTTTGGCTTGAGTGGGACACGCAGCACTCAACGCCTCAGTTTTTGGTTTGCCATTATGAGCGTAGCCGAGGGACCTGCAGTTTCCTCCACCAGCAGCCAATCTCGATGGAAACTACCCGCGCAAACGCAGCCAATCCCTTTGATACGCGAAGCTCACCGCGAGCAACAACACCCCCAGGAACAGAAAACTAAGCACGCGAAACCCCTGGCTCTCCTGGCTGACGCCGTCCCAAAAAACCATCGCGATACTGAAGGCGAGTAGAACCAGAGCCTGCCAGCGTAGAAAAGCACTGCGCCGCAGAAAGCCCAACGTCATGAGAGCGGAACCGTAAAGCATGCACCAGGCGCTGTAGCCGAACCCGGCAGCAATGTCGCGGTGCTCCCGTTGGCCGTACGCACCACAGAAATCGCGAAAGAAGCCCGCCCCGCAATACCAGTAGTGGTGAATCTCCAGGCAGACGGCAACCAGAACGGTGAGGCTGAACGCGACGCTGGCGAAGCTAGCCAGATAACCCCAACTGCCAAAGACGCGCGCCGGCGAAGGATGAGCCCTCAGCTCAACCAGGCTAAGGCCGGTTACCGCGGCAAAAACCGCTGCGCCTATCAGGCTGGTAGCAAAGTGCACGTTCGCGGCAACCGCTAACGGCTGCGGCCTCCAGGCGACCCAATCCACCCATAGTGACCAGGCGGAAAGAGTCAGTACCGCGGTGGCAAAAACGCGCATGGCTGCGTGCGAGCCGGCCTTGGCCAAGGCAACCAACACCAGCGATTCGCCCAGCCAGCATAGGGTCACCACATACCCGTGGAATTGCAGTGGAACGGCCACGGTGACGAATAATATGCCGAGACCGAGATAAGTGCGTGAGGTCGCAACCGCGCTAGGTGCGCGTGAGCCGGCAGCCATCAACAGGCAGGCCAGAGCCAAGGCAACGGTAACCCAGGGGCGCACCGGATGCTGGTCCCCGGCGCCGAAAAGCGCCATCAACCCCAGTCCACGTCGCCGCTGCATTGGCAATCGGAAAGACGATGGGGAAAAGCGGGTCCCGCGCATTGGCTTGGCGCAGGATCAGGAACGGCGCCGCGGCAAAACCGGCAAAAAAAAGCCCCAGAAAACACCCCGTGACCAGCAAGCGAGAGGGATCGTCTTCGCTCAGGGTCCAGCCAAGGTAATAAACCGCCGTTCCCAGCAAAGCGGCCCAGGCCAGCCGTTTCCATGGGTGCAGCGTCAGCAACAACAGCGCGCCCGCATTCAGCAGCGCCAGGTAGGAGAAGAGAAAGATCGCGCTGTCATGCCCCATCGACAGCAACGCGGGCGTCGCCAAGCCGCCGGCCAGGGCATAGATGGCCAGCAATTCCGAATTCTGACGCCTGGCAAGCACTGCATTGGCGATGGTGACCGCGGTCATGGCGAGAAAAATAAGCCAGTTCGGCGCCAGATGATAAACGCTGGAGGCAGCCCAGAGCGAGAGGTACGCGATGCTGGTGCCCAGTGCCTTCAGGCTGTAGGAAAAAGCCGGAAATCCCCTACGGCGAAAACGCTC
This sequence comes from uncultured Acidobacteriaceae bacterium, assembly GCA_963790705.1. Classification (GTDB taxonomy): domain Bacteria; phylum Acidobacteriota; class Terriglobia; order Terriglobales; family Acidobacteriaceae; genus PALSA-350. Next base: position 350,582 of record CAWBQE010000004.1, read on the forward strand.
GGACCAAACCACCAAGGCGGCGGCACAGGCCAAGCCGATCACGATTCGAATTCCGGGCCCAATCCAATCGCGATCGAAGGCCAGTTTCAAAAACCAGGCCATGCCGATGAGCACGGCCAGGATGCCGATACGATTCAGGAGCTGGGCCCCGATTCGGCTCTCCAGCGATGCACCCGGCTTGGCGCCTGCCGGCGAAGCTACCCTGCTCCTCGGGGGAGGAGGTGCCACGCTTCCCGTCGGGATAGGGGGCACGCTACCGGCCGGGGCAGAATCCGTGTGGGCTGCCCGTAATCCCTGCAACGCCGCCTCCAAAGACGCGATGCGGGCTGACAATTCCGCCATTTGTTGCCGGAGATCGTCGTCGGATGCCATAGCAACGACTCTAGAGCATTTCCTGGTCGCTGGGGGCGGGCGCGGACTGGATCTCTGGCGCCTGGACGTACGTTACCATGGTGTAGTCCGGTAACTCATATTGGTACCGTTTTGCAAAGAATGGCTTAATCTTCGAGAGGAAGCCTAATCAAGGAGAGCATTCCCCTTTGCTAACCAGGTCGACTGGAATCGAGCCCCGGCACAAAGTTCTACTTGTGGATGATGATGCCGTGAGCCTTGAACTGATGACTGTGCTTCTCGCCCACGAGGGCCACCAGGTGCTTCGCGCCAACGACGCCGGGGCTGCACTCGCTTTGCTAGCAGCCGATAAGGCGGCCCGCCCGGATGTGCTGCTGGTAGACCTGCAGATGCCCGGAGTTTCCGGCGGACAACTGGCCGAGAAAGTCCGTGCCCTGGAAGGTCCGGAGCCTTTGCTCCTGGCGATGAGTGCGACCGAGGCCCAGCGGCAGCAACTACTTGCTTTCGACGGATTTTTGCTCAAACCGCTTGCCCTGGGTGACCTGCGCAAGGCATTGAAGCCGAAAAAGCGCGGCCGCGTGCCCGGAGTGCGCATCGCCCATCCCGGAAGGGCGGCAACGGTCAGGCCCGTAGCAACACCCTCCAATGCGCCGGCCCTCGACATGGCGGTGATCGCCAAGCTGCGCGCCATGATGCCGGTGGAAGCGCTGCATGACGTGGTGGCCGCCTGCATTGCGGACACTCGGGCCTGCGTGGACGCGCTCCACAACCAGATACGGGTGGGGCACACGGCCGCTGTCCGCCAGTCTGCCCATCGCATCAAAGGCGCAGCTTCCATGATCGGGGCCACCCACCTCGCCGGGCTCGCCGCAGGGCTTGAAGTGGGGGGTTACAAAGAAGCGGCCACCCCCGTTGTTTTGAAGGATTTACTGAATGCATGCAGCGAGTTGGAGCGTATGCTTTTGGCAGGTAAATTTGCGTCAACCCAGGGCCCCCAATGACCACATCAACCATCGCAGCCACACCTAAGAACAGTAGCGACCGCCTCCACCAGATTCGTATCGTCATTGCCGACGACCACCCGGTAGTGCGTATCGGCGTACGTAACATGCTTCAGAGCGATGCCAGCCTCGAAGTGCTGGGTGAGGCTTCGGACGGCGACGAAGCCATTACAGCAACCCTCGAACTGTTGCCCGATATCCTCCTTCTCGACCTGCAGATGCCTCGTCTGCCTGGCCTGGAGGCGATGCGTGCCATCATGAGCGGTTCGCCAACCGTGAAAATCCTGCTGTTGACCAGCACCATCACCACTCAACAGATCATTGAAGCGCTGCAGATCGGCGCCCGCGGCATTGTGCTGAAAGACGCCCTGGCAGACCACCTCACTACCGCGATCCGAGCAGTCTCCTCAGGCGACTATTGGATTGGCGGCAAACGGGTGGTAAACCTGGTCGGCGCGCTGCATGAGCTGATGCAGCAAGCCGCCGTTCCCGAACGGAAAACCTATGGCCTGACCCCGCGTGAACTGGAAGTGGTCGGGTGCATCGTCGAGGGTTGCAGCAATCGTGATATTGCCAAGCAGTTCAGCATCAGCGAAGAGACAGTGAAACGGCATTTGTCGAATATTTTCGACAAGACCGGCGTCTCTACTCGTCTGGAACTGGCATTGTTCGCTATAGCTCACCAATTGGTTGCCTTGCAGACCTAAGTCCCGCCTGCCGGGCAATTCCTAGCTCAAGCGGTATTCCGAATCGGGTTTCTGATTCCGGGGTACCGCACCAGTTTCCCCCTCTGAATCTAACCGCGCTAACCTCAATCTGCATCAAACTAAGACGAAGGTGCCGCTGTGGCGCCGTGGGATTTACATGGGTTCGATCCATCGAGCCCATCGCATTTGAACGCTTTGAGCCTGCAAACTGGAGTTTCGCCAACATGATCGCAGAAAGACTGGTCCTCGCTGCTTTACTTTGTACTGTCTCCGGCACCATTTACGCGCAGGAGGCGAACCCGACCGCCCAACAACAACCACAGCAGCCCATCATGCCGACGGAGGGCTCCGAACAATGTTCCCCTGTACCGGATCCAGGTGGTAGGCCGGGATATCCCAGCCATCAATTACTGGCACCGCAGCGGGAGCACCAAGATTGGCTTTGCCGGGACCAGTCTCCTGTCCCAGGGAAAGGGAGAGGCCAACGTCACCAGCAAGGGGCAGACTTTCATCAATGCCAAATTTGAAGGCTTTGTGCCGGCCAACAGCTTCGGCCCGGAATATCTGACTTACGTCCTGTGGGCCATCACGCCCCAGGGCCGGCCGGTGAACTTGGGTGAGGTGATGCCTGGCAACGGCAAGGCCGAAATGAACGTGACCACCAGCTTCCAGCAGTTTGCCCTGATCGTGACCGCTGAGCCCTACTTCGCAGTAACCACACCGAGCGACCTGGTGGTGATGCAGAATACCGTGAAGAGCGACAAGACCACGGGCATCATCGACACCGTGAATGTGCACTTTAACCTGCTGCCGCGGGGAGCCTACATGCAAACGGCCGGTCAGCACGCGGTGCTGAATCCGGTGAAGCCGAACGACAAATCGCCGCTTCAGCTGTACGAAGCCATCAATGCAATCCAAATCGCGGAGGCCACGGGCGCGGCCCAATATGCACCGGATATCCTGGCCAAAGCTAAACAGGAACTGGGGAATGCACAGGCGCTCGACAGCAAGAAGAGCCAGCGCAAGGAGATGATCACCTACGCTCGCGGTGCGGTGCAGGACGCCGAGGACGCACGCGTAAGCACATTGCGCAAGATCGTGGAGGAGAAGCAGCGCCAGCAACAAGTGGCGGTGCAACAAGCGCAGGATGCCGCGCAGCAGGCCCAAATCGCTGCCCAACAGGAGGCTCTGCAGAGGGCCCAGGCCGATGCCCAAAGGGCCCAGGCGGAGGCAGCCGCAGCAAATGCCAGGGCAGCGCAGGTAGCGGCGGAGCACAGCGCCCAACAGGCAACCGACCAGACTGAACAGATGCGCGAGCGCCTGAAGGCCCAGTTGAACCAGGTTCTACAAACCCAAGAGACAGCGCGCGGATTGATCGTGAACTTGTCCGACGTTCTGTTTGACACTGCCAAATACACTCTCAAGCCCGACGCCCGCGAAAAACTGGCTAAGGTATCAGGAATCCTTCTTGCGTATCCAGACCTGAAAGTACAGGTTGAGGGATACACCGACAACATAGGCGGAGACCAATACAACCTGACTCTCTCGCAACAGCGAGGCGATGCGGTGCGCGCTTATCTCGTTTCGCAAGGCGTCAGCCCTAACAACATCACCGCGACCGGTTATGGCATGAGCAACCCGGTTGCAGACAATGCGACGGCCGCGGGAAGAGCACAGAATCGCCGCGTAAACCTGGTAGTGTCGGGCAGTGCAATCGGCGTGCAGCAAAGCGCGCCGGCTGCGGCGCCTGCTCCGCCACAAGGTACGAGCAATCCACCCCAGTAGCATTTAACCCCGTCGAGCGACCCGGATTTCCTGTACGTGGCGCCATCCCACGACTGCGTGTGCGGCTTTCAGTAAGGAAAGCCGCATGAAGTTCGCCAACGCCAACGAGCTCCACAGGAAATCCGGGGGACGAGCCGGGCGCACAGGGTATCTTGGGCGCCCGATTTGTTTCCGCGGTTATCATCACCACGCAGAATGGAGGCCGGAAAATGCGGATAGCACTGCTTGGGCTGGGAAAGATGGGGACACCGATAGCCCGCTTGCTGCTGAAAAACGGGCACGAACTTACGGTGTGGAACCGGACAGCCGCAGCCGCGGAGCCGCTGGCTGCCGACGGCGCACTCGTCGCAGGATCACTCACCGAAGCGGTCACCGGGATGCCGGTCGTCTTCACCATGCTCAGCAACGATGCGGCGACGGAATCCGTCGTCTTCGGCACGCGAAACCGGACCGGGCATTCTCTCCGCGATGGATGTAGACGCTGTTCATGTCTCGCTCTCCACCATCAGCGTCAAGCTTTCCCGGCTGCTGGCAGAATCGCACCAGCAACATCGGCAGCACTTTGTCGCCGCGCCGGTATTCGGCAGGCCTCCTATCGCGGAGCAGGGCAAGCTATGGATAGCGGTTGGTGGGAACACGCTGGCAGTGGAGCGAGTGCGGCCTCTGCTCGAGGCTGCCAGCCGCGGCATGACCGTCGTCTCCGACGAGCCATGGCGAGCGCATGCCCTCAAATTGGGCGGCAATTTCATGATCGCCGCGATGGTGGAGGCGATGAGCGAAGCCTTCATCTTTGCTGAGTCGCAAGGCATTGCTCCGGATCTCTTCCTGGAGACGGTAAACAGCGCGCTCTTCCAGAGCGCCTACTACACCCGGTACAGCCAGACCATTCTCCATCCGCCCCCGGTTCCCGGATCCACGGTTGCGATGGGAAGCAAGGATATAGCTTTGTTTAGGGAAGCTGCTGCAGCCGCTCACCAGCATCTGCCACTAGCTGATTTGATCGCCAATCAACTGCATCTGGCGCAAGAGGCGGGGATGAAAGACGTGGAATGGGCAGCGGGCCAATACCGCATCGCCCAATCAGTAGCCGGGGCAGGCTCAGGAGAGCAAGGCAATACGGGATTCAATATCGGCTAAGGCCGCTTCCAGCGCGGCCCGGCGTACTGGGCTCGACGTGCGCTCGGAGAGAATGCGTTCCCGCTGCAGGTCGAGTTCCTGCCTTTGCCGCTCGCGCTTTGCACGCTCTAGCCCGTCTCGCTTGGTGGCATCAAGAACTGCCCCCGAAGCGGTTAGATCTGCGGACGATTGCTGCTCTTCAACAGATTTGCTTTCCCAGCCACGTGCCATATATCTATCGTACGTCATCGTGAGGGCTGCTAACAGACTAAGATCTTGGCTTGGGCGCCCTTTGGCGTCCCGGAAAGCAACATCGCTCTCGCAATGTTGTTGTTTTCGTACGGCCTTTTCATGGCAAAACTGGCAGGTGAGGGAAATATGAAAGTCTGGCAAATTCAATCGTTCGGTATCGAGCGACTCGTGTTGCAACAATTGCCCCAACCGTACCCCGGGCGCGAAGAAGTGTTGGTGAAGGTTCACGCGGTGTCGCTGAACTACCGCGATCTTCTGATGGTGCGCGGCCACTACAACCCCAAGTTGCCATTGCCTCGTATTCCCTGCTCGGACGGAGCGGGTGAGGTGGTCGAGGTGGGTGACGATGTGAAGGGCGTGAAGGTTGGGCAACGGGTGGCTGGAATCTTCATGCAGAACTGGCTGGATGGCCCTCCCACCGCGGAACGAAGCCGCGGTGCTCTGGGCGGCGACATCGATGGCATGTTGGCCGAATACGTAGTGCTGCCACAAAGTGGCGTCGTGGGCATTCCCGAACATCTCTCCTTTGCAGAAGCCGCTACCCTCCCCTGCGCCGGCGTCACCGCATGGAACGCATTGACCAACGCGGGGCAGGTAACGCCTGGCGATGTGGTGCTCACCCAGGGAACCGGAGGAGTCTCGATCTTTGCCCTGCAATTCGCGAAGATGATGGGAGCAACAGTGATTGGCACTTCGAGCAGCGATGAAAAACTGGAGCGGGCCAAGACCTTGGGAATGAAGGCCGGTCTCAACTATCGACAGACTCCAGACTGGGCCAAATGGGTGCTGCAGGAAACTAACAATCGCGGCGCCGACTTGATTGTCGAAGTGGGCGGAGCCGGCACCATCAGCCAGTCCCTGCAATCCGTACGCACCGGCGGAACGGTTGCCCAGATTGGAGTGCTGAGCCAATCGGACCAACCGCTGCCGATTGCGCCGCTCCTCCATCGCCAGGTCCGGCTCCAGGGCGTTTATGTGGGCTCACGAGCCCACTTCGAAGCCATGAACCGGGCAATCGCGGCCAGTCAGCTAAGGCCTGTGGTGGACAAAATCTTCGCCTTCGCGCAGGCTCGCGAGGCTCTCCTCACCATGGAAAAAGCGTCTCATTTTGGGAAAATCGTAATCCAGGTTGTTGCTTGAGGGCCGGCATCCGCCCCTAAGGACACGTCTATCTAATTGAATCTGCTGGGCTATCAGAAGGTCAGTAACTTTCGGGTGATCTGCTGGAACGAAAGCTGTATTTTCCCTACGACAAACGCGACATTTTCGTGCAGAATGCATCTTAACAGTACGTTTTGGCACGACAACCCGAGGTTAGACAAGGGGAGAGATTTTTATGAAATGGATTCAAAGCCTGCTTGGTTTTTTCTACGACATTGTTTTTGGCTGCCGCCATTGGAGCCAGACGAGGCCGTTCACGTTGGAGCAGCAAACTTACAAGGTTTGCCTGGACTGCGGGAAGCAGATCTATTACTCACCGGAGCGCATGACGCCGCTGAGCGCACGGGAAGTGCGCCGCATGAAGGCTGCCACCGCTGGTCCAGTCACCGTTATCGCTACATCGATGCCCGCGGGCAGCCTCTTTAGCCGGCGCGCGAATAAATCGAACGCGGCTGCTTAAAGTTTTCGAGCGATCACAGCCGACAGAGTTTAAGCTCCGTATCGCATGGCGCACACAGCGTGCAGCCCGATACGGAGCTTCTCTTTGTTGCGACCACCCAACGGAACAAGCATCTCTTCTCGCGTCTCATACTGTACTTACAACAGAGATGCGCTCATGATGGCAAAGGTTGGGATCAGTGATCGTAGAAATCCGCGGCTTGACCAAGATCTACCAGGAAAAGCAGCGCGTGGTTGCTGTCGATGGCATCGACCTCTCGGTTGAGCAAGGCGAGATATTCGGCCTGCTGGGACCGAATGGAGCGGGAAAGACGACCACCATCAGCATCGCAACCACCCGCGCTTTGCCCACCAGCGGCCAGGTGACGATTGCCGGAGTAGACGTGGTCGCAAGGCCGGCGATGGCGCGGCGCAACATGGGAGTGGTCCCGCAATACAACACCCTCGACCGCTCGCTCACGGTATTCGAAAATCTCTATTTTCACTGCCGCTATTTCGGGTTTTCCGGCGCCGACTCGAAGATCCGCGCGCAACAGCTACTGTCACAGTTTCATTTACAGGAGCGGGGCGCGAGTTTTCCCTCCCAGCTCTCCGGTGGCTTACAGCAGCGGGTACAAATTGCGCGCGCCATCGCCCATCGCCCCGCGGTTCTCTTCCTTGATGAACCCAGCGCGGGGCTCGATCCGCAGAGCAGAATCGCCATGTGGGAGGCCGTCAAAGGATTGGGCGGCGAAGGAATCACCGTGGTGCTGACTACCCACTACATGGAGGAAGCCGATGAAATCTGCGATCGGGTAGCGATCATGGATCATGGCAAACTGTTGGCCCAGGATACCCCCGAACTGCTGAAGACCACGTTAGGCGCGCAGACCATCTTTGAGCTCAAGCTGCGCCAGATGGAGGGCTCGGCCGAGTTGGCGAAAACGCTGGAAAGGCTGCCCAATGTAGCCTCGGTCGAAGCCATCAGCGATGGAATTCGCGTCTTCTCCCAGGGCACGGATGGCCTGTTGCCGCAGATTGTGCAGGCGGCCCAGAGCCTGGGCTTGCGCGACATCTCGATCAATGAGCCGAGCCTGGAAACAGTCTTCATCCGCCTCACCGGGAGGGATCTGCGTGACTAAAGCTTTCGCTCCTCGATTGTGGTTTCGGAGTTCAATCCTCCGGGAAAGATGGCCTCAACCATGACAGCGCGGGCCCCTTACGTCTCCGCCTTCCTGGGCCTGATGCTGCGCGACTTGCGCGTGCTGCGCCGCGAGCTGGGACCGTTTGTGGTCCGTATCGTCATGCAGCCATTGCTCTTTCTATTCGTCTTTACCTATGTCTTTCCCCATCTGGGGCAAGGCAATCCAATGGCTGCAGGCGGGAGCGGTTTCGCCACCATCCTGTTACCCGGGTTGATGGCCGTCGCCATCATGTTCAGCGGCATCGCCGCCGTGGCGCTGCCGCTGTCGCAGGAATTCGGTATTACCCGTGAGATCGACGATCGCGTCATGTGTCCCCTTCCGGTCGCCGCGGTCGCCGTGGAAAAGATCTGCTTCAGCGCGCTGCAGTGCATGCTGGCCGCACTGCTGGTGGTGCCGCTCGCCTATTTCATTCCCGCTGTGCCGGTGAAACCCCAGGTAGACAACTGGCCATTGGCAATCCTGGTCCTGGTGCTCTCCAGCTTGGTGGCCAGCGCGCTCGGATTGGCCATCGGCGCCAATATCAAGCCCCAACAGATAGGGTTGCTCTTCTCCATCGTGGTGGTGCCCATCACCTTCCTGGGCTGTGTTTATTATCCCTGGGAATACCTGAACCATCTGCGCTGGCTGCAGGTGGTGGTACTCATCAACCCCATCGTTTACATGAGTGAGGGCTTGCGCGCGGCGCTCACCCCAGGCGTTCCTCACATGCCGGCGTTGCTTATCATTTTTGCTCTGCTAGCGTCACTCACCATTTTGGGGAGTATCGGAATCCGGGGATTCCTTAAGCGCGTAATTTCATAAGACTCCGCGCCCTCGGTGACTTATCCTTACTCTTGCCGTAGGCCCTTCCGCGATCCCTTCCGTCTGATCAAGCGGGGAGCAGGCCCAGCGCAAGGATAGCGCGCAACAATAAGGCGCAAGGATAAACGGTGCGGCAATGCGCAAACCCGGTCTGACACTTCTATCGATCGCCACTCCATTGCTGCTCCTGCTCGTGGCAGGCTGCGGAGCCATGAGCTCCCCTGCAGGCTCGAACACGGGCGCGATCGTCGTCAGCGCCGAAAAAGCCACCATCGACACCACCGCCACCAACCAGCTAAACGCCAGATTACCCTCCGGCGCCTCCGCCAGCGTCAACTGGAGCATCGTGGGGGGACAAAACGATGCCTCCTTCGGTCAGGGCACCATCAGCGCAAATGGCCTCTATACGCCGCCACCCTTGCTTTCCCGGGACCAGGTGCAAATCCAGGTCATGGCGACCTCCAAAGCCGATCCCTCGGCGACGGCAAGCTATCTGCTCACCGTTACCCCCGGATTCGTCCAGGTGCTTACGCCTGAAACCGCCAGCCTGGCGCCGGGTGGCACCGTGCAGGTCACGGGACAGATCGCTGAGGTCAACTCCGGCTCCATCCAGTGGTCGTTGGGGACCACCCCTGGGGGTGAAATCGACCCTGGCGATAGCTACGGCAGCATCGGCGAAACCAGGTGCTCTCACTCCAGCCGCACCTACACCTCCTGCACCGCAACCTATACCGCCCCCCGTGGACTGCCCTCGGGCAGCCCTTCTGTCTTTGTGGTGGGGCTGGCCGCCGGAAATCCCCACTCCGCCGCCGCGCTCCACGTTCTGCTGAACGGGGCCGGGTTCTCCAGCACGGGCCTGCAAAACCAATCCGCCCAGACCGGCTACGTCGAGATGGGCTCGTCCGGAGGCAATGCCAACGATTACGACTCCAAGAGGGACGGCAGCGGAAAAGAGTACGTGAACGACTGCTGTGGAGGAACCCTGGGAGCTTTGGTCGAGGACCACAACAGCAATCTCTTCATTCTCAGCAACAACCATGTGCTCGCCGAATCCGATCAGGCACGAACCGGGGACTCCGTTGTGCAACCCGCGCTGGTCGATCTCAACTGCAATCCGCAAGCCGGCCGGACGGTCGGGTCTTTGCGTTACGTCGTGCCCCTGCAAAGCACTCAGAGCAACGTGGATGCGGCGCTGGCTGCCGCCACGCCCGCGGTAGACGCAAGCGGAGCCATCCTGCAGTTGGGACCATCGATCAACGGCGTTCTCAGCCCCGCGGCGCCGGCGGCTGGCACCGGGGAGCCGCTCACCGCAGGCCTGCTGAACCAATTGCGCGTGGTCAAGAGCGGACGAACCACCGGGTTGACCTGCTCTACCGTGAACACCGTGGACCTGAGCGTGCAGGTTGATTACTACTACGATTGCGCCGAAACCAAGCCCTACTACACCAAGACCTATGTCCACCAGATCGGCATGCCCGGGGCCAGCTTTGCCGACAGCGGGGACTCGGGTGCCCTGGTGCTGGACGCCGCGAATGCACAACCCGTGGGGCTGTTTTTTGCCAGCGGCGCTGACGACAGCAACCACGGCTTCAGCGTGGCCAACCCCATCCAGGACGTTCTCAGTGAGTTGAGCCAGGCTGGCCATACCGACGGGCTACAGATCGCCGGTGGGGCCCCGCATCCCATCACCTGCTCCAACTACGACGAGCACACCACGCCCGCGACACGCAACGTCAGCCAGTCCCGCTTGGCGGCAGCGAAGTCGGCGGAAGCATCGGCGGCTGCCCTGCTGGCCAAGCCGGATAACGGAATCTTTGGCGTCGCCACCGGCCAGAGCCTGGACAGTCCGGGCGAAGCAGCCGTGATTGTCTACGTGGACAAGAACAAGCCCGGCATTGCGGTTCCCAAGGTCATCCAAGGCATCCGCACCCTGGTGATCCCCACGGACGCGGCGAGCATGAGCGCGGGCACAGAGCCCTTGACTCTGCCCCAGGTAGAAGGCATTCATTTGTCTGCAGAAGTGCTGCGGGCTGCGGCCGGGGTGCAGCGGCAATTTGCCCCCCAGTTGATGGCAGACCCGGCATTTTTTGGAGTGGGTGTAACCCAGAGCTATGACAACCCCGCAGAAGCAGCGCTGCTGGTGCTGGTGGATCTGACCAAGACACCGCGGTCGATGCCGGATCAAGTCGGCGGCCTGCGGCTGCGCTACCTACGCGTCAATCGCCTGCACGTCACGCGCTCGAAACTGGCCCCGGCAATGCAAGCGCCGCGTTGTACCCTTCCCTCGCCGGGACCCGACCAGTGATGGGTCTGCCTCTGGTTCCCTAACGAAGGACGGGTGCCCCATATCTCGCTCGTTTTTCGCGAGATGTGGGATACCACGGCTCTTTCCCTCTGACTCTCGATTCAGCCGAAGCACTTAACCGTCAACATCGGTGGAATCCCACATCTCGCGAAAAACGAGCGAGATATGGGGCACCCGTCCTTCGTTAGGGAACCAGAGGCAGACCCCAGTGGAGTTCTCACGCAGACTCTTTAGCCCTGGTGGCGGGGGGGTTCCCATTCCATCCCAGCTATGCGAAAACGATTTGTTTCGAATGTTCTCTCTAGATAGCTCACCCACGCCTTCCGTGTCAGGGCGCAATGAAGCAATGTTTGAGGCTGCAGCTTCTACTCTCTACGCTTCGCGATTCGACGTGGATGGCCGGTAGACTGGCGAATGGTCAGGAACGTAGGAATCACCGTTGGTTTTGCCTTGGCCGACCGCGGAATGTGCTCCACTTGAGCGCGAAGCGCCTCAAAGGCCGCACGTGCAATCGCCACCCGCGACATGTTTACCGTGGTGAGCGGCGGATGAACGAACTCCGCTAAGTGAATATCGTCAAAACCAATCACGGAAACGTCCTGGGGAATCCGCACGCCGGCTCGTAGGAATGTCCGCAACACGCCAATCGCAGTCATATCATTCGAGCACATCACGGCGGTGGGGAGGCTCTTGCTTCTCAGCAGCTGTTCAGTCGCCCGAATGCCGCCTTCGAGCGTGTGATCTCCTTCAAGCAACAATGCGGGATCCGGAGTGATTCCGATTTCCTCCAGCGAGGTAACGAACGCAGCCTTTCTGAGCTGGCACGACAGTTGCTGCAGGGGGCCGCTCACAAAGGCAATCTTCCGATGGGTTAGCGCGGCCAGGTGCTGCACCCCTTCGCGAATCCCTTTGCGATAGTCCACCGTGAGCGTGCTGACGCCCAGATTGGGCACGCCGGCATCCACAAAAACCAGCGGGACATCTCTCGAAACCAGCTCGTCCAGCAAGGGAGCCTCGATGCCAAAGGTCATGACAGCGACTCCTTCAACATCCCGCTCCAGAAGGCGGCGAACGCATTTTTCCATGCGAGCGACGTCGTAGTTGGTGGAGCTGACCATGATGTCATAGCCGTGTTCCACTGCTACGTCTTCGAATCCCTGGATTAGTTCAGGAAAGAAGGGATTTGTGATTTCGGAAATCAAAAGCCCAAAGATCCTGCTTCTGCCGGAAACCAGCGTGCGCGCCTGGGTATTGGGGTAGTAGTTCAACTCCTCGATAGCGGCGAAAACTCGCTTGGCCAGCTTCTTGTCGACCGACGGAACGCGATTGATGGTGCGCGAAACAGTTGCAATCGAAACCTTGGCATGACGGGCCACATCGCGAATGCTCAGCCTTTTCTTCTTCTCTATTGCCCGGGCACGTCGCGCGGAATCGATCATCGCTATGGCCAGTGGACTGCAGCGGCTTTCATCGGTTGAACACGTTGAGCCGGGTGGATTCCAGTCAGCCAACCTCCCTTCAACTGGAGAGTTCGTGATACAGACGGTACTTCTCGTCCTGGATTTCGTCGAAGGTGCGGAACTGGATTTGTCGATTACCTGATTGCACCAGGTGCGTCGAGCCCTGCTGCCTGGCGGCGAGAAGTTCAGCGCGTGTGAAGTGACCCACCGCAGGATCGATCGCGAACAGGGTGACTGGCCCGTGAAGCAGCGCCACAATATTCGATTGCTTAGGCTCGATCGATTCCAGCCTCAACGGCATATCGATGGTGTACTCGATGCGGTCTCCGTCCTTCCACTCTCTCTCGACCGCCGCAAAGGAACCGTTGTGTAGCGGAGCAGGAAAGTTCTTGCCGTTGATGGCAATCGAGGTTTTGCTTCCAGCCCAAGCGGGCACTCGGAGATAAACCGTAAACTTCTCCGGCCGCTCCGCGCGCACTCGAATGCTCACCTCTGGCGATTGCGGATACTGCGTCTGCTGTTCCAGTGAGAAGCGCGCCGCCCCCACTCGCCAGCTCACGCGCGAAGGGACAAACAGGTTGACATAGACGCCGTCGGCCGAGCGGAAATACGAGCTGATGCCGTAGTCAGCCGTCACTTGTGGAAACGTGCCCGAGCAGCAAGGCCACTTCTGCTCGTAATAAAACTTGGAGGCATTGTTGTTGTAGTCCGAGTAGTAGAAGCTTGTACCGTCCGGTCGCAGCGGTTTCGCCCCCAGGATCGTGTTGTAGAGAACTCTCTCCATGCTGTCACCGTAGCGGCTGTCACCGGTCACGCGCATGAGGTAGCGAGCGACCTTGAAGTGTCCGTAAGCTCCGCAGGGAGTTTCGAAGCTGGAATGAGTTTTCTGCAAGCTGGCCGCCAGATCGCCACTGCCTGGAACCCGGAATTCCTCATTTGGACCCCAGCCGCCGGTGGCGAAGCTTTGTGTGGTAAGCACGAAATCGAATCCGTTGCGGGCGGCCCGCAGGTGTTTCTCACTGTTCAACACCAGGTAGGCCTGCGAGGCAGAGCACAGCGCGTTCACGTGGCTGTAAGCGTGCAAGCCGGGCAGGACATTCCTGCCATCCGCCAAGGGGTCAAAATACGTGTCATCTTCCAGAAAGCGCACTGCCAGCTGCTTGTAGCGAGGGTTTCCGCTCCTCTTGTACGCCAGGAAGAAGTTCTCCGGCAGCGTATAGCTCTCATCCCAGGTGAAGGCAATGTTAGGGTGCGGCCGTGCCTCCATTTCCTCACGGGAAAGCGCTTTTGCGGGAAGATACGGCAGCACCGCTTCCGTCGCATGGTCGAGCACCGGCAGTGCCATGGGATCGCCGGCGAATTGGTGAGCATCGATGAGACCGCAGTTGGTTTTGTCGAAAGTATAGGCAGGCAGCGGATAATCGACGTAGAACTTCTCCGTGACGGTCTTTCCGAAGCCCTCCACCAAACCGTGAATTTTCTGGCGCGTTGCCGCGTCGCCGGTAACGGCATACGCCCGCGCAAGCCCCGACAGGTATTGCCCGAAGCTGTGGCCCGGAATATATCCCGTCATATTGCTGTGGCGGATTGAAATCCTTCGACCAGCTATACCAGCCGCCCATGTCCTCCCCGGGCGCCGCTAGACCAGCACGCTGCCGGAATGGCTTGAGCAGCGCGTCATCGCTGAGAGCCAGGAACAAGGCATGGTTCCGCTCGAATTGCTCGCGCATCGGACCTTCGAGGAGTTGCACGTCGCCGTAGTCAAACTGCTGTAATTTGGTGGTTACAGCGTCAGTGGCAGAGGGAGCGCCCCGCAACCGGCGCGGGAGTAGTTCAGCCCCGGCAACGACGGCACCGCCCTTAAGAAATGTCCTTCGTGATGGATAACCCATGTTCAGTTCCCTTCTGCGTGGCGGCCCATACTTGAGCGGAATAGAGCGCCCCTTGTTAGACGCAGCTCTTCGTCGATCCAGCGCCCATCCTATCGAGTCGAAGTTGACGGCACATCTTGCAGGAGATATTTGGTTGTCGTCTCCTGTTCACTCTGCTTGATCTGTTTCAATCGTGCCACCAATCCATCGACGTCTCCTTTTTGGCCGAGTTTGCGATCCGCCATCATCTCTTGATAAAGAGCGGCGCTGTCATCGGGATTTCGCTTGAGGGCTTCCTCGGCCTGCTGTTTCGCAGCCGAAGCATTTCCCGCACGCATGTATAGAACGGTGAGCAGGTCTCGTGCCGGCTGATAGTCAGGTTCCAGCTTCACTGCTTGGCTCGCAGCGCGGATGGCTTCTGCTTGAACCTCAGGCTTGCCCGAGTCGGGGCTCTCCAATAAAGCTTCCGCATAGAGATACTGCAGAAGAGGATCGCGCGGGTTTTTCTCCGCGTGCCTGCGAAAAGCCTCTAAGGACCCCTGGTTGTCGTGCTGTTGACTATGGATCATGCCCATCGCATCTTCAGCGAAGGAAAGATTGGGATCCAGGCGATGAGCCTGCTCAAAGTCGTCCAAAGCTCCGTCGATTTGCGACAACTGAACCCGCAGCACACCGCGCGAAAGGTACAAAGGCGCTGCCCCCGGCAAGACTTTGAGGCCGGCGTCGATCATGTCTATGCCCACCTGAAAGGAGTTGTGGTTGAACGCAAAGGTCGCAAAAAGCACGTAGTTCTTTACTGCCGAAGGATCCAACACGATAGCCTGCCGCAGCCATGCAATCGCCTGCGGCGTTTCGCCCTTTTCCTCGGCGATCTGGGCGGCGAGAGCAAGAGCATGTGCATTCGCGGACCCCGTTTCCACCAGGGGCGAGAGCGCGGCGAGCGCTTCATCCAATTGCTTCGCCTTCCAGAGGGCAACTGCAAATTGCATGCGGGTTTGCGTGTTCGGCGACTCTTCCATTAACTGCCGGTAGAGATCCACGGAACGAACTGCCTCGCCTTCGGCCAGCAGGCAGGAAGCATATTCGCGCTTGGCTTCGGGATTCTGCTGGACCAGCGACGATGCCTTCTCGAAGTGCGGAAGAGCGGATGCGCAGTCACCCCGCTGCCATTCCAGCACGGCCAGCATAGCGTGAGCAGTCGGGTCTTCTGGTTTGATCGAAATCAATTCGTTCAGGACCGGCACAGCATCCGGTGAGCGCCGCGCGTACTCGATCTGGGCCACGCCTTCCAGGGCCGGAACAAAGTGCGGGCAGCCATTGAGCGCCGCCTGAAAGGATTGCAAACTGTCGTCTGCTCGGCCTTCGCCGCGCAGCGCCATGCCGCGCATGACAAGGATGCGGCAATCCTCCGGGTGAGTGGGATGCGTTGCCAACACGGCATCCGCGGCGGATACCGCGGTGGGATAATCCTTCGCACGAAGCGCCTGCATAATCTGGTCCGGGCTTCCCTGGCCCAGACCAGATTGTGCAAAGAATGCGAAAAGAAGAACGACAAGGAAAGCAAACACGCGCGCAGGCCCGCAGCATTTCGCCTGGGCGGCCGTGTCAGTTCTCAGCGGCGAGGAGTGAGATGACTGCGTCATGCGCGACAAAACCCGGGTGAGGAAAAAGGCGCGGCATAAACGGTGATCTGTAAATGCCGCGTGGTTTGCGGAGCAATCTGGATTCAGCCTGGACCGCATCTGTCCAGGTGGGCATCTAGAAAATTAGATTTCCGCCTATCTGAAGGAATCGCGGCACATTTTGATTCGTCGCCTGGCCGAAATTTCCGTCGGGAAGATTGGTATCGACCGTGTTCAGGTTTGCTCTGTTAAAGAGGTTGAAGAACTCAAAGCGAAGTTGGAAATTCACCGATTCAGTAACCTTTGTATTCTTCAGGAAAGCTACATCCCACTCCTCGAACCCAGGTTCACGGAAGGCGCTATATCGTTCATTCCCTTCCGTACCGAACGTGGTGGGAGCGGGGAAGTTAGCTAACGCGGCAGCATGTGTCGAACCGAAGAGACCCGATAGGTAAGACTTGCGGCTGGTGGAGTAGGAGTAACTATTGACATTAGGAAAGTCAAAGTTATCTCCGTCCGCGTTGTAGTCCCCACTGCCCGGAGCATACCCCGTGAAGGTGCCGGCGCCATTTACCAGCGGATTGAAGCTGGCATTTGTGGACACGGTAAACGGCGGCCCCGATTGCAGAATGGTCGTTCCGCTCAATTGCCAGCCTCCAGCCACCCTCCCAACCAAGCCTAAGCCGTTATTGGGGCTGGGGAATTCATAGTTCCATACCAGGGAGAAACGGTTTGGGATGTCCCATATCGAAGGTCCGTAATATTGATGAGGGTTGATATAAGTCGGGTAGACCTGCGTGTCGTCCTTAGACGAGGAGTGGGTGAAGGAAGCATTGAAGTATGCCCGCCGGTACCTGCCACGCAAGGCCAGGATAAGCGCGTTGTAGTTGGATACCCGATCGTTCTGCGTATAGAGCACTTGTCCGAAGCTGGTATTCAATCGCGTTGGAACCAGGCTGTTGTGGAGAATTAAGTCACCGGGTAGCTCGTTGATATCCTGCCCATAACTGACATTGTAGACTTGCCCCCCGCCGGAAAGCAGATTGCGGCCTACGGATCCTGAATACGAGATGTTTCCTACCAAATTGGCCGGCAGCTCGTGCTCCAACCCGAACGAATAGATGTAGCTAACCGGGGAAACAAGGTTAGGATCAATCCCGCCGATGTTGAACTGTAGGCCCTGGAGTCCACCCTTTGAATCCAGCTGCTCCGCCGGCAGCGTCGGATACGTGAAGTCGAAAGGCGCTTTATTCGACGTACCCAGACCGAATATCGGCGCCGGCGTTTGTCCTCCATAGAAGGTGGGGAAGATGGGGCCCGGCGGGTTGCCGCGATACTGCTCCTGAAGATTGGCCAGCGTGGGCCAGTTGTGAAAGAGTCCGACTCCTCCCTTGACCAACCATTTGCCATTGCCGGTCACGTCCCATGCGACGCCTCCGCGCGGAGTGAACACGTCGGTGATCGCCCGGTTCAGAGCATGATGGTGAGCGACTACAACTCCGTTGGCAATCTGTTGTTGCAGGGTTTGTCCAGGCCCGTAGAAAAAGTTCCCGAAAACCGTGTTCGCGTCGCGCGAATATGGATTGCCAAAGTCATCCCAGCGAATTCCGTAGTTCACAGTCACCCTGGGCTTGATCTTCCAGGTGTCCTGCACAAAGAGACCATTGGTGATTCCGGCCGCGTTCCAGTCGTACTGGATCTTTGCTCCGGTGAGCGGGGTATAAGCAACATTGAACTCGGTGTAGACAGTGTCCTGCGCCAGGTCCAGCAGATTGTTGAAATCGAAATTAGGCTGATCATACGGGCCGGCAAAGAGCTCCACGTCATCGCCAAAGAGGCCTTCATAACCTGCGCTGATGTTATGCGACTTATACACATGGGTCAGAACATCACGCCAATGATAGTTATGTTGAATAAAATCGCCCGCAGCGAATCCAGATCCCAAGCCCTGACCGATGCCTGTCACGTTGACTACGGGAACAGAGAATAGTCCAGCGGCAGGTTCAAGACCCTCGACACGGATGGCAGCAAAGGAGGCTTGGTTCAACGTGTTGGCGCTAAACGTATGCGATTCGTTCACCTGGACTGCCCACTGGCTAAAGGTATTCGTTGACTGGAAGGCCGTGCGTGGGTTCGGGTTATTGCTGCTGAGGGTGGTACGAAAAAATGTGCCATAGAGCCGATCGGCCGCAAAGGGCTTGTCTATTCGAATAAAGTACTGATCGCCATTCCTGTAGCCGGTATTAGAATAGTTAGCCGAGTCAACCAAAGGCAGCGTGCAGGGAAGAAAGTTTGTTGCCGCTGTACCGCAGGTTGTGGGGAAGGTCGCAGACACCAATGAGGAGACCTGCGGGTTGCTGATGTGACTGACCGGGTACTTGGCCAGCAGCTGAGGTCCCAGGTTATTGGGATAGTTTGTCGTCGCCCACTGGGTAAACTGCGGATCTTCAAAAGTGACATTGCCCGTCACACCCGCCGAGGAACGCAGCGGCTCAATGCCGAAAAAGAAGAACGCATCGTGATGGGGAATGATCGGACCGCCAATGGTTGCGGAGATATTGTTGCTGTGGAACGGGCTGTACTTGTGCGCAAACTCCGTCCCGGCAAAGAACCCCTGGTAGTTGAAGTAGTCGCTGGCATTGCCATGGTAGGCACTGGTGCCGGACTTGGTGGTCATCAGGGTCTGGATTCCGCTGGCCCGTCCGTAATTCGAATCGTAGGTGTTGGTCTGGATCGCTGCTTCTTGGATGGTGTCCGGGTTGGGAGTCATGTTTAGCACTCCGGGGCGGATTGAGCTGGTCACGTCCAGGCCATCGACCACGTACATATTCCCCACCGCCCCTTGACCGTTGGCGCTGGCATCGACCTGCGTTTCGGTAGAGTAATTATCGCGGCCGGAGCCCGGGCTGCCGTTGGAGGTGACACCCAAGCCGGAAACTCCCGGGGCAAGGGTGACGAGGGAGATCATGCTGCGGCCGGCGAGAGGCAAAGACGACAAGGTTTGCGTGGAAAGCGTTTCCTGTATGCGCGTATCCGCTGTGTCGATGGTGGGAGTTTGGGTAGTGACCTGGACCGTCTGAGACGCAGTCCCGACAGCAAGTTTCAGGTCCAGGGCCAAGGTCTGGCCCGTCTCCAGGGTAAACCCATTCTGTGCCGAGCTGAACCCCTGCTTCTGCGCCGTCAGTTCATAGGTTGCCGGTGCCAGGGCGTTGAAATGGTATTGCCCTTGAGCATCGGATTTCGCCGTCAACTGCACTCCAGTGGAGGTATTGGTCAGCTGCAGGCTGGCATCCGGTACGACTGAGCCGGATGGATCGAAAACTGTCCCCGACAGCGCTCCCGTGAATTGTGCCAGCGCAGTCTGTGCGCACAGCAGTACGCAGCTCACGAGTGAGATGAGCAATGTTCGTTTCAACGTATGCCTCCTCAAAGATGGTGCTGTTCTCCGAAGCCCCGCAATCACGTTCTAGCTGCCCGCGTCTGGCCATTCTGGGGAAACGTTTTCTATCTATACCCTGCCAGCCAGCAGCCGCTGCAAATTTCTAGCCCAACTCGCATTCGGCCGCTACAAGACGCACCCAATGCAAGCAGCCGAACACTAGTTGATCGAGGTTTGAGCGCGCAATAGTACAGATGTACTATGTGCGCCCGAATGACGCCAGCCCCGCGCCGGCGCAGCTCCAGCGATAGCCCGTCTAACCCAGCGACACGAACGTAGAAACCTTCCTCATTGCTCTCCCGTCTCTACCCTGGAGCCCTTATTCGGCTCTGTTCTCATGATCGCAACGCAAAACCCTTTGCTGCGGCTCCTTCTGTTTGTCGCTTTCATAGCGACTTTTTCTTCGACAGGAGGCCAGCCTGTTCCAAACTCCGCCACCCGGCCCGACAAACCATCTTTACCTCAACCAGCGGCAGAAGGCGCAAGCCGTTGCATCGTCTGTCACCGTGCTGAGGTCGACGGATACGCCCGCTCCTCTATGGCTCATTCCCTGCGGCGCGCCGGCCGCGAACCGGACGGCACAGTCAGTGCCGGCGAAGCCACGATCACCATGTATTCGTCGCCCACTGGTTCCTGGCAGCGCCTGGAGAATGCTGGCGAAAACGCTACGTATCGGATCGACTATGTGATTGGCTCCGGCAATCACGCCAGCGGATACCTGGCCGACATGGGCGGGGATCTCTTCCAATCGCCGGTCGCTTACTACAAAAGCCGCCACGCCTATGACCTTGCGCCCGGTTACGAAAATCTGCCTGATCCCGATTTCACCCGTCCCGTCCAGGAGGGATGTGTTCTTTGTCATTCAGGAACTGCTCTGCACGTCTCTGGCACCTTGAGTCGATACCGGGCGCCGGTATTTCCCGCCGAAGCGATCACCTGCGAACGCTGTCACGGCCCTGTCGAAAAGCACCTCGAAGATCCCCGCGCGGGGACGATCATCAATCCGGCGAAACTCGAGCCTGTCGCCCGCAACAGTATCTGCGAACAGTGTCATTTGTTTGGAGCCGCTCGCGTTCCCAATCCGGGGAAAAAATCGAGCGATTTCATCCCCGGGCAACGGTTGGAAGACACCTTCTCCACTTACCGCGATCTTCAGCCGGGAGGCGGTTTCAAGGTGATCAGCCAGGTCGAGCAGCTTGCGCTAAGCGCCTGCGCGCGCAACAGCGGTGGCCGTCTCTGGTGCGGAACCTGCCACGACCCACATGACAAGCCGCTGCAGCCCGTTCAGTTTTATCGCTCTCGATGCCTGTCATGCCACACCAAGAGCTTCCCCGCCTCTCATCCATCTGTCGACAGCAACTGCCTGCAGTGCCACATGCCCCGCCGCGACGCCAAAGACGGTGGTCACAGCGCTTTTACTGACCATAGGATTCAGCTCCTCCCTCAGCCACAGTCCGATCTGCCGTCCGACGCCGGTCTCGCAGCGTGGCGCGATCCTTCACCTGATCTACAAAAGCGGAATCTCGGCATTGCCTACGTCGAAGTCGGCCTGCAACGCCGCTCGCCAGCTTTCCTTCTTCAGGGGTATCGCACCCTGACCGAGGTGCAACAGCAATTCCCGAACGATAGCGACGTTTTTCGATGGATCGGTGAAGCCCTGCTCTTGGGAAAACAAACGTCAGAGGCCGCGATTGCGTTCGAGCGCGCCTTAAAGCTTGATCCCGGCTCCGCCATCGCAGAAGCCAGGGCTGCCGCGCCTTACATCCAAGGAGGAGACGCGGATCGAGCCATTGCGCACTTGCAGCGGGCAGTCGCCCTAGACCCCATGGATCTGCCCACCGCCCTTGCCTTGATCGACTTGTACCAGAAACAAGGAAAAAGCGCGGAAGCTGCCGAAATATCGCGCAAGATCAAAGTCGCAATGAGCCAAACCCCGGACGTGAATGGAAGCGAGCAGCAGGTTTCCGCGAGCGATTCTTCAAATCGGGCCGAAGAGGTTTACAAGAACATTCGCGTACTCAAAGACATTCCCTCCGGTCAGTTGATCCCCGCAATGCAATTCATTTCGTCATCACTCGGAGTGGAATGCAGCTTCTGTCATGTTGAGGGCCATTACGACAGAGACGACAAGAAGCCCAAGCAAACCGCTCGCGACATGATGCAAATGATGTTTGCCCTAAACCAGAAGAATTTTTCCGGTCAACGCGAAGTAACTTGCTACTCCTGCCATCGCGGCGCGCTTAACCCGGCCGCGACTCCTGTGGTCGGCATTCAAGTGCAGGCGGACTCTAGCATCGCTGAATCCCCAAGACAAAAGCTTCCGCCTAACTTGCCCACCGCCAGGCAGCTGATAGACAACTACATACAGGCGCTCGGCGGCGGGCTCGCTATCGAGAAAATCACCAGCCGCGTGGAGACTGCCGACACTGATTTCGGTGGCCAATCGATCGTTGTCGAAGTGTTCACTCAATCACCGGCAAAACAGACTGTCGTCCGCCACCTGCCCGAAGGAGAAAGTATCACTGCATTCGACGGCCGCGTGGGGTGGTTTGCCACTCCGGGCCATCCCACACGCGACATGCACGACGCGGACCTTGCCGCCGCTCAGATGGACGCCGACCTGCATTTCCCTCTGCACATTCGTCAGATGTTTCCCGAACTGCGGGCCGAGTATCCGGAAAAAATCGAAGGCCGTGAAGCCGATGTGCTGCTCGCCAAACGGCAGGGCCAACCACCAGTGAAGTTCTATTTTGACCGGCAATCGAGCCTGCTGGTTCGCCTGGTGCGCTATGCCGAGTCGCCGTTAGGCCTCGATCCGTGCCAAATTGACTACGCCGACTATCGCGACGTCGACGGCGTGAAGGTTTCCTTTCGCGTGACGGTTTCTCAACCTGGGAGCAGTTCGACGATCCAGGTAAAGCAGGTACAGCAAAATGTTCTGATCGATGAAGCGAAATTTGCCAAACCGGCTGCTAAATAGTCTTTGCCCCACCCGCATCAAAACTGGCCATCAGTGTCTGCGTGAGAACAGCCACTGACAAACTCAGTCCCGCAGGGACGGCTGAGAGTAGCCCAGGACGCTAGTCCTGGGTAGACGTGAGAAACCAGGAACAGTCCCGCCAGGGACGGCTGAGAATATCCCAGGACGTTAGTCCTGGGCATCCTCACCAGTTCCGTGAGATTCAGCAAACCCAGAACTGGCTTCTTTCAACCGTCCCTCCGGAACTCAATTCTGAACCTGCAGTTCTCACGCAGACCCTTGCAGCCCCCAGGGCAATTTGGAATTCCTTATTGCGCCACGACAATGATCCCTTGCTGAATCGCGACCCTGGTTGCCTCTGTCCGATCGCAAACCTCCAATTTCGTGGTGATCTGCTTGATGTGATTACGGACAGTAAACTGACTGATCTGCAGAATTCTCCCTATATCCTTGTTGGTCAGCCCTTTTGACAACGCCTGCAAAATCTCCAGCTCGCGAGGACTCAGGCTGGAACGCAGCATCCTCTCCGCCAGCTTGCCCGCGATGTGTTGCGGAAAGTATGTCTTGCCGTTGTGCGCTGCCACGATGGCGGCCACCAGCTCTTCCCGCGACGTATCCTTGGATATATAACCTTTCGCGCCGGCCTGGACCGCGCGAAAAATTTCCTCCTCGAAATCAAAACTGGACAGGATGACGACCCGCGGTGTGGGGGCGATCTGCCGAAGCGCCTGCAGGGTCTCGATGCCGTTCAATTTCGGCATGCGGAGATCGAGCAGGACCACATCGACCGCGTTGCGCCCGGCAAACGCTAGGGCTGCAGCGCCGCTTTCCACCGCGCCGACAACCTTCAGCACACTCTGCCTGCGCAGCATGCTGATGAGCCCAGCACGGACGACGGGATGATCGTCGACGATGAGCAACCGAATAGCTGAACTAACCGTTTGACTTTCCATTACGTCCTCGTCTCCAGAACCATTGCCAGGCAAAACGCGGCCAGGACGCATGGAGGAACGGAGGTGGTATCGGCACCCGGACTTGCACTTGAGTGCCTTCGTCCGGAGCGCTCGATATCTCCAGGTCCGCCGAGATACTATGCGCCCGATTCTCCATCCCGCGAATCCCGAAACCCGATGACCCGTTCGATGGGTCAAAGCCCTTGCCATTGTCTCTCACCGTGAGTTGCAAAGCCGTGTTCTCGTAAGCGATGGCCAGTTGCAGGGCGTCGGGCTGTCCATGGCGAACCGCATTTGCGACCGCCTCCTGGCCGATGCGCAGCAACGTATCTGAAATGGACACGGGGATCTTGCGCTCCGTTCCGCTAAGCGACGTCGCAATGTGAACACTCCCGCCTCCGACCATGCGCTGCGCATCCTGCTCCAACGACTTGAGCAACCCCACCGATTCAAGCGCCTGCGGCCGTAACGCTGCCACACTGCGCCTGGCCTCCTTGTGGCTGTCACGAACCATGTCAAGCGCCCAATCGAGTTGGGGGCGCAAGGGATTCTCTTCGCTGGTATCGTCGCGCATGCCCTCCAGATGAAAGCCCAGGCCGGCGAAGTTTTGCGCCAGGGTATCGTGCATCTCGTGGGCCAGCCGCTCCCGTTCTTCCATGACCGCCTGCAGCCTCCATCGGGCAATGAAACTATGTCCGGTTTGCGCGGCCAGCAGCAGAAGGAGAAATCCGAACGTGAGAACCACAAGATGACCGGTGCTCCACCAGGGCGGCCCCTTGATCACCTCTACCTCTTCCACAGACGGGAGTAACAGCGCAAAAGGGGTCAGGTCATGGGTGTAAGCAGAATCAACCACGCACACCCCTCGCAGACGCAGGCGGCTTTGTTCTCTGATGCGGCGTGCAGTCTGTTTCGGGCTCTTATCATTGGCGATGGCGCGGAAGGACTGCGCCCCCTCATCCAGGGTAAGAACCAGCATGTGATCAGTGGTGGACTCCAGGCTGCGCAGAACGCCTTCCACCTCGATATATTGGGCGTCGAACGCGCCTGTGGCAGCTTGCGATGGGGAGACCGCAACGGGCGGTACGGGCGTATGAGTCCACAGAGGACGCACATCTGCGTCTCTGAGAACGGAACTGAAATCGTGCAGCTCGGCATTACCCCTGGCTTCGATCGCGTCGCCGATCTGAATTGGCTTTGTGGTGCGTGCCTTCGGTATTGCCAATCCACCGGTTGCGTCCTGCACATACAGCACCGGCGAAATGAGTGTTACCACGCCGTGTACCGTGACCTGTGACGGTTGATTGGGAGAGAGCAGGCGCAAGCTACCGATGGGTTGCGCGCTTAAGTCGGAATGATGGTCGCGCATGTCGCGATCGATCAGCTCAATTTCGTTGCGGCGGTCCAGCGCATCCGTATTGCCTGTCCATGCCACACCCCGTTCCGCCGGAAGCCCGGCGGCGCGATCGCCGATAAGCGAGGTCAGATCCCGCCGGCTTGAACGGCTGACGGTTACGTTGCGCCATAGTGCGCCGGAGGCATAAGACTGCAGGCCGAAGCGGCCGGCCTTGATGCACGAGGGATCCCGGATTGCAACCGTTGTTGTTTCCCCCGAAGGTGAGATTGTCCTCGCCGCAAGGGTGCACTCGTAAGCAAGAAACGTCAGGTGATACCAGACCCTGGTGTGCACACCGGAGGCCACAGGGATGGCTTGAAATTCGTGCCATCCATAGTCGGCGCGACCGAGGATTAACGTATTATCCAGGTCGCGAAGGCCGGCAAAATAGCCATGGTAGGAATCGACGCCCTCCTCTTCCTGAGTTGTGCGCATAACGAGTCCGGCGTCCCCCGCCTCGCCCAGCAGTTGCACATCCGCGTCCACTTTATAGTCCCGCCAATCGGTTGAGCCGGTCATCAACTTGGCTCCGCGCTCGTCGGAACTGTTCTGCATGACGCCGTTGATGATTTGCCAGGTCCCGCCGAATGCCTGCCATTCGTCCTGCTTTTCCTGGGCAAAAGAGTCGTGATAGGACGGTCCATGCTGCGCCAGGGAGCGATAGGCGAGGTATCCGAGGGCTCCAAGCGCGAGGACACTGAGGCAGGCAACGACGATTAAAAAATGCCGCCGATGCAGCTGCCGAATCATTGGTCGTACCACCAGACAAGCGTCAGCATCTGGCGCACTTGAGAAGAGTCGATATTATCGCGGGTCAACAGCAGAGGCTCCAGTGAGACCTGCTGCGCGGGAGACTTCCCGCGCAGCTGCTCGTCCATGATCCCCATAGCCCGCCGGCCCATTTCATAGGTGTTCTGCAGGATGATGGAGTCGATGCCGCCGCTTCTCACTGGCTCCAACAGATCCTGATCAAATCCGATGAGCTTAATCTCTCCAATCCTGTTGAATTCGACCAATGCATAATAGGCCCCCCGCGTGGAGGCCTCGGAGAGAGCCACAATTGCGTTTACATGGTCATCCTTGCTGACCAGCTCCTCGGCCACCTGCTGTTCCTGAGGTACGGTTGGCAGTCCAAGGCGCCGATCGGTCACGTGAATCCCGGGAAACTCTTTGGCCAATACCGTCTCCAGGCTGCGCGCTCTGGTTGCGGTGCTCGTCAACTGTGAGCTGATGCCCACGATGGCGATGGTCCCCTTGCCGCCCAGGATGCGCGCTACGCGGCGCGCGGCTAATTCACCCCCTGCCTCTTCGTTGTTCAAGACGTACGCAAGCTTCTTCCCCGGAGGAATGCCCAGGTCGGTCCCGACAATCACGGTGGGTACTCCGCTTTCAACCGCTCTTCGGATGGTCGTGCGGAACGGCAGCGCTTCGACCGGCGAGAGGATGATGCCGTTGCATCCCCGATCGAGTGCCCTCTCGATGATTCCAAGTTGACTCGATAGGTCATCTTCGCGCGTGGGTGCCTGGTAGTAAACGCGCAACCCTTTTTCATGAGCGACCAAGGCAGCGCCTGCGTGTTCGCCCTCCCACAAAGTGTTCCCTGCTGTTCGCGGAACTACGGCGATGACCGGGTGACCGCTGCGACAGGCGGCAAGCGAAAGCAGCAGGACACAATGCAGTACGGCGCGCGATGCACGCCGAGGCGCAAAGGGCCGGTCAAATCGAAGATCAGCCAACCGCCTCTTTGTCTTTTGGCTGCAAATCTTCTTCTCCATTCTCATGCGCGCGTGGATTCCGATGACCAAAGGGTAGGCGAGAAAATCTCCCGGGGCATCGCGCTAGGTTTGGATATATGGGATCCAAACCTGCATTCCCGTAGGCGCCCGGTTCGCCCACGCGTAGTACGGAATGAGGTGCAGCGCCGTAGGCTTGGTGCCAACCACCGGCGCCACGGGAAAATACAGCGACTTCTCCGCGCTCAGCGTAACCGCGCCAGGATGCTCCAGCACCTCAACTCCTCCAAGCAGTTCTGCATTCCAGACAGCTTTGGTATCGCCTTCGAGCGCAGCTGAAAACGGAGACAGATTCGCCTCGTCTGCATGACCGGGTTGGTCGAGAGATTCCATACAAAAGATAATCGGTCCGCGACGGAATGCGACTCGCCCCAAATCGTCGGCCACCGCCTGGTTGGCTCGGACTTGCTGTGTGGTCATGTCGAAAGACAGGTGTATCTGGTCATGCGCAGCCCAGTGCCGGCGCAGCGCCAGATATTGGCCCGGAACCGCGCCTTCGATGGAGACACCGTTCACCTGTACGGCGTTCTTCTGCGACCATCCTGGAATGCGGACATACACGGTGAACTCCTTTGCTTCGGCCGGGTTGACGGTAAGCGAGACTTCTCCTTCCCACGGATAGCGAGTGATCTGCGTAATGGAGAGCGCAGTTCCATCCTGCAGATGCCAGTTCATTTCAGAGTTATCGTAAAAGTGCACATAAACGCCGTCTTCGCCGGTGCTGTAGAAATAGCCTGGCAACGAAGCAAACGTTCGCTCAAGATTGGGCGGACAGCATGTCGTGTCGTACCAGGGATTACGGATCTTGCCCTGAACCAGATGACGGTCTCTGGAGTCGCCGGTGGGATCGAACGCCAGGGGATTTCGATAGCAATAGGTCTTGCCATCAAGCGACATGCCCGAATTAATGCCGTTGTAAAGAGCACACTCCATAACGTCGCTAAAGCGCGCTTCTCCAGACGCGGCCAGCATGCGCCAGTTCCACATCATGTTGCCGATAGCGGCGCAGCTCTCCCCATAGGCGCGTGCGTTGGGCAATTCGTAGGCGTCGCCAAAAGCCTCTCCCGTCGAACGCGCACCCACTCCGCCAGTGACATACATTTGATGGGCGACCAGATCCTCCCAGAGCGCGTTGAGCGTCTTCCAATAAGCTGGGTCTCCCGTTTCCAGGTAGTAGTCCGTGGCCCCGCAACATGCGTACATGGCGCGCACCGCGTGTCCTTCGAGTTTGGTGCGCGAAGTGAACGGAACACCGCAGAACATGTAGGTGATCTGTTGATCGGTGAGCGGAATGCGGTCGTCGCCATGCAGGATGTAACCGGCTAGCTCCAGGTACTTGCGATTGCCGGTGGTGCGGTAGAGCTCAACCAGGGACATTTCGATCTCGGGATGACCGGCAACGATGGGTTTTTGGTTCGCCCCTGGCCCATAGTTCGGGAGCAGGAAGTCGTCGACAAACCGAATACCTGCGTTCAGCAACGTGGGGTCGCCGGTGGCGCGATAGTAGGCTATCGCCGCTTGCAGCATGTGGCCAAGGTTGTACATCTCATGGCCGGTCGTCTGTATCTCCGGGAGCATACGTTTTGCTGCCAGGTCACCCACGTAATACGTGTTGAGATATCCGGATGGCTCCTGAACGGCCACGACTTCGCGGATCATTGTGGAGGCGGTCTCGCGCAATTGCGGCCTGTCCCCTGACTGCAGAACAAACCCAACTGCTTCCGTCCATTTGTAAATATCGGAATCAGAAAAGACCGGCCCCTTTTGCGGGCTGGATGACTTCCCTTGAAGCCGGAGGAAATTGTCCATGCGCCCGTGCGCGATCAGCTCGTCGTGCATGCTGGGAATGCTGGATTCGACGTTGGTGATTCGACGCTGCGACCAGAAACCGTCCTTGATCACAACAGCGCTCACCGGAACCGTCTTAAGCCGGGCATGAGGCGAGTTCGAAAGCTCGATGACTCCGGTATTTTTCCAATTTGCAAAGGGAACGGTGGATGGACTCTTCTCTGTCTCTGAGAACGAAAGCAAACCCTCGCTGCGAGGGAAGGCCAGGGCGCTGACTGTTGGTGCAACGGCAGCTGCCGTTGCAACCAGGAAGGAGCGGCGAGAGATGGGAAGTTGCAAGCGAGCGTCTCCTTGATGCGGCTACAGCAGTGAAAATGCTCTAGCGCTATCCTTGTAATCTTTTGTGGCATGTAACGTCAAGTAAACGTTTCCGGAGGCCCGCATCGGGAACGCTCCTTGACACGGAATCGCCCGCCGCGTAAACCTTTCCCTGTCACGGCTGGGAGGGGACAAGTGCCTTGGAGCTTTACTCGACGGAGCCTCTTGCAAGGTATCGGGGCGGGCGGCGCCGGCATGCTCCTCGAGCTGCATCTGCCCGCCGCCCATGCGCTTGCAACCCAAGTTGCGGGTCCACCTGTCCTCGCACTCACTGTTACCGCCGTAAGTGACAACATCTTGCGGATAACCGTCGCTGCAGCCGGCGAGCCGATGGACCAGCTGTACGGAGACGGCAGCCTGGCCAAAAGGGTGTGGCCTGATCCAGCCATCAGAGCCCTCGCCGGAGGCTCGCGGCAAACCGTGAATTGGGGACCGAGGTCGCTCGAAGTGCAGACGGATCCTCTCCGCATCACGGTTCGTGCGCAAGGCTGGCCTACTCCTTCAGGAACTCCGCTTCGACCAGAATCCGGCGCAGCTTCAATTTCTTTGTGGCGACGGACCCGTCTATGGGCTCGGCGCAGGTGCACACACGCTCGATCGCCGCGGTACAGCCGATGCAATGCGAAATGGCCAAGTGGGCGATGACCTCAAAGTCTACGGTGCACATCTTCCCATCCCATGGCTGATGGGCTCCAACGGCTGGGGACTGTTCTTCCACGAGCCGCAAGGAACATTCAATATTGGTATCGAGTCTGGGGTCTTCAAGCCCAACGAGAGTGCCCGGGGCTATGACATTTTCCTGCTGGCCGCGGACACTCCGGCAAAGTTGCTTCGCCAGCTTGCGGAGCTGGTTGGATTCCCCCACATGCCCCCCTTGTGGACGCTCGGATACCAACAATCGCATCGAACGCTCGCCAGCCGCGAGGAAATCCTGCAGGAAGCGAAGACCTTTCGTGAGAAGCAACTGCCGTGCGACGCGCTGATTTACCTGGGAACTGGTTTTTGCCCCGCGGGATGGAATACCGGCCACGGATCATTCACCTTCAATGAAAGTGTCTTTCCCGATCCCGAGGCGATGATCCGCCAATTGCACCAGGACCATTTCAAGGTGGTGCTTCATGTGGTGAACCCTCCTGTGAGTCTTCACGGCAAGGTGAGTGACACCGGCGCCGCGGCTGAAGAACCTTCGCATGCAGCGAAGTACTGGTCGCACCACGTTCCGCTCGACCGCATGGGGGTCGACGGGTGGTGGCCCGATGAAGGCGATCCTTTGCCGGCGTCTTCGCGCCTGGTTCGCAATGAGATGTATTGGGACGGCGATCGCCAGGAGCGGCCAAATGTTCGGCCTTTTGCCTTGAACAGGAACGGCTATGCAGGATTGCAAAGATACGGGTGGCTGTGGTCAGGGGATGTCTTCTCCACCTGGAAGACGCTGGCGGCGCAAGTAATGGAGGGAATCAACATAGGGCTGAGCGGTATTCCCTACTGGGGCACGGATACGGGAGGTTTTGTGCCCACCAAAGAGTTAACCGCGGAGCTCTTCCTTCGCTGGTTTCAGTTCAGTGCATTTTGCCCGCTCTTTCGCGGACACGGCCGCACCTGGAAGCTGCGGCTGCCATGGGGATGGAACCTCGGCGACTATGGTCCCGCGGAGCTGACGCCGGCATTCTCGGTAGATGATCTGCCGCGGCCTGAGGCATTACACAACCCCGCAGTCGAGGAAATTTGCCGCAACTATCTAAACACCCGCTACAGGCTGCTGCCCTACATTTACTCCGCGGTGGCCGAAACGCATGCCACCGGAATTCCCTTGATGCGCGGGCTCTGGCTGCAATTCCCCAAGGACGAAAAAGCACGGTCGATGGATGATCAATATATGTTTGGTCCGTCGTTATTGGTCGCGCCCGTACTGAAAGCAGGTGCAACCACGAGAAGTGTTTATCTACCCGAGGGAATCTGGTGGAATTTCTGGACGCACGAACAGATCTCAGGAGACAAAACTGTGGAAGTGGGCGCGCCTCTCGAAACCATCCCTGTCTTTGTGCGATCAGGAACCACGTTGGCGACCGGTCCTGTTAAGCAATTCGCAAATCAAGAATCCGATGTACCCATCTCCCTGACGGTCTATCCAGGCAGCGATGGCGTATCTGCGCTCTACGAGGACGACGGGCACACGTTTGCATTTGAACAAGGAGATTTCTCGTCCACGCAATTGCGCTGGGATGACGCCGCGGGAACGCTGGCACTAAGGTCCAGAGGAGGGAAGCCCCAAACCGAACGGCGCTTCATCGCTGGATTAGCCGGGATGGCGCCGAGACAAATTCTGTATCAGGGCAAAGAAACCAAAGTCCATCTTCCCTAGCGTAGCTCTTGCCACACCTGCAACAAATGCTTGGTGCCCCCTTTGCCCCGATTTCCTGCGGAGCCTTGTGGCGTTGATACACCCCATGCGCCTTTCCTTAATGAAAGGCGCACACGCGGACCTCTCTAGCACAGCGTGGCAGGAAACCGGGGTCAAGCCGTACTTTGCCTACCCCGGCGTGCCGTGGGGCTTGAGTGGGATAATGGCTCTCGCTGTGCCACTCACAGGCTAGCCGCGAATCGAGCACGCAGCAATATGCCATGAGCCTATGGAAGAAAGGTTGCCCCACATCGCCTACTCGCCCAAAAGGCTCTCAATATCGCGAGCCCCGTGCATTACGTGGATGATTTCCACGCCGTTGCGTTTGGCCTGATAGAAAATCAGCCAGTTCTCAAAATCCTTTACGCGCCAGCGACGAAGGCGACGGGCCCTCGGTTTACCGAAACCGCAGAGAGCGCCAATCTTTGGCTGAAGGCTCAGTGCTTCAAAACTGGCTATGAGCTGATCCAGAAAACGCTCTGCAGTCTCCAACCCTGCCTCTTCTTCGAGGTAATCAAGCTGTGCGCTGATCTCGCGCCATGCAAGAGGGCGGACTGTAAAATAGGGAACCGAGAGCGGTTTCACAATCGATTAGTGGCTGGTGGAGAAATCGCTCTACCGTTTGGTCCCGTTGCGTTGCGCAGATCGAGTACGGAGCTTTAGCTTTATATCCTCGAGCATTTCGGGGGTAACCTCGAACGGATCACCCGAGTCCATGGCATTGAGCAGGATTTGCTCCATCTGCTCTTTCGCATGACGCTTCTGATCGGCACGCACCAGCTCACGGACATACTCGCTGGCGCTGCTGTAAGCCCCCGCACTAACCCGCTCCTCAACGTACTCCTTCATGGGATCGGGGAGAGAGATATTCATAGTCTGCATAGGAAACCCCTAGAAGACATAGCCTATATTTTATGGCAGATCTTGTCAATTATTGGCCGAGCCTCAACTCTCTACGCACTCTGTGTAGTAGTGGTGACCGAAGCAGGCAAGGGAGCTGATCCGATCCCATCCTCCGGGAAAAACAGCATAAACACCGTGCCGGAGTGCTTCCCGTTCGCCGCTTTTGCCGGGCGGCTGGCGACCCTCACCGTGCCCTTGTGCTTGGCGATGATCTCGCTGCTCACCCACAGACCCAGGCCGGTCCCAGTCGTTTCCTTGGTGGTAAAAAATGGCTCGAAAATCCGCAGGCGCGTCGCCCGCGTCATACCACAGCCATTGTCCGCAACAAACAATCGAATACCGGGTGTGCAGTCCACCCAGGAACGCGACCGCCTCACAGACAACCACAGATGCCCTCCGTGCGCCATGGCATCGATCGCATTGCCGATCAGGTTGGCAAAGAGCTGGCGCATTTCACCGGAAAAACAATAAAGCTCGACATTGGGTCCGATCTGACGAGAGACCTCGATCTGCAGTCCAAGCAGCCTTCCCTTGTTGAGCGCGACCACCGAATCCAACAACTCGGCGATATTGGCAACTACGGGCAACGTGGATTGGCGGTAGAAACGCAAGGTCTGTTGCGTCATCTCGGCCACCCGCGAGATTTCGTGCTGTGCCAGGTCGGCATAGGAAATGGCCTGCTCATCGAGCGATGACTGGTGGCGCAGCAGGTAGAGCAGATTCGTGACCGCCTCCAGAGGATTATTGATTTCGTGTGCGATGGAAGCCGCCAGCCGGCCCGCGGCCGCCAGCTTTTCCGTTTTCCGCAACGCATCCTCGGCACGCTTACGCTCGGTGGCTTCGACCACAATCGCTCCCACCCATCGAACCGCTTCAGACGTCGTCTTAACTGGATACACGTTGATCAGCCAACTGCGTGTCTGGGTGACATCTCCAGACAGGGGCGTATTCAGCTCAAATTGAGCCACCGGTTCCCCGGTCTCAAAGACATTCTGGATGCGGCCCTGCAGCATCTCCGCAGCCGGCCCGGGGAGCATCTCATCGATGGTGCGCCCCAGGTGCCTGCTTATGGGCACGTGGTTCATCTCCGCCAAAAACTGGTTCACGCGCACGTAGCGAAACTTGCGATCGAAGAAAGCGAACCCAATGGGCGCGTTTTCCAGCATCGAGTCGAGCAGAGCCAGGGTATCGCTGAGCCCCGATCTCTGCTCCTCCATGGAAGTCACCATCAGGTTGAAGGCACGGGTAAGGTCCGCCGACTCGTTGGTAGAAGTCACTTCCAGCGGAAATCCTTCTTTGGTTTGCGGGTCGCGAATCAACCTGCGCGTAGCCGTAAGCAAAGCCCGCAACGGGCGGGTGATGGACCTGGCCAGAGTGCCGGCAATGATGACCGTGCCCAAAGCCCCTAAGCCGGCAAAGATAATCGTGATGCGGATGAGGGAGGAAATCTCCTCCAATGCCGCGCCCGCATCTTCGTAAACCCAGGCAAAACCGCTGAGTTGACCACCAACGTGGACCGGCAGCACGGCTTCACGGGCTCCGCCAGGCACACGAAAAACTGCCGCGCTGCCACTATCCGTCAGGTGCTTCTTTTCCAGGCGCGTCAGCACGTTCTTGCCGTTCATCTTCGGATCACTGCTGGCAATGATCCGGCCGTTGACGTCTGTAACTACCGCTGCACGGATGCTGGGGGAGTTGGTCATGGCGCGGAGGATCGGCACCAGGTATCCCGCCTGGCCCTGGGCCAGAGACTCCTGGCTCTGCAGCGCCAGCAGGCTCACCTCCGACTCCAGCCGCAGACGGGCCCTTTCATGAATCTCCAAGGCCTGCTCGCGCACCAGCAGCGTAGCGAAGGTAATCACCAGCAGCCCCTCGAAGAGGACAAGACCGGAGATGAGCTGACCTCGAATCGAACGAGGCTTGAGCCAACTCATGAGACGGCAACCTTTCCTTCAGCGCTTGGGGGATCTCGTATCAGTCCAAGTCACAGTAACAGTAACAGGTTCAGCCGACCTTCACGGAGGTTCGGCCGGCAAGCTTGGCCTCGATATCCTGGGCAATCTGACGGCCATGAAAACGGCCGTTCTCGATAAAAATCTCGTTGGTGCGCATGCCTGCCACAATCAC
This sequence comes from uncultured Acidobacteriaceae bacterium, assembly GCA_963790705.1. Lineage (GTDB taxonomy): Bacteria > Acidobacteriota > Terriglobia > Terriglobales > Acidobacteriaceae > PALSA-350. Next base: position 384,815 of record CAWBQE010000004.1, read on the forward strand.
TCCGGCAAGATAGAGCCCGGGAATATTGCTCTCCAGCGATTGCGGATCGCACGCTGGGCAGCGGTCTTTGCCTTCCATGCGTACACCGGCGGCAGCCAGAAAATCAAAGTCGGGATGGTACCCCGTCAAGGCAAAAATGTAGTCGTTAGCAAGTGTAACGGCTCCCTGCGGGGTCATCAGCTCGACCGAGTCTTCCGAGATGGCACTCACGGCGCTTGAGAAAAACGCACGTGACTTCGCCGTTCTTGATGCGATTGTTGATGTCCGGCAGAATCCAGTATTTGACATGGCGGTGCATGGCCTCACCCCGATGCACCAGGGTCACATGAGCGCCGTGGCGCCATAAGTCCAGGGCCGCAATCGCCGCCGAATTCTTGCCCCCAATCACCAGCACATTCTGGTCGAAGTAGGGGTGCGGGTCGTGATAGTAGTGCATCACCTTAGGTAGATCTTCCCCTGGCACTTCCAGGTAGTTCGGCAGGTCGTAGTAGCCCGTGGCGAGAATGACCTTGCGGGCGCCGTATAACCGTTGCCGGGAGAACTGGTCAACGGTAGCGATGGTAAAATCGCCATCCTCCCCCGTCAGGCTGGAAACGGTCTGATATTGGCGCAGCTCCAGCCGGTAATGCTCCGCGACCTTGCGGTAGTACTCCAACGCCTCATTGCGGCTGGGTTTCTGATTGGGGCTGGAAAACGGTATGTCTCCGATCTCCAGCAGCTCGGGCGTGGTGAAAAACGTCATATTTGAGGGGTAGTGGAAGAGGGAGTTGCAAAGGCACCCCTTGTCTACCAGAACGGTGCGCATTCCAGCGCGCTGCGCCTCGATGGCGCATGCCAGGCCAGTAGGGCCCGCGCCAATAACCAATACGTCAAAGTTTTCCTTTACGGCACTGCGGCCATTCTCCATCTATATAGCTTAGACGATGAGAGGCGGCCATCGTAGTACAGGCATTTGTAACGTAACTGAAGTGCTGGGTAAGCAAACGCGCCCCCCGTTCCCGGCCGGTGCTCGAAATCGCTATAATCGAACGTTCTACGCTATGACCGCAGTTCAGGAGCCCACCTGCTTATGTCTGATCTCCGCAAAGAAAAAGACTCGCTTGGTTTTGTCGAAGTGCCTGCAAAGGCCTACTACGGTGCGCAGACCGCGCGCGCGGTTGAGAACTTCCCCATTTCCGATATACATCCGGATCCCCAGCTCATCCGAGCCCTGGGGATGGTCAAGCGAGCGGCCGCGGAAGCTAACAAAGAGCTCGGCCTTATAGACGCCAGGCGCGCCGATGCCATCATCCAGGCGGCCCAGGAAGTTATCGACGGCAAGTGGAATGCTGAGTTCGTGGTCGATGTTTTCCAGGCCGGTGCGGGCGTCAGCAAGCACATGAACACCAACGAGGTCATCGCCAACCGCGCCAACGAGATCCTGGGAGGAAAGCTGGGGGAGTACGCCCACGTACACCCCAACGACCACGTCAACTATGGGCAGTCGACCAACGACGTCTTCCCCACTGCCATGCGTCTGGCGACGCTGCTCGCCCTGGATACGTTCTACCCTGTGCTCGACCACCTGGCGGCCACCTTTGCGGAAAAGGCAAAGGCCTTTCACGGCATCATGAAGTCAGGCCGCACCCACATGCAGGATGCGGTTCCAATGCGGCTGGGACAGGAGTTTGCCGCCTATGGCTTAGCCTACGAAAAGGGCCGTCAATTCCTGGTGTTGGCTTCCGGCAGCTTGCGCGAGTTGGGGCTGGGCGGCAGTGCAGTGGGCACCGGTATCAACACTCATCCGGACTACCGGGTGAAAGCAATCGCCCATCTGGCTCGCATATCGGGGCAGCAGTTGACGCCGGCCGCGGACATGCGTTGGGCCATGCAATCCAACGCCTGTATGGCCGATGTGAGCTCGGCTTTGCGCGGGATCGCCCTGGAAACGATCCGGATTTCCAATGACATTCGTATGCTCAGCTCCGGACCCAACACCGGCTTTGCGGAGATTTACCTTCCCAGCCTGCAACCGGGGTCATCCATCATGCCCGGCAAGATCAACCCGGTCCTGCCGGAATTAGCGGCCATGGTCAGTTTCCAGGTGATCGGCAATGATACCGCCGTGGCTTATGCCGTCCAGGGCGGCCAGCTGGAGCTGAACGTGATGATGCCGACCATGGCCTATAACGTCCTGCAGAGCATAGGCATCCTCACCAACATGCTGCGCGAGTTCGACGAGCGGTGCGTGCGCGGGATCACCGCCAACGAGAAGCGTTGCGAGCTCTACGCACAGAGCACCGTCTCGCTGGCCACGGCGCTGAATCCGTACATCGGCTACGCCAAGGCTGCGGAGATTGTGAAGGAGTCGGTCGCGACCGGCAAGTCGATTATCGAAATCGCTCGCGACCGGAAGCAGCTAACCGAAGAAGAAATCGCGGAGATCCTCGACCCGGTCAGGATGACCGAGCCGCAATATCCCCTGCAAGCCGCCAAAGAACGCGACAAAGCCGTCACCGCCTAAGGCGGTGAAACCGCAGGTCCCTTGTTCTTCACACCACCTACTGCCGCCCAAATCGATAAACAATCCCGGTAGTAAACCCAAGATTCTTCACCTGCGGTGTGCCGCTGAAGGTCGTAAACCAATACCCCGGCTGCAACCGCACGGCGAATCCGGGACCAAGGTTATAGTCGACTGGCACACCCACTGCCGCGCTGAAGTTGGTGCCCTGGCTCCATAGCCCAATAAACGTGCCTGGCGGAACCCCGGAAGTGCTCGCGTTGAAGTTGCCTTTAGACCCGCCCACCAGGCCTTGTGCACTGATGGCCCAGTGTTCCCTGCGCACGAAGCGATACTGCGGCCCTGCCATGAAGCTGTACTCGCTGATGGCGGGTTTGAAGATGTTGTACGGATTGGGTGGGATGAAGGCAGTTCCGTAGTAACCGCGCAAGTCTGCCGTAAGCCCGAGGCGCCCCCATAAATAATCCGTCAGACCCCCGTTCCAGGCTGATTCGTTGACGTGCTGGAGCGAACTCCCGGGGCGGAAGCGCGTGTAGCCACCCCCTCCGTAGGCCTCGAATTTGTGGCTGTAAGTATCCTCAATGACACGTTGGGTACGTTGCTGCCGTCGCGCGCGTATTCTGGCCTGCGCCTCCTGGGCGAGGCGAACCTGGTTCTGCTGTGGGTTCTCCGGTTCGGTCTGAGCTGGTGCTGCTGGGGCTGGAGATGGGTTGCTGGTGGAATTCTGCGCTATGAGCCCTGGTACTGCGAGAGTGATCAAAAAAAGAATCGGATACACATGGCATCCAAAACGCTTGCTCTGATGCATGAACCTGAAAGCCTCCACTGCCTGCCGCCGTTCGGCGAAGAAAATAGCTTTTTGCTGTCCTGGTTAGTATTAGAGCATTTCTCCGCTTGCTATATCCTGCTCTGGGACGAACAGTGCAGCTTTTCTTGTCCCACGGGTCTGAGAAAGCCTCTCTTGCTGTGTACAAAATCGAAAGGCGAAATGAAATGAAATTCCTTCTCGGCCTGTTAATCGGCCTGCTGGTAGTGCCGCTTGGCATTGCAGCTTATCTGAATTTCGGCAACCTGCCGGTCGCCACAGGCGACGCGCCTTTTCCCTTTGAGGAGCGGATCGTCCACCTTCCCCTGCACGCGCGCATCGACCGGGAAATGGTAAAGACGCCCCCGGTCGAAGCCAGCCCCACCAACCTGGAGATCGGCGCCCACATCTACCGCCAGCAATGTGCTGCCTGCCACGGGCTTTACGGGCGTCCTGCCACCTTCGCCAAGGGGATGTTCCCTGAGGCGCCCCAGCTTTGGGAACCGCACGGCCACGGAGTAGTCGGCGTCAGTGACGACCCGCCCGGGGAAACCTTTTGGAAGGTGGCCAACGGTATCCGGCTTTCCGGCATGCCTGCCTTCAGCCGTGTCCTGAACCAGACAGAGATGTGGCAAGTATCGCAGCTGCTGGCAAACGCCGATAAGCCGCTACCTCCCGGCGTACTGACGCTATTGAAACAGCCGCTCGATCTCGATCCGGTGGCGCCGCAATAAAAAAGCCCCGGGGCCCCTTATCGTGAAGGCCCCAGGGTATCGTTCCGCTGTCTCTATTTGAGGCTATAGGTCACGCCCGCGGTGAACTGGAACGAGTTCTTCTTGCTGCCGGCGGCCGGGTCGTTCAGGAAGTCGTCCAGCGTTCCCACGCTAAACCCGAAGCGCTTGTAGACCGGGAACAACAGCCCGCGGTAGCCACCGCCGAATAGGCGTTCGTCTGATTGAACGCCGGAGTGATCACCGCTCCCTGGTTGAAGACCAGCCCATGGGGCAGCTTCAGCATGTAGGTGTCTCCGAAGTCCATTCCGATCAAATTCTTGCTCGGGGTGAGGGGCGGAATCGGAAGAACGTTGGGGGTCACGAAGTACTGCTGTCTCTCGTAGTGCACGTCCAGCTTTACATCCAATTGCTGCTTCGGTTCCTTGATGACGGTGTATCCAATTCCACCGCCGTACACTTGCTGCAAACTCAGGCCTTGCGAGTAATTGTGGTCCCAAGGACGCATCCACCAGGAAATAGAAGCGCGGCGAGACAAACCAGTCATGCTCAGCGTCGAAGTGGATGATATTGGTCTTTGTCCCCGCCGTGCCGGGCTGGGTGACTTGGCCGTAGGCTCCGGTAAAGTCGAAAATAGTGCGGTTGCGCGGGTCAAGCCAGTCCACGCTGGGAATAGCCCTCACCAGCGCCGCGTTACCGGTAAAGCCGCGGCTGTTCTGCGTCGCCTCAACCAGCGTCGCGCCCGCTGTGAGCGAGCCGTTCCAGCCGGAGAAGAAGCCTGGATTGCCGCGTAGTTCCTTGGTGTAGGTATCCTTGTCGATCACGTATTGCGCATCCTTCACAGGAATGTCTTTGGGCGTGCCGCCCGTGCCTTGAGTCACCTTAACCTGGCTGTCATCCACCTGGACGCTGCCCACGGCAATATCGGCGTCCGCCGTCTTGCGCGTGACGTGCTGACCCTGTTGAATCACGGCAAACTGCTGTGCAGTGTGAATGGACTTGATCTTGTCCCAAGTCACGGTGATATCGCCCGCCATGTCGCTATGAAAGGTCACGCTGCCGCCGACCTCGCGTAAGAGCTTGCCGGACAGCTGATCGCCGTTGGTAAAGACAATGACATCCGGAGCCGGCGCAGCGGCGGCGGGGGTTTGTGCGTGCATGGGCACGGCGAAGGCGAGCACAAGAGTGGCCTGCACCACAGTGGACAAAGTGCTCGGCAGGTGTCGCAAAAAACGGCGACTGATAATTCTGAATTGAGACATTTGGGAACCTTTCACAAGGGAGATTAGGTAGCGAAAGACCTGCAGCGCTACTCGGTAATGAATGGCCCGCGTTCCTGACACACAAATGGTAAAACTTCGGATGCGAACGTACCGTGAGGGTTAGAAGGCAAACCCGAAAATTATTGTGATAGGGCGCAACGGCCTGTTAACGCCTTTTTGCTAATGGTGTAGACCAGGAAACTGAACCTAACGCGGCTATTCCGCCAAAACCGGGGCCCCCGGGGCACGCGATCTTTGCGTGCCCGGGGTGGAAAGAATGGCCGCACATAGCTGATCCCACCGGACCACAGTATTAGGCTCGCGGTAGACGGACATGGTCCCCAAATCACTCAAATGATCGCTGAGAGTCACGTCTCTTGCACTGTAACACTGGATTGTCGGCTGCCGTACCCGTAAAATGGACCTGTGGCGATTACCAGGACTCAAGCCCTCGACTACTTCCGCTCAGACGACCTTATCGGCCTGGGCATGGAAGCAGATGCGCTTCGCCGCAAACTGCATCCCGAGGGCGTCGTGACTTACATCATTGACCGCAACATCAACTATACGAATTTCTGCACTGAGTATTGCAGTTTTTGTGCCTTCTACCGGCCGCTTAAGGGCAAGCTCGCCGCGGAAGGTTACATCCTCGACTTTGAGACCATTTACCAGAAGATCGCAGAAACGGTGGAGATGGGCGGTACCGGCGTACTGATGCAGGGCGGCCTGCATCCCGATCTCAAGATCGACTGGTTTGAGCGCTTACTCAAAGGCATCAAGCAGCGCTTTCCTCAGATCTGGCTGCACTGCTTCTCCGCCTCCGAGATTCTGGCCATCGCCGAGTACAGCAACCTCTCGGTGCGAGATACCATCGCCCGGCTGCGGGATGCGGGATTGAACTCCATTCCGGGCGGCGGCGCTGAGATCCTGGACGACGAGGTACGGCATCGCATCGCACGCCTCAAGTGCTCCACCGAGGATTGGGTCCATGTGCACCGCACTGCCCATGAGCTGGGTATGCGCACCACGGCCACGATGATGTTCGGCGTGGGGGAAACCTTTGAGCACCGCGTCAACCACTTCGAGCAGGTCCGGCGCCTGCAGGAAGAAACCGGCGGCTTTACGGCCTTTATTCCCTGGAGCTTTCAGCCCACGAACACCGCCCTGGGAGGCCGCAAGTGGGATGAGGCCACATCGGTCGAGTACCTCAAGGTGCTGGCCATCTCCCGTCTCTACCTGGATAACGTGGAGAATGTGCAATCCAGCTGGGTAACGCAGGGATTGAAGGTGCTGCAGCTTGGCCTGCGCTTCGGTGGCAATGACGTGGGTTCGGTGATGCTCGAGGAAAATGTAGTCAAGGCCGCCGGCACCTCCAACTGCACCACCGAAGAAGAGCTGCGGCACGTGATCCGCGGCGCCGGCTTCCGGCCCGTGCAGCGGGATACCCTGTACACCACCTTTTTTCTCAATTGATCCGTCAATTTGTCTGGGTAAGCAGTATCGGGCCCTGTGGATGAGCATCTTAGCTAATAAGTGACGTGGAGGCAGTGCCCTGCTGGCGATGATTGCTGATAAGCTAATCGACCTCCCCATTGCGGCTCTCCGCAGTTGCCGGTGGACCCTCGCCTTGTGGTCGAACGGTCCACAGCACGGCCTGCAGCATTACTTCAAGACCCATTACGCGGATCGCACCTTCGAGCACTTGTATCACTGGAACTCTTTTGACACTGCCCTCCTGATTCCCTATTTCGTCGTGATGATTGTTCTTTCTTTCTACGGCATTCATCGCTATCAGCTGGTCTATCGCTACTACAGGTACAAGAAGAATGCTGCGCGCGAGCCGGAGTCGCATTTCGCTGAACTCCCCAGCATCACGGTGCAGCTCCCCATCTTCAACGAGCAATTCGTCGTTGACCGCCTGATCCAGGCCTGCTGCAACCTGGACTATCCCGCCGACAAGCTGGAGATTCAGGTTTTGGACGACTCCACCGACAGCACAGTAGAAGTTGCCCAGGCGGCCGTAGAGCTTTATCAATCCCTCGGACACAGGATTGTCTACATTCATCGCGTTGACCGCCATGGCTTCAAGGCAGGCGCTCTGGACGAGGGTTTGCGCGTGGCAAAGGGTGAGTTCATCGCCATTTTCGATGCCGACTTCGTGCCCCCCAGGGAATGGCTCATGCAAGTCGTGCACCACTTCGCCGATACCAGGATCGGTATGGTGCAGACGCGATGGACGCACCTCAACCGCGACTACAGCTTCCTGACCCAGGTGGAAGCCATTCTGCTCGATGGCCACTTCATTCTCGAGCACGGCGGGCGATCGCGTACCAACGCCTTTTTCAATTTCAACGGGACTGCCGGCATGTGGCGCCGGACTGCGATTGACGGATCGGGAGGTTGGCAGCACGACACCCTGACCGAAGACACCGACCTTAGCTATCGCGCCCAGATGAAGGGCTGGAAATTCCGTTATCTGCAGGATGTTGAGTGCCCGGCCGAACTGCCGGTAGAGATGACCGCCTTCAAGACACAGCAGGCGCGTTGGGCCAAGGGCCTGATCCAAACCTCGAAAAAGATATTGCCCATGCTGTTCCGCAGCGATGCGCCCTTCCACGTGAAGCTGGAGGCGTTTTACCACCTGACAGCAAATCTCAGCTATCCGCTGATGGTGGTGCTCTCCACGCTGTTAATGCCGGCCATGATCATCCGCTTCTACCAGGGATGGTTTCAGATGTTGCTGATCGACGTGCCCCTATTCATGGCGTCGACGTTTTCCATCTCATCGTTTTATCTGGTTTCGCAAAGAGAGCTTTTCCCCGGCCGATGGTACAGGACCTTTCTATATCTGCCCTTCCTTATGGCCCTGGGCATAGGCCTGACGGTGACCAATACCAAGGCGGTATTGGAGGCCATTTTTGGCATCAAGAGTGCCTTTAAGCGCACGCCTAAGTACCGCATCGAGAAGCGCGGTCAGATTCCGCAAGCCAGCAAGTACCGCAAGCGCCTCGGCATCGTGCCCTGGATTGAACTCCTGATCGGCAGCTATTTTGCATTGACCATCTGGTATGCAATCGTCAATGAGAACTATTTTACGGTTCCCTTCCTGCTGCTCTTTGTGCTGGGTTACTGGTACACCGGTCTGATGTCATTGCTGGAAGGCCGATTTGAGCGCTTCCGCCTGGGAGCCAACACCGAAGACGCCCCGCCCAAGCCCTTCCCCGTCGGCGTATAAAGGCACTCCTCTGTTCCGTCACGAAGGCCGGGTGCCCCACATCTCGCTCGTTTTTCGCGAGATGTGGGATACCACCGATGTTCGACCGTTAAGTGCATCGGACGAATCGAAAGTCAGAGGGAAAGAGCAGTGGTATCCCACATCTCGCGAAAAACGAGCGAGATGTGGGGCACCCGGCATTGCTTCCCTGCTCGGTGCGGGTTCGTTCCGCGACATGTAAAGCCTACCAGCGGAAGCCGAAAGCTACGGGAATCATGCCGACTGTACCCGTCCCTACCGCATTCGCCGTAGTCGGAGGTGAGTCTACCCAGACGTAGCGAACCTCCGCGTAGAACTTCCCCTTACCGTCCGCATTGGGTTTGTAGGTGACTCCGGTGCCGATGTTCACGCCGCCCTGGTTGCTGGAGAAATGGCTGAGCGTAATGTTTTCGTACTGGGGGTAGCAGCCGTAAAAGTAATCGCAGTAGTCACCCACATAAACCGGCTCGGTAAAGGTTGTCAGCTTGCGATAGAACCCGCCGCCGCCGGTCACGTAACCGCCAATGTGTCCGCTGGTCTTGTAGTAAAAGATAGGGTCGAGGGTCAGCGACCACACGTGAACATTGCCGTTCGGCTCGCCTACGTTCGTCAGCGTGTTCTGCGGAATATTTCCACGATTGAAGCTGTATTCCGCCAGCACTCCAAATCTGTCATTGAAGTTCCAACCACCCCCCAGGTTGATGCTATAGCCGACATTCTGCCAGGTCTTGGTATTGCCTACCGGCACATTAAATCCAGCGCCGGCTTCAATGGCCAGATGGTCGGTGAGCGAGTCGTTATGGTGGGTGTTGTAGCCCTGCCTGTTGTAGCCGCCCTGGTTGGGATATTGATCCTGCACTATAGAATCGAAGTCCAAATGATTTTGCGCGCTTGAACTTACTTGCGAAAAAGCACCAGGAGCCAGCAGGCAGGAGGAAAGGGCCGACACTATCACTGCGAACCGAACAAAGGAACCGGGACCCGACAACATCGTGAAATCACCCTTGGGAAATGAGATTTTGACAGAGACCCTCAAAGAGGACCTCTTCCTGCTAACACCTATGTGACGGATTTGACGCGCAGAAGTTTACAAAGGATGGCAGCTTAGCGCTATATGGCGTAAAAGGGCCCCTCATGCCGACAAGACCCCCTTATTCCTAATGAATATCGAATTGCTCTGGGTGCAACGTGGGATCGCTCTTGACGATGATCGTCTTGCCGCTCATCTCCTCCAGCTCATTGAGCCAGCGGGCATTCCCCAGCTTCAGCGTTTTGACCACTTCAGGATGCACGCGCAGCAACACATCCTGGCGCTCCAGGTGATGCTGCATCTTGCGCATCTCGATATAGATTTCGTTGCACACCGTGGTCGGGCTCTTGACCATGCCCGTTCCGGCGCAGATCGAGCATTGGATGCTCAGGGTGCGCTCGAGAGACTGTTTCACCCGCTTGCGGGTAATAGCAACCAAGCCGAAGTCATTGAATTGCAACACTTTAGAAGGAGCCCGATCTGATTTTAGTTCGTCCTCCAAAGCCTGCATTACCTTGTTGCGGTTCTTCCGCTCGTCCATGTCGATAAAGTCGATCACGATGATTCCACCCAGATCGCGCAGACGAATCTGGCGCACAATCTCGGGAATGGCATCGAGATTGGTCTTGAGAATCGTGTCCTCCAAACGCGCCGTCTTGCCAACATACTTGCCGGTGTTGATGTCGATGGCCACCAGCGCCTCCGTCTGGTTGATTACGATGGAGCCGCCGGACTTCAGCCAGACCTTGGACTTGAGCGCCTTGGTGATTTCGTCCTGGATGCCGAACTGTTCAAAGAGCGGCGTTTCCTTGGTGTACAACTTAACCCGCCGCACCAACGAGGGCTGAAAGCGGTTCAGGAAGCGAACAATGCGCTCGTACTCCGCTTCGGTATCCACCCAAATGGTGGAGAAGTTGTCACTCACCTGGTCGCGCAGGATGCGCTCCACCAGGTTCAGATCGTGATAGATAAGCGCCGGCGCCTTAGCCGTATCGGAACGCTGTTTGATCTCCGTCCATAGGCTGATCAGGAAGCGAATATCGGCACGCAGATCGTCTTCGCTGGCCCCATCCGCCGCGGTGCGCACGATAAAGCCGCCACTGACGGTTCCCTTCTCGCTGATCAGGATGCGCTTGAGACGCAAGCGCTCCTCGTCCGAGGAGATCTTCCGCGAGACGCCTACATGATTGACCGTCGGCATGAAGACCAGGAAGCGGCCGGGGAGCGCGATGTGGCTGGTGATCCGCGCGCCCTTTTTCGCAATCGGCTCCTTGGCAATCTGCACCAGGATTTCCTGCCCCTGCTTCAGCAGTTCACTAATGATCGGCAGGTCGCTGGTTTGGGTGTTTTGCCGGCGGCCATTGTGCCGGCGGCGGCCATCGTTTCGCTGCCCCCGGCCTCCGCGGCGCTGATCGTCACGTGGACGGCGAGCCGGCTGCCCGGCCACTGCGGCTACCTGCCCTTCTTCCGACTCTGTTTCCTCGACCCCCTCAGCGGTCTCCAGCTCATCTTCCGCTTCCTCCTCCTCTACCGTGAGGCCGGAAGCATCGCCATCAATGCGCTGGTCAAGATGAGCATCGCGCACCATTTCGCCAATCTCACCCCCTGCCGCAACTTCCTGGTCGAGCGTCTCCTCCTCCAGTTCCTGCAGGTCGTGGTCTTCGCTCTCGACATAAAGAGGCGTAAAGTCGTACTCCTCTTCCTCCGCGACCTCTTCCTCCTCCACCAGGCCGGTGACAGGAGCTGCAGAGTCCAGCTCCTCGTCCTCTTCGTCCTCTTCGAAGTCCGTTTCCACTTCCGCCAGGCCCGCGTGGGGCGCGGCCAACGCGGCGGTCTCGTGGTCACCGGAGTCCGGACGCATGTCTTCAATCTGCTGGAAGGCCTCCTCTTCAGGAGCTACCTCCTCTTCCTCAACCAAGCTGGAGGAGGAAGCGGCAAAACGAAATTCGCTGGGTGCGGCAGGATCTATCCGATAGGAAGCGGAAGCTTCCTCGGGCTCAAACTCGACCGCCGCCATCAGCGGCTCGTCCGCAAGACTGCTCTGGACTTCTTCCTCTGTTTCAGCAATCCTTTCGGCTGCCGGCGCCGCTACTTCGGACGTCGATACGGTTTCCTCCGCTTCTGCTTCATGGAGCGCGGGAGCTTCCTCTGCCCCGGCCACAATGGCATGTGGCTCCAAATTCTCGGTAGAGACGGCAATTTCCTCGTTATAGGCCGTCTCTTCCTCCACACTCAGCCGACGACTCGTGGTGAACCGGGGTTTCGTCAGGGGTGCCCCGGTAACGGGAAATGGACTCGCCCGGAAGCGGACCGGCGCCGTCCCATGCGAGTGGGGTCTCGATTAGCGTGGAGGGCTTGGCAAGGATGACACCGGCCCGCGGCTGCGGAGCACGGGCATCGACCGGCTTCGCGGGCGCAACGCTCTGACCGCCGTACTTTGAAATCGACTCACCGGGAAGAGAGAACGCAACTGGGGTCCGCGACCCGGCTTCCACCGATGCGGCTGGCTCGAAGGGCGGGACGTCGCTACGAAATGATGCGTCGCTGCGGGGTGATGTCTCGCTGCGGGCTGGCGCCGCCTGGACCGTCTGGTCGTGGGCTGGGGCTGCCTGCTGCCCGCCTTGCTGTGGTGGGCGAAAACCCTTGCGGCGGCCACGCCGGCCACGCCAGCGCCGGGTTCCATCCTCAAACTCGCCTGCCGGCGCCTGGCCGGATGCTGCCCCTCCCGAACCTACCGGGCCACCGTTGCGCCGTGGAGCCTCTTCTTCTGCGGATGCGGCACGCGGCTGGCGGTTCTCTTTGGCCTGCGTCCCCTCCTCGTGGCGCCCGTTCGCCGGAATTCGCTCGAAGTCGGAAGAGTCTTCCTGCTCCTCCATGAAATCCGTGACATAGAGAAAAGCGTCGCGCTCCAGGCCCAAGTCGACGAATGCCGATTGCATTCCTGGAAGCACCCGGGTAACGCGACCCTTGTAAATGGAGCCGGCGAGAGTGTACTCATTCTCGCGCTCGTAATAGACCTCTGTGAGTTGATCGTCTTCGAGGATGGCCAGCCGCGTCTCATGGGGCGTGCTGGAAATACAAATTTCTTTTGACATGCTGCCTCTCCTGTCCGCAGGTCTTACCTGGCGGACGGCCGGCGCGGCAGATCGGAGGGGAAGGCTGCTATCCCACTCCCGGGATCCCGGGAAGAATTAGGTCAGCGAGCAAGCCTTGGGCAAAGGCGCGTGATCCATGGGGCGGAATCCAGCGAAATTCTTTGTGCGGGAGTACCGGCACAACACGGTATTGACCGGGATCGGTCTCTGTGCTGGCTGGGCTTCCAAGGCTCTCTGGACGCAAAGAGTCGGTGACCACTTCAGCCTTGTTTTCAGGCGGGGCCGTTACCCTTCTCTGCGTGCTCATTCCTAATCCTGCCCGGCCCGGTGATTCACCAGACCGGCGTATCTAAACTACTTAAAAACTTAAAGTTACTGACGCCGCCTGTGACGCGGCCCGACAGCAGGCCGGGACCCAGCTCTAATTCACAAAGCGGCTCATACGAACGTTCATCGCCATACCCAGAGCCAGGAAAGTGAACAGTACCGAGGATCCCCCGTAACTCATTAAAGGTAGAGGAATTCCCGTGACCGGCATAAGCCCGATGACCATTCCGACGTTAACTGCAATCTGAAAGATGAGTACAGCGACCACGCCCATGATCAGAAACGTACCGGATACATCCGCGGCTGTCTGAGCATTTTGAATCAAACGCGTCAATATGAGGAAGTATAACAGGAGTACAAACACGGCGCCGACGAAGCCATGCTCCTCGCAGAAGGCGGCAAAGATAAAGTCCGTATAGGGAATGGGCAGGAAATCGCCCTGGGTCTGGGTACCTTTGGTGGCTCCCCGGCCCCAGACGCCTCCGTCGCCCACCGCGATCAGCGACTGTTTCACCTGGTAGCCGCTGCCTTTGGGATCAGTGTCAGGATTCAGGAAGCTGGTTAGCCGCTGCTTCTGGTACGGCTTGAGCACTTTGGCCCACACCGGAACCACCAGGACCAGGCCGGCAACCACCAGGATGACCCCCTTCTTCCACTCCAGGCCGCCCAGGAAGAGCCCGATAATCAGCACCGGGATGTAGGTGAGGGAGGTTCCCAGGTCGGGTTGCTTGAGCACCAGCAGCATTGGCAGCCCAACCATCAGAAAAGCCTTGAAGATGTCACTCCAGGTCAGCTCCCTACCGGCGAGGCCTGCGAAGTAGCGCGCCATGGCGACGATCAGCACCACCTTGACCCATTCCGACGGCTGAAAGTGAATGCCTCCGGGAAGCTTGATCCAGCGCCGCCCACCCATAACCCTGGTTCCAAAGATAAGAACCCCGACCAGGGAGATCAGGCAGAAGCCATAGACCCAGTGCACCGCCTCCAGCAGACGGTGGTAATTGATCAGCGAGAAGATGAACATGGCGGCCAGGCCGCCGATCAGCCAGAAGATCTGCTTGGTTTCAAACCCCACAAACTTGGTATGCAAGGTGGCGCTATAGATCTCCAGGATGCTGATCACCGAAAGCAGCAGCACCATGGCCAGGAGCAACCAGTCGAAATCACGAAATGAGATAAATCGCCGCATCGTTCTCCGTGTCGTTCTTAGCCTTGAAGGGCTGGTGGTTCTCAGCCCTGCCGTAGTTCCGGCAAAACCGCAGATCCCTCCACTGCGCTACGCTCCGGTCGGGATGACAATTTTGTGGGACCACTAACATCCGTAGCTCTGTCCGTCCCTATAGTGGTTGCTAGGGCGAGCGCTACCCTCCCCCTTGTCATCCCGAGCGTAGCCGAGGGACCTGCTGTGCGCCTTTCCTGAACGCAACTGCCCAAGCATCCACCTCTCGCCATCCAGTTCATCGCGCCGGTATCGTGAAGTGGCCGCCGTGCATAGCCGGGGCAGCGTCCTTGGCGGATGCCGTGGTAACCTTCGCGGGCGCCTCCTCTGGCCGCTCCGACCACACCGCGCCCACTTCTACTTTCGCCGGCACCTTGGCTTCCTGGAGGTTGTTATCCAGGCGGCGCTGCTTATCGACGAATGCCTCGACAATCTGCGCTGCCACCGGCGCCGACGCCGAGCCCCAGCCACCGTGCTCAGTCAAGACCACCACCGCAATGTCGGGGTTTCTGCGTGGCGAAATGCCCACAAACCAGGAGTTGGCGCGAGTCGCCACATCCTTAGATACCACCAGCGCTCCGGCGCTGTGATTGACCACCTGCGCCGTACCTGTCTTGCCCGCAAAGTCGATGTTGTCCAGATGCGCCGCGAAGGCCGTACCGCCCATACTCGCATCGAGCGCCCCGGCCATCCCATCGGTGATCGTCTCCCATATAGCCGGATCGATAGGAAAGCTGACGTCTCCGGTCCCCGGATAGGAGTCATCCATAGCCTGGCGATATTCCGCCGTCAATTGATCAGGCTCGACGACGTGGGGCCGCTTGAACACGCCACCGGAGGCGATCCCAGCGATCGCCCGGACCAACTGGATCGGCGAAACCGCAACTGCCCCCTGCCCGATGCCAACGGAGATCACTTCCCCCGCGTACCACTTCTCGTGTTGGGTTTTCAGCTTCCACTCTTCAGACGGCATCGTGCCGCTGACTTCGCCCGGCAGATCGATGCCGGTCTTCTGCCCGATGCCCACTTTGTGCGCCCAATAGGCAATCTTCTCGATACCCAAACGCTCCGCCAGCGTGTAGTAAAACGTGTCGCAGGACTTCGGGATGGCGTGAAGAATATCAACCAAGCCGTGATGGTGGTCGCAGGCAAAGTAGCGGCCATAGAATACACCGCCGCCGGTGCAGTTCACCGTCATGTTCTGCGCGATCCCATTCTCCAGGCCGGCCAGGGACATGATGATCTTGAACGTGGAACCCGGCGCCAGTTGTGCCTGGATGGCCTTGTCCAGAAGCGGGTGGCGCGGATCGGTAACCAGTTTGTTCCATTCATCCCGCGAAACCCGAACCGAGAAATCGTTGGGATCGAAGGCTGGCCGCGAAACCAGCGCCAGCACAGCGCCGGTGTGCGGATTGATGGCGACAATCGCTCCGTTGCGGTCGCCGAATGCTGCCTCCGCCGCCTTCTGGATATCAAGATCGATGGTCAGCTTCAGGCCTTGTCCCGGCACCGCCGGTTCCCTGCCCAATATCCCCACTTCTCTGCCGTGACTATCGACAATGATGTCCTGCGAGCCGTCCTGACCGCGCAGCAGTTGATCGTAGGACTGCTCCACGCCCGACTTACCGACCACATCCCCCGGCTCGTAATAGGCGTAGCGAGGGTCGTTCAGCATGTCGTCGCTTACCTCGCCGACGTAGCCGATCAGGTTGGCGGCAAAGCCGTTGCGCGGATAGAGCCGGCGCTGTTCGTCGATGGTCTCCAGTTCCGGCAGCTCTTCGCGGTGAGCCTCGATAAACTCCACCTCGTCCGGGGTGATGTCCTGCTTAAGCGGGATCGGCTCATACTTGGGCGCCAGCGCGTAGTGCTTCAGCACCCCCTCCAGCTGATCTGGAGTCATGTGGAGCCCGCGGGAAATCAGCGGAAAGTCCGCCCGCAGGTCTCGCCCTGGCTCGCGGATAAGAAAGCAGGAGACTGAGGGGTAGTTGTCCACCAGGAGCCGTCCCTCCCGGTCGAACAGCTTGCCCCTGGGAGCGAGGATGGGCACCTTACGGATCCGGTTCTGCTCGGCCAGGGTACGGTAGTTTTGCGCTCCGATGACCTGCAGGCGCCACAGGCCCGAGAGGAGCACCAGCAGAATGGCCACGATCGCGTATTGCACGATCGTGAGCTTGAACGCCGGCAGTCTCTCTTCCCGGTTAACCGATGAGTAATTTTCCATTTGTATGGCCCGCTACAGTTACTGTGACGCTTCCCGCCTCAATTCGCCGCATTTTTTCTCAGCAGCGAGAAAACTTCTGGCTGTTTAGGCTGCCCAAAAACTCCCGTTTTGTATCAGGGCACGACTTTACAGCTTGCGGAAAAACTCATTTTTCTGAAGGGTACGGCCTTCAGGCCGTACGTAAATGCTTTGCAATGAATCCGGCTTTAGCCGCTGAGGGGGCTCATTTCATCCCCCTCCCGACTTTTTCCGCAGCCTGTCGAAGCCGCTTAATCCCGTGGCCTTACCCGATCCAAAATATCGAAGAAAAACACCCCCACTATCGAATTGATCACCGCCTTGATTACCTCATGCAGCCAGTTCGTGTTGACATTGAACGCCAGCATGCGATGCATGATGAAGAGATAGATCCCGATGTTCAACATGGTGAAGGCAAAGTTGATCAACAGGCGGGTCCCGGGATTCTCCACGTCGATCTTGACCCCCAGCGAGGCGGCAAAGAACCCCACGACGCATTGCGAAATCCCGTTAATTCCCAGGGGACGGCTGGTCAATGCGTCCTGAATAAGCCCGATCACCGCTCCGGTGACCGTCCCGGCAATCGGGTTGCGCCACCCTACCGAGAAGTAGATGGTCACCAGCAAGGGGAGATCGAGGATGTCGAACTTTGGGATGAAACGGGGGATCAGGGCCTGCAGGAAAATCGCCAACAGCGGGACCAGCACCACTACGATCAGCGGATAGCGCTGCACATCCAATTCACGACGCGCTAGTGATGCCGACATTGCCATAAAAGTCTTTCTCCTACACCCAAACCACTCTAGACACCCAAGCCGCGTTCTTCACCTGGACGGGTGCCCCACGTTCGCAACAGCGTACGTGGGTTGAAAACGAGGGGCGAAGCCCTTCCACAGCTTTTCGCCTCATTGCGGCGGTGTCCCGTTTCCTGAAGCAGCCGGAGGCTCAGCACCCGGTTCAGGCGCGGCAGGCGGCTGATCGGTTGGCGGCTTAGGCGCCTTTGGCTTGGCCGCCGCTGGATGCGTTGTCCCGGGCGACGCCGCGTCGCCAGAAGCCGCATTGCCAGTTCCCGTAGCGCTGGTTGAAGAAGTTGAAGCATGATGGGGCTTGGCTGTACCGGCCTGCCCCGCCGCATCGTCGTTTGCTTCCGTTTTTGCACTGTCCGCTTTCGCGGCACCTTTGGCGGCAGGCGTCGCAGAAGCAGTCGGCGCCGTCGACGCCGGCGTTGCCGCATATTTCGGATCGACCACTGACTGCCCCGGGGTCAACGCGCCAGCCTGCGGCGTCGTATTCGGACTGTAGTGATCCGCGTGCAAAGCAGGTGGCGGATGAAGCCTGACCGGAACCGTGTCAGGATTAACCGTCCCGTGATCCGGGGCAGGCGGCGCATCCGCAAGCGCACCCGGATTATTCAAACCAGGCAGCCGCTCGGCCAGAATATCCGATGCCCGCTGTTGGGTCGCGGCGATGGCCCCCTCAGCGGCACTCTGCGCCAGGTCCTGCTTCTCCTTCTCCGGCATTTGATCCCCAGCCTGGGTGATCACCAGCAACTCTTCCAAATGCCCAAGATTGGCGGCCGGCTTGATCAGGATGTCCATAAAAGGAGGGTTGGATGAATCCGGGACCACCTGGTCGACCACCCCCACCGGCAGCCCGCGAGGATAGATCTGGTCCCCCCCGCTGGTAACCACACGTTCGCCCGGCTTAACACGCTCATCGGGAAGCATATTGATGATCTGCGGCTGGCCCAGTGCATTGCCGCGCAATACCCCGCGCAGCCGCGTGGATTCCAGCACCACCCCCGCTCCGCTGGTCTGATCGGAGATCACCAGCACCTGCGAGGTGTTCGCGAAGACATCCTTCAACTTGCCCACAATGCCGTCGGGGGTGATCACGGCCATGTCCGGCTTGAGGCCGTCTTTGGAGCCCTTATCGATGTAGAGGATGCGGGACTGGTCAGTCCCCGAGGTTCCGATGACCTGGGCCGGCACCGTACTGTAGATGTAGTGCTCTTTGAAGGCCAGCAGCGTCTGCAGCCGTTGTCCCTGGCGAGCATCCTCGAGCAGTGTTGCCTGCTCCAACTGGAGGCGTCTCACCTGGTCCGTCAGCTCTTGATTTTGCCGCCGGACGTGGCGAAGATCGAGATAGTTCGACCACAGGCCGCGCAGGCCGCTCCCGCTGCCATGGATAGCCTTTTCCGGGGGCGACATGACGCCAATGGCCCAATAGCGGATCAACCGCACCGCCGGTGCATCCCCACCATTAGGATTGGGCCTGCGCACCTGCACGGCTAACCCGATGATCTGGGCCACCAGAACTGCCACCAGGAACAGGATGTTCTTATACCGGCTCAAAGCAAATCCATGGCTGCGTTCGCGGACGAATCGACCATCCATCCCCTTGTTGGTTTATAAGTCGACTCGCCGGCTGATTAATCGATTTTGATTTTGCGCAGCAAACGGAAGTCACTCAGCATCTTGCCGGTGCCCAGCACCACGCTGGCCAGGGGATCATCGGCAATCGAAACCGGCAGGCCGGTCTCTTCGCGGATACGCTTGTCAAGATTCTTGATCAGCGCTCCGCCCCCGGTCAGCACGATGCCGCGATCACTGATATCGGCGCTGAGTTCCGGCGGGGTGCGTTCCAGGGCAACGCGAATCGCGTTGAGAATAGTAGAGATGCATTCCGTAAGTGCCTCACGGATCTCGCTGTCATCGATGGTGATGGTCTTGGGCACGCCTTCTATGAGGTTGCGCCCTTTGATCTCCATGGTCAGCGGCTTGTCCAGTGGATACGCCGAGCCAATGTCGATCTTGATCTGCTCCGCCGTGCGCTCGCCGATGAGCAGGTTGTACTTGCGCTTGAGGTAATTCATGATGGCTTCGTCCATCTGGTTGCCGGCCATGCGGACGGAACGGGAATAGACGATGCCGGAGAGCGAAATAACGGCGATATCCGTGGTGCCGCCGCCAATATCCACCACCATGTTGCCGCTGGGCTCGGTGATCGGCAACCCTGCGCCGATGGCGGCCACCATGGCCTGTTCTACCAGGAACACCTCGCTCGCCTTGGCGCGATAGGCGGAGTCTTCCACCGCCCGCTTCTCCACTTGCGTGATCTCCGAAGGCACGCCGATGACAATCCGCGGGTGCACCAGCATCTTCCGGTTGTGCGCCTTCTGGATGAAGTAGTTCAACATCTTTTCCGTGATTTTGAAGTCGGCGATGACGCCGTCCTTCATCGGCTTGATGGCGACGATATTGCCCGGAGTGCGGCCGAGCATTTCCTTAGCCTCTTTGCCAACCGCCTCGACCTCGCCGGTATTCTTATTGATGGCGACGATGGAGGGCTCGTTGACGACGATGCCTTTACCGCGCGCATACACAAGGGTGTTCGCCGTGCCTAAATCGATTGCCAGATCGCTCGAGAATACGCTGAACAGCGAACGCACACCGTGCGTACGAGAAGAACGCGAATGGAAACCGTTTGATGACATGAATGCCGGGCTTTTCCTGACGACGGATTTCATTGTACGGCCACGGTTGCTTTGTTGCACCGCTACTCTTTTGAGTCTTTACCACCACTTTTAGGGCATACGCCCCGTTTTGGACACGTTGCGACATAATCAGTTATGGCTACGAAGATCTACAAAAACCTGATTGGCGGTCAGTGGGTGAGCGCCGAAAGCGGCAAGACTTTTCTCAATCACAATCCCGCCAATATCGACGATGTTGTGGGCGAGTTCCAAGCCTCGGGCGAAGCGGATGTGGACCGGGCAGTGCGTGCGGCCCGCGCGGCCTATCGTCACTGGCGGTTAGTTCCTGCTCCCAAGCGGGGAGAGATTCTTTATCGCACCGGTGAGCTCCTCTTGCGTCACAAGGAGACCCTGGCCCGGGACATGACGCGGGAGATGGGGAAGGTCCTCAGCGAAACGCGTGGTGACGTGCAAGAGGCGGCCGACACCGCCTTTTACATGGCGGGCGAGGGGCGCAGGCTCTTCGGCCAGACCACGCCGTCGGAATTGCCTGACAAGTTTGCCATGTCTGTGCGGATGCCTGTAGGGGTTTGCGGCATGATTACGCCCTGGAACTTCCCCATGGCGATTCCCTCATGGAAGCTCTTCCCTGCCCTGGTTTGCGGCAACACCTGTGTGATCAAGCCGGCGGAAGACACTCCCTTGTCGACCTTCAACCTGGTGCAGTTGTTGTTGGAGGCCGGACTGCCGGATGGCGTGGTCAACATTGTGACCGGCTTTGGCCCGGATGCTGGTGCGCCTTTGGTCGCGCATCCCGAGGTAAACGCCATTTCCTTCACTGGCTCGAGCGAGGTGGGCCGGATTGTCGGCCAGACCGCTGCTGGCTTATTCAAGCCCTGTTCGTTGGAGATGGGCGGTAAGAACGCCATGATTGTGCTCGAAGACGCCAACCTCGATCTGGCATTGGACGGGGCCGTCTGGGGAGCTTTTGGCACCACGGGTCAACGTTGCACGGCGACCAGCCGCATCATCGTGCAAAAGAGCATCGTCGCCGAGTTCACCAGCAGGCTGGTGGAGCGTGCGCGCGCGCTCAGGGTAGGCGACGGCCTGGACGACCAGGTACAGATGGGCCCACAGATCAACCAGCAGCAGCTAGAGACCTCAGAGCGATACACCGCGATAGCGCAGAAGGAGGGAGCGGGGCTATTGACAGGTGGACAGCGCTTGGCTGGCGCCGGATTGGGCAAGGGCTATTTCTTTGCCCCCACGGTCTTCGGCGGAGTAGCTGCGGAGATGCGCATAGCCCGGGAGGAGGTCTTTGGACCGGTAGTGAGCCTGCTTGAATGTGACAGTTTCGATCAAGCGATCGCCATTGCCAATGGAATCCAATACGGCCTCTCCACCGCCTTATATTCTCGCAACGTAAACTTGGCCTTGAAGGCGGTGCGCGACCTGGAAGCCGGCATCACTTACATCAACGCACCAACGATTGGGGCTGAGGTGCATCTGCCCTTTGGCGGAGTCAAGCAGACTGGCAACGGGCATCGAGAAGGCGGAACCGGCGCGCTCGATTTTTACACCTCCTGGAAAGCCGTCTACATAGACTATTCCGACCGCCTCCAACGAGCCCAAATCGATACAGGAGAGTGACGAGTGGGCAAGAAAGCGGCCCGGGGGACGCGCGACAGGGGGAGCGCGGCCGAGGGACTTGCAGTTCCCTCTCGGCCGCAATCACTCTCAGAACCCTCCATCCAAATAACCAACCCCAAGGTTCACCAACCATTTAAACTTTGTCATCCCGACTGGAGCGACCTGTCCCGGCGTGCCGTGGAAGCGGAGGGGAGGGACCTGCAGTTCCCTCTCGGTCGCAACCACTCTCAGAACTCCCCATCCAAATAACCAACCCCAAGGTTCTCCAACCATTTAAACTTTGTCATCCCGACTGGAGCGACCTGTCCCGGCGTGCCGTGGAAGCGGAGGGGAGGGACCTGCAGTTCCCCTCTCGGTCGCAACCACTCTCAGAACTCCCCATCCAAATAACCAACCCCGAGGTTCTCCAACCATTTAAACTTTGTCATCCCGACAGGAGCGACCTGTCCCGGCGTGCCGTGGAAGCGGAGCGGAGGGACCTGCAGTTCCCTCTCGGTCGCAACCACTCTCAGAACTCTCCATCCGAATAACCAACGCCTAGGTCAGCCGACCATCTCCACTTTGTCATCCCGACTGGAGCGCAGCGGAGGGGAGGGACCTGCAGTTCCCTCTTGGCCGCAACCACTCTCAGAACCCTCCATCCGAATAACCAACGCCTAGGTCAGCCAACCATCCCCACTTTGTCATCCCGACTGGAGCGCAGCGGAGGGGAGGGACCTGCAGTTCCCTCTTGGCCGCAACCACTCTCAGAACACTCCGTCCAATAACCAACGCCTAGGGCTACCAACCATTTAAACTTTGTCATCCCGTCTGCCCCGGCTCGCCGTGGAGCGGAGCGACCTGTCCCGGCGTGCCGTGGAAGCGGAGGGGAGG
This sequence comes from uncultured Acidobacteriaceae bacterium, assembly GCA_963790705.1. Taxonomy (GTDB): domain Bacteria; phylum Acidobacteriota; class Terriglobia; order Terriglobales; family Acidobacteriaceae; genus PALSA-350. The sequence goes on from CAWBQE010000004.1 coordinate 407,274, forward strand.
GACGTGCAGTTCCCCTCTCGGCCGAAACGAAGTCAACGATGAGCAAGCGCGAACACCACTATTACGTCTACATCGTTGCCAGTCGAACTCGAGTCCTTTACTGCGGCATGACCAACAGCGTTGCACGTAGAACGGAGGAACATCGAGCGGGCGCTATCCCAGGCTTCAGCGCAGACTATCGATGCCACCGCCTCGTCTGGTTTGAGCATTACCAGTATGTTCATAATGCTATTAACAGAGAGAAAGAAATCAAGCGCTGGACGAGGGCCAAGAAAATAGATCTTATCGAAGAGACAAACCCCTCATGGGCCGACTTGAGCGATGCGTGGAGAATAGAAACTGCAGGTCCCTCCCCTACGCTGCGCTCCAGTCGGGATGACAAAATTTAAGGCGGCTACTTTCAAGAGGCCATCCTCATGGGATCGCAAATCTGGGGCCCCCCAACCCCTCCCTCAACCAACCCCACCCCGCATTTGCTAGCATTCCCTAGCGAGGCAAATTCTAGATGATCATTGGTGTTCCCAAGGAAGTGAAAGACCACGAATCCCGCGTTGGCATCACCCCTGCCGGTGTAAAAGCCCTGGTCGATGCGAACCACACCGTGCTGGTGGAAACCCATGCCGGTGATCTCTCCGCCTTCTCTGACGACGAGTACCAATCCGCAGGGGCCGAGATCGTTGGCGCGGCCTACAACGTCTGGGGACACGCCGACATGATCGTCAAGGTCAAAGAACCGGTCGAGAACGAGTATCACTTCTTTCGCGAGGGCCTGGTGCTCTTCACCTACTTGCACCTGGCGCCCCTGCCCGCGCTGACCGACCGTCTCCTGGCCACTAAAGTAACCGGCATCGCCTACGAAACCATCCGCGACCGCGCCGGCACACTCCCTCTACTCACCCCCATGTCCGAAGTCGCGGGAAGAATGTCCGTGCAAGTAGGCGCAACCTACCTGGAAAAAGAAAAAGGCGGCCGCGGAGTCCTGCTCGGTGGAGTGCCCGGAGTACCGCCGGCAACCGTCTGCATCCTTGGAGGCGGCATCGTGGGCACCAACGCCGCCAAGATCGCGCTGGGGATGGGCGCAAACGTAACTATCGTCGATCTCAATCTCAACCGCCTGCGCGAGCTCGACGATATCTTCAACGGCCGCGTCTATACCCTCGCCTCAAACTCCTATAACGTAGCTCGCGCCGTGCAAGGCGCCGACCTCGTCATCGGCGGCGTCCTGATCCCCGGGGCCTCAGCTCCCAAGATCGTGACCCGGCAAATGGTCTCTAGAATGAAAAAAGGAGCTGTCATCGTCGACGTCGCCATCGACCAGGGAGGCTGCATCGAAACTGCCCACCCCACTACCCACAGCGACCCTTCTTTCTTGGTCGATGGAGTAGTCCATTACTGCGTCACAAATATGCCTGCCGCTGTTCCAAATACCTCTACCCTGGCTCTCACCAACGCTACTTTCCCTTACGTGCTCCGCCTGGCGCAGCATGGCGCCGCAGCCGCGATCAAGGCCGACCCAGGGATGGCCGAAGGAGTCAACACATACGCCGGACAACTCACCTACAAGGGAGTAGCCCAATCCCTGAATAGGGAGTGGAAGCCAGTCCTCGATCTGTTGGGATAAGTGTGGCTGATCACCGGCGGGTTCCAGGGCCGGAACTCGCCGGTAATTTATTTGGCTAATTACTCAGCTGCGGGTCCGCCGGCCGGAGCTGCGCCGCGCTCCTGCATTTGCTGCTGTCTCCGCTGTTGATCCTGCGCGAACTTCTGCTTCTGACTATCGTTCAAGACCGCCTGGATCTTGCTGCTCGAGTCCTCGCGGATGCTCTTCATCTTGGCCATCTTGTCTTCCCGCGACAAAGAGCTGTCCTGACGCAACGCCTGCATCTGCTGCTGCTGATTGGCAAGGATGGGCTTGATTTGAGCCTGCTGATCCGAGGACAAGTTATAGCGCTTGGTCATGCGCGCAACCAGTTCATCTGGACTCTGTTGATGGCCGCCCCATTGTCCGTGGCCACCCCCCTGTTGCGGGGCAGAGGCATCGGGCGGGGGAGCTGCATTATCTTGCTGCGCAAAAGCGGCAGCCGAGCAAAGGGTCAGTCCAGTGGCCAAAAGTCCACTGATCGCTAAACGGCAAAGTTGATTCTTCATGGTGTGTCTCCTGCGTATCTACTTCACTGGTAGGAACCCGCACTCCGGCGCTTGGTTGCTGGAGAACCTCAAAACCCTACTAGAGCATTTTTGCTAATGGTGTAGACTAGGAAACTGAACTCGACGCGGCCATTCTGCCAAAGAATGGCCGCACATGACTGATCCTACGGGACCACAGTATTAGCAAAAATGCTTTTAGTGTCCGGTCCAGGAAGTTCATTGAATAAATGTTGTCGGGTTTTGTGTCAGGGCACGACTTACAGCCTGCAGAAAAACTCCCTTAGCGAAGGAGCACGGCTTTACAGGTTGCGGAAAACCATGTTTTGTATCAGGGCACGACTTTAGTCGGGCCGTAAACCAAGCGACAGATGAGGGCTTTAGCCCCTGAGGCTTTTCTCTTTCAAAGGTTACGGCCTTCAGGCCGTACGTAAATGGCTAGTTTGATGAGGGCTTTACAGGCTGCGGAAAAACTCATGTTTTGTGTCAGGGCACGACTTTAGTCGGTCCCACACGATTGAGAAAACGACGGGCTTTAGCCCCTGAGGCTTTCGGTTATCCCGTCGAATTGATCAGCGAACCGTCGGGACACCCTACTGTCGACAGGCTCATGATTTTGGCGGCATGGGAACGGGAGCGGACCGCAAACCACAGGAAAGAAGCCCTGCCGGCTGGCTGCCGCCGGCACGATATGCATAGGCGAAGACCACCTGGTACTCGCGCTCTCCCGGATAAGAGCACATCGGACAACCCGGCTTGTACTCGAGGACGGGGTTCTCCTGCTGGCTTTCGATCCATTGCTTGGACTGGTGCGGCGGTAGCGTGAGGAGCCTGGTCTCGGCCCCCGCCGGAGGAGCATACACCACCACTCGTCCATGCTCGTTGCCCGCGTCCAGCAGGCTTCCACCGGCTCCATTCGATGCCCTCCACAGCCAGCGGCCATGGGAGCGCGCATACCAATGCGAGCTCGAAGGTACCGGCTCGGCAAGCCTGATCTCCCGGGCTGTCCGGTTAACCAACACAAAACGAAAGCCCGGCCCCTGATCCGGGCCGGCCAAGGCAAGATAATTCGCCGATAGAGACACGCCGGGGCAGATAGGAACCGAACGCACTGGCTTAGTGGAGACGCCATTCCCCGCCTGGCAAGCAAGAGACGCTGCGCCGGCAAAAATTAAGAAACGAATCATGCGCAAAAGAGCTTCGGGGGAAGTTGCTATCGCACCACCCCTTTCCCTTCCACGATGTGCAGGTAGCGGTTGGCAGCAAGATTGGTGAGTTTCTCGATCTGCTTACTCGGTGCAGGCCAGTGAATTTCCAACTCATCGATCTGCGTCGCGGCGCCAATGCCCAGCACTTCCCGCGGATCGTGCGAAGAGAGATAGCTGCCGCCATTATTCTTAAGCCGCTCGCCCCGCTTGCCGCCTGCTTTCCAAACCATACGCGCGCCGATCGCGTCACGATTGCACGTGACGCCTTCCAGCTTCAATCCCAGCCAGTTTTTGCCCTTGGCCGCGTTGTTTTTCAACAGCACGGGAGGCCCGCCGTTGATGCCAACGATCACGTCCACAGCGCCGTCATTGTCGTAATCGCCCACCGCCAGTCCTCGCGCGGGCCAATCCTTCTGAAACGCCGGACCAGCGTCCGCGCTCACATCGTGCAGCTTACGATCCGCGCCCTGGTGAAACAACAGCAGCGGCTCTTTGTAATGTACCTGCATCGAGTACGAATCGATCATGTCGTCAGGATGGCCATTGGCCAGTATGAGATCGATCAGGCCGTCGTTGTCGTAGTCGAAATACTTCAAACCCCATCCGCTCATCAGTCGCGTGCTGCGAGCCACGCCTTCGATCTGCGCCGCATCGGAAAAGGATTCGTCTTTGTTGTTGATGTAGACCGAGTACATCTCGTGGTCAACGTTGGAAACAAACAGATCCTGCCATCCGTCTCCGTGCAGGTCCGCGGCATCCACCCCCATGCCCGAACGAGGCCGTCCGCTGTCGCTAAAGCCAACCCCCGCCTGCAGGGCGATCTCATCCCATTTCCACTGGCCATTCGCTCCCGGGCCGCGATTCATGAAGAGAAAATTCTGCACCGTGTCATTCGCCACAAACAGGTCCATCCGGCCGTCATTGTTGATATCGGTTGCGACCACACCAAGGCCTTTGCCTAGCGCTGAAGCAATGGCTGTTCCCTTGGTTACATCCGTAAAGGTCCCGTCACCATTGTTGTGATAGAGAAAACTGGTTGAGGGCTTGAAAACACGAGGGACACAGTAATAATTTCTGCCAATCTGGTTATTGCCGCACTCCAGCTTGCGCACCCCGCCATAGTCCACAAAACTGCAGATGAAGAGGTCAAGCCTGCCGTCGTTGTCGTAATCGAACCAGACAGCGCTGGTGGTAAACCCGGGCGTGGCGACGCCTGCATGCTCCGTGACGTCGCTGAAGCTTCCATCGTGATTGTTCTTGTACAGGATGCAGCTCCCGTAAGCGGTCACTAACATGTCCGGCCAGCCGTCGTTGTCGTAGTCCCCTACGGCGACCCCCATGCCGAAATACTTCCCCCCCACCCCGGCCTTTTCCGTAACGTCGGTAAACGTTCCATCGCGGTTGTTCTTGTACAGGGCATTGCGCACCGGCTTGGGTGGCTTCCAAAAATCGCTGGGACCACTATTCACCAGGAAAATATCCATCCAGCCATCGTTGTCGTAGTCCAGGAAGGCGCAACCCGGGCCAAGCGCTTCGGGCAGGAAGCGGCTCGGAGACATTGCATTTTCATGCACCCACGCAATGCCGGAGGCCGATGCCGGGACTTGGCTGAATAATGGTCCGCTCGAAGATGTTGCCGCCGGTGAGGAAAGGCGAAGAACATTTGCGGCTCCTGCAAGCATGCCCAATCGCAGAAGCCCGCGTCTGGAAAAAGTCATTGAACCTATCCTAATCTCCTAGCGCTCTCTCTTCTGGTGTATACAAAGGCACTGCTCCCAGGGCGGCTTTGCCTCAAGAAATACCCATCTCGCTGAACTTCGGCCGTACTGAGTAGAAGTGAACGTGCATTAGCCCGGGAAAGGTTCATTGGGCTTCACAATCCGGATGCGGTGATCGGTAAATTTGTAGTGTGCTCCCGGCAAGTCGATCCTCGGCATATGGCAGGACACGCACTTGTCCTTGGAGACCGGGCAGGCCTTGGCGCCCGGTTTTCTACCTGCGTGACAGGCCAGGCATTTAGGGTCAAAATTCACTTTTTGTGGGTTGTCGAAGTCGTGGTGCGGGTTGTGGCACGCCAGGCAGCTGATGCGCGCGTCGTCCGGGTCATAGCATTTGCTGCCCGTCAGCCGGTAAGGCTGGAAGCGGATGTCGGCAATGCTGAAGTTTCCCTGGAGTGCGATCTCCGCCCAGGTCCGGTGACACTGGCCACAGAAATTGGCAGTCTGTTCCGCAGAGAGGCCGATCAGCTTGTGCAGGTCTTTTGGCGGCGCAAGGTCGTGATTGCCCGCCAGCACCGCGGCCAGGTGGACATCGATTCCCTGATGACAGTGGGCACACTGGACTCCTGGAGTCAACTTATTCAAGGTGAGTTGCTTTCCCTGCACAGCGTTCGTGGCATGGCATCCAAAGCAGTGCCGCTTGTCATCATCGCTCATCAAGCGCCCGGCCGCTTGGTTGATGTCGGACGCGACCGAGCCTCCCGATCCCATGGTGGGCCCAAGACCCTTCAGTTCCTGGAACCAGCTGACGCGGCTCTCATACAACTCCCCATCTTGCTCCAGAATGTAAGTTTGGCCCATCGCTGAACTGGCTCCCATCGTCCACCGGATGAGCATGGTGACCGTCTTTGTGCCATCCGTAACCGAATACTCGCTCTCGCTCCCCTTGCGTTCAATCCGGTAGGAATACTTGCCAACGGTCGTCCTAAGCAGAGGGTGATCGATCAGAACCTTGCTCTTGTCCACCGTCTCGAGCGCGTGCGCCATGTACGTATTTGGCTGGGTCAACGCCTCCACATGACACCGAGCGCACGCCCCTGGAGCCGCAGAGTCCGTCTGCGCCCCGGTGGCGAGGGGCACGAGCAAACACAACAGTAATCCAAATCGCTTCACCACCACGGTTCCCCAGGGCACTCTGCGTGAGAACCCATTCACAAACTCAGTTCCTCAGGAAACTGTGTCACAGCAAAAGCCGATCGGAACAGGACGGGCCGAAAACAAAGCGAAGCCACGATCGCATGCCCTTCAACTGGATCTATCTGCTCCTGTTATGACACAGACTCCACAATGACGGCTGAAAATACGTCTTTTCCAAATTAGCTTTTCTTGATCGGCTGATTTGGACAGCACTCACTGAAAACCAATCAGCTTTCAACGCATATCGCGAACAGTCCCGAAGAGCCTGCCCTGCCTGCCCCGGCGTGCCGTGGGAGCTTGTCGAAGGGGACGGCTGAGAGTAGCCCAGGACGTTAGTCCTGGGTGTACATTGCCACGAAGGAAGTCCGCAGAGTGCCCTGCCTAGGGGACGACTGAGAATGACCCAGGATGTAAGTCCTGGGTGAACCTGGACCGCATCGCGAATGCTGATAGGTCGTCTCAACCCTTCCTTCCGCATCAAAACCAAATCACTGAACCTTGGCGCCGGGCTGCTTGGCTTGTGCTTGTGCCGTCAACTTGAGAACCGTCTCCCGCTCCCGCTTGCTGTCTTCCGGCCGCTTGAGCCGATAGTAAACCAGCGACAACGAAACATGCGCCTCGGTAAATTGCGGAGACTCCTTCACCAAACCCTCGAGAATTTTCCGCGCGTCATCGAGGCGCCCTTGATCGATAGCCACCAGCGCCAACTGATAACGAACACCAGGGTCCCCCGGCCGGCTCTCTTGCGCGCGCTCGAAGTATTTCTCGGCCTCGTCATAGTTTTGCTCCTGCCTGGCGGCCGAACCCAGTTGCAGGTTCGCGTCAAAGTTATACGGATCCACAGTCAACTCAGTCTTGTATTCCTTCGCCGACATGTCAGAATCGCCGGTGAACACCAATGCCTTGGCGTACAGGACATGCACTTCGGGAAGATTGGGATTGAGGGCAACCGCCTTCGCAAACTCATCCCGGGCGCCTGCATAATCCTGAACGTTCATTTTTGCCGAACCCAGCATCAAGTGCGCCTCCGCTGAGTCCCCGTTGCGCAGAATCCGATCGACCAGCACCTCGCCCTCTTCGACTCGCTTCTGCCGTATCAACGCCGTTCCTAGCATGTAAGCAACCGCCATATCGTCGGGATACTTTTGCTCCTCCGGCTCGAGGATGCGAATCACATCGTCTTCGCGTGCCATGCGTAAATAACAGTCCGCCAGCAACAGCACCGCCTGGTGGTTTGCTGGTTCTTCCACGTGGACTTTTTCCAATTCTGTGACTGCATCGTCGATCTTGCCCATTTTGTAATACAGCAAAGCGAGATTGAGCCTGGCCCCCGCGAGTTTGGGAGATTGCTTGAGGGCAGTCTTGTACTCCGGTAGAGCCTCTTCATACCGGCCCAGCCCAACCAAAGCCGCGCCCAGGTTGGAATGGATGGCCGCAGCATCGGGATGCAGCTGCAGAAATTCTCGATATCCGGTAACCGCGCCCGCGAGATCACCCGCCTGCTGTTTTTGCATGGCGTCCTGCACCAGCTGCTGCTGCTGCTGCGGGGTCATCTGTGCCTGCGCTGTGGCTGAAAGGACTGAGGCGAGAACTAAAGAAAAAAGAAGAGAGGGCTTCCGCATACCGAGTAACTGTTCCCTGTGAGACCAGTATAACGGTATGGCGGAAGCCCTCAGTTCCAATTCAGTTGCTGTTCGTATACTCCAGTTGAGCTAGAAGTAGAATTTCGCTCCAAACTCGATAACGCGCTGTCCCTGCTTGGTATTGGCGACACCGAAGTTGGTATTCGCCTGGGTGATGACCTGGGAAACCGGATCCTGCTGGAACTGCAGCGTCAGGTTGTTGCCGCTGGGGAACGAATACAGCGGATGGTTGAGGAAGTTGTAGGCCTGCGCACGGATCTGCAGCTTCATGCTTTCCCTGATGGCAAAGTTCTTGAAGATGGACAGATCCGAATCGAAGAATGCAGGGCCGTAGGCAACAGGAAGCAGGTTGGGGCCTCCCTGGCCAGGTACTGTGGGAGCGGCAAAGCAGTTCGAGTTTACATAAACATGCGAGCCGGGATTTGCTGGCTTCGCGTTGCCGCAGGTATACAGCGGATTCAACGTCTGGTCACTGGTTCCCAGGATGGATTGATTGTTAATGGCGATACCAGTCGGGTTCGCCGCGCTGATCGAACCCGGGATGATCGCACCCGATTGCGGGCACGAGATACCGGCAGCCTGTTCCGCGGCGCTAGCCACGCAGGTAATGGACATGTTGTAGTTGACATTCGGCTGTTGGTTACTGACGTTGCCGCCGTAGGTGAGGTTCGAGCCGCTTTCCAATTGCGTAATACCGGAAATCTGCCAACCGTTGACAGCCCCGTCAACGAGATGATTCGAATGGATCAGGGTTCCAAGGTCCACCGAATACGCTGCGTTAAACAGGTTTCTACGATCCGACGCCTGGGCGCCGTAGTTCGCACTGAGGCTGTACGGGTCAGTTGTGGGGTTAATGATGCCCATGGCCTTTTGCCATGTGTAGTTGGCCTGAATGGTGTACCTGCCTGCATGGCGGGCCCAGCTGACCTGTAGCGCATTGTAGTTGGCGTATAGGTTGTTGGTTGCTTGGACCACGTTGCCGAAGCCCTGCAACGGGCGATAGTTGTTGGCATTGGCCGTGGCGGGGTCGGGAGCCGACAGCAAAGCGCCGTATTTGACCAGGTTGAAGCTGCTGCCCACACCGCCGGAAGTGTTCGACTGATCGCGGCTGTGATTGCCCACATAGCCGATTTCCAACAGGCCCTGGAACGGCGTCTGCTGGTCGAGGTTGACGCTGTAGCTATCGGTATTCGGTTGATTGTCATCGGTCGAATCGACAGCAGCCGGAGTCGCCGGCGTGGCAGCTACGTTAAGGCAAGAGAAATATGCAGCAAGGAGAGGGGATCCGGCTGCAGGATTGGTGGGACACCCCGGCCCTCCAACCCAGGTACTGGGCGTGATGGTCGTACTCTTAACCCCGGCAGAGGCGTCGAGGCCGTTGGTGAACTGCCCGGAGTGGTAGTAGAAACGGCCCCAGCCTCCACGAAGCACTGTTTCGCCATTGCCATGGATATCGTACGCAGCTCCCAGCCGGGGTTGATAGAATAATGCCCGAGTCGGGAAGCCTCCCACCGGAACCGATGAGTCCTTCGCATGCCACTCATACCCGCAATATGTACTCGCGCAAGCCGGGCTGAACGCGGAGGGAACGAAGATCGAATAGCCAAAGCCAAGAGCATCTAACCACGGTTGGAAGTGGGTGAAGCGAACACCATAATTAAGGGTTAACCTTTTACTTACCTTCCAGGTGTCCTGGACAAAGAATTCAATCGTGTTGTATTGGATTTCGTTGAGGCGATTGAAGTTTTGGTCCTGGTATTGGTTGAGATTGCCGGTCAGCAAATCAGCATATGCATTGCCGTAACTGAAGCTGTTGCTTACCACAGCTTGGCTATAACCGTTGGTATCGCCGTTTGCCGGCTGCGAGTTGCGTATCCACTCGTAGAAGAAACCGCCCTTCAGTGTGTGATCGCCCCACACCTTGGTCACCGTGTCGCTCATGCTGGGCATCCACTTGTCGGCAAACAAGCCCGCTGAGCCACCATCTTCAAACCCGCCGGGATTGAAGACCAACGCCGCTTCGCCGGCATTACCCGTTCCACCAAACGAAGGAATCTGGGCCACACCGTTGTTGAAGAGACCTTTGTAGTTGTAACCCACATTGGCGCGATTCACTTTCCCCGGATCCGCGAAAACGTTCGGGAAGCCGACATAGGTGAACGCAACGATAGTTTCGTTGGTCATCGTCGGACTGAAGACGTGAGTAATCGAGCCGGAAATTGAATCGGATTTGTTCTTGCCCTCGATCGGCGTGGGATAAGGAACCTGGTCGGTTTGCCGCCACCAAAGGCCAACCGGGAATTGCTGCACCTCGCGCTGATAGTTGTAGCGGACGAAAACTTTGGTCGCGTCGCTGACATTCCAGTCGCCGCGAATGGTCCACTGGCGATTGTTCTGGTTAAAGATTTCCGACTGGGTGTAGTTGTAGCCGCCAGTGGCATTTGGATTTGCGTTGGCAGCTGGATACAGCTTGGCTAACGCCAGCATGTTGGGATCGATGCAGGCGCCATTGGCAACGCCGCTGCAAGGGCTCAACTGCGTGGTGCCACCGAACTTGGCAATGGCTGCATTCGTAAGCTGACCGGGAGCAATACCGGCAGCAGTCATGGCTCCCTCCCCCGCTATTGACTCGGGTGAGAAGTCACCCCCCAGCTCGCTGGCAGTCGGCACGGTCGCCCGAAGCAACCCGGTATCCAGCACCTGGTAGTAGTACTCGAAGCCAGTCCAGAAAAACAACTTGGTATTGTTCTTATGGAAGCGCGTCCCCGGGATGAAGATGGGGCCGCCAAACGTACCACCAGGATAGTAGTACTTATCCTGCGGTTGCTTCACATTGCTGTAGTTGTTCAACCAGTCATTGGCATTGAGCGAGGCGGTGCGAGCAGTGAAAAATGCGCTGCCATGGTAGCTGGTGCCACCGGCTTTGGTGACCGACGTGATCAGGATCGGCCCCTTCTGGTCTTCCGCGGCGAAGTTCGAAGTCAAGACTTTGAATTCCTGCAGGAAGTCCGAGTTGGGGTTGACCGGCGTATCGCAGTTGCAGCCAGGATCGGAGACATGCGCTCCGTCGGACACGATGTCAAGTGAGTCGTTAGGCAGACCGTTGTACGAGTAGGCCGAGTTGAGAGGGCTTTGGCTACCCGAGTCGCCGTTGGCGTTGATGCCGATGGTGGCGCCGTTGTAGTTCGACTTGTTACTGGTGCCGTTCTGGATGCCGAAGCCGGGGACGATCTTGATGTACTCCGCGGCGTTGCTGCCCACCTGGGTGAAGTTCTCCAACTCCTTGGTGCCGAGCGAGAACGAGCGCTCGCCGGAGTCCGTGGTGGCCAGCGCGATGTTCTCAGCATTGACGGAAACGGTCTGATCGGCTGTGCCGACCGCCAGCGTGACGTTGACGCTGCGGTGCTCACCACCGCCCAATGCGATACTCGAGGCCGCGTAGTCCTTAAAGCCGCCGGCTGCGACCGACAAATTGTAAGTGCCGACCGGCACCGACACAAAGTTATAGAAGCCAGCGCCGTCGCTTACAGTATTGCGGGCAGAGCCTGAGGTAGTGTCGGTAAGTGTGATTTTTGCGTTGGGAACTACGGCACCGGTGGGATCGGTCAAGACACCGTCCAGGGTGGCGAAAACACCTTGGGCAACTAGGAGCCTTCCGCAGAAGGCAAGCAGGCAAACAAACGCGGCGATACGCAAAACTCTATATACGTTCACTGACACCTCTCCAAAACAAAGCAAGTAAAACGATTCTGTAACGAACCTATTTTGAGATCGACCGCTATCTAAGTCCTCGGCACATGGCGTTGTCAAGCGAATTTCTAAAGATATTTCGCTGCCCCCGGGGAACGGCTCACCCGCCTGTGCAAATGAAGGAGTTCAGAGCCGTTGTGCCCATGCCATCTGCCTGACAGGCTTTTTCATCTGGTGGCGGGCGATCCCATAAATTCCCGGTTTTCAGTGACTTTCGGGGAAGGAAACCCAGCCGCCGTCGCCCCGCTGGGCCAGTTCACGAAGCAGGACCTATAAACGTCAGTAACTGTTCCCGAAAAGGTACTGCCAGTTACGAAATGTATACGGCGGCCGGGTTAGCAGGGAGAAGCGGTGGTTTTGTCCGTCCTTTTTCCCCGGTCTGTCGCTGAAGAGGGCGAGATCAGAGCTGCTTTACCATGCGGATAATGGGTAGGGACACCCCTGGTCGAAGCGGAACCTCACGGTGCTCTGCTTCGGCGTAACCACGGGCGCGGTAGAGGGGTACTCCGGTAAGTGTCGCGCCCATCTCCAGGCGCCGGAAACCCGCCGTTGCTGCTGCTGCTTCACAAACCTCGAGAATCTTGCTGCCCACCCCCCGGCGTGCCCAGTCAGGATGTACGAAGAAGGCGCGTATCTTGGCCGCATCCTGCTGAGGATCCAGGAGAGCATCTTCCCGTCCGGCGCAGTGGTCGCTTCCAAAGAGCGTCTTGCGCTTGCTCCAGCCTCCGCAGCCGGCTATGACTCGGTCCTGACCCACCTTGGCTTCGGCCACAAAATACGTGCCGTCCTCGATCAACTGTGTATCGACCCCAAAAACCAGCTCCAACGCCTGCTCTCTCTGCTCCAGCGAATAGTCGTCCGTCTGCAGCCCCAGGACCGACGCGCGGATGAGATTCTCGAGCGCCGGAACGTCGGCCATGACAGCTTGTCGGACCACGAGGAGCATGGGTTTGCAGAATAGCAAGAAGACACGAAGGTTACCCTGGTAACCTATGGCGCTGCGAAGGGTACGGCCTTAAGGCCGTACGTAAATGCTTTGTAATGAATCCCGCTTTAGCCACTGAGGGGCCTCATTTCACCCCCTCCTCCCGACTTCCCTGCAGCCTGTTGCCGGCCCGGAGAGGCTCTGCTTTGTATCAGGGCACGACTTTAGTCGGGCCGTTCAAAGCCCAGCCATGAGGGCTTTAGCCCCTGAGGCATGTCCTTTCTGAAGGCTACAGGCTTCACATGTTTGCGGAAAAACTTTGCGTCTCCTGCAAATACTGAACGTACCCCAGCAGAGCTCCCCAGTGATAAAACCTGTCGCTGCTGCGCACATCGTCTCCAACGCCGGTCACGCCGTTATAGTTCTCGTGCACGTGACCATTCTTTTTCCACTCCTGGAGAAAAAGTTCGTAGGATTTCTGCGCAAACTGGCGGGAAACCTCCGGGTCGTCATAATTCCGCAACCCAAGGTACACGAGATAATTCATCGGCCCCCAAATGCGCCCGCGCCAATATTCCTGATCCTTAAACGCTGGATCGTCCCGTGCGATCGAAGGAATAATCCACTCACCCCAGAATTCCTTTGGGTTCAGCAAGTGGTTCTTGATCATGGCCTCGGCCTGCTGCGGCGTCGCCGCTTTCGCCAGCAGCGGATAAAAATTGGTGGGCGAAAGGCGAGTACTGAACTGGCCGGTGTGTAAGTCCTTGTTCAGAAAGATGCCCGCATCGCCATTCCACAAGGTCGCGAGCTTTGCACGATAGCGCGCGCCTCGCTCGCGAATCTCCTTGGCTGCTGCAGCCTCACCTAAGGTATCAGCCACCGTTGCCAATGCATCACAGTCGGCGATGTACAGGCCCATGAGGCCGACGTCAGCGAATTCCAGCTTGTGCGTGGCCGCGTCGTAGACGGCATCGTCATACATGGGACTGTTGTCCAATCCGGACTCCAGAATGGCGCCCGCTCGCGTGCCCCGCGAAGTGTCGTCCAGGTTCTCCGGCACATTCTTCCCATCGCTTCCCCACGTGAGATAGCCGTCGATATCGCGGTTTTCAGCCCACCAACGATTCCAGCGCAGCAACGGCGCGAAAGCTTCCTCCAGGAACCATCGATCGTGGAATCGCTGGTAGATGCCGAGCACGGTGATGGATCCGACCGGGGGTTCAGAGCGGTCAGAACTTTTCCAGCCCCCGGAACGGGCATAATTCGGCACAAAACCCTGCTGTGTCTCACTGCGCAAGGTCTCAATGGCATCGGCATAGGCCAGGTCGCGGTCACCAACGGATGCCATGGTCGCGGCGAAAAATGTATCCCAATCAAAGATGACGTAGCCGCCCCAAGTCACACTCCAGACCCGGCTCACCGGTGAGATAACCCGGCGGCCTTCCGGCTCGTAAATTGTGTCCCATCCCAGAACCGTCTGAATCGCATCCACGACGTCCGCGGTCTTCCCGTTTTTCGCCACGGATTGCTGATAGGCTTCTCTCGCGCGCGCGACGATCGCCTGAATCCTCTCAATGGCAAGCGGTACGCCGGTACTGATCCCAACGGGTTGAACAAAATCCGTGGAGAAGTAAGGACCGCTTACAGGCAAGTTCACATCTTCTGGCGCTTTATTCTCACAGGTGCAATACACCCCGACGGAATGGCCCGGTCCACGCGCCTCAATCCGGCTAGCCTCTTTCGTAACACTCCCAGGCCGGTCCCAGAGATAGTTCACAGAAAAAACGATCGTCGCCGGGAGCGGCGATAGCGGCCGCGACGGAAGCGGGGTCGCAAGCATGACCAGGTTGCTGCCATCATGGGCCGTCTGCAGCCGCAGTTCGTGACCCTTCCAGGAGAGGCGCAAGTCGGTATAACTGCCCTCCCAGGAATGGGGACCGGGAAAGACCTGCTCCGCCTCTGGGCTCAATCTCCCGATGAGGGCATCGCCTAAAAATGCATCCTGCCACAACGTGGTGTTGTGCTTCAGCCCAACGTGGACGGCCAATCCTTCGGGCAAGAGCACCTGAGTGGTGACACTGTGGACGTCCCAAGTGTTCCACCCCACAGCCAGCCGCTGTTGCAATTCTTGATAGCGCGCAGAGCCAGGTGCCAAAGGCGCTTGCGCAGCGCTTCGCGAGGTCAGCGACTGGCCCCGGGCAGTCCCCGGTGCAGCAGCCAGAAAAATCGCGACCAACCATGCGGCGCCGATCCGCTTCATAGACCCCTCTGAAAGCCCCGATGATAGCAGGCAGATCGGTATTTACCCTGACAGTTCCCTAACGAAGGACGGGTGCCCCACATCTCGCTCGTTCTTCGCGAGATGTGGGATTCCACTGTTCTTTCCCTCTGACTCCCGACTCATCCGATGCGCTTAGCAATCAACACAGATGGGAGCTCTTGGAGAATAGTCTAGGATCAAACGTTCGCTCACCACCTGGAGGCCAGTCATGCCCAGGCCCCGCTCTCACGGACACCCCAACCCCACCGTCTGCGCATGGATTGTGATCGCCATGCTGGCGATGATCATTATTCCTGCCGTCATCACCCTGCAAACCGTCCACCATCCGGCCCCGCCCCTTCCTGTCGACCAGAACTCCACGCCGCACGGCTACACCTTCAGCCTCCTGCTTTTCATCATTCCCGCGGCGATCATCGCCGGGTGGTTCCTGCCCAGCGAGGGATTGCACATCCCCAAGCGGGCTTTCTGCTGGACCCTCGCCATCCTCGTCCCTCTGGGCGTCTTGCTCGACTTCTTCTTCGCCCAGTGGTTCTTCGACTATCCCAATGTGGGCGCGACCCTGGGCTGGCGCGCTCCCGCGCTCGGCAGGCCGGTTCCAGTGGAAGAGTACGTCTTTTATTTCACCGGCTTTCTCGCCGTCCTTCTTCTATACATCTGGTTGGGAGAGTTTTGGCTGGCGGCTTACAACGTCGTTGATTATCCAGGGGAAGCCAAGCAGGTGCGCCGCCTCCTGCAGTTCCATCCCACATCGTTGATTCTCGCCGCGCTTCTGATAGGCGCAGGTTGGTACTTCAAGAAGCGGCTTGCTCTTCCCGAAGATCAAGCAGGGTTTCCCGGCTACTTCACCTTCCTCGTCGCCGGAGCCTTCTTTCCTTCCATGAGCTTCTTCCCCGTGGCGCGGCGCTTCATCAACTGGCGCGCCCTCAGCCTCACGCTTTTCTTCATGCTGCTTGTCAGCCTGCTATGGGAAGTAACTCTGGCTCTCCCCTACAACTGGTGGAACTTCCAGCATCGCCAGATGATGGGCATTTTTGTCGGCGCCTGGTCTGACCTACCGATCGAAGAAGTCTGTGTCTGGGTCGCCGTGACTTACGCCACGGCGATCATCTTTGAAGTAGTTAAGGTGTGGCTGGCATCCGAACGCACCATGCGGGACGCCTTGTTGGGAACCAGATAGATAATACCGCGATCAACCTCGCTGTACCCGCGGATTCAGGGTGTACGTGCCGGTAAGGCTAGCTTGCGCCAGCACGTGGCCATCAATTGCGACCCTCGCATTGGCGCCCGTCAGATCACCATGAACGTCTACGTGTGGCGCATCCAATGCATAAAGGGTGAAGACATAGCGGTGGAGTCGCAGGTCGTTCCACGGCGGGCACGGACCGTCGTACCCATAGTAGTCACCGCGCATCTTTTCATCGCCGGCAAACCATTTAGTGTAATCGTTTAGACCGTGACGCGTCCCGTTTGGAGCAGCAGGCCCGAGCTTGCCCTTCGGAGTAATGCTATCGCTGTGGCTCCCGGCAGGAATCTCGCGAACGGCCGCGGGGATGTCTAGCAGAACCCAATGAAAAAATAGATCGCGTGGAAACGACTCTGCAATCTCCCGGTCCTCTTTGTTGACGTCGTCGGCGCGGTTCGGTACATCTGCGTCGTGGCAGATCAGCGCGAACGACTTCGTGCCCTCAGGAACACCGCTCCACGCCAGCTGCGGGTTGCGGTTCTTGCTCAGCGCGATGTGGTTCACGGGATCGATCACCGCGAAGGCGAATTCTCCAGGAATGGGAGCGCCATCGCTAAAACTTTTACTGGTCAATTGCATTGCAAACGTCCTCTTCTTCTATTATCTACACCCACAGCGCTGCGGATCCACCCACCCACTGGAGGTTCCGGTTGTGATCTACACCCATCATGATGCCTCGCCCCATACGCAGCAGGGGCAACACAGCCCTTAGCTCTTTCCCTTCAGGCCATACATACATGATACGGATCTCCGCCTGGGTCAAACCGTGTGGAGTGTCAATCACCGGCTCGAAGCGCATACGCTCCTGGAGCATGTACTGATGACGCTGCTCTGCGGGTATGGCATCCACATCTGCCTGGGTGGGATTGAACCTGATACCAAGGCCGGCAAAGGAGTAGAGCGGTTTCAATACGTAATTCTCGTTGTCCGGCGGCACGATGCTATCGCGGTCAAGCAGCCAGGTCTTGGGCACACAGTCATGCTTCAAATACGGGATGGAGAATTTGCTGATGCGGTAATACCAGTTGGGATGCCCTGCCCACTCCAGATCGAGCGGCTGCGTCAGATCGAAAGGCAGCTCAATGCCTTTGCGCTCCAGCTCATCCACAATGCAGCGGTTGTAGATGCGATGTACGGGAATCTCACGGCCCCCCTTCTCATAAAAGAGGCGCTCACCGCGTTTCTTCAGATCAAGAATATCCACGATCGCAATGCCAAGCTCTTTCCGCGTGATGAGAAAATCGCAGAGCGTCTTCTGCTTCTCCGGATGGATCTCCAACAGGATGACATTTTCGGGATCGTGGCCGGCAACGATCAGCTCACGCATCTGTTGCTGATACGTATCGTGATCGAGGCCTCCGAGGTAGATTCCCAGTTCAGCGGGCAGCGCATACGACTCGATGTACTGCTGAGCCAGTACCGGCTGATATGCGTAAAGCGAAGGAAACGCCTGCAGCTCCACCAGTTTGGGCTCGAGCTCTCCCTGAGCATTGCGCACCAGGCCGAAGTCCACTTGCAGGAACATGGGGCGCGGCGACTGGTTGGCCACGTTGTATTGCTTGGGGACCGTAACGTCCGACGCGCGCAGATACTCCGGATTGTTCACCAGCTGCAGAACCAGGTCACGGCCATACTCCGCCATCTGATCAAGCAAAGCCTTAGGTAGAAAGCAGGGTGTCTCGGAAACCCGAAAGGCAATCGGCGTGCCCGCGCTCGCCTCTAGTTTCTGGAGCAACTGCTGGTAGGTCTCCGGGAGGAAACTACGATTGAAAGCCTCGCGCAAAGCGGGGATCATTGTCAGTCCTCGATCAGGAAGCGACCCTTCTCCATAATCTGGCGCCCGTCTACCCAGATATCAAACTGGCGCCCAACCACGTCGATGTGCGTACCCGAGTACCACTTGGCCCCGGTGTGTTCCCCGTAGGGATTGCCAAAGGCAATGTGGATGCCAGGGAACTTCTCGTCCTGCAGGATCTGCCCGATCACGTCGGTCAATTCAATATTCGTGCCGATGGCGAACTCGCCCACCCGGTCACTGTTCTCGTCAGTGTGGGTGTAGGACCAGAAATCCTGCTCCAGCGCTTTGTTCTCGCTAAAGACCTCGGTGATGCGATTCTCCTTCATGCGGATGGTCAACGGCTGGTGCTCGAGATCGCCATATTTGTCGCAGAGATAGTCACCAACCACTCCGTCGACCACGTACACACCATTCACCTCTCCCGGAGAGGTAAAGATTTCGCCTCCGGGTAGATTGCCCCACTTGTCGCGGCTGATAATGCCGCTGGTCTTGATCCAGCGATACTCCGGATTCAGCGCTCCCGTGAAGTGGCAGCCCGCGGCGGTCTTGCCCGTGATCTCCTTCGCCTGGCTGACAATCGCCAGCACCTTGCTGCTGAGGGCGTCCACATGGTTGAAATCGGCGCGCATGCCTTCCAGCATGATCCGGCGGTTGATGTTCACCATGTGCGCATGGCGCATACGCCGGCGATTGACGATGGCAGTCATCTCCATGCGCGACTTCAGTTCATTGGGCTGTACCCGCACAGCGAAGATGCTCACGTCACTGGTCTCCATGTCTTCCGCGATCTCGTGAGGCAGGCAGGCCAGAGGACGGGGAGCGAGATCTTCCAGCAGGAAGGCCTTGAACGCGCAGCCAACCTTGGCCAGCTCCTGCGCGATGCTGGCCGCAATTTCCCGGCACGCATTGTCGGTAATCAGCGTGACCTTCTCTGCAGGTTGAATGCGCAGGCAGGTATTTACAGCGTTGTAGGCGCCGGGCGAAAACTGGGGGTCAAATTCGATCCGGGTAATATCGGTCAACACGGGCTGGGCCAAGCAACTCCCTCTCTTTGCGCTCTGATGCTACCTGTGCAACGCCGCCGTCTCCTGCATCACGCCCACACGCGTCTCCGCCACGATGTAGTCGACCACCTTCTTCAAATCGCCGGTCTCTTCATACACCTTGAGTTGCCGGTCTGCGCCCGTACCCATTCTGAGCATTTCGTGGATGTACGCGATGTCGCGCTCGCATCCAAGATCCTTGGCCGCATCGGAGATAAGGTCGATGTATTCGAGCATCAGGTCGCGCATCGGCACCTCTTCTTCCCTGCCGAAGTCGATCAGCTTGCCATTGATGCCATAGCGGGCGGCACGAAACTTGTTTTCCATAATCAGCGCGCGCGAATAGATGCGGTAGCTCTTGTTCTTGGCGTGCAGGTCATAGAGCATGCCCACGGTAGCCTGGATCAGCGCCGCGATGGCCATGGTTTCATCGAGCCGCATAGGGATGTCGCATACGCGCACTTCCAGCGTATTGAAAAATGGATGAGGGCGAATATCCCACCAGACCTTCTTGCCGTTATCGACGCAATTGGTCTTGACCAGCAAGTTGATAAAGGTTTCGTACTCCGCCCAGTTGGCATAGATATCCGGGATGTTGGTACGCGGGAAGCGCTCAAAGACTTTGGATCGATAGGACTTGAACCCGGTGTTCATCCCCTCCCAGAATGGCGAGTTCGACGAGAGCGCCAGGATGTGGGGTAGGAAGTAACGCATTGAGTTCATGATGTGGATCGCGGTGTTGCGGTCCTCAATGCCCACGTGGATGTGTAACCCGAAGACCAGGTTGGCCCGCGCGATCAGCTGCAAATCCTCTACCACTTGTTTGTAGCGGTCATCGGGGTAGATGTCCTGCGCCCGCCAGTCGGCAAAAGGATGCGTGCTGGCAGCGGCCAGCCACATTCCACTCTCGCTGGTCAGCGTGATCATCTGCCGCCGCAAATCGAGAATATCTTCGCGGGCTTCCTGAATATCGCGGCAAACCTTGGTACCCACCTCCACCACTGCCTGGTGCAGCTCAGGCTTGGCGCGGTCCATGGTCGCAAGCTTGGCTTTGGGCAGAATCTCCGAGTGAATGTGGGAGCGCAGATCGCGGGTTACCGGATCGATCGTCTGATACTCCTCTTCGATGCCTATGCTGAAACTGGGACGGTTCATCGGCGCACCACCTCCTGCTCCATGCTTTCCGGGATGGCGGAAGGGCCGCCCAGGAAAGAACTCCAGCGATATTCAGTAACTTTGCCTGTATGTTGCCTGGCCCGGGCCATGGCGAGCTCAGCTACCTCGTTCACGATCCAGTCGAAGTTGGCCTGCCCCACGGAGTGTATATCTGCATCGGGCGCCGGGTTCATAAAGTCGATGGCGTAGGGGATACCGTCCTCGCAGGCAAATTCCACGGTGTTCAAGTCGTAGCCCAAGGCGGTGCACAGCTTCAGGCAGTCGAGCTCCACCCGCGTCAGCAGTTTGGGGTCCACCGGCTCGGGATTCTTAACATAGCGTTCGTGAAAAGGCGCGCCAGGGTCGTACTGCATGATGTGGACCTTCTGCTGCCCGACACAGTAACAGCGAAAGTACTCCTTGAACTTGACCGCCGTCTGCAGGGTCATGCAGAGGTCCCGCGTCTGCTCGTAGGCGTCGAAGAACTCGTTGGGCGAATCGACTTTGTAGACATCTTTCCAACCGCCCCCGTCAAAAGGCTTCAAGAAGGCGGGAAAGCCCACGTAGTCAAAAATGCTCTCCCACGGCAGAGGATACTGCAGGTTGCGCATGGAGCGCCCTGTGGTCCCCGGTGGGTGGTGCTTGTGAGGCAGCAGCACGGTTTTGGGGATGGCTACGCCAAGTTTGGTGCCCAGGGCAAAGTTAAAGAACTTGTCGTCCGCACTCCACCAGAAGGGATTATTGATGACGATCGATCCGGAAAGCGCCGCGTTCTTGAGGTATCCACGATAGAAGGGGATGTCGTGGGAGATGCGATCGATGATCACATCGTAGGGAGAGGGCTCCGCCATCCGCACTTCGCCAATGCTGGCCAATTCGGCCTGCACCTCCGGGTCATTGAAGGAGTTGATCTTGTCGACCAACGCGGGTGGAAAGGTCGACTCCATCCCGAAGATGATTCCAATTTTCTTCACGGCGGCTCCCTTAAGAACGACACGAAACCGAGTGCGCTTACGAGACAGAGCAGGCCCGAAAACATTGCGATGTGGATGGGTCGAACAGCCTAATTCTAAAGCATATCCTGCTCCAGCCACATTTCCTTTTTGAAGTTGGACTAAACCGACCTATGATCGTCAGAAAGGGTGTGTTTGACTGCTTCTTGGGGTAACAAGTGCGGGCCTGTTGGGAACTGAAGTTAGGATGGATACTGTTGGCCGCTCCCCTGATGGCGTGGGGACAGACTCCTCTGCCTCAAACCGCGCCGGACAGTTGCCGCGTCCACCGAGTCACCAACCTTCCTGGAAGCCACGAGTTTGCTAGTGACTTCCTTGAAGCCATGTCCAACGATCCCGACCCCAGGGCCAGGGATGCCAACGTCGTATGGGGTCTTACCGCGGACCTGAGCGGCAAGGTGGCCGCCCAGGATCGGGCCATGTACATATCGAAATCAACTGATAGCGGAAAGACCTGGACCCTGGTGGCGCGTATCGATTCCAAATACTTTGATGCGGACATTGGCGAGGGCGAGCGGAATGGTTTAGGCGTGGCTCCCGGTGGACGCGAGTTTGTGATCACAACGCAACTCGGGGCCTTTCAGGTTTTGGCTCAGCCGGGCACAGCGGAGCCTGTCGTGCGACCGATCAAGGGGCCCCGCGTCCCTGATACCGACCCGGAGGTGACCATTCCCAAGAAGAAGGGTGAGCCCGTAACCGCAGGTGTGATAAAGATCACCGCCGATGGCAGACATATGATCGTCGGCTATGGCTACTTCGACCTCCAACCCCAGATCTTTACCTACCGCAAAGGCAGAGATGGCTCATGGATCGAGGATAAGCCTCTGCCGCAGTTGCCAACTGACATGGATATTCTCTCCATGGAATTCGGCGCAGGCTCGTTGTATGTGGGGACTGGCGATCAGGCCTACCGTTTGAAAACCCGCGCGCGGCAATGGACGCAAATCGATGGAGTGGGTCCGGACTCAGCAATCCAGGGAATCAGCACCGTGGGCGGCCCGCATCTGGCGGCCTGTTGGGGCGTTTACAACCCCGTGAGCGCAGACGCGGTGGAGCGCGTGATCCATGCAAGCTTTCTTTTGCATCGAGACGAAGATGAGGCCGGCCCCAACATTCGGGCCTTCGGTGTATGGGTCGACCCGGCAAGACCAACTCATCAGGTGGTCACGTCTCTTACCGGTGTCTACACCAGCAGTGATCGTGGGCAAACCTGGCGAAGGCTCAATGAGATTCCCGAGGGAGAATTCCGCTCCGCGCATTTCAATGCGGAAGACGGAACAGTGATTGTTTCCGGAATCTTCGGGACCTACCTGGCCAATCCATTCTCGAAGACTTGCTCGACCCGCCTTAGAACTCGCGACAAGTAGCTCGCTTTTACTCCAGGTACATCCTCACCATGGGCTGCCAAAAGGGCCAGTCGTGGAAGCTGTGATCGCCCCAAACATAGAGCTCGTGCCGTATGCCCTTGTTGCGCAGCACAGCAGCAAAGCGCTCGTTCTTCTCCCAACAAAAGTCCCACTCACCGGTGGCGAGCACGGTGCGGATATGGTTGTACTTCCAGGGATCGGTGCAGTTGGCAAGGTAGTCGGGAGGATTGTTGAAGTAGAGGTCTTCGCCGTACCAGCCGTCGACGAAGTCTTTCATGTCAAAGGCGCCGCCCATGGTAACGATGCCGGTGACCTTATCCGGATGGCGGAATCCGAAGTTCGCCGCGTGATAGGCGCCGAAGCTGCAGCCGGTGGCGATCAGCCGCGGCGTCTGGTTCTTCTCCCCCATCAGGGCCAGTACATCGTTCACAATGTAGCGCTCATACTGCATGTGCCGTTGCACGCGCCAATAGGGGTGGGCATGCTTGTTGTACCAGCTCTCCCCGTCCACGCTGTCGACGCAATACAGCTGCAATTGCCCGCTGTCGATGCGGTCGGCCAGGGTCCCCACCATGCCGCTGTTCTCGTACTCAAAGAATCGGCCGTTGGAGGTTGGAAAGACCAGCACCCTGGTGCCTCCGTAGCCAAAGCACAGCAGTTCCATGTCGCGGCTCAAATCTTTTGACCACCAGCGATAATATTCGCGCTGCAAGCGTCACTCCTCGGGATTCGGTTTTGCTATGCTAAAGGACCACGGTGCGCGAAGCCATAGCCAAAGACCAAGCTCCGCCCCCGCGGCTGCGCAAGCACCAGGACTTTGTCTCCAGGCTGGTCGAGGACCACCACGACCTCGTGGTCTATCTTCCGCCCATGTACGAGGCCGAAGGGGAACGCCGGTTCCCTGTTTTGTACATGCAAGATGGGCAAAACCTGTTCGATCCCGAGACCTCGTTCATCAAGGGAAACTACTGGCGCATGGGGGAAACCGCGGATGCTCTGGCCGAGACCGGGGCCATCGAGCCGCTGATCATCGTAGGCATCTACAACGCAGGAGTTAAGCGGGTGGATGAGTACACACCGGTTGAAGACAAGCGCCTGGGCGGCGGCCAAGCGGATGCCTATGGCCGCATGCTGGTCGAAGAGCTGAAGCCCTTCATCGACGCGCACTACCGCACCCTGCCCGGTGCGGAGCTTTTGGGAGGCTCCTCGCTGGGCGGCTTGGTCTCCCTCTACCTGGGCTTGCGCTATCCAACGGTCTTCTCCGGGCTGGCTGTCGTGTCGCCTTCGGTGTGGTGGCGCAATCGGGCGATCCTCAAGACCGTTGCGGCACTCCAAGAAAAACCCGCGCTACGCATCTGGCTGGACATCGGCACGAAGGAATCAACGCGGGCCGTGCCCGATGCGCGTGCGCTGCGCGATGCGCTGATCAGCAAAGGCTGGCACCTCGGGGACGATCTGGCCTACTTCGAAGCCGAGGGTGCGGAGCACACGGAATCCGCCTGGGCCCAACGCGTCGACCCGATGTTGCGGTTCTTGTTTCCGGCTCGACCATCTCATTAGTGCCCTGGCGGCCGCCGCCCTTATTTGCCGCTCAAAATATCAACGCGGACCGCACCTTCGGGGAATACCGCCTGAATTTCAAGGCTCCCTCCCATTGCCTCCACGTAGCTCCGCAGCGTGCTCAGATACATGTCGGTGCGCTTTTCGATCTTCGAAATGGCGCTCTGGTTCACGCCCAATACTTGCGCCATATTGGTCTGGGTGAGGCTGCGTGCAGAACGCAGCTGTTCGAGCGGCAGCTCGGCGAGGAGCTTTTTGCTTCGGCTTTTGATCTCAGCCCGGTCCTTCGCGCTCATTTTTTTTGTCAGCTCACTGAATTTCCGAGCCATCGTGGCTTTCTCCTCCTATTACGCCTGGCCGCTTTCTTTTAGATAGGCTGCAAACAGCTTCTCCGCTTTCGGGACATGCGTCTCGTACCAGCGGCCGGTACCCGTTTTATTGCCGCCCAACAGCAGAATTGCATTACGATTGGGATCGAAGGCATAAAGTATCCGGTACGGTTTGCCGGCATGTTGAACGCGCAGTTCGCGCAGTTTTGTGGAACCCGTGATGCCGGAGCTGTAGGGGAATGGAAGCGTTGGGCCTCTCTCTTCGAGCATGGCGACTACGACAGCCACGCTCTTCTGTTCCTCGATACCTAGACCATCCCACCATGCTTCAAAAGCCGCGGTGACGATGACCTCGGTGGCCATGGGAGAAGTATTCCATATCAAGACTATTCCGTCAAAGGACTAGGCTGACGTGGAATCAGGCAAGGCTTTCTAGGGATGAAGCTCGTCGAGGTGGGGCAGCAGGACCACGCTTTCCTGTTCATTCGGGTCGGTGCGGGCGATGACGGCGACGGCGGCTTCCGTCGTGCTCGGGTTGTAGGGCAGGTGGGGCATGTCGGCCGGTATGTAGAGAAAATCCGCGGGGCTCAGCACCACGTGGTGCTCGAGCTGATCGCCGTACCACATGGCGCCAACGCCGCTCAGCAGGTAGATCGCGCTCTCATGCGATGCGTGTTTGTGCGCCTTGGCGCGGCCGCCCGGCGGGATGGTGAGCATCTGCATGTGGATCGCCTGGGCACCCACCGTTTCCGCGGAGATGGCAGGGGCATACATAAGGCCTTGTTTGCCTTGAAAAGCTTCGCCCGCACGGACAAGCCGGCAGGTTGGGTTGGCAACGGGAGCTTCGGTGGTGGGCGCCATGGCGTTCCTCACGATGTGAATTGTCTACCAAGGTAGCGATTGCGCGGCGCGTTGTCGATACAGCCACCTCCTCCTGCCTAGCGCAGGAGGGCGGTGCCGATGCGTACCCACCAGGGCGAGGCGTGAAGGTAGGTTTGCAGGCAGAAGATCTGGAGCACGATGAGCAGGGGAAAGGCGTAGAGATAGACCTTGTGGACCCGGCGATCGACGATGAGGTCGCGCACGATGCCGAGAAGCACCAGTAGGTCAACGCCGGCGGGCGAGTAGGCAAGCGGTATCAGGGGAAAGCGGGCCCAGGCTGCGTCCGTCAGACCGCAGGAGGCAATCAGCATAAGCCGGCGATGGAACTCGGGTCGCCGCCGCCAGCAGATGGCGAGCGCAAACGGAATGGCGAAGGAGACCAGGTCCATCAACTGGATGATGAGGAAGGATGGTATTTCGGCATCGTGGACGCGCTGCAAGAAGAACCGGTCCATGCCGGTAGCGGTCAGGTAGCCGATGATTAGGACGCCGGCCGCGAGCGCAATGCCGAACCAGCCGAGGGTGCGATGCAGGCGCACATTGCGCGAACGCACCAGCGCGGACTGGAGGATGAAGAAAAGTAGCCACCCGGGAAAGACGAAGGCGTGGATGGTGAGGATGAAGGGTGGAATGGGCGAGGCGTGCAGCAGGTTTTTCCCGATGGTATGGCTGAAGCCGTAGACCGCTACGACGGCAATCAGCAGCGACATGCAGAAGTAGAAGTACTGGCGCAGGAAAGTCACCGGCCTTGCATGGTGGCGCGGGAGGGCCGCGGGCGTAGTCGTCATCACGAACTCCTAATCGGGCCCGGTGTGCTCTTGGTTTTTGTGGTGAGGGAATACTAACATCTCGGATTGCGAAGGCTAATAGCCATTGGGTGCCTGGCGGGGCTGAAGCCCTATTCTCTTTCCATCCTTTGCGGCCCGACTGAACAGGGTGGAAGAAGTCGGGAGGACGATGAAAGGTGTCTCCTCAGCGGCTAAAGCCGAACTATTTACAACCACTTACGTACGGACTGAAGCCCGTACCCTTCAAGAACAAGAGTTTTTCCGCAGCCCGACTGAAGTCGTGGCCAACAAAGCTGGAACGCTCAGGGTCCACGTCTCGCGGCAGCCAGGAAAGCTCTTCGAGCAGTGCCGACTCGTGCCAAACCCCGCGCACTCATCAGCATCGTGGATCGACATTGCAGAGTTCCTCGGCCTTCACGGCCATGCCGGAGGTAATGCAGTGAGTGGCCTAAACGCACTGCAGCGGGTGCAATCGGGCATGGTTTCGCTACTTTTCCTCTGTTCTGCCCCGTTGGTACTCTGGCGCATGGAAACTATCGCGATTACTTTCTCCTTCACTCGCAGTAGCGCGAGCATCCTGTGAAAGGTCAACGGAGGAAGCTTTGAGGAGAACTCTACGTGGAGTGCTGTGGTATCGCGCGCGGATTGCGCCTGCTGTGCTGACACGAGCGGACTTCAACAGGGCGAAGGCGCGATCAAGCGGCACCGTCGCAACGATTCTGTTGTGGCGGCCTTCTGGTGCCTTTCCTCACGGGCCGTAGGTTTTGGCGGATGCGTAAAGCCGCCTTCCCTTTGCGTGGGGCGGGGGCTTCGCCCGGTTGGCAGGTCGGGCACCAGTAGAGAGTGCGGCCAGCCAGGTCTATCCGTTGGATGATGGTGCCGCAGACAAAGCAGGGTTGGCCGTGCCGGTGGTAAACGTAGTGGACCTCGTCGCGGTGTGCTTTGCCTTTTGGGTGGGGCCGGTCTTTGGCGCGGGTGGTTACGATGCGCCGGTCCACCATGCCGTCGGGCATCAGCTTCACGGCATCGTCGCCAGAGGGCGTTCAGGGTTTTTTCGGGAACATCCTTGCCCCGTGCGAATGGGTTCTGGCGGGCGCGGTAGAGCAATTCGGCACGATAGATGTTACCGATGCCGGCGAAGACGGTTTGGTCCATCAGGAGAGCGGCGATGGGGGTGTTGGCCTTGCGTATGTAGGCGATGCCCGGGCCGGGGTCGGCGTGGGGCGCGAGGGGATCGGCACCCAGGCGGGCTCGGACCGCTTGCCACTGGGCATCGGAATAGACGGAAACGTCGGTGGCGCCGCGCAACTCCAGCCAATCGGTCGCGGTGGACCAGCGCATGCGCAGGATGCCTTTCACTTCGGGAAAGGGCATCTTGCCTTCGGTGAAGTCGCCGAAGCGGCCAAGGTGGATGTGCAGCTTAAGATCACGGCCAAAGTCGTAGGCCAGGTGCTTGCCGTGGGCGATTACGGCTTTGAGCTTGCGGCCGGTCAGTAAGGCAGCGCCGGGGAAGCGGCCGTTGGGCGATTCCACGCAGATGGTCTTGCCGACAAAGGTCGCGGTATGCAGTTTGGCCCAGCGGTGTATCTCATTTCCCTCCGGCACGTGTGGTTCCCTTCCCTTCCTTGGCTTGGTGCGCTTGTCTTCTTGCTTTGGCGCGAAGCTGCACACTTCACATCGTCTAGACGGTGTTGTCACCCCGCCTGCCCCATCTTGTTGTCGTTTTACCTCTTGCATTGGATGTGTGGGCGGCTATCATAGAAGCTAGGAGACATTTCATGGCTACCGCTTCTTACGAAAGCGCTCTCCAGATGGCGGTATCCCTGAGCCGTGAGGAACAGTTACGTCTGATTCAGGAATTGACGGCAGCTGCCGTGAATGGCACAGTTTCCAAAGAGCATACGAGTGTGCTTGCACTGTGCGGTCTCGGTCAGGAGATCTGGCAACAGATGGACGCCCAGGAATATGTCCGTCATGAACGCTCCTCATGGAATGGCTGAGGGCCTTATACGGAACTGTCGTCGGCCTGGATACGGCTCCTCTCATGGCTGACTTTATCGAAAAACATCCCACCTACCTTCCTCTGCTCCTCCCGTTTTTTGAAGCTTTAGAGCGCGGCGATATTTAAGACGCTCTTAGCCCTACTAGGAAGTGGCGGGTGCATTTATTTATGATGTTTGTGCGATGCCGACCGACACTCCCTGTGAAGAATGCGCAGCAATCCTTGTGGAATACGAGCGGGCATGCCTCGACTTTTGGGCAAACGCGAGCGAGGAAACCCGGGAAGGTTGTCGCGCAATCGGGCAGCTGGTCGCAGGGGGCACGGAGGCTGACCTGGCGCGCGCCCACGAAGTGCTTCCAGCATTTAAGGCATTTGAACCTTATGTGAACGCTTATGCGTATATGCGTCCATCACACATGGCCGAGCTGACCATGCGAAAGTTTCAGCATGAGGCCAAAACAGGACACTACCAAAGGTTGCTTCCCCCGAGCCTTCGCCGGTTGCCGCCCTCCGACACTCCATAATGCGCATCGCCTAGAGCCAGGCCATTTAGGTCACGGCGGTGGGTATGCCGGCAGCCGACCGGGTAAAGTGCTCACCCTCTCGAGTCGTGTACACGCGCGATCGAGGCCATGCCGGTGGGGGATGAGATTCATCCCCCTTTGCCAGCCTCGGTGCACGAGGGGTGGAGTGGTGCACGGGTTGAGAAAGATCCGTCTGTCCGCCCCTTGGGGCGTGCCAGGGAGGTCCGGCCCTGGGTTGGTGTTGCGTTTCAGGAATGCTATGTTCCCGTCATTGTTTCCATTGTCGTTTCAGTCATTGTTTCAGTGGTGGGCGGCGGCTAAGTCCTTTGTTTTCACGAAGGGGCTCAAATTTATTTTTTCCCGCCCCCATAAGCCACTTAGGGGACCACTGCGTCCGTACGCTGATTCGTTTCCCGGCAAGGCCCAAAACCAGGCGCCGGTGAAGGTTTCCTTGGAGCTCACGACGCCCAGATCGTACTTGGCGCGGCGCAAGGTTGCGAGGCAGAGACCGTCCTGTTGGGCGGCAAATTCGACGTCGTATCGCGATCGCTCACCCTCGTGCAGATATTGGCGCAGCCATTCGGCGGCGCGCTTGCGTTTGGGGAGACCGGCTTCGATGGGGCGGTCCATCATGACTTCTTCCGGGGTGAGCGGACTGGGTCCGGTCCAGGAGAAGGCGCCGGTGTTGTCGATGAGGTAGCCCAGCGAACCCGCGAGGCAGCCTAGGTTGGATTTCACCTGCACCAGCGCAGGCCGGGTGGGCGCATCGGGACTGCTGCCGGCGATGAATTCCGTGCGGACAGCGGCGGAGAGCTCGATCGAGGTAAGTCCGCGGCCGCGCTTGCGGAGATGGCGGACGAGGAGGATACAGCAGCGATGCTTTTCCGCCAGACGGGCGAGGCTGTCGAAGGCGCGGGCGGAATCGTTGGCACGGTGGCGATCGAGTGCCCACAGGTAGCTGTGCAAGGGGTCGATGATGAGCAGGCGGGCCTGGGTTCTCTGGAGAGCGTCTTCGAGCATGGGTGTGTCGCGGAGGCTCAGAGAGGCGGGTTGGGCGGAGGCGGTGAGGACTCCGCGCAATAAGATGAGGCGCGCGGGATCGCCGTCGAGCTGGGCAAAGCGGGGGCGGATGAGGTCGGCGGCTCCATTGGCGGCGGAGGCGTAGAGGACGGTGCAGGGTTGGAGGGTGTGGTTGGTGGAGGGGACTCGACCACGACTGAGCGCGGCTGCTATGGCCAGGGCGACCCAGGTTTTTCCTGAGCCGGGATCGCCGGAGAGCATGGCCAGGGTTCCACAGGCCAGCCTGTCTGGCCACAGCCAATCGATGGGGCGGGGTGGAATGTCTGCAAGGCAGACGAGGTCGGCGTGGCGATCGGTGGCAGCGCCGGGCTCGGCTGGTGCGGGCGGAGGGATGGCCGGTGAGGGCTCGGGCTGCTGTGGGTTGGGGCCAGGGTTGGCGTCTGCCGTTGCATGGATGGCTGCGCGGCAGCGGGCGGGCGCGGGATCGGGGTATGTGGGTTGAATAGGCCGGTCGGTCTAAAGATGGTCATGCAGGGCCTCCGTCAGTGGATAGGGTCCGTTTGCGATGGAGGGGTGTGCCGACTCGATGGATGGGTGGTTTTTCATTTTTGAGCGCACTTCTCCGTTCCGCATGTTGCGGGTCGTTGAGTTCCAATTGGGGGAAGGAGAGGCTCGAGTAAGTTGGAGGCTCTTAACGCATTTCTGCTAATACTGTGGTCCGGTGGGATCAGCTATGTGCGGCCATTCTTTGGCGGAATGGCCGCGTCAGGTTCAGTTTCCCGGTCTACACCATTAGCAAAAATGCTCTTAGTTGGACGGTATTATGGATCCTTTTGGACGTCCAGAGCAGTTAGAAAGAAAGATGAGGATAAAGGGGGGTGGAACTAGTTAGATGGGTAGGGGTGGTTGGGATGGCTTGTGCTGGCAGCCCCACAGGGGGCAGGGCCACTGTAACACCGATCACTTGCTGGGTAACTGAAGCGGGATAATCCAAAAGGGGGCGAACTTATGGAGTGGTCCGCAGGACTGTTGTTCATTCGCCACGCCGAGTCGACGCCCGCCTATGCGAGACGGACCTTCCTGCAGAAGGCTGGAGCAGAGGTAGTAAACTATCGCCATGGACGTCGATTGGTTCGAAATAATGCAACGGCTGGCTGCAGGCGCGAGAGCGAAGGTCGCAGAGGACCGCCGCCGACTTGAAGAGCTGCAGGCACAAAAGGCCGATGCTGCTCATAGAAGACCACGCGCAAATCCTGAGAGAGAGGGCACGGGGAACGCCGGAGAATGGGAACTGCAAAACCTGATGGAAGTGGTCTCCGAGGCGGGTGAGAAATTCGGTGGCAAAGGATTCGGAGGTTTCTTTAACGAGGTAACTCCAAATCTCAGCCAAGTCTATTTCTGCCGTCTCGGTGAGGCGGAGGTTGACCCGTCTGCTAATAGTTTCCTCCCGCGCGCGATGATGCGCCTGGCGTCAAACTTTGCGAGCCGACCCTCGGCCACATCCGCGAGGCCACGGTCGATGTCGACCTTCAGCTCCGCGAGCTGGCCTAAGCGCAACTGACGCTTCATCTTCCAGTCGCGCAGCGCCTCGCGGATTACCTCGCTGGAAGAAGCATAGTCTCCTTCGTCGACGGCCCCCTTTACCAGCCTCGCCATATCGGCGGGAAGCGTAATCGTCAAGCGCTCAATATCGGCCATTGGAAGTCCCTCATCCCACTCTTTTGTGCATACTTTATCATACTTTGTAAGCAGCCTAGCGCTCCCGACCAAACAAGGCGCCCATGACCAAAATCCCGGCCGATTCCAGACGCGGGTAGGTTGAAAGGCCCATTTTCGTTGCAGGCGCTATAATTGTTCTCACCGGTGAGATGATTTTAACGAGAAGCTGGAGGCGCCTATCGTAGCTCTGTTGGAGAACTTGACAACGAACGAGGCCGCAATTGCTGCCGGTGTCACGGTAGCGAAGATCAATCGGGTGATTGACCGAAAGATCCTTCCGAAGAGGCTTTACAGCACGTCCAAAAGCAGAACCCTGCGCAAAGACGCCTGTCTCTGGATTGCGTTCTATTTCGAGACGGCGGAATGGCTGACTGCGGCCGCACGGGCAAAGGCGATTCGCCACGGACTCGTTCACAATCACTCCTGGCTTGAACTCAAGGACTGCAGGGTGGAGGAATCACGCGCTGTTCGGGTTCATCTCTCTCACATTTGGGAGGATGTTGATCGGCGTCTGCACCAGATCAAAGATGCGCAAGAAATGGTCGTCGAAGATCCCGAAATCCTTAGAGGCACCCCTGTCATTAAGGGAACGCGCATCCCTGTTCACGACGTGGCGAGCCTGGTTGACTCGGGGACGGCAACGGACGAGATTTTGAAAATTTATCCCCGCCTCAAGGGGTTTCAGCTTTCACTGGCGTCGATTTACGCCAAGGCCAACCCTCGAAGAGGCCGGCCGAAGCGTAGGATCTTCCCTAAGAGACTGAAGGCTTCCATCTCGAAGAAGCGACTTTGAGATCCCTCTTTGGGGGGTAAGAGATTGCCGAGGATCCTTATCGATGAAAACCTGAGTCCGACGCTTCCTTCCCAGGCGCATAAGCGCGGCTATGAGAGCACACATGTCAACCACCTAGGATTGGCGGGAGCAAAGGATTGGGAGCTCAAGAAAATCATCATCGAGGGCGACTGGACATTCGTCACCAACAACAGTATCGACTTCCGCGGGCCGGACATTCAACCCGGGTCGACGGGCGAGTATGCGGACGTACAGCTTCACGCGGGGCTGGTCTGCATCAACGCTCCTTCGGGGATGAATCTTGACATGCAGCACGGCCTCTTTGATCTGATCCTCGACGATCTCGATGAAAAAGGTGATTTGACCAACCAGGTGCTTGAGGTTTCTCTCAAGAAGGGCGGCGAAGTGATTTTGCGTCGTACGTCTCTCCCCGATGTTTAGCCCAAGGCGACACGGCCTCGCACCCTGTTCTGCCTGTCCCGCCTTGCCTTGGAGGCTGCCGCGGGAGCGAGGCCGAGGGACCTGCAGTTCTCTCCACGAGCCACCAATGCTTTGCCAACCTCCGCTGAATCTTCGATACCTTGCGTCCGACGGTATGCGCTGCTACGTCCTATAGATGCCATCTCGCTGAGTCTCCCCGAAGGTGAAAGAACCGAGCGATTATGAGGCAGCCAGGTAGTCCATGAAATACGCGGCAAGCCAGCTGGTCTACTCGCCCACCGATCTCATTCGCTATCTCGCCTCGCCATTCTCTTCCTGGATGGATCGTTATCACTTCGAAAACCCGTCTGAGGTCGTCCCCGATCAGCCGACAGAGGACCAGCGACTGATCGCGCAGACCGGCAACCAGCACGAGCAGGACACGCTCGTTGGGTTTCGAGCCTCAACCCCTGGCCTGGTGGAAATCGGAGGAGTTGGTTTCGAAGAGGCCGAGCGCAGAAGTCTTTCGGCGGTCCATGCGAAGGCTCCCGTCATCTATCAAGCAGCGCTGAAAGATGACAGATTTGCGGGTTTCGCAGACTTTCTGATCTTGGATGATGTTGGCAGATACCAGGTTTGGGACGCGAAGCTCGCCCGATCTCCAAAACCTTACTTTGCGATTCAACTCTGCTGCTATTCGGAGATGTTCGCAGCGTCGACCGGAGAGCCGTTGCCGACGAAATTCGGCATCATTCTTGGAACCGGAGATCGGGTTGCGCTCAACGTCGAAGACTTTATTTACTATTACCGCCGCGTGAGGAGAGGTTTTCTTGCATTGCAGGATCGCTTCACTGGAAGACTGGAAGATCGCCCCGAACCGCTTCCCAGGGCAGATCACGGCCAGTGGACATCCCATGCCGACGGGTTCTTCGATAGCAAGGATCACCTGGTAAGAGTCGCTCATATCACGGTTGGACAGATCAAGAAGCTGAAGGCGGCAGGCATAGCCACCGTTTGGGAGCTGGCCGCATCCTCCGGTAGATCGGTGCACAAGCTGGCCGCAAGCACGTTAGAGACGCTGGCCGCGCAGGCTCGTTTGCAGAGCCTGACACGCGCAGACCGGCTCACGAACCCTGAGGCTTTAGCAAGGTATGAAGTTCTGCCCAATGATGGGGACCACGGAGTCCGCGGGCTCGCCGCTCTGCCGCCCGAAGATCGGGCCGATGTCTTTTTCGATATGGAAGGCTATCCCCTGGTTCCCGGAGGGTTGGAATATCTTTTCGGAGCATGCTCCTTTCCGCAGGATGGGGAATTGCTCGCATTTCACGATTGGTGGGCACACGACCGAAGCGAGGAGAAGGTTGCATTCGAGAGCTTTGTCGATTGGGTATTTCAGCGATGGCTCCAAAATCAAGGTATGCATATCTATCACTATGCTTCGTATGAAGTCAGCGCTCTAAGAAGACTGAGCACGCAGCATGACACCCGGCAGGAGGAAGTCGACGAGCTCCTTCGGAACCGTGTGTTTGTTGATCTGTACCAGATCGTCTGTCACGGGCTGCGCATCGGGGAGGATAGCTACTCCATCAAGAAGGTTGAGCGGCTCTATCGGGGAGGGCGCTCGACGGAAGTGGCAACCGCGGCCGATTCGATTGTTCAATATGCCCAGTGGATGGTGAGCGGGCAGTCGCGCGATTGGCGAGAAAGCAACATTCTTCGAGAGATCCGGGATTACAACCAGGATGACTGCATTTCCACGGCTGAGCTGGCGAGATGGTTAAGGTCAGTTGCTGCCGCAAATGGAATCCAGAGTGCTCTTTCGATCACCGCATCTGCCTCCGCGGTGGAACCGAAGGTGCTAAACCCTGAGGTGATTGCCCGGTTGGAGCTTGCCGCAAGATTACATGCGCATGAGGACGCAGTTTCTCAGGTTCTTGGCGACCTGATCGAGTTCCATCGCCGGGAAGACAAGCCGCTGTGGTGGAAAATGTTCGATCGCGAGCAGGCCCCGGTTGAGGAATTACGAGATGACCCAAGCTGCGTTGAGGGCATCACCGCCGTTGGTTCCCCACGGATACGGAAGCAATCGCTGATCCAGACTTACCAATTTGACCCATCACAGGAGTGCAAGCTACGTGCAGACGAAGAATCGAAGGTGATGTTCTGTGGGGCTTTGAAGACGAAATTTACCCTGGTCGCCATCAATCATGACGGCGGGCAACTGCAGCTCAAAATGAGCAGAAAGTCCTTGGTTGCGAAGTGCGGCGGTGTATTCCCTACTTCCGGCTCCATTCTTCCTGACGAGTTTGTATCCAAGGAACCGATTCCGGAAGCTTTGGCCGCGGTGCTGAGAAGCAGCTGCGTGGCAATCTAAACCCTCCTGCAACGGCGCTTTTGACCCGGGTTGCGCCGGTACTCGCTCTAGAGACTCCAGACGAGAGCGTGGTCGAGGCGGCGGTTCGCATCAGCGCGTCGATGTCTGGCGGATGCCTTGTCATCCAAGGCCCTCCGGGCACTGGCAAGACTTACACGGCGGCACAAATGATCCGGGCACTCCTAGCAGCCGGCAAGAAAGTCGGAGTCGTATCCAACAGCCATAAAGCCGTTACGCACCTGCTCGAGGCCTGCGGCAAGGCATTCAGGGAAGTTGGAGCGAGTCTCACCGGGATTAAGGTCGCTGGCGTTGGGGATGGGGCATTGTTCGATAACAATCCTGCGTTTCGGCACGTGGAGAAGGCAGCGAACGCGAAGGACGCCTACTCTACGGGCGTGGTGGGTGGAACAGCGTGGCTATTCTGTCGACCAGAATGGGAGGATGCACTTGATTTCCTGTTTGTCGATGAAGCGGGCCAGGTATCGCTGGCCAACACGGTCGCCATGACTCGCTGTACGCGGAATCTTGTCTTGCTAGGCGATCAGATGCAGCTCGAACAGCCGATCCAAGGTGCTCATCCTGGGGATTCGGGTCTATCTGGGCTACAGTATGCGCTCAAAGACCTGGAGACGAGCCGGATGGACGCACCTGCCTTCCATGCGGTGGTACCCACCCACTCCGGACTATTCCTTGGTGAATCCCGTCGCATGCATCCCTCGGTTTGCCGTTTTATCTCCGAGAGTATTTATGATGGCCGGTTGCTCTCTCATGCCGACTGCGCACGGCAAAGGGTGTTGGGCTCATCTGGCTTAGCTGGTTGCATCACCGCTGAACATGGAATTGTCTTTATCGGCGTCGAGCATGATGGAAATAGCCAACAGAGCGATGAGGAGGTGGAAAGGGTGCAGTGGGTCTACAACGATCTGGTAGGCCGCTCGTATACAGCCTCAAACGGTACCACGAAGAGCCTTTCCCTTGAAGATTTCTTGTTCATTGCTCCGTACAATGCCCAAGTCCGGGCTCTGCAGTCTGTTTTCCCCGCCGGGGCCCGGATAGGGAGCGTCAATCGGTTCCAAGGCCAGGAAGCGCCTGTCTGCATTCTTTCCCTTTGCTCCAGCTACGGTGAGTATGGATCTCGTGGCCTTTCCTTCATCCTTGACCGGAATCGCATAAACGTCGCCATTTCTCGGGCTCAATGCCTGGCGGTTGTCGTCGCGGATCCCAGGATCGCGAGCGCGGCGGCTGGTTCGCTGAGTGAGATAAGCCTTGTCAATCTATTTTGTAAATTGTCGGATTTGTGACTGGGTTTGAGGCTCTTCTTGCGCTGACCTCAAGGCATCGATCAGGGGCGCGGGGCGAGCCCCTACTTCGAACGTGCCGCGTCGCTCGGTGAAGCCATAAGTGGTCGGGGTCTATGAGATGATTCCACTTTGGAGTTCCCTTCCCGAATGAGCGAGTTCAAAGAGGGCATTTACGATCAGCTGGTCACTCGGCACATCCGCGAGTTCCTCGATCTGCAGGCTACACGCGGCCTGAAATCATCAGTTGAAGAGCTTGAAGAGAACGACTACCCAGACTACCTCGCGCGCCACCTCATCCGGCAGATCAAGACCGCGCTTCGCGGGCTGCCCGCGGAGGATCGTAAGCACCGGCAGAGCGAGCTCGCGAACGCTCTTCTAGACTCTATACGCACACAGGCGGATTCGGCCGAAGCGGATCCCGTTGATCAGGCTGGTCAAGTTCTCCGCGCAATCTACCGTGGCGCTGCCGCCCCGGGCCGGCCATCCACTCCACTCAGCGTTACAAGCCTGATGATGAACTCGCTGGATGAACCACGTCTCGGTTTCGAACTCGGGCAGGAAATGGCGACTTCGGACCGGGTATTCATGTTGGTCAGCTTCGTTCAATGGCGCGGCTGGCAGCGTCTCAAAAGCGCCTTCCATACGCTCGCCGATCGTAACGTTCCAATCCGACTGCTTACGACAACCTATATCGGAGCCACAGATTTCCGAGCCATTCAGGAAATCTCGCGGCTACCCAACGTCGAACTGCGAATCTCACTCGATGGGCGCCGCCGACGCTTGCATGCCAAGGCTTGGCTCTTTCAGCGGGACAACGGCTTCAGCAGTGTGTATGTGGGCTCCGCTAACTTATCCGGGCCCGCTCTCGAAGACGGTATCGAATGGACTGTCAAACTGAGCGAGGTGGAAGCACCCCACATTGTCGAACGGTTCCGCGGTGCGTTTGACTCCCTTTGGTGCGACGAAGAATTTGAGCAGTTCCGGCCCGAGGACGAAGACTTTTGCCGTCGCGTGAAAGAGTCTCTGGAGTATGCGCGGAGACCGCCAGGGCAGCGAGACTCTGGGCCGCCAGTGTTCTTCGATCTGCGGCCCCACGCGTACCAGCAAGCTACCCTGGATCAACTGGAAACAGAACGGGTCGACAGGGGCTACTTCCGAAATCTGGTCGTCGCGCCAACCGGCACTGGTAAGACTTTGGTCGCCGCCTTCGACTACGCCCGCCAACCATTCTCAGGGGCCCGGCCACGGCTGCTCTTCTTGGCTCATCGAGAGGAGTTGCTGCGCCAGGGGCGCGACCGGTTCCGCCATGTTGTGCGTGACGAGTCCTTTGGAGATCTGTTAGGCGGCGGAGAGGAGCCGGCCAGTTACGATCACCTCTTCGCAACGATCCAGAGCTTCCGCAGTCGTGGCCTGCTTGCGTCGCAGGGCCCGGACTACTGGGAGTACGTGGTCCTTGACGAGGCCCACCATGTGGCGGCGGATAGTTATCGCGACATCATTTCTACTCTGCGGCCGCGGATTCTGTTGGGGCTCACCGCTACGCCTGAGCGCATGGACGGTGAGACCATCCTGCCGTGGTTTGACAATCGCGTCGCGGACGAAATGCGCCTCTGGCACGCGATCGAACGCCAATACCTGGTTCCGTTCGACTACTACGGTGTCCATGACGGCACGGATCTGTCCGAGCTTTCCTGGAGCCGCGGTTCGTACGCAGTCGGCGAACTCGAGCAGCGGTACCTCGGCAATCCGCGCCGGGCGAACCTAATCCTGGGCCAGTTTCATGAGTTCTACGGTGACTGCCGCTTGGCGCGGGCGCTGGGGTTCTGCGTAAGCATCGCTCATGCGCGGTTCATGGCTGAATTCTTTAATAAGGCAGGGATACCCGCTCTAGCCATTACGAGTGAATCGCACGCCAACGACAGGGCCCAGGCAACTAGCCGGTTACGCAACAGAGAGGCAAACGTTCTATTCACCGTCGACCTCTTCAACGAGGGGGTGGATATCTCCGAGGTGGACTGTGTTCTTTTTCTCAGACCCACGGAAAGTTCGACTGTTTTTCTGCAGCAGTTGGGGCGTGGGCTTCGACTGGATACCGGTAAAACCACTTGCCTGGTGCTGGATTTTATCGGGAACCAACGGCGAGAGTTCCGGTTTGATCAAAGGTTCCTTGCCCTGTTCGGTGGAACCCGGCAGCAGGTGATCGGGCAAATCGAGACGGGTATCACTCGGCTCCCTGGGAACTGCTACTTCCGACTCGACAAAGAGGCCCGGAAAGCCATCTTAGAAAATCTGAAAGCACAGCTGCAGGTGAGTCGGGCCAGGATGGTCGCCGAACTGAGGTTCCTTGCCGCCCAACTTGGGCGGCGTCCCACCCTGGTCGAGTACCTTGCCGAGACGCGTTATGAGCTGGTTGACGTTTATAAGTCTTCCATCGGCGGATGGTACTCGCTTCTCCATGAAGGGCAGTTTCTCTTAGAGCCACCAACGGAAGGCGATATTCTCCTGACGAAGCGCTTTCAGCTTCTGCTGCACATCGATTCGATTAGCCGGTTGCGGTTTTACCAGTACCAACTTAACAAGGAAGCTCTCAGCCTGGAGACATTCGCAGAATTGGAACGGCGAATGGTCCAAATGCTTACTTTTCGGCTTCTCCAGGGCGAGGCGCGGCAGCCAGGTGCCGGTTGGGAAACGGGATTGATGAGGCTTCAGCAAAATGGGTCAGCAAGGGCTGAGTTCCAGGAACTCTGCGAGGCACTGGTAGATGGCGTGAAATTACATACTGACGAACGATCGGCTATGGGCGACTGCCCACTTTTCGTCCATAGGCATTACGAGCGGGAGGAGGTTCTGGTTGCCTTGGGTCTACCGCATTTGGTAGGAACATTTCCCACGCAAGCTGGCCGCTTTTGGAACGAGGCATTGCGTACAGAGGTCTTGTTTGTGACCCTGGACAAGTCTGATAAGGCCTTTTCCCCTTCGACACGCTATGAGGACTTCGCGGTGAGCCCAACCCGTTTTCATTGGCAATCCCAGAGCACCACGAGCGAGGACTCCCCGACCGGCCGCCGGTATGCGCAGCAGCATGAGAACGGCGCCAGGTTTCTGCTCTTCGTGCGGCCGAAGAAGAACGACTCGTTCCTGTTCCTCGGGACGTTGCGTTACGTTTCCCATGCAGGGAGCCGACCGATGAGCATCTACTGGGATCTGGAGCAGCCGATGCCAGCATGGTTCTTCGAGATATGCGCCTCACTTCGCGCAGCCTAGGACTATGCGCGTGAATGGATCTTCATTAAGCCGACGGCCACGTCGCGGCATATTCGTTATCATCAGGCCCGTACCGGCGCGTACTTTGGTGCTAGCCGCGGGGAGCGGTTGATCGGCGCTCTTGGGGCCGCACGTTGGAATATTTCTGATTCAGCAATCCGAGGACGCAGGAAGTCGAGTCAGAATATCTCGCCGACCTCTTCTTCGACTAAGAACGGGTCGACCTCTTTGTAGTGAACCCAGACGTTAGTATCGACAGATTCAGCCCCAAGCGGCTCGATGCCGTTATCGGTAAGGGTCTGGAGAAGGTCGCTCAGCACGGCGCTCTTACGTCGTGCCCAACTGGATGCGAAGCAGCGCCAAAAGGTCCAGCCTGCACGTTCGAGTACACGCTGTCGCGCCATGTCGTCCGACCAGTGCCCAGGACCGTGGAAGCGGTCTCCATCGCATTCGATCGCAAGACGACGCCCTCCCCTGCCCTCAACGACGAAATCGATCTTAAAGCTCCCACAGCGGACTTGTGGTTCAACGCGGAAGCCACGCTTCACAAGTTCATCAAACATCTCTAACTCAAACCCGGATTCACAGCGTTCGCGCAAGACCTTTGCGTTTTGAGCGTCTTGGCGGAATGGCTGTTTAAAATGCCGGAGAATGGCTCCGCTCAATGTGTCTTCCGCAAATGCATTTTGTTCTACCGACCGGAAAAGGTACATACGATCACGGGCGCGAGACAGCGCGACGTTGAAGCGTTGCTGCATATCGGAACGGTTCGCTGCACCTCGATCCCCGGGCCCGAGGACCATCGAGAGGAGCATGATATCTCTCTCGCGGCCCTGGAACACGGACGGTGGCCCAACGGAAATTCGCCGCGAGATAATGTCCACTGGGGAAATCTTCCGGCTTACCAGCTCATGTATATGGGCAGCCTGTTTTGTACCAAGCAACGTCACAACGCCAATGGAGCGCCCTGTCATATCAGGGTTCGTGAGGATGATTCCGATTTCGTCTACGATCGCCTTCGCTTCAGCGGCATTCACGTCGCCGTCACGGTAGCCTCCCTTGACAAACACATCGACCAGAGGCGGATCGAGGCGCTCGCTTGCGTGAGGCAGTCGGAGTGGCTTGATATCACCTTCATAGAACTCGCGGTTTGAGTATTCGATAATGGCGGGAACGCACCGGAAGTGTTCACGCAACATCACGGAGCTGCCGGCAAAAAGTACTCGGGCTAGGTCATAGATCGATTTATCCGGGGTCATTTCGGAGCCGAAAGGCTGGTTCATCAGGAAGCGGTCGCGCAGTTCCTTGATTTTCTCTTCGGGTACACCAATCGCAGAGGGGGAGACCTGTTTATGATCTCCAACTACGAGTAGTTTCTTGCCGCGTAGAAGCGCCGGTAGCGCCCAGATATCCGATTGCGAAGCCTCATCAATCACGACGAGGTCAAACAAGCTAAGTTCTGATGGTATAGTCTCGCAAATACGCCATTCAGGCATGACCCAGCAAGGCACGGCCCGGTAGGCACTGAGCATCGCCTCCCGGGCGCTCCGCCGGTGCCGTACTGCCCGAACACCCGTGCCTGCGCCCATAGCTTGGATCGAATTGAGATAAGCCTGTAAAGCCTGCCGGATTGCAGGTGGCGAATTATGGAAGACGCCAAGCCATGTTTTTTCGGCGACGAGGTTCTGGTAGGTCCGCGCAAGCGCGGTCGTCAGAGTCTTCCGTTGCGCGAACAGCTCTCGCAACCTTTGATGGCCGTCGATCTTCTCGAGGAAATTTGCCGCGCAGCGCCAATTCCAGGCTTCGCGCCATGATACCGGCGTGGCACGGTCGAAATCTGGATCGGATGCTTCCTCCCTCAGACGAGCCGCCCACCTCTTGGCACCTGCCGCTTCTATAAGAGCTGTTACCCGGATGACCTCATCAAGTACCGGTCGTAAGCTCACGACTCGGGCGAGTTCAGACTGCAAGCTGAGCCAGTTCTTGCGCATCCCGTCTTCATCTTGATCCCCGTTACCAAGCAGCTCCGTTAAGAATGCGCGGACCTCTTCGACCACCGCTCCAGTGCGTGTATCAAGTCTTTTGGCAAGTTCGGCGGTGCGACCCACTGCATAAGCAAGGCGCCCCTTGTCGATATGGGCGTGCACAGACTGTTCGACGATCTTGAGGGTCGCGTCCGGGTCATTTGAGACGCGCTCCGCAACCTGCTTTTCGAAAACCTTTTCAACTCTATCGCGCATCTTGCTATCGTAGGTAGAGACTAGCTGGCGTGCGTCCTCGATGAATTCCTGAAACACGCCCAGTGCCCTGCAGGCTTCTTCGATGGATCCGTTCTGCGGCTGAATCCCGAATTCTCCCGCGATGGCGTTCCAGCGAGATACGCACTTCTTTGCACCCTCCCGCCAATCAAGAAGGGCTTGAACGGCTTCCCAATCCCGCGATGCCACTGGCGCAGTACCAAGCACGGTGACCTCGGCCAACAGCCTACGCGCTTCGCTCCTTCCAAATGGAAGGCTGAACGGGCTTTTGCCGTCCGCCAGACGTGAAACAGCCTCTAGAAAGTCCTTATTCGCCTCCGCGTCGACCGGTATGACAATAGCTCGGGAAAGGAGATCCTTTCGCCGGCCTTCGATATTGCGAATCTCGGCGCAAGATTGCAGTAGATGCAAAAGCAGCGGATCGTCGGATCGCAAAATGCTAAGTTGCTTGGCGGCTCGTTCAAGAGCAGGATCATTGCACCGTAAGAGCTTCCTCTTGAGAGCCGTTCGCTCATTGAGGAAGGAGCTCAAAGCTTTCGCCGCCTCGAACGTGTCGAAGCTTGAGTCCTTAAGATTGAGGACTGCGCCTAGAGCAAGATCAGCCTCTATTGCCCTCGAGCGGCCAAGATTGCGGTGCAGCTCGGCCAGATCAGCCCAACCCGGGAACTCGTCGGGTGACGGTACCGAGGAATTCAGATAGGCCAGGTCCTTGACGAGTCTAATTCTCGCTCGGCGGATAGTAGCGACGTCTTCGTCGCCGAATGGGAGATGACTATCTTTTCGTTCCGGCAATTCATCATCCATCCATTGGTGCTCCTCCGTTTGCGTGAGCACCAGCTTCGCCATTTCCTCCGCGGTCACCTCTTGTCCTTGGAAGGTATAGGTCCGCATATGATGCGCTGCGTAGGCGTTAACCTGATGGTCGAGGTGAGAGATTTTCGCGTGGAGTTGGTCCAATCTTTCTTGCAGCGAACATATTTCGGTATTCGCGCGGTGCACATTCATTGCAGAGACTTTGGATGCAATGGTCTGTATCGAATGCTCGAACTTTTTCATGCCATCATTTTCGTTAGAAAGCAACCCAACACAAAGCGGGCGGATCTGTTCTGGTAGCTTTCCAATGACCTCGGTCAATGCGGACTCACCTCTTGAGGTGACGAGGACGCGCTTGCCTTGCGCTAGATAGTGGCAGATGATGTTGGCGATCGTGTGCGTCTTCCCGGTCCCTGGGGGTCCTTGTACGACAACTCCATTCCCGTGTTCAAGCTTCTGAACTATGGAGACCTGCTCATCGTTGTATGCCATTGGGAAATAGAGTTCTAAGGGATCACCAGAGCCTTCGCTTGTCGAAAGACCACGGACTGCCCTTAAGATCTGTTCTTGAATGACCATGCCCGCCCGTTCCACAAGGTTGCAAACCACGGCAGGGAGCTTCTCTGCCACCTCGACCGTTTTCTTTAATCGCTCTACGTCCTCGAGAAACGGGCCGCCGGTGCGTTTGCGCGCATAGAGCACCCAGGTGTTTGTGACTCTCAGCTTCTCGCCGGGCGGCGGTGGGGTAGGATCATCTGTGAGTACTTCATACGCGCCGCTTGGATCAAGGTGCCCCACGGCAGCCTTCAAAACCGCTTCATATGTGGAGGCCTCGAACGGGTTGGGCCGGTTCGTGCCATTCTCGAGCGCGCTCTTCCAAAATGCGTCGAGTTGCCGGACACCTGGGATCTCCATCTCTGCGTACGGGTCGAGCTCAATACGCGGATCGATGTTTCGCGGCCGCACTTCCAGGTCGAAATTCTTTTCGTTCAGGGTCACTTCACAGGCCTGCGAGATCAGCGGATGTTTCAGAACGGTTGCGAAGCCTTCCTTGTTCCATAGAGCATGTCCGAGACCCCAGACGAGTTCAATTTGGGTTTCCGAACCCTCCGTAGAGATTGTCTGTTGCAGGGAGAAGAGGTCGTTGTAACGCTTGATGACCTTCCGGCGAGGTAGTTCGGCAGCCGCCCAAGGATTCCACTGACTTTCAAGATATAAGGCAAACAGTCTTGCAATGTCAGGCCGATCCTCCAGCAACTCGCTTCGTACGAGTCGCTTTCCGTCATAGACCTCGACCTGGTTCTTTAGTTCGGGTGTTTTGGTTGGGACTTTTGGCAGGCCTATCCACGGAGATAGCATTCCATCTGGTTTGGGTGCCTCGATTTCACGGAGCCTAGGAACACGGAGCCAGATGTCTACCCCGTCCCCTTGCAGATTGAACTGAAGTTCTGGGAGTCCCTTCAATTCGTGCTGAAATACGATGAAGAATTCCGTAGGAACGGTAAAGGCCGGTTTGTATCTTAGCTTTTCGACCTTCTCTATATAGTTCAGCAGATCGAGAACAAGGGATCTGGGTTCGCTCTTGTTCTGCTCCTCGCGGGTTCGTTGGAGGGGAGTATTTTGGTCTATCATCTCGGCCGGTATCGGTTTCAACGGTGCAATCTCCATCCTGCGAGTCTCGCAAACGAAGCAAGGGCCGGGATAAACAAGAGCTGGCCCGGACCAACGCCCGATAACAAACCTCACCTTTGATGATCTGCGTGAAATCTTACCGCGAAACTAACACCATGCTCCATCAATTAAGCAATTCTCACAGATACTTTCGCGAGTCCCTGTCTTCCCTAGCTTTCAGCTAGGCGGAACGGGGTGTTTGCCCTCGACC
The DNA here is from genome assembly GCA_963790705.1 of uncultured Acidobacteriaceae bacterium. Lineage (GTDB taxonomy): Bacteria > Acidobacteriota > Terriglobia > Terriglobales > Acidobacteriaceae > PALSA-350. The sequence continues at coordinate 451,689 of CAWBQE010000004.1, forward strand.
GGCCGCCCAATGATCTGAAAGGGAGACCGTCATCCACCTGGATGGGCAGCCAGTAGGGGGTGGCCGCAGTCTCTACTCAAGGGAGAGCGTTCAAGCGTTGCGGCCATCGCGCGACAGCTGGGCCACGCCCTCCGTCTTCTGGTAACGCTCGCCGGTGACATCTCCAGGGTGAGCACGTTGTGGGAGTTAAAGCCCCCACGGCTCGCCGGGGCAAGCGGGGCCGACGCCGTGCAGCGAGTGCCACATAGCATAGGTCAGGTGGCGCACTCTGTATCTGAAGCTTTTTTAATTGTCGGACGAGGCTTTCTTAAGAAAGTGTTTTGTCATAGTACTAACCAGCTGGGGAAGGTGGGGGGACAGGAAGCTGAGATGGATATGGTGCCGAGCGCCTGTCCAAACAGATCGTCCTGCCTTGTGGTCAAAGCGAAACCCGGAATCAGGCATCCGAGATGGAAGGCGCCAGCAGGATAGATAGAGAGGAAGATAGGGGAGCAAATTCATGAAATGGCCCGCAGAACTGCTGTTGATTCGCCACGCAGAGTCGGCATACAACAGCTTGAGAAAGCAAAAGGATGACGATCCGGATTACTGTCGATTCCTGACTTTGCTCGAGCATGATCCTTCGCATCCTGAAATCCAGCCCTTGGCCGTCCTGCTTCATAAGAAGCACGCACTCGGTTACAGCGACCGCGATACCCCGATCACTCCGGTGGGGGAAGCACAAGCCAGAACGACTGGAAGAGAGATGCGGGCATCGGGAGTTACCTCTCCCGATGTGATTTTTGTCTCTCCCTATCTTCGCACCGAGCAAACCTTGCGTTTCCTGCAGGAAGAGTGGCCCGACCTGCGCAATGCGAAGGTCTATCGGGAGGAGCGAATCCGCGAAAGAGATCATGGGCTCGGTGTTCTCTACAATGATTCACGTATCTATTTCCTGATGCATCCGGAACAGGCTGCACTGTACAAACTGCTTGGGGAGTATGACTACCGCTACCTGAACGGGGAAAACATTCCCGACGTTCGCCTACGGAACCTTTCCTGGATTAGCACGATGAGTCGTGAATTTGCCGGGAAGCGCGTCATGGCGATCACGCATCATCTGACCATCCTGGCTACACGGGCGAATTTCGAGAGACTGGGTCCAGAGGAGTTTCTCCGTTTGGATAAGCACGAGAAGCCGCTGAATTGCGGCGTGACCCGATACATCGGAAATCCTAATCTGGGGAGCCGAGGCAAGTTGGAACTGCGCGAGTACAACCGACAGTACGATCAAACTGCTGCGACCGTTTTGGGCGGATAGTTTCGGGGCTTTAAAGCCCCTGAGGTATTGCTCGGTGCGGACTTTTTCCGCAGCCTCTTTCGTGGAGGCGCTTATAGAGTCTCTGCAATAGGCAAAGAAAAAGCCCAGGGGCTAAAGCCCTCATCGCTGAGGAGCGTATGGCCCGGCTGAAGCCGTGCCCTGATACAAAGCCAAGGTGTTCCGCAGACTGTGGGGCCCGTGCCTCTTAGAAAAACCGTACCTCAGGGCAAACAGGCTGCGGAAAATTCTGCACCGTGGAGGAAGGAAACACCTCAGGGGCCAAAGCCCGTCGTGGCGGGGGGACTCTTTCCGCGACGCTCCTCTGCTGAAGCAGGGACTCCCACCGTAAATTCGTGGCCGGACGGAAGTACCCCAGAGCTACTGCGCGAATTTTGGCAGGCGGAACCTTCTTGGGTGTCCTGCCAAGCTTTTCGAATACCGGATCGGCGGATACGAGTGCTGCTCTCAAAGTCACTACCAGCGTTGCAGCTATGAGCTAACAGAGGGCTGCATCGCTTCCAAATTTATTTTTTCTCGCCCTGGACGTGGCCCAGAAACCGTACTACTGTGGAAGTAAGAACCCACACGTCAGCGCCCTCTTCACGACGGCCCTGCTTGCCTTGCACTGGTCCGCTCTACCTGAGTAACCGCCGCCCAACCACCGGAAAAGCATTAGCTCTTGCTGGCGTGACGAATTGGTGATCGCAAACAGTAATGTGACATCAAAGCGACGGATCAATCCTATCCGCAGCAGCCCCGCGCCGGCGCTTGCGGAGAGCAGGGTGCGCTCAGTGCGTCCTCTTGATTGAGCAGTTTTGACAACTTGGGAAACACGACACCGCAGCCGAGCTCAAGGCTGCATGTGAGAACTCTGGCCCTGGGCGGCTCCGGGCCGCTTGGGCCGCACCGGGCTACCTCCGCAGCGAGCTACCTCGCCGCAGCGAGCTAAACGGCCTGCGGAAAAAGCTCCGGTTCTTGAAGGATACGGGCTTCAGCCCGTACGTAACTGATTGAAAATAGCTCCGGCTTTAGCCGCTAAGGGCTGCTTTCTATTTGCAACAGCGACTTTTTCCGCCGCCCCATCAGCCCGGACATCCATCCCGGCTGCTCCGCGCCGCCTGCCCCGCCTGTCCCGGCGAGCCGTGGAGCGAGCCGTGGAGCAAGCTGTGGGGCGTGGCGTGGGAGCAGCCGCCAGGACGTGAGCCCCGCTTCCCTCTCCACCCGAAGGGGCTGATCTCGCTTTTCTCTCACATCTTCGTGATTTTTTTTGCGAAACATCCCCAGGACGGCCCTCTACCGAAATGAGGAGGCATACCGCGCGCTTGCCCCTACCGGGCCGCCGCTGAGTCAATCAAAAGGACCCAAAAATATCAAATTTTACAAATACGCTGCACCCCGCACGAGATAGGGCCGCCGCATTCACTCCAAGGACTTAGTTGGCTTAGTTAGCTGAGTTAGCACATTTCTACAGGCCGAAGTAGATGCGATGGTTGTCCGGGACCGGGAACAACCGGGAGCCGCATCGTTAAAAGAGAGTTTTTCGGGCGAGGTGCTCCATCAATGGCCAAGCAATTCACTCAGCCGCGATGAATAAATCTCCCGAAACGCAGGTCCTAATCGTCGGCGCAGGACCGACAGGCCTGGTCTTGGCCCTTTGGTTGGCCCGGCTGGGGGTGCGGGTGCGGATCAGGCTTCGGGTGCGTCTAATGACAAACCGGAGAATGGTGCGTTGAGTGCTGCGTTTCCCACTCAAGCCCAAAGACAGGGCTTGAATGGGGCACCCAACTTTTGTTGCCGGTACGGGAGGCAGGGTCATTGCTCCCTGAACTTGCCGCAGGCAAGTCAGTTCCTCGGGATGACAAAGGGGAGGGCGGTGGCACATCGCAGTAGCCGTTACCATGAGAAAAGGTGATCAGACGGAACGTTCCCCGCTAGTCCTGCTGGGATATTCGTGTCTCGCTGTGACCCCGAATGGACGCTGTTCTTGTGGCAAGGGAAAGGCTAAAAGCGAAACATTTCCTCTGACGAGGAGAAACAAAATATAATCAGTGTTGATCAGGCGCTTTCGGGGACCTCTACGAGTATGAACAGATCAAAAAATACGTCATCAGAGGTCGAGTTCCTCGAGCGCGAAGAAAGCCCGTGCCCTCCGCTTGGAGAAAACTCACCCGAAAGAGCGGAGAGTCTCGACCCCTCGGCCCGATTTGGTTGTCGTGAAAATAGGCAGACCCGAATCCAAGGAAACAGTATCCGCGCGGGAGAAGGCATCGACCTTGGTGGCGAGCCTGGTCAAAGCAACTCGCAAACCAGGCACCAGCCGGGAAAGAATTTTCAATAGTAGCGTTGGAAAAAGAGTTTTTGCCTATTCGGTCGACCCAGACGATACGACAAAAATCGTTCGCGAAGACGCCAGTGGCAAAAGGAGCGTCGGCAGACTCGTCAACGGTCGGTTCCGCACTCTTTCCGCAAAAACGCCCTAATGGCAAGCTCTTCGCGCCGACCCCCAGATCCAACTCATCTTCTGACCTCAATGGCTACGGGCGACAAACCGCTGGCCATCGTTCTTGCTGGCCATAATGGTTCGGGAAAATCCACGCTGTGGTACGACAAGCTGGCGGATCAGCTCCAGATCCCTTTGGTCAATGCGGATCGGCTCACTTTGTCCGTTTTGCCGTCCCCGATCGACCAAAAGCAGACACTGCGACCTTGGGCAGCCAACCTACGAGACAACGACGAGCGCTGGCAGAAGCTATCCCAAGACGGAGTTCAACTCTTCATGGGATTGATTATGGATCAACACATGCCCTTTGCCTTCGAGACCGTGTTCTCTTACCTCGAGCGGCAGGCAGATGGCAGCTACAAATCCAAGGTGGACACGATCGTCGCACTACAGAAAGCTGGCTATTTTGTGGTCTTGGTGTTTGTTGGACTGGCGAGTGCCGAATTGTCCATCTTGCGGGTAAATACTCGACGTCTTCAAGGGGGCCATGATGTTCTGAGGAAAGCTAAGGCAGCGATTCCCGAGGACTCAGGAAGCCATTCGCCTAGCCGCTCCGCTGGCCGACATGACTTTCATGTTCGACAATAGCCGCGCCATTGATAAAGCGTTTAGCCTGGTGCGCGCTCAGGCAAAAGCATCTGTTCTCTATGACTGCCGGGACGCGGCATTTTCCCAAGAACAGGAACTGCTCGATGTCGCTACTACTTGGCTCTCGAAGGTGGCGCCGTTGCCGGCGACTATTTGAATTTGCTGCCTGCCCGTCCCCTAACCCACCTCTCTGCAATGTGAAAACTCTAGGTACGGGCTCAACAGGCTGCGGAAAAACTCCTGCTCTGTATCGGGGCACGACTTTCCAGATTGAGGAAAAGGTCGGGGGGAGGAAATGAGTCCCCTCGGCGGCTAAAGTCGGGCCGGTTCACAACCGCTTACGTACGGGCTGAAGCCCGTACCCTTCGAAAATTCTGCACCGGATAGGAAAGCAACACCTCAGGGGCTAAACCTCAATTTCCTGTACGTGGATGCTGGATAGATGCGCGTGTGCGGTTTTCTCAAGGAAAACCGCATGAAGTGCCATGGCTCATTAAGCCTATACAGGAAATTGAGGGCAGCCCGACATTTTCTCAATGATTTACGGCCCGACTGAAGTCGTGCCCTGATACAAAGCTCGCCTTTCCGCGGCCTGTGAAGCCCCTACTCTTCGGAGAAAACGTACCTCAGGGGCTGAAGCCCTCGTCAGGCCAGCCGGTTGCGGCACGGCTGAAGCCTTGCCCTTCGTCCAGAGAGGTTTTCCGTGGCCTGTATAGCACACGCTTTCCCCGCGCCCCGTCACTCCGCCCGCAACGCCTGCATGGGGTCGACTTTGGAGGCGCGTGTGGCTGGAAGCCACACGGCAAGCAGCGCCACGGCGGAAAGGATTACCGTCGCAGTGACAAATACTGCCGGATCCCACGACTTGACCCCAAACAAAAAGCTGGCGATCAGCCGCGTCAGCCCGAACGCTGCGGCGAGGCCCACCGCCACGCCCATCAGCGCCAGCCGCATGCCGTGCCAGACCACCAGCTTGCGCACCGCGGATCGATCCGCGCCCAGGGCCATGCGGATGCCCATCTCCTGGGTGCGCTGCTCGACGGAGTAGGCCATCAGCCCATAAATGCCGATCGCGGCCAGCACCAGCGCCACCGCGCCGAAGATGGTGAGCAGCAGCATGTTGAAGCTCTCCCGCGCGGTGGAGCGCCCCATCACCTCGTCCATGGTGCGGATATGCGCTACCGGAAAGCCTCCGCTGGCCAGGCGCAGTTGCTCGGCGACCGCTGCCATGGCCTGGTGCGGGTCTCCGCGGGTCCGCACCAGCCAAAGCAGCGGCTGTATATCGGAGTAGGCCGCGGCGTATCCATCCGTGACCTGCGCCACCGGAACCATCATCATCGGGTCGGGAGGGCGGCCCAGGCCGTTGTTGTGGGTGTCGGCGACTACCCCGATGATCTCCCGCAGCGGCTCTCCCACCAACCTCGGCCCTATATCCTGGCCGACGATCACGTGCTGGCCTACGGGATCCTGGTTGGGCCAGAGTTGTTTGGCCAGGGCTTCATTGATGAGCGCTACCCCGGGCGCGGCGGCGGTATCGTTTTCTGTGAAGTCGCGGCCACGGAGGATGGGAATCTTGAAGAGACCGAGGTAGCCCGGCGAGACGCTCATCCACCTGGATCCAAATTTGCTCTTCTCCACCGGCCGGCCAATGATCTGGAAGGGCAGGCCGTCATCCACCTGGATGGGCAGCCAGTAGGCGGCGGCTGCGGTCTCCACTCCGGGGAGCGCGTTCAGGCGGTTGCGGCCATCGCGCACGAGCTGGGCCACGCCCGCCGTCTTCTGGTAGCGCTCGCCGTTCAGCGACATCTCCAGGGTGAGCACGTTGTGGGAGTCGAAGCCGGGACCGACGCCGTGCAGGGCAAGAAAGGTGCGGATGAGCAGCGCCGAGCCGATCAGCAGCACCAAGGCGAGGGAGACCTCGCTCACCACCAGCAGCGAGCGGGCCTTGCCCTGGCGGAAGCTGGTGCCGGCGCGATTGCTGCTCTCCTTCAGCGCGGAGTTCAGGTCGGTGCGCGAAGCAGTGAGCGCGGGGAAAAGTCCGAAGATAATGCCGGTAAGCAGCGAGACGACGAGGGTGAATCCGAGCACGCGCAAATCGACGCCTACGGCGGAGCCGTTTTCGCCGATGCGGGGCAGACCCGCGGGGCTGATGGCCAGCAGTGCGCGCACGCCGGCAAAGCCGAGCAGCATGCCCAGGAGGCCTCCAGTGACGGAGAGCAAGACGCTTTCCGTGAGCAGTTGGCGCACGATGCGGCCGCGGCCGGCTCCCAGGGCGGAGCGGATGGCAAACTCGCGCTTGCGTCCCGTGGCGCGCACCAGCAGCAGGTTGGCCACGTTGGCGCAGGCGATCAGCAGCACCAGGCTGACCGCGCCCAAGAGGACGAGCAGCGATTTGCGCGCGTCGCCGATGATCGAGTCGCGCAAAGGCTCCACGGCAAATTGCTGATTGGGATCCCACGTGGGATAGTCGCGGCGGTACTGAAGGGCCGCGAGCTTCAATTGCGCGTTGGCCTGGGCCAGCGTGATGCCGGGCCGCAGCCGTCCGGCGACCTGAAAGAAATAGGTTCATGTCGTCGGTGACTGGGGGAAATTGGAACGGCAGCCAGATGTCGGCTTGGGGATCGGAGAGGAAGTCTTTCCCCAGGACTCCGATGATGGTGTAGGGCTCATTGCCCAGCGAGAGCGACTTGCCCACGATCGCCGGATTGCCGCCGAACCTGCGCTGCCACAGGCCGTAGCTCAGCACCACGACCTTGCCGCCGTTGGGCGCATCCTCCTGCGGGGTGAAGGTGCGGCCCAGCAGCACCGGAGCGCCGAAGAGGCGGAAGTAGGCCTCGGTGACGTGGATGCCGTGGAGCTGCTCCGGATGGTCGCCGGTGAGGTTGTAGCCGGGGCCGGCCACGTCGTAGGCGGCCAGCTCCTGGAAGACGCTGGTCTGCCGCTGGTAGGCGTGAAACTCGGGGATGTTGGTGAGGAAGCTGTTGGAGAGGATTGGAGGGGTAGAGGAATTCGACCATGCGATCGGCGTCGGGGTAGCTGAGCGGCTTGAGCAGCACCGCGTTCACGACGCTGAAGATGGCGGTGTTGGCTCCGATGCCCAGCGCCAGCGCGGCTACGGCGGCGATGGTAAAGGCGGGGTTCTTGCGGAACATTAGCAGCGCGTGTTTAACGTCGTTCCAGAGATCGCCCACGGTGCGATCCTACGGCGATGGGTGCGCGGTGTACAGGGTGCTCCGCGTGATCAAGTGCTGTTGTAATCCGCAAGCAGGTAGTCCATGGCATCGCCGACGCCATAGCCAAGATTGTGACTGATGGCGCACACATGATCGAGCCGGGCGATTAGGGCGTCACCGTCGGCTGCAGGCAGCTCACCAATAACCTTGAGAGCGCCTTCGAACATGCGGACCAGAGCATCGAGGTAGCCTTCATCGTCGTTGCCGAATTCGCTGCAGAAACTAGCGGCGTTTTCGCAATAAAACACCATCAGCTCTGCCAGGCCGGCAGGTTCTCCAACAGCCTTCCGGTAATCGGAAATGGCCTCTTTGGCCTTGGCAACAGAAGTATTCTGGTTCCGGAACACATCCGGCGAGAGCCAGCGCTCGAGCGTTTTCTTGTAGGGGTTCAGAACGTCCTCGCCCAAGCCAAAGCGGGTATGAAGAAAGGTCTGGTTATCCTTTTGGAAAGCATAGAGATCCTGAATCAGGCCTATTAAGCCTAACCGGTCAAGGGGCGCGAGCTTTGCCTTAACGTCTGTCCATTTGGGCTGGGATCGTGGAGTTCGTTTCGTCACAGGGAGTTCAGTTCTTAGTAAGTGGCGCTGACCGATGCGCCATTTTACGGTATGGAAGTATATCCAAGCAGGTGGACGGCATCATGGCGAAGATTTCTTAAGCTCAATTTGGCAAGTCGCAAGGAGGGAGAGCCTGCCGGACGCGATTGGCCTGCCTGAGATGGCGCCGGCTATGCGCATTGCATAGGGAAAAGAACTCCAGCAGGTTGACGCGGACGCAGCTGGCCAATGGGGAAGGAAAGCGGATGGCCGTCAGGTGGAAGCCCTCGGCATCCTCGATGCGCTGCCGGAGGGCCGCCTGCGCGATCAAAAAATGGTCCAATTCCGCAGCACAGGAACCCAACAAGCGCGGCCGAATGGCTTTGGGGGCGCGCATCTTGAGGATCGGCCGTGACTCCATGCGCCAGACCATGAGGCGACCATATAGGTTGAGCCGGAATGGTCCTGGGCTATGCAGTTTCTGGTTTCTGCTGGCCTCTAGGGTTGCATCCACCGCCGGCAGGAAGACTTCGGTGGTTCTGCGAAGATGCGAGAGGTTCTGGGCGATCGACCACCTGCCCGGACGGGGAGACCACGAAAGCTGCTCTTCACTGAGGCCCGCACATAGGTTTATGGCTTCAAGGTCGACGGCCAGGGTGGCTTCTCTTAGCTCGACGGTCTTGCTTTTGTCGGTCAGGTAGACAAAGTTTTCCGTCACGCTCAGCATGGGGCCTCTCCGCAATCCTGACTGCGTGGAGGATGGTATCTGACTGACCTAAGAGTGCGCCTCAATCGAAAGGTGGAGAACGGTTCCCACCCCCGTTCGGGAATGGGGAGCGTTTCCGGGAAGGGTTGCGGGTGGGGAAAGCGAACCGCAGGTCCCTCCGACTCCGCTACCCCGGATTTCCTGTCGAGATTAATGGCGTTGGCGAACTTCATGCGGCTTTCTTTACGGAAAGCCGCACAGTGGTCGCTGGTTAGTACCGCGTAACAGGAAATCCGGGTACGCTTCGGTCGGGATGACAAATCAGGGGTGGTTGCTTCCCTTTGCAGTGGCTTACGGTGGATGGATTGAGCCTCAGGTCCCGTTCGACTTCCACGGCACGCTCCACGGCAGGCCGGGACAGGCGGGACAGGTCGCTCAGGGCAGGTTTTCCGGGACGCGCGGCCCATGAGCACTCCCCACGATGGCTCTACGGCAGGCCGGGACAGGCGGGCAGGCGGGATGACAATTTCCAGGCGGGACGGGTAGGCTGTTTTGTCATGACGAGAAGAGAAGCTTTGCTGGGGCTGGCGGGGATGTTGGCGCGGGCGGCGCAGGCGCTTCCAGCGAACCGGAACGTCAAGTGGGCGCTGGGCTCCAATTTGTGGAACTCCTTTCCCGGGTCGCACTTTACCGACATCCTCGACGTGATGCACGATACCGGGTTTGTCGGGCTTCGTTTGACGCAGTATCCGCAGATCCTCACCAAGTATGAGATCACGCCGGAGCAGATGGAGCGCGAACTCTCCAAGCGCGGCTTGCACGTGATTACCATCTCGTTCAATGGCGCGGCGGATGATCCTGCGCAGCACGCCGAGATCTTGACCAATGCACGGAACGCCATGACTTTCCTAAAGCGCTTTGGCGCCGATCGCCTGGTGGTGTTCTCGCCGTCGCGGGGCAAATCCGCGGATGCATTTGTAACGATGTGCCGCTTCTATAACCAGCTGGGCGAGGTTGCGGGCGAAATGGGATTCAAGGCGGGGCTGCACAATCATTTGGGGCAGATGGTGCAGACTCCGGAAGAGATCGATCGCTGCATGGCGCTGACGGATCCCAAGCTGTTTTACTTTTCTCCTGACACCGCGCACGTGTACCTGGGTGGCGGCGATCCGGCGGCGATCCTAGCCCAGTATAAGGACCGGCTGATGATGGCGGATTACAAAGACGCGAAGCGTGCAGGACTGACCGCGAAGTACATCACCAACACCTATGATCTGGGCGATGGGGAGATCGACTTTCCTGCTTGCCACCGGGTGCTGCGGAGCATCCGCTTCAAAGGCTGGCTGTGCGTCGATCTTGATATAGCGAGAAGTGGTCCGCTGGTCAGCTATGACCGATGCGGGGCCTATGTCACGCGGACGCTGGAACCGATTTATGCCTGAGGTGACGCGGCGGGAGATGCTAAAGATGACAGCGGCTGTTGCATTATCGAGCGATCCCACACCCTACCGGATTCTGGATCCTCATGTGCATGTATGGAAGCACCAGGCTCAATTCCCTTTTGCGCCGGGCGCCAAGGTTCCGGACTACGATGCAACGCCGGAGATGCTGCTTGACCTGATGAAGGCCAACGGTGTGGCCAAGACGGTGATTATCCAGGTCATCCATTATCGCTATGACAATAGCTATCTTGCGGCGGTGCTCAAGCAGTATCCACGATTCTTTCAAGGGGTGTGCCGGGTCGATCCTCTGGATCCGGCGGCGCCGGATCATCTGACGCGGCTTACGAAGGAGGATGGCTTTCATGGAGTGCGTCTGAGTCCGGCAGGCGATGCGAGCGGAGACTGGATTCGCGGGCCGTTGATGCCTCCGCTATGGAAGCGCTGCGAGGAGCTCAAGGTTCCCATGACGCTGCTGGTGCCGATCAGCCGGGTTCCCGACGTCCAGAAATTGGTGGAGAAGTTTCCGGAACTGACGATTGTGATCGACCACATGGCGGATTGTCCGGTAGACCATCCGGAGCAGCTGGAGATGCTCGTGGCGCTGGTGCGCTATCCCAAGGTGTTTGTGAAGATCTCGCACACCTGGTCGTTGTCCAAAGAAAGTTATCCGTGGCTTGATTCACAGCGGCTGGTGAAGCGCTTGTATGACACCTTTGGACCACAACGGCTCATGTGGGCGACGGACTGGCCCATTGCCAACGACCGCGCAAGCTATCCGCAGAGATTAACGGTCGTGCGGGATGAGATGAAATTTCTCAATGCCGACGACAAGAGCTGGATGCTCAGCAAGACGGTGGAACGGGTTTGGCCGTTTCCTTAGGCTGTCGACCAGAAATGGCATGATCCATGGTTTAACCCACGGTATGATGCCACCATGAATACCCGCCTTACCATAGATAAAGCCGGTCGCATCGTTATTCCAAAGCCGTTGCGGGAAGAACTGCGCTTGGAGCCGGGCGATGACCTGGAATTGGAGAGTGCTGGAGAGGAGATCACCCTGCGGCCAGTCCGAGGAACAGGACCGCTCACCAAAGAGCACGGTGTCTGGGTATTTCGTACCGGGCAGCCGATGCCCGCTTCTGACACGGATGACAGGTTGCGGCGGATCCGCGAGGAACGCGATCTGGCTAACCTCGGCAATGGCAAATGAAAGCGTTCTTCGATACCTCGGTGCTGGTGCCGGTATTTTATGGAGACCACGTGCATCACCAGGCCAGTCTCCGGACTGTTCATTCAATTTGATAGACATCCGGCACTATGCGCGATGCGGCCCGGAAATCACTCGGCGTTTGCGGACTCCTTGAATCGTGGGCTGCGTCGGCTTTCTCAGCTCACCGGAAATACAATAGCGGCGAGGAGTCTGAGACATGGAGGGCTTGCCTAGCTGCTCTGGTATAGCGTGGGCGAATGCTAACGCATTTTTGCTAATACTGTGGTTCGGTGGGATCGGTTATGTGCGGCCATTCTTTGGCGGAGTGGCCGCGTCGAGTTCAGTTTCCTGGTCTACACCATTAGCAAAAATGCTCTAAGGTTGCGTTGCCTTTCGCCAGGTCGCCAGGATATCGTCGATCCTGTCGGCGACTTGCTGCCGAGCTGCAGTGCGAGGCGTTCCCTTCGCCAGCAGGTCATCGTATCTTGTGTACCTGTGACGAACCGCGGCGACCACCGCTGCGGTCAACGCGTCTTCCTCCAGAGCCCTGCCCGCCTCTGTGCGACCACGCGATCACTCCCCCTTACGGCGGTGTGTTCGGCGATGGCAGCCGCCTCAGCTGGCGGACAGCCGGGGAACAATATCCCGATCTGCCTAGTCATGTGCACGACCAATACACGATCTTGTTGGCGCCGCCGCTCGGCTCCGCGCAGCCGAGCGGCCGCGCGCTCCTCAGCGTCCTGCACACATTCGTGCTCGGCGTTCTCCAGAGCGAGTGTTTCTACAAGGAGGCCCTGCCGCTCATAGCGCCCTCGAGACCGGCTGAAGCGAACAACGACCACGGCTCGTTCACTGTACTTCGCCGCACGCCGCGTCAACGCCGTGTCGCCCGATGGAGGAAATTCGAGGTCTGCCAAGCCCGCACACGAGAGGCACAACGGCTGCTCCGCCTCCATCCAAAGGAAGGATCCCCGCGCGATGATTGCGTCGCATTCGGAACACCGGGAGTCGCGCAGAATTTCAAATACAACGGGTTCCGGAGCACGGTTGAGCTTGCCCTCAAGCTGCTGCCGCTTGGGCTCCGAAAGCGCTGGCGATACGTAGTGTGTGCGGTAGCTCTTCTCGATGTTCGGATCTCCACTCTTGCTGAATTGCAAGGCCGCGGTTCCAGCCCTGGTTGTGCGCACGTATCCAGTTTCGCTGGGATTGAGACCTTTCTCCCGCGCCCAGTCGCGGAAGATCGACATGGATGAAGAAATTTTGCGGAGATTGCCTTGCATGACCCGCTCGAGAAAATCGATTCGTCCTTTCCGCCAGGCTTCTACCTGAGTGGACGCCAAAAGCCCCATTCCCCACAGCACATCGATTGCGGTGACGTATTGTTGACGGGAAAAAGCGGCCTCAGCGGCTCAAACAACACGTATTCTCAGCTCCTCTTGACGATTCGGCATGAACGTACCCAAAGACCCCGGACGGTTTTCAAGGAATGCCCCCGTTACCTCGTGCGCCCTGCTCTCCAAGCATGATCGCACCCTCGAGAAGAGCTGGAATCTAACGTAGGCTCAGGCGAAATTCCTGCTTGGTGCTCACTGGTACCTCAGGTTGCTGCAAGCGTAAAAGGCTATTGAAGCGCAGAAGATAGACCGACACCGTGGGAACGATGAAACGGGCTGTTTGTGTGGAAAACTGGGTTAGCTGGTGAGTCTTCGGCGAGGGAGCAGAGTTAGGTTTTGCGAGAACTGCCCGTTCCTGCCAGCGATTCTTCTTTATACTGGTTCCGTTATGAGCAAACCGGGGTCCGCTGGGAAATGTAATTTTTGCGATCAGATGCTGGATCGTGCGGCCGTGACGCGCCATTTATCTCTATGCAGCCAACCTGAAGCTGCGCGCTTGTCACCCGGGCCGAGCTTTCACTTAGTGATTGAAGGGCGTCGCGCCAAGGCTTACTGGATGCATGTGGCGTTGCCGGTAAACGCCACGCTGGCCAGACTGACGATTTTCTTCGCGACACCTGGGTCGAATGCTGCGGCCACTTGAGCAGCTTCGAGATCGCCGGCGACCGTTATGCCTCCAGCCCCATGGACGGGGAGATGAGCATGAAGCGGCCAATGAAACAGGTGGTCGGGGTGGGGACAAACTTTTTCTACGAGTATGACTACGGCTCGACCACGGAGCTGAAGTTGAAGGTGGCCGGCATGCGTGCTGACGGTACGCCCAAAGGCGGGGCACAGTTGCTGGCCAGAAACGAACCACCGGCGATTCTCTGTCAATCTTGCGCGACCGAGCCGGCCATGGAAATCTGTGGCCAATGCGCATGGGAGGGGGTGGGATGGCTGTGCGCGGCATGCGCCGAAACGCATTCCTGCGAAGAGGAGATGCTCCTGCCGGTCACCAACTCTCCCCGCGTTGGGGTGTGCGCTTACAGCGGTTAGGCGCCGAGCTGTAAAAACACACCTTTGAGCTTTTGGGGGGCTTGGCGGAGGTGCTTCCCCCGCAGTCGCTACGAGTTCAGGCTAGTTTTCCTGAGGTTCTCGCGCGGCAAGCTGGCGCCATGCAACCTGATTTTTCACAACGAAACCGATTGGGCTAGATCATTTCACTCTTTGAGTGAAGGTATTTCAGGAACTTCCTTCAATGACCTCAGGGGCTATTGGAACCTGCATAAGTAATGTCCTATTTTAGGCGCAAAGAGAGAGGACTGTGGTGGATGAAGGAGCGCAACAGATTTTCGTGGTTTTGCAGCGAGCGGGTGGAGTTGCGGGCCAGCTCCGCGAGTTGATCAACTTCGTGGATAGCGCGATTGGCCAGGGGGTTCATCTTCGACCAGGACCAGAGATATTCCACTGGATTGAGTTCCGGAGCGTATGAGGGAAAGAAGAAGGTACGCAGCTGAGGGGCGTTGGCCAGCCAGGCAGTGGTGGTCTTTGCGCGGTGTGCGTTCAGCCGGTCCCACAGCAGGCACCAGTTGGCTTCCAGTTCCCGGTCTAGGTGCCTCAGAAACGAAATGGCTCGCGGGGAATCGACATCGCGGCCCGGATAAAGACGGAAGTACAACCGCACCTGATCGCGCTGGGGCGACACGCATAGGGCGGCGATGGCGGAGACTTTTTTGTGGTGACGGCCGCGCTGGTAGAGTACGGGGGTTTGTCCGCACGGTGCCCAACTGCGCCGCACCAAAGGGGCGAGCAAAAAGCCGCTTTCGTCCAGAAACACCAGCCAAGCCTTCAGCCAGCTTGCTTTTTTTTAATGGCCGGCCACGCCTGCTTGACCCACTGGCCGATGCCTTCCTCGTCGCGTTCGATGGCCCTACGGGTGGGCTTTTGCGGGCTCCAGTTCATGGAGTGCAACAGGCGGCAGACGTGATCGACGTGGTAGCGAACGCCAAACGTGTGCTCAATGTGCTCGGCCACGCGGGGACAGGTCCACAGATCAGTCGGGAATCCAGCTGCCCGCGCCCCCTTGAGCAGATGCTTTTCCAACCGCTGGCGTTGAGCCGAGGTAAGTTTGAGCGGCCTGCCGCTGGCGGGCACCGCCTGCAGCGCCGATCTGCCGCCGAAACGCAGATCGTGCTTCCATCGCCGTACGCTCCGCGGATCCACATCCACGGCCCGGGCCACCTCGGCCTGAGTAAGTCCCTGCTCCAACAGGGTGATGGCATGCTCCCGCTTGCGCTGCAACTCTTCCGGACTGCCCTGCGGTCGGATAGTTCACCTCCGAGCAACAAAGACAGTATAGGACATTAATTATGCAGGAATCAATAAAGCCCTCAAGGCTGCCGCATCTTCGGCACGACTTTAAGTCGTGCCCTGACACAAAGGATTGCCCTCAGGGGCTAAAGCCCTCAAGGTTGGCGCATGTGCGGCCCGACTAAAGTCGTGCCCTGATACAAAGCATTGCCCTCAGGGGCTAAAGCCCTCAAGGTTGTCGCATGTGTGCGGCCCGACTAAAGTCGTGCCCTGATACAAAGCATTTCCCTAGGGGCTAAAAGCCGCAAGGATAAAGGTCTGATGTACGGGCTGAAGCCCGTACCCTTCAAGTCTGTGGCCTTCGTGAATGGGTTTTCGTGGATCAATTTCAAGGCTTGTTGAATGTCTCTCTGACAACTGCGCAGAGTTAATTCTATGGACAAGCCGAACGGGCGATTAGTACTGGTAAGCTACACGCATTACTGCGCTTCCACCTCCAGCCTATCAACCAGGTGGTCTTCCTGGACCCTTCTTGACCCTTTTGGGTTGGGAGATCTCATCTTGGGGCGTGCTTCCCGCTTATATGCATTCAGCGGTTATCACAACCGAACTTCGCTACCCAGCCGTGCCCTTGGCAGGACAACTGGAACACAAGAGGTTCGTCCATCCCGGTCCTCTCGTACTAAGGACAGCCCCCCGCAAATCTCCTACGCCCACAGCAGATAGGGACCGAACTGTCTCGCGACGTTCTGAACCCAGCTCACGTACCGCTTTAATAGGCGAACAGCCTAACCCTTGGAACCTTCTACAGCTCCAGGATGCGATGAGCCACATCGAGGTGCCAAACCGGAGCGTCGATATGAACTCTTGGCTCCGATCAGCCTGTTATCCCCGGCGTACCTTTTATCCGTTGAGCGATGGCCCTTCCATACAGAACCACCGGATCACTAAGGCCTGCTTTCGCATCTGCTCGACTTGTAGGTCTTACAGTTAACCACACTTATGCCTTTGCACTCGACGGCTGATTTCCAAACAGCCTGAGTGTAGCTTCGCGCGCCTCCGTTACAATTTAGGAGGCGACCGCCCCAGTCAAACTACCCGTCTTACTATGTCCCTCTCCGAAAAAAGAATGCACTTTGTGAGAGAAAAGAGAGATAAGCCCCCCGGCCGGCGCTTTCATGCGTCGCCGACGAGGATGACGAAGAGGTTGAGGGCGTGGCGGGTGGATTCGACCATGCAGTGGGGGCCGGGG
Organism: uncultured Acidobacteriaceae bacterium; assembly: GCA_963790705.1. Classification (GTDB taxonomy): domain Bacteria; phylum Acidobacteriota; class Terriglobia; order Terriglobales; family Acidobacteriaceae; genus PALSA-350. The sequence continues at coordinate 468,142 of CAWBQE010000004.1, forward strand.
CCGATGAGATTGCCGAAGGCGGCGAGGAATTGGAGGAGGAGTGCAGCGGGATGCGCTTCGGTGTGCGGCGCGAGGCTGTTGACGATGCGTCCGGCGGGTCCGTGGAGGGCGGCTTTGTCGAGCTGTAAATGGGTGGGTGGTTCAGGTGAGGCCTCCTGCGGAGGCTCTGGCTGCTCGGGAGTAGGTCGCGGGTTTGCCTTTGGGGGACGGCTTTGCAGTTGGGTTAGGCGGTGTTCTACTTCGGCGATGGCCGGCACGTAAGGGGACGGGGTGGTGAGGTCTTTCGAGGTTGGGTTTGGATTGGTTGCCATGAAAGGCCACTTTTTTGGTTGCTTATTGTTAACGCCTCTGTGGTGGTTACGAGTTCCCGGTTGCTGGACTAACGATCCCACGGGTCATTTGTGGCGCACAAGGCGGTTTGAAAATAAACATGAGGAAGCAGGGGGAGTTAACTGGAAGTTACTCCCTGCGGGCATTGGTCATTAGTGAGGTCAGCGCGGCGACTGCGTCTGCCAGTCTGTTGACCAGCGAGCAGCTTCTGTACTTTAGACGCTCACGGCAGGTGGCGATCACGGCTTTGGGCGTGTCCCCTTCAAGGATGAGTGCTTTGTTGTTTCTGGAGTTGACATGAACCCGGTACGTGGTTGCTGGTGTTCACCAGCGACAGGAAGACGTTAAAGCGCGCGCGAGATGCGGACCCCTATTCTCCTGCTGCTTTCTTTAGCACCTCGTCGATCCGAGTTTGCCATCCTGGACCGGTGGCCTTGAAGTACTCAAGTATGGCGGGAGAGAGACGCAGGGACACGAGTTGCTTGGTTGCGGATTTCTGTTTTCCTCGCTGTCCGGGGCGCCGGGTGATCGCTGCCGAAAGATAGGCCTTAGCAGCCTTCGCGTCGTTCGGGTCGTAAGGACCGTCTTCCGGCGAGTACGGAATTGGGTCACTGTCTCTGACTGCTTTCACCCGCTTCCAGTCAGTCTGACTCTTGCGCTTGCTCATACACCTCTCTCTCCACTGTTGAGGCGACTCGGAACGAGATCAGTTGCACATCCGTTCCGCGCTCGACGTAAATGAGTGTAAGCACCTTGCTGTGCGCCGCGACCTCGCAATGTCCTGCTTCCTGGCCTCTCCTTTTCGCGGCGACTGGAAGGTGATCTTTCTGGGGTTTTCATAAACCAAATCGGCGTCCGCGAAGTCCAGGCCGTGTTTGTGTAGATTCGTCTTCCGTTTGGCATCGTCCCAAACGAGCATGAGCTTATTGTAGCTACATCCGGGCTTTTTGTGAAAGCTAATAGCTTTGCCTGCCAAACGTGGCCTGTCCGTCCGCAGCGGGCGCGTGGGGAAAGCCGGCGGCACGCTACGCCGAAGGGAGGCATGCGCTTCCCGCAAGCCCAGATGCAATAAAGCCGCCTTTGCCGAAGTTGCGGCAGACATTGAGCCCTGACGCGCGTAGTTACTCCCACCTGAGTATCCACAACTGACGTGGGTGCCCGACCGGAGAAAGATCGAAATATCTGTCCGCGGTGCTCATATACCATGGACCAGTCATGCGGGCGGAGGGATAGGTCGTGCCACGGTTTGGGCGCTCCGGTGGTCTGGTGGTTCTCGTCTCATTGCTGATTTGCCTCAGCGCTACCGTGCGTGCGCAGAGCGGCGCGATGCTGGGGCAGAGTATTTCCTGGCGAACGGTCACTTCCCCGTTTACTCCGGATGCGAGCCAAGGAGCGATTGCAGGTGGTCCGGGAAATGATCCGAATCCTGGGTCGCCTATGTACATATGCCGCGCGCGCGTGCAGGGCAGTTTGACTCCGGGAAAATGGGTTCAAGGGAACTGCAATGTGCCGTTCGGTGGGTCGGAGCAGATTATGCAGTCCTATGATGTGGCTTATGGGAGCGCGCGCTGGGGCGGGTACCGGGGCAGTTTCTACGGGCTGGCTCAAACGGGAAGGGATGTGGATGGGGCTCCTCTGTATTCCTGCCGCGTGAACTATGTGGACGCGAGTGGGAACAGCTACGGGTATCAACCTGGCAAGCTGGTCGCGAATGGAACGTGCAACATTCCGTTTGGAGGGGCGGAGGTGATTCAGCAGCCGCCGTTTGAAGTGCTTTACGCGACTGGGGGTGGCCGGCCTCCCGTGGAATCCGGGGTATGCTCCGTATCCAACCCCTCCGGCGCAGCAGCCTTATCCGGCTTGCAAGCTGGGTGATCCGGGGGTCGGGCTGGACATGAACACCCAGTGGTGGGTGGGGCCGAACTGCTCTTCGATCGATAACCAGGGCCGGATTACGCAGTTGAAGTATGCGCAGCCTCCGGGATATGCGCCCGCACCCCAAGGGCCTCCGCCTTACAATCCGGGGCCGAGCTCGGTGACATGGCAGCCGGCGCAGAAGCCTTTTGTGCCGGGAGCGGATGCGATCAAGGGAGGGCCGGGGAAGGGGCCGCAGCCTGGTTCGCCGCTCTTTGTTTGCAGGGTGCAGTACAACAACAATCTGTATCCGGGTAAATGGGTGCAGGGCTCATGCCATTTTGCGGACGGACAACATGAGCTGTCGCAGGATACGTATGAGGTAGCGACGGGGCCAGCGGAGTGGCGCGACTTCGATGGCAATATCGGGGCGATGGTTCCGGGTGGACAGGCCGCGGACGGAACGCAGTTGTATATCTGCCGCAAGGATCTCGGTAAGGACAAGGGACTGCAACCGGGATGGCTGGCGAACGGCAAATGCCATATCCCCTACAACTACGACGACATTAGTTCGCCACCCTTCCAGGCGCTTTACAACATGTCTGTGCCGAATGGGCAGCCGCAGGACCAGCCGTCGAGCGCGCCGAATCAAGGACCGAGTGAGGGGCCGCAGGCTCATGGGGTTGCGATTACGTTTGGCAGCGGCACGGGCGCGACTGCGGGTACGGTGACGGTTACGAATGGAGCGACGGGAACCACGGTAAGTAGGCCCCTGCCACCGAACTCCAGCGCTCAGCAGTGCATGGAGATGCTGCAGCAGGCGGCGCTTCAGGCCGGCCTGCAGATTCAACAGGCTGGTGCGGGCCGGTTGAGGGTGTTTGGGATGAACAACGCGGTGCAGGTTTCCCAGGCCGAGACGACGGTCACGCAGTTCTGAGCGCTCCTGATCGACGAACGTAAAGGTCTCCACCACGGGAACCTTGGGCTGCGATTTTACGTATTCCCCTTGAATAGTCACTGGACCTGACGGAGCAGCCAATCCTATAGTTGCGTCCAGTCAGTTTAGGAGTGATCATGTCGACCTTTCTTCGGGATCTCCGTTTTGCGGCGCGGCAGCTCTACAAGAATCGTGGGGTCACTCTGACGGCGATTCTCTCGCTGGCCTTAGGCATTGGCGCCACGGTCTCCGTTTTCAGCATTATTTATGCCGTGCTGGTGAATCCTTGGCCCTACCAGGGAGCGGATCGTATCGCCAATATTGCCCTGATGGATAAGTCCGGTAAAGAGACGGACTACTCACTGAACGGTCCGCAGACACGGGAATTGGCAAAAGCGCATTCCCTCGAGTACGTCGTGGCCGTTAACGGGTGGAACCTGACCGTAACCGGCAGCGATGTGCCGGAAGATGTGCAGGCGAGGTATTTCACCGGCAACGTGTTTCAGATGCTTGGGGTTCCAGCGATGCTGGGCCGGTACTATGTCCCCTCCGACGCTCCGGACGGGCAAGACCCGCAGCCCGTCGTGGTGTTGAGTTACAAGTTCTGGAAGCATCATTACAATGGCGACCCGTCCGTCGTGGGCAAAACCTTGCAACTGGTGCACAAGCCTTACACCGTGATTGGCGTGATGCCGCCCCGTTTTGGATTTACTGGTCCTGATGTTTATCTGCCGTTAAAACTCTCTGGTGCTGTCAACGAAACTTACGGTACGTTCGTTAAGCTAAAACCCGGAGTCAAGCCGGAAGCCGCTGTGGCAGAACTGCAGACCTATTTCCAGGAATTCGCAAAACAAACACCCGATCACTATCCAAAGCACTACCAGAGGATTGCCATCGAGAACCTGAGCTATTGGGTAACGCACCAGATACGCAAAACCCTCTATCTGCTCTTTGGCGCCGTAGGGCTGCTGCTTGCGATTGGTTGCGGCAACGTCTCCATTCTGCTGCTCGCGCGAGGCACGGCCCGCCAACATGAGTTTGCCGTGCGCTCTGCCGTAGGGGCCAGCGGGGGCCGCATTGTCCGGCAGCTGCTTACCGAGTCGGTCATTCTTTCTTTCATTGGCGCGGGTCTCGGTGTGTTGCTCGCATACGGGAGCCTGGGGTTCATGGTCGACCGGCTCCCGAAGCAGTCTTTCCCCAACGAAGCTGATTTTCACATCCATGTGCCGGTGCTGTTATTCAGCGTCGGGCTCGCGTTGCTCACCGGAATTGTCTTTGGACTCTTTCCGGCGCTTCAGCTAGCGCGGCCGGAAATTGGCCAGATCATGCAATCCAGTACGCGCAAAGTTGCCGGCAGCGTGCGCGGAAAGCGCCTCCACTCTACCCTGATCGCCGGGCAAATCGCACTGACGTTGCTTTTGCTGACGGCGGCCGGAGTGGCGATCGAAGGCTTCGTTCACATGATGCATGTGGATCTCGGCTACAACCCGCACAACATCATGTCGGTTGGGATTCCGGTTCATCAAAATACCTTCACCACGTGGGCGGAGCGGTCGAATTATTTCACGCAGCTGCGTGACAGGATCGCAACACTGCCGGAGGTTGTTTCCACCGGCATTTCCACCAACGCCACTCCTCCGGACAGCGGATGGGAGCAGCCATTTGAATTGAAGGGCAAGACAGCGTCGGACGACCAGAAAGCAAGCATCAACTTTGTCGATTCGCGCTATTTCAGCACGCTGCAGATTCCGCTGCGGAAGGGCAGATTGTGGGACGAAACAGAATTGCAACACGGCGCTCTGATGGCCGTGGTCAATGAAACATTTGTGAAGCGCTATTACGCCAATAGCGATGTTCTGGCCGGCTCGGTAAAAGTCCCGTCGATCAAGAGCACGTCGCAAGAAACGTTAGTTGCTCCTGGCAGCGATGGTTGGTTGCAAGTGATTGGAGTGACTGCAGACACCCTCGATGATGGCCTGGACAAGCCCGTAAAACCAGCGATCTATCTGCCCTACACCGTCAATATGTGGATGTGGTCGCAGATTCTGGTGCGGACCCGCGTCGATCCACGCAGTGTGACCCACAGTGTCAAGCAACAGATTATCTCGGTGAATCCTGACCAGCAGGCGACCATGTGGGACGATGGCGTGCTGGAAACATGGATCAAGAATCAGCAGGTTGTCGCGAGAGGACGCCTCGTTTCCGTGCTCTTTGCCGCTTTTTCTGTCCTCGCGCTGATCCTGGCGGCCATCGGCCTATACAGCGTCGTTTCCTACTCTGTAGTGCAGCGGACCAACGAGTTCGGTATCCGCATGGCACTCGGCGGGCAGCGGTGGGATGTGCTCAAAATTGTTTTCGCCTCCGCGGGCGTTAGTGTTGTTTTTGGTATCGTTGCCGGCCTTGGGTTGAGCTTCGCGCTGAAGCAACTCATTGCTCAGTGGGTGGAGAATGCCTCGACGAACCCTCTCATTCTGTTCGCCGCTTCCCTTTTGCTACTCGGCGTGGCGGCTCTGGCGTGCCTGGTGCCGGCAAGACGAGCGTCTACAGTCGATCCGATGACGGCGTTACGAAGCGAGTGATTTGCGTGGCTGAGGGTGTCTAGATTTTCTGCTCCCGGCGAGGTGTCGTCAGACAGAAGGGCGACCTTGCAAGACGCTACGGGATTTGGTCGTGGGTCCTCTGCGGCTATTTATCTTGCGGTCACCGGGTTTTTCTGGGCCGGCGAAACAACCCCCGGAATTTCGCCTCGGCACATCGGGAGTTGTTTCGTCTGTCGCGCATCTTCGGCTCGGTAAAAGTCCCGTCGCTCAAGAGCACGTCGCAAGAGACGTTAGTGGCTCCCGGCAGCGATGGTTGGTTGCAAGTGATTGGAGTGACTGCAGACACCCTCGATGATGGCCTGGACAAGCCCGTAAAACCAGCGATCTATCTGCCCTACACCGTCAATATGTGGATGTGGTCGCAGATTCTGGTGCGGACCCGCGTCGATCCACGCGGTGTGACCCACAGTGTCAAGCAACAGATTATCTCGGTGAATCCTGACCAGCAGGCCACCATGTGGGATGATGGCGTGCTGGAAACATGGATCAAGAATCAGCAGGTTGTCGCCAGAGGAGGTCTCGTTTCCGTGCTCTTTGCCGCTTTTTCTGTCCTCGCGCTGATCCTGGCGGCCATCGGCCTATACAGCGTCGTTTCCTACTCTGTCGTGCAGCGGACCAACGAGTTCGGTATCCGCATGGCACTCGGCGGGCAGCGGTGGGATGTGCTCAAAATTGTTTTCGCCTCCGCGGGCGTTAGTGTTGTTTTTGGTATCGTTGCCGGCCTTGGGTTGAGCTTCGCACTGAAGCAACTCATTGCTCAGTGGGTGGAGAATGCCTCGACGAACCCTCTCATTCTGTTCGCCGCTTCCCTTTTGCTACTCGGCGTGGCAGCTCTGGCGTGCCTGGTGCCGGCAAGACGAGCGTCTGCAGTCGATCCGATGACGGCGTTACGAAGCGAGTGATTTGCATGGCTGAGGGTGTTAGATTTTCTGCTCATGGGCGAGGTGTCGTCAGACAAAAGGGCGACCTTCCAAAGCGCTACGGGTTTTGGTCGTGGGTCTTCTGTGGCTATTCATCTTGCGGTCACCGGGGTTTACCTCACCGGGTTTTACCGGGCTTTGTCAGTCGGAAGCAGCGCGGCGTGGTCTCTCCACCACAGGCACCTTGGGCGTCCTTCTCGATGCCGGTGAGGCAGGCTTGATCGACCCGCCGCACCGGGGATAGGTGTCCCCTTATCTCCCCAGGTAAAACAATCACGTCTTCGGCCAATCCCGTTGGCCGGTTTTGAACTGATAACGTATGGCCGGTTTTAAGGTGATAACCGAGGGCGTTACGAAGCGAGTGATTTGCGTGGCTGAGGGTGTCTAGATTTTCTGCTCCCGGCGAGGTTTCGTCAGACAGAAGGGCGACCTTCCAGGACGCTACGGGTTTTGGTCGTGGGTTCTTTGGGGCTATTCATCTTGCGGTCACCGGGTTTGTGGAGGTTATTCCCGCTGTGCTCTCGCTTCGGTCAGGTTGATTTTGGCGGAATGACCATGACGCTCCAGTATTCCGAGAAGTTCGGCCCCGCTGATGAGCGTTAGTGGTTTGTCCTTTGCGAATTCGTACGCATCACCGCCATAAGTGGCTGTTGTGACAAGTATTCCTTTCATGGCACCTTCGTGCTGTACAGTCCCGAATAAGTCGCGAACAGCAGAGACACCTACAGTGTTTGTGTAACGTTTCGCTTGGATCACAATCTTGCCACCCCGAAGGGGATCAGGATCGAAGGCAACCGCGTCTACCCCTCCGTCTCTGCTTGCACGCGTGATCTTCACCTCTCCCCCATTGCGGCTAAACTCTTTCTCAAAGATCTCTCGAATCAAGTTTCTCGAAATCCTGCCAGTCCATCGATGCCAGATTTGTGCGCTCGTCTATAGCATCAGCAACAGCATAAGCTTCGACGAATCGGGCATCATCTTTGTTTAGCTTGAGAATGGGTCTCACTGGCGTCAGGTCTGTGAGCTTGCTACTCGCGACGCCCTTCAAACTCTTGAAGCAAGCCTTCGGGTCCACTCTCCTTAGATCTAGGCACATGAATTCATCTCGCCCAGCCTGAACTGACAAGATGCACCCGTGAGCTTCAGAGCCAGTGGCGGGGTCGATGCTGCGTACCCAGCCGTTGAACACGACGCTATAGACCGTGGCCCCTGTGTCGACCGCGAAGACACGATGAATTGTTCGGAGAGCCATCTGGTACAGCAGTTTGTCGTAGATCGCCTTCCGCCAAGTCTCAGCTACTGGTACGTGCTGCATTTCTTCACGGCGAGCGATGAACTTTACCTCTTTGTGCCTTGGAAGGGCCTCCTGATTTGGCAGTTCGTAGTCGATGACCATAGTCTTTGCCTCCGGGGCGAAGCTGAGGTCAAAGCCTATGGGAAAGCTTTCGGGGTATGCAGAGCGAGTGAGGGCCTCACTGACTAAATACTCAACCGCAGTTCTTTCGCCCGAGGTATAAGAGTCCCGGAGGGCTGCGATGAAGGCGAGATGTGCGCGTTTACGGTTATACCAATCATCACTGGCTGCGCGATACCCCGCCTCTTCTTCTTCCTTTGCGGCGTTAATGGCCGTGACTTCGGCTTGCCATTGCTGAAGGGCTTTGTCGTAGCGCTCCCGCGCCTCCTGAATTCGTTTGGTCTTTTTGCCTGGAATAAGCTTGTCGCCCAGGGTCAGAACAGGAGCATATTCGTCTGCATTCGGCGCTTTCGGCAAGCTGGTCGCCTTGGGTTTTGCGGGTTTGGACGCTGCGAATAAAGGGTGATCGTTCAAGTCATCCCATGTTGGGATGGGTTCATTACAGCCAGCTATGAGGAGAGACTCTAAAGCTTGTGCTGCTGACTGAAGTTCAACCGTAAGCTTTCGCGCCTGTTCGGTTCCATTGAGCCAGACAGTTTTCCGGTGTTCTCGCGTTTCACGTGCTTCTTCTGTTGCTTGTTGTCTTCTCCACCGTTCGTCCCACGCGGCTTGCTGGGCAACAGCCTTTGCTTCAACATCGTACTTGTTATCGCCCTTGATTACTCGATAGGCATTGATTCGGTCGTCTTTGACCCGTATTTCGTACACTTTTTCCCCAGGAACGACTAACCGGATTAACCCTGGATTGGGCGAGTGCCAGTATACGCTTGGCGTGGCAGCTTAGCCCCTAACAGAACAGTTGTATATGGAGCTCGCAAATCAGGAGGCGCCTCTGAAAGACCTGTGTCGGGTAAAAGAGCGGCGTTTGGCTCTCGATGGAAACGATGAGATGTTCTGCGGGACAATGAACTATTTTGGAACTCGCTGTGTAAAGGGCGAAGGGAAAAGTTCAGCTTTCTCGTTTAATCCTTAAACCGCGTCTGCTGTAGCCCTCAAAGGGCTGATCTAGCGCAGCCAGAATGAGCTCTCGGTTCACGCCCTCTGTCCGTGGGAAAACGGGAGAGGCGGAGTAGCCCCGTAGCTAACGTTTAGGGATTACTCCGTCCGGCTTTTCCGTCCCGCTTTTTCCCTGGGACGGGACATATCTGGTTAGCGCGCATCCGGGAACTTGTCTGGGTCTGGTGCGGGGAGTGGTGAACGTCCCGTCACTTCCTCCGCGCAACACGGAAACGTCCTGTCTGGACTGCCGTCACGGGTTTGCCGTCACGGTTTGCCCGGGTTTGCCGGCGGCATGACGGTCGGTCATGCCCCGGGAGGATTAGGCGGACAAAGCCTATTTCCTGATCGGTGATGGGGTCGCGACTTTATTTTTTGGGCGTAGGTGGCTCCGGGCCAATTTTCGGGGATAGGCATGTTCGCCCTTCTCCAAGCATCCGAAGCGCACCGCAGGATACAATACGGCGTCACGGTCTTAGTTTCCGATCGTGCGGGACGAGAAGACGATGGCGAATGCCCCAATTTTTAGATGGGCGGGTAGTAAAAGGAAGCTCCTTGGCATCCTCCGAGCAAACGTTTCGCCCTCCTACCGCACGTACGTCGAGCCCTTCGCGGATCAGCCTGCCTATTCTTCGCTCTCCAGCCTGCTAAATCAATACTGGGTGATTTCAACGCGCATCTGATCCAGGCCTATCGAACGATCGCTCGTTCCCCAAAGAGCGTTCACGCCGTCGCCTCACGCTTTCCCGTCCACGCCGAAGAATACTACCGCCTAAGATCGCTGAGCCCGACATCGCTAACCGCAATTGAGCGTGCTGCCCGATTTCTTTATCTAAATAGGTATTGCTTCAATGGCGTTTACCGTACCAACCGAGCCGGCCATTTTAACGTCCCAAGGGGCCGTGATACGGGGGGAATTCCTTCCCTCGCATCGATTGTCTGTGGTGCCGATGCCCTGCGCACCGCCGCCTTGGTGACCGGCGACTTCAGAAAGGTTCTTAAGAGGGTTGGTCCCGGCGATTTTGTGTACCTCGATCCGCCGTACGCCAAGGCTGACGAGCGATATTCGGGTGAATATGGGTATGGGGCTTTCTCCTCGGCCGATTTTTCTTCCCTGGTCGCTGAACTGGAAGCGATCCATCAAAAGGGAGCAACGTTTCTGCTGTCCTATCGCTATAGCCCTAGTCTCCGGCGAGACCTCGCCCGCTGGAACAGCTCGATTGTCTGCGTGCGTCGCCACGTGGCTGGCTTTAATGATCATCGGACCACGGTGAAGGAGCTCCTAGTCTCGAATACGCGATTGAACGGAACGGCCCTCTGAGCGACGGCGTGATCCGCGTCGCAATCGCCAGCGATCTACACGCGCATACCATGGATTCCGAGGCTCCCTCGTACCTTGACGTTCGGCATCCAGCGACACTCGCAAACCAAAATCCCATAGAAGGTCTCAAGAAGCTGATTTCGGAAGAACGTTTGAAAGCCGAACTACTACTCTGTCCGGGCGACTTGGGGCATCAAGCTAGTCCTGTGGGTATTCAATATGCCTGGAAGGAGCTGCATTCTTTAGGGACAACGCTAGGGGCCCAGGTTGTTACAGCGACCGCCGGGAACCACGACATTGACTCTCGCTATATAGGAGACGACCACGCTCCGGAACACCTGCTGAAAGGTTTGCTCCCACAGTTTCCATTTTCGGACGATGCTCTATCAGACCGCTATTGGGCCCGCGCATACGTCGTGCTCGACCGCGAAGATTACCGGCTTCTAGTCTTGAACAGCAGCGCGTACCATGGAAACACCCCCACTGAAAAGAATTACGGGCGCGTGGACCGGCAAACCCTCGGCGACATCGAGAAAGATCTCAAGCTCCGAGGTAAGAAAAACGTAAACATCCTGCTCTGCCACCATCATCCTCAACAACATTCAGAGCTGGAGCTGGGTGAGGAGGACTACATGCGCCACGGCCAGCTGCTACTTAATCTACTCGGCTCGGGCCGTTTTGGGGACTGGATCGTTATTCATGGCCATAAGCATCACCCCAAAATCAGCTATGCTGCAGGCGGCGCGAGTGCTCCTGTGGTTTTCTCAGCGGGGAGCCTCGCCAGTAAACTTTTTATCCCAGCCCAGAGTGTCTCCCGTAACCAGTTCTACCTAATGTCAATAGAGCCTGAACAGAGCAGAACATTCGGCGTCGCCGGTACAGTTCGCGCGTGGGACTGGGCTTATGGCACAGGTTGGATTCGCTCGAGTGAGGATTCTGGGCTGCCGGCAGATTTCGGTTTTGGTGCGAGGTCAACAGCTAGTGCAGTCAGCGGTCAAATCCGACCCCTCATTGAACCTGGCCCTATTGATTGGAAGTCTTTATTACTACAGCTCCCATTACTTCGATATATGTTGCCGAGCGATATGAAATTGCTAGAAGAGGAACTCGGAAATCACGGAATCACAATCACGAGAGATAGATTCGGACCAGTTCAGATCGGGATCGCTATATGAACACTCAATCGTCTATCGGCATTTTCAATTCATTCAACGCCAGAGCCCTCAATCCGAAACAAGTCGCGGCGACATTCGTTCCTCGGCTCAATACGAGGCCCTTTGCCGACGTGCCACACGATTGTCTCGGGACCGCGCGGCAGCGGCAAGACAACCCTACTAAAGATGCTTCAACAACCCGCCTTAGAGATGTGGGGCCACCATGATGCTGACAGGTATGCAAGTATCGTCGACTTCACCGGAGTATTCATCGCCACGGATGTGAGTTGGGGAGAGCAACTCAAGAGCCTGGGTCATGGAAAATTAGATGATGCAAGCCACAAGCTTCTAAGCGTTGCCACGTTCACGACGCATGTTCTCCACGCGGTTACATCCGCCATGGAACATCGCGCCAGGGGAAGCGAGCACGAGGCAAAACGTTCTGTTGGACACGCGCCCCTAACAACATCTGACGAAGCGACCTTCGTTAAATTTGTCGCCAAGGCATGGCACCTGAATGGTATATTGCCAACTCTTCTTGGTCTCCGCTTGGGTCTGACAGGAAGACTCCTAGAGATCCGGGAAATTGCAAGCGCGGAAGCACTGCTTGGATCTGATCGTAGGCCACAGAGGCTAGAGCTCACCCGTTCCTGCACCTTCACTTTCTCAGAGCAGCTGCAGTAGCGATAGAGCTCTTCGATGAGCTAGTGCACGGAGCCGGCTCCCGTTGGGCGCTGCTTTGCGATGAAATTGAATTGGCGCCCAAATGGATTCAGTCGGAATTGCTCCAATCCCTGAGATCGACTGATGATCGGTTCCTTTTCAAACTTGCCCTGAATCCCTTTACCGATAACAGTGACTTTTTGGCAGAGGCATCGTCCGCAGCGGCGGGACAGGACTTCGAACAGTTGGCGTTATGGTACGCCGAGAAACGGGACGCACTTCACTTCTGCAACCGTTTATGGGCCAAATGTTAGAGTTTCACGGATCCAAACCGCTACCTCCTGTAAAGGTTTTTGGCGCTTCCCAATTCGACGCTGTACCTCAAGATAACAAGCGCAGAGAGAGCGCCTACGGACCGGATTCGCGTTGGGCCAGAAAGTTTCTCTCGCTATACAAGAAAGATAGTACGTTTCGGCGTTATACTTGATTTTAGAAATATCAATCCGCGTTCAATGCACCTCCTTCGGGAAAACGAACAGGCTGCTGAAGTGCGCAAGATTGCTCCCATTGTGGCTATTCGCGATTTTTACCGTCAAGAAGATGGACGGTGCTGACGCACAATTACGCAGCCGTAAGATCCCGCTCTTGTACTCCGGTGCCGAATCAGTTTTCTCCATAACAGAGGGTAATCCTCGTTGGTTCCTTGGGCTCATGGGATCGTTCCTCGATTTGGCGGGCCTTGCCACGACTGGAACTCAGGTGAATACTGTGCCTGCATCGGAACAAGCTCGCGAATTATTGAAAGTAGCGCAAAGATTCGCGGCAACACTTAAGAAAATTCCTGTTAGAAGTCACGAGACGGGATAGGCGTCCTACATCTTGTGAGGAGCATTGCCAAATATTTCCACTATCAGGCCGTGGTGGGCCCATTCAGACCCGAGCCCCCCGGTAGCTTTATAGTTGATTCCTCTACCTCAGAATCCATGTTGGTGGCCCTTGGGCAGGCTCTGAATGCGGGGGCTATCGTATATGTGCCTGACGAGGAAGCACAGCTGATTCTCACTTCCTTGAGAGGCAAACGCTTCAGGCCTTCTATCCTACTCGCCCCTCTCTACTGCTTCCCCATCAGGCTGGGCGCTAGCGTCTCACTCTCGACGATCATGGCTTGGGAGGAAGGTGGTGGCTCGCCAACGGGGGAGGTGCAGCTAAGGTTGGTGGATTACGAGGAAGACAATGCCTAGATCGTCTATAGTGGAGCCCCTCCCGACAACTTGGCACACCGAAGATCACGATTTGCTCATTTGCGTTGCGGGATACGAACGGCGGGCCAGGTACATCGCCGAGTCATTGTTCCCACGCGCGAGGGCAAGAGCGTGCATAGGTTTCGATAAGCAAAGAAACTTTTCGTTTGATGCAAATATAGCTTGGTTTACAGAGAACGCATTTGCCCTGAACGTGGTTAGCGATGACGAGTTTGCAGAGGTAGCTAAAACGATTCTGACTCAGTCGCGGACGGACGGGAACCTTTCAGTTATCGTGGACATCTCGAGCATCAGCCGCTTTAGATTAGCTTTGCTCCTAGAAATACTTTCATCCGAGATTACTAAAGGAAGCATTTCGGTCGACTTCGTATACGCGCTAGCTGCTTACAACGCCCCTGTACACCAAGCCGTAGCCAATACGCATGTCGGCCCGGTGACCCAAGCTTCGCCGGCTGGTGGACCGAGCCGGATCAAGCTATAAGTGCAATAGTAGGCTTAGGCTACGAGGAAGATAGGGCACTCGGAGCAGTTGAGTACCTGCAAGCGGCAGAAGTGTGGGCGTTTATTCCCGACTCGATAGTTGGCGAGTATTCGCCGGCACTCCTCGCCGCGAACGAAGTTTTACTTCAAGCGATTCCGTACGAGCGGCAGATACACTATAAGGTCAGTGACCCCGCGGATTGCTACAAGACCCTCCAGTCACTAGTACATGGGCTATCTTTCTCCCGGAATCCAATTCTCCTCCCGTTTGGTCCAAAGCTGTTTGCCCTTTGCTGCTTGTTGGTCGGGACTGTCTCCCCAACGATTCCAGTGTGGCGCGTAAGCGCACAGGAGCAAGAGCCGGCGGTCGATCGGGTCGCCGAGGGGCCCGTATACGGGTTGCGCGTGCTCTTCGAGGTCCTCAAATCTGATGGAAGGGGAAGAGGAGGTTGCCCCAATAGTGCCAGGGAACGTCAACATCGAAACAAAGCCTTCGAACACGCCCCCTACCGCCAAGGTTCACTCTGCCTTAGATTTTTGGGTAGCCTCTGGGAGACGGGCCCCAAACGACATAAAATGTAGGAAATTATGACTGGCCGGGACGCGCGAAGTCGTGCGATGAGGACACCTGAGAATGCCCAGACTCAGCAGACGGTGCTGTGGTTATCAGGACCGACCGGCGCGGGTAAGACCACGCTAGCCCGCTCATTACGGCAGAGTGGTTATCTCATAGTGGAGGAAAGTATTTCCGGACCCCTATTGGCCTTCGTCTCCCAGCCGACTGCAAATTGCGAGGCGCTTCAACGCCAAGTGATACAAGCCAGATTCGATGGATGGTTGAGGGTATCAAGCGCACCTAAAGTCGCATTTGATCGTAGCATCAGCGAAGATGTAGAGGTCTTCTGCAGAATGCACATGCTCGCTGGGCTGTTGACGCAAGGTCAATTCGATTCGCTGGCGCGACTCGGCCGAGAACTTCAAAATAAGATTCCGGCACCCAGTTTAATCGTCTTCCTTACTTCAGAAATCGACGTTCTGTTGAGAAGAATACGAAATGCGGCCGCTCCCTCCGCGATAATCGAGAACCTAAGAGACCAGCTCGTACTGTACTCTAGTTGGCTTGAGAATCGGAGAGAGGAGATATTAGAACTCGATACTACCCGTTTAAGCGAAATAACGCTTGCGAGAATCATTTCGGAGATCCGAACGTGCTGAGAGCAAACGAGCGGTCGACAGTTTTTGGCTTGTTCTGCATTTTTGCAACCACTTGCGTCGTCGTTGAAATCTATCTCTGTTACTCGATGATTTCAGCAGGGTTCACCGGGGGCAAAGCAGTCACAGCATTACTGAACGGGTCAATCATATTCGGTGCCGGGAAAATCTTTCTAAAAGTTGTCTCAAAGGAACTACTCGAGCCGGACGATGTTATCTCTTTTAGCAAGCTGCATCGCTTTGCTTCGGACCGATGCCGGATATTAGATGCTGAGGGAAGCGGTGATATCGGTGACTACTCGACTCGCCAGGCTCTCATCACTGAGGTTTTGAGTTTTGCCGAGGAATCCCTGCGAGATTGGCTACCCGGATCGCACTTCGAGCTCTGCATTTTTGTTGACAGCAAGCAACCCCTTCTCTTTGCGTACTTCGATTCCAACCGTGAGAGTACTGCCAGAAGTATGAAGCAACGGGAACAGAACCCCTATTGGTACATAGAAAATAAGTACGAGGTTACAAAGATCCTGGCCGACCCAAGCTCGCACCCGCGAGTCATACAAAACACTGCAGACAAGAAGAGCGATTACTCTTTTGTGTCACCCCAACAACGAAAACAAATTAAGTCCACAATGCTGTGGTGCTTAGACGTGGCGACCCCCTGCGCCATCGTGGTTTCGAGCGATGCGAAGAATGCATTTCGTGAGTCTGATCCAGAGGTCGTGTCGTTCATCAAATTTATAGGCAACATGGCCCGGTTTGACCTATTTCGTGGGGGTTTCATTAATCGCATACGAGGTGTAAGACCCGACCTGTTCCCACCTACCTCAGCAAAAAACCTGGTTACCGACGGTACCTAATCGACCCCTTCGAAGCGAGCAGAGCCCTTTTCGGGGACACACGGGGTAATCACCAAAGAAAATCAGAGGTTGGCGTAGTGGCGCGATGCTGGCTTGGTTCAAACAGGTAAAGGTCACCACTCAGAATTTCGCATTCGGCGGGGCATGATGCTACCGCATGCCCCCTTCACTATGGTTCCTACGCAATGATTGTAAGCGTCGTTTCAAGGCCGTCTTGATAAGCGGCGTGGTTTAAGCGTGTGGTTCAAGTGTCCATCTATTTTTAGGTGGACACTTGAGATGCTGCGAGATGCGTTGGAAGCTCGGAGGCCAAGTTCCAGGGCAGGAGCTCGTGGATACGGTTGACCGGATGATCGGCGATGCGCTCCAGGACATGGCGCAGATAGAGTTCGGGATCGAGATCGTTGAGCTTGGCAGAGCCGAGCAAGCTGTAAATGGCCGCCGCGCGTTCGCCGCCGGCATCTGATCCGGCAAAGAGATAGTTCTTGCGTCCCAGAGCGACCACGCGCAGTGCCCGCTCGGCTGCTGAGTTATCTATTTCGATGGTGCCGTCGTCGAGGTAACGGCCAAGCGCACGCCAGCGGGAGAGCGCGTAGCGGATGGCCGCCGCAGTGTC
This sequence comes from uncultured Acidobacteriaceae bacterium, assembly GCA_963790705.1. Classification (GTDB taxonomy): domain Bacteria; phylum Acidobacteriota; class Terriglobia; order Terriglobales; family Acidobacteriaceae; genus PALSA-350. The sequence continues at coordinate 484,758 of CAWBQE010000004.1, forward strand.
AGACTTGCGCGAGAGGCCCGCGAGAGTCTTGTGGAACCAGAGATGCAGATCATCCATCAGAGGTCGCGCTCGTGTCTGGCGGATCTCACAACGCAGGTGTAGCCGCCTGGCCACGAATCTCACGTTCGATATCGTAAAGCTTTCCGATCCGTTGGATAGCCTCGCTAGCGATGGCTGAACCGTGGGCCACATGGATGTCGTAGAACTTGCGCCGTACATGAGCCCAGCAAGCGGCTTCGACGATCCTGCCGCCTTCGTAGAGATGATGGAATCCAGCATAGCCATCGGCCTGCAGAACACCGGAGAAGGGGCTCAGATGCTGCTTGGGATGTTCTCCCTTGCGATCCTCCGAGTAGGTGAACCACACCGCTGGTGGCACATCACTGCCCGCCGGTCGATCATCGCGCACATAGGTCCAGAGTCGCGCGGTCTTGGTCTTGCCTGTGCCTGGAGCCAGCACCGGAACGGGCGTGTCATCGGCGTGTAGCTTCGAAGCCGCGAGCACATGCTTGCGCAGCTGATCGACCAAAGGCGAGAGTAAATAGCTGGCAGCTCCCACCCAGTCGGCCAGCGTCGAGCGATCCAGGTCGACGCCTTCGCGAGCGTAAATCTCCGACTGGCGATACAAGGGAAGATGATCTGCATACTTCGACACCAGAACATGGGCCAACAAGCCGGGTCCGGCAAGTCCACGGTCGATCGGCCTGCTCGGCGCCGGGGCCTGCACAATCGCGTCGCAGCGTGTGCAGCACATCTTGGGACGCACGTGGCGGATGACCTTGAAGCTGGCCGGGATATACTCCAGCATCTCGGAGACATCTTCGCCCAGCTTGCACAGCTGACCACCGCACGCTGTGCAGGCTTCTTCAGCAGGCATATGCGTGTGGGTTTCGCGTGGTAGATGCTCAGGCAGTGGACGACGCTTCCGTTTTCGGCGAGGGGTGCTGCTGGTCGGCGCCGCCGCTGGGGGACGCGCGGCCTCACCGGTCTCCAACTCTTCCAGCTTTAACTCCAGCTGCTCGACCTCGCGGGCGATTTTTTCGCTCTTGGTGCCGAACATCATGCGCCGAAGCTTGGCGATGATCAGCTTCAGGTGTTCGATCTCACTGTTGCGAGTAAGCAGCTTCTCTTGCTGCGCCACCACAAGGGCTTCGAGCGCCTCTCGATCCAGTCGGCTCAGATCAACAACACTGGCATGCGCATCAGCCATGGCACGGAGTATGCCATAGTTACGTCGCAGTCATAGTGCAAAACTAATCCACCTATCCTGCCGACTGTGGTTCCCACGTCCTCTGCGGCTGACGCCAGTCGATGCCTTCCAAAAGCATCGATAACTGCGCACGCGTCAATGACACCGTTCCGCTCGTTGCCTGTGGCCAGATGAAGCGTCCTCGCTCTAATCTCTTCTGAAAAAGACAAAGGCCATCGCCATCGAACCACAGCAGCTTGATCAAATCGCCGCGCTTGCCGCGGAAGACGAACACATGGCCGGAGAAGGGTGCCTGCTCAAGAACTGTCTCAACGATCGACGAGAGCCCCTGAAAGCCGCGGCGCAGATCCGTGAACCCGGCGGCAATCCAGATCCGGGTCCCTGACTTCAGTTCGATCACCGCAACAGGCTCCCCAAAACTGTTCGCACAAGTTCCGGATCAACGCCGGCCTCTACACTGATCACTGCTCGACCTGGCAGCTCGATATGGATCGATCCTGACGCGAGCTGATGACAGGAGCCAATCTCAGGCACCGTGACACTGCTCGGCTCTGCAGTCACGGTTACCGGCACCAGCTTGGTCTGGGCTTGTTGGCGAACACCCAGGGTTCCCTTGCGATACTCGTATCGCCACTGGAACACCTGGTTCGCATTTACTCCATGCTCACGGGCCACTCGCGCAATCGAAGCGCCTGGGACAAACGTGGCTTCCACAATCCGACGCTTCTCCTCCGGTGTCCTTCGCAACCGCTTCCGGGAATGGGCCACTGCCTCAACCGCAACCGTATCGCTCACAAGGTCATCGTGGGACAGATAAAGCCATCTGTCTATACGGCCAAAACCGGACGCTTACCAATGATCCAGAACGCTCGTAATCTTCTCAACCTGAGGTTTTTTCGAGGGCCAAGCACTCGATCTGAGCAGGAAGATTCCGAAAAGAAAGCCCGCGGATTTCTGCGGCGTCCCGAAGTCTGGAGGATTCTCGTCACGTTATCGGCGCTGCTGCCAGATGCGCGGGTCGCGGCTCGCATGAAAGCATGCGATCACCCACAGCGTTTCGCCGTCAACGACAAAAAAAGCATGTAGGGAAAGCGCCGCAGGAGCGCACGGCAAACACGTTTGTGGATCACGGCAAACTGTAGCGGATTTACACTCAGGCGTTCGACCGTAGCGTCCACTTCGGCGCGAAAGCGTTCACCCAATCCCGGTGCCTCGCGTTCGTACCAGTCCTGAGCATCGGCTAGTTCGACGGACGCAGCTTTCGTGAATACAACTTCCAACACTACCGGGAGCGACGTTCGAGGTCAGCCTTGAGTGCTGCCCAGGTTGTTCCTTGGTGGCGGTCGGTTTCCAATGACTCGAGCCGACGGTCAAGCTCCGCCCGTTGTGCCTCGCTGAGCAAGACGTCGTGATCTTCAAGACTGTCCCAGAGCTGCGATATGAGAGCGAGGCGCTCCGGCGGTGAAAGGCGACCGATCTCGGCTTCGTCGAGCAATGCCATGCTTTCAGAAGATTGGGGTCAGACGAAATAATTCCCAATCGGCCAAGACACAGACTCTACAAACACAGTTAACGCCTTTTGGACGTATAGTCGGCGATTCGGCAACTTGACGGCGAGCCGGGAAATCCGGCCGCTGACAACGCAGCAGCGATGGATCCGCTTATCACTTTGGTACGGAAACGGTGATGTTGCGAAATTTGAGGCCGCCGGTGTGGTCGCCCTGGATGTAAAAAGATCCGGGCTCGCCTTCGTTGGCATCGAGCGCACCGCCGGTGATCCCGTCAATTTCTTTGTGGTCGATGGTCAACGTGCCATCACGCAGAACCGTTACGGTCCTTCCCACCAGGGTGACGTCAAATGATTCCCATTCACCAGGTTTGCGGGGCAGCATGGGGCTGGGCGCAAGGCGTCCGTAGATCGCTCCCATCGAGCGCTCCGGCGGCTCGGTTCCCGCCTTTACATATTCGAGCTGGAGTTCATACCGTCCGCGAAGATAGAAGCCACTGTTGGCATCCTCGGGGCAGTTCACTTCGAAGTGAAGCTTGAAGTCGGTGAATTTTTCGTTGCTCTTCAGGTTGGCGCCGTGCTTCTCGTTAAGGAGATCGCCGTCTTGAACGACCCAGTGGCTATTCGCTGTGTCGCCGATGGGCGTCCAACCGCTCAGATCCTTACTGTCGAAGAGCTTTACCGGCTTAGTCCAAGCTTTCGGTTCATGGCCTGTCAATGCAGGAGCCGGCAGACCGGTGAGTTCTATGCTGTCACCGCCGTGTTTCAGGTTTCCGACAAGCTTGCCATCCTTCGCGTCCAACTTGATCGATGAGTCCTGCTCGATATTGAGGGTGAGATGGGAACCGCTCACTTGATAATGCGGAACCTGGAAGACATGGCCACCGGTCGGCTGATACCAGATATCGAGGCCGCCTCCTTTCTGCTGAATGCCGAGCCAGACAGCAGCCTGTTTGCCATTCGATTGCGTAATGTTGAAATCCCATCGGCCGGCGAACGGGGTTGTCTGCGCTTGCAGAACGGGTAGCAGAGAGAGAGTCAGAGCGATGGTACATGCGGAACGAAGCATGCTCGCAGTCTAACGCGTGGTGCCTCGCGTTCGTACCAGTCCTGAGCATCGGCTAGTTCGACGGACGCAGCTATCGTGAATACAACCTGAAACACTACGGGGAGCGCCGTTCGAGGTCAGCCTTGAGTGCTGCCCAGGTTGTTCCTTGGTGGCGGTCGATTTCCAACGACTTCTGCGCTCGCGGTAAAAGAGAGGCGGTAGCTAGCCACGCGGCAGTTTGCCGCTCTTGATAAGGTCCGCCTTCACTTTTTGAAAGGGAATGCGTTTTTCGTGACGGCGCGACTGTGAAACCAAGACATCCTCGATGTCTTCCCACAGTGCTCGATGTTTTTTCAAGTCGATTTGAACGGCAACCTTGCGGCCCCTCTCATCGGTAACGAACTGAATTCCGGTCATGATGTTAATGTCCCTCAATTGCGGTTTCGGCGTACTCTCCACCCGCTTTTCCGGGTCTGCAAACCATGTCTCTCGACAAATAGGCCATTTCTGTCGGGGCTGGCGTTCCGTGCAAACGCCCCAGATCCTGATCGTCCGAGCAGATGGTACGCGCCCCATTTGCCTCTTGCGGCCAATTCCGTTGCAAACCGCGGTTGGGCGTTTTCCAACTACGCTTTGCTTTTAGTGCGAGAACCGTCTGTTCTATTTGTTCCAGGAGCAAGGGAACTCGTTGGAGCAAAATATCTTAATTCGGTCGCCGTCACCGCACCCAGCTCGATCTGTTTAACGCATTTTTTGCTAATACTGTGGTCCGGTGGGATCAGTTATGTGCGGCCATTCTTTGGCGGAATGGCCGCGTCGAGTTCAGTTTCCTGGTCTACACCATTAGCAAAAATGCTCTAGCCCATGAGCTGCTTGAAACAAAGGGCGGGCTTCCCCCGGATTTCCTGTGGAGTTTGGTGGCGTTGGCGAAATTCATGCGGCTTTCCTTACTGAAAGCCGCAGGCGTGGCTATTCGTGAGTGCCACGTAGCAGGAAATCCGGGTCGCCCATCGTTTTCAACCCACGTAGTGCCCCGGCTACGCCCCACGGCACACTCCACGGCACGCCGGGACAGGCGGGGCAGGCGGTGCAAACATGGGGCACCCGTCCAGGAGGTGGGGGTTACGAGGGGAACTGTAAATTTCCCGCACTACCGACAAGATTTGTGACCACGTTCGTACGGGCTAAAGCTCGTACCTTCGAGGCCGAGCTGATGTTCATGGCCTCTTCGTCGGGGGCGGCTGCCTCGGGGTTGGGGGTCACTGCAGATCCCTCAATGATGACGTCCGAGTTCTATGGTATTACGGATTGGGTCAACCCAATGTAAAATGCCATTTATGGCTACGCACCTAACAATCGATAAGGCCGGGCGAGTCGTGATCCCAAAGGCGGTGCGGGAAGAGCTTCACCTCGAACCAGGCGATTCCCTGGAGATGGAAAGTGCCGGGGAGTCGATCACCCTGCGTCCAGTTCGGGGAAGCGGGCCGCTGATGAAGGAACACGGCGTGTGGGTGTTTCGTACAGGCCAGCCTCTTCCGGCTTCTGCTACGGATCGGATACTACAGCAACTTCGCGAGGAACGGGATGTGACCCATCTTGGAAGCGAAGAATGAAGGCTTTTTTCGATACCTCGGCGCTCGTGCCGGTGTTCTACGGAGACCATGTTCACCACCTCGCGAGCTTGCGGCGATTCCTCGCATTCGATCCATCGACGGGATGCTGCGGAGCGCATAGTTTGGTTGAGGTGTACTCCACCTTGACGCGGATGCCGGGGAAATATCGCATCAGTGGTGAGCAGGCGATGCTTTTCCTGGGTGATTTGCGCGAACGCCTTTCCCTGATCACGCTGGATGGAGAAGAGTATTTCCGGGCACTGCGAGACGCGGCCTCGCTCGGTGTTGTGGGCGGCGCGATTTATGACGCGATGCTCGCCCATTGCGCATTAAAAGCCCGAGCGGAGACGATCTACAGCTGGAACGCACGGCACTACGCGCAGTGCGGACTGGATGTGACTCAGCGTCTGCGAACGCCGTAAGCGAGTTGCCGGCACCCCACGGCTCTCTGGCGTTGTACCACTGAGACGGGCGTCCTCAAGCTACAACGTAAGTTTGATTAAGAAAGCGGGGCGCGAAGCCCAAGCTCGTCCGCAATTTCGCTCAGCCGCCGGTCCCTGGTCCAGATCAAAATCGACTTATCGAATAGGGCGCAGCCTATGAGATGAAGATCAGTGAGGCCGATTCCTCTTCTGTACAGGTTCTTGTGGTCGATCAGGCTAAATAGTTCCTCGGGTGTCACGACTGGAGCCTGGGGTAATCGGGCGAGGTCAGCCAGCACCTTTTCCCGGCCGGCCATCGAACCCAAAGCCAACTCCAGGCGGATGTATGGATGGGTCATGATCTGGTCGGTCTGTAACAGCGATTGCAGTTTTGCGTCCGCACTTCGCAGATGGTCGATCCAGACCGAGGTATCGACCAGAATCAATCTTGCGTCCTGCGCCGCGGCGCGGCTTCGGCCGCCGGATCGCTTCCTCCGAGAGCCGCCAGGCGCCGGGCAGCTTCGTTGCGGACAAGGCGCGTGAGTGCTTCTCTTACGAGAGCGGCCTTCTCCGTGATGCCGGTGTAGTACTCCGCCTGCTTCATCAGGTCATCATCGAGTGCGATCGTTGTCCGCATATGCAGATAATAGCATCGTTTCGATGCTTAAAATGATGCCAATAATTGATTCAGGGCGGGCCTCGTGGTTACGTCATTGGGTTTCCATGAGGAACCGGTTTCGCGATTTCCCGCCATTTTGGTTCAGGAGGAGGGATTGTAGGGGCCTTTAGCCCCTACCTTTTGAAGACGAGCGCCTTATTGTTTCTGAAGTTGCAATGAACCGAGTACGCGGTTGCTGGTGTTCACCAGCAATGGGATGGGACATAGTGAGAACCGCAGGGTATCTCGCAGATTCGGTAAAGATGGGGGCGCAAGGGGAAGCGGGGCTGGATGAGCTGTTTTAAACAAAGGAAGGGCTTCGCCCATCGTTTTCAACCCACGTAGTGCCCCGGCTACGCCGGTGCAAACATGGGGCACCCGTCCAGGAGGTGGGGCTTGCGAGGGGAAGTATAAATTTCCTGTACGACCGACAGACTCGACCGTTCTATCCACCTGCGGGTCGGTGGTTTCTATGGATGCTGTCGAGCGAATGCGCGATCATCTCTGCTCACCAGCGAGGGGATAGACGCTGCGGTTGGGGGGAAATAGAAAAGGCCGCCATTTCTGGCGGCCTTTCAGTTAATGCCGGCAATCACCTACGCTCCCACACACTTACGCGTGCAGTACCATCCCCGGCACGCTCCGCGGCATGCCGGGACAGGCGGGGCAGGCGGCCACACGCCAGGCTCAACTTCCGTGTTCGGGATGGGAACGGGTGTGACCCTCGCGGTATATTCACCGGCAAATCTAGGTGTTCGGTGGTTTCTCACGGGTGCTGCCGAGCGAATGCGCAGTTATTTCTGTTCACCAGCGAT
>CAWBQE010000005.1:0-266941 GCA_963790705.1 uncultured Acidobacteriaceae bacterium
GCAGTTTCCTCCTGCAAATGAACCTTGGGTGCCCCATATCTCGCTCGTTTTTTGCGAGATATGGGATACCACGGCGCTACACCATCCGGCTTTCCGACCTTGGAAAGAACGTCAAGGTTCGCGGCCTCCCACATCTCGCAAAAAACGAGCGAGATATGGGGCACCCGAGGTTCATTTGCAGGGGGAGATTCTTAGTTAGAGGTTTCTCGCGAAGCACCCGTTACTTACTTCAGATCGCGCCAGTTGGGACCGGCTCCGCAGTCGACCACGATCGGGTACTTTTAGTTCGATCACCGTTTCCATTTCATGACGCACCAGCTGCTTGACGTCGTCGACTTCCTTCTTGGGCACATCGAAGAGGAGTTCGTCGTGCACCTGGAGCGTCATTTTCGTCTGCAGCTTTTCTTCCTTGAGCCGGCGGTCAATGTGGATCATGGCAATTTTGATCAGGTCCGCTGCTGTTCCCTGGAGCGGCGTGTTCACCGCGGTGCGTTCGGCAAAGCCGCGCAGGTTGGCGTTGCGGCTCTGCATATCGGGAATCGGACGAACGCGACCGAATAGGGTGCGCACCCGCTGCTCCCGGCGCGTCTCCTCAAGCAACCGATCGATGTAGCGGCGCACGCCGCTGTACCGCGCGAAGTAAGTTTCGATGTACAGCCTGGCTACGTTTTGCTCGATGCCCAGTTGCGCGGCCAAACCGAAGGGAGAGATGCCGTAGACAATTCCGAAATTAACCGCCTTGGCGCGATCACGCGTCTGCTTATCCATTCCCTCGGCCGCAATGCCGAATACCTCGGCGGCGGTTAGGGTATGAATGTCCTGTCCTTCGGCAAAGGCGCGCACCAGCAACGGATCTTCGGAGTAATGCGCCATGAGGCGCAGCTCGATCTGCGAGTAATCAGCGGAGATGAGCAGGTTTCCGGGCGCCGCGATGAAGGCCGCACGGATCTCGCGGCCCAGTTCTGTCTTGATGGGAATGTTCTGCAGATTCGGGTTGGTGGAAGAGAGACGCCCGGTGGCGGTGCCTACCTGGTTGAACGTGGTGTGAACACGTCCCTCGGCATCGGCCAGCAACGGCAAGGAATCAATGTAGTTGGACTTGAGCTTGGCCAACTGCCGGTATTGCAGCACCTGGCGCGGAACCTCATTATGCTCCGCTAGCTCTTCAAGCACATCCACGGCGGTCGAAACCACCTTGCCCTTGCCATACTTGAGCGGCTTGGGCAGGTGCATTTTGTTGAACAACACATCGCCCAATTGCTTGGGCGAATTGATGTTAAAGCGATGGCCGGAGCCTTCAAAGATCTGCTCGCTGACCCGGTGCATCTCCACCGTCAACCGGTCAGCCATGGCGGAGAGAACCGCGCGATCGATGCGGACTCCGGCCTCTTCCATGCCCAGCAGGACAGGGACCAGCGGCAGATCGATGTCACGATACACCTTGCTGGTGTCCAGTGATTCGACGTCCTCTTTGAGCAGAGGGGCGAGGGTGTGGATGGCGTGCGCCGAAGCAGGTAACAGCTCATCGCCTGATTCCGGGAGGGCCCGGGTGGTGAAACGTGCGGCCACATCGCCGAGGCGATGCGTGGCGTGGGTCGGGTTGATGAGATAGGAGTAGAGCATCACATCTTCGATTGGCCCAGCCAGCCGTAGTCCGTGGCTCGCTCCATGGCGATCAAGAATGCGCAGCGCTGCCTTAAGGTCGTGGACCGATTTTGGTGTTTGCTCATCGGACAAAAGGCGGCAAAGAAACTCCGGAGCACGGCCATCGAGAGCCGGATCTAACGAAACCACGAGCACCCGGCCCGGCTCCGCGGACACGGCAATCTTCAATGATTGGGCAGTGGGTTCAGCCTGCTCGGCTGGCGCATCGAACAGGCCGAGCAGCGACATGGTTTTGAGCTGCGGCTCTTCCTCCTCGATCGCCTCGCTTTCCTCCTCAGCCACCTGTTCCGATGCGGCCTCAAGCAGCGTGGTGTCGAAGGCCAGTGCGAAGCCTTTGCCACGCGCCAGCTCCACGAAACGACTTATCTCTTCAGGCGGTGGATCGTGGACGATGGTGAGCGGCGTCGCCTGCTCGTCGGGCGCCAGCTCCTTGAGCATGGTGGTGAATTCGAGCTCGTTGAAAAGGGAGCGGCATGCGCTCACGTCCGGGGCTTGGGTGCGCATTTGTTCCAGGTCGAGTTCGACCGGCACTTCACAGTGGATGGTCACCAGCTCCTTGCTAAGCAGCACCGACTCGCGGTTGTTCTGGAGCGATTCGCGGTAGGTCTTGCGTTTCACCTCCGCGGCATGCTCCAGGACGGCTTCAACGCTGCCGAATTGCTGGATCAGTTCAACCGAGCCCTTGTCTCCGATCCCCGGCGCTCCCGGAATGTTGTCGATGGAGTCTCCGCGCAGAGCCATCACGTCGATGACTTGCTCCGGCGCTACCCCAAGTACTTCCACCACCTTGTCGCGATCGAGAATGAGGTTGTCTTTGACAGGGTTGAGCACCTTGACGCGACCGGTGACCAGTTGCAGCATGTCTTTGTCATTCGAAACGACAAAGACATCATGATCCTGCCCGGCGGCCTGCCGTGCCAGGGTGCCGATGACATCGTCGGCTTCGAAACCCTCGGATTGCAGGATTGGGATGCGAAAGGCTTCCAGCGCCCGGCGAATGAACGGCAATTGCTGCGCCAGGTCGGGAGGCATCTCGGTGCGGTTGGCCTTGTAGCCGGCGTAATCAATCTCGTCGAAGGTCTGGGTCTTGATATTCCATTTGCGGACAGTGGCCATGCTGCGCGCCCGCTCATCGCGGAAGACGGCTCCGCTCACATCGAAAACAGCGGCAAAGAACTCCGGCTGAAAATCGCGGCGGAGCTTGTTGATCATGTTGACGAAGACGAAGGTGGCCGCGGTGGGCACGCCGGTGCGCGTGGACATGGGACGCTGGCGCTGCATCGCGTGATAGGCGCGAAAGATAAACGACATCGCGTCCAGCAGGAAGACGGGCTTCTTGGGTTCGGGATTTTTTTGCTGGATAGGCGAAGCCATTACTTGCGGAACAGATCTGCGAATTGCTTGAAATTAAAAGCGATTCCGGTGCCGACGTGGGAGAAGGTGTCGTTGCGTAGAAGCTGCCCATCCTCATAACGGTAGAAGGTGTTGTCCTGAGGATCGATGACGCGAATTTCCTCGATACCCATGATGCGGTAGTCTTCCAGCCGCCTCTTCAACCGCTGCAGAGTATCTTCAGGGGACAGAATCTCGAAGACGGCGAGCGGAGGATGCGTAATGACCTCTTCGCTGGGTTGACTGCCATCGAGCACAATGACATCGGGAACACGAAATCGGGTGGCTGCGACCTGAACCCGCAACTCCTGCAATACCTCAACTCCCCATTCCTTTTCGTGCTGCCAGAACCACTTCAAGATTGCCTTTTGCCACAGGGCGTGTTCACGCTCTCCCATTGGACGTTCCTCAATCTTCCCATCCACATACTCGGCGTCAGGCTCGTAAGAGGAGCGGAGATAGACCTCAACAGGTACATGCGTCGTTGTCGCCACGGTGACCTCCTCTCCCTCTCTTGAGAATACCGCTCAAAGGGATAGATTGTCGCTTCATACAATCGGATCTGTGCTGGTCTCCGACTTCGACTTCGAACTACCGCCAGAGCTGATCGCGCAAGAACCCCCGACCGAACGCGGGGAAAGCCGCATGCTCCTCCTGGATCGGGAGAGCGGAGCATGGCAGGATTCGTGGTTTAACCAGCTGCCCGAGTTGCTTCGTGACGGGGATGTGCTGGTGTTGAACGATAGCCGCGTGATCCCCGCTCGGCTGTTTGGTGTGCGCCCGGGGAGCACCGGCAAGGTGGAAGTGCTGCTGACTGAGCAGGTAAGCGACTGGGAATGGCGGGCGCTGACGCGGCCCGCGCGCAGGATGGCGGTGGGTCACGAGCTGGCTTTTACAATGCCGGACGTGCGACTGCAGGCTACGGTCGTAGCCGGCGGCGAGTTCGGGGAACGCCTACTTCGCTTCACGCCGGTGGATGATTTCTTCGCCCGGCTGGAGCTGCTGGGGCACGTGCCGCTCCCTCCGTATATTCGCCGCCAGGACCAGCCGCTCGACCGTGAGCGTTACCAGACAATCTTTGCGCGTCAACGCGGTTCGGTGGCCGCGCCCACCGCCGGTCTCCACTTCACGCCCGAGGTCCTGGAACGGATCCGCGCGCGGGGTGTCATCCTTACCTACTTGACGCTCCATGTCGGGCTGGGAACGTTCCAGCCGGTCCGTGTGCCGGATGTATCGGAGATTCGCCTCCATACGGAACGGTATTCTCTGCCTGCGAAAACAGCCGACGAAGTCAATGGGGCGCTCCTTCAAGGCCGGCGCATCGTTGCCGCCGGTACTACGACGGTGCGGGCCCTAGAGCACTGCGCCCAGATCGGCAGGATGGAGCCGCATAGCGGCACAACCAATATTTTTCTGTCCCCGGGTTCCCGCCTAAACGTGGTCGGCGCTCTCCTGACCAACTTTCATCTGCCCCAGTCAACGCTGCTGATGCTGGTGAGCGCCTTTGCCGGGAAAGATAAGACACTGGCCGCCTATCGTCATGCAGTCAACGCGGGTTATCGCTTCTTCTCCTACGGAGACTGCATGTTCATCGCCTGATCGAAGTGCCGCTCGGCATTCAGGCGCGCGCGTTCCAGGGCCAGTTCCACCTCGAGCCTCTTGGCTTCGATCACCAGCGGGTCTTCGCTCTGGGGCACTTCGATGTTCCGTCCCCAGCTGATGGCGACGCGGGAGAAGGGCTTGGGGATGAGGAAGCGATCCCAGGACCGCAGCATCCAGGCCTTCTCCGGATGCGCGTAAAAGATGCCGATGGCGTAGCCGGTAAGCTGGGCGAGCTTGACCGCACCAAGCTTGACCTTGTAGACCGGGCCGCGTGGGCCGTCCGCGGTAAAGACGGCCGGATGGCCTCGCTCAACGGCCTTGGCCAAAGCCCACAGGCCGCTGCCCCCGGAGCGCGTGCTGGATCCTCGCGCGGTTAGAAAGCCGAGCTGTTCAATGGTGCGCGCGATCAGTTCGCCGTCAAAGCTGAGGCTGATCAGGACCGCGGGCTTAAATCGAGCGTGAAAATAACAAGCGCACGGAATGAGGCAGCGGTGCCAGAAGCACCAAACCTGGAGAGCCGGGGGGGTGGCGGGCTCGGCCCCCGGCTCCACTACCACCTCGTAGCGCAAGGTGCGATGGAGTGCCCGCAATAACAGCGCCACCAGCCGAGGAACAATCGCAAGGGTAATCCGCTGGCTGAAAGTGAAGCGCTGGGCGGAGTCGGTCACCGGGCGATTTTACAGGCTGGGGAGCGACAGCTACTTTGGTAATCCCCGGCCCTCGCCGATTTGCTACCTGTTTTGTTGCAGATAGCGGTCGCCTGCCAGAGGCCAACTGCGAGCTTCCCCCCGAGGGTAACCAGGGGTGCGATCGAGTGGGGATGCTCGCTGCCCCCTTCGTGGCCGGGTAATGGTGAGATTGGCGCATTTTCGCCGCGCCCGGCCTGACGTATACCAATACTCATTATGAGTACACACAAAATTGCTCTGACTTCGCGTGACTATTCTCTGCCTCGTTCTGGAAGCAAACCGTCCCTGGACGACAAACTCGACCGAGTCTTCCAAATGGCCGAGCATATGGACGCCCGGTGTGTCTACATGCTGGACGCCGCCGCCCACAAGCGCCGGCACGCTGTTTCCGCCAGGTAGCACGAGGGGCTTTCCCCAGGCGAAGATAATTCACCCCTGGGATCTCTTGCCACCGCGGACCGATGGGTGCGCCCCATATCTCGCTCGTTTCTCGCGAGATATGGGAGACGCGAACCTTGATGTTCGCTGCAACTACGGTGAGAGACTTGCCGGTGAAGCGCAGTGGTCTCCCACATCTCGCGAAAAACGAGCGAGATATGGGGCGACCCGGCATTCGCGTGCGGACCAGGTTCACCCAGGACTGACATCCTGGGTCATACTCAGTCGTCCCCTTCGACAAGCTCAGGGCAGTCCCTCCGGGACTGGTCTCGGTGGAATGTATACCAGGACTGACGTCCTGGGCTACTCTCAGCCGTCACTTCGGGACTGTTTCCGATACACTTTGACAGCTGACTGTTTTCAGCGAGTGCTGTACAAATCGGCCAAGCTTAAACCCGCTAAGGCAAAGATAGAACTCCGCTCCCGCACGCACCCCGCTCGCCTCCGCTGATAGCATCTCTGATGTGCCACTGACTCTGGAAACGTCCCTGCAGTTCGTCAAGGGCATCGGCCCACGCATCGCCCAGAGCCTGCAGGACAAGCGCATCGCCACCATCGAAGACCTGCTCTACCATCTACCCTTCCGTTATGAAGACCGCCTTCGCCCGCAAGCCATCGAGGAATTAGTCCCGGGCGAGATGGCCAGCCTGATCGGCGAAGTGCGCGGCATGAACCTGATGCATACCCGGCGCATGCCCATCTTTGAGATGACCGTGAGCCAGGGCCTGGGCAAGGTCAAATGCATGTGGTTCCACGGAACCTACCTGAAAGACCGCTTCAAAGCCGGACAATGGGTGGCCCTGTACGGGAAGGTGGAGGCTTCGCGCAGCAGCAATAGTTTCAAAATGATCCAGCCCCAGGTGGAAGTGCTGCCCGACGACCACGACGACGAGGAGTCGAAGCTGCTGGAGGTGGGCCGTATCACGCCAGTCTATGAGTCTCTGGGCAATAAGCTGGCTTCGCGCTGGCAGCGGCGCATCCTGTGGAGAGTGCTGGATGAGATGAAAGGCCGCATCCCAGAGACCCTTCCGGAGGCGCTTTGCCGGCGGTTGGAGATGCCCAGCCGCGAAGATGCACTGCGCTGGGCGCACTTCCCAGAGCCGGGAACCCCCATGAACCAGCTCCAGTCCTGGGCCACGCCGGCACAGAAAAGATTGATATTCGAAGAGCTCTTCTACCTCGAACTGGGCCTGGAGTTGAAGCGTAAGAAATTTCGCCAGCGGCAAGGGATTCCCTTCGAGACCAATGAAGCAGTGCGGTCAGCCTTGCGCCAGGTGCTGCCCTTCCACCCAACCAAGGCGCAAAAGACCGCCCTGGGCGAGATTGTGGCCGATATGCGGGCACCGGAGCCGATGCGGCGGCTGTTGCAGGGCGATGTGGGGTCAGGAAAGACCATCGTGGCCCTGCAGGCAATGCTGGTGGCCATCAAGAACGGCTACCAGGCAGCCCTGATGGCGCCCACGGAGATCCTGGCTACGCAGCACTTCCTGGGAGCGCGAAAGCTGCTGGAACGGTCGCAGCAGCGCTACAAAGTGGTGCTGCTGACCGGGTCACTCGACGAAGACCGCAAACGCGCCAACCGGGGGATGATCGCGCGCGGCGAGGCACAATTGGTGATTGGCACCCATGCCTTGATCGAGGAGCGCGTCGATTTCGCCAAGCTGGGACTGGTGGTGGTCGATGAACAGCATCGTTTTGGGGTCTTGCAGCGTTTCCGGCTGATGAAGAAGCCCAACGCCGGCGAACCGGATGTCCTGGTCATGACGGCAACGCCCATCCCCAGGACACTCGCTCTTTCTCTTTACGGCGACCTCGATCTCAGCGTGCTGGACGAATTGCCTCCGGGCCGGACGCCCATTCTCACCCGCCAGGTCTCCGACGACCTGGCCGGCGAAGTATGGGACCTGGTACGGGAACAGGTGCGGCTGGGGCACCAAGCGTACGTAGTCTACCCGGTGATAGAAGGCGCGAAAGAGGATCAGCCGGAGTTGGATTTCGCCGCCGGCGAGGCGGAACAGGAGGCAGTAGCGGCCTTACCGGGGAAAAAGGGCAAAGCTCCGGGCTTATTGTTCAAGCCGGTTTCCTCCCCTTCGGCGCCGTCGCTAAAGGCAGCGACCGAGATGTATCAGGAGTTGAAGGCAGGCGCACTCAAGGGCTTGCGCCTGGGTCTGTTGCACGGCCGGATGGACGCCGACGAGAAAGAGATCATCATGCGCCGTTTTCAACGGCGGGAGGTGGATGTCCTGATCGCCACCACGGTTATTGAGGTCGGGGTCGATGTGCCAAATGCAACCATGATGGTAATTGAACACGCGGAACGGTTTGGGCTTTCGCAAATGCATCAACTGCGGGGGCGCGTGGGGCGCGGAAGCGCCAAGTCCTACTGCATCCTCATGACCGGGGGAAAGATTTCACCCCAGGCGGTGGAGCGGCTGGAAGCCATGGTGCGCACGCAGAACGGATTCGAACTGGCTGAGCTGGATTTGCAGCTGCGTGGGCCAGGAGAGTTTTTTGGCACGCGGCAAGCGGGGATCCCGGACTTTCGCGTAGCCAACCTGGTACGCGACCGTGCCCTTCTGGAGATGGCAAAGGCGGAGGCAGCGTCATTCGTATCGCTGGCGGGCAAGGCGACGGAAGAGGAAAAGAGCAGGGTATGGAACCGGCTGCGAGAGGCCTGGCAACGCCGCTATGGGCTGGTGGATGCCGGGTGACACTGTGGCCCAAGGTCATAGGACGAGTATGTTCCCTGCCGAATCCGCGAAAAACGGAGAGATGGGGACCCGTCCTTCGACAGGGAACGAGCCTAGCGTCCTTCAGGCTGCGAAACATTGGTTGCCGGCAAGCTGGGTTTCCAGTTCCTCGTCCTTGACCATCCAGATCTGCAATTGGACCTTGATGATTTCGAGCGAACAGATGTAGCGCGTGGCGGCGTCCAGAGTCGCTCCATCCACCGCCGGCAACGTCCGCGAAGATAGGTCGAAGACGTTCGGGGTGCAGCGGCAAAGCTCGGTCAGCAGCAGATGAGAGGTCGTAGTGAGTTGAAGCCCGACCGAGACCAGCGCACTGTAAATCTCAACGCAGATGTCGCGGGGAAACTCAAAAACAAAGCGAGCAGTACCTGGCTCGACGTAAGAGCGGCTACGGATCCAGGCTCCGCAGTCAGGAATAATTCCGCTGAGCCGGGACACGACCAGGGATTGGTCTTCCGGCAAGAGCGCGGTCAAATAGAGAACATCATCTAAGAGAGTTTCAGGCATAAGTGTGTCAGCAAATCCAACTGCGAACTTCGAATATACCTCGTCTGACTACCTTGATCGGCGACGTTAGATCAATCTTGAACAGCAGGACAGGTACGTCGGTTAGCCGTTACGGTTACATTGTGGGTGGAGGAAGATGACCGAAAGTGATCCCATGGTAATGTGGTCAGCATGTTGATCGGTACAGGCGTGGATTTGATCGAGGTCGAGCGCATCGCGCATTCGATCGAACGGTATGGCGAGCGCTTTCTCCGCCGCGTTTATACGGATCATGAAATCGCCTACTGCAGCCGCAAGCGGGTGAGCGCGGAAAGCTTCGCCGCGCGTTTCGCGGCTAAAGAGGCGGGAGCGAAGGCGCTGGGCACTGGCATCAGCAGGGGGGTCACATGGAATGAGTTCCAGGTCGCGCGCAACGCGGGCGGGCGGCCGGTTCTCGAACTGCGCGGGCGGGCCGCGCTATTGGCCACGGAACTCGGGGTACGCGGGATCTCGCTTTCTCTCACCCATACCGGTAGCCTGGCGATGGCGACCGTGGTGATGGAAGGCTAATTCGTTTGAGATCTGACAAAGTGCCTCAGTCAGCCCCGCCGTAGAGCCGGCGAACCTAGATGACTTAGGGCTTCCGTGGGCTGCAGATTTCGGGAGATGTGACAAGCCCGGGAAAACCGCCATTTGATATGCTCAGTCGCAGCGGGGAATACCCCGCTGCACTCGCTTCAACCCGAGGGGGTCTGTGCCAAGTCAGCAGGAAGTCCAGTGGTCACAATTAAAGGTGGGCGTTCTGGTCATCGTGGCGTTGGCAGCCTTGACTGCTCTTATCTTCCTGATGACAAACAGCACCGGGGGCATATTCCAAGGAAAGATCGTCCTGCGCTCCTATTTTGAGAATGCCGCCGGCCTCAAAGAGGGTGCGCCGGTCAACCTCGAAGGCTATACGGTCGGCACAGTGACCAAAATTGGGATTGTGCCCGCGCGCAAGCTCACTCCGGTCGAGGTGACCTATAAAATCGGAGCTAAATATAAGGACGCTGTGCGTACCGATTCCACGTCCAGCCTGGAGACCATCGGCGTACTGGGCGATACCGTCGTGGACATCAACAGCAAGACCGCGACCGGTCCGCCGGTGCACAGTGGCGCGGAGCTCAGAACGAACGAAACTCCCAACCTTTCCGACGTCATCAAGTCCAGCCAGGGAACGATCGAGCAGTTGAATACCATCCTGGCCAAGGTCGACCACCTCGCGGACTCGCTCAACTCATCCAAGGGCTCGATCGGCGAGTTGATCAACAATCCCGACCTCTACAACAAAGCAGTGGCGACCTTGAACGAGTTGTCGCAACTGGTGGATACCGTTGCCAACGGCAAGGGGTCGATCGGCAAGCTGGTGGCTGACGACACCATGTACAACCACATCAACGACATCGTGGCAAAGCTAGACAAGATGACCACCCAACTGGACGAGGGGAAGGGTACGATCGGCGAGCTGCTGAAAGACGAGGCGCTGGCCAAGAACCTGAACCAATCCGTCGCCAACGCCAACCAGCTGCTCGCCGACATCAATGCGGGCAAGGGCGGCCTGGGCATGATCGCCAAGGATCCCCAGTTCGCAGCCAAGCTGCGAGACACCGTCGACAAGCTCGATTCGGTCTTGAACCGGGTTGACAGCGGTCAAGGAACCATCGGGCAGCTGGTTGTCAACCCCTCTCTTTACAACAACCTAGACCAGTCGCTGACAGAGACGCGGGGGCTGGTTGCGGCCATCCGCGAAAACCCCAAGAAGTACCTGACCTTCCACGTGAAGATTTTCTGACCAGGCACAATTCCTACCCACTAGGCAGCATATGAGGTCTCTGGAAATCGTCGTCGCCGTGTTGCTTTGTTCCGGGTTGGCCCAAGCACAAAACAAGCCGGCCCCCGCACCCCCCGAGCCGAAGGCCCTGCAGAGCTTCGACCTGACCGCTATCGACAAGACAGCCGATCCCTGCACCGACTTCTATCAGTACGCCTGCGGCAATTGGAAGAAGGAGAATCCAATTCCTCCAGACCAGGTCCGGTGGGGCCAGTTCGACGAGCTCAGACAGAGAAATGACTGGCTTCTCTATCGCGAGCTGGAAACAGCGGCGAACCCGAACGTGAAGAGGACTGCGCTGGAACAGAAATATGGCGACTTCTACGCGGCGTGCATGAATACCGAGCTCGCCGACCAAAACGGCGTAGCGGCGCTCCAGCCCGCTCTGGACACCATCAACGCGCTCAGCGACAAGAAACAACTGGCTGCGCTGCTGGGTACGCTTGAGATCCCGCACGGCATCAGCGGACTCTTCAGCTTCGGCGTGGGCCAGGACCAGAAGGACTCCACGCGGCAAATCGCACAAGCCGGCCAGGGAGGTCTCAGTCTGCCGGACCGCGATTACTACCTGCTGCAGAACCCACGGCAGCAGAGGATTCGCGATCAGTACGTGGCTCACATGACCAAGATGTTCCAGCTGGCCGGAGACACGCCCGAGAAAGCCGCCAGCGAAGCGCAGAGCGTTATGGCGATCGAAACCGCGCTGGCGCAAGGCTCCGTGAGCCGGACGGACATGAGAGACCCGGCGAAACGCTATCACATGATGACGCTTGCGGATCTGGGCAAGCTCACCCCGGACTTCGACTGGCCGGCCTACCTGCAAGGCATAAGCATGGGTTCCTTCGAGACCCTCAATGTGATGACCCCGGGCTTCTTCACTGTCATGAACGCACAGATTGATACCCAGAGCCTGGATGCGTGGAAGAGCTACCTCCGCTGGCGTGCCCTGCACGACGCCGCCCCTTGGCTGTCGCAAGCGTTTGTCCAGGAGAACTTCAATTTTTTCTCCGGTGAGCTGCTGGGGCAGAAAGAGATCGCGCCGCGGTGGAAACGCTGCACCCGCGCTACGGACAGCGCTCTAGGGGAAGCTGTAGGGCAGGATTGGGTGAAGCAGTACTTCAGCCCGGAAAAAAAGGAGAACATGGTCAAGCTGGTCACGGCGCTGGAAGCGGCGTTGGCTGAGGACATTCAACAGTTGCCCTGGATGTCGGAGGCCACCAGGAAGAATGCGGAGGAAAAGCTGGCGCTGATCCGCAACAAGATCGGGTATCCGGAGCACTGGCGTGACTACTCGACCCTGGAGGTCAAGCGCGATGATCTGCTGGGAAATGTGGCCCGCGCTACCGTGTATGAGGATCGCCGCAACCTGGACAAGCTGGGCAAACCGGTTGACGAGACGGAGTGGGGCATGACTCCGCCGACGGTGAACGCCTACTACAGCCCAGGCATGAACGACATTAACTTTCCTGCCGGCATTTTGCAGCCGCCGTTCTACGACTTCTCCAAAGACGCGGCTGTCAATTTTGGAGGCATCGGGGTGGTGATCGGCCATGAAATGACGCATGGCTTCGACGATCAGGGCAGCAAATTTGATGGCCATGGCAATGTGCGTGAGTGGCAGAGCCCGGCCGACCGCAAAGCTTTTACCGAGCGCACCGATTGCGAGGTGAACGAGTATGGTAGCTTCGAGGCCGCGCCCGGACAAAAGCTCAATGGCAGCCTGACCCTGGGTGAGAATACCGCTGATAATGGCGGCCTTCGCTTGGCCTACGCGGCGTTGATGGCTTCTTTGGCCAACCCACCCGGCACGGTTGCGCCGCAGATCGACGGCTATACGCCGGCGCAGCGATTCTTTCTCTCCTTCGGCCAGATTTGGTGCGAGAACGTGCGCGAGCAAGCCGCGCGGAGTCGGGCAATGACGGATCCGCATTCCCCCGGCCAGTGGCGGGTGAACGGCGCAGTGCAAAACTTCGACGAGTTCGGCAAGGCCTTCAGCTGCAAGAAGGGCGCCCCGATGTACCCACAGAACTCCTGCCGCGTATGGTGACCCGAGCGATGCAGGGAGGAGATTCGCGGTTCCCAACCTTCGCGAGGAGTGCGAAGCCTCCGGTGCTAGCGGACAGCGCGGGTTTCAGTCTAATCAAGTGGGGCTGCCCCAGGGCTTCTCCCCGGTTTCGATATGCTTTCGAAGGGTGGTTAGGTGCAGCTTTTCTTGACGGAAAAGCTGCGTCAGCTGCCTCTCTCCGAAGTAGACCTACAGGGAGATGCTAGAGCGTCTCCCCTGTTCGATATGCTTTCGAGGGGTGGTTAGGTGCAGCTTTTCTTGACGGAAAAGCTGCGTCAGCTGCCTCTCTCCGAAGTAGACCTACAGGGGAGACGCTATAGCCGAAAGTGGTTCTAGCTTTTACAATTAGCGACAGGATCCATTTTTCATACAGTTTTAGCTGCAAAGGCAGCCCGAGACCGCGACAGCGACGGGGATTAAGGAAACGCATGAAGTTCAGGAAATTCGGCCGGATGACTCTGGCCTTGGCAGTATCCCTGGGAACAGGATTGGGAGTGACCTCTTGCAGTACGGATCATGCAGTCGGTTATCTATATGTCACCGGCCAGCAATATAATCAGGTCTCCGGCTACAGGATTGATAGCAACCTTGGCAATCTGACCGCCGCGGAAAACTCTCCCTTTGCCTCTGGCGGCGCCAATCCCATCAAGGCGCTGACGGCCAATGCGGGAAAGTTTCTCTATGTGCTCAACGCAGGCTGTGGCGGAACCGGGCAAGCGGCTTGTTCCTCCGCAACAAGTGCGGCTAATACCGGGCCAAACATCTCGCTCTTCACAATCGGCGGACGAGGTGCACTGAGCTTCCAGACAACTTACACCAGCCAGGGCAATTATCCGATCTCAATCCAGACCGACTCTTCCGGCACTCATCTATTCGTGCTTGATTCCCAAGATCCCAATCCCGCAACAGATTGCGTGGCCTATGTGAGTGGAAATCCTGCCACCATCTGCGGAGACATCACATCCTTCAACATCGACCCCAATACCGGCCGCCTCTCGTTGATCACCAACCAGACAGTTAAGAACCCTACGACTGGCGTCAACCTTACTTACTTCCCCGTAGGCAGCGGACCCATCAACTTTGCAGTGGTTCCGAGTAACTCGTATATCTACACCATCGAGAAGGGCAGTGGAAGCTCTTCAGATCCCTCGCAGGCGGTCTTCGTGTATGCGAACAGCAGCGGCCAGTTGACCCTGTCGCAAAATACGCCCATTCCCACCGGGGCTGAGGATCTGAGCTTTATCTATGGCAGCCCCAGGTATGTATATCTGATCGATGCGGGGCAAAGTGTCAACCCCACAGGCATGATTTTGCCCTATACGATCGGCACCAATGGTGCGCTCCAATCGCTGGTTGGCGGCGCCGTCGCGAACACGGGCACGGTGGCCAATCCTGGACCCATGATTGTCGATCACCAGGGCAAGTTCCTTTACCTCGTGAATATGGGGCCCAATCTCACGCCAACCAGCCCGTCAAGTTCGGTCAGCGCATTCTTTATTGATCCGACTACGGGCAGATTGACGACACTCTCCGGCGGAGCAAGCACGACCAGCACAACCTTTGGCTCCGGATCCTCTCCACAGTGCATTCTTGAGGATCCATCGAACCAGTATCTCTACACGGCCAATTATGCCGACAGCACCATCACGGGTGCGGTGATCAACTCCTCGACGGGAACCCTGACCACACTACGGAAGAACACCTCCTTCACCGGCCCCGGTAACCCGACCTGGTGCGTCGTCAGCGGTACGCTGTTCTAGGGCTAAGGCTTCAGGGCTCAGGTGGCTGAAAGCGACCTGAGCTTTTACAATGCAAATTGAGACTCAAAGACTCTCTATCCATAGCTCTGCTGCGAACTGCAGCCCTGCTCCATTGGTTCGTTGGGCCAGGATGAAGGAAGCGCATGAAGTTGAGTAAATTCGGCCGGATTGCACTGGCCTCGGTTGTAACCCTTGGTCTGGGATTCGGTGTTACTGCGTGCGGACCCCCCAATACGATTGACTTTCTATACGTCACATCCTCCACCAAGAACAGCCCAGGGCAGATCAACGTCTACAAGGTGGATAGTCAAGCGGGAGCGTTGATACCAATTGCTAACTCGCCCTATCCTTCGGGCGGACAGAATCCCGTGGCCGACGTAGCTTCGGCGAATGGCAAGAACCTCTACGTGATCAATCACGACAGCAGTGCGGTCGTGGTGTTCGCCATCAGCACCGACGGCAGCCTCTCCCAGCAGCAGTCCTGCAGTACTCCGGGCACTTTGCCTACTCAGTTGGCGATCAACAAGGCCGGTACCTACCTCTATGTAGTGGAAACTTACCAGCCGGGCTTCAGCGCCACCAAACCCGGACCCGGGGCGCTGGTGGTCTTTCCCGTCAATGACACCGGGCAACTGGGGGCCACGGGAAGTCTGTGTCAGCCGGTCGCGAATGGCGCCAATGCCTTCTTCCCGGTGGGAAATAATCCCGCAGCCGTGAACGTGCTGGCCAGCAGCAACTACGTTTATGCGGTTAACGAAAATGACGCCACTATCTCTGCGTTTCAGGTGGGCACGGGTGGCGCTCTCACACTGATTGCTACCTATCCCGTCGGCGTGGCTCCTAATGCGATTTCCAGCGATCCGACCAGTAAGTTCCTCTACGTCACCGATGGTGCGGCCAATCAGATGATTGGTTTCACGGTCCAGGCTAATGGGACCTTGATCAACATGCAGACACCCTTCAAGACGGACATTCTTCCCGTCTCTGTGGAGGTCGATCCCCGCGGTATTTATGTGTACGTTGCCAACTTCAATGCCAACGACGTGAGTGCCTACACGATCGACCGCTCTACCGGAAACGCCACGCAGATTGCCGGGACGACCACATATGCGGTGGATGCCGGGCCAACCTGCATCTTGATCGAACCCGCAGAAGCGCGCTTTGTCTACACGTCGAACTCCCTTGGCGAAACGGTGTCCGGCTTGAGTCTGAACCCTGCGACTGGGGCGCTCGCAGCCGTGCAGAACACACCCTTCAAGGCCACCGGGCAGCCTACCTGCAGCGCTGCCATTACCCACGGCAACCATGCCATCGAGGTCGTACAGCCCTGATTCTGCATAGTATCGGCGTCACCCTGTATAGGTCCGGAGCGACCAAGCGCTATCGGCGAGGCTGAATGGAAGTGGACCTTGCAACTTATGCTTGCCTCGCTTAGCAGGTTCCAGATGCTCGCTGTGTTCCTCGTGGCTGCGGGCTGCAGCGGCCTCATGGGCCGAAGGCCAGGTAGACAACTCCTGTTTGATAGAGGCGAAGCGTTGAAACCCGGATTTCCTGTCGAGGTTGGCGGCGTTGGCGAACTTCATGCGGCTTTCTTCACGGAAAGCCGCACACGCGGCCACGTCCAGCGCAGCGTGGCAGGAAATCCGGAGCCGCCGGGAGCAAGTGGCCGAAAGCGGTCCAAGCTCTTACAATGCAGATGGGAAATAACAGAAAGATTTTCTATCCATAGCTCTGCTGCAGACTGCAGCCCTGCTCCATTGGTTCGTTGGGCCAGGATGAAGGAAGCGCATGAAGTTGAGTAAATTCGGCCGGATTGCCCTGGCTTCGGTAGTATCCCTTGGTCTCGGATTCGGAGCTACTGCATGCGGACCCAGCAATACGATCGATTTTCTTTACGTCACCGCGTCCAAGAACAATCCGGGACAGATCAGCGTATACAAAATAGATAGCGAAGCGGGCGCTTTGTACCAGATCGCCGATTCACCCTATCCCTCGGGCGGGCGGAATCCTGTCGCTGATGTGGCGTCAGCCAACGGTAAGAATCTCTACGTCATCAATCATGACGACAATACAATTGTGGAGTTCGCCATTGGCACCGATGGCAAACTCTATCCGCAGCAGACCTGCAACATGCCAGGCAGCTACCCCACCCAGTTGGCCATCAACCAGGCAGGTACCTATCTCTACGTGGTGGAGACCTACCAGCCGAACTTCAGCGCCAACATACCCGGGCCCGGCGCGCTCGTAGTTTTCCCCGTCAATGCAAATGGTCAGCTGGGCGCGACGGGCAGCCTGTGCCAGCCGGTACCAGATGGCACAAACGCTTTCTTCCCCTTGGGGAATAATCCGGTTGCCGTCAACGTGTTGGCTAGTGGAAACTTCGTTTACGCGGCAAATGAAGGCGATGCCACCATCTCCGCCTTACAAGTTGGGTCGAACGGCGTGCTTAGTTCGATCGGCCTTTTTAAGGTTGGAACGGCCCCCAATGCAATCGCCAGCGATCCGACCGGTAAATTCCTGTATGTCACCGACGGCGCCTCCAATCAGATGTATGGTTTCCTGGTGCAGTCCAGTGGATCGTTGGTGATGATGCCAGCACCATTCAAGACCGATAACCTGCCCGATGCCGTCGCCGTCGACCCCCGCGGCATCTATGTTTATGTCGCCAACTACAATGGTAACGACGTAAGCGCGTATACCATCGACCCGGCTAACGGCAACGCCACACCGATCTCCGGTTCGGTCACTTACGCAGTTGGTAGCGGGCCGCTCTGTATCCTGATCGATCCGTCGGAAGGCCGCTATATCTACACCGCCAACTTTCTCAGCAACACGGTCTCCGGCTTGTACCTGAACCCCACGACCGGGGCACTCTCGGCCGTGCAGAGTACGCCCTTCGGTGCCGCCCAGCAGCCTACCTGCAGCGCTGCGATTACGCATAACCACCATACCATCGCACAACCCTAGGAGAGCATGCCTCAGGGGTGAAGAGTAAGCGTGAGCAGCTAACATGCGTTCGCTTGTCAGAGATCCCACACGCCCATCAGGCGACCACGGCAGCCACGACCATCTCGAGTGTTCTGCGCACGCCTACGTCTCCCGAGATGGGACCATCGACGAATTGATTGAATGGATGCGGCTTCCAGGTGTCGCGGGAAGTATCGGGGGTGTACGTGAGCGGCAGACCAGTGCCCGCCGGATCATACGTCTCCGCATTCAGCGAAGACATCTTGTAGATCACCATATCCAACGAAGGAATCACGTACAGGCCAAAACCACCGGCCCCAGACTTGAAGAAAGCGTCTCGCGGCGCGCCGGCAACATGCCCATCCGTGTTCACCTCGAATTGCAGGCTAAAAGGAGAATGCGGATTGAAGGGGGAGGGCCGGCTCAGTAGGGCAAGGTAGTCCTGCGGTATCAGCTGCCGTTTTTCCCAGCGGCCGTTTCTGGCCAGCAGATAGCCAAAGCGCAAGGCATCGGTGGAATGCAGAGCAATGCCTCCTTCACCCGGAGTATGCGGCAGATTCCCTCCTGGTCGATGGGTTGCATATCCCCATCGCCCCCAGCCCATGGGCTGGGCGAGTTTTTGGTTCAAATACTCCTGCAACTCCATGCCCACGACGCGGCGAAGGACGATGGAGGCAATGTGGGGATCGCGCGAGTACAGGTACCCGTCACCAGGCGTGGTCCACATCTTTCCATGCAGTGCGCTGCCGTCCTGGTCCTGCAGCTGGTCATGAACCGGATCGGGCGAGACCCAATTCGGCAGCTCGACATTCTCACCTTTTACGATCGCGGTTTGGTGACCTGCGGTCGCGACCGTCTCCATACCGGGTGGCGCGTAGGTTGCTGCCTGAATACCCGAGGTCATGGTGAGCAAGTTGCCGAGCTGAATGCCGGCCATGCGCGGGTCGCTGAGAGGAAAGGCTTCGGGCAGATATTCCTCGGTAAAAACCTTCTGTGCCAGGCCATCGGGAAAGCGGCTGCCATGTTCGGACAACATGATTCCGCACGCGGCGCTGGTGAACATCTTGCCGACGGAATACATATTGGGGTTGGCTTCCCGGTTGCCTCGGCCAAAATACTTCTCGTAGACCAGATATCCGTGGCGAACGACGAGCAGGCCGCCATGTTGACTGGTCGTCTGGGTATATTGAAACGCCTCATCCAGCCGGGCTTTGTCTATGCCGGTGCGATTGCGGATCTCCGAGGAGGTCTCAAGGATTCGCCAGCCGCCTGCGGCGTCGGAAGGTGGGAAATAGAGCTCTTCGCTCTTAGCCGTGCGCGTCGCCAGATTCAGGAATGGCAGCGCAACAGGAAGAGAAAGCAGGGTTCTTCGGGTTAAAGTATTTTCGCTTCTACTCTGCAGAGGGTTATCAATTGCCTCGATCACGCCCCACTGTACACCGGCCGATATGTCATGGAGAGAAATATTCCTATGCTATGATCGCCTTCCGATCGCGAAACAGCGCCTGAATGCTTGCAAAAGCCATCCCATTCCATTTTTCGCTTTCTCCCAGCTTTCTCGAGTGAAATTCAACTTGCGCCTGGCTTCCTTAAAGCGATTTCGCAATTACTGTGGTCTGTTAAGGTTTGCGAGGAGTGGCTTTCCTTGGGAGAAAACCACGAAAAGCTCTTTGGCTTCAGTCTTCGCCAATTGCAAAACCGCTGTAGCTTCCCGGGTTCTGCTTTTACTCTTCGTCTGGATGGTAGCAAGCGGGTGTTCCGCGCAGAACGAACCCAACGCGTTGCCGGAGAGCCCATCTCCACAGACGCCTAAGCCTCCGGGCTTCTTCGTTCGATGGGGGCAGTTCTATCGCCAGGACTGGCATGGAACTGCAAGCCAGGGCCCGGCCCCGCCCAGACGAGGACTGCCGTCACCGCTGGAGTCTCCACCATTCCCCAACTCCGACTGGTCGTATGGGGGATCTCCAGTGATAGGCGAAGCGGATACGAATAGCTATCCCCTGATGACGGCCTGGAATCAGGCGCGCAGCCGCACCAAGGTCTATGGGTGGGTGGAACCTACGCTGAATTTCAGCACTTCGGCAAACAGCAATGCGCCCGAAGCGAACGACGTCTACTCCAACCGGTTCGAGATGAACCAGCTCATCGTCTATGTGGAACGCCTGCCCGACTCGGTGCAGAGGGAGCATGTGGATGTCGGATTCCACTTGACCGCTTTCTACGGCACAGACTACCGATACACCACGGACAAAGGCTACCTGAGCAGTCAATTGATAGTGGACCACCACCAATACGGCTTCGACCCGATTCTTGAATATATCGACATTTATGTACCCAAGGTGGCGAGCGGAATGAACATCCGAATCGGCCGCTTTATCTCCATACCCGGAATCGAGGCGCAGCTTACGCCCAACAATTACATGTTCAGCCATTCCCTGCTGTACTCGATCGATCCGTTCACCGACACCGGAATTCTTGCCACGGTGCAGGTCAACAATCAGTGGCTATTGCAGGCCGGCATCACCGGAAGCCACGATGTGGCGTTGTGGACAAGCGATGCCAAACCCTCGGCAACAGCATGTGTCAGTCACACTACATCATCGGTGAACGACAATGTCTATCTCTGTGCCAATGGCATCAACGACGGGAAGTACGCGTACAACAACCTGCAACAATACGATGGCACCTGGTATCACAAGTTCTCCAAGACCTGGCATACCGCCACAGAGGCTTACGTGATGTACCAGCGCGATGTGCCCAGCACTACCGGCTCGATCAAGCCCCAGCCCAACACCAACGCAGCCACCTGCCGCCCCGGCCTGGAGACTTGTTTTGCGCCGGAGTACGCCGCCATCAATTACATCCTGAAGCAATTGTCGGAGCACGACTTTGTCGGCTTCCGCAGCGACTTGCTCAACGACAAGAAGGGCCAGCGCACAGGGGTGAATACCAAGTACACGGAAAACACCCTGATGCTGAGCCATTGGATCGGAACGACGGTGCAGATACGTCCGGAGATTCGCTTCGATCACGCATGGGACCGGAGATCGTATGACCGGGGAACGCGCAAGAGCCAGCTTACCGCCGCCTGCGACCTGATCTTCCATTTTTGAGACGGGGACTTTGACGCGGTAACAAACGGGTTGCGAAAAGAGTATCTCTCGTTCCCTACGAAGGGCGACGAGAGGCAGACCCCCGGTGAAGCTCAGCTTGTAATTGAAGTTCTCACGCAAACACTGAGCGCCGTGCCCTTACGTGAGAAGAGTCTTACTGCAGCCTGCTAGGCTCCGCGGACCGAACTGGGCTCAAGACGCCGGATGATCCAGCTTCTTCCCGGCCGCTCGATGAGCCTCTTGGTCAACAGCGCGGCAATGATCAACAGCAGGTAAGAGATCCAGGGATCGTAGACGATCAGGCCGCTCTTCTCCAGAAAATGCGAGTCGTGGAGCAGCGTCCAGAGATTGAAGTGCAACAGGTACAGGCAGTAACTCGCCTCGCCGATGGCGATAAAGGGAAGCAGGCCAAAGAAACTTGCTATCGGATTACGGCCGGCCAGGCAGAGGACAACCCCGGCGAAAAGCGGCATGAGCAGACCATCGTGCATCATCGCGTACGGCAGGTGGTCGCCTACGCAAAGAAGCAGGTAGAGCGCCGCGAAGGCGAAAATCCCTA
Organism: uncultured Acidobacteriaceae bacterium; assembly: GCA_963790705.1. GTDB lineage: Bacteria > Acidobacteriota > Terriglobia > Terriglobales > Acidobacteriaceae > PALSA-350. The sequence goes on from CAWBQE010000005.1 coordinate 21,357, forward strand.
ACGCCAGGCGCTTGCGGCTTTCAGGCCGAATTTTTTCATTCAAAAATCCCAACGTCATGCCGAAGAGAAAGGAGAACAGATGTTGCAGCGGCATGAATTTCAGCGCCCGCATCCAGATGCCGACGGAATAGCGGTCGGGATGAACATCGCCATCCGGATTGAGGTACATATAAAGACCGGGAAGGACCAGGCTGCAGAGCCATACGGCGACCAGGATCAGCAGCATGGTTCGCGTCTGCTGCGGACGGCGGCGCGTGATCAGCCACGGGAACAGAAGATAGAAGAACACCTCGGTAGACATGGTCCACGCAGGCGTGTTCCAAAACGTCGTCAGGGCGGGATGCCATCCCTGCAGCAGCAACGGGGTGAGAATCAATCCCAGGCCAAAGTCCAGCCGGGTGTGGGCGTGCACCTCCTGCGCCAGCATGCCCACCGAGAGCAACAGACTGAAGGCATAGACGGGATAGAGGCGGGAGAAGCGAGCGGACCAGAAGCTGCGCGCGGTGAGCGCCCCACGTTGGGCGCGATCGGCATAGTTATAGGTGAGGATGAAGCCGGAAAGCAGCAGGAAGAAACTAACGGAAATGTATCCGCCGTTGACCACCGGGCTCAACGGTCCAAACGAATGGGGGTCGGCAAAATGGAAAAACACCAGGTTGAGGGCAGCAAAGCAGCGGACGCCCGTGAGCGCGGGCAATTGTGAGCGCCGCGGCGCCGCAATCGCAGCCGGCTGCACCAACACCGGCCCTGCTGGAGCATGGGCCGTTGCCTCCACCGGGAGGGCCGATCGTTCTGTGGCCTTAAGTGCGGGAGCCGGGGGACGTTCCGCGAGTGTGCTCTGGGGAGTCAGGCGGTCACCAGGGAGCCGACCTTTTCTCCGCTCACTACACGCAGGATGTTTCCAGGGCGGTTCATGTTGAAGATGATCATGGGCAAATTATTGTCCTTGCACAGGCTCACTGCAGTGCTGTCCATTACCTTTAGACCGAGCCGAAGGATTTCCATATAGGTAATCTGCTCGAATTTCACTGCATCTTTGGTAATAACAGGATCCGCGTCGTAAATCCCTTCCACTTTAGTGGCCTTTAATAGGACGTCTGCTTTGATCTCCATGGCTCGCAGCGAAGCAGCGGTATCTGTGGAAAAGTATGGATTTCCCAGGCCGGCGGCAAAGATGACCACCCTGCCTTTTTCTAGATGCCGGATGGCGCGCCGCCGGATGTACGGTTCGGCCACCTGGTTCATCTCGATGGCAGACATGACGCGGGTCTGGACTTGGCATTTTTCCAGAGCATCCTGGAGTGCCAGCGAATTGATCACGGTAGCCAGCATCCCCATGTGGTCAGCGGAGACGCGGTCCATCATGCGTGCCTGTTCGGCCACGCCGCGGAAGAAATTGCCCCCGCCGACGACGATAGCGACTTCCACGCCGAGATCCCGAACCGCCAAAATCTCCAGTGAGATTTCATGGAGCTTGGCAACGTCCACACCGAAGCCGCGGTCTGCCGCTAGCGCTTCGCCCGACAGTTTGAGCAGGACTCGTTTGTACATTCAAGCAAAGTATCGCACATCCAGGACGAGCCGCTATCCCTCGGTTTGGGGGGTATTTGCGATCTATTTTGATACAAATTTGGAGGCCTAGCGAGCGGCTTACTGGCTGCGGAAAAACGGATAGCTCTGGGTCAGAACCGGCGCAGGACAGCGCACCGCAGGGACTCAGTGACTGCGTAAGGACTGCCTCGATTTCAAGAGACGCCTGATAGAGTCCATCGCATCTCATGCGGTTTTCCTGAAAGGAAAACCGCACACGGAGATCTTTCCAGCATCCCGTACAGGAAATTGACGGTTTAGCCCCATATCTTGCTGGTTTTTCGACGCAGTCCATGTGCCCTAAAACCGAGGGGATTTCGGTCCAGTGCGTCGGATGAAACGACGTAGTCCAGAGGCGAAAGCGGCGTCTGGCTATGCCGCATCTCGCGACAAAACGAACGCGAGCCCTTGTTCAATGGGCTTCCCGATCATTTCCTCAGCGATAGAGAATACGACGGCTTTAACCCCCGAGCGCGATGACCGTCGCCACAAAAGAAAGAGGGCCGGGAATCTCCCGGCCCTCTTCATCCAAGGTTGGAAAGGGCTATTCTGCGGTATTGGGCTTGATCTGGGCGACGGTCCAGACCGGATCGCCGACCTTGAAGCGGGCGAAGCGGCGTACGCTGAGGTTTTCACCCAACTTGCCGATCTTCTGCGCGATCAAGTCCTTGATGGCAAACGACTGGTCCTTGATGAAGGGCTGTTCGAGCAGGCAGACTTCTTCGTAAAACTTGCTCATTTTGCCTTCCACGATCTTCTCAATCACCGGGGCCGGCTTGCCAGTGGCCGCGGCCTGGGACCGGTAGATATCCTTCTCCCGCTCCAGGTCCTCGGTGGTGACATCCTCACGGCGAATATATCGAGGATCCGTGGCCGCGATGTGCATCGAGATGTCCTTCAACAGCTCCTGAAAATCCTCCGTCCGAGCGACAAAGTCGCTCTCGCAGTTGATTTCGATCAGCACGCCGATCTTGCCTCCGGCATGAATGTAGGTGCCGACAGCGCCCTCGGAAGTGCTGCGCGACGCCTTCTTGGCTGCCGACGCCATGCCTCTCTTGCGTAAAACTACAACCGCCTGGTCCAGGTCGCCCTTGGCTTCCTGGAGCGCGTTGCGGCAGTCCATCATCGGCGCGCCAGTCTTCTCGCGAAGCTCCTTGACCTGTGCGGCGGAGATATTTTCAGTCACGGTTGACATCCTCTTGCGATTCCTTTGCTGGCCTGTAAACAGGCCGTAAAAGCGGTTTAACAATCACTGTGGCCTGATAAAGATCGCGAGGAGTGGCTTCCGAGACCACGTCAAGGCTTCTGCTTCGGCTGCATCAATGTTAAACCGCTGCGTAGAAGTGGAAATGCCGTGCTGCTAGATGGTCCGCTCGGCAACTTCCGGCTCGTCGACGGCTATCACCCCGGGGGCCTTGCGAATGCCTCCCCCCAGTGCAGCTTCCAGATCGACCACTTCGCCTTCGCCGGATGGTTCATCGGCACCGGCTTCAAGGCCGGAAACCTCCACCGGAGCGGCCTCAAGCTGCGCATCGGCGGTTACGCCAGCATCGGCTGCGCGCTTGTCGCCAGCCATCTGCACACCTTCCACTACGGAATCGGAGATCTTGGAGGTGAACAGGCGGATGGCGCGCAACGCGTCATCATTGCCGGGAATCACGTAGTCGACCACGGTGGGATCGCAATTGGTATCAACCACAGCGACCACCGGGATGCCCAGCTTGCGGGCTTCCTTGACAGCGATGGCTTCGTTGTTCGAATCGACCACGAAGAGCGCGTCGGGCAACCGGCGCATATTCTTAATGCCTGCCAGGTTGGCCTGCAGATGCTTGCGTTCCCGCTCCAGCCGAATGACCTCTTTCTTGGTCAGCAGCTCATAGCGGCCATCGGTGGCCATCTCATCCAGTTCCTGAAGGCGCTTCACGGATTTTTGTACCGTGATCCAGTTGGTCAGCAGTCCACCCAGCCAGCGCTGGTTGATGTAGAACATGCCGCAGCGGTTTGCCTCTTCGGCAATCGCGTCCTGGGCTTGTCTCTTGGTGCCGACGAAAAGGATGACCTTACCCTGTCCGGTCAGGTCGGTAACGAACTTGCTTGCTTCCTTGAACATCTTCAAGGTTTTTTGCAGATCAATGATGTAGATCCCGTTACGCTCGCCGAAGATGTATTCCTTCATCCGCGGATTCCAACGCTTGGTCTGATGCCCGAAGTGAACACCTGCTTCGAGCAACTCCTTCATCGTGATAGTGGCCAAACTACCTCCTCTTGAATTGCATTCCGGCGTGGCCGGAATTGATTTCCCTCGCCCGCTCCAAAAAGCCGGGGCGGGGAAGATTTTTGACGCGATAGCATCGTTTCACTGCATGCATCCCCGGAAACGATTCGAGACCCAGGTCTCCCGGCGCAGACTGCCTTAACGTTTGCTGAACTGGAAGCGCTTGCGGGCGCCCTTCTGTCCGTACTTCTTGCGCTCTTTAATGCGCGCGTCGCGGGACAGCAGGCCGTCAGCCTTCAACGTCTTGCGCAGCTCCAGGTTGAACTCGAGCAGAGCACGCGCGATACCCATCTTCACCGCATCCGCCTGAGCGGAAACTCCCCCACCCTTGACCGTAGCCAGGACATCGAAATTGGCGGCATGCTCGGTCAACTCCAGTGGCCGCTTGGCGGAAACCCGTTGCTGATGGGTAACGAAATAAGTCTCGAAAGGTTTCTGATTGACGACAAAGTTGCCGCTGCCAGGGCGCAAGAAAATGCGCGCTACACTCGCCTTGCGACGCCCTGTTCCGTAGTACTGAACCAAATCTGCCATGTCCGTCCTATTCTTTGCTATGTCCTGCGGAGCTTAAACGGCTAGCGAGCCGCCAACTCCAAAACCTCAGGCTGCTGGGCCTGATGGGGATGCTTATCGCCGCGGTAGACCTTGAGCTTGGTTGCCATCTGGCGGCCCATCTTGCTCTTGGGCAGCATGCCCTTGATCGCGTCTTCGACAATCTTCTCCGGGCGGCGCGCCATCAGGCGCACAAAGGACTCTTCCCGCAGGCCGCCAGGAAAGCCGGTGTAGCGGCGATAGACCTTCTGTTGACTCTTGAGCCCGGTCAGCACGATCTTTTCCGCATTCACGATGATCACGTGATCACCCATGTCGATAAAGGGCGTGTACTTCGGGTTTTTCTTGCCGGCCAACATGCTGGCTGCTTCGGTCGCCAGGCGTCCCAGGGTCTTGCCGCTGGCGTCAACCACGAACCATTTGCGGGTGATATCGTGCGAGCTTGGAAAATACGTAGACATCGTTACCAGTTCTCCCAGGGGAACCCTTGTTCGGACGAGCGTTGCACACCAGCGCAAGAATTCGCGGCTGGCAACTGCCCTCCCGCAAACGAAAGGTTCAAATCGCTTGAGTGGCGAAGATTAGATTTAGAGCGGTTTCATAGGCAATCGCTCAAAGCGCATCTTCGGGTTCGCTTTCCTGGCAGGCTACCTGGGCTCGCTCAATCTTCAGACCGGTTTGCTGTGAAGTGGCTTCCCAGACTTACCGGGACTTCACCTCGTCGGATCAGACGGCGACTACAGACGGCCGGACGCGGCACTGCGCAAGAAGTTCAGAGTAACGCATTCGGGCAAGGGAGTCAACGGGGGTGGAGTTACACATGCCGCACAAAAGAGGCATTTCCGACTGATTCCGAAGGTCATACGCTCTCTTTGGAGTATAGCGGAGGTTCCCCCCTCGTATGACACAACGTGCCTCTGAATCCCTGGTAGCTGCGCTTATCCGCATCGGGTTGTTGCTGGCTCTGGTCATCATGTTGATGGCCGAAAATGCCCAAGCCCAATCGCTTCCTGTTTCGACCCGGTCGCACCCAGCCCGGGCTAGCAGTCCCACAGGCTTGCAGCAGCAAATCCCTGCTGCCGGCACTCGAACTGACCGGACGACGTAGCTCGCAGCCGGGAAGTACGAGCAAGGAGACCGAATGAAGTTCGAAAAGCAACTCTCGTGCGCTTATCACCGCGGCCCTACTGTGCGGCATTTTTACCACACTCTCGAGCGCCCAGCAGACGGCTGGCAGCGAGGTGGTGGCTCCTGCCCCTGCGGCAACTCCAACGTCTCCAGCGACTCCCGCGGCTTCGGCTGCGACAGCGAATGCGGCCCTGGTTAAGTCCACTCCTCCTCTTACCGAGGATGCTCTGCGCGCCCGCTACGTCGGCAAGCTGATCTTTCTGCGCGGTTCCTACCTGGGCGACGATCTGAATTTCGACCAGGATGGCAAGGTGAACGGCTCGCCCACCGTCGCCTCGTTCACGCTTTCCGCCTTCGAGGTCAGGAAAGTGAAGCTTTCCAAGCACAAGCTGGAGATCGAGGCCGATCGCTACGGATTGCATTACTTCGGCGCGCTGCCATACGAAGACGAAAGCAAGTCCTTCGATAAGGTCAAAATCTCGAAGAAGCCGGTTCACATCACCATTGCCCGCGAGCTTATCGTTGTTCCCAAGGTGAAGAAGGAAAAGAAGAAGAAGGAGCCTACGCCGCAGGAGATTGCAGCGGCGCAGACATTAAAAACCAGGAATGATGCGACGGCCGCGGCGCCGCCAACCCGCCCACAAGTGGGGCTGCTGTCGAGACCTACGAGGCCCTGGCAGCCGTCTCACCGGCGCATAGCGCCATGCTGATGAACAAGGCGCTGGACAACATCTTTGCCAGCGACATGGACCAAAGCATGCTTTCCCACTTGCCCGACTACTGGCAGGAATACTTCCACAGCAAGAGCCAACACCGGCCGTACATGCCCGCTGATGCCAACATCAAGGTTGTCAGCGAAGGCATGACGCCTCCGAAGGTGTTGAACAGCATCGACCCCAGCTCGAATGAATATGCCCAGAAGTACGGAATCGCGGGCATGGAACTGTTGCGCACGGTGGTCGACGCCTCGGGAATTCCGCGGCAGATCGCGATCGCCCGCCCCATCGGCTTCGGACTCGACGAGAAGGCCGTGGACGCGGTCAAGAAGTCGCACTTCCAGCCGGCGATGGTTAATGGGCAGGCAGTACCGGTGGTGATCGACATGGTCGTCACCTTCCGCATCTACTCCAACCGCACCAAGCCGGGTTCCGTGACGAAGGGAGCGAAGGATGCGGTTTTGGCAGCTTCTGTGGGCGACGCGGATGGCGATGCTAATCTGGGGCGGTGAGCCAACGGTTTCTTAACCTGATCCGCAATGGGCAAACGGCAGAAGTCGCCGCCGCTGCGGAAGAAGATCCATCCCTTCTTACTTGCAGAGACGCCCAGGGCGTCTCTGCTTTTTTGTGGAGCATTTATAACCAGCAGCCGCTGATCAGGGACTACCTGCTCACCCATCTGCCGGCGCTGGACATATTCGAGGCTTCCGCCCTGGGAGACTGCAGCCGCCTCGAGCCGCTGCTACAACAGGACCCGATGCTGGTTCATGCGAGCTCGGCAGACGGCTGGGCTCCTCTTCACCTGGCAGCCGCATTTGGCGGACCTCCGGCAACGGCTCTGCTGCTTGCCCACGGAGCACACGTGCACCGCTTCTCGCGCAACCCATGCACAATCAGGCACTGCATGCATGTATTGCCTTGAGCCGGGATCCGGAGACGGTCTGCATCCTGATTGAACAAGGAGCGGACGTAAACATGGCGCAGGCCGGAGGCTACTGCCCCTTGCACCAGGCAGCGGCTGCGGGTTTGGTAGAGCTGGTTAAGATTCTGCTGGAAGCAGGGGCGAAGCCGGATTTGCGCTGCGACCAGGGAAAGACTCCGGCCGACTATGCTCGGGACCGCAGTCATGAAGGGGTTTTGCAGGTGCTAGAGGGGTAGGGAAAAGAAACTGCAGGTCCTCTCCCCTCCGCTCGCGCTCCAGTCGGGCATGACAAAGTTTAAGGCGGATACTTACCTAAACATTTGTTAGTCGGATCGTGGGCTCCAGGTTTACTCGTAGGCTAGGGCTTCGATCGGATCTTTTCTGGCGGCCTTCAGAGCCGGATAGCTTGCTCCCACCAGCGCACCACCAAAGGCGATAAGGGTGGCGGCAATGATCCACCCAAGACTGATGGGAAATGGCTGCGTGGGAAAGCGAACGCCCATCCCAGTCTTTATTAGAAAGGCCGCGCCGATACCCAGAACGATGCCAACCAGAGAGAGAAACGCGGTCTCCCGCAAGACAAGATTGACGATGTAGATTTGGGAAGCGCCTAACGACTTGAGAATTCCGATCTCACGGGTTCGCTCGAGGACGGCCGTGTACATGGCCTGGAAAATGACGAGAAAGCCGACCACCACGGCGATACTGATCACGATATGCAATCCGATGTTGAAACCAGGCAGGTGCTCTGGCGTCAACATGGAGAGAACCTCCTGGACGGTTTGCACCTGATACGCGGAAAGTCCCGGAACGGCCTGTATTTCCTGCTTAACAAGAGCTTCGTTATCTGGATTGTCGGTCTTTACGTAGAAGAGCGTGGCGTTGTTTTCCGCCCCCAGCAAAGCACCCAGGGTCTTGATGGGCAGGAACTTCCGGCCGCCCTTGCCGTGCTCGACAATTCCGCAGATGCGGAAGGGTGGTTGAGGATAGGAATGCTGTCGCCCACCCGGTATGCCTTGCCGCCGTTGCGGGCAAAGAAATCATCGACGATCACATCGTTCGGGTCTTGAAATGGTCCACCGGAGAGAAAGACAAAAGGCCGCAAGGCATTGAAACTCTGGTAGTCGATGCCCCAAATGGTCTCAACGGCAGTTTGCGTGGAAAGCTGTTGAATGACGGGAGACGCGACCGTGACATGGGGCAGCTTGCGCAGCACGTCGGCAATCTTTGCCGGAGCCGGCGCTCCGCTCACGCCAACCAGGAATGTTTGATTCGGAGGGCGAACGATGAGGTCGGCGCCAATCCCGTTTGTCTGGGTGCGGGAGCCCTGGATCATGCCCACCATGATGCCCACGATCGATAGGATCATGGTGACCTCGATGGCCACCGCGAGGATGCTGATCGACGATCTTAAAGGGCGGTGGAGCAGATTGCCGATGACTAACCTATTCATGCTATTCGCCTGACTGAGCCGAGTGTAGCAAAATTGCGTGGTAGCTTAATCCGCTCCCCGGAGAACATCGATCCAGTAACTCAAGAGATGCTGTAGCGCGCACAAACTAAAGGGCTACAGGGAATTGCTTTTGACCTGGCAGGAGTGCGGCCGTATGGTTGAGAATGTCAGCGTAGGGTCATATTGGGGGATAGCCGGCAAGCTATTCCGTGGTTACTGGTCCGGAGCTGACGTTCCTTCACCCGCGCCCGACCCGCGTTCTTCTTTCGATGGAGCCATCGCTTTGAATCGATGGGTGTAATGTATGGGGAATTTCGGTGACACATTACGGCAAGAGCGGGAGTTCCGGGGGATTACGCTGGACGCGATTACCCGGGTTACGAAGATCAGCAATCGCCACCTGGTAGCCCTCGAACAGGAGCACTTCGATGTTCTCCCGGGCGGGGTATTCAACAAGAGCATGGTGCGAGAGTACGCCCGGGTCGTCGGCCTCGATCAAGAGGAGTGGGTCGGACGCTACCTCTCAGCGCACCAGCCGGCCGGGGCGGTAGCGGATGAAGACGGCTGGATGCGTTTTGCTGAAAATGCCAGCAAAGCCCGCAGCGAGGGCGGCGCCGGGAGGCGTCCCGACCAGCGGCTGCGCTGGACAGGCATTGGGGTACTACTGCTGTTGGTAGCCGGACTCAGTTGGTTTGTCTGGAGCTATGTCCACAAGAAAATCTCGCTGGTCACGCCGGCGCAGGTTACCCATACCACCGCTGCGATCACATCCTCCGGCGAAGGTAACCTCCACTCGATATGGGTACCACAGGCGCCTTTGCCTCGCTGATCCCCCTCTGATACCGTCTTAAGAGACCTAAAGAGCGACCGGGGCTGGCCGCTCTTTCTCTCATGAGCGCCGGTTGAGATCACGGCTGGAGTGCGCTCGATCCTGCAAATCGGGAAAAGACTGCGGAAATTCTCCCCAGGCAGTGAAAAACAGGAGGAACCTGCTTTGCCACAACACGATAGATTTCTATTCACGTCCGAGTCGGTGACCGAAGGACATCCGGATAAGATCGCCGACCAGATCTCCGACGCGATCCTCGATGCCTGCCTCGCGCAAGACCCCTTCAGCCGTGTAGCCTGCGAAACTCTAACCGCCACTGGCCTCGTGGTGATTGCGGGCGAGATCACGACCAAGGCATACGTTGACTTCCAATCCCTGGTGCGCGGAGTGGTGGCTTCGATCGGCTACGACAACGCTCTCTACGGCTTCGACTCCAATACCTGCGCCGTGATCTCCAGCATCAATAAGCAGTCTGGCGATATCGCCATGGGTGTGGACACCGGTGGGGCCGGCGACCAGGGCATGATGTTCGGCTACGCCACCAACGAGAATGAAGACCTGCTGCCGACCCCGATCTCGCTGGCCCATAAGCTTAGCCAGAAGTTGACCCAAGTGCGGAAGAGCGGGCTGCTTTCCTATTTGCGGCCGGATGGTAAGAGCCAGGTAACGGTGGAATACGACAAGGATATGAACCCGGTCCGGGTCGACGCCGTCGTCATCTCTACCCAGCACTCCGAGACCATCTCTACCGAGGAGTTGCGGGCCGACATCCTCAAGCACGTGATCCAGGCTACATTGCCTTCCGCTCTGCTCGATGCCGACACCAAATACCACATCAACCCGACCGGACGTTTCGTCATCGGCGGGCCCATGGGCGATACCGGTCTAACCGGGCGAAAGATCATCGTAGATACGTACGGCGGCATGGGACGCCACGGCGGCGGCGCATTCAGCGGCAAGGATCCGACCAAGGTCGACCGGTCCGCAGCCTATATGGCCCGCTACATTGCCAAGAACATCGTGGCGGCAGGTTTGGCGAAGCGTTGCGAAGTGCAGTTGGCTTATGCCATCGGCGTGGCTGATCCGGTCAGCGTGCTGGTGGAGACCTTCGGCACGGGAGCGGTCGATTCCGCCACGCTGCAGAACTTGGTGCGGGAGAATTTCAAGCTGACCCCGAAGGGGATCATTGAGAGCCTCAACCTGCGCCGGCCGATCTACCGCAAGACCGCGGCTTACGGTCACTTCGGACGGGCCGATGCGGACTTCACCTGGGAGGCTACCGATAAAGCGCAGACGCTGCGCGAGGCGGCTGGTCTCAAGGGAAAAGCTCAGCTCGCGGGCGCGGCCAAATAACTCTCCCACGGCAAGCCCCACGGCAGGCCGGGACAGGTGGGTGTCTTGCCGGCAAAGATTTTTTTGCCGGCAAGATACGGATAGCATCGCGGACTGGCCTGGGTTCATGATCCTGGTATGGCAAGCAATCAGCAACTCGATCTCAATCCAACCCAGGCCTGGCAACAGGTGCTGTCACGGGACGCAAGCGCCAGTTTTGTTTATGCCGTAGCCAGCACCGGGATATTTTGCCGGCCCTCCTGTCCCAGCCGGCGTCCTGCCCAAACCAAGGTACGTTTTTTCTCCGAGCCCGCCGGAGCGCTGGCGGCGGGTTATCGCGCCTGCAAGCGATGTGCTCCGCTGGGCGAGCGCGGCGAGGCCGCAACGGTGGCCAAGCTGTGCCGCTATCTTGCCGCTCACCGCGACCGGACCGTGACGCTCGCAGATCTTGCGAAAGTGGCCCGGAGCAGCCCGTTCACTGTGCAAAGAAAGTTCACCCGGGTGCTGGGCCTGAGCCCGCGTGCATATCAGGCGCAACTGCGGTCCACCTCCATGCGGCGTAGCCTCTCGACGCCTGGCGCAAGCATCACCGGCGCCATCTATGAGGCAGGCTACGGATCGTCAAGCCGCTTTTATGAGCAGGCGGCAACTGATCTGGGAATGAGCCCCACACGCTTTCGGGAGCGCGGTTTAAACGAGACCATCCGGTTTGCTACGGCGCGCTGCGAGCTGGGGCTGCTTCTGGTAGCGGCCACCGATCGCGGTGTATGCAGTGTCATGTTGGGCGACGAAGCAGCGGCATTGGAGCAGTTGCTGCGGCAGCAGTTCAGCGCTGCAAAGGTGGTCGCGGATGCGCCCGGCATGGCGGATCAGATGGCGGCTATTCTCTCCACCATGAGCGAGCACCCTGCGGCCGTCGACATTCCGCTGGATGTGCGTGCGACCGCATTTCAGGCGCGGGTATGGCAGGCTTTGCGCGAGATTCCTCGTGGTGAGACGCGCAGCTATGCGGAAGTGGCGAGGGCGATCGGTCAACCGAGCGCGGTCCGGGCTGTGGCACGGGCTTGCGCCACCAACCCGGTTGCCATCGCCGTTCCCTGCCATCGTGTTATCGGCAGCGACGGCTCGCTCACCGGCTATCGCTGGGGCACCGAGCGCAAGAAGAAGCTGTTAGCGATGGAAAGATGAACCTGCAAAACAAACCTTAGCGGTTCCGGGGGAGCTTCTGCGTGGGCAACCGGAAAAGAAACCGCAAGGTGCCCTCCACTGCGCTACCCCGGATTTCCTGTTGAGGTTGGTGGCGTTGGCCGAGCTTCATGCGGACTTTCTCGAACGGAAAGCCGCACACGTGGACGTTGGTGACGGGCCGCGTAGCAGGAAATCCGGGTACGCTCCGGTCGGGATGACAACTCTTTAGAGCGAACTGGCCTTAGAACCGGTCAGACGAATGGCTGACAATGGTCCCAAAGAATTGTCATCCCGACCGGAGCGTAGCGCAGTGGAGGGACCTGCGGTTTCTTTTGCGGTTCTCAGATAGACACCTTGATGCCTGTAGCCAACACGGTTTGGAAGAAGGGCGCTTCTGTTTCCTTGTGGACAACGGCGGTGTGCACATTGCCGAAGCCGGCGTTGCCGAGCAAGCCTTGCAGCTCCACTTCGCTGAAGCCCAGCCAGACGTCGGCATATAACTCCCGCGCCTCGGCGAAGCGATGTTGCAGAAGATCAAGCACAGTGATGCGTCCGCCCGGCTTCAGAATGCGCCACGCTTCCGCGATCGCGCGCTCGGGATGAATGGCATGGTGCAGGGACTGGCTGAATAGGGCCAAGTCCACCGCGCCATCGGCTATCGGGACCGCCTCCAGTTCTCCCTTGCGATACTCGAGCGCCGTAACCCCCTGCTTGCGCGCCAAGGCGCTTCCCAACTCGACCATCTTGTCGGAGTTGTCGACTGCGATCACCTGTTGAGCACGCTGGGCCAGCAGCAGCGAGAAGGCTCCTTCACCCGCGCCCAGATCGGCGATCACCAGGGGCGGCACCAGCTGCAACAAGGCCTCGGCGATACTCTGCCAGGAGCGCCCCGGAACATACTCCCGCCCCAACCGCCCGGCCATGTCATCAAAAAAAGCGCGCGTCTTGTCCTGCCGCTTGCGCAGAATAAGCTCCAGCGCCGCCTGGTCGTGCTTCCCTTCCGGAATTTCCTCCGTGGACTGCTGCAACAGGGTGAGCAGCCCGGATACTCCAGACTCCTGTTTGAAGCGGTACCAGATATTCTTGCCAGTGCGCCGGTCCTCCACCAGGCCGGCATGCTTCAGTTGCGCCAGGTGAGTCGAGATGGTGCTCTGCCCCATGCCCAGGATTTCCTGAAGTTCGGCCACGGAGAGCTCTTCCCGTGCCAGAAGTAACACCATGCGCAGGCGATTCGTGTCACCCAGAATGCGCAGCGATTTTACGATTGACGCCATGGCCACTTAGAATTATTGTATCAATATATTCTGATGTATCGATATGAGGGTTTAAACGCATGACACCAGCTACGATCGATCAAACCGCCGCCGCTCCAGCTTTCAAGGTTGCTGACCTTACCCTGGCCGACTGGGGCCGCAAAGAAATCTCGATTGCCGAGCACGAGATGCCCGGCCTTATGTCCATCCGCCGCAAGTATGCCGCAGAGAAACCCCTCGCCGGCGTCCGCATTACCGGCTCGCTGCACATGACCATTCAGACCGCGGTGCTGATCGAGACCCTAGTGGAGTTGGGCGCGAAGGTGCGCTGGGCAAGCTGCAACATATTTTCGACCCAGGACCATGCGGCAGCGGCGATCGCGGCAGCGGGCGTTCCGGTCTTCGCCTGGAAGGGCGAATCGCTGGAAGAATACTGGTGGTGCACCGCCCAGGCCCTGGATCATGGAGAAGGCAAGGGGCCGGAGTTGGTGGTGGACGATGGCGGAGATGTGACACTGCTGATCCACAAAGGCTACGAACTGGAAGAAGGCGACAAGTGGGTCAACACGCCCTCTTCGAATCATGAAGAGCAAGTGATCAAGGATCTGCTGAAGAAGATTCACGCCGAAGATCCCAAGCACTGGCACGAGGTGGCGAAGCACTGGCGCGGTGTCTCGGAAGAGACCACAACCGGCGTTCACCGGCTGTACAAGATGAAGGAACAGGGCAAGCTGTTGGTCCCGGCAATCAACGTCAACGATTCGGTCACCAAGTCGAAGTTTGACAATCTGTATGGCTGCCGTGAATCACTGGCGGATGGCATCAAGCGGGCGACCGATGTCATGGTGGCAGGCAAAGTGGCCGTGATCTGCGGCTACGGCGATGTGGGCAAGGGTTGCGCTCACTCTCTGCGCGGAATGGGTGCGCGGGTGGTGGTCACCGAGATCGACCCCATCAACGCCTTGCAGGCTGCGATGGAAGGCTTCGAAGTCACCACTGTCGAAGAAACCCTGGGACGCGGCGACATCTACGTCACCTGCACCGGCAACGTGGACGTGCTGACGCTGGAACACCTGTCACAGATGAAGGATCAGGCCATCGTTTGCAACATCGGCCACTTCGATAACGAAATCCAAATCGATCGCCTGAACAGTGCCAAGGGAGTGGAGAAGATCAACGTCAAGCCCCAGGTGGATCAATATAACTTTGCCGCTGCCAAGGGAAAGCCGGCACACACCATTTACGTTCTGGCCGAAGGCCGCCTGGTGAACCTGGGTTGCGCTACCGGACACCCCAGCTTCGTGATGAGCAACAGCTTCGCTAACCAGACCCTGGCGCAGATCGACCTGTGGAAGAACAAGGATGTCTACAAGGTAGATGTGTATACCCTGCCCAAGAAGCTGGACGAGGAAGTTGCGCGGCTGCACCTGGAGAAGATCGGCGTGAAGCTGACGACTCTCAGCGCGGCACAGGCGAACTACCTGGGTGTGGCGCCGGAAGGCCCCTACAAACCTGAAACCTATCGCTACTAAACAAAATAATTACAATGAAAAGGGCCCTAGCCAAACCGGCTGGGGCCCTTCCCTTTTGGCCAGATCTCTTTCACTTTTTTAAACGTCTTATGAGCATGAAACAGAACGTCTCTCTCCTTGGCTGCCTGCTGATTCTCAGCTCGCCTGTGTTGGCCCAGGCGCCCGCAGCGGCCGCCAGCACCAACCATCCGCCGGTGGAAGTGATTAAGTCGACCACCCCGGACGCCTCGGTGCTGAAGGCGCGCAAGGGCTCCTATTCCTTCAAAATCGATAGCGGGGACTGGACCGACACCGGCGTTGAGGTCACCCCGACCGACCACCTCAACTTCACCGCCACCGGCAACCTGGCTTTGGGCGACGGACGAACTGCTCCGCCCGATGGCCTTACCCGGGGATGGAAAGACCTCATCCGCCAGTATCCCCTCAACTCCGCCAACAGCGGCGCCCTGATTGGCCGCATCGGTAATGAAGCCGCGGCCGTTCCGTTTCTTATCGGCGCCAGCAAAGATATGGATATCTCCGCCACCGGCCATCTCTACTTACGGCTCAACCTCACCTCCGACCTTTCCGGAACCGGAAGCATCGATGTGAAGATGAAGCTGACGAATCAGCCGACACAGAAGACTGTCTCCGCTCCGGATCTCGCTCACCTTTTGTCACCGCAACTGTTCGCTAATATTCCCCGCCGGGTCGGGGACCTGCAAGGCAACCCGGGCGACATGGTGAACTACGCCCTGATCGGCACCCAGGACCAGGTAACCAAGGCCTTTACTGCCGCCGGCTGGGTACAGGTAGACAAGACTACTCAGGACGCGGTGGTCCACGGCTTGATATCCACTCTTTCTCACTCGGCTTACACCGAGATGCCGATGAGCACCCTGTACCTTTTTGGCCGGTCGCAGGATCTGTCGTTTGCCCGTGCTGACCCGCTCGCGGTGGCCGCCATCCGGCACCATCTGCGTGTGTGGAAGACCACCGAGACCGTAGGCGGCGAAGAGTTTTGGGTAGGCTCGGCCACCCACGATAATGGCTTCGAGAAAGACCAGCGCAACGGCGGAATCACGCATCACATCGATGCCAATGTCGACCAGGAGCGCGACTTTCTGGAGCAGAGCTTCTCGGGAGCCGGTGTCATAGCCGGCGCGGCTTATGTGATGCCCTCCAATCCCCTGACCACGGCTAAGACGGCCACCGGGGGCAGCTTTCAATCCGATGGCCGGATCGTGGTCATGGATCTGAAATAGGGCGCCGCTCAGGGTTGATTTTTAGCGGGGCGCGATGGGGGCCGTCGGTGACGCTAGAACCGGCGGAGGGACATTGGGCTGTAGCTTCACCATCTTGTCTTTGAAAATCTTCTTGGCGATGTCTGGCCAAAATTCATTGAAGACGCCGCCAAATGCGCCGTACGCGGTTACCGTGAGGCCGCGCTCGAAGGTCAGCCCGGCGCCGCGGTCGGAAGCCGGGTAGTAGAGGTTCGAAATTCCCCCGGCAGCCAGGTTGCCCAGAATGTTGGAGTAGTTCGGGCCGTGCGATCCGTTATCGTTTTTGCACCAGACTGTGGTGGAAATTGAATACAAAAGACGGGTCGTGAAACGTCCCTTCCCACGCCGGAAATATCGCGGATCCTGCTTCAACAAGATGGGAAAAATTGCGTTTCCCAGCAAGGTGCCGTCGAAATTATCCGCGTACGAGGCACCGAATCGCTTGGCGTATCCCTGCGCCCCTTGCCCGTAACCGGGAAAGTCGTCCTCCGCCTGGCTGAGGCCGGCATCGAATGCGGCGACACCAAATGAAACCGGATCAATAGCCGTGTGGAAGGCGAGACGCAACTTTTGCTTGCGCGACAGCGGAGCGGCGTCTTCGTTGTAAGAGACGTTGAAGTTGGGCACAACCCCGGCGATCCGTTGCTTCTCTTGCTGCTTGAGTTGCTGTTCTGCTTTTTCCTGCTGCGTTAGCGGGGGCGGGGCTCCGCTTCTGGCCAGCCATGGGTACGGGCGCGTCGGGCATCAAGGGTGTCGTTTGCGCGACGCTTGTTCTGCTGGGTTATTCGCTAAGGGGACGTCCTGTGCCGGCGCAACTCCCACCAGGCACAGGGTCAAAAGTATTGCTCCCAGTCCGGAGGAGCACCACGAACGGGAGGTCAGCACGCTTGTCCTTGTGGTAAGGGGCCCATTGCTCCATCTTTCTCCAGCTTTTCAAGCCGTCACCGCGTTCGCGGAGTCCACTTCGCGGATGATTTGCGTTCGCCCTCATGGCAATTACCGGCAAGCGACTTACCGGACAGAAGATATCCTGACCTCTTCGACGAAGCAGGAGCGTGCAAAGTGAGTCTACCGTGGAACTATGGTGCTTTCCGTAGCACCCCCGGGGCAAAAGGCCGTTCCGGTCTATGAAGCGTAAAGGCATCCAAAAGCAGCAGCGATGCGTACAACTAATGTGTCCCAACTTGAGGAATCGCCCACCAAGGCCAATGAGGCGCCTAAGCTCCCAACCGTCGTTTGCCGGGATTGCAAGTCGCCGTCGCCCATCGGCTCGTTGATCGAAGTGGATGCACTGCACGTGCAGTGCCCCGTGTGCCTCTTTGTTTTCTTTTGCGACACGGAGCGTATGTAGGGGGCTACGGGAAAACTCGCGTCCCTTCAGCGGTTGAAGCCGAACTCATTTCAAAGCGCTTACGTACGGCCTGATGCTCGCTGCGGCGAGGAAGACCGTACCCTTCATTGATCAGAGTTTTTTCGCAGCCGGCGCGGAGGTTATTTCTCTTCTTCCGCGGTGGCCGGAGATAGCTGGGCTGACGATTTTCTTTGCCTGGCGATCGCATCCAGCACACCGTTAAGGAAGGTCAGCGACTCCGGGGCGGAGTAGCGGCGGGCAATCTCGAGCGACTCGTTGATCACTACGGCGACTGGAGTGTCAGGAAAGCCCAGCAGTTCGGCGATCGCTGCCCGCAGGACGTTGCGGTCGACAGCGGGCATCCGGCTCAGACGCCAGTTGGCGGAATGAGCCTGGATCAGCTCGTCAATTTCTTCGTTGCGCGCGGTAGCCACACGAAAAATATCCTCGGAAAAGCCACGGGTCTCGGCATCCACTTCTTCGCGGGATCCCCAGAAGGTTTTGCGCACCTGATCGGGAGTGTGCTTGCCTACATCGGCCTGGAAAAGCATCTGCATGGCCAGTTCGCGTGACTTGCGGCGCTTACCGGTAGCGCTCATGGAAGGCTCATCTTGCGCTCGAGCGAGACCATCTCAATGGCGGCCATGGCGGCCTCGAATCCCTTATTGCCGGCCTTAATTCCGGCACGATCCAGAGCCTGCTCCAAAGTCTCGCAGGTCAACACTCCGAAGGCGTGAGGAATGCCCGTCTCCTGCTGCGACTGGCCAATACCGCGCGAGACCTCGTTGTAAATGGCCTCGTAGTGGGCGGTTTCGCCGCGCAGCAGCACCCCAAGGGTGATCACGGCATCCACCTTGCCACCCGCGGCAGCCTTGCGCGCCGCCAGTGGTATTTCCCATGCTCCGGGCACCCGGATCACCTGCACATCGTGCCGGACAGCGCCACTGCGATAGAGTCCATCGAGCGCTCCCTGCAACAAGCGATCGGTAATCACGGCGTTCCAGCGCGCCACCACCACGGCAAAACGCATTCCGTGCGCGCTCAGATCGCCCTCCACCGCTACCGGCCGGCCCTTGTGGGGGTCGTCCCATTCCCAGAAGGCGATGGAATGGCCGGGCGCGGGTTCCACGGTGAAGAGGCGCGACTTCCAGTTAGTCTCGGTTACGGGGGTCAGCCTGCGGGCAACTTCCTGCTCTCCCCAGCTGCGGACCATCCAGTCGCGGGCTACGGTTTGCACCGCTTCCAGCCCGGTGACTTCCACCATGATCTCCGCCGGGCTGGGATCGACGCCATCCGCAAATTCCAGGTTCCCCAGCGGCGCCAGGAAGGAAACGCCGCGGCTTAGCTCCTCTTCCCATCCCCGGCCGGCCTCAAAGCCGAGCGCGGAGAAGAAACTGGCCAGCTTGACATAAGCCTCAGTTGTTCCGGCCGGCCGAACAATCGTGATTCCCTTAACCATCTCTCTCTGACTGTACCACCGGGATTACGCCTCTGTTGGCGTCCTTTGTTAGACTCACAGCTTCGCCCACGGAGTCGATCTGACATGGATTTACAGAACATGCATTACGAATTGCGGCCGCCGATTGCGGTCGTCACCCTCGACCGTCCCAAGGTGCTCAATGCGCTGAATCTTCTCAGCATGACCGAGTTGGAACAGGTCTTCCTGGACATTCGGCAGAACGATGAGATCCGCGCAGTTTTGCTTACGGGAGCGGGGGAAAAGGCCTTCGTTGCCGGCGCCGACATCCGTGAATTGGCAACGCTCTCTGCACTGGACGGGGAGCAAGCCGCTATCCGCGGGCAGCGCATCTTCAGCCTGATCGAGAACTGCGGCAAGCCGGTGATTGCCTGCATCAACGGCTTCGCCCTGGGCGGCGGCTGCGAGCTTGCGCTCGCCTGTACGCTGCGCATCGCCAGCTCGAGCGCCCGGCTGGGGCAGCCCGAGGTCAAAATTGGCATTATCCCTGGCTATGGCGGAACCCAGCGGCTGCCGCGGCTCATCGGCAAGGGCGCTGCGCTGAAGATGATTCTCACTGGCGAGCCCGTCAGCGCTGCCGAGGCCTTGCGCCTGGGCCTGGTCGATGAAGTGGTGGAACCAGATCAACTGCTGGCGCGGGCGGAACAGATTGCGCAGACCATAGCCGGGATGGCGCCGCTTGCTATCCGCGACTCCATCCGCGCCGTGAACTCCGGCTACGATCTGCCGCTGGCCAGCGGTCTCGAGTTGGAGGCTTCGCTCTTTGGCCTGGCTTGCTCCACGAGCGACAAGACGGAAGGCACGCTGGCTTTCCTCGAGAAGCGCGCGGCGAAGTGGAGCGGAAAATGAACCATGATCACTAACCGGTGCACGCAGACTCTGCGTCCGTCCGGCACTCCCCTTGCTATGCTTGATTTTGTGGCTCGGCCGCAATTCCTGACTGTTTCTTCCCCGATTGGCCGGCAATGTCGCTGGAAGGCCCTGTCTTTCCCGCTCGCCTTGTTGTGCGCGCTGGGGCCGGTCGCGACCGGCTGCAAGCAAGCAGCACCGAACTCTGAGCAGCCATCGCGGGCCGAGGTGCGGCAGGAGCGCCGGGCGGAACAGAGCAAGATGGACACGGCACGGCAGCAGCTGGAGCAGATTCCGCCCCCGTCGAAAAATCGTTATCTCAGCGTGCGCACCAAGGAAGCGTATGCCAATCCATTTCTTGTCGTGCATCCGCAGACGATCACCCTGACCATCATTTATCGTGACCAGGACCCGAACGCCTTCAGCGGGGGAGGCTTGCTGCGCCCGGCCAAGGCCCGCAAGCAGGAGATCGACGTGCGGCCCGCCGATTTGCCCCAGGCTCTGGCCGCGCTTTCTCCTGACGTATGGCCCTATGGCCGGGTGGTTGCGATCGAGGAGTCACCCACCGCCCCAAAGACCGAGCGGGTCGCGATACGCCGCAACGTAGAGTCCGCCATCCAGATTCTCAATGATCTTGGGGTGGTGGTGGATGAATGGACGGGCAACAATGGCGCGCTGCTGCGCTAGCATGATTGTTTGACGTAATCGTTGCTTGAGCCACATGACATCCTCCATCCAACCCGTGGCGCTAGCAGTCTTCTGCGTTTGCTTCCTGCTGGTGACCGGCGCCGGCTTTTGGGCGGTACGCTGGAGGCGGTCGGAGCGCAACGATCTGGATGAGTGGGGGCTGGCGGGACGCAAGTTCGGCACCCTGGTCACCTGGTTCCTGATCGGCGGCGACCTTTATACGGCCTACACCGTCATTGCCGTTCCCGCCGCGCTGTTCGGCGCCGGCGCAATTGGCTTCTTCGCTATTCCCTACTGCATCATGAGTTATCCGATGATGATGCTGGTGCTACCCCCTCTGTGGCGCATATGCCATAGAAACGGTTACATCACTCTGGCCGATTATGTCCGTGGGCGCTACCAAAGCCGCTGGCTTTCTGTCGCCGTGGCGGTTACCGGCATTCTCGCGACGATGCCCTACATCGCGCTGCAGCTGATCGGGATGCGGGAGGTCATCGCGGCCCTAGGCGTTCGCGGGGAGTGGCCGCTGATTGCGGCTTTTGTGATTCTCGCCGCCTACACTTACTCGAGCGGCCTGCGGGCGCCGGCGTCTGATCGCCATCGTGAAAGACGTGATGCTCTACATCATGGTGCTGGCGGCGGTGCTGATTATCCCTGCGCGGCTTGGCGGGTATGGCCATATCTTCGCGGTTGCTTCCTCTACACTTGCCCAGCATTCTCCGCCGGCTTCGATCATCCTGCGCCCGGCGCAGTTCATGAGCTACTCCTCGCTTGCCCTGGGATCGGCGATGGCGCTTATGCTTTATCCCCACACCATTACGGGCACGCTGAGCGCGGGCAGCGACCGCGTCATTCGCCGCAACGCGGCGCTGATGCCGGCGTACAACCTGCTACTGGGCTTGATCGCGCTGCTCGGCTACGTAGCAATTGCGGCCGGGGTTCACACCGCGAACTCGTCCAGCACGGTGCCATTGCTGCTGACCAGCATGTTTCCCGCCTGGTTTGCCGGTTTCTGTCTGGCCGCGATTGGCATTGGAGCGTTGGTCCCGGCTGCGATTATGTCGATTGCCACGGCCAATCTTTTCACCCGCAACCTGTATGGCGAACTGCTTCACCGCTCGTTTTTTTCGAGCGCCATGACAGGTGGGCAGGAAGCGGCGATGGCAAAACTCGTCTCCCTGGCAATCAAGTTAGGCGCGCTGGCGTTTGTTCTCCTGGTGCGCGCGCAGTTCGCCATCGAATTCCAGTTGCTGGGTGGAGTCTGGATTCTGCAGGTGCTGCCGGCGGTCGTTGGCGGCCTGTTCATGCGCTTCATCCACGGCCGGGCACTGCTTTGCGGGTGGCTCGCGGGCATGGCGGCGGGCACGGCCATGGTTGGGTCTCTCGGACTGCGAAACTCGATCTATCCTCTACACTTTGCCGGACACGTCTATAACGTCTATGCAGCTTTGCCTGCGCTGGCGATCAATCTTTTGGTCGCGGGCATCGTCTCGCTACTGTTGAAAATTTCCGGCAGAACGCCGGCTCAGGATTTGACGGCGGGTGGGTTGGTCGAGGTTTGAGTCAGGCCAGCGATTCCACATCCCGAATATGGAGGGTAAGCCCGCCGGGACTCACTCGAATTCGGCCAGCAGTTTTGCGAGAAGAGCCGGAGAGATGTGAAAGGTTGTTTGTTGAATCCTTTTAAAGGCAATTCGAAGGTCGAGCAGCCCAAGTTCCGCAGCTTCTCGCAGCACACCGACAGTGCCAATGACCGACAAGCCTCGCGATTCGGCGATTCGGCGCGCGAAGGAATCATCCACGATCAGCTGATCCGCGACAAGCTCTTCTGCGAGAGTAATGGCTGCCCGTTCACCAGCATCCAACCGGGCGAGAGCCGGATCAGATACCTGGTTGGAGGTTCGGACCTCCAACCAGGCGGGCGGTCGTTCAGTCCATTCTCTTACCGCGACGGGCGCACGTGCTCCCAGCAATTCCTCGCGGACAGCATGCGGGATCACGACGCGCCCGTAGAGCTTTGCGAGAACATCGATCTCTTCAATGAGGATCAGATAATTGATAGGAGTGGTGTCAGCGACAACGATCATTCCGTGGAGCGTTCACCGAAATCTGGAATATTCTGTCGCTTCGAGCGTACCTCGATTGCGGACTTCCGATCGTTTTGAGCATCCGCCAGAGAGTAATGAAGAAAAATACCATGCTGTTTCAAGAAGGCGTGAACTTCCATACGAGTCTCGAACCCGAGCATCTGCCGGATCTCAGATTCGGATAAGGTTTCCGTACGATAACCTTCCACCGCCAGTGCTTCAAGAGTGGCCTCTGCCGGGTCCTTCCCGCCGGCTATCAGCCGCTCGGCAAGCCCATCCGGTATGTTGAGGGTGATCTGCACGTTTAGAGAATACCACCCGGGAGACAGGATGAGCACTGCGCTGACACTAAGATCACACCTCCCCGCGAAGGCGAGAGCTATACACATAGATTGAAGAGGAGAAGCGAATGTGGTGCTCGATGCCGCACGAACCAACACGTTTCCCTTGCCGTTGGCCAGCATCGCGCACCAGACGTTCCTACAGGCGGCGAGTTCCGGTTTTGGACGGGAAGACGATTCGGCCGTCATCAAGATATTCCCTGGCATCGAATTGCCGAAGGCGCCATAAGGCAAAACCCGTTGTGTGCACACCTATGATTTGTCCGGCAGGGCGTGGTCCGGTTGGGCCTCTTCGCCATTCCAAATCTTTTTTGAGGTCCAAGGCGTTGCGGGTCCTGCCCAAAACGGATCCGTCGCCGGCAGTCCCAGAGGAAGCAACACTGCGGAGCAGAGATAGCAGCTGCCGGTAGAGATATAGGGTTCAGCGATCGACGGCTGATGCCCGTAAAAGCCCACTCTCAACCAACCCTGATCGTCAAACATGCCGGGCGCTTCGGTCATGCGGCGCATTACCGCGGTCAGGGCGGAGCGAACCTGCTCAGGCGAGACACCCTCGGGCAGTTGCTGCCGCAGGGACATCTCGGCGAGCAGATGAAATGCTCCGAAGCGATAGCAAAGCGAACGGCCGATCGGCGGGAAAGTTCCTTCGGGACTGATCAGGCGTTCCTGAATGGCGGCGTAGCGCCGAGCCCGGAGCATGGCCACCGGCTTATACGAATCCCAGGCCGGGGATGACTTCGAAACCGTGTCGAGTATTTGCAACAACATCGGATGCATAACGAAGCTGTTGTAGTAATCCCAATGGAAAGACGGCCCATCGCCGTACACGCCGTCTCCTTTGTACCAGGTGTCAACGGTGCGGATCGCGTAGTCCACGCGCATCGGATCCCACCACACACCCATGAAGGACAATGCTGCTTCCACGATTGCCGAAAATAAGAGCCAGTTGCTGTAGCCAGGCTGAATCACCCGCGACGACTGAAGAGCAACGATCACGTTGTGCTGTGTCGACGTATCGAGCTTCTTCCACAGCTCCGTGGGCGCGCGCAAAATGGCCAGCGCGAGAAATGCGGTGTCGACCACCGGCTGTTGGCCCTGGTTGAAATTCATGAAGTCCGGCGATGCCGGATCGGTGCCCGCCGCAATGGCCATCCGTGACCACTCGGCATACTGGCTGCGCAGGCCACCTTCCGAGCCGCTGAGTGAACCGGATTCGAGCCAGGGCGCAATCCCTGTGAGCAAGCGGCCCATCGCCTCCAGGTAGGTAAACTGACGCCGGTCCGCGGTGTTGCCATGAGGTGCTTCGACCGGCATCTCCGCTTTGAGCTTCCGTTCGCTCAGAGCCTTCAGGACGGGCCCCGAGATTCTGGTCAGGGCTTGCACCCAATACTCGCGATCGTTTCCCTGCGAAATTGCCGGGGATGCGACAGCAGAGCTAGGAAGCGCAGAGAGCGCACCGAGCGCTACGCCGCTTTTCAGAAATTGGCGGCGGCCGACATGGTTGAAGATCTTTTTCTTCATGCGCCTGTTACCGACAGAAAAGTACAGAGACAGTGTAGTGCTAGAGCTGTCCAAATTAGCGGGTCAATCGGGCTTGGTATGCAGGGAATCCCTTGATTGTATGGAACCGCATTGGTCTCAAAGAGAATCGGGTTGGCTTGGATGATTGGCTGTCAGCATTCGCTTCGGTTCAAGTTCACCCAGGACTAACGTCCTGGGATATTTTCAGTCGTCCCCTTCGACAAGCTCAGGGCAGGCTCTGCGGGACTGATCGCGATCTGCCATGGCAACTGATTTGTTCAGCGAGTGCTGCCCAAATCAGCCGATGGGAAAAAACTAATTTGGACAAGACTGGCGTAGTGCGGTCAATGCCGGGAAACAGTTTTGCGGCAAGGCTTTCAGCTCAGAGACCAGGGATGCGAGCGCGAAGGGCGCGTCCCTGGCGCTCGCTCACCTCGACCTCTGTATTCCTTGCATCGCCCATCACGAGAACGAAGGTACTGCGGGGATCTGAGCGAACCTCTTTTACGCGCTTAAGGTTAACCAGGGAGGAGCGCCGGGCGCGAAAGAATCCCCTGGATACAAGCGCCTGTTCCAGCTCTCCGAGTTGATAATTGACCCAGTAGGTATCGTTTTCCACGCGGACCCGGACTATCCCGCTGTCCATATAAAAAAACAGCGCTTCTTCGGGGTCGAGTAAGAAGACCCGATTCGCTTTCCTTGCCACGATCTGTTCCATGGGAGGGAGTTCCTCTCCCAACAGACGGTTGACGTTCTGATGCTCTTGTTCGCGGGAAGGCACGGAGCCAAGCAGGCGGCCGGCACGTTCGATCATTTCCTGCAGATGATCTTCTTCGATGGGCTTGAGAAGATAGGCGATCGCGCGGGCGCGAAAGGCTTCCAGCGCATGTTCGTGAAAGCCGGTCACGAAGATGGTGAGCGGACGCGGGATGTCTTTCGATAGCCCCTGCAATACCTCGAAGCCACTCAGCCCCGGCATCTGAACGTCGAGAAACAAGAGTTCCGGCCGCAGACGCTCAATCGCCTCGACAGCCTCTAGACCATTCGTAGCCTCGCCAATGATCTCGATTTGCGGATGACGATCCAATAGCCTGCGCAAGCGCGCACGGGCTGCTCGTTCGTCATCTGCCAGGAACGCACGAATCTGCATCTCTCTGCTCTCCGACAGGAATTTCCAGCATGGCGCGGCTTCCGCCGCTCTCAATGTTTGTGACAGATAGGCTGGCAGTAGAGCCGTACATGGTTTGGAGACGCTCGCGAATATTCTGCAGGCCGACACCGGTACCCGACGCCTTGTCTCGATCCCGCCTGGTATCGAGACCCATTCCATCATCTTCTACGCTGAGCAGGATCAAGCTGCCGCGGCGCTTGGCCTGCACCAGGATTCGGCTTACGCCAACCTTGGGCGCCACGCCATGCTTGATTGCGTTCTCGACCAGAGGCTGCAGGATCAAAGATGGAACGGCCGCGTGCACAACGGACGCTTCCACATCAAACTCGACTTGTAATCTCTCGCCGAAGCGGACTTGTTCTATGTCCAGATAAGTACGCAAGAAGCTCACTTCTTCATCGAGCGAACTAAGTGGGCGGTCGGCATGAAGGAGCACATAGCGGAATATGCCGGCCAGGCGGACGGTGATGGTCTCAGCCTTGTCGGGATCCGAGGCGATGAGAGCAGCGATGGTGTTCAGAGAATTGAAAAGGAAGTGGGGGTTGATCTGGGCGCGCAAAGCGCGAAGCTCCGCCTGCGCCAGCTGCTGGCTCAGACGGCTTTCGAGGCGGATGCTCTCCATGCGCTCTTCCTCGCGGTCCAGGTCATCCAGCCGCCGGCCCGCGTGCAGGGCGATCTCGCGCAGGGAGTCGATTTCGGCGGTAAGCAGCGTTCTTCTGTTTCCGGCGAGCGATACCACCAGCTGTAACGTGTCTCCCTGCGAGGGAATCGGAACCGACAGGGACACGCCGGCTCGGGGCTCGGCGTTCTGGATGGAGATCTCGCCGGGTTTCATGCCCAGAACTTCGACGGCCAAGGCTTGCATGGCAGACAGAACAGCCGATTTGGATTGCAGCAGGCCGAGACCATCACGAAACTCCCGCAGTGCAAGCTGGGTGTCGCGTTTCCCGAATATTCCTCTCTCCACCAGGATGTCTGACCATCGCCGCAAGCGCGCATAAAGCAGCATGGCTGCACAAGTAATGGCTGCGGCGCAAAGGATGCTGACAGCGCGAGGAGACGCGGTTGCCTGGGCTATGGATGCAAGCGGGCCGAAGACCAAGAAAGCCGCGAAGAGGGCCAAGGCCGCGCCCAGCAGTAGCCGAACCGCTTGCTTGGCGAAAAGATCTGCCGCCCGGAAGCGCGAGAAATAAAACAGCGAACCGATGACCACCAGCACGATGCTCTGAAATCTGGCAATCCTGAAGATGTGGGCAAGAGCAGTGGGAAGCGAAACGTAGGCACCTAAGACTGCGCTGATAGAACTGAGCGCGAGGCCCGCGATGATCAGCGCGACCGCGACGCGGTTGGTCAGATCGTCCAATGTGCCGGGCAACAGGAAGATCGCGCCCAGCACGACCAGGAGCAATCCGTTATAGATGGTCAGGTTTCCGATGGAATCCTGGCGCTGCAGGAAGCCCGATATGGATGAGGGCAGGGATGTCTGGTGAGCGAAGGTTCCAAACGCCAGGCCGGTTGCAATCAGCAGCCCGCTGGATGCCGCATAGATGATGAGCACGTCGCCGATTTTGCGGCGAGCTCTTGAAACGGCATTGTCCCGCCAGATAATCATGATGCTCAGCGGCACCATTGCTGCCGCGATGAAGCCGATGGACCGTATCTGCCAGGCCAGAGCCGATGCGCGGGAAGCGTCGAGCGCCAGCACAAGATTCTTGGCCAGGCCGGAAGCGTTCGCAATCAGAATGCAGGCGGCAAAGAGGAAGCGGGGACGACGGTCCGTTCCGCCGGAACGCCAGACGAGTATCAGCAGCAGCGTGGCCAACACTGTTCCGATGGCAAAGCCGTAAGTCTGTGCAATCAAATTAACGGTCGAGAGTTGCTGCAGTGCGTCCATAGGCAATCACTCACTTACAGTGTCTTACGACTCTCGTGCCGGGAGCCTAAAAAACGCGCCAGCGCGGCAATTTGAACGGTAAACGCACTGAGGCGGGCACGGTTCCCAGACACTCGGACAAAATTCTACGGCAGCGGGCATTCCCCATAGCGGCCTCAACCGCTCTTGAAACTCGTTCGCGGCCTGATTTTATGCGTTCGCCTCGAAAGTCGCCGCGTCTGCGCGTTGTAGCTAATCTTTGCTCCTCCTCCCGCGCGACACTGCGGGTGTCGTCAGGAGGGATGCATGGTTCGACTTCAACACTGCTGGATCGTTGCCGCAGTGGTGCTAGCGATTGATGCCGGCTCGTATGCACAGTCAAGCCCGTCCGCACGGTTGGGCGCTGGACGCTGCCGGGGGTTCCGGCTGTGAATCTCCCCATCAGCTCCCGGCGCAAGCGTCGCAGGCCCCTACACCTTTCCGGATGGCAAACAGCAATTCCGCAACTACCTCTATGGCGCGTTCGGGCCCCCGGCACTCATCAGCTCCGCAATTGGGGCGGGACTGGACCAGAACAAACCCGCACCTCCGGAATGGGATTCCGGTGCCACAGGCTACGGAGAACGTTATGGTTGGAGATTTGGCATGCAACTTATCAGCCAGACGACCTCCTATTCGTTGAGCGCGCTGGTCCACGAGGATGTCACCTATCATAGGTGCGGCTGCAGCGGCCTCGTTCACCGCGGTTCGCATGCGCTGATCTCGACCCTCGCCGCCAAGACCGACCAGCGGGCAAACCATATTTTCTGTTCCGGCGCTGGTGTCGCCCTACGCTGGGTCCTTCGCGGCGATGCATGCCTGGTATCCAAGCCGGTATGAAGCCGCCGACGCATTTCGCATCGGCAGCACTTCCTTCCTGTTCAAAGCGGTTGGGAACCTGGTGGGCGAATTCCTGGCTCCTGGCCGCTAAGTCTTATGAAGCGGAGTCATTCGGAGGGTCCAATGAAGGAAAAGAATCATTTGCAGATCGACCGCAGAGCGATGCTGGGATTAACGGCAGCTGCCGTGGCCAGTTCACTTGCCTCATGCAGCAAGGCAACGCGTCCCGCGAGTTCTCCGGTAGTCGCCAAACGGCGCTTTGAAAACAAAGTGGTGATCGTTACCGGGGCAACGTCTGGAATCGGGCGCGCCGCCGCGCTGGCCTTCGCAGCCGAAGGGGGCAAGGTTGGATTCTGCGGCCGCCGCGAAAAGCTTGGGCATGCGGTGGAAGGGGAGATTCGCGCGCGTGGCGGCGAAGCAACCTATATCCGCGCGGATGTTCGAGTGGAGGCCGAGGTGAAAGCGTTTGTCGACCAGGCCGCCACGCGTTACGGGCGGCTGGACGTCGCATTCAACAATGCAGGCATCACATTGGAAAAACCGCTGCATGAGTACAGTTCCCAGGAATGGGATGACGTAGTGAATACGAATTTGCGGGGCGTCTTTCTTGCCATGAAGTACGAGATCCCGCACATGCTTGCGGGGGTGGGGGAAATATTGTTGTGACCTCTTCCTCGAATGCCCTCGCGACCACGGATCGCCGTTCTGCGTATAGCGCGAGCAAACGCGGGCTGGTGGGTCTTATTCAGTCTGCTGCTTTTGACTACGCCGCGAAAGGTATTCGCGTCAATGCGTTGATTCCGGGAACCACCGATACGGAGCTGGTACGCCGTGCCGCGGGCATGGAAGGCGTACCGGATGCGATCTGGGAGGCCGCCGCCAGGCAGTGGGCAAAGTCCCATGTACCTGGTTTACAAAGGATGGCGACCGCGGAGGAGATCGCTGCGTTCGCGCTGGTGCTCGCTTCCGACGATCACCCCTACATGACGGGCTCGCAGATGGTGATTGATGGGGGAAAAACCGCCCATGCAGGATGAGGGCGATCGCCGCACACAAGCGGCCAGTATTTCGCTCGCGTTGCAATATGCTGCCGTATAACCTGACCCAGAGCGCTGGCCACAACTCCGAGAGCAGGACTACGCTGAAACCCAAAATGAAGAGGATTGAACTTGACATGACAGACCGGAACACCCGTCGTAATCGCTACAATGCAATTCATCTTATTCATCTTTTGAGTCTCCATAGTTCAAGCATTCTTGCTTCTCTGGCTTGTTTGCGGCCACTGCTAAAGCCCACCTTCTATATCAGCGACTAGCTGGCGGAATAATCCCATTCATTCGCAGGTATTCCACCATCTGCCCGTAGTGATCGTTGGAGTGGGCCACCGCATCCACCGCCAGTTGAAGACGCGTCTTCTGGAGGGGGCCGGGGGATGCGGCCATAGGCTTCAGCATGTTTCCTTCATTGATCGTAGCCATAGCCCGATGTAGCACTGCGAACGACCCCTTGAGGTAGTCCATAATTTGAGCCTTGGATTGAACGGTGTCCGGCCCGGCCTCAGACTCTTGATCTGGAGTAGGAGTCTGATTGAGGATGTAAGCAGCCATGCGATAGTTATTGGCTGCCAAATGCTTGATCTGTTGGGCAAAGGTGCGGACACCCGCAAACTCGCCGGCAGTTGGCGCGTAGGAATACTTCTCCTCAGGCATAGCGTCGGCGGCAGAAACCACGCGAATTTCGGTGTTAGTTATCCAGAAGTCGAGTGCCTGACCCACCGTGTGAATCGCTGTCGGATTGTTGCTTTGAGCGGGTGCAAAACCGATGCTGACTAGCAGAAGCGAAATTACCAAAAGCCCATGGGACGATCTCATGAACATCTCCGGAAGGGGTCAACATTAGGTGCACTCCGACCCCTTATTGCAACCGTACGGCTTAAAGTTGACTTTAAGTCAAGCGTTGATTTTGCGCTCGTGCGCCGAGACCTTTGGTAGTGGTCTAAAATGTCGCTATGCCCCAGTTGATCATTTCTGAAGTAGCACGCGAAATTGGACTGCGGCCTTCTGCGATTCGTTATTACGAAAAGATTGGGTTGCTTCCTCCCGCTGAACGGAAGGGTAAACAAAGACGCTACGACACGACAGTACTTTATCGGCTTGCGCTAATCCAGCGGGCTCGACAATTGGGTTTTACACTAGACGAAATCCGGCAGCTATTCTTCGGTTTTAGCAGCGTCGCTCGTGCTTCGGAGCGCTGGCAGCAGCTGTCTCGTCGGAAGCTCGCGGAACTCGACGATTTGATGGACGGCGTAAAGGCAGTCCAGCGGCTATTGAAGAAGATGATGCAAAACTGCCGCTGCGAAACTCTGGATCAATGTGGCAAGGGGATTTTTCGCAGCGCGGGTGGGAACTTTCTAGTGAAACCTCTGCCAGCGATTTGTCGACCTGCGCGATGATCTTTCGCCCTATGCAATGCGACTCTGGTTCACAGGACTCACTACTCGGGGCGGACGATTCGCTGCGCCGTCACGCACTCCATTGATACTGTCCATTCCTAGTTACGAAACAATCGCATTGGAAGGCTTTGCTTTGCGAAGCCCCGATGCGGGAGTTTCGGATACCGGAACGCATCCACACAGATAACGGAGCGTCATTCGCGGGCGCCAGTCGAGTGAGTCTGTCTAAGCCATAGTTGGGATGGACAAAGAGCTAGGGATCGTTCATGAACGCGTTCAGCCGAGACGGCCTCAGCGAAACGCGAAAGATTAGGATTTCGAATGTCGGGTGGCGATCGCTCCGTCTACCTTTTAATTTCCAGCAGGATGGAATCCCAGGACCCGTCGAGCGGCTTGTCTTGTTTCTTGTGTTTACCAAAGTACCACTTCCGTCTGTTTGAATGTATAGGCAATCAGAGAGGCGACATGAGAAAGGGTTCTCCCCGAGATTACACTGCTGAAATCGACTGTTCGCAGCAGCCGATTCAGAAATCTCGAACAGGAGAACCCCATGAATGCTATTCACTATATCGGATTGGACGTTCACAAGAAAACCATTGCTTATTGCGTAAAGACCGCAGACGGCCAGATTGTGGAAGAAGGCACACTGCAGGCGCAGCGTATGGAGTTGCGGCGCTGGGCGAAGCGGCGCCAAGTAGCCTGGGAAGGAGCGATGGAAGCCACGCTCTTCAGTGCCTGGATCTACGACACCTTGAAGCCGTACGCCCAGCAATTGTCGATGGGCCATCCGGCCAAGATGAAGGCCATCACCGCGGGCAAGAAGAAGAGCGATTGTCTCGATGCGCGTACCATTGCCGACCTGCTGCGGTGCAATCTGCTGCCTGCCTGCTACGTACTGCCGCCGCATTTGCGCGATCTGCGACGTCTGCTGCGTTATCGAAACCTGGTCGTGCGGCAATCGGTGCGTATGCAGAACAGGATGGCGGGTCTGCTGATGGAAAGCGGCGCTCCGTTCGACAGAGAGCGACTGCATCGGAAGAAGTACTTCGCCGACCTGATGAAGAGCCTGCGGGAAGTACCGGAATCGGTCAAAGATCTCCTACGTATGAGTCGCGGCTCTATGGAGATGTTCGAGTCTACGCAGAAACAGTTGATCAAGAGACTGCTTTGCGATCCCGTCCTGGAGCAGCGGCTCGAGCGATTGATGAGCATCGACGGAGTCGGTCCCATCACGGCACTGACATGGGCATTGGAAGTCGCCGATCCACACCGCTTCTCCTCTGTAGCCGATGCGGTCAGTTACTGTGGCTTGACGGCGGCGTTTCGATCCTCTGCCGGCAAACAGCAACGAGGTCCAATTTCCAAGCAGCGCAATGCCTGGCTGCAGACGGCGCTGATCGAAGCCGCCAAACTGGCGCCGCGCTGGAATCCACAACTGGCAGCACTGCATGCTCAGCAACGAGAGCGCGGCCACGCCAATCGTGCGACCTTACAAGTGGCGCGCAAGCTGGTGGCTTACCTGTTGGCAGTGGACAAGAACGGCCAGCCCTTTCAGGTGCGCACTCCGCCTCCGCGGCCAAAAGCAAAGCCGGGAAAAAGAAAACAGTCTGCAGCTCTGGCGTCAGCCGCTTAAGGGAAAAGAAACGGCCGGTTCGGGGCTGCTGGAGTTTTCTCAGGCATGCCGATCTATCGCCCGATGGTCACTCCCAGCTGGTCAACACAAAGGGGAATCCTCCAAAGAGAATCCCCCTGGTGACGCATCGGTTGGATGAGTCGGGTCGAGTATCCCTGGCAGGGTGCTCTCCAGCAGAGCCTGCTTCCGTTTCCTCGACCCACTCAGGCTACCAAAGTTCTTATGTTCAATCTGTCAGCGATCCACCGGCCGGTCCTCGCGTATTTTGTGGCTGTGCACGGGGGCTTCGGCTCCCAATACATCTCACCGTCTGTTTCGAGGCCGGCCGGTTTACTCTAACTCAATCTTCGTGGACGGCGTCTGCTCGGCGTTGTTCCCGCAAATGGATGTCTGGCCACGCTGGCAAAGCGTTGGTCCTGATAAGCGGTCGAGGACAGTCAAAAACCAGAAACCTTTGCTCGCTCGGGGAACCTGTTTCGCCGGGTCAACGGGAATCTCCGTTTCCCCTTGACCATTACCTATCATGGACCACTAAATCCCGTTTGACCACTAAATCCCGTTTACTAAATCCCGTTTGCAGGGGAGTTTGCGTCACCCGGTTGCCATAGCGATCGTAGCTGTAAGTGTAGTTCTGTACCGTACCGGCGGTCACCGTCTGCGAGGTCAGACGGGTGCCCGCGTGCATCGCCCTATGCTCTGACGCCCGCCATTTCCATAGTTCTATCGCTGGGCGTAACATACAAACTGCGGCTTTCAGCAATGGGAGTCACGTGAAGGCAAAGGTGGCTGGGGAACCAAGCAAAAGCGCGGTCGAACTGAGAGACGAGGGGGATCAAGACATCATGGCGCAATCAGTGGCGGAATGGACGGGCGACCGAGTTGCTGAAGCAGCGCGGCATGCTTCACGGGCGACAACTGCCCTTGCAGATGCACTTGAGGAGAGCTTAGGAGCAACGCGTCGCATAGCAAAACAAGGCGGCGACACTGCCGAAGAGCTCATGGATGACACAATCAAGCGCCTGCAGCGGCACCCCGTCGAAACAGTGGTAGCGACATTTTCGATAGGCATCGCTACAGGAATTGCGATAGGCGTCGTCACCGGAATATCCATCGGCTGGATGATGAAGCGAAGGTGAATTTTGTACCTCGGAGAAAACCCGGGGGCGGGAACGTGTGAAAGATTCGATATAGCCCGGGGCGGCCAAGGTTCGGTTAGCTCAGATTATCTCTCTCGACGCAGCACGAAGGCGCGGGTTGTCTGGCGTGTCGACATTTTCGGGATTCGGTGACAGACGAACTAACCCCCCATCGTTTCGCGCTCATGATTGGATGGAATTTGCGCGGACGGGGCCGGTCCCAAGAGCCCGGGCGTCCCGATCTAAACAGTTCTACATCAAGCCTCTTTAATCTTTCCCACATGACGAATTCAGCCACACGGATGCATGCGTCTTCTTGCTCCGGCGTGAACTTGAATAGCGCCACAAATATTCCGAAACCTCTCGAGTGCTGGTGCGCTGCGTCGCGACGTACAGGAAATCAGGCGATGGTCCCTGAGGATGCACTTCGCCCCGTGAACTAGGTGCCCCGGACACCGCGTCTCATCCGTGCGTGCGAATCTCTTGCGAATCGATGCTGCATCGCTCGTGAGAAAGGGTAACCAATGCGGGCCAGAATATGCCTCGGACGTGATACTGCTTCAAGGAGATAAGACACCGATTCGCTCTCGGGACCAAAGTCAATCACGAACCGCTCCTGCCCTTCCTCGATGTGAAAGGCAGTCGTGGTGTACATAAAGCCGAAGCGAGTCGGGCCGTCCACAACCTCAACAACGCGGCTGAAATTAATCGACCATAGGTAGGCGGTGTGAGCTTCCACACCTACTAACTCGCCCGGCAGGATCTTGGCGATCGGGTTCACGACTCGAACCCACCCCAAATCGAACTCATCCCATCGCTGAAAGGCTTCGCGGGCGGCCGCGAAAGCGCGCCGTCCTCGACCAATCTCACTGCGGGAAACATCATGCACAAAACCCTGCGGCGGTTTTCCAAGCAGGCCCTCCGTTAACGTCAGCAAAGGAGGACTGGAGGGCGGAGCCTCGCGGGTGGCTGCGAGGAGCCTTTCCTTCTGAGCCTCGCTTGTCCGAAATGGCCGAAACACACGTCTAGTATCTCAGGAGCGTTGCGGAGCGGCGTTGCTACTTCTTTGTCTCCGGCGGCTTGGTGGGTGTATGGATTCCGACCCAGGTTAGCTTTTGTCATGCAGTCTTGTTCCCAGAGAGGAAGTAGCGGCTGCGAGTGTAGCTCTATTTACATGGAGGTAGCGTGACAGCTTAGGTTGGGGCTTAAAGCCGGACTTCAGCAGGCTTAAGAGGCTGCGGAAAAAGTCTCCGCCGAGCAGGAAAGCAATACCTCAGGGGCTAAAGCCCTCATCAGCGGCGCTGGGGTACGGCCCGACTAAAGTCGTGCCCTAATACAAAACAGGAGTTTTTCCGCAGCCTTTAAGCCGTGCCCTTCCCTGCAGAGAGTTTTTCGGCAGAGTCATTTGTAAAATTCGATACTTTAAGGTCGTGCCCTGATACAAAACATGAGTTTTCCGCCACCTTTTAACCGCGCCCTTCGTGCAGAGAGTTTTTCGGCAGCCTGTCTAGTTATTTTTAAAATTCGATATTTTTGGGTCGTTTTGAGGATTTGCAGTTCAGCGGCGGTGCTTGAAAGGGTTCACTTTGATAGAGAAAGGGACTCTGGTGTCTGGTACAGAAGTGAACTGAGGGACATAAGGCGGCAGGCCGTCCGCGAGGGGAACGCGATGGGCGAGGGTGGGCTGACTGGGGACGGGGTCGGGAGGCGCCTCTGCCGCTGACCCGGAAACGGGTTCGGGAGCGAAATCGGGTTGGGGGACGCCCCACGGCACGCTCCGCGGCATGCCGGGACAGGCGGGGCAGGCAGATGCTTCTTCTTGCTGGGCTCCACGGCAAGCCGGGACAGGCGGGGCAGGGGTTGGCTGCGGGTCGATAGTTGTGGCATGGGTTGCGGCCTGCTGCTGGCGAAGCCAGGCGGATTGATAGATTTGCGCGTTGACAGGTGCAGGGGCTGATTTCTTTTCTGCAGAGACGGCGCGACGGTCGGGGATGAAGTTTTGCATGGCCACGATTATGGAGATGGCCTTGACCTGGCCGGTAATGCTGCCTCGGGTCATATCGGGGCTGAGGTTGGCGATTTCCCAGAGGCGGTTTAGTACTTGTTCGCGGTCCGGGTTCAAGCGGCGCTGTCCCTCCACGGCACGCTCCACGGCACGCCGGGACAGGCGGGACAGGTCGGCTTCTTGCTGGACGAGCTGTTGCTCGACGGCGGCGCGGTGCTCGAGCATGTAGGCGCGGACACGGGGTTTGGATTTGGTGTAGGCGGCGGAGTCGGGGTTGAGGCCGACGGCTTCGGCGGCTTGACGGTCGGTCATGGCGCCAGAGAGGACCAGGCGGGCAAAGGCTATTTCCTGATCGGTGATGGGATCGATGACTTTATTTTTGGGCATAGGTGGCTCCTGAAATTTGAGAGTACTTAGGGACTGGGGTTTCCACTGCGCTTGGAGGCGCAATGGGGCGCAAAAAAAAATCCCGCCGCGGCGGGATGCTTGGATGGCCTTATTTTGTGACAGGGATCGGGTGTGACACCGGACAGGGGTAAAACTGTCCTTCGCTCGCGCTTAGGCCGAAACTACCGGCAACCGCCGACCAGCGGGAGGTACGCGAGAGCCGCCCGTTGTGCCGATATCGTCTGCTAACAGGATATAGTGCGCTGCGGAATCGGATCTAGCCGCAAAGACTGTTTTCTTGAATCGACGGTTATCGTTTCGCGAGGTTACTTTAGGTTGAATGGATACCTGGCGGTCAGAGTTCGCAATTGGAGCCGAGCAAAGCTCGGAGGAAGTTTTAAGAGTAATGCCCGTCCGTAAAGTAGCAGCGATATTTACAGAAGACAGGGTTCCCTGGAGCTGCGATATCCTCGAGTGCGCGTTCACCGTCGATGCGGCTTTTGTGACCGTGCTTGCGTACATAGGGAATCCCATTAATGCACCGCTTGATGCAATACTTTTTTCCTGCCTTCTGCCGTTACCGCCTGCGAACACTATTTGTAGTCGTCTCGATTGCTTTTGCCATTTCGGGAGGCAATGCGCTTTATGGACAAAATAGAGATCGGATTACTGACGAGGTTAACGCCGCGGAGTTGGTGGCTCTGCCCAATCACCATCCCCTATGGGCATCCAAACAGAATGCTGCAGGCCCTCTGCCTTCCGGGCTGACGCTCGAAGGGTTCACGCTCGTTTTGGCGCGATCGCCAGAGCAGGAAGAGAACTTACTGGAGTTTCTGGCCGAACAGCAAGAGCTTGGTTCGCCGAATTACCATCACTGGCTCACACCCGCAGAGATGGGAGAACGCTTCGGGCTCTCCGAGCATGACATCGCTACGCTCAGCCTCTGGTTGCAGTCCCAGGGATTGCATGTCAATTGGGTGTCGCCTAGCCGCACGTTCATCGGGTTTGGAGGTACAGCCGGCGCGCTCGGACGCGCATTCCATACCGAGTTGGGTACCTACCATGCGAATGGCGCCCAGCGCGTGTCCCCATCTTCGGATCCGATGATTCCGCGGGCGCTGGCACCGGCGATCAAGGCCGTTCATGGTCTGTATACGGTGGAGGACCAGCCTCTCCACTCGTTCCGGTTGATGCAGTCGATTTTACCCGACGTCAGCACCAGCAGTGGAGAGCATTTCATCACGCCCGGAGATTTCGCGACGATTTATGGCGGAGGCAGCACATCCGGAGTGACCATCGGCATCGTCGGACGGTCGCGCACAGATTTCAGCGATTTTGAAAATTTCCGGGAACAAACCGAAACCAATTTTCCCAACCCTACCGAAATCGTCCCCACCGCTTTTGGAGGCGTCGATCCGGGACCGGCCTATACTGCTCCACCCGCGACCAATGTTTCTCTTGACGACCAGTCCGAAGCGACCCTGGACGTGATGCGCGCGGGCAGCGTTGCCGGCTCTGCTCAGATCTTATTGGTGGTGGCGACCGCGGCGAGCGGGGGGGTCGAAGCCGACGCGCAATACCTGGTGGAAACTTCGCCCGCGCCGGCATCCGTGATGAGCATCAGTTTTGGCGCCTGCGAGGCGTCGGCTGGGGCCGCGGGCGTCGCTTTCTGGGACGCCTTATTTCAACAGGCGGCCGCGGAGGGAATATCGGTTCTGGTTTCCTCCGGCGATTCCGGCGCCTCGGGTTGCGATCAGGCCTTCACCACGCCACCGACATCGCCGCTGGCCAACAGCCCTAATTACATCTGTTCCTCGAGCTATGCCACGTGCGTCGGGGGCACTGAATTCAACGACACCAGCAATCCGTCACAGTATTGGAGCGGGAGCAACAGCCGTAACCTGGCGTCGGCCCTCAGCTATATTCCCGAGGGAGGATGGAACGAACCGCTGAACTCCAGCGGGGGCGCGCAGGTTGCGGCATCCGGGGGAGGGGTGAGCAGCGTGATTGCAACCCCCGCCTGGCAGACGGGAAGCGGCGTGCCAGCGGCCAGATCGGGACGGTATACGCCAGACATCGCCTTCTCCGCCTCGAGTCACGACGGCTACTTTGGTTGTTTCGCTGCGGGGGGTGGCAACTGCGTCGCTGCCTCAAGCGGCTCGTTCAGCTTTGCGGTGTTCGCCGGCACTTCGGCCGCGGCTCCCTCGATGGCTGGGATTGCGGCTCTGCTCGACGGCGGGACACAAGCAGCGCAGGGAAATCTCAACCCGCAACTCTACCAAATGGCGGCGGCCGCACCGACTGTCTTTCACGATGTGACGGTTGCCTCCAGCGGCGTGAGCAGTTGCGACGTCGCCACGCCGAGCTTGTGCAATAACAGCATCCCAGGACCCAACGGGATGAGCGGCGGCAAGGCGGGCTACCTGGTCACCGCGGGCTATGACCGGGTGACTGGCCTGGGATCGCTCAACATCGGAAACTTTCTGGAGAGTTTTCAGGGGCCGCCGGCAATCAAAATCCTTACCAATCCACCGAGCCTGACATTTCCCAGCCAGTTGGTCGGATTCCCTACCCCGGGAGAGGTGGATTTTCAAAATAGCGGATCGGCGCCATTGGATCCGCTGGCCATCGCGATCACGGGAGCCAATGCGAGCGACTTCAGCGCGGTGAATAACTGCCAATCGCCGTTGGCTCCCGCGGCTACTTGCCCGGTGCAGATTACCTTCACGCCTTCCGCGGCGGGAACGCGTACTGCCACCATGGCAGTTACGTCTGCGAACGCCGCCAACTCGCCCCGGGTTGTCTCCCTCAGCGGGACCGGAACGACCACGCTCTATACGTCCCATATGGTGGTGAATGGCTCGGCTAACAGCATCACCATCGCACAATCCTTGACGGTTACTGTCTTATTCGGTACACCCCCAGGCGCCCCCAAAGCTCCTACCGGCTCTGTCACACTGACCAGCGGCAGCTACCATTCTGCCCCGGCCACTCTTACCGGCACCTCCGTGACTATCGACATCGCTGCCGGAGCGCTTCCGTTGGGGAACGATGTTCTTACCGCCAACTACACCCCCGACAGCGCTAGTGCTTCCATTTACAGCATTGCTTCGGCGACCACGCTGGTCACGGTGACCCCGGTGCCAATTCCCAGCTTTGAGATGTCCGGAGTTCCCATGCAGTTTCCGCCTGGGGCAACCACGGGCAATACTTCCTTGATCGGGATCTCCCCCACCGGCGGGTTCACCGGCAACATAACGCTGAGCGCGGTGGTCACTTCGGCGCCGCCTGGAGCTCAGCATCTGCCTACTTTCAGCTTTGGCACGACCAGCCCGGTGAGCGTTACGGGAATCACCGGCGCCAGCGCGACGCTCACCATCCTGACCACAGCGGCCAGCGGCAACGCTTCGCGAAGGCCTGCGAATCGAATCTCCTGGTATGGGACCGGGGCGGCTTCCCTTGCCTGGCTTTTGTTCATAATCACACCGAGGCGATTGCGCCGCTGGCGCGGCGTTTTGGGGAGCTTGGTGCTGCTTCTTGCTTTGGCTGGAGGGATGCTGGCTTGCGGCGGTGGCGGGAGCGGAAATAATGCCGGGGCGGGCACGACTACCACCGGCGATCCTGGTACGACCGTCGGTCAGTACACGGTGACGGTCACCGGCACCGCGCCGGGAGCGACTTCGGCGACTTGCACCATCGGCGTGAATATCAACTAAGTTGATTGTGTGATCGTGTGCTGCATAGGAAACAGTTGCTGAGGCTGATTGGGTCGGCGTGTTTTGTCAGCTGGGAATTCCCGAGGGCGAGTGATAATGGGTCCAACGAAAGTGGGGTGCTCCCGTGAAAGCTCGTTTTTGTGTGGTGGGGATTCTCGGTCTCGCGGTTGCGGTTCCATCTACCCTTTTATCGACTCGGGCTGCCGCCCAGTCTTCAGAAGAGCTGGCGGTCCTTGCTCCTATTGATGCGATGTTTCAGGGGATGACGAAGCGTGACCCCGCGGCCATCAAGGCTACAGCCCTGCCCGGGACAATAATGGTCCTGATGCGAGACGGAAAGCCTGAGCAGATGACTATCGAAGCATTTGCGGATCACTTCGGCAAACCTAGTGAGAAGCACATGGAAGAGCGGATCGACGATCCGCTGGTGCGCATCGATCACGACCTGGCTGTGGTGTGGGCTCCGTTTGAGTTTTTGGTGGACGGGAAAAAGGATCACTGCGGGACCGATTTATTCAATGTCGTTCACACCGAGGGCAGGTGGGTGATCGCGGGAATTGCGGATACCGGAAGCAAGGGTTGCGCCGGGAAGTAGGCAGGTGGACTTTTTGGGGGGTGGGTGCTCAGGGTTTAAATGACACGGGTGCGAGCAGGCCCAGGTTTAGTGCCGCGCCTACGGCGCTCTAATCATTTTCGGGATTGATCCCCAGCCCTTCCGGGCTGGGCTCACGTTTGGCGGCCGGCCCTCCGGGCCTCGCATCTATGGCGATTTTGCAGTGTCATTTCTTTCTCAACTTGCCACACGCAAGCCGGTGGCTCTCACGTCGAGCCCCACGGCAGGCCGGGGCAAGCGGGGCAGGCGGGATGACAAGAGGGAGACCGGGGCGTCGTTGAGTGCTGCTTGTCCCACTCAAGCCCAAAAACGGGCTTGAATGGGGCACCCCAACGTTCGTTGCCGGTGCAAGCGGCCGGGTGTCATTGCTCTTCCAACTCGCGGCCGCAGCAGATGA
Organism: uncultured Acidobacteriaceae bacterium; assembly: GCA_963790705.1. Taxonomy (GTDB): domain Bacteria; phylum Acidobacteriota; class Terriglobia; order Terriglobales; family Acidobacteriaceae; genus PALSA-350. The sequence continues at coordinate 61,964 of CAWBQE010000005.1, forward strand.
CAAAGTGGGGTCTGTGCTCTTGTTTGATTGCATTAGACGAGACACCTGTCTGGTTCGGATGCTGTTGGAGAACCGCAGGTCCCTCCCTTCGTACCCGGTCTCCTGTAGCCGGTGGGTTGGAAGCTCTCGGTTTGTTTCGGAAGCCGCGAATTGTGGACGCAGGCGAAGCCGCGTGGGAGGAACCCGGATACGCTTCGGTTCACGGCAAGCCGTCAGGCGGGATGACGTGGGCAGTTCGGTACGCAATGCTGGTCAGAACTGCGTCTCCGGCTTCGCTCCAATGACAGGCAAGCGCCCATGGCAGTGCGCCAAGGCGACCAGGCCCACATAGCCGGGAGCCGGGCGGCGAGCCGTGGGCGTCTGATCTGATGGGCCGGTGCCTTATCGGCTTTGGTCTTGATACCATCTTCCTTGACTATGGCAGCCCCTACCGCGTTTCCTATCCTGCAGCAGACACCCCGCGCAGTTCATGCCCATGAAGGGTTTTCGGCTTCCCGCGCGCTGGAAACTAAGCTGCGCCAGGTGGTGCGGGGCGAGGTCCGGTTCGATGAGGCTTCTCGCGCGCTCTACGCTACCGACGCCTCCAATTATCGCCAGGTGCCTATCGGCTTGGTGCTGCCTCTCGATGAGGCCGACGTGGTGGCTACCGTGGCCGCTTGCCGCGAGATGGGCGCACCTGTTCTCTCGCGCGGTGGCGGGCACCAGCCTGGCCGGGCAGTGCTGCAATGTGGCCGTGATCATCGACTTCTCTAAATATATGCACGCGATCCTGGAACTCGACCCGGCGCAGAAATTTGCCCGCGTCCAGCCAGGCATCGTGCTCGACCGGCTGCGCGATGCCGCGGAAGAACATGATCTGACCTTCGCTCCCGACCCGGCCACGCATAGCCGGTGCACGTTAGGGGGCATGATCGGTAACAACTCCTGTGGCGTACACGCGCTCATGGGCGGCAAGACCGTCGACAATATCGATTCGCTCGACATCCTTCTGTATGACGGAACCCGGCTTACCGTCGGCGCTACTTCGGAGGCGGAACTCGAGGCCATCATTGCTGGGGGCGGACGGCGGGGCGAGATTTATGCAGGCCTGGCGCGCATCCGGGATACCTACGGCGACTTGATCCGCCAGCGCTTTCCCAAGATTCCCGCGCCGCGTCTCGGGCTACAACCTGGACGAGCTGCTGCCGGAAAATGGATTTAATGTAGCGCGCGCCCTGGTGGGCAGCGAAGGCACTTGCGTTACCGTGCTGCAGTCGCGCTGCGAGCTCAAACATAGCCCGCAGCATCGCCGGCTGGTGGTGCTGGGTTTTGCCGATCCCTTTATCGCTGCCGACCACGTGCCGGCAGTGCTCAAGTACAAGCCGATCGGGCTGGAAGGTTTCGATGGCCTGATGGTCGACTACATGCTGCGCAAGCATCTGGCGGTCGACGATGTGCTGCTGCTGCCCGAAGGACGCGGGTTTCTGCTGTGCGAGTTTGGCGCCGACTCCGCGGAGGACGCCGACGCTATCGCGGAAACATTCACCCAGGCGGCGCTGGCATTTGGCAAGACGTGCACGGTGCGGCGCTACTCCGATATAGAGGCGCGGCGGGTTTGGAAAGTGCGCGAATCTGCGCTGGGCGCGACCGTCTTCGTTCCCGGGGAAAAGCATGGATGGGAAGGGTGGGAGGATTCCGCCGTACCGCCGGAAGAGCTGGGCAACTATCTGCGCGACATCTACCAGCTGCTGGAGAAGTTTGGGTATACGACGCCCATGTACGGACACTTCGGCCAAGGCTGCGTTCACATGCGCATTACCTTCGACCTGGAAACCGCGCCCGGGCATCGCCAAATTTCGCGAGTTCATCGATCAGGCGGCGGATATCGTGCTGGCTCACGGGGGGTCGTTGTCCGGCGAACATGGAGATGGCCAGGCGCGCGGGGCGCTGCTGCCGAAAATGTATGGCCCGGAGTTGATGAAGGCGTTTCAGGAGTTCAAGGCGCTGTGGGATCCGGATAATGGCATGAACCCGGGGAAGATGATCGATCCGGTCGCGGTGTACGAACCGGTGGACAATCTTCGGCTTGGGGTTGGATACCAGGCGAAGAAGGTGGAGACCTGGTTCCAATACCCGGATCCCGGCGGGTTTGGAGAAAGCACGCTGCGGTGCGTGGGCGTGGGCGCCTGCCGTAAACAGGACCACGGGACGATGTGCCCCAGCTATATGGCCACGCGGGAGGAAAAGCACTCGACCCGGGGACGAGCTCACCTGCTGTGGGAGATGTTGCAGGGGCAGGTGATCACGGACGGGTTCCAGAATGCAGAGGTCAAGGAAGCACTCGACCTGTGCCTCTCGTGCAAGGCGTGTAAGACGGAATGCCCGGTCAACGTGGACATGGCGACCTGGAAGGCGGAGTTTCTTGGGCACCACTACAAGGGGCGTTTTCACCCTCTGCAGCATTACCTCTTCGGATTTATGGATCGCTGGGCGCATATGGCGGCGGTTGCCCCTGGGCTGGCTAATTTGCCCATGCGGACCCCGGGCGTGCGTAGCTTGGTGAAAGCTATTGCCGGCGTGGCGCCGCAACGGACTCTGCCACAGTTTGCCGGGCGTAGCTTTCAGTCGGAGTACAGGAAGCATGCCGGCGGGAGTGCCGGTGCGACGCCCGTGTTGCTATGGCCGGATACCTGGAATAACTACTTTCATCCCCAGGTGCTGGGCGCGGCGCATGAGGTGCTGGGGTCGGCTGGGTTCCAGGTGCAGTTCCCGGCGGAGCACATCTGCTGCGGGCGGCCACTCTACGATTTCGGGTTTCTTGACCAGGCTCGGACGTATTTGCAGAAGATTCTGGAGCGTCTTGGGCCGCAGATCGACTCGGGAATGCCTTTTGTGGTGCTCGAGCCCAGTTGCGCCAGCGTGTTTCGTGATGAGCTGATTAATTTCTTTCCCACGAATGAGCGGGCTCTGCGGTTGGCGAAACAGACTTTTCTGCTCAGCGAGTTTCTTACTCGACAGGCGCCGGGTTACCGGCCTCCCCAGTTGAACAACCGGAAGATGGTGCTTCACGGGCATTGTCACCATAAGGCGCTGATGGGGATGCAGGATGAGCTTTCCCTGCTGCAGGCTACGAACGCCGAGGTGAGCATGCTGGATTCCGGATGCTGCGGGATGGCGGGTCCGTTTGGATTTGAGAAGGATAAGTTTGAGGTTTCACAGGCTCTGGGGGAACGGGTGCTTCTGCCTGCGGTGAGGTCGGCTGCTCCGGAGACGATCCTGGTCTCGGATGGGTTTAGTTGCCGGGAACAGATTCGGCAGAATTCGCCTCGGCATGCGCTTCATTTGGCTGAGGTTTTGGCTGGGCGGGGTTGATTTGGGAGAGCGATGGTAGGGGCTTCCTCCGGATTTCCTGTGCAGCGTACAGGAAATCCGGATCGCCCCGTCTTTTTCGGCCCAGGTACGCTCCCGCGGCAAGCTCCACGGCGAGCCGGGGCAGGTGGGCGAGGGGCACCCGTCCCTGTTTTATCTGAGGGTTGCTACAGAATTGAGTGAAACTGCAGGTCCCTCGGCTTCGCTCGGGATGACAAATTTAAGGTTGGTCCCGAACCTTTTGGTCTGTTAGTGGGATGGGTAGCTTTTCGGTTTCGGTCCCAGGGACGCTCCCACGGCAAGCTCCACGGCGAGCCGGGACAGGCGGGGCAGGTTGGCGAACCGAGGGGCACCCGTTCAGTTGGATGTTGATCGCCGATTGCTCGTCGGGGTCGGACAGCTAGGGTCTCTTGGAGTGTCCGGGGGGCAGAATTGGGTACCAATGGGTTAGGTGTGGCGCTCCGGGTAACGAATTAGATAGGAACTATGGCGACCCCGGCTGTATGCTGGAAAGAGTGCTTGTAACGCTTCGGCTTGCGTCCTGTCTTAATGAGCCTTAGTCCCCTTAAGAGGATATTCAACCCTGAAAAACGTGAGGCTCTATGCGCTCTGAACTGGTCTATTCGGCAGGAATTAAGATCGCGAACCGGTTCCTTCTGGCTACCGTGGCAATCAAGGCCGTCCGTAAGCTACACATCAGCACTACCCGCACGGAAGATACCGCGAATGTGGTGTTTGTCGACGTTGCCGCCGGCCGTTATACCGACGTCCATATGCCCGAGATTTTGCCCCAGGCCGCGATCGAACCCTTGATCGTCGATCCCTTCGTTGTCTCCGCTGCTTAGTTAATACGCAGGCGGAAAGAAATGGCCTCCCACTCAGAGTGGGGGGCCTTTTTTGCTTCGTGAATTTCCTGCAAACCATGTGAATCTTCGGCTACAGGCAGCGACGATTTCACAGACGGGCGAGTAGGATCGCGCCGGGAGCTTTCCCACAGGACAATCAAAATGGCACACGAAGCACACCACAAATCCGCGGAACACCACGAAGAAGCAGCCAAACATCATCACCTGGCCGCCGAGCACCACAGCAAGGGCGATCACAAGAAAGCCCATGAGCACGCGACCAAAGCCCACGAACACTCGGTCAAGGCCCATGAGCACTCCACCGCCGCCCACAAGGCGTCGAGCGAAGCCCTGCACGCGCACAATTAGTCTAGGTTTCCTGAATTCCGGGGGGCTGCCAGAGTTCGACCCGGTTGCCCTCCGGGTCGTTAAACCAGGCGAAGCGACCGTAGTCGTGGTCCTCGCGCTTGGGATCAATGTCGGCACCGGCCGTACGCAGCTTTTCGAGGACGGCGTCCAGATCGTCCACGCGCAGATTGAACATGGCCTGCTGCTTGGAGGGACCGAAGTAGTCGGTGTCCTGGGGGAAAAAGGCGAAAACGGTCATCTCCCTAGGGCCTTCACTGAAGAAGGCAAATGCTCCGTCTTCGGTGCGCTTGATACCCAAGATGCTCCTCATACCAGGCGTGGAGCTTCTCCGGATCAGCAGCCCGCAGAAAGACTCCACCCACACCCGTTGCTCTCGTCATCGTCCCTCTCTCATTCTCCGATCAATAACTGCGGAATGGTTTGCCGGTGCTTTGGCTTGCGGCTATTCTGCCGTTTCTGGTCGTCGACAATCACGCGCTCCGGCCGGGGCTGCCCTACGCGTTCCCGGGCGTTGGCCTTGACCGCTTTGACGATGGAGAATTTCTCCGGCCGCCGCTTTCTTTTCGCCATAAAGTCATTCTCCTGCCGGCTGCGGCCGCCATCTTCCCGGAACGGCGGTTATGGAATCCCTGTCCAAGTATGGAATACTTCTTATACTTTCGGCGGAAGGAGTTTCCCTCGCCGCCGAGAAAGTGGGGCTCAGGCATGGAAGAACGGGACTTCTTCGAGGAAAAAGCTGAACAGCGAAAACATACGCTGACCTGCCCACATTGTGGCAAGTCCGAAGAATATGAGGTGGGATGGCTGGTGCGGCGCAAAAAAGCACAACTGCATGGCAGACCCGACGAGCGCGACCGCGCCCGGTTCGCCAAGGCCCAGTCCTACATGGTGCGCAAAGATGATACCGTCGGCTGCAAGAACATCCGCTGCCGCAAACGGTTTGAGGTATCGAGCCTGCAGTCGGTGGCGTTCCTGTAATCATGAAGATACTGGTGTGCATCAAGCAGGTACCGCAAAAGGATGCTCCGCTCAAGCTGAACGAGGCCGGCACCTGGATTCGCGAAGACGTCTCCTATGAAGTGAACGAGCCGGACGCTTACGCGCTGGAAGAAGCGCTGCGGCAAAAGGAAAAGCACGGGGGCGAGGTGGTGGTGGTGACCGCCGGGCCGGCGCGATCGCAACAAGTGTTGCGGGAAGCTTTGGCCAAGGGCGCGGACCGGGCCATTCATCTGGAAGACGACCGCTTCGCCACCCTGGACGCGGCGAATGTTGCGCGTGCCCTGGCCGCCTCGATTGCCGGAGAAACGTTCGATTTGATCGTGACCGGGCTGCAATCCGACGATTTTGGGTTTGCCCAGACGGGTGTTTTGCTGGCCGAGGTGCTGGGATGGCCGCACGCCACCATCATTATCGGGATCGAAAAGACCGACGGCGGCTTGCGCCTGAAACGCGAACTGGAAGCCGGGCGTTATCAATACGTGGATGTTCCCCTGCCCGCCGTGCTCACTATCCAGAGCGGTATCAACAAGCTGCGCTATGCCACGCTGATCGGTATCAAGCAGGCCAAGATGAAGCCGCTGCGCAAGGTTACCTGGGCCGAGGTTGAGCCGAAGCTGGGCAAGAACCAGCAGCAGATCGAACGGCTCTATGTGCCGGTGAAGCAAAAGAAGACACAGATGCTGGAGGGTCCTCCGGCGGAAGTGGCGAAGAAGCTGGTTGAGCAACTTAGGAACAACGCACGGGTGATTTGAAAGCGGGTCTTTCGCCGCGGACTGGTGATCTCGTACAATTCAATGTTGCGCAAGAGGAATAGGGCATGGCCAATACACTGCTTCCCATTGAAGAACAGAATCTGACCCCCAACCAGGTGGAGTGACTGGATAAGCGCAGAACCCGTGGCTTCATGCTCATGGTCATTGCCGGCCAGTTTGGGATTATCGCCACTGTGCTGCTGCTCTGGCTCGTCCAGGATCTGACCTACGCGCCGGGATGGGCGCATCCTATCTTCTACTATTTCGTCTTCTGCGTTGGCCGTCTCGGGCATCTGCGGGCTTAGCGGAGCTTACCTGCGGCGCGGCGCTCCGGAGTTCTAAAGCTCGCTGCGGCGAGGTGCCCCTTCATGGCAGATCGGATCATAGTGGTCGCGGAGCAGCGCGAAGGTACGCTCAACCGCGTCTCGCTGGAAACTGTCGCTGCTGCCCAGGCCATTGGCAAAGAGACCGGCTGGACGGTCGAAGTGGTTTTGCCGGGCAACCAGACCGCGGCCCTGGCGCAAGATTTGGCGGGCTACAAGGTCGACAAGGTATATGACCTGGAGGGGCCCTCGCTCGCGGCCTACACTTCGGACGCTTACGTTCACGCGCTGAAGCAATTTATCTCGAGCCAACAGCCGAAGCTGGTGCTCTTTCCCCACACCTACCAGGTACGCGATTTTGCTCCGAGGCTGGCTCTTGCCCTGGATCGCACCTTGATTTCCGACGCCATCGGCTACAAGTACGAAAACGGCAAGCTGCTGTTCACGCGGCAGATGTTTCAAGGGAAATTCGTGGCCGACGTGGCGTTTGCCGGGGATGCTCCGTGGCTGGCGACCTTGCAGATCGGAACTTTTCGCGGGGACCAGGCGGAGCCCGGCTCGGCAGCGGTGGAGAAGGTGGAAGCGGCCCAGCCGCCGATGCTGCGCATTACCCCGCACGAGGTCTTTCAGGAAGCCAAACAGGCCGTAGACCTTTCGCAGGCCGAAGTCATCGTCGCCATTGGACGGGGCATCAAGGAACAGAAGAACGTCGCCATTGCCGAGGACCTGGCCAAGGCATTGGGGGGCGAAGTGGCTGCTTCGCGGCCCATCTGCGACAACGGCTGGCTGCCGCTGGAGCGGCAGATTGGCAGTTCAGGGCAGACGGTCGCGCCCAAGCTCTACATCGCGCTGGGCATCAGCGGCGCCATCCAGCATATCGTCGGCATGAAGGGCGCGCGGACCATTGTCGCGATCAATAAGGACGTAGAGGCCCCCATCTTCGAGATCGCCGATTATGGTATTGTGGGCAACCTCTTCGATGTGGTCCCGGCCCTCACTGAAGAGATCAAGAAGGCGAAAGCCTAAGTCTGCAAGCGGCTCCCGCCAAAAACCATGATTCACTTCCGCAAACCAATCGAGGGCATCGAACGGCCGCAAATGGAAGCGGACGTGGTCATCATCGGCGGCGGCCCTGCCGGCATGGCCTGTGCACTGCGCCTGACGCAACTGATCGACGCCTACAACGATCAGCTCGCGCTCAAGGGCTCCACGCTTCCGCCCCTTTCAAAGGAAAACATTTACGTTCTGGAAAAGGCACGCGAGGCCGGCCAGCATTGCCTGTCTGGTGCGCTGCTGGACCCGCGTTCGATGCGCGAGCTGCTGCCCGGGTTTGAGGCCGAAGCTCCCATCGATGCGGAAGTGATCAAGGAATCGGTTTACTACCTGACCGAGAAGGGCCATCACAAGCTCCCTATCGTGCCCCCGCCGCTGCGGGACCATGGGATGTATGTGATCTCCATCAACAAGTTCGTCAAGTGGATGGCAGCCAAGGTGGAGGCGGCCGGGATCACGATATTCACCGGCTTTGCCGGCAGCGAGTTGCTTTTCGACCAGGACGGGGTCACCGGGGTGCGCACGGATGACAAAGGGGTGGATAAACAGGGGGATACCAAGGCTAATTTTGAGGCGGGCTATGACCTGCACGCGAAGATTACGATCCTGGCCGAAGGGGCGCGCGGTTCGTGCACCAAGCAATTGATTGAGCGGTTCCAGCTGGAAGATCCGGAACATGCGCAGACGTACGGAGTGGGGATCAAGGAGTTGTGGGAGATTCCTGCCGGCCGGGTGGGCAAAGGAGAAGTGATCTACACGCTGGGTTATCCGCTGACGTGGCAAGAGTATGGAGGGGCCTGGATTTATGGCATTTCCGACACTCTGCTTTCGGTGGGGTATGTGGTGGGGCTCGATTACCAGGATCCGCGGCTCGATCCGCAGCACGTCTTTCAGTCGTTCAAAGAACATTCGCTGATACGACCTCTGCTGGATGGGGGCAAGATGATTCGCTATGGGGCCAAGAGCCTGCCTTACGGCGGCTGGCTCACCATGCCGAAGTTGGCCGGGAAGGGTTGGATGATCCTGGGCGATTCGGCGAGCTTGCTCAATTCTCAGCGGCTCAAGGGTATCCATCTGGCTATCAAGAGCGGGATGTTGGCGGCGGAGACCGCCTTCGAATCGATGCGGGTGGGGGATAACTCGAGCACGGCTCTAGCGGCTTACCAGAGCCGGGTCGAGGGGAGCTGGATCAAAGAGGAGCTGTACCCGGTTCGGAATTTTCATCAGGGTTTCGAGCACGGGTTGTTGCCTGGGCTGGCGCATAGCGCTGTGCAGCAGGTGCTGGGCGGGAGAAACCTTGGGCCTGATTTCAAAAACCATGCCGGCTACCGCAATATGCGGCATCTGGATGCCATCGGGCGATCGACCTACGGGCGCGAAGCGACGCTGGGACCGGCGAAGAACGACGGAAAACTCTCGTTCGATAAGCTGACCGACGTCTACTACTCAGGGACGCGTCATGAGGATGACCAACCGGTGCATTTGGTGATCCGGGATACGGATATTTGTAACGGTCGTTGCGTGCAGGAATTTGGGAATCCGTGCCAGCATTTCTGCCCTGCGGCGGTGTACGAGATGGTGGAAGGGGCGGAGGGGAAACAGATTCATATCAACTTCGCCAACTGCGTTCATTGCAAGACGTGCGACATTATGGACCCGTATCAGGTCATTACCTGGGTGCCGCCGGAAGGCGGCGGTGGGCCTAATTATGACGGGATGTGACGGGGGGCGCGAACGAAAGAAACCGCAGATCCACTACGCTAGCGCGGGCATTTTGTCCATGCCGGCGACCCACTAGGACAGTTGTGTTCAGGAAAGGCGCACCGCAGGTCCCTCCCCTCGGTCACACACACCGTCTTTTAGCCCTCCCGATCACAAACTGCATAGTCGGATGGATCTGGAGTCGGAGAGATAGTGGACGAGAGACGGCGCGATTAGAAGCCCAAATCTTGTTCGATGCCTAGGGGCAGGAGCTCTACGGATTTGAAGTAGACGATGTCCTTATCGCTGTGATTCTGTAGGCCGATCCAGCCTTTGTCGGGGCGCGGGCCTCGGTCCGGTTCGAAAGAGAGCTTTTTGGGCGGTACCGGCTGGCCTTCGGTGTAGTCGGTCACCTTGACGTCATTTACAAAGACCTGGGTGCGCGTCCCTTCAATGCGAATCAACATGGTGTTCCACTCCGGACCCGGCTTGCCGGGCTTGGCCAGCGGCTTGGTCAGGGAGTAAAGCGTGCCGGTTACGTGATAGTCATCCTCGCCCCCTCGTTCCGGGTGGTTGTCGATTTGCACCTCGTATCCGCGGTTGACCGGCATCCAGGGTTCCGTAGGCTCGGTGGGGATGCGGATGAAGACACCGGAGTTGTCATTCTCGTGCTCCATCCGGTACTCCACTTTGATCTCGCAATCGCTGAAGGGGCCACCAGCCCAGTAGAGGAGACCCATTCCCCCATAGGGCTTCAGCAGTCCGTGCTCCACCGTGAAGCCACCCGGCCCTACGTGCTTCCAGCCTTTCAGGTCGTGACCGTCGAAAAGCTTTTGCCAGCCAAGCTGCTTGGCGGGCGCCATCGTTGCGGCACACAGCGGGATCAGTAGCGCAAGCATCCACCTTTTTTTCATCGATTGGTTCCTCGAGTTAGTAGAAGTCTCAGTTTAAATCGTTTCCCTGCCCACCAGCTTGTGCAACTAGCCTGCCTTATTCAAAGACAAGTGTGACGCAGCGATTTTGCGTGTAACATTCCATTGCGCGTGGGGCGTTCGCTGTACACACGCTGAAGGGGGCGTAGCCATGAGCGGCAGCGACCTGTTACTTACCTGTAGCGACTGCGGTCAGGAATTTACCTTCACGGCTGGCGAACAGCAGTTCTTCCAGGAACGCGGCTACTCCTCGCCCCGTCGCTGCAAACCATGCCGCCAAGCTAAGCAGGGCTTCGCCGGCGGCGGCCACGCACCGTCCCACTCCCAACACGAGGGCGGTTACAGTACAGGTTCGGGCGCCGGCCCTGGTATGAGCACGGGCACAACCGTGGTTTGCGCCAGCTGCGGACAAACGACGACGGTGCCATTTGAGCCCCGTGGGGATCGTCCGGTTTACTGCAAGAGCTGCTATCGACCCAAACAAGGGGGCGGAGGTGGGCGGCGGACGGCAAAGCCGCGGCGGAAGCGGTGGAGGGGGTGGCGGAGGCGGGGGCAACCGGGACCGGGACCGCCGGCGGCACTGAACAGTTCGCCAGTCCCACTGGAATGTGCCATAAGTTGTATGGCCGCCTACATCTCTAGACAGCATACTGCTCCCGAGGGTGTGAGCATGGAGCCGGTTTTGTTGGAGATGTTTGAGCAGGCACGCAAGCTGGTGGTCGAAACCGACCGCAGGCTGGCGGAAGAGAACGATCGGATTCGAGAAAAGGAACGGGAAGCAAAGCTGGTGGAACTGTCTCACCTGATTGAGGCAGCCTTCGACTTCACCAGCAAGGAAAAGCTGGAGCTTGATCCCCGGTTGGATCTGCAGGACGGCAAACCCACAGTGGAATTTATTGTGCGCAGTTTGAGGGCGATTTTTGTTATGTCGCCGCAACCTGACGGCATTTGGACCCTGAGTGCCCTGGAAGATGGGCGGGCGCCGCAATCCCTGGGTGAGTTTAAAGGCGGCACCAAGAATGATGGGGCATCCAGGCGGTTGGCCGCGGCCCGGATCGTGACGGCAATCGGAAACTGGGCGCAAAGGGGTCAGCCACTGTCCGCCAAGAAGCCCGTTCAGCCGGAACCGTCCGGACGTTGGCAGGACACGCCGGTACCAATTGAGGTGCCGGAGCGGCGTGAGCCGACCTACGGCACCATGGGCAAATTCCTCGGGTATTAAAACTGAGACAGCCCTTAACGTTCTCCCCCGCTGGGGAAATGTAGCTTTCGAGCCGCGTTTCCCCGGGTTCCTTCCTTGTGAAATTCCCTGAAGAATAAGATTGTGGCGGAGGTGTGGAGCGATGAACACGCGCGCATCCGCCGCGATTCTTCTTTTGCTGCTCGCGGTGGGCTATTCCCTCAGCGCCGCCGCCCAGGGTGGCAAGCAGCAGCGCATTGCCGAGCTGGCCTATGAAACCGAAATGGCGCATGAGGTTGGCGCTTGCCCGGAGGCGCAGACCGTAACCGACCGTGACATATGCCTGAACGACGCTCGGGTCGAGACCTACAAGAACTACACCCAGTTTTTCGATGCGCTGCGGGAGGCTCTGATCGAGAGCTCGCCAAACGATTCCAATGCCCTGACGCTGGACAGAACAGAAGTGGTTTGGGAGAAATACCGGGTGACGGCGTGCGATGCGTTGGTGAAGGTTTACGACATCGGCACGATCAAGCATCCGGGGTCGAGTGAGCCAAGCTCAAGGACGCGCTGCCTGATCACAATAACGCGCAGCCGCATGCGCGATCTGAAAGAGCTTTATGCACCGACGCTGTAAACGCCCTTCCCTATTGGAGAACAAGACCGAATGCCCCATCCTCGCGTTGTTGGCGAAGGATGGGGCATTCGATGGTTCGTTTGGTGGAAGAAGGTTAGCCTAGCTGCAGCCGCTGGTCGAGCCACAACTCATGCATCGGTAACAGCTGCCGTTGCGGACCATGATGGCGCCGCAGGTGTGGCAGCTGGGCGCGTCGCCCATGTCGAGATACTCCTTCATGGCGTCGGCCGCGTGAAAGATGGACCCACCCTTTCGGGTTTCAGGCGCTCCGAAGATTCCGCGGTCTTCCATGTTGAAGCTGGCTGAGGATGCGCGGCCCTGACCTGAGAGCCCCAGCTTCGGGCACGATGCCGCTGATCGGCGGCCTGGTTTCATATCTTGTGGTTTCGAAGCCGGATGCGGAACTCGCCGGCTCATCGCTTAAGTCAGCCGCCAAGGCAGGCGACGCAGGGTATTGCGCGCCTGCTGCCAAGCCGGTGAAGAGGCTCAATTGATGTCCGGAAAGGAAGCGCAACTGCAGCCAGCGGAAGATGTAATCCATGATGGACTTGGCAAAGCCAATCTGTTCGCTGCCAGTCCAGCCGGAGGGCTCAAAGCGAGTGTGGGCGAATTTCTCGCACAGAACCTTGAGCGGAACCCCGTGCTGCAGCGAGAGCGAGACCGCAGTGGCGAACGAGTCCATGAGCCCGGAGACAGTGGAACCCTCCTTGGCCATCTTGATGAAGATTTCACCCGGTTGGCCGTTGGGGTAAAGGCCGACAGTGATGTAGCCTTCGTGCCCGGCGATGGAGAACTTATGCGTCAATGAAGGACGCTCCTCCGGCAGGCGATGGCGAACGGCGCGGGGCGGTCCCTGGGTTGCTTCCGGTTCTTCGCGCAGGGCGGCAGCCTGACCCAGGTTGACAGCGTTGGCGATCGACGCAGAAAAGGCATTGGCCGCAGTCACGACCGCGTTGGCTGTGACTTCCAGCCGGGCCGAGACCTTGTCCTCAAGCACCTTCAGGTCGTCACCGATGGAGGTAGTGTCGCCTTGCGCCATGGCGGCGAGCACACGGTCGGCGGCAGCGCTGACGGCTAGCATCCACGCTGCTTTCCGTGCCCAGCGCATTCTTGATGACCTTGGCCTTGTTGCCGTCGGAGACGTTGAGCGGCTGAGCGCCTTTGGATCCGTCGCGGTAGACGGCCACGGCTTTGAGGCCCAGACGCCAGGCTTCCGTATAGGCCTGGATGATGTCGTCGAGGGTCGCGTCGTGGGGCAGGTTGACGGTTTTGGAGATGGCCCCGGAGAGGAACGGCTGGGCAGCAGCCATCATCTTGATGTGGCCGGAGGAGTGGATAGAGCGCGTCCCTTTGCTGGGCTTGAAGCTGCAATCAAAGACCGCGAGGTGCTCCGGCTTGATGCCGGGTGCGCCTTCGATGGTGCCGGTCGAATCGATGTAGCTGACGATGGAGTCCACCTGAGGATTGGTGTAGCCGAGCTTGAAGAGGGCTGTGGGAACGGTGTTGTTGACGATTTTGATCATTCCCCCGCCGACCAGCTTCTTGTATTTGATCAGGGCGAGGTCGGGCTCGATACCGGTGGTATCGCAATCCATCATGAAGCCGATGGTGCCGGTGGGAGCAAGCACGGTGACCTGCGAATTGCGGTAGCCATGCTGCTCGCCGTGGGCCAGGGCCTGGTCCCAGCAGTCCTTGCTGGCCTCGATGAGCGAAGCGAGCTGGGGCGTGGTGAAGGGCTCGGCGGAGTTGGCATGGCCGATCTTGTTTACTTCCGCACGGTGCATGCGGATGACGTCGAGGAAGGGCTCGCGGTTGACATAGAAGCCGGGGCACGCGCCGCCTCGCTGGGATAGGCCGTTGGCTCCGTCCGCATATTGCGCCTGCTGGCAGAGCGCCGTGGCGGAGACCAGCGCGGGCGCTTTTTCCGCCAGGACCGAGGACTGCAGATAAGCCTGGCCGCACATGATGGCGGTGAGGGCGGCGGCGAAGTCGCGGCCGGCGTCGCTGTCATAGGGCAGGCCCATGGCCATGAGCAATGCGCCCAGGTTGGCGTAACCCAAGCCCAACGGCCGATAGTCGTGGGAGTTGCGCACGATGGATTCGGTCGGGTAGCCGGAATTGTCCACCAGGATGTCCATGGCGGTGATCATGATGTCGATGGCATGGCGATACGCGTCCACGTCAAAGGCGCCTGCTGGGGTGACGAACTTGAGCAGGTTGAAGCTGGCCAGGTTGCAGGCCGAGTCGTCGAGGAACATGTACTCGGAGCAGGGGTTGGAGGCGTTGATGCGGCCCGAGTTCTTGGAGGTATGCCACTTGTTGATGGTGGTGTCGTACTGCATGCCGGGATCACCGCACTGCCAGGTCGCCTCGGCAATTTTGCGCATGAGGTCGCGAGCCTTGTAGACCTTGGCCGGCTCGCCGCCCTTTACCTTGCGGGTGGCGAAGTCCTGGTCGCGCTCTACGGCGCGCATGAACTCGTCGGTCACGCGAACGGAGTTGTTGGCGTTCTGGAAGAAGATGGAGCTGTAGGCTTCCGAGTCGGGACCGGAGCCGTCATAGCCGGCCTGCATCAAGGTCCAGGCTTTCATTTCTTCTTTGGCCTTGCACTCGATGAACTCGGCGATATCCGGATGGTCGACGTTCAGGATGACCATCTTGGCGGCCCGACGTGTCTTGCCGCCGGACTTGATGACGCCGGCGAAGGCATCGAAGCCGCGCATAAAGCTCAGCGGCCCGCTGGCGGTGCCACCACCGGAGAGGGTCTCCATGGATCCGCGGATGCTGGAAAGGTTGGTCCCGGTACCGGATCCCCACTTGAAGAGCATGCCTTCGGTTTTGGCCAAGGTCAGGATGGAATCGAGCGAATCGTCGACCGAGTTGATGAAGCAGGCGGAGCACTGGGGACTGCGGTAGCCGGTCACGGAGAACTCGACCGCGCAGCTATGGGCGTTCCAGTGCCAGTTCTGGGCATCCGAATTGGGCTCCAGCCGCTCGCAGCCGACGTTGAACCAGACGGGCGAGTTGAAGGCCGCTTTCTGGGTAACCAGGAGGTGGACCAGCTCGTCATGGAAGGTAGCCGCGTCTTCCGGGGTGGCAAAATAGCCGCCCGCTATACCCCAGTCACGAATGGTTTCTGCGACCCGGGCGACGAGTTGGCGGACACCTGTTTCACGAGCGCCAAACTCACCCTGGGGAGTGCCAATGTGGCCGTGGAGGTACTTGGAAGCGACGATGTTGGTGGCGGTCATCGACCAGTCGGAGGGAACCTCGACGTCTTTCTGTTCGAAGATCGTTCCTCCCCCGGCATCGGTGATCGAAGCCGTGCGGCGTTCCCAGGTGACCTCGCTGTAGGGGGAGACGCCTGGTTTGGAGAAGAGGCGCGTGCAGTGCACGCCGGTGATGGATTGGGGCTTCGACACCGATTGGCTGTAGTGGGCGGCCCAGCCGTTTTGAGCGGCGGAAGTTACGGAATTGGTGGCCTCGGCCATTAGATCTCCTCACTTATTTTAAAGAATTGACAGAAAAGCCGCCCCCGGACGCTCGTAGCTGGCGCCTTAGAAACAGGGGTCAAACCGGCCTTACTGGAAACACGTACCAAACCCAGGCTTTGGCGGACGAAACACCCAAAAACGGTGGAACCGAAGATTGAAAGAACAAGACCGTGAGATGCGAAAGTACCGCTCTCCATGGCGTGTGTCAAGCCAGAACCACTACATCTAGTAGTTTATATGCATATTCTCCCCCTTCGATTCCCAAAGCCGAACAAATGGCTGTGGAGAACGCCGCAAGGCAGCTACAGGCGCGGGTAACGGCCTTCAGCCTTATCGGCTGATCGGTTGACGCCCAGCCAAGCTGGGGTAAAACCGGTGAGGGAGGTTCCCATGAGGCCTCTGGAATGAGGCTACGCCCGGAAAATGGATCGAACAAGGCCGTAAACCGGTGTTCGAGGGCATGCAACTGTGGAAGCCGTGGATAAGGGGGAGCGTTACCGTAACGACGAAGCGTCGGCTGGAGCCCCGGTCCACTGATCATCGACGTCTCTGGCAAATTGGACGACGTCCGGCACCATGGCTGTGGGGTCTGCGTGACAGCACAATCCCTGCGCCCGCCAGTGAGCGAATGAAGCCCAGGACTACGTCCTGGGATATTCTCAGCCGTCCCCTTCGACAAGCTCAGGGCAGGCTCTTCGGGACTGGTCCTGACTCTCATGCCTACCCAGGACTTGCGTCCTGGGCTACTCTCAGCCGTCCCTGCGGGACTGATATGTGTTGTCAGATCCCACCCAGGACTCACCGGGCTGGGCTAAGCGCGCAAATGGCCTTCTGGACGGCGCAACTTGCTGAATACGTGGAAGAGAACGTCGACAAGCGAAATCGGGTTGGTGCTGTGGCAGTGCTTCCGTCCATCCACCTCCACCAATGCCAAGGTGGAGATGGATGGACGGAGCTGTAGGGAGTTGTTAGAGGGAAGAGCGCACAGCAGGTCCCCGTTCGACTTCGCTCCCACGGCACGCCGGGGCAGGCAGGGCAGGCTCTCGGCTCCGCTCGGGATGACAAATTAAAGGGCAGTGGCGCACCTTGGCATGGTTGGAGATGGATGGACAGAGTCGAAAAAGAGCTAATTGGGACAAGACTGACTCTCGGTCGTCCCCCTTCGACAAGCTCAGGGCAGGCTCTTCGACAAGCTCCCACGGCACGCCGGGGCAGGCAGGGCAGGCCCTTCGGGACTGGTCTGTGTTGTCAGATCCCACCCGGGACTTAAGGCCCTGAATCTACTTGCCGGAGCGTTCTCTCGGGTTTGAGGACCGCTCCCCTACAAGGAGTCCGGGGCTGGGCACAGCGCTAGGTGGTCGCCGTTTTGCCCTTAATCAAGCGATAGAGGGCAAGCAGGATAATGGCGCCCAACAGCGACATGAAGAAGCCGGCGCGCTGGCCTTCGTGGTACAGCCCAACGTGGCTTCCGATAAAGGTGGCTAGTAATGCGCCGGCGACCCCAATCAACATGGTGATGAAGATGCCGCCGGGGTCTTTCCCGGGCATGATGAACTTGGCCAAGGCGCCGACGACAAGGCCGATGATGGCTTCCCACAACAGGCTAAACATAATTTCTCCTCGAATTGGAAGATGATAAGCAGGCCCGTCGTTCATTGCCGGAAACAGCCGCGCGCCATGAGCTGGCGGGCGGCTGTTTGCGGCAATTCTGGTACTAGAAAACCCGTCTTATTTAGACAGGTTCTTGGGAGACTTCCTGTTCAACGTGCGCAACAACAGTTGCGCCGAGGGTGGAGGAGGAACTGCCTTGTCGAAGACAATTGCCTTGGCTGACAACTCTTTGCCGTAAAGATTCTTGTTGGCGTCATTGTCAGGACGCAACGTGGAGCCAGCCAGGGAGACCCCAGCGAACAGTCCACGCGCGCGCGAGTAGGAAAGAATTTCTGCCCGCATAGTGATATCTGTTTCGGCAGAGGCATTTCGGCCAACCGGGCCGGCTGCCGCGGAAGCGTCCCCACCGAGCTTGACCTTGCTGGTGAGAATGTTATCCGCAGATTTGGGACTCATGAGCAGGAGGACGAAATCCGTGGCCTGGCCCCCCAATTGGAGTCCGAAACTCGCGCCTTCGAGCGCCATCATGGTTGGCGCACTCCAAGGACCGTGAAAGTGCGCGCCAGAACGGCAGGTCATCACTCCACGGCCGTAGCTCGCACCGACAACAAAAGCTGCCTTGAGGACGGACGGTAACACAACGACACAATCTGCCTTGTCGATCACACTTTGTGGAATGTCATCGGGAACATTCATGATCTCGGAAATTACGGTTCCCGCGGCCTTCACTCGATCCGCTTCCTTGTCCTGTCCGAAAGCGGGCAAAACCATCAGGCCTGCCAGGGTTAGCGCCACTACTGTTCTTTTCATGCTCTCTCCTTAAAACTTATCTCGACCATTTGCAGCAAAAGACCACCATCACACACGAATGGGCCCTGAACGGATCGGGAGTTAACTGCTGTGGTAACCGTTGAAGATACTATACAAGTTTCTCTTTAAAATTGATGACCCTTCCCATTTTGTTCCGTCATGGCCGGAGTTTCATCCGCCAAGACAACAACATCTTGTTTTGATGCGAACTCCAACGGTACTAAAGGGAGATCCCGGCAAAATTTCTTTGGCCCCCGCACGCGCAGAAGGATACAACCGCAAGGCAGGGTTGGAATCTAGCGGCGGTAAACTACGCCCGCTTTCATGACAAAGGAGACGTGTTCGAGCACGTGGATGTCTTCCAGTGGGTTGCCGGGCACGGCGACGATGTCGGCGTTGTAGCCGGGCTTCAGCACGCCGATCTCGTGCTCCCAATCGAGTAAGCGGGCACCATTGAGCAAATCAGCCTTGAGCACTTCGAGCGGCTTCATGCCGTATTCCACCATTAACTCCAACTCGCGCGCCTGTGTGCCGTGGGGAAAAGGGCCCACATCGGAACCTACCGCCATGGGCACGCCGTGCTCCAGCTGACGGTGAAACTGCTGCACGTGATAGTCGAGGAGTTGATGCTCCTGTGCCGCCCCCTCAGGTGAGCTGGCATGGGCGGCAAAGTATTCCTGGATGGTGAAGGTCGGGACGGCGTAGATCTGCCGCTCGCGCATGAGGCGCATCGTCTCGTCGCCCAGCTGATCGGCATGGTCGATCGAGGCCACTCCGGCCTGAGCGGCGTACAGAGCGCCCGGCTCACCTTCACAATGCACGGCGATGCGTGTCTGCAGGCGTTCAGCCTCGGCGACGGCTTGCGCCAGTTGCGGCTCAGAGTACTGGAAAATGCTGTGAAACTGGCCGTCTTTGAAGAAGTCGCGGCCGGTTTCGTAGATCTTGATGAAGTCCGCACCCTCCTTGATCTGTTGGCGAATGACGGCTACCAGTTCATCGCCGGTGTTGGCGTAGGTGGCGTTGGAGAGCACGTGCTGCTCGGGGTTGTAGTGGAGGGCGTCTTCGTGGCCACCGAGAACACTGATTGCGTTGCCACTGACGCGCAGGCGGGGTCCAGGGATAAGCCCCTTGTTAATCGCGTCGCGAACAGCGGAGTCGGCAGAGCCCGCGCCTTCCGTACCCATGTCACGCTCGGCAGTGAAGCCGGCCAGCAGGTCGGCCTTGGCAGCGAGCGTGGCGATGATCACGCGCTGGGGCACGGACTCAGTCACGGTTTGCAGATCTTCGGCTCCGGGATGGAGGAAGAGATGCACGTGGGCGTCAATCAGGCCGGGCATCAGGGTCGTGTCGCCCAGATCGATGACCTCTGCTCCGGCGGGATGGGCGACAGAGGAGCCGGCGGCAACGATCTTCTCTCCTTCGACCAGGACCTCTCCGGGGGCAAGCATGCGGCCGCCCTCGATATCGAGTAGGCGGGCCGCATGGAGAACGACGGAGTGAGGGGTTGCGGGAGCCTGCGCCAGCGAGCGCGGCCCGAAGGAGATAGCGACCGCGAGCCCAAGCGCCAGAGCTACGCTTCGGCGGCAGATTTGGTCGTAACTAATTTGGGTGGCCAAGATGGTTTGCAGGATATCAGGAGCGCGATTCTGCGCGCGCCGGAGCGTATTACTATGATCGCAACGATGCGACTGCGCCGAAAGATCCGCGAAGTCACCTATCACTTCGAAGATCTGCGCGACCTTCTGGCCAAGGCCAGCCCTTACCGCTCGGGAGACGCGTTGGCGGGGATTGCCGCGGAGAGCGGTGAGCAGCGTGCCGCGGCACAAATGACGCTGGCCGACGTTCCGCTACGCGCCTTCCTGCAGCAGGCCTTGGTGCCCTACGAGGAAGACGAGGTCACCCGGTTGATTATCGATACTCACGATCCAGCTGCCTTTGCTCCGGTAGCGGCGCTTACGGTGGGAGATCTTCGCGACTGGCTGCTCTCGGATGCCGCGACGGGCGAGGCGCTGACGGCGGTAGCACCGGGTTTAACTCCAGAGATGGCGGCGGCGGTCAGCAAGTTGATGCGGGTGCAGGATCTGATCCTGGTGGCACGCAAGATACGCGTGGTGACGCGGTTCAGGACCACGGTAGGCTTGCCCGGGAGGCTCTCGACGCGGCTGCAGCCGAACCATCCGGTGGACGATCCGGCGGGCATCGCGGCGGCGATGGTAGACGGGCTGCTGCTCGGCTCGGGGGATGCGGTGATCGGGATTAATCCTGCGTCGGACAATGTGAACAGCGTGAAGACCCTGCTGCAGTTGATCGACCACGTGCGCCAGAAGTATGGAATTCCGGTGCAGAGCTGCGTGCTGGCGCATGTCTCGACGCTCATGGCGGCACTGGAACAGAATGCCCCGGTCGACCTGGTCTTTCAATCGATTGCCGGCACCGAAGCCGCCAACCAGTCATTCGGGGTGAACCTGTCGTTGTTGGATGAGGCGTGCGCGGCGGCACGGGAGCTCAAGCGCGGAACGGCCTTCGCGGGCCAAAATGGCCACAAACCAGCGCTGGGCGATAACGTGATGTATTTCGAAACCGGACAAGGCAGCGCTCTTTCGGCCGATGCCCATCACGGGGTTGACCAGCAAACCTGTGAGGCCCGGGCCTACGCCGTTGCCCGTCGCTACCGGCCCATGCTGGTGAATACGGTGGTGGGATTCATCGGGCCCGAGTATCTGTACGATGGCAAGCAGATCATTCGCGCCGGGCTGGAGGACCATTTCTGCGGGAAATTGCTGGGGCTACCGATGGGGTGCGATGTTTGCTACACCAATCATGCCGAAGCCGACCAGGACGATATGGATGTACTGCTGACTCTGCTGGGCGCCGCGGGCGTGAACTACATCATGGGCGTGCCCGGGGCGGACGACGTGATGCTGCATTATCAAAGCACATCGTTTCATGATGCGCTGTACCTGAGGCGCACGTTGGGCTTGCGGCCGGCCCCGGAGTTTGAGGCCTGGCTCAACAGTGATGCTCGTTTGCGCCTAAGTGTACCCGCGTTTCTCGCGTAACCGCCCATGCTTGGCAAGTGGAAGTCCAAAACGCAGCCTAGTGAACCCGATCCGGGTTTGACGCCGCCGGAGATGTCTTACGCGGCGCGCGAGGCCTTGCGCAGTTTCACGCCGGCGCGGGTCGCCCTGCAGCGAAGCGGGGTGAGCCTGGCAACGCGTCCTCTACTCGACTTTCAACTGGCGCATGCGCGGGCACGCGATGCGGTCCATGGGGCCATCGATGCGCGCATGCTGTGCGATGAGCTGCGCCGGTCGAGCCTGACGGCGCTTGCCCTGGAAAGCCAAGCCGGGGACCGGGCCAGCTATCTGCGGCGGCCGGACCTGGGACGAGCATTGAGCAAGGATTCCGCGGCGCTGCTTACTCCGGGGGAATACGACGTGGTGTTCGTGATCGCGGATGGGCTCTCGGCGCTGGCCGTGGAGCGGCATGCGCTGCGTTTGCTGCAGGAGGTTTTGCCCTTGATTGCCGGTTGGCGATTGGCGCCGGTGTGCGTGGTGGAGCAGGGCCGGGTCGCGGTTGGGGACGCGATTGGAGAGGCGCTGCACGCGGCCCTTGCCGTGGTGCTGATTGGGGAGCGGCCGGGATTAAGCTCGCCCGATTCTCTCGGGGTCTACATTACCTGGGAGCCGCGGCGCGGGAGGAAAGATGCAGAACGGAATTGCATTTCGAATATCCGGGAAGAGGGATTGGGGTATGCGGCGGCGGCGGGCAGGTTGCACTACTACATGCACGAGGCGTCGCGGCGGCATTTGACTGGATTGGGGCTCAAGGATCCGGCCGAGGATCTTGCCGGATTGCTTTAGTGTTTGTGGCGGGTCTGGTTTGATCGGAAACGCGCAATTGCAACGGTGGGCTTCGGTGTTTGTCAGCATTCACGTGCAGTCCGGGTTCACCCAGGACTGACGTCCTGGGGCATTCTCAGCCGTCCCTGCGGGACTGTTCTCGATGGGAATGTACACCCAGGACTGACGTCCTGGGCTACTCTCAGCCGTCCCTTCGGGACTGTTCGCGATACACACTGAAAGCTGATTTGTCTCATCGAGTGCTGTACAAATCGGCCGACCGTCCCTGCGGGACTGTGTTTGTCAGTAGCGCCTCGTCCCGGTTTGACGAGAGCTCAAAAGCAATGGTGGGCTTCGCCCGCCTTTTTCGGCCATGAACGCCCCCACGGCACGCTCCACGGCGAGCCCGGACAGGCGGGGCAGGTTGGCGAGGGGTACCCGTCCTGTTTAACCCCGTCTTCTCTCGGCTGGCTTCCGTGGTTTGTTGGATGTCTCAAAGCATTGTCAGTGGAGGTAGACGCGGAAGAAGGCCAGGGCACGCTGGTTGGCGGAGTCCATGACGTGGGCGCCAAAAACGTGGCCCTCGCCGGCAAAGATTTGGATTTCGCAGGTGAAGTCTCGGAGCTCGCAGAGGCGGACTAACTGGCGGGCGTTGACCATCGGAACCTGCGTGTCCAGTTCGCCGTGGAGGATGAGGAGCGGGGGCATGCTTTGCACCTGGGAGAAGAATTCGTTTGGGAGAAGGCCGGACCATTCTGCAATCGCCTCGACCGCTAACCTCTGGGTAGCGGCAATGAGGGCGACAGAAGCTCCCTGGGACTGTCCGGCGAGGCCAATCTTTTTGTTGCGGAACAGCGGGCGCGAGCGCAGATCGGCAACGATATCTTCCACCACCTGGGCCCACCGCCGATAGTTGGCGGCGGTCGGCTTGGCCGTGGGCGTCGCGCTGAGATAGTCGGGCAAAAAAACGCGAAAGCCGTGCTCGGCAAAGAACCGCGCCTCCAGCCGACCGAGGGATAGATCGGAAGGGCTCGCTCCACGCAGGAAGATGATGGTTGCGGTGGCGTCACGGCTGCCATAGACCGCGCAGGAAACTGGTTTGCCCTGGCTCACGAAGGTTTCATACTCTATCGGAGGGGTTTGTGCCCGCAGGGCAACGGCCAACCCGAACAGTGCGAGGAGCGCCAGCCGGCGAAGAAGCATCTCAGAGCACCTTGAGCACGACCAGCGACAAGTCGTCACTCTGTGGCGCGCCCGCGGTGAACTGATCGGCGCTCGCGATCACCGCGGTGACAATTTCCTGCGCGGAACGGTGAGTGCTCATCCTGGCAGCGGTGATCAGGCGTTCTTCTCCCCATTCCTGAAGATCTGCAGTCATGGCTTCGCTGACTCCATCGGTGAAGGCGATGAGGGCGTCGTAAGGCCGCAACTGGATTCTGCCCTGCTCATAATGAACCTCGGTAAAAATGCCAAGCACCGGTCCGCCGGTTTCCAGGCGCTGCACCGTGCACTCCACCTCGGGGTTGCAAAAACTATCGTGCGCCGAAGGACGCAAGAGCAGTGGGGCGTTGTGCCCGGCGTTGACGTAGTCCAGTGTGCGCGTAACAGGATCGTATTCACCAAAGAAAAAGGTGACGAAGCGATTACTGGTGGAGGAATCGAAGATGATGCGGTTGAGGCCCTCGATGACCCGGGCCAGATCGAGATCGCCACTGAAGGTGAGCCCGTGCAGAGCGGCACGAATGGAAGCCATCAACAGGGCGGCAGAGATGCCTTTTCCGGAGACATCGCCGATGGCGATACCAAGGGTGCCGTTTTCGAGCGGGATGAAGTCGTAATAGTCCCCGCCCACTTCCCGCGCGGCGCGGCTGTAGGCGGCAAAATCAATGCCGGCGACGACAGGATAGGTTTGCGGCAGGAGGCGCTCCTGCACTTCACGGGCGATTTCAATTTCGCGATCGATGCGCAGGCGCTGCGACGACTCTTCGGCCAAGCGGTGAACCAAGGCGCTGTTTTCGATGGCCAGGCCGGTTTGCAGGGCAACGGAAGAGAGCAACCGGCGGTCGGAGCGGGAGTATGGTTCTTCGCTGAGCTTGGGTCCCAGAGCCATCACCCCGATCAAGCCGGAACGGCCAGGCAAAGGCAGAAGCAGTTCCGCATCGAGCTGGTTGAGCACTGCGAGCTCACCGGCGGGCGCCAGGGCCAGCCAGGGGTCGGGACGCTCGAGGTAGACCTGCTTGGGGCTTCGATCCACTATCAGAGCACGGATGGTGGAAGAGTTGTCCGGCAGGGAAACATCGATGGTGGATGGAATTCCTTGCGCATACTGCAGGCTAAAGAGATTTCCGCGGCGCAAGAGGAAGGAGATCCGCTCCACGTGGAGCGTCTGGCTTATGCGCTCAACGATGGTGCGCAACAAGGGCTCGGTTTCGGTGAAGCTGCGGGCTTGTTCGGAGAGGTCCGTCAATACCTGGTCGACGGAGTAGGCCTCGCGAAAGAAGCGCCGGTCAAGCCACAGGGAAAGAGGCCGGGCAATGCGCAGGCGCAGGAAGAGAATGACAACAGAGAAGACCACGGGGGCAACGAGCAGGGCGGCGCGGCCGGAGGTATGAGCAAAAGCAAAGTGGAAGATGCGGAAGCCCAGGAAGGCAAAGACGATGATTTGTAGCACCCACAGCGTGCCGCGGGCAAAGGCGTAACGCGTGCCCTGGCGGAGAATGATGCGCAGGTCGAGGGCGCGCTGCACGATGACGGTGTAAGCGAGCGAAAGGGGAAAGAAGGTGAATAGGACAGCCACGGTGAATAGAGCCCAGGAAGGCGCCATTTCCAAGATCGGCTTTTGGGAGAAGGTGGAATTCAGCAGGAGGATGAGCAAAGGGCCAAGGCCGAGCAGCGAGCCAGCAGCCACCACGCCCAGGCGGCGGCGGGCATCGGGTTCCGGTACGTGGAAGAGCTTACTGACGATCGCGGTGATGAAGATGCAGAGAGAAATCGCGGCGAAGACATTGCCGGCGAGCTCCAGCGGATCAAACGCGGAGAGATAGGGCCGGACGAGGCGGGCGTGATAAAGCAAGCCGTACTGCAGCGCCCACATGGCAGGGACGATGGGAATCTGGGGAATGATGATCAGCCACTTCAACCACGGATAACGTATGTCGGTGCGCGAGCGGACGGGAAAATAGATGCTGAACAGGATGAGCGAAACGAACATCCACTGGAAGGCGAAGATCTGCCAGAAGATAGTGAAGGGGGCGAGAAAGCCGGGAAAGTATCCGGCTTGACCGAGAAAGGCCGGAACCACATTCATGATGCCGAGAAAAAACCAGGCATTCCACTCGAGCGGCCTGGCCAACACCACCCAATATCCCAGCAAGAGGCAGAACGCGGGGAAGATCAGAATGAGGACGATGTGGATCAGCCAGCGGGTGAGCGTAGGACGAGCCCCTTCGCCGCGCCATCAGCTCCACGTGCGCCGTGCGGATTGCGCCGGACATATTGCGATAGACGATGGCAGCGATCTGCCCCGGACGAGCGTGATAGGTCTGGCGAATCAGCCCGGCCATGCCGGTAAACGGGAGTCCGTTCACGGAAAGAACCTCGTCTTCAGGCACCATGCCGGCGCTCTGCGACTCAGGGAGCGGCTGGACCAGAAAGCGAGCGGTATGGGAGTAATCGAGCGGGCGGCCGGGCGCGGTTGGCATTGAGGAAACTATCAAAGTTCGCAGCCGTGCTGGCGGCATAAAAGAGCGTAGACCCAACGGCCAAGATGGTCAGCAACAGGTACGGAAGTTTGGCGGGGTTGGTCTGCATGGAGGCGATAAAGCATTTTTACTATTCGTGAGCTGGCGGGATTCGCCAGATGCGGCCATTGTTTCCACCCCGGTTTTCCACCCCAGGCACGCAAAGACCCCGTGCCCGGGAGGCCCGGTTTTCGGCGGTATGGCCGCGTTGAGAGCAGTGTCCTCGGTTACACCAAGATTAAAAATGCTTCCGGCGGCATGGTAGCAGACCGATCAGAAGTCAGCTTCGACCGTGAAGGTTGACATCAGGAGGAAGAGACGGTTAGCTTTTTATTAGCTATGCAAGTCCGCACCCACCATCATCGTCATCACCATCATCACGTGACGAGCGTGTCGGCGGACGGTTCCGGCCAGCGATAAAGGCCAGGAAGCCAGGATCAGAAAAAGCCCGCCGGCGCGAGATGCGCACGCGGGCTTTTTTGCGTTTACGGTGTTGTAAAAGAGAGGAAGAAGGCTGGCGATGAGTGAAGCAGTGAAACTTGATTTTGCGAAGATGGACGGACTGCTGCCTGCAATCGTGCAGGATGCTGAGAGCGGACAGGTACTGATGGTGGGCTTTCTCAATGAGACAAGCTATGCCAAGACGCTGGAGACAGGCTTTGTGACGTTTTGGAGCCGCACGCGACAGAAGCTGTGGATGAAAGGAGAGACCAGCGGAAACCGGCTGCGCGTCGTGTCCGCCGCGACCGACTGCGACCAGGACACAGTGCTGTTTCGCGTCGTCGTCGAAGGCGACGGGCTGGTCTGCCACGAGGGGACAGTGAGCTGTTTTACGAATGCCATCGCACTGCCTACGGCGGCGAAGATGGAGGCCCGGAATGGCAGGTAAGCTGAAGCTCGGCATTCCCAAGGGAAGCCTGCAGGACGCAACCATCGCGCTGTTCGAGCGCGCGGGGTGGCGCATCTATGCCAACGGCCGCTCTTATTTTCCCGGCATCGACGATAGCGAGATTGAGTGCATGCTGATTCGCGCCCAGGAGATGGCACGGTATGTGGAGAAAGGCGTTCTGGATGCAGGCCTCACGGGCATCGATTGGGTGGTGGAAAGCGGGCTCGACGTGGTCAGCGTTACCGGGCTGACTTATTCCAAAGCGACGCGGACCAAGGTGCGCTGGGTGCTCGCGGTGCCTGAGGATTCTCACTTTGAGAAGGCGGAAGATTTGAGCGGGAAGGTGATTGCTACCGAATTGGTGGAGGTGACGAAGAACTACTTCGCCGCAAAGAAGGTTCCAGTCAAAGTGGAATTCAGTTGGGGGGCGACGGAAGTAAAGCCACCCACGCTGGCGGACGCCATTGTGGAGGTGACGGAGACGGGCAGCTCCCTGCGGGCAAACCGGCTGCGCATCATCGATACAGTGATGGAAAGCGAAACCCATTTGATTGCCAATCGAGCCGCGTATGGCGATCCGTGGAAGAAGCAGAAGATCGACAATATCTCGCTCATGCTGAATGGAGCGATTGCCGCGCAAGGCAGAGTGGGATTGATGATGAACGTCCAGAAGAAGCACCTGGACCAGGTGTTGGGAATATTGCCGGCGCTGGATTCACCTACGATTTCGACGCTGAGCGATGCGGGGTGGGCGGCGTTGAATACGGTGCTGGAAGAGAGCGTGCTGCGGGACGTGATTCCCAAGCTTAAGAGTGCTGGGGCCACGGGGATTGTGGAGTATCCGCTGAATAAGATTGTGTTTTAGTGCGGGTGCGAGGGGGATCTGCGGTCGGATCGAGAACCGCAGGTCGCTCCACTGCGCTACGCTCCGGTCGCGAAGGCAAGCCGGGGCAGGCGGGATCGGAAAAGTTGAGGGCGAAGGGCGGCAGGTCATTGGTTGCCGCTGAAGAAAACTGCAGGTCCCTCGGCTGCGCTCGGGATGACAAGGGGAGGGTAGCGCTTTCATGGGGAATTGGCTAGTGGCTGAAAGAGGAGACTGGCAGGAAGTGAAGGGCCGCACAAGGAGCGTCTGCATGAGGCTGGTTAAGACACAGGGCCGGGACGGAAAGAAGGTCCGTCGGATGCTTAGCGAACTGGAGCTGAGAGGGGCGCGGAATACGGCGCGCACTATGCCGGTGGTGCAACGCATTGTGGCTGACGTGCGCAAGGGCGGGGACAAGGCGCTTCGCCGCTACGCGGCTAAGCTGGACGGCCTGACGCCGCAACAGCCGCTCAAAATAAGCCGTGCCGAGATGGAAGAGGCTTGGGAAGCTACGCCCAAGGCGCTGCAGGCTGCGTTGGAGACCGCGGCCGCTAATATCCGAGCGATTTGCCGAACAGCAGATGCCGAAGGATTGGAGCGCGACCAGCGATGGGCTGACCACCGGACAACGGGTGCGGGCCCTGGGCGCGGTGGGATGTTACGTGCCTAGCGGGCGCTATCCGTTGCCTTCTACCTTGCTGATGACGGCGATCCCGGCGCAGGTGGCCGGGGTGGAGCGGATCGTGGCGGTCTCGGCGAAACCGGCCAAGGAGACCCTGGCAGCGGCGGCGCTACTCGGCATCAGCGAGTTCTATCGCATCGGTGGGGCACAGGCGATTGCTGCTCTCGCTTTCGGCACGGAAACCATCCGCCGGGTGGACAAGATCGTGGGACCGGGCAACTGGTATGTGACCGCGGCCAAGAAAATGGTCGCCTTCGATTGCGCGATCGACATGCTGGCCGGGCCGACGGAGATCGTGGTGACGAGCGAAAACGGCGATCCAGCAGGGATCGCGGCCGACCTGGTTGCCCAGGCGGAGCATGACCCTGAGGCACTGGCGATCCTGATCACAACCAACGGTTCCCTGGCGCGCGCGGTGGTCAAGGAAGTGGCGCAGCGGGTCAAAACGAATTCCATAGCTAAACAGGCGATTAAGCGCAACGGCCTGGCGTTGGTCGCGGGTTCGATGGACGAGGCACGCGAGATTACCAACCGGCTGGCTCC
Source organism: uncultured Acidobacteriaceae bacterium (assembly GCA_963790705.1). Taxonomy (GTDB): domain Bacteria; phylum Acidobacteriota; class Terriglobia; order Terriglobales; family Acidobacteriaceae; genus PALSA-350. Next base: position 90,576 of record CAWBQE010000005.1, read on the forward strand.
CGAACATCTGAGCGTCGATGCGAACGAGGACCTCGACTGGGTGCGCAATGCAGGTTCGGTGTTTATTGGCCGCTACTCGCCGCAGCCCATGGGGGATTATGTCTCCGGCCCGAACCACACCCTGCCCACTGGCGGAGTGGCGCAAGTACGGGGCGGGCTGAGCGTGATGGACTTTTTGAAGCTGATCACGGTACAGGAGTACACGCTGGCTGGGTTGCAGAAGCTGGGACCGGCCGCGATCACACTGGCCAATGCGGAAGGATTGCTCGGCCATGCGGAAGCAGTGCGGGCGAGGGGGATCGATGGCTGAGATTGTGTTGCAACAAACACCAGAGCCACGGGCCGCGGTAAGGCGAATGCACGCGTACCATCCTCCGCTGGGTGGGCGGCAGGGGCTGCGGCTGGATTTCAACGAGAACACCGTCGCTTGCTCCCCACGGGTGCTCGAGGCGCTGGGGAGGATCGCTGCCGCGGACCTGGCGAAGTACCCCGAGCGAGGCCACGTCGAGGCCAAGGTTGCCCAACACCTGCTGCTCGACCCTGCCACGGTGCTGCTCACCAACGGGGTGGATGAGGCGATCCACGTGCTTTGCCAGACGTATCTGGATCGCGAAGATGAGTTTCTCTTCCCTACCCCGACGTACTCGATGTATGAGGTCTACGGTTCCTGCACCGATGCGACGGTCAAGACGGTCCCGTCCGGAGAGGATTTTGCCTTCCCGCTCGAGCGCCTGTTGGCGGCCATTACGCCGAAGACCCGCTTGATCGCCATCGCCAGCCCCAACAGCCCCACCGGCACCGTAGCCAGCCGGCAACAGATTCTTGAGGTGCTTAACCGTGCGCCGCATGCCGCTGTATTGGTGGATGAGGCCTACTACCACTTCTGCGGCCAAAGCGTGATCGACCTGGTGGGGCAGGTGCCGAACCTGATCGTGGCGCGCACTTTCTCCAAAGCCTATGGGTTGGCCGGGCTACGGCTGGGAATGCTCGCCGCGCCAGTGGAGGTTCAGCAGTGGCTGCGAACGGTCATTTCCCCCTACAGCGTGAACTCGCTGGCGCTGGCCTGCCTGCCGGCAGCGCTGGATGACGAAGAGTACTTGCAGTGGTATGTGGGGGAAGTAAAGGCGGCGCGGACGGAGATGGTGGAGAGTCTGCGCCAACTGGGCGTTCCCCAGTGGCCTAGCCAGGCCAACTTCATCCTGGTCAAGATCGGGCCCCGGCATGCCGAGTTCGTGCAGGCCATGCACCAGCGTGGGGTGCTCACGCGCGACCGGTCGAAGGACCAGGGCTGCGATGGGTGCGTCCGCCTGACGGTGGGCACGCGGGCGCAGATGAAACAGGCCGTGGCCGCAATGACAGAGGCGCTGATCGAGATCGGGTGGGAGAAAGCATAATGGCAAAGCAGACGGTGCGCCGGGGCGCGATTGAGCGCAAGACAACTGAGACGAAGATCTCACTAAAGCTCACGCTGGAAGGCACCGGGCGCTACAAGGTGAAGACGGGCATTCGCTTCTTCGACCACATGCTGGAGCTGTTTACGCGCCACGGGGCATTCGACCTGGAGTTGCTCTGCGACGGCGACCTGGATGTGGACCAGCACCACACGGTGGAGGACGTAGGCATCGCGCTGGGCGAGGCTTTCGACCAGGCGCTGGGAGACAAGAAGGGTATCCTGCGCGCGGGATACTTCCTGATGCCGATGGATGAGACCCTGGGCGTCGCCGCCATCGACCTGAGCGGACGAGTGGCCTGCGTGGTCAAGACCAAGGTGAAGAAGCGCCTGGTTGGCGATCTTCAAAGTGAGCTGGTAGAGGACTTCTTTGAAGGCTTTGCTCGCGGCGCGCGGGCCAACGTGCATATCGCCACGATGTACGGCCGCTCTAACCACCACAAGATTGAAGCCCTGTTCAAAGCCTTCGCCCGGGCACTGCGCGTGGCCTGCTCCAAAGACAAGCAAATGGGCAAGATGCTGCCCAGCACCAAAGGATTGCTGTGATCACGGTCATTGACTACAAGGCCGGGAACCTCACCTCGGTGATGAAGGCTCTCGATGCCCTGGGTTGCCAGGCGACGGTGACCGCAGATCCCGAGGTGGTGCGAAGGGCGACGAAGGTCATCCTGCCCGGCGTGGGGCATTTCCAAGCTACCCAGCTGCTGGAGGAGACCGGGCTCACGGCCGCAGTAAGCGACGCCATTGCCCGGGGGGTCCCCTTCCTGGGAATCTGCGTGGGGCTGCAGTGGTTATTCGAGGGGAGCACGGAGGCTCCGGCGGTGAAAGGGCTGAGCCTCTTTCGGGGCGAGTGCGAGCGGTTTGCCCCTGGGGTAAAGGTTCCGCACGTGGGCTGGAATGAGGTGCGCGTCGATCCCCAATCGCGCTTAATGCACGGGGTGGAGGATCGCGCTTTTGTTTACTACACCCACTCCTATCGGGCCCCGGTGGTCACGGAGACGGTCGCGGTCACCGCGTATGGCGGCCCCTTCTCCGGGGCAGTGGAACGGGGCAACGTGATGGGGGTGCAGTTTCATCCGGAGAAGTCCGGGGTCGCGGGCATGCGGGTGCTGCGCAACTTTGTGGAGTTGGCATGCTGACCAAGCGGATTATTGCGTGCCTGGACGTGCGGAGTGGACGGGTGGTGAAAGGGGTGCAGTTCGTCGACCTGGTGGATGCGGGAGATCCGGCGGAATTGGCCAAGCGGCATGCCGCGGCGGGCGCGGACGAGATTGTTTTGCTGGATATCACAGCCACGCACGAGGGCCGCGGGACTTTATTGGATACCGTGCGGCGCGCGGCGAGGGAGCTGTTCATCCCGTTCACCGTGGGCGGCGGTATACGCTCGGCGGATGAGGCCTCCGCGGTCTTCGATGCCGGGGCGGACAAGGTGAGCGTCAACTCGGCGGCGATCGCCGATCCGGGCCTGATTGACGCGATCGGGCGAAGCTTTGGCGCCCAGGCGGTGATTGTGGCCATTGATGCCAGGCGGGCGGCGGACAGCAGTGACCCGGTGGGCCGGGCGGAGGTGTTTGTGAGCGGTGGCCGCACGCGCACCGGACGCCAGGTGATCGAATGGGCGCGAGAAGCTGAAGCGCGGGGGGCGGGCGAGATCCTGTTGACCTCAATGGATGCCGACGGCACCAAGGCGGGCTTCGATTGTGAGCTGACCGCCCGGGTCAGCGAGGCGGTGGAGATTCCTGTGATTGCTTCCGGGGGCGCCGGGACCGCGGAGCATTTTGCCGAGGTTTTTCAGGCGGGCAAGGCACATGCGGCGCTGGCGGCCAGCATCTTTCACTTCGGCATCGCCGACGTCCGGGCGCTGAAGCAGGAGCTGGCGATGCGGGGCGTCCCGGTGAGGCTGCCATGCTGATTCCATCGATTGACCTGATGGGCGGACGGATTGTGCAGCTGGTGGGGGGCGAGAAGCTCAAGCTGGCCTTCGACGATTTCGAATATTGGATCGGCCGGTTTCAGCACTATCCGCTGGTGCAATTGATCGACCTCGACGCAGCCATGCGGCAGGGGGAAAACAGCGAACTGATCGCCAGAATCGCCCTGCGATTGCCGTGCCAGGTGGGGGGTGGGATCGCCACGGTTGATAAAGCGGCGGCAGTGCTGGGCGCAGGCGCTCGGCGGGTGATTGTGGGGTCGGCGCTTTTTGGTGGGGCGGAGCTGGTGAACACCGGGTTTGCCCGGACGCTGGCGGAAGAGGTGGGCTTGGAGCGGTTGGTGTTTAGCGTGGATACAAAGCAAGGGCGAGTGGCGGTGAAGGGGTGGAAGGACCGGGTGGAGCTTACGGCTGACCAAGCCGTTCCCCAGCTGGAGCCTTTTTGTGGCGCCTTTCTTTATACCCATATCGATCGGGAAGGGACCATGCAGGGGTTTCCGATCGAGGTGGCGCAGCGGTTGAGACGGATTACGAAACGGCAGTTGATTGTGGCTGGTGGGATTCGCGAGCAGGGGGAGATTGACGCCTTGGACGCGATCGGAGTGGACGCTGTGGCGGGTATGGCGGTGTACTCGGGGATTCTTGCGACCTGAGGGGCGCAGTTGGGGATGAGGGAAAGAAACCGCAGGTCCCTTCACGCCGCTTCGCTCGGTTGAAGGTTGCAATTAGAGGGCTGTGGAATCCCACATCTCGCAAAAAACGACCGAGATACCCGGATTTCCTGTACGCGGCACCAAACGACAGCCATGTGTGCGGCTTTCAGTGAGGAAAGCCGCATGAAGTTCATCAACGCGAAGAAACTTCACAGGAAATCCGGGGTCTGGGGCACCCGTCGGTCCGTGGTAGTGGGAGGTCCCAAACTCGGTCTAGCGGCGGATGAGTTTTTGTTCGCGCTTGCGGAAGAATAGGCCTACGGCTAAGAAGCAGCAGGCGAAAAAGGCGGTGAGGCCGGCCTGCAGCCGGTTGTGATGGACGAAAGCCAGCAGGCAGTCGACCGCCCAGGCGACGGCTAGCACGAACCAAATTACAGAGCCCCGCATGCTACGGAGATTACCAGTCGACACTGCTTCGATGCAGCAGATACACTTCCCAGCATGGCTACTTCCGCTAGCAAGAGTGCGGCTACAACGGTCACGGCTCCTCAGAGCATGGTGAATACCATGCGCCGACTGGTCTCGCTCGACGTGGCGCGCGGGATCACTATCGCGTTCATGATCCTGGTGAACAACGGCGGCAGCGGGAAGTACAGCTACCACCAGTTGGAACATAGCGCGTGGAACGGCTGGACGCTCACCGACCTGGTGTTCCCATCGTTCCTCTTCATCGCCGGCATCTCCATCGTTCTCTCGACCGAAACACGCCTCGCGCGCGGAGAGTCGAAGACCACGCTGCGCCTGCATGTGCTGCGGCGCTCGGTGATCCTGTTTCTGCTGGGCCTGTTGGTCAATAGCTTTCCCTTGTTTCACTTGGGAACGCTGCGCATCTACGGCGTGCTGCAACGCATCGCTATCTGTTTCTTTCTGGCCAGCCTGCTCTACCTATGGAATAGCCGGGCTTGGGTAGCTGCTACCACCGCAGTTGTGGCGTTGTTGGGCTACTGGATCCTGATGCGCTGGGTTCCCATACCGGGTATCGGCGTTCCCACCCACAGCGTGCCGCTGCTCGACCCCAACCAGAATTGGGTGGCGTATCTGGACCGCAAGCTGCTGTCCGGCCACCTCTATGAAGGCGTGCGCGATCCCGAAGGTCTGCTGAGCGATATCCCCGCGATGGGTACCATCCTCTTCGGTGTGCTCACCGGTATCTGGCTGCGGCTCCCCAAAGCGCTATCCACCAAGGCGGCCGGACTACTGGGCGCGGCAATCAGCGGATTGGTTCTGGGAGAGATATGGAACGTCTGGTTCCCGATCAACAAGAAACTCTGGACCAGCTCGTATGTGCTGTTTGCGGCAGGCTGCACGCTGTTGCTGCTGGCTATTTGTTTTTACGCAGTGGAGATCAAAAAGTGGACGCGCGGCTGGACGTTTCCCTGGCTGGTCTTCGGCTCGAACGCCATTACCGCATATGTTTTCTCGGAACTGCTGGCCGCCGGAATCGATACGATTCGCGTGCACGACGGCGCCCACGTCACCAGCCTGCAGCAATTCATCTACCAGCATTTTTTCTTCCCGGTGATCAATCCGTCTTTCGGATCGCTGCTCTACGCGATTGCCTTCGTGCTGGTCTGCTTCATACCGGTGGTGTTGATGTACCGGAAGAAAGTGTTTATCAAGATCTAGCTCTGCTTCTGCGTACCCGCTCCGAGAAAGAGGAAGATGGCTCCTGCGACCGCATCAAGAATGGCGGCGGTCATGTTGTGCGGGGGCAAGAATTCCACGACCGCACCCGCCAGGAAGCCGGCGGCCGCCGCAAGGTAGAGATATCTGGACTTCATTTGCTCAACACTAACGCATTTTTGCTAATACGGTTCTCCGGCGGGATCAGTTATGTGCGGCCATTCTTTCCACCCCAGCCACGCAAAGACCGCGTGCCCGGGGGCCCCGGTTTTAGCGGAATGGCCGCGTCGAGTTCAGTTTCCTGGTCTACACCATTAGCAAGAATGCTCTAGCAATGTGGCGGGATGAGGGCAACATGGCGGCAGACGCAATGCGATTGGCCAGGCGACTGGATGAAGTAGGTTTTTCCGATATCGTCCAGGTGCGGAACAAAGTGATGGAGTTGCGGGCAGCCGGGCAAAAGGTGCACGCATTCCACGGGGGCGAGCCCTTCTTCGAAACTCCGGCTTCTGTAAAGTATGCGCTGATTGGCGCCGCTGTAGAAAACAAGACTCGCTATGCGCCCTCCTCGGGCATAGAGCCATTGCGCCAGGCGATCGCCAACAAGCTGAACCAGCGCAATGGGCTCGAGGTTTCCGCGGAAAATGTAATCGTGACCGCCGGGGGAGCGCACGCGTTGTATGTTGCCTTCCAGGCGGTGCTTGATCCGGGCGACGATGTGTTGCTTTTCTCTCCTTATTGGACCCCGATCCGGGAGATGATCACCGGCTGCCAAGCACGGGCCATGCTGGTGCCGACGGCGACGGCGCGCAGCGCAGGCCTGACGCGGACGCTGGAAGATTTCACCACCCCGCATACGCGCGCGATCTACTACAACACGCCGCAGAATCCGACGGGCACGGTTTTCTCTCGCTGGGAAGCGGAGGAAGTGGCGGCGTTCGCCAGGAAACATGACCTGCTAGTGATAGCAGACGAGGCCTATGAAGACCTGGTTTACGATGGGGAGCACTTTTCGATTGCATCCCTGCCCGGCATGGCGCAACGCACCATTACGGCGTACACCTTTTCGAAATCCTATGGCATGACTGGATGGCGGGTGGGGTACGCCGTGGCCAAGGAGCCTTTTATGAGCGGACTGCGCAAGCTGGTTCTGTATTCCGTGAACGGAGTCTCCACTATGACCCAGTGGGCCGCTCTGGAAGCGCTGCGCGTTCCGCGCAGCGAGATCGATGCGCGGCGCGAGGAGTACCGCCAACGACGCGATCTGCTGGTGAACGGATTGAACGAAGTAGGGCTGCCTTGCGAGCTGCCGCAAGGGGCTTTCTACGCTTTTCCGCGGGTGACGAAGATCAACAAAGACAGCCGCATCGCAGCCAGGATGCTGCTCAGCAAAGCACACGTGGCCACCGTTCCTGGCGTAGTCTTCGGAGGGCAAGGCGAGGGCCATGTCCGCTTTGGCTATGCCATCGATCCAAAGGCTATTGAAGAGGGTTTGGCGGCGCTGAAAAAGTACCTCCTCCCCTAAAGGTTGTAGGCCAACAGTCCCTTCAAAGGAACTTTATTTCCGCCTCCTGCACACTTCTGATTCGATTCCCGCGTCAAAATATGAGACCGTCGTCTATGAGAAACGTGATCGTGTGTGAGCGCAATCGCACAGCACCGGGCAACGGCGGGTGAACAGCCGAAGATTCCATGGCGTGAAATAAAAGAACCGGTAAGGACACAGCAGAACCACCGAAGATAAATCCAACGAGCGAGGGATATCGCTCTGTTACTGCCGCGAGAGATCTTACACATACGAGTGGTTTACAGCCACTCGCACACCACCGGAATCAAAGGGCTCGTATGAGGTTCTCCAAGACACTATCTATTCTTGCTTTTGGACTTTTGCTGGGAGGCATGTGTGCTCCGGGAGCGAAAGCAAGAGCGGAAGAACTTCCCCCCGAGGGCGTGACCCTTGAGGTACAGGCGCCGAACCAACATGGGGCCGCCGCCTATCTAACGGCATTATCTTTTGATAATGAGATTGCAGATGCGGCTCTCCCCGATGATCCAGGCGCCGGCATTCAACAACAAGTGCAGACAGCTTCGGGCGAACCACCCCCATCGGGCTCCACAAATGGCGCCGCCGTCGATCCACTCGCCGAGGGAAGACAAACCAAGCGCATTCTTTTTGTCATCCCCAACTTCCGCGCGGTGAGCGCGGATGAACATCTCCCGCCGCAGCCGGTGAAGGAAAAGTTCAAGACTGCGATGCTGGACAGCTTTGATTATTCTTCGTTTATTTTCGTAGCCGGTCAGGCTGGAGTTGCGCAGGCGGACAACTCTTATCCCGAATTTCGCCAGGGAGCTAAAGGTTATGGCAGATATTACTGGCACACTCTGGCCGACGCCATCAACGAGAACACCTGGGTCGAGTTCATCGTCCCCACAGCGTTGCATCAAGACACAAGGTATTACACCTTAGGCCGGGGAGATTTTGCCAAGCGGCTGGGCTACGCATTCACGCGCATTGTGATCACGCGTACCGATGACGGCCACGAGACCTTTAATTTCAGCGAAGTTTTGGGCGCCGGTGCATTCTCGGGCGTGGCTAATTTCTACTATCCGAGCCAGGAACGTACGCTTACCAAAACCTACCAGCGATGGATCACGAATCTTGCTATCGATGGCTGTACGTTCGCGTTCAAGGAAGTTTGGCCGGACATCAACAACGCGGTCTTCCATCAGAGAGACTAAATGCAGTTTCGCAATTACTGTGGCCTGATAAAGATCGCGAGGAGTGGTTTTCCTTGGGAGAAAACCACGAAAAGGCCCGTTGCGTCGCTCTACACCAATTGCGAAACTGCTCAAACCTAGTCATCTGGGCGATGTGCTCACTCTCCTGAAGTGCCACCATGATTTTGTCCTTAATGGAGAAGATCATGGAAACAGCAGTGCAGAATTCAGGGGTTTGGAGCGGGCTCTCCAAGTCAATAGCCGAAACAATTGAAGCCGTTCAGGACAGCATCGTGACGGTGCATGGTGGCGGCCGCTCCACTGCGAGCGGGGTGGTGTGGCGGCCTGGAGTGATCGTGACGGTGCGTCAGGGATTGCGCCGTAGCGACTCGCTGCAGGCTGCTCACCACGGTGATCCATTCCCGGCCACGCTTGCGGGCGCAGATGCGGGAACCGACCTTGCGGTACTTCGCGTTGACACTAGCATAGGCAAGCCTGTCGAGGCCATTGGTTCCCAGCCAACGCGCGTAGGCGAGGTGGTGCTGGCCGTGGGCCGTTCTGCTCTAGGCGACATTTCGGCCAGCGCTGGAATCGTTGCGCGCCTGGGCAGCGGTTGGCGTACCTGGCGCGGTGGGCAGATGGATCGGCTTATCCGCGCGGACCTGCAGCTGTACGTAGGCCAATCGGGCAGCGCGCTGGTGAACGAAGGCCGTCGCGTGTTGGGCATCAATAGCTCGGCGCTGGCACGAAGCGCAGTCATCACCATACCAGCGACAACGATCGATCGAGTGGTGGATGCAATTCTGGAACGGGGCCATGTGCCGCGCCCGTTTCTTGGCGCTGCGATGCAAGCCGTTCCTGTGCCCGAGGCCCTGCGCACGCACTTCGCCGCAGGCGTCGACGAGGCTTTGCTGGTGCTGCACGTGGAAGCCAATGCGCCTGCTGCTGCAGCGGGGATGCTGGTGGGTGACCTGGTGCTTTCGGTCGACGGCCAGCTGGTTCATAATGTGCACGATGTTCAGCATCGACTCGCGGGCTTGAAGGTCGGAAGCCCAGTTGCGGTGGTAGTCATCCGCGGAGGCGTAAGAATAGATCTGACGGTAATTCTTGCGGATCGTGACTGAAGATCACACACACGAACGAGTGGTAGTGTTGCCCAGCGTGGATTCGATGATTCACGCTGGGCGTTTCGCGGCACTTCGCTCCGCTCCGGAGTTAGAGATGCTGCCAGTCGCGCTTCCGTCGACTCTGCTATTTCGCGCACAGAGTGAAAGCCCGGACGCGATCTTGATTGCAGCCGGCGAGGCTTTCCTGTCCAGCGTGCGGCATCGCCGCGCGCTGGAGGAGGTTTTTGCCGAGACGCCGACGGTGCTGCTCGCGGCCGCGCCGGGGGCGGCTATGGTGCGCAGTGCTGCGCGTATGAAGATTTATTCCGTGCTTCCGATGGAGGTCACCACAGCGCAATTGGTCGCCGCCATCTCAGCCACGGTGGCGGGTTTTGCTGTGACCGTTCCGCGCTCGCCTTCGGGCCCGGAAGAATCGATTCCCGGCAGCGAACATCTAACGGCCAGAGAGGTGGAGGTTTTGCGATTGATGGCGCGCGGCTACAGGAACAAACAGCTGGCTGCTGTGCTCAACATTTCAGAGCATACGGCGAAATTTCACGTGAGCTCGGTTATGGCTAAACTCGGCGCTCGTACGCGGACAGAAGCAGTGACAATTGGCGTAACGCGTGGCCTGGTTGCAATTTGAAAGCGGTCTCACGATTACTGTGCCGGATCCGGGCTTAGCGAGGAGGGGCTTTTCCTGGTGAAAAGCCCCGTGGAAAGCATTCTCACCGGTTACACCTATCGTGAACCGCTTAAAAGCGGTCTCACGATTACTATGCCCGATCCGGGCTTAGCGAGGAGGGGCTTTTCCTGGTGAAAAGCCCCGTGGAAAGCATTCTCACCGGTTACACCTATCGTGAACCGCTTAGGGGGAAGGAAATGGAACACGAAACTGTACTTTCTGGCGATGCCGGTGTGGGGTCAGGCAGGCTCGACGATTCGGATCTGCTGGATAACTACTCTCGCGCGGTGACGCAAGCGGTCGAGCGGGTGAGCGGGTCATTGGTGAAGATTGACGTTCAGAGCGCGCGAAAGGGCGCTCGGCCGGGCCACGAGGGGTCGGGCTCCGGTTTCGTCTTCACCCCCGATGGCTTGATCCTGACCAACAGCCATGTGGTTCACCATGCGGCAAGGATTTTGCTGACCTTTACGGACGGCGCTCGCAGTGGCGCGGTTCTTATTGGAGAGGATCGGGATACGGATATCGCGGTGCTTAGAACCGAGCACGCTGTGTTCTCCCCTGCCCCGCTGGGTGTCTCGAAGAAGTTGCGCATCGGTCAGATCGCGATCGCTGTGGGCAATCCGTTCGGCTTTCAGTTCTCGGTGACGGCGGGGGTGGTGAGCGCACTGGGGCGCAGTATGCGGTCAGCCTCCGGGCGCACGATGGAAGAGATTATCCAGACGGATGCGCCGCTTAATCCGGGCAATTCGGGAGGACCGCTGCTGGACTCCGCGGGCTTCGTTATCGGTGTGAACACTGCAACCATCCAGGGGGCGCAGGGTCTTTCCTTTGCTGTCGGCATCGATACGGCCAAGTACGTCGTAGCGCAGATTTTGCAGCATGGCCGGGTGCGCCGCAGTTCGATTGGGATTGCGGCACAGAATGTGCCGATCCCGCGACGCCTGGCGTACGAGTACAAGCTGCCTCTGGCTTCAGGCGTGATGGCAACTGCGGTGGCGGCGAATGGTGCGGCTTCGATTGCGGGCCTCGAGGAGGGGGACGTGATTGTTGGATTTGCGGCGCAGCCAGTGGGCGGCATCGATGATCTGCATCGGCTGTTAACGACGGAGCGCGCCGGGAAGCCGCAGAATATCAGCCTGCTCCGCGGGACTGCGCTCAGGCACCTTATGATTGTGCCCCGCGAGCGCGAAGAGGATGAGGTGGCGGGGTAGGTCGCTGCGGTAGTCGCTTGGACGAGAAAGATCCTCTACGTACGCGCATCGGGTGAAATTGAGAGTCAGAGGGAAAGAGCAGTGGCATCCCACATCCCCGGATTTCCTGAGGAGTTGGGTGGCGTTGGCGACCTCCATGCGGCTTTCCTTAATGAAAGCCGCACTCGTGGCCTCGCTAGTGCCGCGTACAGGAAATCCGGGTTCTCGCGAAAAACGAGCGAGATGTGGGGCACCCGTCCTTGGTGAGGGAACGAGAGCGGACCAGTTCCCGTCTGCGGTTTCTTAACTTAGTCGGGGGTGGCGGACGGGAAACGGCGCGCCGGGAGCAGCGGAATGGAACAGCTTGAATGGGGCACCCAGCATTTGTTGCCGGTGCGGTGAAAACTCTTGGTGGGCTTCGCCCGTCTTTTTCAGCCCAGGTACGCTCCCACGGCAAGCCGGGGCAGGTAGGCGAACCTGGGACACCCGTCCCTTCCATTTGGAGGTGGTATCCTGAGCGGAATCCACTGATCGTAAATTTGGGTCCCCATGCCTAGTCCGCACCCCGACAATTCGGAATCAGAAGCTGCTCCGGAAAGCGGCGAGTCCTTCGGCGCGATTTTTTCGGAGTACGAACAGAGCCATGCACGCAAAGGCGAAGGCGGCAGTAGACAGATCGAAGGAACGGTCGTCGCGGTGTCCGCGGATTCGGTCTTCGTGGACATCGGCTATAAGACCGAAGGCGTGCTGCCTCTGGCCATATTTCAAAGCGGGAACGAAGCGGTAAAACCAGGCGACCAGTTGCTGGTATCGGTCAAAGGGCGCAATCTCGAGGGCTACTACGAGCTTTCACGCTTTAAGGTGGAACAGCCCAGGGACTGGTCTGCGCTGGAACAGGCCTTCGCCGCCAAGACGATCATCGCCGGGACGGTGACTGGCGTGGTCAAAGGCGGAGTTAGCGTGGATGTGGGCGTGCGGGCATTCATGCCTGCGTCGCGTAGCGGAGCGCGCGATGCAGCTGACCTGGAGCGCCTTGTCGGACAGCAGATCCGCTGCCGCATCATCAAGCTGGACGTGAGCGATGAAGACGTGGTGGTCGACCGCCGCGCGGTCACGGAAGAAGAGGACCGCTCCACTAAGGAGCGGCGGTACTCCGAGATCAAAGAAGGCGAGACGGTGCATGGCGAGGTGCGCAGCCTTACCGGCTATGGCGCGTTTGTCGATATTGGCGGCGTGGACGCGTTGCTCCACGTCGGAGATATCTCCTGGAGCCGGGTGAACAATCCTGAAGACGTGCTCTCGGTGGGGCAGCAGATCGAAGCCAAAGTGCTCAAGATTGATTCCGCGAAACAGCGCATTGGCATAGGCATGAAGCAGCTTCTACCCCATCCATGGGATGGAGTCGCGGCAAAACTGAAGGCCGGGGATCGCGTACACGGCACCGTGACGCGCGTCATGGACTTTGGGGCTTTCGTTGAAATAGAGGCCGGCGTTGAGGGTTTGATCCACTTGTCAGAGATGTCCTGGGCGAAAAAGGTGAGGAAGCCGAGCGACGTGCTCAAGACGGGGGACACCGTGGAAGCGGTGGTGCTGGGCGTGAATATGGGCGAACGCCGCTTGTCCCTGGGCCTCAAGCAGACGTTGGGCGACCCCTGGGCGGAGATCGAGCAAAAGTTTCCGGCGGGCTCGACCATCGAAGGACCGGTTACCAGCTTCACCAAATTTGGCGCGTTCGTGCAGCTTGCGGATGGAGTGGAAGGCATGATCCACGTGAGCGAGATCAGCGCCGAGAAACGTATTCATCACCCGCAGGACGTGCTTCGCTTAGGTCAAGTCGTCAAGGCCCAAGTGCTCGAAGTGGACAAGGCGAAGCGGCAGCTGCGGCTCAGCATGAAGCAACGGGTGACGGTGAGTGTGGACGAATATCTTGCCGAACACCCGCCGGGTAGCGTGGTTACCGGCCGCATCATTGAGATTGCACAAGGACTGGCCAGGGTGGAACTGGGCGAAGGCATTGAGGGTACATGCCCGACCGGCGCTGAAGCCTCTGTGGCAGAAGCGTCAACCGGGGAGGGCCGGGTGGATCTGTCTTCGCTGAGCTCGATGTTGAAGGCGCGCTGGACGGGCGGCCCCAGCAGCAGCGCCGCTAAGCCGGAGGGTTTTAACGTGGGGCAGATTCGCAGCTTCCGGGTTAAGCCGTTGGAGCCGGATGCCAAGAAGATTGATTTGGTGCTGGTGTAGGGGCTGCTACTGCGGCAACGCGAAACTGAATAGGTCGCTGCCGGACGCGATGGCTACGTATTGCTTGCCGCTCACCGCGTAGCTCATCGGGGAGGCGTGCAGGCTTTGCCCGGTGTTGAAGTGCCATAAGGATTTTCCTGTCTTCGCATCGGCAGCTTCAAAGAAGCCTTGATTGTCGGCGAAAAATACCAGGCCGGCCGCCGTCGTCATGACACCACCGTAGCCATGAGCATCACCAGACTGCGGATAGCGCCATACAAATTCCTTGGTGCGCGGGTCGAAGGAAAGAAGCACTTGCGTGCTCCTCTCACCCGGATTGCGCTTGGTCCCGGTGGAGTAATACTCCTTGCCTTCTTCGAATGACGACGGCTTGCGAAAATAGACTGAGCAACTCTCAAGAGTCATAAAGTAGAAGAGACGCGTGGTTTCACTGTACGAGGGCGAATACCAGTTGGTTGCCCCTTCCACGCCCGGACAGATGAGCGTTCCCTCCGCAGCCGGCAGCAAGTCACTGGGGATGGGACGGCCGTTGGCATCGATTCCCTTTGCCCAATTCAGAGTCTTAGCGAATTGGGTGGCCGATAGAAATTTTCCATTGGTACGATCAAGCACGTAAACGTAACCGTTACGATTGGCCTCGACAATCAGCTTTCTCGGTTGCCCATCGTATTGCGTGTCTACCAGGACAGGCGTCTCCACACCGTCGTAGTCATAGAGGTCATGGGGAGTGAATTGGAAGTACCACTTCAGCTTGCCCGTGTCCGGATCAATCGCCAGGAGGCTGGCGGTGTAGAGATCATCGCCGGGACGAACGCTTCCATCGTAATCCGGCGAAGCATTGCCGGTGCCCCAGTAGAGCGTGTTCAATTCCTGATCATAGGTGCCGGGCATCCATGCTGTGCCGCCGCCGTGAAGATAGGTATCGCCCGGCCAGCTGGAAGAGCCGAATTCTCCGGGGCCTGGAATCGTCCACAGGCGCCACACTAGTTTTCCGGTGGTGGCATCGTAGGCGGCTAGAAAGCCGCGCACGCCGTCGTCTCCCCCAGAAGTCGCTACCAGTACTTTGTCTTTGAGGATCAGCGGAGCACCGGTGGCCCCATAGTTCTTATTCCAGTCGGCGTAAGCAATGTCCCAAATCAAGTTGCCTGAGCGGGAATCGAGACAGAGCAGGTGAGCATTGTCTGTTTCCATGTACAGGCGAGTGCCTGAGATGGCTACACCGCGATTGATATGACCGGAGGCATCATCGATGAGGCCCCGCGAAACCGATCGAGCATAGTGCCACAGCACTTCTCCGGTTTGCGCATTGAGCGCGAAGGCATCGTTCGAGCCGGTGAAGTACATGATGCCATTCACAACCACCGGCGTCGCTTCCAGGACCCCGGAGTTTTGGTGTGAAAGACCCATTGCGCCTGAAGGTGTGCGGCATTTTGTGGAGTGATCTGAGTAAGGCTGCTGAAGCGGCGGCCGGTGTAGTCTCCGTTGTAAGTGGGCCAGTCGTCTTTGATGGTGTCGGTAATCTGCTGCGCGGAAAGATTGGCAGCCAAGGCACACGCACAAATAACCAACACCCACACCCGGCGAAGCTTCATGCGATCAGCGTCCCTCATCGTCGATGGTAACGAATACCTCTCCCAGTGCTCCGCGATCAGCACCATTGCTATCGATGAGGTGAATAGAAACCCGGGCTATGTTCTTGTCCGCCGGCAATCGCCTGGTGCAGTGCGATCAGATCCTGGGGGCGAACAGCCTCTAGGGAAACTTCAGCCTGCTCCAGTCCGCCCCGATCGTAGAGATATGCCTTGAGCTCCCCAGGGAAAAACACACCAAAGGTGCCAGTGAGGTCAATCTTGCCGGCGATACGCCGAGCGACCAGCGGCTTCCCTACCATACCCGCATCGGTCACGGTGGTGAAGTCGTGGGTGAGGCGGGAGGGTAGCCAGTTTGTATCGAAGGCGTAGGTCTCGCCAGGCCCCAGGACTACCATTGGGCTGTTCAGCTCTGCTTCCATGTAGTACGGCGTCTTCTCAATATCTGTGGACGTCAGGTAGGGCATCCCTTGCTTGTTCAATTCCACTGTTGGCCCGTTCTTATAGAAGATGGTGGTCGCTTTGCTGGGGTAATCCCCTCCGGCAATGTGTTTCGTTTTTTCTACCATGGCATATTGGGTTGCGCCGTCGATGATTGCGACCCATCCGGCAGTGGAATCAAGCCATACTTCGCTTTCCAGATACTTCCAGTTCAGCCGGAAGATGCCGTCCTTGACACCGTACGCCGGATCGTTCGCCAGCCCGTCCCTCGCGTGGTAGCCAAGCAGATAGCTGGAAGCCGGGTTGAGCGGAGTGATGGCCCAGAAATCGTGGTTGTATTTTTGGGGATCGGTGGGATCAGAGAGGTTGTACTGGGAGACTGATTGCACGGACCAGCTGATCGAGTGACCGGTGAAGTTCTTAGTAATCGCGTGGAAGGATATCTCTGGGGAGTCGCTGCTAATGCTGATCTCGCGCGTGTACTGCAGGCCTGTGGGTGGATCGGGAGGACCTTCGAGGCGTACGGTGCATCGCGCGCCCTGAGCAAGAACAGAGAAGGCGTAGGCGCCGTCATCCAGGGGAGTGGAAGCTCCCTGCCAGTGCTGCTCGTCGTCATCCCCTTCCGGCAGAGGCCAGATTTTGTCACCGCCATAGTTAATCCAGCGGCCCGCAGCTTCCGCAGGAGAGATATATCTCCCTTTGTAGACGGGGTTCACGAATAGATAAGGGTGCCCGTTGAAAGCAACTTGTATGAGCCTGCCGCCCACCTGCGGAATAAAGGTCAGTTGCACCCAGTCATTCGAAACCTGCTGTGCCTGCCAACCTTCGTAGACAGTTGGATGAACCTGGCATGGAGAAGGCGCGGCGCTTGCCGTAGAGGCTGCCATTGCGATGGCCAGCAGGCAGGGAATCGCAGAATGTCTCATCGTTAAACCACCTGGCGCCGGGCTTGCGTGAGCAATTCCTTCAGCCGCTTGCCCACGATAATTTCTTCGCCTGGTCTCAGCGTCATGGAAACAATCTGCAGCTTATCGTCTTTCCTCGGAGCTTTCGCAGAGCCTGGCTTCTGGGATAGGACGTCGCTTGGATTGTCTTCGGTCAGGACGGCGATGCTTGGAGTACCCTCGAGCAATTGTTTTGCGCAGTCGGCCGTGCTGTAGCGCCAGGCTTTCTGATCCCAGGAAATGCTGAGGGTCGGGCATTGGTTTTCTTCAGGGGTGTAGAGCTTGGTTTCAACTCCAGGAACGGTTCCGACCAGAGTCGCAATGCGTTGCACCCGCACTCCCCATTCCTTGTTGAGTTTGGGCACATCCATCTTCAACCACGTCTCGACCGCCGCCAGGCATCCCATGATCTCTTCTTTGCCGACCTTCATGGGGCGACACACAGCGCCCTCCCATGGATTGCAGTTGGCCAGGGCAGCCTCGATGAGATCCTTGCGGCCGAGAAGCAGGCCGCTCGATTGCGGCCCGCACAAGCCTTTGCCTCCACTGAAGGTGTAGAGGTCACAGCCCATCTTCGCGAATAGCTGAAGCTTGTCTACTGGAGGAATGCCGTCGGCGGCATCCATGAAGATGGGCACATGATGAGCTTTGGCAATCGCGATCTCCTTCGCCAACTGCTCGGGCGACGAGGAGGTGTAGATCATCACGGTATTAGGCGTGATAGCGTTGGACATCTGCTCTGCAGATTCGGCAAGGACGAGTTTGCCCCCAGCCAGGCGGATGGCGCTGTCAAAGACGCTGCGCCCACCGACCATGACCACTTCGTTTTTCAGCCCATCGGTATTGGGCAATTGCCAGATTTTGTCCGGATCGGTTCCAGCAATGCATCCTGCGGTAGCGACTGCCATGGCGCCGGCTGCGCCGGAGGTGATCATGCCGGACTCCGCGCCGGTGAGTTCCGCAAGACGCCGGCCCACTGCGCGCTGCAGGTCGAATATATTTACAAAGTGCTGGGAGGCCTCGACTTGCGCAGCTCTCACCTCGGGCAATTCGAGGCTGGCGCTGAGATAGGTCCAGGTACCGCGCCCATTGATCAGTGGCTTCACGCCAAGGCGAGTGTAAATATTGTCGGTCGAGTTGCGGGCAACTTCTGCCCACCCGGTCCCCAATGCCTCCTGCAGGCCAACTTGTGCGAGCAGGGGAAAAGCGGCAGCCCATTTCACGAATGCTCTTCGTTTCATTTTTTTACCGCGATAAAGGAGATTTGCTCAGCAGCCTCTTCGCCGGTTTCGAAATTCTGCTGGAGCGTCGTTCTGGCGGGGTAGGGAGGCTTGAAGAATTTACCGTAGAGATCGTTCATCTGCTTATCATCCTTCATCTCGCGTAGGTAAACGGTGCTGAAGACGACATTGGAGAAATCCATGTCGACCTCTTCCAGACCATCGAGGAGGTTGCGCATGGACTGGCGAAGTTGCAAATCGAAGAGAGGCGTAACCATGCCCTGACCGGGAATAAATCCATCCTTGGCGGACAAGTACAGTGTGTCGCCATAGAGGATTCCGGGGCTCGCGGTGGGGCTGGGAGGCATATTGCGTGGACGCACGGCTTTGCGTTTGGTTAGATCCGCGCCGGCGATGCAGCTGAAGACCATGTGTTCTCCTTTGGGTAGGCCGACCACCTGAATGGTCCCGCGCCCGGGCGTATTGCCGAATTCAAAGTAGGTCTTGTAGACCTTACCCATTACGTCATACTGGCCACTGACGCTCATGTAGGGATTGACCCATAGGACATTCTTCATGCTCATATGGGCAGCGTTCAGGACGGCGCTCACATTGTCTAGAGCCTGCCTGGTTTCGGCGGAAAAATCGGATTTCAATTTTCCGGTCAGCGGATCCTCTCCGCCTTGCGCCGATAGATAGAGGATTTCACCAGCCAGGATCGCGGGAGGGTCCACGTGTGGCCCGCGGGGCCATCCGGCAGGCCAGATTGCCTTCCGTTGACCGGCATCGGCGACGGCAATACAGTTGATTTCCACCTTCTGTTCATGCGCCAGTGCGGCAACCGTCAACACGGTTCGCGCGGGAGGGCTTGATCCGATCATTTTCCAATAGACATCATCCATGGCAGCCAGGTCGTGCGCATCCGTGAGATAGATGTTCAGCCAAACGACATTGCCAAAATCCATCCCTGCACCGTGCAGCACGCTCTGTACGTGGCCCATGGCCTCGCTCATCTGCCCGGCAAAGTCTTTTGTGGACCCACCTCCCTGGCCGGATAGGTAGAGCGTGCCGTTGGCCAGAAGAGCAGGACTGGAGACCTCATCGCCGGCTGCATAGCCCGGCGGTTGGACGACGTTAAAGCTCTGGGCAGAGAGAGATGCCGTCAGAAACAGGAGATACACGGAGACGCGGGAAAATCGATGCATCATTTCGCAGGCTCACAAGTAGGGGATAAATCCATGGGCACGGGTTGAGATCTTATACACAGAAGTAGTGGCAGTGATGTAGAGCGTGGAGTAATTGGAGTCTCCCCAGGCAAGGTTGGCAGGCTGCTCCGGCACCACGATCGTTCCCAGATGATGGCCGCCTGGATCCCAAACCCATATGCCCCTGGGGCCAACCACATATAAGTTTCCCTGGCGATCGACCTTCATGCCATCGGGCACGCCGTCGTGTTTGCCGCCCGGTTCGACGCCGAAGATGCGTCCGTTGCTCAGACGGCCGGCGCTGAAATCGTAAACGTGGATGTTGCGTTGGGTTGAGTCGTCTACATAAAACTTTGTGCCGTCGGGGGAAAAGGCGAGCCCGTTGGGATCCTCAATATCTTTGGTAAGCAGTTGAAGCTGACCATCGGGGGCAATGCGGTAGACACCCTTGAAGGGGATTTCCTGTTTTTGATCTTTGGGCAGGTCCGAGGTCGGATCGGTAAAGTAGATAGCTCCATCCGGGCCCAGCACCACGTCGTTGGGGCTGTTGAGGCGCTTCCCCTGGTATCGATCCACGATGGTCGTGTAGCTCTTTCCATCGGGCGAGAGACGAATAATGGCGCGCAGAACGCTGGCGCAATCCAACAGCCGGTGTTGCCGATCATAGGTGTTGCCGTCGGGATCTCCGAGAGAGATGATCTCCTGGCTTCTGGCCGGTGACGGTATTTACTTTGAAGATCTTATTGAGAGTCTCGTCGCTCACCCACAGATAGCCGGATGGGTCCCAGATTGGCCCCTCGGTAAAGCCGAAGCCAGTGGCTACTTTGGTCAGTTGTGCATGGTGGTCGAATAGATGCCAGAAGCCCGGCTCGACGGCCTCAAGAGAAAAGGTACGGCTGTCGGCTCTGAGCGAGACTATCGCTGCGAAGGCGAGAGAAACGATCGAGATTGTGCGCGGCAGGTTTTTAATTGTCGTCGTCATCGTCAGATTTTGTGGAGTGCGTAGAAGAGCGCTTGCTGCTTTCATCCCCGGCTTGGAGCAGGTAGCTGACCAGGTCATCGACTTCCTTGCCACTTAGGGACGATCCGGCGGGCATGAGGGAATGAGAGTAGAGGTCGACTTGGGCGAGCTGCGAGTTAGGGAGATAGTGAAACGCTCCATCGGGCGTCTGGATGGAGACCGAAAAGTTGTCTTTGACCTTGAGCATTCCAGTAATTTTTTGGCCGCCAAGTGTCACCACGGTGGTGGCTTTCTTGTCGGCGGGCAGGTTCTTATCGGGGTCTAGGATGATGGCACGTATTTGATCTGCTTTAGCGTCCGCCCCGTAAAAAGACAGGTCGCTGCCAATAAATCCGCCTTTGCCGTTGACCATGTGACAGTCAGAGCATTGTGCTTTGCCGAAGAAGAGCGCTTTCCCTTGATTCGGATCGCCGGGAAGCTTGACAATATCTCCTCTGCCTTGCAGAACCCTCAAGTAGCTGACAACATCCGATACTTCCTGGGACTTGAGCGTGGAGAAGGCGGGCATGCCTGCGCCGGAAATTCCGTAGCGGATGATTCCGGCCAGCTCGCGGTCTAGGAGGTGTTGTACTTCTGGGGCGGTGGCGATGTTGGGTGCGTGCTCTCCACCGCGACCATCGGCGCCGTGACAACCGGCGCAGTTGGCGGCGAAGATGGTGGCGCCGAGCTGCTGCGCATGCAGCGCGACCGTCGACAGCAGCGCAAGAATCGCGGCCCGGACGAAGATGCCACGCCCCCAAACCATCTTCGCCAAAGATCCTCTTCTCACGTTAGAACAGGAACTTCAATGCGACTTGCATGATACGAGGATTGTTGCCACCAGTACTAGTTACATAACCGAAACCACCCTGGCCAGTGTTGTTGACCGTCCCATTCGGATTCGCAAACTGGGCATGGTTGAAGACGTTGAAGGCTTCTGCCCGGAATTGCAGTTTGGTGCTCTCGGTGATGGTGGTGCTCTTTAACAGAGCCATATCATAATTGTCGATGCCAGGACCGGAGAAGTATCGCCGCATCGCATTTCCTACTTGCCCGACTGGTTCGGGCGTGAAGAAGTTCGGGTTGAAATATGCCAGCCCCTTGCGCGGGTTTTTATTTACATAAAGAGTGCTGCCGTTGTTCGCATAGCTGGGCACATCTACGTTTGCATTAAAGGCGCCAAGCAGTGAATTATCGTCGTTCTCCGATAACTGGACCGGCTCTCCCTTGGCAAAGGTTGATACGCCGGAAAGCTCCCAGCCGGCGGTGAACCGCTTCGCAAGATCTCCTCCGCCGATAAAGTGATCGAAGGGCAACTGCACGGTGTAGCTGGCGACCAGGTTGTGGGGGACGTCAAAGCTCGATAATGCGCGGGTTTGGCCCGGATCCAACGGGTTGGTCGCGTCAAAGGAATCCGAACCATTGTCCAGCGACTTCTCGAAGGTGTAACCAATCAGGAAGTTGAGGTATTTTTCGGTGTGCTCCAGGCTAACCTGCAGCGAGTTGAAGCTGGAGCTGACCGCAGTTTTCATGTACGGATTGCTGTTGAAGTTGAGCCCGAAGGGCCTGGTTCCGTTCACGGTCGCGCCGCTGGCGGTGGTGTAGGCCGTGTCTTCGCCGTAGGGGCCGCAAGTTGTCGTACCGGGCGCCACATTGGCGGGGTTACTCAATTGGAGGCAGAGGGCCTGGTTGCCGGGATTCGATTCCTCAAACGTCAGCAGCTGCCTCCCGACCGTGCCGACGTAGTTCACGCTGAGCACGGTTGCGGTTCCCAATTGCCGCTGGAGAGAGAGCTCCCATTCCTGAACATAGGGCATCTTGTTTTTATAGTAGTAATAGTCTGATCCGCCGATGGGTGTTGCTGCCGCCCAATTGAAGGTGGTATCGGGATTTTTAGGAGACACGTTGGTTGGGGGAAAGACGAAGGGGAACTTCTGTCCCGCCGAAATTCCCGACGGCCGATCGACGAACGGGGTGGCCAGCTCAGTCGATGAGACAGAATAGTAGTTTCCATAAGGAGCATCGCCTACCTCGACGAATCCAGTGGCGTCCTCAATAGAGCTATAAAAGATACCGTAACCGGCACGTATGCTTGTTTTTCCGGCTCCGCCCAGGATTTTACCGAGAAATCCGTCGCTCACATCTGGCGCATAGGCGAATCCGATCCTGGGACCGAAGTTAGTGTACTTGGTTGGTCCGAGGGTGCGAGGAATGCCGGGATCTCCAGGCACCACCAGGCCCTGGGGAGCACCGGGGAAAGCGAGTGACTGCTCACCAAGAACGACCGTCTCGAGCTTATTCTGGGTGTCGTACCAGGGAGTAGCGACTTCCCAACGCAGGCCGTAGTTCAGGGTGAGATTGCGGGATGCACGCCAGCTATCCTGACAATAGAATCCGTAGTATTTGCTGCGCGAGTCGAGAAGCTGTTGGCTGGCCTGCACAAAGCTGTCAGGCGCCCCGATCAGGAAATCGGCAAAGTCCAAGCCGGTCTCTGACCCGTTGAACCCAAAGCACGCGTCATAGCAGTCGTAGTTCCGCTCGTTGATCTGGTTGTAGTGGAGGTTGGCGCCAAACTGCAGAGTGTGCGTTCCGAAAATTTTGGTGACGTTGTCGATGATCTGAAAGGTGTTGTTGTATTGCCTCAATGCATCTGGCGGGACTCCAAGGCTGAAGTTGTTGAACATCAGATTCGTAACACCCTCGTACGAAGGTTGGATGGGAGAGATACCGCCCTCGGGGCTCCACGGAGTAACAAACCCCTGCGAGGCAAGGGTGACGCCCAAACCTTGTCCCGCGGTGGGTTGGCCCGTCTGGTTTACGTCGCGCAGATAGGCGAGACGAAGATCGTTGACCGTCGACGAGTTAAAGGTGGTAGTCAACCCTAGATTGATCATTTGGGTTTGACCTTTATTGGTCGCGGCAAAGCCGGGTACGGTAACTTGACTATACGGGTTTAACGTATGAAATCTGTCGAAGAAGTAATAGCCAAAGACTGCGCCGAATCGTGTAGGAACGTCTATCCGGCCACTCCCCTTATCGTCGGTCAACGTCTCGTTAAAGGCGGAGGTGGCGTAGTTCGGGGTACCGTTAGCCACCCCGTTGGCCGCAGGCACGTACTTCAGCGTGTTCGTCGCAACCGGCGACCACGCGCCCTGGGGAATGACCGCATTGGGAAAGACGCAGGTTCCAGGGTCGGTGCAGCCCGGAGTGTAATAATTTTCGCCCTGCGCTACGGGATATCCCAACGTCTGAGAAAGAGTGTTGGCCCAGCCAGCGCCGACGACGGTGCCGGTGAGCGAACCCGCCTGGTCGGAAAGGTCACCTGTGCGGTCTGAATCGGAAGGCACGGGATAGCTCTGGGTTGCTCCCAGAATCTGGCGTGTTCCCTGGTAGTCGGCAAACCAGAAAATTTTGTTCTTGCGGATCGGGCCGCCAGCCGTTCCGCCGAATTGATTTTGGATGTAAACGCCACGCGTCGGGGAGTAGTAATTTCTGGCATCGAGATCCGTGTTGCGCAGGAAGTCGAAGACCGTCCCGTGATACTGATTGGTTCCTGACTTGGTGACTACATTGATCTGGCCACCGCTGTAGTTTCCATACTCCGCGTCAAAGTTGTTGGTGATGATACGGAACTGCGCGATGGAGTCGAGATTGGGGATCATGGCGGCGCCGTTGTGCACGCCCTCTTCTGCATTTGCCCCATTCACCATGAATGCGTTCGATCCGGTGCGGCCGCCGTTGACGGATTGTTGGCCGTTGTCCAGGTCACCCGAAACCTGCGTCGCGCCGACACCCGATGTGGCGCTGTCCGTGCTATGGGAATAAGGCGAGACGCCTGGTTGCAACTTCAAGAGGTCGATGTAGGAACGTCCGTTGAGCGGCACGGAAGTGATCTTGGTGTCCGGGATGACGACGCCATTCTGCGTGCTCTGCGTTTCCACCTGCAGCGCGTCGCTCTTGACGTTCACCGTATTGGTAACGGTCCCGAGTTGCATCGTGATGTCGATGCGGACATCGGAATTCGCGTCGATCTTTACCCCGGTCTGCGCATAATCTCGGAAGCCTTGTTGGTTGGCGGTGACGTTATAGGTACCAACATTGAGAGTGGCAAATCTATAAAAGCCCTTGGAGTCGGTGACGGCTGTGCTCTGCACATTGGTGGAGATGCTGGTGGCGACGACAGTCACGCCCGGTACTACTGCGCCGCTGGGGTCGGTGACCACTCCGGAGATCGAACCGGTTATGGCTGCCCACGCCGCAAGCGTTCCCAGGAGTACACCTACGGGTACGCCAACAAGAGACACTAATCTCAGGAATCGATTCACAGGAATGACCTCTCTCAAATAAGGAATCAGTCGAACAGGGTACTCGAAACCAAACGATGGTAAAGAAAACTAAACGATGATAAAAGAGGGTACCGGTGATCCTGCGTGGTGTCAAGAATTCTCGGCCTACGGCAGAGCTGTATCTTGCTGGAGATACCGGGTTTGACTCGCGATGCGAGCATGGCGGACACTCTGTCTAGAATCTGCCCTAAGGACTAGGTCATATGTCCTAGATGAGTGCACTGCTTTCATTTCATTGTGCTGAGAGGTCAAAAGAAAATAGCAATGGAAAATCAATCCACGGTCAATCTTAAGTCGGCGCAGGTTTGTGCAGCGCTCGTTGATGGCTGGAGCGGCCACTTCCCTTTTGCCAACGGCGGGTCAGGCTGCGACGGCTCCTGTGTCTGTGCCCGTCGGGCCGAATCTCTTCGAGGAGATTGGGGTGCGCCCGCTGATCAACGCCAAGGGCACTTACACCATCATCAGCGGCTCACTCTCTTTACCCGAAGTGAAGCAGGCGATGGAAGAGGCCGGGCGCCACTACGTCCAGATGGATGAGCTCATGGCTGCAGTGGGTGCACGGCCTGTCAAAGATTACCGGTGCAGACTGGGGGATCGTAACCGGGGGATGTGCGGCCGCTATCGCCGGCGCAACCGCGGCTTGCATCGCCGGGACTGATCCGGAAAAGTCGCAAAAGATGCCTTACTTGGTGAAGGGTGGTCTCAAGAACCAGGTGATCATCCCCAAGCACTCGCGCAATCCTTATGACATAGGCTCGCGTTTGCTTGGCGTCGAAGTCGTGGAAGTGGAAACGCCGGAGCAACTGCAGGCCGAGATGGGTCCGCAGACCGCGATGATTTATATCCTGTCTTCGCCCGCGGCTGCCAGCGGCCCACTCAGCATAGCGAATATCTGCCAGGCGGCGAAGGTCAAGGACATTCCGGTCTTCGTGGACGCGGCGGCGGAAGAGCTCACCATCCCAAATATCCATCTCGCTGCTGGGGCGACGCTGGTCGGCTATAGCGGGGGCAAATGCTTGCGCGGTCCGCAATGCGCCGGACTGTTGCTGGGAAAAAAGGAACTGGTTCAGGCAGCGTGGTTCCAGGCGGCGCCGCACCACAACGTCGGGCGCTCCATGAAGGTGGGCAAGGAAGAGATCATGGGCATGCTCACTGCGGTCGAGATGTGGACCAAGCGCGACCACAAGGCCGAATGGAACACGTGGAAGGAGTGGCTGACCAACATCGAGGCCAAGGTCAAGCCATTGCCTTCGGTGACTACCGAATATCTAATGCCTGAGGATCTTTCGAATCATTCGCCCCGGCTACTGATCAAGTGGGATGGGAATGTACTGAAGATTACCGGCACTGAGCTGGCACAGACGCTGGACGCCGGCACACCGCGCATTCAGTTCGATGAATCGAGCGGCACTCGTCCCGACCAAATGGAAAGCTCGCTTACAGTCATGCCCTACATGATGATGCCGGGCGATGACAAGATCGTGGCGGACGCGATTTTCGCCACGTTGTCGCATCCGCCGAAGTTCTCTGATCCGGAAATTCCGCAAGGCACCCCGGCAAATGTCGCTGGTATCTGGAAGGTGCAAATGAAATACCTATGTGGCGAAGGTTGGCAACGCTTTCTGCTGGAGCAGCAGGAGGGTGGAGTCACCGGCGTCCATCAGGGCGAGATTTACAACGGGAATCTGACCGGGAAGGTGCACGCGTCACAGGTTAGTTTTCATAGCGCTATGCCGGTTGGCGGAAACGAGATTCGGTACTCGTTCAGCGGCACGGTGAACGGCGATTCCATGAACGGGACGGTGGCTTTGGGGGAATATGGGCACGCCGAGTGGTCGGCTACCAGGGAGACGTAGGGGGTTTAGCGAGGGTTGGGCTCAAGGGTGGCATTGATGGTCATCCGTCAGCATTCACATGCGGTCCAGGTTTACCCAGGACTGACGTCCTGGGCTACTTTCAGCCGTCCCCTTCGACAAGCTCAGGGCAGGCTCTGCGGGACTGAGTTTTGTCATTGAGTTCTCACGCAGACGCTAAAGCCCGTCTTCTTCAAGAAACAGAGTTTTTCCAGCGGCCTGTAATCCGTCCATGAGTTTTCCCGCAGGCGACAGGGTTAGGGTGGCTGCCCATCCTCGGGGTCATGTGAGGAGGATGGGAGATTCGAAAAAACATATCCGGCTCATTTTGCGCGCTGAGCTATGCTCCATACAGGTGGCTTTTGAATCTGCACAGAAGTGGGGCCGGTGCACCCGGCAGCAAACATTGATGCCGAGGGCCTGGGTTCGATTTGCTCTGGTTTTTGCGGTGACCGCGTTGCCTTGGGTGCCTGGCCTATGCCAGCAAACTGCCCCCCCGCCAACGTTGCCGGCAGCCCTCGAGCCTGTCTTCTCCGGCTTTGAGCCTGACCAAAGCAGCGACTATGGTTTGGTCTATGAGCCGCTCGACAGCTGGATCTATCCGGCCTTCGAACGCCTGTTTGCGCTGGGTTATGCCGACTCTGCGTACCTGGGCATGCGGCCCTGGACGCGCAACAGCTGCCTGCAAATCCTTCGGGAGACCTACCCTAAACTGCAGGATGCACCCCAGGATGAAGAGGCCTGGAGCATCTTCCGAGCCCTAGCGGTGGAATTTGGAGCCAACGCGGGATCGGCCGTGCCTCGCGCCGAGGTTGCGAATGTCTACAGCCGGAATATGTACATCAAGGGCCCCCCCATCAATGACTCCTTCCACTTTGGGCAGACGCTCATCAATGATTACGGACGGCCGTATCAGGAGGGCTTCAACGCTCTTGACGGTTTCACGGCGAGGGCCGAGGGCTACCACTTCTCGCTCGATGTGCGGGGGGAGTATCAGCACGCACCGGGGCGTGCA
Organism: uncultured Acidobacteriaceae bacterium; assembly: GCA_963790705.1. Lineage (GTDB taxonomy): Bacteria > Acidobacteriota > Terriglobia > Terriglobales > Acidobacteriaceae > PALSA-350. The sequence continues at coordinate 117,845 of CAWBQE010000005.1, forward strand.
GCCTATCCCGAATCCGTGCAGGAGCTCTTTGCCCAGGTTGACAGCACTCCCTTGTTGGCACCCGAGCCTGTACCGACGACCAACGTCTTTCGCTTGATCAATGCCAATTTTGCCGCTTCGGTGGCCAACAACGAGTTCTCGGTTGGCAAGGCGGATGACTGGTGGGGTCCGACACAGACCGGAAGCATGGCTCTCAGCAATAATGCGGAGCCCGTCTACGCCCTGCGCATCAATCGGGTGGTGCCGCTGCGCATTCCGCTGTTCTCCGACCTCTTCGGACCCGTTCGCTACGAAGGATTGTTTGGCTCGCTCAAGGGGCATCGTTATCCCAACGCCCCGTGGGTTCACGCCGAAAAATTCAGCTTCAAGCCGACGAGGAACCTGGAATTCGGCTTTTCCCGGGTGGTCATCTTTGCCGGAAAGGACCATGTACCTCTCACTTTCGGCTCGTTCTGGCACAGTTTCACCAGCTTCAGCAATGTGAGCCTGGAGGAGAAAGAGAGCCGAAACGACCCCGGCTTCCGCAGTTCGAGCTTCGACTTTACGTGGAGGCTTCCCTGGGTGGAGAAATGGCTGACTCTGTACTCAGACTCCATCGTTCACGATGATGTGAGCCCCTTGGCTGCTCCGCGTCGCGCCGCGGTCAATCCCGGCCTCTACCTGTCACACGTTCCGGGGCTCCCGCATGTGGATCTGCGCGCCGAAGCGGTATCAACGGACCCGGTTGCGTCGTCTCAAGGGGGCCAATTCCTCTATTACGAATTCGAATATCCGGACGGTTATACGAACAAAGGAAACCTGCTGGGGAGTTGGATGGGCCGCGAGGGCAAAGGAGGCCAGGCGTGGCTGACCGACTGGCTGAATCCTAAGGAGTACATTCAGCTGGGCTACCGCAATGCAAAGGTCTCCAAAACCTTTATCCCCGGGGGCACAACGCAGAACGACTTCAACGTCAAAGCCGTGCTGCGCCTCAAACCCGACCTGGAGCTGAATGCCTTCGGCCAAGCTGAGTTCTGGAAGGTTCCTGCCTGGTATCCGGGACCACAGCACAACTTCACTGGTTCGATCCAGCTGACGTACTTTCCGAAACTAAGCTGGCAATTACATCAGAAGTGAAAACGCCGGATGGTCTGCGTTCCGGCCAGTAACGATTGATTTCCTCTTTTTAATCAGAGGTTTATGGGCATTCGTGCAGAGCGCACGAAAGTTTACTCCAGGGATTCTTTGCGGGGGTACTTAAGATTTGACAGGGGATGCTTGTCCGCGGCTCGATCGGCGGCCCCACGGCAAGCCAGGGTACTTCTTTTCGAGCAGCCAGAAAACAGGGGTTTCCTAGAGTGTGACAACGCGGTGAATACAATCGGCGCGGAAGATGCTGAACTTGCCTTTGTCATAACCGCCAAAGTAGACGAGACCGCCGCGACCCTGACCAGTGCAGGTTAACGCCACCTGGTGAATCGATCGGATGCCTTGCCGGTCTTCATATTCAAAGAGGACAACCGGTTGACCCGTCATGGGTGTTGATAGGCGAAGATCGGCAAACTCAACAACCTTGCCCGGGACGGGACGCTGCGAAGTAGAAATTGGGGATTGAGGCTCGGGGTTCACTTCACGATTGAAGCAGAAGCAATGTATCCGCTCAAGTGACAGATCGCGATTAGTCGTACAACCTTTGTGCAATACTCGGCTATTTGTACATGCTTGGTTATGCATCCAACCCGGGAGGAGAATTTTCAATGCTCATAGCTCACGTCATAGCGCACCTCGTAACGGGCGAAACCGTGGAACTGCTTCCGGTACGCCATGAGACGGACGTGAAAAAGGAGGTGACCGGGCTGCTCGAAGGCTGGGCGGCTTCAGGATTTCTGATTTGGGAAAAATTCGTCTATCCATGGCACCAAGTGCAGACGATCGAGGTGACGGTCGAGAGCCTCTCCAGTGAGCAGGCAGCGCAAAGACTGCTGGACTTGCATGGCGCCGATCGCGCGCGCTTGCACGAGGATTTTTGGCGGGGTGGCCGGCAGAGGTGAGGGTGGTTGAGTTCGAAAAGCTTTGTTGGCGCGAATGTTCGGCCCAGGACCTGAGGGAGCCTGGGGCAGTTGCGAAGAGGGAAAGGCGCACGCAGGTCCCTCGGCTACCTCCGGATTTCCTGTCAATCCCAAGTGGCGTCGTTAAACCTCGGGCGGCTTTCCTTTAAGAAAGCCGCATACGTGGCGTTGGTGGGGGCAGCGGAGGGATACTGGAGTACGCTCCCACGGCACGCCGGGGCAGGCGGGATGACAAAGTATAGGTTTGCTACATATTTCAAAGTTGTTAGTTGGATGGGAAGAGGCACATCGAGATGCCATTATCCCACTCAAGCCAAGAGACGGCTTGAATGGGGCACCCAGCATTTGCTACCGGTGCGGCAAAAACTTTGGTGGAGCTTCCCCCGAATTTCCTGTCGAGATTGTTGGCATTGGCGCGGCTCCTTACAGAAAGCCGCACAAGGAAACCTGTCTGGTGCACGTAGAGGAAATCGGGTCGCCCGTCTTTCGGCCCAGGTACGCGCCACGGCATGACCGGGGGCGGTGGGACGAAGGGACTCGTCCTGTTTTATTCGGTTTTGCTGGGACACAAATTCGCTGATTGACTACTCCTCGTATCGAAAAGCTAGAAAGTTGAGGAGGCCATTGCGCTCGATCTGCAAGACTACTGCGTCGCCGGACTTGAGGTCCTTCACAAAGTTTCTGAGGTCTGCGACGGAGTTGAGCTTGGCGGTGTTCGCAAAATAGATGATGTCTCCCGTCTTCAGACTCACTTCGTCAGCCGCTGCACCAAAGGTGCGGGCCACCACCAGTAAGCCTCCCGATTCCCGTTGGCCGCCAAACCGGCTGGCGAGCTCGGGAGTCATGGGCAGCACCAACGCACCAAGCCTCGGGATTAGATATTGATCCGTATCGGCGGGATCGAGCAGAGCTGCTGTGTCACGGGGCGGTTGCGTAACCGGAACTTCTATCTGCCTGGTGAGCGTGCCGCTCAGGATGGAAAGGTGAACTGTCTCTCCCGGCCGCTTGCGAAACATGATCAACGCGAGTTCTTTTGTATCCCGCATCGGCCGGCCGTCGGCGGAAAGCACGATGTCATCAATTTTGATCCCGGCCTTATCTGCGGGAGAATCGGGCACCACATCTTCAATCAATACTCCGGCGTTGCGCGACAGCCCCAGCCCCTGCGCAAGCACCGGGGTCAGGTTGGTTGGGTACACACCAATCGTTCCCCTTCGGGGACGACCATATTTCACCAGCTGTTGGTAAACAATGCGAGCCGTGTTACTCGGTATTGAAAAGCCAACCCCCTCATTGCCTCCGGATTGGGTTTCGATCATGGAATTGATGCCCACCACTTCTCCCCGCATGTCGATCAGCGGTCCGCCTGAATTGCCGGGGTTGATGGCCGCATCCGTCTGCAGATAGACCATAGGACTGTCGGGATCAAGCTGCTGGTTGATGGCACTGATCACGCCCAAGCTCACGCTATCCTGCAAGCCTAGCGGACTTCCAAAAGCCAGCACCAACTCGCCCGGATGGACATGATCGGAGTCGCCAAACGTCAAGGCCCGCATGCCCGGCTTTTCGACCTTGACCACGGCTAGGTCGGTCACGGTATCGATGCCCACGATGTGAGCCGGAACCGCGGTTGCGGGCGGTTCAGCACGGTCACCACTGCCCACGGCCGCAGCTCCGCTCATATCGGAGACCAGCGCGCTCAGAGAGCGCGCGTGCTGCACCACATGGGCGTTGGTAAGAATGTAGCCTTGCGCGTCCATGATGACGCCGGAACCGACCGATCTCTGCTGGGCCAGGTAGGCGGTCCGGTTGCTGTCAGCATTCTCGACCGGCGCCAGACCGGTAGCGTAAATCTTGACTACGGACGGCTCAATTGAGTGCGCCAGCGTCTGCATGTCGCTACTAAGACTCATCAGCACATCGACTGCATGCAGTCCGCTTGCCGGCTGTGCGGGTAGCGACTGCTTGGGCGGAGAGAGAGGGGGCTCTTGGGCTTCTAACGAACTTGCGCAAGCAGCTGAGAACAGAAGCGAAGCCAGAGCGAATCGTGCTCTACGGGTGAGAGCTTTCATTGGACGCAGCAAGGGCATGGTCTCCTATAAGCATTCTGACAGTATTGATGCTTTGGAGTGGTTCTTGCGATCGCCATGTCCGATCTAAGCTCGGCGGACTCACCAGGGCTAAAGAGGCTGCGGAAGAATTCGCACCTAGCAGGAGAGGAACACCTCAGGGGCTAAAGCCCTCATAGCTCTGCGTTCTATGGCCCGACTAAAGTCGTGCCCTGATACAAAATACGAGTTTTTCTGCAACCTGTGAAGCCGGGCACTTCGTTCAGAGGGGCTTCCGCAGCTAAGCACCGGGTGTTAGGTCTCGCGATAGTTGAGCAGCACCAGGCCGGCTGCGGCCAGGAACAGAGGCCAGAGGAAGCCTGCGATCCTGGCTGGGCGGCCGGGAGGCAGCCGCAGTTCCAGCCAGCGGCCCCAGCCAGCCGTGGCGCCGAGTAAGGCGATGGGGGTATGGCTCAGCGAAGCGAGCAAGTCCTCTTGGGTATCGCTGGGGGCGTGGTTATGAGTGAGCAGAACCGCAGCGCCCAACGCACACATGGCGGGGAAGATCATGGATGCCCATCGGACCCGCAATTTGCCCGCCTGCACCGCGCACTCGAACACTGCAAAGCAGAGGATGAGCACCGCGGCAGCGCGGTGTTGCAATACGTCGGGAGAGGAAAAGCTTGCCCAGAAGGGACGGGGGCCCAAGGGCCAGTTCTCGGGGTCGGCGCGCAACAGAATGAAAACCGATAGACCGGCGAAGGAGAGCGGCCAGAAGCGGGCCCAACGCATGCCGCGAAAGCGGCTGGCAAAAGCCAACAGGCCCGCCGCCAATACGATCAAGGCCGCCCAGTGATGGTTATATTCCGACCATTTCCGGTCGGTATCATCGCTGGCGCCGGTGTCGTGGAACTCCGCCACCTGGACTTCCGTTTCGATGGAGGTGGGCGGGGTAAGCTGCGACACCGATGGACTCTTGAGGCGCGGAACTTCGGGGTGCATGCGGGCGGCAATTACCTGGAGGGAGACCTGATTGGGGACATCGACGGCCGGCGGTTGCGATGACATTGAAGCGGCAGCCAGAACAGCGGTAAATCCCAAACCTATCTCGACCTCGGCAAAGCGCCGGAGCTTTGCCAAGAGAGGCAGCGGATCGGTGTTCATCCGCCGCACCAGCAGCCAGTTCCCCATACCCATCAGAAGCATGATCAGCAGCAGGTAAATCTTGGCCAGCAGCAGGACACCATAGTCGGTGCCATAAAGCCCATTCCACGTCCCTATGTAAGACCATGCCAGGTACACGCCAGCCAGCACCAGCGCGGCGACGCTGAGCAAGGCCATCGAGGAGTAGCGCCTGGCCAGCGCGCGCGCTTCCTCCACGCTCCCGGCGCGTGGTAAGGAGACCAGCAGGAAGGGCATGGCTCCGATCCATGCCGCCGTTCCCAGATGGTGGACCGCCGTCGCGATCCCCAGCAACCAACGGTTATCCATGCGCGCCGCTGCATGGCTGGCGGACACCGTGGCGACCAACAGCAGCAGGCTCAAGGGAATCATGGCCGCGACGCCTTTGCGGCCTTTCACCCGCCCACATCCCCACAGGAGCATCGCCAGCAAAGCGGCACTCAGCCCGGCTTGAAAAAACCTGGTGCTGAACAGATCGCTGAGGTGCAGGTCGCTGTCGCCCAGCAACGATGCGCTGGAGAGCGTGACCGCCACTACTTCAGAGAATGCCAGGGCCAGCGCGGCCCAGCGAATACCACGAAGGCAGAAGGACTCAACGGTCGCGCTCGCTCTTGCGGGACGCGCGACAGCCAGCAAATATGCGATGCCGCCCAGCAGCAACGCCTCGAAGGAAAGATTTGCCGCACGCAGCAGCGTACTCAGAAGATCAATGTCACGCAGGAGCCAGATCAAACTGTCATCTCAAGTAAAAAAAGCCCTCTGCCAATTGCAGGCCATATTCTTCATCGTACGTGTCGTTTGCCCGCTGCGTGGCTTTCGCCGGTGCGGTTTGCATGGAGAAGACGTACCTCAGGGGCTGGTCTTTTTTAGGTCCCTTGGGCGTGGATGACGAACGGGAAGTGGCACATCGAGTGCCACTATCCCACTCAAGCCAAAAGAAGGCTTGAGTGGGGCACCCAGCATTTGTTGCCGGTCTGGCAAAACGCTGTGGGTTCTCACGCAGATACTAGTCTAAAGCCCGTCGTATTCTCAAATCGTTTACGGCCCGACTAAAGTCGTGCCCTGACACAGAACATGAGTTTTTCCGCAGCCTGTGAAGCCGTGCCCTTGGTGTGGACAGGGTTTGAATGAGCCCCGGGGCGGGCTCATTCCACCTGGAAAGGAACTGCACCTCGCGTAATGTGGCCATCGCTGGACAGCACTTGCCAGCGCAGCACGTAGGCCCCCTTAGCGAGCTTATGACCGGTAGCCAACAAGGTATCGGGAAGAGGCTGTGTCAGGGCGCCAATTCTCTCCACCGAACCATCCGGCTTGACCAAGCTAAGGGATGAGCGCGCTCCATCCACTCGCGAATTGTACTTGAGACTGATCGTAATGTCGGGACCGTTCACCGCAGCATTTTTCTGGGGCGTGGAACTCAACAACACCGCATGAGCCAGCGCCGTCCGCGGGCTCGCAGCCATCAAGGCCGCGACTAACAAGATAATTGCAGCGGCAAACGGTTGCCGCGATCTGCTATGCATAACTAACTCTCTCCAGGGATAACGACATCGGCTAGGATGGCGCCATTTGCACGGACTGCGCGCGCTCGGAGTGCCCGCCTATCTCCGCCGCACGGGCTTCAGCATAGGCTGCGGCGCCCATTAAAGCAGCGCGGCTTTCCAGAATGAGGCTCACCGGCGTTTGCACCAGCAGATCACTCAGCCGGCCTTTGTCGGTGAACGCCTTCATGAATGTACCATCCTGCATCTTCTTGAGCAGCTTGGGAGCAATGCCTCCGCCCACATACATGCCGCCGATGGCCAGGATCTTCAAGGCCAGGTTGCCAGCTTCTGCTCCGTAAGCAGAGACGAAGATATTCAAAGCTTCTACACAAAGCTCGCTGGCGCCCGACTCGCCCAGTTCGCCGATCACCGCGTTAGGATCTTCGGTGCGCATACGATCCTTCAACCAGGGCGGTTCCTCCATGCGTTTCACATCGCGACAGTAGGAGTAGACATTGGCCAAGCCGATGCCGGAGATGACACGCTCCGAGCTCACACGCCCACCCAGGGTTTTTTGCAGATAGCGCAGCAATCCAACCTCTTCTTCATTGCGTGCCGCGAAGTCGCTGTGGCCGCCCTCGGAGGCCATAGGGAGATAAGTGTGTCCATTCCACACCAGAATGGCCTCTCCCAGCCCAGTGCCGGCAGCAATCAAGCCGCGATTTCCTTCCGCCGCCGGGTCACCCTTGCTGAGAACGAGAATCTGATCCGGCGTCAGCTCGGCAATACCGTATCCATTGGCTTCAAGATCGTTGATCAGGAAAACATGTTCGATCTTGAGATCGACTCTCAGCTGAGAGGAGTCGAGTACCCAGGGAAGATTGGTGAGCTTCAGACGGCCCTGGCGCACCGGACCGGGCACCCCAAAGCAGGCGGCCAGCACATCGACCGGCTGTCCGAGGGCCTGCTTGCATTCATAAAGGAATGCTTCTACGACCTGCACCAAGCCAGGGAAATCCCGGGCATGAAATTTGTGATCATGCACGGTCTGCAGCTGTCCGTTTTCAAACTTGCATAAGGCGAGATCGACCTTGGTGCCGCCCACGTCCCCGGCCAGAATCATCGTGAGATCTCCAGTCTGCCCAGACCATTCGCCGCGGTCGGGGGTAATGCGGCGGCGGCAGCAGCGTCGAGGAGAAGGGTGATGCGGCGGCCGGCAGGCTTGATTAACTGCGATGGGTATGTTTCCGGATCATACGGGCCGGTGAAGACCTGTTTGAGCGCGGCCACTTTGTCGGCACCTTCGATGAGAAAGAAGACATCCCGTCCCCGGTTGATGACCGGCCAGGTGAGCGTGACCCGCCATGTTTCCTTTTGCTGCGGAACGTGATTGGCAATGGCGATGCGCATTATTTCGTGCAAACCAGCGGTGTGGGGAAAAAGGGACGCCGTGTGACCATCGGGGCCCATCCCCAACGCAACCATATCAAAGGTGGGGATCTCCGCGCCTTCCAGGCGGAAGCTTTGCCGGATCTCAAATTCATACCTGTCTGCAGCCGGTTCCGGGTTGAGCTCGCCTCGAATGCGAAAGATCTGATTTTCGCTTAGGGGCACTTTGTCCAGCAGAGCCTCGCGGGTCATGCGGTAATTGCTGTCCGGGTGATCGGGCGGTACACAGCGTTCGTCAACCCAATAGAGCTCGAGGCTTTCCCAGGGAATCTGCTCCCGGTATTGGGCGGCGGGGTCGGCCAGAAGGGCAAAGGCATTCTTCGGAGTGTGTCCGCCGGAGATGGCGATGCGCGCCTTGCCCCGCGCCCCCGCAGCCGCGCGAATCCCATCCACAAAGTATTGCGCCGTGCGCTGGGTTACTGCTTCCGCACTCGCATCCACGTAATAGAGAACTTCGATTGTCTCAGCCATGCAACTCGATTACCAGTTTTCTTTTCCGCCGCTTTAGCAGGCTGCGGAAAAAGTCGGGAGGGGGATGAAATGAGCCCTCAGCGGCTAAAGCCGGACCTGTTTACAACCAGTTACGTACGGCCTGAAGGCCGTACCCTTCAAAAACCAGAGTTTTTTTCAGCAGCCTGTTAAAGCTTATGCCAAGCGCGCCCATCCCGCGAGAGCAGTTCATCGGCGGATTCCGGTCCCCACGTGCCGGCGGCATAGTTGGGAAAGCCTTTGGGCTTGCCGGCTGCCCATTGCTCGAGGATCGGCGTCAGCAGCGACCAGGTGGCCTCCACGCCATCACGGTGAGCGAAGAGGGTGGCATCGCCCAGCATTGCATCCAGCAGCAAACGCTCATATCCGTTGGCGGACGATTTGCCGAATGCATCAGCATAGCTGAAATTCATGTTCACCGGACAAACTTCCATATTCGGGCTGGGCACCTTGGCGCCGAAGCGGAGGGAAATACCTTCATCCGGCTGAATACGCATGGCGATGAGGTTCGGCTGCAGCTCCTTGCAGGCCCCCGACTGCTGCTTAAATAGCAACTGCGGTGGTTGCTTGAATTGAACGGTGATCTCGGTCGACCTTTTGGCCAGCCGTTTGCCCGCCCGCAGATAGAACGGGACTCCCGCCCAGCGCCAGTTCTCAATGCCGATTTTCAGTGCAGCGTAGGTCTCGGTGGCGGAATTTGGATCGACCCGGTCTTCCTGCCGGTAGCCTTTGACCTCTTTACCGTCCACTTTGCCCGGACCATACTGGCCACGCACCGCGTCCATGAGATGGATGGGCGTGATCGAACGCCAGACCTTGACTTTTTCCCGGCGCATCGACTCGGCCTCGAAAGAGACTGGAGGCTCCATGGCGACAAAAGAGAGCAGCTCCATCACGTGGTTTTGCACCACATCACGAAGTGCGCCGGCCTTCTCGTAGAAAGGCCCGCGGCCCTCGATCCCGATATCTTCGGCGGCCGTGATCTGTACGTGATCGACGTAGTTACGATTCCAGACTGGCTCGAAGATCCCGTTGGCAAAACGAAAGACCAGGATGTTCTGCACGGTCTCTTTGCCCAGGTAGTGATCGATGCGAAAGATCTGGTCCTCGGCAAAGACCCGGTTTACGTCGTTGAGCAACTCCCGCGCGGAAGCCAGGTCATGGCCGAAGGGTTTCTCGATGATGGTGTGTACTTTGCCCTGCTCGGGCTTGGCCATCCCATGCGCGCCCAGTTGCTCGATAATGTCCGCGAAATACTCAGGCGCCGTCGCCAGGTAGAAAAGCCGGTTCCCCTTGGTGCCTTGCTTCTGGTCGATGCCCTGGAGCACGGTCTTCAATTTTCCGTAGCCCTCCGGATCGTCGAAGTTCATGGCGTGGTAGGTGACTTTTTGCATGAACTCGTCCAGCTTTTTCTCGCCCTCTTTCACGCCGCCAAATTGCAGGATGCCTTCGCGCATGTCTTTTTGAAATTCATCCTGCAAGGGACGGCGAGCGACGCCGACCACGGAGAACTCCGACGGCAAGAGGTTGGATTGCTCCAGATGGAAGAGCGCAGGCAAGAGCTTGCGTTTGGTCAGGTCACCGGACGCGCCGAAAATGACGACGACCGTAGGCTCGGGGATGCGCTCGGCACTCTGCGCCGCTTTTAAATCTTCGGGAGAGAATTTTACTTCCATGGTAGCCATGGGATCTTGCTCCTTGCTCGCAAAGTCGTCGTTTTAGGTCCTTACGCCGGCATCAAGTCCCAACCGCTCCAGCGCCTGCACGCATTGTGCTTCATCTTGATAGCGGATTGCGTGAATTCCCAGCGCTTCCGCCGCCTCACAATTCTGCGCCCGATCGTCGATGAAAGCCACTTCCTCCGCATCGCGCTGGAGAACGTCAAGCGCCAGCTCGAAGATTTTGGCGTCCGGCTTTCGCAATCCCAGATAACAGGAACTGAGGAAAACGTCGAAGTACCTGCCCAATTCGAAATGCTCGATCCGGTAGTCGTTCAGCTCCCGGGCTTCGTTATTGAACATTGCCAATTCCACTTCCTCAGATGCGGCAAGCTCCTGAAGGATTCGGATTGCACCGTTCGGGAGCAAGACGGAGCGCTCCTTCATCGCTTGCAGAAAAGCCGCGGGGGTGAAGGGGCGCGGCTGGTAAAAGACCGTCTGCTGGAGATATTGCTCCGCCGTCATCAGGCCTTTCTCCCAGGGATCGTTGGCCAGCTCATGCCGTTGCTCGAAAGCAGCACTGTCCAGGTCGAATTGGCTGAGGACAGCGGCGCGCTCGTTGTGATCCCATCCGTTGGTCAGCAGAACGCCGCCTACGTCCCAGAGAATTGTGCTGATTTCGACCATGACACCCTCTCCAACGTACCCGGTGCTAGATGGGGAACGACCTCTCTTGACCCGCCAGCCTTTGAGGCCCAACCGAAAAGAACGTTAAGATTCGTGGTATCCCACATCTCGCAAAAAACGAGCGAGATACCCGGATTTCCTGCTCGCGGCCTCACCCCTGGTCCGCGTGTGCGGCTTTCATTAAGGAAAGCCGCATGAAGCTCATTGACCTCCCCGAGCCCAACAGGAAATCCGGGGTGTGGGGCACCCGTCATTGGTGGTAGGGAAATGACCTTAGGATTTGCCTGCCGCTACCGCAGGGCGTACGCGCTCCAACAACTGTTTGGCGCGCTTGGTGATGTTTGCTGGGCTGAAGCCGAGTTCTTCCAGCGCCTTCGCGCCCACGGCTGAGGCGCCGAAGCGCTCCAAACCGATTACGTCCCCGTGGCGCCCGACATACTTCCACCACGGCATGGGAGCGGCGGCTTCGACCGCAAGCGCCGGTAGATGATCGGGAAAGACTTGCTGTTTGTAGGCTGCGGGCTGCTCTTCAAAGATGCGGAAGCTGGGCATGGAGACCACACGCGCCGATATGCCGTCCTTCTTCAGATCAGCAGCAGCCTGTAGAACTGGCCAGACCTCGGCGCCGGCGGCCACCAGCAGAACATCCGGGGAAGCCCCGCCGTCCTGAAGAATATAGGCGCCCTTGCGCACACCCTCGGCCACCTTGTATTTCTCGGGATCCAGGATCGGCAGGTTCTGCCGCGAAAGAGCCATGAACGCCGGTAGTTTTCGTTCCAGAGCCAGCCGCCACACGGCTACGGTTTCATTGGCATCCGCGGGGCGGAAATCCGTCATATGCGGCATGGCCCGCAGCATGGCGAGTTGCTCGATGGGCTGATGGGTTGGTCCATCTTCACCCAGCGCGATGGAATCGTGAGTGAAGACGAAGAGCGAGTGCGCCTTCATCAGTGCAGCCAGGCGAAGCGCGGGCTTGCAGTAGTCGCTAAAACAGAAGAAGGTCGATCCGTAGGGAATCAAGCCTCCGTGCACTGCCATCCCGTTGACCGCGGCACACATGCCGAACTCACGCACACCGAACCAGATGTTGCGCCCGGCAGGATCGAGATGGAAGTTGCCGCCAATTTTCAGAATGGTCTTAGTCGAAGTCGTGAGATCGGCTGCGCCGCCAATCAGCTCCGGCACCGCCTGAGCGATGGCATCCATGACTTCGCCGCCGGCACTGCGGGTAGCGATGGGCTTGGCATCCGCCTTGAATAACGGGAGACTCTTCTCCCAACCGGTGGCCAGCACGCCTGACTGCACGCGTTCGAACTCGGCCGCTACATCGGGGAAGGCCTTTTTGTATGCGGCGAACAGGTCGTTCCACTCCTGCTCGTACTTCTTGCCCTTGTCGACGGCCTGGAGCCAGTTCTGCTTGGCTTCATCCGGGACGTAGAAGGTCTTGTCTTCGGGCCAGTTCAATTTCTTCTTGGTGGCCTTGACTGCTTCGGCGCCAAGGGCCTCGCCGTGTGCCTTGTTCGTGCCAGCTTTAGGGCTGCCGTAGCCGATTACGGTCCGCACGCGAATCAGCGAAGGCTTATCCGTGATCCCCTGGGCGATTTTGATCGCCTGGGAGATGGCCTCGAGATCATTGCCGTTGTCCACCAACTGCACATGCCAATGATAGGCCTCGAAGCGCTCGGTTACATCTTCGGTGAAGGAGAGCTCGGTAGGACCGTCGAGCGAGACCAGGTTGTCGTCGTAGAGGTAAATCATTTTGCCCAGGCCGAGAGTACCGGCGAGCGATGCGGCTTCGTGCGACACTCCCTCCATCAAGTCGCCATCGCCGCACATGACATAGGTGAAGTGATCCACGATGTTGTAGCCGGGCCGGTTGTAGCGAGCAGCGAGATGCTTCTCAGCGATGGCCATACCGACACCCATGGCGAAACCCTGACCCAGCGGGCCAGTGGTCACTTCCACGCCGTCGGTATCGCCGTACTCCGGATGGCCGGGCGTGATCGAGCCCCACTGGCGAAATTGCTGCAGATCTTCGATGCTGACCTTGTAACCGGTAAGGTTCAGGACGGAGTAGAGCATGGCGGAGGCGTGCCCGTTGGAGAGCACGAAGCGATCGCGGTTGGTCCACTTGGCGTTCGCCGGATTATGGCGCATGAACTGATGAAAGAGCAGATACGTGATGGGGGAAGCTCCCAGCGGCGCTCCAGGGTGCCCGCTGTTAGCTTTCTCTACGGCATCTACGGCGAGAAACCGCAATGCATTGATCGACAACTGATCCAGTTCGCTCATAACAATCTCACCCTTCCTTTTGAGGATACTTCGGTTTGCTGTTCACGTCTTGCGGCCCGCGTTGCTTTTCGTCTTGAGATTCTTTTCGTACTTAGGATGTTAGGCCGGATCAAGCCGGACTTCGAAATTGCGGCCCTCCCAGCGATCCTGCTGGGGCCATCGCAAGGTGAAGATCACCCGTCCGGCTTTGCCCGGCTCAGTGTCCATGTCGGCAAAATGCCCGGCATAACCCACATCGCGGCTCTCCGTCGTACGGACAGTCGTCCAGTCATCCACGGTCCACACGAGGGAGAAGCGATCATCGGCCAGCATGCGCAGCTTTTTACCCGCGACCATGCTATGCCGTTGCCGGTTGAGGCGAAAGACCTCGACCGGCGTGGGCCGTTTGCCGTGGCAATATCGTTCGGCAACAGCGGAGATGCGATCAAAGACCTTTCCGTCGGTCACCGATCGTAGCAGTTTGAGATACTCGGCGTGCGCCCACACCAGCGGCATGGCCGCCCCGGTTGGCTTGCCCAGCCTCAACCCCATCTCGGGTATATCGGGTCCATCCCAGATCTGTTCGGGGAGCATGCCGCCGCGAGAACTAAAACCTTCGATCGCCTGGATATAGGGGCGCACGTCGTGGCCGGCCGCCAGTTCGTAGTGGGCGCGCTCTCCGGTCAGCAGCGGCCACGCACGACCCTGCCCCCAGCCCAAGTAAGGACCACCATCGTGCCGCTGTCCATAGCCGTCGTGGTTGTAGCGTCTCCAGCACGGTCCCACGGGGGTTTCTACCTTTAGCACGTGATCGACCACCTTGAGCGAATCAATCACGATCGGATCATTCGCAGGCCGCACTCCGTATCGGACCAGTTCCAGAAACCCCCCATCGATTACGTCGCGTGCGTCGAAGTCGATCCTCTCCCCTGGCCCCCGGTTGTTGATGCGCACGGTTCCGTCGGCGCAACCATCATATGCATAAGGATCTCCGCACCGGGGCGGGCGAATCCGCATATAGTGCCGCGGCACGCCGGGCAACAGCGTGCTGTTATTGGTCACGGTCCAATCCTCGAGGTGGGATTCAAGCCAATCCGCATGCTCTTCGAGGAATTGGGCCAGCTCCAGGGCTCCATGGGCACGCTCCATCTCCGCCGCACAGATCAAACTGGAGATCACGGCAGCCAGGGTAGATGGGGAGTAACCAGCCGCTTCTTCCCAGCGCTCCTGCTGGGTCACAGGAGCGTGCCGGACCAGAAATCCGGCGGCACGCCTGACAAACGGGAAGACGTCGAAGCCTCCCAAGCCGTCCAGCTTCCAAAGCCGCCACGCAAGGATGAGAGGGAAAGCGACTTCGTCAAGCTGGATGCCCCTCCAGTAGGGAGTTCCGTTGATCCAAAAGTTCTGGGCAAAGCTGCCATCCTGCTTTTGCGTGCAGGCAAGGTACACCAAGGCCCGACGGGCGGTATCTACGCGACCGCAGGACAACAGCGCGGTGGCGCTTTGCACCATATCGCGGGTCCAAACGAGATGGTACCCGCCCACATCCTCATCTCCTTTGTGCTGGCCCCAGGGAATGGATGCGGAGGCGATGAAGGCGCCTTGATAAAACTTATCTTCGTGGGACAGGATTACGTTCTGGCTTATCTGAGCCAGCCGGCCGGCATCCATGCTGGCCCCCTTCAAGGCTGCCGGGGTCGTGGTCCGATGCCACTGCTCGTTGAAGCGTTTCAGGTTTGACTCGAAAGGAGTGGTGACCGCGCTCAACGCGGTGGTTAAGGCAGAGTGGTGTCCCTCTCCGAACGAAATGGCTATGACGAATTCGCGGTGATGGCTAACGTCGATCTCGCCGGTGAGCGCAATGTTTCCATGGAACGCGGAGCCGAACTGCCAGTCCATGCGGAGGTTGTCCATCAGGTCCTGCCAGCCGTCGCTCCTGCCCACGAAGCCGCAACTGGCGCGGGTAAACCCGCAGCTTGCCGCCATCACCAGCGAGATGCCGTTTTTACTCGCGAGCAATACCTGCTTACCCGAGAGATCGACAACCGAACCGGAGTTGTCTGCTCCGCCGACATCTAAATGGGGCGCCAGCAGCGCATAGGCCTTCAGCCGCGAAAGCACGTCTTCATTTCCTTCGAATCGAACGCGCATCAACACCACCGGATGATGCGGATCAGCAATAACTTCCTTGATGATCTTGTAGCGGCCCTGGGGATCGGAATTGATGAGCCTTACGGCTGATGAGCAACTGTCGACATATTCGAAGATTCGCTCCAGATCGCGCTTCTCTTCATGAATAAACGTCTCCCCATCGGTCAGCAGGAACTCCATATCGCGGGTCTGCGGCCGGTCAATGGTGGGATAGTAAATCTCATTCAGGATGCCATGCGAGACCGTAAACCAGATGCGACTGGAGGCGGAGTACGCCATCCCCACCGCGTCTTTTCTGCTGGAAGTCCAACGTGGTTCTACTCCGGGCCATCCAAAGGCAGTGCCCTGCCCTTCTATCCAGCGATAGCTGGAAGCCTGATCGGTCATCGAATTTTTTTCCTCACAACCATAAGAAACCGGAATTGCAGATTACCTGACGGATTGATGCGGTCGAAGTTACAAAGGACTTGAAAATAACCGGGCGGGGAGATTTCCACAGATTGGCTACGGGAAAGGCGGCGAAAAAAACGAGAATTTATTAAAGGACCTGGGTGTTTGCGTCGGGGTCAGGATGGAAGGCAACTTCACGCATGGCATGGGCAATCTCTCGATTCTTCATGAAGCAATCCCATACAAAACCGCTACGAAGGTTTTCTGCCATCAGCATCCCGATCCCCACGTCGATGCCGATTACATCGTCGCCGTACCACCCAGCTTTAGGCTGGAAAGCATCGGCGAATCCGTAGCGCCCCCAAAGCTTATCGCCAAATCTCTCGCGCATCGTTAATAAAACGTGAGAACATTCGGCGGGCAGAAAGACGAGCGAGCCCGCGGCTGCACAAGGCACGAGCGTTCCATCGAGGGGCCCGATCGAAGGCGGCCCTCCCCAGACCCGATATCCCTGGCGGGAATCGGAGGCCGAGATTCCCCACATATCCTGATCGATCCAGGGGAATTTCTGACCCTGCACCAGGCACCAGAGCTGATGGGCCCGGGTTGCGGCAATAGAGTTGGTGAAGTAGTTGGCGTGGCGGTCGCGCAGGTTTCTGTAATCGCACCAGGCTTGTGGGTACTGGTGAATGAAAAGCGGCGCATTGCCGCTGATGTAGTCGATTCCGCCATAGGAGACGACGGGGCGCTGCACGGCGTCCCAAGCCTCGGGAGGAACGGGGTGAGTGGGCGAGCCAATCGCCAAGAGATACATGGTGGTCAGCTCGGAGTAGATATCCCATCTGTTTTTGAGGAAGCCCTGGTCGGGCAACCAGCCCATGGAGAGCGTGGTGCCGCCGTTCATCATCCACTGCCAGTCGATGCGGCGGTAAAACGTGGTGGCCAGTGCTTCGATACGGGCATTGCCGGTGAAGTACTGACGGCAGTGAAGCACGCCGCAGAGCAGGAGCGCAGTATCGATCGACGACAACTCACTGCCGAAAAGGCGCTGTCCGCTGTCGATGTCAATGAAGTGGTAGAGGAAACCGTGCTCGTGCGGACACTCTTCCAGCAGAAAAGCGAGGGTCTTTTCTACCCGCTGCTCGCAATCGATCGGGCGGAGGTAGTTATATTTGGCGGCAATGCACAGAGCGCTCAATCCAAAACCGGTGGCTGCAATGCTCGCCACACGGCTGAGGGACCGTCCGATGACCGGCGCCCGGTCACGCACCAGGCCGCTCCTGGGGCTGGCCTCGTTGAAGAAGAAATCGGAGTTTCGGCCCGCCATATCGTCCAGAAGGGCTTCCGCCATTCTGGAGACCTGGGTGAGAGGGCGATTGATGAAGACGCCAGGCGGGTGGGCGTATTTTTCCGCCGCCTCGCTCTCCGTCTTGGGGGTATTGCCGGCGGCGGGAGGCTGGTTTTGTGGCTCTTCGCTGTTTGCCAGACCCGGCACCGCGAAGGCGAGCGCTCCGCTAGCGCCCGCCTGGCGCAACAGCTGCCTGCGGGTTATTCGTGTCCGGGTCAATGCAAATTTATTCTCAAGATCCAAAATCAGAGCAAATGCGGCAGCACGGCGAACTATTCTGAGTGTAACCAAGTGGTTCCTGACCGACATCACCATAAGGGGTCAGGGGAACCGCCTGGGTACTGGCGTCTCCTTCTACCCAGATTCCGGAACCTGACCCACCCGAGTTGCATCCCATAACATTGAGACGCAATATTGGAGTGGGCAATCAGGCGCAGCCGTTGCGCTCAGTGGCTTTTGCCCGCCAATGGTTTCCGACAGCATTTTCACTTCTGGTGTACGCAGGGGAACGAACGGGGCGCGGCTTTTCGTCTAAAAAAGACGCACCTCTGAAAACCGCCTGTGCGAGTAGAAGTGAAAATGCTTTAACCGCACCACGCCCCGATCCGGGCAAGCTGGTCCACAGACTCATCCCAAGTGGATGAGGGATCAATCCAGGAGGATATTTTGGCTTACGAACTGCCACCACTTCCCTACGACTACGCCGCGCTTGAACCGCACATCGATACCGAAACGATGAAGCTTCATCACGACAAGCATCACGCTGCCTACGTCAACAACCTCAACGGCGCTATCGAGAAGCATCCTGAGCTGGCGAAACATTCGCCGGAGGACCTGCTGCGCAACCTGGGCACGATTCCAGAGGACATCCGCGGGGTCGTGCGTAACAACGGCGGCGGCCACGTGAACCACTCCATGTTCTGGGCGATTATGAAGCCCAATGGGGGCGGAGAGCCCACGGGCAAGATCGCCGACCAGATCAAGAAGGACTTCGGCAGCTTCGCGGATTTCAAGAAGCTGTTCAATGAGACCACCGCGAAGCAGTTTGGGTCGGGCTGGGGCTGGCTGATTTTTGAAGGCGGCAAGCTGAAGGTCGTGACCTCGCCAAACCAGGACAATCCGATTTCTCAGGGACACTTTCCCATTCTGGGCAATGATGTTTGGGAGCATGCGTATTACCTCAAATACCAGAACAAGCGGCCGGACTACCTTGCGGCATGGTGGGGGACGGTGAACTGGGACGAGGTCAACAAGCGTTTCGAACACGCACAGAAGTAGGACGGTTGCGGTTGGCGCCTATCTCCCGATTGGGAGATAGGCGCAACCGCAAGTCTTCATCGGTCGAGGGCGGCGAGACACTTGTTGCAGTTGCGTTCGGGAAAGGCGCACCGCAGGTCCCTCGGCTTCGCTCGGGATGACAAAGGGTGGGGTAGCGCTTCCATGAGGAATTGGCTAGTGGCTGAAGGATTGCATGTCGGAATTGGCTGGTGGCCGAAAGTTCGTTCGGTCAGGATCCAGGCCAGCGTTCCCTGATCAGGGCTAGGGCTTGCTCGCGGGTGTGAATCGTCCCTTCTAGCTGCGCGTCCTCGGCCATGGCTAGCATTTGGGTGAATTGGGGCCCGGGGCGGTAGCCGGCTTCGATCAGATCCTTTCCGCTCAGCAGTAACTGCGGCCGAACTTGGTCTTGCGGCAAGGTTTCAAAACGTTGGCGGACAAAGTCGTACAGGTCTAGAGATCCATGGCTGGCAAGGCAATCGAGCCGGTGCAGGGCTAGATGCTGGTCAAATTGCGCGAGGCGGAAGAACCGCTTCAGGGTCGACTCCTTCATCCGGGGCGCATCGGCAAAACGCATGTGGTTGGCAATGAGCGACAGGATCTGCTCCGTCTCGTGATTGGCAAATCGGAGACGGCGGCAGATCTCCGCGGCGACCCGCACTCCTACCTCCACATGCCCGTCGAAACGTATGCGGTCCGGCGCAATGCGAAATGTCGCCGGTTTGCCCACATCGTGCAGCAAAGCGCCCCAAGCTAGGGCCACCGGACAGCCGGCGGGCAGCCCATCGAGCAACAACAGCGTATGCACCCACACATCGCCTTCAGGGTGGTATTGCGGAGGCTGCGCCACACCTTTCATCTTGACCACTTCAGGCAGCACCTGGACCAGCAACCCGGTCTCGTCCAGCAACTCGAAGGCGCGCTTTGCGCGGCCTTCGGTGAGCATCCGGGTCAGCTCATCCCGGACCCGTTCGTGGCTCACCTGGCTGACGGCCGGCGCCAGTTGCTGAATTGCCCTGGCTGTTGCGGGCTCCAGGTCAAAGGCGAAGCGGGCAGCAAAGCGCACCCCCCGCAACATGCGCAGTTTGTCTTCTGCGAATCGGTCGGCGGGGTCCCCGATGGCACGGATCAAGCCGGCATTCAGGTCAGGCATGCCGCCCACCATGTCCAGGACGGTGTCGTTGGCGGGGTCCAACATCATGCCGTTGATGGTGAAGTCGCGACGCTTTACGTCCTCTTCCGGGCTGGTGGAAAAGCGCACCGCATCCGGGCGCCGTCCGTCGGTGTAGGCGCCATCGCTGCGAAAAGTAGCGACTTCGGTGACGAGCTCCTCGCCCCCAGGCCCTTGACTGCAGACCAAGACAACACCGAAATGCGCGCCTACGGCAAAGGTCTTCTCGAACATAGCGAGCACCTGATCCGGCGGGGCGCTGGTGGCGACGTCGAAATCCGCGGGTTCGCGGCCCAGCAGCAGGTCGCGCACGCAACCGCCAACGAAGTAGGCCTGGTGGCCCGCGGCGCGGAGCCGGGCAACGATCTCGGCTGCTGCATGCTGTGCTCCGCTGGGTGCCGACACTGCCATGTCTACTACTATAGAAACGTGAGTCAACCCAGCCAGCTGCTCTCGGGCGCTGAAGGCGCCTATGCCCCGGCCCGTGGGCTGATTCTTGCCATCGAGAGCTCCTGTGATGAGACCGCGGCCGCAGTGGTGGAGCGTGGGCGCCGTATCCTATCGAGCATTGTGGCCTCGCAAATTGCCGTGCATGCGCCCTACGGCGGCGTGGTTCCGGAACTCGCATCCCGCGAACATCTGCGCAACATCGTTCCCGTTGTCCGGGCGGCGTTGGACAAAGCCGGCATTAGCTTCACTGAGCTCGATGCTATCGCCGTAACCGAGGGCCCAGGCCTGGCGGGTGCACTGCTGGTGGGCGTTGCGTATGCCAAGTCGCTGGCCTTCGCCCTGGGCAAGCCGCTCATCGCGGTCAACCATCTCGAGGGTCACATTCACGCCGTTCTGTTGGCGCAGCAAGAAATGCTCGACCTTGGCCATGCACGGTCCCTGGCGCTGGTGGTTTCCGGCGGCCACACCCATCTTTATCTAACCCAGCGCGAGGGGGAGAGCTTTACCTACCGCAACGTGGGCGCAACACTCGACGATGCAGCGGGCGAGGCCTTTGACAAGGTCGCCAAGCTATTGGGACTGGGCTACCCGGGCGGCCCGTGGATCGACGAGCTCGCCCCGCACGGGGACCCCTCGGCCGTCGCATTTACCCTCAGCCAAGTGAAGCAAAAGGCTCATCGCCCCGATTCCCCCAAGGACGGACTTCGATTTCCCTTCTCCTTCAGCGGGATCAAGACGGCAGTGCTTCGTTACGTCCAGATTCACGACCTCTACCCTTCCATCGAATGGCGGCGTGAGGCCCTGGCTGCCCACCCCCTGCCGGGACCCATTGCTGCACTCACTCTGTGCGATGCCCGGACGTTGGGCCTCATCGCGTCGTTCCAGCGTGCCGTAGTCGACGACCTGAAGCGAAAGACCTTCCAGGCTGCTGAGGCTTTGGGGGCGGAAAGTATTCTGGTTTCCGGCGGCGTTGCCGCCAACCGCGAACTGCGAGAGCGTTTCACCGCGGAAGCCGCCAAGCGGGGACTGCCGATTGCCTTCCCTTCGGTAGCTCTCTCCACAGACAACGCGGCCATGATCGCAGCCGCTGCGTGGCCCAGGTACGTGGCCGGCGGCTTCGCTCCTTTAGATCTGACGGCACACGCCTCGCTACCGCTAGGGTATCCATGATCCTGAAAATCAGATCCGTCGGAGAGCCTGTTCTACGCTCTCGCGCCAAGCCTCTGCTGCCGGAGGAGATCCTGCTGCCCAGCACCCGGGATCTCATCGCCGCCATGCGGGAGACGATGCGGGATGCGCCGGGGGTCGGCTTGGCCGCGCCGCAGGTGGGGGTGCCGTTGCAACTCGCGGTCATCGAAGACCGCGAGGATTACATGAAAGACTTCAGCCGGGAGGTGCTGGCCGAACGGGAGCGCAAGCCGGTGGCCTTCCACGTCATCATCAACCCGGTCCTGACCATGGAATCGGCACCTGAGATCGAGTTTTTTGAGGGCTGCCTTAGCCTACCTGGCTTCGTTGCCCTGGTTTCCAGGGCGCACAAGGTAAAGGTCGAGTGTCTGGATGAGCATGGCCAAGCAAAGGTGATACGCGCCTCCGGCTGGTACGCGCGCATCTTGCAGCACGAGATCGATCATTTGTCCGGAGGGCTCTATGTGGACCGCATGCGGAGCGTAAGTCTATGCTCGCTCGACAACTTCACCCGCCACTGGAAGGGCAAGACGGTGGCCGAGGTCAAGAAGCTGCTGGGGTAGCTCCGCTGCCAATCTGGGTACAGCCAGGACTGGCTTGGTGGACGTTAGATCATTGAAGACGTTAGGATGAGGATCATGCCGGTAGCGACGGGGTCAGTTGGCGATAAAATTGCGTCCCCGAAGACTCCGTTCCGGACGACCATCCGACTCTTCAACACCCTCTCCAACACTGTCGAAGTTCTCGAGCCAATCGATGGCGAGACGCTGCGCATATACGTTTGCGGGCCCACGGTTTACGACTACGGGCACATCGGCAACTTTCGCACCTTCCTGCAGCTGGATATTTTGCGCCGCTTCCTCAAGCAAGAGGGACGCAAGTTACTTCAGGTCATGAACATCACGGATGTGGACGACAAGATCATCCGCAACGCCGCGGCCGCGCATTTGAGCATAGAGAAATACACGGAGAAATATGAGCGCGCCTTTTTCCAGGATCTGGACGCGCTGGGCTGCGAACGGCCGGAGATCATCGCCCGGGCCACGGAAAATATCGAGCAGATGGTCGATCTGATTGAGCGGCTAGCGGCGAAGAACCTTGCTTATCAGGCCCCGGATGGCTCCTGGTATTTCCGCATCGCCGGGTTTCCGGAGTACGGCAAGCTGTCCAAGAAGGACTTCTCCGCGATCAGCGACGGCGCCCGAGTGGATTTGGACGAGTACGACAAGGATTCGGCACGCGATTTTGCCCTGTGGAAGGCCGCCAAACCGGGGGAAAAACACTGGGACACCAAGCTCGGTTCCGGCCGGCCTGGCTGGCATATTGAGTGTTCCGCCATGGCGCTCAGATACCTGGGCGAGAGCTTCGATCTGCACGCCGGGGGGGAAGACCTGATGTTTCCTCACCACGAGAACGAAATCGCCCAGTCCGAGTCAGCCACCGGGAAGACCCTGGCCTACCACTGGATGCACGTGCGCTTCCTGCTGGTGGATGGGCGCAAAATGTCGAAGTCGGAGGGCAACTTCTTCACTTTGCGTGACTTGTTGCTCAAGGGCTACAAGGCATCGGCGATTCGTTTTCTGCTTATCTCGGTTCCCTACCGGCATCCCTTGAACTTCACCATTGAAGGGTTGACGGAATCAGCCAGCGCGGTGGACCGGGTGCGGACTTTCTACCAACGGATCCGCAACGGTGGCTGGAACGCGGGGCAGAATGTGGAGTTGGAGGCCCAGACAGCAAAGGCGCAGCAGGACTTCTTTGAGGCTTTGGCAGACGATCTGAATACCTCGAAGGCGCGGGCAGCCATCTTCGACCTGGTGTGGGCCGGCAACGTGGCGGCTGACTCCGGCAAGCTTTATTCGGGAAATGTCGCGGGTATCCTGGAGGCGCTGCAGCGCTTCGACGAGGTCTTTGCCATTCTCGAAGATCGAGATGCGGAGATTGCTCGTGGCGCTCTCAAATGGGCGCAAGAGGAAGGGCGCGGCGCCGAGGCGGCGCCCGAACTTTTGGCCGCATATTCGCTTAGCGATCAACAAATTGACGCCCTGCTGGCGGAGCGGGAGCAGGCTCGCCGGACGCGCAATTTCGCCCGCGCCGACAGCATCCGCAAAGAGCTGGCCGCGCTTGGAATCCTGATCGAGGATTCCAAAGACGGCGCCCGCTGGAAGAGGAAATAGTCCGCGGAGGCCGGATTGCTCCGCCGGAATCGGTGGCGTCGGAGGCTTTACAGGCAGCGGAAAAGTCTGCACTGGGCCAGAAAGCAACACCTCAGGGGCTAAAGCCCTCATCAGAGTCGTTGTGTACGGCCCGACTAAAGTCGTGCCCTGATACAAAACATGAGATTTTCCGCGGCCCATAGGGTCTTAGCCTTCAAGAAACTCTGGACCGGGCAAGATCATAGCAAGACCTCAGGGGCTAAAGCCCTGTCCGATCGGATACTCCTTGTCGGGACGGCTTAAAACCCGTGCCCTTCGTTTAGCGACTTTTTGGGCCGGTATGTAGGCGCTGAAGCCCGTACCCTTCAGCCCCATTTTTCGCCCCCCTGGGAGGGGCCGTGCTAACCTTAGGGTGCAAGAGGATGCATAAGGTGCGCGTGAGAAGCCAAGGACGGTGCAGTACGGATACCGGTGCCTCACCCATGCCCGTTTCTTGCTTCCGCTGGTCAGCGCGTCCCATCGCGCCACGCGAGCATCTGAGCGTGCCACCCGCCTGCACCCGACCTAGTCTCTTCGGCGGCGACTAGCTTTCCACCGCCGAAGCTCTGCCCTGCCTCCGTCCGCCCTGTTTTCCATCGGTGGCGGTCTCTTACTGGCCTTAGGCACGGCGCCGATAAAGACGCCAAGAAAGCAGAGAAAGATCATGCAGAATAATGGACATATGACCAGCACGAATCTCGCCCAGTACGGTCCGAAACTCCTGGGCCCGGTGCCGGGACCGAAAGCCCGCGCAATTGTCGCCGACGACGAGCGCTACGTCTCCCCCAGCTACACCCGCTCCTATCCCATGGTGGCCAAGCGCGGCCGCGGCGTGCGCGTGGAAGATGTAGATGGAAATGAGTTTCTGGACTTCGCCGCCGGCATTGCCGTGGTTTCGACCGGGCATTGCCATCCGGAGGTAGTCGCCGCGATCCAGCAACAGGCCGCCGAGCTGATCCACATCTCGGGCACGGACTTCTACTACGAACACATGATTACGCTCGCCGAACGCCTCTCGGCGATCGCGCCGATGCCCGGACCACATCGCTTCTATTACGGCAATTCCGGTGCGGAAGCCATTGAGTGCGCGCTGAAGCTCGCCCGCTATCACACCGGGCGGCAGAACATCATCTCCTTCTTCGGAGCATTCCACGGGCGCACCATGGGCGCGCTTTCGCTCACCGCCTCCAAGCCGCAGCAGCGGCGCCGTTTTGCTCCCCTGGTTCCGGGAGTCACACACGTGCGCTATCCCTATGCTTATCGCGGCTGCAGCGGAGGCCCCCAGGAAGAGGAGCGATTTGCGTTGGGTTGCGCGCGTTACATCGAAGAGAAGCTGTTCAAGACCACACTGCCTCCGGAAGAAGTTGCGGCTATTTTCGTTGAGCCCATCCAAGGGGAAGGCGGCTACGTAGTAGCACCGGATATCTTCATGCAGGAGCTACGGCGCATTTGCGACCGGCACGGCATCCTACTGGTAGTCGACGAGGTTCAATCGGGAGCGGGCCGGACCGGCAAATGGTGGGCGGTTGAGCACACCGGGGTGCAGCCGGACATGGTTTGTATCGCCAAAGGCATTGCCTCGGGGATGCCGCTGGGCATCTGCATGACGCGGGCGGAGCTGATGAACTGGGTTCCGGGCTCTCACGCCTCAACCTTCGGCGGCAACCCGGTGGCGATCGCCGCGGCCTTGGCCACCATGGACGTGCTGGAGCGAGAGGGCATCGCCAACGCGGCGACCATGGGAGAAGCCTTCTTTTCCCGCCTGCATGACTGGCCGGCGAAGCATCCGATTGTGGGCGAAGTGCGGGGCAGAGGGCTGATGATCGGGGTTGAGATCGTCAAGAGCCAGCTCACCCGCGAGCCCGCCCCGGCGCTGCGCGACCGGATCGTCTCCCTGGCGTTTGAACAGGGTCTTCTGCTCCTCGGCTGCGGGGAAACCTCGATCCGCCTGGCTCCCCCGCTGATCATTAACCACCACGAAGCGACGATTGGCCTGGATATCTTCGAGCGGTGCGTGACGCAGGCTGAGCAGGAGCATGCGCAGGCGGCCAGCTTTGCCTCGGCCACGGTGTAAAGCCTGAGCGCATGCCTCATCAAAAATGAGGCATGCGCTATTCTCTGGGTTAATCTCTAATTTCTGGAGAACGCCCCGTGCAGGCCGCAGGCATTCACCACCTCGAGCTCACACTTCTCTTTCTCGTGCTCCTGGTCGCAGGGCTGACCACGCTCGCGCAACGTTTCAAAATTCCTTATCCCATTGTTCTCTTCATCGGTGGGGTGGTTCTCTCTCTGCTGCCGCATCTACCCCAGATTGCGCTGAATCCCGATGTTGTCTTTCTGGTTGTTCTGCCGCCGTTGCTCTACATCGGCGGATTCAATACTTCATGGCGCGACTTTCACCACAACTTAGTCAGTATTCTTATGCTGGCTTTTGGCCTGGTCGGATTTACGGTGGTCGGGATTGCGGTGGGCACGACATGGCTGATTCCCGGATTCGACTATCGTCTGGGCGCGGTTCTGGGAGCCGTGGTCTCAACCACCGATGCGATCGCCGCTACCGCGATCGCCAAGCGTCTCGGTCTTCCCCGCCGGATCGTTGACGTATTGGAAGGCGAAAGCCTGGTCAATGACGCCAGCGGGCTGCTGGCCCTGCAATTTGCCGTGGCCCTGGTGGTCGCCGGGCGGCGGCCAGGACCGGGCCTGGCGATGCTGGAGCTTGCGTGGCTAGTAGCCGGAGGAGTAGCGATTGGGCTCTTTGCCGCTTTCGTCATCCACCGGGTCTCGCTCGAGATCACTGATTCTCCGGTTGAAATCACTCTTTCCCTGGCCACGCCATACCTGGCTTACCTCGCAGCCGAGGGAGTTCATGCATCCGGCGTGCTCTCAGTCGTGGTCTGCGGCCTGTATCTTGGCCGCAAAAACTCCGAGGTTTTGTCCATCAATGCGCGTATAGAAAGCTCCGCGGTGTGGAAGACACTCGAGTTCGGTCTCAACGGCATCGTTTTTATCCTTATGGGCTTGCAGCTTCGACTTGATTCTGAGCGGTATCCACGAACTTTCCATGGGTCAACTCGTGCGGTATGGGGCAACGTTCGCGATCCTGGTGGTCGCGCTGAGGATTATTTGGGTATATCCCGGGGCCGCGATTGCCTATTGGATCCGGCGGGAATTGCAGCACCAGGTAGAGCCATATCCCAGCAGCAAACAGATCTTTATCGTGGCCTGGACAGGAATGCGCGGAGTGCTGGCGCTGGCTGCCGCCATCTCGCTGCCTACAGCCCTGCAGAACGGTGCGCCTTTCCCGCAGCGGGACTTCATCATTTTTCTTACCTTTTGCGTGATCTTCGCCACCCTGGTTCTGCAGGGTCTTACTCTACCGGCGGTGATCAGGAAGCTGGGACTCGCGGTCGGCGGCGAGCACAACCTGGAAGAACAGCAAGCGCGGCTGCTCATATTGAACACGGTGCTCGACTACCTGAAGGATCTGTCACGGCAAGCCAAGTCAGAGCATGCGAGCATTTACCAAGACTTGATCCGTCACTACCGCGCCCGCGCCACCCTGATCGAAGCCGGCAGCGAAGAGCCAAAGCCGGAACAAGAGATCGCCCTGGCCCGCTATGAACGAAATCTTACCCAGGAACTGCGCGCACTGGAGCGCTCCACAGCGGTCGGCTTGCGCAATGAAGACAAGATCAACGACGAACTACTGAGAACCATCGAGCGCGAATTGGACCTCAGCGAGGCGCGCTTTCAGAACCAGTAGCCGGGTTTTCGGGATTGACAGGCTCGGTAGCTCAATTTTGGTTGCACCACCAAGAGAAACTGCAGATCCCTCGGCTTCGCTCCTCGGGACGACAAAGTTAAGGGCAGTCTATTACGTTGGGAGCCGCTAAGGGGAGCGAGAGCCCATCTCGCCGACCATCCGCAGGGAGCGGCTTCAGCGCTTTTCGGTGCTCTTCACCCACATGATGCCCGCGGCGAAGAAGACGCAAGCCACGGCGAGCGCCAGAATAGCGTGCGGCTTGTTGCCATAGTGGACGGCGACGGCGGCATCAATCCACCAGACCACGGCGCCGACGAACCAGATAAAGGAAAGATTCCTCATTCGCATCGAGGCTACCTCAACGACACCAGTTCACAATGCGACAACTCTTCGACAATCCATTACTTTGGGAATCGCACCTGAAACCTACGTTCCAAGTACCTGCAATAATTCTAAAACCAATTTGCGCTTATGCTTTGCCCGAGTTTCGGCGTTTGACCCAGACCTTTTCCGCCGCGGGGTGCCCCAGGGTGGAGCGGCCGGCAGTGGTCTCGATGGAGATCGTCCGGTCGTAGTTCTTGGCCAGGACACTCACGCGTCCCCCGGGCGCGATACCCGCCTGGTGCAGAAAAAGCAATAACTTGGGATCGCGCTCATAGAGGCTTACTACGGTATACCCGGTATCTTCCCTGGCCTCAGAAAGCAGCACCAATCCGCGCTTACCGCGCTGCTCCGGGGTTTCCGGCAAGACCCAATTGCCATGAGGACAAGTTCCCCTGGAGCCCAGCCTTTCCAGTAGTTTGGCTTCAAAAGCGGGAGAGACAGCGTGCTCCAGGCGTTCCGCTTCGTCGTGTACCTCATACCACTCCATGCCAAACATCTCGGCCAGCATGCGTTCGATGAGATGGTGGCGCAATGCGGTCCGGTAGGCTGTCTCCTTGCCTTTTGGGGTGAGGCGCACAATCCCGTCCGGCTTGACCTCGAGATAGCCATCACGCCGCAAACGCTTGAGCGCCATGGTAACCGCGGGTGGCGACACGGAAAGCCAGTGCGCCAGGGTTGCGGGAATGACTGCCTGCCCCTCGCTCTCCGCTTCGAGAACGGCCTTTAGATAATCTTCCTTCGAGATGGTGATCGGAGTTTTCACGTCGCACGCTCCCAGTAGTGTAGCCCGTCGGCCGGAGCACATGGCCGGTGTCGTGATCTTGCACGATATCCGGGAATCATGGCGCAAATTGGAACAGCCTGACAAAGAGGAACGGAGGACCTGAATTTCCTGGGCAAGCGACCGATAGGAGTAAAAGAAGTCCCGGAGATTAAACCTTGCCGGTGGGATGTGTAGATCACGACGTGACGACCGGTACTACCACGGCCGCTGTAACCTCGTCGAGAGCGCGCGACCCTTTGGTATCTGTCATTGTTCCCTGTTACAACGGAGCGGCCTTCCTCGAAGAGACACTGCGAAGCGCCCTGGCACAGAGCTATGCCGAGGTGGAAGTGGTGGTGGTGGATGACGGATCGACCGATAGCAGTCCTGAAATTGCACGGCGCTTTCCCGTGCGATACATACGCCAGCCAAATCGCGGCCTCTGTGAGGCGCGCAATGCGGGTATTCGAGAGAGTAAAGGTGACTACCTTGTTTTTCTGGACGCGGACGATCGCCTGAAACCGGGGGCGATCGAGGCCGGCCTTCGGGCGCTCGCACAGCGCCCGGATTGCGCCATGGCAGTCGGGGATCACATGTTCATTACAGCGGACGGCGGCTATTTAGCTAGCTCCACTAAGGAGTGCTCCACCCACTCCCACTATGAAGCGCTGCTGAAGAGTAACTTCATTGAAATGATCGCCTCGGTGCTCTTCCGCCGGAGCATTTTCGATGAGGTGGGGGGATTCGATGCCACGCTTCGGGTGGCCGAGGATTACGAGCTTTACCTGCGCATCGCTAGAGCGCTGCCGATCTGCTGCCACGCCGCGATCGTCGCGGAATACCGGAAGCATGGAACGAATACCTCGCTCAACGCCGAGTTGATGTTGACCACGACCCTGCAAGTACTGAAAGATCAAGGGAAATACCTGGGCAACGATTCCGGCCGCTCAATTGCGTTCCAAGAGGGCGTTCGATCCTGGCGAAAACAATATGGACGGCAGCTGGCATCGGAACTGGCACGTTCCCATTCCACGTTGCCGATAGATCATCTTCTACGCAAGCTCCTGCGGTTGTTCAATTACTATCCGCAAGGGTTATTGATCCTTATACTGTTTCGTATTATGCCCACACTCAGCCGGCGCAGCATTATGGCATACTTCCGCCGCCCGGCACAGGCTGCGATGCCGAATCGCGTGAATAATGCACTACGCAGAAAGTCCGTTTCTTGAGGCGAACAGAGACAGTATCAAAGTAACGCCGTTACCAGCGTAAGGGCGCCGGTAATTTGCGGTCGAAATATCCCCATGGTATTTCTTTGGATGAGTGAAACAACAGAAGCGCCGGACTCATGAGCGCTCAGATTTGTATCTGCTTAGATCTGTCGACCGCACTGGCACATTGTAGAAGAGCCACGAAAGCGAGTGGCGAATGCCGCTCGACCGTACGTGCTCCGCCCGCATCAAAATGCCCCCATCACTTCCCCTGATGTATGACTCGCTCGATCGAAGTTGACGTCTACGGGTATACCCCTTTTCAGTAAAATCACCGGCACGAGGAAGAACAAATCAACGTTCCGCAGGACATCCCGTTCAGAAGCACGCTTAAGAAGGCAGCACGGTACTTTCACCGTGCGCGTACGGTCTTCCACAAGAAGGCGATGATTCTCGTCTACCATCGGGTGGCCGAGGCCACCGTTGACCCATGGGCCCTTGGCGTCAGTCCTGCTCACTTCGCCCAGCACTTGCAGGTTCTCAAGACGATCGCCAATCCAGTTTCGCTTCAGGAGCTGGTAAAGGCAAAATCGGACCGCGAGCTTCCACCAAGGCCAGTCTGTATCACCTTTGACGATGGGTATGCGGACAACTTGTATGCTGCCAAGCCTGTGCTTGAGGCCTATCGCGTGCCGGGGACGGTGTTTGTCACGCCGGGATATATCGGTGTGCCGGAAAACCTATGGTGGGATGAGCTGGCAAAGCTCGTCCTCGACCCGAAATCGAGGCAAGAGGAGCTAAGCCTGAGCTTGAACGGCTATCATTACGCCTATGTTTTTCCGCCGACAGACGGGGAGCCGGGCGGCGGCCCAGATCCGCATAGCAAGTGGAGAGCCTGGGAAAAGGCGCCAGGGCCGCGCCAGACTGCATACCTGGCAATCTATGGCATGCTGGTAAAACTGTCAGATAGCGAACGGCAAGAGGCACTCGAAGAACTCCGCCGAGACGCGACCCCTTATGCCGGCCGCCGGCAACATCGCTGCCTCACCGAGGATGAGCTACGCGAACTGGCTGAGGGCGAGTTGGTGGAGATTGGTGCGCACACCCTGACCCATCCTGTGCTTGCGGACCTGGCGCCGGATCAGCAACAGCACGAGATCGGCGGTAGCAAACGACGGCTGGAAGCACTGACGGGCAGGAACATCAGCAGCTTCGCCTATCCCTACGGCAAGAAAAATCATTACACCCGGCACACCGTTTCGACCGTACAAGCCAATGGATTTGCCTGTGCCTGCTCCAACTTCGGCGGGCTTGTAACCCGATCTTCCAATCGCTTTACGCTGCCCCGCTTCCAGCCTATGGACTGGGATGGGGATCAATTCGCCGACGTAGTGGAGGGGTGGTACCGGGAATAGTTGGCAAAGAGGCGCGCTCCGGCGACAATGGAGCCCATGCTAAGGCTGCTCGAGGAATTTGTTCACGCCAGCGACTTTCTCGCCGTCCGTTTAAGGAAAGGCTCGACGCGCCCGGCACATCTGGAAGTTGGGCGCCGTGGAGAAGAAGCGGCCTTTTTCTACCTGCGACGCCGCGGTTACATCGTGGTAGCGCGCGGGTGGCGTAGCGCGAAGGTTCGTGGCGATCTTGACCTGGTGGCCTGGGAAGATACGACTCTCTGCTTTATCGAAGTGAAAACACGCACCAACCGGAGCTTTGCTACCGCTGAGGCGGCAGTTGACGAAGATAAGGTCCGGATGCTCCGCCGGATGGCGCGGCAATATCTTCACGTGCTGCCTGTTGTTCCGGATCAGGTTCGCTTCGACGTCTTGTCGATCTACTATGAAGCCCAGGAGTCTTTTGAACTCATCCGCGGCGCTTTCGATTGGCGTTGAGGTTACCCTTCTTTAGTGAAAGGAGTCACACTTGCTGAATCGCAGGCAATTCATCTCGGCAATGGCTGCAGCAACAGCGATGACGGCGGTTCCATCATCCCGGGCGAGCTCCGCCCGCCTCACGCACAAGGAACGAGTGGACCGCGCGCTTCGCGGAGAGGAAGTGGATCGGCCTCCGTTCAGCATGTGGCATCATTACAAGCGCCCCACCGCGGAGCTCGAAGCACAGGACCACCTTGCATTCCATCGGATGTACGATACGGACTTTGTCAAAATCATGAATGACTTTGACTATCCGCGATCGAAGACTGGTAAGTGGTATGAACTGCAACCACTGCAGACGCCTTATCCCGAGCAACTGCGTACCCTGGAACTGGTGCGCGACGGCTTGCATGGCGACGCGTATTTTATCGATACGCTCTATGGTCCCTATATGACAGCGATGCTGCTGCTGGCGGCCGAGCCGGAGTTCGCGGGCAAGAAGGACGCGGAGGATCGAAATGACGTGATCAGCAGCATCCATAGCTTCCAGAAGGAGAACACTGCGGCGTGGGAGGGAGCGATGGAGGCTATTACGCAGTCAACCATCAACCATATTCATCGCTCGCAGGAGATCGGGTGCTCGGGGACGCTGGTGAGCATTTTTAATGCGACGAGCAAGTTTGGATCGGTCGCGGACTACGAGCGTTACAGCCGGCCATACGACAAACGCGTGCTCGCGGCCTTGGCTGATACCAAACTAACGCTGCTTCACTTGCACACACTGGAGAGACCCTTCCTGGATCAGTTCAAGGACTTTTCGGCGCCGGTCATTAACTACTCGGTGAAGACGAGCGGTATTCCCGTTGCTGAGGTGCGGAAGGTTTATTCGCAGGCGATCGCCGGCGGTGTGGATGAGGTGGATTTCGATAAGCTCACGACGGAGGAGATCCGGAAGCAGTGGACGCTGGCGCGGGAGCAGGCGGGGAGCAAATACATCATTACGCCGGGGTGTTCGGTTCCCGATGCCTCGACGGCGGCGGAGCTAGCGCGGATGCCGCTGGCGGTTGGGGTGAAGGGGAATACAGCGATGCGCACGACTTGACCTTAGATCAACGGCTGGCGCCACCCAGGACTGACGTCCTGGGACATTATCAGCCGTCCCTACGGGACTACACGACATTTCTGATAGGTCTTCCCAGGACTGACGTCCTGGGCTACTCTCAGCCGTCCCTCCGGGACTATGTCATTGCAGAGCCAACGGGGTGGCTCACGTTCGCCTCAGCGTATGTGGGACGAGAATGATATGTTTCGATTGCTTTTGCTGGTCGATATTGCAAGAGCTTTGGTGGGCTTCGCCCTTCTTTTTCGGCCCATGTACGCTGGGGCGAACATTGATTGGGCACCCGTCCGGAACCATAAGCCGTGGTTAGGAGACTAAGTCTTCTCACTCAAGCGCCGCGGGCTATTGGGCGTCTTTGTATTCTTCGTGCCAGGCCATCTGAATGGCTTCGAGCTTGGGCTCGTTGGACTTGGCGGGGTCGTCGGCAAAGCCTTCAAGCTCGGTTACGTATTTGTGCAGATCGGTGAAGCGCACCGTGAAGGGATCCAGGTCGGGAAATTTTTCCTGCAACTGGATACCTATCTCTTCCGCGTCATTCCAGGTAATCTCACGCGCCATCGTCCATCCCTCACTTCTCTTCCGCCAGACTCAACGGCTTGCCCTCGGAGACATAGTTGCGATTCCACTTGGGGATCTCAACCACGTAGTTGCCCGGACCGGTGATCACGGCCTGACAGCCTAGACGGGAATTCAACTGCAAATCCGCTGCCATGTCCAGACGGTCCAGCTCATCATCATCGGCGGGTGAGAGCGCGTCGCTTCCGTCTTTTGTCCAAAGATGACAGGTGGTGCAGGCGCAGGCACCGCCGCAGGCGTGATCGAGAAAAATGTCGAAGTGCTCAGCCACGTCGAGGAACGACATGGGCTTTCCATGATGCCCGTAAGGTAAGGTGCCGTATTCGAACTCCACTGTACGGCCTTCGGGAAGAAATGTGACGCGGACCATATTGTCAGTCATTCGGTTTACTTTCTTTCCATGAACTCGGCCTGGGCGATGGGGTGCGATGCTGTCGGTCCCTGGCCCAACTTGTCATCCGCCGATTGCATCGTCTGGCCTTTGATTGCGCTCGATACCGCCGCGTCCATCATGAGCTCGGCAAAGCGGTGGGTGGCCTTGTCCAAGGCTTCGGTCCCGGCGCGCAGCGCCTGCAGATCATCGCCCTGCTTGAGCACGGTTAGCTCTGCACTGAGCGCGCCAATCTCTGCCCGCTCGTCCGGCTCAAGCAGCTGCCAGGCGGGATGGGAAGGAGCCTTTTCCACTGCGCTGAGGATAGTTTCCGCTTCGTTCCTGGCTTCGACTAATTGACGGAGATGAATATCCTCTTCGGCGTGATCAAACGATTCCAGGATCATCGACTCGACCTGCTCGTCTGTCAGGCCATAGGCCGGCTTCACCGAGACCTCCGCCTGTTTGCCACTGCGCTGCTCGAGCGCGGAAACATGCAGGATGCCGTTGGCGTCGATGAGAAATTTGACCTCGATGCGCGGCAGGCCCGCGCTCATCGGCGGAATCCCCTTGAGATCGAAGCGCGCCAGCGATCGGCAATCTTTGGCCATCTCGCGCTCGCCCTGCAGCACGTGGATGGCGACATTGGTCTGCCCATCGACCCCGGTGGTAAAGGATTCGGAGGCAGAGGCAGGGATGGTTGAGTTGCGCTGAATGATTTTGGCGACCACTCCACCCAGCGCCTCGATGCCCAGGGATAACGGGGTCACATCGAGCAGCAGCATATCCTCAGTGGCTTTCGATCCACCGCCCAGAATATTGGCTTGCACGGCAGCGCCGAGGGCAACTACTTCATCCGGGTTGAGCTCAGTGCGGGGCTGTTTGCCGCGACGCGGAAGCTCAAAGACATCGCTGACCAGGCGCTGCACCGCGGGTATGCGGGTTGAACCGCCGACCAGCACGACCTCGTCGATCTGATCGGGACCAAGTTGCGCATCGCGCAGCGCGTCGCGGCACGGGGCGATGGTTCGGGAGATGACGGGTTGAATGAGCTGTTCGAATTGCTCGCGCGTAATTTCACGCCGGTAGCGGCCTCCGTGCGGAAGCTTGACATCCATTTGCGCCACGGATTGCGACGACAGCGCGATCTTGGCTTCGATCACTGCCTTACGTATCGCCTGAATGACCTCTGGCTCCCGGCGCAGATCGGCCCCTGTATCGCCGGCGATGTCGTCGAGCGCGATGGCAATCAAGAGGTTGTCGATGTCATCGCCACCCAGGTGGGTATCGCCATTGGTGGAGATCACCTCGAAGATGCCTTCATGCAGCTTGAGGATGGAGATGTCGAAGGTTCCCCCGCCGAGATCGTACACCGCAATGATGCCTTCTTTTTGGCGATCAAGACCATACGCTAAAGCAGCGGCGGTAGGTTCGTTGACCAGGCGCAGGACTTCGAGCCCCGCCATTCGCCCCGCATCCTTAGTCGCCTGCCGTTGGGCATCGTTGAAATAGGCAGGCACCGTGATTACCGCCTGGGTCACTGGCGCGCCGAAGTACCGCTCCGCATTGCGCTTGAGCTGGCGCAGGATGTGCGCGGAAATCTCAGGGGGAGTGAATTCCGTATCTCCCAGGCGAATGCGCAACACCTCGCCCGGCTGGATTTCGTCGGCCAAACGGAAGGGAAAGAATTTCAGTTCTTCGACGACGTCCTCGACGCCGCGCCCCATGAGCCGCTTAACGGAATAGATTGCCTGCTCCGGCGCGTGCAGTAGCGTGTGTCGCGCTCCATTGCCGACCAGCATGGCCGGACGACCGCCATCACGAGCAGGCGCTAACGCCACCACCGAGGGGACCAGGTTCAGGCCATCTTCCCCCGGAATGACGACGGGCTTCTCGCCTTGCATGAAGGCGACCAACGAGTTGGTCGTGCCCAGGTCGATACCGACTACGCGCTCATCCGCCATAACTCTTAAGACTCTCCCAGAGTCTGTTCCACATCACGAACCAGGTTCTTCAGGTAACTGCGGCGTTGCAGCAACGAGGTCATTGCTTCTTTAGCCGCGGTTTTTTTGGCTTCGTCGTTTTGTTCCCACGCGGCATCCCAGGCCGACCAGCGGGAACGCACTTGCTCGTCAAGGGTGCTGAGCTGGGCGGCAAACTGGTTCTTTGCGGCCTCAAGATCGCGGCGCAATTGCGGATCGTCTTCGCCCATCTTCTGGTTCTGGCGCAATTCTTCGAGTTGCATGTTCAGCTCGAAGACCTCTTCCAATAGATCAGCCGGAACTTTGGAGGGATTCAGATTGCCAGCTCCGCGTTCCTCTTCGAATTGCACCCCTTCAAGCTTGAGTAGGTACTTGGTGCGCTCGAGCGGATTCTTTAAGGTGCGATAGGCGTCGTTCAGCAGCGAGGCCTGGGATAGGCTCCATTCCTGCTCCTGCTGCGTGGCGCGTGCGTACACATCGGGATGCAGTTTTCGGCTATAGCGGTAAAACTGCTTTTCCAGCGCCTGTACGTCTAAATCCAGCTTCGGCGGCAAGCCAAACATGCCAAAGTATTCGGCATGCTGGGGCGGCTGGACTTTGCCGCAAGAGGCGCAGAAGGGCTGCCCGTCCGCGACCTCCTGGCCGCAGGACCAGCATTTTGCGGGCGCACTGACTCTGTCGATAATTTGCATAAGGGCCGAACCGAATTTCCTGTTACGCTGCGCAGGATGCAACTGCGTGTGCGGCTTTCATTAAGGAAAGCCGCATGAACTTCGACAACGCCAGCAAGCTCCACAGGAAATCCGGCGAGCAGACCGCGGCGCGTCTACGCCGAAAACGATGAACCGCAACCGCAAGACTTGGTCGAGTGGGGATTGATGAAGTTGAAGCCCTGCCGCATCAGCGTCTCTTCGTAGTCGAGAATCATGCCGTGGAGGTAGATAAACGACTTGGGATCGACGAAGACGCGCACATCTTCAAAGTTGTACACGCGATCGCGTTCTCTGGGCTGCGAGTCGAAGCGAATGTTGTAGGAAAGACCGGAGCATCCCCCGCCCTGAATACCCAAGCGGAGTCCCCCCTCGGTAGGGGAAACTCCTTCTTTGGCCATGGCTATGCGAATCCGCTTCAGGGCGCGCTCCGTGACCTGGATGCCCTTTTGATTCGGCGCTACATTTTCCGCGTTGAGGACAGCTAGTTCCATCTTGCCTCTGAATTAATGAGCTACCGAGGCAGTGGCTTCCGCCGTTTCGGTTACACCATTCTTCTTCTTCCAGTCGCCAATGGCCGCGCGGATCGCATCTTCCGCGAGCACCGAGCAGTGAATCTTAACGGGCGGCAAAGCCAGCTCTTTCACAATGTCGGTGTTCTTGATCTGCATCGCTTCCGCGACCGTCTTGCCCTTAACCCACTCGGTGGCGAGCGAGGAGGAGGCGATGGCGGAACCACAGCCGAAGGTTTTGAACTTTCGCTTCTTCAATTACCTGGGTCTCAGGATTGACGCGGATTTGCAAACGCATGACGTCGCCGCACTCCGGGGCGCCGACCAGACCCGTGCCTACTTCAGACTGACTCTTATCCATCTGGCCCACGTTCCGCGGATTGTTGTAGTGATCGATTACCTTGTCGCTATATGCCATTTTTCTCTCCCTGAATTCGTATCCAGCGTTTGCGTGTCCACACCAAAAAGCGAATGCTCTTAGTGCGCCTGCCACTCAATCTTTGAAATATCGATGCCTTCTTTCACCATTTCGTAGAGGGGCGAAAGCTCGCGCAATTTCTGCACGACATCGATGACCTTGTCCGCAACGTAATCAACTTCGGCTTCGGTGTTGAAGCGGCCCAAACCAAAACGGATCGAGCTGTGTGCCACGTCGTCGCCGAGCCCCAGAGCCTTCAATACATAAGATGGCTCAAGCGACGCCGAGGTGCAGGCTGAACCGCTGGAAACTGCAACATCGTTAATGCCCATCAGCAGCGACTCCCCTTCGACGTAGACGAAGCTGACGTTCAGGTTGGCCGGCAGGCGATGCTCCATGGAGCCGTTGACGTGGACGTAATCCAGTTTGGCCATCAGCTTGTCCTTGAGCTTGTCGCGGAGCTTGCCTAACCGCTCTGCCTCAGACGCCATTTCCTCGGAGGCGATCTCGCAAGCCTTGCCCAGGCCAACGATACCGGGAACATTGAGGGTCCCCGAGCGCATACCGCGTTCATGGCCGCCGCCGTCGATCTGTGCCGAAATCTGTACCCGGGGATTGCGGCGCCGGACGTACAACGCACCACAGCCCTTGGGGCCGTAAATCTTGTGCCCGGTCAGTGACAGGCAGTCGATGTTCATGGAGTTCACGTCGACCGGGATCTTGCCCACCGCCTGGACCGCATCGGTATGGAAGATGATGTTGTGCTGGCGGCAGATTTTGCCGATCTCAGCGATCGGCTGCACCACGCCTATCTCATTGTTAGCAAACATGATGCTGACCAAGATCGTCTTGTCGTCGATGGCCCGCTTCAGGTCTTCCAGGTCAATCAGGCCATCCGCCTTAACGGGCAGGTAGGTGATGCGATACCCGTACTTCTCGAGGCGTTTACAGGTATCGAGCACCGCTTTGTGCTCAGTGACCTGGGTGATGATGTGATTGCCCCGTTCGCGATACATCTCGGCAATGCCCTTGATGGCGAGGTTGTTGCTCTCGGTCGCGCCCGAGGTAAAGATGATCTCTTTGGCGGTGGCGCCGATCAGCTTGGCTATCTGTTCGCGAGCATGATCGACCGCCTGCTCGGCTTCCCATCCGAAGGAGTGGTTGCGGCTGGCTGCATTGCCGAACTTCTCGGTGAAGTAGGGGATCATAGCCTCAAGCACGCGGGGATCCATCGGCGTGGTGGCGTGGTCATCCATGTAAATTGGCAGCTTTACGCTGACTGGGGCCGACACTGCAGTCTCAACGGTGCTCATTGCGCTCTCTCCTGCTCTCAACATTCTCGCACTGGAACGTTACGAACTATTATTGCCTACGAATTACTGTTAGTTGCCCAAACTCACCAGCATGGATTCCACAGGCTTGCCATGATATTTCCGGCTGGGTTCGTGCTCACACAAGTCGGATACGCGGATTGCCTTCAACACGCTCGAGATACTCTCGTTTACCTTGCGCAACGGCTCGCGGACGGTGCAGCTATCCGTGAGGTCACATCCGTGAGGACCGGTCTCGCAGGAGGTAATAAAAAGGGGCCCGTCGATAGCGCCGATCACCTCAAAGGCGGTAATGTCCTCCGGCGCACGGGATAAAGCATATCCACCATTGGTGCCGGCGTGGGAACGAAGCAGCCCCGCCTTGGTAAGCCGCTGCAGAATCTTGGCCAGCAACTGCGGAGGAATGCCATAAGCTTCCGCGATATCCTTGGCACTCAGAGAAGGCATGTCAGGGCGCTCAGCGAGGAACTTCAACGCCATCAGACCGTAATCCGCCTTCTTGGTAAGTCTTAGCATTCTCGCTATACCTAGAGATGCAATTCCGACCGTGCCGGTCGCATATTCAGTATACGACCTATTTCCTGACAATCACAACCTGTTGCCTGCCTGGGCGGCAGGGGCAGGACGGAGGCTCCGTCCCGCTATCAGGTATTACGCAACTCTTACACCGCTTGGAGCTTGCGCCCACTAGCCTATTGAAGAGGATAGGGTGCAGTAATGATGGCGACAGCCGCAGCAAGCGCAGCCACGGAAGCAGCCGAGCTACAGAGGGCCCTGGAGCCGAATCGGGGCAAATTCCATTGGAAATTCGCCTTGATCATCGGCATCTTCCACCTGGGAGCGGTGGCGGCGCTATTCGAGTTCCGGTGGTCCGCCCTGGCGGTCTTTGCCGTGACCTGGGTGCTTACCCAGAACGTGGGTATCGGCCTCTCTTATCATCGCCTGCTGACGCATCGCGGCTATGTCGTTCCAAGATGGCTGGAATACACGATGGCGGTCCTGGGCACCATGGCCCTGCAGGGGAGCCCGGTTTACTGGGTTGCGGTGCATCGCCTGCATCACCAATTTACCGACAAGCCGGGCGACCCTCATTCGCCGCGAGACGGCAAATGGTGGTCGCATATGGGCTGGATTCTGAACGGCTCACTGCATAACGACAGCGGCGTTCTCCAGCGGTATGCCCCCGACCTGATGAAACAGGGCTTCTACCGCTGGCTGAATCGATTCCACTGGCTGCCGGTGACGGTGCTGGGTTTTGCCCTGCTAGCCGTGGGCGGTTGGCCTTGGGCGCTATGGGGCATCTTCTTTCGGGTCACGCTTGGTCTCCACGTCACCTGGCTGGTGAACTCCGCTACCCACATCTGGGGTTCGCGCCGGTTCGAAACCCGGGACGATTCCCGCAACAATTGGTGGGTCGCCCTGCTGACAGGTGGAGAGGGTTGGCACAACAACCACCATGCGCACCCGGTTTCGGCTCGCCACGGGATGGCCTGGTACGAACTCGATGTCAACTACTGGGGCATTTGGATGCTGGAAAAAGTGGGCTTAGCCACGAAAGTCAACGCTAAACGCGTTTGACGGGATTCATACTTCCTACCTGCTGCCCTGTTCCGTAGTATTGATCAGCCAAACCTCGGAAACCTGGCAGCCTCGTCCGGAGCCCCCCAGACCTTGCTCGCGCGTCCAGGAGAGCGTGAGTTCGCCTGCTGAAGTTGCAGCGCCAGGGATGTCGAACTCCTGTGGAACAGGTGGCCAGGGGCGCAGCACATAGGGGTGAATCTCAAACTGCTCATTGGCAAGCAGCCGCATTTTTTTCGTGGGCTGATCGCCGCTGTAGACGACCCGCAAACGGTAGCGCGCCGCTGTGTCTAAACCGGTGTAGCGCATTTTTAGAGGCGCATCGAAGAGCGACTCGGCCCATCGCTTCCAGGAAATGGGCGCATGACTGCCAAGCACATCAGGATAGAGGAAGCCCGTCAGCGGAGTGGCGCGGAACTCAGGGTCTCGCTCGGCTCCTTCGCCCGGGAGCAGGTGGGGACGGTTGGCGACGTTTCCCAGATCGTCATAAAAGCCACCCGGACCAGGATCCGTGCGGTGCAATAAGGCCCGAACCCCCGCAAGCTGCTTGGCCGTATCGGGCTCTCGCAAGATCTCGGAAATTTTGGTGAGCAGCCAGGGAGCATCGCTCACCGGGTAGTCCAGCGTCTCCAGATTGGTTCCGCGTACGACCGCCTCTCCGCGGTAACGATCCACGGCTAGTTGCATCCGGATGCTCTGGAACAAAGCTTCTCCCAGCTCCAGAACCCTTGCCCGAAGGTTGCCGCCGGCAGAGTGGATCAGTGTTTGTTGCAGAATATCGCGCGCTTCGCCCAGCAGCAGCACCGGGTCTCTGCCGTTGGGTGATGTGGTACTCGGCGCTGCGCCGATCTCGAGTGGCTCGGGTGTCCAGCCAATGTCGTCCACACGGCGGAGCACAGCCATGGCGCGCTCTACCTGGGCGGTTTCTTCCGCCAAACGGCTCTGGACATAAGCATCGTAATAGGCACGGTACAGCGCTAGCTGGAATCGCCAGTTGCCGAGCACCGCAGGGGCGGCGTTGCGCTCCATGTCCTGGAATTGGGAAAGAGTCACGGCGACGGAGGCGTTGGCGGCCAACGGGGCCTGCCAATTCTTTTCCAGGCTCATCAGGCCGTGGGCCAGCCCCTCGGCTTGCTCCTTGCCGGCAAAATAGTGGGAATAGTCGCGGAGGACGTCGATCACACTTCTCTGCGGGTCCCACCCCAAAGCGTTCCAGACAAATTTGTTCAGGTCATCGTTGCAGCCCTCAGAGTAGGTGATAAAGCCAATGGTCTGCGGGAGAAATTTCCTGATGATGTTGGCTTCACCCAATGGGCGCGGGTTGATCGCCTCCCGCCCCTCGGTGAGCGCATAAGCAACATCCCAATCCGGGACGGGAAATTGGCATCCTGTGCTATGGGTGATGTCAGGGTAGAAGCGGATGGGGTACTGCGCGGGTAGGCGCCGCCGAACCTCTGCCAGCGGTAGCCGTGATTGCGGCCCTATCACTACGCCGTCGAGCCAACTTTTTGTCTCTGTCGTAGATACAATGGTGAAGAACTCCTCCATCCAGGCTGCGCTGAAGGATTGAGGAGAGACCCACATCTGCGCCTTGGGGTGGTATTTTCGTAAGCCAGCCTTTTGCTTTTGCAGCAGGTTGAGAAGATACCTGGGCTCGGTATGGCCCGGATCGCCTCCGGGCACAAAGACAACGTCGACGCGCGGAAGCATTTTGAAAACAGCTTCCCATTCACTTAGAGCGCTGTTTGCTGTTTGCGGATCGGCGTAGTCCTTATCCATCGCTGGATACCAGATCGAGACATCCAACCCGTAGCTATCCGCGGTGCGCGACATCTCGACCATCATCTGCGCTGGTGGGAGGGGGAAGAGA
Source organism: uncultured Acidobacteriaceae bacterium (assembly GCA_963790705.1). Taxonomy (GTDB): domain Bacteria; phylum Acidobacteriota; class Terriglobia; order Terriglobales; family Acidobacteriaceae; genus PALSA-350. The sequence continues at coordinate 159,788 of CAWBQE010000005.1, forward strand.
GGGCTGTCTGGCTCATCATCAGATCGGGGAGGGATGATCTCGATAGCGTTGGCCCCAAAGACGGCCAAGTCGCGGATGTATTGCTCCCACATCTCCACTGTCCAGGCGTCGTAGGCATTGGTCTTGGGGCGATAGCCTAGCTGATGGCCGCGCAAGGGGTATTTAGGGCTACTGTGTATAGGCAGGCGGCCGCGCTCGATGGTTGCTGTTTGCCGGCCAAAGTCGATCAGGCGGAGCAGCTGACCCACACCAAAGAGCACTCCGCGCTCGTCGCTGCCGGCAATGGTTAGCCAGTGCCCGGCGGCATCGCTTCCGGCATGAATCGCATAGGCCTCCGGGACGTGTCCGTTGAGAGGAGCCGCTTGTGTCCGGGGCCCCAGCTTGGCCATGGAGGACGCCAGCCCGGCATAAATCGTAACTGGAGCGGTGGCTCTATAGGAGGATTGCAGTTTCCAGGTAAGACCGCTTCGCTTGTATGACTCCTCGCTTAGGACAGTAAGGGCTTTGATCTCACGGGGAGTAGGATTTTGAGAGGTTACCAGGACGCATTCCTTGAGATCGATCCGGCCGGCCGGCGTTGCCTCTTGAAACCAGCGGGCTCGGTTTCCGGCAAGGGCGATAGATGCGTTCCTAACAAAATCTCTGCGTGAGTACCAATGCATTCTTCAACCCCGGCAGATAATCGTAAATGCTGCGTTGGCCCACAGCACATTTGCTGCCCCGAAGGTGAACTGCAGGTCCCTCGCCTCCCTCCGGATTTCCTGTCAGGCTCTGTCGCGTCGCTAACCTCGTGCGGCTTTCTTTGAAAGCCGCATTTGTGGCCGCTGATTGGTGCAACGTGGTAGGAAATCCGGAGTCCGCTCGGGATGACAAAGTTGAAGGCAGTGGCCCACCTTGGGATGATTGGAGGTGGATGGACAGGGTTGCTTCAGCTAGCCGCGCTCTGGATTAGCTGGTCAACCTCGCAAAAAGCTTATGAGGGGTTACGCCCCGTGTTTTTCAACCCACGTATGCTCCCACGGCAAGCCGGGGCAGGTGAGCGAACGTGAGGCACCCCTCCTGTTCTAACCTGATTGCCCGGTTCGCCAGCAACGGAGTGGTGGAGCAAAGACAGGCTAGCAGGGTGTAAACCCCTATACAGTTCCGCGGGTTCTCAAACGGAGGCTTTGGGACGTTTTGATGGGGTTAGGATGGTTCGCCGCGCGGCCAGCAGCATGAGTAGTCCTGAGATGAGGTAAACAGCTGCTGTTCCGCTGATGCTCGCGCCCATTCCGTATTTAGCGGCGGCTAGCGCGATGACGATGGGCGCGAAACCACCGCCAAGCCAACCCAGGGAGTTCAACATGCCGGCGGCGATTCCGCGCTGCTTTACTGCGACCACATCGTAGAGCGATGCGAAGATGTTGGCGTCGTAAATGCCCTTGCAGTAGCCAAAGCCAATCATGCCCAGCACCACGGCCGGAACCGAGGCCGCCCAACCGGTGAAGAGGAGGAATGGGATACCCAGGAAGAGGCCCAGTGCCTGCGTGAGCATGCGTCCGCCGGCAAATCGCCGAGCCAAGAGATCGGCCAGCAGACCGCCGCAGAGAACGCCCGCGACCGACGAGAGCTGCAGGTACATGGTGCCGTTCAATCCCGCCATGCTGAGGCTCATGTGAAATTTGCGATATAGGAACGACGGCATCCAGGTGAGAAAGACAACGGCCACGAAGTTGGCGCCAACAAAGGCCAGAATCAGCAGGCGCACGATGGGGCTTAGGAGCAGAGTCTTCAGCTCTTCGAACAGGCTGCTGCCTTCTCCAGTGGTAACTGGCAACAACGCTGCCCGATCAGAACTGCCTCGCACGGGTTCCTGAAGGAACTTTCCTACTACGACGCCGAATAGGAGTCCGCAGCAGCCGAAAAGGATGAAGCTCCATCGCCAGCCATAGAATTGGCCTACGAGACCGGAAACTGCGCCGCCCGCAATCGAGCCCACATAGACGCTTGACTGATGAAGAGACATGGCGCGAGAGCGTGTACCGGCTCCGTGATAGTCGCCGATGAGGGACATCGAAGCTGGGAGATAAACCGCCTCTCCCAATCCGCTGAGCGCACGGCAGAGGACTAGTTGGCCATAGGTGTGACAAACCGCCGTCAACGCGGTGACTAGCGACCAGGCAATCAGTCCGCCCAGCACCAACATCTTGCGCGGAAGACGATCGCACAGCCAGCCCGCCACGGGACCGAAGAGGGCGTACATCCACATAAATGCCGCGCCCACAACGCCCAGCTGAACATCACTGAGCACCAACTGCTGCTTGATGAGGGGAAACACCGCGAAGATCGCCTGACGATCGGCGTAGTTGAAGAAACAAACGAACCATAGCATGCCTACAACGAGCCATTTGTAGCTACGGTTCAGCGGTTGGCTTGGGGTCATCGGCGGGCAGTAATCGTAGGATGGTCGAAAAAGGCGGCCGTGCTCTGCCGCATGGAGACCCGACTCTGCAAACACTGTGGGACTGGAGAGAGCACGAGTTCACTTGAGATTTCAACCAGCCTTGGCAATTCGCCGCTCCGGGACCGGGGCTGCCGGACTAAAACAATCGACCGCACACTGCGTCACTCCGCTGTCCAGCTTATCCAGCTCTCGCTCAACGATGCTGCGCACCTGGGCCGGCTGTCCCACCGCACGGAGATTGAGCAGTAGCTCGAGCTTGCCGGCAGGAGAGGCGTCCAGGTCCCCCTCGACGACTGGTTCCTGCCCATTGCCGCAGATCGCCGCCTTGAGGAAGCCTGTCGGCGAAGTGACGATTGCTTTCAAGTGAGCGATGGGGATTTTCTCCGCGCTGAGGGCGGCATCGATTTGGTCCAGCAAGGGCCCCAGCAGCATCGCCGGGGAAAGCAAGCTTTTTGGTTCGAAGACCGCTCGCAAGTTCAACCAGGCGAGCGCCGCTTCTGCCCGCGCATATTCCGAATAGTCGATCTCCAGTGCCTGATCGCCGCTGGCGATGGCCCCGGAGAGAACCTCGTTCAACCACGCCGCGACACCCTGTCCTGACTTGGCACTCAGCTGCCGCGCATGCGGGACGCCCATGTCGGGATAATCGGGGTAGAGATCCGACTTGGTAAAACAGATGAGATCGGCTTCCTGCAATTGCTTGTCGAAAAGGAAACGCATATCGGGATCGGCATCCTCTTCAAGGAGGGAGTGGGCACGGAACGGATCCACCAGGACCGTGAGCGGCGAAAGCCGATATGTTTCGCTGTATTCGAGAAGCGGACGAAGGACAGTGGCCGAGAGATCGGTACAGCTACCTACCGGTTCGGCGAAGATTACGTCTGGTGCGTACGCGCGCAGATCGTCAATGGCATCGATGAGCTGGGAAAGGCGGCAACAGAAGCAGCCTCCTGTAACTTCTCCCGAGCGCATGCCTGATAGAGCCGCATAGCGGCTGTCGACCAGGTCTTCCCCCTGGTCGTTCCATACCATGGCGCTGCGCAGACCACGCCGCTGCAACTCGCAGGCCGCGGCCAGAATCAAGGTGGTCTTGCCGGATCCTAGAAAGCCGCCTACCAGGACCACCCATGGCCTGGTGGAATGGTCACTCATACGCCCAGCCACGCCGCGACCCCGGGCCGAGAAGCAACCGCCTGACCATTGCGTCTATTCTCATGTACTTTGTGTCGCTCCTTCGGGAACAAGACCACCATTTTGCCACAAGTGCGGTGCAACTGTTATGGTAAGCGGTTACCCAAATCCCATGCAGAGTCCCGACCCGGTTCTTGTTTCCGCCATTGTCCGCCGCGCGGTTTCTGAGTGCATCGGCAGTATCCAATCTCCCGGTTCCCCTTCGACAAGGCGCGAGGCCGAGGAGCTTTTTCACTCGCCCGCGGCGCAGGCTATCAAAGAGGAGATCATTCTCACGGGAAAGAAGCTGTGGGACCGGCAATATGTGGATGGCAACGGCGGCAATATGTCGGTTCGGATGGCAGACGAGTATGTGATCTGCACCCCGACCTTGTGCAGTAAGCGAGACATGCGGGTGGAAGATCTGTCGCTGGTGGATCTGGAAAATCGCAAGATTTGCGGTGGTTCCCGCCCGACCAGCGAGATTCTGCTGCACCTGGAAATTTACAAGGCGGTGCCCGCCGCCAAGGCGGTGGTCCACTGCCATCCTCCTTACGCCACCGCGTATGCCATCGCCGGCACTGTGCCGCCGGGCAATTTGATTCCCGAGCAGGAGGTTTTCGTCGGCCCGGTAGCGCTGGCACCTTACGAAACGCCAGGCACGATGGCGTTTGCCAAGACGGTTCTGCCGTTTGTGCAGGATCACAACACGATCCTGCTGGCCAACCACGGAATTGTCTGCTGGGGGGACACCATCACCCATGCAGAGTGGTATGTGGAAGTGGTGGACACATATTGCAAGACGGTGATGATCGCACGCCAGTTGGGGACGCCGATTAACCAGATTCCTGCCGATAAAGTTGCCGACCTGCTGGCAATCAAGAAAAGGTTGGGCTTGCCGGATCCACGGCTTGCGCCCGGTGAGACCGTGAAGAGCAACTCCACGGGACCGGTGGCGGCGCAGGGCGAGGGGATCGAACAACTCGTTTCTGCCCTGACCTCGCAGGTAATGAAGTTTCTTGAAAACAAGGGATGAGCCATACCGCCAACTTCGTAGCGGCCGACCTTGGAGCCTCGAGCGGCCGGCTGATGGTGGGCCGATGGGACGGCCGCTCCTTCCTGCTGGACGAATTACACCGCTTCTCGAATACCGGCGTTAGCTCAGCAGGCGGCGTCTATTGGGATGCGCTGGGGATCTGGTCTCAGCTCGAAGCCGGACTCCACCGGTACAGGTCGCGTTTTGACGACCCTCCGCTGGGGATTGGGGTGGATGCATGGGGAGTGGATTTCGCCTTGCTGGACCGCTGTGGACGGTTGATCGGCAACCCTCACCACTATCGCGACCCACGCACCGACGGGATACCTGCTTTCGTCTTCGAGCGATTCGCGGAACGCGACATCTTCGCCGAGACGGGGGTGCAGACCATGCAGATCAACACCCTCTTTCAACTTTTCTGCATGCTGCATGCCGGCGACCCTCAATTGGAGTTCGCCGAGAAGCTTCTCATGATCCCCGATCTTTACCTGTACTTCCTCTGCGGGGAGAAACAAAACGAATATACCGAAGCGACCACCACCCAGATGTATTCGCCTGCTCGCGGCGACTGGGCACGAGAGATGCTCAGTTCGCTGGGTATTCCGCTTCCGATCCTCAGCCCTGTGGTACAACCGGGAACGATCCTGGGGCCAGTTCGGCCGGATATCTTGCGCAACGCCAATTTGAGCGCAGCCTTGCCCGCAATCGCCGTGGCTTCTCACGATACGGCCAGCGCGGTGGCGGCTATTCCTGATCTGGACGACCACAGCGCTTTTATCAGCAGCGGCACCTGGAGCCTGATGGGCGTGCAGGTACGCGGAGCCGAATACCTCGGAGGAGGCCTTCCGCTTACACTTCACCAATGAAGGCAGCGCGGACGGGGCGATTCTGCTGCTTAGGAACCTTACCGGCCTTTGGATTATCCAGGAGTGCCTTCGCTGCTGGGAGAGGGAGGGCCGCCATTACAGCTGGAACGACATCACCTTTGCCGCAGCCGAAGCAAAGTCATTGCAGCGCTTCTTCGACCCCAATGCAAGAGAGTTCCAGATGCCGTCTGACATGCCGGGGGCGATACGCGCCTATTGCAAGGCTACAGAGCAATCCATTCCAGAGACGGTAGGAGAAATCGCACGTTGCGCGTTCGAGAGCCTGAGTTTAAAGTACCGCTCGGTGCTTCAATCCCTGGAAAAGCTTACCGGACGGCATCTCGACTCCATTCGCGTGGTCGGGGGTGGCTCGCTCAATCACTTCCTGTGCCAGATGATCGCCGATGCCTGCGACCGGAGAGTGGTGTGCGGTCCGGTGGAGGCTTCGGCGTTGGGCAATGTGATGCTGCAGGCGGTGGCCACTGGCCATCTGCAGGATGTGAGCGCCGGAAGGACCGCAATCGCCGGTTCAATCGAATGTGTTTCCCTGGTTCCGCGGCCGGGCGACGCCTGGGATGACGCGTATGCACGTTTTAAGACAATTGAACCACCATAGCCACGCCACCAGCGTCTGCTCTAACGTCTATGCAGGAGCCCGGAAAAAATTGAGGAGAGTTGCAGATGTCATCCTATGCAGTCCCTGTCCTGGAATCGCCCGCCCCCGTTGTCCCCGGTGAAGTTCTGCTTATCGCCAGTGGAGACCTGCGCCAATCTGCAAATAAGGTCTGCTGGCCGGCTCAGTCGGAAATGGAGAAGCAGCTGACGGAAGCTCTTCGTGCCGAGGGCTTCACCCTGCGCCGCGCACACCCCTACCGCGACGATCTGGGACACGGCTTCATCTACAACCAGCGCATGGGTATGGATGTTTTTATGAAAATCCATCCCGATGCGCCGGTGATTGTCGCCGAAGCGGTATGGCAGTACAGCCACAACGTCTTTTCCGGACTGGAGCATCATCGTGGCCCAATTCTCACGGTGGCTAACTGGTCAGGCCAGTGGCCGGGGCTGGTGGGCATGCTGAATCTGAATGGCTGCCTGCACAAGGGTGGAGTGACCTTCAGCACTCTTTGGAGCAAGGACTTCACGGACGAATTCTTTCGCCGTGGTTTGCAGCAATGGCTCAAGGAACATGCGATCCAACATGATTTGAGCCATGTACACGAGCTGGACTTGTCGGCTCTGCCGGCAGCGGAGAGGCAGTTGGGCGCGTCACTGGCCCGTAATCTGAAGACGCGCAAAGCCATTCTCGGCGTCTTCGATGAGGGCTGCATGGGCATGTATAACGCCATCATCGAGGACTATCTTCTCAACCCCACGGGAGTTTACAAGGAACGACTCAGCCAGTCGGCCCTGGTGGCCACCATGGCGACGGTTACCGATAGCGAAGCGCAGGGGGTTCGCAGCTGGCTGGATGGCCGCGGGCTCACCTTCGTCACCGGAACCAAGGAGGAGACCGATCTAACCGAGCAGCAGATCCTGGGGCAGTGCAAGATGTATATCGCGGCAATGCGGATTGCTGACGAGTTCGGTTGCGATGCTATCGGTATTCAGTACCAGCAGGGCTTGAAAGACTCTGCGCCGGCTTCCGATCTGGTTGAGGGCCTGCTCAATAATGTAGATCGACCGCCCGTCTTCGACGCCAAGGGCCGGGAGTTGTATGCCGGGAAACCCTTGCCCCACTTCAACGAAGTAGACGAATGTGCGGGGTTGGACGCGCTGATCACCAACAAGGTTTGGAATGCGATGCAACTCGACCCAGCCACAACGCTGCATGACGTTCGCTGGGGCGAGCATTACAGCGGGGGCGATATCGAAGAGTTCGTCTGGGTCTTTCAGATCTCCGGCGCGGTTCCCGCGTCGCATATCGCGGGCGGCTATGCCAAGGCGCGCAGCGAGCGGCAACCACCGATGTACTTCCGGCTGGGCGGGGGCACGCTCAACGGGGTCTGCAAGCCCGGACACGTAGTTTGGAGCCGCGTTTTTGTGGAAGGTGGTGCGCTGCATGTTGACCTGGGCCGGGCGACGGCGATTGAACTACCCGCCGAAGAGACGGCGCGGCGATTGAAGTCGGTTACACCGCAATGGCCGATTATGCATACCCTGCTGCACGGCATTACGCGCGACCAGTTTATGGCCAGGCATCGCGCGAACCATCTCAACGTGGCTTATGCTCCGACCAGCCAAGTGGCCGACCAGGCGCTGGCAGCCAAGGCGGCTATGATGGCGGAGCTGGGCATCCACGTGCACCTTTGTGGAGATTGAATTGTTAGAACCAGGAAAGGACACACGCGTCGATGCTCGGGCCTTTGCCTACAGACTCAACGGAAGCTAGAGATACGAAACAGCCACTGATTCCGAAGGGCCTGGCTGTGCCTTTTTTTCTGGTAACCGCTCTGTTTTTTCTTTGGGGAGTTCCCAGCAATCTCAACGATGTTCTTATCCGCCAGTTCATGAAGTCGTTCGCCATTTCCCGGTTCGAGGCCGGGCTGGTGCAGTCGGCATTCTATTTGGGTTATTTTCTGCTGGCCATTCCTGCTGCGCTGTTGATGCGCAAAATGGGGTACAAATTCGGCATCGTGGTGGGGCTGCTGCTCTTTGCCAGCGGAAGCTTCCTCTTCTGGCCTGCCGCTGTTATCGGACGCTACGGTTTCTTTCTGTTAGCGCTGTTCGTCATCGCCAGTGGGCTTTCCTTCCTGGAGACCGCCTCCAATCCTTTTGTCGCCCAGCTGGGATCGCCTGAAAGCGCTGCCCGCCGGCTGAATTTTTCCCAGGCCTTCAATCCTTTGGGCGCTATCACCGGCGTGCTGGGGGGGACCGTTTTCATCTTCTCCGGGATCGAATTGACACCGGCTCAGGTCTCCGCCATGCAGGCGGCCAATACGTACGATGCTTACTTGAAGCATGAGACGATGCGCGTGGTGGTTCCCTACCTCGTGCTGGGGGTGATTACGCTGATCTGGGCCTTCCTGATCGCGCGAACCAAGTTCCCCACCATCGCTCGAGAACACGAGGATAGCCAGGACCATGGCAGCTTCAAGGAGCTGCTGCGTTATCCTAATTTTCTCTTCGCGATCGTCGCCCAGTTCCTGTATGTAGGCGCGCAGGTCGGCACCTGGAGCTACTTTATCCAGTATGTGCAGGATGGGACCCATGAGCCGGAAAAGATTGCCGGCTATTTTCTTACCGGCACCCTGGTCGCCTTCGGCCTGGGCAGGTTTAGCTCCGCGGCGCTGATGCGGTACGTCAAACCCGCTCATCTGATGGGGCTTTACAGCCTGGTGAATATTGTCCTGGTGGCTATTGGCGTTGCTTTTCCCGGTTGGGTTGGCTTGTGGGCGATCTTCGTGACCAGCTTCTTCATGTCCGTCATGTTCCCTACCATCTTCGCTCTTGGCATCGATGGCCTGGACCAGAATACGAAGATTGGTGGATCGCTGATCGTGATGGCGATCGTGGGGGGCGCCGTGCTGACGCCGCTTATGGGCTGGATTTCGCAGACGCAGCACAGTATTGCGACAGCCTACATGGTCCCTCTCTTCTGCTACTGCGGAATCGCGCTTTACTCCTTTGTTGGGGCGCGCATGAAACGAAGAGAGGCTTTGTCGGAGGGATCTTATGATGCGCACAGCTAAGGCAATCTTCTCTCTGTTCACGTCGCTATCCATGATGAGCGGCCTCGTGGCCGGCGCGCAGCAGGCGCCGCCGGAATGGCAAACACGGCTGGGGCAGATACTGCCTCTACTGGGACATCGCAACTGGATCATGATCGTAGATTCGGCATATCCTCTGCAGAGCTCCGCCGGCGTGGAAACGCTGGAGACGAACACGGACCAGCTGGAAGTGATCCGCACGGTGCTGGGCGCGATCGACGGCTCGATCCATGTGCGGCCGATTGTTTATATGGATGCCGAGCTTCCGTTCGTGCCGGAGAAAGATGCTCCCGGAGTGACGGCGTACCGCGAAGCGGTGAAGACTGCTCTCAAGGGGCGTGCGATCACGTCACTGCCACACGAACAGATTATCGCCAAGGTGGACGAGGTGGGAAAGACATTCCATATCGTCGTTCTTAAGACCACCATGACGGTTCCGTATACGTCTGTCTTTCTCCAGCTCAATTGCAAGTACTGGAGTGACGATGCGGAAGCACAGATGCGTAAAGCCATGAGCGCAGGTGTCTCGAAATAGCATACTGGATTAAGGTTTGTGGTTTCCCGTATCTCGCTAAAACGAGCGGGATATCGAAATTAGCTCGCGAGCGGGAGCTCAATCACGACGACCAGTCCGCCAGCCTCTCTGTTGTGCGCGTGGATAGTTCCGCCGTAGAGCGTGACTATCCGCTCTGAGATGGATAGACCCAGCCCGGAACCTCGATTGTCAGGTGCATCGTCTTCGCTCAGCGCAACCCGGTAAAACGGCTCGAAGATATGGCTGAGAGATTCCTCTGGTACACCACTCCCCTGATCCTCAACCGTGACGATAGCGACGGGTTTTTTCTCTCTCTGCCCTTTCTCCACAACTACGCGCACAGCGGTAGCAGCCGGGGTGAAACGAACTGCGTTGCGGATAACATTCTCCAGGCAGCTCCGCAAAAGTCCAGGCTCACCGCGGACGGAGCATTGCTGCGGCGCCTGGAGGATTACGGTCTTCCCTTGTTCGCGAGCCTCGAAATCGGCATCATCCACGAGCGCCATCAATACTTTGCTCAGCGGAGTGTTTGATTGGGTGCGCGTCTGTTGCTGCATCTCCAGCCGGGTGAGGGTCAGAATCTGCTCGATCAAATCGTCAAGCGCGGTAATATCCTTACGCATTCTGTCCAGCGATTCCAAATCGCCGCGGCTGGCCAACTCGGTAGAAATCGAGAGCCTGGTCAAGGGTGATCGAAGTTCGTGGGAAATATCGGCCAGCAATCTGTGTTGCTCGTTGCGCAGGCTTTCAATCTCCGCAGCCATGCGGTCGAACTCGTGGGCAAGGTCAGTCAACTCATCGTTTCTTGGTGGAATTTTGGGCGAGACGCGCACAGACAGATCTCCCGCCCCCAGGGAGCGGACTGCGCTTTGCAGCGTCCTGATGGGCGCCGTAATACTGCGCGCGAGCACCCAACAGAGAAGGCACCCTGCGAGCATAGCCGCCACCGCCTTAACCACTAATCCTCCGGCGCCTACCTGGCGGCTGAATCTGCGCAGCGCATCCACCTGGGCGAGGAAGACGTAATCTCCTTGCGGCGTGTGCACGATCGAGACACCAAGCCAGGTGAGGCCAAAACGGAAGCGCGGTTGTCCGGTGGCCCGAACCCGCTCGATCACGGACAGGCCTCCCGAAGGCAAGGCGTGTGACGAAACTGTTTCTCCGCTCGGGCTGACCAGCACTGCTCGCATGGATACTGAAGATTGAATGCGATCGAGATAGCTATTGAGGGCGAGCGGCGCCCCCGCTGCGATAGACATCGGTTGCCGTTTGCGCATAAAGGTCCAGCGAGGCCGCTAGCCATCGTCGCCCCAGTGGCTGCGCCCCGCTGATCAAAGTAAGGCCAAGGATGCTCAGAGTGACTGCCGCGTTTGCCAGCCAGAACCAGACCAGAATGCGAGTGTAGAGGCTCCGGATCATTCCGGCTCGCTCCGGCTCTGGTTGGCGTAGACGTAGCCGTTGCCCCGAACGCTGCGGATACGCTCTACACCATCTATCTTGTTTCCCAGCTTTCTGCGCAGGCTGCTAATGTGGTTATCGATGCTGCGATCGAAGGCCGCTACGGGTCGACCCAGCGCACCTATGCGCCAGGTCGTCGCGAGACACCACCTCGCCGGCGGCCCGCACCAGCAGCAGGAGCAGATCGAACTCGGCCGCCGTAAGCTCGACCTCTTGCTTCTCCTGCTGCTTGAGCTGGAGCACAAGCCTGCTGCCGGGATGAATCTCCAGATCCCCAATCGCCATTATTTTTGCCGGCATCGGCGCCGAGCGCCTACGCAATACGGAGCGAATGCGGGCAATCAGCTCCCTGGGATGGAACGGCTTGGGCAAATAGTCATCGGCTCCGCCTTCCAGCCCGCTGATCCTGTCTGCTTCGTCGCCCCGGGCGGTGAGCATAATGACCGGCACTTGGCTAACGCCGCGAATCCGTTTCAGAACTTTCCTCCCATCTCCTGGTGACAGCATCACGTCGAGCAGAACCAGCTCGTGCTGCTGACCGGTGGCGCTGGCAAAGCCGGCTTCGGCAGTGTGCGCCACCTCTACCTCAAACCCCTCCATGGCCAACAAGCGAGCCAAAGAGGAGCAGTAGGCTTTATCGTCGTCGATCAGCAACAGCTTGGTACCCGGCATGCACGCCTCGGAGTAAAGTCAGGGCCGCCCGCGCACAATGACCGTGCTTATGGTTGGGCTGCCGGTGTTGAAGACGAGACCCTTCACGGCCACAGCGCTTCCCGGGCTCAAGGCTCCCAGGCTCGCCGAGGATAGGTTCTCATACTGGGTTTGCGAGCCCGCCTGGCACTCGATTTGGTTGACGACGGGCTGCGAAGCAGTCCATAGGCCGGTAAGTCCGTTCAGGGCGAATGAGTCCGCACCCGCATTGACCGACTGAACCACGCCCGCCGTTTGCGAAGGCTCGAGGTAAATGCGGGCAGAGTTAAAGCTGGTTGTGGAGCTTCCGGCGGCCAATTGCAACAGCACTTCCTGGCCGGCAACCAGATCGCTGGTGCCGGCAAAGCTACCTCCGTTCACCACGGGATAGCCGGTGAACGGTACCGCGAAGAGCGCGCCATTCGCCGGGGCAATCGTCACCGTGTTCTCGCCGGCCGCCGAGGTGCTGCCGGGAATGACCTGGTGCAGCAGGATCTGGAAGCTGTTCGCTCCGCTGGCAGGGGTGGCCAAAATCGTCCCGCGAGCGGCCGCACCGCCGGAGGCATCCGCATAGGTCACGCTCTGCGCCACCAACGACCCGTTGCCTAACAGGCTAAGGTTCAGGTCGACGATCTGGCCGGTGCCCAGGCACGATGAGCTCGCCGTGCTGCACACAGCAGAGGGGTAGTTGTAGCTGGTGGTTGCGTTCAAGTCAACCGTGAGGGAGTTGCCTAAAGCAGTCTGGATGGTTGCCTGCTGTCCATTCACTGACTGAATAGTAGCGAGCACCGCATCAATTTCGCTCTGCTGATCGGTAAGGGAAGCCAGGGCGGAGAGCAATGACAGATTCACTGACTGGCCACTGGCGAAAGTGAGAGAGAGATCAGACTGAAGCAGATCAGTGATGGAGAGATCAAGGTTCAACCCAGTGGTGCTGCTGGCGGTAACGGTGAGGGGAAAGACGCCGGAGCTGATAGTGACGGACGCGTTGTTCACCCGCGGGGAAAACGTGCACACCTGGCCGACCGCGCATGTGCCGGCCGGGGTAACCAGAGGTGCGTTTGAACTGTTCATCACTGTGATCTGGGGATTGTCATAAGTCACTGTAAGGCTGCTATAGGTGCCCGAATCCACCACCTGGGACGCGAGGAAACTCGTGTCGGTAACCAATTGTGCCAAATCGACAGTTACCGGGCGTTTGAGCAGTGCGACCGAGCCCGGCTGAAGCGTGGCGCTCGCGATCTGCAGTTGAAACGAAAGCACAGTGATACCGATGGGTGGCGTGTCCTGAACCACCAGGTTTACGGTGCCTGATGACGCGGCGGCCGATGATGCCCCTGAGGATGAAGACTGGTTACCTGCAGAGCATCCAAAAAACCCGAGGCCCGCGAGTACGCACACCGTAAGAGCGGTAGAAGTGAGTTTCTTATTCATGGCTATATCTCCGTTTGTTCACTTACAGCGTTTTGCACTGTTGTGGAGATATCACGGCGGGAGGGGTCGTTACGTAAAGAAGTGTAAGTTCTACAACCAATGGCGTAGAAGCCGCGCAATCTACAGTTCTTTACAATGCCGATCGAAACAATTCGCTAGGCTAAGGTTCTGAGCAGATCAGTCGGCGCACAAAATGAGCCGAATACTAGGAGGAAGAGGATGAACTTTATCTCACGCACAGTAGCAGTTTCGTTTATTACTCTCTGCACACTTGCTGCATCGGCACAGGTGAGCACCACTTCTACCACCACCGGGCCCAACGGGCAAAGCGCGACTCGCTCCACTGTCCGCGGCGGGGGCAATGTTCACTCCACAACTACCGGTCCGAATGGGCGAACCGCTACGCGCAACGTCAACCGCACCCCAGGGTCAAGCAACGCAACGTTGACCGGTCCTAATGGTCAAACTGCAACTCGCTCCACGACCTATGGCGGCGGGAACTCACAAACGACGGTGACCGGTCGAAATGGCGGTGTTGCGAGCCGCAGCGTCTCCGGCCGAGGCACTGGCACCGTAACCGCGACGACCACCGGGCCACGGGGCGCGAGCGGAACCAGGGTCAGCACTCGCTAGTGCGCGGTTAATCTCGGGGAACTATCCTGACCGCGGATGATGGGCGCCCCATATATGGCATGATGTTTGTGACATATACGGGGCGCCGCGATGCTGGCAGCATGCTAGAAAAGGAAGCGTCCCTGCACGACAAGTACACGCCCGGAGACCGTCGACTCTTGACTGGAGCCGTAGGGGCTGGTGGGTGCGTTAATATCCGACGCGATATGGCCCAAGGTGCCCAGGTTGGACGCGTTGTTTTGCGGCGCCGCGAAGTTCACGTGGTTCAATGCGTTGTAGGCTTGCGCGCCGATCTGGAAAGTCATCGATTCATGTTTGAAGACATCTTTATAGACATTCAGGTCGAGATCCGCATAGTGCGGACCATAGAAAGCATTCCGGGGGACATTGCCATAGTTTGTTTGCGGTCCCGGTCCCGGTCCTAACGGGACGACCGTCCCATCGGCAGCAGTGGTCAAACCTTGGCCATTGAAGAGGCCTGCAGCCTGGAAGCACGGACTGGAATAGGAGTTGCATTTGTGGTTGAAATTGTTATTCAACACCTGGGCAAGCACCGTGCTGGCTCCGCCTGTCCCGTTCGCCGCGAGAACAGACTCTGCATTGACATTAACCACGCTGAAGGGTTGTCCGGAGCGCCAATATGCCTTGCTACCGACCGTCCATCCCGCAGCCGCAGCAGCGACGAATTTATTGCTGAAGTGGAAGGGCTCCATATAGACGAGATCCAGCAAGAAGTTGTTGCGGATGTCGTAGTCGGAGTTTGAGTACATCAGTCTAGACGGGAGATCCGGTGTGATCTGAAAGCCAATGGAGGTGTTGCCGTTGTAAGGGAGCTGTGAATTACCCCCATTGGAGATGTCATCCAGTGAATGAGCATATGTGTACGATACATCGGCCGTCAGGCCTCGCCGGTCGATATGTTTATATTGCACCGAAACCCCACCGTAGTTTGAGATTGCGTTGTTGGTGAAGCTCTGAACCTGCGCGAAGCGCGGATCCGGCGAATTGATCGGAACATCGTCAAAGGTTCCGTTTCCATAACTGCCGTACAGCGTAGTGCCGATATTCTGATTCAGGTGGTTGTTGGCGATGAACAGGTCATATCCATGGTTGCCGGCATAGGAAATAATCAAAGCGTCGCTTGGGGTGATTTGGCGCTGAAGTTGCAAACTGAATTCTGTATATCGCGCGCTTTTGAAGGTATGCGGAGTGGTTACATAATTTGGAGGGAAGAACGGTATGTCCTGCGCCGCCAGGGCCGCAGAGATCTGGTTGTACGTTGCCCCTTGCGAAAATCCATTCAGCACGGCAGCGGCCGAGCCGGCTGCGACCGCTTGTGCACTGCCTGACCCTTGTGCAATTAATCCCGAGTTCACGCCCGCAAAGTACCGGTTGGGGAAGGAAAGGAAGGTTTGCTCAAGCACAAGCCCAGGGAAGCTGTCGGAAAACAATCCTACTCCGCCTCGCACGACGGTTTTCCCGTCTCCGCGAAGGTCCAAATTAAAGCCGAAACGCGGTTGGACGACTGCACGTTCAGTCGCCGGCGCAAAGCTGTCGTGCCCGGCGGAAAGGGTGGCGTTGTAGGGAGTGTCCAGGGTTGCGGACGAGTCGGGAAACCCTCCAAGATATTGCGTATAGCAACCATCGTGACAAATTGGATTGCCGTTGCGATCGACACGAATGCCGAAGTCAATGGAGAGGTTTGGCAAAGCCCGCCACTCATCCTGGGCATACATTCCAAGGTTGTAAACGGCGTTGTGAATGTTTCCGAAGCGTGGAAAGCCCTGGGTAAAAGTAGAACCGGTGCTTCCGGGCAGGGAACCCCCAGCTAAATCCGCGATACTACCGAAGGTATAGAAACCGCCATAAGCGGCGGTCTGCAGGCCGATGTCGGTAAAGTTATACCTCTTGAGGTCGGCTCCGAATCTAATATTATGTGCCCCTTTTGTCCATGAAAGGCCGTCGACGAATTGGTATTGCGAAGTGTTGGTCCCTCCCGGAAAGTCATCCCACACGGCTCCCAGCGTCGTGGCGGCCGCAAAAAAGGAGAACTGTCCGAGACCGGCCAGTGAATTGGTACCACCGTCGTTGCTTTCGTTGAATTCTGTGGGCGAAGCTGCAAGTGCGGCCGATAGATTTGCAGGCCCGAAAACACCGGCGGTGTAAAGTGAGGCGGCGAGAAATTGGTTGGTCAGGTTGGGAGTGAAGCTGTAGGTATCGTTGACCTGGCCGGTGTAATTTGGCTGGATGCTGACCATGTCCCAGGCCGGATTGATCAGGCTCACGAAGGAGGGCTGTTCGCCCTGGTCGTCGGTTACGCGAAAGAAGATTCTGTGCCTGTCACTGATATTCCAATCAAGCCGGCCTGCCGCCAGCCACTCCCGGTTGAGTGCTCCGACATTCACGAAAGCTGAATCGATGCAGCTTTCGGTGGCGCTCGTGCCCAGTGTTCCACCGGTGGCATAGTCCGGTGTCCCGGCCAGGCTTCCGCAGCCGTAGTTCCCCAAGCCATCCTGCTGCGGCCCGGGGCCCGTTACGACTGGAACCGCGGTCTTGTAGGCCGGCGAAGAGTTCGTTCCCGCGAACATCGCAGCGTACAGCGCTTTGCTGCCGGCGGAAAGGTTGGGATTTGCTGCAATGCTGGCCTGCATCGCGGGGGAAGGCAGATTAACGAAACCGGTACTTGGTTGAACGTATCGAATTCCTTCTGTATCTGCAAAAAAGAACAACTTGTCACGCTTGATGGGTCCGCCGATCTGCGCGGCGTACTGATTGGACACAGCCTTGGAACGGGGAGTGCCTGACTGATTGTTGAAGAAGTCATTTGCGTTCAGGCCATCGCTGTTATAGTTCCACTGCGCCAATCCATGCAGCCGGTTGCCCCCAGATTTGGTGGCGTAGGTTTCGATGATGCCGGCCTGGCGGCCGTACTGCGTGCTGTAGCCATTTTGCACTACGGCTGCCTGGGCGATCTCCTGCTGGCCAAGCGTCAGGTTGGAAGAACCGGAATTCGCGATGTTGTAAAGCGAAATCGAATAATCGGCGCCGTTGATGACTACAAGGTTCGAAAGCCCGGGAAGTCCGTCGGAGACGATAGAGCCAAAACCCTGGGTGCCGGCGCCCACGACCACTCCGGGCACAGTGTAGGCAATGGTGGTGATGTCGCCGCCGGGTGCGGGCAGGTTTTGAAATTGCTCGGTAGTGAACGTCGTTGTTGTGTTCGACGTTTGGGTATCGATTAACTGCGCATTGTTCGCGTTCACCTCTACTGTCTGCGTGGTTGCGTTCGGCGCTAATATCAGATTCACTGCTGACTGCTGGCCGGTTAAAACCTGCACTGTTGTAGTGGTCGACTGTAGCCCGCTAGCTGTTGCCGAAATTTGAAAATTGTCCGGCTTCAGGAATGGGGCGGTAAAGCGGCCCTCCGCGTTCGAGGTCAGTACACGCGTATCTCTGGTGGCCAAATCCGTAACGGTTATGGTGGCGCCGGGAACGATCGCTCCACCCGAGTCCACCACCGTGCCGTTGATGCTGCCTGTGGTCGCGTTCTGCGCAAAAAGCGCGGTTTCGCACAAAAAACACAGCAGTAGAGCAGAACACAGCAGGAATAACTTGCGTGCCTCGCGTCGCATCATCACTTCCACCTTTATTTTTGTCGTTTTCACGGTCACTGGCCTCCGAATGAAAACCCGATCTTTTGTTCATGCACGTCTTAAGCGGCTTTTTTGTCTGATCTCGTTCCGCAATTTTTTTCCGTTTCGCTTGTGCGCGCACAAAAGGGCGCAGATCCGCGTGCGTGCTCAGAGAGCAAGGTCTTAGACAACGGCACTTGGGTGATCGGGCAAACGCCCGGAGGCACTCGAAGCAAACCGAGTTAAAAGGGCCTCTGACGCGTGGTCGAGAGCCGCGGCCTTCCCAAGGCTCGACAGGGAGTCCCGGGAAGGCACTCGAACTAGGGCGCGCTACGCCTAACTGTTGCGCCGACTCATCGGCGCGACAATGGACCGCCTGCCGATTTAACCATGTTCCCCAGAATGATGCCCCACGGCAATAGCCACTTGATTCAATTAGGTACTTACCACTCGACAACGCACTTCCTAATCGCGGACAAGAACACTTCCGATTTCTGAACGCGCCGCTTTCGTTTCTTGAGATCGCAAGTAGAGCGCCAAAGTTTTTCCTGTTTGTGATGTGTTTAGGAACGTTTCGATTTCACGAAGAACAGTGAGCTCAAAAAGAGGTGGCGGAGAACGCCTGGAGACTCAGGGGAGACCCATTGGAGAGGTAGCGATTACTTAGCTCTCCCACGATGACGCGCGCGCGCCACGACTGGAGGGCGATAATCTCTCACATTTTGAACGACTCTTGACGGAGGTCTACTGATTTCCATAAAGACTTGCTTGCGGCTGTGGTGGCCGACGACTGTAAAGAAGGAGTGACGTGGATTGCAGATGCTTGAAGCAAATCCGTTCGCCCTCACGTCTACACTTCGAGTAGCGATACTTCCTTGACTTGACTGCGGCCGGTCTTCGCCGGCGTGACCAAGAGGGTTTTCAACTCCCACGGAGCCAAGTCGATGGGGTGGTCGAGACCCAGGACGGAACTCTTGAGGGTCGCCTGGGTCGTTTTTCCCGATCGCTCCTGCAGGCGCAAGATGGTTCCGTCTTGCACTCGTTCAGCACGCTTGATCGCCAACACCCATACACTGGCGGGCATGATCTCGAGGAAGGACTGCTCCCATGGTTCGCTTCCATGATGCCCGGAGTCCATCACATACTCAGCGGGCGTTTGTAGTTCCTCGGCGCGGCGATCGAGTGCTAATTCGGCATAGCCACCACGGCCACCCAACAGCCAGAACGTGCGCTCCTGCCGTCCCTGGTCCTGCCATGCGTTGTTGTCATCGTGCGGCACCTGGTTCGGGTTATGGCGGGCAAAGGGCGCCGAACGAATCAATACGGTGCGAAAAAGCGAATGTAAGCAGTCGTAACTGTAGGTTGAATTGTTGAGCAACGCGACCGTGTAGTCGGCATTTCCGATTCTTCCCTGCACTGCTCCCCAATCCTGATACGGCTCCTCTTCCCCATTGGTGCTGCGCTCCAGCACCTGCCCCGGCACTCTGGCGTAGATTTTTGGCTGCGTTAGCGCGGTGGGGATCTCGAGCTTCAGCATCTGCTCATGCTCGCGCCAGTCGATCACGAAGCGAAGCTCTACAAAATCGAGCCCGGCAAATTCCGCAATGTCGAGAACGATTTCCGAGTTTTGCCAGGAGGCCCGCTGACGAGTCACCCGGGTGACCGGCCCGTTCTCAATCACCGTAGACGAGACCAGCGTGGGACGGCCCATCTCCTGCCGGAATTCATTGATGCCGTGCGCCCAGGTGTCGCTGGTGTCGCTGATGGCTACCATCCCTATAGGACCCGCCAACAGCTCAGTGCCATCCTCGGCCTTCAAGGAGGAAATACCGAAGCCGGAGTTCGAAACCGAGACGAAGTCCCGATAGGCCTCAGGAGCGGGCGGGTCACCATGAGCCAAGGCGAAGACCTTGTAGCCGCACGGAGGCAGCTCCACCCACGCCGACAGCCGGGGAAAGAAGTTGGTCATGCTCGCCGAAGGTCTCCACTGTACCGGTATTCTCTTGCCGTCTTTAGAGGAAAGGCAGGTGATGGGGGACGCCTTACGCGATGGATCCTGCTCGGTGTAGTACTCGACCAAAGCTTTTCGCCTCCAGGGAAGCGGGTTAAAGAGGAAGACTGCGCCCTCTTCCACCGAGCTCAGATCAACCCGCTTGGCCATCATTTCCAGCGCTTCTACTTTTGAAGTTTGCGCAACTTCACAAGCGTAACCGACACTGTCCCGCACATCCTGATAGTCGGAGTAGAGCGAGGTTCCAGCCATCATGTCGTGGAACTGGCAAACTAGAACTTTCCACCATGCTTCGGCATACTGATCTGCCGGATACGCGCGGCTTGCGCTCAGATTGGCCACCAGAGAGATGGTCTCGGCCTCGCCCAGCCATCGCTCGGCGCGCCGGTTAAGGAACTTCCCTTCTCCATAGGCCGAATAGCAACCGCGTGAATGGTGCTGCAACTCGCTTCGGACCACTGGCAAACCAGGAAAGGCCGGAGAGCTTTCGACGGCGAGGAAGAAGTCGCGCAGCGTGCTGAAGCGGAGTTGAGGCAAGCTTGCGTCCTGCTGCAAAGCGAGAATCTGTTGTATCTGCTCCTTGGTGACGGCACCGCCGTGATCGCCTACTCCGAGAAAGAACGCGGCATGGTCAAAGCCCGGCGCGAAGGCTCCGGTGGCTGCGGGTTGAATCAGTTTGGGGCTGGCGTCATAAGTGCGCCAGATTCTCAGGGTGAGAACCCGTGATCCGTCGGCGCCCTCCCACCAGAACAGAAGAGGCAAATTCATCTCGTGTTCCTGGGGGCGCATGAAGACGTAATAACCGTAGCCAGCACGTTTCAGGATCGTGGGTAGGCCAGCGGCGTGACCGAAGGAATCGGGATTGAAGCCGATCCTGACGTCCGCTCCCAGAGTGGACTGGCAATAGGCCTTGCCATAGAGAGCGTGGCGAACAAAGCTCTCGGTCGAGGGAATATTGCAGTCGGGTTCGACAGGCCAACCGCCAACCACCTCCCAGCGGCCCTCGCGAATTCGCTGCTTAATCTCTCGCAGCATCTCAGGATCGGCGCGTTCGACCCAACGGTAGTGGGCCGACGAGGAATGGCTGTAGCAGAATCCCGGAGTCTCGTTTATGCGGTTCAAAGCACTGCGAAATGTGGTGAGCACGGTATCCGAGCCATTGCGCCACGGCCATAGCCAGGCTGCGTCAATGTGGGAGTAGCCGATGATGTGGATGACTTTCTTGTTCCCCGGCCGCTCATCCGCAACGGGCTGCGCCCATGCCGGGGTGGTGGCCATCGCTCCGAGCGATGCGGCACCTTGAACTAGAAAGTCTCGTCTTGTAAGGCCCTGCTTGCCCATATCCTGCGGTCTCCCTGCTTGGCTCACGGGTAGAATTGTCGGTGTTATGGCCGAACCAGTGCAAGCCCTTCTGCAGGCGCAACCGCCCAGCGATCCTTGGAGCACCTCGCGTTCCCTGCTGGAGCGCTCTCGCCGGTCTCTTGCCGGAGGCGTGAGCAGCCCATTTCGCGCCAAGGCCCCGGTTCCACTTTTTCTTGCGGATGCCTCAGGAAGCATGATCACGGACGTGGACGGCAACCGGTACATCGACTACGCGCTGGCCTGGGGTCCGCTGATTCTGGGCCACCGTCATCCGAAGCTGGTGGCGGCGGTCCGCGAGCAAGCCGATCGGCCGCACATCTATGGCGCCCAGCATGAGCTGGAATACCAGGTGGCGGAGATGATTCAGGAGCTGGTTCCCTGCGCGGAGCGGGTCGCGTTCACCTGTAGTGGAAGCGAGGCAGTGCAGATTGTCTTGCGGCTGGCACGAGCCTTCACGCGGCGCAAGCTCATCATAAAGTTCGAGGGGCACTATCACGGGTGGATGGACTCGGTTCTATTGAGCTATAAGCCAAGCGCCGATCAACTGCGGCAAGCCGGGTTTCTCTGCGGCGTTCCCGGATCGGCCGGGCAAGTGGCAAACGCCGGCGAAAACATGCTGGTGCTGCCGTGGAACGATGCCGGCAAATTGGAGGCGCTGCTTCTGGAGCGTGGTTCGGAGGTTGCCGCCATCATCACGGAGCCTGTTCTCTGCAATAGCGGATGCATTGAACCGGGCGAGCACTATCTAGAGCAACTAGCGGCGTTGGCCAAGCGGCACGGGGCGCTGCTGATCTTCGACGAGGTCATCACGGGTTTCCGCAGGGACGTCCGCGGCGCGCAGAGTTACTACAACGTAACCCCCGACCTGGCGACGCTGGGCAAGGCCATTGGTGGCGGGCTGCCCCTGAGTGCGATTGTGGGCCGCAGCGGAATCCTGGAGATGATGTTCAAAGAGGGAGTGGCTTTTGGCGGAACCTTCAACGGCAATCCCCTCTCCCTGGCCGCAGCGCTGGCCACGCTTACTGAGCTGGCGCAAGCAGATGGAGAGCCGCTGAAGCAAGCGAATAAGACGGGCGAGGAGATCATGCGAGGAATCCAGGCCGCGGCTTACAAGCATGGCCTTCCGCTGCTGGTCACCGGTTTTGGAACCGCGTTTGCCCTGCACTTTACCGAGCGTTCGGAATTGCGCAACTATCGCGATGTGCTGGAAGACGATTCAATCCTGCTGCAACGGTGCCTGCTTGAGAGCCTGCGGGAGGGGCTCTGCCTGGTGCCTGATGGCCGCATGTACGTGTCCACGGTCCACAGCGAAGACGATGCGGCACGAGCCATCTCTGCCATGGATCGGGTTTTCAGCCGTCTCCTGGAGGATGTCAGTAGCACTTCGAAGTGTTGACGAACGCAGAGCCTAGAAAATGATCTTCCCGCCGAGAATGATGAAGCGCTGATTCGAAGACCCATACAGATTGCTGAGAAAGGCCTGGGGTTGCCCAGGTCCCTGCGTGTTGTAGAGACCCACATTCGAAGTGACGGACCCGTCTGGAGTGTCACCAGCAGCCGAGCGCTCCGCATGGTTCAAGGCGTTATAGGCGTTGAACTGCAGCTGTAACGTCACGCGCTCCGTCAGCCTTGTGTTTTTGTAGATGCTGGCGTCGAGGTTGTTAAAAGGCTGCGCCCGCAGAATATTTCTGCCTGATCCGGGGTAAGGGTTGCCAAGCGCAAGTGCCTCCGCTTGATTGTTGATGATCCAATGCGAAGAGCTCGGGTCCACGGGGGTTCCGGCGTGATAGACGCCGTTGGCGTCGACGGAATCGGTGTTGTAGTCAACGTATACTGGCGTGTTCTGGTTGGGCCCTCCATAAGGATTCAAATAGGCAATCGTATTCAGAGGTGCGCTCTTGTTGGATAAGACCAGCCGACACGTATCATTGGCCGACCCGACCGTGGACGCCTGAAAAGTCGTATCACAGAAGCTGGTATCTGGGCCGAATTGGTTTGAGATGCTGAGGGGTTGGAAAGCCTGGAACGGCTGCCCACTGTTGTAGCGGTAAAAACCATTCAGTTGGTATCCGTTCACGATCCTCGACATGAATCCGCTTCCTTTGGCAAAGGTGGGAAGCTCATAGGTGAAGGATAAGCCGAGCACATTCGGGTAGGAATTGCCACTCACGCCGCGCTCGCCCAGATTTGTATCCAGAGGATTTTGGGAATATTGCTGTACGCTACCGGCGGTGCCGGTGCCAAAGATCTCACTGGCATTATCCAGAGTTCGGCTCCACGTATAGGAGACGGTCGTAGTAAGACCGTGATAATTGCGCGTGGTGAGGTTGGTTTGTAATCCGTTGTAGATTGACCAAGCGCCATTATTGACGGTCAGCCGGTTGGAAAAGGTGCAATCCGGCCGGCCGAAGCCAGGCTGCGTAATGTCCTGACAGAGAGACGCCGGATCGGTGTAATTCGGAAAGGCTGTGGCCACCGGCAATAGAAAAGGATTGGCATCGATAGACTGGAAATTGCCCACTGTGTGAGCCCCCACATAGCGAGCGCTCACCACCGCTGTGTTGGCAACCTCATACTGTAGGGCCAATGTGTAGGTTTGCGTATACGGGTTATGGTAATTCGTGGTCACATAATTGGAATCGTCAAGCCGTGGATTCCCCCCCGTAGGCAAACCGGGAAGAAGAACGGCGCGGGTAGCGGCCCCGGTGAACGAGCCGCTGGCCGGTTGACAGGGGCAAAACAAGGTGCCGCTATTGGCTACTGGCGCGTTTTGTGCGGCGTTCAGGAATGGATTGGTGAACTCCGGGTCAGTATTGATGGCATAACCCGCACTCACTACCATTTTTTTATTGAAATCTGGATTCCAGGCAAATCCAAGACGGGGCTGATAGTTGTGGTACACCGGCTGTACATAGGGAACGGTGCGAACGCTAAGCGGCAGGGACTGGTCCCAGAAAGCGGTGGCAGGGTTCGTTTCCCGGGCGACGGTTAGATCATGCAGCTGGTTGACTGTCTGTCCATAGAATTCCCACCGTAGGCCGATATGGGCAGTAAAGTTCGGTGTCACCTTCCAGTCGTCCTGGATATACGCCGCAGCGTCCGGTTCCGTGAAGGGAACAATCACGGCTCCATTAGCGATCAGCCCTATGCCATCGCTGCTGTCTGAGAGGAAATCAGAAAAATCGCTATACCCCAGCAACGGGTTGTAAAAGGTCAGACCAACATTGGTAGCATTCTGATAATCGAACTCACCGCCGAAGAGCAGGGTGTGGTTGCCGTGGGTCCAGGTGGCGTTGTTCTGTATTTGAGTAACCTTTACCGTCCGGCCTTGAGGAAAGCCAAGAGGTTCACCGAAACTGTCGTCGGTTCCATCGAAGAAATCGAGGAAAGCGTCGCAGTTGGCTATGTTGGTAACGGTACAGTTTGGATGCGCGCCGCCCTGGAAGTTGCCTTTGCTCTGCTGGAAACTATACCGGAGCTGGTCCAGCCAATGAGCGCTGAAGATGTGGGTCCAATCCGCCCCAACGGAATGAGTGGTTCCTGGAACGTCCACCCATTGTCCTGAGGGGATATCCTCGAACGCCGCCTGCTCTAGAGTGTTTTGGTAGAGATAGCGGAATGTCAAACGGTCTTTGCTCGTCGCCTGCCAGTCAAGCTTGCCTAAGTCTTCCTGGTCATTATCAATAGACGGGATCGTTCTCTGGATGGCCGAGAAGGGCACGGTGACGATCGCTCCGCCAGGATTCGTGAAGGTCTCGTTTACTGTCGTGCCGGGTACCGGGGCCGGGTTACCGGCTTTGATCGAATAGGGACCGAAGTTAGTGATGATCCCAACCGCCGGGTTCCCTGGAAAGCCAGCCTGCAGCGCCGCGAGGCCGTCCGGAGTGGGAGTCAGTGCCGTTCCGGAGTTTGAGGACGATGCACCGTTCCGGATCGGATCCCAGTACGTGCTGCCAAAAAAGAACAACTTGTCCTTGATAATGGGGCCGCCAATGGTTCCTCCATATCTGTTCTCAACCACGCGGGGGACGGCGACCGGGAGGCAACCGGTAGAAGGGCTCACCCCAGGAGGGCAGAAGCCGGCGAGCGGACTCTTATTCTGCTGCTCCAACGACTGAAGGAAAGAGCCGTTGTAAAGCTCGAATCCAGAGCCATGGAACGCATTGGTTCCGGATTTTGTGATGTAATTCACCACCGAACCGGCGTTGCGCCCGTATTCGGCGCTAAAGTCGTCGGTGACAACCTGTATTTCCTGGATTGCGTCCTGATTGCCAAAGAAGAATTGAGGCCCAGCAATAGTATTGTCGTTGTTCGACTGGCCATCGATCTCGAAGTTGTTCGCCCGACCGCGCTGGCCATTCACGGAAAAATTGTCGCCGTTAGTATTGGAGAAGCCGGCGGCGTGGGTGCTTACCACGCCGGGAATTAGTTCAGCGACAGTATCAAATCCGTTATTAAGCGGTATATTTTGCAGGGCTTGGGCGTCGAAGGTAGTTGTGACCTGGGAATCGGTGGTTTGCAGCAGAGCACCGGAAGATCCATTCACTTCCACCTGGGTGGCGGAAGAGGCCAGAGACAAACGGACCGTCTTAAGACCAGACGCAGCGCCCGAATTGACCTGAACGGAGTTTACCGTCGCCGGGGCGAAGCCTGCCGCTGAGATAGCAATGGTATATTGGCCAATCGGCACCGCATAAAGCGAGAATTCGCCGGCTGCTCCTGAGGTAGTCTGGCGCTGTGTACCTTGGGCGTTGCTGGTCGCGGTAACCTGAGCGTTCGGAATCGCCGCTCCGGTGGGGTCCATTACTGTGCCGGTGATTGTTCCGGTTGTGATGCCTTGGCCGTAGGCAGCAGGGGCTATAACGAGAAAGCCAGTAGCGGCAGTACCTAGCGAAGCGGCTACTGACAGCAGCAGTCGACCAACAAGCCTTTTCACTTCCCTCATTTTGCTCTCCTAGATCGCCAGCGGCGCGTGCAAACTCCAAGACATAGCTATAGAGGCTGGTCGTGCAATCCTCGATGTAGCACGTGAATTGCCACACGTATCAACGACGTGGGTTTATTCACGGTCGTTTCCTGTGGTCTGACTGTTTACATAAGAGTTACCTTGGATTTCACACCTCTAGGGCCATCTGTCCGCCCGGCGGCCAAAGGTGAAAATCTCTTGAATTCGAGAAGGGGAATTCGTGGGCTCTACGGATTTCCATAATTCCGTGGAGGCCAGGATTAGGGTTGAAAACGAGGCCGCGAAGGTCGAATCAGCGCCAGACGCAAGGAACTAACTCTTTCCCTATTTATCCGCGGGGATAGATGGAAGTTCCCGTTCTGGGGGCATCGGCTGGAAGCTCGAAGGTGAGGCAAAAGCGACTCAGCAATAGAAAGTCGCTACCTGGGGTAAGGCTGCGCCCGGGCCGCCAATTGTATAGCACTGCTTAAGCCCGATCCGGACACTCACCGGCGACGACCGCGACCCAACCGTTCAGCTTCCAATCGCGCGAGGGCAGTGCGAATGTTGTACGAAAAACCGGACTAATCCACACGGGTCTATGATTTATGAAATATTAACAGGGCTGATCCCACTCTGCCGGGTGCCCGCGTTAAGCATTAATTTACTGATTCGATGCGCCTTAACGAAAATTACCTTGAGATTGCAACTTTTGTGGTACTTAGGCAACCCAATTGCTATGACCGAGGTATGACAGTTGTAAAGCGTCTGAGATCGGATTCTGGTGGGACTCACCTGATGGGCCCTTGGATCTAGTGATTGTCGGGCGGATGTTATGCACGGGCGAATGAAAGCCTTCCAAACAGCTTCGGGCCATTCCGAACAACCTAACCTCTCATCGCGGCCCAGGTCGTCCGTGGAGCTATTTCTAAGGAGATTGTGTGACAAGCAAAATCATTAACAAGCTTATTTGCAAGATGGGCAGCCTGTTCGTCCTGCTGGCGTTCGCGACCGCGGCTTGCCTGCCCAGCCATCTCTCAGCGCAGGAGCTGTCAGGGACCAAGGGCGGCCTTCAAGGTATCGTGACCGACAGCAGTGGCGCCGTCGTGCCGGGCGCGACGGTCACGGTCAAAGGCAATTCGGATTTGCGCTCGCTCACCACAAATGGCGCCGGTCACTGGGAGGCACTCGATTTGACTCCGGGACTGTATTCGGTCACCGTGGAGCGCGAGGGTTTCAGCAAGACGGAAGCGAAAGCCATCGAAGCTCAGATTAACCGGGTCGAAGGAGTGAACCTGGTGCTCCAGGCTGGTGCGGTCGCCCAGACTGTTCAAGTGGATGCCACCGCGACCACCATTGACACCGGCTCCACGGCGCTGGGCTCCAACCTCACAGCGAGTTTTTATAGCCAGGTGCCAGTGGCCCGTGACGTAGGCAGCCTGTTCTATACCGCGCCCGGGGTCACCAATAGCGGAGGTGCGGGTACAGCTAACCCATCGATCGGGGGCGCCAGCGGCCTGGAAAACCAATATATTGCTGACGGCGTAAATATCACCGACGCCGGGTACGGCGGCATCGGCGTATACAGCCCAATTTATGGCTCTCTCGGTACTGGCATCAACCTCACGTTCATCCAGGAGGTTCAGGTCAAGACGGGTGACTTCGAACCGAAGTATGGTAACGGCGACGGCGGCATCATCCAGATCGTAACCAAATCTGGTGGAACCGCGTATCACGGCGCTCTGGCGGCCTTTTTTGCACCAGGTGGCATGAGCGCGGGATGGCGTTACCCGGACAACTACTTCCAGCGCGTGAACCTGCGTGGACGCCTGGTGGCATTTCCCCAATATGATGCTTCCGCAGAATTCGGTGGATACGTTCCCGGCGCACACCTGAAGGATAGGCTATTCTTCTTCGGCGCCTACAATCCAGCCCTCAATGAGTTCTACTGGAACACGCCGCCGGGTGCGGGTCTCGTAGGTCCTTTCACTAATAAAACCACGAGCAATGATTATGCGGCGAAGGTCACCTTCAAGCTTAACGAGGGGACCAGTGTTGATGCCTCCGTGTTCTCTGACCCCTCCAGGACCAACGCCGGGTTCGGTTTTGCCAGCGCGGATACCTTCCCCAATTACCCTCAATTGAACCTTGGCAACGAACACCGGCTTTAGCCGGTGGAACTATGGCACACGCAGTGAGACGGCGCATTTGAGCAGTTCCCTTTCGCCCACGTGGCAGCTTGACATCTCGGCCTCAGCCAAGAGAAGTCACTTCAACGAGGTCGGGTTACAAAACGTCTTCCAAATCGTCGATGAGTCGGGCGCCGTTTCAGCCGGCACAGTTCACTGCCCAGGGATTGGGATTCACTCAGAACCCCACGGTCCACGACTACGGTTTCGGCATCGATACGGAGAAAACCGTCAACTTCCACGGCCAACATACATTTTCAATTGGATGGGGATATACCCACTCCATCTACGCCCTGGACAAAGCCTATAGCGGCGGCTATTTCAATTTCCCGTCGACGAATATTATTGGAGAGTCGGTTGCCGCAAACACCAATAACCCGGCAGTCGTAGGCAGCTCCACCAATGCGGCGTTTCAGCTTCAGGCGGCGGCATCTAATCCGACTACCGGTTTGGTCGACTGCGCTCCGACCGATTGCCCTTACTACAACGGCGTCCAGGTGTTCTTGCTGCAGGTTCGCGGCATCTTCAGCAGCCCCATTGCTGAAACCAGCTCAGTGAACATGTCGATCTATGGCAACGATAACTACCAGATCAACCGCTACATCACGCTCAATCTTGGACTTCGCTGGGATGAGGAGCAACTCAACGCTGTAACCCAAAGCTATACCTTCAACGACAACTGGTCTCCCCGCTTGGGCATCAATATCGATCCATTTGGCGATCGTAAGTCGAAGGTCTTCTTCAATTACGGCCGCTACTCGCAGGCATTTCCGCAGGATGGCGCATTGCGCGATCTGTCGAACGAACTCGACATCTACGCAGCCGCGTGGAAGCCGGCAGCCGATGCAAACAATAACGTGATACTCAACGAAAATAACACCGTCACACCAGTTCTCGACGGAGCCCACCTAATCAGCGGAGACCCAGCGGCCGGTCAGCAAAGTGCCAACGTGTCGACCAGCGGCGGCGCCTCACCGATCTTTATCGCACACGGGACAAAGTTCAACTACGAAGACGAATATGTTGCAGGAATCGAACGCCAGGTAGGCGGATTCGATATCAGCGCCCGCTATATGGACCGGCGTTTGCTGCGTGTTATCGAAGACTCTTCGGGCGCCTCTCCGGAGGGTGCGCTTTCCGGTTTCGTCGCTCAGCAGTTCGTGGTGGGTAACCTGAGCGCGAAGACCGACCTTTTCGTTAACGAGCAGGAAACACCCTACACATTCAATGCAAGCGCTCCGAATTACGGCGCGCCTGCAGGTTGCGTCACCAACTACAACGCTGGCTTCGGTGGCAAGGGGTTTTTGAATACGCTAGGTCAGGTCGCCCTTCCGGGTGGCGTCTGCGGTTCCAACGTCGCAACGGCCGGCGATCCGACTCCGGACGGAAAGCCTGACGGTTTTTCTAATCCATACCGGCACTACCAGGCGTTTGAGCTGGAAGCGAACAAGAGCCTCAGCCACAATTTCATGCTGCGCGCCAATTATCGCTATGCCAAGCTGTATGGCAATTATGAGGGGCTTTTCCGCAACGACAACGGGCAGTCAGACCCCAGTATCAGCTCGCTGTATGACTTCACCGACGGCGTTCTCGGCCTGCTTGGACAACAGTTCCAGGAGGGCTACCTGAACACGGATCGCAGGCAGGTAGGGAATGTCTACGGGTCATACGTCATTCCCAGCGGGTTTATGAAGCGTTTCACTGCTGGTATCGGATTGCGCGGTAGTTCGGGCACGCCGATCAGCGAGTTAGGCGCGCACCCGGTGTACACCGATAATGGCGAAGTACCGATCGGCGGTCGCGGAACTGTGGGCACCATAGCATCGAATTATCAGCTCGATCTGCATGCTGACTACCCACTCCAATTGGGTGAGCGGTATAGGATCAAGTTCACCTTCGATACCTTCAACGTGAGCAACTCCCGGTCGCTCACTTCCGTCGACCAGGATATTGCCCTCAGCTACGGGGTAGCTGACGCCGATTACCTCAAGCCAACCTCCTTCCAGCGTGCGTTTTATGGGCGTGGATCGATACGGTTTGAGTTCTAAGCGACGTTTTACGCTTTACGGGGAGGGGGATGGAAACATCCTCCTCCCTTTTTCCTTTTGTGCCGGCCGGGGAGCCGTCGACGGTCCACCGTCAATTACACTAGAAGAGTATGGATACGCGGTTCTCGGATGCCTGGTGCAGCTGAAAGCCGCGGCAAAACCGAGGCGAGATTGTTAAAGCGTTCTGTATATGCAACCAGCGTCCTGGTTGCTTTGGTTTTCGGGCTGTTCCTTTGCCCCCCAGCAGCGACTGCAGCCAAGCATGCGCAGCTTCCCCCCAGGTATGAGCATTGGTTGAACGAAGAGGTCAACTACCTGATCTCGAACCAAGAGAAAAATACCTTCCTGAGCCTGACGAGCGATCAGGACCGCGACAAGTTCATCGAGACTTTTTGGGCGATTCGGAATCCGGACCCGACGGCGCCCGGCAACACGTTTCGCGAAGAGCACTACCGGCGGCTCGATTACGCCAATACCCATTACGGCTCTGCATTCGCACCTAATGGATGGCACACTGATCGCGGTATGGTGTACATCACGCTGGGGCCACCAGCGCAGAAGAGCACGTACAAAAACACAAAATACCTACTTCCCATGGAGATCTGGTTCTATCAGGATCCGGGAAGCGCGCTTGCGCCCTATTTTTCTGTCTTGTTCTTCCAACGGAGCCCAGCGGAAGACTACCGGATTTACTCGCCTTACCAGGATCAGCCGGAAAAGCTGATCGCCAGCACCAATGCCGTCAACGATGAGCCGACCGCGCTGAAGATCATCAAGGAGGATCTGGGCGACGACGTCGCAAATCTGACGCTTTCTAATTTCCCCAACGAACCGGTAGACAACGTTAAGGGTACTCCTACTCTGGAATCGGACGCTCTGCTCAACAAGATCCGCAATTATCGCAACTTACCGCAAAACACGGACCTTCTGGCGGAACGGCGGGCGGCGCTGGAAGGTGTGACCCACCGGGTTCTGCTGGGACAGGATTTTAGTGATCTCTCTGTTTTGGCCACCCGCGATGGCGCCAACCAGGCCAGCATCCATTACATACTTCGCTTGCTAAACCCCAGCGATTTTGTGCTGGGGAAAGATGCCACTCAGCGGGTCTATTACTCGTTGTCGGTGGAAGCGCAGTTGCTCGGCGCTGACGGCAAGGTGATTTACACCGACACCCAGGACCTGCACGACTTTCTCAATAACGACCAGGTCGATCAGTTGCGGCTTCGGGCCCTGGCGATTGAAGGACGCCTGGTAGCCGTTCCCGGCAAGTATCAGCTTCGGATCGACGTCACGAACCGGGTCACCAAGCAAAGCTTTGCCCAGACTCGAGGGATTCTCGTGCCTGCGTTCGACCACACGCTGGGGATGAGCCAAGTCGTCTTCGCTTCTATGGCGCCCCCGCACCGCGATTTTCAGCAGAATCAGCCGTTTAGTTTCTCCGGGGTAAAACTCGCGGTGGCTGGAGCGGATAATGCTCCGCTTGCAGGCGGCGACCCGATCAGGGTTATCTATCAGCTATGGGAGCAGCCCGATTCACCAGTCTTGCTGCAGGGAAAGAACCTGGAGATTTCCTACTTGATCGGCCAGCTTGGCGTAGCTACTAAGAAAGAGCAGACGCAGACGGTTGACCGTGCCAAATTCGACGCTCAGGGAAATCTTTTGATGGGTACCGATATACCTACCAACGACCTTCACCCTGGCAACTATCGACTGGTGGTCCGGGTTACCGACGCGGAGACCAAGGAGAGCACTTCGCAAGCGATCAATTTCCGCCTGGTCGGCGGGGAACGTCATCCGCTGTGGGACGTGACAAGCCCTTCCTATACCACCACTGCGGACTCAACCGTCAATTTGTACCGGCGCGGCCTGTGTGCGCTGGCGCAGCAGCAACCGCAGGCCGCCGTCGCTTACCTGAAGCAGGCCGTAGATGCAGGCGCACCCGATGCTGCCATGTACAGCGCCTTGGCTTCGGCTTACCGGCTGGCAGGGAACACAACCGCTGCCGCAGCCACGGAAAAGCAGCGGGACAGCGCGCTGGCCCAGCAGGGCGCGGCGCCTTCCAGCAATTAAAGCAGTTTCGCAATACAGTAGCCTGATAAAGATCGCGAGGTGTGGTTTTCCTTGGGAGAAAACCACGACAAGGCCAATCGCTTTGTTCTACACCAATTGCGAAACTGCTTAGCGGCAGTTATTTGTCTTCCTCAGGGCCCGGGTGCTTGCCCACAAAGGGCGAGCAGCAGGGCTCCTTGGTGGGAGTGAATTCCATAAACTCCACCCGGGTAAAGTCGGGGTCGAAGAGGTTGAGCTGCACTTTGCCGTCGCGACCGACCTGGGTCTTGGTGCAGTTGGGTCCCACGCACTTGTTCCGCTCCAGCGCGGCAACGGCATCGGCCATGTGGGCTACACCCAGCGAGAAGTGGTCCATCACACCGGTCTGTTTCAGGGTTGGTGTCGGGGACACGTTCAGCATGTATTCGAGCCAGTCGGTGCCATCGGGCACCTGGATGCTTTGGTAGTCCGTCCGGGAGTCAGTCTTGCCGCCATGCCAATAGGGGCGGAAGCCAAGCACATCTCGCCAGAATGCGTCCTCTTTTGCGGCATCGCGAACGATGAAGCCGACGTGGATCACACGCTTGCTGGTGGCGTTTGGCGAGGGCGGAGCGTTGGCGACCAGCTTATTGGAGCCGCGCTGCACGAAGATCACCAGGTTGCCCTCAGGATCGCGCACTCCGAATTCTCCCGCTTTCAACGGCAACTCCGTCGTGATCCCATGGGCCGCCAGGTAACGCTCCAGCCCGGCCGCATTGCGGGTGGTGAATGCGACTGCGGCCATGCGAACGTCCGGTTTGGGTGGCGGCGGCGAAGTCAGTATTTCGATCCATTGGGAGGAATTGACTGGATAGATCCACACGCCGTTCGACTCCAGGCGCTTGTAGCCCAGGGTGTCCCCGTAGAATTTTTGGGCTCCGGGCGGATCGGTCGTATAGAAGCGCGCAAAAGCGATTCCGGTGATCGCGGGGCGCTTGACCGCTTGCGCTCCCAGTGGGGCGACGGTGGCGATGAGCAACACCAGCAGCAGAGCTCGTCTCATGAACCGAACTCTAGTGGATTGAAGCCGCTCCGGTCAAAACGGCGCGCGAGCACCAAAGTCGAAAGATTGCGTCTGTACAGAATCCTGAATAAACTTCTCTCCGGGCAAGAATCCCGCTTTTTCAGGTTTGTAAGGAGACTGCGTGCGCGCTTTTCGGATCTTCCTCTTTCTTTCGCTCACCTTTCTCAGTCCCCAATTCCTGATTCAGACCGGCAAAGTGGAAGCGCAGCAGCCACCAAACAACATGCCGGCGCCGCCGCCGCACGCCAAGCAGATTTACCTCAAGCACGTTCTGGTGATCGGTCAAACCAAGGGATTCGAACACAACTCGGTCTCACCCGCGATGGCCGCCATTTACGACATGGGCAAGGAGAGTGGGCTCTGGGACACCATGCTGCGCACCGACACCGAGCTGCTCACCAAGAAAGAATTGAAGAACAACGCAAAGAACCTGAACTATTTTGACACCGTCATCTTCGCCAGCACCACCGGCGAACTGGACATGGACGCAAGCCAGAAGCAGGATTTAATGTCGTTCATCAAGGAAGACGGGAAAGGCTTCGTGGGGATCCACGCCGCGCTGGATACGAACTACACTTGGCCGGAATACGGCGAGATGATCGGGGGATGGTTCGATCAGCATCCATGGATGACCTTCAATGCGCCGATTATCAATGAGGACCCCGATTTTCCCGCAGTGCGTCATTTCCCCAAGGCGTTCGTCAAATATGACGAAATCTATCAGCCCAAGGATTGGTCGCGGAGCAACGTGAACGTGCTGCTCAGCCTGGACTCGAGCAAGCTCAACTATGAGAACAACCCGCGTATTCATCGCACGGACCATGATTTTCCGGTGGCCTGGAGCAAGATGTACGGTAAAGGGAGGGTCTTCTATTCCACGCTCGGCCACACTGAAGAGGCATGGGAAGATCCGGACATCCGGAAGATGTATTTCGAGGCGATCAAGTGGTCGTTAGGGATGACCGAGGGAAGCACGACATCGCACCCGCGGCCGGCCGGCTCTGCGCCCAGTAAGTGAAGTAGGTAGGCAAGCGAAGTAGAACCCGATGGGGATGAAGGTGGTATCACAAGGATGAAGAGATTCCGGGATTTTGCCATACTGGCGGCGATCGCAGGTTTGGCTGCTTACCAGGGCAGACAATTGCACATCTATGCAGCATCGAGCCAGGCGCCGGCCGCCCCGGCAACGCAAAACGCTGGACCCACCCACGGTGGCAATGCGCCGCCTGCCCAAACTGCCGAACTGGCTGCCGCCGGCGGTTCCCTCTTCCAACAGAATTGCGCCTTCTGCCACGGCCGGGATGCCGGTGGCGGAGAAACAGGCCCCGACCTCACCCGGTCGAAGCTGGTGACAGCTGACGTAGGCGGAGACAAAATTGGGGATGTAGTGCTGCATGGGCGAACCGACAAGGGGATGCCTGCTTTCCCGTTCTCCAGCGACCAGATCACGGAACTCGCCGCCTTTATCCATTCCCAGCAGACCAAAGCCATGGCGCAGAGCGGCAAGAGGAAAGGCGTCGATGTGTCCGATCTTCAGACCGGGAACGTAGAGGCCGGTAAAGCCTATTTCAATGGCGCGGGCGGCTGCGCGGCCTGCCACTCACCCACCGGCGATCTGGCCGGCATCGCCTCACGTTATGAGGGGCTGCAGCTGGAAGAACGAATGCTGTATCCGAAAGACGTGAAGAGCAAGGTAACGGTGACACTCGCTTCGGGAGAAAAAGTTAGTGGGACCCTGGCGTACCTGGATGAATTCACGGTGGGATTGCGGGATGCTACAGGAACGTACCGGTCGTGGCCGACTAGCGCCGTGAAGGTCTCCGTTGACGCACCCGTGGAGGCCCATGTGGCTCTATTCAGCAAATATACCGACGACGATATCCATAACCTGATGGCCTATATACAGACGCTGCGCTAGGAGCAATTTTTTGACTGCTTTGAGAAACATCCTGCTTCTTGCCGTAGGCGCGGTATCGGCCTTTGCATTTTCATGTCCGCTGAAGGCGCAGAATGTGGATGCAAACATGCTTCTGCATCCGCCGGCTGATAGCTGGCCTGGGTACCAGGGCGACTACTCCGGGAGACGGCACAGCAAGCTGACGCAGATTACTCCGCAAAATGTGAGCAATCTAAGCCTTGGCCTGGGCTTTTCAGACGAACCAGGCGGCAGAGATCAAATCCACTCCGCTTTTGGTCGATGGCGTGTTGTACTTTACCGTCCCGGACAATGTCTGGGCGGTCGATGCGCGCTCGGGCCAGAAACTTTGGCAGTACACCTATCCACCCAACAAAGGGGACCATATTGGCCAGCGCGGGGTAGCCATTTATAAAGATTGGCTGTTCTTCGTCTCGCCGGATGCGCACCTGGTCTCCCTCAACGCCAAAGACGGCAAGGTGCGGTGGATTATCGAACTCGCAGACGTGAACAAGGGTTATTGGGCCACCGAGGCGCCTCTCATTGTGGGTAACCACGTCCTCGTGGGCGTGGGCGGCGATCTGGATAACATACCCATGTTCCTGAAGTCGATCGATCCGGAGACGGGTCAGACACAGTGGCAGTGGAATGTTACGCCTCCGCCGGGCCCCAAGGTCACCACAGGCGGCACGACGTGGATGGCGGGTACCTATGATCCTGATCTGAACCTCATCTACTGGGGCACAGGGAACCCGACGCCGGTGCTGGACGGCAACGCCCGGCCGGGGGACGACGAGCATACCTGCAGCATCGTGGCTCTGAATCCCGATACAGGCCAGTTAGTGTGGTCTTTTCAACCGTCGCCGCATGACACTCATGACTGGGATGCGGTCGAGATCCCAGTGCTGGTGGACGGAACTTTCCATGGACAACCGCGAAAGATGCTGATGCAAGCCTCCCGCAATGGGTATTTTTTCGTTCTGGATCGGACCAACGGCAAGAACCTGCTCACGGTTCCTTTCGGCCCGGTGAACTGGGCCTCGGGCGTAGACAAGCAAGGCCGTCCTATTCCAAATCCCGCTAAGGAGCCGGCGCCCGACGGTCGCTTGATTGCACCGGACGAGGGTGGACTTACTAATTACCGTTCGCCCAGCTTCGATCCTAAGACCGGCCTGTTTATTGTCGATGCTCACCCTGCCTTCAGCCTCTACTTCAACAAGCCGGCGGACGGTTCCTATGGGTGGGCGGGTGCGGATTATGGGCTGTGGGGTAAGGGCGTGCTGGAGGCGATCGACTACCAAACGGGTAAGATCCGCTGGAGCCATGAACTTGGCCCAGGAGGTTCCGGCGCCGGGGTGCTGACCACGGATTCCGGACTTACCTTCACCGGTGATGCTGAAGGGAACTTTCTCGTGCTAGATACGAGCAACGGCAAAACGCTTTGGCATTCCGGGTCGGGAGCGCGCATCGGAAGTTCTCCGATTACCTATGAACTCGACGGCCGGCAATACCTGCTGACGAGCAGCGGAAGTGTGTTGTTCGCGTTTGCGCTGCCGCAGAGCGCAGTTGTGCCTAAGCATCCGGTGGCCAAAGCACATTGAGGCGGGTGGGCCAATGAGCATTCGCGTGGTCTAGCCTTACGCAGGACTAGCGTCCTGGGCATATCTCAGCTCGTCCCTACGCGACTGGTCCGGTGGGATGTATACCCAGGACTAGCGTCCTGGGCTACGCTAAGCCGTCCCTTCGGGACTGAAGCGAGGGTCACCTGATAGCTGATTGGTATTTCAGCGATCTGCGCGAAATAACCGAGCGAGAAATGGGCTACCGTCTTGGACAAGAGAGCTTTTCAGCCGTTCCTGCGGGACTCAGTTCTGCTGGCAGGTTCTCACGCAGACTCTTTAACCCGTTCCCTAGTTGGGGAGATCATCTGTTCTAGGTCGCCCTGATTTCCCGGAAAAGCTCTATGAAGATTACCGATGTTAAGACCATCGTCGTCAACGCAGAGATGCGGAATTGGGTATTTGTAAAAGTCATCACCGACCAGGCGGGTTTGTTTGGTTGGGGAGAGGCCTCACTGGAGTGGAAGACCCGGGCGGTAACCGGCGCCATCGAAGATTTCACTCCTATGCTGATTGGCGAGGACCCGCGCAACATCGAGCATCTCTATCAGAAGCTCTATCGCCATTCATTCTTCCGCATGGGCGTGATCGGCATGAGCGCGATCAGCGGATTGGAACAGGCGTGCTGGGATATCTTCGGCAAGTCGCTCGGTCTTCCGGTGTATCGACTACTGGGCGGCGAAGTGCGGGACCGGGTGCGCATGTATACCCACCTTGGTGGAGGGGATATGAAGTCTGTCTACCAGACCTTCGATCCCCAGCCACTCATCGATCTTGCCAATGAGGTGGTTGCCCGCGGGTATACTGCGCTGAAAGTCGTCTTTGTTCCCTATTCCGAACCCTTGATGGGGCGCCAGTATGTACGCCAGTTTTCTCAGATGTTCGAGAAACTGCGCATCGCCGTGGGAGACAGTATCGACATCATGATCGATTTCCATGGACGAACTTCGCCCGCCATGGCGATCCAATACATTCACGCGATTGAAGAATTTAGCCCGTACTTTTGTGAAGAGCCGGTTCCCCCGGAAAATATTCCGGCGCTGCGCCAGGTTCGTGAAGCGGTGCGTGTTCCCATCGCTACCGGCGAGCGATTGGTTTCTCGGTACCAGTTTCGCGAGGTTTTCGAGCAACAAGCGTGTCACGTGATTCAGCCGGATTTGTGCCATTGCGGCGGCCTTTACGAAGCAAAAAAAATAGCGGCGGCAGCAGAGACCTACTATATGGGCGTAGCGCCGCATAACCCTCTGGGCCCGATTGCCAATGCTGCAGCACTTCACTTTGCTCTATCGACACCGAACTTTCTCATCCAGGAAGATATGCTTACGGACGTACCCTGGCGTTGGGACGTAGTCAAGCATGGCTTGAAGATGGAGAATGGCTATTGGTCGAAGAGTGAATCTCCGGGCCTTGGGATCGAAGTGAATGAGGCTGAGGCAGCGAAACACCCTTTCAAGCAGGAAGCATTTGCTACCTCGGTAGCACGTGCGGCAGACGGCGCAATTCTCGACTGGTAGTCCTTGGGAGGGATCACATCGTATGAACCGGCGAAGGTTTCTAGGAGGAGCAGCCCTACTTGCGGCGACCGCTGGGAGCGGCTCCAGAATGGGAGCCGCGGTCTCCGGTTCGCGGGTCATCGACTCATGCGGATGTGATTTTCAAGCCGTCGATGCAAGCTACGCCTATCATCCCGAGGGCCAAGCTGCTGGACGAGAAGCATTCCGCGACCTGGGCTCGGGCCTGACGATCACCAATCTCAAAGTTTTCGGAGTGTCGCTTACGCCTCACTCTGACCGGCCCTACGTTTTCGTCAAACTGGAAACAAACCAGGGGTTGGTTGGTTGGGGCGAAGGCACGCTCGAGGGCAAAGCCCAATCTGTTATGTCCTGCATTGAGGACTTTCGTGACTTCCTGATCGGGAGCGATCCGATGCAGGTGGAGCACTTGTGGCAGTCGATGTATGTACACAGCTTCTATCGCGCCGGGCCAGTGATCGGCTCCGCGATCTCGGGGATCGATCAGGCGCTTTGGGATATTCGCGGCAAAGCCCTCAATGTGCCCGTTTATCAGCTCTTAGGCGGACCTTTCGATGCGCGTGGTATCCGTGGCTACTATCACGTAGAGAGCGTGGCTACCGCTGAGGACTTAGCACAGCTGCGGGCCACGGCTCTGAAGCAGGGTGTCTCGTGTCTTAAGCTTGGCCTACCCGATTCCGACTATGAGTGGATCGAAACCAATGCCAAGATCGAACGCGCGGTGAAATTTATGCAACGTGTGCGCGAAGGGTTGGGAGACTCCATCGACATCGCTGTAGATTTCCACGCGAAGATGGGCCCCAGCGTGGCCTCAATCCTGATCAAAGAAGTGGAGCCGCTGAACCTGCTCTTTGTCGAGGAACCCTGCCCGCCGGAGAACGTACAGGCGATGGCACGGATCGCCAGCCGCACCACGACCCCGATCGCGACCGGCGAGCGGCTGGTCGCGGCTTACGGTTGCCGTGAGTTGATCGAACTGGGGGCAGTCGACATTTTGCAAACAGACATCAATCACGTGGGCGGCATCTCGGCGCTGTGGAAGGTTGCGGCCATGGCGAACATTTCGAATATCTCCATGGCTCCTCATGCATGCGAAGGGCCGATCGGCGGGCTGGCAACGCTGCATGTGGATGCCGCAATGCCTAACTTCCTGGTGCAGGAGATTTGCAGCTTCGTGAAGCCGGGAGACAAAGAGAAGGTCTGGGCAGAGTGGTTTGGTTTTCCGGCGATGCGGATGATCGACGGCCGCGTTCCGCTGCCTACCAAGCCTGGCCTGGGCTTCGAGCTGAACGAAGCTGCTTTGAGCAAGTATCCATTCGGCGGCACTGTCCCGATGGCCTTCGTTTTCCATCAGGATGGTTCGGTCGCTGCATTATGAGGAGAGAACCTTGAAGCTGAATCACTCGCGAAAGAAAATCTTTCTGGCAGGGGCTCTTATCGTTCCCTGCCTGCTCATTGCACTGCTCCTGCACGCACAAACATTTCCCGACGCATCGGTGTACGCAAACGATCCCGTGGCTATGCTTGCAGGGTACCGGCATGTAGAAGTCTCTTCCGTCTCTGACGCGATTGAGCAACTTACAGGACAGCGGCAGTATATGACGCACCACATGCAGCCGATCTTCACCACAAAGTTTGCCGGATATGCTGTGACGGTAAAACTAGTTAAAGAAGAAAATCACGACCCGAATGCGCTCACGGGTATGCTGACGGCGATCGACCAGGGAGCCAAGGATTCGGTATATGTGATGACGGTGCAAGATGGGGCGGATATTGCCGGGATGGGCGGGTTGATGGGCACGGCGATGTCCGCGCGCGAGTTCGCGGGCGCGGTGATCGATGGAGGCGTGCGTGACGTAGCCTATCTGCGTAAGATCGGATTCCCTGTCTATGCGAGCGGCATCGTCCCGGCAACTTCCGCCGGGCACTATCGTGTTGCGGGCACGGGCATACCAGTGGTATGCGGCGGAATCAAGGTCAATGCCGGCGACATTGTCGCTGCGGATAGCGACGGGGTCGTGGTCGTACCCCGGGAAATCGCGCCGAAGGTCCTGGTATTGTCACAGCAACTGGACTTTAAGGAACACAGCATGTACGCGTACATCGAGAACACTAAATCCATTCAAGAGGCGGTAAAGAAGTTCGGCCGTTTGTAAGAAGGGCTAAATTTAGTCAGATCCTGAGGGTGTTCCATGCGATTTTCCAGTTTGTTTAAGAGTTTGCTGCCTGCAATCGCCGTATTCAGCGCATTGTCTGTTGGCAGTTCGTTGGCATCGGGCCGAGCTGGCGCAGAAACCAAGAGCCAGGGATGCCCAAGCGATGACAGCGGGTTGAAGTTACCCGCTGGTTTTTGCGCAACCGTATTCGCCGATGGTATTGGCCACGCGCGTCACCTGGTGGTGGCGCCGAACGGAGTGGTGTACGTCAATACCTGGTCGGGCGACTACTATCCCCCGGGAGACAAGCCCCCTGCCGGTGGATTTCTGGTGGCGCTGCAAGATAAGACGGGCGCGGGTAAGGCGGGTGTGATTGAGCGCTTTGGCGAGACCATCCAGACCGGCGGAGCGGGTGGCAGCGGCATTGCCCTCTACAAAGGGTCGATTTACGCCGAGATCAACGATCGCATCGTGCGTTACGCATTGTCCTCGGGGTCGATCGTCCCCCAGGGACCGGCCACCACCGTCGTTACCGGACTGCCTCTGGGCGGCGACCACCCCATGCATCCATTCGCTATCACCTCCGACGGGTCCATGTACGTCGATGTAGGCACGGCGACCAACTCCTGCCAGCTAAAGAACCGAACGCTCAAGTCGCCCGGCGCGGACCCCTGCACGGAACTCGAGACCCGAGGCGGCACCTGGCGCTATGATGCGAACAAGACCAACCAACCATTTACGCCGGCAGATCGCTTCGCCACCGGGATACGCAACGGCGAGGGTTTTGCCATTGACGCAGCGGGCAAGCGGATATTTGTTACCCAACATGGACGAGACCAGTTGCATGCGAATTGGCCCGACCTTTACCCGCTGGAGAAGGAAGCCACTTTACCGGCAGAAGAGTTGCTGCTGCTGAAGCAGGGCGGCGACTATGGCTGGCCCGAGTGCTACTACGACGCGGTGCAGCAGAAGCTGGTGCTGGCGCCAGAATACGGCGGAGACGGCGGCAATAAGGTAGGCGTCTGTGCCAGCAAGATCGCCCCGGTGGCAGCTTTTCCTGCCCACTGGGGGCCGAATGGCGCGGTGTTCTACGACGGGAAGCAGTTCCCCGCTCACTACCGCAATGGCGTGTTCGTCGCCTTCCACGGTTCATGGGATCGCGCGCCCTTTGCTCAGGGCGGCTACAACATTGTCTTTCAGCCGCTGGCCGGCGCCCGTGCAGCGGGTCCTTGTGAAATATTTGCCGACGGATTCGCCGGCGCGGTCGAGTCACCCGAGAAAGCTGTCCATCGTCCCAGTGGCATTGCTATGGGACCGGACGGCTCGCTCTACATCTCCGACGATAATACCGGGCGGATATACCACGTTGTTTATGTGGGCGGCTCTGCCGGTGGGGGGGCGAACTCTACTCCATGCCCGAGCGCCTCGGCTTCGCCCGGGCCTATCGACACGGCCAACGCCAAACCGCCGGAAGGCACAAACCCGGATGCAGGTCTCTCCGTTCCCGCAGGCGCAACGCAAGAAATGGTGGCGCTGGGTGACCGCATTTACCACGGACAAGTGGGCGGAGGTTCGTGCACGGGTTGCCATGGCTCCGACGGCAAAGGGACTCCTCTGGGTCCTGACCTGACGGACCAAAAATGGTTGTGGAGCGATGGCAGCTTCGCCGGCATCGCCAAAACCATCACCGACGGCGTCGCGCAACCGAAGGAATATCGCAGCCCCATGCCGCCAATGGGCGGGGCGCAACTCACAGACGACCAGGTGAAAGCCTTGGCCGCGTATGTCTGGAGCCTGAGCCATCACTAAATTCCGAACAGGTGGTGTTGATGAAGCCTTGGATCCTGTATGCAGGCATGACCGTGTTGGCGTGGGGCGTGTGGGGGGTTTTCAGCAAGCTGGCGTCAAACTACACGCGGCCGCGGCAGACACTGCTTTTTCAGGTAGTCGGCGTGATGGCCTTTGGGCTGGTGGTGCTCACGCTGGAACGCTTCCACATTGATTGGTCTCCCCAGGGATTCGCCTGGTCGGTCGGCGCAGGCTTTGTAAACTTCGTGGGCTTTCTGGCCTTCTTTGCGGCAGTTGAAAAAGGCAAGGTTTCGACAGTGATCGCGATGTCGTCGTTGTACCCGGTGATCACCATCGCATTAAGTGTCCTTTTTCTGCATGAGAAGATCACATCGCGCGAGGGCCTTGGCGTTGCCTGTGCGCTGCTGGCTGGTTTCCTGTTGGCTGGGTGACGCGGTCTTTTGATGCGCGATTACGGGACTTACAGCTTCTGGCTTGAGGACCTAGGCGAGCCGTTGACGCCCCGGCCGGCGCTCAAGAGTTCGACCGACGTCGACGTGGCCATCCTGGGCGGCGGCTACTCCGGCCTGTGGACGGCCTATTACCTGCTGCGGGATGAGCCCGCACTCCGCGTTGCAGTGGTGGATAAGGAGATCGCCGGCTTCGGCGCCTCGGGCCGCAACGGAGGTTGGTGTTCCCCAAATTTTCCTGTGACGGCTAGTGCTTTGGAGAAGCGCTTCGGGGCCGAGACCGCGCGTGATCTGCTGCTGACCATGCGCGCGTCGGTGGATGAGGTGGGCCGCGTCTGTGCAGAAGAAAAGATCGATGCCCGCTTCCATAAGGGCGGCGTCCTGACTCTGGCGCGCGGACGGCATCAGCTATCGGGCATTCGCTCGAGCTATGCGGCTTATGAGCGGCTCGGATTGGGCGATTGCTACCAGATGCTCAGCGCCACAGAAGCCGCGGAACGCATTCGTGTGACCGATGTGCATGGCGGACTGTATACGCCTGACGGCGCAAGCCTGCATCCGGCGCGCCTGGTGCGCGGTCTGGCGCGAGCTGTCGAGGCACGTGGCGGGGTCATTTATGAGCAGACGCAGGTGACCAGCTTCAAGCCCGGGAGCCTCATCACGCATGGGGGCGAGCTGCGCGCTAAACGTGCCATCGTGCTCGCGGGAGAGGCCTATCTGACGCGCCTACCACGCCTGCACCGGGCGCTGCTGCCGGTCTATTCCCTGATCTCGTTGACGGAACCGCTGACTGCCCGACAGTGGTCGCAGATCGGATGGCAGAACGGGGAGAGCGTTGCTTCCACGCGCAACACGGTTGTATATCTGACCAAGACCCCCGATGGACGCATCCTCTTTGGCAGCCGGGGCGCGCCCTATGTCTTCGGCTCGAAGATCACAGACCAACAAGATACCCATGAAGCGACCGTGAAGAGGATCCAGCGCTCATTGGTGGAGTGGTTCCCGTCGCTGGCAGGCATTGGTTTCACCCACGCATGGGGCGGCCCGGTGGGCATGCCCCGCGACTGGATGCCGGCTGTAAGCTTTGACGCGAGCTCGCGTATCGGTTCGATTATGGGGTATACGGGGCAGGGAG
This sequence comes from uncultured Acidobacteriaceae bacterium, assembly GCA_963790705.1. Taxonomy (GTDB): domain Bacteria; phylum Acidobacteriota; class Terriglobia; order Terriglobales; family Acidobacteriaceae; genus PALSA-350. The sequence goes on from CAWBQE010000005.1 coordinate 203,677, forward strand.
TTTCCACCAGCAATCTGTCCGGACGATTGCTCGCCGGCCTGATCATGAAACGCCAAACGGGCCTGGAGAGGCTTCCGCTGGCCCAGAGACGTTCGCCGAAGTGGGAGATAGAACCGCTGCGCTGGCTGGTCGTGCGCTATATGCAGGACGCTTTTCTGCGCATAGATGAAGCCGCAGAGGCGGGGCGACCACGCCCAGTGGATGCCCGGCTAGCCGAATATCTGGGCAGACATTAAAGCCATTACCGCCATCTCAAAAGATCGCGAGGTGTGGTCCCGGCGCAGCGCTATTGGCGAATAAATTCGGTTTGCTGTTAGGTAATCCGTTGACTGTATGGCGCCGCATTGGTCTCAAAGGGGATCGGGTTGGCTTTGGATGGTTGCCAATCAGCATTCGCGTGCGGTCCACGTTCACCCAGGACTGACATCCTGGGGCATTCTCAGCCGTCCCCTTCGACAAGCTCAGGGCAAGCTCTGCGGGACTGATCGCGATATGTCCGATAGCTGACTTGCTTCTAGCGAGTGCTGTCCAAATCAGCCGATGGAAAAAAAGCTAATTTGGAAAAGACTCGTCCCCGCGCGCCCCACGGCTCGTCTAGCATTTCTCGTCTTTCTTGTTGGTGGATCAGAGATTGAGCGCCGGACACATTCGTAACTTATCTCGTTACATTACTGGGTCATTGCGAAGATGCACTCAGGCGCGATTCAAGGTAGACGCGCAGGAAACCGTGCAGGGGCCACCCCTTGTGAGTCCACTTGAGGATAGTCTCGCGGGCCATTTTCAGGCCGGCAGTCTCGGTTGCCAACGATGCTGGAGAGGTGGCCAGCACCTCAATTTCGAATCGCGGTACGTACGTTTGATCCGATACGCGAATCCTGTAAAGGCCCGGTCCGCCGACTCGAACTTGTGCTACCTTCTGCGCAGCCGACCAATCCAGCGCTTGGGTGCTCGGCGCGGTTGCCGCGGCCGTTTGGTCATCCGTGGCTACCCTAAGGGAGTATTGGCCCGAGGGCAGAACACGGAGCGCCGGAGCGATCGAGATCTCACCTTGCGGGCTGACTGCCGCGACCATCTCGGAGTTGACCGCCATCTCTTCTCGCCCTGCTGGGGTGGGGAAAGCGGTCTCGGCCGCTGCCGGCCGCAACAACAAAACGTTCCTGACGGCGACAAACATCTCCCAAACCGCGGGCTGCGGCTGCGGAGTGATCGCCGGAACGCGGAAGCCCTGGGAACAGGTTTTCGCTTCGTAGCATTCGCACAGCATCCGCTGTCCGTCGGGCAGGAAAATTACAATCGAGTGCGCCGGATCCGCCCCGCCCGCAGTGATCAAACCGCCAGGTGGGATCGCCTCCCCCAACCGGAGGGCGTTGGAGCTTCCATTGAGATGCCAGTCCCCACGCTTTTCCCAAACCATTCCGGAAGCCTCGCTTCCGGTCGCCACCGCGCCGGCGGGCCCGCCCATCAGGAGCGCCCCGCAAACAACGTCGGTTACCAGTAGAGCGAGCAAGGCTATCCGTTTCATGGGTTGAATCTTCTAAGTCTCGCACCCTTCCAGGATGAAGCCAACCGGAGTGCCAGCCGTCAAGCCGAACCCAAAAAAATCTTTTCAGAAAAATGACCTGCAAAAATGTCTTTCGTAATGCCCCGAATGTTGTATATTCAACCTGCGTCACCGAATTTTCCCCCCGCTCCATCCCCTATGCGATCCCCCATCCCCTGGGCTGCAAAGCTCCTGTCGGTATCAACAGGACCGCGCCAGTCCAAAAATTCGTTTGACGGTGGTGCGGGCCAGGGCCAGGCAGTACGTACTGGAATTGCGGCCCAAATACCCACCCGGGTAGGAGGGTCTTATTTTTCGGCTCAGTGAATCCACGCGCCTAGCGCGACGCAACCGGTTCGGGTCAATTCAAGTAAAATCTGTGGCCGTTTCCAGGCCACTGCTCCTCTGTCTTTTGTTCCTGACCGCGGCAGGGCCTCTGTTCGCGCAGATCCCCAACGTGCTCACATGGCGCTACGACAACACTCACCAGGGCCAGAACACCCAGGAGACGGTTCTCACTACGGCCAATGTGAACACCAACACATTCGGCAAGCTATTCAGTTTAACCGTGGATGGCCAGGTTTATGCGCAACCGCTCTACGTAGCCAATCTGACCATAAACGGCGCGACCCACAACGTCATTTTCATTGCCGACGAACATGACACGGTCTACGCCTTCGATGCCGACAGCAACGGCGGCTCGAATAGTGCGCCCCTGTGGCAGGCCAGCATGATCAGCACGGCTCATGGGGCCACAGCGGGAGCAACGACCGTCCCCTATACAGATGTCCAAAGTGGTGCCGGAGACATTCATCCCGAGATTGGCATCACCTCCACCCCAGTGATCGACCTCAGCAACAACACCCTCTTTGTGCTCGCCAAGAGCAAAGAGAACGGCAACTACTATCAAAGGCTGCATGCTCTCAATATTCTGACCGGCAACGAGCAACCGGGCAGTCCAACGGCCCTCAACGCATCGGTGCCTGGCGACGGCAGCGGCAGTTCCGGAGGCACGCTGGCCTTCAGCACCTTGTGGCAAAATAACCGTTCGGCGCTCGATCTCTTTAACGGGAACATCTACATTCCCTTTGGTTCTCATGGTGATGATGGGCCCTGGCATGGCTGGGTCCTGGTTTACAACGAGACCACACTTCAACGGACAGCTGCGATTTGCACCTCCCCCAATGGATGGGGCGATGGCGTCTGGGGGGCGGGCGCAGGAATGCCCATCGACACGGTCAGCGCAAACGGCAGGGCATTTCTTTCAACCGGCAACGGCGATTGGACCACCTATCCCCCGCTCACGAGCAATGTAGATTACGGCGCAAGCATTCTTCGTTACGATCTATCGAATGGCGGTTTTGCCATCAGTGACGCATTCACCGACTTCAATCAAGCTTCGTTGAGCGCAGCGGATCTCGATCAAGGCTCCGGTGGTGTTCTCCTGCTTCCGGATCAACCGGGGACGTATCCGCACCTCCTCGTTCAGGTTGGCAAAGAAGGCCGAATTCTCGTCCTCAACCGTGACAATCTCGGCGGCTATGTTGGTCCCAATGCCGGTAGAAACACCAATGCCGTGCAGGATATAACGAACGCATTGGGATCAGACTCAGGATTGTGGAGCACGCCGGCCTATTGGAATGGGAATGTCTACATGTGGGCGGAAAATGATGCCCTGAAGATGTTTCCTATCACCAATGGTGTTCTGGCTACGAGCGCCACAGCGCAATCCTCGGCAAGCTCGGCATTTCCGGGAGCCACCCCGGTGGTCTCGTCCAATGGCACACAGAACGGTATCGTGTGGGCATTGGAGACGGATGCGTACAACTCGAACGGAAACTCGATTCTGTATGCATTCAACGCTAATAATGTGGCGCAGGAACTTTACGACAGCAATCAGAACTCCAATCGCGACAACCCGGGACCAGCGATCAAGTTCACGGTTCCCGTCATCACCAACGGGAAAGTCTATGTGGGCGCGGGTTACCAGGTCGACGTTTACGGCCTTCTGAACGGAGCACCGCAAGCAGCGGCACCCGTCATTTCACCCGCAGGAGGCACCTTCAACGGCTCACAACAAGTCACTATCACGGATACCGTAAGCGGCGCCACCATTTATTACACAACCGATGGGTCAACGCCGACCACGGGGTCCACAAAGTACACCGCGCCCTTCCAACTCTCAACCGATACGACGGTGCAGGCGATTGCCAGCGCGAGCGGATATCTGCAGAGCGCGGTGTCGAGCGCAACCTATACTTTCAACACGCAGACTTCCATGCCGCAGTTTTCTCCCGCGGCCGGCTCCTACACGACCACGCAGTCAGTCACTATTTCGGACAGCACGTCCGGAGCCGTCATCTATTACACGACGGATGGATCGACTCCCACGACCAGTTCGACAAAATATGCGGGGGCGATTACCGTCAGCGCCAGCACCGTCATCAATGCAATCGCTACTGACAGTGGGCTGGCAAACAGCAACGTGGCGAGCGCCAGCTACACGATACAGCCGAACGGGACGGAGATTAACTACGGCAACGGCTTTGCGAGCGTGGCCGGCCTGACGTTGAACGGAAGCGCGACGAACACAGACGACAGCCGCCTGCAGTTGACCACGGGCGGGACATACCAGGCATCGAGCGTTTTCTATAACACTCCAACCAACATCCAGGCGTTTACCACGTCCTTTGGATTTCAGCTCTCGAATGCCTTAGCCGATGGATTCACCTTTACCATCCAAAATGTTGGCCCCACCGCGATTGGCGGCTACGGGTCAAGCCTGGGATACGGACCGAACCCGACCACGGGAACAACCGGCGGTATCGCCAAGAGTGTCGCCATCAAGTTCGACTTCTACAACAACGCCGGCGAGGGCACAGACTCAACCGGACTCTATATAAACGGCGCGGCCCCTACCGTTCCCGCCGTCGACATGACCTCGTCGGGCGTTGTGCTGAGCAGTGGAGACTCAATCAACGCGAATATGACGTACGACGGGGTCAACCTGATTTTGACCCTGACGGATATCGTCGTGAACAAGACATTTACTCATACGTTCCCGATCAATATCCCCGCAACCATCGGTAGCAACGTGGCATATATCGGCTTCACCGGCGGCTCTGGTGGTCAAAGCTCAAGCCAGAAAATTCTGTCATGGACGTTCACCTCTCAGTCCGGGTCGGTAACGCAGACACCGGCCTTCTCTCCGGCCGGAGGGTCTTTTGCTACGGCGCAACAGGTGACGCTCAGCGATGGAACCGCTGGGGCAGTCATCTACTACACGATCGATGGCTCGGCTCCTACCACCTCGTCTGCCGTCTACAGCTCTCCGATCAGCGTGGATAGCGGCACGGTCACGATCAATGCGATTGCGCAGGCCCCCGGCTACAGTGCCAGCAGCGTCGGCAGCGCGACCTACACTATCCAAACAGCGACCACGGCAATGCCGACCTTTTCGCCGGGCACGGGCACTTATACCTCGACGCAGTCGGTGACGATCGCCGACACCACTCCTGGGGCCGTGATCTACTACACCACCAACGGCACCACGCCAACTACCGCCTCTACGGTCTATAGCTCGGCCATCACGGTCAGCGCCAGCACCACCCTGGAGGCTCTGGCGGTTGCTCCTGGATATGCGCAGAGCGCGGTGGCCACTGCGGCCTACGTGATTCAAACCAGCGGGACCAGCACCATTAACTTTGCCGGCGGCTTTCCCAGCGCCACTGGCCTGCAACTGAATAGCGTAACCAAGGTGAACGCCAACAGCCTTGAGATTACGAATGGAGGAACCTACGAGGCCGGGAGCGCCTTCTGGACCACACCAGTCAACATCCAGTCCTTTACCACGAACTTCACTTTCCAGTTAACCAGCGCCGCTGCCGACGGATTCACCTTCACTATCCAGGATGCCGGCCCGACTGCGATTGGTGGCTACGGGGGAAGTCTGGGTTACGGACCGAATCCAACCACTGGAACAACGGGCGGTATCGGCAAGAGTGTCGCCATCAAATTCGACATCTACAGCAACAGCGGCGAGGGCACCGATTCCACGGGCATGTATACCAACGGTGTAGCTCCAACGGTGCCTGCCGTCAACCTCACCTCTTCCGGGATCGTACTAACGAGCGGCGACACGATATCCGCGCAACTTGTCTATAACGGCACCACGTTGACGCTCAATCTTACCGACACGGTTACGAATGATACCTTTAGCCAGGCCTTCACGGTCAATATCCCCTCCACCGTTGGCGCAAACACGGCTTATGTCGGCTTCACCGGCGGTACTGGCGGAGGGACCGCCATCCAGAACATCAAAACCTGGACCTTCACCTCAGGAACAACTCAAGCAACCGCTGCCGATCCCACGTTCAACCCGACGCCGGGCACATATGCTTCGGCACAAAACGTCTCCCTGAGCACCGCGACGCCAGGCGCAACCATCTACTACACGGTAGACGGATCGACCCCCACGACTTCCTCCGCCGTTTACAGTGCACCGATCGTGGTGAGCGCAGCATCACTTACCATTCGCGCCTTTGCCGCGGCGACCGGATATCAAAGTAGCCCGATTGTCATGGGCACTTATCAGATCCAGGGTACAGCGGCGACGCCAACGTTTACGCCGGCCAGCGGAACGAGCTTTTCTTCCACGTTGAGTGTGTCCATTGCCGATGCGACTCCATCGGCGGCGATTTATTACACTACCGACGGAAGTACGCCGACGACGGCATCTCAGCTCTACTCGGCCCCGTTCACGATTAGCGCAACCACCACTGTCCACGCGATCGCCACGGCCAGCGGCTATACGCAAAGTGCCCTGGGCTCGGCGAGCTATACGTACTCTCCGACCCAGTCGGTCACGCAGACGCCGACCTTCTCGCCGGCCGGAGGGTCCTTTACCTCGGCGCAACAGGTGACGATCAGCGATGCAACCGCTGGAGCCGTGATCTACTACACCACCAACGGCACGACGCCAACCACCGCCTCCGCGGTCTATAGCTCGGCCATCACGGTCAGCGCCAGCAGCACCCTGGAGGCTCTGGCAGTTGCGCCTGGATATACGCAGAGCACGGTGGCCACTGCGGCCTTCGTGATTCAATCCAGTGGGACCACCACCATTAACTTTGGCAGCGGCTTTCCCAGCGCCACCGGCCTGCAGCTAAATAGCGTAACCAAAGTGAACGCCAACAGCCTTGAAATTACGAATGGAGGAACTTACGAGGCCGGGAGCGCCTTCTATACCACGCCGGTCAACATCCAATCCTTCACCACCAACTTTACCTTCCAACTAGCCAGCGCCACTGCAGATGGCTTTACCTTCACCATCCAGGATGCCGGCCCGACTGCGATTGGTGGCTACGGGGGAAGCCTGGGTTACGGACCGAATCCGACCACTGGAACAACGGGCGGTATCGGCAAGAGCGTCGCCATCAAATTCGACATCTACAGCAACAGCGGCGAGGGCACCGATTCCACCGGTATGTATACCAACGGAGCAGCTCCAACGGTTCCTGCCGTCAACCTCACCTCTTCCGGGATCGTACTAACGAGCGGCGATACCATTGCCGCCCAACTTGTCTATAACGGCACTACGCTGACACTCACTCTTACCGACACGGTTACGAACGATACCTTCAGCCAGGCGTTCACGGTCAATATCCCCTCCATCGTTGGCGCAAACACGGCTTATGTCGGGTTCACCGGCGGCACTGGAGGAGGAACTGCGATCCAGAACATTAAGACCTGGACCTTCACCTCTGGAGCAACTCAAGCCGCAGCGGCGACGCCAACGTTTACCCCAGCCAGCGGAACGAGTTTCCCTTCCACACTGAGTGTGTCCATTGCTGATGCGACTCCATCGGCGTCGATTTATTACACTACCGACGGAAGCACGCCGACGACGGCCTCTCAGCTCTACTCGGCCCCGTTCACGATTAGTGCAACCACCACGGTCCACGCAATTGCCACGGCCAGCGGCTATACACAAAGCGCCCTGGGCTCGGCGAGCTATACGTACTCTCCCTCCCAATCGGTCACGCAGACGCCGACGTTTACCCCGGCCAGCGGAACGAGTTTCTCTTCCACACTGAGTGTGTCCATTGCGGATGCGACTCCATCGGCGGCGATTTATTACACCACCGACGGAAGCACGCCGACGACGGCCTCTCAGCTCTACTCGGCCCCGTTCACGATTAGCGCAACCACCACTGTCCACGCGATCGCCACGGCCAGCGGCTATACGCAAAGTGCCCTGGGCTCGGCGAGCTATACGTACTCTCCGACCCAATCGGTCACGCAGACGCCGACCTTCTCACCCGCCGGAGGGTCCTTTACCTCGGCGCAACAGGTGACGATCAGCGATGCAACCGCTGGGGCCGTGATCTACTACACCACCAACGGCACCACGCCAACCACATCCTCTGCGGTCTATAGCTCGGCAATCACGGTCAGTGCAAGCAGCACCTTGGAGGCTCTGGCAGTTGCGCCTGGATATACGCAGAGCACGGTGGCCACTGCGGCCTTCGTAATTCAATCCAGTGGGACCCCCAACATTAACTTTGGCAGCGGCTTTCCCAGCGCCACTGGCCTGCAACTGAACGGCTCCACAAAAGTGAACGCCTCCAACCTGGAGCTTACTGATGGAGGAAGCTATGAGGCTGGGAGCGCCTTCTGGACTACACCGGTCAACATCCAAGCCTTTACCACCAACTTTACCTTCCAGCTAACCAGCGCCACTGCAGATGGCTTTACTTTTACCATCCAAGATGCGGGCACAACAGCGCTCGGAAACTATGGCGGGGGGCTGGGCTACGGAGTCAACCCCAACGGCGGAACAACTGGCGGCATCGGCAAGAGTGTCGCTATCAAGTTTGATATCTACAGCAATAGCGGGGAGGGCTCTGACTCCACAGGAATCTTCACCGATGGCGCTGCTCCGACGAACCCCGCCGTCAACCTCACCTCTTCCGGGATCGTGCTGTCGAGCGGCGATACGATATCAGCCCAACTTGTCTATAACGGCACCACGTTGACGCTCAATCTTACCGACACAGTTACGAGTAAGACCTTTACCCAGGCGTTCACGATCAATATTCCCTCCACGGTTGGCGCAAACACGGCTTACGCCGGCTTCACGGGCGGCACCGGAGGAGGGACCGCGATCCAGAACATTAAGACCTGGACGTTTACTTCAGGTACGCCGTAGGGCGCTGCCGAACCAGCCTTTCTGTTGTTCGAGAGGGGCGAGAGCAACCGTGTATTAAACTAGCCCGCGACGGCGTCAAGGGAGTTTGATCCGGCAGGGCCTCCAAGGTTTACTTCTCCATGGTGAATCCGGTTGTGGTTGTGGATTACGACCCTGATTGGGCCCAGCGCTTTGAATTTTTTCGGGCAAGGATCACGGTTGCACTCGGTGCCTTGGCGGCAACTGTTGAGCATGTGGGCAGCACGGCGGTGGTTGGATTGGCCGCCAAGCCCATCATTGATATGGATGTCCTGCTGGTATCCCTTGATGCGCTGCCCGAGGCGATCGAGCGGCTGGCGAATCTGGGGTACACCCACCAGGGTGACCTGGGTATCTCTGAGCGCGAGGCTTTTCTCGCACCCGCCGACGACTTCCCGCATCACCTTTACGTATGCCCGCCATACAGTCGCGAGTTCCAGAGGCACCTGGCGTTCAGAGACTATCTCCGCTCCCACTCGCAGGAAGCTAAAGAATATGGCGATCTGAAACAGGCGCTCGCCCTCAAATTTGCGCATGACCGGGCGGGATATATTGAAGGCAAAGAAGTATTTGTTAGAGAACTTCTTAGCCGAGCGATCTCGGAAGAGTGTTGACCGCTAAGCGCATCGGATGAGATCGAGGGTCAGAGGGAAAGAACAGTGGTATCCCACATCTCGCGATAAACCAGCGAGATGCCCGGATTTCCTATACGCGGCACCAAACAACGTCCACGTGTGCGGCTTTCATTGAGGAAAGCCGCATGAAGTTCATCAACGCCATGAAACGTTACAGGAAATCCGGGGGTGTGGGGCACCCGTCCTTCGTTAGGGAACGAGAGCCTGACTTCTGGAGTTAGTTTGAGGAGTCTTCTGGATTTCCGGATGGTAACGCGTAGAGCCGTTCTAATTCCTGCACATCGGCCAGCTGGCCCGCGGTTAAGATTCTGCCTAATGCGGAGCGCTCTATCGCCTCCCAGTTGGCGAGGAATACCAGTAGTGCGTCGAAGTCGGGATTTGTTTGTTTCACAGCTTCATCTTGCATCCAGCCGGGGCTGACCGAAATACTACAAATCGGTGCCGATGCCCACCCATTGGTGGTTAAGGCTCTAACCCGGATGTCTCGCCGGGACCGGCTTGCGAACGACTGGTGTCCCAGTTCGGCTCAGAAAGCGGCGCGCGGGTCATAACGCGCGAGCCGGCTCAGCAGATAATCGACCTCGGTGCGCGCCGCCACGTTCAACACTGCGCCTGGAATGCGCTGGGTGTCATGGGCGATGGCACCGCGCTTGCGCAAAACATATTTGCGCACGGCGAGACCGATGCCCCGTTGCTGCTCATAGCGGATAAGCGGAAGATGCGCGTCGAAGAGATCATGAGCGACATCTCGTCTTCCAGCCTGCGCATGCTTCACCACGTCGACCAGCATGTCAGGAAACCCGTAACCGGTCATCGCACCATCCGCGCCACGCTCCATCTCGAAATCCAGGAACAAGGCGCCATTGCCGGTAAGAATCGAAAGCGGCCGAAGCGATCCATCGCGTTGAAAGCCGCGCAACGCGGATATCTTGTCCAGGCCGGGCCAGTCCTCATGCTTCAGCATCACGCACGAGGGATTGTCCATCACAATCTGCCGGATGACTTTGGGCGTCATCACGACGGTCAGCAGCAGCGGATAGTCCTGAATCACGAATGGGATATCCGTCCCGATGGCGGCCACCGCCTGGGCGTAATAATCGATGATCTGATCATCGGTGCGCAGGGCAGGCGGCGGTGCGATCATCACCCCCGCTGCTCCGCCATCCATGACCCCGCGGGCCAGCGAGCGCATGGCCGCAAAGCCGGGTGCGGAGACGCCGACGATCACCGGCACCTTTGACCGGCGGACCACCTGGTTGGAAATCGCCAGGGCCTCGGCCGGGTCGAGCTTCGGCGCTTCGCCCATAATGCCAAGAATGGTTAAGCCGGTAACGCCGCAGGACACATAAAAATCTGTCATGCGATCGACCGATTCCGTATCGACCGCCCCATCCGGCGTGAACGGAGTTGCGGCGATGGCGTAAACGCCGTTCGCGGTGTGATCCAATTTCATTTCTTTGAACCTGTCTCCGGCGCGCCTTCACGCAGAAGAAAATTGAAGTCGCAACCTTGATCGGCCTGCAATACGCAATCCTGAAATAACCGGGCATAGCCGCGTGTGGGTAGGTTGCGTTGCGGGGGCGACGCTTTCCAGGCGGCGAGGCGGCTTTCGAGTTCCTGGTCGTCGATCAACAGTTCAATCCGGCGTGCTTCCACGTCGAGCATGATCTGGTCGCCGGTCTGAACGATCGCAAGCGGGCCGCCAACCGCCGATTCGGGGGTGATATGCAACACGATGGTGCCGAAAGCGGTGCCGCTCATCCGAGCATCAGAAATGCGCACCATGTCTTTCACACCCTGTCGAGCCAACTTCATCGGGATGGGCAGATAGCCTGCCTCCGGCATGCCCGGCGCGCCTTTCGGCCCCGCATTGCGCAGAACCAGAACGTCCTCGGGCCGCACATCCAGGTCTGGCGCGTCGATTCGGTTGGTCATGTCTTCGACGGAGTCGAATACCACCGCGCGCCCGGTGTGGCGCATCAGGTTTGGGGAAGCTGCAGACTGCTTGATGACGGCGCTATTCGGCGCCAGATTGCCATGCAACACGGCCATCGCTCCTTCCTTCTTCAGGGGGGCCGCAAGGCTGCGGATCACATCCTGTCCTGGTACTACTTCGGCCCCGGCAATTGCATCGCCGATGGTGCCGCCGGATACGCTGGGCGCATTGAGATCGAGCAACGTCTTGACTTCACGGAGCAGAGCGGGTAACCCGCCGGCGTAGTGGAAATGCTCCATGTAATGCGTGCCGGATGGCTTGAGGTTGAGCAAAACCGGGACATCCCGGCCCAGTCGATCGAAGACTTCCAGGTCTATATTCACGCCGGCGCGACCGGCTATGGCGGTCAAGTGAATCAAGCCATTAGTGGACCCGCCGATTGCCTGCAATACGATCATGGCGTTGCGCACGGACGCTTCGGTAATCAGCTCGCCTGGCTTGGGAGCACCGGAGATGGCCATCTCGGCGGCGCGCTTGCCGCTGGCCTCGGCAATGCGGCGGCGGTCAGAGTGAGTGGCAGGCGCGGTGGCGCTCATGGGCAGCGCCAGACCCAGCGCTTCGACGATGCAGGCCATAGTGCTGGCGGTGCCCATGACCATGCAGGTGCCGACAGAAGGAGCGAGGCGTCCGCTGATCAACTCGATCTCGGCAACGTCGATGGCGCCGGCGCGGTGCTGCGCCCAGAACCGTCGGCAATCTGTGCAGGCGCCCAGCACCTCGCCCCTGTGATGGCCCACCACCATCGGCCCGGTGGGCACCACGATGGCCGGCAGATCGGTGCTGGCAGCGGCCATGACCTGAGCCGGCAGGGTCTTGTCGCAACCGCCGATGAGCACCACCGCGTCCATCGGCTGCGCACGGATCATTTCCTCCGTATCCATCGCCATGAGGTTGCGCAGGAACATCGAGGTGGGATGAGCGAAACTCTCGCCGATGGAGATGGTAGGAAACACCATCGGCAGTCCGCCTGCGAGCATGACGCCGCGCTTTACGCTCTCGATCAGGTCCGGCACATTGCCGTGACAGGGATTGAAGTCACTGAAAGTATTGATCACACCGACGATCGGGCGATCGAGGGCATCGTCAGAATAGCCGGCGGCCTTGATGAAGGCTTTGCGCAGGAACAATGAGAAACCGGCGTCACCATAGCTGGTCAGCCCCTTGCGCAGACCCCGAATGGGCTCTCGTTCCCCAGGATCATTCATGCCGCAATACTAGTGCACGGCGGGCCGGGCCGCTACTTCCGGCCCCCCTTGAGTTATTTTTCCTGGACGGCCTCGAAGGCAGCCTTGAGCCGTTGGTGGAGCTGCGTGAGGTCCCGTGTGTGGGCCAACATCGATTCGGCCACGGCTTCGAAGAAGATCCCTTCCGCGAGCGTCGTCCAACCGGCTCGGCGGACGATTTTGAGGAGCTCCTCGTGGTATTCCTCACCCGGAAGGTTGGCGATCGCCTGCTTCACCTCGCGGAGTTTTCGCTCGAATCGCTGCAGCTGATCCGCGGAGGCTTCAGGCTTTGACTTGGCCAGGGTTGCCACGTTCTTTCTCCCCTTGATGAGCGCGTTTGCATCCACATCATGTTGTGATGCATACACCGCATTCGTATCAGATCATTCGAGAATTTTTTTTGGCGCCAATGGCGCCATAAATTAATTGGATGCCCCTTCGTGGCGGCGGAGCAAAGAGCAGCGGATTGCTCCGCTGCTCTACCCTAAGCGGCTAATATAGAACGACTTGAAGGATTGTTTTGCGCGGTGTAACAACACTCTTAAATATTCCCGGCTAATCCCGAATTCGGCGCAAACCTCATCTTTGTCGCGCTCATCCAGCAGCACGGCTTGCAGCAGACGCCGGTCCCGCTCCGTCAGCTCGTTCAGGATCTGCCGAACCACGCGCTCGGTATCCTTGGCCTCCAGGAGGCTGAGTGCGCTTGGCTCGCGGCCGGCAATGGTAGCCTCGGTCTCGTCGTCGATCATGGCCGTCACCCTCTTTTGGGAACGATAGTGCTCCAGTAAGACGTGGTTACAGACCGAATTGACAAAGGGCCCAAGACGATCAGGCTGCCTGAGGCCTTCTTCAGCGCGCAACAGCGCCAGCACGCGCATGAAGGTTTCCTGCCTTATATCTTCGATGGCTTCTTTAGAGTTCAATCGCGAGCGTAGCTTGAGACGGATCAGTTCACTGAAGTACGTCACAAAATGCCCTTCGATATGCGCGTCCCCTGATCGAAGTCTCTCGACGTAGGACGCGTCGAACGCAAAGAATTCCAAGCCCGGTTCCTCCGCAGCGACAGCGAGCGCGTCCAAGTTTACACCGCCAGGGGAACCCTTTAAGCACACTATTCGGTTATGGGTTGGTCTCGCACAGCCGGTCCTCCGGTACCGTCCGGGATGCCCCAGCCGTTTGCCGGTGAATCCTGACGCCACAGAAGCCCGGTTATCCATACTTCCTCCGGTGCCGGCTTGAAGAACCAAGGCAGAAGTATCAGCAGTCTTAGCCGGCCCGGATTGCTGACAACGGAGGCGCGTACGGAGTAGTGGCGGAGGAGGAATAAACGTTGCAAAGACGGGCGGGAAATTCACTGCTACTGTGGGCCGGCATCATGGGCAAGAAATCGTGTAACGATTTGCTCCCTTCCGGCACTATTTCTTATATGCCCTTCCCCGCACCCGGCGGGGAGGCAGACAGCCTGGTAGACAGACTGCCAGACCCTTCAGCTGCCCATTCACATCCCGTTTGCAAGGGCCCAACCGAAGAAGGGACATTGCCATGCCGAAGCTGAGCTTTTCTGATGTGAGGCTGAACTACGATCCCTCCGCGCCACAACAGCGCTTTCGCGATGCGGGCCTGGAAGCGGCATTCGCGAATCCATCGGCGCAGCTTCCGTCGGTTCCACCGTGGCCTGCCGGCGGAGCTCCGCAACCCATCTCACTAACGCCAATCCCTACCCCTGCCAATGATCTGTCCCGGTTCAAAGGTTACGACGCCGTGGTCGTTACGTGGACGGCCGCCGAGGCCGCTGCCTTGGCTACGCTGTTTACTCCCGCGCATCCCCTTAGCGACTGGTATGAGTACCGGCATGGCGTTGCAGCGTATCTGCCGCTGGTTACCGGCGCCAAGTCTCCTTTCAACGATCAGTCCAGAGAGATGGCGCGCTACTACCACAGCCTGGGACTCTACTTTCCCTGCCAGATCGGAGATGCCAAGGTTCTGCTCTTCAAGAGCGGACTGCATTTTGCTTACGACGGTCCGGCGACCCCGGTGAAGAAGCTGATGACGGAAATTGCACAGGCTGTCAGTCCCAAGGTTTTTATCACCACTGGAACAGCAGGAGGAATCGGCGCGAACGTCCTGCTTGGAGATGTTGTCGTGGGGGGTAGCGTGCGCTTCGACTGCACAACCCAGTTCAAGAACGAACCGTGGCACGACACGGCCTTTACCCCTTCACCGCTGCCGCCCGGCGCGTTGAGCGCAATGACTCCTGCTTTACTTCAGCTCAATGCATCGCGGGTACCCAACTCGCGAAGCACTCCGAAGATATGGAGCGCGGCGACCGATGCCATCGTGACCACCGATTGCTTCGCCTTCGACGACTCCACCGATTACTACAAGCTCCAAGGGCTGGGGCGGGTGTGCGAGATGGGCGACGCGATGGTTGCCAGCGCGTTGCAGGGCATTCCAGGCCTTGCCTGGCATGCGATTCGCAATGCCTCTGACCCACAAATACCGAACCCGAACCACAACATAGAACAAGCCGATCAGCAGGCGGCGCAAATCTATGCCAAGTACGGCGGACTCACCACGGCGGGCAGCGTAATCGCGACCTGGGCCGTAATCCATACCGGTATATCCGTTAGGCCGGATGCTTCCTCCGGCAGCAAAGCCACCCACTCGAGCCCCGGCTTCAAACTTGGCCGAATCGCTCCCGTAAGAGATGAACATGGAGCAACTATCGACGTAGAACCATCATTCGCAAATAAGGAGAAGCACCCATGACCCCACCAACCGCGGAAAAGACTTCGTTCAAGCTGGGCCGGCTTGCCCGTTCCCATAACGACAAAATTCCAATGCTTCACACCCTGCTGGCGGGCCAGCCGGTGGAGCCTGTTCAACCCGCTGTAGACTACACCACGGGAATGCCTGCGGAACTGGGCATGATGGGGAACGACACGCTGGGAGACTGCACCTGCGCCGCTTTCTATCATGCGATCCAGGTCTGGAGTTTCAACTCGGAGAAGAAACTCGAAACCGAACCGGATGTGGACGTCGTTGATCTTTATGAGCAGGCGTGCGGCTACAACCCGAAACAGGGCGGCGAGGGCCCGGGCGGCAATGAACAACACGTTCTTACTTACATCCTGAAGACGGGCGCACCCTTCGGTCCCAAAGCGCAGCAACGGCACAAGATCACCGCCTTTGCTGAGGTTGACGTCAAGAACATCGACAACGTAAAACGCACTATTTATAACCACGGGGTGGCGTATATCGGCTTCGACGTGCCGCAATACATCATGCCGCCAAACGCGCCGCCGCTGGCGGTCTGGGACGTCGAACCCAAGGCTGACAACACCATCGTCGGTGGTCACGCGGTCGTTTTGGCGGGCTACAATGCCAGCGGAGCGCGGGTCATTTCATGGGGACAGTACTACACCATGACCTGGGCCTTCTTCGAGAAGTTCGTCGACGAAGCGTATGCCATCACGGACCCTCTATGGACGAAGACCACCAGCAAGGTTCCGGCCAAACTGCTGGATCAATATATGCAGAAGCTTAAAGAGAACTAACTTGCTTTTCCCGGGCGGGTGCCCGGCGCACGGCGTCCAGCAGCGAACCTGCGGCTGGACGCCGTGCCAGCCCTTTATGCAGAAGTCTTTGCCTGTCCGCTGCGGGAAGCCTCGTAGCGTGCTTTGTTTTCCGCATTGGGCGGATACAACCCGGGCAGGGACGCGCCGGCTTGCACCTCAGCAATAATCCAGTCCTCCAGTTTTTCCTGCTCGACGGCCGCTTCCACAACCTCGTTGAGCAGCGCGCGGGGAATGACGACGGCGCCATCTTCATCCACCACGATCACGTCATTGGGAAAGACTGCGACCCCACCACAGCCAATAGGTTCCTGCCAATTGACAAAGGTGAGACCGGCAACCGAAGGGGGTGCTGCCGCGCCCATGCACCATACGGGCAACCCGGTGGCTAGCACGCCTGTGACGTCACGGACTACGCCGTCAGTGACCAAGCCAGCGACGCCACGCACCTTCATGCGGGCGCAGAGAATATCGCCGAAAATGCCGGCGTCGGTGATGCCCAAGGCGCCGACCACGGCAATGCAGCCCGGCGCCATGGCTTCGATCGCGGCGCGCGTCGAGATGGGGGAACTCCAGGATTCCGGCGTAGCTAGGTCTTCGCGCGCCGGGACAAAGCGCAGGGTGAAAGCCGGGCCCACGAGGCGCTTCTGGCCCGGACGCAGCGGCTTGGTGCCGCGCAGCCAGACATTGCGCAGGCCTTTTTTCAGCAACACCGTGGTGAGCGTCGCCGTGGCAACCGCGGAGAGTGTTGCGATCGTCTTTTGGTCTAATTCCATTGTTGTCTGTTCCGTCATCATGTGGTTTACCGAGCTGCTATTTCTAAATGCCGGCGATCAGGCCGCCATAGCCCCTAACTCCACGCGTCTGCCTGGAAGCGCGCAATCGCTTTTTCGTCGAAGAGATATCCCAGGCCGGGACCGGTTGGCAGCGCCAGGCCGCCGTTCCGCACTTCGAGTTGGCGATCGATAATGTCGCAGAAATTGAATACCTTGCCGTCGGGAAAGTATTCGACGAACTGACCATTGGGCGAGGCCGCCACCAGGTGCACGTGCAGATCATGAAACCAGTGGGGGCACATGGTCACACCGTAAGCGTCGGCCAGCGCGGCGATGCGCCGGAATTCCGTTATCCCACCACAGACCGCGGCGTCCGCCTGCAGGATCGACGCTGCCTGCTTGTCCAGCAATTCCTTGAATCGCCAGCGTCCGGCCTCGATTTCGCCGGTGGCCACAGGGATGCTGATCATGGCGGCCAGTTTGGCGTGGTTCTCGATCTGATCCGGGCTGAACGGCTCTTCAATCCAGTAGGGATCGTAGGGCGCGAAACGCTCCGCGTAGCGAAAGGCTGTCGGTACATCGGACCAGGCGTTGTTGGCATCCAGCATGAGCAGCACGTCGGGCCCAATCGCCTTGCGCGCCGCCTCGATCCTTGCCTCTTCTGACCTGAGGTCGCCGCGGCCGACCTTCATCTTTACGGCGTTGAGGCCGAGCGCCACGTAGCTCGCCATTTCTTCGCCCAGCATTGCCGGCGTCTTGCCCTCAAGGTAATAGCCGCCGCTGGCATAAGCCGGAACCGTATCTTCATAGGCGGCGCCGAGATACTTGTAAAGCGGCAGGTTGGCCGCCCTGGCGTTCCGGTCCCACAGCGCGTTATCGAGAATACTGAGCGCCCGCATCACCGAGCCGACGCGGCCGTGCAGCAACACTTCCTGATACATATTTTTCCAGAGCAATTCCGTGGCGTTCGAATCAGCGCCGATCAGCATGGGCGCCAGCATCTCGCGCACCGCCGTCGTCACCACGTTTCCCCCGGAATGCCCAGCGTAGCAATGGCCAATACCTTCGAGCCCGTCCTCGGTGCGGATCCTGACCAAGCTGTAGTCGCGGGAGGTTACCTGGCGGCGCGCAAAGGCGGTCGCCTGGCGCAGCGGAATGTGAACAGTGCGTGCTTCGACAGAAATGATCCTGGCCATTAGGCTCCCGTTCTATATTCCGTTAAGTAGTTTGACCAGGCGGGCGAATCCTTGTTCACGCGCAGTTTTGTTCCCTGGCACTGTGTTGGTGGGATCTTCGCCGGCGCGCATGAATCCGTGACCGGCGCCTTCGTAGGTCACAGGCTCGTATGTTTTGCCGGCGGCCTTCATGGCTGCGGTGGTAGCCGGGATAGTGGCATCGACGCGAGCATCGTTCCCGCCGTAGAAGCCGTAGACGGGAGCGGTAATCGTGGTCACGTCCGCAGGGCCAGTGCCATAGAAGACAAAGGCAGCGGAGAGGTCTTTACGGTGGGCGGCGAAGGCGAAAGACTTGCTTCCGCCCCAACAGAAGCCAGTCACGGCGATTTTACCGTTGCCTGCGGGAAGCTTTTTTCCATAGTCTGCCGCGGCGTCCAGATCTGCCATCACGCCTTCGGGATCAAGGCCGGAGACGGCCTTCACTGCTGCGTCCTGGCTGGCAAACTCGCTCGAACCGCCTCCATTGGGGCCGAAGCCGGAGAGCAGGTCGGGAGCAACGACGATGAAGCCTTGCGCAGCCAGCTCGTCCGCCATTTCCTTAGCCCAGTCGCTGAGACCGAAGATCTCGTGAATGAGGATAACAACGGGGGCCTTGGCTTTGACCTCAGGGTAGACGACGAATGCCTGCACCGTGCGGCTGCCATGCTTGAGAGCCACGTATTCATGATGGCGGGGCGAGGCTTCGAGGCGGGTCTTGGCCCAGTCTTGCGCGTGCATGGCAGCGGTCGCAAGAGAAAGAAGCAAAGCAACGGCTGCACATCGGATGGCATGAGGCGGCTTGAACGTCATGGGGAGGAGTTTAGTCACAGAGGTGTGGGTGTCGCAAGCGTTTGACGCGTGCGGGGGGCCGTGTTTGGATGAAAATTGGTGAAACCCAGACTTGCTCTGCCGGTGGATGCGATTCTGCCGGAGATCCTCGATTCGTTAAAGCGCTCTCCTAACCTCGTGATCGAAGCACCGCCGGGGGCGGGTAAGACCACGCGCGTGCCGCCGGCGCTGCTGGACATTGTCAGCGGTGAAGTGGTGGTCCTAGAACCACGCCGTATTGCAGCGCGAATGGCGGCGCGGCGTGTGGCTTGGGAGCTGGGCGAAGAGGTTGGCCAGACCGCCGGCTACCAGGTTCGATTTGAGGAAGCGGTTGGACCGAAAACGCGGCTGCGGTTTGTCACCGAGGGCGTGCTCACCCGGCGGCTGCTTTCCGATCCGGGCTTAAAGGGTGTGGCGGCAGTTGTGCTGGATGAGTTTCATGAGCGCCACCTGGAGAGCGATCTGGCGCTGGCCTTGCTGAAACGCCTGCAGCAGACGCGGCCTGACCTGCGGATCGTGGTTATGTCAGCGACGCTCGATGCCGGTCCGGTGGCGCACTACCTTCAAGATTGTCCAGTGCTGCGGTCAGAGGGGCGGCAGTTCGAACTCTCGATCACCCATCTGCCGTACTCTCCAAAGCCGCTGGAAGCACAGTTAACAGAAGCACTCGAGCTGCTGATCGCGGAGGAGCCTTCCGGGGATGTTTTGGCTTTCTTGCCTGGGGCGGCTGAGATACGACGCGCCATGCGCGAGAGCCAGGCAGTCGCGCGCCGGGCCGGATTACTGGTGTTGCCGCTGCACGGTGATTTGACGCCGGCCGAACAGGATCGCGCGGTCGCGCCTGCTAGCCAACGCAAAGTCATTCTGGCGACGAATGTCGCGGAAAGCTCGGTGACGGTTGAGGGCGTACGCGCGGTGATCGATAGCGGACTGGCGCGCATCGCGACGTATTCCCAGTGGACTGGCTTGCCGACGCTCCATGTCGGCCGGGTAAGCAAGGCTTCGGCGAAGCAAAGAGCGGGGCGGGCGGGACGCACCGGACCTGGTCGCGTGCTGCGCTTGTACACCATGGAGGACTACCTGCGCCGCCCGGAACACGACGAGCCGGAGATCGCGCGCAGCGAGCTCTCTCAGCTTTGCCTCGCTTTGCGCGCCATGCGGATTGGCCAAATCGACTGGCTGGATGCGCCGCCTGCGGCAGCCGTTGAGCGAGCTGAGTCTCTGCTCGACCGCCTGGGCGCGACCGGGCAGATCGTGCAGCAGTTGGCGCGGTACCCGTTGCATCCCCGGCTGTCGCGCATTCTCACTGCGGCCATGGAGCGCGGCGTAGGCGAGGACGGCTGTATCGCGGCGGCACTGCTTGGTTCAGGTGCACGCTCGGAGAAAAATGACCTGCTGGCAGCCATTGATGCCGATCGGGATTACCGCACCCGGCAGCAAGTGGAGCAGTTGCGCAGGATTGCGCGGCCCGCCCGGCAGACGAAGCACAACGACGATGCTTTGCTAATGTCGATACTGGCGGGGTTTCCTGACCGCGTCGCGCGGCGGCGTGCGGGCAACCAAATGCTGCTTTCGAATGGCACATCGGCGGAGGTCGCGGGGGAGGCTCCGCAATATGAATTCATGGTCGCGGTGGATGCCGAGGACCGCAAAGACAAGCCGCTGCCACTGATACGTATGACGGCGCGCATCGAACCGGAGTGGTTGATTGAACTGTTTCCCGATCGTGTGCGCGAGCAATCGAGCGTGGAGTGGAATCGGCAGACCGAGCGGGTGGAGGCGGTGAGCGCGCTACTGTACGACGAACTGGTGATTCAGGAATCCCGCGGGGCAATGCCGGATCCAGAAGCCGCAGCCCAACTGCTGGCGCAGAAAGCGCTGGAAGCTGGCATCGATCGTTTCGTCGACAGGAACGCGCTCGATGAGTTCTTAGCCCGCGTCGAGTTCGCCGTTGTTGAAGCACCAGATGTTCCTCAGGCGCTCCGCGAAATGTGCCTGGGGCTGCGCAGCTTCACTGAGTTGAAAAGCACGGGGGCAAACTTCGTGGCTACGCTCGAACGGAAGATGGGGATGCGACAGCTGAATGAGATTGCTCCGCCGCGCATCCGATTGCCCAGCGGCCGGGAGACGAAGGTTCACTACGAACCGGGCAAGCCGCCCTGGATCGCATCCCGCCTGCAGGATTTTTTTGGGATGCGGGAAACACCGCGGATCGGGCTGGAGCGGACGCCCGTCGTAGTCCACCTGTTGGCTCCGAATCAGCGAGCGGTACAGACGACAACCGACCTGGCGGGCTTTTGGGAGCGGCTCTATCCGCAGGTGCGGCGCGAACTGATGCGCCGCTATCCGAGACATTCCTGGCCAGAGCGTCCGTAGGCCTTCGGGTCTAGGCCTGCGGAGGCGCAGGCAATTTTACCTGCAGTACATTTCTCAGATAGTTGATGTTGACCGCGAGATTGTCTTGAATGCTGCCGGTGCCGTCACCCGGCCGGGGCGCGTCGAGGTCGTAGACTACCCATCCCTTGAACTTTCGATCCCGTAAGACTTTGAAGAGGGCCGGAAAGTCCACGCCGCCTACGCCGAGATTATGGTACAGGCTTGCCTGATGGTGTTCCGACAGCGTCGGCGTCGATGTATTGCCGCGATACCTGGGATAGGTGTCCTTCATGTGCACTTCAGCGATCCGCGGAAAATAATCGCTGATGATTTGCACCGCATCGCCGCCGCCCAGGGTCAGATGCGCGGTGTCCGCCGTGAGCCAGACATACTTTGGATCCGTGTGGGCCAGCACCGTTCGTATTTCATGTTCCCGCTCCATGGGCCCCCAGATATGGGGATGAGGAGCCAGCCTTACTCCAAAGGCGATGGTCTGCCTGCCGATTTCATTCAGCGTGTTAGCCAATGTCTTGAGTTGATCGTCGCTTGGCCCACCTTGCGGCCGGCTGCCCATATTGGTCTTCCAATGGTCGCATCCACACGGCGCCAGAAAATCGTGCGCGAAGTTCACCATGCCGGCGATGAGCTCGACGTTACCCTCTTTGCTGATCCAAGGATTGGACGGGGGATTGGATGGGGGATTCGACGGGGCATTTGCGCTCGAAGCTGGCTTCGAGCGTGGCGCCCGCGGCAAGTCTCCCACATCGATTAGTTGGATTCCCGCCGCATCGCACATTCGCTTGAGCGCGAGCGGGTTGCCGAGGAACTGTACGACTTGTCCTGAGTAGGGCTCGATGCCTTGCAACCCGAAGCGCGCCGTGTCCGCGATGATCTCCTGCATGTCGGTTGACATGCGAAGATTGCCGTTGGGCCAATCGCCCCACAAGGCACCGGTGATCCCAAAACGAATGTACGGGTCGATGGGGTCGAGGGATTTGCCTGCGGCGCCGGCAGCCCACGCATTCGAGTCGCCGAGCACGCCCGCTGCAACTGCCCCGCCCGAAAACGCCAACGCCGAAGAAACAAACTCGCGCCTATTGAGACCTTGTGAGGAGATTTTTTTAGACAAAGCAGTTTCCTTTGATTTAGCGGCTTTCAGCGCTTGAGCCCGAAAGCGTAGACATGGGCGTCATGGCTAACGACGAAGACTTCTCCCAGCGCCACCACGGGTTCGCTGAAATGCACCCAATCCGTGATGATCTTATCGCTCGAATAGAGTTGTTTCCCTGTCTCGGCATCGAACGCATACAGAGTGAGATTGCTGACCGGGGTGGAACGGTACTTAGCCGATAGCGGATTGTGGTTGATTTCATCCTGGGTTCCGTGAACATAAGCGGGGCTCTGGACAGTCTGCTCCCCGGTTTGGATCGCATACAGCACACCATTCGCCACCACCGGCGGATCGGGCACGATCATGTCGTGCGAGATCCACTGCGGAGCCAGTGATAACTTCTCTCCTTCAGCTGTAACCTGGAATGCCATGATGCTGCCGTGGGGTGCAGCGCCGCTGCTCGATTTGAACTGCGGCACATTTTTTGAAGGCGGCCCCCACATGGGCACATACAGGAAACGTTTGTGGTCCGGGGTCTCATAGCTGGTGATAGAGCCCCATACTCCCTGACCCGGTTTGCGGCCCTCCGCGGCATCGTTACCAAGCTGCGGTGATTTGTATAGGGGCGTCGAATGGCTAGGACGGCCGCCGAGATCGGCAGCATCCAACAGGTAGAGGACACCCTCTTTGCCCGCAACGGCGATGAGCGTCCGGTTCTGGAAAGTAAAAACGTCTGGGCTCGCCGAACCGAAATCCAGGTCCTGAGCATTCAAAAATTGCCAATTCGAGGGTGTGAAGGAGTCCAGCAGACGCGTCGCCTTGGGAGCCAGTTTGAGCACGGTCTCGCCAAAATCGCCGGCTGCCGGATCGTAGAAGCCGTCGGCTGTTTGCGCAATCACAGTGCCGCCAGGGCCTCTGGTGACGCCGCCGCGCCCCCAGGGGCCCGAATATTTGTTGCCACTGGTATAAAAACGGGTTAGCCGTGGGTGAGCGAGATCACTCACATCCATCGCCGAAACGCTCCCCGGCACCACCGATGGTTTCACCCCCGGTACTGCTGGTAACTGGCCACAACCGCGGCCACTGGTGGTGTACACAACGTTCTCCATCAGGTTCAGGCTCCAGGCCCGGGCAAAGGGTTCCACCATATTGACCGGCGCCATGCGATCCGCGCCGTCGTTCAAATTGAGACCACGGAGCTTACCGTCACTGGTGATCAGGAAAATAACATTGTTCTGCTTATCGACCACCGGGGTATCGTTCACCGTGTTCGAACACAGCCAGGTAGCGGGCCAGATGGGCGCGGCGGGATTTGCGAAGGTCTTCTGCCAGAAAACTTTTCCCGTGTCCGCATCCAGTGCGAACACCGTGTCGTCGGCGCCAAGCAGGAAAACCAGATTCTTAGCGCCTTGAGTGGTGCTCACGCCTTCGGCCACCAGCGGCGCGGTGAGCGTCGAAAGAACGATGCCTTTGGGTGGCGTGCTTAGTTGGGTGCTCCACAGCAACTTGAGCTCCGACACGTTGTGGATGGTAAGCGAAGTCTCGCCCCGGTTCCAGCCGGTCCGTTCCTGATCGTAACCCCATGTCGTCCAATCGCGTGCCGGCGTCAGGTCTTGCGCCAGAGTGGCTTGGGCAAAGAGCGCCAAGACCAGCACGAACGAAAGATGGGAGATGGAAGCCCTTAACCGGCAAGCGTCGTCAAGGGAGTGACTCGGCATGCTTATGCATTTGCAGCTCAAGCGTGAGTCGATTCGGGCCATCGAATGTTTGGAACGCCCCGAAAGATACATAATCCCGGCATGGAGCATCTGTCAATGCGCTCGTACGGGACGAGACCCTTGTTGCGCCCCCTGAAGCGCTTCGATTGATCATAGAAAAAGCCCGTCCATGAAGGACGGGCTTGAGAATTCCCTATTGATAAAGATCGCGAGGTGTGGTTTTCCTTGGAAGAAAACCACGAGAAGGTTTCGCTCTTCGGTCTACACTAATTGCGAAACCTGCTTAACGGCCGCCATGAAACCCCCCACCCATGGTGTGTACTCCTCCCCCCATGGTGTGTACTCCTCCACGGGAAAAGCCGTCGCCCCTGAATTGCGCATAGCTGCGGGCAGCGTAGGCGCGATGACCATAGAAGACCGGCCCCCCGTAGAAGATGTACCTTGGCGAGTAGAAGCCCCATCCGAAGGGACTCCATAGCAGCCCGTCACCGGGGAGCCAGGTATAACCCCAGAAGCCGGCGTCCCAATACCAACCTGGAGCCATGACACCATACCCGGCATATTCCGAAGCCAGATTGAGATTCGCCTCGGCGAGGTATTGAGAACGGAGGCTGCTCCAGTTGTAGAGTGCGTCCTCGGCTTGATCGCGGTCGAAACTCACGCTTTGAATTGCTTCACCCGCCAATGCGACCTGGTGGTCACCTTTCACCTTAACTGCCTTCTGACCACTGCCAGTTTGTTCCAGGAGCTCGGCTTCTCCCTTAAAGACGCGGACGGTGGCCTTATCCGCGTCGAAAGCATATAGCCCGTCTTTTAGCAGGCGAGTGTTCGCACCACTTTCCGCTACTTGTATGTCGTTGCGCGGGTGGATCTCATCCACTTCGATGTCGGCACGGCCGCGGTCCAGCGCTACCTGCGTATTCAGCAGATTTGGGGAAATCATTCGCACAGCGCTGTTTTCTCCTACACGGAGAAAGACGCCCGGGGTGAGCAGCAACTCAACCCTGCCATTTGCTGTTTGCAGCACCTGGCCCGGCTGGAGCTGGGCGTAGCCCACCGATTGTTGATTCAATGGCCGGCCGCTTATCGAGGCCGACCCTTCTACATAGTTAAGAGTCCCTGGAACGGCTGGGTTTGCAGTCTGCGCTAAAGCTACAGGCGCGCACATAGTCGCCAGGGAAAGCAGAATTGCCTTCAACCTTGGCATGGTAGTTCAAAACCTCTCTAGTTAATTAGAGAGTAAATAGGCAAAAAAGTTGCGCAGCCGGCTGTCGCTCGCTTGAAAATTAGTGCGGATGCTATTGGTTCGCCTTGGCTTTGACGCAGCGGAAGCCGATGTTCGAGGCTGAGCTGTCTGGAGTGTTCGACGTGCGCGCAGCCACGCGGTATCGATTGCAGTAGGACGCGTGACACAGAAATGAGCCGCCCTTCATCACCTTTGCCTCGCCGTGCGATGGCCCCACCGGATCATGCGCAGGCGAAAGAAACTTAGTATGAAACCAGTCGGCACACCATTCCCAAACATTGCCCGTGACTGAATGGAGACCATATCCGTTGGGCGGAAAGCTGTCGACCGGGCAGGTTCCGGTGTAACCGTCTTCGGCGGTATCTTTCTGCGGAAATTCGCCTTGCCAGATGTTGCACCGGTGCGTTCCGCCTGGAACAAGCTCGTCGCCCCATGGATAAAGCTTCTGTTCCAGACCACCGCGCGCTGCATATTCCCACTGCGCCTCGGAGGGTAGAGACTTCGAGGCCCATGCGGCGTAGGCGGCTGCGTCGTTCCAGGAAACGTGGACAACCGGATGATTCTGCCGCTGATCCACATTGGAGCCTGGGCCCTCCGGATGATTCCAGGTTGCACCCGGCACCTTACACCACCACGGTGTGTAGGCTGCTGTGTCCTCCACCAGATCCTCGAAGCGCTCCGGTGGAATGTGAGACCAAAAGACGAAGGACCAGCCAAAGATTTCAGCCTCGGTTCGGTAGTTGGTGGCATCGACGAAGACTGCGAAGCCGGCGTTGGTGACAGGGAAGGTATCGATTGCAAACGGCGAGAGAGACAGCCCGCACCGGTCCTTCCCCATCAGCGGGAAAGCCGCGGGCATAGTCGGTTCCCATCAGGAAGCTTCCCCCGGAAGCGACACGCTCGCGCTCGTTATATCGGCGGTTGCGTGACCGCCTGCGGCGATGTAATCCACTGCATTCGAAGCAGGCGATAGGCGGTCTTCGCGGGGCGAAGTGGGCGCGCAGCAAGATAACTTTTCACCGCTCTTCATAAGAGGCAGGTGGCCATTCTAGAAGAAATGTTTCGGCCGCGCGAGCCGGCACTGCAACCCAGCGCGCCTACGGACGAACACGAGGCCATCCTAAGTTAAGGATAAAGCTTAGCCGGCGCTATTTCAGGTTCGGGCTCGCCGGCTGCAACCAAGAGTTTTTTCAGCTGCTGGCTCAGCTCACTCGCCTGCGAACGATATTCCTGGCGCCCAGCGAGATTCACTAGCTCGTGTGGATCGGCGCGCTGATCATAGAGCTGGTACTCATGGTAAGTGGCAGCCGCGGGCTCTTTCGAAGCACCAGACGGGTCCGCAACGCAGTAGGTCCAATCTTTGGTCCGGATCGCGCGGCCTGTCATCGATTCGCTAATCTGGATCAGTTGCTGGTTAGGCCACGCCTGCCGAGCGCCGGGATCGTTGAGCAGCGGCAGCAGGCTCCGGCCCTTCCACCCGGATGGCGCGGGCACGCCGGCTGCTTCAAGCAGGGTGGGCGCAATGTCGATGAGACCGATAAGCTCGGGGATCTGCTGTGCGCCATGAAAACCTGGTCCGTCGATAAGCAGGGGTACGCGGAGGGAGCTGTTGTGAGTGCTGCGCTTGTACTCCTGATTGCGGGTCATGAAGTGGCAGCCGTGATCGCTGATGAAAACCAAGATGGTGTTGTCGGCGAGATTTTCTTCTTCGAGAATGCGGCGCACTCGGCCTACCGAGGCGTCGATCGCTTCAATGCAACCGTAGTAGTCCGGCAGCTGCGCCTGCCACGTGCCGGGAAGGGCTCGTAGATCTTCAGGGACGGTGCAGTTGGCGAAACGCTCTACGGAACCATGAGGTCCGATGGGGCGATGCATGTCGTTCTGCTGGTGGGGCTCGAGCTGGGAGATGAAGAGGAAGAATGGTTTTTCCTGCTTCTGGCGAAGGAAGCGCTCCACGCGATCGGTAATGAAGTCGACGCGGTATTCGTCTTTGTAGGTGATCTCTTTGCCGTCGCGGTCCCAGATGGTTCCTTCGTAAGGATGCGAGGTGAATTCGATTACATTCGCCCCTTCCCAAAGGTCAAGGAAGCCACCACGGAACTCCGCTTTTACAGCGCCTGGACCTCCGCCGTCGGCCTCATTGTTTGGGGCAAGGTGCCATTTGCCAATCAAGTTTGCCGTATAGCCGGCTTTGCGCAGCTCTCCGGCCAGCGTCGGGAGAGTTTGGCTGAGAGCAATTCCGTTGCGCCAGACGCCGGTTTCGGTTGCATAGCGGCTGGTGAATAAGACCGAGCGGGCAGGAGCGCAGACAGGCTGGTTAGTGACCGCGTGAGTAAAATTCTTCCCCCGAGACGCCAACGCGTCCAGATTCGGCGTGCGGGTGGAGCTGTTGTGACCGTTGGCGCCGATGAAGTCCCAACGGAACTGGTCGGAAAGATAGAGAACGATATTCGGCTGTACCGCCGGTTTAGCAGCACTGTTTTCATTCGCTTCGGCCGCGACCGGAACTGCAGCTGCTACAGCGGCTGCCAGGGAACTCTTGATGAATGACCTTCTGCTGTCTATCTGCTCTGGCATATCTCTCCTAACAAACTTTTAACGTGAACCCGTCTTTACGCGATAAAAGAGTCACCAGCAAGATAGGCGAAAGACCAGGTTGGTCCACCCGCCGGAAATCCCTGCACCGGCAGAACCCCACAATGATCCAGGAATAGAGGGTTCGCAGGCTAGGCAGTCAACAACAACCAGTGCTGGGTGGAACCAGCCGCACGCTCGACACAACTATTAGATCTTGTTGAACATGGCTGGTCATCGCGTTGGGCGAACTATAAAGCGCAGGACTTAGTGTGTCAATGTGACCTGCAAATCGCTTGACAACTGTTGTTTTCAGTCAGCAAGCACTGTGTTCACACACTGTTTGCCGACTTGTGCAGTCGCCGAATTGTCTATGCGGATGGCGGACTTTCGCTTGCTGACCAGCGCGGTTGCCAAAGGCATTCACTTCGTAGATGACGTGCCCGTCTTTCACAAACAGCGTGAAGCCACCCTAACGACTGCCCTGGGCGAACCCCGCCCGATAGAGCGATGGGTCGTGGTCCTGAGCAGACCGCGGGTCTTCAGGCGTGCCGCTAGCTTCACAAACACGCATCCACTCGCGGGTTCGACCGCTTCGCGTGCGCCGTGTCCTATCTGTCCTATCGCACCGCCTTACCCTCGAAATTATGTCCCAGGTTGGGGCACCCTCCCCGTTTGCACCAAGTGGATGATTAATTTATGGGAGATCAAAAGATTCAGGCTACCTTTTGGTTCGGTTGTGGTATCTAAGGAGATGGTAAGTTTCATATAGAGCGACAGACGAACGGCCGGATTGGGAGTAAAGTCTGCTTACCATTGAAAGATAAGGGCTTGTGAGTCTCTCGCACACAAATCGGCTCAACCTCTCCCGGTTAACCTTTGTATTCCTGGTGTTGGCGATCTCTGTTTTTACCTGGGGTCTCCAGTACAAGCTGTCTCTCTATGATCCACCCCACTCCACCTCCCATGCGATTCCCGAAGCCAAGTTGCTCTCGAGAGATGAGCAGTCAACGATAGGCGGGGATCTGCCGCTAAGGAGCACGAAAGCCTGGGCGGTGGTCGCGCAGGCGTTGCTGTTCAACGTGTTTGCGTTTTTCTTGCTGGCGTTAAACTTCCTGCGTGCGCCGATGTTCAACCAACGGGACTGGGAAGCTAAGCACCCGTGGCGTATTTTCTGCCGTCCCAGTTTGAACGCTTTCTTCTACCGTCCCCCTCCCGCCTTTATTTAGTTCCAGCCCCAATAGCCACAAACGAAGGCCTTCGGCTCAGGCCGAACTGCAGGTTGCCGCATGGCGTGCACCCTACGGGGAACGGCTCCCGTTTTATTGCTTGCCGCCCACTTTAAATCCATTGAATAGGTGCGTTGCAGATATGCGAAAGCGAATCTCCTTGATTCTCACTGCGGCGTTGGCGCTGCCCGCCCTCGCCGGCGTAATTGCCTGTAGCTCCAGGGACAAGAACTCGGAAGCTATTGCCGCCCAGGTTCCGTCGGCAATCGTAGCCGCAGTGAAGCATGGAAGTATCGTCCACACTCTGAATCTTGCCGGGCAGTTCCAGCCATACCAGGTGATCGAAGTTCACGCCAAGGTTTCGGGTTATATCCGGCACATCTACGTCGACATCGGGGACAAGGTGCGCCAAGGGCAAATCCTGGCGGTGCTTGAAGTGCCGGAACTCAGCGCTCAATTGAAAGGTACGGTGGCTCAGGTTGCGCGCCGTAAAGATGAGATCGCTCGCGCAGAGCACGAAGTACTTCGCGCACAATCCGAACACAGCGCCTTGCATGCCGACTACGACCGGCTGAAAAAGGCGTCGGCAACTCAGCCCGGGTTGATCGCGGAGCAGGAACTCGACGATGCCCAATCGAAGGATATGGCAACGGAGGCCCAGATTGACGCGGCCAAGTCCGAGTTGAGCGCAGCAAAGCAAAATTTTGACGTCGCCGGCGCCGATAGCGAGCGCGTGAGCGCTCTAGAAGATTACACGAGGGTCGTTGCACCCATCGACGGAGTCATTATCTGGCGTTATGCCGATACCGGTGCGCTCATCCAGGCCGGCACTTCATCCGACGTTCAATCGCTGCCCGTGGTCAAACTTTCCCAGAGCAGTTTGCTTCGTTTGCGCATTCCTGTTCCAGAGGATGCAGTCGAATACATTCACGTGGGCGCTCAGGTAAACGTTCAGGTCGACGCTGTCCATCGTTCCTTGGTGGGCAAGGTCGTTCGCTTTACGCGGGATATAAGCCTGGCCACGCGAACTATGGAAACCGAAATCGATGTCGAAAATAAGGACTTGTCGCTGACCCCGGGCATGTATGCCAACACCACCATCGAGTTGGAACGCAGAGATCATGTTTTGACGATTCCCGTGCAAGCTGTCATCACCAACGGCAATCAATCTTCTGTGCTCGTAGTCGACAGCCAGAATCATGTGCAGACGCAGAGTGTGACGCTCGGTTTGCAAGGTTCTACTCTGGTGGAGGTGAAGAGCGGATTGACGGAAGGAGAGCGTGTCATTACAGGAGGCCAGTCGAATTACCAGGTGGGCGAAACTGTAAAGGCGAAGGTTGAACAGCTGCCAACCGCCGACGTGAATGAAGAGAAGTCGGGGAGCGAACAGTAATGCCAAAGTTCGCTCTGAAATATCCGTACTTCATTATCATGGTTTGCCTGGTAATCATGGTCGTAGGAATGACCAGCATCGCCGGCATGCCGGTGGATCTGTTCCCGAAGATAGACATCCCTGTGGTGGTTGTAGCTACGTTCTACTCCGGCATGCCGCCACAACAGATCGAAGCGGATATCACCGACACATTCGAGCGCTTCTTCACTCTGGGCAGTAACATCGACCACATCGAGTCGCGATCGCTGACCGGTGTGAGCTTGATCAAGATCTATTTCAAGCCGGGCACGGACTCGAACGCGGCGTTGAGCAATATTGCCAATCTGGCAATGGCCGATCTGCGGCGATTGCCGCCCGGCACGCTGCCTCCGGTCGTGCTCGGAATGGACGCATCGAGCCAGCCGGTCTGTCTGGTTACTTTGAAAGGACGGGGACTGAATGAGACAAACCTTAAGGATCTGGCTCAGTTCCAGGTACGCAACCAGATTGCCAACGTGCCCGGAGCCTCGGTCCCGCAGCCGTTTGGCGGACGCTACCGCCAGATCATGGTCTATGTTGATCCGCTGAAATTGGAGGCTCACAACCTCAGCCTGATGGATGTTGTCAGGTCGGTAAACGAATCCAACCTCATCTTGCCGGCCGGTGATGTTCGTATCGGCCCCAAAGACTACAACATCTATGCCAACAGTCAGGTGGCAACGCCGGAGCTGATCAACGACCTTCCGCTGAAATCGGTTGGTAACTCTTCGGTCATGGTGGGCGACGTTGGCAGGGCTGAGGACTCGGGGACGATCCAGACGAACATCGTTCGCATCGACGGGCAGCGCTCGGTGTACGTCCCGGTGCTGAAGCAAGGCGGCGACAGCAACACGATCACCATCGTCAACGGCATGAAAGCCGCCATAAAGAACCTGGTCGACATCCCGGCTTCGCTCAAAACCGCCGTGGTCTTTGACCAGTCCGTATTCGTCAAGTCCGCAATCAAGAACCTGATGAACGAGGGCGGCATAGGCCTGGTTCTTACAGCGTTGATGATTCTGTTGTTTCTGGGTAGCGTACGCGCAACATTCGCGGTTCTCTTATCCATTCCCCTCTCTGCGCTGGCGGCCTTTATTTGTATTCGCGCCGGAGGCGGCTCGATCAACACCATGGTCTTGGCTGGATTAGCGCTGGCCTTTTCCCGTTTGATCGACAACTCAGTCGTGGTGCTGGAGAATATCTTCCGGCACCTGGAGATGGGAGCGACGGCAGAGGTGGCGGCGGAAGTAGGCGGCAAAGAGGTGCAGTTGGCGGTGTTGGCTGCAACGTTCACTACGGCAATCGTGTTTTTTCCAGTCGCCCTGCTTTATGGAGTAAGTCGATATCTCTTCACCGCCTTGGCCCTTACCGTTGTATTCGCGCTCTTCGCTTCCTACATCGTGGCCATGACCGTGGTGCCGCTCTATTGCGCGCGGTTCATCAAGTCTGCTGGCACCGAACATGCACAAGCAGGACAAGCAGATGGTAAGGCTGTTATGGGCACACCTCCAAGGCGATCCTTGTTCCAGACAATTGTTCTCGGTTTCAACAGCTGGTTCCAAAGAATGCTTGAGAAGTACGTTGTGGTGGTGAATCGCTCGATATTGCGCCCGGTCGCGACGACGCTGAGCATCCTCGGAGTTGTCCTTCTGAGTTTTGCCTTGTTCCCCTTGCTTGGCAGGTCGTATTTCCCCCGCACTGACCCCGGTCAATTTGTGATCAATATCAAGTGCCCGAGTGGAACCCGGATCGAGCTCAGCAATCGATATGTCGCCCAGGTCGAACAAGAGATACGCGAATTGGTTCCCCCCCAAGATCTG
This sequence comes from uncultured Acidobacteriaceae bacterium, assembly GCA_963790705.1. Lineage (GTDB taxonomy): Bacteria > Acidobacteriota > Terriglobia > Terriglobales > Acidobacteriaceae > PALSA-350. The sequence goes on from CAWBQE010000005.1 coordinate 236,177, forward strand.
GGTATGATCGTCTCGAACATCGGAATTACCCCCGATCTCTCGGCAATCTATACCAGCAATTCGTCGATGGATACCGCGTTTGTCCAGGTGAGCCTGAAGGAGGGGCACAAGGTAGGAAGCTACGAGTACATGCAGCGGGTTCGCAGAAAGTTGGCGAATGACATGCCCGAGTTGACCACTTACTTCCAGGCAGGCGGACTTGTAGATTCGGTCATTAACCAAGGGCTGCCGGCGCCCATCGATATTCAAATTAGCGGTAACGACATGGATCAGTCTTATGGCATCGCCAGTCAGATCGCCACCCGAGTGAAAGCCATCAAGAACGTCAGTGATGTTCTCATCCCGCAGAATCTGCGGTATCCGGGTCTCGCGCTCAACATCGACCGGGAACGAGCAAGCCTCATTGGGTTATCTCCGAAGGAGATCGTGGACAACGTAATTACGGCGTTGACCTCCAACGGAATGATTGCTCCAAGTTACTGGATCGATCCAAAGACCGGGAATAACTACATGCTCACGGTGCAGTACTTTGATCATAAGATTGCAAACATGAGCATGGATGATTTCAAGGAGATACCGCTGCGAGCAACTAATCAGACCAATTACACGCCACTGCAATCGGTTGCGGATATTAAGGAAATCAATACTCCGACGGAGGTGGATCACTATCAGATTCGGCGCGTTATCGATGTCTACGTGATGCCGTCGACAGAGGCGCTCCAGCGAGTGAACCGCGCTGTAAACAAAGTGATTGCCAGTGTACAGAAGCCGAAGAATGTTCGCATTACAGTGCGAGGCACCGTGGTCAGCATGAACGAGTCGTTCTTGCGGTTCGGCGTAGGCCTGGTTCTCTCGATTGCGCTCGTATATCTCATCCTCATGGCTCAGTTCGCCTCTTTCGTCGACCCGTTCATCATCCTGATGGCGATTCCGCCCGGGCTGACCGGAGTGCTCATCATCCTGCTACTCACCGGTAGCACCCTGAATGTGATGTCGCTGATGGGGGTGATCATGATGACCGGAATTGTGGTGTCGAACAGCATCCTGATCGTGGAGTTTGCAGGCCATCTCCATGAAGAAGGCTTACCCGTCGCGGAGGCTGTCGTGCAGTCGTGCAAGATTCGCCTGCGTCCGATTCTGATGACATCGCTGGCAACCCTGCTGGGGATGATCCCGATGGCGTTAGGTCTCGAGGCCGGGAGCGAGCAATACGCGCCGCTGGCGCGCGCGATCATAGGCGGCCTGGGCGTCTCGGTCGTGGCCACGGTTTTCCTGGTGCCCGCCGTTTACCTGATTATCCATGGAAGGGACAAAGGAACTCGGGAACAGGAGGCAAGCATTAATGCCTAAGTTTGCCCTCAGATATCCCTTCTTCATTATCATGGTTTGCCTGGTAATCATGGTCGTAGGAATAACCAGCATCGCAGGCATGCCGGTGGACCTGTTTCCGAAAATCGATATTCCTGTGGTGGTGGTGGCGACGTTCTATTCGGGCATGCCGCCACAGCAGATCGAAGCGGATATCACCGACACATTCGAGCGCTTCTTCACCTTGGGCAGCAACATCGACCACATTGAGTCACGATCGCTGACCGGTGTGAGCTTGATCAAGATCTATTTCAAGCCGGGTACGAATGCGAACGCTGCTTTGAGTAATATCGCCAATCTGGCAATGGCCGATCTGCGGCGATTGCCGCCCGGCACGCTGCCTCCTGTGGTGCTCGGAATGGATGCATCGAGCCAGCCAGTGTGTTTGGTGACGTTGAAAGGGAGGGGACTGAACGAGACAGACCTCAAAGACCTGGCCCAGTTCCAGGTACGCAACCAGATTGCCAACGTGCCCGGGGCCTCGGTCCCGCAGCCGTTTGGCGGACGCTACCGCCAGATCATGGTCTATGTCGATCCACTCAAGCTGGAGGCTCACAACCTCAGTTTGATGGACGTAGTTAAAGCAGTCGACGATTCCAACTTGATTTTGCCGGCAGGCGATGTCCGCATTGGATCCAAGGACTACAACATCTATGCCAACAGCCAGGTTCCAACACCGGAGCAGATCAACGACCTTCCTTTAAAGTCGGTCGGTAACGCCTCGATCATGGTGGGCGATGTTGGCAAGGCTGAGGACTCGGGAACGATCCAGACGAACATCGTTCGCATCGATGGGCAGCGTTCGGTGTATGTTCCCGTGCTGAAGCAAGGCGGGGACAGCAACACCATCACTATCGTGAACGGCATGAAGGATGCCATCAAGAACCTCGTCGATATCCCAGCGTCGCTCAAAACGGCCGTTGTCTTTGACCAGTCCGTCTTTGTTAAATCCGCGATCAAGAATCTTATTAAAGAAGCCAGCATCGGCCTGGTTCTCACGGGCATTATGATCCTCGTGTTTTTGGGAAGTCCACGTGCGACGTTCGCTGTCCTCTTGTCGATTCCTCTCTCGGCGCTGATGTGTCTGCTGATCATGAACGCGCTCGGCGGATCGATCAACACCATGTTATTGGGCGGGTTAGCATTGGCGTTTTCTCGCCTCATCGACGATTCCGTCGTGGTGCTCGAAAACATCTTCCGCTATATGGAAATGGGAGTGGCTCCGCACATCGCAGCAGAAAAGGGCGGCATGGAAGTCTCCCTGGCGGTGCTTGCGGCCACCTCGACGACCTCGATCGTATTCTTCCCGGTTACCTTCTTCGCCGGAGTCAGCAAGTACATCTTCACCGACCTTGCCCTGGGAGTGGTGCTGTCCATTTTTGCTTCCTATGTCTTCGCTATGACCGTGGTGCCGCTCTACTGCGCCAAGTTCATTCGGATTGCTAATGAGGAGGTGCATGAGGGGTCCGAGACCCCATCGTTTTTCCGCAGATTTGAGACCAGGTTCAACGAGTCCTTCCATCGCATGCTCGACTATTACGAGGTCCAGGTCACGCGCACGTTAAAACGTCCCGGGCTCACCGCGCTGGTCATTGTCGGCGGGGTTGCCGTCGTCCTCTTAGGAGTGTCTCCGTTTCTTGGCCGATCGTATTTCCCGCGCACCGATCCTGGCCAATTCGTGATCAATATCAAGTGCCCTAGCGGGTCGCGCATTGAGTTGAGCAATCAATACATCGCACAGGTGGAAGATGAGATTCGCAGAGTGGTTCCTCCGCGAGACCTAGACATGATTGTGTCGAACATTGGCATCACTCCTGATCTTTCCGCGATTTACACCAACAACTCCGCGATGGATACGGCTTTTGTCCAGGTCAGCCTCAAGGAGGATCACAAGATTGGAAGTTACGAATACATGGGGCGGGTCCGCCGAAAGCTTGCATCAGACCTTCCTGAACTCACAACCTACTTCCAAGCGGGTGGCTTAGTCGATTCCGTCATCAATCAGGGCTTGCCGGCGCCGATCGACATTCAGGTCAGCGGCAACAATCTTGACCAGTCCTTCGCAATAGCTCGCCAGATCGCAGCAGAAGTGAAGGGCCTCAAGAACGTAAGTGATGTCTTGATCCCCCAGGACCTGAAGTACCCCGGCCTGGAACTGAACATTGACCGGGAGCGCGCCAGCCTCATTGACCTGTCGCCTAAGGAAGTGGTCGACAATGTGATCACGGCCATGACATCCAACGGTATGATCGCGCCAAGTTATTGGATCGATCCAAACACCGGCAACAATTACATGCTTACCGTGCAGTACTTCGACCGAAAGATTGCCAATATGAGCATGAATGATTTCAGGCAGATTCCGCTTCGTGCCAGTGATAGGGCAAACTACACGCCACTGCAATCCGTCGCGAACATCAAGGAGATCAACACTCCGACCGAGGTGGATCATTACCAGATCCGCCGGATCATCGACGTCTACGTCATGCCGTCCACAGAAACCCTGGTGGGCGTTAGCCGGGATGTCAACAGGGTCATCAGGAATATTGACACACCCAAAAACGTCCGCATCACGGTTCGCGGAGCGGTGGTCAATATGAACCAATCCTTCAGCAGATTTGCGGTCGGATTGCTTTTATCGATCGCACTTGTGTACCTGATCCTGATGGCGCAGTTCACCTCGTTTGTCGACCCGTTCATCATCCTCATGGCGATTCCTCCGGGGCTCGCCGGCGTCGTTCTCATTCTCTTTGCAACACACAGCACGTTGAACATCATGTCGCTGATGGGCGTCATCATGATGACCGGGATCGTCGTCTCGAACAGTATCTTAATCGTTGAATTTGCGACCTTGCTGCATGAGCAGGGAAAGTCTCTTTTGGAAGCGGTCGTGCAGTCTTGCAAGATCCGCCTGCGGCCTATCCTGATGACCTCATTGGCCACGCTGCTAGGCATGATCCCAATGGCCATTGGACTTGAATCGGGGAGCGAACAATATGCTCCGCTAGCGCGCGCGATTATTGGCGGACTCGGTGTCTCCGTCGTGGTCACGGTCTTCCTGGTCCCCGCCGTATACCTGGTCGTGCATGGCCGGCGGGAGAACAAGATTGCGGTTGCACAAGAGGGATAGAGAATGACGAGAAAAACAGCGAATCCGCGCCCCCACCTAGTAGTGACTCTGTCGGTTTTTTTCTTCGCGGCTGGAGGCGCACAGTCCCAGATGGCAAATACAAGTCCATCGCTGCCGGATGCCCCGCGCGTGCGCCTAATCGCCCAGGCTGCCCGGCAGAGTGCTCCATTGACGCAGAGTACAACCGGCCAGGAGCCAACAACCGCGCCGGCTCAGACAGGAGCGGCTCTTCCACGCTTGACCCGCTTGCAAGCCGAACAGATGGCCATCAAGAACAATCCCCGAATCAGCGTTTCCCGGCTGCTTGCGTTAGCCCAGCATCAGGTTGTCCGCGAGTCGAGAGCCGCCGAATTGCCCACGGCAACCGGAAGTATCACTGCCATGGATGCGAATAACGGATCGCGCATTTCTGCGGGATCGCTCACCGCATCGCGCCTCTTCGAGCACGCCGGCGCCGGCGGTCGCGCTACCCAACTGATCACTGATTTTGGACGAACCAGAAACCTGGTCGCCTCTTCGAAGCTCCAGGAAAAAGCGCAAAACGCGAACGTCCTGGCCACGACGGAAGACATCGTCGCCGCCACCGACCAGGCTTTCTACAACGCACTACAGGCGCAGGCACTGCTCCGTGTAGCCGGGCAAAATGTCGAGACCCGGCAGACTACAGAGACGCAAGTCAACCAGATGACCAAGAACAATCTTAAGTCGACTCTCGATCTAAGCTTCGCTGACGTTAACCTCTCGCAGGCTAAATTGTTGCTCCTCGATGCGCGGAGCAATGACGATTCCACGATGGCGGCGTTGGACGCGGTGCTCGGTTTGGACAGGCGGGTTGTTTATCAATTGGAAGACGATACTACGCCGTTGCAGCCGCCACCCGCGGATGCCGAACCACTCATACAGCTCGCATTGCGGCAGAGGCCCGACCTGCAAGCGCTGAACTACGACCAGCAGGCAGCAGTAAAGTTCAGCCATGCCCAACGCGATCAGATATTCCCCAGCATCAGCGCCGCGGGCACCGCCGGCAGCGTGCCCATCCGGCCAGACCAGTACTACATCTCTAACTGGTGGGGCGGTATTGGGGTCAACATGGATATCCCGATATTCAATGGTTTCCTCTATTCAGCGGAGGCTAAGGAGGCGGCCATTCGGGCTCAGGCAAGCTCGGAACGGAGCCGTGATCTAAGAGATCAGATCGTCCGTGATGTGCGCACTTCATGGCTAGCCGCGACTACGGCATTCCAGCGCGTGAGCGTCACCGCCGAACTGTTGCAACAAGCGAACCTGGCCTTCACTCTTGCGCAAACAAGATACCAGTTGGGGCTGAGTTCGATCGTTGAACTGAGCCAGGCGCAATTTCAGCAAACCGATGCCGCCATTGCCAGTGCAAATGCGCAATATCAATACCGGTTTTCCCTTGCCACGCTCAACTATCAGATCGGCGCGACCCCATGATCGAGAACTTCAAGCTGAAAGTCTTTCGTGTGGTCGCAGACAGCCTAAACTTTCGCCGGGCTGCCGAAGAGCTCCACCTGACGCAGCCAGCCATCACCTCGCAGGTCAAGACCCTGGAAGAGAGCCTCGGCACCGCGCTCTTCGATCGTCTGGGACGCGATATCTGTCTCCCTCCCGCGGGGACCACGCTACTGGAATACGTGCGCCAGATCGAAGCCATTTCAAATGAAGCTGTCGCCGATGCTCCGTTTGGCGGGCCGGAAGGAGTCGAGCTGAGTATCGGCGCCTCCCACACCATCGCCGTCTATTTCCTGCCTAAGCTCTTGTCCGAGCTGCTGCGGGAATGGCCGACCCTTCGCATCCAAGCGGTGACTCTGCCGAGTCTTTTTACTGGGAGGTGGTTACGGTGCCAGTGATTGGTGAGCGGCCTGACCTGGACTTGAATGCAGTGATATACGCAACGGATTTTTCTGTTTGCTCACAGAACGCGGGCCTTTACGCGGCACTCCTAAGCAGGCACTTCTCGGCCACATTGATGATTGCACATGCCTTCACCCCCTCGCAGGCGGCCATGGAGGTAGAGGTCGATCGATCCCTGGTGAGCCAGCAAAGGAAAGATCTGGAGTTCCTTCTATCCCAGAAGGCCTTCGCGCTGTCGAATGGTTCAGTCCAGGCGATGCCGGTCCTTTTGGAAGGTGATCCGAAGGAGGTACTTCCGGATCTGGCCGACAAAAATGCCCCGTCGCTGATTGTGCTGGGAACTCACGGCGGGGGTTGGGTCGAGCGAGAGATCATCGGTTCAGTTGCCGAGGGCATTCTCCGGTCCACTTCCTGGCCAGTTCTCACCGTTGGTCCCCACGTGCGGTCAGTGGCGGATAAAACCACGCCTTTCCAGCGCATTCTTTACGCTACGGATTTCACCCCCGCAGCCGCTCGCGCGGCGGTATATGCAGTTTCCTTTGCCCAGTCATTCAGAGCTGACATTGATGTGCTCAATGTGGTTCCAAGAGAGGCCATCGAACATCCTGACCGGCTGAGCGACCTCATAACGCGTTTTTATCGCGCCCTCGACGAACTTGTGCCTGAGCAGGCGAAAGAGTTTTGCAATCCGAGAAGCTTCGTAGAGGTCGGCAACGCGCACCAGCAGATTCTGGAACATATCCGGGAACGAACGATCGATCTATTAGTCCTCGGTGTACGGAAGTCTTCTCACCTGGGCATTGAAAGGAGGACGTCTGGAGCATTCCAGCTTGTGACTCACGCAGCGTGCCCTGTCTTAACTATCGTTGGATAGACATAAGGGACCCACGGCTCCGAAAGCTAAAAATGAAAAAGGGAAAACGGCAGAAGAACACATCAGACTCCACGTCTATGGCGTTGGCTTTGTCAACCCTGATTGGGGCGGCAGCCTTCTATTGCGCCGAGATCGTCTACGACAATCTCAGGGGGTCGGGTGCATCTGACATCCGTGAATTTCCGGGTTGGCGGGCTCATATGGGCTCCGCTTGTGTCGGAAGTCTGGCTTTTGTGGTTACTTTATTCCTCCTCGAGAGTGTGGGCAGAGGTTCGAAGCGCGTTGCCGTGCGGTCGGCGGCCCCATGGTGGCCGATCGTGGCGCTCACAGGGTTTGCCACCACCATCCACATTCCGATCTACTTGGTGATTCTCGCGGCTGCCATCTACACCCCGTGGGCGTATTTTCGGACCCGCGCGGTTCGCTGATACGTGATCGCTAAATGCAACCAGCCCCGGTCGAGGACGAGGAGAGGCTCGACAAGTACAGAGCCTTTTATACGGTTCAGGATTATCTTGCGTGGGCAAAAAACCATCCTTCGCTCACCCGGGAATTCCTTAGTTGTTGCCTCCGATCCGCCACACCCCGGTGCGGAAGCTACTTCCAGCTTTGGAAACACTCAATAGGAGCGGTCGGATTCTGTTGCTGGAAGCTGGAAGAAAGAACCGCAGGTCTCTCCGGTTCTTTACGCATTGACTGCAAAATTGAGGTAGAACCAAAGAGAAGATGAATAGACGCGATTTTGTCTCAAAAGGTGTGAGCGCCATGGTCGCGGGCTCGCAGGCTGCACGACATAGGCTGCTCGCAGCTCAATCGACCGCCCCGGCACCTGACCATCACGCGCAAACTGTTCCGAGATGGACCCTGGCGAGGAACGCTATGAGGGTCAATCTTGGCGCAGACGGAACAATTCGCGCGATGGAGGTAATAAGGGGCGGAAATTGGGAGGCGGTAGAGTTTTGCCATGGGCCTTTTGCCGGACCGGGATGGGCCGATGTAAAGGTGCAAAGCCTTGAAGGATCAGGGTCGAGCTTTGCCGGCACGGTCGATGGCGTTCGCCATTCCCTGCGTTACCGAATCGAAGGAAATCGGTTGGCGATCGTCGCTGGTCTTAAAAACGAGCGGCTTACCGATTACGCCTCGAGTGCCGCCAGGCTCGTGCTGGGCATCAACTCCGAGATGCTGTCCTATCCAACATGGAACCGACCGCTACTTTCCTACCCTCCTGCGTTGTGAGAAGACACATTTCTGGGGATACTTCATGACGCCCCAAGGGCGGATCATGACCGTGAGCTCACCGGACCCGGTGGCATCCTACAGCATGGATTATGAGCTATCGAGCTGGGGTGATGGCGGTCACCCTCGTGCGGCTAACGTTAGTTTGAGGGGGGCCCAATAATCCGTCGATTGAACGGGGTTAGAATACCGTTGGTATACTGAAAGCTAACACGGGAAGCGGCTGCTGTCTGTCTTGCGGTTGATCATTTTGTGTAATCCATTTGCAGACGGCGTGGCTGGTGAATACTGCGGGAAGACTTTGCACCGGACGAAAAGTAACACCTCAGGGGCCAAGGTGTCTGCGTGAGAACTAGCCTCTTTAACTTGAGTCCCGTAGGGACGGCTGAGAGTAGCCCAGGACGTCAGTCCTGGGTAAACATACGAGCAGGAACAGTCCCGTCAGGGACGGCTGAGAATATCCCAGGATGTCAGTCCTGGGCTTCCTACATGGAGCTTACGAGTCCGCACGACAACCGACAATCCTCAAGCCTCCATTCCCCCGAGAGGTGACATTTTTTCTGCCGCGATTCGTATTCTCAGTCGAGTGTACCCAGAACAGGTGTCCTGGACGGGTGTCCTGGGATATTCTCAGCCGTCCCTGCGGGACTATTCCTGCTCGTATGTTCACCCAGGACTGACGTCCTGGGCTGACTCTCAGCCGTCCCTGCGGGACTTAGACCTGAACCGACGGTTCTCACTCAGACACTGAGGCCGGTCGTATTCTCAATCGTCTACGGTCCGATTAAATGCCGGCGGTAGGCCTCATAGCCATTCAAACAGGGTGATGGCTCCTTCGCTCTGCAAGCTAGGAAATACGAACTTCAATCCACTCCAGCGGCTTTCCCGCGGAATCGCGCTCTGCAGCGGTGATTCTCAGCAAGCCATCCTCAATGGACGCCTTGCCTGGTACGGCACTATCTCCGAAGTAGTGACTTAGTATCTCAGCCTGCTTTCCCTGCTGCCGACGGATGACGATCTCCCCGCTGCCGTAAGAGACAATCGCCAGCATGCCGCTTCGGGTTATACCCTCACTGTCCCGAGAGGCAATCACGACTGGCACGCTGGAATGAACAACGTCCTTGATGCGCGGATCGGTTGCTTGAGAAGCAAGAGGATTCTCTTCGCCGGCAATGGGAGGCCGGAACGCAAAGAGGACCAGCTGCCCATCCTCCATCCTGGCCCAGGAGCGGGCGTACGCGCCGAACGTCGGCGCTTGAGAGATGGAGCCGAAGGGCAGCACTTCGAAGATGTTCGTGGGCCGCAGCACCTGCGTCATTCCGTTGTACTTGGCGACCAACTCGGGTTTGACTCCCTCTCCTTCTTCGTCGTCGCGAAAGTCGTTGAGCGAGCCGATGGTGCCCGACGCAGCTGAATCGAACCAGATGTTTGGCGCGCTTGCCCAGTCGTAGCCGGATGAGCCATAGGTTGGGATCCCCAATGGTCCCAGCAGGCTGCTGAAGTAGAGCCGCCGATTCGCTTCCAGATCGTATTCCCCGGAGGCCAGAAACAGATCGTCGGTACTGTGCAGGTCGAAATAGTCAATGAACAGTGGGGATAGCTGGTAGTACATCACAACCAGATCCGGATTCTCCTCCCGCATCGCTGTAAGGACGACATCCAGGCCTTTGCGCATCAGCCGCTCCCCTGTCAAGCTCTTATCTTGTGGTGCGGCGATACCCATGGCAGGCAGTTCGTAGCCGAAGTCGAACTTAAAGAGATCGGGTTTGTACCTGCGAATGAACTGTCGTACCAGGCCGGTGAGAACCCGCTCTACCACGGGCTGGGTGAAATCGAGAATATAGTAGTGGGAGCCTCCGAAATCGCCCGACAGGTAAGGCTTTCCATCCGGCTGCTTCAACATGTGTTCCACGGTCAAACCAAGATCAGCCGGTTGTTCACAGCGCATAAGTGCCGCCCACAAGCCGATCCGATATCCGTCCGCCCGCAACTGTTGCAGGAATTGCTCGAAGTGAGGAAGCCTGCTCTTCGAGTGAACCAGGCTCCCATAGCTTTCTTCCCATTTGTCGTCGATGGAAAATAGGCCGGCTTTCATGCCCGCGGCTTTGAGTTCGGCATAGATTTCAGTCAGGAAAGGCTCGTCCAAACGCTCTCCGGTCTTATTGCGATCGACCTGCGCCCCCCAAGTGCAAAACTGAGGCATGAGAGCAATCGCCGTCTTGCGGGTTGAGTTCTGCCGCCGGTGGATGGTTCCGGCCTGAAGTAAGCCTTGGTAGTAGGCCGCGATTGCCTCGCGGTAGTCCGGAGCTACAGACCAGAGCAAAGTTGCGCCGAGCGACAGTTGTCCGGGGCCTCGCATATGATTCCACAAGTCGCTACGATAATCGACCCACAAGCCGTAACTTCCTTCGAACAGATGCAGGAATAGGTCTCCCGACGGCAGGTCGGCTAATCCGCAAACAAATGCGTCTGACCTTCCCTCGGTATACATATTCCGCGCCCCGCTGGATCCAGCGACACTGTACCCGCAGAAATAGTGCACGGGGAGCCCCCACTGTTGGGTTAAACCTGGAGTGAAGCTGCCGCGACCCAGCCAAACGCTCTGATCGAGATGGACGGCGTCGCGCACGATTGGACTTACAGAAGATCCTTCACTGATTCCCGGTACAACCAAGTAGGAGGAATGAAGCGATGGTTTTATATCTATGCTGTGCGAGTCGTTGAAGTAGTGGAGGCTGACTACATCCTCTGCGGTTGGAGTCTTGTAGATGACAGAGTCGGTCCAGATACCATGCTCGTCAAAATGCCACGAGACAGATACTTGAGCTGCGCCATTCACACCTTCGTAGACAAAGGTCACCCGGTCAGGCTCAATACGATGCTCGCCGGCCTTGCCTGGTGTGCACTGACGGAGCGATGGTTCTCCGCTGGGGGCTACGACCACTGCAGGCTGAAGTTTGCCGCTAACGATGAGGCGATTCCTGGAATCCACAAGACGAAACGTATCCTCGGCCTTTGCATGTTCCCAGGAGTAGTTCTGGCCTTTGACGCTTATCAATCCGTCGTGGCTGGAAATCCTGGGCGCCTGCGTGTTGCCCAACACCTTCCCCGAAACTGCGGTCAACATCGCACCAGTGGAAAGCTGCACGAACCTCCGCCGGTTCCATGTACTCAAGGTTCGCCCCCAAAGATCTCTTTATATCCCAATGAACAAACGGATCGGCCCGCGCTAGCTTCGTTGAGCGGCTCGTGTATTGATTTTCCCGTCTTTACTGGCAACCGAGGCCGCCGGCAGTGGTCTCTGAGTGAAGCGAAGGTCTCCAGGAGGTGGCTGTGGTAAGAATTGCCGCCGCAGTGTGCGAGGCCCAAAACCCTTTATCCGCTTGAACTGACGATTGAAATTCGAATAGTTGCCGAAGCCAACGCGAAAGCCAATATCCAGAACGCTATCGTTGGTATCGATCAACATTTGCGCGGCTGCACCCACGCGGAATTCGTTGAGGTATGCCGTCATTGTGCGCCCGGTTGCCCGCTTAAAGAAGCGGCACAATGAGGCCTGGTCTATATGAAAGCGCTGCGCAAGCTGCGCGAAGTCGATTTCCTCTTCGAAATGCTCGTTCAAATATTGGCAGATGGCGTCGATCCGCTGCTGGTCAGCGACACGGCATATGGGCTTGACCTTCAAGGTGGAAAGCACTCGCGGCTCGGCTTCGCCTGCCAGATCCACCAGCGCCGACAGGACGGTCGCCAATCGCCTGGCCGGCGACAGAGATGGAAGCCCAGCAATGTATTTGGCGACCCTTTGTCCGGTCTGGGTATGACCGAAGGCAAGACCATTCGCAGAATTGCGCAGCAGGCGAGCGACCCCTCTCATCTCTTTCAGTTCGAAGAAATGCTCTCCCAGGAAATCATGGCAAAACTGCAAAACTACCGCGCGATGAGTTTTTGCGGTCTCCGACTTTACCGGGACAGAGCGCCAACTGTGAGGCACATTGGGGCCAAGCAGAACCAAGTCGCCCGGCCCATAGTCAGCAATACCATCGCCTACCAGGCGTTGCCCGTGACTATCGGTGATGAGCGTCAGCTCATATTCGGGATGATAGTGCCAGTAGAATGGGAACTCACCATCGTTTCGCTCAAACGCAACGAAGGAAGATGCACCCGACGCAACCTTCTCGAAAGACGGCTTCATGGGCACAGTGTAAGACTGAATTGGCAAAAAACCAATGATTTCGATGAGAGTGCTGTCAATTCCGTATCTATAGTCGTCAACCAACGAGAAGACAGGGTTGGATGTACAAGATTACTTTTTGCGCAGGACGTTCACTGATACGTCTCAGGGCAGCAAATGAGGGATACATTCCACCGGAGGTGGCATCCGTGACACAGGCGCCGCAACACCCACCACGTAGATTCACGGATTCCTACAGGGGTTTTGCAGGGCTGCCTCCTCTGGTGGGCCTGCACACCATGGACGAAGCTACAGCGACGGGGTTGACTGTCAGTGAATCGGTCGCCCGTCTCAAGCGGGTCCACTGGTCTTTGAAGAGGCTACACGGCATCTTCGTTGCGCATATTACCAGTACGCCGATCTACGAGCTGAAAATGGCGTTCAGCCTGCACGCACATTATTGTGCCGAGCATGTCGAGGAGTTTGCCAACCGCGTTCGCGAAATGAGACAGCCACCATATGGGCTGGAGGTACCTCCGCATGCTTCATTGGATCTTTTCTTTGACGAGATCCTGGCTGCTCCCACTGCCGCAGCATTGCTGTTGGGATTGTATGAATGCGCGCTGCCGGCACTGATCCGTGCGCTTGAGAATATGATGGCGGATACGAACCGCCTATTTGATCACCCCACTTATCGAGTCTGCCGTCTGACGCTGGTCGAGATGCAGGATGTGCAACAGTACGGCACCGAGGCAGTGGCTTGCCTGGTGGAGGAAGGGGCTCGTGAGCAACTTCAAGATTGGCTCACTGTGCTGGGAAGGATGCTTGCAGCCGCCGGTGACCTGGACGGGAAGAAGAAGCCGACGGGGGAGAGTGTAGGCCGGCATTTTTCCGCGGAACCCTACAAGTACGATCCGGTCCCCAAGCGTGACGAACGATTCAAGGATCCATACAACATGGGTGTGAACGCGGAGGCAATGCTGTTCGATGCCGACGTCGCGCCATTTCCCAAGACCATCATGCTGTACTTCAAGCGCATGCGGGAGATCGACGTGCCGGAGATGATGGCCAGCATACTGACCGAAACCAGCGGCAAACCCTGGAAATACTACCGTGACATGACCCGGCAATTATGGGATGAGGCGCGTCACGCCATGATGGGGGAGATCGGATTTGTTTCGATGGGGATTGATTGGACGAAGATTCCGCTCAATTTCACGTGGTCTCTGGGTATGAATACCATACTCACGCCGAAGGAGAGGCATGCGGTGCTCTATACCATCGAGCAGGGACTCATGCCAAAGAAAATCGGCAAGGAGTATGAATGGGAAGTAGCTGTCGCTTCCGCCAATCCGCTTACAGCCATGATTCAGGACTACGACTGGGCGGATGAGGTTCTGCACGCCAGGATTGGCCGGGACTGGATTGTTTCTGAGATTGGTACTCAAGTGGAAGCAATCGCATACGGCGACAAGGCATGGACCAAGATCCTGGTGGACTGGAAAAAGTGGAAAAGTGACGGCCTGACAGAGCATCGGAACTGGTGGCCCGAAATCTATCGCGCGGCCTGCCAAAACGAGGGCGTTGAGCCTGATCCAGACGTACTTGCGTATAGTACTACCTACGAAAATGCACGTGCCGACTTGAAAGCAGTGGCCGGGTGACTTGCTTGATTTTCTGAGGCCATCCGGCGAACTGACGAAGGGACTGACGCTCAAGAATGAATGCGCAGGCGTATTGTCGCTGGAAAAGCGGCCGCAAACCAAAGGGGACAACAGGCAAGCGATTCGGGTTTTCTCGAACTTTGCAGCTCGTTTTCCGACTGCTTTTCGCCTTCACCCTCTGTTCTTCTCCCAGTCTTTTTGCTGCCCCGGTCAAGCTGCTGGTCAAGAATGCGCGATTGATTACGATGGCGCCTCAACAGCGCGATCCGTTCACAGGCTATCTAGCCGTTGCCGAGGATGGAACCATTGTTACAGTCGCCAAAGGCGATCCACCGCCGGATCTAAAGGCAGATCAAGTACTCGATGCGCATGGAGATTGGATTATTCCCGGCTTTATCTCCGCCCACAGCCATCTTTGGCAGGCAGCCTATCGCGGAGTTGCCGCAGACAAAACTCTCATCGACTGGATCGACGACCTATACTCGCAAAGGGCAATTAAGTCTCCTGCCGAGGACTTCTACTGGTTCTGTCTTCTTGGCTCGCTCGATCACCTTCAGCACGGGATTACCGCGGCCTATAACTTCAACTACAGCAGAACGAATGAACAGGGCAGTCCTTTTGATGAAGCTCAGTTCCGCGCGGAGCTCAAGTCGGGCATTCGCTTCGTCCACGGCTATGAGCCCGGCTGGATGGCTCCGGGAGTCACCATAGACCAGGAGCGCAATCGCCTGAAAGCGTTCCTCGCATGGACTGCTACGCAGCCGCGATCATCTGCCTTCCTAAGCTTAATGATCAACGGCGACACGGCCTTCAATAATACTTACCAGCAAGCGGTGATGGAGAAGACGCTCATGGATGAGTTCCACCTCCTTAACCAAAGCCACTATCTGGAGCCACCAGAGGCAAAGACGCAGGCCGAAGAGCGTGCCAAGTTTGCCTGGTTTGTCGACAGCGGCCTGCTGTCAAAGCAACTCATCTTCGGCCACTTCATTCACAGCGATGAAAATATCCTGCAGCAGACAGCAAAGTATGACGTGGCGATGACCTGGAATCCGCTCTCGAACGGCCGCATGGCCTCCGGAGTTGCCGACATCCCGAAGTATCTCAAGATGGGAATTCGCGTGGGCATGGGCATCGACGGGGAAGCCAGCGGTGATCTCGCGGACCCTTTTGAGAATATGCGTGCCGGGCTCTATGCTGTCCGCGACAAGTACGAAGATGCGACCGTCATCAGTCCCTACCAGGTGCTGTGGCTTCACACCATGGGCAGCGCCGATGTGCTGGGCGTAAAAGACAAGCTGGGCAGTTTAGAGCCTGGTAAGTACGCGGACTTTTTGATGATCGACCCGACGCGCCTGGGCGCTGTGCTGGAGGATCCCTACGCAAACCTGGTCCTGGTCACTGGCGAACGCGATATAGACAGAGTCTTCGTCGGAGGCGAACTCAAGGTCGATCACGGCCAACTGCTGCATCAGGATATGGCGGGAATCGAAAAAGAAGTAAGCCGTCGCGTGGCAACGAAATGACAGCTGAGGTTGCCATCGACCACTTCTGGCACGCGGCTTGGCCGCACTTATCGCACCGGTACGCAGCTCATTAGAAAGTGAACGCGGTCGCGGCCGCCAAGATATCATTCTGCGAGGCGTCGTCATGGTAGGCCATGGTTCCTCCGGACATGAGGCCCTTCTGATTGCCAATCACCAGGATCAGTCGCTGACGGTTGGCGCGTATCCTCTGCTCGTGGCCGGATCAGGTCGTCGAGCGCCATATTCCGGCGATACAATCCACCGTTTGGTGAGTCCATGCCAAACGTGATCGATCGGCAGTTCGACAGTACCACTGTTTCCTTGCAGTTCGTCAAGACTGAGTATGACTTTCGCCGGTGTGTGGCGGGCGCCCCGCGAAAGCAACTCGATATCACTCAGCACGTCAAGGTGCGACGGAGTTGAGATTTGAGGCCAGGTCGCGTGCCGCGCCTACGGCGCTCAGATCATCTCTTGGATTGAGCCCAGCCCTTCCGGGCTGGGCTCACGTTTGGCGGCCGGCCCTCTGGGCCTCGCATCCATGGCGATTGCAGTGTCATTGCTTTCTCAACTTGCCACAGGCAAGTCGGCTCCTCGGGATGACAAATCTAACTTTGGTTCAAACCTTGAGATTTGTTAGTGGAGCGTGCTTTGTGGAATCTCACATCTCGCGAAAAACGAGGCAGATGCTCCGGATTTCCCGTACGCAGCATTGGACAAGATCTTGCGTGGGCAAAAAGCCACCGCTCCCTCACTCCGGGGATCCTCTAACTGTTGAGGCTGCCGCTAAGTCCTTTGTTTCACCAAGATGATCAAGATGATCAAAAATAATTAATTGATCATCTTGGCTTTTCCTCCGGTTTCCCCATTCGCATGCGAGCTACGGGACACCTTATAGATGCGAACCGTGATGATTTCGATTAAGCGGGAGGAAATATTTTGGGGTTGGTTACCAAAGATCAGACGCGCGTAGGATTTGCATCGGACTCTTAAGTGAGAGAGAAATGTCACTCTGCGCGCAAAGCTGCGACGGGGTCGAGATTTGAGGCTTCGACCGCCGGCAGCAGGCTGGCGAGGACTCCGATGACTGCCAGCAGCACGATAGCGAAGGCCAGGGTTGCGAGATCGTAGGGTTTCAGGCCGAAGAGCATGGCGGTGGCTGCCTGCCCGGCGAGGAGCGCTAGTGCCGTTCCCAGGACGACGCCGATTAGCAGCATGGCCGCGGTGTCGCGCATGACCAGGGCGATCACCTGCCTGCGCTTGGCGCCGAGCGCGATGCGGATGCCGATCTCGTTGCGCCGCTGGGTAATGAAGTAGGACAGCACGCCGTAGAGGCCGACCACTACGAGCAGGGCGGCGAGCAGACCAAAAAAGCCGGAGAGCATGGCCATCATGCGGTCGCCAACCAGGTGGTCGCGAATCTCCTGCTGAAAGTCGAAGAACTGCAGAGTCATGGTTGGATATTTCGTTTCCAGCGTTCGGCGAATGGTGGTGATCGCGTCCGTCCCGGTGGCAGACGCGATCATCATCGCAACCCCGCGACGTTGCGCGTCCACTGGGAGTTGTGCAGCAGGAACGAAGGCGATCCGTTGGGTGTCTTCGCGCAGGTCGCTATACCTGGTGTCGGGAATGGTCCCCACGATTTGATACGTGCGCTCGGGATACTGCGGCTCGGGCATAACGTGAACGAGTTTGCCGATGGGTTGACCCGCGCCGATATATTTACGGATGAATGCCTGGTTGACGATGAGGACTAGAGGCGTAGCGTTGGTATCCGCGTCGGTGAAGCCGCGGCCGGTGAGCAGCGGAATTCCCATGGTGGCAAAGTAGCTGGGGCTAGCGTAGGTGAATCTGCTGCTATCCTCGATGGCGCCGACATGCACGGTGTGACCCCAAGTGCTTCCGCCCAGTGGGGTGTTTGTGGTCGTGGCGGCGTTCTGAATGCCTGGAATGCTGCGCACGTCTTCGACCAGTTGGCGTTTGAACTCTGCTTCATTCTCTGGCTTGATATCCAATGTGGGGAAATCGAAGTAGGCAATCGTAATGCCCCTTTCGCGCATGCCTGGATCGAGCGTGATCAGGTTTCGATAGCTGCGGACGAAAAGCAGCGCTCCGACGAGCAGCACCATGGAGACCGCGATCTGGGTGATGACCATCAGGCGCTGGGCGAGGAAGTGTTGGCGGTTGCCGACGATTCCTCGCTCGCCGGACTTGAGTGCGGCAATGGGATCGGCATTGGCGCCGCGCATCGCGGGGATCGTGCCGAAGACGACGCAGGTGAGCGTGGCAACGGCCGCGGCGAAGAGCAGCACTCGCCAGTCCGTGACAATGGTGAGATGGATAGAGGATTGGCTGGTACCCAGTGCTGTAACGAGCAGACGACTGAGGGGCTGCGCCAGTGCGACGCCGAGCGTTGCTCCGCTGAGCGCGAGCAGGGCGCTTTCGATTAGCAGTTGGCGCAGCATACGGCGACGCGATGCGCCCAGGGCCATGCGAATAGCCAGCTCACGTTGACGCGCGTTGGCGCGGGCGAACATCAGGTTGGCTAGATTGGCGCAGGCGATGAGCAGCACCAGCCCAGTGATAGCCAGCAACAACTGCAGCGATGAGTCATAGGTGTCGCGCAGCATGCTCACCCCGGCTGCGGCTGGATAGGCGCCCAGCTTGAAAGACTTAAAGGTTTTGACGGCCTCTGCGTTGTAGTCCGGTGGGCGCTGTGCTCTCGAAGAGACCAGGGCTAAGCGAGGTGAAGTATCCGGATGCGCGGGCGATGTCCCAGCCCGGCTTGAGGCGTCCCATCACCGAGAGGTTAAAAACTTCGCGGCGCGGATTGGGCGGGATGCATGTGGGATAGGCGAGGTCGAAGCGGTCTCCCACGAGCCACGCCGAAGAATGAAGGCGGGGTGACACCCAGCACCTGAACCGCGTGGCCTTCGACCAGGATAGTGGTGTTCGGCGTTATAGGCTCGCTGCCCATTTGGGCCTTCCAGTAGGGATAACTGGCGACCACTTTGGATATGTTGCAACCCACTTCGTCTTGCGGCTCAATAAGCCGTCCTTGCCACGGGAGAATGCCAAGGACGTTGAAAAATTCCCCACTCACCTCGAGCCCGTGGACACGTTTCCCGTCCCTTGGCTGGCCTACCATCATGTCCGCATTGCGCCAGGCGAAGACGCCGGAGAGCGGGTCGTGATGGCGGCGGACCTCCTGCCACATGGGAACGGTGAAGTAGGTGTACTCGATTATCATTTACACCAAGCCCGTTATTACCACCTATGATGCGCAGTTCGACCAGTTCCTGCGGCCTCTGAATAGGAAGGCTGCGGAGACGCACGGCGTCGAGTAGTTGAAAGACCGCGGTATTGGCGCCGATGCCGAGCGCCAGGGTGATGATTGCTACCGTAGTGAAGCCGGGGCTCCGGGTGAATCCGCGCAGGGCATAGCGCACATCGCGGAGCAGGCTTTCGATGCTGAGAGCGGCATCCTCCGCCTCGATACTCTCTTTCAACACGTCAGGATTGCCGAACCTCAAGCGGGCGGCGCGCGCAGCTTGCTCGGGGCTCATCCCTTTGGCAATGTTGGCGTTGGTGCGCATCCGTAAGTGATCACGAAGTTCATCCTCGATTTCACGATCCAGTTGCGAGCGCTTTCCGAGGGCCCAGATGCGACGAAAGATGCCCATAACTCACCTCACGCGAAGCGCAGAATCGCCTGAACACCCTTCACTACCTGTTCCCAGTTCTTCTCTCTGGCGGCGAGCTGCTTCCTGCCCGCTGCGGTGAGGGTGTAGAACTTTGCCTTGCGGCTGCTCTCGGTTACGGCCCACTCCGAACGCACCCATCCGCTCTGCTCCATCCGGTGGAGCGCGGGATAGAGCGAACCCTCTTCCACGTTGAGCAGCTCATCAGAGACATGTTCGATGTGGAGGATGATGCCAAAGCCGTGCATGGAGCCGAGATGGGAAAGACTTTTAAGAATCAGAAGATCGAGAGCGCCCTGGAGATCATTCTTTGCCATGTGCTTCTTACCCTAGACGTCGATGGTAAAAAGAAGAATACGAGCGCTTACCCTAGTTGTCAAGGGGAGGATGAAAGTGCATAGAGCCGGCAGTTCGCCGAGAAACGGTGTGAGCGCCGCGCGCCGGCGACGACGCGATCGGCATGATTCCGCGGTATGTCTGCGTTCTGATAACCAGGGGCTCTCGCCTGCACGGCCTCTTTGATGTCGATGAGGCAATAACGCTCATCTTCAGGTTTTGGCCGTTGAGCAAACAAGCGCGCCGCTGACTCGGTTTGGGCGGTTGGAATTTAGGCACCTGGCTCGGCGGCGGCCAAAAGGACGATCTTCCCCACGCCGCCCTTCTCCCCCAGTACATGTGCTTCAGCCGCGCTGCTCAGCGGCAAACGGCGACCAATCGGCAAAACAAATTTGCCATCGCGGACATCATCAGCAAACTCACGAACCTTTGATGGATCGGGCTTGGCGAAGACACGGGTGATGGTAACTGTCGGGTTCAGTGCGGCCATGCCCTCGGGCACTACAGATGCGTAGCCAAAGGAGCCTCCGGGCTTTATCTTCTTGAACAGCTTCGCGGCCACCTCGCCGCCAACGGTATCGGCAATTGCATCCACAGGGCCGAGCAATGCAATTGCATCGTCGTCATCGATCGCGACCACGCCCGCCACGCCGAGGGATTCGGCATCCTTGAGCGACTTCTTGCGAACGCCTGCAATCACCTGCGCACCCATCTTCTTCGCCGTGTGCACCGCAGCTCGCCCCACGCTCCCCAGCGCTCCTGTCACCAGCACCGTTGCCCCTTCTGTACCTTGGTCGCGAGGCGCACCAATTGCTCGCCCGTTAACGAAATCAGCGGGATCGCTGCGGCGTCGACCAGATCCAAGCCATCTGGCAGATGGGTTAAATCGGAATCGGGGACTGCTACCAATTCGGCATAGGTTTTATTTGATAATGCCAGGACGCGGTCACCCGGCTTGAAGTGCTTTACGTTTGCGCCTACAGCGCGCACGACGCCACTCACATCGCGCCCGAGGATGGCCGGAAACTTCTGGGGAAAATCTTTCTGCCGCGCCCCGGAGCGAACCTTCCAATCGATTGGATTCACGCTAGCCGCGGTCGCCGCGACTAATACGGTATTTTCGCTAATTTGCGGGTCAGGAACGCCGTCTTCAAACTTCAGCTTCTCGGGACCGCCATACTCATGCAGAACTACTGCCTTCATCGGATATCTCCCATTCTGATCATCAAGATCTAGAGTCTAGGCTCTTGATCCGCAGATTGAAAATCATTTGCTCCGATATTGCTTCTCCCGCTTTACCTCTCTGTGCTGCTAATGGTTGCGGCGTCGGCCTCCAGATCCGCCGGGATCTGCATCGGGATAAGGAAGTTGCTGGCGAGAACATAGTTGTAAAGGTGATCGAGCGGCGATGGGGGGTGGAGCTGCTGGGCGGAGACCCATCCATTCGTATCGTCCAATGCCAGCCGGTCGAGGAGATGCTTTGCAACGATTGCTGAAGGTCCGCTGAGCTCATCGGATAGGCGTAGATGCGAACGTTTTGCGCGAAGAGGCGAGACAATGCCTCAAGGAAACTGCCGGCGAGCTTACTGTAGCGATATCCCCACACGCGAACCAAGAGAGATAGACCCACGACGAAGCGGACAGGTTCCTTGGTATAGCGGTTGACGAAAGCGGTCATACTGTAGAGTTCTCGATCACGGAAGAGCAATACGGCGCCGCCACGCGCGCGAAGGGCTTCGATACGTTGCAGCAGATCTGGAATTTCCGGAGGCGGATCGGCCTCCGTGAGCGGCATCGCGGAGAGGCAGAAAAAGCCGGAAGGCGCCGGGGCTTTTTCGTCCAGCTCTCCGCGGAGCTGCTCGATGGCCGAGGTCAACAGTCGTTCATGAATTGCTGTATGAGTGGGATCCAGGTGTTCGAAGGATCCTGGCGCGAGCACGACTGCTTTCTTGTGGAGAATTTCGTCAGGCGGCTCAGTTGACCCGCTGGGCAGGAAACAAACAGCTTCCGCCAGACCCGCGCCGACCAGATGGGCAAGGATCGCGCGCTGATCCCAGCCTTCGAAGGCTGACCCACGCACTTCTACATAATCGATTTCGAGGCGTTTCTCAAGCTCCTGAGCAATATTCTCGAAGAACAACTCTTTCATCTGCAATTGATAAAAAACAGCGTAGATCAGGTTCACGCCCAAGATACCGATGGCTTCTTGCTGGAGCGGGTTGGAAGGATCAAGCATGTTGATATGCAACACGATGTCGTTCGGTTGGCCACCGGGGCGCAGCTGGAATCGCAGGCCGACCCAGCCATGCGACTCGTTTGTTCCGGCATAGTTGCGGGCGGAGATGGTATCAACAAAGGAGAAGAAGCGAGTTTCCGACCCACGGCTCTTGTTGAGTTGGTGCACGAGCTGGGTCCATTCGCTATCCACCATGGCTTCGAGGCGTTCTTTGGAAACGTAACGGGCGCCAGAACCGTACAGATCGTCGCTGACTTCCTTGTCATACGCAGAGATGGATTTCGCAACGGTCCCCGAGGCTCCTCCAACGACCAAAAACCACCGCACAACTTCCTGGCCGGCGCCAATTTCGGCAAAGGAGCCATAGCTGGTCGCGATCCAGATTGATGCCGAGGGCTTTCTGATGAGTGCTAGGCGTTTCCGCGGATGCCATAGACTTGGACTCCCAGCTTCTTTGAGAATTTCCGCAATGCAAAGCGCAACGCGGGCAAACTAAGGTTCGATTTCTGCAGAGAAAACCAGGAAAAGGCCATCCTTCGATCGACAAACCATTGCGAAACTGCTCTAGTGGCGATCGGCCGTAGAAAGTTGCTTGTAGAGACCTAGCGCGGTGGCAGCCGAATGCTCGACAGCCTGCTTTACACCGTGATCTCCGCTCTTAACCGCTTGACCCGAGGCATCTGTGTCGATCAAAGCCACGGTTTGTGACTTTGCATTGTTATCAGGGGTAGAGGATGAAGGACGATGAAGGAGTTTTGGGCCTGAGCTGCGCTGGATGGAAGAACGATCCGCAGGCATGGGATCCGGCATATCCATCTCAGGTTGTTGCGTGTTTTCGGTTTGGCTTGCAACTGCCGCCGCGTCCAGGTTTCGAGGAGCCGTAATTGGTAACGACCGGATCGTTCTGGTTGCTCTCGCGACAGGAGCCATCGTTTGGGATAAGTGATCGGTCGCTTCCGTGGATGACTGCGAAATCGGCCGGTGCGCGTAGGAGAGCAGAACCGCCAGAGAAGGCACGATACCGAGGAATAGAAGAAAGAGAGCGATTGCCGAGGCACTGCGCAGGCAACGCAACCAGCCCGGAGTCGTTCGGGTTCCAGCTAATATGGAGTGAACGCGAACCGTCAAAGCTTCAGCGGACGCAGCGAAATCGATACCCCAAGTTGTTGCCTCTTGTGCCAGGTTCAGGCGGGCGAAGCGAATGAGGCATTCGGCATAGTCTCCCTTCCTTGCTGGGGCGTGAGAGACAACCGCCAGATCGCATGCGAGTTCCCGATCGAACTGCATTTTGCGCACTGCATGCCAGGCTGCGGGATGAAAGAAAAGAAGAGCGCGGCAAGCGATGGCCAGTCCATTCCACACGGAATCCCGGCGGCGAACGTGGTGCAGCTCGTGACGCAAAATATTTTCGAGTTCGGAGCGATCCTGTTCCAGGCAGAGTGCCGGCAGAAGGACGGTTGGGCGAATCCAGCCGAACGTTGCCGGCGAAGTTGCCCCGGATAAGATCAATAGCCTCGAACGGCCGACATGGAGACTATCGGCAAGGGACTGAAACCTCTCCGCGATCTCAGGCGATGGCTCGCTGGTGAAACCGAGCACCCACTTGAGATGCCAACGCCTCCTTAGATGAGCAAACGCCATGTAGCTCACGATCAGCAGGTAGACGATCCCGATCGCCCGTAGTGCGAGCCCAAGCGGAAGAGCCCATGAGTCTGGAATCTGCCAGGCGGCCACGGTAGCAGTTACCGGTCGCAGCAAGGCGTGTGGAGCATTCGGGGAGGAGTGTCCGCCTGCCAGGGCGGCGTTCGCGAGCAGGAGCCAATACGCCGCCGACCCATAAAGAAGAGCTGACCAGATCACGAACCTTGAGTTGGGCGACTCGACAAGCCGACTCAAAACGAGACACACAGCGTAGGCGAGCGTTGTCTTCAAAACAAAGCCCGAAAATGTGGCAACAATACTGAGCAAAATGTCTGGGTTCATGGTCCCTGCACTATTCGCGACGGCGAAAGCCTAATTCCTGCTTCTTACGATACTCCTGGAGATAAGCTTCGAGTTCATCCAGCTCTTTCTTTTTGATTGGACTGGCTTCCAACAAATTAATCAGCAGGCCGGCTGCCGATCCGCGAAAGTTTCGGGATAAGAGCGCCTTTACAGACAGGTGATCGATGGTCTTTCGGGAGACCAAAGGCGTGAAGACGAAGACACGCCCCCGGGCTTCATGGGTGACCAGGCCCTTTTGCTCCATAATCCGGAGGAAAGTCTGGGTAGTCTTGTAGTTAGGCCGTTCCTTTTCGCTATGAGCATTTACCATATCCTCGACCGTAGCTTCTTCCAGATCCCATAAAACCTGTAGAAGGCGCATCTCCGCCGCAGTTGGTAGCGGAGGCTGCCGCTTATCTTTACGGCCTTTAACAGCTTCCTTTTCATAGGTTTCCCACCAAAAACATCCTAATAGCTTAAGATTAGGTGCAGGATTCATTTCCCAAGATTAAAGAAGCTTATTCTACATGTTGACGGGAGCAATAGAAATGACTTGATCGCTGTCCGCGTTACAGCCGGAGTCGCCTCCCCAGAGATGGTCCAAAGAGCGCCCGGCTAGTTCACCTTCAGGCAATGAGCGGACCGATGTGCATTTGAAAGAAGCATGTTCAAAAGCGAAAAGAGTACCCGGAACCGCCCTGGACGAAGGGGTTGTTTTCTATGGATGCGCTCAATTGCCCGTTCGCTTGCCTGCGCGTCGTTAGCGGTTCTTCTCCCCGGTCTAATACGGGGTCAAGCCGCATCCATTCAGATTGCTGCTAGTACCCCCCTGTCGATTCAATTACTCCATCACGTTCCCATGAAGACCGGCGAAGCCCTGGAGGGCCGCCTGCTATACCCGGTTTATGTGGAGAACCGTATCGCCCTACCGGCGGGTACGGTTCTTCGAGGAAGCGTGGTGCAACTCGATTCTGACCACAGCCGGCGGATCCATGCCCGTTTGCGAGGCGATTTCACGCCTTTTCATACCTGCGTTGTGCAATTCAATCAGGTTGTTTTGCCGGATGGAACCTTGCAGCCGATTGAGAGTGATCGGGCTACGGATGGCGTTGCAGTTTTGCACTTGTCGCCTCCCCCGGACCAAAAGAAGCGCTCTTTCCTTGGCGACCAGTTAGCCCATGCAAAACAGGAATTGAAAGAGACTGCGGGTCTCTTCACGGCACCCGGGCAAGGCGATCGGCTGGTTCAATTTATTTATACCCAGCTGCCGTATCACCCGCAAAGAATCGATGCGGGCACAACATGGACGGTTGAGCTGACTCGGCCGTTGAACCTGGGCGTCAGCGGCCGACCGGCGATAGGCAGCAACGGGTCAGCCGTGCGGCGGGGCACAAAAAAACCGGAAGCTGCGGCGGGTTCTGCAGGGCAAGATAAGGGTTGGCACCTGCACGCTTATTTGCTGCAAAGGATCAGCTCCGCCCAAGCAAAGCCGGGGGATACTTTCCAGGCCTCCGTCTCGGACCCTGTTTTCAATTCGGACCACGCACTTGTCGTTCCCCAAGGAACCTTAATGATTGGGGAGATCACGCAAGCGAAAGCAGCGCGGTCATTTGGGCGGCAGGGCAAGCTTCGGTTTCGAATTCGAGAATTGAGGCTCCCTGGGGGTTTTACTCAACCTGTGGAAGGCACACTCGCCGGCATCGATTCGAACAAAAAAGAGAATTTAAAGATCGACTCCGAGGGCGGTGTCCAACAAAAACAATCGCAGGACCATGTGATTGTGCCCCTGGCGCTCAACTTTCTCGCGGGACGCGCCTTCGATACCGACGAGAACCAAGCCCTAAACCGCACTGTTGCATCGAATGGCTTTGGAGTCATGGGCCGGCTTGTCGGAATTCTGGCAGACTCACGCGACGTGGCAGCCGGTATTGGGTTTTATGCGGCTGCCCTTTCGGTCTACGACCTCTGGCTGGCGCATGGACATGACGTCGCGTTTGCGAAGAACACTCGTATCGAAATTACGACAATGCCAGGACGCGGACCACTCAACGGCTCCGGAATTAGAGGACGGGCCCCTACGCCTCGCTAGCGGGATGCAGATCTGCGCCGCGAGGAAACCGCATGAAGCCGCCTAAACGGCTGTATCGGCTCTCGCCGGGGGGAATTGGCTCAACTGGAAACAGATTGACTCTATAGTTGTACTAACAATCAGGAGAGAACGACTTGAAGCTGAAGGAACGGATTGCTGTTGTCACCGGAGCGGGCTCTGGAATTGGCCGGGCAGTCGCGGATGCCCTGAGTATGGAAGGATCGCGCGTGGTGCTCGTCGACGTAGATGGAGCCAAAGCCGAAGTTGCCGCGGCGGCCCTGGCTTCGCTTGGCAGGGACGCACGCGCCTTCAAGGCCGACGTTGCCGACCCTAAATCGGTAAGCAGCCTGCAGGAGTTCGTGCACCAGGAGCTCGGTCCGCTCGACATCCTGGTCAACAACGCAGCGATCCAGGTGAACAAGAAAATCGAAGATACGTCTCCCGAAGAGTGGAACCGGCAGATGGCAGTCAACGTAGGCGGCGTGTTTCTATGTTCGCGTGCCTTTCTGCCCGCTCTCCGCCAGACGCGTGGTGTCATCCTCAACATGTCCTCTGTCAACGGTTTCTTTGTAGAGCCGTATTGTGCCGGTTACTGTGCCACCAAGGGAGCGATCCTGGCATTCACCAAGGCGTTGGCCATCGATCATGGGCGCGAAGGTATTCGCGTGCACGCCATCTGTCCTGGCTACATCAACGCCGGGCTTGCGGAGGGCTACTTTGAGTCGCAGCCCGACCCTGCGCGGGCCAGGGAAGAAGCGGGTTCGCTGCACGCATTGGAAGAATCGGGCAGCCGGAAGAAGTAGCCCGCGCAGCCGTCTTCCTCGCCGGCGATGACGCCTCGTTTATGACCGGCTCAGCGCTGGTCGTCGATGGAGGCTTCAGCGCCGGTCTGCCGCCTAAGTAGCCGATGGGGTAGGTCTGCGGGCGAATGCGTGGATTCTCCCAAAGTATCTGCCGGTTGCCAGTCTTATCGTAAAGCGTCAGAATCTTTGCCCCAACCTCGGGAAGGATGGAAAGAGAAAGCCATTCGTTTTCCAACTCGAGAAGACGGAGGCCGTGCAGCCGTTTTTCTGTCATGTCACAGTCTCATTGGTGAAGGTAAGCCAGGTTGTCGAAGTGCAAGCCGGCCCCGTTGGTTATGTTGAAAGCGACCGATGTACTTGGATCGCGCCAGCCGGTCCTTATACGGCGCAGTTCCTTGGCCTTGATGGTGAAGGACTGCTCGCGCGTTTCCGGAGACCGAATCGTAACCGTGGCATCACTTTGGCCATCGTTGTACACATCCACGCCGACGAAGATGTGCGGGGCGTAAAAGTGGAACTGCGCCTCCGTTGGATTTGCCTCGGCCAGGGCAAGGGTGAACGTTCCAAACTTGCCTTGGGGCGTGCCAATCTGCCATTCCCCGCTGCCCCAGTCAACTACTCCGGAGGGATATTGGCCCACCAGGGGCGTGCCGGCGGGAAGGTGAGGATCATCAAAGGTGATGTAAGAAGGCGGCCGCTGGTCGCTCTTTCCCAGGATTGCGACGTCCCTGGCACTGGTGTGGCGGATGGATAGCGTCTTCGTCTGGTCGTCAAAGGTGAACCCCTCCTGATCCAGGTCCTTCCTCCGGCTGATGGGCTTTCCCCCCACCATGATGGAGTCGGGAACGAAGTTGAGGCGAAGGACATCGGTGGAGTCAGGATCGAACGTGGTATACGAAACTACGCCTGCGCCATAATGAATTTTTGTCACTACGGAGAGCGATCCGAGCAAATGTGACTCGTCCGCGGGCGCCCATTCCGGTACAGCCCAGAAGGCGTCCATCATTCGTCGCGGACCATCGGAATACTCATCGGTGAACCACCACTGGTCAGAGAACGGGGCATGCGCGTCGCGCGGTAATCCCTGTAGATAGGTAACCCAGTTGTAGGTGCGGTAGGCCTGCTCCTTATACGCAATGTCGCCGGTTTTGGAATAGTAAAGCGCCTCGACCGCCGCCAGCCGTGCGCTGTGACTATCGCAGCACTGGTTGGGAAGATTGCAGCAGAATTCCTTGCCGTCCCCTTGCTCGTTCGTAATGAGTGCGCCATGCACCATGTACTTGGGCCATTTCGGGGTCGTCTTGACCCAATCCATCAGCTTGCGTGCATGCTCCCGCCATTCGGGATCCTTGTCCGGGTGCAGCAGGACGTAACGGGCGAATTCCAGCGGAATCACCTGGTTCATATTCTCCATGCTCCCGGGCACATCTTCGAAATAACCCACCCAGACATTGTTTTGCATGGGGTACTTCATGAGCCAGGCCCAGGCGCCCTCGCGCACTCTCTTGTATGCGGCAGTGTCGCCTTGACCGAGGCGCATCAACTCGTCGAAGAGCATGATCGGTTCCCCCACATTTGCCGAGTAGGGAAACATGGCTTTGCCGCCAACCAGGCTGCCATCCCTGGCGAAGCATCGATCAGGCCAGGGCGAGTTTTTTTCATCGCCGGGCTTGAAGTTCTTGACCAGCGCATCCGCGCAGCGAATGGCAGCGATCAAATACCTGGCGTCGCCGGTCATCTCATAGAGTCGAAGATATCCGTATCCATCTTCACCCACGACATGAGGTTCCACGTAGTCCTCTCCGTGTTCGCTCCAGCCGGTGTAACGGGAGCTGCCGGGATTGGCCGAGGGATAAGGCACCTGGGGCCATGCATAGCCTTCTGGGGTTAAGCCGTTGGCCAGTTCGTAGTCGACCAGATCGCGCAAAAACACGAGCGTGCGGTCGTCGCCGGTGTAGGGATAGAGCCGCTCGATGAAACCTTGCATCATGGCCCGCAGGTAGCCGGTCGAATTCGCCCAATGCTTCTCGGGGAACATCTCGAAGGTGGTGCGATCAAAATCGTAGCAGCAGTAGTAGTAGGGCAGCCGCTGGCGGTTGTATTGGTCCCACAGAATTGTCCACTGCGAGAGAAAATAGGAGGCATAGGAGTATCCCGTGTCCGCCGGCATGGGAAACGGAAGCAACTTTCCCTGCGGATCGAGCGCTACTGGCCGACCTGCGATCGTAGATGCGTCGACCGTGGAAATAACGGGAAAGGATGTTGTTGCGCTGCAGCGGACGCGCTCAGACACAAGGCAATCAGCATGCTCACGTACTTGGCAAGCGGATTCATTCCACACCACCTGAATCTATTTGAAGCTACAAATTTCTGAGAAAAACCCGACCAACATGGTTTAGGACACAGTGACGCTTACCTGCTTTTTCTGGTGCTCTTCATATACTGTGATCAAGAGTGTACTGAGCAGCACCAGGATTCCGCCCAGGATCATGAAGATAGTCAGTCTTTCATGCAGCACCAGGGCTGCAATGACGAGGCCGAAGAACGGGATCATGTAATTGGACAAGCTGGCCTGGGTGGCATCGAGACGGGTTAACACCGAAAGAAAAATCACCATCGAGAGACAGTACTGAAATACCGCGAGCAGGGCGATCCCGAGCCAGGTTTTCGCCGTGTAGGAGGGGATTTGGTGAAAAGCGCCAGGCTCGGCATAAAGCGTGATCGGTATGAGAAAGGCGATCACGAAATAATAGCTGTAGAGAAGCACCTGGAGCGGAGTATATCGCTCCAGTAATTTCTTGCTATAGACGTTGTAAAATGCGCTTCCGCAGACGCTGATGAAGATCAATCCGTTGCCAAGCAGATAGCCTCTGCCGGTAAAGTCCAGCGCCTTCCAATCCACCCCCGAGCATTCCACGACGCCGGCGATAGCCAGGGCAAAGCTGATCCAGCGTATGCGCGACATGGTTTCGCCCAACAGAAAGTAGGCCATGACAGTGGTGGCAATGGGCAGCGTCAACATGAGCAGGGCGGCGTTGGAAGCCAACGAAAACCGAAGGCCCCAGGTAATGAAGAGCTGGGCGACGACCTGGCCGAGGACTCCGATGAGCAGGAAGCGAAGCCAGTCTGTGCCCGGTATCGAGGGCAGGCGGGCGTGCTGCGAGCGAGCTTCCCAACGCACTATCGGAACCAGGAGGACCGTAGCGATCAGCATCGGGAATGAGGTAGCAGCGACTGGACCCATCTGCTCCTGGACAATTTTGACCAGCACGAACTGGCTTGCCCAAATCAAATTGCAGAGCAATAGCAGGATCCAGTCACGAAGACGTTCAGTAGAAACCACCAGGGCTCCCTAACTCACAAATGTGGTGAGACTAACGGTCGCGAACGTTTACACGGTCCAACGCAGTGCACAGACTCATCTCAATCAAGTCGCACATTTCGTCCAGGTCCTTCTCTTCCGCAATGAGTGGCGGAGCCACTGCGAACCAACTGGGGTCCACGCGTAAGATAAGCCCCTGCTCGAGAGCAGTGCGCTTGAGTTCCATCCCGAGTGCAGGAAACGGCTCCATGGATTTTGTGTCCTTCACCAGCTCGACCCCGAGCAAAACGCCCCGGCCACGAATCTCGCGAACTACTCCGTATTTTTTTAGATTGTCGAGCCGACGGCGCAGGTATTCTCCCAGGCGTTGCGCCTTCGCACACAAGTCTTGCTCGATAATTTCGTCCAGCACAGCCAAACCAGCAGCACAGGCGAGTGGATTCCCGGCAAACGAAGC
>CAWBQE010000006.1:0-319553 GCA_963790705.1 uncultured Acidobacteriaceae bacterium
CACGGGCTGCGTAGAATCCGATAGATCGAACTACGCCCAGCATTGTCGAACGAGATATTCCAGAAAACGGCCGGTGGTTTCCGGCATGCCGACAATTATCCAGCTATCCAGCGGACGATTGCCAGAAGCGGCGCGAACAAGAATACTTATTCACTCAAGATAAGTAGAGATAAGTATTGCATTCGTGGCCCTTATGTGAACCAATGGGCTCCCCACCCAATTTCCGGCCCAATCCCCGGCCAGATCTCAGACCCAAGAAGCGATTGACCTCACCGGTCCCGAGACACAATCGCGGTTCCATAAGCGGGACCGCCAGGAGAAAACGTAATGAACTGGATGCCAATTATTATTCAGCTGATCAGCGGTGGCATTGGTGGAAACATAGCCGGCGCATTGTTGAAGAAGTTCAACCTGGGCCCTATTGGGAATACCATCGCCGGGATTCTGGGCGGTGTTGGCGGAGGCCAACTGCTCAGCGTGTTGATGGGTGCGGCCGCCCCCGCGCAAGCGGCGGGTTCGACATGTCGTCGATACTGTCGAGCGTAGGCGGCGGTGGTGTTGGAGGGGCCGTGATCATGGTGATCGTGGGGTTGATCAAGGCACAGATGTCGAAATCGGCCATGGCCTGAGCGAAGACGCGCTAGAGCATTTTCACTTCTACTCTGTACAGTTGGGTTCAGCGAAGTGCGGCTTTTCTTGAGGAAAAGCCGCGACCCGAATTTCCTGTAAGGCTGGGTGGGGTTGACTAACTTCATGCGGCTTTCCTTGCTGAAAGCCGCAACGCGATTCTTTTTGGAGCTGCGAACAGGAAATTCGGGGGTCGGGAGCGGTTCCCTCGTATACACCAGAAGTGAAAATGCTGTAGCGGGCGGCTGACATTCTTCAAGGGAAGCACCCTGCGCTGGCAACGGTAGCTTATAGTTCCAAGTCGCGGGATCACCTGCGCGTTTTATTTCATGTCACGATTGGTGATGCCTACCCGGAACGGCGGCCTGGTTTTTTCTGCCGGGTCTATTTCATATGCCTGGCTGGTCTTCGCCGGATCGTAGTCGTGCCATAGCCAGATCATCTCCGCCGGAAACTCGGCTGCGCCGTGGCCGGCGTTGTGGGTTCCCTGGCCAAAGCTGAAATGAAAGTCGTAGTTCTTCAACTTCAATGCATTGGCCATCCGGATGTTGGCCAGGGGCCAGCTTCCGTAACGATCATTCTCCTGATCGTTGGCGCCGTCCTGCAGCCATACGCGAAGATTGCGCGCCGGCTCGCGCAGAATCTTCTCCGGATAATCCTGGCCGCCGTCCGGAATGGCCGGATCTTCCTTCCACTGGATGCTGGTGAAGCTGCCGATCCAGCTGATCACCCGGCTGAATTGATCGGGCATCTGCCAAGCGGCATTCAAGGAGCAGATACCGCCCGAGGAGAGGCCAGTGATGGCACGGCTGTAAGCATCTTTGCGGAGGTTGTATCGGGCTGCGACCTGGGGCAGGATTTCGTCGCGCAGGAAGCGGACATAGCGATCACTCACGGTGTCATATTCGGTGCTGCGCATGGAGTCTTTGAGGGTGCGATGCCACTCCGTGGCAAAGGCCTGCACAGAGCGGGAGGTCGGCGTCCCGGGCGCATCCGTCACGTCGCCAGGGTCGATGAATACGCAGATCATGACCGGGATCTTCTTTTGCGCGATCAGGTTGTCGATCACGTTGAGCGCGGGGTTGTTGCCATCGCGATGGATGTACCCTCCACCGTCCTGAAAGACCATGAGGGCGGCAGGAAGCTTTAGGGTCGTAACCGGCGGGCACGTAGACCCAGTACTCGCTCTTCATGCCGTCATAGATCTTGCTGGTGTGTATCAGCTTTTCCGAGAGCTTGCCGGAAGGCACGCCGGCTTGGAGATAAGAGTCCGGGCCGAATGCCGGCAGATCCAGACGTCCGCCGAATTTAGCGCCCGCGACCTGGTAGTAAAACGCGTGCAGCGTGCCGAGCTCTTCTATTCTGGCCACCGCATACCAAAGGCCGGCGGTGCTCAAGGGCTGCATTTGCGGACCTGGGAGGCCGTCGATGAAGAGCGCCGGCGGGGTGGAGGATTGCAGGGCGAAGAAGAAGTCATGGCCCTGGCCGGCCCACGCTGTGCCCTCCTGCAATTCTTTCGGGGTGAAGGTGGCGTTGATGGCATCCGCCAAGCCAGCGCTGTGGGATTGTGCCAGGCTTATCAGTTGGGGAGCGGTCATTTTGTCGGCGGCTAATGCGGTGAGTTGGAAAAGAGCCGGGATGGTGAGGAGCAGAAAGATCCATGTGCGCATGGCAGGAGAACTATAGCGCAACTCATCTGGCGAGAATTTTTGCGTCAGCGGCTAAAGAGGCAGAAGCTCTTGCTATTTTGCGTGCAGGGTTTAAGAGTCTGCGTGAGAACTATACGAACCAAGCCCTGCTAGGGGTCCTTCTTATTTTCCTTGAGCGGCTGTGTGGCAAACGGGAAGTGGTACATCAAGAGCCATTATCCCACTCAAGCCAAAGGACGGCTTGAATGGGGCACCCAGCATTTGTTGCGGCGTGGCAAGAACTATGGTGGGGCGAAATACGGCAAATGTCCCCCCCCGTCGCGATGCACGGTGCGGCAAAAGCTGTGGTGGCTTCGCCCATCATTTTCGGCCCAGGTACGCTTTGGCGAACCTGGGGCACCCGTCCTGTTTCTACTGGGCTCTGCTTTGGCGCCCAGCAGTTTCCTATTGAGGAGGCTGATCGGTGCCGGGCTGAGGCGGGGGCTGGGTGCTCTGCGGGCCCTTGTAGACCAGGGGAATATGCACCGGCAGCTGGGCATCGCTGCGCTTCGATTTGGGCTTTTCCGGGGTTGCGGCCCGTTTGCTGTCTTCGGCCACCACGGTGCGTTGCGAGTTGAGACAAAGCCAGTTGGTTCGCACATGCTCGAAGACGTGGGAGAAGATGCCTTTTTCGAGCACCGGCCCCTTGTCCGTTTTCCAGCTCATCACGTAGGTCCCATTCACGATCGCTACGTCCCCCACGAAACGCACACTCACTACTTTTTGTGACAGCGAGTCGGGCTCTTCCCCTTTGACGAAGAGACGGGCGATCTGCTGGTTGCGCGTGGTCACATCGCCGGTGGCGGAGATGCCGATGAATTGCGGCGCGAGGACCAGTTCCAATGCATATTGATCGCGCTTGGTTACGGCGTCGTTCCAGCGGTCTTCCACTTGCTGCATTTCTTTAAATTCGGGTGGCGCTGCGCTTGTCTTAGCTGCTTGCTGTGCTGCGGCGCCCGCTGCCGGCAACGAGAGGCAAAGGGCAATGAGTAGAGATTTGGTTCGAGGACCCATCCTTGCTTAATCATACCGTTTGTTCAGATTTCTACCTTGATTCCCTCAGGCCGGCGGCCGCTGGTTGTGGCCTAAACTGAGCTTGGAGTTTCCCCCTTTGGCCACTTTTTCTGATGTGTCGTTGGATCGCGGTTTGCCCGCCAGCGTGGAGGCAGAGCGTTCGATCCTGGGCGCGATCCTGCTGGACAACCATTCCTATAACGAGGCGGCGGAAAAGCTTAGCTCAGAAGACTTCTTTCTGGACTCGCACCGGCGCATCTACAGCCGCATGGCGGAGCTGATCGACGCCCATCGCGCCGTCGATATCGTGACCCTGGCGGAGGAACTGGCGCGGCGCAAGGAAGTGGAGGCGGTGGGCGGCGTCGCCTATCTCGCCTCGCTCACGGAAGGTCTGCCGCGCCGGCCCAGCATCGAAGAGTACGTCCGGATCGTGAAGGACAAGTCCCTCGCCCGGCAGCTGATCATCATCTGCAATACGGCCATCACGCGGGCGGCGGATCAGAGCGATGAGGCGCTGGTGGTGCTCGACTCCGCCGAATCCGGCCTGCTGGAGGTTTCGGAGCGGGGCATTACCCGCGGGTTTGCCGGCATCCCGGAAATCATCCGCGACTCCTTCGGCACGATTGACAACCTGTACGCGCAACAGAAAGAGGTTACCGGGCTGGCCACCCACTACACCCAGTTCGACAAGATGACCAGCGGCCTGCAGTCTTCCGACCTGATCATCATTGCGGCCCGTCCCAGCATGGGCAAGACGGCCTGGGCGATCAACATTGCCGAGAACGCCGCGGTGAGAGATGGCAAGGTGGTGGCGGTCTTCTCGCTGGAAATGTCCAAAGAGTCACTGCTGCGGCGCATGCTGGCTTCGCAGGCTTTGGTTTCCATGCAGAAGATCCAAACCGGCTTTATTCCCAAGGCAGACCGGAGCAAATTGATGGAGGCGCTGGAGCGGCTGGCGGAGGCAAAGATATTTATCGATGACACGCCGGCGATCGCGCTCTCCGAGATGCGGGCCAAGGCGCGGCGACTGCAGCGGCAGCAGGGCGTGCTGGACCTGATCGTGATCGACTATCTGCAGCTGATGACCGCCTCCACCTTCGGCGCAGGCGCCAAGCGCTACGAGAACCGCACGCAGGAGGTCTCCGCCATATCGCGCGGCCTGAAGGCGTTGGCCAAGGAGTTGCGGGTTCCAGTGGTTGCGCTCTCCCAGCTGAGCCGCGCCTCGGAGCAGCGCGGCGGCGACAAGAAGCCGATGCTCTCGGATCTGCGCGAATCGGGCTCGATCGAGCAGGATGCCGACGTGGTGGCGTTTATCCATCGCGATAGTTACTACAACAAGGACGAGAACGGGGAAGAAGATCCCGACTCGAAGAACAAGGCGGAGATCATCATCGCCAAGCAACGCAATGGACCTACGGGCTCGGTGCATCTCGCCTACCGGGCAGACTGCACCCGCTTTGAGAACATGGCCTTTGGTGAAGCACCGGGCGAATACTAGCCCCATGTTTACCCGACCCCTTTGGGCGGAAGTCTCCCGCCACCGGCTGCTGGCCAACTATGAGAAGCTGCGCCTTGCGGCGGGCTCCGAAGCTGATGTGATGCCGGTGGTCAAGGCCAATGCCTACGGCCATGACGTACTGGCCTGCGCCCCATTGCTGGCCGGCGCCGGAGCGCAATGGTTGGGGGTGACCGGAGCCGAGGAGGGCGCGGCAGTGCGCGCCGTCTGCCCTCAACCGCGCATTCTGCTGATGTCTGGAATCTTTCCCGGGGAAGCAGAGACGGTGATTGACCAGGGGCTTACCCCGGTGGTTTGGGAGCCTTGGCAGCTTGACCTGCTGGAGACAGCGGCGGCGGCGCGGCGACTTCCGGCCGCGAGCCTCGCGGTTCACCTGGAGATCGACACTGGCATGTCTCGGCAGGGTGTGCGCGTCGTGGGAACTGATGTTTCCGCGGAAGCGGCTGCGGTGTTGCGGCGTTTTCATGCCGGCTCCTGCCTGCGACTGGAAGGAGTGTTGACGCATTTCTGCGCTCCGGAAACGATGTCTTCGCATCGGCCCAATCCCCAGTTGGCTAGTTTGGGTGCGGCGCTGGAATTTCATCGTTGCCCAGGGGCTGCGGCCGCAGTGGTTGCATGCCGGCAACTCGTCGAGCATCGTCGCCGGATCCGACCGGCAGGCTCTGATCGAGATGGCATCGGGCACGGGGACGCGGCTGATGTTGCGCCCCGGCCTTGCCCTCTACGGCTACCTCGACCGTCTCACGCTGGACGGGCTCTCATGGGATGGCGAAGATCCAGGATTTGCGCCGGTGCTCGCCTGGAAGACCCAGGTGACCTCGTTGCGGACTCTGCGTCGCGGGGAGACGGCTGGTTATGGCCATACTTTCACCGCCGACGGGGAGACACGGATCGCACTGCTTCCGGTCGGCTATGCCGACGGGCTCAATCGCTTGCTTTCCAACCGGGGGCATGTTCTGGTCCGAGGCCAGGAGGCGCCCATCGCTGGACGGGTCTCGATGGATCAAACCATGGTGGACGTGACCGGCATTCCTGGGGTGGCCATCGGCGATGAGGTGGTGCTGATCGGGAGCCAGGGCGGTCAATCGATCGACGCGTGGGATCTCGCGGACCTCACGGAGACCATACCGTGGGAGGTGCTGTGCGCGATTGGCGCGCGGGTGCCTCGGGTGTGGTGGAGTAGGTTCAACCTGGGTCCTTCCCTCGAGGTCGTCAGGGCCATTGAGAAACACGTTGAGGTTCGTGGTATCCCACATCTCGCGAAAAACGAGCGAGATGTGGGGCACCCGTCGGTTGTGGAAGGGAAAGAATTAAAGAGGCTACACTGGACGAAGGGCGCTATGTTCATCGATGAGGCTCGAATTCGGGTGAAGGCAGGGGACGGCGGCAATGGCTGCGTGGCCTTCCGGCGGGAGAAGTTTGTTCCCCGCGGGGGTCCCTCCGGTGGCGATGGCGGACGCGGCGGCGACGTCATCATGGAATCGAGCGAGCGGCACAACACCCTGGTTCACTTCCGCTTCAATCCCGAACATAAGGCGCAGCGCGGACGCCACGGCGAGGGCTCCAACTGCAGCGGCAAGGAAGGCGAGGATGTGATTTT
This sequence comes from uncultured Acidobacteriaceae bacterium, assembly GCA_963790705.1. Lineage (GTDB taxonomy): Bacteria > Acidobacteriota > Terriglobia > Terriglobales > Acidobacteriaceae > PALSA-350. The sequence continues at coordinate 6,446 of CAWBQE010000006.1, forward strand.
GAAAGTGCCGGTCGGCACCGTCCTGTACGACGACGAGACCGGCGCGGTGGTGCATGATTTCTCCCGCCCCGATGAGCGCATCATCGCCGCCAAGGGCGGACGAGGGGGACGAGGAAACCAGCATTTCGCGACGGCCGTTCACCAGGCCCCGCGGGAATCGGAAGCCGGCCGCGAAGGGGAAGAACGCGCCTACCGGCTGGAGTTGAAGCTGCTGGCCGACGTGGGACTGGTGGGATATCCCAACGCCGGCAAGTCGACACTGATCTCCCGGATCTCCGCCGCCAAGCCCAAGATTGCCGACTATCCCTTCACCACCCTGGAGCCCAACCTGGGGGTGGTCTCGGTGGGAGATCCGCCGCATGAAAACAGCTTCGTGGTGGCCGACATCCCTGGTCTCATCGAGGGCGCCCACCTGGGGGCCGGACTGGGAATGCAGTTCCTGCGCCATATCGAGCGCACCCGCGTGCTGGTACACCTGGTGGATGTTTCCGATGCCAGCGGCCGCCCCGACCCGGTGGAAGATTTCCGGGTCATCATGGACGAACTGAAGAGCTTCGGCCATGGCCTGGACGAAAAGCCGATGCTGGTGGTGGCGTCCAAGGTCGACGTGGCCAACCCGGAGAAGCTCAAGAAACTGCGCGCCATGGCCAAACGGCGCAAGCTGCCCTTCTTTGCAATCTCGGCGGTGAGCGGGGCAGGCATTGCGGAGCTGAAGTATGCGCTGGGTGAGCGGGTGCACGCGTCGCGCGAAGCGGAAATTGCTCCGGTGGCGGCGCCCACAATTCTGGCGGAATATTAGTTGAATCAATTACGCGGTGGCTAAGCGGGGTGCGGGGACAGCGACCATGGCGCGCCGCGGAGCGGGAAATTGGACCAGCTCCCAAGCGGATCGATCGCGCAGCAGGCGGGAGACCAGGGCGGTGTGCATGGCGTGTCCGGCCCGCTGGGCCACCACCCGCCCGAGGATGCGATGGCCGACCAGAGCCAGATCACCGATCAGGTCGAGCACTTTATGGCGGACGAACTCGTCGTCAAAGCGAAGCGGTCCATTTTGTACCGCGCCTCCGCAAAGAATAATCGCGTTCTCTTCCGACGCGCCGCGGATCAGGCCCATGTCGCGCAGCATCTTCTCATCTTCGCGAAATCCGAAGGTACGCGCCGCGGCAATCTCGGCGCCGTAGGATCCAGCGGCCAAGTCGACGGTGAACGCCTGGCGGCCAATCGGATGGGGGAAATGGATGTCGTAGGTGATGCTGTAGCCTTCGCCGGGATAGACGGCGATGAACTTGCCATTCTCCCGGACTTCCACACTCTTCAATATGCGCAGATACTGCCGCCGGCGCCGTTGGTTCCTGATGCCCACCTGGGCAAAAGCTTCCACGTAGGGCGCGGCGCTCCCATCGAGGATGGGCAACTCCAGATTGTCCAGCTCGATGATGACATTGTCGACGCCCACGCCGATCAGGGCGGAAAGAAGATGCTCGGTGGTGGAGATGAGCACACCCTGGCGCATGATGCTGGTGGCGTAGCTGACCTTGGCGACATTTCTGCCGGTCGCCGCAATCTCGTAGTTGTCCAGGTCAGTGCGACGGAAGACCACGCCGGAACCAGCCGGCGCGGGCAATAATCGCATGTTCACCGGCGCCCCGCTGTGGAGACCGATTCCTGAGAATTCGATCACCGATGCGATGGTCTTTTCTAAATGCTCTAATTCGACCAATGAGTCTTCCTGGTTTGCAAATAGTCGCAAAACCATAGACTACATAGGATGAAAAAAGGTTTACCGTGTCAAAAACGCCACAAACTGATCGGGTCAGGAGGACCTACCACGACCGTGTTAGAGGGAAGAAGAGAGGGCATGCAAACTTACCGTGAGCTGACGCGCGCCGTGGCCAAGCGACGTCCAGAGATGCTGGAAATGATCGCCGAGCTGGTTCAAGTCGAATCCCCCACCGAAGACCGGGCGGCGGTCAACCGCTGCGTGGCCTTGCTGGAGAAGTGGGTCCAGGACGCTGGTGGCAAGAGCAGGCGCAATCGACAGAGGATAGCCGGGGACCTGTTGATCGGCCGCTTTGGGCCGGCGCGGGGAACTCCCCTGATGCTGCTCGGCCACCTGGACACCGTCTGGCCGCTGGGCACGCTCAATAAGATGCCCTTCCGGGTGCGCGGGGGCCGGGCCTGGGGTCCAGGTGTACTGGACATGAAGGCAGGGGTGGTGATGGCGCTTACCGCGCTGCGGCTGTTGGCCGAAGGCGGCCTGGCCAGGCCGGTCATCTTGTTGCTCAATAGCGACGAGGAGACAGGCAGCGAATCTTCTCGAGCTCTGACCGAGCAACTGGCCAGGAAATGCGACGCGGTCTTTGTTCTCGAGCCCGCCCAGGGGTTGGCCGGGGCCTACAAGACGGCCAGAAAAGGGGTAGCCAACTACCGCTTGCAGGTGCACGGCATCGCCGCCCACAGCGGCGTGGATTTCAGCCAGGGACACAGTGCAGTGGTGGAACTTGGGCGCCAGATCGAGCGCGCCAGCGCCTTTACCGATCCGGCCCGGGGCATCACCGTCAACGCGGGTGTGATTGGCGGCGGCACGCGGTCGAACGTGGTGGCCGCCGAAGCGTGGGCGGAGTTTGACGTCCGGATTGCCAAGGCTGTCGACGGGCCGCGCATGGATCGCCGTTTCCGCTCGCTGCGCGCTGTGGATCGCCGCTGCACGCTGGAGGTGACGGGGGGCCTGAACCGGCCGCCGATGGAACGAACTCCGGGGACGGTTGCTCTTTTTCGCCGCGCAGCAACAATGGCCGCGGGACTGGGTTTTGAACTACAGGAAGCAGCAACGGGCGGGGGTTCGGACGGGAATTTTACCTCGGCCCTGGGAATTCCGACGCTGGACGGAATGGGAGCGGTGGGCGAGGGCGCACATGCCGACCGTGAATCTATTCTGCTCGATGCGCTCGTTCCCAGAACGGCACTGCTTGCAGCGATGATCGGCGGCCTTTCCCTGGAATAGGCCGGAAAAGGGGACTCACATGTTGGCTGCGCTTGATCTCACCCTGCTTGCCATTTTCGTCCTGTGCTCCACGGAGTTGCTGCGCCCCAAGGGAGGAAAGAAATCCCTCAGGGGCTAAAGCCCTCATCTGTGGCGTCGTCTGCAGCCTGTAAAGGCGTGCCCTAACTCAAAACCTGAGGTCTTCCGCAGGCTGTAAAGTCGTGCCCTGATCTAAAAATTTGGTGCCAGTGGCGACTCGCGGGAAAACTCGCGCATTCCTCCGGTCAGCGTAGGGACAAATCTTTTGCTGGGCTGAGCTGACTCGCCATGCGCTGCTCAGCTGCTTCGAGCAGGCTGGCGACCAGGGCTAAAGGCAGCCCGACTACGTTGAAGTAGCAGCCGCTGATTCTTGGAATCCACCGCCCCGCGTAACCCTGGATGGCATAAGCGCCGGCCTTGTCCATGGGCTCACCGCTGGCGACGTAAGCGGAGACTTCCTCAGGCGAGAGTGTGCGCATGGTGACCTGGGTCAGCTCCGCGGCTACCTCGACCGCCGGCGGCGAGCTCGCACCCCAGACCACCGCAACCCCGGTGACGACGTGGTGGGTGCGCCCGGAGAGCAGGAGAAGCATCCGGGAGGCATCCGCGGCGTCAGCCGGCTTGCCCATTACCTCCCCATCGCAGACTACGACCGTATCAGCGCCCAGAACCATTGCCGGCTCTACCGTCCCGGATGCGGCGGCGCGCCGGGCAAAGACTTCCTCGGCCTTTTCCCGGGCGAGCCTGGTGGCGAAGCGGATGGCGTCCTCTCCCGGCTGGCGCGACTCGGGCACGGAGGATGGCTGGACCTCGAAATGGTAGCCCGCCTGGGCCAGCAGCTCCCGGCGGCGTGGCGAGGCGGACGCGAGGATGAGCTTGGGGTTCATGGAAACATGCTCCACTCGAGTAGCTATAGCAGTTTCGCAATTGGTGTAGACCGAAGCGATAGGCCTTTTCGTGGTTTTCTCTCAAAGAAAACCACTCCTCGCCATCTTTATCAGGCCACAGTAATTGCGAAACTGCTCTAAAGTTCGCTCAGGCTGGTGCCCGCGCGGACACCCTTCCGGTCGCAAACAGCCCAAGCCATGCGCGGTGTATTGTGGGCGATTCCGAAGCGGCCATCCGGGCCGAGCAGGATCATGCCGCCATGGCCCTGGAGACGGGCATAGAGGTAGGTGATGGCGTCCTGGGCGGCCTGTTCCGGCCCCAATTGCGGTACCCGGTCGACGGCCCACTTGCCCAGGACCAGCTTCATGATGGGTTCGCCCCATCCGGTGAGCGAGGCAGCCGCGCTGCGATTGTCAGCGTAGCCGCCGCAACCGATGACAGACGAGTCGCCCACCCGGCCGGGCGTCTTATTGAGCGTACCCCCGGTGGAAGTAGCGGCGGCCAGATTGCCGTCGGCGTCGAGTGCGACCGCGCCTACCGTGTCATGCGAATCCGCGGGGGGTTGCGTACCGGCAAAGGTCTGGTCTGGAATGCCTGCCTGCTCCCGTGCCTGGGCCTCGGCCAGGCGCAGGCGTTCGCGGTCCAGCACCAGCTCCTCGTTCTCGATCAGGGTGATGCCTTGCTCACGAGCGAACTCTTCCGCGCCCCGGCCGACGAAATAAACGTGCGGGCTCCGTTCCAGCACCAGTCGGGCCGCCTGGATCGGATTTCTTAGCCTTTCCACGCAAGCCACCGCACCGACGCGCAGGGTTGCGCCGTCCATCAGCAGCGCATCCAGCTGTACCCGGCCATCGCGGTTAAGAAAGCTGCCCCGGCCGGCATCGAAGGTCTCGTCGTCTTCGAGCAGGGTGACCGCAGCCTCGACCGCGTCCAGCGAAGTGCCTCCCTCTCGCAACAGGGCGTAGCCCGCCTTGGCGGCGCGCATCACGCCGCGGCGATGCGCTTCGAGTTGATCATCGGGAATGTCCCAGGCGCCGCCGTGGACCAGCAGCACGAGGCGTCCGCCGTAGGGGGCTGCGGTCATCATGATCAGGCGCGGGGCGCGGGACGAAGGTCTGGACCCAGGTCGGGGGTGCTGCTGCGCGCGGCGCGTGGTGGCGCTCTGGGTCTGGCTGCTGACCTTGGCGGGGGAAGTCTTCGTTCGTTGATAGGTATAGCTGATGCGGTGGATGACGGTAACCGTAGACAACACGGCCAGCACCCAGAGGACCGGGGCCATCACCCCCCAGCGATTGAAGAGCGCCCCCAGGATAATCAGAACCACGCGTTCCGGCCGCTCCATGAAGCCTACCTTGCAGGAGCCGATCAGCGCTTCGGCGCGGGCCCGGGTGTAGCTGACCATGAGCGACGTAACCATCACGAACGCGGCCAGAACGACGTAAAAAAATCGATTCCCGCGGGCATAAAACACCAGCAGGCCGAAGAACAGGACGACGTCGCTGTAACGATCGATGACGGAATCGAAGAAGGCCCCGAAGACGGTGACCTGGTCCGTCTGGCGCGCCACCCGGCCATCCACCATGTCGAAGATACCGGCCCCGATGATGACCAGCCCGGCGTAGAGGAACATGCGGACGTAATTGTGCTCGTTGGCCAGGCCGAAGAGAATGGCCGCGACGGTGTTGATCAACAGGCCCAGGAAGGTGAGCACATTGGGCGAGATGCGGGTGAGCGCCAGCCCATCGACGATGTACTGGAGGATGACGCCGCAGCCTTTGCCGAAGGCGCTAGTCCATGTCATGTCGACATCCCTGTCGAGGTCATGGCGCCTCGTCGTGAATGGTGGTCAGCTTGAGAATCTCCAGCTCCCGCTTGCCGTTCGGGGTCACAATGGCGGCGATGTCTCCGACCTGCTTGCCCACCAGTCCCCGGCCAATCGGCGAGGTGGTGGAGATCAGGCCCTGGTTCACGTCGGATTCTTCGCTGGTGACCAGCTTGTAGGTGATCTCTTCGTTTTTGGTGATGTCGAAGACCACGACCGTGGAGCCAAACGCAATCCTGTCCTTGGGAATATTGGTCAGGTTGACCAGGGAGAGTTCCCCCATACGCTTCTTGAGCTGACCCAGCCGGGCGTTGACGAAGACCTGGCGCTGCTTCGCCATGTGATACTCGGCGTTCTCGCTCAGATCGCCCAGCGAAGCAGCCTTCTTGATCTCGATCGGCAGGTCGTGGGTGAGCTCGTGCTCCAGCTCGCGTATTTGTTCTTCCAGTTTTTTCTTTATGTGTTCTGGCATTTGGCAATTGATCCCAGCGTGGCCGAGGGGCCCGGAAGAGCTTCGAGCAACCAGGTGAAAACACGATTATACGACGGACTTTGGCCGCCGTTCCGGCTCGCGCATGGCTCGCGGACGTCTTTTCCCGGCCTCGCCAAGGTGGCGGGATCATCGCCGGGAGTCATCGCCGGGAATCCAGGAAGCTCTGCAGAATGAGCACCGCGGCTACCTGATCGATCACCGCGCGGCGATTTCCCGGCTGGCGGCCGGCGGCGTCCAGGTGACGATGCGCCTCGGTGGTCGAGAGCCGTTCGTCCCAGAGCGTGATCGTGGCGCCGGTCTGGAGCTGAAGGTCCTGGGCCACGGCCTGCGCCTTGAGCGCCTGCGGACTGACGTCGCCCGACATGTACAGCGGGTTGCCCACCACCACATGGGCACAACCATACTTGCGCACCAGCCTGGCCAGGGAACCGAGGTCCTGGCGCCGGTTCTTGCGCACCAGGGTGAGCACGGGTTGCGCAGTGAGCCCCAGCTCATCGGAGACGGCCACCCCAATGCGGCGGTCTCCCACGTCCAGACCTAAGACGCGGCCCGGCACACGGCTCTCGATGCGCGTCTCTTGCTGCGGTTGCCCGATTGGCTGCCTCACCGATTTCCCTCAACACAGGTTACCGCCAGAAGTGGCAACCCGGATTTCCTGTTGGGCTTGGTGGCGATGGCGAAGTTCATGCGGCTTTCCTCAATGAAAGCCGCACACGTGGCCGTTTCCTAGGCCCGCGTACAGGAAATCCGGGCAGCAGGAATCGCATCATAAAATCCTAGAGGAGAATCCAATCCACCAAGGTTCCCTTGTGCGACGTCTTCTGATCGTTTTTTTTCTGCTCCTGACCCTGCTTGCGGTCTCGCTCGGCGCCCGCGAACTGATGTTGCCCGCCGGCCCGCCGACGGAGACGTTTGTCGAGGTGGTTCCGGGCATGGGTTCCAGGGCCATCGGGGCGTTGCTCGCGGAGCACGGAATTGTCCGCAGCCGCTACGCCTTCGATCTTTGGCATGTGGTGCGCGGAGGGACACTGAAAGCGGGAGAATACCGTTTCGACCAGCCAGCGACGCTGGCGGTGGTTTATAACCGCCTGGTGCGCGGCGATGTGTACACCCAGACGGTGACCATTCCCGAAGGCTTCAACCTTTTCGACATCGCCCAAGCCGTCCAGGATGCGCAACTGGGATCGAAAGAGAGCTTTCTGGCCGCCGCCAACCAGGACGTGACTCTGATTACGGATCTCGACCCGGGGGCCAAAAACCTGGAAGGCTACCTCTTCCCCGATACCTACCGCTTTCAGCGCCACCAGCCACCCAGCCAGTTGCTGGCCGCGATGGTCAGGCGCTTCCGCCAGAGCAGCGCCTCGATCGGCCTCGGGGGCGACTATCACCGGATCGTGACCCTGGCATCGCTGGTGGAGAAAGAGACCCCGGTGGCGGAAGATCGGCCCCTGGTGGCGAGTGTGCTCACGAACCGCTTGGCCCAGGACATGCCGTTGATGACCGACCCTACGGTGATCTACGCTGCCCTGCTGGAGAAGCAATACCGGGGAGCGATTTACCAGTCCGACCTGAAACGGGACTCGGCCTACAACACCTACCGTCATTCCGGCCTGCCGCCGGGGCCGATCTGCAGCCCGGGAATCGCCTCGTTGCAGGCGGCGATGCACCCTGCTGACAGCAAGTTCCTCTATTTTGTCGCTGATGCTAGCGGCTCGGGCCACTCCCGGTTTGCCACCACGCTGGAAGAGCATGAGCGCAATGTAAACGCGTACCGCCGGGGGCTCAAAGATGCCCAGGGGACCCATTGAAGAGATCCCGGCACACGCCTGGCCGCCACGCCCTGACTTGGCGATTGCTCTATACTCGCATTTCCTGAGTTGAATGAATGCGGAGAGACTGGTTGAAGTTCTTGGCGCTGCTGGTACCGGTCTTGACCGGATGCCTGAGCCACACCCGCAGCCTACAGAAGCCCAAACTGGCTGGCGTGGCCCTGGACGCCGACGCAATGCAGTTGGTAGAGGCGGTCAATCTCCGTTACGACCAGGTGACCTCGCTGAGCGCAACCGTGGATTTTGCCGCCTCTGTGGGAGGCGCCCACAAAGGCCAGGAGACCGACTACACCTCGATTCACGGCTACATCCGCATGCGCAAACCGCAGATGCTGCGGGTTCTGGGATATCTGCCGGTGGTGCGACTGCGCGCGTTTGATTTGGCCAGCGACGGCAAGACCTTCACCATGCTCATCCCTCCCAAGAGTCGCGCCATCCAAGGGAGCAACTCCGTGAACACGCCCGCCGCTAACCCGATGGAAAATCTGCGCCCGGACATATTCCTAAATTCGATCCTGATCCGGAGCGTCACCGCGGATTCGATCGTTTCTCTCACCAACTCCAGCCAGACCACGTTAGAGCCGAAAACCAAGCAGCTGATCGAGCAGCCGCAGTACGATCTCACGGTACTGAAACCGGGGGAGCGAAGCACATCGCCCGGATTACCTCAACTGGGCACGCCGCTGCGCGTCATCCACTTCAACCGGATTAACCTGCTGCCCACCGGGCAGGACATTTACAACGCTGCCGGCGATTTGGAGACCCAGGTGGTTTACGGGCCATATCAGGATTTCAACGGAACCCAATTCCCCGGCACCATCACGATTAGTCGATTGCTGGACGAACTCCGCATCACGCTCACGGTGGAGAAGCTCACCTTGAATCTGCCGCTGGCTGACGACCAGTTTGAATTGAAGGTGCCTGAGGGCTACAAGGTGCAGAAGCTGCAGTAGGCCCCAATGTTAGAGCAGTTTTGCTAATGGTGTAGACCAGGAAACTGAACCCGACGCGGCCATTCCGCCAAAGAATGGCCGCACATCACTGATCCCACCGAACCACAGTATTAGCAAAAATGCGTTAGAGCAGGCCGGCGCGAACGGAGTGGGCGTGAATCGCCTGGTTGATCTCGAGCGCCAAGGCCAGCACATCGCGCGCCTGCTTTGGAGTCACCCGCGGCGGCCTACGGGTCCGAACCGAATCCAAAAACGACTGGATCTCCAGCAGCAGGGGCTCCCCGCCTTGGATCGGCGGCTTGCTGGGAACGAGTGCTGCCATTGGGCCTTGACCTTGGCCCGCAGCGGACTTTGCCGGTGAAGCATCGGGCGCCAGGTTGATGATGAGCAGATCCTGGCGGGCATAGTCGATCGACAGGTACTGGTGGGGCTGGAAGAAGCGCAGCTTGCGCACCGTTTCCGTGCTCACGCGGCTGGCGGTAAAGTTGGCCACACAGCCGGAAGCGAACTCCAGGCGAACGTTGGCGATGTCGACCTTGGGCGACAAAATCCTCAGGCCCACGGCATGCAGCTGGCTTACCGGGGAGCGCACGAAGCTGAGCACGATGTCCAGGTCGTGGATCATCAGGTCCAGCACTACGTCCACGTCCAGGGCGCGGCGGTGGAAGACGCTGAGGCGGTGGGCTTCGAAAAACATCGGCCCATTGACCAACGGCTCAGCCGCGGTGACCGCGGGGTTGAAGCGCTCCAGAAGGCCGACCTGCAGGATCCGCCGGCTCGCTGCGGCTTGCCCAACCAGAGCATCGGCCTCAGCCAGGGTCACCGCGATGGGCTTCTCCAGCAGTACATCGAGCCCCTGGACCAACGCCTGGGTGGCCACGAAATAATGGGCGGATGTGGGTACGCAGATGGAGACCGCGTCCAGGTGGAGTTGGCCCGCGCGACAGGCCTCCAGGCAGGCTTCGGGGGAGGAAAAGACGGCGAGGTCCCCCTGCTGGCGCAGCGCCTCGGCTGCGACCGGGTCCGTGTCCGCAACTGCGGCCAATCGCACCCCGAAACCGGATTGCTCCAGCTGGCGATAGACGCGTAGATGATTGCGGCCAAAAGCCCCGGCGCCGAAGACGGCCACGCTGAGAGCAGCTTCACCTCTCATCGGCACCTGTGATTATGGGGTTTCGTTGCACCTTTTGAAGTGCGAAACACCACCGGCGGCTTCCCGGGGTCACTTCCCTTGGACAGCGCCGAGGCATTTCGAGTAGAGGGTGAGTAACTGGTTCACTTGTTCCTCGGGTTTAGTACCGGTGGCGGCGACAAAGCCCGCGGCCGGCGCCGTGCCCCTCCCCAGCCCCGCCGACGCAGCGACAAACTTCAACAAATCCAAAGCGATATCTTCATTGCGGCGCGAGCCATTCGGGGTCGTTACAGCCTGTTCCATGTGCTTCCTCCGTGGCGATGCTACCAGAAGCGGGCGGTCGAGTATGCTGCTACTTGCAGCCAGTGGCGGGCAAAGGGGATCTCCGTGACAGTGATCGCGGTGCAGCAGATTCGACGCATGCGGGGCGGAGCCCAGAGCCACCTGATGCTGGCCTCTGACAATCACCTTTACGTGGTCAAATTCCGCAACAATCCCCAACACGTCCGAGTGTTGGCCAATGAGCTGCTGGCCACCCGGCTGGGGGCCGCGATCGGCCTCTCGGTGCCCCACTCAGAGGTGATCGAGGTGACAGACTGGCTGATTCGCAACACCCCCGAACTGCATATGGAGTTTCGCGGGGGTACGCGGCCATGCCTTGCGGGGCTCCACTTCGCCTCGCGCTGGGTGGGGGGCCTGATGCCCGGGCAGGTGGTCGACTATCTGCCTGAGGAGCAGCTGCTCGAGGTGCGCAATCTGAGTGAGTTCGCGGGTATCCTGGCGCTGGATAAATGGACCTGCAACATCAACGGCAGACAAGCGGTCTTTCAGAAGAGCCGCCGGGAACGGCACTACCACGCTACGTTTATCGACCAGGGATACTGCTTTCATGCCGGGGACTGGAAGTTTGTCGATGCCAGCCTGGGCGGGGTCTTTGCGGAGAACACCGTCTATCGCGGCGTCACCGGCTGGCAGAGCTTCGAACCCTGGCTCGGCCGCATCGAGAACCTGGCCCCGGAGACCGCGTGGGCGATCGCGGAGACCATTCCGCCGGAATGGTACGGGGGCGATCTGAGCGCCCTGGAAGTCCTGCTGGAGCGGTTGCTGGCGCGCCGGGCACGAGTCCGGGAGTTGATTGGGGCGTTCAGGGAATCGGGGAGGCGGCCGTTTCCGAATTGGGGAGGGGAGGGGGAAGAGGGGGCCGGGGGAGAGTTGGGGACAGGGATGTGGGTGCAAGATAGTGGAGGCTTGGGGTGAAGGGTCCGGAGAAAATTGCCCTAGGAAACATTTCGACAGGAGGGGGGACATGGCGGAGCGAAAACAATGCGAGTTTCAACTCATCCGTTATGTGCCGGATCCGATAAAAAACGAGTTCGTCAATATCGGCGTGTTGCTGCGCGCCTCGGCGGGAGAGCAAAGTGTGCTGCGCTTTACCCGGGACTGGGCCCGGGTCCTCTGTCTCGATCCGGATGCGGACACGCAGATGCTCGAGGCACTGGAGATTGAAATCGGACAGCGGTTGCGGTCCCAACCCGCCGACCATCCCAAGCCCATCGTGGCCCTGCTCGAAGGGTCGCTTTCCAATGGAGTGCAGATCACCGAAAGCAAGGCGTACCTGGTGGAGAGCTTTCTCACCGGCCTGGAGGATCTGATGCGCCTCTATGTCGATAGCCCGCGGCGGGAACGGAAGCAGCGCCGCGGGGGCCGCGCAGCGCTGGTCGCGGCCATGCGCACGCATTTCGAGGCTTCCGGGGTGTGGGCGCTGATGCGTAAACACATCGCCGCCGCCAACTACACCCGCCCAGGCGATCCCTTACGCATCGACTGCGGCTATCGCAACAGCAAGATGAAGATGTTCCAGGCGATCTCGCTGGAGACCGGGGTGGATGAGGCGAAGCTGCTGGCCTTCGCCGCCCCGGGACTCATGGCCGGGGTGGAGCGAGTCGACAAAACAGAACTCGAGTTGACCGCGATCATCGAGTCGATCGGCTGGCCGGAAGGCGAAAACGAACCCGATGAGGAACGGAGCATGCGCTACGACTATGCGAGGGAGACCATGGAGCAATACGAGATCCGGGTGCTGACCACCGCCCAGCTTGCGGAGGTCGCCGAGACGGCGCGCGTTGAGCTGAAAGTGTAGCGCAGGATAGGGATGGGATAATCGAACCACATGAACGCCTCTCCCACTGTTGGCGTGGTCATGGGAAGCAAGAGCGATTACGAGGTGCTTCTTCCTTGCATTGACCTGCTGCGGGAATTCGCCATCCCCCACGAAGCGCGGATCGTTTCTGCGCACCGCACCCCCGACTGGCTTTTTCAATATGCCGAGCAGGCGGAGTCCCGGGGACTGAAAATCATCATTGCCGCCGCCGGCGGTGCGGCGCATCTGCCGGGAATGATCGCCGCCAAGACGATCCTGCCGGTGCTGGCGGTGCCCGTGCCGTCCACCTGCCTGCAGGGCATCGATTCCCTGCTCTCCATTGTCCAGATGCCTAAGGGGGTTCCAGTGGCTACGCTGGCCATTGGCAAGCCGGGCGCCGCCAATGCTGCGTTGCTGGCGATCGCCATCCTGGCTGGCCAGGATGCGGAGCTTGGTAATCGGCTGCGGGCCTGGCGCCAGGCGCGCAGCCAGGAAGTGCTGGAGACGGAGTTGCCGTCTTGAGCGCGATCGCTCAGGGCTCGACCATCGGCATTCTGGGGGGTGGTCAATTGGGCCGCATGACGGCCATGGCGGCGCGGTCGATGGGCTACCGGGTCCAGGTGATGGATCCCGATCCTTCCTGCCCGGCGCGTTTTGTGGTGGATGCCTGCTTTGTGGGGTCCTGGGACGACGCCCGCGCGGCCGCCGACCTGGCTCGCGGGTGTGACGTGATCACGCTGGAGATCGAGCAGATTTCCATTGCTTCGCTGGAAGCTGCGGGGCGGCATGCTCCAGTGCGCCCGGGCAAGGAAATCCTGGCCATGGTGCAGGACCGGATCCGGCAAAAAAATTGGTTGCGGGACCAAGGCTACCCAGTGGGAGCTTATCGGGTCATTTATTCGGAAGAGGATCTGCGGCAAGCGGTCGCGGAACTGGGGCCGCGGATTTATCTCAAGCGGGCCCACGGCGGTTACGATGGCCGGGGCCAGGTGAAGCTGGACGGGGCGCAAGTGGAGCGGGTGGGGGATGCCTGGCGAGCGCTGGGGGAGGAGCCCTGCGTGGCCGAGCAGGGGCTGGATCTCGCCTCCGAGATCTCGGTCATGGTGGCGCGAAATCCGAGCGGTGAGGTGGTCACCTACCCGGCCGCAACCAATCATCACGAACACCAGATCCTGGTGTGGAGCGCGCTTCCCTCCTCCATGCCGGCTGCGCTGGAGAAACAGGCGCAGGAGATTGCCACCACCATGGCGTGCCAGCTCAAGCTGGAGGGCCTGCTGGCGGTGGAGATGTTTGTTACCTCCGGGAATGGCCTCTACGTCAATGAACTGGCGCCGCGGCCGCACAACAGCTACCACGCCAGCCAGCGCTGCTGCGTTACCAGCCAGTTCGAGCAGGCGGTGCGCGCGGTGTGCGACCTGCCCCTGGGAGATGTGAGGATTATGCGGCCGGCGGCGATTGCTAACCTGCTGGGGGATCTTTGGCTGAAGAACGGACTCCAGGGAGAACCTCACTTCGCACAGGCGCTGGCGGTTCCCGAGGTTAGTTTGCACTTGTATGAGAAGCACACTGCGCGGGCGGGAAGAAAGATGGGGCACTTGTCCGCGACCGCGGACACGGCGGAAGAGGCTGTGGCGCGGGTGATGGAGGCTAAGAGCCGGCTTTAAGCTCCAAATGACAAACCGGAGACTGGGACGTTGAGTGCCGCGTGTCCCACTCAAGCCCAAAACAGGGCTTGACCCGATTTCCTGCCACGCTGTGCTAGAAAGGTCCGCGTGTGCGCCTTTCATTAAGGAAAGGCGCATGGAGTGTCTCAACGCCACAAGCCTCCGCAGGAAATCGGGGCAAATGGGGCACCCAACGTTCGTTTCGGGTGCAGGAAGCCGGGTCCGGGGGTGTGGCGCCCGTCCTTGTGAGGGAACTAGGACACCCCTCCTCATCGCGATGAAACCTGTGGTTTAGCCTATGTCCTCGTTCCAGTTTTCCAGATATTTCTTCAGCTCCGCCATGAATCTGCCTGCGTCGGCTCCGTCGATGATGCGGTGATCGAAGCCCAGGGTGAGACGGATGATGCTCCGGATCGCGATCGAATCGGAGCCGTTCTCATCGGTAACTACGGTGGGTTCTTTAAAGAGGCCGCCTACACCCAAAATTGCCGATTCCGGCTGGTTGATAACGGGAGTTCCGAATTGCTCGCCGAAGATTCCTGGATTCGTAATCGTGAAGGTGCCAGAAGCAACCTCTTCCGGCTTCAGCTTCTTGGCCCGGGCCCTTTCCGCCAGATCGACGATGGCCCGCGCGATGCCCAGGAAACTCTTGTCCTCCGCCTGGCGGATGACGGGCACTATCAGCCCCCAATCCAGAGCGACGGCAATGCCCAGATTGATGTTTTTGTGGTAACGAATGGCGTCTCCCTCCATCGAAGCGTTCACGATGGGCATCTTGCGCAAGGTGGCGATGACGGCGCGGGAGATAAACGGCATGTAGGTGAGCTTGACGCCGTTGCGCTGCTCGTACTTGGATTTCTCTTTCTCGCGGATGCGCACGATGCGGCTCATGTCGATCTTGAAGACCGTGTGCACATGGGCGCTGGTGCGCTTGGAATCGACCATGCGCTGGGCAATGATGCCGCGCATGCGCGTCAGGGGCACCAGCTCGTCGCCAGCCGTGACCACCGGAGCAGGCGCGGGAGCCGGGGGCTTGGCCGCCGCGGGTGCGGATGCCGGCACTGGGGCCGGAGGAGCCGCTGGTCTTGGTGGGGCGGGTTTGGCCGCCGGGGCGGCTGCGCCACCTTTGGCCAGGTAGCCGAGAATGTCTTCCTTGGTAATCCTGCCCGCTGAGCCAGTACCAGGAACTTTGCTGAGGTCCAGGTTGTTTTCTTTGGCAATTTTGCGCACCAGGGGCGAAGAGCGAACCCGTTCCCCGGTTTCGGTCTCACTGCTCTCGCTGCTTTCGCCGTCTGCTTCGGTAATTGTCGGCGCGGCGGCCGCAGGTGCTGGTTGCGCGCTGGGTGCGGGAGCAGCAGTAGCACCAGCCATACCACCAACACTGATGGCCGCGACTACGGTGTTGATCTGGACCGTGGTGCCGGCCTGCACTTTGATTTCTGAGAGCACGCCCGCCGCCGGGGAAGGAATTTCGGCATCCACCTTGTCGGTGGAGATCTCGAAGAGGGGCTCATCCTGTTGCACGGCATCGCCCGGCTTTTTCAGCCACTTGGTGATGGTGCCTTCAAAAATCGATTCGCCCATCTGGGGCATGATCACGTCGGTGAGGGCCGGCGCGGCGGTTCCGGCCGGGGCTGCGGGAGCTGATGGCGCCGCCGGTGCGGGGGTAGCTGCAGGCGCAGGGGAGGCCGCCGGAGCAGATGAGACCGCCGGGGCAGGGGAGGAGGACACGCTAGGCGGTTCTTTGGCTGCGGGGGCCGCGGCCTGACCGTCCGCGTCGGAGATCACGCCCACCACGGTATTGATCTGGACCGTGTTGCCCTCCGCGATTTTGACTTCGCTGAGCACTCCGCTGGCAGGAGAGGGTATCTCGGCATCCACCTTGTCGGTGGAGATCTCAAAAAGAGGCTCGTCCCGCTGCACCGTATCCCCGGGCTTCTTCAACCATTTCGTGATGGTGCCTTCAAAAATCGACTCGCCCATCTGGGGCATGATTACATCGGTCGGCATGGACTCCCTTTCGCAATGAGCCGCAGGCCTTCAGGCCTGACGCGAACTCTTCATTCTAAGGCAATACAACGCTTACTGCGTGGTCACGGATCCCGGACTTCCGGTGAAGTGTGGTGGCGTTGATGCACCGCGTGTGCGCCTTTCTCTTAAGGAAAGGCGCATGAGGTCCGCCAACGCGACCAAGCTCCACAGGAAATCCAGTTAGGCCCGCGTACTGGAAATCCGGGCGAGCGGCAGGCCGCCGGGGACCAGATCGTCAAGGCTTTCGACCCAGACCACCTGTCGCCCGAAGACCCGGCCGAAGTGCCGGGATATCGAGTGGGCTACCTGCTGGAACGAAGGCGATGGATCCACTTCAGCTTCGATGCTGGTGACGCCGCGGTCGCGGATCCCACAGGGAACAATCAATGCGAAGTCGTCAAGATCGGTGGTCACATTCAGGGCGAAGCCATGGGTGGTGACCCCGCGGGCAACGTGGACGCCCAGAGCGGCAATCTTTTTCTCCGCGACAGTACCCCCGGGGATGGTCCAGACGCCGGCGCGCCCGGGCGCGCGCTGGGTAAGCACGCCGTAGTCCGCACAGGCGCGAATGAGGACCTCTTCCAGCCTGCGGAGGTACTCGACAATGCCCAGCGGCGGGGTAAAGCCGCGCAGATGGAGAATGGGATAGCCCACCAGCTGGCCCGGGCCATGGTAGGTGACGTCGCCTCCGCGGTTGGTCTCAAACAAGGAGATGCCGCGACGGGCCAACAACTCATCGCTGGCCACGACGTGCTCCCGGTGGGCATTCCTGCCCAGGGTGAGCACCGGGGGGTGTTCGACCAGCAGAAGCACATCGCCGATCCGCTCCTGCTGGCGCAATGCGCAGAGCTGCTCCTGCAGAGCCAGCGCCTTAGCGTAATCCAGGCGGCCAAGATGGAGCAGGGAGACGACCATGTCAGAGAAGAGCCGGCTCAAACATTGATGGCCATGTTTTCCACGCTGCCAAAGCCGTCCAGCATGGCCTCCGCCAGGGTTGGGTGAGCGTGGATGGTGAACATCAGCTCTTCGATGGTCGCTTCCAGTTCCAGAGCCACCACCGATTCGGCAATCATCTCCGTGGCCTGCGGCCCGATGATGTGCACGCCTAGCAACTCTCCGTGCTTGGCGTCGGCGACCACCTTCACGAAGCCCTCGTGGGAGCCGACGATGGACGCCTTGGAGTTGGCGGAGAAGGGAAATTTGCCCACCTTCACCTGGTGGCCCGCAGCTTTGGCTTGCGCCTCGGTCAAGCCCACGCTACCGATTTGCGGCTCGCAGTAGGTGCAGGCAGGGATGCGGTCGCGGCGCACCGGCCGGGCCCGCTTGCCGGCCACCTTGGCCGCAACCACCATGCCCGCCATCGCGGCCACGTGGGCCAACTGCGGCAGCCCCGCCACTATGTCGCCGATGGCGAAGATGCCGGGTTCCCCGGTCTGCATCCACTCGTCGACGCGGATGAAGCCACGCTCCACCTCTACCTTGGTACCCTCAAGGCCGAGATTGGCGGTGCGGGGTGCGCGGCCGACGGCCACCAGCACCGTCTCCGCTTCCTTCGTTACCTGCTTGCCATCGGAGCCGGTGAAGGTCACTTTCACCCCGTCCTTGGTCTTCTCAACTTTTTCCACTTTGGCCCCGGTGAAGGTGTCGATGCCTCGCTTGCGAAAGACCCGGGAGAGTTCCTTGCTGACGTCCTCATCTTCGTTGGGGACCATGCGCGGCAGGTACTCGACGATGGTGACCTCGCTGCCAAAGCTCTTGAAGATGGAGCCGAACTCAACCCCCACGGCGCCGGCGCCGATCACCACCATGGACTTGGGTATCTGGGGCAGGGCGAGGATCTCTATGTTGGTCAGGATCCGGTTCGCGTCCGATTCCACGCCGGGCAACATGCGCGCGTCGGAGCCGGTGGCGATGATCACGTTCTTCGCCTGGACAACCTTCTTCTCCCCATTGGCCGCTTCGACGGCGATGGAGTGGATTCCATCTTTCGCCGGGCCGGTGAGCTTGCCATAGCCCTCGATGACGGTGACCTTGTTCTTGCGCATCAGGAAGTCGAGACCCTTCACGTGCTTGGTGATGATCCCGTTTTTGCGATCCAGAATGGTCTTCCAGTTGAGAGTGACCGTGCCCACGCCTTCGATGCCGTGCGCGGTGGCGTTCTTGAGGTGGTCATAGACCTCGGCGTCGAAGAGCAGGGACTTGGTGGGAATGCAGCCCACGTTCAGGCAGGTGCCTCCCAGCTTTTTCTCCCGCTCGATGAGGGCGACCTTCAGCCCATACTGCCCGGCGCGGATGGCGGCGGTATATCCGCCGGGACCGCCGCCGATAATGACTATGTCGTACGTTGTTTCTGCCACAGCAAGCTCCCTCGATGACTACGTTGGCCCGCGGATTCAGACCGCGGGCAGTGGTTCCAAGCCAAAACTCTTATTTTACGCGACGGTCTGGCTCTCTGGTCTGGCTCTCCGCGCCAAGCTGCCGTCTTGTGCCACACTGAACGGGTGCGACCGCACCTGGCTACGCTCGTCGCCGACTTCCGCCGCTATGGAGAGCAGATCGCGGTCGTCACCTACCGCGGGAATCGCCGCTTCTCCTCCACTTACGCCCAACTGGGCGAACTGAGCGCGCGCTGCGCCCATGCCTACGATCAGGCAGGTCTCAAGCCCGGAGACCGCGTTTTGCTTTGGGGCAACAACTCCGTGGAGTGGATGGCGGCTTTCTTTGGATGCATCTTGCGGGGAATCGTTGCGGTTCCGCTCGATGCCGCCGGCAGCCTGGAGTTCGCCCGGCGGGTGGTGGCCGAGGTCGAGCCCCGGCTCCTGGTGGGCGACCTGGCGCTGTTGCAGCAACTCCATTCGGGCATCCCCACGCTGGGCTTTGCCGGTTTCTCCTCGTCTCTGCCGGCCCCGGATTATCTTCCCCTGCCAGGGCTTTCGCGGGATACGCCGCTGCAGATCATCTTCACTTCCGGCACCACCGCCGAGCCTAAGGGGATCGTCCACACCCAGGGGAATGTGCTGGCCTCGCTCGATCCCCTGGAGCAGGAGATCGGCAAGTATCTGCGCTACGAGCGCTTCTTTCATCCCCTGCGCATTCTGCACACGCTGCCCCTGAGTCACGTCTTTGGCCAGTTCATGGGCCTGTGGGTGCCGCCGTTGCTGGCGGCGGAGGTGCATTACGAAGACCGGCTGCAGGCGCCGCGGCTGGCGACGCTTATGCGCGAGGAACGCATCTCGGTGCTGGCTGCCGTTCCCCGGGTGCTCGATCTGCTGCGGGCCTACATGGAGGCGGAGTTTCCTGCGCTTGCGCAAAGTATGGCCGCAGCCCGGGGCGAGTCCGTTGGCAAACGGTGGTGGCGCTTCCGCGCCGTGCATCGCCGCCTGGGCTTTAAATTCTGGGCCTTCGTCTCGGGAGGGGCGGCCTTGCCGGCTGACCTGGAGAGCTTCTGGACCACAGCCGGCTTTGCCCTGATCCAGGGCTACGGGATGACCGAGACCACGGCGCTGGTGACGTTGAATCACCCCTTCAAGATTGCCCGCGGCAGCATCGGCAAACCACTCCCCGGGCGGGAGGTGAAGATCGGAGCCGATGGCGAGATCCTGGTGCGTGGGGGCTCGATCGCTGCCCAGGAATGGCGTAACGGGCGCTTGCAGCCGCGCGCGGAGGACTGGCTGGCCACCGGCGATTTGGCGACACGCAATGACACAGGCGAGCTGGTCTTCGCCGGGCGCAAGAGCGACGTCATCGTGACCTCCGCCGGATTGAACATCCATCCCCAGGATCTGGAGGCGGTGCTGCACCGGCAGCCTGGGTTGCGGGATGCCCTGATCGTCGCCTACGATTCGGCTGCCGGCCCCACACCCGCCGCGGTCCTCATTGCCGGCCCAGACCAGGGCGACGAGCAGCTGAAGCGAGCCGTGGATGCCGCCAATGGCGAGCTTGCGCCCTTCCAGCAGATTCGCTACTGGCTGCGCTGGCCCCAGGCGGAGTTTCCCCGCACCTCGACCGGCAAGGTCCTGCGCCGGGTGGTGCAGAGCTGGGCGGCAGCAGTCGCTGGCGGGCGGCGACGCTGCGGTGGAGGATCCCTCCGATCCGCTGCTGACGGTGCTGCGTCCACTCGGAGCGGCCAACCGGGAAATCACGTCCAGCGATCGTCTCATCGAGGATCTGCACCTGGACAGCCTGGCCATGGTGCAACTGCAGTCGACCCTTGAGACTCGCTTTGGGATTGAGCTCGATGATGCTGTCTGGGAACAGGTGAGGACGGTTGGGGATCTGCGTGGCCTTCTCGAGCGCTATCAACCTGGGGTGGCTCCCGAGGGACTTCCTAGATCATCGAGTGAAGCGTCTCCCACTCGTCCCAGCCAGAGACTGGGGGTGGTCTTTCCCCGTTGGCCCTGGTGGCCGGTGGTTCGCCTGGTGCGTATTGGATTTCTGGAACTGGTCGCCCGCCCCTTGATATGGCTGGTGCTCGCGCCTCGCATCGGACCACGGGTCGCGCTTGCGCAGCCTTCGCTGCTCATCGCCAACCATCTCACTGCCTTCGATGTTCCGGTGATTCTTTATGCCCTGCGGGCGGCGGATCGTGACCATGTGGCGGTGGCCATGTCGGGCGAGGTGCTCACCGGCTGGCGCCGGGGCAAGGCCCAACGCCACCGCATCGTCGCGGCCCTCACTCCTTTTGCTTACTGGCTGGTCACGGCGCTCTTCAATGTCTTTCCACTCCCCCGCGGCGCCGGTTTACGGCAGAGCTTTGCCCACGCCGGGGAGGCGTTGAACCATGGCTACCACGTGCTGATTTTTCCCGAGGGCCGGCGTTCAGACGACGGACGGTTGCAGCCGTTCGAGCCGGGCATCGGCTTGCTGGCAGAGGAATCGGAAGTGCCGGTGCTGCCTATTCTGGTGGAGGGTTTGAAGCGGCTCAAGGGAGAGAGATGGCCGAGACGCGGTACGGTGACGGTTCGGATGGGGGCTGCGTTGACGATGGCAGCCGGGGAAGAGCCGCAAGGGTTCACTCGACGGTTGGAGGCGGCTGTCGCTGCATTAGGGAAGCCCGACGGCGAAAGTGTGTCCTGAGCCGGCGCATCCCAAAGGAAACCGCAGATTTCTCCACTCCGCTACGCTCGGTCGAAAAACATTTCCACAAGAGATCTTAGGTCGGGAAAGGCGCACAGCAGGTCCCTCGGCTTCGCTCGGGATGACAAAGTTTAGGGTAACCGCCACCCTGCAAATCTGCTATGTGGGATGTGAAGAGAAAAAGCAGGACCCTCCACTGCGCTTCCCCGCATTTCCCGTGGAACTTGGCGGCCTTGGCTGCATCGCAGGCCCATCGACCACTCTAGTCGAGATGACAAATCTTCCGGGTTCACCCGAGCAGGCGTGCGGCTTCTTTGGCGAAATAGGTTACGGTGAAATCGGCGCCGGCGCGGCGAATGGAAATGAGCGATTCCATGATGGCGCGCTCCCGATCCAGCCAGCCTTTGGCGAAGGCGGCCTGCAGCATGGCGTATTCGCCGGAGACCTGGTAGGCCCCGATGGGCACGTCGAGGCGGTCGCGCGCGGCGCGAATTACATCTAGATAGGGCATAGCCGGCTTCATCAGGATCATGTCCGCACCTTCGGCAATGTCCTGGTCGATCTCCCGCATGGCCTCGCGCAGGTTGGCGCCATCCATCTGGTAGGTGCGCCGGTCGCCGAATTGCGGCGCCGAGTCAGCTGCCTCACGAAATGGGCCGTAGAAGGCAGAGGCGACCTTGGCGGCGTAGGAGAGAATCGGTATCTGCTCCAGGCCGGCATCGTCGAGATGGTCGCGAATAGCGCCTACCCTTCCATCCATCATGTCGGAAGGGGCCACGATATCCGCACCAGCCTTAGCTAGCGAAACCGCGGTGCGGGCAATCAGGCTCAGGCTGGAGTCGTTCTCCACTTCGTAGGCATCGCCGTTTTTGCTGACGATCCCGCAGTGCCCATGGGAGGTGTATTCGCAGAGACAAACATCGGCCACCAGGAGCAGCTTCTTCGCCGCCGGCCGGAAGGCATGGAGGGCCTGCTGCACAATTCCATCTTCGGCCCATGCGCCGCTCCCTTCCTCGTCCTTCACGGCGGGAAGCCCGAAGAGGAGAAGCCCGGCCAGACCTAGCTGCGCCGCCTCTTCTACTTCCTTCATCGCCTCGTCGATGGAGAGGTTGTAGACCCCGGGCATGGAGGTGACTTCGCGCCGGACACCTTCGCCAGGACAGATGAAGAGGGGATAAATCAATGCCCCGGGCTGGAGATGAACTTCGCGGACCAGCGAGCGCATCGCTTCGGTGCGCCGTAAGCGCCGCAAACGGGTGACAGGGAATTCCATGGATTAATTCTAAGGGGTGGGGAGAGGTAATTGCTGCAGCTATGCGCTTCCGCCCGCCTATCAACCTGGGTGGGCATACTCGCCGGTTCGAGCGGATTGAGACAAGAATTGCTGCTCGCGGAGCGCCTTCTCTTTTGTGAGCTTCTGAGAAGCCTCCCGCCCTCTCCAAAGCAAGCCGAAGGCGAATAGGGCCGAGAAGTACATGGCGAGGCCGATCAAAGCAGTTGTCACGCTAATCATGGCCTAATCCTTTCTAGGAAAATGCCGCCAAGTAGTAAGAATAGGCTAAACCCTACGATGCCAAAATACCAACGGGCTGGCATCTGATGCCCTGGCTTATTAGTTCTAACGGAACGAATACCAATACAAGGACGGCAGCCTCCCGCAAAAACTCACCAGTCATCTCCATCACTGAGGCTTTTCCGTTTTCAGGCAATTGCAGCCCTCACCTTGCGAGTTGGTGAAGTATACGCTGGCGAAGGGACCCGGAGAATGCTTGCTTGGCCGGTCGATCGGTCGAGGGGAGGGCGACAGCGCGTTGCGCACAATCGACGGAAATCAGATGCCAAGCGATGAACTAGCATGGTCAAGTGAGCCTATTAGATCCTGTGCCGGCGATGGTGGAGGAATGCAGCTGTGAGGCGCTCGAGTGGAGCCGCCTGCTCGAGCTTTTGGCGAGCTTCGTCCATTCCAGAGTGACCCGCGAGTGGCTGATGGCGATGAAGCCGTCGCGGGATGCTTCCTGGATTGAGCAACAGCACGGCTTGGTCAGCGAGATGCGGCTGCTGCTGGGGCAAGGGGTTTCGCCCGCCCTGGGCGGTTTGTTCGATCCCACCCGGCTGACCGATAAGGCGCGCATCCAGGGAGCTTTGCTCGAGCCGGAAGAGATGCGCGACCTGCTCTTTCTGGTGGATAACATCACCACCTGGCAAGCCCTGGTCGAGCGCCCTCCCGAAGCGGTCGCCGCACAGCTGCCTGGACTGCAGGCGCTGAGCCAGCTTCCGCCAGGCGCGCAGCTGGCCCAGCTGGCACGTTCTCTGCGTTCGCGGCTGAATCCCGATGGCTCGCTCAGCGACGATGCTTCTCCGGAGCTGCGCCGCGTGCGGCGGGAGATCGAGCGCCAGCAACGGGTGATCGAAGAGAGCCTGCGCAGCACCTTGCGCCGTCTCTCGGAAGGCGGCAGCACGCAGGAAGACTTGATCACCATACGCGGGGAGCGTTTTGTTATTCCCGTCAAGTCGGAGCACAAGCGGCGCATTCCGGGAGTGGTGCATGGCGCCAGTTCGAGCGGCCAGACCGTGTACCTGGAGCCGCTGGAAACGATCGAGCAAAACAACGAGCTGGTGCGGTTGATCGAAGACGAACAGGCCGAGACCAGGCGTATTTTCCTGGCCATGACCGCGGAGATCGGACTGCAAGGTCACGCCATCGCCCAGGGCGCAGCGATACTGGCGCAGCTCGATGGGCTGCAGGCGCGGGCACGTTTTGCGGCCGAGTTTGATTGCATCCGCCCGCGCTTCGCCGGCCCTGGCGAGCCGCTGCTGGAGCTGAAGCAGGCCCGCCACCCATTGCTCGAAAAGCGCTTGCGCAGCCAGCAGGCTAGCGTGGTACCGCTGACCCTGGCGCTGAATGACGGCCAGCGCCAGCTCATCATCAGCGGTCCGAATACCGGCGGCAAGTCGGTCGCGCTCAAGACCACCGGGTTGCTGGCCATGATGGCCCAGGCGGGGATCCCGGTGCCCGCCGCGGAGGCGGTTTTCCCCCTCTGCAACGCGTTTCTGGCCGACATCGGCGATGCCCAGTCGATCGAGCAGAACCTCTCTACCTTCTCCGCTCACATCACTCACCTGCAGCGCATCTCGCAGCTGGCGGACTCCTCCTCCCTGGTGCTGCTCGATGAGCTGGGCTCGGCGACCGACCCGGAAGAAGGAGCGGCCCTGGCAGTGGCGATCGCAGGGTATTTTCTCGAGCGCCGCGCCTGGTGCCTGATCTCCACCCACCACACCGCGCTCAAGCTCTATGCCGCCAAGAGGCCCGGCGTGCTCAATGCGTCGGTGGGCTTTGACGAGCAGACATTGGCGCCGACTTTTGAGCTGCGGCTGGGTGTTCCGGGCGCTTCGGCGGGCATCAATATCGCTCAGCGGCTGGGCCTCCACTCCAAGATCATCGAAGATGCCCGTGCCCAACAGAACACCCAGACGCAGGATATTGCCCACTTCCTGGACCAGCTGCACAGCCAGCTCGACGCCGTGGCCCGGGAGCGCGAGGAGTTGCGACGCCGCGAGCAAGAGGTGGCGCGAGAGAAGAGCCGCCTGGAAAGCGAGGGGCTCAAGGAGTGGCGGGCCAAGGTGCGGGACCTGGAATCGCAACTGCAATCGTTGCTGAAAGACTTCACCTACCAGATGCGCGAGACGGTGCGCGCCATTGACGACCGGGCAGCGCAGCAAAAGCTCTCCAAGGAAGCCGAGCGGCGGATGGCGAAGTTGCGGCGGGAGTTCAGCGAGCAATTCAACTCCGTCGTGGTGGCCCAGCACAGCGGAGCCGACCGGGGAGACAGTAACGCGCAGCCCCACCTGGTGCGGCACGTCTCCGTTGGAGACACGGTGAAGCTGAAGTCGCTGGGCAAGACCGGCGTGGTGCAGCGGCAGGTGGACGGGAACGCCTTCGAAGTAGCCATCGGGCCGATGAAAATGCGCGTGGCGCGGGAGGATATCGCCGAAGTCATTGCCTGCCCGCGAACCCCGGCCGGTGAGCCCGCTCGAAGCAGCACGCGGGCGCGGGGTCACGGTTTCCATCGCCCATCCGGAGGAGACGGTCCGTTCCGAGCTCAACGTCATCGGGCGCACGGTGGAGGAAGCCACCGGCGAGGTGGAGCAGTATCTGGACCACGCCTTCCTGGCCGGGCTGCCGCGGGTCCGCATCGTGCACGGCATGGGTATGGGGGTTTTACGCAAAGCATTGCGGGCGATGCTGGAGCGGCATCCGCACGTGGCTCTGGTCGCCGAGGCCAGCCCCAGCGAAGGCGGGGCCGGCGCCACGGTCGTCGATTTGCGACAGTAGCGTAGGGCGAATGGGTGCCCGGACCTGGTTGAGATTCGTGGGTTCCACTAGGTCGAGAAAAACATCTCCGTGGACAGCTGCGGTTACCCACTCAAGCCAACGGACGGCTTGAATGGGGCACCCCAAGATTTGTTGCGGTTTCAGAATAAGGACCATCGAGCCCGGCTACTTGCCATCGTCGAAGTGGAAGAAGAGGTTGTTGAGTGACTCGGCCAAGGTAGGGTGAGCAAATACACCGTCGCGGAGGACGCTGTATTTCACATTGCCCATCATCGCCATTTGCAGGACGGCCATCACCTCGCCACCCTCGATGCCCAACACCGTGGCGCCTAGTATTTGCTCTGTTTCGGCATCGACGATCACCTTCATGAGGCCGCGGGTTTCGTCTACTTCCAAGGCCCGAGCCACCGAGGTCATCGGCATTCTGGCTACGCGGAATTTGCGCCCGCTCTTTTTCGCTTCGCTCTCCGTCATCCCGACCCGCCCCAGCTGCGGATCCATAAAGACGGCGTAAGGAACCGGCCGGTCGCGTACCGTGCGGTTCCCCCCGTCGAGCAGGTTGGTTTTGAGAATCCGGAAATCATCGTATGAAATGTGCGTGAACTGAGGCCCACCCTTTACGTCCCCGAGGACATAGACGCCAGGAGCTGAAGTCTCCAGCCGGTCGTTCGACCGGATAAAACCATGCTGGTCGACCTCGATGCCAGCCGCAGCAGGCTTGAGTGCCTCGGTGTTGGGCACGCGGCCAGTGGCCACCAGCAGATCGGTTCCTTCAATCGTCTGTGCCTTGCCCTCGATGGCGACCGTCAAACTTAGAACTCCATTGGCTCGCGCGACTCTCTGCGTGTGCGCATTCAACAGGATTTCGATGTCATCCTGGCGCAGGATCTTGACCACCTCTTCGGCCACCTCCCGGTCTTCTTCCCGCAGAAGTTGGGGCCCCGCCTGGATCACCGTTACTTTACTGCCGAAGCGGCGAAACATCTGGCTGAATTCCACCCCGATATAACCGCCGCCCAGGATCACCAGGTGCTCGGGCACAAAGTCGAGCTCCATGATGCTTTCATTGTCGAGATAGGGAACGGTCTTGAGACCTTCAATCGCCGGCGTACCGTTGTGCGTGCCGGTATTGATAAAGAATTGAGCCGCGGTCAGCTGCCGCTCCCCACCGCCGTGAAGTGCGACTTGAATTTGCCCGGGAGCGGTGAAGGAAGCTTCGCCGCGAATCAGCTCTACATGCGCTTTCTCCAAACGCTTCTCGCCGCCCTCGCGCCAGCTGCGGACGATGGCGCGCTTTCTCTCCCGCACACGACCCATGTCGACGGTAACGGGGCCGACATGGACGCCGTAATCGGCGCCCCGGCGCGCCAGGTAGGCCGCACGGGCGCTGGCCACCATGGTTTTAGTGGGCGTGCAACCGCGATTGATACAAGTGCCGCCCACATCCTGGCGCTCGATCATCGCGGTCTTCTTTCCCACGGCGGCCAGTGCCCCGGCCAGCGGATTGCCGCCCTGTCCCGAACCGATGACGATGGCGTCAAAGGCTTCCGCAACTTGTGTGCTCATGTAATTACCTCAAATGGGATGCAAAGCAAGGACTTTGATGCATTGAATCCGAGTTGGCTTTGAAGCTTTTGTGTCAGCGGGAGACGAGGAAGAGACCGCCGCCGACGGCAACCAGATCTTCGAGCAGGGCCAGCACCAGATCGGGGGCCATCGCCGCCAGCCTGCGGCGGTAATTGTAACCGGCGAAGGCACCGGCGACCCCGCCCACTGCTCCCAGCAGCGCGCCAAGCAGCGGCGATACGGCAGCGGAAATACACAAGGCTGCACCGCACATCGCGCCAAAGATGACCCGGACGGCGAGGGGCCCGGCTTGGGTCCGGGCAGGGATGAAGGGCAGCTTGTCGGCGATCAGCTCGCCGATGGCAAATAGGGAGAAAATCACCAGGGAGATCTGGTTGGTGAAGAAGGCGAGCAGTGAAGCTCGGAGATGCAGCCAACCCAGGTGAGCTCCCCAGGCCACTACGGCAGGAGCGGTCATGGAGCGAAGGCCGCAAACACAGCCAATCAGGAAGGCGGAGAGGAGGGTCTCCATGGATCAAACATGGCTTGCTCGCGAGGCGATGTCAAACCGGTTGGCTACTGCGGTGGGCTTACCTGGCTCACCTGGGTCTCGGGGGCCAGAGTGAGTGCATCCTGCAGCCGGAAAACGACCACCGACTCGGCTGGAATCGATAGATCGCCGTTCCCGGTAAAAGCTGCGCCCAGGGCTCCGGCGCCGCCTCCAGCTAAACCGCCGACGAGCAGGCCTACTCCTCCGGTCGCGATCCCTCCAATCAGCATGCCCATGCCGGCACCACCGCCGATGAAGGCTGCACTCCGCTTGCCCTTGCCTTTCTTGGTCCGGGCCAGACTGCTGGTATCGATGCGATAGGTCGTGCCGTTGACGTCCAATCGGGTCAGGGTCAGCGCCAGCACCGACTTTCCTTTGAACTTTCCACGCTTGTGGGCCAACAGGATTTCCCCGCTGGCCGCGGAACCGGAGGGCACGGCAACGGTGTTGCCTTCGACCACTGGCTCGGCCAGGGTCCCGGTGAACCGGTCACCCGATGCAACATGCTTGACGTTAATGGTCTGGTTCAGACGCACCTCCAACCGGGTGCCGCGGGGAAGGACCAGCGCCGGTTGCGGGGCGGGAGGCGGGGCCGGTGCGGCCGGCGCGGCATTGGCTGCGTTCGCGGGGTTTCCAGGGGCAGTATTGGCTGCGTTGGCCTGGTTGGCGCCTACGGCACTGGGCGGCGTCTGCGCGGCGGGAACGGAGCTTGTTTTGTTGGTGCATCCTGACAAAACGGAGGCCAGAATGGTGAACGTGGCAAGGGCTCGCCAGCGGTTGGGGGAAGCATTCATGGTGGCGCCTCAAGGGCCAAGGTACCTCGAACGGGCAATCGGCGATGCACCACTTTGGTGGAAGGCGGCGCAGGCAGTTGCGGTTAGAATTGGGGGTGGATAGGAACCACCAGGCGATAACTTGTTGAAATTAAAGCTTTCGTTCGCCATCTTCGCTCTGGCCTTGACCCCGCTGGCGGCGCCGCTCCTGGCCCCCAGCCACCCCCTTATCGCATTGCTCATCCGCAGTTTCTTCTCCCGACTGTGCCACCAGGATCCGGGGCGAAGCTTTATGGTCGATGGTTCGCCCATCGCGGTCTGCGTGCGCTGTCTGGGCGTCTATTGCGGGGCCGCGCTCGCTACTCTGCTGGGCATGGGCAAGGTTCCCGCCAGGCGATTGCTGGCGATCGCGATGGTGCTCAATCTGCTCGATGTCGCCACGGCAAGCCTTCATTGGCATGGCAATTTACCGCTGCCGCGGTTTTTGTTGGGGCTGCTGCTGGGCGTGGGGACCGGAGCGGTTCTGCTCTCGCCGCTGAGCCGCTCGCGGGTGCGTCTCTCTCCGGGTGATTCGTGGGGCTAGGAGACGGTCGGTCGAGTGCCGTGGTATCCCACATCTCGCGAAAAACGAGCGAGATGTGGGGCACCCGTCGATTTGTTATGCAATAGACGAGAAGTACGAATCCATTCGGTCGCGGGGCGGCGTCCTGACGGGCGGGAAAGCAGCTCCACAGGGGCTAAAGCCCTCACCAGTGGCGTTGTGTACGGCCCGACTAAAGAGGCTGCGGAAAAAGTCGCTGAACCTAGAAAAAGTCATCCCTCAGTGGCTAAAGCCAGACCTGTTTGCAAACACTTACGTACGAGCTGAAGCTCGTACCCTTCAAGAACCGGAGTTTTTCCGCAAGCTCTAAAGTCGTGCCCTGACACAAAGCCAATGTAGCTTCAGCAAGAGCGTCCCACTCCATTCAGCCAAATCTTCCAACCCGATGAATTGAGACCCACCCAATGCCAGAAAAACTGTAGAAATTCGAGAGCAAACTGGGGATTTTCTATTGGGCACCACTTTACAGGCTGCGGAAAAACTCATGCTTTGTGTCAGGGCACGACTTTAGTCGGGCGGTTAAGAATGCGGCTGATGAGGGCTTTAGCCCCTGAGGTACGTCCAATGGTTTGCCACGGCAGAAGGGTGAGTTTTCGCGGGCTGTTCAGTCGGCGCGGTAGACCACCCGGCCTTCGCTGATGGTCATGCGTACCCGGCCCAGCATCGTCCAGCCGTCAAAGGGAGTGTTGCTCGACTTGGATCGGGTCGCGGCCGCGCGAAAGATCCATTCCGCCTTGGGGTCGAAGATGACCACGTCGGCGAAGGCTCCCGCAACCAGGCTCCCACGGCCACGCAGATTCAGGAGGTTCGCGGGCTGGGTACTCAGCAACGTGATCAGGCGGCTGAGCGAGACCTTATGTTTGCGATGCAGCAGTTCGAGCGTCAAGCCCAAGGCTGACTCCAGCCCGGTGATGCCATTTGGAGCACGCTCGAACTCCTGCTCCTTTTCATGGGTCGCATGGGGAGCGTGATCGGTAGCAATGCAATCGATGGAACCGTCGAGCAGCCCTTCCAGCATGGCGCGGCGATCGGATTCCGCGCGCAAGGGCGGATTCATCTTGGCATTGGTGTTGTACTCACCCACCGCGCTCTCGGTCAGCACAAAGTGATGCGGGGCCACTTCGCAAGTGACGTGCAGCCCATTGCGCCGCGCGCGGCGCACAGCATCCAGTGCCGCGGCGGTGGATAAGTGGGCGATGTGCAGGTGGGCACGACCTCCCTTGAGCTCAGCCAGCAGGCGAAGATCGCGCTCTACCAGACCAGCCTCCGCCGCCACGGGCATGCCGCGCAAGCCAAGCCGGAAAGCCAAAGCGCCGGCGTTCATGGTGCACCCCGCGGTCATGCGCGTGTCTTCGGCGTGCTGGATCACCGGCAGCCCGGCTCGCGCCGCAGCCGCCAACGCCTGGTGCATGATCGCTTCGCCGAGAATGGGCTTGCCGTCGTCGCTGACGGCAACCGCGCCCGCGGCTTTCAGCGAGCCGTATTCGGTCAGCGCTTCGCCCATGCTGCCGCGGGTGGCGGCGGCAATGGGAAAGACGCGGGCGCTGGGGTTGCGCTCCGCACTCTGCATCCAGCGCGTGGTCTCCACCGAATCGTTTACGGGAACGGTATTTGGCATGGCGCAGACGGTGGTAAATCCGCCCGCCGCCGCAGCCGCGGTTCCGGTGGCGATGGTCTCCTTATGGCCCTGGCCCGGCTCGCGCAGATGAACGTGGATATCGACCAACCCCGGCGCAACCACCATGTCCCCGGCCTCCACGATCTCGGCGTCTGCCTGCTTGGCAGCGGCAGCCAATTTGCCGGGAGGCTCAATGGCAGCGACGCGGCCATCTTTCAGCAATAGGTCGCGGCGCGCATCCACCCCGGCGGAAGGATCGACGACGTGGCCGCCGCGAATCAGGATCGCGCTCAAATGCCGCCTCTCTTCCTGGAGGACCGCTTGAGTGCAGGCTTTGCCGCCGGCCGCACGGGTTTAGGTGGCTGCTCAGGCGCCAGGGCGCGCTGGATTAACGCCATGCGGATGGCGACGCCGTTTCGAACCTGCTTCTCAATCACCGACTGCGGTCCGTCGGCCACGTCGCTGGTGATCTCAAGCCCGCGGATCATGGGTCCGGGATGCATCACAATCGCCCGCGGCCCGCTGGCACGCAGCCGCTCCCGGTGCAACTGATAGCGGGCAATGTACTCATCGAGGTCTATGTGCACGCCGGTCAACCGCTCCTTCTGGATGCGCAGCATCATCACCACCTCGGCTTGCTCCAGGGCGCGATCGAAGTCGCGCTCGATGGCGATGCCGGGGCCTAGTTCCCGGGCTACGTCGGGCAGCAGCGCGGGCGGTCCACAGAGGAGGACACGGGCGCCCAGCCGGGGCAGCAGGAGCGCATTGGAGCGAGCCACCCGGGAATGGAGGATATCGCCGACGATGGTCACGGTGATTCCCTGAAGAAGAGTGGCGGGGGGCGCGTCCTGAGGCCGCTCCAGGGTGAGGAGCATGGTTCTCAGGTCCAGCAAAGCCTGGGAGGGATGCTCATGCATGCCATCCCCGGCATTCAGCACCGGCAGCCCGGTGGCCTGCGCCAGAAGGTAGGGCGCTCCGGAGGAAAGATGGCGCAGGATGATGCACTCCGCCCCCAGCGCGCGCAGGGTGATGCCGGTGTCTTTGAGCGATTCCCCCTTTTCGATGGAAGAGGATTGGGAGCTGATCAACGCGGTGTCCGCCCCCAAGCCTTTGGCCGCCAGCTCGAACGAGGTTCGGGTGCGGGTGCTGGATTCGTAAAAGAGGAGCGCGACCCTACGATGGGCCAGACGCATGGCGCGAGCCGCAGGCTCTTCCGCTTCGAGCAGATTGGCCAGGCGCAGGATGGCGGAGACATCTTCCACCTCCAGCGAGGTGACGGAAAGCAACGACCGCGAACAACTGGTGGGCGCAGCTGCGCTGGGAAGCGCGACCCCGGATTTCCTGTGAATCTGGTTGGCGTTGGCGAGCTTCATGCGGCTTTCCCGGATTTCCTGTTGGTATTGTTGGCGTTGGCGGGCTCCATGCGGCTTTCCTTAATGAAAGCCGCACACGCGGCGCCGTCCAGTGCAGCGGGGCAGGAAATCCGGGTCCTTAATGAAAGCCGCACACACGGCCGTGTCCAGCGCAGAGTACGGGAAATCCGGGTGGCGCGAGGTGGCTCCGGTCTGGCTTTTTTTGCTGTCATCCTGCTTGGGCCGGGCTTGTGCCGGGTTGCGGCCATTGTGGGCCATCTTGCCGCGGTGGCTGATGGTTAATCTGTGCGTTCGACGAGGATCACCTGTTCGTCGCCGTCAATCTCCTGCAGCTTGACCTCGACGATCTCACGGTCGGTGGTCTGCACGTGCCGGCCCACGAAGGTGGCCTCGATGGGCAGCTCGCGATGGCCGCGGTCGATGAGCACCAGCAGCTGCACACGCCGCGGCCGGCCATGGTCAAAGAGCGCGTCCAGCGCCGCCCGTATGGTTCGGCCGGTGTAGAGAACATCGTCGATGAGAATGATGTCGCGGCCGGCGATATCGAAACCGATGGCCCCGGGGACGACGACGGGGCGAATGTCGCGCGTCGAAAGGTCGTCGCGGTAGAAGTTAATATCGAGAACTCCAGTATCGACCGGTTTCTTCTCGATACCGGAAATGAGGTGGCCTAACCGGACCGCCAGGGGCACTCCGCGACGCTTGATGCCGACCAGCCCCAGGTTTTGACCGCCATTATTTTTCTCAATGATCTGGTGCGCCAGCCGAATCAGCGTGCGCTCGATTTCCGATGCCGACATGATGCGGGTCTTTTCCCGCAGCCCGGGCATTGCACTGACCTTTGCTTTGCTCATAAATGCTCTGGCCGGATGATACGAGGGTTGGAGCATTTTTGCCATTACGGTGGTGTTATCCGTCGCTAAGAGGTCCCTTGCGGGGAGCGAGCAGGCGGACGCCGAGGGCTCCACCAATGGCGGAGAAGAGAATAATGCCTACCGAGGTGGTGGCGGCATTCATCAGCGTGTAAGCTGCCCTGCCATCCGGTGACAGCAGGAATTGGACGTAGGCGTGCCACTGGGCCTGGGCTTCCGGGTTGCTTTGCACCAGCGCCGTCGATTGCTTAATGACCGAATCGTAGAACTGATCGATGGCGTTGCCCTGGTGCAGAACATAGCGGGAAAAGACGCGCCAGATCGCGGTGGCGATCACGGAGCTGTAAGCGGCAATGAGCCCGGCGACGGCGCCGATGCGAACGCCGGAGCGGGTTTCCAGGAGAAATGCAGGAGCCCGGCGGTGGTAGACGACGATGGCCAGCACCGCTCCCCCGACCACCCATAGACAGCAGCCCCAGGACAGCACGGAAACGGCACTCAGCAGTCCAGCAGGCACGGCCACGATAAGCGCAGCCAGGATGGCGTCCCTCCAGGAGATTCCCTGGGCCCGTGCCGGCTTGCCGGCGGGCCGGACGCTGGGATATCCGCTGTCGCCCTCTTCCTGCTGGGCAAACTTGAGCTGCGGGGAGCCGCAGTTGGGACAGAACAGCTCGGATGCGCTGAGTGTCGCGCCACATCGATGGCAGATCGGGTTCATTCCTCTTGAAGCTATCTCAGGGGCGAGCGGAGCGCAATCGGGCGAGTGTTCGGGGTCTTCGCTCCCCCTCAGTTGGTACCTTGTTGCTCGTTATCAAAGCCATGGGGAAGATCCAACGCGATCAGGCTAAAGTGGGTCGCCGAGTCGCTCCCGCCGTGCAAGACCACTATGTGTTGATGGCGGGGAGAGCCGGCCTTCAACTGCAGATCACCGGAATGGAAGTTACCGTGCGGAGAGCCGTGAGCTTCATCGGAATGGTTGGAGTCGTTGCAGCTCAGCCCTTCCCCGGTAGTGACCGGCATACCGACCGGCTTATCCCCCGCGCACTCGATCACCCCGCCGTATTCGCTCAAGGCCTTGCGGTAAAAATTGAGCACCTGGTCCCGGTTGTCGGCGGTGGAGTAGTGGGCCGTTTTCACGCGCAGCTTCCAGGAACCAAAGCCCATGTCGACTTTGGCTGACCGGTTTCCGTCGCCCCCCGTCTCCAGCATCGCGCCGGGGTATGCAGGGAGACCAAGTTCGGCCGCCGAGGTCTGGTCCTTGTTGACCGAGATGCCCCCAAACGGGGTAGCAATCTTCACGTTGTCACCCTCGCCGTTGCTCGACTTGTCGACCTGGACCTTGCAGCCGGATAAGACAACTGCGAGCAAAGAGAGTCCTAACGCGGTTTCTCTCATGATTGTTCTCCCCTACGGTTGTACGCCAGGCGCCCCCTCCGTGTTCCACAAAAAGAGGAATGCATAGGTCTGGTGAATTTACGGCAGGTTGATGCTGCAACTTTCTGTTTCCCAGTGCATCTGAAAAGCCTGCGCGCAAAGCCGCGCCCGGGAGTCTTCCCGGCGGCGCGGGGATGGCGCTTACCATTGGAATGAGGGTTCCTGTGTCTGCACATTCATCGCGCTTGTTCTCCCCGATTCAGTTAGCCGGCGTTACTTTCTCCAACCGCGTTTTCGTCTCGCCCATGTGCCAATACTCCAGTGAAGATGGATTCAGCAGTGACTGGCACCTGGTCCATTTAGGAAGCCGGGCAGTGGGCGGAGCGGGGCTGGTTATGACCGAAGCGGCCGCGGTGCTGCCGGAGGGCCGCATTACCCCGCAGGACCTGGGACTGTGGAAGGACGACCACATCGCGGGGCTGAAGCGGATCGTCGAATTTCTGCATGGACAGGGTGCACGTGCTGCGGTGCAACTGGCCCACGCCGGGCGCAAAGCCAACATGACTCGTCCCTGGGCGCCAGAGCAGCGTTCTTTGACTCCGAGCGAAGGCGGCTGGAAAAACGTGATGGCTCCAAGCGCGGTGCGTTTTGCCGAAAACTTTGCCCAGCCTACCGCGCTGGATCTGGCCGGCATACAAACCATCACCAGGGCATTCACCCGGGCCGCCGAGCGGGCGCTGGAGGCGGGATTTGATCTGGTCGAGCTACACGCGGCCCATGGTTACTTGCTGCACGAATTTCTCTCGCCCTTAAGTAACCGGCGCACCGACGAATATGGTGGCTTGTTCGACAATCGTATCCGCTTGGTGGTGGAAGTGGTGGATGCAGTGCGCGCCGTGTGGCCGGCGGAGCTGCCACTGCTGGTAAGAATCTCAGCCACGGATTGGGCAGAGGGTGGTTGGGACATCGATCAGTCCGTGGCCTTGGCCAAGGTGCTGAAAGAGCACCAGGTTGATTTAATCGACGTCTCCTCCGGCGGGATGACGCCGCAGCAGGTGATGCCGCTTGGACCGGGTTACCAGACACCTTTTGCGGAGCGCATTCGGCGGGAGGCGCAAATTCCCACCGGCGCCGTGGGCATGATCACCGACGCAGCTCAGGCGGAGCACATTCTTCGTACCGGTCAGGCGGATCTGGTTCTGCTGGCACGAGAGTTGTTGCGCGAACCATACTGGCCGCTGCAGGCAGCCAAAGAGTTGGGAGACACCGTCAGTTGGCCTGCACAGTACTTGCGCGCGGCACCGACTGGCAGCCGGGAGCGCGAGCCGGTTGCAAATCTTATTCCGCAAACGGCCACCTTCTAGAAAATTTCTCGTCAACATTTTTCACCCGGAACGGCGATGCGGCATGAACTTTGTTGGGGAGGTATCAGAGTTGGTGTGTAGCGGTAAAAAATCCACGTTAATCCACAAGAAAAACTACGACGGGAAGGCGAGCTGGCCTATACTTCTGCTCAGCAAAGGTGGGTCCGCGTAACGTTACCCGCCTGATAACCAGCATGGCAACTCACCTTCCTCAGCAACGCGCACCGCAAAAAACGGAGATCCCCGATAAGCTTTACTTCCGCATCGGCGAGGTAGCGCGCCTGTGCTCGGTTGCACCCTACGTTCTGCGCTTTTGGGAAAGTGAGTTTACCCAGCTCAAGCCGAACAAGAGCGGCACGGGACAGCGGCTCTATCGGCGGCGCGATGTAGAGATGGCGTTGCGGGTGAAGCGGCTGCTGTATGACGAGGGCTACACCATCGCCGGCGCTCGCCAGGCGATTCAGGCGGAGACGCGGAGCAAGCGAGGCGGTCAGCCGGAACTCCCTTTGCCGCAACAACAACAAACCGTGCAACGGACAGAAGCGCGGCTGCACAAAGTGCGCAAGGAATTGCGAGAGATTCTGGGATTGCTCTCCGGGCCCGAGCCGCAAGCGCAAATTCAGATCAGAGAGCGGCCCATCACCACCCCGGCGGCTAAACCCGGGCTCTTCGAGCTGTAGAGCGACACGCTCTTCCTTTGCTTTAGACCGAGTTAGAACAGTTTCGCAATTACTTGGCCCGGTAAAGGTCGCGAGGTGTGGTTTTCCTTGACTGCTCAGCCAGCAGAGATCTCAGCAGCGCCGTGCAGCAGGCTATCGGCGACGATGCTGCCGTGGTTCATGAAGCGTTCCATGGCCTGCATGGCGCAGCCCTGCCCGCAGAGGTGGAAGAACTCCGCATTGCCGCTCTCCGCTTTGTTCCACGGCATGAGCGTAAAACGCTGACGCGGCTGCCCTTCCTCGAAGCAAGGGACGTCTCCCAGAGTCAACATCCACCAGTGGTTGGATTCAAGTTTTTTTCTACCGCAAATGTCGCATGTGAACGAGACATCCCAAACCATTGTTCACCTCATCCTTAATAGAACGCCGCCAATTTCTCTGATGCGCGAGGTCAGAAGAAGGCCTTAGCACGCCTGCAAATCGTGCTAGAGTAGGCTTAAGTACGGACCGGATCGATTATAGTGCGGTTTCGCCTGCGCTGAAACCGCTTTAGCCTTTGGTAATGGAAGCCGGTGAATTCCAGTGACTTGTCCCGAATGCTCTTCCTCCACTTTCCGTTTGTCGCGCTTTCGCATGAAAGACGTGGAGCGGTTACTACTGTTCCAGTATCCAGTGCGCTGCCGCAATTGCCACCGTCGCGCTTACGCAGGTCTGCCCTTGGCTTTGGTGCTCGCGCAGGCCGGCCGGGTCCGTCGCGAGCGGCGAGAGCATGAGGCTATCCGCTGAGGGGAAGTCGCACCGAATCGCAATTTCATAAAGTAACTTAGCAGGAGACGAATTCTCCGGCTGGAAGTTTTTGCGCCGGGGTGACTGTACCCGGGAAAGCCTGTTCTTCGGCTTTTCGCAAGAGCCCCTGCGCGTAACGGGGTCGAAGTCACTGCACCAACCTACCAGTCTCAAATAATCGGCAACACTCTCATACTTCGACCGCAGTGGTCGATAACGCACTGGTAAGCATCCTGCGTCGGGATGGCACAGTGCAATGAAAGTAACAGCCAGGCAAGGACCGCCGGTTGCCATCCGGTGGGCAAAGGCAACCTGTCACACTCTGCGCGGCCCTGCCGGCATATTGGCAGTTGCAGCGTTCTTCCTTCTGCTCATGGGATGTGGGTTTTCTCTTAACTCAACTCCTGGACCGGCAAGCGGCCAAGGCGCAGGGGCACCGGGAGAAGCTGGAGGATTAACAGTCCCTGCTCCGGGCGCCGTCCAGGCACTCACCGGATGTGCCAATCCGAATACGGGAATCTCAAATGGTGATTGGGGCGTAGGATCGGATCCGGTCTATACCGTTGTCGACAACACCGCACCCGTTGTCGGCGCGCCCATTTACACCTCAAATACGGTCTTTTGGACATCTCGAGAAACTGCGCCAGGGCAATCGATTTTGCTGGCGGGCGCTTTCACGGATGCAACCAAAACTGCACGAGTCGCTTTCATTCCACCCGGAACCATTGATTGGCAGGCCTTGGTTCGTGGTAGCACGGTAGTCATCTCCACCACCCAGCAGAGCACCACCGGGCTCTCGTTCATTGTTCCTGTGAGTTTCCCTGCGGGGATCTACGGCTATGAGATCGAAGATCCTTCGGCCCCGGCGATTCTCGGTTTGGCCAATGTTCCCTCGCTCAACTGGGCGATTGGGGTCCCTTCCGTGACCGACCCAGGCACAGCGCTCCAGCACCAGGTTTATGATTGCGGCGCCGAGCCAGGCGGGATCCTGAGACTTTTTGGAAAGAACTTTGTTGCGTCTAACCAGGTCGTTCTGCAGTCGTCCAGCGGCGTCGCCTACTCCCTCAAGCCATCGAAACTCGACAGCAATTCTGCTACGGTTACAGTTCCCGGCAGTCTTGCTCCCGGAACATACAGCGTTTGGGTGGGAAGTTCCCCTTGGAGCGTGACCTCAAGTCCGGCGGCTCAGGTCACGGTTTATTCGCCGCCATCGCTGATGGTTCAAAAGGTCGCCTGCTCTAACCTGGTGGGCGATGGGGTCACCGACAATAGCAAGCGTCTTCAACAATGCCTGGATTGGTATGCCCCGATCAAAGGCTCGACTGGGGTTGTCGTATACATCTCTATTCCTGCCGGCAACTTTTTGCTCACGGAGGGAGTTACTGCGCACCCCTTTGAGGTTCTTGTCGGGGCTTCTTCGACTGCGACTAACTTCCTTGGGCGGCCCCCAGGCTCACCGCCGGCAGCGTGGTTCAACATACCTCAATACTTCGGAATGGCCAACCTATCGTTACAGGCGCCAGCCAACCCTAGTCTCCTTCTCAGCTCAGGAACCACAACAGGAAATCCACTCACATCCGGTCATCTGTTCTTCAACAACGTCAACTTTGCGTCCAGCGCTGACGCCTCTGGCGGCAGGGAATCGATGTTTGCCATCGCTGGCCCTGATATTCAGGTCTACAACTCCGTCTTCTTGTCAGGCTCCAATCAGGATCTCGATATTTTTTATGGAGA
The DNA here is from genome assembly GCA_963790705.1 of uncultured Acidobacteriaceae bacterium. Lineage (GTDB taxonomy): Bacteria > Acidobacteriota > Terriglobia > Terriglobales > Acidobacteriaceae > PALSA-350. The sequence continues at coordinate 45,099 of CAWBQE010000006.1, forward strand.
CGGCGGCATCGTTTCCGGCAACCACTTTGTTCTCAATAATTGGACCGGCCTCGGCATCCAGGACAGCCAAAACGTGATTTTTGAAGACAACCTCACTGATTCTCAGAATCCCCTTGGACAGGGAGGTAATGGAACCTCAGGAGGTTCCGGCCTGAGCGTAAGCCGGGCCAACAGCCAGTACGGGCCGTCCGCGCTTTCGCGGGACATCTATATCGGCTACAACACCTTCCAGAATATGGGTTCGAATGATCAGCAGGTGATTACCAACGACGGAGACGGTGGTTCCTATCTGGGCCCCGTCGCTTCGAGCACCGCAAGCACGGTGACGTTGGCTGCTGACCCGGCGTGGAACTGGATGGGTACGACCGACCCGCAAGCGGCAGTGATGGCCATCGTCTTCGGGACAGGTGTGGGTCAGTACTCCTTCCTGCAAAGCTATAGTGGCCGCGCCATTCAGCTGGCAAGCCCGTGGAAGGTACTGCCCGACACGACGTCCATCGTGGTTATTGCGCAGTATGAGCTGAATATGACGGTCGCGCACAACACCATCACCAACACTCTGGGTGGATCGATTGTCTTAGGGGATGCGCTGGAAGGCGTGATCGAAGACAACGTGTTGACGAATTCAGGCCAGGGAATCCTGATTTCAGCGTTTGGTCCGTACGGCGGCCCGGCTGCCTACGGCCCGGTTATGAATACCGATGTGCTTCGCAATACCCTCGCGTTGGGCGCAGGAGATCTCATTGCTCACGACCAGGGCAATTACATCTGGGGAATCGGCATTCAGGACTTTCCTGGTTGCCTGCTCTCGGGTCTCATGATTCGAGATAACGTGGTGCCGTCGGTGAACGTGATTTACAACACGGATGGCGTGAACGGAATTAGTGCCAACGTGATCGAACAGAACCTGGCCTACTGGCAGCCAACTTTTCCGACTCCCGGATTTCTGGTGCAGGATAATTCACCGCCGCCCGGGTAAGAGGTTGGTACCGGGATAGGAGGGAGCGATCCGCCGTGGCCGGAGATTTCGGCCGATGGATATCTGCTTAGCGCGCGCATGGCGGACGAGCTGAGCCTGCTCCTCGGAAGTTTTCAATATGAAGTAGCTCAACAGGATAAAGTAAGCGCCCCAGATTCGATTCACGCTGCCAAAGGGCGAGTAGAGAATATCCCACAAGAAGCCGACTAGAAAATAACAGTACAAGGGCGCCAGATTTGGACGCAAAGAGCTGAGATGGAAAATGCTTCGGACGGTTAGCGCAAAAATATAGATCCAGCAGATGCCGCCGAGTATCCCCCCCTCGACCCAAGCCATCGTCAAATGAGAGTGAGTTGGTATGACAGGGTATTCCTCTTGTATCGGTTCATCCGAGTCGGTATATCCGTGTTCATACTGGATATCCTGTTTCAATTGCACATATTTTTGGCCGTAGGGAAAGGAGCCATGGCCAAGGATAGGGCTATCGCGGATGGCCTGAATGGCCACGAGCGTTTCCGGTCGGCCGCCGACGAGGACTCCATAGTCCCCGCTGGCTTGCCCTTCAAACTTAGCCGAGGTCGATTCGTCGAAAAGACCGAGTTTCGATCCATATTTGATCGCCGCGTTCGCTGCGTAAGCAGCTCCGCCCGCCAACACGAGTAAAACGACAACTTTCCATCGGTTTTGACCAGCACGAGAGCCGTTGCGCCCAGTCCTCGTTTCGTCGAAGAGCGGCAAAACCAGCACCGCAGCGACAAGCTGGACCACCAGTTGGGAACGGAAGCCATAGCGTAGATTCAACCCGGCCAGGAACATCGAGATCAAAAAGCAGATCCAATATCTTCGCCTCATATAGAAGTGAGAAGACACCAGCAGAGCCAGGACGGCAACGCCCTCGGCGACGCCAAATTTCCACTGTTCCAAGAAGTCGCCTCGGAACTGCAACGAGCCGATGAACATCACGGTTGCGAAACTCAGCGCGAAGATAACGATCCTGCGGGTCTTGTTATTGATCAGGATGGCAAGCGCCATGAAATCGAGAGCAAAAAAAACGACCCTCGCGATGCCCTTCGCCCGGTTAAAAGCGCCGATTCCGTTATACGCATCCGAGATGAGCGTGCCGAGAAGCCAGGCTCCGGTCAAGATGTAAAACCACAGATATCGACGATCGAAGGCCCGCTTGCCCTGAGCCAGAAGCAAGACAGGGAGCGCGGGGAGAAGAAGAACTTCGCAGCCGGGTAGTGCTCCGACGATGTTGGCGCTGGACGCACCTGCGGCACCAAGAAGAAAGAGGCCGGCATCGGTAAAGAAGGCTTCTCTAGACGTCCACAAAGGCCGTGGCTTAGGCCGGTATCCAATCCGTCTGGCAGTCGCGATAGGCAATGGTCCCCTCTGCCATCAGAGCAACCCAACCCTAAACAGTGCTGCCAAGGCGGGATTACGCGGGTGTCCTAGCAAGGATATCAAACACATGTTCGCAGGGTACCCGAAGGAAACGGGAGCAAAGTTGATAACTGGCCTTTCGCGGCATTGCGGTGAGTCACACACCGGGTCAGGATAAACTGGCTGGAGTTTAATCTTGACCGAGTTCCGCTATGACCGTGCTCGCCATGCGCTTGGTTTCTGACGACTGGGACTCCCTCGCTGCAAATCGCTGTTTGTCATCTGGGCGTCGCGCAAACTAAAAGTGCCTTGGGAGCATTTCAGCGTCAGGTCTTCCTATAGGAACCAGATTGCAAAGAATAACGTTGAATTCATTTCGGCGTATTACCAGCGATGGCGCCTATATTCCCGAGATCGATGGGCTGAGGTTCATCGCGATCCTTTCCGTTGTCTTTCTTCACTGCTATGCGGAATTCCTTAGCCGCATGGCGACGGGCGCAACCGCGGGTCAGAATGGCTCCGGAAATACGCCGTTTCCAACCGGGATGGACAATCAGCACGGTCTTCTCCGATTGTTGTGGCACGGTGGCTATGGTGTCGCAGTATTCTTTGCCATCAGCGGTTTTATTTTGGCATGGCCGTTCGCCAGGCAACATTTGCAGGCCGGCCGAATAGTTAACCTCCGCTTCTACTTTCTGCGCCGGCTTACGCGTCTTGAGCCTCCTTATATTGTCGTGCTTCTGATCCGGTCCATTCTCCTCTTGGCTGCCGGGGCTCACACTATTCACTTCGTACTGGTCCACTTGATTGCCAGTATCTTTTACGTCCATAACATCGCCTTCGGAATCGCCAGCAGAATCGAGGCCGCGAGCTGGAGTCTTGAGATAGAGATCCAGTTCTATTGTCTCGCTCCGTTTCTTACCCAGATCTACAGGATTCCACGAGCATGGCTGCGAAGGTGTTTGCTCATCTCTATGATCGCGGGCGCCGCGCCCTTGCAACGAGCGTTTCTACCGGGATGGTATGGCCCCGACAACACGGGCGCCTTTATGCTTTCCATCCTGAGCGCTATCCAGTTCTTCCTGGTCGGGCTTCTGGTCGCCGACCTCTATGTGGATGGTTGGGAGCGGATTCCACAAACCTGGCGATGGGATTTTGTCTGCATACCTTTGTGGATTCTCATGTTCTGGCTGCAGCCGCATGGCTTCCGATTCCTTGCGCCGCTCATTCTGCCCATCGTCTTCGTGGGCGCGTTCAAGGGAAGCGTCGTGCCAAGAGTCCTCCGCAATCCGGTCGTCAGCACCATCGGCGGAATGTGCTACAGCATCTACCTGACTCATCGGACGACCGTTTTCATACTGCAGGCGATTCTGGCACGCTTTCATTTACATTTTTGGACCTGGCTGGCCGCTTCCCTGTTTGTGGTCGCACCGGCTTCGATTGCTGTTGGCGCCGTCTACTTCCGGCTGATCGAACGCCCATGCATGGACCCACGGTGGCCTCAGAAGTTGATCGCGCGGTTCCGTTCCGGTCCTCGCAGTAGTCCACCGAATGATGCCTCCCCTGAACTCGAAACATCTCGACTACTCGCTAACAATGGCACCGTAGGTGCCCGGTTTTAAGCCGCAACGAGGTTGGTTAAATGAGGGTCGTTTCCCGGCTACTCCCTGAGAAGTTTCGCCATCGGCTGAGACGTTCTTTTGATTCTCTCTACTCGAAGCCATTGCCAGACAAAGAAACGATCGGGGTCTTGTCGCAGTGGACAATTGTCACCAGCGGCATGCGGCCGGATGCCGTGATCTACAGCGGCGGGGTGGGCGAAGATATCACTTTCGAGCAGCAGCTGATTCGAAGGTTTGGGGTCAAAATACATATATTTGATCCCGCTCCGGTCGCAGCGCGTACGATCGCCCTCGCGAATACTGACGGCCTTCTCTTTAAGCCTTTGGGCTTAGCAGCGTCCACCGCCGCGAAGTTCTCGATTGGCGGTGGAAGCGATTCCAGTACCTGGCTGAAGGCGGGCGGTAGCGAGACCCTACCCTGCACGGCGCTTGCGCGTGAGATGGAAATGAACGGACACGACTCGATCGACCTGCTGAAAATCGACATTGAGGGGTTCGAGTACGAGGTGCTGGAAAGCTGCCTCGAGCAGCGCATTCCTATTAAGCAGATCTGCGTTGAGTTCCACGATTTCTTTCCGGAAATTCCCAAGGCGAGGACGAAGCAAATGATCCGCGCCTTAGAGTCTCACGGCTACGATCTGATTCATCGGCATAGGCACGACCACACATTCCTGCGGCGAGAAACAGCGTAACGGCTTGATCGGAGCAAATCCTTCAGGCCTGCAATGAACGCGCGTCCATTGTCAACTGCAATCCTATTTCGTCTATCCATGAAGCGGTATCGCAGGTTGACACGCCGGAGATGCCTTCATCTCCGGGGCGCTGGAAGATCGAATGGAGACGATCGCAAATAAATAAAGCAAGAACAGCATCAGCAATTCCAGATTCTGCTGCCGGAGCAGCAGGATGAGGAGGAACTTGTTCTGCAGCACGCTTTGCCACTCTGCGTGTTGCAGGAGGAATGCTTGCACCCGGTACTGCACGGAGATGACCGCGAGGAGGGTCAGAACGGCGATAAGAGCTCCCAAGAGACGGCGCTTTTGAAAAACAATCAGAACCGCCGGAATGGTGAGGAGGAGCAGCCGGGTGTCGTAAAAGCGATGATAGACAGGCGTCAGCGAGAGCACCGACACGGCTGCGAGCGCAAGAAAATGCAATTCCTGACCTGCATTCACCCGCAGGACAACCGTGATCAAGGCTGCGAGAAGAATGATAAAGATGGCGTAAGCGACAGCATTGAATATCCTCGGGTTGGAAAAGAAGATGCTGGTAAGTGTCTGTAGATTTGCATCGCCCACGGCTTCTATGTTCGCGGGCCTCGGGTCAGCGCTGCCACCGGGACTCAAGGTCGCGGAGAGGTTCGCTCGGAGCGTCGAAGTCCAGTCGTCACTGCGAGGATGCAGCCTGAGTATCAAACCTGCAGAGAGAAGAAGCGCCAGAGCGCCCGTCAAAGCCACGGCCGCATAGCGCCAATGGATTCTCTGGACAAGAAGATACACGACGATCAAGCCACCGATCTGGGGCTTGACAGCCAGGCTGAGCATAAACAGGAAGGCCCCGAGAGGGAGGAAGCGGCCGCGAAAGAAGAGATAACAGCCGATAATCACCAGCGAGATGGAGAATGCCGCCGGCTGACCGAGCACCAGCAGAATTCCGCTGGTAGCCAGGATGAAGGATGCCAATATGGTAGCAAGCCACTGCTGGGGTCCTCTCCGCGATCCTGGACATAGGGAGAGAATAAGTCCCGCGGAAGTGACGAATAAGCATCCATTGAGAAGGAACCAGAGCAACCGGGCTATCGGAAACCGGAGCAAGGCCAGCGGGGAAAGCACCAGGAAGGTCGAAGGCGGGTAGACAGGGACGTCGATCTCCCATGATGGCAGTTCCGTGGGGCGGCCGCCTCCTGCAAAGAACTGCTGTTCCAGCTGCTTGGTGTCGTAAGGGTTGCAGCCATGGAGCAGGCACCGCGCCCCGGTGTAAACGGGAACCAAGTCATAGGAAGCACGGAATACTCGGGCTGCCCCAATCGCAAAAAACGCGATGGCGGCTATCCCGAGAACCAGCAAGTGCAGATCCGGTTTTCGGAAGCTCATGGCTTTTGCGATCCTGTTGGATCGTGACATGGCAATAGCATAACGGCCAGCATAAGGCCTGCATAGTGAGCCTGGGTGTTCGCACGCCTGGCCGTTGCCTCTCATTTCGTGGCGCTAATTCTTCATCACCACCGAAGGCCGCCTCTCTCCCAAGCGCGCACGAAGGCGGAGAGAGGGCCGCTCGACCACCCAGTAAGAGAACTCCGCGCAAGCGAGAATGGCGACCAATGCCAGTAGGAAAAACTGACCGGCCTCTACGATAATGATGCTCTGCCACAAGTAGAGGCTATAGGAGATAACGCCGATGTGGCGCAAGACCGGCGTGTTCAGTATTCTGCCGGGGACCGTCTCCGGTTGCTTGACCACATAGAGCGTGATCACGCAGATGCTAACGCCTTCGAGCGTCATTCCAACGAGCAGGGTAAAGCCGCCGCCGAAATGGAATTGGAGGAGCGGGTCGATAACGAAAAGAAACAAGACAGCGCCCGTCATGGCCCAGGCCCCCATCCAGGTCCTCTGCAGGCGAACGAAGCGATCATTCTCCCAGAGCAGCGCGAGCAAGCATCCGAACATAATGGTGTCGATGCTCGAGTGAAACATGCGCCCCACCATCGCCCGGTGCGGTGGCGCCAGAACAAGGTAGGTGATGGTACGCGAAAGGGGTGAGACCAGGATGAGAAACCATGCCAGGTAAATGGCTCTTCGTTTCCCCAGCAGAAGCAGAGCGGCGGGCCAAAGGAGATAGAACTGCTCCTCCACGCTGAGGGACCAGAGATGCTGTAGCCCTCCGGACCCTGACCCTGGGCCTAAGTAGTAGTCCGAGGTATAAGTCGCGGCGAAAAAGAAGGCGCGGAGCGGCGTGGGGAATACGCCCACCAGCGCGAGCACGAAGATGATGACCAGGTAGAAATAAAATGGCGGAAAAATTCTGAAGGCGCGACGCAGATAAAAGCGTTTGATCGCGATCGTACCAGTCGCGTCCAACTCCTTCAGCAGCAGGCTGGTAATGAGGAAGCCGCTGATGACGAAGAAGACCGAAACGCCCATATGCGCGAAGAGCAGATAGGAGCCCACTGGAATCCTGATCCAGCGCGCGTAGTGTTGACTGGTATGGGCAACGATGACCAGAAGAATCGAAATGGCGCGCATGCCATCCAAGGACGGGATGTTGCGGGTCTTGTCGTTGATCTCCATACGGGCATCCTAATTCGTCGGGTGATCCATGTGCCTTGCTGCGCAGCGTTCAGGCGAGGCAGTTACAGCAAAGAAAAGGTGCCCGGCAGACCGCTGCGACTCATCGCTTGATCAGCTCCATGGTTCGCCCGCCCGGGTCGTAGACCGAAAAGGTCATATGCTCCCCGGTCTTGAGGCTCTTGAAATGCTCGACTTCCATGCTGAATTGACTATTGGGCCACGGCGGGTAGATCCATTTTCGAACAACGCCAACCATCATGAGCAGCAGAACGCCCAGTCCTGCAAAGCGTACCAGCCTGCTTCTTCCGGCCGATGCGCACCATACAGCGCACCAAAGAAACATTAACGAGGGCAAGAACCAATAGCGGATTCCCATAGCATTCGCGAGCATCTCCCAACGAGGAGTGTTGCTCGGCAGCAGGAGAGGATCTCTCAGGGTCGCCATAAGAACGATGATCGCGAAGACGATATAAAGGCGTACCGCGAGGGGTGCGCTGCGCCAGCCCCAGACCAGAATGAAAATCCGCCGATGGCGGCGGCGACGAGGAACGGAATGCGCAGGTTCGGGCCGCCGGTGCCTACCATACTGTCGATAAAGATGCTGCCGGCAATGATCCGCAAAAGACGGAGTGGGGTCGGCCCGAGAGGCGCTCCAGGACTTCTTACCGTTTGCAGAATATTCAGCCCCTGGATAACAGCGCCGGCAAACATCAGGGTGAGAACGACAAGCGTCCAGCGCTGACGGCGAAACCACCAATAGGCGACGACCGCAGGCAGGAGAAGAATAGAGAAGGGGCCGGTTAGGCCTGCGATGCCAAAGAGGATGATGTCCGATACGCGTCCGCGCCAGCTCAGCGGCGGAACCGAAAAAGCAAGCAGAGCCTGCAACAGGGCAAGGTGCCACACAGCATTGGTGAGTACTACGTGAATCTCGGGCGCGTCGGGAATAGCGATGTACAGCGCAGCCATCAACATGCGGACAGGCAGGGGGCCCCAGGGTGAGCAACGGCGCGAAAGCAGTGCCGACACGGGAAGAGCCTGGATCACGGCTCCGGCGAAGTTCATGATCAGGGGAGCCCACTGCATAGGAAAAAGCAGCGAGATGCCCGCAACCAGCCGGGGAAAGATGTACAGACAGCCAGCCTGAGGGATGCCCAGCGAACGCAACCAATGCAGGTTATAGGCTTGCTCGTACCAGACCCAACCGTCCTCGGCAAAGAACTGCGGGTGCAGCAAGGCGCCGGGCAGACGCGTGAAGATGGCGAAAAGAGCCGCGACAAAAATCGTCACCTGCCATGCGAAACCTATCCCTTCCCGGGCTCCTATGGTTTCAACGACGCGCATGGATCCTATCGATGAAGCGGTTTCGCAGGTTGATAAGCGGGATAAGATTCGATCGCCTCAGGGTTGGAAAGGACATCATAACGGCGTGAACAGAGCCTGCATAGTGAACGCCAATGTTCACGCTTTGTTCCCGGACAATGACGGTTTGGATGGTGCAATCCCCATTACCTGTAACACCAATGGGGGTTACCGGATGAGGTTCTTCTTCGCACTTGGTAAGTGAGAGTGCCAAGAATTTTCTGTAACACCGCATTCATCTATTTGTAATCTGCAACATATCGCTTAGTCTTCGTGTCATACGTAAGCAATAGACGCGGTTGCGGAGCGTGCCAGCGAGCTAGCTCCCCAGCCTAGCAAGGAACAAACCCCAACCTTCCCTGGAGGTGGACTTTGATCCCGCTAGAGAATTCCTTACGCCAGCTCTTTCACGAAGTAGTCTCCGAGTGCTACGACTCACGCCTGGGTTTGCGGGATCCGGAGATATCCAGCTACGTCGCCGACCTGCTTACCGAATTTTGCCGTGCGGAGAACATCTACCGCATCCGCGATGCCGCAGGCAATCCGCTGCGCGAGGTGGGGGAGATGCTGCTTGCTGCCGATCCGGTTCACGGTACAGCTTCGTCCTTTGGAGAAGAACGGGAGCGCCGGAAACATATCGGCGACTACACGCTGTTCTTTGCCGGCATGTATCCAGAATCGACGCATCGGTGGGGGCAACTGCAGCGCGACAGCTTTTTCGAAATGGTCCAGGCGGGCAAAGAGAGCTACTACATCGTTTCCCAGTTCGACCTCTTTGAGTACGCACAGGAGGCGCCTTTTTTTGGCCGCCTCTCCGGTTCCTTCGAGGCTTGTATTTATGGGTTGAACATGGTGCGTGGGGAACTTGACCGGCGCAAGGCGATCTCTCCGCCGCGATCCTTCCCTTCCGGCCCGGCAACGCAAATCATGTAGCCTTCCCGGGTAGGAACGATCCGCTCCGCGGATTTCCTGCCACGCTCTGCCGCGTGCCAACGCCACCCCGTTCTACAGGAAATCCGGGTCTGGTGTAGCATGGCGCGAACGCGCAGTTTGTTTCTGCGTGCCGCGAAGATCAGAGATAAGGAGAAGGAGAACGACGATGCTGACAACAAATTTCAGGGGCCTGACACAAAAGAGTCTGACCATCTTGCTGGCCCTGGGTCTACTGGGCGGCGCTGCCGCAGCGCAATTGGGCGCCAGGCCAGCCAGCGTACACGCCATGATGGCGCAAACTACACCCCCAGCCGCGTCCAGCCTGGTCGATATCAATTCGGCCAGTAAAGCAGATCTGAGTGCGCTGCCGGGGATCGGCGACGTCTATTCACAGAAGATCATCGACGGCAGGCCCTATAAGACCAAGACGGACCTGGTCAACAAGAAGATTATTCCTTCTGCGACCTACGCCAAGATTCGCGACAAAATCATCGCTACTCAACCCAAGAAGTAGGCAGCTCATCACAAAAAAGGGGGGAAGCGCGAACCCGGATTTCCTGCACGAGGCTTCAAACAAGGTCGCGTGTGCGGCTTTCATTAAGGAAAGCCGCATGAGGTTCGCCAACGCCACCAAGATCCACAGGAAATCCGGCGGCGAACGCGCTTCCCCCCTTTTGTGCGTTCAGTTAGACAGCTTGCGGCAGTGCTTCCTTTACCCGGAAACGCTGCATGTTGATGCGCAACACGCGCTCAATCTTGCGCAGATCGCCCCTCTCTTCCGGAGAGGCGAAGGTGGAGGCTACGCCGCTGCGAGAAGCGCGGCCGGTGCGGCCGACGCGGTGCACGAAGTCTTCCGCGACCTTGGGCATATCGTAGTTCACGACGTGCGCCACGTGGTCTACGTCGATTCCCCGGGCAGCTACATCGGTAGCGACCAGGACCCGATGACCACCCTGAGCAAAGCTGCGTAAGGCAGCATTGCGCTGAGACTGACTACGGTCGCCATGGATGCTGGTTGCCTTCCAACCGGCATGAGCGAGCTTCTTGGCCACACGCTCCGCGCCATGCTTGGTACGGACAAAGACCAGAAAGCTTCCGGCCTCAGAGCGCAACAGGTGTTCCAGTAAGTGCAGCTTGCGATCCGCACTGACTTCAAAGGTTTGCAGCTTGACGTTTTCCGCCGGCTTGAGCACGGAGCCGATTTCAATCCGTATCGGGTTCTTGAGGTAGTCGCCGGCCACTTCGCGTACGGCGCCCTCGAGGGTTGCCGAATAGCAAAGCGTCTGATGCACTGGCGGGATAGACGTCACGATGCGGCGAATGGCTGGCTTGAAGCCCATGTCGAGCATGCGATCGACCTCGTCCAGCACCAGGATCTCCACCTGGTTGAGCTTGACCAGCTTGCGGCCGATGAAGTCTTCGAGACGGCCGGGCGTGGCCACGATCAGCCGCGCGCCGCGGCGGATGCTGTCCAGCTGCGGACCCTCGGCCATGCCGCCGACTACCAGCGCGGTGGGAAGAGCGACCAGCTGGGCGCATGCCTGTTGTACCTGCATCGCGAGCTCGCGTGTGGGTAGCAGGATCAGCGCACCGGCTGCCTTCACTTGGGTTTTCTGTAACTTCTCGATGATCGGGATAAGGAAGCTGAGCGTCTTGCCGGTGCCGGTTTGCGCTGTTGCCAACACATCCCGGCCCTCAAGCGCCGGAGGAATCGCTCCCACCTGTACCGGGGTGAGCGTAACAAAGTTTGCTTTGGCCAAGCGCTGCTTGAGCGTCGCCGAAATAGGTAATGCTGAAAATTCGTTCAAAATAAGTCCCTTACTTCCGGTCTCTTGTGAGACCTGGAGTGTTGTTCATCGCCCCACGGCTTCGTCCGCCCGGCGATACGATAAATAGCCCAATTGGCTCGCTCCGGCCGCTCCACTACTCGACCCGTGCACCGACACGAAGATCACCGTCGGCTTCGGCCTTCAGGCTGCAGAAACTGAACTGACATTGTTGACTGCACCACGCAGTATGCGGTTCGTCGCGCTGTAGAGGAGGGGGCTCGGGGTTAGCCAAGCATCGCTCGTACACCGCACCATGCCAGGGAAGCGCGCGCTTCCTACCGTCGCCGCGAATTTCCGTGGCGACTACGCTGAAGGGCTTGGGCGATATCCGACCGGCTTGCTCCCCGCCAATAGGCGAAAAAGCTAGAGGTCAATTGAGGGCAGCCTGGCTTGTGACAGCTAAAAGGCTGATGACCAAACAATTAAGCGCAGATTAAGAATAACATACGCCCCGCGCAAGGTACACCGGTCGCGCCCGAAGCTACGGTCCGCCCGACCGCTGCAGGGGCATGATGGCGTTCTTGTTGTCCGGGCCCTGGGGATCGATGCGGAAGTCCCACACGGAGAGGTTCACTTGTCCGGGCCCCAGGACTTCCATCAGGGCGTAGTCGCCAATCGTCAACGGCTGCGCCGGTGTCACCTTCATCCAGTGGTTGCCGGGCATCACCTGAGCTGTGGTGGGGATTACGTCATCCGTCTGCGTGACCTTGCCGGCAACCCCGATCTTGATTCCGCTCACTACACGGTAGTCCTTCTTGAAATTGCTGCGCACCCGCACGATGGCGTATTGGCTGCTCGCGGAACTGGAGGCATCCTTCTGCTTGATGGAGCCGGCCCCGTGCGTTTCCACCGTGACTGCGGAAGAAGTGGCGACGGCGTCGTCCGGAAGGGAAAGGCTCACGTAGAGCGCCGGGTCATTGACGTGTAACTTGACTTTGGATTCGGCGCCGGGGATTTGAATGGTCTGCTGCACGCCACCGACGGGGTTGAGTGCTGAACGCAGCACGTTGTGACCGGTCCTGCGATCGACAGAGGCACTGTTCTGCGCCAAGGCCACCAATTCGGGCTGGTCATGGAAGGTATCGAGGGCCCAAATTCCTTCCTCATCGGGGAGCCGCAAGCCGGGGGATACATCCGGAGTGCGCGCTCGCTCCTCCTGTTCCTCTTTGTCGATGGCGGCGGCTTCTGGAATGGCCGGCGAGACGGGGGGAGGAGCCTGCGGTTCGGCCGCGGGTTGGGCCCCGGGTACATGGTCTTTCGCCCATTTCTCGGTAGCCGCCCAATCCACCAGCTCCGCCGGTATCTCTTCCCATTGACCCCGCTCGGCGCTGAAGTAGCGCACCCGGTCGGCCACCTTCTGATACTTCGTCACTATCTGGTAGGAGCCGTCCTTGAGGATCAGGCGCTGGTTGGTCACCTGCGCCAGGCCGGGAAGGCTGGTGGCCAGACTCGACAGCAGAAGCACGAAAAGAAGGAGGATGCGCGCGGGCGACATGGCCGTGTGAATACTTTAGACGAAACTGCGAGGATGACGTTGCCTTGATGGCCCCGGTTGAGAGTTCAGTCCCGCCAGGGACGGCTAGAAGTACTCAGGATGGAGTCCCGGACATCCTCTAATTCTGAAAAGTCCAGGAAACCCAGGACTGACATCCTGGGATATTCTCAGCCGTCCCTGCGGGACTGATCCGTGATGTCAAATCCTACCCAGGACTAACGTCCTGGGCTACTCTCAGCCGTCCCTTCGGGACTGAGTTCTGGACCAGCAGGCTGTCCCGCAGACACTAAAGCCCCTTATACTCTGTGGCTCTTGCAGCACGGCTGAAGCCGTGCTCTTTGTCTGCCGGGTTTTCCGCAACTTTCCTGACAACGGGCAGAGTGCCTACATTTCTAACTTCCCTTCGATTTCACTTCCTGCGATACTTGAACGTGCCCACCCGGTGCGCCAATTCCAACCACAATAAAAAGGTGAAGAAGCAATGTCAGCAAAGTACATCTTTGTGACGGGCGGAGTCGTGTCCAGCCTGGGCAAGGGCCTGGCCGCAGCCTCCATCGGCTGCCTGCTGGAAAGCCGCGGTCTACGCGTTAACCTGATGAAGTTCGACCCCTATCTCAACGTCGACCCAGGGACGCTCTCACCTTTTCAGCATGGCGAGGTCTTCGTGACCGACGACGGGGCGGAAACCGACCTCGACCTGGGCCACTACGAGCGCTTCACCCATGCCCGGCTGAGCCGGGATAACAATCTGACCACCGGCCGAATCTACGAGCAGATCATCACCAAGGAACGCCGTGGCGACTACCTGGGGAAGACGGTGCAGGTCATTCCCCACGTGACCAATGAAATCAAGAATGCCATGCGCAAGGTGGCCACCGACGCCGATGTGACCATCGTCGAGATCGGGGGAACGGTGGGCGACATCGAATCCCTTCCCTTCCTCGAAGCGATCCGGCAGATGCGGCAGGAGTATGGCCGGGAGAATACGGTCTTCGTGCACGTTACGCTAGTACCGTGGATCGGCGCCGCCCAGGAGTTGAAGACCAAGCCTACGCAACACTCGGTCAAAGAACTGCTCTCCATCGGAATCCAGCCGGATATCCTGCTGTGCCGCACCGATCGCTTCCTCTCCCACGAGATCAAGAGCAAGATTGCACTCTTCTGCAATCTCGAGGAGCGGGCCGTCATTGCCGCCAAAGACGTCGCTTCCATCTACGAGGTGCCCTTGACCTTCGCCCAGGAGGGGGTCGACAAGCTGGCGCTGAAGTATCTCCATATCGAAGCCAAAGAACCGGACCTTACGCGCTGGAAGCACCTGGTGGACCGTTGCTACAATCCGCGCGACGAGGTCTCGATCGGCATCGTGGGCAAGTATGTCGAGTACGAAGACAGTTACAAATCCCTGAAAGAGGCGCTGGTGCATGGCGCCCTGGCCTTCGACCTGAAGCTGCGCGTTACCTGGATCGAGGCCGAGGGCCTGGAGAGCAAGCACCCGGGTGACCGGCTCTACGAGGAGCAGCTGGCAGGTTTTGACGGCATTCTGGTGCCGGGCGGTTTCGGCAAGCGGGGCATTGAGGGAATGCTCAACGCCATCCGCTACGCGCGGGAGAATGGTGTTCCATACTTCGGCATCTGCCTGGGTATGCAGACGGCGTGCATCGAATTTGCGCGCAATGTCTGTGGGCTGGCGGGCGCCAGCTCGAGCGAGTTCGACCCAGCCACTCCCCACCGCGTGATCTTCAAGCTCCGTGAACTCACCGGCGTTGAAGAGATGGGCGGCACCATGCGTCTGGGCGCATGGCCGTGCGTGCTGGCGGAGGGTTCCATTGCGGCGGATTCTTATGAGGCCACTCAGGTCAGCGAACGGCACCGTCATCGTTACGAGTTCAACCGGGAATACGAGGCACTGTTGACCGGAGCCGGACTGCGCATCACCGGCACCACGCCGGATGCGACCTACGTGGAGATTGTCGAGATACCCGGCCACCCGTTCTTCCTGGGGTGCCAGTTCCACCCTGAGTTCAAGTCCAAACCGCTGGAGCCGCACCCGCTGTTTCGGGCGTTTATCGCAGCTTCTTACCAGAACCGGCTGCAGTCGCGCACTCCGTCCGAATCCGTGAAGCAGGAAGGTCGTCTAACGCAGACCCTGCCATGAACGACTTTGAAATCGGCACGGTGCGGGTCGGGTCTCCCTCGCTGTTTCTGATCGCCGGCCCATGCGTCATTGAGAGTGAGGCGCACGCGCGCTTCATGGCGGAGTCTATCCAGCAAATCACCAGCGATCTGAACCTCCCCTACATCTTCAAGGCCTCGTATGACAAAGCCAATCGCACTTCTGCCTCAGGCTTTCGCGGCCCGGGATTAGAAGAGGGCGTCCGAATCCTGCGGCGGATTGCGGAGTCGACTGGCCTACCCGTGATCACCGACGTGCACCAGGCGGCGGATTGCGAGCCGGTGGCGGAGGCGGTGGACGTGCTGCAGATCCCGGCATTCCTTTGCCGGCAGACCGACCTGCTGCTGGCAGCCGCCAGAACCGGGCGCGCGGTCAACATAAAGAAGGGCCAGTTCGTTGCTCCGTGGGATATGAGCTACGCGGTCGAGAAGGTGACGGGTGCGGGCAATCCGCGCGTTTTCCTCACCGAACGGGGTTTCAGCTTCGGATACAACAACCTGGTGGTGGACATGCGCTCGCTAGCCATCATGCGCAAGATCGCCCCCGTGGTCTTTGATGGGACGCATTCGGTGCAGACCCCGTCCTCCGCAGGCGGCAGTTCGGGTGGGCAGCCGGAATTCATTCCGGTGCTAGCCCGGGCGGCGGTCGCCGCCGGCGTGGACGGCGTCTTCCTCGAAGTACACAATGACCCTGCCAACGCCAAGTCCGATGGGGCGAACGCGCTGAATCTAAAGGATCTTGCCCCCCTGCTCGAGAGTTTGCTAGCCATCCACGCGGCGGCGCGCAAAAATTGATCCCGAGCCCTTCCCGGGCTGGGCTCGCGTTCGGGTGCGGCCCTTCGGATGCCCCAGGACGTCCTGGGATATTCTCAGCCGTCCCTGGCGGGACTGTTCCTGGCTGTTGTGCCTACCCAGGACTGGCGTCCTGGGCTACTTTCAGCCGTCCCCTTCGACAAGCTCAGGGCAGGCTCTGCGGGACTTTGTGTTTGTCAGTGGCATTCAAACGCAGCTCTCCCGAGTCTGTGTGAGAACTTGTAATCCACAGGTGATTTGGGAGA
Organism: uncultured Acidobacteriaceae bacterium; assembly: GCA_963790705.1. Classification (GTDB taxonomy): domain Bacteria; phylum Acidobacteriota; class Terriglobia; order Terriglobales; family Acidobacteriaceae; genus PALSA-350. Next base: position 61,219 of record CAWBQE010000006.1, read on the forward strand.
CAAGGAAGAATGTCTCGATTCGTGGAATACAACCCTGACCAAGCGTACTTGCTACCGCCGGATGTGAAGCAGGTATTAGGGGGCGATCACCTGTGTTTTTTTGTGCACGAGGTGGTGGAGCGGTTGGACTTAAAGCGATTTTTGGAGGTATACAGCGAGGAAGGCGGTCGTCTGTATCACCCGTCGATGATGCTGAAGGTGTGGCTGTATGGGTATGCGCTCGGGATGACGAGTTCGCGGCGATTGGAGCAGCGCATCCGTGAGGATTTGGCGTTGCGCTACCTTGCCGGCGGGTTAGGACCTGATTATTGGGCATTAAATGAGTTTCGGCGCAAGCACGCCCGGGGCATCAACGATGTGTTTGTGCAGGTTCTGGAAATGGCGCAAAGACTGGGTCTGGCGCGCATGGGGACGGTGGCGATCGACTCCACCCGAGTGAAGGCCAATGCGTCGGCGGACCGGGTGGAGCGTGTGGAGCAGGCGCGCGAGCAGCGAGCGCGAAAACGGCGCCGGGTGCGTCGCTGGCAGAAGGCCTGTGATGCCGATGAGGGCAATGAAGGAGCGGGCACGTCGGTAGGGACGGCCTGCGAAGAACTGCGGAAAGGGACGGATGTAGCGGCGGAGTTGGAATCGCTACCCAAACTGGAGAAGCGTTCGCGGACGGATCCGGATAGTCGTTTCCTGCACCAGCGCGGGGGATTTGTGCTGGGTTACACCGGGGAAATAGCTGTGAGCCAGGACCACTTCATTGTGGGAGCCCGGGTAACGCAAAACACCCACGATACGCCGGCCTTGGTGCCGATGGTCGAGCAGGTAGAGAAACAATGCCGACGAAGGCCGCATCGGGTGTTGGCCGACAGCGGCTTTTACTCTAACCAGAACGTAGCCGATTTGACCGAACGGGGCATCGACGCTTACATCCCGGACCCGAATCTAGCGCTGGAGTTAAACGGAGGACCGCCGGCGACCACAATAGGCCGCATGCAGCCTAGCGATCCGCACTTGCTGGCCATGCGACAGAAGTTGCGAACCGAAGAGGGCAAACAACGATATCGAAAACGCATGACGATGGTCGAACCAGTATTCGGGATCCTGAAAGAGCAACGAGGTATGAGGCAGTTCCGGCTCCGCGGCCTAGAGAAGGTAAACATCGAGTGGTTACTATCCGCTATCGCACACAACATCGGTCGCGTGCGGGCGACGCGATAAGACCAACTCTCATCGCCCCCGGAAAAAAGCCCAGCATCCAGGCTCTCACACAGACTCTTCCGGGCTGGGGTCCCGCGGCGAGGCGGGGAAGCGGAATGACAATTTTGTTTAGGGCAAAAAAAAGGGCCCCTCGGGTGAGGGGCCAATCTGCCTTGGTTCTCTCGTTGTGTGAGAGCTTTGATGCGGCTTATTTAGTTTTGGGGCTGCGACGCAGCATTCCGGGGGGAGGGCTGCGGGTTCGACTGCTGCGTCGCGCCTATTGGAGAACCGCCAGCTGGCGAGTTCAAAGCCGCAAGACTGTTGTGCATCAGCGTTACGTGGACCACCGTGCCGCTTTTGCTCGAATCTGATGTTTCCTCGCGTGGAGCATTGCCCATCCCCAAGCGATAAATCCGGTACACAGGCACCTTGTGGTCGACTACCAGGTAACGTACGACCGCATCTGCCATGGTTTGAGATCTTTGTATTCCTGCCTGGCCTCGCGCTTGCGAGTAACCCTGCACTTCAACGATGTAGCCCTTTTGTCCTTCTAACTGCGTAGCAACCTGGTCCAGAGCTTCCTTGGCTTTCTCATTCAGAGTGGACTGAGTCGAGCGAAAGTGAAGTTCTGTATCAGTAATCTGCTGGTACTGGTCGAGATTGCTGACCGTCGAATTCAGTTGATTCGTCTGCGTACTGGCCTGTTGCGCCAATTGCTGCGCTTGACCGGCCTGGGTCGAAGCCTGCAGAGCCTGCTGATTTGCCGAATCTGCTGTGCTCTGCGCCTGATGGATGCCGGCTTGCGCACGGGCATCTACGTCCTTAATATCGTTCGCGTTCTTGGCTGTGAGCTGATCAAGCTCATTCAACCGGTCTTTAACCGGTGCGACCTGCCGATTGACCCACTTCTTGCGGGCCAACGGATTCATCTTGCCCCAAAAGCCTTCGTTCGACTTAGTGGGCAGTGGCTGACCAGTAGCGTAAGTAGTAGAATCACTGGCGCTACCAGAAGTACTCGCGGAAGCAGGTGCTGCGGTGGGGGCGCTGGTCTGCGGAGCGCCGCTCGCCGCCGCCGGGGTAGCCTGCGCCAAGGCCGGCACGCCTAGACTGGCGGCCAGCAAGATCGCTGCGATAGAACCCGGGGTTGCCGTACTCTTATTCACGCTTGTCCCTTTTTCGGCCCAAAACTGTATTCGGAAGACAGCACACACCGCTCGCTTCCTCAGCTGCTTACGACTATTGCAACTGGTTGGCCAAACTGCAGTCTGGTAGAAAAAATATCTCTATGTTGTTCATTAAAAACTGGATAGGTGGCGGAATCACCCAGCATGTGGATATCTGGACTTTTACTCGAAGCAGCGTAAAACGTGCACTTTTCTCTAGTTGCTACGAAAAAAATGCTCAGCAGCCGTTCAACCCATTACCTGGGTACCCAAAGCACGCGGGGTGTCTACTTGCTGTGGACACTGATAACACGGACCTCGGGGTACTGCTGGTTCCAATCGGCGGGAACGGCGTCGAAAATTAGGCGGAAATCGCGTTGCTGCCCCGGTTCGATCGGAGCGGCTGAGACCGGCTGGATGTCGACATAGGGTTGGCGGGTGCGTATAAGGCTGAGGGGTACGGCCAACCTCTGGGCATATTGCCCCACATCGCTATGGAAGCCCACCTGAACCGTGATTGCGGTGAGAGTGCGATTGCCTGTATTCGTGATCTGGCCGTCGATATAGGTCACTTTAGCCCCGGAAAAGCTATCCGCTTCGCTCATCTGGAGGCCGCTGATGGGCAGGCTGGCAGCGTAGGGGTCGGCAGGAGCCATGCCGGTGCCGCCGGCCGGGGAGTCCGGGTTGGCATGATTGCCGATTACGGCCCAAATTCCAATGCCCACGATGACCACGGCGGCAGCGATGACCCAGGGGAGCCAAGAGGTCGCTTCGCGGGTTTGCTGCGAAGCAAGAAAGCCCGGCTCCTTATCGGATTTGGGGCTGTGGTCGTCTTTTTGTTCTTGCGCCGGCATCATCGAGATTGTACCTGCCTGTGCCCCACGCCATCAGACCGGCCTAGCCGAATTGGGCCCTCTTAACCGCCTGACGAAAGTCTTTACCGCGCATCTCTACCTCAACGCACATTTCCGCCAGGCGCGAGCGCATGCGTTCGGTGACCCGGTCACCGAGCGTCTCTTCTCGAAACGACTTGTCGGCAGTTCGCGCCAATGCTGCCGGCGCATTGGGATAGTTGGTTGTAATGAGGGTGGTCCGCTTGTCGTTGTAGCGGGTGTTCAGGATGAGCGCCACCGTATCCCAAACCCAGTCTGTGGGCTTTTGCGCTCCTAATTCATCGAGAATCAGCACTTCCGCCTCGAAGACGGGGGCCAGGATTTGCAGCTCGGTGGTGGCGACCAGAGGGTTGTAGGATTCCTGGATTCGCTTGAGCAGCTCGCGATAATCGCAGAAGAGGCCACGGACACCTTTTTCTAAAATCAAAGCTTGGAGAATACCGACCGCCAGGTGCGTCTTTCCGGTGCCCACGTCTCCCGTGAGCAGGAGCCCCTTCCCTTCGGTCGTCACCGGATATCCGGCGACGAAATTGCGCGCCATAATATAAGCTGCCGACAACGACCGATCGGCCTGACCGTAGTCGGGCTCAAATGTATCTAGGGTGCAGTGCTCGTATCGCTTCGGGATCGCGGCCCGTTTGAGCAGCCGGGCCGCTTGCAGTTGCAAGCGGCATTCACAGGGCTGGGCGTAGCGTTCCCCATCAGGTTGGATAATCAAACGCAGGCCGGAGTCTTCACAGATAGGACAAATTTCGCTCATGGGGATATGTCCAAAATTACTCCAAGCGCAGCCCCCTCGCCAGGACAGCGGAGTGTGGAACGGCGCGCGTTCTGTGGAAAGAAAGCGCGAAATGACTTAAAATGGAGATTCGGGCCCTGGGTTGTGGGCTTGCAGGAAAGGTTTTTCAGATGCCAAAACAGGGAATACATCCAAATTACAAGCAAATCCGGGTGCAGTGCGCGTGCGGAACAGCCTTTGAAACACGTTCCACCCACAAGGGCGATATCCACGTGGAAATCTGCTCCGCTTGCCACCCATTCTTCACCGGCAAACAGAAGCTGGTCGATACTGCCGGCCGAGTTGAGCGGTTCCGTCGCAAGTACGCCAAATCCGATGCGGGTAAATCCGACGCGGCCAAGGCTCCCGCGGCCAAGTAAGCGCGCTCGGTCTGGGACAGAGGCCTCCGTTAACGGAGGCCTTTTTCGCGTAATCCTCTGATGAAAAAAGTGTCCATGAAGAAGAACTGGGATAACCCGCGGGAGAACAGCATGCCGGCCACGGCTCGGGTGCCGGCGTCGGTAGTGATCGGCGGTGTCCTGGTTGCTCCGGCGACGGTGTTGGCTCCGATGGCCGGGGTAACGGACACGGTGTTCCGGCGTTTTATCCGCAATGCCAGCATCTTCACTGGGCACAGCAAAGGGCAGGCTCCCGACAGACACCTGGTGGAGACACCGATCAGCAATCAGCAGTCTGGCTGCGGGTTGATTATGACCGAGTTCACTTCCGCGGACGGCCTGTCGCGCATGCGCGAGTCGAAGCGCAAGCGGTATCTCTCTTACGACGAGGATGAGCACCCTATATCCGCCCAGCTCTTCGGTTCCGATCCCACCACCCTGGCAGAGGCAGGCAGAATCGTCGAAGATGCCGGGTTTGACATTGTGGACCTTAATCTTGGGTGCCCCGCCAAGCGCGTGGTCAGCTGCAATGGCGGCAGCGGCCTGTTGCGCGACCTACCTCACATCGCAACCATCTTTGAGCGTGTCCGGTCCGCGGTGCGGATTCCCTTCACAGTAAAGTTCCGCATGGGTTGGAGTGACCAGCACATTGTTTGCGTGGAGCTGGCTCGTCTCGCCCAGGAGAGCGGTCTGAATGCGGTGGCACTGCACGCGCGCACACGGGAGCAGGGCTACTCTGGCCAGGCGCGTTGGGAATATATCGCCGCGGTGAAGGACGCCATTCGTATTCCGGTTATCGGCAACGGAGATATCCGATCTCCGGAAGATGCGTGCACCATGATCGCGGAGACGGGGTGCGATGCGGTAATGATCGGCCGCGCCGCGCCGGCCAATCCATGGATCTTTCGCCAGATCGCGCAATACACAGCCTTCGGCGGCTACGACCAGCCAACGCCGATGGACCGCTATCATATGATCCGGGATTACTTCCTCATGCTGATGGAGGAAGATGAACCCGCCGCGATCAGCGGCAGGATGAAGCAATTTGCTTCCTGGTTCACCCATGGCGTGCCCGGCGGGGCGATTTTGCGCAAGAGCATCTATGAAGCAAAGAGTGGCGAGGCCGTACTCGCCGCAGTGGATGCGTTCTTTGCTAGCCAGCCCGAACAGCTGGTCGCCGCCGGGGCTTAGCTGCTTGGGCTTCATGAAATACGACGGGAGCAGGACTCGCGTCTATCAAAGTACCCATCGTTCCCTCAACCAAGGACGGGTGCCCCATATCTCGCTCGTTTTCTGCGAGATATGGGACACCACCGATGTTGACCGCTAAGTGCATCGGATGAATCGAAAGTCAGAGGGAGAGAGCACCGGTATCCCATATCTCGCGAAAAACGAGCGAGATATGGGGCACCCGTCCTCTGTCGAGGGAACAAGAGGCAGACCCCCGCGGAACTGCGGCTGAAGCCGTGCCTTCGTTGAGAGAGCTTTCCCGGTTAGGGGTTATTGCCGCCGCGCTTGCGAAAAATGACTTTTCGCTCGCTGCGCCAGCCTTCGTTCAGGGCTACCAGCGTCCAGGCAATCGCGGGCGAGAAGTGTTGCAGCACAGTGTCCATGGAAGGATGCACACGTAGTGCGGGCACGATGTAATACAAGAGCGGCGAGTGGGGCAGCAGCGAGATACCGGGAAAGTATCCGTTCTGTTCGAGCTCTCCCTTTCCGGTGGAGCTGCGCTGCTGCTGCAGCCAATGGACGCGAATCCAATAGTCCAGTCCCTGGAGCGGAAAATGCAGATCCTCGTCCGCTTTCAATTCCAGAATTGCCAGGCGGCCACTGCGCGTTACCGTGAGCAGATCGAGCATGGCGCGATCCGCAGCCGCGAAGGCGGGCACCTGGTGGTAAATGGTGTGGACTCCCAGGCTGTCGTCAACCTGCGTCAGGTCGCCGGCTAGCGTCGACTGGAGCCACGCCTCCGGCTGCAAACGAAATAGCGGATCGCGCGCGCTACCCTCCGGATGTCGACTAGTGAAGAGCCGCTGCATCAGATCCGCGAAGAGGGCTTCGGTGTCTTCCTGCAACGGTGTTTCATTGGCGCCGGCACCGAAGGTCAGGTTGCACTGGCGAGCAAAAGAGTCAGAGACGAAGCCCTGGCGCACGCGGGCAAATTCCAGGCCGTAAAGGGAAAGCGTCACCTCGTGGGCGCTGCGTGCGGCAACGGTGACGCGGCTTTGCATGCCTGGGGGCAACAAGGGCAGGATGCGGGCCAATCCATCCTGGGCTCGCTCGACTGCGGCCTCGGGGTTAAAGGCATGCACCAGGCGCATTTTCAGATTGCCCTGATCCGCGGTATCGATCGCCTCCAGGTCTTCGCCCAAGCCCACCTCGTAAAGCTCCCATTGCGCCAGCTCGCGATTGAGCCAAGCCATGCGCGCCCGTGTGGTGCTGCTGCATCCGGCGGGCAAAAACACTTTGAGTCCGTGGCAGACTCTTTTGCCGGCGCCATGCTCGCGGCAATAAGCAAGCCAGAGAATTCCCAGGGTGAGCACTCCATCGATGGTGGCTTGGCTCTCCTCGGCATTGACGCCGATAAGGGCCCAGCATTGCTGTCCGCGCACCAGCAAGCCGCGCGCATATGCGGGGCCAAAGCTGTGCTCCAGATCCATCGCCGAGCGCAGGCTCTCTAATTTGTATTCGTTGAAGTGGCGGGAGAGCAGGCGTTCGAGCAGAGTCAGATACCTGGTCCTGCTGAGAGCGCGGGTTGCGGGCGTCCTCTGGTCGCGATCTCTTAATACCTCCAGAGATTGGGGGCGCTGCGTCCCAAGGCGCCGCACCCGGAGACGCAGCGTCTCTTTGCGCGCTTCTAGACCGACCACGGTGCGGACCATATTCCGTTCCTCCGACCACAGATGGAGGACGCAGCGGCCATGCTCGGCCGAGATCGAGTAGTGGGCTGCCGTCATCTCGAAGAGCACACGGCCATCCTCGAGAAGTGCGGCCCGAGGATGGTCCAGGAAGAATTGCTCGAGCGAACGGGCCAGTTCCGTGGGGGAAAAGTCAGGTTTATCGCGGGCTTGCACTGGCGCTGTTACCAGCCCATGCGCGCAGACAACTGGGTGACGTGTGCGGTATGGTGGCGGCCGTGCCAATCATAGAGCACGACTACCTGTTCGAGAGTTTCCCGGCCGCTCTCAGGATGCACATAGCCGCGCTTCCAGTCCTGCTCATCGAGCGAAGCGAAGAGCTGCGCCCAGCGGGCATGGAGCGCCTGCAGCAGATCGAGTGAGGTCGATACAGCCGCCGCGCGAGCGTCTTCGAGCTCTGCCCAGCGCGTCTCCTGGTAGGGAACGATGGTTGGCCAGTCTTCCGTCAGGCCGAGGCGCACCCGGGTATAGGCGTTCATGTGGCTGTCGGCGACATGGTGCACCAATTGCCGCACCGTCCAGCCGCCCGGTCGGTAGGGAGTCTCAAGCTGTTCCGCGGACAACGCCGCTACTGCAGATCGCAAGGTTTGGGGTAGCTGCCGTATGCCTTCGATGGCGGCGCTTCGCTCCTGCGCAGTAAACGACGCAGCTCGCCTGGGACCGCCGATGGGGTAACGAAGCAAGGCGAGCTGAGCAGCTTCAGAGGTCATTTTCAGAGGTGACGGGAGCACGACCATCTTAGAGCATTATCAAAACGGAATAGGCATCAATCTGAGGGCGCGATGGCATAGTACCCTTTGCGCGCCAGCGCCTTAAGGCCATCTCCCTTTACGTCGATGTCGATCTTGCGGTAACTCCCGTCGAGCTTGGCGTTGGTGGGCGTATAGCTGGCGACGTACTGGGTGCGCAATTCTTCTTCGATCTGGGCGAAAGCATCTTCCATCTTCTTGCCGTTGTTGCCCACATCGATCACCCGGCCGCCGGTCTGCTTCCGCCAATTTCCTCATGACCATGTCCCCGCTGTAGCCCATGGTATACATGCCCCGCCCATAGAATCCGCGATCGGCGCACAAGAGAACGTAGACGATGGTATTGGCCTTCTGCGCGGCTTCGATGGCGCCCTCAAGCTTCTGCACGCTGCCCTGGTCTTCGCCATCGGTAAGGATGATGAGCGCCTTACGGCCGGTCTCCTGTTGCAACTTCTCATGCGTGGCGCTGAAGACGGCATCGTAAAGCAGTGTACCCTTCGGCGTGCCCGATGGCATGCCGCCCATGCCGCCCGTTCCGACATTAATTTGCGCCTGGTCCATTGCGTGAGCCAGCGCGTGCGCATTGTTGGTGTAGTCGGAGAGAAGATCAAGATTCACATCGAAAGAGATGAGAAAAGCTTCATCTTTCGAGCGGAGAACTCGACTTAGAAAAGCCGCGCCCGCCTGCTGCTCCAGCGGGAGAACATTCTGCTGGCTTCCGCTGGTATCGAGCAGGATTCCCAAGGTAAGGGGCTGATCGGTCTCGGCGGTGAAGTTCTTGATCTTTTGCGGAGCCTTGTCTTCCAGAATGTTGAAGTCATCCTTGGTGAGATGGGGGATGAGCGCGCCGTGTTTATCGTGCACGGTGAAGTAGAGGCTTACCAGGTTGACGTTGACTTTGAGGGTCTCGAGCGGCTTCGACTGGTCGTCCTGATTGGGGTCTCCGGCGGGTCCCTCGGGTGGGGCGTCGGGGGACGGCGCAACTTGCGCCACGGCATTTGCCGCACCAACATACAGCAGGGCGCACAGCAGAACCACCCAGGGCGACCGGGCACGACGGAAATTCATGGAGGTTAGACGATGGAACATGGCGAACGATACCTCGGAAGTTGGGCCGCGGAACAGGACCGAGCCTTACAACGCCAGCGGCGCGTCTGGTAATCTTATGCCTAGTGACTGCCTGGCAGCTTTCTTTCTAATACTAAGTCACGACGTGAGTACGACTGAGGATGGCCATGAACCGAGTCGTCCGCCTGGGGGATCTTTTGGTAAGGCAGGGTGTCTTGGGAATCGTGCTGTTGCTGCCATGCTTGCTCTCCGGCCAACAGCCAAAGGCGCAGGATCAGAGCGTGCCGGATGCCCCGACACCGCAACAGCCTGACAGTTTGAGCAACCTCACATCGGGTATGACGCCCGGTAAGGGATCGCAAGAAACCCCGCCAGATACGGGAACCAATACCACCCAGGTGCCGCCCGCCGACGGGAAGCCAGACACCAGCCCCCGCCCAGGAGCCACCGCCTCAAATTCTCAGATGCGGGCCCGGGCCGTAAGGACATCACAACTTTCAGCACACGAGTCGACTACGTGACTGTGCCGGTAACGGTGATGGACAAGAAGCATCAACAGGTCGCGGGGCTGACCTGCCGCGGGATTTCGAGATCTACGAGAACAACATTCGCCAGCGTATCGCTGTCTTTCAGTGCCGATGCCGTGGGGCTCTCCGTCGCCCTGGTGATCGACCAGAGCCTGCCCCGGGACACCATGAAGAAGGTGAACGATAGCCTGGCTGCGATCCAGGGCGCCTTCACCCCGTACGATGAGATTGCGGTATTCACTTACGCCGATGGAGTGAACAACCCTACCGACTTCACCGCGGCGCTGAGCGCGCGGGTACCGGCCGTGCTGGAGGCGTCCAAAAAGCCAGGCGACTACATGGGAGTTCCCATCAATGGCGGTCCGCTCTACGGCGGCCCCACCATCAATGGGCGATCGGTGGATCCTAATCTCGATCCGCAGCGGGGAAACTCCGGGTTTGGCGTCGTTCCCAAGGAGATTCATACTCTGAACGATGCCATCCTGGCCGCCGGCAAATCTCTCTCTACCCGGCCTAAGGGAAGCCGCCGCATCATTTACGTGATCAGCGACGGCAAGGAGTCGCGCAGCAAAGCCAACTTCCGCGAGGTAGTGCATTATCTGGAGGGCAACCAGATCGCCGTGTACGGAACCCTGGTAGGCGATTCCGCCACCTGGGGGCTGGGTTACCTGGACAGGTTCAAAATACCGCTGTTGCCGCTGTCCCCGGATAACATCCTGCCCAAGTACACGGATGCAACCGGGGGCCATCTCTACGCCGAGTTTTCGGAGAATGGCATTCAGCGCAGCTTTGCCGAACTCGCGGCCTTGGCGCGTACCCAGTACACCCTGGGCTACTACACGCACCTTTCGCCACTGGACAATAAATACCGCGTCCTCGACGTTCGCGTGCTGCGGCCTGATCTCGAAGTCCAGGCCCCGAAAGGGTATTACCCTACGGCTACCAACATGTCGCGATGAGCTCCGCGGCAGCCGTGAACCCGGGGTTGAGTTTTATCGGCCTGGGGCTGGCGGCATCGGTATTCTGGGGCGCCAGCGATTTTCTTGGCGGCCTGGCTACCCGCAAAGCCCATGTTGTGGGCGTGGTTGCGGTGGCCCACGGCCTCAGCCTGGGACTGCTTCTGCTGGCCGCGTTGGCTACCCATTCTCCGCTTCCGCCTCAGCGCTTCGCGCTCTTAGGCCTGTGCGCCGGAACCGTCGGCGGTGTGGCTCTCATTCTTTATTACCAGGCCTTGTCGTTGGGCGAGATGGGGCTCACCACCGCGCTGACCGGCCTGCTCACGGCCCTTGTCCCGGTAGTCCATTCGTTCATCACCCAGGGCTCGCCTAAATCCACCCAGATCGCCGGCTTTGTGCTGGCGGCCGCCGCGATCGCGCTCATTGCCTACGCGCCGGCAGGCTTGCCTCGCCCCCTGGCTCTCGGCTTGGCGAGCATCGCCGGTCTTGCCTTTGGCGTGTTTCTGGTGGTTTTGAAAGTGAGCAGCGAGTACAGCCTGTTATGGCAGCTGGTTTTTTCCCGCGTGGCCAGCGCCACGCTGGCAAGCGGACTAGTGATCGCGATGCTGCTGCGCCCGGGCGGGAATGCCGCAGCCTGGAGAAAAGAGGCTGGGGAGAATCGATTCCTATGGATTGCGGGATCTGCCGGGGTGCTGGAGGCCACGGGGAGCTTGCTGTATATGCAAGCCACCCGCGAAGGCCGCCTGGATGTGGCGGCGGTGTTAGCCTCACTCTACCCGGTGGTCACGATTGTTTTGGCAGCTTGGCTTTTGAAGGAACGGGCGACATCAAGTCAGACGGTGGGAATGGCGTTAGCGTTGGGTGCCGTCGTGCTCGTGTCTATCTAAAGGTTGACCTAGGCTGAGATTCGACCTGGGGCTCGACGCGGTTGGACCTTACTTGACTTCGGACGTAATCTCCGGCTTCGGTGCAGGAGTATCCTGCTTGACCGGTTCCGGCGTGCCCTTGATCGCATCCTTGAAGCCGCGCAGGCCCTCGCCCAAGCCCTTGCCAAGCTCAGGAAGCTTGCGCGGGCCGAAGAGCAAAAGTGCGACCACGAGAACAACAATGAGGTGAGTCGGTGTAAGTAGTTCGCCCATGGAATTTCTCCTGGCATTGCCGGCTGAGATTGCACTCGGCAAAGCCCCGGAATCGCCTCCGGTTGCTTTTATTGTCGCACAGCAAGCGCGTGGTCCGCGCTGAGCGTGCGCACTTATAGTACGCCTTCATCGCGCTCTTCGGATGGTGCGGCTGGGCTATGCCGCCACCGCTCTCAGTGGGGCGGAGACGGCTGGTCCAGACGGGCCGCGACCATCTTATAGAAAGCGGAGAGATTTTCTCCTTCGCCCAGGGTCAGACGGCGGTAGACCTTCATGAGCGGATAAAGCCGGGAGCCGCCGATCAGCAGGGTAGGCACCGCGGCAACGCCTCCGCCGGGATACTGCGAAAATTCCCATTCACCGGCAAAGCGTGTGCGGATCACCTCACCAAAGTAGCTGCCCCACAAACGCGTCTGGAAATCCAGGTCTTCAGCCGACTGGCCATCGAGGATCTGTTCCAGCAGATCGACCGAGGCCTCACTGAGGTCGAGGCGCTGGCGATGGTCATTCCATGCCACGCGAACGGCCTCCTCTGCGTAAGCACTCATCATCTCAGCGAGAGATGCGAAGTTGCTCTCGGCCAGCTTGGTTTTATTCACTCTTGCTTTTCCGTTGCACCGGCAAGTTTAGCAAGGTGCGGGCTTTTGTTCCTCTGTAGACACCGGAAGCGAAAATGCTTTGGCTGTCACTGCGCCAGCCTATCGCATACCGGACTCGATGTCAGGGTTGGTGACGCTGAAGGTTGCTTTGTATCAGGCCCCGACTTTACGGACCGCGGAAAACTCTACTACGAAGGGCGCGGCTTTAGTTGTGCCGTGATAAGGAAGCCCAGGACTGCGTCCTGGGATATTTTCAGCCGTCCCTGACGGGACTGTTCCTGGCTCTCATGTCTGCCCAGGACTGCGTCCCGGACAAGGTCCTGGGCTACTCTCAGCTGTCCCTGCGGGACTGAGTTTGGTCGGCCGTAAAGGAGGGAAAGAATTGGGATTTAGCTAAGGCCCTTCACACACTGCGCCTCATTACGGGACAACTGAAAGCCGTGCGCTTCGTTCAGCGAGTTTTCCACAGCTCCGGTTGAGGTCTGCGGATCGAACAGCCATGGCCAAGACGCCGAGTTTCACTGGGCTTCACGATCGTGGCATCCAGTGAAAGCCAGATTTGGAACTGAGCCGGGCGAAGACACAACACGGGTAGCGCCAGCGGAGGGCCGGCGCTGCCCGTGCGTGCAAGAGCGCTTGCCTACGCCTGAACGGCGACGGCCTTTTGCTCGGCGTTGGAAACGGCCGCGGCCGGCACGCCTTCTTTTCCTTGGCCAGGCTTGCGGATATCGATGCCGCCCTTGAAGAAGGCTCCATCCTCAATGCTGATGCGCTGTGCAATCACATCACCAGTCAAGGAACCTTCGCTGCGGATGTCTACCCGGTCGCTGGCATTGATGTTGCCGCGCACCTTGCCCAGAACCACAACTTCGCGGGCAGAGATATTCGCGGACACCTGTCCATTGCGGCCAACCGTGACCCGGTTGCCCGGCAAGTTGATGGCGCCCTCGACCTTGCCGTCGATGTACAACGACTCGGAACCGGTCACTTCGCCCTTCACTACCAGGCTCTTGCCAATCGTGGCCTGGTCGGCGGCTGCCGGCGATGCGGGTGAGGTGCTGGAGGTACGGGTGGAGGTTGATTCGTGGCTTGTGGGCGTGGGTGCGGACGGACGCGTTGGCTCCGTGCTAGGGGACATCGAAGGACTTCCCGGCTGGTTCGGTTTCCACATCTCTCTTGTACTTCCTTTCGTTTACTTCTTGGATACAGGCCCCCGAAACAACCCTGCGGGATTCGTTTCCGCATTTAAGGGCAAAATCAGGTGGAGCTGTTCGTTTCTTTCTCACTTCGCCTGCTCGGCTAAAATCCGTGCAAGCCGCGAAATCCTTGCGCTTCTCTGCATCTTAACCACGCTTAGCGCAAAATTGAAATCCCCCATTCCGAAACTTTCAGGGTTCCGGGGGGGCTGACCCATTAGTATCAACAAAGACATGGTCCACAGAGCCCATTTTGCAAACCTGTCCCCCTGAATGACCGACCGCGAACTCCTCCACCGTATCGAACGTTCTGCCGGCCAGCGGGCCGGCTACAAGCAACTGGTTCGCGAACTGGGCCTCGGTGGCGGGCGAGAGCGTCGCATGTTGCTCGAACAGCTCGACCGCATGACCGCGCGCGGCGAACTGGTTAAATCTGACCGCGATCACTGGGCGCTGCCCCAGGCTGTCTCCCACAACAACCTCGTCGCCGGCCGTTTGGATGTGCATCGCGACGGCTTTGGCTTCGTGCGGCCGGAAACCCGCCAGGCTAGCGGAGATGACGATATTTTCATTCCTCCGAATGAGATGAACGGCGCCATGCAAGGCGACCAGGTGCTGGTAGAACTCGCCCCACCCCGGGCCGACGGCCGGCACAGCGGGCGCATTGCCAGGGTCCTAAGCCGGCGCAACCCCACCGTGGTGGGCGTCTTCCATTATGCGCTTCACGAGCATGCACAGGGCAATTCGGTGACGCCGCTTGATGAGCGGGTGACCCAGCCCATCCTCATCCCCTTCGGTCTCGAGCAGGCGCCGGCAACGGTTGGCGGAACTCCGCATCGCGTGGTCAGCGAGAACAAGGGACGCTCGGAAACGGCGATTGCCGCAGAAACCAGCCCCGGGTTGGAGGGCATGGTGGTGGATGTGGAGATTACCGACTGGCCGACCCCCTCCCGTGCAGCTCGCGGCCGGGTAATTGAGGTCCTGGGCCGGGAAGATGACTTCGGTGTGGACGTCGAAATCGTCATCCGCAAGCATCATCTGCCCCACGTGTTCCCGCCCAATGTTCTCGAGGAGGCGCGCGCGGTTGCTCACTTGGACGAGGAGGAAGCCGCCGGCCGCCGCGATTTCCGCGAGCTGCCTATCGTTACTATCGACGGCGAGACGGCCAAGGACTTCGATGACGCCGTCTTTGTACGCCAGCACGGTGGCAAAGACGGTACCTGGGAGCTGCAGGTCCACATTGCCGACGTTGCCCAGTATGTGACCCCGGGTACAGCGCTCGATCTCGAAGCTCGCTTGCGCGGCACCTCCGTTTATTTTCCGGATCGTGCCGTCCCCATGCTCCCGCAGGAGCTTTCCAGCGATATTTGCAGCCTGCGTCCGGGGGAAGATCGCTTGGTTCTTTCCTGCATCATGATGATCGATCCGGAGGGTGAAATTCGCAGCTACGAGGTGACCCCCGGCGTCATCCGCTCGGCGCGCCGCATGACCTACACCCAGGTGCACGCGATCATCAGCGGCGACCAGCCGGCACGTGAGCAATTCGCTCCCCTGGTTCCCGAATTCGAACGCATGTACGAGCTGGCGCGCCTGTTGAACCGAAAGCGCCAGCGCCGCGGGTCCATTGATTTTGATCTGCCGGAGCCGGTGATCGAGTTCGATTCCCAGGGCGCGATGCAGAGCATCGTTCGTTCCGAACGCAGCTGGGCCAACCGCCTGATCGAAGAGTTTATGCTTTCCGCCAACGAGTGCGTGGCCTCGTGGCTGCAGAACCTCGACGTACCGTCGCTGTATCGTATTCACGAAAAGCCGGAGCCCCGCCGCGTGGTGGAATTTGAGAGCGTGGCCGCCGGTTTTGGCTACTCGCTTGGGTTGGGCCCATTGCCGGTGAAGCGCATGACCATGAAGTCGGAACGGCGCGAATACAGAAGCCGTGCAGATCGCGGGTCGGGCCAGGGCCGCCAGCCTCGCCAGTATGAGGTTCCGGAGGATATCCCTGTGACCCCGCGCATGTATCAGCAGCTGGCGCTCAAGATCGCGGGCAAGCCAGAGGAGCGCATCCTCGCCCATCTCATGCTGCGCTCTCTGCGCCAGGCGCGTTATAGCGAAAAAAATGAGGGCCACTTCGCCCTGGCCGCGCCTTGCTACACTCACTTCACTTCGCCCATCCGCCGCTACCCGGATCTCATCGTTCACCGCATCGCCAAGGCGGTTCTAGCCTCCGGCGTGAGCGGAATGGGAATACTGGCGAAGCAGACAGCCAAGGCCTCGCGGCATAGCGAAGAAATTGCCCATGAAGCGGCCCCGATCAGCGAAGCCGAGCTGGCCGACATTGCCTACGAATCAAGCCAGGCGGAGCGCCGCGCGGAAGATGCCGAGCGCGAGCTGATGGAGTGGAAGAAAGTTAAATTCATGCAAGACCGGATTGGCGACGACTTCGACGCCATGATCCTCAGCGTGACCAAGTACGGCTGCTTTGTCGAACTCGACAGCCTCTTCATCGAAGGCCTGGTGCCCATCATGAGTCTCCAGGGCGATTACTACACCTTCCGCGAAAACACGCGCCAGATTATAGGAGAGCACTCTGGCCGGCGCTACTCCATGGGCGACCGGGTGCGGGTGGTTCTTGACCGCGTGGATTCCGTTCAGCGGCGGTTACAGTTCTCTATACTGGAAGAAGTGGCGCCGGTCCGCCTGGGCCGTCCCGCCAAGGCCAAGGCGAAGGCAAAGGCCGGCAGCAGCAAAGCCCATCCCTACATTCCCCCAAGAACAAGGTGCTGCGCAAGGGCAAGCAGAAAGCCAAAAACAAGCGCCCGGGCAAGAAGCGCGGCTAGGACCGACAAAGCTGGACACTTAACAAAGGCTCGGGGTGCTGGGAAACTCCTGGGCGAGTCTCCGCGGCAGCAATTTACAATGAAGCGAACCGTATTTTTGGAGAGATCCCATGCCACACATGGTCGTTTGCGCGCGATACAAGCAAGAGATGGAGGGCCTCGACGAGCCTCCATTTGACAGTGATTTTGGCCACAAGATCTACAACAGTGTCTCGAAGAAGGCCTGGTCGGAGTGGCTCGAGCGGCAGAAGATGCTGCTGAACGAGTACCGCCTGCAGCCTTGGACGCGGGAAGCACAGGAGTTTCTGGTGGAGCAGATGCAGGAGTACTTTTTCGGCGAAGGATCGGCGCTTCCCAAGGAATACGTTCCACCCGCTCACTGAGGACGCAGGACCGCCGGCGCAACGCCGGGTCGTGTACACTCAAGAGGTTGTTTTTCCCGTCGGGACGTGGCTCAGCCTGGTAGAGCACTCGCTTGGGGTGCGAGGGGTCGGCAGTTCAAATCTGCCCGTCCCGACCATCAAAATCAATCACTTACAGGAAAACCCCGCTTGCATCGTGTCACCTTTTTAGGAGGCCGATGCAATTTCCGCGTCAAGCCTATTCCCCGGCCGGCGCATCTCGGCCTCTCATGTTCAAACGAGCCAGGGAGCAGCGTCAGAGAATGAACACAACCAGCAATCCACGATCCCCCGCAAACCAGGAGATTCTGCCACCACGACCTGGACCCAATGCGAAACTCACTTCCATCCCCTTTGCGGGTCTCGTCCTCGTCTTTTGCGCTTTGGGCGCTTTCGCTACCGCTCTTCCCCACCCAGGACGGCCCCATGCACAAGTACTATGTGCACGTGCTCGCGTCCCTGCTGTCTGGCGGGCAATCCTATAACGCCTACGTAATCCGGCACCCGTTTCCGCCCTATGCGACGCACTATGCGGTGTTGCTCGGCTTGACCCGGTGGGTGTCTTTCGACCTTGCCGAGAAGCTTCTTATCTGCCTCATCTTTGTTTGCACGGCCTATGGCGTTCGCTACTGTGCTCGATCCCTGGGCCCGAGTGGAGATTTGCTTTCGCTCTGCATGATCCCCTTGGTTCTTCACTGGTCATTGGTGATGGGCTTTCTGAATTATTCGTTGGCAGTGGGACTGTTCTTCCTGGCCGCCGGCCTGTGGTGCCGGGCTGCAACGGGCCGATTACGGCTGTGGCTGTTTTTTGCTCTGGTCAGTTTTCTCCTGGCTTTGACTCATCCCATACCGCTGCTGCTACTCATCGTCTTCTGTTCGCTGGATCTGCTCATCCGTCTTACCAGAGTCGCTTCTCCCTTAAGGATTACCGCTGGATGTTTTTCGGGTTGGCGGTCGCCGGCCTCAGCTTTCTCTACCCGCTGGCCAGCGTGGATCGGTCGCGCTCGGTTTCAAACCTTCGCAGCATCGGCCTGCATAAGGACGCCCTGATCAGCAGCCTGGCGCTGTTTGGTATATCTCCTTTTGACACGCGAGCGAAGAATCTCTTTATCAACTGCTATCGCCTGGAGGTGTATGGGCTGTTGCTGGGCTGCCTGGCGCTCGCAGCGGCGGGTTTTCTCACGCGTTGGCGGGCACGCCAGCTGCGATCGAGCGATAGCATGCTGATTCTAGCCGTTGCCATTCTGGTCGCTATTCCGATTCTTCCCCCATCGATGAACGGCTCCGACTATTTTTCCCAGCGGCTTATGATTTTGCCTTGGCTGGGAGCGATTGCCGCCGCCGGCGGTTATGCCACGCCGCAGCGGTTGGCGCGCATTGCTCCTCTGTTTGCGGTTGTCTTGACGTTTACCACCCTGCTGCCGGCTGAGATCTTCTTCCGGCCCGTAGCCCATCAACTCTTTGCTCTTGAGAACCAACCGCTGCCGGAGCATGCCCAGGGGCTCGCTCTCTTAGATCCCGCAATGCTCAAGGCCGTGCGGGTGCAACACCAGCTGGGCTTCAATCCCTACCTGTGGAGCGGAGCCCTTCCCTTCCTGCATGCCGATGACGTGATGCTCAACAGTCCCTTTATGGACCAGAAGATCACTCCGCTCATGCCGGCTCCCGGAGGCGATCTCCTGATTGACCAAATGAGCTCGCCTGAAGAAGCAGAGCGCCTGATCAACGGCAACATCGATCTGCCGGCGCTTCCGCCGGCGATGCGTTCTACCCTGCTCGCTTCCACCGGGCTGGTGGTGTTCGTTGGGGTGCCGGCGGATGTGGCGCAAGGACTGGGGCCGTTGGCCGGCGAGAGCCTTGCTGCTCACTACGCCTGCACCAATCACACCTGGTACTTGGTGTGCTTAGCACTCAAGCCGTAGCTGGTCGATTTTTCCAAAGGCTGTAAAGACAGAGCGCTGCGATAAAAAGTTCCACCGGTGCGCCGGAGGGAAACGGACCCAGTCCGTGAATCGTCATCCCGTGAAATTGACTGAAGTGATAGACGAACAAGCCGCCGACAAAGAGCAGATACGAAGCGCTGCCTCGTTCCTTGATTTCATATAAGCCCGGGATCGCAGCCAGCATCAGGGCGTGATCGTAGAGGCGATGGTAGCTCACCAGCAGTTCGAGCATGACGAGCACCGCCAGAATCGTATACGGCCGCGTGGCCAGGGTTTTCTTGCGCCAACAGACGAAAACAAGCACTCCGGCGATCGCGAGGAATGTGGCATAGGTAAGGACATTGCAGACGTGCGGATTCTGAATCAAGCGAGCAAGGAATGCCTGAAGGTTAAGAAAACTCGACGAGTTCGCTTCGTTCACTCGCGAAAAGTCTGCGTCTCTTCCCGGCTGCATGGCCAGCTTGAGATTTGCCGAGAGATGTCCCAGGTAAGCAAACGAAGATAGCCGGAAATAAAAAAGCAGCGTGCCGGCGGCGCCGGCGGCCGCAGTGAATAAACAAGCCGCCAGGGCTGGGATGCGGGTGCTGGCCCTAAGCAGAAAGTAGGCGGCGCAGAGATACGCTCCCTGAGGCTTGAGACACAGGCTGATCGCCAATAGCAGACCACCTAGGGACATGGAGCCAGACTCCAGGGCGACGATGGCGAGGGTCAGCGAGGAGGCTGCGATCAGGGCAGGTTGCCCTAGCTGCACCGACCAGCCGATAGAGCCGTCGGCGAGCAGGATCACGAAAGGCAGGAACGAGAGCAGATCGCGATACGCTTTGAACCTCAGGAAGAGCACAACCATCGCGGCAGACAGAAATCCAAAGGAAAGAAGCAGCCATACCACGGAGAGTACAGACCAAGGCAAGAGCGAAAACGGAAGAAGGAGAAGAAATGTGCTCGGCGGGTAGACAGGCCATTCCGGCTTGAAATGCGAGGTCGGGATGTAACCGCCCATCTTCGGGAATTCCCGCTCCAGGGTGGGCGCGTCATAAGGATCGCATCCGTCAACCAGACAATGCGCACCCGTAACCACCGTCACAAAATCGTGTTCGGCGCCGAAGCCGTTGCGCGACGGCCGGGAATAGATGTAGAAGATGGCCGCCAGGCAGGAGACGATCAGGATTGAGCCAACAAGGGCCTGAACCCTGCTTCGACTCAATGGCTTCCCCTCCCGGCTTCAGCAGGAAAAAGTGACTGCGCTTTTACGCGGTGCGGGCCGTAATGGTCACGCATCCGCATGAATGGCCTTTCGACCAGGCGGTAGGAAGCAAACGCCATGGCCGGCACCAACAGCGCGGAGGCGAGCCCGTTATGGGGAATGTGCAGGAGGTAAACGATCTTGCTGCCTAGCGGATGATAAAGATAGAGGGAATAGGAGAGCAGGGCGACGACTCGCACCATCCTGTTGCGGCAGAACGCCCATGAACGGGCTCCCCAGTACGCGGTCTGCAACAGCATCGCCGCGATGATCAGCGGCTGTAGTGACCATAACAAGAGAAAGAACGCGCGATTAGTTGGGGGAAACACGACTATCCATGCCAGGGCCAGCGGAGGCAGCATACTCAGCCATTGCCACTGCAGCAGCCTGCAGCAGACCAGGCGGGTCTGGCTATTTCCCACTAGAATGGCAAGCAGGCATCCCGCCAAGAGCGCATCCGCGCGCATATCGAAGGCGGAATACACATAATCCCACCGGACGCCAAGCCCGAGGTAAAGGATGGCACGGTACGTCCACAGGCCGAGGATGATCAGAAGCATCGTGCGCACCATCGTGGACCGCCTTCTCAATAGAAAGATCAGAAGCAGCGGCCAAAGCAGGTAGAACTTCTCTTCGATGGCTAGCGACCAGCTGATCCACATGTGCGAGTAGGCCAGCTCGCCGGTATGAAATGCCCGGCCGTAATCCATCATGTAGAAGAAGGATGTCAGCGCGCCCTTCCAGTAGAACTCGTGGAAGGCGAGGTCGACCACGGTAGCCACCATCCAGCAGCAATAGAAAGCGGGGAAGATGCGAAAGGCACGCCTGCGGTAGAACTCCTTCAGGGAAATGGTTCCCGTTTCCTCGTGCTCTCTGAGAAGGATCGAGGTGATCAGGAAGCCGCTGAGCACGAAGAAGATCATTACTCCGAGCCATCCCAGCTGCGGATGCGCGTGAAACAGATGATCCGTAACCAGGTAGTGATCGGCCAGCACTAGCGAGACCGCCAGGGCTCGCAGGGCATCCAGTCCGCTGATGACCTTGGCATGCAGAACCTCGGTCAGCTCGTGGTCAGTGACGCGGAGAGTCGATTCCGCCCGGACGGGAGTATTAGCCATAGAGACCGTCCAAGTATTTCAGCTCCAATTGAAAGAGCAAGCAGATTCACCCCCCGGTAGTCCCCATTGTCACCGGCTGGGCGGCGATCTTCCATCGCCACTTGTACTCCAGCCGTTCCCTCAGCCGCAGCGAGGGCCGTTCCACCAGCCAGTAGGAGAGTTCTGCGCAGGCGAGGATGGCAGGCAGGCTCCAGGGAAAAAAACGGACACTGTTTACGCCGGTAAACATTTGCTGCCAGAGATAAAGGCTGTAGGAGATCACGCCCAGGTGGCGCAGCACCGCAGTGTTGAGCAGCCGGCCCGCAGCAGAGCCGGGAACCCGCACAACGTAGATCAGGATGAGCGAGAGGCAAATGGCGTTCAGGGTGAGACCAAAAACCAGGCTGTAGGAGCCGCGGAAGCGCGCGTCCAGGAAAAACGGAGCCAGCACCAGAACGAATGCTGCAGCAATGGCCGCTGCCCATCCACGAACCAGAGGTTGAATGATCTGGTTGAACCGTGGATTGCGCCAGAGGATTGCCAGGAGGCAGCCGAACATGATGCTGTCGAGGCCAGTATGCAGCATCGCGCTCAGCAGCGCGCGATGATTGGGCGCCAGGTAATAGGTGACAATTCGTGATACCGGTGAAAGCAGGATCACCCAGAGGGCCAACTTGCTGCTCTTTCTTGTGCCCAGGAAAACCAGCGCCGCAGGCCATAAGAGATAGAACTGCTCCTCCAGGCTAAGCGACCACGTGTGTTCCAGCAGCTCGCTACCTCCTCCAAGGTAATTCCAGGTGTAGGTGCCGGCGACCACGAAGGCGCGCAGGTCGCCGGCCGCCCACCCGGCTAGCGTTACTGCGAGGGCGACGGCCATATAGACGTAGAAGGGCGGAAAGATGCGCAGAGCCCTGCGAAAGTAGAAGTGCTTCAAGCTGATGGTGCCGCTCGCATTCAGTTCTTTCAACAGCAGATGGGTTATGAGAAATCCGCTGATCACAAAGAAGGTTTGGACGCCCAGAGTTCCCCACACCAGGTAAAGCCAGAAGGGAACAAAGGGGATGAGCCGAGCCAGGGATCCGTTCATATGTCCCGCGATCACCATCAGAACGGATACAGCTCGCAGGCCATCGAGCGACGGAATGTTCCTTGAGCCTGCCTGCATGCTCATGAATGCTTACACGGGGAAAAGCTGACCTCAAGGGTGGAACAGCAATCTGCCAGGTGGCGGAACCCAACTGAGCTACAGCACGCAACGCTGGGCTTGTGCACTGGAGGAATCTATGCTGGTCTGGTCGGTCATTCGTCTCTTGCCGAGGTGCCCGACTGGTAAACGTCGTATCAAGGCGTTCAAATTGTGCTTAACCCCGCGCTGGTTCGACAGCGATGGTCCGCTTTGAACCTAGCGCCTGTTCTAATCGATCCCGCAGCCAAAAGGATGGCCGTTCGATCAACCAGTACGACATTTCGGCGCATGCCAGGATTGCGAGGAGATTCCATGGAACATAGGGCACAGAATTTGCGCGGGTAAATGGTTGCTGCCACAAGTAAAGGCTGTATGAGATGACGCCCAGGTGGCGCAGCAGAGGAGTGTTCAGCAGCCTGCCCACGGGGGACTGGGGAATTCGCACAACATAGAGCAGTATTTGCGAGAGACAAAGTGCGTTGAGCGTAAACCCGAAAACCAGGGTGTACGAACCCTGGAAACGAGCCTGCAGAAAAACAGGACCGAGAATGAGCGTGAATGCGGCGGCAAAGGCCGCCACCCAGCCGCGAAGCAGGGGTTGAACGAACTGGTTGAACCGCGGATTACGCCAAAGCATTGCCAGAAGACAGCCGAACATGATGCTGTCGAGGCCAGTATGCAGCATCGCGTTGAGGAGTGCGCGCTGGTGGGGAACCAGGTAATAGGTGACAATCCGTGATACGGGCGAGAGCAGAATGACGCAAACGGCCAACTTGACGCTCTTTCTCGCTCCCAGGAACACGAGCGCGGCCGGCCACAGAAGATAGAATTGCTCCTCCAGACTCAGCGACCATGTGTGTTCCACCAGCTCACTGCCCGTACCCAGGTAGTTCCAAGTGTAAGTGCCTGCTACGAGGAAAGCGCGCAGTTCGCCAGGAAAGAACCCCGCAAGCGTGAGCGAGAGGGCAACGGCCAGGTAGACATAGAAAGGGGGAAAGATGCGCATAGCCCTTCGAAAATAGAAGCGCTTCAGGTTGACGGTCCCGGTCGTGTTTAGTTCTTTCAATAAGAGGTGAGTTATCAGGAATCCACTGATGACAAAGAAAGTTTGTACCCCGAGAGCCCCCCAAAATACATAAAGCCAAAAAGGAATGAAGGGGAGTTTTTGCGCCAGGACCCCGTTCATATGGGAAGCTAGAACCAGGAGAACGGATACCGCTCTCAGTCCGTCGAGCGAGGGGATGTTCCTTGGCTTCATGCTCAAGAGATCGTTACATGGGAAATTGAGGAGCTCAAGGGTGGCATACGGTTCCCTTTAGCGAGAGAGCCTAGGGTGCCCAACTGGTAACCTAGGTGAGAAGCGGCACGGTAAATCTCCCCGAACTATCCGATCAGCGCCCTATCCTTATAATCAGAGGTAGTCCGAGCCCGGAGTCGAGCTGATGCTGAATAACAAAAAAGTCGTCGTGGTGTTGCCCGCCTACAACGCGGCCCGGACTTTGCGCCGCACCGTCGACGAGATTCCCCACGAGATCGTCGATGAGGTGATCCTGACCGATGACGCCAGCCGCGACAACACCTCCGACCTGGCCCGGGAGATGGGCCTGATCACCATCCGGCACGACCAAAACCGGGGATACGGTGGCAACCAGAAGACCTGCTACCGGGCTGCGCTGGCGCGGGGCGCGGATATTGTAGTGATGCTGCACCCGGACTACCAATACACGCCCAAGCTGGTTTCTGCCATGGCCTCGATGATTGCCTACGGCGAGTACGACGGCGTGCTGGCTTCGCGGATTCTCGGTCGAGGTGCGCTCAAGGGCGGGATGCCTCTCTATAAGTACATTGCGAACCGCGGCCTCACGTTTATCGAGAACATCCTGATTTGGGAGAAGATGTCGGAGTATCACACCGGCTATCGCGCGTGGAGCCGCGAGTTGCTTGAGCGTCTGCCGCTGCTCAGCTGCTCCGACGATTTCGTCTTCGACAACCAGATGGTCGTACAGGCCGTTTACTTCGGCTTTCGTATAGGGGAGATTTCGTGTCCGACCAAGTACTTCGAAGAGGCCTCCTCCATCAACTTTCAGCGCAGCGTGAAATATGGATTTGGCGTGCTTGGCACGGCAATGAGTCTACGGTTGAAGCGCTGGGGTCTGGCCAAGCCCGCGTTCCTCGCAGATGTACCTTATGAGCGGCTGCTGAATGACACGTCGGCGACCCATGCGCAGTCGATTAGTCTCGGCTGACCCGTTCATCTGCTAGGAGCCATCGATTGCGAGCTTCCAACGTTGTTTCAAATGCTCCGATGGATGTATCCCCGCCGCAGGCTCACAAATTCTCGATTCCAGACCGGGTGCAGTACACGATTTACGCTCTGGCTCTTGCCGTTTCAATCTCTATCTGGTTCATTGCCATCCGCGCGCCACTTTGGCTGGATGAGACGGTATCGATCTACCTGATCCAGGGTGGCTTCGCGGGGATCATGTCTCGCCAGGTGTGGCCTGATGCCCCAACGTATTCTTGCCTGCTTTGGCTCTGGACCAAAATGATGGGTATGGGCGAGATCGCGCTCAGAATCTCTTCCCTTCTTCCCATGCTGGGAGCAGTCTATCTGCTCTATCGTGCGGCCCGCGAGTTGTTCGACCGGGATATTGCCCTGATCGCTACGATCGTCTTCTGCCTTCACCCCATTATCATTTTCGCGTCGATTGACATTCGGCCCTACGCATTCGCAGCCTTAGCCATCAACGCGTCCATTCTTGCCCTGGTTCACTTGCGGCACAACAACTCAAACTGGCTGGCCGCCCTCTTCGGCCTTTCGGCGGCATGCATCGTTCAATTCCAATTGCTGTTCGCGGCCATCCTGCCGGCGCTTGCCGTTTGCTTTGTTGTGCTCAAATGGGGCGATCGCAAGACCCTATGGCGACAGCTTGGGGTTGCGCTCGTCGTCTTTGCTTTCGCGTTCCTGCCGGTGATTCCCAGGCTGCAGTACATGGTCCACACCAGCGGCACGCATGTTTTCTCTCCAGCTCCCCGTCTGCTGGAGTTGGGCTCGACGTTGACGTTGAAAGGGCTGGGGGCAATCTTCGTCGTTGGTGTTCTTATGACTGCGCTATCGCGGAGGCTTAATCCGCGCACCCATCCGGAGGGCTGGACGATTCTGCTCTGCACATCCTTGGCGCTGGTCCCGATTTTTCTGCTCTATGCCTTAAGCGTGGGAACATCGATCCATGTCTTTGTGCCCCGCTACCGGCTGGTCGCGGTTCCAGGAATCGCGCTCTGCTGGGCGTTGGTTGCCAGCTGGATTGATTCTCGCGCCTTGCGATTGCTGGCCTGCATAGCCGTCGTGGTGGCAACCGCAATCATCTATCTGACTACTCCTTTTCTAAGGCAGCACCAGTACTCATGGAAGTACGCTCTGGAATTTGTTGAGAAGAACGCCTCCGTAGACGGTGCTCCGGTGCTGATCTGCAGCGATATACCGGAGGCGGATCACATGGCGATGCCCGTCGGTCCGGCGATTTTGGAAAGCGGCATTTTGCCACCACTTAGTTATTACAAACTCAGCGTACCGGTGGCGCCACTACCACGGGCGCTCAATGACGAGGCGATGCGGGACGGTTCGCGGTTCCTGCAACAGGCAGTCGAGCGCCATCAGCGCTTTCTGGCCATGGCCTTTGCCCAGTCTTACGCAACCCTCGATTGGCTGGCAAAGACGGCCGCACCCACGAACGACGTCCACGAGCTAGGGCAATTTGACGGAGTCAAAGTGCTGGAATTTGTACCACGCACGATGGCGGATGCGTCGCGTCGTTAATTAGCTGCAGGCAGGCTGACCAGGTATAAGTCCGAGTCCACGTAGGGAAGCGGGTAAGCACCTAGCCAGGTAAGCCGAGCGCCATCATCATGCAGTTTGTGCAATACCCATTCTTCGGGCGCGTCATACGTGCCCAAAACCAAAAACTCGCGGTGCTGGTGAATAAAGTCATTGTAGGAACTAACGTTGGCAGAGATTGGGAAGTCAGGTTTCATTTTGTCGCCCCATCCCCGATCCTCGAAAATATTGGTATGCGTGTAGCTCATGGCTAAAGAACGGTCTTTGAGAAAATAAAGGCGCGAGAGGATATCCGGCTTTTCGTAATGGTTCATCTCAAAGAACGTGACGGCGCCGGCATCCACCAAGGGTAGGTCAGGCCGGATTGCAGCGAGGGCAGAGGCGTCTTTAACAGTGGAACTCGATGAAGCCCCCAACACATCAGTTCTGACACAGAAGACCAATAGAACAGCTGCCGCGGCATATCCTGCATAACGATTGTGGAGCAGTCGAAGACCGAGAAGGATGGCCATGCCAATGTAAATCACGGCCCTTGTCGTGATGGTGTAGCGATCCCAAAATGCTCCGTGCCTCCAGCGCAGGACAATATTCAACAGGATTGGATTGAGCAGTATCAGGCCAAGAAGAACCATCTCTTCGGGCCGCCAGCTGCCCACCGATCCTATCCAGGGCCGGGTTTGAGAGACTATCAAAGCCGCACACAGGGCCAGGAGGAGAGCTACGCTGATGATGTTTATGGAATCGAGGTAAAAGTGAAGGATCTTCCCTAAGGAGGCTTGGAACTCCGGAGGGAAGTAAAGCGACCCGGCCCCTTTGAGGAGTGGAATGTAGAGGATCATCGCAGCTGTCGGGACCAACAGCGCAGCCCATAAAGCAAAATCCGCTTTACGTGTGCGCGAAAATCGCACCACCTCGGCGGCGAGAAACGGAAATAATGACACTGGGGCAAAAATGTGCGCGCTAAGCATCGCTAAATTCGAGAGAGCGACGCCCCATACTGCAAGACGGCGATTCTCTGAAGTCGTTGCAATGTCCCAGCAAAGCAAAAGAGTAGAAAACGACGCCATTAAGAGGGCGTAAGGTCTGGCCTCCGTCGCATATCGGAAAGTTGCGCCTAACCACAGTATGAGCACTGCGGCGGCGGCGTATGAGATTCCCACTTTGCGGCGGACATAAAAGAAGAGCGCCATGCTGCCGACGTAAAACTCCAACATGGACGGAAAGCGAAGGCCAAACGGGCTTCGTCCAAAGAGCGCCATGGAAAAACGACTGAACAGATACCCCGTGGGAGGCTGGAAATCAAATCTGCCTATAAGCTGCCAAATCAGCGGTATCGTTTTTGCCCTGGCAATGTCTAGCGTGTACAGCTCATCGAACCACACGAATCGGCGACTAGCTTTCAGCACCGCCACCACGTACAGCAGAGTCAAGGATGCAAGCACAATCCAAAGCTCGTGACGCGGTTCCGATCGTGCTCGCGTTTCGGATTTCTGCTCAACTGGACGCGTAGAGACTGGAATAGAAATCATTGGAACCGATGCCTCAGGTCATCTTCTCAGGCGACGCAGGTGACCCCAGAGTAGCATCGCTCCCAGGCCGGATCGAACGAATTCCCTTCCGGCCGCTGGTGTGGTTCCTCCCAAGGTAAGGGAGTATGGGAATGACTTCGCAATAATCCTCGAGACATTCGCCGTACCTTGCGAACCTGTCTTCCCCCGACGACCCTTCAACAGTTAATTCGTTCCTTTTCAATAACGAGGGGGCGGCCCTGTACCATCGTGTGAATGGACCCAATGTATTCGCCAATCACGCCCAGGGCTACGAGTTGGACCGACCCGAAGAAGAAGAGGCCGACTACCACTGGGGCTATCCCGATGGAGAAGTGATTCCAAAAAAGCAACTTCGCAAGAAAGTAGCCTGACCCGACCGCGACGCTGAGCAGGGCGAAGACAAAACCGGTGAAAGTCACCAGGCGTAGCGGTACCTTGGAAAGATTAGTTATCCCCAGCATCGCCAGGTCGTAGAGGGTGTAGAAGTTGTTCTTCGTAATGCCGCGTTCACGCCGTTTCTGGTTGTAGAAAAAGACCTTGTAGGGAAACCCTATTTCGGCGATCATTCCGCGGAAGTAAGGGTAGGGGTCGCGGAAATCCCTTCGCAGAATTTCGATTACCTTACGATCGTAAAGGCCGAAACCCTGTGAAATGCTCCAGTACACGCAGACTTGCGACGGCGGCAATCGTGCTGTAGTAAAGCGTGCGAATGCGGTACATGAGCCAGTTCTCTTCGCTGGTGTTTTTGATACCCACCACCACGGGCGTTCCGCGAGCCCATTCCTCGATCATGTCGCCCATCAGCTCGGGTGGATCCTGCAGGTCTGAGAGCAGCATGCCGACTGCATCGCCGTCCGCGTTAAGCATGGCGTGATGCGGAGAGCGCAAATGGCCAAAATTGCGCGCGTTGACAATCACCTTGACATTCGGGTCTGCCTCCGCGAGGCGCCGGAGGACAGCGACCGTATCATCAGTCGACGAGTTATCGATGAAGATATGCTCGTAGCGGAATTGAGGAAAGCGAGCGAGCGTGTCTCGAGTGCGGAGATAGAGCTGCTCTACGTTGTCCTGCTCGTTGTAGCAGGGGCTAACGATGCTAATGAGTTTCAATGGACCGCCCCTTCGCGTTGTAAAGAGCTGCCGTTCTGCCAGCCGTGCCACTCAGCAGTTCGGCGGATGGCGTCGCGCAGGAAAATTGTTTGACGTAGGCCCAACTCTTCGGTGGAACGCTGAGTAGCCGGGACATATTGGCTCCACACCGCACCCGGCTGAGAACTAGACGCGATTTGCACCGGCAGGCCAGGACACAGTACGGAGATGACCTCCTCGGCCAGCGCGCCAATGCTGATGGCTTGGTCCGAACCCACATTGTAGGGCCTGAGAGGCGCCGCGCGGGAAAGGATAGTCCACAGCCAGACTGCCAAATCCGCGGCGTAGAGGTAGGATCGCATCGTGGCCGGATCTCCACGAATGGTGATCGTTTGCCTAGCAAGAGCGCTGCGAATGAAGTCTCCGATCGCAAAGCCTTGGTCGAGGGCCAGGTGCGGCCCGACAAACGCGAAGGGCCGGGCAATCGCGCACTCCAGTTTTCCGGGTGCGGAGTAAGCAGCACATAGTGCTTCAGAGGCGCGCTTACCCTCGCCATAAGCACTCTGGGGCAGGCAAGGATCAGGCGCTCCGGTGTGGGTTTCGGGAATATGCGAAAGGGACGGGGGCTGCGTGCCATAGACGGCTCCGGAGCTGACCATGAGGAACCTGCGAGTCCCATGCGACGTGGCGAAATCAAGCGCCCGGCGGGTACCATCAAAGGTCGCCGCGACCAGACTGGAGGAGTCCGCATGACCATGACCACGGGCAACGGAAACATCCGCGGCCGCATGGATGACAAAGGAAAATTCGCCTTGAGGAAAGGGAAAGGACCGCACGTCTCCATGGAGAAGGGCGATGGCGGGATGACCGGCAAGATGGGGACAGGAGTTCCGGAACCTTGCAGGATCCCGCGTAAGGACAGTCGCTCGGGTCTTCAGCGCGAAACGGTGGTTTGCGGCCAGGAAACTCTCCAGCATCCAACGCCCAAAGAAGCCGGTCCCGCCTGTAATGAAGAGCTGCTGGTTGCGGAAGGAGTGCCAATGGCTTTCCGTCGAGTCACAGATCATTTCCAGGTCGCGCTTGGCTAGCTGTGGCATCGTTGGGGCGCCGTGTGCCTCAGGAGAGCACTGGAAGTGTCGCTCCCTTCGCGGTAAATCGTGCGATAGTCCCGGCAATGTGATCAAGCATAGGACGCGTAAGGCCCGGGAACACACCGAGCCACAGCACATTGCGCATAACGTAGTCGGTGTTAGGAAGGTCACCGATCTGACGAAATTTAATTTCCTGGTAGGCCGGTTGGCGCAGGAGATTACCGGCGAACATGAGACGGGTGCCAATCTTCTCCGCCTCGAGCGCGCGAACAAGCTGATCGCGTGTGAAGGGAGCGCCTGTGCGCACTCCCAAAGGAAAACCAAACCAGCTGGGATCGGCTCCTTCGGTAGCGACCGGGAGCATCAGGACATCCTCCAGCGGCTCGAGAGCCTCCCGAAGATAGCGAAAATTATCGCGCCGGGAGTGAATAAAGTGCTCCAGGTGGTCCAGTTGGGACAGACCTAGAGCCGCCTGCATGTCCGTTGCCTTAAGGTTATAGCCAATGTGCGAGTAGGTGTATTTGTGGTCGTAGCCACAAGGGAGGGTGCCAAGTTCCCACTCGAAGCGCTTGCCGCAGGTGTTATCGAGTCCTGGTTCGCACCAGCAGTCTCGGCCCCAGTCGCGAAACGATTCGACGAGTGTCTGGAGCAAGGGCGTGTTGGTGAGGACCGCACCTCCTTCGCCCATGGTGATGTGGTGCGCCGGATAGAAGCTCAGTGTAGCCAGATCCCCGAAGGTGCCCACCTTCTGGCCACGATAGGTCGAGCCCAGCGCATCGCAGCAGTCTTCTACCACCCACAACTTATGCTTCCTGGCAAAAGCCATCACCGCGTCCAGATCAAAAGTATTGCCCAACGTGTGGGCAATCATAATGGCACGTGTTCTGGGGCTGAGGGCACTTTCGAGCTGCGACACATCAATCTCCAGGGTAGGCAGCGTCACATCGAGGAAGACCGGCACGAGACTGTTCTGGATGATCGGGTTGACGGTGGTGGGAAAACCAGCCGCCACGGTAATGACTTCGTCGCCCGACTTCAGCTGCCGGTCGCCAAGCTTGGGCGATGTGAGTGCAGTTAACGCAACAAGATTGGCGGAAGAGCCGGAGTTAACCAGCGAACAGCCTCTTACGCCAACAAAGCGGGCCAGCTTCTTCTCAAAGGCCTTTGCAAAACGGCCGGTGGTAAACCAGCAATCCAGGGCGGAGTCGACCACAGAGCGCAGGTCTGCACCATCGATGACCTTACCGGATACGGGCACAGGCGATTTCCCAGGCTGGAAGTCGTGCAAAGGGAACGCCTCGCGGTGATACTCAGCGGTCAGCTCGAGGATTTGCTCTCTGAGTTGTTGGGCCCGTTTACTCACCAATCATCTCCGGTACGCCTTGGCCGCGCTTTGCCTTTATGCGGTCGCTGCTGCTTATCTTAACCCAGCCCGGGATGACGCCTGCGCGCCATACGGTTGGCAAGAAAGGCTACAACCAGCCATCCCTAGAGCATGATCGTTCTGTGTCAGCCTATGATAAGACAGTACGCTTACACCGGTCCTGCGGCGACACAGCAACCGGAACGGCTGCCGCGACGTGGGGTGACAATGAAGGCAGTGATCCTGGCAGGTGGGCTGGGAACTCGTATCAGTGAAGAGACGGCGGTGCGTCCCAAGCCCATGGTTGAAATTGGCGGCCGGCCGATTCTTTGGCACATCCTGAAGATGTATTCGCAGCACGGCATCTTCGATTTCATCATTTGTCTAGGCTACAAGGGTTACATGATCAAGGAGTACTTTGCGAACTACTTCCTGCACACCGCTGACGTGACCTTCCACATGGCGGACAATCGCATGGAGGTGCACGGCAAAACGACCGAGCCCTGGAATGTGACGCTGGTGGAGACGGGAGAGCGCACAGGGACAGGCGGCCGCCTCAAGAGGGTGAGTCATCATCTGAAGGGCGAGAAGACGTTCTGCATGACCTACGGAGACGGCGTATCGGACGTGAACATCACGGAATTGATCCGCTTTCACGAACGTCACGGCAAGAAAGCTACTTTGACGGCGGTGCAGCCCCTTGCTCGTTTCGGTCTACTTGACACCCGGGGGACCGAGGTGCGGACATTTCAGGAGAAGCCGACTGGAGATGGCGGCTGGATCAACGGCGGCTTCTTTGTGCTTTCGACCAACGTGCTTGCAGCCATCCCCGACGATCCCGCAGTCATGTGGGAGCGCGAGCCATTAGAGCAGCTGGCGAGTGAGCATAGTCTTCAGGCGTACTACCATCACGATTTCTGGCAGCCGATGGATACACTAAGAGACAGGCAGCAACTGGACGAACTGTGGAACTCCGGAAAGGCCCCGTGGAAAACATGGTGAATAGTGTGTTCGCCGGGCGACGAGTATTTATTACCGGGCATACCGGATTCAAAGGCGGTTGGCTGAGTGTTTACCTCGCCCGGCTAGGGGCGCTTGTCCGCGGCTACTCGCTTGACCCAGCAACTGAACCAACTCTGTTCAGCTCCGTACGTATCGGTTCTCTGGTGGACGACGTCCGTGGAGATATAAGAGACGCCGTCAAGCTCGCTAATGCCATGCGGGAGTTTGCACCAGAGATCGTTTTTCATCTTGCAGCGCAGCCGCTGGTGCGGCGCTCTTATGTCGATCCTGTGGAAACCTACGCGATCAATGTGCTCGGAACAGCCCATCTGCTGGAAAGCGTTCGCACCTTGCCCTCCGTTCGTGCCGTGGTGGTGGTGACTACCGACAAGTGTTACCTCAATCGAGAATGGCGGTGGGGATATCGAGAGACGGATCCGCTGGGGGGACACGACCCATACAGCAGCAGCAAGGCGTGCGCAGAAATTTTGTGTGCTTCCTATCGTAGTTCGTTCTTTTCGCCGCAAAGCGCGGAGCATAAAGTGTTGCTCGCCACAGCGCGTGCGGGAAATGTGATTGGCGGGGGAGATTGGTCAGAGGACCGGTTGATCCCGGATCTGATTCGCGGCTTCATCGGCGGTGAGCCAGTGCCCATCCGTCGTCCGCTGTCTGTTCGCCCGTGGCAGCATGTACTGGAGCCGATTGCAGGCTATCTTTTACTGGCAGAGAAGCTGCTGGCGGGAGACGCGCGTTTCGCCGATGCCTGGAACTTCGGTCCTTGGGATGATGACGCATGGCCGGTGGAACGAATCGCTACCACGATGGCGCGGCGCTGGGGTGGGGGGGCAACGTGGTTCCGTGATGGGCATCCAAGTGTCCACGAGGCCGGGCTCCTCAAGCTTGATTCCAGTAAGGCTCGCGCGGAGCTGGGGTGGCAACCTCGGCTGCGGCTCGACATCGCTCTGGAATGGCTGGTCGACTGGTATCGGGCGTGGCAGGGCGGGACGGACATGCAATCCTTTACCCTCAAGCAGATTGCGGAGTATACGCAGGCAGGCGCTCCCAGCCTCCCGGAAGAGGCGAGCGAAGCTGCGGCCGCCTCCTCTCACTCGATGCGATCGTTTTCTGAAAACGCGACCAGCAAGTGAACGCTTAGGACTACTGAGTTTACGTACACCATGATCAAGGCCTCGGACTACATCGCGCGATTCCTCTATAGCCGTGGCGTACGGACTGTCTACGAACTCCCCGGCGGCATGATCACTCACATGCTGAATTCCCTGTACGAGTTTAAGAAAATCCGGGTTGTCAGCGTGCACCATGAGCAGGCCGCAGCCTTCGCCGCCGACGCTACCGGACGCATAACAGGCGTCCCGGGGGTAGCCATGGCTACCAGCGGGCCCGGGGCAATCAACTTACTCACCGGGATCGGCAGCTGCCATTTCGACTCATCGCCCGCTGTATTTATTACCGGCCAGGTGAACCGGCATGAACTGCGAGGCGAACGGGCGATTCGTCAACTCGGATTTCAGGAGAGCGATATCGTCACCATGGCGCAGCCGATCACCAAGGCGGCCTGGCAGGTCCGGACCCCGGAGGACCTTCCTCAGATGCTTGGGAGAGCATTTGACCTTGCGCTCGCCGGCCGCCCGGGACCGGTGCTGCTCGACGTTCCGATGGACATTCAGAATACAAAGCTCAATGTACCTGAACCGTCGGGTTTCTCGAGATGCGATGAACCATCTGAATGTATTGATACGGCAATCTGGGCAGAATTGCAGCAGATTCTCAACCAGGCGCGGCGGCCCTTGGTGCTGGTGGGTGCAGGTATACGTGCGGGAAACGCTCTCCGTCCGCTGCACAAGTTCGTAGAAGCCCTCGGCATTCCGGTCGTGAATTCGCTCCTCGCTGTGGACGTGATGCCCTACGATGATCCACTGCGCGTCGGCATGATCGGGAGCTACGCCAACCGCTGGGCAAACCATGCGCTGGCGAGTAGCGATGTGTTGCTGGTGCTAGGCAGCCGGCTCGACATCCGGCAGACCGGCAACGATACCGCCTTTTTCAAGGGCGATCGCGTCATCGTCCATGTTGACTGCGAGCCCGGTGAGATCAACAACCGGATTCCCGGGTGTATAGCGATCCATTCGGAATTGAAGCCATTTCTTGAGGGCGCCTTGGAGAACCTGAGCGCTTCGGTCCGTCCGGAATGGTTGACATGGCGTGCAGAGATCAGTGCATTGCGCGATAGGTTCGACGACCGGCGCGAACTCGATAGCATCCAAGGGATAAACCCGAACATCTTCATGCACCAACTCTCTGCGGTTTCCAAAGCGGCTGGCGCATACGTCGTCGATGTCGGTCAGCATCAGATGTGGGCAGCGCAATCCATCGAGGTTCAGGCTGACCAGCGATGGTTGACGTCTGGGGGTATGGGCTCAATGGGTTTTGCATTGCCGGCATCTATCGGCGCCGCAGTCTCCCTCGCTCCGCGTCCCGTGGTCGTGATTGCTGGTGACGGCGCGTTCCAATGCAACATACAGGAGCTGCAGACAGTAGTTCGTAACCGCCTTCCGGTAAAGATCGTAGTCATCAACAATCATTGTCATGGAATGGTGCGGCAGTTTCAGCAGAGCTATTTCAAGGAGCAGTACCAATCGACCCTTTGGGGTTACAACACGCCCGACTTCGCCCGCGTGGCCGAGGCGTTTGGAATTGCCAGCGGCTCGGTGCGGAATGAGTCGGAAATTGACTCTGGATTGCGCTGCTTATGGGAAGACGCGAGTGCTCCAGCCCTCATTGAGGTGACGATAGATACCTTTACCAATGTCTACCCAAAAATTGCATTTGGCCGGCCACTTA
Source organism: uncultured Acidobacteriaceae bacterium (assembly GCA_963790705.1). Classification (GTDB taxonomy): domain Bacteria; phylum Acidobacteriota; class Terriglobia; order Terriglobales; family Acidobacteriaceae; genus PALSA-350. The sequence goes on from CAWBQE010000006.1 coordinate 96,287, forward strand.
CCGAGATGGAACCCGATGCGCAGCCAACCGCCATGGAGAGTACCTAAGATTGCTACATGAATTTCGCCATTTCCATCGGTTCTACCTCCTTGCCGAGACCTCCGGCCTTGACTTCAAATCCAAATCGGGCGAAAAGCGCGAGACCTTAATGACAGCCTCTCCCATGACCCTAGCCGGGCCAACAAGAGTTCAAGGCCTTCTTCGTCTCCTCTGGTTTGCCCTTATTACTCTTCTGAGTGGGATTTGGGCCTATTACCGTATCTTCACTGGCTTCAGCTTCTATGACGATGAAGGCTCGATGATGGCCTCTGTCAAACAGTATCTTGACGGCCTCAAATTGTATGACCAATTTTGGAGTGGCTACGGGCCTGTCTATTACTTCTACAATTGGCTGCTCCGAACCAGCACGGGAACGCCTGTAACACACGATGTTGTCCGCATCAGTTCGCTTTTACCCTGGTTAGTCACCCCGTTAGTTTGCGCCTGGATCGTTTTACGGGTCACTGATTCGCTAGTCCTCGCAACCCTGGCGCACTTACTCACCTTGTATTCTTTAGTGTTTTTTGCTTTTGAGCCAGGACACCCACAGGAGCTATGCATTTTGTTGCTGGTGTGTTTTGTCGCCAGCGGTGCATTGATCGGACAGCGACGCCACTTGCTAGGAACTATTCTGTTGGGGGCTTTAGCCGCTGCGCTTCTTTTGATCAAGGTGAATATAGGTATTTTTGTGATCCTTGCGGCCGGCCTGTCGTTGAGCTTCCATGCCAGAGAGAATCGGTTCTCGAAGACCTTTGGCATCTGCTTTGTAGCCGCAAGCCTGTTTCTGCCGTTTGCGCTGATGAGGCATCAGTTGGCAGATACCCAGGCGCTTGTCTATTGCGTTCTGGTGATCGCGTCTGTAGCAGCGATCAGCCAGGTTCTTTTCCGCGGCGATAAAACTGTCTCGATTACATTCAGGGACTTCGGGATTGTTGTCATCTCTTTCCTACTCACATTTGCTGCGATCGTGCTGATTACGATTGCGCAGGGGAGTTCGATCCACAGCATGTTGGACCGCCTTGTCTTGCAGCACTTAAAGGTTAGCGTGGGAGGGCTCTGGTACGCTCCGGTATCTTTGACTGCGAAATGGCTGTGCTGGGCGTTCATTGGATTGGCTGCCGCAGGATGGGTCGCGTTCTCGAGGAAGGATAGTGGGAGTTTGAGCTCAAAATGCCTTTTTCCCATCAAGCTCCTGTACGGCCTTGGTGTCATCGCCGCACTTTTCTTAGTCAATGGCTCTCAGCTGTTCGCGTTTGCCACCCCCTTCTGCTGGCTGGTGCTGTATCCGCTCCCCGAAAATGGTGTTTCGCGGCTGGTTTTCTCGCGAACCCTATTGTGTACAACTGCTGTGATACAGACCCTCTACGCCTACCCAGTGGCGGGCAGTCAAATCCTCTTTATTCGAATACTCTTGATCGTCGTTGGGGTAATCTGTATCGATGATTTTTGGTTGTGGTTCGCGGCTAAATACGACTTCGGGCTCCGGCAACCCTGGCTTCTCCGCATGGCTGGTTCGGTTGCCTTATTCTGTTTGCTTTTGGGTTATGCGCACATGGCGTACGCTCGGCGCAAAGCCTACGATTCGTTGCCATCTCTAAATCTTGCCGGGGCGAGCAGGATTCATCTTAGCGATCAGCAGGCAAGAGAATATCAGTGGCTCACGCGCAGCAGCGTCAATTATTGCGACATCCTGATTGGGCTGCCGAATATTCCCAGCTTGAATTTCTGGACTGGAATGAATCCGCCGGGGCGGCTGAACGTCGACGCGTGGATGATGGTCCTCTCCGACGAAGAGCAATCGGAGATTGAACGTGACCTGTCAAAACACCCAAAAGCGTGTGCCATTTACAATCCTGAGGTTTTATCATTCTGGAATCGTAATGGCCGCGATCTTAGCGGATTACCGCTGGTTCGCTATATCCACGATGAGTTCAAGCCGGTTGGCTCAATGGATAACTTTGTTTTTCTTGTCCGGAACGAACGCGATCTGAGCAAAATTCCTGACCGCTGACCGTTGCTTGAAGAGGAACCGGCCTGGGGTGCCAAGCGCACTGCGGTTTACAATTCGACCATTAGCATTTTCGCTTCAGCTCGAGACGAAGTAACCAGTCCTGTCGCGGGTTTTCATCGAGAAAAGCCGCAATCGCTAAAGTAGAAGTGAAAAATCAGGAGTTCATGCAGAAACCGAAAAAGATCGTCATTATCGGCGGGTGTGGCCACGTGGGGCTTCCGCTGGGAATCGTCTTCGCCAACTGCGGTCTGGATGTCGTACTACTCGATCGGGACCAAGCCAAGATAGATACGGTCAACGGGGGGCAAATGCCCTTTATGGAGACCAATGCCCTGGAACAGCTAGGACGGGTTGTGGGCAGGAAATTGATGGCCACCTCAGATCCTTCGTGTCTGCGCGATTCGGACGCCGCCATCGCGGTCCTCGGTACCCCGGTGGATGAGCACCTCAATCCAACGGTTACCGATCTATATCGCAGCATCGACGAGGTGATCGCCCGCATGCCGGAGAATGCACTTCTGGTCTTGCGCAGCACTGTCTATCCCGGGGTCACAAAGCTGGTCTTCGAGCGCTTGCAAGCCTCCGGGCGCAAGATACTTTTATCGTTTTGTCCGGAAAGGATCGCGGAGGGCAAGGCCATGGAAGAGATTCGTACCCTCCCGCAAATCATTTCCGCGTTTGATTCGGTCTCGTTGGCACGCGCACGCGAATTGTTCTCCATCATCAATGATGATTTAGTCGAGCTGTCCCCGCTTGAAGCCGAGTTGGCGAAGCTCTTCTCCAATAGCTGGCGCTATATGAACTTCGCTATCTCTAACCAGTTTTACATGTTGGCCGAATCATACGGCTTGGATTACCAGAGGATTTATGGCGCGGTCACCCATCGCTATCCGCGCATGAAGAGTTTTGCCAGGGCGGGCTTTGCGGCCGGGCCCTGCCTCTTGAAAGATACCCTGCAGCTCTCGGCATTTTCGGGAAATAACTTTTTCCTGGGGCATGCCGCCATGCTGGTGAACGAAGGTCTACCCAACTTCATCGTCGGCCAATTGCGACAGCAGCAAAAGCTTCGCGATAAAGTCGTAGCAGTGCTGGGCATGGCCTTCAAATCCGAGTCGGACGACAAGCGCGAGAGTCTGTCCTACAAGCTTCGCAAATTGCTGATGGTGGAAGCGAAAGAGGTTCTTTGCACAGATCCATACGTAGTCGACGAGAAGCTGGTTCCGCTTGAAGAGGCTGTCGATCGGGCTGACGTCATTATTCTCGGAGCCCCGCACTCCGCCTACCGGGACCTTGACCTGTCCGGCAAGAAGGTAGTTGTGGATGTGTGGGGATTTTGGCCCCACAGCAACTCGTAACAGGAGGATCTTCCGCACCGTGAAAGTTCTGGTAACTGGCGCTTCCGGCTTTATCTGTGGATACCTGATCCAGGAACTTCTGGAACACGGATACGACGTAGTTGGTCTTGACAACTTCAGCAAGTATGGTCGGCTGCAGAAGTCCTACGATTCCCATCCCCGCTACAAGCTGGTCGAGGGCGATGCAAAAGATGTCGCTCTCATGAAGGAACTTCTCTCCGATTGTGACCATTTCGTCGCAGCCGCAGCCATGATTGGAGGTATCTCCTACTTTCACGAATTTGCCTACGACCTGCTGGCGGAAAATGAGCGCATCATTGCTTCCTCCTTTGATGCTGCCATCTGGGCGCACAAGGAGCGCAAGCTCCAGAAGATCGTTGTGCTCTCCTCCAGCATGGTTTTCGAGAGCACGAGCGAATACCCCACACCGGAAGGGGCGGAGCGGCGCAGTCCGCCGCCGCGCTCGACATACGGCTTCCAAAAGCTCGCCGTAGAGTATTTCGTGCAGGGTGCCTACGAGCAGTACAAGCTTCCTTACACCATTGTGCGACCTTTCAATTGCGTTGGCATCGGGGAAAAGCGTGCCTTGTCTGACCACGACATCATGAGCGGCAACGTGCGCCTGGCCATGTCTCACGTCGTTCCCGACCTGGTACAGAAGTTGATAAAGGGTCAGGATCCGCTGCACATTCTGGGTGACGGAAAGCAGGTCCGCCATTACACCTACGGCGGCGATCTTGCGCGCGGCATCCGTGTTTGCGTTGAGCAACCGGCCGCTCTCAATCAGGATTTCAACTTATCTACTCCAGTGCGTACCACCGTGCTGGAACTGGCTGAGTTGATCTGGAAAAAGATCCACGGCTCAGGCAAGCCATTCCGCTACGTAAGCGACCCCGCTTACGAGTACGATGTCCAGGAGAGGGCTCCTGCGGTAGGCAAGGCGCGGGAGTTGCTTGGGTTTGAGGCGAAGACGCCGCTCTCGGACATCCTGGATGAGGTTATTCCATGGATCGCAGAGCAAGTGGAAATAGGGCAGATGTGAACCAACTCGTCTCCTCGCAAAATTCGACAGCAGAGCTAGTAGACAGGCCGCTGACCATAGTCATCCCCGTTTACAACGAGGGGGCTAATTTTCCCGCGCTTTGGGAAGAGATGACGGAGCACCTCGACTTTCCCTTTTCCGCGTTGGTCGCCTATGACTTTGATGGAGACGACACGCTTCCGGTAGTCCGGCGGATTATTGGGGAGGGTGAGACTCGATTGCAGTTGATCAAGAATGCCTACGGCCGCGGAGTCGTCGGTGCGATCCGAACCGGATTCGATGCGGCGCCTGCCGGCCCTGTTTTGGTCCTTATGGCGGACCTGTCCGATGACCTGGCGCAGGTTCGCAAGATGCTGGAACTGTACAGGCGCGGCAGCCACATTGTTGTCGGCAGCCGCTATATGAAGGGCGGCAGACTCATCGGAGGGCCGTGGTTCAAACAGCTCCTCTCGCGCCTCTCCGGACTGACCTTGTGCTGGTTCCGCGGGATACCGACACATGACGCAACCAACGCCTTCAAGATCTATGATCGGGCCATGTTGAGCGCCATCCGCATCGAGAGCAAAGGCGGATTTGAACTGAGCTTGGAGATTACGGTGAAGGCCTTTCTTGCCGGCTATACGATTACCGAAACACCTGCCACCTGGCGCGACCGGACTGCGGGAACCTCCCGCTTCAAGTTGTGGAAGTGGCTGCCGCACTATTTGAAGTGGTATTTCATGGCTTTTCAGCCCAAGGCGAGGAGTCGCGGGGCGAGAGAAGAACTTCGTTCCACGTGACTCGCAATCCTCGGAAAAGGCTGCTCAACAGCTACTGTGACGGCATCGTAACCAGGTAAAGATCTTTATCCAGATAGAGCAAGTCGCTATATCCACCTACAAATGCAATCGAAGCCCCGCTGTCGAGAAGCTTTTGAAAGACCCATTCTGTTCGTGCCCCGAGTAACAGAAACTGCCGGTGCTGGCTGACAAAGCTGGAGTACGGCGCGACCTTCGCGGTGAAGGGAAAGCCGGCCTTCTTCATGACATCGGGCGCGGCGTAGTCCTGAAACAGGTTGGTGTGCATATACTGCATCGAGGCTTGCGGATCCTTAAGGAAATAAAGCCTGGAGAGAATTGGAGCGCTTTCATAGCGATTCATCTCGACGAATACCTGGCCTTCGCCAACGACAATGGGAAGACCGGGCTGAATCGATGCCAGAAAGGCCGCATTCCGCGGAGCCGGAAAGTGGAGTACATGCCACACTTGGGTTTTTACGATAAAGAGAACGAGCACGATGGAGCCAGCATAGGCGGCCCAGCGGTTTCTTCGCACCCTAAGCCCTAGAAAGATGGCGAGGGCTGCCATGATCGCAACCTGCGATGTAAGGCAGTAGCGATCGTAAAAAGTCCCCCGGCGATGAATCAAAAGCAGATTGATGAGAATGGGATTCACCAGCAGGCAGGCAAATAAGGCCAAGTCTTCAGCGGCAAATTCGGGTGCTGGCTTTGGATCGCCATCTCCGGGTATCGAAGCCGCGAGCAACACCGCCAAAAGGACGAAGGAAAGAATGGGGGCGCCGAATGTATTGAGATAGACCAAAGAAATCGTTTGCGGGGAGGCATATATCGCAAAGACGACGCCCGCAAACGCTCGCGTGAGGGGAACATAGATGAGCATCGCCAGCATGGGCAGGAAGAGGGCCGCCCACAGCGCATAGTCCGCCTTGCGTCGCCGCCAGAATCGCACGGCCTCTGCGACGATGAATGCAAACAGCGTAAAAACTGAAAAAACATGCGCTATCGCTAGACAGAAAGTTGCCATGCCTACGCCGAGAAGCGCCAGGCGGCGGGGCTTGCTTCGGGTCGCGATATCCCATGACAACAATAGGCAGGAAAAGGAGAAAAAGACCAGCGCGTAAGGTCTGGCTTCGACGGCGTAGTACAAGCCCGGTGCTGCTCCCCACAGCAGGAGCACAGCCAGCGTCGCGAAGGAAACACCGGCCTTTCGCTGCACGTATAGAAAAATGACAAGACTGCCGACATAAAACTCGGCCATCGAAGGGAAGCGCAGGCCGAATGGATTAGCGCCGAAGATACGCATGGAAGCGCGACTGAGTAGATAGCCCGCGGGTGGTTGCATATCGAATGTGAGTTCTCGATGCCAAAGCTCTTTGAGTGAAGGAGAGTTAGCGATATCGAAAGTGAAGAGCTCGTCAAACCACACGTAGCGCCGGTTGCCGATCGAAACAAAGAGGAGATACAGAATCGTAAGCGCGATGGCAGCAAACCAAAACTCGTGCGTCGCGCCGAGAGCCGTTTTCCCGGTTGGCGATGTACGCTGCTCTTTATCGATCAGACCTGTTTCCTCGCAACCAGAAGAAACTGCCGTCCAAAGAGCGGCCACATGGCTGGCAGGGCGAGGTAAGCGCGTAGCATCCATAAAGGGTACGTTTTTCCCTGGGACATGGAATACGGCAGAAATCTTTCCGTGCACACTTCCACGTGGAAGCCACACTTGGTGAGTATTTCCTTCATCGAGAGTTCTGTCAGGGCAACATAATGATCATAGAAATCCCAGTACGCGCCTGGAACGCACTTGATATTCGGTCCCATGGCAATGAAACGGCCCCCTGGTTGAAGGGCACGGTGTGCGTGCAGCAACGTTTCCTCTACATGTGCTTTTGTAGGTAGGTGTTCCAGGAAATTGCTGGTAAACACCGTAGTTAAGCTGGCGGCGGGAACAGACCAGGGCAAAGAGCAGTCCTGTTCCAGTACGCGTACACCTGTCGAAGCTCGCTTTCGCGCCTCGGGATTGAGATCCATGGCATATTTAGCCGCGCATTGCGCCTGGTTAATGAACTCGCAATACCCGCATCCCAGGTCCAGAACCACTGCGTCGGACGGGATCCAGCGCGAAAAATATCTGGCCAGCACCGACCACACTTTATTCCGGTAGGCTTCCTGATTTTGAAACCGGACGCTATAAATAGCATCCAGATCAGCGGCGGAGTGGACTGGCGAATCGGAGCTGCGAGTGCTTTCCATAATATTCTCGGATGGTCTCGCAAGCTGGTCGCGGTAGGCTCGCGAGACCCTGGAATTCCAATTCTATGCCCGGCGAAGTTGTTTGTTGCGGGATAATGTCTACCTGGCGACTGATTAGTAATGCGTTACGCCAGGCGGACCATCACACCCTCCCGCTGTTACAAGCTAGTTGATTTACTCTCGACCAACGAACGCGCCCGGGTAACAAAATCTTCCAGCGGCATCCCGCCCTGATCTCCTTGGCCGCGGACGCGCAAGCTGACCCCGCCCGTCTCCGCTTCCTTGTCGCCTACGATGAGGATGTAAGGCAGCTTCTGCAAGGTAAAATCGCGAATCTTGGCCCCCATCTTCTCATTGCGGTGATCGACCTCTACGCGCAGACCGGCATTCTGTAACGCTGTCTGTATCTTTTCCGCATAAGCGAGATGGCGTTCGCTGATGGGCACGATGCCGGCTTGTACCGGCGCGATCCACAGCGGAAAGGCGCCGGCATAATGTTCTATCAGCACGCCGAAAAAACGCTCTACCGAGCCATAGAGAGCCCGATGCACCATTACCGGCTGGTGACGCTCGCCATCTTCGCCCACATACTCCAACTCAAAGCGCGCCGGCAGGTTGAAGTCGAACTGCACTGTCGATAGCTGCCAGAGCCGCCCCAATACATCGACCAGCTTGATGTCGATCTTGGGCCCGTAGAAGGCAGCTTCGCCAGAAACCTTTCGATAGGGAATCGCTTTCCGCTGCAAAGCGTTTTCAAGCGCGTGAACCGCCGAATTCCAGTGTTCGTCCGAGCCGGCATAACTCTTGCGGTCTTTCGGATCCCAGGTGGAAAGCTCCACTTTGAATTCCGTGAAGCCAAAGGTATTGAGCACCAGCTGGGCAAAATCGATGCAGGCCACAATTTCGTCTTCGATTTGCGCCGGCGTGCAGAAGATGTGGGCGTCATCCTGGATAAAGCCGCGGACGCGCAACAATCCGTGCATGGTGCCGGAACGCTCGTAGCGGTAGACGTTCCCCAATTCGGCATAGCGCACCGGCAGATCACGGTAGCTCTTGGGCGAGTTCTTGTAGATAAGAATGTGGAACGGGCAGTTCATCGGCTTCATCCGATAATCGGCGTCGTCCAGCTCCATCGGCGTGAACATGTTCTGCGCGTAGAAGCCTTCATGACCGCTGATCTGCCACAGATTCACGCGCGCCACGTGTGGCGTGTAGACCAGATCATAGCCGCGCTTGAGGCACTCGTCACGCATCCAGTCTTCCATGATCTTGCGCACCATCGCGCCTTTGGGATGCCAGAAGATCAGTCCGGCGCCGGCCACTTCCTGAATGGAAAAAAGGTCCAGCTGCTTACCCAGCACGCGATGGTCCCGGCGTTGCGCCTCCTCCAGCCGGGCAAAGTGCTGTTCCATTTCCTTGTTGGAAAAAAATGCCGTGCCGTAGATGCGCTGCAGTTGGGGATTGTCTTCATCCCCCAGCCAGTAAGCGCCGGCAAGGCTCATCACCTTGAAGGATTTGACCCGTCCAGTCGAGGGAACGTGCGGTCCGCGGCAAAAATCTTCAAAGGCCCCATTGCGGTAGAAGGAAATTTCCTCGCCCGGCTTGGTGAAGCGTTCGACGAAGTGGGCCTTCATAAAATCGTTGCTTTCCTTGAAGCGCGCCAGACTCTGGTCGCGCGGCTCCCACTCGCGCACGAATGGCTCGTTGCGCGCGACCACTTCTGCCATCCTGGCTTCGATGGCCTTAAGGTCTTCAGGAGTGAAGGGCGTGGGCCGGTAGAAGTCGTAGAAGAAACCCGCATCCGTGGCCGGGCCATGGCCGAGCTTGGTCTCGGGATACAGCTCGAGCACCGCGGTCGCCATCACGTGCGCGGCCGAGTGGCGCACCACTTTCAGAGCTTCCGCATCCTTCTCGGTAAGCAGCTGCAGCGATACCTCCTCGGTAAGCGGAGCGCTCAGGTCCACCAAACGTTCGCCGCTTGCTTCGTCGGCGCTATACATGCTGGCCTCGGGCGCTGCTTCGCCGCTCTCAGACGGGGCGCCAGTGGCTGGCTGATGGTTTTCGGCGGCTGTAGGTCGAATGCGGGCCACCACCGCCGCCGCGGCCAGTCGCGGTGAGATGCTTTGGGCGACGTCGTGGGGAGTCGTTCCGGCGGGGAATTCCTTGATTGAGCCGTCGGGGAGATGAACCTTTATTGAGTCTGCGATCGCTGTCATTTTCCTGGGAGAGCTAGAACTCAAGGATATGTGCCCCTACCCTCATTCGTCGAGGGGCGGCGGCTGGCGCTTTACGATCGCCGTGTGTCCCATGGGTACGTGCTTCAGTGTCTGCGCGAGAACCGCCGGTTCAGGTTTGAGTCCCGCAGAGCCTGCCCTGAGCTTGTCGAAGGGGACGGCTGAGAATCAGAGCTGTCCAAATTAGCGCGCAAATGGCCTTCTGGACGGCGCAACTTGCTGAATGCGTGGAAGAGAACGTGGACAAGCGAAATCGGGTTGGTGCTGTGGCAGTGCTTCCGTCCATCCACCTCCACCAATGCCAAGATGGATGGACGGAGCTGTAGGAAGTTGTTAGAGGGAAGGGCGCACACGGCAGTCGAGCTCCTCTCGGCTACCTCCGGATTTCCTGTCAGGCTTCATGGTGTCGATAGAGTTCATGCGGCTTTCCTTACTGAAAGCCGCATACGTGGCCGTTGATTAGCGCAGCGTAGTAGGAAATCCGGAGTTCGCTCGGCACGCCCGGGATGACAAATTAGAGGGCGGTGGCGCACCTTGGCATGAGTGGAGGTGGATGGACAGAGTCGAAAAAGCTAATTTGGACAAGACTAGCTGAGAATAGCCCAGGACGTTAGTCCTGGGTTCACATTCATGGAGCAGCAGAAGATTGGCTCTGACGAGAGGGGAAGCATCCGTTCCGCGCAAAGTGTTAGCCCTAAGCTCGCTCTACACCAGCGCAGAGTGCGTCATGGCCTCCAGCACGGAGAGAGGCGACGACTCCGGAGCGACCATGGCCTGATGTTCCACCAGGAAGGTTTGCTCAAGGGCATACTGGCCCGAGAGCACGGCGTGTGGAACCATGTCGGTATAGACCATCCAACTGGAGCCGGCGGGAAACTGCAGATACTCCTTGTAGCACTCCGCCTGGAACGAGGCGTTCTCTTTAAGGAAATTGTGGAAGCGCATCATGAAGTCGTCATAGGGCGATCGCTTCAGACTGGGAACCGCATAACCAAGGCCTGCTGCATTGGCCAGCGAGCGCAGCGCCCGGCTGGCTGAGCCGCCAGCCGACGGGAGCGCGATTTGTTGCGGAGCATACCGGGGCGCGAGCACGGGAAATGGATCGCTGACCACCCAGTCGCGCGTGCGCGATGGGTGAATATTGTTGAAGAAGCGCAGAATGCGTGCTCCCCGCGTCGGACGCGTAGGGAAAGCATCGGTGTGCAACAGGTCGTTGCGGCGGCGCAAGGGCAAGTCCCGGCCCTCTTCCTCCTGTGGCCGGAAGCTGGCGTAGTCCAGCTGCCAGCGCCCTTGGTAGGGCGAAAGAAAGCGAGTGAGGAAGCGGGTCACATCCTGCGAGTACTGGCGCATGATCGCCTGCAGTTGCTTCAGCTCCGCGGCGCCGGTGGTGCTGGCATCCAGGCCGCTCACGCTATCCAGATTCGGCTTGTAGGCGATGTTCTTGTGCAGCGTGCTGCCCGTCTGTTGCTGGCCCAGGAGAAAAGAGAGATCTTCGGCCCGAAGCGAAATGGGCGTTTTTGGGAAGTAGAGAATGTCGCCGGCTTCCAGCCGCTTGCACCATGCGCGCGCCTGCTCCGATGAAGGTGCACTATTCAAGTTGTCCGGTTGCAGTGACTCGGGAGCAATGCTGATCAGAGCCATGAGAGCAAATTTCCTAGCCTCTCAAAAACTTGCGGCGCAGCCACAACCTGCCGAAAAAGACAAGACTGATCGCCAATACGACGCAGCCGGCTGGGAAGGAGATGTATTTATAGCTCTCGGCGTAGTCAACCCGGTGGCCCATGCCGTTGTAGATCATGATGCCGACGATGGCCAGGAAGGTGAACAGGAAGAAGCTCAGGAAACCCACCCCCAAGGCCATCAGAAGGCTGGTAAAGAACCCGAAATCTCCCAAGGGGATGCCGAAGAACCTTCCCTCTGCCCGCGGATTGGCGCCCTGGTGCAGGTTTTGCTGCTGCGCATTCATGATTAGCCTCAGAATGGGGAGGGTGCACACCCGTCCACTCAGCTAGAATACTAGGTTATGGCTGAAGTCGCCCAAATGGAGTTGTTGCCGGCATCGCTCGTAGCGCAGCAAACCCCCGTGCGTCAGTCGGAAAACCGCTTGTGCTACGCGATCTTTGCCGATACGCACATCACCGAGCAGGAACTCGAGCCGATTGTGCAGGCAGTGCCGAATGCAGTGGCCGCAGCGCTTACCCGGCATGCCTACTACTTCGTACCCCTCACGATTGGTGAGACGGAAGAGACGATGGTTGCGCCCGGCTACACCATAGACTTGGGTGATCGCGCCATGTGTCACCGAAACGTGCAATTTGACGGCGCCGATTGCATCTTCATCTCCACCCGTCTGATGCAGGACAGATTTGCGTTGGCCTTCGAATTCTTCATCAATGTCGGCCACCACTTTGTCGAAGCCGCTGGAGTGCCACAGAGTTTTTGCGATCTGGCGTGGTCGCAGGCTCTGGCCGAAGTGCGCGGCGAAACCAGCCAGGATAGCTACGAAAGCCGGCGCCGGGCACTAGACCGAGGCCGCAACGAGGGCCCCGGCGCGCGCATGGCCGAGAGAACGTTCTCACGTGTCGATCAGCCGGCTGTCGCAGGGCGTGTGATTGAAAAGGGGCGGATCGACGAGAAGGCAAAGAGCAACTTCTTTGAGGCGGCCTTTTCTGATGCTCTTGCCATCTACATGCTCTCGCTCACCCTCGATTTCAACTACACCGACCTGCGTGAGCGCGAGTATCCGCTGCTGGCGGCGCCCGCGTTGGCCGAGCGCCTGCGCCATGTGGCCGCGCTCTTTCCTCCCAATCCCGGCTACGATTTTCAAATCTCCTATCGCCACAAGTTTTAAGGCGCTCTGTACAATCAGCGCATGATTGCGCACCTGCGCGGGCGGCTCCTGGCAAAACAACCACAGCAGGCGATCATCGAGGCCGGCGGAGTCGGCTACGATGTCGTGATCAGCGTGCCCACGTTTAGTGCGCTACCGCCGGAGGGCACCGAGGTGGCTCTCTTTATTCACACCCACGTGCGCGAAGATACCCTGGCGCTGTACGGCTTTCTCACTCGCGAAGAGAAGCGCGTCTTCGAGCGCCTGATCACCGTCAGCGGCGTGGGTCCGAAGCTTGCGGTCACCATCCAGAGCGGTCTGAGTACAGAGCGATTGGTAGGCGCTATCCGCGGCCAGGACCATGCCACTCTCTCGCAAATCCCAGGCATCGGCAAGCGCCTCGCGGAGCGCCTGGTGGTGGATCTCAAAGACAAGCTCGAGGACATGGCTGCTGCACCGCGCCCGGTCGAGACCGGCCCTTCGACCGAGGACGTGCTTTCCGCCCTTGTCAATCTTGGTTACCAACGCGCGCTGGCGCAAAAGGCAATTGCTGCCGCAGTGGCTAAGGACAAGACCGTAGGAGAAAGCTTTGAGGCTCTTTTCCGCGCCGCTTTGGCCGGGATGCGTAGCTAGATTGCCTCTCGAATGGGGCACTCAGGCAGGTAGATTTTTCCCAATGGAGAGTAGATTGAGCCAGCCCCGTAGAGCGTTCCACAGGCCCAGGGAGATAAACCTCTGAATTGACTGCCCTATTCGCTGTCACTCCGTTTGGCATCCAACATGCAAAGAAGGCAAGCAGGACTACGCTGTGCGAAGACTTCCCCCCGACAGCACTGCGGTCCCTATGTTTGCGGCTCACTTCGGTGATGCCGCGGAGAAGATGCCCATACCAGGGAGGTGTGGGCATCTTCTTTTGCAGTCAGCTTATTCAGGCGCCGGTTTCATCTGCGCCTGATTGGCACAGCCGATTGCTTTGGGCATGTCAGGATCGTCAGCCGCACTGGCTCCCGTCTTATGCATGAGATCTTGTTGGAACTTCTGCAGTTCAGGGAACGAGTAGTGGGTGCAAAGATTCAGTTCCCAGGTGTCGGCCGTCTTCTTGGAAACTACATACATGCGAATAGTTTCATCCGGGCGCGCGGGCGAGTCGCTCTCTCGAATGATGGAGAAGCTATAGTAGCCGGGGATAAAGCCGGCATCCGTCCGGGTGTCCATCGAGTTCATCACGATCGTGCGATCATCCACCGTAATGTTGTCGAAGCGGGCAACGATGAGGACGACCTGGCGAGCCTGGTCGAACTCCATCTCATGTACACGCGCACGCGCGCACAGCGTAGATGCAGCTACAAAAAAGAAAAAGAAGGCAAGTTGTCTCATGTATGTGAGCAGCCGGACAGCCTTGTCAGATTTGAGGGAGGCAAGCAAAGTCTATTGCAGATCAATATAAACACGATCGAGCGTGGCGTAACACGTCCATTACTTTTGTACTGCAAAACAGGATTTAGAGTACCTCCGACGTTACCACCTCTGCGCCGTTGCAGAGACAGGGTTACGGCAACCACATAATCGCGGCTTCCGCTTACCTATCTATTTCGCTATCCAATCATGACCACTCAATTCGCACACGTTGCCGGCCAACCCGGATTTCCTGCCTCGCGAAACTGGACGCCGTCGCGTGTGCGGCTTTCAGTGAGGAAAGCCGCATGGAGCTAGCCCGCGCCACCAACATCAACAGGAAATCCAAGGAACCCGGATTTCCTGCCTCGCGAAACTGGACGCCGTCGCGTGTGCGGCTTTCAGTGAGGAAAGCCGCATGGAGCTAGCCCGCGCCACCAACACCAACAGGAAATCCGGGGAACCCTACTTCCGTGAAGCCGGGCTCAGATTCTTGCGGAGCCTGCGGCGAAATAACCGGCGGGAGTGGTTCGAGGCCCACAAGCCGGAGTTCGAGCGTGAGCTCAAGCAGCCAATGCTGGCGCTGATCGAAACGGTGAACCGCGCCATGGAAGACTTCGCTCCCGCGAACGTGCGGCCGCCGCAAAAATGCATGATGCGCATCTATCGCGACATACGATTTTCTTCTGACAAGCGACCGTACAAGAGTCATATCTCCGCGTGGTGGTCGCGTGCAGGTTTGGAAAAGACCTCCGGGGGCGGCTACTACATGCATATCTCCCCAGACGAGGTGCTGATTGCTGCCGGCGTATATATGCCGGAGCGCGAGCAGTTGCTGGCGATACGGGGATATCTGGCCGTGCACCATGAAGAAGTGCGGCGGCTGCTCAACGACCGCAAGCTACGCCGCACCATGGAGTCCTTTACCGGCGTGCCGCTCACTCGACCCCCAAAGGGCTTTCCTAAAGATCACCCGGCGATGGATCTACTCTTGTGTCGCCAGTGGGGCGTGGAAGCTACCCTCGCGCCCACGGCAGCTCTCAAGAATAACTTCGCAACCGAAGTGATCCGGCGCTTTCAACTAGCAGCTCCGCTGGTGGAAGCGCTGAACACACCGCTGGTTGCGAGTCTCGAAAAGAAGCGGCGGCCCTTGTTTGGTTTATAGGGAAAAGGGCATAAATCAAGGGAAAACCCATGAAATTCAGAGAAATCTTGGAAAAACAAGCCAAAAACAGAACAAATATCGGTTTTTCGATTGACAAACGCCGGACAAAGCCGCATCGTAAACGGCGGTGGGTTCGTTTTTACCCGCATAAACACTGGGTTTCCTGACGATCGATGCAAGTTTCGCACGAGCATCCGAAGGTACCAGGTAAAGCGTCAAGCAGGACATGGATTCTCCAGGTGCGAAAAACACGCCACCATGGGCCCATGAATTAACAGGAGAAAGAAGGACACAATATGGCAACAGGCATGACCAAGACAGCACTGGTTCGCAATCTGGCGGAAAAGCTTGAGCTGACCAACAAGCAATCGGCAGCATTTCTTGACCTGCTCGCAGAGACGGCGGTGAAGGAGACGAAGAAGAATGGCGTTTTCGTCATTCCCGGACTTGGCCGGTTGGTGAAGGCTGAGCGCAAGGCTCGTATGGGTCGCAATCCACAAACTGGCGAAACCATCAAGATCAAGGCCAAGACCGTGGTCAAGTTCCGCGTGGCCAAGGCTGCTAAAGACACCATCGCGCCGCCCAAAAAGTAGCTTGAGTGGTGGCGGCGATCTGAACCAGATGACGCCGGTCTAAGTTGCCAAGCTAAGACCGGATGGGCCGCCATCAACGCAGGTCCCAGGGTGAAGCAAGAAGCACGCGAGGAGGGCCAGGCGATAGCCGCGCCCTCTGTACCTGGGTTCCGCAGCGGCCCTCAGCCTCTGCCTGAATAGCGAAGCAGAAATCCGGGCATCCCATCCTTGACGATTTTCTCGGCGAGGATGGGAGACCACAAGTCTCCACCCACATTCTCGATCCCAATAGATTGCCGGCGATTGCTTCCTGGTTTCCAGGGAAAGAGGCTTCTTCCGCTATACACCTGCGTCCGCCGGGGCTGCGGGTCGCTTGGTAAACGCGCGGATGATCAACGAGAGGCCGTAGCAGATCAGCAGGCATTGGATTAGGATGCGCGCGTTGTAGCGCCACGCGAAGATCGCGAAGCAAAGCGTAAAAGCGATGGGATAAGTTTCGGCCAGGAGAGCTTGTAGCCAATGCGGACGCGCGGATGAGGTGGTATCGCCGGCGCCGATACGAGGCCATAAGCGGGGAACGCGGCTACAGTATTCCTGGTAGCCATGGCCCAGCTGGGCGGTGAGGAAGCGTTCTTCCGCGGAGATGAGAAACAGGGTGAAGACGCTGAAGGCAAGCAGAAAGAATGCGGCACCGCTGGGCGGCATGAGAATGGCGGTAGCGAACCCGAGCAGCCAGGACCCCAGATAGAGCGGATTGCGAAGATAGCGATAGGGTCCTGCGGCTACCAACCGCTCGCCCTGCATCACTGCGCCACGCATAACGCCGGAACCGAGGTAGGCGGTTCCCCACACCCGCAGAATGGCCCCCAGTGCAAGACAGGCCAGGGCGATGAGCGTCACGGTTAGGGTTGCAGCTGCCAAGCCAATCCAGCCGCTGCGCGCGGCCAGCGTGGATGCCGCGAGCCAAAGCGTGCCGTCACTGCCACCGCGAACGATAGTTCTCCAGGGCGCGAGAAAGCCAAGCAGGTAGAGCAGCACAAAGATGACGACCCGGAAGCGGAATGCCAGTGCCGCCGCATTCATAGGCGCTGCTCGCTGGCCATCGCCGCTTGCTGACAGGCATAATGTAACCACGATAGTTCCATATAATCAGTCCCGAAGGGCCTGCCCTGAGCTTGTCGAAGGGGACGGCTGAGAGTCAGTCTTGTCCAAATTATCTTTTTGTCAACTCTGGCCTGCTTGCGGTACTGGTGGCAATGCCAGCATCTCGAAACCGAGCCCGCTTACAGCGAGCGTCGAAACCTGTGATTTCTATTTTCCGGTGATCGTTTCCAGCAGGGCATCGAAGTCTTCCAGTCGGGAATATTCGATGATCACGCGTCCGCGGCCGTTCTTGTCTTCAATCGAAACCTTCAGGCCGAGTGCTCGCTGTAGCAATCCCGCGCCTCGCGTACGTTGGGATCAAGCGGAGGCCTTCTCCTTTTCTTCACCCCTGGGTTTTTTCTCCGGGTTCAGCAAGCCCTGTACATAACTCTCTGTTTGGCGAACTGACATGGAGAGTGCGCTCACCTTTTGTGCTGCCTTCAGGATTGCCTCTGGCGATTCCAGCGACAGAAGCGTGCGCGCATGACCAAAGCTGAGGCTCCCGCTTTCCACTTTGTGCTGCACTTCAAGCGGCAGGCGAAGGAGCCGGAGGAAATTGGCGACGGAGGCCCTATCCTTGCCTGTGCGCTGGGCCATTTGTTCTTGCGTCATTTTGAATTGCTGGCCCAGGCGATCGTAGGCGCGCGCCTGTTCCATCGGGTTCAGGTCGGCGCGCTGCAGGTTCTCAACGATCGTCATCTCCATTGCCTGCTCATCGGAGACGTGGCGCAGGATAGCGGGCACAGTGGTCTTGCCTGCCATTTTGGAGGCGAGCCAGCGGCGTTCGCCGGCGATCAGCTGGAAGCGGTTTTCGGCCAGCGGCCGCACCAGCACCGGCTGCACTACACCAGTTGCCGCAATCGAGGCAGAGAGTTCCTTCAGGGCGTTCTCGTCGATGCTCCCGCGGGTTTGAAAAGGATTTCGTTCGATCTGGTCGACGGGTATTTCCCGCGGCTTGCCTTCGTCAGGAGCAGGCGGGGCAGGTGCGGGAGTAGAGGTAAATCCAGATCGTCCTGGAAGCAGGGATTCGAGACCCTTGCCGAGTGCGCGGCGCTTGGGGACTTCAACTGCAGCGGTCATTGATCTTCCTAAAGCCTCGGAGGTTGACAACTGTGAAACTAGGCGGCCATGTGCACGGCTGGCCGGCAATTCCTGAGGAAATCGTCCTCAGGGACGATGGATGGTCAAGCATAGGGCCAGAAACGTACTTTCGTCTCCTGTCGCGACTGCGCCTGCAAAGCAGCCTTGCGTTCCAGAGCCTTGGGACTATCGATGTGATTGCGAGCCAGGATTTCCTCGGCCAGTTCCCGATAGCTCTCCGCGCCGCGGGATCGCGGATCGTACAACGCGACCGGTTTGCCATAGCTTGGGGCTTCCGCAAGGCGGATGTTGCGAGGGATCGCGGTCTTGAGCAGTTTAGCCCCGAAAAATTTGCGCAGGTTTTCCGTGACTTGCTGGGCCAGGTTCGTACGCTCGTCATACATGGTGAGAATCACACCCTCGATATCGAGCGTTGGGTTGAAGGCGGCCTGGATGCGTCCCAGAGTGGTGAGCAGTTCAGAGATGCCTTCCAGGGCGAAGTATTCGGCCTGCATGGGGACCAGCAGCCGGTCGGCAGCTACCAGCGCATTCAAGGTGAGGAGATCGAGGGCTGGCGGGCAATCCAAAATAATGAAGTTGTATTGATTGCGTACGGGTTCCAAAGCCTGGCGCAGGCGGTATTCGCGACGCTCAGCCTGGATTAATTCGACCGTAGCCCCAATGAGGTGATTGCTTCCGGGAACGATTTTTAGGGTCTCGATCTCAGTAGCCATGGTTGCCTCGGCCACGGTCGCGTTTCCGGTAAGAATGTCATAGGTCGAGTTGCGGTTTTCGTCCCGCGCTATGCCGAAGCCCCCGGAAGAATTAGCTTGGGGATCGCAATCGACGAGTAGGCAGGTGAGCCCTTCAAGAGCCAATGCCGCAGAGAGATTGATTGCGGTAGTGGTTTTGCCAACGCCGCCCTTCTGATTCACGACCGCTATTACTTTACCCATGCGTAATGGAAGAGTATCGACTGAAGCCGTTGAGAGCAAGAAATCCGCGATGTGCAGAACTGGGCGTGAATTGTGGAGAACCCCAAAATGGGTCGGCGGGCGAGATCTCCAAGTATCGCATTCGCAAGGAGATAGAGACTGGAAGGCGAAGATGTGGCGAGTGTGAACGGAAGATTACATCGGTGGAAAACGTTGATGTTCCACGTGGAACAAAGAAGCGGAAGAAGCAGAAACTACGGCGGATAACCAGCGTTTGTTCCACGTGGAACAAACACATCACTTAGCCGGGAAGCCCGCTCAATTCCCACGCTGCCCAATGGCCAGGATCATCTGATCGGAGTTGGGCAGGTGGACTGGATCGAGCCATCGGAGCTCCGGAGCCAGTTTCCCATACGCGGGCGTAGACCGTTCCGTGGTGAGCAGCACTAAATACCGCCCCACCATCCGAAGGGCAATCGGTATCGCCAACTCCATTTTCTCTACCGCCCGCATGGATACTGCATGAAAAAGGCGCCCTTGCGCCATCGTCTCTACTCGCCCGTCGTAGACTTCAGTCTCCGTACCGATCGCCCGCACCACTTCCCGCAGGAAGGAGGCTTTCTTCCCCTGCGCCTCGGCCAATGTCACGCGGATCTCGGGACGGCAGATCGCAAAGGGGATCCCCGGCAACCCTGCTCCCGAGCCGTAGTCCAGGAGGGTTTCTATATCCACGGGGAGATACTGGGCGGCAAAGGCACACTCCGCAAAATGGCGACGGATGATCTCTTTTGGCTCCCGGATGGCAGTCAGGCTCAAGCGTGCGTTCCACCGAAGCAGCAGTTCGAGATAATTGGAGAATTGGTCGTAGCAGCTTCCGGGCAATCCCGTGATACCAGCCTCAGCAAAGGCTTCCTGAATCTCTTGCGATGCCCCATCAGCCTGGGAGCTCACGGCTGGCTGGCGCCAATCGCAGGGGAAGATTCCCAGGAACGAGCCGCCTCGAGGAACGCCGCGAAGAGCGCGCGCGATGCTTCATTGCTCTCGTAACTACGCTCCGGATGCCATTGCACCGCAACCACGAATTGCCGCGGTTCGACGCCTTCCAAGGCTTCGATCACCCCGTCCACGGGGCTGATCGCGGCAACCATGAGTTGCTCCCCGGGACGGTCGATTGCCTGATGATGACTCGAGTTCACAGAGAGCCTCAGCTCTTCCTGGCCGTTCCTTGACAATAAATTGGAGAGACGGGAACCGGGCGTCACTGAGACCGGGTGAGCGTTTTGCACTTCCCGTCCTGGCTCATGATTAACGATGGACCCGGTTCCGGGAGCTAGGCCCTCCGGCGCGTGAGGCAAGTCCTGTATGAGGCTGCCCCGCCGCCACACGTTTAACGACTGCAGTCCATAGCAAATGCCCAGGATCGGTTTCCCTTGCGCGAACGCATCCCGCAAAAGAAGATCGTCCGTCGCCTCGCGGGCCGGATCCTTGGCTGCGCATTCCTGCACTGCTTCCTGCCCATATCGCGTGGGATCCACGTCCGCCGGGCTGCCGGGCAGCAGGACGGCTGAGCACGAGGCCAGGAGTTCTGCCTGCAACGCCGGTGGTTCATCCGGAGAAATAGGAACTGCGATCCCTCCTGCCGCTTCGACCGCCCGAATGTACTGCGGCAGGCTGCGCTGGTTGTAGGCTGCGTCGGTAGACGTCGGCTCTGGAATGGCGATGCGGGGAACGGAAGAAATCATTGAGCCTCTCTAGCTGCTGCTTCGACCACCAGGTTCGGGCCAAAGTCATCCGGTCCGGCGTGGCTCTCGTAAAGTTGCCGGATCTCGCTTTGTAATTTGGCGGTAAGCTCATCCGCCTGGCGAATGGTATATCCCGACGCGTCGATGGGTTTGCCGATAACCAGTTTGACCGGCCGTGGACGGAAGTGGTGGGTGTGAATCGGCAACAGCTCATAGGTGCCAATCAGCGCCATCGGCACTAGCGGAACCCGCGCTCGTATGGATATATAAGCTGGTCCCCGCATGAAGGGCCGCATCGTGCCATCCTCGGTTCGGCCGCCCTCTGGAAAGATGAAGAGGGGCAAACCCGCTTTCAGTGCCTTGATGGCGCGATTGAGCCCGGCAACGGTACCGCTTTCCTCGTCCACCGGTATCTGGCCGGACCGATTTAGATGCCAACCGATAAATGGCCACTTCCACAAGCTCTGCTTGGCCAGGATCCGAAACTGGAAGGGAAGGCTGCCGAAGACTACTGGCGTATCCATAAACGAGGTGTGGTTGGAGGTGTAGATGGCGAGGGGCAGGAAATTCTCACGTCCGATAACAGTCACAGGCGCGCCGGCGATTCGCAACGACGTCCGCGCCCATCGCTGGGCGATGCTATGTTGCCTGCGGCCATCCTCTTCCACGCAAGAGGCAGCCAGCGAAATGCAGCCGAAGAATCCTGTACAGAAAAAGAATAAGGGACCCCGCACCAGGTTGGAGCTCAGCCGGCCTGCTAACGAGAGAGCCGGCAAGGTGCCGGATGGGGTGCTCATACCTCGAGCGGCTCCGTTGGCGCTTGCCGCGAAGCCATCAGCTGCGGACGCACTTGTCCCACCAGGTAAACCGACCCCGTAACGACAACCAAACCGTTTGCCGGAGTGGTACGGAGCGCGCTCTCGAGTGCACTGATACCGCCGGGTGCCGCCTCTACCTCGCTGCCAGTCGTGCGCGCTGCTGCCAGCAGATCTTCAAGCGAGGCACTGCGCGGCGAGTCAACCGGCGTCACCACCACGCGGCCGAAAAGAGGAAAAAGAATCTGGGCCAGCTCCGCGACTGGCTTGTCTTTGAGGCAGCCAAAAACCAGCGTCAAAGGTTGGCCCTTATCCAGCTGCGACACCGCCGCGCGCAGCGCCCAGGCCCCGGCAGGATTGTGGCCCACGTCCAGCAGCACATCGGCCCGGCTGCCATTGCCCGCAATGTGCTCCAGCCGCGCCGGCCAGACTGTATCGTGGATGCCCGCCTGAATATCGATGGGTGTTATATTGTAACCGTAATTGTTTCTTAACTCCACCGCCGTGGCAATGGCCAGCGCCAGATTACGCTGTTGGTGTGCTCCTGCCAGGGGGGAGTCGATCCCGATCAACTCACCCATCACGGAAAGCGGATAGCGATTCCGCGTGTACTGCTCAGGATGATTGTGCACCGGTATGTAGCTGGCCGCATTCACTCCGCGCACCTCCAAGCCGGTTGCGATTTCTCCCAATGCCTGGTTAGCCTCCGGGTGCTGCGGCAGCGTGATCATGACCCCATCGCGGCGCAGGATACCGGCCTTTTCCCGCGCTATCAGGTCGACAGTCGAGCCCAGCCACTCGGTGTGATCGAGCGAGATGTCGGTAATCACCGATACCAGGGGCTCGACAATATTGGTCGCATCCAGTCGACCGCCCATGCCCACTTCCACGACCGCGGTATGTACCTTGCGGGAAGCAAAATACAGAAAGCCCATGGCGGTAAGGGTCTCAAAAAAACTCGGCAGCGCAGGCAGCCGTCCGTCTCGTACTAACGTTGAGGCGATCTCCTCGACATGGAAGAAGAGGGATGCCAGGTCGTTGTCGCCGATCAGGGCGCCATCCACCTGAATGCGCTCATTGACGCTGCTCAGGTGAGGCGAGGTGTAGAGACCCGTCCTATAGCCGGCCCGGGCAAGAATGCTGGCCAAGGTCGACGAGGTTGATCCTTTACCGTTGGTGCCGGCGACCAGTATTGAGGAGAAGTTACGCTCGGCATTGCCTAGCGCTGCCATAAGCGTGCGCATATGCGCCAGCTCAAATTTCCGGCGAGGCGTGCCGGGCGCAGTGTGCAATTCCTGACCGAGTGCATTCAGGCGGTCAAGGGCCGAAGCATAAGACATATATCTATTCTAGAGTGAATTCCCTGCGATCCTGCGCCAACGAGTGCAACCGTCGACGTACGCCACAGTAATTGCGAAACTGCCTTAACTTGCCGCAGGGGACATGAAGTCGAGGGCGCGAATCAGGTAACCCTTGAGGTCGCGGCGGGCTACGATCTCGTCCAGCATGCCGTGTTCGAGCAGGAACTCCGATCGTTGGAATCCCTCCGGAAGTTTTTGTCGAATCGTCTGCTCGATGACTCGTGGACCGGCGAAGCCGATCAGGGCGCCCGGCTCGGCAATGTTGAGATCGCCCAGCATGCCAAAGCTTGCGGTCACGCCGCCCGTGGTGGGGTTGGTGAGCACTGAAATATAGGGCAGCCCTGCATCATCCAGCTGCGCCAGCCCGGCGGAGACTTTAGCCAATTGCATCAAGCTGGCCACTCCTTCCATCATCCGTGCGCCGCCTGATGCGGCAACAATGATGAGCGGCTTTTTACCGTCCAGCGCCCGATCGATCGCGCGCGCGATGGTTTCTCCGACCACGCATCCCATGCTCCCGCCGATAAACGCGAACTCCATGACACTCAGGACGACGCTATGCGGGCCGATGTTTCCCACGGCATTCATCACCGCGTCATTAAGGCCGGTCTCGCGCCGGGCTTTTTCCAGCCGGTCCCGATAGGGCTTGATATCGACGAACTCGAGTGGATCAGTGGATACCAGCTCCAGGTCAACCAGCTCGTATCCCGGCTCCAGCAGGCTGGCTATGCGGCTGCGCGCATCCAGGCGCAGATGGTGTCCACACTTTGGGCAGACCTGGAGATTGTCTTCGAAGTCTTTCTTGAAGATGGATTGCCCACAGCCCTCGCACTTCTGCCACAGCCCCTCGGTGCGCACGTTCTTCTCCGCTGAATTCGTTTCAATCTCGTTTTCCTGCCGCTTGAACCAGGACATGTATTCCCTTTCGCCACGCGCCCCCCGCGTGGCTCCCGTTGCTGCTCCAGTCCCCTGGAGCTTACCGCTGGTGCGATCTTTCTGCCTCTGATTTTGTGCAGCTTTTCCTGCTGGAGAAGCTGCCTGAATACTCTTTCTCCGGCTGGCAGCAACCGGAGAAATGCTCTGGCCGAAGTGCCGGCCTGAAACGCGCCAGGGTCGCTCCCGGATTTCCTGTACGCTGCGCTGGACAATACCGCGTGTGCGGCTTTCATTAAGGAAAGCCGCATGAACTTTGCCAACGCCAACAAACTCCACAGGAAATCCGGGCCTGGCGGCGGCTGGCATCAGTGCCCGATGTGGTACGGATGCCCAGCAAGTATTGTAAATGCCCGATAGAGCTGTTCGGCCAGGACCAGGCGAGCGAGTTCGTGGGGCAGCGTCATTGGACCCAAAGACAGCACTGTCTGGGCCTGCCGCCGGGCCGACCAGCCATTTGCCGGCCCAATGGCGAAAACAATCATCTGCTGGCCTGAATCCCGCCGCACCCCTAGCCACTTTGCCAGCTGTTCTGACGAGAAAGCTTCACCTCGGCTGTCAAGTAGTACCAGCCACGCCGCAGTCCGCGCTCGCTGGCGGGCCACAAAATCGAACAGCGCCTCCTCGCTACGGAAAGCAACCGCCTCGATGGGGGCATAGGGGGTTATGCGATCCAGGTATGACTTTGTGGCTGGCCCGAGCAGATCGTTCCGGCTCCGTTGGGCGACAAAAGCGAGGGTAAGGTTCAGCGGCGCCCCCAAAGTCTACGCATTTTCACTTCTACTCTGCACGGTTGAGTTCAGCGAATTGCGGTTTTTCTTGAGGCAAAGCGACGTCAGGAGTGGCTGTGTATGGACCAGAACCAGAAACGGTGTAGTGGCTTGCTATCTGCTGCCCGCCGCTACCTGCTGTCGGACAGCCGCCATCCCCGCCCCGTCGATCACCGCCTCGATCATGGCGTCACAACCCATGCATGAGTTGATCATCATGTGGTACAGCCGCCGGTCGGTCCAGTCCCGGTCATAATAGCGGCGGATGTACTCCCCCCGCCGGCTGTCGGTGGCCTCAAGCTCCGCCCTGGCGTTTCCTGCGTGCTCCGGGAAGTGTTGTTCAAACCAGCGAATCTTCCTCGATAGCGACGCGTAGACGAATATGTTGAAGACTCCCGGGAGGGATGCCAATGCGCAGGCGGCTCCGCGGCCGACAATCACGCAGTTGCCGTCAGCCAGGCATTGCTTCAGGTAGTTGCGCACAAACTCGACCATGCGTTCGCTATCAAAAACCTGGTCTTTGGGTGGCGCAGGCAGGCGGTCCACGCTGCCATGCCAGAAGGACTTGCCCATCCGGTAGTACCAGGGGTCAAGGCGCTCATCGCATTGCTCCGCCATACTTTTTGGAACGCCCGCCTTGTGGGCGACTTCATCGATCAGGCAACGATCGATGAGTTTCCAATGCAGCCTGTCGGCCAGACGGTGTGCGAATTCTGCTCCCTGGCTGCCGTACTCCCGTTCAATAGTGATGACCCGGACCATGGAGTATCTCTCGCGAATTGGATGCCGGACACGCCGGTGGCGTGATGCTAGCACCCGCAGAAGTAATAATCCAGAGCAAGGGCATTACCTGATTGGGCGCGTCGGGAGGGTTCCGCCGAGCCACAAATGGGGCTGCCGGCGCTAGGAAAGAACCTTTTGCTACGGAGCTTTCGAGTCTGAGTGAGAACTCCGCCGACAAACTCAGTCCCTCTGGGGTCTCCCTCTGGTTCCTAAGCGAAGGACGGGTGCCCCATATCTCGCTCGTTTTTCGCGAGATATGGGATACCGCCGAGGTTGACCGCTAAGTGCATCGGATGCATCGAGAGTCAGAGGGAAAGAGCAGTGGAATCCCACATCTCGCAAAAAACGAGCGAGATATGGGGCACCCGTCCTTCGCTTAGGAACCAGAGGCAGACCCCAGAGGACTAAGTTCATAAGTGAAGTTCTTTAGCCGGACCTATGGTTTTTCCGCAGCTTCTTTAGCCGCAGCTGGCTTCCCCTAAGGTTCGGCGAGGACGGGGTTGCGCAAACTGCCAATCCCGGCAATCTCCACCACCACTTCGTCCCCTGGCTTGAGCCAGCGCTGCGGGGTGCGTCCCATGCCCACGCCCGCCGGCGTACCGGTGCTGATGATGTCCCCCGGCACCAGGGGCATCATGGTCGAAATATAGGAGATGAGGCGCGGCAGTTTGAAGATGAGCTCGCGGGTATTGGACTTCTGCAGGGTTTCCCCGTTGATGGAAAGCGAGATGTCCAATGCATGAGGATCGGGCACTTCATCCTTGGAAACGATCCACGGTCCCATCGGCCCGAAGGTTGGGAAGTTCTTGCCCAGCGTCCATTGAGAAGTGGCCAACTGCACGTCACGAGCGCTTACGTCGTTGAGGATGGTATAGCCGAAGACGTGGTTCTCCCACTCGGCCTCCGGTATGTTGCGGCCACCCTGACCGATCACGACCGCGAGTTCCGCTTCATAGTCAGGTTGCTGGCTGGCGCGCGGCAGCAGAATCGGCTGCCCATTGCCGATGAGGGTCAGTGGGTACTTGGTGAAAACGGTAGGAAACTTGGGGGGCTCCATCTTGGATTCCACGGCGTGGTCGCGGTAATTCAGGCCGATACAGAGAATCTTGGAAGGCCGCAGCAGGGGAGCCTCCAGGGTGACGGAGGATAGGGGCGCAAGCAAATTCAGGCCGGTCTCTTCCAATTGAAGATTGACACCCGTCCACCTCTTAGATCCTGCAGCGATGAAGGCCACGGTATCCGGATATCCAAGGGGATTGAGAGGAAAGACATGGCCGTCCTTGAGGAGTGCCGGGCCAGTGGATGCATCGCGACGATAGGTGATTAGGCGCATCCATCGATTGTCCATCGCCGCGCACAGGAATGGGTAAAAAATTGTGGAATTGCCATGCCTAAGAGGCGGCGAAACATTCTCCATGAAGGGCAGCGGCTTTGCCTGCGTGAGAAACTTGCGGGTCGGAATTGAATCCCGATGGGACAGAAGCAAAAACTTCTCTCTGCGATGAGCTCTAAGGCAGTCAGAACGCGACCGCAGGAAACTGCATCTGCCTACAATGGGGTTTGGAGGTGTAATGGCGAAACCGAACGAGGGACGAAGCCGGGTTGTCATTCAGAACGTCGAACCTGAACTGGACTGTGGGCGGTTTCCCATTAAACGAATTGTCGACGACACGGTCTCCGTACAAGCCGATGTTTTTGGCGACGGGCATGACGAGGTCCGTGCGCGGCTGCTGTGGAAGCAGGCAGGAGATCCAGACTGGCAGTCGACCGAAATGCGGCCGCTGGGAAACGACCGTTGGCAGGGAGAATTTACCGTCCGGCAAGTTGGCGGCTATCGCTACACGATTGTGGGTGAGGTCGATCATTTCGGAACCTGGCGCAGCGACCTCAAGAAGCGCATTGCTGCGCAACAGGATCTCAAAGTGCCGTTTGCCACCGGCGCTATTCTTCTCGAGCAGGTGCAGGCTCGGGCGACAAAGAAGGACAGCTCAAAACTGGCAACCTGGGCTAAGGCACTCAGAACCGGAAAAGATGACTCCGCAACCGCCGAACTCGCATTGCAGGATGAGCTCGCCGAGATGGTCAAGCGCTATCCGAATACCGAGCTCGAGACCCGCTACGACCACGAACTGGAAATTGTCGTGGACCGGGAAAGGGCGCGCTTTTCCAGCTGGTATGAGCTCTTCCCGCGATCCTGGTCAACCGTCCCAGGTAAGCATGGCACTCTGCGCGACGTGACCGCCCGGATGGAGTACGTGGCGGAAATGGGTTTTGACGTCCTCTATCTGCCCCCCGATCTCCCCGATCGGGAAGAGCTACCGCAAGGGCAAGAACAACGCAGTCGAAGCCGCGCCGGGAGACGAGGGCAGCCCTTGGGCGATCGGCTCGGCGGAGGGAGGCCACACTGCGATCCATCCCGCCCTCGGCACCATGGCCGACTTCCAGGACCTGGTAAAGCGGGCCATCCAACTGAAAATGGAAATCGCCCTCGATATCGCCTTCCAATGCTCGCCGGATCATCCCTGGGTGACGGAACATCCCGAGTTCTTTAAGAAGCGTCCCGACGGATCGATCCAGTATGCGGAGAACCCACCCAAGAAGTATCAGGACATCTATCCGCTGGACTTTGAATCTTCCAACTGGCAGGGGCTCTGGGAGGCCCTAAAGGGTGTCTTCAGCTTTTGGATGGATCAGGGCGTGCGCATCTTCCGCGTAGACAACCCGCATACCAAGGCTTTCCCCTTCTGGCAGTGGGTTATCCCTGAGCTGAAGGCGAAGGACCCCGGAGTCTTGTTTCTGGCTGAGGCCTTTACCCGGCCACGGGTAATGGAGCGGCTGGCCAAGCTCGGCTTTTCCCAGTCCTATACCTACTTCACCTGGCGCGACACCAAGGATGAGCTTTCGCAATATATGTTGGAGCTCACCACTACCCCCGTTCGGGAGTACTTCCGCCCCAATTTCTGGCCTAACACCCCCGACATCCTGCCGATCCATCTACAGACCGGGGGCCTACCGGCCTTTCGCAGCCGCCTGGTGCTGGCCACGACTCTTACAGCGAATTACGGGATCTACGGACCGGCTTTCGAGTTGGGAGAAAACACCCCCTTCAAGCCGGGTGGCGAAGAATATCTGAACTCAGAGAAATACGAGATCAAGACCTGGGATTTGACGAATCCCGCCAGTCTGAAACCGCTCATCACCCGGCTGAATCAGGCTCGGCAGCAAAACAAGGCGCTGCAGAGCAATGAGCGGCTGCATTTCCATCCCACGGATAACCCATCGCTCATCTGCTATTCCAAGCGCACGGCGGATGGCGAGCAATACCATCCTCGTGGTGGTCAACCTCGATCCTTTTGTGGTTCAGACGGGCTGGGTTTCATTGGATTTAGGAGTGCTCGGGCTCGCTCCGGGCGATACATTTGAAGTCTACGATCTGCTGGCGGATCATTCCTATCGCTGGCAGGGATCTAGGAACTACGTTGCTCTGCGGCCGGCGGAGGCGCCGGCGCATCTCTTCCGCGTGCTGCCTTAAGAAACG
Source organism: uncultured Acidobacteriaceae bacterium (assembly GCA_963790705.1). GTDB lineage: Bacteria > Acidobacteriota > Terriglobia > Terriglobales > Acidobacteriaceae > PALSA-350. The sequence goes on from CAWBQE010000006.1 coordinate 125,056, forward strand.
GCAGGACCGATCATATGACTGTGATAGTTACAATTTGCCCAGGCGCCAAGCCGGGGAGGCACGATTGAAGCAACCGGGAAGCGCGGCGGACCCGCTCTGGTACAAAGACGCGATCATTTACGAGTTGCACGTCAAGGCATTCATGGACGGCAACAACGACGGCATTGGCGACTTCCAGGGATTACTCAGTAAGCTCGATTACCTGCAGGACCTGGGAGTCACTTGCCTCTGGTTGCTTCCGTTCTTCCCCTCGCCTCTACGCGACGACGGCTACGATATCTCCGATTACCTCAGCGTGCACCCGAACTATGGCACCATGGAGGACTTCAGAGAGTTCCTGATCCAGGCGCATAGCCGCGGTCTGCAAGTGATGATTGAGCTGGTCATCAATCACACTTCCGACCAGCATCCCTGGTTCCAGCGGGCCCGCCTCGCTCCGAAAGACTCGCCCGAGCGCGACTTCTACGTCTGGAGTGATACCGATCAAAAATATACCGGCGCGCGCATCATTTTCACGGATACCGAGAAATCCAATTGGACCTGGGATCCTGACGCCCAACAGTACTACTGGCATCGCTTTTTCTCGCATCAACCAGACCTGAACTATGACAATCCGGCGGTGATCGAAGAGGTGGTAAAGGTCATGCGCTACTGGCTTGATATGGGTGTGGATGGGCTGCGCGTCGACGCCATTCCCTACCTGGTGGAGCGCGAAGGAACCAACTGCGAGAATCTTCCCGAAACCCACGCGGTGATGAAGCGCATTCGCGCCGAGATTGACAAGGCATACGCCGCCAGAACGATTCTCGCGGAAGCGAACCAGTGGCCCGACGATGTGCGTATCTACTACGGCGACGGCGATGAGTGCCACATGGCATTTCACTTTCCTCTAATGCCCCGGATGTATATGGCTTTGCGCCAGGAAGATCGCCTGCCCATCACCGACATCATGGCGCAAACGCCGGAGATTCCCCACAACTGCCAGTGGGGGCTGTTTCTCCGCAATCATGATGAGCTGACGCTGGAGATGGTCAGCGATGAAGAGCGGGACTACATGTACCTGGCCTACAGCGCAGATCCGCGCATGCGCATCAACGTCGGCATCCGGCGGCGCCTGGCGCCATTGGTGGACAACAGCCGGCGCCGCATCGAGCTGCTGAATAGTTTGCTCTTCTCCTTTCCTGGCACGCCCATCGTTTACTACGGCGATGAGATCGGCATGGGCGACAACATCTACCTCGGTGACCGCAACGGAGTGCGCACCCCGATGCAGTGGAACGGCGACCGCAACGCCGGCTTCTCCCGCGCCGTGCCCGCGAAGCTATACAGCCCGGTGGTCATGGACCCGGTTTGGGGCTACGAGGCGATCAACGTGGAAGCGCAGCAGGGCGACCCGTCCTCGCTCCTGAGCTGGATGCGCAACATGATCGCCCTGCGCAAGTTGTTCCAGGTCTTTGGCCGCGGAACTTTGAGTTTTCTAAATCCGGCCAACCGTAAAATCCTCGCCTACATCCGCGAGTATCAAAGCGAAAGAGTTCTCTGCGTGGCCAACCTCTCCCGCTTTGCCCAGCCGGTCGAGTTGGACCTCGCCCCATTTGCCGGCATGGTGCCGGTCGAGATGCTGGGCTATGTCGAATTTCCCCGCATCCGGACTGCTCCCTATCCTTTGACCGTTGGACCTTACGGCTTTCTGTGGCTCGAGCTGCAGCCCTCGCCAGAGCCTGTGCCAAGTCTCGACAATGACGGTGAACCTGAGCTCGAGATCAACTCGACCACCGACTGGATGAGCATCCTCGAGGGCAATGGCCGCAGGGAACTGGAGGAGTCGGTGTTGCAGGGGTATTTGGGCCGGCAACGTTGGTTTGGCGGCAAGTCACGTCCCATCTCCGGCACCAGAATTGAGGACTGGGCAATCTTCAACCAGGGTGTCAGTGCGCTGGCCCTGGTCGAAGTCCAATATTCTGAAGGGGAGCACGACACCTACCTGGTCACTCTTGGATTACTCTTCGGCAAAGCGGCGGACGCGCTGCGGGAAGACTCGCCCAACGCCCTGTTGGCGCGTGTGATGACCGCCGCAGATGAAGGCGTGCTTCACGAGGCGGTCTTTAACGATAGCGCCAGCGAAGCGCTCCTGGCGCTAATCGCAGGGGGGACGCAGATTCCCTCGCGCGAGGGCGTCATCCTGGGAGTGCCCAGCAGCACGCTGTTTCAATTACAGGGCCCATCCAGGGAGGTGCCGCGGCGTGGCTCGGCGGAGCAAAGCAACACCTCGATTATCTTCGGCGACAAGCTGATCATGAAGTTGTTCCGTAGGCAGCAAACCGGTCCCAATCCCGACACGGAAATCGGAAGTTATCTCACCGAGCAAACCCACTTCACCCATATCGCACCCTTTGGTGGTTCTATCCAATACACGCGTAAAGGGCAGGAGCCATCGACGCTGGCCATGTTGCAAGGCCTGGTCACGAATGAAGGCGATGGATGGAGCTGGACCCTGGAAGAGTTAGACCGCTACTACGAGGCCAGCGCGGCGCAGAGTTTCGCTCAGGGCGGGTTCATTGAGGGGCAAACCAACCTGCTCCAGTTGAGTGAAGCCCCGGAGACAAAGTTCGCGCGCGAGCACGTAGGCCCATATCTCGACGCGGCTGCGCTGCTGGGCAGACGAACGGCGGAGTTGCACCTGGCCCTGGCCTCGCCGACCCAAAATGCCGCGTTCATGCCTGAACCGCTCACCTCCCAGGACATCGACCGGCTGCGCGAGGATCTGATCCTGCATGCCAGCAGCGCCTTCGATGCGCTCAAGGAAAATGTAGCCCGCTTGCCCGACGGGGTTCTGGAAAGGGCCGGCCTGGTGCTCAGCCGCAGGACTCTCGTGCTCGACCGCTTCCGCCAATTGTCTGCAAGACAAATCGATGCGCTGCGCACCCGCATCCACGGGGACTATCATCTTGGACAGGTACTGCGATCCAAAGGCGACTTCGTCATTTTGGACTTCGAGGGTGAGCCGGCGCGGACGCTTGCCGAGCGCCGAACGAAGCAGTCCCCGCTCAAAGACGTCGCGGGTATGCTGCGTTCCTTTAGCTACGCGGCCTTTTCCGCCCTGATGAAGTACTCCTCGCGGCGTCCGGAAGACTTTAGTCGGCTGGAGCCGTGGGCGCGCCTGTGGGAGCAATCGGTCTCGTCGGCTTTCCTGCGCAACTATTGCGAGTTTGCCAAGGGGGTTCCAGTGGTTCCATCGGAACCGCTGCTTTTCCAGCAACTACTGGAAGCCTATGTAATCGACAAAGCGCTCTACGAGCTGGCCTACGAGTTGAATAACCGTCCTAATTGGGTATTGATCCCGTTGACTGGGATATTGGGCTTGCCGCTGTAGCGATCGTGCCCGGCGGAACATTGCGAGTGAGTTACAGGTAAGATCCGAGAGGGGAGCCGAAGGTACAAGCATGGCGAAGTTAGAGCTTTCGGAAGAGACGAAAACAGGGATCGAGGCAGTAGGTGCCGCCGATCTGCTCATCGCGGTTGCGGTGCAGGTGGACGCCGATCAGCTCCGGGCCGCGGCTACAAAAAGTGTGCTCGCGATGGAAGTGGCCGATCATACGTCTGCTCTGCGCACCGTGGTGGCGTTTCCGGGCGTAAGCAAGGTGGAAACCACAGAGCAAGGCGAGATCGAGCGCGATCAGGCTGCTGAAGGAAATAATTTGCGCTTTCTGCCGTATTCGCTTCCTTCCGGCGATCCCTCAAGGATTTCCTGGCTTGCGCCGGCGAGTACCTATCAGACGCTTTTTGGCATGGCGCGGGAGCTGGGCGTGAGCGCATGCGCCGTGATCGGTTTCGATCTTGCAGCGCTCGAGACAAATTTTCTGGGGCCAATGCTGGCGCCGGTGCTGGAGAAGCGCTGCGAACTTGCCATGCCGCTCTATCCAATGGGAAAGTTCGACGGCCTGCTGAACTCGAGCATCCTGGCTCCCCTCACCCGGGCCCTTTATGGCAAGCGGGTGCGCTTCCCGTTGGCCCCGGATTTCTGCCTTTCGGCCAAGATGCTTCCCGAGCTGGAAGTGGCCCTGCAGCGAACCACCGCGCAGGGGCAGGATCTATTTTGGCCGGCGACCGAGGCGGCCATGCGCGACTGCGGCATTTGCCAGGTACATGTGGATACCAGGCATGTGCCGGCTGCGGATGGCGTTGATCTAAGCACGATATTGGCCCAGACCGTTGGCCCTCTATTTGCTGAGATGACGACCAACGCCCCTCTCTGGCAACGGGTCCGGGCTTCGCAGCCAGTGGGAACCTCGGGTGTCGCTGTGGCCCCTCCGGCGGACGGACACCCGGCGGACACAACTCCCATGTTGGAGACATTCCAGCTCGGCTTTCGCAATCTGCAGGAGGTCTGGTCCCTGGTGCTGCCGCCGGTTACGCTTCTCGAGCTAAAGCGGCTGGCCCGGGTGAGCGTGGACCGCTTCCACATGCCCGATGAGCTCTGGGTACGCATTATCTACGACTTCGCCCTGGCGCACCGGTTGCGTACGCTCAGCCGGACGCATTTGTTAGGGGCGCTCACGCCGTTATACCTGGGGTGGGTAGCCTCCTATGCGCTGGAAGTAGGCAGCGCTACCCCCGCGGAGACCGAGCAAAGGTTGGAAAAGCTGGCTCGCGCCTATGAAGATGGCAAGCCCTACTTATTATCGCGGTGGCGTTGGCCAGACCGCTTCAACCCATAGGGCAGGAGGAGAAGATTATGTGGACTCAGGTGTCACAGTCGCTGCACGAATCGATGGCTCGGGTCATCAGCCGCATCGCCACGTTGCTTCCAGGCATTCTGGCGCTTATCGTCGCCGTCCTGTTCTTTGCCGCCATCGCCTGGCTGCTGGCGTGGCTGGTGCGTTCGTTGTTGACGGCGATCCGCATCGACGAACGGCTGGCGCGCGGAACCAATGCCATCGCCGAATGGTCACCCACCTATACCCCCACCACTCTGATCACGCGTATCGTTTTCTGGTGCGTCGTCCTGGTAGGTTTCCTGGTTGGACTGGAAGCCTTTGGCGCGTCCTCCGACAACGTGCTTACCACGCGGCTGCTCGGTTACATACCCAACGTCGTGGGCGCGGTTGTTCTGCTCATCCTGGGCAACGTCATTGCGCGCTTTCTGTCCCGCAGCGTCCTCATTGGCGCAGTGAACATGAATCTGCATTATGCGCGCCTGTTGAGCCTGGGCATCAAGTGGCTGGTGTTGGTGCTGACCGCCGCGATGGTGCTCGATCACCTGTCGATCGGCGCTGCGATTGTGGATCTGGCCTTCGGCATTCTCTTTGGCGGCATCGTTCTGGCGTTGGCGCTCGCCGTGGGCCTGGGCTCGCGCGATCTGGTAAGCCGCTCGCTCGAACGGGAAGCGGCCCGTCCTGCGCCTGAAACCATGCCCGAAGAGCAGTTCCGTCATTTCTAGCTCTGTCCTTATCTGTGAGAAGGTTGTATCAAAGATATGAACAGAAAGAGTGTAGGAGCAGGGGCGCCAGTGAAGGTCGCCATTTTGGGCTTTGGTACGGTGGGCACGTCAGCGGCTCGTATTTTGTGTGAGCACCCACCCCAGGGCGTAGCGCTGGGCTGCATCTTCAACCGCGGAATCGATCGAAAACGTGTCCCCTGGATCCCCTCTTCCGTCCTGTGGACAGAAGACTTCGACCAGGTCCTCGCCTCCAATCCCGATATCGTCGTGGAGTTGGCAGGGGGGCTGAATCCTGCCGGCGACTGGGTGCGGCGATCGCTTGCGGCTGGTAAGTCGGTGGTCACGGCCAACAAGAAAATGATTGCCGAGCAAGGTCCCGCGTTAGAAGAGCTGGCGCGGCGGCATGGCTGTCAGCTGCTTTACGGCGCCGCGGTGGCAGGCGGTGTTCCTGTCATCCCCGCAGTGCAGCAGGGGCTGGCCGGAGACCGCATCACACGCTTCCACGGCATTTTGAACGGTACCTGCAATTTCATTCTCAGCAACATGGAAGCGGGCGCCGAATTTGATCCCACGTTGCGCGAAGCGCAGCAGCGGGGTTACGCCGAAGCCGATCCCACAGAAGACGTCGACGGTTTCGATGCCCGCGCCAAGCTGGTGATCCTCTCCCGCATTGGACTGCGCGTGGAGGTTCTGCCGGAGGAAGTTGCGTGCCGCACCATCCGCGATGTTTCCGCCATTGACTTCGCCTATGCCAAGGAACTGAACTGCACCATCCGGCAGATTGCGCGTGCCGAGGTCAGGAATCAGGAACTGTTAGCCACGGTTGGGCCCATGCTGGTCCCGCGCAGCTCACCCTTGTCGTGGTCGCGGGGTACAGAAAACATGGTTATTTCGGGCGGCCAATACGGAGGCGAAACTGTCTTCTCCGGCCACGGGGCCGGAGGCAATCCTACGGCGGTTGCCGTCATCTCGGATGTGCTGGCGATCGCGCATGGCGGCTGTCCCGTGACCATTACCAGTACCAGGGCTCGTGTCGACGGCGATTTTGTCGTGCCTCATTACATCCGGTTCGTGGTCGATGACCGGCCCGGCATCGTGGCGGCGATCGCCGGTGATCTTGCCGGCCAGCACATCAATATCAACGCCATCCTGCAAAAGCCAGGCTATCCGAAGGATCGCCTGCCCTTTGTGGTGACGGTCGAACCCTGCAAGAGCTCAGCGTTAAAGGCCGCGCTCGCCAAAATTGCGCAGATGGATTGTATGCAGGCGCCGCCCTTCGATCTGCAGATGCTGGAGGAGACAATCGCTTGAAGTTTTGCCAGAGAAGAAAGTGGAACCGCAGGTCCCTCCACTGCGCTCCGCTCCGGCTTCGGGATGACAAAGGGGAGAGTGGCGCTCACCTTGGCAGCCGTCACCGGGGATGGACAGAACCGCAGATGATCCGCAGGATGCGACCGCCTGCGAATCTTTCAGCCACCAGAGAGTTTCCAATGGAAGCACCACCCCACACTTGTCATCCCGACCGGAGCGCACCCGGATTTCCTGCTACGCGGCCCTGACCAACATCCACGTGTGCGGCTTTCCGTTAAAGAAAGCCGCATGAAGCTCGCCAACGCCACCAACCTCGACAGGAAATCCGGGGTAGCGGAGTGGAGGGACCTGCGGTTCCACTCCACCTCGCAGCAAATCAAAACCCAAGCACAGGATGTGGCTCGTAAGGCTGCTCGAGCGCCTTGATCTCGCTCTCATCCAAGTGGATGTTCAGCGCCTCGATCGCCTGATCCAAATGGGCCATCTTGCTCGCGCCGATGATCGGTGCGCTCACGCCAGGCTTCGCCAGAATCCACGCCAATGCTATCTGCGAATTCTGTACCCCGCGCTTGGTCGCAATTTCGGTCAGCCGGTCCACCACGGTGAAGTCTGACGGGCGGTAGTAAAGCTTCTGTGCAAAGTCATCGGTCTTTGCGCGAATCGTTTCCCCGCGGTTTTCGCTATTCCGGTTCCCCGCCAAAAAGCCCCGCGCCAGCGGGCTCCAGGGGATAAGCCCCACGCCCTCCTCCAGGCAAAGGGGAATCATCTCCCGCTCTTCTTCCCGATAGACCAGGTTGTAGTGGTTCTGCATGGTCACAAAGCGGGCGAGCCCCATCCTGTCCGAGGTCTGGAGCATTTTAAGGAACTGCCATGCGTACATAGACGACGCGCCGATGTACAGCGCCTTGCCCGACCGCACCACCTGGTCCAGCGCCTCGAGCGTCTCCTCGATGGGCGTATGCGGATCAAAACGGTGGATCTGGTAGAGATCGACATAGTCGGTCTGCAGGCGTCGCAGACTATCGTCGATGGCGTGCATAATGTGCTTGCGCGAAAGACCCTGCTGGTTCGGATCGTCTCCCATCGCGTTGAAGACTTTGGTCGCTATGACCAGCTTGTCCCGCGAGGGCCCATACTCTTTGAGCGCTCGCCCGGTGATCTCTTCGCTGACTCCTAACGAATACACGTCCGCTGTATCAAAAAAATTGATGCCGGCTTCAATCGCGCGCCGGTAGAACGGCCGTGACTCCTGATCCTCAAGCACCCACTCGCGCCACTTCTTCGAGCCGTAGGTCATGGTTCCAAGACAAATCCGGGAAACCTTTAGTCCGGTCGAACCAAGGTTGACGTATTCCATTGCACCTCCTCAGGTGTCAGGCGCTTATCGAGCCCATACATCGTTTTTGAAATGGTTGCGTGCAAAGACGGCTAAGCGGGAGCGAACTCGGAAAAGCAATGGAAACAACTCATAATCGCCCAGGTACGCCAAGGCGAACCTGGATCACCCGTCCAGAAGGACTCGCAGTCATATCGGTTCGAGGCTTAAGAACTACCCTTTGTGCGCGCTGGCCAACTTCACCTGTGCCTCATGAATCACTTCGTTGGCCTCTTTATACTTATCTGGATCCTCGCCAGCTTCGTTCCACATCTTCTCGCCAGTTTCCAGTTGACGCTGCGCCTCGCCGGTGTCGATCTCCTCGGGCTTAATCGCGTTCTGAGCCAGGATAGTCACCCGATCCGGCAAAACCTCAACAAATCCCCACACCACAAAATAGGTTTGATCGCCGCCGCTTCCGCCATGCAGTCTCACTTCGCCCACGCCCAGCTCGGCCAGCAACGGAGCATGCCCGTAGAGCACCTCCATGTACCCGGACTTCGACGGTAACTCGACGGCGGCTGCGCTCTCGTCGATCAATATCCGGTCCGGCGTCACCAAGCGGACGTGTAGTTGATTGTCTGTCTCTGCCATGGTTACTTACTCTGCATGCTCTTCGCTGCCTCGAGCACTTCCTCGATGGTGCCCTTCATGTAAAAGGCCTGCTCGGGAACGTTGTCGTGCTTGCCCTCGATGATCTCTTTGAAGCTCCGCACCGTATCCTCAACCTTGACGTACTTTCCGGGAGCGCCGGTAAACACTTCCGCCACGTGGAACGGCTGGGAGAGAAAGCGCTGCACTTTTCGCGCGCGACTAACAGTGAGCTTGTCCTCATCGGAAAGCTCATCGATTCCCAGAATCGCGATGATGTCCTGCAGGTCTTTGTAGCGCTGCAACAGCCGCTTCACGCCCTGCGCCACCGCATAGTGTTCCTCACCCACTACGCGAGGCGAAAGAATCCGCGAAGACGACGCCAGCGGATCCACCGCCGGATAGATACCGATCTCGGTTAGCGCACGCGAAAGCACCGTGGTCGCATCCAGGTGGGCAAAGGTAGTCGCCGGCGCCGGATCCGTTAAGTCATCGGCCGGCACATAGATTGCCTGCACGGATGTTACGGACCCTTTCTTGGTGGAGGTGATTCTCTCCTGCAGTTCGCCCATCTCCGTGGCCAGGTTGGGTTGATACCCTACCGCCGACGGCATGCGGCCCAGCAAGGTCGAAACTTCAGAGCCCGCCTGGGTAAAGCGGAAGATGTTGTCGATGAACAGCAGCGTATCGCCACCTTGTTCGTCGCGGAAGTATTCGGCAATGGTCAGGGCGCTGAGCGCGACGCGCAGGCGGGCTCCTGGCGGCTCCGTCATCTGGCCGTAAACCAGCGCTGCTTTCGACTTCTCGCGGTCTTTGGAATTAATAACGCCTGATTCCTCGAACTCATTCCAAAGGTCGGTTCCCTCGCGAGTACGTTCGCCCACGCCGGCGAAGACCGAAACGCCGCCGTGCTTGCTGGCCACATTGTTGATCAATTCCTGAATGATGACCGTCTTGCCCACGCCGGCGCCGCCGAAGAGACCAATCTTTCCGCCTTTCAAGAAAGGCTGCATCAGATCGATGACCTTCACCCCGGTCTCGAACATCTCTTCCGCCGTCGCCTGCTCCTCGAACGAGGGAGCGGCACGGTGGATCGGCCATCTCTCTTTTGCATTGACCGGGCCTAACTCATCCACCGGCTCGCCGATCACGTTAAGGATGCGGCCGAGTGTTGCGACGCCTACCGGGACCGTAATCTGGGAGCCGGTATCGATGCACTTCATGCCCCGTACCATGCCCTCTGTCGACTCCATCGCCACGCAACGAACGCGGCCTTCGCCAATGTGCTGCTCGACTTCCAAAATCACGTTGACCGGGTGCGGGACAATGAAGCCTTCGCTGGTCACACGCAGTGCCTGGTAGATCGAGGGCATGGTTGCCTCTTCGAACTGCACATCGACTGCCGGTCCGGATATCTGAATAACCTTGCCTATGTTTTCTGCCATAAATCCTCTTCCCCTCAGCGGCTGAAGCCGCTTTCATCCTGGGGCCACTTATGGACGGCCTAAAGGCCGTCCCCTTCAACTCCGTTGTTCTCTCAGGATGAAGGGTACAGGCTTTAGCCCGTACATTGACCCTGGGACACAAATTGGGCTTTAGCCCCTTGAGGGAACGGATTTCCTCTCCCTCAGGGCCGTCCCGTAATCAATTCCCTAGAGAGCCGCCGCACCGCTGACAATCTCGATAATCTCTTTGGTGATCGCAGCCTGACGCACCCGGTTCATGGTGAGCGTCAGTGAATCGATCATCTCCGAGGCGTTACTCGTGGCCGCATCCATAGCCGTCATACGCGCGGCCTGCTCAGCGGCGGTGGACTCAATCACTGCGTGATAGATCTGGGTAGTCACATACTGCCGCAGCAGGCCATCCAGTAAGTCCCTGGGCGGCTGCTCGTAGATGTAGTCCACTTCCGCAGTTCCGAAAGTTTTCGCTTCCCGGTCGGCTTCAGCAGTGTCCGCCTCTTTAAGGCTGATGCCAGCGGACGCTGCGGCGATTGCCGCCTGCTCGCGCTCCTCCTGGGTCATCTCTACCGCCTGCTCAACGGAATGCTCTCCAACTTTCATGATGGGTAGGATGCGCTCCACCACCACCCGCTGGGCAATCACGGATTTGAATTCGTTGTACACCACGTAGGCGGCGTCGATCTCCTGCTCCACATAACGATGGACAATCTCGCGCCCCAACTCGGCTACCCGGTCGAAGCTGGGCTTATCCAGCATGCCGGGATAGTCACCCGCTACCTCGATCCGGTCCTTGCGTTCCCCTCGACGCTTGATGTCGGGCGGCTGGACCGTCGTGCCAGGCATGCGCTTCTGGCGATCGGCATCGTTGGGTTCAGGTTCTTCCTCTATGAATGTCGCGGTGCCGTAGCGGCGTCGAAAAAGATCCCGGCCCTTGCGGCCGATCGCAGCAATGTCGATCTCCCCGTCCGCGGTGTCGGCGATAAAACGGAAAGTAGCCTTGGCGATATTGCCGTTGAAGGCGCCGGCGAACCCTTTATCTCCGGAAACCACGATCAGCAAAACTCGTTTCTCTTCGCGCTCCAGCAATAGCGGGTGTCGCACCTCTCCCGTCGCCGGATCGTACAGCTCGATATGCCGCATCAACGAACCGATCACGCTGGCCAGCATGTTCGCGTAGGGACGCGCAGAAACCGCGCGCTCCTGGGCACGGCGCAGCTTGGCTGCGGCAATCATCTTCATTGCCTTGGTGATCTGGCGCGTGCTTTTTACACTGCGAATGCGCCGGCGCAAATCGAGAACGTTGGCCATGGTTATGCGGTCTTCTTTTCGTCTGCTTTCTTCTTCTCTTCTTCAGAGAGCGCCTTCACGGAGGACTCTTTCAGCTTCGCATCCCGATGCTCAGCGACGAAATTCGCTTTGTACTCGTCCAGAGCTGATTTGATGCGGTTCTTTAAATCATCGTCCAGTGACTTCTTCGTGGCTATATCGTTCAGTAATGCAGACTGTGCCGAATCCAGATACGGATAAAGGCCAGCCTCAAAAGCATGGATCTCTTCCACCTTCAGATCATCGAGGAACCCGTTGGTGCCGGCGTAGATGACAACGATCTGTTTCTCCGTGGTCAGAGGAGAAAACTGTGGCTGCTTCAAAATCTCCGTAAGCCGCTGGCCGCGGTTGAGCTGGTTTTGTGTGACCTTGTCCAGGTCGCTGCCGAATTGCGCGAATGCGGCCAGCTCTCTGAACTGCGCCAGGTCAAGCTTCAAAGTTCCCGCCACCTGGCGCATGGCCTTGATCTGGGCGCTGCCACCAACACGGCTGACAGAGAGGCCGACATTGACTGCCGGGCGAACGCCGGAGTTGAATAGATCCGTCTCCAAATAAATCTGCCCATCGGTGATGGAGATAACGTTGGTGGGAATGTACGCGGAGACGTCGCCTGCCTGGGTCTCGATAATGGGCAGCGCGGTCAGCGAGCCCCCACCCTTGGCATCGCTCATCTTGGCCGACCTCTCCAGCAAGCGCGAGTGGAGATAGAACACATCGCCGGGGTAAGCTTCACGGCCAGGGGGACGCCGCAGCAGCAACGAAATCTCACGATAGGCCACGGCGTGCTTGGAGAGGTCGTCGTAGATGATGAGCGCGTGTCGACCGTTGTCCCGGAAAAACTCGCCCATGCTGGTGGCGGCATACGGGGCCAGGTACTGCATCGGCGCCGGCTCTGACGCGGAAGCTGAAACCACGATGGTGTAGTCCATCGCCCCATACTCGGTAAGCGTTTGCACTACCTGGGCCACCGAAGATCGCTTCTGCCCGATAGCGCAGTAAATGCAGATCAGGTTGTTCTTCGCGCTGTTGATGATGGTGTCGAGCGCAACTGCCGTCTTTCCTGTCTGCCTGTCGCCGATAATCAGCTCGCGCTGTCCACGGCCAATCGGGATCATGCTGTCGATCGCCTTGAGGCCAGTCGACATGGGCTCCCGCACTCCCTGCCGGTCCACGACGCCCGGCGCGATCCTCTCGATGGGCGCCAGTTCGGTTCCCTCAATGGGTCCACGGTTATCGATCGGCTGCCCCAGCGCATTGACTACGCGGCCAATGAGCGCGTTGCCTACCGGCACACTCATGATCTCGCCGCTGCGCTTGACCTCGTCTCCCTCGCGCAGGATGGCGTAATCGCCCAGGATGACGCAGCCCACCTGATCCTCATCGAGGTTCATCGCCAGGCCTTCCACACCGTGGGGAAACTTCAACATCTCTCCCGCCATCGCCTTGTCCAGGCCGTGGAGACGGGCGATTCCGTCGCCCAGGGAAATGATGGTCCCGACTTCATCGACGCTGATCTCTGCGTCGTAGTTTTGAATTTGCTCCTTCAGGAGCTGCGTGATCTCGTCTGCGTTGATCTGAGCCATAGCGTTCTTCCGTCAATTCTCAATTTGCTTGTAATCGCCCCGTTGTGTTCAATCGGCGCGTTTGTTATCGGGGTTAGCTGGAAACCAGCCGCTCTTTCAAGCGTTCTAGACGTCCCCGTATAGAACCGTCATAGATGGTGCTGCCAATGCGCACGATCGCTCCGCCGATGAGCGACTTGTCCTCGCGGAAGGTTGCGTTGACCCGGTTGTTGCCGGCCAACACAGAGACCTGCCCTTCCAGCTTTGCCCGTTCCTGATCTTCCAGCGGGCGTGCCGTCACTACCTCGGCATCGGAGATCGACAAACGCCGGTTCATCTCCAGCCGGTACTCCTCAAGAATTTCTGCCAGCGCTCCCAGCCGTTCGTGCCTGATCAGAACCGCCAGGAAATTTCTCACCTTTGGCCCACAGCCGATGCGGCCGTTAACCTTGTCCAGGATCGCCACTCTCCGCTGTGCGGGGATGGAGGGATTCAACAGAATCTCTCTGAGATCCTTGCTGCCGGCGAACGTGGCGGCAAAATCTTCCAGCTGCTGCTCAACCTCTGCAGTGTTCAGCTTCGCGTCCAACACTACATCGGCCAAGGCACGGGCATATCGAGCGGAGAAGACAGCCATTAGCTTTCCCCTCTGCCCTGCGTGTGCCGGCCGAGGCTTTGCGCAAACTCCTGCAGCAGGCCGCGATCATCGTCCTCTGTCAGTACCAATCTTTGGGCCGCGCGATCCACGGCTAACCCTGCGGCAAACCGCTTTAGATCCCTCTGGGCGGCGCTGGCCGCTGCGGCAATATCTTTGCTCGCCGATTCGACGATCCGCCGCCGCTCCTCTTCAATCGAGGCTTTGATGCGCGCTTCATCATCGACGGTATCCTTCTCCGCCTGCTTGCTGATGGCCGCGATCTCCTCGTCCAAACGCCCCAACCTCTGCTCAATTGCCGCCAGGCGTTGATGGGCCTGTTCGGTCGCCGTCCGCGCATCCAGCAGCCGGTGCTGGATGTTTTCCCGGTTTGCCCGGAAAGTCTTGGGCAAGTATTTCGACATCGCATAAAGAATGGCGCCGGCGAGGATGGCAAAGTTCAGGTATTCGAATAGGCGCGCCGCAGACTCCTTATCCAGGTGCAACCAGCGCCCGATCGACTTTACTGAGGCCGAATGGCGATAAAGGTCATCGCCTGATTCCAGTTCCGTGGTTCCCGCACGGGACTCGCTAGCGACACTGTCGTCAGGCTTAGGGGAATCCGCTGCCGGAGCGCCCACCTGCCCGGATTTCCTGTGAAGCTCGTTGGCGTTGACGAACTTCATGCGGCTTTCCTTAATGAAAGCCGCACTCGCGGACGATGGTTGGGGCAGCGTACAGGAAATCCGGGCCTGCATGGCCCACGAAGCCGTTCCGGGGAGGCAGAGTGCGCCACCTAAGCACAGCAGGAAAACTAAAAAGAAGGGCAATCGGGAGAAGTTCAACGGACTCTCCCCACAGCTGCACTGCTTTTCGGGAGGACGGCCGCAAGAATCTCATTGGCCAGCTCGTCGATCGAGTCTTTGATGGTGGCGTGGGAGGCGTCGGTTTGCGCCTGCAGGGCCGATTTGGCCTCTTCGACCTGGCGCTGGGCGGTTGCGTGGGCTTCCGCGATCGCGTTGTCGCGTTCCCGGGTCCACTGTTGCTGCTTCAGTTGCCGCGCCTGGAAGATCCTGGAACGCGCAGCCCGCAGCTGCGCCTCGTATTCCTGGGTCTTGGCGGCGGCCGCCGCCATCGCCGCGTTGGCCTGCTCGATCGCCCCTTCGGTACGCTCCCGCCGCTCGTTCAGTACCCGGGTCAACGGGCCGTAAACCAGTAACCGGTAAAGAATAACGATCAAAAGGAATAAAAAGATGGTCGGTACAGAGCCGAGCAGTAGTCCTTCGAGTTGATGTAAGGTCTCGTCCATGCCAAATATTCAGTATATGGGTAGATTGTGGGCGGAGAGTCGGTAGTGACAGCCGGGACCTTTGTTTTTAACAGAGGCGAAATTTGGCTGTCAAACCTCACCCCCAAAGGCGCCGCATACCAGGCCAGTGGCGAGTCAGGCTCGGGGTAACCGCGCGGTGGATTGCGATCCGAAGCGGCAAGGGCGTCCAAAAGCACCAAAATAGGGGCTTTGCCGCCTAAAATCGGCGTTTTCTGATCGATTTTAGCCAAAAGGTCAGCGTCTTCCGGGCTGAATTTCTTGTTTGTGAGGCGTCCCACTAAAGCGTATACTTTAGTTACTTCCTAGACCCAGATCAGGGTCAGACGGGGCCGGTCTCGTGGGAAATCGCTCCGCTCCCACTTCCCCGGCCCGTCCCTACTTTAGGCGCTGTTTGGGACTGCCTGTACTGTCGATAGCGGGCCAGCAGCGATGCAGGGCCGGCCACGGCCAAGTCAACCAGGTCGCCTGAGAACTCCCGCTTGAAGATCAAAGCTCCCGCATCGAGCGCCGCCAACACTGCCCCCTCTCGCTGCGGAATCAGGAACTCCTCCTCGACAATCGGGTCTGCCGTGAGAGCTCGATCCATGAGCTCGAGCAGTTGAGAAATTCCTTCGCCAGTTTGCGCTGAGACCCCTGCCGCCCACTCGCCGGTTGCGCTCGCGGAGCGCTCTGCCGGCGGCAATAAGTCGATCTTGTTCAGAACCGAAACGATCGGCTTGCCCATTGTGCCCAATTCGGCAAGCACCTTTTCCACGTCCTCTTTGTGTTGTTCGCGCTCAGGGCTCGAACAATCCTGCACGTGAAGCAGCACTTCTGCCTTCTCTACCTCTTCCAGGGTGGCGCGGAACGAAGTGATGAGGGTGTGCGGCAGATTGCGAATGAAGCCGACCGTGTCCGACAACAGAACTTTTCGTCGTGACGGCAACACCAGGGCGCGCAATTTGGGGTCGAGGGTGGAAAACATGCGCGACGAAGCCAGGACGCCGGCGTCGGTGAGCCGATTGAAGAGAGTGCTCTTGCCCGCATTGGTGTAGCCGACCAGGGCAATCGTAGGCACCGGCACCGCGGCGCGACGGTGGCGTTGCTGGGTGCGCACGCGACGGACGTCCTCCAGCTCCCGCTTTAGCTGCAGCAGCCGGCGTTGAATCTTGCGCCGATCGGTCTCCAGCTGGGTTTCGCCGGGCCCCCGGCTCCCAATCCCGCCGCCCAGCTGGGACATCGCAGCCCCTCGTCCAGTGAGTCTCGGTAACATGTACTCCAGTTGCGCCAGCTCCACCTGGAGTTGGCCCTCGCGGCTGCGCGCGTGGCGGGCGAAAATGTCCAGGATAAGCTGGGTACGATCCACCACCCGGACGGGTAGCTCGCGTTCCAGATTCCTGAGCTGGGTTGGGGTGAGGTCGTGATCGAAGAGGATCAGCGTGGCCCCTGCCGATTCTGCAACGGCGGCGATCTCTTCCACCTTGCCCTTGCCGACCAGCGTAGCCGGATCAGGTCTGGGCCTTCGCTGGAACACTTCTGCGACCACTTCCGCCCCAGCGCCGGCCACCAGCTCGCGAAATTCTGCGAAGGCCGCATCGCCGTTTGCCGAATGATGTTCCGTCGCATCCGCATCGTCCGCGATGCCGGCAAGCTTGGCTGCTTCCCGCGCAAGGGCAGCGGAGCGTGGTAGTGCCTGCGGCCGGGAAACGAACTCGACCCCGACGAGGAGCGCTCGATCCGCCTGAACGCCCGTGCTTTTTGAGAAGTCCCTCATTCGTGAGGCATGTCCAAGCGGTCTCTCACGCGGCACCGCAGGGCGGCACACGCTTCCCTGCAGCCGCGAATCCTTCGAGCCGCGAACCTTTGAAGCCGCGGAGGGGGAACCGCAGCTGATGCTTCTACCCGCATTTCCCGATCTGGCTTTAGCCCTCCGCGGCTGCGCTGTCAGGGCGCGCGGCTAAACCACCGGGGCCGGGAGCGCTCGCAGGGGGATGGCCTACGCCAGTACTCGGACGATGATCGCCGCTGTGCAGCACAGACCGCGTGCTTACCACCGTCGAGATGGCATGCTTGAAAATCAATTGTTCCTGACTGTTGTTTTCAAGCAACACGGAGTACTTGTCGAACGAGCGTATTTTGCCTGTGAGTTTGACTCCGCTGACCAGGTATATCGTGATCGGAGTCTTATCTTTGCGGACCGTATTGAGAAACGTGTCCTGGATGTTCTGTGCCGGCTTATTGTCCATGTGCCGATCTCCAATTCCTAAAATGTCAAATTGCGTTATGGAAAATGCTCAAGCTCTTGCAGCTACTGCAAATTGGGGTCTGAGCCGGATCGCGCTCAAAACCTGCTACTCAAAGTTTACACGCCTTACCGGGTTGCGCCCGAACCCAAGCAAGGCTGATCGGGTAAAAAGCATCAGCGCCGCCATTCGGCCAGCGGCAACCTTCGCTTAGATGCAGCTTTTGCTGTCCGCGATCCCACCGGTTGCCGCGGTGCTAACATTACCAACGTGGGAGACTGGAAAGAATCGGGCGCACCCGCGCTAAAAGTGCCCATCCGAGTCCCAACCCGGGTCCCAATGTTGGACCTTTCGCGGGAATATCAGCTGATTGGTCGTCTCCTGCTCAAGGCGGTGGAAGCCGTCTTCTCCTCACAGAAGTTCATTATGGGCCCCCAGGTCGCGCAGTTTGAGGGCGCGGCCGCGGAAAAATGTGGCGTGGCCCACGCCATCGGCTGCTCTTCGGGCACCGATGCTCTGTGGTTGGCGCTGGCAGGCGCGGGTATCGGCCCCGGCGACGCGGTCATCACCACAAGCTTCAGCTTCTTCGCTACGGTCAGCTCCATTCTGCGTGCTGGAGCTCAGCCCCTGCTTGTGGATATCGATCCGGAGACCTTCAACCTGGATCCCGCAGCTGCCAGGGCATGCCTGAAGTCGGCGACCGGCCCCGCCGTTCGTGCCATTCTGCCCGTTCACCTCTACGGCCAGATTACGGACTGGGACCGCTTCGAGCTCCTCAAACAGGAACATGACGTGCTGCTGATTGAAGATGCGGCCCAGGCATTCGGAGCCTCCTGGGATGGGCGCAAGGCAGGCGCGCTGGGCGATGCGGCCGCGTTCAGCTTCTACCCCACCAAGAACCTCAGTGCCGGCGGCGACGCTGGTATGGTAACCACCGCGGTAGAAGCAATCGCCCAGCGCGCTAGCCTCTTACGGGTCCATGGCATGCGCCGGCGCTACCACCACGATGAAGTTGGTTGGAACAGCCGCATGGATACAGTGCAGGCCGCGGTTTTGCTGGTGAAGCTCGGCTTCATCGACGACTGGAATGCTAAACGTCGCGCCTTAGCCGAGAGCTACCGGGTACTTTTCGAGCAAGCGGGTTTGGTTGAGCCGGGGCCGTATCCGCAAAAGGGAGTAGTCCTTCCCAAGACCAGATCCAAGGCTACGCACGTCTTCCATCAGTACGTTATCCGGGTTCGCCGGCGTGATGAACTGAAGGCCTTTCTGCATGCCAAGGGAGTCGAATCAGAGGTTTACTACCCCCTGGCCCTGCATCAGCAGCCAGCCTTGCGTAGCCTGGGATACCCAACCGGGGCCTTTCCGGAGAGCGAGCGCGCGGCCGCAGAGGTCTTGGCGCTGCCCATCTTTCCCCAGCTTACCTTTGAGGAACAAGAAATCGTCGTTACCGCCATCGCAGATTTCTTCAGCTGAACTCTCCAGACAGCCTATCCTCCCGCGCCTTTGCCCTTGGCGTGATGGCGACGCGCATGGGCCTCGGCCGGCTTTGGCTTGGGACCTATCGGAGCCGATCCCGGCGGCCCGGCGGGCGTGACCCGCTTCACCATGCCGGATTCCAATTGATACTTCAAAGTGTCGGTTGCGACCGGGCGCACCGCCCCGGTTTGCGGATCGACTTTGACTGCGTCGCTGGTGGCAACCGTGATGGAGAATACCGGAACAGGCTGGCCCTGGCCGTTCTTGCTCTGGCTTATTGCGACCGGAAGATACCCCTCGATGTTGCGCTGCCGGTAGGCTGTCTCATAGCGATGCTTTTTCACGTTCCAGGTAAAAACCCTTACCTGGTCAAAGTCGTATGGAAGACCGTCCTTGTAGGCATTCGTCACCGATATATATTCAGGCACCAGCTTGCCTGGCAGCGAGGAGTCAGGATCGTAAACCTTGGTCAGGACATAGGCGCCCACGATCTTCTGCCCTTCGGAATATCCGGCAATCTCGTCGGGAACGTCCACATCCAGCCGGCGCGACAGCAGCCAACCTACCTGGCCGCGGCTGTCTCGTACCAGCCACCAGTCTTCCATTGGGACAGCAGGCTCGTCTCGCCGGCGTGGCCTTTGCGCCCGCCTTTTTCTCCTTCCCGGGCGCCGCCGGCCGGGGTGCGGTGAGAAAGCCTTGAGGCGGTGCCGGCTTGGGCACAGAAGCACGTATCAACAACTGTAGCTTTTGATTTTCCGGCAATAAATAAAAGCGGTCGGTGTCGCGGCCCGGTTTCACGTGCAGGTAAAGATCGTCGCGCAGAACAGCAGTGGCCACCACCGGATCATGCGCGTGCTGTTGCTGAAGCGCGGCAAACTGGTCATAGGTCGCCTGGTCGATGACCATGTGGTCCTCGATCCAGCCCACCTCGCCCTTGCTGGTCTTGGTTCTCAGGAAGCGGCGTCCGTGCTCGACTACCTCAAGCGGCTCTCCATTCGTAACCAGAGCGACTCGATTCGATACGGCAGCAACCCGGTCTCTCAGATAGGTCTGCTTGGCCACTACATAGACCATCTCCGGCTTGGCGCGCTCGCGCAAACGATTGCAACCGCCCAGAGCGGTGATCAGAGCGACGCATATTACGGAGCCAAACAGGAAACGCGGGCCGGCGCGGCGAAGGAGCGACAAAGCAGCAAACATATGAGAGGCAGGGTCTCCCTGTCACCATTAGACCGGATTTCCTATCGCGATGCACCACCGAGTTCACCCGAGAGCGCCTTTTCTCGATAAAAAGACCGCTTTCGTATACGCGCAAAACCCTATTTCCATCCTCATCAGTCATGACCTTGACGGGAAATAGCCCTGGGGTTGTACGTTCCCCAAAACTAACTAGCTCCGCAAATCGCAAAAATCCAGTTGCCTTCTGTCCACGTTGTTCGGTTAGGGAGTGACGTGACGATCCAACCATATGCCACTTTCGTTGTACGGAATATTCCAATGGAATCGGAATGCTGCAATCCGATACGTAATCCCCTGCGTTACTAAGGTAGCGAGTGATGCACGTCAAGGGGACAGGTATCACCCGATTCTCGAGGTGGGAAAGGTATGTTGTGGATAAAAAATTAACTGAGCTTATCGATAAAGCTATGAGCCGTCGAAGCTTCATGGCCCGTTCAGGAGCTGCCGCTGCGGTCGCGGTTGTTGCTGGATGCGGCGGTAGTTCGACTCCGGCCCCAACTCCCGCACCAACACCAGCACCCACACCGGCTCCTGTTGTTCTAGGCGACAGCGATTATCTGAACTTTGCCCTGAATCTCGAGTATTTGGAAGCTGAATTCTACCTGCGGGCTGCGACCGGCAGTGGACTTTCGGCCACCGATACGGGCAATGCCACAACCACCGTGACTGTTCCTTCCACAACCATGATTCCAGGGTTGACCACCGCGCAGCAGAACTATATCTACGAGATCGCGCAGAATGAGCTAGACCACGTCCGCTTCCTTCGCTCAGCACTCGCCACGGACGCCGTGACCCGCCCTGACATCGACCTGATGAATAGCTTCAACGCCGCCGCCTCAGCGGCCGGTATCGGCATGACCTTCAATCCCTTCGCCAGCTATGAGGCGTTTCTTGTGGGTGCTTTCGTATTTGAGGATGTCGGCGTAACCGCATACCACGGTGCAGCCAGCGCTCTCAGCAACACGACTACGGGGAAAACCTACCTTGCGGCCGCAGCCTCCATCATGGCTGTCGAGGCCTACCATGCCGCCGAAATACGTACGCTCTTGATCGCCGACTCCATCGCGACGGCTACCAAGACATCCACGCTGGTCACACCGAACCCAACGTTCGTGGGGTACGCAAACCAGATCAGTAAGCTACGCGCAACCCTCGGCGGGGGAGGCGAAACAGCGCTCACTGCCCTTCCACCCTATGCGATTCCGTTCGTTCCCACAGCCTACATGCCGGCAAGCAGCATCGTCGCCTGCGATGCGACCAACGCCATTGCGTATGCACGCAGCACCGACGAGGTTCTCCACATTGTCTACGCCGCACCTCCAGGCGCGGGCGTCAAGGGGGGCGGCTTCTTCCCCAATGGCATGACCGGCAACATCAGCGTAACCGCTAGTTAAGGATTGGAGAACCATGGCAAACCTCGAAACGCAGCAAGTAGATGAAGTAATCGTCAACAGTCGCCGGAAGATGCTCGCCCTTGGCGGTGCGGCTCTCGCCGGTCTTGCCTTCGCGGGCGTCAAACTGGCACAAGGGCAGACTGCCCCTGCTTACACCGACGCCGATATTCTCAACTTCGCGTTGAACCTGGAATATCTCGAAGCCCAGTTCTACAGTCTGGCCACTTCGGGCACAACGATCGACAATCTCGGCTCCGGGATCGGGCCCGGCACGAACAAGTTTGACGGCGCCGCGGTGATCACCAAGCCCGGCGGCCCAAGCGCGTGTGTCGTTCCGTGGACGCTGCCTGCGATTCAGGCGTACGCCACGGAAACGGCTGTGGAGGAGCGCCATCACGTTAACTTCCTGCGCGCCAATCTGGGTTCCGCGGCCGTCGCGCAGCCTACTCTCGACCTTTACAACAGCTTCAACACACTGGCTGGCGTGGCGGGCATCGCCAGCACCTTCGATCCGTTCGCCAACGATCTTGATTTCCTGGTTGGCGCATACATCTTCGAGGATGTGGGCGTTACTGCATACAGCGGAGCCGCCCCGTTGATTACGACACCGGCCTACCTGGCGGCGGCGGCGGGCATTCTGGCGGTCGAGGCCTATCACGCCGGCCTGATCCGCACCTCAATCTTTATCGCTGACCCGGACGGGAAAGCTGGACTGCAGGGATACACCCAGCAGATCTCCGCCACCCGCATGAAGCTGGATGGCAGCTCCACCGTAGATGACATCGGTGTTGGTTTTCAGACCGTCTCCGTGGAGCCGGCGAGCACCACCAACGGCGCTTCAACCATCGTCGACGCCCAGACCGGCTCACCAAACTACTCCAAGACCTATAGCCGCAGCACAACACAGGTCCTCCAGATTGTCACCGGTAGCGTGAATATACCGGCTGCCGGCGCCAAATACATGGGCGTTTTCTATCCCAACGGTCTCAACGGACTATTCAGTTAGAAGTCGTACCCGATGCGTCCACCATAGTCCCACCGCAAGGTGGGACTCTTTTTATGTGGAGCAAACTCTCGCTGCTTAGAGCATTTTTGCTAATGGTGTAGACCAGGAACTGAACCCGACGCGGCCATTCCGCCAAAGAATGGCCGCACATAACTGATTCCGCCGGACCACAGTATTAGCAAAAATGCGTTAGTCTTCCTCTTCAAGGATGACGGTGTAGTCCTCATCGCGAAATATGCCGGTGATCTTCCTCAGCCAACCGCGCGAGCGGCTAACCGGCCAGACGGTCCAGGCGGCGGGTATGCTCCCCGACTGCAGTTCGCACACCAGAACAATCTCTGGCTGATGCAGGGAAAGCGGTTCCAATTCCGCTTGGGAAAGATCTCGACGGTAAATCTCATTGTGGTTTTCGTCATGCACTCCGATGTACCAAAATGAGAAGTCATTCCAGTCATCCACAGGAAACTGACTGGCCTGCAGCTTGATCCGGACCAGCCATGAGTAGACTCCCTGAGCCCATTCCAACTCGACTTTTGGATTGGGAGGCTCTTCCGATCGTGAAGTGTAGTCCTGAGCCTTGCGAAAACGGAACGAAAGCCCGGCATACGCTTCGAACTCCTCAATGGTGCGGGCAGTCCCCAGGCCGAACTCATCCAGCGACTGGCCTGAAAGCAGGCGCTTGACTTTGTTCTTGCTCTGCAGATCCCATTCACTCCAGGCCGTCCCGGTCTTGTTGGCTTCGGTATGGTCGTCCCAATGCCTGATGCCATTTTTGCGAACATAATCGTGCCAGAGGATCGTTTCACAGGGGTGAAACAGGTCATAGCCATGGGTAAAAGCACGCAGCGTCATGGCTGCTTCCTCGCCTAGGAAGTACAGTTCGGGATCGTAGGGCACTTCGCGAACAAAAGTTCCGTGGGCAAACAAAAAGCCTGCGGAGAGGAAACGCGCTCGCAGAGGACGATGGAGCGATTGCCACCCTGGTATGGCCAGCGGCCTCATATGCGGGATGCCCTCGGGCGTGAACCCCTGAAACGCCATCTGCAAGGGCGCACCCTCCAAGACCTCGCTCGGCCCGGGCGTGAAGGGCGTCGCATAGGTACTCAGGATTGGCTTGCTGCTTGGGGCTTGTCCCATCGTGCGGATGAGCTTGTCGTCCCAGCCGATGGCAAAACGGCAATGCGAATCCACCTGCAAGAACCATCGTTCGCCCTGCCATAACTTCATCACTTCGGCCCTGGCCCAACAAGCGCCTTTACTGTCTCGCCAATCGATGTCGAGGATACGGAAGCGTTCATCGTCGGAGTATTGAGGGAAATCTTCCCCAACCGCATGCTGCCAGCAGATGCCAAATCGTAGACGCGCTGGGTTGTGTGCTTTACCTAGGCAGTCTTCTATGGTCGGGATGAGCTGATGGTCGCGATAGGCGGCTACAGAGACGAAGATCAGGTTGTTCTCATTGTCCAAGTCCAATGCCTCCGATCTCGTTTCGCCTGGTGACCAACTACGCTAGGGCAGTTTCGCAATCGGTGCAGACCGAAGCGAATAGGCCTTTTCGTGGTTTTCTCCCAAGGAAAACCACACCTCGCGATCTTTATCGGGCCACAGTAATTGCAAACTGCCTTAGAACGTGGCCGTGATAGCAGTAGGATTCGTAGGATCAGTGCCCGTGGTGGCGGTCGCAATCGGGTCCAGCTTGCCGTCGACGGTGGCGTCGAATTTGAAAAGCTGCAGGTCGCTGTTACCCGAGGAGCCGTTAGAGCCGGAATTGATCACGGCCAGATATGTCTTCGTGTTGTCATTGACGAAACCGATCGGCAACTGCCCACCAGAACTGAATGGCGAGCCTGAAACCACCGCTAGCTTACCCGAGGCCAAGGTGAGCGTGAAAGCGCTGATGTTGTTGCTTCCCTTATTGGCCACGTAAACGTAGCTTCCCGTCGGGTCCAACACCACTCCTGTCGGTCCCGTCCCGGTGGCGTACGGTGAGCCGGAGATTTCGTTGAGCGTTCCGCTGGTGCCGATACTTAAGACGCGCAGTCCGGTGTTGAACTCGCACACAAATAGAAATTTGGAGTTGGGATCACTGGCCAGCCCGTAATCCGCCGGCGTGGTCGATGTCTTTAGTGGCGGCAGAAAAGTAGGTGTGGTGCCAGTGCTGAGAGCGCCCCCCGTGCCGAGCGTCAGCACCTGCACCCCCAGCGTCTGGAGGGAGACGTAGACGTACGAGTTGTTAGGGGTGATCAACATTCCCGTTGGAGTCACCACGGTCGCGCTGGTGCCGTTACCGGTATAGAGGGCAAGCGGAGAACCGCTGAGCGCGGTTAACAGGCCAGTCGAAGTGTTGATCTGGTAGATGCCAATCGCTTGGGCCGCAATCGAGGTTCCGATTCCGGCTGCCAGCAGGTAGTTTCCGGTGCTGTCCACCTGCATCGATGTGGCCACCACGTCCGCCGCGACAGCACTGCCATTGTTCTGAACGGTGATCGATCCATTGCTGTTGATCGCGTAGCAGAAGATGCCGCCGGTGGTTGCGGCGTACAGGAATGAGTTGGTGGGCGTGATCGCCAGAGCTTGCGCAGCGACGCCGTTGTTGTAGGGCGAGTCGGGAAGAACGGAGAGGGCTCCAGCGGTGCTGACGCCGAATCCGGCAAGGTACGTGTTGTTCCCATTGGCGACGTAAAGATAGTCGCCGGTGGTGGTGCAGTCGGTGCAATTGGTCGGAGTAGTGAAAAAATCACACCCGGTCGTCAACCCAAGGAGCAACAAACAAAACAGAGCCGGTATTCGGCGCATGCAATTTCCCTTACCCGCAAATTGACTTTCGTTGGGGATAGTTTCCAAGCACCAGACGATCCAGCGCTGTCATCCGCTCAGCGTAACGGTCACGCATGACCTTTCAGAGTCGCCACACAAACGCCTGTGCGGGAGGCCTCCATTATACTTTCCCGATGCCGTCGTTATCCCGTCCCGTTCTGTGTGCGGCAATGCTCGTAGCCGCCTGCCAGTCCCAGACGGTGAAGCCGTCCCATGCAGCGCTCTGCATCCCTTGCATCCGCGGAGACATGAGCTTCCTTGCTTCCGACGAGCTCCAGGGACGGGGTAGCGGCACCCGCGACGAGCATCTGGCCGCGCTCTATGCCGCCTCGCTGTTCGCGGGTTTTGGGCTGGAGCCGGGCGGCGCTAACGGCAGTTTCCTGCAGAGAGTCCCGTTGCCCTCTCCGCTGCCGCCCAACGTCGCCGCCGGCCTGGTGGGCTTCGCGCCGGGACCAAGAACGGAGACCTGGAACGTGGTGGGTATTCTCCGCGGCTCCGACCCGGTAGCCGGCAAACAAGCCATCCTGCTGACCGCGCACCTTGATCACCTCGGGATCGGCCCCAGGAAAAACGGCGACCGGATCTATAACGGGGCCGATGACGATGCTTCTGGAACCACGGCGGTGATTGAACTGGCGCGCGTCTTCGCCGGTGCTCCGCATCCCGCGCGCACCATGCTCTTTGTCCTCTTCGGTTCTGAGGAAATCGGAGGCTACGGCAATCAATACTTTCTTGACCATCCGCCTGTGTCCCTGGGGCAGATCGTTGCCAGTCTGGAGTTTGAAATGATCGGCCGCCGTGACCCTGCTTTGCCCCAGGACGGTCTATGGCTCACCGGTTTCCATCGCAGCAACCTGGGCCCGGAGCTGGTGCGCCACGGCGCCGCCTTGGTTCCCGATCCTCACCCCACGCAGAACTTCTTTCAGCGCTCCGACAACTACAGTCTCGCCCGCCGGGGAATCATTGCCCACACTGTCTCCAGCTTCGGCCTGCATGCCGACTACCATGAGCCGAGCGACGAAATCAGTCGCATCGACTTTCCTCATATGACACGAGCCATCGCATCGATGGTGGAACCGATTGAGTGGCTTGCCCAGACAAAGTGGAAGCCGCAGTGGCTCCCCCATGGAAGACCGTGAGTCGTTAGCTCTTTGCCTGGCAAGCACTGCAGCGGCCGAGAATGTCGATGGAGAATCGCTCAGCCAGAAATCCGCCCGGCAACACGTCCGGCTTTTGCAGCAAGCTCAATTCCTCTTCGTCGATGTCGCTGATCGATTTGCAAACCGTGCACACCAGATGGTGGTGTGAGCGGCTATTCAGTTCCACGCGCAGCGAGCCGTGGTGCGGGCTCACCTCGTGGAAGATGCCGCTCTTCAAGAAGAGATGAATATTCTTGTAAACAGTCGCCAGAGAAATGGACGGGATCCGCTTCTTGACCCGCACGTACACTTCTTCCGGGCTCGGATGTCCGGGCATGCTCTTCAGCGCTTCAAAGAGCACCTGCCGCTGGTGCGTGACGGTAATCCCATGAGCCACGCAAAGATCGCGAAACTCTTGTGTTTCCAGTCGATTCACTGCCGTTAGTAGATAATAATGATTATTACCCTGTCAATCGGGCTCGCCCGCTCATCCCGCTTACTTGCGCATTTTGTTCAGGCGATAGAGTACGCCGATAGAGATGGCAAATTCGTTCTGCGACGTGCCGCCAAAGCGCGTAAGAAGGTAGTCCGGCGAAAGGCGCAGTGAGAATTTTGAGCTGCGGTTCAGATCGAGTGATCCGCCCAGCGCCGTAGCCAGCGCAAAGCCGTTGTTGAACAGCCCCAGATTTGGTCCAGTGACCCCCGAGTTTATGGCGGAGTCAAAGACTCCATAGGAGCCTCCCACCAGAGCATGGAAGGTCAACGCGGCGTGTTCGTTCTTGGGACCTCGGATCGAAGGTCCACCCATAAACTGGTGCTCGTAAACGAACGGACCGTGGATGTTGTAGGGGTTGGGAACCACTCCTGTGGTTCCGTAGTAGCCGCGTACATTGGCCGTCACGCCTATACGCATCTTCAGCCACATCGTGCCCTGAATGTCGAAGCCGCCCAGATTTGCGCCCGGAATCAAAGCCGGGCCGGCGTTGAAGTGGGACGAGGCAAAGCCGCCATAGATATCGTACTTATTGCGATAATCCAGAGGCTTCAGGGTCTCATTCTGGAGGGAGGGTGCTTCGGGGATCGTTTGCGCAGGCGGAACCACCTGTGCGTTGGCGATCCTGCCCATACTCAAGAAACCTACACTCAAAAGGACGGCCGCGGTCCCCCACTTCCGTGCAGCAACACCAATTGCCTTCAACCAAACCTCCGCAGATCCCGCATCATGGGCTAATCCCTAAGATACATTGCACTTCACTTCCTGTCAGACGGCGCTATCCTGCCCCGGAGTAGTGATGGTCCTTTGCCCCAACCCAGAAATGCGCTGAAGGCTACGGCGCTGGCGGCAAGACAAGAAACGATGGACTTTAGAGTTAGCTTTTTTTCGATCGGCTGATTTGGGCAGCCCTCGCTGAAAACAAGTCAGCTACCTGGGCAGATCGCGATCAGTCCCGCAGAGCCTGCCCTGCCTGCCCCGGCGTGCCGTGGGAGCTTGTCGAAGGGGACGGCTCTGAATCAGTCTTGTCCAAATTAGCTTTTTTTCGACTCTGTCCATCCACCTCCACTGGTGCCAAGGTGGACCATCGCCCTCAACCTTGTCATCCCGCCTGCCCCGGCGTGCCGTGGGACTGGAGCGGACCCGGATTTCCTACATCGCGGTACCGCCCAAGGCGACGTATGCGGCTTTCTCAGAAAGCCGCACGAAGTTCGCCAACGCCGCTAAGCTGGACAGGAAATCCGGGGTAGCGCAGGGGAGCGACCTGCAGTTTCACTCGGACCGCACGCAAATGCCGCCAGGCGACCAACTAACCCAACCCTATTCTCTTTGAGACCCACGCTCCTCCAGACCAAAGAAATCTGCGGTTTTCCCTTCGGCACCGCCCTGCCACCTCTTCTCCTGATCCTCCACAAAAAGCGTCCGGTTAGAATTGAATCAGGCATGATCCTCCCCTTCGTCCGCGAGTTGCTCACGGACCTGGAACACTGTGAACCGTTTGAGCGCGTACGAAGGCACCTGGCCCTCGCTGCGGGGCGCAAACGTGTCTCCGGGCTCACCGCCACCGCACGGGCGCTCTACCTGCCGTTCTTCGCCCGGGCTGCCCAGTCGCCAGTGGTGGTGATCGTCGCCGACAATAAGGCCGCCGACACGCTCCAGCTCACATTGCGCGCTGCCTGTGAACTTACCGGCGTGATCGAAGCCGAGCGCGTGCTTCGCTTTCCGGCACACGATGTTTTGCCCTTTGAAAACATGTCGCCTCACCCGGACGTGCAGGAGCAGCGCGCTTCCGTGCTGTGGAAGATCGCGACCGGCGCCGCTTCGATCGTCATCGTTCCCGTGGAGGCCGCGTGCATGCGCGTCTTCCCCGCGGACTACTATGCGCAGCTGGGGCGGGTCTTGCGCCGTGAAGAAGAGATCGACATGGAGGAGCTCACCAGCCACCTGGCCAGCGTGGGCTACGTCCCCATGGACATTGTCGAAATGCCGGGCCAGTTTACCCGCCGCGGCGGCATCTTCGATGTCTACTCTCCCGAAGCCGACCGTCCGGTCCGCATGGAGCTCTTCGGGGACGAGATCGAATCGCTGCGCAAGTTCGAGCCGGACTCGCAACGCTCGTCCACCGCCATCGACGAAACCTGGCTGTTGCCGCTGACCGAGACGCCGATCTCGGAGGATCTGCTGGCCGCCGTGCACCAGCGCCTGACTGGAAGCCGTCTCGATGCCGGAGACGACCAGGAGCTGCTGAACCGGGCACTGGTCGCCGGCGGCGTAAGCGTCTTTCCCGGTTGGGAATTTTTCTGTCCTGTGGCGGGAGCCGATCGTACCCTCTTCGACCTGTTTCCCAAGGTGCATGTCTTCCAGGAAGAGCCGGCCATGATCCGCAACCAGGCGGATCGATGGTGGAACAAAGTTGAGCAGCGGCACGAGCGCAGCGGTATCGGTTCGCTCATCACCCCCGGCGATATCTACCTTTCGCCGCCCGAACTTCTGGCCCAGATCTCGGCTTTGCCCGGCCTGGAGATGGACCAGCTGGGCGCCGTGGATGTCCTGGACGAAGACGTCAACCCGATGGACGAGATCACTTTTTCTTCCCGTCCAACCTTGCGCTTTCATGGTTCCATTCCAGCGTTTCTGCAGCAGATCAAGACCCTGGCGGAGCAGCAAGTCCGCATGCTGCTGGTAGCGCCGAACCATGGAGAGGTGGAGCGGCTAGCCGGCCTCCTGCGGGAGTACGGCCAGCCCTATCGGTTGGGCAGCCGCGCCCAGGCCCCGGGCAGCGAGCAGGCCTACGACGAATCCAGTCACCTGGCAGGCGATTTCCGCACCCCTGTGCTGGTGCAAAGCGCAATTTCGAGCGGCGTCAGCCTGCCGGAGAGCAACCTGGTGCTCTTCGGCGCCAATGACTTCTCCGATGAAGCCGACGTGGCCGCTCGCCCCGTGCCGCGCAAGGCTAAGTCAAAGACGGCAGCCTTCGTCTCCGACTTCCGCGACCTGACCGTGGGCGACTACGTTGTGCACGTGGAGCATGGCATCGCCCGCTACATGGGGCTGAGGGAGATTGAGCAGGACGGCATCAAGGTGGAATTCATGGTGCTGGAGTTTGCCGAGCAGGCGCGGCTCTACGTCCCGCTCACCCGGCTCGACCTGATTCAGAAATACCGCTCCACCGATGCCGGTCCGGCCCCTGTGCTGAACCGGCTGGGCAGCCAGCAATGGGCCAAGACCAAGGCGCGCGTGAAAAAGGCCATGCAGGACATGGCCGATGAGCTGCTCAAGCTCTATGCCCAGCGCAAGGCGGCCCAGGGGCATGCCTTTCCCGTGGACAATGAATTTCAACGCGAGTTCGAAGACGCCTTCGATTACAACGAAACCGAGGACCAGATTTCAGCCATCGCCGACATCAAGCGCGACATGGAATCGACCCTCCCCATGGACCGTCTGCTGGTCGGCGACGTGGGCTACGGCAAGACCGAAGTGGCCATGCGCGCCGCCTTCAAGGCCGTGCAGGATGGCCGCCAGGTCGCGGTGCTTACGCCGACCACCGTACTCAGCTTCCAGCATTTCGAGACCTTCAAAAGCCGCTTCAGCAAGTTTCCCATCACCGTGGAAATGATCTCGCGCTTCCGCTCTCCCAAGGAACAGAAGGTGATCCTGGAACGCGTGGAGGCGGGTAAAGTCGACATTCTGATCGGGACCCATCGCCTGTTGTCAAAGGACCTGCTCTTCCACAACCTTGGCTTGCTGGTGGTGGATGAAGAGCAGCGCTTCGGGGTGCGCCACAAAGAGCGCCTGAAGCAGATGCGCCGCGAAATCGATGTGCTGGCGATGTCGGCCACGCCCATTCCGCGCACCCTGCATATGTCTCTGGTGGGCTTGCGCGATATGAGCGTCATCGAGACGCCACCCAAAGATCGCATGGCCATTCAGACAGTGGTGGCCAGGTTCGACGAGAAGCTGATTCGCTCGGCTTTGGAACTCGAATTGGAGCGAGGTGGCCAGGTCTACTTTGTCCACAACCGGGTAGAGACCATTTACGAAATTGCCGCCAAGATCCAGGAGCTGGTGCCGCACGCTCGGGTCACCGTCGGCCATGGCCAGATGGGCGAGACCGAGCTGGAGCGGGTGATGCTGGCCTTCATGCATGGGGAATACGACGTGCTGGTCGCGACCACGATCATCGAGAACGGGCTCGACATTCCGCTGGCGAACACCATCCTCATCAGCCGCGCCGACCGCCACGGGCTCTCTGAGCTCTACCAGCTGCGGGGCAGGGTAGGCCGGTCCAACCGCCGAGCGTATGCCTACCTGCTGATTCCTCCCGAGCAGGAGCTAACCGAAATTGCTCGCCGGAGGCTGGCCGCGCTGAAGGAGTTCTCTGACCTCGGCGCCGGCTTCAAGATCGCCGCACTCGACCTCGAGCTGCGCGGTGCAGGCAACATGCTGGGCGGGGAGCAGAGTGGCCATATCGAGGCCGTGGGCTTTGAAATGTACACCAGCATGCTGGAGCACGCGGTCAATGAGCTGAAAGGTGAGGAACACCCCCAGCGGGCGAGCGCGCAGCTCAACCTCGGGATCAGCCTGCGCATCGACGAAAGCTATATCGAGGAAGAGAATCAGCGGCTGCGCATCTATAAGAAGATCGCCGGAGCAGCGGATGACGGCAGCCTGAGCGAGGTGCGTGCCGAGCTGGAAGACCGCTACGGCGAGCTGCCGCCCAGCGTGCTCCATCTTATGGATGCGGCCAGCCTTCGTCTGTTATGCGAGCGGACGGGCGTAGCCCAGGTGGATCGCAAACGCGACCAGATCCACATCCGCTTCACCGGTCAGGCCAGCATCGATCCTGGCCGTCTGATGAAGATGGTGGCGCAAAACGCCAAAAAGGGAGCGCAGTTCACGCCCCAGGGGGTGCTTCGTTTTCCCCTCAAGGCAACGGAGCCGCGGGATGTACTGAATGAGATCAGGGCTCTCCTGGAAGAGCTCACGGCAGACGAAGTCGCTGAGGTGGCGGCCCCGCACCAGCGCCGCTAGCCTTCTGCCCTGGAAGTTCGTTGAATAAAATGTTGTCGGGCTTTGTATCAGGGCACGACTTTACAGACTGCGGAAAAATCCGCCGTTGGGTAGGTCCGGGCTTTAACCCGGACATCAACCAGGGCAAGCACTTTGGCCTTCAGGCCTTGAGGTACGGAAAAACCCGCTGAACGAAGGGCACGGCTTTACAGGCTGCGAAAGAACTCATGTTTTGTGTCAGGGCACGACTTTAGTCGGGCCGTAAACGATCGAAAAACGACGGGCTTTAGCCCCTGAGGCTTTCGGTTTTCGTAATTTTACCCCGTCGAATTGACCAGCGACTTTCGGAAGATCACTCTAGCCAAAAGCGACACCAAAGATCCTCGAATCGGAGAAACGATCGATTGCGGCTGAAACAAATTGCACTCGTACTCACAGGAATCGCGGTAAGCGCCGGCTCGGGCTGCTCCAACAAGGCGGCTCAGCCAGGCCCTTCGGAGCCACCCGCTGCAGCCACGGCGCTTCGCCAACTCGCCGATCAATACTTCAACCAGGTCTATTTCCATTACGAACCGTCAGCCGGCACGGAAGCAGGTCTGCACCAGTACGACGCGCAGCTTGAGGATTACTCGCGCGACGCAGTCGATCGAGAGACGGCTGACCTGCAGCGCTTCGAAGCCAAATTTAACGCCGTTCCAGCTGCCCAGCTCGATCTGACCAGCCAGGGCGATCTGGAACTCCTCCTAGCAAATATTCACAGCACGCTGCTCTCGCTCAACACCATTCGCTTGTGGGAGAAGGACCCCGACCAGTATTCGAGCGGAATTTCCAATAGCGCCTTCGTGCTGATGGAACGCACCTTCGCTTCGCCCGACGACCGCTTGCGCTCGCTGATTGCCCGGGAAAAGCTGATGCCGGCTGCGCTCGAAGCCGCCCATCAGAATCTCAAAAACCCGCCGCGCATTTATACCGAGATTGCCCTGGAACAGCTTCCCGACATCATCTCCTTTTTCCAGAACGGATGTACCCGGAAGCCTTTAAACAGGCCCAGAACGAACAGCTCAAGCAAGAGTTTACCCAGGTGAACGGAGCCGTCGTCGCAGCGCTTCAGCGTTATCAGACCTGGCTCAAGAAAGACGTTCTTCCCCGCTCCCATGGCGATTTTCGGTATGGCGCGGAGACCTTTTCGAAACTGCTGCTCTACAACGAAATGGTCGACACACCGCTGCCCAGGCTGCTCGAGATCGGCTATGCGGACCTGCACAAGAACCAGGCGGAGTTCAACCGCATTGCAAAGGAGATCGACCCCAACCGCCAACCGCGCGAGATCCTGGCAGAACTGGGCCGGGACCATCCTGCGCCCGATCATCTGCTCCAGAGTTTTCGCGACACCTTCCAGGGCTTGATCCAGTTCATTCAAGCCCGGCATATCGTTGATATCCCCTCGCCGGTGCGCCCCATCGTGGAAGAGACGCCGCCGTTCATGCGCGCGACCACAACAGCGTCGATGGACACCCCCGGCCCCTTTGAGAACGTCGCCACCCAAGCCTACTTCAACGTGACCCTGCCCGGACCGCACGATACACCCAGGCAAATCGAAGAGCGCATGGCCGCCTTCAACCGGGGAACCATTATCAGCACTGCGATTCACGAGGCTTATCCAGGACACTACATACAATTCCTGTGGCTTCCACAGGCGCCGAGCACCGTGCGCAAGATTTTGGGAGCCAACTCCAATGCCGAAGGGTGGGCGCATTATTGCGAGCAGATGATGCTTGACCAGGGTTACGGCCAACCGGGAACGGGCGCTCGCGACGCCCGGGATGCCAAGATGATTCGCCTGGGGCAATTGCAGGATGCTTTGCTACGCGATGCCCGTTTCGTTGTAGGCATCCAAATGCATACCGGAAAGATGACGTTCGATCAGGCGGTAGACTTTTTTCTAACCGAAGGGTATCAAACGCACGAGGGCGGTCTGATAGAAACCAAGCGCGGAACAACCGATGCAACTTATCTCTATTACACCTTGGGTAAACTCCAGATCATGAAGTTGCGCGCCGATGTAGAGAAGAAAGAGGGCGCGCAGTTTTCGCTGGAGCGATTCCACGACGACTTTCTCAAGCAGGGGTTCGCCCCGGTAAAAATAGTTCGCCGGGCACTTCTCGGGGACGCGTCGCCTACGCTCTAATTATTCCTGCATCCTAAGTACGCTGAGGGTGCTCCACGGGCCATTCACCATGAACATTTCACAGAGAACAGCCTAACCGGCGTGAAGGATTGCAAAATGAAAGACAGAGTGCGCAAAGCAGTTTTTCCGGCGGCCGGCCTCGGCACACGCTTTTTGCCGGCCACCAAAGCGTTGCCTAAAGAGATGTTGGCGCTGGTAGACAAGCCGCTTATCCAATACGGCGTGGAAGAAGCCATTGCCGCGGGTTGCGAACAAATCATCATTGTTACCGGCAGAAACAAGGCAGAGATCGAAGACCATTTCGACATCAGTTTTGAGCTGGAGCAACTGCTGGAGAAGCGTGGCAAGACCGAGCTGCTCGCCATGACGCGACAAATATCGCATATGGCGCGCATCGCCTACGTTCGCCAGAAGGAGGCCATGGGGCTGGGACACGCCGTTCTGATGGCGCGCGACCTTGTGGGCGACGAGCCCTTTGCGGTCATTCTGCCCGACGACATCATCGAAGCCAAAGTGCCGTGCCTGCAGCAGATGATGGAAGTCTTTGAGCACACGCAGTCCACCATTCTGGCTACCCAGGTCGTCGAAGGCCCTTCCATCTCATCCTACGGCGTGCTCGATTGCACGGCTCATGAAGGGAGCGACCGTATCTTCGACGTGAAAGGTTTGGTGGAAAAACCGAAACTGGAGGAGGCGCCCTCAAAACACGCGATCATTGGCCGTTACATCCTCACCCCCAGGATCTTTGATGTGCTGGAGAAGACGCCGCTCGGCGCCGGCGGGGAACTGCAATTGACGGACGGCATCCGAGGCCTGCTGCAGCACGAAAAAGTCTACGGGTACAGTTTCGACGGGCTCCGCTTCGATGCCGGCGACAAGTTCGGCATGCTCAAAGCAACAGTGGAGTTTGCTCTGAACCACAATGAGCTGGGGGGAGTATTTCGCGAGTATCTGAAATCGCTACAGATTTGATTAACTTGGACTATCCCAAAACCCGCAAAGCTGACCAGGTCGATGATTACCATGGCATCAAGGTCGCTGATCCGTATCGCTGGCTCGAAGATGACAACTCGGCCGAAACCCTGGCATGGGTGAAGGCCGAAAATCAGGTCACCTTCGACTACCTGCAAAAGATCCCCTACCGCCCCAAGCTCAAGCAGCGGCTGGAAGAGCTTTACAACTACCCCAAGTACGGCATTCCGAGCCGGACCGGAGCCTATTACCTTTGGTCAAAAAATGACGGACTGCAAAATCAGAGCGTGCTCTATGTACAGAAGGGGCTGGAGGGTACGCCCCGCGTTCTGATTGACCCCAACCAACTCTCCAGCGATGGTACCGTGCGTCTCATGGGCGGGGAGCCTTCCCGGGATGGGCGCTACTTTGCCTACTACCTCTCCAGCGGCGGCTCAGATTGGCTTGAGGGTCACGTTCTCGAAATAGAAACCGGAACTGTTCTTAAAGACGACCTCAAGTGGCTGAAGGTGACTGATCTGGCCTGGTTTGGCGACGGCTTCTTTTACAGCCGCTATGACGCGCCCGAGGATGGGCATGATCTTTCTTCCCGCAACGAAGGACACAGGGTCTACTACCATCGCCTGGGCACGCCGCAATCTGACGATCAGCTCATCTACGAGGACAAAGCGCATCCGCAGCGCTTCCATACGGTGCAAACGACCGAAGACGAACGGTTCGCGATCCTGACCGTCTCTGAGCGCGGCCAAGGTAAGGACGGCAACGCGCTCTTCTTTTCGGACCTATCCAAATTCGTCCCGGGGCACGCAGCGGCCTTCATTCCGATTGTCGCTGACGTGACCAATGACCGCTTTCACGTGATTGACAACCTCGGCGACCGGTTCCTCATCCAGACCAACAAGAGCGCTCCCCATGGACGAGTCGCGCTCTATGACCCGAGCCACGCTGAGGCCGCGTGGAAAGACGTTGTACCCGAAACCAAGGAAACGTTGAGCAGTGTCTCCACCCAAGGCGGCAAGCTCTTTATCACCTATGCGCGGGATGTCACC
The DNA here is from genome assembly GCA_963790705.1 of uncultured Acidobacteriaceae bacterium. Classification (GTDB taxonomy): domain Bacteria; phylum Acidobacteriota; class Terriglobia; order Terriglobales; family Acidobacteriaceae; genus PALSA-350. The sequence goes on from CAWBQE010000006.1 coordinate 161,093, forward strand.
TCTCACCCTTACGTCTACTCGCTCGATGGCAAAATGGAGAACCCAATTGTCCTGCCGGGTCCAGGAACTTCGAGCGGCTTTGGAGGAAGACGCGAGGACGCGGATGCCTTCTACGCCTACTCCTCATTCAACTATCCCAGCACGATCTTTCGTTACGACATTGCTGCCGGAAAATCCACCATCTTCCGCGAGTCCGCAATCAAGGGCTTCCAGGCGGAAGACTACGAGACGGCGCAGGTCTTCTACACCAGCAAAGACGGCACCCGGGTGCCCATGTTTCTGGTTTTCAAGCGAGGATTGAAGCTGGACGGAAGCAATCCTACCTTGCTCTATGCCTATGGCGGCTTCAACGTCACAGTCCCTCCCGAATTCAACCCGCTGCGCCTGGCTCTGCTGGAGCAAGGCGTGGTTTACGCGTCGGCCAACATACGGGGCGGCGGCGAGTATGGCGAACAGTGGCACCAGGCGGGGATGAAGTTGGAGAAGCAGAATGTCTTCGATGACTTTATTGCCGCGGCCGAGTGGTTGATTGCCAATAAGTACACCTCGCCGGCCAAACTCGCGATCTCCGGAGGATCCAACGGCGGCCTCCTCGTCGGAGTGGTAATGAACCAGCGGCCAGATCTCTTTCGCGCGGCCGTGCCCCAGGTTGGGGTCATGGACATGCTCCGTTTTCAGAAGTTCACCATCGGATGGAACTGGATTGCGGACTACGGATCAAGCGACAACCCGGAAGAGTTTCAAGCACTGTATCGATATTCGCCCTTGCACAATATTCGCCAGGGCGTGAAGTATCCTGCAACGCTCATCACCACCGCGGATCACGATGATCGGGTGGTACCGGCGCATTCCTTCAAATACGCCGCCGCGCTGCAGGAGAAGGCGAGTCATGCCAATCCGGTGTTGATCCGTATCGATACACAGTCCGGCCACGGAGCCAGCAACACCAGTAAGGCGCTGGATACAGCGGCGGACATTTATTCGTTCCTCATGTACAACCTTGGAGTAACGCCCCAGTTACCCTAGAGCCCAAATTGCCGCCTTTTAACCTGGGGGCACAATCTTTCCTTGTTGCTTCCCGTCTATTACTAGAGGTACCTGCAGGTCCGCCCTGGGACCATCACCGTGCCTGTGGATGGCCGGGAGATGTGGTACCTTATAGCGTTTTCGCTTCTACTCTGCACGAGCGAGGAGCGCGAAGTGCGGGCTTTTCTCCAGCAAAAGTCCGGATTTTCCGCTCAGAATCGTCTACTTTTGAAGCAAAAGTGCTGTACAGGCGGAAATGGCATCTCGCGACCGGGCGGGCGAATCTATTAGGTAGTTGATGGCGGTGAAACCATGGTCAAGCGCAAGAGCGCGGTTCTGCTCAAAATGCAGTCGCTGGGAACGCTCGTCGGCGAGTCTGCATTCAGGCCGATGACCGGAGAATCGAAGAAGCCCCTCCTGGTATCCCCGGAGGAGCTGGCCGTCACCTTCATTGGCCACTCATCGTTCCTGGTCCAGATCGCTGGGCGGAAGCTGCTCATGGACCCCGTATTCGCCGAGCGGCTGATCGCCTTGCGCCGCTTGCGCCGTCCCGGAGTCAGGATCAAGGAACTCCCAGCCATCGACATGGTGTTGCTCTCCCATGCGCATATGGATCACCTCAATCGGCCATCCCTGCGCCGGATCGTCGCCCATACCTTGAAAATGACGGGACGAGCTCCCATCGCCGTGGTGCCATGGGGAGTTGAGGATCTGGTCAGCGACCTGGGTTTCGCCCGGGTCGTCACGCTTGAGTGGTGGCAGACCAAGTCGATCAGCGGTCTTGAGATCACTATGACACCCTGCAAGCATTGGGGAGCGCGCTTCTTCAAGGACACGCATCGGGGCTTCGGCGGCTACGTGATCCGTGGCGGCGGTCACACCCTGTACCACTCCGGCGACACGGCCTATTTCGACGGCTTTGCCAAGATTGGTGAGCGCCTGAAGCCGGAGATCGCATTGTTGCCCATCGGCGCCTATAGTCCGGATAGCTATCGCGGCGTGCACACCTGCCCTGAAGAGGCTCTACAGGCATTTCTCGACCTGGGCGCACGGCAGATGATCCCGATGCACTATGGCACCTTCCGGCTCTCTCAGGAGCCGATGGAAGAGCCTGTCGAGCGCCTGATGGCGGCTGCGAGGCGCGCCGGTGTCGCCGGATCGGTGTGCGTGCTCCCGGAGGGTGATACCCAAGTGATTCGGCCCGTCCCTATGCCTGTGCACACCCGCCGCGCCGCGGCCAAAGGCTAGCCAGGCCAAGGGCTAGCAAGGCAAACCCAAGAAGTCGAAGCAGAAGTTGGGTGCCCCATTCAAGCCGTTCTCTGCCTGCCCCGGCGTGCCGTGGGGCTTGAGTGGGACGCGCAAATGTACAGGTATATGGTTTTTTCTTACAAGGCGCAATGTAGGGAGAGATCGGCGGTTGATTCTGGGTCCGTAATTTACTGCGCCGGCGCCGGTCGCAGCTTCCACCACAGCTCGCGTAGGGCCTTAACCACCCACCGCATCATCAACACGGTCACCAGGAGCAAAACCAGCGTAATGCTGGCTGCGGCCCAGGGATGCTGGGTCGCCAGCCACGTGATGCCTACTGCGGCAACATCTTCGCTGCTGCTCAGGGCAATGTTTGACACCGGCTCGGGACTGGGGGTGACCAGCGCCCGCGCTGCTGTCTTGGACCCATGTGCGGCAAGAGCGATCGCGGCCCCCACTGCCGTGGCCAGCAGTTGCATCTCGGGCGTCAGCTGCGTAGTGGCCCGGTAAGCCAACAGCGCGGCAATAGGGATGCGGATAAAGGTGTGCAGCCCATTCCACAGCAAATCGAGCCCGGGAATTTTATCGGCGACAAACTCCGCCGCAAAGAGGGTTCCGCTAACCCCGATAATCCACCAACTGGATAGCGTCTCAAGACCAGGCGGCAAGGCTACCCAATGCGCATGTGCCAGCAGCCCAAGCGTCAGCACGGTCGCGTACACATTGAGCCCAGCGGCGAAACTCGCAGCGATGACCAGGGCGGCAATGTTGCTCGGCGTAAAAGGCATGATCGAAGAGCATTCTAGACCCTTCCAGGTATCTGCTGAGCAGAATTCGCTTGCAAGAGTCTGCAGTTTCGCAATTGGTGTAGACCGAAGCAATAGGCCTTTTCCTGGTTTTCTCCCAAAGAAAACCGCACCTCGCGATCTTTATCAGGCCACGTAATTGCGAAACTGCTCTAAAGCCACCCAAACCTCTTCAGCATCCAGAGCACTACCGCAGTGGAAGCGACCATCGCACCCACCACGATCTCCGTTCCGTGATCGGACTCGAGAAAGGGTAGACCCTTCAGGTTCATTCCATAGATGCCGGAGATAACTAGCGCTGGAAGGGCGACAGTGCTCAGTACAGTAAGCACCTTCATTACCTGGTTGGTGCGATTGGCAACGCTCGACAGGTACACGTCAAAAGTGTTGTTGAGCAGATCGCGAAGCGTCTCCACCATATCCAGCAGGCGCAACGAGTGATCGTAGACATCGCGAAAAAATGGATAGAGCTCGGGGTTGAGGATGGAGCCGGATTCGCGCTGTAGCGACATACAGGCGTCGCGAAGATTGACCAGGACCCGGCGCAGCTCGATCAACTTGCGCTTCTGCTCGAAGAGATTCTCCAGGATCTCAGGCGATGGATTGTCGAGTACGCTGTCCTGCAAGTCATCGATGCGGTCGTCGCTGTGATCGATGGAGACAAAGTAGGAGTCGACAATGCTATCCATGATCAGATAAAGAAGCTTCGCTGGTTTCTCTTCTGGTCCCGCCTTCTGTGCGCGCTGCAGAATCTCGTCACTCTTGCAGGAGGGATCGCGAACGGTGATGAGGTAGTCGCGGCCTACGAAAAGGAAGACATTCCCAAAGCTCAGGTCCCCGTCCTCGACCGCCTGAATATATTTCAGGATCAGGAAGAGATATTGGTCCGTTCCCTCAGCCTTGAGTCGCTCGTTACTGCTGCGGCAATCCTCAATGTGCAGTGGATGAAGCTGGAATTGCTTCGCCAGATCGTCGAGTCGTGGGTCATTGGGATCATCAAGGGCGTACCAGGACACGAAGGCCTCCTGCGATCGTGGAAGATTCGCCTTCCACTGCATATCGAGGAGAACATGCTTAGGCTATGTTCTGGTTAAGAAAAGCTGGGCAATTACGTACGGTCTGAACAGGTTGCGGAAAAAGTCCGCACCGAGCAGGAAAGCAACACCTCAGGGGCTAAACCTCAATTTCCTGTACGTGGATGCTGGATAGATCCGCGTGTGCGGTTTTCTCTCAAGGAAAACCGCATGAAGTGCCATGGCTCATTAGGCCTATACAGGAAATTGAGGGCAGCCCGTCGTATTCGCAATCGTTTACGGCCCGACTAAAGTCGTGCCCTGACAGAAAACATGAGCTTTTCCGCTGCCTGTGAAGCCGTACCCTTCAAAAACCAGAGTTTTTCCGCTGCCTGTTTCGTCGGGCCATTGAGTTCCAGCAGAATTTGGGCTTTGCAGGTCGCGGAGAAACTCCTGCTTTGTCAGGGCACGACTTCAGTCGGGCCGACAGACACAACAAAGATCTGGGCTTTAGCCCCTGGGCTCTTTCTTTGCGTCCTGGCGGAAAACACCGTGCACTGTTGAGAATTATCCGTGGACAAGCATTTCCTGCCGGATCAAACAGACTCGAAAGGGCAGAGGTATGCCCCCTCCCCCCGCTGCTGCGAAGACAGCAATTTTCAAGGCTTGCTAACAAGGGGACCCTGCAGCAACGCGATGCGGCTGGCCATTTGGGCCAGCCGCACCGCATAGAGCTTTTGCGGATGAGGCTTATCGAGCGGCTACTGCTTCGCCGGCGCCCATTTTGGCCAGTCGGTCGGCCAATAGCTTTTCCAGCTTCTCCAGCGCCTCGCTGAAGCCTTCAATGCCTTCCTTCAGCTTGTCGTGAGCCATTCGATCGGCAGCGTGCATTTTTTCGAACGTGGCCTCATCCATGGGGATCTTCTCAATTTGCAAGCCCTGGGAATTCTTCGGGTCCAGCTTGCGCGGCAGGTCGCCCTGTGTGGACTGAAGCTCTTCCAGCAGCTTGGGAGCAATGGTAAGCAAATCGCTGCCGGCCAGCTCGCGAATCTCCCCGATATTGCGGAAGCTTGCCCCCATCACCACTGTCTTGTAACCAAACTTCTTGAAGTAGTTATAAATCTTTGTGACCGACTGCACGCCTGGGTCGTCTGCGCCCTGGTAGTCCTTGCCCGTGTCCTTCTTGTACCAGTCGAGGATGCGGCCCACGAAGGGCGAGATCAACGTTACTTTAGCCTCGGCACATGCAATGGCTTGATGCATGCCAAACAGCAGCGTCAAGTTGCAATGGATGCCTTCCTTCTCCAGTTGCTCCGCGGCTTTGATACCCGGCCAGGTGGAGGCGATCTTGATCAGGATGCGCTCCCGCGAAATGCCCGCCTCGTCGTACTGCTGGATAATTCCACGCGCTTGCTTCATGGTAGCGGCGGTGTCATAGGACAACCGCGCGTCGACTTCGGTCGAAACACGGCCGGGAACGATGGCCAGGATCTTCTTGCCAAACGCAACGGCCAGGTGACGGAAAGCAAGATTCGCGACGTCTTTATCCTTGGCTTGGGGACCGAGCTGCTTCTTGGCTTCGAGGAGCACTCCATCCACGATGGGCTGATACTGTGGCATCCCGGCGGCTGCGGTGAGAAGGGAGGGATTGGTCGTGGTGTCCTGGGGCTTGAATTTTTCGATAGATTCAAAATCCCCGGTATCGGCGACGACCACCGTCATTTCCTTAAGCTGTTCGAGCAGTGTCTTGGCCATGCAATATCTCTCCTTGCGTACACCTTGAGTGTAAGGCTTTCAACATGTGAGATTCTTAAAATCGCGATAGGTTTCGTGGTGGTCTCAGAATTGCTCCCCATCAGACGATCGGATTGCTCAGCGTTCCGATCCCCTCTACGGTAATGGCCACCCGGTCACCGGGCTGCATGGGAGCCACGCCGGCCGGGGTCCCGGTAAGGATCAAGTCCCCTGGAAACAGCGTCATGGCCGCGGTGATATAGCGCAGCAGATGGTCGATTGAAAAGATCAGGTCGCGTGTATTGCCGTCCTGGCGCAGCTCCCCATTGAGGCGGGTGGTGATGCCGATGCCCAAAGCGGGATCCACTTCGTCGGTAACCAGCGGCCCGACCGGACAGAAGGTGTCAAAGCCTTTGGCCCGCGACCACTGGCCATCTTTCTTCTGCAAGTCTCTTGCCGTCACGTCGTTGGCGACGGTGTATCCGCGGATGTAGTCGCCTGGGTCCTCATCGAGTCCAATCCTGCTGCAGCGATCGCCGATCACCACCGCGATTTCGCCTTCAAAATCAACCCGCTTGGAGAGCGCCGGAATGCGAATCCCCTCGCCCGGGGAAAGGATCGCGGACGGAGGCTTGAGGAACAGCAGCGGTTCGGCCGGAACCTCATTGCCCAGCTCCGCCGCGTGCTCGCGATAATTGCGTCCGACGCAGACGATCTTTGAGGGCGCGACGGGAGCGAGCACTCGCGCCCCGTCGAGCGGCAGTGGTTCGAATCGATCGATCGCCGGGTCAACGAAATCGCTGGCTGGGCCTTCTTCGAAGGGTGGAATCAGGCGCTCGATCCACATCCGGCCATCGCGGTCGACGACCTCGGCGTATTGCGCTCCATACTTCGTTTGCAGGCGGCAGTATTTCATGGGGCTCCTTGGTCTGAGTTCTAGAGTCGCTTGGCTTGCGAGCTTACCGGCTGGGTAGAGTCTCCTCGACTTCAGGAGAACGTTTGCTCTCATTGCCGCTTTGATCGACGGCCGACAAGGAATAAGCATACGTATGTTCGGGTTGTGCTCCCGCATCCCGGTACGAGGTTTCGACCCCCACGGAAGCGATGCGTTGGACCGTCGAATCTCCATGCACATCGCGGCGGTAAACGCGGTAAGCCGCCAGATCGCTGTCGCTGTCCGGCGACCAGGAGAGATCGATCGCGCCCGCAGCCGCATCGGCCACGGCCACCAGCCCCTGGGGAACCGCGGGGGGGAAAACGTCGGTGGTCGCAACCACAATAGCCTCGCTGGGCAAACCCTGCACCTCCACGGATTGTCCGGAGACAGCAACTGTCGCGACCCGTTCTAGGGCGTAGCGATATCGCTGGTTGAAGAGGGCGGAGGCATCGATTGCGTGGCCCGGATCTCCGCCCTCCTTCCCGTGGACCACCAGCGTCTGCGAGGCGGCCGGTACGGCCGGGGCGAGAGGAGACTTGGGAGTTTCCTGGGGCGCTGGAGCGTCCAGCTGCAGACGCTCGATGCGGAAGAACACCGATCTCCCGGACTCCGCGACCGGTTGCCAATCGAGCAGGACACCGTCTCCTCGCACATGCCCAGTCAATCCGCTGACGGCGGGTGGGCTGACCCCGGCCGCACTGTATGCGACATTCGACGGGCCCGCGGATTTACCTGCATGGTTATTCAAGAAGACCTCATAACGCAGCAGGCGGTCTGGTTCCTGGACGAGATCGGCAGGCAATTCGTCCGCGTATGCCCCTTCCTTGCCCGGCTCGAGCGAGAGGCTGCCGACGTTGGCGCAAGGACCCTTCTCAAGCGCGCGACAGACCTGAACCTTGACCGGGTGTTGCAGGGAGATGTGGTCCGTGGTGTGTGTCGGCATCGTCCAAGCCAAGTGAACGGAATTGCCGATGCGCACGGCGGAGAGGTTTAAAACGGGAGTCGGCAGGTTGAGGCTTGGGGGTCCCGGCGCCCCGGGCGATCCGCAGCCAGTCGCCGAACCCGCAACCAGAATCGTAAGCAGCGCGAAGGCGAAGCTGGCGATGCGGAGCGCTGAAACCAGGAGCTTGCGATGCATGCTCTCCCAACGTAAATCATTCTGTCGATGAGCGTAGCGGCGTGCGGCCTCTAGGGGCGGGTCAACATGGCGCAAAGAGCGGCGTCGAGTTCAGGATATTCAAACTCGAACCCCAAGGCACTCAATCGAGCCGGCAAGACCCGCTCGCTTTGCAGGATGGTGGCCTCCGCCATTTCGCCCAAAGCCAGCCGCAACGCAAAGGCGGGGACGCGAAGCAGCGTTGGGCGATGAAGGGCCCGCCCCAGGGAGCGGGTGAATTCCAAATTCGTCACTGGGTTGGGTGCAACTACATTCACCGCCCTGGCCAAGCCCACGGTCTCCAATGCAAACTCAATCGCCCGAATCGCATCGGGCAGCGCTACCCAGCTGATCCACTGCCGGCCGCTCCCTAGCCGGCCGCCCAGCCCAGCGCGAAAGACAGGCAGCATCTGGGCCAGGGCGCCCCCGTCCGGAGAAAGCACAACGCCAAATCGCAGATGCACTACCCGGATTCCCGCGTCCGAGGCTGGCTTCGTTGCTTTTTCCCAGGCAAGGCAAACCTCAGGGAGAAATCCACTTCCCGGCAAAGAGGACTCGGTCAGCAACTCATCCCCGCGGCCACCGTAAATACCGATCGCCGACGCACACACCAGCACTGCCGGCTTGGGCCGCAGCCCGGCCAGCAGGGTAGCGATCGCGTGGGTAGGCTTTACCCGGCTTTCCAGGATTTCCTGTTTGTAGGACCCGTTCCATCGCCGCCCGGCCAGGTTAGCCCCGGAAAGATGAACTGCCGCGGTTGTCCCTTTAACATTCCGGGGAAGGGTCATCGGCGTTGCCGCGTAGGGATCCCACAGCCCCTGAAAACCCGCATTGTGGAGACCGGTTCCAGGCAACGGACGCCGATGCAGCGAAATAATCGAAATCCGCTTGCGGCGCAGAGTACGTACTAAAGAAGTACCGATAAGTCCGGATGATCCAGTCAACAAAATCTGATCAGCTGTCATCTCATCTGCATCTGTTGTGATCCTAGCTTCCCGCCGGCAGTTCTGAGATAATGTTCATGGAAAAGGAAACTATTTTCTTCTTAACAACAAACACTAACCCATCACGTATTGAATCCACATGCATTAAAGGAGCCCGCACCGTGGAAACCAAAGAGGCAGCGACAAATTCGCAGATTGACCCCGCCAGCGCGGAATCGTTTATTGCAGAGAAGCGCATCGGCGAACGAATCAAGCGGCTCCGCCTGAAAAAGTCCATGGGGCTGGTCGAACTGGGCCGGCATACCGGCTTGTCTGCCAGCTTCCTGTCACAGCTCGAGACCGGCCGCGTGGTGCCGACTCTACGCAACCTGGCTCGGGTAGCGATGGTTTTCAGCAAAGACCTTTCCTACTTTTTTGAGACCGAGCCGCACACCCTTTTCCGTGTTCATCGGAAAAAGGAGCGCGTTCGTCTGCCGCAGACTGGCGTCGACGATCCAACCTACTACTTCGAGAGCCTGGGATACATGGTTCCCGATCGGCAATTGGATCCCTACTACGCAGAGTTTGTTCCGCTGAAGAAGAACATCGAGGTCCGGCCTCACGTACACCCGGGTTATGAATTTCTTTACATCCTGGAGGGTGAACTGGAAATCCGGCATGCAGACAAGACGCATGTCCTTTCCGCGGGGGATGGAGTGTACTTTGATGCCAGCACGCCCCACGGATATCGCTGTGCAGGCAAGTCAGCGGCCCACGCCATCATCGTGACCATGCACCAACTGCAGTCGCCACAACCAGCCATGAACCTGCGCCCACTGGGGGCTGCCATGGGACCGAAGAGTTCTGCCCTGAATGTGCCTTCCGGCAGGGCGGCGACGACCACAATTCCCACCCCGCTCCGTACCAAGGAGAGCCTCCAGCCAGAGCCTTAGGAACTACAGCATTTTCACTTCTGGTGTACACAGGGCAGCCGCTCCCAACCCCGAATTTCCTGTTCGCAGCTCCAAAAAGAATCGCGTGTGCGGCTTTCAGTAAGGAAAGCCGCATGAGGTTCGTCGACCCCACCGAGCCTTACAGGAAATTCGGGTCGCGGCTTTTCCTCAAGAAAAAGCCGCACTTAGCCGAACTTGACCATGCAGGGTAGAAGTGAAAATGCTTTAGGCCCTGCCCACAGGCAGAAAGAGATCCTCGATCTCTCGCCAGCCGGCAACCCGCCGAAAACCGGTGACGGCCGCATTATGGGGAGCCGAGAAGAGGATTCCCTGGCCCTTGAATCTCTGCAAGTGCCGGAACGTGTCGTCAATCAGGTAGTCGGCGAGCAGGATGCTCTTGTCTCCGCAGAAAACGAAGTGGGTCGGCGGAATGAAGGGAAAGTGGCGTCGTAACCACCGGTATTTGGGACCGAAGGAATTAGGGAACTCCATAGCCGCGGTGGCGATAAAAATCTCGTAGTGCCGGCTGAGCTTCTCCAAAACCTCCTGGCTGTCCTCGAGAACCGGCAGGTCCTCGAAAAAGTCTTCACTGCGGAGGTAAGCCTCCAATCGCTCATGCCTGTCGGCGGAGACGATATCCCACAGCCACTTACCGTGCAACTGGCCCTTGGTGATGGCCTCACCATGGTCACGGTTGTAGCGTGCCAGGTGTTCGCTCAGGGCATCTGCCAGCACCTCATCCATGTCGACGGCAATTCGTTTCATTCCTAAATGTTAATGCCCTGGACTCCCCTAAATCACGAGGCCTGAGTAGTGACCTGAGCCGGATCAAAGTACAACAATCGCCCACAGCTCTCGCAATTCAGCAGTGTGCCTTCACGCACCTGATTCCAAAACTGCGGACGCAATTGCATTTGGCAGGAGAGACACCGCTGTCCTGCAGCGCGCGCAAGCGCGGTCTTGCGAGAAGAAGAAGCAATACGGTCATACTGGGAGAGCAGGGTTTCGTTCACTCTTTTACGCAGTGAGGTCCGTTCCTGCTGCATCGTAGCGAGCTCCTCCTGATAGCCCAGCGAGGCAATGCGAGTTCGCTCTTTTTCCTCTTCGAGCAGCTTCGCTTGCTGGGCCAAAGCCGTCCGCGCCTCGAAGCGCTGGCTCTCCAGCGACTCGCTCCTGATCATGCTGGCCAGTTCTTCATCTTCAATGCGTTGAATCTCCGCTTCGACGAACCCGATCTCATGTTGCAATGCATGGAATTGTTCGTTGGTCTTGACGCTGCTTGACTGGTCGCGGTACTTAACCAGCTTCTGCTGCTGATCCTTGCGATCGCTTTCCAATCTTCTGCGCCGCGCCTCTTCCACCGGCACAGCCTTGTCCGCCTGCTCCACCGCCAGCTTGAGCTGCTGAAGTTTTTCTTCGACGGATTGCAAATGCCGGGGAACGGCGGCGATGGTTTCCAGCAGTTGGGCCGTCTTAATATCGACCTGCTGCAAACGAATAAGCGACTGCAGTTGAACATCCATGCGTGGTCTGGAGTCTACAGCATTTTCACTTCCGATGCATACCAGGCGACCACTCCCAACGTGGCTTTTCCTCAAGAAAAGCCGCGCTTCCCCGAACTCGACGGTGCAGAGTAGTTCTGAAAATGCTCTAACACCCTGGCCCCTCGACGTGCGATACACTTCAGGCTCACAGGTCCCCCCAAGGTGGGCCCCCGCCCTCGAATTTGTCATCCCGCCTGCCCCGGCTTGCCGTGGGAGCGCAGCCGAGAGCCTGCCCTGAGCGAAGTCGAACGGGGACCTGCTGGAGCCATTCGTTGAAACGGATTCGATTCGCCCTGGTGCTTGGATTCTGCTGCCGCCTTTCCGCCTTGGCGGCGGATACCAAGCCGGTGACGGTCGACCAGATCTACCGCCAGCAGCAGGCAACCCAACCGCCGCACGGCATCGCCTGGAGTCCCGACGGCACCCGGCTCAGCTATATCGCCGACAATGGCGATCTACTGGCCGTAGAAGGTGGAACGGGCAACACGCAGGTGCTGGTCGACCACGCCAGGATGCAGGCGCTGAATCCGCCCCTCACTTCCGAGCGTGACGTCGACAATCGCGCCCGCTATAAGCAGGCCAGCTACAGCTGGGTACCTGACTCGAAACACCTTCTCTTCGACTCCAATGGACAGCTCTGGTTCTTCGATCTGGCGACTAAGACCGGCCTGCAACTGGCCTCGACCGGCGCGGGCAGTGGAGATGATCCCAAGTTTTCTCCCGATGGAAACTACCTCTCCTATGTTCGAAGTCACAATCTCTATGTAAACAAATTGAAAGACAACAATCCCCCACTGCGGCTCACGGATTCGCAAGCAGACACACTACTCGATGGCGAGGTGGACTGGGTCTATGAAGAAGAGCTCGATGTGCGCAGCAATTATTTTTGGTCGCCAGACTCGCGGCGGATAGCGTACTTGCAGATGAACGAAACCCCGGTGCCCGAATATCCCATCGAAGATTGGATCCCCACCCACGCAACCGTCGATCGCCAGCGTTATCCGCAGCCCGGTGATCCGAACCCCGTGGTGCGTGTAGGCGTGGTGGGCGCCAATGGCGGAAGGACCAAGTGGATCAACCTGCCCATCGACAACGGAAGCGATTACATCCCGCGCTTTGGATGGCTCAATGCCAAGGCTCTTTGGATTGAGACCTTAAAGCGCGATCACAAGACGATGACCCTGTATTTCGTCGACCTCTCGACGGACGAGTCGAAACCGGTGCTCACCAGAACGGACGACAAGTTCCTGGACGACTCGTATGACTTGACCTTCTTCGCCTCAAACTTTTTGCTTACCAGTTGGCGGGATGGGCACAACCATATCTACCTCTATAGCTTTGACTCGGCGAACCCGTTGGCTACCCAGGCCAGCCTGGTCAAGCAACTCACTGGCGGCAACTATGAGGTGGGGGATATTGTGGGCGTGAACGAGGTGGCGCACACCGTCTACTATCTCTCCAACGAGGGGGACCCGCGCCAGCAGCAGCTCTGGGTGATCGGACTCGATGGCCAGGGCAAGCACCGGGTGAGCCGATACGGAGAATGGCACGAACCGATCTTCTCGCCCAACACAAATTTCTTTGCCGACACGATTTCTTCCACCACGACGCCCCCTGTAGTGGATCTATGCCGCCACGATAGCGACTGCCAGACGATCTGGAAAGCGCCGGCGCTCGATACGGCATTAACACCGCCGCAGCCCGTCGAATGGAAGGCGGCCGATGGAGCCACCACGCTTTATGGCCAACTGGTGTTGCCTGCAGGCAAAAGGGAGGCGGCAAGCGTGCCTCTGATTGTGAATCCGTATGGCGGCCCGCAAGCGCAGATGGTCACCGGAAAATGGTCGGCCGAAGATCGTCTCTTTGATCAGGTGCTGGTAGAGAGGGGGTTCGCCGTGCTGCACGTGGACAACCGTGGAATGGGGGGCAGAGGCCGCGATTTTGCCCAGGCGGCCTATCATGACTTTGGACCGGTACAACTGGGCGACCAGATCGCGGCGCTTGACCAAACGCTTCGCGCGTATCCCCAACTTGACCCCAAACGGCTCGGCTGGTGGGGCTGGAGTTGGGGCGGTACCTTCACCCTCTATGCCATGACCCATAGTGACCGCTTTCGCGCCGGGGTTGCCGGAGCTCCGGTTACGGACTGGCAGGACTATGACTCCATCTACACCGAGCGCTATCTTGGAACGCCGGCGCCAAATGAAGATATCTATCGCGACGACTCCGTGCTGAATAGCGCCCCCAACCTCAAGGGACGCCTGCTGTTGGTGCAAGGCACTGGGGATGACAACGTACACCTGGAGAATTCGATCCAGTTCATTCAGCGATTGATCGATGCCGATCTGCCCTATGATCTGCAGCTCTATCCGCGCAAGACGCACGACGTTGGCGGCGCTGAGGCCAGCACCCACTTGTATGGCCGAATATTGGAACATTTTGAACGTTATCTCATGACCCCGGTGTTGCCGTGACGCATCCCGCGGAAACTCACACCACACGCGATCTCGTGCGCGGCCACACCACGCTCGGTGACCTGGACCTGACCATCCTGACCGATGGCACCTATCTGGCCGATGGGGGCGCCATGTTCGGTGTAGTGCCGAAACCTTTGTGGGAGAAGCGCGCGCCGGCCAATGAGCGAAACCAGATCCTGGTCGGAACCAACACCGTCGTTGTTCGCACCGGCAAACATACGGTGGTGATCGAGACCGGCATCGGCAACAAGCTGCCGGAAAAAATGCGCGGCATCTTCGACGCCAGGCAGCTCTTGCTGCACAGCTTTGACGCGGCTCACATCAAACCGGAAGAGGTGGACATCGTGATCAATACCCACCTGCACTTCGATCACTGCGGATGGAATACGACGCGAAGGGAAGATGGCAGCATCGTGCCCACCTTTCCCAATGCCCGCTACTTCGCCCATCGCGGAGAAGTGGAGCACGGCCATCTGCAGCTGGAGCGCGATGCCGTGAGCTATATCAGTGACAATTACGATCCCCTCGTCGCCAGCGGGCAAATGACTTTGCTTGACACTCCAAGCGGGAGCCACACAAAGATTGTTCCCGGAGTGAGTGTCGAAGTTTTTCCCGGGCACACCGCGCAGATGATGGCGGTGATGCTCGATTCGGGGGGAAGCAGGGCCTGCTACATTTCTGACCTGATACCCACCAGTGCGCACCTCGACGTGACCTGGGTGATGGGTTATGACCTCGACCCGCTCACCTGCATAGAACAGCGCAAGCGCTTCCTAAGCCGCGCGATCCCCGAGCGATGGCTGGTTCTCTTTACCCACGACCATCATCATCCGATGGGATACGTGCAATGGGGCGCGAAAGGCAAGCCGGAGTTCGTGAAACCTGAAAGGCCAAACCACCTCTGACGAAAGGGCGCGGCTATCTGCCGTTCCCTCACCAATGAAAATTCGTTCCCACTGAGAGCGCCACAAGGGAAGAGGCTGGACGGATAGGACAAAAAAACCGGGGAACGTCGGACACCCGGGGGCCCGACGGCAAACAGAGAAACCCAGCGTCCTTAGAACACCTGGCGGTGAAAGACCTCGTCCTTTTCCTTACAGGGCGAGCAGGCTGCACCGATACCACAGGCCATGAGCAACGCCGCGCCTACGGTGACGAGAATTGCCGGGCCGTACGACTCAAACTGGAAAAACCACCGTACGAACGTGTGTAGATGGACAGAATGCATCTTAGTACTCCACGATCTATGAAACCCTAAACCCGGGGATGGTTTTCTGGGATGCAAAATATTTTTCGGGGTGGCTTCCCTTTACGGGAC
The DNA here is from genome assembly GCA_963790705.1 of uncultured Acidobacteriaceae bacterium. GTDB lineage: Bacteria > Acidobacteriota > Terriglobia > Terriglobales > Acidobacteriaceae > PALSA-350. The sequence continues at coordinate 176,228 of CAWBQE010000006.1, forward strand.
CAACGCGTCCACTTTCCCGAAAACTACCGATGGCACAAAGATTAGCATCGCTATAGAAAATTCGATATGGGCAAAACTAGTCAGATGTGACCGACGCGACAAACAATACGTTCCGAATGGGGGATCCCCGGCTGCGGTGGCTCTTCCTCGATCTCAACTCCTACTTTGCATCTGTAGAGCAGGAGTTAAGGCCGGAGTTGCGCGACCGGCCCATGGCCGTGGTGCCGCTGTTGGCGGATACCACCTGCTGCATCGCTGCCAGCTACGAGGCGAAACAATATGGAGTGCGTACCGGCACCCAAGTCGGCGAAGCCAAGCGGCTCTGCCCCGGCATCGTGCTGGTCGAGGCCCGGCATGAGTTGTACGTCGACTACCACCACCGCGTGGTAGAGGCCGTCGAATCCTGCCTTCCGGTCACTTCTGTCATGTCGATCGACGAGATGGCCTGCCGTCTCTTAGGCAGGGAGCAGCCTTTGCTGGCCGCGCTGGAGTTGGCGCGCGAGGTCAAAGCCGCGGTGCGCCGCAAGGCTGGGGCCACCCTTCTCTGCTCCGTTGGGCTGGCGACCAACCGGTACCTCTCCAAAGTGGCCTCGGACATGGAGAAACCGGACGGCCTGGTGGCCTTGACCCCTGATCTGCTGCACGATGCGCTTTCGGCGTTGACACCGCGGGACTTGCCCGGCGTGGGTGCGCGCATGGAGAAGCGGCTGCAACAGGCCGGCATTCGCACCATGGAACAACTCCTGGCGCTCGATCGGGAGCAGTTGCACGTCGCATGGGGCGGGGTAGGCGGCGAAAAGCTATGGCACTGGCTGCGGGGAGAGGATTTTGGCGACGCTGAGCTGGAGCACGCCAAGTCGATCGGCCACTCCCACGTTCTGTCGCCGGAGCTCCGCACCCCGGAGGGCGCCTACGCGGTGGCCAATAAGCTGCTGCACAAAGCCGCGATGCGCCTGCGGAAAGCCCGGCTTTGGGCCTCCAATATGACCTTGACCATTCGTTTCGCGGTAGCCAGCTCGGCCGCCGCTTCCAAACATTCTTCCGGCATTCACCAGAAACCTTGGGCACAAAGCATCCAGCTCCTGGAATGTCAGGATAACCAGACGCTTCTGGAGGGGTTGCAGCGCCTATGGAGTCAAAGCCCGGCCGGCCGGGCCCATCAAAAACCGTTTTTCGTGGGCGTTTCCCTGGGCAACCTGGTTCCCGACCACCTGCACACGCTTTCCCTGTTCTCGGGCCTCGAAGAAGAGGGAAAGCGGACCCGGCTGTCGACCACCATGGATCGGGTGAACTACAAGTACGGGACCAACACCCTGTGCTTTGCCAGCATGCTGCTCGCGGGTGCGGCCGCGCCTACACGGATCGCCTTTTCCAGCATTCCAGACCTCTTTTGAAGCTCATGCCCACTTTCCCTGCAGCGCTTTGTCATCCACAAGCAACACTCGATAAAACGACGCCACTTTTAGATTTGTCATCCCGAGCGAAGCCGAGGGACCTGCTGTGCGCCCTTCCCCCTCGCAAATGTTTCCTGTCTGTCCTGGCACTCATCCTCTGCGCCTCCGGAGCGTTCGCCCAGCAACCCGCCCCCGTGATCTTCCACCCCAAATGACTCCCCATACCTACCGAGGCCGGCTCGCGCCCTCTCCCACCGGTTTCCTGCACCTGGGCCACGCGCGCACCTTCTGGATCGCACAACAGCGCGCGCTCGCAGCCCAAGGCACTCTAATCCTGCGCGACGAGGATCTTGATCCCGACCGCTCGCAGCCCCATTTCCGCCAGGCCATGATGGAAGACCTGCGCTGGCTTGGCCTCGAATGGCAGGAGGGACCCGACGTGGGCGGTCTCTACGGGCCGTACACGCAAAGCCAACGGCACGGCCTCTATCGTGACGCTTGGCGCCGGCTGCTGGCTGGGGGATGGCTCTACCCCTGCCGCTGTTCGCGCAAGGACCTGGCGCAGGCAATGCAGGCTCCCCACGATGACGAAGGCGTCTATCCCGGAACCTGCCGCCCGGCCACGATGCCGTCCGGTGGAGTCGAATCGTCCATAGGCGCCAATTGGCGCTTTCGTGTGCCCGATGGAGAAGCCGTGGTCTTCGAGGACGGGCACTTTGGCCCGCAGCGGTTCGTCGCCGGCCGGGACTTTGGAGACTTTCTGGTGTGGCGCCGGGACGACCTTGCCGCTTATCAGCTCGCTGTAGTGGTCGATGACGCAGCGATGGGGATCACTGAGGTGGTTCGCGGTGCCGACCTGCTGAAGTCAACAGCCCGCCAAATTCTTCTCGCGCGGGCGCTGGGTTTCTCCTCACCCACCTGGTATCACTGCGATCTGCTGGTCGATGAACAAGGGCAAAGGCTCGCCAAGCGCCATGACGCGCTGAGCCTCCGACGCCTGCGGGAGCAGGGCAAGCAGCCACAAGAGCTGTTGTCCAAGCTGCGGAAAAACTCACGCTTTGTATCAGGGCACGACTTCAGTCGGGCCGTAAAGGCCAACAAAAATCTGGGCTTTAGCCCCTGAGGTGTTCTTTCCTCCAGACTGCAGGGAGTTTTTCCGCAGCCCGTTATCGGCCTTCCACACAACCGGGCGCTTTTCCAGCGCTCCCGATGTACGACAATAAAGTGTGTCTTCAGACTTCGCCCAACTCGTAAAGCAGCAGGCGGACATCGTTAAGATCATCGGCGGATACATCACGCTGAAGAAATCCGGAGCACAGAACTACGCCGGTCTTTGCCCCTTTCACGGGGAAAAGACGGCGTCCTTTTCGGTGCATGCGGTGCGCCAGTTCTACCATTGTTTTGGTTGCAACGAGTCGGGCGACGTTTTCTCCTTCGTGCAAAAGATCGAGAATGTCGGCTTCCCGGAAGCCGTAAAAGTCGTTGCCCAAAAGTGCGGCATCGCTCTGCCCAAACGGGAATTTTCCTCGCCGGAGGAAGCGCAGGAGAGCCGCCAGCGCGGCAAGCTGCTCGAATTGCACGAGTTGGCCACAAGCTGGTTCGAGGAACAGTTGCGTTCAGCCGAAGGCGCCCGGGCGCGTGAATACCTTACCGTCCGTGGTTTGACCGCAGAGGCCATTGCCAAGTTCCGCATCGGCTATGCTCCGGATTCGTTCAATGCGCTGCGCGACCGCTTGCAGGGAGTAGCCCCACCCGATCTGCTCCGGCTGTCGGGCCTGCTTTCGTCCAAAGAGCAGCCGGATGGCTCGGCCGGACCGCTGTATGCGCGCTTTCGCAAGCGGATCACCTTTCCCATCCACAACGAGGCAGGGCGCGTCATTGCCTTTACCGCGCGGGCGCTCGATAGCGATGAGAAGTCCGGGCCCAAGTACATGAACTCGCCGGAAACGCCGCTCTACTCGAAGGGGCAGGTGCTTTTTAATCTCGATAAGGCGAAGCAGGCAATCCGGGAGCGGACCTTTGCCCTTCTGGTAGAAGGCCAGATGGATTGCATCACGGCCTACATGGCCGGATTTCACAATGTGCTGGCCACCAGTGGAACGGCGTTTACCGAGATGCAGGTCCGGTTGCTCAGCCGCTACACCAAGCGACTCTTCGTTAATTTCGATCCGGATACCGCCGGCGCCAACGCCGCGGAAAAGTCAATTGCCTTGCTCACCGAGGAGGATTTCGAGGTCCTGGTCGTCACCCTTGAGGGTGGGCTCGATCCCGACCGCTTTATCCGCGAACGAGGCATCAAGGCGTATGTGGGCGCTGTCGAAGCGGCCAAGCGCCATTCGGACTACCTGCTTGAACGCGCAATGCAGCTTTTCCCTTCCCGGACCGCCGATGGCAAGACGAAGGCCCTAAACTACCTCCTGCCCCACATCCGGCGCATGCCCAACCGCATCGCTCGGGACGAGTTCGCGTCCGACGCCGCCCAGAAGCTGGGCATTGATTCAGCCCTAGTCAGGGAGGAACTTCATCAGGCGGCGCGCAAACGCCGGGACCAGGTGACTACCTCCGGCTTGGACAGCCTCAAGGAGGCGGAGAGGTTGCTGCTCCGGGCCATGGCCGGCGCTCCCGAAAGCCGCATCTTCCTCCGCGTTTCCCAAGCCTTACACAGCCAACCTCAGTCGTTCGAAGGGCTTGCAGTCACCCCTATGCTGTGGCTCTTGCGCGATCGCGGGTCCCTGGAGCCTCTCGCCGCACTGCCGGATGCCGGCCAGCGCGCGCTGCTGGCGCAGGCTTTGCTGCGGGAGTCCAGCGAGGTGGAGATGGAGCAGGTGGAAGCCGCCCTGGAGTCGCTGAAATATCGCCAACTCGAAGCGTTACAGCGCCGGGTGCGTGCGGACATTGCCGAGGCAGAACGGCGCGGCGATTGGGCTCAGTTAGCCGTTTTCATGGCTGAAAAGCTCAAGGTTGACCGCCAAATGCGGGATGTCGATGGTTAGTCCGAAAGTCGTACGTTGCGCCACCACCAGCGGTGGAAACCAAACCAGCCGTTTTTCATCTAATGGAGTGAGCGGATCAGGATTCAGGTGGGGTGTCGTTCTGGGGGCTGCCGAAGGGGCACACTCCAATCCATGATATTCTATAACTCTTTGAAGGACGTGCGTCTACTTGCCCAAACGGTTTATCAACCGTCCGGAATATGCCCTTAGCGGCTCGCATAGCACCCTGTCCTTTCTAAGCACGGACCGCTCCGAAAAATAAGGCACGGGATAGGATTTGCTTGGCTATCGAAGACAAGTACGAAGAAGACATTCAGAAACTGATTGATGCAGGTAAGGAAAAAGGTTACTTGACCTATAACGAGGTCAACGATCTTATTCCTGGCGACCTGCATTCACCGGACGATCTCGACGATCTGCTGACCACCATCGGGACCCAGGGCATTGATGTGCTCGAAGGCGGTCCTAAGTTTGGCGCGGATAAGTTCGAGAGCGAGGGTGAGGAGGGCGAGGACGTTGAACTCGACCTGACACCGGGCACACTCGAAAAAACTAATGACCCCGTTCGCATGTACCTGCGCGAAATGGGCACTGTTCCACTGCTGACCAGAGAAGGCGAAGTTGAGATTGCCAAGCGCATCGAGCGCGGGCAGTTGCGGGTACTCAAGGCCATTTCCCGTTCGCCCATCGTCATTCGCGAGATCGTCGCCCTCGGCGAGGACCTCAAGCGCGGCGTCCGCAACATCAAGGAAGTGGTGATCTTCGATGAGGAAGAAATCACCGAAGAGATACTGCAGGCGCGCATTCGGGTAACGATCGGCCGCGTCGACACTCTGCTCAAGCACCAGAAAAAAGCATCCCTGCTCTTCGAAAAGCTGGAGACGATCAACGTCAAGGCGAAGGCCAGGGAACATCGTAAGACGCGATGGATGATGAACCGCGAACGGGTGGAAGTCTCGCGCATTGTGCGGGAGCTGAAGTACACCAACGCGGAACGCAAGCGGCTGCTGGACAAGGTCAACAAGACGGTCGACGCCATGCGCATGCTCGAACGGCAGATCAAGTCGCTCGAACAGAAGCACGACCAGTCGAAGAGCGAAGAACTGCGCAAGGAATATCGCCGCCAGCAGAAGAACTGCAAGACCGACCTGGAAAAGCTGGAGCAGGAGGCCGGCGTTTCCATCGCCGAACTCAAGCGCACCCAGCGCGAGATGATCCAGGGCGATATGGACGCGGAGCAGGCCAAGCGCGAGCTGATTGAGGCCAACCTTCGCCTTGTGGTCTCTATCGCCAAGAAGTACACCAACCGCGGTCTGCAATTCCTCGATCTGATCCAGGAAGGCAACATCGGTTTGATGAAGGCGGTGGATAAGTTCGAATACCGGCGTGGTTATAAGTTCTCCACGTACGCCACGTGGTGGATTCGCCAGGCGATCACCCGCGCCATTGCCGATCAGGCACGCACCATCCGCATTCCGGTGCACATGATCGAGACCATCAACAAGCTGATTCGCACTTCGCGGCAATTGGTGCAGGAGCTGGGCCGCGAGCCTACCTCCGAGGAGATCGCGCGCCGGATGGACATCCCGGTGGCCAAGGTTCGCAAGGTGCTCAAGATCGCACAGGAACCGATCTCGCTCGAAACTCCTATCGGCGAGGAAGAAGATTCCCATCTTGGCGACTTCATCGAAGATCGCCAGGCGGTCTCGCCTTCCGAAGCGGTGATCAGCGTCAACCTGAAGGAATATACCTCGCAGGTGCTGCGTACTTTGACTCCGCGCGAAGAGCGTGTGATCAAGATGCGCTTCGGCCTGGAGGATGGCTCCGAGCACACGCTGGAAGAAGTGGGTCAGAGCTTCCAGGTAACCCGCGAGCGTATCCGGCAAATCGAAGCCAAGGCGCTGCGCAAGCTGCGGCATCCTTCACGCTCACGCAAACTAAAGGCCTTCGTCGAAGGCGTCCGCGAATAACGCGGATGGAATAGCACCAATAGAAGACTCGCCTGCTCCATGGGGAGCAGGCGATTTTGCGTCGTTCCTCTCCTCCATTTATCTAACCATTGAAGCTAGATTCATTCAGGAGTTATCCCGTGCCCCCGACAACATCACCCGAAGGCGTCGACAAGTTAAAGCATGCACCTGAAGTAGCCGGCGTGGACGATTTGATCCGCCGTCGCTGGAGTCCCCGTACCTATGCCGATAAGGAAATACCGGCCGCGGAGCTCAAGAAGCTATTTGAGGCCGCTCGGTGGGCCGCCTCCTCCTCGAATGAGCAGCCTTGGCGGTTCTTGGTAGGCCGGCGAGGCGACGAAACCTACCAGAAAATCTTCAACGCGCTGGTTGAGTTCAACCAGTCGTGGGCTAAGAGCGCTCCGGTGCTGGTGCTGTCGGTGGCAAAAAACGTCTTCACCAACAACGGCAAGCCGAACGCGTACGGCATGCACGACACCGGTGCGGCCTCAGCGACCCTCGCCCTGCAGGCGACCGCGATCGGACTGCACACGCATTCCATGGCGGGCTTTGATCGCGAACAGGTGCGAGCATCCTTTGCCATTCCTTCTGATTATGAGATCGGTGCGGTCACTGCAATCGGATACTTCGGCGATCCGGCAAGCTTGCCCGAGTACCTGCAGAAGATGGAAGTATCTCCGCGCCAGCGGAAGCCTCTTGAGGAATTTGTGTTCTCCGACTGGGAGAAGCCGGCGCAATTCTGAAGCGCCATGAGAAAGATCCTGCTCTTCATTAACCCGGTGTTGCAGCAAACAGGAGCAAGGCGCCGGGATATCGCCCGCGTTCACAGTACCTTTCGCGAGGCCGGCGCCGCAGTCGATATTTTGGAGACCGGCGAAAACCGCGCCGCTGGACCCAAGGCAAAGCGGGCAGTAGCAGAAGGCTACGACGCCATCATTGTCTGCGGCGGCGATGGCACCATCTTTGACGTCATTCAGGGGATCGCCGGCTCGGCCGTACCCCTGGGCATCATTCCCTTTGGTACGGGAAACGTGCTGGCGCAAAATCTCAAGATGCCCAAGGACCCGGCTGCCGCCGCGCGTTGGATTCTACGCAGCCGTCCCTTTCCCGTGCCCTTGGGCAAGATTACCTGCTGCGTCCCGGAAGGCCGGCAAAGCTGGCTGTTTGCGATGGCCGCCGGTATGGGCATGCATGCGAGCCTGATGTATGAGGCGCGCCGTTCGGGTAAGAGCAGGGTAGGCCGGGCAGCTTATTTCGCCGCCGGCGGCAGGTTACTCCTCAATCATCCGGTACAGCCCTTCGACATCGCCATCACCACCATCGGCGGGTCTGTCGTCCACCAACAGGTAAGCGAAGCCATCGCGGTGCGGGTAGCGGAGCTGAATCGGTGGCGTCCATGCGGCGGCCTGACCTTTCCCTTTCTCCGGCTGGCCACCGTTGCGGGTTACTCGCGCTCCCGCCTGGCGCGTGCCACCTACGAGGCCCTCTTTCGTTCCGGCGGAGCGCGTGATCGTGTGCAGGCGGAAGACGCCGCAGCTTACTACCAGGATGTGCTGCGTGTGGTCTGCCGCCCCACCCCCAATCACCAGTACAAGCAGCCAATCGCGGTCGAAGCGGATGGAGAGGTACTCGGCGCCTCCTGCGCGGAGATCGAAATGGCCGGCACGGACGTGTTGCTGCTATCGGCAAGCGAGTCTTTATCGACTGTCGAACGCCCAGCTCACCAGATATAGAACAGTCATTGTGTCCTATAGTGTCTGTGTCATAGCAGCAGCCAATAGGAACAGGACGGGTGCCCCAGGTTCGCCAACCTGCCCCGGCTGCCGTGGGAGCGGACCTGGGCCGAAAACGAGGGGACTGCGCCCAATAAGCGCTAACTTTAGGATGTTTTTTCATCGAAACTCCCACAAAATCGTCATCCTGAGCGGAGCGCTGCGCAGATTTATCAAGTGACACGGCGATTGTAGCGCGGAGTCGAAGGACCCCGGCGGTGCCGATCTTACCCATGCCGCTCAGAGCTTTTCAACCACCGAAGCCCGCACCGGGCAAACCTGCTACCCTTTGCGAAATCGATACCCAATATGCGTTTCCGTCAAGATATAAGTCGGATGAGCCGGATCGTCTTCGATCTTCTTGCGTAGCTGGTTAATAATCACCCGCAAATACTCGCGCTCGTTGCCATAGAGCGGTCCCCACACAGAGGCTAGCAGGCGTTCGTGAGGCACTAGGTGACCTGCATGCTCCATCAAGTAGCACAACGTTTCGTATTGTTTTGGGGCGAGGTGAATATCCTCTCCCCGCTTTTGCACCAGGCGGCGCTCGCAGTCCAAAGTGATGTCACCGACTGCGCTAACAGCATTCGATTGACTCGAGGCGTTGTAACGCCGGATCACCGCGCGCAGCCTTGCGGCCAACTCATGAACCTGAAACGGCTTGGTTACATAGTCATAAGCGCCCGCATCCAGCACTTCCACTTTGTCATTCTCATCATCTCGCACGGTCAGCATGATAATCGGGAGGCGAGGATAGCTGTGGCAGATTCTGCGGCATGTCTCCTTCCCACCGATCCCGGGCATATTGATGTCGAGCAATACAGCATCGTAGTTGACCATGCGGAGCCGGAGTAGCGCTTCCTCTCCATTGCATGCCTCCCCGATCGCGAACCCCAGTGCGCCCAGGGTTTCAAAGAGGCTCTGTCGAATTCCCGCATCATCCTCGACGACCAGTACTTTGCTCTTCTGTTCCACGCCTCACTTCTCCTTTGCCGTTCTGGGCAGTGTCAGAACGAAAGTCGTCCCGCTCTCAGGGTCGCTCGTCACCCATGTACGGCCTTGATGCGCCTCTGTGATGCGTCGAACGACAGAAAGGCCAATCCCGGTGCCCGCCGCCCTGTGCTCTGATCCTGGGCTGCGATAGAAGCGCTGAAACACCTTGTCTCTTTCCTCCGCCGGGATGAAGGAGCCTTCGTTCCGGACACTGATGAACATCTCTGCCGGCTCCTCCTGCACGTCCACTACGATGGAAGAACCCGGCCTGCTATATTTGGCGGCGTTGTCCAGAAGCTGAAAGAGCGCCATTTGTAACAGTTGCTTATCAGCCCATACCGGGCTGTGGCGCGCAGCAACCCGAACATCGATAGGATGACCGCCTAACTCATGGGCAGATGCTTCGACGCAGCATTCGATGAGCCCTGTGAGATCGATTTCTTCCCGTCTCAGTCTGAGTTCACCGCCATCGAGCCGCGCCGTACGAAGCAGACGTGTTGTGAGGTCGGTGAGTTGCGCGGCATGCTGATCGATCAGGGTGACCAGCCTCTTTTCTGCGCCGGACAAGGTATTCATCGCCAGCAAGCCAGAGCTTGAGCTCCGAATAGTGGTCAACGGACTCTTGAAGGCGTGGGCCAGGCCATCGAGAACGGCGGCACGAAGTTGTTCGCTTTGCCGTGCTGCCTCCGCGCTGGTTTCCATGGAGAACGAGCGTGCCCTCTCGATCGCCACGGCGGCAAGTGACGCAGCAGCATTGATCGTAGCCACATCGAGCGAATGCCCGCAGACGACAAGCGATCCGATGGGGCGTAAGCCCAGGCGCAAGACTCGCATGGAGATGCAGTTTGCAGGGTCGTCTCCACTGCTGTCCATGAAGTAGAAGGAACGCACCTGGTCGTCTGTGACGTGACACTCGCCACTCCTGCACATACTAAGGTCATAGGCGTTCCATAGGACTACACCCTCTACCCGAAGTGTCGAGTGGAGAAGGCTCGCAAGCTGCGGCTCGAGCGGCTTCTGCCGGTCAAGAAGCAAAATACTCTGACTCAGCTCATACAGTTTCTGTAGCTGTGATCGATGCAGCTCTGACTCGCGAGCATGGCGCCTGACCTGGTTGGAGAGACTGCCAACGAGAAGAGCAACGCTTTCGAAGGCGCCCAAAGCGACCCAGTCGTGTGGGTCCGCCATGTAGAACCTGAACAGAGGTTCGGTGAAGAAGTAATCCAGGCAGGCAACGGAGAGCAATGAGACGATGCCCGCTTCAAGAAAGCCCCATCGCAGCGCGATCGCGGTAACCAGAAAGAGTTGAACTGAGGTCGCCGACGAGAGATTGAAATGAAAGCGGTAGGCGACGAAGGTGATCAGCAACGCGCCGGCGGCTCCGGCGGCGACCCTGCCGGCAACAGCGCGGATAGGCTTCCTAGTCATTGTCGCTCGACCTTGAGCAACCTAACTATATCGCTCGGTACATAAGGAAACCGTTAAGACGAAGCTTATGCATTACCAATGGCTTTCGCGATTCACTAACTATGCCGGTACTTTTCCGGCGTAAGAGGTGATGCAATGAAATTTCTTAGCGGCTTTCTTCATTCTGATTCAAAAAACATCCATCTTTCATGTGCCTGCGGCCAAGAGCGCACCACGCCTAATGGCGCCACGCAGAAGCCGCCCAACGGTGTCCGCGCACAACAGAAGAGCCAGCTCCTCGCCTGGACGTTCTATCACCGGTTCTTTCCAATTCTCGTCTGCTGTCTGCTCCTGAGCGCCCCCTCGCTCGCGTTTGGGCAATCAACCTTCGGCAGCGTGAGAGGCGTCGTGCAGGACGCTAGCGGCGCCGTCATCTCCGACACCGAGATCGTATTGCACAGCACTGATGAAAACACGGAACACACAGTCAACACTGATGCATCGGGCAACTTCGTCCTGGAAAACGTGAAGGCCGGTAAATACAGCCTGCATGCACATCACAACGGATTTGCCGACACCGTCATCTCAGGAATTTCCGTCGAAGCGCGGCAGGATCTGAGGCTTACGGTCGCGCTCAACATCGCGGACCAATCGACCACGGTTCAGGTGACCTCGAACGCCGATCAGATCAACACGGAAAACGCTACGCTCGACGACTCCAAGAGCAACCTGGAGATGACCCAGCTCCCCTTGAATAATCGCGCCACCACCACCAGCCCGCTGGGTGCGCTCGGTCTGTCTCCCAACGTTCAGACTGACAGTTCAGGCAATATATCGCTGGGGGGAGCTAGCTCTTCGATGGTCAACTTTTCCGTCGACGGGATCTCGACCGCAAACGTCCGGCAGAATGGGGCATTGCAGGATGCCTACCCCTCGCAGGAAGGAATCGCTGCAGTCAAAGTCACTTCATTCAACAACAGTGCGGAGTTTTCCCAGATCGGCGACGTCACGTTCACCACCAAGAATGGCACCAATCAATTTCACGGGAGCCTGTTCGAGTATCTGCAGAATCAGGCGCTCGACGCCGACCCTTATGGCTTCAGCGGAAAGGCCCCCAAGAAATTCAATACCTTTGGCTTTTCACTCGGCGGACCGGTCATCATCCCACACCTCTACAACGGGCATGACAAAACCTTTTTCTTCGCAGACTACGAAGGCAACCGCCGCACCACCGCCGTGGCGCAGCAGCTGGAAGTGCCGACGGCCGCGGAGCGGAACGGCGACCTCAGCGGATTCAATATCGCCGGTCAAGCGCCGCTGGCTCCTATTCCAGCTGCGAACATCAGTCCCACAGCGAAAGCCTTGCTGACCTATATCCCACTGCCCAACGTGACCGGCCAGTCGGGCTATAACTACGATAATTTCCAATCCACCCCGGCGCGCACCGATGGCGCCGATCTGCGCCTCGATCAGACGATCAGCGCCAAGCAGTCCGCCTATGCCCGCTTCAGCCGGAAGAACATCACCGAGGACTACGCAAATCCCTTTCTTCCTAACGATAGCGATTCCGTTCATAACCGGAGCCTGCTCATCTCCCACACTTACACCATCACTCCCACGCTCTTGAACGAGTTTCGCTATGGCTTTACCAACGTCACCACCAGCGTCGACTTTCCCATTCAGGGATCGACCGCGTTGGCACAGCTTGACCTTACCGGCGTGAATATCAGTCAGCACCCGACAACACATGCCTTTCCTACCTTCAACTTCAGCGCCGGTACCGGACTGACGCCCATAGGCCGGGACAAAGCGGGCATCACGCAGTCGAAGACCACCCAGTTCAGCGACAATCTCACCTACACTCGCGGCAAGCACACGATCAAGGGCGGCATCGATGTCCGCCGAGTGCGGTACTTCGATCTGGAAAGCTTCGCCCCGGAGTTCGCTTCGGATGATTTCGGCGACTTCATCTTTCAGTCCACGTTCACGGGCAACGCCTTTGGTGACTTTCTCGAAGGATCGCCCACTACGCTGAACTTCGCTGTATCCAGTCCGGATGTGGGCGGAACGGCGACCCAGTTCAGCCTCTTCGCGCAGGATGAGTTCCAGCTAAACAGCCGCTTGACGCTTAGCTATGGCTTACGCTGGCAGATTCTTCCCGGCTTCCAGGAGGATGGCGGAAACCTGGCAAACTTCGATCAGCGAAACAACTCAATCGTGGTTCCGAATGCGCTGGCAGGGTACCTGTCGCGGCAAAATATCACTGCATCGAACGTTGCCTTCCAGCAGTCGTTCAATGCCTGCAATCTGGGCCACACCACGCTCCCCTGCACAAACTATGTAACGGCCAGCCAGGATCACTTGCCGCAGAGCCTGCGCAATACTTATAAAGGCAACTTCCAGCCGCGCGTAGCATTCGCCTACCGTCCGTTCAACGACACCAGGACGGTGATACGCGGAGGTTTCGGCATCTATACGATGACCAATCTGGGGCCGCTCTCCTTCAACAACAGTGGCAATCCTACGTCGAGCCTGCACAGCTACGCCAATACCAGCACAGCAGGACCCAATACACCACAGATACAGTTCCCGAACACCGCCCCTGCAAGCAGTACCGTGCAGATCGGAGGAGGAAGCCTGGACCAGGGAGTGGATCCAAACTTCCGCGATCCGCAGTCCAACCAGTGGAACTTAACCGTGGAACGTGAAATCACCGCCGGCACGGCGCTGCGCGTAAGCTATGTGGGCATGCATTCTTACCGGCTAAACATCACTGAGGATCTGAACCAGATTCCCGCGAGCACAGTCCCTTTCACAACCACGGCCGCAAGTCCGTACGTCGATCCTCGTTCTCCTCACACCAACTGGACCGAGCTCTACAGTACATTCAACGCGGGTGAGGGTAACTATCGCGCATTTGTAGTCGACGCCAGCCATCGCTTGCAGCACGGGTTTTACTTCGATGCCAACTACACTCTAGCCTCCAACAAAGCGGACAACCAGGGTGATGCACCAACCGCCTTCGCCGGAGAAGTCAACTACGGCCTTCCGATCGCAGACCGTTTCCACATCGAACGAAATCTAGGCAACGTGCAAGGCACGCGCCGCGATCGAATGCTGTTGACAGGTGTGTATCAGCTTCCCTTTGGCCAGGGCCGGAACTTTATGAACGGCGGCGGCATCAAGGATGCATTCCTGGGCGGTTGGGACCTGACGACCGTGACATTGCTGGAAACAGGGCCGTGGCTCACCCCGACCATCAGCGGTTCCGCAGACCAGTCAAATACCAACGTGGTCAATCGCGGTGCCATTGCGCGTCCGGATGTGGTGTCGAACAACTTCTACACCGGCCAATCTCGGGCGCAGTACTTCAACTTGTCCGCATTTGCCCCCACCCCTGCGGGCGCGGGTCGCTTTGGAAACGCTGGAGTCGGCATCCTGGAGGGGCCTGGAACCTCTGCGGTCTCGCTTGGCGTAGCCAAGCAATTTCGCATCACGGAGAAACTTCATGCGCGCTTCGAAACCACCTTTACCAATGTCCTCAACCACACCAACTTTGCCCCTCCCGTCACCGCTATCGACAGCTCGACATTCGGAGCGTTGACCGGTCCGCAAACTGCGGAGAACGCCGGGAACCGCACAGGACAGGCGGCTCTCAGACTCGACTTTTGACCCTTCGTGCCAACGGATCCTGGGATACCCGGGATCCGCCCGGCCAGGACAGAGATATGAGTTCGGTTTGGGCACTGGAAAATGTCGAAACTTTAGTGTCCGGGCTTTAAGCGTCTGCGCGAGAGCATGTCGGTCCGGAACTCAGTCCCGAAGGGACCGCTGAGAGTCAGTCTTGTCCAAATTAGCTTTTCTCGATCGGCTGATTTGAACAGCGCTGGCTGAAACAAATCAGCTATCAGGGCAGATCGCGATCAGTCCCGAAGGGACGGCTGAGAGTAGCCCAGGACGTAGTCCTGGGTTTAGATGAGAGCGAAGGACCAGTCCCGCAGAGCCTGCCCTGAGCTTGTCGAAGGGGACGGCTGAGAATGCGCCCAGGACGTAAGTCCTGGGTTTCAGCACTCACCACGGGATCATGGATTGTGGGTTCTCGCGCAGACTCCTTCGCCGTGGTGAGTTTTTCCTGACCTCGACGATTCGCAAGGAGGCACCCTCGCCTAAAAATTAAACAGCGCCTGAAAATTGAAGTCCCGCACCGCGGATCCATGCGAGAAAAAGCCCGTCGCCAGCTGGCTTGCCTTGCCAAAAAAAGGAGAGTCGGTTGTCCCGTCCGGTGGCCCGCCAAGAGTTCCATTGGGCGGCGCGAGATTGACCACGTTGAATAGGTTGTGCGCAAAGGCGCTAAACGTGATGCTGTAGCGCCGATCCACACGGGTATTCTGGCCGCCCGGATTGGGCCCATTGCCGCCCAGCCCCATTCCCGGCATGCCCCGGCCCCCGCCGCCCCGCCCGCCACCACCACCACTCGCCCCCTTGCCTTCTTCCACTCGCGGGCCAACGCCAAAGGTCTTGGCTACGCGCATATTCATAGCGAATTGAACCGAGGCATTGCCGTAATTGATAGGGATGATCCTCGCACCGCCGGGCGGAGTGGCGCTGATATCGAAGTTCCCATACTTGGTGGTATCCACATTGGTGGGATTCGAATCCGAAGCGGCGAAGACCGGCCGGTCGTTGAAGAACGAATCCCCATTGTTGTCCTGGCTGAGCTGGATGTTGAACGGCGCACCCGAAGAAGCGATGAGGAAGGGGCTGATCCTGAAGCCGTAGGGAGCCGAGTAATTGGCGAAGGCAAAGACACGATTGCGGACGTCGAAGAACTGACGGCCGTAATCCTGCATGATGTCGTACTGATTGGATGGGTGGTAGCCGGGGCCGCCGGTATCGCTGTTTGCCTTGCTGTAGATGTAAAAGCCAGTAAAAGTAAGCTTCCGCCCGTAAGCCACATTCAAGTTCAGAAAGATCTGGTTCTCCTTGAAGACGGCCAGCGAATCGTACTCATAGATGTTGCATGGCGTACCTGGCGCTGCGCCGATCGGGTTGGCCGGGCATAAATCCAACGCCGGCCGGCTCCCGTCAGGCAGCGGGGCATCGATATTGCGCGAGAGCAATTGATGTATGCCACGGGAGTAGAGATACGTCGCCGAGACGCTTACGCTTTTGTTCACCTGGTGCTCGATGCCGGTTCCGGTTTCTATGCTGGCTGGCGCATTCAGGCCAGGTTGCGTGCGATAGTAGGTCGGCAACCCAACAGACTCCTGCGTGCTGCTGTCCGGAGGCGTTCCATTGGGGTTGGGCTGAATGGTCTGCACCTGGCCTTGCTGGTTGAGGTTGTAGCGGTCTACGTTGAGCAGCAGATCATAGGTATATCGATTGAAGAAAATTCCATAGCCGGCGCGCAACACCGTTTTTGGCGGCTTTCCTCCGCCCCCAAGGCCGTAGGAAAGCGCAACACGCGGCGCAAAATTAGCTTTGTTCGGAATGTGGTTTTGCGTCTCGAAGCGCAGCCCGTAGCTGAGGGTGAAGTTGGGACGCACCTTCCAGTCGTCTTCTGCGTAAAGACCCAAATCGATTACGCCCACGCTCTGGGTCGGAGTTCCCGTGGTGATGGAAAACTGGCTCGGCTTGTTCGCCTGGTAGCCACCGAGATTGGAATAGGTATAGGTGCCCGCAAAGTTCGCATTCGAGTAATTCGTGTCCTGAATATCGCGCAGCCGGCCACCGAAGCGAAGGTAGTGTTTGGTGAGCGCAAAGGAAGCGTAATTCTGAAACTCGTAGCGGGTCTCGGTATCGCGGCTGGTACCCAGGGGGCTCCCACCCCCTTCAAAATTCTGCAGAACATTGATGGCCGGAGCAACCAGCTGCGGGGTCTGGTTGGTTTGATCGCGAACGAATTGGAAACGAGTGTTGTTGACGAACTTCGCACCGTACACCTGGCTGTCGCTGACCTGAATCCTGTTTTCTGTTTCGTTCGTGTTGTAGCCCTGGCTAGGCAAGACGAAGCTTCCGACCCCGCTGTTCGTCCGCGTGTCCTGGTAGTAGCTATACCGAACTGTCAGGGTCTGGTCCGGCGTCAATTGATAGTCGATACGCGGACTGAGGTTGGTGCGTGTCTGCGGATAAGGGAGAGCCAGACTGCACGGGATGCCATTGGTGCCGGCTACGGCGCTGTTTTCCGGACCGCAAGTAGCAGGGTCGGGTACGTAAGGCACAACGGCATTGACGATGCTGTTGTCCTGAATATTTCTCCGATCGAAGTTGAAGAAGAAAGAAGCCTTCTTGCCCAAGGGGCCGCTTACGTTGCCGTCCCATTGCAGCGTATGGTAAGGCGGCTGATTCTGCGCGAAGGGATTGGCGGTGTCGAAAGCCGATGCACTGGCATTCATGAACAATTGGCCGTGTAGTTTGTCGGTGCCGGGTTTGGTCAATATCTCGATACGGCCATAACCAGGAGTGTCATATTGGGCGGAGAAAGGATTCTGGTTGATGATGATGGCCCGGATCGCCGACTTGGGCGGCAGCTGGCCGCCGGTGAAGCCATCGATGTAGATCTGGCCCCCACTGGGGCCGGCAGCCGGGCCCGCCAGCGCAGTGAGCTCGTTCGACAACTCGTCAGGGTCGTCAGAAAGGGCATCGAGGTCCTTGCCCGTTAACACCACGGCGCTCACGTTGCTGTCGGGATCCACGCTCACGCCTGGGGTATCGGCGGTAACCTGTACCTGTTGCTGCTCCATTTGAATCGTCAGCGAAACATTCAGGTGTTGGGTTTGCCCAGCCGCAATCCGCACGGGTGGAGAAGTGAACGGGGAGAATCCGGTGGCTTGCACGGTCACCGTGTATTGGCCGGGCGGCAGGCCAGGGATTGCATACTGACCAGTAGCATCCGAGGTGCCCGTGCGGCTCACGCCGGTGGCAGAGGTCACGGTGAGCGAAGCCTGGGGTATGACGGCTCCGCTAGGGTCCGCCACCTGGCCGCGTAGTGTTCCGGTTACTGTTGCTGTTTGCGCTAAGGCTCGTTGTGAAGCAGCTATCCCGCTAAAAAACAACAGGGTGGTCAGGCAGAAAGCAAGCAATCGGTTCAAAAGTTCTCCCCGGGAATACAGAATTAGACAACTGCAGAGTTAGCTTTACAGGCTGCGGAAAAACCCATGCTTTGTATCAGGTCACGACCTTACAGCTTGCGGAAAAACTCATTTTTCTGAAGGTACGGCCTTCAGGCCGTACGTAAATGCCTTGCAATGAATCCGGCTTTAGAAGCCGCTGAGGGGACTCATCTTATCCCCCACTGTTTCCGCACCCTGTTTAATCGGCCGTAAACGAACTACTCATGTTTTGTGTCAGGGCACGACTTTAGTCGGGCCGTACGACGATTGAGAATACGACGGGCTTTAGCCCCTGAGGTATTGCTTTCCAAGGCTTAGAAACGAAGCGCGCCCTGGGAACGCATTCTTTCCGCGGCACTTACATCGAGTGCTCTACTGTGGTGCTTCGCCGCCGCCCTCGCCCCCACCCCCACCCCCGCCTAGATTCCAGGCGGAAGAAAGCATGGCTTGGCTGCCACTGGTGGAAGCCTGCAGCATGGGCTCGACGCCGGCGACCACCGTGATGGCGGT
Organism: uncultured Acidobacteriaceae bacterium; assembly: GCA_963790705.1. Taxonomy (GTDB): domain Bacteria; phylum Acidobacteriota; class Terriglobia; order Terriglobales; family Acidobacteriaceae; genus PALSA-350. The sequence goes on from CAWBQE010000006.1 coordinate 194,379, forward strand.
TGCAGCGTCAGGAGTCTGACCCTCGGTGGCCACTACGATGACCATGTTGCCTTTGGAAAGATCCTTCAACGCCACCGACGGCGAGCGCGCCAGAAGCTGTTGAACATCAAAGCCGGAGCCGCGGCCCTGACCGCCTCCCGGCCGATCCCCCCCGGGAGCGCCCGAAGGCGGTCCGCCGGAAGCGGGGCCTTGCGAGGGTGGGGGCGCCTGAGACCCGTCCGGCCGTCTGCCTGCCCCACCAGCTCCCCCGCCATGCATGCGCGCGGCCAGCCGCTGCGCCACAGCCGGGTCCAGCTTTTTCACTTCGCTATCCGGCGTGATGGAAATGACCACCGCCTTCTTGGTGGCCGTATCATTCACCGTAATCGTAGACCCAGCCGCGTTTACCGCCTGGATTGGGCCGGCGAGATTGCGGAAGCTCCCGCTGACAATTTCCTCCGCCTCCAGCGTGGCTCCGTCGTCACTTCTGGAACCACGGGCGCGGAGTTGGTCGCCAGGTTTGATTTGGTCGAGAGTTCCTTTGACCGCTTGGTCAAACCGGACCGAGCCCGGAGCATAGCGGCGAATGATCGTGGTCGGCGTGGTGTGGATGACCAACGTCCGGATGGCGCCGGCGCCGCTGGAGATGGTCACCGTTCCTGCCGCCGGATCGACCGCCTTAACCAACCCTCCCGTACCGCGCTTCTGCCAGTCTGCCCGCTCCTGTTCCTGCTTCTGCGCGATGTCCGCGCCCTTGATGGCTACCAGCATGGTGGCAGCGAGTGACTTGCCATCTGCGCCGGCGGAACCGCGGGCCATGACTCGATCCCCCGCCTGTAGATCTGTCAGGCTGAAGGGACTGGCCCCGGCAAGGCTCTTCTGTCCCGGCTCAATACGCAGCAGACGAGCATTCTCCTCCACTGTGACCTGCATGGTGACCCCGGCATCGCTCTTGACACTAAGCGTGTTGCCGCTCAACGTTTGCACGGTGCCCAGGAAAGTCACCGGCTTTGCGGCCGGCGCAGCCGCATCCTGTGCCGCCCCTGCTGCCGGCAGCAAGCCCACAACGGCGAGTGTCACTGCGCCAAGAATCACCCTTTGCATCCGGATGGTTAGCCTTCTCGTCCTTATTCCTGGCATCGTTCGCCTCGCCTGACACTCTTTCCCTTGCATTATTTTATGCGCTGCCAAAGCCGGGCCTACTGGGTCGAATCAACCTTTACTGTGGCGCCTTCACACCGCCAACTGGAACTCGCGAAGGGAACTCCAGGGTGGTGTTTGGCTGGCTGGTTTTCACCCGGATCGACTGCAGCCCGGGCTTCGCTGTAGAGACGAAGCTCAACTCATATTGGTTTTGCAGCTTGCGCTGAATGTCGGAAAGAAAAGGCGCGAACGATACCGGGTTGCCAAAGCCCTCCAGGTAGACCTTACCGCCAGTCGAGCCTGAAACCTGGGTAAGGTAGTTCTGCCCTCCATCCGTCACCATTAGGCTCCGGTCGAGTCGTCCCGCGCCCCGATAGTAGATGGAATAGACAATCACGCCGGCTTTTTGCGCGTCGCTGGTAGCCGCCTGCACGTAGGGATCCTCGGGGTTGTAGTGTCCACCGGAGTAGCGGTCGACGCCATCGGTGACCATGATCACCTCGCGGCGAACGTTGCTATCCCCGCCCGGCCAATGCTTGACCAGAGTCGAGAGGCAAAAATACGGGCTACCATTGCCGCCCGCTATTCCTGAAGGCAGGCGGAGGGACTTGACTGCTTGCGCGTGGTCCTTGGTAAAGCTTTGCACCAGGTTCGGTGACCCATTGCGCATATAGCCAATCGCCACCTGGGCGGTGGGGGGCAGCCCGGTCACAAAATTCCGGATGTCGTTCAATTGCAGACCCAGGTTGCCGCCGGAAGAATCATCCAACAGCACCACCAGTTGCAAGCCCGAGCGCTCTCCGCGCAGGGGAACCCAACCGGCCACGTCCTGGAGCTTGCGATTCTCGTAAACGCTCATGGTCTGTTTGGGAACCGTCGTCCCATCTTCGGCCGATTTTGAAATCACCGTGACAATGGCACTCGCGGTGTTAGTCTCCTGCGCCGATAGCGGCGGCAGGGCGCCTAGCAAAGAGCAGCAGACTCCCATCACCATTGCGACCTTGCAAGTACCTGTCTTCATGATCCTTTAACCCTGGTTTCTGCTCACTCTTCGAGGCTTGCCGAGCACGCACCTATATGACGGTAGCCGGGTCCGAAAGGTTCGACCGAGGCTCCAGAAAACTTGCCCATTTGGATTTCAACGGTGCGATGTTTTGCCACTGCTGCGCTGCTATCCTCAACGGGAACTGTAATGGTTACCCGGGTTATGCCACCGCTGACGTAACCTATTGATAGATTGGGATCAGAAACGGGAGAAATGCTCGGGATGACCGACCCTAAGCTAATGGAGCCTTCGGTCGCAGTGCATGCGGAGCGGCCGCTCTGTGTCGACCTGGACGGGACGCTGGTCAAGTCGGACACCTTCGTCGACTCGCTGATGGTTCTCGCCCGTCGCCGCCCCCTGGCTTTTTTGCGCACGCCAGTGTGGGCCATCCAGGGAAAGGCGCATCTCAAGTCACAGGTGGCTTCCCTGGTCGCTCTTGATGTGGCCCACCTCCCCTACAACCGTCCGTTGCTGGACTATCTGAAAGACGAGCGTGCGGCTGGACGCAAGCTCTACCTGGTCACTGGGGCCGACCGCCTGCTGGCGCAGAGTGTCGCCGCTCACCTGGGCATCTTTGACGAGGTAATGGCCAGCGATGGCGCCGTGAACCTCACCGGGAACAACAAGCTGCGACATCTGCAGCAACGCTTTGCGTCCGACGGCTTCGACTACATCGGCAATGCCCTTCCCGATTTGCCCCTGCTCACCACCGCCCAGCGGGCGATGGTGGCCAATCCCGACCTCAGGTTAAAGAGTGCTCTGAAGAGCCGAAATATCAAGGTGAGCGAGAAGTTCCTCGACCGCTCGCGCGCCCCCGCGGCCTTGGCGAAGGCCCTCCGGGTGCATCAATGGGCCAAGAATCTGCTCGTTTTCCTGCCCCTGGTGCTGGCCCATACCATCCGCCTAGGGCTTGTCTTGGCCACCGTCGCCGCCTTCTTCTGCTTCAGCTTCCTCGCTTCGGCAACTTACATTGTCAATGACTTGCTTGACCTGGAGGCAGACCGGGTCCACCTGAACAAACGCCAGCGAGCCTTTGCCGCAGGCGACCTTTCGGTAGCTACGGGTCTTGCTCTCTCATTACTGCTCGCCGCGGTCGCGTTCACCATGGCCGCTTACTTGCCGCGAAAGTTCCTGGTCTTCCTGCTCTTCTACCTGGTGACCACGATGGCTTATTCGCTGGTGCTTAAGCGCATTGTTCTGGTGGATGTCCTCATCCTTGCCGGCCTGTACACCGTGCGCATGGCGGCCGGCGCCGCCGCCACGCTTACGATCATCTCTCCCTGGCTTGCGGCTTTCTCGATCTTCTTTTTTCTCAGCCTGGCGATGGTCAAGCGGTTCAGCGAATTGCAGAACCTGCAAACGCACCGCATGAACCCGGCCTCCGGAAGAGGCTATCTCTTAAGCGACATTGAGCAGTTGCGCAGCTTCGGCACTTCCAGCGCTTATGCCTCGATGGTAATTTTCACGCTTTATATAAACGGGCGTGACGTCACCGCGCTCTATCACCACCCCAACCGCATGTGGTTGATTACGCCGCTGATGATCCTGTGGATCAGCCGGGTTTGGCTGCTGGCCTCGCGCGGCTTGCTGGATGAAGATCCGGTGATCTTTGCTCTTAAAGACCGTATGAGTCTTCTACTCGGTTTAGGGGTAGCGCTGGTTGCCTACTCTGCGCTGTAAAGCATTATTGCTAATGGTGTAGACCAGGAAACTGAACTCGACGCGGCCATTCCGCTAAAACCGGGGTCCCCGTGGCACGCGGTCTCTGCGTGTCCGGGGTGGTAAAGAATGGCCGCACATAGCTGATCTCACCGGACCACAGTATTAGCAAAATGCGTTAGACCCAGCCTCATCAGGTGCATACCGAAGAGAGCCTGGCTTTTCGTGAAACCGCTCGGGAAAGATAATTGACCATGTCCCCTCGCCAGGACCGTCCGCCATTTGAATCCTGGGGTCGCTATCCAAGGCTCCCCGCTGAAGTCCGTCCGCTTTTTTGGAAAGAGGATTTTCCTCCCCCGCAAGTCCCCGGCACTAAAATGCTGGCGGTGGGCATGGGCCGCAGTTACGGCGACGTTTGCCTGCTCCAGAACGGAACCCTGCTGCGTACGCCGAACCTCGATCGCCTGATCTCGTTCGATGCCCAAACCGGCCTGTTGCGCTGCGAAGCCGGGGTGACGCTGGCGGAGATTCTTGACTTCGCTGTGCCCCGCGGGTGGTTCTTGCCGGTGAGCCCGGGCACGAAATACGTAACTGTCGGTGGAGCCATTGCCAACGATATTCACGGTAAGAATCACCACGTGGCAGGCACCTTCGGCCTGCACACGCCTTGCTTCGAGCTGATACGGTCTGACGGGGCACAGTTGTTGTGCAGCCCAACCGAGAATCCTGATGTGTACGCCGCTACCATCGGTGGCATGGGTTTGACCGGCTTTATCAGTTGGGCCGAGGTGCAGATGCGCCCCATCGTTTCCCGGCGCATCCGCTATCACTCCACCCAGTTCGTGGGGCTGGAGGAGTTTGTCGCGCTTTCCCAAGCGAGTACGCAGGAATATTCCGTGGCGTGGATCGACTGCGTGGCCCAGGGCCGTAACTTTGGCCGTGGCATTTTCATCAAGGGTGAACACGACGAAAATCCCGGGCCGCTGACACCTTTAGCCAAGCCAAAGCTTACCTTGCCCTTCGACCTGCCCGCCTTTGCCCTCAACCGCTCTTCCGTGGGCGCCTTCAATACCGTCTACTACCACAAGCAAATCGGCAAACAACGATCCGGATTCACCGACTACGAGCCATTCTTCTACCCCCTGGACCGCATCCTGCAATGGAATCGGCTGTATGGCGAGCAGGGCCTGCTCCAGTTCCAATGTGTTTTGCCGTGGGCCGGCGATACCATGGGGATGATCCAGCTATTAAAGGCGATTACCGCGTCCGGGCTGGCTTCTTTTCTTACCGTAATTAAGGTCTTCGGAGATATCGCTTCGCCCGGGATGATGTCGTTCCCCATGCCCGGTATCACCCTGGCCCTGGATTTTCCTATTCGGCGCGAGGTGAGCTTCCACCTGTTGGATAGGCTAGCCGCCATCACAGCCGACTTCGGCGGCCGTATGTATCCAGCGAAGGATGCGTGCATGAGTGCGGCGCACTTCAAACAGTTCTATCCCCAGTGGGAGCAATGGGCCACCTACATCGATCCCTCGTTCAGCTCCAGCTTCTGGCAGCGGGTAGCCGGCCTTGGCTAAACGCGATCCCGGTTTTCCTTCCACGGTGCTGGTGTTAGGCGCGACCTCGAGCATCGCCATCGCGACTATGCGGCGGCTCGCGGCGCAGAATACGCGTTTCATGCTGGTGGCCAGAAACAGAGACCGGCTGACAGCGGTGGCGCAGGACCTACTGACCCGCGGCGCAGCCAGCGTAGATACCTGGGCAATGGATCTGGATGACACCGCGGCCCACAGGGAGATGCTGGCGATCGCGGCGGAGCGGCTGGGCAAGATCGATCTGGCCCTCATCGCACACGGCGTGTTGGGCGACCAGCAGGCTGCGGAAGCGGATTTCGAGATCGCCGCGGCAGTTCTGCATACCAATTTCATCTCCACCGTTTCCCTGCTGACCTGGCTGGGAAATTACTTCCAGGCCCAGCACGCGGGCACTTTGGCGGTCATCTCCTCGGTGGCCGGCGACCGCGGCCGCAAGAGCAATTATGTCTACGGCGCTTCCAAAGGCGCGCTCAACATCTTTCTCGAAGGATTGCGCAACCGCATCGACCGCGATGGTGTGCAGGTGCTGACCATCAAACCGGGCTTCGTGGCCACGCCAATGACCGCGCATGTGCCGCACAACGCGCTCTTTGCCACGCCGGACCAGGTCGCCCGCGGCATACTGAAGGCTGTTGACCGGCGGCGCGATGTTGCCTACTTGCCCTGGTTCTGGGCCTGGATCATGCTGCTGGTGCGCGCCATTCCAGGCTCTCGTTTCAAAAAGATGAACATGTAGTCTTGCGGCGCGCTCCGGCGTCCGGCCTTCCTTTTGCATCCTCCCAACGAATCCGCGAATCGTAGAAACAGCTGCCTTGCGGCTCAATGGTTCACAAATCGTGAAGCCATTCGAGGGAGATGTTGACATGGATTTGCAACTTGTAGGAAAGACAGCCCTGGTCAGCGGATCCACTGCTGGCATCGGCCTCGCGATCGCGAGTGGACTCGCTCATGAGGGCGCAACGGTTTATGTCAACGGCCGCACCGAAGCGCGAGTGAAGGAGGCCATGGCGAAGGTGCAGGCCTCGAAGGCGCTGGTGAAACAAATGCAGGGCACGGTCGAAGGGATCACCGCCGACCTGGGAAGCGCCGAGGGCTGCGTGGAGCTCTTTAGCCAGCTACCCAGGGTGGACATTCTGGTCAATAATCTCGGCATCTTCGAAGCCAAGCTTTTTGCGCACATCTCCGATGACGACTGGCGCCGCTTCTTCGAGGTGAACGTGCTTAGCGGTGTGCGCCTGTCGCGCCAGTACCTGCCCGGCATGCTGAAGAATAATTGGGGCCGCATCTTGTTTATCTCCAGCGAGTCGGCCGTTCAGATTCCAGTGGAGATGATCCACTACGGCATGACCAAGACAGCTCAACTCGCGATCGCCCGCGGTCTGGCCGAGTCGGTTGCGGGAAGCAAGGTAACAGTCAACAGTATCCTGGCGGGCCCAACACGCTCGGAAGGCGTCTCCGGCTTTGTCGGCGATCTGGCCAAGCAGAAGGGTGTCAGCGAAACTCAGGTGGAGAAGGAATTCTTTGAGACCATCCGCCCCTCTTCGCTGATCGAGCGTTTTGCCACCACCGAAGAGGTAGCATCGCTGGTGATCTACATCGCCAGTGAGCGATCCTCGGCAACTACGGGCGCCGCGCTTCGCGTGGATGGAGGCGTCGTCCGCTCCATTCTCTAGCGAGGGGAGCGAATGTCTTCGCCGCGAAAAATTCCTCCGGCAAAAGGACCGAAACTCCACGGAAACGTATCTAAATAGGTGTAGCGAATTCCAAGAAGGCCATCTGAGGCAGGGAAATACCAAGATGATCAAATTAATTCTTTGATCATCTTGATCACCTTGTTGAAAATAAAATACTTAGCCAGAAACAGCAACCAGGGCGCATGGCAATCAGTGCCGCAGAGCCTGCCCGGCGTGCCGTGGGAGCTTGTCGAAGGGGACGGCTGAGAGTCAGTCTTGTCCCAATTAGCTCTTCTTCGACTCTGTCCATCCACCTCCAACCATGCCAAGGTGCGCCACCGCCGTCCCCTTTGTCATCCCGAGCGTAGCCGAGGGACCTGCGGTGCGCCCTTCCCTCTAACAACTCCCTACAGCACCAACCCGATTTCGCTTGTCCACGTTCTCTTCCACGCATTTCAGCAAGTTGCGCCGTCGAGAAGCCCATTTGCGCGCTAATTTGGACAGCTCTGGCTGAGAGTAGCCCAGGACGTACCCGGATTTCCTGTGTAGCTTGGTGGAATCAAGGAGCCTCGTGCGGCATTCCGTGAAGAAAGCCGCATACGCAGATCTGTTTAGAGCGGCGTGCGGGAAATCCGGGGCTAGTCCTGGGTAGATACGAAAGCCAGGAACAGTCCCGCAGAGCCTGCCCTGCCTGCCCCGGCGTGCCGTGGGAGCTTGCCGAAGAGGATGGCTGAGAATATCCCAGGATGTAATCCTGGGCATCCTCGATTCAACCAGCCTTCACCGCAGGCGGGATCGAGTGGAACACCAGGGATGCCGAGTTGATGCAATAGCGCAAGCCCGTTGGCGGCGGTCCGTCGTTAAAAACGTGACCCAGATGTCCATCACACCGTTTGCAGGCTACGGCGGTCCGCACACCCCAGCTATTGTCTTCTGTTTCCACAATGTTCTCTTTGGCGATGGGCTGCCAGAAGCTCGGCCAGCCGGTACCGGAGTCGAACTTCGTCTCCGACAAAAACAGCGCCGTGTCACAGCAGATGCAGCGAAAGATTCCTCGCTGGTGCAGGTTCCAGTAAGAACCGGTGTAGGCCATCTCGGTATCGGCCCTGCGCGTTATGTCGAAGGCGTTAGCCGAAAGCTGTCTTTTCCACTCCGCGTCGCTCTTGACGATCTTCGGCAGCCGGACCGTGCCCGTGGCCACTCCAGAGGAAGAAAACTCGGCAATGGAAACCTCGGGTGCAGGACCGCTTTGCGATAAGGCTGCCGGTGGCGAGGGCGCAGGATGCAGAGACCACGCCGCAATAGCGGCGGCGGCCATACCCCCGCTCAGCAGGAAGGCGCGACGCGTCACTTTTTGCCGGGGGGCATCGTAGTTGAGGTCTGAGTCGAACATTGGTTCACCTCAACGTTCGACTCACGACTATGCGGGAAGTTACAGCTCTAGGCGTCGAGTTGCTTGGTTACCAGTTCATTCAGCAGCGCCGGGTTGGCCTGCCCTTTCGACAGGCGCATCACCTGGCCCACGAAGAACGCCGCTACCGTCTTCTTGCCGGCACGATACTGCTCTAGTTGCTTGGGATTGGCCGCCATCACTTCCTGAATCAGCTTTTCCAGTGCCGCCGGATCGCTGATCTGCTGCGGCTTCTCGCGCTCGTACACGGTGCCAAAGTCCTCTCCACGCTCAAATGCAGTGTCCAGGAGCCCCTTCAGCTGCTTGCTGGAAAGCTCCCCACCCTCGGTCAGATCCGCCGCCTGCACCAGTCCCTGCATGGTGATCGGAGACTCTTCCAGATCCAGGCCCTTGGCCTTGAGACGGCCCATCAATTCGCTCTGGATCAGGTTGGCGACACGCCTCGGGCTTCGCGCCTGCCGTGCCGCGGTCTCGAACTGGTCGGCAAACGAGCGCGTGGCGGTCAGTGTCTGGGCATCCTGCATGGTGATCTCGTACTGCGCGATCATGCGCTTACGGCGCGCCTCCGGCAGCTCGGGCATGCGGCTCACCAGGATTCCCTTCCACTCCCCGGAAACCAGCAACGGCGGTAAATCAGGCTCGGGGAAATAGCGGTAGTCGTGCGCCTGCTCCTTTGACCGCATGGAGTAGGTGCGCCCCTCGCTCGCGTTCCACAGCCGGGTCTCTTGAGTCACCCGGCCGCCGCTTTCGATCACTTCCACCTGGCGCTCGATCTCATACTCCAGCGCAGAGCGAATAAAACGGAAGCTGTTCACGTTCTTGACCTCGGCCTTGGTTCCGAATTGCTTCTGCCCGCGCGGTCTTACGCTCACATTGGCATCGCAACGCAACGAGCCTTCTTCCATGTTGCAGTCGCTCACGCCAGTGTAGAGCAGGATCTCTTTAAGGCGGGTTAAATACTCGTAAGCTTCATCGGGCGTTCGCAGATCGGGTTCACTCACAATTTCAATCAGCGGTGTTCCGCAGCGGTTCAAGTCCACGTAGGTTTTCGTCGCAGAGTCAGCAAAGCCGTCGTGCATGCTTTTGCCGGCATCCTCTTCCATATGCAGACGCGTAATGCCAATCCGTTTGGTGATGCTGTGGCCGGTGCCATCGAGCGCCGGAACATCGATCCATCCGTGTTCTGCCAGCGGCTTGTCAAACTGCGAAATCTGGTAGCCCTTGGGCAAGTCAGGATAAAAATAGTTCTTGCGCGCGAAGACCGACTGCTCGCGCACTTCACAGTTGATCGCAGTCGCGGCCAGCACAGCGTACTCTACTGCGCGCTGGTTCAACACCGGCAGTGCTCCCGGCAAGCCAAGGCAGGCCGGGCAAATATGTGTATTCGGTTCACCGCCGAATTTATTTGCGCAGCCGCAAAAGGCCTTGGTATTGGTTAGCAGCTGTACGTGAACCTCGAGTCCGATGACCGGCTCGTACCGTTCCAGCACCTCAGGCGCAACACTCTTCGCAGTGACCGTCATTACTTTCGATTCTAGCAACGCCGGCGCCGCAAATGGCAGGGTTTTGCTCATCCAATTTTTGTCTCGAGCCGCCAGTTCCCGGATTTGCTGGCCCATGGTTAGTGAGAAAGGGTAGTAAGATTCTCCAGGCACCTCGCCTGCCTGGAGAATCCCGCTGGTGATCGACATTCGTCAGGAAGTAACCGCGGTCATTGAGGCCACCGTCCTGGTCGTGGCCGCCCTCTTCCCCATCGTCAATCCTCTGGGAAGCGCCGCCATTTTCGTGAATCTAGTAGGACCGATCGCGTCCACCACACAAAGGTTGCTGGCACAGAAGATCGCCATCTACAGTTTCTTTCTGCTGCTCTGCTCCCTGCTGTGGGGCGTGCATGTACTCGCATTCTTCGGCATTGCGATCTACGCAGTACAGATTGGCGGAGGCCTCGTGGTCGCCGCGACCGGATGGACTCTCCTGAACCAGGACACCGGACGCGCGAAACCCACGGCCACCCCAGAAGACGAAATCCTTGAAACCGCGTTCTATCCTTTTACGCTCCCTATCACCGTGGGGCCCGGGCTCTATCTCTGTTGCCATTACCCTCGGAGCGCATCTGCCTCCCGAACTGCACGAACCTTCCTTGTTCTCAGCTTCGGGTTCTGATTGCCGCCATCGCCGGTATCACGTTGATCTGCGTCGATCATCTACGTGTGCTATGTCTATGCGCGGAAAGCAGAGGAGCTTCTCGGCAGATCCGGAACCTCGATGGTGATGCGCCTTTCCTCATTCATCCTACTCTGCATCGGCGTACAGATTATCTCCACCGGCATCAAGGCATACCTTCAAACAATAGGTAAATTTTAAGCAGTCTTGTGTAGAAATTACGGAGCCGCTTCAGGACGGCTTTTGCAGCAACGCCGGCTTCCTGGCCTGCGAAACATATCGATCGCTGCCGAGATATTTCTTGTAGGCAGTGATCCAGTCGGAAGCAATGGCCTGTTGTGCGGTGGGAAGGTCAAGCTCACCGCTGCACACCAACTGGTGCAGGCGCTCCTCCAGGGCATCTTTGACGTGCGCATTCCACGCAGAAGACGAAGTGGGCTCCGGCCATAAATTATGAATGTCTTCCGCGCCGCCCAATCCCGGAGCGATCAGGTAGTCGATCTCATAATCTTCAGGACGGGGATTCACGATTCCGTATTCCTTGAAGACCTCCTGGCGCAACGAGCTAGGGACGTCACGGACCACTTCCTCATGGGCCATGGAGCAGACGTCCCCGACGGTCACCGGTCGAGTTGCGCCTGGGGTTAAGCCGTGGTTCGGAATCGTCAGACTTGCCAAGGACAGGTCAGAGGGCATGGATCCCTGCCGCTGGGCTTGCCGCAAGAGAAACGCACTTCCCAGCACGGTGATGATTAACGCCACGCAAATGTAGGCTGTGGCACGATAAGGCGCAATCAGTTCCAACCAGCGCGGCCGTCGATTGGCGGCGGCGGCTTCGGCAAGGCGTGCCTTAAGCAGAGCACGTGAGCCGGTCGAAGGCGGCAGCATTGGATCCAGCGTGCGTCGATGAAGAGTTACGAATTCTGCGATTGTGCCTTCCAGTTCTCCCATTCGGGAGCGGCATAACCAGCATGCAGTCAGGTGAGCACGGGCCTGTCTCGCACGTCTTCCGGATACCTCTCCGTCGACAACCAGCAAGATATCCTGATCCGACAAGTGGAACGGTTCTCTTAACATGGCATCATCCTTCGTCCACGCGCCCCATACGCGCCAGGGAGCGAGTGAGCGCGATCGATACCGCGCCGAGCGAAATCCCTAGGGTGGCGGCTATTTCGCGGTAACGGAGCCCCTCCGCGCGCAGGTAGAGACAACAGCGGTCTTGCTCCGGCAACGCGCGTAGAACGGCTTGCATGCGTTCCTGCCGTTGGCTGCTCGCGGCCTCTTCCTCGGGATTGAGCGTCGCAGCCGGCTGGCGCTGGGCCAAGGCTTCATCTGAATCGAAGGTTGCCAGAGCCCTCTTGTTGGCGGTGTGCTGTTTCAACGCAAGGTTATGCGCCACGCGAAAAACCCAACCGCGAAGGTTTCGCCGCGACTTCCCCAGCTGCAGGTGGCGGAACAGGGCAAGAAAAACCTCCTGGATAATCTCTTCCCCGTCGTGGAGAGAGAGTCCCCGGGAAACCACGTAACGAAGGAGGGGATTGCGAAACTCCTCAAAGAGATGGATGACCTCGCATTCGTTCTCAGAAGGTTTCGGCGAAGCTCCAGTGCTGGTGCTCGCTGGGAAAGCCAGCTCGCGAATCGGCTGCCGGAATCAGCATGGAACCTCGTATATATATTCCTCTCTGCCTACCTTCTGTTCAAGGTTTTTCAGACCGCTATGAACCATCCACCCGAAACCCAAAAAGAAATGATAGAACAATAAAACAGAATCTTTCGAGGCACGTGAGCAATTCCGCGCCATTTGAGCATGTGATCACCTCATGAGAGCGAGTGGCAAACTAAATGGCGAGCTGTATCAGGCTCACACAAAGTGAATGCATCACTTACGAGCTCATCGCGCATACTACCGCAGAGACAGAACTGAAGATTCACTTGCGTAAGCAATTTCTCAATGTCTAGAATTGCGGCGCACTCAGCTGGCAGTAGTTCACCGAGAGAGATATACCTGCCACGAGAAGTATGTCTGCAGGGTGAAGACACGCGCCATGATCCACCGAATTGAAGTACTTGCTCTTTGCTGCTTGGTTTTCTCGCCGCCATGACCTTTGCATTGGTTGTGGTTACACTGGTTCTCTTCCTGCAACTCTGAAGTCAACGAACTCTTCATCAATGGGTAACATTCAGCACATCGTGGTGATCTTTCAGGAAAATGTCTCCTTCGACCACTATTTCGGCACTTATCCCAACGCGCTAAACCTACCCGGCGAAACACCCTTTACTGCGCTACCGGGAACCCCGGCTGTTGACGGCCTCTCCCCAGCCCTCTTGCTGAATAACCCCAATGCAACAATACACGCAACGGCGCCGGGGCGACCAACCCATTCCGGTTAGTCACCTGCTCAGTGCCGCCACCGCCGACCAGGACCACGGCTACAACGCAGAACAGTTAGCCTTCGATGGTGGCGCAATGGACTTATTTCCACGCTCCGTGGGCGCGGCCGATAGCCCCAACTCGGGAACGGTATCGCCGCCACTACCGGCCTGACCATGGCCTACTACGACGGCAACACGGTGACCGCGATGTGGAATTACGCGCAGCATTATGCGATGAGCGATCGTTCTTCGGTACTACTTTCGGGCCGTCGACGCTGGGGGCCATCAATCTTATCTCCGGTCAGACCAACGGGGTCGTAAACGACGGCAATGCTGCAGGGCAGCATCGTCTCGGATGGAAACGGAGGATACACGCTTTACAGAAACGTGCAAACCCGGTCAACGATGTGTGCTCCGCTACCAGCGGCCGCGATAGTCCATATGACGGGGAAGAAACGTTGGCGATCTACTGAACGAGGCAGGCGTAACCTGGGGCTTCTTCCACGAGGGTTTCGACATCACGGTGACCAACAGCAATGGCACCACGGGTTGCCGGCGAAGCAACCGATCCGACGTCACCGGGCAGACACCGCTCGACTATAATCCGTTTCTCAATCCGTTTCAGTATTATGCTTCCACCGCGAACCCACTGCATGCCCGTCCCACTTCCGTACAGATGATCGGGCACGCAAATGACGGCGATACAAACCACCAATACGACATTCACGATTTTTTCGACGCGGTAAAGGCCGGAAACTTTCCCGCCGTCAGCTTTCTTAAGTCCGCCGCTTATCGCGACGGCCACGCCGGCTACTCCGATCCTCTGGATGAGCAGGCATTCCTTGTGCATGCGATCAATATCATCGAGCAGACTCCGCAGTGGAGCAACACGGTCATCATCGTTACCTATGACGATTCCGATGGTTGGTATGACCACGTCCATAACGTCATCAACGGCAGCACGACCCCGAAGGATGGTTTCTCAGCGCCGGGAAAGTGTGGCGACGGAGCGACCGCACTGCCGGGCGTGGACCGAGCACTTTACATGCCCAGGGCAGATGCGGCTACGGCCCACGCCTGCCGCTGCTGGTCATCTCGCCGTGGGCCAAGCCAAACTACGTTTCCCATACCGTGACCGACCAGAGTTCCATCCTGCGCTTCATCGAAGATACTTTTTTGAACCAGGAGCGAATCGGCAGGGCTCCTATGATGCGATTGCCGGCTCCATTGCCGACATGCTTGACTTAGTGGGGCGGCGCCACAGAATGGCGCGGTGATCGTGCTGGATGGAGCGACCGGCTTGTCACGAGTCAAGAGAGCCTTACAAGTTTCTCAATCGCCGCGATCTTCTGAAACAAGCGGCGCTCTCCACGTTGGCTTTGCGCACCGGCCGCTCGATCGCTGATCCCTCGGCCTCCGCCTCTTCGACGTCTCCTCGACCGAGAAACGCGCCATCAACGCGCTCCAGCTCGAGCCCTTCGTCGATCCATTGCCTCTTCCTGCAGTTGTTGCCCAGCGCAGGCCATCGGGCTGGGGGAACGTCCGTTCTTCAGCATCACCATGCGCGAGATTCGGGTAAGAATGCATCGCGATCTTGCGCCGACGCGGCTGTGGAGCTACGGACCGGAGGCAATAGGCCCGTTGATCGAAGCCCGCAAAGACGAAGACGTTGGCCGTAGAGTGGCATAATCAGCTGCCGCCGCGACATTTTCTCCCCATCGACTACAGCCTGCATGGCTCCGGCCGCGAGCTTCCGGAGTCGCGCGCGGTGGTCCATCTGCACGGCGGCCGCACGCCGGCGGCAGACGACGGCTACCCGACCCACTGGTATCCATCCGGCAATCACGTGTCTCCCACTACCCAAACCGTCAGGACGCAGCCATGCTCTGGTATCACGACCACGCCATGGGCACCAGCCGGTTGAATCTCTACGCCGGCATGATGGGCGTATATCTGCTTCGCGATGCCCACGAAGACCAACTCAATCTGCCCGCCGGCAGTTATGAGCTGCCACTGATCCTGTACGACCGATCTTCGATCACGATGGTCAGTTGTTCTATCCCGTCTCTCCGATTCCGGAGCATCCCTGGACGGACGAGGTCGCCGGCGATGCAATGGTCGTAAACGGCCGGGTACAGCCCTTTCACGAGGTCGAGCCGCGCCGCTATCGGCTGCGCGTGCTGAACGCGGCCAACGGGCGTTTTTTCCGCCTGGGACTTGTCCAATGGCGCCGGCTTTCTGCAGATCGGGGCGGATCAGGGACTACTTCCCGCCCCGGTTAAGCTGGCCACTCTTCTCCTCGCGCCCGGGGAACGGGCCGATCTCATTGTCGACTTCTCCACCATGCGTGGAGAGCGCGTCACATTGACCAACGGAGCCTTTCAGATGATGCAATTCCGTGTCGGCTCTGCTCCCGCCCAGGATAGAAGCCATGTACCCGAAGCCGCTGCTGCCCGTCACCCGCTTGCCCGAGAGCTTCTGCGGCGCGCACGCGCGAACTGACGCTGAACGAGTTCAAGGATCCCGCCGGCAACACCATGGTCATGCTGCTCAACCGGACCCCATGGCACATGCCGGTAACGGAGAGCGCGAAGCTCGGCTCGACCGAGATCTGGTCCCTGGTCAATTTAACCGACGATACCCACCCCATCCATCTCCATCACGTTCGCTTCCAGGTGGTCGATCGCCGCGGATTTGATCGCGACCTCTACCTGTTGCAGAACGCTACGCTGCGCTTCACTGGCTAGCGCGCTCGCCCCCAACCCCAATGAGGGCGGATGGAAGGATGTGGTGCAATGCCCGCCCAACATGGTCACGCGGATCCACATTTCTTTCGACGGCTATCCCGGGCGCTATCTCTGGCATTGCCACGTCCAGGAACACGAGGCCAACGACATGATGCGCCCCTACGACATCGTGGCCTAGCGGTAGACCACCGCAGCTTGCCATCCCTACTCGCGGATGCGCCAACAGCGCTATCATGATTGAGTGGTGCAAAAATGAACTTACTCACAGTTCATCACGTTGTATTCGCCGGGTTGCTGGTCTTTTGCATTGGATGTAGAACGTCTGGTAACGACAGGCCGATCGGCGCGGTTGTCGATATCAAAGCTCCGTTGGGGCTGCCTCCGGTCCCTATCCCGCCAGATAACCCGCCCACCGCGGAGACGATCGCGCTGGGCCGCAAGCTCTTCTACGACATGAGGCTGTCCAAAGACAACACCGTGTCATGCGCCTCCTGCCACAATCCAAACCTCGCTTTCACCGATGGACGGCCGTTGGCCAGAGGCGTCGGCGGAATGATTGGCGTCCGCAATGCTCCCACCTTATTGAACGCGGCCTACTCGCCGCTGCAATTCTGGGATGGCCGAGCGAAGAGTCTGGAGGAGCAGTCCGCCGCTCCGATTGAGAACCCGGTGGAGATGGATCAGAAGCACGAGGTTTCGGTCTCGAAGATTGGCAAGGACCCCGCCTATCAGGCCGAGTTTGCTCAGGCCTTCGGGCCAGGAACCGTCACCCTCAAGAAGATTCAGAAGTCGCTGGCAAGTTTCGAGCGGACGTTGCTCAGCGGCAACTCTCCGTTTGACCAATATCAATACGGGGGGAACAAACAAGCGCTCTCGCCCGCTGCGATCCGCGGTCTCGCCATCTTTCAGGACCCGCAAAGAGGCAATTGCGCTGTCTGCCATACTATCGATAAGAATTACGCACTCTTTACCGATGGAAAATTTCATAACACCGGGGCGGGCGTGAATGGAGCGGGCGACTTCACTGACCTTGGGCGATTCAACTCAACAAAAGTAGTAACCGCCAAGGGCGAGTTCAAAACGCCGACACTACGCGATGTCGCGCTCAGCGCACCGTACATGCATGACGGCAGCCTTAAGACGCTCAATGACGTGGTCGATTTTTACGCCGGAGGCGGCAACTCCAATCCATATCTCGATAAGGAGATCAAACCGCTCCACCTTTCCGCGCAAGACCGCGAGGATCTGGTCCAGTTCCTCAACGCTCTGACCGGCGAGATGCCCAAGAACGCTGGACCGCCAGGGAAGGAATAGGTAAATAGCCAAAGATGAGACCCATCCACTTTTTCCATCTCTGTTGTGCGGCCGCGCTGCTTGCCGGTTGCTCGGGAAAGGTCAACACCGAACAGCCCAGCGCCCCGAAGAGCGAGCCGGCGCCGGTGTACTTTAAGGTGGATCCCGCTACCGCCGGATCTGTCACTGGAGCCATCCACTACAAGGGAAGAAGGCCGGCGCCCAAGTTGATCGACATGAGCGAGGAGCCTGCCTGCGTCGAAGCACATCACGGAAAGGCCTATGACGAATCCCTGGTCGTCAGTAAGAGCGGCGCACTGGCCAACGCTTTCATCTACGTCAAGAGTGGCCTCGAAGGAAAGACCTTCGCCATTCCTCCAACCCCGGTCACTATCGATCAGAGTGGCTGCTGGTTTCGTCCGCGGGTGATGGGCATTCAGACCGGGCAGACACTGCAGGTCATCAACTCAGATCCGGTGACGCACAATATTCACCCCATGGCAGAAGTCAACCGGGAATGGAACCACAGTCAAGGCGCGGGAGATCCGCCCATCGCGCGCAGATTCATCAAGCCCGAAATCATGATCCGGGTGAAATGTAACATTCATAGTTGGATGCACGCCTTTATCGGCGTCCTGGACTCATCCGTATTTCGCGGTTTCGAAGGACGACGGATCTTTCGAAATCAAGAATCTGCCGCCGGGTACCTATACCATTGCAGTCTGGCAGGAAAAGCTTGGAACACAAGAGCAGCAGATAACCGTTCCTCCGCACGGCACTGCTGAGGCCAACTTCACATTTAAGGAAAAATAATATGCGCAACATTGGATATGTCCTCTTTGCACTTGGTCTCGCTGTGTTGTCGCGGGCTGCAACTCCACCAAAGCTCCGGAGCAGCAGCCTGCGCAAACCGCGCCCCGGCAGAAACCTCAGAGCCGCGGATTTACGTGACCAACGAAGTCGGCGGCGATCTGACCGTGATCGACTCCGGCAACTACAACGTGCTTGCCACCGTCCCGCTGGGCAAGCGTCCCCGCGGCATCCATTCCAGCCCGGACCATAAGACGATCTACGTCGCGCTGAGTGGCTCGCCCATTGCTGGGCCAGACGTCGATGAGAGCACACTTCCGCCGCCCGACAAGAGCGCCGATGGAATCGGGGTCTTCGATGTTGCGCAGAACAAAGTCGTGCGCATCATTCATGGCGGCTCTGACCCGGAAAACTTCGACGTCAGCCACGATGGCACGCAACTTTACATATCCAACGAAGACGTCTCCGCCGTCAGCATCGTCGACATTGCCTCTGGCACCGTGGTTAAGTCTCTCGCCCTGGGCGCACAGCCTGAAGGCGTCAAGGTAACCCCGGACGGCAAGCAAGTCTGGGTCACTTCCGAAGAGACGGGAACCATTTCCGTGCTTGACCCTGTTGCGGGCAAGATCATCAAGACATTCAAGGTTGGGCATCGTCCTCGCAACATCGCTTTCCTGCCCGATGGCTCACGTGCCTACATCAACGCTGAAAACGACGGAACGGTAGTGTTGGTCGATGCGAAGAAGTACAAGATGATCCAAGCCATTTCGCTTGGCAAGCCGGGGATGATTAAGCCAATGAATGTCGTTGCTCTCTCCGGATCGCAGAAGCTCTACGTCAGCACGGGCAGAGGACACCAGGTATTTACCATCGACACGGCTACAAATAAGGTTCTGAGTTCGGTCGAAGTCGGAGCCGCGCCCTGGGGCATAGCGCTCTCGCTCGACGCCAAGACCCTATATTCGGCCAATGGGCCTTCGAACGACGTCTCGGTCGTGGACTTGGCTACCAATACCGTGACCAAGAAAATCAAAGCCGGCAAGGGACCTGGGGCGTCCTCGTTTTGCCGCGATGACCCGAAAGCTTGCTTCGATTTCTTTAACTGGTCGTGACGAACAGCAGGTTCCTCGACGCATCGCGCTACGCTTCGGTCGCGGATGACAGGGATGCGTTCTCCAGGAACTTGACGGGTTACACCGTCGAGATGTTTCTGAGGGAAAGACATTGTGACAGTCCCGGACTCGCGACCGTACGCGCGAGTGGAGAGACCGCTGTTCATTGCCCGTTCGATCTCGCGACACGCGATCTGCTCCACTACCAGCAACGAAAGCCTCAGCTTGCCGCCAGTTGCCGCAGCACATACTGCAGGATGCCGCCGTTCTCGTAGTAGAGAATTTCCTGCGGCGTGTCGATGCGCACCGTTGCCTTAAAATTCCGCTCAGCCCCCGCCGCATCCGTCGTCTTGACCGTCAGCGTGCGGCCCTGGGCAAACTTCTGCTCCAGCATCCGGCGAATCCCTTCCAGATCAAATACCTCTTCTCCGGTGAGCCCCAGCGACTCCGCACTTTCACCATTCTCAAACTGCAACGGCAGAATGCCCATGCCCACCAGGTTGGAGCGGTGGATACGCTCGTAACTCTGCGCAATCACCGCCCGTACACCCAGCAGACGAGGTCCCTTGGCTGCCCAGTCACGCGAGGAGCCGGAGCCGTATTCCTTGCCGGCAAGAATCACCAGCGGAGTACCGCGCTCAGCATATTTCACCGACGCATCGAAGATGCTCATCCCTTCGCCCTCAGGCAGCAGGCGAGTCACGCCGCCTTCGGTTCCCGGAGCCAGCTTGTTGCGCAGCCGCACATTGGCAAAGGTGCCGCGCACCATCACCTCGTGATTGCCTCGCCGTGACCCGTACGAATTGAAGTCGACCGGCTTCACTCCATGCTCAACCAGGTATTTACCCGCAGGTCCATTCCGCTTGATGGAGCCCGCAGGCGAAATGTGGTCAGTAGTGACGCTGTCTCCCAGGACTGCCAGCACCCGGGCGCCTTTAATCTCCTCTACCGGCGCAGGCTTGGCGGGCATGCCATCAAAATAAGGAGCCTTGCGGATGTAGGTGGAGTCGGGCTCCCACTGATAAGTGTCGCCGGTGGGGAACTTGAGGTTCTGCCAGTTCTTATCACCATCCGTAACAGTTGCATATTCTTTGGTGAAGATCTCGGAGTCGATCGCTGACGCGATGGTGCTGTTTACCTCGTCCTGGGTGGGCCAGATGTCCTTGAGGTACACCGGCGCGCCCTGCGTATCTTTCCCGATTGGATCGGTGTCGAAGTTGTGCTCGATGTTGCCCACCAGCGCGTAGGCAACCACCAACGGCGGCGACATCAGGTAGTTGGCCCGCACTTCGGAGTTGATGCGACCCTCGAAGTTTCGATTGCCGCTCAGCACGGAAACCGCAACCAGGCCATGGTCGTCAATCGCTTTGGAAACGTCCGTCGGCAATGGCCCTGAGTTGCCGATGCAAGTGGTGCAGCCATAGCCGACTACCTGAAAGCGCAGCTTATCCAGGAATTCGAGCAGTCCTGACCTCTGGTAGTATTCCGTCACCACGCGCGAACCCGGCGCCAGAGAAGTCTTGACCCATGGCGGAACTCTCAATCCCTTTTCCACGCCTTTTTCGCCAGCAGCCCGGCAGCAACCATGACTGACGGGTTTGAGGTGTTGGTGCAACTGGTGATGGCCGCGATCACGATGGACCCATGATCCAGGTAGGGATCGACATCGACCCCGAAGCGCTCCTTGACCGTGGTTGCCGGGCCCTTCTCCGGCGTGGACTTTTCGCTGCCGTTGGGCCAGGTGTGGCCGCCCTCGCCCTCCCAGCGGATGGTTTGCCGCTCCTTGCGTCCCGCGGCGCTCGGCCCCAGCAAGCCGGGCAACTGCTGCTCGAAGTTGGCGCCGGCCTGCGAGAGCAGTACCCGGTCCTGTGGACGCCGCGGTCCCGCCACACTGGGTTCGACCGTCGAAAGATCGAGCTCGGTCGTCTGCGTGTATTCCGCCTCAGGCGAATCAGGAGTGTGAAACCATCCCTGTTCTTTGGAATATGCCTCCACCAGCTTGATCTGCTCCGCGCTGCGCCCCGTCAGTCGCAAATAGCGGAGGGTCTCCGCGTCGATGGGGAAAATTCCGCAGGTCGCGCCATACTCCGGCGCCATGTTGCCGATCGTAGCCCGGTCCGCTAGGCTCAATTCGCTCACGCCGGAACCGTAAAACTCAACAAACTTGCCCACCACGCCCAGCTTGCGCAACATCTCGGTCACAGTCAGCACCAGGTCGGTGGCCGTAGCGCCCTCGCGCAGCTTGCCCGTCAGCTTGAATCCCACCACTTGCGGCACCAGCATGGAAACCGGTTGGCCCAACATGGCGGCCTCGGCTTCGATCCCGCCGACGCCCCAACCCAGCACCCCCAATCCGTTGATCATCGTGGTATGCGAGTCGGTGCCCACCAGCGTGTCGGGATACGCCTGGACCACTCCACCCTTGGCGGCCGTGGTAAAGACTACGCGCGCCAGGTACTCCAGATTGACCTGGTGGCAGATGCCCATACCCGGAGGCACGGCGGAGAAGTTGCGGAATGCGGTTTGACCCCATTTAAGAAAGGCATAGCGTTCCCGGTTGCGCTGGAACTCGAGCGCGGCGTTGATGGAATAGGCGTTCGAAGTGCCGAATTCGTCCACCTGAACCGAGTGGTCGATCACCAGCTCCGCCGGTTGCAGGGGATTGATCTTCTCCGGGTTGCCGCCGAGCTGCTTCATCGCGTCACGCATGGCTGCCAGATCGACGATGGCGGGGACTCCGGTAAAGTCCTGCATCAGCACGCGCGCTGGCATGAACGCGATCTCCCGCGCCGGCTCCGCACTTGCCTGCCACTTGGCCAGGAATTCGATGTCGTTTGCGGTCACGCTCTTGCCGTCTTCCTGCCGCAGCAGGTTTTCCAGCAGAACGCGCAGGCTATAAGGGAGGCGATGGAGGCGGAGGCCCTTGGCCTCTAGTGCCTGGAGACGGAAGATTTCGTAGCTCTTGTTGCCGACCTTCAGGGTGGATTGGCTGCCGAAGCTGTTCATTGGTATTTCCTCTCTAAAGAGCACGTCACCGTTGCGCAAGATTGCGCACGTACGCGCCTGATCAAATGTTGGTTGTCAGGTTCTGGCTGACGAGAAGTTAGGAGGAGTGGCTCCGTCCACGGTCAGGCTTGCCGTGACGGAAACGCTTGTGCAGGAAATCGCGAAGTCTGCTCCGGGCGTTCATGGTCCACTAAAGATTCTAAAGCATTTTCGGCCAAGATGTGGCGGGCGAATCAAGAGGTAACGCTTAATCCCAGAAGCACCACATTGAGAACAAGGATCAGGCAACCGTCAGCCAGCCAAGAGAGCGGGTCACCATGCCATTGGTGAACGTTCCCATCAATTGGCGACGGCCGCAAAGGATGAGCAGCGGGACCAAGGCAAAAGGCAGCGTAAAACTCAGCACCACCTGGGAGAGGACCAGGATGCGGAGCGGATCCAGGCCCAGGCCAATGACAATCATCGCCGGAAGCAAGGTCAGTAGCCGCCGGAGAAAGATGCTGAAGCGCACCTTCAGGAATCCCTCGAGGATCATCTGGCCGGCGAGGGTTCCAACGGTGGAAGAGGAAAGGCCGGAGCACAAGAGCGCAATCGCAAAAATCGTAGCCGAAGCCGGACCCAACAGCGGACCCAGCGTACGATGCGCATCTTCGATCGACATGTCGCTGCGGCCGGTCCCGGCAAAGGCCGCCGCGGCCACAATGACCATCGCCGAGTTCACCAACCACGCGCCGTTCATGGCCGCAAACACATCCAGCGCTTCCAGCCGCAAGTGCCGCCGCCGCGACACCTGGCGGTCTTCGGAGGATTGCACTTTCCGTTCTTCCGTGGCGAGACGTGGCTGCACCAGGCCGGAATGCAAATAGACTACGTGCGGCATCACCGTCGCCCCGAGCATGCTTACCGCCGCGTAAATGCTGCGACGATCCAGCCAGGGCACCGCGGTATGGTAGGCGATCTGACCCCAGTCTGGATGAACCAGAAAAATCTCTATTAGGTAACAGAGCCCGATCACCAAAACAAAGACCATGATGCCGATTTCCAGGCTCCTGAATCCCCGCAACTCCAGCGCCAGGATGGCAAAAACGCATAGTGCCGAAACGATCGCGGCAATAAACATCACAGTGGTCCGGGCAAGCCCCAAATGAAGGAAATAGCCGCCAAAGAGCAGGTAAAAGCCGAGCGCAGCGCCCAGAAATTCGGCCAGATCGGTGGCCATTGCCGAAAGCTCCGCGGCTACCCACAGGCCTATCGACGTCCGCCGCGAGAAATGCTCGCGGCAGTTCTGCGGCAACGTGGCTCCGGTCGCGATACCCAGCTTGGCGGAGAGGTATTGGATGAGGATGGCCATCAGGTTCGACCACAACAACACCCACAGAAGCTTGTAGCCGAAGCCCGTGCCTGCGATCAGGTTGGTACCAAAATTCCCTGGATCGATATAGGCGATGCTGGCCACAAACGCAGGCCCGAACCAGTACAGGGCCTGCCGGGGCTTCAAATTGGAAAGCAGCGGCGCTGGGGACGAAACCGGAAGCGAGGGCGGAGAAGCAGGCGGCATGGCACAATCCTCGATTTCAGCTGCTGCGGATTTAGTATAGCCTGCATTTCCATTTTTTCGTTAACTATAGTTAACGACTCTTCGCAGTCCGGCCCCGCTGCGGTAGTCTTGCCTCAGTTCCCGGCCACGGGATTGGTTCACTAAAGAGGGGTTGGCTCGAGCGGATGAAAGTGCTGGTAATTGGTGCGGGAGGCCGGGAACACGCATTGGTGTGGTCCATCAGCCGGTCCCGTCGGGTCTCTGAAGTCGTTTGCGCGCCGGGTAATGGGGGCATAGCCCAATTGGCGCGTTGTATTCCTGTCAGCCAGAAGGACCTCGATGACCTGTTACGGGTCACTGTGTCTGAGCGTCCAGACCTGGTCGTGGTTGGGCCCGAGCTTCCCTTGTCTCTGGGGCTGGTGGACGAGTTGCAGCGGCGCAGCATCCCGGTCTTCGGGCCGACGCAGAAAGCGGCGCAGCTGGAAAGCAGCAAAGCCTTCGCCAAGCGCTTTATGCAACGGCACAAGATCCCAACCGCAGCCTATGCCATCGCCAGCAGCGAGCAGGAAGCCCTGGAAGCCATCGACCTCTTCCATCTTCCCGTGGTCATCAAGGCGGATGGCCTGGCTTCGGGCAAGGGTGTGCTCATGTGCGAGACGCGGCGCGAAGCAACCGAGGCCATCTCCGGTCTGATGGCGGGCAAACTGCTGGGCTCGGTGCAGTCCTCCATCGTGATCGAGGAGTTTCTTACCGGTGAAGAGATCTCCTTCCTCACCCTGACCGACGGAAAGCATGTAGTGCCGTTGGCGCCGGCGCAGGACCACAAGCGGATAGGCGAGGGAGATGGGGCCCAATACCGGAGGTATGGGCGCGTACTCCACCGATGGCATGGTGGATGACCAGATGCGCGAATGGATCATCAACCACATTGCGCTGCCCGCGGTAAACGGTATGGCTGCGGAAGAGTCCCCTTCGTCGGGGTTTTGTACATCGGGTTGATGATGACCGCGCGTGGGCCCATGGTGCTGGAGTTCAATGCCCGCTTTGGCGATCCCGAGACGCAGGCCATTCTCTCCCGGCTGGACTGCGACCTGGTGGCGACGCTCGAAGCCTGCGTCGAGGGCCGTCTGCAGCGACACTGAGCTGCGGTGGAAGCCCGGGGCCTCCGCGTGCGTCATTGCGGCCTCGGCCGGCTACCCCGGCAGCTATGTAACCGGGCGCAGGATCAGTGGGCTGGAAGAGGCGGCCCGCGTACCGGGAGTAGAGATTTTTCATTCCGGCACCGCCCTGGTGGACGGGCATTACGTCACCGAAGGCGGAAGGGTGCTCGGCGTGACCGCGGCGGCCGCAAACCTGGAGCAATCGCTTTCCCGCGCCTATGAGGCGCTTGGCCAGATCCACTTCGAAGGGATGTACTATCGCCGGGACATCGGGCGCCGGGCGCTCAAGAGCGCCTAGACGGAAACGAACTTCGACAAGCCCGTGAATCCTCAGAGCCGCTCAGTGGTCTAAGTAATGGACGGGTGGGAGTATGGCAAACGTAGATTTAGCTGAGGTCGACCCGGTATGCGGAATGAAGGTGCAGCCGCAAGAGGCTACGGCTTCCTTCGAGCACGCGGGACGCACCTGGTACTTCTGTTGCGCCGGATGCCAGCACGAAGTTCGAGGCTGCCCCAGCCAGGTATGACGGCTCGCAGCCGGCCGTTTTGGTCTCTTTAGGTCCGGTTAAGAAAGCATCTGCGCCCGGTCAATATACCTGCCCCATGCATCCTGAAGTGCTCTCCGCAACGCCGGGCGCTTGCCCAAAATGCGGCATGGCGCTGAGGCTACCGAACCAGCCGTTCCGGCGGAACGCACCGAATACACATGCCCCATGCATCCGCAAATCGTGCGTGATGGTCCCGGCGCTTGTCCTATTTGCGGAATGGCCCTCGAACCCCGAACCGTTACCGTGAACGCGGCCAATCCTGAACTGGTCAGCATGACCCGACGCCTGTGGGTGGGGGCTGCGCTGACCCTTCCCTTGCTGGCCATCATGGTCTCGGATCTCCTGCCCGGCAATCCATTGCAGCAGTGGCTGGGCGGGGCGTTGGGATGGATTGAGTTTGCCCTGGCTACGCCGGTGGTGCTGTGGGGCGGATGGCCTTTCTTTGAGCGCGGATGGGCGTCGATTGTTCATCGCAGCCTCAATATGTTCACCCTCATTGCCATGGGCAGTGGCGCTGCCTACCTCTACAGCGTGGCTGCCGTGGCCGCGCCAGGCCTCTTTCCTCCGACGTTTCGCGATGCCTCCGGGCATCTCGGCCTTTACTTCGAAGCAGCCGCCGTCATCACGGTTCTGGTCCTGCTGGGCCAGGTGTTGGAGCTGAGGGCTCGCAGCCAAACCAGCGGCGCGATCCAGGCCCTGCTCGGTCTGGCCCCTAAAACCGCGCGCCGCATTTCTCCGGATGGAAGCGAGGCCGATGTCGCTCTCAGCGAGGTCGCGATCGGCGACCTGCTGCGCGTTCGCCCAGGCGAAAAAGTGCCGGTGGATGGCTCAGTAGTCGAGGGCCACAGCTCGGTGGACGAATCGATGGTGACCGGCGAGCCCATCCCGGTAGAGAAAGCGGCGGGAGCCAAGGTGGTGGGCGGAACGATGAACGGCACCGGCAGCTTCGTAGTGAAGGCCGAGCGGGTTGGGGCGTCCACGCTACTGGCGCAGATTGTAAAGATGGTGAGCGAGGCACAAAGAACCCGCGCCCCTATTCAGCGCCTTGCCGACCGGGTGGCCTCGTACTTCGTCCCAGCGGTCCTGGCCGCGGCCGTCATCACGTTTGTCTGCTGGGCAGTCTTCGGACCGCAGCCGCAGTATGCGCACGCCCTGGTAAACGCCGTGGCTGTGCTCATCATTGCCTGCCCTTGTGCTCTCGGCCTGGCCACCCCCATGTCCATCATGGTCGGTACCGGCCGCGGCGCCGGCGAGGGCATTCTGGTGCGCAATGCGGAAGCCCTGGAGACTCTGGAAAAAGTAAACACCCTGGTTGTGGACAAGACCGGGACGCTCACTGAGGGCAAGCCTCGACTGAGCACGGTGATCGCTGCCCAGGGCATGGACGAAAACCAGCTTCTGCAAATGATGGCCAGCCTTGAAAAGGCGAGCGAACATCCCCTGGCCGCAGCGATTCTTGCCGCGGCGCAGGAAAAGAAGATTGAGCTGCTGCCGGTGGCGAACTTTGCGTCGCTCACCGGGAAGGGTGTATCGGGCACCGTGCAAGGCGCCAAGTGGCAGCCGGCAATGCCGCATTGATGCACGACCTCGGAGCTTCTTCGCAAGCCATGGAGCAGCAGGCCGAAGCCTTGCGCCAGGCCGGTCAGACGGTCATGTTCCTCGCCGCGAACGGCCGTTTGGCTGGCCTGGTTGCGGTCGCGGACCCCATCAGGGAATCTGCGCTCGGGGCCATTCAGGAATTAAAGCAGGAAGGCATCAAGGTGGTGATGGTGACCGGTGATAACCGCACCACGGCAGCAGCCCTGGCACAAAAGCTGGGCATCGATTTCGAGGCGGAGGTGCTGCCGGCGCAGAAGGCCGAAGTAGTCAAAAAGCTGCAATCGCAGGGAGCGGTAGTGGCCATGGCAGGCGATGGCGTCAACGATGCGCCCGCGTTGGCGCAGGCGCAGGTAGGCATCGCGATGGGCACAGGGACCGACGTGGCGATGGAGTCTGGCGGCATCATCCTGGTCAAGGGAGACCTGCGCGGCATCCTCAAGGCGCGGCGTTTAAGCCAGCGGACCATGGGCAACATTCGTCAGAATCTCTTCTTCGCGTTCATCTACAACGCCCTTGGCGTGCCGCTGGCCGCAGGCGTGCTCTACCCGGTATTCGGATTGCTCCTGAACCCCATGATCGCGGCCGCCGCCATGAGCTTCAGCTCCGTCTCGGTCATCACCAACGCCTTACGGCTGCGCAAGGCTCTCTCTTTAGTCTCCGACCTACGGCAGAGCCTGCCGTATCTCTTGCGGTTGGATCGATCGCCTCTCTCGCATACACCACCCTGGTAGCCTATTGATCCTTCATATCCAATTGAGCGCGGCGGAAGGCGTAGTCACTCACATGGACGACCCCTGGAAGGGCCGATTGATATCGGCAATCGCGACCAGCACCAGCGAGATCAGCAAGGTAAACGCGCCCACCTGGATGACGTGCAAGGCGCCATTCGAAGCACCGAACATGCAGGTAGACGCAACCGTGACCGCTCCCCCCACAGCAGCACCCACCAAAGCACGCCGGGAAGCCGTGCTGCGCTCTGCACCAGGCGGATGCGGCGATATCCTGCTAATGCGCTGAGTTCGTAAAGGGCATGATCTTCCGCGGTGATCTCAGTGGGAGAGGATCCTTTTGATTCCATGAGAGTCTGCCACATCTGCCGCGTGATCTCCCGGCTTTCCGCGGGCATGACGTCGCGCGCCATCTCTCGCCATTCCTGATCCGCAACCGCATCGCCATAGGCCCGTGCCAAAACCTTAAGCTTTGCCCCTTGTTGCGGGGCCAGCCCGTCTGCCAACCGGTAGAGATTAACCAGCGCATTGGCCTCCGCATCCGCATTCAATTCGGCTGATCCGAAGTCGATCCAAACCGTGTACAGCATAAAGCCAATGATGACCGCATACGTGGTACCCAGAACGGAAAGCTGCCAGCCAATCAAATCGTTGTGCGCCCGTCGCTTTTCCGCGGGCCAATAATAGTTCATAGCCGCCATAAAGAAGAAGGAGCAAGCAAGGGAGATAATGACGATGAAAACGTTTTGTGCGGTATCCAGCATTTTCCGTCTGCCTGAAGAAATTTGCCCCACTATAGCGGGTCCGACGATAGGTGTAACCGGTGAAGATGATTCAGACGGGGCTTTTCCCAAAGAAAAGACCCACCTCGCTGAGCCCGGATGGGGCATCGTGTAATCGTGGAACCGCATGAGTGTATCCCGGTAGACCGGCAACGCGCTTCAGTCAGGCGTTTCATCTCTCCTGGAGGCATGGTGCGGGTAGCGATCATCGGTGGAACCGGCCATATCGGCAGCTTTCTGACCCCTCGGCTGGTCGAGGCCGGACACTCGGTCATCTGCATCAGCCGCGGCTTGAAGGAGCCTTACCGCAGCACGCGGCCTGGCAATTGATCGAGCGGGTGGAGATGGACAGGGCGGTCGAGGAGGAAGCCGGACGCTTTGGCGAGCGCATTGCGAGCCTGGATGCGGACGTGGTGATCGACCTCACCTGCTACCAGCTTGCAAAGTGCCGAGCAACTGGTTGAGGCGCTCCGCGGCGATGTCGGACACCTTCTGCACTGCGGCACCATCTGGGTGCACGGACCGAGCGTGGAGGTGCCGACAACCGAGGCTGCGCCACGAACAGCATTCGGCGATTACGGCGAGAGAAAGGCTGCGATCGAGGCCTATCTTCTGCGCGAGGCCCGCGGTCAGCGCTGCCGGTAACGATCCTGCATCCCGGGCACCTCGTAGGGCCCGGTTGGGCTCCAGTCAATCCCGCAGGCAACTTCAACCCGGAGGTCTTCTCCAAGCTCCTGCAGGGCAGCCCGATCCAGCTCCCGAACATAGGGATGGAGACGCTGCATCACGTCCACGCGGACGATGTGGCGCAATGCTTTCAACGAGCGATCGAGCGCAGGAGCGTTGCGATCGGCGAGAGCTTTCACGTGGTATCGCCCGCGGCGCTGACCCTGCGGGATATGCGGAGCGCGTCGGCGCATGGTTCGGGCAAGCGGCCCAGTTGGAGTTTTTGCCCTGGGAAGAGTGGCGGCAGGGAGCGACGGCCAGGGATGCCGCCGTGACCTGGGACCACATTGCGCACTCGCCGAACTGCAGCATTGCCAAAGCCCGCACGCTACTGGGATATGAGCCCCGCTACAGCTCGCTCGAAGCGGTGCGCGAATCGGTCGATTGGCTCATCGAGCAGGGAGTCGTCCACGCCGGAACAGCTCAAGGCTTCGCGCCAGTGCACCATCGGCAGGCCTGGCGCAGGCGCGCGGAAGTAGGGAATTCGTTTGCCCTTCAGCGAACCGATATAGATCGTCTGCAGATCGGGGCCGCCAAACGTCACACTCGCCATCCACGGAGCAATGCCCTGCCCGGTGGCGAAAGCACTTGCTCATTTACCTTGTTCGCAAAGAAGGCCTGTTCCAGATCCTCAACCTTCTCCGCATCTCCCTCGTCCAGCAGCAGGCGAAAATCACCTTGAGGCGTCAGCACAAAGAGCTTATCGGAGTACACCATCGTGCCCCACAAATTCCCCAGGCTATCGAAGGCAATACCGTCGGCCATGCGCCCTTTCCTAAACTCGATGGTCCAAAGATCTCGCGGTTGCTCAGGCTGCCGTCTTTCCCAACCCGCAATCGGCTGACACATCCGCCGGTCGTCTCCACCACATACATAAACTCTTCCCGCGCATCCATGCGGATCTCGTTGGTGAAATGGAAGCCGTCCGCCACGATGCGGAATTTTCCGTCGATGTATCTGGCGATGTAGCCATCGGGCAGATCTCTGCGCAGAGCGTGCATCCAGTTCTTAATCGCGTGGAGACGGTGATCCAGATACGATCCTGCGAGTCGCGCAAAACAAAGTTCACTTTACCGATGGGCTCGCCGTCAATGGTGTCGGCAAGAACCGTGGTTGCACCGTCCCGGGTCATCACCTCGAGGCAGTCGTACCAAAGTGGGAAATCAAAATATCGCCATTGCGCGCAAAGGCCAGACCATTGGGTAGCGTGCCCTCTAGATACCGGCTCGGCTTCGCTGATCACGCCCTGAAAATGACCGGACCGCTGCTGGGTAATGATCTGTTGTTTTCCATCAGGGGTGATCCTGGCCACTCCGCCGCGCGCGTCCGCAGACCAGAGGGTGCCGTCCGGTTCCGCCAAAATACATTACGGACGCTGCAGATCGCTGCCAATGTACTGGATCGTAGACTTCTCAACCTGAAAATACAGGACCGGATTATCTATCGAGGTATCTGCTTCGCCAGGAATTGGAGGAGATGTGCAAATTCAGCCACTGCCTTTTCCGATGCCGGATCGTCTTTCGTCAGCATTGCTCAGCAACTGCCCGATCGTTTTCGCGACCTTGCATTGTTGCCCGGCAGCACGCGATTCCGCTCTTTGAGAACGCGACATGGGCGCCGAAACCAAATCGACCCGACAATCGCATCGTTATCCACGCCGATCGGGGCCGCGACACAGCGCAGATCTTCTGCAAATTCCGCCTCGTCGGTGGCAAAGCCTCTCTTCTTTATAGGCGCAATCTTGCTCAGCTCCTGGATAGAGGTCATCGTGTCTCGGTATATCTGCGCAGTCACCCGGTCCGATAAGGGCCCGCAACTCTCGTATCCGCGTCCGCCAACAAAGCCTCGCCATGGGCGGTCCAGTACAGCGGCACCAGCTCGCCAACCTGCCCCGCCACGGCGATTACGTTGCTGGCCTCCGCGTCGTCGATGACAAGAGCATATTTCCTCGCGGATAGCAAGATGCGCGGTTTCGTTGATCTGCGTGGCCAGCAGTTTCAGTTGCTTATTGGCGATTCGGATCAACATATTGCCCCGGTCGTAACGGTGGGAAAGACGCCACATGGAAGAGCCGAGGATGTAATCCTTCCTCCCCGCCGGCCAGGCAAGAAATCGGCGTCGCGTGAGGGTATTGGCAGGCCGGAAGGCGCTGCTGCGATCGATCCCCAACAGCTCGGTAAGCTCCCCAGGGAACGCGTTGCTTCGAAAGAGCGACCGCCTGCAGAATCGTAAGGCCGCGATCGAGGCTTTCGATGAATGGGATCTGGCGAACTTTGTCCTCGGGCATAGAGAGGATCCTTACTCAACTTGCAACGATACTCCCAGCGTCTCCAGGTAGACTCTGCTGGTCTTAACTAAATCAGCCGGGGACAATGGGTGATGGTTTCTTCGGGTCGCCGTCGATTGCACCCATAACCATACCATGAATTTTTCGCTCTGCTCTCAGAGCACAACCTCTTCGGCAAAGACCTCATTTCGACCCGCTACGGGTACTGATGCAGACCGTGATTGTCCAGGGAGAGCGTCGCGTTTGCGTAATACGCAAGTTGGCCGTCACCCGATTTGCTTCGCCTGCGTCGGGGCGAGGCTGGTCATGGTTTATGATTTTGATAATGGGCGTCTAAAGGCGGCCAAAACCTACTGGAGGCATCAGGACAATGGCAAGTGCTCATAGGGTTCTGTGGGGTGTAGGTACTCTGGTTACCGCCGGTGCGATCATGGCCACCAACAGATTGGTTTTGCCGGCACGGCTACCCCCCTGAATGCCAAGGCCAAACATGGTGCTGCGGTCTTCCAGCAGAACTGCGTGAGCTGCCACAACAAGCAGCCCGGTGACAGCGCTCCTTTCGGCCCTCCAAACCTGCACGGCATCTTCAGCAGCAAGCCCCTGGTGACCCCTCCGATCACGCCGCGCAAGCACAGAATCATCGAAAAGGGCAAGGCGCCCATGCCCGCCTTTGGCGCATCCTGACCGAAGCCCGAATCGGCGACCTGATCGCGTACTTGAAGGCGCAATAACTCAAAGCGAAGAAGGAGCCGCAGTTTGCGTAACTCTGCTTTGTATCAGGGCGTACTTGTGTCTAAGACACCCTAATCCGGAAATTCCACGCCGTCGAAAAATTTATAGTTGTCGAGATTGGTGGCCGGAGCGAAGAAGCAAACCACCTTCATCTCTTCCGTGCCTGTATTGCGCAACATGTGCACTTTCCCTTGGGGAAACAAGACCGCGCTGCCCTGCTTTACCGGCTCCACCACTCCGTCGATCATTACCTTGCCCGATCCATGCACGATATAGATCACCTCTTCGCCATTGGGATGAGAGTGCGCGGGCCTCACCGTCTCTCCCGGCGCCACCAGGATCATGCACATCGAACAGTGACGCGCATCGACATTCTCCTGGGTCATCAACCAGCGCAGGCGCCGGCCGGGAAGATCGAGCGCCTCGATCGAATTTTCATCCACGATTGGTAACGTCATCGATTCTCCTTCCAGGTCAGAATGGTGCGAGCGATTGCGTCCGGGGCTCAGACCAAAGGCCGCGATCAGCTCTTCATAGGTTCCGGAGTGAATAAACTGCGGCTGGCCATCGCTCCTGAGTGTGTTGAGGGTGACGATCCGTTCCCATCCGTCCGGCTTCGCCCGCCCGCGCTTCCGGTACAGGACCTTGAGCAAATTCTGCCACAGAAAGCCATTGTTCTGTTCAGCCAGAAAGATCGCCTTGCCGGAATCGTGCAGCCGCAGCAGCAGTTCTTCATCCACGGAAGGCATGTCCACCACGCCCACCGGGACTCCCTGGCGGGCGCACTCCTCCGCCGCAGCCAGGGCCTCATACACGCCGCGCCCGCCGCTCACGATCATGGCTTGATCCGCAGCTTTCCCGCAGAATGTAGCCCTTGCCAAACTCGAACGCGAAATCCGCGTCGTACAATACGGCGGATGGCGCGCGGTTGACCCGGACGTACATCAGGCCGCGGTTCCCGGCCATGATCCACCGCATGATCCCAATAACTGCTGCGGGCAGGAGACGTCGATGATTTTCAAATGACCGATGCCGTCGAAGATGGTGATATCGTCATTGCCCATGTGGGTGGCGCCGTTGGTGCGGGTTTCGAAATTCGCCGCCGTGGCAAGAAAGGTCAGATCGAGCCCATGTCCCTCGCTCAACCAGCCATCCGGCGCCTCCATCGCTTCCAGCCGCTCCTGGTGACCTACGGCGATCCGGCGCAGCACTTTCCAATCGAAGAACGGACAGAACGTGCTCACCCAGGCATTGCAGCCCAGCGCGGCGAAGGCCTCGCCGATGATCATCATGTTGGCTTCGGCGACGCCGACGTTGAGCGCCCGGTTCTGATCCACCGCGCCGACTCCGGCCTGCAGTCCGCTGGTCGAGGCGAGGTCGGAATCGATCGAAACCACCGCGGGTCGCGCGCGAAAACCTTCATCGCGCCGGTGACAATTTCGGCGGCGCTGTATTGCTTCGTCCTGATCCAGCCGCGGCAGCAGGCCTCGTCATAACGAATGCGCTTGTCGCGCGGGGGCACGCGGCGCTGTGATCACCGGCCCGACCAGTGCGCGAAGCTGCCGCTTTCCGGCGCCACAGGATGCAGGTCGAGAGTGCATCCGGGCAGCGAAGCCGCGCCAGCGCGCCCTCGACGCGTCGCCATGCAGATTGCCCTCCAGCGCGCGCCAGAATTCGGCGAACTCCTGCACGCGCGCCTCGCGCTGCGCCGCTTGCTGCGCGTGTTCCTGGTCCACCTGCGCTTCGCTGGCCACCACTTTGTGGCGATTCATGAAATCGGAAAAGGCGCCCTGGCCCTTGGAGCGCTGCAGATGATCGCCGTCGGCCGGCCATTGCGGGTGCGCAGCTTGAAATCTTCGAGCGCGGCATAGACGCCGTCGTATGCGGTGGCGTCCACGGTGCATGCGTTCCAGCCGAAGGCGTGAAATACCGGCTCGAGCTTGGGCATCGGAAACACCATCCGGTCGAAGGTGTCCAACTGCCCGTGGTTGCGATCCACCAGCACGCACAGGTTATCCAGATGATTCTGGCCGGCGTACATCACGGCTTCCCAGATGGGGCCTTCCTGCAGCTCGCCGTCGCCGCAGAGGCAATAGCAATCGAAGCGCGGGCTGGTGCGGCCGGCGATGGCGAAACCCTTGCGCCACCGATAGCCCCTGGCCCATGGGGCCGGTGGCCAGGTGAACTCCCGGCAACACCGGGCCCGGATGGCCGTTCAGAATGCTGCGATAGGAGCGCGAGTTCTTCAGCACGTCGCGGCCGAAAAATCCGAGTTCGGCATAGATCGCCGCCAGCGCCGCCACTGCGTGCCCCTTGCTGAGAACGAACAGATCCTGGCCGCGCGCGCGTGGGGTCGGCAACATCGGGAACCAGGAATCCGCCGTAATAGAGCGGAAACCAGCGGAATCACCGCCGAGAAGGCGCCGCCGGCGTGGAGGCCTTTATCCACCGCGTGCGGCACTGTTCCAGCACCAGGATGACGAACATCGGAATC
Organism: uncultured Acidobacteriaceae bacterium; assembly: GCA_963790705.1. GTDB lineage: Bacteria > Acidobacteriota > Terriglobia > Terriglobales > Acidobacteriaceae > PALSA-350. The sequence goes on from CAWBQE010000006.1 coordinate 228,981, forward strand.
CTTGATGGCCAGCAGTTTCAGAATGCCCTGCCGCGTGGCGTAATCGTCCTTGCGGAAGATCCCGCGGCTCGATCGTTCACGCAGGACCGGAGTGTGCGAAGGGTTCGTCATGGTTCCTTATCGTCAAGCCAGAAGACGCCGAAGTTCAAAGACTTCCACTCGCAACCGGCCGACGGGTGCCCCACATCTCGATTTTGAGATGTGGGATGCCACAGCTCTAAACCGGCATGTCCCTCAGAGATGCCACTCTCATCGGCAATCTTAGTCTCCTGCTCTCGGCCACTAGTGGATCGTCCAGCCACCATCGACCATCAACACGTGGCCAACCACCATATCGGAGAGCGGGCTGAGAGAAACAGCACTGCACCCACCAGGTCCTCGGGCTGATTCCATCGTCCCGCGGAATCATCTCCTTGGTGGCCCATTCTTTGTAGCCCGGCCGCTCCAGAATGTTCTTGCGTGACTCAGTTTCCGTAATGCAAGGCGCCACAACGTTTACCAGCACGCCATCTTTCGCCCACTCCAGGGAAAGCGCGCGAGACAAATGGTGAACACCGGCCTTTGCCGCAGCATAGACCGACCGCGACTTGAAGGCGATCTCGCCGAAGTTGGATCCAATATTGATGATCTTGCCCCCGCCCTGTGGAATCATGATGCGTGCAGCGGCTTGCGAGGCAAAAAAAACGCTTTTCAAAGACGCCGCCATGGTGCGGTCGTACTCCTCTTCGCTCACGTCGAGTGCGGGAGTTGTCCCGGTCCAACCTGCGTTGTTGACCAGGATGTCGATTCGCCCGAAGGTCTCCTTCGTCTTATCCATCAGGGCGCGCACTTGATCTACATCGGCCACATCGGTCTGCACGATGATCGCCCTGCGTCCCAACGCCTCGATCTCGGTCTGAACAGCTTTTATCTCGTCCTCGCGCTTCTCAGGGTATTTGGCCAAAACCACATGAGCTCCAGCTTGCGCCAGCCCGAGCGCAATCGCCCGGCCAATCCCTTGAGAAGCCCCGGTCACCACTGCTATCTTGTCCCGCAATCCGAAGCTTGAGTAATCCACGCGTCCCGGCTTTTCAGTAGTCATTGTTTTTGTACAAACAGCTATAACGGTTGCATAATATCCAAGGAAGCCTACCAGCTGCCTATACTCACGTCAAGGCACCGACGGCCATTCGGCTCGAGGAACGTCTCCGTGTTACCTGCGCCCTCGCTCCGGCAGGGCGAACACATAAACCCCCTGCGTTTGCGGCGCGTTCGGCTCCCCTTCCACTCTCGACCGCTCTCCTGCCGGACCAAGGTGCTTCAGGCTTGGCCTCGCGGTGAAGGCCAGGTACTCTCGCCCATTAACCTCGAAGACCGCCGGAATCCCCTCGGGCCCCGCGGGCATTACCTTCACCCAAAGTATCTTTCCCGTGTCTTTGTCATAAGCCCGCATGGTTGCATCCGAGATCGTGCCGGAAAAAATCAGACCGCCGGCGGTGACAACCACCCCGCCCCGCGGCCAGTAACTCCCGGTATCTGTAACTCCTCCTTCCCCATCGCCGTTCAGGTTGACGGCGAGCACATCCGATCCGGCGCCGGAGCGGTTATGGACCAATTGCGGAAGCAGTTCGGCACCGCCTGGCGCCTTGGAATTGCGACGGCAGAAAACGAAAGTATCCGCAGTCGAAAATCCCCAATGAACATAAGCGCATCCTTGTGTGGCCAATCGATCTCTCGTTTCACAATATGCAACGACGATTTCGTTAGGCCGCCCGAAAGTTATCACGCCCGTCGAAACACAGTCAATCTCAGGCACACCTGGGTTCTACCCCCTTAAAGCGCGCCTCCCTGAGCCGTCCCGGTGAGCCTGCGACGGGCGGCGAGACACTAGAAAAATAGCGGCAGAGCCTCACGCGTTCCGTTTCATTGGCATCGTAGACCAGCAGGAGAAACTGATGAGAAGAAAGTGTGGTCGAAGTTTCTGGCGATGGTTTGCCGGTGTGCTTGCGATGGCCCTGCTCGGCACCTCTTACGGTGCGCAAGGCGAAGAATTGAAACTTACCTATAGAACTGGCTCCGAACACGGGTTTGTCATCTTACGGGACACGGCTGGCGCCATCCTTGGCTCTGGAGAAGTGACGCAGGTTCCCTCCAGGCAGCGGATCACGCTTCATGTGGTTCTCCATTTTCAAGATGGATCGGTCGATGATGAGACGACGCTCTACTCGCAAGGAGAAACCATTCGCCTGATCAGCGATCGGCATATACAGAAGGGCAAGTCCTTTCCGCACCCATCCGATGTAATGATCGATGTACCCAGGCAACAGGTGAGTGTCCGTGACTTATCAAAAGACACGAACGAGGCAAAGGTGGAGCACATGGATCTGCCGTCCGATCTTGCCAACGGCCTCCTGTCGCCTCTGATTCAGAACATGCAAGCCGACACTCCCATCGAGGTCTCGTATATAGGCCTCGCACCCAAGCCGCGACTGGTGAAGCTGGCCATTGCCAAGGGCGGGGATGATCACTTCACGGTCGGCGGACGTTCTTATACGGCGGCGAAATACGACGTCAAAGTACATATCGGAGGGGTTGCCGGTGTAGTGGCTCCTATGATCGGAAAGCAGCCCCCGGATACCCATGTGTGGGTAACCGAAAGCAAGGTGCCGGCCGTTGTTCGGCTGGATTCTGCGCTGTACACCGAGGGCCCTATCTGGAGCGTACAATTCGCCAGCCCGGTCTGGTAATTCAACGCGGAATCACTTGGCAAAAGGTCATCCACCGAGCAGCCGTTCCCGCCCTTCGGCCAGTACCTCGTCAGATTGCTTCAGTGCTTCTTCCAGCATCTGACGTGTGGGGTCGTCTTGCGGGAGGCGTTCGGTCAGCTGTCTGGAAGCGCAGGATCAGCCCTCCCACGCTCTGCAGCAAAGCGTCATGGAGTTCGCGGTCCATTCTCTCCCGCTCCGCCAGTTGTTCGGCCAGCTGCGCCTGAAGTTGGCGCGTGAGCCGTCGCAACCGGAGGGCGAAAAGAAGCCATAACAGTCCGCCGGCTGCAATGACGCACCGCAACGTAAACCAACCCGTCTGCAAGACTGGGAGAGGCCTCTCCCAGCATCCAGGCGCCGCGATGAATCGCCGAAACCATAAGCGTTTCCTTCACCGGGGAGGTTGGCCGGTTTAACCTTCGAACGACATCCAACTGAACAGCTCTTTCGCTCAAGCAACAACTGAGTTTGGATTCAATCGGCGCCCACTTGGACTTCTTTTTAAAAGGCCCCAGGCACGGGAGTGAGTTAGGGTGTGTCATGAAGAAAGATGGGTTCGTTCGGGTGCGCGGCGCTCGCGAACACAACTCAAAAATATCGACGTCTACATTCCCCGCGATGCGCTGGTCGTCTTCACCGGCGTGTCCGGTTCGGGCAAGTCGTCGCTTGCGTTCGGCACGCTCTATGCCGAGGCGCAGCGGCGCTATTTCGAATCGGTCTCGCCTTACGCGCGGCGGCTGTTCCATCAGATGGCGGTGCCGGAGGTCGATGCGATCGAAGGACTGCCGCCGGCAGTCGCGCTGCAGCAGCAGCGCGGCTCGCCCACGACGCGCTCGTCGGTGGGCAGCGTCACCACGCTGTCGAACCTGGTGCGCATGCTCTATTCGCGCGCGGGCGACTATCCGCCGAAGCAGCCGCATGCTCTATGCCGAGTATTCTCCCCGAACACGCCAGGGCGCGTGCCCGAAGTGTCACGGACTCGGCCGCGTCTACGAGGTCACGGAAAAATCGCTGGTGCCGGACGACTCGCTGACGATCCGCGAGCGCGCGATCGCCGCGTGGCCGCCGGCGTGGCATGGCCAGAATCTGCGCGACATCCTGGTGACCCTCGGCTACGACGTCGACACGACCATGGCGCGATCTGCCGAAAAAGGATCGCGACTGGATCCTCTTCACCGACGAACAGCCGACCGTGCCCGTCTACGCCGGATTGACGCCCGAAGGAGACGCGCGCGCGCTCAAGCGCAAGGAGGAGCCGAGCTACCAGGGCACGTTCACCGGCGCGCGACGCTACGTGCTGCATACGTTCGCGAACACCCAGAGCGCGCTGATGAAAAAGCGCGTGTCGCAATACATGTTCAGCAGCGAATGCCCGGTGTGCCATGGCAAGCGGTTGAAGCGCGAGCGCTGTCGGTGACGTTCGCCGGGCTCGATATCGCCGACATTTCGCGACTGCCGCTGAAGCGGCTGGCCGGCATCCTGCTGCGCGTATGCCGACGGCGCCGCCGCGGCAGCGGCGCAGATGCGGCCGAGCACCCGGAGAAAGCGGGTCGTGGCGCAGCGCATCGCCGCGGACTGTCGGCGCCTCACGATGCTGCTCGACCTCGGTCTCGGCTATCTCGCGCTCGAACGCAGCACGCCCACGCTTTCACCGGGCGAACTGCAGCGCCTGCGACTCGCGACGCAGGTCGTCCAATCTGTTCGGCGTCGTGTATGTGCTCGACGAGCCATCGGCGGGCCTGCATCCCGCCGACAGCGAAGCGCTCTGCGCGGCACTCGAGCGCTTAAAGGCGGCGGGCAATTCGCTGTTCGTCGTCGAGCACGATCTCGAGATGATGCGTCGCGCGGACTGGCTCGTCGATGTCGGACCGGCAGCGGGCGAACACGGCGGCACATGTGGTCTATAGCGGTCCGCCAGCGGGCTCGCGAACGTCGAGCAATCGCAGACGCGACGGTATCTGTTCGGCACGCACAAGCCCGCCAGCGCACACGCCGCGCACGCCTGCCGGCTGGCTGCGGCTCGCGAGGATCACGCGCAACAATCTGCATGAGCTCGATGTCGCGTTTCCGCTCGGCGTGCTTCACGACCGTGACGGGCGTGTCGGGATCGGGCAAGTCGAGCCTCGTCAGCCAGGCGCTGCCGGAACTCGTCGCGGACGCATCTCGGGCACACGCTCGCGCCGATGACGACGAAGAAGGCGACGACTGGAACGCCGCCGGCACCGAGCCGCACGGGCGGCGCATATCGTCGAAGGCATGAAGCGCATCCGGCGGCTCGGTCGCGGTCGATCAGAAGCCGATCGGCCGCACGCCGCGTTCGAACCTCGCCACCTACACGGGCCTCTTCGATCACGTCCGCAAGCTGTTTGCCGCCACCCCCGCGGCTCGCGACGCGGCGCTACAACGCCGGCCGCTTTTCGTTCAACGTCGCGAAGGGCCGCTGCCCGACGTGCGAAGGCGAAGGCTTCGTCATGCGTCGAACTGCTGTTCCTGCCGAGCGTCTATGCACCCTGCCCCACCTGCCACGGCACGCGCTACAACGCGCAAGACGCTGGAAATCAAATGTCGTGGCAAGAACATCGCCGAGGTGCTGGGACTGACGGTCGATGCCGCCTGCGAGTTCTTTGCCGACGAAGCCGCAGTGATGCGCGCGCTTGAAGTGTCTGCGGGACATCGGCCTGGGCTATCTGCGGCTCGGCCAGCCCGCCACGGAACTGTCCGGCGGCGAGGCGCAGCGCATCAAGCTCGCGACCGAATTGCAGCGCGCTCAGCGCGGCGACACGCTCTATATCCTCGACGAGCCGACCACGGGCCTGCATCCCGCCGACGTCGACCGGCTGATGGCGCAGCTCCAGGGACTCGTCGATGCGGGCAATACGGTCATCGTGGTGGAGCATGACATGCGCGTCGTCGCGCCAGCGACTGGGTCATCGATATCGGCCCGGGCGCCGGCGACGAGGGCGGATTTGTGGTTGCATCCGGAACGCCTGCGGAGGTATCCCAAGCGTCCGCAAGCCGAACCGCCCCTCACTTAAAAAAGTTGCTGGCCTGATTGGCGACTATTGCGGGACTGAGTTCTTAAGTAAAGTCTCACGCAGACTCTTGAAGACACCCGGAGGTTAGAACATTTTCCGCTGTCGTTTTTTGAGCGGGTTTCGATAACGCAGCCTCGGGGCTTGCGGAGTAACCACGGCCTCGGCATAATGGGTCACTCGATTTATCCACCAGCCACGCTAGCTCCAATCCCCAGCGCTGGCGCAGGAGCACGGTATGCCCGACCATGTCGAACTCTATGACGGCGCTTACGGAAACTACGATGCAGATGTCTATAAGAAGAATCGAGACATACGAAGAAGATTTCGGCCAGACAAGCTGGGTCACTACCGAGGAGTCCGAAGAGATTCCACGATCGCTTGCACTCACCAGCGATTCGTCTGTATTGGAAATCGGCTGCGGATCCGGCGCTTACGCCGGACATATCGCGCAGGAATATGGCTGTCATATTCTTGGTGTGGATATCAATGATCTGGGGGATTCGTACAGCGAACCAGTTAGCCTCAAGCGCTGGTATGGAGCAAAAGGTGCGCTTTGAAAGATGCGACGTTTCTGAAGCGCTGCCCTTTGCAGACGCGACGTTTGACGCGATCTTCGCCAATGATGCGGTACCGTGCGACATTCCTGCAAGGCCCTCTCTCTTCTGCGAAATGTACCGGGTGCTAAAGCCTGGCATATCGACGGATGCTCTTTAGCGACGCGCTGGTCATCGGAGGGCTCATCTACTGGCATCATGAAATTACGCTACCCTGGAGCTCGATCGGGTTCTACATATTCAGTCCACCTGGAGAGAATGAACGATTGATCCGGAGCGCCGGATTTTCGCATATTACGGTACTGGATAAGACAGAGAGCGCGGCCCAGATTGCAGGCCAGGTGGCACGATGCCCGGCAAAAAGCACACGGAGAAAGGCTCGTCGCCACTGGAAGGCGCGGCCAAGTGGGAAGGACTGCAGCGATTCCTCTCTTCTGTTCAAGGACTAACGGAACAAAAGCGTCTGCTTCGAGATATCCTCCTGTACCAGGTGTGTGGAAGGCCTGAGGCTGTGGGTATGAAAACGCTCATGTAGCAGCCCACCGCGTTTTTCGCGCAAATACATCTTCATCGCGTGTCATCCCCATCGTTATCCCCCGGTCGAAGGCCGGTGGCGGCCCCTATAAGTGCTAACTTCTGCGGGCTTCAATGGTCGAAAAGGAGAACCGATAATATCAAGATAAGCGCTGCCGGGGTCGTTCGACTCCGCGCAACCCAAGCGCTCTGTACCGCGATTAATCTGTGAGGCGCTCCGCTCAGGATGACGATTTTGTTCTGGGGAGTTTTGACGAAAAATACTCAAACAAGTTAGCGCTGCCCTCTAATAAAATCAAGAGGGTGCCCCGCTTCCTAGTGCTCAAAGATCAGCATCAGATAAGCGAAAAATAACAATAGGTGCACCGCCCCCAAGAGAACGTTGGTGCGATTGCTGGTGAAGGTGAGAGCGCAAACCGCCAAAGTTAAAACCAGCAAGAGCGAATCTGCCGGATCGAGCCCCAGGACGATGGTCTTACCGGTCACCAAGCCGATGGTCAGCACCGCGGGGATAGTCAGCCCGATCGATGTGCAGCACGGAACCCAACAGAATGTTGATGAAGCTTGCCTAGATCGTTGGCCAGCGCAGCGCGCGTGGCGCTGAGTGACTCGGGAGACAAGATTAGTCACGTAGAAACCAGAAAACCACCCAACGCAAGCGGCGCATGGATATCTGCAATGCCGTGATCGATAGGCAGGGCAATCTCCTCCGCCAGCACCACAACAGGCAGCAAATACATCACCAGAAACAGGGCATGATACGTAATTGAGTTGGTTTCGATATCCGCTGCGTGTCCTGCAGCGCTCCCCTCACCCTGGCGCTCAATAACTTTGGCCGGTTTCACGAAGTATTCGCGGTGTCTCCAGTTCTGGATGATCAGAAAGAGACTATAGATCCCGATCGAGATGATAGCGAGAAAGACGGATTGAAACACCGACAGCGTAGGGCCCGCAGAAGCGCTGGTGAAGTTCGGCAGCACCAGGTAAAGCACCGTCAAGGGCACGATCAGGGACAAAAAGGCGTTCGCCCCCTGCAGGTTGTATTCCTGCTCGTGATGGCGTAAGCCGCCCAGCAGCAATGCGAGCCCAACCATGCCGTTGAGCACGATCATCACGATGCCGAACATCGTGTCGCGAGCCAACGCGGGTTGCCCTGCCGGTGAGCATGACCGCGGAAATCGTCGTCACTTCGATCCAATGACGGAGAGCGTTAGGACCAACGTTCCCAACCGCCCTCCGAGTCTCACCGCGAGACTCTCCGCGTGGTGCACCACGGCGAAGGCCGAGCCCATGATGACGGAAAGAGCCAAACCAGCATCAGGGCGAACCACAGCGGATTGGATAGATCGGCGAGCCAGCCTTTGCCAAACAGCAGAAACAACGCCGTAGTGGCGAAGGCCGGTCCCAAAAGCCACCGCCGCAGAGTGGAAAGGTAGCCGGCTTTTGCAAGCGTTGCATCCGAACTCATGCAGTAGTCCTATCAGAAATTGCGGCGAAGCAAAAGCAGGATTGCCGTACCCCCGGCCCCCGCATGGGCGGAAACAGCACCACGAGCACGCGTGCGGGGCGGAGGGTCGGGCACATGACAACAGTAACTCAATGCTTGAGAGATTAGGAAATGGGTTGGAATGATCTTTCGGTATTCGTCCTCGGTAAAGGCGCGGAGGGTTTCCATGCGAATACCGCCTTTCGATGCAAGAGAAAGGCTCACGCGGGCGTAAGTCGCGTCGTCGGGAGCCTCGATGACCGCCGCCATGTCGTATTGACCCATCAACATGTAGAAGCTCACTAGCTTTGCGCCGGCGGGCTCGATGGCTTTCCTGGCAGCGTCCAAGCGGGATGGGCTGCTCCTTGATTCTTTCGATACCTTCTTTTGTCCAACGCATTAGGGCAAGGTAAGTGGCCATACGTACACCTCGGCGCGAATTAATAGAGACTCCTGGGCGAAGGCCTAGACAATCGCGAAGTAAACTACCCTCAAAGGCGCTTTTATGAATTGGCTTGTATGGGCCGTCCTCTCGGCTCTTTTCGCAGCGGCGACCGCTTTGCTCGCCAAGGTCGGCGTCGAACATGTCGATCCCAACCTGGCCACCGCCATTCGCACGTCTGTGGTTTTAATCTTCGCCTGGACGATCGCTTTTAGCCTTGGCAGCCATGACGGCCTTGTGCACGTTGGCCGCCGCAGTTGGCTGTTCTTAATCGCTTCAGGCCTGGCCACCGGCTTGTCGTGGATTTGCTATTTCCGTGCACTCTCCATGGGTCAAGCGTCGCAAAGGTGGCTCCCATCGACAAGTTGAGCGTGGTCTTTGTTGATGCCTCGCTGGCGTGGCCTCATATTCTGGGCCAGACCATTACGTTGGCTAAGGCAGCAGGGGGTCGATCCATGCAGCCGGAGCAATAATCGTGCTCGCGTGGGCCTGAAGAGGTTTTTTTTTTTTTTTTTTTTTTTTTTTTTTTTTTTTTTTGTGGGGGGGGGGGGGGGGGGGGGGGGGGGGGGGGGGGGGGGGGGGGGGGGGGGGGGGGGGGGGGGGGGGGGGGGGGGGGGGGGGGGGGGGGGGGGGGGGGGGGGGGGGGAGTCAGTCTTATCCAAATTAGCTTTTTCGACTCTGTCCATCCACCTCCACCCATGCCGAGGTGAGCCGCCGCCCTCAAATTTGTCATCCCGACGCGAGCGTATATGGATTTCCTGGATAGGAAATCCAGGGTAGCGCGAGGGGGAAAATTTAGTTTGGACTCCTCCGCTGCAGTTTGCGTTGATGAACAAGCGGAACCCGGAGGCGATTCGCCCATGCACATTGGCTTGTGCCGAAAGTAAAACTGCAGGTCCCTCCCCTGCGCTAACGCTCCGGTCGGGATGACAAATTTGAGGGCGGCGGCTCACCTCGGAATGGGTGGAGGTGGATGGACAGAGTTGCCACTGCAGCAACCAACTCGATCTCGGTTGCCCACGGGCGCTTCAACTTATTCATCAAAATACGAGGTCTAGAAGGCCGTTGCTCCGCTAATTTGGACAGCTCTGGCTGAGAGTAGCCCAGGACGTTAGTCCTGGGTTAGCAGTTGGCAACTCAGTCGTCCCTGCTGGACTGGCCTCGTTGGAAATTGTGCACCCAGGATAAATCTCCTGGGCTACTCTAAGTCGTCCCTTCGGGACTCAATTTGGAGACTGGAAGCTCTCACATAGATCTTTAAATCCCAATTCTCTTTTTGTCGTTTACGGCACGAAGCTGACTGACTCGTTTCATCCCCTCTCGACTTTTTCCACAAGCTTTTAGTCGAGCCTATCCGACGCCACTGATGAAGGCTTTAGAAGCCACTGAAGGATCATCCCCTCACCCCGGAGCTTGTCGTGTGAAAGAGAATTGGGTTTTCAGCCGCTCTTACTCGGTTCTCAGCGCCCGCATAGGTTCCAACCCGGCAGCTATGCGTGCAGGAAACAAGTGCGGCAGAAAAGCCGCCGTACACAGCACCACCAACGTAATCGACAAAATAACAGGATCATAGGGCTTTGACCCCAAACAACTGGCTCGCCATCGCGTGCCCCCCCAGAATTGCCACCGGAATCCCAACCGCCAGAACAATGCCGACTTGCAGGAAAGCACCACGCAGCACCAGCCGCAGCACACTCAAGCGATCGGCGCCCAAGCGCCATGCGAATACCAATCTCGCTCGTCCGGCGTTCCACCGAGTATGCGGTCACCCCATAAAGTCCGATCGAGGCCAGAGCCAGTGCCAGGACACCGAAGAAGGAGGTCAACTTGGCAATCATCCCCTGCTGCGAGAAATTAGCTTTTACCTGTTCGCTCAAAGCTTTCGAAATCGATGACTGCAAGATCGGGATTGATCTGCGAGATTGCATGCCGCACCTGCATCTCAAGTCCAGGCACGTTACCCGCGGTTTCCATCTCGATCGCGTTGAGGTATTGCGATCCGTCCTGAAATTTCTCATACCGCGGATCGTCGCTATGAACCCTCTGCCCTTGGGCCAGAAAATACATCGGGCGCATCTTCTCTGATGGTCCCCAGTAGTTCGTGTCTTCGGTGACCCCAACGATTTCAAAATACCCAGGGTGCTTCACCTCATCGCTGAAGTGTTTGCCGATGGCGTGGCCGTCCTTGAAATATTTCTTCGCAAAGAACCGGTTCACAACGGCGATGTTGCGTGTGGCCCGGCGTGTCCTGCTCGTTCATTGGCGCGGCCTTCGACAATCTTGGTCCCGATGGCATCGAAATAATGAGGGGCCACCCGTAACCATGAGGCTCCATGATCGCGCGTCCCCACTGCCGGGGGTGGTTCCCCTTCGATGAAGACGCCTTCGCCCCAGTTATCTCCCTCCATTGGGCTGTACAGAGAGAAACTCACCTGCTTCATCCCCGGAATTTGCGCCAGGTTGGTGTGTAGTTGCCGGTAAAGCGCTTCCAGCTGGCCAGGAGTGTAGCCTGCCATCTGTGGATCGAGTGGGGCGATGAAGCGATTCGTGGTCACAAAGCCGAAATCCTGGCGCTGCAGGTTGCTCAGGCTCCGCGGAGTAATCCCGCGGCGCAAAGCAGCACCACGGAGAGGGCCGCCTGGACGACTACCAGGGATTTCTGTGCCCACCCACCATGATTCGCAGTGGAGCGAACAGCACCGCGCAAGGCATCCACCGGATTCGACTTGACCGTCAACCACGCCGGAGCAACTCCGAAAAGAATCCCCGTCAGCAATGAAACCGCAAGGGCAAAGGCCGAGCACTGGAAGCGATGGAGTCGCCTGAATAGGCACCGGGTCATGCTGGAAAGCGAGATACAGAATCACTCGCGTCCCCGCGAACGCTACTATTATCCCCGCGATTCCGCCCAGTACACTCCAGCACGATGCTTTCGGTCAGAGTTTGCCGGACCAATGTCATGCGCGGTGCCCCCAGTGCCGACCGCACCGAGGTCTGCTGCTGTCGATTAGCGGACCGCACCAGCATCAGGTTGGCAAGATTGGCGCAGGCGATCAGCAGATACGAATCCAGAAACCCACATCAGCAGGTGCAAGCCCTTGCTGATACTGGTCTCTCATCATTTGCACTCCGTTGCCTCCATGAGAGAAGTGCAGCATCTGCTTGGCCACCAGGGGCTTGTCGCGCTCCTCTACTTTGCTCAACGGGCTCAACAGAAATTGCCGCAACTGCACCTGCATCTGCGCTTCCGTGGCGGTTTGATCTGCGCCTGGACGAATGCGGCCGATCAGATCCAGCCAATTGAGTGAGGGCTCGTCCAGCAGTGCGCCCGTTGGGCGAAATCAGCGGCTGGGTCGTGCAACGGAAGGTAGAAGGACTGTGGAGTGCTTTGTACGCGATCGCCGAAAAACCCCGGCGGCGTAATCCCTATCACCGTGAAGGGCTGCCCGTTCATCACGAACCCCGCTCCCACTACGGACGGTCCTTGCCAAATTTCTCCTGCCAGGTCCTGAAGCTCATCATGGCCACGGCGGGAGCACCCTTCCGGTCGTCGTTCGGCGTAATCGTCCGCCCCATGTAAGGAAGAATGCCGAAGGTCTGGAAAGTAATTGCCGGAAACAAACTCGCTCTTGTACGACTCGGGATGGCTTGTTACTGCCATTGCGGCGCACGCCGATCAGTGTTTGTCCGGCTTGAAAGGCGGCCAGTTCCTCGAAACCGCTGGCTTGAGTCGCGAAACTGCTTGTACAGCTCGTAGGAGAAGACCGACCAATTGTCCTGCATACCACCGGTGACGCAGCAATTCTCCTCGTTGCCCACGCGGTACAAATCTTCCGGGTTCACCACCGGCAGCGCCTTCAACAGAACCGCATAGACCAGGGTAAAAATCGCTGTGGTGGCGCCGATGCCAAGGGCCAGGGTAAGAATCGCCGTCGTTGTAAACCCCGGCGCCTTGGCAAATTGACGTAAAGCGTATCGGACATCTGCCGCAATCTGCATCCAGCGCACTGACAGGTCGATACCCCGTAGCTCGCTGGGCCTTTTCATCAAGAGGCCACTTCCCCCCCCCAAAGCCAGTTACTGAAACAGTGCGGCGTTCGGTTCGATTTATTTTGCCAGGTACGACGTTTATTCGGGGGCCGCCCGCCGGCGACGGCCACTCAGAAGATACACGGCGGCACGCAGTTCCAGCAGGGGATCCTCGGATGGATCGATGCCCTCCACACGGGGAATCGGGTCGAAGATAATGTACTTCTGCTCATGAGCTTCGTTGGCGACGAGCTCAGTGAACACCAGCTGCCCCAACGCAAGCAGCTTGCGATTGTCCGGCCATTGGATCGTCGCATCGGACACCGGATCCCCTTCCTCGGCCAATTGAGCAACCACCTTCGAAGCTTGACTGGCTCCTCTGCGATCCGGGCCTCAATCTCCTCGAAGAGGTAATTTGGTCCCTTGGCCGCGGCCGCCGCCGCATCCAGATGATCGTTACCGGCTTCGGGGAGAATGCGGTAACGTCCGTGACGGCTGCCACCATCTTTATTGATGAATCGCATCGCAGTCAGACCGAAGTACGATTCACGCGCGAAACTCGAAGCCGGCGGCTTAGGGGCCTGCACGAAGGCGAGTGCTGCGGGATGCGTGCCAAGGTATTTTTCCAGAGGCGAGCCGGGAAGTGCGACAGATCGCTGGCGGCAATCGCGCTCAGGAATTCCAGAAAGTCCTGGCCCGTTCTGGGACGGGAAACGCATTCGTCGAATGGGCAATGATGTCGGTGTGGACACGCTCGGCGAGATGAAAACGGATGGCACAGCCGCGGGGATCGGCATTGGGGTCATTGTCTGGGATCACCGGAATGCCCGTCGAATTCGAAAAACGAACGGTGGCTGGCGTAGATGGCTGGCTCAAGTGAGGAGCCTTGCTGAGCCCGGCCGCTTCAGGCGTGGGCGTGAAGGTTCCCTGCAGCATAATTCCTTTCGCGTGCACTGGCCGAAAGCCGGGATGTATCCCGAATAACTGGTCGAATTTCTGTAGCAGTTCTTGACTTAAAGCGACAATCTTTTCATCTGCGGGCAAAGGCATGAATCAGGTTCTCCAAAAAGTGGCTAGGCATGGATGGCTTCCTTGGCAGTCAAATGCCCAGGGAAAAAGGAATACGGCCTCAGGGCCTGCGAAATCATAGTTAACGATGCTGCCCCGAGGGAATGGTCGCTAGAAAACAACAATACTCCGGGTTTGTTAAAACAAATCCTGTAGGCCCGTACCATCTATCCGTGTTCCGGACCCGGGAGACAGCCGGGTGAACCTATGCCGGTTTTCGGGATTCGAAGGCTGCGAAAAAATAATTGTGAAACTCGTGGCCCCTTTGCCGGGGCGGTTGCGCCTTAGTGAGTGAAGGCGATCAATGAGACGCCCTCCAAGGAGAACCGCCATGAGCACACTTTCGATTTCGAAGTTCCGCGCAGGTCTTTTCGCCGCCGTCCTTGCTGTCGCTCCCTTGTCGCCAGCTTTGCACGGTCAAGATGTAGGAATGGTCGCCAAGATAAACGTGCCGTTTGCTTTCGAGACTGCATCCGGACACCGCTTCGCCCCTGGCGTCTACTCCGTACGCATAGATAGCCCTGATGTTCTGCTTATCAGGGGGAATTCGGACTCTGCACTGACCATGACCAGGGTAGAGGACAACCGCCACGTCGCAAAGACCGGCTATGCCACCTTCCATAAATACGGCAACCAATACTTCCTGAGCGAAATCACGGTCGCGGGAAGAAGCCGTGAGCTTCATTTCGCCAAGTCGAAGGCAGAAGGCCGGGCGCAGATCGCCGCGGAGAAAACCCCAACCACCAACGTGGAACTAGCTTTGTTGGAAACAACACGCTAGAGCCCTCGGCAGCGGAGCCCAGACGGCTCGTCTCACGACGGGCCGTCATCCGCTTACTCCTTCACCCGCCCCAGGTAATGATCGAGCCAGTCGAGCACTGCTTTCACCAACTGGGGACGCTGCTCCGTGACATCGTGCGGCGTTTCGAGAACCACGTGACGCTTGTCTCCAGCGGGCGTGCCCAGCATGGCGAACAGCGGATTCTGCGCCCTGTCGAGAGAGAAGCTGTAGTCGTAACGCCCATTTACCATGAGCACCGGAAATTTCAGCCGGGGCGCAAAGTCAGCCTGGTCATTGCCGGGCGTAGGCGGAAAAAGGAAGTATCCGCCGTCGAGAAAAATAGAAGTCTTGAGACGATCCTGCAGCAGGGTCGAAATGATGACCCCCTTTGCCGAGCCCATGCTGACCCCCAGGTACGCTAGTTTGTTGCTGTCGATATCCGAACGGGTAGCAAGGTAATCGAGCGAGCGCGCAGCGTCCTTGTAGTGGTCCATGTTGAGCTCGCTACTCACCAGGCCCTGGGGAAGATAGAAGTTCACTTTGCGCTCGTACGTGTCCTAATAGACCGGATACATCACGGCGCGGCCGCTTTGAATGACGTAATCAAAAAACTTGAGATCCCCCAGTTTCCGGCTGTCGCGAAGGGCCGCCACCCGTGCGCTGGGGAAGAACAGTACGGTTTGATACGGTGGGCGCACATGCTTCGGCAGGAACAAATATGCAGACATCCGCTGACCATCATAGGCGGCGTCGAATGTGACCTTTTCCTCGCGCCAGTCGGCCGTCTCCTCGACGACCCCGTCCGATTGTGCGTTCAGCGGAGAATGCGGATACGCATAAAGAATTTTGTAGGCGTTAAATACCTCGTCGGGCACAGGCTTGAATTTCGCAAAATCGCGAACCATGGGCTTGACCGGATTTAAGGCCTCTGCCGGCAAGGCCTCGATGTTCCGCACACATCGGAATCCGTTCGTCTCCGAACGATCAAATGGCGACAGCGCTTCGGGGGTCGTGGACAAGTAAGACTGCGATTTCCATGAACCGCCCAGAATGAAGCGTAGATCTCCGCCTGCGGCATTGGTTACCCACTCACGGACGTTGCCGGTCATGTCGTAGGTTCCGTACGGGCCGAGTCCCTGGTATTTGCCAACGGGTGCGAGGGCGTTACTGGTAATGTTGCTGGCCTGCACGGCATGGGTGCGAGGGCGGGCGGGTCTGCCTGGAGCCACTGTGCCAGCACGGGAAGACTCTTTCCTGCAAACGCAGCGTAGGCAGAAGCCTCGAACCAACTCACGCCGGCAACGGGAAAGTCGGCCTGCCCCTGGGGATAGTGACCGGCGACCCAGGTCGATGGCCCCGCACGGCCCGTCGTATCCCTAAGTTGCGCCATGGCGTCGGCCCACGAAAGTTCATGGCCACTCTGCGTAAATTTCTCCGTCCAGTACTCTTGTTTTTCGTAACCCCCGCTATCGACGAACTTCTGGTATTCGCGATTCGTAACCTCGTACCGATCGACGTAAAAAGGGGCAGTTTATAGGCGCCATAAAAACCGACGAAGTCGAGGAACCATCCGCCGTGCCGCCTGTCGGCCCGCACCATCCCGCTGGGTGCTTTTTGTGACGCGCCAAGTGAGAAATCCATTTTGGTTTCGGTGGGTGGCGCGACTATTATTTCGCCGCTACCGGGCCGCGAAATTTTCCAGCGAAAATATCCCTTCGGAATGCGGAGATTTGCCAGGGGCGTCGTACCGAGACTGTGCCAAGGAGCATCCGGCGCGAGGTAATCCTGAATCTGAATCGTTGCCCCGGAGGGCGACGAGGTGATCGAGGTGAGGGTAGAGTTTTCGTCGGTGATTTGCTTGAGCTGTGGATCCGACGGCAGATATTCCGCGGCCTTGCCGAGAAGAGGAAAGGCCGCGAGCGGTTTGTTTTGGGCGAGCAGGCTCTTGGCTTGCGGAATTGCTTCTTCGCGCGCCCAATGCTTGCGGGATGAGCGATAGTAAAACCAGAGGCCCGCCGTGATCGCCAGAAGAAAGGAACTGCGACTGCGACGAATAGAAGGCGATTTGTTCGTTCGCCGGCTTTTCCTGATCCAGAGACGTGGTGCTGAGCCCGGATAGAAGCTCCGACGTGTCGCGAATGATCTCCGTAGCTGACTGGTAGCGGCGGTCCGGATTCTTCTCGAGCGCGTGCGAAACGATCTGTTCGCAAAGTGGCGGAACATCCGGCCGTAGCTGGCGGAGCGGCACGGGCGCTTCGTCAGTGATCGCGCGTAGAACAGCAATGCTGCTGTCAGCGCGGAATGGTGCGCGGCCGGTAAGCAATTCGTAATAAATTACGCCCAGGTTCCACAGATCCGTTCGCGCGTCGAGATTCTGTTCTTGCGCTTGCTCGGGCGACATGTAGAGCGGAGTGCCGATGAGTCCGCGCGTCTCCGTAACCGATACCGTGGGGTCTCTTGCCACTGCGAGCAGCTTGGCCAAGCCAAAGTCGAGAACCTTCGCTTGTCCCTTCGGCGTGACCATCACGTTGGCCGGCTTCAGGTCACGGTGGATCACGCCTTGTTCGTGGGCCTCTTCCAGCGCCTCTGCAATTTGCAAGATGGTCGAGGTCGCATCTTTTACCGTCAGGGGGCCAGCCTTGATTTTCGCCGCCAGCGATTCGCCCGGCACGCACTCCATCACGATGTAGTCGACGCCATCCTGCTCGCCAACGTCGTAAACGGCCGCGATGTGAGCGTGGCTCAGCTTCGCCAGGGCGAGAGCTTCCTTGTGAAAACGGCGCCGTGCCTCATCACCCGTGAACACCCCCGGTGCAAGAAGCTTGATCGCGACCACGCGCTCCAGCTTTTCATCGCGCGCTCGATACACCACACCCATTCCACCCGCCCCTAGGGGCTCGATAATCGAGTAGCGGCCTAGTTTCGTCCCCGCGCTCAGGTGGCGGCTTGCAGTCGATTGAGTAACGGATACGGTAGCCCCGCCGTCGGGGGTAAGGATGGGCTCAGCGAGAAAGCTTCCGGCGAGTTGGTTGTCGCGAAGCAGTTCCTCGACCAGGCGACGAAGCTCAGGTGCTCCCCGGCATGCTTGATCAAGAAAGGCGGCCCTCTGCTCCGGCTGCAATTCGAGGGCTTCTGCAAATAGTTGCTCGGCGGATTGCCCCAGATCGGCCATAGTGAGTATCCAGCCAGGTGTCCAACAAGCCCTCTCGCGATGGCCAGAATATACCATAGGGTCTGCTGGAGGCAGCGATGGATAACGACAACGGACAGGTGACACAACTCCTCAAGGCGATGCATGCAGGAGACGCGCAAGCAGCGGAGAGTCTGCTGCCGTTGGTTTATGCAGAACTGCATCGTCTGGCCAAAGGGTACATGCGGCGGGAGCGCCCGGACCATACCTTGCAAGCAACGGCATTGATCAATGAAGCCTATCTGAAGTTGGTAGGCGAGGACATCGATTGGAACAGTCGCGCGCATTTCATCGGGTTGGCGGCGAACGTGATGCGGCGGGTACTGGTCGATTATGCGCGGGCGCATAACGCGGAACAAAGAGGCGGGGGATTGCAGCGCGTGGAAATGCAGGATGAGCTTGCCATCTCCGCCCAGCAGCTCGACGAAGTAGAACATTTGGACGAGGCACTCAAAAAGCTGGAGAAGGAAAACCCCCGACAGGCGCGCGTAGTGGAGTTGCGCTACTTTGGAGGGCTTTCGGTGGAGCAGATTGGCGCCTTGCTGCAGATTGCGCCGCGATCCGTTAAGCGGGATTGGGCGTTGGCCAGGATCTGGCTATTTCGTCAGCTCCGGCCAGGGGCAAAGAATCCGGAGGCGGAGCAGGAATAATTTTCGAAACTTATGCCGCAGATATCGCACTCACTCGTAGAGGTGCCTTAGGCTGCCGCCAGAGGTGCAACCCTCTTGCGTTTGCGCCGGGAGACCTGCCATAGATCAAACTGAGTTTGCATGTTCAGCCATAGCTCAGGTGAAGTCCCCAAGGCTTCAGACAGTTTGAGCGCCATTTCCGCGGAAACGCCGGAGTTACCATTCAAGAGCCGGGAGAGCGTAACACGGGACACGCCCAAATGAGCCGCGAGCTTGCTCACCGGCATCTCTCCTATGTGCTCCCGCAAAATTTCTCCAGGGTGCGCTGGGTTATGCATCCGCATTGTTCCTCCTATCACCTGTTCGTGATATCCATGGTGTTGTCATCCCCGTTGCGGTCAATGAGCTTGTTATAGGGATCAATTCCGGCACGCGTGGGCTGCTCCTTCACAATGAACTCGAAGGTCTGACGCGCTCCAGTGATCCATTCCTTGCGCACGGCGAGCGGCTTTTCCTCGTCCTTCTTGCCGCTGAAAACACCTACGTCGATCAAATCGTGGAGTGGCGCAGGCGACTCAACTCCGTTGCCATCGGCATAAACCTTCCTGCCCTCGACGGTGAGTGTCACCTTGTAGGTGCCATCGGGCATCTTCTGCGAACCCGCTTCGACAGCCTTGTTGTCATAGAGTGCGATCTTCTCGAAGCTGTCGTTAAGAAAGTACTGAAGATCGGAGGGGGTTTGCGCGCGGAGAGCGTCTTCCAGCAGGCGCGTGTCGGGGTAGGGCCCGGACTGCGCATCAGTGGCATTGGCATAACGGTATTGCATCAGGAAGTTGTGCAGGGCGAGGTTGAGCTTGGCTTCCCCGATGTAATCAGAGAGCGCGTAAAACACAAGGCTGCCCTTCTGGTACCAGACGTATGCCTCGCGCTGTACCTGGCCGAGCGGCGGCTCCTTCCGTGTTTCGTTGGAGCGTCCGCGCAGGTAACCGTCGAGTTCGTGGGCCAGGAACTTATGCATCTGGGCGTCGCCGTACTTCTTCTGTGCGACCCGCAAGGCGGAGTACTCGGCCAGCCCCTCCGACATCATGTTTGACCCTGCTACATGGCCTCCAATCAACTGATGCGCCCACCACTGGTGGGCAAGCTCGTGTGCGGTGACGAAGTAAGTAAAGTCAATATCCTTATTAGGATCGAGGACGCGCGTGATCCAGAACGTTTCGGTGAAGGGACTGGTATTGGGGAAGGACTGCGCAAACTGCCGATAGCGCGGAAATTCAAGGATACGGAACTGCTTGAACTGGTACGGGCTGTAGTTTGCCTGGTAGTAGTCGAGACCGCCCTTGACCCCTTCAATCATGTCATCGACATCGAAGCCGTGTTGTGGTGCGTGATAGATCTCGATATTGACGCCCTTGTAGTTCTCGCGCTTAACGTCGTAGCGGCCTGAGACGTAAGCGTAGAAGTCGAGAATCTTCACCTCACCCATGTCGTAGGCATAGTAGTGGCGGCCGTTTTGATGCCAATCGCGCTGCAGGTAACCGGGTGCGAAGGCAATCTGGTCGTCCGGCGTGCTGACCACCGTGTGATAACTGATCCAGTCGGAGTCCGTCGTAAAGAGATTCGTGACGCTCCCCCAGGGGTCGCCGCGCGGGGGCAGATCAGTGAGCGGGCCCAGCTTTTCTTCGCGGCGGCGGCGCGGGTCATCCAATTCAATGCCGGAGTTGTAGCCGATGTAAGGGAAGTAGCTGGAGTCGAAGAACATGCCGTTGTAGGCCAGCTCCGGCCGCTCGTTGCCGTCGCGGAAGCCGTGGGTTTGGTAGCCGACCTTGAAGGTCAGGTTCAGCTTGTCGCCGGGCGCGAGAGGCGTTTCCAGTTGATAGATCGAGTAAAGATCGCGCGGAGCCCTGCTCACGAGATGGAAGGGGCGGTCAAATTGCACGTTAGAAAGCGACTGCATCTGGTCGGTGATGTGGACCTGCTGGATGGGCTGCGGCGTCTTGTTCTGTAGCACAAAATGGCCGGTCCCCGAGAAGGAGCGGTGATTGGGATCGAGGTCGACGTTGGCGTCGACGGCGATCACTTTCGGTAGCGGAAAACGTTCGTAGCGCTTGAAGTCGCGCTCGTAGTTGGCCTGAATTTTCCGCTGCTGCTTGGTGGTGAGGAATTCGTTGCGGACGTGGGCGTTGTAATAAAACCACCAGCCGCTACCGATAGCGATGAGCGCGAAGAGCACGAGTGCCGGTATCAGGCGCGGCAGCCGCTCGCGAGCCTGCATCAGGCGGGGATACCAACCGTCCTCGGCGCCGCGCCGGGCCAGCGCGATGGAGAAGCAGGCGAGCACGGCGAAGATCGCCGTCCAATACACGAGGGACCACAAGAGCGCCGGCACGAAGTGGCCGTAGCCGTTCATGTCCGAATACGTGTAGGGGGTGTTCTGGCCGGGCAGAAGCAGCGTGTTCTCGATGCCGAAGCGGAACATGATCGGATCTAACACAAAGATGCCGATCACGATCGCATGGCCCATGAACTTGTTGGAGACGACGGTCTGCACAAAGAAGGCCAACAGGGTGAAGCCGATCACCACCGGGAAGGTGATGACGTATAGCTCCTTGAAGTACTGCAGCAGATCGTAGTGGTAATAACCCGATACGGTCTGCATGATGACGCCGCATAAAAGAATGACCGCGAGCAGGATGCCTTCGACCACGACCAGGGCTACGAACTTCGAAAGCCAGTCAGTGGTTTCGCCCATGGGAAGCGCGTCGTGAATGCCTGAGAAGGACGTGTCGCGCTCGCGCCAGATCAGTTCGCCGGCGTAAAGCGTGGCAATGATGAACAGAAACAGGGTCGCATTGCCTTCAACCGCCTGCACCATCAGGAAGGTGACAGGGTAAACATTCTGGTCGTTGATTTTTCCGGCGAAATAGCCGTTGATGAGCGCGAAGACGGTCAGCAGAACAGTGATCGCCAAAAATGGCAGCTCGCGCAAGATGTTGATAAGACGCACCCGCGTCAGGGAGACGAATTGGGCAAATCCCGCCCTGCCACCGAAGTACTGGTGCACGCGTGGCAACGGCGCTGCCACCAATGACCGCCGCGGCTGCGCCTCCGCCGCTTCCTGCCGCTTAGCCTTGGCTGCACGACGGCCTTGTGCGCTCGCCGTAAGCGCTTCCACTGACATGGGAAAAAATCGATAGCAGACTGCCACGGAGATAAACCCAACCGCTAACCAGAGGAGCCGGTTGTAGAGAAACACGCCTTGGCTTACGTGTGGCGACCAGGAGAAGAGCAAGCTGTTTTTCTCGGCCACTGTCCAGTAACGCGCGAGCACGTCGGCTAGCTGCAGGCCAATCGGGTCCAGGATGCCGGACCAGAAGTGTTCCAGCGAGCGCGTGGCAGCGAAGACCGCATTGGCGATCAGATAGAGCATGAAGACGGCAACGCCCTGCAGATACACGATGAAAATCTTGCGCGACAGCGCCGCGACCATAAAGAATAACGAGCCCAGAAAGAAGATCTGGACGACCACGATAAACAGGAACGGTTGCCAGTACCACCACGCGTGGCCGCTGGCGATGCGGGTGTGATCCGCCCACGGGGCAAGCGTTCCGGCCATTTCACCGAAGACCATTCCGGAGAAGGCAAAGACGCAGGTAACAAATGATCCTGCCCAGCGGCCTCCGAGATAAGCAAACTTGGTAATGGGCTTGGTAAAGATGAGCTGGAAGGTGTCGCGCTGAAAGTCGCGCAGCACGGACGTGCCGAAGATGGCCGCGATAATAATGGTCCCGAAGAGGGTGAAGAAGGTGTACAGAATGGTGTTGGAGAATGGGCCATTCAGTAGCTGCTTGCCGTTGCCAGTGGAGATGAAGTCTTCCGCCGCTATGGCAAGAAAACTGAGCAGGAACCAAAGCACAAAGTAGACGTAGGTCGATAAGCTCTTTAGCCGGAACTTGAGCTCGAAGAGGAAGAACTCCCAAAAGAGGGCCATGCGCAGATTCTCCTTGGGATTTAGTGGACTGGTTGAGGTACGGCCGGGTTGGCAAGGTTGAGGAAGTAGACATCCTCCAGGCCGGCGTCGACGGGGCGGAAACCATCGCCTGGAGAGCTGTCGGCGTAAACACGAATCTCGTGTTGGCCGGCGATCAGATGGCTGGAGATGACGCGCAGTTCCGTTTCCAGCGCGCGCAGCTCGTCATCGGTCAGGACAACCTTCGACCATATTTTGCCCTGCAGAGCCTGAAGCGTTTCCTGCGGAGCGCCTTCAAGCAGCAGCTCGCCGGCGGAGATGATGGCCATGCGTGGGCAAAGCTCGCGGACGTCTTCGACGATGTGCGTGGAGAGGATCACCGTGATGTCGCGGCCTATCGAAGAGAGCAGATTCAGAAAGCGATTGCGCTCGGCCGGGTCAAGGCCGGCGGTGGGCTCGTCGACGATGATCAGGCGTGGCTTGCCAAGCAGTGCCTGCGCGATGCCAAAGCGCTGCTTCATGCCGCCGGAATAGGTGCTGAGCGCCTTCTTGCGAAAGGCCCAGAGGTTGGTCTGGTTCAGCAGCGCTTCGACCATCTCTTTGCGCTCGCCCGCCTGGGTGATTCCTTTCATCACCGCAAGGTGGGACAGCATGTCGACTGCGGATAGCTTGGGATAAACACCGAATTCCTGGGGCAGGTAGCCGAGCGTCTGGCGCACTGCATTCTTCTCTTTGAGAACGTCGATCCCATCCAGAAAGATCGTCCCGCTGTCGGGCTCCTGCAGGGTGGCGATGGTGCGCATCAGCGTGCTCTTGCCGGCGCCGTTGGGCCCCAATAAGCCGAACATATTGTTGCCGATGGTGAGCGAAATGTTCTTGAGCGCCTGGACCCCGTTGGGATAGGTCTTCGAGAGACCTGTAATCGTGAGCGACATGCAGGAAATCTCCTAAAGCTGCTGTTCCACTTGCTTGCGGTTACCAGCCAATATACCTGCAGTTGCCCTGAAGGGTCCTTTCTTACCAATTGCGCTGCGTTCTCGAAGACTACCTACTGGCCTGGGTGGAGCGCATCGTGTTCCTGGTCGATGCCGCTGGGGAACTTTGTTTTACTTCCCGATACAGAAGGTAGAGAAGATCAGGTTCAGGATATCGTCGCTGGTGGTCTCTCCGGTGAGCGAGTCGAGATGGCGGAGCCCGCCGTACAGATCCAATAGCACCATCTCATGGGGAATGTTTTGTCCGGCCGCCGCGCTCGCAGCCCTCAGCGATTCCAGCGTCGCCGTCACCGCCTGGTATTGGCGCATGCTGGTCAGCATTCCGCTCTCCGTCTCCACGGTGCGGTCGCCTACCAGCGCCAGCATCTTCTGCTTCAGCTCGGCCACCCCTTCGCCGCTGAGCGCGGAGGTGTGTACCACCGGCAAGCCCAGGCCGCCCAGCGCCTCTTCCATCGCAGCCGGCGGGCGCGCCAAGTCGCTCTTGTTAACCACCACCAGCGCCCGGCGCTGCGCCAGCGTTGCCAAAAGCTCCAACTCTTCCTGGCCCGGTGACGCCGTAGCATCCAGCACCAGCAGCACCATGTCTGCATCCGCCAATGCCTCGCGCGATTTGCGAACGCCAATCTGCTCCGCCTCGTCGCTCGCCTCACGCATGCCCGCGGTATCCACCAGCTCAACCGGGATTCCGCCCAGCGAAACACGCTCCGTCACCAGATCGCGCGTCGTTCCCGGCGTCGCCGTCACAATCGCGCGCTCCCGCTGCACGATGCGGTTGAAGAGCGAGGATTTTCCCGCGTTCGGCCGCCCCACAATGGCCAGCATCAACCCTGCGTGCACAATACGCCCGCGCGCGAAGCTGTCCGCCACCGGCTGCAGCAGGCCGCAAATCTCCTCGATCCTGCTCAGGATCTCGCCGGAGGGCAGCACATCTATATCGTCTTCAGCAAAATCGATGCCGGCTTCGAGCAGGGCGATCAGCGCGACCAGCCCTTCTTTGATGGGCTTGATGCGCCGCGAAAGCGATCCATGCAGTTGCTGCGCAGCGACCCGCGCCTGGTAGAGCGTCTGCGCTTCAATCAGGTCGTGCACCGCTTCGGCCTGGGTCAGGTCGATACGGCCGCCCAAAAATGCCCGCTGCGTAAATTCGCCCGGAGCCGCCAGGCGTGCACCGCCCTCGAGTGCCTGACGGACCAGCGTCTCCAGAACCACCGGTGAACCGTGCGCGGCAATTTCGAGCACATCTTCGCCGGTATAGGAATGGGGCGCGGCGAAAAATGTCACCACCGCCTCGTCCAACTTTTCCTGGGTGTCGAGGTCCAGCAGATCCGCAAAGCGGGCTTGCGCGTGGGTCAGAGGGTTGCGCAGGCGCAGCATCGGCTCGGCAATCCGCGTCGCCTCAGGCCCCGAAAGCCGTACGATGCCAATGCCTGCCACGGCCGGGCGGCGTCGCGATGGCAACGATGGTCTCGTTCTGGTAAACCACGTGGGGATCGGGCTGCATGGAGCCTCACGATCCTTTAGACAGGCGAGTTGCGTCGCGAGGGACGTGCCCCGGTGTTGCCAAACTCAGGAGTTCGTGGCCGGGAACGAGGACGCTCCGCACCCTTGGGATAGACCACCACGAACCGCCGCAAGCCTTCGCCACTGCTCTCGGTTTCGAGATCGGCAAAATCGCGGAAGGCGAGATGCAGCATGCGGCGCTCCCGCGAACTCATGGGGGCAAAGCTGTAAGGCTGGGATGTGCTGCGGACCCGCTCCGCCGCCGTCTCCGCGGACAGCTTAAGCTCCCGCGCGCGCAGCGCCTTGAAGGAATTGGCGTCGAAGGAGATGGTGTCGTGCTCTTCCGCTTCCAGGCGCACAATCTTGGCCGCGATGTGTTCCAATGCGCGCAGCAACTCGCCTCCGCGCTGGGTCAGAAGCACTGCGTCCGGCCCGGACATCTCCACGTAAATCTCGCGCGCTTCTAGGCCGTCTGGATCACGGGCTCCCGCTCCCGCGATGATCCGGTACTTCAATCGCAGGCCGCCGGTGGTGGTAAGAGTCTTGAGGAATGCTGCAATCTTTTGAGCTGCAGCCGCGTGGTCGACAATCGGCATCGGTTTAGTATCGCACTTGCGTGCGGGGAAGTCAGCCTCGCAGGAACTGAACTCTACTTCAGGTAACCACGGTTAACCGTCTACCGGCGAACCATCTGCCGGCCGCCGCCGCCGCTCTTCTTAGCCGCCCGCTTGGCGGCGATGTCGCGCATCTGCTTGCCCATGCCGGTGCGGTTCATGATTGCCTGCTGGATTACGTTGATCACGTTGCCGAAGGCCCAGTAAAGCGCCAACCCCGAACTCAGATTCCACGTCATGAAACCGAAAAAGACGGGCATCGTAAAGGCCATCATTTTCTGCTGCGTAGGGTCCATCCCCGGCGATGGGGTCAGATATTGCACCAGAAACATGGTCACGATGAAGAAGACCGGCAAAATATGCAGCGGGTCGGGAGCGGCCAGGTTGTGCAGCCACAACCAGGGCGCCTGGCGCAGTTCGATGGTGTGCAGCAGCATGCGGTAAAACGCAAACAGCAACGGCCACTGCACCAGCATGGGCAGGCAGCCGCCAAACATATTCACGCCCTCGCGCTTCTGCAGGTCGAACATCTCCTTGTTCATGTCCGCGCGCCGTGGGTCGGTAGCCTTGTACTTTTTGAACTTTTCCTTGATCGCGTTCATCTCCGGCTGGATGCGCTGCATCTTCAGCGCGGATTTCATCATCTGGATGCGCGTCGGCAGCATGGCCAGATTGATCACCAGGGTGAGCACCAGGATGGCCCAACCCCAGTTGGAGACGATATGCTCATGCACCCACCGCAGGGCCAGGAACAACGGCTTGGCGATGATGCCCGAATAGCCGAAATCCACTACCGGTTCGAGGTTTGGCCCCGGCTGCCCACCATTCGCCCGTGGCGCGCACCGAGGCCAGCACGTCCAGCACCTTGGGACCGGCGAAGAGGCGTAAGCTGGTGTGGCCCGAGGCCGCGCCCATCGCGGCGCCCAGCACCGGGGCCGCATCTGTTTGATCCGTCTTGCCATGGCGCGGAACGTCGATCGAATCATGCAGACCCACCAGCAACGTTTGCTGCGGCGAGTCGGGAAGAAAAATCGCGGCGAAGTACAGGTCGCTTACGCCGGCCCATTCGAAAGGCCCGGGTATCGTGCCTCCCCCGGCAATCTTCTTCACTCGCCTGGTTCTCGTTCTTGCCGCCCTGCATGGTATTGAACTGCGACGCCGCATAATCCGGCAGCGTGTCCTGGTCGCCGAAGCCGCCGGGCCATGCCACCATCGCCGTGACCGGATTCCCGTGATCGGTGGCCGTCACATCCACGTGCACTACGTAGGTGGAATCGAAGGTGAAGACCTTCTTCACATCGAGGCCGCTATTGGAGTAGGTAAAAGTAAGCGCGGCAGGGAGTATTCAATGTGCCCGTAGCCGACGGCACATACATTGCCTGCACCAGCTGGTTGCGCAGGTTGGCATCATAGGTCCACAGCGAGAGCGGATACCCAACCTTGGCCGCTGCCTTTGGGTTGATCAGGTCCAGAGGCTTACCCGCGTCGTCTTTGTACTTCTTCAGAATCCAGGAGACGGCCTGGCCACCGCGATTGGAAAAAGTGATCCGGTATAGCTCGTTCTCCACCACCGTGGTGCTTTCCGCGGCGGCAACCACCGCGTCGGCCGTCGCCTTGGCGGACGCTAGCCTCTGGGGCGCTCCCGGCGCTCCCAGTCATAGCGGAGGCGGGGGTTATCGGCGCCTTGGACGCAGAAGTCGAAGCCACCTCGGCCGGAGTCTCCGGTTGCGTCTTTTTCTTCGGCCCAAAGTATTGCAGGCCAAGGAAAATCAAAACAAAGACGATGGAGAAGATGAGAAGAGTGCGTGAGTCCTGCCCACCGCCACCCGGCTGATTAGGATTGCGTATTTCGGCCAAAGAGAGTTCCTGTCGATCGGACGATCTGAGGGCACCCAGGATACCCGTGGTTTCACGATAGCTGCACCCCGCGAAAACACCTCGTACGGGGCTTTTCACCAGGAAAAGCCCCTCTTCACCGAGGCTGGATGGGACACGTAATCGTGAAACCACGGCAAACGAGCCTGGAGCCACAGTCTTATGGTAAATGGCGGGGGTCATCTGTGCGGAAGCGACGGTGGGGCGGGGGCGGGGCGGCAGGGATAGGTGCCCGGAACCGGGTCAAATCCTCCCCGGCCGAAAGGGTTGCAGCGCAGCACGCGCCATACTGCGAGTGCTGTTCCCCAGAGCACACCGTGGTGGACCACAGCGGCCATAGCGTATTCAGAGCATGTCGGCTGAAAGCGGCACGCGCCGGAGACCCCGCTGATGGAGTGAAGCAGCGGCGAGACCCAGCGGCCATAGACTTCAGGAATGCTCATCCCGCTTCTCCCCGGCCTTCTCCCCAGCATTCTCGACGACAGCAAAGATCCTGGATACTTCGCTCCGCAAGCCGGCGAATTCCGCAGTCAGGACCGTTCGCCGGGGATGCAGCACGACGTCGACATCTCGCGTCAGCAAAGCCAGGTTCATCCGGACCGCTTCGCGCATACGCCGCTTGATGCGGTTGCGCTCCACGGCCTTACCCAGAACGCGCCCGGCAGTCAGCCCAACGCGCGGACCAACCGGCGGAGTCGAGGTCCGCTCGGCGAAAAAATATGTCATGGAACGAGAAAAGTTTTTGCGGCTCCGCTGGTACACGCGTTGATAGTCTGCGTGTTTGTGCAGCCGAGTGTCGTTTTGCACTGGAAGCCTCACCCGATCACCCGGATTCCCTCACGCCAAAGGACTCTGGGTGAATTAGGTATGGCGCGTACTCTACGTCACAGCTGCCGAGCTGCGCTAGTCGCGGTAGCCGGCACTCACGGAAACGCGCTTGCGACCCTTGGCGCGGCGGCGGGAAAGCACTGCTGCTCCCGCTTTGGTCTTCATGCGCGTCAAAAAGCCGTGTGTCTTCGCCCGATGGCGGCGGTTCGGTTGGAATGTGCGCTTGGGCATAACACTGCGCTCCTGATCTCACTCAAAATTTCTGCCTGAAGGCAAGCTTTAAGTATAACGGATTCAGGCCAAAGAGCAAAGCGCGACGATGCTTGAGGCGCCGGGGAGTACCGGCTTTTCACTGCGCATGGTGCAACTCCGGGAAGAAAGAAATTTTTGCCCGGAATGAGCCGTTGCACGGCCTTGTAACTGTGCTAGTATCGGCTCCGATCAAGATTGATTTTCTGCACGTCCACACTACCTGATCTTTCGATCTGGATACTTTCGCGAAGGGGCTTGATTCCCCCAAAGCAGTTCCTAAGCACAGGAGCAGCAACAGCACGCACAGCTGGTATCGGTGCGAACTTGCTCCTTTGCACTTTGCAGAAGGTATCAGGCAGTCGGCGTTGAACGAAGGAAGCGTATGTCTTTTGTCGCCACCGCCCCCGCCGTACCCAATCCTTGGGCACGGATCTTGGGTGCACTCGAAAAAAAGGTCAACCGGCAATCTTTTGATACTTGGCTCAAGCCCACGCGCTTCAGTCACATCACTGGCCGGATGCTTTTCGTGCGGGTTCCCACACCCGAGTTCCAGCACATAGGCGACCGCTATGGCGACCTCATTCAGGAAGCCATTGACGCTTTCCACCTGGAGTTCGATGACGTCTCCTTTGTCATCCCCCAGGAAGATCCAGCCGCCGTCAGGGTGCGCGAGGATGGTGGGTTCGCACCGGTCCCTTCCCACTCCGCCGGCGCCCAGCGCGCAGGCAATCGCGGAGCGCCCATGCCGGCGCCGCAGCAGGCCAAGTTCGACTGGACCACGGCCGCGCAGCTTAACCCGCGCTACACTTTTGACGCTTTCGTCATCGGCAACGGCAACCAGTTCGCCCGCGCTGCCTCTGAGGCGGTTGCTGAACGCCCGTCAAAAGCCTACAACCCGCTCTTCATCTATGGCGGCGTCGGCATGGGCAAGACCCATCTCATGCATGCCATCGGCCATGAGGTTAAGAAGCGCCAGCCGCAATGCTCCGTCTGCTATGTCTCCAGCGAGAAATTCACCAACGAAATGATCAACTCGCTGCGCTATGACAAAATGACCAGCTTCCGCGACAAGTTTCGCTCCGTCGATCTGCTGCTCATTGACGACATCCAGTTCCTGGCGCAAAAGGAGCGCACCCAGGAAGAGTTCTTCCATACTTTCAACGCCCTGCACGAGAGCATGAAGCAGATCGTCATCGCCTCCGATCGTCCTCCCAAGGAACTACCGGAGATCGAAGACCGCCTGCGCAGCCGCTTTGAATGGGGATTGATCGCCGATATTCAGCCTCCCGACCTGGAGACCAAGGTCGCCATCCTGCAAAAGAAGGCGGAGAGTGAGCACGTTCTGCTGCCCACAGATGTCGCCCTCTTCATCGCCTCCAACGTGCGCACCAATGTGCGCGAACTCGAGGGGGCGTTAGTGCGGCTGTTGGCATGGTGCCGCCTCAACGGCGCCGAGCTCACCCTGCCTACCACCCAACTGTGCCTCAAGCAGTTCATTGATACCCAGGTGCGCAAGATCACGATTGAAGCGATTCAGCGCGCCGTCTCCGAGCAGTTCGGCATGCGGGTGTCGGAGCTGAAGCAGAAAAATAATTCCCGCTCCGTGGTCGTGCCCCGCCAGATCGCCATGTATCTGGCCAAGCAAATGACCGAGGCCTCACTCCCGGAAATTGGACGCCAGTTCGGCGGCAAGCATCACACCACCGTGATGCATTCCATCGCCAAGATCGATGAGCAGCGCCGCGCGGACAAGGATCTCAACCGCACCATCAACAAGCTCCTGGAGACGCTCAACGGCTAAGCGGCACCCCTTTCGAGTTTGCTCGGAAGCCGCATAGCGAAGATGCTGCATCACAGCTTAGTGGGATAGACTCATGCTTTGTATCAGGGCACGACTTTAGTCGGGCCGTACCAACGCCATAGTTGAGGGCTTCAGCCCCTGAGGTATTGTTTCCTACCCGGTCCAGGACCAAAAGAGAATGGACTGAAGCCCTCTCCGATCACACCACCTTACGGCACGGCTGACGCCGTGCCCTTCGGCCAGCCAGTTTTTCCGCCCACCTCTAGCCGCATCGACAACAATGTTTACCAGTTGCGCCGCCGGCTGCGGTCGCCTTTCCTCGTTTAGGCGCTCCCGGTATGCTCAAGTTGTCTATGTCTCGCTTCGGCTCACCGCGCCGTGTGGCTCGTTTGGCAGCTTATCTGTTCACCGGCGTGCTCCTCGGCGCAGTCCCGGTGTTAGCGCCGCACGCCTACGCCCGCCAGCAAGACACTGGATTTCTGAACCGCACCATTACTGTCAACGACACCGTCTACCACTATGTGGTTTACCTTCCGATGGACTGGACCCCCAAACAAAAGTGGCCGGTCATCCTGTTTCTGCACGGTTCCGGGGAGCGCGGTTCCGACGGCCTCGACGAAACCCAGGTAGGCCTGCCCAACGCCCTGCGCTCCCACTATGAACGCTGGCCTTTCGTGGTGGTGATGCCGCAGGTCCCCTACAACCATCATCATTGGACGGATCCCGACATCATGGCCATGGCCATGGCTGCTCTAAACGCCGAAGTAAAAGAGTTCCATGGCGATCCCCAGCGTCTTTACCTCACCGGCATGTCGCTCGGTGGCTACGGGGTGTGGGAGGTTGCCAAGGCCTATCCGGGCCGTTTTGCCGCCATCGCTCCGGTCTGCGGAGGCATCTACTGGTCATACGCCCCCGGACGCTGGCATCAGCCTGAACTTGTCCCGGAGTATGTCAAAGCCATCGGCCGTACGCCAGTGTGGCTCTTTCATGGCGCGGATGATCCCGTGGTCTCCCCGGCTCAGTCACAGATCATGTATGCAGCCATCGCCGCAGCGGGCGGAAACGTGCGCTTCTGGGAGTACGCCAACTACCATCACAACGCCTGGGACCGCGCCTACACCGACCCGCAGCTGCCGCAATGGTTTCTCTCTCATCGGCTTTCCGATATCGCCACTACGAAGCCGTATGCTGAGAAGCGGATCATTCCCATCCACGCTCCCCCGATTCACGTCGATCCGAGCGTGTATGACGCCTATCAGGGGGAATATGTCGATGCCGGAGTGACCCAGTTGACTGTTTTCCGTCAAGGCAACAAGTTGATGGCCCGGAACCGAACCGGCGACCAGACGGAGCTATTGCCTGAGCTTCCCAATCGCTTTTTCTATTCCAGCGGCAGCAGTACACGCATCACATTTGAGAAGGGTCTTGATGGCCGCGTCACTGGGCTCACCTTCTCCGACGACCGTCATCAGGAGCTCTGGGTCAAAGCACCCTAAAGCCATCTTGAATGAGACCAATCCTGAGTGAGAACAAATTTTCTGGATGCACCAAAATGGATGCCATGTGCAAAGCCGGGTTCTTCGCGACGCGCATCAGGCCTGCATTTAACCGCACTTTGCACTCGCCGCAGCCGCTTTCCACAGCCTCCAGCGGGCTGACTGTGGACGCCGTGGGGAAGTCGGAACCCAACTCGAAGATATTCGCCGGTCTTCCTGCTTTTCATTTTGCGAGTGTCCAGTTTTCTAAAACGGGGATGGGCTCTATCCACGCCAGCCGCTTGGTTTTCGGCTTTCTTTCCACTTTTCCGGTGCCAACGGTTACTACT
This sequence comes from uncultured Acidobacteriaceae bacterium, assembly GCA_963790705.1. Lineage (GTDB taxonomy): Bacteria > Acidobacteriota > Terriglobia > Terriglobales > Acidobacteriaceae > PALSA-350. Next base: position 261,133 of record CAWBQE010000006.1, read on the forward strand.
ACTAATAAGGAATATATTTTTAAGGCTTTTCATAGTAGCCGTGATCTTTGCTGTTCGGTTGTCCGGGTTTCACACCGGGAATCCACAGAAACAACGCGCTTAAGATTCTCATGCGGCTTCGGGGTGGTGTAGAGTGAGTCAAATCGACAAGGGGGAAAATGCCATGCTTAGCGCGGGCGTTGAGCAGGAGCGACCGGTCGCACAGGGAGCAGCAACGATGGAGATTACCGTGAGCCGTCAGGACCTGCTGCGTGAGCTAAGTGCAACGCAGAGCGTCGTCGAGCGGAAGACGACGATCCCTATCCTCTCCAATTTTCTCCTCGAGGCCGGGCAGGGAGAGGGCGACACCGACCGCCTCACTATTACGGCCACCGACCTGGACCAGAGCATCCGGACATCCTGCGCGGCGAAAGTGAAAAAGCCTGGCGCTTGCACCATTCCCGCGCGCAAGCTTTTCGACTACGTCAAGCTGTTGCCCGACGGCGATATCTCCATCAAGCTCATGGAGAATCACTGGGTGCAGATTCGTTCCGGCCGCTCCAACACCAAGATGGTGGGCATGGCGCGCGCCAATTTTCCCCAGGTACCGGAGTTTCCTGAGACTGGCTTGACGCAGTTGGCCGCTGCCTCCATCAAAGGCATGATCTCGAAGACCATCTTTGCTATTTCCAACGAGGAATCGCGCTATACCCTCAACGGCGCGCTGCTGATTTTGAAGGCGGAGTCGTTGTCTATGGTGGCGACCGATGGTCACCGCCTGGCGCACATCGAAAAGACCGGCGAAACGCTCGAAAATATCAGCGGCGAAAAGAAGACCTTGATCCCGCGTAAGGCGCTGGCTGAGCTACAGTCGTTGCTCGCCGATACCGAAAAAGAGTCGCTCGACTTTTTCGACGACGAGCATACTCTGTTTTTCCGTCTCGGCCACCGTGTGCTCACGACGCGTAAGCTTACCGGCCAATTCCCCAACTACGAAGCTGTGCTGCCTCGGGATAACAATAAATTCGTGGTCGTCCGCAGCGAAGAATTGATGGGCTCGATCCAGCGAGTGGCCCAATTCGCCGACGAACGATCTGGCGCCATCAAGATCCGGTTGGAACAGAACGAGATCAAGATTTCCTCTTCCTCGACCGAATCCGGCGAGTCGGAAGACACCATCGAAACCCCCTACAGCTTCGACCCCATCGTGGTGGGCTTCAACTCAACCTATCTGATTGATTTTCTCAGGGCGGTTGGATCGAGCGGTGAAGTCCGGCTGGAATTTAAAGACGCCCAGTCGGCCGGCCAGATGCGCCCGGAAGATCCGGCGGATGACTTCAAGTACCGTTACGTGATCATGCCGATGCGTATCTGAATCAAGTGGCGCAAAAGAGTCCCGTTGTGCAAGAGACTCCTTATCTCGACCGGGGCGTAGCGCAGTGGAGGGACCTGCCGTTCTACTCCACCTGCAACCAACGCGGGCGGAAGCACACCTTCAAACTCCGCTAGCAAATAGTCAATGGACACGCTACCCCCAACTTGTCATCCCGAGCGTTGTCATCCCGAGCGTTAGCCGAGGGACGAGGGACCTGCGGTGCGCCTTTCCTGATCGCAACTGCCCAAGCGTGTCACCGCCCTCGACCGGACCGTAGTGGAGCGACTGTCTTCGCTTTGCGCCGGTTCCACTATTTGGAGCGCTTGACCGCTTTTTTCATCGTTGACTTGCGGCCTGCAGAGAGCTTTTTTACGATTGCCTTCTTGACCACGGCCTTCTTCGCGGTCTTTTTGGCAGTCCCCGCCTTCTTTGCCGGCTTGCTGCGCGCCGCCGCTGTCTTTTCCACCAGCATGGCCTTCAACTGCTCCAGGTCGATGGTGCGCGCGGACTTCCTTAGCCGCTCAATGTCGTAGTACGTTCGCTTCTCTGTGAGAAAAATGTGGACAACGAAATCCACATAGTCCATCAAAATCCATTCACCCTGCCGCCGGCCCTCCACGGAGTTGGGGTAGGTTTGAAACTCCCGTTTGAGGCGTAATTCAATCTCTTCGGCGATTGCCTGCGTCTGGCGTTCGTTCGATCCGCTCGAGATCAGAAAGAAGTCAGTGAAGCCGGAGTCCAGGGCGTCGAGCTCGAGAATGCGGGTATCCTCAGCCTTCTTGTCTTCGCAAGCCTCCGCGGCGGCCAAAACCATGCGGCGCGTTTCCGTCGTTGCCATTCGGTGGGGTCAAATCTCCTTACTTTTGCCTACTTTGTCAGCAGTCTCTATGGTATCCCGGGTTTCGGGCCGATAGAGCGCGTGGGAACGAATGTACTCCGCAACCGCGGGCGCGAGGACGGTTTGCTGCTCTGAGCCTTCAGCCAAGGCGGCGCGAATTTCCGTGGCGGAGATATTCTGATCCAGGTCCGGCAACAAAAACAGCTCAGCGCTCTGACCCGAAGGCCCCGCAAGCGTAAAGCGGGTGAACCCGGCTTCGCGAACTTCGCCCGTGTTCTGCACACCCTTGGGCAAGGCCCCATTGATCTGTTCCAGCGAGAACCCGGGTCTGCCGGCCACGATAAAATCACAAAAAAGCAGCAGCTCGGCGCAGCGATGCCAATCCTTCAACGTAAGGAAGGAATCGGCGCCCAGCAGGCAAAACAGTTTATCCGCGGGCTGGAGCAGCTTTCGTAACCGCTGCAGAGTCTCAAACGTATAGTTCGGCCGGCCGCCGGGCACAGGAGCGTCCACATCGCTCGCCGTGAGCCCCGGCTCCCCTGCCACGGCCAGCCGGACCATGGCCAGGCGGTCCTCAAAGCTGGAGTGGCCAGAGCCGCCCTTAATCGGTTGGGTGGCGACCGGCGCGACCAGCACCTGGTCAAGCCCCAGCCGTGTAATCGCCGCCCGGGCGATTGCGATGTGGCCGCGATGCGGCGGATCGAAGGTGCCCCCGAAGAAGGCGATGCGCATAGGGGCATCGTACCGCGACCGGCAATCCTGAGCTGTATCCTAAGGGCCACTTCCATGCCTACGGCCTACATTGCGCTCGGCTCTAATCTAGGCAACCGTACCGAAGCGCTATCCTCGGCCATCAGTTATCTGAGCGGCCTCGGTCGGGTAGTGGGGCTGTCTTCGCTGTACGAAACAGAGCCCGTTGGCTATCACGATCAGCCTGCCTTCTTGAACGCGGTGGTGGCGCTGGAGACGCAATTGGAACCCGTACCGTTATTGCGGGGATTACTGGCTATTGAACGCCAGCTGGGGCGCGATCGCAGCCACGGTCCCTTGAGGGGTCCGCGCACGCTGGATCTCGATCTGCTGTTGATGGGGGACTGGATCGTCGCGAGTGAAGAGCTCTCGCTGCCGCACCCGGCCCTGGCCCAGCGGCGCTTTGTGCTGGCGCCGCTGGCGGAGATTGCGCCTGAGCTTCGGCACCCGGAAAGCAACCAAACCATGGTAGACCTGCTGGCCCTGCTGCCGGACGAGGGCGAGAATCGCGTCTCCGCCGTATGGCGAATCCCTGCAACTGCCGACCCCGGTTGGCCCAGCGTTTAAATACCCTGCACCTTGGATCTCTCCACGTAACGGACCGATGGGTGGCCCACATCTCGCTCGTTTTTCGCGAGATGTGGGATACCGCGAACCTTAACGGTCTTTGCCATTTGGCAAGAATCAGGCCAGTGGGGCACCCGTCGGTCCCTCTGCAAGTACAAAGGTACAGTCGAAGCCTCACACTATCTGGCCTGCAGATAGAATCACTCCTGTGTCTCTCGCTTTTCAGATAGAAGCCGCCAGTGGGCAGGCGAGGCGGGCGACCATGACGCTGCCTCATGGGCAGGTGCAGACTCCGGCGTTCATGCCGGTCGGCACCGCCGGCTCGGTCAAGGCAATCCCTCAACATCTGCTCGAAGAGCTGGACGCGCAGATCATTCTCGCCAATACCTATCACCTGTACCTGCGACCGGGTCACGAGCTGGTGCGCCGGCTGGGTGGGCTGCACCGCTTCATCGCCTGGCCGCGTCCCATGCTTACCGATTCCGGCGGCTTTCAGGTCTTCAGCTTGAATCAACTGCGTAAGATCAGCGAAGAGGGCGTGCAATTCCGCTCCCATCTCGACGGATCTTCCCATTTCTTTTCCCCCGAGCACTCGATGGACGTGCAAATGGCCCTGGGCGCCGACATCGTCATGGCCTTCGACGAATGCACCGAGTATCCGGCGGAGCGCGCCCGTGCCCAGCAATCCCTGGAGCTAACCTTGCGCTGGGCCCGGCGCAGCCAGCAGCACTTTAGCCAGCACGCGAATGCCACCCAATCCCTCTTCGGCATCGTGCAGGGCGGCATGTATCCGGATCTGCGGCGCGACTGCGCCGAGCAGTTGGTGGCCATGGATTTCCCCGGCTACGCCATCGGCGGCCTCAGCGTGGGCGAGCCGCGGCCGCTGACCCGGGAGATCATCGAAAGCACGCTGCCCCTGCTGCCGGCGGACAAGCCTAGGTACGTGATGGGCGTTGGCTATCCCGATGAAATTGTGGAATACGCTGCGCTGGGGGTGGACATGATGGACTGCACCATACCCACCCGCGCCGCCCGGCACGGCCTGCTGTTCACCTCGGGGGGACGTCTCAACATAAAAAACCGCCGCTTCGCCGAGGATCCCGAACCGCCCGATCCACAGTGCGGCTGCATGGTTTGCGGCCGCTACAGCCGGGCCTATCTGCGCCACCTGATGGCGGCCCAGGAACCCCTCGCCGGAGTGCTCAACACGCTGCACAACCTGGCCTTCTACCTTGACACGATGCGATCCGTACGAAATGCTATTGCGACGGATACTCTTCCCGCGCTCCTGGCCTGCGTGCGCGGGCGCCCCGAACGCGTGGGCTGAGCCCGGATTTCCTGTGGAAGTGGGTGGCGTCGACAAACTTTATGCGGCTTTCCTTAATGAAAGCCGCACGCGCAGTTGTGTCCAGCGCAGCGTACAGGAATCCGGGAAGCTGCCCCTCCAGCCTCCAAACCCTCTTCATCCAGTAGACAAACCGGGGCAGATAGGCTGTAGTAGATGGTTGGATAGGAAAATAAGAGGATGGTACGTTGACCTTCACCCCGTTGTTACTGGCTCCAGTCATTCCACCCGGCCTGGTGACCTTTCTCCCCTTCGTTCTGATCATTGCCGTCTTTTACATGATGCTCGTCCGCCCCAACCAGAAGAAGCAGAAGCAATGGCAAGAGATGTTGGGAGCCCTGAAGTCGGGGGATCGCATCACCACCACGGGCGGCATGCGCGGAACCGTCATCTCGATCAAGGAGGACACGGTGCAGTTGCGCGTCCCGCCGGACGGCATCAAGATCGAAGTCATCAAGAGTGCTATCGCTTCCGTGACCACTAACCAAGAGGAAGCTAAATAACCGTATTTCGCGGGCAGACGGTAAGCCCGGCGGAAAACCTGATTGCGACTCCCATGCGTAAAACCCTCCTGATCGTTGCAGTTCTTCTCGTGTTCGTCTTTGGCATCTTCGGCATTCCGAAGGGAATAGGCTTATCTGCCTGGAAGACGGCGTTGGCCGACCGTATCCACCTTGGTCTCGACCTCAAAGGTGGCATCCACCTGGTATTGCAGGTGATGGTGAATGAAGCGGTAAGCGCGGAGACGGATAACGCCGCGGCCCGAGTCAAGGCGGATCTGCAGCAGGGCGGCTTCCCCGCCCGCTCGGTGCTTAAACCCGATCCCAAGCGGCCGGAGCTCATTGAGATCCAGGGAACGCCTGCGGACAAAGCCAGTGACGTGCGCAACCTGCTGGATTCGCGCTACGGCGCGCAGTACACCATAGCGTCCGAGCCAAACAACAGCTGGACCCTCACTATGAAGCAGACTGAGGTGCAGTCGATCGAGCAAAAGGCAGTGCAGCAGTCGATCGACACCATCGGCGACCGCATCAATAGCCTGGGAGTCCGCGAACCCACTATTCAGGAATACAACCTGGGCACCAACCAGATCCTGGTGGAGTTGCCCGGCGTCGACGACCTGAGCCGGGTGCGCGACATCATCCAGTCGACCGCCCGACTGGAAATCCATCTGGTAGTGGGTGGGCCGTTCCCCACCGAAGAGGCTGCGGCGCAGAGCGTGGGGGGGACGGTGCCGCAGGAAGATATCGTCATGGCCTACGGTGGCACCGAGCCGGAATTGCAGGGTCAGTACTACGTACTGCAGAGAATTCCCATCGTGTCCGGCGACGACTTCCGCGATGCGCAGCCCTCAGTCGATGAAAATGGTCGGCCGGATGCGACGTTTATCCTCACCCGCAACGCTGGTGACCGCTTCTATCAGTTCACCAGCACCAACATCGGCAAATCGCTGGCCGTGGTGCTCGACAACCGGGTCCAGGAAGCAGCCAACATCCAGCAGGCGATCCGCGATCAAGGCCGGATCACCGGCCTGGGCAAAGATAAGGCGCAGAATCTCTCCCTGATGCTGCGCACCGGCGCGCTGCCGGCCTCCATTCACTACCTGCAGGAGAGCGTAGTGGGGCCATCACTGGGCGCCGATTCCATTCACAAGGGTGTGCTGGCTTCGGTCGTGGGCATGCTGGCGGTCATGATCTTCATGCTCATCTACTATCACGCAGCCGGTATCAACGCTGATCTGGCCCTGATGTTGAACCTGGTGATCCTGCTGGGCTTTATGGGCTACTCCCAAGCCACGCTGACCTTGCCCGGGATTGCCGGGGTGATCCTCACCATCGGCATGGGCGTCGATTCAAACGTGCTGATCTTTGAGCGCATCCGGGAAGAATTGCGTGCCGGCAAGGCGCCCGCGGCGGCCGTCGATCAGGGGTTTGCCCATGCATGGACGACAATTCTCGATACGCACGTGACGACCATCGTTTCGGCACTCATTCTGTTTCTTTTCGGCACCGGCCCGGTCAAAGGTTTTGCGGTCACGCTGAGCTTTGGTTTGTTCGCAAACCTCTTCACTGCGGTCTTTGTCTCGCGCCACATCTTCGATTCGATCCTGAGGCGTAAGCAGCGCGGAGAGGCACTTTCCATCGGGTAGTGGTCGCATACGAGTAAGGCGGAGTTTTCAAAGTGGAACTATTTCGTGGCATTAACGTTGATTGGCTGGGGAAGAAGTGGTATTTCCTCGCCTTTTCCCTGGTCTTCAGCGTATCGGGGGTGCTGTCGATCCTTTTCTGGCATGGCATCAAGTTGGGGATCGACTTTCGCGGTGGCACCCTGGTCTACGTTCAATTCGAGCAACCGCCAAACCCCGACCGGATTCGCCAGGCGATGGACCGCGCCGGCATCCACGACAGCCGCATTCAACCCTACGGAACGTCGGCGCAGAAGCAGGTAGCTATTTCGTTGGCGCAAAAAGAAACCCAGGAGTCGGCGCTCGATATTGGGCGGCAGACCATTGTGCAGACGCTCAACGCGAACTACTCCAGTAACGGGGCGGCGAACCAGGGAAAGCTTGATTTGGATAATGCCAGCCAGGGAGCCTTGGCTCAGTATCTGCAGCAGACCGACCCTGAGCACCTGGTGGGAGCGCCCGGAGCCGCGGAGAAATATGCTCAGCAGGCGGCGGCCATTCTGAGTCATCGCGACAAAGACCTTGGCGGCATATTTAGCAGTATCGACCAGCTGAACGGGGTGGCTGATCCGGCAGTGGTCAACCAGCTGAAGCAGGGAGCCTATCTCTCCGGCTTCCATGTCTTCGCGGCCGATATTATCGGACCCCAGGTGGGCGCGTTGCTTCGCCGGCAGGCCTTGCTGGCAACGCTTTACTCCCTGCTCGGAATGCTGGTCTATTTATGGTTCCGTTTCGAGCTTATTTACGGTGTGGCCGCCGTGGTGGCGGTTTTTCACGACACCTTGATCACGATAGGCGCCTTCAGCTTGACCGATCAGGAGATCACACTGACGGTCATCGCCGCCATTCTGACCCTGATCGGCTACTCGATGAACGATACGATCGTGGTCTTCGACCGTATCAGGGAGAATTTGCGCCTTTCTCGAAGGGAAACCCTGTCCAGTGTGGTGAATCGCAGCATCAACCAGACGCTGAGCCGGACGGTATTAACTTCGGGCCTGACGTTTCTCACCGTCTTGTCGCTTTACCTCTTTGGCGGCGAGGTGTTGCGTGGCTTCTCCTTCGCGTTGGTGATCGGCATCCTTATCGGCACCTATTCTTCGATTGCGGTGGCCGCACCCATGCTGGTGGCTTATCAGGACTGGCGCGGCAAACGCGGCAAGCGCGCGGCGCTGCCAGCGGCTAAGCGCGCCAAAGCCTAAGCGAACTGCGGAAGAAGCCGCTTTTGGCCGCCTTTTAGTTTCTGCGCGAGAACCCGCGGGATCATTTGCCAAACCGGCAACAAATGCTGGGTGCCCCATTAATCTATGAGATGGGTGAGGCTCGTGGTTCCGAAGGTTTCCGAGGCTTTTGGGCGCCCGCAGAGTAGAGACGAAAGTTTTCCACATCTTGCACAGGTACCCCATGCATGCCAATAGCCCTTCGGGATCAAAAGAACAGCCTCCGGTGTCTAAGTTGGTACAAGTTCGAATATCCGAGGTTAGGCGATGTTTGAAGATTCTCTAATGGAGTCTGGTGGCAAGCTAAAGACCAAGAGCAAGTATTGGTCGATTGCTACTTTCGCTATCAACGGCCTGATTCTGGCAGCACTGATAATATGGCCGTTGTTGCATCCAGAAGCCCTACCCACGCAGATGATGGCCACGCTGCTGGTTGCTCCACCACCTCCCCCGCCTCCTCCCCCTCCACCTCCACCTCAGGCACCGGTCCAGGTCAAGATCAAGTCTGAGATGCTCAACAATGAATTGCAGGCGCCCAGCAAGATCCCGAAAGAGATCAAGCAAATCAAGGAGTCTGCTGCTCCACCTTCGATGGCTGGTGTTTCCGGCATGGAAGGCATGGGCAGCGGAACCCCTGGCGGCGTCATGGGCGGTATTCTCGGCGGTATTGGATCCGGGCCGGTATGTCAAGGCCGCACCCCCCAAGAAGCTGAGCATCTCGTCCGGCGTGATGGCCGGTAACCTGCTTGAAAAGACGGTGCCCCAGTACCCGGCAATCGCGAAGGCAGCCCGCATTCAGGGGACCGTTGTTTTGCAGGCCACGATTTCCAAGAACGGCTCGATCCAGAACCTCAGAGTCGTCAGCGGTCCTCCGATGCTGCAGCAATCGGCTCTGGAAGCGGTCCGCTCCTGGCGTTACAAGCCCTATCTCTTGAACGGAGACCCCGTCGAAGTCGAGACTACGGTCAACGTCGTCTTCAATCTCGGTGGTTAATCCGACGTGCCGGCGCTGCTTCGACCAAAGGTGGTAGCCGGCAATCCCCCTCGTGGCCACTTCGGGTCATTTCGTAACGAAGTTGCCCGGTGCTAGCATCTGGTTGTTTCAGAGCTATAAACGAAGTATTTCCGTAGGAGGAAAGATTCAGTGATTCTCGCCCACTTCTCCCAACTCGCCGCCCACCAGGCTGCTCTCGGTATTTACCTGTTTCAGGATTCAGGGCAGACCGTCGGCTTCTCCCCAATGCAGCTATGGCAGAACATGGGCTACGCGGCTAAGACCGTCGTAGGCGTCTTGTTCATCATGTCTATCTGGTCGCTGGCTGTCATCATCGATCGCGCACTCTACTTCAGCGCGGCTCGCAAGCAGTCTCGCGAGTTTGCTCCTCGGGTTGCCGGTGCTCTCAAGGAAGGCAAGCTGGACGAAGCGGTGAAGGTTGCTGACCGCAATAAGAAGTCACATCTGGCCGAGGTGGTTACTGCTGGCCTGCAGGAGTTCCGCAACTTCGGTAGCGGCGGCGCGATCACTGACGAGCAGATCGAATCCAGCAAGCGCGCACTGGAGCGCTCTGAAGCCATTGTCCACGCCAAGCTCAAGAGGGGCTTGGGCGGCCTGGCAACCATCGGCTCCACCGCCCCCTTTATCGGGCTGTTCGGAACTGTGGTCGGTATCTTGAATGCATTCCAACAGATCGCTACCCAGAAGACCTCAGGTATCGGCGCAGTCGCCGGCGGTATCTCTGAGGCCCTGGTAACCACGGCTTTCGGCTTGCTCGTCGCCATCCCCGCGGTTATGACCTTCAACTACTTCACTGGTAAGGTGGAAGCCTTCGACGTGGAGATGGACAACTCCTCCAGCGAGTTGATCGACTACTTTATCAAACAGAGCCACCGCCGCTAAACGGCACGTGCTGCAATCACTCCACAGCGGGAATCCTGCACCGGTTGGAACGGAAGAGTAGAATCCGTTCCAACCTGGTGGTTTTCACCGGACTCACAGAAATTATGAATGGGCAGCCTGGAGCGTTTTCACAGTCAGTGCGGGCAGGCAGCTACACTTACTTTGAAAACGCTATAGCCGCTTGACCCACGGAGCAAAGACAATGGCAATCGCAGTTAGAAACGAAGGCGCCAAAGTTAATTCGAACATCAACGTCACGCCCATGGTGGACGTGATGCTGGTGCTGCTTATCGTTTTCATGGTCATCACCCCGATGCTGCAAAATAAGGTGAATATTGAACTCGCCAAAGTGACCGACCCGACCTCGATGCCGGATGCCGACAAAGAAGACTCGGTCGTTGTGGCCGTCACCCGGGATAACAAGGTCTACCTGGGACAAAACCAGGTTTCCATGGCAGATCTTGGGGCCAAGGTCGCAGATTTGTTGCAAAACAAGACCGACAAGCAAATCTTTATGCGCGCAGATGCCCGGGCGCAGTATGGCACGGTCATGGATGCAATCGACGATGTACGCACCGCCGGTGTGGACCAGGTGGGGCTGTTGACCGATCGCCGGCAAGACCAGACCACGCCACCACCCGCTACCCCACCAGCCGGGCAGTAAGCTGGCGGATCAGTCGCTTTGACGATTAAGCAAGACAGACCGGCCGAAGGGCTGAGCCAAGTGAAACGAGGGACGAAATGGCATTCGATACAGGTGGTGGTGGTGGTCTCAATGCAAACATCAACGTAACCCCGATGATTGATGTTTTGCTGGTGCTTCTGATCGTCTTCATGGTCATTACGCCGGTGACCCCTAAGGGGCTCGATGCGCTGGTGCCACAGCCCCCGAAAAACCCACAAAAGGAACAGGACAACGACCGCACCATTGTGGTCCAGATTACGCATCGTGCAGGTGGGGGCGTGCCGGGCTACAAGATCAATGAGCTGGACATTTCCCATGGAGATCTATTGAATAAGCTGGAGGGTATTTTCGCCACCCGGGCGGAGAAGGTGATGTTCGTCAAGGGAGATCCGGAACTGGACTTCTCAGCCGTGGCGGACGTGCTCGATATCGGCCATGAGGCGGGAGTCGATCACATCGGCCTCATCACGCCAAAAGTAGCGGCTGGGCAGTAAAACTGCTGCGTTGTTGCAGGTTGGGCCACGGTAAGCCAGCTGCTGACAATCAGCATGCCGGCATTGAAGGAAAGGTTGCCCGACCCTGCTGCATGAGCCCCACGAAAGCAAGCAAACAATCGATCCAAGCGCTCTGTACTAATGTACTAAAAGGTCCGCGGTGCCCTCCTGGGCAGTCGCGGACCTTGTTTTGTGTACGGCACTTGCCAGTAGGCCGAAACCAATTACAATCACAGCGCGGAGTTTTTTCCTCTCGAGTTGCAGGCCCGCGCAAGCATCGTAATAAGATCAGGCGGAGCCTGGCGATCATAAGGAGATTTGAACCAGAATGAAGCGAAGCGCAAATATTCCGGTGCTGGCGGTCGCTACCCTGTCGCTGCTGACCATGATTACCGGGTGCAGCAAGCTGCAGGCTCGCGATCAATTGATCAAGGGTGTTCAGGCTTATAAGAATGCCAGGTTTGAAGAGGCAATCGACCACTTCCAGAACGCGGAACGGCTTGACCCGTCGCTGGAAAACGCTCCTTTGTATCTCGCCACAGCGTATGCTCAGCAGGTAGTTCCGGACGCAAACACTCCCGAGAATATAAAGAACGCGCAACTGGCCGTGCATGCTTACCAGCAGGTCCTGGCCAAGGATCCAAAAGATCTCAATGCCTTGAAGGGAATCGCCGCGGTCTACTTGAATACCGGCAAGACCGAGGAAGCCAAGACATGGCAGCGAAAGGTCGTTGAGGTCGATCCCAATGACCCAGTCGCACACTACACCATCGGCGTCGTCGATTGGCGGGTCGCCTACAGGAATGCAATCCAAACTCGTAACGGCCTCGGGATGCAGGACAATGGCGACATGATCAAGGACAAGGCCGCCTGCCAGAAGTTGGCCGAACTTAACACACCCTTCGTCGAGGAGGGCATCAAGGAGTTGCAGCAGGCGATCAATCTGCGTCCCGGGTACGATGACGCAATGTCGTATTTGAGCTTGCTATACCGGCGCAAGGCCGACCTGGATTGCGGTGACGAAGCCGCACACAAGGCGGATATGGCCATGTTCGATCAGTGGCGCGACAAGACCATGGCAACCCGTAAGGCGAACGAGGAGAAGAAGAACCAGCAAACCCCTGGCGGTATCACTATGGAAGGAAGTAGCTGCGATCGAGTATCCTCACCAAGCCCCTGGCCAAAGCCAGGGGCTTGGTGTTTTGCAACCGTCGCCGCTACAGGAGAAGGGTCAGGAGAGTCTGCGTGACAACTCCACTTACGAAGTAAGTCCCGCAGGGACGGCTGAGAGTCAGTCTTGTCCAAGTTAGCTTTTTTCGATCGGCTGATTTTGACAGCACTCGCTAAAAACAAGTCAGCTATCACCAGATCACGATCAGTCCCGCAGGGACGGCTGAGAGTAGCCCAGGACGTCAGTCCTGGGTGTACATTTCCACCGAGACCAGTCCCGTGGGGACGACTGAGAATGCCCCAGGACGTCAGTCCTGGGTGAACCTGAACGCACGCGATGCGATGGGCAGTCATCCAAACCAACCCGATTCACTTCGCGATTAACCCGGTTCCATGAATCAACGGACTGCCGGCACACCAAACCCGATCTGCTCGCTAATTTGGTCAGCTACGGGAGCAGTAACGGTGGAGTTCTCACGCAGACTCTTTCAGCCGCTCCGTGATCGAAAGAACCTGGGCCAAGCCACTCTTATTGAGCGCCGTTCTTGAAGATCTGTTCCGCCAGGTGGTTCTCTACGTGAGCCTGATCCCGCATCATTTCGTAGTAGGCGGCTCGCAGTAGCTGGGAGCGGCTATCGCGCAGTTGCTGGCGAATCTCCTGTTGCACCCGCGGGTCATTTAACTCACGCTGGCCCGCCGGCTCCTTCTGTATGAGCTTATAGATCGCGTACCCTGCGGGAGACTTCGCTCCCGGCGGCAGGATTGGAATGACATCCGTGATTTGCCCCGGCTGCAGCCTGGAGATCGCGGCAAAGATCGGCGGGGGTTGGCTGCGCAGGCTCGATTCCGGAATGTAGCCCATGTTTCCGCCGTTGTTGGCGTCATTGGTATTTTCCGAGTAGTTATTGGCCACGGTGGCGAAGTCTTCTCCGCTTTCCAGGTGGTTGCGAATCATTTCGATCTTTCGGCGCGCCTCGACGTCGTTGCTTGCCTTGCTGTTCTGAAGATTGGCTCCCTGTTGCATCGGCGTGGGCTGCGTAGTCACGACGATGTCAGCGATGTTGTATTTGGGTTCGATGAAGTTGAATTGAGCCTTGTTGGCGTTGTAGAAGTTCGAGATATCCGCGTCAGTGATGTTGATCCGCGAGGTCACTTCCTTGTTCATCAGTTTGTCTGAAGTGAGAAAGCGCCGGATCTGGCGACGCAGATCGTCCAACGACATGCTGGAGGCCTGCAATCGTTTGTCAAACTCTTCCTGGGTGTAAGGCGCCTTCATTTCCGCGAGTTTTGCGTCAACCTCTTCATCGCTGGCCACCAGGTTCATCTTCTTTGCTGCCTGCTGCAGGATTTCGTCGTCGATCAATTGCTTCAGGATGCCCAACCGCGTGGCGTCGGCTTGTTCCTTGGTAGGTTGCTCTTTGTTGTTGCCCAGGTTATCGCGGTAGTCCTTCTCCACTTCCGATCGCTCGATTGGCTGTCCGTTTACGGTGGCCACAACATCAGGCCCATAGCTCTTCTTGCAGCCGGCAACAAATCCACCACTCAATAAGGCGATGCTCATCAGGGCGCAAGCAGTGGCGGGCTTATAAGAGAGTGCGCGCTCTAAGATTCGTTCCAACGTTCTTTATCCTCGCGATCGAAATCTTTACTTGGGGGGCGGCGGAGTCGCTACCGGCTTCTTGGCCGGTTCTACCACCGGGGGAGGGGGTTGCACACCGGCCTCTCGTAGAGCCCGGTCGATAGCGGTGCGAAGCTCGGCTTCCGGCAGCACGCCGGAGATACGCTCGCCGTTGATAAACAAGGTCGGCGTGCCGTTTACGCCCAGGCTGTCTCCCTGCTTCATAGACGCGCGCACCGTAGTTTCGTCCTGCTTGGCGATGCACGCGTCGAGTTTTGCCAAGTCCAGCTTGGAGCGCTGGCCCTCATCGTGCGCGATCTTGTCCAGCGTTTTTCCGGCTTGTTGGGCATCGTGCGCTGGGCCGGTGACCTCGTCCGCGTGCCCATGCAGATAGTCTACAAACCGCCAGTAGGCGTCGCCGTTCTGCTCCGCGAGGCAGCCGGAGTCAACCGCCGCGTGCATAGCCCAGGGGTGGATTTCCACCAGAGGGAAGTCCTTGTAGATGAACTTGACTAGGCCCTTGTAATGGTCCTGGATGTCCGGGAAGAGCTGCTGGTGCATGCGCGCGCAATAGGGGCATTCCAGGTCGTCAAAATTTACAATCGTGACCTTGGCGTCGGGAATCCCCCGCCAAGGACGGTTTTGGATCGAAATCAGGTCCGCGGGGTTATGGCTGATGTCAAATCTTTCCAGCCGAGCTACCGTGTTCCCATCGCTGGACAGCAGAAAATTAACGACCGACTGTTTGCCGTTGTTGGAAAAAGTGATCGGTAGGGTTTCAAATCCCGGAAAATCGCTCTTGCTGGTCGCCCCGATCGTGATATCGACATTCGGCGGCACCTCAAATTGCGAGCGCACCAATACTTCGATTCTCCGGTTGAGCTGAGAAGTGGGGACAGGAGAAGCGCTAGCCGATGTTGTGCTGGAGGGACTCTGAGCCTTGCAGCCTGCGGCCAGAGAGACCAGCAGGCACCAAACCAGGGTACGGCGTACAAACAAGACAACCACCTTTCCATACCATGGCCCATTAGAGCATTTCTCCGCTTGCCGTGTCGCCTTGGGCCGGCGGCGAGCAGCTTTTTGTAAACCGAAAAACCGCATTTCCAGCGTATTGTGCAGGAAAAATGCCAGGTTTTCCCACTCCCGTGTCCAGCGCCACTACCCCCGGGATGACGCGGGAACGGGCCTTTACCGGAATCAGAAAATGCGTTCCGAATGGGTTAGATTCCCGGCGGCGCCCACTCCGGCGAGGGTGAAACTGAAGCTGTACTGGTTCTCGTTTCTTACCGAGCCGAGAGCCAGGCGGCGGTATTCGATGACCAAGCCACAACAGTCCAGGTTATAGGAGGTCTCAACGCCGCCATACTGTAGGGCATCCTGGGTTAAGTCGTAGCCGGCGTTGGCGGCGATGCTCAGACCACGCTTGGTTGGGGCTCCATACCCTAGGAGTAGACGGAGCAGGTTGTATTTTGTTACCTGGCTGGCAAGGTTGGCGGTGAAAGTGCCATTGAGCGTCTGCAGCGTGGAATAGCCCACACTCCCAAAAACGCTGTCGCGACGGTAGTCGGCGAAGATATTGCTGGCGTCCAGCCGTTTGGTCTTAAAGTCGTAGTCCGCATCCCATTCCAGGTCCATGTGTTCGCTGGTGCGGACCTTGAATCGTGAAATCACAGGGGACGTGTTGCGCGGCCCGTTCAGAAAACTCACACCGGTGAGGTCGAGCGTCGAATCGAGCACGTTGCGCCGGAATGGAGACACGGCACCCCCGAAATAGGGCTCGAAGAAATACTTCGCGGCTAGTTTCCAGGTAATCCACTCACTGGTTTCACCGCCGCACTCGGTGTAGTCCCACGGCACATAAATGGTCCCGTTGGTGGGCTGGGGCAGGACACCGCTGCTGCAGGGCTTGGGGTGCAGATGCTTGAACAAGAGCCTCTGCGTCAGCGAGTATTCCACTTCATTGGTATCGCTCGCGATGTCGATTGAATCGAAACGCGGGATGGAAGAGAAGTTGTTGATTCCGCCCACGTAGCGATACTGCAGCTCAGGCTCAATCGTGTGCCGCACGTCGCTGCCGAAAAGTTTCTCCAGCGTCGGCGCCTTGAAATCCCGCACCAGTGTCGGCGGCCTCAGCTCAAAGCTGGCTTCCAGATCGGAGCGATTGACCGTCGCGTTGGACTGTATCGGTAGGGTGATGGTGGGAATCTGGCTTTGAGTGTAGAAAGTCTCTCTCACGCCAAATTCCGGCCGCAGGGTCCAACCGTCCAGATGCAGCGGTAGAGAGAGGTGAGGGTAAAGATCGAAACGCCCCGCCTCGCCGGTCGCATACCCTGGCTCACTGCGGCTCAGGCCGGCAGCCGACCCATCTACGCTCCAGCGCAAGGGAGTGCCGTACAATCGTCGCTCAATGGTGTCCAAATCGAGGCTGGGCAGGTGGAGGATGCGGATCTGCGGTGTGTCGTAGGTATTCCCAACCTGTGTGATCCCCTCGAAGTTTTGATAGCGGTCGAAGTGAATGCTCGCCGAAAGCCCATCTTCGTTGTGGGTGACGAACACCGAAGACGTTACCTGGGAGGCAACAGCGAGGGCGAAGGATTCAGCGAATGCCTCGCGATACACATACGAGCTTAGATACTCGCCGGTAGCGACGGCCCGGTTGTGCTCCTCGAGGTCAAAGTCCCGCCTGCCATTGAAGAGTATGTCCTGCCCGCCCTGGTTGATATAAGTGGGAGCCAGGCCCCGGTCGAAGAGAGCTGTAAAGCGGGCAGAGATAAAATCCTCTCCTCGACCGCGATAGCGGAACTCGCCACTGGGCGACCATCCACGTTTGGAGAAGTATTGCGTGCCGAAGGTGACATCCATGCTGCGATTCAGCACCAGGTAAAACGAGTCTCCGATGACTGTCCCTTTGGTAGAGGACGTGCCGAAGTTGGGTATCAACAAGCCGGTTTCACGGGTCTCCGTGCTTACTGGATGGGTGACGTAGGGCAGATAAAGAATGGGCACGCCAAGCAGGGTGAAGTAACTGCTCTTCGCTCGTGCCTGCCCGTAATTCACCCGGATCACGGAGGAATGGATCCGCCAGTCCGGATCAGGAAGGAGGCACGAAGTCATTGTGCCCTGGATGATTTGGTAGCGCTCTGGTCCCTCCTTGATCAGCACTTTGCCGGTAAAGAGAAACGGATTTGCGGTGGTGTATATCAGCTTGCGCTTGCTCGCAGAGGGCTGGCGGCCAACGCTTCCGGTTACGTTTTCGAAACGGCCGGTCTCCAAATCAAAGTTGAGCTTGCCGTGATCCGCAAGAATGAGTTCGTTGTTCCGTTTGCCCTCGAGCCGCACATGGCCGTCCGCCTCGGCGTCGCTGGTCAGCCGGTTGAAGGCGACTTTATCCGCGGTGAGAATGTAGTCCTTGTACTCGATCCTGACTTCGCCGGTCAGGGTAAAGACATCTCCATGCTTCTCCTGCTCGTTGGCTCGAAAGACTACGGGAACACCCGAAGGCGGAGCCTCAACTATTTCAGCAATCGGATAGCCAGGGGCATCGGGGAGAGACCCCTGCGGACTTTGCGACACTGCTACGCTGTCGACCGCAAGGTTGGACTCCGCTCTACCAGTGGCAGCGGTCCCGGGAGCTTGCGAGGGAAACTGCTTGGTCAACGTCTGCGGCCAAAGCTGAGGATGACACAGCATTAACGCTGTGATAAACAAAAAGGTGCGGATTCTCATTACCAGGGGCGAGGTTAGGATAGCAAATGACCCGCGCTCACAACGTTTGACGATTCCGCCGCTCTGGCCGTTGCAGGATCGCTCTCTCGCCTTCATTGTCTTTGCCAATGAAGAAAGAAGCGTGTCTCTGTCGCCTCCGCAAAACCCGGATTTCCTTTCACGCCTGATGGGATCAGCGAACTTCTTATGGTCTCGCTTGGCCGGGACCGGACACGCGGCTATTTATGGCGCCGCGTATTAGAAAATTCCGGGTGAATTGCCGACTAAGCCGGATACACACGCTGCCATGTGTGCCCGCCTCTTCACTTCTTACTACGGGTCCACGAAACACGGATCATGCAACAGGAGAATAGAATTGAGTCCTTCTTCGCCGAATGTCGGAGAGCATCTTTCCCAAGCGGACACCGAAGTAGTGCCGGCGTGGAAGCAGGAACTGAACGAGCGCCTTGCTGCGACGCGCTCGCGCCGATTGCGCATTCAAGGGGAGCACATCCAGGGGCAGCAAGTTCCGCTCCCCGGCCTGGAGCACTTGGAACGCAAAGTTGAATCCCGCGCCTCCCGGCTGGCCGCTAAGGTAGCTCAGCGGTATGCAAATGCTCCGTCCTACAGCGAAGTCTTAACTGCCAAGGCTCGATCCGAGGCAGAGACGCCATCGCCCGCGCTAGCCGCCGCCGATGTTGCTGACTTATTGCCGGAACCCTCTCCCGAGAATTGGAGCGAGTCGTTGGACGCCGAGCTGATCAGCGGGAAACCTGGGCTTGGCGCAGCCGTGGATGCTAAGCACGTTACACCCCCGTTTGTGCCCGCCGGGGAGCCGGAAGAAGCGGTACAACCATTGGCGGTAAACTTGATTGATTTTCCTCGGGAGTTGGTGGCAGCCCGTAAAGTCCGTCCCCGTCTCGCCGAAGGTCCGCTGCGTGAGAGCTCGCAGCCCACAGGACACGATCAGCTCAAAATTTTCGAAGTGGCGCCGGAGAGCATCTCGCAGACAGTGAGGATCGGAGCCGCCGGCGGGGAGTGGTCTCCCATTCGACTGGATACTGATCGCGTTTCCGAGCGTTCCGGCGATGGGCAGTTGCCCACTCAGGAGACCCCGCTTAAGGCAGCGCCATTGGAAGACCGGCTGATGGCCGGAATCTTCGACCTTGCGCTTGTCATAGCAGCCTTTGCTCTCTTTGTACTCGTCTTTGTTGCCTGTACGGCACATCCGCCCACGGGCAAGCCGGCGCTGCTCGCCGCCGGCTTGGTGCTGGGAGGGTTCTTCCTCCTGTACCAATACCTGTTCTTCAAGTATGCCGAGGGCACTCCGGGAATGCGCTACGCGAAGATTGCGCTGTGCACCTTCGAGGACGAGAACCCGAGCCGCCAGGCCATGTGCCGGCGGGTGTTGTTCTTGTTGCTTTCGGCCGCGCCGCTGGGATTGGGGTTTGCCTGGGCTTGGTTCGACCCGGATCGACTGGGATGGCACGACCGTCTGTCCAGGATCTACCCGCGCAGTTATTCCTAACAATTGCGGTTCGTTTTTTAGCAGGCTGCGGAGAAGCTCTCTACGAAGGGCACGGCTTTCACCGCTTGCTGAAAAACTCATGTTTTGTATCAGGGCACGACTTTACAGGCTGCTGAAAAACTCATGTTTTGTATCAGGGCACGGCTTATAGCCGGGCCGTACAGCCGCGCCGGATGAGGGCTTTAGCCCCTGGGGTTTCGTTTTTTTTTTTGAGGGTTCGGGCTTTAAGTCACCGGGGCGAGAAGTGCAGAAGCCGCCGCGCCAATCACCGCGACCTCGCTGTTTTCCGGCACGACTTCCAATGCATAGCTCTGCAGCGGGCTCATCTTGACCATTTGCCACAAGTACTCTTTGAGCAGATTCAGGTCGAGGAAACGCACGTTGATTCCGGTGAAGTAGAAGCGGCCAGGGCCGCCCAAATGGATCGAGGTGGCGGTGGCCGCACCCAGCCCGCGATGCCACAGGCGCACGAACTCCATGCAGCGCGCGTCCCCCTTCTTGGCTGCGGCAAAAACCTCTTCCGGTTCCATATCGAGGAAGCGCAGGCGCATCGCCCGATACCCCATGATTCCTTCCAGGTGTCCCCGCCCACCGCATCCGCAGTAGGTCTCCTTGGGATCGAGCGTCACCACCATGTGTCCGCCCTCCCACACCCCCGGCGTGTAGGGATAGCGTCCGAATCCGATCCCGTTGCCGATGGTCCAAACCCGTACCAGGCGATCCGTGCGGCCTTGCGTCACGGCCAGCCCAGCCGCAACCGCGTCGGCATCATTCATCGTCTTCAACGGGGCCACAATCCCCTTCGCCTGAAAGATGCTGGCCAGCGATTCCGCGATATTCCCGCCCTTCAATTGAGCAAGATTAGGAGAATCCTCCACGATACCGCCACGAATGATCCCGGGAAGCGCGACGCCGATGGCATCGATCTGTCCCTCAGGATTCAGCGCCATCACCTGGTCGGCGATTAAGTGGCAAAGGCTTTCGAAGGGATGTTCCAGCAGGGCTTCGTGGTCGTCCGGATTCTCCGGATAGCGGCTTGGTTCGCTCACCAATTTGTGATCTTCCATGAGCCCCGCGACAATCCTCGAGGACACGACAACGCCAATGGTCCTGCTCATCAGCTCTTCCTTCAGTCCGCCGCCCGGGCCAGCCGGTTGATGCCGTTGAATGCGGCAGCCTTGTAGCACTCGGCAAGGGTGGGGTAATTGAACACCGTATCGATGAAGTAGTCCAGTGTGCCGCCGAGCGCCATGACCGCCTGCCCGATGTGCAGCAGCTCGCTGGCGCCCTCGCCGATGATGTGTACGCCCAGCAGATGCCGGGTTTCGCGATGAAAGACGATCTTCAGCCGTCCCGTAGTATCGCCTCGGATTTGTCCCCGGGCGATCTCACGATAGTAGGCGACGCCTACCTCGTAGGGCACATCTTCATCGGTCAGCTGCTCCTCGGTCTTGCCGATGAACGAGATCTCCGGGATCGTATAAATGCCATAGGGGTAGTAGCTCGGATTGGACACCAGGTTCTCGTTGCCGAAGGCTCGCGCAACGGCGATACGGCCCTGCTCCATCGACACCGAGGCCAGGCTGGGAAAGCCAATCACGTCCCCCACGGCGAAGATGCTCGGCACCTTGGTGCGGAAGTCCTTGTCCACCGGGATGCGGCCGCGAGAGTCGGGCTCGATGCCAACCGCCGCCAGATTGAGTTCGGCGACGTTGCCGGACCGGCCGACCGCATAGAGCAAAGCTCCGCCGGAAATTCTCTTCTTGCTTTCCAGGTTGGCAACCACACTGCAATCGGGCAGCTCTTCCACGCTTTCCACTTCTTCGTGCAGGCGCATGGTCACGCGGCTGTCGCGCAAATGGTAGCTGAGCGCCTCCACTATTTCCTGGTCAGCGAATTCCAGTAGCTTGGGCCGCTTTTCAATCAAGGTGACGCGCACGCCGAGCGCGGCGAACATGCAGGTGTACTCCACGCCGATGACCCCGCCGCCCACTACGATGAGCGACTTGGGCAGGTTGGGCAGGTCAAGAATCTGATCGCTGTTGACGATCGAGCGGCCATTGATAGGCACCCGTGGCGAGTCGGCCGGCTTGGTGCCGGTGGCGATGATGATGTTCTTCGCCTCATACGTCTGCGTGCCACCCTCATTGGTCACCTTCACGTGGGTGGTGTCTTCAAAGCTGGCCACTCCGGGGAGCACATCGATCCCGTTGCGCGAAAGCTGCGCCTCGGTCACATCGATCTCAGTCTTGATCACGTGCTGCACGCGGAAGGCAAGGTCCGCCATCGTGATCTTTTCCTTGACCTTGTAATTCATGCCGTAGATCGAACGATAGTTATAGCCGGAGAGATGCAGCACGGCCTCACGCATCGTTTTGCTGGGGATGGTGCCCGTATTTACGGAGACCCCACCGATGGTCCGCATTCGCTCCACCACCGCGGCCCGCTTGCCCAACTTATTGGCGTAGATGGCGGCGCGTTGGCCTGCTGGGCCGGAACCAATGATGAGTAGGTCGTAGGTAATCATGCCTTGTTGGAAGGGTACCGGAAGAACCAATCGAAGATATTAATTTCCCATTTTCTGTGAGCTCAATGAAAACCCTGAAAGCAAATAGGATGTCTTCTGTCTAGCATACTCGGGGCCCTTATGAGAAATGCAGAATAGACTCCACCCATGCAGCTCTGTGCCATAACGGATCGCAGGCGCCTTTCGGCGGCGACTCAATCCGAAGCAGCACTTCGCCGCCGCCTTCTCGATCTGGTGCGGGACTGGACAGCAGCGGGCGTACATTTCATCCAACTGCGGGAGAAGGATCTCAGCGCGCCCGATCTCCAGTCGCTCGCCGGGGAGGTGGCGGAGAAGATCGACCACAGCCGTTCCAAGCTGCTGGTGAATGTTTCCGCGGCAGAATCGGCTGCGCTGGCCGTGGCCGCCGGCGCCGACGGAGTGCATCTTGCCGGTAAACCTGTGCCCGGTGCGGCCCGGAGCGTGCGACAGATCTTCCGCGCTGCCGGCCGTGACGCCATCATCAGCGTGCCCTGCCACAGCCTGGACGATATCCACGTGGCCCGGAAAGAACAGGTGGACCTGATCCTCTTCTCTCCGATTTTCGAGAAGCTTGCAGCCCCGGAAGCCGCGCCCCAGGGTCTGGAAGCACTCCGGCAGGCTTCTGCCGAGGCCGAAAGCATACCCGTCTTTGCCCTGGGCGGCGTCACTACGCTTCAATGCCCAGGATTGCCTCACCGCAGGCGCCGCTGGAGTCGCCGGCATTCGACTCTTCGCGCTAGACGATTGGCGGCGGCTGCTCCCGGCAAACTGAGCCTATGGAACGATATATAGTGGGATAAGACTTAACATGCAGAGTGTCCGTTTGAAAAAGTCGTTGACCTTCCCTCGCTTGGCCCCCAGATCGACATGGACCCGGCAGTTTCCTTCCTTCCTGAGCGCACTCCTGATTGCAGTGGGCATGCTCCCGTGGGCTGTTACCTGCCTTGCCCAGGACACGCAAGCCGTGCCCGCGGCGCCCGAAGCCAAAGAGAGATTCGATGTTGGCGCGAGCGGGTTGTATCAGGTGACCAACGCCTCCAACGGCAACTCCATTCGCGAGGATACGACCGAATCGGGAGGCGTCCTGATTAGCTTTCGCCAACCTTAGCGGCCCTGGATCGGATATGAAGCAGATCTCAGCTACACCAAGTTCTATGAGGCTTACAACAAGGGCGTAGTCAAGGTAGAGAGCAACGTAACCGACTTCAGCTTCTCCTATCTGCTTCAATCGCCGGTTATTTATGGGGTGCAGCCATACCTGACCCTGGGCGGCGGGATTATTGTCTTCTCCCCCATATCCGGGACGCTCACCAACTTGAATCAGACGGTACCAAGCTCGCTGTCGTCTCAGCTGCTGCCGGAGTTCACCTATTCTTTGGGCCTCAAGATGCCTTTGTTCTCGCGCTTCGGGGTGAACGGGGGGCTTCGCGGCCTAAAATACAAAACGCCTGATTTCCACCAGGTCTCGATCGATACCCACACGCTGCGAACCACCCTGCAGCCAAACATCGGCGTATATTATCGCTTTTGAGCCGGAGGTAACCACGGGGGATGCCGCCGCGCATCTAACCTCTCTTGCCATCACCCAGTCACTGTGAGAATGCCATGGCCATATTGATTACCGTGCTCGATCTGGAACGGGAGCCGCTTGAATTCAGCGAGACCGTTCCTCCCGGCGCCATCGATTACGGCTCCGGTATCCGGCAATTGGACGGCATGCCGGTGAGCGGCCGCGCCGACCTCCTCACCGAGCATCGCGGGGCCCACAACCAGATTCATGACATCCGTTTGCGGGCGGCCTACCAGGGCAACTTCGAAATGCCGTGCGCCCGCTGCCTCGATCCTGTGGCCCATCGGCTCGAAGAACACTTCGACCTGCTTTTCCGCCCCACCGGTGTCGACGTAGACGGCGCGGAACACGCTATCTCGACCTCCGATACCGAAATCGGGTACTATGAAGGAGGCCGTCTTGCGGTTGAGGACGTATTGCGCGAGCAGGTGTTGCTCTCCCTGCCCGCGAGAGCGCTCTGCCAGCAGGACTGCAAGGGACTTTGCCCTCGCTGTGGACGGAATCGGAATACCGAGCTCTGTGCTTGCGAAGCTAGCCAGGGCGATGCGCGGTGGGCAGCGCTGGCCGATCTCCGCAGCAGGATGAAAACGTAAAGTTGAAAAGCGATCCCAGGATGCAGCCGTTTCGGGGCATGCCCGGCAATGCCGGACCAGCACTCTGGGAGAACGCCTGAAAGGAATCTGTAATGCCGAATCCAAAGCGGCGCCACTCCAAGGCCCGCACTCCAAGCGCCGTTCGCACGACGCACTCACTCCTATTACCGTCTCGGAATGTCCTAACTGCCACGAGCGCAAACTACCTCATAGGGCTTGCCCCAAATGCGGCATCTACAAGGGTCGCGAAGTGCTCGAAGCCAAGGAAGCCTAGCCGAATCTGTGCCCACGCTAACGGATATTGCACTCGATGCCATGGGTTCGGACAAAGCTCCCGATCCCGAGATCAAGGGCGCAATCCTAGCTTGCCGGCAGCTCCCGATCCGCGTTCATCTGGTTGGGCCGGAGGATCGTCTGCGCTCCGCGCTCCAGGAAGCTGCCGGCGGCGAAGACCTGCCGATCGTGATCGTTCCCGCAGCGGAATGGATCACGATGGACGAGAAGGCGGCAACCGCCATCCGCAAGAAGCCGGGAAGCAGCATGCGCGTGGGACTTCGCCTGGTCAAAGAAAACAAGGTGGCCGGCTTTCTCACCGCAGGCAATACCGGCGCGGCTATGGCCTTAGCCAAGATGGTGCTAGGGGCATTGCCCGGAGTCGACCGTCCTTCCCTGTCAGCGCTCTTGCCGACCTCGTCCGGCTCGCGCTGCGTGCTGCTCGATGTGGGCGCCAATGTCGACTGCAAGCCGCATAATCTGGAGCAGTTTGCTGTGATGGGCGAAATGTACGCGCGCAGCGTGCTCAAGATTCCGCGTCCTCGCGTTGGCTTGCTCTCCATCGGTGAAGAGGAAGGCAAGGGCAACGATCTTACCCGCGAGGCTTTTCCCCTGCTCAAGCAGCTCTCCATCAACTTCATCGGCAACGTGGAGGGTCGCGACATTTACAACGGCAATGCGGATGTTGTGGTCTGCGACGGTTTTGTCGGCAATGTGGCGCTAAAAACGTCAGAGGGGCTGGCCCGCCTGGTGCGCGATTTACTGCGCCAGTCGCTCAACTCCACCGTCACCGCGCAAGTAGGCGCGCTGCTCTCCCGTAAAGCATTCAACGACTTCAAGAAGCGCCTCGACCATTCCGAGTACGGCGGTGCGCCGCTGCTCGGCCTGCGCGGGGTTTGCATCGTGAATCATGGCTCTTCCAATGACCGCGCTATCTATAACGGTATCCGCGTGACGGCTGAGTTCGCCCAGGCCGGTATCAACCAGCGGCTGGAGCAGGAGTTTGCCATCCGCCGGCCGGCGGATGGCTGAACCCGAGCCGGATTTAGGCCTGCCCATCCAGCCACTCCATTAGACCTAACTGCACGAATGAGCAAGACAGCCTTCCTATTTCCTGGTCAAGGTTCACAAAGCGTCGGCATGGGCCGCGCGCTTGCCGACGCCTTCCCCATCGCGCGCCAAACCTTTGAGGAAGCGAATGATGCGCTTGGCTTCGACCTGGCTGAGCTCTGCTTTAGCGGACCCGAAGAGCAACTCCGCCTGACGGAGTTTACCCAGCCCGCGATCTTCACCGTATCCGTTGCGGCCCTACGAGTTCTGGCGGAGGCCGGAGCAACCGCTGATTATTTTGCCGGACATTCGCTGGGAGAATACTCGGCCAACGTCGCTGCCGGGACGATCGAGTTTGCCGCCGCCGCCCGCACCGTGCGCCGCCGCGGGCAGTTGATGCAAGAGGCCGTGCCCGCGGGTCAGGGTGCGATGGCCGCCATTCTCGGTATGCCTGCTGGAATCGGTAATTGCCGTATGCCAGGATGCCTCGAGTGAGGTGGGGGCGCCCGTCGAGCCTGCCAACATGAACACTCCCGAACAAACTGTCATCTCCGGAGCCACCGCGGCGGTCGAGCGGGCCATCGTGCTGGCCAAGGAACGTGGGGCCCGCCGTGCCGTGCTGCTGCAGGTCTCCGCACCCTTCCATTGCAGCCTCATGCAGCCTGCCCAGGATGCCCTCGCTCCGGTGCTGGAGGGTCTCCCATTCGTACCCGGCCAAGGTTCCAGTGGTGGTCAACGTGGATGCCGCGCTGGTGACCGAACCGGAAGCGCTGCGCGATGCGCTGGTTCGCCAGGTCACGGGCGCGGTTCGTTGGACGGAGTCCATGCAGCTGCTCATCGCCGAGGGAGTCACGAACTTCGTTGAGGTCGGTCCGGGCAAGGTGCTCAGCGGGCTGTTACGGCAGATTGACCGCAGCCAGAAGTGCGCCCAGGCCGAAGACCCCGCGAGCATTGAAAAGCTGCTGGCGCGCTTAGCTAGTCTGTCGAAAGCTGGACTGGGGAGAAGCCAATCGTCTTCGATTTGCGCTCGCACCCAAAGGAAGACGGGCGTCTTTTGTCCGTTGACTTCGACTCCGACGACCACGCCCGAGCCTACTGTTTTGGACATCACAATCTTGTGCGTCTTGATGTCGCCCCAGTCGCTGGAGTGTCCCCAATCCACTTCAAAGCGGCCATAGGGGTATTGCGCATACTGTTGCGTGTGCTGCTGCCAGTCTGGATCGTGGTTCCAGATAGCGAAGGCCTTCGGCATGTCCCTGGCTTCGACGGCCGCAAAGAATTGGTTCACGCGATGCTCCTGCGGCCAGTTCCAGAAATACCAGAGAAAGCCCGCGAGCACGAACAGGGTGATGACGCTCGCGATCAGAATATTTCTTGCGCGCGCGCGCCTTGGCAGGATCGTAGGTTGGTGCATCGAGCAGGGTCATGGCGTTGGAGCGCTCCTCGCCTCTCCCGCAAAGTTTACTCTGATCGCATCTTGTCGGCGAGGCGCGGTTTCAGTTCCCTAGCAGGCTTCCGAAAAAACTCTGTTTTGTATCAGGGCACGACTTTAAGCTTTTAGTCGGGCCGCAAATGATTGAGTAAATGACGGGCTTTAGCCCCTGGGGTATTGCTTTCCTGCCGATTGCAGAGT
Source organism: uncultured Acidobacteriaceae bacterium (assembly GCA_963790705.1). GTDB lineage: Bacteria > Acidobacteriota > Terriglobia > Terriglobales > Acidobacteriaceae > PALSA-350. Next base: position 288,156 of record CAWBQE010000006.1, read on the forward strand.
TTTTCCGCAGGCGGCTACCGGGAGTAGGAGATCTGTTCCTGTTCCATCTTGCGTTCCAGCGCCAGCTCAATCAACCGCGAGATCAGGTCGCGATACTTCACCCCGGAAGCCTCCCACAGCTTGGGATACATGCTGATCGAGGTAAAGCCCGGCATGGTGTTGATCTCGTTAAGGTAGAGCCGTCCGGAATCGCCCGCCTCGAGGAGAAAGTCCACCCGCGCCAGACCCGCGCAGTCACAGGCGCGGAAGGCGTCGAGCGCCATGGCCTGCACTTGCTTGCTCTGCTGTTTCGTCAGCTTGGCGGGAATGATGGCTTGTGAGCCTTCGCTGAGATACTTGGCCTCATAGTCATAGAATTCCTTACCCGGGACGATCTCGCCTACCACGGAAGCGATGGGCTCATCGTTGCCCAGCACCGCGACCTCGAGTTCGCGCGCCTTGCCCATGGTGGTCCGGTTGCCGCGGCCACCGACCGCCTGTTCGACGACGATCTTGCGATCGAAGCCGGCTGCCACTTCGATGGCTGGGCCAAGCTCCTTACGATCGTGCGCCTTGTTGATACCGACCGACGAACCCAGGTTGGCGGGCTTAACGAAGAGCGGATACTTGAGCTCTGCCTCGAGCCTGGCGATGATCTTTTTCGGGCTTTTCTCCCACTCCCGGCGCAGGAACGTAACGTGCTTGGTGATGGGCAACCCGGCGGCAAGGAAAAGGCGCTTCATCACTTCTTTATCCATGCCGGTTGCCGATCCCAGAACCCCGGAGCCGACGTAGGCCAACCCAGCGAGCTCGAAGAGTCCCTGCATGGTGCCGTCTTCGCCAAAGGTCCCATGCAGCACAGGAAAGACTACGTCTAACTGCAGTACGTCCTGGGCTTGGGAAATCGAAGAGGCCTCTCTTTCGAAGGGCACCAGCGAGCCGCCCCGGCCACCGCCCGCGGCCGGCATCGGCGGTACGATCACGCCTTGCCCTTTGGCCAGCAGTGCGGCCGGTGCGGTGTGTTGCGGATCGCCTGCGCGCAGCGTCCCGGTATCGGGGAAGTCCCCCGCCAACAGACGCTCAGCGTCCCCGGAAACAACCCAGCGGCCCTGCTTGGTTATGCCGATCGGCACCACCTCATACCGGGTGCGGTCGATTGCCTTAAGGACCGAGGCGGCCGACAGCAGGGAGACTTCATGCTCGCCGCTCCGTCCGCCAAAAAGTACGCCAACGCGAAGTTTCTTCTTCATGCCGTTCTGATTCTATGGGTCTTCGATAGGTCCGGTAGACAACGTAAGTTGCATCTTCTGGTGCGGCCGCTGCAGGCGAGGCTGGGCAATTTGCTCTCCTCACCGAGGTCTATGGTTCTGGACGGGTGCCCCATGTTCGCACCAGCGTACATGGGCCGAAAATGAGGGCGAAGCCCTTCAAACGCTCTTGCTATGTGGGCAAAGGGACATTCAGTCCCGCAGGGACGGCTAAGTCAGATTTGTCCACTTAGCTTTTTATCGACTCTGTCCATCCGCCTCCACTCCTGCGAAGGTGGGTCACCGCCCTCAACTTTGTCATCCCGCTGACTCTCGATTCCATGTCGCGTGCCGCAAGGCACGTATGCGGCTTTCCCTAGGAAGCCACACGAAATTCGCCAACGCCACTAACCTGGACAGGAAATCGGGGGAGCGTAGGGGGGACCTGCGTCGCTTGGACCGGCAAAGCCGGCAGAGTACACATCCGACCTGATTCCTTTGATACCCTGCGCCTCTGCAAAGGCAACGGATTCTGCACACCATGCCAGGTCTTCCTTCTGAATCCGGCCGTTCGCACTGCGGAGAGTATTCTATGAGCCCCTCCAGAACTACGCATTTCTCAAACCGACGCCATCTGCCTTTTCTCCGCGGAGTCATTCTCGTTGCGCTCCACACGCAGCGCGATGAGCGCCACCAGCAGCGCCACGCTGGCCACCGCCGCGCTGCCCAGAGAAAGATAACGGTAGCCGATACCCGCGGTCAGCATGATGCCGCCAAGGCTTGCGCCCAGGGCATTTCCCAGGTTGAAAGCGCCCTGATTCAAGGTCGAGGCCAGGTTCGGAGCCCCTCGTGCCTGGTCCACGATCCGCGCCTGCAAGGGAGCTCCAGCCGCGAAGTGGATGCAGCCCCACACGAAGACCATCACTACTGCCGGCACTACGGTGGGTTCAAGCAAAGGCATGGCCAGGAAGATCACGATCAACAGCACGATCCCGCCAATGAGCACCGGCATCTGCTTCCAGTCCGCGAGCCTGCCGCCAAGCAGGTTCCCTAGCGTAATGCCCACGCCGAATACTACGAGCACCCGGGTTACCGCGCCCGGCGAGAGGTGCGTCACCTGTTCGAGAATCGGGGCGATGTAGGTGAAGACACAAAACAAAGAAACCGAGGAGAGCGTGCTCAGCGCAAGCACAAGCTGCACCTGGGGGCGCAGCACGGCGTGGAACTCATGTTTGAGGTGCAACTTCTCCGCCGGTTGCGAAGGCACCATTCGCAACAAGCCCAAACCGGCAACCAAGCCAATCGGAACCAGCGCCCAGAAGGCAAAGCGCCATCCGAACGCCTGGCCTAAAGCGGTTCCGGCAGGAACCCCAAGCACATTCGCCAGCGTCAGCCCGCTGAACATAAGCGCAATTGCCTGCGCCCGCTCGGAGCGCGGCACCAGGTGAGAAGCGACGATGCTGCCGATACCGAAGAATGCTCCGTGGCAAAGCGCAGTGAGAATGCGCGCGCAAAGAAGAAGCAAAAAGGTTGGCGCCAAAGCGCACAGGGCATTGCCGACGAGGAACATCCCCATCAGAATCAGCAGCGCCCGTTTGCGATCCATGTGCGACAAGGCGAGTGCCACCAGCGGCGAGCCCAGGGTGACGCTGAGCGCATAGCCCGAAACGAGAATCCCAGTCTTGGGGATGCTGACCCGGAAACTGTGGGCGAGATCCGGCAGCAGCCCCATAATGATGAATTCCGACGTGCCGATGCCAAAGGCTGAGACGGCCAGTGCAAATAGGGGTTTTCGCATAGGTCATCTCTATTGTCACCGATCTGGCCCAGCGCGCATTCACCATCTGCAGATATTCACGCCGAGGTATATCTCATTCCATCAGAGTGGCATCTCCATAAAAACATTCGCTCGCGTATAGGGCATCGGCGGGATGTTCTCCGGTGGCCACATGGCGAAAGCCGACCGACTCATAAAGATGCACAGCGTTTGTTAGCTTTGCATTGCTACCCAGGAACAAAGACTTAGCCCCGATCAGCTTCGCCTGTGTGATCGCATGCTGCAGCAATCTGCGGCCAATCCCTAAACCACGTAGCTCTGGCGACACTGCCATCTTCGATAGTTCATAGACACCCTGGCCGAGCGGAATCAATGCGACGCAGCCGACAGCCTGATGGCCTAGATAAACCATGAAGATGTGCCCCCCTTTGCGAAGAATCTTGTTCTCCGGGTCGCCCAGCGTTTCCCGGTCCATCTTCTCCAAAGTGAAATAGCGGGTGATCCACTCTTCGTTCAGGGTTCTGAACGCGGTGGTGTCCTCTCCTGTCTTGAGCGATCGAATCTCAATCTCCGGCAGGCCGGCCCCTCGCTCCCCACCCGAAGTCTGCATCTCTTCTTCGCGTATCGCCATCGCCTTTGCTCCTTAATCAGCAGTCTGCCTTTTTCGATCGATTACGTCCAATATCTTGTTTCACTCGATTAAGATCTCCAGCATATGGATCGCGATATAGAACTGCGGCACTTACGTTACTTTGTTGCGGTTGCGGAAGAGCTCCACTTTGGCCGCGCAGCGGCGCGCCTGCATGTGGCCCAACCGCCTCTCTCGCAACAGATTCGCAAGCTTGAGGAGCTGCTTGGGGTATCCACTCTTCACCCGCACTTCCCGCTCGGTCAGTCTTACCACCGCCGGCGAGGCCTTACTGCAGCGCGCACGCAGGACGCTGCGTAATGTACAGCGTGACATTGACGAGACCCGCAGCATCGGCCGCGGAGACGTCGGCTCTCTTCATATCGGCTTTATCGGATCAGCCATGCTCTCAGCTTTGCCCGGCATCTTCCGCTCCTACCGTGAGGCTTACCCCCGGGTACGGCTGCACTTGCACGAGTCATTCACCGCGCTGGTGATGGAGGGCCTGGAGAACGGCACGCTCGATGCAGGGATTCTGCGCGACGGGGACCCGGTGGAAGGCGTGCATGTGACCACGATCCTGTCCGAACCCTTCGTCGCCGTGCTGCCGGCAACCCACTCCTGCGCCAGGCAGAAGAGCATCTCTCCCGCAGTACTGCGAGGTGAACCCTTTATCTACTATCCGCGAAGCGCGGGTGCCCGGGCCTATGAGAAGCCGTTGACGCTCTGTGAGGAGCACGGCTTTCGTCCGCAAATTGTTCAGGAGGCTTCGCACTGGCTCAGCATCCTGCGCTTGATCGGCGCCGGGCTCGGGGTTTCGATCGCTCCCGCATGTGTTCGCCGCATCGCCTCGGCCGAGGTCGTTTGCCTTCCACTTCGCGGCGCCAAGGCAGTCAGCAATGTCGAGCTGGCGTGGCTCGCCGGGGATGTGCGCCCCATCGTCGAGCGTTTCAAACAAATCGCTGAAAGCACTCGAGGGCTGCAGTGAGTGAGTCTCGCCCTTACTTTTTGACCACAGATCGTCTCGGCTTCAGCCACTGGAACGAGGATGATTTCGCTTTGGCCATGACGCTCTGGGGTGATCCGAGGGTCTCAGCGTGGATCGGCGGCCCTTTCGCAGAGGAAGAGGTCCGTGCACGCCTCGCTCGCGAGATCGAAATGTTGCTCGCCCACAAGGTTCAATACTGGCCAGTGTTTCTGCTCCAGGATGGAGAGTTGGCCGGATGTGCGGGGTTGCGGCCTTATGGAAATGGCGAGCATGTTTTGGAGCTGGGATTTCATTTTCGGCCCGCGTACTGGGGACAGGGCCTGGCTCAGGAAGCGGCACGGGCGGTGATCGCCTTCGCTTTTGAAACCCTTCCAGTCAAGGCTCTCTTCGCGGGACACCACCCGGAAAATGCAGCGTCAGAGCGTTTGCTTAGGAAACTCGGGTTTCGATATACCCACCAGGAAATCTATGCCCCTACAGGTCTGCTAAATCCAGCGTATCTGCTCATGAATCCGAAGGCACTCTGAGAACGGCCACTACGCAGTGCTGGTCGATTCAATGCCGGCCAGGATGGTGACAATCTGCCCGTAGGGAATGAAGATCGCAAGACTCGGCGCGGAGGGCTTCTTTTGTAGCCGGCCGACGACCCTGTCGACCGCTTCCTGACTCTCGATCCAGATGCCGGCATCTTCCACTGCCAGTAGCTTTACGCTCTCCAGCTTCTCGTTGTCGATAAAGCTGGGCCCCATCACGATCACCTGGAGACCGATCAACCTGCGCAGTTCTATTTCCATGCGTACCTAGACGCTTGCGGTCGCAGAGGGGTTGTAACTGCTGGATTCCGGTCAGAGGATCTTTTTTCCGAAGGCGGAGCAGATCAACTCCACCGCCAGCTCGGCGGTTCGATTGTGCTCATCAATGACCGGGTTCACCTCGACCACCTCAAAGCTCAGCAATCGTCCATGGTCGGCCAGGATCTCCATCGCCAGGTGCGCTTCGCGATAGGTGGCCCCACCGCGTACGGGCGTGCCCACCCCGGGCGCGTCCTCCGGGTCTATCCAGTCCATGTCCAGCGAGACGTGGTAGCCGGCCGTGCCCCGGCCGGCTGCGCGCAAGGCCTCTTCCATCACTGTGCGCATGCCCCGCTCGTCGATATCGCGCATCGTGTAGACCTCGGAGATACCCGCGCGCCGGATGTTTTCCTTCTCCGTAACGTCGATGTCGCGCACGCCGATCAGCACCGTGTTCTGGGGGTCGATTTTTGGCTGCCAGTCGAAGATGCCCGACAGCGGCTCCGGTCCCAGGCCGAGCAGCGCGGCCAACGGCATGCCATGCACGTTGCCGCTGGGCGAAGTCTCAGGGGTATTGATGTCAGAGTGGGCGTCGATCCACAGCAACCCCACCTTCTGGTTCCGGCGGCGGTAAAACTCGGCCAATCCAGAGACCGAGCCCGCGGCAACGGAATGATCGCCTCCGAGAAGCAGAGGGGTCGTTCCTTCCTCCAGCGTCTGCAGCACGATGCCGGCCACTCGTTCGCAGGTTTCGCTGATCTCCTTGACGTATTTTGCGTTCGGTTCGCCCGCGGCCCGCGTTTCTGCAATCGCTACGAGTACATTTCCCCCGTCGGTGACCACGTGGCCCAGAGCCTCCAGCCTGGCTTCGAGTCCCGCTACCCGGACGGCGGAAGGCCCCATGTCAACCCCGCGGCGCGATTGCCCCAGATCCAGGGGGACTCCAAGGATGCGGATGTGACGCGGCGGAAGAGACTGGACCCCGCCGTGCAAAGAACCCGCGGCGCGCGGCCGACTGGTCGTAACCGGATTGCGGTCGCTCGCCATGTCCTTAGGGATAGATCCGGTTGAGAGTCCGCGCGAAAGGAATGGTCTCGCGCACATGCTCCAGGCTGCAGATCCAAGCCACCACGCGCTCGATGCCCATGCCGAAGCCGGCGTGGGGAACCGATCCGTAGCGGCGCAAATCCAGGTACCAGGAAAAAGCTTCGAGCGGTAACTGGTGCTCCTCGATCCGCTTCTTCAGCAGTTCGTAGGAGGAGACACGCTGCGAGCCGCCGATCACTTCACCATAGCCCTCCGGCGCCAGTACGTCGACGCATAGCGCGAGGCTTTGGTTCTCCGGGTCAGGCTCCATGTAGAACGCCTTGACCGCAGCGGGGTAGCGGTGCACCATCACCGGGCGATCGAACTGCGAGGAGAGGTAAGTCTCATCGGGCGATCCAAAATCATTCCCGTAGACAAACTTCGACTCGATCAAGCCGCGTGAAAAAGCATCGTCCAGCATGCCCGCCGCCTGGTCGTAGCTGATCCGTGGAAAGGGCGGCCGCACTGACTCGAGCTTCGTGATATCCCGCCCCAGCACCTTCAAGTCCAGGGCCCGCCGGCTCAGCACACGCTCGACCAGAAAGCTGAGGAACTCCTCTGCCAGCACCATCAGGTCGTCCAGGGTCGCGAAGGCCATCTCCGGCTCCACCATCCAGAACTCCGTCAGGTGGCGGCGAGTTTTTGACTTCTCGGCGCGAAACGTGGGCCCGAAGGAATAGACCTTGCCCAACGCCATGGCTGTGCTTTCGATATAGAGTTGGCCGCTTTGGGTGAGATACGCTTCATCCCCGAAGTACTCCACGGGAAACAGCGTGCTGGTGCCTTCGCAGGCAGCCGGAGTGAGAATCGGTGGATCGGTCAGGACAAAGCCGTGATCGTCGAGATAATCGCGGGCTGCCTTGATGATTTCCGCGCGAATGCGCAAAATCGCCGACTGCCGCGGAGTGCGAATCCACAGATGGCGGTGCTCCATCAGAAACTCAACGCCATGCTCCTTGAGCGTGATGGGGAAGGGTTCCTCTTCGCTCACGCGCTGCAGCACTTCCACGTTGTCCACGTCCAGTTCATAGCCGCCAGGCGCGCGCGCATCCGCTCTCACCCTGCCGGTCACGATGACGCTCGATTCGTGGGTCAGGCTGCGCACCCGCTCAAAGACCTCCGGCGGCACAGCGGCTTTGGGCACAATGCCTTGCACTGTCCCCGTGCCGTCGCGAAAGATGGGAAAGAGTAGCTTCCCGCTGGCGCGCAGATTGTAGAGCCATCCGCGCAGCGTGACTGCTTGCCCCTCGTGCCGGTTCAGGGTTGCTATGGTCGCCAATGGGGCGGCCACGGGCAATTGTTCGTCTCTCGGTTCTTCTGCCATTTCTCGATCTCGAATGCTCTGGGAATATCGCGCTGCTACAGCTGTTTCGTAATTGGTGCGGCCTTACAGCTCGAGCATCTTGAAGGTTTCCGCAGCCCGGCTGGCTACGTGCTCCGGCGAATCCTCGGGTAGGTAATTGATTTCCAGCACGGCGGCGGACAACTGCAGGAGCTGTGCGCAGTTCCTGCATCGTTTCCGTCCAGGCAATGGTTCCGTCCCCGGGCCAGAGATGCTCGTCTTTCTGGCCATGGTTGTCATGGATATGTGAGGTTCGGATGAGCGGCTTCAACTCGGCGATGGCCGCGGCAACGCCTCCGCCCATGTGTGCGTGCCCAGTGTCCAGACATATCCCCACGTCTTTGAAGTGGCCGATGCGCAAGATCTCCACCAGGTTGGGCGCCTCAGTCACCTCGTTCGTGAGGTTTTCCAGCAGGAGCTTTACCCCCAAAGGCCGGGAAAAGGCCTGCAGGTGCTCGATTGCTGTCATGGCATGCTCGAGTGTCCGCGGGCTCCAACTATCCTCGCGTTCCCCCAGGTGCAGCACCAGGTAGCGTAGGGGCATCTCTTCGGCAGCCTCGAGGGCTCGCTTTATCTCGTCCATGCCATCGATCCGCCGTGACTTTTCCGGGTGCACTACGTTGATCGCCGGGGCGCCGCTGCGCCCCATCTCCGTGTCCCCAAAGAGCGGCATGTGCATGGAAAACGGCTCCACCGGGTTGGCTGCGAACCACAATGCAGTTTCCTTCACCTGAGGCTTGCTGGTGTAGTCGAAATGCTGGCGCGCGGCAAAAATCTCGATTGCCTGCGCGCCTCCTTTGGCCAGGGCATCCAGCAACCCCGGGTGTAGCCGCTGGCGCAGAAATACATGGGTCGAAATGGTTCTCAGCATCGCGCCGCTTCCACGGAACTCATCGACTGCATAGTTTGGTTTCCTTAGTTCCGGAGCCAGCCCGGTCTGTCGCTGCAAGTGTTCTCTACTATCTTCTCACCGCGCAGGAGTACGTGAACCCTCTCCAGCGCCGGTTGGCCGGGTCACGCATCAGGAGAAATACTGGATTCATGGCGAGGATAATGGGTCGGGCAGGGTCAACTCACTACTGGGAATAATGGTCGCTAAGAATGGAGATGGGGCGCATCTCATCTTGCAGCGAATAAAACGGAACCGGGCGCCATCGCAGCAGGCAGTCAAGCACAGCCTCTGAGTCGTAGGCGATATCGGCAACCACGAGTTCCTTGCCGTCTGCCCCATGGATCACGACCCCACGGTCGCAGCGAATGCGGTATTGCCGCACATGCTTGAGTTCCTGCCAGCGGATGCGGGTGGAGGCACAGCCGCTCTCGAGCAGGCCTTGCCCGTCCAGGATCAGCGGTTCCGGCCAGTCGGCCAGTACCACGGGAACCAGGAAGAAGCCGATGCCGAAGCAGGCCCAGCCGATCCAGTTGGAAGTGCTCGGAGGCCAGCAGCCGGGTTGCGCCGTAAGCAACCGCGCCGATTCCACCGGTCAAGACCAGATAGTAAAGGAGAAGACAGGTTGGTTTCACCGGGAAGCGCCAACCATCCACCGTAGCCTTCGGCTTTAAGCCGAAGTTGGGGGCAATCAGGATGAGCAGCCCAATCACACCGGCCGCGATCATGCCGATCTCCATCATCTTCTCGGGGAAGGGTTGCATCGAGAAGAGTGTCGTCTCCCGACCCCACGATTGGCAATAGGCGAATAGTTTTAGCGCCACTTTAAAGTACCGTGCCAAGTAGGGTTCGGGACATTGTAAGAGAGCACGACTTTAGTTGGGCCGTTGAGCGCAACAAAGATCTGGACTTCAGTTGTGAGGAACTGCTGCTCCGGAACGGTCCCGAAAGAGTCTGTTTCATAGCAGAGCCCAATAGTGCTGGACGGGTGCCCCATGTTCGCACCCGCGTACATGGGCCGAAAACGAAGGGGCACAGCCCCAACGATCGCATTTGCTGATTCCTGCAAATCGGCTTTGGATAGCAAAAAGCATTCAACCGGATCCATCCACTCCTGCTGCGAAACAGTCCCGCAGAGCCTGCCCTGAGCTTGTCGAAGGGGACGGCTGAAAGTAGCCCAGGACGTAAGTCCTGGGTAAACATGAGCGCCAGGAACAGTCCCGTCAGGGACGGCTGAGAATATCCCAGGACGTAGTCCCATAAGCGCTAACTTGTTTGGCAGACAATAGAAATCCGAGAACATGCTGGTTTTTAGCATCTCTAACTCGCCGCAAAATCGTCATCCTGAGCGGAGTGCCTCACAGATTTATTGCGTGACAGAGCGCTTGGTGGCGCGGAGTCGAAGGACCCCGAGGGTGCTCATCTTACCCATGCCGCTCGGAGCTTTTCAACCGCCGAAGCCCGCACCGGGCGGACCCCCCACGGTCTTTCCCTGGGGCCGGGAACCAAGAACTTGCTAGCATCTTGCTAGGTCCGGCCTTGCACAGACCTGGGGATGGAAGATGATTACAGTGCATGAAAAGATCTACCCGTAACCATCAAGTGCATACCGCAGCAGATCCTGTTCTCGGGGCTTCGGTGGTCGAAAAGCTCCGAGCAACATGGGTAAGATAAGCGCCGCCGGGGTCCTTCGACTCCGCGCAACCAAGCGCTCTGTCACGCGATAAATCCGTGAGGCGCTCCGCTCAGGATGACGACTTCGTGGGAGTTTTGACGAAAAACATCCTAAAGTTAGCGCTTATGGGACGTAGTCCTGGGCTTCCTCACCAATTCTGCAGATCCAGCAAACCCTGGACTGGCGTCCTGCCAGGACTCCATCCTGAACAAGCGTTCTCGCGCAGACACATCAGCTCCTGCTGCACGAAACCTTTCCCCCCGCCATGCAGGCTAGAATCCTAGGGATGCCCACCAGCGTTCGATCCCATACCAAGATCAATTTGGGCCTGTCGATCGGCCCTCTGCGTCCGGATGGGTTCCATCAGCTAACCACCGTGTACCAAACCTTGGCCCTCCATGAGTGGGTGACGGTGGAGGCGCGAACGGCCGCCGGCGACCCGCATCACGCTCAGCAGTACTCATCCGCGGGTACCCACCGATGCCCGCAACACCGCATGGCGGATGGTCGAGCGCTGCCTCGAAATGCTCCACCTCCAGGCCGAAGTTCACATCCACATCGACAAGCAGCTGCCGTTACAAGGCGGCCTGGGCGCCGGCTCCGCCAACGCCGTGGCCGCGCTCATCGGACTCCAGCACGAACTCGATCGCGGGTTACCGCCTGCAGAGCGCCTGCTGCTGGCGGCAGAGATCGGCTCGGACGTACCGCTCTTTCTGCTGGGAGGCGCGGTCGTCGGGGTGGGACACGGGGAGGAGGTCTATCCTCTTCCGGACATGGCCTCCCGGCCTTGCGTGATTGCATTGCCGGACACCGGGGTTTCCACCCCCCAGGCTTTCCGGGACTGGGACGCCCGGCATTCGTTGACCGCGATCCCCCCCTCAGCTACAATCGGAGAGTTGAGTCGGTCGATCGCTGTTGCATTTGGCGAACCGCACTCCTCCGGTGTCTTCTCCGAAGTAGTGACCGCGAGAGAAGACCGGGCCGAGGATCCGCTTCTCGCGCTTGTCCGAACCGGGATCGAAAACGACTTCGAACAGGTCGTCTTTCCTCAGTATCCCTTTCTCGGTGAAATCAAGCGCATTCTTGCGGGCGGCTCCAGCACGGAGGATGCGTCTATCCATGCAGGCCTTTCCGGGTCCGGGTCAGCCCTTTTCGGGCTCTACCCCACTCCTGGAGCGGCACAGGCGGCTTTCGAGCGGCTGGAGCGGCATGCCGTAACCGGCTTGGTCACCAGGACGTTGCCTCGGGGCGATTACTGGCGCACTATGATGGTGGCTGACGGGCCGTAGCGCACAATCGCCCGTCGCATCCAGTTGGGCGATCGACTAATGGTAGGTCAAGTGCCTTTGGAGCACTTTGTCTAGGTTCGACTCCTAGTCGCCCAGCCAGATTTTCCAAGAGCAGCTAGTTACTGTCACGGCGAGGCACTCCGTGGCTCGACAATCAGGCGGAACAACCAAAGCAAACCAGCTTGGGAGGTTCGTGTGAAGGGAGAATCCAGTGTTCTGACGGTTCCCACCCCGCAACAAGAGGTTGGGAGCGTGACCCAGGAGCTAGCGACGCCGGGCAAGGTGAAACCGGAGCGCAAGCGTTCTGGGCGTTTGAGCGAGGATAAGCGGTTCAAGATCTTCGCCGGTTCAGCCAACCGCAAACTGGCCGAGGATATTTGTACCCATGTCGGCGTGCAGCTGGGAGAGAGCAAGCTGCAGCGCTTCGCCGACGGAGAGATCTACTTTCAGTTGCTCGAGAACGTCCGTGGCGTGGATGTTTTTATCGTGCAGCCCACGTGTTTTCCGGTGGATCAGCACCTGGTGGAACTGCTGATCATGATTGACGCGCTGAAGCGCGCTTCGGCCGGACGAATCACCGTAGTGGTGCCGTATTACGGCTATGCCCGGCAAGACCGCAAAGATCGGCCGCGGGTGGCGATCTCGTCCAAGCTGGTGGCCGATCTGTTGACCACGGCCGGAGCCAACCGGGCGCTGTTTATGGATCTGCATGCGGCGCAGATACAGGGGTTCTTTAACATCCCGGTCGATCACATGTTCGCCAGTCCAGTGATGGTGAGCTACTTCCGGGAGTTGAACCTGCCCAATCTCACGGTGGTTTCACCGGATGCGGGTGGTGTGGAACGGGCGCGGTTTTTTGCGACCAAGATGCAGGCTCCGCTGGCCATTGTGGACAAGCGGCGCACGGATCTGAACGTGACCGAAGTGATGAATGTAATCGGCGATGTGGAGGGAAGAACCTGCCTGATCATCGACGACATCATCGACACCGCGGGCACCCTGGTCAAGACGGCGCAGGCATTGCTAGAGGCGGGAGCAGTCAAAGTCTATGCGGCAGCATCGCATCCGGTATTGTCAGGGCCTGCCATCGAGCGCATATCCAGCTCGCGGTTGGAGGAAGTAATTGTCACTGACTCGATCCCACTGCGCGAAGAAGCGCAAAAACTGGAACGGCAGGGAAAGATCAAAGTGCTCTCCGTCGCCGGCTTATTAGGAGCCACGATCGAGAGTATTCACATGGAGACCAGCGTCAGCTCCTTGTTTAGTTAGCGAACGCAGGTCAGGCAAGAAGTGCAGGAGATAAAGTATGGCTGAGCAGGAAGTGGTTGCAGCAAAGGCCCGCGAGGGCAAATTCAATAAGAATGCGGCTCGCCGGGTACGCGTCGCCGGTATGATTCCGGGCGTCCTCTATGGTGCCAAGGAACCCGCGATCGCGGTAGAACTCGATCCCAAGCAGATTACCCGCATTCTGCATTCGGATTCCGGTCACAACACGATCTTCGATCTGGAGGTCGGCACCGCCAAGACCAAGGCTATGATCGTTGATTGGCAATACGAGCCCATCAAGGGCAAGCTCATGCACATCGACCTCAAACGTATCGCTATGGACAAAGCGATGCGCGTGAAGGTGCCGATATTGCTGGAAGGAATTCCGGTCGGGGTCAAAATGCAAGGCGGCATTCTCGACCAGGTATTGCGTGAGGTTGAGATCGAGTGCCTGCCGGGAGATATTCCCAGCCATATTGATTTGAATGTTAGCGGTCTCGGATTGAATAGTTCTATCCGCGTGGCCGATCTGCCTCGCGGTGGCAAGCTCAAGTTCATCACCGACGAGGGCGCAACCGTAGCTCACGTGGTGGCGATCAAGGAGGAGGTTGCACCGGTGGTCGATGCGGTCGTCGCTGCGACTCCTGCGGAACCCGAAGTGGCCAAGAAGGGTAAGACGGACGCTCCGGAGGCGGCCCCCGAAAAGGGCGCCAAGAAGTAACCTTCTGAGCTTGACTGCGGATGAAGGTGTGCCTGATCGCGAGAAAGACCGGGAGCGGAAAGGGTCCGGCCTTGGTGGTTGGCTTGGGAAACCCGGGCATCGAGTACCAGTTCACACCGCACAACGCGGGTTTTCTGGCCATCGACCGGCTGGCGGAGCAGGGTGGCGTTGCCGTAGCCAACCGCCGCTGCCGGGCGCTGACCGCCACTACCCGCATCGCCGGCAGAGAAGTGGTCTTGGCCAAGCCGGAGACGTACATGAACCTGAGCGGCATCTCGGTTCAGGCGTTGGTGAAAGAGTTCGATGCCGATGCGACGCGCGATCTAATCGTGATTTACGACGAGATCGCTCTTCCCCTCGGCGCGCTGCGCATCCGGGAACGAGGCAGCGCAGGTGGGCATAACGGGGTCAAGTCGGTCTCCGGCGCCCTGGGTAGCGAAGAGTGGTTGCGGATTCGCATCGGGGTCGCTCCCCCAGGCGATGAGGCAGCAGAGAGAGCGCGGCGGGGGCGAAAGGATTATGTGCTCACGCCGATGCGCAAGGCGCAGTTGACGATCCTCGACGAGGTTCTGGATCGCACGGCGCAGGCAGTGGAGATGGTGCTGGCCAAGGGGGCCGGCCCCGCAATGAACGAGTTCAATCGCCGCGAACCAGGCGACGAGTAGGAAGAATTGGAGAACAGCTATGCAACGCACGTACGAAATTATGTTTATCGTTCGTCCTGACATTCTGGACGAAGATCTCGACAAGCTGATCGCCGGGCTCGAGGCGAACATCACCCATGGTGGCGGCAGCATCAAGTCGCTCGAGAAGCTCGGCCGCCGCAAGCTTGCCTATACGGTCAAGAAGTTCAACGACGGCAACTATGTATTGCTGACGATCCTCGCCGATGGCTCGCTGGTGGGTGAGATCGAGCGCCGCCTGCGCGTCTCCGAGCCGGTGATCAAGTTCATCTCCGTCCGCATGGACGAAGAGGAGAAGCGAGTGGCCAAGATCAAAGCCATCCGCGCCACGCGCAAGAAGCTCAGCGCCCAGCCGGCAGCAGCGCCTGCTGCTCCCGTGGAAGCCGCGCCTGCACCCGCATCAGAAGCGGCCAGCGCCTAAGAGATTTTTAACCAAGAAGGAATAGGAAAATTATGGCTGACGAAATTAGCACGCCAAGCGCACCAAGTACGTCCCGGCCCGAGGGCTCTGGCCCGGGTTCTTCCGGCCCTGGCGGACGCCCGCCTGCCGGACGCCCCAGCGGTCCCGGGGGCGGCGGACGCAAGTTCTTTCGCCGCAAGAAGGTCTGCAAGTTCTGCGTCGAGAAGATCGATGCCATCCACTATCGCGATGTGCGTCTGCTACAGCAGTTTGTCGCCGAGCGCGGCAAGATCGTGCCACGCCGCCTCACCGGCGTTTGCACCACGCATCAACGTGGGCTGGCGCGCGCCATCAAGCAGGCTCGCAACATCGCTCTGCTGCCCTTTGCCGCCCGCTACTAAGCAACAGGAGATTGCATCATGGAAGTCATTCTGAAAGAAGATGTCAACAAGCTCGGCCACCGCGGCGATGTGGTGAAGGTCGCTGAAGGCTACGGCCGGAATTTTCTGCTGCCCAAGAAGCTCGCGATGGAGGCCACACCCGGCAACAAAGCGGTGATCGAGCAGATGAAGCAGGCTTCGGTGCGTCGCTCGGCAAAGGAGAAGTCCGAGGCGGAGTTACTAGTCAAGCAGCTCAACCAAGTTGAGCTCGTCTTCGAGCGCAAGGTGGGCGAGAACGATCATCTCTTCGGCTCCGTCACTGCGGGCGAGATCGCGCAGCAACTGGAGCACAAGGGCTTTACCATCGACCGCCGCAAGCTGCAGCTGGAAGAGCCGCTGCGCCAATTAGGCGAGTTTCACGTGCCAGTCAAGCTGCATCGCGAAGTAACCGCGCACGTAAAGGTCACAGTCAAAGCAGAAGACGCCGAAGCTTAACTTTTGCTTCTGGTTGAGAGAACCGCAGGTCCCTCCACTACGCTGCGCTCCGGTCGGGATGACAATTTTTTTTGGACACCAAAATTCCAGTACCAAAAATGATTTGTCATCCCGACCGGAGCGCAGCGTAGTGGAGGGACCTGCGGTTTCTTTTTCAGCTTCGCACGCAACGCGAATGGTTGAAACAGGTCCGCTTCAGCGTCCGTAGCTGAGCCGCATGGCCAACTGGTCGGGGAGCCCGGCACGCATAATCCGCATCTGGGCTAACCGGAAATCATACGGCACGCGGCGGAACTCGACCATCATGCGCTGATCGTCATAAAGTGCGTATGCGGCGCGGCGATCGTTGTCTCGGGGCTGACCCACAGAACCGGGATTGATCAAATACCGTGCGCCCGGAACCAGCACCAGCTCCGACACGTCCGCTTCCTCATCATTCGAATAGACCGGGTCGAGCTTGAACCACTCCTCTCCGTTGGTGGCAAAGCCGCCCTGCAGGTGGGTATGACCGAAGAAGTTGATGCGCGTCTCCGCCTGCTTCAGCGGCAATCTCGCATCACGCACCGAGAGCAGGTATTCATCTTCGTCGAGATACGATCCGTGCATGCAGCTCACCTGGGGACCGTCCGGCGTGATCGGTCCGCGAGCCATATGCTGTAGCCAGTCGACGTGTTCCGGGGTGAGCACTTGCCGCGTCCAGCGGGCGGCGCGGCTGGCCACAGGATTGAAATCCTCCAGCGAGAGTTGGCCGCTGCAAGCGCGGTCGTGATTGCCTCGGACAAATGTCTCGCCCAGGCCGCGCACTCGCTCAATCACTTCGTTCGGCGCCGCTCCGTAGCCCACCACATCGCCCAGATTCCAAACCAGGTCATGCTCCGGAGCAGCGTCCAGCACTGCCTCTAAGGCATCGATATTGGCGTGGATGTCGGAAATGAGTAGAGCGCGCATGGTGCCGGCCGCCGTGAGGTACCGCGGCGCACGTTTCAGGGGCTTGGCGCTCCCCGAAATCAGCCGCAAACAACCAGGATATCAGACCGGTTGGATGCAGCGTACCCAATGGCCGGGGGCCTCTTCGATCAAAGTTCCGGTCGCGCCGTCGGTGGCTGCCGCTAGAGTCGCCAGCGGCTGGTCCCGGTCGGTGGTGAGGGTGGGCACCGCCCCCAGCAGGCTTTTTGTATAGGCATGCCTGGGTTGGAGAAACACCTGGTCGCGGGTGCCGGTCTCGAGCAGCATGCCCCGGCGCATCACCGCCACCCGGTCGGCAATCTGCGCCACCACAGCGAGGTCATGGGAAATGAACAGCATACCCAGGCCGTTACGCTGTTGCAGCGCTTTGAGCAGAAGTAGAATCTGCGCCTGCACGGTGACATCGAGAGCAGTGGTGGGTTCATCGGCAATCAGCAGCAGCGGATGGTTCACCAGCGCCATGGCGATCAGCAGGCGCTGCCGCTGGCCTCCGGAAAACTGGTGGGGATAATCGCGCAAGCGGTTCTCCGGCTCGGCAATTGCCACCGCCGTCATCGCCTCCACAACCGCAGTGCGTACCTGCTTGCGGCCCAGTTCGGGCTGATGGGTCTCGATGGCTTCTGCAATCTGTCGCCCCACCGGCATGACAGGATTGAGCGCCGTCATGGGCTCCTGGAAGATCATCGCGATCTTTCGCCCGCGATAGTGACGCATCTGCTCCGGTTTAAGAGCCAGCAAGTCTGCGCCTTCAAAGCGGATCGAGCCTTCCACCCGCGCCGAGGCATCCAACAGCCGCAGGATGGACAAGGAAGTCAGCGACTTGCCCGATCCTGACTCGCCCACCAGCCCAAGCACCTCGCCCTGCCCAACGCTGAAACTCAGGTCGCGGACCACCGCCTGGTCACGAAAATAAATAGAGAGATGGTCAACCTCGAGCAGTGGGGCCACGAGCCAAGATTACAACACGGGCTCGCTGGTTCCCGCGGGCCACCCAAGCCAATGAAATTCGCGGATAGCCTGCAGCTCTGTCCATCCCTCCGTAACAGCTGCTGAGGTGAGCGCTGCCCTCCACCTTGTCATCCCGAGCGGACTCTGGATTTCCTCACGCCGCACCAATCAACGGCCACGTATGCGGCTTTCCCTAAGGAAAGCCACACGAGGTTTACCGACGCCACGAACCCTGACAGGAAATCCGGAGGGAGCCGAGAGCCTGCCCTGAGCGAAGTCGAACGGGGACCTGCGGTGCGCCTTTCCTGAACGCAACTGCCGTAGGAGTCCCGTCTCGATAGACAACCGGCCGACGATACTTTCCGCCAGGATCCATTCCCCACAGAAGCACCAGCCTGCCGCGGCTTGCCGTGGGGCGTGCCGTGGCAGCGCAGCAGAGCGACGTGCAGCTCTCTTTCCCACCCAGGACCCTCGTGATGATTTTCTACCGGACCGGGCGTATCGGAAGACCTGAGGTACTCTACGCCGGACGCCCTAAATCAGAAAAGCGGAGTCTGCCGCCGTGGCAAAGGCAGGCCGAAATGTTCATACGCAAGCCGGGTTGCCACACGCCCGCGCGGAGTGCGATCGAGAAAGCCGATCTGGATGAGGAATGGCTCATAGACCTCTTCCAAAGCATCCTCTTCCTCCGCCAGGCTGGCTGCCAGCGTATTCAGCCCCACCGGGCCTCCGTCGTATTTCTCGATGATGGTCAACAGCAGGCGCCGATCGAGCTCGTCGAAACCATGGGCATCGACTCCGTGCAGCTTCAGGGCTGCCTCGGCCGTTGCCCGGTCGATGCTGCCCGTGCCCCGCACCTGGGCGTAATCACGCACCCGGCGCAGTAGCCGGTTGGCGATGCGCGGTGTTCCTCGGGAGCGTGAGGAAATCTCCGCGGCTCCCTCCCGGTCGATGGGCACATGCAGCACTTCCGCCGAACGTTCCACGATGAAGCGCAGCTCATCTTCGGTGTAGAACTCCAGCCGCAACAGGATGCCGAAGCGTGAGCGCAATGGGGAGGAGAGCAGCCCCGGCCGCGTGGTGGCGGCAATAAACGTGAACGGCTTGATCTCCATCACGTGGGTCCGTGCCGCCGGCCCCTGCCCGATGATGATGTCCAGCTTGTAGTCTTCGAGCGCAGTGTAGAGCTTTTCTTCGAGCACCGGCTGTAGCCGGTGAATCTCGTCCAGGAAGAGCACCTGGCGATCCCGCAGGTTGGTCAGGATCGCGGTCAGATCCCCCTGGATCTGCAGCGCAGGGCCGGAGGTCTGCTGAAAGCCAACATCCATCTCGTTTGCGATGATAGTGGCCAGGGTCGTCTTACCCAGGCCCGGCGGCCCGAACAGCAGCACGTGGTCCAAAGCCTCGCCGCGCGACTTCGCAGCCGCAAGGGCGATGCCGAGCTGCTCCTTGGCCTTCTCCTGGCCGATGAACTCTCCCAGCCACTTAGGCCGCAGCTTCAGCTCGAACGAATTGTCGTCTTCGCCGCGGTCGGCGGAGACCAGCCGTTCAGAATCACTTCTACCCACAGACATTGGCATCAGAGTAGCAGCAAGTGGGCGAGTCAGTGAAAGCCGGCGAGACGATCCTCTATCAGGGAACATCGCGACCAGTCCCGAAGGGACGGCTGAGAGTAGCCCAGGACGTTAGTCCTGGGTGCACCATTCACACCGAGACCAGTCCCGCAGAGCCCGCCCTGAGCGTGTCGAAGGGGACGACTGAGAATGCCCCAGGACGTTAGTCCTGGGTGAACTTGGATCGAACGCAAATGCCGACATGCGATCAACGAACCCAACGCGATCTGCCTGCAACCAAAGCCCGATTTGGACAGCTCTGATTTCACCTCGCCCATTGCAGAACCAGAGACCGTCCTGCATTCTCGATAGAATCAGTTCATCTATGGTTGAAACAGAAGGGCAGAGGCGTCTCCGAATCGCACGCATCTTAGGCATTGTGCTGGCGACCGC
Source organism: uncultured Acidobacteriaceae bacterium (assembly GCA_963790705.1). Lineage (GTDB taxonomy): Bacteria > Acidobacteriota > Terriglobia > Terriglobales > Acidobacteriaceae > PALSA-350. The sequence goes on from CAWBQE010000006.1 coordinate 307,712, forward strand.
GATCGCCTGCATCGTCATCCTCTACTTTTCCATTCCCATGCGCGACACCCAGCAGAACCAATTCGATGTGATTCTGGTGCTGGGCAATCCGGCCAAAGACGATGGTTCCATCGGACCGGTCGCCCGATCACGCGTACTGGAAGCGATCCGGCAGTACCGCGCCGGAGTGGCACCGCGTCTGCTGATGACCGGAGGCGCAGTGCAGAACCAGTTTGTCGAGGCCCAAGTGATGCAGCAGTTTGCACGCTCCCAGGGTGTGCCCGCCGATGCAGTTTTCGCCGAAGGTCAATCCCGCAACACCATTCAAAACGCTTATTACTCCTACAAAATTATGCAGGCTCACGACTGGACCTCAGCGCTGGTGGTGAGTTCGCCCAGCCATCTGCGCCGCGCCAGCCTCATCTTCATGTACTTTCCTCTTGCCTGGCAAATGCATGCAGCGCCTTGGCCAGCTGACTTCCCTCGCTGGAAGGTGGTCTGGTACTGGTGCAGCGAGACCGGCTACACCAGCTACGCGCGTCTCTTCGGCTTTCCCAACGCAAAACAATACTTACCCCATACTCAATTCTCATTGCCCAAGCTGTAAGAGAAATCACCACTCATGTCCAGCGGCTTTAAGTTCAAGCGTCCTCAGCAACTCGCGGCCCTGCTGTTACTGCTGCTGGTGGCGCAATGCCTCTGGGTATTTCATCGCCAAACGCTCACCTCGCGAGACTACGACTTCGCGCGCTGCGGTCGCGAGATGTGGGAAAAACCAGATCCTCTGGCGGGTTATTTCACCACCTGCGGCAATATTCCCGACGGCACGCTGGGATATCGCGTCGCCGGGCTGCCGCTGACCCTGCAGCGCATGGTGGCAGGCCAAGGTGAGGACACTTCCACCTGGGAGATGCGCCACGAGCTAGCATTCGTCCTGGTGCTGCTGCATGGCGGCTTCCTGCTCACGGGAGTCTTGCTGGGGGGTGCGCTCTGGTGGGTGACGCGGCGGCTCTTTGGCAATCCTGGCGGCTTTATCGCGCTCGCCTTTTACTGCTTTTGTCCCGCGGTCATTCACGCCTGTACTTATCCCAACAACGAGATTCTCACCGCATTTGGGCTCTTCGCCTCGCTTTATACAGCGATGGGGGTAGCGCACGCCATGCAGGGGCCGCCAAAAAAGTGGCGATCACGTATTGTGCTGCTCACTCTGACCCTTGCTTTTACGGCGGCCTCCCATGTGGCCGCCTTCCTACTCGCGCTCCTGTTGGCGATCGTGCTCATGGTCTACCTCGCTGTAGGCCGCCGCGCCTATATCGTTCCCATCATGATGACCGCCATTATCGGAACTTTGCTGCTGGTCTTCGCTTCCTACGATTTCAGCATGGACGCGTTCAGCTACTTTTTTCGCAGCGGCGCCGGGCGCATATGGTTTTCCTTCGAGCCAGCCCGGCATTGGCTGCTTAGCCTGCCTAATTCGCCTGTAACCCTGGCCGCAGCCACCGCCCTGCTGCTTTATCTGCCGACCCGCAGATCGCGTTACTTTGGCAACACCGTCCCTCTGCTCCTGGCCCTGCTGTTCTTTACCCTCATTACTCCCGGCATTGCCAGCGAGCCCACGCTTTGGGCACTCCCCTTTCTGTTCACTTTCATCGCCGGGGTCTTCGCCGATTTTCTTGAAACCCGCTATCGCCCCGTCCTCCTCGGAGTGGCCGGTTCGCTGCTGGTTCTTGAAGCTGCTCTGAGCGTTTTTTTGCTGTCTTAGCGAAGGAAAAGACGGCCCTCGATTCCCATATACAAATTATTCAAATAAAACGACTTAGATTGGCCATCGCGGCTTGCTGGGCGGCTCCGAAAGACGTATCATCAACTTAGCCCTTAGCCGCAGATTGCGCGAACCCCGCAAACGTTCTCCGCAGGCGATTCCGCCGTTCGAAAGCTAATCCCGTCTAAGGCCCACCTCTTATGGCAGATGATCAGAATCCTCTCCTCCCCCTAGGTCCCAACGGCAGCGACGGCAACCCACCCGAAGGCCCGGGAACTCGCCTCATCCCCATCAACATTGAAGATGAGATGAAGCGGTCGTATCTCGACTACTCCATGTCGGTCATCATCGGGCGTGCGCTCCCCGACATTCGAGACGGCTTCAAGCCAGTGCATCGCAGAATCCTTTACACCCTGCATGGAATGGGTCTGGAGTACAACAAGAAGTACGCCAAGTGCGCCAAGGTGGTCGGTCAGGCCATGGGCGTGTATCACCCGCACGGCGACTCGGCCATCTACGACACCATGGTGCGGCTGGCGCAGCCCTTCAGCATGCGCTACCCCATGATCGATGGCCAGGGCAACTTCGGCTCCGTGGACGGCGACCCGCCGGCGGCCATGCGCTACACCGAGTGCCGCATGACGCGCATCGCCGGCCAGATGCTGGCCGACATCGATCAGGACACGGTTGACTTTGTTCCCAATTACGACGAAAGCACGACCGAGCCCAGCGTGCTGCCGACGCGCGTTCCCAACCTGATCGTGAATGGGTCGAATGGAATCGCGGTCGGCATGGCGACCAATATTCCCCCGCACAACCTGAATGAAGTGATCAGCGCCACCATTGAACTGGTCAAAAATCCCCAGGCTGGCCTGGCCGAGGTTTTGCAGCATGTACAAGGGCCGGACTTCCCCACCGGCGGCTTCATCTACGGACGTGGCGGCATTGCCCAGGCCTACAAGACCGGCCGCGGCCGCTTCCTGATGCGGGCCAAGGCGGCCATCGAGCAGTTAAAGGGCGGCCGGCAGGCTATCATCGTCACCGAAATTCCCTACCAGGTCAACAAGTCCAAGCTGATCGAGCGCATCGCCGAGCTGGTCAATGACAAAGTAATTACCGACATTGCCGAAGATGACTTCCGCGACGAGAGCGATCGGGACGGAATGCGCATCGTCATCGGGCTCAAGCGCGGTGCGGAAGCCCAAATCGTTCTGAACCAGCTCTACAAGCACACCCAGATGCAAGAGAGCTTCTCCATGATCTTCCTCGCGGTCGTGAATGGCCAGCCGCGGGAACTCGCCTTGCACGACGCGATCCGCCACTTCATTAATCACCGCGTGGACGTGGTCCGCCGCCGTACCTCTTTCCTCCTCAAGAAGGCTCGCGAGCGCGAACATATCCTCGAGGGCTACAACATCGCCCTGGATAACATCGACCAGGTGATCCGCATTATCCGCGCCTCCGGGTCACGCGCCGAAGCAAGAGAAAATCTGCGCCGCTTCTCCCTGTCGAAAGACATCGTCATCAAGATCGATCAGGGACCGGGGTCCCCGGCAAGCTCGCTTGCTGGGGTGGAGGGCAACGTAACCGGACCGGAACGCGAGCCGGGCCTGAGCTACCGCCAGATCGACGCTATACTCGAATTGCAGCTCTACCGTCTCACCCAGCTTTCCACGGACGAGATCGTCAAGGAACTGATTGAAGTGCGTGAGCGCATCGCGGAGTATGAAGCCATCCTGGCCTCCGAAGCGAAGCTGCGCGCCGTCATCATCAAAGAGCTCGAAGCTGCGCGCAAAGACTTTGGCGACGAGCGCCGTACCCAAATTCTCGATGAGACGGCCGAGTTGCAGCTGGAGGACTTGATCGCCGACGAGCAGGTCGCTGTCACTGTTTCTCATTCGGGTTATCTCAAGCGCACGCCGATTTCCATTTACCGCCAGCAAAGGCGGGGCGGCACCGGCCGGCTGGGTATGAAGACGCGCGAAGAGGATTTCGTCTCCCAGCTCATCGTCGACTCCACCCACGCGTATTTGCTCTGTTTCACCAACGCCGGCCGCGTTTACTGGCTCAAAGTGTATGAGGTCCCGGACGTCGGTGCGGCCGGCAAAGGCAAGTCCATGGCCAGTCTCCTCAACCTGCAGCAGGGAGAGAGCGTGCGCACTATCCTGCCCGTGCGCAACCTGGAAGAGGACGGCAAGTTCATCTTCTTCGCGACCCGCAAGGGCACCGTCAAGAAGACTCCGCTCAAGGACTTTTCCAATGTGATGGCGCGCGGCATTATTGCTATCGGCATCGACGACGATGACGAGTTGATTGGCGCTTGCCGCACTGATGGCAACCAGATCATCTTCCTCGCCACCCATTCGGGCATGGCCATTCGCTTCGGCGAGAACGATGTGCGCTCCATGGGCCGCCCTGCGTACGGCGTCCGCGGCATTGATCTGATGAAGGGCGATTACCTGGTAGGTCTTGCTGCCACACCGCTCGAACGTAAAAAGAACGGCAATGGTGGGCACTCTCCCTCTCTGATCCTTTCTATTACCGAGCAGGGTTACGGCAAACGCACGGATGTTGACGAGTATCGGTTACAGACCCGCGGCGGCCGCGGAGTCATCAACGTCAAAACGACGGCTCGCAACGGCAGGGTGAGCGCCATCCTTCTGGTCGATGACAGTTCGGAACTGATGGTCATCAGTCAATACGGCAAGATCATCCGCATTGATACCAAGACCATCCGCGCCGCCGGTCGTTCTACCCAGGGTGTCAGGCTGCTGCATCTAGAGGACGAAGACAAGGTCGCGGCAGCGGTCGTCATTCCGCCGGAAGAGGCCAAGACCGAACCGGAAAACGGAAGCCTGCTGCAATAGCCGGGAAAATGGAAGGGGTATCGCGAGCGCGATACCCCTTGCCAAGGCAGATTAAGAGTACCGCAACCTTAGAAACCTTTGCTGGCTTTCAGTGACGGCTGCTTGGTCGCTGCTGACTCGCTACCGCTGGTCTGGTGCGAATTGCCACAGTTGTCGACCTGATTCCGGCCGTACTGGGGCTGCAAATACAGCACGTACTGCTGGCCCACATACATGGGGAAGAAGCGAGGGCTGTTCTCGCTGAAAACCGTGACCTCAGCGTTGGGGCGGACCTTGCCGCGGATCTTGGAGTCGACGCGCACCGTATAGTTCACGCCATCCAGAAAGTCCCACGCCTCCGGTACTGGTGATGCTGCGGTTACCGTACCCACAACCACGGCAGATGCCATATGCATTTCCTTGCGGGCGTTAACACGATCGGTCTTGCATTGGGCGAACCCGTTGGCGGCACTTAGGCAGAGAAACAATGCAATAGCAAGCTTTTTCACAAACCCTCCTGGGGTCACAAATTGAATTTTTGCGTTACGACTAAAGTTGTATGTGTACTGCTTTAGTGGTAGATTGCCGTGTCCAACGGGGGATGGCAATTGTATTGTTTTGGGATGCCCTTACTTCGGAGGAGGTATCGAGGCCGATGGTAATGGGAGGGCGAAGGCGGGACGAATAAGCCTCTTGTTTGCAATATCTGTCACTAAGAATGTGGCAGATGGCGCGTGCGCAAAGATCCGATGGATGGTGCGGCGGGACAGGCCAAGGCGGTACTTTCGTAATTCACGGGGGTACCTGGCGCGGTGAGCCCAGTCTTTAGGAAGCAGTCACAGTGTCAAATGGAGGGCGGACGAGGGGTAGATGAAGGTGTAGAGGTTCATTTCACCGGGAAAAGGGAACCGTAGTGGGAGGGATCCGCGGGTTGTAATGAACGGCGTAGCGGATTGATGACCACGGGAAGCGGCAACAGCCGCCTTAATCGTTGCGGGCAGCGTGGACCATCTGCTTGATTACCGCGCTCTTCTCATCCAAAGGGCCGGAGTTCCCACACTTATTTGCCATCCAGTGCTGGTAGTTGTTGGTGAGAAAAAGCAGGTACTGTTTGCCGGTCTCCAGGTTGAAGCCGTCTTCGGTGTGCTCGCTGAAGATGGTGATCTCACCCGTTTGTTTGCCTTTGACCTTCTGGTCGATATGCACGACATAGTCGGTGCCATCCAGGGTGTCCCAGGACTGCGGTACCAGGCGTGACGACACCACGGTGCCGATGACCACCACCTGGGAATCCTTCATCTCCTGGGAGACGGGCAGGGTGTTCGTGCAAGCCGCGAACGAAGCTGTGGCGAAAAAAACGCAAGCTAATCCTGTGGCGACTCGCTTCAATATGCCTCGCTTCCCTCGCGTTGTCGTAGCTTTTTCACTTCTGCTGTATAGACGGCAACCGCCCCCGACGCGGCAAGCCCCAGTTCGCCACACTCGCCTGCGCACAGTAGAAGTGAAAATGCTCTACAGCTTATGATCCCACGACTGCGCGCCATTGCCTGCCTATAAACCGCTCACGAACCAAGAGATTCATCCCGCATTCCACTAAAGTGGCAGTGCTTGACCGGTCTACGCTCGCGGCATGGATCAGTCTTGTCCAAACTAGCTCTTTTCGGCTCTGTCCATCCACCTCTCCTCATGCCATGGTTGGCCACCGCCCTCAACTTTGTCATCCCGACCGGAGCGGAACCGGATTTCCTACATCGCAGTACCGCACGAGTCACGTATGCGGCCTTCCGTAAGGAAAGCCGCATGAACTTCGCCAACGCCACTAAGTTTGGATAGGAAATTCGGGGTAGCGCAGGGGAGGGACCTGCAGTTTCACTCGGACCGCATGCAAATGCCGACGAGCTATCAACTAACCCAACCCGGCTCTCTTCGAGACCAATGCGGTTCCATGCAATCAACGGATGACCCGCACACCAAACCCAATTCAACCGCTGCGCCGCTGTCCTATTCCGGCCAGCGCCGGAAGATAAGGGCTCCATTGGTCCCGCCAAAGCCAAAGGAGTTGGAAAGCGCCACCTCTACCTTGGCGGCCTCCGGGCTATGGGCGATGTAGTTGAGGTCGCAGGCTGGGTCGGGATCGTCGAGATTGGTGGTCGGAGGGACGACCTGGCGTTGCAGGGCCATGATCGTGATGCCTGCCTCCAACCCGCCCGCTCCGCCCAGCAGGTGGCCGGTCATGGACTTGGTCGAGCTCACCCGTAATTTCCCGCTGGTCGCGTGTTCACCGAAAAGAGACTTGATGGCCGCAGTCTCCAGGGCATCGCCCAGCGGGGTGGAAGTGGCATGAGCATTTACATAGTCCACCTCGGAGGGTTCAATATTGGCGCTGCGCAGGGCATTTTTCATCGCCCGCACACATCCTTCTCCCCGCGGCGCCATGCTGGTGATGTGGTACGCGTCCGCGCTCATGCCGTATCCGATAATTTCGGCCAGGATCTTGGCCTCGCGGGCACGGGCGTGCTCCAACTCCTCCAGGATCAGGATGCCGGCCCCTTCACCAACCACGAAGCCGTCGCGGTCTTTATCGAACGGGCGGCAGGCATGTTCGGGGTCGGCGTTGCGCGTGGAGAGGGCGCGCATGGCAGCAAAGCCGCCCACACCCATGGGCGTAATGGCAGCCTCAGCACCGCCCGCGATCATTACGTCCGCATCATCACGCTCAATGGTGCGAAAGGCGTTGCCCACGGAATGTGCGCTGGTGGTGCAAGCCGTGGACGTCGCCTCGTTCGGGCCCAGCGCTCCGTAACGGATGCTCACCTGGCCGGCCGCCAGGTTCACAATCGTCCCAGGAATAAAAAATGGTGAAATCTTGCGCGGGCCGCCATGGAGCATAGCGCTGTGCTCCCGCTCAATCACGTCGAATCCGCCGATACCAGAGCCGATGTGCACTCCCACCCGCTCGGCGTTTTCCGGCCCGATCTTCAGTCCTGAATGCTGCAGCGCCTCCTGGGTAGCGGCAAGCGCGAAATGGATAAAGCGCCCCATCTTGCGCGCTTCCTTCTTGTCCACGAAATTCAGTGGATTAAAGTTTTTCACCTCGGCCGCGAAGGTGACGGGAAAACCCGTCGTATCGAAGCTCGTGATGGGAGCCATTCCGCTCTTGCCGTCCAGCAGGTTGTCCCAGACTTCGGGCGCGGTATTTCCTACTCCGCACAACAACCCGATGCCTGTAACAACCACCCTTCTTGCCAAATCACTTACTGCCTTTCGCGTTCTTCTCGATGTATTCGGTAGCGTCTTTTACCGTCTTGATTTTTTCTGCATCTTCGTCCGGGATTTCCAGGTCAAAGGCTTCCTCAAACTGCATCACGAGTTCGACTACGTCGAGCGAGTCTGCCCCCAGATCTTCCTGAAACGACGCGCTGGGAGTCACTTCAGCGTCATCGACCTGAAGTTGCTCGACGATAATCTGCTTTACCTTCTCTTCCACTGCTGCTGCTGCCATGCCGTTCTCCTGTCTATAGAAACAAATCGTTATGCGGTCTCGCGATGGGTGTAGCCGGTGAAGACACCTCATAGGGGACTTTTCACCAGCCCCACTTCTCTGACGCCACAAGGGCTACGTAATCGTGAAACCGCGTTACAGGGCTAGCGCCCTGCAAGGTTAGGTGAACGGTCCGGGAAGGCGGTGCGGCAGGCGTTCCGGTTTTCCTCCAGGCGCCACCTGCCACAGAAAAGGACTCGGGCTACGCAGAAGGTCTCAGCGGAGACCGGCTGCGCCGGAAGCCAATGCCTGGCAGGAGACATCAACAGGAAAAACGGCCTAACCCGCAACCCGCGCAGTTCACGGCCCCAAAGTTTCCAGTCTACTGAGCGCCCCAAGTGGTGTAAAGCGCGGCACTCCACAGCTTTCCTCCAGGAACTTTGGCTTCAGGGCGAGTAAAGTCAGAAAAAGAAGATGGCAATGTTTCCCGGTATGCTCACCCTCGTTTTTGCCGCCGTCGGCGCCTTTGTCGCCGGCATCGTCTTGGCCACGTATTTTGAGCGCACCCGCAGCAATGCGGAGCGCGCCAGTTTGGAAAAATCCTCCAAAACCCTTCTCGACCAGTTGGCCGACACCCGCGCCCATCTTGAGCGGGCACGCACCGAGGGCGCAACCCAACAGGCCACCATCGCCCGGCTGGAAGAACGCCACGCTGCGACAGAACGCGTGGTGGAGCAGATGCGCGCCGATCTGCCGGAGACATTCAAGTCGCTCGCCAGCCAGGTGCTGGAGGAAAAATCGAGCCGTTTCGCGGAGCAGAACCAGGCCGGCCTGGGCCAGGTTCTCGAGCCCCTTAAGGCCCGGCTGGAGGACTTTCAGAACAAGATCGAAGCCGCCCGCATGGAGCAGGTCAAGGGGGGCGTGCATCTGAGCTGCCAGATCGACAAGCTCTTCGAGTCGAACACCAGGTTCGCCGAGCAAGCCAATAACCTGGCCAGCGCGCTGCGGGGGTCAAGTAAAGCGCAGGGCGCATGGGGGGAGTTAATCCTGGAACGGGTTTTACAAGCCGCCGGCTTGCGTCCCGGACACGAATACCATGCCCAGGAAAATTATGCGGGCGAGCACGGAAAGCGAGCTCAGCCGGATGTGGTCATCCATCTGCCGGGCGAGCGCCACCTGGTCATCGACTCGAAGGTCTCCCTGGTTCATTACGAGGCCCACAGTATCGCGGAAAGCGATGCGGCACGGGCGGTGGCTGCTGAAAGTCACAGCAGTTCCGTGCGGGCCCATATCCGGGGCCTGGCAGAAAAGAATTATCAGACACTGTACGGTCTCAATTCGCTCGATTTCGTGATCATGTTTCTCCCTATCGAGCCCGCCTTCATGCTGGCTATCTCCCGCGATGACAAGCTGTGGGAGCAGGCCTGGCAGCGAAACGTGTTGCTCGTCAGTCCTAGCACGCTCCTTTTTGTCTTACGTACGGTCGCCTCTCTCTGGCGGCAGGAGCAGCAGAAGCAGAACGTGGAAGAGATCGCCCGCAAAGGCGCGGACCTCTACAACAAGCTGGCCAGCTTCGTCGCCGACTTCAGCGAGGTAGGGAACCGGCTCGACAACGCGCAGCGGAGTTACGCGGATGCCATGTCAAAGCTGCACAGCGGTAAGGGCAATGTGATCCGCCAGGCGGAAATGCTGAAGGCTCTCGGCGTAAAGCCGACCAAGCAGCTCCCGCAGGGTTTGATCGAGTTAGCACAGCAGGAAACCCTGGAACTGGAGCCGGAGCTGGCCGAGGAACCGAACCTCACCGTCGAGCTCATCCTAATCAAGGACCTGCGTGTCCATCCGCTCAGGTACGGCTCAACTTCATCCCGACCAGCGGACCCGTATCTCGACTCGCTTAGCGACCATGTGGGCTTCAGGGAAAGCCGCATGAAGTTCCACGCTTCAACGCCGAGAGTCTGGCGCCGTGGCCAGACTCACAAACGGGCCTAATGACTTTCGACAATCCCCTAACCTCCGCATCAAATCCCTCTCGCAGCCTCTGCCACGTAGTCTCCAGCGTCTCCGGGAGCACCCGCGTCTCTGCAATCACCGTCATGAAGTTGGAATCCCCCAGCCACCGCGGAAGTACATGCATGTGCAAGTGCCCGGCCACCCCAGCGCCCGCCGCCTTGCCCAGGTTCAGGCCCATATTGATCCCATCGGGCGTATACACCTGGCGCAGAACGGCATCGGTACGTTGCGCCAGCGTCATAATCTCGCCCGCCGCCGCCCCGTCCAGGCCGGCCAGCGTCTCCTCGTGGGCATACGGCACAATCATCACGTGGCCGGAAGAATAAGGGAAAGCGTTGAGAACGATAAAGCTATGCTCCCCCCGCAACACAATATTCGCTGCACGGTCGGCGTCTACTGCGGAGCCCCCCTGCTCGACCGCGAACCGGGTGGCCGCGATCAGGTTACAAAAGACGCAGTGACAGTCACCGGTCCAGGCAGCCAACGCCTCGGGCACGCCCTTGCGCCCTCCAGGATCGGCATCGACCAGGTAAGGGTACCGCCAGGGCGTCCACAAGTAGTCCATGCGGTTCAAGTATACGGAGCGTTGCAGCACGCCATCTCAGCCGCCCCATCACCACCAGCTTGTCTTCACCAAACGTTCACAAATCAATAAAAATAGGCATTTCCAGCGCTTTTTGCGCCTTCGCGCGCGCCGAATTGACCAGGAGTTCGTTGACATGCTTTCCCGGCGATTGCTATAGTTGTTATGAAGGGTCTACGTAGAGGATTCGGCGTAGACGTCCATCGCCGCTCTTGCTTTACCCCCCTCACCGGATGCTCCTACCGGAGATTGATTTAAGTGCCAAGCCATTCTGTCCGGCTACACTAACAGTCTCCCTCCGAACGTTTGTTGGTGGACGGATAAGCACTACGGTGCCCCTGCTTCGCGGACCATGCCTGCAAAATAGTCTGGCGAAGTAACTGCGGGAATGAATCTCGGGGAGCCTTGGCTAAGTCTATTAAGACCAGGACAACGTGATTCAACAAAGAACCGTAGTGGTGGACGGATCGGGAGTTACCGATCGAGAATCCGGAGCTGGCATTCATGGCAGACGTCCTAAATCCTGAACGAACCGAGAGCGCACCCCGAACACCGAATTGCAAACCCCAACGCTTGATGCACCGGCGGATCATTTTGACCCGTCCGAGGAGTAACCCCAACCCGCAAGCTGTCGCCCCCAGCGTGCCGCACCGCGTCGTCGATCCCAAGCCAGTCGTCACCCACTCCGCTGGGGATGAAACCGAGCTGACCGGCATGGAAGACTTCGCCGCCGCGCTGGAACGGTTTGACCGCGAACAAGCCGCTGAAGCCGCCGCCCAGGCCTATGACGACAACGTCGTCACCGGTACCGTCATCAAGTTGACGGACAAGCATGTGGTGGTCGATGTCGGGCTCAAGTCCGAAGGTCTCATTCCCCTGGAGCAGGTGCTGGATCATAATGGCCAGCCCAAGCTCAAGGCGGGCGATACGGTCGAAGTGGTGGTGGAGCGCGAAGAAGCCGAAGGCGGCTTCCTGCTCAGCTACGACAAGGCGCAACGGCACCGGGTTTGGGATGCAATCGAACGGGCCGCCAACGAAAAAACTCCGGTGGTGGGCACAGTTTTGGGACGCGTCAAAGGCGGTCTCACCGTCGACATCGGTATCAAGGCGTTTCTGCCTGGCTCCCAGCTGGAAATCCGTCCGGTGCGCAATCTGGATGGCTACATTGGCCAGCAGATTGA
>CAWBQE010000007.1:0-694038 GCA_963790705.1 uncultured Acidobacteriaceae bacterium
CTATCGTAACCTCAGTCTGCCGCCACGAACCACCTGATAACTGCGAATGACCCCGGCTGGGACGATGCCTGCAAAGTCGGATTTTCGGTAACTTGCCTATGAACCGTCTCGTAAACAGCTCAAGTTACCCGGAATCCCGTTTCACGGGAACTCGGCGTCAGTCCCGAACGGCCACCTGTCACTATAGCCGAATTCGGCCAAGTGACCACAATCGCGTTTATCAGAACCTGATTCCGGATTGATCCTTCTCTAAACGCGATAAGCGTTACAGATGTTGCACTCCAGAGCACCGCTGCCAATAGTTGACTTTTTGGGTTCCGTCTCTCCGGTGAGATCATTCCAGGCTTTAGGAGTCAGGCAAAGCTCTTCCGAAATGCTTCCACAAGGGCGCTGGTTGACTGTATCCGATCCAGTAGGAGACTCCTTCACGGCTTGCGAACGGCGGCCAGGAAGGTCTGGTAAGCTGGGGTCGCTCTTCAAACGAACTTGGATCGAGGATAGACAATGCGTATTCGTGCTCTGATTCTTGCAGTTGCTGTGACGGTGAGTGGTGGTATGCAGATGCGGGCGCAGATGAGTGGGCTCCCGCCGTCGCCGCCGGTGGGTACAAAGGAAGACCCCGCGAAAGCTGTGGACGGTTTGCTCTCCATGACGGAGTTCCAGGTAGTGGGCGCGGCGAAGGCTATGCCAGCCGATAAGTACAGTTTCGCGCCGGCGCAAGGCATCTTTGCTCCGGGCCAGACGACGCAGTTCGATACCGTGCGCACCTTTGTGGCACAGGTGACGCACGTGGCGCAGGCCAACTACTTCTTTTTCGGCTGGAGCGGCATTAAGCCTGACCGCGACTTGAAGGCAATCGGCTCCATTACGACGAAGGACGAAGCGGTGGCTGCACTGGAAGCATCGTTCGTCTACGCGCACAAGGCGATTGCGACCATCACGACAGAAAATGCATTTGTCGCCATCAAGCCGGTCGACGGGTTCAGCACGCGGGCTACGATTGCCGCTTTTGCAGCGGCCCACGGGAATGATCACTATGGTCAGATGGTGGAGTACCTACGAATGAACGGCATTGTGCCGCCGGCAAGCGCCAAGTCGTAGTTGGTTAGCGAGTCAGCAAGATGCGGCCCTGATCGGGCCGCTTTCTTTGTTCTTTGAAAAGACTAGAGCGAACCAACGCATCCTGAATCACCGAGCCAAACCCCGTCTTTCAGGCATCCACCGTATAGCTATTTACAGAAGCTTGTCGATCTGGCGGGAGAGCGACTCGGCCAGGCGCTCAGAAGAGTCGTAGCCGAGGTGGATCACTCTCAGTTTGCCTGAGCGATCAAGAATGAATAGGGCCGGAATGCTGGTCACTCGGAGGCTCTTTGCGGCTGGTCCCCAGGTGTCCTCATCGGGTGCAACACCAAAGGAATCGATGGCTGAGTTGAGCATCAGCTTTCGTTCGTTGAGGTAGGCCTTCGCTTTCGCGGGCGTCTCTCCGTGATTTCCCGAATTGAGGGCAAAGATAAGCACCTTCGGATTGTCATGGTATCTAGCTTGAACGGCTGCGATCTCGGGAAGCTCAGCTTGGCAGGGTGTACACCACGTGGCCCAGAAGGAGAGCACGACGACCCGACCCTTCCAGCCCTCTGAAGACAGGTCCCTGCCGCTGAGTGTCTTGATATCGAACGGCGTGATTACTTGACTTACCCCCTGATAGGCGTCCCTCTCAATCAAACGAGGAATTGCCACAAAAACAGCAATGAGCACTCCAATGATGGTGAAAAAACCGAGTGCTGCACCATACCAGAGCCCACGCTGTACGCTTAGCCGCCTGATTCCCACTCCCAAGCCGGCAGCACCCACGCTCATCAACAGGAATGAAACGATAAAGAGTCGATCCGTGAAGGCAATCGCCAGCTGGTTCATGGCGATGACTGGCACAACTCCGCCAAGGGCAACCAGGAGCGTTGTGAGCCACAGTCGTTTCCGCCCCGGCACAGCCCGATAGAACGCTGCAGCGAAGAAGCCGACACAGGTCATCAGTAGCGCAGGTCGAATGTCCTGTTGTTGACGGGTCAAGAATGACACAGCTAGTAGTGCCGCGAAGGCGATGAGACCCCAGACAAGATCAAGGACCGCGTTACCCATACCCCACCCACTCTCTAATCGTGTTTAACCCAGTTAACAAGCGATTAGCCTTCAAATGGATTTACGCAGTGCGGACAAGTTTTGTTCCTCACTCGTCGAGTTGCCAGGACGATGACCCTGCCCCAAGGTGTTGCTCCCAAGTGCCAGAAAGTCGGGTTTCGGTAACTTCTCCTGGTCCTCGTGGGCTTCAGGGTGGCAAGTTATCGAAACCCCGTTTTCGGAGGTTCATCGGCTCTGGAGCCGGACTATTAACTGACGAGGAATATCAGAGCCAGTGAGGTAGAGGGACCCTCCAGCGACGATTAGCCACAACGCAGTTCCTGCGGCGAGGACGATGACATCAGCGATGCGGCTGGTGGACGGCAGCAGATAGCGCAGACCGTAGAGAGCCATCAAGCTTCCGGCGGTGGCGAGCAATGCACGGCCGAGTTCCGCGTGTTCTAGTCCGGAGAGGCGAACCATCCTGCGCCTATGGAGCAAGAGCGCGAGCGCCGCTGTCTGTAATAGGATCGCGAAGTCTGAAGCTGAGGAGAGACCAATGGCTCCCGCGGCATGGTAGAGCAGCCAGTAGACAGGTAGCGAAACTAAGGTGACGATCACCCCCGCCGCCATTGGTGTGAGGGTATCTCCGGCGGCGTAGAATGCTCGCGCATAGATCGCCTGGGCGGTCCAAAGAAAAAGCGACACGGCAAAGATGGCGAAATAGTGGGCGGTCTCAACCGAATCGCCGCGATGGAAAGATCCGCCACGGAAGACGAAGTCCACTGCAGGAAAGGCTAAACCGATCATCCAGGCAGAGAGAAGGAACGAAAAAATAAGAATGCGCGAAACCGAGCCATTAACCGCTGAGGCAAAGTCGGCCAGGCGACCCTGGTTGAAGAGTGACGCGAAGAACGGCAGCGAAGCAGCACCAGCCGCTTGTCCGAGCACCGCCATTGGCGCCGTGAAGAGACTCTTGGCGTAGGTCAAACGCGAGATCTGCCCGTGGATGCCGGATGCGAAGTAGTTGAGGATCCATCTGTCGGCGGTGACCACGGTGACGCCCAACATGAGAGGAAGGGAAAGCCGAATCCATTCGCGGAGTCCTGGGTGCGCCAAGTCAAAACTGAGACGAAAACGCACTCCGATGCGGTACGCTCCCCAGATGTTCAGCGTCAGGTACCCCAGGAAAGCTCCAGCTACCACACCCACCGCGAGAGAAGAAACGCCCATGGACTTGGCCAGCAGGACCCCGCCGAGAATGATCGCGACGTTGTAGACGAGGGGAGAGACCGCCTGGAAGGTGAACACTTTACGAACCAGAAGGACCGATCCGAAGACGCCTCCGACGAAGAAGAATAGTGGCTGCGGAAGCATAATGCGCGTCATTTGCGTGCAGAGCGCAGCCTCCTCCGGCGTGAACCTGGGCATGAACATCCGCACGTAAAGCGGCGCGAACATGGCCCCAAGCGCAACCGCCACAAGGAGAACGCAAACCATCACCGTCAGGATGACGGACAGGGCGCGCTCACCTTCGGCTTCATCGCCACTTTCACGATATCGGCTCAAGATTGCGATAAAGGTAATGGACGCTGTGCCGCCGACTAAAAAGTAAGCGATCATATCTGGCAACTGAAAGGCGGCGTTGTAAGCGTCGGTCGCCACGCTGGCGCCGAACAGATAGGCAATGTACTTGGAGCGCACCAAACCAATGACGCCGGAGAGGAAGGTTGAGACCATCAGCAGGACGGTCGCCGAGGAGACGGAGTGCCGATGTCCGGGTAGCAGTAACGCAGCGGCACGTCTCCATACAGACGTTGGCAGTGGGACCGGATGTGCGGCTATGGACTTCCGCGAATCTTCCATCTTCGCCTGATTCTAGTTGACCGAGCTACCGGCAACTAGCCTAACAAGGTCGTCGTTGAAGCGATTCGTCCACAGGACGGCAACTCAACCGTTCGCATACCTCACGGAATTGCAGCGTCACTCTACCGCGGTTCGCGCGTCCCGGCGAGTGTATGCCGTGGAACCGGCCATGCTGGGCGCGGCTGGAAGATTATGCTTCATCTCTAGCAATCTCGCCGGACGCAGTCTCGCTCGGATAGTTGAAGAAGAGTTGATTGCCGTCGGGATCATCGACCACCAGGAGTCGGTAGCCCCACGAACCCTCCTTGACCGGAGCGCCCTTGGCCTCGAGTTCCGCGCGCAGCGCGTCCAACGCGGCGACCGCGGCCTCGCGCGTCGCCGGCTCGACGTTCAGGGAAATGAACATCAGCCCCTTGCCAATCTTCTCCGGCCACGTGTCGGCCAGGATAAGCGCGCAGCCCTGCCGGTCGACCTGTGCGACATGCGCTCTGCCGTCCTCGTCGTAGCGCCAGGGGCTCGTGAAGCCGAGCCGGTTAACGTAAAAGCGAAGCGAGGCCTCAACATCCGTTACGTGTAGGACGGGGCGTGCGAACCAGTCTGTCATAAGCTACATATCCTGAAATAAAGATAACTTCTTCCTGGATCAGTTTCAAAGCCAAGGTGTCACCGTTCTGACTTGGCAGCGTTTTGCGCGGCTATCAGCCAGTCTCCGGCAATTGCGCTCAGAATGTCTCACCGAAGGGGCTGCCTGAGTCCTTGCGCTTTGCTCCGTCCATAGGGTAGATGGTGCGCTCGTGAAGGGTCGTGCTCCATGAATAAGGAAGGGCATAACTGTCTTCGTCAGGGTTAATAGGAACATGTAATGTTCCGGGCGCAGGTTCAGCGGTAGCATCGTCCTGTGCTGAGAGAGTCGATGCAGCCAAAAGGATGGATCGACTCGATAGATAGACAAGGTGCGACATCAGGTCGGGAACAAGTAGGACAAATCGATGAACTCGGCAGGAGCTCACAACCTGTCGTGATGCGTTAGAAAATCCTGCCCGCAGCGGAGGTGCAAAATGAGTACCACTCCCTACAGTCCTAATGAGGTAAATCTCCCACCGGCTCGAGTACCCCGCAAAGAGGGTCTCACAACCGCGGGACCTAAAGCCGGTAATTCCCTCGGCTCACAGCTGTTATCGCGATCGAGCCTTCACGATGGGAATTGCGCCCGTGGTCACGCTGAAGTCTCTGATAATGATTTGATCACCGCCGCACAACGCGGAGATCCGAAGGCATTTGTGGAACTGTGTGGGCGGCACTCTGGTGTAACGAAGACGAAGATATTCAGCATCGTTCGGAATCATGAGGACGCAGAAGACGCACTCCAGGACACGCTGTTGCGAGCCTATACGCACTTGACTTCCTTTCGTCGCTCCTGCACATTCGCAACCTGGCTCACAGCGATCGGAGTGAATTCAGCATTGATGATTTTGCGGAAACGAAGGGTTCGCAGAGAAACCTCTGCGAGTACGAGCAGTCTGGATACGGGAACAGTGGAATTACAGGAGTTCGTAGACCGGTCACCGGGGCCTGAAGCGATCTATCTGAAACAACAGGCCATTCTTCTTGTCAGGCGGGAAGTTGAGAAGCTGCACCCAATCTTGCGCTCCGCTGTCAACCACTATTACGGAGCCGAATGTTCGTTGCAAGAGGCGGCCAAGGCTCAAGAGATCTCTTTGTGCGCAGCAAAGTCTCGTCTTTCGCGAGGCCGAGTCAAGCTGCGTTCTTCGCTTGAGAGATATGGAATCTCCACGTCCCGCAATTGAGTTCAACCGCACCATCTCAATCGTTTGAGCGTACGCGTGAGGACCTCACTAGGAACTTCCAACAATACCAAGATTTCGATCAGCGGGATCGAACCGAGGCCACCGACGGGAGCCGGCACTCGCATCGAGCAGCGTTCCAGAGCGCAATCAGCGTGCCGAGTCCAGGCCCTACACCGCAATCATGTTCCGGGGCTATTCCATATTTATGTAATGCCCTGCTGTCGAGGTAAACGCATTCTGGGGTTGGGTTTGTCGGTATAATGCCTAACGTCAAGGGGTCCCGCAAGACACCGTGATCGCTGGGCCGCGGATCGTCAGTTGCTTATTCCGGAGGAGGTATTCTTCATGGAACCGGCGAATGAGCTTGTCTATATCGTGGACGATGAGGCTAACGTCGGAGAGGCGTTGTCCACGCTGCTACGGGCTAACGGCAAACGCGTGCGGCTCTTCACGTCTGGACAGGACTTCCTTGATTTTGCCCGCCGAGACTCTTGCGCCTGCCTGATTCTCGATCTCAAGATGCCTGGATTGAGCGGCCTGGAAGTCCAGAGGCTGATTTCGGCAAAGACGTCGATTCCTGTCATCTTTCTTACCGGGCGAGGCGACATCCCATCAACTGTGAGAGCGATGAAGGGAGGAGCGGTCGATTTTCTCACCAAACCGGTTGATGAAGAAGCGCTCCTCGCTTCAGTTGAGCGGGCCTTGCGGCAAGATCGCGCGAGCCGCCAGGAGGCGGCGGAGCATGCCAGGCTAGTTGCTCGGTATGAATCGTTGACACCGCGGGAGCGAGAAGTCCTCCCACTGTTGATACAGGGTTTGTTGAACAAGCAGGCAGCCTTCGAGTTAGGGATCACCGAATACACCGTCCAAATCCATCGCGGACACATTATGCGAAAGATGGAAGCCGATTCTTTTGCGACATTGGTCAAGCTCGCGGGCAAGCTCAAGATCGAGACGGCCAGCGCTTCTAGCGGGAACACGTAAGACAGTGTCTCTGCAAAATCCGGAAGAGTTTATATGGATGACTCGGGGGTCCAATGAATGTGTTGGACCGTAGAATCGCGGTCATAGATGACGATCTCCGAGTTCTTGAATCGCTCGTCAATCTATTGGCTTCATTTGGATACAAGGCAGAAAGCTACAAATCCGCAGAACAATTTCTGGCTTCCGGTACCCTTTCCCGAACCAGTTGCATAGTCACGGATGTCGAGATGCGGCAAATGAGCGGGCTCGGCCTTCTGCAATATTTGAAAAACAACAACTGTACCGTCCCCGTAATCATCATTACGGGAAAGCCGTCGGCACGGTCGGAGGCGTTTTATCTTGAGAGTGGTGCTGTAGGCTTCTTCAGAAAGCCGGTTGACGGAGATGCTCTAGTCGAATTGATCAGTTCAGTCTGTGCCTAAATTGAGCCTGCTCACTGGCTCGCCGGTACCGTGATCACAATCGGATTGTTGGAGATATGGATCACCACGGCACCGCAGGTTGACGCCGCTCACTTTTGCGGCTCACCTCGAGGTCGCGGTGCCTTTCTGCCGTTGACATTTTCGGGGCTGGAGAATATTAGTAAGTGGTCTATCCCGGCTCTCTGGACGGTTTACCATGTCCACCATGGCGAAAAACGACCCAATCCCGGTTGACGATCAGAGCCTCTTCTTTCGCCAGATTGTCGACTCATCCCCGGCGCTGCTCCATACAGCGCAGCCCGATGGCTACCTCGATTTCTTTAATCAAAGGTGGCTCGACTTCGCCGGTGTGCCGCTGGATAAATTGCTGGGATGGGGTTGGACTTCTTGTATTCATCCCGAAGATGTCGAAGCCCTCGTGCAAAAGATGCGAGAGTCCTTTGCCAATGGGAAGCCCTTTCAGGAAACATCACGAGTGCGAAGGGCCGATGGGGTCTATCGCTGGATGCTGCACCAAAAAGTGCCGACATTCGATGGAGGTGGAAACATCATCAAGTGGTACGGTTCCAGTATCGACATTGATGATCGGAAGAGGGCCGAAGAGCAACTTGGGAAGAGCGTCCAGGAACTGCAGAGGAGCGAGTTCTATTTAGCCGAAGCGCAACGTCTCGGACACATTGGGAGTTGGGTATTTGACCCTGCGACTGGATTCGAGCACTGGTCCCGCGAGCTTTTTCAAATACATGGTCTTGACCCAGGGAAGGGGTCGCCCAACTCCGAGCAATACCTCGCAGCCGTGCATCCTCAAGATCGCGAGTTCATGGCTTCGCTCATGAAGCGAATGCTCCCAGACGATCTTGGATTTGATGTGACAAAGCGCATCGTTCGAGCAGGCGGCGAAGTTCGTTATGTTCGATGCGTGGGCACGGCCGCTTCGGACGATGGCGGGTCGAAAAGAATCGGCCTTGGCATTGATGTCACCGAACATGAAGTTTTGACTCAAGAACTCAGGCGTCGCGAAACCCATCTGGCCGAAGCACAACGCCTCGGTCATATTGGCAGTTGGGTTTTCGAGCCTACGGGCGCCTTTGAGTACTGGTCTGATGAACTGTTTCGCATCTATGGCCTGGATCCGGAAAGAGAAGCGCCCACTCTTGACGAGTATCTGGCTCGTGTCCATCCACTTGATCGTGAGTTCATGGCAGCGCTAATCAAGCGAATGCTTGCGGAAGGCTTGGGATGTGACGTCACTAAGCGCATTGTCCGCCCTGGCGGCGAAGTGAGGCATATCCGTTGTGTCGGTGCTCCTGTCTTAGAGAATGGGACTCTGAAAAGAATCGTAGGCAGCGCCATAGATGTAACGGAGCACGAAATCCTGGCTCAGGAACTCCGGCGTCGCGAAGCCTATTTGGCCGAAGCTCAAAGGCTAAGTCATACAGGCAGTTTCGGATGGAAACCAGGCAGCGGAGAACATGCCTGGTCGGATGAAACCTACCGCATCTTCGAATACGATCCGGCGGAGAAGGTCACGCTGGACACGATCATGGATCGCGTTCACCCTGAGGACCGTAACTTGGTGCTTGAGCTCGTAGAACGAGCTTCTACCGGCGGCGGCGCCATCGATTGCGAGTATCGTTTGCTCTTTCCCGACCATCGCGTCAAGTATGTTCGAGTTCTGGCGAGGCCATTGGGAACGGCTTCCGATGACCTCGAGTTCGCTGGGGCGGTCATCGATATTACAGAGGCAAAACGGGCAGAAGAGAAAATCCGACTCAGCGAGAGAGAGCTTCGGACCCTCATTGATGTAATGCCCGCCTTTGTGGGGACCGCTTTGCCCGACGGATCATGTGATTTTCTCAGCCAGAGTTGGCTGGATTACCTCGGTTTTACCAGAGAACAGGGGCTCGGCTGGGGCTGGGCGGGTACCGTACACCCCGAAGATGTTGACCGAGTGGTGGCCAATTGGCGGGCGGGATTGGCCGCAGGGGAATCCGTCGAGCAGGAGCTGCGCTGCCGCCGCGCGGATGGAACCTATCTCTGGTTCTTGAATCGCGATTTCCCTCTGCGTGACGACGAGGGAAATGTCGTTAAGTGGTACGGAGTTCTTACGAACATCGATGCATTGAAGAAGACTGAAACCGCTCTTCAGATGCGAGAGCATGAACTCGTTGGCATTATCGAAACAATTCCCTCAATGCTTTGGTCAGCGTCACCGACCGGAGAAGTCACTCATATTAACCAAAGAGTCCTAGAATATAGTGGAATGTCCTTCGAAGATTTCCTTAATCTAGGCTGGAAGAACATCATTCATCCAGATGATTTCGACGATACCACAAAAAAGTTTTTCCGGGCAATCGAAACCGGCGAGTCTTACAGCGCAATACACCGCTTGCGACGCGCAGATGGAGAGTACCGATGGCATCACGTGATGGGTGAACCGCTGCGTGATCCTCGGGGCATGATCATTCAGTGGTATGGCCTCTCGATTGACATTGATGAGCGGAAACGAACAGAAGACCATCTTCGCGACACGAGTATTAAGCTCGCAAAGGCTTCACGGTTGGCGATCGTCGCTGAACTTGCAGGCTCGATCGCTCACGAACTGAACCAGCCACTCATGTCGATACTTGCAAACGCGCAGGCCGCGAAGAGGTGGTTGAATGCCGCTCCGCCAAATATGACGGAGGTGAATTCGTCGATTGAACGGATTATCCGGGATGCCCGCGCGGCTGACGAAACAATGCAACATATTCGAGCACTCTTCAAGCAAGAGTCCTTCGACAAGAAAGATGTCAACATTCCAGACACCATTCGTGAAGTGGTCCGAATTGTACAGGAGGACCCCAAAAAGCGTGACGTACCCATCGAGTGCCACTTCGAAGAGCCCCTCCCTGCGGTCTCCATCGACCAGATCCAAATCCAGCAGGTCTTCATTAATCTGATCGTGAATGCTATCGAGGCCTTGGAGGGACAATCAGTGGCCCCGCTGATCCTACTTCGGGCGCTGACAGACTCAAACGGGATGTTAATCCAAGTGGTCGACAACGGGCCGGGAGTCGATGATCCTGACCGAATCTTTGACGCCTTTATGACGACGAAAGAGAAAGGCATGGGTATAGGCTTGGCCGTGTCACGCTCCATCATGGAAGCCCATGGGGGGCGGCTTTGGGCTGAGAATAACAAAACTGGCGGTGCAACCTTCAACGTAGCTTTACCGCTGCCTCATGCGACTCCCACAACACCTCAAATCCAGGGATATGCATGAAGCATATCCGCTAGCAGGCTGCGGAAAAACTCATGTTTTGTATCAGGGCACGACTTTACAGGGTGGGGAAAAACTCATGTTTTGTGTCAGGGCACGACTTTAGTCGGGCCGTACAATGGTGGGCTGATGAGGGCTTTAGCCCCTGGGGCGTTGCTTTCCTGCCCGGTGCAGAGTTTTTTCCGCAGCCTGCTAGATCCTGAAGCATGACGTTACTAGCTCACCCCAATTCGTCAATTCCATAAAGATGTATCTTGTAGCGGCAGTTGGACGCGCCGCGTCGCGTCAGAAAAAGATGCGCATCCGCGTGTTCAGAATCACCGTGTGACGGAGCGCAGGTTGATTCGATGGGTGGACAAGCACCTGCACATCAGGCCCAATCTCGCTATGCTCCGTGAGACGCAGCCTGTAAAAGGATTCGAAGATATTCTCATGTGGCTTGCTGAGGTCCGAGGGGCGCGTAAACGTGAGCGCGGCCGCGAGCATATCCCCCCGCCGGCCGAACGGATGCGTGTCGGCGAGCCCTGCTCCATTGGACATGCGCAGGGTTGTGCCGGTCGACGTCGCATACCCGAAGCGTCCGAATGGAACCAGGCCGCTCGCGAATTCATGGTCAAACTCGATCTCCGCGCCATGACCGCTGCCCTGGCTCTTGGTATCATCTCGCCAGAAGGTGACCCGGTAGACATGGTTTTTATTTCCAGGCCAGCCGGAGAACCAACCCAACTCCACTGCGTTCATATATTTCCTGTCGGCCAGGGTGTACAGGTTTCCTTGTTGCGAACCTTCGGTATCAGCCGTCACAGCGTGCAGGTAGATATGCCGGGTTGCCTGGACCTCCATAGCAGCGCCGCCCGTCCATGCCCCATCCGACGGCACCGCGATGGTGCCGTCGTTCATGCCATTCAGAAATTGGTTCCGTTCGTCATTGTTGAACATGCTCAAGGTGATGTGTTGATTGGGGTGTATCTTGCCCACGTAGAAAGACAGGCGCCTGTGGAGAAAATCCTGGCGATAGTAGAGCAGATTGACTGAGATGGGACGTGCCGCCCCGAAGCCGGAAAGGCAATTGATCAATGTGGTCGAGCCGAGCGCGTCGCTTAAATTGAATTGCTGGCTGATGCCGATATTCGTGCTGCCGCGCACCAGAAGCGAGAAGGAGCCGGCGGTGCTCTTACCCTCGTAGAGCGGCATCGCGCCGGAAAGGTCAAACCGGCCGCTCGCCTGGTTATGGCGCACCCCGGGAGGAGTGTCGACCGCATATTGGTTTAACAGAGTGTAGGTAAGTCCAAGCTTCAGGCTCTCCCACTCGAAGAGCCAGCGCGCCGCGTCGGTGACCTCGTCGGGAAATACATCGAACAGGGAGCTGTGAAAGAGGGGATTGGGTGAAACCGACGCCGCTGATTTGATGTAGGAGTCCAACTCTTGAGAGATGTGGTCAGCAGGCTGCGGCTGAGGCCGGTTGCTCTCGGGCTGTACCTGCAAGGATAAAGTCTCTGCCGGATCCTCGTGGGGAGCCTGTTGTCCCCCGAGCGCGCTCGGGAGCAGCAGAGGAAATAGCAGTAAGGTGCATAGCTTGACCATGTGTCGAGTCTTGTATGGATCCAAGGCGTACTGCTATTTAGCTCACGCAGAGGCTGCCCCGATCCTCGCGCACCTTCGATCCTGTTATCTTCCGCATTCCGAATGACAAGGAGTTTGATACCTCAGGCCGCCTTTGGTTCCGGCGAAATTATTCCGACCCACGGTATCTTGCCTGTTCACTCGAAACCAGATCCGAGATCGTCGTTCCCATCCGGGCCAATGACGCCGTGGTAGCTGAGATCGACATCGACAGCCACGGCCTCGCTGCCTTCTCCGCCCAAGACAAGGGGTTCCTCGAAAGGTGCGCAGCCATCGTGGGCGCCTTTATGGAACGGACTCAAGCCCTGTCTTCAGGCGCAAAATAGAAGTGGTAGTGGTTTCTGCAGCCTGGGTTGAAGCCCGCCCTGCAGAGTGGGCACGAGTAGCCGCTGTCCATGTATTCGTGGATTGTCAGTTCGTACCCGCAGGCTCCGCAGAAAATTGCCCGGACGTTCCACTCTGAGTGCGGCCACACCTGGATAGCATGGCCCGCAAGGAGTTCATGGCAATCCTTGCAGGCATAGTAGGCCCCGCAGCAAGCCATCCTGATAGCAATGATGTCGAGCGCAGAGTGATAATGGACGCACCGGGTCTGCGCGTCTACTTCCACTCCGTGGACATCCGGTTTTGGCAGCTTCACATTCTTATCAGAACACAATGCAGGAACCGTTCAGTGTGCTGTGTTCGAGAACCCGCGCCTGGTTACCAAAAATATTTTTTCCCGCTCAGTCTCAGCTCTGGACGGGGCCCAAAAACCGTACTACTGTGGAAGTAAGAATCCAGAACGTCAGCGCCGTCTTGCCGCGACGGCCCTGCTTGGCTCTGCACCGGCGCGCTCCACCCGTGCATCTGCCGCCAACCACCGGAAAAGCATCAGCGCTTGTCGGCATGATGACTTGGGTGTAGCAAACGCTAGAGCAGCTTCGCAATTGGTGGAGACCGAAGGGATAGGCCTTTTCGTGGTTTTCTCCCAAAGAAAACCACACCTCGCGATCTTTATCAGGCCACAGTAATTGCGAAGCTGCTCTAATGTGACATTAAAAGCGACGAATCACGCCTGCCCGCAGCATTCCTGCGCCCCACGAGAGCGCCTGCGGAGAGCAGGAGCGACCTTTATCGGGCCACAGTAATTGCGAAAGTGCCGTAAGCAGGGTGCGCTCAGTGCGTCCTCTTGATTGAGCAGTTTTGACAACTTGGAAAACACCGCCGGACACCGGCCTGAGGCCATCCCCGGCCGTATGTCACGCACGGTGACATACGGGGCGCTCGCCACGCAGAGATATCGTCCCGTTTCACCGTATTGAGCAGGAGACCAGTCCTAGCCGTAAGCAAGGCACTGTTCTGCCTGTCGAAATCCCCGTCGAAATTTCTAAGCAAAAGCATGAATGATCAGCAAGCCGGCACATGAGAAGGAGGCTTATGGCGCTTATCGCGCTTTTCGCGCACTTTTAATCGGAACTGAGCAGCCTATTAGTGCAGCTCCGGGCTGCTTCGGCTGACGCCCAAACTTAGGGCGCTTAAGGCGCACACTTTCCCCCGCGCCGCTGCGGCTGAATGAAAGGCTTCCAATCCGGAACACAGTCCCGCAGGGACGGCTGAGAGTAGCCCAGCACGCAGTGCTGGGTCTACATTCCGAGCCAGACCAGTCCCGCCAGGGACGGCTGAGAATGACCCAGGACGTCAGTCCTGGGAGAAATTATGGAGCAAAGCGTGCATGATCAGCAAGCGGGCACATGGGAAGGGGGCTTATAGCGCTTAAGGCCTTTTAGCGCACTTAAATTTGGAAACTGGCGACCCACAGCCTCAGTCCAGTCGGTCCTGCTTTCTCTTATCCGTTTAGGTACGCCTCGCCCCCGCTGCACATTCCGAACTACTGCGTTTTGCCATGACCGGAGTAAATGATTCTTCCTCCCCTGATGGTGTACGCCACTTTTGCAAAATTCCGTACATCGCTCGCTGGATCGGCGTCGAGCACTACCAAGTCGGCGTTCATGCCTTTTTCCACCCGGCCAGTTGCTGCCTCCTTGAAGAACGTACTTGGGTTGCTGGTCAGCGATGCGAGAATATTGCGCCAAGGCATCGCTCGTCCCATGAATTCGAATTCCTGTGCGGTGTCGTACTTGGTCTGGAAGCCCACGTCAGTCCCAAACAGGATCGTGCCGCCTTCAGAGAAATACTCTTTCAACTCTTCGACGCCGGAATCGACCAGTTTGTTCGCCACGGCCGGATCTGAGACCACGGTCGTCCACAACGTTAGCGTCGGAGCCAGAGCAGTGTGCTGCTGCTTCATGCGTGACAACTCATCCGCTGTGTAATGACCTTCATTCGGGATTGTGTGCGCCAGTACATCGACACCGCCGGCCAAGGCGTTATCCACTCCTACGTGATTTTGCGGATGGGCAAAAACGGGCTTAGCTTGAGCATGGGCTACATCTACGGCGGCCTTGACGATACTCGTATCCATATTCACAACCGGTTTGTCGCCCATGAATGAGCCGGTAAAAAGCTTGATGCCGTCCAGGCCGAGCTTCATATACTGCTGGGCCATTCGTTCCGCTTCCACCGGACTGGCGGCCTCCGGCAACTGCATCTCTGCAGGGAGGTAGACGGGATGACCGTTCTTCGGAAAGATATCGCCAGCCATCAAAATCCGCGGCCCGGGAATCTCTCCGGCTTCGATTCGTCGCCGAAGCGCCAGGGTGTTGTTCGGATCGGAACCGAGGTCCCACACTGTTGTGAAGCCCCAGCGAGTAAGCATCTCCTGCATATGCGATTCGACTTTGTCTGCTGGCAGGTGAGGAACGTCCTGCCACCCAGCTTCGAAATGCACATGACTATTCCAGAACCCGGCCACAATGATCTTGCCAACACAATCGATCACTTGCGCTGATTTCGGGACTTTTAACTCGCCGCGTCTTCCCACCGCAACGATTCGGCCATTCGCAATAATCACCACCGAGTTGTCGATGGAACTGGCCGTCGGCGACGGATAGACCTTCCCGCCTTGCAGCACCAGCTCGGCATCTGCTGCCATCGCGACAGGAGCAACAGGGCCGGTCAGGAAGGGGAGTGCCAGCCAAAGGCTAAGCCACAGCTTCATTCATTCACCGCCCGCTGATCTCTGCTTCTTGATTCTCGAGAATCTGATTCGGGCGCAAGCACACAAAAACATCGGTGCTCCCGTAAGTGAAATGTAATTCCCCAATATCCCGTCGCGGGGATGGCCCTCGGGCAACCCTCGCCCCCGCGATTGACCAATATCCCGAGGTTGGTTTGCTCAGAAGTAGCGTCGCGCGGTGCAGCCTTCATCGCAACGCTCCCCAGATATCGCTGCGCGTGCTCGGCATCGCTCGATTCTCCATTCTCCCTCGCAACGGCAAGCTTCCACCCATCCGCGGACTTGGAAGGAATGAGCTGGTACATTCCCGCAGGCAGTCTGAGGTCTTCCATCCACACGGAACTTACGCTGTAGAACGTAACGGCGTGCTGCGAGTCGCTCGCAGCGCTGGAGTTTCCGTCGAGGAGGTCGCTTCCGCGCTTCGTTGTGGAGCGAAATCCAGCCGCCCAGGCATGGCCTGCGTAGATTTCCCCAGACGACGTGCAATACCTGGGCGCCACACCAGGGAGATGTTCTGCCGGTTGGCCGCATTTAAAGACCGCGCCCCAACCGTTGAGCCCTCCTTCTTCGATCCCTGAGCAGAAGTGGGTAGGGTCGAGCTTGTGTAAGTCGCCGTCGTTGGGCGGGCGTAAGTCGGGTACCGTTGTTTGCATCCATTTCACGCATTGGGCCACCTCCTCGCTGATCGAAGTGGCTGGCGCGTCCTGCGCCCTGAGGCTGGAAGAAGCTCCGGAACTGACAAAGGCCAGGGAGAGAGTGAGAACGGTCACAGAACTCAACTTCATGGTTGCCTCCGCTATGCGTCACCACGAGCACCTGCCCCGCCTGTCCCGGCTGCCGTGGAGCTCGCCGTGGAGCTTGCTGTGGGGCGTGATCTTGACTGGAATGGACGAACGCTTGGCGGCAATCGCTCACCCCAATTTCAGCACTCTCAACATTTTACCGGCAAGATGGCTGCATCCGTCCGCGTTTGAGCTTCGCACGCTGCTTGGGAGTCAGCCTCACGTAGCTCATTAGACCGAACTCTCCGGTTGTGGCAAGATCGAAGCAGCAATGAGGTGTTTTTATGCGAGAACAGCAGATGATCAATAAGGTGAAGGTCGCTGGTTATGGTCTAGGTGTAGTCGTTTTTCTCGCGGTTGCGGCTTGGAAGCTGTTGGTTCGTTGAACAATACTTAATATTGTCCAGCTTCACTGCCAGATGGATTGCCGCGTGCTCTGACATCGGCCGAGATTAAGTTCGGCGATGCCCTTCTGGAATCGTCTAACCCTGGCATGCTGCTTGGGACTCAGCCTCAGATAAACTCCACTTCGACTGAACTTGTTCTTTTGCTATCGGCTTAAAGTCCGCGAGAAAAGCGCTCAAGCGGTCCCCAACTGTAGCTGACTGCTTTCACCGCCGCTCCGCTGTGAGCAAGCCACTCAGCCTCGGTGACCGGAGATTCGCCGCAGCGGTCGATGAGGATATAGGTCGGCGTTTTGGAATAAAGCTTGTAGCCGAATTCATCGGCAAGCTCGCGAAGAAGTGTTTCCTTTTCCGTGCTCGACAGGATGGCAGAGTCAAGAAAGGCAGTAGAAGACATTCCATGTGCTCCAAGCCGGCTTAAGTATCTGCCGGACTGATGCTTTTATAGCTTCCCCATCGGCAACATTCTATGTTTCTCTGCCGTCCCAGGAAGCGAAAGTCACCCGGGTCACACCTGCAAGTACCGCAAAATCAACCGTTGCGCTTGGGCCACTCCCACTGCGAATTTATGCCCATTCTGGCGTAACCCTAATATGGGTTACCTTGGTGGTTCTCCGCGCGACGGCATACTGGAGGCACGCTTGTCAGCAATCGACCCGACAGCGAGACCTCCGGCAGAAGCGAACATGAGGAGTAGCGAAAAGTAGCCACCATCTGCCAAGAGAAACCGTTGAGAAAGAGGCAGATGCCCGGCGCTCCCCAGACGGAACTTCACCGGAACCGAATTGTCAAAGGTGGCGCAATTTGTCGCTCGCACTTTTTGCTCGTTCGCGCCAATCCTTGAGAATCTCAAACCGGAGCGAGCAAGCACTATGGCGTGTCCAGAGAGACTCAGGTTGCAACAGCTTTTTGAGGTTTCAGTTCGACGGTGGGCGCAAGTTGCGGCCTCTTCTCAATTGTTTGGTCAACCAACGTTCCTTACCGACGATGTTCGGCTGAGAGTCCTAGCTGACCGGAACGCTGCCAAGAATCGGCTCCTCGTACACCAGCAAAAATGCAAAAGATGTCTTCGTAACCAAATGCCTGGTTTCCCACCAACTGGCACGGCTTAGGTATCACGTCGCCCTATTTTCTTAAAATCGGAAAATGTTAAGGAAGTGCGCGCGGTCACGGCTTCGCGACCACATCTATGCAACTCCTGTCGCTTGCAGACGGGCGCCTCCAGATCAAGTACAAAGCCGATTTCCATGACAACTCTGGCCGGCATGACCATGGGAGCGAAGAGTTCTTCGTCCGCGGCAACCCACCGCAAGGCGCGTACGCGCACTCATCCGGTTCAGGGCCGATATGAACACCGAAGTAGCACTGGCACCAGCAATCTTGCCTGACTCGTTCGGGGACCGGGGCATGCCGAGGAACGCGGGCACCGCTGTGATGGGTACCACGGTGCCCTATTTGTCTCTGGCAAGACAACACTGAAGGGCTCTTTCTCATCCCAAGTCATCGTTGATGAGGTTCAAGTACAACTCGAGTTTTCGATCTCGCTGCAACAACCCGACGCCAGTGCAGGAGAACTCAGTGTCATCGTTTGGGGCCCCATGGCGCCGCCGCGCCGCCATAAACCTTTTGCTCGGGCTGGCCGTTTGTTCACTGCGAGGCCAGAATACCCAGGGCGTCGCGGATGAATTGGTTCCCGGCGCCGAGGCGACACCAGCGTCGGACGGGACGGCGAGTTACTCCAAGCGCATTCCATCAGATAACCCTTCGCGAGATTCCAAACCTGACTTTAACCGCGACATTTATTACAGAAACAAACTCGAGTTTTCGTTTGAATCGGGCTGGCTGCCCAACAATATTCCCCTGGTATTCGACTTTCTTGTAGGCAGTCCTTACACTACCTGGCCGCTGCATTACACCCTGCAACCCAACATTGCCTCTCTGCGATGGCAGTTGGACGGCGTAGAGGGGCCGTTGATTCTGCGGGGCAATTGGGACTTTACCTTCAGCGGCTCGTTCACTGTAATTCCGCGGGGGCCGGAGACACGCTACATAGCTTTCGACTATGGCATCCGGCGTAACTTTATACCGCGCAACTGGAGGATTGTTCCCTACTATGAAATGCGGGGAGGTGTCGGCAACATCAACGCCAAAGGACCTGACGGGGTACTCTATGCCCAGGGCCAGGACCTGACATTCACCTTGATGATGGGCAGCGGAGCGCGTTATAACTTCAACCCCAGGACCAGTATTGAAGCCGGAGTGACTTATATGCACGTATCCAATGCCTACCTGTCCCAACCGAAATATCAGGATTTCGGCATCAACGTCTACGGCCCAATCGTCGGCATCAACATACGCCTGGGCAAGTCGAAACCGCCTTTGGAGCAATAGTTCCCGCCACACTGATGCTTCGGTATCGGTCATAGGGGATGTCGAGCAGCGCATCAGGAAACGTCAGGCGCATTGGTCACCCGACCATCGAAAGCGTGGGTCCGATAATCAACCCCAGCGTCAGATAACACGGAATTGCGCCCGCCGGCGTTTCGAAAGCGTTACCGAAGAATGCAGTAAACAGGGTAGATGCCCAGATCACAACGCCAAAGGACTGGCCAGTGATTTTGTAAACGCGCCATACCAATGCGCCGCAGGCAGCCTGTAAGGAGAAGAAGAACAAAACCCCAAGCCAGCCGCTGTAGCCCAGCGCGTAATAGAAAATGTTATGTGGTGTTCGCAGGTCGCCGAAATCCCTGAGGTAGCTCACCAGGTTTTTCAGCAAAAACCCGTAGCCGGGACCGATCAGCAAGTTGGTGTAATTCGCCTGCGAATTAGCCCAGATGGCGCGCCACCAGTTTTCTCTCCAAGTGATGGTGCCGTT
Organism: uncultured Acidobacteriaceae bacterium; assembly: GCA_963790705.1. GTDB lineage: Bacteria > Acidobacteriota > Terriglobia > Terriglobales > Acidobacteriaceae > PALSA-350. Next base: position 19,260 of record CAWBQE010000007.1, read on the forward strand.
GTAAAGACCCATATTGGTGGAGGCCGTGAGGTCCTGGGCAAGCGCGGGATCGATGGCGGCAAGGCCTCGCGCGACAATCTCGCGAGAGGATATATTGCCCCCGCGTTCCGGTGGCGCCGGGATGTCGATATCTAACAGAGAACCGATCGCTAGGAGAATCGCGATACCTACACCGATCATGGCGACCTGGGTCATCTTTTTTGACAAGATACCCCAAATCATCAGCGCCAGGACCATGCCCACCCATTCCGCGCGGACTTGCCCGGCAAGTAACATCATCGCTGCTATCGTCATGGGAACCCAGAAGCGACCCGGTTTGGGATCGAGGCAGAGCAGCGCCAGGATAATGACGCCGCCGCCCGATGGCTGGCCAAAGATGGGGACTCCATCCGATCCCGGCATCGTTACCGTCAACTTGTTGAGGTAGAGCATGTAGGCCGGAGCGTATACGCAGAAGCAAAGGGAGAAGACCTGGACAAATCGCAATAAGAGTTCCGGCTGCCGGCGTCCCAACCATATCCCCAGGAACAGATAGATGGGATAGATGTTGAAAACCAGATTCTCCGTGGCGATCAGGGGAGTGAAGCCCAGCAGGATACCGCGAATCACTTCGAAGATGCCGTAAGCGAGCGATGCCAGCAGCAGCCAGGCAACAGGGCCGAGAGGTCCCCCCTTGGTGAGCGCATCGATCCACGGGTCGAAGATCTTACGCGGGTGAAGGACAACGAATGCGGCCAATGTCAGGTCGCCGACGAATAGTTTAGCCGGGGGGATTCCGAGGTACGCGAAGCTGCGTCCTGTAAGGGAAAGGCCCAACCATAGGAACAAAACCCATTTCGCCCAAATGTCCCACTTCTGGAACTCTGCATGTTCGGGGTCCCACTCGGCGGCATACATTGTTAATTTCTCCAATCCCGGCAAACCATTCCCAGCAGCATCCAAAGCCGGTCGCTGTTATAGACATTCGGCCGCTTCGGTGTCTTCACTAAATGTTGCCGGTTGAGATTGCGGATGCGGACGGTTGTACATCGACGCCCCGCCTGCGGGTCTCCAACCAGGTCGAAAAACGCGGACGCAAACGCAGAAAGGGAACTTCTATCCAAAGGTAAGAAAGCGTAGCTGCGGTGCTGACCAGTAGAAGATTGAGCGGCAGACGGTTTAAAACCGAAGCAGACGTGGGGTTCAAGAAGACCTGCTGCCAGACATAAATCGAATAACTAAGCACTCCGATCTTCACCAGGGGCTTGGTATTGAGAAAGCGGAACGCGCTATCACGAACATGCATCACTTTCCAAAGGGTGGCCGCTATACAGATGAGAGCGATGGACTTACCTCCGGCAAAATAAAACGCAGGAAAGAACTTGAGCGCGGTATACATGATTACGGAAAGCACGGGTATCACGAAGAAGCAGCGCAGGTTGATGATGCGGCACACAATTCGACTGTTTTCCAGTTCCTTGGAGAGAAGAGCTAATAGGCAACCGATGGCGATCGCATCTCCCATAAATAGCAGGCTAAACCGCATCGCTCGGTGAACCGCCGGTTCGTATAGGTAGGCGAGCGTTCGCAGCAAAGGCGCCACGAAGAGAATCAGGCAACAGCAAATCAAGCGTCCGCGTCTCGCCGTGAGGAGAAAAACGATAGGCCATAGAACATAAAACTGTTCTTCAATTGCCAACGACCAAAAGTGCCCCGTAAACCAGTTCGTCTCCGGAACATGATTCATGAGGAACGTGCCGGCATAAAAGAAATGATGCGGGGCTACGGAGATCACATGACTCAACGCCAGAACAGCCACAACGAGTAAATAAGCATAGGCGACCGGCCAGATTCTGAAGGCCCGCCGGATATAAAACTTTTTGATGGAAACGCTGCCATTCCTGCGCTCTTCGTTGAGTAGAAGAGTCGTGATAATGAAACCAGAGATAACGAAAAAGACTTCTACCCCATATGGGCCGAAGTGGTACATCAAGCGCGCGTATGGATCGAAAGCCTGGAATGCAGGCGTTTCGCAAAGATGAGCAACGACCACCAGCAAGATGGAGATAGCCCGGCAACCGTCCAGAGAAGGAATACGATGAGGCCCGTTCTCCCCAGCATTATCGACGGCTTCTTGAGCAAACATCAATCACTCTCCTGACAAGCAGCGTGATTGATCTGTGTACTGTGGCAATCGACGCACCCCTATTCAGCGTGGACGCGCAGCCTCGGCGCTGCACGAACCGATGATCAAAGGCAGTCTCTCAACAAACTTTCACTGCTGCGTGCGAAAAATGCAGTGCGCGGTAAGCTACGGTTCCATTCCGGTACTCGATCAGACGCACGGCCCAATTTGGAACTGTTGCGATCCACGAAGAGGAATACCGGCCCTTTCGCGCGTCTGAACGATCGGTGACTTGGGAATTCAACAGCCCATGATCCTTAGCGGTCGGTCAACATTTCCAAATGTTCCGGATAGCGATCTCCCTGCACGGGCACCTTCGAAATCGCCTCTTGGATCTCCTGCAAGTCGTCCGTCGTGAGCTCGATAGAAGTTGCGCCGGCGTTCTCTTTAAGACGCGACAGCTTCGTCGTGCCGGGAATTGGCACGATCCACGGTTTCTGCGCCAGTAGCCAGGCGAGCGCAATTTGCGCCGGGGTCGCCTTCTTCTGCTTTGCAATCGTGGCCAGCAAATCGACAAAGGCTTGGTTGGCCTTCATCGCCTCCGGTGCAAATCGGGGCAGCTTGCTGCGAAAATCGCCTTCGCCGAATTGTGTGTTCTGATCCATCTTGCCGGTGAGGAATCCTCTGCCAAGCGGGCTAAAGGGAACCAAGCCGATGCCCAACTCTTCGAGCGCCGGAATCACCTCTGCTTCGAGCTGCCGCCACCACAACGAATACTCGCTCTGCAGCGCAGTTACGGGCTGAACGGCATGTGCGCGTCGAATCGTCTGTATCCCTGCTTCGGAAAGGCCAAAGTGCTTCACCTTGCCTTCCTGAATCAGTTCCTTCACGGCTCCCGCAACGTCCTCGATCGGCACCTCAGGATCGACGCGGTGCTGATAGAAGAGATCGATCGTCTCGATATTGAGCCGCCGCAATGAATCTTCGGCCACCTGCTTGATATGTGCGGGACGGCTGTTCAGCCCTTGCCATCCGGGGCTGCCGTCGGGATTCAGGTTGAAGCCGAACTTCGTCGCGATGACTACCTTATCGCGGATCGGCGAGAGCGCCTTCCCCACCAGAACTTCATTCGTGAATGGGCCATAAACCTCAGCCGTATCGAACAACGTGATGCCCATCTCTACAGCTTGATGCATCAGGGAAATCATCTCGTTCTCGTCGTGGACCACGCCGTATGAGGAGTTCATTCCCATACAGCCGAGGCCAAGTGCTGATACTTCAAGGTTGCTCTTTCCCAACTTCCGCTTTTGCATTTCGTTGCTCCTAACCTGATGTTCGCAGCACGAGCAGAAGCTCGGCCATCTCTATTTCTGAAGGGCTCAAATCCGTGCCCAGGCTCTGTGCTATGACACGGCTGCCGCACGATGCGTTTCACGCCAGTGTCCCGGCGGCATGCCCTCCCAACCGCGAAACGCTCGAGCGAAAGAGTTGGCGTCTTCATAGCCGAGAAGGTAAGCGGCCTCGTTCAACTCAAGCACCGAATTGCCCAGGTAATAGCGAGCCATTTGATGCCGGGCTTCATCGAGAATACGCTGGAAACTGGAGCCAGCTTCCTGCAAACGTCTCTGCAGTGTCCGTGGGCTGGTGTGAAGGTCGCGCGCGATATCCTCCACATTCGGGCGCTGTCCCGTCAGCCTTTGCTGGATCGCTCCCCGGGCAAGTTCGATGAAGCTGTCCTCGCCGCTATGCTGCTTGAGTTCCTGCTCGAACTGCGGGGCCAGCATTTCCAGCAGTTCCGCATTCCGCGTGACGAAGGGCCGCGCAGCATCGCTGGTGCGGAAAACTAAGGCGTTGCGCGATGCTCCACAGACAACGGGACAGCCGAAGTACCGCTCGAGAGATTTCAGATGTGGTCGCGGTTGCATCAGTTCCACTCTTAAGGGCGAGATACGCGTGCCGCTGCCATGGCGAGCAATCGTAAGCACCCAGGCGAAGCAATGTTCGATGAGTATCTGCGGCTCGACATCCACGGTGAGCGACCAATGGAACTGGATGCTCCACTCATCCTCGTAGGTTCGATGAAGGATCTCTTCCGGGGCGTTCAACCTCTTGTAGCGAGCCATCTGCGCGACGGCCGCGCCGAAGTTTTCCGTGGAGAGGGCGGCAAGTCCCATGGGATGGAAGCGTTCCGTCTTCGTTTCGGTGGCGAGCTTCAGACCGATCGCCGGATCCTGACTCACCTCTCCGATTGCACGCCAAAGTGCGAACAGTTCTTCCGTTTTGACCAGGATGCGGGTTTGATTAAAGAGGTCTTGAGGGAGCCCGGCTCTGCGCAGGACCGCAGATACACGGACTCCCGTTTCTTCCAACCTCGTGCGCAGACTGCCGGGAACGCGAAAGTGTTTGATCATTATTTTTACTTGGATTTGAGAGAAGCCATGTCGATGGAGAAGCGATACTTCACATCCGCCTTGAGTAGCCTCCCATATGCCTCATTGATTTGTTGGATGGCAATCACCTCAACGTCGGAGGTGATGTTATGTTCGCCGCAGAAATCGAGCATCTCCTGGGTTTCCGCGATCCCGCCGATGGGCGACCCGGAGAGGCTGCGACGGCCCAGGATCAAGGCGAAAGAACTCAGGCTCAGCGGCTTTTCTGGTGCGCCCACAAGCGTCATATTTCCATCGCGGGTGAGCAGGTTGATATACGCGTTGATGTCGTGGTCGGCCGAGACCGTGTCCAGGATGAAGTCGAAGCTACCCGTGTGCTTCTGCATCTGGCTGGCCTCGTTCGAAAGAACGACCTCGTCCGCACCCAGGCGCAACGCGTCCTCCGCCTTGCTCGGCGAGGTTGTGAAGACCACCGTGTGAGCTCCCAACGCGCGTGCAAACTTCACTCCCATGTGCCCCAATCCGCCCAAGCCCACGATGCCGGCTTTCTTGCCCTTGGTCACGCCCCAGTGGCGCATCGGCGAATAGGTCGTGATGCCGGCACAGAGTAAAGGTGCGGTGGCAACGAGATCGAGATTGGACGGGATGCTCACGACAAAATGTTCGTCCACGACGATGCTGTCCGAGTACCCGCCATAAGTATCACCGCCGAGATGCTTATCTTTCGACCCGTACGTGAGCACCAAGTTCGGGCAAAACTGCTCCAGTCCTTCCTTGCATGCGGGGCAGGTACCGTCGGAACTCACCATGCAGCCAACGCCGGCCAGATCGCCGGCTTTGCACTTGGTCACGGCAGAGCCGACCTTGGTGACGCGCCCGACAATCTCGTGTCCAGGCACGCATGGATACACCGTGGGCATGACGTCGCTCCACTCGTTGCGGGAGTAGTGGAGATCGGAGTGGCAGATGCCGCAGAACAGAATCTCTATCTGTACGTCGTTTTCGCGTGGATCGCGCCGCGCGATCACGGTGGGGGCAAGCGGCGATGTCGCACTCGTAGCCGAATATGCTTTCGCGTTGAACATGCTCTTACCCTAGATACTTGCGGCGCTCTTCGCCTTGCATAGTACGCCATTCTTCCTGCAAAACGCGCCATTCTGTGAAGGGGAAGTTTTAAGAAACAGTGAATTCAAGGCGTTTCTTCGTCCAATATGGGGGGAATCGTCTCCGCATTGGCCGAAAAGGCGGCTCATGGGAGGTGAGGTGGGAATTTGACTTAGGCGGCAAAGGCGGGCAGGCGAGCGACCCCCAAGCCGGGGGAACCGGGCGGTGGCCTCTCGCTGCTAGCTACGACTTGTGGAACTGCACTGACATCGTTGATGGCGAAGGCGCCGGCGTAACGTCGGTCTCCGTGATCGTCTTGCCGTTTGCACTCAGCACGAAGGTATTTTCCCGCGTCACTTTACCGTGATCGCTGTAGGTCACCTTCAGCGTACGCGGTCCCTCCCGCTTCACTGACATGGTGCGCCCCCCAGGAAGGGTGGTCGCCGTGCCATCCAGCTTGCAGGTGACCGGCTTGGCGTTATCCGTCTCCTTGAAGTCAACGCTGTCGCCCTTTACCAGGATCGTCAGCACTCCTGTCTCCTGCGACTCGTTGAAGCTGGTTTCCTTCCATACGACGGGCGCGCCACCTCCGCCCGAAATCCGCTTCGACACCAGGGTGATCGTAAACGGGCTCTGGTCCGGAGGGAAGACCTCCACGGTCCTGGTCGACTTATTGCCATCGGGAGATATTTCGACTTTCACCTTGCTCACTTGCTTGCCGTCGCGGCTGTTCGTCAGTGCATAGCCCGTCCCGGTTTTTGTACAAGTGGTCACCGTGCCGTTGTCGGGCGGGTTCGGCTTGCCATCGCAAACAACCTTGGGGCTCGCCTTACCGCCGCGCGTAATTGTGTACCCATCGGCATCGGTGGCAATTGAGACCGTAGGCCCGTCGTACTTGAGCGTGGACCGATCCATTGTCCACGAGCCATTCCACGGGCTCTCCTGCGCCATGCCGGGAAGAGTCAAAGTCATAAAGCATGCGAGAGAGCAGACGCTCATGAGGTGCCGTTTCATAGAGGACTTACCTTCCTTGGAGGGAAAAATTTGGGGCCGGTTTTGAAGAGCTCTGCTTGGGGTGATCATCTTGCTCGAAAATGCGAATGGCTGTCAAGGACAGAGGCCCTGCTTGGATTTGCACCGAAGGATTACGGAATGCAGTCAATAAGCGCCGGCACTAGAGACGCCGGTACGTAAGTTTTCAACCTGGGCGCGGCTCATGTGGCTGGAGGACCGAGTCGATTTACCTAGAAGGCCCGTAAAGTTTTCCCCTGACCTACCGGGCGCGCACCGTGGCAGGTCAGTTGGGGTAAATGCGTTATCGGGCGAATGCTCACAGGAGTAGCGAAGTGCGATGAATGAGCGGTTGATGTTAGGCAATGGCCTGGCAGGTTTTGCAGTAGGCCTGTTCCTGCACGCGATCCCTGCATCATGGTGGCCGCGCTGGTTGCGCGGCCTGGTGGGGAAGAAGGAGTGACCCATCCGCCGTCAAACACGGCTTTCCGGCCACCTCTACATCGACTAGTTCTCTGAAGGCATCTCGGCGTGATCGATGACGAGAACCTGGACTGGCGCTTTCGCCGGCTCCAGCTTCAGTCCGAGCTGTTCCTGGACTGCGGTGAAGATGGAGGGGCCGGAGTCGGCTGAGGTGGCTGCGCTGTCGGTCGCGGCACCGGCGTCCGGGGTCCACTTGAGCGTGAGGTCGTATCTTCCTTTGATTTCGGTTTTGTCGATGATGCCGCGGCCCAGCTCTCTGGACAACTCCTGCGTCAATGCCTCGGCAAGTTCAGGCAGAGTGACACCCTTAGCAGTAAATAGCGAGCTGGACCGGGAACCGTGCGACGTTGTGCCGGAACCCTCCGAGGATTCCTTCGTCGGCTGCAGCTTGGGACCTTTCTTAGCCACTATGAGGGCATAGACTGGAAGTTCTCGCGTCTCCCAATGGACGGCCAACTTGAAGCGGTCGGCCAGGAGCTGTTGAAACATCGCCTGCGTCTCGAGTCTTCGCGGGCCGTGGGCGAGGGTTCGAAGATGATCGGCTTCCGAGTCGTCCATCTTTGCTTCTATATCGAATCTTGTCGAATCCAGCCACTTGGGACCCTCGAGGATCCGGTTACCAGGGATCCCATACGCCTGGTATTCCATGAGGCTTTTCAAGGAGACGTTGGTCGCGGTGAAGCGGCCGTTGTTGGTGTTGGAACGAGAGCTTCCACTGCCAGACTGATTCAGCTTGATCGCCGCTACCTCGAAGACCGGAAGCGTGGTGGCGGAAGTGGAAGCGGGGGGCTGGGAGGAGGGGGACTGCGGCACTGAAGTCTGGGCTGATGACGTGACAGCGAGCGATGCAGCTGCAACGAGCAGCAGCTTTCCAAAGAAACGCAATTCGAGAACGAAACGTTCGGTTGCCATAGAGGCCATGTTTCTTCGTGACATGAGCGCGTCGACCTTCAGATATACGCGAGCGGAAACTCTCGGAAGGTCCGGTTCGCCGCTCGCTGAGCAATCCTGGCTATACAGACGAAAACCTGGCCGCAATCGCTCATGTCTATCGTAGTTGCGATTCTGATTTACGATCACCCGGATTTTTGCTGAGCGTCGTAGCCGGCCGAAAAAGCTAACTTGGATAAGTCGGGTTTCGGCCGTACCATGGTGCGCATGAGAAAGGTACGTTCCGGCAATCGGATAGCAGCTCTCGGGGCCTCTAGCGACGCTGTCGATGCCTACATTGCCGCAGTCCCCGAGCCCACTCGAGCTACTCTGGTTCGGCTTCGTGAGATCATCCGCTCCGCCGTTCCCAAGGAGGCCGTCGAGGTCATCTCCTACGGCATCCCAGCTTTTGCCTTATCCAAGCCATTTTTTGGCTTTGCCGCCTTCAAGAGCCATTTAAGCGTCCTGCCGTTCAGTGGCTCGCTGTTCAACGGCTTCACTGAAGAATTGAAGCCGTATACCCGCACCAAGAGCAGCCTTCATTTGCCGTTCGACAAACCGCTACCGGCAACGCTCATCCGCAAGCTGGTCCGCGCTCGCGTCGCCGCCATACCCAGCTCTGCGCGGCGGGGTTCCCAGAAAGTAGCTGCTCGGAAAGTTTGACTCCAAACCGTTTCCTCGTCGAATATCGGGCGGCCCGTTTAGTCTTCGAGGGAAATCGCGGTTGCCGGAGTCAGTTTGCCGGCATCGTCGGAGCTGTGCTTCTGGCGGCGCCGCAAGAGCAGGCTCATCGCAACGGCTGCAAAGGCCACGCAAGCAAGGTAAACGATGAAGCGAGGTTGATAGAAACCCGCGCGATCATACCAGTGTCCGATCGCCATGGGACCTGTCGCGCCCCCAATGGCATACGCTGTCCACGTCAATCCGTATAGAACGGAGAAATGCTTGCGGCCGAAGTAATGCGCGAGTAGATACGGCGCGACATCGGCTTCGCTGCCTAACCCTACGCCCAACACCGCGGCTCCAATCAGCACCACGGGGGATGTGTGTGCGAAAGCGAGCATCAGGGCGCCGACTGCTGAAAGCAGTAAGACGAATGTCTGAATGCGCTGCGGCGAGAAGCGGTCAATGAGAAAGCCGATGCAGAGCCTACCTACGATGCCGGCGCCGCCGCGCACCGAAAGGGCAAGCGCGGCGGTTTGCGCCATTACACCGTGCTCGGTAAGGATAGCTGCCAGATTCGTAACCAGGCCATTCTCACTAAACGCCGAGAGCATGATAATGGAGGCCAAAATCCAGAAGGGTCCACTGCGCAATGCGGCGGCAACCGTTATACCGGAGATTGCGGGGCGATCGTCCGGCACAACGGCATCAGGCCGGTTGCGCACCAGCAGCGCTGTCAGCGGGATACCCAGCAAAGCGATGCTGCCCAGCATCAGATAGGCGCTGCGCCATCCATGATGCTCGATCGTCCACTGCGTAAGTGGAGGGATGAGAATCGATCCGACACCGCTGCCGGTGAGCACCAGCGCAAGAGCGAGGCCCCTGCGCTTGTAGAACCACGAGAGCACAGTGCGCGCATACGCAAACTGTGCCGTACCATTGGCGACCAGTCCCAGCACAAAAAATGTGAGATAGAACTGCCTTATGTTTGGCCCAAGCCTGCTGAGCGAAGCGAGCGCCAACGCGAAGATGAGGATCGAAGGCAGGATGATGCGCCGGGGTGGCAGGCGATCAAGCAGAACCCTATACCTGGGGAAACGAGAGCGACGGTAATCGCTGCGAGCGCGAAGGTGCCGCCCATGGCTTCGCGCTTCCAGCCAAATGCCGCGTGCAGCGGATTCAGGAAGAGGCTGAAGGTGTAAGGAACGATAGGAGCAAAGCTCACCATCACGCCGGCGAAGGCGGCAGCGACCACTCCCCACCCCGCATAGTGAAGGGAGCTCTCGTTCGCTGCTTGCTGCGTGGTTGTTTCGCTCATCGGCAGGGTGCACCCTCCAACCAATTTGTTGATCATCGTCTAAGCGAAGGGAACATCCATCGCAAGGATGATTCTTGCTTGCGATGGCAGATTATGTTTCCAGGTCGAGGGGTTTCAGGTGGGCCCTCAACCTGGCACAGTCATTAGAAATAGAATTTGCCGGCAAGCTGGATGGCGCGACCCGGCTGCGGATCGCCGTTGGGGTTGACAGGCTGATCGACGGAGCTGATTGATCCGAAAACCGGCGAACCGGCGCCAAAGTTGCCATTAGGGCTGGCAAAATTGGCGTGATTGAAGGCGTTGTACGCTTCCAATCGCAGTTGAATGTATCGCCTGCCGTCGGCTCCTCCAACAGGCAAGTTCTTGTAAATCTCAAAATTGGAGTAGTTGAATCCCGGCCCGTGGAAAAAGTTGCGCTTCACATTCCCAAAGGTGCCAATAGGCTCCTGGGTGAATGTAGCCGGATTGAACCAATAGCCGCCGTGCCTGGGGTTCAGCGTCTTGATGCGGAAGGTCGACGTGTCAGGAACGTCTGGACAATTGACAAAGCTGAACTGGTCGCAATAAAGCGAGTTGTATACTCCCGCGTCATAGATCGTCACCGGGAAACCCGTCTGCAGCGCGGTAACCCCAGAGAGGTGCCAGCCACCCAGTGCCAAGCGCGCGCCGGTATTTCCACTGAAGCTATGCGGCAGTGGTATTTCGTAGTTGTACAGCGCCACGAATCGCTGACGCGCGTCGTAGGCCGAATCTCCATAACTCAGGTACTCGAAACCAGGAACATAGTTAGACCCGTAGCCGTTGGCTACAGAATCTTCCAGACCGGAGGCATTATCCAGCGCGTGACTGTAGGTATACGCAAGAGAGAAATACAGTCCACGAGTGGGACGCTTTGCCAGGGAGACCTGCAGCGAGTTATAGCTGGAAGCACCGTTGGTGTACATACCGCCGATAGACAGGTAGTACGGAAGACCATTGGGGAATATTTCCTGGGTTCCTGGAACCACCGCCGGCTGTGTCTTGTCGCCAGGGAAATAGAGAGATTGCGCATTGGCCAGTTGCACGCACGTTACTGTGCGGCCGCCCAGCACAATCGGTGCGCCTGTTCCTGTTCCGCTCAAACATGCGTCATGCCCCGCTTGAGTGGTCCGGTTGCCATCGCCGGCGCGCATCAGCTTCCTGCCCAGGGAACCAACATAGCCCACGGTGAGCACCATGTTACTGGGCAACGCGCGTTGCACATTCAGGTTGAAGTTATAAGTGTATGGAACGTCGAACTCGGAAGTGAGATTGTCCATCTCCAGGGGATAAAGAGAGGAAAAGTTCACGTTCTGACCCGGCTTCGGAACTATATAAGGAAACGGATTCGCTGGGTAAGATGCGCCTGGGTTGCCGGCGATATCCTGAAACGGATTGGCAAAGCTGGGACTGCCTCCCGTTCCCGCTGCGCCTAAGCTGTTCAGCGAAAACGGAGCATCGTTCGAGTTCTCCTGCGTGCCTTCACTTTGCGGCCGGTTCCAATACACCCCAAAGCCGCCGCGGACTACAAGCGAGTGCTGGCCCGAAGCGCCGGTGAGGGCACCGAGTCCTCCATTTGGAGACCATGCAAACCCTGCGCGGGGGGATAAATGATTCCAATGAGTGGTCGGTCCGCCATTCCGGTTACATCCCGGGTCGCCTGGGTACAGCAAGCCCGGAGGTGCGTTGGTGAATACTTTGGATTGCGCGTTGTTGGGAAACCAGCAAGTTACGCCGACGCCTTCATACTGCAGGTTCTCGAACGGGGTCTCTACGTCATACCCCATCCCATAAGCCAATGTCAGATTATCTGAGACCCGCCAGTGGTCCTGTGCATAGGCATAGTATTGCGCGGCCCTGACATCCACAAAGTAGCCGGATCCCTGGTTGTAGGTCGCTGGAACACCAAGCAAAAAATCTACAGCTGGATCGCCTGAGCTATAGGTTCCGGATTGAACGAAGCTGTATGCCCCGCTGTTGCTGGAATAGTACGGATTGTTGAAGACGAAGCGTTCATAGTTAACGCCAAATTTCAAATCGTGACTTCCGGCCACTTTGCTGAAGTTGTCAAAGTAGGTGTAATTCTCATCCTTGCGGGGTTGAGGTCCATTGGTACTGAAGCCCAGCGCGAAATATCCATTGACATTAATGAAAGGCAGCGTGCCGGCAGCCGCATCCTGCGGGACGATATTGAATCCAAACGAGGAAGGCGGAGCCAGCGTCTCTGCCGCAGGCTCCAGTTCCGCGAAGTTGTAGCGGAAGTAGCCTGCGCGCAGTTCATTGAGCGTGGTGCTATTGAAGATATGCGTCCACGATGCGTTGAAAATTTTGATGTGTGATGAGTTGTTAGCCGCAAAGCCGGGCAGATTGGCTCCCGTTCCCGTCGATTGAGTCGAAGGCAGTGGCAAGGTATTGGTGCTGGGGTTTGAATCAAAAATCGTTGAAGCCCAGAGCGCGTCTTTCGAGGTCAGCTGATCGTCGATGCGGATGATGCCTTGATCGTCGCCGGCGGTGTTCGGGGCATTGAAGTTGTAGTAGTTTATGCCGCCGTTTGTGTAGTTGGGCAGGGGAACAAACTTGTTGAGCAGATTCAATGAAATCGGATTAAAGTTCGACGCCGGAATCTGTCCACTAGGAAAGCACACGTTCCAGAACATTCCGGCGGGGCAATGGCCGTTTGGCCCCTGCAGGCCGCCGGGAAATGGAATCGGGTTGCTCGACAAGCCGCCGTCGCCGGAGAAGTTTCCATTCCTCTGCTGGTTGCTGAAGACCTGGGTGAGTTGTGTTTGCGCGGTACGATTCCTGAGCCCCTGATAGGCCACAAAGAAGAATGCGCGGTTGCGAAGGATGGGCCCGCCCAGCGTGCCTCCGAAAACGTTCTGGTGAAAGACTGGCCTGGTTGCTGAGAAGTAGTTGCCGTTGTTCAGAAACGTGTCGCGATAGAACTCGAAGCCGTTTCCGTGAAACTGGTTCGTACCGCTTTTCAAGGCTTCGTCGACAATGGCTCCGGAGTTGCGGCTGAACTGTGGATCGAGCGTACTGGAGATGATATTTACTTCCGCCAGCGCATCGGGGTTCACCGTGATGCCGGGTTGGTTCAGCAGAATATCGTTGATGTCCGTACCGTCCAGCAGGTAGGAATTCTCCTGCGTCTGGCTTCCATTGGTTGAGAAAGTACCTTCACGGTCGTTTGATTCCACGACGCCAGGCGCAGTCTTTTGCAGTTGGACGGCGTCGCGACCGAGGGTCGGCAACTCTTCGAGTTCGGTGGCTCCGATCACGTTCTTCAGTTGCATATCGGCGGTCTCTACCTGGATGGTTGCTGAATTGACCTGGACCGTCTGCGAGGATGCTCCGACCTGCAGCTTGGCTTCTACTTCCCGGGCCGAACTTAAGTCGAGCATGATCCCCGTTGAAACGTAGTTCTGAAATCCCTCTTTACCGACGGTGACCGTGTACGGACCACCGATGTGAAGATCGGGAAAAAAGAAATAGCCTTTGCTGTCAGTTTTCTGGATGGCCGAGATGCTTGTGCTGGTGTTCACCACGGTCACGGTCGCATTGGGAACGACCGCCCCGGTGGAATCGGTAACTGTGCCGTGAATCGATGCTGTGGTAGCTTGCGCTTGCAATCGAACTGTCCAGGAGAGGACACCCGCTATTAGCAGCAGGCATATGGCAAGGAACGGAATACGAAACTTCATGTTGCCTCCAAAAATGTCGTTCAGTGCGTTCCTGCGCGTCGTGAGCCCGGAGAATCAGCAGGGAATGCGCACAGGTGCCGCGGATGATGTCCTCGAAGCCGCGCTGGTACGCGGCTTGTGCGAGGGGACGTTGTGAAGGATTTCCACCGATAGGACGGGTGGTTGCCATCGTCATGATCGTTCTGAGGGCGGAGCGGGATCATTTCATGCACATGCCGAAAGGTTCCGAGAGTAGGCCGGAGCCATCTTCGCGGAATCTCAGCACATACACATCACCCATAAGGTGGGGATTTGTCTCACACCTGGGGCCTATCTATATCTGATTGTCGAAGTTGTGAACCGGGAATTCTGAGTTGCGCTCGAGTTATTCGTTTCTCAAGGCCACCAGTGGATCCACGCGGGCTGCCTTCCGCGCGGGGAGATAGCATGCGAGCAGAGCCGTCCCGGTGAGAAGGCTCACAGCGGTCATAAATGTCATGAAGTCAGTCGGCTTTACGTCGTACAAAAAACCGGAGAGGAAATGCGTTAGGCCCGCTGAGCCGATTATTCCGACCCCCAAACCGATGCTCGCAACGGCCATTCCCTGCCCCACCGCAAGCGAAAGTATGTCTCCAGGTTTTGCTCCCAAGGCGACACGAAGGCCAATCTCGTGCGTACGCTGGCTGACAGAATAGGCCATCACACCGAAGACGCCGATGGCTGCAAGCATCAGGGCAAGCAGTGCGAAGAGACCGAGAACCAGCATCCTGAACCACTGAGGCGCAGTGGAGGACGCAATGACTTCATCAAGCGTCTGAATGTTTGAAACCGACTGATTTCGGTCTACGACTTGAACCGCATCTCTTAGCAAACCGGCGAATGCCGACGGATTACCCTCTGTGCGCAGCACAAAATTGGCAGATAGAGGGAGCAGAGCCTGTGGGTAGGGAACAAAAATCTCGGGCCATGGTTCCTGTTCGAGTGTGCTGTTCTTCGCGATCGCGACCACTCCCACAACCGTGCGCCAGGAGAGGCCATTCAGTCCGTACATGCCAATTTGTTGGCCAATCGGGTCGCGGTCTCCAAAGGCTTGACGCGCCAGCAATCTGTTGAGGATCACCACAGGTAGCCCTTCGCTTGTATCGTGATCACTAAAGGAACGGCCCTCCAGGATGGGAATTCCCATGGTTCGGAAATACTCCGGGCTGATGGTGGTTGTGCAAAGGGGCTGAATATCCGTCGCTGCTCCCCGCGGCCTTACCGCACCGCCGGCACAGGCGCTCAATGGAGCGCGATCGACTGCACCCGCATCTTTAACTCCGGGCAACGCCCGTATATGACTGAGTACTTCGTTGAAAAAGGGGACCTGTGAAGGAGTCTGAAATCCATTGGTCATAGGGCGCAGCACTTGTCCGGTCAGCACGTGATCTGGATTGAATCCCAGTTGCACCTGGGTAAGACGAACAAAAGACCGCGTCAGCAGTCCGGCCCCAATCAGCAGAACCAGCGAAAGCGCGATTTCGGACACCACGAGCACGTTTCCCAGATGGTGGGTTCCTCGGCCGGTTCCTGAGCGCAACCCTCCGATTTTAAGGGTTTCGATGACTTCGGGACGGGAAGCGGCCAGGGCAGGAGCGAGGCCAAATACCAATGTTGCCAGGATCGTAATCCCCAGCGCGAACGCAAGAATTCGCGGGTCCAGTGTAATGCCACCCGGGAGCCCGGAAGGAATCAGCCGCCTAAGAAGCCTGACAGACCACAGTCCGCAGAACAACCCAAACACGCTTCCGATAGCAGCCAGCAGGAGGCTTTCCGTGAGCAATTGGCGAACAAGACGCAAGCGCCCGGCGCCCAACGCTCCCCGTATAGCAAACTCACGATATCGCGCAGCAGCACGCGCAAGCGACAGGTTGGCCACATTTGCGCACGCAATCAAAAAGACGAAACCGACGGCGCCGAGTAATGTCAGCAGTAGGGAACGAACGTTTCGGACCAGCACTTCATGCAACGAGACAAGCTCGACGTGTCGATCCCGGGATTGCACAATCTGCGCAGGATATTCCCCGTCGATCCTGTGAGTGATCAGCCACAAATCCGTTTCGGCCTGGGAAAAGCTAATGTTTGGCTTCAGCCGGCCAATCACCGCAACCAGCGCCAGAGGCCTTGACTGCGGCGAGAAGAGGGATGAGCTGAGAACCATGGGTATCCACACGTCCGCCTGTGGGTAATCGACGTGTGGCATCACACCGATCACGGTGTAAGCAGAATTGTCCAGGCGAATCGTTCTTCCGAGTACCGTGCGGTTGCGCCCAAACCGGCTCTGCCACAAGTTTTCGCTGATCAGCAACACGTGTTGCTGGGTTTGCTTGCCGTCATCGCCGGTGAATGATCGGCCTGCAATAGGCTGCAAGCCCAGCATAGAGAAAAATCCCGCGGTCACCTCGGTCACGCGCACTGGCATGGGTTCGCCAGCCCCTGATAAGCTGATGCCTGGGTCTCCGGAGCGGAAGCCCTCGATCTGCTGAAAAGCCCGGTTGTGATGTAACCACTCGACGAAATCCGGCCCCAAGACACCTCCCGGACCAAACCAGGAGGCCGCAAAGCGTTCCGTAACCCAGGCGAGGCGGCCGGCATCCCGATACGGAAGCGGCCGCAACAACACGGTGTTCACAACACTGAAGATCGCGGTGGTTGCGCCGATCCCAAGGGCCAACGTAATGGTCGTGACGGCCGTGAAGCCTGCGCTGCGCCGCAATTGGCGGAGACCGTAGAGTCCATCCTGCCAGAGAGTCTCAAAGAATGGCAGCCCATTCATGTGGTGAACCTCCTCGCGAATGAGAGTTGTGTTGCCAAATTTCCTGCGTGCGTGTTCGCGAGCCACGTCTGCGGGCATGCCGCGCGCGATGTTGTCGTCCGTCTCGGCCTCGAGATGAAACTCAATGTCGTGTGCCAGTTCGGCATCTCGACGCGCACGATGAAAGAAACGACGCCAGCTCATCGCACTCCTTCACTCCGTGGCGGGTTGCACAATGCGACTGATGCCGCGTACCAATCGCTCCCACCTCGTTGTTTCGACCTGCAATTGCTTCCGCCCTTTCGGCGTCAGGCGATAGTACTTCGCTTTTCGATTGTTTTCAGACGTGCCCCAGAACGCTGCAATCCAGCCACGATCTTCCAGACGGTATAAAGCCGGGTACAACGACCCGTGCTCTACTTGCAGTATTTCGCTGGAGCCATGCTCAATAGCGTGAGCGATCGTGTGGCCGTGTGAAGGTCCGAGCACAAGAATCTGGAGGATCAGCATATCGAGGGTCCCTTGCAGCATATCGCCCTGGACCTTCGGTTTTTTGGGCATCTTCATCGAGCCGATCTTACCATATGAACATCTAGTGGACAAAGCGTTGCCGTTGACACACCTTCTAGCAATTGCTGCTAGATGACTTGTTGGGTGAGAGGTATGCTTATTTAGATGGTCTAATGGAATGCTGATTTGGAGCAGGCTGGGACAGCAGATGCGGATCGTTTTACACGGCCTGTTGCCCAAGACATAGACCGATCTGAATAGCTCGATGAGTGCCTCGGCCTTGATATTTTCAACTGACGCTCAACTACGTTTTTTGCGTTCTATTCGTATCTGAGAGCCACCGCCGGGTCCACTCGCATGGCACGTCTGGCCGGAACATAGCAGGCCAACATCGCCACTGCCGTCACTCCCATAGCCACCCCCACCAAGGTCGCCGGATCATTCGCGCCAATCCCGTAGAGCAGTGGCGCGAGCAGACGTGAAGCCACACATGTGGCGGCCAGGCCGATGAAGAGGCCAATAGAGGTCACATACAGCCCCTGCCGCATTACTAGCTTCAGCACATCGGTTTGCTGTGCGCCCAGAGCCATGCGCACTCCAATCTCGTGCGTGCGCTGCGAAACGACATAGGCGATCACCCCAAATAGCCCGATCGCCGTCAGCAGCACGGCCAGAATGCCCGAGGCCCCGAGCAACAGTCCCGTAGTGCGCGCCGGGAAAAGCGGCAACGCCATGTACTGTTCGATCGTTTGCAAGCCCGTCGCTGCCATCATCGGGTCAACCACCTGCACTTCGCGCCGCACTTCTTCGCGCAGCGCACCTGCATCGCCCGACGTGCGTATCACTATGGTCCTGGCGGTGGGCAAAGTCCCGCGATATACCACAGCAATCGGCCCCTCGCCCAGAGTTCGATATTTGCCGGCCTTGACCACGCCGATCACTTCACTGGTGGTTTTCTCCTCTCCCAGCGCAATCCGTTTCCCGATCGGGTCCTGCCCGGGCCAAAGCCTTCGCGCCAGTACCTCATTCACAATCACAGCACCCGGATCCGGGGTGTCACTCTCCTTCTGCGAGAAATCCCGTCCGCGCAGCAGTGTGATTCCCATGGTCGAGAAGTAACCCGGATCGACTCGAAACACGTCGACTGTACTCCGATCGGGATCTTGGGCGACGCGCTTACCTACCGAAGTCGTTTCTTCCGATGTTCCCAGAGGCAGATGATTCACATAACTCGCCGCAGTCACGCCGGGCAGGCCAAGAACGTGATCCAGAAGCTCGCGGTAGAAGACGGCAACTTTTTCAGGAGAATATCCGAGGCTTCCCGGGTCGAGCGTTGCCACAGCGATATGGTGTGTATCGAATCCGGGATCGATGGAGTTGGCATGCATCAGGCTGCGCACACAGAGCGTCGCGCCTGCCAGCAGCACCACGCACGCGGCGATCTCGCCGATCAAAAGCAAGCTGCGCAGACGCGACTTGCCAAGGCCGGCACTCTGCGTTTCTTCCTTCAGAACGGGAACTGGGTTCACTCGCGCGCCGCGCAGTGCGGGAACGAGTCCGAAGATCACACCGGTCGCCAGCGAAACCAGCAACGTAAACAGCAGCACCCGCCAGTCCAAAGGAACCTCGAGCGTAATGGGCAGGGTCGCCGGTTTCAGCTCCAGCAGCAGCCGCGACATCCACCATGCAAGCGTCACTCCCGCGATGCCGGCTAACGACGAAAGAAGCAGGCTTTCCATCAGCATTTGCCGGATCAGCCGTCCGCGCCCCGCGCCTAACGCGGACCGGATCGCCATCTCCCGCACCCGGCCGGACGCCCGCGCCAGCAACAGGCTGGCGGCGTTGACGCAGGCGATCAGCAATACGAGTGCAAATACCGCGAGCAGCAGACCGGTGAACGCGCTCACGTAGCCTCGATAAGGCCCCGGTACCAAGGTAGCGGGATAAACCACGGCGTCTTGGTTCTTGTTGGAAGCGGGATAATCCAATTCGAGCTGATGCGCCAGTACGTGCATCTCCGCCTTCGCCTTCGCCTTGTCGACTCCAGGCCCCAACCGCCCCGCCACAATCAGCCAGTAGCTGTTCCTGTTGCTGATTCGGCCTTTGTCGTGCGTGAACTGCTCCTGTGTCGCCAATGGAGCCCAGAAGTCGGGCGCAGTGGCCACCAGCAGCCCGGCAAACCCTGGCGGCGCCACGCCGATGATGCTGAAGGCGGCACCGTTCAGCACCAGCGTCCGTCCTACAATCTCTGAATCGGCGCCCAGTTGCCGCTGCCAGAAGGAATGACTCAGCACGACAACAGGATGCGGGCTGGCCAGTTGGTCGTCGCCGATGGAAATCATGCGGCCTAATTCAGCATTCACGCGCAGCAGCGGGAAGTAATTCCCCGACACGAGTTGCCCTTGTACGTTTTCGCCTATTCCGGAGCGATTCCAAATTGCCTGAGATCCATCCCCATCAAACGCCAGCACGCCTTCGAGCGATTGGCTGTGGTCGCGGAAGTAGGCGTAGTCAGGGTAGGTGAAGGGAAGGTAGCTCTGGACTCCGGTCGAAATTCGATTGTGCAGCCAGATCTCAAGCAGGCTTCCGGTCGCGACCCCCGCGGGTGGCCGAAGTAAAAGCGCGTTGACAAAGGTGAACACGGCCCCATTCATGCCGATTCCGAGCCCCAACGCCAGCACCACGGCGGCATTCGATCCGGGTTTCTTCATCATCATGCGCAGGCCAAAGCGAATGTCTCCCCACCACTCCGCGGGGGAGAGAAAGCTCCGTTGCGCGCGCTGCCGTTCCCGCAGCAAGGTGATGTTGCCGAATTGGCGGCGCGCCGCGCTGGCCGCATCGCCGCGAGACATGCCCTGGCGAAGATAACGCTCTGTGAGCAGATGCAGGTGAGATTCAAGCTCCGCATCGAACTCGTTGTCTTGCCGCTTCTGCGTGAGGACCCCCCTTACCTTTGCCGCCCAAGACCGCCAGAATCGCATCGCCCCGTCCCTGCCTTTCCAGCCGCAACACACGCCCAAATACACACGCAACGCGCTGCTCCCAGTTCTCTGTTTCTAGCTCGAGTTGTTGCTTACCCTGTCTTGTAATCGAGTAAAGGCGCGCCTTGCGATTGTTTTCTTTAGCCCACCCGTGTCTCCTATGCACATCCCAAGGAAGCTATCATTACTCCTTTGCAATGTCCATAGGAAATTTAGCTATCCCACTGGGTTAGAGATTGGCCGGGGCAGTTCCGAGGACTTTGTCGGCGAACCTTGTCGGATCCCGAACGCATCCTAGACTGCACTCTAGTGCAACCCAAAAGTGCGATACGGCTGGTATGCGGAAAATGCGGAAGCTCAGCGGTCATATTGGAGATAACTGCTGAGCAAACGGAGAGCACGGTACAGCGTGGAGTTAAAGCGGGATGCGGTCAGTCGCATGGGGTAGGATGGCAAGACCGTCACCGCCTTAGCGAAGCCGTTAGGTGTATTTGTTCCTCGGTGCCTCCTTGACAAGCGATGGTCGAGTGTCTACTATCGCTTTCACGTCGAGGGTCGACTGTCTTCTATGGCGACTTCCCGGAGCCTGCAGCACACTCTTTCCGGCGCCGCATTGTTAAAGAGTGATGAGGGCGAATGAGCGCAAAATGGGAGACAGCTCCCGACCGAAACCGGAAATTCAAATACTACCGATGGACGGATAAAAGCAAGAAACCACTTGAGGTCGAAGAATCGCAGTGAAGCAGATGGCCGACGCTGTTGCACGAGTGATTTGACCCGCCGCTGAGGAGAGCTGAGATGAGATGGTGGCAGCTAAAAAAGAGAGATGGGGACCTTGAGCGAGAGCTGCAGTCTGATCTTGAACTGGAAGAAGAAGAACAGCGTGAAAGCGGCCTGTCGCAGGAAGATGCGCGCTATGCGGCCCGGCGTGCCTTTGGCAATGCAACTCTGATCCGAGAACAGACCCGCGAAGCCTGGGGCTGGATGCGCATGGAACGTTTCGTCCAAGACGTTCGATACGCGTTGCGGCAATTGGGCAGAAACTCGGGCTTCACTGCGATCTGCATCCTCACACTGGCGCTTGGAATCGGCGCCACCACCGCGATCTTCAGTGTTGTGGATTCGCTGCTGCTGCGCCCTCTCCCGTATCCGAATGCACCGCGCATCGTCAGAATCTGGATGACCTTTGTACCTCGTGGAATGATGGAGATACCTTCATCAGAGCCCGAGTTTCTTGAATATCGCCAGAGTCAGAGTTTTGCGCACGTGGCGGCCTTTTCCGTGGGTACACTCACCCTTACGGGAAGCGGAGATCCCCTGCACGTGGCGGCGAGTTGGGGAACGCCGGATTTCTTTTCGGTCATGGGGACCGTACCTCTCCTGGGCCGAGTCTTTACCAGCGACGAACAACAACAGGGCCATGCTCAGGTCGCCGTCTTAAGCCATCGACTTTGGCAGAACCGCTTTGCGTCCAGCCGAGAGATCGTCGGAAAGTCGATTCTCCTGAACGGTCAAAGCTGCATAGTCGTCGGGGTGATGCCGCAGACCTTCAATTTTCCGGGCAACGATGTGGACGTATGGCTGCCGCTTGCCATCGCTCCGGTAAGCGACAAAGTCGGCAACCACTACCTCAATCTCATCGCGGACCTCAAGCCGCAAACAACCTTGAAACAGGCCAGATCCGAAATGGCTACCATTCAGGATCGAATTTTTCATAAATATCCCAGGTACTACGGCGGTGCCACCGGCATTGGCGTCAGCCTCATTCCCTTACGTCAGCAGATGGTGGGAACCCTACGCCCAACCGTGCTGATACTGATGGGCGGAGTAGGCATGATGCTACTTATCGCATGCACCAACGTAGCAAGCCTGCTGTTGGCTCGTGGAGAAGACCGCAAGCGAGAGATCGCAACCAGAACTGCTCTGGGCGCCTCGCGCTTGCGCATCCTCTATCAAGTGTTAATTGAGAATCTGCTGCTCTTTGCCGCGGGCGGCGTACTGGGGCTACTGCTCGCCATGGTCTGCATAAAAGCGCTCTCTGCAGCCGACTATCTCAACGTTGCGGAAACCGGAGGAGCGACGCTAGACCTGCGCGTTCTCAGCTTTGCCGCGTCGGTGAGCCTGCTAACCGGATTGCTTTTCGGGCTCGTCCCAGCTCTGAAGGCTTCGCGTTCCAACTTCAACGATGCGCTGAAGAGCGGCGGCCGGGACGCGATGGGCAGCCATCATCGGACGCGCATTCGCAGCCTGCTCGTGATCACCGAGATTGCGTTCTCGCTGGTATTGCTCACTGGGGCGGGACTCATGATTGGCACCCTCAAAAACCTCCTCGGAGTCAGTCTCGGTTTTAATCCCGAGAACGTGATCACCATGCGGGTGTCTCTTCCTGAAGCTCGCTATTCCCTCGCACGGACCGTCGCTTTTTACCACCAGTTGCAGGACCGTGTGCGAGGTCTGCCTGGAGTGGAGGCAGTCGCAATCGTAAACCAGTTGCCCATGAGTGACGTCACGGCAAATGTCTCGTTTGACGTCGAGGGCAGACCGTCGAATACCGATATCAACGTGGCCGATACGCAGATCATCAGCCCCGATTATTTCCGCGCAATGGGGATCTCGTTGATGCGGGGCCAATTCTTGAATGACGAAGAGGCCACGCGTCCGCCTGCTTCCGTTATTGTCAATCAAGCCCTGGCTCGCAAAGTCTGGCCGGGGATAGACGCCATCGGCAAGCGAATCAGGCTTCAGCCGAGCGATCCCTGGCTTTCTGTTGTTGGGGTCGTGGCCGATATCAAGAACCACGGCTCGAATGTTGCCACCAAGCCCGAGATTTATTTCCTGCTTACCGACCGGCCGGTCCAGCTCTGGGTCGATCTGCGCTCAATGACGCTTGTTGTCCGCACGAGTACAGAACCTGGGCATATGGTGAGCGCAGTTCGCGGACAGCTCAAACAACTCGACCCGGAGCTGCCAATCTACAAGGTCTCAACATTGAAGGAGCTTGTCTCATCGTCCATTTCGCAAACCAGGTTTCCCGCGCTCACGCTGTCGCTGTTCGCGTGCGCCGCGCTGCTGCTGGCCGCAATCGGAGTCTACGGAGTTCTCGCTTACACCGTTGCGCAAAGTAGGCACGAGATTGGTGTGCGCATGGCGCTTGGCGCCCAGCAGGGACAAATCCTGAGATTCTTTCTCGGCCAAGGGGTGCGTTGGGCGGCACTGGGCGGATGTGCGGGTATCGTGGTGGCGCTCATAATGGTGCGGTTCATGCGCAGTATGCTCTTCCAGATCAGCGCATATGACCCGAAGAACTTTCTGGCTGTGGTGGCCGTTCTGTCTGCCGTCGTACTCTTGGCCTGCTTCATCCCTGCGCTCAGAGCAACCCAGGTCGATCCGGTAGTGGCCATGAGGAACGAGTAGAAAATCGAATTGGTTTGGCGCACCCTGATAATTCAGCAACTGAGAGACTCCCATCACAATCTACTCTGCTTCCTGCCAGCTTGCTTCGATACCGCGTGGTGTCAGCTAGCCGGTCTTCGCCCGTTACCTGAATACCAGCGAATCAACGATTGAGAAATGGGAGACCGGAGCGAAGCGGCCGAGTGGGATGGCGCTGAAGCTTCTCGCAGTCGTTGAGAAGCACGGTCTGGAAGCGCTGGTCTGAAGCAAATCTCCGAAAATGGAAAAATCCTCGCCAATACACTCACCGAAAACGGAAAGCAAGCCACATGGCCAAATAGTCGGATTGTCCTATACCTGTCTTCGGTGAGTCATGCGCCGACTAGCCCATTATTCGCGCAAGTTACTCATGCAGAAGAAGAGAAGGGCGTGGCAAGTTCACTCGGTTCGCAGCGCCTGCATGGGATTGATCGAGGCCGCTCGTTGCGCCGGGATAGATCCCGCCAGGAAAGCTGCCACGAACAACAGCAGGGTGGCTAACGCCAGCACTGTCGGATCCCACGGCCTTACTCCGAAGAGCTGATCGGCAATGATCCAGCCTACCCCGATCGCCGCGGGAATTCCGATCGCCAATCCAATTCCTACCTGCAGGAACGCTCCGCGGAGCACCATCCCCATGATCTTCGCACGGTTAGCGCCAAGCGCCATGCGCACCCCGATTTCGCTAGTCCGCTGTTCGACAGAGTAGGCCGTCACCCCGTACAACCCCACCGCCGCCAAAACCATCCCCAGCGCACCGAACAAAAGCGTCAGGGTTGAGATCATATGCTGCTGCGCGAAATCCGCCTTCAATAGATATGGATAAGAATCGACGCTGCTAAGTACGAGATTGGGATCGACCTCCCGGAGCGCCCGGCGTACTTCTTCCTCCAACGCCGCCTGATTCCCCGGGGCCCAAAGCACTATGTTGTTTAAGTAATGCGTCTCGGTTTCAACAGCGGTCTCGCTGGGATCGTCATATACTGCCGTCTGTGTTTCCGGCACGTAGAACATCGGCCGGTTCGGTTCCTTGAGTCCCCAGGTTACATAGCGCATATCCGCAGCAACGCCGATCACTGTATACGTGCCGGCGTACTTCGATTTTGTCGCGCCGAAGTGCCTGCCGATCGGATTCTCGCCTTTGAAAAATCTCTTCGCGAAAGCTTCGTCGATCACTGCAACACGCTGCGTCGTGGCTGTATCGTCCTCGGTAATCGGCCTCCCCGTCAGAATAGGGTTTCCCAGCGTACTGAAGAACCTCGGAGTAACCCGCACCCACGATGCGCCATTATCGTCGTGTGGTCCGGGCTCCGGTTTGCCTTCTACCCGAATACCAGCGTTCCATGCCTGGCCGCTCATGGGCGCATAGAGCGCTATGCTGACCGACTTCACTCCGGGAATTGCCCGCATTCGTTCCTGAATTCGCCTGAACAGCAGATTGAGTTGTTCCGGTTTGTAGTCTTCCAGTTTGGGGTCAATCCAGGCGACGTATCGTCCGTTCATATCGAATCCGAAGTTCTGGCGTTCCAGGTTGCGAAGACTCTGCCCAAACAGCGCCGCTGTACTCAATAACACCAGGGACATCGATGCCTGGGCGACGACCAGCGCCTTTTGCAGCCCTGAGCGACCGCCTACTGAACGGTTCGCCCCGCGCAGCGCTTCGATAGGTTCCGCGTGCGATGTGATCCAGGCGGGGCCAATTCCAAAGAGAATTCCCGTGGCCGCTGCCACCGCGAGCGTGAAGAGCAGCATGGGTAAGGACGGTGCGGCGTGGATCGGCACATAGTTATTCTTCATGGGAAATGCGAGATGCAACATCAAACTCGTCCCCACATAGGCGACGCCGACCCCCAGTCCGCCGCCCAACAAGGCCAGAGTGACACTCTCCACGAGCGCTTTTCGGACCAGACGCTGGTGTGATGCACCTAAGGCGACGCGCACGGCAATCTGTTGCCGATTTCTTAGTCCGCGCGCGAGCAGAAGGTTCGCCAGATTCGCGCAGACTACGAGCAAAACGCAGCCTGCGCCGGCCATCAGCAGCTTCAGACCCTCTTTATATTGCGCCCGCAGTTCTGTGACCCCTGCGCCTCCTGGCGTCAGATGCAGCGTCTCCTGTTGCCAGCGTTCCTTTTCTTGCGGGGTCATGTCCGCAAGATGGTCAGCCTGCCATTGATGCAACTCCAACCTTAGTTGAGCCTCTACCGATACGGGATTCGTTCCTGGTCGTATCCTACCGATCAGGTTCAGCCAGCTCTGGCCTGGAATCTTGAGCAACGCTGTTGTCCCATTGAGAAGTGGCTCTGTCGCGAGCGGAAGCCAGAAGTCCGGCATGCCCGAGCCTTTCAGGCTTGCTCCATAAAATCCAGGCGCAGCCACGCCGATCACGGTGAATGGGTGCCCGTTGATTTGGTAGAGCGCTCCCACTACGGATGGATCGCTGCCGTACTTCTCCCTCCAAACCTCATAGCTCATCACCGCAACTGGCGCAGCAATCGGCTGATCGTCGGAGTCTGCCATTACCCGGCCGATCCAGGGCCCTACACCGAAGGTGCGAAAGAAATTGCCCGAAACAAATTGCCCATTGCGGGGTTCCGTTTGCCGGGAACTGGCGGCCGGTCTCACTCCCAATGTAGTATTTGCAGCCTGGAACGCGGCCAAGTCAACAAAGCTCGAGGTATGCAGGCGAAACCTCTGGTACAAGTCGAATGAGAACAGCGTAAATTCCCCGGCTTGCGTGTATCCTCCCCAACTGCAGCAATGCATCTTGTCCCCGATGCGCCACAGCTCCTGCGGGTTCGCTACGGGCAGGGACTTGAGCATCACCTGCTGCACAAGTGTGAAGATGGCCGTAGTCGCCCCGATCCCCAGCGCCAGCGTCATGACTGCAGCAGTTGTAAAAGCAGGGGATCTTCTCAGTTGCCGGAGCGCTTGCCGCAGATCCCTCCAGAGTCCGTCAAGCTCCAGCGCCGCATCCGAGCCGATAGCTCTCTCCTTCGCTATCGCCGGGTTCCCAAATCGCAGACGCGCCTCCCGCCGTGCTTGCTCAGGAGGCATCCCGGCAGCCAGGTTATCCTCTATCCGCATTTCCAAGTGGGACTCTAATTCCGCCTTGATATCGGCATCGATCTTTCCCCGCCGACCGAGATTCCATAGCCGTCGCAGCATCCCCATCATTGCACCTCACGCATAGCGCAGCACGGCGCGGCCGCCTTTGACGAGCTGCTCAAGACTCTCTTTGGCTTCCTCCAACTGCTTCCGGCCGGCAGCAGTCAACCGATAGTATTTTGCCTTTCGATTCGTCTCCGTCAGCGCCCACTCTGAGCTGATCCAGCCGCTTTGCTCCATACGATGAAGAGTTGGATAGATGGAGCCCTCTTCGACCTGGAGCAATTCGTCGGAGGCCTTTTGTATGTGCAGGACAATCCCATAACCGTGTAGCTTGCCCCTCTGCGATAAGGTCTTGAGAACCAGTAGATCCAAGCTCCGCTGAAGGTCGTTCCGCGCCATACCTGCACCCCAATACTTCTCAGTATGTTTGACGCTAGGCCTAGAAGTGTAGGGTTGTCAAGAGACTGTACGAACTTCGCTCAGAATCGAAGTTTTGCAATCGGCGACGCATTACCGAATCATCCGTTTCTGGATGATTTCAACGTACGAAGAAGTCGGCAACACAGGCTGACGGGAAAGAGCTATTCGCATCTCAGCGCGATCATCGGATCGACACGCATGGCGCGGCGGGCAGGGATGCAGCTTGCGATAAGGGCTACTGCCAATAGAAATACAGGGACACAGATGAACGCGATGGGGTCATGCGCGCTGAGCCCGAACAGCATGCTCGAAAGCACCTGGGAGACGCCGGCGCACAAGGCCATGCCGACAAGGGCGCCGATGAGCACGGGACGCATGGCTTGCCGAAGTACAAGTCTTACAACATCGGCGCCATTTGCGCCCACAGCCATGCGGATGCCGATCTCGCGTACGCAGCGGCTCACGCTGTACGAAACCATGCCATACACGCCAATCGAGGCGAGCAGCAGGGCCAGTGCGCCCAGCGCTCCTGAGAGTGCCGCCACGATGCGCGACGGAGCGCGCCAGATCTCGAGATTATCTTCGAGCTTTGTCACATCGACAGAGACATCGGGGTCGAGCGACCTTGCCGCCTGACGAATACCGTTGGAGACATCCTTGAAGCCGGTTGCGTAGCGAACCAGCACGTAGCTCCGGGAGTCGTCTTCTGGTCCGGCAGGGAAGTAAAGGTAGTTTGTATCGAGCTTACCAAGATGCGACACCTGCGCGTCTTTCGCTACTCCGATCACCGAATAATCGCCCCCCGTGGACCCGCGTAATGTTTTCTCCAATGGATCTTTGCCGGGCCAGAGCCGTTGCGCGGTGGATTCTGTGACGATGACACCTGACGGATTGCGCGCTTCCGTAGGCGTAAAGCCGCGACCCCGCACAATCGGAATGCCGACGAGCGAAAAATAATTTGGCGAAACGTGGTTATATTCGATGACGACTTTGTCGGCCCGGCCGGGGATTGTGAAGTGGTCACCACTTATGTCGTGGCTTAGCGGCGCGCACTCCGCTTGCGCAACCTCGACTACGCCAGGAAGGGCTCGAATGCGTTCGAGCAAGCGCCCGATAAAGGCGGTCGCACGGTGTTCGTCGTAACCTTGCGCCCTCAGATTCAAAAACATCTGGGCAACGTTTTTCTCCTCAAATCCGGGGTCGACGGTCTGCGCATAGTAGAGCCCACGCAATAACAATCCAGCCGCCAACAACAGAACCATGCATACGGCTACTTGAGCGCCGACCAAGGCATTTAGTAAAAACCGTCCGCTCCTTTTGCCCGAGACGCCAGATGTTCCGTCTGCCTTCATGGCGGTGTTGAGGTCAAGCCGCGAGCTCTGCAAGGCCGGGATCAAACCAAAAGCGACTCCCGTGAGGAGGGTGAGCACGAGAGCGAAGGCAAGCACTCGCGTGTCGGGTGCAACATTGAGTGTGACACCTGATGGCACGTCATGCGGCAAATGAGACAGGACAAGCCGCATGATGGTGCGGGAAGACCAGAACGCAATCAACGATCCCAACAGGCCGCCAGCTAAGGAGAGCAGAAGGCTCTCTGTTAGCAGTTGCCTCACCAGGCGCCACCTGCTGGCCCCGATGGACAAGCGAAGAGCGATTTCCTTGTTTCGCACGGAAGCTCGAGCCAGCAGAAGATTCGCCACATTCGCACAGGCAATCAGCAGCACCAGAGCGAAGGCTGCGAGCACAACGGAAGCGACGGGGATCAGAAATTCGCGTTCTTCCGGGCTGGAGAAAAATGTGGCCTTTCCGATCGCGAGCGACGTGGTGCGTCCGGGATGGCGCCGGTCGAGGCGTCCAGCAATGACATCGAGGTCCGCCTGTACCTGCTGCATGGTAACGCCCGGCCGCGTGCGCCCGAGCAAGGCCAGCCAGCTCAAATTTTCGTCTGCCAGTCGATCCAGCCCGGGCTCCAGCGTCTTTTGCATGGTGATCGGTACCCAGAATGCGCTCGCGATCGGCTCGGTGCCGGTGAATCCCGGAGGCGCGATGCCCACCACGGTATACGCGTTTCGATTGAGCGTGATTCTCTTGCCTACAAACGAAGGATCAGCGGCAAAGCTCCCTCGCCAGAAGTCGTTGCTCACCACCACGACCGCGTTCTCGCCGCGCACAGCGCAGTCGGAATCGACAAAGCCGCGTCCCTGCGCAGGATGCTCCCTCAAAACGTCGAAGTAGTTGCAGGAGGCAGCGGTTCCCAGGACCTGCCGCGCAGTGCCACCCGCGAGCGTTGCTTGGATAGAATCGTCATAGGCCACAAGGCCTGTGAAGACATGGTTGTGATCGCGATAGTCGAGGTATTCCGCGTACGAGAACCTATTCCCGCCGTTGTGTGTGTTGCGAGTGAACCGGCCGTGAAAGATCTGGTTGACGCTTACGAGCTGTTCCGCGTGAGGAATTGGGAGCAGACGCAGAGCGAGGCCATTCAGCACCGAAAAGACTCCAACGTTCACTCCAATACCCAGGGCGATCGCCAGAACCGCGGCTATCGTAAGTCCCGGACTGCGCCACAAAGTGCGAAGGCCGAAGCGGACGTCCTGCAGTAGCTGCTCCAGCCAGACCGGGTTCCATACCTCCCAGGTTTGTTCCTTCACCCGCGTCACGTTGCCGAACTTACGCAAAGCCGCGCGCCGCGCTTCTTCCGGTGACATCCCACGCTCGATGTTGTCTTGCGTCTCCCGCTCGAGATGGTCGCGAATATCCAGCTCGAGATCGTGCGAGCATGCGTTTGCGCAGCCTCATGATTCGCCCTCCCGCTCCGCTGGCCGGAGAATTCGCGCGATCGCTCCTGCCAGCGCGTCCCACTTATTCGTCTCAATGGCAAGTTGCTTTCGGCCCTTGGCCGTCAGCGCGTAGAACTTGGCGCGTCGATTATTCTCCGAGGTTCCTTCTTCGACCGAAATCCACCGTCGTTTGATCAGCCGGTGCAGCGCTGGATAGAGCGATCCCTGCTCCACTTGAAGCACCTCGTCGGACCTGTACTCGATGGCCTTGGCGATGGCGTGACCGTGCATGGGGCCGAGAAGCAGCGTGCGGAGAATCAAGAGGTCCAGCGTGCCCTGAAGCAATTCGATGCGCTCTTTTTGTTCTCTAGTAGACATTCTAGGCGATCGTATTCCCGCTTCAGGTAGAATGTCAAGGGGAGACGTCGCACGCTGCTTCCGGGCTGGTCCCGGAGAGTTGAGTCACAAGCGACCTCACTCCTCCTTCTTCATTCGGATGGTCAGCCGCTCGATCTGCTCGCCACGTCGAATACGGCGGAGTTGGCGTTCAAGGTGTATCGCTGGATCAGCCGGGTCATCTTTGCCGTCGTCCTCGGATGGCTCCTCTAGCTTTTCCGCGATCACGTAGCGCACGCCAGGATCGACAAATACGTGGATGGTTTGAAGAGCATTCCCGATTGCCGCGCCGGTGAATCGAAAGCGGCGACGTTTGCGCTTAATGGGTAGTTATGAGGAAATTTGCGCCTCAGGTGGAGACGGAGCGCTGCGAGTACGAGCAGTATGGCGAGCAGGAAAATGGCATGCGGGCCATTCCCAGACAAATGGATGTGCATAGACGCCCTTGTTGAGGCCTTGGGCGGCCTCCCGGCAAATTGCGGAAAGACAGAGCAATCCCGATCGAGTGGAAGCTCAGGTTATGGGCAGGGAATCAGGACAGCCGAAAGGGCGGAGGGCGTTGGAAGGATGCGGAAAGAGTGGGTGCGTCTTGCGCACGGTTGAGGTCTAGCAGGTCCCACCGTGCGAACAGGACCGGAAGTGGAATCAGGCCGATGAAGAAAAATGGGAGCAGGACAAAGCAGGCGGGCAATGGCTACAGCATGCAGCAGGAACAGGAAAAAGGACAAGATAAGTGCGAGGGCCGCAATCGCTGTCAATGCCCGCCAGTGCCGGTGAGAGATCATGAAGCCTTTGCGGAGAGTATAGCCTTTCGGCGCCAAGTGAAGGAAGGCCTACCGAAGCTCGGCCAATGACTTCGGC
The DNA here is from genome assembly GCA_963790705.1 of uncultured Acidobacteriaceae bacterium. GTDB lineage: Bacteria > Acidobacteriota > Terriglobia > Terriglobales > Acidobacteriaceae > PALSA-350. The sequence goes on from CAWBQE010000007.1 coordinate 50,246, forward strand.
TGTCGTGACTCAACAAAAATCGATGAAGGCGCTCAAACTGTCAGCAGTTGCTGTGAGCTTGATTTTGCCTGTATGGCGTGAAGTCCGCAACACGACCAGAGCACGCCCATGGAAGAGCGCGGTACGTGTCACCTGAGTATGGGTCCGTGGATTGTCCGTCGCCGTTTCCGACCGCGGCAAGCGTTCCTGCTCCGCTGACGGCGAAATGCACTTTCTGATTAGAGTTCGTTTGCAGGCGGCCTTTTTCATCCACCGCCTCGACCGTCACGAACGCGAGGTCCTGCCCGTCTGCACTCAAGCACCGTCCGATCGGCAGTGAGCTTGAGCCGAACCGGATCTCCGGTTGTTGCCAGAGTGCTTTCGGCCACTACTTTCTCGCCGCGAATACCCTCCGCCTTGAGGGTTCCTGGCTGCATAAGGAATTTCAAATTCCGCCTTGAAGGCCTGATCACGGCCAGTGAGTTTTTCTCCGATCAGTTTGTCGTTAAGAAAAAGCCGCACGCGGTCAGTGCCGGAATAGACCTCAACGGTAAGCGGCTTTCCTTCCTGTTGCGGCCAGGTCCAGCTTGGCAGACTGGGATAGACGCTCCAACCGGCGGCAAGGATTTTCTTGCCGTCAGGTTCCGGCAAGCGGACGGTCGAAGAAAACTCGATCGCCGCCGTTCCAAAGAATGTCGCGGTAATAGGACGAAGGCTTGCGCAATCCCGTCAGGTCCAGGTCACCGCAGTACGATGCGTGCCAAGGGAAGCCGGGAGCAATCGGGCTTGGCGGTTGCCCATCCTGAAACGCCGCCATCGGGTTTTTTCCGTCAGCACCCATTTTGGCCATATAAACCCGCAAGAAGTTCTTCATCTGGTTTATCTGAGTGGCCTCCTTCGCGGAACCATAGCTCCAGGCGCCTATGCCGGACTCTCCAAGGTAGTCCATGGCCGTCCATACGAATTCGCCGACGATATATGGATGATCGTGGACTAGCTCCCATTGCTCGAAAGCATCCGCGGGGAAGGATTCCGTCGTCATCATGATGCGTTCTGGTACTCGGTGATGATCTTCCGATTGGTTTTGCGCCAGGTTGTAGTTGTAGCCTCCAATGTCGATTTGAGAAAACACTGAGTCCGGGTTGGGGCCGTAGGTCGCGCCGGGAAATGCCTGGGTAAGCGGCCTGGTCGAATCCAGCGAGCGCACACGAGCGGCGAGTTGTTTCGCTATGGGCGCTCCTTCTGCCGTCCATACCTCCGGGATCTCGTTGCCGATCCCCCACATAATGACGGAAGGGTGATTGCGATCCCGCTTTACCATCGCGTCGATGTCTTGTTGCCACCAATCATGGAAGAAGCGGGCATAATCGAACTTGCGCTTGCTTATCGTCCAGACGTCGAATGGTTCGTCAATTACCAGAAGCCCCAAGCGGTCGCATGCGTCGAGAAAGGCAGGCGAAGGTGGGTTGTGCGCGGTACGTACCGCGTTGAACCCGGCCGCCTTGAGGAGTTGCACCTTCCTCTCCTCGGCGCGATCGAACGCCGCAGCTCCGAGCGGTCCATTGTCGTGATGAACACTGCCTCCGGCAAGCTTGATGGGGCTGCCGTTCAGCAACAATCCTTTCTCCACCGACCATGCAAGCGACCGAACGCCGAATGGAGTCTCAACCTGGTCGAGCACTTTGCCATTCCTCGTAATCTGTGTGATCGCACGGTATAGATGGGGGTTTTCGGGCGACCATAGTGCCGGCTGGTCAAGAGTTATCTCCTGTGTTGTTTCGGTTGACTGGCCGGCCCGAAGTTCAACTGTTCCGTCCAACTCGCTGGATTTTGTTCCCGGCGGACCCACCAGGATGGTCTTAACCGTGACGCCGGCCGGTTTCCGTTGTGTCGTTCTGCACCTGGGTCTTGACCACGACTCTTGCCGACGCCGTAGAAACCTCAGGTGTGCTGACAAAGATGCCCCAGGGGGCAACATGAATCGGCTCCGTGACCACGACGCGAACATGGCGATAGATGCCCGACCCGCTGTACCAACGGCTGTTTGGCTGCATGGAGTTGTCAACCCGCACCGCCAACAACATTCCTTGCCGAAAAGTTTAGATGGGAGGTGATGTCGAAGCGAAAGCTGGTGTAGGCATACGGGTGATTGCCGATCTTTTGGCCGTTCAGATACACAGTTGCGTCCAACGAGACGCCGTCAAACTCAAGGCTTACCTGCTTGCCCTTCCAGTTCGCGGGAGCCGTGAACGCCTTTCTGTACCAGCCGATGCCGGCGGGGAAGTATCCCTCCCCGGATCCAGTGGGGTTCTTCTGGTTCGGGAGGCCTTCAATGCTCCAGTCGTGCGGAACAGTGACCGTCCGCCATGAATCGTCGTTGAAGGTGGGTGACTCGGCGCCGGCGGGGTCTCCAAGAAAGAATTTCCAATCTGCATCCGCAGAGAGAACTGTGCGTGGTTGCGAGGTCGGCTTTGCTGAGAGTTGCAAAGCCGGCATCACGAGCACTGCAAGCATGAGTAGTGTTGAGACTTTCACGAATTCATTTCTGAAACTGACCATATCGAACTCCTGCTGCAACCAAAACCGGGCACGACGGTCTCCCTCCTCGGCAGACTGCCGGCTGAGATTCCGCAGTCCGTTCTTACTTGGATAGGGCAGCCGTAAAGTCGCCATCGACGCCAAATTGCTCCACGCTTACGGAGCCGGAGAGCTTAGCCGCTGCCGAATCGATCGTTCCGCTGTACTTCACGGTGAGCGGAGTGCCTTCGTACTCGGAGTCGTAGGACAAGGTAATCTTTGTTCCATCCACTTTGCCGGTGAGCGGCTTGTCTCCGTGTTCGGTAGCGCAGCTGCCGCCCAAGCTCATTGTCTTTCTGAGTGAATGTGCATTCGACATTGCTTTCATTGCCCGCCACATTGCTGTGGACCTCCCATTTGCCGTTGAGGGATACGATTGTCGGCCCGGACGGCCAATGCGGACGCGGACGCCAGCAGGATGGACAGGAACAGAGTTCTCATGCGAATCGCTCCTTTTGATGGATATGGCACTGAGTGCCATTTGTCGCAGTATATGCGGCACTGAGTGCCAAAGTAAACACTAAATGTTAGGTAGTTTGGGCGCGCAGCGGATGCTGTTCCCCAGGCGAATGGCGTTCGGACTGGATCCCGCGCGGCGCTGCTCTCATTTGTCACTGAGTGCTATGAATGGCACTTTAAGGTATTCTGGGCGGGGAGCAGCCGTGACCGAAGACACACCTGCAAGTCCGTAAGCAGCAACTGGTGCGCGACGCAATCTATGACGCCGCAATCGAGTTGTTCGCGGTGAAGGGCTTTGACGAGACAACTGTCGAAGAGGTCGCCCAGGCCGCGGGTGTATCCCGGCGTTCTTTCTTCCGCTACTTTGCCAGTAAAGATGATCTGCTGGCGCAAAACGTAGTGAATTTCGGATCTGTGCTTGGCCGCAACGATCACAGCATGTTCGCAGGCACTCACTCCTCTCGAAACCGTGCGCGAGACGGTTCTGTCTGTACTCAAACAATCCGTAGCACAGCCGCGTACCCGTCAGATAATTGAGATCTCCCAGCGGAGTGCCTCGGCCAGGCAAGCGCACCATTCGCGCATGATGGACGTGGAAGATATGGTCGCAGCCGCGTTTGCCGGGCGCCTCAAGAGCGCGTCAAAGGATGACATGAAACCGCGCCTGCTTGCCGGCCTGACCTTGTCGGTCATGAATGTCGCGATTATCTCCTGGTTCAGGGGCGAGTATCAGGATCTCTCCACCGCGGCAAGGCAGGTGTTCGCCCATCTCACGCGCATATCTTGTGACCCCGCAGGCACAATCGAATCCAGAGAGGATGTCGTGACTGCGCGGAGAGTCGCCCGTCGAAAATCCGGCCAGGTGAAGAGCTAAAGCAAGGGCGCCTCTGCAGGTTGGCAATCAGCCCCGTCCCGGTGCACATAAGCCGAGATCGAGTTCCTTCTTTGGACGGACGGATCCCTAGTAAGGGCGCCTCGGGCAAAACTTGCGTTGACTTTCGGCCAGCCAATTCTTACAGTCAAATCACCCAGGGAAGATCAGTCATGCAAAAGCCACCTTGATTTATCAAAAAAGGGGTCTCACTATGAAGCGCACGATCGTTGGCAATAAGTGTCCGAAATCGGTGGAAGGCCAGGCCGATACAAAATCCCATTATCAAATACTACTTCTCGTAGTTGTCTGCGTGCTCGCGCTGATGATTTCGTCCGGCCATGCATGGCCAGGCCACCGGAAGTTTCTCCGGCAACGTCCTCGACAAATCCGGATCGGGTATCGCTGGAGCGACCGTCATCGCTACCTCTCAGACAACCGGCCTGACGCGAGACACCAAGACGGACAGTGCCGGACACTACCTGCTCCCTTTGCTCCCGGTCGCGATCTACACCGTGCACGTCGATGCGACGGGCTTTCAAAGCGCTGAATCCAAAGACCTGCATCTGCAGATTGAAGAAGCCCGCGAACTCGACTTTGCGCTCGTACCCGCCACCGTCGTCACCACCGTGGCAGTTTCCGGTGAGGCCGTAGCCGTCGAGTCAGCCAATCCATCTCTCGGCCAGGTCATCACCTCGCAGGAGGTCTCCCAGCTCCCCTTGAACGGCCGGGATTTCGTTCAACTCGCCACCCTCACCGCCGGGGCTACGGCAGAGACCAACCCCAACAGCTTTTTCACCTCCGCCGCCAGCAGTGAGGTGGCCGCACGCGGACCCTTCTCGCTATCGGTCGGTGGCTCCCGCCCCAACAGCACCGACTGGCTGCTGGATGGCGTCGACAATAACGAGCTGACGGCAGGCGGTATCGCGATTTTCTCCTCCATCGATGACATTCAGGAATTCAAGGTTTTGACCTACAGCTACTCCGCCGAATACGGTACCCGGGCCGGCCCAACCGTAATCGTCACCACAAAATCCGGGTCCAACGACTTTCACGGGACCCTCTACGAATTTCTGCGCAACACCTCTCTCGATGCCCGAAGCTACTTCGCCACCGCGGCGCAAAAGTTCAACCTGAACGACTTTGGCGGCTCCGTTGGCGGTCCCATCAAAAAGAACAAGACCTTTTTCTTCATCGATGGCGAACAAAAATTTCAGCTCCAGGATATTCCCTTCACCGGCCTGGTGCCTTCGCTAGCCATGCGCGCGGGCGATTTCACCAACGACCCTTTCGGCAATCCTGCTCCCCTTATCGTGAACCCGAACATGGTTGGGGCGTACACCAACCCGCTGCTTTTTCCCAACGTTTATTTCCACTGCGATGGCGCCGGGAATGCTCTCCCCGCCAACCCCGATGGAAGCCAGGCCCCGGGCACTGCCTGTAACAAGCTTCCAGCCAACCTGGTCAATCCCATTGGGCAGGCCATGATTAACCTGTACCCCGACCCCAACGCCAGCAATGCCAGTGCGGGTATCAACTACGTCAGTCAGCCCGTGCGCGAGTTGGACAACACCAGGTTCGATATCCGGCTGGACCAGACGTTTACCGAAAAAGATAACGCCTTTGGCCGTTTCAGCTACGACCAGGCGTACTCCTTTGTGCCCGGCGGCTCACCAGGATTTGCCGAAGCGAACGCCTTCGGCAGCAACCAGCGCATCAGAAACCACGCGCGCAATATCGGCCTGGGCGAAACCCATGTGTTCAATGCCAACATGGTCAACCAGGCCACCTTCGGTTACAACCGCATCTTCGACTACATCGCCTCGCAAGGCACCGGGACCTGCGTCTCCGCCACGATTGGCCCGGCGGCATTCCCAACGCCAACCTGGGATGTGCCGCCGGCAGCACTACCTGTACTAACTTTTACAGCTGCGGCCTGGTTTCGACCGAGTTTCAGGGCGGCTATTGGTCCCTGGGCGATCGCGGCTACTCTCCGTTCCAGGGTGGAACCAACATCTTCTCTTTCCGCGACTCGCTCGATTACATCCACAATAAGCACGACTTCCGGTTCGGGATCGACTATCGCGCGAATCAAATGAACGTGGGCACTGAGGCTTTCCAGGATGGCTTCTGGATCGTCGGCGTCGCCGGTAACTTTACCGGCAATAGCGCCCTCAACCTGGCGGGCAATTCAGAGGCCGATTTCCTGCTCGGGATCACGGGTCTGGCCATTCACGACCAGACGTATGAGGGCCCGGTCGGCGGGCGCCGCTGGAAGGTCTACCGTCCTTACGCGGAAGATAACTGGCGGGTCACCCCCAGCATCGTGCTCAACATCGGCTTCGCGTATGACATGACGACGCCCATCACAGAGGCACACGGACGCCAGGCTGACTACATTCCCACGACTGGGCAGCTTCTGGTTTCCAACCAAAATGGTGTGAATAATGCGGGGGGCATCAAGATGGATTGGACCGGCCTCGAACCGCGGATCGGCGGCACCTGGAAGGTCTTCGGCAGCGACAAGACCGTGCTGCGCGCCGGTTACTCCATCTTCCACGACTCCGCGTGGAGCCAGGGGGCCCAGGGTCTATGGCAGAACCCGCCCTTCCTGGGCGAGTACAGCGGCTTCGGTCCCCAGGGCTGCGCCTTTGCTACCTCCTACTGCGCTGCTACCCTCGGACAAACGCCCTCCGCCCTTAGCCTCTCCAACGGGTTTGTGCCCGTTCCCACGCCGCCCACCGCCGCGAGCTTTCAGGGAACCTTCGCTTACGAGCCCACGAATGCGAAGCATGGCATGGTGCAGCAATACAACGTGAACGTCGAGCGCCAGTTGATCGGGAACATCGTACTGACCGCCGGCTATGCCGGTTCGCAGGGCACGCACATCCTGATCGTCGGCAATAGTCTCACTCCTTCCAGTCCGACTGCGTGCGGCACAGTACAAAACTACACCCTCGGTTGCAACTTCAATGGCTCGCCTTACACGTCCCCGTATATCGCGCCCAACTTCAACCAGATTCTTCTCTACGGGGATTTAGGAAAGACAGGCTATAACTCGCTGCAGATCAAAGCAGAGACCAAGACGCCCAAGTACGGCCTCTACGCTCTGTTTGCTTATACCTATTCTCGTACCTATGACAACGGGTTAACCGACGGGTTGGGTTCCGAGGTCAGCGCCCCCTTTTTCCCGCTTCCCAACTGGGAGAACCTGGATTGGGGCTTGTCGCAGATCAACCTCGATAACAGCTTCACCGGCAGTGTGATTTACGATTTGCCCTTCGGCCGCGGAAAGCAGTTCGGGGGCGATTGGAATCCCGTGACCAACGCCATTCTTGGCAACTTCCAGGTGACTCTTATCCAAAGAATCTCTTCCGGATTCCCAGTGCCCTTGATCGACAGCATTAACAACTCCGGCACCACGTTCTCGTCCGGGGGCAATGCCTACGATTGGAACCGGCCTAACCGGGTCGCCGGTTGCAACGCCGGCAATGCAGCCCATGGCAAGCTGCAGTGGATCAACTCATCCTGCTTTGTTGCGCCCCTCGCCGGCGAGTTGGGTAATGCGGGGCGTGTCCCGGCCACTGGGCCCGATTTCGTCAACACCGACTTCTCGGTCATCAAGCAGATCGGGCTGCCCAGAGAGATGGGTTTGAATTTCCGCGCCGAGTTCTTCAACCTCTTCAATCACCCACAGTTTGGTTCGCCGGTGGCCGATGTGAGCTCGCCTGGATTCGGCTTTGTCCAGTCCACCGTGAACAATGGTCGCCTGATACAACTGGCCCTCAAACTAACTTTCTGAAGCGCACCGGCAGAAGTTTTCCAACTTCTGCCGGTGCGCCAGAACTTGCCAGCGAAGACCGATGGATCTCTGTACGCGACCATTGGGCTTCGATCTGGCGGATGCTCTGCCCTTCGGTTCTCACTCTGATCGAAGAGCCTCCACCGGATCCACATCTGCCGCGCGCCGCGCTGGAAAGTACGCCGCCATCAGACCACTCGCCAACAGCAAGGCCGCCGCTCCAGCGAGTGTGGAGTAGTCATGCGCGCTCACGCCGTATAAAAAGCCGCGCACCAGTCTCCCCGAAGCCAGCGTCAGGGCCGAGCCCAAGGCCGCGCCCGTCAACAGCATTGCGGCCGCCTGTCGCATTACCAGCCAAAGCAAATTGCCGCGGCGTGCGCCTAGCGCGATGCGCACGCCCAACTCGCGCGTCCGCTGGGTCACAACATACGCCAGCAGCCCGTATAATCCCGCCACGCAAAGCAGCAACGCCGATCCACCGAAGATCTCCAGCACATGCGCCGCCAGCCGCTGGCTCCCGTAGGAGTCCTCCACAATCTGGTCCATCGTTGTTATCGTCGCGTTCTGGAACTCCGGACTGGCATGCCGCAGAATGTCGCGCAGTTCAGGGATCATTTCCACCATCGGGCGCTCCGTCCGCAGGGCTATGTCCATTGTGGTGCCATCCATCGCCATGTAGAACGTTGCGTCTGGTGTGAGCTGCGGAATCGCAACCTCCACCTCCGGCTGCGCTGCATCGGTCACCCTGCTCTGTCGCTCGTCATCGAGAATGCCCACAATCTGCATGGGCGCATTTTTTCTCAGGTCCAGCAGCTTTGTTCCCAAAATCGCCGCTGGATCGCGCTTGTCCGGCGCGTACAAGCGTGCAAACGTCTGGTTCACTACCACCACTGGCTGTGAAGTTTCCGTATCCCCGGCATCGAAAAAACGTCCCGCTGCCATCCGGAACCCGAAAACCTGCTGTATCCCCGGGCTCACGGCTTTGATAAACGCAACAATCGGAGATCCATTCATCCGAATTTCCAACCGGATCGCGCGCGTCTGGCTCAACGGAACTTCGCTCACCAGCCCGGCGCTCTTCACTCCGCGCAAATGCTGCACTCGCTCCAGCATGGGCTCGTACAGAGCTTGCGTCATGTTCCTGCCGGCAAATCGAAACGCAGGAATATTCAAATCGGAGACGATGATGTGATCCGTGCGGTAGCCCAACGGCACGTGACGCAGACTGTAGATCGTTTGCAGAAGCAGTCCGCACGCCGCCAGCAGCACCAGCGACATCGCCATCTCCGCGGCTACCAGTGCGCTGCGCAGTTGATGCTGCCGCCGTCCCATCCCTGCCTGCATCCCACCGTGCCTCAGCGCCGGCTCAATGGGAGCGCGTACAGCCAGGAGGGTCGGCCAAGCCGTCGACAGCATCGCCGAAAACACCGTCAACCCCAGCAGCGCCAGAAGAATGGATGCGTCCGGTCTTGCCGGAGCTGCTACCGGCAAATGCTGGCTCAGTTCGTGCGCCAGCATTTTCACCGAGCCGAGCGCTAGCGCAAACCCCAGGAGCGCCGCCGCTCCGCTCAGCATCAGGCCCTCCACCATCATCTGTTGCACGACGCGCCAGCGGCTGGCGCCCAGCGCCCCGCGCATCGCAATCTCCCGCTGCCGCGCCATGCTCCGGGCGAGCAGCAGATTCGTCCCATTCATGCTGGCAATCAGCCACAGCGCACCCGACGCCGCCAACAGCGCTAACAACGCCTTTCGCAGATCGGCGTCCACCAACCAATTCGCATATTTCTTGATCGATATGCCACTCCGGCTCTGGCGAACATTAGGATCGGTGTACGCAGCCGCGACCCGCTTCTGTATCAGTGACATCTCTGCGCCGGCAGTCTTCGCGGCGGCGCCTTGCCGCAGGCGGCCTATCACCTGGTAACTCGCTGATCTCGAGTACTTATCCTTCTCCCCCAACTGAATCGCGGTCCACACCTCCCCGGCCATAGCGGCTCCGTCCGGATATCGGAAGCCAGGGGGCATGACTCCGACAACTGTGTACGACGCATCATTGATCTTCACTTCCTGTCCCAGGATCCTGGGATCTCCGCCGAACGCCTCCTGCCACACCGCATCGCTGAGTACAATGGTCGCGGCATTGTTGCTCGCGCCGAAACCCGGAGCTTCCGGGATGAAGCCGCGTCCCAACGCCGGTTGCACACCCAGTACCGTGAACAGATTGGAGCTGATCTGCTCGCCTTGTATTTTTAGCGCGGCCGTATTGCCCTCGAGAAAATTCCGCCCAAACATTGCTGTCGAGAAGGCAATTTGCTCGAACGACTGGCTCCGCTTCATCCACTGTTCGATGTCCAGCCACGGCGCGAGCCAGGCTGCCGTCCCTTTTCCATCGCTTTCGCTGATCACCACCAGCCGGTCCGGATCTCTATATGCCACCGGCCGCAGAAGCACGTGATCCACGATGGTGAACATCGCCGCGGCGGCCCCAATTCCCAGGGCCAGCGTCCCGATCACCATAGCCGCAAACGCAGGCGACCGTCGTATCTGTCGCAGCGAATAACGGAAATCCTGTCCCAGCCGCTCCAGCCAGAGCAAGCCCCATGTCTCGCGCGTCACATCGTCCAGCACTGGTTTCTCTCCGCCCGGCGGCATTTATTCGTTCGGTCCCGCTTCTGTAATTAGGGGTACATGTGTAGCACCCACACCACTATAGTAGGATTGCTGACACACATAGTACTACCACATACATCTATAGTAGATATCATGACGAATCCGAAACCTGCAAGGCGCGTGAACTCAAAGCCACGGAAGCGCTTCGGACCCTGCCGAACCGCCATTCGCAAGATTCAGCAAGCCTTTTATGGGTTCGTCTGCAGAGCCATTCTCCAGGACCACATCAGAAAGGAAGTCGCAGTAAGGTCAATGCCCGGCTCGGTGGTGCTGTAGGACTGCACATTGTCCTGGAAGAGGGCAGCCGCGGACGCGTTATAAGTTCCGCTGTTGCCATTAAACTTTTTGAAAGTATCGACGCCATTGGCAGGGCAAAGAATCATGCCCCCGACCACGCCGGAAGTCGTATAACTGTCTGGCCCCTCGGTCGCGGCGCCCCATAAGATGGGTGTTCCCCCTGAAGTTCCATCCAACGCCCCCGCCAGGTTAGCCACCTGATGTTGAATGCAATTGGGGAAGGTGCTGCCATCGCCCACGATGAACGAGGAGCCCCAGGAGTTGGTGCCCAGGATGTTGGCCAGCCAACGTTGCGCATAGGTGTTATAGCGGGCATCGCCACTCACGGAGTAGGCCTCGCTGGCCATGACGGATAGGCCGGCGCCGTGAGACGTGGTGTCGCCGTTGGCCCAGGGAACGCCAAAGCCCCATGGATCCGAAGCGGCCTGCGTGATCGCAGCATTTACCTGCGCCAGCAGTTGCTTTCCGATCTGCTGCTGCGAAACCGCCAACCCTTCCGGGTCTCCCGCCAGTTCCAGCGCTCGATAGAGCTCGTAATGAGCGAGGCCGCTCACATCGTAAAGATTGAGCGTGTCGGTATAGCCGGGCGCATAGATATTCGTAATGTAATTGCCGGCATACTGCGCGGCTTGTTTCAAATAGATGTTGGGATCGGTGGTCGGCAGTCCGGAGGGCATGGCCTCTTGAGCGCTCTGAAGGGCGAGGTAGAGTTCGGTGGCGCCCAGTTCCATGTCGTCTTCCCAAACCGTTTCCGGATAGCCATCGAAGGGAGCGATGGTGAGCAGGCAGGTAGGGCACGATCCCGAGCCGACAGAGGGCGCCGGGTCGGCGTAATGCGTGTTCGCCAGTGCGAAAACCTGTTCGGCATTTTTAAGACAGCGGTTGGCGAGGGCGGGATTCTGCGTGCGGTTGAGCTGATAACAAACGGCAAAGTCGGCAGCCAGCCGGCCGGCGAGATTCGGGCTGAGGGAAGCGGCCGGCGGCAGGGCAACAAACACCGGACGATTGCAGATATAAAAGGTGGTCAGCGGATCGCAGGGTTTCGGATCCCCGGCTTGTTGAAAGTTGTCCGCTGCCTGGGGAAGCGTCCAGATGTCGTACTCGGTAATGAGGCAATAGGGCGTGTTGTATGTGCCCCCGCAATTCCCGGCAGTCGAGGCGGGGTTGCCTTCTCCGTAATAGTTCCAATCCTGGGAATTGTCCACCTGGTAGGCAAGGGTCTGCGACCCACCGTCCCACATCTTCAAGAGCCATTGAAGACCGAAGTTTGCCTCGGCGCTGAAGTCCGAGGAGGACGGTGCTCCGGTTCCGCTCTCGCCTGCGTAGGAAATGGAATTGGGAGGCGCAGGCGGGTTACGCAGTGCGCTCGGCCCCATCTGGTTGGGAAAGTCGCGGACCCCGATCTCCATGAGCGCCGTGGTATAGCTCACGGTCTCGACATACTTCTCGTAGTCGCCGGCGTCCCACCAACCGCCGTCGGCAGCGATGTTGGGTAGATTCGCGGGGCTGAGCGGCTTGGCGGGTGGCACATTGTTAATGAAGTCATTGTCGTCGAGCGGAGGCGTTACGGTCAGCACGGCATTCTTGTCTTTGAGATGCCCAGGCGCCGTGCGTAGCGCATTGGGGATGAAGTCCGGTCCGTCCCGTTGCGTCTGGTAGAAGAAAAGTGTGTTGACCAGCAACCCGGGGTAGAGAACCTCCGGGAGGTCGACGGCAAACGCGGGCGACTGGGCGCTTACTGGCCCAGAGACGGAGATGGAATAACTGCGGCCTGCGGGAACGGTGAAGTCAAGCGCGTAGACCTGGTAGGCGAGCTTCTTGCTATTCGCCCAGGTGCCCACCAGCGCGCCGATCTTTCCTTTGTATGCAGTGCTCCCGCCGCCGGCCACTACTTTGAACGTGGCGCCCGTCTCGGCAGCGGTGGACATTAGATAAGCACGCGCAGATGCGCCGGCTTCGTAGCCCACCTGACTTACGCGCACGTAAGCAGATTGGGCTTGTGCGGAAGCGGAAAAGTAAAGCCCGCAAGCAAGAAGGGCGGCTAGAACGAAAGGTTGACGGGCGGGCCAGCTGGGACAAAAGAATCGCATCGAGCCTCATTTCCTAGCGACGAGACGGGTGTTCTCTCATTCGAGACCGAAGGCTAAAAGAGGACTGCGCGATTGTCAATCCGTTCCGCAAAATGAGTGCCTGCACCCGCCGTCACATCTGTCAGTCTTTTCCCTTGGTGGCGTCGAGCGACTCCAGCAGCAGGTCAGCGGCAGCACGCGCGAAGCTTTCATCGTTTATGTGCGCGTCAAGCTCAACCAGTTTGATTTCGGGGCTAAGAGTCGCCTTCACGGCGCGGCAATAGGAGTTGAGCGCCTCAGGCGAATAGAATGGTCCCCCTGGCTTGTCGATGGCGGAAACACCTTGCATCGGAATCAGCACGGTCACCGGTCCGCTCGCGCGGTTAAGCCTGGTCGCCGTGATGCGTCCGATCTCCGCACATTCTTCAGGCGTTGTCCGCATCAGCGTGACAGTAGGGTTGTGAACGTAAAGCTTCGCGGCTTCGAAATTGGGCCGGCACCGTTTCGACAGGGCCGAAATTCACCATGTCGATGGCGCCCGGGCAAACGAGCTGGGGAATGCCCTTGCGTCCAGCTGCTTCCAGCCGATGCGGCCCTGCGCTCATCACGCCGCCTACTAATTCATCTGCGAGTTCCGTGGTCGTCAGGTCGAGAACAGCTTGAATCGCTCCGTCCTCAATCAACTGCTCCATCGCCTGGCCGCCGGTGCCGGTAGCATGGAAAACCAGAACCTCGTAACCTCGCTCCTCGAGAACTCGCCGGGCTGCCGTGACGCAAGGTGTGGTGACGCCAAACATGGTCGCCGCAATGATGGGCTTGTCGTCAAAGCCACGGGCCGGTTCCGCGGCAACCATTCCACATATCGCCCCAGCCGCGTTGTTGAGTATGCGACGGGAGACGTGATTTAAACCCGAGATATCGAGTACCGACGGCATCATGCAAATATCTTTGGTTCCTACGTAGGGTTTGGTATCGCCGGCGGCCAGCGTAGAAACCATCAATTTCGGGAAGCCATAGGGAAGCGCGCGCATGGCTGCGGTCGCAATGGTCGTGCCGGCGGATCCGCCCAGTGCGGCCACACCATGGATGGCCCCTTGTGCATGCAGCCGTGCCCAGGATCACGGTTGCCCCACAGCGCCATGGCAGTTACACTTCGACCCCGGTCTCTTTCCTTTTGCAAGTGCGGCGAGATCCTCGTTTGCCGCAGCGGCCACCTCGGCTTGCGAGATGTCGGCCGCAAACGGTGGACTGCCAAGCACACCGACGTCAATCATCATCGTTCGCAGCCCCGCGCTCTCTATGCGGTCACGCAGAAAAGCGAACTCCTCGCCCTTGGTGTCGAAGGTGCCGATCAGCGCAATGGTTTTAGGAGTTTCCGCAGTCATCGCGCTAGGTTTCGGGTAGTTCGCCTGGTGCGAGCACCCGGCATTCCGGCATGGCGCGCAGAATCGCCTCGGGGCCCGGCGGCGAATAGACGGCGATCATTTTCAAAGGCTCCCAACCGCTATTGATGGTGGCGTGAAAAATGTCGGCTGGAATGTGAATCATATCTCCGGCGCTTATGGGTTCCCACTGCTCGCCATCGATATCGATCATCTGCTTGCCTTGCCCGGAGACCACGTACAGGATCTCCTCTGTTCCCGGGTGATTGTGCCGCACATGGCCTTTCCCGGGCTGCAAAAGCACTACACCCATAGTGAAGCGTTCCGTGGCGGTGACGCGGGGTTCGCTGAGCCACTTGATCGTTCCCCAATCAAAGACCTGGGTTTCGACATCGGCAGGGTCTTATGAACCGGCGGCCGGCAAGCTTAGACATCTGTGTTCCTTTCGCTGGCGTTCCGTGTGGATGTGGAGGTTCTTGAAACTCTTTACCTGCTCAGTGATGGCGCGCTCCGTGGGCAGGCGCTCGATGCTCGACGCGCCAAAGAATCCGCAGACACCTCGGGTTCGGCTGAGGACGTACTGAACGTCCTCCGGCTCGGCGATCGGGCCGCCATGGCAGAGGACCAGAATTTCTGGATGGATGGAGACGGCCGCTTGCTGGATGGCCTGAATGCGTGCCACCGCTTGATCGAGCGTGATCGCGGTCTTGGCGCCGATGGTCCCTTTCGTGGTTAGTCCCATATGCGCGATCAAAAGGTCCGCGCCCGCTTTCGCCATGGCCTTCGCCTCGTCTTCATTAAAAACGTACGGGCAGGTGAGCAAGTCCAACTCATGCGCGTCGCGCGATCATCTCAACTTCCTGGACGTATCCCATGCCGGTTTCCTCCAGGTTCTCGCGGAAGAGACCATCGATCAGGCCCACGGTAGGGAAGTTCTGCACTCCGGAGAAGCCGAGTTGTTTGAGGTCGCGAAGAAACAGCTCCATGACGCGAAAGGGATCGGTTCCACAAACGCCGGCCAGCACCGGCGTTTTGCGAACGATGGGCAATACTTCGCGCGCCATTTCCATCACGATGGCATTCGCGTCTCCATACGGCATGAGACCTGCCAACGATCCTCGTCCGGCCATGCGGTAGCGGCCGGAATTGTAGATGATGATCAGATCGGCTCCGCCAGCTTCGGCACACTTGGCAGAAATTCCAGTGCCCGCGCCTGCGCCGAGGATGGGGATTCCCCGCGCGCTATTCGCTCTCCATCGCTCCAGGCACGCTGCTCGGTCCATCATGCTTTCTCCATGTGCCGACATTGGCTCACCAGGGCACGACCCGAAATATACAGTACTTCTACGGTCGCTGTTTGGTTGTAGAGGCCGCCATTGAAAGCTATCCTCAAGCTATTCGGCCCGCACCGCTCGTGGTATAACTGTTATACCGCCATGCGTTTCCACTTTGACAAGCGGAAAAGCGAGCGGTTAAGGGCAAACCCGAAGCGAGGCATCGGGTTTGAAGAAGCGCAGGAGATCTTCAGGCATCCGTATTATCTGGATCAGCGTTCCGATCAACCGGAGCAGTACCGCGCGATCGGTTGGGTGGGCGACCGGCTGTATGTGGTGATCCTGGAGATGCGGAACGATGAGGCGGGAGAGTTCTACCATCTCGTCACATTATGGAAAGCCACGCGGCAGGAGCAGGAACTCTATGAAGAACACTCGTAAGCGAAAAACTCCGATGGCGGCCGAAGCTATCGCGCGTATGGCGGATGCCGGGAAAGATATCTCGCCTTTCTTCACCAATGCAGGCCGGATGATGGGACCCATTCAGCGAGTGAATGTGGATCTTACGGCGCCCATGCTGGAAGAACTAGACCATGCGGCGAAAGAACTGAATATAAGCCGTCAAGCGGTCATCAAAACGCTGATCCGTCAGGCGCTGGATCAGCACTATCTGGCATCGGCACGCCGCTCACCAGTCAGAGAGGGATAGTACATCTGGATACCGTCCTATTCACGGAAGGCGTCGCCAGGAATTTGTTCATTTCAATCAAGACTTGAGGCTTCGTTTGAAATGAATAGGTAGTGGTTAGCATTTGCGATGCGAACAACATGCGCGGTTGGCTGGCCTCTCTCGAAAGCATCAATCTGGCGAGCTTGATTGGCATCAGCTGCCGCCGCCGCCGCGATGTTTTTAGGCGTGTCCGCATGAAAGTTCGGACCCTTGTTTTGCGGATAGCCCATGATCGCAAGAATCGGCAGGTGGATCGCTGTGGTGTAGTGCTCGCCGCCTTTAAGGATGGAACTGCCCGCTTCAGACGCGGCATTGGGAGCGCCGACACTGCCATCGGGGTTTGCCAGGAAACTCTCATGAGGTTCGGCTTCGGGCGGAACGCCGCCAACGGCAACGCGACAGCCTCTTCGTCATAGCCGTAAAGTTGGCTTTGTCTGCTGCGCCAGGGGGAGCATAGGGCCGGGGCAGAGGGTTCTCCACGCTGTTGGCTTTGCGGTTTAGATTTTCTTCAAATTGCGGCAGCGCAGCCTTGACCTGATTCATAAGCGTCGTGTCTTCAGGCGTCTTTGCCAGGGCATCGATCTTCTGTTGCAGGTCCGCGAGGCTCGCTTGATAGTCGCCTGTCGCGTCGTAGAAGGCGTAGGTGTAGGCCGCGTCGAGATAGATGAGTGCAGAGACCAGTTCGGGATGACGGGTTCCGATGGAGCTCAACTCTTCGCCCGCGATCGAGTGACCAATCAGCACTGGCTTTTCGATCTTGAGCTGAGCCATCACGGCCAGAATGTCGTCGGAGAGTCTCTCCGGGGTGTAGCCAGCGCCAGCGTGTGTCGATCTCCCGAATCCGCGCCGCGTGATGGCGTAGACGTGGTGATTCCTGGTGAACTTCGGAGCAAAATTATCCCAAATATGCGCGGTATTACCGAGACCGGAGAGGAACACGAGCGGATGTCCCGTGCCTCCCCAGTCCAGCACTTCGAGCTGAACACCCTGGTCAACGGTAATCATTTCGCTGTGGTGCGGTGAGGGATCGTGCCAGGCAGTTGAGGGAGCAGTCTGTGCCAAGCTCATCTGGCGACAGAAGAGAGTCGATACGAGCAGGAGGATTATCGGGTGGGGAAGGTTCACAGAGTCGCTCCGAAAATACTGTTCCGGGCACAGATTCAGGAAGGGGCACAAGAATTCTGGTTGACTTCTTTAAAGTAGAATACTACATAGTAGATGCTGGGGATTTCGGAAAGGGTCAAATGAGAAAAGTCCCAGCTTGTCTGGGCTTTGATCGCGGGTTTTGGAATGGGTTTGGCTCAAAAGCTGCGGACGCAGCCAGTCTCTTTTCGCTAAATAAATGCAAAAAAGACCGAGCGATTTTGCGGCCGTGTCCGTCTAAGGGGTGAATTCTCTAGAAGATTGCGACGTGAGGCGAAGCTTAAGTCAACACCAGATTTGACCGAGTATAGATATTTATGGTGTTGCGTTGACAGGAGCACGGTTGGATGCAGGCACCTCTTGTTGAACCTGGCACTGAACCCTCGCCCGTCCTGGAGCCAACCAGAGAGCAACCACGTTGGTGGCGTAAGAGACGTTGGCTAATTCTTCTCGCCGCAATCGTGTTGTGCACTCTGACCACATCCTTGTGGCTAACTGGACACAAGAAGGCGCCAGCCCCTGGCATCCTCACATCCTCTTCTCCTGCTGACACCACTGGAGGGTTGCGCCTAAAGGGTACGACCCAAGCCGTCCGGATGCGCTCTATCCAGGCCCCACTTCTCGCTGGAGAAAAGGAGGGCACCCTTACGATCACGAACCTGCGAGCAGCCGGGTCCAGCGTAAAACAGGGAGACATTCTGGTGGAGTTCGACCGCCAGGCCCAACTACGCGACTTCCTGGACAAACAAGCGCAAAATAGCAAACTGGCCGACGACGTATTGCAGGAAGAAGCCAAGGAAGGCGCCGCTCGGGCCAAGGACGAGACCGAAATCAAAGTCGCCGAAGGCGATCTAGCCAAGGCGGAACTGGAGATGCAAAAGGTCGAGTTGCTGTCGCGGATCGATGCCGAAAAGGCCCGGGAGACCCTGGAGGAAGCCAAAGCGACGCTCGATCAACTGAAAGAAACATTCAGTCTGAAGCGGAAGACGGCACAAGCCTCCATTCGCATCCTCGAGATCCAACGGGATCGTGCTCGCGAAACCATGTTGCATGCCCAGGCAAACGCGGCCCTCATGCAGGTTCATTCCCCCATCAGCGGGGTCGTTGTTCTCAACACGATCTGGAAGCAGGGGAATATCGGAGAAGTGCAGGAAGGCGATCAAGTGCGGCCAGGCGTGCCTTTCATGCAGGTCGTCGACCCTTCTCAGATGGAGGTGCAGGTTCCGGTCAACCAGCAGGATGTGCTGGCGCTTCACGACGGACAAAAAGCCCGCGTACATCTTGATGCTTACCCCGACCTTGTTTGTCCTGCACAGTTGGAAGTAATCGACCCTATGGGAAAGCCGGGCGACTTTTCTCAAAAGGTGCGCACCTTTTCGGCCACCTGGTCCATTATGTGCACCGATCCGAGGCTGTTGCCGGGCCTTTCGGCGGCGGTAGACACCGTGCCGGCGGGCGGCCCCAACATTGCCGGGAATGCGCGATGACGTATCGATTCCAGGATGTGCTAAAGCAGCGCAAGGCCCTGATCGTGATCGCGGTGTTTTTCGTTGGGGGCGCTGCCGTCTTTGGATTGGTACACCTCTCCAATCGATCCTCTACGATTCCGGCCTTCGAGGTGAAGCGGGAAGAGTTTGTCGATAGCGTTCAGTTTCGAGGCGAAGTGAAGGCGATGAAGTCGTTGACGATTTCCGCTCCGGCCGAGGCGGGTGAGTTGCAAATCCTCAAGATCGCCACCAGCGGCGTCGATGTGAAGAAGGGCGACTTGATCGTCGAGTTCGACAAATCGAAGACCGAGCAGGATATGGCAAAGGATGGATCCGCCCTCAAATCGGCCGACGCAGCGATTGACCAGGTGCGGGCGCAATCGCGCCTCACCGAAGAAGAAGACATGACCGCGGTTACCAAGGCTCAATACGATGTGGAAGTGGCAAAGCTGGACGCCAGCAAGCAGGAGATCGTATCCAAAATCGAGGGAGCCGAAGCAAACCTGAAAGTGGCAAACGCCCAGCAGAAGCTGCTTGAAGTAGAAGCAAAGTTGAAATCGGATCGCGCGGTCATCCACGCAAACGTCGATAGCAAATTGGACGCGAGCAAGAAAGCGGCGTATGACCTCGCGCGTGCGCAGCGTTCCCTGGCAACCATGACGTTGGTCGCGCCTTCCAGCGGGCTGGTCAATCTGGTATCGGTTTGGCATGTGGGTAATATGGCTCCGTTCAAGCCGGGGGAGAGGGTCTGGGCGGGTGCGCCGATCGCCGAACTACCAGATGTTTCCACTTTGCGGGTCTCGGCGCGAGTGGACGAAGCGGAGCGCGGCCGTCTTGCAGCCCACCAATCCGCGACCGTTCAACTGGATGCGATTCCTGAGCGGCAGTTTAGCGGCAAGCTCGAGCAGATCGGCACCATCGCCACCATGGATTTCTCCGCGGGCTGGCCGATACCCAGAGATTTCAATCTCCAAATCGCGCTTGATCAGAAGGATCCGCGCCTTAAGCCCGGCATGACCGCGCAGATCACCGTGATCGTTGATCGCATTCCGAATGCGATTGCCATTCCGGTGCAAGCCTCTTTTCAGAAGTCTGGTCAGACGGTGGCCTATGTCGTGGACGGATCAAAATATCGGGAACAGCCGATCGAGGTAAGCCGCAGAAGCCGCGATCGCATCCTTGTCTCCAGCGGTTTACGCCCTGGGGATCGAGTGGCACTGCAGGATCCTTTAGCCAAGGATTCTTCGGTAAAGGAGTGAGGAGGCACGCATGAAGCTAAGGCCTCTTACGCGGTGGTCAGCTCTGGCGGCAGCTCTTGCCGTGGTCATCCTGATTGGATTTGAACTGAGCCGTACCCGCCTGGCGATCGCGAGCGATGGTATTCCCCTGGCCCAGGTTAAGCGCGGCGATCTTGATCTGAAAGTTCATGCCAACGGCGAACTCAATGCGACCCATACGATGATGCTTACCGCGCCGGCAGTTGGCGGGGGCGCGCTCGAGATCACAAAACTGCTGGCTGGCCGTTTGCCGGTGAAGAAGGGCGACGTCGTTATCGAGTTTGATCCAAGCGAACAGCGCTACAAAATGGAGCAGAGCCGCTCGGAGTTATTGCAGGCCGAGCAGGAGATCACCAAGGCAAAGGCCGACGCTGCAGTGCTGAAGGCCCAGGATAAAGTGGCACTGCTCAAGGCCCGCTACGATGTCAGGCAAGCGGAACTTGATGTGCAGAAGAAAGAGATTGTGAGCGCGATCGATGCGGCAAAAAACGACGCCGCCCTGAAGCAGGCAAAGCAGCTGCTGGCGGAACTGGAGAGTGACATCGAATCGCACGACAAGTCGGGGCAAGCCTCGGTCTATTTGGCCCAGGAGAAATACAACAAGTCAAAACTGGAGATGGATCAGGCGCAGCAAAATATCGACAAGATGAGTGTCACCGCACCGATGGATGGACTGATTTCGATTCAAAAAAACATGGATGCCTCAGGGGGTTTCTATTTTACCGGCATGTCGGTGCCGGATTACCATGCAGGCGACGAGGCGCAAGCCGGCAGCGCCATCGCCCAGGTCGTCGATCCAACAGAGCTGGAACTGAAGGCGAAGATTGGCGAGCGTAACCGCAGCAACGTCAAACAGGGTCAATCCGTAGAGGTAGTCTTCGATGCATTACCCGGCCGCACCTATCACGGCAAGGTGAAGCAAGTCGGCGGCATGTCAACCCGTGAATTTTTCGAGGATGACAGCGGCGGCACCTTCGATGTCACCATGCAACTGTCCGATGCGGATGCCCGCCTGCACTCGGGGATGACTGCGCGGCTCTTATTTCTTGGTGACACCAGAAAAAATGTGTTCTATGTCCCTCGCCAGGCGCTGTTCCTCAAGGATGGCAAGCACATCGTTTACGTGAAGGGCGGCAAGGATTACGAGCAGAAAGAAATCGAGATCAAGGACGAGACGGAAAGCCGCGCTGTCATCGAAGGACTGAGCGAGGGGACTTCGGTTGCCATGATCGATCCGACGCTTCCAAGGAAGCAGCAGAGCGCCGGTGCCTCGGCAGCGCCCGGTGGAGGGACGCCCTAGATGTTTAAGACACAGGGAAGCACCTCGCGGCTTTTCGGATTTGGCTACCAGCAATGGGTTCGGGATATTGAGCTCGGCATACAGAACCTCATGCTCCACGGGCTTCGTTCACTGTTGACCATGCTGGGCATGATCTTCGGAGTAGCGGCCGTGGTCGCCATGCTGTCTATTGGCGCCGGCGCCAGGCAAAAAGTGATGGCACTCATTGAACAGATGGGTGTCCGCAATCTCATCGTAGAAGCCAAGGAGACCACCGAGTGGCAGGCGCATCAAAAGATGCGCAAGATCTCTCCTGGCTTAACCCTTGAGGACTATCGCGTCATCCTTGATGATGTCGGCGGCATTCAGGCATCGACGCCCCGCAAGCGTGTGACTCCGTCCAAGACCATTCCAAAATCGCAGCAGGATGTGCCCGCCGTTTTCGGAGTGGAACCGCAGTATCAGCAAATTGCGGGTCTTCACCTGTTGGGCGGCAAGTTCTTCGATCGTCAGGACGAAGATCGCGGCGCCTCTGTCTGCGTATTGGGCATTGCCGCCAAGTTCAACCTGTTTGGAGCGGCCGATCCGATCGGTCAATACGTAAAGGTGAATGAGCAGTGGTTCCGTGTGATCGGCGTCGTGAGCCCGCAACTCAGCGCGCAGACCGAGGTTGCGGGAGTGCCCACCGAGGATCCAAACAACGTCATCTATATTCCCTTCCAGGCATCCATCCTTCGCCTGGAAGACAGCTACAGCGAAGTGCGGGATGAAATAGATGGCATCTATCTAAACCTGCGGGAGAATATCGACATGACCGCAGCGGCGCAAGTGGTGAGCGCTGTTCTCAATTCCTCGCATCATGGCGCAAGCGACTTTAGCGTCATCGTTCCTGCCGAACTTCTCGCCGAGCAACAACGCACAGAGCGTCTGTTCAATGCCGTCATGGTCGCGATCGCCTCCATCTCTCTGTTCGTTGGCGGTATCGGGATCATGAACATCATGCTGGCCAGCATCCTCGAGCGTACACGAGAAATTGGCCTTCGCCGTGCAGTGGGGGCACAGCAATCCGACATCATTCGACAGTTTATCGTCGAAGCCACCACCATCTCGTTCACCGGTGGAACGCTGGGGATCATCTTTGGCTTCATCCTGTCTCGAATGATTGCCTGGCTGGCGGGATGGTCGACCATCGTAACCGCGAGTTCGATCGCACTTGCTTTTCTTGTGTCCATCAGTGTGGGCCTGGTTTTCGGGATTTATCCTGCGATGAAGGCGGCCCGGCTCGATCCGGTAGAGGCAATCCGCTATGAATAAAGTTGAATTTGAAGAGCACACCTTATTGATTAGATTTCGATATTCCGGAGCGGCACAATGGGTCTTTTCCGCATTGCAATATTTTGTTTGCTTTCGTTGGTCGCCATTCTTCCGGCAGATGCACAGTCACCTGAAAGCTATTCCGCCCTCCTGACGCAACGGGTCAAGTCCGGCAAACTTTCTCCCCCAGCACACGTGCAAGACTACGTGATCGATGGCAAGTTACATCTTCGTCTTCAGGATGCGGTGCGGCTGGCACTTGAAAATAACAGCAACATTCGCATCCAGGAAACGCAGGTGGAAGCGCAGAAGTTTTCCCTGCTTGGCGCCTATAAGCCATTTGATCCCTTGATCCAAAGCAGCGGGAATATCAATCGACTGTCGTATTCAGGTTATACGCAATTGCAAGGTGTGGGCGACAACAACAACGCCGCTCTAAACACGCTTAGTCAGACTGTGCAGGCCAGTTATACGCAGACGTTCGTGACCGGAACGAATATATTCGCCGGTGTTAACAGCAATCGAAATTCCACCAACAGCGACTTTTACTTTCTTAATCCTTACGTCAACTCAACGCTGACCTTGCAGTTTACTCAGCCCCTCCTGCGCAATGCCGGACGGTTTGCCAATACTGCTCCTCTCATCATCGCGCGACGAGCTCTTCAGCAATCGCGCTCCAGCTTTGAGGCGCAGGTGAACGACGCTATTCTGCAAGTTGTCACGCAATACTGGACGGTCGTCCAAGCACGCGGAAGCTTCGATGTCGAGCAGAGGTCTCTTGCATTGGCAGAAAGCAGTTATCAACATGACAAGCGTGCTCTGGAACTCGGCGCCCTGCCACCGCTCGATATCTATCGCTCCCAATCTGAAGTGGCTGCTCGTCGCCTGCAGGCCATCCAGAGCGAATACGCTCTTAAGCAGGCGCAGGAGGCGTTTCGTTTTACTATCGGTGTGGATCAGGATCCAACGTTGGCGGCACTCGAGCTGGACCTTGTCGAGAAGCCGGAGCCAGAGGGCGAGATTGAGGATGTCGACCCGGTGGCGGTCCTGGAAAAAGCGCTGAGCGCCCGTCCGGAGATTGCCGCGGCCAATGATGCCGTTAGAAATGATGAAACCAGCATTCGACTTGCCCACAATGCCCTGGAGCCTGACCTGTCGCTTTCTGGCTTCTATCAGAGCAATGGCATTGGGGGAAATCAATATAACCTGAACACCGGGCTATTGATAGCTACGGGTGGCTTGGGAACATCGTACAGCCAGCTATTTGGGTTTGGTTTCCCGGGCTACGGGGGCACACTCACGCTGAACCTTCCGCTCAGGAATCGAGGCGCGAAGGCGAATCTAGGCACCGCGCTGGTAGCACGGCGGCATGATTTATACGCCTCTCAAGTAACCCGGGAACAAGTAGTTCTACAAGTCAAAGATGCTGTTCATCTGTTGGAAGAGGCGAAGCTCACCCTTGCCGCGGGCAAAACATCTTTGGAACTTGCCCGGAAATCGCTTGCCGCCGATCAGCGAAAATACGAACTTGGCGCGGAGACGAATTTCTTCGTCCTGGATTCTCAAACCAAACTCGCGCAATCGGAGCTCGACCTGTTGCAAACGCAGATTAACTACCAGATTGCGCGTGCCACGCTCGATCGCGCGACGGGCAGCTTGCTGGAACCTTATCATGTGCAAATTGCAGAGCTCTCGCACTAGCCGCGGAGAAGTTCTAACAAGATGTCATACCGGCACCGCCTTGCCGCACTTTTGCCTGGCAGCGATATCGTAGACACACATGTGCATACGAAGACAAATCGCGGGCTGCTTGCTATTGTGTCTTCCTCTCTCGCTGCTAACCTTCGGCGGCATTGCGGAGTCACCCCAGGCCTCGGAGAACAGTGCGCCCTCATACACGCTGCAAGTTTCCGTTGATGAGATTAGCCTCACCTTCCATGCCTTCGACGCGCAGGGGACGCCCTTGACTCATCTGACGCCTACTGACCTGCGTCTCTCCGACGAGGGAAAGCCCCAGAGCCGAATCGTTATGCTCCGGTCCTCTCAAAATCTTCCGATCCGCGCTGGTTTCCTTGTCGACAAAAGCGCCTCAATGCGGGCGAACTTGGCCGCTAATCGATCGATTATTAACCTCTACGCCTCGCGTCTCATTCGTAAAGGATTCGATCGCGCCTTCGTAATGCAGGTTGACATGGACAGTCTCATTATGCAGGAGTGGACTGACGACCCGGCCAGCATTGCTGCCGGCACGGCCGCCATTCCAAATGAAGCGGGTAACCGCCCCTTCAGTCACTTCTTGCTGACCGCGATCTTCGATTCTCTTTACATCGCCTGCCGCGATCAGTGGTCGTCGCAGGAGCGCGGCGAGGTGACTGGCAACTTCATTCTCATCTTCACTGACGGTCAGGACGACGCTAGCCACGTTTACATGAACGAAGCCGTCGACATGTGTCAACGAGCGCGAACTTCCATTTATGTCATCACCAACAGCCCGAAATCCAGATTCTCCGACGGCCAGAGAACGTTGGAGAATCTCGCGAAAGAGTCCGGTGGTCGCGTCTTCTTCAATCCGCAGGGCAACCAGATTTGGGAAGACCTGCAGCTCATCGAAGCGGAACAACGCAATCAGTATCAACTTGTCTACAAGCCGTCCGGATTTAAGCCCAATGGGGCGTTCCACCGCGTCAAGCTTGACTGCTCCGTCAAAGGGGCGCAGATCATTGCCCCCTCAGGATATTACGCGTTTGCCAGACAATACGACCCGCACCGTAAATCTCAGCCGCAGTAGGTTAGCAGTAGAGAGTGAAGACATGGAAACGGGGCACATAAATTCTGGTTGACTTTTGCAAAGTAGAATACTACATAGTGTGGTATTTAACGTAGAATACTACATAGTTCCAATGCTGCAAGGATCAAATGCTGAAAATTCCTGAAGCAGTCGCAGTCACCAATCTCCTTTGGCTAAATAAATGCAGAAAAATAAGCAATGTTGTAGCTATGTCCGTCTATTGTTAATTCGCAGAGGGAAGCTTAAGTCAACACCAGATTTGACCGAGTTATGGATATTTATAGTGTTGCGTTGACAGGAGCACGGTTGGATGCAAGCAAGCAAGGTGGTTCGGCATCCAGCGTCGGCGGTACAGCGATTCTTAATGGAATGGCTTACCTTCCGGTGCGCATTGGCTCCGGCCAGCATGTTCCAGGCTCCTGGATTGTGTAGCCGGAAGTGTTCTAAACCGGACGGCCCTGTCCAGGAGTGAACAGCGCCGCAATAAACGTAGGCACCCACTTGCATAAAAAACGCCGCCAAGGACGGAACGTCCCCCTGATTGATTGCGTATTTCACTTGGGAGTAGCAGGCGCCGAATCCTTGATCTGAACCGCGGTAAGAAATGAGGGCGGGTGCACGAGCTTTGAAACCGCAAGCCGTTCTGAGGTTGGACCTCGACCTGCAACTGCCATGTACTGGGAGGCGCAACGTCTCCTTCAAATCTCGGGGAAAGGAAAGCTTTCTACGATGAATCTCCTGTTGGGAACAAGCCGCCTACTTGTCGAGAAAGCTCTGCTCGTCCTGGTCTTTTTCATCCTGGTCCTTCTAACACTTGCATTTCCGAATGCACTTGCGCAGTCGGCCGCAAGTCTTCGAGGCCAGATATTCGACCCTAGCGGCGCCGTTGTGCCTGGAGCAACTGTGACGCTCACGCAGGGCCCTACCGTGTTAACCGTCCAGTCGGGAAATGATGGTGTCTATATTTTCAAGGCGCCGCCGGCAGGGTCATACACCCTTGCAGTCGCTGTTCCGGGATTTGCCCCCTTTTCCAAAACCGATGTTGTGATTACCGCCGGTCGGGCTCGCCAACTGAACATTACCCTCACCATTGCCGTTCAACAGCAGGACATCACGGTCAACGACCAAAGTGCCGGTGTGAGCGTCAATCCCGATGAGAATTCAAGCGCCCTGGTGATGAAGGGCAGCGACCTCGATGCCCTCTCGGATGATCCGGACGAGCTGCAAAATGAACTGCAGGCATTAGCCGGGCCCGCAGCCGGACCAAGCGGCGGCCAGATTTATATCGATGGATTTACCGGGGGCCAAATACCCCCGAAGTCTTCGATCCGGGAGATTCGCGTAAATCAAAATCCGTTTTCGGCGGAGTTCGACAAGATCGGATACGGCAGAATCGAGATCCTCACCAAGCCGGGTTCAGACAAGTTTTCCGGCCACATTACCTCATTGGGCAACGATTCGGCTTGGAATACCGCCAATCCGCTCGTCCAGCAGCAACCAAGCTACTATCTTTACTTCATCCAGGCGGACGTCAATGGGCCTCTGACCAAGAACGCCTCATACTTCTTCAGCCTCTTTCACTTTGATCGGCAGAATCAGACCATTATCGATGCCGTCAATCCAGAAGACACCAGTACGACCTTCAATGAGGCGCTGCCCAACCCATCCTCGCTCCTGTACGCGAATCCCCGCGTAGACTTTCAACTGGGCAAGAACAACACCCTCTCCGTCCGCGACTCCTACTATCGCTCGGTCGCGACAGCGAACGGTCCTGGTCAGCTGAACCTTCCCGAGCAGGCGTTCAACGTGAACAACCAGGAGAACGCGATTCAGGTCAGCGATACGATCGTGATAAGTCCGCGTGTCATCAACGAAACCCATTTCCAGTGGCGCCGGGTCCGCAACAGCCAGATGGCCTCGTACTTCACTCCGACGATATCGGTGCAAGGAGCCTTTACCACCGGAGGAAGCAACTCCGGGGTCGCGGAAGACCACCAGGACATCTTTGAACTGCAGAACTACTCCACGGCAACGGCGGCAAGCCACACCATCCGCTTTGGAGCACGTCTGCGTGCCTATAGAGACGCCAACTACTCAACTTCCGGGTCGAATGGCAACTATTTTTTTGAGTCGATCGATCAGTACCTGGCTGGGACGCCCGCGCAATACCAGGCAACGATCATCGCCAATCCGCTGGCCCATGCTCTTTTATTTGACGCCGCACTCTTCTATCAGGACGATTGGCGATTTAAGCCCAATCTCACTCTAAGCTACGGGCTACGCTTTGAAACCCAGAACAGAATTCACGATCATGCTGACTTCGGACCGCGTGTCTCGATGGCTTGGGCCCCACGACATACGGGCAATACTCCCCCCAAGACGGTCCTGCGGGCCGGTTATGGCTGGTTTTACGATCGATTCACCGTGCCCAATTCATTCAGTTCATCGACTGGCACACCCTACATCATGCAAGCGATCCATCAAAATGGGATCAATCAGCAGAGCTATGTGATCAGCAATCCTGATTTCTACAATCCGAACGCAACGGCGCCGGCTAGCGTCGTTGCCGAGGCCTCAGCTTCCATTCCATCTTTTTACAACATCGATCACCACTTTCACGCGGCGCTCAGCATGCAAGGGGGCGTTGGCGTTGACCAGCAGATTACAAAGAAGGTCACTTTCAACGTTACCTATCTCTTTACCCGCGGCGTTCATCAGTATCTCACCAACAATGTGACGGCGCCTGAGTTCGATCCGTCCACATATACGGTGGTCGGCCCTCTGCCGGCTGCCTATAACTATCAGTTTCAGTCCGGCGGAATCTTCAAGCAGGATCAGGTGATCGCAACGGCCACCACACAATTTCGCCATCTGTCGTTGCATGGCTCATACACCT
This sequence comes from uncultured Acidobacteriaceae bacterium, assembly GCA_963790705.1. Lineage (GTDB taxonomy): Bacteria > Acidobacteriota > Terriglobia > Terriglobales > Acidobacteriaceae > PALSA-350. The sequence continues at coordinate 78,540 of CAWBQE010000007.1, forward strand.
TCAACGATGCCAAGAGTGATACGCAGGGCGTCACCTACGTTCCATCCGTCGCGCAAGATCCAGGCCTTGATTACGGCCGTCCTACTTTCGGTATCAGAAATCGTCTTTTCCTGCTTGGAACCTATTCCGCGCCCCATGGAATCATCCTCGCTCCCTTGCTGGCAGCTCAGTCCGGAACACCCTACAATCTGGTGATCGGCAACGATCTCACTGAGAACAATCAATTCAACGCACGGCCCACCTATGGTGTTTGTGGCCAACCGGGTGTGGTTTCCACCCGCTACGGCTGTCTGGACACCGACCCGGTGGGCAAGGGCGAACGAATCGTTCCCTATGGTGCTGGCACCGGTCCAGCGAACTTCGTCATGCATATGCGTATTAGTAAGGTCATCGGCATTGGCCCCGAAATCAAAGGATCCAAGGGCGCACAGGGCATGCAAGGGAATGGAAGCGTCAATGGCCGCGGGCTCAGTGGTGGTCAAGCACAACCTAAGCTGGACGCTACGGTTGCACGCAAGTACAGCCTGACCCTGGTCGGTGGGGCACTGAACATCTTCAACATCGTGAATCTAGGGACCCCCAATGGCACCCTCAGCTCACCCATCTTCGATAAGACGCAATCCCTTGCTGGTGGTCCCTTCGGATCGCCGACCCCAGGCAATCGCTCCATTTTTGCTTCAGGCCATTTTCACTTTCTAGCGTATTGCGTCACTGATAGACGCGATTTGGCTCGCCCAGCACAAATCACGGGTGCCCGTCTGCCGGTTTTGCCTGCCCCGCCTGCCCCGGCAAGCCGTGGGGCGCGCCGTGGGGCAGGTGTAGGACCGTATCAATCCTGTCCAATTAGCTTTTTCGATCGGCCCTCTGGAGCACTTGCTGAAAACCAAATCGGCTACGCCTGTGATTCTTTCAGCCACTAGCCAATTCCTCCTGGAAGCACCACACCACCCTTGTCATCCCGAGAGGTTGTGACTTTATTGATTTTTGGCACGAACTCGTCGAGTTTAAGTGAAATTGTCATCCCGACCGGGGCGAGGCATACGTGGAGGGACCTGCTTTCTCTTCACATCCCCATAGCAGATCTACAGGGTGGCGCTTACCCTAAACTTTGTCATCCCGAGCGTAGCCGAGAGCCTGCCCTGAGCGAAGTCGAACGGGGACCTGCAGTGCGCCTTCCCCTCAAACAACTCCCTACAACCCTGTCCATCCACCTCCACCGATGCCAGGGTGGACCACTGCCTTCAACTTTGTCATCCCGAGCGAACTCCGGATTTCCTACCACGCTGCGCTAATCAACGGCCACGTATGCGGCTTTCGAGTAAGGAAAGCCGCATGAGGTCTATCGACACCACGAAGACTGACAGGAAATCCGGAGGAAGCCGAGAGCCTGCCCTGAGCGAAGTCGAACGGGGACCTGCTGTGCGCCCCTCCCGAACGCAACTGCGCAAGGGAGTCACCTGCACACCAAGCCCGATTTATTCGCTAATTTGGACAGCTCTGGCACCGTATCAGCCCTGCGGCATAATCGGTCCTCCGAGCTTCGCTTGGCGGCATGGCGAGCCCTGACGGCCAGGTCTCGGGTCAACCAAAAGTAACCTCCGAAACGATAACCGTCGATTCAAGAAAAGAGTCTCGGCGGCCTAGTCCGATTCCGCAGTGCGCTATATGCTGTTGGCAGACGATTTCGGCACAACGGGCGGCCTCTCGTCACCCTCCCGCTGGTCGGCAGTTGCCGGTAGTTTCGGCCTAAGGCGAGCGAAGGACAGTTTTACCGCTGTCCGGTGTCACACCCGATCCCTGTCTCAAAATAACGGAAAACAAGCATCCCGCCGCGGCGGGATTTTTTTTCACACCACTGTGCTTCCACGCACTGGAAACCAAACTCAAGGAGCCACCTATGCCCAAAAATAAAGTCAGTGACCCCATCACCGATCAGGAAATAGCCTTTGCCCGCCTGGTCCTCACCGGCACAATGACCGACCGTCAAGCCGCCGAAGCCGTCGGCCTCAACCCCGACTCCGCCGCCTACATCAAATCCAAACCCCATGTCCGCGCCTTCATGCTCGAGCACCGCGCTGCCGTCCAGCAACAGCTCGTCCAGCAAGACGCGGAGGAACTGCACCGGCTGAACCTGAGCCGCGAGCAAGTACTGACACGCCTCTGGGAAATCGCCAACCTCAGCCCCGAAATGACCCGAGGCAGCATTACCGGCCAGGTCAAAGCCCTCACCATGATCGTGGCCATGGAAAACTTCATCGCCGACCGTCGCGCCGTCGACCGTCCCGCCTTCTCTTCGGAGAAGAAATCCCCCCCAGCGCCCGCCCCAAAAATCCATACTGCCGCCTGGCTCCGCAGGCACCAGCCCTCAACCCATCGCACAATAAATGACCCGCAGCCAAGCCCTGCCCAGACCGCTCCTGGCTCGGCGGCAGAGGCGCCTCCGGGCCCTGCCTCCAGCCACACCACCGTCGCCAACCCCCCTCGCCCCTCGCAAGCACCGCCACGGGTGCCCTATGTCCCTCTGTTCGGTTCTGTTCCAGACCTGGGAGTCTCTTCCTGTACAAAAATCAACCCCTTTGTCCACCCTCGCTGAAGCTGCTAATCCCCAAAAACGACCCAAAAATATCAAATTTTATAAATAGCTGAAGCGGCCGCGTTCTACTCGCAACCATTCATCTCATCAAAGGCGGTTTCTCTTATCGCGCCAAACCGAAAATTCATTCTGCTCTTGAACTATGGAAAGTAGGCTTCCGGAATCACCGCATTTGCGGCACAGGATACAACCTCGCTTACATTTGGTAGTCAGCAAAATGGATCCGAAGCAATTGCAATACAGACATAACGATCCGGCTGTGAGCTTCGCCGGCCTTCAGAACTTTTTTCCAGGAGATCGAAGTTCGTCTGACGAAACGCCAGCGTGCGGCGGTACAGTAGAACTCCATGCCCCCGCGCGCATTATTCTTCGCGCAGCAGGATCATCGGGTCGACCGCGAGAGCGTGCCGGGCCGGGATCCAGGCGGCAACCAGGCCCACGGCGAGCATGGTCAAGGTCACGCCGCCGAGAACGGCCGGATCTTTCGGCGTGGCCTGGTAGACGATGTAGGAAAGCACGCGGGTGGCAAGCATGCCGAGGATCATACCCGCCACCGAGCCAACGGCCAGCAGCCGGAAGGCGCGTCCCAGCGCAGCTTCCAGCACCTCGCGCTGATTCGCCCCGAGCGCTACGCGGATACCCAGCTCTCGCAGGCGTTTGGTCACGGCGTACGATGCCATGCCAAAGATGCCGGTGATGGCGAGCATCGCGCCCAGCAGGCCCAGCACTCCCAGGGCTACGGTGGCCACACGGGCGGCGAATAGAGCGGAATCCAATTCGCTGTTCCATGGCTTGATCTCTAGCGGCAAGGATGGATCGAGGCTGTGCAAAGAGCGTTGCAACGCGCCTGCGATCTCCTGCGCGTCGCGCTGCGATCGAACGATCATCCAGGTGTTGCTGTTGGGCTGCTGCAGGAAGGAAAAGAACATCGCTGGTTTGGGATCTTCCGTCAGGGTTTCGTACTTACCGTCCTCCACCACGCCCACGACTTCCACTCGTGTGCCGCCCCAGATCTTGAAATGACTGCCCACGGCCTTATCGACCGTCCCCAGAACTTTGCGGGCAAATTCGCGATTGACGACAGCCACCTTGGGAGCCTTGCTATCGTCGTGCAAAGTAAGGGTTCGCCCGGCCAGCATCGTGGTCCCAGCTGCACGGAAATAATCCGGTGAGATATTGAACTGCTGGGCATCAGCGGCAGCATTCCTGGGCCGGTAATCCGTGGTGCTGTCGGTGAAAACAGAGGAGTCGTTGCCGCCGATGCTGAGCGGCAGCCGGTCGGCATAACCAACCGCAGTAACGCCGGGGATGGCGGCCGCGACCTCAAGCATGCGGCGCTGCATCTGCGCGCCTTGATCGCCGTCATAAGCAGCCATGCGCAGATCGGTATGGACCACCATCGCTCCCTGAGGCTGAAAACCATAATTGCTCGCAAGCGAGCGTGCCAGGCCGCGCACCGCGACCAGCGAAGCGGTCACCAGAACGGCGCAGATAGCAATTTGCAGCCCCAGCAGCACGTCCCGTAAGGTGAGGCGGCGCAGGTTGTCGAAGCCTGAAGAGCCCGAACGGATGATTTGCCACGGATCGGTGCGCAACACTTGGCGAACCGGAACCAAACCGAACAGCAAACCGCTGAAGAGGGCGAGCAGCAGCGCCAGGGCGTAGGTCTTTGCGTCCGGGTTGACCGGCACATTGATGGGAATGCCGGGGATAGGCCGCCAGGTGCTTAACACTCGCAGAATGGCCACAGCGCCAACGATGCCGCAAACTCCTCCGGCCACGGAAACCAGAAGCGCTTCTGTGAGAAGCTGGCGGAGAATGAGCTGGCGGCGCGATCCAAGAGCCATGCGCAACGCGATCTCGCGCGAACGATCAGCAGTCCGCGCAGCGAAGAGACTACCGAGGTTGGCACACGCTGCAAGCAGGATGAGGCCCGCCAGGAGCATCAGCCCGGCCATAAAGGCGCGCGCCGGCCGGCCGAGCGTGTTTCCCACCAGCCCCGGACGCGCCAAGGCGAACTTCAACCCATCGTCCTCTTTCGGATACGATTTCGCCAGTGAAGCGGCAATCGTGTTCAGGTCCGAGGTCGCCGCGCCTGGCGTCACCCCGGGCTTCAAATGACCGATCACCCACGTGGAATGGCTGCCGCGGTCCTCCAACGGATCCCATCCGCCAATCTGCGGCAGATCCACTACGGGCGCCCACAGGTCAGGCGCGAAGAAAAGCTCGGTGCCGCGGAAATCGGGCCGCGCCACCCCCGCAATGATGTATGGATGTTTGTTGATCTGAACGGTGCGGCCCACCGCGGCGGGGTCGCTGTTGAAGTGACTGTGCCAGTACGCATAGCTCAGGACAACGTAGGGCACGCTGTTCTTTCCATGCTCATCGGAACTATGGATGAAGCGGCCAAGGTAAGGCTGGATGCCGAGGGAATCGAAGTAATTCCCGCTTACCATGTAGGGCCAGACGACGGACGGATTCCCGCCGCCGGCATCAAGCCCGGCCGGACCCATGATGTAGTAAGTCAGGAGGGATTCGAAGCTATGGTTTCGGTCGCGCAGGTCGCGGTAATCGGGATACGCCTGTGAGGGGGTGCTATCCGCTCCGAAGGCACGCTCCAGCATGAACAGGCTCTCTGGGTGTGGGACCTTGAGTGGGCGCAGCACCAGCGCATTGAGCACACTGAAAACGATGGCATTGGCGCCAATGGCCAGCGCCAGCGTGAGCACCGCGGTCACGGCGAACCCGGGTGCCTTGTGCAACTGGCGCAAGGCAAGGCGAAAATCGGCGTTCATGCTTTCCCCTCCTGGTTTATAGAACGCGAGCCAATACCTCGGCTCGAGCGATCAGACTCGTATCCGATATACGCTTGCTCGAAAGCCTCGGTTCCATTTGATTCTGCCCCACCGAGGCACATTCGCGATAAGAAGGTTTCGCTAGGAGGTGAGTGCCGACTACTCGTCCGACCCCATCGATAGTTCTCCGAAAAGTTCCTTCAAGTACACGTCCGGTCGGGCCAGAAAGCGGCTGACGATTTGGTACGGGCTAGTCTCCTGATACCGGACCTCGTGGATTTTTCCCTCGTCAAACGAGAAAATTTGGGCACCAGGATAAGCCAACAGGATGGGCGAGTGCGAGGCGATCAGAAACTGAATGTCGTTGTTCCCGCTTACCAGCGTGTGCAAGAGCGCAAGCATCGAGAGTTGCCGCTGCGGAGAGAGCGCGGCTTCTGGCTCGTCAAGGACATAGAATCCAGCACGCTGAAAGCGGTTTTCAAGCAAAGACAGGAACGATTCCCCGTGTGATTGTTCATGCAAACTGCGGCCCCCGTACCCATCCTGCAGACCCATCTGGTCGACTTGGGTTGCCACGTTGAAGAAACTCTCGGCACGCAGGTAGAAGCCCCGCCCAGTGCGTGTGCTAAAGGCCACGCGCAATGCTTTCGAGAGCGGAGCTATACTCCCAACGCTGTCCGTTGTTGTTTGGTAGAAGCTTCGGCTTCCACCTTCGCGTCCAAAGCCGTAGTTATCGGCAACCGCTTCGAGGAGAGTTGACTTACCTGAACCATTTTCACCCACAAAAAAGCAGACCCTCGAGCGAACCTCCAGGCTCTCCAGACCCTGGATCGCAGGTACGACGAAAGGATAAACGCTCCAATCCTTAACCCGGTCTCTGAGAAGCGTGATCGACCTCAGCCGCATCATAGAGGTCATCATACGGCGTTCAGTCAAGCCGGACGGAACGCATAGAGATCGCGTAGAAGGAGTTTTCTGAGGCAACTACACGAAGAGTCAGCTCCTGTAAATTGCTCCCCGCGGGCAGGATCAGCTCAGCCTTGCTGGCAGGACAGCGCTTATCAGATTGATGCGTGCCCACAATACTATGTGCATAGGCGATACGCCTTGCCGTGCCAAATCTGGTTCCGTGGTGTAGAACTCTGAATAGCCCAGTGCGCAATTTCGAGAAAACCCGAGCGGAATTCCAGGAGATACTCGCCAAGCCCATTCGTGAGCTCGGGCTCAAACTCGAGGGTTCTCCGCTCGAACGATTTGTTCAGCAGCTTTATCGTGAACTGGAAGTCAAGGGCATCCACAAGTTCCGTCCGCTTTGTTATCTCACCGATGAATGGGGATGTCCCTCTGGCGAGCCCATCATTGGCATTCCGTTCTATCTGGCCAACCCGGACCTGGCACAGCTTGAGCGCGATATGAACGATCTGGAAGACGCTCGCGAGATCATGATGTACATGCGTCATGAGGCCGGACACGCATTCAATTACGCCTACCAGCTACACAAGTCGGCTGAGTGGCGCGGCCTCTTCGGCCCGTTTCGCCGCGACATATCGTGATAATTACCGTCCCATACCGTTCTCGCGGAACTTTGTTCGCCACATGGCCGGCTGGTACGCGCAGAAGCATCCGGATGAAGATTTTGCAGAAACCTTTGCAGTTTGGCTTACGCCTCGCTCGCAATGGGCCAAGCGCTATGAAGGTTGGGGTGCGCTGGCCAAACTCCAATACGTCGATCACGTGGCGCGAGAAGTCGGAGATGTCGAACCCATCCGGCGTCGCGGCCGCACCGACATCACCGTCGATGAGATGGAATCGACGGTCGGCGAGTTCTATCGTCTCAGCCTGCCGGAGGAGATTCCGCTGCAGGAGCTCGCGTTGGATGCCGACCTGGAGGACATCTTCACTGTCTCCCCCAAGCGGCGCAAAGGCGTTCGGCCCGCCCACGAGATGTTGGGTCAGCATCGCAAGCTCATTGTCGACAAGGTCGCCTATTGGAGCGGCGTGCAACGTCCGATCGTCAAGCGGCTCGTGGAAGCCATCTGCAAGCGTGTTGAGGACCTGGGCCTGCGCGTGGACGTTCGACGCGAGTCCGAGTACCTCACGGAGTTCACGGTATACACAACCGCACTCTCAATGAATTACCTGATCGGTGGGAAGTTCATTAATTCCTGAGGAGTGCCGGCAGCTGCCGTCACTCCGATTGGAGGTTGAAGTTGAAAATCACTGTACTGTACGACTTATGGGAAGAAGAAGAACCTGCTGAAGTGCAGGAAGAGGTTCCTCCTCCGCGCAAGCGCAAGGGGCAGAAGGAACGCAAGAAGAAGCCGGTAAAGCACGACCGCGAAGAGATCTTCGAGGCCTTGGGGAAGCTTGGTCATGAGCCGTCGTATCATGTTCTCAATGGGCGCTCGCAATCACTGTTGGGACTCGCCAAATGCGGCGCCGATCTCATTTTCAACCTCACCGAATCCTATGCGGGCGATAACACCAAGGAGATGCAGGTCACTGCATTCCTGGATATGCTCGATATCCCTTACACCGGCTCCGGACCACACGCGAACGTTCTCGCGCAGGACAAGTCCATCGCCAAGAAGATGTTCGCTTTTTACGGGATTCAGTCGCCCTACTTCGCAACCGCCTATCGTGGAACCATCGACCACGCACATGACATCTCGTTCCCGCTCATCGTGAAACCCACTTCCGAAGATGGATCGATCGGCATCGATAGCGCTGCCGTAGTGAACAGCGTGAAGGAGCTGATGGAGCGCCTCTCCTATATACAAACGGAATTCAATTCTCCTGCGTTGGTCGAGGAGTATATCGAAGGACGGGAGATTTACGCGGCCGTCCTTGGCAATCACGAGAACGCATATGCACTTCCGCTCGTGGAACTTGATCTCTCGAAGCTTCCCAAGGGCATGCCCAAGATCGCCAGCCAGGAGGCGAAATTCGAGAAAGACTCGGAAGCCTATAAGCTGACAAAATCGGCGATCGCCGAAGACCTCGATGAGGAAACGGTAACCAAGGTCAGCGACATCGCGATCAAGGCCTATCGCGCCGTCAAGCTTCGCGACTATGGCCGCATTGACATGCGCATTTCGAGCAAGGGTGAGATTTATGTCATCGAGGCCAATCCCAATCCATGGCTCTCAAGCGCGCAGGAGTTTGCCATGGCCGCGAAGAAATCCGGCCTCTCCTATACCCAAATGATCGGAGAGATCGTGGACCTTGCGATGGCTCGGCACGCGTGAACGATAGCGATAGGTTCTATCATTTCGGCATCGGAATCGAAACCGCCTTACCAGCGCCGCGTTCGGCGACCCAGATCGTGTCGCCCGCGGGCTCGACTGCGGTTGGTGTCTTCAGTCCCTCCTTGATTACCGTGACGCTGGCCTTATCGCCATTGACAGTAATAACGGCAATCTGGCCGCTGCCATTCTCAGCAAGGAGCAGCTTGCCATTGGCTGCGCGCATGCCATCCGGCCCTTTCACCGGCTGATCCATCCAGATATCGACAGGATGCCCAGCCTTTCCGGCAGCGTCCACGGGGATACGGTAGAGGTTGTTCGAGAACACATTGTTGACATACAGCGTACCGTCCAAAAAGGTGATCCCGTCAATGCCGTAGAGCGCGTGATCTTCCAGGAAAAGTTCCGCAGTGGTAGCGCCGGCTGGTAGCTTGTAGATTTTGCTGTTCGCGGTGTCGCTGATGTAAAGCGCCTTGTCCGGTCCAATCGAGAAATCGTTGCAGGTGCTGTTGTCGCCAGGCAGGTTCCAACGAAGCTTTTGGGCGCCGGTGGAGAGATCAAAGCCCCTCAGGGCGGTATGGCGCTGCACCGGCGTTGTGCCGGGCACCGGGGTTAGCTGACACGCCCACAACGTGTTGGTAGCGGCATCGGCAAGCATACCGAAGAAAAAGGTGCCGGCGCCCTCAGCGCTGGCATCAACGAACTTCTCAGCAGTGGTCGAGCCCGGGCGCACTTTGTAGATAAACGGGGTGCTCGCGCTCCCGACGATCAGTGTCCCACCCGGGGCGACAGTCAAACTCTCTGGCTGGGATTTATCGTCAACGATAAGAATTTCAGCGGCAGACGCAGCCTGTACAAGGCCCGTCAATAATGCGACGCAGGCGGCAAGCCGTCGCGCACGTAAATTGGGCATAGTCAATTCTCCTTACGTTTTGGACTTCAATGCAGAGCCGATCACGAATCGATAATTCTTGCCAAGCCAGTAGCTTTGAAGACATGTGTACGGGACTGAGTCTCGCATGCCTCGGTTCAGATTAGACCCCACCTTTACCGTGGGACAAGAGTGTCGCGCAGCCATTCAAGGCCGAATCTGGCTGGTGTAACGGCTTGTCAGCACTTGTCGTTCTGCTGCACCGGCCGCGCGGTTGTCCTTCGCAGAGACAATGCGGTTAAGCGCACATCCGTTCTTGCCGCCTCATGCCCTCCCTCAGCGCCGCAGGGGTTCGAGCAGAGGCGCAACCGGCGCTTCTGCCTCGATCGATGGCAGAAAGCGCGGCGTCACCTTTGCCTTGGCCGCTTGCTCGTAGGCATAGCCGTAGCCGAGCAGGCGCGCTTCGCTCCATGCTGGACCAATGATCGATAAGGCCGACCGGGAGCCCCATGACCGCGCCCATCGGCACGGTGAGGTGCGGATAGCCCGCGACCGCTGCCAGGCTGCCAGCGCCTGCGCCGTTGATCTGATCGCCATTCACCGCGTCGATCTTCCAGGCCGGCGGCATGGTCGGCGATACGAGCGCGTCGAGGTGGTTGGCTGCCAGCATGGCGTCGATACCGTCGCGGCCGGCGATCCGTAGCGAGGTCGCGCGCGCCGCCTGGTAGGCAGGATCGTCGAGTCCCTTGGTCGCCTCAGCCTTCACGAACGCTTCCTGCCCGAAGAGCGCGAGCTCGCGATCGGCATGCGCCGCGTCGAAGGCGATGACGTCGGCCAGCGTGCGCGTCTTCACCGTCGGCGGCGTGGTTGCGAGATAGGCATTCAGATCTACTTTGAGCTCCGTATGGAGCACCAGTTCTTCCGCCTCGCCTATCTTCTCCCGGTCTTTGAGCGCGGTGATGTCGACCAGCGTCGCTCCCTGGGCCTTCAGCACGGCCAGCGCCTGCTCGAAGACCTTGTCGGTTGCCGCCGACCAGCCGGTGGCGAAGCGTAGCACGCCGATGCGGGCGCCCTTGAGCGCATCGGGCTTCAGGGCCGCTAAATAATCGGTCATGTGCGCGTCGGCGTCCTTGGTCGCCGGGTCGGCGGGGTCTGCGCCGGCGATCGCGCCCAGCACCCGGGCCGCGGTCGCAACATCGGCCGCAATCGGCCCAGCGGTGTCCTGGCTGTGACTAATGGGCACAATCCGCGTGCGGCTGACCAGGCCGACCGTAGGCTTCAAACCCACCACGCCATTCACCGCCGCAGGGCAGGTGATGGACCCGTCGGTCTCCGTGCCAATCGCGGCTTGCACCTCGCCTGCTGCTACCGCGGCGGCGCTGCCCGAGGAGGAGCCGCACGGATTCCGGTCAAGCGCGTGAGGATTGCGGGTCTGGCCGCCCACCGCGCTCCAGCCCGAGATGGAGGCGTTCGAGCGAATGTTCGCCCATTCGGACAAGTTCGTTTTGCCCAGGATGACAGCGTCCGCTGCGCGCAGCCGCGCCACCAGCGGAGCGTCACGATGGGTTACGTTGTCGAGCAGAGCCATGCTGCCCGCGGTCGTAGGCAGCGGCCCCTCCGCCTCGATGTTGTCCTTGAGCAAAATCGCGTAGCCATAGAGCAGCCCGCGCGCCCTACGCCCCCGATCGATGGCGCGGGCCTGATCGAGCGCGGTGGGATCGAGGGCAATCACAGCGTGGATTTGAGGATCCACCGCATGCACCCGCGCGATCGCCGCCTCGGTCGCCGCCTCAGCGCTCGTAGCCGGACCCGAAGCAGCCGCCAGCACTGCCAGCAATAGTGAGATCACCACTTGATAGTCTCCCTTTCCCGTCATGGTATAGGAAGAACAGGCAAGTTATTGATTCTGAGACGAGTCAAACAAGCGGACCAGGTCCTCTTTCTCTCCAATACGACCGGATGACTGGCGTGCTCCACCGGATGCGCCGATAAGTTCGGCATAAGGTCACAGACGTCGCTGGCCCGAGTACATCCATGACCACCAGAAAGTGCCAAACGGCATGCCTCTAGTCAAGCCGCGATCAGAATGTCTCGTTTTGCTACAACTCTGCGCGGCGCAATAGTGGCCGAGGGCTCCTGATGGACGGACTCATGCGGGGTGTGCAGTGATGAGGCCAAGGACGGGTGCGGCTCGCAGCCTCTTTGTGGCGGGCACGATCCTGGTGGTCGCTCACGTGACTCTGCTCGTCTTTGATCCGCATGCGTTGTTCCTGTCTAACCTGATCCTTCTTATATATCCCCTTCTGGGGGTCACGGCGTGCCTGCTTGGCGCTTACAGCGAATCTACAGAGGCCAGGCCATTATGGCTCTTGTTCGGGTGCGGTTTGCTGGTCGCAGCGGTTGGCGAGCTTGGTTTGACCTACTCCGACTTCGGGACGCACATACACACTCAGACCCAGGCCCTGAACTCCGACTTCTTCTTTTTTGCGTACGCAATTCCTGTCATGCTGGCTATCTGCTCCCGAAGTACGGACGCCGGCCTGAAGAGCTTCGCATGGCTCGATGGGGCTCAAGCGCTCATCGCAGCGATGCTCGCATACTTGCAGCTCTTCTCCGTATTGCCCTCTCATGCCCGCCCCGAGGCCATCTCCGCGGCCAATCTCATGTATTTGAACAATGCGGAGAATTTGGTTCTGGTCGGAGCTGTGACCTTGCGCTTCTTTTCCAATCCGAGCCCGGCAAGAAGACGCTTTTACCTGACCCTCTCCCGCTATCTGTGGGTCAATGGGATGGTAGGTCTTATCGTGGGCTACCTTCGAACTGAAGCACGGCTGGCATAACGGAGTGCAAGACGCCGCGTGGGGGATCCCTTACCTCGCTCTCACGGGTTCGTTTGCCTTGCAACAACACAAGACCCCTACGGACAAGCGTGAACGGAGCAGCGGCCAGCGGACCGTGGGACTACTGATTGAAAACCTCAGCCCGGTACTATTCACGCTGGCAATCACACTCATGGGAGTTGAGATTGCGCCGGAGCACCCATGGTTGGGATTTGTCTGCATTTCGGCGGCGGTTGCGATCTATGGAATACGAGCGGCGATATTGCAAGTCAGGTATGCCCGGTCGCAGGCGGAACTGACCAAGGCGATGATTGCGACCGAGCAGGCGAGCCGCGCCAAGAGCCAATTCCTGGCTAACATGAGCCATGAAATACGCACGCCGATGAATGGCATTCTCGGCATGACGGAACTTGCTCTCAGCACAACTTTGACTGAGGAGCAGCGCGACTTTCTGCTGACAGTGAAGTCCTCGGCAGATCGCCTGTTGACCATCATTAATGAAATCCTCGATTACTCGAAGATGGAAGCAGGGAAAACCGTTCTGGATTCGGTTGCCTTCCATTTACCCAGCGTGGTCAAGGATGTGTTGAGGAGCCTCGCCTTGCCCGCCCACCAAAAGGGCCTGGAACTCACCGTGCGCATCGCGCCAGATGTGCCCGCCGACCTGACCGGCGACCCGATTCGTCTCGGTCAGGTCCTGATCAATCTGGTTGGGAATGCGATTAAATTCACCGAGCACGGAGAGGTCTGCGTAGATGTATCTGCGGAGGCCATTGCGAACGACCGCGCATGGCTGCAGTTTTCCATCCGCGACACCGGGATCGGCATCGCACTGGACCAACAGGAGGGACTCTTCCAGGAGTTTCAGCAAGCGCAAACTTCAGGCAATCGGCTATACGGTGGTACCGGACTTGGACTTGCCGTCTCCAAGAGCATTGTCACTTTGATGGGAGGCGCAATCGGTCTCAAGAGCATGCCTGGTGAGGGCACAACCATAACATTTAATGCTCCATTTGAAGTGTCGCCTCGAGCACAGCCAGCCCCGCCCATCCCGAGCGAAGAAGATCTGGAGGGGATGCCCACCTTGATCATTGATGACAACGCTACGAATCGAAGCATTCTCTCCGAGATAACTCGTCAATGGAAGATGAAACCGCACATGTGTGATACCGGGGAATCCGGGCTTGCAGAACTCTCCAGAGCCGCCTCCGAGGGAAGTCCCTATCTCTTGCTTCTGCTCGATGAACAGATGCCCGGGATGGATGGAATGGAAGTGCTCGACCGCATTCGGCGAAACCCGGCGCTGCAACCTGCAGTGATCATGATGTTGACCGCGAGCGATCAGGTCAAGAGCGCAGCACGCTGCCGGCAACTGGGAGCGGAGGCTTACCTGATCAAACCCATAAGCCCTTCCGACCTGCTTGCATCGATTCGTCTTGCGATCGGAGTGCATGCGCCGGCAAGTACGGTCACATCTACCAGCCTCCCGGATTTCCCCTTCGTCCCTATCGCTAAGGATCCTGCTGGCCGAAGACAACCTGGTGAATCAAAGAGTCGCCATGACTATGCTGGGCAAGATGGGACATCAGATCAAGCTGGCAACGAATGGCCTGGAGGCCCTGGAGCAATGGAGACAAAGTGATTTCGATCTGATTCTCATGGATGTGCAGATGCCCGTGATGACCGGCCTGCAGGCCACCATGCAAATCCGCCGGGAAGAGGCTATCGGTGCTCACGTGCCCATTGTTGCCATGACCGCATCTGCGATGAGCGAGGAACGGGATCGCTGTTTGGCGGCCGGCATGGACGATTTCATCTCCAAACCAGTGAGCTACCAAGTCATCCAACAGATGATCACGGCGACATTTTCACACAAAGAATAGTGTTGATCAGACAGCTCTGGCCACGTGCTTCAGAGTAATCTCGACCACCGACCGAACAGCCTTGTCGGGTCCGGTGAGAGCCTCGCGCTCCGACAGCCCTTTATACGAATCGCGTAGCCGTTCCAATACTTCAATAGCATTTGGAACCACTGTGAACGGCGAGACATTGCGTGACAGCTTACTTGGGTCAGCCATGGTCGGCTCTCCAGCACCTGATCGATTTGAAAGACGGATAGAACAGCGAGCCGGTTTCATCAGATTCCCAATAATAAGAAACCGATGGAAGAGTTCGAGGGGAAATGCCGTCGGAGTAAAACCATACTGAGTCTGGCATTGCCAGTCATTCTTCATCGTTCGCCTTAAAACACTTGAGTACCCGGTCGATGATTACCCCGCGTACGGAATTGTTCCTCGCTATTCTTGACTGGTGCGGCAGAGGGGACGCTCCAAATCCAGCGTCCGTTTCCTGGCGATTATTGAGCCGATGCCGCCAGCCATCGTGCCCCACGCTATTTATGACCTGAATCTGGTGCATGTAAAGAAACTTCCGATCGGTCGGAAATTATGCATCCATCTCCGCGGCGGTTCATCTCTTGATTAGGAGGTCATTTCGATGACTAGTGATAAGAAGGTCGCGCTGATTACTGGTGCGAACCGGGGAATCGGTCTGGAAACAGCCCGGCAGTTGGGGCAGAACGGCTTAACCGTGGTGGTAGCAGCGCGCACTCTGAAGGCAGCCAAGGAGACGGCAGCAACGCTTCAGGGCGAGGGGATCGATGCGTTCCCCGTACAGCTCGATGTCACCAAAGAGGATGACCGCAAGTCGGCCGCGAAAGTGGTTGCTGAAAAATATGGCAAACTCGACATTCTCATCAACAACGCGGGCGTAGGCGCTGAAGACGGAATGTTTGTGTTGAAAGCAGCTGAGACGACCGAGGCGGAACTCCAGAAGGTTTTTGGTACAAATGTTTTCTCCGTAATTGCTGTGACCAGGGAGTTCCTGCCGCTTCTCAAGAAGAGTCCTGCGGGACGCATCGTCAACCTCTCGAGCATCCTCGGCTCACTGACCTTGCATGCTGACCCCAACAGCCCAATCGCGAGCGTTAAAACGTTCGCCTACGACGCCTCCAAGACAGCACTCAATGCCTTCACCGTGCATCTTGCAGCGGAGTTGAAGGACACGAAGATCAAGGTCAACTCGGCGCACCCGGGTTGGGTGAAAACTGAAATGGGCACGGACCAGGCTCCGATGGAAATCGTAGACGGCGCGAAGACAAGCGTGCAGTTGGCTCTCATTGGCTCCGACGGCCCAAATGGCCGCTTTATCCACCTGGGCTCAGAACTTCCCTGGTAACGGATGGCCGTGCTCGATGCGGAGGCAGGGCCGTTGAGGTCCCTGGCCTCTCGCATCTGCAAGGTTGGACCTGAGTTTTTCCTGGGTGATTTTTGGATGAGATCTGATCGATGTTAAAAGGTGAGCGAACCCGGCAGCGAATCATCGCTAAGGCGGCACCCCTTTTCAATCGCAAAGGCTTCGATGGCTGCTCGATGCAGGACATTAGCGCGGCCACAGGTCTGGAGAAGGGAAGCCTGTACAGCCACTTCGCCACCAAGGAAGAGTTGGCGGCGGCGGCTTTCGACTATGCCTGGGCTCAGACTTGTACTGCGCGAGTAGGCAACCTTGATCAGGCGCCAAACAGCGTAGACAAGCTCAAACTTCACATCGCAAATTTTGTTTCCATGCCCTCGTTCCCCGGTGGGTGTCCGATGCTTAATACCGTCCTGGATGCGGACGATGGCAATGCGATCTTACGCCGCCGGGCTGAGGGTGCGATGCGCGACTGGGTGGGCTATCTTGCGGATATAGCCCGAGCCGGCCAAGCGAAGGGTGAGATCCGCCCATCAGTGAACCCGGAAGAACTCGCAATCCTTATGATCTCGCTCCTGGAAGGTGCGTTCGTGAGTTCTAAGCTCCAGCGATCGCGAAGCGCGCTCATCCTGGCGCAGCAGCATCTTGAAACCTATCTCGAAAGCCAAGTGCGTGTGAGAGGCGCAGAGCCTCGGGGTTAATCTCGACTCTCATTGGGTCCGTCCCCAGAAGCGTTGTCAACCGCTGCGGTATTCTGTAGAAACTATTACGCATAGGCAAGATGAATGGTGAAGCAAGCGGGAAAGAGGGGCCGGCCCCCGGCGCGAGAGAAGCCCGGCAAAATGGACATTCGCACCGTCGCGCAATTGGCGAACGTGTCCATCGCCACCGTGTCGCGCACCATCAACCGGGTGTCGACGGTGAACCCGAAGATGGCCAAACGAGTGTGGGAGGCAATCGAAAAGCTGGATTACTTCCCCAATACCCAGGCGCGAGCGCTGGTCTCGGGGCGTAGCCGGCTGCTGGGATTGATCGTTTCAGAGATCACCAATCCCTTCTTTCCGGAGTTGATTCAGGGGTTTGAAGATATTGCCGTGGAGCACGGCTACGAGATACTGATCAGCTCAACCAACTACGATCCCCGGCGCATGTCTCTGTGCATACGACGCATGCTGGAGCGTAGAGCAGAGGGGGTGGCGGTGATGACCTTCGGTGTGGAAAAACCGCTGCTGGAGCAGTTGGCCGAGCGCAAAGTGCCGCTCGTTTTTGTGGACGTAGGGCCGGAGAGGCCCGGCATCAGCCTGTTGGCGGTGGACTATCATCACGGCATCCAGCAGGGGGTGCAGCACCTGGCAGTGCTGGGCCATCGGGACATTGCGTTTATAAGCGGGCCCAAGCGGCTACACTCGGCGCAATCCCGCCTGGCTGCTTTCACTAGTTCGCTCGAGGAATGCGGTATTGTCTCCAATCCGGCGTGGCTGCTGGAAGGGGACCACACCATGGAAGGGGGCATCGATGCTATGGATCGCCTGCTTAAATCCGGGCGTCTGCCCACGGCGGTGATGTGCTCCAACGACATGACGGCGATCGGAGTGCTGCACAAGCTATACCGGGCAGGGCTCCGGGTACCCGACGATTTGTCGGTCATCGGCTTTGACGACATTCACATCGCGCAGGTGACAATTCCGCCCCTTACTACGATCCAAATGTCATGCTTCGAGTTGGCTCGTGCGGCGGTGACGGCGTTGCGCGCCCACGTAGAAGAGGGTGGGGAGCCCAAACGGAGCTACAAGATCAACACTCACCTGGTGGTACGCGAATCGACCGGCTTCCCGAAAGGCGCCCTGCGCGATCTTCGCAAAGCCAAGAAAAGTCTCAAACGAACTCCGGCGGCTAAGCGCTCCAGAAACTCGACTGCGTAATTCCACGATCTCCGCGGCTCGCAAAATAAACGGAGCAATGCCGCCCTTCAGGATCGATTTTGCCTGCGAGCCTTTAATGCGCCGTCACGCTGGCGTGCGGTCGCAACGACAGGGTGAGAGCATCGCTCCTTTCCAACTCCTCACGAATCCACAGATCGCGCGCAATAGCTGGCGCCAAAAAAGACGGAATAAGTCCGAACTTTAGGGAAACATTCTTGCTTCGGATGATGGAGGGATACCGTGTTATCTGAGATGAGTTAGCGCTTGTTAGCAGATAGATACAAAAGGGGGCTTAAAGTAGACCCGAACGCTAACTTTGCACCCTGTTCTTTAGTAACTCACTTTATCAGCCAGGCATTACCAGCGTACATCGTTTCTATCCGCAAGGGCGTCTTGTGACTATTCCCCAAAAAGGAAGGACCTTGGAACCGGAGCAATTGCGCTTGAAAGATCATCAAATCCTATACATGCACGCGGGTG
Organism: uncultured Acidobacteriaceae bacterium; assembly: GCA_963790705.1. Lineage (GTDB taxonomy): Bacteria > Acidobacteriota > Terriglobia > Terriglobales > Acidobacteriaceae > PALSA-350. The sequence goes on from CAWBQE010000007.1 coordinate 96,538, forward strand.
GCTTCCGCATACACTTAGTACAATTACTCATGATTCCAACGCCCTACTATTTGTCTGTAGACAGACTCTTGCCGGTTCCGTCTAAGAGTCAGTTGGACGGGAGACCTTCAGGATCATGCAGTGCTGGTGATTTTGGACCGGTTGATAATCTCGCTAATAACAGGACAATGCATCCTCAACAGCACTCAATTTGCATCTCTGCTTCTATCGCAGTTCTCCCCCGGCTGCGGCACGGAAGTCTTTGCCTCCGCGCGTCGTCGATGAAGATCGTGACCAGGGCAGGTGGCTCTCATTCAACAATTCCGTCTGCCTCGTGTAATCCAGTAGTAGAGGCGAAGCGTCCAGCATGACGATGGAAACTGAGCTGGAACCGAGCGCTGCTGAGGAGTTCAGCCTGGCCCGAGTGCGTGGGCTTGAATCGAGCGCTCTCCGGGGCACGTACTGGGTCGTCATCTTCTACGGCCTCTCGATGGTTTTGCGCCTCGGCAGCAGCATCGTTCTGAGCCGCCTCTTCTTACCCCAATACTTCGGCCTGATGACGCTGATAACGACGGTCATCGTCGGCATCAACTTGTTTTCGCACGTGGGACTGCAGGAAAGCATCATTCAAGACCCCCGCGGCGATGTGCCCGTCTTCCTGCACACCGCCTGGACACTGCAGGTCATTCGCGGCCTGGGACTGTTCCTGCTGACGATCCCCCTCGCGTGGCCGGTGGCCCATTTTTATCGCGAACCGCAAATTGTTGTTTTGCTACCGTGTCTGGGGGTTGTCTGTCTCCTTGCCGGCTTCTCTTCGCCCAGCCTGTTGGTTCTGAGCCGGCACCTGGGAGTGGGCAGGCTTTCGGTGCTGGAGTTAGTGACGCAGTTCGTTCAATTCGTCGTCACCTGGATTTGGGCACTATTCCACCCTTCGATCTGGGCCCTCATGGCAGGGAGAGTGATATCAGAAGTGTGCCGGACCGGAATCAGCTACTTGTTGCTTCCTGAAGTGAGAGCCCGGTTCACGTGGGACAAAGAGTCAATTCATGCTCTGGTTAAGTTTGGCCGTTGGATTCTTATAGGAACTGCTCTCACATTTCTGGCGCTGCAATCGGATCGCCTCATTCTCGCCAAGCTGATCTCCTTCCAGATGTTGGGTGTGTACGGGATTGCCTTCGCACTATCCGATATTCCCCGCCAGATCATTCTTATGTTCTGCTCGCGGGTCGGATTTCCATTCATTGCCAAGTTTTCCGATCAGCCACGCCCTGCATTCCGGCAAATCCTGCTCAAATATAGGCTTCCGGTTCTGGCCGCCGGCGGCCTGTTGCTCATCGCGGTTATCTGCACCGGCGATCTGTTTATTCTTCATGTGTATACGAAGCCTTATCATGCCGCGGCCTGGATGATTCCCATCCTCGCCGTCGGACTGTGGCATACCTTGCTCTACAGCACGATCAGCCCGGCGATTCTCTCCCTGCAAAAGCCGCATTACAACGCCCTCGCTTATTTGGTGTACTGCATCACCCTGTTCATCTTCTTACCTTGGGGGTTCCATGCCTGGGGAATGGTCGGCGCCGTCAGCGCGGTTGCCTTTAGCGACTTGCCCGTCTATTTTGTGAATGCCTACAGCGCGTCGCGGGAAGGACTGCCAACGGTAAATCAGGATGCGTTGCTTACCTTAGCGTTCCTGGGGCTACTGGCAGCGGCTTTGTGGACAAGATCGTGGCTCGGCTTTGGATTCCCCTTTCCTTTCCCTTTCCCGCACTGACCTGAGTCGAATAGCCCAGTCGAAAGCGTAGAAGGCGGGGATCAAGGAGCATGATGAAGGACCTACTGAGCGCCAAGGCGGCTGTTGCCAAACCTTCTCTGTCGGAAGACGGGATCCTGCTCGTCCTGCCTGTTCCATTCAAGAAGCTTGACGACGGGCGGCTGCTCTGCGAAGGGCAGGCAACGAACGGCATCGATCAGTGGGCCGGGAACTTCTCGCATGTAACCGTGGCCGCTCCGGTTCTAAGTGAAGACCTGCCGCACGGCGCCAGTACGGTGCTGTGGCGCGACCCGGAGACACTCCGGCATCGCGACAGAGTCACGCTAGTGCCGTTGCCCATGGCATACACTCCATCAGCCTTCGCGACTTCGTTTGCACGAACCAGGCGGACTTTGCTCGAACACATCACGCGCAACCGGTATCTGAGTTTTGGAATCGGCGGCCTGATCGGTGATTGGGCCGCACTGGGCGCCCGGCTAGCCCAGTCGCGCGGACTCCGCTACTCCATCCACACCGACCGGGTGGAGCACGAACTGCTGTTCAAACTCGCCAGCCAGAAGTCCCCGCTGCGGCGGTTGAAAGCACAATTGGTTGGGCGGTCGATGCGTGCCTATCATCGTGGAATCATTCGCGGCTGCGCTCTGGGACTTTGGCATGGCAGCGACTGCTTCCTTGCCTATTCGCCCTGGGCTCGTGAGAGCCACCTCATCCACGACATTCATCTGAAGCCGGCGGATGTGATTTCCGCGGCAGAGCTTGCAGCCAAGCAGCAAAGTGCAACCCGGGGACGGCTGCGCATCGCCTATGCCGGGCGGTTGGATCCGATGAAAGCCCCGTTGGACTGGCTGCGCGCCTTGGGCGCAGCACGCGGCCTCGGCGCGGAGTTTGAGGCGGTGTGGCTTGGCGATGGCCCACTCCACGATGACTTCCACGCCTGCCTTGACCAGCTCGGGCTCCGCGACTACGTTCGTGCTCCAGGCTTTATTTCCGAACGCGCGACATTGCTTGCCGAGCTTCGCCGCGCGCACGTCTTTGTCTTCACACACGTCACGCCAGAATCTCCGCGATGCTTACTGGAGGCGCTCATCTCTGGTTCGCCCATTGTGGGCTATCAGAGCGCCTTCGCTGAGGAGCTGACCGCTGGTCGCGGAGGGGGAGCCTATGTTCAACTTGGCGATTGGCAGGCGCTGGGTGCTAAGGTCGCGGAACTGGCCAGCAATCGGTCGAGGTTAGCGGGGCTCATCGCCGAGGCTGCCGAAAACGGGAGCCGCTTTAACGATGAGGCAGTCTTCCGCGAACGCAGCGAGCTGATTCGCAGATATTCTTAACCACTGTGTTCATTGCCTCCCCCGCGGGCGCCTGGAACGGATGTTGAGGGAATCATTATGCATCTTACGGTCACAGGAAGGGAGAGATGGTCGTGCGCTCGACGCGTAACGCTTCCCGTGCTTCCCCTCCTGCTGTCGCTCTGCCTATTGAGTGGCTGCCAGGTGTTCAAGGGGGATAAGCGAGTCGCGTTCCTGGGCGATTCCATCACCCAGGGGTGGGCTTACCCTGCGGCAAATTTTGGTATTTTTGGCAACACCACCCAGCAAATGCTGGAGCGTGATGCAGCAGTTCTCGCGGGCCACGTCTATGCCAAGGTTATTATTCTCGGCGGCACCAATGACGTACTCCTCGGCATTGAGCCCGAGATTACCGTGAGTAACCTGGAGAAAATTGCGCTCGCGGTGCAGCGGTCCGGCGCCGAGCCCGTGTTATGTGAAATCCCGCCGATCTTTCACAGCCTCAAGGTGGACGACACCAAGGATTACTCCAACGATGTACGCCGGCTCAACGGACAGATCGCACGCCTGGCGGCTGAGCATCGCTGGAGACTGGTGGACTACTACGATCCCTTGCGATACCATCCCCACGTTTCTTCCGACGGTGTGCATATGAAGCGAAGGGGATACTTGCTCATGGAAATTGCACTTCTTCGCACGGTGCCCGATGCCTGATGGTTGCGGGTCATGGCGCGACCCTGTTCCCGGATTTCGGCGCAGGTACACACGAATGCTAGTATCGAGCAACTGTAACGAAACGGACCGGGAAGCATCGCTCATGGAGTCCAACTGCGTCCTGGACGCTCGAGACCACTCCGCGAAGGAGCACAAAGCTTGAACGTAGCGATCGTTGGCTGCGGATTTGTGGCCGACTACTATTTGGCCACGCTCCCGAGTCATCCCGAACTCAGGATTTTGGGAATGACGGATACGGTTGTTGAACGCGCGGAGTTGTTGTCTCGCATGTATCGCGTTCCGGCATATCCCACATTCGCGGCCCTGCTGGAAGACAGCCAAGTCGATCTGGTACTGAATCTGACCAACCCCAGCAGCCACTATGCCGTGTCCAAAGCGGCGCTCCAGGCGGGCAAGCATGTCTACTCAGAAAAGCCTCTTGCGATGCACATCGAACAGGCAGTAGAACTTGTGGAGTTAGCGGAGTCGCGCGGATTGTTAGTTGTCTCAGCGCCCTGCAGCCTGTTGGGTGAGACAGCGCAGACACTGTGGAAAGCGCTTCGCGAACAAACCCTCGGCAAGGTGCGCGTGGTGTATGCGGAGATGGACGACGGGATGGTACCCAGGATGCCATATAAAAAATGGAAATCCCTCTCGGGTATGCCCTGGCCATACAAAGACGAATTCGAAGTTGGCTGCACACTGGAACACGCGGGCTACTATATCGGATGGCTGGCCGCGTGGTTTGGTCCGGCGGTGACCGTGACCTCCTTTGCCTCCGTCCAGGTGCGGGACAAAGTGCCAGGGGAAACTTTCGCTGTGACTTCGCCCGACTTCTCAGTTGCATGTATCCAATTCGCTTCCGGCGTAGTGGCTCGGCTGACCTGCAGCATTCTCGCTCCCCATGACCACTCGCTCAAGGTTGTGGGCGATGGAGGCGTCTTATATACGCACGATTCCTGGGACTATCGCTCACCGGTGTACAGCCGTAGGATGGTCACGCTCCGCAGGAGGACGTTTCTGAACCCCATACGCAAAACCCATCGTTTGCCCCCTGCGCCCCACAAGAAGGTAAAGACCAAGGGCGCGCAAAGCATGGACTTTGCTCGTGGGCCGGCAGAACTAGCTGCAGCGGTCCGCGAGCATCGCGCATGCCGCCTTTCGCCGCGCTTCTCGTTGCACGTAAATGAAATCGCGTTGGCCATTCATTGGGCACGGGAGCAGGGCGCGACTTATCGCCTGCGTACCAGCTTCGACGCCATTGAACCTATGCCGTGGTCCAGGTAGGAGAATCTTTGCGTTTCGATCCCAACGGGCAAGGAAGTCAATCGTGGAAAAACTGATCCGGTGGGGAATTTGGGGCACGGGCGCCATCGCCCAGTCGGCCGCGGATGACCTTCGACTGGTAAGCGGAACACTACTGCACGGCGTTGCTTCGCGCAGAGTCGAGCGCGCCAGGAGCTTCGCGGCGGAGCACGGCTTTGCCCGGTTTTACACCGGCTTGCAGGCGCTACTGGACGATCCGGAGATTGACGTTGTCTATGTTGCTTCGCCCAACCATTGCCACCTCGATGACAGTTTGTCCAGTATCCAGGCAGGCAAGGCCTTATTGTGCGAGAAGCCCTTCGCCCTCGACTTATATGAAGCCCAGCGGATTGTGGATGCAGCCCGCCAGCGCAAAGTCTTCTGCATGGAAGCGATGTGGACCCGATTCATCCCCGCCATCATCGAGGCGAAACGCTGCATCGATGCCGGCATGATTGGTTCCATTCGCCTGATCCAGGGCAATTTTTCCTATCCCGTGCCGGCTGGCGGCGAAGCCCGCTACTTCGATCGTGAACTTGGCGGAGGAGCAATGCTTGACCGCGGCGTCTATCTCATCTCCCTCGCGCAACACTTGTTGGGCAGACCGCAGTCAATTGGTGGAATGGCGTGCCTGGGCCCGACCGGCGTGGATGAGCAATCGAGTTACCAGCTTACTTATGCAGGCGGTGCTTTGGCAGTTCTTGCGGCCAGCCTGCGGGTCCGCGGCACCAACGAGGTCTGGATCTTCGGTGATGGTGGACTCTTGCGTCTGTGCGAACCGTTCTATCGCGCGCACCGCCTTGTCTTAAAGCAGTACGCACAGCAACAAGCGGTGGTGGGCGAAGGTTCACGGCCAAACTCGAGAGGGCTTGGCAGGATCCTCGGAGGCGCTCGTAATTCGCCTACTGCAAAGTCGTTGTTGCGTCGTTTTAGTCCTTTGCGGGCGTTCTTCAATCGTGGCCAGGTGCGAAGCTTTCCGTTTGCGGGCAATGGTTACCAGTTCCAGTTTGCAGAGGTCAGCCGGTGCCTGCGCGAACAGCGCAATGAAAGTGCAATCATGCCATTGGATGATTCGCTGGAGGTCATGCGAACCATGGATGCGCTTCGCGCGCAGTGGAGCCCAGCGCACCCGCAAGTGACTGCGCCATGAGCGTGACCGACCGCCCGGAAGATGCACGCCGTTCCCTTGCTTACCTGACCAGCCAGTATCCGATGTTGTCGATGACCTTTGTCCTGCGCGAAGTCCGCCAGCTTCGACGCATGGGATTTCGCATCGACACGGCATCGATTAATGCTCCGGATCGCCCCCTCGCGAACCTCACCGCGGAGGAGGCGGAAGAAGCCGGCCTTACTTATTATTTGAAGACGCATGGCGTGCGGGGGGCGATCAGCGCCCATCTGGAGACGCTGTTCACCAGGTTTAGCGGCTACTGGCGAGGGCTTCGACTCGTTTTGTCTTTGGGCGCTCTGGACCTCAAGCGGTTGATGTTCAACCTAATGTATTTCACTGAAGCTCTGATGGTCGGGGTGTGGATGCAGCGCGTCCGGCAGCGCCATCTTCACGTCCACCTCGGATCGCAGGCAGCCACTGTGGGCCTGTATGTGCGTCACATCTTCGGATTTGGATTTTCCATCACCGTTCACGGCCCGGATGAGTTTTATGACGCTCAAGGCCAGTATCTGGAGCAAAAGGTGGCTGCCGCCGATTTCATCTGCTGCATCAGTTCGTACGCCCGGAGCCAGCTGATGAAGTTCTCACCATACGCCCAATGGAGCAAGCTGGTTGTGTCGCGTCTTGGTGTGGATCCGGGGCTATGGGTACCCAGACCCGCCAAGTCGGCTTCGGATTTCTTTGAGATACTCTGTGTCGGCCGCTTGACGCAAGCCAAAGGACAGCACGTCCTGATCGATGCGGTGGATCAGCTGGCGCGTCAGGGTCGACGAGTCAGGCTTCGATTGGTCGGCGATGGCCCCGATGGCCCCTCGCTTCGCGAACGAGCCAAGCGATTGGAGAATCCCAATATGGTCGTGTTCGAGGGAGCGGTCAATCAGGACAACATACGCGCGCTTTATCAGGCGGCAGACATTTTTTGCCTTCCTAGTCTTGCCGAGGGCATTCCCGTGGTTCTCATGGAAGCTATGGCCATGGAGATTCCCTGCGTGACGACCCACATCACTGGCATTCCAGAGTTGATTCGCAGCGGGACCGAAGGCCTGCTGGTCGCGGCCTCTGATCTGGAGGGGCTTGTCAAAGCCCTGGAAACGCTCATGGACGACCAAGTTCTCCGCGAGCGCGTCGCCAAGAGTGGCCGCGCGCGCATTCTCGAAGACTATGACCTGGGCCGTAACGTTGAACATCTGGCGGCCATTTTTGCTGATCGCGTAAAGGCTGAGTGACGGCTTCACACCCGCTGGCGTGTGTTTGTTGTCGAGCGAGAGGGAGACGTGGCCGGCGCGCTCAAGCCGCCGATGGCCAGCAACAGTGGAAGGATCATGGAACCGTTCAGCAGGTTATCGATCGCCGACATGAGAATAGCTGCGGCAAGAGCACTACGTAGATCGAACGCCTGAGTATCACCCCGGGCCAGCGGAGACCATAGGGTGCGAGCTATGGGGAGTAGTTGCAGGCACTCTAAGGCAAGCAGCCCGGCGAGTCCATACATCCCGATGGCAAGTAGCCACAATCCCCATGGACGCGATCCACTGGCTCTCCACCAGTCCCACGCACCCGAGCCTAGGAGAGGCTCTTCCAGCGCTGCATCGAGGTGCTTTTCGTCCTGGGAAAGCCGCCATCCGAAAGATTGGCGCTGGATTCCCTTGAAAAACTCGGCGGCAGAATGGGCAACCGCGTTGTGTTCGACCAGGGATCGCAAGGATATGAAGTTGGCCACACGAAGTCCCATAAAAGCAAGGATTGCCAGAAGGAAAAGCGCGGCGACAGCGCGTGGCAGATAGCTCTGTCGTGTAAAGACAAACGGGAGCAGGCAGAGCAGGATAACAATGCTTCCGACCGACTGGCAAAGAAGCGTGACGACCAACAGGATGGCGCTTATCCAGGCGATAGGGATTCCGAATATCGCAGCAACCAGGCGGCGTCTCCAAAGCCATATTGCAATCAGTGCAGAGGTCGCCATCCAAATGCCAAGCTGGTTTCCGTCTTCCAGCAAACCAATAGGCCGGAAGCCGACGTAACGTTCAGCGCCTATCCAGCGATAGGGTTGATAGCCGTACAGATGGGCGTAGATCTGCGGCCCGGTAAAGATCTCGATCAGGCAAATAGGAACGTAGGCCATGCCCGCGATGACAAGGGCTTTGGCGGCCATGCGAAGAGATATCGTATCGGTGAAATAAACACGCCCGAAGAAGTACGGGACGCCCCAGGCAAGAATTTGATAGAGTTCGCTACGAACCACAACGGGAAAGGCTTGCACGTTAGCCAAACCAGAGAACACGGGAACTACGCACCAGGCCAGCATTGGAAGATCCCAAAAGCTGAGCTTGAAACGGAGGAAGCTTTCCCGGTCGAAGAGCAGAACACCAAGAAGGCAGGTGAATCCCGTCACGCTTGCCTTGGTGAAGAAGTGATCCGAAGGCAAGCATGTTCCCAATATCCAGTAGGGAAATGGGTTATTGGTCTGGGTAAAGGCGGCGGAGGGCAGCACCGCCCAGCCGCCGACGAAGTTGATGAGGATGGCAATGCGAACCGCGTAGCGTCGAAAGCAAAAGAGGCTGATCGGGATCCAGGCCGCCAGTGCTATCAAAGGAGGAATCATCATGTTTTCCGGAAGGCCGCGTGACTGTAGAAAGGATTTCTCATGATAGCAAGTGAAGAGTGGCTGACGCCCACCCGCGCAACTGGAATCGCAGCGTACGGAGTCGCCATGATCTGCTGCGGCATAGCATGGGCAAAAGGCAGGCGTCTACGAACCGTCTCGCAACTCGCGGCCCTTCTGACTGCGATCGAAGGCGCATTGGTGCTCGATATGATCTTCAACTGGCGTTGGATGCTGCACCAGCAACTCATGGATCTCGCGCAGCGCTGGAACGAATATGACCTTCGGAGATCGCCCCAGCGAATCGCGATCGTAATCCTGACTGTGCTGCTCCTGCTTGGTGTGATCTTCGCCCTGCGCGTCCTTCGTGGCCGGACCGGCGCTCTTCTCGCGGTTTCCGGAGTGTTGCTTTCGCTTGTCTTGTGGTGTACCGAAGTCGTCTCTCTTCATGCCGTGGACCACGTCTTATACCACCTCTCTGGGTCCATGGATGCTCGTAAGCCTGGTGTGGGTTTTCGCCGGTCTGGCGACCTCCGTCGGGATTCTCATCGATGCGCGTCAAGTGAATGGGGGTCGATGAGGAATACGAGCGAGCGCTTGTCCGCCTCTGCGGGTATTAGGGGCGCCTCTTGGCGGATATGGGAGAAGCAGGAATGCCGACCACCGTTACCCCCTCAGGTATGTCTCGGGTCACCACTGCGTTTGCGCCTACGGTCGCTTTGTCGCCGATAGTGACGCCGCCTAGGATGGTCACGCCTCGACCGATCCAAACCTCATCTCCGATCGTAATCGGTTTTGCGCTATAGCCGGAATCGCGGATCGTTTGTCCAGGGTCGCGCATGTGGTTCGCATCGCGGATGCTGGTATATTCGCCGATCAGTGTGCCTTTTCCAACGGTGACTCCAGCCATCGCTACTAAGTGCGCGCCACGCGAGATCACCACCTCATCGCCCAGCTCGATCCGAGCATCTCCCTGCGTTTCCAGATGCACTCCAGGGTAGAGGAGCACATTTTCACCGATGCGAATGTGACGGCTTCCGTAGACCCAGATCCGCCCCAGCACAACGACGGAGGCAGGCAGGCCCTCATCCAGGTCCGCGGCAAGAGAAGCATGGGCATAGAGGCGGGCCAGGCCTTCCCGCAGCGGAGCCGCAATCCGCAGAAGCCCAGAGAGCAAGTTGCTCAGGAGACTCTTGATGCCGCGCTTGATCTTGATTCTCCTCTCACCAGGGACGAGGTGGAGAAACCATGCCACCCTTGGTCTCTTTCCATGCTGTCTTCATCAGGGTCGCGAGATTCCGGGAGTTTTGGCAACGCAGCCTTCGTTGGGGGTCTCTGCTGAACCGATTGCGTAGGTAGGAGAGACGGTAGAGCGTAAGTTCGAGCCACTTGGCCAACCACACCGTCGCTCCATGATGCTTCCTATAGTAGAGCAGGGTACTGCGCATACGCCACAGGACAAGCTGGGTGCTACCGGAAGAAGAGAGCGCCAGATCCTTGATCTGGCGAGATGATTCACCGCCGATGTGGAGCACGGAGATATCGGGCCAGTACCAGATCTCATAGCCTGCTTTCTTAATGCGGCGGCAAAGATCAACTTCTTCTCCGTAGAGAAAGAATTGCGGATCGAATAACCCGACCTTGTCGAGCACATCAGCGCGAATGATCGAGAAGGCGCCTGTGACCCAATCCGCCTGACATGGTTGCGACGGATCTGCCCAAGTTCTGTCAAAATATCCAAAAATTTGGGATTTTGGGAATCTAGCGGCGAGGCCAGTAAGTACAAAGGTATCTGTAACTATGTTGGGGAACATGCGTGCGGAGGGCTGAAATGACGAGTCATGGCTCAGTAAGTGTGCACCGCCAAGCGCCGCTTGCGGCTGCTGGTCCATATGCTGAACCGCAAGCTTAAGGGCTCCGGGGTGGAGAAATGCATCCGAATTGAGCAGGATCAGATAGCGGCCCCGAGCCGATTGAATGGCAACATTATTCGCCGCACCGAAACCAAGGTTGACTGAACTACGAATAATCCGGAAATCGGGAAACTCTTTCTCCACCATCTCCGCGGAGCCGTCGCTGGAGTTATTGTCCACAATAAGTGCTTCAATCCGCAGCCCATTCGCCTCGCGCTGCACTAGCTCGAGGCATTCGCGCAACAGCTCTCTGGTGTTGAACGATACGACTACGACAGAAGCATCGTATGATCTATTTTCGGCTGGCAGCAAAGGCGGATCCCAATTCAGCGGAGAAGATGCACAACTCTGAGCCCGTCTGCGATTTCCATCGAGATCATCCAGCACAGTGTATTGCATGGCGTTGCACAAGCACAGAGTCGTCAGATGGAAAGACCCGTCCGTAACTGGCAGAGATGGTTTACGATTACTCAAACACAACCAACTGCCGCACTAAGGTTCAGTTCGCTAAGTCTTCAACAGGATTTCCGAAGCCAAAGCGTGATACAACTTCGATCGGACAAATTTTAAATAATCATTGTGGTTCGAATAGTACTTCCGGGCCTATACTTACGCAGTGTGAACGCCGGGTATCTTATGAAGTCGCACCTGGCTGGCAAGTCGCTTTCATCCACGGGCCCAGTTCGTTTGGCAAGACACCAAGACTAAGCGATCACCCGATCATCGGTAACTCAGTTTTTATTTGCAGTTCTTGATGCCGAACGTTGCTTCCTTGAGCTGGTTACCTCCGTCGAATCCTTGCAGGTGTGAGCACCGGTCTTGTAGAGGGCGCTCCCTTGCAGGGGCCTGACTCGTATTCGTCCGAAGGAGCATGGCCAATGTCCAGACAATCGTCTAAGCCGCAACCCCGTTCTCTTTGTCTGCAGTCGATCCTTCGCCTGGGTCTCTTGCTTGCATTTTCTCTGCCTCTTCTCAGCCCCGCGGCGTTGATGGCACAGGCAACAAACTTCGAAATCGGCACTACTGTCCAGCGGTCTTCAGTGAAACATCTTGGAGTGAATCTTGCCGGAGACAACTTCTATGACTCCGGACAGATGTTTCGCAACCTGATCTTTGGCAATCCCGGTTTCGAAGGGGAGACATGGCAGACGATTATGCAATGCGTGGCCGTGACGGCCACCAGTTGCACCGACTCGAATATCTATAACATTTGGCCGGCCAACTTCCTTCAGGGAGCAACCTTTCAGGTCATCAATGGGACCGCATCTGGAGTGACAGGGACCATTACCAGCAGCACCGCTGCTAACTTCTCGGGCAACACCGGGCTGACCTTCAATTTCGCCGCCACTTCTACGCCGCTTGCGGTGAACAATTACCTAATCGTACAAATGACGGTGCCTGGCAACCCACAGGCAGGCTGGTGGCCCACTGTCGCCGGCGGAGCAACCCTGTCCGCGGACACCACGGATATTGCTCCCGATTCTCCGGGTAAGCAGGCGCTCGCGATCAATGCCGCCGGCAGCGGTCAAACGGCTAGCGTCGATTCTTATTTCGACTCCACCGTGGGACGTTCTTTTGTGCAGTTGAATGGGACCTATACGCTCGCGTTTAAGGCCAAGGGATTGGGCGGAAATAACCAATTGACTATCTCGGTAATCAGGCAGATGGCGTCCACCAGCCGAAACCCTGTTTAACCAAACCGTGACCCTGACTGGCCAGTGGCAGGATTACACCTACAGTTTCAATGCGGCTGAGGACGGAACCTATATCGGTACGGTCGCGCTTTCGTTCTCGGTCGCAGGCGCGTCGATGTATCTGGACGACGCGAGCCTGACGGAAGCCGCCGCGCCTGGAAACCCGACCGCCTATCGCAACGCGGTTGTGAATACGCTCAAGAGTTTGCAGCCCGGTGTCCTTCGCTACATGACCCTGTCGGACTACGGCACATCGCTTGACAATGTGATCGCTGTGCCGTTCGCGCGGCAACGGGCAGGCTGGAGCCCGGGGGCGACCGAGCAGGACGAAGTGCCGATGGGCCTCGAGGAATTCCTGGTGCTCTGCCAGACTGTGGGCGCAGAGCCCTGGTACACCATGCCTGGAGGGATCTCGGCGACCGACATGCAGAACCTCATCCAGTTTCTCGCCGGAGATGCATCGACGCCTTATGGCGCCAAGCGCGCCGCACTGGGTCAGCAGGCTCCGTGGACGAGTGTTTTTCCAGTGATTCATCTCGAGCTGGGCAACGAGATGTGGAATGGGATTTACGAGGGCGAGGGTATTGCCGACCCAGTGGTCTATGGCCAACGGGCCGCTACCATCTTTGCGGCAGCCCGATCCTCGGCCTCCTTCAATGCGAGCAACTTCGATCTGATCATGGGCAGCTGGGCGACCCAGCCCTCGTGGACGCAGCAGGAACTTGCCAGCAGTTCGGGCTACGACTCCGTCGATGGAGCCCCCTACTTGTTCAACAGCTTGAATGATTACGGTTCGAACGAGGCGATCTTTGGACCTATGTTCGCCCAGCCGGAGGAGGTCGACTCCACCGCAAGTGGATACATGGCGCAGCAGGCGCAAGCCGCCAGCGGCGGAAGCACACCGGCCAATCTGGCGGTATATGAGGTAAACCTGAGCACAACCTCCGGTACGGCATCACAGAGCGTCGTGAATCAGGTAGTCGCAGGCCTTGGGGCTGGGATCGCGGTAGCCGATCACATGCTGCTGATGATCCGTGATCTAGGAATCACCACGCAGAACATGTTTGCGCTTACCGAATGGCAAAACTCCTTCAGCAATCCCGCAGAATGCCAACGAAACCATCCCGCTATGGGGTTCGGTGATTGATATGGGCGGCGAGACCAACCTGAAGCGGCCGCAATATCTGGCCGAGCAGCTGGCCAATTCAGCCATTCTCCCCACCATGCTGACCACGACGGTTAGCGGGGCCAACCCTACATGGAATCAACCTCAGAGTACGAATGATTCGATAACGCTCGCTGCTGCGCACTATCTGCAGACCTTCGCGTTTACTGACGGTACGCACTACAGTGTGGTCGTCTTCAATTTAAGCCGAAGCGGAGCGCTGCCCGTGACCTTCTCCGGAACCAACGCTCCCACTGGCAACGTACTTATCAGTCAGTTGACGTCCGCCAATCCCACTGACAATAACGAGAGCCAAACCAACAGCACGGCAGTCGTTAGCGCCCCGAAGCAGACCACCGTAGCCAATTTCAACCCCGCGACGTCCTACTCCCTGCCACCGTATTCGATGACGGTGTTCCTTTGGCCGAGCGAGGCACTCCCCGCGAGCACGACCACGCTCCAGGCATCCCCAGACCTTCGCCAACACCGGCCAAACCGTCACCCTGACAGCAACGGTCAGCTCTCAATCAAGTACGAACATTCCGACTGGAACCGTCACCTTCCTGAACGGATCCACCAGCCTGGGCACCGCAACGCTGGACGCGAGCGGCATAGCTACTTTCAACACCACCGCGCTCCCCGTCGGCGCGGCCTCGATCACTGCTTCTTACGGCGGTGATTCCGGTGACACCGCTTCTACTTCCGAAGCGGTTACCGTCACCATAGCTACTGGTCTTCCGGTCACGAACACGGTGGTTACGGCTTCTGCTGCCACAATCAATCTGGGTCAGAGCGTAACCTTCACCGCAACTGTCTCCCCGCCGACCGGCAGCACTGTGGCAACGGGCACGGTGACTTTCCTGGATGGAACGACAAACCTGGGCACGGCACAGCTGAACGCGAGCGGGGTAGCCACGTTCAGCACCACCACCCTGGCAGCGGGCATGCATTCCATCACGGCATCCTACAGTGGAGACAGCAAGAATGCCGGCTCGGTCTCAGCGGCGGTGAGCGTGAACGTCACTACGGCGCCGACCACTGTCGCCACGAAGACGGCCTTAACGGCGTCAGCGATGCAGGTGACAGCCGGCCAGAGCGTCACGTTCACTGCCACAGTCACGCCCCAATCAGGCAGCGGCGTGCCAACCGGTACTGTGACCTTCCTGGACGGATCAACGAGTCTGGGTACCGGCCCGCTGAACGCGAGCGGGGTGGCTACCTTTAGCACCACTACACTGGCTGCCGGGTCCCAGTCGATCACTGCCTCCTACGGTGGCGACACCAATAACACTGCTTCGACCTCCGCTGCGGTCACAGTTACCGTGGCAGCGGCGGGGGCAGGGACTTATACGATGGCCGTAAGCAGTTCCACCCTAAACCTTACTGCCGGACAAGCGTCGACCCTGACAGTAACACTGACCCCCGCCGGTGGCTTCAACGCGCCGATCAACCTGGGCTGTTCCGGGTTGCCCCAGGGGGTGACCTGCACCTTCTCTCCTGCCAGCGTCACTCCCAACGGTGCGCCGGTCACGAGCACGGTGAGCGTCCTGGCTCCGAGTCAAACCTCGTTCGTGCCCAATCATGCTCCGCCAGGAGCCCCTGATGGAAGACTTGCTTTCGGGTGGGTCATGCCCTGGGGGTTCATTTCCTTGTTAGGGTTAGGAAAGGCGAGGAGGCGGTCACGGATTTTCGAATGGTCATTCCGCGTAGCGTTCGCTGTGTTCCTCATCGCAGGGTCATTCTGGGTCTCTGGTTGCGGTGGCGGATCTTCCTCAAGTGGAAGTGGTGGGAATACGACTCCCACTACCACAACCTTTACGTTGACCATCGTCTCAACGGCTCCGGGCGCGCAAAACCAGAGCTCACAGATCACGGTGAACGTTCAGTCTTGAGATACGACCTATAAGAGCGGACTAGTCCCCTTCGCAGGTTGTGCGCAGCTTGGCATGGCTGATACGCCTGCTGGCCTGCCCTTCAACCGGGACTTGGTGGTTGAAGCCTTCTCGGATTTTGACCGTCTCCGGTGTACCCTACAAGAACCAGTTCTGGAACGTATCCTTGCACCGCTCGGGTCGGGGCGGATGAGGACTGGTTGTGAGTCCCCGATAGTGAATGCGAAATAGCGGCTGGGCGTTGCGGCCCAAGCTGAGGGAATAGTTTAGCCAATTCGGCAGGTGAGTTTTTTGGCAATCATTTTTCTCATCCCGTTCTTCCTTTCCCTCTTTTACCTGATCAAGGGCCGCTTCGACTTGGCCTTCCTGAACGTGTACCTGCCTTGTCTTTTCCTGCTTCCTTCCTACTACTCCGATTAGGCTTCCCCACCTGCCTCCGCAGTCTCCCGCAGAATGGGCACTTTTTCCCTTAGGTATAGCGCTCCTCATCGCACGCGGCCGCTGGCCGCCACTACGGCGTATGGACTTGTGGGTAGTTCTCTTCATGGTGAGCCTTGGTGCTAGTGAGCTCTTGCGCGAGAATTCGCCCAAAGACGGTCTTGCCTTGTTCGCTAATACGTTTCTGCAGATGTTTTTCGCATACCTTGTTGGAAGGTGCCTGATTGAGCCGGATCTGCGCGTCCCAACAGTCAAGCGAATCGTTTTGCTCTTCTTGTGTCTGACGCCGGCCGTTCTTTGGGAGTATAGGATGGGTCAAAACCCCTGGATAACACGCCGCCAACAGAATATTTCACTTCCAGTTTGGTTCATTTGTACAGATACGTGAAGGGCATGCCAGGGTTCAAGCTTGCTTCGGGCACGCCATTCTTGCAGGCATCATGTTTTTCATCGTCTTCCTGTTGAACGCCTCGCTTGGCGATATTTACAAGCGCGATAAATTTAGGCTGGGCTCGCTGTTCTCAAGCCTCGAGCGTTATCACGTGCCTGCCGTGCTCCTGCTTTTATTTCTCCTGCTCACCCGCTCCAGGGGACCAATGATTGGCGCAGCCGTGGGCTATTCGATTCTGCAGATCCCCAAATTCCGAAATATCAAAATTGGTGCCGCGCTAGTGGCGTTGCTTCTGGTGATGGCGGGAGTTTTCGCGAACAGCTACTTTAATAAGTACACAAGCGTTACGGATGCTTCGAACAGTAATGAAGAGCAATCAAGTGCGGCCTACCGGCGAGAACTATTGGTTAGTTACAAGCCCATCATCGAGACTGGTGGGTGGCTCGGCTGGGGAATCTTGAGTTTCCCTAAAGTCCCTGGCCAGCCGTCGATTGACAACTATTACTTGCTGGTCCAGCTCTCCCAGGGCAAAGTCGGCCTGTATTTATTCTTATTGATTGCGGCAGAGTCGCTGTTCGGCGCTGCTCGATCTGCTTTTACTTTTCGCGCTCGCGAGAGTCGCTACTTCGCGTTCGTCTGTATCGGAGCTTTGGCCGGGCTCTTCTTTTCTCTCTACACGGTCTATCTGGGCGACCAGGTGGTACAAGTGTGTTTCCTGTTAATAGGGTGGAGTCAATCACTGCAGGATACTGGCGAGGTAGAGCTTCCGTCCGCTGAGGAAAAATATCGCTTTAAGCGCGTCTTTGCCTAATACCGCGTTTAAGTGGCGTAAACGAAATCGCATGCCATATCGATTCTGCCTTGGTCGCTCTGCTTCAAACAGGAGCGCTGGCCCAGCGAATCCGGTCTGCATTGGCAATGGCCCTGATTCTCTTCGACCGCCTCGCTCTTTCCTTCTGCGCGCATATATATTCCAGCCAGTTTCGATAGATGGTGATCGCACTGGCATTCCATGTCTTCTCGATCCTTTTCTCTCCCAGGGCAGTCGATATTTCCAGCAGTAACTCTTCACTCCGGTCACAGAGCGATCTTTCACGCAGCGCCGTCAATGCATGCACCGTGTCGTCGTCGAAATAACTCTGCGGGATCAACGGGCACGTCTCTGTCTCTCCTTTAAAATAACGCCCGATGTCGCGACGATACTCGCGCAGCAACGTGTCGGATTCGTACTCCGGATGGCCCTGGAAGAAGACGAAGAGCTTTTTCCGTTGCTTAATGAAGGTGTCGACTCCTGCATCTGCTGACCGCGTGAGCACGCTATATCCGCAAGCAGTCAGATCTTCTTCCGGCGCCCCGTTCCAGCGGGAATGGGGAAGTCTGAAGCGTGATGGCGTTGCCGAGGTTAAGGGATGCTCGGCCGCACGTGCACACTCGAAGATGCCGAAGAGCTTGTCATTCCTCCTGACCCGGACGATACCATCCAGGTGGAGGACAGCAGCGTGAGCCGCCAGGCACGACCAAACCGTGGAATAAGTATTGCTTTCCGCCCACTCCGCCAACCTGGTGAAGCTTTCCCAGTATGGCTCCTGCTTCAGGTTGCTCGCCAACGGCTCTCTGCCGGTCACGATGAGCCCATCGAGATGCCCGTCCCACAGATCTTCCACGCTCGCATAGAAGCTATTAAGATAGCGCCGGGCCTGCTCCTGCCTGGGAACATCTGGCAACATATAGTGCAGCAGGCGAATCTGCATGCCGTCGGAAGCCGAATCGAGCAGCGACAAAAATTGGCGTTCCGTTGCTTTGAGCGCCTCGTCGGGCATGTTGTTGATCAACCCGATCGTGATGGAGCTGCTCGCCCCCTGACGGAAGCCGGATGACGCCTTTCCGCCGGGCAGTGTCGCGCTGAAATTTGGAGAGTCCACAAGAACGGGCATTAGCTTCCCCCTCCGGGTGTTAATAAAGTTGCGTGGAGCGCCTGATTCAAATCGGTAAGAATATCGTCGATGTAAGTTGTTCCAGCGACAAGTCGGGAGGATAGAGGACGATGCGCCGGGCAACACCATCGAGTTCTAGTAATGTCGCAATGGCGGTGAGCTGATTCGTGGTGACGACCAGAACGGATCGTCCGGAGGGTTCATTGCTCCTTCCTGCGAGCACGGTGCCTGCAGGCAAATCGCTCCAGGCGATGTTCGCCTCCGCGCCAAGAACAGAGAGCGCGCCCAAATCCGCGGCGGCGTTGAGAGCGTCCCTAAGTGACGCGCGGCTATTTCGCAGCATGTTCATAGAAGCCGATGAACTCGCCCAGGGTTACGGGAAAGCGGGCATCTTCTGAAGTGCTGAACGGGTCTAGTTCCAGCGAGCCCTCTAGGCGGGTCACGATGATTGCTAAGCAGAGCGAGTCGAGCCCCGAATTTAGCAGTTCCAGATCGTCGGTCATCGGCGCGAGTCGCTTTCCTTGCTCTCGGGCCACCTGCCGAAATTGGGCCATGATTTCAGATCGAGCTTCCATATCTTATTTCTGTCTGCTTTCCAGCCGCAGATCTCTCCACTCCGTAACGCTCCAATCTCACGGCGGGCCGGGGCAGGCGAGATCACAAACTATGTTGTACAAATGAATTTGTCATCTCGCCTGTCCCGGCTTGCGGTGGGACCCGGGCGTAGCGGAGTGGAGAGAACGCCGGCTTCACGGCAAAGACTATTAGTGTAAGCTTCGTATCCTGGCAAGGGGAAGTAAAGGTTCAGCCAGCCTTCAGTAAGTTCTCGAACTCCGGCTCGGCCCGCGCGATTTGAGAATGTATGACCGGCGCCTTCTACCACTTTAACGACCACCCGGCTGTTGCTGCCCGCCTGTTCGAGAAGGTATCGCACGTAGTCGAACTCTTCTCCTCGCGGTTTAGTTGTCGGTGCCTTCAAAAGCAAAATCGGCAGGACCGCCGATGCAACCTTCCAGCATTTAAGAAGCGGGAAGTTTGTGTTCTCCGGCATCGGGTCTCTACGCAGATAAAGTCGAAGGTCTGTAAAACGGTCATAGGCGTTGCTGACTACTCTACCCAGGGCGGTACGCGAGATACGGCCAGTAAGCTTCTGCCAGAGCCACGATCTGGGCGGCAAAGGCAAATGGAAATACGGATCCATCAGCACTAGGCCTCGACAGTCTTTGCTCGCTGCCGCAGTATAGAGGGCTGATACGGCGCCGGCGCAAAGCCCGACAACGACTACGCCTGATAAGTCAAGCTGTTCCGAGAGTTCTCTCATCAAGGCGGAGGCAATCGGTCCATAACCTCCGGTATTAATAAACTTGAGCAGCTCGGGTGGTGGGTCCCCGTCGGAATCCCCGAAACCCGGCATATCAAGGCGAAAAGCCGGATAGCCAGACTTGGCAAACGCGTCTGCCCAATAAACTGCGGAGTCGCCTGCGGCAGCCCTGGTCGGGGAGAGCGAATTCAGAATGAGCACTCCAATGCGCTCCGTTCCCGAGCTCTCAAAATGGGCCTTGTGATAAGTGCCCCGAACGGCGCAGCCGAGCCCGTGCAGGGTGATCAATCGGCGCGCTTCAGTTGCCTCGTTCATGCCTATCTTCCTTGGGTATCTGTAACGCTCCGGCAACCCATTCAAAATTAGAGGCGTACAGCCAGCTAAGGTCTTTCACTTCGTCGTAGCCCACGTACGGTTTCACCAATGGGGCCGCCTCTCGGCCAAGCTTGATCACTTTCACCGGTCTCTTAGATGTCTCGCAAGCGACGCCGTCGTCTTGCAGATTGGCTGGCAGGTGGAAGTCGAAAGAGCTGCGCCAGAGCGAACTGGACCATTCATAGCCCGCCACTTCGATAGACAGTCCTTGCTCCAGCTGCCGGATGTAATCGGCGGCAGACCTCCGGTTTTCAGCCGACTCGAATAACTGTTCCAGCCCTGCCCAGCGCATAAGGCTCGAGCGCAGCGCCTGGTTGGCATGAGCAGGAGGCGACCACAATAACAACGCGTCGCCCAACCCTCGCTCGAAACTCCTGGCGGCAAGAATTGCGCCAATTTCTAGCCCGTGCAGCAACAGCGGTACCCCTTGTGACCGGCTCGAAAGCCAATCTGCAAGAACCTCTACATCTTCGCTCCAATGGTCGAAGCCCATCTCTTCAAATCCGCCTGTGCTTTCACCCACGCCGCGATAGTCGTAACGAAGGACTTCGATACCCCTTGCCGCCAGATACCGCGCCCAACGAACCCAGGGGTGATACGAAAAATGCCGTTCCGATGCAAATGGCCCCACCAGCAAAACGCGAGCTACCGGGTCTTGGCACTTCATGCAGCACTGTATAGAGAGCCGCGCCGGAGACGGTGAAGTATCCGGCGCATTCCAGTAAAGTGCCATCGTCGATGAGTTTGTTGGTGCACCGGCTTAGGCCTCGTAGAAACAATTACGCTGCAAGCTTGCTCTCGTCGACTCGATTGATACGCAGGAGCAGCGTGCGAAGTAGATCGACCCCCTCGAACAGGTCTGCTGATGGATCAAGCGGGTTGACAGCCATCTCCGCGTAGAGTGCGCGAAACAGTCCTTCCGAGTGCTCTATGTCACAGACGCCGTGCACATCGGTGTATACGCGTTCCGCCGAACCTTGTAGCTCGGCAAGCTCCGCCAAATAAGCCATGAACTGTTGGATGTATCCCTCAAAAAAAGCCATCGTGAGAAGATTCTGCACGCCCGAAAGCCGGCCGAGAAACAGCCGGACGTTGGTCAGATCGTTGTGGACGTCAAGCGCGTCTCTATCTGTAGGGAACGCCTGCGCCGCCATGGTGAAGTTGCGTAGCATCGCGGGATGGCAATCCCTCACCTCCTCGCGAAGATTGTCGAGCAGGATCGGGCGCGCGTCCGCCGCCTTGACAGAGAGATAAGTAGCCGTCATCCAGTAGATAAAGTTTCCTTCGAGCACCGCGGTGTATCTCGCGATCATCCCGCGCCTTTGCTCGGCGGTCAGCTGCTTAGCGTCCGGTAGAGCAATAATGAGCTCTTCAATGGTGTTGTCGATTTGTTGTCTAAGTGAGGTTCCGAGAAGGCCGTCCTGCACTGAGGGAGTCACTAGCGAGGTGGTCATGTATTCTCCTTTATCCAAGGTTGAGTGTCAGGCGCCGGCGTCGGAGCTCAACATTTGCAGGTGGATTAATTGCTCGTGTTAGTTGCGATAATGAAGGATGCCTTGAGGCTTAAGAAAAGGGGCAGCTCAAATTAAAATGTAACTCAGGTACAACGCTACTTATGATCTCGTTAGATAAGCTTCGATAAGCAACGAGGGGGATACTTGGTAGAGTACTGCACGGCTAGCAGAAGTCAATAGATATCGATTGGTTTATTTTCAGGGCTCATGTTGCATGTACATTACGAAAAATATCAGCTTCATGTCCACAAATATTGCCACAGCCATGGTGCTGGGCGAAGGCGACCCGTTCGCCGGTGAGTGTTGATGAGGCAATGATGGGCCTCGGTGTGCCGCCCTTGATGTTGTTGTTGGGGCCGGTAATTTCAGTTGAGCATACATGAAGGCGCGGCTGCCCAACAGAAAGTTCTAGTACTTGCTTACTAGAGTTTTTTGCACAGTTACTTAGTGCGGGTGGAAAAGCAGTGTCTTTGTTGTCCAAATAGAAACGCGGTCCGAAGCGTGAGTCTACTCGAGAAAAAAGTTTGCAGTATTGGAAAAAACATAGCAACTGATTAGTTGGCATAGTGGGCCCGCGGATGAGATTGCGTCATCATCATCTGCCAACCCAACAAATCCTTCACGCGTACGTGGAGTGTTCCTTCGCCGCTTGCTCACGATTGTCATAGCCTGCTGAAGCCGCGCCCTTGCTCCAGGCTGGATTCCATTTGACGTTCGTCTTATCCATGCGCGCTTCGAACGCATTTAGATCCTCACGAGTCGCCCGGCTTGCCCGGCGATACGCGACCTTATTGATGATGGTCGCCACACCCGGGATCTGGAGCTTCTCTAGCAAGCGTGATGCACGAATCAACTGCGCCTTGGTGGTGGTTCCTGCTTCTGCGATGAGGATGGTGACGTCTGCAAAGCGGGCCAGGTATTCGGTCTCCGCCGAGATCAGAATCGGTGTAGCATCGATTAAAACGACATCGTAGTCAGTGGTCAGGTCTTTGAAAGCCTGATCCATAAAATTGGTCAGCGGCGGCACCTTGGCTGAGAACGGTTGAGCTAGGACAGCTGTTGACCACTTTTCCGCATCTGGTCTTGCGACAGGCATGCCGCCCAATCCACG
This sequence comes from uncultured Acidobacteriaceae bacterium, assembly GCA_963790705.1. GTDB lineage: Bacteria > Acidobacteriota > Terriglobia > Terriglobales > Acidobacteriaceae > PALSA-350. Next base: position 119,114 of record CAWBQE010000007.1, read on the forward strand.
GTGCGCCGAGTGGTCGATGTTCAGCGTGATATAGGCCACCGGAGGAGTAGCGCCGGAGGCATCGATGGTCAAGGTCTTGCGGCCTAACTTAGCCAGTGTGCTGCCCAGACTTTCGACGATCGATGTAGTGCCCGCGCCGGCGTTGACCGAGGTAAGCACGATGGTATGTACGCTTGCGGTGCGGGCGGCCTGATCGATACCTGCCGCCAGGCGCAGGGCACATTCATCGAGGACCTGCATCGTCACATCCTTGTCGTTGAAGAGCATGCCGATCGGAGAAAATCCCAGGACCTCCTCGATGTCGTTCCCGGAATGGACGCGGGGATCCAGAAAGTCGATCAGAACGACGCTACCCACGCCTACCATCAGAGCGACGGGAAGCAACATGCCAAGAATCATCGTACTGCTGCTATGCAACGGGGCAGTGGGTGTCCGTGCCGGAGAAAACATGTGCACTGAGCCGGGCGACTTGCTCTCAAGTTCCAGGTTCCGCGTGCGCTCATCCAGAGTGGCATATCTTGCTTGCAGCGCGGTGATCTCGGCCTTGAGCACCTGGGCGCGCTGAAAGCTGGGCGCTGCATGGGTTGCCTGGTGGGTATTGGACTGCAGATCCGAAGTTAGCTTAGCCTCCACCGTGGTAGCTCGCTCGAGATCAGTACGCAACTTCTGTTCCAGGGTCGCCGCTGCATGACTGCGAAGGTTGGTCTGCATCTGCTGCAAGGCGGTTTCGATCTGGGCGAGTTGCTCTTCCGTTGTCCTGCGCAGAGGATGATTCGGCGTCATCCCGGCAAGCTGGTCCAGGAGCAATGCACGTTTTTGACTGAGAGAAGACTTGAGCGCCAGCAGGCTCGGATCCTGAGCGATGATTTCGTCAGCAGCAGAGTTGAGGGCGGCGCTTGGTGCGTCCGCACCGCCGTTCTCCAAAGCGGAGAGTTGGGCCTCTGCCTGAATTCGCTGTTCGTGCGCCGCGGTCAGGTCGGTTCGCAGCTTCGCCACCTGGGCGTCGATCTGGTCCGTAGCGTCCGATGAGATCACGGCTACGCCAAGGGACTGGCTTATCTGTGTTTGCTCATGGAGCTTGTCATTCAGCTCATTCTGTACTTCGGTGCGGGCCTGGCGCAGCGAATCCAGGCGTTCGTCCCGGCCGTAGAACTCCTCTCCTTTTATGCCCTCCAGGTAGCTTTCGGTGACCGCGTTGACGATTTCAGCCAGGTGCGTGGGGTCGGTGCCGAGCAGAGTGATCTGCACCTGGTAGCTCTGGCCGTCGCGCCTGACATTCAAGCTGTGCTGCAGCCGATCGACCGCGGATTCCAAACTTTCTCCGGTAGCCTGCCACACCCCCGGCTTAAGCTTCCCGATAGCATCGACGAGCACGTTATATTTCGTAACCGAATGCACCTGTTCCTCGATGTACGAATCGTAGGGGTATTCCTGTTCCTGATTGGTGACCAAGGTGGCGTGGAAGTTGGGCGACACATAGACGACGCTAGTGGCTTCGAACTGAGCACGATGCCGAACCGCCAGCGCTACCCCCAGACCCAGCGTCAAGAGAGTGATCAAGGTCGCCGCCATTTTGTGAAGCCGCAAACTTCGCGGCACGTCGATTCTCGACCTCCAGTCCAAGGAGGCGGCGGGAGGTTGAGACGGTTGCGATTGGCTGAGATTCTTAATATGCATGCAGGACCTTGGCAATGGATTGGAGAGACGTTGGGGGAATGGGTCGCTTGTTCTTCAGTCTCAATGTCAATCAGTAAAGCAAATAGAAAAGCATTCGATCAGGGGGCGACTGCGGCCATTACGCCCATGGTCGCGACTGGGCTCAATCGCTGAATGACGTAAGTCGACTTGAAAAAACCGCTCTGCGGTACAAAGACTACATCACCCGCGTGCAACTTGACCTCGTCGGTACCCTTAAGAGTAAGTAGGCTTTTAAAGGGGATCGTCACAGTCTTTCCGGTTGAGGGTTGAATAACCTGGATATTCGCAGCGGCCCCCTCGGCCAAACCTCCCGCCTCCGCCAGAACCGACGCCAGAGTGGATTCCGGTGTGAGAGCAATGGCGCCGGCATGCATCACGCTTCCCAGCACCGAGACGAAGACTTCCTGCTGAGCCGGAACGAAGACAATGTCATTCCTTCGTAGCCGTAGGTCAGCCATCGAATTGCCAGTCTGCAACAACTGCTTCAGATCGATCCACACCACCTGGTCGTTGCCACGGTAGATCGCGCAGCGCTCCGGGATTCCATCGCGCACGGCTGGCCGCCCCGTTGCTGGGTCCAGTGCCGGCGGCACTTGCCAGCAGTCCGCCCCTTGCAATCACGTCCAGCAGGGTCGGCGTATTGTCGAAGTAGAGTACTCCCGGATGCTGCACGCTTCCAATGATGACGATTCGGTTGGAACCGTACTTATCTATGTTAACGGTCACAGTGAGGTCTTTGTAGTAGGGCGCCAGAGCGTCTACCACTAGTTTAGCGACCTCGTTTCGGTTCTTATCCGCCACGTTGAGGGGACCAACCAGCGACAGCGTGATACGGCCATCGGGTCCAACGATTTTCTTGCCGCCCAACTCCGGCCGGCCTGGAAAATCAAGGCTGATCTCATCTCCCGGGCCCAGTGCGTACTCTTCGTTCTCTGCCGGTTCAAAATTTTGCAGAGCCTTCATCGGACTTACCTTCAGTTGTGGACTGCTGGTAGCCGAGTCGCCTGCCGTACTGGTTTGTCCGAGGACCATGTTCGCATTCACGGACAAAAGCAGCCCCGTAAAGAGCAACCTCACCGGAAGCATTTTCTTTTTCATGAGACCTCCATAGAACTTCTGACCCGTAGTGCGTGTTCCATCGCATCGGCGGTGTTACCTTCCGCCGCGGCCTCTAATATAGCCGTTTGTACCGTCGGCTGACGTTCGGTTCGTACCCATGCCGCGTTTGTGCGGGAACTGCGGAGGATGCTGGGCAGCATGGTTAGTTTCCAAAGTATGTAACCAGGTACGCGAGCCAGTATGCGAAGATCGCCGGCGAAACTCGTTTCCCACCCACGCAGCAGCCAGAACATGACACCCCAGGATTGTTGCTGCTAGCAAGGCGTAAACGCGCAGCCATTCCAACGGCAGACACAGCGCAAAAAACAGCAGAAAAGCTACGTATCCGATAGGCAGAGACATCAAGTCCAACAGCGGCTCAACCATGCGTAATCGACCTCGCATCAGTTGCCGGAGAAGAGGTCCGAGCCAAGTCACGGCGGCATTGGCTCGTCCGCCCTCCCATCGTGAACGCTGCGTGGCTTCGCCCTGTTTTGAAGGCGGCATTCCTGACCAGACTTTTGCGTCGTGGAGAAACTGAACCTTCTTACCAGATAACACTAGCCGGATGTGATATTCAAGGTCTTCCACAACGGAAAGAGAATTGTAAGGGTTTTGCGTGAGTACCTCTTGCCGGATGGCAAAGCCATTGCCGAGGATACCAGCTGAAAGGCCAAGCCGATTTCGCCCGATCGGTCGAACAACGTTAAAGCCGCGAAATGCGAGCGCGGTTAGCTGGGTCGCCGGCCGCTTCGAAGAACTCTCCATCTCATATCTGCATTGCACGGCCTCGGCCCCGCTGGCCAGGGCTTCGTCGACAAGCCCGATGAGATTGCTGGAGACAGTTGAATCCGCGTCGACCACCAGAGTCGCATCCACACCTTGCGAGGCCGCATACGCGAAACCACATGCCAGCGCAGAACCCTTGCCCCGCGCTTGAGGGTTGTTGTATATGACGACTTCCGCTCCGGCCTTCGCTGCACGATCCGCGGTGCGATCTGAGCAATTGTGGGCGACGGCGACGATCCGTGTCTCGGAGCCGGCCGCCGAAACCCGCAGGCTCTCAACGCAAGATCCGATCAAGACTTCCTCGTTGTGAGCGGGGATGATCACCGCCAGGCGGATGGGCGGGTGACGCGGCGGAGCCGCTGCGATTGCGGTTAGGAAAGCGAGAGGCGAGCGTCAGAACCGCCAGTTCCACAACCAACGGCAGCGTGAGCAGAAGGAGAGCAACTCCCAGAACTTCAGAGACGTAGTGCGTTATGGGCATAAAGTGAAAACCAAAGTCTGCTAATTCTTGGGCACTAGCGTGTTGCTGAACTTCTGGTGTGGGGGTGACCAGAAGCGACTCTGGCGGATTGGCTAAGGTACACGATTCTCCTGCACAAGTCCTTCAGCAGTTCCACCTGGACATGAACGTCGGGCGAATTGTGAGTAAACGTCTGGACCAAGATACCTCCAGAAAATAACTGGCTCTCCGCTTTCTTGATCCGGTAAAGGGCATCACTGACGCTCGACGTGCTCACGAAATAGTGACTCATGCGCGCTGCACGCAGCACCCTCAGGCCATGCGGCGGCATAGCCGCCAGCCAAAGCTCGCGCTTCCGGCGTTTCATCATCTTGGCTAAATGGACAAGCAAGCCAACCGAATCGAGACCAAAATAGGCGGTTTGAGCCAGGTCGAGAACAATATGGTGATCTTCCCGATAGGCGCGCTCAAGCTGTCCTTCAAATTCACTGAGCAACGAACCCTTAAAGTTGCCACGGATAGAAATGACCGAAGCATTATCCTGCTGGTAGGTTTGCACCGTGGAAGCAACTCTCCTGGGTTGGATCGCGTTGGCTGCCATCTGCAGGGGCAGATGGCGTGCCAATCCATATGCATCCACTAAGTAGCGTTGTGTCAGGCGCCGCGGTTCGTGCGCGGCTCGGTACAGCCATTCCAGCCCAGCAGTTTGCATCCAGACGGGAGCCCGCGAGACTTCGCCGGCGAGAAAGTCCAGAGACGCTCCGACACCCATGCAAAGCGGAACTTTTAGCCGGTGACGATGCATGGAAAGCCACTGCTCTTGCTTGGGGTGTCCCATGGCGACCAGCAGGATGTCTGGTTGGGCGCGCTCTATGCGGCGCAAAATCGCCTCGTGATCCATTTCCGCCAGCGGCGAGACCGGAGGGCAGTGGCGGCCAACGATGCGGAGTTTCGGAAAGCGCTTCTTGAGTACTTCGGAAGCCCGGCGGGAGCTCCTCTCACTTGCGCCCAGCAGATAAATTCCATAGCGCCGCTTGGACGCGAGTTCTGCTAAACGGGGAATCAGGTCGACCCCCGAGACACGCTCTTTGAGCTTGGAGCCCATCAGCCGCGACGCCCACACAATGGGCATGCCATCGGGAACGACCAGGTCGCAGGAGCAAAGCATCTCCTGCAGCGATTGATCGTGGATGGCATTGACTATGAAGTCTACGTTGGCTGTAGCCACCTGGTGGAAGCCCTGTTCTTCGATCTTCTCTTCGATCAGATCCATGGCCTCGTGCATGGTGACGTTGTCGAAGGGCACACCCAGAACGGCCACCGACCTGCGATTCCGATAAGACATTACGCGCACTCCGTCGTTTACTCTGCAATGGTTGCGAAGGAAAGTGGGTTCTCGAGTCCACGGGGCTTCGCCTAGGTCAGTCCCGTGGAAACCGGGGGCATTGCCCGCTCGGTTCTTTTGGACTATCTCGCAGCTGGTCCTTGAGTTCGTTGTTGCAAAAAAGCAATGCTTCAATTCTGGTGAAACCGGCAGATCTACAAAGCAAGCCCGTGGTTACTTTTCTTTCGCCTCACGGTGCGCACAGCAGGGGGATGTTTCGCTTAAGAGCAATTTGTTGGCCACAATCATTGAGCTTCAAAATTCAAGAATTCTCTTCAATTCGAAATATCGGCTGACTTTTCCTCCGCCAATATTCCGAAAGTTGAGTAAGTGTTCCAACTCTGACTCACTCCCGTACTGCTGCGATTTAGCTCAGTCTCTAGTAACAGGAATTCCGGCTCTCCAAGGTAACCGAAAAAAAACTCTGGTAAGTTGCGGAACAGAATAATGATTGGCTTTCTGGTGTTGGGTATACTATGTGGCCACCCCAGGACTTGTAGCCAAGAGGGGCATTCCTCAAGGTCGAAGACCAACCTAGAGTCCATTTAAAACGTTATCTACTGTTTTTCTGCCCAAGCCTTGTTGCAGAACACCAACTCATCGATACAGTCACCCAAGAGAGATCAAGCCCTGTGCGGCTGTTCTCCGCTAAGAGGAAAGATGATCCGCAAAATTGTGTTGGTCAGTGAAGCGCCGGAGTCCCACGACGAGTTGCCGCGGAGCCTGGCGGCGGCGGGGTTCCAAGTGGTGCCGCAGACGACGCTAGAGAGCAGCAGTTTCGGTGCTACGCGACGCAGAAAATGCTGCGTTGGTCGTGGTCCTGGATGGGCCGGCGTTCTCTGCAGGAGATGCTGAAATGCTGGCTGGTCTGAGTGTTAAGCATCCCCAGGTGCGCATGATGGTTTTTGTTTCGAGTGGATTGCCGGAAGAGACGCTCAATCGACTGAAGAGCTGCCGCCAGATCAGCATCTATAACACTCCGCTCGGAGATAGAACGTCGGCCCGGGTTGATCCTGAAGGCATTGAGTGAGGTAGTCGCGCCCGGCGCGTCATCCGAAGCCACCCTGATGGAAGCAATGGCGCCAGGCAATCGGTCCACGGTCTCCGAGCGCGGAGAGTCAGGACACCACCCAGGGCTCACCAGTCGCCCGGACGCAGGTGATCCGCTCTATGCTGAGGAGTTCTTGCGGCGGGTCGGGCGCTCCGATGTCCCAGTCCTGCTACATGGTGAAACCGGGGCCGGCAAAGAGGTCATGGCGAGAAAGCTATGGGCCTACTCGAATCGAGTGGGCAAGCCTTTCTTGAAATTGAATTGTGCTGCGCTGCCTTCCGAGCTGATTGAAAGCGAGCTTTTCGGCTACGAGAAAGGTGCATTTACCGGCGCGATGGTCGATAAGCCGGGGAAGTTCGAGCTGGCGCAGGATGGAACCATCTTGCTTGACGAAATTGGGGACATGGATACCCGTCTCCAGGCCAAGCTTTTGCAGGTGTTGCAGGATGGTGAGATCCAACCGCTGGGTAGCAGCCGCGTTATCAACGTAAATGTCCGCATCATGGCAGCAACTCACCGTGACCTGCACGCGGCCATCGCGCAGGGCACTTTTCGTGACGATCTTTACTATCGGCTGGGTGTGATCAACATTACCATTCCGCCGTTGCGCGAGCGCCGCGACGAGATCATCCCTCTCGCCGAAAAACTGCTCTTGCGCCATGTAGGCCCGGGCTGCTATGCTCCCACGATTCCTGAGATGCTGAGACGGGCGTTGCTCGCCCATTCGTGGCCTGGCAATGTGCGCGAACTGGAAAACGTGATGCGACGCTTTCTCGTGTACCAGGATGCCGGCCTGCTCGCGGCCGAACTGACTGACGCCTTCGATCCACCCAAGCTTCGGCTTGCGCTGGCCAAAACTCTGACGCCTTCTCGTGCTCCGGTGAACGGTGGCCGAGTGAGCTTCGACCATTTCGCTGAAATCTCCCGCACAGCCGAATCCAAGCTACTGCTCGAAACCCTTGAGTCGGTTCGCTGGAATAGACGCCAGGCAGCATTACAGTTGAATATCGACTACAAGGCGCTCCTTTATAAGCTGCAGAAACATGGCATCGTAGAGAGCAAAGCGAAGCGAAGAGAAGTAAGTGCATGATGCTCCGGTCAGCGACCTTGCATCATAAATAGGGCTTCTGACTTAGGCTATGTCTGCGCTTTCCATCGTGATCATCGGCCGGAATGAAGGCGAACGCCTGACTCGTTGCCTGCAGTCAGTGGGCCTCGCGCGTGGAGTGGACGGTAGGGCGGAGTTAATCTACGTTGATTCCGCCTCAACCGATGAAAGTCCAGAGACCGCCGGCAATTTCGGTGCCCAGGTCATCGTTCTTCATGGAGGACTCCAGACTGCCGCGCGAGCCCGGAACGCAGGGTGGGAGAGGGCGTCCGCGCCTTACATCCTCTTTCTTGACGGCGATACGATCCTCAACCCGCATTTCATACAGACTGCTCTCAAAGGTTCTTGAATCAGACCAGAGCATTGCCGCTGTATGGGGGCATCGCCGAGAGCTCTATCCGGAGCGTTCGATCTACAACCGCGTTCTTGACCTCGACTGGATCTATCCTGCCGGAAATACCGACTTTTGCGGTGGAGATGTTCTGATGCGGCGGAGCGTTCTGGTTGAGGTCGAAGGATACGATCCAGGCCTCTCTGCCGGCGAAGAGCCGGAACTCTGCCGTCGTTTGCGTGCACGAGGTTACCGTATCGTGCATATCGACGCCCCGATGACCCGGCACGATCTGAATATGACACGATTCAGCCAATACTGGCGACGGGCCATGCGTGCCGGCTATGCCTACGCTGAAGTCTCCAACCGCTTCCGTCGGGAGTGCGGACCCGATGTGGTCGCAGGAAAGCAGAAGGAATCTGCGCAGCGGATGCTTCTGGATCGCCTGGCTCGTAGTGAGTCTTATCTTGTTGGCCTTCAGGAGTCTCTGGATCCTGCCCTGGTTCGCGCTGCTGATCGCCCTGCCTGCTCGTTCAGCCTGGAAGGCGCGCTCTCGAGCGCCGGGCCAAAAGAGTTTGCTCCTGCTCTACGGCATCCATTCTCAGTTGCAACAGATACCCATACTGGTTGGACAGCTCAGGTATTTCCGTGACCGGCACTCAGGCAAACAAAGAACTCAAATCCAATATAAGGAAGAAGCCAGCGCCTGACCTGGTCTACTCTCGCACCCAGGCTGAGAGTAGGTGGTGACGGATCTGCGGTTCGCTTTGTTCGCATCATCTTCGGTAGATTCCAACAGTTCCGGGCGAAACCTTATAGCATTTTTGCTAATGGTGTAGACCAGGAAACCGAACTCGACGCGGCCATTCCGCCAAACCGGCGCCCCCGGGCACGCGGTCTTTGCGTGCCTGGGGTGGAAAGAATAGCCGCACATAACTGATCCCACCGGACCACAGTATTAGCGAAAATGCGTTAGCAACCGGTGCCTCGCAGAACAACCTCCGCGGTTCGGAGCAGGATCTTCAAGTCCAACCACAAACTCCAATTCTCGACATACGCTAAATCGAGGGCTACATAACGATTGAACGATGGATCCTGGCGCGCTTGAACCTGCCAGAGGCCGGTGATGCCGGGCAAGACTTCAAGCCGGCGAAAGTGCTCCAGCTCGTACTGTCCAACCTCGTTCGCCAGTGGCGGCCGGGGGCCAACAAGACTCATATCACCGCGCAAAACGTTAAAGAGCTGGGGTAATTCGTCCAGGCTGAATTTTCGCAGAACTCGGCCTAACCTCGTTAATCGAGGATCCTTCTTGATCTTGAAGAGAATTCCATCGCGCTCGTTCAAGGATGCGAGGGTCGGCCTCAGCTGGTCTGCATTGGCCACCATGGTCCGGAACTTGCAGCAGGGAAAGACGCGTCCCTTTTTCCCAATACGATGAGAAACGTAGAAGACCGGCCCGGGTGAATCCAGTTTGATCAGGAGCGGGATGACAAGGAAAGTCGGCAAAAGCGCAACCATGAAAAACGAAGCAAGGCCGAAATCACAAAGCCTCTTCAATAAGTGGCCGATAAGTTTTCCGTTCCGGCGATGCAGGGCCACTACGGGTAAGTTACCCAGATAGTCGACGGGTGCATCAGGTGTGAGCTCATCATAGAAGCCGGGAATTACGAGTACTTCGATATCCAATTGCCGCCCTAACCCCATGAGTTCGATCATTACCTGCGTCGGACAGCGTTCCGCGATGATGATCTCGTCGATAAAGTATTGTCGTGCGATGGCGCTCGCGCGCGTCAAATCCCCCAACACGAACTCCTCGGCTTCCAGATTAGAGCCGCCGTTCGAGGTCTCGACAAATCCTTTGAACACGCGGCCGAGATGGCTGAATCTGGTGATCTGCTTGCGTACGGCATTTCCCATATGGCCGGAGCCCACGACCAGCACATTTCTTGTATCGATGCCTCGAGCATACTTTCGGTAGAAGGACCAGCGCCAGAACGCCCGGAGCGCGCAGACAAAGACAGTAGTAAGCACAATAAAGTAGGCAACGAAGACGCGCGAGATGGTGCTGTTGTGCATTAAGTACAAGCCGCCACACAGCAACAAGCCCGTAACGAAGCAAGCCTGAACCGTTTTCCGTTGCTCGTTCAAGGAGCCCTGGGCCTGGAGCGGACCGTAAAGACCGTCGTGCCGGTTGATGATCAGAAGTGCCGCTACAAAAAACACCAGGTACCCGGGATGAATGGGAAATTCGCCTCCGGCCCAAAGCGTTGGGTGCCGGTGAAGCCACTCCGTTGGTGACAGGTCAAAGCGAAAGACAGATGCCAGGCAGAGGGCGAGAAGAACGGCCAGTACATCCTCCGCCATCATGATCGCCGCGTCCAGTGCGGCCTGGCTGGGCGACCTGCGGCGCGCGATCGGGGGCCCGAATTCCGTCGGAGCCGTGTACCCGGCTCTTATGGGTTTAGAAACAGATTCGGATGCTGCCATGCTGATCTCTCTTAGGCGAAAAACGTGCTGCGGGCTTCACGCCGCGACCGTGCGGGGAGCGGTGTCCCCGGGTGTGTTTGCGATGAGTAAAAAGAAAGATAGAGGAACAAAAGCTCTGCTGCGTCCCAATTAATCTGCAACGAGAAGACAGGTGCCAATAGCAGGTGAAAAACAATCGTTCGAGTGCGCTCTAATGTGGTTTCAAAGCCGCAAGGCGCCCCTGTTTGTTCAAGGAGAGGAAACCTCTCCGTCAACTCCAGAAGTCTATCGTCAATTGAAGGGAATACCAGCTTATTTTGGTAATCCCGGCGTTGTTTGCTGCGCAGTACTTTCGCGTGTTTCAACTCGTGATAGCTTGGGATGGCTATCAAGGAGTAGCTTGTCGTACTTACTCGGATAAGTGGAAACGTTACGGAAAAAAAGGATAATAAGTTGAAATATTGTGCATTAGATTTAGTGCGTCCTGCCTGAAAATGTTCGCGGCTTATACTGAGCGATCCGATGGCGGGCGCGTGAAAGTGTCCTTGAGTGCATGCCGGCTAGCAAAAAGCGGAGTAGCTCAGACGGAGAGGGAGGTTACCCGAATGTGGAAAACATGGACCTTTGGATGACTTTCGCTAAAAATGTTCAGGGTTGGCTTCGAGCTTGTGTATATACTTTGGATCGCCACACCTCACCGATGGCGAATGACGTGGTGGCAGTTTTCAAACCACGCGCTTTACCCGGGCCTCAACAATAAGTTCCCCTTGGAATCTTGTGTTCCTGTGGTCTGCAGTTATGTTCTGCCGTTCGTGGCTCTCTCTCTAGCCTGATTCTGATTCTGTATACCGAAATCCTGGTCCGTCTCGATAGAGGGACGCACTATCATCACCCAACGTTTACTTGACGGTAGATTCTTCCATGACGAATTTGCTTGATACGCACCTTTCGCGGTCTGTCGGCAATTCCGATAGCTCAGCGACAGTCTGCGCAGGAGAAGCGGTTACAGAGGCCAGGACCACAGCGCGCCTCGGAGACGAACTGCTTCGCCACTTGCCCGCAGATCGCCGGTCCAGCTCGGCATCTATTTCGCTGGCCGAGGCCGCCTACAAGATCACCGGTGATCGACTGGATCGCCTTTTCCAGGCTTGCGCCGCGCTCGCGGCAGGCCAGGACGCATTTTTTCTGACTGCCTTCGCCACTTTGCTGGCCCGGCTTGCAGGGCAGGAGGCCGTGACCCTGCGAAATAGCGGCGGCGATCCCACGATCCTGGCTCTCACCTTCGACCCCGAGGCGTCGTTCCGCGGGCTGCTGAGCGCGACGCAAGATGCGCACGCCCCCGCTTCTGATCCGTCCTGCTCGGTCGAGTTTGCTCTTCGCCTCTTCGCGGGTCTCCTTCGCCGATATTCCCGACCATGGCTTGCGTATGGCGGTCCACATCACTGACAGCGAGACGCATATTCGTCTGGCCAGCACCACAGGTCTATGGGATCAGACCGTTCTCCGTCTGTGGCTGCGTTATTTCGATCATCTACTCGCCGCCGCTGCCGCCGCTCCTGATATTTCCTGGAAGACCCTGCCATTGCTCGATGAAATCGATGCTCAGGAGTTTTACCTGGCTTTGAACGATACCGCGGTTGCCTACCCCGCTGATGCATGCGTGCATGAGCTGGTCATGCGGCGGATTGAACAGACACCAGATGCCCTGGCGATTGCTTCGGAATCGCAGCGCTTTACCTATCGACAGCTGCATGAAAGTAGCGACGCAATCGCGCGACACCTGCAAGCGCTGGGCGCCGGGCCCGGCCGCCCCGTCGCGGTATGCATGGAGCGAACCGCCGAGCTTCCGGTGGCCCTGCTTGCCGTTCTCAAAGCCGGATCCTGTTATGTACCGCTCGATCCGCAGGAATCGCGCCAACGCCTGGTGACCATTCTTGAAGAATGCCGGCCTGCCGCCTTGATCGTTGATAGATCGTTTTCTGAGTTGCGCGGCGACAACACAATTCCTCTTGTGTTTCTGGACGATATCCCTCAGTCATCCGCTGTACTTGATTACCGGGCGTCTGGTCTTACGCCTGACCATCACGCCTACATCATCTACACCTCGGGCACGACTGGGAAGCCCAAGGGAGTGATGATCCCGCATCGTGCGCTTACCAACCTGCTGCATTCCGCCATGCGCGAACCGGGCTTCACCTCGTCCGATCGCTTGCTCGCGGTCTCGCCCATCTCCTTCGACATCGCCACCATGGAGATGTTTTTACCCCTGGTAGCCGGAGGAACGCTGGTGGTTGGCGATCGTTTTATCGCGGCCGATCCGCTGCGGCTGGCCGCGACGATCAAGAGATTAGCCATCACCGTCCAGCAGGCCACACCCATCACCTGGCGTCTGCTGGCTTCGTCCGGCTGGGAAGGCAAACACGACCTCAAGGTGATCACCGGAGGCGAAGCGCTGCCCCGCGACCTCGCCAACCAGATGCTGTGTCTGGTTGCAGAGCTTTGGAATTGCTATGGTCCTACAGAAACCACAATCTGGTCCGGAGCTTTGCGGATCCAACCCGAAGAAGGAGTAGTTCCCATCGGGCCGCCGATCGCCAATACCAGGTTTTACGTGCTCGATGACACCGGCCGGCTCCTTCCTCCAGGGGTGCCCGGTGAGCTCTATATCGGAGGGATAGGTGTAGGCGCCGGATATGTGGAGCGCCCCCAGCTGACCATGCAGCGTTATTTGCCCGACCCGCGTGCTGCTGTGCCGGGTTCACGAATGTTCAGAACCGGCGACCTGGTCCGGCTGATCAATGGGAACGAATTCGAGTTCTTCGGGCGCCTCGATCAGCAGGTAAAACTGCGTGGCTACCGCATCGAACTAGGCGAGATCGAGTCCGTCTTGCGCACCTTTCCAGGCATTGAGAATGCAGTCGCCGCGCTGTGCGAAGACGGACCAGGTGAACCCTATCTCATTGCTTATGTCACGGCTCAGCCATGCGCAGCCGGATCTGCGCCAGGTGCGCGATGGCCTGGCTCAATTATTGCCTTCCTACATGGTGCCAAACCGCTTCGTGGTGATGGAGGCGATGCCCCTTACCAGCCACGGTAAGATCGACCGCAAGGCTTTGCCCGCAGCCGAGTCCGTTACCGCTGCAGTTCCCCGCCTATCTCCAGCCAAAGGCAGTAACGCCGCAGACGGAATTGGAAGAAAAGCTGCTCGTCATCTTCCGCGATGTCCTGAATAACAATGAGTTCGGGGTGACCGACAGTTTTTTCGATTACGGTGGTTATTCGCTGCTGACGGTCAACCTGTTTACCCGGATCAATCGAGCCCTCAACCTCAGCCTTCCTATCAGCCTGCTCTTTGACGCACCTACGGTTCGAGCGCTTGCCGAAATCATCGATCGTGACCAGTCGCTTTCTATGATTGTCCCGATACGCCCTCGGGGCACTTCGGCGCCTCTGTTCGTTATTCATTCCTACCTTCTCTATGGAGTGTTGCCCAGGATTGTCGAGCAGGATCGGCCTGTATATGGTGTGCGCGAATTGCTTGATGCTTCGCTGAGCCGCAAACCGTCGTGGAGCGGGCGGCGACCTATGTGAAAGAGATTCTCGGAGTCTGCCCGGAAGGTCCGGTATCGTTGGCGGGCTGGTGTGCTGCAGCTTCCTTGACGGTCGAAATCGCGCGGCAACTCCACGCGCTTGGTCATCAGCGTCGGACTGGTCGCTCTCTTCGACGCGGAGCGTCCCGGTTATCGACCTGCGATCCGCGGCTATCGGTACTTCAGGCTGATTGCCAGCCTGAAGTTTCACTTCCGCCGGTTCCGCGGCGAATACAGACGAAAGAAGCTGATTATATTTGTGGCACTGTTCTGCGTCGCTTGTTGGGACAGCGTCGTGGAGTCGCTGTTCATGCACAACCGCACACTGGTACTACGCTTGCAGCGGCTCTTTGGATTTCCCCTGCCCGACGCCGTTTTCAACAATACATGGGCTCGTGTGGCCGCTATACAGAACTATGCCCCGGCCAGATATCCAGGAAAAGTTTGGCTGTTCCGCGCTCTGGATGTCCCGCAGCTTCCGGAGACCGACGAAACTTTGGGCTGGAAAGAAATAGTGGACGGCGTTGAGGTGGTGTTCGTCGCCGGCGACCATGAATCCATGTTTCAAGATCCCCACGTCGCTGTCCTCAGCCAGCATTTGCGTCGGGCGCTTCAACTGGCAGTATGAGGGCGGTTTCCGGTGCGTCCGATGGCGGGGCTACGATACGGCTGTCAATCGGTAGTTCGCTCAAATGCTCCGCGGCCCACTTGGCGGCCAGACCATTCAGAGGACTGCGGGTGTTGTATTCCTGATACGCGATCATTCTGCCTATCCGTATGACAAGGTCATCCAGCCCTTCGGACGCCGCCCAAAAATCACCGATACACACAATGGAGTCATCAAAGTTGGGATGAAAGACCGGGGTCAGCATGCGGCACTGAGGGGCACGGCGCGGATAATCCAGCGACAGGTTCACTTCCAACACGTGCGAGTCTCGCTCCAGGATTTCCCCCGCCGCGTCCACATACAATCCCTTTAACGAATAAACGAAGCGGTAGTGTTCCGGCGGCAAACCGGCTGAGGCACTTATCTGGATCAGCGGCCAATTGGCGAAACGTCTGCTCAATAGCTCGTAATCTATCTTCAATCTGCGCGTGCGCGGCGACGCCATGCTGGATCCCTCTCTCTATTGTGCCGCAAGGTTTCTGACTACGGTGAAGATACCGATGAGCACCAGGGATAGCTTAAGTAGGGAGTCGGGGATCGTGGGCCAGAGAAAAGGCGTTGCCTTCATGGCACGCCAGTACGTCAGCGCCAGGAAGACAGCGGCAAAAGGAAAAAAGAGGACCACCATCGCATTCCAATGCATGGCCTCGTTCAGTCTGCCGTGCAACAGAGCTGCGATTGCGCGCGTTCCGCCACAACCCGGACAGTAGATGTGCAGCCAGAAGAAGATGGGGCAGCGCGGATAAAAGCGCGAGCCGGCGGGAGGAAAGCGCAGAACCACGCAGGCCGCGGCCGCGACCGCAAAGGCAACGAGATTGGCAAGCCACCGGCGTGTGTTCACACTCATGCGGACAGGGGACCCAGGCGCGCGGAGTATTTGCGCCGCATGATGTCGTTGAAATGGTATTGAAAGTAGATATCGCCAAAGAAAAATGTCATGACCCCGCTGAGCGAAAGTCCCATAGGCTCGACCGAGTTGTAGTGCTGCTCAAGAGAACTCCTCAGGCTGAATCTTCCGATCAAGAGAAGAATGTAATACACGAGATTCACGGCTCCCACAGTGGAATTTGAGGAGTGGGTATAGGCTGCTTCGACGCCGGTAAAAAATGTTGCCGCCAGGGCACATAGGCTGGCGATGTAATAGTAGAGAGCTGTACTCTGGGGCGCGACCTTCTTCATCCACGCAGCCTGCACCAGGTTCCATACCGCGCTAAAGAGTCCGCAGCTGAGTATGCTGAAGAGGAGCACCAGGCCCCAATGCAGGTTGGGAGGATCAGGATATATCGCAGCGTTGATCACGGGGTTGGCTAAAATTTGCGCTTGCGGCACCGGGATAGTGCCAATAATCTGCGATACGGGCAGAGGTTCACTCATTCCCTCGCTGCGCGCCAGGTCGGTGAGGAGGATCTCTCCCGAGGCCACATACCGTTGCAGGTCTGCGAGCGTATAGGGACCGTATTGCTGGCCGTCTCGGGTAATGAAATAGTTCATGCGCGCTCTCCAGGACCAAGTTTGGAATCAGGTTAAACGAAAGCGATGCCATCGTCATCGCGGTTGACTAGACAAGCCTCAACGATCGCCCAAATCCAGCTGATGAACGACCCGGTAAAACAAGAGAAAAGAGTGATGCAAAGCTGTATCACGGCCTTTTTCACATAGCCGGCGTAGAAGTTGTGGCCGCCGAACGCTCCAAGAAACACAGCGAGCAGGACGAAGACCACGCGGCTCTTGCGCGGCTCATAACCGCTGATAGGGGCGGGAGCAGGTGGCGCATATCCGGCAAAGGTGGGGTAGTTCGTCACCGGGACATGGCTAGTCTGAAATCCGCCAAAAGTTGGCGGTTGTGGCGGTGCTCCCGGAGGCCGCGGTGGTGGCGGAGTCGGCGTGCGCGCCAAGGGCGCAGGCGGTGGAGGCGGCTCCGACAGGTTCAGTAAAGAATGCGAATGCGCGGACGGCGGGGGTTGGGTGCGAGTGCCGAATACCAGATCCTGGTCGGATACGCTGATCTTCGGTTCTTCTGCCGGGGCCTGAGAGCAGCCGAAGACGGTGCAGCCACCGTTTTCCTGGAGACAGTCGGCGTGGTGCTCTGTCTGGCACCCCGAACAGGCGACGATTGCATCGTCCGGTTCAAACGGGGTGCGGCAGTAGGGACAGCTGGCGCCACTCATCAGCGCTGCCTCTCCTGATAGCGGAAGGCGTACCGCCCCAACTGAATGATGGTGCCGCTCTCCAGCACGCGTGCGCCGCGAACCGGTTGTCCGGCGATATACGCCGCTCCATTCGCGATGAGATAGACCTTCGATCCTTTCAGCTCCAGCATCGCGTGCTGCGCCAGGATCTCCGGATCCTTGAAAAGATAGATGTCACAGTTCTGCGAACTCCCGACCGCCGTCTGTGGCTTATACAGGATGAATTGCTTACCTGCCAGCGGTCCCGCGGTTACATAAATCCAGCGGTCTTTGAGCGCGCTCTCAACCAGTCCCATAGCAATGCCGG
Organism: uncultured Acidobacteriaceae bacterium; assembly: GCA_963790705.1. Lineage (GTDB taxonomy): Bacteria > Acidobacteriota > Terriglobia > Terriglobales > Acidobacteriaceae > PALSA-350. Next base: position 136,252 of record CAWBQE010000007.1, read on the forward strand.
TGGCCATGCCGAGCAGGCCGAAACCGACCGCGCGGCTGGCCGCGCCCGCGTGCGTGACAAAGGAGATGGGGTCGAAGATCGTACCGCCGACAGCGGCCCCAATGGCTCCGCCTAACGCTCCGTAGCCGGTCTTCTTCATCGACTGGCCAATGATGCCGTAGACCACTCCACCCGCGGCGCCCAGCACCATCCAGGCAAATCCGCGCACGATCCATGCGGCGGGATTGTGAAAGGACTGAACGCCAGCCTGGGCGCAGATGCTAAGCCCGATCGAGTAGAAGACATTTGCAATTCCGTTGAAGATGAAGCCCAGAACCATGCCCAGTGGCAAAGCGAGTCCACCCCGGATCAAGGCCTTCCTGGTTGATCGCTCGACGATACTCTCTGCCACCGCGAAGCCGACGCACATCAGTGTGACTAGCAGCGGTATCATCCACACGTTACCCCAGCGGTGCGCGTTTATGGGCCCGTCAACAAAGCCGGGTTCTGCGATTCCCCAGCCCGCGAGTGCGCCCAGCATGCCGGCCAATCCTAAGTAAAACCATGCTTGTAGCAGAATGCTGCCTTTTTCATGTAGCAGTGCGGGAGCATCAGGCATCGCGTTGATGTTGCCGTAGCTCTTCGCGCGCGGGCTCGCGACCGCCGCTTGCTCGGCTGCGGAGACAAGCGCTGCCGGCTCAGATCTGGCTGCGTCTGCCAATTCTTCGAGGGTCACTTTCAGCGGCTGCTGCGGATCGCTCACTTGCTTCTCCCGGCGTTCGGATCAGGGGCAGCTTCGCCTGGTTGAGGTGTTGGCCCCTGGGGTCGCACCAGCATCGGCTCTCCAGTCAGAGGATTGATCGCAACCAAGTAGAACCGCGGGAAAAGGAAATAGGCGATGGCAAAGCCAAGCACCATTGCAGATAAATATTTCAGCGCAGCAGTACCCCAGCGAATCCACGCCGGAGTCGTCCCCCGTACGCCTGCCGGTCTAGGTTCGGTGCCTTTCGGAAGCACTGCTTCGAGCTCCTTAGGCGTGCGCTCCACCCCGTCGCCGTTGTTGTCGACAATGGAGAAGGTGGAGATGCGATGAATGTCTCCGTCGATCCAACCAAAGCAACCCTCCTCGTCCGTGTGTGGGTCGTAGACCCACGCAATCTGGTCGGGTGAGGAGAAGAAATTGCGCTGAATGAACATGTCGTGCTCAGACAGAAAGACTCCAAAACCAGGGTGGGAGTGGTACCAGCCAATGATTCGTTCCTCGGGATAGGACTCATCCTTGACGCGATAAATCGTCTCCCACGCGTCTTGGGTAAAGGTGACGTGGGTACCGGCCTGAGCGGCATTCGATGCCTCGATGGAAGCGCGTACCTCAACCACGCCGTTGCGCTTATCGCCGATCAGCACGCCGCAGACTTCCGTCGTCATATGAGAGCGCGCATGTTGGCGAATGCGTCGCGTCACCTCATTATCGATCTCGAAGAGCGGACCAACCGGCTCCTGTGCGCGCTTGCTCATCGCCGCACCTCACTCAAGCTTGAAGCGGCGAGCGGCCCTAACACGGCTTCGGCGTCACCCGCGATGCAGTAGGAAATCTCCGCCTGGTGCGAACGAGCCGTGAAGATATCAAACCGCGGCAATCCAAGTTGATCGAGCCGGCGCTGGCCCAGTTTCGGCTCTCCTCGATAGCCCGAAAGTGTTTGCACCAGGCGCATGTGGCCATCGCTCGGGCACCGGCCCTGATCGTATCGAATTGCCCCTACGGGCACGAAACACTCTTCCTCCACGCCACATTTCGGGCAAACCAGCTTATGAATGATGTCGCGGCTGAACTCGAGAACGACCTCATCGCTGTTCAAGTCGCTGGCCGCCCGCTTGAGCAGCTGCTCCAGTGTCAACGCCTTTGAGGCTTGGTGGATCTCCACGATCTTCTCCAGAACATAATGGCTGAGGCACTCTGGATTTTCCGTGTAGTCGACTACATACGATGTGTGGTGCAGGCCCTCGAAAACGTAACCTTTACTGGCCAGAGTGGGCATTCCATGCAGCAGCTTGACCGCCTCCTGGACCTGAATGCCGCCGATGATCGACGAAATCGTGGGCGTGGTGGGGACCCGGCCTTCCGAAGTCGCTTCGTGCAGCAGTAGGTTACAGGACATGCGCCGATCCAGGATGGCCCAGTCTGTCTCCCCCAAAGTGCATTCATAACAGGGCGCCTTGCCGGGTAGGAACGCGCGGGCGACTCCATTAATGCCTTCGATTGCTCCATCGATCCAGGGCCGGTTCGTCTTCCAGGCGGCGCGATTGATCCACAGCCGCGCTTCGCGGTTGTCGAGGCCGGCGAGAATGACATCGGCCCAGGCGAAGAGCCCAAGTCCACAGTCCTGCATTACGTTTGCGGTGAGCGGCTGTACCGTTGCCTCCGGCAGTAGCTCCCGGTAGGCGCGCGCAACCGTATCCGCCTTCGAACGCCCCACGTCGGTCGAACGGAACAAAATGGCTCGCGATAGATTGGAAAGCTCGATCTGATCGAGATCGACAACAACCACATGGAGGAATCCGAGCAGCGCCAGGTTCTTTAGGATTTCGTTGCCCAGGGCTCCGGCTCCGATCACCAACACCCGGGCCGCGCGAATCTTCTCCTGATCCCACCACGGGATCAAGCGCAGGCGGCTGTAGCGATCCTCGCTGTGGCCGGCATCGACGCGTATTGTCTCTGGCGCCATGGGCTACCCGGCCGTGATCTCTGGCTGTAGGCGAAGGATGTCACCATCATGGACGCCGGCCTCCGCCAGGGTTTGCCCGTCCTGGATCTGGCGGCCGGAATTCTTGTGGTGAAATTTGTAACTCAACGGCGCACCATCAGGACCGTTGGCCGGCAACTGCAGCTTCTGTATCAGGACAGCAACAATCTTGTTGCAAGGCGCATCGTCTGGCAACTCCGCCGGAACGCGCTTATTCTCAGTCGAGTCGTACACCGTAACATTGATATAGGCCATCGATCAGTCCTGTAAGATTCCTTAGTTCTTTCTGTCGGACGCAGCATTCTGGTTTCTCTTGATTGCCTCAAGATACTGGTCGAGTTGTTGTTGCCCACCACCGCGAAAAGTCCAGTCGGATTTCCGCTGGAACCCGTCTGCCTTGGCCGCGAAGCTCAGGTTTTCAGCATTCGCGTCGCGATTGTGATCGAACTTGGAACTCACAATGCCGATCAGGTTGCCGCGATGGTCGTACACGGGACCGCCGCTATTGCCCGGGCTGACAGCGGCGGAAATCTGCACTTCATCATCGCGGAGTCCCGAGATAATGCCCGTGCTGAGGGTATAGCGCAGTCCCTCGGGGTGACCAATGACAAAGATCTCCGCGCCATCGCGGCCGACCGAGAGCGGTTGCACAAAGTCGGCGGAGCCTGAGTGGCGGGCCATCCACAGCAGGGCCAGATCCAGTTGGGGTGATTGCCCCACCACGTCAGCTTTTGCCCAAACACCAGATTCTGTGGCCACCAGCACGTGCCCCGCGGCGTCACTCGAACCCGAACCGGAGTCATTGACGACGTGATTCGCGGTGGCGAATAAATACCCATCCTTATCTGCACGCAGCAGCACTCCGGCGCCAAACCCACTGGAGGCAACTTCTTGCCGGTTCCACAACCGGACCGCCGGAGACACCACGATGACCAGGGGCTTCAGCTGCGCGGAAACATCCGCGCTGCTCAGATCGGTCGATGAAGGGAGAGTGGGAAACTGGCTCCGTTCGTCCAGTTCCGGGAGCCCGTTATTTACCAGCGCCGGGATGGGGGCAAAGGAAACCAGCAGCACCGTGCCCACAGTCGTAAGAATGCCGCTGACGACAAGGAGCGTAGAGAGAAACGATACCCAGGCGTACTTTACACGCGGTGGCTGGCTGCGGAACGCGACGCGGAGGATCACTGCCACCACGCACAGCACCGGCAGCACCAGGACAAGTGGAGAGAGACTTATCCGTGCCCACCAGGGAACCGGCGAAGGCAAGCGGTGAAACGATGATGGCGGCGCATTGGGCGCCGGTTTGATTTGTTCGATTTCTTCGGAACTGACCACCACCCTGTCCAAGGGCATCAGCAAACCACCTGCAGAGAGATGAATCAAGAAGAGAACAGTTGAAGTGGTTATAGTGCATGCAAAACGCCCACCGCAATAGCGGTGAACGAAAGTCATACTCTACAAAAGGGTTACGAGAGGTCTGTAATGCGACGCCCTGGTCGCGGAAACTGGACGGGAAGCTGCCCTAAATGACTGCAAATAAAGCAGAATCAGCGTTCAAGCAAGATCCGCATACTTCGAAGCCCACTCCGAAGTATGACAAACATACCTTAGGGGCTGTTCAAGCCAGGCTCTTATCCAGCAGGATCAGCGTTTCCGCAAGAACGCGGGCGCCGTTTGCGCAATCACCCGGCTCCGCCCATTCTTCGGGGGCGTGGCTTCTTCCCTCCCGGCAGGGTACAAAGATCATGCCCATGGGCGCGATCCGAGCGACGAAGACGCCGTCGTGCCCAGCCCCACTTGGCAAACGGGTGCTTCTGAAACCCGCCGCCATGGATGCTTCCTCGATTGTGCTCTGAATCAACGGCGAGCAGGCGGTGGGTAAGGTTTGGCTCAGCAGTGAGCGAGTCAGGCGCAATCCCCGATCATCCACTTCGCCTTCGGTCCGCCTCCACAACTCTTGCTCAAATTGAAGCAGCGCGGCCTCATCGGTGCTGCGCGTCTCGAGAATCATAGTGACTGAGCCCGGCACCGCATTGATTGCGTTCGGTTCCACGGAGAGCTTTCCCACCGTCGCCACCAGGTAGGCACTTTCGGCCGGCCGCATTCGCGCCAGCTCATCAACCGCGCGGATGAAACCCGCTGCCCCAACGAGCGCGTCGCGGCGAAGGGACATCGGGGTCGTCCCGGCATGATCGGCGCGTCCTTCAACCGTCACTTCATGCCGGCGGATGCCGACGATAGCGGTTACGACGCCAATCTCCGCCTTTCGTTCCGCGAGTAACAACCCCTGTTCGATGTGCAGCTCGACGTACGCAGACACGGAATCCCGGGTTCGAATGGCTTTGCCAAGCCGCTCAGCACTGCCGCCCACACTATCGATTGCGGATGCGAGTGTGACATTGGAAGGCAGGCTGCGCGCCAGATCCGATGCAGTCAATGCGCCGGCCCAACTGCGACTGCCGACGCACGAAATACCGAAATCACTGGGCTCTTCGGCCAGAAAATCGACGACTTCAAGAGGATGCACGAGCGAGATCTGCTGTTCCCGGATCGACTGCGCGGCTTCGAGGGCCGCCAGCAACCCAAGCATGCCATCGAAGCGGCCGCCTGCAGGCACCGTATCCGAATGCGATCCTGCGACCAGAGCTCCTAAGCCGCGGCCAGTTCCCGGGGTGCGGCCAATGAGATTCCCACCAGCGTCCACTTCGACTGACAAGCCGGCAGCTTTGAACTCCTCCGCGAGCCACGCCCGGCCTTGCGCAAACTGGATGTCGAACGCGCGCCGCGTCCAGGGCCTTGCCGGATCCGTAAAGCGACTGAGAGCCTCGATGCGGCTCCACAGCCGATCGGCGTTAATCGTGATCATAAGGAAAGACTAGTCCTTGCTTTGAAGTTTTCTCCCCGCCACGAACCGATGGGTGCCCCACATCTCGCTCGTTTTTCGCGAGATGTGGGATACCACGGTGCTTTCCCTCTGACTCTCTATTCATCCGACGCACTTAGCGGTCAACATCGGTGGTATCCCACATCTCGCGAAAAACGAGCGAGATGCCCGGATTTCCTGTACGCGGCGCAATTAGGGACCCCGTGTGCGGCTTTCTTAACGGAAAACCGCATGGAGGTCGCCAACTCCACCGAGCTCCACAGGAAATCCGGGGGTGTGGGGCACCCATCGGCTCGTGGCGCGACTTGGGGCTGAAAATTTGCCCTTGCATGCTAGCACACGCTACTGCAGCTATTTACTGCCGATCAACCGTATGCGCGCGGTAAACGCCCGGCCTTCGAACTCGCTGAAAGTTCCAAACTCCGGCGAATCCACATTGTTGTTCACGACAGACGGATTGTTGCGATTGGTGGCATTCTCCATCACGCCGCGCAGGCCAAAGTAAGATCCGCGAAAATGAAAGCGCCATTCCAAGCCGGGGTTGAACGAGACATAATCGGGGAACCTCTGAGAGCCGGCCGCACCCACCACCTGCTGATTGGCATTCACGGAATCGAAGGGGAAGCCGGTATGCCAGTCCAGCGAGTAGACGAAATCCCAGCTCTTCTTCAACCTCGGCAGCAGCAAGGGCAGCCATCCCCAGGAGACTACGCGGTTGGGCGTATCCCAGAACAGCGGGCCACTCTGCTGCGGGCCCAGCAGCGATATAGAAGGCTGATAGTCGAGAGCCGCATTGGTCCGCGCCGAGGAGTGCGTAAAGGCCGCGAACAGCCTGTATCCGTTGGCAAACGTGCGCCGCGCTTCAATTTCCTCGGAGGTATAGTGGTCCTGCCGCGCGTTGGTGAGCAGATAGGTTCCATACAACGCCCCCAACGGACCCTGGTTGGCATAAACAAAACCGTCGCTGACACGTTTCTCGAGAAAATTAGCCCCGGCGTAAATTTCTCCGGGAAGTTTCCTCTCCAGGCCAACGCTCCAGTTGATGGCATGCGTCTCCTCGAGGGCGCTGTCGTTCGCAGTAAAGATAGTCGGCAGCGGTCCATTGATCGGAGTTACTCCATCCGCAGCGTAATAGGTGTCATCGCGGACACCAGTCAGCGCGCGGGTTAAATACTCTAGCTGTGTGTGCTCATAATAGAGCCCAACGCCAGCCGACAATTTAGTCGTCTCTTCCGCACCGGGTGGCGAGTACGTAGCAGCGATGCGGGGCGAGAAGAGCGGGCGCCGCAGGATCTCGTCCCAGTCAAAGCGCAGGCCGGGCTCGATCAGCAGGCCCGAATGCGCCGACCAGCGGTCCTGAAAGTAAGCGCCGGTTTCCACATTGTGGCGCGTAAAGGGCGCCTGTTCGGAGAATACGCTGCGACGCAGCAGCGTTCTATCCTCGCGCAGATAGCTTACGGGCGCCTGCACGACGCTTTCATCGAAGCCGATGTGGTCGACAGAGAGACCAGCCTTCAGGTCATGACGTCCCGCCCAATACCGCGGGGGCAGGTATAGCGTCGCTGTTGCTTCTTCCCGCTGTGAATGGGAGACCAGGTTTTCGAAATAACTACCCTGGGTAAGTTCCGGAGTAAGCGCGTAAGGGCTATCTCCATGCGGCTCGTAACCGTCGCGGAAGTGCACGACTCCCACACCCAATTCCAACAGCGCGCCATTCGCGAAGGTATGCTGGTCGCGTATATAAGGCAGCCATGCGGTGATGTCGGTCTTGGTGGTGCTGTCTTGTGGCACCAGAGACGAGATGCCGTCGTAGGGAGAATGGTAGCCGTTGAAGAGGAATCCGCCCGACAGGATGTTGGCGGGCGTGACGTTCACTTGAATCTTCGCCAGGTTGCTGCCGCGCAGCAAGTGGTTGGTGTCGGCATTGGGCGGGAGCTCCTGAATATAGATGTTGTCGTATTCAGTCTCCAGGCCATCGAAGAACCACGCGCGCTTGCGCACGATCGGCCCGGAGAAAGTGAAACGGGGAACGAACTTGTCAAAGCGCAATCCGTTCAGCTCTTTGAAGGAAGGGAAAAAGTCGGTTGCGTTAAAGCGAAACTTGTTGTCGCCCATCCCGGTGTAGAACGCAACTACGCCTCCCGTGGCCTTACCGAACTGGACCGGATAGCGGGTGGTTTCTGTATCGATGGAACGGACGGCATCCGCGCTGACCCGCATGGCCAGCTCACCGCTGATCGGTGAACGGATATCGAATCCATCCAGCAGGTCGAGCGTCGCATACGTTTCCGATCCGGCAACATGAATCTGGCCGGTTCCGTCCTGCACCACGCCGGGGGTGAAGGGAAGCAGATTGCGAATATCCCGCGACGTAGGATAGGGGATGTTGACGATCTCCGGAGTATTGAAGGTGCTCTTGTCGGAGGTTTGCTCGGGATCAATCCCCGTGGTGGACGAATGCACATTCACTTGTTCGCTCACCACCTGTTCATGGGCCAGCACCACTTCGATGACTTGCCGATGAGCATCCGTCTGGCTCTCCAGGCTTTGGTAGAAACCAGGCTTTTGCACGGCGAGCTGGTAGGGCAAATCCTGTTGCAGCGAGTAGGTGCAGTGTCCGGCGTAATCAGTGCGCAACTGGATAGCGGGGCGCCCTGGCTCAGAGAGGGTAACCTGGGCGCCAGAGACAGGCAGGCCGTCTTCGTCGAGCACAGTGAGAGTGACAGTAGGGCGCGGCGGCTGTATCTGTCCGCTAGCCGGCGTCGCGCTCAATAAGAGAGCAAAGCCAAGTACCATCGCAGTGGCGGCAACCCAACGCGGCATGATGGCGACTCCCACCCCACCGTTTCATTGGCCGCCCGGTTGCGGCGACCTGCAGGTAAAGTTGGCAGCTTCGTCCGTGCTGCCCGTCCCCTGGTATCTGGCAACTTGCGGATAAGGGCACAAAGGGCGCGTGCGATCGATTTTTCCGTTGCTGCTATGCGAGGCGATGATCTGGCCGGGCGCTTTGCCCTGCTCGACCCACTGCTCCATCGCGCTGAGCTTATCGAAAGTATCTGGTCCTTCGCCGCCCGCGCAATGGGCCATTCCAGGAGCCATATACAGCTGCACCCAGCCGGGCGCTGGGTCACCACTCACCTTGACAATCGAATCGTAGACCTCAACTGTAGCGCCCGGCGCTACCTGTTGATCGGCCCAACCGTGGTAGAGAAGCAGCTTGCCCCCATGATGGGCAAAGGGTGTGAGGTCGGGATCCAACGCAATCGTGTTCTTGTCGATCTCGTTGGACAAAGCCGCGTCTCGCTCGAGGTCAAAGGTTTTCCAGTCCCAGTGAGGATCCTTGAATACTACGTACTTGAAGTAATCGAGAAATAGTTCGGCCGGTTCGGGGCCGCCGGCCAGGCGAGCCCAACGCAACTCGGTGCCTGGCTCCAGACGGGGAAAGATCTGAGTACCACTGCCCGTGGTGGCTGGACTCAAGATGGCTCGCGCAGTCTGCACTTGCCGCGCGGTCAGGCACGACGGCGCGTCTCCCTCCTTGCACTGCAGCACCTCGGGATCAAAATGGCAAAGGGTCGGATCATCGATCAACCCATCTTTCAGTCCGTCGATCTTGTCGCAGGCATCGAGCACCGCCTGGTGGATCATGGGGTACTTGCTCGGCGGAATATAGCCGGCGGGATCTTTAAAGGTTACGTTTGCCAGCCACAGGGCCCACGCATTCCGCCGGAAGGTTGCCGGATCGCCGGCGATGACGCCATCAAACTCGTCAGGATAACGATAAGCTTGCAAGGAGCCCTTCTCTGCCGCCACCCGAGCATCCATCCCAATAGGAGTACCGCGGGTCGCGACCATAAAAGGAGCGGATGATCGCCTTTGCCTTGACCGTCATTTCGTGTTCAGAGCGGTAGGCAAAGTCGATAAACTTTTCCGGATGCCCCAGCACAAATGAGCCACCCTGGCCCTCGTGACCATCGTCGGTTGCGCTGGTCGCGTAGCCCCGGCTAAGTGCATAGCTGAGCCCCTGATAGTCGATCGCTCCGCCCCATCCACCGCTGCCCATCGCCAGAAATTTTCCATTCCACCCTGCGATCGGGAGCCACACTTCGATCTTGATCTCGGAGTCGCTCGACGGCCTAAGCGTAGCCGCGACACGACAGAATGCGGGCAGATCTGCGAAAGCGTTGGGGCCACTGCTTGCGGTCGAAGGCGTAAACGCACCGGCGCGCACAACCTGTGCAGACGTGATGGAGGCATTTGGCAGTGCAAGCCGGAGGAGGCCTGCACAGGATTGAGTAGCGGTCATCGAGGGTTGGGGGAGGATTGAGGGGAGGGTTGAGGGATCGTAGCGCCAGCTGCAACAGTGGCCGCCAGCACGAGGGTGAACGCCAGAATCAGCCTCATCCGCCGCTCTCCTCTTACCGGTTCAAGAACAGTGGGACGACGATTCCTACGCCAGCGCCAAATTCAGATTCTCGATAGCCTCATCGACCTCGGCCGTGTTCTTGTAGCCGACTGTAACGGCATTGACACCGGCGTTCCGGAAGGCGAACTTCATCGCTGCCTGGCGGTCTTCACGAGCGGTAAACGCGCCCTCGCCTACCAGTTTCATGCTGATCACGCCCATGCCTTCTTTACGGACCTGCTTCACATGCTCCACGACTTCGTTAACGTTCCCCAGGCCGTTGGTGTCGTAATCCTCGGCGTCCATGCGCACGCCCTTATGGTTCATCCGGATCATGGCAACTTCCAACCACCTGGTATCGGGGGTCTTGCGCAACGCCGGCAGCCCGTGCACCGACGCGCCGCGTGCCAGCACAACCTTCTTCGACTGCGCCTCAGAAATCCCGTCCTGCCAGCGCAGGGTGTCGGTTGGCCACGACGCAGTATGTTGCCAGTGCAGCAATGCGATGTCGAAATATTCCGTATTCGCCAGCCGGCGCAGCTCGTCGATCTTGGCCTGCGGATCTACGCCATTGTGGGTCGTCATCTTGGTCATGAGCTGATAACTATCGCGGGGAACGCCCTTCAATGCGATGCCGAGCATCTGGTGCATCCCGCCATATGACTCGGCCGTCTCGAAGAAGCGGATGCCGCGCTCGTGTGCGTAACGCACCAGGCGCGTAAACTGCTCCTGTCCCAGGTCTCGCTGGACTTGTCCGGACATGGTCCCGGTGCCGAAGGCAAGCCTCGTGACCTTCACGCCGGAGTTGCCCAGCGTTACCAGGTCCGTTGCTTTCTGGGGGGCCGCTTTTAGCGGCAGGTTTCCGGCGGTTGCCAGTGCACCCGCGGCGAGCCCGGTCTTGATGAATTGACGTCTGGAGTAGTGAGCCATTGGTCTTCCTCCAATGGGAGAAATCTTACCATGTTCACCCAGCGATTTCCGGGCAGCGGCTTTTCGTCTGCGGGGAGACGCTGTAGATTGGCCGCATCATGAAAAAGTTTATTAACCGCCCCGAAGACGTCGTCGAAGAAATGCTGCAAGGTCTGGCCGTGCTGCACCCGGGCTCCGTCCGCCTCCCGGGACACAAGGCCCTCGATCCGGTCAGATGCGGAGCAGGTTCGTAATCAGCAAGTTGCCATACTCTCGGGCGGAGGGAGCGGCCATGAGCCGGCGCATGCAGGTTATATAGGATCGGGCATGCTAAGCGCCGCGGTGGCCGGAGAGGTCTTTACTTCGCCCAGCAGCGACACCGTTTTCGCCGCCATCCAGACTGTGGCCGCAAAGCCAGGAGCATTGCTGGTGGTCAAGAACTACACCGGCGACCGGCTGAACTTTGGATTAGCCGCGGAGATGGCGCGTGCCCAAGGCATCCCGGTCGAAATGGTCATCGTGGATGATGACGTCGCCCTGAAAGGTACGGGGCAAGCCACCGGTGCGCGTGGTCTCGCGGGCACGGTTTTCATTCACAAGCTGGTGGGGGCGGCCGCTGCCGAGGGCAAGAGCCTCGCCGAACTGGCAGCGATCGGTAAGGCGGCTATTGCCTCCCTGGCCACCATGGGGGTCTCGTTTTCTGCCGGAACCTCGCCCGCGGTCGGCAAGCCCAGCTTCGAGCTTGGCGAACATGAGATGGAACTGGGTCTCGGCATTCATGGAGAACCCGGTGTACGACGCACGGAGTTGCAGGCCGCCAACCAGGTGACCGAAACGTTGCTGACCGAAATTCTGCAGCAGGGAAGCTTTGGAGATGAGCGGCGCGTGGCCGTGATGGTGAACAACCTGGGAGCAACTACCGAAATGGAACTCGCCATCGTGGCCCGCCACGCAGCGAGCTTTCTTGCGGGCAAGGGAGTTACGGTAGAGCGAATCTATGCCGGAACATTTCTTTCTTCTCTCGATATGGCGGGGATCTCAATCTCTGTTCTGGGCCTGAACGAGGATCGGCTGCGTTGGCTCGACGCACCGACCACGGCTCCTGCGTGGCCGAATGCAGCCAAACAGCGTCCGGGCAATCCAGCCCGGAAGATTGCTGTGGAGGTGAGCACAGCGGTGAGTTCCGGCAGCGGCGCGCAAACGGAGGCCGGCAGAAAAACCAAGCAAGCCATTGAGGCTGCATGCCAGGCTTTGTTGGCCGCCGAAAATGAGCTGACGGAGATGGACCGTGTTACCGGCGACGGCGACCTGGGCGTCAGCATGGCGCGTGCGGCAAAGGCTGTTCAAGATGCAGTCGCGTCCTATCCTTTGGACAATGCTCCCGCTACGCTCAAAGCGCTCGGCCATACGCTCCGGCGTGCGTTGGGTGGATCATCAGGGCCGCTCTACGGGGTGTTATTTCTGCGTTGCGGCAGTGTTCTCGAGGCAAGCGGCGCAACTGGTTTGGCGCAGTGGGCAGAAGCGCTCGATCAGGGGTGCCGGGCCATCAGTGAATTAGGTGGCGCAAAGCCAGGCGACCGCACCATGCTGGATGCGCTCGATCCATTCGTGAGGACATTGCAGCAGGCTGTAGGTCTCAAAGCAACGCGAGATGCGGTTCTCGCCGCGGTCGAAGCGGGGGAGCGCGGCGCCGAAGCCACGGCCCAGATGCATACCTAAGTTGGGCCGGTCAAGTTACCTTGGTGCTAGAGTGCTTGGCTATCCTGATCCAGGCGCGAAGGCCATCTCCTTGTGGCTGCGCGCAGCCTGCGACGCGCTTTTCTCTCGCTAAGACCGCGGGTGGAGCCCGTATTCAGTTAGCTTCAGCCTTGGTCAAGCGGGCGGTCACGCGTCGATCCGTCCGCAAGTGAGCCTCTATAATGGGAGCCATGGGCTCATTCAAATCCTCCAGGCTGAGAGCAATCTTGGATTGGGTACCGGCCGCCCTCAGCGTTCTCATGATCGTCCTCGAGTCCACGGCCACGATGTCGGCGAACAACACGAGCGAATGGCTTTACCCCTATTGGGTTCGGTTCTTTGGCCCGATCAGCACGGTGCATTGGGCCGAGGTGCATCATCTCATCCGCAAGACGGGTCATTTCGTAGGCTACGGAGTGGTCAGCATGGCTTTCTTCTATAGCTGGCGACAGACGCTTCTCCGCATGGCGGTCAAGCACTGGACCCTGTGGCGGCGAGCTTCCGTTCTGGCGGTGGTCTGCACTCTGATCATCGCCATTTTGGATGAGTACCATCAAAGCTTCCTGCCCAGCCGGACGAGTTCGCCCAAAGACGTCTGCATCGATCTATGCGGAGCCATTACCGCGCAGTTGTTTTTGTTGCTGGTCATTCAGTTGTTCACTCGCCGGGTAAGGTTCCGCGCAGCCTGAAGCTGTAAGAGCGGAGCTTGACTGCGTTCTTTGCTAATCCTGTCAGACAGATTAGGATGAAGCGGTCATGCTTACCCGGCGTAACTTCCTTGCACTCTCCGCAGCAGCTTTGCCAGGATTGGCGCGTCCTCTGTGGGCGCAAACGCACATTCCTATTGGTCTGCAACTCTCTACCCTGAACCGGATGGCCAAGTCGGATCTTGCAGGCACTCTTAGCCAGATCCATGCCATCGGCTACCAGGAAGTTGAGCTCACGCCCGTGGCCTACACACTTCCAGTAGAACAATTGCGCAAGGTCGTCGCGGATAGCGGCCTAAAGGCTCCGAGCGGCCATTTTGAATACACTGACCTTCCCAACCAATGGGACTACGCGAAGGCTTCCGGCATCCAGTGGGTCGTTTGTCCCATGCTTCCCAAGTCGCAGTGGACCTCGGCCGAAGGCTTCCATACGGCAGCCCACCAGTTCAACGAGTGGGGCCAGCGCGCCCGCGACATGGGCTTGCGCTTCGCCTTTCACAATCACGACTATGAGTTTCGCCAGTTCGACGGAACAACCGGTTACGACATCCTAATAAAGGAGACTGATCCGAAGCTGGTCTACTTTGAATTGGACTGCTATTGGATCACGCAGGCCGGGCTGGATCCGGTCGAGATGCTGAACCGGCTCGGCAGGCGCGTCCGCATGCTGCACATTAAGGATCGCAAGCCCGGCTTTCCGTCGTCGAATGACATGAGCCAGAACTCGGCACACTTCACAGAAGTCGGCGCCGGCTCTATCGATTGGCCGCATATCCTGGCTGCAGCCAGGAAGCTCCGCATCGAACATTACTTCATCGAGCAGGACCGTATCGACGGGCCGCCCATCGAGAGCGTTCGCGCCAGCTATAACTACTTGCGAAAGATCTTGCCCTGATGGCCGTCGGCATCTCCCTGAGCGCCTTGGCAAGGGGGGAACATATCATCAAAGTGAATTCATTGGAATCCAACGTTGGATCGGCGATCCAGCTACCGACTCTGCTGGAACGTGAAGAACGCCATGTCCTTTGGGACACATGTATTCAGTGAGGTTCCAGTCCAAGAGAGTCCACGATGGGCGACCGATGCGAACGGGCCAGCTCAAACGGCAGAGACAAGTTGGACAGCGGTTTCTTTGATCGTTGAAGGCCCAGCGCAACGAGAGCAAAAAGCCAACAAGAGATGCCATCGCCTGAATGAAAACGCTGCCGCTCGTTGGGAACAGATGTCCGAGATCGAGTGCCGCGAAGTAGACCGGCGGCAAGATCAAGATGACTTTCAGAAGAAAGAATACGAGCCAGCGGCTTCTAGCCAAACAAGAACGAAGGTTCCTCGGCCCGCCTCCACTACCGAGACGCAGAGTTGTGACTGCTGGAAGGATCAAGCAGGCGAAGACGAAGTTGAGCCGGAAGAGGACGATTTGTTGGTCGATAGGATTTGGTGGAGACTCAGAGACGCCGGCCCAGGAGTGAAGCCAGTAGAAGCTCGATTCCGTGTGCAAACTCAACAGTAAAACATTGCGAGCGCCCGGCAAGAGAAGAGCTACCAGCAGAAAAAGTAGAGCCAGCGAAATCAGAAACATTACGCAGTTCAAAGGGGAGTCGAGGTTGAGATGCGCACTCTCTCTGGGTGAGTATCGTCTCATCCAGAGAGCATCGCCAAAAGCCCCCAGGCAGAACCTCCAGACATCCTTGCTGGCCGGCGCTTCGCGGCGTACATACCAAAGTTCTGACTTCCACTTAAAAACCCAATCCTTGCGGCCAGGTCCAGGAACAACAAGTGAAATGCATTCAATGACGATATGCTGCGCGCAGGCTGACACGCCGGGAGCATCGCTATTCATACGTGCTCTTCTTCGGCAGCTATCGCGAATTTCGCCAATAGCGGGTATCGTTCTCTCGCCGTCTTTAACATTGCGTTTCCCGCGCGCGTGACCTTGTAGTATTTCCGCGGGGGACGTTGCGCCGCTTCCGCCTTGGCTTGCTTTTCCCAGCGAGACAGAATCAAGTCATCCCGCTCCAGGCGCCCCAAAGCCGGGTAGACCGTGCCGCTCGGAAGCCCCGTGACCACCATCACCCTATAACCGTACACGTGGCCAAGAGCAATCGATTGCAGGACCATGGCTACGGCATAGGAGAGGCCTAATTCTTCCGGCATGCCAAATATCCTACATATGTAGAAGGCCTATTGACAAGAGTGGAGGCAGGTTGCTACATATGTAGATCAGGTTTAGAGCTACATATGTAGTAACAGGCCTTGCCGAGGGCTCATGCTCGAACTCCGCAGCGTCTCAAAACGTTTCTCCGGCATTCCCGCCGTTGACAATGTGAGCTTCTCCGCCCGGGCCGGTGAGGTCACCGGCTACCTCGGCCCAAATGGCTCGGGCAAGTCCACCACCATGAAGTTGATCACCGGCCTTATCGGCGTGACGTCGGGAGAGATCCTCTTTCAAGGCCAAAGCATCCAGCAGGATCTGATCGCTTACAAACATCGCATGGGGTACGTCCCGGAGGAGCCGCACCTCTACACTCATCTCTCCGGCGCAGAATACCTGACGATGGTCGCGCAGCTCCGCAGCCTTCCGGCAAAGCTGGCCGCACGAGCGCATCGATGGCCTGCTCCAATTGTTCTCACTCCACGATGACCGCCACGCCTCCATCTCGGGCTACTCGAAGGGCATGCGCCAGAAAGTCCTGCTCGCTGCGGCGCTCATGCACAACCCCGATCTCCTGCTGCTGGATGAGCCCTTCTCCGGCCTCGACGTCGGCTCCGCGCTGATCCTGCGCAGCCTCATTCAGGAGCTGGCTGCGCGGGGTAAAGCGGTGCTCTTCAGCTCGCACGAACTTGAAACAGTCGAGCGTATCTGCTCACGCATCGTCATCCTCCACCGTGGCCAGATCGTAGCCGACGACTCCATCGAGCATCTACGCACATTGATGTCCTTACCCACACTGGAAGAAATCTTTTCGCAACTCGCCGTCGAGCAAGACAGCGTGTCGATGGCACGATCAGATCGCGGACCTCATCCATGCTTGATCGTTCCGAGTCAGCGCGGCTTCAACTCCGTGTCCTGTATCGCCAGTTCCTCATGCGCGTCATCGACCTTGAGGCTCTCTCGGTGCAAGCCGACGTCCTCAAGCTCCTAGGCCAATTCGCTGCGGTCCTTGCCATGATCAGCATTATCCAGGGAGGGGTCGCCTTGGTTGCAAACGTGGATCGGATGCCGGATGTGGCACGCGTGGCTACCTGCTGGACGGTGGAGCACCGTCTCATCGCGACGACGATGTTAGCGGTAGGGCTCTTCGCCGTGCTCAGTTGGGACGCGACCTTCCCCGAACGGCGAGACGTCATGGTGCTTGCCCAATTACCAGTCCGCGCGCGTACACTCTTCCTAGCCAAAGTTGCGGCGTCGGGTACGGTGCTTGGTCTCTGTATCCTTGCTCTGAATGTTGTCTCCGGCATTACCTGGCCGTTCGTCTTTGCGCATGGCGGCCTGGCCGGCATCGTCAGGTCGTTCGCGGCGTATTGGTGCACGATATTCGCGTCCGGCGCATTCCTCTTCTGCTCTGTGCTTACCGTGCAGGGGATCGCTGCACAGTTGCTGCCCCGTCGCTGGTTTCTGCGTCTGTCCGCGTTTCTGCAACTTGCGGCCTTCTGTCTTTTCCTCGGCGTATATTTTCTTCAGCCAGGCCTGGTAACGCCGGCGGCTATCACCCATCCGGAAAATCAACGGGTTTTCGCCTGGTTGCCCTCCTATTGGTTCCTGGCGCTCTTCAATCAATTGAACAGTTCCATGCATCCGGGCTTTACTCTCTTGGCTCGACGAGCTTGGATCGGCCTCGCCCTGTCGCTATCAGGAGCCGTCTCAGCACTGCTGCTCTGCTATTTCCGTACTATGCGCAAGATCGTGGAGGAACCCGATATCATGCCCCGGGCTAAGGGATGGCATTGGTCGCCGAGCCTCGGCAGCGCGTTGCAAACGGCCATGCTAATGTTTAGTTTTCGGTCCCTGGTGCGGAGCCGCCAGCATCGGATGGTGGTTGCCTTTTATCTGGGAGTAGGATTCGCCGTCGCACTCTCCTGTCTGAATATCCCCGCAGCCCAACAGGATCTAGTGAGGCCATCACTTCATCCGGCAAGCCTTCGCTTCCTTATCTCAACCATTGTCATGATGAGCTTCGCCGTCGTAGGAATCCGCGTCGCGTTTTCCCTACCGGTCTCGTTGCCCGCCAACTGGATTCTGCGCATCACACAGGTTCATCGTTCGCGGGACTACATCGCGACGACTCGGCGCTCTCTGCTTGTGCTCGCCGCCGCCCCGATTCTGATTGGCTCAGCCACCTTCTCGCTGCCATTCCAGCCATGGCTGCAGGTGGCCGGCCACCTTGCCGTGCTTGGGCTTCTCGGGGTCTTGTTCACCGAACTCTGTCTGCTGAGATTTCACAAGATTCCCTTTACCTGCTCCTTTCTTCCTGGTAAAGCCAACGTCCAGTTCGCTTTCTGGGCCTACCTGCTACTCCTCATACCCCTTACCGAGAAAAGTGCACGGTTTGAACAGAGCGCGTTGGAAGATCCGCTCAAATACTTCCTCGCCCTAAGTGTCGTGAGCGTCGTGGCCTTAGCGCTCTGGGTTTGGAACACGCTTCAAGCAGAGTCAGCCGTGCTCAACTTTGAGGAACTGCCACCAGTCGAGATCATGGGTCTGGGATTGGGTAGAGACTGATCCTAGAGTCCCAAGGTAATCACTTCGCCGTACGATACGCGTTCATCGGTCGCGACCCACCAGTTTGTCGGTTCTTGTCGCCAGGGCGGAGTGTTGCCGTTGTCAGGCAGGACGTAGAACGGCCTGCCAATCTAACACATCCTAGAGCAGCCCGCATCGGCAGCTCGACTCCAAGAACTTAGCGCATCTTCCCGCTGCATGAGGATTTGGCACAGCGGTATACTCCCTGCGTAGAAGCCAAGGACTATTCGGTTGAAACCCGCGACTTCTTATTTGCGCACTGCTCCTCTTGTACCTGCCGGCCCTCGCGTCCGCACAGCAAACGCAGCTGGAGATCCCTGGGCTGGGTGATTATGAGCCAGCTCCGATGTCTCCGATGTACGATCCGACCCAGGGGACCATCAGGCTTGATGTTACAGGACGACTCGAGAGAAAAATCTATACTTTACCGCCTCCGACTATCTCACCATCCACGACAGCGTGGCCCGTTCTAAAGGGTACGAACCGTTTCACGGGGAGTTTGCCATCGATCCGGCGAGCGGAGCGATTCTTCGTCTGACTCTTGAAGCGGACCTCGAACCAAGACTGCCGCTGGATCGATCGGACATCATGGTCGAGTACGGCCCGCAAGTACTTGGGGGCCGTACCTACATCTGCCCGGCAAGAAGCGTCTCCATTTCGAGACACCGGGTCATTATGGACATGCAGGGATGGAGCGAACGTTACAAAGTGTATGCGCCTTTTGAAACACTGCTGAACGATGTGGTGTTCGATAAATACCACCGTGGGCTCAGTTCACTGCGTCCCCGGCTCATAACTCTCTTGCATGCCGGCACCACCCATAGCTTCCGAAAGCAGAGAACTGGCTTTTTTCAGGACGCGCCTCACCGTGGCCGGGTTGGTTTGATCGCCGATTCTTTGCAGGAATGGAACGCTGAGAGCAGCGATGGCGTAGCCACGATCATCCAGGATAGGAAACGAAATGTTGATCACGCCCTCCACCTCGTAGCTCGCTCTTTCCTCATGTCCACGCCGCTTGATCTCAGTCAGATGCGCGTCAAAATCGCGTGGAGGGCGCGTTTTGTTTTGTTTACACCAAAGCTGAATCGCCCGAGAGGCGGCTTCGGGAGCTTGATGCGCCAGAATCACATGCCCTGTTGCGGAATGCATGAGATCGCCAATCCCTCCGGTCTTAACATAAAAACCGGTGCTGAGCGGTGAATCGACCTGGGCGATGATCACTACATAGTGACCGTCAAGCACGCCCAGGTGGCTGGATTGGTTAAGTTGATGCGCAACCTGCTGCATAATAGGCAGCGCTTCGGAAATCAAGCGTTTGGTCGGAGGATATTCTTGCGCCAGCTCAAACAGACGCAAAGTCAAGCGGAAGCATTCGCCATCTTCTGACTGGGAAATATAACCGCGGTCTTCCAGGCACGACATCATCCGAAAGATCTCCGACATCGTGCGGCCGAGCTTGCGGGCGACATCGCTCTTCGTGAGTCCATTTGGTTCACGGGCAAACAGCTCTAGGATGTCTAGGCCCTTCTCGAGGGCAGGAGTCGGATATCGTGGGGTAGGTTTTTTTGGCTTCATGCTCATGCTTTTTGCGTCTCAGGTTCTTGGCATCTGCGTCGAGGATTGAACATGACACCACAAAGAACGCACCTAGCCGCACACGGCAGTGTTCCTTAATCATATAGTCCTAACAAGGTTTACCGGAAATACTCACCCGAGGAGGTATCCAGCATGCTTGGATACATCCACGCGTGCTTTTCCCGCCGTGCGGCTCAAGAAGTTCGGAACGACCTTGCGATTTGCCACATGGGGCAAGAGCCAGTTCCACGCAGAGCCCTGAGCGTGTACTCATTCCGAAAATACTTTGTTGACCCTATCGATCACGTCGATCTCTGACAAAAAATTCGTCGCAAGCCCTGGCTGCCACCCTCCCTCCTGTAGCGGACTTCACAATAAAAATGCTTGACAGGCGTCGCACGGGAATTCTATAAGGGACCGGTTTGATAAGTAAACACATATTTTTATGTATAAAAGTCACGAAACCGTCGATGTTTCCGGCCACGAACGACCCTCTTCTTCAGTTACACATCGGCCTGAGTGACGTCGGCATTCACCGCTACTCGTCTTAAGAGCGTTGAGCTCCGCGGGCGATCATCTTTCGGGAGGTCAACAGTGAAGAGCCAAATCCTAGCAATCGACTCCTTCATCGAGGGCGTGGGTGAGAGACCCTTGAAAAGGTGGGGCGGTTTTGTCTGCGCCCTTATCCTCTTCCTAATCGGCCTGGTTGCCAGCACACCGCTGCTGGCGCAGTACGATTCGGCACAGGTCAGCGGAACCGTTCATGACCAAAGCGGCGCCGTGATAGCCAATGCAACGGTCCAGATTCTTAACCGTGACACGGGATTGGTTCGGCAAACCGTCACCAATTCCACCGGCCTTTACATCCTGAGCCACATACCCCCGGGGGTCTATACAATCACTGCCAGTTCGCAAGGGTTCTCATCGGCTTCGCAAGTGGGGGTCCAACTCGACGTTAGCCAAAGCGCCACGTTTGACTTTTTGCTTAAGCCTGGATCGTCAACCGAGACTGTTTCGGTTTCCGCGCAAACAGTAACGTTGGATACGTCGTCGTCTTCCGTCGGGGTGGACTTGGAGTCTAAAGCCGTCACTGACCTGCCCCTTGCTGGGAGAAACATCAGCAATCTGCTGACACTCCAAACAGGCGTAACGCCAATCAACAACGACCAGACCGGTGGTCGCACAAATGCCGTCGGCGCCCTCATCTCCCCCTCAATTCAGGGTCAGAACAACCGCAGCAACATATACCTCCTGGATGGCGTGAACAATAATGAAGCAGTTTCCGGCAGTGAAATCATCACAGTGATTCCCGATGACGTTCTGGAAATGAAAGTGTTGACCCACTATGACTCCGCCCAATTTGGAGGAGGCTTGGGTGGAACCATCAATCTCGTCACCAAATCGGGTACCAACCAGTTTCACGGAGGTGCCTGGGAGTTCTGGCGCGGCAGCGGATTCCTCGATGCCGCGCAGCCTCCGAGCGGAATCTTGCAGGACTTGCATCAAAACCAGTTTGGCGCGAATATCGGCGGGCCAGTGTTGTTGCCCCACTACAACGGCAAGGATCGATCCTTCTTCTATGCAAGCTATGAAGGCTTCAGGCAGTCGATCGGAGCCGCCAATCTCCAGTTGGTTCCCACAACGCAGCAGTACTCCGGGGACTTCAGTGCCTTGCTGAACCAGGGAATCCAGCTCTATAACCCCTTCACTGCCAACCGGGCTCCTTTCCCAAACAATCAAATTCCTGCCGGCATGATCGACCCGAACTTGGTGACGTTGTTGAAAACACTCATTCCGGCCCCTAACGGCAGTTATGTGGGAGGTGTCTATAACTATGAAAACACGACGCCGAACTCCCATACCTCGGACCAGTACGACATTCGTGGAGACGAATATCTGACCAAGAAAGATTTGGTTTGGGCACATTTCTTGCACCAGAATAACCCCATTGGATCTTTCGGAGGCTTCCCGAACCTTGCGACTGTTACGAGCTTTACCGCGCACAACTTCGGTGCTCAGTGGATCCACACCTTCGGTCCAACTTCGATCCTCACGGTGGGAATTGGCCAAAATATTGGCACACAATTTCACAACACTACCTATGGCACGGCCGGCAGTGGCAATGCAATTGCCACTGCGGCCGGCTTTGCATCGAGCTTTGCGTGCAGTTACCCCTATGGCCGCTCAGGATGTTACATTCCCAGCTTAAACCTTGGGCACTATCTCTATTCGGGGGGTGCCGGCGAAGGGAGTGAGACCGCAGGAGGCCTCTCGGGAATTTGGGAATACAAGGCAGATTATCAAAAGACCATCGGGCGGCATACCCTCTACATTGGAGGTAACATCGACACCAACAATCTGGGCAGGACCGCGGGAGGCAATTCCAACCTTAATTTTTCGACTTTTCAAACCTCCAACGGCTCTACCGGCGGCGATGAGTTGGCGTCCTACCTGTTGGGTCTGCCCCAAGGCGCTAGCCGGACCAACACGGACTATTGGGAATCCGGAGGTTGGGAGGATGGTATCTATGGTCAGGATCAGTGGAGGATTCGCAGCAATCTGACCATCAACGTTGGCCTGCGTTACGATGTCTCAATCATACCCGTAACAAATAACATTTTGGGCGATTACTACGACATCTTCGACTTCAACCGCGGCGTAGATATCATTCAGAAGCAGCCGCCGGCGTGCAGTGCGACGCAGTTTGCACCCTGCTTGCCCGGTGGAGCTTTGCCGGCCCACGTGGTCGTTTCCAGCCAGCCCAAGCTCTTCTTTTCTGACTTTACCAACATTCAGCCAAGGGTCGGCGCTTCATACACCTTTCGTCCAGGCACGGTTGTGCATGGCGGCTATGGCCGCACATATGATAACTGGGCGGCTGTCGAACAATCCGCCCAGAATGAGAACAGCTGGCTCTTCGGAACCGGCGCCCTTGTAACAAACCTGAACAACCAGCCCGGGTTGACTCCATCCACCGTCATCACCGCCCAGAATCCGCTGGCAGCTTTCAACGGTAGCTACCCCGCTCCTACTCCGTTCCAAGCCATTGGGTGGACCACCCCTCAGCAGTTCAGGAATGCCTATTCGGATCAATGGACGTTCGGCATTCAGCAGGAGGTCCGAGGCACTGGCGTCTGGACCATCAATTATGTCGGTTCCCTGGGCCGGAAAATAGATTATTGCCCAGTGGCAAACACTGCAATGACTCCAGGCCCCGGTCCTGTCGCCCCGCGCACGCCCTTCCCTTACATGCCACAGTCCTTCTTCGATCAGCCGATAGGGCAGCTCAATTACAACGCATTGGAGACCTCATTGCAGGGTAGAAACCGCGTTACCGGCCTGAGCTACCTGGTTTCTTATACGTGGTCGAAAGGTATCAACTTCGGAACGGATGGATGGTATGGGATTGGTACCACCAGCATCCAGAATCCCTACGATCCCAAGGCTGATCGAAGTGTGTCCGGCTACGATCTGCCGCAGGTGTTTACCGCTGGCTGGGTGTGGGCGGTTCCCATCGGAAAGGGCAGTTTCTCGACTGGCAACCGGATATCGGACTACGCGCTGGGCAATTGGCAGATTACCGGAATTGTCACCTTGGAGTCCGGCCGCCCGTACACTGTCGAAGACGCGGGCGACATTGCCAACACGGGCAATTTTAACGATACCGGCCCAGGTTACGAACGCCCGAATCTAGTAGGCAATCCCAAGCTTCCGCATCCAACGCCGGCCCAGTGGATTAATCCCGCTGCCTTTGTTACGCCGGCTCAGTATACATTCGGGGACACTCCGAGAAATTCGTTGCGTACCGACCCCTACAAGGCCTTCGACGCTTCAGTTTTTCGGATCTTCCCATTGCGTGAGTCTCTGCAGTTGCAACTGCGGGTGGACGCACTCAATGCCTTCAACCATCCAGTATGGGGTGTCCCGAGTCAGTGCCAGAATTGCGCCAACTTTGGTGTGGTCACTTCTACTATCAACAACAGCGGCTCTACTGGCTACGACAGCGCCCGCCAAGTGCAATTGTCGGCGAAAATCGTCTTCTAGGTAACATCGCCTGAATCCAATGAACCGGGACCGCCACCGCGGGCCCGGTTCCTCTTTCGATTGTTCTTGTTCGCTTCTGCCAATCCGCTCATGTATCGTCGGAGAGAAATTTATTTGTGAGAGTTGAATGAACGCGCTACAGCGGTTTCGCAATTGGTCTAGACCGAAGCCAAGGACCTTTTCGTGGTTTTCTCCCAAGGAAAACCACTCCTCGCGATCTTTATCAGGCCACAGTAATTGCGAAAACGCTTTAGAAGCGAGTCGTTTTCATGTGAAGAGCGGAGTCTTCAAGTGGTGCTCCATAGTCGAGGTCAGTCAATAGGTGCATACGCTGGCCGTTACTGTCTCTTGGCCAGTCTGATCCTCGCTCTATTTTCTGGCTCTCTATCACGCTCCCAAGAGACGCGCCAGCAGAGGGATGACCTGTCATCCGGTCCAGAGTTGCAAAGGGGGATTGCCCTGGCCCAGAAGGGGGACTTCAAGAATGCCGAAGAGGCGTTTGAGCAGGCGGTAGCCCTCCATCCAAACGACGCTCGAGCTCTCACGGCCCTGGGGGAAGTACAAGAACAGTTAGGAAAGTTGCCCGAATCGATCGAGACGTTTCGCAAGGTCATTGAGCTTGATCCGCGTTCGGCCGATGCTCATGAAAATCTTGCTATAGCACTTGGCGATCGGTCCGACCTGGCAGATGCACTCAAAGAGAGTTCGCTCGCGACTCAGTTAGCGCCAGGGTCGGCAAGCGCACATTTTCTGCGAGGTCGCCTGTTAAGCGATCTAGGAAAGCATGAAGGGGCGAGAGACGAGTTTCGGAAGACGCTGGACATTGCTCCGGAGTATGCCGAAGCCCTACATTACTGGGCCGCTTTGGAAGGTGATGAAGGTAACACGGAGATACAGGGAAACTTGCTCAAACGCTACGTCAGATTGCGCCCTGATCAGGCAACGGCATTTGATCAGCTCGGCCATGTACTGGACGAGGAACACCGGGAATCTGAGGCGGTCGCGGCTTGGAGGCGGGCTATCGCGCTCAACCCGCAAGATTCCGACGCGATCTATTCCCTTGCGCGCGCGCTGAGACAGACTAATCCAGCTGAATCCAAGCAACTCATGGAGCGCGCTCAAGAGTTGGGAAGCGACCAACGAACTATCGATCGAATAAAGCTGCTCGGAACTCAAGCTAACGCGAAAATGTACGAGGCAAACTACAAAGGGGCAATAGGCGACCTAACGAATGCAATCGTTCTGTGCGGAAGATGCAAACTCCTTGGCGCCCTGGAGAAGAATCTTGGATTGGCATACTGCCATGCAGGTCAATTGGACGCAGGTGAGCGAGAACTGAAGATCTCAGAATCGCTAATACCGGATGATCCGGATGTTAAGACAGCCCTGCAAATTGTTGAACAACAGAGGAGGCAAGCTTTGGGCAACTCCCAATAGGACAGCTCTTAGAGCGGTTTCGCAATTACTGTGGTCTCATAAGGGTCGCGAGGAGTGGTTTTCCTTGGGAGAAACCACGAAGGGCGACGTGGCTTCGGTCTACACCAATTGCGAAACCGCTGTAGCCGAAAACCTTGACGATCGGGAACGATGGTCTTTGCTCTTCATTCAGCAGAAGGTATCCGGTTTTTAGCGAGCTGGAGTGAAGTCAAATATACGGCTTACCGCTTTGTAGCTCCGAGGAACGCATTGCCCAGATGCCCTTCAAGGTAGTGAGGCCTATTACCAACTCGGGAAGCGGGATCCCAGTGTCCGCTGACGGAAATTGCGATGAATGAGTTCCCAGGCCAATTCGACCGCCGTACCTTCATTGCCAGGTGCTGGCGCAACCGCCTTTGCACTTGCGTTACCAGTTCTCCCTGCCGAGACTTTGTCAACCCGGGACTCCATCATTGTCAGTCCCAGTGGAGCCGATGATGCGCCCGGAAGCCTTGCCCATCCAATTCGTACTCTGGATCGCGCACTTGCACTAAGCCGCTCGCGTGGAAGGTCCACTATCTTACTGCGAGCAGGGACTTACGAACTCACGCAGCCGCTTCACATCACGGCCGCAAACGCTCCCCTCCGCATTGCCAACTACGCGCAAGAGGAGGCGATTCTCAGTGGCGGCACGCGTCTTCGGCTTGCCTGGCGACCTTACCGGGAGGGGATCTTCCAAGCCACCGTTCCACCAGGCACCACCACTGACCAGCTCTTCATCAACAATCGGCGTCAGGTTTTGGCACGCTATCCCAATTTCGATCCAAATGCTCGGTATCTCAACGGCTTCGCTGCCGATGCTGTCAGCCCCGATCGAGTTGCGCGCTGGAACAATCCTGCGGGTGGGTATATTCATGGTTTACAACGCTCGCTGTGGGGCAGCCTGCACTATCGCATCACCGGAAAGAATGCGGACAACACCCTCCAATCCGAAGGCGGCTGGCAGATCAGCGCGGGCAATCAGCCGATGCACAAGGAGTATCAATTCGTCGAGAATATTTTTGAAGAACTCGACGCGCCCGGCGAGTGGTTCCTGGACGAGCAGTCCTCAACACTCTACTTCTATCCACCGGCGGGCATGGATCTGGACAAAGCCACAGTCGACATTGTCCGCCTCACGAATCTCGTTACCGTCGGCGGCGCCTCTCCGCCTCACATACGCAACCTCACGCTGGCCGGCCTGACTTTTCGTCATACATTGCGCACTTTCATGGAGACCCGGGAACCCTTACTGCGCAGTGACTGGTGCATCTATCGCGGCGGTGCCATCTACGTTGAAGGCGCAGAAGACCTCGTGATTGACGACTGCTTCTTCGATCAGCTCGGTGGCAATGCAATATTCATGAGCGGCTATAACCGGCGCGTGCATGTCCGCGGCTGCCGGATCGAGGAAGCGGGTGCAAGCGGTGTGTGCTTCGTGGGTCGGCAAGAGGCCGTACGAAACGCCGTCACCTGGCCTCAGAAGCTCTCATTCGACACAATCGATCTCACGCCAGGCCCCCGCAGCGAAGCCTACGCAAAAGACTGCTCTGTTGAAGATACGCTCGTCGTTGCCACTGGCCGCGTTGAAAAGCAGTCCGCCCCCGTCGAGATTTCCATGTCGCAGTCCATCACAGTCAGCCACTGTTCTCTATATGGCGTGCCCCGCGCCGGCATCAACATCGGCGACGGCACCTGGGGTGGCCACATCATCGAATACTGCGATGTCTTCGATACTGTGCTCGAAACCGCCGATCACGGCGCCTTCAACTCCTGGGGCCGTGACCGCTGGTGGGAACTAGAAGGCGCCGACCCCGACAAATTGCTGCTCGATCCGAAATTCCGCGCACTGCCTACGCTCGATGTCATGCTTCCCAACACCCTCATCCGCAACCGATGGGCTTGCGAGCATGGTTGGGACATTGACCTCGACGACGGCTCAACCAATTTTCATATTGTTGAAAATGTCTGTCTGTGCGGTGGCATCAAGCTTCGCGAAGGGTTTCTTCGCGTTGTCGAGAACAACATCATGGCCCAAAATACGCTTCATCCGCATGTCTGGCCCGCGGATAGTGAAGATGTCGTGCGCCGTAATATCGTCTTTCTTCCCTACCGTCCGATACGCCCGGCAGGCTGGGGAAAAGAGGTCGATTTCAACCTGCTGCATCACTCTGGCATGCTCCAACCTCAGCCGGCAGTCAGCCTGCAAAAACTTTCCGGCCAGGACGCTCATTCGCTTGAGGCCGACGCAGGTTTCCTTGATTTGGAGCGTGGCGACTTCACCCTGCACTCCGACTCACCGGCAATCAAGCTAGGCTTCAGGAAGATTCCTCTGTATGAGTATGGTGTACGTTCGCCGAAGCTCCGTGCCCTCGCCCGCACACCCGACATCCGTCGCCTGCTGCAAGTCCACCCCGTCTCCACGGAGAAGGTCGTTCCAGTGTGAAGGCGAACAAGCCGCATGGAACGCCCAGTTTTTCAAAGAAAGGATGAATCCGTGAGAAAGAAGGATGAACCGATACGAGAGTTCGAGAAGCAATCGCATCCCGCGGTATCCAAAGATTCCACTGCATCGCTGAGAACCTAATGGCGGACCGCGCGAGGAGTTCCTCAACAGAGAGACCTTCTGTTCCATGCGGGAGGTCGAAATGTTGATGGAACGTAGGCGAGTTCACTGCGACTTGGATCGCGACTCGCTGCAACCCATCGGAATAGGAGCGCCCTTATGAAGAAGATATCTGACCAACAAAACAAAGACAGGAACACCGAGCCGTCGTCCCCAGGGCGCCGCACCTTCGTCAAAGGCATCGCTGCCATGGGAGCGGGAGTCGCCGCTTTCCCTCTCTTGACCAACACGGCTGAAGCTCAGGTTCCGGCCGCTCCCGATAACGGAATCCCTGCGGGATCGAGCAGAGCCGAGGCCACGCTTCAAGTCCCCCTGGCCTTCCAGGGCGACAAGATCGACTGGCACGGATTCGACCGTTACGACTTCGTGATGGATATGCAGACGTTGGCGATCAAGCCTTTCAAGGCGCCGGCCGGCGAAGAGTCCGGCAGTCTCGGAGACTCGGATAAAGGACAGCTACGGTGTGTTGTCGTTGTGCCCAAGCAAGCGGCTCCCGGCAACCCATGGTCCTGGCGCGGCGTTTACTGGAATCACCAGCCCCAGGCCGAAGTCGAATTGCTCAAACGCGGTTTTCACATCGCGTACATTTCGCTCGACCCCAAGCCAAGGTCATCAACGGAATTGACTATGGATGAGCGTATGGATGAGCTTGGAATGTCCAGGAGGGCAGTAACGGAGTGGGACGCCTGGTACGCCTTCCTGACCGGGAAGTACGGATTCTCAAAAAAGCCCGCGTTCATCGGCATGAGCCGCGGAGGGATATTCGAATATAGGTGGGGCACCGCCAATCCCGACAAGGTCTCCTGCATCTATGCCGACAATCCAGGGATGGAGCATGAGGGTTTTCAGAGGCTGGGAGACCTGGCGCGGGTCGATGTGCCTGTTCTTCAAATCTGCGGCAGCATCGATCCGATCTTCGGCGAGTACGCTTCCGCTATCGAGGCCATCTATCAGCAGTTTGGCGGACGCATCTCGATGATGGTCAAGGAAGGTTACGCCCATCATCCGCATAGCCTGCGCAATCCCAAGCCTATCGCGGACTTTATTGAGCAGAGCGTACGGGCGGTAAGGGGCCCGTCGCCGGCCTTCGCGGGCGACACGTTTACGCGGACCTCCTACTACAGCATCGAGAATTTCTACCGCGATTACCCGGATGAGGACACCTACATCACCTGCCGCGGGCCGCTGTTTTCTCCCTGCTACGACCGCTACGAATTCAGCGTGCGCGGCACGCCGATGACCACCAATGTTATCGTGCCCAATACCGTGGCGCCGGGGATGCCCTGGGTGTACCGCGCGGGCTTTGTGTTTCGTGACGCGAAGGTCGATCAGGCGCTGCTGGCCAAGGGGTTTCACATCGTCACCGGTCCCGTAGGAACCAACGTGGACACTCCGCTGGTGAAAGATTGGGACACGGCGTATGAATATCTGACCGGGCACGGCTTTTCCAAGAAGCCGGTGATGGAAGGTGCGGGCGGAGGCGCCCGCGAAGTCTACGCATGGGCCATCGAAAATCCTGATAAGGTTTCCTGCGTCTACGCTGAGAATCCGCGCATGCGCAGCACACTGGCGAAAACGCAACCGCTCGATAATCTCGCCCCCCTGGCCAAAGCCAATGTGCCGCTTCTTCACGTTTGCGGCAGCCTCGACCCGTGGTTCAAGGACAATACGCTCGAGGTTGAGAAGCGATACAAGAAACTTGGCGGCAAAATCCAGGTCATCGTCAAGAAGGGCGAGGGACATTATCCGCTCGCACCGGAGGATCCGGCCCCGGTTGTGGACTTTATCACCGGGGCGGCTACGTAGGGGAATTGTTGCCAAAATTCAGAGCTCAGGCTGCGGTTCTAAATCTGTCTGGAGGACAAGATCATGAACAACATCACCGAAGTCGGGAACGAAGCCTCTCAAACTTTTTCTGAGCTGGAGTCTCCGGCTCGGCGCCTTTTCGTGAAAGGGGTAGCTGGATTTGGCGCTGCCTTTGCCTCCTCATCTTTTGTATCTGCGGCGGTCCCGGCTCAGGCTCAGTCTGGCCAGCAGGGCCGCCCTGGCAACGAAATGCAACCCGTTCAGGACGCGTGGGGACCTTTCACGCCATCCAGCGGTGCAGGCCGCTACTTGCAGATTGTTTATCCACCCTCGACAACTGCGGGGGAGTTGCAGCTTGGCGTCACGTACACCCTTTGGATCCCCGATGGTATCCAGACCGTGCGAGCGGTGATCGTCCATCAGCATGGAGCGAGTATTCCGGCGGCTCAGTCCGGAGCAACTTCCGCTTACGATTTGCACTGGCAGGCTCTGGCCAAGAAGTGGGACTGCGTGCTTCTTGGGCCTTCCTACCGCGTACTCAACGATGCAATCGACCTGACTCCCGGAGGCGCAGAACTGTGGTTCGACCCAAGACAAGGTTCTGACCGTGTCTTCCTTCGGGCTCTCGACGAATTTGCGGCGAAATCCGGCCATGGTGAAATCGCTTCCGTTCCCTGGTGCCTCTGGGGGCATTCGGGGGGAGGGATATGGGCCAACGTGATGAGCATGCTCCATCCCGACCGAGTGCTTGCCGCCTTTCTCCGCTCCGGCACCGCGGCAATGTTTCGTTCCAGGAATGAGTTCATCCAGCCCACAGTTACGCCGGCAACCTATGAGATCCCCACGATGGTTAACTTTGGCGTCGGAGAAAGAGGAAACCGTCCCTGGGACGGCTCTATAGCTACCTTCGAAGAGTATCGCGCCCAGGGAGCCCCCATTGGGCTCGCTCCCGATCCCCGTACACCCCACTACTGCGGGGATTCCCGATATCTCGCGATCCCGTTTTTTGAAGCTTGCCTGCAAATGCGTTTGTCGGAGTGGCCCAAAATTCTAAAACCGGTTGACCTGAGTTCCGCATGGCTGGCAACTCCTTTCAGCGACACAGCCGCGCCTGCGGCAGAATTTAAAGGTGATCCTAAGAAAGCTGTCTGGCTGCCGAACGCGCTCGTCGCAAAGATCTGGATGGAATATGTCAGGAGTGGAACCGTAGCCGACACGAGCACTCCGCCTGCTCCCGTCAATGTGCGGGTGAAGGCCGACGCCAATCACGGCAATGAGATCAAATGGGACACAGAAGTGGACATGGTCAGCGGGCTCGGCGGGTTTATCGTGCTTCGGGATGGGCACGGAATCGCAAGGCTCCCGACACAGCCCCCGGAAGCAGTGTATGGCCGCCCGCTCTTCCAGGGATTGTCCTATCACGATACGCCCATCGCACCCCTTCCCCAGATGGTGCACGTGGATACGTCAGCCAAGGCCGGCGTCAAGCACGCCTACACGGTGATTGCCTTGAGCAGTGCGGGCGTGCCTTCGGTTCCCTCCTCGGCGGCAACCATAGCATGAACGAGGACAGGGCCACTGCAATCGTTCAAGCCGCAGGGCTGCTGAAAGGACACATGAAATGAGGAAGAGTGAAATGAGGAAGAGTATCGTTGTTGCCGCCCTGGCGATTGGCGTGGGAGTCACGATCGGCTCAATGCACGCACAGGCGCCCGGGCCAGGTGGGCAGGTCTTGCCGCCGAGCGTGTCGAAACGTGGCAATAGGCAGATCGGTTCGTCGGCATTGAACCTCCTCGGTTTGAGAGTCGGGTTTGCCGCCGGCGCGTTCGGGCCGATCTCGTTCTCGGAGGCGGCGGCAAAAGCCGATGCGCTAGGCACGGGGTTCCTGGAAGCTTCGAGCTCCCAGAAAGTCAGTCCCGAGATTCCCAAAAGTCTGGACTACAATCTATCGCCGGAAGAAGTAACGGCAGTAAAGAACAGGCTGGCCGAGCTTCGCCTCCGATTAGTAGCCTACCGCGCGGACGTGATTCCCGCCGACGAAAGCTCCCGCCGGAAGCTGTTTGCGTTCGCAAAGGCCTTGGATATCGAAACGATCGTGACGTCCGCCGCACCTGAGGCGTTGCCCGACCTGGACAAGCTTGCGGGTGAATTCGGAGTCAATGTGGCTTTCGAAGCTTCGGATCCAAAAGATCTTGTGAGCTCGCTCGATGGCCTCAGCAGCCGGATCGGACTGAGCGTGGACACCGTTGCCTGGGCACAGGCAGGTATCAAGCCCACCGACGGGCTAAGACTGGTCAACGATCGGCTGCTCAGCTTGGGCTTGCCTGACGACGGCGCCGGAATGGGGCAGCTTCTCCTCGAATTGGCCAAGCTAAATCCACCGCTGCCTCCTCCGCCGGTAACATGCGGCGACTGTGCCGGTCCGCGAGTTCCGGTTAGGCCCTTGTTTGTCACCATCGGCGCAAGCGGCGCCGCAGCCGAAGCTTTTGAAAAAGCGGCTCGACCCGCCGAAGGATATCAAGTCGTCCAAATATCCAAGAAGACACCGATCAGCGATGGGCGACTCGGATCGCCGTCCGCGGGGTCCCCAAACATAGCCGATGGGGGGATTCCTACGCTAGACCGGTGGATGATTCGGGATGCTGCTCCGCGCCAGGCGCTCGTCCAACCGAAGAAGGCGAGAAAGCTGTTAGTCATCGATCTCTGCCCTCAGGGAGGCTTTTACCACCGGACCATTCCGTATGCCAACCTTGCCCTGCAGTTGATGGCCAAGAACACCGGCGCCTTCGAACCAATCTTCAACAATGACCTGGACAATCTGAAATATCCCAAGATCAAGGAGTACGACGCCGTTTTCCTGAACAGTGTCGTCGGCCCGGTATTCAGCGACCCGGACGTGATCAACGGATTAATCCGCTACGTCCGCGAGGGAGGTGGAC
Source organism: uncultured Acidobacteriaceae bacterium (assembly GCA_963790705.1). Taxonomy (GTDB): domain Bacteria; phylum Acidobacteriota; class Terriglobia; order Terriglobales; family Acidobacteriaceae; genus PALSA-350. The sequence continues at coordinate 168,803 of CAWBQE010000007.1, forward strand.
TGGCTGCGATCCACGGCTCGACGTTTGCATCTCCCGACGTTCCTGAATATGGAGAGCTGCTGGGCGCAACGACCGCACCGCATCGCGCGTTTGAGGCGGCGATGCTAAAGATCGACGATCCAAACAGCCCGCTCACCAAACAGTTTGAAGGCCACGATGTAGCCTACGTGGACGAGTTGTACCATTTCCCTCCGAGCGGACCATATTCGCGGGAGAAGCTGCACGTGCTAATGAGCATCGACCTGGCCAAATCGGGGCCCCCGCCGCCGGAGCTGGCAGTCCGCCCCGACAACGATTATGGGCTCGTCTGGATCAGAAGCTATGGCAATGGGCGGGTCTTCAACTGCGCTTTGGGTCACACGGTGTTGCTGTTTGGCACTCCGCAGATGGCCCAGATGGTTTTTGCCGGAATCCAATTTGTACTTGGCGATCTGGAAGCCGACACAACGCCTAGCGCGAAAAAATCGAGCAAACCGTAAGCCTTCTGTAACGAAAGAAGAAATAAACCAGGGTCCACTTACGGAAGGCGTACTCGGCCGATGACTCCTCTGGAGACAGCCCAGATCTCAAAGGCCTGCCTCGAAAGACTTGGATAAAGATTTCGCTAGGAGGGGAAGGTCTATGAACAGGAAGGCACGACATACTTCGAGGCGTTCGCTCGGACTGGCTGTAATCTCAACGCTGTTTGCTTGTCTCGTGGCTGTCTTCTGACAATCCGCCGTCCCAAAACAGCCGTACGCCAATAGTAGCGATTTCGGCGGAGCCAGGCTCGATGCAGTACTCCTCGTTAAGGCAGATTAATAAGACGCTCATGAGTTAGGACGCTTTCGGCTTTTAACGCTAGGTAGGAAGGTTGTAGACAAACAAAATGATTCGGACTCTGGTGCCGATGAGCTCGATTTAGGAGATGTCAAATCGATGTACCGCTACCTGATCGCCTTTACAGCTCTATTGCTCGCTCCATTTAACTTGCCCAGCCCACCACCGGCTAGGCGGAACTTACTGAAAGTCAGACTTTTCAGGAGATTTTGAAGAAGCTGGTTATACGGCAACTTGCCAGCTCATTCACTCGTCCATAATGAGTTGTGCAGCAGGCGCGTTGCGGGGTGTAGCCGATGATTCCGCGAAGCTCGACATTGGCTCTGGCACTCTTTCTCTGGTCGGGAGCGCTTTTCCACCCGGCGCGGTCACAGGAGCAGCCCGCAGCGCAGACACCGCCCGACCAATCAACCTACTCATTTCATACCTACACTCGTGTGGTCCTCACCGATGTCACGGTGACGGATGTGCATGGCAATCCGGTTCATGGCTTGCCGCAATCCGTATTTCGTATCTTCGATAACAAACAGCCTCAGGCGATTGCGTCCTTTGAAGAGCACGCCGGTATACGTGCAGCATCCATACAGTCTACGAGTGCGGCTGGCGTCTACAGCAATGACTATCTCCTGCATCTGCCACCTGTCCTGAATATCGTGCTGATCGACATTGGCAACCTCGAAATGGCCGATCAGATGTATCTCTTCTACGAGCTCACGAAGTTTCTGAACGAGCAGCCGGAGGGGCAGCCTCTCGCCATCTACCTGCGTACAGGCTCAGGCTGTTTTCTGGTGCAGCCCTTCACTTCAGATCACAAGATGCTGCTGGATGCGGTGCACAAAGCGATTCCCAGGTTCCCCCCGCATGACCGCGAGCTTCTAACCGATTTCGACACCCTCCGTCAGGTAGCCGTCTCTTTGAGCCAACTACCCGGCCGAAAGAATGTTCTTTGGTTCTCCGGCGGTTCTACGAGTTTTCTTATGCCCGACGCTATCCCAGTCCAGGATGCTGCTTGGCGCAATCTCTACGATGAGCTCGATCAGGAACGCATCGCTATCTACCCGATTGATGCGCGAGGGCTCTTCGCAGACACCACGGCACAAATGGTGGTAGCGAAGCAGCACCTAGTCATGAGCGATGTGGGCCAGGCCACGGGCGGACAAGCCTTCTTCAACGACAATGGTTTGGAAGAGATCACAGATCAAATTCTTGAGTCGGATGGCAGCTTTTATACTCTGACCTATTCACCAGATAACCTGCGTTTCGATAACAAATGGCACAAGGTGCGTGTGGAGGTAGACGGAGCCCCCTACCAGCTCAGCTACCGAAGGGGATACTACGCCGACGGCAGTGCTCGCCAGAAAGATCCACCGAGCAGAGCCAGAACGCGTCTCCTCTGGAATGGAGAGAAGCTCGAAGTTACCGAACTGCGCGACCATCCGATTATTTTTCAGGCGATGGTAGTTCCCACATCCGATCTCGCAATTGCGATTTTCGACAGGGGCTCGGGCTCGTTGCCCTTGCCTCAGACCAAAAAGGGATCAGTTCCCTTCCTGATTCGCTACACGCTGCCAATCAACGCACTCACAATAAGAGATGTCGACGGGAAGCACAAGATCGTCTTGGGTGTCGCCGCCATCGGGCTCGATCGTGACGGGACCATGGTAGAGCACAAAGCTGAGGAGATTACGATGACCCTCCCGGCGGATATACTTCGTCGCAGCCCTAACCTTCCCATCATGGTGGACCAGGAAATTGACCTGTCGAAGAACGATCAGTTTCTCCATCTGGGCGTATGGGATACACTTAACGGCCGCTCCGGCAGCATCGATACTCCACTTGAAGTTCCCAACCCGGCTAAGCCTCAAGATCCGACCAGCCACAACTGACCCACGTTTCTCATCGGTGAGTGGTAAATTTACCTCTCATCCATAGCCAATAGGCCTATACGGTTTCTCGGACAGGCGGCCGATCAAAGCTGATGTACCGTTCCTGAAAAACGGGATTACCGGTAACTTGCCCGCCCCGTGCCCTGGGTGAGGGGAAGTTACCGAAAATCAGACTTTGCAGGAACTTGTCCGAGAAGCCGGTTATACGGCCAAGTGAAAAGATGATCAATAGATGTCTGTCGACTCGTCGATACAGGCCCATTTGTACGAGTATTCAGTAAGACATCGCATTGGAAAGTATGCCCAGCAGAATGTTCTGCGAACGTCGCTGACCGTAATTCGTGCTGTACGCACTGGAGGTCATCGCGATGACGAGATGCCGGGACGGTACAACGTAAATCTTGTTGCCTCCGTTACCGGAGGCGAAGTGCACTGGAGTTGCAGTCTCGCCCCTGAGCTCATCGCGGAAGTACCACATAAACCCGTAAAAATCCGCGTAAGGATCTTTGTCGGAGATGGGAACAAGCTCGCTCCAGCTTGATTGAATCCAGGCAGGATTTACAACCTTGTGTCCCCGGAACGAGCCGTTGTCGAGATACATCTGTCCGATCGCGGCAAGGTCACGCGCGCGGATAGAGAGATTTCCTTGTCCTTTGGTCCATCCCCCAGCGGCTTTTGCCCATTCAAACCGACTGATTTCCAAAGGTTGGAAAAGGTTCCTCTTCGCAAAGGCATCGAGCGGCACATGAGCGGCGTTCTGCACGATGACTCCTGTAAGGAATGCATTTAGAGAGCAATAGACGTAGGTTTGACCCGGCGGTCTCTTTAGGGGAACCGCATAGGCTGCCTTAAGCCAATCGTCAGATCTGTCGAGAATGTCCTCATTGCCCGGTGACTTTGGGTCGTCGTCATCGGCGTCGAGGCCCGAACGCATCGTTAGGAGATCGCGAATGGTTATGTTCTGTTTGCCGTCATTGGGCAGGCCCGGCAGGTAAAGCGCAATGGAGTCGTTAACGCTATGCACAAGTCCTTGCTGGATGGCGATGCCCATGAGCGCGGCAGTGATGCTCTTTGTCGCTGACCGGATGTCATGCAGGGTATCCGCGCTGTCTCCATTGAAGTAGGCTTCGCTCACGCGCTTGCCGTTACAAAGAACGACAATGCCTTTTAAGTCGGCATGCTCATCGGCTTTCCCTTGAGCATAGATTGACCGGAGACTGCGGTTCTGAAGGCCGCAGCCGAGATTGCCTCTCACAGTCTGCGCCCCCGCTCCCCCAGTGAGCATAAGGAGACTGACAACGGCTGCTATAGCCAGCGACCTGTTTCCGAAGGGACACATGCAATTATTTGATGCAATCTTCAGTTTTCAGTAAATGACTGGTCTCGATAAAGGAGCTTACGGTCACTGGACGAATAGTCGGCATCCCGGACACTAGCCGGTTACTCGGTAACTTGGAACCTTTTACTAACAGGGGCTCGGTTCATGCGAAGGCCTCCTAGCAACAATAGAAGCTTAATTTCCGGACTGATCGGAGGTGTTATTCTTCGCCACTCCGCAAGCGCGCGAGATCCGTCACACCGAGCGTGTATCGACCGGTGATCATCGATGGAAGGTAGCATCCCTCTGTCAGGATTTATGTACGACATCACCTGAGTGGGCTCCAAGAGTCTCAGAAAGACGACGTGTAATCTCAATCATCAGGTCCGGTGTGCTCCTATTGAAACCGTATACCCATTCAGGAAAATTCAGCGGCTCCTGAACGGCCCAGATTCGGTCGTGCTGATCGGGAGGCAGGATGCTAGCCGGGTCTCCAACGGCTACCCAGCCAATCGGCACAGTCGCTCCTGGCTCCAGCCTGGTTCGCAGATGTACCGTTGCGTGCACGCGCACTTCTGCTCCTTGTCCGAGATGGGCTCCATGAAAGATCGCCGCTCCCGTCGCAACGAATACCTGGTCCTCCAGGACAGCACCCGCGACATGTGCGTTGGGGCCAATCAGGCAATGATTGCCGATCGTGCAAGGATGACGATGGCTGCCCCGGATGACTGCGTTCTCCATGATGATGCAGTTTGCCCCGATCCTGATCCTTCCTCCGCCCTCACCAATGAGGCGAGCTCCATACAGGATCCGGGTTCCTGGCCCAACTATCACGTCGCCGCATACGGTGGCGTCGGGCGCCACCCAAGCGGACGCCGCTATTTCTGGATGTTTATCCCCATGAGCGATCAACATGATCTTCTTCCTCCTAATCCAGTGACAGACTGCTAGTCGAGCAGTCACCTATCACCCACCAAGCTCAACTCTATCGCTTTATGGAATTGCCGGCTGCCTCACTGCCGTGTCAGCGGAGATCATGGTTGGCGGCTGGCCCAAAGCTCTCCTCAGAGGGCAGGAAAGGGGGCTTGGGCAACATCCGAGGTGCTCCGGGTGAAATGTCGGCAAACAGAAATTGAATCGGCGCTCGTATTCTCGATCTCGCTTGATGCCAAATCGCCTCTCGCTGAGTGGGAGCTAGCCACTTGGCCGAGTAGTCCGCTATCCGGACAGGTGGCCGTCGGCACTAACGCCGAGTTCCCGTGAAACGGGTTTCGGTTAAATTGCTCCTGCCTGTCCCCTCAGGCTGGGGAACTTACCGAAACCAGACTTCGCAGGCACTTCTATCGTTAGCCATGCCCGGTGTTGTCTGCAATGCGGCATACCTCTCACGGCGAATATAATTTGCGCTATCGACCAAGAGGTGGAATCGGAACTCTTATGTGCAGCTATCCACTTCACAAGCGTTGAACTAGATCCAGGGGCAGTCGCAAGGAAGGAGAGCCCCTGAAAACATGGCTGACCGCATTGTGCGCAAACTGGATTTCGTCAAGAAGCTCCTGCTGAGAGCGTCTGGATGGTTGATCGTGGCCGCAATTGCCATGTTCGGCTTCGCCGCACAAATCCAGGCTCAATCTCCAACAGCAAACAAAGGCCAAGATATCGCCGACACCTGGCAGGGCACGCTGCACGCTGGTAAAGACCTGCGCAACGTGGTCAAGATCTCAAAGGCGGATGATGGCGGGTACAAGGCGGTCTTTTACAGAATCGATCAAGGGGGAGACGGTATTCCCGTAACAAAGATCACGTTAGATGGCACGACGGTAAGAATGACGCTCATGCTGATCGGTGGCACGTATGAGGGCAAGCTGAGTTCGGACGGCAAGACGATCACGGGCACCTGGAGTCAGGGGCCGAATCCGCTCCCTCTCAACCTTACCCGGGCTACGCCGGAGACGGAGTGGACCACTCCCCCGCCCGCGCCCAAGATCCCACCGATGGACGCTAATGCCGATCCCAGCTTTGAAGTGGCCACCATCAAGCCGAACGACTCCGGAGCGCCAAGCCTGCAAGGGATCACTATGAATGGGCGCAACTTTAGGACGCGCAACTCGTCCCTGGGCGACCTGATCCATTTCGCCTACGATGTGCAGACAAAGCAGATCGTGAATGCGCCAGAGTGGATGGAAAAGGATCGATACGACATAGCCGCAGTGCTGGAGGAGCAGGGTGTGCCCAACGCTGCGCAAGTAAAGATCATGATCCGAAAGCTGTTGGCGGACAGGTTTAAGCTGACGTTCCATCACGATAAGAAGGAGCTTTCGGCGTATCTGCTCACGGTCGCCAAAGATGGACAGAAGCTCACACCAACCCAGCGTCCGGGGCCACAGCCGGGCATCGGCTTCAGACCTGGCACCGGCGGATTGACGTTAATGGTGATGAACGCGACTATGGCGGATTTTACCGGCTTTTTGCAGGTACTCGTCCTAGACCGGCCGGTGGTAGACGAAACAGGATTAAAGGGGAATTTTGATTTTCAGTGCACCTTCACGCCGGACGAATCGCAGTTCAACGGCCATCCGCCGATGCTGCCGACACAGCAGAAGGACACGACCAACGCGAGTTCTGCGCCTTCTGCTCCCAGCCTCTACGATGCGTTTCAACAGCAGCTTGGGTTAAAGCTGAGCGCTAAGAAAACTCCCGTCGATGTGATCGTCATCGATCATGTCGAGAAGCCTTCCGAAAATTAGTTGTGGCCCGACGAGCGAGCCAGCACAGCCCTTATTCCCAAAGATCCTGCAAAACGGGGTTTTCCGTAACTTGCGCGGCTGTCCTCCCCAACCGGGCGAAGTTACCGAAATCGACTTTTCGGGAGTTCGGGATCTCCCGGGCGTCTTTATATTTGAGGTTAGCCCGCTCATACCGATAAGTTCTAGTTTGGTTACTGCTGCCGCGATAGGGGCTGGGACGAGTCGCAAGGTTGATTCTCTATGGTCTCTCACTCAGGCTGTACAGCTCTGACAGACATAGGATAATGGTCCGTCACTCGCTGTAACCTCAGGCACTTTCCGGCAAAAGATGAAAGCAAAAACAAAGGGAGGTCCGAAGATGCGGATTGCATATCTGGCAATATTGGCTGTGGCGTTGCCGTTGGCGGCAGTGGCGCAGTCGATGCCGAGTGGGGAGGCTATCGATAGCGAAGTGGCGAAAGTCATGGCCTCAACTCACGCCCAGGGCATGGGCATCGCACTGATCGACCACGGCCAGGTCAAGTATCTGCAGGCCTACGGAGTGCGCGATGCAAAGGGCGATCCACTGCAGACAAATACGGTCATGTATGGTGCATCGCTCACGAAGGCGGTATTTGCGTACAACGTGATGCAGCTTGTCGACCAGGGCAAGCTCAAGCTCGATACGCCCATTGCCGATGACCTGGACCAGCCGCTGCCCAGCTACGGAAGCGATCCCGCGATTGTGAAGAAGTATGGCCGCTACCAGGATTTGGCCGACGATCCGCGATGGAAGAAGATCACGCCGCGGATGTGCCTCACGCATTCCACCGGCTTCAACAACTTCTGGTTCATGGAGCCGGACTTCAAGCTTCACATTCACTTTGACCCCGGGACGCGGTTCAGCTACTCCGGCGAGGGCATCGTTCTGCTGCAATTTGTAATTGAGCATGGGCGCACCTCGCAGGGACTGGGCGTGGATGTGGGTGACCTGATGGATGCCAACTTCAAGCGTCTGGGCATGACGCGGACCAGCGTGGTATTTCGTCCGGACCTCGCGTCAGACCTCGCGGATGGATGGAACGACCAGGGCAAGGTGGTGGAGCATAACCGAAGCGGTAGGGTGCGTGCGGCGGGATCCATGGATACGACCATCGCGGACTTCAGCAAGTTCGCGGCGGCGCTGGTGCGCGGCGACGGCCTCAGCGCCGCTGCTCGTGCGGAAATGGTCCGCCCACAGGTGCACATTACAGTGCCGCACCAGTTTCCGGTGCTGAGTGCCGAGCTGCCACCGCCGCAGCAGCGCAAGGATTTGTACGCAGGGCTCGGTGTAGTGGTGTTTCGCGGGCCTCAGGGCGCGGGCTTCTTCAAAGGCGGCCACGACGACCACACCGCCAACACCATGGTTTGCGTGGAGAAGGGCCAGCGCTGCGCGGTGATTCTCAGCAACGACGTGCGCGCCGAAGCTGGATTTGCTGAGCTGGTGAGGTTTCTGCTCGGCGAAACCGGCGTGCCTTATGACTGGGAATACGGGGACTACGCCGGAAAATCTTGAGTCACCTTCCTGCGAGACGGGGTTATAGGTAACTTGCCCGCCCCTTGCTATCTGGCCTGGGGAATTGACTGAAAACCCGACTTTTCAGGCACTACGAGTGGATCATGTCCGGATTTGCCTTTGACTATCCGATGGCTCCGCGAAACCCGCTGGCAGCTCGGACCCTCTTGCGCCTGGCGTGAATGGCGAGAATCGACGCGGACAAAATCTCATCCGTAGATGTGCTCGATGCCGTCGAGCATCCTTAAACAGGCAAGTGGCTTGCTGCGGGCGGCTTGTGGAGCAAGAAGTCTGGCTTGCCCAAGAACCGCTTCGAGGAACGTTCCGGCACTTTTCGATTGCGCCGCGTGTCCAGGTGTGGCACCATCTCGACGATGTCTGTCCGGACCTCGACGATCCTCACGACGGTCTTTCTCGCTTTGCTGTTGATGGCGGCTCTCTCTGTCGTACAGGCTCAGGTCTTCGATTTCCGGAACAGCCATCCTTCGACAATTAGCCTGCAAGGCCTGTGGCGTTTCCACTTGGGCGACGATCCCGAAGGAACCCTCGGCTGGGCCGATCCGACGTTCGATGATTCAAACTGGCCGCTTCTGCGGTCGGACATAAATTGGCGTAAGCAGGGTTATAAGAACTACACCGGCTTCGCATGGTATCGATTCAAAGTAATTCTGGACGAAACGCACACGTCATTGGCAATTTGCATCCCGCGCTTGCGTACGAGTTACCAGATCTTCGTCGATGGAAAACTCATCGGCCAATCTGGCGGCATGCCCCCCCACGGTGAGTACATTATCGACTTCGACCATATCTTTCCGGTTCCAGCGAAGGAGCGACCCTCTGGAAGCGTGCTCTCAATTGCTATCCGCGTGTGGCAAATGGGTTGGTTCGACGATGTCGGCGGTGGCCCGGAGGGGGCGGCAACTATCGGCGAAATCGACGCGTTGAAGGACCTGAAGGCACAACATGATCGGTTGAGGTTCTGGTCGCTCACATCAGGAAACGCGCTGATGTTGATGAACCTATTGGCTGGGTTTGCGGGTTTTTTTCTCTTCTGGATGCGGCCCGCCGATCGCGAATACCTTTGGTTTGCGATCTATGAGATGCTTACCGGCGCTGGACACTTGTGGACAGACTGGCAGATGTTTTATCCCACCGGGTGGAAGGGTGATTTTTTACTCGGCCAATGCTTGGCAAGTGCGAGCTGGCTTTTCTTTCTACTGTTCGTGTTCAGGATCCTAAATGGGCGCAGGAACTGGCTCTTCTGGGTTGCAATCGGGGCCGTGGTTGCGACTCCGCTGACTAGCGAGGCTGTCCTCGCTCAGTGGATCAGCTTAGACCAGTGGCGGATCACCCGGACGGTCTACCTGGTCCCCTACTTTGCGTGCATTCTTAGTCTTCTCTACCGCAAAGCCCGGCAAGGCATTCCGGATGCCCAACTGATGCTTGTTCCCGTTGCCCTCTGTTACACCTCATGGTTTGCCGAGCTTTTACTCATTGCATTGAGCGCGTCGAGCCGAAACGGTGTCGGTCAAACTTTCCAGTGGTTTTTTGAGCTGTCCCGATGGCCCTTTCCTTTCTCATTCCAGGACGTGACCGATATGCTCATGCTGTTGGCCGTAGTTGCGGTCCTACCGTTGCGCTTTGCCCGATCCCGCGGCGACGAAGAACGGCTCTCTGCAGAGATGGAGTCCGCACGCGCCGTGCAGCAGGTACTCATCCCTAACGAAATTCCGTCCGTTTCTGGGTTCGAGATTCATTGTGTCTACAAGCCCGCAGGCTATGTCGGCGGGGACTTCTTCCAGATCATCCCTATAGCCGCCGGAGGCACCTTGATCGCCATCGGAGACGTCAGCGGCAAGGGGATGCCCGCTGCAATGACCGTTTCGCTCCTTGTGGGTACCTTGCGAACCCTCGCCCACTACACGCAAAGTCCATCCGAGATTCTTGCTTCCATGAACCAGCGCATGTTAGCGCGCAGCCAAGGGGGCTTTACCACGTGCCTCATTGTTCGCGTTGCAGAGGATTGCACCCTCACCGTTGCCAACGCGGGCCACCTGGCTCCGTATCTACAGGGCGAGGAATTGCAACTCGTCGAGAATGGCCTGCCGCTGGGACTTGTGGCGGAATCAGTCTACCCGGAAACCACTCTCCAACTTCCCGAAAACACGCAGCTCACACTTCTCACTGACGGCATCATTGAGGCCCGCACCCGCGCCGGTGAGCTCCTGGGCTTCGAACGTGCCGCTGTTTTGTCGACTCAGCCCGCTGAGTCGATTGCGCAGGCAGCCCAGACCTTTGGGCAGGAAGACGACATCACGGTGCTGACGTTGGCTCGCCGCTCTCCGGAGGCGCAAACTAAACCCGTGCCCGCATCCGCGCTGTCTGGATCATGAAACTCGATTTCTCTCAGAGCTGAGGAACTCCTTATCTACCGGGATCATTCGTCTCATCGACATAGGTCCAGTATTAAACTCGCAACAGGCGGTCACTTCCGTCGATGTTTTCTATCTTCGCTGCGCATTGTCACATGCGGTAGCCCGCGCTTCGGTGGAACTGTCAATAGGGCGCGAGCTTCCGTCACATGCTGAATCTCTTCGGCAAAGGCTCGGATAGTTGCGTCGCGGTCCACGGCAATGGTCCTAGCTCGACTTTGAGAGCCGGCAGACCTAGGAGTTTCCTTTTCAGAACAGATTCGCTGGAATTTTACCGCTATCACGCTGTCCTACTCCCCGCTTGTAGAATGTGGAATAGACTGTCCCATGCCCCCTCGCACAAAATCGCACGCTGCCAAATTCTCGCAAGCCACGCACAGCCGCTTCGCAAACGTCAATGGCACCCGACTCCATTATCTTGCCGCCGGTGAGGGCGATCTAGTGGTCCTCCTGCATGGTTACGCCGAAACCAGCCATATGTGGCTGCCTCTGATCACCGAACTCGCACCCACCCACACCATCATCGCCCCAGATTTGCGCGGAGCCGGTCAATCCTCCACTCCAGCCGATGGCTACACCAAGGCCGCGATGGCGCAGGACATCCACGCGCTCGTACGCAAACTTGGTTTCGAGCGCATTCAAATTGTCGGGCACGATATCGGACTCATGGTTGCATACGCCTATGCAGCGCAATATCCAGACGAGGTCGATCGCATCGCGTTGATGGACGCCTTCCTGCCCGGCGTCGGCAACTGGCGCGACGTTTGGCTCATGCGCGATCTTTGGCATTTCCACTTTTACGGCAAAACGCCCCTCGCTCTCGTCCGAGGTCGTGAACGCATCTATTTAGAGCATTTCTGGAACGATTTCGCCGCCGACCCTGCCCATTCCGTCCCTGAGCGCGATCGCCGCCTTTACGCCAAAGCGTACGCCCGCCCAGGAGCCATGCGCTCTGGCTTCGAGTACTTTCGCGCCTTCGAACAGGACGCGAATGATTTCACCCGCTTCGCTCAAACCCCCTTGTCCATGCCCATGCTTGTTTTGACCGGTGAAAAAGCTTCCGGCGATTTCCTCATTCAACAGGCTCGACTTGTCGCAACCAACGTTGAAGGCGTGGTCGTTCGCAATTCCGGCCACTGGCTCATGGAAGAGGCGCCTAATCAGGTCATCCCCAAACTTGTCGAATTTCTCACTCGCTAAGCCGCGATACCCCGCTCCATCGTTAAGAAGCTGGCCTGCATAACGAAGTGCCTGAAAAACGGGGTTATGGGTAACTTGGCCGCCAGACCCTCCGAGAGGGGGAATTTACTGAAAACTAAGACTTTGCCGGCGGTTCGCGGGATCACTTCCGGTTTGCCCGTAATCCAAAGAAGGAATGGAGGTCTTGACAGCGCTGTGGTCGATCCTTAGAGACGGCTTAGGTTACCGAAACACTACACTGGATGGCATTCAATCACTGAGGATGCCTCCGTTGCGATGATGCTGGTGAGGGAGAATTGAGTGGATGCGAGAAGGGACCGGAAATCCGCTTCGGTACGTTCGCGGCCCCCGATCGCAAGCATCAGCATGTCCGCTAGACCAGCAGGGCGCGCCTTGGAATCCACAAGGGACTCGACAAGGAGGAGAGTGCCGCCCCGAGGGATGACGCGCCGGATATTTCGCAGGATCTTGACGGCGTCGTCATCCGGCCAGTCGTGAATCACACCCTTCATCAAATAGGCATTGCCCCCTTCGGGTACAGAGTCAAAGAAGCTACCGCCCACGATCTGACAGCGTGCAGCGACATCGCTTGACAGGATTGCAGTAGCGCCGGACACTACCTGCGGTAGATCGAAGAGAATGCCTCTGAGTTCTGGGGTTGCCGCAAGGATATCCCGCAGCAGCGCACCTTCTCCGCCTCCCACATCCACAATGCATTGGAACCGCGAGAAATCGTATGCAGCCAGCAAAGCTGGCGTGGTCCATTGGATGCCCTGCGTCATGACTGTATTGAAGATTTCTGCATCGTTGGGATGTGCGGAGAGATATTGAAAGAAGTGCTGTCCGAAGACCCGGGGAAATGCCGGCTCGCCGGTGCGAACAGAATCGTACAGTTCGCCAAGCGGGCGCCAGAGAAATGGCGCAGGCAAGAAGAGAACACTCTCGCGCTGAGACTTAGGATGATCGGCGCGAAGAACCTCTGTAAGCGGCGTATTACAAAAGCGACCATCGGGCTCAAGGGCGAACATTTCGATGCTGGCAAGAGCGCGCAATAGACGCTCGAGCGTCGGCGGGTGCGCAGCGCAATCGGAGGCCAGTACTGCGACGGACTTGGGGCCAGCAGCGAGCAGGTCAGGAATGCGCAACTTTGTCGCAGCGTAGATCGCCTGGGCGGCAATGATTCCAGGCCAGATGTAATCCATTGGAGTGGTCGGCATAGGCTACGATTCTCCCTCAATGTTGGAAATGTATGGTCCGCCGGTAGGGAAGTAAATGGAAAATGCGACTTTCCAGGGGATCCCGGAAACTCGCCTGCCTTTCTTCCTATAATCCTGGAGATGATTTTCTTACGCTTTTTTCCCTTCCTTGCAGTGTTGACCCCAATTTTCGTCGGGATCAAGTCTTTATATCCATCGGTCGCCATGCGCGCTCTCGCTCTTCGATGGGGGTCCCAATACAGGGAAGGTGATCATGCAGCAACAGCATCTTCGGCCCGCGATGGAATGCTCGCTGACCGAAGGTGTCGCGCAACGGAAATGACCTCCGCTCAAGGTATATCCCGATGCTGCGACGTGATCGTGCAACCGCCAATTGAAATCTCAACCTGCGCGAGAAGTCCGTCGAGCTTTACATTAGACACGCGGCCCACAAGCTGGTTTCTGGCGCAATGCTGCAATACCCCATTCGTTTTTCGGCGACGGGAGCCCGTTCGATCCTGCGGAACCTGGGCCCGCTGCGACAACGATTAGAAGCTGAAACGACCACCCACTGTCGGAGCAAAGTTGCTGTTGTGGAGATAGGGGACGCCGGGGCCATGAGGTATGGCAATGGCCAGACCGCCGGTCACGAAGGAATACGCAAGTCCAGCAAAACCGTCGAAACGCTTGGTGAAGTGATGATCGATATAGAGCGACCCCTCTTCGAGGTCGCCCGCGCAGGAACTGCGGAAGCCGGCTGCGATCGAGCAGGTCGACGGAACACGGAAGGTGTTCTGCGCCTGCCCATACCAGGCGAAAGTGATGTCGGTTTTGCTGTCGTAAGCGTATTTCACGCCCGTCCACCAGATCTGCACTAACTTTTCAGAATCAAGATTGTTGTCTTCGACTCCGCTCATGATGTAGCCGCCCTGGACCGAGGCGCCAACGCCCAACGGGTCCGCCGGGTTATTCTGCCAGATGTATTCGTAGCCGCCAAAGAACTTGAACGGATTCCACGTATACCTGACAGCCCCCATAATGGCCTTGTTGTCGGTCACGATGCCATTTACGGTGTTGGTCGTGGCGATCAGATTGGCCCCGGTGATGGGGTTTGTATTGATGCTGTTGGTGGTCGACTGATATGACTGCGTCGGACTCTGAGGCCCCAGCAAGGGGTTCAATACACTGATCGCCTGGTTGTAATGTTGGAAGACCACGTCGGCGGAGAGCTTGCCGTAGTTTCCGCCGCCGTCGAATCCAAAGGCGTTGTTATGCGCCGATTCCGGCGTACAGGTGGCGGCAGTCCAGGTTGCGGAGGCCGAGTAGCAGCCGCCATTACCATCAGCAAATTTATACATGGCGCCGAAATGGAACGGGCCATAGGTGAGGCGATACTTCACGGCGGAGTCCCAACGGCTGTTTTCCGTGTCGCCGCCGCCGGCCATCGTACCGTTATAGCCGATGTAGGAAAAGTCATAGCTGCCGCCGGCCGGATCGTAAAGGAGCATCGCATCGGTACCGAGAGAGCGCTGACGACCGAAGATCAGCGTGCCGAAATGCTCGGACGAAATACCGCCATAGATTTCGTCATTGAAGGGTTGGCCCGCGCGCGCGCCGTCGATGGCGTAAGAATAGCTTTTCCTGGGAAGGCCGTTGTTGATGGTCTGGGTGGCCGACGCGTTGGCGAGCAGGCCGGACTGCGGATTGATGCCAGTGGAAGCGTTGAACACAACCGACCAGCCAGGGTGAAACTCTTCCTTGCCCCTGATGCCCAGACCCGTCTGCTGCAGGTTGTTCGGTGCGATGAGGAATCGATGTTGATAGCCGTTTCGGTTCACCAGAGATGCGCCTTCATAGTTATAGCCGTTTTCCGGCAAGCCGTGGCTGACCCAGCCGACGCCGATGTCATACGCACCGTACAGCGTGATGCCGTGCCAAGTCAGCGCGTCGGAGGTGGGTGGAGTGGGTGGAGCTGCCGGAGTCGGTTCGCGGGTCTGGACCTGGTCGAGACTCGCCAGCCGGGTGACGTTTTTGGTGACCGACCCGATGTCGGCGGTCCTGAAGCCGGTCGCAATAAACTTCACGGGATAATTGCCGGGAGTCAGCAGCGGGAACTTGTACACGGCATGCGCGCCGGTCTTTTCGTCGCGTGCCTGGCTCGTGCCCTTATTTGTGGCCGTGACCAAAACGTTTGCGACCGCGTCACCCGATGGATCGGTGACGACTCCGGACAGGCCGGACGGCGCCTGAGCCCGGACGCCGGGCGTCGGCGCGAGGATCAGGACGGCGGCGAGGAGAACGAGGGGCATCCTGAGATAGCGCCAGAACACAGGGATCACGATAGCCTCCGACAAATTCGGCCGCTTTCGCGGGCTGCGGCATGGCAGTTCGATTGGGCCGTTGTGGAATATACGATTTAATACGATTAGAATCGATAACTCTAGAGAAATGTCATCGTATCACCCCGGCCGCGGGGAGAGGAAGCGGCCGCCTCGGGGCTTGGTCTGAGCCCAGGATGGCATCAGCTCGTATGGCCAGGAACTCGTCTCAAAGAGGGTCCCATGCCTTCGGAAAGCTGTACCTCAGAGGCTAAAGCCCTCATCAGTCTTCGCCCAGCGTGGCACGGCTTAACAGGCTGCGGAAAAACTCATGTTTTGTGTCAGGGCACGACTTTAGTCGGGCCGTAAACGATTGAGAATATGACGGGCTGCCCTCAATTTCCTGTAGAGGCCTAATGAGCCATGGCATTTCATGCGGTTTTCCTTGAGAGAAAACCGCACACGCGGACCTATCCAGCATCCCCGTACAGGAAATTGAGGTTTAGCCCCTGAGGTATTGCTTTCCTGTTCGGTGCGGACTTTTTCCGCAGCCTGTGAAGCCGTGCCCTTCGTAGAGAATTTTCCGCAGACTGTTCAGTCGGGCCCATCATGGGGCCCGGGATTGGGTAGAGACTGATCCTGAGTCTTGGTCTACTCCACCCGCAACGCTTCGATCGGGTCCAGCCGTGAGGCGCGCGTGGCGGGCAGCCATACTGCCAGCAGCGCTACCGCCGCTAGAATCACCGGGACAGTTACAAATACGATTGGATCCCAGGCCTTCACGCCGAAAAGGAAGCTGGCGATCAGGCGGGTAAGGCCAAAGGCCGCGCAGATGCCGACCACCACGCCCGCGATCGTTAGCTGCATGCCTTGCCAGACGACCAGGTTGCGAATCCTGCTGCGGTCCGCTCCCAGGGCCATGCGGATGCCCATCTCCTGTGTGCGCTGCTGTACTGAGTAGGCCATGAGGCCATAAATGCCGATGGAGGCGAGCACCAGCGCGGAGGCTCCGAAGATGGAGAGCAGCAGCATGTTGAAGCTTTCCCGCGCCGTCGTGCCGACGACGACCTCGTCCATCGAGCGCACCTGGGCGACGGGAAATCCACCGCTGGCCTGGCGCAGTTGCTCACTTACCGTTGCTATGAACTGGTGCGGATCAGTGTGCGTGCGCACCACCCAGGTCACTGGCCGCATGCGAGCAGTAAGCGCGGTCATGCCGTCGGTAACCTGCGCCTGGGGAACGATCATTAGTGGGAACGGCTCCTGACCAGGGCCGTTGTTGTGAGTGTCGCCCACGACGCCGATGATCTGCCGGGGTGGTTCCTCATACTCCGGCCCAACACCCTTGCCGATGACGATTTGCTGGCCGACTGGGTCTTCTTTGGGCCAGTATTTCTTCGCCATGGTTTCATTAATCAACACCACGCCCGGTGCGCCGGCAGCGTCGCGGTCGGTGAAGTCGCGGCCGCGCAAGATAGGAATCCTGAAAAGATCGAGGTACCCGGTGGAGGCGCTCACCCAATCAACGATGTTCCGCAGGGGGTCGTCCACTGGTTTCCCGACAATGTTAAAGTTCATCCCCACGTTGGAATCCATGGGTAAACAGGAAACAGAAGCCGAGGTTTCGACCCCCGGAATCGCGTTGAGCCGCTCGCGGCCATCGTGCACCAGCTGCGCCACCCCGGCCGTCTTTTGAAAGCGGTCGCCGGTCAGCGACATCTCGAGCGTCAGCACGTTGTGCGAGTCAAAGCCGGCGTTTACCTTGTGCAATGCGAGAAAAGTCCGGATCAGAAGCGCGGCGCCGATCAGCAGCACCATGGCCAACGAGATCTCGCTGATCACCAGCAGGGAGCGGGCTTTGCTTTGCTGGAAGCCAGTCCCGCTACGGTTGCTACTATCCTTCAGCGTCGAGTTGAGGTCAGGACGCGACGCGCCGAGGGCAGGGAAGAGCCCAAAGAGGATGCCGGTGAAGAGAGAAACGCCGAGGGTGAAGGCCAGCACTCGCCAATCGATAGTGACTGCGCCGCCATGTTCGCCAATGCGCGGAATATCACCCGGGCTCATCGCCAGCAGGCCGCGCATGCCAATGTAGCCGAGCAGCAGGCCGAGTATGCCGCCGGTAAGAGAGAGCAACACGCTCTCCATGAGTAACTGGAGCACGATGCGCGACTGGCTTGCTCCCAGAGCTGCCCGTATGGCGAATTCACGCTTGCGCCCCGTAGCGCGAATCAGCAGGAGATTGGCAACGTTTGCGCAGGCAATCAGGAGCACCAGGCTCACCGCGCCCAGCATGAGGAGCAACGACTTGCGCGCATCGCCAACAACCATATCTCGCAGCGGCTCAACCGTAAAATCCTCTGCCGGTCGCAGCCAACGCGGGTAGCGGCGGCGGAACTGATCGGTCGCAACCTTCAGCAGCGCGTTGGCCTGGGCCAAGGTGGCGCCGGGCTTGAGCCGCGCGGCGGCGCTGAAGTAGTGGCCCTGGTTGGTGCTGTTGGGATCGAACTGAAAGGGAAGCAAGATGTCTGCGTCGGCGTCGGAGACGAATGATTTTCCCAGGACACCGACGACGGTGTAGGGCTCATTGCCCAGGGACAGAGCAGTGCCGATGATGTTTGGATTGCCGCCAAATTTGCGCTGCCACAGGCCGTAGCTCAGCACCGCAACCTTGCCCCCGTTGGGAGAGTCTTCCTTTGCCGTAAAGGTGCGCCCCAGGATCACCGGCGCACCGAAAAGACGGAAGTAGCCTTGCGTGACGTGAACGCCGCGGACTTGCTCTGGCCGGTCGCCGGTCAGGTTGAACCCGGGGCCTCCCCAGTCGTAGGCGGCAACATCCTGAAAGACGCTCGTCTGTTGTTCGAAAAGCACAAAGTCGGGGATGGAGATGCCGCTGCTGACGACGTCACCCTGGGGCGACGTGATCAGGAACTGAACGATGCGATCAGGGTCAGGGTAGGTAAGGGGCTTAAGCAGAACCGCGTCGACCACAGTAAAGATGGCGGTGTTGATGCCAATGCCGAGCGCCAGGGCCGCCACGGCGGCGAAGGTAAATCCAGGGTTGGCGCGGAACATGCGCACTGCGTGCTTGAAGTTGTCCCAGAAATCGGCCATGAAGCTGCTCCATTTTCAAACACGTGTGAAGCAATTCTATCGTTGTGCTCTACTCCACCCGCAACGCCGCCATGGGATCCAGCCTGGAGGCCCGCGTGGCCGGGAGCCATACCGCCAGCAGCGCGACGGCAGCCAGTACTACAGGGACAGTTACAAATACAATCGGATCCCACGTCTTCACGCCGAAGAGGAGGCTGGCGATCAGGCGGGTAAGCCCAAACGCCGCGGCGGCTCCCACGATTACGCCCACGATGGTCAACTGCATGCCTTGCCAGACGACCAGGTTGCGAATCCTGCCGCGGTCCGCTCCCAAGGCCATGCGGATGCCCATCTCCTGGGTGCGCTGCTGGACCGAATAGGCCATGAGGCCATAAATGCCGATGGAGGCGAGCACCAGCGCGGAGGCTCCGAAGATGGAGAGCAGCAGCATGTTGAAGCTTTCCCGCGCTGTGGAGTGGACTACGACCTCGTCCATCGAGCGCACCCGGGCCACGGGGAACCCGCCGCTGGCCTGGCGCAACTGCTCGCTTACCGCGGAGATGAGCTGGTGCGGTTCGGTGTGCGTGCGCACCACCCAAACGACCGGGCCAATGCGCGCGTTGAGGGCGGTCATGCCATCGGGAACCTGTGCCTGGGGAACGATCATCAGTCGGGAACGGATCCCGTCCTAATCCGCCGTTGTGAATGTCGCCTGCAATGCCGATGATCTGCCGCGCGGGTTCATCGAACTCCGGTCCAACCCCTTTGCCGATGATGATCTGCTGGCCGACGGGGTTTTCTTTGGGCCAGTATTTCTTGGCCATGGTCTCATTGATGATAACGACGCCAGGCGCGCCGGCCACATCGCGGTCGGTAAAGTCGCGGCCACGCAGGATCGGTATCTTGAAAGCCTCGAAGTAGCCGGCGGAGGCGTCCATCCAGCCGGCGCCGACCGGTTGCCCTTTGTCTACCGGCCGGCCGACAACGAGGAATGGCAGGCCGAAGCCTCCCTCCATGGGCAGGCAGCAAGTAGAAGCGGAGACTTCCACCCCTGGAATGGCATTCAGCCGCTCGCGGCCATCACGTACCAGCTGGGCGACTCCGGCTGTCTTTTGAAAGCGGTCGCCGGTCAGTGACATTTCCATGGTCAGAACGTTGTGCGGGTCGAAGCCGGGATTGACCCGGTGCAATGCGAGAAATGTGCGGATCAGCAGCGCTGCGCCTATCAGCAACACCATGGCCAATGAGATCTCGCTGATCACCAGCAGGGAGCGGGCTTTGCTTTGGTGAAATCCGGTGCCGGCGCGGTTGCTGCTCTCCTTCAGTGTGGAGTTGAGGTCAGGACGCGAGGCGCCGATGGCAGGGAAGAGTCCAAAGAGGATGCCGGTGAAGAGAGAGACGCCGAGAGTGAAGGTGAGTACCCGCCAATCGATCGTGACTGCGCCGCCATGCTCGCCGATGCGCGGAATATCCCCGGGGCTCATCGCCAGCAGCCCGCGCAGGCCAATGTAGCCGAGCACCAGGCCCAGTACGCCGCCGGTGACAGAAAGCAGCACGCTCTCGGTAAGCAACTGCAGGATAATGCGCTTGCGTCCCGCTCCCATGGCCGCCCGTATGGCGAACTCGCGCTTGCGCCCGGTAGCGTGCACCAGGAGCAGATTGGCAACGTTCGCGCAGGCAATCAGGAGCACCAGGCTCACCGCGCCTAACATCACCAGCAACGACTTGCGCGCATCGCCCAACAATGGAGTCGCGCAGGGGTTCAACGGCAAATCCGTCCTTGGGCCCGAGGGCATCCGGGTAGCGGCGGCGGAACTGATCGGCTGCCACCTTCAGGAGGGCATTGGCCTGGGCCAGGGTCACGCCGGGCTTGAGCCGCCCGGCGGCTTTGAAATAGTGGCCTTGGTTGGTGCTATTGGGATCGAACTGAAAGGGAAGCAAAATGTCTGCTTCAGGGTCGGAGACAAAGGATTTGTTGAGGACGCCGACGATGGTGTAAGGCTCATTGCCCAGGGAGAGCGCGGTTCCGATAATATTCGGATTGCCGCCAAATTTGCGCTGCCATAGGCCATAACTCAGCACCACGACCTTGCCGCCGTTGGGTGAGTCTTCCTGCGGCGTGAAGGTGCGCCCCAGCATGGGCGATGCGCCGAAGAGCCGGAAGAATGCCTCGGTCACGTGGATGCCGTGTACCTGCTCCGGCTGGTCGCCAGTCAGGTTGAAGCCGGGACCACCAAAGTCATAAGCGGCAACATCTTGAAAGGCGCTGGTCTGTTGCCGCCAGAGGAAGAACTTAGGAATAGAGGCGATGGCGCCATTGCCCTGGGGCGAGGTGAGCAGGAACTCAACCATGCGATCCGCGTCAGGGTAGGTAAGCGGCTTAAGCAGTACCGTATCTACGACAGTGAAGATGGCGGTGTTGATGCCGATGCCGAGCGCCAAGGCAGCGATTGCGGCGAAAGTAAATCCAGGGTTGGCGCGGAACATGCGCAGTGCATGTTTGAAGTTGTCCCGGAAATTGCTCATGAGCCTGCTCCATTTGCCAATCGAATGTGCCAACCAGAAGCTCCATGTTAGACGAGCAGGCAAGGCCTACGCTCGCAGTCGAAAATACGCAGCCGTCGGTTTTAGATTCCGGGTCGAGGCAATCGGAGATAGGAGCCCGAGCGGATTACACTTGTGGCAGAGGTACCTCGGCATGGCCCTGGCTTCCGACCTCCGCTATAGCCTGCGCCTTCTGGCGAAGAGCCCTGGCTTCACCGCAATCGCCATTCTTTCCCTGGCGCTCGGCGTAGGAGCAAACACGGCCATCTTTACTTTGATCAACCAGCTCATGCTCCAGGAACTTCCTGTTCATCAACCAGACCAGTTGGTTTCCTTCGGCGAAGCCTCTGGTGGGGGCGTGGAGGGCACAGTCGCGGTGGGAACAGGAGGGCTGTTTTCTTACGACTTCTATCGCCAGATCGAGAAGCAGCACGAGTTTTTCGAAGACATCAGCGCCTCTGCGAGTTTCACCCTCCCTGCCGGTGTGTTGCTCCGGCCGAGTTCAGCGGGACCAGCAGGCGTCGCCTTCTTTCAGATGGTGTCGGGGAACTACTTCGGTGTCCTGGGCATTCAACCTGCACTGGGCAGGGCGATCCTGCCGAGTGATGAAGAGGCTCCCGGCCGCAACCCGGTTGCCGTTCTCAGTTATCACTATTGGCAGTCAACGCTGGCGGGTGATCCATCCGTGGTCGGTAGGCACATCACAGTCGACAAGATTCCATTCACCATCATCGGTGTGGCGCCGCCGAGATTCTTTGGCGTAAATGCGGACGCGCAGCCGCCGGATCTTTGGCTGCCGCTCACCATGCAGAAAGAACTGATGCAGACTTCGTCTTTGCTGGACGCTCGCGGCTTGTACTGGCTTCATTTGATGGGCAGGCGGAATCCGGGCATGAACATGAGTCAGGCGCAGGAGTGGTTCAGCGCCCAGGTTCTGCGTTATATGCACGACCTGGAAGGGGCCCGCCTCACGCCCGGCGCCCATACAGCAGATACAGCAAATCTAAGTTAGATGCCCGGCGCCCGCGGCGGTTCTAATCTGCGAGAGCAGTACAAGGAGCCGCTCGCAGGTTCTTATGGGTGTCGTGGTCCTGGTTCTGCTGATCGCGTGCGCCAACCTGGCGAATTTTCTCCTGGCCAAGACGATATCGCGCGAGCGCGAGATATCCACCCGCCTGGCTCTTGGATCGACGCGAGCGCGCATCGTTGGCCAAATCCTCATCGAGACGCTTTTTCTTTCTTTCTGCGGAGGAGTTCTGGGGCTGCTGCTTGCTTTTTGGGGAACCCGCGCGCTGATTAGTTTCGTCGTGGGAGGGGCCAGCTATACCGTGTTCGATCCCAGGCCCGACGCGCATGTATTGGCCTTCACGTTCGGTATCTGTCTGCTGACAGGTTTGCTCTTCGGTATCGCGCCGGCGGTGCGTGTCTCGCGCACGCAGCCTCGCGCCTAGGGCAAACGCCCGCACGGCTGCGGGCGGAGGTGGAGCTTCCAGCCGCGTTATCCCAAAGCTTCTTGTGGCCGTTCAAGTAACGCTCTCTCTCATTCTCCTGGTGGGTGCGGGCCTATTTCTGCGAACCTTGCGCAACTTGGAGAACCAGAACTTGGGATTCGAAAGTCGCAAGCTGCTCCTGGTCCAATTCTTACCCGAGGCGGCTGGTTACCTGCCTCCGCAACTCAGTGGCCTCTACGACAATATTCTGCGAGCGCGTCGGCGCTCTTCCCGGAGTGCGTTCCGCAACGCTCTCCGGCGTTCCCGTCATCAATCCGGGGCAGTGGGGCTCACCTATATCCATTTTGGGCTACGCAGCCAAACAGGACGAAAGCGTTGATACCCTGGGCAATTTTGTTGCTCCCCGGTACTTCGAAACCGTCGGGATACCCGTGCTGCTCGGCCGTCCGATTGGGCCGCAGGATACGACTACATCGTCTAAGGTGGTGGTCGTCAATCAAACCTTTGCCAACGATTATTTTCCCGGTGGCAATGCAATCGGGCGCAGCTTCACGATTGCCGATCCCAGGGTTCCAGGTACGTGGCAGATTGTGGGAGTGGCCCGGGATGCAAAATACAGCAGCGCGCGGGAGGCGCCGCAGCGCATGATTTATCTTCCCCTGGTTCAGATCGCCGGTCCCCACATCTATGCTCACTCCTTGCAGGTTTCAACGGTTGGCGACCCTGCTCGCGTTGGTGAAGAGGTCAGGCGGGCTCTGGCGCAAATCGATCCCAACCTCGCGGTGCTCAAAATGGAGACGATCAGCCAGCAGGTGAACCATCTGATGGATCAGGAGCAATTGATTTCTCAACTTTGCGGCTGGTTTGCAGGGCTGGCTTTACTGCTCACCTCCATCGGCCTCTACGGCGTCATGACGTACAACGTCGCCCGCCGCACGCATGAGATCGGGGTGCGCATGGCCCTGGGCGCTCAGAACAGCGGAGTGCAGTGGATGATTCTGAGAGAGTCTCTGTTGCTGCTTGGTATCGGCGTAGTCGTCGGAGTGCCGGCGACGATGGCCGCGACCCGATTGGTTGGGGCGCAGCTCTTCGGGCTTACTCCGTCAGACCCGGCCACGTTTATCGCCGCCATTCTTGCCATTTCTACCGTGGCGCTACTGGCCGCATACTTTCCCGCACGGCGTGCGACCAGAGTGGATCCCATGGTTGCTCTGCGCGACGAGTGAGTGTTCGATTGCGGACACCAAAGAGCAGGTCCGAACACTCCATCCGAATAACCAACTTCAAGGGCCGCCAACCACCTTAAACTTTGTCATCCCGAGCGAAGCCGAATTTCCTGCCACGCTGCTCCGAGAGACAGCCGCGTGTGCGGTTTTCCGTAGGAGAAAACCGCATTGAAGTCTATCAACGCCACCAAGATCAACAGGAAATTCGGCAAGCCGAGGGACCTGCAGTGCGCCTTTCCTGAACGCAACTGCCCCATGGGGAAACTACCTCCAGTTTCTGTTCCTCCATCAACGGAACCGCCGATCCCTCCGTACCGTTTCGCTCCGGAGATGACAAAGCGAACGGCGGCATCGCCCCTTGGCATTGTTCTGAGAGTGGTTGCGGCCGAGAGAGATCCCAGCCATTTGGCTATCGAAGTGCATACTGTAGTTCGAGGGTGACCCAATATGCAGACAATTCTCCAGGATCTACGTTACGCATTGAAACAGTTGTCGAAGAACGTGGGCTTTTCCGTTGTCGTCATCCTCACCCTCGCATTGAGCATCGGCGCGAACACGGCGATTTTTAGCGTGGTGGACGCGCTGCTTTTGCGGCCGCTGCCTTATCCGGAACCTCAGCGGCTGGGATCCCTGATGCGGCGAATCTCCGGCCCGTCCAATTCTACCTATCCTGTCAACATCGATGGGGATACCTGGCGCCAGCTCCGCGATAATGTTCCTGCCGTAACGGCAGCCGTTGCCAGCAAGACCGGCGGGGTCAATCTCGAGGGGGCTGGGCGGGCTCAATATGTGCATGGTCAGCGAGTATCTGCCACCTACTTTGACGTCCTTGGCCTTCACCCCATGCTCGGCCGCAACTTTACGGCCACAGAAGACACGGCATCAGGACCGAGAGCCGTTGTTCTGAGTTACGGCCTGTTTAAGAACACATTCAATGGGGACACGAACATCGTCGGCCAGGCAATACGGCTCAAAGGGGTTCCGTATACCGTAATCGGCGTTCTGCCGCCAGGAGCTCAGACTCCATCGCCGGTCGATTTATGGACTTCCCTTCGCCCAGAAACATCCGAGGAGGGCGGAGGAGATAACTTCGAACCGATTGTCCGGCTAAAGGACGGCGCTACCTGGCAACAGGCAGATGCGCAGTTGAGCCAACTACATTCGTTGACCTCTCGCGTCCTGCAGAAGAAGTTTCCCGGAGCACAAATCTCCTACTATGCAGTCCCGCTGCAGCAGAGTCTTGCGGTGGAAACGCGCACGCCTGCGATGATCCTGATGTCGGCGGTAGGGTTCGTTTTGTTGGTCGCTTGCGCAAACCTGGCCGGCCTCGCGCTGGTGCGTGTTGGCCGCAGAGATTCTGAGATTGCGACTCGCCTCGCCCTGGGGGCGACAAAGTGGGCGATACTTCAGCAATTTTGGATTGAGAGCTTGCTGCTCACGACCGCGGGTGTTCTCGCGGCCGTCCTGGTTGGGGGGCTTACGCTGCAGCTCATGAACCGGCGCATTCCTCACGGCTTCCTGCCCGTTGGCGGGGTCTCGCTCGACGCTCGTGTCCTCTTGTTCACCGCTGCGGCTGGTATCGGTGCCAGCTTATTCTTCGGTCTTTGCCGGCTCTCAGTGCTCGCCGCATCGATGTGCAGTCTACGCTGGCCAGTGGCGGCAGCCGATCGATCGCGCAGGCCGGCGGCACGCGCACGCGCTATGCGCTGATCGTCGGCGAAGTGGCATTGACGGTTGTTCTTCTCACGGTTGCGGGTTTGCTCATAAGGACACTCGTCTATCTCAGAACGCTGCCGCCGGGATTCAATCCGGAAAATGTGGTGGTGGCCAAAGCATCGCTGGACGATGCGCGTTATAACGATCGGGCTGGGTTTCTGAAGCTGCTGGATCAAAGTACAGCGGCCATGCAAAGCATTCCGGGAGTGGAGTCTGCTGCTGTGGGGCTCAGCGTCCCTTACGAGCCCGCGCTGAACTACGCCGTGAAGGTAGCCGATGGTTCGCAAGCCGGTGAGCAGGATATGACCAACCTGGTCTATGTGACGCCCGGCTATTTCACCACATTGCAGATACCGCTCCGCGCAGGCCGCCTTCTCGCCGCGAGCGATACATCGGCCAGCCAGTTTGTCGCGGTGGTAAACGGGGCGTTCGCCGCGAAATATCTCGGCCGGGAGAATGGCGTCGGGCGCCACCTGCTGAGCGATGGAAACACCATCGAGATTGTTGGCATCACCGCGAATGTCGTCACCCCGCCTGGGTTTACTGATGGAGGCCCGATCGTCGCCGAGCCCACCATGTATGTGCCTGCCACGCAAATGCCGACGCAACTGGTCAATCTTGCGCACGTCTGGTTCCAGCCCAACTGGATCGTTCGTACGCGAGCCAAACTTTCTGGCCTGACGCAGCAGATGCAGCAGGCTCTCGCTGGGGTAGATCCTGATCTGCCCATCTCCGGTTTCTATGGGATGAACGATGTGCTTGCAGAGGCATTGCTCTTGCAGCACGTGGAGGTAGGTCTTCTGGCGACACTTGCCGGTTTGGCGCTCTTGCTCTCTTCGGTTGGCATCTATGGATTGGTCTCAAATCTGGTCAATCAACGCACCCGCGAACTCGGGATCCGTATGGCCCTTGGTTGCACGGTGCGGGGAGCGATGTTTGAGGTTTCCCGTACGGGCATCGCCGCCACAGGCGCTGGCTTGGCCGCCGGGATGCTTATGTCGTTTGTGGCGGTGAAGGCACTGCGCAGCCAGCTCTTCGGCGTCGCGCTGTATGATCCGCTTACTTTGTGCGCGGTGTGTGCAGTGCTTGCTCTGGTCGCTCTTCTTGCAGCGGTTTTGCCTACCTTCAGAATTGCGAGCATCGATCCGGCGGAAACGCTTCGGGCGCAATGAGTCGCTGGGCCACGGGAAAAGAAATCCGCGTCCTAAAAGAACCCAATAGGAACTGGACGGGTGCCCCACGTACGCTGCGGCGAACGTGAGGCACCTGTCCAGTTCCTATTGGGTTCGGCTAAGACACAGATACTGCAGGGCCCAGTTTCAGACCCACGTTATTCGGTGCGCAGAGCTTGGACCGGGTTAATGGAAGCAGCGCGCTGCGCGGGAATGACGCTGGCCACCAGGGCGCAGAATCCCAAAGCCGCGATGGAACCAGCGAGTACCAGCGGATCCCAGCTCTTCACCTGGTAGAGCTGTGCGGCCATCAGGTGTCCGCAGGCAATGGAAATCGGGATGCCAAGGGCGAGACCGATCAGCACTTGGCGAAAGGCCCCGCGCAGAACCAGGCGGACTACATTGCTGCGGTCAGCGCCTAGGGCCATGCGTACTCCAATCTCGCTGGTGCGCCGTTCGACGGTATACGCAGTCACGCCGTATAGACCCACGGCAGCAAGCACCAGCGCCAGAATCCCAAACAGACCGGTCATCTGCGCGACCGCGCGCTGTTGGTCAAAATTAGCTGTCCACCTGCTGCTGCATGGGCTGCATGCTGATGATCGTCAGATTGGGATCGACTTCGCTGAATGCTTTGCGCACCAGCGATTCAAGCCCATCGACGTTTCCCCTCAATTCCAGCACGGCGCCGGTAATGTAGTGCGAGTGGTGGTCCACTAATGCCATCACCGGTTGATTGTAAGTAAGGTGCTGAGCCAGCGGAGCGAACATCATGGGATGCGCCGGACGGCTGGGGCTCATGTACTTGGCGTCGCGCACGATGCCTACGATTTCAAAGGCCGTGCTGTACTCCGGTATGTCCAGGCCGAAATGTTTCCCGATAGCGTCCTGTTCCGGGAAGAATTGTTTGGCGAAGGCCTCATTCACTACGGCGACACCGCGCGTGGTGGCGGTGTCTTCTTCGCTGATGCTCCTTCCGCGCAGAATAGGCTGGCCCATGGTTTCAAGATATCCGGGGCTCACGCGATCCCAGGATGCGTTGGATTTGTCATCCAGCTGGGGCACGCCGTGGCCTTCGGGAACGATCGCTTCACCCCAATTGTCGATATACGGGGTATACAGTGCGAGCCCGGCGCGTTGTACTCCGGGAATCTGCGCTAGGCGGCTCTGCAACTCGCGGTAGAGCGCGTCGAGTTGGGGCTCGGTGTAACTGGCCGGCGGTTCGTTCATCACAATGCTGACGCGGTGGTCGGTCTCGAAACCAAAGCTCTGATGCTCAAGATTGCGCAGGCTTCGGGTCAGCAACCTGCTCCGGCGAGCAAGACGATCGAGAGCGTGGCCTGCACTACGACCAAGATTTTCTGCGGTAGCGTAGCGCTGTCGCGAGTGCTGCGATTGGCCCCGCGCAAAGCCTCAACCGGGTTGCCGTGCGAGGTGAACCATGCCGGCGCGGTACCAAAGAGCACTCCCGTCAAGAGTGACAAGGCAAAGGCGAATGCCAGCACAGGGTAGCGATGGCTTGGCATCGATGGGAACAAATTGCGCACTATGGAAGGCGAGCGCGACCACCAGCCTTTACCCCGAGGTACGCAATCGCAACTCCGGCTATGCCGCCGAGCACCGAGAGCACGACGCTCTCCGTGAACGATTGCTGAATAAGCCGCTTCCGCGATGCGCCCAGAGCCAGCCGCACCGACGTTTGCGAACGGCGCGCGGCCCCACGGGCCAGCAACAGGTTAGCTATATTCGCGCAGGCAATCAGCAGCACCAGGCAGCAGACGGTGAGCAGGATGTGGAGGCTATCGCCATAATCGGCTTTCATCGTCTCCACGCCCGAACCGCCAGGGATAATTTGGATTTGCTGCTTGGGAAGGGACTGCACGATCACGGGCATAAACTCGCCCGGCCATCCGCTGTCATGGACCATCCATTGCCGCAAAATACCGGTAAGCCGCGGCTCAATCCCAGCTGTGGTTGCGCCCGGCTTCAGCCTGCCGATAATCCGCAGCCAGCCGGAGATGGATTGCTTGAGCAGCGAATTTTGCGCATTCACCAAAGGTTCCTGCTGCAGCGGCAGCCAAAGTTCGGGAGGATTGCTGCGCAGTGTCTCACCGAAGAAGCCAGGCGGTGCGATGCCGGCGATGGTGAAAGGGTGCCCGCTCACGATAAAGGTCGATCCCACCACCGAAGGATCGGAATTGTACTGTTGCTGCCAGGCGCGATAGCTCAGCATGGCTACCGGCGGGGCGGAGGCTTGATCATCGCTGGGCGCGATGGTGCGTCCGGCAAATGCTTGAATACCGAAGGTGCTGAAGTAGTTGCCGCTGACGAATTCGCCGCGTAGCGGTTTGGCAATATTGTCGCGCTCTCCGCGGCGGACGCTGAACTGGGACTCCGGCGGCCTGAAACGCGGCCATCTGCTCGAACTCCGGGGCCGCGGTCTTGAGGCGAAGATAGAGCGGATAGGAGTACAAGCCCCACTCATCCTGTGGTCCGCCTTCTACGCAGCAGTCGGTGCCCGCGCCAATGCGGTAGAGGCTCGAGGGATCCACGACCGGCAGCGATTTGAGCATCACAGAATAAATGAGGGAGAAGATGGCAGTCGTTGCGCCAATACCCAGGGCCAGCGTAAGCATGGCTGTCAGGGTGAAAACCGGTGACAGGCGCATCTGCCGAAATGCGTATGAGATATCTTGCCGCAGGGTCTGCATATTCGCTAGTTACGAGCATTTAAGCGGCCAGGTTCCCCAGATGGCTAAATCCTTTGCAAATGGCGAAGAAGGATGGAATGGCGAAACGGCGAGTGTCCAGTAGCGGACAGCCCAACACACAACTGGACAGTCCATGCCAGGCAAGCAATCCTCAGGGGGCTGAGAGGCTGCTTGAGAACAAGCAGGGCTATCTCGCCGAATTGGTAAAGAACCCCAGGACCGTGTCCTGGGATAACCTAGACCGCGAGCAAATGCCGACAGGCGACCCACACCTAACTCGATTCTCTTCGAAACTAACCCGGTTTCACTACATCAATGGATTACTTGCACGCCAAGCCAGGTTTATCCGCTAATTTGGACAGCCCTGACTCTCGGCCGTCCCTGCGGACTGAGCTCAAGACCGACAGGTTCTCACGCAGCCTCGAGAGGGCATCCTGAATCGTTTATGACACGACTAAGCAGCTTGCGGAAAAACTTTGGCTCTTGAAGGGTACGAGCTTCAGCTCGTACGTAAGTGATTAAGAACAGGACCGGCTTTAGCCGCTGAGGGATGATTTCTTCGGGTTCAACGACTTTTTCCGCAACCGCTAAAGTCGTGTCCTGAAACAAAACGTGTTCTCAACAGGGCCCCTACATGTTGCGGCAAAATTCTGCACCAGGCAGGAAAGGAATACCTCAGGGCTAACGATGGCGGCCTTTGCTGGCCAACTCGAAAATAATGTTTCTAACCCCTGATCGAAACTCACTCAAATCGCATCTATATCTGTAGCAATCCTAAAAATTGAGTTGTGTAGATCCCTAAAGTACGTGCCTGTGTGGCCTCGACGGTCGCACCTCGATAGATCGTGCCCCCGCGGCACATCCATTGATTGACGATCGTTATGCAAGGAAGATGTGGACCTCTAGCGAAATGGAAACAACCGGCAAATACCGCTCTCCTAAATAGCTTATGGGGGCGGGAAAAAATAAAATTTGAGCATCTTGGGAAAACAAAGGACTTAGCCGCCACCTCGAGGAAACCAAAGACGGGAACATCGCATTCCTGAAACTAAACCGCAACCCAAGCCCGCCGTCCCTGGCATGCCCTGACGTATCGATTTTTCTCAACTCAACCCTTCCGGCTGGTTTCGTCTCGCCGGTGGCCGGCCCTCGGCAAGACCACTCTGTGCCCGCCTTCGCCGTCTGGTCGGGAGGACGAAAGGGCGCCGGGCATTGTTGACTATCTACAATCCACTAGTGTAGATAGTCATAGTATGGGCAAACCGAGCGATCTGGTGCAGGGCACTCTTGACCTACTCATCCTGAAAACGATCTCACTAGAGCCGCATCACGGCTGGGCTATCGCAAAGCGCATTCAGCAGATCTCGAACGAGGTCTTGCAAGTGCAGCAGGGCTCGCTTTATCCCGCGCTCCACCGGCTGGAGCAGCAAGGTTGGATACGCGCCAAGTGGGCGGAAAGCGACAGTGGCCGGCAAGCCAAGTTCTACTCGCTTACTGCCGCGGGCCGGGCTCAGCTGGAAAAGGAAAAGGAAAGCTGGAGCCGGCTCTCGAACGCTATCAACCTGGTGGTTGAGGGCGCATAACCCAATACCCAAGGAGGCGCCAATGCGCTGGTTCGATCGATTCCGCATGGCCGTGTTGACGCTGTTCCGCCGTCAGAGCGAAACAGTGCGGCTTAGTGACGAACTGCAGTTTCATCTTGACCAGCAGGTCAAGGAAAACATCGCTCGCGGGCTAACCCCGGACGAGGCGCGGTACGCAGCTCTGCGCACCTTCGGCAATCCTACGCAACTTCGCGATGAAGCGCGGTCCAGTTGGAGCTGGAACTGGCTGGAAAAATTTCTTCGCGACTTGCGCTATGGTGTACGCACCCTCACGCGCTCACCGGGTTTTAGCCTGACTGCGATTCTTGTCATGGCCCTGGGCATCGGCGCTACCACTTCTCTATTTACCATCGTGCGCTCGGTGCTGCTCAAGCCGCTGCCTTTCCGAGACCCGGACAACCTGGTCATGGTCTACGAGCACTTTCGCGAGGACAACGGTGGAAGCGGATTCAACGTTGTCTCGCCTGCTGATTTCAACGATTGGCGTCAGCGAACACACGGCTTCGCGGATATGGCTGCCTGGCACACGACCGATTTCGATCTCACGGGTGAGCATGCGGAGCTCCCGGAGGTTGTCCAAGGTGCGGGCAGGCTCCTGGAACCTGTTCTCCGTTCTGGGCACACCGCCGGCGATCGGCCGCGCCTTCAGGCCGGAGGAAGATCAAGTGGGAGCCAACCATGTAGTTATGCTTACGTGGAGCTTCTTCCAAAGGCGGTTCGCCGGAGATGCCGCGATCATCGGCAAGCAAATAAGGCTGAATAGCGCGCCCTACGAGGTGATCGGCGTGCTACCTAGCTGGTTCACCTATCCTGAGTCCCGAGTGCAGGTGTGGGTGCCTTATGCTTCGACATTTAAGCCGGAGCAGTATGTCCGGCATGATATGCATCAGAGCCATGTGGTCGCGCGGCTCCGGCCCGGGATAAGCGCGGCGTCTGCTGTGAACGAAGTAAGCGCGCTGCAGTATCAGACTCCATCTTGCAAATTTATCAGCGCCGGTTGCCGAAGATGCCCGCCTGCGCCCGATCCTCGATGACGTGACGCAGGACGTGAAGACCCCACTCGTCGTCTTGATGTGTGCCGTGGGATGCATGCTGCTGATCGCCTGCCTGAATGTTTCCAACCTGCTGGTGGCGCGCAGCGCGAGCCGGCGGAAAGAACTTGCCGTGCGCGGAGCGTTAGGGGGCAGCCGGCTTATGCTCATCGGAGAACAGATGGCCGAGAGCCTGCTTATCTGCGCGGCCGGTGGAGCGCTCGGCGTTCTGCTTTCTTTCCTGTCCACTCGTTGGCTTGCGGACCACTGGAACGATCTGCCGCGTGCCGAGGCCATTCACCTGGATGGAACTGTGCTGGCGTTTGCGCTCGGCCTGGTGTTTCTTACGGCTTTGATGGCGGGGCTGCTTGCCGGCGATCTCCTCCACCGGCGCGGGCATCTTTGCCGGGCTGCAGGAATCATCCCGCTCGATCGGTGGCAGCTTGTCCCGCGCTATGCTGCGCAAAACCCTGCTTACCGTGGAGATCGCGCTCACTGTCATCCTGCTGGTCTCTGCCGGCTTGCTGTTCAAGAGTTTTCTGCACCTGCGCACCGCCAATTTAGGTTGCGCCACCGATCACGTACTCACCATGAGCTACGGCTTACCCGAGAAACAGTATGACACCCGTGAAAAGATACTCGCCTTTCATCAGTCTCTTTTGGAACGCGTGCGGCGTCTGCCCGGAGTCACCGCGGCGGGCCTTGTCTCCACGGCGCCCGGTGCAGGCTACGGCGGCGACTTCGTCTTTACCCTTCCCGAGCACCCTTCGAGCAGCTTTCAACTCCAGGACGACGCAATCAACCGCACCGCCGATCCTGGCTATTTCACTGCGATGCAGATACCGCTGATCGCCGGCCGCTTCTTCACCGACCAGGAACGCCTTGATCGCGACGGCTACATGATTATCAGCAAGAAATTCGCGGATCAGTTTTTTCCTCATGACAATCCAATTGGCAGGCATGTCACCGTCGGGTTCCTGAACAGAACGTATGAGATCGTGGGCGTTGTGGGCGACACTGTCTTTGACGTTGCTCAGCCTATCAAGGCCATGATGTATTTCCCGATCTTGTCCGGCGCTCCGAATCATGGCGGGCTTTGCGACGATCGTAGCGCGCAGCGCTGGAGACCCGCTTGCGCTATCGATTCCCATTCAACAGCAGGTAGCAGCGCTCGACCCCGCGCTGCCCGTCTCCGACATCTTGACCATGCAGCAGATTCTGGGTAAGTCCACGGCCACGCAGAGCTTTAGCGCTACGCTGGTGTTGGCCTTTGCCACCCTCTCTCTATTGCTGGCGGCGATTGGCCTGTATGGTGTGCTGTCGTACCTCGTCGCCCAGCGAAACACGGAGATCGGCATCCGCATGGCACTGGGCGCGCAACGATCCGAAGTGTTGCGCCTGGTGTTGTTCGATGGCTTGCGTCCGGTGTTGATTGGATTGGTGATTGGTTTGGCGGGTGGCTCGACGGCTGCTTCGTTCATACGCTCCATTCTGTACGGCACCAGCCCACTCGATCCCGTTGTACTTATCACGATGGTGGGGGGCCTTTTGGTCACAGCGCTGGTTGCTTGTGCGTTGCCGGCCATCCGTGCATCGAAGATCGAGCCCATGCAGGCGCTGCGGACGGAGTAGGGAAGCAGGCGTTCCCGGAGGAAGTGTGGGGGAAGGCACTGGTTTCGGACAGCCGCCGCTTCGGGACACATGAACTCAGTCTCGCAGGGTTCTGGTTCACTGACAAGGACGGAGTCCCACATCTCGCTCGTTTATCGCGAGATGTGGGATTCCACTGAGGTTGATCGCGAAGTGCATCCGGTGAATCAAGAGTCAGAAGGAAAGACCGGTGGTCTCCCACATCTCGCGAAGAACGAGCGAGATGTGGGGCCCACCCGTCTCTTGCGTCAGTGGGCCAAGGGCGTGAGCTTACTGCTTCTTAGGCGGCTCCACTGCGCCGGGATACAGATCCTTCAGCGGCTTACTCTCTTTATCAGATGGCTCCGGATGCGGCAGCGGCTTTCGTGGCAGCATTTGATCCCGCATGGCGGTGTTGTAAAGAAATATCGCCTCGACCACCGCGGCCTGCTTCAGATCGGTAGGCGATAGCCGCTCGTAGACGTCCTGGTTGCTATGCAAGCTACGGGTCTCGTAATCACGCGGGTCCTGGATGAACTGAAATCCCGGTATGCCAACCTGGTCGAAGGATTCGTGATCCGTGGAGCCGGTCTTTCGCATGCTGACCGTAGTGACACCCAGGTCTTTCAGCGGTTCAATCCATTGCTGGAAGATGGGAACAATCGCAGCGTTGTTCTCGGCGTAGATGCCGAGCAGCTTGCCTCCGCCATTGTCGAGATTGAAGTAGCCGGAGATGAGCGCGTGCTCAGGCTTGACGGTCAACGGGCCAACCTGCTCCCGGATGTATTCAGGGACGGCGAGTTCCTCGGGCTTGGTAGACAGTCCCATGGTGGCAAAATGCTGGTGTACATAGCCCAGGGAGCCGAATTCACCCTGCTCTTCGCCGGACCATAATGCGATGCGGATGGTTCGGCGGGGCTGCACATGCAGAGCGTTGAGGATGCGCATGGCTTCCATGGCGATAATCGCCCCTGCGCCATCGTCGGTAGCTCCGGTGCCGGCGATCCAGCTGTCCAGATGCCCTCCCACCATGACCACCTGGTCTTTCAATTTGGGATCAGTGCCGGGGATCTCCGCAATGGTGTTGTAGCCTTGTTCGTGGTCGCCCGTGAATTCAGTGTTGATGGCGACCGAGACAGTGACCGGCACGTTATGTTCCAGTAAGCGCCCAACACGGCCGAAGTTTTCGCTCGCGACCACCGCAGACGGGAATAGGCTGCTTATGATCAGGCCGGAAAACATATTCGCCCATCTGCTCGCTGTTATCATCGCGAACAATGCCACCGTCGCCGGCCCATCCGTGGACCAGAAGGGCCGACGCATGTTCATCGGCGAAGAATTTGGCAACCCGCTCCTGGAAGTTGATCTTCTTGAAGGTGTCTTCCCAAAATTTAGGTCCGTCAGAAAAGAAGTGCTGCTCCTGCATATCGCCGTCCAGCGGATATTGGTAAATCTGCACCAGCTTCTTCTCGTCGTAGTGTTGCAGCAGAGGTTCGGGATCGGGATTGATCTTGGGTGCATCTCCGTAGAGGATGATCTTGCCCGCAAGCTTGCCCTTCCAGGCGTCGAAGTCTTTCTCTTCCTTAAGATTGGGTACGGCAATGACCTGCGCGGTTATCGAACCGTTGGTAGCCGGCGACCATGGCGTGGCCTGGGCGATAAAGACAGCCGTATCCGGCGTGACCATATCGACCGAGGTGCTGATCTGGCGCCAGCCCATGCCGAAGTCGCCCCAGCTTTCCAGGTGCGCGTTGGAGCATCCCATCGCAGTGAGCTGGTCACGCGTCCACGCGTTTGCTTTGGCTAAGTTGGGTGAGCCGGTAAGCCGCGGGCCGATATCGTCGAATAATGCGCCGGCATATTCCATTACGTGCGAGTGAGTGAGACCCTCTTCACGGATGCGCGCATACATGCCAAGGTCGAGAGCCTCGGTGGCCGGCTGAGGCTCGGGGCGGCTGTAATCGTAACCGCCGGCTTCCGCTGGTTTGCTAGATTTGGGGGCGTCTTTGCGTTCCCCAGGGTTGGTAGTGAAGCAACACTTAACAACATTGCCGCCGTGATGGCGGCCCATCGATCGATCATTCAGGGGTCCCTTTGTTCAGGAGAATCTTATAGCCAAACAGGTAATTGTAATCTTCACCGCGTTGCGTTGCCCTCACTCGCAGCGCAACGCCGTCATAGGATCGACCGAGGATGCTCTCCACGACGGAACCACGCAGGCCACTGCAGCAGCGGCAAGAAGCACAACGGAGGCGCCGAGAATCAGCAACGGATCATGCGCCGCGCTATTCTCCACCCAGCGGGAGATCAGCCGGCTCAATCCCAGACTGAGCGCAAGTCCTACCAGCAATCCCGATCCGACGCTCACGCCTGCCGAAGACAGCACATTCCACAACACATCCTTCTTTTGCGCTCCCAATGCCATGCGGATGCCGAATTCGTTCGTCCGCTGTACGACCGAGTAGGAGACGACACTGTACAGGCCAACAGCCGCCAACACCAACGCCAGCGCGGCGAATGCTCCAAACAGAATCGAAATCAGCCTTCCCCTGGCCCATTCGGGCTCACGCCTGATCCACATCTTCAGATCGTTCACCTGGCCATTGGCTTGCTGATCGGCATTGACGGAGACGATCTGCCGGCGAACGCTATGCAAAATGGACAGGGGATCGCCGCGGCTTTCGACCAGGATCTGGGTATGCATCCACATATAAAGCGAATAGGGCAGAAAGATTGCGGGCTTTACTGGTTTGTCGAGGCCGTCATTCAGCGAATCCGCGACCACTCCAATCACTTGCAGCGGGCCATCGCTGCCCGGCGCGGCCATGGTATAGGGTGGTTCATCTTTGAGTGTGGGAATTTTCAGCGAACGTCCTAAAATATCGCCGTTCGCGTAGTAGCGTCTTACAAAGGTCTCATTCACCAGTACCATGGGCGCGCTGTGCGCAACTTCGGTTTGATCCCAAACCCGGCCACGCAAGAGCGGCATGTGCAATGTCGTGAAGTATCCGGGACTGACAAACTCGAGTCTCGCTTTTTGTTCTTCCCCGGAGGGCTTGCCCGGATAGCTCAAATGCCTGCTCCCAGCCGCTATTTGGAGGGGTAGCGTTGGTCGAAATCCCGGTAGAGGTTACGTCGGGCAACGCGCCTATTTTTTCCCGAAGCTGCTCATAGTAGTTCACGCGCTCCGGTACGCTCTTATAAGTGTTGTCATGGATCGGGATGCCAACCGACATGACGTGGTGGGGGTCGTAACCGAGTGGAACCCGCATCATGCGCACAAAGCCCTGGATGGCTGCGCCGGCGGCGGTCATGAGCAGCAGCGTCAGAGCAATCTGGCCGGCAATCAGAGTATTGTGGAAACGCTTCCCCCGGACCGTTCCCACGACTTTGCGGGTACTCGCCTGGATTGTCTGGCTGATCTCCGGCCGGGCAAGCTGCAATGCCGGGAACAAGCCAAAAAATACTCCGGTGAGCACAGCAAGGCCGACGCTGAAGAGCAGAACCGGCACGTTGACATGGAAATCAGCCTCGTGGGGAAACGAGTACTCAGGCAAACGAGCCACAATCAGACCCAGGCTTTGGTATGCCAGGAACACACCTATTGCGGCGCCGGCGACGGCCAGGAGCAGCGATTCGGTCAGAAGCTGGCGGACGATACGAAAGCCGCTCGCGCCCACTGCTGACCGGACCCCGAACTCATGCTGCCGCGCTGTGCCGCGGGCCAGAAGCAGAATGGAAACATTGCCGCATCCGATAGCCAGCAGCAGGGCTACGGCTCCGAACAGCAGAGCAAGCGTCCCCCCTAATTCGTGCATGTAGTAGTAGCTGAGGTTCCGCACTTCGAGCTTGTATTGCTTGGGAAAATGAGTTGGCGTTTGTTTGGCGAACTGTTGAAAGAGCGGCTCTAATTCGGCGGCTGCCGCTGCGCGCGTGATGCCTGGCTTGAGCTTGATAAACGCGCCATAAGTAATCGTCTGCGAAGTAGACGGGTTCAGCGGAAGATACGCATCGCCGTCCAGCCAGGTAAAACGCGGCGGCAGCACGCCCAGGATGGTGTAGGTCTTATGAACCATCTGAATGGGCTTACCAACGACGGACGGGTCGCCGTTGAAGTGGCGCTGCCAGAACTTGTGGCTCAGGACAACCACTGGCTGCGGCTCCTGGCCATCCGGAGCGTCCGAAGGGAGAAAATTACGGCCCAGCATTGCCGGCAGGCCAAGGAACTGGAAAGCCGCTGCCGGTCATATATATGCCCTGCACGTCTTCCGGAACATCCCCTCCGGTGACGGTCAAGTTCCATTCATTAACGGCCATCACGTCTTCCACGGAGCGCGCCTGTCGCAACTGTCTTATCTGCGGACCCGTAAGGCCGTTCCAGTTATCTTCTCCGGCTTTGTCCAGCAGAGCGACGCTGCAAATCCGGTCGGCCCCGGCATAGGGCCACGGGTTCATCAGGACGGCGTAAACAATGCTGAAGACTGAAACGGTCGCGCCGATCCCGAGCGCCAGCGACAGAATTGCAGTTAGCGCAAAGCCAGGATGATTGCCGAACTGGCGGAAGGCGTAACGAAGGTCCTGCAGGAAAGTGTGCATCGGCGCCTCTCAAAAGGTGATCGAGCCCAGGTATGAAAGAGCAACTATCCAGCCAGTTCCCATCAGAAGCCCGGAAAAGCTCCAGCAAAGAACCGTACGGGCTTCAGCCTATAGGTACGTAATGGATGGAAAACAGTTCCGCCTTTATGGGCTGCAGGAAAGGCCCGCTTTGGATAGGTTTGGGCTTTTTGCGTCTGCGGGAGAACCTTCCGGTCCAGAACTGGCGTCGGAGGCAGCCGTGCGCCCTTCTCCAATCTGCGGATGGCTGCACAAGGTCTCGAGCCAATACGCTAGTCCCGAAGGGACGGCTGAGAGTAGCCCAGCACGTACCCGGATTTCCTGCGCGGCTTGGTGGAATCAAGGAGCCTCGTGCGGCTTTCCGTGAAAGCCGCATACGCAGATCTGTCTAAGCAGCGTGCAGGAAATCCGGGGCAGTGCTGGGTAGGGTAGGGGAACTTCATCCAGTCCCGGAGGGACGGCTGAAAATAACCCAGGACGCCAGTCGTGGGCTTGCCAGACCGAGGACTACGTCCGATAGGAGGAGTCTGGCAAGAAATCGTGGAACCTATCCTTCGATCCCGTGTACGGCGAGAAATTTCTTGAATTCCTCTTCGAAGCCGATCCGCTTATGGTGTTCGGCCTGCGCTTCGATATATTTCACCGTTGCTATTCGCTGCGAAACTCCGATGGAGAAAGCCCCATATCCCTCCTGCCAGGCAAAGGTTTTCAGCTTTGGAAAATTTTCATGAAGCCACTTAGAAGACCCCGATTTAAGCAATTGGACGGCCTTGGCCACGGAGACGGTTCGCGGCAGGGAAAGCAACAAGTGGACGTGGTCGGCGGCCCCCCCAATGGCCAAAGCCGGAATTCCATTCTCCCGAGCGATGCCGCCGATATAGCCATGAAGCCTCTCCCGTATGTCTTCACGGATCGTTGGCCGGCGTTCCGCGGTCGCAAACACCACATGAACCAAACAACACGTGTGACTGTGAGACATGGTTTCAGCCGACCTTAGAGGCTCGTGTCATGTTCGAGTGTACCCAGGACTTGGCGTCCTGGGCTACTCTCAGCCAGAGCTGTCCAAATTAGCCGGCAAATCGGGATTGGTGTGCAGGTAATCCGTTGATGGTATGGAAGCGCGTGAGTCTCAAAGAGAATCGGGTTGGGTTGTTTGATCACCTGTCAGCATTTGCGTGCGGGCTAGGCTCCCCCAGGACTGACCGTCCTGGGACATTCTCAGTCGTCCCTGCGGGACTGGTCCGTGCTGTCATCTAAACCCAGGACTGCGTCCTGGGCTACTGTCAGCCGTCCCTTCGGGACTGTTCCCGATACACCCCGATAGCTGATTCGTTTTCAGCGCGGGATTTTCGAATCGGCCGATCAAAAAAGCTAATTTGGACAAGTATGACTCTCAGCCGTCCCCTTCGACAAGCTCAGGGCAGGCTCTTCGGGACTCAGTTCGTTTGTGGGTTCTCACGCCGGCTCTTTTAGCCCCGACCCTCAACCGGGCAAGTTCTGTCGCCTTTAAGCCCCTGAGGCCTGGGTGTCCTCGAATTTCGCCCGATGGATGGGGGAAAGCCTACCTCCGGAATGGGCTTGCTGTCCGAAAGTGGACATCTGAGGACGAAATTGAACAAATCGGCAACCGCTTGCGTAGGTATGCATGTGGCAAAGACCAACAAACCCAACAAAAGCATTGCTGATGGATTTGGTCACCAGCATGCATTAGCAACTAGCATGGATATCTCGCGCCCAGACCTTAAAGTCAAGAAGCGCCGGCGGCAGGCCGTGACGATCGCAATTGGCGTGGTCGTTCTGGCCGCCGTCACGTTTCTTGTGATGCGGCTCAAGCCAGCCGCTCCCAATGTCGACCGATCCGCCGTTTGGACCGATACCGTGAAACGCGGACCGATGGTGCGCCAGGTGCGCGGACTCGGAACCCTGGTGCCGCGCGAAGACGCGATCCGCCAGATCCCGGCCCAAACCGAGGCCACCGTGGTGCGCATCCTCACCCTCCCCGGATCGGTGGTGAAGCCCGACACCGTTCTGGTGGAGTTGAGCGACCCGACGCTGAGCCAGGGGGCGATCGACGCCGAGCTTTCGCTCAAAGAGGCGCGTGCGGATCTCAGCAACGTGCAGGTGAAAGTGCAGAGCGATCTGATGGCGCAAAAGTCTGCCGCGGCAACTGTAAACGCCGACTACAACCAAGCGCAGCGGCAGGCGCGGATCGACAAGACGCTGTACAGCCTGGGCGTGATTTCCGGTCTTGCGTACAGCGGCTCTCAAGGAACGGCGGATCAATTGAGCACTCGTAACAAGCTGCAGGAGGAGACCGTCCAGATCAACGAAAAGGCCATTGAATCACAGCTTGCCGTGCAGCAGGCCAAGGTGGCCCAGGCGCAGGCCATTTATGACCTGAAGGAGCAACAGCTGAACGCGCTCAAGGTGCGCGCAGGCATCGCCGGCGTGCTGACCGATCTTCCCCTTGCCGTGGGCCAACACGTAACCATAGGAACCATGCTGGCCCAGGTGGTGCAGCCGAATCAGTTGAAAGCGCAGCTGAAGATTGCTGAAACCCAGGCGCGCGACATTCTCATCGGCCAACCTGCGTCTATCGACACGCATAACGGCCTGGCCGATGGCAAGGTGTCGAGAATCGATCCCGCGGTACAGAACGGAACCGTCACTGTCGATGTGGAACTGGTGGGCGCTTTGCCCGGCGGAGCGCGTGATCAACTAAGCGTGGACGGCACGATCGATCTGGAAAGGTTGAAAGATGTTCTCTATGTGGGCCGGCCGGCCTTTGGCAACGAGAACAGCACCATCAGCCTCTTCCGTTTGGATCCGGATGGCAAAGGGGCGGTCCGCGTTCCGGTTAAAGTAGGCCGCGCCTCGGTGAATGCCATCCAGGTGCTGGAAGGACTGAAAGAAGGGGATACGGTCATTCTGAGCGATATGTCGAGGTATGACACGACGGACCGAATTCGTCTGGACTAAAGGGCCAATACCAAAAAAGGAAGACAGGAGCAAAAGCATGCAGCCACTGATACAGATTGAAGCGATGACCAAGGTTTTCTACACCGAGGAAATCGAGACTCACGCCCTTGCCGGTGTGCACCTCTCCATCGACCGGGGGGAGTATGTGGCCATGTCTGGCCCTTCCGGTTGCGGAAAATCGACATTGTTGTCGATTATCGGCCTGCTGGATACACCGACAGCGGGCAAATATGAGCTGAACGGCCGTCCGGTAGAGAATTTGAAATTTGCCGAGCGGTCGCGCATCCGCAACCAGGAGATCGGGTTCATCTTTCAGAGCTTCAACCTGATTGGTGATCTTACCGTCGCTGAGAATGTGGAACTGCCGCTGACCTATCGCTCGGGGATGGCATCGAGCGACCGCAAGCAGCGGGTGCAGGAATCTCTCGAGCGCGTGGGCATGGCCCACCGCATGCGTCACTATCCCTCGCAGCTCTCGGGCGGCCAACAGCAACGTGTGGCTGTCGCGCGCGCACTGGCGGGCTCACCCTCTATCCTGCTGGCCGATGAGCCCACCGGTAACCTGGACTCGAAGAACGGCGAAGCGGTGATGGAACTGCTCAAGAACCTTCATCGTGAAGGAGCGACCATCTGCATGGTGACGCACGACCCGCGTTTTGCCCGCCATGCTGATCGCAATATCCACCTGTTCGACGGAAAGATTGTCGCCGAAGGTGAATTTGCCGATCACGCTCTCGAAATGCAATAACCGGGGTCTGATGACCGCGGGTCAATAAATACAGATGTATGGGTTGAAGCATGACGATTCGTCCCCGACGGGGCGGACGGTGAGGACCGCACTATGATCTCGCTCGAAAATGTCGAAAGAAGCTACAAGACTGGCGCTGGCCAGACCTGGGTACTCAGGCGCATCAACCTGAAGATCGAGGCGGGCGAGTTTATCACCATCATGGGACCTTCGGGAGCGGGGAAGTCGTCACTGTTGAATGTTTTGGCGCTGCTGGACGACCAATGGTTAGGGTCGTACTGGTTCAATGACGAGGCAGTGCACCTGATGAACCGCAAGCAACGGGCAGATCTGGCACGGCGCAACGTCGGAATGGTTTTTCAAAGTTACCACCTGCTCGACGATCTCAACGTGGCCGAGAATATCGACCTTCCGCTTTCGTACAAGAACATCTCCAAGGCGGAACGCCAGTCATTGGTTGCGGACACTCTGGATCGCTTCAGCATCGTGGGCAAGAAGGATCTCTTTCCCAACCAGCTATCCGGCGGCCAGCAACAGCTGGTTGGCATCGCCCGCGCCGTGATTCATCGTCCGGCATTGCTGCTTGCCGATGAGCCGACGGGAAATCTTCACTCCTCGCAGGCGAAGGAGATTATGGAACTTTTCCAGCAACTGAACCGGGATGGAACGACTATCGTGCAGGTGACGCACTCGGAAGTGAACGCCAGCTACGGCAGTCGGGTGCTCGAGGTTCGGGATGGATGGATGGTGCGTGATACTGCCAACCCCGGGTTGAATCAGGCTACCGAGGTGAAGGCATGAGGGATGTCTCCTGCGCGGGAGTTTTGGTGCAAAAAGCACTGGCCGTAGTTTCTACGGCGGCGATTCTCGCTTCCACTACCTTCGCGCAAGCGGTTCCCGCAAACAGCCCGCCTTCTTCGCCTGCTGGTCCGCAACAATCTCCGCCCCAGACCATCGCACAGCAGGCGCAAGCCGCGGCGCAGCCGGCGCCGATTACCTACCAGGGACCTTTCCACATTGAAATGCCGCATTCACGCAATCCCGTGGCGCGGTATATGCCCAGCACTGTGCCGGAACTCAACCTGCAAAACTCGCAGCGCCTCTTCGACCTCATACGCGACGGCAAGCTCCAGATCTCCCTGAGGGACGCGATCGCTTTGGCGCTCGAAAATAATCTCACGCTCGCCTCTTTCCGCTACAACTTCCCCATCGCGCAAGCCGATCTTCAGCGCACCAAGGCTGGAGGCAACGCCAACGGCGTCAACAACAGCGTCGTCTCGACCACGCCGAACGGCTTTGGCGCCTCGGGGGGCGGTGGCGGCTCCGCAGCGAATGCGACCTCAGGCGCCGGTGGACTCGTCACCACGACGCTCGGCGCCGGCGCGGCCGTTCCCTCGTTCGACCCCCTCCTCATCTTCAGCGGCTATGTGCAACACACCGTCACCCCGGAGACGAACCTTTCCCAGGTCGGAGTCGAACTCTATAAGGTGAACAACATCGAGGTCCAATCGCAGTACCAACAGTACTTTCCGCTGGGCACCTACCTGCAGGTCAACTACACCGGCTTCCGCGCTGCCAACAACAGCCCTTATTCCGCAGTCAATCCCGAACTGCTTTCCAACTTTCAGATCCAGCTGCAGCAGCCACTTCTGTACGGATTCGGCCTTGCCAGCAACGAGCGCTTCATCCACATTGCCAAAAGAAACCTGCAGACCACCGATCTCGCCTTTCAGCAGCAGGTCATCGCCACCGTGACCGACATTGAAAACCTCTATTGGGATCTGGTCAACGCTTATCAGGACGTGCAGGTGAAGACCCGGTCATTGGAATACGCCAATCAGACCCTGACCGACGACCAGAAGCAGTTGGAGCTGCAGAATATTCCTGCATTGCAGGTCATGAAAGACCAGTCTGCGGTTGCCACCAGCGAGGGTGACCTTACCATCGCCAAGGCCACGCTGCGGCACAACGAATTGCTGA
This sequence comes from uncultured Acidobacteriaceae bacterium, assembly GCA_963790705.1. Lineage (GTDB taxonomy): Bacteria > Acidobacteriota > Terriglobia > Terriglobales > Acidobacteriaceae > PALSA-350. Next base: position 212,748 of record CAWBQE010000007.1, read on the forward strand.
TTAAGAACGATCTCACCCGAACCGACGACCCGTCGATCGACGAAATTCCTGTCATTCCGCTCGACCTGCAGGGCGGTCCCGATCCCAACGAATCGAAATCCATCACCCAGCTGATCGACGAGGCCATGAAGAACCGGCCTGAAGTCGCGATTTTCCGTAATGCGGCGGAGGTCCAACGCCAGAGCGTCAAGGACATCAACAGCGAGCTGCTGCCTCAACTTTATCTGTACGGCTACTACGGAGGCACGGGCGCCGCCGGCCCCAAGAACCCGAATTGCACTCTCAGCGTGGAGAGCTGCGCCACCAGCCTGCCCACCGACTTCGCCAGCATGTTCGTGAACACCTTCAACTACTCGGCGCCCCAGTACGAGGTTGGCGTCAATCTCGTAATCAACCTCCGCAACCGTCAAGTCAAAGCCGACCAGTTCCGCGCCGTGCTCGCGTACCGCCAGAGCCAGATCGCCCAAGAGCAGCAGCAGAAGACCCTTCGCTTCGACATCCGCGACTCACAGTTCGCTCTCGTGCAGGCGCAAGCCCGCGTGGCGGCCGCGCAAAAAGCACGCGATCTCGCGCAGAACACCTTTGATATCGCCAAGAAGGAGCAAGACGTAGGGGCGATATCCAGGTATGACACCCTGGTCATGGAACAAAGCCTCGCTCTCGCTGAGTCCGCGTTTTTTACCGCGCAGACTGCCTATGAAAAGGCCAAGGCGGACATTGACCGCGCTACTGGGACGACGTTGGACCGCACGGACGTCTCCATCGACGACGCAAAAAATGGCGTCGTCACCCACTTGCCGCAGAACGTAGACGTCGTGCCGGCTAAGCCTTAGCTTGCCCTGTCTAACTGGACTGCGGCCCTCCACTATACTTAACCTACCGTTCGAGGCAATGATGGCCACCTTCCCGCAAACCGCGAAAGAGACCCCGGGAACCCGTACGCAGGCGGAGGCGCCCAGAATACTCGCCGCCGACGATCAGCCTCATATTCTGGATGCCATCGAGCTATTGCTGCAGCCAGAAGGCTACCGGGTGGAGAGAGCGCAATCGCCGCGCGAGGTACGGGACAGGGTTGCCAGCGAAACCTACGATGCGCTGCTGATCGACCTCAATTACACCCGGGACACGACTTCCGGCGCGGAGGGTTTGGAGCTGCTTGCCCAGCTCAGTGCTCATGACAGCCGCCTGCGCATTATCGTCATGACGGCGTGGGCCAATGTCGATCTCGCCGTCGAGTCTATGCGCCGCGGCGCCTGTGACTTTATCCAGAAGCCCTGGGAAAATGTGCGGCTGATTTCCGTTCTGCGAACGCAGATCGAACTTCGCCGGGCAGTGCGGCAGGCTGAAATTCTGGAAGCGGAAAACCGCCTGCTGCGCGCTGAAGGACGTCCTGAATTGATCGCCAAGGCGGCCTCGATGCAGCCCGTGCTGGAGCTTTTAGCGCGCATCGGACCGTCGGATGCCAACGTGCTGATTACCGGCGAGCATGGCACGGGCAAAGAAGTGGTAGCCCAGACGCTGCATGCGCTCTCTTCGCGCGCGGCTCGCTCGCTGGTTGCCGTGAACACCGGCGCGCTGGCTGAAGGGACGTTTGAGAGCGAGCTCTTCGGCCACGTGAAAGGAGCGTTTACCGACGCGCGCACGGACCGCATCGGCCGCTTCGAGCTGGCCGATCGGGGCACCCTCTTCCTGGATGAAATTGCCAATGTGCCGCTGCGCCAGCAGGCTAAACTGCTGCGCGTACTGGAGACGGGCGATCTGGAACGAGTTGGCTCTTCGCAAACCAAGCGAGTGAATGTGCGTTTGATTTCGGCTACCAATGCCGACCTGCATGAAGAGTGCGCCCAGGGACGCTTTCGCGAAGATCTGCTCTTTCGCCTCAACACGGTGGAAATTCATCTTCCCCCGCTGCGCGATCGCCGCGAAGATATTCCCTTGCTCGCCGGGCACTTCCTCGCCCGCTATACTTCCCGCTACCGCAAGGCTGCGACCGGCTTCGAGCCTAGCGCCCTGGAGGCGATGTTCCAGCACAGCTGGCCGGGCAACGTCAGGGAACTCGACCACGCGATCGAGCGGGCTGTTCTTATGGCTCGCGGTCCGCGCATTCAAACCGCCGACCTGGGCTTGAGCCAGGTTCGCTCATCCGGCCAGAGTCTCGACGAACTCAGCCTCGAAGCGGTGGAAAGCATTCTCATCCGCAAAGCGCTGGCTCGTGCGGGCGGCAACGTCAGCCATGCGGCGGAGGCCCTGGGATTAAGCCGTGGAGCGCTCTATCGCCGGATGGAGAAGTATGGAATCTGATCCCACTCCCGGCAACGGAAGTGATTCAGCTTCACGCGCGCATCTACGCTCCGCAAAACACCGTGACCACGGCCCTTTCGAGCGCCGTATCCGCCTCCTCTGCCTGTTCGTTGCGGCTCCTGGATTTGTGCTCGCAGCGATCCTACTGTGGCAGGGAAAATTTTCAACCGGTGTGGTCTGGACCCTTCTTGGTGGGGTCGCTTTCCTTGCTCTGATTGCGGAGGCCTTACTCATGGAGCAGATCATCCGCCCGCTGCAGACCCTGGCCAACGTTGTCTCGGCGCTGCGCGAGTCGGATTACTCCTTTCGCGCGCGTGGTGCGCGGCAGCTCGATGCGTTGGGGGAGCTGGCGCTCGAGATCAACGAATTTGCTGATCTGCTGCAAAGCCAGCGTCTCGGTGAGCTGGAGGCCTCGGCCTTATTGCGGTGTGTCATCTCTTCCATGGACGCGCCCGTCCTCGCCTTCGATCCCGCCCATCTCCTCCGTCTTGTCAATCCTGCTGCCGAGCGCATCTTCCATCTGATCGCGGGACGGGACTTGGGCTCGAGCGCTCATGATTTGCAACTCGCTGAAGTGTTGGATCAGCCTGATCGGGGAATCCTTGTCCTTGGCGGCAAAAGCAATCCGGTGCACTGGATGGTGAGGAGATCCAGTTTCCGCCAACACGGCATCCCGCATACGCTCCTGGTGTTGTCCGACGTGAGTATTGCCTTGCGCGAGCAGGAACGCGACGCTTTCCAGCGCCTGATCCGGGTGATCGGGCACGAAATCAACAATTCGCTGACGCCTATCAAATCCATTGCGGGCAGCCTTCGTTCCTTGATTCAGATCCATCCGCCGCAGCGGAATACTACGGATACGCCCGGAACAGATCATGACGTATTCAGCCTCGACCGTGGTCTCAAAATTATCGAGAATCGTGCCGAGTCGCTCAATCGATTCATCCAGGCATATCGGCAGCTGGCGCAGTTACCGCCGCCCGCATTGCAACCGGTGTCGTTACATTCATTGATGGAGCGTGCCGTCGCGCTCGAAACCAGGGTGGCTGTGCAGCTCCGCCCGGGACCCGATATCGTGCTGCAGATGGATCCCGATCAGATCGAACAGCTGGTCATCAATCTGCTGCGCAATGCAGCCGAAGCGGCGTTGGCGCGCTTTCCCGAGGCGCCCTCGAACGGCCATATCGGGACGGATGTTCCTGAAGTGTCGATCACCTGGAGAGCCATTCCTAGGGCGGTCGTCATTCTGATCCAGGACAACGGGGTCGGCCTCAGTAATCCGTCCAACCTCTTCGTGCCCTTCTACACCACCAAGCCGGGAGGAAGCGGTATCGGTCTAGCCCTGGCGCGGCAGATATGCGAGGCCCACGGAGGCGTTCTTCAAGTCGCCAATCGCCTGGATGGACCCGGCTGCGGAGCGGAGATCCGCCTTCCATTGACCGCATCGCAGGCCTTCCTTCCACCCGGACAGGAAGGCAAACCGGCGGAGAATAAGGTTTATGGGTAAGGTTGGCGTCTAGAGTTGCCTAGGACACATGCAGTGCTGGGGCGTTGTTTCGGTCCCGGTGAGGCTTTATGACAATCTCCACATCTTGATCGAGCGCCACGAGAAAACGCAAAAGCCGTTCGACAGAGAACTGCCGAAACTCCCCGCGCAACATCTTGGATATGTCGGGCTGGCGGATGCCAAAAAGATCGGCCGCCTCGACCTGTTTCAAGCCACGATCTTTCATGATCGTGTCGATCTTGAAGACCAGTTGCGCCTTGATAAGGTGCTCCTCGGCATTTGGAATGCCGATATCTTTGAACACATTCCCGCTGCCGGCTTCGTGTCCCTTTTTAGTCATGGTTCCCTGTCCTTTGCAATCTTCTCCGCCTCACGTAGGCGTTGCTTGATCAACTCAATGTCCCGGAGGGATGTCTCCCGTCCCGTTGTCGATTTCTTCTGGAAGGCATGAAGGACGTACACCGCTTTCGAGTATCGCAACGTGTATGCCGCTCGGAACGTATCACCGCGAAAATCCGTGACCACCTCCACTACTCCCGCCCCACCAAAGCCACGCAGGGTCTTTGTGTCGCGGTGTTTGCCTCCGCGCTGGGCGATGTATAGGGCATAGCCCATGTGATCCTGTACGGGTTCGGGAAACGCGCGCAAATCTCTGCGGCTGGATCCGACCCGAACCACCGGCTTTAATGACGGCGCTGCAGTGATTGACGCTACCGATATGGTGATATCACTATATCATTCGGGCGAGTGCGAGCGGTAACGTTCGGTGTTCATCGCCTCGATGGCCCCGGCTGCGGAGCGGAGATCCGCCTTCCGTTGAGGGCTTCGCCGGCCTTTCTTGCACCAGGACAAGAGGGCAAACCGGCGGAAAACAAGGTATATGGGTAAGGCTGCCCACTTGCCACGAGCCAGACTCTTTCCCTATTCTGAAGGGCATGGAAGTCCATTTCACACCCGAGCAGGAAGCGCAGCTTGCGCAAATAGCCACCAACGAAGGAACCGAGCCGGAGCGCTTGGTGAAGGATGCAGCATTGCGCTTGCTTCAAGAGGACGCTCGTTTTCGCGCCGCCGTCCGTGAAGGTATCGCACAAGCCGACCGGGGCGAATTCATTGAAGAAGACGAAATGAATGTCCGGTTAGAACAGATGTTGCGTTCCTGAAAATGCATCTCCGCTGGACTCCCGCTGCCATGGCGGACTTGCAGCACATCAGTGACTACCTCAAGCAGCACCATCCACGTTACCGCCAGCCGACCAGCCAGCAAGTTGTATGAGGCTGTTCTTGCGTTAAAAAAGTGGCCGCAGCGCGGGCGTATCGGACGCGAGGAAGGAACTCGAGAGTTTTTGTTCTCTCCTCTGCCCTATGTCGTCGTCTATCGTCTCACCGGACGGATCGTTGAGGTTTTGCGCATTTACCATACCGCTCAGGATCGGCCTTAGCGCGCCTGAGAACCGAACGCTCTCCCTCACTGATCCTTAACGGCGCTTGAGCGTCTCCAGTTCATCCAGGGTGCGTGGCCAGTCGGATTTTAGGAGCCGCGAAAGACTTCGATCTGCCAGTAGTTTCCCGCCAGTTTGGCACTTGACGCAGTAGTCCGTTTCATTGTCCGCGTAACGAATGCGCTGGATCGGTTGGCCACAGCGCGGGCAAGGCTCTCCGTAGCGTCCATGGACCGCCATATCCTTTCGGAAGGCAGTCACCTTTTCGGGGAAGCCGGCTTTCGCCTCCTCGGTCAGCCGCTCGATCCATAACTTAAGCGTGGCCTGCGTCGCGGTATAGAGTCTTTCCCATTCCTGGGGGTCGAGCTTGTGCGTCATCTTTACTGGGGACAATTGCGCCGCGTGCAGAATCTCGTCCGAGTACGCGTTCCCAATGCCGCTTAGAATGCGCGGGTCGGTAAGAGCTCGCTTGAGCGTTCGGTTCTCGATCGTGAGCGCGTTGCGAAAAGAATTGAGATCGCTGGAGAGCACGTCGATCCCTCCCGGGTCGATGGAACGCAAGGCCTCCTCACCCTCGAAGAGATGCAACGATGCGCGGCGCTTGGTTCCCGCTTCCGTAAGCACGAGGGAGCCATGGGGAAAGTCAAAGGCGGCGAGATTCTGCCGGCCTGCCAGCTTGGCTCCTGTTGGACGCCAGTGCAGGCGTCCGGCAATCATCAAGTGCAGCACCAGCCAGAGATCGCCATCGACTCCGATAGCGATGCGTTTGCCGATGCGGCGCAGTTCGCGCACGACACGGCCTTCTACACTGGCAACGGGTGGCCGCGCTGTTCGCAGCAGAAATGCGCTCGCTATGCGTACATGCTCGAGCGGCTGCCCGACGATCCGTGGCTCCAGCGCACTGAGGTAAGCGGTAATGTCCGGTAATTCCGGCATGCCTATTAGCTTGCCGGTTGCGTCGCCGTTTCGCAACGTCGAATCCAGGCCCTGCCGCACATGTGCTACACTCCTGCCCGATGAATCGACGCATGTTTCTCGGCCAGGCGGCGATGGCTTACGGCGCCTTCCTGCTGAACGCGCGGGCCCAGGGAACCTCTCATGCCCCCGGCCTCACCATCCGCGAAATTCGCGCGGTTCGTTTGCGCGACGGATTCAATAGCCGCTTCATCCGCGTCTACACCAACCAGGGTTTGACCGGCACAGGCGAGATGCTGGATACCGTCGGCGCGGAGTACATCGTCAACAACAACATCGGCCCGGCGCTCGCCGGCCGTGACCCACTGGATATTGAAGGAATTCTCCTTGACCTTTGGGGCGGGAAGCATCTTGCGGCTGGTGGTTCCCCCTCGCCTATCTTCATGCGCGGGATGGGCGGACCCTACCTTACCGCCATCAGCGGAGTGGAAATGGCGCTGTGGGATCTGGCCGGCAAAGCCCTGAATGCGCCGGTATACCAGCTGATGGGCGGCCGCGTGCGCAGTAAGTTGCCGGTGTATCTGCATGCAGCCAACCCGGGCGAAGCGACCAGCCTTATCGCCAAAACGAAAGTGAAAGCGCTGAAGATCGGCATCGATTACAGCCCGGATGAATGGACCCTGAAAAAGGGGTGGGATCCGAACAAGCTTTGGGGTCTTCATCTGAACACCGTGCAGTTGGATGATGTGGTGCATTTCGTCGCCTCGATTCGAGAGGCGGTGGGCAATAGCTACGACCTTGCGCTAGAGTGCCACGCACGCTACGACGTCGAGACGGCCATCCAGCTTTGTCACCTGTTGGAGCCGTTCCGCCTGATCTGGGTGGAGGAACCAATCCCCAGCGACGATGTCGATGCCATGCTGCGGGTGCGCAATGCCACCCGGGTTCCTATTGCGGCAGGGGAGAACATCTATAGCCGCTACGGCTATCGTCCTTTTCTGGAGAAGGAAGCGCTCAGCGTCATTCAGCCGGATGTTTCGAAGACCGGCGGCCTGCTGGAAACGCGTAAGATCGCGGCTATGGCCGAGGTCTACTCAATCCCCATCGCTCCTCATGGAGTAGCATCCCCTCTGGGTACGATGGCGGCTGCTCACGTCGCCGCCACGACGCCGAACTTCATGCTGCTTGAATTCACCCACTACGTCGATAAGTCCTACACCTCGCTGACCGAGCCGGTTTCGCTCGATGACGATGGCTTCCTGGAGGTGAGGACCAGCCCCGGAATTGGCGTAGCGCTCAACGAGGATGTGGTGAGAGAAAGGACAGACCCTGAATTCCATCCTCTCTAAGACCGCAAGCGAAACCAGGGCTCCGTGGATCGTGGGCATCGGCGAGCTGCTGTGGGACCTCCTGCCCAGCGGTCCAAGACTGGGCGGGGCGCCGGCAAACTTCGCTGTCTTCAGTGCTCGACTCGGGAACCGTACTACATTGGTCAGCAGCGTCGGTGACGACGACTATGGGAGAGCAGCGCGCACCAGTCTCCAGCAACCGAACCTCGATCTGGAACAGCTACAAACAGACAGCGCGCATCCGACGGGGACGGTCGAAGTTTCGTTTTCCGCCGATAAGCAGCCCAGATACCTCATCCGTCGCAACGTTGCATGGGACTTTATTTGTCTGACTCCTGCGCTGCTTGAGGTAGCGCGTGCTGCAGATGCAGTCTGCTTTGAAACCCTCCCTCAGCGGCATGAGGTTTCGCGCGCTACCATCCAAAGCTTTGTCGAGGCCACCGCGCCCGGGTGCGTGCGGGTTTGCGATGTGAACCTACGCATCCCTGATTACACTCCTCAGGTGCTTCACTGGTCGATGGCGCATGCCACCATCATCAAGCTCAGCGATGAGGAGCTGCCGCAGGTTTTTTCTCTGCTGAACGAACTGGGGTCAGACCAGCACCAGGTGCCGGCGAGTCCTCAGGCCGCGGCCCACGCGCTGCTTTTGAAGTTCCCCGGTTGTCAACTGGTAGCCACGACGCTGGGACCCCATGGGTGCTTGCTCACCACCCGTGAGAGCACATTCGGGCATCGGGGATTTCCCATCCAGGTGGTTGATACCGTCGGCGCGGGCGACGCTTTTACCGCCGGCCTGATCCACGCCTACCTGCGCGGAGGGTCCCTGCCTCAGATGGCGGAGATCGGCAATCTTTGCGGGAGCTACGTGGCTTCGCAGCCAGGAGCTACTCCGCTGCTGTCTCCAACGTTGATCGAACACGTCGGAGCCTTGCTGAGCACGGTCGGGAGTAGCGAATGAATCGTCGAATCTTTCTCGTCTCGTCCGGTGCGTTTTAACAGCCTGCCCCTCTCGTCGGATCAGGACGGCGTCTCGACGATCCATCTCTGGATGGATGGCTCGATTATCGAGACGTTCGTTGACCGCAAAGAGGCCATGACGGCTCGTTGCTTCACTCCATCGCCGGCGGGCATTCAGCTTGCCTGGACGGGAGCCGCTGATGCGCTCAAGAGCCTGACGGTATCGGGCGTCACGCCTATCTCGAACGACCGTCTCACCACCTAGATTTTCAACAACGGCATGCTATCGTTTTTTCATGTTCCGTTTTGTCTTCGCTTTGCTCTTTCTCGCCACTTTCCAATACTCCGCAGCCGCAGCTGTCCCCGAGACTTTTCATTGCAACGCTGCCGCACATGAGCCCTTTCTCGACCAGGCGTACCGCTTCATCCTGACCACGCTGCGCTATCAACCGGTGGAAGCGACGCAGGCCGGGTATCATGGCGACCCCAGCGCTCCTCTGGATAATGAGCTTGACGACTCGAGCCCGGCGACCATCGCCGCCGAGCGCGCCTTGTTCATCGCCGGCAAGCTGTGTTTCTCAGCCGCGAAGGCGGCTACGCCCGAGGAGGGAGCGGATCTTGCGCTCCTCCGCGACAACATCGAGTCCACTCTCTTTCAGATCGATGTATTGCAGGGCTACCGCTACCGCCCGCAGGATTATGTCGAGATGATCGGCTCCGGCCTGTTCTTCCCGCTCACCTCGACGGACGGCACAGAGCAGTCGCGGCTCTCGTCTGTGCTGGCGCGTATGGAGCAGGTTCCGAAGATTCTCGACGAGGCTCGCCACAACCTCAAACAGGCCGATCCGGTATTTCTCGATACGGCCTTGGATGAGAATGCCGGGAACACTGCGGTCATCGAGCAGATTGGGGGTATGATCCCTGCCGGGTCGCCGCTACGCTCGCGTTACGATGCGGCATCCAAGGCTGCTCGCGCATCGCTCGACAGCTATGCCGCCTGGCTCAAGGACGACCTGGCGCACAGGCCGCACCCGGTCAGCTGGCGCACAGGACCTACGGTCTACGCGAAGATCTTCGCCTACGCCCTCGGCCCCGGCACTCATGAGACTCCGGACTCGGTGCTCGCCGCCGCGGAGCGGGATTTGCCTCGGGTTCGCGGCGAGATGTACTCGGTCGCCCTGCCTCTGCATAAGAAGTGGTACCCAGACCATGGCGATCATAGCGATCTGAGTGGGGACGCGCTCCAGAACAAGATCATTGCCGAAGTCATTGACCGTATCAATCAGGACCACGTACAGCCGGATCAACTTCTGGCGAAGGTCAAGGCCGAGGCCAGCGGGATTCGAGCCTTCATCGTGCGGAAGGACCTGGTCACCTTGAGTGATCGCGACAATATGCGCATCGTGCCCACCCCGGTTTTTGAACGCGGAGTTTATTCGGTGGCGGGCTTCCATTCTGCGCCGGCGCTCGAACCGAAGCAGGAAGCAGAATACTGGGTTACCCCCATCGATCCCAAGATGCCCAAGGAGCAGGCCGAGTCGAAGCTGCGGGAGTACAACAACTGGATGCTGTTATACCTGACCATGCACGAGGCGTTGCCCGGCCACTACACGCAGTTCGAGCACGCGAACAACCTGAAGCCGTCGTCCCGCCGCGTGCTTCGCGTGCTACTGGGGAACGGTCCCTATGAAGAGGGTTGGGGAGAATATGGAGTGAAGGAAATGGAGGACGCGGGGTATGCCAACCATGATCCTCGTTTCGTGCTGATGGTGCAGAAGATTCGCCTGCGGGTGATCGCGAACGCCATTCTCGACATCCGCATGCAGAGCCGCAACATGACCGACCAGGAGGCCCTCGACCTGATGGAGAACAAGGCGTTTCAGACTGCGGCCGAGGCGCAGGGCAAGCTGCGCCGGGTCAAGCTGACCGCCGGTCAACTCATTACCTACTATGTCGGCTACCACCAGTGGATCAATCTGCGCAACGGTATCCAGCAGCAACAGGGAAGCGCCTTCTCTCTCAAGCGCTTCAACGATACGGCGCTCGATGAGGGACCGCTGCCGCTCCCGATTCTGCAACCAATACTAGTACAGAAGCTGACCGGGCATTAAGTAGTTTTGCTAATGGTGGGGATGCCCGCGGCGCGGCTGAAGCCGTGCTCTTCGTCCGAAGCGAACCTCAGGGGTCGATCAGATGGTCCTCAGACATAGCGATTTCCCCCGTGTAGCCCAGCTCGAAGCCGCGTCGGCTACGCAGAAAGCGCGCGTCCTGGTCGGTGCGCGACTGCTTCTTCAGTCCGCTTTTGCGCAGCCGCTGCAATCGCCCAGGCAACTCGGCCAGCTTACGCTCAGCCTCTTGGATCGCTACCTTCAGCCCTCCTGGCTCAGTGTCGTCCTTATCGCAAGCCTGCTGCCAGCGGCGTATGTTGCGGCGTAACTTCGCTCGCTCGTTGCGCAGTCTTTGCTCGCTATCCACACGATCCCGGCTGGCGTTGGCTTTAATCCGCGTGGAGTCGATCGCCACCCGGCCCAACTTGCCCAAACCCAAGCTCCGAGCCATCTCCAGTACCTGTGTGAACGCGCTGTTCAGCGCCACTGCGTGGCGCCGACGAAACGCGCTCAGCGCCCAATTATCCACACGTGCACCCCCGGCAGATAGCGCAGTGCGAGATCTTCCCCCAGTCGCTGCGACAAGCGACGTGCAGAGGTCATCCCCGTCGCATACGCGTACAGCCACACACTCAGCATCAACTCAGGGGCGTACAACATCCCCCCTGAGCTGTAACTCTTTCAAACGCGCTCAGGTCCAGCCGGCCGACCACCTGACGAACAAAAAAGCAAGGTGATCCGAACCCAACTCCTCGGCTACGTTCGGGGAAGAAAATACGCCTGCTCGGGCGAATAAGGATAATAGCGAGACATACCTTCTTATCTGCTTCTCACCCAGTGAAATACAAGTCACCCCGGTGGTTCTCACGCAGACTCTAAAGCCCGTCATATTCCCGGTCGTTACGGCCCGACTAAAGTCGGGCCCTGATACAAAGCAGGGCCGCAGGAAATCCGGGGGTGTGGGGCACGCGTCCTTCGTTTGGGCGAAGCGCAAGGACTAGGCGTGAAACTTCTTCATGTACTTAGCGTCGACGGCGAGCGCTTCCATGATCGGCCCTTGAAACTCTTCCTGTTCCACGAAGGCGTGGCGAATGTGGCCGGTTGCAGCCGCGGCGGCGAAGATGGGCGCGTAGTCGATGGAGCCGGTGCCGAGTTCGACTGAGGGCGGCTTGTTGTCTTTGAAGTCCTTGACGTGCAGCATCACGATACGTGTCGGATATTGTTTCAAATAATGCACGGGGTCCTGACCGCCCACGATCACCCAGCCGCAGTCCAGCTCGAAGCTGACCTTTGCCGGATCGGTGTCCTTCAGAAGCTCATCATAGGGCAGGATGCCATCAATCGCGCCGAACTCGGCATATGGTTGTGGTAGGCAAACTTCATGCCCGCAGCCTCGACTCTGTAGTGCGACCTGGTTGAACTGGTTAGCACTCCAGCGCCAGTCACCGAGAGTGAGCGGCCCCTTGGTGGGTCCTTCCTGCTCGATGCATAGGCGAGGAGCAGACAACATATTCAAGGCCAAGGGATTTGCAGAACAGCAGGATCTCATCGAGGTGTTGCCTCAGCAACGCCAGCGGATAATGCGTGCTGACGCAGCGCAAGCCGGCGGCCTTCATGGCAGCCTTTACCTGCTCCACGGGGAGGTTGAAGAAGCCGGCTGCTTCCACTTCCTTATAGCCGAGGGCAGCCGAGCTGCTTGAGGGTGCCGGCGTAATCGGTGGGCAGCAGGGTGCGCACGGAGTAGAGCTGAAGACCGACGGGCAGCCCCAATGAGGCCCCGCGGCCCACGCCGGTATAGAGCAGGGCGGCGGCTGCGGAAGTGGAGCTGATGAAGCTGCGTCTGGTAATCGACATTACGTAATTTCCTCCTGAAACAGTCAGTGTCCTGTCTACTCCATGAACCAGCCATGGGTCAACAGGATCGACTGCCCGGTAAGCGCCAGCGTCTTCTGTTCGCCAGGACGACGCGTCTCGGCACTTCATCGTGGACGATGAGCGATACTTTTCCCTCTAGGCGCATGTGCTATCTCACGGTGCAAACGAAATTGGACGCGTCGTTGGTATTTCCCGTGCCCTGATACTGGGCGGTGGCGGGATAGGGACATAGCGGACGCTTTGGGGTTGGCGCGCCGTTGATGTCATTGGGTGGCAAGGTGCTGGCGATGATTTTGTCGGGCGCTACTCCGTGTTCTACCCAGTCGACGACGGGGCCCAAGGCATCGAAATGCGTCGCCCCTGGACCACCGCTGCAATGCGCCATGCCAGGGACCATGAAGAGGCGGACCGATTGATCAATTTGAGCGATCGGCTGGCCGCTCGTGGGAGCCGCTTTGGCCCGCGCGACCACGGCATTGTAGTAGTTGATGGATTCTTCGGGAGCCACTAGCCAGTCTGCCCAGCCGTGATAGATGAGCAGCTTGTGGCCGTGGGCGCGAAAGGTGTCGATATCCGGGTTGGTTGCATTCACCATGCCGGCGAGCTTTTGGGTAAAGAGCGTGTCCTGATGATCGAAATCGAATTGCCTCCAGTCCCAGTCCGGTCCAAAAACCCATTGAAAGATCGGAGCGTAGGGAGGGATTGCAGCCGGGCCGGGTATACGATCCAAACCATCCCAGCCGGATTCGCTGCCTCGGGGCAGCCCTGGGTAGAGGCTTTCGCCGGTTCGCGGATTCTTGGGCCCGGCATAGATATCTTTCACAGTCTGCACCTGGGCTGGGGTGAGACAGCCCTCCTGGCTGGTCCCCTTGCACTGCAGGGATGCCGGGTCGAATTGACACTTCGTTGGATCGGAGATTACTCCGTCTTTGACGCCATCAAGAGCGTCGCAGGCATTCAGGACTGCTTGAGTAAGCAAGAAGCGTGCTGCTGGGTTCAGGTAGGCGGCGGGGGTTTTCTCGTCGGCGGCGAAATTCCATAGGATGCTGACGTGCACGCCGGTGCGGTTGTTAGCTGCGGCTCCGCCGACGATGCCATCGTAGTCATCCGGGTAGCGCTGGGACTCCATCAAGGCCTGTTCGCCTCCGGTGGAACAGCCGGTGAAGTAGGAGTACTTGGCGTCTCGCTCGTAGTAAGCGCGCACGATCTGTTTTGCGACCAGGGTCATTTCGTGGGTGGCCCGGTATCCCCAGTCAGTCCAGCGCTCCGGGCGATTGACGAAGATGCTCGCGGTCTCGCCCGGCGGCATGGCCATGCCCATATCGGTGTTGGCCACTGCGTAGCCGGCCCGCAGCCCTTCTGCCAGGGAGTTGTAGACGATGGTGCCGGCAAAGCCGCCATTGCCGGTGCCTTCGAAACGCTCGTTCCAGCCGGACTGAGGCATCCAGATCTCGACCCGTATGTCGGAGTCGGGGCTGGGCTTTAGGGTGGCGGCGACGCGGCAGAAGGCTGGGAGGCCCGTCAGTAGTTTCCCGACGGGGGGTGCGAACTTACCGGAGGTTACCACCTCTGCCTTGGTGATGGTGGTGTTCGGCAACTGCAGGGCCGCCAGACCTTCGCAGGTGGCGAAGGAGCGGGCGTGGTAAAGAGCCAGGCCCGCGAGGGCGAGGATCTGGAGGCTCCATCTTGTTTTGCCAGGAGTCAACAAGCGCAGAGTTTACTAGGAAGGGGTTCGCCCCGCAATTGACTGCGGGGGTGCGTCCCTCCGCTGCGCTCCCACGGCACGCCGGGGCAGGCGGTTCCAAAAAATTGAGCGTGATAAGCGTGATAAGCATGACGGGGGTCCCTTAGGTAGCGACGGGCGAGGTGGGATTGACAACATAAATGAGCGCTAAAAGCGCCATAAGCGCTATAAGGGGGTCCCTCCGGTGTGATTCCGCGGCAAGCTGCGGGTTGCGGGAGGGTAATGGCTGCGCAGGAAATCCAGGGGTGGGGCACCCGTCGCTTGTTGCCGGCGGGCTAAAGGTGTGGTGGGAGTTGTCACACTATATAGATACGGTTTGGCGTGGTTTCGTTCCCGGGAGCCAGGAAATATTTTCGGGTGAGGGCGGAGGCAGCGTCCTGAAGCAGTTTCGCTTAAGATCGACGGTGGAGATTTTCCGATGAATATGGCCAATCAGTTTCCCAAGATGCTTGAAATGGGGCAGAGCTATCCGCCCTCCCGCCAACTGGATTTTTACACCCTTATTAAGGAGCAGTTCGCGCAGCAGGGGCTGCGGGAGCAGGTTACGCCCGGAATGAGAATTGCCCTGGGCGTCGGCAGCCGCGGCATCACCAACCTGAAAGAGATTGTGAAGGCCGCGCTGAGCGTTCTGATCGAAGCCGGAGCACGGCCTTTTATCGTGCCCGCGATGGGGAGCCACGGGGGAGCTACAGCGGAGGGCCAGATCCAGGTGCTGGCAGAATACGGAGTCACGCCGGAGAGCATGGGCGTCCCTATCGAAGCCAGCATGGCGGTGAAGAAGATCGGCACGGCATTCGATGGGATCGATGTGGTCTTCAGTGTTCCGGCGTTTGAGGCGGATGGAGTGGTGGTGCTGAACCGCGTGAAGCCGCATACCGATTTCCGGGGAACGCTGGGCAGCGGCATCCAGAAGATGATGGTGATTGGGCTTTGGCAAACAGGTGGGGGCTAACAATGCGCATCGGGCCGCCGCACATATGGGTTATGAAGTGGTGCTGCGGGAGATTGCCCGCGTGATCCTGGGCGCGGCTCCGATTTTTTGCGCCATCGCGCTGGTGGAGGATCAGCACCACCAAACGGCTGAGATCGAAGTCCTGCGGCCGGAGAATATCGTGCACGAAGAGGGCCGTCTGTTCAAGAAGGCGGAGGGTCTCTGCTGGCGCGCTTGCCTTTCGATGAGATTGATCTGCTGATCATTGACCGCATCGGGAAAGACATTAGCGGGTCGGGCATGGACACCAACGTGATTGGCCGCGACATTGATGGATACAGGTCCACTCTGCACTCCTCGAGCACGGTGACGCCGCGGGTCTCCCGTATCTTCGTACGCGACCTGACCCCGGCGAGCAATGGCAACGGCATCGGGATTGGCATGGCGGACTTCACTACGGCGCGTTTTGTGAAGTCGCTCAATTTGCAATACACCTACATGAATGCGCTGACTTCACTTGGGATGCTGGGGGCGAAGATTCCTATCTACTTTGATAGTGACCGCGACGCGATCGAGGCAGCATTGGCTTCTCTCGCGGCGCCGAATGCGGAGAAGGTGCGCGTGGTGCGGATCGCCGACACGCTTAACCTGGAGCGCTTTCAGGTGTCGGAGGCCTGCGTCGGGGCAACGAACGGGCACACGGGCGTGACTACCGCGGGAGTAGCCCGGGTTATGGGATTTGACTGCGGCCGCGAACTTGCTGCCGCTCTGAACCCGGATTTCCTGTACGCGGCACTGGCCACGACCAACGTGTGCGGCTTTCTTTAAGGAAAGCCGCATGAAGTGCGCCAACGCCACCAAGCTGCACAGGAAATCCGGGACTTGGCGGCTCAATCGCATTTCCGCCGTTGTCATGGTTTTGTTTGTTCTCGCCGCATTTTCCACAGTCCGCCGCTGCGCGAGCCGATCGTTCTCCATTTTGCAATGAGGTGAGCAACCGCCAAGCTAAAGAGTGCAAAGCTGCCGGCGAGTTTCCAACTTTACATGGTGAACCTATAACCCGGAGAGTTTCAGAAGGGTGCTTCGTTATCACTGCAGAGGACGCGCGCAAGACTTAGAAAGAAGAAATAGCTGTGCAGGTTCCGACCAGCGTTTGCAGCAATGCGGGAGCGAAATTTACATCACGAATTGTAATTGTTTCACAGCGGCGCGTTGGCTCGCGCGAAGAGCAGTCCTATGTCGAGAGCTCTGTAATTGCTGCATGCCGAAGACTTTCATGGCAGGATCCTGCCATAGACCTGCAATTGCTGATCCGCTACGCTTTCGTTAGTTCCTTCCGTACCTGAATTGGCTGACTCTCTTAATCTGCAAAGTTTCCAGCGTAGTTCGCTTCACGTTGAGGAACGCACGCAAGCTTAAGCGAGAAATAGCCGCTCCTATCCAAAGAGTTCCGCCGGGACCGAAAGGGCGGAGCTATCTTTCAGCCCCGAAAAATAAAGAGAAGCGGAGTCTGCATGGAAGTTACCACTCATCATGACGAACCATCCTGGTATGCCGTCTCAACCCGCTCGCGTCAAGAGAAGGTTGCAGCATCCATGTTGGAGAACTTGGCGATTGTGCACTTTCTCCCGCTGTTCAATGAAGAGCGGCGATGGAGTGACCGGAAGCAGATGGTCACGCTACCGCTGTTCCCGGGCTACGTGTTCGTGAAGATCACGAGGGTCCCTGCGCTCCAACTCCGTGTCCTTAAAGTTCCCGGGATCGTCGACTTCGTGGGCAACAAGAAGGGTCCACTGGCTATTCCAGAGAGCGATATAGAAGGCGTTCGAGCGGTGGTTTCACGTGGTGTCGGGTGTTCTCCACACCCATTTCTGGAGGCCGGATGCCGCGTACGCGTGGTGCGAGGAGTTCTGGCCGGAGTCGAGGGCACCTTGAGCCGTTGCGGGGCAGAGTCCAAGCTCGTCATCTCCGTCGAGATGATTCAACGGTCGGTTTCTGTCAGCGTCGCTGTATCCGATGTCGAGCCTGTTTACCGTGAACCGAGGTGGCAGGCGCAATCGAGGTTAGCACCCCCGCCCAGCGTGGCGTTCCAGAGCAAGTCCTAACTCTCCAAACCAAGCCAAAATCTCAATCGTGGTTGACGCTAAGTCCGCAGCTGGTTAAACGGAATCACCCCCGTTTCCAGTAAAGTCTCCGCCGATCCACGGCCGTCCTAGGTTTTAAGGATCCGTCCATCTATGGCGACACCGAGAATTCGTACTCCCGCTCCGCTCGATTTCGGGCGTTTCGAAGACAAAGCCGCGCCCCCTTCGAAGCGCAGCGGCGAACGTCGCATGAGGCAAGTGAGTTTCGTCGTCACGGACTTGGTGGCGGTCTGGTTGAGCGCATCAGTCGCCTTATCTCTCCGCTTCTCCGGGGTGTTGTTTAAAGGGCCCGACCTATGGGCCTACCCCAACAAGACGATTGGCGGGCATGTCGGCGTTCTGCTGTTGTATTCAGGCCTGATCGTACTTTTCTGTAACACGCAGCGGCTCTATGGCGGCGTGTCGGCAAAATCCGCGAGCGAAGAAACCTGGGACATTGGGAAGGCAGTTGGACTGGCAACTGCGCTGCAATTGAGCTGTATTTATTTGTCGCGCTTAAAGTTCATCTCCTATTTCGTAATTGTCTTCACCATGGCGGGGAGTTTTCTTGCGCTGGTGGCGTGGAGGCGCATTCGTGGGCGCCGTTTGCAGACGAGTTTGGCGTTGGACTGCCGCAATGTGGTGATTGTCGGCCAGGGACATCAGGCGCAAGCATTGCGGGATGAACTAAAAGAGAACCCGCAATTTGGTTACGTCCTCAAAGGCATCCTGGGATATTCCGAAGGGCAGCTGTTTCGCCTGGACTCGGCCAGGTTACTCGGCTCCCTGGAAAACCTGCAAACAGTGCTGCGGGGGAATTTCATTGACGAGATTTTCGTATGTCACCCTGACCGTGAAATCGTAAAGCGGGTTGTCGATGAGGCGCAGTTGTGCGGGCTGGGAGTGCATATTATCCCCGATTTGTATGACGGGTTGGCGTGGGGAGCGCCGGTTGAATACCTGGGGCGCTTTCCAACCCTATACCTGCCTCATCGGTCGAAGCCGGTCATAGAGTTAATGCTGAAGCGTTGGCTGGACCAGGTGTGTTCGATGGCGGCGCTGCTCACGGGATTGCCGCTGTTGGTCCTGGTCGCGTTAGCGATCAAGCTGGATTCTCGCGGGCCGGTGATCTACGCATCTACTCGCATCGGGAGGAAGGGGAGAACATTCCGCTGCTATAAATTTCGCACCATGGTCACCAATGCTGAGGCATTGAAAGTGTCTCTGCAACATCTGAACGAGCGCGACGGAGTCTTATTCAAGATTAGCAACGATCCGCGGATGACCCGGATCGGGCGCATCCTGCGCAAATACAGTTTGGACGAGCTGCCCCAATTCTGGAATGTCCTCAAAGGCGACATGAGCATGGTTGGTCCGCGGCCGCCCCTGGCAGATGAAGTTCAGCGCTATGAATTGGAGCATCTCCGCAGGTTGGACGTGTTACCAGGCATTACTGGATTGTGGCAGGTCGAGTCGCGCCGTGACCCATCCTTCGCCAGCTATATCTCGCTCGACGTGCAGTACGTGGAACGTTGGCACTTGGCGATGGATCTCAAGATTTTGTTCAAGACCATCGCAGTGGTCTTTGCTGGCAGCGGACAATGAGGCGCGAACCAATACCAACGACTCATTGAAATTTCTTGCAGGGACATTTCTGTTCCCTGCGCATTGGTTCTCACGCCGGTGGTACTACCTCGGACGTCTTTCAAATCAATCGATCAACTCAGCTATGTGGAGGGAACTAACCGAATGGAAATGATAGCAATGAACAAGGAGTTAACCATCCAGGGTGTCATGCTGACGTTGAAGAGGCGGAGGAGGATCATCCTCTGGGCGGTGGCAATCTGTTTTCTGCTTGGAGTGGCCGCTTCTCTTTTCTTGAAACCGCGTTACCGCGGAAAGGGTGAGATAGAGGTGCAAAAGTCTGCGACAGACAGCCTGGGCTTGCAGAACCTGACGGGACATGAGGACGAGGCCTCGGATGCGTTAGACGCTACGATCAATCAGCAAACGCAGGCACAACTCCTCGAGTCCAACAGCCTGGCCCTGAAGGTAATCGAGAATTTGAATCTCGAAGAAAACAGAAGACCTCAAGCCTATGTTTAACCCGATCGGTTGGCTGATGGGATTGCTTACGCCGAGCGGAAGACAAGATCCGCCGAACACCTCGCTGGAAAATGCTCCGCACCGCAGAGAGCAGGTCATCAAACTATTCCAGCGGCGTTTAAAAATCACACCAGTGCCTGGAACGCGTCTGATCGATATACAGTACACCAGCTCCGATCCGGAGACGGCGGCTGCAGTCGTCAACGACGTGGCAAAATCGCTCGTCGATGAGACGCTGCAGAACCGCTACGCGGCCACGAGCCAGGTTTCCGGTTGGTTGGCCGGACAGTTAAGCGACATTAAGAAGCAAGCAGAAGATCTTCAAGGGAAAGTGGAGCGTCTGCAGCGGGAGTCGGGTATATATAGCCTGGGAATTTCGGACAACCAGGGCAAGGAGATTGCTTACAGCTCGACCCTGGACCGTTTGCAGCAATCGACCCAGGAGTTGTCAACGGCTACTTCGAGCCGGATCCTGAAGGGCGCCCTGTACAAGACAGTACAGAACGGCGATCCGGAGTTGATTTCCGGGCTGACCGGCTCTACGCTTGCGGGCGCTTCTCCGGCGGTAAACAACTCTTTCCAGCTACTGCAGAGTCTACGAACCCAACAGGCAGCGCTGGCGAGTCAGGTCGCGGGTGACACGTCCAAATACGGCTCAGCTAATCCGAAGTTGGATGACGACAAGGCCAGTCTGGACTCGATCAATGGGGAGATCAAGTCTGAGGTGGGCAGGATCGGAGAACGCGCAGCCAATGACTATCAGGCGTCGCAGGTGGTGGAAGACAACATGCGTGCGGTTTACGAACAGCAGCGCAAATCCGCCGACAATCTGAACGATAAAGCGATCGAGCTTCTCATAGCGCGGCAGGAAGCCACCGATGCGCGAACTTTATATCAAACGCTGTTTTCCCATTTAAAGGAAGCCGGCGTGATCGAAGGGCTGCGTTCGTCCAACGTAGAGGTCGTAGATGCGGGACGAACCCCATCCAAGCCGGTCCCGGATATCCCCATTGTTCTCGCGCTCTCGCTGGTGTGCGGCTGCTTCGTCGGCGTTGGGGGAGCGGTGTTTGCGGAAGCCACCGATGACCGGGTGGAGGTCATGGAAACCATCGAGAGCGCGCTTCACACCAGGATCCTGGCCATCCTGCCAATGATTCAGTCAAGCGCCTCCGCGGGCGTCCTGACGGGCCTTGGGTCCAAGGTTCGCCGGAGACTCGCGAGCAGCAACCAGGAAGCGGAAGCAGGCAAAGCGGCCTTCCTGGGGGGTCCGAACACGGCCTATGTCGAAGCGTTGCGCGGGCTGCGCACGTCGCTCCTGCTTTCACGGGGCGCGGCGCGGCCGAAGGCGATCCTTATCACCAGCGCAGCCGAGCAGGAAGGTAAGAGCACAGTGAGCTTGAATCTTGCTGCGGTGCTGGCACTGAATGGATCGCGAGTCTTATTGGTCGACGCGGACATGCGGGGCGCAGGGCTATCGAGTTATATGGGCTTCCCACGGAAGACGGGTGTACTCGGTGATCAGGCTGCGAGGGGTCTGAGCGAGGCACTCAGCGGTTTCGCCGATCCGGGTGTGGTCACGCCGTTTCCCGAACTGCCGAAACTGTCGGCGATCCTCGCGGGATCTTCTCCGGCCTATCCAGCGGAGTTACTTGGGTCAGAGCACATGCAAGCGCTCGTCAGCAAATGGTCGGTCAGCTACGACTATGTACTGATGGATAGTCCGCCGGTCCTTGCGGTTACGGACGCGCATATCCTGGGACGTCTCGCGGATACAACACTCCTGATCGCCAGGCATGGCTGCAGTACGCAAAAGAGCCTGGAGCGCGCCTATCAAAGGCTGCACGATGTCGAAGGTCGCAATGTCGGCATCGTGGTGAATGGTGTGCATCGCGACTCGGCATCGTTCAGTGAATTCTATGGCTACAACGGAACGCGTTACTACAGTGAGGCATAACGTGAAAACTTTCTCGATGCGCGCTATTGCTTTGTTTCTGACCATGGCCGGGGTCGCTGTGGCACAGTCGCCTTCAAACAACAGCCTGTTAATCAACTCCGGGGACAATCTCCACATTTCCATTCTGGACATGCCGGAAATGGACCAGCGCGCCCGGGTTACGGATGTGGGCGACGTGCCGGTGCAGGGTATTGCCAGCGTGCGCGTTGCGGGTATGAGTCCCGCCGAGGCGGCAACGGCAATCAACCACGCGCTGGTGAGCGCGCATTACCTGAATCATCCGCAGGTGTCGGTGGTGGTAGACCAATACGCCACGCAAAATGTAACCATCATTGGGGAGGTACGCGCGCCCGGAGCCTACCCGATCGCAACCCCACGTCCCATCCTCGACGTGATCGCGCTTGGTGGAGGCCTGGACACCGTTGCCGACCGCAATGTTCTTGTGGAACGGCGGGGAGACCAGAGTCGTCCCATCCGTTACGAAGTCAGTAATGATGCCGAGCGGGCCATCAAGGAACAGGTTGTGGTGAATCCAGGCGATACCGTTGTGGTGCCGAAAGCGGGCATCATCTACATACTGGGTGACGTGAACCGTCCAGGCGGTTACACGATGAGCGATAATGCCTCGCAGCTCTCCATGCTGGAAGCACTGTCAATGGCCGGCGGAGCAGCGAAAACCGCGAAGCTGGGCCACGCGCGCCTACTCCGCAAGGCGGACCACAGCGAGACGCAAATATCGCTGGGAGACATTCAAAAGGGGAAACATCCCGATTTCGCGATGGCGCCAGGGGATATCCTCTACGTGCCCTTTAGTTATACGAAGAACCTGTTCATCAGCAGCTCTGCCGGCATTGCTGGAGCCGCGTCAGCCGCTGCGATCTATGCCGCACAGTAGCTGAACTTCATATTTCTGCCGCAAATACAATGCGCCCAGCAAGAGAGCTCGCCGTTCACCGCTGCTTCCCAATAATGAGCCGAAAGCGTCGTCATCTGATTACGCTGTGGGGGAGCAATGGGAACGGGAGTTTCTGTCCCATTCAAAGGTGGCGTCGCAGAAGCAGTTATTGATCTGACGCAGCCTAGACTTTTCTATCCCCCAAGACGAAGGCAAAATCACGATATGGATACGTTGACCTCTTCGACATATCACTTCCTCGGTTTGCGTGTGCATGCTTTGACTAAGCGTGAGCTTCTGGACGCCATTCAATCCGCCGTTCAGAAACGACCTGAAAATTGCATTATCGGGAACCACAACTTACATAGTGTCTACCTGTTCCACCGCGACGCCGAAATGCGGCGCTTTTACAATCGTAATCTGTACACACATATAGATGGTATGTCGGTCATTCTGCTGGCCCGACTATTAGGCTTTGACTTAGAGAGCAATCGAAAGACCAGTTATCTCGATTGGTTTGATGAATTCCTGCTTCTGGCAGAGACAGAATCCTGGAAGATCTACTTCGTAGGCGGGACGCCGGAGGTGTCGGAAAGCCTGCCGCATGTCTTGCATAAGAGGTACCCGTCGCTTAGCATCCGTTCCCACCACGGTTTTGACGGGTTTGATCCCGCAACCACCGTATTCGATGAAATTCGAGAATTTGCCCCGCATATTGTGGTTGTCGGGATGGGGATGCCCCTGCAGGAAAAATGGATCGTGCATGCATCCAGCCAGTTAAGGGTAAATTTGTTTATGCCCTGTGGCGCCATGATGGACTTTATCGTCGGCGCTCAGAAGGCGTCACCCCGATGGCTCGGTCCGATCGGGTTGGAATGGCTCTATAGGCTCGTCCATCGGCCGAGCGCCCTAATAGGCCGGTACTTCCAAGAACCTCTCCTAATGCTCCCTTTGATGCTGAAGTCGATGTGGAGAGGAGATAGGCTAGCTCATCATGCATGGCAAACCTGCCCCCTCTGTGACTACGGTAACCCCAACCAGCAATTGTCGGGTGGGCCGTATGTGAGTGAGAAGAGCACCATTCAGAGCCTCGTGTAGTGCGTCACACAGATGGAGGTTTATCTCAGTATCTTGCCCGGCCACAAACCCGGGTGCCCCATATCTCACCACGCTTTTTGGGGGAGATGTCGGAATTACGGGGACCTTTCCATGCGACCCTCCAGTAGAGGCAGAACCCATAGGGTTTTCGGGACGGGAGCGTGAGTTTCCGACATCTCGGTAAAAACGAGCGAGATACCATACACGATGGTATTGGTGACGCACTACACTGGCGGGTCATCGATCCCACGCTGAGTCGTCATTCATTTTGTCAATGTCGAGGGATTTGTAGACAGCAACGATGTCCAGCCGGGTCCCGTCCTTAGTCCACGGTCGTACATATTGAGAAACGGCGGAAAACAAAGCAAATGTCCAGGAACAAGCATGAGTCCACAGCTCTTGTAAGCGTCGTTATTCCGACTCGCAACCGGCCCGACCTAGTGTGCCGCGCCGTCCATAGTGCGTTCAGCCAGAGCTACCCAAATCTGGAGGTCGTGGTGGTGGTCGATGGGCCCGATCCTGCAACTGTTGAGGCATTAGGAGCACTCAACAAGGCGCGGTTGCGTGTCGTCGCACTTTCAGAGAGTGTCGGCGGCAGCCAAGCACGCAATGTAGGCGCGCGCGAGGCGAAAGGGGACTGGATTGCGCTTCTCGACGATGACGACGAGTGGTTGCCGGAGAAAATCGAAAGGCAAATGCAGCTCGCGAAAGCATGTCCTGCTCGTGGTAATGTTGCTGTGTTCTGCAGATACATATACCGGCGACCAGGCAAGGCAGACCAGATTTGGCCTGTTAGGTTGCCGGGTAAAGAGCCAATGAGCGAGTTCATGTTTGACCGTCGCTCCGGCTTTCAAACGTCAACCTTCTTCGTTGCGCGCGAATACTTCTTAGCGCGTCCATTCAGGAACAAGCTAAAAGGGCACCAGGACTGGGATTGGTTCCTCCACGCGTCATCTGACCAAACATTGGAAATGGTGATCGATCCTGAACCGCAAGCTATATTCCACGTGTGCCCCAAAATTCAGAGAACGAGCTACTCATTCGGCTGGAGAGACAGCCTCCGATGGGGCCAGGAAAATATGGCGAAGATGACACCGAAGGCATATTCCCGCTTCATTGCATACCACTGCACGCGGCTGGCGGTGGAGCAGCGGGCCAGAAGGAGATCGCTTCTGCCGCTGGCAAAGGAGTGTTTTTTCAAGGGCGCGCCGACAGGGAAGACTGTTGCAGTGTTCTTTCTCGTGGTCCTACTAAGCCCTGGAATGCGAAGAGGTCTGCATGACCTTATGGTGAGACGTGGTGGGAAATGAGCAGGTGAGTGTGGGATTCGCGGAAGTATTGGGTAGGAGAAGGCGTCTGGATCAATCTAGTGATAAGTCGATTCACGTCCTGGCTGTCACGTGGATACTTATGGTCCCTCTCGCGTATTTCGCCGTAAGCGGAGTAGTGCGGTTTGACACCTCTTCTAAAAACAATATGCTTTCCAGTGGGATTCTGAACTCTTCGGCTGATATCAGGTCGAAGGTCACGTTGCTGGTTGTCGCCTTGATCTGCTTGCTGCTATTCAGTCCGAATCTCGTCAAAATCATTAGTAAGTTATGGGGAAATAGTGCATTTGCAGCGTTGCTTGTCTGGGCCTTCACGTCGGCTATCTGGTCGCAGTTCCCCGGCATTACCGTCAGCTCCGCTCTGCACATGTCGCTAAATATCTTCTTCGCGATCTATTTAACGCTTCGCTTTACCCCCTTTCAACAAATGAGATTATTGATGATCCTTGGGAGATTGCCCATCACATTGAGTATTGCTGTGGCAATCGGGGCACCTGGCTACGGAATCGATCATCGCGGACTTGGGACTGCCGGGGATTGGATCGGTATTTTTGTTCACAAAAATTCCTGTGCAATCGTAGCCACATATCTGCTATCGGTGGCGCTGTTTCTCCCAATCCGCGGGTCTTCCGCAAGGATATTCGCGTAACATTCGTAGCATTGGCTTTGTTGTTGATCGCAATAACTCGATCGAGGACTGCGTGGATCGGTACGGCTGTGCTCTTGATCTACACGATAGTCGTAAGACTTCTCCCGAAGTTTGAAAGAAAAAGCAGGCGGGTTGTGGTCGTGTGTGGCAGTGCTGCTGTGATTCTTGCGGTGGTTGCGCTAGCACAGAATTACGCCGCGATTGTCTATGCGATTGGTAAGGATCCGACGATGACGGGCCGCACAGAAATATTTAGGAGTGTGGTGGTTTCGGCCATGAAACAACCGCGTTGGGATACGGATACTGGGCATTCTTTAACGGATTGAAGGGAGAATCTGCCAACGCGTCCCTCGCGTCGGGCTGGGTGTTGCCGACCGTCGATAATGGATATCTGGGCTTGTGGGTTGAATTAGGAGCGGTGGGTCTGGTTCTGTTTCTTTTTCGCTCATTCTAGCGATCAGGGATGCCGCGACCTGCTTCCATAAAGGTGGGAACGACTATACAAAGTGGTACCTCTCGATTGTAGTCTTGGCGGTGGTCAGCAACATGGCGGAGAGAATGATCATGGTTCTTGATTACCTGCCTTGGATCATGTACGTGATGGCGTGTGTAGGGTTGAACCATGAAGCGCGGCTTATTCGCGGTCAGAGGGCCGGATGAGTTTTCTGCGAAACGAGTATTTGAAACTGCGGGAGAGCAGACTGTTTCGTAACACCGGCTGGATGGTGGCAGGGCAGGGGACAGGATTTCTCTTGCAGGCCGTGTACTTCATTATGCTGGCACGGCTGTTGGGGGCGACCCAGTATGGCATTTATGCGGGGGCCTTCGCATTTACCAGCATCGCGGCCCAATATAGCTCGTTGGGTTCCGGGGTGGTGCTGATCCGGTATGCGTCCGGGGAGCGCAAGGTGTTCGCGACCTACTGGGGGAACATTCTTTTGTCCACCTGCGCTGTGAGCACGGTGCTGATCGCGGGACTTTATTTTGTTGCGCCTCACCTGCTCAATCCCTACAGTGCCGCGCTGGTTCCGCTAGCGGGGATCTCCAACTGTTTTGCGGGGCAACTCACGACGGAGACGGGACGTGTTTTTCAGGCCTTCGAACAATTGCGGATCACTGCGCTGCTGAATCTGCTAACCAGCCTACTACGGACCTTAGTGGTGATCGCAATGCTGGTAGTGCTGCACCATGCCACGGCGTGGGAGTGGGCGGTCGCCTCGACGGTCGTGACTCTTATCGGCGCTGCGCTGGCGGTGGGCAATGTGACGGTTCGCTTTGGCTGGCCGAAGTTTGAGGCAAGGGTTTTCCGGAAACACATCGGGGAGGGCCTTGGCTACTCCTTTGCGAGCTCGACCACGGTTCTTTACAACGACGTTGACAAGACGATGTTAAGCCACTATGGAATGAACCTGGCGAACGGCATTTACAGCATGGCCTATCGTGTCGTGGACGTCGCTTCAATCCCCATCTCCGCGATCAATGCGGCGAGCATAACCCAGTTTTTTCAGCGTGGGCGTTCAGGCGTAACCCCTGCCGCTAAATTGTCGAACCGGTTGTTGAAGCGGGCGTTTCCCATAAGCATTTTGTTGTCAGTGGCCATGTTCGTGGCGGCGCCGTTGATCCCGCTGGTTGCCGGGCAGGGGTTTGCGCAGAGCGTGTCTGCCTTGCGCTGGCTTTGTCTCATCCCGGTGTTCCGGAGCGTCCAGACGTTGACCGGAGGAGCATTGACAGGAGCCGGCTTCCAGAAGTACCGCACCCTCGCTCAAGTGGCGGCCGCAGCTCTGAACTTTGGGTCTAACCTCTGGTTGATACCTGCTTATGGCTGGCGCGGCGCCGCATGGTCGAGCCTGGCCACGGATGGGGCGATGGGGGCGATGAATTGGATCATTCTGATAATCCTGGTGAGAAAGGAAGGTTACTCGAATTGCAAGCCTTACTGGAGTGGTTGCCGCGACGGATTTTGAGGATGTCCAGATACTGTAATCTGCGACTGCAGCTTGTTTGGTTAACGTTGCTCAATCGGTATAGCAGGCGAGCCATAACAAGCGCCGATGGGCCGGTGCTTTCGTTAACAACCTACAGTAAACGAATCCATTCTGCGTATCTAACCATAGAGTCGGTTGGCAGGGGGAAGGCATTGCCATCCAGATATTTTTAGCTGGCGGCCGAGCACTTCGGTCTTCTGTTTGCCACACTGTAAAATTCTTCACAACACAGATCAAGTCAGTGGCCAAACCCACCCCTCGCAAATCTAACATATCAATAGATAACGACGTTCAATCACTTCCTGCTGCCAACAACGACAGCTTGTATACGAGGGATTGGCTGCAGAAATTGATTGCCGACTTTCGGAAATACCCGGAGCATGTGAATTGCCATCTCGCCAGGGTGGTCGCGCTGAAGAGAGGCCGCATTTCGCAGTATTCAGAGTGGGCAATGTGCAGGTCTACCAGTCCCAGCTTTAAGAACGTGGCCAATGGTGTTTCCGGTGTCATATACCCGACCAGGCTGTTGGAAGCTATCAAGGTGGCTGGGAGAGGCTTTGAGGGTTGTTGTCCCAAGGCGGATGACCTCTGGCTGCATGCCCAAACAATCCGCGCAGGGTTCAAAATCCGGACAAATTCGCCGCCGTGCGCGCCGCTTTGCAATGATTCCAGGCACTCAGGAGATGGGGCTCTGGCATGAAAACTATCGAAGCGGCAACTCATCAGCAGGCAAGGGCCACTTATACGGAAACTGACGTTCAGGTTATGCTGAAATGCTGAAGCGTTGTCGAGGACCTCAGAGCGCATCAGCACCGTCTTGAGCACACGGATCCTGCTCCGCTACGCGAACACCGAAGGAGATGCGTAGGGATGAGTTGCTTGTCGAAAGCGAATAGTGAAGGGCGGGAACCCATCAGCCGGCGCAGCTTTCTTCATTCGTGGTGGTGGGTACGTTGGCGTTTGGTTCGACGCCGTCTTATAGCCGGTTGGGGGGGCTTGGTTCTGAAGCTCCAATGCAAGACGCGACGGGACCGGAAATTAAAGTATCGCTGCTTCCGGGTAACGCGGGCCAGATTAGCGAAGCCTTTGTCGGTTTCAGCTATGAAAAGGACGAGGTTGCTCTACCGATCTTTACGGGCGAGAACCACAACCTAATCGGCTTGTTTCGAGAATGTCTTGGACCGGGTGTCCTACACCTAGGGGGCAATCAAGTGGACCGGACTATTTGGGACCGATCAGGAGTAGGTCGAACTGACGGGAAGATCGCGCCATCGGACGTGGATGGCGTTGCGGCGTTCGCACGCGCAACAGGCTGGAAGGTGCTCTACGGCGTGAATCTTGCACAGTCCACGGCTACGCTCGCTGCGGGCAGAGGTTGCCTATGCTACGCGAGCATTTCGGCCCGCCTTGTGGTCGAGATCGGCAACGAGCCCGACTGCTTCGTGGGCCTTAAGTATTTTCCGAGTACCTGGAAATATGGCGACTACTTCGCACGTTGGCGCGCTTTTGCCGATGCCATCCTGCTGCGCACACCCAGCTGTGTTCTTACCGGACCCGCTACGGGCTATAGGATGGATTGGTTTAAGTCCTTCGCCGCTGACGCACCAAAACAGGTGCGCCTTTTGACCCATCATTACTACCGGGGAAACGGACAGCTCCCCACCTCCGATATCCAATTTCTACTGAGTTATCCCGACAGTAGTCTGATAAAGCAACTGTTGCAGGCGCGGGATGCCGCTGAAGCTGCCAAAGTGCCGTTTCGGTTAGCCGAGACCAACTCCTACTATAACGGCGGTAGTTCCCAGTTCAGCAACTCCTATGCCTCGGCGCTATGGGTGATCGACGATCTCTTTACTCTTGCTGCCAACGGCTGCGAGGGCGCCAACTTCCACGGCGGCGGTAATGGCACAGGTTACACGCCGATCGCAGATATACGCGGCAAAGTCGTTGGCCCAAGGCCGGAATACTATGGTATTTACTTCTTCACGCTGGCAGGAGAAGGGGGACTTCGCGCCTGCCGGTGTGGACTCCGGGGGACCTAACTTAAGTGCCTACGCAGTCGAGGCAAAAGGCGGCGGACTCAATGTCATGGCCGTGAACAAGGAGCCGCGTGAGCTCTCGATTGCTCTTGACGCTACCGGGCTCGGCGGCAGCAAATCGCTTCGGTCAGCATCTATCACCACGATGACCAATACCTCGCTCTCTGCCACCATTGGCACGACTATTGGAGGCAGCGAAATGGGCTTGGATGGGGGCATCACTCCACGCGAGTCGGAAGGACTTCCGGTTGTCGGTGGTCAGATCCGCTGCACGCTCCCGCCTATGAGTGCCACATTGCTGAAGTTGACCTGAGTGCGATCGCTCGATCGAACACGGAGAAGAACGTTGTGTGTTTCAGGCGTGTCACTTAGTAAAAACGACCAGCACAGCACTCGTGATCGGTATGGGGACTTCAAAGACTCCATCGGAGACATCGACCGACTCAACCGCTTGCGCACCCTGAATGACGCCATTCGTGCTGCCATCGAAGGTTTGTCCGGCAAACGTCACGCCCGAGGTGGACTGGTAGGTAGGAGCGGTCAAACGGTAGATCTGCGCGTGACTGTAGCCGCTGAGTGTGATATCGACTGTTCCAGTCAAGTTTTCGTCCTTATTGATCAGCGCCAGGCGCGGGGTGCCTGAAGCGTCGATCGTGGCCCAGGCCTTGAGATTGGCCTTGGTGTCAAGCGTGACCGGCAGAAGATGAGCGCCGTTGCCGGTCGCCGCTTGAAAGAACAGCAAGCCGTAATACACCGGGTGGACAGCGGCCAAAGTGAACGTGTTGACGCCTGCAGCCTGGGTGGATTGTATGTCGAAATAAGTGTAGGCAGAAGTGCCCCCGCCGTGCCAGTTCACGCCGTCCACGCCGGCATTTACGTATTCAAACATGGTATCGATGGCCCAAAGCGCGGATTCGAAGGCATTGCTGATGCCGGGCCCTCCGCCGTTGGAAAGAGAATTCATCTCCCCCATTCGAAACGGAATCCCGTGTTGATGAGCCGTCGCAACGCCCACTGCTACTTCGGTGGGACCATTCGTGGCAGCAGCGGGCGTGAGCAGAATATCGCCGGGGTTTTGCGCTGTCCCGCTCGCGACATAGTAATGCTGGCTGAATGTGGTGAGCGCACTTGCCTCGGCGGAGTCATACGATTTGATATCAGGCCACCATCCGGTCTCAGCCCAGGAAGGCCCCATAAGCATGGTGCCCGCGGGCAGGACGGGCATGATGTTGGTCTTCCAGGTATTGAATTCGGCGAAGTAATCCTGGTACCCGTAAGAAGATGACCTTAGCCCATTCTGAGCGTATTGGTCCGGCTCGTTGCCAATTTCGATGGCGTCGAGTGAACCTGCCGGCATTTGGCTCACGTAGGCTTTGGCCTGATCGACGGCCAGATTGACATTGTCGGCGCCCAGATTGACTCCCAGGAAAAATTTGACGCCGAGAGCATTTGCAAGCTCCGCGAATGGTTGGGCCGTGGTGGAGGTTGGTTCTCCGGTCTTGTCAGTGCTGTCGCCTCCGATCCTCAAATAAATAGGGCCGGAACCATAGGCCACAAGATTTCGCAAGAGTTGCCGGTAGATGTTGTCTACGCCGGTGGCCGAGTCGCCCATCATGGTCTGCGCAGTTCCCCACTCATGCGACAGACCCATGAAGGTGGCGGGTATTGCTTGTCCCGGAGTATTTCCAATGCTGACATTCGCGATGGTGGATGGAGCAGATCCTGTGCCGCTTAGGCCAATTAAAGCTACCCCGCCGGTGGAAGAGTTGCTGGTGACGGTTAGCTGTCCTGACGCAGCCCCCGAGGCGGCCGGATCAAATTGCACGTTCAAGGGATGAGGTTCCGCCAGCAGCTACGGTGATAGGAAGGTTATTCTGGCCGGCGAAGGAGAAGGACTGACCGGTCAGGCCAAGTTGGGTGATTTGGAGTGGTGCGGAACCCTGATTCGCGAGAAGGACTGTGGCGCTGGCCGTTTGACCGACGGTCACATTGCCAAAAGTGACTTGGCCGGGGGACGCGACGAGGGTTCCGATATCTGCTGCAGTCGCCACACCCGTGCCGGTCAGACTAACTGCCGTCGAGTTGCCGGTCGAAGCGTTGCTGGTGACGGTCAGCTGTCCTGCTGCGGTCCCTGAGGCGACCGGGGCGAATTGCACGTTCAAGCGATACGTTGCGCCGGCGCTTACGGCGGCGGGCGGGTTGCTCTGGCCAGCAACGGAGAATGACGGTCCGGTGAGGGCGAGTTGGGTGATTTGGAGTGGTGCGGAACTGCCATTGAAAAGAAGGATTGTGGCGCTGGCCGTCTTGCCGACAGAAACATTGCCAAAGGCGACTTGCCCAGGGGACGCGACGAGGGTTCCAGCAGCTCTCCCATTCGCCACGTAGCCTCCGCAACCAGTGAGGCCAGGAAGGAAGCCGCAGAATAAGGCGATGAATAGAGCTGCATGCCATCGGGTAAGCCGGGATATTGGATCCCGACTGTGCGCTTGGCGGTAGATTGATTGCATGCAGTTGCCGAGCGACGACGTGTCTGTTGCAAAGTGGGTATCAGGAGGTGACGCGGACTCCACACACCACCTCGTCTCTGCGAACCATCGCACGCGCATGCTTTTCCTTCAAGGATTAGGCACCCTTAGTAGGGTTTTAGCACGATTGCCCCCGACTTTCGTTACCAGAATGCATTAAGTTTCATTACTTTTAGGCTACGCATCGCACATCTAGTTCTGAGCGACCGTAATTCGTCACAAAGATAGATATTTATTCAGCAAGGTAAGCAACTAACTTGCCTGCTCAATGGTGCTAAGGATCTTGCCCTTCCACGAACCCGAGTGAGTGGTAAAGGCTTCAGGACAAAGCGTACCTCAGCGGCTTCTAAGGCCGGGCTAGTAGTAGCGTCTTTTTGGCACGGTTGAAGAGGCTGCGGAAAAAGTCGCTGAACATAGAAGAAATCATCCCTCAGCGGCTAAAGCCGGACCTGTTTGCAAACACTTATGTACGAGCTGAAGCTCGTACCCTTCAAAAACCGGAGTTTTTCCGCAAGTTGTGAAACCGTGCCCTTACCCGAGCGTTTTTTCCGCAGCCTGTAAAGCTCGCTGCGACGAGGCAGCCCATACTCTTCGTTCGATTTTGTCCCCATCATGCTCGTTTCTTCAGGCTCATCGTTGCGCGCGGAGAAAAGTGTTGGTATTGATTCAGTCTTCTGGTATCAATAGGCTTCTCATACTGCTGTCCCCATTCCTACTTAGACCCCATGCAGGAGATTTCTCAACATGCAGACGTTGAAATTGGAAGATTGTCCTGTTCCTGTGCAGACACGGGAGTTATGGGATAACCATCCGCATGCGGTTGCCCTGCGTGCGGGCGACCTACAGCTGCGTTACGAAGATCTCAATCGCGACGCAGATCGGTTTGCCGCCTATTTAGTGCAGCTGGGCGTGGCGCCCGGCGAGACGGTGGCTATCTGTATGGAACGGTCCTTCGATTGGATCATTGCTGCGCTCGGTGTTATGCGGGCCGGCGCCGCGTATGTGCCTTTGGATTCTGCGTGGCCGGATGCGCGTTTGCGGTTTGCCGTGAACGACTGCGGCGCAGCTGTCCTGGTCGCGCGGGCGACCCTTCTTGCTCGCCTTCAGGTCAACGCTCGGGGCGTCGATCCTTACCGGGATGCGGAAGCCATCGGTGGTGTTGCGGCCATGGCGCCGAGGTTGGTTGCCCCGGAAAGCCTTGCCTATGTGATCTACACCTCAGGGTCGACTGGCGTTCCCAAAGGAGTGGAGATTACCCATGCCAATCTGGCGCACCTCGTGCAATGGCAGCGAAAGGCCTGCAACGTCACCGCGCACGATCGGGTGAGTCATGTGCTGGGGCTGGGATTTGACGCTGCGGTGCTGGAACTGTGGCCGCATCTTTGTGCGGGCGCGACGCTGTGTCTTGGCGATGAAGCAGCGCGGTCATCGCCGGAGTTGATGCAGCAATGGATGGTTAGCGAGCGAGTGACGATTGGTATCGTTCCCGCAGTTCTTGGCGCGCGCCTGATGGCCATGACATGGCCTGCAACCACGGCGCTGCGTCTTCTGATCACGGGAGGCGATGTGTTGCACCATGGCCCAGCGGCTCATCTGCCGTTCGCCGTGATGAACCATTACGGACCCACGGAATGTACTGTGGTTTCCACATGGGCGGTGCTCCCACCCGGGGCGGAGGGAGTGCCCCCAATCGGCCGCCCGATCGAGGGTGCGCACATCGATTTGCGAAACGAAGACGGCGAGCCAGTTCCCGAGGGGGAGGTTGGCGAAATTTATATTGGCGGGCGCGGCGTCGGGCGTGGGTATCGCAACCTGCCTGAGGCTACCGAGCGCAGGTTCCTGCCCGATCCTTTGGCGGCAACACCGGGGGCGCGCATGTATCGCACGGGTGACCGAGGCAGGCGGCGGCCAGATGGCAACCTTGCCTTTTGCGGGCGCCTCGACCGGCAGACGAAGATACGCGGGCATCGCGTCGAACTGGATGAGCTCGACAGCGTTCTCAACCAGCACCCGAAAGTCGCATTTGCTACGGCGATCAGCAACGTGTCCGAGGCCGGAGAGAACCAGCTCGTGGGCTACATTCTGCCTGAGGCGGATGAGGGAGTTCCCACTGCGCACGAACTGCAGAAGTACTTGCTGCGCAGCCTGCCGGATTACATGATCCCAGCCGGCTTTGTGCGTTTGCAGGAGATACCGTTGTCGCCGAATGGGAAGATCGATCTGACGATGCTTCCGCGGGCGACGGAGTTAAACCTGCTGGAGACAATGGCCGGCGAGGCTCCGGCGACACCGATCGAAGAAACGCTGATGGGTATGGTGCGGGAGCTTCTGGAACGGGAAGCCGTTTCGGCAGACGATAACTTTTTTCTGGTGGGGGGACACTCCCTGCTGGGCATGCAACTGCTGGTGCGGGTGAGGCAGTTGTATGACGTGGACCTGACGCTGCGCGAACTGTTTGCCTCGCCCACGGTGCGGCGGATGGCTGCCATCGTCGAAGAAAAGCTGATTGCGGCGATCGCGTTGATGAGCGACGCGGATGCCGAATGCCAGTTGGCTATTTCGCCGCGTATCTGGATCAATCGGGGCTCTCCTTCATGAAGCCATTAGCTGAAGTCATGCCACAGCAGATCATGTTCGACGACGGGGCCAGTCATGCCCGCCTGCGCGGTCTTTGCATGCCTGCGTTTATACCGCGCAAGGTTGAACAGCTGCGCACGGTCATCGAATCCACTGCGGATGCGCTGCTGGACGAGGTGTTGGCTGCCGGAGAGATGGAGCAAGCATGAGTATGGCCGGCGACCCTTGCGAGGAACTGCGGATGGAAGGTGGCATGGCGAGCCTTTCCCCCACCAAGCAGCGCCTGCTCGACCAACGGATGCGTGGCGCTGGGTTGCCGATCGAGCAAGGTCTGCGTCCCCGCGCCCCAGGCACGAAGATTCCCCTCTCAGCCGAACAGCGTCGTGTTTGGCTTCATGCCCTGCAGCAGCCAGACGTCCCTATTTATAACGAGCCGGTCACTGTACAAAGGTTTGGCAACTTTGACCTGCGTCTCCTCGAAGCGAGCTTCGAGGAGATTCTTCGCCGCCATGAGGCCTGGCGCACCAGCTTTTCTCCGCAAGGCGAACAGTTGGTTCAACCTGTGGCGCCTGTGCGTTTTCCGCTGATCGACATCAGTGGCCTGCCTGCGGCAGAACGCGAGGCGGAGGCACTCCGCATCGCCACGGAAGAGGCTCGCTCTGCGATCTCCATCGGGGACTTTCCCCTGTTCCGGGTCAAGGTGGTGCGCATGAGCCCACACGAGCACCGGGTTTATCTTACTTTCCATCACATCATCTTCGATGGAGTATCCATCGAGCGCGTGTTTGTTCCCGAGTTGTCTGCCATTTACGCCTCGCTGGAAGCCGGCAGGCCCCTGTTGCTTGCAGAGCCGCTGATTCAGTACGGCGACTATGCGGTGTGGCGCGAACAACACGCGGAGTCAACCGGGGTGAAACGGCACTTAGCGTGGTGGCTCGACCAGCTTTCCGGCGAACTGCCCACGCTTCGTCTTCCTGAAGACCATGTACGCCCAGCAACCGCGAACCACCGCGGTTCCATGGAGCGCTTGCGCATTCCCGCCGCTCTGGCTGAACGTCTGCGTCAGTTTAGCCGCGGCCAGGGGGTGACCCTCTACATGACGCTCCTGGCCGCGTTCAACGTTTTGCTGTTTCGGTATAGCGGACAGAGTGACTTTATTGTGGGAAGCGCCACCGATGCTCGACGACGGCCCGAGCTGGAAAAAGTGATGGGCTACTTTCTCGACACGTTCGCGCTGCGAACACGGCCTACTGCTGATCTTGCGTTCGCGCAATATCTGTCACACATGCGAGAGGCTGTTTTGGGCGGAGTCGCGGCGGCGGATGTGCCCTTTGATCGGGTGGTGCAGGAGATCAGGCCCAAGCGAGACCCCGGGCGTCACCCGATTTTCCAGGTTTTTTTTACGATGCTTCCTCTCACGCCGTCTCTCGCGGAAGACTGGAAGACGGTCCCGACGGATGTGACGGTGGGGGCAAGCAAGTTTGATCTGCATCTCGAGGTGGGCAACGGTGCAGGCGGGTTGGACGCGCGCTTCTACTATCGCACGGACCTGTGGGATGCGCCCAGCATCAGGAGGATGGCGGCCCAGTGGCTGGTGCTGTTGGAGTCGATTGAGCGAAATCCGGATACGCCTCTTGGTTTGCTCGGCATGCTCACAGCGGAAGAGATCTCGCTGCTTGTGGGACCCGGGGGATGGAACGACACCGCACGGTCGTTGCCAGAGGCGACGCTGCCCGAGCTTATCGAGGATCAGGTTCGTCGCACGCCGCAAAGCATCGCTGTTGCTTTTGGAAACGAACGGTGGAGCTACGAGGCATTGAACGCTCGTGCCGAAGCGATTGCTGCGATGTTGCGAGGCGCCGGCGTGACGCGCGGCTCGGTTGTAGCGATTGCACTCGATCGTTCGCTGGACATGCTGGCAGGGCTTGTTGCCGTGCTGAAGACCGGGGCGGCCTACCTGCCACTCGATATACAGTTGCCGCGGGAGCGCGTGGTGCAGTGCCTTGCCGATGCAGAGCCGTCGGCGATACTGACGCAGCGTTCGTTGGTACAGCGGTTCGAAGCCACTGCGCGAGCGGTCGTGTTGATCGACGACCATCGCGATGGGGCGACGCATCTCGCCAAAATGGGCGCTGTGGATGGGAGCGCAAACGGATCGACGCGAAGTACGGGCGATCTGGACGATACAGCCTACCTGATCTATACGTCGGGCACCACGGGCGAGCCCAAGGCGGTGGAGATCACGCAGCGTAGTCTGGTCAATCTGATGACAGCGATGCAGACTGAGCCTGGCTTTGGACCGGAAGACGTGCTTCTGGCAGTGACACCGATCTCCTTCGACATTGCGGCGCTGGAACTATTTCTGCCTCTCATCTGTGGTGGGACGGTGGAGATCGCCGCGCGGGAAGAGGTCCTGGATCCGTATCTGCTGGCGAGTGCCATCAGCCGTTCGGGCTGCACAGTCATGCAGGCAACGCCTGCTACATGGCGGGCTTTGCTTCTCTCTGGATGGAGGGGATCGTCACGAAGGCTGCGTGTTCTTTGTGGAGGTGAGGCCTTGCCTGGAGAGCTAGCCAGCCGCCTTCTGGCTACAGGAGCAGAGCTCTGGAACATGTACGGGCCGACCGAGACCACTATCTGGTCGCTGATACACCGCGTCCATCCGGGAACAGGCTCGGGCGGCGAAAAAAAGGAAACGGGTCGAGTCTCCGTAGGGCGACCGATCGCGAATACAACGGCGTTTCTCTTGGATACGCAACAGCAACTGCTGCCCATTGGTGTTCCGGGCGAGCTGTTCTTGGGCGGAGTGGGGCTGGCGAGAGGATATAGAGGCCGCGCCAAGCAGACAGCAGAGCGGTTCTTTACGGTCGAGTCAGCCGGCGGCCTGCGCTTGTATCGCACGGGAGATATTGCTGTGCGGAGGGCCGACGGGACCATCGAAGTTCTCGGCAGGACCGACAACCAAGTGAAGGTGCGGGGACACCGCATAGAACTGGAAGCGGTGGAAGCCGCGGTTTTGCGCCATCCGGGCGTGGCTGCCGCGGCCGCGGGCGCGTGGCCTGAAGCTACGGGGGATTTGCGGCTCAGCGTGTACGTTGTGGCGGCCAAGGGCGCTGCCGCGCCAGATGTCGCCGACATGCGAGAGTTTCTGGGCAGGAGTCTGCCGGAGAGCATGATCCCCTCGGATGTTGTCGCATTGCCGGCGATTCCGTTGACGCCACACGGCAAGGTCGACAGGGCTCGGCTCCCCAGGCCAATGGCCAAGGAAAGCGTGCCGCTGCAGTCGAAGCTGCATTCGTCTGAGGAAGTGCGCCTGGCCGCGATCTGGGCGGATCTGCTTGGACGGAACCACATAGGACGGGAGGATAACTTCTTCGACTTAGGTGGGCATTCGTTGCTTGTTGCGGCGTTACAGCAGCGAATTGCCAATAGCTTTGGCCGACGCATCCCGATCATCGAACTTTTTCAAAACCCGACTATCCGCCAGCAGTCAGAACTGACTCGGGGACATGTTAGCGATGTACCAATGCTGCCGCCCGGAGTGCATGCGCTGCAACCCAAGGGGATGCGCAACAGCATTTTCTGGGCACATCATCTGGGCTTAAATCTGGCTAAGGAAATGGGGGACGATCAACCGTTCATCTCTGTCGGGTTGACGGCCGAGGACGTGACGATGTTGGGCGAATCGCCCACTCTGCAACGTATCGCTGGTTGCCTGCTCGACAAGATTCTAGCCATGCAGGCCGAGGGTCCATACACGATCGGCGGCCTGTGTCTGGGCGGCGTTCTCGCGTACGAAATTGCTTCGCAACTGCAGGATAGCGGACGGGAAGTGTCGCTGCTTGTGCTGCTGGATCCGCCGAACCCCTCTTACCTGGATTCGTTTGACTCAGTAGCACCCAAGTTCAGCTACTTGCGCTACATTCTGAAGAGAGCGGCGAAACTCGGCCCCCGGGTGAGCCTCAAATATTTCCGGGAGCACCTATTCAAGCTTCTTCCGCGCTCGATGAGGCTAGACCTCATCAGAACGGAGGTGGCCGTCGCGCGCGATATGATCGAAACGGCGGCTTTCGAATATCAGCCCAGGAAATATGAAGGGAAGGTGCTTCTGTTGCTCGCCTCGGAGCGTCCTCCCCATGTGAACTTTCTGCCAGGATGGCAGGCGGTCGTTCCACGTAGTTTGCATACACACTATGTGGACGGACACCATCGTGACTTGATACGAGCGCCGCACGTGAAGGGTGTTGCAGGGGCCATCCTGACCCACCTGAAACCTGCCGGTGAAGAGTCTTAACCTTGCAAGATGATGAGCAGAGGGCGAAGATTCAACAGCATCCACTCGGTGAGTGAGGTAGACGCTCAAAGCAGGGATGGAGTAAATGGCGATGCAGACTTCTCACGCGAGCGCAGTTCCAGCAGTAAGGGATGAGCAACTCAGCCTCATGCGGCTTCTCGACGCGGACGTATTGGCGCATCCGCATACCCTGTACCATGCCATGCGTAGCCATGACCCCGTGCATTGGGATCCATACATGCATGCCTGGGTCGTCACCAGTTATCCGGAAGTGATTACTGTTCTGATGAATTACTCGTCAGATCGAACTCCTCCGCTGGATTATCTGGATCGCCTTGGGCTCTCCTTCATGAAGCCGTTTGCCGAGATGATGCTGCAGCAGATGCTATTCATGGATGCTCCCATGCACTCCCGTCTACGTGGTCTCTGCTCGGTGGCATTCACCCCGCGCAAGGTAGAAGAGCTACGCAGCGTGATCCAATGCGTTGCCGACGAATTGATTGACAAGGTGATCGACACCGGACATCTGGATGTGATGGAAGGCTTTGCCAACCCGCTGCCCGCCATCGTCACCTCGAAATTGATGGGTGTGCCGGTCGAGGATCATCGACAGCTTAGCGCATGGGTGGTCGATATTGCTGAAGTGCACGGTAATTTCCAGCATCATCCCGATCGGGTAAAGGAGATCATTCA
The DNA here is from genome assembly GCA_963790705.1 of uncultured Acidobacteriaceae bacterium. GTDB lineage: Bacteria > Acidobacteriota > Terriglobia > Terriglobales > Acidobacteriaceae > PALSA-350. The sequence goes on from CAWBQE010000007.1 coordinate 252,140, forward strand.
AAGCCTGCAGGATTTGAAAAGCTATGTTGCGGAGCGCATGGATGAGCTGCGCAAGCGCCCTAACAACGGCCTTATCTACTCGTTGATGACCGCCGAAATGGAGGGTCAGCGCCTGTCGGACGAAGAGGTGATCGCCACTACGATTGTTACTATAATCGGCGGTCATGAGACGACGACGAACCTGATCGCGAGTGGATTTCTGGCGCTATTGCGAAACCCTGAGTCTCTGGAGCAGCTGCGCAGCCGTCCAGAGATTGCTGCCTCAGCGGTCGAGGAATTGCTGCGTTATGAGTCGCCTGTTCAACATACTGCCCGCATCGTGCCGGCGGAGACGGAACTCGGTGGAAAGAGCATTTCCAAAGGTGCAAAGGTTGTGGCCGTGTTGGCTGCCGCAAATCGCGACCCCAATCGCTTTCCCGATCCGGACCGCCTAGATCTACTTAGGCCAGACAACCGGCATTTGGCGTTTGGATGGGGCGCTCACTTTTGCTTTGGCGCACCATTGACGCGAATGGAGGGCCAAATCGCTTTCAATACCCTGCTGCGACGACTTTCCGTGCCTCGGTTGCTCGATCAAACGTTGGATTGGCGCGAGAACGCTGGTTTGCGAGGCTTGACCTCGTTGAACATAAGCTTCGATGGGAAGCCGCGGCCCAAGACCCCTTGAAGCGATCTCTGCAACAAAACAGAACTCTCGGACAGGGGGTTTGCTAGTGTCGCCGTCGCCATGGAGCACCCGCCCCGCAGTCGTTTATCTCTGATACACCGCGAGTGAAGATGCTGTAGTGGTAACCTTGGATAAGGAACACCCGCGTCACCTACAAAGCGATGTTCCAAGTATATCTATCTTGTTACCAAAAGTCTGTTGACTTGTTACCAAGCCGCACAATATGCTGAAGCAGCTGTTAAGGCGTGGGAACACTTTAATTCTTCTGGTCTGTGGCTTGTCGAGTTTGCGCCAAGCTGCGGCGTGCCTCTTTTCTGCCGACCGTGAATGTCGATCTCGGGCGCATCAAGTGCATTCGAAGCGGAAAAAAGCATGGGCGACAAAAAACTCGACTCCTTCCCTAGTCCCCTTTCCCGTCGAACTCGTGTGATCGTAGCGGATCCCTACCCGGTGATTGTGCACGGGGTTCGAACGATGGTGGAGGATGACCCCCGGTTTCAGGTAGTGGCTGGCGCTCGCTCGATGCAGTCTTTCCAGAAGAAGGTTATTACGGAGCGGCCAGAGGTAGGGCTGGTGGACTGGGCGATGGCGTCGCAAGATCTCGCAACCACCACTTCGTTGCTCAATTTCGGTCTTCATTCAACCTCGATTATCTTTCTGACGGTCTCGGAGAACTCGCCCGAGAAGCAGGAGATGCTTAGGCTGGGAGCTCGCGCGTTTCTAAGCAAGTGGACCTCTGCCCGCAAGCTCCGGACTGCTGTTCTGAAAGCCACCGATGGGCCCCCGCCGCTGAAGAATTCAGCAGGGGGGGCGCTCGCCAACGGCCTGCCTATCCCTACGCCGGCCAGCACAGACGCAGAGCAGCGGATCACGCGGCTGACCCGCAGAGAGTGTCAGCTGCTTCCGCTTGTATGTGGCGGCCTCAAAAACAAGGAAATTGCTCTGCAGTTGGGCGTCTCCGAGTCGACGGTGTGGCACCACCTTACCGCCATCTTCACCAAGCTCCAGGTCGAGGATCGTCTTGGGCTCGCTACCTTCGCATACTGTCATGGCTTGACTCATCCAGACGTCCCACCCCGGCGCGCGGAATATGCGGGAGCACCAGGCGCCAGAGTCATGGAAGCCACTCCGGTCGCAGACCAAGAAATGCCGATTTTGACCGGCAACGGGCAGATAGAGAAACGCCTTTACGGTTCATCCGGACGAGCCGCCCGCGATATGGAATTCGATGCGGCCGCGAACCTGCTTTCGCTCTGATCGGCGGGTGGTTTTCGGTTGCCCTCAGGACCGATGGTTTTTGGGGATAGTTGTCCGGGCTTAAAGCCCGACGTGTTCTCAATCATCTACGGCACGACTAAACAGCTTGCGGAAAAGTCTGCACCGGGCAGGAAAGCAATACCTCAGGGGCTGAAGCCCGACATATTCTCAATCACTTATGGCCCGACTGAAGTCGTGCCCTGATACAAAACCGAGTTTTTCAGCAGCCTGTAAAGCCGGACCTAAACCAACAGCGACTTATTCCGAAGCCTGTGAACCCCGTTCCCTTCAAAAAGATGAGTTCTTGCGCCCGCTGATAGCATGGGTGTCGCGCGATTGACGCCTTGGTGGTGCGGGATGAAGCGTGGTGTTTCTGGTGTTGCTTTGGTGGTGTTGGTGGTTGCCGGCGCGCTCTCCAGGGTTGGATTCGCGGCTGAGCCGCTTTGGAAGGCTAGCTGGATCACGCATCCTACCGCTCCATTGCGGGAGCCGATCGTGCTCCACTTTCGGCGTACGTTGCAATTGGATAGCAAGCCGGCACGGTTTGTTGTTCATGTCAGCGCGGACAACCGCTTCATCCTCTATGTCAATGGGCATCGGGTGGGCGATGGTCCCGCGCGCGGGTGACCTGCCGCATTGGCGCTACGAGACCTTCGATCTGGCCCCGTATCTTTCCGCGGGCGCAAATCTCGTAACCGCCACTGTTTGGAACTTCGGGATCTATGCGCCGGCGGCGCAGATCACCGATCGCACGGCTTTTCTCGTGCAGGGCGACGGTGCGCTCGAAGCCGGAGTGAGCACTCCCACGGGATGGATGGTGGCTGTCGAACCGGGGCGCGTTGCGGTTCCGCGAACGGCCGGCGGCGTCGACGGCTACATGGCCAATGGGCCGGGAGAAGAATTGAACGCCGCGGCCTACGATTGGCAGTGGAATGATCCTGCCGACCCAAGCAGCGCGTGGGTGGCTGCCGCGAGCCCGATGCGGGAAAATATTTATCCTTCGGCGGCACGCGCCGGGTTGGAGGGAGAGCAAGTAGACAACTACTGGGGGCTGGTGCCGGATGAGCTGCCGCATATGGCGTACACCCCCACGGATGCGGGCGCAGTGGTGCGCTCGGACGAGCCGGGCGCCAAAGCGTTTCCTGCTAAGCCGGTGACGATTGCGGCAAATCGCCACGTGCATTTGCTGCTGGATCGCAAGACGCTGACCACCGCTTATCCTCAATTGACGGTTTCGGGCGGAAAGGGAGCCAGCATCCGCTTGACCTACGCGGAGGCGCTCTACGACGCCCAGCAGCAGAAGGGCGATCGGAATGAAGTGGGCAACCGCCAGGCTTTGGGAGTGCACGATAGCTTTCTGCCCGACGGCGGCGCGCATCGTACATTTGAGCCGCTGTGGTGGAGGGTGTGGCGCTATCTGGACCTGGACATTCAGACGGCCGGCGAGCCACTGACACTGGACTCGCTGCAGGCGGAGTACACGGCCTATCCCTTTGAGGAGCGAGCTTCGTTCGAGAGCAAGGATCCCGAGCTGGCGCAGATATGGGACATCAGCTGGCGAACGGCACAGCTCGATGCGCACGAGACCTATATGGATACTCCTTATTGGGAACAGTTACAGTACGTGGGCGACACGCGGATCCAGGCGTTGATCTCGTATGCGGTGACGGGAGACGACCGCCTGGCGAAGCAGGCGCTTAGGAGCTTTGACGACTCGCGGATCCCCGCCGGGTTGACGCAGAGCCGCTATCCCACTTCGCAGCCGCAGATCATTCCGACGTTTTCCCTGATCTGGATCGACATGCTGCACGACTATTGGATGTACCGGCCCGATGCTGCGCCGGCGAAGGCTGGATTGCCGGGCACGCGCACGGTGCTCGATTGGTTCGAGCGATACGAGCAGCCGGACGGCTTGCTGCGCAAGCTGCCGTGGTGGAGTTTTGTCGACTGGGTATCGAGCGGAGAGTTGCCTACCTACGACGAACACGGGGAATCGTGCACTACGACGCTGCACTACCTGGGAGCCTTGTTGGATGCGGCCGATCTGGAGCTGGCGCTAGGCGACCAGGATCGAGCTGCCCGGGAGAGTCATCGAGCGCAGCACGTGCGCAGCGGATTATATGAAAAATGCTGGGACGCGGGGCGCAAACTGCTGGCCGACAATCCCGCCCACAATGCTTTCAGCCAGCAGACGAACGTGCTGGGGGTGCTTCTCGATGTGATTCCACGCGCGGAGCAGCAGGGCGTTTTGCAGAAGGTAATGACGATCGCTCCGGGCACAACGGACGGAGGGATCCTGAGCTCGTCGTATTACTTTCGTTTCTACCTGGCGCGCGCCCTTGACCATGCCGGGATGGCCGATGAGTATCTCGCCAGCCTGAAGCCGTGGCGCGATCTGTTACCGCTGCATTTCAGTACCTGGCCGGAGACGCCGGGCCCGACGCGGTCTGATTCGCATGCCTGGAGCGCGCATCCCGCGTACGACCTGCTGACTTTGGTGGCTGGGATCAAACCGGGATTGCCAGGCTTTTCCTCGGTCCGAATTGGGCCGCACCTGGCCAATTTGGGCGAAGTGACAGCGGAATTTCCGCATCCTAAAGGCATGATTAAGGTGCACTTCGAGCGCAACGGCAAGGAGCTGAGAGGGACGGTGACTCTGCCGCCAGGGCTCGAGGGCGTCTTCGTCTGGCAAGGCAAGGAACAGGCACTGCACGCCGGAGCCAACGGGATAGCCGAGCCGGCGTTATGATTCGGCGGAAATGGATTTCGACTGCGGCAATCCTATCTCTGTTGCAAGCAGCGGCAAATATGGGATTTAGAGCCCGGCCAGGCTTTCGAGTGGCAAAAAATGTTTGCCAAAAGGGCAAGATTGGTTGTTACTGTAGTACCAGCCCGCAGCTGTGGATAAAGCATTTTTAACTTGTCCACATTGGCCGGATCACGGTAAGGTTTGGTTACCAAGGGGCAGTTGTAGATATCCGCCGGACCCCCCTCCCCGTCGAGATGTTCAGTCTTCTTGCCCGCTAAACGAAGCATCAAATTCTTGTTATTTTGCGGTTTATTCCGGGTCGTGACGTTAGGCGACACTGCCATGAGAGGGACGATGAGCATTGCAATTATTACCGGTTCCGCCGGTCTGATTGGTTCGGAAGCAACCTCCTTTTTTGCCAAGCTTGGCCTTGATGTTGTCGGAATTGACAACGACATGCGAAGCACATTTTTCGGCGCAGAAGCGTCGACCGCATGGAATCAAAGCCGGCTGAAATCTGAGCTGGGCAAGACCTACCGCCACTCCGACTTTGACATCAGGGACACGGAGCGTGTCAACCGCCTCTTTGCGGACCTGGGTAGCAATGTCGCGCTGGTCATCCACACGGCCGCGCAGCCGTCGCATGACTGGGCCGCTCGGGATCCCCATGTTGATTTCTCAGTGAACGCAGTGGGCACATTGAATCTGCTGGAGGCGACGCGGCAGCATTGTCCAGACGCCCCGTTTATTTTCACCTCAACCAACAAGGTTTATGGGGACACGCCCAACCGCCTGCCGTTGATCGAGCTGGACACGCGCTGGGAGATCGATCCCACGCACGAATACTGGGTCGGCATCGATGAGCGGATGTCGATCGACCAGACGCTGCATAGCCTCTTCGGCGCGTCGAAGGTATCAGCGGACGTGCTGGTGCAGGAGTACGGCCGGTATTTCGGGATGAAGACCGCTTGTTTCCGTGGCGGGTGCCTGACTGGTCCAAACCATAGCGGGACTGCAATTGCACGGCTTTCTGGCTTACCTGATGCGCTGCACGGTGACCGGGCGTCCGTACACTGTATTCGGATACAAGGGTAAGCAGGTGCGCGACAATATTCACAGCGCTGACTTGATCAATTGCTTCCATGAGTTCTTCAAGAAGCCGCGCAGTGGGGAGGTTTACAACATTGGCGGCGGCCGTTTCAGCAACGCTTCGATGTTGGAATCGATCAAGATCTGCGAAGAGGTTGCGGGCAGAGAGCTCAACCACACTTACAAAGAAGATAACCGTACCGGGGACCATATCTGGTGGATCAGCGACACCGGCAAGTTCTCCGGGCACTATCCTGAATGGAAACAGAAGTACGACGTACGAGCGATTCTGCAGCAGATCTTCGAGAACAGCCGCGATCGGGTCGTGGAGGCCGTATGATCGACCGCGGCAAGAGAAATCTTCTGGGGATAGCCATCAGCGCGGTCGATTACGAGTACGCTGTGGCTAAGATCATCGAAGACGCACAGGCCGGCCGCCGCTGTGCGACGACGGCGCTGGCAGTGCATGGTGTGATCACGGGCGCTTTGGATCGCGCTCATCGCTATCGCTTGAACACATTTGACCTGGTAACTCCAGACGGTCAACCGGTGCGATGGGCGTTGAACCTGCTTTATGGAACCAAGCTGAACGACCGCGTCTATGGACCGACCATGACGCTGAAGGTGTGCAAGCAAGCGGCATTGCAGGGGATCCCGGTCTATTTTTACGGGAGCAGCCAGCAGGTGCTGGACAAACTCTGTGCGCGTTTGCCGGAGATGTGCCCCGGTTTGAAGATCGCAGGAGCGCATCCTTCGGAATTCCGGAAGTTGTCAGCGGAGGAGCAGAAGCTGGCGGCGGACCGGATTCGCGACTCGGGAGCGAAGATTGTTTTTGTCGGGCTGGGTTGTCCGCGACAGGAAGTCTTCACTTACGAGATGAGCACGCAGCTTTCGATGCCCATGCTGGCCGTGGGCGCCGCTTTCGACTACCACGCCGGTCTGTTGGAGGAGCCGCCTGCTGTACTGCAGCGGTTTGGTTTGCAGTGGCTGTATCGGCTGGCACAGGAACCGGGACGGCTTTGGCGGCGTTATCTGTTTACCAACAGCCAGTTCGTCGGGTTGTTTCTTGCCCAGTGGCTTCGTCTGTGGCGGCCGGAGTTGGGGGATTGCGATCCTCCGCTGGCGGAGGTTCGCTTCGGCTGAAGCGGTTAGTTTGGGAACAACGAGCGGGCGGCGTCGAAGACGCCGCCCGTTTTGTTTTTGCGCGACGGAGTCGAACCAGATCGATGGGCGGGGAAGTGTGGGTTTCCCTTCGGGAGTCTGGCGGGCTCTGCTTCGATTGCAGCGGTTGGCGTGAAGTGTCAGAGGAATTTCCACATGCTCCAGAATGGTTCAAGAGTCGCTTAGACGATTCGGATCTGGACCCTTGCATCTCGTGCGCGATCCTCAGAGAGAAATTAGTCGGGCCTGATTAGGGGTCCATTTCTCCGTTGCGTACGATGGTTTCTCCTGCTATGGTTTTTTTAGTCCGGCCAAGAAACCTCACCACTCTTCGCACGTTTCAACCTTAACAGCACGTAAAAACCCTTAACGGCCCCGTAAAAATCTTGTGTGATGTTTGTTTCCTTCTGGTGATGCCCCATCACGTGCAAGGGGCTTCAACGCGAGGAACAGTCTTTAGGTCCGTGTTTCCGGCCAGGTCTGACCGGATGCTTGCCGGGCCGTCTTGGCTAGTCACGGCTTGCTGCATGGTGCCAATGAATATCGTCATTGTCAACGGTAATGCACATTGATGGGGGTGCCGCCGAGATAGCCATCACGAACGCTCATGACTCGGTTGAGCGCCGGCGCCGATTTTTTCCTCTGCGCGCTGTTGCCAATTGCCCCGGCTCTCAGCAATTATCGGAGCATCAAGGTAGCCTGCTCCGAGCAATATGACATTTTTGCGGCCGAGCGTCGCAACGGTACCCTGTATACCCAAGGCATAGACCGTCGAGTACATTTGATTTGTTCTTCCTGGCGACCGCAGTTGTGCCAAGAGGATTACTTAAGCAGATTATGGTTTTAGACTATTACAACCTCCGGGAACACCCTTTCGGAGTCACGCCCGATTCCAAGTATTTGTTTCTGAGCCCCACACACCGCGAGGCGCTTGCCTCGCTTACATACGGGATAGAAGCGGGATGCGGGTTTGTCGCACTGATAGCAAATCCAGGCTTAGGAAAAACCACACTGCTCTTCGACGCGATGAATCAGCTCCGTGAGAAAGCTAGAACGGTTTTTCTGTTCCAGACAGTATGTACTCCGATGGATCTCCTGCGGGCTCTGCTCACCGGACTTGGCGTGCGCGAAATCAAAGGGACCCTCATCGAGATGCAATTGCGCTTGAAAGACGTTCTGGTGGAGCAGTATCGGCTTGGCAAACGGGTGGTGGTGGTCATTGATGAGGCGCAGAACCTTGACGATTCCGTACTCGAGTTGGTGCGGATGCTTTCCAACTTTGAAACTCAGCGAGAAAAGCTTATACAGATCGTTCTCTCCGGCCAGCCGCAGCTGGCGGAAAAGATCGGCTCCCCTGAACTGGTGCAGTTGCGGCAGCGAGTCTCGATCGTCGCTCACTTGAAGCCGTTCTCTGCGGAAGAGACGGCGCTCTACATAGATCACAGATTGAGGACCGCGGGCTATAGCTTGGACGCGCCTCTGTTCGCGAGAGATGCGCTGGCGGTGATCGTCGAATACAGCGAAGGGATTCCGCGCAATATCAATAACCTTTGCTTCAATTCGTTATCGCTCGCATGTGCCTTGAGGCGAAAACCGATCGATGCCGACACTGTTCGCGAGGTGGTTGCGGATCTTAATCTTGATCGGTGGCGGAAGACGACCGCGCTTGCTGTCCGGCACGAGGAGAGAGCACCCGCTGAGGTGCCGGCATTTCTCTCCGCTGAAGGCACATCACGCCTGCTCGGGGGATGGAAGCCGAAAGCCGCAGTTGCTGCCGCGGTTCTGTTCGCGTTGGGTGGGACCCTCTTCGCGAGTCATCGGTGGACTTCTGTTAAAGCTGGCCCGCAAATAAAGATTGTGAGTCCGCAGAGAGTCCCCTCCGCTACGAACTCGCTTGCGCAACCGATAGTTTCTGAAGGGGTCTCTGTGCGGGCCGATAGCACAGTGCCGATTCTAGCGACTGCACCTGACGCAGCTCCAATCGCGAACCAGGAGCCGGAAGCCGACGGAACCACCGTTCGCGTGACGCCGGGAAAGACCTTGCTCGGGATATGCGTGGACAACTTTGGGAAATGTGATCCGGAGCTTTTGCAGGAAATTCATAAACTCAACCCCCAGTTGAGCAATCTCGATCATATCGAGCCTGGTCAGAGCATTCGCATCCCAGCCGTCCCGAGGGTTTCGGGAACAGGCGTCGCGGAGCAGCCGGTAAAGGCACAACTCTCCGAGAAGGGCGCGCAATGAGCAGGTATTTCGACCTGACGCAGGAAGTTGAACGGGACGAGGCATTTCGTGCTCGACGCCTTACCGCAGAGGTGTTCCGCATTCCGGCGCAAAGCGATGAGCGGGAGGACGATAGTCCGTTAGCAAATCTAAACCTGGCTCCGGCCGTGGTCGCGCGCCCGCCGCGGCATCCGCTCCGGACACCCTCGGATGCTTTCGTTACGCTTGATCGCTGAGGCGTGTTTCCGTCGACCGCTGCGTGTCGCCAGTATCGCAGGATTGACGCTGCTGATTACCATACTTGCGATCCTTTTTGTGCCCAGGCGTTACCAGGCAACGATGCAGTTGGTGGTTTTGAACACGCGCCAGTACTCAGTCATCAGTAGCGAAGCCGAAGAACCAATCAGAGCAAACAGCGAGGTAACAGACAACGATGTCAACTCACAGGCGGAGCTGCTGCGGAGCCGTGACATTCTTAACCAGGCACTGGATCAGTTGGGTGCCCCCAACTCGCCAGCGTTGCTTCGAGATAAGGCCCTCGAGAGGCTGGGGCGTAAGTTAGATGTGGCGCCAGTGCGAAACTCCAACATATTGAATGTTTCGTATGTGGACTCGTCCCCGGAAAGGGCGAGGCAGACGCTGCAGGCGATTGCGTCCAGTTTCGTGGGCAAGGAGCTTGCATTGCTTCGGCCCACGCATCAGCAGCTCTTTGCAGGCCTGGTAGAGCAGAGCCAGCGTGACCTTACCTCAGCGCAGCAGGAGTTTGCCAAGTTTAAGGTGGCGACCGGGATCGCTTCCGTGGGTGAGAACGAGGCCGCATTGCTTCGGCAGCTTGAGGGCTCGTCTGTGCAGTCCGCCACTCTGGCAGCGGAGCTGGCAGAGGAGCGACGCCGAGCGCAAACGACCGATAACGAGCTGGCGCGGTACCCGGAGAGGATAATCACACAGAATAAATCCACTCCCAACCAGCAGGCGGTCGAGGCGCTGACGTCGAAGCTGGTGGAGCTCGAAAATAAACGTACGAGTTTGTTGACAGGTTACGAGCCAACCGAACGCATTGTTCAGGAAGTCGAAAAGCAGATCAGCACCGTACAGAAGGAACTGGCGCAACTGCGCAGTGCCAATGCGGTCGAAACGACGAGCGATATCAACCCGCTGAGCCTGGAGTTAAAAACCCAGTTGGCTAAGGCACAGATAGCAACCTCGGCCATTGCGGCACAGCGCCGCTCGGTGGACGCGCAAAAGCAGAGTTATATCGCGCAGCTGAACCAGCTGGAGGAGCAGTCAGCAGAATTCGACCGTTTGCAGAAGCGTGTGGCAGAGGCACAACGGAACCTGGACCTGGCGATCCAGAAACGCGATCAAGCGGTGGTCGATGACGCGCTTGACAAAGATCGAGTTCTGAATGTCGCCTTCGCTGCCAAGCCGTCTGCGTCCGCGATACCGGTGCAGCCACGGCCCTTTCTTTATCTTGCCTTAGGCTTATTTACCGCGGTCTTTCTTGCAGTGGGTTCTTGTGCTTTGGAAGAGCTAGGAAGAAACACAGTCTGTTCGCCAGCCGAACTCGATGCGCTTACCGGCTTGACGACACTGGGGTCGATCCCGATGCAGAAACTCGAAGACAGCTCACGAAGTTTCTGGCTCTCGCGATTACCCGGACTTGCGTACTACTCCCAACGTCCCACCAACTGATAAGGCGCGGGTGTTTACCTCAGACACCCGTTGCCGCCTGGAGCAAGCGCGAATGACTACGACATTCTCAGATGTGCATGAACCTGCAAATAGCGACGGGTTCGAGCAGGTTCTTGGTCAACTCCAGGCCTCAGGTCAAGGACTCAACCGTGCGAGAGTGTTGGGGATTATCGGTTGCAAGAGCGGAGATGGAGCGACTTTTGTCCTAGGTGCACTTGCCCGGCTCCTGGCCACGAGATCGCGCAAGCGCGTCCTGCAAGCGGACTGTCTTGATCTCTTTACAGCGAGTCGTCTGCCCCCGGCCGAGCTACTCGCTCATTGCTGGTTTACGGACCAGCCCGGCCGTTGGATCTTGTCTCCGGCCGAGGGGACCAGCGCGTCGCGTCTTGACGAGTCAGGGCCCGAAGGAAACCTGAGGCATGCGATGTCGGTACTCAACTCGCAATTTGACTTCGTATTGTTGGATTGCGGCGCGGTTACTGCTTCGGGCCGGTTTTGGCACCTGGCGCCTGTGATCGACGATTTACTTTTAGTCGTGGCGGCTGGAGAAACAAAGCGCGACCAAGTGCTTTATGCGCAACGCATCATCGAACAGTCCGGATCGCGTCTTTCCGGATGCATTCTGAACAAGCGGACCTATCCGTTACCCCCGTTGATCCATCGTTTGTTGAGTTAGTTGCATCTATCCCCCGACAGGACGAATCTTATGAAATCCATCCTGGTGCTATTGTTTGTGTTCACAACCGTCGCTGTTTCTTCAGCACAGGGTAGCCATGACCCTCGCCTCGTTACGCGGCAGCGCTACACGATTCAAGGTGGGGACAAATTCGAAATAGCTTACCGGTATACGCCTGAATTAAACCAAACCGTGACCGTTGAACCGGATGGATTTATCAACCTGGATCCGACCGGCGAGATCAAGGTGAGCGGGTTGACCCTTACCCAGGCGACGGAGTTGATTACACAGCGCGCAAGTAAACGCCTTCACGATCCAAAGATCACGCTCACACTGAAAGAGTTTCACAAGCCCTACTATGTAGTCGCTGGTGAAGTGAAGCGCCCGGGACGTTACGACATGGATGAACCGACCACGGCGCTACAGGCCATTCTGAGTGCGGGCGGGATGGATGCGGCAGCTCAGTCGTCGCAGGTCATTGTGTTCCGGCGGCTGAATGCCGACGACGACGAGGTGCATGTCCTCGATCTTCACAAGGTGAAGAAAGTGCAGGATCTGGAGCACGATCTTATGCTGGAACCGGGTGACATGCTACTTGTGCCGAAGGATCGGATCGCCAAACTCGATCGAATCATTCGGGCAGCGAACATCGGTCTGTATTTGAACCCCACGCAATTGGGATATTAAGCCTTATGACAAGAGTTCGAGTCGTCCATTACAACCACACCGGGGTGATTGCCGGCGCTGAGCGGGTGCTCCTCAACGCGCTTCCGCAGCTTCGAGATGAGGGCTTACAGTCGATCGTACTGTCACCGGCGGGGCCGCTGCAGAGCGAGGCAGCCCGTTCGGGGTTTGAGGTTGTAGAGTGCTACCCGCTCGAGGCCCGTTTTACCTCGAATCCGGTTGAGCTCGCCAAATGTATGCGCTCGTTCGCGATCTCGATCCGGAGTTTGCGCATGAAGCTTCGGTCCCTTCAACCGGACGTGGTGCACGCCAATAGCGTTCGCGCAGGCTTGGTGGCGAGTGCAGCCACGGTTGGAATGCGTACCGGGGTCGTGTGGCATGTACACGACACCCTTCCCAGGCACCCGTTCTCAGTGGCAATACGTGGTTTCGCTGCTATGTCGCGTCGAACGAGCCTCATCGCCGTTTCGCGGGCCACGGCGCGAACATTCTGCGGCCGGGCTTGGAAGCGGCGTCTCGCGCCGAAGACGGACGTATTGCACAATATTTTCGCAGGTGTCCGAGTGGGATCGACTGCGCAGCAGCGTGATCGTCTGCGCGCGGAGCTTGGCGCCACGGGCAGATTTTTGGTCGGGTGCGTGGGACAGATCTGTAAGCGAAAGAATCAGGTCGCCATGGTTGAGGCATTTGCAGAGGTATTAAAGTCCAGCCCTGAGGCATTGTTGCTCATTGCTGGTTCGGCTCTATTTCCGTGTAACGTGCCCTACGAGGTTAGCGTCCGGCAAAAGATCGAGGAGCTTGGGATTTCGGCAAACGTCCTGATGTTGGGGAAGCGCGATGACGTGCCTCTGCTGTTGGAAACGATGGATCTGCTGGTTCTCCCTTCTCGCAACGAACCGTTTCCTATGATCCTTCTTGAAGCCATGTCGGCGGCTACGCCGACAGTTGCTTTCGCCGTCGATGGAGTTCCCGAGCTACTGGCAGACCGAAGGACAGCATGGCTGGTCCGATCGGGGGACGCGGGGCAATTGGCGCGAACCATCCTATGGGCGAAGAAGCATCCAGAGCAGCGCCGGAGATTGGCGTCCGCGGCTCGAGTGGCGCTCATGAAGCAGGACACGCCCGAGATTTATGGGAAGCGGCTGGCCAGCATTTTGCTGAAACATGCGTACCCGGTGCAGACAAGTTCACCCACAGCCATCGTTGAGTCGCATGCGAGCCAGCTTGGTGAAACCGCGTGACGACGATCGGCATCTTCCATGAAAATTTTGCCCAGAACGGTGGTGCAGAGCGCGTAGTCGAATCGATGGCGCGGTTATTTCCGGGAGCCGATGTCCTCTCGACCATCACAGTGCCAAGCAGACTCTCTCCTTACATGGGTCGCCGCGGAGTAAGAACAACGTGGATGCAGGGTCTGCCTCGTCTTGACCGGTGGTTTCGATATTATGTTCCGCTGTATCCGTTTGCGGTGCTCAGCTCTAAAACAGGCGGGTATGGTTTCGTTCTCTCCAGTTGCTTCGGATTTGCCAAAGGACTGCGAAAGTCCGCAAATGCGATCCATATCTGTTACTGTCACACTCCCCCGCGCTGGATATGGCGCGCGGAGGATTATTCAGCGCGGGAACGATGGGGCACGCTGCTTCGCATTTCTCTGAAGGCATTCGTTTCCGTGGCGCGCCGGTGGGATATCTTCGCTTCCAGGCAGCCAGACGTTTATATTGCGAACTCTACCGCGGTGGCAGAGCGCTTGTACTGTTTCTATGGCCGGGACTCCCTGGTTCTGCATCCCCCGATCGAACTTGAGCGCTTTCATGTCTCCGACTCAGTCCAGAGCTACTATCTCGTTGTGTCGCGTTTGGTTGCTTACAAGCGCATCGATCTGGCCATTGAGGCGTGCAACCGTCTCGGCCGGAAGCTGAAGGTGATCGGCGATGGACCGGACCGCACGCGCCTGGAAGGGATGGCAGGCCCGACCGTAGAGTTTCTGGGGAGAAGGCCGGATTCGGAAGTAGAGGATCATTTTTCCCAGTGCCGAGCATTGCTTCTTCCTGGTGAAGAGGATTTCGGACTTACTCCGTTGGAGGCGAATGCTTCAGGCCGCCCGGTGATTGCGTATGGAGTAGGCGGTCCAGTGGACACTGTCATAGACGGGACGACAGGCATTATCTTCGATGAGCCGAGCGGAGAAAGTTTAGCCGCGGGCATTTTGCGTCTTGAGGGCATTCGGTGGGATTCAACCGCATTGAGGCGACACGCGGCGAACTTCGGCATGGAGATTTTTCACGAGCGCCTTAAGAAGGCGGTTGTCTCTGTGCTGTCGGAGCGCGGCCTTACCGATGTGATTTCCGAAATCGAAAGACCAGTTGCATCATGAGCCGCTCCCTCATAGCAGATGAGCCTCCGGCAGTTGCATCGAACGGCCCAAAGCCGACTATTCGAAGGACGTCTGCGCAGGCGGTCGCAAAGACCATAGGGAGCCGGCTTGGCTGGATCCTAATCAGTGGATTCACCGGCATGATCACCGCTCGAGCGCTAGGGCCGTCGGGTCGAGGCGCGTTAGCGGCGATGATCATGTGGCCAGTGTTCCTGGCGGGGGTGCTGACGTTTGGACTGCCGAGTGCGTTGATCTATCACGTCCGTCGGGTTGGTCATGCGGAGAGGGCAGGGTTGTTTACGGCAGCAACGGTTCTGGCTACGGCGATCGGAGTGGTGGCTAGCATCGGAGGCGCCTTGGTTCTGCCGTTCTGGCTTTCGAACTATGGCCCTCAAGTGGTGCGGTGGTCACAGTGGCTCATGCTTTTCACGGTTGTAAGCGTACTGATGCTGGTGTTCCGGTCCGCGTTTGAGGCGCTCGGGAGCTTTGGGACATCGGCCAGCAGTTGGCTTCTGTCACCCGCTCAGACCTTCATTGCGCTTGTGTTGTTGTGGCGCTCCCACCATCTTACCGAACTGACCGCGGCTTTGAGTTATGTGCTGGCGGGAGTTCCGGTTCTCCTCTGGATGTTTCTCCGCCTTCATCGGGAGCTAGGCTGGAACCTGCATGGCTTCGGTCGATCGTCCCGCGCGATCCTTAGTTATGGCCTAAGATCCTACGGCATCGATCTCTGTGGAGCCTTGTCTCAATCGGTGGACCAGGCGTTTGTTGTGGGGATGATCAGCGCGTCGGAAATGGGAAGGTATATTGTCGCGCTTAGTCTCTCGCGGACCCTGAATTCCGTCTACCAGGCTGCGGCGGCAGTTCTGTTTCCAAAATGTATCGGCATGACGACCCGCGAGACAGTGGTAGCCACTGTGCGTATCACGGCGGCTACTACGGCGCTAGCGTTGCCCGCGGCTGTGCTGCTTTGCCTCTTTGGCAGCTTTCTCCTCCGTCTGCTGTATGGGTCTGAGTATGTGGTTGCGACCACTCTGCTCCAGATCTTGAGCGCGGAGGCAATCCTGTCGGGTCTTACTACCCTGATGTCACAGTCATTCATGGCGATGGGGCGGCCTGGAACGGTAGCTGCTTTACAGGGAGTGGGCCTAGCTGTCGCGATCCCGCTTCTTTTGCTTCTAGTGCCAAGATTCGGCACGATAGGCGCAGGCGTCGCACTGTTAAGCACGGCGATGCTACGGCTAGCTTTACTGCTGGGCTGTTATGTGCGGCGCGCGGGGAGGTTTCCGCAAATGCGCGACTTTCGGCTGCTTGTTGAGAGTCTCCAAGCAGGAGTGGTCCTCAAGCGGTTTGTTCGGTATACTGAACGGCCGATCGAGACTCTACGATGAGCAGTCATGCCCTTGGCGTACTGCCGAACATGCCGGCGAGCACACTCGACGGGAGTGGGGACTTCGTGCGGGTGTTACGGATACTCCTGCCATTTCTCGCTCTAGCATTTGTTTTGCTGGCGGTTTCACCTGTCTCGCTTCGTCTCTTGTTCCCTGTCGCTGCCTGTTTAGTGGGCTATCAGATATATAGGCGAAACGAGAGCTACTACCTTTCGTTTGTGCTGTGGATCTATATGCTGACGCCGCTGCTGCGGCGGGTGGTGGACTGGAGGACCGTTTACCAAGAGCAGAGCATGATCTTGCTGGCGCCATTGCTCGTCACTCTGCTGCCGGCCATTCACCTGCGGTCAAGACTGGCTGAAGTTTCTCCTCTCGTCCGCACGGTAGCACTGTTCACTCTGAGTGGAATCGCATTCGGAGCGGGGGTGGGGATGATCAAGCACCCCGGCATGGCCGTTATCCTAGCGGCCGCCACATGGAGCGCACCGATCGTCCTATATGTCTTTGCCGCGTCTATTCGCGAACGCGGGATGTTGGTCCGGGTGCTTAGCCGGACACTCCTTTGGGGTGTCCTAATCATGTCTCTTTACGGTGTTTATCAATTTTTGATTGCGCCGCCATGGGACACCTACTGGCTAAGGCAAATAAGTGATGGCTCTGTTGCGCCTAGCTTCGGGCAGCCCAAACCAATGGCCATCAGGGTTTGGAGCACGATGAATGCTCCGGGAGCGCTTGCGGTATTTTTGAGCACAACATTAGTGTGGCTCGGTATCGGAGATGGTCTCTTTTTGGTTTGCGTGAGTGTGATGGGGTATATCACACTAGCCCTAACGCTCGTCCGGAGTGCGTGGATTCAGGCGGTACTTGCGCTCCTAATCTTCGTCTGTGGGTGTCGCCGAAGGACCTCTCTCATAAGCTCCATAAGTGTGCTCCTTGTCGGCGGTTTGGCCACCTATTTATTCATTCACGAAGTGCAATTCCCGGGACTTTCCAGCCGGATCCAAACTCTTTCTTCCCTCGGTTCAGACGAGAGTGCGAATGTGCGCCAAGCCATGTACGGTTACATGAATGGTCTTATCGTATCAACACCGTTAGGAGTTGGACTGCAGTCGCTTGTCGAGGTGCATGGATATCCCATAGACAGTAGCTTCATACTACTGTTCTACATGCTGGGCTGGGTTGGGGCGTCATGCTATCTCTTCGGCTTCTTGTATTTGCTTGCCCACGTTGCATCGAGCATTCGTAGCTTTTCCGGGGCGCAGGTTGCATCGGCTGCTGTCACTCTCGCGTGTGGGACGCAGCTCCTGACCGGCGACGTACTTTACCGGCAAGGGGGCATTGTCTTCTGGCTGTTCGCTGGAATCTGGGCGTCTGTCTCGAGTCGCGATCCGGCGCCGGTATGACTCCAATCTAGCGGTGTTGATCTTGTCGCAAGGCCGGCGAGGCTGTTCGCCTAGCTAATTCGTGTAGCTGGGTCTATTTGCGCTGGACTATTGTAGGCTGTCACTAAGTTGGACGGAGCTTGTTTTTTAGAAACCGGCATGGCTCGACCTACTGCGCCGCCGCTCACGTCAAAATAGATCTGTTCAAGGGCATCCAGGACCACGTCCCAGGCGAACCGTTCCAGGACGTACCGCCTATTTTCTTGCCCTAATGCGTTGGCGAGCGGCGGGGAACTCAGGATTTCAATGAGGGCGTCTGCGAGAGCGTCAGAGTCACCGGGCGCTATCAAGCGCCCGCCACCAGGAAAAACCAGCTCGGGCGTGCCACCCGTATTTGTTGACACAACTGGTAAGCCGCACGCCATCGCCTCAATGAGTGCGGTTGCATATGGTTCCCCGAAAGATGGAAGGCAGTACAACGCGTGCTCCTTATAGATTTGCGGTGTCGACGATCTGTCAACCGGGCCCCACACTTTGATCCGATCTCGATGTGGCGAGTGGAGTATTTGGCTTTTTACCCTCTCCAGATCCTGGCCTGCACCCACGATGGACAGCCGGCTCTGCGGTAAGCGACTGGCGACCTTGTCGAAGGCGTCTAGTAGAACAAAAATGCCTTTGCGCTCGATCAGATTTGCCAAAAACAATATGCTTTGCTTCTGGTGGGAGGCGAGCGGTTTTGACGCAGCTCGCGGTGAGAACAGATCTGCATCTATTCCGTGGGGAAGTTGGATTATTTTGGTCTCTAGAGAGGTCCAGTTCGGAATACGGTTATAGGCTGCTTTCGTTGTCACTAGGAGTGCATCCGCATGCTCTTGCTGAAGCGAGCTGATGAGGTCGCGGCATCGGGCAAGGAGTCCCGATGGTCTCTTGTATGTATCCTCGAAGCTCTCGGATTCTCTACCCCAGTGCGCGACATAGGTTCCGAGAATAAGAGGGACACCTGTCCCGAGAAGTGCGAGACTGAGTCCGGGGAAGACAGGGTTCAATTGCAGGTTAAGAGCGAAGCTATGTTTGCGGCGCAAGCGCTCATACAGTAGTCGCATCTTGACCATGTACTCGATCCGTCGTAAGCCCCCGTTGGTTGATTTGATGCCTAAGGGGTAGAGCGTCACGTTGCCAGGCAGTGGGCTTTGTAGCGAAACGCGATCTGCCGCTACGTGGATCTCGTATCCGCGAGCGGCCAACCGGGAAATGAAGCCATGGGCGACCAATCCGTCGCCATTCGCAAGATGGTCTGTCAGGTGTTCCGAGGGATGTGCGATGAAAAGGGAAGGCCCAGATCTTTCCCTCGTACAGATATCAGCTCTCATGTGATACTCCGAAGCCTTCCGGGAAAATCCCATTTGGTCTTTAGGGCCGTGCGACACGTTTGTCAATGACGAGAAAATTCTGCTGAGGGATGGCAAAGAGGCCACGCTCGCCGTGACGTGTGCTTATTGTACCGCGTTCCAAAGAAAGCGTGGCCTTGATGTAGTCGGCTGACCGGACCGAGAGGGCTGTCCCTGCAAATTGCAGTTTTAGCAATGCAAGGCTGGTGTAATTGTAGTTTTTTCAATGCCAAGAAAACAACCGCAAGAGGGTCTGGTGGCTCATGGTCTCAGCCGCATCGGTATCAACGAAGTTCCACAACCGTCAACAGGTCAGACACTGGAAGAGAAAGAGTAGTTTGGTTTGCGCTCTCAGTCGTAGTTACATTCATGCCGCCGCTCGTTTGCAGAGTGTTAATCGATTCTATCGTGACCGGATTACCGAACTGGAGTGTAATGTTCTGCGTGGGAACAGTTAAATATGTTTGAGCGTTCACGTCGTAGCAGGGCTCTTCGATCCATAGCGCAAGGAGAAAAGTGCCATCACGCTTTTGAAGCAAGAGGTGATGCACATCTGACGAAGCTCCCGTCATGCTCCAGGCAAGCTTACCGGTGGTGTATGAAGTTCCCGGATCCGCAAGCAGGTGCATCATGGATTGCAGGGAAACATAGGCAGGTTTTTCGCTACCGTCGGCGCGCAGCAGTCCGTAGGAGTCTCCAGCAAGGTATGTGTCTGCAAGAGAATAGATATATGTCCGCACAATACCGTGCAGATATTGCTCCAGCAGGACCCGAGGGATGTATTTGGCAAAAGGGACATCGGGTATGTTGCTCAGTAGTGCGGGACTGTCGATGTAGCCGATTTCAGTGGTTACTATGGGGACCGTTGGCCACTCCTGGCGAGCGGAGGAGATCGCGAAAGCTATGCTCCCATAGCCCTGGGGAGTCCAACCTGGAGTGCCGGGGTTTCGTCCCGCTTGGTAGTTGTGAAGGTTGCCGTAGTCGAACAAGTTGCTGACGGGTCCAAGCTGTTCGTATGAATTGTTGCTTGCGTACCAATTCGCATTCACAAGGCTAGGACCGTAGAGGGAGACGCCGCTCATCGGTTGCGATCCGTAGACTGCGTCGTGAAGAACAGGGAGGTAGGCGGCTAAGGTCTGAGCCCATTGGGGGTCCCCGCTGGTGTCATACTCGTTCGGCCCTTCGAGGGCCTCCATGTCCCCTACTCTTGCCGGATAGGCTGTTAAAAGTGACTCGGGCTGATTGATGGAAGAGATGAAATCACCGCCAATGCCGTTGGCGGCCAGTTGCTGGTGCTCTGTGTAGTAGAAGCTCGTACCAGGCCCATAATCGACCAGTCCGTCGCGAACGTGTCGAATTCCCAGATCGAGAAGCGATGACAGAACGAGCGGGAAATTCGTTCTATAGATCGTGTTGTCATACGTTAGATGTATGTTGATACCCACGGTGTCGGTAAACGCAAGCGCGCTGACCGCCTGCTCTCCTGTCGCGGACGAGGGCGAGGTAATCGAGAAGGCCGTGCTCATCGTAGCGGGCAGCCCCGAAGTTGTCGCGAGTATTGTGTATTGACCTGACGAAGGAACGCTCAGATCAGGGAATGTCGCGACACCGTTCACGGCTACCTGGGTGAGGGTTCCGTTCATTGTTTGAACAGACGAGCCGCTTCGCAAACTTAGGGTGATGGCATTGCCAGCCGTGGTGATCAGATGACCATTCTGGTCCAGGACGCCGACCGTAACCGCGGGCGAAATGGTGGCCTGGGTGACTGTATTCGTAGGCTGCTGCAGAAAACCGAGCTGAGTGGCCATCGCCGTCGGGCTTCCCTGCGCAGTGATAGAAAAGCCTACGCTGGTTGCGGGAGCAAGGCCCGCACTGGTGGCCGAAAGTTGATATGTGCTTCCGGCTGTCGCCACAGCGAGGTTACTGAAAGTGGCGACGCCATTGTGGGGCGTGACGATTAGCGTGCCGCCTAGGCTCGTGGCGCCTCCCAAGAGGCTTAGCGAAACAGGGTTGGTGGCGGACGAGACGACGTTACCGTTAGCATCTTCTACGGCAACCGTGACCGCAGGTGAGATCACGGCCTGAGCGAGGGCATTGGATGGCTGTTGGAGGAAGGCAAGCCGTGTGGCCGTTGCGGTTGTGCTGGACGGTGCGCTCACGGTGAAGCTCGCGCTGGTCGCGGAGACCAGACCCGCGCTGGTTGCGGAAAGTGTGTACCCGCTTCCGGTGGTTCCAATGGTCAGGTTGTTGAAGGTGGCGATGCCGTTTTGGGCCGCGATGCTTATTGTGCCGCCCAGGTTCGTGGTGACTCCCGCGAGGCTAAGCTTAACCGGATTGTTGGCTGAAGAGACGATGTTGCCGTTAGCGTCCTCGACTGCAACCGTGACTGCGGGTGAAATCGCAGCCTGTATCAATGCATTTGAGGGCTGCTGCAGGAATGCGGTCTTCGCCGGGGGCAATGCGCCCGTAGTGGGGGTGGTGATTGTCAGGGTTGAGGATGCCACAGAACTCTGTGAAATCCCCAATATTGCGATCGCCTGCACGGTAGAGGTGACCCCAATCGAGAGCGCACCCGCGTATTGCGCTGAAGAACTTGTGGGCACCGTTCCATCGGTCGTGTAGTAGATGATGCTTCCGGCTGTCGCGTCAGTGATGGTCAAATGCTGACTGCCGATGTAGGTTCCGGTGGCTAACGAAATAGATGGAGTGGCTACCGGATGGCTAAGGGATAAAGTCCAGTCGGCGGGGATAACTGTCAGGGTTGGTTGGAAAACGGTGGGGGCAGCAGAGAGATCAAAAATCGGGGTCACCTTATTCCGCGGGCTCTGCGCGATGCGCATGGCTGCCGTGAGGGTGTCCTTCGGAGCGCCGTCGTCAGCGGGCGTGGCAATTGAGAATAGCTCTCCGCATGGACTGCCGTCACCAGCCGCGCCACCCGTGGAATTGACACATTTGTCGAGGACGTCGGCGAGACTGTAAAGCTTGGCATTCTGGGCGAAGTAGCTCTCCGGTGTGCTGATGCCTGGAGAACTTCCGTTGGCAATGTCTACAAATTCGTTAACGCTCGAGACATCCGCGAGAAAGTTAGCGTCACCGGCCGTGGAACCGAGATCCTCCGGAGACTTCATATAAGCGGCCAGCGGCCAGACCGAGCCGACGGTCGTAACCTCGTTGACAGAGATTGCAGTGGATGCGGAGAGGCTGCTACAGGAGCCAAGCATGGCCATCAGTGCGAGATCAGGGTTATCAGTGCCTGAGGCGAGGCCGGGATTGCCGCCCCGAGCGACAACGTAGAGCTGGGATGAGGCGGAGGGGCAATAGAAAGAAGTGGGGACGGAGAAATTGCCCACACTATCGGACTTGACGGGATTGCTGAGCAGCGGCGGCGCGGCTGAGCCGATTCCGTTTGTACCAGCGGCGAAAAACTGAACGCTCGCGCCGCTTACTGGCTGTTGGCCGCCGCGCACGCTGCCGTGGAGCCCCGCGGGCACCTGCGTGGCAGTAGCTGACCCACTGTAGCCGCAACCTGCCAGCACCGACAGCGCTATCCCTACAAGGATCACGCTCAAGAGTAATCCTAATCGAGACTTCAACGGTAGCGCTTGTCGTCTCAAATGAATCTCTGTGGTTGCAAGGATTTGCGATAAGACTAGTTTGTACGGGTAGGGCTGAAAAGAAAACACTAAAGTTACGTATCGGAGTGACTGAAGTTACCGCGCGGTCCCACTGCACAGCATAAAGCGTGGCTTGAATCGAATCGGGTACTCGTTGGGTGTCCGCGTGAGAGCGGCTACTCAGTACTGTTGAAAACGACCTGGATCTGATCAAAGATCAGCATTGCGTTCGTCGGCGCCGGTCTTTACGAGTGTGTAAAAACTTTTCGGTTTCAGGGGCGGGATCAGAATCCTGGTGAGGGTGGCCCGAAGGCAAGGCCGCCAAAAGAAAATATCGGTGCATGGCTCGATCGGCCGGCAATATCTTTTGAGCAATAAGGATGTTCCTCCAACGAAGTTGATAAGTTCCTGCTTGCACGCGATCTCGTGTTCCAACATGAAGGCCCGCATGACGGCGGAAATGGATTCCTGCTTGAAGTGCAGGTCATTCATCTGCAGGTCGATATAAGTGATCCGATTCCTTCGCCAGCCACTCAGGATGCTCAACCATGTGCCGTCTGGATGGCGCATGCCCATAGAAAAGAATTCGGGGAATTCCTGAAGCAGCCGATAGCGGGCACGATAGAACCTGGTGACTCGTTTCCCCATGGATCTGGGCTGAAGCGACAACATGGCCTCCAGAGCCTGGGCAGGCTCAAGCGATGGCAGGAAGGAGATATGCGCGTTCTCTTCCAACTTTTTTCGCTTTCCCGCCAGGCTGCGCCGGGTGCGAGCGCCCATGCCGGCTAGCATTGCATGGTAAGTACTTTCCAGCGGAAGCTTGTGCTGTATGTTCCCGCCGGAAAACATCCGGTATTTCTGCTCAGGGCCCATGACCTCGATACAGTGGTCTACGGATGCCCTGACGCTGAGGGCTACGCCGTGGATCCGCGATTCTCGCAGGAGAGCTTGCGCCGCTAACTGGAGATACTGCAAGCAAAACGCTTCGGGGCCGGCTACGAGATTTTCACCGATGGAGCTTCCGCCGCGCATTATGCCGAGACCTATCCCGAACTTGTAATGTTCGTAGAAGAGGGCGCAGGCTTCGAGCTGCTGATGATGGCGAATGAGAACAGCAGCCACTCGCCTATTTTGGGCGTGTGCAGCGATGAAATACCGAGGGTCCGTTATGAGGTCTTCTTGCTGACCGCAACGCAAGCGAAGTTCGTTAATTGCTGGGATAAAGCTCCGCAAGTTTCGCTCACCGATTACGATCTCAGTGGTTCTTTCGCGGCTGTCAAAGATGGGGCCGACCGTTTGTTCCGCGGAGGCGGGAAGATCAGGCACTGCCCTATCGATAGCGAATAGTCCAGCTGGGCTCACTTTACTTCTCCGGCTGATGCAAGTGTCGCAGTATAACGGATGGGCCCAGACCCGGATTTCAACACGATGTGGATAAGGTGGCGGAGTTACTCAGCAATCCGTCCCAGCGAGGGGACGTGGATGGTGCCGCCCATCAACAGGGGTGTACTAACGATTGTTCCAAGGAAGGGCTAATCACTTCCAGTATACAGACACCCTCTGCCTTCGATTCCGACTGGGCCGGCCCCGGCTTCATGATACATGGTTCATCGCGCGAGGTTGCAGAAGGAGTCTCTTGCCTTTCAGTGCGGGGGCCATTCGCGGACTATGTGGTTGTTTGCTTTACGCGTTTGTAGATATTGTCTGTAGTTTTTTGTTTTTGGTAACTGCCGTTCGTACCCGCGCATGGATGGGAGGTTACCCTCCCGCTAACAGGCGTATCGTAGATAGAGGGCCTGATTCATGAAGCGCGGTTCATCGTTCACTCGTCGCCAATTTATCGCAACCGTCGCCGCGGCGACAGCCGCCACAGCGCTGCCCACGAGCGACTTTGCTCTTGGCCAAGCGGGCATTGCGGCGCCTCCGCACGCCTCCGCGCTCGACCCCGATTGGGCCGCCGCCGGCATTATCGCCACTCGCCATTCTCCTTATGCAAAATTAAAGCCCGTGCCTGTGCGCGCGGTGACTATTTCCCCCGGCTTCTGGTCGAAACGGCGGCCGACGAATGTCGACTCGAGCATTCCCAGCATGCGTGTGGAATTGATCGAACACGGGCGCATGGATAACTTCCTCCGCCTGGAAGGGAAGTCGGCCGCGTCGCAGAAGGGGCCAGTCTACTCCGACTCCGACATATATAAGTGGATGGAAGCTGTCGGGTTCGCCCTGCAGTCAGGGCCGATGCCTGAGTTGCGCGCTACGACCGACGAGATGATTCGCCAGGTGGTTGCCGCGCAGGAGCCGGGCGGCTATCTCAATACCTATTTTGTGGAGAGCAAGCGCGGCGATCGTATGCTGCCCAAGACGCAGACAGGCGGACACGAACTCTATTGCATTGGCCATCTACTGCAGGGCGGCATCGCCTACTATCGCGCCACTGGAGATCCAGCCCTGCTGAACGCCGGGATGCGCTTTGTGGACGATTTCCTGTTACCGGGCTACGGCCCGGCGGCGAACCAGGGGCCCATCGTGGCCGGTCATCCGGAAATTGAGATGGCGCTGATTGAGCTCTATCGCACCACGGGCAACCGCCGCTATCTGGAACTGGCGGGTTACATTCTTCAGGGCGATGCGAGGATTCCACTGCAGGAACAGCAGATTGTGTACATGTTCTGCGGGGTTCCGTTTACTTCCAGAACCAAGCTGGAGGGCCACGCAGTGCGCGCCATGTATGCCTGTTGCGGGGCAACGGATTATTACCTGGAAACCGGCGATCCGGCTTATTGGAAGACGCTGAACCGGCTGTGGGAGGACCTGGCGGAACATCAGCTCTACGTGACCGGTGGGGTGGGAGCACGCAGCGATGGAGAGGCCTTCGGCAATGCCTATGAGCTGCCGAACGAAACTGCTTATGGCGAGAGCTGCGCGGCTATCGGCAACATGATGTGGAACTGGAGGATGCTGGCTGCGAGCGGAGAAGCGAAGTTTACCGATGTGATGGAGCGGGCGCTGTATAACGGCATCAACAGTGGCATGTCGCTCGATGGCAAGCTGTACTGCTATCGCAATCCGCTGGCGTTTGATCCGACGACGGGAGATAAGATTCGCAATCCCTGGTACGACACTACCTGCTGCCCGCCCAACCTGGAACGCACCTTTGCGGCGCTGCCTGGGTACTTCTACAGCACTTCGGCTGAGGGTGTGTATGTGCACTTCTATGACAATTCTGAGCTGCAGTGGGAGCTGGAGAACGGCGCCAAGCTCTCGATCAAGCAGACTACGCAGTATCCCTGGGAGGGCACGGTGCACCTGCGGTGACTCCGGCTTCGCCCCAGGAGTTCACCTTGTTCGTGCGCATTCCTGGGTGGTCGAAGCGGAATAGCGTCAAGGTGAATGGCAGCCCGGTGGCGGGCGCCACACCGGGAGAGTATCTGGCGATCAAGCGTCGCTGGTCCACCGGCGATGCGGTGGAGCTGAGCTTTGATATGCAGCCGCAGGCGGTACACGCCAATCTTGCGGTGACCGACGATCGTGGACGGATCGCCTTCCAGCGCGGGCCCATCGTTTATTGCATGGAGCAGCTTGATCAAGCCGTAGCGCCGGCGGATGCGGAGAGTTTTCCCCGATACACGGCCCAGCTCACCGAGACCACGACGACGGTCTACCAGCCTGACTTGCTGGATGGCGTGGTGGTGTTGGAGCATCCCGGCGCATGGCTCCCGGCCGAGCCTGGCAGCCTGTACCAGGCCGCGCTGCCCAATGGGGAAGCTGCTCACCCGACTAAGTTGCGCCTTATTCCTTACTATGCGTGGTCGAATCGCCAACTCTCCGCGATGCAGGTTTGGATCCCCTATCGGCAGGGCTGACCCCGGATTCCCTGTGAAGTTTGGTGGCGTTGATGCACTCTATGCGGCTTTCCTCAATGAAAGCCGCACACGTGGTCGTCTCTCACGCCCGCGTACAGGAAATCCGGGCACGGGCCTGTTAAAATCGTCGCTGGGCGCCAAGCAGGCATGCCCCAAAACCCCAGAAAAACGCAAGCGATTGCAGGAGACGCACGAATGTCCCTCAGAATTAATGACACCGCTCCCGACTTTACGGCCGAAACAACGCAGGGCACGATTCACTTCCACGAGTGGATCGGCGATGGCTGGGCAGTCCTTTTTTCTCACCCTAAGGACTTTACGCCGGTCTGTACCACGGAATTAGGGAGCGTCGCCGGGCTGCAGGACGAGTTTGCCAAGCGCAATACCAAGGTGATTGGGCTGAGCGTCGACCCGGTGAGCAGCCACGGCAAGTGGGCCCTGGATATCGAGGAGACCGGCGGCTTCAAGGTGAACTATCCCATGATTGGCGACACCGAGCTGAAGGTGGCCAAGCTGTACGACATGCTGCCCGGCGATTCCGGGGAGACCTCTGAAGGCCGCACGGCGGCGAACAATGCCACCGTCCGCACCGTCTTCATCATTGGCCCGGATAAGAAGATCAAGCTGCAATTGAGTTATCCCATGACCACTGGCCGCAATTTTCCGGAACTGCTGCGGGTGATCGATTCGATGCAGCTTACGGCCAAGCACAAGGTAGCCACGCCAGCGGACTGGCAGCCGGGAGAGGATGTAATCATCCTGCCGTCGGTTACCGATGAGGAAGCCAAACAGAAGTACGCCGGCGGCTGGAAGTCACCCAAGCCTTATATCCGTCTGGTTCCCCAGCCGGAGTAGTAACTCTGGGCTTATCGGTTTATCAGAAGGAAGCAATACTCTTGGGGTCAACGGCTACGTGGCCCACGGGGTTGATCCAGGCGTTGTAGCCGGCGCGCTTCAGCACAGACACAGCGCGGTCCACGAAACCTTCCTGCTCCAACTTGTTTTGCATGGCGAGGTAGGACGGCAGCCACTCGGGGGCGGGAATGGGATCGGGGGCTGCCGCCAGGAAGCCGTCTTCCTGGCGGACGAACATCCTGTTCGCCGCTAGAAGCTCGTCCACACGAGAATCATAGTCGAGGCGGAACGACTCATCGGAGCGCAGAACGCCAAGCAGCTTGGCTAGCGCAAAGGTTTCCTTCTCTTCGTCGTGGAGGCTGAACCAGGGCATCACCGTAGGGGGACGAAGGTTGTCAAGGCTGAAGGCGAATTCTTTGGGAACCAGGTTCCCGTGCTCGCTGCGGTAGACAGAATAACGAGCCTCGAAGGTCATGGTTCCATCGGCACCACAGAGGAAAAGACCTCCTGGACGCAGCGTTCGCAGCGCCCATTCCTCCGCGCGGCTGCGAAACGCTGCATCAAAATAAAAGAGAACATTGAAGACACGGATGATATCGGCTTGGGGCGTTTCTGCGCCGAGTCCGGCCTGCATTAGCTTAAGATTCGGACGTTCGTAGTTTCTGATGGGATGGTGCACGAGGCGCGCGCCCTCGTGCTCGACGGATACGCATTGACCGGGATCAGAAGCCGGCAACTTTTCACGCAGTGCGGCAAAGGTCGCGCGAAAGCGTTGGAAGGTGATCGACGTGTCTTGGTAAAGCGATGCAAAGGTCGCGCGATTGGGCGAGCTGGGGTGAAAGTATCGGACGCCGCCGTCGGAATCCATACACGCGTAGTTGCCGTCAGAATCGTAGAGAACGTAGGGGTCAAATTGCAGGTCAGCGCCAATGATCCGCCAATGGGGAAAATCGCGCGCAGCGTCCAGAGCCGTTTGCGGTGGGAATCCGCAACCCATCTCCAGTAGAACGGTATCGTCGGGGAATTGGCCCCAGGGATTTGCGTTGAGGTAGGCATTGATCTGTTTATGGCGGTCTTCATAGGTAAATGGGGGAACGATATTTCCCCATGCTCCAGGAAGCAGCCTGGGAATCATGACGCCAAGGATCCAGGCGAGTGAGGGTGTCATGTGCGCCGGGTCCGCGTTGGAGATGGCCATAAGGCGAAAGGCGCGCTCGAGAAATTCCTTCACCTCCGGCCGCTCGTTCTCTGCCTTTTTCAGGATTTCCAAATGATGCGCGGACGGGCGACTGCCGAGCGTTCGGTCGAAAAGGTCTTCGATGGACGTCCAAGCAGCGTTTTCCGCGGAGTTTGCCAATGTTTGCGCCTGGAGTCTCTTGATAGGGGGTTGGTAGCCTTTATACACGGAGCGACGCTCGATTGAATGAAATCTTTTCAGGTTGCCTTGGCGGCGAATTGGTCCAGCAGGAGGTGGAGCGACTGGCGCAACAGGTTCCTGGCATTTTGTTCGGTTCCCTGGGCTGGGAGTTCGCCTTCGAGCGTAAGCATTGCGTAGCCGTGGACCACGCTCCAGGCAGCCCTGACTAATGCCTGCTGCCGGTTGGGGTGCGCTCGCGGATGAAGGTCCTTCGCGGCCTCTTCCAACAGGAGATATGCCTGGGAGGCGGTGTGTTGCATTTCCGGGTAGTTTGCTTTGACGATCCCGCCCTCCCACATCACCTTGAAGTGAGAGCGGTGGTGTAAGGCGAAGTCGACATAGGCCACACCCATCTCCACCAGGCGTTTCACCTTGTCATCCGGGTGGCTCTGGGCGGCGCGCGCGAGCGCATCGCGAAACATGGTGAATCCGTCGGCTGCGATTTCCGCCAGCAAGGCCTCTTTGTCTTTGAAGTGACGATAGGGAGCCGCTACGCTGACTCCCGCCAGGTGAGCCGCATCGCTCAAGGCGAGGCCCTTGACGCCGTGTTCGTCGATGAGCGAGAGCGCGGCGGTCATCAGGGCTGCCCGCAGGTCTCCGTGATGATAGGGGCGCTTGGCTTTCAAGGTTAGGGGTCCTTCCTGATTTATTTTACATGAATGTGAATCGATTTAACATTTATGTTAATCTCTTTCACATGAAGCATCGGTTTTCGGTTTTATTCGCAGCAGCACCCGGGCTCACCATCCTCGGGTTCGTTATGGCGGCTGATCTGGTGTTCACCCTATGCGGCCTGGTGGTGGACCGGCGGGTGATTACCGGCGCGCCGGCATGGCTTAAACCCGCGAAGTTCGCGCTCTCCACGATGATTGTGGCCTGGAGCTTCGCCTTCTGTATCGCATCGACCCATATCTGGCCGCGGGTCACGCGGGCGCTGGACATCGTGCTGGCTGCGGGTTTGGCGATTGAGATCGCGTTGATCGATATGCAGGCGGCGCGGGGCACTACCAGCCACTTCAACTTTGCCACTCCACTTGATGGTGCTGTGTGGGCGGTGATGGGGGTGAGCATCCTCTGCATCTGGCTAGCGATGCTATTGCTCACTGTTGTGCTCTTTCGCCAACCTTATGCTTCGCCGGCCTGGGGCTGGTCGCTGCGTTTGGGGATGGTGCTGGCGCTGATTGGGACAGGCTCGGGGGGCTTGATGACAGTGCCGAACTCTCAGCAACTGGCGGAGGCGCATGTGAGCGGACGGCTTCCGATTGCCGGCGCGCACACGGTGGGTGCTCCGGATGGCGGGCCTGGGTTGCCGGTCACTGGATGGAGCGCGGATCATGGCGATCTGCGCGTTGCGCACTTTCTGGGCATGCATGGTTTGCAGGTGCTGCCGCTGCTGGCTTGGTGGATCGGTCGCCGCCGCTTTGCTGGAGACGACCGGACTCAGGTGAAGCTCATTTTTGCTATAGCCGCCAGCTACCTGGCGCTTTTCGGGCTGATTCTGTGGCAGGCCTTCCGGGGCCAGTCGATTGCGCGACCTGATAGCTTGTCCTTGATAAGCTTTACTGCTTGGGTGGTGGTTACGGCGGTTGCTCTCATTGTGATTCGAGGTAAGAAAGGCATTGCATGAACGCGGATTCTCTCTTTCGACTTTGTAATAGCACGGCGCTGGCGGGTTGGGTTTTGCTGGTGGTCACGGGATGGTCTCCGCGCGCGTCGCGGATGATTTCTTCGCTGATAACAGGTTTGTTGGTGCCGGCACTGCTGTGCGGGCTTTACCTTGTGCTTATCTTCACCCACTGGGGTGGGCATCGGGGAGGATTCAACTCGCTTAGCAACGTCATGCTGCTGTTCACGGACCGGTGGCTGGTGCTCGCGGGATGGGTTCACTATCTTGCTTTCGATCTTTTCATTGGTAGTTGGCAAGTGCGGGATGCGCGGCGCAATCACGTTCCTTTTTTGCTGGTGCTCCCGTGCCTGGTGCTTACGTTTCTCTTCGGGCCTATTGGGTTGTTGTTGTATCTCATTTTGGCGGGGCTTGTATCGCGGGGGAAGGCTTGGCCTGGGCATCCGGTCGCCGCTGTGTGAACTTTGCTTGGGGGGAAGGGGAACCGCAGGTCCCTCCACTGCGCTACGCTCCGGTCCCACGGCAAGCCGGGGCAGGCGGGATAACAAGGTGGAGGGTAGTGGCTTGCATCGTTGAGTGCTGCTTATCCCACTCAAGCCCAAAAGCGGGGCTTGAATGGGGCACCCACCCTCATTGTTGGTGCAGAAAGCTTCTGATTACCCCGGCGTCAGCTTGAGGTCGTTGACGGCCCTGTGGGCCTGGTTGATTGCGCAGTCGGTGTAGGCGTATGCATCGGCATCGGCGTTGGCGATGGCTATGCGGCCGAAGGGTTTGCGGGCCTCGACACAGGGCAGCGGGCCGCCTTCTAACCAGAAGGGATCCCAGAGGGAGTTGTATTGATAGGCGTAGCCGTGGGGCCAGCGATTTACGGTGATGGCGGCAATATCGCGCGCCGGATCAAAGCCGCCGGCGCCGGCACTGCGCGCAAGCTGCTCCCGGATATTTCTCTCCAAGGTCTCGAACGAGGTCGCGTACAGGTTGGCTCGTCCGGCGCGGTGCTGGCTGCGCGCCGGCAGTCCTGGTGAGCAGGGATAACGGCTCATGGTGAGCACGATCGGCTCGTCCGGTTTCTTGGTGCAGTGGTAGTTACCAATGCTGACGCGGTGGTCGAGGCGAGCCTCGGTAAAGTAAGATCCCGGCGCATACATGCCCGAAGTCTGCAGGCGAACGAAGCTCTCCCAGTTCTTGATGGCCACGTTGGTGTAGACGAGCGGAACTTTCTCCGCCGAGCGCAGCGCCGCCACTTGCTCCGCCGGCAATTCGGTGTTGAGGAAGGGAATGACCGTATGCCAGCAAGCCAGGATGCAGTGGGCTGCCTTTACGGTATACACCTTTCCCTTCTGCACATAAGTGATTTCCACTTCTTTCGCAGTGGCCGGGTCGCCGTTGTGGCGCACCTTAACCACCGTGCTGTTCAAGCGGATGCGGGTTGGGCTTCCGGCTTGATCGAGCTGGTCATAGCGGATTTGGGAAGTAACAATATCGTCCGCCGAATTGCCGGGCACTGCTGCGGGCAGCAGCGAACGCACCAGCAGCCGGGCGATGGAGGAGTTGCCATCGGGGAAATGGAAGAAAAACTCTTCCGCCTCTTCGTTGGGGATGGAGTCGCGGCCCATGCCCGGCCCGGCGCCTGGCGCCAGCTTGAGCCCGTTGAAGCCCGGCTGACCTAATCCCCAAGCATCCTGGGCCGAGACGGCATCAATACCCACACCATAGAGAGGTTGTGGATGGGCTTGCAGCAAGGCGACAACCTTGGGATCTACCTTCACCAGGTTGGTCAGGTAGTCGGCGTAGCTCATGCGCGCCAGCTTTGCCTTCTTCTGGTCGGAAGAGAAGCCCTGGCATCAGGTCTTCGTCGAGAGAGTACAGGCGCTTGACATCCGCTTTGGCCTTCTCTGTCAGCGGCGCCTGCGTGGAAAATTCCTCCCAGGTCTTAGCGGACTGCGCGACGGTCGTGTTGCCGTGTCTGACTGAGGGGCTGGTTACGAGGCGATCGGCGCCGAAGGTTTCCTGGTCGAAGAAAATCTTCGACTTTAGCCCCAGCGAGGGATAGAGCTTATCGTCGTTGTGCCTGGAGTAAGACGAGACGTCGATGCCCAGATCGCGGATCACACCTTTGGCGACTGGGCTGTACGGAGCCGGGCTCTCGATGGCGTAGGTGCCGCCGTAGCCAAGCATGAAGGTTTTGTCCACTTGAAATTCGTTGCGCTTGGCGTGGCCGCCGAAATCATCGTGGTTTTCTAGGATTAGGACGCGCGCGGGTTTACCCGCGGCCTGGTGAAAGAAGCGCGCAGAGGAGAGACCGCTGATCCCACCACCCACCACGATCAGGTCGTAGGTTTCGCCCGTGCTTTCGGGTTGACCGGCGTTGGCCCAGAAGGTGCCGTCGCGCAGACGGTGGGCCACTTCAAATGAGCCCGGGTGGCTGCCGCGCAATCCATGTGTCGGCGGGTGGATCGTATCCGGGCGCGTTTTGCGCTTCGGTTGCTTGCTGGGCAAAGAGTGATGTGGGTGTGGCGGCCGCCGCGGCGATGGCCATGGCTGCGCCTTGCATAAAGTCGCGGCGGGTAATGCGGCGATCCATGCCCAGTTCTTTGTCTGTGAAATGCATTCGTTTCCCTCAGAAAAATTTAGTGCAACAAATGTGCGGCGGCGATCTCGCCGGTATCGACGGCGCCTTCCATAAATCCCTGCCATTCGGCCAGGTGTTCGCCGGCAAAGAGCACCTTGCCATGCGGTTGCTCGAGTAGAGGGCGAATGCGGAACCACTGCCCGGGCCGGTAGATGGCATACGCGCCATGTACCCATGGGTCGTCCTGCCAGGGTTGATCGACCGAGGTGATCAGCGCTTTGGGCGCGTCGCCGGAAACTGCGCTCAGGTCACGAACTAACTGCGCCTGGCGCTCCGCTTGCGATTGGGCGGCGAGCACGTCGGCCTTATCGCCCACCGAGTAGGAACAGAGAATGCCGCGTGGGCCTGGTTGCTTCTGAGTGGTGTGGAAGTACTCGTGCGCCGTCTCATCGCTGATCAGGGAAAAGTCCTCCGCGGGCCAGAAGCGGTGATTGAATAGCAGCTGGGTCTTGATGATGCGGCTGTACTCAAGCTCATCGGCGACCAGCGCCTGGGCGGAGGAGAGCGCCGGTTCGAAGTGGATCGAAGACAAGACCGATGCAGGCGCGGCGAAAATACAGGCGTCGGCGGTAAAGCTTTCTTTAGCCGTGGCCACGGTGACCAGGCCGGCGCGCTGCTTGATGGAGACGACGGGAGAGTTCAAGTGCAGGGCGCCCGGCGGGAGACGATTCGCGAGGGCCTGCACCAGTTTGCTGTTTCCGCCGAGCACGTGCCAGTCCATCTCGTCGGTGTTGTTCGGGTTGGTGTAGTCGGTATCGACATATTCTTCGGCGGCGACATAGGCGGAGACCTCGCGGATGGATTCGCCGTAGTCGGTGGAATCGATCAGCTCGTGAATGCGGCGGTCGTTGCCGGCAAATCCCATCTTTCCCAGCCATGTCCACCAGTCGTACTGGTCCATACGGCGCTTATCCTGCTCGGAGTATCGCTTGTACTCGCTTAGGAATTTTTTCCATGCGCCGTGTGCCTGCGGAGAAAAGTCCCAACTTCCGGGCGCATGCATCTGGCCGCTCTGCAGCAACCACACGCGGTAAGCGTGGGACTCTAGGGGCACGTTCAGCTCTTTCGCCAACGCGATTATTTTCTTGTGGTCTTTGCCGATCCATTCGCCGCCCATCTCGCACACCAGCTCCGGCGCCTGGGGAAAGCGATAGGACCAGACGCGGCCTCCGGTGCGGTTGCGGGCTTCGAGGACGGTCACCTTCCAGCCTGCGGCGCAAAGGCGGTACGCGGCGGTGAGCCCCGCGAAGCCGGCGCCCACCACGATGCAGGAATGTTGTGGCTTCAGCGGGCTCGCATAAAGAGGCAGGCCAGCAGCGATGATGCCGGCATTGGCCAGGAAGCTTCGGCGCGTGCTCGTCATTGAGTTGCCATGGGCGCGGCCTGGGCGGGTTGGCGGGTGGTCAGCCATTGTGACAAAAAGATGGTGATGACTGAGAACAAGAAGATAAGGGTAGCGATGGCGTTCATCTCCGGGGTTGCGCCGCGTCGCAGGCGGGACCAGATTTCGAGAGGCAGGGTGTTCTCTCTGCCGATGAGGAAGAAAGTAACAGCAATCTCGTCCATGGAAAGAGTGAAGACCAGGAGCGCTGTGCCGAACAGAGAGGTTCGCAGGCCGGGCAGAACAATGCGTATCAGGGTTTGCAGCCGGCTGGCCCCCAGATCCGCGGAGGCTTCCTCAAGCGAGCGATCGAGCTTGGCCAGGCCGGCTAAGATTTCAGTCGCCGCCACTGCGGTCAAGGCGGTCGAGTGGCCGAGGATCACGGTGACCAGGCTGAGATGAAATCCGCCGCTCACTGTGAGCAACAAGAGAGAGATGCCGGTGATTACGCCGGGCACGATCAGGGGCAGCAGCACCAACCGTTGAAATGCGGCCTTACCCGGGAACGAATAGCGATCGAGCGCATAGGCTGCGGGAAAGCCGATCAACATGGATAGAACGACGGTGAACAGGGCGACGATGGCGCTATTGCCCACCGCGGTCCACATGGCGGAGTCGTCAAAGAGGATGCGGTACCAATTGAGCGTCAAGTGTTGGGGCGGGAAACCGCCTACGCCATCGAGGTTGAAGGAGTAAACGATCAGGACGACGATGGGCAGGTAGAGAAAGCCATACGCGGCACAGGCGAAGGTGGTGGAGAGCGCCTTCATGCGACCCTCCAGCGGCGCTCCAGCCGTTGCGTGATGGTGAGAATGACGAGCACCATCACCAGGATGAGCACGGCCACCGCGGCTCCCAGGGGCCAGTTGTAATCCGCACCGAAGAGGTTGGCGACGATGTTGGCGATCATCACGCTGCTTGGACCACCCAATAGCAGCGGCGCCAGGAAGTCTCCAAAGCTGAGTAGAAAGGCGAAGGTCGCACCGGAGAGAACTCCGGGCAGCGAGAGGGGAAGAATGACGCGGGTAAACGTCTGCCAGGTGGTAGCGCCCAGGTCGCTCGACGACTCGAGCAGTTCATGGGGGATCTTTTCGAGCGATGCCACGACTGGGAGCACCACGAAGGGCACATAGATGTGGGTCAGGGTCACGATCACGGCGAAAGGGCTGTACAAGAGAAAGCCTAGAGGGTGCCGGGTTGCGTGGGCCCAAAGCAAAAGGGTATTCATCACTCCCTCGTTGCCGAAGATGACTTTCCAGGCGTAGGCGCGGACCAGGTAGCTGACCCACAGCGGGATGATCACGGCCTGGTAAAGAATCCGCTTGTACTTGCCCGCCTGAAAAACGAGAAAGCATGCCAGGGGATAACCGATCAGCAGCGAGAGCACCACCACCGAGAAGGCGATGCGCATGGAGCGGAGAATGACGGTGACATAGAGAGGAGTGGTCGCCAGATGCAGATAGTTGGCCAGGGTCGCGTGACGAAGCAACTGCTGGCTGGCATCCAGGCTCCAGAAGCTGTAACAGAAGAGGAGACAGTAGGGCGTAAAGAGAAAGAGAGCAATCCAGGCGAAGGGCGGAAAGGCCACCAGCCATGCGGAGATGCGTGCGCTGCGCATTTATTCCTGCTCCAGCGGGACCAGGTCCGGCGCCTGAAAGGCAAAGCCCCCGCCGTTGCTGAGCGGCCCGGCTACGCGCGCTGACAGCTCCATGCCACCCGCACAGCGCAGGGTCAGCAAAGAATCGGCGCCGTGAAACTGTTCTGCAACTACCTCTGCGGCAAATTGCACCAGATGCTCACCGGCCTGCCCGGCGGGCGCAATGCACTCCGGGCGCAGAGAAAAAGTGACCGGGCCATCGGGCAGCTTCACCGGCACGGAGAAGGCTTCACAGTCCGCCACTCCCTGGCGAACGACGCCGGCGACCAGGTTGCTCTTGCCCAGGAACGACGCAGCGTAGGCAGTGCGCGGTGTGTTGTAGATGTCGCGCGGGCTGCCGCACTGCTCCACCTTGCCGTGGCGCAGCAGAACCACGCGATCGGAGATAGCCAGCGCCTCGCTCTGGTCGTGGGTAACAAAGATGAAGGTGATGCCGACTTCACGCTGCAGCAGCTTCAGCTCGCGCTGCATCTCCAGGCGCAGATTGGCGTCGAGCGCGGAGAGGGGTTCATCGAGCAACAGAAGACGGGGCCGGTTGACCAGAGCCCGGGCCAACGCCACACGCTGCTTTTGCCCCCCGCTGATTTGCCGGGGAAGGTGCGTGGCGAAGCGTTCCATGCGGACTTTTTCCAGGGCATCGTTGACCCGCGAAGTCGTCTCGGCACGCGCACAGCCTCGCACCCTCAAACCATAGGCCACGTTGTCAAAGACGCTCATGTGGGGAAAAAGCGCGTAGCTTTGGAAGACGGTGTGGATGGGACGGCGATGGGGCGGCATGGCATCGAGGCGCTGGTCGTCAAGCAGTATCCGTCCCGAGGTCGCCTCTTCGAAACCCGCCAGAATGCGCAGCAATGTGGTTTTGCCGGAGCCGCTCTCGCCCAGCAGAGTAAGAAACTCGCCCTGCTCTACGTCCAGCGAAATGGAGGCGAGCACGGTGTGCTCGCCGAAACGTTTGCCTACGCTCTCCAGGCGCAGGAAGACGGCACCACTCATGCTGCGCCCTTCATTGGCTGGCCTTCACTTCGTTCCAAATCTCGGTGTACTTCGCCCGGCGGGGCACGTCTTGCCAGAAAACGATGCGGCGCTGGTAGTTATTGAGGTCGTCCAGATGCAGGCTGCGGCGCTGGTCCGAGGTCATCAGCAGGGCGGCTTGCGGGTTGGCCGGAATGTAGCCGGTCACGTCGCTCAGCTGTTTCTGCGCCTGGGCGGAAATGAGGTAGTTCAGAAGCTGGTAGGCGAGTTCCTTGTTGTCACTCGACGAAGTGATCATCAGGTGATCGATCCACCCGGTGGTGCCTTCGGAGGGAATCTCTTCCTCGATGGGAATGCCGCTCCTGCGCAGCTGGTAGGTCACCAGCGGCCAACCCATGGCCGCGACGATTTCGTGGTTTTGAAAGAGATTGGTCAGCTCTCCGCCGGTGGTCCAAAGCTTGCGGATATTCGGTTTGAGCGCGATGAGCTTTTGTTTCACTTGCTCCAGTTGCGCATCGCTCAGGTTGAAGATGGCGGTTGGATCGGGCTTACCGAATCCGAGAACCTGCGCCGCCATGTACATCGTGGAAAGATCGTCCCAGAACGCGAGCTTGTCGGCGAATTTTGGATCCCAGAGGTCGGCCCAGCTTTCGGGCGCCCTGGAGACGGCCCCAATGTCGTAGAGCAGGGGATTGGGACCCCAGGTAAGGGGCACGCCGTAGACTTTACCGTTTTGCCTGACCAGCGGCATGGAGGTGAGGGTTGGCGAAAGCTGGCTATAATTTGGAATTTTGCTCAGGTCGAGTGGGGCTACCAGGCCGGAGCGGCTGAGCATCGTGGCTACGTCGCTGGAGGGCGAGATCACGTCGTAATTGGAGGAAGCCCCACCGCGTAACTTGGCCACCAGCTCGTCGCTGGACCCCATATACGCCGCGGCCACCTTGCAATTGCATTTGGCTTCGAATCCCTGGATGAAGGAAGGGTCGGCATAACCCTCCCACACCAGCAGGCTGAGCGTCGGCTGGGCTTTTTTGCAGCTGGAAAGAAGGGACAGTGCAGCCAGGCTGCACAGTAGGAGAAATCTTGTTGGCCTCGCGCTCATGGTGCTCCAAATCTTGCTTGTTAATGGAACCCGGGTGATCCATATCCCGCGTTTTTCGCGATATAGGATACCGCTGCTTTGATCCCGAAGCCTCAATTGGTCAACCCACAGCGAAGGGTAAGGATTTGTGGTATCCCACATCTCGCGAAAAACGAGCGAGGTATGGGGCACCCGGCTTTAGCTGGATGGTTTCAAAAATTACTATAAGGGTTTATCGGTGGCAACGTATAATTGGCTTGCCCGAAATGTCAGCTCTTTCCAGCTACGAAGATTGCCCCATCGCCGGCACGTTTTGCCGGATGCGCTGGTTTCTTCGCTATGCCCGCGGTGAAGGCCGGCTGTGCCGGCTGTCTAACCCCATCCTCATCGAACGCTAGACCCGCGCCGCGGCGTCTGCCGGGAAGTTTTTCATCAGCTGTCAGGGCACGTACAAGCGTCCCCACCTTACCGCTGGTCGCCCGGCCCTCTTTACTATTGACCGCCCCCTGGGCAAAGGAAAAATCCCATGTACCACCTTCTTGAGAAAGAACTCTCCAGCTTTGAATCCCGTACGCCCGGCTCGCGCGCTGCGCTGAAGCGGGCAGAACCGCGCATGCCGCTTGGTGTAGCCAGCAACTTCCGCAGTTACGAGCCCTGGCCGCTATTTGTGAAAGACGCCAAGGGAAGCCACATTCACGACCTCGATGGCAACGAGTACATCGATTTCAACTTGTGTTTTGGAGCCCTGATGGCCGGGCACTGTCATCCGGCTGTGGTGGCCGCGGTGCAAGAGCGTTTGGTCACCGGCACCATGTACGGCATGCCGCATACCCTGGAATACGACTTGGCGGATGAAATCTGCCAGCGGTTCCCGGTGGAGCAGGTGCGTTTTGGCAGCAGCGGCACGGAAGTGACCATGCACGCGATCCGCATCGCGCGCGGCTTCACCGGCCGCGACAAGATCATCAAGATGGAGGGCGCCTACCACGGCGTGCATGACTCCGTCCTAGTGAGCATGAAGCCCAAGCTCGAGCTGTGCGGCGATCCTGACCGGCCGAACCAGGTACCGGCCTCGGGTGGAGTCCCCGCCGATACGGTGAAGAACACGCTGGTGGCGCAGTTCAACGATCTCAAAGCGGTCGCCGGCCTCTTTGCCGAGAATCCTGGCCAGATTGCCGCCGTGATTATCGAACCTATCATGATGAACATCGGCATCTGCATGCCGGAGGCGGGGTATCTGGAAGGATTGCGTGAGATCTGCACTCGCGAGGGTGCGCTGCTGATATTTGACGAGGTGAAGACGGGCGCCAAGCTGGGCCGGGGCGGAGCCTGCGAGTACTTCAACATCAAGGCCGATATGGTGGCGTTGGCCAAGTCCATCGGTGGAGGCTTCCCGTTGGCTGCTTTCGCCGCCAGCAAACAGGTGATGGATGTGATCGCGCAGCAGAAGGTCTTTCACGCCGGCACCTATGCCACCAATCCGCTGGTCATGGCGGCTGGGATCGCAACCTTCCGTGAGGTGCTTACGCCCGCAGGCTACGCGCACATTGCCAAGGTCAGCGATGCCCTGGTCTCGGGGTACAAGCAGATCGTGCAGAAAACCGGCCTCGAAGCCTACGTGGAGAGCGCCGGGTCGAATGGAGCGATGTTGCTCTATCCCAACAAGATTCGTAATTACCGCGATTGGCTGAAGGTGGATACGGATCTGTGGAAGCTCTACTGGTTCGGCATGTTGAACCGCGGAGTCATGGCGCAGCCCTACTGGTGGGATGAGCAGTGGACCATCTCCGTCGCTCACTCCATGGCCGATATTGACAAGCACCTTTCGGCCTTTGAAGAAGTTGCACCGGCACTGGCCCAGGCGCAGCAGGAAAGCTTGGCGCGGGCGTAGTCGTTTCATGGGCGGCGGCATCCCGCCGCCCATAGCTAGCTTTCGAAAGGATCCCCCATGGCGATCTCACAGACCAGTTCTGAACCGATGTTTATCAATGGTGAATGGACGGAAGGCACTTCCGGCAAGCGCATTCCTGTCTTTGACCCTTCGACCGAAGAAGTCATCGCGGAAATTCCCGATGCCAGCGCGGCCGATATCGATGCCGCTGTTGCCGCGGCTCGCTACGCCTTCGATGAAGGCGGATGGCCGCAGACCACGGCCCAGGAGCGGGGCCGCATTCTCTTCCGCATCGCGGCCAAGCTTCGTGAGGAAGCTCCGCAACTGGCGGAGTTGGAGTCGCGCAACTGCGGCAAGCCGATTGTCGAAGCGGAGTACGACATCGCCGATGCCGCCACCTGCTTTGAGTACTACGGAGGATTGGCCAACAAGGTTTCCGGCCTGGTGAATCCGGTTCCCGACAACGCACTCAGCCTCTCGCTGAAAGAGC
Organism: uncultured Acidobacteriaceae bacterium; assembly: GCA_963790705.1. GTDB lineage: Bacteria > Acidobacteriota > Terriglobia > Terriglobales > Acidobacteriaceae > PALSA-350. The sequence goes on from CAWBQE010000007.1 coordinate 292,350, forward strand.
CGGTCGGGGTTGCCGGGCAGATCATCCCATGGAATTATCCGCTGGGGATGGCTGCGTGGAAGCTGGCGCCGGCGATCGCCGCTGGTTGCACCTGCGTGTTGAAGCCGGCGGAACAGACGCCGCTCACCATGTTGAAGCTGGCCGGTTGGCTGGCGGAGTGCGGAGTGCCTGCCGGAGTAGTGAACGTCGTTACTGGACTGGGGGAGACGGCGGGCGCCGCCATTGTGGCCCATCCCGGCGTCGATAAGGTGGCGTTTACGGGATCAGCTTCCGTGGGCAAGATCATCATGAAGTCGGCCGCGGATACGCTTAAGCGGGTGACGCTCGAGCTGGGCGGCAAGTCGCCCAACATCTTTTTTGCGGATGCGGATTTTGAGGCAGCCATCGATGGCGCGCTCTTCGGCGTTTTCATCAACCAGGGCGAGGTCTGCTCAGCCGGCAGCAGGGTGCTGGTGCAGCGGTCGATTTATCCGAAGTTTCTCGAGGCCATGACGGAGAAGGCGCGCACGATCAAGCTGGGCCCGCCGCTCGACCGCTCCACCAAGATGGGTCCGCTGGTCAGCAAGGAACAGTATGACCGGGTCTCTGCTTATCAGCAGCTGGGTAAGTCCGAAGCCAAGTTAGCGCTGGGCGGCGGGCGGCCCGCTTCTTTGACCCGCGGTTATTATGTCGAGCCGACGATCTTTTACGACGTGGACAACTCTTCGCGGATTGCGCGGGAAGAGATCTTTGGCCCGGTGGCTTGCGTGATCCCGTTCGACGACGAGCGCGAGGCGCTCAAGATCGCGAACGATACCTCGTTTGGATTGGCGGCCGCTGTGTGGTCGCGCGATATCTATCGCGCTATGCGCATGGTTAAGGCCATCCGCGCCGGCGTGGTGTGGGTCAATCACATGCAGCCTACTTGTGTGGAAGCTCCTTGGGGAGGGTTTAAACAATCGGGCTTCGGCAGGGAATTGGGGATCCACGGCATTGACGAGTATCTCGAGACCAAGCAGGTCTACATCAATCTGAATGAAGCGCCGATTGGATGGTATTGAAACCATGGCCAACATCCGACTGAAGACAGAGATTCCGGGACCCAATTCGCGTGCGTTGACAGCCCGCCGGTTGCAGGCTATCCCGCGCGGCGTTTACGCTTCCACTCCGCTGTTTGTCCGCCACGCCGAGGGCGCAATGCTCGAAGACGTGGATGGCAATCGCTTCATCGACCTGGGCGGCGGCATCGGCTGCGTCAACGTTGGCCACCGGAATTCTCGAGTGGTGAGCGCGGTGCGTGCGCAGCTCGACGCTTTTCTTCATCTCTGCTTCCAGGTCACGGGCTACGAGGGCTACGTTGCCGTGGCGGAGAAGCTCAACCAGCTCACGCCGGGCAGCTTTGCCAAGAAGACTTTCCTGGTGAACAGCGGCGCGGAAGCAGTGGAAAACGCCGTGAAGATTGCGCGCGCTTTCACTGGACGGCCCGCGGTGCTCTCGGTGGAGGATGGCTTTCACGGGCGCACCATGGTGGGCATGTCGCTTACCAGCAAGACTCATCCGTATAAGGAAGGCTTCGGGCCGTTTCTTCCGGATGTCTACCGCATTCCTTACGGAGTGCCGGCGAATGCGCGGCTTTCCAGCCGGGGTCCAATGACCGAGGGTCAAGTTGCGGATTTGCTTGACCAGACGTTCCGCCGTGTCGTGGCTGCGGAGTCGATTGCGGCTGTCGTGGTAGAGCCGGTGCTGGGTGAGGGTGGGTTTGTGGTGCCTCCTGCTGGATTTTTGCCGGCTTTGGCGAAGATCTGTCGCGAGCGCGGCATCGTCTTTGTCGCTGATGAGGTACAGACCGGCTTCGGCCGCACCGGAGAGTTGTTTGCCAGCTCACTCTTTGGGATCGAGCCGGATCTTATCCTCACTGCGAAATCTCTCGGAGGCGGCATGCCGTTGGCGGCGATCACCGGGCGCGCGGAAATCATGGATGCGCCTGGACCGGGTGGATTGGGCGGCACGTTCGGCGGTAATCCCGCGTGTTGCGCGGCGGCGTTGGCGGTCTTCGAGGAATTTGCTGATGGCCGGTTGCTGGCGCGTGGCCGGTGGCTGGGTGAGGAATTTCAACGCCGAGCTACGGGGTGGCAACGGCAGCATCGCTTTATTGCCGATGTTCGCGGGGTTGGGGCCATGCAGGCGGTGGAGTTTGTCGATTCCAATGGTGCTGCTTGCGCGCCTGCGGCGAAAAAGTTGGTGCAGCATTGCCTGCAACATGGCGTGCTGGTGCTGACGGCAGGGACGTATGACAACGTCATCCGGTTGCTGATGCCGCTGAATATCAGCGATGAGGAATTCGGCGATGCTCTGCAGGTGTTGGAAGAGGGCCTGAGTGCGGTTGCGGCGGAGTTGGGTGAGCTTGCCGGCGCCGCGCACTAAAGTGTGGGAGCGGCATGGAGCATAGAAATCAGCCCCTCAGCGGCTAAAGTCGGATATGTTTTTGAATTAATTGCGTACGGGCTTAAAGTGTCTGCGTGAGAACTTCACTTATGAACTCAGTCCCGCAGAGGTATGCCTCCAGTTCCCTCACAAAGGACGGGTGCCCCACACCCCCGGATTTCCTGCGAAGTCTGTTGGCGTTGATGAACTTCATGCGGCTTTCCTCAATGAAAGCCGCACACGTGGCTGTTGCTTGGTGCCGCGTACAGGAAATCCGGGTATCTCGCTCGTTTTTCGCGAGATGTGGGATACCACTGCTCTTTTCCTTTGACTCTCGATTCATCCGATGCACTTCGTGGTCAACATCGGTGGTATCCCACATCTCGCGAAAAACGAGCGAGATGTGGGGCACCCGTCGATTTGTTGCACGTTCAACTGCTCGGGGTTCGTGTTGAGGATAGAAGCTGCATCGAATGCGCATCTGACGGAGCTGTCGCGGCTCTATATCGCTTATCGGGTTTTTTATGGCGAAGCGGCGGACGAAGAGCGCGCTGCGGCGTTCATTCGCGATCGCGTCAGGCGATCGTCGGGACGATATTTTTTGGCCTGGGACGTCACGTCTCGCGCGATTGGCTTTATGCATCTGATGCCTTCTACCAACACCTTGGCGATGCGGCCGATCTGGCTTCTTGAGGATCTTTATGTGGATGTGCCGGCCCGTGGCCGGGGCGTTGCCACCGCATTGCTAAGCTATGCGGAAGAGTTTGCGTGCAGCACCGGCGCCGAGCGGCTTACCCTGGCCACCGCCCACGACAACCTGGCGGCCCAGCATATTTATAAGAAGCTTGGATACGTGCGCGAAGAGCATTTTTGGTATTTTCATCGTTTTCTTTCGTAGGTGGAGATCCGATGTTGCAACTCGATTGCAGTGAACTGATCGTCAACCATGCCTGGATCGATAACCAGAGAACAGGGTCGAGTGATGGCCGCACGTTCACAGTAGAAGATCCCGCGGATGGCACGGTTCTGGCCACGCTGCCGGACTGCGGGCCGGTCGAGGCCGAGGCCGCAGTCGCCGCCGCGCAGCGAGCCTTCTGCAGTTGGCGTACTCTGCTGGCGAAAGAGCGGGCCCAGCATCTGCAGGCATGGCTGGCGATGGTAAGGAAGCATGGGGAAGATCTTGCCCGCCTGATCTCGCTCGAAGAAGGAAAGCCGCTCAGCGAGAGCCGCGGCGAGGTCGCGTATGGCGCGGCCTATATCGAGTGGTTTGCCGAAGAGGCCAAGCGGATCTACGGCGATGTGATTCCCGAGCCCGCTCACGGGCGCAGGGTCATCGTGACCAAAGAGCCGGTGGGTGTTGTGGCGGCCATCACTCCGTGGAACTTTCCTATCGCTATGCTGGCGCGCAAGATCGCGCCGGCTCTGGCCGCCGGTTGCACGATCATCGCCAAGCCGGCGGAAGATACTCCGCTCTCCGCGCTCGCACTGGCGTATCTGGCGGCCAAGGCAGGCATTCCCGCCGGCGTCATTAACGTCGTTCCCGCCTCACGCGAGCGCGCCGCAGCAGTCGTTGATCCATGGCTGAACGATGCGCGCGTGCGCAAGCTGTCCTTTACGGGATCCACTCCGGTCGGCAAGCACCTGGCGCAGGGTTCAGCATCCACGCTTAAGCGGCTCTCGCTCGAACTCGGCGGCAACGCTCCCTTCATCGTCTTTGACGATGCCGATCTGGATGCGGCGGTGCGTGGCCTCATCGCGTCGAAATTCCGCAATGCGGGCCAGACCTGCATTTGCGCCAATCGTATCTACATCGCGGACTCGGTCTACGACGCCTTCGCCGAGAAGCTGGTCAAGGTGGTTTCTGCGCTGCGCGTGGGGCGGGCCGGGGGGGAGGCCGAGATCGGCCCGCTCATCAACGCCAAAGGAATAGAAAAGGTAGAACGCCACGTGGCCAACGCGATCGCCCGTGGCGCACGCGTCCTGCTTGGCGGCAAGCGGCATGCGTTGGGCGGCTATTTCTTTCAGCCCACCATCCTGGCCGATGTGGATGCCACCATGGACGTCGCCTGCGAAGAGACCTTTGGCCCAGTGGCGCCGCTCTTTCGTTTTCATAGCGAAGACGAAGTGATTGCGGCAGCCAATGCGACGCCCTTCGGCCTCGCCGCCTATTTCTACGCACGTGACCTGGCACGCGTCATGCGCGTCTCTGCGCAACTGCAGGCAGGCATCGTTGGTGTCAACGAAGGAGCGATCTCGACCGAGGTCGCTCCCTTCGGCGGGTTCAAGGAGTCCGGTTATGGCCGGGAGGGCTCGATGTACGGAATCGATGAATACCTGCAGATGAAGTATCTCTGCCTGGGTGGACTAGGACCAGCGTAAAGTAGCTAAAGACAAGGGGAAAACATAATGAGCGAGACTGTCACTACTCCCGAAAGCACGATGACCAGCCAGGAAGTGGTCGCATGGACCAAGAAGCTGAACTACGGCACCTGGAAGTATCAGAAGAGCTGGAATCCCTTGCATGTTGTCGATGCCGAGGGATGCTACTTCACGGACGGGAATGGCAAGCGCTATCTCGATTTTTCGGCGCAGTTGATGTGCTGCAACCTGGGGCACAAGAATCAGGCGGTCATTCAGGCGATTGAAGAGCAGGCGCGCAAGCTGGCATACATCATGCCCGGCTACGCGACCGATACCCGGGCAGAGTTAAGCCGTCTTCTGCTGGAGGTATTGCCTGAGGGGTTGACCAAGTTTTTTTTCACTACGTCGGGCACGGAGGCGAATGAGGCTGCCTTCAAGATTGCCCGCATGTATACCGGGAAGACCAAGATCATCGCGCGCTATCGCTCTTACCACGGGTCCACCATGGCCTCCATCGCCGCAACGGGCGATCCGCGGCGCTGGGCGATGGAGCCGGGGGGCAAAGGACAAGGATTTTTATTCGCGCCGGAAGTGAACTGCTACAAATGTCCCATCAAGCATACGTATCCGGAGTGCGGAATCGCCTGCGCTGACTACCTCGAGCACATGATCGAGAACGAGCACGATGTGGCCGCGGTGATCGTCGAGCCAGTGGTCGGCACCAACGGCGTGCTGATACCGCCGCCGGAATATATGCCCAAGCTGCGCGAGATTTGCGACCGCACAGGAGTCCTGTTGATAGCCGACGAGGTCATGTCGGGTTGGGGCCGCACTGGCGAGTGGTTTGCGATGGACCACTGGGGCGTGAAGCCGGATATTCTGGTTACCGCCAAGGGCATCACTTCGGCTTACGTGCCCCTCGGGCTGTGCGCCACCACGGGCAAGATCGCCGAATACTTCGAGGACCACTTCTTTTCCCATGGGCATACGTATGAGGCCCATCCCATGACGCTGGCGCCCGCCGTGGCGGCAATCAAAGAGTTTCAGCGCATGGACCTGGTGAATCGCGCTCGCGAGATGGGCCAGTACATGGGCGAAAAGCTGCACGCGCTCAAGCCCAAACATCCGTCCATCGGCGAAGTGCGGGGGTTGGGCCTGTTTTGGGCGCTGGAAATGGTGAAAGACCAGGTCAAGAAAACGCCGTTCAACACCAAGCAGGACAAGGTCGACGGGAAGGTCGCGGTCGTGGAAAAGGTGGCGGCGGAGATGATGAAGCGGGGCGTTTCCATCCAGGCGTGGATCAGCCATTTTGTCATTGCACCGCCTCTGATCATCGAGAAGTCCGAAGTGGACTTCGCGATTGAACAGCTCGACCAATCCCTGGCCATCGCCGATGCCGCCATCGGGCAGTAGCCAGGGCTGGTCAGTGGAAAATTATGACCTGATTGTCATTGGACTGGGCGCGGTGGGCAGTGCGGCGCTATGTCAGTCGGCGTTGCGCGGCGTCCGGGTGCTGGGCATTGATCGCTTCCATCCGCCGCACGAATTTGGCTCCAGCCACGGAGAGACACGCATCACCCGGCAGGCGGTTGGGGAGGGAGCGGAATTTGTTCCGCTTGTCCTGAGAGCCAACGGGCTCTGGCGAGCATTGGAAGCAGCGACTGGTGAAAGGCTGCTGGTGCAGAACGGCGGCCTGATCCTGCTCGACGGCGTGGAAACACCGGGTGCGGGCGCGGCCTTCTACCAGCAAACGGTTGATTGCGCACGCCGATTCGGCATCGCCCACGAGATCCTTGCGGCCGATGAGATGCGGCAACGGTTTCCCCAGTTTGTTCTGCAGGATGGCGCACACGGGTATTTCGAGCCGGGCGCCGGATTTTTGTTTCCGGAAAAATGTATTGCCGCGCAGCTGCGCGTCGCCCGGGAAAATCGCGCGGAGGTGCGGATGGGCGAGATTGTCACCGAGGTGATTGCAGATAGCTCCCAGGTTGTGGTGCAGACGAATCGGTCGCGCTATGCCGCCGGTGGCGTGGTGTTGTCGCCGGGAGCTTGGATGGCTGAATGGGCGCGCAAAATCTGCGGGCTTGAAAGAGGATTGCTTTGCGGTTTATCGGCAGAGCCTTTATTGGTTTGCTTTGCAGGAATCGGGCCCGCAATTTATGCCGGAACAGATGCCGATCTTTTTGTGGAGCTCGCCGAAGGTGGAGAAGGGTTTTTATGGTTTTCCCAGCTTGGACGGCTTGAGCATCAAGATGGCGACAGAGCAATTTGACACGGTGAGTGATGCAAATGATGGCCCGATGAGCGTGCCACCGGAGCAGGTGCAGAGTTTTTACGATGGGTATGTGCGGGAAAGCTTGCGGGGCCTGAGCAGCCGGTGTTTGCGGAGTGCTACTTGTTTCTACACGGTGGTTCCGGATCATGGGTTTGTGATTGATCATGGTATCGATTCTGAGCGGGTGTGGTTTGCTTCGGCGTGCTCCGGGCACGGGTTTAAACATTCCGCGGCGGTCGGGGAGGCGCTGGCGCAGAAGGTGATGGGGGAGGTTGCGAGTATCGATTTGCGTCCGTTTGCGCGGCAGCGCAGGTCCCTCGGGACGCGTTAACCGTGCGGCTCTTTCCATCCGATCCAACTGCTCCTGATAAAAGTTGCCGGCCTCCCCCAAAGGGGAGGGCACGCGCTCACCCTAGCAGTTGCTACCGAGGGATGGAGAGAGCCGCAAGCTAGCCACTCCTAGCTTCGCTTCAAATCTGCTGCTAGTAGTCGGTGAAATAGGTGCTCGCCGGTCTCGCGGCGGACAGAGAGACGGCCGGCGCCGTAGGCGCGGGAATGCAGGCCCCTTTGTACTGACTCGCAGATGTCCACGTCCTCTGCTTGCACGCGATCACTGACGGCTACGCTCTCTTCGTTGTAGTGGGTTTTTTCCGGGGAGGTGTCGGCGAAGAAAAAATCGAAGACCACCTGGCATCTGTCCGTTCCCAGCGGGAGGACGAGGTTCGTGTCCATGACCCCCTGGTAAATGTTGATCATGAAATTGGGATAGAGCCAGTAGTAATAGGCACGGTCGCCTGTGCGCGTGTGGGCCACCGAGGCGTCTTGCGACGCTACCAAGGGGCTCGATTGAAGGGCATAGTGTTCGCCGTTCTCGATCGTGTACTCGGTGTACTCAAGCACGCTGTTGAGACCCTTGTGCAGGTGCGGAACGTGATAGCCGCCATCCAGATAATTGTCGACGTAGACCTTCCAGTTGCAGGCCAGGGTATAGCTTTTGCGAGCAAAGAAGCCCAGGCTGGAGACGGAGAGCGGCGCGAGCCGCTGGGGCAAATCACCTAGATAGTCCTCGAGCGCCGGCGCCTGCTGGTCGAGGTTCACGAAGATAAAGTTCTCCCAGGTTTCCACGCGCACGGGCAACAGCCCGTTCTCAGCGCGGTCAAAATTGCAAACACCGGCGAACTCGGGTGTTCCTTTGAGCGAACCGTCCAGACCATAGGTCCAGCCATGGTAGGGGCAGCGTAGAAGCTGGGCCACGCCGCATGGCGCGGTGGCCACGGCGGCCGCATGGTGGCGGCAGACGTTGAAAAAGGCGCGGAGTTTGTTGTCCGTTCCGTGGACGATGACGAGCGGTTCTCCGGCCAGATCGAAAGTGAAAAACTGTCCTGCGGCGGCCACCTGGTCCGTTCGCCCGACGGCGATCCAATTGCTGCCGAAAACCTGCTGGTTTTCGAGGTGCGCGATGCGCTCGTCCACGTACCAGGCAGCCGGAATGGTGTACGCCATTTCGAGCGGCGCATCCTGATCGTAAAGCGCCAGGATGTTTTCGATGGAGGAATCCATAGAGTTCCTTCCTCAAAGGGATCATTGACCGCAAGTCAAATTGGTGGCACGATGCTGGCTGGTTTGGGAAACCTTCCTTCAGGAGCATACACGTACTCCTGGAGCGGGGAGCAGCGGTGAATCGAACGAAACGCCAACCCGTACCAGCCAAGCGAGCGCACATCGTAGATGTGGCCATGCGGCACTTCGCCGAGCACGGCTATGAGGATGCGCGTACCGAGGATATTGCGCGCGAGGCCGGGATCGCGAAGGGCGCGGTCTTTCAGCATTTCGGAAACAAACAAGGGCTTTTTCTGGCTGCATATAAGCGCGCGGCTGGGTCGTTTTTTCGCTATCTGGACGCTCCGCCGGAGATAAGAACGAAAGGCTTTTGGGAAGTGCTGCGCTACTGGCTTGCGCGCACCGAGCTGCAGGTGCGGGCGAACTGGCAGCCGTACCGGGTGGCGCTGTTAGGCAATTACGGCACCGGCCTGCGGTTGAAGCGGGATATCAATCGCTTTCTGGCGGCTGAGGATCCATGTGGGACCGCGGCCTTCGTGCGCCAGGGATTGAAGGAAGGCGCGCTGCGAGGGGATGTCGATAGCGAGATGATCGTCTCGTTATTGGAGTGGACGGTAGAACGATTTGAAGATGAGTTGCTGACGGAAGAACTTGACCCGGGGTTATTCCATCGAGCTGGGATTTCTAAGAAGAAGACCACCCGGCGGATGGATCATTTTCTCCGGGTACTGCAAGGGGCGATCGGGAATCCGCGACCGGCGGTCAGAAAGCATCGAATCGCAGCCAAAGCACACTGATGGGTGCGCTCGATCTTGCTCGTTTCTGCGGGAGATGGGACTTGGAGATGAGAGTACCCAGGACTAATCGTCCTGGGACATTTTCAGCCGTCCCTGGGCTGGATCCATCCGAGCTCGTCCTGCTCTGATTGGGTTCTACCCCGAAGCGAACATCCAGTCTGGTGCTGCGGTATCTCACATCTCCCGAAAAAGGACTACGTGCTGGGCTACTCTCAGCCGTCCCCTTCGACAAGCTCAGGGCAGGCTCTACGGGACTGTTTGCAATACACCCTGATAGATGTGCGGCAGATCGAGATGATCAGGTGAGATTTGTGGAGAGGGCTTGTGCGCTTGCTTGCTCTATCGAGCGTCGGCCGCGGCGGTAGATGGCCACGCCGGCCAGCAATAATACGCATGTCATGGCGAGAATCTTGAAGAGCGCCGCGGATGGGTTGCGCTCATCTTCCGCCGGAAATAGGGCGAGGATGATCGCGGCCACGGTGGAGAAAAAACCCAGACAGGCTAGCGGGATGGCCAATCGTCTTCCCCATGGCAAGCGGATTGCATCCGGCGCAGATGGCCGCCCTTGCAGCCGGATCATGGCGGCAAAGAGGAAGAGATAAGGAATGAAGTAGGTGATGACAGTCATGCTGACCAGCATGTCGTAAGCGCCCCTGACACTGGTTCCGATCTGGCTGAGCAGGCCAAAGAGCATCCCGGCCACGCCGTAGGAGATGACGGCGACATAAGGAGTCTTCCATCGCGGATGAATACGCCCAAAGACAGAAGGCAAGTAATGGTTGATGCCGGCGACAAAGGGGAGCCGCGCGGTTGCCGTGAGATAAGCGGCGGCTGCTCCTACGTTGCTGATGGCGACCAGGATCGCGATGGGTGCAACCATCAGCCCAACGCCCAGACGGCGGCATAGAAAATCGATGGCAGTCATAAAGCCGCCCAGGCCGCTGATGCTGCTCGATGGCAATGCCACCAACATGGCTACTGTTCCCGCCAGATAGCCGAGGGTGATCACGACGCCGGCTACCAGCAGGGATCGAGGGATGACACGGCGCGGGTTTTTGACCTCGTCGCCCATAAAGGACACGGTCTCGACCCCGCCGAAGGCGAAAAAGATAGTGGACCAGAAGACAAGGTCTTTTACGTGGGCATGCGGGACGGCACCCGCCAGGGTGAACTGAGTGGCAGAGCCATAGCGGGAAAACGACAACCAGCCAAGGGCAATAAGGATAATTACCGGCAGCGCCATGCCCACTGCGCCCAGATTGTTAAGCCACTTGCCAAGGTTGAGCCCGAGCACGTTGAGCACGGTAATCAGCGCCAGCATGCTTACGGTAAAAAGCAGGAAATAGATGTTGGTGTCGGCCAGGTGCTGACCGCGAGGAGTGGCGAAAAGCAGGCTGCTGGCGGCGAAGTAGAGCACGGCAGCGAAGTAGGGCAGATTGCTCATCCAGTAGGTCCACCCGGCCATAAAGGCGGCAAATTCGCCGTAGGCTTCGCGGGTCCAGACGTAGAGACCACCTTCCTGGGGATAGCGGGAGGAGAGCTCGAGAACGCAGCCGGCCAGGGGCAGGAAGAATCCGCACCAGGCCAGCAGCCATACCACGATGGCCGATTGCCCAGAGGCGGCTGCGGTGGCAATCCAGCGCAGGCTGAGGCCGCTGACGATGTAGAAGAGAACGACATCGCGAAAGCCGAGTTCACGTTTCAGCTTCTCTGCGGCCATGAACGAACCTCGCGCGGATGAACGGGGCCCTGCGATCTACTGCATGTCTTGGAGCACTGCCATGGCGGCATTTCGGCCGTTCATCGCGATGACGCTTCCGCCCGGGTGGGTGCAGGCGCCGCAGAGATAAACGCCGGGCATGGAGGTGCGGGCGGCGAAGCGATGGCTCCACATGTTTTGGGGCAGGCACTCACCCTGAAAGATATGACCGCCGGTCAAACCGACTTTTTCTTCGATATCCGGAGGGCCCATCACCTGCGCCTCGAGCACGGCGCCAGGAAGGTTGGAGCAGAAGCGGCCGAGGGAATCGAAAGCCAGCTTGCGCACGCAATCGCGATGGTCGTCCCAGGAACCGGTGGCGAAGGTATGGGGCACGTATTGCGCAAAGACGCTCATGGTGTGCCGGCCTGCGGGAACCACGCTTGGATCATGCACGCTCTGGAAGTAGATCTCGCACCATAGGTGCTCGGGCAGTTCTCCCTTGCGGCTGGCGGCAAAGCCGGCTTTCCATTCTGCGTGGGTCAAGGGTGCGTTGATCTGGCCGTAGTGGTGGGGTTGGTTCTGGCCGGGACGAGCAAGGAAATCGGGCAGCTCGCGCAACAGCACGTTCAGTTTCACAGTGCAACCCTGAATGGCCAGATGCTCAACTTTTGACCGGAAGTCAGAAGTGGCTGATTTGCCGAGCAGGCGGAGGGTAACGACGGGGTCGGCATTCGAAATCACCACAGGTGCGGAGAGGCGTTCGCCACTCTCCAGCAGAACTCCCTCACCGGGGAGAATCTCTGCCACTGCAACTCCGGCCGCGACTACGGCTCCAGCCTCGCGCGCCGCGTCGCAAAAGTAGAAGGAGACCATGCCCATGCCGCCCTGCACGTAACCCCACATGCCCGGCATGCCGCCCAGCCGGCCGGAGGAATGGTGATAGCGGATAGAGGCGGTGCCGGCATCGAAGGGGCTGGCGTTGGTGCCGATGACTCCCTGTCCCAGATAGGCGTATTGCAGGCGCTCGTCTTCAAGATAATGCTCGACGAACTCGGCCATCGACCAATGAAAGAGCACGTTGCGGGCTTCTTCGTCGTTGCCCAGGCGGGCGTCGATCTCCTGCTGGTGTGGGCGCATCGCCAATCCAAAGATCGCGCTCTCCCGCTGGCCGCAGCGCATCGCGCAGACGCCGCACCACGGCGGTCATCGCCTTCCAGCCATTTACATCACGTGGAGCAAAGCGGCGGATCTCTTCTTCGCAGGCGTCGTCATCATCCCAGAGTTGCACGCTGCTTCCGTCAAGGAAGGGAACAAACATGCCGTTGACCGCGGGTGTCCAGTGAAAGCCACGCTTAGGCAGGTCAAGTTCGTCGACCACTAGCGGATGCAGCAGGCCGGCAAGATAAGCGCAGGGCGACATGCGGACGCCGGGGAAGGGCTCTTCGATAGTACAAGCGCCACCGACGCGCGCGCGGCTTTCCAGCACCAGCACACGCTTGCCGGCACGCGCCAGGTACGCTGCGCAGGCGAGGCCGTTATGACCGGCGCCAACGACGATGGCATCCCAGGGGCGGGAGGCAAGTTGAGAGATGGGCTCGGGAAGGCCAATCTCGCCCAGGACCGCGGCTGTGGGTGACGCTGTGGTGCGTTCTGCCAAGACGGACATCCTTCATGACTCGCGGTCACGAATTGCAAACTGAACTTATATATGGGCGAACGGTAACACCCCGACCGCGCTGGAGCAATGATGCATTGTAGATGGTCAAGCTCGACCGCGAAGCCGGTCAAGGACGCGGCGATTGCGTTTCGAGGGTTTCCCTGCTGACAGGGTTTCAAAGCGGGGCATCGCTTTGCGCTCCTCTGCCACCTGCTGGCGCAACGCGCGGCTCGCCTCTGTTTCCCGGTAGAGCGTTTGGGCGACGGCGGCCGGGCCGCGCACTTCGCTGAGCAGCAGGACCTCCACTTGAAAGTCTCCACCTTCGGTTTTGACCTGCAAGAGGTCGCCGACACGTACCGGGCGGGCGCTCTTGGCCGGCTGTCCGTTGGAGGTTACCCGGCCCAGTTCACAGGCCCGTGCCGCCAGCGCGCGGGTCTTGAAGAATCTGGCCGCCCAAAGCCACTTGTCCATGCGTAACTCGGTCATGCCTCCATTGTCGTCTATACTGGCATTGTCCTGACTACTAAGGGGTTGCCCGTGGATCAGCAGGAAAAATCCGACCGAGTCTCCAAGGCTTTAGACAGCTTTCGCATCGAGATACCTTCCTGGGGTTTTGCCAATACCGGGACACGCTTCGGCAAGTTCATGCAGGTCGCGGCAGCGAATTCAATTGAAGAGAAGTTCGCCGACGCGGCCGAGATCCATCAGCTCACCGGTGTCACGCCGACCTTGGGGTTGCATGTCGAATGGGATCTTCCTGAGGGCGTTGCCAGTGTGCCGCGCATTCGGGCTCTGGAGAAGAAATACCGGGTTTGCGCTGGCTCGATTAACCCCAACCTCTTCCAGGCACAGGAGTACAAGTTCGGGTCAATCTGCAACCCGGATCCTGAAGTGCGGCAGAAGGCTCTGGCGCACCTTCTGGACTGTGTGGAGATCGCCCGGCAACTGGGATCGCAGGACATATCCCCGTGGGTTTCCGATGGCTCGAATTATCCGGGAACGCAGAGTATGCGGCAGCGCATCGGCTGGATGGAAGAGATCTTCAGCCAGGTGCATGCGGCGCTGCAGCCTGATCAGCGGCTGCTGATCGAGTACAAGCCATTCGAGCCGGCTTTCTATCACACCGACATTGCCGATTGGGGCATGGCGCTGGAGATGGCGCGCCTGGCGGGACCGCAGGCCAAAGTGTTAGTCGACACCGGCCATCATTACCAGACGCAGAATATCGAGCAGATTGTCGCGTGGCTCTTGCATCTGGAAATGCTGGGCGGCTTTCACTTGAATGACCGCAGGTACGCGGATGATGACTTGACGCTGGGGTCCATCGATCCTTACCAGATCTTCCGCATCTTCCATGAGATTTTGAGTTATTCCGCGGAGCCCGGCAATCGCAGCCAGATCGCCTTCATGATCGACCAAAGCCACAATCTGAAAGGCAAGGTCGAGGCTATTGTGCAAACGGTGGTCCAGGCTCAGGAGCTGTATGCCAAGGCGGCCCTGGTGGATCTGGAGCAACTGGATACACTGCAGAAACAATGCAGGCTGGTGGAGGCCGAGGAGCTTTTCCGCTCCGCCTTCTGGGAGGATGTGCGCCCGTTGGTGCGCGCATGGCGCCTCGGGCAGAGCCTGCCGGGAGATCCACTGCGGGCGTTGACTGAGAGCGGGTACGTGGATCGAATCTCCCGGGAGCGGGCGGCTAAGAACGCGAGTATCTCTACTACTTACGCGTGATAATCCTTTTGAAAATTTAGCGTCCCTGGTTTAGGGCGGTGGTATCCCACATCTCGCGAAAAACCAGCGAGATATGGGGCACCCGTCGGTCGTGGTTGGGACAGCGTTTTTGCTTGGGATTCTGTATAGAATTAACAGTTCTAATGAATTCGAGACTGAGGGCCGACGATGACTACTGCCAGTGCAGTGACCGAACTACGCTATCTGGAGGATCGCTGGGACGATAAGGTGGCGAGCACTCTTGATGAGCAAGAGCTGTTACGCTACCGTTCCAACCTGCTCGGATCCGATCTGCGCATCACCAACTTCGGAGGCGGGAATACCAGCTCCAAGATTGTTGAAAAAGATCCGCTGGACGGCGCCGCAACGCCAGTCTTGTGGGTGAAAGGAAGCGGCGGCGACCTGGGGAGCATAAAACGCAGCGGCTTCGCTACCCTCTACCTCAATAAGCTGCTTGCGCTGGCCGATAGCTATCGCGGGGTGGCGTACGAAGACGAGATGGTGGAGATGTATCCGCTCTGCACCTTCGGTCGGAATAGCGTCGCTGCCTCCATCGATACCGCGTTGCATGGGTTTCTCCCCTTTGCCCATGTTGACCATCTTCATCCGGATTGGGGCATCGCGCTGGCGGCTTCCGCCAATGGCCTGGAGAAGTTGGCCGAGTTCAATGCACGTTTCGGACGCAAGCTAGTCTGGTTGCCGTGGCAGCGTCCTGGTTTTGAATTGGGCATGATGCTGCGCAACGCGGTGCGGGACAATCCGGAGTGCGAAGGAGTGGTTCTTGGCGGCCACGGTTTGTTCACCTGGGGTAATACGCAGCGCGAGTGCTATCTCAACACCATCACCATCATCGATCAGCTGGGGCAGTTCGTGCAGGAACAGGTGAACGCCAAGGGCGAGCAGGTTTTCGGCGGCCCTCGCTACCAGGCGCGCAAAGATCACCGCGAGCTGGCGATAGATATCCTTCCTTATCTGAGGGGGCGGGTCTCGGCGAGCAAGCGCATGATCGGAACGTTTAGCGCGCTGCCCGAAGTGCTGACTTTCATCAACTCAAAGGAAGCACAAAAATTCGCGTTCCTGGGAACCAGCTGTCCCGATCATTTCGTGCGCACCAAGATCCGGCCGATGTATGTTTCCTGGAATCCGGAAGACGATCTTCAGAGTTTGCGCAAAGCGATCGATGAAGCGCTGGCCCAGTATCGCAAGGACTATGCCCACTACTATCAGCAGCACGCCAAGCCGGAAGATCCGGCGATGCGCGATGCCAGCCCGACCGTGGTGCTGATTCCGGGCATTGGCATGTTCAGCTTTGGCAAGAGCAAGACCGAATCGCGTATTACCGGCGAATTTTATGTGAATGCGATCCACGTGATGGAGGGGGCTTCGGCATTGGAGTCTGGCGCTCCGCCTGCGGTTCTGCCGCAAGCGGGTCCGGCTGCGGAGAGCGCGTTGTTCCAGGTCCATTGCAACTACGTCGCGCTGCCGCCCTCGGAGGCATTTCGTATTGAGTACTGGGCGCTCGAAGAAGCCAAGCTGCGCCGTCAGCCGCCAGAGAAGGAGCTCAGCCGCTACATCATGCTCATTGTTGGCGGAGGCAGTGGCATCGGAAGGGAAGTGGTTCGCCTGGGCGCAGGGCGGGGAGCGCATGTGGTGGTCGCCGATCGTGATCTTGCAAGCGCTTCAAAATCGGCAGAGCTGGTTACCGCGGGTAAAGAATTTCAACTGGCTGCGGCGGTTGATATCCGCGACCGGGCGGCGATTCGCGCATTGCTGCGGAAAGTGGTGGCGGAGTTTGGCGGCCTCGATATCGTGGTCAACACGGCGGCGATCTTTCCTTCCTCCGCGGATGGCCACGTCACCGATGAGCAGTGGGCTGCGACATTGCAGCTGAATGTGACGGCCAACCATCTGCTGGTGGATGAGGCGGCGAAAATATTTGCCGAGCAGTCGCTGGATGTGTCCGTGGTTTTGACCAGCTCTGCCAACGCGGTGGTAGCCAAGCGCGGCAGCGAAGCGTATGACGTCAGCAAAGCTGCGGTTAGCCATTTGGTGCGCGAGATGGCCGTTGCCCTTGCGCCGCGGGTGCGGGTGAACGGCATCAGCCCGGCCACGGTGGTCAAAGGGTCGACCATGTTTCCGCGCGACCGGGTGATGGCTTCGCTGACTAAATACAACCTGCCCTTCGAGCGAACCATGACGGATGATGAGCTACGCACGCTGCTGGCTAATTTTTATGCTCAGCGTACGCTTACGCATCAACCGATCGATCCGGAAGATTGCGCAAACGCCATCCTGTTTCTGGCTGGGCCGCAGGCGCGGTGCACCTCGGGTCATTTGATCCCCGTCGACGGGGGGCTACCGGAGGCGTTCTTGCGGTAAGGCTGTGAGGTGAGGAATGAAAAGCAGCCCAGGACTCATCGTCCTGGGACATTTTCAGCCGTCCCCTTCGACAAGCTCAGGGCAGGCTCTTCGGGACTAGTTCGTAGCAGAACCCAATAGGAACGGGACGGGTGCCCCAGGTGCGCCAAAGCGTACCTGGGCCGAAAGTGACGGGGCGAAGCCCCACGATCGCATTTGCTGAACTTCGCAAATCGGCTTTTCGATAATAAAAGCATTCAATCGGATCTATCCACTCCTGCGATGACACACAGTCCCGAAGGGCTTCTTCTACGTCGCGGAACTCTGATTTGATGGCCTGGGTTTAGGCGTGCTCGGGTGCGGCTAGTACTTCGTAGGGGCGCATCATTTCGTTGTCTTCGTGCTCCAGGATGTGGCAGTGCCAGACGTAGCGGCCGGTGAATCCTTCGAAGGGGATGATGATGCGCGTGATCAGGCCTGGGTCGGCGCGGACTGTGTCCTTCCAGCCGCTCTCTGTGGGCGCAGGGGGAATCGCAGGGCCGGTGAAACGTACGGTTCCCTTGTCCTGAAACTCGAATGTATCGAAGGGCCGGCGGTCGAGGATCTGGAACCTGACCAAGTGTAGATGAATGGGGTGCGCATCTTCTGTCAGATTGACCAGCTCCCAGATTTCAGTCGTGTTCAGCACCGGCTTCTCGGTTACCGGCATGTGCCAGGGAGTGTTGTTCAACAGCATGCCCATCGATTGCTGAACCATATCCATGCGCTCGTCCAATGTGAGACGGCGCGTTTTTACGGCGCGGCTTTCGGGAATCTTTGCATAGGTGCGTAACTGCGGGGGAAGAGTAGAGGTATCCGGTGTCCCCTTGGCCGCGACGCGGAATTGCAAGATGTCGAACGCGTCGCTGCGCAACAGAATTTTTTCTCCCGCGTGCGCGCTGAAGTCGAAGACGAAATCAATCCTCTCCGCGGGAGCCATCACCACACGCTGGGCCGCGATGGGCGCGGGCAGCAATCCTTGCTCTGTGCCGATTTGCTGGAAGGTGAGTAATTTGCCCAGCGAAAAGCGGTAGAAGCGGCCGTTGGAGCCGTTCATGAGGCGGAAGCGGTACTTGCGCGGCTCGACATCCAGGTAAGGAAAGAGCTTGCCGTTGACCAGAATGGCATTGCCGAAGACTTCGGGAACCCACGGCGTCTCCGGCTTGGGAGAGACGGGATATTCGAGCTGCCCGTCGGGCAGAAGAAAGCGATCGTAGACCAGCAGCGGAATCTCGTATTTTCCCTGAGGAAGTTTCAGCGCGTCTTCCGCTTCATCACGGATGAAATACATGCCTTGCAGTCCGGCATAGATATTCAAGCGATTGATGCCCATGGTGTGGTCGTGGTAGAAGAGCATCGCCGCATCCTGCCGGTTGGGATAGTGGAAGGTTGCGGTCTTTCCGGGGACGCACCAATGCTCGGGATAGCCATCGCTGTCTGGAGGCGTCTTGCCTCCGTGCAGGTGAATCACACTGCGCACTTCGGGCAGATTGGCTTCGGCGCCGTGCAGTGTGTGATCGATGGGCAGAAAGTGGCGCTGCGGCAGCTCGTTGACCCATTCCACGATCAGGCCATGATTGCTGCGGGTTTCAAAGGTCGGTCCCGGTGAGCTCGAGCCAAAGCCCCACATGCGGGTGGCAGGCAAGTCTCGGTGGACTTTCGATTCCATCGCCCGCATGGCCATGCGGTAGTAAGGAAGCTGCAACCCAGGATCTTCGGGGCTGGGGCGCATGGCGCTGGGCTGCGCGGTCCCCGGAATGGGCAGTGGATCGACGTAGGGAGTCAGCTTGTCGGGATCAAGGGTGGTTTGCTGCGGAGAGGGCAACTTGCCGACGGATATCCCGGCGGCCAATATTCCGGTTCGCTCCAGGAACCTGCGACGCGTAATCAAATGAAAGCCTCAAGGAAAACATAAATGAAGCAGGGCATTGGGAGAAGACCTCCCTCTGCCCTGCGGTGTTGCGGTTTGGTGCATTTGGTTAGTTCGTGGGTTGGCCGGTCGAGGTGTCCAGGATCAAAGGAGTGGTGTCGGGGTTCTTGAAATCAAAGAACGAGTTCAAGCGTCCGGCAAGCGTATCAAAGGAGCCCGTGATCCGTTGACCACCCAGCCAGTTGTCCTCGATAAACCGCAGAATCGAGGTCTGGTCAGTGACGGTGTGATCGACGTAGTTCTGTTTGGCATAGGGTGAGATGACCAGGAGAGGAAGACGGGGACCATACCCGCAACGTCCCTGGGCATGCTCGATGGTGACACCCGCAAGAGCGCCAGTTCCGGTTCCGCATTGGCCGGGGGCGGTGAGGGCATCCATGGCAGTAGCGGATTGGTTTACGATCGGACCCATCTGGTGGTCATACCAGCCGTCGGAGTCGTCATAAGCGATGACTACGGCGGTGCTCGCCCAATCCTTCTGCTTTTGGAGGAAGTTGATGACTGTGGTGGCGAAGGTCTGCTCGTCCAGAGGATCGGAGTAGCCGGCGTGACCGTCCTGGTAACCGGGCGCCTTGAGGTAGCTCACGGTGGGGAAGTTGCCGGCGTTGATGGCGTCGAAGAAGTCGTGCGTGTCGTACTGGTGATTTCCTGGGTCGCCGTTGATGCCAACGGTGCTCGCTGAGGTCGGCCGGGTGTGCTTCAGGTTCTGGGTGGAGGTGTAGTACTGGAAGGGCTGATGATGCGGAATGTAATCCGCCTTGTTGGTCATCGTGACCGTGGAGGTGGTGCTGCGGCTGCACCCGGTGGTTCCGTTAGCATTCTTAACCGTCAGGTCAAAGCCGCCCTCGAAGAATCCCCAGCTGATGCCAGCGGCATTGAGCAGGTCACCGACGTTTTGTCCACTGAACGCAACCTGCGCCCCGGTGGTGGTGGAGCAGACGTCGCCGACGGGATCGGCGTCACTGACCAGGGTGTAGCCCCCGCCACCGTCGGACACAACATCCGCGCTGGCATTGACCTGGTCACTCACACCGTTCAACTGGCCGGAGATCAGGTTAACGGCGCCGTCGGTAGAGGGCCCAAAGTTCGTGCCGAAGGAGTTGTCGCTCATGGCAAACCGCTGCGCGTAATTCCAGTACGCGGTAACCGTGTTTCCGTCGTAGTAGCCCATCACCAGCCCAGTTGTCGGTTGGCCGTTGGGCGGAGGACCGGGTGTGCCGGTGTATTTTGGAAACGAATCCATCAACCCGCCGTGAAACGCCTGCTGTTCCGGAGTGTAGTCATGATCCTGATCGGCGGTTGCGGCCTGGGAACGATCCAGGCGGAAGGGATTGGTGGCCCCGTCTGCGTTCACGGTGTTTAAGGCATTCGGATTGTTGTAGAGCAATCCGTCGGTATAGCCATTCACCGCGGGCGTTCCGGGCTTAGCGATAAACCGCGGCTGTCCAGCAGGATTGAGAGCCTTTGGATAGGTGCCGAAGTAGTGGTCGAACGAGATATTTTCCTGAAAGATGACGACGAGATGCTTGATCGGTGTGGTGGTCCCCGATTGGGCTTCCAAAACAGTTGGATTCATGAGCGTCCCGGCGAACATTAGCGAGGCTAAGGACGTGGCTACGAGCTTCTGCATCAGTGCTCCCTTCGATACCGGCTTTACGGCCCCATCCAGCATTAATGGTGGAATATTAGAAACCGGTGATCAGGGAGTAACAGATTGTTAAATTTGGCTCTTTTGCACCGTATCGAACAAGTCACCCTAGCCGGGTTAGGTTGGCCGAAAGCCTTTCGGCCTGTGAGCTGGAGCATGGCAAGCCAGTTTTGGGAATTTTCCTGAATTGCAACGTGAGAGCGAATCATTGCAAGATTCTGTGGAATCGCCGCGCATCTGCGCTGGCTTTTTGTAACAATCAAGGTATCAAGGCGTGATCGAGCCTCCGGATTTCTCCAGAAGCTGAATTGCCTTCCGGTAATCCACGCCGTCAGGGACCAGGGAGAAATGGCTGGCTTGCTCTGTGATTTGAAAGCTGAGGGATTTGACCATCAAGGCCTTGCCCTTCATGTTCAACTTCAAGCTTGTCACTTCCCAGTCGTGGCCGCCAATGTCCGCCTGTTCAATCTGGATGGTTCCCCCTTTGTCGAGCTTGCCGATGATTCCCCATCCGAAATCGACATTGGAGATGAGATGCGCATCCAGGCGGGTGAGCCGTTCCTGGGCCTGATCGATCCAAACCTCGCCTGCCATGCCGCGAAAAATAGCCGCTTCTACATCGGGTGGAGAGAAGCTCGGATTGGGAGAGAAGCTCAGGCGATAGCATTGCCCGGCGGCGCAGCCCACCATGCCTTCGAAGCGATACAGGAATGCATCCGGCAACAGTTGCATGAGGCGGTTCACGCGATCGGCATCTTTCTGCTCCCGCTGGCGACGATGCTCCTGGATCTCGGGGTGGCCGGCCAAGGTATTCAAGCGGTCCAGTTCGGCATGGCCGGCCTGGGCGCTTAGCGGTTGGCCATTGATGGCGACCAGGCGAGCCACATCTCCATCCCTGGTTTCTATGATGTCCTTGGTGGTGTCGTGCAGCCCATCGGTTTTGCGCAGAAGATATCGGAGCGGGCGATGGTTTCGACTGGCGTCCATGCGATGTTGTGTGGCCCGGCGCACCAGGGCGGTGGGATCGATGGGCGCGGGTGGTTGTGTTGGGGCAGACAAAATCCAGGCAGGCGCGAGCGCCAGCAAAATCGGCTCGAGGATGAAGGTGCGGGGGATCATCAGGGTTGGTGGGTGCGGCCTTCTTGTTAGACGTTGTGGCGTTCCCTACGGCCAACCTGGAGCTCAGACTTTCTTTGCGGCGTCCTTGAGGAGCACGCCGTAGCCTGCCCTGTCACCCTATTTATGCCATCGCCAGTGGTACTTGCGGTCGCATCTTTTGTTACTTACGACCTAGCCTTAGTATCGCAGCTCCGTGGTAAGGTAAAACGTTGGAACTATGGAAAATGGGCCTTGGTTGGTGACAAATCGCCGGGACTTTCTTCGCCGCGCGGCCTCGTGTTCGACGTTGGCCCTGTTGCCCCGGTGGGTGTACGCGGAGCGCGCGCGTACCAAGACGGCAACCCTCTTCGTCACGGATGCAATGGAGAAGCACGCCGCACGCCCTGCCTTGCAGTGGGCGAAGGCGGAAGGCGGTGCGCCCGCCACTATCGAAATTGATAGCACGCGTCAATTCCAGCCTATCCTCGGCTTTGGCGCGGCGCTCACTGACGCCTCCTGTTTCCTTTTGAGTGGAATGCCGGCTGCCGCCCGCCATGCTTTTCTGACCGACGTTTATTCACCCTCGGGACTGAACCTGAATCTAGGCCGTTGCTGCATCGGCGCGAGCGATTACTCGCGTAGCGTCTACTCCTATGACGATGTTGCCGATGACATGAACCTGGACCACTTCAGCCTGAAGCAAGATGAGGCCTACATCCTGCCGATGCTGCGCGAGATCCTGGCGATCAAACCGGATCTTTTTATCATGGCGACCCCGTGGAGTCCGCCAGGCTGGATGAAGACCTATGGAACAACCTTCGGCGGCCGAACGACGGAGAACTATCTTGACCCCTACGCCCATTCCCTTTGGGAGCTGTCCAACGGATCGATGAAGGGCGGTTGGATGTCAGAGAAATATCTCGGTGTGTACGCGCAGTACCTATGGAAATTTCTGCAGGGCTATGCGCAGGCGGGAGTGCCGGTGCGCGCGGTGAGCTCGCAAAATGAGATTGTGACCACACAGTATGGAAGAATGCCGGCTTGCCGCTGGTCGCCGGAGTTGGAGGCAGTGTTCATCCGCGATCATTTAGGTCCGCTGCTACGCGCGCAGCATCAGCAGACCCAGATCTGGCTGCTTGATCATAACTACAATTTTTACGAACGCGTGGCGTGGCAGCTCCAGGATCAGCAGTTGTGCAAGTTTGTGGATGGAGTGGCATGGCACGGCTACACGGGTACCCCGGATCAAATGAGCCTTCTGCACCAAAAGGATCCGAACCTCCCTTTCTACTGGACGGAGGGCGGCCCCTTTATCGACGACGCGGATTACGGCACGGGCTGGGCGAAGTGGGCCGGCACCTTCACCGATGTACTGGAGAACTGGTGCCGCTGCGCGATCACGTGGAACCTGGTGCTCGATCCGCGGGGTAAGCCGAACCTTGGACCCTACAACTGTGCGGGCCTGGTAACACTCAAGGATGATGGGAGCTTATGGAAGAGCGGCCAATACCATGCGCTGCGCCACTTCTCGCTGCATCTGCAGAAGGACGGCAGGCGCATTGCCAGCCAGACTGCTGTGCCAGGCCTGCGGCATCTGGCGGTGGAAAACCCTGACGGCAGTTTCGCCCTGGTTATGACCAATCCGGGAGAAGCAAAAGACCTGCGCGTGGTCGTCGCCGGCCAACAGCTTTCCTTTTCTCTACCCCGCGATTCTGTCTCCACCTTGGCATGGTAAGCTTTCTCCCCTAACGACTTCTTCATCACCAGACGTCGCTCATTCCTGGGTACTAGACCAACAAAAAAAGCGGCTCTTCCGGAAAGGAAGAGCCGCGGGTGACTGCAGGTTGTATTGGCTAGAAGGCTGGGCCTACCGAAACGCCGGCGGAGGCCGTTTTGTTCAGCCAGATTTGGTATTCGTTGTTCTCCATTTGAGGCGTGATAGGTTGAGCCGGCAGGACGGAGTTGGTGGAGTAGTCAGCGGGCGAGGCAGGGAAGGATTGGTCCTTGCGATAGCCCGACTGGGAGCAAGCGGAGTTCCAGCAGGTCCAGCCGATGAGGTTGTCGTGCATGGTGTTGTTGTACATGCTCGGGTTGACGACGCTGGCGCCGTTGACATCGCCATTGGCCATGCCGACATATTGCGCAGCGATCCTGGTGCCATCGGCCAGCCGTCCGCTGGAGATGACACGATTGTTTGCGGCTATGTTGTCGTGCCCGGCGGTGAACGCGATGCCATAGTTCACGGTGCCGACCACCTGGTTGTCGTGGATGTTGTTGAAGGCAGTGGCCTCCTGCGCGCTGTCGTCTGCGCTGCCCTCGGTCTTGATTCCACCGCCCTGATAATCAGCCTGCGCAGCGGTGTAAGGATAGGCACCCTGAATGTAGGTGTCGTGGATTTCCAGTGGTTGGTTGGGCGTTCCACTGGAGCGCTTGACGTCGATGTTATCGCCAACCAGGCTGCGGCCGGGATAGTTGATCACTTCATTCCATCCCACGTCGACCCCCGGCACAGATTGCACCTTGTCCAACTCGATGAAGCGCGAGACGCTGCGGTTAGAGCCTACTCCAGGTAAATACCCGCCGTTGCCATCGCTGAGCAGGCCATTGAGGTTGCGTGCCCTGTTGGCACGGATCACGATAGTCTGTTGTCCGTCCCGATTGCCGGAATAACCGTGCACCAGTACCCCACCGCCCGCATTCTCAACGTAGTTGTTCTCTACATCGAGCCGCGCCGGGGAGGAGGCATCGAGGAAGACGCCGTTAGCTTGGCCCTTCACCGATGGGTTCACCGCGACACTGACACTATTGCGGACGGTCACATCAGCGCCGGCAACAGTGGTCTTGATCAAGCCCGCGACACTGCTGATGTGCGCGTTCTCAATGACCACCGGAGCCGTGGTCGCCACGGTGACTGCTGGTGTCTTGCTGTCCGTGCTGCGCCAGTTTCCAGAGTAGGTGCCGGCTTCGCTGATGACGATGGGACCGCTCCAGTCCACTTGGCCGATCGTGCTGACCGCCGGCACCGAAGCTTGGTGTCCCTGGTAACTACCCGTGATGGTAGCTTTTCCGGTAGCCAGGCCAGAAACCAGCCCGGAGGAGGTTGCGGTGATGGTGCGTGTGTCCGAAGACGCCCAGGCGAAGTTTGCCGTGACATCCTTGGTGGAACCATCGCTGAAGGTCGCGATGGCCTTCAACTGGGTGGTGCTGCCAATGGCGACTGTTGCTTGCGCAGGGACGACGGCTACGGAAGTCACCTCCGCTGCCGCCGCGGCTCCGTTGGCGCCCGCTGCTTCTGTAGGTGCGATCGTATCCGTTCCGGTTACTGCCGAGCTGACCTTCGCGCCAGGCTGCTTGACCACCGAGGAAGTGTAGCTTGCACTGACGACCGCACTGGGAACATAGCCTCCTCCCCCGCTAGAAACAGGAACATAAGAATAAGGCTGATTAGGCGCTCCCCACATGCCCAGGCATTTAACCGTACCGTTGCCCGCTGTGCTAATCGTGCCTACGGTCTGCGATGCCGCTCCTGCCCAATAAGGTAGCGCGGTGTTGCCTGCAGAAGCTGCCGCGCCACCGGCAACAGGGGTAGATCCATCCGTGGTGCACCAGAACGTCGTATTCGAGTCTCGTCCCGGATTGGAGCCGTTGGGAGTGGAAACATTCGTATTCGTAATAGTTACTGTGTTACCAGAGACCGAGAGCACCGGCGCCACGCTGGTGATGGTGCCGTTCGAGCTTTGGTTGAAGCTGCCGGGGCAAGAGGGGGTGGTGTACGGGCTCCCGTTCACATTCGCATAGAGTAAACCACATGCTGAATCTGTACCGCCGTTGCCATTGACTGCGGCCGCCATAACTGTATCGTTGGCAAAGGTGTAGTTGCCGTTGGGGTCCCACTGCAGGCTGATGTAGGCATAGTTCCCGGACCAGAAGTTGCCATTGGCGGTACTTCCACTTCCGGCCCAGAACTCGTAGCCCGCATCACCGGCGCCCTCGGTTGGAGTATCAGCTACAGTTACGTTATAATCAACGTGGCTGACGCAGTTAGTCTCGTTTGCATTGTTGAAGTTATAGGCACAGCCGTCTGCTTGTGAAATGTCGTAGTCCTGCTGCTTCGGCTGCAGCATGTTGTGGAAGCTGTTGTATTGGGTATACTCCAGAACGGGTTCGCTCGGGCCGCCCCAGTTGATCTGCATCTCAACTGCGATACGATCATACTGTTGAAAGTCGTTGTAGTTAAAAATGCAATTATTGCAAAAACCAGCGGAGTTACCCGCCTCATACATTTCAAAAAACTTTAGCTCATCGTCTCCGGTCTGAAACCTGTTATTTGAGACGTTGAGGTTAGTGAAAGCGCCCTGCATCGCAACGCCGTCGCAGGTACCTCCTCCGCCTTCGGTATTTTGATTTTGCGACCACACTGTGGCGGGCCCGCAATCACCAGGAGCGGCCAGAATGTTCCACGTGATGTTGATGCTGCTATCGACGGGGTAACCGCTTGGGAATGTGCAGCAGCCTGGTTGGCTACCGTGAGGGGGCAGGTAAATTAGAGTTGAATGAACATCAGCACATAAGTAACCGCAGTAGTTGCCGTGGATATAGTTGTTCGTAATGGTAAGATTCTGCGTGCCGGGAGTGACGTAGATAAAGTTGCCGCCCCCCACGCCGCAGGGAACCGAGCCATTGTTTTGGTCAAGACAGCCGCTACCGCCGGGATTAAGATTGCCGTTGTTTGGCCGCCCCCCATTCCACTCTAGATACTGGATCGTTTGAGACGCGCTGCAGCCGGCAGTTGTTACTATAGGCCCAAATTGACCGACACCGAACGATCCGTTGATGATAGCGGTCTGGTTGTGTGTCTGCGAGTAAGGCACGACCGGCCCACTGATCGACACGCCGCAAGGCAAAGTTAAAGTGCTGCCGATGCTGTAAGTGCCTGCAGCGAGTACCACCGTGTTTCCGCTTCCGCAGGAATTCAGGGTTGACTGTATTGTTGCCTGGCTTGCACCCGAGGGTATTGGGCAGGTCTTCCCTTGGATCGGATTGCCGGATGAACCCACGACGAGAGTATTCTTTGCCGTGGCAGGGGCGTAGTCGGTGGTATCGGTCGGAGTAAACGTGGCTGTCAGCTGCAGAGTGCCGGCTGCAGGAACGTTGCCTGCGGCAGGATTGTAAACAAACGCGCCCGGCACATTCGCAGTAGCGTCCAGCTGCGTAGCGCTTAGGGCTGTCCCTGTCGCGATGGGCGCGAGGGCGGCCCAGGTGATAGCTGGAGTGGCTTGATTCACGGTGAGCTGCACGGTGGCTGTGGCAGCAGAATAGGTTTTTGAATCGGTCGGCGTGAAGACGGCGGAAAGTGTCTGCTTTCCCGCTTTGAGCACGGTGCCGGCCGCCGGCGTGTAAGTGAAGGTTCCGGCGACGTTGGCGGTTGCGTTCAGCTGCGTGCTGCTCAATGCTGTGCCATAGGGGACGGCCGCGGGTGTGGCCCAGGTGATGGCAGGAGTGTTGGTGGAAGGCGAGGCGGAGATAGTGACTTGAGTCGAGCCGCTGAGGCTCTCTGGAGTAGTGCTGGCCGACGACGGCGATGTGCCCGCCGGCGTTGCCTCTACATAAGCCGCCTGCACCATCACCGTGCCCGCCGCTTTGGCGGTGACTGCCCCGTTGGCCAACGTAGCCAGAGCGGGGTTCGACAGAGTCCACTGGGTACTGGAGGTTACATCCTGGGTCGTACCATCGCTCAGATGGGCCATTGCCTTTAACACAGACGAGCCGCCTACGCTCACGGTGGAGGGGGTGGCGGTCACAGTCAGGGAAGCCAGGTTCTGGGACGAGGGGTTACTGCACCCGGCGATCAAAATCACTAACACACACAGGAGGCCGGAACACACCTGTGGAAAAGGGGTAATGCGCATTAGGAGCCTCGTCGAGTCTGAATTTCGAAGCACCGCGGCCTGGGGATGAAGGCCATTTCAAAGGCACGAACGGCCGAGCGCGTCCTTGAGACACGTTGTGCCGCCGGCGAATTTTGCTGTCCTATGGTTGTTACTTTCGCGGATGTCCCAGATTGGGGCAATCACACCGACTGGCCATTACGTTAGTTTTCTAAATTGCTGATTGCAAAGGCTTTGAGGTGAATTTTTTGCTCGCCAGCTGAGTATTTTGGGGCGCTGCCATGTGGAATTTTCATTACTTTTGGAGGAGCCCAGCCTCAGACTTGTATTGCATGTGGAATACGGAGTCTGGTTGCGGCAAAAGGTAGGAAGCCGGCCAGGCAAAGAGGCCCGATCCGCCTCTAACTAAGCTTCATGGCGAAGGGATCAAGAGGGATTGATCAGGGGCAGGCGCGGAGCGGCTATTGGAAATACTTGGGCGGGGTCGGCTGGGCGGGAGGGAGGGGGAGACTGCCGGCTGTGTACCGCTCCGTAGCCCTGAGGGTGGAAGAGGGCACACAGCCGACATCGCAATCGGGTTCTAAGCAAGGACAGGTACAGTGATTTCCTGGCCAACCTGGATCTTGTTTGGATCAGCGATATTGCTGGCAGTGGCGATGTTGGAATAGTGATTGGGCGAACCGTAGAAACGATTGCTTATCTTGGAGAGATTGTCCCCGCTCTTCACGCTGTAGCTTTGGTTGGGGCCGCCGGTGGTTGCGATTTCGTGGTGCAGGTCGGAGTATGTCGGGTCCACCTGTTTAATTACATCCCATACGCGATTGGCAATCACTTCTGAGGGCACCGAACCTTTTAGGTATAGCTTTTCTCCGTCCAGGCTAACCGAGTCCACCTTCGCGCCTAAGTCGCTGAATCCCTCAATCGTCTGGATCACGGGCGAATACTTCTGTTTCAACTGATCGAGATCTGCCATAACGTTTTCTCCTTGTTTAGTAGCGGTTGAATTGTATCCACAACACAGTCAATTGAAAATGTTCAGCCGGCGTGCTGGCCAGCGATTTTCTTGGGAGTTGGGCCGGCTGTGAGACCACGTGCCGGGCAGGCTCACTGTGGAGTTGAAGGCCTGATTGCGAAAGTCTTGACGGTCAGAAGCTCCTGCCAATCCCGAGGATTATCGCACCGTGGCCTGATCCACGTCTATGAAGTGCAAGTTAAACTCGGAGGCCGTGCTCGACTTTCTCCGGGCCCAGCATCGGTAACCGCAGTCGAGTACCCAAATCTGCAATCCAATTCAACCCAAAAGTTTTAGTATCGGGAAATGCAAGCCAAGGTTGCAGCGACACCTCTCAATGACCAAGGCGAACGATTTCCAAACCGCCGTTCTCGGTTTTCAGTTTTCCTGTTTCACTCGCTACCCTGCTTAGCTGCGGCAACGACCGCAAAGGGAGTTGCCATCTTCCTAGTCACGAGCTGCGCTCTGGCGCACGCGTCTACATACCGGGTCAGTCCCGAACAGAGCTATTCGGCGATTCAACGGGCGATCTCCTCGGCCTCGCCCGGGGATACGATTTCGTTCTCCGCCGGCAAATACAACGCCTCATCGGGCTTTGAGCTCAAATGTGGCGTAAGTTACACCGGGCCGGTGGCGTCACCCCCGAAGGCAGTATTGTCGGCAAGCTTTACCAGAGGCAGCAAAGACATTTTCAATTTGGCTCCCGGATGCAAGTCTCCTACAACGATTCAATACCTCTGGTTCCAGAACGCCGGCGGGATTTTCGTCATAACAACAAATGCAAATTTGACGATCACACGCAATCAATTTACCGGCCTGCCATGCTGCGCAAGCCAGGCACATAGCCCCGCAATCTACTTTGACGGTGGTAGAAACACCGAGGATCCAACTGCTCAGATCCTGTCCAACGCGACTGTCACCTGGAATACATTTGGAGACCCCACTTCTTGTATAACGCCAGATGCCGAACCGCTGCTTTCGTACACCGCGGATACAGCCGGAAATTGTGCTGGAA
Source organism: uncultured Acidobacteriaceae bacterium (assembly GCA_963790705.1). GTDB lineage: Bacteria > Acidobacteriota > Terriglobia > Terriglobales > Acidobacteriaceae > PALSA-350. The sequence continues at coordinate 321,824 of CAWBQE010000007.1, forward strand.
TCATCGTGCAGAGCACTACCAAAGGGATGACAATCTCTAACAACAACTTCATTCACCTCGGAGAGGGGGTCCATTTTCTGTGCGTTTATGGGCCCAGCGGATGCGAGCCTCCCTCCACAGTGACTACGTCGAACGTGACCGCGCAATTCAATGACTTTAGCGGGATTCACCGCATGGGATGGGAAGAGCAACCCCAACCAACCGAGAATATACTTTTTGAATACAACAGCTTCCACGACCCCTTCCATCCCTTCCACGGCACCTTTGATCTCTCGCTGGCATGCTGCAATAGTGGTGCAGCGGTTCCCGGAGTGATTGTCGAAAACAACGTTCTTATCCAAAACGTCCCGACGGGGCCGCCACCCGCCTACATCGGGTACGGCATCGAGGCAGGAGGAAATGGGGCTCGCTATAACAACAATTTAGTAGAGGGGTTAAACAACGCGCCCATGATCGCTTGGGGGGTAGGGAAGCCGCCGTGGGAAATCAAAAACAACTACATTTGCAGTCCAGTTAACAAGCAGTTCATCAAGGAAGAGGGAAACTGGAAACAAACGATGCCGGCGCAGGTTGGGAATGTGACCAGCGCCAAATGCGAGGCAATGGCAAGCGCTGGCCCCACCATCTCGCCCAGTCCCTCCGGAACCTATGATGAACGCATAAAGGTAACGCTGACGGATGCCGGCTTAACCCAAGGGCCCGGACCCCGGGGGAATACCTCTATTTACTACACTACGGATGGCAGTATCCCGACCACCGCTTCCGTGCTCTATACCGCCCCTTTTTTCGTTATGCCGGGCACTACCGTTAAGGCGATCGGAATGTGGGGAAGCGGAGCAAATCCAAAAAGCTACCCGCCGGGATATGGCTTTGTTCCGAGCGGGGTGCAAAGCGCATACTACTCCCCGTCGAAAATAGGGCGCAGCCGCTGACGGCCTGGGTAATTTGGAGACGTCTGTCGCGACCCCGATGGATGAGCCTGAGAGGATTGGTCACTGTAGTAACGCAAGAGGTAACAATCTGCTGCGCGAGTGGTACCTTTCGGGGGTGGAAGGGAGTTGACACCGGGGGCAGGCACCGCTAAATTACGTGATACAGGCGGTAAATTGGTCGGTACCGTCAAGTCGTTAAAGAGCCCTGCACCGCCCCCCCAAGCAGAGCTACCCCCTATTTCGCTTCACGAGGTCACATTACAAATGGTGACTTTAGGGTGAGGTTGGGTCAAGTAAAAATCTCGCACCGACTGAAAAAGCGGCCGGGAAACCCGCCCAAAACTTTTTAATGCCGGCGAAACCCTCGCATTGCCGGCAACGGAGATCACGGCATGAGCACCCTCGAAGCCGCACCTCAATATACCAGACTGCGTGATTGGGACCTCTGGTCGAAGTACGTGCTTTTTTTGATGTTTGGGTTTTATCTCACCGGGCGCAGCTTTTCTTATCTGGGTATTCCCCCGGCAAAGCTTTTTATTGGTGATATCACCCTCGCCGTATTCGTGATTTTCCGTCCGCGGCAGCTCTTCGACCGTTGGTTCGGAGCCCTAACCGGCGGTGGTCCTCTCGGTGCATTTAGTTGGGTTCTGCTGATTTCGATTGTTTACGGCTTCTTCGAGGTAATTCGTGGAGTCCTGAGCGGTTTCTCTCCAATCGTTGCTCTACAAAACCTGGTTTTCAATCTTTATCCGCTTTACTTCTTCCTGGGTCTCTGGGTAGGAGCGCGGAGGCCTGAGCTGATGCTCAAGGTGCTGCAATTTTTTGCTTGGGGTCTCTGCATCTACGGCCCGTTTTATTACTTCTTTCTGCATAACGTCACGATTACGATGCCGGGATCGGATTCAGTGACCATATTTGGCCAGGCGACCGGTGGTGCATTCGTCATTCTGGGGTTGCTGTGTTTGGATCCCAAGCCGAGCCGCTACTGGCTTCCAATGACTATGGGAGCCGTAACATTCCTGGTTGCCCAAATGCGCGCTGACTGGTTTGGTGCAGCGCTGTCTTTCTTGGTTTGGGGCGTGCTGGAAAAGAAGATGAAGCGGGTTGCGACCTTCTTTCTTGGACTTGCAGCGCTTCTACTGGTTGGCGCCATTCTAAATGTCGATCTACCTTCGTCCTCCTCGCGCGGTGGTGCGATATCCACGCGCGAGATTGTGGCGCGCGGATTGTCGGCGGTCAATCCTGAATTGGCTAAAGACCTGACGGGTTCGGAAGATACGGCGATGTATGCGGGGACCATCAAATGGAGAGAAATGTGGTGGCATGCCATCTGGGAGAATTCTCAAGAAAACAAGACTAATCTGATCATCGGGCCTGGCTATGGGTTTGAACTGAAGAACCTTGTTACATATTTAAATTACGATATCCGTACGCCACACAACATCTTCTATTTCGCTCTTGGTTACTCCGGTTGGCTCGGCGTCTCCATATTTTTCGCGCTGCAGCTTGCTTGCGTATCGATGTTGTGGCGCCTGTATAGGGTAACGGGGTCAGCCTTTGGACTTGCGGCGTATTCTGCCACGCTATTTGCCGCTTTCTTCGGGAATGTACTCGAAAACCCGTTCGGCGCCATTCCGCTGTACTGCATGATGGGCTTGTTGGTTGGACCAAGCCTCTCAGCAATGGCTCAACCGCAGCGAGAACGGGTTTTTCTGGGTAACCCGTCCCGTGCGTTTGCCGAGGCCAGAGCTTTTGGTGAGGCATATGCGGGCGAATAAAACAAGCTCCGAATAGCGCGCGAATTTGCCGTACGAAGCTCGACTACGACTAGGATTACAAGTGGCTGTCCAGTTTGCTGGTGCTCACGATCTCCGCTTGTGGCGGCCAACGCCGCCGGCCATGGCCGGGGGCGAGCAGTGGGCCGAGCTTTATCGGCAGTATGCGATTCTATCGGGATCCGGGGCAAGGTGGCAGCAACCAGAGTCTTCGCAGAATGGTGGGGCAGACTCAGGCATTGGAAGAGAACTTTTAAAAGGGGAGCTATTTTAACGGAAGGGAATACCAAAGGAAAGACTGGTTCGTTGAAAGTGCTTGAATGGCCGATCCGGCGTTTAAGCCAGAGAGTCATTCGTGAGCTGGCCGGTAAGCCTTTCATCGAAGCACGCGTCAAACAAGGAGCATTTCTCAATCCATGAAGATACTGATAGTAGGCCATGCATGCGGTCCAGGTTTGGGGTCTGAACCGGCATCTACTTGGAACTGGGGTTGGCACTTGTCTGGCGAAAACCAGGTGTGGGTTATTGCTCACCCTGAATACAAGAGTCGGGTCGATAGCTTCTTGGCAGAGCACCCAAATGACCGAATCCATTTCGTCTGGGTTACCCCCAAGAGCAAATTTGATTACTGGACTCCAGGCGTTAATCAGGAGCGAGGAATTCGTCTTCACTACTGGTTCTGGATGCGCGAAGCCTACAAACGAGCTGTTCTACTTCACGATCAAGAGCAATTCGACCTCGTGCATCATGTCAGCTGGTCAACGATTGCAGTGCCGCCGCCGTTTTGGAAATTGCCTATCCCCGCAGTCTGGGGCCCGATCGGCGGAGGACAGTCTTTTCCTTTGGCTTTCATCTCGCAGCTGCGTCAGAATCGAGTCAAGGAAGCTTTCCGGACTTTAAATTTGACGCGTCTCTCGTTTTCGCCAAAGTTACGGAAGACTCTGGCTAGTACCAGCCTGGTCTTGGCTACCAATCTCGAGACAAAGCGCCTGCTAGAACGGGCGGGCGCCAAGCAGGTTCGGTTGTTCCTGGATTGCGGAGTCGAGTGTCGTCTGACGACTCCTCCCCGAAAACAGATCGACGAGCAGATCACGCTGCTATGGGCTGGACGGCTCGAGCCGCAAAAGGGGTTGGCCATCGCCTTACGCGCCCTGGCGCAGTGCCGGTATGGAGAGATCCGTTTGCTAGTGGCTGGCTCCGGAAGCGAGCAAGTGAAACTGGAAAGACTGGCAAATTCCCTTAAGCTGGCCAATCGCGTGGAGTTCCTGGGACAGGTTCCGAGCGAGAATATGACAGCACTTTTTCAAAATTCTCACGCTCTTGTATTCACCTCGTTGCGCGATAGTTTCGGCTCTGTCGTGCTGGAAGCGATGTCAAACGGTCTGCCGATTGTTGCGCTAAACCATCAGGGCATTCAAGCGTTCGTTCCTGAAGAGGCCTCGATCAAAGTGCCAGTCAATTCTCCGAGCCAAGTGATCGACGACCTGGCAAGGGCATTTGAGAGTCTAGGGTCGAATCCGGAATCTTTACTGGCGATGTCGGAGGCGGCCCTCGCTTTTGCAGAGCAGCAGACATGGAGGCGTCGCGCAGAGGCCATGAATAGGTTGTTTGCTGAGGTGATCAACGGGACGAGTGGTTCCCCCACCAACATGACAGGCCTTCAGTTCGAAGAAGTTCCCAGTCACAGGTCGGCATGATCGACCGATGTCATTGCCGGGGGTTGGGCCAGTGCAAGTCGCTTGCAAAGCAGGTAGATTCCCGGATTCCAAAGTAACCCACGTTGGAGTTATGCACAGCACTATACAGTATTGACACTGGGCACTGATGCCGCTAGATTACGAGGTGTAGTCATTCAAGACCGGAACGATGGACGAGGCTTTGCGCCAAAACCGTCAATCAGCCGTTAATCCCCCTAATGGTGGTCTTTTATGTCTTCACCATGGCTAAACAATTTATTTGAAAAAATCGGCCACTGTGACTGAGATGGCGAAGCCTTGAGTGTTACCTCAGGTGACTTTAGTGCCAATATGAAGTTACTGAAATTCATTTTTGGCACTGATTTGGGTGTGTCGCAAGTTGGCGCAGCCTTGGGGCTTAGATTGTATTGACACTAGCCCGGCTCTATAGGACCATTTGATTGAACGAGCTGGAAGTTTTGCGACAAGAAAATTAAGCGACGGAACTTGGTCCGCGCTGAACTTGAACAGCCGAAGATATTCCAGGCGAGAGCCTGAAAGCAAGTGCTGTAACCCAGATGGCGGAAGCTCGTCTGGCCGAGTAAATGGTTGATCTTAAGTTTTGAAAAATCAAAGTTTCGCATCGTTCCCCCCTCGAAGCGAAGTGAGATCCCTTAGGGAATTGCAGCAAACAAGCTCACTCTTGTAACGGAGATACTCATGTATCGCGATCCAGGGTCAAACGAGTCGAACGAATGGTTTGCCTTCCGCGTCCGGCCGAGACACGAGAAGCAGGTTTCGATTGCTCTGCGGGAGAAGGGGTTCAGTGAGTTTCTACCCCTGTACAAGTCCAAGCGGCAGTGGGCAGATCGAACCAAAGTGGTAGAGATGCCGCTCTTTCCTGGCTACATTTTCTGCTCCACGAGCCGGTCGTTGATTGTGCCGGTTCTGATGACGAGCGGTGTGATCGACGTAGTGCGAGCGGGCACCAACCCGCTGCCTGCGGACAAGGCAGAGATTGAGGCGTTGCAGCAGACGGTCAGCGTAGACGTGCCGCTCGAAGCCTGGCCGTACACCGAAGTTGGAGAGTCGGGTTCGTTCTCTATCTTGCGCGGGCCGCTGGCAGGCTTAACCGGCATCCTGGTTGAGGTTCGGCGTTCGCAGCGGTTGATTCTTTCAGTAAATTTACTGCGCCGCTCAGTACTGGTTGAAGTACATCCCGACTGGGTCTCGCCCTATGCTCCAGTAGTCGCGGAGCGGATGATGGCCTAGCGGTAAGCTCGTGAAATCTTGAATAACTTCTGTCTACCCCGTTTTTTGGTTCTCCCGTAGTAGCGTACGCACTCAGGTACGTCCCCCTTTGCCGGCTAGATTGGTTGGCACCCTAAGTTTTTTATCGATCCCCGTCTCTAAGGCGCTCTTTCCCGAGCACGTCCCCGCCGGAGGTATTTCTCGGCGGCATTCCAGGTACCTATGGTGAGTGAATTTATGCACAAGTCTCCAGCCAAACTGATTTTGTTGTCTCTTTGCTTTGAGGGCATCATGCTGGTTCCGGTTTCAGCCCAGAGCGTAGTAGCCGCGGACGGCCGGGTCAGTACTCCGCCCGCAGTTTTCACGGCAGCCTCTGTGCCCACACCGCCGCCACCACCGGCTACAGCCGATTCGACCAGCTATCTGTTGGGGGCGGAAGATCTGCTCACGGTTCGGGTCTTTGCCGCGGACGACATTCCGGACAAGCCGGTGCAGATCGACAACGACGGAACACTCACCTTGCCCATGATCGGGCCGGTGCATGCGGCTGGCTTGACGGTGGAACAATTGCAGGCCAACCTGGTCACCGCCTACAAGAAGTATTTCAAGGACCCGCAAGTGTCCGTGCAGGTGAACGAATTCCACAGCCAGCCGGTGTCGGTAGCGGGCAATGTCACCACCCCGGGCGTGGTGCAACTGCGGGGCAATCGCAACCTGATGGAAGTGATCAGCATGGCCGGCGGTCTGCGGCCTGATGCCGGGGACACGGTGCAGATTACCCGTAATCTGAACGAGGGCCCGATCCCGGTCGCCGACGCCTTCACGGATCCGACGGGCAAGTACAGCGTTGCGCGCATAGATATACGCGCGGTCATGAACGGCAAGGATCCGCAGGGTAACATCCTGATCAAGCCGCACGATGTGGTGACCGTTCCCCGTGCGCGGATGATTTACGTTCTGGGCAACGTCACCAAGCCGGGCGGGTTTGTGCTTACCGATGACGAGAGCATGTCGGTATCGAAGGCAATTGCCTTGGCCGGTGGCTGGGACAAGACCGCAAAGCTCTCCGACGCGAGGGTTTTGCGCGCCTCGGGCGGAGCCGAGCGGGAACAGATTCCCGCGAACGTGAGCAAGATTATGCATAACAAAGCTCCTGACATTCAAATGCGCCCTGATGACATCCTTTTCATCCCCAACAGCACCGGCAAGATGGCGGGAGCGCTTGGGTTGTCAACGGCCATCGGTCTTGGGACAGGCCTGGCTATCTGGCGCTAAGAACGATCAATTAACTATCACCCATTCCGAGGCCCCAAGCGAGACCCCCGACTTGACCGGGGGGCCGTACTTCCCAAACAAATTGCAGCGTGCATGAGATCGGTTCCAGAAGCGGAACCGATCAAAATCCGAAAGGACTACAAAAAAGATGACTCCGACCCAGCAGATCATTCCTGGACCTCGCTTACCCGAAGGCCGGAACGCCGGACGCGGCACCGCCATAGAGCTGTCGCATCCGATAGCAGGAACTCGGCCCCGGCCTGAGGCCGCGGTCAACTACTCTGCCTTGCTTCGCCGCCACCGCAACGCGGTGGCTGCCATAGTTGGCGGTACGCTTCTGCTCAGCGTGCTGTACACGGTGGTCAGCCCCAAGGTTTACAAGTCGGAAGTCATTCTGGAAGTCATGGGGATCAACCAGGACTTCATGAATACCAAGGAAGTCGATCCGACCTCCAATCAGCTCACTGGCGATGCATACATCGAGACCCAGACCAAGCTCTTGAAGAGCCCACCGGTGATATATCGGACGGCGCAGGTGCTGGGTCCCAAGGTTCCCGGCGCCATCGCGTCGGGCGATGGCCTGATCGGCACGGTGCGGGGATGGATCGGCGAACCGGCCGTGGCCACTCCGGCTGAGGGCGAAGCCGTGATCTTGAAGATGCTTGACGACGCCAAGGTCAAGGTCGACGGAACTTCGGATCTGATTTCGTTGACGGTTCTGGGTCCCGAACCGCAGCTGACTGCGGATACGGCGAACACGTTGACGCAACAGTTTATCGAGCAGGCTCAGGACGCCCGCGGCAACTCCGCCGGGGACACCAACAAGTTCCTGACAGCACAGCTCAACGACGCGCGGAAGAAACTGCAGGATTCGGAAAACGATCTGCAAAACTACGCGCGGCAGACGGGGATCGTAATCCCCAGCGAGTCGCAGGAGAGTGTCGCGGCCGATAAGCTGCGCGAGATTCAAACCGATTTGGCCAAGGCTGAGGCAGACGAGGCCGATACGCCAGGCCCAGGTGGAGGTTTCGCACAGCAATCCGTCCGAAGCCATGCCCCAGGTTCTGGATGACCCGACGCTGCGCGACAACCGCGCCCGTCTGGCCGATCTGCGCCGCCAGCTTTCCGATCTGAGTGTTACGCTGACGCCACAAAACTATAAGATCCAGCAGCTGCAGGCGCAGATCGCCGACCTGGAACAACAGTCTGCCCACCAGCGCGCCAATATCATCAAGCGATTGGGAGTGCAGAACTCGGCCACCGAGCGACGCAAGCAATTGTTGAACCAGGCATATCATCAGCAGCTGGGCGTGGTTTCCGACCAGTCAGTGAAAGAGGTTCACTACAACATCCTGAAGAAGGAAGTGGACGCCAACCGCGACATTTACCAATCGATGTTGCAGAGAGTGAAGGAAGCGAGCATCGTCGCTGCCCTGCGCTCGAGCGACGTGCGCGTAGTTAGTCCGGGGACTGTGGCTGTCTCGCCATACCGGCCGAGTCTTGCACTGAACCTGTCCTTGGGATTCCTCCTAGGTCTCACTTTCTCGACGTGCTACATCCTGCTGCGCGAGCGCAACGATGCCAGCCTGCGGTCACCGGGGCAGAGCGTCAAGCACCTCAACGTGCCTGAGCTGGCGGTCATTCCGTCGGCCCGCATTGGCAACAGCGAGCGCATCCCGCTCACGCTGCGCAATTTGAGTGGAACCACGGCGCTTGCCGAATCGAAGAATAGCTTGTCGATTGGCAAGTCGGCCATCATGGACAAGGACTTGGTGCAGTACTGCCACGATGAGACGATGATGGCGGACGCATACCGGTCCGCGATCACCTCGATTCTGCTCAGCCGGGTGAACGGAGTGAGCCCGCGGGTGATCCTGGTAACCAGCCCACGCCCCAAGGCAGGCAAAACAACCACGGTGGCGAATCTTGGCATCAGCCTGGCGGAAATCGGACGGCGTGTGTTGCTGATAGACGGCGATCTGCGGCGGCCGCGCCTGGGCAAGCTCTTCGGGTTGCAGTTCGCGACCGGCTTGAGCGATGCGCTGCTCGATGGCGGGACCGGGCCGATCACGTTGAACTCCGTGATCCGCACCAGCCCTGTACCCGGACTATCCGTGCTGCCTGGCGGATCAGAGCCGGCCAACATCTCCAAGCTGCTTCACTCTACCTATCTGGACAGCCTGATCGAGACGGCGCGGTCGGAGTATGACTTCGTACTGATCGATTCTCCGCCGATGATGGGTATGGCCGACGCTCGCTTGCTGAGCCGCAATGCGGATGGTGTGATTCTGATCAGCCGCGCCGGCGAGACCAGCCCGGAGCAGTTGGGAGAAGCCAAAGAGCGTCTGGCGGATGATGGCACTCCGGTCATTGGCACCATTCTCAATGGCTGCGATATGCGCATCGAGGATCCGTCCTACGTCAGCGGTTACAACAGCTACGCCGGCGTAAGCCGTAGTTAAACGTAGTTTCATCCGGTCTCATGGAGACATGTGAGACCATTTGAGAAGCAACTCGAGTTGGCCCACGAAGTAGATGGTTTCGTTAGCAGCTCCGGGCGCGGACCTTCCCCCACCGCGAAGCGGCGGCTGCATCGACCGACATCGAGATAGCAAGGGGAACAAAGACGACGGCGAGACTTCTAGCGATTTCGAGTCGCAGGGAAGCACAGGCTGTATCCAATCGGATCTTATGGGGTTGGGTTAGGCTGGCTTCACCGAGTGGAGTCTCGTGACTTTACAAAGAGCGTCTTGATGTACCGATGTTCCCTCTCCTAGTGCATTTCTCCGGCGACGGTGGCTCATCAAGCCCCGGTTGATCCTCCAGATCGCCAGGAGAAAGGCTCTGACTGCTTTGGTAACTGGAACGCTTCACTGGCTCCGTCAGGAAGCGTATGGGGAGAACCGTTCTCATGCACGTCCGGAATTTACGCTTATATCAGACCATGCAATTCGTTCTAGACCTTCTAGCGGTCTCGGTTGCCTGGACCTGTACGATTCAGATGCGGGTGTTGCTAAACCCCTTGGCCACGCGACACCTTAACTGGACATACGCTTCGATCTGGGCGCCATCGCTGATGATGATCCTGGTCTTGTGGATCATCATGGCATGGCGGCTCCGGTTCTATCGTGTGGAGGGCCGGGTCCGGCTTTGGAACTGCGTAGTGAACGCAGCCGAAGGCGCGCTGCTGGCCAGCTGCAACATCGTCATCGTCACTTTCTTCTCCCGCCAACTGGGAGCCAATGTATCGCGGTCGTTTTTCATGATTTTCGCGCCTCTGGTCTTTGTTAGCTTAGGCCTGGCAAGGTGCATCAGCGTGTTCGCGACCATGGTGGCTGAGCGGCACTGGCCATCGCCCGTCCGCGCAGCGCTACTGGGAGACGGCTCCCATGCGGGGCGCCTGGTCGACCTCATGAACTCGGCCAACGTGGCCAACGTAATCAAAGGGCCTCATCCTCCCCGAAGGCCATACCACCACGGGTCTTTCACTTCCCTTGCCGGTTCTGGGGACCACGGCCCAGTTAGCCGAGCTGATCAATCGCGAACACCTGAATCGCATCATTCTTTTGAATGGGTCGATTTCGCGTGGTGAACTGGACGAATGCAACAAGGTCTTCAAGCGCATGGGTGTGATCGTCAATTGCACAGTGGACTTTGCCCCCGAACCGGGCCGGGTCAATGTGATCACCCAATATGGATTGCCGCTGGTTGAATTGCGGCCGTTGGCGTTCAGCAGGGGCCAGGAGATCGTCAAGCGGGGCTTTGACATCTTCGCATCCACTTTGGCGCTCATATTTCTGGCGCCGACCATGTTGGTCATCGCAGCCTTCGTGAAGTTCACCTCCGACGGACCCATTCTGTACAAGGCGCCACGCGTAGGCCGGGGCGGACGCCATTTCATGTTTCTCAAATTCCGGTCGATGTATACGGCAATGGATCGTACGCATGTGGCCCACGCAAATGAAAAGCAAGGCCATATTTTCAAGATCAAACAGGATCCGCGGGTGACTCCGATCGGCCGTTTCATTCGTCGCTACAGCCTGGATGAGCTGCCACAGTTGATCAATGTGTTGCGCGGGGAGATGAGCCTGGTCGGTCCGAGGCCTTTGCCGGCCGGCGATCTGGGGCCGGATGGGATGAGCCGCGAATACGCGGACTGGTCCGAGGGAAGATCTGCTGTTTATCCGGGCATCACCGGCCTGTGGCAGGTGAACGGGCGCAGCGAACTTCCTTTTGAAGAGATGGTGCGACTCGATTTGCAATACATTCGCGAATGGTCGCTGCTGCTGGACATTAAAATTATTCTGGCCACCCCTGGTTTGGTGGTGAAGGGAGTCGGAGCATATTGAGTGGTGCGCTGAATACGCCGGGATTTATCAGCAGAGCAGGGTTCCGGACGACGGCTGAAAGTAGTTCCCACCCAAGTGCGGTGTTGTCTTACCCAAACCTTATGGCCATTTTGGAATCTGAAACTCTCACCGGGCTATATCCTATTGAGCTCCGCCGTTTATCGGCGGAGCCGCTTGTTTCCATTCTCGTTTCGAACTACAACTACGCCCGCTACATCGGCGAATCGATTCAAAGCGCGCTTGACCAGACGTATTCCAACATTGAACTCATCATCTGTGACGACGGTTCGACCGATGACTCAATCAGCGTCATTGAGGAGTATCAGCGGAAAGATCCGCGCCTGAAGTTGATCCGCAAGACGAATGGTGGACAGGCGTCAGGCTTCAATGCGGCGTTTGCGGCCAGCCGGGGTGAGATTATTGCCCTGCTCGACTCGGACGATCGCTACTTGCCGCACAAGATCGAGCGGGTTGTGGCTGATTTTCAGGCAAACCCTGAAGCGGGGTTCGGGGTGCATCGTGTGATCCGGATGACCGCCGACCTGCGCCGGCAGGGCGTGTGGCCGATGACGGCCGCCTTACCACGTGGCTGGTATGGCACGCGTCTGTTGCACGATGGGGGCATCTTGCCCTTCATGCCTCCGACTTCTGGCTTGAGCCTGCATCGGGATGTGGCTCAGCGACTGTTTCCTCTGCCGCTGCAAGTTCCGTTGGTAAGCTGTCCCGATCAATTGATCACTCGCCTGGCACCGCTGATCACAAATGTGACCCGTGAAGACGAGGCCTTGTCGGAATATCGTCTGCACGGCGGAAACAGTTATGGGCTGGACCGGGTGTCGGCAGCGTCGTTTCAACGCGAGATGGACTACTGCGAGGCGTTATGGCGGAGCCCAGAAGCGCTTCCTCGAATCCATGGACCCTCGGCTATCCGAGGCTTTTCAGCCGTTTAGCCAGCATCCGTACTTCGCCTTCACGAAGTATATCCAAGCCAAGCTTGCCCGCGATCCGGACGTTCGCCAGCACTATGATCGCTACGTGGCGTCCTCTCCTTGCCGGACGCGAGGCATGTATGGTTTTGGAAGATCTCGATTTACCTGCCCCACCGGGTTTTTGATTTTGCCGTCAATCTCCTGATTCGGCAAAGTTGGATCAAACAATTGGTTTCCCGGATAAGAAAACTGGCCTAGTCCTGTGACCGTTGGGGGGAAGTACATCCCGGATCTCACGATCGAGACCAGGGGCATTCCCGGATTTCCTGTGGAGCTTGCCGGCGTTTGCGAACTTCATGCGGCTTTCCTTAATGAAAGCTGCACACGCACTCGTGGGATGGAGCCACGTACAGGAAATCGGGGCACCCAGCGCGTCATAGGTCATACACAATCACGCGGTCACCGATGCAAAGCGACCCCTCGAATCGTGGTGGCGTTGCATTTCCTCGTTCTTCCCCTTCCCGTGCGTTGCCTCGCATGCCAGATTGGAGCAATGAATCCATGAGCACCGCGCCTCTCCTTAGTATTGGACTATTCCTTTACAACGGAGATCGTTTTCTGGAAGCCGCCATCGAATCCATTCTGAATCAGACGTTCCGGGATTTTGAACTTATCATCTCCGACAATTGCTCTACGGATGGCAGCGGGGAGATCTGCCGCCGGTTTGCAGCCCAGGATTCCCGCATTCGGTATTACCGCGCGGAACACAAGATGAGTGCCGGTTGGAACCTGAGGGATGTTTATTTCAAGGCCATCGGCAAGTACTTCAAATGGGCGACGCATGACGACATGATTCAGCCCGACTATCTGCGCCTTTGTATCGATGCTTTGGAAGCAGATGATTCGCTGGTCGTCGCCCACACGCTGACGCGGTGCATCGACGAGAGTGGGCAATTCGTCGAAAGCGATGATGAACGCTTACGCACCAGCTCACTCGATCCGGTAGTACGTGCACGAGACCTGCTGCTTAAAGAGCCACGGCGGTTATCCCATCTCCGGTCTGATCCGTCTCGATGCGCTGCGTAAGCTTCCGCCCCGGGGCAGGTATGCACACAGTGACCGTGTGCTTCTGTTGCAGCTGGGACTGCTGGGACGCTTCTACGAAGTGCCGGAGCATTTGTCTATCTGTACCAAGCACACGGTACCGGCCGTCTCGGCTCAGTGGGAACAAAGCCGCAAACCTGTCTTTCCGGAATGGAACGCGGCCAAGGAGTTCGCTCGTTCCGTAGCCCGCTCTCCGCTGAGTAGAGGTCAGCGGCTCAGATGCTATGGCGCGATCGTGCGCTGGGCCTTGTCCAACCTGCAGAACCGGCATGCAACAGTGGCCAAACCCGCACCTCTGGGCTCGCTCGATCTCAACCCGCGCGGAGGAGAATCTATATGAAAGTCGCCATTCTTGCCGGAACCATTGGTTCCTGCCTTGCGGAGGACACAGAACTCAAACCAAAAACGATGGTCGAGATTGGCGGCAAACCAATTCTCTGGCACATCCTGATGCACTACGCACACTACGGTCACGAAGAGTTCGTGATCGCCCTGGGACATAAGGGCGAAGTCATCAAAAAGTACATGCTGGATTACTGCTCACTCAACCGGGATCTGAGCGTGTCGCTGAAAACGGGAAGGGTGAGGATGAATGGCGGAGCGGTTCCCGACTGGATGGTGGAGTTAGTCGATACCGGCATGAAGACGGAGACGGGTGGGCGGATCAAGAGGCTGGCTCCCTATCTTGGCAGCGAGACTTTCATGCTCGCCTGGGGTGATGGCGTCGCCGATATCAACCTCCGCGACTTGCTGGCGTTCCACCGCTCACATGGAAAACTGGCTACGCTGACTGCGGTTCGACCGACGGCAAGATTCGGGCATTTGGAATTGGAAGACGACAGGATCGTTGAGGTCTCAAGCCAGCCGCAGACCAAGGAAGGCTGGATCAACGGCGCATTTTTTGTGTTGGAGCCAGAGGTACTTGATTTTATCGACGGCGATGGCACCCACTTCGAAAAAGAACCGCTGGAACGGTTGGCGGCTGCCGGCCAACTCATGGCCTATCGCCACAGCGCTTTCTGGCAGTGCATGGATACCATACGCGAGAAGAGATACCTGGAGAGTCTATGGGAAACCGGTCAGGCACCTTGGAAAACCTGGTCGGATGCCATGATGAGCCCAGGGAGAAACTATCGCACCACCACGGTGGGAGTGGGAAGCGGGACATGAAGTCACCGGGCTCGCCGGGCCAGACCTCCTCCCTGAAGCTGAATCCAAGAAAGCTGCTGCGCAGCGGCGTTGTACACAATGTAATCGCGCTTGTATGGGGTGCAGGCTTGTACCTACGCGCTGCCTCTGCTTACATTTCCCTATCTGGCGCGCGTCCTTGGCCCTTCGGGGTGGGGCGTGGTGGTTTTTGCGCAAGCGATCGGAGAGGTGATCGCGAGCGTGGTGGAGTATGGCTTCGACATCTCGGCAGCCCGAGATACTTCGCGCCACCGGAACGAGCCGAAACATCTCTCCGCGCTGATCTCCGGGGTGTTAGGCGCCAAATTTCTGCTGGCTGTTTTATGTATCGCGGGAGCGGTCTTCTCCCGGCGCTTTACCCACCACATCGCTCCGTCACTGGCGCTGTTTTGGGCCAGCACCATTTGGGGCGTCTGCCAGGGTATCAATATGCTCTGGTATTTCCAGGGTCTGGAGCGTATGCGCCTGGCCAGCATGCTGGAAATCGGAGGCAAGGTTCTTGCTACGCTGAGCATTTTCGTGCTGGTCCATAAGCCCTCCGATGGATGGAAGGTGATGGCGGCCCAGTGTGTCGGCTGCGTGGTGGCTCATGGAGTCACGGTCGTCCTGGCTTATAGGGAAGTAGGTTTTCAGTGGCCTACTCCTCGCGTCGGTGTGGGATTCACTCCGGCTGGGCACCTCGATGTTCTTATTTCGCGCGGTGCAGAGTATCTGTGGTTCGGCCAACCGGTTGATCCTGGGTTCGGTGGCGCCGGTAGCCGCGTTGGGTGAGTACGCCGGCGCAGAACGGATCACGCGGGTCTTCCAACAAGGGATGTGGCCGGTGAATCAGGCCCTCTACCCGAGGTTGACCAAGCAGATGCAGGATAGCCCCGGGAAAGCGATGAAGACGGTGAAGTACAGCCTGCTTCTTCTCGGCGGGTTGGGCATGATCTTCGGCCTGGCTATCTATCTGGGAGCTCCGTTGCTGGTGCGCTTTGTGCTGGGACCTGCATTCCGGGATTCGGTGCCGGTGTTGCGCGTCTTTTCCATGTGGATCCCGATGATTGCACTGACCACCGTGATGATCTTCCAGTTGCTGCTGCCTAATCAGCTGGACACCCAGTTCAACTTTGTCAACTACAGCGCCGGCGGGCTGGGCATCGCTGGTTGCTTTCCTGCTGGTTCCCAGGATGGCGGCGGTTGGTATCGCATGGGCGGCCGTGATTTCGCAGGGGTATACCCTGGTTGCCTTCATCTTCGTATTGTGGCGAGCCGGGTTGAATCCTTTTGCGCTGACGGGCGCCGTAGCGGGCCGGGCGCCAAGCATGAGCGATCTGGCTGTCGTCTCGGGGATGGACCATGAGGAAGCGCCGATTGAATTCCTGTTGACTGAGCCGGAGTCTGTGGTGCAGAAGGGGGTCGTCGAATAGAGGTATTTAAGCAGAATTGCATTCAGCGAAGGCGCAAAGAATTTGCCGCCTCGCTCTTCAGCATAGTCGTGAAAGGCTGCCTGAAAGAGAGCCAAAGCGACCACCGTCGTTTGTGCGATTGCAATAGAGACTGCCCCGCCGCCTGATTTCCCTCCATACCTCGTCCACGCTTCTTTGTCACAGCCCACTTATGGAGCGGGGGTGCGGAGATATGCCCTCTGACCAGTGAAGGACCTGCTGTTTGTCCTTCCATTTATGTTACCAACCGTATGCGGATGAACTAGCCTCCACTTTGTCATCCGACCCGGATTTCCTGTACGTTGCTTCATCCATGACTGCGTGTGCGGCTTTCAGTGAGGAAAGCCGCATGAGGCTCGCCAACGCCCCCGAGGTCAACAGGAAATCCGGGCGAACGGGAAGCCGATTTCGAAAAAATGGGCCTCTCTGCCGAGGTTGTGTCTCGGTTTGATTTCAATCCAGCCTGCCAACGAGCAGAGGCTTCAAAAGGCAATGTATGTATGATTTCGCGATAATCGGTGGAGGAATTGTTGGTCTGGCGACCGGCGCCGCTCTTGGCCGCCGTTATCCTTTCGCGCGCATTCTTCTAGTGGAAAAAGAAGTTGGTTTTGCCCAGCACCAGACGGGCCGGAATAGCGGCGTCATTCATTCCGGCATTTATTACCAGCCAGGGAGCCTGAAGGCACAGATGGCGCAGGCGGGGAATCAGTCCCTGCGCGCCTTTTGCTATGAGTATGGTGTTCCGTTCGAGGTGTGCGGCAAATTGATCGTGGCCACCAGGCCGGACGAGATTCCTCAGCTCGATGCCCTGGTCGAGCGCGCATTAGAGAATGGCGTACCGGCGATGCGGCTGCACCCGGAAGAAGTAAAAGAAGTGGAGCCGCATGTTTCCTGCATTGCTGCGATTCGTGTTCCCACCACCGGAATTGTCGATTACCGGCAGGTATGCCACGCGTTGGTGCACGAGATACAGCAACAGGGAGGGGAACTGAAGGTGGGCACGGAAGTGCTCCAGGTTGTGCCCACTCCGCTGGGTCACCTGCTGGAGACCTCATGGGGCGCGCTGGAGACGCGCTTTCTGATCAACTGCGCTGGTCTGCACAGCGACCGTGTGGCGCGGCTGGGCGGTGTGGAACCGAAAGCCATGATCGTTCCCTTCCGGGGCGAGTACTTCGAGCTCAAGCCCGAGCGACGCCACCTGGTACGTCATCTCATTTACCCAGTCCCGAATCCGGCCTTTCCATTCCTCGGCGTACACTTTACGCGGATGATCGATGGAAGCATCCACGCCGGGCCTAACGCGGTGTTGAGTATGAAGCGCGAGGGGTATCGCAAGTCAGACTTCAGCTGGCGCGATCTCTCCGAGGTTATGACCTATCCTGGTTTCTGGAAGCTTTCCTCGCGCTATTACCGCGAGGGGTTTCAGGAGATGTATCGCTCCTGGAGCAAGGCCGCATTTACCCGAAGCCTGCAGCGGATGGTGCCCGAGGTGCAAGCCGATGACCTGATTCCGAGCAAGAGCGGTGTGCGGGCGCAAGCCCTGCTGCGCGATGGCAGCATGGTTGACGACTTCCTGCTGGTGGAAGGCAAGAACTCCTTGCATGTCTGCAATGCTCCTTCCCCTGCAGCCACGGCTTCGCTCGAGATCGCCAAGAAGATTGTCAGCAAGGTGCCTCGTCCGGGCCGGCTTTCGTTAGTCAAGATGGCTTGAGAGGTATTTCGGGGTGTGGCTACGTGGCAGAGAAAGGGCGCAGGGCTAAAGACTCCGCGTGAAAACCGACGGTTCCGAATTGAGTCCCGCAGGGACGGCTGAGAATATCCCAGGACGCAGTCCTGGGCGTCCTACCAAGTCGTGCCCTGATAAAAATATGAAGGTTTTCCGCAAGCTGCAAAGAAACCTTATCCACACAGTTATGAATTACCGACCAGTAACCGATAGAAGCTGCAAAGGAAACTCCGCGTGCGCATCGCCGTCTTCGACTTCAAGATAACGCGCAACAACCCGATTGGGAGCTGCCATCTGGCCATGCTCCGCGCGCTTGCGGCGGAGCATGACTTTACCGTTTTTGCGGTCGAGTTCGAAAATCCCTGCCCGGAAAAGATTCAGTTCGTGCGCGTGCCGTCGCCTAAGCGCCCGCTGGCGTTGCTCTTTGTCGTTTATCACTTCATGGCCCCCCTCTGTTACCTGCTCTACCGCCTCCGCGGCGGCGCTAAGTTCGATCTGGTTCAGGCGTTGGAGAGCAACCTTTCTTTTGGCGACCTGCTGTACTCGCACTTTTGCCATCGCATGTACCTCAAGCATCATTGGAGCAAGTCCGGCGCCAAAGGTTTGCGCGGTTGGTTCCGCTGGCTCGACCATAAGCTCCACGCGTGGATGGAAAGCTTTACCTATCCGCGAGCGAAACAGGTAGTGGTTCCATCGCGCGGCCTGGCGAGGGAATTGCGAGCGGAGTTTCCCTATATCGAGAACAAGCTGACCGTGCTGCCCAATCCCATCAGCTTGCCGCGCCTGCAAATGCCGGGTGAGTTTGATCGCTTGGCATTTCGTCACGGTCTGGGCATCGAAGACCAGGATCTAGTGGCCCTGTTTGTTGCCCTGGGACAATTTGAACGCAAGGGACTGCCACTGTTGCTCCAGGCGCTGTGCACGGAGGGGATGGAGCGGGTCAAACTGATCGTCGTGGGCGGCGAAGCTGATCTGATCGCGCGCTTCGGTGGGCCGGCCGTAAGGGATCAGCTTGGTAACCGGGTCAAATTTGTGGGTATGCAGTCCGATGTCCGGCCCTACCTGTGGAGCTCGGATGTCTTCGTGTTTCCATCGCTTTACGAGACGTTTTCTTTGGTAACGTATGAGGCGGCCGCCTCCGGGCTTCCTATTGTGGTCTCTCAGCTCTACGGGGTGGAAGATCTGCTTCAGGATGGCGACAACGGCTTTCTGATTGAAACTACGGTTGCTGGGGTGAGAGAGGGCCTGCAGCGCGTTCTGGCGCTTAGCCCGGCCGATCGGCGCGCCATGGGTCAACGAGCTCGCCTGGCGGCGTCTGCATGCTCTGAAGAGCACTTTGTGGATGCCTGGCGTGCCTTTTATCTGCAACAATGCCCGGTCTAACGCCTGCGAGTAATTGAGGGCAGCCGAAGGATCTGCGAGGATGTACGGGAGGGGAAATACGGGCATGGCACTTGAAACCGCACCACACGACAGAACGGCGCCGGGCGCAAGCCTGAGCAAGCTCGTTCCGTTGGCCCTGAAGAGTTTTCCGCAGAATCCCTCGGTCTCCGTCCTGATCACCTGCTTTAACTACGGGGCCTACGTCGGCCAAGCCATTGACAGCGCTCTCGCGCAGACGTACCCGCCGGCCGAAATCATCGTCAGCGATGACGCCTCGCACGACAATTCCTGCGAGGTGGTGGAATCCTATGTGAGCCGCGGCCATGGCATACGGTTGCTGCGCAATCCCCACGGCGGCATGGCCGCCAACCTGAATGCCGCCTACCGGAACTCTACCGGAGACGTGATCTGTCTGCTGGATGCGGATGATACCTTCCTGCCTGGTAAGGTGGAAGCCGTAGTGAACGCCTTTCGGTCTCACCCGCGGGCCGGCTTTGCCATCCATCGCGCCAGCCTGGTCGACAACCAGAAACGTCAACGTGGAATGTACCCTTTGTTGAGCGCTCTTCCCAGCGGAGACTGCGCGCAGTGTACTTACGATAATGCCGGTATCCTGATGGGCCTGCCGCCCACGACCAACCTGGCGCTACGCCGTGAAATAGCCGAACAGATATTCCCCATTCCAGTGGAATACACCGGTTACGCCGAGCAGATGATTCACCGGCTGGCTCCGCTGATGACAGAACTGTGCGCGGTGGACGAGCCTTTGGCCCGTTGGCGATTGCACGGGCAGAATGACCAGAACTCTACGCGCATCACAGCGCGCCGCCTGGAGCGGGAGCTAAAAATCATGGAATCGCTCTGGCTGGAGCAAGAGCGCTACCTGAAGAGCGTCGATGCACAGCTCGCGGCGTCCTTTCCGGCCGTCGACCGCAACGCACTTTATCTCAAGATGAACTACATCCGGCATCGCCTGAACAACGATCCGGCGGTGCATCGCGCATACAGCGATCTGTGCCGTTACGGCCTGCGAGAGAATTCGAAAATGGATCGGTTCTGGCGCTACTCCAACCGTCTGCCCCGGCCGCTCTTCCAGCGCGCGGTCGATCTCTTGCTCACCCAGAGTGTATGGAAGCAGATGGTGAATCGCGCCGTTCGTGGCAAGCAGGGTACGTTATGAAGATTCTTTCGGTGCACAACTCGTACCAGTTGCCAGGAGGTGAAGATCAGGTCTTCGCCCAGGAGGCCGATCTGTTGCGCTCGCATGGCCATGACGTGATTCTGTACCAGGCGAGCAACGATCAGGTGACCGGCATGAACCCCCTAGTCCTGCTCGGGAACACCATTTTCAATAAGAAAATCCATCAGGAGCTTCGCGACGCTGATGCGCCTGGAAAAGCCCGACATCGTTCACGTCCATAATACTTTCCCGGTAATTTCTCCCGCTGTCTACTACGCGGCCAACCGGGAAGGAATTCCAGTCGTACAAACACTGCACAATTACCGTCTCCTCTGTCCCGCGGGCACTCTCTTCCGCGATGGACATGTATGCGAGAAGTGCGTGACCAAGAGCATTCCCTGGCCAGGTGTGGTGCATGCCTGTTATCGCGGCAGCAGGCTAGCTACGGCGGCGGGGGCCGCGATGCTGGCGACGCACAACTATAAAGCAGACCTATAGCAAAACCGTATCCGCCTACATTGCCCTGACCGATTTCGCGCGCGACAAGTTCATCGAGGGGGGCTTTCCCGCGGAGAAGATCCTGGTCAAGCCTAATTTTCTGCAGACTGATCCCGGGCGCGGTGAGGGCCAGGGCAACTACGCCTTGTTTGTGGGACGATTGACGCCGGAGAAGGGAATCAGCACGATGCTGGAAGCCTGGCAGCAAATTGGCCATGAGCTGCCATTGCAAATTGCGGGTGACGGTCCGTCGGCGGTAGAGGTGGAAAAGGCCAGCCGTGAAATGGAAGGTGTGACCTGGCTGAAATGGCTTCCGCGAGCGGACATCCTGCAGCGGATGAAGGATGCGTCGATGCTCATACTGCCCTCGACGTGGTATGAGGGCTTCCCTATGATCCTGGCCGAAGCCTTCGCCGTGGGCTTGCCGGTGATTGCCAGCAACCTGGGAAGCATGTCGTCAGTCGTCGATCATCTGCGAACCGGGCTGCACTTTGAGCCTGGGAACGCAAGCGACCTGGTGGAGAAGGTGCGTTGGCTGCGCGCCCATCCCGCGGAGGTTGCGTTGATGCGAGCGCAAGCCCGAAGGGAATATGAGACCAAATATACCGGGGAAGAGAACTACGCGCAGATGATCCAGATCTACGAGTCGGTCTTGTCCCCCGGATTTCCTGTGGGGTCCGGCGAAACCAACGAACTTCATGCGGCTTTCCGTTAAAGAAAGCCGCACACGCGGCTGCCGGATGGGGCCTCGTACAGGAAATCCGGGGTCTCCGCAGCGTTCCCATGCTGCCGGCCAAGCGGACCTTGCATCCGTGGGCGGGGCATCCGTTTACTAAGGCTATTTTCGCTTCTGGCTGCACAAGGAAGGGGCAATTGGGCGGCTTTTCTTAAGGAGAAGCCGCCCAATTGCTTTTTGCGACCTTCCTGAATACGAAACTGTGATGGAGGCGTTTACCGCGGTCCTCAGCTGGCGGCGCTGTCTACCTCGTTCCGTTCCCACACAGAGACCACCTCGTCGCGCACGGGCGAGGTCACGAACGTCACCAGGACGCCGTGACTTGATCGCTCCCGGCTAAGCGAAGTGAAATGCACATCCATGCGATGGATGGCGCGCTTCACATGCACCAGTTGGTTACTCAGCATCGATGCCGCTCCACCTTCCACCACTGCCCGATGTTTCTTGCGCAGTGCCCGCCCCAAGGAAGGTTGCACTGGAAATTCAGACAAATCGATACCCACCCAAGCATCGAGTGACAGGTGGAATAGCTTTTGTGCAGCAGTATTCCAAGCCTCGATCTTGCCCTCTTTATCCGCCAGTACTACAGGGTATGGCAGGTGGTTGAGGGCGTGGGCATAGCCATCTCTCAGCCGCACCACTTCCTGGCTGAGCTTCTCCATCTCTTCATGCATCATCTCCAGCTGATTGTTCAACGTGCCGAGTTCATGGCCTGTGACTTCGAGTGCCTTGTTGGCCAAGCGGAGCTGTTCAATCGCTTTTTCCAATCGTTCATTGACTAATTCGAGAGCCGCCGGCGCGCGCTCCTCGACGAGGCCATCGTCATCCGTTGACAACGGTTGCATGTTTCTGCTCCAGGTTGCGTCGGGTTCGTGAGGTAAGCGTAAGAATCCACCCCAAAATACTAGACGTCCTAAACCGAAGATAGGGTTTTCCCTCATCACCAACGTGCAGCGGGGGTGGAACGCCCTACAGTCACCATGGATTGGTTACTGTGGGCATTTTCTGGTAATCACCATTCTTTCGTTTAGGGGATTTGCAGCGGACGTCGAGGGTTGTTCCTGGGTTGGAATGGCAGCGTCGCAACCAGGTTTGGGCTAGAGGCCGCGGCGGGGCGGGCGTGCATTCTGGATGCGATCCGGTTGTGCTGGATCTCGAGTGATCGCTTCAGTTGCTCCTGCAAGGCTCTGGTCTGCGACGCGAGTTCTGAGGTGTGCCACGCCAGGGTGCTCAGGTTGTGGTGCACCCGTATGAGGGTCTCTGTCGCTTCCTTCACTATTCGCGTCCAGGGTGTCCGGTGCGGTACGTGAGAGCCAACGGTCGAGCTCGTCGGTAAACGCGACCACTGCGCTTCTATCTTTCAAGGCCGGGCGGTGAACCGGCATTCCCAGACGAACTTCCCAACGTTGAGCTGTGCGCACGCCGCGCTCAATGTGGTTGGAGATTTCTTTCCAACCGTTAAGAATCTGTCGACTCATGGAACCTTCCAAAATTTTGTCTGTTTTTACGCGAAACCCTGATACACACTAGGACTGGCGACGAAAGCGAAAAATCAGGCTGATCCGCGCCACTCCTGAGTGGGATGCTTGAAAGGGCAGATGGGCTTGATCGAGTTTACGTGCGCAGTGTTGTTGATGTCGGTCCTCGCCGGACTGCTCGGCGCCCTGACTGGTCTTGGTGGAGGCGTGGTCATTGTCCCCGCGCTGGCTCTTCTCTTCCATATCGATCTTCGCTACGCCATTGGTGCTTCGCTGGTTTCGGTCATCGCCACTTCTTCGGGTGCGGCTGTCTCGTATGTCCGGGAAGGCTTCTCCAACGTCCGCATCGGAATGTTTCTGGAGGTGGCAACCACGGTGGGAGCCGTGGTTGGCGCTTATCTGACTGCGCGCATCTCCAACCACGCCATCGCTATTATTTTTGGCTTTACGTTGCTTTACTCTGCCTGGAGTTCATTCCGCCATAAGCAAAATGAGAGGCCGCGCAAGCAGAATGTGCTGGCCGAGAAGCTGAAGCTGAGTGGAGATTATCCGACGGCGAGCGGCCGCGAGGCATACGTCGCGCAGAATGTTCCCGCAGGCTTTGGCATCATGTTTATCGCCGGGATTCTCTCCGGTCTTCTCGGCATTGGCTCCGGGGCGGTCAAAGTTCTGGCCATGGATCACGCCATGAAACTGCCCTTCAAAGTCTCCACCACAACCAGCAACTTCATGATCGGTGTGACCGCGGCGGCGAGCGCCGGTATTTATCTTGGCCGGGGCTATGTCGCCCCAGGTCTGGCAGCGCCGGTGATGCTTGGCGTCCTGGCTGGTTCGCTTGCAGGGGCGCGCTTGCTGGTCAGGATCCGTGTACCAATCCTCAGGGTGGTCTTTGCCGTAGTCATCGTCGCGCTGGGCGTCGAGATGATCTACAGCGGCGCTACGGGAAGGTTGTGAGCCGATGGCGTCGGAAGCCGATCTGAAAATGGAAATTGCCATCAGCCAAATGCTGCGCGCAGGCGTCAGCCTGGCTGCCATCGTGGTGTTTGTTGGCGGGTTTCTCTATATATTGCAGGCCCATGGAGTGACGCCGGATTATCGCCATTTTCACGGAATTGCCAGCCCCGCTGACCGAATCCCGCCGCTACTGGTCGGCGGCCATCTGGACAGTCGTAGCATCATCCGCTTGGGCATTCTGCTACTGGTCGCGACCCCGATCATGAGGGTCGCGTATTGCGTCTATGGTTTCGCAGCTCAGAAGGACAAGATCTATATCGTGGTCAGCAGCATCGTTCTCACTGTGTTGCTCTACAGCTTCTTTCATGCCTGATATGAATCCATAAATGTTGACACTGCGGACCTAAGTGTACTTCCCGAAGGGACTGTTGAAAGTCAGATCTGCCCAAATTAGCTGTTGCCGAGCGCACCGTTGTCCCGCATATGTAACCATCACTGCTACCGTCAGCAATGGGCAAGGGCGATGCGCATGGCCAGGCTCTTGACGTTCAGTCCATGGGTGTAGGTTTTGACCAGGGATCGGCGCACGAAGGGTAGGCGCATGGCGCGGAATCCGCGGGCTGGATTGGCATAGAAAGCCGCTGCTGCGCGCGAAGAAAAGCGTAGCGTCTGACGGTAGCCGGTGAGATGGCCGGCAAATGCCTCAGCGGCGGTACTCTCTCCCTGCAGTTCCGCCAGGATCGCCTTTGCTGCCGCCTGTCCGCTGACCAACGCGCCGTAGATTCCCTCGCCCGTGAGGGGATCGGCGAAGCCGCCGGCGTCTCCCACCAGGAAAACGCGATCACGTAAATCCGGCTGAATATATTCGGCTGGACTCTCACCGGCACCGATCCCAGATATTGCCCGGTCACACTATGCAGGACATCGGTGCCCAGCCTGTTCTTTACATAGCTCAGAAGCCGGCTCCGCGTCAGGCTGGCCGCGGAGGAAGGCGAATAAAGGCCTACGTTGAGATGGTCGGCCTTGGGAAAGATCCATGCGTATCCATTGCTGACGGAGGCAAAATCAAAGGTAAGATCAGGCTCCTCCCGCGGCACCGCTGTCTGGACCTCCAGCGCAAAGCCCTGGGAAAACCAGGAGCCGACCGCGCACAGCCGCCGTACCTGGCCGCTGGCGCCATCGGCGCCGACCAGAAAGCGGCGCCCGAAATGGGCGCCCGCGGTTAGCAGATGAACCTGATCGCCGTCGCGCAGAATCTGCCGCACGCCCTCAATCTTTCTCAGACAGGCTCCCGCCGCCATCGTTTTGCGCAGGCAGTATTCATCCAACTCGGCCCGCACCGTCATCACGCAGATGGGCTGGCGGTTCTTCAGCAGAACAGCGCTGGCGGGCGAGGAGGAGGGCTTTCGCCCTCCAGCCGGACCCGCCCGATCACCTTTCTCACCACCGGGTCAATCGAGTATCGGAGCGCCTTCACCGCCTTGCTCGTCAAACCGCCGGCACATGCTTTTGCGCGCGGGAAGTCCTTCTTGTCGAGTAGCAGTACGGATCGGCCCGCGGCCGCCAGATCATAGGCTGCCGCGCAACCGGCGGGTCCTGCTCCCACCACGATTGCGTCCCAAAGGTGACCTCCAGCATCCACAGGCATTTCCCGCTCAGGTAGGATTTGTCAGCCACTCCTCGGAGTGTTTTTCCAGGGCAATGCGCACCAGTTGGCTACGGGTGCGCACGCCGGTCTTCTCGAAAAGCTGTTGCAGTACCGCTTTGACCGAGCTCTCTGAGATCTCCAAGCGGGCGCCAATTTCCTTATTGGTGAGCCCTTCGAATACCCCCTTGAGCACCGCCTGCTCACGCTGCGTCAAGCCTTGCGCACGGCGGGGCGCGGCCGTGTTGCCGGTGGCCGCGGCAATGATGGAGCGGGTCACCGCGGGGTCGAGCCAGACTTCGCCGGCAAAGACCTTGCGGATGGCCTCGACCAGGCGGCTCGGGGGACTGTGTTTGAGAAAGATGCCGGAAGCGCCGTTCTCCAGCATCCGCAGCATCACCGAATCGCTCATGCCGGCGGTCACCATTAAAATGCGGCCGGGAAAACGGGCACTGCGTGCCCGGTCGAGGAACAGTGTTCCCTGCTCAGGACCGAGATCGTAATCCAACAGCACCACGTTGACCTCCTCCAGACGGGGCAACGCGAACGCCTCGCTCGCGGAGGCGCAGGTGGCCACGATCTGGAAGTCAGGCTCGGTCTGAAGCAGCCGGCTCAGGCTCTCGCGGAACAGGCTGTGATCGTCGATCAGCAATAGTCGAATTTCGCTGCTCATAGCTATCATTCTTGATTTCCCGTACAGCGGGTGACAACTCCACGACAAAAGTCGAGCCCCCGGTTTGCGGTTCGTAATGCAGGTCACCTTTAAAGCTGCGCATCAAAGCGCGCGAGAGATAAAGGCCCAGCCCGGTCGATTGGGCATCCTGCTGAAAGGGATGGAAGAGGCGCTCCGGGTGGGCGACGCCGCCGCCGGTATCGCGGAAACGAATGGCGACCCCCAAGCCCTCGCGCCGGGCGCTCACAGTCAATTCCTTCCGCTCTTGTTCCTCCATGGCGCGCTCACTGTTTTTGGTCAGGTTGAGGAAGACCTGCATCAGGCTTTGACGGTCCGCCCACACGGTGGGCAGATCGTCTTCTATCTCCCACCGGCTGGTCACTCCGCTCTCGCGCAGAGAAGACTCGATGACGATGCGCAACTCGTCAAGCAAGGACGGCACCTCGGCCGTGGCGGCATGGCTCGCTGTCTGCCGCAGGTCCATTGCGGCAATCCGTTCCAGCGCCAAAACCAGCGTGCCCAGAGCTCTCAAAGTCTTTATTTTCTTTCAGTTTGCCGCTACGCGCCAGATTTTCATGGACCAGCGCAATGGCCCCGCATACGTTGCGCACTTCATGCGAAACAGCGGCCACCAGGATGCGCGAACTGGTCAGCATTTGATGAAAAGCGGATTCCTCGTGCGTCCTTAGCTCTTCGGAGGTATCCAGCACCATGGCCGCCAGCCGTGGTCCGGCACTGGTTACATAGGTGGAGAACCAGACGTCCGCCTGGAAGACCTCCCCATCCGCTCTGCGCCCGCGGCATTGCATAGCCGTGCGAAAAGCCTGGCGGTTGCAATCCAGGGCGGGCACGTTAATCAGCGACGGCAGGTAATTGCGGATGGGCAAGCCGGGAAGCGTGCCGGGTTCAAGTCCGAAAAGGCGATTCGCGGCGTCGTTGGCGAGCAGGACCGTTCCGTCGGAACTGGTGGTGATGATGGCCGCGGGGCTGCTATCCACGAGCACTTTCAGTTGCTCCTCCGCATCCCTTCGTGCCGTCATCTCGCCTTCGATCTGCCGCATGTGTCGGGCGGAAAGCTTCCGGCTGCGCGTCACCTCGTGCATGAAGAGGCCCATGCAAAAAAAAAGCGGAGAAATAGAGCAGGTCGCGTGGCAGTCCGGTATTGGGTCCCCAGGCAAACTCATCGAAGGACTCAGCCAGCCAGGCGCAGACGCCCGCGACCGCGCCTATCTCCCAGCGGGTCAAGGCGGCGCCCACCACCAGCATCGGAGCCAGATACAAGAAAGCCGAGTGGGATCTCCGCGCGCGGCATGCGCATCGATCGCCGCAATCAACGCGATCATCAGCCCAGCGATAGGCATCGCCGTCCGGCGCGTCCCCAACACGAAGATGGAAAAGAGCCGCATTTCCTCGCCGTCCTCCTGTTCCTATCTTCATTCTAATTGCCATGCGAGTCCCCATGCTTTGGACGATTGCGAATGCTGCTTTGCTGCCTGGACCAAGACTCTAGTGAAAAACAGCATGCCGGGCAAGTGTACGGAGTGCTGGATTGGCGAAGTGGCAATCTATCTCGGTTACGATCGAGGTGTAAACGAATGTTCGTGCTTCTAATTTACTAACAAAAGTTTTATGTGGTATTTGCCACTAAACAGGTAGTCTCTAGATCGAAAGATAACTGGAACTGACCAATCGTGGCCTCTGGCCTCAAGTAACATCGAGCTTGGGGTTGCCGCGCTTTAGTCGCGTGCCGTGCTTCGCGTGGAACGCGTGGCGCGCGAAGGGCCTCATTTTGCCGAAGGGGGCTTTTCTTGTACGGGTGGAATAGGATCCGATGATTCGGATACAGCCCATCCGGCAAGCTAAAAAGAGGGTCGACGGATTCCAAAGCCGCGGAACTGGCCGGTCCGCATTGCCGGCCCCGGATTTCCTGTGGGGCTCGGTGGCGTTGGCGACATCGCTGGATGGAGCCACGTACAGGAAATAGGTTCCGGGTCAGGCTTTGCGGAAGGTGTGCCCCGTACGTTTTCTGCTCCGTCCAACCATGCTCAAAGAGTATGCAAACCGCTCAATCCCGGCTAGTGCAGATTCGCCCCGGGAAAGATAGGAATTCTGCCCTGGGACGTGAGGTTAATTTTCGTGAGGTTCATTCATGAAGCGAACGGTGCTTATCGCAGCCGCTCTCAGTCTTGGCATGTTGAGTGGTTGCGGCGGCGAGAAGCATGATAAAGCGGCTGAGGCCCCGCCTCCCGTGCAGGTGGTGGATGAGGGCGGGGTCACTCTCATCACCGTCGATCATCCCGACCGCTTCTCCGTAACGACGGCGACGCAATATGCGTCAACCTCCACGCTCAACGTGACCGGTACGGTCAATCCGGATGTTTCCCGAACCATCCCGGTTATTTCGATAGCCTCCGGCCGTGTGATTGCGATTCACACCCAAATCGGCGCCTACGTCAAGAAGGGCCAGCTGCTCATGGAGGTGCAGAGCACCGACATCTCCAACGCCTTCGATCAATACCTGAAGGCGGTCAACGACGAGAGACTGGCGCGGACCCAGGACGAACGCGCAAAGATTCTTTATGACAAGGGCGCGATCGCCAAGAGCCAGCTGGAAATCGCGGACGACGCCGAGCAGGACGCCAAGACCGATCTGACCGCGGCGGAGCAGCAATTGCATTTCCTCGGTGTCGACCCGGCCCATCCTTCGCTAACGGCCAAAATCTATGCCCCTGCGAGCGGGGTGGTCATCGCGCAAAATGTTACCAATGCCGCCGCAACCGGCGTCACCTATGCGGGATCGTCGACCGCCTTCACCATAGCCGATCTCTCCCAAGTCTGGATCATCTGCGATGTCTACGAGAACGATCTGCCTATGGTTCACGTTGGGCAGACAGCAGATATTCGGCTGAATGCCTATCCCGACCACGACGTACACCGGCACCATCAGTGAGATCGACGCCGTTCTTGATCCCAGTATCCGCACCGCGAAAGTTCGTATTCAGGTGCCTAATCCTGACCACCTGATGCGCATCGGTATGTTTGCCACGGCCACTTTTCACGGCCGCAGGCTCCTGGACCACGTGTCGGTACCAGCCTCCGCGATCCTTCACCTGCATGATCGGGACTGGGTCTATGTGCCCGTGGACGGGGGAAAGTTTAAGCGGGTAGGTGTTGTCGGCGGCGCCATGCTTCCTGGCGGAATGCAGGAGGTCATCTCCGGCCTCACTGCCGGCCAGCAGGTAGTGACCAGGGCGCTCGAATTGCAGAATACGGTGGACCAGTAATGATTCGTGGTCTGGTTGATTTTGCACTTAACAACCGGTTCATGATCCTGGCGATTGCCATTCTGCTGTTTGTCTGGGGCGCTATTTCTTTCCATAATCTGCCGGTGGAGGCGTATCCCGATGTAGCCAACAACTACGTCGAGGTGATCACGCAGTGGCCAGGGCGCGCTGCCGAAGAGGTGGAGCAGCAGGTCACGGTGCCCATTGAAGTCCAGATGGCCGGCATCCCGCACATGCAGCATCTGCGCTCCTTTTCGCTGGCCGGCCTCTCCGACGTCAAGATGATCTTCGACGATGATTCGGTCAACGACTGGAATCGTGAGAAGGTTCTGGAACGGCTTTCCCAGGTCACGCTGCCTGCGGGTTTGCAGCCGCAGATCGGCACCGACTGGAGCCCGGTCGGGCAGATCTATTGGTACACGCTGCATAGCACCAATCCCGCGTACGACAACATGGAGTTGAAGTCGATCGAGGACTGGACGCTGGAGAAGCAATTCAAGTCCGTCCCCGGCGTTGTGGATGTAGCGAGTTTTGGTGGTATCACGCGCGAATACCAGGTGCGCGTCGACCCCAGCAAGCTGATTGCCTATGGCCTGAGCATTGGCCAGGTGGAACAGCAACTGGCCAACAACAACATTAATGCCGGTGGCAGCTTTATCGAGCAGGGCCAGCAGCAAATCAATGTCCGTGAGGTGGGCCTCTTTCGCAACGTCCAGGACATCGAGAATACCGTTCTCAAAACAACCAACGGAACCGCGCTGCGGGTCAAGGATATCGCCGAAGTCGTGCAGGGGCCGAAGATACGCCTGGGCCAGATCGGCAAGGCCATTCGTCGTGTCGACGGAAAGGTTATCGACGACGGCGATGTGGTCGAGGGTATCGTACTGCTGCAGAAGGGTGACGATTCCGACTCGACCCTGGTGGGCATCCACGCCAAGGTGAAAGAGCTGAATAACCTGATATCTGCCCAAGGGAGTCAAGGTCGTTCCCTTTCTGGATCGCAGCGATTTATTGCACTACACCACGCACACGGTGCTGCACAATCTGACCGAGGGCATCATCCTCGTTGTGATCATTCTCTTTCTCTTCCTGGGGAATGTTCGCGGAGCCCTCATCGTTTCGCTCACCATTCCTTTCTCGCTGCTTTTTGCCTCCATCTGCCTTGATCTGGTTCATATCCCGGCCAATCTGCTGTCGCTGGGCGCGCTCGACTTCGGCATGGTGGTCGACGGCGCCGTGGTCATGGTGGAGAACATTGTTCGTCATCTCGGGCGCCGGCGCTCGGATAGCAGCAGCCCCAGCGAGCAGATTCGCGAGGCCGCTCACGAGGTGCAGCGTCCGGTCTTTTACGCCATCGGCATCATCGTGACCGCGTACCTTCCTATCTTTACCTTGCAGGCCGTTGAGGGGCGATTGTTCAAGCCGATGGCCTGGACGGTGGCCTTTGCCTTGCTGGGTGCATTGATCTTTTCCATGTTGATCGCGCCGGTGCTGTCCAGTTTCCTTTTCTATAAGGGTGCGCGCGAATGGCATAACCCGGTGATGAGCTGGCTCACCGATCGCTACCGCCATGCCGCGACCTGGGCCATTGAACATCGTTTCGTTACCGTCGGCGTCGCTGTGTGCGCGCTGCTGCTGGCGGGTTTTCTGGGTTTGAGTGGAGTCATCGGTTCGGAGTTTCTGCCTCACCTGGATGAAGGCGCGATCTGGGTTCGCGGCACCCTGGCTCCAAGCACCGGCCCTACCGCGGGTGTTGCCGCAATGGATAAGGCGCGTGTCGTTCTGGCCGCATTTCCAGAGGTTACGGATGTAGTGAGCCAGGTAGGCCGGCCCGACGATGGTACCGATACGACGGGGTTCTTCAATACGGAATATTTTGTCGATCTGCTTCCCAAAGAAAAGTGGCGGCCAGTCTTCCACCAGAACAAAGACGAGTTGATTGGCGCCATGAATCGCGAACTGGAGAAGATGCCAGGGGTGATATGGAACTTTTCTCAGCCCATCTCAGACAACGTTGAGGAGGCGGTCAGCGGCGTCAAAGGTGAACTGGCGGTCAAGCTTTACGGGGATGATCTGAAATTGCTCGAGGAGAAGAGCGACCAGATCGAAGGCATTATGAGCCAGATCCGAGGCATCCAGGACCTCGGAATCTTCCGCGTCATCGGCCAACCCAATCTGAACTACGTGGTCGACCGGGCAGCGGCGGCGCGCTTTGGTATCAATGTGGCTGACGTGCAAGATGCCATCCAAACCGCGGTGGGCGGAGGTGCGGTCAGCCAGGTGCTGCAGGGCGAGGCACGCTACGACCTGGTGGTTCGCTACCAGAAGCCCTACCGTGACACGCAGGAGGCGATTGAAGACATTCGCCTGCTGGCTCCTTCCGGCGAACGGGTTTCGCTGGCCCAGCTGACCCAGGTCAAAGTGGAAGACGGTGCCGAGGAGATTTATCGCGAGGCCAACCAGCGCTACGTGGCAATTAAATACAGCGTTCGCGGCCGCGATCTGGGCAGCACCGTTGAAGAGGCGATCGCCAAGGTCAACGCCCAGGTCAAGCTACCTCCGGGCTACCATCTAGATTGGGCGGGTGAATACCAAAGCCAGAAGAGAGCGGACAAGCGCCTGGCTCTGGTCTTGCCCATCACCATCACCATCATCTTCATCATCCTTTACACCATGTTCCGTTCGGCGAAGTGGGCGCTGCTGATTCTGTGCAACGTTGCCATGGCTCCAGTTGGCGGCATGCTGGCGCTGTTGTTCACGCACACCAATTTCAGTGTTTCTTCCGGGGTCGGCTTTCTCGCCCTCTTCGGCGTTTCGGTGCAGACCGGCGTCATCATGCTGGAGTACATCAATCAGTTGCGTGTTCGCGGGCACTCGATCGAAGAATCCGCGGTGGAAGGCGCAGTGCTCAGACTTCGCCCCATCATGATGACCATGCTGGTGGCTACGTTGGGACTATTGCCGGCGGCCACCTCACATGGCATCGGCTCGGATTCGCAGCGTCCCTTTGCCATCGTCATTGTGGGCGGCCTGATCGCCGCGTTGGTGATGAGCGTCTTTCTGCTGCCAACGCTCTATGTATGGATCGCGGGTGACCGGGACGTGCTCCCGACACCGGAAACGGAGTTTGAGAATTGAACTCCAGCAGACGAAGCACGCTCGCGTTGTTGCTCTGGATGGGATTTGCCGCCGGGCAAGGCGCCTACGCACAGGCTCCGGCCCCGGCTCCAGCGGTGCCAGCGCCGCCTCCACCCACCGCGCCGGTCACCATGCAGCAGGCTGTGGATATGGCCTTGTCGCATAATCCGGTGCTGCTGCAATCCCAGCAGAACCTGCTTTCCATGAAAGGGCAGGAGGTCGAGGCGGGGCTGCGGCAGAATCCAGACTTCTCTGTATACGGCACCGATCTCTCGAATCCCGCCAGTTCCGCCACTCCTTACGGCTATAGTTTGCAACTGTCGCGGCTCTTTGAGCGCGGACAAAAGCGGCGCTGGCGCCTGGATAGCGCGCGGGCGACTACCGCCCAGACGGATGCGCAATATCACGATCAAATAAGGCAGACGACTCTGCAGGTCAGGCAAAGCTTCACCAATCTGCTGCTCGCCAAAGCGACTTTAAAGCTGGCGCAAGACAACCTGAGCAGCTTTCGGCATCAGCTGCAGATAAACCACGATCGTTACGATGCGGGCGACATTGGCAAGCTGGATTACGAGCGTCTGGATCTGCAACTGGCACAGTTCGAATCGGATGAGTCGAACGCCGAGATGAACCTGGTGCAGGCCAGCGATCAACTGCAGACGTTGATCGGCTACCAACAGCCGAGCCGCTCTTTCGATATTTCGGGCGATCTTGTTCCGCCTGCGATGTCGAGCAACCTGACGGATCTGGAGCAAAAGGCGCTGGCGGAAAGGCCGGATTATCGTGCAGCCCAGGCCGCCGTGCGCGTGGCGGATGCGAATGTGAAACTTGCTTACGCCAATGGAACCACCGACCCCACTCTGGAAGGGGAGTACGACCACAGCGGCACGCTGAGCAGTTATGGCTTCTACGTCACCATTCCTATCCGCATCTTCGACCGTAACCAGGGAAACAAAGACACCAGTAAATACCTGGCGCAGGCCAGCCGGTTCGGCGAGGTCGCGGCGCAGAACCAGGTCTATTCCGATGTAGACCAGGCCTGGATTTCATACACCACCTCCAAGGTGCTTTCTGACCGCTACAACGGGCACTATCTCGCCGAAGCGAAAGACGTCTTATCGATCGCGCAGTTTGCCTACGACCACGGCGGGATCGCTTTGCTCGATTATCTGAGTGCTCTGCAGGATGACCGGACTACCAGCCTGAACGCGCTGAATGCCTACGCGCAGACGTGGCTGGCGATCCACCAGTTGAGCTTTGCCAGCGCGACGGATGTTGGCCCGTAGTTGAGCTGGTTCCCATGGAACGAGAGTCAGACCCTGCGGGACAAACAATACCTATTGAGGTACGGACCGGTCCTTTACCTGACAACCAGAGTGAGCGGCATCTTATGCGTCGTTGTGCACCTAGACACAACGGTAACGGTGCATATGCCACAAGGACCGTGGCATATAAGAGAAGGTCACACGCTCTTGGCTTCGAGTTCGGCCCACCGTGTGTACAACTCGTCGAGAGATTGTTGCGCTTGCTCCATGGCGAGCAGGGCTGCCTGCAGCCGTACGGCATCGGTGGCCACTGTAGGATCTTCGACCACTGCGCGCTCTCGGGCAACGAGTTCCTCGGCGGCGGTTACTCGATCCTCAATGCTCGCAAACTCGCGCGCTTCCAGATAGGAGAGCTTCTTCTTCCCAGCGGGGCTTCGCTTCTCCTGCTGGGCAGCCGGCTTCGCAATCTGCTGCGGCTCAGCCTGCCACGCCTCCCATTGCCCGTAGTCGGCAAAGCGCTCTGCACCGCCGCGCCCATCCAAGCCCAGCACGCTGGTGCAGACCCGGTCGAGCATGTAGCGGTCGTGCGTGACCAGCACCAGTACTCCGCGAAATTCCAGGAGGCTTTCTTCCAGGATTTCGAGGGTCGGGATATCGAGGTCGTTGGTGGGCTCGTCCAGCAGCAGCAGGTCGGCCGGTTCCAGCATGAGCCGCGCGATCAGTACGCGTGCGCGCTCGCCGCCTGACAGCCGCCCCACAGGTTGATTCAGCTGATCGCCAGTGAATAAAAATCGTGCTGCCCAGGATGCGACATGAATCACCCGATCCTGATAGATCACCGAATCGCTATCGGGAGCTAATGCCCGTCGCAGCGTGACGTCCGGTTCAAGAATGCGATTCTGGTCGAAGTAGACGGTGCGTAGCGCGGTCGCGCGTTTGATGCCACCATCGAGCGGTTCAAGTTCGCCCCGGAGCAAGCTTCAGCAGGGTCGTCTTACCGCTGCCATTGGGCCCCACTAGGCCCACCCGCATGCCTGCGGTGAGCACGAAGTTGAGGCCGGCGAAGAGCGTGCGTCCGTTGAAGCCGTAGCTCAGGTTTTCGAGTTCCACTAGGCGCTTGGTCTGACGGTCCGTGGCTGAGAATTCAATGGAGGCGGTCGCGGTGCGGTTGCGGCTGGAGACGTCCGCCAGCTCACCTATTAATTCGTGGGCCCGGTCGATTCTGGCTTTGGATTTTGTGGTGCGTGCTTTCGGTCCCCTGCGCAGCCAATCGATTTCCGTGCGCACGCGGTTGGCAAGCGCATCTTGCCGCTTGGCCTGGGCTTCAAGGAAGGCTTCCTTCTTGATCAGGAACGCGCTGTAGTTGCCGTTTACACGCAGCAGCCCATCAGGGTAGGCGCGGTTCAGCTCCACCGTGTCCGTGCACACATTCTCCAGGAAGTATCGATCGTGGCTGACCACTACGCAGGCAAATGACGAGGTGTTGAGCAATGCTTCCAGCCATTCGATTCCGCTCAGGTCCAGATGATTGGTGGGCTCGTCCAGCAGCAGCACATCGGGGTGCTGCACCAGGGCCTCGGCAATGGCCAGGCGCTTGCGCCAGCCGCCGGAGAGGCGCCCGGCATCGGTGGCGAGATCCTCAAAGCCGGCACGCCCCAGCGTTTCCGCGACGCGTCCTTCCCACTCCGCCGACGGCACGGCGATGCGCTTGAGCGAGGCTTCGAGGACCATCCGGATGGTGGTGCCGTCAACGAATTCGGATTGCTGCGCTACATAGGCCAAGCGGGTGCGCTTGCGGGTAGCGACCTCTCCGCTGTCGGGTTCAATTTCACCGGCGAGAATGCCAAGCAGCGTCGACTTACCAGAGCCGTTGGGTCCGATGAGGCCGATGCGGGCGCGCTCCTCGACCGTGAAGGCGACGTCGCGCAAAAGCGGGTCGGCCCCGAATTGCTTCGAGATTCCCTGTGCGTTGAGGATTGGGGCCAATGTTTTCCTTGAGAAGATTGTGATGGGTTAGAGCTGAACCGCAGGTCCCTCCACTACGCTGCGCTCCGGTCCCACGGCAAGCCGGGGCAGGCGGGATGACAATTCATATTGTTGATTCGGGACTTCGCAGGAAAGCGCCTGTTCCCAAAATGAATTGTCATCCCGCCTGCCCCGGCTTGCCGTGGGACCGGAGCGCAGCGTAGTGGAGGGACCTGCGGTTCAGCGATTTTGCCGCCTAAAGAGTTACCGTGCTGCGGCGGTTGCGGTCATGTACTCCGCGTAGGGTCCCTTGAAGTCGTCGATGGTGCCTTGATCGAAGTGCCAGATCCGGGTAGCCACTTCGTCGATCAGATCGTGGTCGT
This sequence comes from uncultured Acidobacteriaceae bacterium, assembly GCA_963790705.1. GTDB lineage: Bacteria > Acidobacteriota > Terriglobia > Terriglobales > Acidobacteriaceae > PALSA-350. Next base: position 358,041 of record CAWBQE010000007.1, read on the forward strand.
GGGTCACCAACAGCACCGTGCCTTCATAGCGCTGGATGGCGATATTCAGCGCATTGATCGCCTCCAGATCGAGATGGTTTGTCGGCTCGTCGAGGATGAGAATATTCGGCTTCTGCAACATCAAGCGGCAGAAGATCAGCCGCGCCGCCTCGCCACCGGAGAGCGCCTCGGTCTTCTTCAGCCCTTCCTCACCGCTGAAGAGCATCTGCCCCAGAAGACCGCGTATGTCTTCCTTGGTGACGCGCGGATCGAATTGATGCAGCCAATCGGAAACCGTCATGCCTTTTTCGATAGAGCCGGTATGGTCCTGAGGGAAGTAGCCGATCTGCGCTTCATGTCCCCACTTAACCGTACCCTGGTCGAGGGCAAAGCCGGGCTCGGCTTGGTCCATTTTCACCAGCAAAGACTTGAGCAACGTCGTCTTGCCCAAACCGTTGCGGCCCATCAGGCAGATCTTTTCACCGCGCAACACGGCGGCGCTGAAGTCGTTAATGACGCGCTGATCTCCGTACGACTTGCTTAGGTGCTCGAACTCCAGGATGTGTTTGCCCGAAGGACGCAGCAGATCGAAACGAATATAGGGGCGTTGAATATTCGAGCGCGCCAACTCGGTGGTTTGCAGCCGCTCCACTTCTTTCTTACGTGAGGTCACCTGGCTGGAGCGAGTGCCGGCGGAGAAGCGCGCGATGAACTCGTTCAACTGCGCGATCTTCTTTTCCCGTTGAGCATTCTGCGATTCCAGGCGGGAACGGACCTGGGTCTTAGCCAGCACCATGTCATCGTAGCCGCCGGTGTAGGTAATGATGGTTTCGTAATCGATGTCCGCGATGTGCGTGCACACGCTGTTCAGGAAATGCCGATCGTGCGAGATGGTGATGAGCGTGCCCTCAAATTCCAGCAGAAAGTTCTGCAGCCAGTGCACGGAGTCAAGATCGAGCGAGTTCGTCGGCTCGTCCAGCAGTAGACCCTGGGGCTTGCCAAAAAGCGCCTGGGCCAGAAGCACACGCACCTTTTGGCCGCCCTGCAATTCGCTCATTTTGCGCTCGTGGAACTCATCGGGTATATCCAAGCCCCTGCAGCAGGATGGCGGCGTCGCTCTCGGCGGTGTAGCCGTCTTCCTCGCCCACAATGCCTTCCAGTTCGCCCAGGCGCATGCCATCTTCGTCCGTCAGGTCGGCCTTCTCGTAGATCGCATCGCGCTCTTCCAGGGCCTTCCACAGCCCTTTGTTGCCCATGATGACGGTATCGATCACACGGTAGGCATCGAACGCGTACTGGTCCTGGCGCAGGACGCCAAGCTTTTTGGGCCGCACCACAGTGCCCTTCTGCGGCTCCAACTCACCAGACAGGATCTTCATGAAGGTCGATTTGCCCGCGCCATTCGGACCGGTAAGCCCGAACCGGCGCCCGGGAATGAACTGGGTCGAAACCTCTTCGAAAAGGAGCTTGGCTCCATAACGCATAGTTACATCGGTGACAGAAATCATGATTCAGTCTCTTGTTTTCTTAGATTCACTTCTATTTTCGCAGATTTGTTCTAGAAACCAGGCAAAGCAAACAGCGCTGGGGAATGCCTCAGAAGATGCGCGACAGGATCTGGTTGGCGGCAAACGCCGCCACGTAGGCAAGTCCCGTCATGTATAAAAACTGCACAGCCGGCCACTTCCAGCTATTGGTTTCGCGCCGCACCACGGCAAGGGTCGAGGTGCATTGCATGGCGAAGGCGAAAAAGACGACCAGGGCGATCGCGCCGCCGATGGTCATATCGTGCCGCAATGCAGCCTGCAGTCCGACGGACTGGGTCGCGGGGTCGGCGCCATAGAGCGTTCCCAGGGTGCCCACGATCACTTCACGGGCGATGATCGAGGAGAGAAGCCCGATGCCGATCTTCCAGTTGAAGCCGAGCGGCCGTATGACCGGCTCGATGAAATGCCCCAGTTTCCCGACCACACTCTCGGTCAGAGGCGCGATGCTGCCGTGATGAAAGGGCACAATGCTCAACAGCCACAGGACAAACGTAACCGCCAGGATTACTGTCCCGGTCTGCTGCACAAAGACCCTACCGCGATCCAGCAGGCGCAGCCCGATGGACCGCAGGGTCGGCCACCGGTACTGTGGCAATTCTAGAATGAAGGGCGCCGCGTTGGCCTTGAGGATAGAGGACTTGAGAATACGCGCCGTGGCCAGCGCAGCCAGAAAGCCCAGCAAATAAAGACTCAACATCACCGCCGCCCGCAGGCCAAAAAAGTTGCCCAGGATCGGCCGGTTGGGAATAAACGCGGCAATGATCAAGGTATAGATAGGCAGCCGCGCCGCGCAGGTCATGAAGGGGGCCACCAGGATGGTCGCCAGCCGGTCGCGCTTGTTTTCAATCGTCCGCGTGGCCATAATCGCCGGCACTGCGCAGGCGTAGGCGGAGAGAAGGGGAATGAACGCCTTACCATTCAAGCCAATCGACCGCATCACGCGATCGGCAATCAGGGCGGCGCGCGCCAGGTAACCGGAGTCTTCGAGCACGCCGATCACCAGGAAGAGCAGCAGGATCTGAGGCAGGAAGACCAGCACTGCCTGCACGCCATTCCATACCCCATCGCGCAACAGCACCTGCAGCCAAGGCAGGGGCAGGAAGCTGACCACCGCCGCGCCTGCCTTGGTAAAGATCTCGGTGAGCCAGTCGCTCAGCGGGAGGCCGGCGGCGAAGACCACCTGAAAGACGCCGATCACGACCGCCAGAAAGATCAGGGGGCCCCAGATTTTGTGCAGCAGCACGGCATCGAGCCTGCGCGTCCAATTCGACGAGTTTGGAGCCTTGTACTTGGTGCGCGAGCTTACGCCGGTAGCCCACTGATGGCAGGAGGCGGCATTCTGCAAAACCGGCAACTGCATGGGCTGGAGCCGCGCTTCCGGGGGCTCAGAAAGCCGGACCAGAAAGCGCGCGATGGCGTCGAATCCAATGCCCTTGGTGGCGCTGATCATGGCTACCGGGGCGCCCAGTTCGCGGGCCAGGGCCAGGGGATCGATCTCACCCCCGCGCGCCGTCATCAGGTCAGACATATTCAGCAGCACCAGCGTCGGCAAACCCATGGCCAGAACGGGAGCGGCCAGCATCAGCTGGCGGTTCAGCTGTAAAGCATCCAGCACCAGCAACACTGCGTCCGGAGCCGGAGTGCCGGGCATGTTGCCCTGCAGTACATCGACCGCGACGCGGGCATCCTCCGAATAGGAATGGAGGCTATAGATACCGGGCAGGTCGATCAGGGTCAACTCGCGATGGCCGATACCGCTCATGCGGGCGGAATGCTGCTCCACAGTGACCCCGGGATAGTTGGCGACCTTCTGGCGCAGGCCGGTCAAGCGATTGAAAAGAGTGGATTTACCGGAGTTCGGCGGTCCGATAAGCGCCACTGTGCTGATCTTGCCCGAGACCCTGGGCTGGGCGGACTCGATGGCAACGCCCCCGCCGGGTTCGCAATGGCTCATCGCGCGTCCTTCCGGACGGCCACGAAGACGCTATGGACGGAAATAAACCTTGCTGTCTCTTTGCGCAGGGCTACTTCGGCCCCATCCACGCAATAGACCGTCGGATCGCCTGCCGGTGCGCGGCGTAGCGCCAGCACCCGGCTCTCCGGGACGAAGCCAAGATGCATAAGCTGACCCTGGATTTCCTCCGGGAGCTCGAGCGATGCTAGCGTCGCACAGGAACCAATGGCGAGATCGCTCAGCGCAGTCGATGCAAGCGTGCGGGGCATAAAAGTAGGGGTCGTCCTCGCGATCCAGGGGAAAAGTTCGCCAAATGCGACCGTTGAGGTCGCATATCTAACTATACGGCTAGGCCGTCCTGCAGACAATCCCTGAATCGGACGCGCGTGGAGGGACTTGTGGATTGCGTCCGCGGTGCAACGCCTGCCTGTTTAGAGCAGTTTCGCAATTACTGTGGTCTGATAAAGATCGCGAGATGTGGTTTTCCGTGGCCGAAAACCACGAAAAGACCTATCGCTTCGGTCTACACCAATTGCGAAACTGTCGCCCGGCGTAAAATGCCGCCATGACGATTGAAGAATTCCGTGCTTCTCTCCGCGAGGGGGTGCCTCCGGCGGGCCTATCGCCCCTGCTCCAGGCTCTGTGGTGGGATGCAAGGGGAAATTTCGATCGCGCCCACAACATTGCCCAGGATGACGCGTCCGGCCAAGAGGCGGCTTGGGTTCACGCCTATCTGCATCGCAGGGAAGGTGATTCGGAGAACGCGGGGTACTGGTACAAGCGGGCGCACCAGCCTCATCCGGAAACTTCGCTGGATGACGAGTGGCGGCAAATTACCACTGTGCTGTTGCACCGCCACGGGAATTAACTTCGCGAGTGTGACGCTTCTTCAGCCATCGAAGGAGCCGTGGTTTCAACCACAACCAGAAGCCGCTGAGGATGACAAGCGGCATGGCAACGAACCGAGTGAACCACGCCGCGGGCGGAATTCTGGATACAGGGCCATACAGGAAGCCGAGGATGGGAATACTCAGGATCAGGTGCAGTATGCGGATGAGCTTGCGCTCTCGGGCGGCGTTCATGCCCGATTTCAGCATTGCCGCAGCGGACGCGCGATAAAGATTGGTTAAGCCCGGTAAAGTTTTGTAAAGGCCTCACCATGAAACGGGCCGTGCTCTAGCATGGATTCAATCTGCATCGTTGGGGATGAAAGAAAATAGCGCAGCCGCTCTGATTCCGCCGCGAAGGCCTCGTGGAATGCCTGCTCTGAAGGTGGCTGCCCGCTGACAAAGCCCGGATTGATTGTGAGTTCGTTGCCGCGGCCCAACACATTCACCCACCCGATCACATCTGCTCTCCATAACAAAGGAAGTGCATAGTAGCCGAGCTTGCGCTTCGCGGGCGGGGTGTACGCTTCAAAGCGATAGGGCCAGCCCCACAAATGCTCGAATCGCCGCCGATCCCAGACCAAAGGGTCAAACGGCGCCAGAAAGCGAACTACCTCTGGTGGTTCACTGCGCTTTAGCCGGCCGTTGGGCCACACATAGCGTACTCCGTCCACAACCGCGCTCTCCAACGCGCCAGATTTTAAGAGAGAGGCGACGGCTGATTTTCTTCCCGCCAAATCGGGAGCGGAATAGCGCAGATGCTGCACCGCCGCGCGCAGACTGCTCTCCGGCAGCGGTGCGAGGATGTTCGCGATCAATAGCACCAACCGGCGAAGCCGCTCGGCTGGATCAAGCGGTTCGTGCCTAATCGTGGCGCGCTGATATAGCTTTATGCCCTTCACCCGACCGGCGATGCGTATCAGGCCGAGGTAGTGAAGCCTTTCCAGGGATCGGGTTGTCGCCTTTGAAGAGCCACCCCATGCGTTCACCTCCAGGCTCCTGCCCAGGTGCGTTTCCAGTTCCCGGGGGTGAAGATGCTTTTGATTGGCAACAATGTCGAGTACCTTCTGCTCTCGCTCTGGTCAGGGCGCGCCGTTTTCGCGGATGAAGAAGTTGCCAGGTCTCGATCGGCATGAACCCGTAGGCGTAGAGATAGTCCTCTTCAAGCTTCAGCGCGCAATACTTCCGATCGAGGTCGCCTGCTCGGTAGCGGGTGACACGTTGCCGCAAAATCAAATCCTGTGCGCGCGCTGGAGAGCGAATGGGGTCGGCTTGAATGAAGCCGAGGCGGCCAATCGCCCGGCGTAGCGAAGTCTCCGGGAAAAGAGAAGATGCAATTGCATGACGGCGGAGATCGCTAAGCTTCATCCGTCCGCGCCGTCCGCTTCGGATTTTCCGGGTGTCAATTCTGCTATTCGTCGCTCGAGAAACCGCCGCGCCGGCTCCTGGCGCGCAAGCTTCAGCGATCGTTGGTACGCGGCGCGGGCTTCCGTTGTCTTACCGAGGCGCCGATTCAGGTCGGCAAGGGCGGAGTACGCCAGATAGTAGTCCTCGAGATCGCCGCGCTCGAGAATTGCCTCGATCAGCAAGAGGCCAGCCGAAGGGCCATCCCGCATGGCCACCGCTACTGCCCGATTCAACTCAACCACGGGGGACGGATGCGCACTTACCAGCACGTCATATAGGCCTACGATTTGCGCCCAATCGGTCGCGGAGCTGTTGCGGGCCTTGGCATGCACGGCGGCAATAGCCGCTTGCAGCGTATAGGATCCGATTCGCCGGGATGACAAGGCGCGCTTCACGAGTACTGATCCTTCCGCAATTGCTCCTGGTTCCAAAGCGAGCGATCCTGGTCCTCCAGCAGGACCACCTCGCCATCCGCTGATGAGCGCGCGGCGCGTCGCGACTCTTGCAACAACATCAGGGCCAACAATCCGAGAGCCTCGGGTTCCGGCAGCAACTCCACCAGCAGCCGCCCGAGACGGATAGCTTCGAGCGAGATATCCGGCCGCGTGAGCGACGCGCCCGAAGATGCAGAATATCCTTCGGTGAACAACAGGTAGATGACACTGAGCACCGTATCCAGCCGCTCAGGCGAGATCGGTCTCTGAAGGCACTTCGTAGGGAATGCGCGCGTCGCGAATCTTGCCTTTCGCGCGCACGATACGCTTGGCGATGGTTGGAGTGGCGGTGAGGAATGAGCGCGCGATCTCCTCCGTGGTAAGACCGCATACCTCCCGCAGCGTGAGCGCAATCTGGGCGTCTGGCGGTAGTGCGGCGTGGCAACAGGTGAAGATCAACCTTAGCCGGTCGTCTTCGATGTTTTGCTCATCCCAATCTGCAGGGTTGCCGCTTACTGTATCCAGATGTTGGGCAAAATCGGAGAGTGAGGCGTCGAATCTGGCGCGCCGGCGTATGCTGTCGATGGCTTTGAATCGCCCTGCGGAGACCAACCAGGCGCGGGGATTTGCCGGAATTCCTTGTTGCGGCCACTGTTCCACTGCGGCAATGAAGGCATCGTGCATAGCCTCTTCAGCCTGATCGAAGTCACCCAATAGGCGGATGAGCGTTGCCAGAACCCGGCGCGAGTCGGAGCGGTAAACCGCATCCACCATCTCGCTCGCACGCGCTGCATCGTCCTCGGCTTTCTGCGGTAGGCCCATCGGCGGCTCCTGATCGACCTCCATCATATCTGGAGCCGCCTGAAGAACAAGCCGCATTCAATTCGCTGCACTTGCATGAAGAGTCTCCGGCAGGTGCCGCTACGAAGCGTCCACCTGCATCCACCACGCCTGCTACGTCATACCGATCGTGGTGCCGCACCCAATCGCCCAGGTTGTAGTGAGGGCCGTTTTCATCGCGGCCCTTGGGCGTCAGGTCCAGATACATGTAAGTGGTGTCCACCATCTCGTCTCCCCGCCCGTAGGTGGAGTACGTGTGGAAGACATCGCCGCTTTCGTCTTTGTAGAAGACGCTGAGGCCGGAGAGTTCTTCGCTCACGAAGTCGCGGTTGTCATAGTTGTAATAGACCTTGCCCGTCGCGGCTTGCTCTTTTGCGAACGACACCTGGTAGTCGTAGTTGAAGTCGCTGCCATAGGAGGAGAGCCAGCGGAAGCGCCAGCCCATGCGCTTCTTGAAGGCCTCAATCTCTGCGAGCGGGGCGCGTGAGATGGTCACTAGCGATACATCGTGATGTTCCAGGTGAGTCAGCGCGCCGTCGACGTGATCGGAGCGGAAGGAGCAGCCCACACAGCCCTCCTTCCAACCGGGACCGAGCATGAAGTGCGACACAATGAGCTGGCTCCGGTCCCCAAAGAGATCGGCCAGGCTTTGTTGCCCGTTCGGGCCCTCGAAGACATAGTTCTTTTCGACTTTTACCCGAGGCAGCGCGCGGCGCTGCCGGTTGATCTCATCGCGTTGCCGGGTTAGCTGCTTTTCCTTGAGCAATAATGCTTTACGTGCTGTAAGCCATTCAGCGCGCGATACTACGTTTGGGCGCTCGGTCTGGTTCGTTATCATGACGCAGTGTCTCCTCAGGTTGATGTGCTTTTGGTTTTCTTTCCGATCTGGGCGAAACGTCGCACGAGGAACGTGCTTACCGCTCCAGCCGAAGTTGTGCCGGCCGCCGTCAGGGCCATGGACGAGATACATAAAGGGCACATCGATCTCATCCTTTACTTGGCGTTTACTGCTGGTCAATTCCTTGATCGGGCGTATTTCGATTCCTCCAAGCTGGATTGCCGGAACCTTCGAGGCTAATTGGATAGCCTCGTTCAGATCCTGCGCTTCGATCAGGAGGAAGCCGCCGATCTGCTCGTGGGTCTCGGCGAAGGGTCCATCGGTGACGGACACCTTGCCGCCTCGAACCCGCACGATGGTCGCCGTGCTGACGGATTCCAACGCCTGCGCCGCTAGCAGGTGGCCCTTCTTCCGGAGAGTGTCGTCAAAGGCCAGACTCTCGTCATCCAGCGCTTGCAACTCGCTCTCGCAGAGGGCGTGGAGCTTCTTCTCGTCCACTAAAACCATGCACAGGTATTTCATTCTGTTTCCTCCGAAAACTCCGTGATACGTAAGATAGTCGTTTGCGGGGGAGGGAAATGGACAATCGGCCCAGGAATTTATTGGGCACTTTATACTTGAGAGGAAAATGAGGAGCTTATGGCCGCACTGATGGACGCGATCAGCGTCAAGCGAAAGACTGTATTCGAATTTGAAAATGTTCCCTATTCCTGTCTCGAGGTAGAAGTAAACTCCCCCACGGCTCGCGGTGGCCAGACCCTGGTGCGCCTGAAGATGCGCAACCTGCTTACCAGCGCGGTCTTTGAGAAGACTTTCAAGGCGAGCGACAAGTTTAAGGAACCGGACCTGCAGTTGGTTCCGGCGTCTTATCTGTACAGCGACAGCGATGGTTCTCACTTCCTGGACCAGGAGAGCTTCGAGACCCTCACCCTTAGCGAAGGGATGGTGGGGAATGCGTTGGAGTTGCTGGTCGAGGGCGCATTGCTCCAGATGCATATTTACAACGGCAACCCCATCGGTTTACAGTTGCCGCTATTCGTTGAGTTGAACGTCGCCTATACCGAACCAGCGGTGAAGGGCGACACTTCGAGCGGCAGCGTCACCAAGATGGCCCGGCTGGAGACTGGTCTTGAGATTCGGGTTCCTCTTTTCATTAAGGAAGGGGAGAAGGTTAAGGTTTCGACGGAGAACCGTGAGTTTGCGGGTCGAGCTTGAGTTGACGGTCGGCTTTGCAGACATTGTTGGAAGACCGGCCCGGTCTGAACGCGGGAAGCGAAACAGATTGGCATGTGGTGCGGTTCTGTGGATCCACCTCCACTCATGCCAAGGTGAACCACGGCCCTCAACTTGTGTCATCCGGACTGGAGCGCAGCGGAGGGAAGGGACCTGCAGTTTCTTTGAATCCGCTCCCCCGATGCTCTATGAAAACGCCGCCCTTCCCCTTGTCATCGCGAGCGAAGCCGAGGGATCTGTGGTTTTTCACTTTCGGCCACAAGCAGATGGGCCGTCGGCGAATCTCCTCCAGGTTCCGTTTCTCCATCAACGCAAACTGCATGTCCGTTCCTTCCGCCACGCTCCAGTCGGCATGCCAAGTTGAGGGCGTTGGCTCACCTTGGCATGAGTGGAGGTGGATGGACAGAGTTAAGCCACGAGGGTCTTCACACTTACCCGTTTGCCGGTGGCGTTGCGCGGTTGGTTTCGTTCAATGTGCGGGAGCATAGTAGCCGGAGCGGACGATGATGTTGCCTGCGCGTTCCGGGCCCAGCAGATCGATCCGGTGGAAAGAGCCGTCGTGCTTTAGGTTTTCCGGTTTATAGATTAGGCGGTATTGATTGCGGAGATCTGCCTCGATGGTGCGCAGGTCGTTGTAGATTCCTACATCAGAGTCTTCATCGAAAAAACGCGGCCGCCAGTCTGCGAGGTTAGCTCGGCCAACGTCTTTGGGCCTGAGGAGGAGCTGTACCGTGAGTCCACGCGAAAGGCGTAAATGGCGGTGTTGGCGCGCTGGCACATATCAACGGCTTGCTTTAGATCCGCATGGCTGGCGTTATCTTCTCCATCGGAGAAGAGCAGGATGAAGTTTCCGCTTGCTGTGTGATCGATTTTGTCAAATTGGTTGAGACATGCTTGATAGATTGCGCTGAATATGGCCGTGCCGCCGATGCGGCTTTGGCCGTAGCGGGTGAATTTGCGAATGCCTGCAGTAAGCGCAGCCGGATTGCTGGTCCACGGCTGCGCGATTTCCGCCAGGAAGTTAAAGTCCATTACGAAGGCTTGGTCGGTCTGTTGCCGCAACAGCTGTTGCGCGTATTCGATGGAGATTGCCCGATTACGAGGAAGATATCCCTCCACGGAATCACTCGTGTCCAGAAGGAAGCCGGCGCGGATAGGAAAGTTCTGCAGCGACTGAAAGGCAAGGATTCTGCGCGGCGGCTTACCATTATCGAAAATTCTCAGCTCATCGAGTTTCAGGTCGTTGATGGGCAGACCGTGCGCGTCCGTTGCGTGGAAGGTGAGGCTGACTTCATCGACCGCGACACTGAGGTTGTAGCGCGGCATGCTTTGGCGCGGCGCGAAGGCATCAGTCTAGGAGCGCCAGGACGAGCGAAGCGCAGAGGCAAAGAGCGTGAGGATGGGCAGGCCGCAGATATTCCCGGGCTGACGCAGTGGTGCTCTCGTGCTCAGTGTCCCCCGACGTCGTCGTGTTGATGGTAGTTGGGATAAGGGGGCACCGCCGGGGTGGGCACGGGATGTTGCTTTAGCTGCTCAAGCACGATCGAAACGGCGCGCTCCAATTGCGGGTCGTGACCAGCCGCCACATCCTTCGGCAGTTCTTCCACCTCCACATCAGGCGGAATGCCGTGGCCTTCTACTTCCCATTCGCCATTCAGACCATAGATCGCATAACGAGGCGCGGTGACCCTGCCACCATCGATCAGCACCGGGTAGCCGCCGATACCCACCAGCCCGCCCCAGGTGCGAACGCCCACCAGCGTGCCCAGGTTCGCCTTGCGAAAATACCAGGGCATCGCATCACCGCCCGAGCCGGCCGATTGATTGATGATCATCGCCTTGGGGCCGAAGATTGCGCCCTGCCGGATCGTGAACAGGCTCGCCATCTCGCCCGATCGCGCCGCTGAGTATTTTCTGGCCAAGCACATTCACGACGTAGTCGGCAATGAGCCCGCCCTCGTTGTAGCGCTCATCGAGCACTACAGCCTGCTTATCGAGCTGGGCAAAGAAATAGCGGTTGAAGTTCGAGTAGCCTGCTCCCCCCGTGTTTGGCATGTAGATGTAGGCGATCTTGCCACCGGAGAGCTGATCGACCTTGCGCCGGTTTGACTCGATCCAGTCGATGTTGCGCAGGCCTTTCTCTGAGTCCACCGGAACCACCGTCACGTCACGGCCGTCGCTGCCATCCGCCTTGGTACCAACACGCACCACCGTCTGCTTGCCCGCCGTGCCATCGAAGAAGCTGTCGAGATTGTCTGTCGCGTGCAACTCGCGGCCGTTCACGGCGAGCAGGTACTCGCCTTCGACGATGTTGATGCCCGGCAGCGTAAGCGGGGCGGTAAGCGACGGGGTCCAGTTCTGACCGTTATAGATCTTGGCGAATTTGTAGCGGTTGTTGTCGACGGCGTAGTCTGCCCCGAGCAAGCCGGGCTTTGGTCCGTCCTTCGGCTCCTTTGGCCCGCGTACGAACATGTGCCCGACCTCGATCTCTCCCAGCATTTCGTTTGAGAGGTAGGTGAATTCCGCGCGCGATGCAAGCCCATCGAGGTAGGGCTCATACTTCGCTTCAATCTTGGCTAGATCAAGCCCGTGTAGATGCGGGTCGTAGAAAAAATCGCGTTCTATGTGCCAGGTCTCACGGTACATCTGCTTCCACTCGAGGTGCGGATCCACCATGGCGAACATGCCGCCGTTGTTCACGGGCTTGCCCTGCGGAGCGTCCGGGGAACCTGGCTTGAGATCCGCGGTCGGAGCCAGAAACCAGCTGTCGCCGCGCGTGTAGAAGAGTTTTTCACCGTTAAAGGAGACGTCGTATCCGGCCAACCCGCTAAGGATCTCTTCCGTCTTGCGCGTTTCGGTAGTAAAGCGCCACAGCGAGCGGATGGGTGGACCGTCGTCAGAGGAGGCGCGCCCGACCGGATCCCCCTCCGCCAGAAAAAGCACCCCGGTTTTGCCTACAGAAAGCCCGACGTAGTTGCGGGCTGGAATCGGCAGTGAGAGGATGCGGTTGCCGATTCCAGGCAGATCGATGACGGTTGGCTTCGGTTTCTCTTCCTTCTTTTTGTCAGCGTCTTTTTTCTCGTCGCCCTTAGCCGCATCTTTATCCTGGCCGGTGTCTGTCTTATCGTCTTTTTTGTCTGCGTCCTTCTTGTCGTCGTCTTTCTTCTTGTTCTCGTCGTCACTTTCGGGCGGCACGGGCGAGGCGCCGTTACGCGCCAGCACGACCACGTAGGCATTGCTGGTGGTAGCGCGATCGAGCGAAGAAAGGTCGATGCCGGCGTCAGAGGGGCCGTTATTGGTCGAGACGGTGAAGTAGAGATATTTGCCGTTGGGGTCGAAGACCAGATGGGCGGCGTTGCTCATGCCATCCGTGATCTGCGTGGATGTGTGCGTCGCGAGCGAATAGAAGAAGACCGCGTGCAGCTCGTTTTCCAGGTCGCGCGTGTAGGCGATCCACTGCGAGTCCGGTGACCACGAGAGCTCGGTGGAAGGGCCGAAACCGCCTCGCAGGCCGGTGTCGATTTTTACCGGCTTGCCCCCGGCTGCGTCGACATACCACAGTCGCAGGTGCTTGTCGGAGAAGGCGATGTGCTTGGAGTCGGGCGACCAGCGGGGACTGTAGAAGAACGAGGGGTCCGGGCCGAGATCGATCACCTTGGGCGGCTGCAGACCGTCCTGATCGCGAATATAAAGTTGGTACTCGCCCGAGGCGTCGCTGAAGTAGGCGATGAACTTGCCGTCCGGCGACCAGGAGGGGTCTCGTTCGGCTGTGCCTGGCGTCTTGGTCAGATTGCGGATATCACCCTTTTCGCCAGGCAGGGTAAAGATGTCGCCGTGCGCCTCCGCCACCACCCGCACGCCGGTTGGCGAGACTTCGACATTCTCTACTTCTTTCGCGGGAATTGCCGTTAGGCGCGGAGTCAGCGCGGGCAGGTCTCCCTGGATCGTGATCGGCACTGTGTGCTCCTGGTGCGTTGCGAGATCATAGAGGTGTAGCGAGCCGAACTGCTCGTAGACCAGCGCTCCCGGGCCGGCGCTCACCGTTTTCAAATCGTAACCGTGATTGTCGACCACCTGCTGCACTTGTTTGGTGTTGATGTCATAGCTGAAGAGCGAGACAGGGCCATTGCGGTCGGAGAGGAAGTAAACCGTGTTGCCCTCCCACACCGGGCTCGAATCGTTCGAGTTCTCGCGCGGAATCTTCACCAGGTCGAGGGTCTTGATGTTCACCAGCCACACCGGTGTGGTCTGCCCGCCCCGGTAGTGTTTCCAGGCGCTTTGCCATTGCGCTACAGGCACGTAGGCCAGCGTATTGCCGTCCGCTGAGTAGGTGCCCGTAGTCGCGCTGGGCAGCGGAAGAACAGTAGGCGATCCGGTGCCATCGGCATGGGTGCGAAAGAGCCGGGGAAAGTCTGAGTAGCTCGCGTGCCCTGAGGAAAAAAGGACATCTTTGCCATCCGGCGTCCAGCCCACGGCCTGGTTGCCGGTCGGCTCCCAGGTGAGACGTTGCGGGACCCCACCCTCTGCGCTTACCACGTATACGTCGTTGAGTCCGCCCTGGGTGGTCGAGTAGGCGATCCGGCTGCCGTCGGGAGAAAAATAGGGGCCTTCCGTGACCGCGTTGATAGAAGTGAGCCGCCTCGCTTCACCACCCTGGCGCGAGACCATCCAAATATCGTCTGCATAGAGAAACGCGATCTTGTCTGAGCTGAGAGAGGGATTGCGCAGAAGCAACGGCGGAGCGGCCTGGGCGAAACCGCACAGAACGAAACAGGCCAAGGCGGCCAGGGCGAACGAGTAGCGGAGCGAGAGGTTCCAGCGAAGCGAGAAATTCAAATGACCCATGAGAAGCTTCCCTAGGTACAAAGTCACGGGAGCCGTCAGGGGAGCGAACCACAATCCATGTTTTGTGCGATCCGCTACAGTCCTAATTGAAGGCTACCCGCAGGATTGGCATAACGATACCATGCTCAGGCGGATAGCTCTCATCTTGTCTATCGGCCGGAGTGGTCGTGCGAACTCGCTTCTGCGCCCGCGAGCGCGAGTGTCGATGACGGTTCGGGTGGGTGTTGGGCCAAGTGGTTCAGGGCGTCTTGCATTTCCAGCAGAAGCTCGTCGGCCATGTCCCGTGTAAAGCCGTGGCGGACGAGGATGCGCTGAATCACCAGATCTTCGCGGTTCGGTGGCATGGAATAGGCAGGAACCAGCCAGCCTCGCTCTCGCAATAGGTCGGCGTAGTCATAAAGGGTGAAGCTCGAAGATGCAGGGTCTTTCAGTTCCCAGCACAGGCCGGGGATCCCTCCGTGCCCGTCGTAAATAATCTTGAAGGGCCCGAAGTCGCCGATCTTTTCGGCGAGATAGCGGCCCAGGTCATAACACTCATTTTGAATTTCGCGGTAGCCGTCTTTGCCGAGGCGTAGAAAGTTGTAGTACTGGCAAATGACTTCGCCCCCGGGCCGCGAGAAGTTGAGCGCAAAGGTGGGCATGTTGCCGCCCAGGTAGTTGACCTCAAAGATCAGTTCCTGGGGCAGGTCCTGCTTTTCGCGCCACAGAGCCCAGCCAACGCCCAGCGGAGCGAGACCGAATTTATGGCCGGAGGCGTTGATGGATTTTACCCGCGGCAGGCGGAAATCCCAGAGAAGCTCTGGCTGCATGAAGGGCGCAAGGAAGGCGCCGCTGGCTCCGTCGACGTGGATAGGGATGTCAAGGCCGGTCTCAGCCTGCAACTTGTCGAGGGCGACGCTGATATCGTGCACCGGCTCGAATTGCAGAGTGAAGGTTACTCCGAGTGTGACGACGACCCCGATGGTGTTTTCGTCACAGCGCTTGATCACTTCTTCCGGAGTCAACAGAAGCCGCTCGCCTTCCATGGGGACTTCGCGGATTTCGACGTCGAAGTAGCGGCAGAACTTGTGCCAGCAGACCTGGACCGGGCCCATGATGAGGTTCGGAGCCTCGGTGGATTTGCCTTTGGCGCGTTGGCGTTTGCGCCATTTCCACTTGAGGGCCAGGCCGCCGAGCATGGCTGCTTCGCTGGAGCCGGTGGTGGAGCAGCCGATGGTGCTGGCGGCTTCAGGCGAGTTCCACAGATCCGCCAGCATGTGCACGCAGCGCTCTTCGATGGCTGCGGTCTGCGGGTATTCATCCTTGTCGATCATGTTCTTGTCAGCGGACTCGTCCATAAGCCGCATGACCTCGGGTTCGATCCAGGTGGTGCAAAAGGTGGCGAGATTCTGCCCGGAGTTGCCGTCGAGGATGAGCTGGTTGTGGATGGTCTGGTAGACGGTTTGCGGGTCCTGCTTGGCAGCGGGGAACTCGTAGGTCTGGTTCTGGTCGTCCAGGACGTCGGACTCGAGTTGGCTGGTAGGGCCGGCTTTGAGTTCTTCGGTGTTGTGCAGGGCCATGGGCTCTCCTGTTTGTCTGCATCGGAAGTGTATTGGCTGCGGGGCAAACTGGGGAAGAAAAGATGGTGAATCGGTGGAATTCTATTCGGCCCGCAGCGTTTCCACGGGATCGATCTTAGCGATACGGAGTGCCGGCGGAAGGCTCGCTACCACGGCAATCGCTACCAGCAGGAGAGGAACGCTGACTAGAGTCACCCGGTCGTAAGCACTCACACCATAGATCTCGCTCTGCAACGCCCGCAAGGCAAAGAATGACAGCGCAAGGCCGGCGAAGATGCCGCCGCCCACCGCTATTGCTCCGGTAGAGCCGACTCCTAAGATAGCTCGCCGTAATGTGCAGCCCAGCGCAATCCGAATGCCGATTTCTCTTGTTCGCTGTACTACTAGATTGGAGACCAGGGCATAGATGCCAATCGAAGAAAGCAACAGCGCCAACCCAGCCAGAACGCTCAGCAACGTCACCTCAATATGCTGCAGCTGCAATCGCTGGTTCAGCAGGTCACGCATGGAGTAGAAGCCGGAGAAGGGCAGGTCTGGATCGACTTCAGCCAGCGCTCGCTGCATGGCCTCCGTCAAGCCGGATATTGGACCGCGTGTGCGAACGATCCACGAGGGTTGGAACCAGATGTTCCCGGCAGCTATGACCGATGCCGGGGTCTGGGCAGCCGGTAGATAGATCACCGGTTCGGTCGCTAGCGGCGCGTCTCCATACATACTCGGCTTCTTTTGCACGTCCGCGACCACGCCGACGACGGCGTATTTGATGCGGCCGCCTTCGATTTGGAAATGACGCCCGACTGCGTTTCGGTCGTTGTAAAAGTGGCGTGCGAACTCTGCGTTGACAATGGCCACCGGCTGCGAAGTGAAAATATCGCTGGATACAAAACCTCGTCCCATGAGGAGGGGAATCCGCAGCGTGGAAAAATATCCGGGCGTGACGTAGGTAAGGTTTGAGCCGGTACCTTTGCCCGCCTGTGGGCCGTCCAGAATGGTCAGAGAATAATTCAACCCGCGTTCGTAGGGAACGCTTAGGCCGACTGCGGCATCCTCCACCCCGGGAATCCTTCGCATAGAGGTGAGGCTCTTGTCCAGCAGGCCCGTGAACGCGATGGGATCGTTATAGTGTCCCGCGTTCAAGGCCGCTTTGGCGGTCATGACATGGGTCGCATCGAAGCCCGGCGGCAGCGTTTCCAGATGCACAAGCGTGCGTACCAGCAGACCGGCCCCTGCCAGTAGAACTACGGTCAGCGCGACTTCAGCTCCAATCAGCCACTGCCGAATCCGCCCGGACCGACCGGCCACGGCGCGTGTGCCGGCCGCCAGCGTCTGCCGCAGATCAAGCCTGCGCGTTTCCAATGCCGGCAGGGCGCCGAATAACAAGCTGGTCAGCATCGTCGCAGTAGCGGTAAATATCAGCACCCGGCTGTCCAACCCAAAACCGCCAACGGGAACCATTTCATCGGGTAGCAGCTTTCTTGCTGCGCCAATCAAAGTAAAGGCCAGCCCAAGCCCGGCGGCTCCGCCAACCGCTGCCAGCAACAGACTTTCGATCCACAGTTGCCACAGCACCCGGGCGCGCGAGGCTCCCAGCGCCATCCGTGTTGCCACTTCGAGATTGCGCTGGGCAATCCGCACCAGGGACAGTCCTGCCAGGTTGGCGCAGGCAATCAGCAGAACGAAGCCGACGGCAAGCATCAAGGCTTCTACCCTTGGCCGCCCATAGCCGCCCAGGTAACTCTGCATCGGCACTGCGTAGAACCAGGCCTTGTCTCGGCGCTCGACGTAACCGGGCTTGGGCAGCTGGCTGATCTGCGCCGTGAGCTGCTCCCAGGTCGCTCCCGACTTCAGCCGCATCACAATCCCGCAATTGTTGCCGCCGCACTCGCCCGTGGTTGCCGGCTGCAAAGGAGTGAAGAGATCGGCAGCGCCCGGAATGATCGTTTTGCTCGAAAGCACGCCGACGACGGTGTAAGGTTCGCCCTTCAGATGGATGATTTCACCGATGATTGCGGAGTCGCCATGGAATGCAGATTGCCACAAGGCGTAACTCAGCACCGCTGCTTGCGGACCACCTGGAC
This sequence comes from uncultured Acidobacteriaceae bacterium, assembly GCA_963790705.1. Lineage (GTDB taxonomy): Bacteria > Acidobacteriota > Terriglobia > Terriglobales > Acidobacteriaceae > PALSA-350. The sequence continues at coordinate 375,642 of CAWBQE010000007.1, forward strand.
GGTCTTCTTCTTCCGTGAAGTTGCGCCCGAGATACAGCGGAACCCCCAACACATCGAAGTAGCGCGCCGAAATGCGGCCCTCGTGCACATACCGGACCGCATTGCCCGCTGCCGCGTCGGCCTGCAGGTTGACTCCTCCAGAACCGCCCCAGGAAGCAACCGTCACTGCGTTCAAATTGGATTTCAGCAGCTCCCATGTTGCGCCGTCCTGGCTGTCGTCCTCTTCCGACAGGTACTGTCCGGTGCGCGGGTTGGTGCCTTCGATGTGCGTCATCAGAACGGCGATGCGTTCTGCGTGAGGGTAGGGGAGGGTGCGTAGCAGAAAGCCATCCAGCAGGCTGAAGACCGCGGAGTTCACACCGATCGCGAGGGTCAGCGTCAGGATCACGGCGCAGGTAAAACCGATGGACTTGCGCAACTGGCGAGCGGCATAACGCAGATCTTGCACCAGGTCTTCGATCAGCTTCGTACCGCGTGCCTCGCGGCATTGTTGTGTGACTTGCTCCGTTCCGCCGAGTGCCAGTTTCGCGCGACGCATTGCCAGGTCCGGCGAGGCTTCGCGCTGGCGGTATTTTTCCGCCTCGCGATCCAGGTGATACTGCAGTTCCTCGGCCAATTCGCGGTCCGCGGCTTTGCGACGGAAGAGTGACCGGAGCCGATAGACCAGGTCGTTGAACATAATTACTCCTCTTGAACTTGATCGAAGGCTACGCCGATCGCTGCGTAGTCATTCATATCGAAGAGTCTGCATAGGATCTATGCTTGCAGCTCGTCTCGCCGGGATCAAACAGGATGCGATCGTGACGAGAAGCAACAACGCGGGCACAACGGCAAACGTAATCGGATCGAGCGCGCTCACGCCATACAGTGAGGAGACTAGAACGCGAGTAAAAGCCAACGCGCCGGTCAATCCCAACAGTAGGCCGGCGATTGTGAGCTGCAACCCCTGACGCAGAATCATCCCAATCACCCACTGTCGCGATGCTCCGAGGGCGATGCGGAGGCCGATTTCGGCCGTACGTTGCTTTACCGAATAAGCAAGCAGACCATAAATGCCTACCATCCCGAGCAGCATCGCCATCCCCGCAAAAGCGGTGAGAAGTGTCGTCTGAAAGCGGCGCCGTGCGGTCGCGTGCGACGTCAGCTTCCCCATCGTCTGGACATCGGCAAAAGCAAGGTTGGGATCGACGGCTCTTAATGCTGAGCGGACCGATGTTGCCACATCGTCTGCCGGAAGAGAGGAGCGGATGGCAAAATACGCGCTTCCACCGTTAGTATTCTGCCACAGTGGTTCATAAACCTCAGGGGCAGCGGCGGTTTCGAGGCTTGCATAATGCTCATTTCCTACGACTCCTATCACAGTCCTCCATGGATTGTGAGGTCCCGCCGTCCGAATCCTGCGGCCAAGGGGATCGCGGTTATCGAAGTATTTCTTGGCAAATGCCTGGTTGACCATAGCCACGATGGGACGGTCCGGGACGTCCTCATCGGTAAAGGATCGTCCTTCTACAACAGGAATGCCCATCGCCGAAAAGTAATGAGGTGTAATGTTGCGATCGTTTATCAGCTGTTCTTTCTGGTTCTCGTACCCGTCCACCCAAAACGAGCTGAGGCTTTCAGAATTGGTAAAGGGAAGCGCATTGATCACTCCGGCGGACTCGATGCCGGGGATGGATTCAATCTTGGAAAGGAGAGCCCGGAAGAATGCCAGACGCTGCTCTCGATTGCCGTATCGAGCATCGAGTTGGATGCTCGTCGAAAGCGTCGACGAAGAGAAGCCAGTGTCCACAGATTCGACGTTGACATAGCTGCGCAACAACAACCCCGCTCCTGCGAGCAGGACCACTACCAAGCCAAGCTCCCCAATAATCAGGACGCTTCGCAGGCGATTATCAGAGCCCACGCTTCCACGGCTGCCACCTGCTTTCAGGAACTCGACCAGATTGATACGCGTTGCGAAGAGCGCAGGAAGAATCCCAAATACAACGCTTGTCAGCACGGCGATGACTAAGGTGAAAAAGAGCACTGGGGCGTCTATCGAGGCCTCGTTCAGCCGAGGAATGTCTCCGGGACTCAAGCGGAGAAGGCCGCGTAGAAAGAGATAAGCCAGAACGATTCCAGCGAACCCGCCGGCGAGCCCGAGAAGTAGGGACTCCGTGAGCATCTGGCGAATCAATCGGCCCTTTGCCGCTCCCAGGGTTGCCCGCACACCCAATTCATGGTGCCGAGCTGCCGCTCGCGACAACAGCAAGTTTGCTGCATTTCCGCATGCGATGAACAGAACCAGACAAACTGCCCCTAACAGGAGCCACATTAAAGTCCTGATAGCCCCAACGGCGCTATCTCGAAAGGGCTTGACGAACGCGCCCCAGCCGCGCAAGTCCGACGCGTGCAGCAAATCAATCTGAATCATGAGCGCGCGCATTTCCGTCTGAGCCCGCCGGACTGAAACTCCGGGTTTTAATCTGGCGATTGCGTAGCCGGTAAAGTCATCGCGCACCGCCCTCTGCTGGGGGGACAGGGCTAGTGGGACCCACACCACGGTATCTTTGGCGCTGCCGAAGCCCACTCCAGGTGGGAAATCCGTAACGTGCGGATATCCGAATTCCGGTGGCATCACCCCAATGATTTGGTAGAGCCTGCCATCCAGGCGTAAAGACTTTGTCAGAATTTGCGCGCTCCCTCCGAACATCGACTGCCAGAGAGCATGGCTGATGACCACAACATCGTTGTGTCCAGGGTGGTCATCCTCCTGACCGATCGCGCGTCCGACTTCAGGGAAGGATTGCAGCGTGGAGAAGAAGTTCCCGTCTACGCGGGCTCCCCCAACCCGTAGCGCCGTATTCTGCGATGCAGAATTGAAGGTAGCCTGCTCAAAGGCTGTCATGCTGCTAAAGGAATGGCTAAGCCGTTGAAGATCGAAAAAATCGGCATAGCTCGGACCAAACGCCTCAGCCGGGACGTTGCCAAAATGGGGATTGGGCGTAAAGAGATAGACAAGTCGTTCCACATTACCATAGGGCAATGAGCGAATCAGAACCGCATTCACAATGCTAAAGATGGCACTACAGCTGCCGATCCCCAGAGCGAGTGTCAGGACGACAACGACAGTAAAACTCGCGTTGTTGCCAAGTGTCCGTATACCGTAACGCAGATCCTGTATCAGGTCTTCGATCAGCTTCGTACCACGTGCCTCGCGGCATTGTTGTGTGACTTGCTCCGTTCCACCCAGTGCAAGCTTCGCGCGACGCATTGCCAGGTCCGGCGAGGCTTCGCGCTGAAGGTATTTTTCCGCCTCGCGGTCCAGGTGATACTGCAGTTCTTCGTCCAACTCGATGTCTACCGTTTTGCGGCGGAAGAGGGCACGGAGCCGATAGAGCAAGTCGTTGAACATATTCGTCCCCCTCAAGAAACGCAAGGCGTTACTCGTACCGCAGCGCAGTCACAGGCTCCACTCCTGTAGCTCTCCAAGCGGGAATCAAAGCTGCGGGTAACATGACAAGCAATAGCAATGCGGGCACAACTATGAAAGTCACGGAATCGAGCGCGCTTACCTCATAAAGCAGACCGGACAAGATGCGCGTGAACGCCAGCGCTCCGGCCAACCCGATGAGCAGGCCGGCTGCCGCGAGCTGAAACCCTTGACGCAAAACCATAACCAGCACCCGCGCTCTTGGGGCGCCTAGGGCGATACGCACGCCAATCTCGGCGGTGCGCTGTTTTACCGAGTAAGCGAGCAAACCATAAAACCCAACCAACGCCAACAGCAGTGCGATGGCGGCGAAGATGGTGAGCAGCGTGGTCTGAAATAGACGTCGAGCATTCGCCTGGGAGACAACTTCTCTCATGGTGCGGATGTCGGCAATGGCCAGGTTTGGGTCAATCCCGTGCAAGGTTGTGCGCACCGTCGAAGCAAGCTCTTTGGCTGGAAGCACAGAGCGGACCGCAATGTAAGCTGCGTCGGTTTGCCAGAAAGGCTCAAAAACTTGCGGAGCAGCGGCCTCTTCGAGGCTCACATTGTGCACGTCTCCGACCACGCCCACAACGGTCCTCCACGGAAGATCGCGTTGACGCATGAAGATCTGCCGCCCAATTGGATCTCGCCCACTGAAATAATTTTTTGCAAAGGCCTGATTGATGATGACTACGGGCGGCCCCCCGGAAAGGTCATGATCGCTAAAGGCGCGGCCTGCGACCAGCGGAATACCCATGGCCGCGAAATAGTGCGGCGTGGCATTGCGAATCTCGACCAATTGGTCTCTTTGGTTTGCATAGCCTGCGACCCAAAAGATGGTCAGGCTTTCCCCAGTGAGAGGAAGCTCGTCCACAGCGCCGACTGCTTTAACGCCGGGTATAGCCGTTAGTTGGTCGAGCAGATTTTGAAAGAAAGCGCGGCCCTGTTGGGGCTGACGGTAACGAGCGTCGAGCTTGATGTTCATGCTCACGGTGGACTGCGAGAAGCCAGTATTGACCCGCTCGATGTTCTCGTAGCTTCTCAGCAGCACGCCGGCGCCAGCCAGCAAGACGACCACCAGGGCGACTTCCGCCGCAATCACGCCACTTCGCAGGCGGCTGCGGCTTCCTATGCTGCCGCGATTGCCTCCGGACTTCAAGTACTCCACCAGGTTGATTCGGGAAGCGGAGAGCGCAGGCAGAATTCCGAAAAGCACACTGGTCAACAAGGAGACGATCACGGCAAAGAGCAGGACTCGTAAATCGACAGCGGCCTCATTCAGCCGAGGTATGTTGCCAGGATCCAGCCGCAAGAGTGCGCGCAAGCAGAGATGCGCGAGGAGAACGCCGGCCAGACCTCCTGCGAGGCCAAGCATCATGGACTCGGTCAGCATCTGGCGAATCATGCGGCTTCTTCCCGCTCCCAGCGTAGAGCGCACTCCGAGTTCATGGGTGCGGCTGGCGGCCCTTGCCAATAGCAGGTTAGCCGCATTTCCGCACGCGATCAACAGAACCAGGGAGACCGCGCCCAACAGCAACCACATCAAGGGCCGCACAGACCCCACAGCGCTCTCTCGAAATGGCTTGACGTATGCACCCCAACCTCTCCATGCCGGGTTATGCAACTGGTCCAGCCTGACCATGATGCTAGCCATTTCGGCCTGGGCCTGGGCGACCGAGACGCCCGGTTTCAGACGCGCCAGTTCCAAGCCGTCCCCGTCATCGCGGTCTGCCTTCTGGCGAGCAGACAATATCAGTGGAACCCACACCTGGGTTAACGCCTCGGGGAGATGCGCAGACGGATCCGTGTCCCGTGGATATTGGAACTCCTCGGGCATCACTCCGATGATTTGATAAGCCTTTCCATCGAGCTGAAGCGATTTGCCCAGAATCTCCGAATCAGCCGAAAACATCTGCTCCCACAGCGCATGACGGATCACCACGACGCCCTCGTGACCCGGCTCGGCATCTTGAGCTTCGATTCCCCGGCCAATTTCCGGCTGGGATCCAAGCGTGGGAAAGAAGTTGCTATCCACGCGCGCTCCGCCAATGCGTATGGCTGCATTCTGCGACGCAAGACTATAGGTGCCTTGCTGGAACAGCGTCATGCTCGAGAAAGAGCGGCTTTGCCGCTGCAGATCGAAGAAATCGGCATAGGAAAGATTGAAGTCTTCGAGCGGAAGCTTGACATGAGAGTTAGGAGTGAAGAGATAGACGAGCTGTCCTGGATCTTTGTAGGGCAGAGAGCGCAGAAGAACGGCATTCACGATGCTGAAGATCGCGGTGCACGCGCCAATGCCAAGCGCCAGCGTAAGAATCGTCACCATGGTAAAGCTGGGACTCTTGGCAAGGGAGCGCAGGCCGTAACGCAGGTCCTGCATCAGGTCGTCGAGTAGCCTTGTGCCACGTGCCTCACGGCACTGCTGTTTTACCTGTTCGGGTCCGCCGAGTGCCAGTCGTGCGCGCCGCATAGCCTTGTCCGGGGAAGCTTCGGCCTGGCGGTATTTTTCCGCCTCACGATCCAGGTGATACTGCAGTTCCTCTTCCAACTCGCGGTCCACCGCTTTGCGGCGGAAGAGAGCCCGGAGCCGGTAGAGCAGGTCGCTGAACATATTAGCTTCCTTCAGCTACATCGAGGACAAGGCCAACAGCTGCTGCCAGTTTGCGCCACGCCAGCGTCTCCACTTCCAATTGTTTTTTGCCCTGGCGAGTTAGCTCGTAATACTTGGCGCGTCGATTGTTTTCACTCACCGCCCAATGGGCCTTGATCCAGCCGCGCCGCTCCAAGCGGTGCAAAGCCGGGTACAGGGAGCCCTGCTGCACCTGCAAAGCTTCGCGCGAGATCTGCTGCAGACGTTCAGAGATGGCCCAGCCGTGAAGCGATTCCAGAGCAAGAGCTTTCAGGATGAGGAGATCGAGCGTGCCTTGGGGCAGTTCCAGCCGTTCGTCAGCCATGTGGGGTTTACCCTTCCACTTCTACACAAGACGATAAAGCAAAGTATTGTCGAAGCGCAAGAGGAGAGATCCGCGATTCCTTTCCGCCCTTTCGCCCATTTACGTTTTCCGCAGCCTGCCAGGCCACAAATTGCGGAAGAAAGAGACGGGGAAGCAGGGGAGGTTTTGGGCAGCAAGACGAAGTGCAATGGAGTCTGCTGGGCCATTTCATCTCCTTCGAGGTTGTACATGTCAGCAAGGAACTAACGTTCTCTCGATGAAAGAGCGGCATAGACTTCATGCACAAATATTTCGGGAGGCACGCGTCCATGTCCCCATCGATCGTCGAACTCCGATGTCGGATGAGCAGCCAACACTTGACTCTCGGTTTGACCTGCATTGATCATTTGCTGCACGCGGCCACGGACGGTCACGATCATATCCCGAAAGGCTTCTACATTCGCTCCGTTGGTCACGCTTCCTCGCGCGGGAACAATCCGGAAGGTGTCGCCCGTCCACGAGCCGAGCGTTTTTACTAAACCGTTCAGGTTGCCGCCTTGCGCTAGGTCAACCATCGGATATCCGTCACCAGGGAATACCTCGCCAAGGTAAACCGTGTTAGCAACGTGGAAATGCACGATCGCGTCTGCGTCACTGTACCCTGGCGGCTGATGGACGATATGAATTGCGTCTCCATTGATGTCGAAGGATAAAACCTCAGAGAAGGATACGCGGGGGCGGTCAACTCCGAGTTGAACCAGCCGAGGCGGCTGTTGACGGGGCGGCCCCATGGCGTGACCTCCGAGACGTTGCAACGCATTCTCTTGCATGGCGACGAACGCGCCCCGGCGTCCCCAGCCGGCATCGCCCTGAGAATGGGCGAGATCTTGCGGTGCGATCACTACATAACGAACAGGAGACTTCGTCCGGCCGGCAAGAACACTACTGATTTGCAGAGTGCTCGCGGCTGGTGGCGTTCCAACTATCAGGGCGCCGTCGGGCCCGACCGAGGCCAGAACATTCCCATTGTCCGTGGCAAAGACAAGGAGATTCGGTGTGATCTCGGTGACACCCATTGGGTCTTGAGCGAAACACGCGGACTTGCCCAACGATCCAAGCGACAAGAGCAGGATCGTTATGCCAAGGCGTCGATAACATCGCTGAGAGTTCATCGCACGGATTATACAGAGGGGTTGCGGGCTCGCAGGTGTCCGCTAGGAGGTACGACATGGGCGGAGCGGCCTCTTTCCAGATGCATGCCAGGGGCGTCCTTGCAATGCCGGTCCGCACCCAGGCGCAAGTCAGCCGGTTGGGATTATGAATCGCGGAAAAGACGATGTTCATGGTTCCTCCTGTGCGGTTCGTGCAGGTACACCTGGAGCCTCAGCCCGGGGCGCGGACTTGCAAGAGCAGCACGAATCATCGGTTCGGGAGGGTGTGAGTCTGGGTTTTTGGCAACCGCCGGCTCACGCGCTCAAATCACAGGTCGTATGCTGGGATGAGCGGCAGGGAAGTCGTCGATAGCCGGGCTAAGGGCGGGTTCTACTGATGCTGCTGGCAAATGTGCGCGAGGCGTCAACAGCCTGATGGCCGAAGTGCTGGAAGACCATATCCGGTTGCACTTGCTCACCTCAGAGAAGAACTCCGCACCGCCCCACGAGCTGGCGGGGGACCTTATCGACCTCGTCAGGGCTTATCTAAAATGAGAGAGCGTGAAGCCGCTCGAGTGGTTTTTCTTCTTAAAGACGGGCGGGGGCAGTCAACGAATCGCTCCTGGGAGCGGGTGCACTCATTTTGGGCGGAGCGCCTCCGCAGAGGCAACTCGCTGCTCTCTTTCAACGTCTAAATCACACCGAGGAGAAACTATGTCCCACTGGAAGGCTCTTTCTTTTTCAGCTCTTGCAGCTGTCCTGTTAAGCTGCGCAACCCTGGCTCCGGCGCAGGTTTCCATCAACATTGGAGTGGCTCCGGTGTGCCCCTACGGGTACTTCGACTACACTCCATATGACTGCGCGCCCTACGGCTACTACGGGCCGGATTGGTTTGTGGGCGGGTTGTTTATTGGAGCCGGCCCCTGGTTCCACGGTCCTCACGGCTTTTATGGCCACGTCGACAACCGCTATGATCCGCATCATGGCTACCATGGACCGTTGCCCCCGCGCGGCGCACAGCAGTTCAACCACTTCCAGGCTAACGAGGCGCATGATGCCCAAGGCCACCCAGGCAACGCTCCCCACAATGGCGCCAATGAACATGCCCTGCCTGGATATCACGGCGGCGGTGGCGCCCCTCACGGCGGCGGCGCACCTCACGGTGGTGGGGAAGGTCACCACTAAAGCGCGATTCAACTGATGCGATAAGCGACGTAACACAGCTTGGCAGCGTATGTCGCTTCGGCCGACCGGTCTCCACATCAGCGGGGGGCCGGCCAGGGGCCACGAGGAAGTGCTTGCCATTCACTACTCCTCGTCATCTCGGTTGTCCTGTCCAGCCCGTCCGCCCCGACGTGCGGTGGGGCTTGACGCGAAGAGTCTTTTGGCCCAGCTGCCTGCGCATGAAGGAGAGTTAAACTAGTGGCAGAGTTGTTCGGTCCCCTGACAACCCCTGTCGCTTATGAGTTCAGTTCGGCGTGCGGTCTTCGTCCTCTTTCTTATCGCCAACTTACCTTCTATAAACGTGGACGCACAAACGACTCCGGAGAGCGGCGAACTCCTGACGTTCATTGCTTCTGAACAACAACGTGGTTCCGTGCTGACGTACTCGCAGTCCTACGTCGATGTTCAAAACGAGCGGGTCTCCTATAACGGCACACTCTACGCCGGCATCCGCCTCTTCGAGATAGATGAATGTAAGGTGACAGCTCGCGTCGCCGTCGAGGATAGATATTCAGGTGCTATTGAGCACAGGAGCTTGGGGCGCGTTCGTTTGGAGCAAACGGGTGAGCTGAAAGACGATACCGTCTATGAATATCGCTTTAACCTTGGTGAGCTCAGCGCGGATGGGGTTCGTGCTCTTCGCGCAGTCCCCGCTCAACTAAATATCAACACCAGGGTTCAGTGCGAGGAAGATCGCTCCTGCACTCTTTCCTGGATTCAAATCACAGCGCCGAAGCGCAACATTGCCGAAACCAGCACGGTCAACGGGATCCAGGACGTTGATTCGAGAGCGGCCTCGATGGTGCTACCGATGGCGTCATCCGAGTTGGCCGACCAAGCAGCGAAGCTCTTCAATGTGGCTATTCGTGCCTGCTCCGTAAATTCCAGCGCTCATAACTGATAGCTCCAGGTCAGTGCGCTACGCGCGCGAGGGCCTGCCCATCCAGGCGGCAACCGCTGCCGGCCTTGCGCGACCAGATAGAGCCGTCGGCATAGGCGACGCTCTCAAGAATCACCTGTGCGACCCCAAATGCCGGCACGGGCAGGGGGAGTCTCCGCGACAGCTGGCCCGAAACCACATCGATTCCCGAGATCTCCAGGTGCGTCGTGAGGGTGTACGCATCCAGGTCGTAGATACTCTTTTTGACCTTCAACTGGACTTTCAATGCTGCTGACTTGATCTTCTTATCTGCCGCGTTGCGGAATGTTAGATCGAGCGAACCAGAATCGCCCTCGGGTGTTGTCACCGGCAGGTAGCGAGCCGGTGTGTCGATCGTGGCGCTGATGAGATCGACCGGACACCACATATCCTTGACAACCTGCCGCTCCAGGTCCAGACGTTGGCCGGCAGTCAGCGGGGTTTGGCCAGGAAGTTGTGACTGGGGATTCGGCGGGTGAGTGACAGCTTGAGCAAGACAGAGGGGAGTTGCTAGGGCGAGCAGAAGGATGGAAACACAGGGCTTCATACGGAGGTCCCTCCCGTTTGAATGAAGATAATGCTACCACCCGTAGCAACCCGATAAGTCCCGAAATTTATTAGTTGCCGTCCCGTGATATCTCTGGCCATCCGTCCGAAGGCTGATAGTGAAGGCCTGCGCCTCCTACAAGCGCTCGACGAGATCGCGCAAGAAGATCCGACGGTCAGGATTCAGGCTGGGCCGGGAGACGGGCAGACTACTCTTAGCGGGATGGACGAATTGCATCTGGAATCAATCTGCGACCGTATCCTGCGCCAATACAAAGTAGAAGTCGACGCGGGTGTGGCCGAAGTTACCTACCTGGAGACGATTCGCAAGCAAGCCGAGGGGGAAGGCAGATACATCCGGCAGACGGGTGGTTCGGGTAAAAGAGCCGAATGAAACGGACGAGGGCATTGAGTTCATCAATGAAGTCCGGGGCGGCGTGGTACCGGCGGAATATATTGACCCGGTCGAGATGGGAATCCGCGAAGCGGCGCGCGGTGGTGTTCTTGCTGGTTACGAACTGGTGGATGTGAAGGTGTCATTTTTTGACGGCAGCTTTCATGAGGTGGACTCGAACGAAATGGCCTTCAAAATCGCCGGATCCATGGCTTTTAAAGAAGCCGCCCGCAAGGCGCGTCCGGTCGTTCTGGAGCCGTTCATGGCAGTCGACGTTACGGTCAAAGAAGAATTCCTGGGCGCCACCATGGGCGATCTGAACAGCCGTCGCGGAAGAATTGACAGTATTGCGCAGGATGCCGGTTCGGCAGTGGTCCATGCCATCGTGCCACTTTCCGAGATGCTGCGTTCGAGCAGGTACGGGCGCCCCGCATATTTCATGCGCTTCGCCCGCTATGAACAGGCTCCTCATCGCCGGGAGCCGGGACTTGATGGACCAGGAGTTACCGCCAACCAGCCCAAACGCCCAAAAACCGGAAGCGGTTTCAACGCACTGCGATTAGACGCGGACGTTTAGACCAAACCCTTCATGCCATTCGTAATGCACTGAGCGTCGCCATGCTGTTTCGGCGCCCGCGGTCAGGATCGATCACAAGTTCGAGCTTGGTCACAGATTCCAGTTCGACAGCATAGTCTTCGGCCTCCTGCGCGGAGCCATTTGGGCTAAAGCTCCATTGTTGGCGCACAATTTCGCGATCTGTCTCCTTAGCCGAAGAGTAGTGGAGTAGAAACTCCTGGGAGCGCTCCAGGTTACGTTCGACAAAATGCACAACTATCCGCCGAATGCGTTGCGGCACGTCGAACAGTATGGTGATGGTCTGCGCTCCGGGACTGGTAGCGCGCCAGCCAAGCTCATTGAGCGTTGGGTTCGTGCTCAGCGCGTTTTCGATCGGAAAGGCGGGATCTTCTGATGTGAGCTGTACGCGAGCGATCGAGGTTAGATCGAGCCATTCGGCAGCGGTCTGCCCCTCCGCCGCAGCTGCCTTTTGTCCAACGACTTCTTTTCGCATCGGCCACCTTGCTGTTGCAAGATTAGCTTAACGCGTATGGGGCTAGCAGGTCGCTATGCTCGACACCCAGGACGCGGAATCCCGGGTTCAACTCGGATGCTGTGCGTATCGCCCTGTTCGCTGTGAGGGCTCCGACATAAAAGCGCTTGGTACGCGGATAGGATGTAGGGTTGATGAAAGAATGACTGCACAGTATGACACAAAAGGCTTTCATAAACTCTCCTGTTACTTGAGATGCAATCTAGAAGACACAACACTGTTACAAAGGTACCGTGTCAAACGAGGCTGGGGGCAGGAAATCCGGGCTGCGGAGCGCGCATGGATCCGTCTTGGGAAGAAGTCCCAAAGTGGGTATTTCTGCCAGTTCTGAGGAGATAGACGGGCGCTCCTCGCCTCACCCGCCCCGACTTGCCGTTGTGCGTACATGGGCCGGAAAAGACGAGCGACCCGGATTTCCTGCGCGCTGCGCTGGACACGACCGCGTGTGCGGTTTTCAGTAAGGAAAGCTGCACGAAGCGCGCCAACCCACCAAGCTCCTCAGGAAATCCGGGGGAGGCCCACCATAGCTTTTGCAATATTGACCAGCAAATCCCAGCTGAGAGAGGAAAAGCAATTGAAACATTCATTTTCGGCCCGCGTACGCCGGGGCGAACGTGTGGCACCCGTCCTATTCCTATGGGGTTCTGCTAGGACACCGACTCCTGCGGGGCTTAGTTCGTAAGGGGAGTTTCGACGTCCTCACGAAACCAGTTATTTTACCCGGTGAAAGGTCCTACTCCAGCGAGTCTCATCGAAGAAGTGAAGGAACTCATGAAGGGTGGATTCCGCTTGCTCCGCCAGGGGGGCCTCATCGACACCGGATTCGGGGGTCGCAATCGACCAGTAGACGAAGAGGGGGCGCCCTAATATGTTCTGCCGCGGCAAGAAGCCCCAGAACCGGCTGTCCATACTGTTGGTGCGGTTGTCGCCCATGACGAAATAATTGCCGGAAGGTACGACCAGATCCTGGCCCAGCATGTGAGCGGGGAGGCTCGCGGACCATTCCGCCGTAACTCCAGGCTCGGCGGAGGGATTCACTGAGGGGAAGTCATCCACGTAGGGGTCGTAGTTCTCGGACGTAGGCTTGGCTGCCTGAGGCTCGTCCTGGGCCACACCGTTGAGGTAGACGATGCCGTTGCGCAGATGAATGCGGTCGCCGGGAATGCCGATAACCCGCTTCACGACAAATATGTGTTCGCCATTGGCTTCCTCGGTTGGCTTGTAGAAGACAACAACGTCTCCACGGTGCACCTCGCGGTAGTGCATGAAGGCCGCCCATTTTGGAGCCGGCGCCAGCGTCTCGCGCTCTACCACTACATGATCGCCGGCCAGAAGCGTGCTCGCCATCGAGGATGAGGGAATCACGAAGTTCTGAAACACAAAGGTAAGCACAAAAAGTCCCACCGCGAGGACACTGCAGGTGGATGCGAATCCCTCAGATGATGTTTCCCCAGACTCCTTACTCCTTAATGCACGCTTGCTGCGCATTGCCGGCTTGCCTCCGTTGATTCGCAAGTTTAGCACTCAGCTTTGCGAAGCTTCTCTGGCTGCACTCGAAACAAAGTGGTAAACCAGAAGGATGCGTCTACCGTCGCGGCATTCGTTCTATCTTGTTGTCCTACTCGGCCTCGCCTGCTCCAAGCAGCCGAACCTGCTCGCGCAGGGCGGCGAACGTGTTTCTACGACCGCATGGAAGGCCGGACATTTCGCTGTAGACACGGCGGGGTTGCTAGGCCGATCTGACATTGTGCTGGGCGAGCCAAACGCCAAGCCTGCCCAAGCGATGCCGATGGGCAACGGACGGCTGGGTATCGCCGTGTGGGCTGCGGATGGATTCACTGCTCAACTGAACCGCGCAGATACCCTACCGCACCGAGATTCTCCAGGGCAGCTGGTCATACCCGGCCTCGCCGCGCTTACTTCGGCTAAGGATTTCAGCGGCCGTCTCGACTTGCACAACGGATCATTTGTCGAGCATGGAGGCGGTATCAGCCTCATCGCTTACGTTCAGGTATCCACCGATACGTTCGTGGTCGATGTGACTGGCGCGGACCCAAGCGTGACCCAGACTGCCACACTACGCCTCTGGGAGCCCCGCAAGCCGAAGGCCACGGCTGCGAACAGGGTGGGCGTGCTCGAACAAACCTGGGTCGACCACTATGGTCCTGGAGCAACCGGCGAGACATTCGGAGCGCTCGCCGCCATCACCGCGACGGGTCGCGATGTTTCGGTTGCGGTAAGCGGTCCCCGATCGGTAACGGTGACCTTCAAGCCTGGAGAAGACGGACATTTTCGGGTGATGGTCGCGAGTCCTCACTACAACGGTTTGAAAGGCCAAGTAGATGGTATCGGCAGCGCGTTGGCGAACTCTGGTCCCCAGGAGCACATCGCCTGGTGGCACGCGTTCTGGCATCGCGCCGGACTCATCAAGATCACTTCCGGAGATGGATCCGGAGAGTACCTGGAGAATCTTCGCAACCTGTATCTCTATACCGCTGCGGCCGAGAGCGGCGGCAGATTTCCTGGTTCGCAGGCCGGCATCGCCGACCTTTTCTCCGCTGTCCAGGACCTTCACCACTGGGATCCAGCTGCCTTCTGGCACTGGAATCTTCGCATGCAGGTCGCCGCGAATATAGATGCAGGCGTCTCGGAACTCAACGCACCGTACTTCCGCCTGTATCGCGAGAATCTCGCCAACATAAAAGACTGGACACGGATACACATGGCAGGTCGCCCGGGTATCTGCGTGCCGGAGACGATGCGCTTCAACGGACCTGGGGTTGAGTATGAGCCCGAGTGGAATCCGTCTAAGCCCGCGGTCATCGGCCTGAACTGCGATGCCGGCTCGCGCCCGTATTACAACGCGCGTACTCTATCCACTGGCGCGGAAGTTTCGCTTTGGATCTGGCGGCAGTATCTGGCGACCGGCGATCGCGCCTTTCTAGCATCGAACTACCCCGTCATGGCAGCGAGCGCACAGTTCCTGCTCGCGTATGAAACGCGCGGCGCGGACAGCAAAATGCATACCCACCCGTCGAATGCACACGAACAGGAGTGGGACACCATTGACCCGACCACGGATCTGTCTGCACGCACAGCCCTCTTTCCCGCCGTCGCCCAGGCAGCCAAACTGCTGCACACCGATAGCCAGCTGGTTCAGCAACTCGAAGCGGAGCAAAGCAAGATTCCCGCTCTTCCCCAAGCCGAGAAGGCCAGCGCCAGCGGAAAGCAAACGGTCATTGCTGAATCATATGATCCAGCCGCTGTTGCACATAACGAGGAGAACATCGGCCTGGAGCCTGTGTGGCCCTACAATCTGATTGGCGACAAATCGCCCATGCTGGCGCTGGCGAAATCCACCTATGACACGCGCCCCTACCCGGTTCACCAGGACTGGAGCTTTGATCCCGTGCAGGCTGCGCGGCTCGGCCTCGGCGATGAAGTGAAATCGACGTTGATCACATTGACTGAGAGATATCAGAAGTACATAAACGGCTTTGCCAACTGGGGTGGTCCCGAAGGAGAGTTCTACGTCGAGCAGGAAGGTATTGTAGCGCTGGCGCTCGCGGAAGCCCTGGTGCAGGACTATGACGGCCTGATACGCATCGCGCCTGCAACGCCATCCCAGTGGGATTTTGAGGGCAGCGTTTGGGTGCGTGATCGCACCCGGGTCGATGTGCAGGTTCGGTCAGGCGTCCCCACTACGGTCGCGATCGAGGCCGGAGCAACGTCGACTTTGCACATCCGCAATCCATGGCCGGGTCAACTGGTGGAAGTCATGGATGGGCGGGGAAAGGTAGTCCTGAAGAGCGCAGACTCCATCCTTGAGCTGCCGGTCCGCAAGGGTGAGGCGTACTTGCTCGTGCGGTCCAAAGCGGAAGGGGCGCCTTTGCCATTCGCACCCATCACCGGCACGCCCGCGCAGCAGTTGAAGAGACTGGGTCCCGTTCAACTCGGAAAATAGGTAGGTTTTCCTTACCCCGTCAAACGCACCAATTGCTCGGCCTCGATCCTGGTTCCCAGGATCGAGACTTTAGGAATCTGGCCGCGCGCCATCGCCACTTCATCGCAGCGGTAGAGCCGGGGGCAGTTTTGGCAGTCCTTGTAGATCTTGTCGGGAAGGGCGGTTCGATCCTCCACCACGCGAAAGCCGTGGCGGAAGAAGAAGTCGGGGATGCGGGTGAAGAGACAGACACAGCCCACGCCGTGATCCTCGGCTTCATCCAGCAAGGATTGCAGCAGCATGCCACCGGTGCCTTTGCTCTTGGCTTCCGGACGGACCACGATCGAGCGAACCTCGGCCAGATGCGGACCGTAGAGGTGCAAGGCGCCACAGCCCTGGAAGATGCCCCCATCTGATTCCGCGACGGTAAAGTCGCGCACGTTCTCGCAGATCTCCGCGAAGGCGCGCCGCAGCAGCGTGCCATCCTGCGAAAGGCTGTTTACTAATTCGTATATGTTGGACGCATCCTGAAGCCGCGCCTTACGTATTTCCATCTATCTGTCCCATGACTGCAGAAAGTCTTGCCTCGCGCGCAGCTAACGCCTCACGCACTCGCCCTACCGCGGTGCCTCCCATCACGTCGTGGCAGTTCACCGTGGCATCGAGGGTGATGCTGGAGAAAAAATCGGCTTCGAACTCCGGCCCAAACTGCTTCAGCTCGTCGAGCGTAAGGCCATCGAGTTCGCAACCCCTCTCCAGACCATAACGCACCGCCAGGCCGATTTTCTCGTGCGCCTTGCGAAAGGGAACTCCCTTGTGCACGAGGTAGGTGGCGGCAGCCATGGCATTGAGAAAGCCGGTCTCGCAGGCGCTGCGCATGCGCGCCGTGTTGAAGCGCAGCGCGGCAGTAAACCTGGCCAGCAAAGCGGTCATCCGCTCCGCTGCATCTGCGGCGGAAAAAAGCGGCTCCTGGCTCTCCTGCAGGTCCTTGTTATAGGCCAGCGGAAGACCCTTGAGCAACATAGTGACCGTCTGTGCGGCTCCATTGATGCGGGCCACCTTGGCGCGCACCAGTTCCGTCAGATCCGGATTTTTTTTCTGCGGCATTGCGCTCGATCCGGTCGAAAATGCTTCCGGCAGCTCGACGAATCCGAACTCCGCCGTGGCGTACAGTGTGATCTCCTCCGCAAAGCGGCTGGCGTGCAAAGCAATCAGCGTTAGCGCCTGCAAAAACTCGAGAGCGAAGTCGCGGTCGCTGGTGGCGTCCATGCTATTTGCGGTTGGCCCGGAAAAACCCAGCTCCCGCGCGGCAATCGCCCGGTCCAGCTTCAGGGTCGCGCCCGCTACTGCTCCAGAACCCAGTGGACAATAATTCAAGCGACGGCTTAAATCCCCCAGCCGCGTTATATCGCGCAGCAGCATCTCTCCATAAGCCTGCAGCCAATGCGCGACCAACACCGGTTCGGCGCGCTGCAGATGCGTGTAGGCCGGCATGACCGCGTCGCCTGCTGCTTGCGCCTGGGCAGCAAATGCCCGCGACCAGTCTGCGAGGTGGCCGGCGATGGCAGAGCACTTCTCTCGCACGTACAGGCGAAGGTCGGTCGCAATCTGCTCGTTGCGGCTGCGGCCGGTGTGCAGCTTGAAGCCAAGATCGCCGATGCGCGCTACCAGTTCCAGCTCCACGAAGTGGTGAATGTCTTCCGCTTGCGTGCAGCCATAGATGTCGCTGGGCGGCCGCTGCGCGTACTCGTCGCGGATCGCCTCCAGCGCGCCCACGATCTTCTCCAGTTCCTCCGCTGTGAGGATGCCCGCCGCGGCGATAGTGCGTGCGTGGGCTTTGCTGGCAGCTACTTCCTGGGGAAGCAGCTGCCAATCAAATACCAGTGACCGTTGCCATTGTTCGAAGTCGTGATCCAGTGGCTCGCGAAAGCGGCCAGACCACATCTTCACTGGACAGCCTCTTTCTTCTGCAGCAGCCGCGCCCGGGTACGAGCAGGCAGCCCCAGGATCTGGATGAAGCCCTTGGCGTCCTTCTGATCGTAGCTATCGCCCATGGTGAACGAAGACAGATCGTCGGAGTAGAGCGAGAACGGCGAATGCCGCTTGGCAACACTGATGTTGCCCTTGTACAGAGAAAGGCTGACGGAACCCGTGACGTGCTTCTGGGTATTCTCGACAAAGGCATCCAGGGCTTCGCGCAGCGGGGTAAACCAAAGACCGAAGTAGACCAGCTCGGCATATTTCAGCGCGACGTGCTGCTTGTAGTGCATCACTTCGCGGTCCAGCGTCAATGCCTCGAGCTCGCGATGCGCGGTGGTGATCAGAGTGCCGCCGGGCGTCTCATAGAGACCGCGGCTCTTGATGCCGACGAAGCGGTTCTCCACCAGGTCGATGCGGCCGATGGCATTGCGCGCGCCGATCTCGTTCAGCAGCTCCACGATCTGCACTGGCTCCAACTGCATCCCGTCGACCGAGACGGGCTTGCCTTCGATGAAGCCAATCTCCACCACTTCTTCGCGGTCGGGCGCTTCCTGCGGGGAGCGGGTCATTACCCAGGTGGTCGGCAAAGGAGCATTGCCGGCGTTCTCGAGCTCGCCACCTTCATGGCTGATGTGCCACAGGTTGCGATCGCGGGAGTGGATCTTCTCCCGGCTGGCGGCCACCGGGATACCGTGGGCCTCGGCATAGTCGAGGCAGTCCTCGCGCGACTTCAGATTCCATTCGCGCCAAGGAGCGATCACCTTCAGATCCGGCGCCAGCGCCTGGTACGCATGCTCGAAACGAACCTGGTCGTTGCCTTTGCCGGTGCAGCCGTGGGCCACTGCTTCGGCGCCTTCCTGGAGCGCCACTTCCACCTGGTGCTTGGCGATCACCGGCCGTGCAATCGAAGTGCCCAGCAGATACTTGTGCTCATAGATAGCGCCGGCGCGGACGGTCGGGTAGACATAGTCGCGCACGAACTCGTCGCGCAGGTCGAGCACCACAGCCTTCTTGGCGCCGGTGGCATAGGCTTTCGCCACCACAGCGTCCAGGTCTTCTCCCTGGCCTACATCAGCAATCATGGCGATTACATCCATACCGTAGTTCTCGTTGAGCCAGGGAATAATGATCGAGGTGTCGAGACCACCTGAGTAAGCAAGAACAACTTTCTTCGACATTGCGAAACTCCTTCAAAAAATCTAGTGCAGCTGTTACCGGGACCAAATAAACGCACCCATTATGCGTTCAGAGAACCGCAGGTCCCTCCACCCCGCTTACGCTCCGGTCGGGATGACAATTCTGTTTTTAGCGTTGGGATGCTGGTGTCCAAACAGAAGTGGCATCTCGACCGGAGTGGATGACCCGCGATTCTCTGAACCGTTCAGATGGCTCCATCAAAGGCTTTTAGGCCCTCGCCCCATCGCGGGCGCCGGCTAGGCCGCCGCCCAGTAGCAGAACCATCAGCGCCTTCTGCGCATGCAGGCGATTCTCCGCTTGCTCGAAGACAACGGATTGCGGGCCGTCGAGCACTGCATCCGTAACTTCGGCGTTGCGATGCGCGGGCAGGCAGTGCATGAACACAGCGTGGGGCGCGGCGTGGGCCATCAATGCCTCGTTTACCTGGTAAGGCTTGAAGATGGGAGCCCGCTTGGTCACTTCATGCTCAAAACCCATGCTGGTGCAAACGTCGGTGTACACGGCATCGGCGCCGCGCACCGCGCCCACTACATCCTGGGTCAACGTGAGCGTGGCGCCGGACTCCTCGCCGATCTTGCGCGCCTGGGCAGTGATGTCCTGCTTGGGGGCATACCCCTTGGGCGTGGCCACAGTGCAGTCCGCGCCCAGCAGGGCAGCGGTCAGCATCAATGAGTGACACACATTGTTACCGTCGCCCACGTAAGTGAACTTAACCCCGCGCGCCGTGCCAAAGCGTTCTTCGATGGTCATGAAGTCGGCCAGCGCCTGGCAGGGATGCTCCAGGTCACTGAGCGCGTTGATCACCGGAACCCTGGAGTACTCCGCCATCTCGGTGATGGTTTCGTGGGCATAGGTGCGGAGCACGATCAGGCTCACCCAGCGCTCCACGTTGCGAGCGATATCGGCCAGCGATTCGCGCTCGCCGAGCGGCGATTGCGTCTGGTCGACGAACATCGCCGAACCGCCCAGGGTATTCATCCCGGCTTCAAAGGTCAGCCGCGTGCGCAGCGAAGCCTTCTCAAAAAACATCACCATCTGCCGCGCATCGAGAGAATAGCGATAATCGCCCGGCGTCGCCTTGATGGCATGTGCGAGTTCCATGATGGCGGCGATTTCCCGCTGCGAAAGATCGGCAATGGAGCACAGATCGCGCCCTGCGAGCGTCACGGAAGCTTGAGCCAGCATGCTGCTCTCCTGATGTACTGCCTTTTCTTCGACGAGTAAAGTTTTGCTAGCCATTCCGTGGCCCCCCTGTGTTTTGATGCGCCGCAGCCATACTGGGCACGCCCGCACCTTCTTCGCTCAAAATTTCGTTCAATGCGGAGATCGCGATATCCACGTGCTCCCGCCCCATGATGTAAGGCGGTAGAAAACGCAGCACGGTCTCGCTGGTGCGGTTGATCAGGATGCGCCGCTCGAGCATCTTCGCCACCACCCGCTTGGCCAGGTCGGCGGAGTTCAGGTCCATGGCCAGCATCAGCCCCATGCCCCGCACATCGACCACGCTCTCGTGCCTGGCCGCGACGTCATGCAACTGGTGCTTGAAGTACGCGCCGGTCTTGGCGATGTTGCCCAGCAGATCTTCCTGCTCGATAGCGTCAATGACAGCGATGGCTACCGCGCAAGCCAGCGGGCCGCCGCCGAAGGTGGTTCCATGCAGGCCGGGATGGATCCCATGTGACGCTTCCTCACTGCAGAGCATGGCTCCCAGCGGGAGGCCGCCGGCCAGTGGCTTGGCCAGCGTGGTCACATCCGGCTGAATGCCAAACTGCTGATAGGCAAACCACTTGCCCGTACGCCCCAGGCCGGATTGAATCTCATCCGCGATCAGCAAAGCGCCCGTCGACTTGGTAAGCTCGCGTGCGGCAGCGAAGAACTCCTGCGACACAGGACGGATCCCGCCCTCGCCCTGGATGGCTTCGATCAATATGGCGCAGACCTCGTTCGAGAAACTGGCCCGCAGATGATCCACATCGTTGAAGCGCACAAAGTCCACTCCCGGCACCAGCGGCTGGAAGGGCTCGCGATACTTATCCTTATGGGTGGTGGATACCGCGCCCATGGTCCGCCCGTGGAAGCTGTTTTCCAGCGCCAGGAACCTGGTGCCCATGGCCTTGCCTTCGCTCCGCTTCAGCGCGGAGTAGGCGCGCGCCAGCTTCAGCGCTGCTTCCCATGCTTCGGTCCCGCTGTTACAGAAGAAGGCGCGGTCGAGACCGCTCCTCTCCGTCAGCCGCATCGCCAGCTCCGCCTGCCCTTCATGGAAGTACAGGTTCGAGATATGCACCAGCTTGCGGCTTTGCCGCTCGATGGCATTGGTCACCGCAGGGTGTCCGTAGCCCAATGCGTTGACGCCGATTCCGCTGAGCAGATCGAGATACCGCTCTCCGTGGTCGTCGATCAGGTACATCCCTGAACCGTCGACAAAGAGAATCGGATTGCGCTCATATGTGGGGAGCAGCAACTTAGCCTCTGCCGCCTGTATTGCTTCGAGCTTCATGCCACCATCACCTCAGTCCCTTGAAGTACCCGCGTCGAACACAGATCGGGTAATACTGCTGCCGCATCCGCAGGCAGAATGCGCACTCTTTTCACGCCGGCCAAAAGCGCCTCGCGGCAGGCGTTCAGCTTGGGCAACATGCCGCCGCTGATCACTTCCTCCCGCGTCAGGCCGGCGATCTGATCCACGCTCAACCAGCGCATCACCTCGCCATTGGATCCGCGCACGCCGGGCACGTCGGTAAGAAAGACCAGCGCGTCGGCCTTGCAAGCGACCGCGCAGGCGGACGCCATTTCATCGGCATTGATGTTGTAGTACTCGCCGTCGAAGCCCAAGGCCAGGC
Source organism: uncultured Acidobacteriaceae bacterium (assembly GCA_963790705.1). Taxonomy (GTDB): domain Bacteria; phylum Acidobacteriota; class Terriglobia; order Terriglobales; family Acidobacteriaceae; genus PALSA-350. Next base: position 397,332 of record CAWBQE010000007.1, read on the forward strand.
TGGAGATCACCGGCACCGCGCCCATCTTCCAGATGGCATCGAGCCAGCGCGTATCCGACGCGACGATCTCGCCCACAAACCCCAGGTCCGGGGTGGTGCGCTTTTTGCGCGCGCGGAAGATCAATCCATCTCCACCAGAAAGGCCTACGCCCGCCTGGCCGTGGCCGCCGAGCGCGGCTACCAGCTCCTTGTTTACGCGCCCGCCCAACACCATCAGCGCGGCATCGCGGGTTTCGGCATCGGTGATACGCAGGCCGGCGATAAACTCGCTCTGCTTGCCCATCTGCTTCAGGGTGCGGGTCAACGCCGCGCCGCCGCCGTGGACCACGGCGACCTGGTTGCCGTCCTGTGCCAGCACGGCAATCGCACGCGCACAGCCGTGCAGCAGGTCCTGATCTTCCAGGGCCGAACCACCGAGTTTGACCACGAATTTCATGCCAGCCCCTCCGCTTCGTCCCATCCGCACATCAGGTTCATATTCTCTACCGCCTGTCCGGCCGCTCCCTTGAGCAGGTTGTCCAAACAGGAGACCACGACACATCGCCGCCCGTCTTTTGCCAGCTTGAAGCCGATGTCGCAGTAGTTGGTATGCACCGAATACTGTATCTGCGGCAGTTTTGTACTCACTCGCACCATGGGGCTCGACGCGTAGAACTCACGGAAGCACGCTTCCACCTCGGCCGTTTCCTTCTTCTCCCGGAAGGTCACGTAGGTGGTGGAGAGAATACCCCGCGGAATCGGCAACAGGTGGGGCGTGAAAATAATCTGCGATTCCTCCAGGTCCAACTGCTCCAGCATCTCGCCCATGTGGCGATGGCCAAAGACCGCATAGGCGGAGAGATTGTCCGCGGCGTACATGAAGTGGGTGTTGGGGGTGGGCGCTTTGCCCGCTCCAGAGACGCCCGACTTCGCATCGCAGATGATCCCCCGGTTGAGGTCCACCCAGCCTGCGGTCACCAGCGGCTTCAACGCCAAAATGATCGAGGTGGCATAGCATCCGGGGTTAGCCACAAGCTGCGCATTGCGGATGCACGCCCGGTGCAACTCCGGCAAACCATAGACGCTCTTGGTCTGCACCCGCTCGGCCACAACCGTATCGGCATCATGGAAGCCGTAGATGGTTCGATTTTCGGGCTCCCGCAACCGCCATGCTCCGCTCAAATCCACCACTCTGAGACCGTGCTCCAGTGCTTCCGGCACCCAGCTCCGCGATTGCTCATGCGGCGTGGCCAGAAAAAGCAGTTCGACCCCGCGGTCCTGCAGTAGCTGCCAGGAGAAAGGTTCGACCAGCAATCCAGAGCTGCCGTTGTTATCGGCCAGCTGGGGATGCATCTCAGTCAGCCGGAACGCTTCCGCGTCGCGGCCGACAAATACCGGTGGGCGCCCCTTCAGGGCAGGGTGGTGCAAGAGCAAGCGAGCCAATTCCAGGCCGGCGTAGCCGCTGACTCCAGCAACCGCGGTTTGTATTGAGTTCTTACGCATCAGCCGATCATCATTTCCAGGCGTTCCCGCAATAGGGTCGCCCGCTTCTGGTCGGGACAAATAATCAGCACCGTATCGTCTCCGGCGATGGTCCCCACCACCTCCGGCCAGTCTTCGCCATCGATTGCCAGGGCGACCGGTTGCGCACTCCCGCTGGTAGTGATCAGCACCAGTTGGTTGAGCGCCTGTTTCACCCTCAGTCCGAAGCTGTTCAGCATTTCGCTGATCCCGGGCAGGGAGTCGTCTTCGTCCAACGCTGCGCCGTTCGGCACCGAATAGCCATTGGGACCTTTGTAGAGATGCAGCTCGTGTATATCGCGCGAGAGCGTGGCCTGAGTCACTTCGAAACCGCGCTTGACCAGCCGGCGCCGTAGCTCATCCTGGCTGCCGATAGGCGCGCCGGCGACGAGCTCCCGAATTGCACTGTGCCGATCCTGCTTCATTATGCTTTCCTTCTTGTTGCAGCCGGCCGAGGACTAACGTCCTGGGTAATTCTCAGCAGTCCCCTTCGACAAGCTCAGGGGCTCTACGGGACTGTTCGTCTCAACTGGCCAGGACTACTTTCAGCGTTCTTCGCGACTCACAGAGCGGGCCGGGCTCTTTGTTCCTGTCTTTTGCTGCAAAGTCAGAGCGCGGCCGACGGCCGCGCTCGGTGTGCATAAAAATACATTCACATGTATAAATATACAGAGTCCCTTTGTCAACGAATGGATGCCTTTTTTTAAGGAAAAGTCACGCGGACGATACGTCTTGCTTTGTGACAACGGGATGTCAGCTGTTTTCGCAGCCGAAAAACGGGACGAATTCCTACTGTTCTGAAAAGCGTACTTCGGCGGCTAAAGCCGGGTAGCGCAGTTCGCACTTACGGCGCGGCTGAAAACCGTGCCCTTCGTCGACAAACTCTGCCGTTGCCTCTTGTGGTGCGAAAGAAAATTTAATTGCCGGCTGCTTGTTACAGAAACGGGGATTATAGTTACGTATGGGTTTCTCTGCCTCAAAGACGCTGGAGCTTGGCTGTACCCCTACCCTGTTGGATCCTCGCTTTGACCACGACTCCTGCGGGGTCGGTTTCGTGGCTACGCTGCGCAATATTCCCGCCCATGAAATTCTGACCCAAGCCCTGACCGCCCTGGCTCGCCTGGCGCATCGTGGAGCCATTGCCGCCGACGGCAAAAGCAGCGATGGAGTGGGCATCATGACCGCGATCCCGCGGGAGTTTCTGCTCCACTCTACTGGGGTTTCGCTCGATGCAGGGCAGCCGCTGGCGGTGGGCGTAGTCTTTTTTCCCAGTGAGTCGAGTGCCGGCCAGCAGGCCTTGGAGCAAGCGCTGGCCGCGCAAAAGCTGCAAGTGCTGGCGTGGCGAGTGGTGCCCACTTGTGAAGATGTGCTGGGCGAGATCGCGCTCTCCAGCATCCCGGTGATTCGCCAGGTGCTGGTGACGGCTAGCGATCCCGCACATTTCGAGCGCCGCCTGTACCTGGCGCGCAAGCAATTCGAGCGCGAGGCCGGTGCTTCCGGCTATGTCTGCTCGCTCTCGTCCTGCTCCGTGGTCTACAAGGCCATGTGTGCCGGGCGTCTGCTGTCGGAGTTCTATCCTGACTTGGCGGATCCACGTTACGTGACCCCCTTCGCCATCTTCCACCAGCGCTATGCCACCAATGTTGCGCCCTCGTGGGATCGGGCCCAGCCACTCCGGACCCTGGCCCACAACGGGGAGATCAATACCGTCTGGGGCAACCGCGGCCGCATGGACGCCCGGGCGGCTACTATTCCCGCGGAGTGCCATCCCATCCTGACGCCCGATGGATCGGATTCAACCAGCCTCGACGAGGTGGTGGAATTGCTGGCGCGCAACGGCCGCAGCGTCGCCGAAGCGGTCAGAATGTTGCTTCCTCCCGCCGGGCGGCAAAAGGATTCGTCTTTTCTTCGCTACCACGCGGATTGCGTTGAGCCCTGGGATGGCCCTGCCGCCTTGGCCTTTGCCGACGGCCACCTGGTGGGCGTCGCCCTGGACCGCAATGGGCTGCGCCCTTGCCGCTTTTTCCTGACCGAAGACGCGTTAGTGGTCGCCGGGTCGGAAGCCGGGACTGGTGGACCTTGATCCGGAAAAGATCATCCATAGCGGCCGCCTCGGCCCGGGCGAAATGCTGGTGGCCGACCTGGATGCACACCAGCTATTCGAAGACGATCAGCTGTTGAAGGAATTTGACCGTTTCACCACCTATGGCGCGCTGGTGGAGGATACTCCGTTGGAGCCGGCCGCCTTTACTCCGCCGCTGGAGGATTTGACCCAGCTGCAGCAAGCTTTTGGTTACACCCGGGAAGATGTCCGTATGGTGCTGGCCCCCATGGCCAGCGACGGCAAGGACGCGGTTTGGTCGATGGGCGACGATACGCCCCTGGCGCCTTTGGCCCATGCGCCGAGACCGGTCTATGCCTTCTTCCGCCAGCGCTTCGCGCAGGTGACCAATCCGGCGATCGACCCGGTGCGCGAGTCTATAGTGGTGCAGTTGCACACCCGTCTCGGCCCCTGGCCGCACCTGCTGAATACCACCGCACGCATTCCCGGCCTCTCGCTGGAGTCGCCCTTCCTTTCCCTGGGCCAGATGCATGCACTGCGCAATCGCGAGCACGCCTTGGCCGACGAGATGCCACTGGCGGTACTGGACTGCGTCTTTGCGCCAACGTGCAACCTGCGCCGGGCAATCGACGATCTATGCGCGCGCGCCATCGAACTGGTGCGGGGTGGGGCGGCCATCCTGCTGCTTAGCGATCGCGCCATCACCCAACCGGGAGGACGCGCCGAGCTTCTCCCCATCCCGATGGCCCTGGCGACGGGAGCGGTGCATCATGCCTTGGTGCATGCCGGGGTTCGTACCTTCGCTGGCCTGGCAGTGGAGGCCGGCGATTGCCGTGACCTGCACCACGCCGCAGTCCTCTTCGGCTATGGAGCAGGCGCGGTCTGCCCGTGGCTGGCCCTGGAGACGGCGCGCAATCTCGATCCGGAAAAGGGCGAGGCCAACATGCTGCACGCCTTCGATCTCGGCTTGGCGAAGATTATGTCGAAGATGGGCATTTCGGTGATCGACAGCTATCGCAGCGCCCATCTGTTCGACATCCTCGGCCTCGACCACGAGGTGGTGGAGCGATGTTTTGAAGGAACGCCCTCGCCTATCTCCGGCATCGGCTTTGCCGAGCTGGAAGTAGCGGTGCGCGATCGCTGGGCCGCGGCCCAGGACGAGGACAGCCAACCAGCGCTGGTGAATGCTGTGAATCAGGACTTGAGCGGGGATTCGCAACCGCCCACGGCCACTGCGCAGGCGCCGGTCGCGCAGCGGGAAGCCAAAGTCTTACCTGATTATGGATGGGTTCGTTTCCGCAAAGACGATCGCGCCGAGCCTCACGGCTGGCAGCCGCAGACGGTAAAGGCTCTCCAGATCGTAACCGGAAGCGCTCGCGGTGCTGGCGGGGCGGCCCTTTCGCCGGCTCAAGCCTGGACGGCCTTCAGTACCCAGGCGACGGAGAACAAGCCTACGGTGTTGCGTGATCTATTGGAGATTCGTCCTGCCGCGGCGCCGCTGGCGCTGGATCAGGTGGAGTCCTCCCCCACGATCGTGCGCCGCTTCATTGCGTCCGCCATGTCGCTGGGCTCGCTGAGCCCGGAGGCGCACCAGACCATCACCGAGGCCATGAACCAAATCGGCGCTCGCTCCAATACTGGAGAAGGTGGAGAAGATCCGACCCACTACCCGGCCTATCCCGGAGCTCCCGCGATCCTTAATAACAAGGTGAAGCAGGTGGCGTCCGCGCGCTTCGGAGTCACCACCGAATATCTCGCCCACGCCGAGGAGATCGAGATCAAGATCTCCCAGGGCTCCAAGCCCGGCGAAGGCGGCCAGCTGCCCAGCCACAAGGTCACCGAGCTGATCGCGCGCCTGCGCCATGCGCAACCCGGGGTCGCGCTCATCAGCCCTCCGCCGCATCATGACATTTACTCCATTGAAGATCTGGCCCAGCTGATTTTTGACCTGAAGCGCGTGAATCCACGTGCGGCTATCGGCGTCAAGCTCGTCTCGGAGTGTGGAGTAGGCACGGTAGCCGCTGGGGTGGCGAAGGCCTACGCGGACTATATCGTCATCGCGGGTCACGCCGGCGGTACCGGCGCTTCGCCCCTCTCCAGCATCAAGTACGCCGGTAACCCCTGGGAGATTGGGCTGGCCGAAGCGCAGCAGGTGCTGATGCAGAACGGTCTGCGGGGGCGTGTGCGCCTGCGTTGCGATGGCGGGCTACGGACGGGCCGTGATGTGCTGATTGCGTCGTTGCTGGGCGCCGATGAATTCGCCTTTGGCACCGCGGTGCTGGTAGCTCTGGGCTGCGACATGGCGCGCCAGTGCCACCTCAACACCTGTCCGACTGGCATTGCCACGCAGAGGCCCGATCTGCGGGCGAAATTCCGCGGCAAGCCGGCCCATGTTGTGCGCTTTTTCGAAGAGCTAACACGCGACATTCAGATGCTGCTGGCCTCGCTCGGCCTGCCCTCGCTCGAGGCTGCTACCGGACGCATCGATCTTCTGGAGCAAGTGAGCGCTGCCGGTGGGCTCGACCTGAGCGCATTGCTGGCGCCGGCTCGTGAGGGACCCGTTCGCTGGCAAGGCCAGCGCAATCGCCGCCCGAGCGACCATGCCAATATTGATAACGCTTGGGTGCAGCCGGCACTGGCCGCCCGCGCGGCCAATCAGCCCTTTTCTGTCGAAGCCACCATCGCCAATAAGCATCGGACACTCGGTGCGCGACTGGCCGGGGAACTGGTCTGGCATGGACTGCATGAGGCAGAGTCGCCGCTTACCTTCAAACTGACCGGCGTTGCCGGCCAGTCCTTCGGAGCCTTCGCCGTGCCCGGCATGCAGCTGGTGCTGGAGGGCATGGCTAACGATTTCGTGGGCAAGGGGCTGTGCGGAGGAGAACTGATTCTTCGCGGGCAAGGGCGCGCGGCGCGGCAAAGCGAGCTGCACGTCATCCTCGGTAACGTCGCTCTCTACGGGGCTACCAGCGGCTCGCTCTTTGCCGCCGGCCGGGCGGGCGAGCGTTTCGCGGTGCGCAACTCAGGAGCGCTGGCGGTGATTGAGGGCGTCGGCGATCACGGCTGCGAATACATGACTGGTGGGCTGGTGGCGGTCCTCGGCTCCACGGGCCAGAATTTTGGCGCGGGGATGACGGGCGGCCTGGCTTGGGTTTTTGATGAAGACGGCACGTTTGTCTCTCAGACTCGTTACCACACCAGCTTTCTCGCTCCGGAGCCTTTCGCTCAGCTCGACCCTGCTGCGGGTGAGGAGCTGCGTGAGCTCATCCAGCTGCACGCGGAAAAGACCGCCAGCACGCGCGCGCACTGGATCTTGTCGGATTGGTCCAACCTTTCCTCGCGCTTCGTGCGCCTTACGCCGCTACCCCAGGCGTAGGCGCACTACAAAAGAAACCGCAGGTCCCTCCACTACGCTGCGCTCCGGTCGGGATGACAAAGTGTAGAGCGGATCCTCCATGAGAATCGATTGCTTGGTCGGGTAAACTGCAGATCCCTCGGCTTCGGGATGACAAGGGGAGGGTATCGTTTACCTCAGCAGCCGTTACGGAGGGATGAAGAGAGCCGCGGGCTATCCGCGATCTTCATCGCTTTTGGGTGGGCGGCTGGTCCATCAACTACTCACGTCGCAGGAACGCTGGGATCTTTCCGTCCCAGTCACCGAATCTAAACTGCGAAGCCAATCTAAACTTTGTCGTCCCGAGCGAAGCCGAGGGACCTGCAGTTGCCTCTCCCCCAAGCTGATGCCCCGCGCTGCTTCATCATCATTTCTGCGAGCGCGGGGTACAATGAACCCCGTTCATGTTCAATCTTGAAACCTTAGTGGATGTTTTCGCGCTGATTGCCGGGAGTAAGCGGGAACGCGCGATTCTGTGGCAGGATGCAGCAGGAAACTGGCACCCCTTTTCGAGCAGCGAGCTCATGGCTCGCGTGTATGCCATTGCGCAAGCGTTCAGCTCGTGGGGCATCGTCAAGGGTGACCGCATCGCGCTGCTGGCGGAAAATCGCTGGGAGTGGCCGGTGGTGGACTTCGCCACACTGGCGCTGGGCGCGGCGGATGTGCCTATCTATCCCACGCTCACCGCCGAGCAGATCATCAGCCTGTTGATCGACTCCGGAGCTCGCATCGCCGTGGTGTCGACCGAGGCGCAGTACAACAAGATTGCCTCCATCCGCAGCCGGACGCAGCTTGAGCGCGTCGTCGTCATGGACGATATCGACGGCCGGGAGTGTACGCCGCTCTCCTCTTTGCTCAAAAATGCCGATGCTGCCGCAGCTGCGGTTGACATGGAGCGTTGGCTGCGCAGTTTTGCGGTCAAGCCGGAGGACCTGGCCACCCTCATCTATACTTCGGGCACCACAGGCGAGCCCAAGGGGGTGATGCTTACCCATGGCAACATCGCCTCTAACCTGAACTACTCCACCCGCGCGTTTTCCTGGGGTCCCAACTCTTCGTGCATTTCCTTTCTACCCCTCTCCCACATCACGGCTCGCCATCTCGACTACGCTCTCTTTTGCTACGGCGCGACCATTGCCTATTGCGGACACTTCGATCGGCTACCGGGGGCCCTTACCACCATTCAACCGACAGTCTTTGTCGCTGTGCCCCGGGTGTACGAGAAGATTCGCGATGAGGTCCAGAGGCGTGCAGGCAGCAAACCAGCGACCAAGAAGCTTTTCGCCTGGGCACTCGCTACCGGGCGCCGCCACCGGGAGCAGATTCTCAAGGGACAAATCCCTTCGTCGCTGAGCTGGCGCCTGGCCGATCGATTGGTCTTCAAGAAGGTCAAGCAGGCTTTTGGAGGGAAGGTCCGCGACTTTATCGCTGGAGGAGCACCGCTCGGTGTAGACACCGCGGGCTGGTTTGCCGATGTCGGCATTCGCATCTTCGAGGGCTACGGCCTCACGGAAACTTCGCCGGTGTTGGCTCTGAACAACTCCCGGGATCACCGCATCGGTTCCGTGGGCAAGCCGATCGAGTCGGTGGAATGCCGCTTCGCTGACGACGGCGAGTTGCTGGTGAGGGGGCCCTTTGTCTTTGCCGGCTATTGGCGTAAACCGGATGCCACCGCCCAAGCCATCGAAGCCGACGGATGGTTCCATACCGGCGATATCGCGCGCCAGGACGCAGATGGATTTCTCTACGTCACCGACCGGAAGAAGGAGCTGATCAAGACTTCGGGTGGCAAAATGATCGCTCCCCAGCCGATCGAAAGCAAGCTGAATGCAAGCGTGCTGGTAGCCAACGCCGTGTTGGTTGGCGATCGGCACAAATTTATAAGCGCGCTGATCGCGCCTGACTTTCCCGCGCTCGAGAACCTGGCGCGGCAGCAGGGAATTGCCTTCTCCTCGCGCGCCGATCTGGTGGCCAATCCAGCGGTGCAAGCGCAATACCATGCCCTCGTCCACAGCATTAATGAGGGTCTGGCGAATTTCGAGACCATCAAGCGCTTCCACCTGGTTCCCGACGAATGGTCGATGGATTCCGGCGAGCTGACACCCACGCTGAAACTGCGCCGGCGCGTCGTCGCCGAGCGCTATGCAGCAGAGATCGCCGCCTTCTACCACGACGAATCTACCGCCCATCGGTAGCCTGCCGCATCCAATTCCAGCAGAGGTGTCCCCGTGAAAAAGCATCCGCTGATTAGCATTCTTGTCGCCGTCGTCGTTCTCCTGTTGCTCGCTGTTCTGCTGTTGCCGCTGTTCGTCAATGCCAATACCTTCCGTTCCACGCTGGAAACGCAGCTCTCCGATGCTCTCGGCCGCAAGGTGACCCTGGGAAATTTGAGCTTCTCTGTTTTCTCCGGCAGCCTGGTCGCCGACAATATTTCCATCGCCGACGATCCTGCCTTTAGTTCCAAGCCATTCCTGCAGGCTAAGTCGCTGCACATCGGTGTACAAGTCGCGCCACTGCTGTTCCACCGCCAGCTACTAGTTACCAGGTTTGTATCCGACTCGCCGTCGATCAACCTCGTTCACAACGCGCAGGGAACGTGGAACTTTTCCGACATGGGACGCAATGCCGGCAGCCGCACGCAAAACAATCAGAAGGAGAGCGCTCTCCCGAATTTCACCGTGGGTGAGATCAAGGTGGTGAATGGCACCGCCGTAGTTTCCGATGTGCCGCTTACCGGGACCCCGTTTACCTATAGCAACCTGAACCTGTCGGCGAACGATTTCTCCTTCGCGAAGTCTTTTCCCTTCGAGCTCTCGGCCGGTCTTCCTGGCGGCGGGCTGCTCGACGTGAAGGGCAACGCGGGGCCGGTAAGCCAAAAGGACGCTTCAGATACGCCACTAAATGCAACCATTCACTTGAAGCATTTTGATCCCGTCGCCGCAGGCGTGATTCAGGCGAACCAGGGTATTTCCATGCTGGCCGACGTGACCGCCCAAGTCACTTCCAACGGCCAAACCCTGACCAGCAACGGCACGGTCAATGCTGCCCGGCTGCAACTGGTAGTCAACGGCTCTCCTGCACCGAACCCGGTCAATATCTCCTACACCGTCAATCACAATTTGGATGCCAGAAGCGGTCAGATCAACGACTTGAGTATCAACACCGGCGGAGTTGCCGTGCATGTGAATGGGACCTATGCGATGACTGGGCCGCAAGTGACGTTGGCGCTCCACCTGGCTGCTCCGAACCTGCCCATTAACCAGGTTGAGGCGCTGTTACCTGCCGCCGGAGTGCGTCTGCCCAGCGGCTCCAGCTTGCAGGGTGGCACACTCACAGCGAACCTCGCGATTACCGGACCGGCCACCGCTCCGACCATCAGCGGCCCAGTCGAGGTCGACAACACCAGGCTGGCCGGCTTCGACCTTTCTTCGAAGATTGGCGGATTGAAGCCGGCTTCCGGCTCCCAGGGAGGCACACAGATCCAGACCGTTCGGGCTAACGTGAATTCATCGTCCCAGGGCACGCGTATCGATAATCTGTACGCCTCAGTTCCTCAGCTGGGCACGGCTACGGGCGCCGGCACCGTTTCCCCGCAGGGTGCCCTTAACTTTCAAGTGGTGGCCAAGATTAATACCAATTCCGGTGCGTTGGCAGGGTTGACTTCTGTGGGCGGCGGCGTCCTGGGCCAGGCGGTCAGCACGGCGGCGGCCAATGGAATCCCCGTGCACATTACCGGCACCACAACCAATCCAGTAATTCAGGCTGATCTCAGCCAATTGCTACAAAAGAATGCCGGCAACCTTCTCAAGCAGCAGATATTGGGCAACGGTAATAAGCAGCCCAATGCTTCGGACGTGCTCAAGCTCTTCCATCACTAGAAGTATTTTGAGATAACCGACTGCTGAAGAAAGATTTATCCGGCCAGTATGGAGTGCTTCTTCGTCCTCGGATTTCCTTCTGGTGAACTCAGCAGTATGATTCACAAGGCACTTTAGGAGAAGAAGCACAATGCGAGTTGGAATCCTCACCGGCGGAGGCGACTGCCCCGGACTGAACGCGGTCATCCGCGCCGCTGTACGTAAAGGCATTTTTCACCACAACGATGAGTTTGTCGGCTTTATTGAGGGCTGGCGGGGCGTGGTGGAAAACAAGACCAAGCCGCTCACGATTGACACTGTCTCTGGAATTCTGCAGCTGGGCGGCACCATCCTGCGCACTTCACGCACCAACCCGCGCAAGATGGAAGGCGGCATCGACAAATGCCTGGCGAGCATCAAGGCCAACCAGCTGGACGCTCTGATTACCATCGGAGGCGATGACACCCAAGGCGTAGCCAATGCGTTGGTCCAGAAGGGCATCAAGGTGGTGGGCGTGCCTAAGACCATCGACAATGACCTGAGCGGAACGGACGCCTGCTTCGGCTTTGACACCGCCGTCTCTATCGCCACCGAAGCCGTCGACCGGCTGCACTCCACCGCGGAAGCCCACAATCGAGTCATCGTCTGCGAGGTGATGGGACGCGACGCCGGATGGATTGCGATCACCTCTGGCATCGCTGGAGGCGCCGACGTTATTTTCGTTCCCGAAAAGCCAATCGACATCGATCAGGCAGTGAAGATCCTCAAGGAGCGCCACGAGCGCGGCAAGCTCTTCTCCATTGTCGTGGTCGCGGAAGGCGCGAAGATCCCCGGTGCCGACAAACAAGCCACACTCGGCGCCAAGGTGGACGCCTTCGGGCACGCCCGCCTGGCTGGGATTGGTCAAACTGTGGCTGAGTTGATTGAAGAGAAGACCGGGTATGAAACGCGCTCGGTGAATCTGGGACATACCCAGCGTGGTGGAACTCCAACCGCCTATGACCGTATGCTTGCCACTCGCTATGGCTCGGCTGCCATCGATCTGGTGCATGAGGGCAAGTTTGGCCGTCTTGTCGTGCTTCGCGGCACAGAAATTACCCACATCCCGCTCGAGGATGCGATCGCAAAAACTCGCACCATAGGTGACGACTTGATTGCCCTCGCCGCTGGTTTGCAACCGGAATTGTAGCCAGAAAGGTCCGTGCGAGCGGAGGCGATTTCCACAGTTAACGCTGATGAATGAGAAAGATATAGACGATACACAAAGTGCAGGATGAACGATCCTGTTGTGGGGATCAGATCCGATACGATGTCCTTGGTAACCGCGCGCATGCCGCAAGTAATGCATCCCATGCGCGCGATTTCTGTTACGCTCCTACCGGAACTAAACAAAGCCGCTAGATACCGTTTTAAAACCCGGAAGACTACAGCAATACGCGATAATTTCTTGTGTTATAGGGTGAAAACGCGGTATAAGCACAACGGCGGGTATGTAGTCTCGCCCGGTCCCGCAGTTCCCAGAGGAGAGAGCTTCGATGAGAACAACACCGGCGAGGGATGAAGTTCGCGAAGTGATGGATATTCGCATGGCTTCTGACTATCTCGGAATAAGTCCCGACACACTTTACAAATATGCTTCGGACGGTTTCGTCCCTGCGTTCAAGCTTGGCAATCGCTGGCGATTTAAGCGGTCTCGTCTCGACGAATGGATGGACCAACAGTCATCGCAGGGCGCCCAGCCGCGCAAGGCGGAGTCGCATCAGGATGTTGGGCAGCCCAGAAAGCCGCAATCGGTGGTTCCCCGCCAGAAAAGAGCCGTCGGCGCGAGCCGCTAACGTACTTTCACTTCTACACTCCACAGGCAATGGCAACGAGGTGTGGCTTTTCTTGACGAAAGGCCGCACTTCGCAATTTCGCTCGTGCAGATTAGAAGTGGAAGGGGCTTAACTGCTCTATTGGAGATGGCTCCTGAGAATTACCAGCAAAACGCCGGCGGCGATAAAAAGCAGCAACGTCAGCGTGCTGTAGGCCACTTTGAGGCGAAGCTTTTCTTTGACGGTCGGGCGGCCGTAAGCCAGCCGGAGTTTTTCCCGGCGAAACGACATCGCGGTCTGCTGTGTGCCCAGCACCAGCATGACCAGCGCGGCCAGAAAACTAACCGGCAGATGCTCGCGACTGGAATTGTTGTAGGCGCGGTAAAAAAACTGACCCGTCAGTATCGAAAGCCCGAGTACCGTGGATAGTTCGAAAATGAGAGCGAGCTTCAAAAAGCGCAACAACGGACGCCTCCGGGTCCCGAAGCGGTTTCACGATAGGTCAGTCCAGTGAAGATGCCGCGGACGGAGCCTTTCGCCGGCAAAAGCCCCACTTCACTGAGGCGAGATCGGGCACAGCAATCGTGAAACGCTTGAGTTCAAGGTAAGTTTAGTAAGGATCGTCCAGGTGGGGCAAGTTGGATTCAAAAAAAAGACATCCATTGGGAACATGCCCCGTTCCCGGTTTGTTGACTGCTCCCTGGAAACAGGGAAATAAGAGACAATGCAGCCATGACGGCCTCGCCGACAACCGAAGAGATGGTGGAAGGCGGGCTGCGGTCCTCCCTGCTCGGCATCGTCATCAACCTCTCCCTGGCGCTGGTCAAATGCGTGGCTGGGCTGATTGGGCATTCGTTTGCCCTGCTGGCCGACGGAATCGAATCGTTCCTGGATGTCATCAGTTCGTCGGTTGTGTACTACGGACTGCGGCTGGCGATCAAGCCGCCGGATAAAGATCATCCCTACGGGCATGGCAAGGCGGACCCGATCGCGGCCGCGGTGGTGGGAGTAGCCATGATCGCGGCCGCCTTCGGCATCGCCGCGGAGAGCATCAACCTGATTCGCACCCCGCACAAGCTGCCCCAGGCCTACACGCTTTTGGTCTTGATCTGCGTGGTTCCCATTAAGGCTTTGCTGTCGCGATATGTCGCCGGAGTTGGCCAGAAAATTGAGAGCTCAGCCCTGCGAGGGGACGCCTGGCATCATCTGAGCGATGCGATTATCTCGGCGTTTGCCTTTGTAGGGATCTCGGCCGCGCTCTGGACGGGCGACCCCACGGCCGACGACTGGGCCGCCTTGTGTGCCGCTCCGGTGATCCTTCTGGGAGGCTGGCAGCAGCTCCGCCGCCCCGTAGCCGAGCTGCTGGACACCGCGCCCGCGCCGGAGATTGAAGAGCATGTCCGCCGCGTGGCCGAGTCGGTGACGGGCGTTTTTGGGGTGGAAAAGTGCTTTGTCCGTAAGGTGGGCTTCCGCTACTACGTGGATCTGCATGTGGTGGTGCGGGGCGATCTTACCGTGCGCGAGGGCCACCTCATCGCGCACGCCGTCGCCGACCAGGTCCGGGAGCAAGTGGCCAAGATCGCCGAGGTCCTGGTGCATATCGAGCCCGAAGAAGAGCTCCTGGGAGGAAGTCATCCGGGGGAGTTGATGGGCGAAGAAGTCAGGGAAGCGCCTCCCCCGTCCCATGTGCCGTAAGAGCTCCGGCAAAAGTCTCTGCTGGGTAGGTCCGGGCTTTGGCCCGAACACTCACCGTTAAAATCGGTCCCTCAGCGCCTAGAGGGCCTACGTAAGAATTGCTGGTTCCCTCGCGAAGGACGGGTGCCCCACATCTCGCTTGTTTTTCGCGAGATATGGGATATCACGGCGCTTTCCCTCTGGCTCTCGATTCATCCGATGCACTTTCCGGCCAACGTCCGCGGTATCCCATATCTCGCGAAAAACAAGCGAGATGTGGGGCACCCGTCCCTTCGTGAGGGAACCGGTGTCAGGCCCCTGCGGGAGGGGTTCTAAACGTTTTATCTGACTGTGGGCGGGTAAGGGGGGAATTCGCGCTCCAGTTTCCGCGTTTCCCTGTATTTCAGGCCTACCCACCCCGCATACCCAAGTTGGACCAGGATGGTGAAGACGTACGCGAGAATGAGGTGACGATGGGCCATGGTTTCCTTCTGCTCTAGAGCGTGACTTCCAGGCTGGCTTCGAGAGCATGCAGCGCAGCGTGTTGTTCTGCGATTTGCCGGCGCCTTTCAATGCTGTATCGCCAGCCGGCCAGCAGGATCCCCCAGGCAAGCCATGCAGCCAGGTTCCACAGGACGGCAGTCCACATTGCTGGATCGAGGCTGCCATCCCCGCCGATGACCGGAGCAGGATGCTGGGTACGCCACCAGGTGGTGGAGTAGTAGACGATGGGCACATCGACGTAGCCAAAGATGGCCAGCACCGCGGCCAGGGTCTGCATCTGCGGACCGTCGGCAAACTTGCGCAGCAACAGATAGCTGGCGTAGATGAGCCAAAGCACCAGGGTGGTGGTGAGGCGCGCATCCCAGGTCCACCAGATGCCCCACACGGGCCGGGCCCAGAGCGGGCCCTGGATCAGGACCAGGGTGCAAAAGACGATTCCCATCTCCGCCCCGGCCAGGGCGGCGGCATCGGCAGCGAGCGCCCTCTGGGGATGATTACGCCGGGAAGCAAGATAAACGATGGAGGCGACAAAGCTGACAAAGAAGAAGAAGAACGCCATCATCGCCGAAGGGAAGTGGTAGTAGAAGATGCGCTGGATGTCGCCCATGGTAGCCTCGGTGGGCGCCACATACATGCCTTGGTAAAAAGCGTAGCCAAGCAGGCCAAGGGTGAGTGCAAGCCAGACCCAGCGGAAGATCTTCATCACGCGACTCCTAGTGCCGACACCACCAGTTTAGATCATTTCTGCCCTCGGTCGCGTCGATGCGAAAAGGAAGATTCTGGCCGCATGCGAAGCGCGCTCTGAGCCGCGGATGTAAGGTGATAGAGCGATGGAGGGCCGTTCATGACGTGGCTATTGCTTGCCTTAGGTTTTTTTCTAGTGCTGTCGGGAATACTGGGGCAGGCATACAGCCTTAAGACCAAACGGGGGGTTCTGCCCCCTGAGAGCCGCATCTGGCGGGTGCTCACCAGGCTAACGCTGTTCCTGGCGGGGTTGCTGCTGATTGCTATGGCGGTGGGGCGGATCGTTCTCCATCATGGGGCGAATCATTGACAGAGCTGGATGCCGCTTGCCAGACCTGCGTGTCAGCGGGGCGCGCTTCACTCGCTTAGGCGTTCCGACATGTGGTTTTTCGGCTCTCTGCCCTCTAGAAAGGCATTCTGCTGCTCTTGCAAGAATTCGGCCGCGATCTTCAAGGCCAACAGATGCCCTTGCCAGATTCCAAATTGCTCCGCAAGTGCATCCGCCGCATCTTTGCTCATCTTCCCGTTTCCGACGTGAAACTTATCGATCGTGCCCAGAACATGAGCTTCGTCCGCGGAGAGTTGGTCCTGTTCCTTCAGAAATGTCTCCTCTCCTCCGTAAATGCCGCTGAACTTCTTGGATTCCGCATAGGGCATAAAAGCTAAAGCGCCGGTGGCCTGCGCCGTCTTCCAACCCGTGTCCTCGAGCCCTGTGGAGCTATAGCTGATATCGAGATGCAGGTTGTCCGCCGAAGGGTCGTTCGGATCCAATTGCACTTTCCGAACCGCTCCTAGGTTTTCCTTCATCTTCTGCTGTTCACTGGCGATATCCCCGAGCGCGTCAGTGATACTGCCGGCATTCTTGCGTATTTCCTCCGTCATCGTCTCCCTAGCCTCGCCGGCAAGCTTACGATGCTGGTGATGCTCCACGGCGCCCTCAATACCCACCGCGATCAACAGACCGATGGTGATGGTAAAGAGGTGCAGGAAGAATTCACCCGCGTTGCCGATTGCTTTATGAGGAGGATGGACGTCAAGCATGACAAGAGTCTACCGGACACGCTGCCGAAGCTGATTCCGCGAGTCTTGACACGCCGTGGCGAACTTTTCTCCGCGCTGAGGTCTCGAGGCTTATGGCCGCAGCCGGACCACTTCTAACTTGACCAACGAATAGATGGATCGGGCATGCATCTTGTCTTCGGGAGCCACGATCCGAAACGGTTGCTCCCGCGCCGGCAGTGCCGCACCGTCGGCCTTGTCGGCGATAATCACCTTGGCTCCGGAGAACTGCGGATCAATTTCCGGCAGCGCAAACACCACCTCGTACCCATCTTTCCCGCTCGCAACCAAATAGCTGGCCATCGGTTTGCCCGTCATCCCGCGGCCAAACTGCCATCCGGCCTTGACCAGGATGTCGTACAGCAGCACGCCCTCGTAGGTGGTGGTTGTGCCGTCCGAGGACAGGGTAGCGGTTGCGCGCGGCATCTTCGCGAGGTCTTCCGCGGTGAGCGAAAGTGGCGTCGGCAGCGCCCCCTCCACCTTAAGCGCCGCCGGCGCGGCAACTGCTTCCTGCGCCGCGTATACGGTTGTGGACGTCGCTAACTGATCTCCAGAGACCAGGGCGGCAACCACCAACAGCGGAGCTAAATATGCCGCGACATGCCAACGAACCTTTGCCGACGCACTCTTCATAAGCAACAATGTAAACCAAAGAAGTCCGTCCCAAACATGCATGAGTATGGATTCTCGAGATCGCAGTGATTCGTGCCGTGGTGGCCGTACTGAATCGGTTGACGCAAATTCGTCACCCGGCAAATGCTCTGGGATAGCCCGGAACCTTCCTGCTCTTTGTTTTCGCCGCAGCATCTGCATTGGCCAACCAGTCGGGCAACGAGTTCCAATGGAATCTGCCCACTGGATTTCCCGCGCCTCCGGTCCCTGCCGACAATCCCATGCTGCCCGCCAAGGTCGAGTTGGGCCGCTATCTCTTTTATGACTTGCGCCTGTCTGCGAATGGCAAAGGCTCCTGCTCCACCTGCCACATGCAGCAATTCGGCTTCACCGATCAGCGGCCCGTGGCCGTCGGCGTGACGGGTCAGTCTCACCCGCGCCGCGTGATGCCCCTGGCCAACGTCGCATGGTTCGCGGTCTTCAACTGGGCCAACCCCACCGTCACCCAGCTCGAAGATCAATCGGTAACCCCGCTCTTCAACGACCACCCCATCGAACTCGGACTGCTCCGGGAGAACGATCGATTCCTCCAGGTGATCGCCACCGATCCTACTTACCGGAAACTCTTTCCCAGAGCCTTTCCTGGCGACTCAGGCCCCTATACCTTCGTTCATGTTCGCAAGGCCCTGGCTGCCTTTGAGCGGACCCTCATCTCCGGCAACTCTCCCTACGACCATTACCGCTACCGCCATGAAGAGAATGCCATCTCCGAATCTGCCAAGCGCGGCGAAGACCTCTTTTTCCATGCCCCGCTGAGTTGTTCCCGATGCCACGGCGGGTTCACCTTCGGCGGCGAAACCATCTATCAAACAACGGACGATGGACACGGCATTGAATTTCAAAACAACGGTCTTTACAACCTCGCTGGGAAACTCTCCTACCCCGCCGACAACCTCGGTGTTTATGAGTTCACCCACAATCCCGCCGACGTCGGTAAATTCCGCCCTCCTTCGCTGCGCAATGTAGCCGTTCGTGCGCCTTATATGCACGACGGCAGTCTCCGCAGCCTTGACGAAGTTTTCGACCACTACAGCCACGGGGGCCGAATTGTCTTTGAAGGCCCAAACGCGGGCGACGGCAGCAAGAATCCGAACAAGTCTCCCTTCGTATCAGGATTCACGCTCACTCCTCAGCAGCGCAGTGACCTCAAAGCATTCCTGGAGTCGCTCACCGATGAAGACTTCCTGCACAATCCCCAATTCTCGAACCCCTGGCCATCGCGGTAGAGCATTTGCGTGATTACGCAAAGCGCATGCACTTGCAGCGTTATCCCAGCGCCAAACGGCATCAGTGCCCGTTAGATGAACGCCTCCGAGCCATCGCTCGATCCCGTTTAGATGAACGTGATCGTCTTGGAGATCGAGAACACGGCTGCCAACTTCAGTCAACGTAACGAGTCCAGCATTGCTTTCCATCCGCACGAGGGGGAAATGTGCCGATCCCAACTCTTTGAGAATTGCGAAGAAGGACAGATCTCCCATGAAGAGGGGATCCTCCATTTTTTGAACAGCGAAGAAGAGTTGCAGTGCCGGTAGCGGGCCTTGATCGCGAAGAACCGAGAGCGCTTGCTGTTCGGTACGTGACAAGCCATTTTCGACAGAAGGGAATTGCTCCAGATGACGACGTAAGGCCGGTGCAAGAAATGGGAGCGCGGAGGTGTCCCGCGCGAGGACAAGCTCGACGTCAGTTGGAACCGGGGATGTAAAAGCGTTCCAGGCAGCGCTTGCCAGAGCGAATTCAGCCTCCGAGACCGGAGAGCGAGTATCAGCGAGCGACGCAAGCTGCTCCGCCGTGAGTTGGCCAAGTCCAACGAAGTTTTCCATGCCGGGGTAGTGACCGACGCAGATGAGGCTGAGACTGGATCTTCCGCGATATAAACGATAGAACCGTTCCAGAAGCATGATCAGAATCAACTGATCCGAGAGACGGTGGTCCATCCAAAGCACAGTTTCGTCGTGCTTGGGAATGAATTCAGCGAATCCTCGAAAGTTTTTACAGCGTGACGGGCTTCTGCGAGAGTAAGGCCGCCGCACTCGGAATGGAATCGTGCCCGCCTATCCCACCATTCCGCGTCGCTGAGTCCGGCCGGGGCCGGTCCCTCATACATCAGATCGCCAAAAATCCGCACTTCTCCGGGCACTGCGGATTGCCTGAGTGTTCCCGCAACCGATTCTCCATCGGTGATATGCAGCATCGTCCGCGGCTTGATTGGTTGCTCCTTCAACACATCTTTCATTGCAGGTAGAACCTCCTTCGCATAGGGCATCAGCAGGGGCTCCAGTTTCTTACGCGCACGCGTAACCAGCGAGCGGACGGTACTCTCGGTCAAACGCCCACGGAATCGGCAATTTGCGCATGGCTCAAGCCGTCCAGATGGAAGAGCTTGAGCGGCACGCGGTAGCGTGGAGGGAGCTTGGCCACTGCCTGCCAAACCCTCTCGCGCATCTCAACCGATTCCAGTGCCGCCAAAGCAGACATGGTTGCGGACGGCGTCGCTAATAATTCTGACTCGCCATCCGCATTGGCGAGACGATAGAGGCCCGGTCGGAAAGCCCGCAGCCAGTCAATGGAAGTTCCAAAAACGATCCGTCGTACCCATGGTTCAAACTTTGCAGGGTCGCTCAACAGATCGAGGTTCAGCCATGCGCGGAGAAAAGCCTCTTGCGTGATGTCCTCAGCCTCAGAGCGATCACCCAGCAAAACACAAGCCAAACCATACATCTGGTGCTGATAGCGGCGAATCAGCTCGTCATAGGCGGCCCGGTCACCCGACCGGGCTGCCCGTACGAGCTCTGTATCAAGACGTGGTTGCATCTGCACCCTCGTAGGTTAGTCGAATTTCCTCGACGTAACGCTGCAACGACATCGCGCGCTAAAATTGCGACCATGACTGCTGACTGGCCATCGGTTCGAGAACTTCGCGTGCGGACCGTGCGCGTGCCGATGCGCGAACCGCATGCCACCGCCAGCGGCATCATCAGCGAATCGCCCCTGGTGCTGACTGACGTGATCACCGATGAGGGGATCGCCGGGCACAGCATGGTCTTCACTTACACGGTAGCCGCACTTGAACCGACGGCGGGTCTCATTCGCAGTCTCGAAGCATGGTTGAAGGGGGAAAGGGTCGCACCACGCGAAATCGAGCATAAGCTCGCTCGCCGTTTCCGGTTAGTGGGTACTCAAGGCCTGGTCGGCATGGCTCTGGCGGCCGTAGACATGGCACTTTGGGACGCGCTGGCTCGCCGCCACAATACGTCGTTGATCCGGCTGCTTGGTGGAGTCGAGAAGCCCTTGCCGGCCTATGGAGCTGTTGGCTATGACGGCGCGAGCGGTTCCGCCAGGGTCGCGGAAGAATGGGCCCGGCGCGGCTTCAAGGGGATCAAAGCAAAGATTGGGTATCCGGATCTCAAACAGGATCTTGAGGTCATTCGAGCTATCCGGGTGGCTGTTGGAGACGATGTTGCGATCATGGTTGATTACAACCAATGCCTGACCCCCGCCGAGGCGGTGCAGCGTCTGCTTGTACTCGATGACCTGGGATTGACCTGGGTTGAGGAACCAACACTGGCGCACGATTATGAAGGGCATGCCTTCATTGCACGGGAGGTCAGGACTCCTATCCAATGCGGTGAAAACTGGTGGGGCACGCAGGACCTGAGACATGCCCTCAACGCGCACGCGTCGGACCACATCATGCTGGATGTTATGAAAATAGGGGGCGTCACCGGCTGGCTTCGCGCGGCATCACTGGCAGAGGCCCACGCGGTGCGAGTCTCCAACCATCTTTGGCCCGAAATAAGCGCGCAACTTTTAAGCGTGACGCCGACGGCCCACTGGCTGGAGTATGCCGACTGGTGGAACATGATCGTCTCCGAGCCGCTGCGGATAGAAAACGGTATGGCGATTCCATCAGATAGCGCGGGTACCGGGATTGAATGGAATGAGGAAGCCATTAGCCGGTGCTCGGCCTGAAGATCACGGCCAGAAAAAAATATGGTAACGGTGGGGAAAACCGGTTTCCTCGCGTGCATAAGCATATAAGAGGGATGGTTCAAGGTGAGCTCACGTATTGCGAGGCTCGTATTCGGCGCGGTTCCGCCCAGGGCGGCCGATTTCTCCGACACGTGTGTCTCTGATGCCGGCACCGAGGCCAGTCCCGCCGGTATATCTCTCATCGGGCTACTCCGGCTGAGATTTTTGTCGGATGAGGCATTAGCGAGGGACTTGCAAGGCGGAAATGCTGACGCATTGACAGTCCTGTTTGAACGCCACGCTTCCAGTCTTTTCCGAATCGCGAGACACATCCTGCGTAATGAAGCCGAGGCAGAGGATGCAGTCCAGCAGACCTTCCTTGATGTCTTTCGATCCATCCAGCAGTTTGACCCGGAAAAAGGCGGCTTTAAGACGTGGCTTCTGCTGTTCGCATACCAGCGGATCTCCAACTGCCGCCGATCACTTGCAGCCAATCGTTTTTTCGAGACCGATCCTTTTGATGAACTATTGCCTGCAGTGTTTCCGTTGACAGAACGTTCATTGGGGTATTCGCTGCCGGAAATGAGCGTCTTCGTGGAGCAGGTACTGCGTGGACTCCAGCCTCGACAGCGCAGGACCATTGAGCTTGTCTACTACGAAGGCCTTACGGCAGAAGAGGTCTCCAAACAGACGGGCGAGAGCGTGCGCGTGGTGCGCCACAATCTTTACCGTGGCCTTGAAAAGCTCAGGAAGGCTTTCTGCGCGAATGTCTCTTCGGCCGAGAATGGAGAGTCAAGATGACGTCCAACCACAACTATTTCGAATCCCTGTGTGCATTGGCTATTAGCGATGAGCTTACTGGACCGGAGCTGGTTGAACTTCACCGGCATTCTCTGGAGTGTGTCTCTTGCAGGAACCGAATCCTTGAGATGACCAAGATAGACGCATGCCTGCGTCTGTCGCCCACCTTCACCCGCCGGAATGGGCGCTTGCCAAAAGGCATGCGGGAACGTTTCATCGCGCGAGCAATCAAGGAGGGCGTCCCGCTCAGTTCACCTTCGACAGCCGGGCTGGGCAACCTCGGGTTGGCTAGCGCCCTTCTTGTTATCCTGCTGGTCACGGCGGCAGCGATCAGAACCGGGCCGTTCTCGAGACCCGTTGTGGATGCCAGTCATTTCGACGCTGCGCAGCTCGCAAATCCTGTTCACGTAGCAAGCCTCACCCCGCCGGGCTCTACGATGAAGCTTCGCCCGGGGAGGAAAGATCGGAGCCGCGATGCAAGGTCAAGGAGCGTCCTGGTTCAGTGGCGGCCCGATCCATCATCGGTTTCGCAAGCCAGGAAATCTGGAGCGTTGCCAGGCCATCTGGAGGCTTTCCAAAACCGCTATTTTCCGGCCGCATTCTCCTCGCCGCATTACACGTTAGCAACGATGCCGTCGGACCTAGGCCGGCTGTCATCCTGGCCCTACATGCCGTCGAGATTCAGGTTGGCGGTTCCCCAACCGTTGATCAGGGAGAGTGCTCTGCTACTCCTGGCGGACTCCGAACACGGCACAGCCAAACCGATGATCCTTCCATCGCAGTTCACTTTTGCAACTCCTGGAGCACAGGGCTTTCATCCCGCTCTCGACATCGATCCCTACAGAACTCATCCAATCTTTGAGCTTGGGGATACTCCTCTCAAGTTTCATTTTGTCGAGAATGTGACTCAGTAGACGAGTGGCCAACAGATGGAGATCGCGATGACTCGATGGAGAATATTCTTGCTGCTTTTGTGCGTTCCGGGCGTGACAAGTGTGGCCCGCGCACAGGCGTCTCCGAGTCAAGTCAAACCCCAGAACATCGTCACGGTGAGC
The DNA here is from genome assembly GCA_963790705.1 of uncultured Acidobacteriaceae bacterium. Lineage (GTDB taxonomy): Bacteria > Acidobacteriota > Terriglobia > Terriglobales > Acidobacteriaceae > PALSA-350. The sequence continues at coordinate 420,440 of CAWBQE010000007.1, forward strand.
TTCAACGCTGCGGTGCTTCAAACTGCCGAGGCGCAGGAGAGCCTCAGTGCCCTCCAAGCCCGATTCGCTCCCAAGCAGAAGCAGCTGCAGGTCCTGAATGACGAAGTCGAAAGTCTGCGAAAGCAGTTAGCTGACACCAGCAGCAATCTCAGTGATGCAGAAAGAGCAACCCGCGCGCGATTACTGGAAAGTAAAGAGAAGGAACTTCAGCGCGAAGCCGAGGATTTCAAAAGCGATTCGCAAAGCGAATCAGAACAGGTTTTTCAACGAGTCGCACAGAAGGTTTACGCTTTTCTGCAGACCTTTTCGCAACAGCATGGTTACTCCGCGGTGATCGAGCGCGGATCCGATGCTTACCCGGTTGTTTGGTACGCAGCTAGCAACATGGATATTACGGACGAGCTCATCAAGGCCTACAACGCTCAAGCCGAAGGTGCCTCGTCAGCACCGGCAAACCCGCCCGCCCATAGCGTCTCGCCCAAATCTTCAAAGCCTTTGCCTGATAGCCCCTCTCCGCATTAGGGTCCGGTGGAATGAATATCGTCTTACCGTCCGCGAAGCAAAGGAACATTCGCGTATCCTCCGGTGTCTGATGAGACAGGGATTTGACTCCTAGGGAGGGCCCATGACCCTGCTGGACGCACCCGTTTACGATCAAACTCTCTCCAAGAGGCGCCGCAACCTCGTGATAGGCGCTCTTCTTTTCTGTGCTGTCGCCTGCATGGTTGTCGCTCTCTGCTGGAATCTGCCTGCGGAACATCGCGTGAACCAATTCTTCAGCGCGGTCGAGGCACAGGACTTCTCGAAAGCGTTTGGTATCTGGAATAACGATCCCGATTGGCAAGAGCACACGCAGCGATATGCGAAGGATGGCTATCCCTACGGCCGTTTTGTCGTCGACTGGGGCAGATCCGGCGACTACGGCCGCATCACCAGCCACAAAATCCTACATAGCATCTCTTATGGCAATAGCACTCTTTTGGCTGTAGAGATAAATGGCCGTAAAGCAGCTCTTCCACTCGCCGTAACAAAGAGCACGCATACGATGAATTTCCCACCTTTCAATCTCACTCCAATGAAGGTTGTCTTCGGTTGGACTTATTGGCAGGTTAGCTATCGCTAAGAGTCGTCCAGCTCACGCGCACTGAACAGAGCGCTTGGTTCAATTACAAACTTTCGACGCTTTTGTTGTGACACTTCCGGACCTTGGCGTATTCTTCTATCAGTGAAGTCTCTACGCCAACTCGGAGCGGTCCTGCTGCTGCTGGTGTCCTGTGTGGCGCCCGCGATGGCGTGTATGGCGCCCGACGCGGAGATGACGGTACAAGAGCGTGCATGCTGCCGCGTGATGAAGAGTGCCTGCGGACAAATGGAGATGCCTGCTTCACACGACTGCTGCAAGAAGACTTCGGGTACGCTACAACCAAGTGCCCTGAAGTCGGATTCGGTATCGTTCCATCCTCTTGTTGCCGTTGAAGTTACGGGTTCGTCTTTTGACCTTTTCCCGCCCCACGACGCAACCAATGGTTGGGTTTGGCGCCCCAAGCACTCCCCGCCAAAGTCTCCCCCTTCGACAATTTCAATCCTCAGAGTCTAGTCCACTCCTCTCTCGCTAAAGATTCGAGCCGCGCCACTGCGCGCTCATCTCTGAGCTGCAATCGAGACAGGAGTTTTCCCTATGAAGGTGGCCTTCTATTGGACCGCCGCATGGGTGATGGCGACGGGCGTCTCTGCGTACGCGCAGGAGATGGCCGGGATGCCAACACCACTTGCTGCGTTGATTTCAGAAGTACAGTCGAACAACACACAGCTCTCGGCTGCTGACCATGCCTGGAAGGCGGCGACGCACGTCGCCCAACAGGTGACGACACTACCTGACCCGCAGTTTACGGTTCAGTCGTTCAGCGTCGGCAGCCCTAAGCCATTCGCGGGTTTCAGCAACAGCGACTTTGCCTACATCGGTCTTGGAGCTTCGCAGGATATCCCCTTTCCCGGGAAGCTCCGCCTCAAGGGCGACGTAGCGGACCGTGAGGCCGATATAAAACAGGCACAAGTTGACCTGCTGCGTACCTCGATCACCGATCAGGTCAAACTCCTGTATCTGCGACTCGCCTACCTTGACGCGACGCTCTCGATTTTGCGCCGAAACGATGCTGTTCTGAAGCCACTGATTGAGACAGGCCTGTCCCAATACAGCCTCGGGCAAGGCAGTCAGGCAGATGTCCTGAAGGCGCAGATCGAGCACACCAAGATCCTGCGTGAAATCACGATGCACCATCAGGAGATGGGGCAGCTTCAGGCCAGCCTTAAGCAGCTATTGCATCGGTCACAGACGTCCGCCGATATCGTTCCAGAACCGCTTTCGCTGACTCCCCTGCAACGCACCGCCGACGAATTGCAGAACCTCGTTCTTGCTCATAACCCTGCAGTCTCTGTTGATACTGCCGGTGTCCACAAGCAGGATGCCCAACTGAAGGCCGCGCAGCGTGAGGGCAAGCCGGACTTCAACGTCGGATATATGTTCCAGCAGACGGGTGGTGGCTACCGTGACTATTACATGCTGACACTCAGTATGCGGTTACCCCGGCGAAAACGTGTCGAAGCGGGCGTGGCGGAAGCTGCCGAGTCACTTGAGCAATCCAGGCAGGAGCTCGATTCGCAGGTGCAACGGCAACTCGCAGAGGTGCAGAAACAATACATCGCTGTGACGAGTACTGCAGAACTTGTGACGGAGTATCAGGACGGTCTTCTGCCCCAGGCGAATGCCGCATTTCGTGCTGAGCAGACAACCTATCGATCCGGCAAACAGGCGTTCGCTCCCGTGCTTTCCTCTCTGCTCGATGTTCTGACCTTTGAGCATGACTATCAACAGGCGTTGCTCGATCACGAAACAGCCCTGGCGCGTCTCGAAACCCTGACGGGAGCACAACTGCGATGAACCGAACTATTGTCCGCACATCCCTCTTCTGGCTGGCATTGTTTGCGGTTGCGGCCGGTGCGTATGTCTACCGCACCCGATCCATCATTCATCCCGCAACGGCTCCCACAGCCGTTCAACCCGTCGCGTCGGGTCCGATGGTGGAGACGACCACGGATGCGTCCTCGCCGGCAACCAAAATGGAAGCTCCGCTGGTGCCGGTGCAACTGACGAACGAACAGATGAACAGCATCGGCGTCAAGACCGGCACAGTCGAGTACAAACAATTGAGCGATGAGATTCGGGCGACCGGCACTGTCGATATGGACGAGCGCCTTCAGTCCTCGGTGCAGGTTCGGTTCTCCGGTTACATCCGCAAGGTCTTTGCCGATGCCACTTATCAATATGTCCGCAAGGGCGACCCGCTCTTCACCATATATAGCCCCGAGCTGGTCGCAACGCAGGAAGAATACCTGCTTGCGCGACGGAACCAAAGTGCCCTCAACGGAAGCTCCGTCGATGGGGTCGCTAGCGGTGCAGCGTCGCTGGCCACTGCGGCGGAGCAGCGGCTACGCCAGTGGGACATTCCGAGCAGCGAGATAGCGAAGCTCCAGGAGACAGGTAAGGCGATCACGGAGTTATCCATCAACTCCCCTGCCTCCGGTTACATCATGGAGCGAGTGGCGCTCCCCAATATGTACATTGAACCAGCGACCAAGCTGTATACCCTGGCCGATTTATCACGCGTTTGGGTGAACGCGCAGGTCTTTCAGAATGATGTCGGCAGGCTGAAGCGCGGAGACAGCTCATCCATCACGGTGGATGCGTATCCGGAACGCACCTTCAAGGGACATATTGAAGAGATACTGCCGCAAGTCGATATGACGACACGCACCGTCAAGGTGCGGCTGGCAGTCAACAATCCCGGCGTCACGCTCAAGCCGGGGATGTTCGTGAACGTCGATCTGAAGTCGGGCCTGGGGCGGCAACTCGTTGTCCCCGCTACGGCAATCTTCCAGACAGGTCTACGGCAGGTGGTTTTTGTCGATCATGGGAACGGCAGCCTCGAACCAAAGGATGTCAGCCTCGGTGCTCGGGTCGGGGATGACTTCATTGTCCTAAAGGGGCTCGCAGCACACCAGCAGATCGTCGTCTCGGCAAATTTCCTGCTTGATTCCGAAAGCCAGTTACAGGCTGCGGCAGGTTCGTACACTCCTCCGGCTCCCGGAGCCGGGCAACAAACCGCTACAGCAGAGTCTCGATCCGCTGTAGCGATCGATTTCACAACCGACCCTAGCCCCGCCCACAAAGGATCGAACACCTTTCAGGTTAAGGTCAGCGGAGCGAACGGACAACCCGTTGCCGGGGCGCAGGTTGCGGTCACTTTCTTCATGGCTGCGATGCCCGCTATGGGCATGGGAGCGATGAGTACGACAACTCAACTTACGCAGCAGAGCCCCGGCCTCTACGATGGAACGGGTGTACTTGAGTCTGGTGGAACGTGGCAGGTTACGGTCACTGTGAAGCAGAACGGCCAGACCATCGGCACCAGGCAGTTGCGCGTCAATGCCGAAGGGGGGATGTGACATGCTCTCCGGAATCATTGATCTTTGCGCGCGAAACCGCTTCCTCGTCTTTACCGGGGTTCTGCTCCTGACGCTTTCCGGTATCTGGTCGCTGCGTCACGTTCCACTGGATGCGCTCCCTGACATCTCCGATGTGCAGGTGATCGTGCATACGAATTGGACGGGACAACCGCCCGGCATCATTGAAGACCAGGTCACCTACCCCATCGTTACAAGCCTTCTGGCGGCTCCCCATGTGAAGGCCGTCCGCGCTCAGACGATGTTTGGGGATTCGTATGTATACGTCGTGTTTGATGACGGCACGGATCTCTACTGGGCACGCTCACGGGTAGTCGAATACCTCCAGCAGATCGGCGGTCGTCTGCCGGCCGAAGTCCATCCAGCCATCGGGCCGGATGCGACCGGTGCGGGATGGGTCTTTGAGTATGCCCTGGTCGATAAGAGCGGCAAACACACCCTCGCCGATCTCCGCACTCTTCAGGACTGGCATCTCCGCTATGCGCTGGAGACCGTGCCCGGCGTATCGGAGGTGGCCAGCATCGGCGGCTATGTGAAGCAGTACCAGATACGGCTCGACCCCAACAAGCTACTTGCATACAACATTCCTCTGTCCGTGGTGATCGACCGGGTCAAGGCCAGCACGAATGAAGTTGGTGGCAGAGTGCTCGACCTCAGCGGGGCGCAGTACATGATCCGCGGCCTCGGCTACCTGAAGTCGCTCAATGATCTTGAGTCGATCGCCGTGGGCAGCAAGAACGGCACTCCGGTCTTGCTGCGTGACCTCGGTAGCGTGGCCTTCGGCCCTGACATCCGCGAGGGCGTCGCCGAGTGGAACGGTGAAGGGGAGACTGTCGGCGGCATCGTGGTCATGCGGCAGGGTATGAATGCGCTGAACGTTATCGAAGGAGTAAAGCAAAAACTACGAGACATCGCTCCGTCTCTTCCAGCCGGAGTAGAGGTTGTCGCGGGCTATGATCGTTCCGGACTCATCAACGACTCGATCGCTACCCTCCAACGCGACCTGCTGGAAGAGGCCATCATTGTCAGTCTCGTCATCATCGTCTTTCTGTTTCATTTCCGTTCGGCGTTGATCGCAATTCTGGCTTTGCCGATTGCCGTTCTTGTCTCATTCATCCCGATCTACTTCCTCGGCGTCACCTCGAACATCATGTCTTTGGGCGGCATAGCACTCGCCGTCGGGGTCCTTGTCGATGCCGCGATCGTGATGGTGGAGAACGGCTATCGCCATCTCTCGGAGAGGCAGCAGTCGGACGCAACGCCTGTCTCCGAACCGGAGCGCCGGGAGATCCTCATCAACGCGGCAAAGCAGGTGGGACCGGCGCTGTTCTTCTCGCTGCTCATCATCGTTGTCTCGTTCCTTCCTGTCTTCCTCCTTGAAGCACAGGAGGGCCGTATGTTTCGACCTCTCGCCTGGACGAAGACGCTGGCCGTGGGCTCTTCCTCAATCATTGCCATCACACTTGTGCCTGTTCTGATGGTGATGCTGATTCGAGGCCGTCTCAAGCCGGAGAGCGCTAATCCAATCTCCCGCTTCACTCAAGCGATATATCTGCCTATCCTGCGATTCTGCCTGAAGTATCGCAAGCTCACGATTGCGATCAATCTGCTCTTTCTGGTTGCAACGCTGCCCCTTGCATTCAAACTGGGGAGTCAGTTCATGCCTCCTCTTTTTGAAGGGGCTGCGTTGTATATGCCAACGTCGCTTCCCGGCATAGCAATCGAGCAGGCGAAGTCGCTGCTGCACAAGCAGGACGCCATCCTGAGTAGCTTTCCCGAAGTTGAGAGCGTGTTCGGCACAGTGGGTCGTTCGGACAGTGCGACAGATAATGCGCCGCTCGATATGTACGACACGACGCTCATGCTGAAGCCGCGAGAGCAGTGGCGGCCTGGAATGACATACGCCAAGCTCATTCAGGAGATGGACGAGAAAGTACAGTTTCCCGGGCTGGCAAACACCTGGACGAGTCCGGTCGAAAACCGTCTGGACATGGAGCTGACCGGGATCAAGACACCTCTGGGACTCAAGGTGCAGGGGCCAAACGTAGATGGCATCGAGCAGTTGGCGGCGAAGATGCAAGGCGTTCTATCGTCGATGCCACAGGTGCGCTCGATCTTTGCCGAACGCATCTCGCAGGGTTTCTACGTCAACGTGGAAGTGAACCGCGCCGAGGCCGCACGCTATGGCCTTAGCCTTGCAGACGTGCAAACAGCGGTATCCTCCGGGATCGGCGGGGGGAATATTGCAGAGAACATCGAAGGACGCGAACGGTATCCCGTCAACGTGCGCTACTCACCGGACTTTCGGGACAGTGTCGATCAAATGCGTGGCGTCCTGATCGCCACGCCATCCGGGGCGCAGATTCCTTTGGGGCAAGTTGCCCAGGTCTCTTTCTCTCATGGTCCCGCAATGATCCGGGATGAGGACGGCCAGCTCACCGGCTATGTCTACATCGACCTCAAGGGCACAAACTACGGAGGCTTTGTGGACCAAGCCAGCAGAAGGTTGAAGAGCCAGATTGCGGTCCCCGTAAGCTATGGTTATAAGTGGTCGGGCGAGTACGAGTTTGAATTGCGAGCAAAAAAGCGGCTCAAGCTCATTTTGCCCATCGTCTTCTTCATGATCTTCCTACTCCTCTACATGGTCTTTCGCTCTGTCGCCGAAGCAATCGTGCTGATTGTGCCCACTATCTACGCCATGACGGGAGGACTATTGCTGCAATGGCTGCTCGGCTATAACTTCAGCGTTGCTGTGTGGGTGGGCTACATCGCGCTCTTCGGGATCGCTGTCGAGACAGGTGTCGTCATGGTCGTCTATCTCCACGAGTCACTGGGGCGAAGGCTGGAGCAAGGCAAGATTCTCGGTAACGCGGACGTTGAAGAAGCCGTCATTGAAGGAGCTGTCAAGCGTCTTCGCCCGAAACTGATGACAGTCATTGCCGTTCTCGCCAGCCTCGCACCAATTCTGTGGGAATCCGGAATCGGCTCCGATGTCATGAAGCCGATTGCCGCACCCATCGTGGGCGGCATGATCACCTCAACCATTCACGTCTTGATCCTGGTGCCCGTCTTCTTCGTCATGATGAAAGAGCGCGCACTACGAACCGGTAAGCTACAAGCTCGTCCTGTGACTGCCTGAAACTCAATACCAACCTGAAGGAGATTTTCCAACAGGTCCGTTTGGATTTTAAGCAGGATGATCATGCCGGCAAGGTGTTGAAGCCATGAGTAACCGTGGTTCAATCAGCCGAGCCGGCCAAATCCCGGTCGCGCACACCAACCAGGTAGAGCAGGCTATCCAACCCTAGAAACGATACGGCGTGGCTGGCGGTTTGCCGTACCAGCGGCTTGGCCCGGAAAGCGATGCCCATGCCGGCGATGCCAAGCATGGGAAGATCGTTAGCGCCATCCCCGACTGCGACTACCTGGTCGAGCGAGATGTTTTCCTGCCGGGCAATCTGCCGCAGCAACTCGGCCTTGCGTGCGCCGTCGACGATCGGCGTCCGCACCTCTCCGCTCACCACTCCATCCACGATATCGAGATCGTTGGCAAAGACATAGTCGATCCCCAAACGCCTCTGCAGATGCTGAGCGAAAAAATTAAATCCGCCGGAGAGGATCGCCGTTTTATAGCCCAGCATCTTGAGCGTGCCGATCAACTGCTCGGCCCCTTCCACCAAAGGAATGGTATCCAGCAGCTCGCGAACCCTTATCTCTTTGAGCCCGCGCAGCAGCGCCACCCGGCGCCGGAAGCTCTCCTGGAATTCCATTTCTCCACGCATGGCAGATTCGGTGACCTCCACCACCTCGCCGGCTACGCCAGCCAATTTTGCCAGCTCGTCAATGACCTCACCTTCAATCAGCGTGGAATCCATGTCGAAGGCAAAAAGCCGCCGGTTGCGGCGGAAGATGCTCTCCCGCTGAAAGGCGATGTCGATTTTCAGATCATGAGCCGCGGCAAGAAACGCCGCGCGCATCGACACCTCAGAAGAGGAATTGCCGTTCACCGTAAACTCGACACAGGCATTCGCGTCGGGAGTATGCACTGCCAGAGACAAACGTCCGGAGAGCCGCTCAATGCGGTCCACGTTCAAGCCGTGCTCCGCAATGATGGCGCTCACCCGGGCGAGATGGTCCGCGGTAATCGCGCGGCCAAGGATGGTGACGATAAATTGATCCTTGCCCTGCGACGAAATCCAGTCATCCAGGTCCGCCTTTGCGATGGGCGTGAAATCAACTTGCAGTCGCAGTTCTGTCGACTTTGCCATCAAGGTGTCTTGCAAGCCTCGAAAACTCTCACCTCTCGGGATCTCGACCAGCAGGCCAAGAGAGAGCGTTTCATGGACGACCGCCTGTCCGATATCCAGCACGCAGGCGTCATACCTGGCTAGAATTGCAGTCAACTCTGTAGTAAGGCCCGGCCGGTCCCGGCCGGAGAAGTGAATCAGGATGGTCTCGTTCATCGATAAGAGAGGTTTCTCTCTTAGATTAACAGGCGCATTCTCCGGCATTTTCTGGTCCTGTCGAGATTGGTGGCGTTGGCGAACTTCATGCGGCTTTCCTTACTGAAAGCCGCATACGTGGCCATTGATTAGTGCTGCGTAGTAGGAAATCCGGAGTTCGCTCCTAATGAACAAAGTTTAAATGGTTGGCGAACCTTAGCATTTGGTTACGGGGATGTGGGGCACCCGTCATTTGCGTGCGGGAAAGGCGCACCGCAGGTCCCTCGGCTACGCTCGGGATGACAAAGGGGAGGGTAGCGCTCACCTCAGCAGTCGTTATAGGGGATGGACAGAGCCGCAGGTTATCCGCGATTTTTCATCTCCTTGGTGGGCCAAAGGCCCATGGCTCCTCCGGTCCCAAGGCAAGCCCCACGGCAAGCCGGGGCGGGGCGGAATGACAAACTTTTCTAGCGCAGAAATGTGCGAACTATGCGAACTAAGTCTCCGCGACGCCCTTTGTTTTACGAAGATGATCAAGATGATCAAGCAATTAATGTGATCATCTTGCCCGGTGGGGGATTGGGGATTTGTGGGGAATGAGCGCGGTATGCGCGCTCATTCCCGGAGATGCCGTCCTGGGGGATGATTTTCTCGAACAAAAGTGCGCTATAAGCGCCATAAGCGCTATAAGTCTCCTTCTCGTGTGCCGGCATCCCGATCTCTTTGCCGATCGGGACACTTCTGCCCCGGAATTTCGCCAGGCAGTCGTTGCCTCGCTTACGGGGGTGTCCGGTGCGGTGTTTTCCAAGTTGTCAAAACTGCTCAATCAAGAGGACGCACTGGGCGCACCCTGCTTACTCTCCGCAGGCGCCCTCGCGGGGCGGGGGAATACTGCGGACATGCGTGATCCGTCGCCAGAAGCCAGCCAACCGGTCTGCGGCTTGTCCGTTGGACTCTGGGCGGCTGCGGAGGCGGTGATCAATAAGCTTGCGGCAGCTATAAACATTATCTTCATGCGAATCCCCTTAAGTAGTTGTGGCGAGATGCGCTCCGGCTAACCTTTGCGGCCGTCGTGCACCTTCAGGGTTTCGTCCAGCCAGTCGAAAACGACCTGGTCTTTGTAAGAGAGCTCGCCGGATTGACAATGATTCTCGGCCCCATCTTCGACCCCGAATCGGACAATCTTCTTCGGAACCTGCAAGGCATCGTAGATTTGCTGCGGCTGGCCAAGGAAAAACATGTCCGCATCGCCTTGCAGAACGAGGCAAGGACACTGAATCTGTCCGGCGATGCCCTCCATTGTGTACTGCTTGGTTTTCGTCACGAAATCGATAAAACTCGAAACCCCGAAAGCCCAGACTCCATTTGTCACGAGCCAGCGCAGTGCCGTGTTGTTCTGCATGAGCTTGTAGACGATCTCCTCGAAGGTTACTGAATCGCCCGAGTCCAGAGCGGCAATAGCTTCCTTCGGTACGAGGCCCCGAATGGCTCGATAGAAGTCATACACGCCGTCGTAGAAGACAGCTGCGCGAAATCTATGCTCGAACGCTACAGTGCGAGCGCACCAAAAGCCGCCCAGACTCATGCCCTGGAGTGCGAGATTATCGCCGTCCACATCCGGCCGGGTCAGGACGTAGTCGACGGCGGGGGTGACTACTTTCTCCCAGTCGTACCGGAATGGAAGCTTCTGTTCGCGTAGAGGAGCTCCCTGCCCAGGGCCGTCGAAAGTCAGACAGTTATAGCCGCGCCGTACGGCTCCGGCGGCACCCATGTAGAAAAGCTCCTCGACACTCGAGTCATATCCGCCAAAGAAGATAAGTGTGGGGCGCGGCTTGCCAGAATTGTCGACCTTGTAGAAATATCCGGGTAACGTGGTCCCTTCATAGGGAATTTGCACCGGTTCCCAGGTTGGACCGGTCAGCCTCGCCGCTTCCGCATACGCCTTCTGCGATGCCCTGGACGTTGAGAGGATGCGTGGGTCCCCAGGATTGCCATGGAGATAGAACTCGGCTGTCCGAAAGTAGGTGGAGGCACGCAAGTAGGCTTCGCGAGCGCTTACCATGTGGCCCGCGGCCAAACTGGCATCGGCCCGTGACAGAATTCGACGCCCCAACTTGTCCCACTCTGTGAACCAGCTCTCCTCGTCACCTTCCTTGATCAGTCCTGCGGTGGCAATCATTTCGCCCAAATCTGAGCCGCCGTAAAACATGAAGCCAAGATTGCGAACGAACTCAAATGCAAAAGATCCATCGTTTGGAAATGCGACCTTCATCTATCCCTCCGGTTTGTACTCGGTCTGCCAAAATCTTCCACGACTTGGCACGTACCGTTTTCTTTCTCATTCGACAGTTGCGTTCGCTCTGTGTTCCGATGAACAAGATGCGACGTCGAAGCTGCTTCTAAACGGGGCCCGACTCAACTCGCCGGCGACCCGACTCTGAAGGCTTAGGGTGTGATCGAGTCCGATTCGCCCGCTGCCCAACGTCAAACCGGAAATGCTTGAACTTCGATTTCCGAGGAGGAGATGACTCTCCCTCCTCGTTTCACGATAAGAATTAAACTCATAACCGTCCAATAGCCGTTAATGCCTTTCCATCCCATGTAAGAGGCGGCACGGCCGGTGAGTGGATTGGCGGTTTTGCGCTCGGTGACGGATGCGACTGCAGGGCTCAGTGGACAAGGACGGGGAGCACACTCAAAACGTTTCTCCTGTGGTAATTCCACAGGTTTTCATGACATACTAATGTGGTTGTCACACAGGAGAGATGGGATGCCCGATTCGAAACTAGATTTGCTACAGGGAACGCTGGACCTGATGGTTTTGCAGACGCTGGCGGCGATGGGCGCGCAGCACGGCTATGGGATTGCGCGACGGATCGAGCAGGTGAGCGGGAACGAGGTGCTGCTGAACCAGGGAACGATTTATGCGTCGCTGGTGCGGCTGCAGCAGCGGGGCTGGATCGAGGCGGAGTGGGGGACCTCGGAGAACAACCGGAAGGCGAAGTTCTACACGATCACGAAGCGGGGGCGGAAGCAGCTGGCGGAGGATGCGGCGTACTGGCAGCGGCTGTCCGCAGTGATAGGGCGGGTGCTGGCGATGGAGGCGGAAGGCGGTAAGCGATGAGTGGGATCGACGTGCTGCGGCAGGGATGGAATCGGTTGCGGGCGTTTTTTCAAAAGGAGCCGCTGGATCGGGCACTGGATACGGAAGTGTCTTCGCATCTGGAGATGGCGATGGAGGAGAACCTGCGGAGCGGGATGACGCCGGAGGAAGCGCGGAGGCAGGCGCTGGTAGGCTTTGGCGGTGTGCAGCAGGCGCGGGAGCAACAGCGTGCATCGCGCGGACTGCCGTTTCTCGATGTGCTCGGGCAGGACGTTCGGTACGCGCTGCGCACGTTGCGGCGGGATCGTGGATTTGCGACCGTCGCCGTGCTGATTTTGGGTTTGGGTATTGGGGCGAATGTCGCGGTTTTCAGCGTGGTGAACACGATTCTGGTGCGGCCGCTGCCGTTTGCGGATTCGCAGCAACTGGTGTGGATTGCACCGCCGCCGCAGAAATGCGGGTTGTCGTGCGCGACGTATTCGGCCGATGCATATGAGGAGTTCAAGGCGCAGAGCCGCTCGTACCAGGGCGTGACAGGATACGAGGCGTTCACCAGCCCGGACAATCTGCGGTTGACTGGCCGGGGCGAGCCGGTGCCGGCGACGGGCATCGAGGTGATTGGGAATTTCTTTCAGGTGCTGGGTGTGCAGCCGATGATGGGGCGGCTGTTCACGGAGGCGGAAGCGAGGCAGGGCGCGCATTCGGTGGTGCTGCTGGCCAATCCTTACTGGCGGCGGCAGTTCGCGGCGGACCCGAACATCGTGGGCAAAGAGATCGATTTGAACGGGAAGCCGACGACGGTGGTAGGTGTGCTGCCGAGGAGCTTCGACTTCGGCGCGGTGTTTTCTCCCGGGGCGAAGGTGGACATGATTGTGCCGCTGATCCTGGACAATGAGCGGATGTGGGGCAACATCCTAACGCTGATCGGCCGGATGAAGCCGGGGGTGAGTGTGGGCCAAGCGCAGGCGGATGCGCAGATGGTCGTCCCGCACCTGTGCTGGAACATCAAGTATCCGCGGTCGTGCGGAGATTATGTCAACAAAACTGGCGTTTCGATCGAAGTGCGGACGCTGAAGGATTATGTGAGCGGGCGGCTGCGGCGGTCGCTGATTGCGCTGTGGTGCGCGGTTGGGACGATTCTGCTGATCGTGTGCGTGAACCTCTCCAACCTATTGCTGGCGCGGGCAGCGGCACGGAGCAAGGAGTTCGCGATGCGGGCGGCGCTGGGCGCGGGACGTGGGCGCCTAGTGCGGCAATTGCTGACCGAGGCGCTGATTCTTTCCGGCGCCGGCGCGGTGCTGGGGCTGGCGTTTGCCTTTGGGGTGATTCTCTGGCTGTCGCATCAGCAGTCAATTGCTCTGCCGCTGCTGGGCACGATGCGCCTTGACGGAAAGGCGCTGGGCTGGACGGTGTTGATCGCGCTTCTGACAGCGATTCTGTTCGGTCTACTGCCGGGCCTGCGGATGGCGAACGGCAACCTGCACGAGACGTTGAAGGATTCCGGTGCGGGTGCCGGCGCGGGGCGCAGACACGAGCGGCTGCGCGCGGTGCTGGTGATCAGCGAAGTGGCGCTGGCGTGCGTGCTGCTGGTGGGCGCGGGTCTGCTGCTTCGCAGCTTTCTGAAGGTGCTGGATATCGATCTGGGATTCCAGCCGGACCAAGCCGCATCGATGAAAGTGGACTACGACGACAGCGGGTCCGACCAGGCCGCGCGCGAGACGAAACGCGGTGTGGCTCTACAGCAGATTGTTGCGCGGGTGAGCGCGCTTCCGGGCGTGCAGGCGGCGGGCTTTGCGGATTTTCTGCCGCTGGGGCGGAACCGCGCGTGGGGAACGCCTACGCCAAAGGGGAAGGTTTTTCCGGAGGGTGCGCTGCACGGGCCGCTGGTGTACGTGGTTTCTCCGGGATACATGCGCGCCATGGGGATGCGCCTGCACGGGCGCGACTTCACATGGGACGATGGGCCGACGAGCCAACGAGTGGTGATGATCAACGCTTCTGCGGCGCAGGTGTACTGGCCTGGGGAAGATGCGGTGGGCAGGATTCTCCAGGCGAGCGGCGGGGATTGCGTGGTGGTGGGCGTTGTGGATAATGTGCACGCGGACAGTGTGGAGGGTGACCCGGGCTGGCAGATCTATTACCCGATCACGCAGCAGGATCCCGAGGACACGCAGCTGGTGATCCGCACCCGCGTGCCGCCGGCAACGATGGCGGCAAGCGTGCTGCATGCGCTGCGCGAGCTGAATCCGAATCAGCCGGCTGCGGAGTTTCGGCCGATCGCGCAAACGGTGGATCGCGCCGTTTCGCCGCGGAAGTTTTTTGTTCTGCTGGTGGGACTGTTCGCCGCGCTGGGGCTGACGCTGGCATCGCTCGGGATCTACGGCGTGATTGCCTACGGGGTGACGCGACAGACGCAGGAGATTGGGATCAGGATGGCGTTGGGCGCGAGCCGTGGGCGCGTCCAGCGAGGCGTGCTGCGGCAGACGCTGGTGCTGGCGCTGGTGGGGATTGCCGCGGGAACAGTGGCTTCGTTTGTGGCGTCGAAGGAGATCGCGTCGCTGCTGTTTGGGACGCGGACGACCGATCCGGTGACGTATGTGGGGATGATTGTGCTGCTGATGGTAGTGGCGCTGGTGGCGGGATATTTGCCGGCACGGCGTGCATCGCGGATTGATCCGATGATTGCACTACGGTCCAATTGAGACCAGAACCTTTCTCTTTCAGCTGACTGGAACGGGCCAATTGGCTCACGCCAAAGCAAGAGTTGACTGCTGCCAACCCCAGGCCGCGTAGAGCTTTTTCATGAGCTGCGCACCTTCCTGGTAAAAAGCGAACAATGCCAACCCAGGGTTCCGCCTGGATTTGGCATGAGAAGGATAGCGCGAGCTGTGGGTTTCGCTACTAGCCGTTATGCCAGTCGGTGATTCTATGAAGTGCGTCAAGGGCAACTCGGACATCAAGACGCGAGTGCAATGTGTTCCAGGAGGATCGTCGCCTATCCGGACAGAACCGCATTTTTTGGGGATTACTTCCGGATAGGCGGTCACTCGCCCGGAACACGGACAGTTGGCGTTTCTCCGTTTGGATTGGTCGATGAGCACATCGGCGATTGTGCGCTCACTGAGACCCACCGCGACCTCAGAGGCAGTTGCTGGACTGCGGCCCGTCTGTCAATACCCTATCCGCAAGCCGAACTCGACGAGCGATTGTCAGTTCTGCGGCACATGAGCGGGCAAAAGTGCAATCGGGCTATTGGGACGGCATTCCCAACCATGCATTCCTTTGAGCGCGCTGTTCTGATGTAATGTCCGGAAGATCTGTAACAGTCCAGTTCACTCTCCTACCATGTTCTGAGCTCACCACATGCAATCCCACAAAGTTTAGGAACTCATCGTATGGAAGATCCTCAGTGCCGCGCACGTATTGCTCGAAGAACGACAACGCAGACACGCCTGTCGAAGACTTGATCGCTTGCTGTAACCCTGCATCGCCTTGGAAACAAGCACTCCCCGTCTCGTAAGCACTTTCCAGATAGCGAAACACATCCTGGATCGATTTCCTTCCGTGGGTTTCCCTTCGGATCATCAGGTCGAGCAATACTGTAAGAAGCTCACCCTTGTGGTAGTGGCTGATGCTCCGGTCCGGTTCTTGATATGCGGAATCATGGGAGAGCCAGACCTGAACACTCGCGTCCTCGACCGATTGAGTCCTGCGGGCGGGGGCATTTTCCAACTCGCTGATTTCGCTCCCAAGATGTTCAAGGTACTGTTTCTCGTCCATCATCCCGGCGCGTAGGAGCATTATCCGCGCGACCGCGCTGGTCGCGCCTTCGCTGAACCACAACTCAGGTACATACTGTTCATGTGTGTAATCGACAGGGACCATGCTGCACGGCACGATTCTCTTCACGTTCCAGAGATGGAAGAATTCGTGCGCCGTGACGTTGTCGATCGCGCTCATATCGGCTTTTGTTGCGGAGGCCGGGACGGTGATTGCCGTCGCGGAGGAGTGTTCCATTCCCTCCACGCCGTCGTGACTGGTGAATTGATAGAGAAGCAGATAGGACTTGACCGGAAGCCGCCCCATCCACGCGGCCTCGGTCTCGATGATCTCTTGGTCTCGGCGAACCAATTCCTGCATCGTGAAGCTCTCTGACGGCGCGTCAACGACGACCTGGATCGATGCCCCATCTTGATTGAATTGGTCGTACGCAAAAGTACCTAGCCAGAAAGGGCTATCCCCAAGTTCATCGTAACTCTTGGCACGAAAACTGGAATTTGAGCCTGCGAGCGGAGTGGAGACCTTCCATTCGTCAGGAACATCGGAGAATGTCACAGTCGCCGGCGATTTGCGCGTGTCCGGTGAGAACAGCAGGAGTAGGGCAGGATTGATGAAGACATGACCACTCTCAATTTCCAGTCCGTAAGGGCCCTCGAGATTGCATCGGATATCGTAGTCGAATCGCGCAGCTTTGCCCCCTGTGACCCGCCACGAGGTTTTGTTTATGGCTCGCAGGGGAAGAACACGGCCATCCGAAGAGTAGGCCGTCAGGTTGAGCAAGTACTGTGAAAAGTCTCGAATCTGATAGAGTGCGTACCACGTTGGCAGCTGCACGGTCGGTTGCTCGCTGCCGGGTCGAAAGTGGATTCTCACGTGGAGGATATGGTCCGCGCGTCTGGATACGTCGACTTCATACACGACCCTGCTCCTCCCCTGCTGACCATGCGCCGGAAACCAATACGTAAGCACAAGAAGAAGAACAGCCGTCTCGACGAGACCGAACGCGCGAACAAAGGCACAGTTTGCCATTCGCAACTGGCCCGATTCGACGTGATGAACTGACGGGAAGATGTGTTCGCTGGAATTCATTTCCTTCTCACCCCGCAGACTTGGGACACATTGATCTTAAGCGGTTGCAGGGCACTCGGTGTTGCGCATTATCGCTGGTGTTATCGCCTTGTAGTCCAGAAATCGGAAGGCTCACCCTGAATTGGCCTGCGAAATGCAGGCCACGGTCGAGCGGGCTACTGTCATTCGAAATGTCAACTGTTGTGAACAGGCCAACGCACTCATCCAGACGGGTTGAAGGTCAAATCGCGGGTTCAGGTTGGATTGTCGCCTACACGGACAGAACCTCTTTTGCAGGCCAATGTCCGGATAGGCGGTCGCCCGGAACCCAGGAATTTGCTTCCCCGCCGCTGGGCGATTTTGCGCTCGTCGACTGTGTAGCGGTTGAATGAGGGCAGCTTAGAGGAACGATCCGATGATGACGGTTATCTTGAGTGCCATATCTTGACGGTCATAATAAAGAAGTGGTACGGTGACCTTCATGAGTAATCAGAACACCGATGTCATACAGGGCACGATGGACATGTTGATCCTGAAGAACCTGAGCCTCGAACCGATGCATGGCTTCGGCATTGCCCGCCGCGTCGAGCAAATCTCGCGTGGCGTCTTCAAAGTTAACCCCGGCTCGCTGCTCACTGCGTTGCAGCGATTGGAACGCGCCGACTGGCTGGATTCCGAGTGGCGGCAAACTGAAAATTCGCACCGCGCGAAGTTCTACACCCTCACTCGCGCCGGGAAGAAGCAGCTCGAGATTGAAACCACAGACTGGACGCGCCGTGCCTCCGCGATTGCACGGCTGCTCCGAGAAGAGGCTTAAGCTCCATGTCTCTCTTGCGACAGCTCACTCATGGCCTCCGCGGATTGGTGTGCCGAGCACAGAAGAATCAGGATATCGACGAAGAGGTCCAGCACTACTTCGAAGAAGCGACCGCTGCTTGGAGGTCACGTGGGGCCTCCGCTGAAGATGCAAAGCAGGCGGCTCGGCTGGAATTATGGAACATGACTGTAGTCAAGGAACAGGTGCGCTCGTATGGATGGGAGAATGCAGTCAGAACGTTTTTCTACGATCTCCACTTCGCATCACGTCAACTGCGGAACAATCCAGGATTCACCACCGTCAGTATCCTGACCCTGGCGCTTGGCATTGGCGCAAGCACGGCCATCTTCAGCGCGGTTGATCCAGTCGTTTTCGAGCCACTGCCCTACCCTCATCCCGACCGGATCATGATGATCTGGCCCACGTACAAGGGAGCGCGATTCGAAGCGGCCTTCGGCACCTATCTCGAACTCCAGCAACGAAGTCGTTCCTTCGATTCCATGGCGATCTTTGAGCCGTGGCAGCCGGCTCTGACCGCAGATACGCAGCCGGAACGCCTCGAAGGACAAAGCGTGAGCGCGAGTTTCTTCCGCGTGCTCGGAGTCACTCCATCTGTGGGTCGCGATTTCCGGGCATCGGAGGATGCCTTCCACGGTCCGAAAGTCGTCATTCTGAGCGACCAGCTCTGGCGGCAACAGTTTCACAGTGATTCGGCGATCCTTGGCCGTCAGATCAGGCTCAGCGACAACAACTACACCGTGATCGGCGTTATGCCCCCCGGTTTCCACGACGTTCTGTCCCCTTCAGCGGAGCTATGGACGACCGAGCAATACGACACCAGCCAGATCGCAACGAAGTTCAATACGTGGGAATGGGGAGATCATCTGCGCATTATGGCCCGTCTCGGGCCAGGCATCAATCGGTTGCAGGCCATCCAGGAACTCGATTCGATCAGTCGGAATCCGTGGCCACAGTTTCCGAGACCGCGCTGGGCTTCTCTTCGGCAAGGCCTCATCGTCGAGTCCCTTCAAGAGGACATTGCCTACACTGTCAAACCCGCTCTGCTGGCGGTCCTCGGCGCCGTTATCCTCGTCCTCGCAATCGCCTGCGTCAACGTCACCAATTTGGTGCTGGCACGCGGCGCACAGAGGCGTGGAGAATTCGCAGTTCGCGGCGCCCTCGGCGCTTCGAAGCAGCGCCTTGCCCAGCAACTCATCACCGAGAGTCTGCTCCTGGCGTCGTTTGGAGGCACTCTGGGTATGGGTTTTGCTTTCGCGGGCGTGCGAGCGATCATTGCGTTCAGCCCCGCAGGACTACCCCGTCTCGATGCCATCGCGGTCGACCCCGCGGCATTTGTGTTTGCTGTCGCCATTACAACCCTGATCGGAGTAATCACCGGCCTCGTCCCGGCGCTTCATGTCTCCCGTGGCGAGTTGCAATCAGGACTCCAGCAGAGTTCCCCCCGCGCTGCCGGAGGTCGTGCCCGGACCCGTCGCGCGCTGGTTGTCAGCGAGGTCGCGCTGGCCCTCGTCCTGCTCGTCAGCGCAGGATTGCTACTCCACAGTATGGAGCGTCTGCTCGCCGTCGATCCGGGCTTTAATCCGTCCTCCCTACTCAGCCTGCAAGTGCAGAGCTTTGGCCATCAGTTCGACGATTCCGCATCAGTGCCCGGCTCCGGAGAGCGAGCGCGGTGGCGTTTCTTCGAACAGGCTCTTGATGCCGTGCAGCAAGTTCCGGGGGTGAAGCAAGCGGCGTTCACCAGCCTTTTGCCGCTGAGCGATGATCCGCAGGCGGACGCCGTCTACGGTGCGCGATTCGAGAATGATGATCCCCAGGGCGGTGGTAACGTGTTTCGTTACGCCGTCAGCCGGGACTACTGCCAAACCGTGGGGATTCCGCTTCGCAGTGGGCGCTTTCTCGACCAACGCGATAACGCTGCCGCTCCCCATGTGGCGATGATTAGCGAGTCCCTCGCAAGGAGCCATTTTCCCGGCCAGGATTCTCTTGGCAAACGCCTGAAAGTCGGCCCGAACGACCAGCCATGGTTCACGATTGTCGGCATTGTCGGTGATGTGAAACAAACCTCCCTTGCGATCGATGAGCCCGCGGCGGTCTATATCCCGGCCGAACAGTCGTGGTTTGCGGATGACAAGATGTCCTTCGTCGTCCGTGCGCACGGGGACGACGCACCGGCGCTCGTTCCCACCGTCAAAAACGCAATTTGGTCAGTAGACAGTACTCAACCCATTGTGCGTGTCATGACCATGAAGCGCTTGATGGCCATCGGTGTAGCTGAGCGGCGCTTTGTTCTGATTCTCTTCGAAGCCTTTGGCCTCGCGGCTCTCCTGCTGGCGGCCGTTGGAATGTATGGCGTGCTTTCCTGCAGCGTCACGGAGCGTACCCGTGAAATCGGCGTGCGCGCCGCGCTCGGCGCATCTCGCGGTGACATCGTGTCACTGATTCTTCGCGATGGAATGCGGCTCACAGCAATCGGTATTGCGATTGGTCTATTCGGAGGGATCGCCGCTACCCAGTCGATTGCCACGCTCCTCTACGGGACCTCGCCTCTTGACCCCATCGCCTGGATTGGGGTCGCGGTGATGCTTGCAGGTGTCTCGGCAGCAGCATGCTGTGCGCCTGCGTGGCGTGCATCGCAGGTCGATCCATCTATCACCTTACGGGCTGAATAGAATGTGACCTCAGGGTGAGAGCTGACAGGCCAATTTGCCACACTGAGCCGGATCGAAACTCAGATGTTGACTACAGGCCATCAGAATAGCTCTGGGTTCTTCACGGACCAGAGTCTTCAATCTGATCGTTGCGCGCGGAATGGCGTTAGGAGCAGTAGGCATCGGGATCGGTCTAGTGTTGAGCCTGGTCTTGAGCCATTCAATCGTGAGGTTGCTCGTGGGGATCAAGGATACGGATCCATTGACCTTTGGGACAGTTGCACTTGCCTTCTTGATTATCGTTGTCATGGCATCATGGCTGCCCGCGCGTCGCGCGGCATCCGTCGATCCTATGAACGCATTGAGAATGGAATAGAGCATAAACTCTTCCCACCTGACACGGTAATAGAAGTGCGCTCGGCGACGGGCGCGCCCTGCGAATCATTTAGGTCGTTTGAAACATCAACTCTCGATGTTTATGCTGACCCCATTTATGGTCACGTTGATTGCATCTGGCACGCGGTGTCAGTTGGGTTACCTTGGCAGGTGGCGGCTGCCAGGTTCGCCGCGCGGTCCTTAACGTGCTTTAAATTCTGTTTCGTGTCTTCTCCTTCTGCTGGTCGCAATCGACATGGGCGAGATCACCCTCACGTGGCGTTCTGCCACTGGCCAGTTCAGCTCAGGGATACGAAGATGAGCGGAATGCCCAAAGATTCGCTCTTCAACGGATCCACCTCCCAGCCCAGGTGACGCTGCCAGTCCCACAAAGGTTTGACGCCAGCGACGATCAGGCCGCCAAGATACAACTACGATTGCCCCGGCTGTCACCCAAGAACTATGGCACAACTTGCTGGAACCGCTATGCTTACCAACAAGCGGCGATTCTCTGAGACGACTTTCACCGATTCTTTCGGGGGAGGGACTCGATGAAAGGGAACGAGGGGAATCGCTGCTACAGTTTAGGGCTGCTGATTGGCCGGAGGCATTGAATGGTACCCCCCAAGACGGAAGAAACACTGCATATTTACCTCAGACGGCACTTTGAGAGAGTCTCCAAAGGCGCGGCCCGACAATTTGCCGAACAGAGGGAAGTTACTAAAGTAAACGTTGTTCCCGATGCGCGGCCGGCTGACGCCTAGATCGAAGCAGCCGTGGCGCCCCAACTTCTACTCAAATAGTGCTCCGCTTGTCGACGAGGGACGCTGAAAGCTCGAGCGCTTTCGAGCGGTGGGGTAAGAACAATCGTGGCCGCACCACTTAGATACGATTTGCGCAGATTTCGTACACCCTTTATTGCGGAGCAGGCGCAGTGGAAGGAGGCGTTGGCTTTCCGTCGATGATGTCAGGCTCCATGATTTCTGTTCGGGTGCCATCGGGATCGAAGAGATTGGCCTGGCGCTTACGATTGATTCCAACGTGCACCTCAATCGGACGCAAGTCTACCTTATAGTATGGCTCAGCTTTGAGCCTGGCTACCGCAGCGGCGACATCCGGAACCTGCAAGCAGAGATGATGAGCACCGCCGCGCTTCGTGGCCGCCGGCGCATCTTTGTAAGTTTCCCGCGGTAGCGCATGCATCGAGTCATCCCAAGCGTGTAGCCATTCGCCTAAACACCCTCGAGAACGCCCTCCGTTTACCGGACATCTGTCAACTGCAAGATCTTATCGCACCGGGGGGGAGGGCCCGGTGGGGGTTGAACAAAAGACAGGCGACAGACGAATGTGTTGCCATTAGGACCTTTTCCGTCCGTGCTTCCTGTGTCCGACGATAAGATAAAGGGGAAAGTCTCAACGGTCGTCGCCATCTCAGGTTGGAGGTTATTTTGCATCGGGTGAAAATTGTCCTTTTTACGTTACTGGGGCTTGGTGCGGCTGCCTTAGTAGCACAGCAGCCTTCGGTTTCCGCTCCGGTCCAGCAACCCGGTGCCAATCAAACAACTCCTTCTGTCCCGGCCCAGACGCCAGGCGCCCCTCCCGTGCGAGTCCCCCCTCCTTCGGCTTATCCGCACCGGGCGCCTGCCGACCCTGCCGTGGTCCAGCGCGGCCGCCAGATCTTTAGCGCGAATTGCAGTTTTTGTCACGGATCCGATGCTCGCGGTGGCGAAGGCGGTCCCAATTTGATCCGCAGCGAACTCGTGATGAACGATGACAATGGGGAACTGATCACGCCGGTGGTGCAGAACGGTCGGCCGGACAAGGGCATGCCGAAATTTGATCTCTCGACAGAAGAGATCGCTAGCATCGCCGCCTTTATTCACAGCGCGCCGGTTGGTGGCCGCGCCGCAACCACCGGCACGGTGGATCCGTTGGTGGGCGACGCGAAGGCCGGCGAAGCCTACTTCAATGGGGCTGGAAAATGCGCCACCTGCCATTCCGTGTCGGGAGACCTAGCCGGAATCGGCGCCAAGTACACTGACGTGAGGGCCCTGCAAGGGACAATGCTTTCCGGAGAACCCATCGGACAATTTTCCGCGGCCCCCTGGAAAACAGTGACCGTCACCCTCCGTAACGGACAAACAGTGGAGGGTAAGTTGTATCAGATCGATGATTTCATCGTTTCACTCATAGATGCCGACGGCAATTATCATAGTTACGCTCGCCAGGGTGATTATCCAAAGGTGGTCATTAAAAATCCATTGCAACCGCACCTGGATATGCTTCACACATTGAAGGATGATGACATCCATAATCTGACTGCCTACCTGGTGACGCTGAAATGAAGAAGACAAAAACTCTCCTGCTCGCGATTTCCATGATTTCCATGGCCGGCATAGCGTCAGCACAAGGGCTTGATCCTACGTTGCTGACCAAACCAGCGACGGATTCCTGGCCGACATATTCCGGAGACTATTCCGGCCGCCGTTTTAGTTCGCTGACGCAAATCAATCAGACGAATGTGAAGAACCTGGGGCTTGCATGGGTGAGCCATTTAACCCCCGGAATGAGCGCCACTGGACGGTTTTCCAGACCCGGTCCCGGAAACCCACCGACGATCGTCGGCGGCGAAATTGACGAAGCGGTTCCGGTGCGCGGCGGCGGCCACATCTCAGGCGCGGTCTTGCAGGTAAACGGGATCCTATATGTAACTGTGCCTGACAATACCTGGGCGGTCGACGCCCGCAATGGAGAGGTGTTGTGGCACTACTACTGGAAGACCAAGGGCGGTACCCACATCGGGAACCGAGGCGTGGGCATGTACCACGACTGGCTGTACTTCGAGACGCCTGACGATTACCTGGTTTCGCTCGACGCCAAAACCGGCAAGGAGCGTTGGCACAAGGTAATCTCAGACTTCAATGAGCAATACTTCTCCACCATGGCGCCCATTGTCATCGGCAATCACTTGATTGTTGGGACGGGCGACGATTTGGATGCTCCGGGCTTCCTGCAATCCTTCGATCCGGAAACAGGCGAGCTGCAATGGAAGTTCTACACCGAACCGGAGAAGATGGGTGATCCGGGGTCCGAGACGTGGCCGAACCTGGATGCGATGCGCCATGGCGGGGCGGGGCCGTGGGTTCCAGGAAGCTATGATCCCCAACTACACCTTTATTACTTTGGAACAGCTAACCCGACCCCTGCTTTCTCAGGTGTGACGCGCGAAGGAGACAACCTGTACACGTCCTGCATCGTAGCTTTGAATGTGGACACAGGAAAGCTCGCCTGGTATTACCAACCCTCGCCACATGATACGCACGATTGGGACGCGGGCCAGACTCCCATCATCGTCGATGGGGAATTCAAGGGGAAGCCACGCAAGCTGTTGCTCGATGCCAGCCGGAACGGCTACTTCTTTGTTCTCGACCGCGTGACCGGCGAGCATTTACTCACTGTGCCTTTTGCGGACTCGCTGAACTGGTCGACGGGATTTGATAAGACAGGCCATCCTGTCGGTAATCCGGAAAAGGATGCATCGCCGGGCGGTTCCCTGGTATCGCCTGACTCCGACGGCATCGTCAACTGGCAGCCGCCTACCTATGATCCGCAAACCGGGCTCTTCTACGTCGCCACCGACGAGGACTATTCAGTTTTCTACCGTACTGAACCGAACGTGAGGGCGCTGCAGGGCCTTAACGGCATTCAAGAGCAGCCAGTGGGAACGATGGGGAAATTTATAACGGCGATCGATTACAAGACGGGCAAGATCGCGTGGCGGCATCTGCAGGTTTCTGCCGGGGAGGGCTCAGGCAATACCGGCTTGACCACGACCGCGGGAAAATTGCTCTTCGGTGGCGATGCCAACGGCAACCTGGTCGCTTACGACCCGGCTAATGGAAAGCCGCTATGGCATACCCACCTCGGCCAGGTATCCAATGCAGTGGAAACCTACATGCTTGACGGCCACCAGTATGTGCTGGCGGCCTCCGGCGATTCTCTCTATGCTTTCGCACTGAACTTCTAACGGAGAGTACTAGAACTTCAATTGCAGGGAGACCTTTGCACCCGATCCTTTTTGCGCGTCGCGCCCGCCCATGCCGCCCATTCACTTGGGCTGCCCAGGCCGCCTTGTCCAGTACTACTCCAAGCGGAACCCGCCAACGACCATCCGCCACCGCCTGGGGAGAAGCCATTAGCAAACATGCTTTGCACCGATAAGTCCGGGTGCCGAGATGCCACCGGTATTGCAGTAGAGACGGCCGCCCGATCCGTACCGATTCGCGGTCTGAGCTATGTTTCCTTTGCGGGCACGATTTCGGCTTGTCTCCGGCCTTTCTCATCGACGATGCAATGTTCCGGTAGACTCAATGCAGTCACCGACACATCCGGAAGCCTTGATAAATAAACTGGTTCTCTCGAATCTAGCCCACCGCCCGGTGCGCACGATCTTAAGCGTCCTTGCCATCGCCGTAGAAGTCACGATGATCCTTACCCTTGTCGGCGTAAGCTATGGAACGCTGGACGCGACAGCGCGGCGTGCTCGCGGAGTGGGTGCGGATATCATGATCCGCCCTAAAGGGTCATCCCTCCTTGGGCTCAGCACGGCGCCCATCCCCGATGCCCTTGTGGGCGTTGTCGCTCAACTGCCGCACGTTGCTTTAGCGACTGGAACGGCTATCCAGCCGTTGTCTGGTTTCGACTCGATCACGGGTTTGGACCTCGACGCGTTTTCGAAGATGAGTGGCGGCTTCCACTATCTGGATGGCGGGCCCTTCAAGACGGACCAGGACATGCTCGTCGATGAGTACTACGCCAAGGAGAAAGGGCTCCATGTCGGGGACAAAGTTCAGCTTGTCAGTCGTACATGGAACATCGCCGGAATATTCGAGTCAGGTAAGCTGGCCCGGATCTGCGTGCGCCTCGCTGTTCTTCAGGAACTCATGGTTAGCCCTCACAAACTGAGCCAGATTTACGTCAAGGCAGACAGCCCGGAGCATATTCAGCAAGTGCTCCAGGAGTTGCGAGCCAAGCTACCCGGCTATCCCATCTACACCATGGAAGAGTACACATCTCTGCTTTCGATTAACAGCGTCGGAATGCTGCGCAGCTTTATTGGCGTGGTGATTGGCGTGGCAGTCACAGTAGGGTTCATTGTCGTTTTCATGGCCATGTATACCGCGGTCCTTGAGCGAACTCGTGAGATTGGCATCCTCAAGGCCGTGGGAGCTTCCTCGGGCTTTATTTTGAGTCTGCTGGTTCGGGAGACGATCCTGCTCTCGTTGTTAGGATCGCTCGTCGGCATTTTGCTGACCTACGTGACACAGTGGCTGATGCAATATGCGGTGCCGGCCAGTCTGACCCAGGAAACTGTCTATAGATGGTGGCCGATCGCGGGCGCCATTGCCGTTGGTGGTGCGCTGCTCGGGGTCATCGTTCCCGCAATACGAGCGGTCAAGCAGGATGCGACGGAGGCTCTCTCCTATGAGTGAACAGCCCATTATCAAAGTGCAGGATCTTTATAAGACCTACAGGGCTGGCGACGTCGACGTGCACGCGCTGCAGGGAGCGAATCTGGAGGTGGAAAAGGGCGAGTTTGTTTCCGTCGTGGGCGCTTCAGGATCTGGTAAATCAACCCTGTTCAACGTTCTGGGTGCGCTTACGTCGCCCACCTCCGGCATTGTGAGCATCGCAGGAAACAACCTGGAAAGCTTGTCTGGCCCGCAGCGAGCCGCGCTTCGGAAAAGAACAGTGGGCTTCGTATTTCAGAAGTACAACCTGCTACCTACGCTCACCGCGGAAGATAACATTCGTATCGTTCAGTACATCGGTGGACGAGGGATGAACTTCAGCCCGGCGTTTCTTGAGATCCTCGACATTTTAGGGATTGCCGATCGGATGAAACACAAACCTCGTGCCCTCTCGGGTGGACAGCAACAGCGGGTAGCCATCGCGCGAGCCCTGGTCAATGAGCCATCCATTCTCCTGGCCGACGAACCCACCGGCAATCTCGACAGCCAGAATACGACAGCAGTCCTGGAGCTCCTGAGGAGGCTGAATCGGGATCTTGGCCAGACGATTCTCATGATCACTCACGATCAGGAAGCCGCCGCCTATGGCGGACGAACCATTCGCATGCGGGATGGCCAAATCGTTGATTGATCGTTTTACTTAACTTCGGTAAATGCGGCGTAGCTGTGTGGCTGTAGAGATATCTGAAAATTCATACGGTTTCCTGTCTGCAGGATCCTTCCTCCGAATCCGCGTTGCGTGGTGCTGGGCTTTCCGGCGATGGTATCGCCCGAATCCAGATTTTTTATATTGGCGACCCCATCTGTTGTGGATATAGTGACCGCTACCGGGTGGTCCAGGTACGACTCCACGACAAACGTGTGGTTGTCATAGGCGAAGAGGCTGACCTGGTTGGGGCCCTCCAGGCGAACAGGGAAGTCTCCAAGGACAAAATTCTTGATGCTGGACACCACCTGCGATGGGTAGGAGTAGAGATCGCTGAAATTATCCGGGACGGTGAGGATGAAAATGGTTCCCTTGGAATAATGGTCCGAAAGCAGGATGGGGAAACCGTTTCCACTGGCGATTGCCCTGACCATGGGAACCGCGTCATTGGTCACGTAATCGATGATGGGGATGAGCACATCGCGATTGCTTTGACCCGTGTCGTAGGGCGCACCGTAACCTCCGGCATACTGATTCACCATCGCCTTGCGGGAGGTGTATCGCACGTCGACGATATCGTTGAGCCCTTTGTCCTGGAGTTCCTGGACCAGCCCAGAAGTAATGACTACATTTTTCCCTGCCTCCAGCTGCGCTTTGATCTTGGCCACAATTTGCGGATCAAAGGCAGCGTCTTTGGTGAGCAGGACGACCTTGGCGTCCTGCGGAAACTGCGGGTACATTTCGATGGGAATGCCCATCATGCCGAAGTAGTTCTGTAGAAAGTCCTCTCCTGAGGAGTCAAAGGGCTTGTAGCTTGCGATGCCGATGGGTTTGCCGAGAGCGCCTATGATGGGATCGATTTGTCCCAGAGCATACCCTGCGGCGCCGGCCATGGTGGAGCGCATATCCGGGTGCTGCTTCTCGTAATCATTGATGAGCTGCGAGTAGTCGAAGCTGGTGTGGATGGCGCTCCAGGATTCCCGCTGCCCGGGCAGGGTGGGGTTTAAAAGCTCAGTCCATTTGAAGAGCATCATGGCTGGAGCCTTGGCGAGCATAGTGTCCCAGAGTTGCTCGGCGTACCGGTCGATGTAGCGGACGGCGCCGGTATCGACCCAACCGCCGCCATTCTTTCCCGGAGCGATGTTCTCAAAGTAGCGAAAAATCTCATAGCTCTCGTACTGCTGCAAATGCTGAGGCGTGAGCGTGGGATCGCGAGTTTCATTGCCCGTCCAGATACCGTCGAAGATCTTGGGCTCGTTCTGAAGGTCATAGCCATTGTTCTGAAAGGACTCATACCAGTTGGGGAACTTGATGATGACCTTTACTTTGGGATTCACCGCCTTGGCCGGCCCCACAATCAGTTCCCGCGAAACCTGATCCATCAAGCCAAGACGAAATTGGGTCCACGTTTTGTCTCCCTTGGCAGCAATGTCCGCATCCGACTTGGTGTTGTTGAAGTAGAAGTCGTCAAGGATGATTTCGTCGAAGTGGCGCGCGGTTGTCTCGGCAATTGTTTTTACAAAGGCGCGATCTTTCGGGTCGGTGTAGTCGAAGGATTGGAAGTTGTTCGCTTCGTTAACCGTGAGGCCCATGCCCCCAGCCACCTTTACTCCGCGATCGAGGAAAAACTTCTTTACCTGCTCCAGCAGCTGATCGTCTGCGAGTTTTCCGCTTCTGTAGGTCTCGATGAAGACCTTATCGACCTTGACCTGGCCGGTGATGATCTCCCAGGTGCTTTCGAGATAATGAGGGTCCCTCATCTGCTCAGCCACGTATTCCGGGATATAGACGGCGACTTCAAAGTTTTTATATCCACGGGTGGCGGCGGGTGCCGGAATGGGAAAGGATTGGAGCAGAAGACAAACACACAGGAGTAACGAACTCCCTCGAAATTGCGTCATGAAGAGTAGCCCCTCCCGGAGCTGCAGGGCAGGAATTTTGGAACGTCTCCTTGGTCGTCGAGGCGGCCGCCGCGGTGACGGGCCATGGTGCCACGGGGAGATCTTCCCACCGAGTACGATTCAGAGGAAGTGTTTTCGTAGGGCAGACCAGTAGGAGATTGTGAGAAGCTCCATCGCGGCAACACTCGAGGTCAGCAGAGGTATGCGCATCCACGAATGCCCGTCTTTTGATAAGGGGAAGGAGGGCACCGGCGATCACCCAATGAGAGCGGCCTGCCAAAGAAGTTCTAATTGCATGGCTTTCCTTGCCTGGCATTCAGGGGACATTAGACTTCGCGGACGTATCATAGGTCAATAGGACAGATCAAGGAGCAGGGAGTCGTGACCAAGCGTCCACCGAAGGTTCACACTCAATTCGGCCGAACCGCGGTCCAGATCTTTGCCGCCAATGATCGCATGAACCAGCTTCTTATCGAACGGCTTGACCCTGCCGCCTGGACGGCCAAGCCGCCGGGCAAGGTCCGCACCATTGCGGCGATCTTCACCCACATGCACAATGTCCGCTCCAAGTGGATCAGGCTTACTGCTCCGCACCTGAAAATTCCTCCACAGCTCAACCGCGTGCACTGCACGCCGCAGCAGGCCCGTGCGGGATTAGCCGAGAGCGCTGCTCTCTGCGAGGAGATGGTTGCTCAAGCGCTCGGCGGTGGTGAGGGCCGCGTCGAGAAGTTTCACCGGGACGGCTGGGCGAAGCCTTGGCCAGTCGGCCTGGAAATGCTGTGCTACATGTTTGCTCACGAGGCTCACCATCGCGGGCAGGTATGTATGCTCGCGCATCAGCTCGGATTCCCGCTGCCGAACGAGGTGATGGCTGGTCTCTGGAATTGGGAAAAGCTGTGGAAAGAGTGCGGGTCCCCTGACGGTCCCGGCTACGATTCTTAAGTAATCCTCTCCGGATCGCCGCGCGTCACTCCGCTACTTCCACTCGCTTGGCGCGGAAACGCGGCTTCTTCATCAGGTAGCCAATCGGAATCAAGCAGCCGATGATGACCACCAGAACCTGAATGGTATCCACATAGGCCAGCGTGCGCGCCTGTTGCAGCATCATGTTATAGATCTGCCCCGCGGCGGAGTTCGCCGCATTGGCCGACGAAATGCCGCCGGCCTCCATCGCCCGCGAAATCGACTGTTGCAGATTGCGGTATTGGGGAGCCCCGCTATAGACGTGCGCCGACAAAAACTCCTGGTGGACCTGGGCCCGCCTCACCAGCATCGTGCTGATGAACGACACCCCAATGCTCCCCCCGACGTTGCGGGCCAGCGCTGTCAGTCCCGAGACTTCATTGTTTTTCTCCTGGGGAACGCCCACATAAGACATTACGCTGATGGGCACAAAGAGAAATGGCATCCCCAGCACCATCACCACTCGCCAGCTGGCCGCATTCCAGAAGCTGATCCCCAGGTTCAAATCGCCGATCCGCCAAATACCAAAGGTGAGCAGGATGAATCCTATTGTGATCATCTGCCGCGGATCCATCTTTTGTCCCAGCCAGCCGACCATGGGCAACAGGAAGATCAGCACGACGCCGCCCGCCGAGAGCGCGAGGCCCGCCTCAGTCGCTGTGTAGCCCAGCATCTCTTGCAGGAATTGTGGAATCATCACCGTGGTCGAATACAGGGCTGCGCCGATCACCACCATCACGAACTGAGTTAACGCAAAATTGCGGCTCCGGTATAGCGAGAGATCGATAATGGGGTGCTGGGTGGTCGTTTCCCGGTAGAGAAACGCGATCAGGCCGATTGCGGCAAGAAATGCGCAGGTAACGATGATGTGTGAGCTGAACCAATCATCTTCCTGTCCCTTGTCCAGCATGATCTGCAGGGCGCCGATCGTCAGTGCCAGCAGTCCCAGGCCTATCCCGTCCACGCTGCCCACCCGGGTGCGCATTTTCTTCAGGTAGGGCGGGTCCTCTACGATGTGGTTGGTCAGCAACATGGACGCGATGCCCACCGGAATGTTAAGGAAGAAGATCCAGCGCCAAGTGTAGTTGTCGGTAATCCAGCCGCCGATCGTTGGTCCAACAGCTGGGGCCACCACTACGGCCATGCCGTACAGTGAGAACGCGAGACTGCGCTTCTCTGGCGCAAAGGTATCTGCCAGGATCGAGCGTTCACTGGGCTGCAGGCCGCCGCCCGCA
Source organism: uncultured Acidobacteriaceae bacterium (assembly GCA_963790705.1). GTDB lineage: Bacteria > Acidobacteriota > Terriglobia > Terriglobales > Acidobacteriaceae > PALSA-350. Next base: position 451,491 of record CAWBQE010000007.1, read on the forward strand.
GCTCCCTGGATCACGCGAAAAAAAATCAACATAGGCAGCGAGTTGGCCAGGCCGCAGAGAAAGGAAAACACGGTGAATAGCGCCACGCAACTCATGTAGAAGCGCTTGCGGCCGATGCGGTTCGCGATCCACCCGCTGATCGGCAGCACGATCGCGTTTGAAACCAGATATGAGGTCAGCACCCACGTGGCTTCGTCGAAGCTGGCGCCGAGTGTGCCTGCGATATGGGGCAGCGCCACGTTGGCGATGCTCGAATCGAGAGCCTCCATAAACGTGGCCAGGGTCACCGTAAAGGCGATTACCCAGGGGTTGAAGCGCGGTGTCCAGTGCTCGTAGTGAAATTCGGTATCGACGTCCTGCTGTTTGGCCGCAGAATCACCCGAAGGCTGCGCCATGCCTGCTCCCCGGGTAGTTTAGATTCTGCCGCGCCATCGCATCCACGGGAAGTGCTCAGGCCGCATGCTTGGATTATAAAGGCCGTGCCGTCACCCGATCCTGAGGCGTTACATTTGAAGAGCGACTGATAGTCGTTTGATGACGCGTAGGCGCCGTGCCACCTGGGGTTGTCGTGGCATTTGCATGCTTGCTGTAAGCAAAAGAACTGGTGTAGTCCGTTCGTGGGAAAACAACCCCGTCTCTGCATGGCAAGCAAGGCGATGAGCCGTCGGACCGGTTGTCGGCGCGCAATACGGTCCGTGATGATCTTTACATAGAAGCTCTAGTGGTATATGCTATGGTTCCCATAGAACTTCTATTGGAGAGATGCATGACGGCGAAGAAGAACGTGTCGAACGCGGAGATGCTGAAGGGGACGCTCGACATGATGATCTTGCGGACGCTGCTCACGGGAGATGCGCACGGGCATACTATCGCCAAAGTGATTGAGCGAACTTCGGAGGACGTGCTGGAGGTGGAGCAGGGCTCGCTGTATCCCGCGCTTCACAGGCTGGCAGACCGCGGGTGGGTTTCCTCCTACTGGGGCACAAGCGAGAACAATCGCAAAGCCAGGTTCTACAGGCTGACGGCCGCCGGCAGACGGCAGCTCATTCAGGAGACCAACCGGTGGCGGCAGATGGCGCGTGCGATCGGATTGGTTATGGGCGAGAAGAGGATCGTCGAGGAAGGTGAGCAGTGAGCTGGCGCAGGTTTTGGCGCCGAAGAGGGGCTGACGGAGACCTGGCGCAAGAGATCGATCTCTACCTGGCGGAGGAGATTGATGAAAACATCGCACGCGGCATGTCACCGGACGAGGCGAGGCGCCGCGCTTACTTGAAATTTGGGAGTCCTCAGCAAGTGCGCGAGAGCGTATGGCAACAGAACTCCGTCACCCTCGTAGACAGCGCCTTGCGCGATTTGAAGTATGCCGCGAGAACACTGTCCAGATCGCCGGGATTTACCCTGATAGCGGTCGTCGTGATGGCCCTCGGCATCGGCGCCAACATTGCATTGTTCACCGTTGTGCGCTGCGTACTGCTGAATCCTCTGCCGTATCGCGACCCGTCGCAGCTGGTCTCTCTCTTTGAACACTCAAGAGATCAGAAAGACGTCAACCCCTATTTTCCCGTGGCTGCCGGCAGCTTTGCCGTAATGGCAGAACTCCGCCGCGGGGAAGGCAAAACTGGCCATGGTGTCGCCTTGGCAGCAATATAACGTCTCCGCCGAGGGAGGAAAACTTCCCGAACAGATCGACGCCGCGTGGTGCTCCTGGAATTTTTTCCCCACGCTGGGGGTAGCGCCTGCCATTGGCCGAGCGTTTACCGCTGACGACGACCGGCCGGGCGCCGAGGCTGCCGTCATCCTCTCAGCCAACTTCTGGAAGCGGAGATATAGCGGCGATCCGGGCATCGTGGGCAGGAAAATCTGGCTGGATGCCAAACCCTACACGGTCATCGGAGTGATGCCGTCCTCCTTTGTCTATTCCAGCTCGTTTGGCGGCAACACCGTGCAAGTGTGGACCACCGCCGGCCACGAAGCACCGCCATGGCTGATGGCTACTTTTGCGGACCACGAATTCCTGGTGGTCGCGCGCCTGCTGCCTGGCACAACCCTTGCTGGTTTGGTAAGTCAATTAGACGCAGTGCAAAGGCAGATCAAAGCCGACCATATCGCGCCCGGAGTTCACGACGGGGTCAGCGGGCGCACGATGCTGGACGACTCGGTTCAGGGCTACAAGACTTCGCTGTACGCGCTGCTCGCCGCTACCGGGTGTTTGCTGCTGATCGCCTGTCTCAACGTGGCCAGCCTGTTGGTGGCGCGCACCGCTGCGCGGAGTAAGGAACTTGCTATCCGTGCGGCGTTGGGCGGCGGACGGGTGCGCTTGCTGGTGGAACGATTGACAGAGAGCTTGTTGCTATCGGCCGCCGGAGGCGCCCTGGGATTGTTGCTGGCGTGGGGAGCACTCGCATGGCTGGTGCGCGCCCGGGACACGATGAACCGTGTGGAAACCATTCACATCGATGGAGTCGTCGTGGTTGCGACGCTGGGCGTGATCCTGTTGTGCGCGCTCTTCTCCGGTCTGATAGCTGCCGCTGGCCAGGACGGTAAACAGATCCTCGCCTCCCTGCAGGAATCGTCGCGGGCACACGGCAGCCGGGCGGCCGCGCGCCGGCCTGCGCAAGGTCCTGTTAGTACTGGAAGTGAGCCTCACGGTCGTTCTTCTGGTAGGAGCCGGCCTGCTGCTGAAAAGCTATGAGCGGCTGCGGAATGCCGGTCTTGGCGTGCCCGAGGATAACGTGTTAACCATGCATCTCAGCCTGCCGGAGGCACGCTACAAAGAGCCTTTCGAGCAGATCGCTTTCTTTGAGCGCCTCATCGCGGACGTCCGCTCGCTGCCCGGAGTACAGGCAGCAGGGCTGGTGAGCACGGCGCCGGGGCAGGGCTGGGGTGGCGACGACATCGTCAGCGTCGTCGAGCACCCTCCGCTGCCCAAGGGCGAGGGCTTCGACCTGATGATGCGCGGCGCAGAGCCGGGATACTTTGCGGCAATCCAGATTCCGCTGGTGCACGGTCGTATCTTTACCTCCGACGAGCGGTTGACGCGCGCCCACGTTGCCCTCATCAGCCAGTCCGCCGCTCAGCTCTGTTTTCCCGGCGAGGATCCGATCGGAAGGCATATAAACGACGGCTCTGCAGGCGAAGTCTACGAGGTGGTCGGCGTCGTCGGCGACGCGCGCTGGTCCATCTCCCAGCCAGTGCATCCCACGCTCTACAAGCCGATTTACGGCAATGGCTATAGCGTGGCCACGATCGTCATCCGTTCGGCGCGAAATGTGGAGACGCTTGCTTTGCCGGTACAGAAGCTCATCGGTGAGATGGATCCGGATTTGCCGGTCTCCAACGTGATGACGTTGCGGGAAACGATTGGCAAATCCACGATTGACTCGCAGTTCGATTCGATTCTGGTGTTGGCTTTTGCCATGATCGCGTTGTTGCTCGCCGCCGTTGGCCTTTATGGTGTGCTTGCCTATCTGGTAACGCTACGCACGGGTGAAATTGGTATTCGTATCGCGCTCGGGGCGCAACGGCAACAGGTGTTATGGCTGATGCTGCTTGACGGTTTGCGGCCCGCGCTCCTGGGGCTTATTCTCGGGCTCGGAGCAGGCGCTGCGGTCGTGCGTCTCATCCGGTCCATGTTGTATGAAACCGAGCCGCTCGATCCGGCAGTCTTCTTCTCCGTGACCGCGACTCTGCTGCTGGTGGCGGCGCTGGCTTGCCTAGTTCCGGCACTGCGCGCCTCAACGCTTGATCCAGTGCAGGCCTTGAAAACGAAATAGCTATCGGTATCGTCTACCGCCAAGGCATGTTTACTGCCTGACCAACTCGACCGCATCCACCAGCCCGGTGAGATAGCGGGAGCGCTCCCGATAAATTCGCTCACCAATATCCCGAAGAGGCGAGATGGGTATAGACTGGATGGCGTTTTTGAAATGGAGCATCGAGGGATCAGATCCTCAACTCCATCGTTAAACTCACGCCGGCGACAACGATTCATGACAATGGAACGTTTTCAGCATTGGCGGAGGGGAGGGCTACATATTCTCCAGACGCTCGACCGTATCGAAGGGGCGACGGTTTCGTTCTCAGGGGAGTCCTCTCTAAGGAAATAAGCCGACGAAACAAGCGTTCTGCGCGGCACTTCTGGAGTGGTGAACTGCGTTCAGGAACTCATACGCTGGAGTTTGGCAAGCGCCGACGGTGTGATTGCCAAGGAAAGACTGCGTTCGCGGAAAAAGGGCCCCAGCACAAAAGATCAAAAGATTCCGATCAGGGAGGTGTTAAATGCCATTGGACCTTACCACTTTAACGTTGGTAGCTAAGCCGGTAACTTTGGACGAGGGCACCAAAGTATTGGAACGGGATCGGTACCGTTGCCGCTACTGTGGACTGGATGGGATGGCCAGCTTCGAAAACGCTCTCATCATGTCGGTTGATTTCGTGGTTCCTCGTGCCCGCAAGGGCAAAAAGGACCCCAGCAATCTGGTGGCCTGCTGTCGTCCATGCAACATGATCAAGGGCCGGCGTGTCTACGGCAGTTTGGAAGAGGCTAAGGCGTACGTTCAGGCGCGCCGCGAGGAGCTGCGTAAAGCGTGGGAGTTAAAGAGCGGGCGAGCCCTTAGCCAGTCGGCGTAGCGAGCAAATATCCGCCCGTCAAAAGGGGATGAACTTTACGCGCGCAGAACCGTTCGCGAGATTCGGAGGACATCCGAATTCTCTTGGCCGGATCCGAGCGCGAGCGATGCGGAGAAAGCATGCGTCGCTAGGATTCGTGCGCTCCGCTCGCCGTCATCCGGCTGCTGGCTCAGGCCGGGCAGCGTATTTGAGCATCAGGATCCCACTGTTTGGCATGGTCTTGCAATCGGAGAGGCGGAGCGTCCAGCGCTGGCCTTCCGGCAAAAGCCGCACGCCGCCGCCGAGCAGTACCGGACTCACTGCAAGCTCGACCGAATCCACCAGCCCGGCGTCGAGCAGGCTGCGAAAAAGAACGCCACCGCCGAAGAGCCAGATGTCCTTGCCCGATTCAGCTTTCAGCGCCGCAACTGCTTGAGCGACGCCGCTACTCAGGATGGTTACATCCTTATGCTGCGCAGCATTGAGGGTGGTCGAAACCACGACCGTCTTCATCTTCATGCTCTTGAGTAACGAGCCCTTAGACTGCGTAAGATCGAAGGTCCGGCGGCCCATCAGGAGCGTGTCGAACTGGCGAAACAGCGCGCCGAAGTCCAACGCTGGATCCTGGACGATCCAGTCGTATTCGCCTTTCGATCCGGCGATAAAACCGTCCAGGCTCATGGCGACGCTGTAGCGTAATTGGCGCATGGGAATTATTCAATAGATGTTTAGATGCGTAGGATCGTGAGCTGATAGTGCCGGCGAAGGGAGGACTGGGTACGGCTTTACTGGTTCATGTTCCAGATGTCTGTGTGCCACTTCCAGGTTTCTCCGTGGCGTTTCCAGTGAACAACGTATTTCACAGGAACTATCTGGCCACTTGCTAGGGTAAGCTCGGCGCGGCCAATCTCAACTACTGCGTCTCCAGCGAACTCCGCAGAAACGGTGGCGAGGGATGCATCTTTTACGTCGAGGCCGGTGATGGCCTTGAGCCAGAAACTCTTGATACCGGCGATGCCTTGAATCATGTCTGCCCCGGGCGGCAAGATGTGAGCATCGGGTGTGTAGACGCGGTCAAGAGCATTCATATCGCGGGACCGGATTGCCTTTGCACAGAACAGATCGTTGGTCTCACGCATGCTTATAAGAACGGCATCAGGAACACTCATAAAGCACCTCCGCTTGCCACGGGCACTCGAACAAACAAGAGTACACTCCAGAGGGGGTGATATATATAGCAATAACGAAGAATAGCGCACTCAGCCATAAAGCTGCCGCAGTTCGCACTGGCCCCCTCCAACCACGTTGAGAAACTCCCTTACGTATGCAAGCGCCTCCTCTTTTGAAGCGGCCTGGAGAAGAGCGAATCCGGCGATGACCTCCTTAGCCTCCGCAAATGGGCCGTCTGTCATTGTCAGCTTGCCGCCGGAGAGGCGAACCCGCGCGCCATGTGCAGTAGGCATGCAGCCTTCAGTGGCAAGCAGTACGCCGCTCTTCATGCCTTGTTCGATAAACCGGCCCATCACTATCTTCTCCTCTTCCGTCGGTGGTGTAGTGCGCTCAGGGGCTTGGTAGACGCTTAGGAATCGCATACGAATCAATCTCCTTTTCAGTTTGTCGATGAATGGTATTTCCGTTTTCTTCTGTACGGCCTAGCATCGTCTTAGAGCCCGTACCATTCAACCAGCGAGTTTTCCGCATCCTACTATTACTTCGTTGTAGCCGCCCCCGCATCGAGGAATTGCACCACCGTACTTGTCATCGCAGGCGACGAGAAGATGGTGTAGTGCGTTGTGCCCGGTAAGATCGCAAGCCGAGCGTTGGACATTCCTGATCCGTCCCAACCGCCATCTCTCTTCCCGCCGCCAAGGAGTTCGAAGAACTCCACAGCATGGGAAGGCCGGACGGCGTCCGCATCCCCAAAGACAAGCAGGGTCGGTGCTTGGATCTTTGTAACCTCGCTCGACCAGTCATAGTCCTGGGTCAGAAGACGATTCAGTTTGCCGAGCAGCACCGGCCAATCCGCGGGCCTGGGGGCGGTGCGCTGGTAAAGTTGATACATTGGCGTTTGCTTCATCTGCTCAAGGACTTCCGGTCCTGTACGCGCCTCCGCAGCCAATATCTCGGGATACCAGCCGCTCCTTTTGTCTGCCACTGAGACGAGCACAAGCTTGCGAACGGCCTTGGGATGCTGGATGGCAACACGCAAAGCAACTTCCCCTCCCAGGGAATACCCCATCACATCGGCTTTCTCGATTCCCAGACACTGAATGAGATCGGCAATATCATCGGCCATAGCCTCGTAACTCAAGGGGCGTGCGATATCGGCGGTGCGTCCGTGCGCCTGCAAATCAACTGCGATGACCTGGTGGTTCCTGGAAAGATCGGGCATGATGCTGCTGAAGATCTCGATCGCGCCTGCGCCTCCGTGCAACAAAACCAGAGGTTCTCCGACCCCATAGATTTCATAGTAGAGATTAAGCCCGTTCACAGGGGCATAACCGGTTTTTGAGGCCGTCATCGTAGGGGTTTCGGCAGCCGCGGCGAGGATTGACAGGGCCAAAATGGTTCCGGCAATAAAACTTCTGACGAAGCTCCTGTTGGAAATCATCGTTATCTCCTCCTGCCCATACGTCGAATGAGGCGAACCCAAATCGACAGAACCTGGTGTTTTTTTCTGAAGTTTTTGCGGGTTCGCTCTCAGACGGACTGAGGCACGGGGGAAATGACCGGTTAGGACTTTAAGGTTGGCGTGGCCTATTCGTGCCGCAAAGCAGTCTGTGGCTCTACGGTTGCCGCACGGCGTGCGGGAATCCAGCACGCAAGCAGCGTCACTGCTGCCAGGAACGCAGGCACCGTAGTAAAGGTGATCCAATCGTGCGGTGCAATTCCGTAGAGCACCCCGGCTACGACCTTCGATGCGGCCCATGCGAGCGGCAGTCCGATCCCCATGGCGATGCACGAGAGCAGTAGACCCTGTCGAACGATGAGCCGCTGTACCCCGCCTCGCGTGGCCCCCAACGCCAGCCGAATTCCGATCTCCGAGGTGCGGCTGCTTACCGAGTAACTCATCACGCCATATAGACCGACTGCCGCCAGCAACAGTCCTGAAAAGCCGAAGAAGCCAAACATCGCCGCCGATACGCGCGGAAGAATCAGCGCATCGCTCAGATGCTCTTCGATTGTTTTCTCGTTGAATATGGCTAGTTGTGGGTCCAGTGTATGGATCTCATTTCGTACTGCGGTCCTTAGCTCTGCTGCATTCCCCTCATAGCGCACCAGCAGGGAAAACCCAAAAGTCGGCGCGGCCAAACCGATATTCTGCTCCAAAGAGCGATAAAGAATCGGCTCCTCCTCCTCGCCGAGGGTCTGCGATTTGGCATCCTTCACCACACCTACGATCTCATACGTCGTCTTCTCGCTTGCTAACACGCTCGCCGACTGCTCTGCTCGCACCGAATATCCTCCGCGCAAAGGCTTCGTTCACGACTGCCTGCTTCGGCGCACTAGGATCGACGGTATTGAAATCGCGTCCTGCAATCCACGGTATTCCGATTGTCTCGAAGTAGCCGGAGCTCACCTGGTATACGTCCGCGAGAGGATCGTGGCCAGTGTGCGCTTCCCTGGCCGCGGTGTGGAATTCGCTCGTTTGGCCATAGAACGAAAGCGGCACATGGTCCGTCCACGCTACCGAATTTACTCCCGGTACCTCCGCTGTTCTTTCACCAAGCCGCTTCAACAGCAAAGGCGTCTGTTGCCCGGTATATCCGTTATGCACCGGATCGATCGACATCATCAACACGCCGCGCGTTCGGAATCCAGGATCAACCTCTGCCGTCTTCCGCAGGCTGCGGAGAAAAAGCCCTGTCGTGCACAGCAGCACCAGGCACAACGAAATTTGCAGCACTACGAGAATGTTCCGCAGGCTCAACCTCCGGCCGGGACGTTGCAACGTGCTCTCTCCCTTCAGCGAATTCGGAATTGCCGGGCGCGATGCAGTAAGCGCGGGCGCAACTCCGCACAGCATCCCCGTTCCCACGCTTAACAGAAAGGCATACAACATGACCCGCCAATCCATGGTCAAACTCAAATCGAACGGGGTGGCAAAGGGTAGATGAAACGCGGTTAGGCCGCGAAGTCCCGCGACGCTCAGGGCCACTCCAAATACGCCGCCGCTCAACGCCATCAACGTGCTTTCTAATAGCATGGGCCGTATCAACTGGAAGCGAGTCGCTCCCAGCGCAATGCGCACCGCCATCTCCCGATGCCGCGCCGCCGCCCGCGCCAGCAGCAGGTTAGCGACATTCGAGCCGGCAATGCAAAGCACCAGCAGGGCAACCACCGTTAGCGCAGTCAGGAAGGTTGCGAAGTGGGCCCGCACGCTCGGCAACATCACGCCCGCCTGCTCGGTATGGAAACCGAGCCCTTCATCTTCCTTTGGATAGGCAGTCGCAAACCGCCGCGCCATAGCGTCCAACTCGACCTGCGCCTGCGTCCGGCTCATTCCCGGTTTCAATCGGGCGACTACGTCCAGCAGGACCACGTTGCGAGGATCCATACCGCTCACCTTATCGGCCGCCAGTTGCTCCCGCTCGCCCTGAGGCACCCAGAACTCGAAACTCGCGAGCCAGTGAATCCCACGGAATCCCGGCTTGGTAACGCCGATCACGGTGAATATCTTCCCCGAGAGCGAGACGGGCTTTCCCAGGATCGCGGGATCTCCGCCAAAGTGGCGGCGCCACAGACCATAACTCAGCACGATTACCGGCGATCGGTCTTCGCTGCTGTGAAAGCCTCGGCCCAGAGTCATCGGCAATTCGGCAACGTCGAAGAAGTTGGTCGTGGCGCTCTGTCCCCAAACCCGTTCGGGCTCGCCCGGGCCTGCGATCGTGGCCGGCAGGAAGTTATTGCAGGCCGCCACACCGGAGAAAGACTTTGCCTGCTCACGCAGGTCGTTAAACGTTGTGAGCGACGATGGGCCTTGGCGTCCGCCATGGTCGAATGTCGAATATATACTCAGCAACGTTGTGGGGCGCCCTACCGGCGGCTCTTGCAACAACAGTCTGTTCACCGCGGTAAAGATGAAGACGTTCGCCGCTATCCCCAGCCCCAGCGAGACCATTACTGTCAGCACAACAGACGGTGACCTTTCCAGCCGTCGAAGCACCTGTCGCATATCACGCCAAAAAGTATCCACCACCGCGAAGGAATTCTGCTGCCACAGCTCCTCGCGCACCCGTCGGGGACTGCCGAACTTCAGGTATGCCTGCCGCCGCGCCTCGCCTGCGGGCATGCCGAGCTCGATGTTTTCCGCAATCTCTTCGGCCAGATGCAGCTCGATCTCCTGCTGGAGGACCGCATCGCTCTGACCGCGTCGAAAAAGCCGGCCCCAGCTCTTCATTGGCCTGCCCCCATAGAACTTCTATGCAAGCGAGCATACATCAATAGAAGTTCTAGGGGAATACCGGCTTATAACCGGCCGACAAAATGGCCGGTGGCACCCGGCAAACATCCCCTGTCTTTCACTTTCCCGGGGGTTGTGGATAGCATTTTGATCAAAGTTTGACGTTCATCCTGGTTTCCCTGCTAACCTGCGCGTTAGGAATGACAACGTACAATCGGATTCTCGCGAAAATTGGCCAGGCATTCCTTGCGCAGCAAGGTGCCGTGCTCCCGGGAGACACACCTTGAAGCCGGAGAGCCCGTATCTTCGTATTTTCAAGTCCACCGTCTTCGTTCGCGATCATGATCGAAGCTTGCAGTTCTACGTGGACAAGTTGGGGTTCACTGTAGTTGCCGACGCTCGCTTCGAGTTCGCCGGACGCTGGGTCGCCGTTGCTCCGCCGGATGGCAGTGCGATACTCGCCCTCGTCGCTCCGAAACGGGGCTCGGAAAACTACAAGCACATTGGCCGGCATACGCAGATTGCATTTGTCTCCGAGGATATCAACGCGACCTTCGAGCTGTGGAGTAGCCGCGGGGTCCGCTTTCGTCATCCCCCACAGAAGTCTCTTTTTGGCGGAGCGTCGGCCACCTTCTCAGATGCGGATGGGAACACCTTTGAACTGCTCGCCTCCGACGGGGTGAATCGTGAAATCGAAGCCCAGCGGCAGGCCGTCGCCGAGAAGCTGGAAGCTGAGCGGCGCCTCCAGCAGGAGTTGGAAATTGCCAAACAGGTGCAGGCCAGGCTCTTTCCGCAAACGCTTCCCGCCCTCAGGAGCCTCGACTACGCCGGCAGTTGTATTCAGGCTCGCCATGTCGGCGGCGACTACTATGACTTTCTCGCCCTGGGACAAGACCGGCTTGGGCTGTTGATTGGCGACATCTCCGGCAAGGGAATCGCCGCTGCGCTCTTAATGGCCAATCTCCAGGCCAACCTGCGCAGCCAGTTTGCCCTGGCCCGCGAACAGCCGCGGCTTCTTTTGCGGTCGGTGAACCGGCTTTTCTACGAGAACACGGTGGATAGCGCCTATGCCACTTTCTTCTTCGCCGACTACGACGAGCGCGCGCAACGCTTGCGCTACGCGAACTGCGGGCATCTGCCGGCGCTTCTGCTGCGTCAGGACGGTTCTGTGGAAAGACTCCACTCCACCGGAACGGTTCTGGGTCTATTCAAGGATTGGGACTGCCCGGCCGCGGAGTGCGGATTCAACCCCGGCGACACGCTCGTGCTTTATACCGATGGCGTGACCGAATCATGCAACGTCGCGGGCGAGGAGTTTGGAGAGCAGCGTCTGGTCGACTCGTTGCAGCAGCGTCGCGAGTTACCCGCTCATCGGTTGCTGGGGTTCGTGGTGGAAGAGATACAGAAGTTCAGCCCGCATGAGCAGAACGACGATATCACGCTGATCATAGCCAACTGCAAGAGGGAGCCTCAGCTCACGCGTAGCAGGAAAGCTTTGACGGAGCATCGGAGCCTAGCTTTTGTGTCGAAGTCTTCCACCGTGTGATCCTCGATGGCGTCGGGCTTGGAGATGGCGGCATCGGAAACGAAGATGTCCAGATGCTCGCCGGCGATCGCGCGCACCTGGTTGGCCAGGGTTAGATGATTCCTTCCACTAACGTCACGCGATAGTTCGCCCCTTTGAAACGATGCTCACGCACCGCGCGATAGGGCGCACCGTTATACCAGGCCTTCGCCGCCTCGATACTTGGGAACTCGAGGATTACGGTACCCTCGGTCGCGGCCCCTTCCAGGTCCTCATACACGCCATAAAGCGCGAGAATTTTGAAGTCATGCCCGGCGAAGGTCGTCGGGACCTCCTTTGAATAGGTGTCCAACTCATTTTTGTCGAGTGTCTTATCGCGCGTAAAAACCAGGTATCCCTTCATAGGTTCTCCTTTTCTGTGAGCAAGAATCCCACACTCATCTGAGCCGCTCTGATGAGTGTGACGCCCGGTTTTGATGCGTCAAATCAGACCTGGGCCGCGCCTCCGTCGACGAAAAGTGCGACGCTGGTGATTGTCTACGGCTCTCCAGGTACCTGAAATCGAGTCCAGAGATAATCCGGTTGGCTCAGAGTGCTTTGCTTCTTGCACGAACCGTTATCTGATGTGCCATGTTTGCCATCGGATCTGGCACAATGGGAAATAGGATCTATTCCCAAGAGGAATGCATCGCCGCACCGCTAAGCACCCGTGCAACAGAGGCATAAGGAGCCGTACTTGGACAAATTTGACGCGATGCACATGTTCGTTCGAGTGGTTGAGAAGGGAAGCTTTTCGGCCATCGCAAGAGAGCGGGGAATCGGCCAGCCGGCGGTCAGCAAACAAATCGCTTCCCTCGAGGCTGAGCTCGGCACGGAGCTCATCCATCGCACCTCCCGCTCGATCACGATGACCGAGGCCGGCCGCCACTTCTACGAGTCAGCACGGCGCATCCTCGAAGACTTCGAAAGTGCGACCTCACGCATCGGCCACGGGCAGACCGCCCCGAAAGGCCTCATTCGCGTCGCGGTTCTACCCACCTTCGCCCGCCTCCACATGGTGTCGAAGCTCGCGGCCTTCTTCGCCACCTATCCTGACATGGCCGTTGAAATGGCCGCATCGGAAAACCCGGCGAACATCGTCGAAGATGGCTTCGATCTGGCTATCCACTCCGGCGATCTCCCAAGCTCCGATCTGGTCGCGCGAAGGTTCGCTGAGACGATGATTATCGTCGTCGCCACTCCCCAATACCTCACCAAGCACGGCGCACCGGAATCGCCGGAAGAAATCCCTCGATTTCAATCAGTAGTCCTGACCGAGCGTGGCTCCGTCCAGCCATGGACGTTCGGCAGCGGGCCGGACACAAAGCGCATCATTCCCACCGGCGCTTTCCGAACCAGCGATGCCGAGCAAATGCGCATGGGCGTGCTCGAGCACCTGGGGATTGCCCAGGCGCCGGCCTGGCTCTTTGCTGCCGAACTGAGGGAGGGTACCGTTCTCCGTCTGCTGACGCCTTTTGAAAGGAGGGTGCCGATCTTTGCCGTGCGGCCCGCCAGCCGCCGTGTGTCCACGAAAGTACGCATCTTCATCGAGCACCTGGAGAAGACCTTCGCCCTGTGCTCCCAATTCAACCCCAAGCCCAAATGAGTCAGTCCTCCTCTCGTTCCCGTACTTCGTGGGGGAACCAGGGGGAGGCCTCACATGTATCTGTCAACACTGAATCGCCCAGGACCCGTGAACAGCAGTGCGGCAAAGACGATGATGTAGACCACAACGAGTTCCACGTGACCGTCGGTAAAATACGCGGCGTGATGCACGAAGAAGAACGCCACCAGCAAATTGAAGAGGATGATCGCTGAGGCAGGGCGCGTTGCCAGTCCAATCGTGACCAGCACGGAGCAAATGCCATCGCTGAGCAAGGCAAAGGCGAGCCCTGCATGCGCACCGACGTGGATGGGGTCAGGAAAATGCTGAACCATCCTTGAATAGCCTGTGAGCTTCTCTAACCCGTGTTTGAGAAATAAGCTCAGGGCTGCGGCGCGCAGCACAAGCAGTCCGATACTTGTGCTGTCAGAACCGGTATGGGTTGCCCCACATCTCGCTCGTCTTTCGCGAGATGTGGGATGCCACCGATGTTGTCCGCTAAGTGCATCGGATGAAGCGAAACTCAGAGGGAAAGAGCAGTGGTATCCCACATCTCGCGAAAAACGAGCGAGATGTGGGGCACCCGTCACTTTGTTCCCGTTACAGTTTCGCAGCTTCGACCTGGAAATCCGGGTTGGCTCCGGTCGGGCCTTCACTCCGCATTGAGGACGGTGGAAAAGAGCAGCAGACCCACGGTGGTGAAGATGACATCGTAGCCGGCGAGTAGTTGGATCCAGAGCCCTGGTTCGGAATCACCCACCAGGATGGCGGTTGTCGCCTCGACCATGCCCAGCAGCGCTGGAATGAAAATAGGAAACAACAGTAAGGGAAGCAGCAACTCGCGATTCCGGGTGCGGACCGAGACTGCGGCAAAGAAAGTTCCATTCACCACCAGCGCCCAGGTTCCCAGCGGCAGAACCAACAGCAATAACCACGTTTGTCCCACTGGATGCAGGTTGTAAAAGATGGCGAAGAGAGGCGCCAGAATGATCTGCACCACGGTCACGAAAATAAAATTGGCAATCACTTTGGCCAGGAACAGCGAGGAAGCCGGGGCGGGCGCCATACGTTGCGCATCCAGCACCTGGTGCCGCAGTTCGCGCGACCACGCCTGATTGAGCGCGGTCACGGAAGCGAACAAAGTCGCGACACAAAGGATGCCGCCGGCAATCTGGCGCGAGATCGCAGTCGTGGGATCAAAGGCCAGGCTGAACAGCACAACCACCAGAAGAGCGAAGAAGAGCATGCCATTGATGGCATCTTTCGATCGCCACTCGAGGCGCAGGTCTTTGGCCAAATGGATGAGTAGATAGCTCACAGGCGTGCCTGATCCTTGGTCAGGTCGGCCACCGTAGCCTGGGCAACGCGCAGGTAATCCTGGGGCGCGAGCAGGATTTGGACGCCGCGCTGACCGGCTGAGACCGAAATGAAATCGAAGAGCTCGATGGTCTCGTCGGCAAAAGCAGGGAAGTCCTTCTTGGCGCCGAAGACGGTGACACCGCCGCGGATATATCCGGTGAGCGGTTGCACCTCCTTGAGCGAGACCATCTCCGCTTTGCGTGCTCCCGCGGCACGGGCAAGCTTCTTGAAATCCAGCTCCGCGTCCCCGGGGATGACAGCAAAGGCATATTGGTCAGGACCGGTGGTGGTGAGCAGGGTCTTGAAGACCTGCTCCACCGGCAGGCCGATCTTCCGCGCTACGGCAATTGCGGAGAGGTTGTCGGGATCCACCTCGTACTCCTGCAAGGTGTAAGGGATGGCGAGGCTCTCCAGGATGCGGGCGGCGTTGGTCTTCATGCGTGGAGGGCCGGCCCCTCGGTGGTGGAGACGAGTTGTCCTGCTTCCATCATCAGGAAGTAATCAGCCAAAGGTTCGGCGAGCGATCTCTGGTGGGTAGTGAGTACGACGGTGCGGCTTGCCCCGCGCAGGCGGCCAAGCAGGGCTACCATCTTGCCCGCGCTGGCGGCATCCATATTGGAGAAAGGCTCGTCCAGAAGCAAAAGCTCGGGCTGCGGCAGCAACACCCGGGCCAGGGAAGTACGCTGGCGCATGCCCTGCGAGTACTGGCCGACGGGACGGGTAAGCGTGGGATCTAGGCCTACCGCAAGCAACGCCTCTTCCGGCGTAAGGCAAGAGCAAGTGCGGTAAAGGCCCGCGAAGTAGCGCAGGTTTTCCGTGGCCGAGAGCTCGTCATAGAGCATCGGGGCATGGCTCATGTAGCCGACACGCGCCCGCTGTTCGGCGATCTCTTCCGCTTTGCCGGCAGTGAAGATGCGGGCAGTGCCCAGGGTTGGCTCCAGCAGCCCGGCGAGCACCCGCAAAAGGGTGGACTTGCCGGCTCCATTCTCTCCCAGCAGCACGTAACAGCGGCCGGCAGCGAGGCTGACAGAGACTTTGCGCAGCGCCGCGAAGCGGCCGAAGAGGCGCGATACCTGGTCGAGCTGCGCTAATGTGGATGCCATCCCATTCCCCGGATTTCCTGTACGCTGCCCCGGACACGACCGCGTGTGCGGCTTTCATTAAGGAAAGCCGCATGAAGCTCGTCACCGCCAACAAACTCCACAGGAAATCGGGGTGGAGTATAGAGGGATGGCTTAGGTTCTACTTGCCCGGTACCGCGGGAGCCGGTGCTTTGAGGGAAGCGGTGTTGGGTGCGGGCTTGGCGGCCGCATATTTTGAGGCGCATTTAGCCTGCAATTCGGTTGCATGGAAGACACCATCCCGCCCATAAGTGCCCATGGCGAGCGCCTGGGAACCGTCCTTGAAGGTGTCTGGCGGGGGCTCAACGCCCTGGTAGCTGACCTCCAGCGTGTGACCCTGCTCGGAGAGCACAAATTTTGCATTGGTGCCGCTACGCTCGATGGAATGGGCAGCCACGTCGCCGGCTACCCGGAGATGACGGGTATAGGCCTTGTTGCCCATGGCCTGCAATTCGCTGATGGTGACGTAGTAGCTCTTGTCCGCTTGAACCCCGGTGATGGCCAGGTAGATGATGGTGCCCAGGATAATCACTGCGGCCGCACCGATGCGGAAAGTCTGCGGAGGTATCTTCATTGCATCTATAAGGGTAGGAGCGCGGTTCGTTTCCGTCAAGCTCGCTTCCGTCAAGCGCAGCCATTCCGCATCTGACCGTATAATCGACTCGAGTGCGCTGATCGATCCCATAATGACCCAATCCACATCTAATTCCTTAAACGAGGCAATTCGACTATGAGCAGCAATGGAAACGGCACCCATGAGGCGGCGGTCAACCCGACGCACGAGATTCTGAAGCCGCGCGCTGAGTGGATCGTAAAGCGGAAGCTCGAAGCGGCTCGTACCGGCGATAGCAACATGTCCCAGATGCACTTTGCCCGCCGCGGCCAGGTTACCGAAGAGATGTCCTTCGTCGCCGAGCGGGAAAAGCTCCCGGTGGGATTGATCCGGGATGAGATCGCCGCCGGACGGCTGATTATCCCCGCCAACATCAACCATCCGGAGCTGGAACCGATGGGGATTGGGGTGGCGACCAAGTGCAAGATCAACGCCAATATCGGCAACTCCGCCGTGACCTCGAATATCCGCGAAGAACTGGACAAGCTGCACACCGCGGTCAACTTCGGCGCCGACACGGTGATGGACCTTTCGACCGGCGGGAATATCCCTGAGATCCGGGAGGCGATTCTGCGCCACAGTCCGGTCCCCATCGGTACGGTGCCCATCTACGAGGCGCTGAACCGGGTCAAGAAGCTCGAAGATCTGAATATTGATGTGTACCTGGAAGTGATTGAAGAGCAGGCGCAGCAGGGGGTGGATTACTTCACCGTCCACGCCGGCGTGCTGATCCAGTATGTGCCCATGGTGGCCAAGCGCATCACCGGCATCGTCAGCCGCGGAGGGGCGATTCTGGCCCAGTGGATGACCCATCATCATCGCCAGAATTTTCTCTATGAACACTTCGATCGCATCGTCAAGGTGATGGCCAAGTACGATGTGAGCTTCTCTCTAGGGGACGGTCTGCGGCCGGGCTCCATCGCCGACGCCAGCGACGAGGCGCAGTTTGCCGAGTTGAAGACCTTAGGCGAGCTGACCCGTGCGGCCTGGAAAAGCGATGTGCAGGTAATGATTGAAGGCCCCGGCCACGTGCCGTTGGACAAGATCCAGGAGCAAGTGGAAAAAGAAGTAGAGCTATGTGACGGCGCTCCGTTCTACACCCTGGGACCGCTGGTCACTGATATCGCACCGGGTTATGACCACATCACCAGTGCGATCGGAGCGGCGATGATCGGCTGGCATGGCGCGTCGATGCTGTGCTACGTCACGCCCAAGGAACACCTGGGGTTGCCCAATGAGAAAGATGTCAAGGACGGCATGATTGCCTACCGCATCGCAGCTCATGCAGCCGATGTCGCCAGGCATCGTCCAGGTGCGCAAGACCGCGACGACGCGATCAGCTACGCGCGGTATACCTTCGACTGGAATAAGCAGTTCGCACTGTCACTGGATCCGGAGACGGCGCGTTCCATGCACGACGAGACGCTGCCCGATGACTATTACAAGGAAGCTGCGTTCTGCTCCATGTGCGGGCCCAAGTTTTGCTCCATGAACTGGTCGAGCAAGGTGGATGCGTTCAATAAGGAAGTGCACGGCCTGGAAAAGAAGGATCTGACGGAACTGGTGACCCTGCAGGCGGAGTCGCTGGCTGGGCGAAGCTAGAAATCAACAGGTCCATCCACTCAATTTTCTGGTCGTCACGGCTCTGATGCTTTGTATCAGGGCACGACTTCAGTCGGGCCGTTGAGGTCCAAAAAAATCTGGGCTTTAGCCCCTGGGCTTTTTCTTTGCGTCCCGGCGGAAAAACACCGCGCAGAGCTGAGAACTGTCTCCGGGCAAGCATTTCGTGGGATGCGCCGCAGCAGGGGCTAAAGCCCAATTCTCTTTTAGTCCTTTTCGGCCCGACTAAAGTCGTGCCCTGATACAAAGCATCAGAGCCGTGACGACCAGAACGTTCGGCTAATTTGGACAAGTGTGACTCTCCAGCCAGTTCCTGCAGCACGGAGTACGGGGACCTGCTGTCTCACCGTAGCAGATGCCCCTCGACTAGCTGCGCGTTAATTCCGAGCTGCTGAAGGACATCACGTTGTAGCCGCAGTCCACGTAGAGCACGTCTCCGCTCACGCCCGAGGACAGATCCGAAGCCAGAAACAACGCAGCGTTGCCCACTTCGGCTGGTTCCACATTGCGCTTGAGGGGCGAGCGCTCGGCGTGCACTTTTAGCATTTCGCCTAGCCCACCGATACCGCGAGCCGCCAGCGTCTTGATGGGGCCTGCAGAAATCGCGTTGACGCGAATCTTCTTCGGTCCAAGATCGGCCGCAAGATAGCGCACCGTAGCCTCAAGGGAGGCTTTGGCCAAGCCCATCACGTTGTAGCGCGGCACTACCTTTTGCGATCCGTAGTAAGTCATGGTGATGATGCTGCCGCCATCCGTCATCAAGGGAGCGGCTCCGCGGCTCAACGCAATCAGGGAATATACGCTGATCTCGTGCGCCACCCGGAAGCCTTCACGGCTGGTCAACAGAAAATCGTTGTGCAGCTCTTCGGCAGGAGCAAAGGCAACGCTGTGCACCAGGGTGTCGAGCTTGCCATAGCGATCCTTCAGTTGGGCAAAGACCTTGTCGATCTGTTCATCGCTCGAAACATCGCACTCAAAGATAGCTGCGTCGGGCAATTCCCCCGCTAGCGCCTCGGCCTCAACCCGCAGGCGTTCGTTTTGATAGCAGATGGCAATCCTTGCCCCGGCCGCTGCCAGCTTTTGCGCAATTGCCCAGGCGATGCTGCGTTTGTTTGCCAGACCAAAAACGACTGCCGTCTGACCCTTGAGGTCTATCATTGCTTGCTCCCTTTTTTTACTTGCAACGGGATTAAGGATATATCAGCCACCCAGGTCCACTAATTCGACCTCGCGAATCGGGCTGCCCAGAAAGCGCGTGCCGAGATTACGAAACTTGGCTACCGAGTCGGTCGCAAAAAAGCGGCAGCTGCAGGATGAGCTTCCCGCGTTTCCGCCGGCGAAGCGATGGCCGACCAGTTGCTGCGCTGCCTGGCTTGCAGTTGCCTGGGCCGAATCGATCACCCGGATGGCGGGCGAAAGCGCCGCTTCCATCATCGGCCGCAGCAGCGGATAGTGCGTGCATCCCAGCACCAGCGTGTCCGGGTCAAGATCCGACTCCTGGGCTTGCTGCAACAGCTCGGTGAGATAAATGCGGACCACCTCCGCCGTAACCGGGTGATCAATCCACCCTTCTTCCACCAGCGGCACCAACAGAGGGCAGGCTTTTTCCATGGCGCGCAGGCCTCGCTCCCGGCAGGCCCCGGCATAGGCATGACTGGAGATGGTTGCGTCCGTCCCGATCACCAGGATGTCCCGCGTCTTTGACTGGCTGCGTGCCTCGTTGGCCCCGGTCTCGATCATTCCCAAAACCGGCACTGTGGTCGACTCGCGAATTTCTTTCAGGGCTAGCGCACTGGCGGTGTTGCAGGCGATCACCAGAAATTCCGCGCCCTGGTCGAGCAGAAAGCGGGTGCTGGAAAGCGCATAGCGCACAATGGTCGCGCGCGACTTTGAACCATAGGGCAAACGCGCTGTGTCGCCCAGGTAGAGGAACTCCGCTTGGGAAAGCAATGGCAACAGCGCCCGCAGCACAGTCAGGCCCCCGAAACCGGAGTCGAATACGCCAATCTTCACAGGTGCTTCACTCCGGGAGCATCGTTTGCCAGATAGACGCGGGTCAGATCGGCGTGCCCGGCAAGCGTGTCGCGTTGTTGCCCATCCACCAGGAAACGCACCTGCGAGATCTGGGGAAAGTTGGCGTGGAGCGTGCCGAGAATGGAAAGCAGGGTGAGCGTCTCCGGCTCGATCCCGGAAGGGTGGGCGGCGACAAACGATGAACTCAGGTCGACGATGGCTTGGGTGTCCGGTACGACTTGATTGGCTTGCAGCGGAAGGGTCATGAAAAAGATGCCGTTTACGCCTTTGTTGGTGGCAATCGGGTGCTTGCTGCTGGGGCGCGCGTAGTCAAGAATCAGGTGCTGCAAGATCACGTGGGCGCGCGCGTTGCCATCGACCGGCAGCGCCAGGTTCTGGGTTGCGGGCTGCAGCGAACCGTCCAAGTCATTGGCAATCATCATGGTTACATTCTGCGCCGGGCGGCTCGCCGAAGGATTGAGCGGTATGCTCTCGGCAGAGGCGAGCAGGCGGTCCATGGCCCGCTCGCGCATGCGCAGCAAGACCACCGACATCACCACCGAGCTGACCAGGAGAGTCCAGAAGAGGATGCGCTGCCCGCGGGAGATCACGGTTGTTGCCTCCAGTCTCGCTGCCATTGTTCGAGGGCTGCGGTCAGTGCCGCCACAATACGGTCCTGGTACTCAGGGTCGGAGAGCGCGGTGACTTTCCCCGAGATGTTCAACGGCGACAGTTCTATTGCTACTGCCGGGCAGGCGAAGCTGTCCAGGGGCTGCAAGGCCGTGCGCCCCAGGGTCACTGGAATCTCCGCATGCGTCAGCGCGGAATCGAACTCCGACGAGAGCCGCAAACTCTGCTCCGCATAAGCGCCCTGGGCGGTGTCCCAGGGCAGAAAACGGGTGAGCGGGATTTGCGTCAGGGACGAGGTAAAGAGATGCACTCCGCTGCCGCTGGTGGTGGCATGCAGGGTGATGCAGGCGGCCGCTCCCACATGGTTTGCCGCCTCGGCGCGGTTCAAGGCCGGGATGGCGCTATCGGATTCCCGCGTGGTGACCACATAAATGCCATGCGCGGCCAAGGTAGAGCGCAACCGCACCGATAGCGTCAGCACCAGATCTTTTTCCTGCGAGTGGTCAGACAAACGTGCGCCGTTGTCAGAGCCCCCATGGGCGGCGTCGATGACCACCCCAAAGCGCGGGGACGACTTGATGACAGAGGGCTGGGCCGGCGGAGGCGCCGGAGGAGGGGGCGGCGGTGGAGTTGTCTGGGCACCGGCAAGCAGAGGCGCCAGAATAAAACCCATTGCGAGGCAGCAGAGCCCCTCAATCCAACGCATAGATGGCTAGGCCGCTCAGTAGTTTGGGATAGAAGTCAGTCGACTTCTGGGGCATAACATCCCCAGCGAAGGCGACTTCACGCAACTGACCCAGGGTGATCGGATTGGTCAGAAAGGCCACGTCCGCCTGCCCGCGTGCGACCTGCTCGGTAGCTTCGCTGGCATCGCGAACATAGCGCAGGTTTCTTTGCTCGCGAATCGCCTCCGGGGTAATGCCCAGCAACTGCTCCAGAACCAGGGAGTGCAACTGCGCCAGGTCCAGCCGGCGTTGCCGCTCGGGCAGCTTACTGAGCGCCTGGGCGACTACTTCGGGTTTGGCGGAGAGCAGGTGGTAACCCAGCTGGGTGGCGGCAATGAACGCCGAACCCGGTTGGCGGGCCAGCAGCCGGGTCAGTTGGACCGGATCCTCCGCATGCACGGGCTGAATCTCGAAGTATTTCTTGGCCATCTCGATAAACGTTGCGGGAGAGAAATCCTTGAGCCCAAAGACCACCCGATGGGTGGGCAGAATGGTGATGCCGGCCGAGTCCATGTTGACGAAGGTCATCATTACGGCGGCCTCAGGGTAAGCCGGCTGGGGGGTGGTATTGGCCAGGTTCCGCTCCGTCCGGGTCACGCTCGGCGGGGCATGCTCGAGCGAATACGCCAGGGCGGTCTCGTAGCGGTGGTGGCCGTCGGCGATGATGAGCTTTTTGTCCTCCATTGCGCCCAGCAGGATGTTGATGGTGCTCATATCGCTGACTTTCCACACTCGGTGGGTCACGCCGTACTCGTCGGTTACTTCTATCTCCGGCGCTGCGCGGCCGGAGAACAGGATCTTTTCCGCGGTGAGGGCCGGGTCCGAATAGAGCATGAAAATCTGTCCGAAGTGGGCCTGCGTGGCGCGCAGCAGGTTCAGCCGGTCCGACTTAGGCTTGGAAAGCGTCTGTTCGTGGCGGAAAACCACCTGGTGGCTGTAATCGCATACCTCGCCCAGGGCGATAAAGGCACGGCGCTCACGGATTTCTCCATCGCTGCCGGGCACGGTAAACCGCTGCGAGTAGGCGAAGATACAGGCGTCTTTTTCCTGGGCCAGAATCCCCATCCGGCGCCAGTCCGCGAAATCTCGCGCCGCCCGCGTGTAGACGTCGTTGCTGCCAGGTTCGTCAAATAGTTCGGGTAGCCCCAGGATGATGCGGACAAGGTTGTACAGGCTACGCTGGTAGTACGCCTGCTGCATTGCTGGAGAAATTTTGTCGTAGGGCTGGGTTACTACGTCTTCCATCCGGACCAGGCTCGGGTTGTAGCGCAATGCGCGAAAAGGGTAAATGCGGGCCATGCTTTTGGGGTCCAGCTCCGGACATCGGCAACCGCAGGTTGCGTTGCCAATTGCTTTGCTCTCTTATACCTGCCAGATTGTACCTGACCAGGACAGCCGCGCCGCCGCTTCCTGGCCTGCCCGTCCCACGGGAGGTAACACCACCAAAATGGTAGAGGACGTCGCTGAGACGCGGGTGTTCCATCGGTGCCGTGTTTTTTCGGCGGATGAAATCCGCATCCAAAATGGCAGGAGGCAGGTTTCAGGTTTGATGTCGACGTGCTACCATCCTGCACACAAGGACTAGGGACACGAGGGCTGGGATTATGGCGCTCTCTGGCGAGCGCAGAATGGGGATAAATGGTTGCGCTGGGCCCATTCGCGGGTTTTCACACAGCGTCCGCACTCGAGGAAGGCTGTGCGCGTGGATGACGGTCAAGCTTGCCATCCTACTGACCTTCTGGCTCATGCTCTCCGGGGTTAGCCGGGCCCAGGATCCCTTAAACGACGTCCACGTAAATCCCCCGCCTCCGGCGCCCACCGCGCCTATCGCGCCCACAGACCCCAACGCCAAGACAGACCCCAACGCGAAGACGAGCGTTACTCCGGCGCCGCTCGAGGGCAAGAAGGCCATGACGGCGCGGCCGAACGAGCGCATCCGGGTAGATGTCAACCTTGTACTGGTGCCGGTTACCGTGACCGACCCGCTCAACCGCCTGGTCACTGGCCTGGAGCGGCAGGACTTCTTCCTCTACGAGAACAATGCTCTGCAAAAGATCAAGAGTTTCTCCTCGGAGGACGCTCCGGTCTCCATCGGGATCATTTTTGACCTGAGCGGCAGCATGACAGACAAGATCAACCGTGCCCGGAACTCGATCCTGGAGTTTCTGCGCACGGCCAACCCGCAGGACGAGTTTTTTGTCATCGGCTTCAACGACCGGCCGGAGTTGATCACAGACTTCACCAACAATGTGGACAACATCGAGTCTCGCCTGCTGACCGTGAAGCCTGGCCATCGCACTGCGCTGCTGGACGCCATCTACTTCGGCTTGAACAAGATGAAGCAGGCGAAGCACGAGCGCAAGGCACTGCTGGTGGTATCCGATGGGGGCGACAACCGGAGCCGCTATACGGAAAGCGAAGTGCGCGCGGTGGTCCGTGAATCAGACGTGCAGATTTATTCCATCGGTATCTTCGACCAGTACGCTCCCACGCGCGAAGAGCAGTTGGGGCCGATTCTGCTGCACGATGTAAGCGAGGAGACCGGGGGCCAGCTCTTCCGGGTGGATGATCTCGCCGATATGGCCGACATCGCGACCAAGATCAGTGCTGAATTACGCAATCAATACGTGCTGGGGTATAGGTCAGAGGATATTAAACGGGACGGGAAGTGGCGTAAATTGAAGGTAAAGCTGGTTCCGCCCGAGGGGCTGCCCCAGCTCACCGTTCACGCCCGTACCGGATACTATGCGCCCTTGCAGTAGTTGGCTGTTCATTCCGATCTTCCTGCTTTGCAGCTCGCCGCTCCCGGCCCTGATGCAAGTGTCTCCTCCGCCGTCTGCCTCCCAGCTACCGGCGGAGAAACAACAGCCGCTCAATGTCGATCGTGATCCCGTTGCCTCCCCTGACGGGGCGGGAAATGGCGCCTCCAAACAGCCTGAGACAGCGGTGATCGGTCGCGAAAACGGGAAATACACCCTGCAGCGCAATGTCGATGAAGTGGTCTTGAATGCCACCGTGCTCGACGACAAGCAGCACATGGTGAACACCCTGGCTAAGGACGATTTCAAGGTCTCAGAAGACGGCGTGTTGCAGACCATTACCTCGTTTCAGCACCAGGACATTCCCATCTCACTGGGAATTCTGGTCGACAACTCCGGCTCCATGCGCACCAAACGCACGGCGGTGAATACAGCTGCTCTCGATTTGGTGCACTATTCGAACCCGGACGATGAGACCTTCGTGGTTAACTTCTCCGACGAGGCATACATTGATCAGGATTTCACTGCCAACGTGAACAAGCTGCGTGACGGTCTCTCGCATATCGATTCCAAGGGAGGCACCGCCCTCTACGACGCCATCATGGCCTCGGCCGATTACCTGACCAAGAATGCCAAGCGCCCCAAGCAGGTTCTGCTGGTCATTACCGATGGAGAAGACAATGCTTCGAGCACCACGCTCGAAGAAACGGTGCGCCGCATCCAGGACCTGCAGGGGCCGATCGTTTATTCGATTGGGTTGCTCTACGACGACACTGGCGGCGGCCGGGAGGCTCATCGCGCCAAGCGGGCGCTGGAGATGCTTTCTAATGAGACTGGCGGTATTTCCTTCTTTCCCAAGAATCTGGATCAGGTGGACGCCATCGCCGGGGAGGTCGCGAAGGATATCCGCGAGCAGTACACCATCGGCTATCACTCCACCAAGCCCATCAGCCAGGGGGGCTTCCGGTCGGTTCACGTGGAAGCCAAGGCCAAGGGATACAACAAGCTGATTGTTCGTACCAAAACCGGCTACTACCCGAACGTAAAGAAGGCCAGCGCAGCACCGCAGAAAGGGTCACCAGCAGCAGCCAATTGATTTCCGGCTGGTACACTTGTCATTTGGCCTATGTCCCCCTTTTCTCGTGAGGTTGCAGCGCGTGCGTTGCATGTCGCCGAAGATATAACGGAGTTGATGGGGTCCACCCCCATGCTGCACCTGCACCGGGTCGTGCCCGCAGGGGCGGCCGATATCTACGCAAAACTTGAGCTATTCAATCCCGGCGGGAGCGTCAAGGATCGGGCCGCGCTGGGCATGATTCTGGACGCCGAACGGCGCGGCCTGTTGCAGCCGGGCGCAACCATCTTCGAGGCGACCGCCGGCAATACCGGGGTGGGGCTCGCTCTGGTGGGCGTGCATCGCGGTTACAAGGTCGTACTCTTCGTGCCCGAGGGCTTTGCCGAAGAGAAATGCATTCTCATGCGAGGCTTTGGCGCCACGGTCATCCGCACCCCGGAGGCAGAGGCCATGTCTGGGGCCATCCGCCGCTGCCGGGCCATGGCCGCGGAAACTCCGGGCTCGTTTGCCGCCCTCCAATTCGAGAACCCCGCCAATCCCGACTTCCACTATGCCACCACTGCCCCCGAGCTGTGGGAGCAGATGGAGGGCCGGGTGGATGCTTTTGTCGCCGGTGTCGGGACCGGTGGCACCTTCTCTGGCGTCGCTCGTTTCCTCAAAGAGCAGGATCCGGGCATTCTCACCGTAGCGGTCGAGACCCAGGGCTCCATGCTGCAGGGGGGACAGCCGGGTCACCACAAGGTGGAGGGAATCGGCGTTTCCTTTATCCCCCAGACCTTCAACCGCGAGTGGTGCGACGAGGTCGTTATGGTCAAAGATCCGCGAGCGTTCACCATGGTCACGCGGCTGGCGGCGGAGGAAGGCGTGCTCGCCGGCTCGAGTGGTGGCGCGGCGGTGGATGCAGCGGTGCAGATCGCTGTCCGCCTGGGCAAAGGGAAGCGGGTGGCCACCGTGATTCCCGATTCCGCCGAGCGTTACCTTTCGAAGAAGATCTTCGAGGGCGGTCTGTGAGCAACAGCCGCCACGGCTTTTCCACCCGCGCCATCCACGACGGCCAGCCTGCCGATCCGCAACCGGCGCGGTCAACGTGCCTATTTACGCCTCATCTACCTATGCCCAGGAAGAGATCGGTAAGCACCGCGGATACGAATACTCCCGGGTTTCGAATCCCACGCGCACGGCGCTCGAAGAAAACCTGGCCTCGCTGGAAGGCGGCGCTTCGGCGCACGTTTTTTCGAGCGGGATGGCGGCCATCGCAGCCCTGGTCACCATGCTCAAGACCGGCGACCACGTTATCTGCGGATCCAATGTCTACGGGGGAACGCCGCGGCTCTTCGACCAGATCATTGCCAACTACGGCATCCTCTTTACCTACGTCGACACCACCGATGTGGAGCAGGTTCGGCAGGCTATCCGGCCCACCACCAGGCTGCTGCATATTGAAACCCCGACTAACCCGTTGATGCAGATCACCGACATCCGCGCCATCGCCGACATCTGTCACGAAACGCGAAGTGCGGGGCAGGCGATCGATCTGAGCGTCGACAACACATTTATGTCACCTTACTTTCAGCGGCCGCTGGAGTGGGGGGCGGATATCGTCATGCACTCGACCACCAAGTTTCTCAATGGCCACAGCGATGGTCTGGGGGGCGTTCTGGTGGGGACCACTCCGCAGCACAAAGAGTCGTTTGCCTTCGTGCAAAAATGCACCGGAGGCATCCTCTCCCCCTTCGAGTGCTTTCTGGTCTTGCGCGGGGTCAAGACACTGGCCGTCCGCATGAAGCAACATGAAGTGAACGGTGGTGCGATCGCCGAGTATCTCGCGCGTCACCCGAAGATTCCCGCGGTTTTTTATCCAGGCCTTCCCAACCATCCCCAGCATGAGCTGGCCAAGCGGCAGATGTCCGGTTTCGGCGCGCTCATTACTTTCGAGACCGGTTCTCTGGAGAAGGCCAATTCCGTGCTGCGCCGGCTCAAGATATGCACCGTCGGCGAATCGCTGGGCGGGGTGGAGACGCTTATCTCGCATCCCGCCACCATGACGCACGCGGCGCTGGGCGAAGAGGGCAGGGCCAAAATCGGCCTCACCGACGGCATGGTGCGCATCTCGGCAGGTATTGAAGATGCCGATGATCTGCTTGAGGATTTGCAGCAGGCGCTCAGCGTGCTGTGAGTACCGGAGTGATAAACTCAAGGGTTTACTCGATTGAGCGCACCCGTTTCGAGCAGACGACGGAGCCCACGCAATGAGTGCCCACGCAGCTGATAGCGTCCTTACCCCGACCCATTCCTTTGCGCTGACCGAGGACCAGGAGCAGTTGTGCAAGGAGATTCGCGAGTTTGCCGCGCGCGAAATCGCTCCCAATGTCATGCGCTGGGACGAAGCCAGCGAGTTCCCGCTGGAGGTGGTGCAGAAGCTGGGTGCGATGGGCCTGATGGGTGTGATCTTCCCGGTAGAACTGGGAGGGGCAGGTCTAGGCTATGTGGACTATGCGCTTGCCGTGGAAGAGCTCTCCGCCGTCGATGGCTCCATCGGGATTATCGTGGCCTCGCATAACTCGCTCTGCACTAATCACATTTTCGTTGCCGGCAACGAAGAGCAAAAGTGCAAGTACATTCCCCTGCTGGCATCGGGCAAATGGCTCGGGGCCTGGGGATTGACCGAGCCTGGTTCCGGATCCGACGCCGGAAGCGCCCGAACCACCGCCGTACGCAAAGGCGATCGCTGGGTGCTGAACGGGAACAAGACGTTCATCACCAACGGCCAATATGCCGATGTTTCTGTCATCATCGCGGTTACGGATAAGAGTAAGGGTACGCGCGGCCTTTCGGCCTTCGTGGTAGAGAAGGGAACTCCGGGGTTTCGCGCGGGTAAGAAAGAGAACAAGCTTGGCCTGCGCGCCAGCGACACCTCTGAGCTTATTTTTGAGGACTGCGAGATCCCGAGCGAAAATCTGCTGGGCCAGGAGGGGGAGGGATTTATCGACTCCATGCGTGTTCTGGACGGCGGCCGCATCTCCATCGCGGCGCTTTCGCTGGGCATCGGGCGCGGGGCCTTCGACGCCGCTCGCCGCTACGTGAAACAGCGTCACCAGTTCGGCAAGGCGATCTCGGAGTTTCAAGGTATTCAGTGGAAACTAGCCGATATGGCGACCCAGCTCGATGCCGCGCGGCTGCTCACGCTGCGTGCCGCGGTGATGAAGGATGCCGGCCAGAAGATTACGCTCGAATCGTCCATGGCCAAATTGATGGCCAGCGAAGTAGCGGTGAGGGTATGCGATGAGGCCGTGCAGCTTCACGGGGGTTACGGCTTCATCAAGGACTACCCGGTGGAGAAGTTCTACCGCGACGTCAAGCTATGCACCATCGGCGAAGGCACCAGCGAGATTCAGCGCCTGATCATCGCCCGCGAGATCCTCAACAAGTAAAAAGGCTTGCTCGAAACTGTTTCCCGACAACAAAGGACGGGTGCCCCATACACCCGGATTTCCTGTGAAGCTTGTTGGCGTTGATGAGCTACATGCGGCTTTCCTCAATGAAAGCCGCACACGTGGATGTTGCTTGGTGCCGCGTATAGGAAATCCGGGTGTCTCGCTCGTTTTTCGCGAGATATGGGATTCCACAGACGTGCCCTGAAGGCCTTTGTCGACACCCCGAACCTCCATTCAGTCTTGGAGGCCGATCGTTACGGTTCGTGGTATC
The DNA here is from genome assembly GCA_963790705.1 of uncultured Acidobacteriaceae bacterium. Taxonomy (GTDB): domain Bacteria; phylum Acidobacteriota; class Terriglobia; order Terriglobales; family Acidobacteriaceae; genus PALSA-350. The sequence continues at coordinate 480,290 of CAWBQE010000007.1, forward strand.
CCACATCTCGCGAAAAACGAGGGAGATGTGGGGCACCCGTCGTCCGTTGTGGAGAAAGAGCCTGAAGACGGTATTTGTTTTTTTCAGGAATCGTATGATCGGGAGGGATGAAGAGCGACAGCAACGACGCAGAAGAGCTGGTGAGGCGCATGCGCCAGGGGGACGTACGCGCCCTGGCGCGAGCAGTCTCACTGGTGGAGAATGACGCCCCTTCGGCACGGCAGATTCTTTCCTGTTGCTTCCCCTACAGTGGCTCCGCGATGCGCATCGGAATCACCGGCTCTCCCGGCGCGGGCAAGAGTACCCTGGTCGATGGGCTCGCTCGCCGATATCGCGCGCAACAGGCGACCGTCGGAGCAATTGCCGTCGACCCCACGAGCCCCTATACCGGGGGAGCCATCCTGGGAGATCGCATCCGCATGCGCGACCACGATGGCGATCCCGGCTTTTATATGCGCAGCATGGCGACTCGAGGCTCGTTGGGCGGCCTCGCCCGCAGCTCGGCGGAGGTAGCCACCGTGATCGAGGCTAGTGGCAAGCAAAGGCTGCTGCTCGAAACCGTGGGCGTCGGCCAGGATGAAGTCGATATCGTGCGCCTGGCCGACGTAACCATCGTTGTGCTGGTGCCTGGCATGGGCGACGACGTGCAGAGCATCAAAGCAGGCATTATGGAGATTGCCGACATCTTCGTGGTCAACAAGAGCGATCGCGACGGCGCAGACCGGGTGGAAAAAGAAGTGCGATCGTTGCAATCGCTGGCAGCGCAACACGGAAGCTGGATTCCGCCCGTGGTCCGAACCATTGCCACCACGGGCGACGGCATCGAAGCACTGGAACAGATGGTCGATAAGTTCTGGTCATGGCTGGTGGAGGAGGGAAGGCTTACCGCCCGGCGGGAAGCGCACTGGCGAGCCCGCGTGATGGAAATGATTTCGCATGAACTATTACGCGCCATGCGCGGACATGGCCTGAGCGATCAGGCGCTGGCGGCGATCGGTCACCAGGTCGTGCTTAAAGAACTGGATCCTTATCAGCTGGTACCTGAATTAGTAGGGCAACTCACGCGAGGAGAGAAAGATGGCAAAGATCGATCACCTGGGGATTGCGGTCAACAGTATTGAGCAGGCCCGGCGCTTGTATGAAGCCCTTGGTCTCACGGTGCTGGAGGAAGAAGACGGGGAGGAGGGCGTGCGCAGTGTGATGATTCCGCTGGGAGAGAGCCGGGTGCGCCTGCTAGAGCCGCTGGATAAGGGGACGGACTTAGGCAAGTTTCTGGCGCAGCATGGCGAAGGCCTGCACCACCTGGCGCTCCACGTGGACGACATTTCTGGAACTTTCGAGGAGATGAAGCAGAGCCGGCGTGCGGCTGATCTCCGAGGAAATCGAGATCGGGGCCGGAGGCCGGCTTCATTTTCTGGTGGATCCATCGGCAGCGAACGGCGTGCTGCTGGAGATCTGCCAGGATCCGATTGCTGGAGTCTAGCATTTTCACTTCTGGTGTATACGGAGCAACTGCTCCCGACGCGGCTTTTCCTCAAGAAAAGACGCACTTCGCTACACTTGCCTATGGAGAGTAGAAGTGAAAAGGCTCTAAGCTATGCTGCTAGCTCTCAACACCTGCGGAAGCACAGCCAGCGTGGCACTTGGCGCGGCAGGCGCGCATGAGGTCAAGATTCTCGCTACCGCCAGCCTTGCCGTGCGCACATATTCGGCGCGCCTGATTCCCGAGATCGCCGCTATGCTTGAGAGCCAGCATGCGAACTTGCGCGATATTGAAGCGATCGTGGTGGTGAACGGGCCCGGCAGTTTCACCGGCATCCGGGTGGGTCTAAGCACGGCCAAAGGCCTGGCCGAAGGCGCCAGCATCCCCCTGATTGCGGTGTCGCGTTTGGCGCTGCTAGCCGGCGCCAGTGGCTTGCCCCATGTGCTCGCCGCCGTGGACGCGGGCCGGGGTGAGTACTACGTGGGCGAATACCAGAACGGCAACAATCTGGGAGAGGTACTTCTGAGCGGAGCGGAGACGGTTGCCTTGGCCAAACAGCCCGGCGCGGGAGTGCTGGTTTGCGACGAGAGCGTAGCCCCTGAGGCCCCCGCGTTAGCCACCAGCGCCTGCGCCGCTCTGGCTATCTGCGGGCCGGTCTACGTGCAACCTCCCGATGCTGCTGAGGCGCTTCGTTTTGCGCTGGGCCGGTTTCGTGCGGGCAAATTTGATGACGTCGAAACCCTGCAGGCAAACTATCTTCGCCGCTCCGACGCCGAGGTTTTCCGTTCCGCCAGAGCAGGGGTTGCAACATGAGTCTTAGTGTCCGCGCCATGACGGCGCAGGACATCGATGAAGTGGTCAAGCTCGCCGCCAGGTTCGTCGAAGCCCCCCATTGGACCCGGCGCGACTACGAGCAGATGCCGCCCCCTGCGCCGGCTGCCTCCCCACGCACAGCCCCACCCGCCGCCTCGCCCACAACCCCACCCACACCTTTGACCCGCTGCTCCGTGGTAGCCCTGAGCGATAACAACCTGGCCGGCTTTGCTGTGGCCAGCTGTTTACGCCTGGAACCTGCTGAAATAGAGGGCCTGGTGGTCGACGAAAGGTATCGCCGGCAGGGTATTGGGAGTGCCCTGATCAGGGCCTGCAAGGAGTGGGCGGCTAACGCCGGGGCGTTGAACATCCGCCTGGAGGTGCGGGCATCGAACGCGGCCGCGCTTGCGCTCTATCAGCGCCACGGCTTCTCCGCCGTGGGACACCGCCGCGCCTATTACTCTGCTCCAAGCGAAGACGCCGTGCTGCTGCAGGCGCCCCTGGGTGCTCAGGACACAACTTAAGGCAGTTTCGCAATTACTGTGGCCTGATAAAGATGGCGAGGTGTGGTTTTCCTTGGAAGAAAACCACGGAAAGGCTTACCCCTTCCCGGATTTCCTGCAGCGTGGCACTCGTTGAGAGAAGCGATGTGCGGCTTTCTTCGCGGAAAGCCGCATCCGGTTTGGTGGCCCCACAAAGCTTCACAGGAAATCCGGGTTCGGTCAACACCAATTGCGAAACTGCCCTGCGCGTGCCACCCTCTATAATTCTGCAAGGGTTTGGTCTTATACATGGTGCGTGACGGATACTTCTATGGTTTTGGGTTTATCGCGGCTGCTGTCCTGGTATGGCTGGTAACCGGGAGTTGGATCTGGGCAGTCGTACCGTTTCTGCTGGCATGCTTTTTTCTCTGGTTCTTTCGCGATCCCCAGCGCCCGGTACCGATCGAGGCCGGCCTGGTGGTTTCACCCGCGGATGGCAAAATCACTGAGGTCACGCGCATTCAAACGCCGGAGGGGGAGCGTATTCGCTTGAGTATCTTCCTCAGCGTCTTCGATGTGCATGTCAACCGTTCGCCCATTGCCGGCACAGTGCGCGACGTCCGCTATCAGAAAGGCAAGCACCTGAACGCGCTCGATCCCGAGTCAGCAAAGAACGAACAGAATGTGGTGACCGTGCAGGGGGATGAGTTCGATGTGATCTTTAGCCAGATCGCCGGTATCCTGGCGCGGCGCATCGTCTTCCGGTTTAAACCAGGCGATTTTGTAGAGCGAGGCGAACGCGTCGGCCTGATCAAGTTCGGCTCCCGGGTGAACGTTCTGTTGCCTGGCCATGCCCACCTCCGTGTGGCCCTGGGGCAGCGGGTCAAGGGAGGCGCCTCGGTATTGGCCGATATCCAGCCGGCAGAGGATGAGGGATCGCTCGACGTCCTCGCGGAGAGTTTCGCTTGAGTGCCGACGCCTCCAGGCTGCTCAACCGCGGCCGGCTGCCGGAGCGCAAGAGGAGGGGCCGGTTGCGCCGCGGCATGTACATCGTGCCGTCGCTCTTCACGGCAGGTAATATCGCCGCCGGCTACTTCGCTATTATGCAAAGCCTGCAGGGATCTGTGCAGGAGCCGCGGCATTTCGATTATGCTGCCCTGGCCATCGGCTTTGCCATCCCCTTTGACGCCATCGATGGCCGCATCGCGCGCATGACCAAAACCACCAGCGACTTCGGCAAAGAGCTCGATTCGCTGGCGGATGTGATTACCTTCGGCGTCGCGCCCAGCCTCCTGGCCTTCACCTGGGGCTTCCAGATGCTGCCCACGGCCATGGATCCGGTGCGCCGGCAGCACGTGGTGCAGTGGGGCGCATTCTTCTGCTTTCTTTTTCTGCTCTGCGGCGCCGGCCGCCTGGCGCGGTTTAATATCGGCGCCAACTTGTTGCCCAAGAATCCCGGACGCCCAGGGCGAAAATACTTCGTGGGTATGCCCATTCCCGCGGCCGCCGGCGTGATTGCCGCCGTGGTCCATTTCTTTTCCGGAACGCCGGTGCCTAATTGGCGGATTGCCATCATGTGGATGATGCTGGTCTTCCTGGTGGGCCTGTTAATGGTCAGTACCTGGCGCTTCTGGAGCGGGAAAGAAATCAACCTGGCCGATCGTCATCCCTTTCAGCGGATTGTGGTCATAGGACTGGCGATCTACGCCACGTTTGTTTTTTCCCAGATTGTTCTCTTTCTATTGGCCTTTTTTTATATGTTTTCCGGCATTTTCGCCCGCGCAGCGTACTCCTGGCAGCGGCGCCACAAGGTCGCCAACCGGCAGCTCATGAGTCCCAATGCAGTTGCAGCCAGCGAAGCGGCCTCTACCCCTCCCTTGCCGCCTTCGCACCCTCCATCCCAACCACCAGTTCACCCATGAGAAGGCCGGGTAGGCAAGTCAATTGATGACCACCAACTACCATATTGCGATTGTTGGCGCCGCTTCGATTCGCGGCAAACAGCTCAACGAAGCGCTCACCGAGTCAAGCTTTGCCAGCGCCGAGTTCGCGCTGATGGACGACCAGCAAGCATTGGGGCAACTGGAAGCGGTGGGCGATGAGGTGACGTTTATCCAGCCAATCACGGCCGGATCGTTTGAGCGCATTGATTTCACGTTTTTCGCTGGGACAGCAGAGTTAACCCGCCGCCACTGGCAGGCAGCGCAGCGGGCCGGCTCCAGCATCGTCGATCTTTCCGCGGCGCTTGAAGGTGAAGCCGGAGTGCTGGTGTGCGCACCCTGGGTACAGGAAGCGATGGGCGAAGCGGCGGTTGCCGGCACGCCGACTCTGCATACGCCGGCTATTGTTTCGGCTCACCCCGCTGCTCTGGTGCTTGCCCTCCTGCTTGAGCGTTTGCAGCACGCTGGGGCCATTCGCCAGGTCTCGGCGACCGTAATGGAGCCGGCTTCGGAGTATGGAAAGGCGGCGCTGGACGAGTTGCACCAGCAGACAGTGGCGCTGCTTTCGTTCCAGAGTATTCCGCTCGAGTTATACGACGTCCAGGTAGCCTTCAACACCGTCGCCGCGTTTGGGGAAGCCGCCAAAGTCAGCCTTGCGGACAGCGAAGCACGGATCCGGCGGCACTATGCGCTGCTATCCGGCGGACGGCTGCCGCAGCTCTCCTTGCAGCTAATCCACGTGCCCGTCTTCCATGGTCATACGTTTTCGATTGCGGTCGAGTACGAGCGCCAGGTAACGTTGGAGCAGATTGAGGCGACGCTTTCCGTGCCTCATGTAGAAGTCATTCTTGGCGATGCCGATGCGCCCGGCAACCTCAACTCCATCGGCGACGAGGATGTTTCCGTCCGCGTCCGCTTCGATGAGGAGGGTGTTTCGCAGTCACGCCGCTTGTGGCTCTGGGCTTCTGCCGACAACCTTGAACTCTGTGCGTTGAATGCTGTGGAGTGTGCGCAGGAGCTGCGCAAACTACGGCCCCAGGGCAAGGTTCAATAGCTGGCCCATGGTCCAGGCGCAGAGAGTCGCGAGAATATTCCTGTCGTTGGGCGTAGCTCTTGCTGTAGCAGCGGGGTGCGGCATTCATGACAGGCATTTGCCCGCAGGTTCTGTCGCCGGAAGAGCGGGAATCTATGATTATTCTCCGTCCGCTATACAAACCGGCAATGTGGTGCAGATTTGGTGGTGCGGCTCGGATGACAACTCATCTGACAGGACCCAGATATCGGACTCCATTCAGTATGAATCGATTAATCTGACGAACAACTCGCGTTATGGTCCACTGCCCGTCCTGGGCGAAACTCAGTATGGATGGGATTCGGTATACACCTGCAATCCGAAGGTCATTGGCGGCTCCTTCGCCAATCCTTTGGGCAACGGCAAGACTTATAGCTATGCCATGTATTACGTTGCAACCGACTCTCTCCAGGGGATAAACAATAGCATCGGCGTTGCCTTTTCCAACGATGGACTCAACTGGAAAAAATATCCTCAACCGGTCATCTCCCCGGAAACGCTAGGGAACTACGGTGTAGGCCAGCCGGCGCTCTATAACACCGACCATAAAGCTGGGATCCGGATGTTTTATGAGGACTACAGTTCTAACTGCCACCACGTCGAAGCGATCTCCAGCGATGGGGTGCACTTTACGACAGTGGGCACTCTAACCACCAAAGGGCTCGACCCAAACAACCCGCAGCCGAACTGGGGGGACATGGCCTTTGACCCGCAGACCGGCTATTGGTATGCCGCCTTCAACCTACCCACCCGAAATCCATCGACCACCGGAGGGGTGTCCGAACTGGGCCAGTACGGTATCCAGTTGTACCGCATTCCCGACGGCTCCGTTATGAGCGGGGCCACTCCCTGGGAGTTGCTCACGACCATCGACACCAGCCTCACCGGCTATGAATCGAATTTCATCGCCGGCTTCCTGCGCGACTCGTATGGGACTCTGGATATCGGTGCGTATCCCACCATAACGATGTACACCTCCGTCTCCAATCCCCCGCCGCCATGGAACGCATCTCCTGTCGTCGCCGGTGTTTCCGGCAACATCGCGTTTTGGGATATAGCCACGGCTGCGTGGGTGCCTGGCCAGCCCCTGAGGGCGCTCAATCGGTATTTCAACCAAACGGCGTACGAGGTCACTACGGGTTGGATCGATTCCAATGGCGGCTTTTCTCTGCAATCTACCTTGGGACATCTCTACGAAAGTCCGCAGCAGGGAGCTACGGTTCCGTTTTATAGCTGTAAGAGCGGATCCACGGACTATTTCATCTCCCTCGATCTCTCCTGCGGCGGTTCTCGCATTCTTGGCACCGCCGGTTACGGCTACGCAAAGCCCGTTGCTGGCCTCAACCTGGTAGCTCTTTACCGCTGCAACACTGGCGCCGATGATTTCGTCAGCCAGGATCCAGGCTGTGAAGGCAAAGCAAGCGGGCAGCTTCTGGGTTACGCCCTTCCTTAAAGATTGGCAAAGGAGAGCCAATGAAAGCTTGGTGCAGATACGCGCTGCTGACTTCTCTTTTCGTATCAGGCTCACTGCCGGCTTTTTCCCAGACGACGGACGCAGCGCCGCCGCCGATCGATGAGACCATCCCGGCGGCATCCGATAACTATCCGTTGCCCCCGGATGCAAAGCCAATTGCCGGAGTAGCGGCGGGAACGACCTTCAAATTCGAGCTGACAGAATCGAAGATTTTTCCGGATACTACGCGGACGATCACGGTGTATGTGCCGGCAGAGTACCAAGGGGACAAGCCGGCCTGTGTTTATGTCGGTCTGGATGGCCTCGGTTTCAACGCCGCAACCGTTTTCGACAACCTCATCGCCCAGCATGCGATGCCGATTACCATCGCCATTGGTGTTTCTCCGGGTGTCGTGGCTTCCGCCAGCCCGCCGGATAATCCTCGCTTCGATCGCAGTTTTGAATTCGACAGCCGCACTGACCGCCTGGCCCGTTTCCTGCTTGAGGAAGTGATACCGGCGGTAGAGCGCCACACCACTGCCCAGGGGCGCGCGATCAGGCTTTCGACCGACCCCAACGCCCGCGCTATTGGCGGCGGAAGTACCGGCGCCATCGCCGCCTTTACCGTCGCCTGGGAGCGCCCGGATGCATTTCGCCGTGTCTTCAGCGCCATCGGCACCTATGTGGGCATGCGCGGCGGAGAGCAGTACTACGTACTGGTGCGCAAGACCGATCCGAAACCTTTGCGCATCTTTATGCAGGACGGCGTGCACGATGAATGGCCCGGCGGCCCGGAGATGGGCGATTGGTGGATGTCGAACCAGACCATGAATCGGGCGCTGGAGTTCGCCGGCTATGATGTTCGGCACACTTGGGGTGCGGGAACACACAACGGCAACCAGGCTGCATCGCTCTTCCCCGAAGCGATGCGCTGGCTCTGGAGAGACTGGCCCGCGCCGATCCGGGCCGGGGAGCCCGGCAACCCGGTACTCAAGACGATCCTGCAGCAAGGAGAGGACTGGCAGGTTGGCGCTGATAACTGCGTATCTGTAACCAGTCTGGCTGCAAATCCGCAGGGACAGATTTTCTACCCGGCCCAGGGCGATCGCCAGGCCCATCCAAAGATCTCTGAGATTGTTGCCGATGGGAAACCAGTGCAATGCGGTCAGCCGGCGGCGGACGCTGCCCTCGCCTTTGGAGCGGACGGGCGGGTGTACGTGACCCGTACCGAGGGTGGTATCCAGGTTATGGACCGCTCCGCTCATGGGCAACCCGAAATACTCGGCCAGGGTCTCCACATCGGCAGCCTGACTGTTCGTAACAACGGTGATATCTATGCTGTGACCCGGACGGGCAATTTGGAAAATGAGCTATGGCTCATCCGCGCCAACGGGGAAAAGCTACGGTTGGACAAAGATCTGAAGGGAGCCTCCGGGGTGGCTTTTTCACCCGACGGCCTCTGGCTGTTTGTCGCCCAGGCCCTCTCGCGCACCGGGTCGAGCTACCGGCTCCGCTCCGACGGAACAGTCGACGCCCGAGAGGCATTCTACGACTTCTATGTTCCCGCCTGGGCAGACGACAGCGACGCGGCTGGAATTGGTATGGACCGCGACGGACGGGCCTACGTTGCCACGCGGATGGGAGTCCAGATTTTCGATCGCAATGGGCGTGTGGCGGCTGTTCTTCCTTTGCCCGGTAACGCCGCGGGTACGGGCCTCTGTTTCGGCGGCCATGATTTCGATACGCTCTATGTTGCGAGTGGCGGGAAAGTGTATCGCAGAAAGCTTCATGTGCCGGGCGCGCCCCCATGGGCTGTTCCGGTCAAGCTTCCGCCTTGGGGCGCGGGCTAGGGGCGTTTCGCAATTGGGATAGACGGAAGCGACGGGTCTTTTCGTGGTTTTCTTCCAAGGAAAACCACCCCTCGCGATCTTTATCAGGCCACAGTAATTGCGAAACCGCCTTAAGCTACGCCGCCGGCAAGGGAACGTGACGAAAGGAAACATGGAAAGCCAAGCGCCGCTGAGCACTGCTGAGCAGTATGTCTCCGGGCAATGTGCTGATACACCAACGAGTCTGGTGGTTGGTATTGCTACCCGCGGGCGTTGCGCGATACTCGCTGAGACGATTGCCTTTTTGGCCAAGCAGGAACGCCAGCCGGACCAAATCCTGGTGGCTTACGCAGAGCTCGCGGATGTGGGCGATGCGCCGAATCGATTTCCACACGTGACGTTCATCCAGGCGGAGCTGGGGCTTACCCGCCAGCGCAATGCAATCCTTAGCCTGGCTTGGGATTGCTCCATTCTGCTTTTTATCGATGATGATTTCTATCTGGACTCACACTATCTGCAGATCACCGAGCGCTTCTTCAAGGAGAACCCGGATGTAGTGGCATCCACCGGCAGGGTGCTGGCAGACGATGTGAAGGGACCCGGTCTCACGGTGGAGCAAGCCAGGTTGATTCTCGCCGGCAACACCGCCGCGCAGTGCGAGCAGCAGATAAGCCCCAGGTACTGTGTTTACGGCTGCAATATGGGTCTCCGCATGGCTCCAATCCGGGAGCATGCGCTTCGCTTCGATGAGACGCTTCCGCTCTATGGGTGGTACGAGGATTGGGACTTCTCGCGCCAGTTGGCGCAATTTGGTTCGATCGTTCACGTCTCCAATGCGTGCGGAGTTCACCTCAGCGTCAAGATCGGCCGCACGACCGGAGTGCGCATGGGTTACGCGCAAGTGGCCAATCCGATCTACCTTGCGCGCAAAGGAACCTTTCCCTGGTCGCATGTCTTCCGCTTTATTGTCGGCCCATGCCTGAAGAACCTGGTATGGAGCGTGAAGCCGGAAGCACATGTGGACCGCTTGGGAAGGTTTTGCGGAAACCTCGCCGCTTTCCGTGATCTCCTCACCGGTGCGCTCAGCCCAATGCAAATTACGAACCTGTAAGTCGCGAGATATGGGGCCCACCCGTCCTTCGTTACGGAATGAGGGGGACTCGATGAGCCCCAACAACAGTCAAACGCGTGCCACCCGCTATCCGCGGTCAGCACAGAATGAGCTCTCTACTTATGCTTGGTCCAGTCGGCATATTGCTGCAGGATGTAGTTATCCGTCATCCCCGCGATGTAGTCCGCGACCACACGAGGCACGCCTTGTCCGGAAAGCTGGGACTGGCCTGCAGTCGGTAACAGTGACGGGTCGTTGACCCAGCGGGCAAACATATTCCGTACCACGAAAGCCGCCTCTTGCAGATCCCGTTGCAACTCCTCGCGGCTGTAGAGCGTGGCGTAGAGATGTTGCTTTGCTTCGCGGCGGAGCTCCTCGATCTCCGTGGAAAACGCCGCCAGCCGCTGTGGCGAGCGGCGAACATCCTCGAGGGTAAGCACACCCGCGGCATGGACACGGCGCGCAGTCTCGCGCAGAAGATCGCCCACAAGGGTATTCAGCATCCTCTTCAGGGCTTCATTGGAGAGCAGGTTTTCCGGAGCCGCGGGATACTCGCGCTCCGCCGCGCACAGCGATTGATCGAAGATGCGCACATGTTTGCGGAGATCTTGCGTATGGAGCATCCCCGCTTCCATTCCATCATCCATATCGGCCGTGAGGTAGGCAATTTCATCGGCCAGATCGATAAGCTGCGCCTCCAGAGGAGGTTGTTGGCCAAGGAAATAAGGGCTGAGCTCCGGGTGTTCGGTCGCGGAGTAATCCCGTGAGTGCTTGACGATCCCTTCGCGCACGCCGAGGGTGAGATTCAGGCCGCGAAAGGCGGCATAACGAACTTCGAAATATTCCACGATACGCAGTGCGTGCAGGTTGTGATCGAAGCTCAGACCAAATTCCCGCATGGCTTCGTCCAGTGCCCGCTCGCCGGCATGACCGAAGGGTGGGTGCCCGATGTCATGCACCAGCGCCAGCGCTTCCGTCATGTCCTCGTTCAGCTTCAGCGCACTGGCGATGGCGCGTGCGATCTGCGCCACTTCCATGGTGTGGGTGAGCCGGCTGCGAAAGTGATCGGAGTAGCGGTGGGTGAAGACCTGGGTTTTTCCTGCCAGGCGACGAAATGAGCGGGCATGGATTACCCGCGCCCGGTCACGCTGAAATGGGGTGCGATAGGGATGGGCCGCTTCTGAATGCACCCGCTGGGCAAGCGGGCCGGTGGCGTCATCAGGAACGGAACAGCCAGGCGGCAGTGCGAGGGTCACTTACTGCTTCGGGCTGGCGCCCGATTCTTCCTTAGCCAGCTTGACCCGTGCGCTATCAAGCTTCTTCTGCACTTTGCTCACGTCGCTGGGCTCGGCATCCGCGGCCACGGTGCGGGCGTACTCCTGCAGGCTTTGCTCCCATTGTGTGGCGGCCATCTTCAGCCGGCCGGTCTTTTCATAAAGCTCGCCCAGGTGGTCGTGCACTGCAGGATCGCTTCCCATGCGCTCGCTTGCCTTGCGCAGGTTGGCTTCCGCCAGCGCATACTGGCCCATCTTGAAGTACACCCAGCCGAGGGAATCCAGATAGGCGCCGTTCTGGGGCTCCTGCTGCACCGCCTTCTGCACCATGGCGAGGGCGTCATCCAGCTTGACGCCGCGATCGCCCAGCATGTAGCCCAGGTAATTGAGGGTCATGGCATTGTCCGGGTCGATGGCCAGGATCTTGCGGAATTGCTCTTCGGAGGAATCGTAGTGCTTCTGCCGCGAATCGAGGTCTCCGCGCAGGAAGTAAATGTAGATCTTTTCGTCTTGTTTGGTGGAAAGGGCATCGCCCGCATCGATCTCGTCGGCCGCTTCCTTCCAGCGTCGCAGCCTGGTATAGATCTGTGCCAGCACCAGGTTTACTTCGCGGTCGCCGGGGCCGCCATGGAGCTGGGCCTTGGCCAGCTTGATCCCCTCTTCCACCTTGCCACTATCAGCAAGCTGGCTGGCCAGCATCAACTGGATGGTCTTGTCCTTGGGCATGGCCAGCGCCGCCTGCTGGGCGACCTGAGTTGCCTTATCGTACTGCTTGGCATCGCGGTAGGCATCCACTTGGCCCTGGTACCCGCGCTCGGCGTAATCTCCGCCCATGGCGACCATCAGCTGGTAGGTCTGCACCGCCAAGTCTGTCTTTTCCTGCTCTTTGTACACGTTGGCCAGCCGGTCGAGAAAGATGGAGCGATTGTTCTTCTCTCCGTCTGAGTACTGCCCGTCCGGGTGGGTACTCTGTTTCACCAGGCTCTGCAGGGTTTGCGCGGCCTCGTCGTAGTGGCCGAGCGAGTCGTCGGTCAAGGCCTCGTTGTAGCCGAGTTCGACCGAATCCGAGGCCAAAGCCTTGGCCTTCTTCAGGGTGGTCAGTGCCTGTTCGTAGTGGCCCTGCCGGCGCTCAATCTCCGCGATGCGCACATAAGTCTGCGCGTCCTGCGGATCGGCGGTCGAGATGGCCTCAAAGTGCTTGAGCGCGGGGCTGAGCTGGTTGTCATTCAACAACGCCTGCGCCAAACCCCTCTCCGCATCCAGGTTATCCGGTTCCATGTCGAACGCCTTACTGTACGCGTCGATGGCGTTCTTGTTTTGCTTCAGTTGGTCGTAGCTCATGCCCAGCGCGTAGTCCATTTTGGCGGTGCGATCGTCCTCCGGCACGGCGCTCAGCACCTGGATGGCGTGCGTCATGTCGCCGGAATCGCTGTACAGCCGGGCCAAGTTCAGCACTACGTCTTCTGAACTGGGATCGATGCGCTGCGCCGCCTTAAACTGCTCTTCCGCATGCGGCGTGTCATGGGCCAACGTGTAAAGCTGACCGAGGAGCAGACGGCTTTCGATATCGTTTCCCTGCAATTGCACGATCTTGGTGTATTCCGCAATGGCCAGTTGCAGCACCTTCTCCGAAGGTCCGCCATTCTGCACATTGCCCAGGGACTGCAGGTAGACACGGCCCAGCAGCTTGTGGGCTTCCAGGTTGTTTGGGTCGGTCTTGAGGATGTCCTGCGCTGCCAGCACAGCATCCCGTACCCGGCCGGTGCGGAGATAGAGTTCGGCCAATCCACTGTTCAGGTACTTGGAGTTGGGATCGGCGTCGAGCGCCAGCTTATATTCCTCAATCGCGCGCGTTGCGTATTCGGGGCGGCCGTAGTTGGTGGCCATCTCCTCGTACATGTGCGCCAAGCCGAAATGGTAGTAAGCCGCAGAGCGATCTGGCTTTTGCGTTGTCGCGGCGGTCCCAGTTTTGGCCGGGGTCACTACTGTCCCGCCATCGGCAGGCTTCGCCGGCGCGCTTTGTGGCGCCGCACCCTGTTGCGAGGATCCACCCGCCTGAGGGGCCGCAAAGGCGGAAGCTGGGGTAGCGATGGCTGCACAAGCAAGCGCCAGGTGAAAGAGGGTCGCTTGACGAGTCTTAGAGGAGGGCTGCGGCTTGTTGGTCATTTATGGGAGTTCCTGTGCCCGGGCTTCCGTTGCATTGAACTGACGCCGGCGGTCCAAACGCGGTGCAGAGGAACCGCATTTTTTTGTTTTATGCGCATGCAGTGGCGCCGCAGCGCAGCATCTGGTTCAGATCGATTGTAATCCTGTGCAAAAAGTCCAAACACTCCCCAATTCGTCCTACTCCAGGAGCTTCGCTGTTACTTTGGTTGTCTCACTAACGTACTGCCTGCTCCGCTACGGCGCTCCCCGCAATGAATGCAAACCGAAGGTATTCCTGATCAGGCCACAGTATTTGCAAACCTGCGTTGCTCGTCCTTCTCTAAGTTTAGACTACTTTTCCCGCGCCTGGTCATAGCGGATTGTGCACCGTTCCGCCGCTTTTCCGTGTGGCCGTAACTGTCCTGATACACAGGGGACACTACGGCGCCCACGGTTCCTCCATTGTTTAGAGCGGTTTCGCAATGACCGTGGCCTGATTAAAGACCGCGAGAGGTGGTTTTCTTTGGGAGAAAACCACGAAAAAGGCCCAACCGTTCTAGTGCCGGAAGTGCCGCGTTCCGGTAAAGACCATGGCTAGGCCCAGTCGATTGGCCGCGTCGATCACTTCCTGATCGCGCACCGAACCCCCTGGCTGAATCACTGCCGTGGCCCCGGCCGCCGCCACTGCCTCCAACCCGTCGGGGAAAGGGAAAAAGGCGTCGGAGGCAGCAACACAGTTGGCCAGCGGCAGCAATGCTTTCATGGCGCCAAATTTCGCCGCATCCACCCGGCTCATCTGGCCCGCGCCTACCCCAATCGTCTGCCCATCGCGCGCATACACAATGGCATTCGACTTTACGTGTTTAGCTACCCGCCAGGCAAAAAGAAGTGACTCCAGCTCCTCCGCCGACGGCTGGCGTACGGTTGCCACCGTCAGCCCTGCCGCCGAGACGCCTTCGGTATCCGCGTCTTGCAGCAGCAGCCCTCCGGAAATCTGCTTGACCGACTTGCCCGGGGCCGTGTGCTTTACCGTCAGCAACCGCAGATTCTTCTTGGTGCTGAATCTTGCCTTGGCGCCTTCGCTGAACGATGGAGCCGCAATGGCCTCCACGAAGAGCTTGGCGATTTCTTCCGCCGCCGCCTCGTCGACCTCGCGATTGATGCCAATCACGCTGCCAAAGGCAGAGACGGGATCCGTGGCCAGGGCTTTTGAGTACGCCTCAGCCACAGAGGAACCGATAGCCGCTCCACTGGGATTGCTGTGCTTGATGATGGCCACGGCGGGCTGTTCAAACTCGTGGACCAGCTCCCAGGCGGCGTCCAGATCAACCAGGTTGTTATAGCTAAGTTCTTTGCCTTGAAGTTGCTGCGCCGCCGCGACCCCGGTGCCCGAGCCGTCTGCATAGAGCGCTGCGCCCTGGTGTGGATTTTCCCCGTAACGCAGGTCGACTGTCTTGGAGTAAGCCAGGAGCAGCGTAGAAGGGAAATGAGCCACCTCTTCCACTGGTTCCAGGCCGGGGTTCTGCTCCTGTTTAGCTGCAATCCTGCTGAAGGTCACGGCGATGGCCGAGTCGTAGGATGCCGTAAGGGTGAAGGCCTGCCGCGCCAGCCTCCACCGGGTTTCGAGCGAAAGTGCACCTTGGTGGGCCTGCATCTCAGCCGCCAAAGCTTCGTAGTCTGCAGCTGCGGTGACCACAGCCACGTCTTCGAAGTTCTTGGCTGCCGATCGCACCATGGAGGGTCCGCCAATGTCGATGTTCTCCACCAGCTCGCCGAAGGCCACCCCGGGTTTGCGGGCGGTCTCTTCGAAGGCGTAAAGATTCACCACCACCATGTCAATCGGCTCGATTCCCTGCGCGGCCACCGTCGCCCGGTGCTCCTCGCTGCCCCGCAGGTGCAGGATGCCCCCATGGACCTTGGGATGCAGCGTCTTTACCCGGCCATCCAGCATCTCCGGGAAGCCGGTGAGGTCGGAGATATCGCGTACCGCAAGCCCGGCGTCGCGCAAGGTCCGTGCCGTACCTCCGGTCGAAACCAGTTCCACGTTCATGCCGGCCAGTTGGCGGGAGAAATCTACCAGGCCGGTCTTATCCGTAACACTCAAAAGGGCCCGTTTAACCTGCTTATATTCCACTCAAGACCTGCCCTTGTCACAATTTGTAAGAATCATGTTTCCGCACAGTACTTTTCCGCACAGTACATAGATGAAATGGATAGGACGAACGGAGCGCCGATTTGTCAGCGATCCTCGCTCAGGATAGCTTAGCCCTATGGCACAGAACTGGGGAGGAGACAGGCCGTCGCAAGTTCCAGCGGAAGTTTTGCCGCCGGAAGGCCGCGATGACCCTCGTTCCTACGGCAGAATGCCCGGCTACGACGGGGATCCCGAGCCGATCCAGCGGGGTCCATCGAGGCGCCCCCGGGGCAACCGTTGGGCCACCGCTCCGGCCACTTACACCCTCGTGGGCATCAACTGTGCGGTCTACTTGGCCATGGTGCTGCGCGGGGTCTCCCCCAGCAACCCTACCGTCGCCGAATTGGTGCACTGGGGCGCCAATTTTGGCGTCTACGTGCTCGAGCGCGGGCAGTGGTGGCGTCTGCTCACCGCCGCTTTTGTCCACATTGGCCTCCTGCACCTGGCGACCAACATGTGGTGCTTATGGAATCTGGGTTTGTTGGGTGAGCCATTACTCGGCCCCGCCGGGGTGGTTGCTGTCTATGTGCTAACGGGAGTGGCAGGGAATTTGCTCAGCACGGCGGTGCATCCGCAGATTGTCGGCGCCGGCGCCTCCGGCGCGGTCTTTGGGATTGCCGGCGTGCTCATTTTGCTGCTTAAGGCGAAATTGTTGCCAGTGCCACCGGAGGAGATTCGCCGCCTGCGCAGGAGCGTGATTTACTTTGCCCTTTTGAACTTTGTAATTGGGGGCACCACGATGTTCCTGCGTACCAGCATTCAGATCGACAACATGGCCCACCTGGGCGGGTTTCTTTGCGGCCTTGCTCTGGGAGCGCCGCTAGTGCCCAGAATCGGCTCGGCGAGGAGCGAATTCTCTGTTCGCTCCTGGGCCGCCTATGGTGGTATGACCGTGCTGCTGCTGGCTTTCGGCTACGGTCTGGCCAGGTCGCGCTAGAACTCTAGCGCACTGCGGTTGCGGCGAACTTCTTAACCATGGCCAACAGGAGCTTGCGGTCGCTGTCGTTCAGGTTGGTCGCGTAGCGCCGTATCTGGGTTAAAAACCGCAATTCGTCATCGGTTAGCTTCTGGGTGTTCATCTCGCGGCCCAGCGAGTCTTCGGCGAAGAATTGGGCCAGCGGGATATCCAGGGCCTGCGCGATTTTGGCGAGAGTGTCAAGTGAGGGAACAGTATGTCCGTTCTCAACTCTCGACAGGTAACAGCGCAACAGGCCGGTGCGCTTCTCGATATCTCCTTGCGAAAGACCCTTCTGCAACCGGTATCCGCGAATGGTAATGCCAATTTTCATAAGCAACGACCTTCGTTCACACATTCACCCCAATGGACCAGAAGCAGTTAACACATTTTCAGGTGTTGGCAGCATAGTTAACACGTCGGAGAGACGACTAGCAAGATTTTTTTTCACGATGTGAATCATATTTTTCCAAAATTGGGATTTTGTATCCGCGATGGTTCATCAAAACAGCCTTGTGACTAGTTCATGAACAGGCCGCCGTTTACGTCCAGCACATGCCCGGTGATATAGCCGGCCTGGGGCGATGCGAGAAAAGCCACCGCGTGGGCGACATCCTGATCGCTGCCCGCCCGCCCCAGCGGGATATGGCTTAAAAGCGCTTCGCGCTGCTTCTCCTCGAGTACCGCCGTCATGGCGGTTTCAATATAACCGGGCGCCACTGCGTTGACGGTAACCGAGCGTGAGGCCAGTTCCCGTGCCATAGACTGCGTAAATCCGATCAGCCCGGCCTTGCTGGCGGCGTAGTTTGCCTGTCCCGCCTGGCCGGTGCGCCCCACCACGCTGCTGATGTTGATGATTCTTCCCCAGCGCCCGCGCAGCATGGGGTTCAACAATGCCTGGGTCAGAAGAAAGGCGCCGGTCAGGTTGGTAGTCATCACCGCGTCCCAGTCCGCGCGTTTCATGCGCAGCAGTAGGGTGTCCCGCGTGATGCCTGCGTTATTGACTAATATTTCCACACTGCCGAAATGAGCAATGGCGGCCTTGGCGGCGGCCTGGATGGAGGTTTCGCTGGCCACGTCCGTAATAAAGGCTTTGGCCTGACCGCCAGCCGCGGTTATTTCGGCGGCTACAGCTTCGAGATTGGCCTCATTGCGCGCGGCCAGCGCAACCCGGGCGCCCATCTTTGCCAGTGCCAGCGCACAAGCGCGGCCGATTCCCTGGGATGCTCCGGTAACAAATGCTGTCTTGCCTTCTAAGTTTTCCATGATTCCGTTTTGTCTCTAGGCGAAAGAGTGAGGTTACCAGAAGAGCGTCGCGGTCGCAGAGCGACGCAGCCCTAAGTAAGAAATACTGAACAAGTTTCCAGTATTTCTGGAGCAGAGTTAGGCAGGGAATTAGACGATCTCGGCGGTGCGCACCGCCGCGGCCTCGAGCGCCGGCAGCTTGCCCCACACTTTGTCGAGCGACCAGAGATAGACCACGAGCTCCCGCGAGTAGTGCAGCAGCGGCGCCGTCGCTGGGATTTCAATGCCGTAGATGGCGGGCAGGTCATTCAGCTCGATCTCCGCTTCCGCGGCTTCGAGCGGCCAAGGCATGTGGTGGATATCGCCACGCAGCAGTTGTCCGCTGCGGTTGGTGGTGAAGAGACAATAGCGTTCCGTGAGAAAGTACTCGATGGTTCCCGGCCGGCTTTGGTCGATCGAACGTAACTTCCCCAAGCCTCGATAATGAGCCCGGAAGCGTGCCGGTTTGGCGCTCAGAAGGCGCTCGCTCTGGTAGGTGAATTCCCGCTCGCTGCGTGTCTTGATCGACATGCGGGCCCAGTGGTAGGGCAGATGGAAGACTGCTTTGGCCACGATGACCGCCAGCGGATTGGAAGCTTCCAGGCAGAAAAAATAGACCCCGGCGCGATTGGTATTTCGTTCCCGGACATAGGTTCTGAGGTTCAGCTCAGGAAAGCGGCTGGCGCCGGGAATACGGGGTACCCCGCGCAATTGAACCCGGTCCATCCAGAAGGGAACGACGCCCACCCAGGCGGATTGATCAAACGTGTCTACTTGCAGGCCCGGGGGAAGCAACGATTCGAGTTTGGCAGCGGGGATCGGCCAGTGGGCAAAGAGCAAATCGTTCCAGCGCTGCATCATCGTCCAGGGACGCTTGGGCAACGCGTAAGGCCGGTGGTTTACCACCGACAAGGCTTCTTGGTCAGGCTCGGAATAGCGGCTCGTGGCCATAAGAGCGAACTCACTCGTAAAAGGCGCAATCCGCACCGCGGTTGTCCCCCCAATCTTACCCTAGTTCGTTCCCGGAAGCCCGCCGCCAACGGTTCTCTTGTAAGCGAAGGTACCGTGGCCACACACCATCGCGGGAATGCTCTATCCTGAAGCGTAACCATGGCTCAGAGCGAAATCGTAACGACAGCTTCCCCCGTCCTGCCCGAAGCATCCCGAAACCAGACTGAGGTTTATGCGGTGCATGGGGCCGACCCTGAAGTCCTGGCCTATGCCATGGCAAAGTACTCGCGCTCCGCGCTTTCGATGAAGGAATCGCTGCGCGAAATCTCCAGCCAGCGCGCCGAGCATTTCCTCAACACGTTTTACTTTCAATATGGCCACCGCTCGATTGCGGATCTGGCGCACGTGGCCTTCGCCATCGAGCGGTTATCGCTGCTGGCGGCCATCATCCTGGTCGACGAGCAACGCTGGGATGGCCAGGAGCGTTCGACTCGCTACCAGAATTTCCGCAAGAGCGGCTGGTATCTCCCTGATTTTTCCTTGAGCCCCGCCAGCGGTCAGGCTTTTACCGGGGCTATCGAGGCGCTCTTCGCCGAATATCACTCCAGCACAGAGTTGATGTTTGAGCATCTGAAAGGGCGCACCGCGCGGCCGGCGGAGATGAAGGAAGAAGCCTTCCACCGCACCCTGAAGGCCCGCGCATTCGACGTCTCCCGCTACCTGCTGCCGCTGGCCACCAACACTTCTCTGGGTCAGATCGTCAACGCGCGCACACTCGAGACCCAGATCTCCCGCTTGCTCTCCGATCCTCACGAGGAGGTTCGACAGCTGGGTGAGCGGCTACGGGAAGCGGCCGCCGGTTCGGCCTGGAATGTACAGGGCGAAGCACTCAGCGCCTTGCAGCGCGAGATCGCGGTCCTGGACCCTGCCCTCGGCGTCAGTGCGGAAGCTCTGCTGACCCGCGAGGTGAAGACCGCGCCCACGCTGGTCAAGTACGCAGCGCCAAATGACTACATGCTGGCCACCAGAGTCGAGCTGGCAGAGGCCGCCGCCGCCCTGATGAAGGATGCGCCCATCGAGACGCCGGCCGGTCCAGTCGATTTGGTTGACGATCAGACGCTCGAAATCGATCTGGCCACAACTCTGCTTTACGGCGCCAGCCATTACTCCTATCGCCAGATCGCCCGCCAGGTCGCCGCGCTCGAAGAGGCACGCCGCAACGAGATCATCGCCATCGGCGCCCGCCATCGCGGCCGCCATGACGAGCTGCTACGCGAGTTCTCCGCGGGCCAGGGCCTGCGCTTTGACATTCTCATGGATATCGGCGGCTTCCGCGATATGCACCGCCACCGCCGGTGCGTGCAGATCCTGCAGCCGTTCACCAATGCTCACGGTTATGAAGTTCCTGAAGGTTTGGCTGAGGCGGGCCTGCTGCCGCAGTACGACTCCGCTATGACCCATGCACACACCGTCTTCGAGCAGGTCTCCCAGGCTGGTCTCATTGAGAATGCGCGCTACGTGCTACCACTGGGCACGCGCACCCGCGCCCTGTTCAAAATGGATTTCGCCGAAGCCCTGTATATCGCAGAGTTGCGTTCCGCGCCGGCCGGCCATTTTTCCTACCGCCGCATTGCCTGGGAGATGTACCAGGCTGTCGCCCGCAAGCATCCGGCGCTCGCTCCGTACTTTCGCGTCCGGGATATCCACCAACCCGTGGACCTGCTGCAGCGATAGCGGTGTATGATCCTCTACAAGCCGCCCGCTTTTGAGTAAACGTACCTACCCACTGGAGACCCCCCATGGCAGACGAACGTTCCCGCGCCATTGACTTGGCATTAGCACAAATTGAAAAACAATTCGGCAAGGGCTCTATCATGCGCCTCGGCAACAAAGAGGCAATTGTGCCCATCTCCGTTATTTCCACCGGCTCGATTTCTTTTGACGCCGCGCTCGGCGTGGGTGGTGTTCCCCGCGGCCGGGTGATCGAGATTTTTGGCCCTGAATCGTCGGGCAAAACCACCATCACGCTGCAAATCATCGCCGAAGCGCAGAAGTCGGGTGGCATGGCGGCTTTCGTTGATGCGGAACACGCGCTCGATCCGCAATATGCCAAGAAGCTGGGAGTCGATGTCGACAACCTGCTGGTGTCGCAGCCCGATTACGGCGAGCAGGCACTGGAGATCACCGAAGCGTTGGTGCGCTCCGGAGCCATCGATGTGCTGGTGGTCGATTCGGTGGCTGCGCTGGTACCCAAGGCGGAACTCGACGGCGAAATGGGCGACTCCCATATGGGATTGCAGGCGCGCCTCATGTCGCAGGCGCTGCGCAAGCTTACGGGCACGGTTTCTAAATCGCGCACTTCATTAATTTTTATTAATCAGATCCGGGAGAAAATCGGGGTCATGTTCGGCAACCCGGAAACGACGACCGGTGGCCGTGCGCTCAAGTTTTACTCCTCGGTGCGCATCGACATTCGCCGCATCGCGGCCGTCAAGGAAGGCGACGTGGTGGTCGGCTCCCGCACCAAGATCAAGGTGGTCAAGAACAAAGTCGCCGCGCCTTTCCGCGAAGCTGAGTTTGACATCCTGTATGGCGAAGGCATCTCCCGCGAAGGCGATGTACTCGACCTTGCCGTGGCGCAGAATATCGTGGAGAAGTCAGGCGCCTGGTATAGCTACGCAGGCGAGCGCATTGGCCAAGGCAGGGAGAATGTTCGCAGCTTCCTCAAGGACCATCCGGAAATCTTCGCTCGCATCGATGGCCAACTACGGCAGAAGCTTGGCCTCACTGGGGTGAAGCCGGCCGACATTCCCGCAGTTCCGCTCAATGGTTCAGCCCAGGCGGCGGAAGCGGTGAAGGTACCTGTGCGCAGGCAGTAAATTGTCTTGAACACAGTCAAAGCCATTTATCCGGGTAGCTTCGACCCTTTGACCAATGGTCATCTGGACCTGGTTGCACGCGGGGCGAAGATCTTCGACCATCTGGTGGTCGCGATTCTCAAGAATTCTGAGAAGGCGCCGCTGTTTTCTGTCAACGAGCGAATTGAGATGATCACCGAGGCAGTTCAGCCCTATGGGAATGTCTCGGTGGCGACCTTCAATGGCCTGCTGGTGGAGTTTGTTCTGGAGCAGCGTGCCCAGGCCATCCTGCGCGGCGTGCGCGCGATCAGCGACTACGAATATGAGCTGCAGATGGCGCTGATGAACCGGCGGTTGGCGCCGAATGTGGAGACCGTCTTCCTGATGGCCGACGAGAAATATTCCTACGTGAGCTCGCGCCTGATCAAGAACGTCTTCGAACTGGGCGGCTCGGTCGAGGGATTGGTTCCACAGACGGTGATCAGCCGCCTGCAATCGCGCGTAGTTCCCAACCGCGGCTAAGGGATCCGCACCTTGAGCAGAACCAAAAGTGAGTAAACCTCTTCTCCCCTCCCGAGTGGAACGAACACTAATTGGGCACAGTTTCACCTCAAGCTGTGGCCGCTAAACTGCATTCCAGAATTCTTCTATCTCTTCCAGCGGTTTATTTTTGGTTTCGGGCACAAAGAACCAGGTAAAGATGGCCTGGGCAAGCGCCATGGCCGCGAGAAATCCGAAGGTGACCACCTTGCCGATCTGGTGGTAGGCGAAGGGGAAGAGCAGAACAACCAAAGCGTTGGCCACCCATTGGGTCAGCACCGGGACGGTCATTGCCAGACCACGCACATCGGTGGGAAAGATCTCGGGGAGCAGCGTCCAAAACACCGGCCCGATGCAGCAAGAGAAGAAGGCGAGATAACTAAGAATCAGCACCAGCACCAGCGGCCCGTGAAATCGATTGGTGGCGATCGTCACCATCAGCGAGACCAGGGCCGCGCACATGCCGATCGACCCGATGACGTATAACGGCTTGCGGCCATAGCGGTCGATCATCCAGAAGGATGCGACGGTAAAGACAAACTCCGTTACTCCGACGAGAAAGGTGGACAAGAGCGCGCCATCGATCTTCCATCCCGCGGAGCGAAAGATAGCCGGCGCGTAATCGACAATGGTATTGATCCCCGAGACGTGAATCAGAATAGCCAGGAAGAAACTCACCCTGAGCGCGCGCTTCACGCCGGGGCGCCGCAACGCTTGCCAGCCGCCCCCTTTATGAACGGCTGCTTGCATCTCCGCGATGGCAAGCCCGGCACTTTGCCTGCCCGAGATCCTTGCCAGCAGGTTAAAGGCTTCCTCCTTCTTGCCAGTCATCATGAGGAAGCGCGGCGTTTCCGGCGCTATCAGCATGAGGACGAAAAAGAGCACCGACGGAAAGATGCCGGTGAAGAACATCCACCGCCAATTGTTGACGCCGCTATTGCGCAACAGGTAGTTGATGCCATAGGAAATGAGAATGCCAATGACGATAGACAGCTGATAGAGAGTGCCCATGCGCCCTCGTACCGAGGGCGGTGAAACCTCGGATATATACATGGGGGAGAGAAGAGAGGCCGCTCCGACAGCCAGTCCGCCAACGAAACGGGCGGCAACAAACAGGTGAAAGGTCGGCGCCACTGCGGTCGCGATCGAGGTCAGCGCGAACAG
The DNA here is from genome assembly GCA_963790705.1 of uncultured Acidobacteriaceae bacterium. GTDB lineage: Bacteria > Acidobacteriota > Terriglobia > Terriglobales > Acidobacteriaceae > PALSA-350. The sequence goes on from CAWBQE010000007.1 coordinate 503,838, forward strand.
CACGGCTACCCCAACCAGGATTCGCTTTCGTCCGTAACGGTCGGCAAACCTGCCGGCAGCGAGAGACCCCAGCACACAGCCAAAGAGAAGGGAACTGAAGGCCCAACCCAGCTCCAGGTCATTCAGCCCGAAATGCTCCGTCAAAAACGGACCGGCGCCGGTGATGATCGCAATGTCGAAGCCGAAGAGCACGCCGCCCAGAGCTGCGGTCGCGGCAAGCAGAATCAGATACCGGAAGTTGATCTCGATTTTCACGCGTTGCTATCGGAACCTGATCCTATCTTGTTTGTAGCCCCTATTGTTTTTCTATTTCGATGTAGTCGACCGGCGCTGGTTCGCCCTGGTCCGGCGTTCCGCGAAGAGTGAGCGTATCGCGCGGCTTGAGGTGAACTCCGGCAACGGTGAAGAGCATGCTGGTGCTGCCGTCGAGATGCGGATCGACAACGGCCGGGGGTAGGGTTGCATTCGCCGTCCAGTGCGCCAGGGACTTGCCGTTCAGCAGCAGCTCGTACTGCGATGCGCCGGTGCGCAGATCAAAATAGCGCACGCCAATGGTGTACGTTCCTTCCGGCCGCCCTGGTTTTGTGGTGAGCGTGCAGGCGGCAGGGCGATTGCAAACCACCGCCTTGCCTGCGGAGCCGGTTTCCCACGGAGTGACGGCGACCGTGGTGTATCCGTCCGCCTGCATGGACTCGGCTTCGATGCGGTCAGGATAGTGCCCGACGCGGCCCAGCTTATCTCGGATGCCGGAGATGTTCTGGAACCATGCGGTGACCGCATCCCGCCACACGATGGCGTGACCGGCCTCGTACTCGAAGAGCGCTAGTGTTTCGTTATAGCGCTGGTCATCGATCAGGCCATGCAGCGTCCGCCATCGCGACGGATAGGAACCAGCCACTGCGGCGCCCTCATAGTGCGAATCGTAAACGTACTGCACCAGCGTCTTGCCGTTGTGCAGCATGTAGTTGTACGGAACGTGATGCATGAAGAGCAGCAGGCTGTCAGGGCAGCTCTCCAGGGACTCGTAAACCTTGGCCAGCTCAGGCGGGTATTGGCCGATGAAGCCAGTACCCGTGGCGACAGTGCGGTCCATGCCGATGCCTTTGTTGTCAGCCCGAAACCATTGCCCCCAACCGTTGCGCTCGGCGGACTCGATACCGGGACCATAGTGGACGCTGATGATGTTGGTCAGGCCCCCAATGCCGAGCGGGCCGGTGTATTGCTCGTACACCCGCCAGGAGTTCTCCAGCAAGCCGTTGACGATGAAGAGGACTTTGGGATCGTTGCCGAACGTCAGCCGGGTCCAGGAGTCGATGATCTCCTCGGTGGTCAGGTCGGGATTCCACGCCAGCTTGCCGAAGCCGTAGAGGTTGGCCATGGCCATGGGGTGATGCAGCCAGTTGGTATCGAGGCCGACGTTGGCCACGGCGACAAAACCACCCAGCGGCTGATGGAAGCTCTTGCCCTCGACAATCTCGCTGACCGGGGTGCTGCGGTTCTCGGCGCGGAGATCGGTGTCCAGCACCCACTTCCACATGGGGACGAGGAAGACCATGTGGCGTTGTTGGCCGGTGTACTCCTGCGTGACCTGCAGTTCAATGGCTTGGTTGGTGTGGTGAAGGGCGGCAAACAGGGGGGAGACAGGCTCGCGTACCTGGAAGTCGATGGGGCCGTGCTTGATCTGGATCACGACATTGCGCTCGAACTTGCCGTCGAGGGCGCGGAAGTTGTCGTAGCCGGCTCGGGCGCGGTCGGCCTTGAGGTCATTCCAATCGAGATGATTGTTGTAGACAAAGCCGCGATAAAGCACCACTCCGCCATGCGGCTGGAGCGCGCGGGCGACGGTGTTTGCCGCCTGCGCGGGAGTGCGGCCGTATTGCGATGGTCCGGGGCGGCCTTCCGAATCCGCCTTGATGACAAAGCCGGCAAAGTCGGGGATGGCGCGGTAGATTTCGTTGACCTTCGCCTTCCACCATGCGGCGACTTCAGGATCCACCGGATCGAAGGTGCGCAGATGGCCCACTACCTGGGGGCTCGAAAGATCGATAGACAGGGACATGCGCACGCCCCAGGGACGAAACGCATCCGCGATGCGGGCGAGTTCGTGGATCATCTCCGGGTCGAGCGTATGCAGGTTGGCGTTGACGTTGTTGACGGTGGCGCCGTTGAGGCCGACCGAGGCCAGCAGCCGTCCGTACTCCGAGACCCTGCTCAGGTCGGGCCGCACGTGGCCATTGTCGAAAAAAATGCTGCGCCCGGCGTAGCCGCGCTCGATGCTTCCGTCGAAGTTATCCCACTGGTTGACCCAGCGAATGGGCGAAGAAGGCGATTCCATGTCGGCCGCGATGAACTTCTGTTGAGCGACCTGCTCCAGCACCCGGAAAACGCCGTAGAGCTCGCCACGGTCGGTACCGCCGGCGATCACCCAGTAGTTGTGGTCGTGCGCGGCAAACTGGAGAAATGGAGAAGCCTTCGGGCGCAATCGGGGAGTCCGTTTTCCAGGTGGGCAGAAGATGCCGAATTTCCAGGGGAGTGCCGAGGATGAACGCGTCTTCCGCACAGATCGTGGATGAGACCTGCAGGTTTCTGCCGAGCATCGAGTGCAGCCCCCGGGCAAGCTCACTGGCGGCGCTGAGGGCGACGGGAGACTTGCCGGTGGCGACGATGCAGTGCGGGAGCTTGTATTGCTGCGCCAGCTGCGGGGGCAGTGGGGCATAACGAAGCCAGCCTTCTGCTCCGGTTTCGGCGCGAAGGCAAGGGGCCACGAAGAGGAGACTCAAGCCCAGAAGGTTGACCGCTGCACGCAGGCGCATCCCTGCTATCTTAGAGCGGTTCACGATTACTGTGTCCCATCGGCTCGGTGAGGTGGGACTTTTCTTGGGGAAAAGAACCGTGTGAAGCATCACCGGTTACACCTATCGTGAAACCGCTTTACCGTCCTTGTAAAATCGAGGGATGTCCCAGCACATCGGTATTGTTGCTTGCTCCGCGGAAGGAGCCGCTCTTTGTTATCGGTCTATCTGTTTGGGGGGTGCGGACCTGCTCGGGCCGCATGAGCACCCGGAGATATCGATGCACACGTATTCGCTGGGCGAGTACATGAAATGTATCTATCGCGGTGACTGGCAAGGTGTGGGCGAACTGATGCTCTCCTCCGCCAACAAGCTGGCGAGTCTCGGTGCCGATTTCCTGATCTGCCCGGATAACACGATTCACCAGGGCCTGCCCTTTATTGAGGAGCGTTTACCGCTGCGCTGGCTGCACATCGCTGATGCGGTCGCTGCCCAAGCCGTCGGACGCCGCTTCCGGCGATTGGGCTTAACCGGCACTCGTTATCTGGTGGAGAGCGAGGTGTATCCGGAAAAACTGAAAGCGCGTGACCTGGAGTATGTGCGCCCAACCCCAGAGGAACGCGAAGAAATCAATCGCATCATCATGGATGAGTTGGTCTATGGCGTCTTCAAGCCGGAGGCGGTGGCAACATTTCAGCGTGTGATCGAGCGGATGAAAGATGAGGGCTGCGACGCCGTGGTGCTCGGCTGCACCGAGATTCCGCTGCTCATGAACGACGAAAATTCTCCGCTGCCGACGCTTGACTCCACGCGTTTGCTGGCGCGAGTAGCTCTGCGCCGCGCAGTGCAGAGCCGGACGGTGCCGGCTTGAATTCGTCAGCGAAACCCTACGGGATTTTCCCTACCACAAACGACGGGTGGCAATTCCTTCGCAACATTCTCGCCTGAACAAACGAGCGAGATGTGGGATCCGCATCTCCCGTCAGTCTTGTGGTAGGGACAAAGTTTTAAAGAGAGCGGTTTACCGGTTCGAACTCCAGTTCTAGACCTCCGTTGCCGGGCAGGATCGCGATCTTCACCTTCGCCAGTGATTCGACGATCCAGTCCGCCGCCGCGAGCTGTTCAATACTGTGAGAAAAAGTCGTAGCCAGAACCTTGCACCCCGCAGCGTGGCCCGCTTTAGCTGCCTGAAGGCGAATCCTCGATCACAATACAATCCGCCGGCGCCAGGCCCAGAATTTTCGCGCCCTTGAGATAGGGCTCGGGATGAGGCTTGCCGTTCGTTACCCTGTCGGCAGTGATGATGTGCTCCGGCACTGGAACGCCGGCGAACGCCAGCCGGCTGCGCGCCAGCCGCTCCGTCGCCGAGGTGACGATGGTCCAGAACTTTTGCGGCAGCAATTGCAGAATCGAGGTCACGCCTTCCAAGGACCTCGAGCCCTTCGTTGTCCCCGACCTCGAGATCTTCAATCACCTTGAGTTCTGCCTCATGGTCGGCGTCGGGCTTAAGCGTGCGCACGGTTTCGATGGCCCGCATTCCATGTGCGGTCTTGATCGTTTCCCGCACGTTTAGCCCATGGCGCTCTGCCCAAGTCTGCCAGCTTCGCTCGACCGATCCCAGCGAGCTGATCAGCACTCCATCCATGTCAAAAAGCAGACCCTTGGTTCTTACCTTGATCATGCACCGTCTCCCATGGCAAACTTTCGCCCCGCTTCGAGTAGTGCATTCAGCGATGCGCGCCCGCCGCTCTCGGCGTATATGCGCAACAACGGCTCGGTGCCGGAGGCACGCAGCAAGAGCCAGCTCTCCGCAGATTGCGGTTCCGGATTCTCGAGATAAAACTTCAAACCGTCCAGGGTTTCCAGGCGCAAGACCGGCATACCGGCAAACTCCTTCACGCCGGCCGATGCGCGGCGGATGGCCGACTGCTTGACCGCCTCCGGGATGTGCAGGTCAATCCGTCCGTAATAATGCTCGCCATATTCTTCCTGCAACGCGTTCACCAGCGAGCCCAGCGTCCGGCCTTCCTCCGCCATGATGTTGGCCAATAGCAGCGCGTTGAGCAGCCCATCGCGTTCCGGCAAATGCCGGCCAATACCGATGCTGCCCGATTCTTCGCCGCCGATCAGAATGTCCTTCTCCAGCATCAGCTCGCACACGTGCTTGAAACCGATGCCGTGCTCGTAAACCTTGCGCCCGTATCGAGCCGCGATGCGGTCCACCATCTTGGTGGTGTTGAAGGCCCGCGCCACATCGCCCGGCCACTGCTTGCGTTTGAGCAGCCACTCCAACAAGAGGCAGTAGATCTTATTGGCATCGACGAAGCGTCCCTCCTCATCCACCGCGCCAATGCGGTCCGCGTCACCGTCGGTGGCAAAGCCGGCCTGGCAGTGATGCTCCAGCACAGCGACCTCGAGCGCACGGATGTGGGGCGGAATCGGCTCCGGCTGGATGCCGGGAAAGAGCGGATTCAACTCGGCGCGGATCTCAACGTGGTCGATGCCCATGCGGGAGAAGATGCCGGAGAGTACTCCTCGTCCCGCGCCGTACATGCAGTCGATGGCGTATTTTTGCCGGGTTGCGGCGATCCGCTTGAGGTCGGCGAAGACGGAGATGGCCTCGACATAGGGGCTAAGAAAGTCAGCCTCGGTAATGGCGCCGCTGGAAGCGGCTACAGGCAGCTCTTGCCCCAGGTAGCCTTCGATCGCCGCCATGATCGCCGGGCTGCCCGATCCGCCATAGCTGGCTTTGAATTTCACCCCGTTCCACTCTGCCGGATTGTGGCTGGAGGTAATCATCACCCCGCCGGCCGCGCGCAGATGCTTTACCGCGTAGGAGAGAGCTGGAGTCGGGGTGATGCGATCAGCAATACGCACTGGGATGCCGGCAGCGGCGGCGACTTCGGCAACGATCTGCGCGAAGCGCTGCGACATGAATCGAGTGTCATAGCCGATGCACAGGCCGCGCGCCGGATCTTCGTGCTCGCGAACATAGTGGGCGATGGCCCCGGCCGCGAGGCGGACGTTTTCATCCGTGAAGTCATCAGCGAGTATTCCTCGCCAGCCGTCGGTGCCGAAATGAACGGGCTTTTGTTTCAAATCAATTCGTCGTGCTTTCCGGCGAGCTCGCTGACTACGCGGCGTACATCTTGCGAACGCTCCCGGGTGGTGATCAGAATGGCGTCTTCGGTTTCCACGACTACCAGGTCATCGACCCCGACCAGCGCGACAAATTTCCCCGGGCTGTAGACGTAATTATTGCGCGCGTCGATGCCCACCATGCCCTTCGCCTCAGTGACGTTGCCGTCCTTCGCGTTGCCTTGCGCCAGTTGATGCTCGTAGAGGGCATCCCACGAACCCAGGTCGTTCCAGCCGAACTCCGCCGGCAGGCAGTAGATATTCGAATGGCGTTCGCCCTTGGCCGAGCGCGGCTCGAGCACGGCGTAATCGATGCTGATGTTTTCGCATTTTGGATAGAGCTCGCGAAATACCTCGGCGAACCGCGGCGTTCCATAGGCGTCAGCAATCTTCTGTAGAAAGGGCGCACTCTCTGAGAGATGCTCGCGGATGGCGTTGGCCAGGGTGCGCGCAGTCCATAGGAATATGCCGCTATTCCAGTAGTATCTGCCGGCGAGCATGAACTCCTCTGCCCGCTCCCGGTTGGGTTTCTCGGTAAAGCGGCGGACGCGCTGGACGCCGTTCTGCAACACCTCTCCGGTCTCGATGTAGCCGTATCCGGTCTCGGGCCGGACAGGCTTCACCCCCAGCACTACGATGTTTTCTCCTGCTGCGGCCAGGGCGATGCCTTGCTCGATAGTGGCCCGATACTTCTCCTCATCGGTGATTACGTGGTCGGCGGGGAAGATGCCCAGCACCGCATCGGGAGCGGTGCGCTCGATGAGGAACGCCGCCAGGCCTGCTGCAGGCGCGGTGTTGCGCGCCGCCGGCTCACAGATGATCTGCTCCCCCAGCATGGTCTGCAATTGCTCGGAGATGGCCTTGGAGAGCAGGTCGTTGGTGATCACCCAAAGCTCGTTCGCGGTGGCCAACGAGCCCAGACGATCCACGGTGCTTTGGATCATGGTGCGCGCGCCATCCAGCACCAGGAGCTGCTTCGCGCGCCAGCGGCGGCTCCGGGGCCAGAAGCGCGTTCCGCTGCCGCCGGCCAGGATGATCGGGCGAAACTCGACTTTAGCTGTCATCTGCTCCTGATCCCGTAGGAGTGCTTAGGAAAGACTGGCGAAGAAGTTTTTCATCCTGACCAGGCCTTCTTCTATGTCGCTGTGCGCGACAGCGTAGGAGAGCCGGATATGCTCCTGGGTACCAAATGCCTCCCCGGGAACCGCGACCACGTGCGCTTCATGCAGCAGGCGGGTGGCCAGCTCGGTCGCCGTCTTCGCGCCCGGCTTGCCCAGGAAGGACGACACATTCGGGTAGACGTAAAACGCGCCGTCGGGCTGGGTGCAGGTGATACCGGGAATGGCCCTCAGTCCCGCGAGGATGCGGTCGCGCAACTGGAGATAATCGGCTCGCATTTCGGCCACGCATTCCTGGGGGCCGCTCACCGCGGCAATCGCCGCCTTTTGCACAAACGCCGCGCTGGAGGAAGTCGACTGGCTCTGCAGCTTGCTCATGGCGGCAATGATGGGCTTGGGTCCGAGAGCGAAACCCGCTCGCCAACCGGTCATGGCATAGGTCTTAGAGAGGGAACCGAGCACAATGACATGCTCTTTGGCTTCGACAAAGGAACCGCCAGAGACGGGAGCGCCGGCATACTGCAGGTACACATAGCACTCATCCAGCAACAGGAAGATCCCCCGGGCGTGGGCCAGCTTCACAATGCGTTCCAGGTCTTCGGGAGAGACGACGGAGCCGGACGGATTCGAGGGCGTGTTGAGGATGATGGCTTTGGTCCGCGGGGTGATCGCGCGCTCGATGGCATCGGCGGTAATGCGGAAGTTCTCCGCTTCTTCGGTGGGCAGGAACACGACCTTGCCGCCCGCGTACTGAATGACGTCCTTGAACGAGACCCAGTAGGGGACGGGCAAGATCACCTCATCGCCGTGGTCCACCAGCACCTGGATGGCATTAAAGAGCGCCAGCTTGCCGCCGGTGGTGAAGACGGCTTCGTCCGCGGTGTAGTCGGAGCCGAAGTCGCAGGCGTGGCGCTGCACGATGGCTTTTCTGAGCTCGGGGATACCGGCGACCACCGTGTAGCGGGTGAAGTTGTTTTCGATGGCCACGATGGCGGCATCTTTGATGTGGCGCGGGGTAGCAAAATGGGGCTCGCCGGCCCCGAAGTCGACCAGTTGGGCGCCCTGGGCCCGTAGCCTGGCTGCTTCCGCGGTAACGGCCATAGTGGCCGAAACCTCAATGCGGCCGATACGGTCGGCAAAGATGTTGGTAGCAATGGGTGCGGTCATCCCTACTATCTTGGCAGACTCCCACCCCTTCGCGAAAGCAGCAAAGCGAGAACCCGCTATGAGAGCCCCGGGAACGGGACGGACGATAGCAACAGGACCCGTGCACGACAGCCAACCTGTACTCCTCGGTATCAGATCCTGATGCTTAGGAACTGGACGGGTGCCAAGGTTTCCTGGAAATCCGGGCGAAGCCCATCCAAAGCTCTTTCTTAACCGATCAGCAGATCCCGCACCACACTCACGGGGCCCGCTGCCGCAGTATCTTCTCAGCGGCTACCAGATCCTCCTCGGTATCGACCCCGATGGTGTCAAAGGGAGTGGGCACCACGTGGATGCTAATTCCCTCCTCAAGCCAGCGTAACTGTTCCAGCCGTTCAGCTGATTCAAGAGGGCTTGGCGGTAACTCCGCGAAGCGGCGCAGGGCAGCCTTGCGGTAAGCGTAGAGGCCGAGGTGTTTGCGCGGGTGGAGTGGAATGCCCCTCTGGTACGGGATCGTAGCGCGAGAGAAGTAGAGCGCTCTACCGTTGTTGGCCGTGACCACCTTTACGGCATTGGGATCGTCGAGCTGTTCGGGCGCGCAAGGGGTTGAAAGCGTAGTAACCCCAGCATCGGTTCGGGAGAAGGGCCAGAGAAGGGCATCGATGTGCTCCGGGCGAAGCAGCGGTTCGTCTCCCTGGATATTGACGTAGATATCGGCATCGACCATCGCCGCCACGGCCTGGACCCGGTCTGTCCCGCTGGCCAGTTCAGGCGAGGTCATGACACTCGGCCAGCCCTGTGAATCGGCGTACGCAACTACCTCCTGGGAATCGGTGGCAATCAACACCTGGTCGAGCTGGGGGCAGGCACGCGCAGCCCGATAAACCCAGCCGAGCATGGGGACGCCGGCGATGGGGCGGAGAACCTTGCCCGGCAGCCGGCTGGAAGCGAGGCGGGCCGGAATGACCGCCACAACGCGGTCACTCATGATGCGCCCGAGTGGAACGGGTCGGTTCCCAGTGCGTCTGTCTCGTCTTCGGGGCTGGGGATATCGAGGTTGACGACGACTGGCTCCTGGCCGCTGCGGACGATGACGGCTTCCACCGGTTGGTCCTTGCGTGCGTTCAGCTCTTGATGGGGCGCAAAGGGAGGGACATAGACAAAATCGCCCGGTCCGGCCTCATCGACAAATTCGAGATGCTCTCCCCAGCGGAACCGGGCGCGGCCGCGCACGATGTAGATGACCGTCTCCAGCTCTCCGTGGTGATGAGGACCGGTCTTCGCGTTGGGGTGGACGACGACCGTGCCTGCCCAAAGCTTCTGCGCGCCGACTCGGGCGTAAGAGATGGCCTCGGCCCGGGTCATCCCAGGGGTCTGCGGAGTGTTGCTGTCCAGCTCACCGCTGCGCACGATGCGCAGGCCGGTGGCCGCTCCGGGTTGGAAAGAAGACATGTAAGCACCCATTTATCTAGACGCAAGTGTAAAGCCGTCCTGCAGTTTACCCGGCTTAGACTCCAATTAAGGTAGAATGGTAGAAAGAAGGATTATTTACAGAAAGCGACTATGCGCACGCTCAACATAAAAGATCCGGAGGCTCACCGTCTCGCCGCAGCCATAGCCCAGGAAACTGGGGAAACCATGACTCGTGTCGTAACCGAAGCTCTGCGGGAAAGCTTCGAGCGCCTGCCAAGCCGCCAGCGCAAGGCCTCGGTGGAGGAACTGCGCTCCATTGCACAACGTGCCGCCGGGTCCATGAAGGGTACTTATCTCGATCACGCGGAATTCCTGTACGACGAACGTGGTCTTCCGAAATGATTCTGGACACGTCCGCGGTGAGCGCCATCTTCTTTGAAGAACCGGAGGGCGACCACTTTCTTCAGATGATTCATGACGCTGACCGTTGCCGCATCAGTGCGGCCAACTTTGTTGAGCTTTTCACGGTGATAGAGGGTCAATTGGGCCCGGAGGCCGGACGCCAGCTTGATATGTTTTTTAGGCGCGCCGAAATCGTTATTGAAGTGGTTACAGTTGAGCAGGCGCATCTAGCCCGGCAAGCATTCCTCGATTTCGGCAAGGGAAGGCATCCTGCACAATTGAACTTTGGCGACTGCTTCGCCTACGCCTTGGCGAAGGCGACCGGCGAACCTCTCTTGTTCAAGGGAATGGATTTCAGCAAGACGGACATTCGTAAAGCCGATGGAAACTGAGTTCGATCGATAACCGGCGCATGGATCGCGCCTGTGGAGGCTGGGGTGGCAATTGGCCAGAGCAATAAGCCTGATTACGGGGTAGACGCTCCCAACGTTTTGCGCAATCTCTTTCTCATCGGCGCGGCTTGCCTTCTTGTCGGAATTTTCGGGCCACGCCAAATTCACCTCGGGCAGGCAGTTTTCCTACCCCGCCCAATGCTCCTGGGGACGGGTACCTTGCTGGTGCTGGAAGGGCTCCTCTTCCTCTTCTATGTAAAAGTCGGCAAATACCATCATCGCGATCGGATGCTTTCGCTGCACAAATGGCGCGGTGACGAACAGGTGCTGGACGTCGGTTGTGGCCGCGGCCTGCTGTTGGCGGGAGCAGCAAAACTACTGGTCGGCGGCGGAAAAGCCACTGGCATCGATATCTGGTCCAATGTGGACATGGGCGGCAATTCCGAAGCCGCTACGCTACACAACCTGGAGCTGGAAGGGATCAGCGATCGCTGCACGTTACTAAGCGTTCCCGCGCAGGAGATGCCGTTTCCAGACGGAAGCTTCGACCTCATCCTTTCCAATCTTTGCCTGCACAACATTTATGATCGCGAAACCCGCCGCCGCGCGGTGGAGCAGATTGTCCGGGTGTTGAAGCCTGGAGGCCAGGCGATCCTCTCCGACTACAAGCTCACCGGGGAATACGCTGCGCAACTTCAAACGGCGGGTCTGCTGGTTTTAAGGCGCTGGGGAAATCCACTCTACACTTTTCCACCATTGCGTATCGTGGTCGCCAGTAAACCGCTCCGTGAGCAAGTAGGTTAACGGACTAATTGGACTACTTCCATCGCTCCAAATTCAACTTCTTGGCTTGGAGCACGCTGATCTTCAATCTTCAGCATGACCGACCCTTCAGGCTCATCTCGTATTGGAATCAATCCGCGACTATAGGCTCATCTTGTAGTGGACAAGAGTCGGCCGCGGCTGAGAGAATTTCCGGGCTATACTAGCGCACGATTCTCTTCTTTCGCCGAGTGGACGTGTTCATCATGTTGAATCGACCTCAGAGGGCTCCGTGGCGGCTGCTTTGTCTTCTACTGATCGTGGTTCCTGCCAGTTTCTCTCAGGCCCAGGCGAGCGACTCGGCGCCGGTCAAAAAGCAGCTTCCGGCGGACGTGCGAGCCTACAAGGCCGCCCAGGCAGTCGTCGACCCTGAGAAGCGCCTTGCTGCGATGCGCAGTTTCGTCAAGGAGTATCCAAAGAGCCCGGGGGTGAGCGACGCTCAAAGCGAGATCCTCAAAATCCTGCTCGATAACTTCCCGGAGCGCACGGTTGAAATCGAGAAGCAAGCAAAGCTCACGGTGAAGGGCTCGGGGAAGGGATACGTTGCAGGGGTTCTGGCAGAGGCCGGAACCAACGGTGTCGATCTGAAGCTGGCCGAAAAGTTCGCGAAAGGGGAAGTCGCCCATCTCAGCGAGGCCTCCTATGACAAGGACACGCTGGCAAGCTACGCGAAGTACAAGGAGACTCCTCCCAAGCCCGAGGCCCTTCATAAGCGTTACCTGACCGCCCGCGCCGATGCGCTGGCAGTGCTTGGCGACGTCTACCTTCGCGAAGGCAAGTCGACCCAGGCTTCCGCTTTGATTTCGGAGGCCTTCACCCTCGATCCGCTGGTCGACGATGTGAACTCCCAGCGAGGCCGCCTGGCGCTGCTCGATCATAAGGATGGGCTGGCTCTCGAATCCTTCGAGCGGGCCCTACTGGTGGGTGCGATCTCGACCGAGGACCGTAAGAAGATGATGGAGCTCTACCGCGAAGCCCACGGCGGCAGCGAAGAGGGCTTCGACGCCGAGATGGACGCGCGTTATGCGCAGCTCTTTCCATCGCCTTTTCCGGCCGGCAAGCCTTCAACAAAGGATGTCCATCGCACCGTGCTTCTGGAACTCTTTACGGGTTCCGCTTGCAGTCCCTGCGTTGGCGCAGATCTTTCCATCGATGCGGTGCTCGATGCATATCCGCGAAGCGAGGTCGTCGCGCTGTCCTTTGATGAGCATATCCCTGATCCGGATCCGCTGGCCAATCCCGATTCTGTCGCCAGGAGACTGTTATATGACATCGGGGGCACTCCTACGTTTGTCATCGATGGTGTGGTGCAGAACCTTTATGGCGCCAACCGCGACGGAAGCCGGGAGCTCCACGACAAGCTTGCGAAGCTGGTCGAAGCTTACGCGTCGCTGCCCAGCGGCGTGGAGCTGAAGCTTTCCGCTGACGCCGCATCGGGCGGCGTGTCCCATTTGATCCATGCTCATGCGATCGGGCAGCTACCCAACACCGGCGAGGTTGCGAAGATGATCGCCGCCAAACCAAAGTCCGACGAGCCAGCCACAGCTGCGCCGAAGGCAGACACGAAGACTCCGCCCGCTGATGCGATGCCAGCTGCGGCAGCTCCCGCCGAGCCCCAACTGGTGGTCAACTTCGCATTAGTCGAGGACGAGATTCGCTACAGTGGCGAGAACGGCATTCGCTTCCATCGGATGGTCGTCCGCTCACTGGCAAAACCCGCAGACTCCGGCTTTCGCGTTACGGCTGGCGACAACTTCAGCCTGGATGCCTCATTCGATCCGGTGGCGATCAGCGGCGCGCTTCGCACCTATCTGGACGATTACGAGCAACACAACGACAGGTTCGGCAAGATCACGTTCATCAGCAAAGACACGACCATTCGGCCGAGCCATCTCGCGATCGCGGCATGGGTGCAGGACTCAGTGAGCCACCGCGTGCTTCAGGCCGCCTTTATACCGGTGAGCCAACAGCAGAAAGAAGCCGAGTAGCATGAGATCTCCGCGGCCGGTATACTTTCTCCTCGCAGTACTGCCCCTCGCGGTCAATCCCGCCGCACACGCAGCCGCGAAACCGCCGGTTCAATGGCATGTGAAAACCGCACCCGCCAAAGCCGTGAAGGCGGGAGCGAAGTTTACGGTCAGCATCACCGGCCAGATTGATTCGGGATGGCACCTGTATGCGCTGGAAGAGCCGCAGGACGGACCTGTTGCTACGGAGATTGCTTTGACCGATGGCGACCCCGCCGATTTGATCCGCGTCGAAGAGGGAAAACCGAAGGTTCTCCCCGATTCGGTCTTTCAGAAGCCGGTAGGATTTTTTGAAGGGTCCGCCGACTTCACCCTGCATCTGCAATTGGCCACGGATGCGAGTCCGGGTCCGGGAACTTTGAGGGTCCTGGTGCGCTATCAATCGTGCAATGACCGCGTGTGCCTGCCCCCCCACACCGACACGGTTCCAGTTGCGCTGACGATGACTCGATAATTTGCTGGGACCGGTAGAGCCTAGGCAGCTGACAAATGGACGAAGCTCGAACCTTACAGCCTGTGTTTCACCCTTGATGATAATTTGGAGTCAGTGCCACGGATCTCGGCACTCGCGTGGGAAAACTGATCGGGCTTTTTGGCAGATAGTCGCTCAGGCCAACCAATCAGACCGAAGCGCAACTGTTGTAGAATCAACATGGGGCGGCGTAGCTCAGATGGTTAGAGCGACGGACTCATAACCCGTAGGTCGGCCGTTCGATCCGGCCCGCCGCCACCAAAATCCCTCCCGTATAGTCTCCCGATTGGTTCCTGGCTGCGTCTAACCCAGTAGTATTATTTGTTTAGACCATACTTTTGGTCCAAAGTGGAGCTATGTCCCGAACCTTTACCCGTGCCGTGTTTGGTGTATCGATCTTGTTGGTGGCGTTGGTCTTCCTCGGTGGATTAGGCCCGAGCCGTGTGCGCGCGGATTCGCAGCAGGATGGCGCTTACCCGGAGATGGAGGTCTACAGCGAGGTTCTGAAGAAGGTTCAGACCGACTACGTCTCCGATCCCAACATGACGAAAGTCACCGTCGGCGCCTTACACGGGCTGCTCGAGTCACTCGATCCAGACTCCAGCTACCTGACCCCGGACGAATACAAGGCATTTAAGCAGCATGGCAACGAGGGCTCGGCACAGGTTGGATTGAATATCTCCAAGCGCTATGGATACGCGACCGTGGTTTCCGTGGAGCCCGGAAGCCCGGCGGAAAAAGAACAAATCGAAGACGGGGATATCGTCGAGGCCATCGAGGGACATTCGACCCGGGAGATGTCGCTGGTGATGATCCGCCTGCTGCTCGAGGGCAAGCCGGGAAGCACGGTGACCTTCTCGCTGGTTCGCCCGCGCAAGGCGGAGCCGGACAAGATCACCCTTACCCGCACCGTGTCCGCAGCTCCTCCGCTGGCAGAGACGCAGTATGAGAGCAGCAGCATCCTTTACCTCAAGCCGGGAGTGCTTAGCAAAGAGCGGGTGTCGGAGATTGCCAGCCGCCTGAAGGCCATGCAGAAGAACGGCAATAAGAAAATTTTGCTGGATCTGCGTGACGTTGCCGAAGGGGACGAGGAGCAAGGCGTGCGCCTGGCCAATTTCTTCCTGGAGTCGGGAACCATTGCCACCCTCTCCGGACAGAAATATACCTACGAGGCCTTTAACGCCGACACCTCCAAGTTCATTACCGGAGCTCCCCTGGTGGTCCTGGTGAACCATGGCACCTCCGGACCGGGAGAGATTGTCGCCGCGGCGGTTCTCGATAACAAGCGCGCCGACGTGGTGGGAGACAGAACCTTCGGTGAAGGCTCCGTGCAAAAGACCATGGAACTTCCCGATGGTGCTGCGCTGATCCTTTCCGTCGCCAAGTATGCTTCGCCGCTGGGCAAAAAGATTCAGGACGAGGCGGTGACGCCGAATGTCGTGGTCGCCGCCAGCCAGGAGAATGATGACCAGGCGGGCGAGGCGAAAACTCCTAAGTCGGATGATCAATTGACCAAGGCGCTCGATATCCTGAAACAGAAGACCGCATAGTCCGGATCTATCATTGATTGGGCAAGCTCCATCTTCGGGCGCTGATCGCTTTCGTCCGCCCGGTGCGCCGGGCACGTCCGCATCGGTGCCTATGAAGTTGGCAGGTAGCATAACCTTTTTCGCGCTGCTGGCTCTCGCCATCATCGCCGGATCGTTGACCGGCCTCATGCTGGTGTACTCCGTCGACTTGCCGCAAATCGCGGACCTGGAAAAATACCGTCCTATCACCGCCACCGACCTGCTCGACGTCCACGGTCGCGTCTTTGGATCCTTTGCCCTGGAGCGGCGCATCGTGGTCCCCTATGAAGCGCTTCCTCCCGTGCTGCGCCAGGCCGTGATATCGATCGAGGATAAAAACTTTGAGAGCCATTGGGGAGTGAACATCTTTCGCGTGCTGGGCGCGGCTTATCACGATCTGACCTCGAATGGCCGCACCCAGGGCGCCTCCACCCTGACCATGCAACTGGCAAAAAACCTTTTTCTCTCCAGCCAACAAACCTTCGGTCGCAAGCTGCAGGAGATCTTTCTCTCCATTCAAATCGAGCATGCGTTAACCAAGGAGCAGATTTTCACCCTTTACGCCAACCAGATCTATCTAGGTCAGGGTGTTTATGGATTCGAGGCTGGATCGGAATACTACTTCAGCAAACACGCGCGTGACCTCACGCTGCCGGAAGCGGCGTTGCTGGCCGCTTTGCCTAAGAGCCCGACCGCGTATTCTCCCATCGCGAACCCGGACCGCGCCTTCCGCCGCCGGAATATGGTCATCAACTCCATGCTGGAAGACGGAGTGATCACCAATGCCCAGGCCAATGCCGCCAAGGCTGCACCGCTGGGTTTGCATATTGAGCCTCCCTCGAACAGCATCGCTCCCTGGTTCGTGGAAGACGTGCGCCGAGAACTGGAACGTCAGTTTGGCAGTGAGCAGGTACATGAGGATGGGCTACGGGTTTACACCACTCTGGATCTGGATTTGCAGCAGACAGCCAATTCCGCTGTGCTCGATGGATTAGCCGCACTGGAACGGCGTCATGGATGGAAGGGCAACCTGCTCAATGTGGTCGCGGCCGGCGGGTCGCTGGACGATTTCCGTCATCCCGATTGGCGTCAACCGACCGCGCCGGGATCGTACATGCACGCCCTGGTCACGAATGTGTTGCCGTACCAGGTGACGGCGCGCATTGGGCAGCAGCAGGTGATCTTAGGTCCCGACGATTTTGCCTGGACCAAGCAGCGGGACGCGGAGAACTTTCTTAAGCCGGGCGACATTATCTACGTGCACATTGTGGCCTCAAACGATTCCAACCTGGTGCTGCATGCCGTGCTGGAGCAGGATTCCGGTATTCAGGGATCGCTGATGGCGGTGGATAATACCTCCGGCGAAGTATTAGCGATGGTCGGCGGACGCGACTTCAATCTGTCGCAGTTCAACCGCGCCACGCAGGCCGAGCGGCAGACGGGGTCTTCCTTCAAACCCTACGTCTATGCCGCTGCGGTGGATGCAGGCGCACGTCCGGACGAGAGTATTGTCGATGCTCCGGTTACGTTTTCGACCGCCGTTGGTCCTTACACGCCGCACAACTACGACGACACCTTCGAAGGTCCGGTGTCGCTGGTGCATGCCTTTGCCGATTCGCGAAACATCCCGGCAGTCAAGCTCGCGGAACGTGTCGGTATACGCAAGGTGATCGCTACGGCGCACCAGTTTGGCCTGAGCAGCAATATTCCACCCTTTCTCCCCGTGGCGTTGGGTTCGGTTGAGGCTACGCTGCAGGAGCAGGTGGCTGCTTACAGCAGCTTTCCCAATGACGGGGTGCGCCTCGGGCCGCATCTCATTCGCAAGGTAACCAACGCGGATGGGCTCACGCTTTCCGAGAGCCCGGCGAATGTGACCGAGTCCACCAGCATGAAGACAGCGCGCATCATGATGACTTTTTTCAAGTCGGTCATGCAACCGGGGGGCACAGCCGCGGCGGCCGGGGTACTCAATCATCCGCTGGGCGGCAAGACAGGGACGACCAGCGACTTCAACGACGCCTGGTTCATCGGCTTCTCTCCCTCCATCACCTGCGGGGTTTGGGTTGGCTACGACAACCGACAGTCGATAGGGGATAAAGAGAGTGGCGGCCACGCGGCACTTCCGCTGTGGATGGACTTCATGAAGGTGGCGATCGCCGACCGGCCCAACGAACACTTTGCCGGAGATGTACGCCCGCTGCCATCGACCAATGTAGCCCTGAAGACGAGCACAACCCGGCCGGCAAGCAAGCCCGCAGCAGTACCCACCCCGCAGTAGGGCTCTGTCTCCTTAGCAAAACCCATTAGGAACTGGACGGGTGCCCCACGTACGCTGAGGCGAACGTGGGGCACCCGTCCAAGGCCACGGGGCTCTTTTAGCTGCCTACAGTGGGATCGGGGAGTGTCGCTTTCCCCATCAGGCGCATCAGGTGCAGATAGCGCTTCGCCTGGGCGACATCGCGCATGATCTGCTCCTTCAATGCCTCGGGAGAGGGCCAGCGCCGCTCTTCACGAAGCCGGCGGTGGAAGAGAAGCCTCAAGGGCGTCTGTTCCGATAGAGCAAGCGGGTGAAAATTCAGCAGATGCGATTCCACCGCAAAGGAATCTGCGCCGAAGGTTGGGCGGTTGCCCACGTTGGTTACCGCATCGAACCATTCTCCAGCGACACGTAACTGCGTGATGTATACGCCGTTCGGCGGCAGCAACTCGTGATATGGTGCCAGGTTGATGGTGGGAACCGTGAGCGTCCCACCGATTCCGCGTCCACGGGCGGGCGTGGAATCAATAAAGAAACCATGCCCCAGCAACGTACGCGCAGTGCGCAGCTCGCCCCGGGAAAGCAATTCCCTGATCTTGCTGCTGGAAACGGTCAATCCTCTCACCTGGCACGCACCGTGGATCACCACCTCGAAACCAAGCGTGCGGCCTAATTCGCTCAGGTCTCCGGTGCCGCCTTCCGCGCGGTAGCCAAAACGGAAATTTGTTCCTTCATGGATCTCGACCGCTCGCAACGCATTACGCACGATGGTTGTGACGAATTCAGAGGCCCGCATGCGCGAGAGCTCAGCAGTGAAATCCAGCACCAGGACAGCGTCCACGCGGGCGTCTCCCAACAGCTCAAGCCGCGTCTCCAAGGGCGTAATGAGCTTAGGGCAGGTCTCGGGCCGCAGAAAACGCAACGGATGGGGATCAAATGTAACCGCTATCGAGCGCGCTGATCGCGCCGCGGCGCTTTGCCTGAGCTGCCCCAGAATGAACTGATGGCCAAGATGGACCCCGTCGAAGTTCCCAATGCTGACCACCGTGCTCCCGAAGTCTTGGGGGATCTCACCGAGGTTGCGGAAGACGTGCATGGTCAAATCTCGAAAGGAATGCGCAACCCGTCGTAAGCGAGTTGGATGTGCTCTGGAAGCTCGTTGTTGGTTTCGGCGTGCAGCAGATCGTGGGACATGTGGGTAAAGAACGCGCGCCGTGGTTGCATGCGGGCCACGAATCCAACCGCCTGTTCCAGGGTCGCATGGCTGGAGTGCGGCGTCTTGCGCAGAGCATCGAGAATAACCACATCCAGGTTTTCAAGCAGCGCCAGGCTGCTCTCCGGGATGTCGTTCATGTCGGTCAAGTAAGCGGCGTTGCCAAAGCGGAAGCCCGCGACTTCAAGCCTGCCATGAGTGAGCGGAACGCGCTGGAAGACCGCGCCCTCGACCTCCACGGAAGTCCCCAAGCGATGCATTTCCACCCTGGCACGGGTTGGATATGGGGATTTGGGATCGAAGGTGTAATCAAATATGCGTTCAATCACTTTGGCTGCGTCGTCATCGGCATACAGCGGGATTTTGCTCTTGTGCTTGAAGCTGAGCGGCCGCAAATCGTCCAGGCCAAGGACGTGGTCGGCATGGGAGTGGGTATAGAGCACTGCGTCGACATGATCGATGCCCTCACGCAAGGCCTGCATGCGAAAGTCCGGTCCAGTGTCGATCAGCACTCGATGTCCAGCCCAGGTGACCGCGATGGAGGGCCGTGTACGGCGATCGCGCGGGTCTGTAGAGGTGCAAACCCGGCAGGTGCAGCCCAGGGTCGGCACACCCATTGAGGTGCCACTACCAAGAATAGTGATCTCTGCTGGCTGTATGAGACGCTCCCAGAAAAGCTCTAGTGGAGTTTGCCTGCTTGCGGAGGCCGCTGGGCAGAACTGGCAATGGCATTCGTGATCTCGAGAAACGACATGCGCAGATCGAAGAGCGCATTCTGTAACAACCGCTTCTCCTGCTCGGTAAGATTGCCCTTGGTCTTTTCATCCAGCACGCTGAGCATGTCAATGCTTTGCCGTGCTCCCAGGATGTCGATGCGGGGCTGCTCGTTGGGTGCAGAGCCGGCGCCCATCTGCACCGCCGCCGTCATGTAGAGCGACTGCACCAGGCGATCGAAGTTCATCGCGGGTACGGCAGGTTGGCCTGGATTGGCCTTGAGAAACATATCGTCGAGGCGGCGCGCCGAGGCATGGTAATCCTGGCGCTGCTGCGCCGATTCTGCCGCGGTGGGCTCCGGGATGATTTCCTCTTCGTCCAACGCTAGCGCATCCGGCTCATCCAAACCGGCATGCACCGCCTGGGCGGTAACGGCTGCCTGCGGGTTCACAGGCGGCTTGGCTCGCTCAGCGACGGCTGGCGACGCGCTGCTCTCGCTGGCCGTTCCTTCGCGCAACTCGCCTTCGGCGGTGAACTTGCGGCGATCGGTTACGGTGAATTGCGGTTCTTTATCGCGCATAGTCTCTTCCAATCATGTTTGTAACGCTGCCTGATACTCATTGACATTGACTCTTGTCCGGCAGGCTCGGGTTCGGTTCTGCTAGCTGGGTGAGGCCCCGGTGATCACGGGCGGCGCGGCCAGCGCGGTTGCCACCCCTCCGTCATAGGTGATCTCGGCATTGCGTTCCACTACTTCGATGCGGATAAAACCCAGCGCGACCCGGATTTCCTGTACGCTGCCTTGGACACGACCGCCTCTGCGGCTTTCAGTAAGGAAAGCCGCATGATGCTCGACAACGCCACGAAGCTCCGCAGGAAATCCGGGGAGCATTTGCGGCAGGCCGGCGCTCGATAACGATGCGGTACTGGTTACCCGGCCTACGGATTGTTCGCCACTCCTCAATTCGATTGGCAACTGGGGAGGCTGGCCGCCGTGCAGTGCAAATTGCCGGAACTGGCGGTTCACTTTCCCCCGGGAACGAATGCGTTCCACGATTTCCTGGCCCAGGTAGCAACCCTTGCTGAAGTTAAGCGCGCGCGCCTGGGCCGTTTCCTGCGGCAGGTCGCGATCATTCAGGTCGATACCGTAGAGCGGAGTTGCCTCCAGCACGCGCAGAGTTTCCATGGCTTCGAGCCCGCATGGAGTGGCGCCGGCAGCCTGCAGCGTCTCCCAGACGGCAAGCACATGCTCCGGGGCAAACCATAGCTCGAAGCGGGGAACGGCCGCGTGGTAAGCCTCGATGATGGTGCAGGGCACCTCGCCGATCCGGGCCGAATTCATGCGCGGATTTTCTACGCCGGGAGCCGTCGGTGAGAAGCCGAGCGTTGCCAGCACCCGGGCCGCACCCGGTCCGGCCAGCGACAAGGCGGTCCATTGCTGGCTAACATCTGCCAGCTCAACATCGTCCATTATGATGAAGTGATCGAGATGACGCATCAGGGCGGGGATCTGGTCAAAGCCTGTATCCAGCAGCAGATCGCCGGATCGCCGGTAAACATAGCAGTCCCCCTGGATACGCCCTTGTACGCTCAACAGAAAGCTGTAATTCCCCTCTCCTTCGGGGAGCGACTGCACCGTATTTGAAACCATGCCGTTCAGCCAGCGCAGGCGGTCGCTGCCGGTTACCAGAATCTTGCCCCGCCAGCCTAGGTCGCTGACCCCGGCGGAATGTAGTAGGGAATCCATCTCGCCGCCAGACCGTCAAAGACACGGGGCGTCAACGTGCCGCAGTGTAGGGCGGGCTCGAGCAAAGCCTCTTGCGGTCGGAGTGCGGCGAACAAAACAGTGTCGACGGGGTTGGGGCCGGACTCTTGGACTGCCCCGGGAGCGGTGAGCGGGTCGGCTACTGGATTGGGTTGGGGCTGGTTCATAGCAGAAAGCACAATAAAATTATAGCCTTGCAGCAGAGCGAGTGCGGCGCAGCCCAAGGCCCAGATCGGAAAAGGACTAAGAATGAAGCTTATCTGCAGGAAGTCGTGCGCTCCCCTCGCGGCAGCGCTGGTCTTAACCTCCTTGACGGGGTATGCCTTCTCCCAGGACACCGTGCCGGGCTCGCAGACGCCGACGCCCCAGGCGCAGAAGGAAACCCGCATCACCCCGGAGCAGGCCAAGGAGCTCTTTCGTTCGCTGAATCAAATCCTTACCTTCGCCAGTGATGACACCCGGCTGCCGGTCCACCATGAGGTTAAAAAACGGATCATCACCCGGGAGCAGGTAGAAAAGTACATTCTGGACAAGTTTCACGACGACAAGGATGCCAAACGCATGCAGCGCGAAGAGATCGTGCTCAAGAAGTTTGGCCTGCTTGACCGCGATTTTCAGTTGCAGCCCTTCCTGGTGAGCCTGCTAAAGGAACAGATTGCCGGCTATTACGACAACAAGACCAAGACGATGAACTTAGTGGACTGGGTTTCGCCGGAAGATCAGAAGCCGGTCATGGCGCATGAGCTGACCCATGCGTTGCAGGACCAGTATACGGATCTGGAGAAATGGGAGCCGGAAGATCCGGATACGATTTCCAAGAACGTTACCGAAGACAATCAGCGCCTGGAGATCGACGAGCGGGATACGGCCCGCGATGCGGTCCTTGAAGGGCAGGCCATGGCAGTCTATATGGACTACAGCTTGAAGCCTGCAGGCAAGAGCCTGCTGATCCTGCCGGACGTGATGCGCACTCCAAAAGACGACACGGACACGACAGACAGTTCGCCGGTCATGGCTCGGGCGCCTCTGCTGTTGCAGCAATCACTTCTTTTTCCCTATAAGGACGGTCTGGGATTTGAGCAAAGGCTGTTGAAGGATAAGGGCGCGCAATATGCCTTTGCCGGGGTTTTGGACCGTCCGCCCTCGACCAGTTACGAGATCATGAACCCGCGCGCCTACGAACGGAAGGCGACGGTTCCCCTGCTGCGCATGCCGGACGTGCACGGATTGCTGGAAGCTGACTACCAGCCCTACGACATCGGCGTGATGGGCGAGCTCGATGTGCGCATTTTGACCGAGCTTTTCGGTGGTCCGGAGGAAGCTGCGATGCTCACGCCGCAATGGAAGGGTGGCCTCTACTACGCAGTGCAAAGCCGTAAGGCGCGTACGGCTGAGGAGCAGGCAGCAACCTCTTCGGTGGCGCTGCTTTATCTTTCGGCGTGGCGAAGCGAAGCCGCGGCGGCGGAATTTGCCAAGCTTTACGGGCGTGAGTTGAGCAAGAAATATTCTGGTGTGGCGCGCGATCCGGCATCGGAATCTACTTCTACTGAGCAGGTTTACAGCGCGAGTGAAGGGCCGGTGTTGATTGTCCGCCAAGGCAACCAGGTGTTCGTGAGCGAGAGTTTCGATCTCACCACGGCGCGCAAGCTGCAGTTCCTCTTTTTCGGAGCGCAGCAGAGCGAGGAAACGCAGGAAGCAGCCCACGCCGCCCCTCCGCCCGACGAACTGACCACGCACCTGACGCGGATGATGGCCGGCTGCGGCCTGATGAAGGCATCCCTGTTGCACTAGCGGTTTCTCTCCTGGCCCCCTGTATACTTGAGGGGAATCTCAATTTATTCCCCAGAGACGCGAACCGGGTCAGGGCGCGTGCGGAGCCGGGTTTGCAGCAGGCGGAAATCGGAATCATAGGCGGCAGTGGGCTCTACACCATGCCCGGCCTGAGCAATCCTCACCAGATTGAGGTAAGCACGCCATTTGGCGATCCCTCAGATGCATTCGTAGCCGGCGAGTTGGAAGGGCGGAAGGTGGCTTTTCTGGCCCGCCACGGCCGGGGCCATCGCATCCTGCCCACGGAGCTGAACTTCCGCGCCAATATCTTCGCCATGAAAAAGCTCGGAGTGGAACGGATCATCTCCGTCTCCGCCGTCGGTTCGCTCAAGCTGGAGCATAAGCCTACCGAGTTTGTGGTTCCCGATCAGTTCATCGATCGCACTTCGCAGCGTCCCTCCACCTTTTTTGGGAACGGAATCGTGGGGCACGTGGCGTTTGGCGATCCGGTCTGCGCGACGGTCTCCAAAGCCATCCACCAGGGTGCGGAAAGCGCCGGCGTCGTCGCCAAACGGGGCGGCGTTTATGTGTGCATGGAAGGCCCGCAGTTTTCCACCCGCGCCGAATCGAATCTCTATCGCAGCTGGGGCGCCGATATTATCGGCATGACCAATTTGCAGGAGGCCAAGCTGGCCCGCGAAGCAGAGATCTGCTACGCAACCATGGCCATGGTTACTGACTACGATTGCTGGCACGATGGGCACGACGCCGTCACCGTCGATCAGGTAGTCGCCGTGCTCCATCAGAATTCGGCCAACGCCGCCAAAGCGGTACGCGCCACGGTTGCAGCTATGCCTCGAGAGCGCACCTGCGCCTGCGCAACCGCATTGCAGTTCGCTATCCTTACCAGTCCGGAAGCTATTCCAGAAGCGATCCGCGAGAAGCTGGCTCTATTGTTGGGCAAGTACATTCGAAAAACATAGCCGGTGAGTCTTCCGGGGAAGACTCTGAAGCAGAAAGAACCCATGTCCATTCTTGTCGTAGGCAGTGTTGCATTTGACAGCATCGAGACCCCGGAGGGCCGGCGCGACCGGTGTCTGGGCGGCGCGGCAACTTATTTCGCGCTGGCCGCGAGCTACTTTACCAGCGTGCGCGTGATCGCCGTGGTGGGCGAAGACTTCACCTCCGAAAACGAGGCCGTGCTCACCAGCCACGGAGTCGACACCCAGGGCCTGGAACACACCGCAGGCAAGAGCTTTCACTGGACTGGCTCCTACATGAAGAACCTGAACGAGGCGCAGACCCTGAAGACCGACCTCAATGTCTTCGAGAGCTTCTCCCCCAAAGTGCCGGCTGTTTACCAGGATAGTGACTTCCTGTTTCTGGCCAATATTGACCCGGTGCTGCAAAGCAGTGTTCGCAGGCAAATGCCAAAGGTGCGCATGGTAGGTGGCGACACCATGAACTACTGGATTACCGGCCACCGGGAGAACCTGGCCAAAGTACTCACCGGCCTCGATGCGCTGCTGATCAACGACGGAGAGGCTAAGCTACTGGCCGATAACAGCAACCTGGTGCTTGCCGCACGCAAGATCCTCGCCATGGGCCCGAAGGCTCTCATCGTCAAGCACGGCGAGTATGGCTCCACGGCGTTCTTCGGTGACCAACCACTGGACGGCGCCAGCAACAAGGGTTCGGGTCTGCCTTTCCGTGCCCCCGCCCTGCCGCTGGATAAGATCGTGGATCCCACGGGTGCGGGTGATTCCTTTGCCGGCGGTTTCTTCGGGTATCTTGCCTCGCAGCCGAAGGTGACACTGCAGACTTTTAAACACGCTATGTTTTATGGCAGCGTGATGGGCTCGTTTGCGGTAGAGCGTTTCGGTACAGAGCGTGTGCAAGCGCTCACGCGAGAGGAGATCGATCAACGCTTCGCTCTCTTTCGCGAGCTTTCTCACCTTGACTGAGTTGCGAGCCGCTCCATCGATCGCCGCGGGCGATGCCGCGGAGGCCATCCGCCGGGAGACTATGTTCGTGGCATGGACCGCTTTGGCCTTGGGCCTCGTGGCCCTTGCCTATTGCGTCCGCCATGGCACGCTTCTTCTTTACGGGGACGCGGTCGCGCACCTGCACATTGCCCGTCGCGTCTTCGATTCCATTACCCCCGGCTTCCGCCAGCTGGGGTCTGTCTGGCTGCCCCTCCCGCACATTCTTCTTTTGCCGTTCGTCTGGAATATGGGTTGGTGGCATAGCGGTCTGGCCGGAGCCTGCCTTTCCATACCCAGTTATGTGCTGGGATGTGCCGGGATCTACCGGCTGGCTCGCATGTGGCTGGATATGCCCGCCGCAATCGTGGCTGTGGCCTTCTATGGTCTGAACCCCGGCCTGCTCTATATGGCCACCACGGCCATGACCGAGCCTCTCTTCCTGGCCGAGATGATCTGGGCTGTGTTGCTCATCGTGCAGTACCAACGTGCGCTCCGGGGGGATACTGAGTCGCCCCGCGGCGCTTCAGCAGCCCAGCTTCTCATCCGCGCCGGGCTGGTGTTGGTGGGCGCGATCTTTACCCGCTACGATGGCTGGGTGTACGCGGCCGCGGCGTGGCTTTTTGCCACATTTGCGCTGCTTGCTGCTCGCCGCCGATGGACTTGGAGAGGTCCGGAGGCGGGTGCCTGGGTGTTGTTTACCGCCTTGCTGATTGCCGCTCCGTCGTTGTGGTTGGCTTACAACGCCAAGCAATTCGGTGATCCGCTGGATTTTATCCGTGGTCCTTACTCGGCCCGCGCCATCGAAGCCAGAACCACGCCGCCTGGTGCGTCGCCCCATCCGGGCGTTCACAACCTGCGCGTCTCGGCGCTGTATTTTCTCAAGGCGGCGCAGTTGGGCGCGGCGCCCCTACGGTTCGGACGCCAGCTGTGCTGGCTGAGCGCCGCGGGCACGCTGGCGGCATTGTGGGCCTTCCGCCGGCGGCAGATCTGGCCGGTGCTGTTGTTGTGGTTGCCGCTACCCTTCTACGCCTATTCGGTGGCGTATGGATCGGTGCCCATCTTCATTCCCATCTGGCGGCCTTTTTCCTGGTACAACACACGTTATGGTATGGAGCTGCTGCCCGCCTTTGCCCTCTTTACGGCTTGTTTGATCCCGGTGGTGCTCTCTCGTCTGCACAGGGTGCGGCGCTACGCGTTGCTGGCGAGTTTCCTATTGGTGGTAGCAAACAGCGTAATGCTGCTGCGAGCGCGCCCCTTGGTCTTTCAGGAGGCAGTCGTTAATTCGCGCAGCCGCCTCGCGTTTGAAACAGCATTGGCGAATGCTCTCCTTGGCATCCCGGGGAACGGTTTGATTCTGATGCATGTCTCAAGCGATGTCGGGGCAGTGCAGCAAGCGGCCATTCCATTGCGCCGCATCGTGAATGAAGGCGATTACCTGACCTGGCAGCGCGCCCTGGAAGCGCCGGCGCGGAGCGTATCCACGGTGGTCGCATTCGACGGGGATGTAGTCTCCCAGGCCATTCAGCGCCACCCTGAAGGCCTGCAGATGAGCAACGTAATCTGCTCCACCGGGCAGCCCTGCGCCCGCATCTACCATTCGCAATTTGCCCACTAGAGCCGACACGAACAAAACTGGTTACACCGACCCGTCGCCGCGCGATGGTAGCATCACGCTCAAGCAATGTACCTGAACATATTTAACTTCAATCTGGATGCTTCTCCGGTCATCGGCCAACTGCGCACCTATCACGATGCCCCGGATTTCCTGTACGCTGCGCTGGATACGACCGCGTGTGCGGCTTTCATTAAGGAAAGCCGCATGAAGTTCGCCAACGCCAACCAGCTCCACAGGAAATCCGGGGGGGCGGAGGACGAGTGATTCCGTTTGTGAAGGCGCACGCCTGCGGAAACGACTTTCTGGTGGTGCAGGAGGCGCTAGCGGGCACCGAGGCCAGGGATGAGCTGACGCGGCGCCTCTGCCACCGCAACCAGGGCATCGGCGCGGATGGGGTGGAGTTCCTGACCTGGGACGGGGACCGCCAGGGCAAAATCCGCCTGCATAATGCCGATGGCTCGATTGCCGAAATCTCAGGCAATGGAACTCGCTGTGTCGCCGCTTGGATAGCCTACGAGACCAAGGCCGGCCCGGGCGATGAAATCGTCCTCGAAACCGATGCCGGCCGCCGTATCTGCCGCATCGATGCCTGCACCGGGCCCGATTTTCGCATCGCTTCCTCGATGGGCGTCCCTGAAGTCCATGCGGGACATGTGCAACTCGCCGGCGGTGCCCGGATCGAGGGCGCTGTGGTCTCAACCGGCAACCCCCACTTCGTCATTTTCGTCGATACGCCGGACTTTCGTGTGCAGGGCCACACCTGGCAGTCGATTGGCGCAGAGATCTGCAGCCACCCGCAGTTTCCCCATCAGACCAATGTGGAATTCGTGCGCATGACCGGACGTGATGAAATCGAAATACGCATCTATGAGCGCGGCGTTGGCCCCACCTCGTCTTCCGGTACCGGTACCTGCGCCGCAGGCAGCGCCGCCATCGCCCTGCGCTCCGCGCCGCCGGTGTTGCGCGTGATCGCGCCCGGGGGAGCGCAAACCGTGGAATGGCATGCGCGAGGCTCCGAAATCCTGTTGACCGGTCCGGCGCAGCTGGTCTGCTTTGGAGAGGCATGGTGAAAGTTCCTGGCCTGGATGTTCGCAATCTAGAGGTCCGCAACCTCACGATTCCCGCTGTGCGCCGCGGCTCGAGAGTGTCGGTGATCTCGCCCGCCAGTTATCCCCAGCCGGACAGACTGGCCAAGGGAGTCGAAACCCTGGGCCGTCTCGGCTTTGTGCCCTCGGTGGGCCGGCAAGCGCTCTCCAAGGCCCATCATTACTTTGCCGGCAGCGCGCAGGCCAGGCTCGACGATCTGCATGCCGCGCTTCCTCGATCCTGCCGCCGCCGCGATCTTTTGTAGCCGTGGAGGTTACGGTTCCAATTATCTGCTGGAGAGCCTCGACCTGGGGCTGGTGCGGGAGCATCCCAAGCCATTCATCGCCCATTCCGACATGACCTGCATGCAGACCTGGCTATTGGACCAGATCGGGCTGGTGTCTTTCCACGGGCCCATGGTCGCCGGCGATTTCTCGGTGCCCGACGGAGTCGATGAACCGAGCCTGCTGGCCGCCCTGGGCGGCGAGCGCTGGTTCGTGGGCGAGGCTGCGGGCCTGCGCACCCTGATTCCGGGAAAGGCCACCGGAGTCCTCTACGGCGGCTGTCTCACGCTGCTGGCGGCCTCGCTGGGCACTCCCTACGCGCCGCGGACAGAAGGCAAACTCCTCTTCTTGGAGGACCGCGACGTGAAGCCTTATCAATTAGATCGACTACTGCGACAAATGATTCTGGCAGGAAAATTCGCCGGGGTCACCGGAATCATCTTTGGCGAGATGTTGGACTGTTTGGCTCCCGGACAGAAAAACAGCATATTAGACGACGTCATCCTGCGGGTGTTGGACTGGTTTCAGGGACCGATCGCGATTGGCCTCCGCTCCGGCCACGCGTCGCGCCGCAATGTGACCCTCGCCTTCGGTATCCAAGCCGAGTTGGACCTGGTGCGCGCACCGCTGCTGAGCTTTCTCGAACGGGCGACAGAGAAATAATCCTATGGCACAAGAGAAGCACATTCATCTGATCGGGATCTGCGGCTCGGCGATGGCGTCGCTGGCCGGCATGCTGCAGACAAGGGGCTATCGCGTAACCGGCTCGGACGCCGCGGCCTATCCGCCCATGTCTGACCTCCTTCATGCCCTGGGCATAACGATCAAAGAGCCCTATGGCGAAGCCAACCTCGCGCCTCGTCCGGACCTGGTGATCGTGGGCAACGCGATCTCCCGTGGGAACCTGGAACTGGAATACGTGCTCGATCAACGCATCCCTTTTCGCTCTCTGGCCGAGACCATCCAGCATGAGTTTCTTCCCGGAAGGGAGTCGCTCGTGGTTGCGGGAACCCACGGGAAAACCACCACCACCAGCATGTTGGCCTGGATCTATGAAGTCGCTTCGCGGAGCCAGAAGGAGATGGCGCCATCCTTCCTGATCGGCGGCATCGCAGAAAATTTCGGCACCAGTTTTTGCGTGCGCGAGGGCAAGGCGTTCATCCTCGAGGGCGACGAATACGATACCGCTTTCTTCGATAAAGGGCCGAAGTTCATGCACTATTTTCCCGATGCCCTGATCCTGACCCATGTGGAGTTCGACCACGCCGACATCTACGAAAATCTCAATGCGGTCAAGACCGCCTTCCGCCGGCTAGTGAATCTGGTTCCGCGCCGCGGCCGGGTGGTGGCCTTCGACGGCAGCGCCAACGTGGATGAATGTGTTGCGCGCGCATTTTGTTCCATCGAGCGCTACGGGTTCAAACCCGGCTCTACCTGGCGGATCGAAGCATCTAACCCACGACAGCCGCAACTCGAGTTGGAAGATCTTCCGCTTCGGGCAGGAGTGGCTGCAGGTAACCTTGCCCATGCCTGGCGAGCACAACGCGCTCAACGCCACCGCGGCCGCTGCGCTGGCCGCGGGGCAGGGAATCGAACCGTCTGCAATTGCCGAAGCCCTGGCCACCTTCCGCAGCGTGAAGCGCAGGCTTGAGGTGCGCGCGGTTGTGGACGGGGTGACCATCGTCGATGATTTCGCCCACCACCCAACCGCGATACGCGAGACGTTGAAAGCCTTGCGCGCCGCGTACCCGGGCCAGAGATTGTGGGCAGTGCTTGAGCCACGCTCCAATACCCTGCGCAGAAATGTCTTTGAGCGTGAGTTGGTGGAGAGCCTCGCCCTGGCCGATGGTATTGTCGTCGCCGGAGTATTCAAGCAGGAGAGCATTCCCGAGCCGGAGAGAATGCATCCGGAGAAAGTGGTCGCTGCGCTCGAGAGCGCCGGCCACGACGCCACCTTCTATGCCACGGCGGACGCCATCGTGCAGGGGCTTACGCCGCGGTTGGAGCCGGGGGACGTGGTGGCGATTCTCTCCAACGGCGGCTTCGATGGCATTTATGAGAAGCTGCCTATGTCTCTCGAGCAGCGGAGCCGGGTTTGAGATTCTGCGTCACGGGTAATTCATCATGCTCAGTTCCGTCACCATGCTTGTTACGTATGTGGTTCTTGGCCTGCCCGTGGGCGCTATCGGCATTCCCTGGGCGTTGCTGACCGGGGATATCGGTCCGCTTTATCGTTGGAGTATGAGGGTCGTGCGTGCCGGGGTGAAGCTGGCGCGCATTCGAGTGCAGGTAGAAGGCCGCGAGCATATACCCGCCCAGCCTTCTATTTTCATGTCCAATCACGTCTCCAATCTCGATCCGCCGATCATTCTGCCTTTTCTTCCCTTTCGCACTGCCTTCTTCATCAAGCGGTCGCTGCTCAAGATTCCCCTGGTGGGTTACGGGATGCGGCTGGCCGGCTTTATCCCGGTGGACCGCGATGGACGCTTGGAGTCGGCGCGGGAAAGCGTTCAATTCGCCAACAAGGTGCTGGCTTCCGGGGTCAACATCTCTACTTTTCCCGAGGGCACGCGCTCGCGCGACGGCAGATTGCTGCCTTTCAAAAAGGGGCCGTTTTATCTCGCCATGGAGTCGGGCGCACCGATCATCCCCATCTCCATCTGGGGTTCGGAGCACATGATGACCAAGGGCAGCCTGCGCATCAAGCCCGGAACCGCGCACCTGACCTTTCACCCGGCTGTTTATCCCCAGCAATTTGCCACCCGCGAGCAGCTTGCCGCAGCGGTACGGGCGGCCATCACCTCAGCCCTGCCGCAATGGATGTGGGGAGACGACTAGAACTTCACGCCTAACTGACATGATCCAGTTTATATCTGCCTCTCATTCCCTCACGAAGGACGGGTGCCCCATATCTCGCTCGTTTTTCGGGAGATATGGGATACCACTGGTCCTATCGGCTCTGCACTCTCGATTCATCCGACGCACTTAATGGTACAGCCTCGGTGGAATCCCACATCTCGCGAAAAATGAGCGAGATGTGGGGCACCCGTCCTTCGTGAGGGAATTGATAACTAGAAATGGTCGAATGGCACCCCAGCGCCTACTGCTTGATGATGGCGTTGTAACCGTCGGAGAGCAGCTTCTGCTTGATCGCTGTAGCCTGCGTGCGGTCCGCAAACGGCCCCACCTGGACGTGTAAGAGTTTGTCCTGAGGCTCGTTGCGCACCACTACTCCATAGCCCCGCTGACGCAGAGCAGAAACCAGGACATCGGCATCTTCCTGGCGGGAAACCGCCGCGATCTGCACCATCGGCTTACCGGTACCGGGAGCCGGAGCAGCACTAGGTGCAGCGGGCGCGGCTACCGTAACCGGGGGCGCTATTCTTGCCGATGGCTTGGGCTGCGCTGGCGCCGACTCGGCGGCTACCAGCGCCTGGCTCACGTGCTTGGGCGGTGCCGGCGCTGTGTCCTCTCCGGACGCGTCTTCGGCATCGTCAGCTTTTGCATGTCTGACGACAACCGGCACATCGGCTTTTGCAGGAGCGTGATCCTGCGCTTGCGCCGCCGGTGCCGCTGGGGGTTGGTTCGCAGCGGTGCGTTGCGTCGTCCGATTCGCCGGCGCTGCCAGCGTGCCCGGTGCCCAGGCTAGCCGCTTGCGCTCCCTGTTCCGTTCCCCGGCCCAGGGAGTAGCCAAAGCCAAAGAACACGCCACAGATCAACACCAGGCCAAAGAAAATACCCAGCAGGGACGCTGTGCTCAGCGTAATCTCCCGCGCTGTGGTTTCTTCTTCCTCTTCTGTATCGAGCAGGGATCTCATATCGATTTCTCCGGCTTGACCTCGGGGTGCCGGCAACCGTCGCAGGCACTCGCATGTCTCCCATTTTATTGAATAAAGTCATCATCTCCAATGGCAACGGGAAGA
Organism: uncultured Acidobacteriaceae bacterium; assembly: GCA_963790705.1. Taxonomy (GTDB): domain Bacteria; phylum Acidobacteriota; class Terriglobia; order Terriglobales; family Acidobacteriaceae; genus PALSA-350. The sequence continues at coordinate 535,740 of CAWBQE010000007.1, forward strand.
CGATGGTCGTATTTTTTTCCACGCCAATATCCTGGCAGCGTCTGCAAGTACCGTAATTGCAGCGTCATGGGCTGGGTGGCCAGTAGGGCAGCGGCATCCACCAGGCGTTGTGCGGCGCTGAACTCACCCTCGGCATGAATCACCTTGGCGCGCTTCTCACGCTCGGCTTCGGCCTGTTTGGCTATGGCGCGCAGCATCGATTCCGGCAAGTCCACCTGCTTCACCGCGACGCTCACTACCTTTACTCCCCAAGGCGCGGTGTGCTGGTCGATGATGGTTTGGATCCTCTGGTTAAGTACTTCCCGGTGCGAGAGCAGTTCATCCAGCTCTACTTCACCCAGCACCGAGCGCAGGGTTGTCTGGGCAAACTGCGAGGTCTGGTAGACGTAGTTCATCACCTCGATCACGGCTCGCGATGGGTCGACGACCTTTAGGGTAATGACTGCGTTCACCTTTAGGGTTACGTTGTCGCGGGTAATGATGTCCTGCGGCGGCACCTCGAGCACTTCCTGGCGCAGAGAGACACGCACCATCTGATCGAAAGGACGAAAGATGAAAATGACACCCGGACCCTTGGGCGCGGACAAAATGCGTCCCAGGCGGAAAACTACGCCGCGCTCATACTCTCTGAGAATCTTGATGGAATTGATCAGATAGATGGCAACAACAAAAATGATAATCAGGCCTGGAATGCCAATACCCATCATATGTGGGGGCCTCGCTCAACCTAAATTGTACAGGAGCCCCTGCGGCTGCTGGTTCCGGTGAAGGTCTAGGGAACCCGCTCCACTAATAACGTAAGATCGCGCAACCCGCGCACCCGCACCTGTTCGCCCGCGGCTGCGGGGGTGGCGGACTCTGCCTGCCAGAGCTCACCATTCACTATCACCTGGCCGCTGGGCGCGAGCGGCTGGGTGACCACCGCGATCTGTCCAATCATGGCGTCCGCTCCCATGCGTGACTTGTTTCGCCGCGCCTTGAGGGCTAGACGCAAGAGAAAGACGGTGATTAGACCGAAGGCGAGGCCAGTGCCCAGGGCAGTGGCAAGATGCACTCGCAGCTCGGGTATCGGCGCATCTACCAGCGTAAGAGCCCCAATCACCAGGGCGACGATGCCTGCTGCAGCCAGAATCCCATGGGTGGCGAAATGAGCTTCCAGGATCAACAATACAAAAGCGGACGGCCAGCAGCATCACCGAGGTGTAGCGCACCGGGAGCAGGTTCAGGGAAAAGATCGCGAGCAGCACCAGGATTGTGCCCAGGGTTCCGGGAATAATGGTGCCGGGGGTATTGAACTCCACGTAGATGAGCAATCCGCCGATCACCAGCACCAGCACAGCGAGGTTGGGATCGGTGAGCCGGTCCAGAATTTTCTCCCGCAGGGTTGGCTCAACCGCAACCAGCCGCGCGTCGCGGGTGTGCAACACCATCGTGGAACCGTCGAAGCGAGTGATGGTGCGGCCGTCAATGGTATTGAGCAGGTCGGCGTCATTGGGCGCAACCAAATCGATCAGTTTCAGTTGCAGAGCCTCCTGGTCACTGTAGGACTTGGAAGCGCGGATTGCGTCTTCGGCCGCCGCCACATTGCGTCCCCGGCGAGCGACATAGGAGCGCAGAAATGCGGCCGTATCGTTCTCCAGCTTCTGCTTCATGATGTCGTCGAGCTTGGCTCCTCCCTCGACCACGGGATGCGCCGCTCCGGCGTTGCTGCCCGGGGCCATCGCGGCTATATCCGCAGCTTCCAGCAGGAAAAACCCCGCCGATCCGGCCCGGCTTCCGGAGGGTGCGACATAGACGATGATGGGCACCGGAGAGGCGAGGATCCTGCTTACCATCTGGCGCGTGGAATCGAGCAGGCCGCCCGGTGTATTGATCTCGATAAGCACTGCACTGGCGTGCTGGGCCGCGGCAAAGTCCAGCCCTCGCGCCATGTAGCCCGCGCTGATGGGCTGAATGGTGTCGTCGAGGTGGATCAGCACCACTTCCGGTTTCTGTTGGGTTTGTTGGGCCACGCAGGCGAGTGTTCCGAAGCAGCTCAGAATGAGTGCCGAACACGCCCGCAGGAGGCGGTTCATGGAACCGGCTGCCCCTTGCTTTCGATCTGTTGCCGCAATGCGTGTGCGGCCGAATTCTGCGGTTCCAGCTTGAGTGCCTCGCTCACGTCCGCAGCCGCCGCGGTTTTTTGGTTGGCCTGCAAGTCGAGCCGGGCTAAGACCAGGTAAGCCGCCACGTTCGGCTGCATTTTGACCGACTCGTCTGCCTGCGCGTGCGCTTCCTGGATGTCTCCCCCTCGCTCCCTCACCAACGCCAGCCCGGCATGGGCGTCCGCGTTGCCGCCGTCGGCTACCAGCGCAGCCTGAAATTCGCGCTCGGCCTCCAGGATCAGCCCCTGGTTGAAGAAACGCATTCCTGCTTCGGTAAGCGCGGCCGCGTGCTTCTTCGGCGGCAGGGTGGCCAGGCGAGCCTCGTCCATCTGCTCCATTTCAAGGGCAGCCTGGCGGAAGGAGGCCTCGTTGAAGCTCCGTTTGATTCGCTCCAGGGGCAGGTTCTCAGCCTGCGTGGTTGGATCAAAGGCTGCATTCACTCGATTGCTTGGCGCGACGGCGGGGGCCGAAGGATGCTGCGGCTCAGCGCGGAGAGTAGCCTGGAACGCATCGGCCTCGGTATCTGCGGGACGAAGCTTTAGCGTTTGTGCGATCGCCCGCTGAGCTCCTGCCACGTCTTTCTTGCGCCTCAAGGCGACGGCGAGGTTGAACTGATAGTCCGGATCATTGGGATCCGCCGCCACTGCCTGTTGGAAAAAGGAGGTGGCGTCCAGACCTCGGCGGCTGGCGGTTACACCCTGGTTGTTGACTACTTCCGGCAGCGGCAGCTGCTTGCTTACAAAAGCGAAGGCGTCTTCCGCCTTGACGTAACTGCCCAGATAGAAATAAGCCAGGCCGCGATCGAAGTCGGCCTCGCGAGCGTTGGGGTCATTGCGCGGCAGGCGTCCCAGGGTGGTGGCCGCCAGCTCGAATTGCTGATTAGCGAAATAGGCTTTGCCCAGCGCCAGCAGCGCGGGAGAGAAGGTGGGGTCAAGCCGCACCGCCTCTTTCAGGTGCCGGATCTGTTCGTCGGGATCGGGCTCCACCAGCCCGCGGGTATAGTTCTCAAAGGCGTCCACCCGCAGCCCGGCGCCGGCGGCGACAAAGGTGTTGCGGGCCACGGCGAATTGCGGATCCAGTTGCTTCGCCAGTCCCCACGCCAGGCTGTTCAGCACATCCAGCAAGTGGGGCATATCCGCCTCTTCCTGAATCGGGGCGGACATGTGCAGCGACTCCACCTTCAGGACCTGGGCCTTGGCCTGAAAGCGGGCGCCGGTGGTCGAAAATGATCCCACGATGATGTAGTCCGCATCCAGCGTCTGCGCCAGGCGAATGGCGCTGGCGCGCGAGGGCTGAAAGGTGGAGGGCAGCCCCAAGTGGTCGAGTGCATAGAGGCGGTCATCGCGGCTGATGGGCAGAAATCCGGCTGAGGCAAGACGCCGGTTCAGCACTTCCGGGATAGCTTCGCTAATCCAGTCCAGGTTCGGCTGGTCGCTGCGATTGTCGAAGGGCAGCACTAGGATGAGCCGTCCAGGCGAAGGTTCAGGCGCGGGGCTCTGCGCCATCATCCCAAAGGACGTGAAAACAGCCACAACCACCAGAATGGTGCGCATAAGAGCATTTGCCCTTCTACGCTGCCCGGGACGGCGCAGTGAAGTGCGTCTTTTCTTGAGGAAAAGACGCCAAGGCTTTCGCTCCTTCTTAAACAGCAGAAGGGAAAATGCTGGATGCCGGGGGAGCACCCTATCAGTATAGTTCCGGGGGTACGGTTCCGGGGATTATCGTTCTCTGCTCGTAACCAGATCTGTATGCAAGCTCGCTACCTGGGGACGATTGAAGTGCAGGACTGCAGCCCATTCGCCCTGGCGATCGTCGCGCCAGACGATGCGGCCGCCCAGAAGGTGAGCAATCGCACCCGGCGCCAGATCGCGATGGAAATCGAAAAAACGGGTGTCCAGGGCCTCGTTGCGTGCTCCCAGGTCGAGCATCAGCCGCGGAGGGTCGTATTTGGTCGAAAAAGCGAAGCCGACGCTGAAGTCCTGAGCAGAGGCAGCCGCCTTCTCTATCTCGGGGAGAGAGAAATTCGCCACGGTAACGACCGGCAGCGGCTTTTTCACGTAGCCCAGCTCCGGCTTGGTGAGCTCATCGCTGGCCGGCCAGGCGGTCAAGATCGTGCTCCCGGGAAAGTGGGTCACAATCTGCCGGATCGCCTGTTGATGCAGGCGGATCACATCGGCGTAGTTCAGGTTGTCTTCGGGGGCGAACTTGTAAGGCGGGTTGACGAACAGCCCAATGAGAAAAGCGGCCGCAGTCAGCAGGCTCAGTCCCCACCAGTACGGCACACGGCGGTAAAAGGTGGAAACGCACAGCAGCAGAATCAGCGGATACAGGGGAAGCAGATAGCGCGTCAGCAGAGCACCCCCGATCACGGAGTAGAAGAGGATATTGGCCGCCATGACGACATAAAGAATGGCCTGGTCCGGCGGCGAGATGCGCGGTCGCTGGGTTCCGTCGCGTTCCCGCAAGGGCAGCAGGAGCATTGCCCCCAGCATGCACAGCACGGGCACGAACATGTTCATGTGCGCAGTGAGTTGCAGGATGCGATGCGCCAGGGCCAACAGGATGCGCAGTCGGCGAGAGCGTGGAGGTCGCGTTGTAACGCAGGAATTCCGGATTGCCCAGGAGATACCCGGTGCGGTGGCGATAGTAGGCATACCAGCCCAGCAAGGGGATGATCGGGGTAAGCAAGACCAGTCCAGCGCGGAGGTGGGCGCGTCGATCTAGATTAGGCTGTGCATCAGGCTTCCCAGGCTGTTGCGCCAGGCCAGGCATAGCTCCCACAGCGCAATCGCCAGGGGAGTAATGATCGCCGTCTCTTTACACCAAGCGGCCACGGCAAAGCAGGCGGCTGCTGCCCATAGGACCCGGGGGCGGCGTTCCCCGGATTTCCTGTCGAGGTTCGTGGCGTTGACGAACTTCATGCGGCTTTCGGCTTAATGAAAGCCGCACGCGCGGTTGTATCCAGAGCAGCGTACGGGAAATCCGGGCGGTGGCCGTCGAAGACAAAGACCAAGCCCCACAGGGTTGCGGCGGCGGCGAACATATCCGCGTGCGCCAGGGTGCTCTGGGCAAACCAGATGGGGTAGATCGCGGTCAGCACAGTGGTCGTAGCCGCCACCCATGGGCGGCCATTGAGCAGGATCGCGAGGCGGTAGACAGCAAGCAGCGCGATCGCCGTAATCAGGCACATGGCGGTGCGGGTGACGGTTGGCGTAAATCCGGACTTCCACCACAGGGCAAGGTAAAGGGAGGGAAGCGGAGGATGAGCGTTGGCCAGGGTGGTCGACGGAATCACGTCGCCGGTGCGAAAGAAATCATACGCGGCGGGGATGTAATAACCTGCTTCGTCCCAGTAGTAAGGCAGGCGCAGCAGGGTCAGGTGCGCGAGGTAGACGCCGACGAAGAGCAGGGGGAAGATGAACCTGAGGGGCAGCGGACGGTCGAGCGGTATTGGCTGTCGGGGAAGTACGGCCACGAGTCCCTCCTCCTCTTCCCGGCAAACATAATTTAGTGGACTGGGCCTTGAGGCATGATCGGGGGCCGTGGTTCGAGGGAGATGGCGCCAAAGGTGTGCTCATATTGGAGCAGGTTCTGCTCCAGCACATTGCACAGTGCCTTGGCCTGTTGTGGGCTGAGGTAAACGGTTTGGAAGGTGTTGATGGTGATCTGTTCGGCTGTTTCCTGATAAGCGGTGCCGAAGGTGAGTCGGAAGTCCCAGACGCTCTTCTGCACCTGAACGCTGTTGGCATAGCCCTCGCGGTACTCGGGCGTGCGCACCAGAATGACGTTCGGCTGTGAAATCTCTTGGCTCATGAGCTATAGACTAGAACATTTCTCGGAATTAAGGGCGCTCTGTGCCTGGCGACAGAACAGCTATTCCCTTACCGGCTCCGGCGGAAGATGAGCGAGGCGTTGGTGCCCCCGAAGCCGAAGGAGTTGGTCATGGCATACTCCATCGTTGCCGCGAGCCCCTTGTCCTTGACCAGGCAAAAGCCGCAAGCCTCATCGACATTCTGCAGATTTGTCATGGGTGGAGCAATCTGATCCCGGAGCGCCAGCACCGTAATCCCTGCTTCCAGACTGCCCGCCCCGCCCAGCAGATGGCCGGTCATCGACTTGGTCGAGCTCACCAGCAGGCTCTTCGCTGACTCGCCGAAGGTATCGCAGATCGCTCTGGCTTCGGCGCGATCGCCCAGGGGCGTGGAAGTAGCATGCGCGTTCAGATACTTGATTTTGCTTGGGTCGACCTCTGCATCCCGCAGGGCCAATTGCATCACCCGGCGGACACCCCGGCCATCCTCAGGCGGAGCATTGGTGTGATAGGCGTCGCTGTTGGCGGCGTAGCCCACCAGCTCGGAAAGGATGGTCGCTCCCCGTTTTACCGCATGCTCGTATTCTTCCAGGATCAGTACCCCGGCGCCTTCACCTACCACGAACCCGTCGCGGCCTTCATCCCATGGACGCGAGGCGGTAGCTGGATCATCATTGCGCGTGGACAGGGCACGCATGGAGGCGAAGCCGGCAACCGAAAGCGGGGTGACCGCTGCTTCGCTTCCACCACAGATCATCACGTCCGCGTCGCCCCGTTGAATCACCCGGAAAGACTCGCCGATAGCGTGCGCGCCCGTGGTGCATGCCGTGGCGCAGGTGAGATTGGGGCCGGTCGCGCCATAGCGAATCGAGATCTGGCCGGCGGCCAGATTGGCGATCGTAGCGGTAATGAAAAAGGGTGATACCCGGTGGGGGCCGGCGGCCAGCAACTTGCTGTGCTCCCGCTCAATCACTTCGAATGCGCCGATGCCGCTGCCTACATACACCCCGACCTTGCCGGGATCTTCCGCCGCCATATCCAGGCCGGCCTGCTTCACGGCGAACTCCGAGGCCGCCAGGGCAAACTGGATAAACCGGCCCATCTTCTTGATTTCTTTGCGCTCGATGTACTCTTCGGGGCTGAAATCCTTGACTTCGCCGGCAATTCTGCAGCTGAACCCCGAGGCATCAAAAAGCGTGATCACACCGATGCCCGACTCACCCTGCAATAGAGCGTTCCAGGTAGCTTCCGTTCCTATGCCCACGGGGCTTACCAAGCCAACCCCGGTTACCACTACACGACGCTGCTGAATGATCATCCTAATAAGGGCGCAGCTTTCTGTCCCTGATTCTTCATCCTTTTATGGTATTACATGTCTACTTCCTGGCCAGGGCCGCCTCCAGTTCGGTTACCACGCGGTGCAAATAGCGCAGACTGGCGGCGATGCTTTCCACGGGAGGTATAGCCGTCGCGCCAAACTTCACATCCTGCTCAACCACCATCCAGCCGGAGTAGTGATTCCTGGCCAGAACGCCAAGGAACTCAGGAAAATTGATCGAACCTTGCCCGATGATGGTGAACGCCTGCATCTCGATCGCCTGCTCGAAGGTCGCCTCCTTCCGGCGAGCCTCAGCCAGGATCTTCTCGTTTACATCCTTGAGGTGAACAAACCTGAGAAGGTGCCGATATTTTTCCGCTTCCGCAATTGGATCCCCGCCGGCGTAAGCGCAATGTCCGGTATCCAGGCAGAGTCCGATCTTCGAGGCCGATGTGACATCAAAGAACTGCTCCGTCTCCTCCGTTGTTTCCACGTAGGTGGAAATGTGCGGATGAAAGACCAGATCCAAGCCAAATCCGCCCACCACTTGCGCCGCCTCCGCGACCACCCGGGCAACCTGCCTCCACTGCTCAGCGGTCCATCCACGGCTTCCGTCCCGCGGGACCCGCCCTGCAATCCGGTCGCGTTCGAGCGACTGGGCATCTGCAAGAACGAGGAACGGTGCGCCCAGAGCAGCTAGTAGCCCACCCACCTTTGTGATCTGGTCAACGACCACCTTCGTCGCCGCCGGGTCGCCCAGATTGGCAGGTACGAAAGAGCCCAATAGCTTCAACTTTCGCCGCGCTAATTCGCTCGCCAGCAAATGCGGATCCGTGGGCAGGAAACCATAGGGTCCTAGCTCCGTACCCGTGTAGCCCGCGACGGCCATCTCATCCAACATGCTTTGGTAGCTTTGCTCCCAGGATGGGCCGGGATAATCCAAGACTCCCCAACTGTCGGGCGCCGAGGCAAACTTGAATCGCGAAGACAAGGTCGTCATGGATCGATCTCTCCGGGGACAAGGCGCTATGAGCTGGTGAAAAATCGACACCAATGCCCCGAAAACTATTGACCCTAAGGTACGCTTTTCTGTCCGTCTGCCCGCAGCTCTTCAAAGCAATGCATTCCTTAGCGTTAAGGAACTTGTGCGCTAATGCCCGGGCTGCTGAGGCTGCAGAAGAAGTTTCAGGACGAAGCACGACTTCAGCGTGCCGAGGACAGCTAAGATTTCATCGCCATCCATCGAGAGTAGGAATCGCGACGCTCTCTTAAATGGGTTAGGGCCGATGAAAGCATTTGCTCCCCCTTGTCAGGGTAGAGTCTCGCCCAAAACTCGAAGCACAGACGGCACTTCAAGAAAAAGCACTTTCGCTGCTGCCATAAGCCTACCCTAGGCATAGCGGGGAAAAGACTACGTGATCACTGCTGCAGAACTGGCGCCCATTCCTCTCTTCGCCGTCCTGGACGAATCCGCGCGCCAAAGACTTGCACAAAAGGCTGCAGATATCCACGTTGAAGGTGGTGATTGGGTCATACGCGAAGGCGAGGATCCGCGCTTTTTTGTCGTTCTGGAGGGCTTACTCCAGGTAGTGAAGGATATTGTGGGACAACGCCGGGAGCTTGAGCAACTCAAGACAGGCGAGTTTTTTGGCGAGATTCCAATTCTCCTGGGCACCGCAAATATCGTCTCCGTGCTGGCGGTATCTCGCTCACGCTTGGCGCGTTTCGACCGGCAGCAACTTCAGGAGTTGATTCGAGATTCCTCCTCCAGCGGCGCCGCCATTTTTCAGACGATGACGGATCGACTCTCCATGGCGCCGCAGTACGTAAAGGAGACCCCCTCCTCACGAGTTCTTTTGGTGGGGTCCCCCTATGACGCGCATTGCCGGGCTATCCGCAACTTTCTTTCCGCGAACCAGGTGCAGTATGACTGGGTGAATAGCGAACTTGAGCCGGAGCGCGCTTCCTCCTGCGTTCCGCGAGCGAACGATGGAGTCGCAGTCGTCGTCGATGGTGCGACTCGACTGGTGACTCCGACAGTCCGCAACGTTGCACAAGCGCTGGGTTTCCAGACCGCGCCGAAGGAAAAGCGTTATGACGTTGTTATCGCCGGCGCGGGGCCGGCAGGCATGGCGGCTGGAGTTTATGGAGCTTCGGAAGGGTTGAAGGTGCTGATTGTCGAACGCTCGGCCGCCGGCGGACAGGCAGGGACCTCATCCAGGATTGAAAACTACCTGGGTTTTCCTTCCGGCATCTCCGGTGTTGAACTTACCGAGCGCGCACTCAAGCAGGCACGCCATTTCGGCTCGGAGATCGCCGTAACACGCAGCATCGAAGCGGTACAAAGGACAGATACGGGTTATCGCCTTGACCTGGATGGTGGAGAGCACATTTTTGCCCCCGCTGTGTTGCTATCAACCGGCGTCGAGTGGCATCGGATCGAAGTTCCGGGACTGGACCGCCTGCTTGGCCGAGGAATACTTTACGGCGCCTCTCGTCAGGAGGCCCATAGTGTCGCTGGGAAGAGGGTATTCGTGGTCGGAGGAGGTAACTCTGCCGGCCAGGCGGCGGTGTTCTTCTCTAATTATGCTGCTGAAGTAATCATGCTGGTGCGTGGTGCTGGTCTCGCCCTGAGCATGTCGCAATACCTGATCGCGCAGATCGCGGGGAAGGGCAACATTCGGATCGAACCATGGACAGAAGTGACAGAAGTGCTTGGTGGAGAGCGACTGGAGCAGATCGTAACCACCACTCGTGAACGAATTTCCACTACGCGCAGTGCCGATGCGTTGTTGCTGATGATCGGCGCGACTGCGAACACATCCTGGCTTCCACCGACCCTGGAGCGTGATGCCAAAGGCTATATTTACACCGGAAGAGACCTGACCGCGTGGCCTCTTGATCGAGAGCCGTTTCCTCTGGAGACGAGCCTTCCCGGCGTATTTTGCGCTGGCGACGTTCGTCACGGTTCGATCAAACGTGTAGCCAGCGGTGTGGGCGAAGGCAGCATGTCGATCGCGTTCATCCATCAATATCTGGCGCTCACCGGCGCGCCTGATCTTACCCGCGTTTGAAATTCTAACGACCTTCGGGAATGCCACTGCGAAGCATCCATGCGCCTATGTGGTGAGAGAATCCATCGAGGGTGAGCTTATGGCCAGGACGAAGAAAGTCGTCATTACGGCGTTCGGCGACGAAAGCAAGCTTGCGATTGTGGAAAGCGATCTAAACGATCCTGCAGCCGGTGAAGTTCAACTGTCGGTCGAGTACACCATCGTCTCGGGTTCCGACGTCAACATGCGCCGCGGCACCTATCCGCTTCAGAAGAAGCCGCCCCTGACTCCCGGCTATAGTGTGATTGGCAACGTGCGGCTGAATGGCCCAGGCTCCGCAAAGTTCGCTATGGGTGACTGCGTTGCGTGTCTTTCGAAGTATGAGGGACAGTCGGAACTGATCAACCTTCCGGAACAATTTCTGGTACGCGTGCCCGATGGGGTGGACAAAAAGGCTGCTGTTGTCCTCATCCTGGATTGGGTCACCGCATATCAAATGCTGCACCGCGCCGCGCATGTCACCGCTGGCCAGAAGATCTTCGTTCATGCGTTGAGCGGCGCCGTGGGAGGCGCGCTCCTACGGCTCGCAAAACTACAGGGAGCCCAGGTCTTCGGTACAGCTTCATTGAAAAGGCACGACGAACTGCGACAACTCGGAGCAATCCCTTTCGATTACTCGAACAAGAAATGGATCTCCTCCATGCAGGACCTCGGTGGGGTAGACGCCGTCTTCGATCCCCTCGGATTTGAGAGCTTCGACGAGTCCTACTCGATCTTGAAAAGAGGAGGGGTTCTCGTGGGGTATGGCATGAACTTGCCGGCATGGACCAATACCCCTGAACGTTCGGTGATCCCTTCGGCTCTCAAACTGTTCTCGAAGAACTTGCTCTTTTGGTCGGGGAGGCGCACCACCTTCTTCGGTGTAAATCGCAAGTCAAAGCATTTCGCTTCAGATCTGGTACAACTTTTTGAATGGCTCAAAGACGGAAGGATCTCGGTGCCAATCAAAAACACCTTCAGCCTTGATGAGATCCAAAACGCACATCGGGAGTATGCCAGCAGTGAACGCATGGGTTCTATTGTGATTGAGGTTAGCCGATAACAGCCTCTCACTAGATATCTCTGCAATGCGTGGGCGATCATAAGCTTCTATACCGTTGTGTACCCTTCTCGAGAGTTCCGGCCACGAGCGCATCGTGAGGCGTAGTTCCACATGCATGGCTGGCTCGCCGACCTTCCCGCTGATTTGCTGTAGGGACCCATGAATCAGTCAGGATGTAACTCTGGAGGTTGCGAATCGGAGCAATCCGAGGCATAAAATAGCGCTATGAATAAAATTATCCTGGCTGACAACCAAGAGCTTTTTCGCATTGGCATGGGCAGAATCCTGGCGAGCGAAAAGGATTTTCACCTGGTGGCACAGTGCGCGGACCTGGAACGTCTACTGCTCTCCGTTGATGCGTACCGCTCCTCGATCGTTCTGTTTGCTTCCGCGCTAAGGCCCGAGTATCAGGATCTGATGGCGCACGTAACGGCCGCAGGAAGCCGCGCGGTGGTGATCGCCGAGAACGGCGAGCCGGCCCATAGCTTCATCGCTCACGATATTCGCGGAGTGGTCTATCGCAACACTCCCGGCCCGGAGCTGGTGGCGTGCGTGCAAGGAGTGATCAAGGGTTACCGGTCGATTCAGCGGCCCGGCGAAGCTACCGGGTCGGACGAAGAAGATTCCATAGGCGTGCGTGTTCGCAATCGCCTGACCCCAAAAGAGATGCAAATCGTTGCCGTGCTCATGCAAGGTTGCAAGAACAAAGAGATTGCGCTTCGCCTCGGCACCACCGAACAAGTGATCAAGAATTGCCTGCGCAGTATTTATGACAAGACGGGGGTTTCAGATCGCCTCGAACTTGCACTCTTTACCACGCGCAATCGCATACTGACCGCCGCTGCGGCCGAGGCGGGCACCCTCGTCTGGGAACGGGGTTGAGGGCGACATTGGCTGCGATCCAAGGTGGCAAGTCCTCTACCGTACCTTTGGGAAATCGCTTGTGTCACCCTGCAAGTGATTGCGCAACCCAAACGAGTGGACGTAGCATTATCTACGGCAAGAAGACACCCTATCGGCCTGACGCTATTATGCCGATGGCGAATCGAGAACAACCTAGTGATCACTAGCAGAGAGCAAATCCAACCTGGAACGCCTTTGCCTTCAGGCGAGGCACCAACGCTGTCGTCAGTATCAATGGCGGCAAGCCATGAATCGACCCCTTCCAACACCTCCCCCTCCACCGCTGATCCGGCCACGATTGGCAAGAGCCTGCAGATCAAGGGTGAAGTGACAGGTTCCGAATCGTTGTACATCGACGGCAGCGTCGAGGGCGCGATCAACTCACCTGACAACCGGGTCACGGTTAGCCGGGATGCCCAGGTATCGGCGAATATCACAGCTCGTGAAGTGGTGGTTTTTGGCAAAGTGAGCGGTAATATCTATGCCAGCGATCATGTGGACATCCGCAGTGAAGGTTCGTTGACCGGGGATGTAACCGCACAGCGCATCAGCGTTGGTGATGGCGCCTTCTTCAAGGGCGGCATCGACATCAGCAAACCGGGCCAGGGAAACGATACGATGGTGATTGCCGGAATCTCCAGCGATCACTCACAAACGACTGTTAGGGCCGTTCAGGCGTAGCTGAGCAGTGAAAGCATTGCGGCATGGTGCTTGCACCGGCCATCCTGCAGTGCGACGCTCTTTCAAGAAACGGCGCTGAGTTCCGAAGGATTCGTCGGGATCTGTAAAAAAATCGGCAAAGCGTGATTACTCGCGATTTGCGGAATCCTTGGCCAGGAGCCGATCGACCGTCAGTTCGCCAACGCTTAGTTTCTCTACGCGGTCGCCGCGAATTGCGACCTTCCGAATGGCCAGTGCGCCGACAGCCAAGGCGCCAATAGCAAAAACGCCCATCGCGGCAGCGCCAACAGCCAGACCTGCGGCGGCGATTCCGGCGGTCACTGCGACAGACCGGGCTAGCTTGTCCTGTATATCCATGGAAACCTCCGGGCGGTAGACCGCGGTGAAGTAATATCCCTCAATATTCTGCACCCATCACCAGACGCCTGCCATCCTTTTGGTGCGGAAGAATGGCTTCGCGAAAAGCCGGCAGCTCCGCGGCAAGAAAGCTGCATGAAGAGCAAGAGCGGCCAACGGGTCGGCATCTCGGCAACTTGATGGCAAAAGACGTGAAAGCGGGTCCATTCCATCCAGAAATGTCGATGAGGAGGTTGAGTTTCTAGTATCAACGCAGTTCTCGCGCTCTTTCAGTCGTTGAACCGTCCATACCAGTTTGCTGCCGGTAGAACTTCGTCTACAAACGCAAGCATTGCGGTATTGAACTGCTGGGGACGCTGCAACGGAGCGAAGTGGCTCACCCCATCAAGCAGGATGAATGATGCCCCTGGAATGGTCCGGGCCAAATATTCCGCGTGCTCGCGTCTGATGAATTCGTCCCTCTCGCTTTGCGCGATCCTCACGGGCACATTTATATTCGCCAGATCCTCCGCGGAGTAATTCGGTTGCGTCCGCTGCATCAGGCCGACATCTTCCACGAATTGCTCGAACTGCTCAGGTGTAGCTGAAAGCTGCTTGTAGTCCTCAGCGTGGCGTGAGAAACAACGATTCAGTGCTGGAGTGGGTTCAAACGGTCTAACGCCGGTCGGGTCCATATTGCAGGCAAAGAAGAAGACACCCGCAACGCGTGAGGGATATTTCGCTGCAAGAATCAATGCGGTGCACGCGCCGTCGCTCCAACCCACCAGGGCGACGCGGTCGAGATGCAAGGCGTTCATCACGGCCAGTACGTCGGATGCCATCAGTTCGTAAGAGTAGGGCCGCCCATCCCGAGTGCTGCGACCATGACCGCGGCTGTCGATCACAACCGCGTGATAGCCCTTCGCGATGAGAGCTGGAACCTGGTATCCCCAATTGCCGCTGTGGCCCAGACCGCCATGCAGCAGAACCACGGGCTGGCCAGTACCGTAGGCGCTATACCAAATACGGGCTCCGTCGTTTTCGACATAACCCAGATCGTCCGTAACCGGAAGTGGCGCGGCGCCGGTCGCTTCGAATTCTCTTAACTCGTCATCGTGACTGTCCATGCAGGTAATGTTAAACGCCCTTAGCGGAGCTAATCGGTCATTCCTGAACGGCCAACCCGGGCTGTGAACCGTTCTTCTGCCAAAGAACATTCCTACTGCGGGAAGCTGTTTCCAAACATGGGAAGCTTGCTCTTCGATTCCTCCTTGGTTGCTTCGGGGGCTGGATCACGTCCCAATGTTCCACGAACACACCGTCCTTAATACGCATGATGTCGACGACAACAATGGCAGAGCCGTCCGGGTTGGAGTAGCGGCTATGAATCATCATATAGTCGCCTTCAGCCATCATGATGCCGTGCTCCCACTTGGATCCAGTGGGCAGCGATTTCACTAGATTGAACAATCCGTCTCTGCCCGGTTCGATATGTGAGCTGTGCTGGATGTAGTTCGGCGACCAGTACTTCTCCGCACAGGCGAAAATCCGCGCTTGTTAAAAAGGACATTGAAACCTTCGAGCAGAAGCGCTTTGTTCTTTTCTTGCAGGGTCTGTGACATTCATCTCCTCCTGGAGTGATCTATGGGGCAGTCCCGCTCCGAAGACTCCCCGGTTGCGTGCCGATCGTTGGAGCGATCTCGTCTCCAAAAAGTCGCGCTCTTTGGATTTCTGAAAGCAGGACTCGCACGCTCCATTGCATGCAAGCCCTTATTATCCTTGTGCAAACCGATCGTTCATCTGGTGGAAGAAGGCTGCTTTGTTTACTCCGGGATTTGCCCTGAAAGGTTTGGCGATCTCCACGAGTACTTCGCTGTCACTGGTTCGCAACGCCTCAATCGTCTGCTCGATGAACGGCTTCAAAGGCATCGCACTGGACTCTTCACTGCTGTTCAGCAGGTCCGTCTGAACCCACGGCGGAACGATTTCCAAAACCTGTACCGATGTTCCTTTGAGCCGATAGCGGAGTCCCATCGAGTACGCATGGATGCTGGCTTTCGTCGCGCTGTAAAGTGCCGCAAATGCCATCGGCACGTAGCCCAGCACGGACGATACATTCAAGACCGTTGCCGATTCCTGTCGCTTGAGATGCTCGATCAGCGCGCTCGTCATCCGCACCGTACCAAAGAAGTTGGTTTCGAATTCCGAGGTCAAGAGCTTGTCGTCGATAGGCTTGGAGACATCGTCCAGTTGCATGATGCCCGCGTTGTTCACAAGCACATTGAGCTTCGGGTATTTAGTCATCAACTCTTTCGAAACGGAGGCGATGCTCTCCAGGTTCGAGACATCTAACTCCACTGTATCGATGCCCGGGTTTGCCTGCACTAGGTCAGCCAACTTGGCCTTCCGGCGTCCCGCGACGATCACTTTGTTGCCCAGCTTATGAAATGCCTCTGCGAGACCCCGTCCGATACCGGATCCTCCACCTGTCACTAAAATCGTGTTTCCCACCAGCCTCATATTTCCCCCGTTGAATCCGCCCGTGGAGAAGTACTCGCATCTCCGTGTTCAGTGAAATAGAGTACTGTCATACTCCTAACGATTCGCAAAATATTTCTACGCAATCCGAATGTGTTTTTTTCGCCCCTAGTCCAGAAAGTCCGGCTGCTGGGAAGGTGGGTTGAAGTATCGGTGGAAATCCCGTCTGTTTGAACGCCTAATGCCCTTGAGCGAGGAAGCTTTCTTGAGGTTAGGCAGCTACCGTCTGTTGCGAAATATAGCTTTCTTGTGATTGGTGAATCATTTGGATTAGCAATGTGCTCCAATAACTCACGAGGGAATTTCACCCCTCGGAGTTTCTAGGGAGGTTAGAGCCATGAGACACTCGAGGACCGAAAAGGCGGCCACCCACTCCAAGATCGTCGCCGTGGCGGCCAAGCGCTTTCGCGAGCTGGGGCTGGAGGGGATCGGAGTCGCAGACGTAATGAAGGAAGCAGGCAGCAGCGTCGGCGGCTTTTACAAGCATTTCGAATCCCGTGACGAACTGGTCATCGAAGCCGGGCGGAGGCTTTCAAGGATCTTGAGAGATGGGAGCAGGAGGCGGAAGACCTGCCTGCATTGTTGCGCTTCTACCTGGGAGAAGAGCACTGCGACCGCCCTGGAACGGGTTGCGCGATAACGGCCCTGGCTGGCGACGTTCGTCATGCGAGCACAGGTGTAAGGACGGTCTTCACACAGCGTGTGCTAAACACAGCCTTGGCTACTCTGCCGATCGGCTGAAGGGTGGCGACGCAGCATCGCGGAGGGCGCGAGCGATACTCTTGCTTAGTGCTGGCATCGGGGGCTTATCTTCTCGCCCGCGCCGTCAACGACAAGGCGTTACGTGGTGACATTCTCGCGGGCGCTTCGCGATCAACTGATCGTTTTGACGAAACACCCCTGCCCTCAGAGAGCAAAGGCTGAAGACGGTGGTCGCGCTTCCCGCCAGTAGTCAAGCCCATATGTCCCCAACGCCCTCAATGAGTAAGTCGGGGTGATCCCGCGCAATGGCTGCTGGCCGATGGCGTCGTCAGATCGCCTTCTCCAGCAAAACAAAGCTTAAGTCGTCCCGGAGTGGTCTGCCGAAGCGCTGGTCGCCATAGGGAAAGGGTTGGGTTTCCCCGGTCAAAACGTAGCCTCGACGTTGATACCAGGCGATCAGAGTGGTGCGGACATTCACCACCGACATACGTATACGGCGAGCACCTCCCTGCTTCGCAAATCCCTCCGCAGAGGCAGCAGGGCACGGCCTATTTGCTTGTTTTGCAGCTCAGGCCGGATCGTCAGCAGGCCGAGATACCATACGCCGTCCATCTTCGGCTCCAGCCAAACCGTCCCTAACAGCTCGCCATGCGGGTCGTCCCGGCAGGTCAGTAATACGGCATTTAGGCTTGGCGGTCAGGTCTTCTCTGAGAAGAGACTCGGTCAGGGCGCTGCCCCTCGATGAAATCTGCTTCGGAGTTCCAACCTGCTGAAGGGCCGGCGCCGCGAAAGGCCAAATTAGTAAGGTCTACGATCGCAGCGTAGTCATCTTCGGTAGCGCGAGCCAGAAACATGGGATTCGCCCAGCAAGACCCTATCTGGTATTAGGTTCCTGCGGAATCGCCTCGCCGTCTGAGCGTGGATCTGCACCCGCGAAGTTGACGTTGCGCCTGCTGTCTCGTACGACGGCTTCCCCCTGACCCACAGAAAAGGAAAACGGCTCCAGAAGCTGTATCTGGTGCCCGCGCTTCGTAAGTTCTGCTCGGACGGGCTCCGGAATGGTTTCTTCCATCTCCACATCGCAGCCCTCAAACGTTCCCTTGGTAAATCGGGGCTGTTCCAGCGCCGCCTGCACATTCATCCCATAATCGACGACATTGGCGACGAATTGTGCGTGCGCCTGCGCCTGGTTCCAGCCGCCCATGATGCCGAAGCCGATATGGATATCTCCCTTTTCCATGAAGGCGGGAATGATGGTGTGAAGCGGCCGCTTGTGGCCGGCCAGCGAGTTAGGAAGGCCGGGAGTCAGTGAAATCCCGCGCCACGGTTATGAAAAGAGAAGCCCAGTCCCGGTGCGACCATGCCCGTGCCATAGCCGGCGTAGTTGCTCTGGATGAGGGAGACGATGTTGCCGTCTTTGTCGATGGTAGAGATATAGATGGTCGTGGTGCCGTGGGCGTCGAGCATCTGCTCGATATTGGAAGGGACGACCTGGCAGGCAGCCTTGTCCATCTGAATCAGCTTCGCTCGCTTGATCGCAAGATCCTTCGACACCATTTGCTGCATGGGGACGGGGTAAAGCGCGGGTCGCCGACATAGTGGTACATGTCCGCATAAGCCAGCTTCTTGGCCTCGATCATGACATGCAGCGCGTCCGCGGAATTATGCCCATACTGCGCCATGGGAAATTGCTCCATGATGTTCAGCATCGCGAGCGCGGCGATGCCCTGTCCATTCGGCGGCAACTCGTAGACCGTCCAGCCGCGATAGGTAGTGGAAACGGGCTCGACCCATCCGGTGAAAATCTGCGAAGTCGGCGAGCGTGTGGGTTCCGCCCTGGGCGCGGAGAAACTTCACCATGATCTGGGTCATGGGCCCGTTGTAAAACGCGTCCCTTCCATGCTCGGCAACTTGCCGCAGCGAGTGTGCGAGCGCGGGATTTTTGAACACATCCCCAACCTTGGGCGCGACGCCGTTTGGCAAATAGGTCTCCTTGTATCCGGGCTGTTGGATCAGCTTGGCCACCCAGTAACGCGCATTTCGTTCAGCGAGAGGAAATCCATTCTCCGCATAGTAAATAGCGGGAGCCAGGGGCTGGCTGAAGGGAAGGGTCCCGAACCGGCTCCTCATCGCGGCCCAGCCGGCTACGGCTCCCGGAATATCGATGGTCTCCACGCCGATGGGGTTGATGTGGTCGACGCCGTGCGCCTTCAGGTAGTCGATGGTCAGCGCCTTCGGGGTCCATCCACTGGAGTTGAGCCCGTAGAGCTTGCCGGTCTTCGCCTCGTAGTAGATCGCGAAAAGATCGCCGCCCATTCCGTTGACATAGGGCTGGACCACACCCATGACGGCGTTGGCCGCGATAGCGGCGTCGATGGCGTTGCCGCCTTCTTCCAGATGTGCGCGCCCGCTTGCGCGGCAAGAAACTGCGGGGCGGCCACAATGCCGAAGTTGGTGACCACCATGGAGCGGCCCTGGCCGGGCTGAGAAGACATTTGCTGCGCCACGATTACCGGCGAAAGGGAGAGAATTAGTGCAGCCGCAAGAGAGCGGAGTGTCATAACATTTTCCTTTTCCTCTGCCTTCATGAAATCAGACGGTGAATCAAAACCAGGACGTCTTCACTGTAAACCAAATCTGTTCGGGACAATCAGATCGTACCGCGGGAGGAAAGCTCTACCGAATAATTTCGGTTGCTCCCTTCAAGTTGGAATTTGTAAAGAGGCAACGCCAATCGGCCGGGAGTGGCTGTCTAGTGACTGCATCGGCTCTTCTGGTGAGCGGAAAAAGCCGCAGCTGCCTCGCAGAGCACCCGCACTCTTCAGGGCCGCGACCGAGGGCGGGGTTCCTGTCGCCTGGCTCCCATTTTTCCGAGGCTAACCGCTAAAAGACGGGCAACATCGAGAACGTGCGCCACCGGCCAGTCGACTCAGTACGTCACTCGCGTATGTAGAAAGTCCCTTACTCTCGCAAAGGAGAAATTTTTTGGCACACTTAAGGGACCGAAAAAAGGTGGATAAGCCCCTGGAAACGATACGATCTATACTGAAAGTCCCTATTGTTGGTTCGATCGTCCTGAGGCTGCATGGACCTCTCTCCGATGTGCTGTCGTTGCTGAAACCACGCAGCTATATATCGGGCGGCTTTGTGGTGGGTGGCGACATGGCCATCCAATTTCCAAAACATCAAGGCATCAAATGTTATGCGGTGCTCGCGGGCCAGTGCTGGGCTGTGTGTCGAAAGCGTTCCCGACCCGTGCTCCTCACGGCGGGGGACTGTTTTCTTTTGCCGCGTGGGCTGTCCTTCTGCCTGGCAACTGATCTCTCACTCAAGCCCGTCCACTTCCACACGCTTCTCTGCAGTCCTGAAGACGGCTCTGCGCCGTCTCCAGCAGTGAAGGTGCGGATCGCTATATTGTCGGCGGCCATTTTCTTCTGAGCGGGAGTCATGCCCACATGTCTGTTAGGGGCTTTGCCGCCCATCGTGCACATCCGTAAAGAGTCAGATAAGGCGGCGATGCGCTGGTCACTGGAACGCATGAGGGAAGAGCTGCGCGGCACCCCTCAACCGGGCGGCTCTCTGATCGCGCAGCAACTAGCCTACATGATGCTCACAGACAAGCTTCTTCCGGCTGCATTTGGCGGATGAGGCGAGAGGCGGCGTCGGTTGGCTCTTCGCCCTGGCCGATAAACAGATGAGAGAGGCGATCACCTGTATGCACGACGATCCAGGGCATCGCTGGACATCTACAGGAACTCGCCGGTACGTGCTCGGCATGTCGCTATTGATCCTCCGCTCTTAAGATTCAAACAGACGGTGGGCGAGACGCCGATGGAGTACCGGACACGCTGGCGAATGCTGCTGGCAGGTGACAGGCTGAAGACTCTCGACGAGCCTATCTGCGATATCGCCTCATCACTCGGCTATGAGTCGGAAAGCGCCTTCGGCAAAGCCTTCAAAAGGGTCATGGGCTGTTCGCCAGGGCAATACAGCCGTAGGGGCCATCCGAACCGCCTTCTCCATCCGCAATAGAACCCAGCTACGACGATCGCAGGGAAGTGGCCGCGGTTGGTTAGAAGTTTCTTTCGCGCGCGGGATCTTATCCATAATGTCAGTCCTGGAGCCTATACTCCCTCGACGATGCGGAAGTCACGCTCTGCGCCCGATCCCAGTGCCTGCAAGCGCCTTTTGGTAAGCCTCGCTATCGTGAGCTGCCAGGGCGATCTCATAGCTGTCGAACTCGACAACGATCGTCCGCAGCGGCAACCCAGCTTCGTGAGTGTGGATCTGGCTCGTGGAACTGGTCAACAAACGTGCCCCGAATGATTCAAGCGCCGGTCGTGCTAATGCGGCATAGCCTTTACCGCAGACTCGTCCGAAATCGATTGATATGCAACGACCCAATAACCCTTCTTCATGGCGTCTCCTTTGCATAATCCGAATGTAATGCAGAACCTTACAAACTGGTAGCGCTTACGCTCATCGAGGAGACGATGAGCGCGTTGGACTCCTGGCAGTCTTTGCCCCGAACAACCGGCGGTAGATAGATTCGTGGTGCCGGACAGTAGAAATGGAACGTTAAAAACCATTATGGTTGGAGACGTGTCACCGCCCTTGTTGGTTTGTGGCATGAGCGCAAAGCGATGACGCTTTTCACGTCGCTTGTGCCACCTGATCGCTTCAAACGAGGAGAAACGATGACTGCAGCCATTCATTCCACGCTGGTTTTCACTATGCTTTGCAGCGCAGCGGCAACCGGCGCGCAAACCACGCAGTCCGCGCCAATGAAGATTGGCGGCGATCAGATGGGGCAGGGCTTTCAGGCGCCGGCCGTGGAACGCAACTACGATCGCCGCGTCGTCATGTTGCCCATGCGCGACGGCGTCAAGCTGTTCACGGTCATCTTTGTTCCCAAAGGAGCGCACGACGCGCCGATCATGCTCACGCGCACGCCGTACAACGCCGCGGATCACGTGCGCAACCCGTCCGCGCCGCCCGCGAGGACGCTGATCGATGAGCTCTCACTTGCCGATGAAGGGTTTGTGGACAGCGGCTATATCCGCGTTTACCAGGATGTGCGCGGCAAGTACGGCTCCGAGGGTCCGTATCTGATGACGCCGCTGCCCGTGGACTCAGGCTTCAACAGCACCGGCGCCGATGACACTACCGATGCATGGGACACGATCGAGTGGCTGACCAAAAATGTGCCGGAGACCAACGGCCGTGTCGGTATGATCGGCTCTTCCTACGAAGGATTTACCGTGGTGATGGCACTGTTGCACCCGCACCCGGCCCTGAAGGCTGCTGTGCCCGAGAGCCCGATGGTCGACGGCTGGATGGGCGATGACTGGTTTCACTACGGTGCGTTCCGCCAGCCCAACATAGACTATGTCATCGGGCAGATGACCGCGCGCGGCAACGGTATCGGAGCGCCGCGCATCGGCGATGACTACACCAACTACCTCATGGCAGGCTCGGCCGGCGACATGGCGCGAGAAGAAGGAGGCGCCGATCTGCCGTTCATGCGCATCCTCGAAGAGCATCAGGCCTACGATGCCTTCTGGCAGGCCGGCGCGCTCGACAAGCTGATTGCAAAGCTTCCGATCACCGTGCCCACCATGTGGGTGCAGGGTCTCTACGACCAGGAAGACATGTGGGGTGCGATCCACTCGTATCGGGCGCTCCAGGGCAAGGCGAACGCGAGCGGCATGAACTTCCTGGTCATGGGGCCGTGGTTCCACTCGCAGATCAATCGCCAGGGCCGCGCAATGGGGCCGTTCATCTGGGCGACGGACACGGCAAACCAGTGGCGCCGCGACGTGATGGTGCCCTTCTTCAACCAATATCTAAAGGCCGATGCGCCGAAAGCCGACACGCCTCCGGTGTGGGTATATGACACCGGCGCCGACCACTGGGACCGTTTCGCCACCTTCCCCACCAGCTGCGAGCAGGGCTGCAGCGTTCCTTCGAAGCCACTCTATCTCGCATCCAGCGGTAAGCTCTCGTTTAGCGCCCCGGAACGCGAAGAAAAGGCCGAGCGC
Source organism: uncultured Acidobacteriaceae bacterium (assembly GCA_963790705.1). Classification (GTDB taxonomy): domain Bacteria; phylum Acidobacteriota; class Terriglobia; order Terriglobales; family Acidobacteriaceae; genus PALSA-350. Next base: position 558,369 of record CAWBQE010000007.1, read on the forward strand.
TACACGGAATTTGTTTCCGATCCTGCCAAGCCCGTGCCGTATAGTCCGCGGCCCATCCTGGAAAAGGACGGAACCAGCTGGCGCACCTGGCTGGTGACCGACCAGCGATTCGTGGACGGCCGCCCCGACGTGCTGACCTTCGTAAGCGATCCGCTCACGGCGCCGATGAAGCTGTCCGGCGAGCCGGTCGTTCACCTGATCGCTTCCACCAGTGGCACCGACTCCGACTGGGTGGTCAAGCTGATTGACGTGTACCCCAACCGCGAGCTCGGCAGTATCGACCTCAGCGGCACCTTTCCTGGTCTTATCGCAGAGCCTTGGGATATGAACGGTTACGAACTGCCTATGGCGACCGACATCTTCCGTGGCCGCTATCGCACCAGCTTCGAGCACCCTTCTGCCATCGAGCCCGACAAGCCGCTCGAATACACATTCGCGTTGCCGATGGTCGAGCGCACCATTCCAGTCGGTCACCGCATCATGGTGCAGGTGCAGTCCACGCTCTTTCCGCTCTACGATCGCAACCCGCAGACTTTTGTCCCCAATATCTTTGAGGCCAAACCGGCAAACTACCAGAAAGCGACGCAGCGTATCTGGCACACAAGCGGCGAAGCCAGCTACATCAGCCTGCCTATCGTGCCCGTCGCCGACGAGCAGTGAGTCAGCGCAGGGATGAAGGACTGGGAAGAAGATCCTGACTCGTCAAACGGTCAGGGTTAGGCAAATTTGAGTTATGTTGATAAGGTTCTATCTCGACGCCATCGGTCCACTCGCCAGTTCTGTCAAATCCATCCATTGTTAAAATCCACATGCCTTTCGAACCCAGAGAGACAATCCTGTTGGCGATCTCCTCGGTGGTTGACGGCGGCATCGCACAGAACATCACTGGGCCTCTTTGGATTTGTCCGTTCCCATGAATAGAATTGCGGCCGAGTGCAGAGATGATTAGCAGCAGCCTCGACATGTTTGGGCGGCCCTCGAATAATTAGACACCAATCCGGCATCCTTAAGTGGTTGGTTCCCAGTCGTTGGGGAACTTACCGAGACAGTGGCTCACCGGCTCACTTGGCTGCCCCGTTCGTCAGTACGGATTCAATTCGAAATACGCGGAGTCGATTATGCGCACGTCAGCTTTGGGGGTTTCGCGTGCCATGCCGTCTCCCGCTCGGTGCGATGTATTCCTGATTTCTGTTCCGCTCGGGCCGTGGTCCGCGGGATGCCGGGCTGCACGAGGCCCGCCGTTTTCCGTTGTACGCCCATTGACTTGGGTGACAAGATGGCAACTAATGCTTCCCCGCCTGGCATTCCGCCTGATTGCCGTCGTCCTGGCCGTCCCTGTCCTCTGCGGCTCACTCTCCGCGCAGAGCTTCGATCTGGCCGCCCACGGCCAGCAGATCATCGCGCTTGACCGGCTCATGCGCTTCCACCCCGGCGACGATCTGGCCTGGGCCGATCCTGCCTTAGACGACTCCTCCTGGCCTCTCATCCGCGGCAACGAAACGTGGTACGCGCAAGGTTATCCGCGCCTCACCGGCTTTGCGTGGTACCGGTTCAAGGTTACGCTGCCCAGCCACTCAGGCCCGCTAGCCCTTTGGGTTCCCCTCATCGCCACGAACTTTCAAATCTATGCCGACGGCCGGCTGATCGCCGAGAACGGCGCCATGCCCCCGCATCCTCGCCCGCGATACGGACCAAACCTCGTCTTCCCCATCCCCGCCGATCTTGCAAATTCCGGCCAGCCCCTCAGCTTTGCCATCCGCGTATGGCACTACCGATGGGAGTATCAGCTGTTCGGCGGCCTCCAGGAATCCATGCAATTGGGCGATGCCGGTCTCATCCGGGAGTGGCAGGCACAGCGATGGCGCGTGCTATTTTGGGTCAACACGCAATTCAACATCGATGGCCTTATTTGCCTGCTGGCGGGCCTCGGCTCCCTGGTGCTCTTCTTTCTGCGCCCGACCGACCGCGAATTTCTCTGGTTCAGCGTGTGGGAGGCCTTCAACGTTCTCTACGTCCTTCTTGGGGTGTGGTGCAACTTCCATTCCTTCAACGTCGTTCTTTGGAGACTGGGCGGGGCCGTCCTGCTTGCTGGTCTCAATGGGTGCATGCCGATCCTGATCCGGCACTTTGGAAGGACCGATCGAACCCGTCTTTACTGGGCAGCCATCGCTGTCGCGCTGCTCGACTCTGCGATCAACGTTTTCCAAGGTCTCAATGGGATCAGCATCTTCTGGTTCTGCGTGGCTGAGGCCGTCTTGAAGCTCCTGCTCGGAGCTTTGAACTGCGGTCTGCTCTTCCAAACCTCGAAGGAGAGCAAGGTGGAGATGCGGGTCTTTGCTTTGCCGGTCGCGGTCTACTTCCTGAATCTCACAGCCGTCTACGGAGCATTCGCTTTGCTGGTGCAGGGCGCGAGCTGGGTGGGCAGCTACGTGCAGCTCTTCATCGCCTTCACCGGCTGGCCCTTCCCGCTGGGAACATATCAAACCACCGGGATCGTCGTTCAACTCGCGCTCTTCACCATTCTGCTGTTCCGCTTCGTCCGCACCCGCAGCGACGAAGAGCGCTACAAGACGGAGCTCGAGGCCGCGCGCACCGTGCAGCAAGTCCTCGTGCCCGACGAAATCCCCACCATTCCCGGCTTTGCTCTGGCCAGCGTCTACAAGCCCGCCGGCCAAGTCGGTGGCGACTTCTTCCAAATCATCCCCATCGCCAACGGCGGCGTCCTCGTCGCTATCGGCGACGTCAGCGGCAAGGGCATGCCGGCTGCCATGACCGTCGCGCTGCTGGTCGGAACCCTGCGCACTCTCGCGCATTACACGCAAAAGCCCTCAGAGATCCTTGCCGCCATGAACCAGCGCATGCTGGCGCGCAGTTCCGGCGGATTCACCACTTGCCTCGTTCTCACCGTCAGCGCCGCAGGAACACTCACCGCCGCCAACGCTGGCCACATCGCCCCATACATAAATGGCCGCGAGCTCACTCTTTCCAACGGCCTCCCGCTCGGCCTCTCTCCGCACGAGCAATACGCGGAATCCGTCTTTTCGCTCGCCGCGGACGAACAACTCACCCTGATGACCGATGGCGTCGTAGAAGCCCGCGCATCCGGCGGGGAACTGCTCGGCTTTGATCGCGTAAAGGCGATGACGACTCAATCAGCGGATTCAATCGTGCAGGCTGCGCAAGACTTTGGCCAGGATGATGACATTACCGTAATGACCCTGCGCTTAGCTCCCGCAGGGATCGCCCAAATATAAAACGAATGCGCCCTGCTGCAGTGATTGAGTAAGTTGAGGACAACCTAAGTGTTCTCGCTCGGCTCCTTAGAACTGGCTTATCGCAACTGAGGCCTCTGTAACGTTTACGGCATTGTTCAATCCAAAAACTTTCAACCCGGCGCCGCCAGCCTGGGCTTGAATCTGCAGGGCGGCTTGGAGCGCGGCCTGCTGCAGGATCTCCATGCATTGTTGCGCGGTGGAATTTGGTGGCAACGGTTTCGTGACCGTTGTTCCTGTGGCGCCATTCGTCACAGTAATTGTTCCTTGAGTGGCCGCGGTTCCGCCTGCGAATGAGATGAGGATTCCGTGCGATTGAGAAGGCCCCTGACCTGGCGCAGCCGTTTGCGCCGGGGCCGCTGGACCCGGGCTTGGTTTTGCGGATTGTTGGCTCCCGGCGGGCCGAAGACGTTGTACAGCGCTTGGAAGGGCACTCTATAGATCGAATCGACGTTGTATGGAATATGGCATTGGCCATTCTCGAGCCAGCCCGGCTGAAGGCCTCGATTGCTCCCCCAGGTACTGATTTGCTTACGGCAGATAAAGAGGTGTGTACCGTCGGCAGCGACGCCGCCTGGAACAAGAGCTCCCACGTTGCCATCGAAGTCCCGCCACTCTGCCGGACCAACGGCAACCTCGTAGGTGTTCGACGACTGTTCCTTTCCGGCATCGTCTGAGAAGTTGCACGCCCCCTCGACCCACTTGCCCGGAAAAAGATTGTTGTTGTATTGGACGCGGCAGACGTACAGCGGCGAACCCGGTTTAGGACCATTCCCGGGACCTCCCATGATGGCGTTCTGGCCAGGAACGAAAGGTTTTTGCGCCGGTTGCCACGTCACAGAGCTCGGCCCCGGATCATAGGGAGGGGGCGGCGGAGGCGGCGGCGTGTAAGCCGGAGGTTGTGCGGGCTGGGGATACTTGAGTTGCGTGATTCTGCCCTGGCTGTCGATAGAGGAGCAGTTCGGCCCTACCCACCAGCCGGTGTTCACGTCCAGCCCAACGCCGGGATCACCGAGTTTGCACGGCGGAAACGGCTGTACCTGGGCAGGCGGATAAGGAGGCGGATAAGGATAGGAAGGCGGGTAGGACGGGTTCCAGGGAGGCCGTCCACCGCCGGTTGCGTAGAGCACTTCAAAGGGTGGTCCCTGCGTGACCTCAGCTCCGCCGAACGGTATGTGGCAGGTTCCATCGGGAACCAGCTTGCCGGGTTGATAGCCATAGTCTGTGCCTGAGGCGTCGACGTAGTGGACGCGGCAGGAATAGAGCGGGCTGCCATCGCTGTCTCTGCCCATTTGAGCGAGGCCGTAAAAGCTTCCCCGGTAGCCGCCCCAACGTGCCGTTCCGTAGGCAACCTCGTAGGAATTCATAATTTGTTCCGACCCGCCGAATGGCACATTGCAATTGCCCTGAACCCATTTTCCGGGAACCATGGCCCCCTGCACCCGTGCGCGGCATATGTACATCGGGGTGCCTGGATTGGGATCGGCGCCCGGACCACCCACGATCGCTCCATTGGAAGCGTTGGGAGTAAATGGTGACGTGGCCGGTTGCCAGCTGATGCTTTGGCCAAGCATGCCACCGTTCTGCGCGTACATGGATACGCTGGAAAAGCAGAGCAGGAATGTGAGTAGCAGCAGGCGATCGGAGCGGCGGAAGAAGGTCACTGCAGGTCCCTCTGGTGATCTAGTAGCTTGGGGAGCACACCAATTTGCGCGTTTATTATCGATGGATTCCGCTAGGTCTGTACACGAAAAAAAACCTCGTAGTCGCCCAATTTGTCTGATATTCGCTGTAAGCGGGGAGCGGCCCTTTGATCCAGGGCTCTTCTGCATACTTGGGCCTGGATGGTTCTGCTGCTATTGCCGCACTTGAATGCTGACAGCGACAACTACTCCAGATTGATCCAGACCGATTTGGACTCACTAACGGCGTTCAGCGTATCCAGGCACTTATCCCGGCCTATACCTGACTGCTTGAGGCCACCCCATGGTTGAGTCATATCCCCTAAGTCGTAGCCGTTCACCCACACAACGCCGGCCTCCAGGTCGCGAGCTACTCTGTGCGCAGTGTTAATATCCTTTGTCCAAACACTGGCCGACAAGCCATAAATGCTGTCATTCGAAATGGCGACCGCTTCATCGATTGTCTCGAACGGCAGAACGGCCGCCACTGGTCCAAAGATTTCTTCACGCGCGATGCGCATTCCGTTGTTTACTTGAGTGAACAACGTAGGTTCAACATAGGCTCCGCGGTCGAGTCCCTCCGGGATTTGGCCGCCCAGCGCCAGCCTTGCGCCTTCCTGCTTGGCGAGATTGATCCCGGTGAGAACACTCTTTTGTTGGCCTCGGCTAGCCAACGGCCCCATCGTGGTCGCGGTATCCAGGGGATCTCCGATTCTGATCGTCTTGCGCGTCCTGGTTTTGAACCTCTCGACAAAGTATCATGAATCCGGGCATCGACCAGCAGGCGCGAACCGGCGCTGCACATCTCTCCCTTATTGCCGTAGATACCCTGGACTGCATATTCGACCGCAACATCGAGATCGGATACATTGGCGGTGATGATTTGGGGTGACTTGCCTCCAGTCTCCACCGTGACACGTTTCAGATTCGATTGACCCGAATACACCATCATCATCTTGCCCACATCAGTCGAACCCGTAAAACTGATCTTGTTGACGTCCGGGTGAAGCGCGAGTGCCTTTCCACCGTGCCACCTGCTCCGTGCACTACGTTAAAGACGCCGGGCGGACGCCGGCTTCCAGAAAGAGTTGCGAAAAGGGTCGCTGAAAAGGGGGAGAGCAGCGCAGGTTTCAGAATGACTGAGTTGCCTATCGCGAGTGCCGGCGCCACCTTCCACGCCGCGATCAGCAATGGATAATTCCAGGGCGCATACAGGCCACTACACCGATCGGCTGGCGCACGATATAGTGGAATGCATTCGATGCCGTCGTCGTTACCGATCCCTCGATCTTGTCGATGGCTTCTCCGAAGAACCGGAAAGTCAAGGCTGCGGCAGCAACCTCGCCATTCGGATTAAGCATGTCGGCGATCGGTTTCCCGACATTCAACGAATCCATTAGGCCCAGGCGGAGCCCATGTTCCGTGATCAGATCGGCCATTCGATACATCACCTGCATACGGGCGCTTGGCTCCATCGGACCAGGACCAGTTTCCTAAATCGCACGCCTCGAAATACCGCAGATCGACATGGTCAGAGGCACGGATGCAAAGTCTCATCGTTCGCGGGTTGACCGTTTCGAACCGCCGGCTGACCGGCATCGGCAGTTGCATCGATAATCATCGGTTCGGGACGGAGCGGGGGGGGAGTTTGCGGGTGCCTGCGTTTGCACCATCGTCATACTCGTCTCCTTCGATCGAGGCTTGGCGTAAGAGATCAGCTCGCGGGATGAGTTAGTCCATTTCGTGCCGCTAAAAGTCGAGAATTACTTCCCCGCCTCTTCCGTTCTGGTTTCCCCCCTCAGCCTTTCGCGGTATGGAACAGCACAGCAGGATCTCCCCTTCGCCGCGGTCAGCCAACGGTTCATCCACATAGTCCACCGCGCCGCTGATAATCCGGGTTTTGCATGTTCCGCAGATACCCGAACGGCAGCCAAAAGCGGGAGCGAGCCCAACCTCTTCCGCAAGCTCGAGCAGCGTGCCATCTTCACGGGACCAAGTCGTCTCGATCCCCGACCGGGCAAACTTCACGCGGACCGCACTTGCGCCATGGTCCTCGGAGGGCTTTCTGGGTAACTCCGGCTTGAGCACCGTCCCGGGGCCGAAGGATTCATAATGAATTCGTTCCGGGCGGACGCCAATTCCGGTGAGTCCGGAATACAGCTGGTTCATGAACTCGGAAGGACCGCAAAGGTAGAAATCGAAGTCGCCCGGAGGCAGGAGCGCAGTCAAAAGGCTCATGTCGACGCGGCCCTTGCTGTCGTAGTGAACGCCGATCTCATCCTCCGGCGATGGACTGCTGAGGCAGACGTGCACGCTTAGCGTGGGATGTTCAGACGTGAGTTGCTGAAGACGGTTGCCAAATGCTCGATCCCGCCCGTTGTGGCTGCCGTGAATAAAGTGGATCGGCCGGTATTTGCCGCTGCGGCGGCCCTCTTCGACAATGTGCTCGGTGATGGCCATCATGGGAGTTATCCCAACTCCACCCGAAACCAGCACAACCGGCCGTGCGCTGCTTTGGTCGAGGACGAACTTGCCGCGCGGCATCAACGCTTGCAGACGAAAACCGGCCTTCGCATTGGCATGCATGAACTGAGAGACAAGCGCATCTCCTTCACCGCGCCGGATCGACAACCGGTAGAAGTGGGGGTTGTAACAGGTGGAGATCGTATAGGTCCGCAAAGCAGGCTCCGTGCGGCCGGGAATCGTCACCCGGATAGGCAGGAACTGGCCCGGCTCCCAGCGATATAAGCGGTGCTCCGTCGGCCCGCCGGAGATAGAAGGAGGTGATGATTTCGCTCTCCCTTTCCACCTTTGCCACCTCCAGCTCCACGTAGGAGTTGCGCTCGCTCTCCGCGGTGACGGAAGCGGTAGGAACTGCGCTGATCGTCGTTGAAACCGGGAGCGAACTGGCCGGTGGCAATACTTCCAATCCTCCTGAGTTCGCAGACATCGTCTGAACGATCAGCTTTTGAAAATGGATGCAAAGGTGCTCGGCGTTGGTGAGGAACCTGCCGCGATCGGGTATTCCGCCCAGCAATCCCTTCTGCACGGAATTCGGTGAGAACATCGTCTTCATAGCCCACTTGTTTGTTAAAGGCGATCAGGTCATGGGCGAACTTCTCCGATACACCCGGCGCAAAGTATTGCTCCGAGAATCCCTTGGCCTTGTTGGGTCCATCAGGGACCCACACATCAATGGAAAGGTTGGGAAACCCAGGATTGATATTGATCGTGATATTAGGCAACAACAGGTGATATTGCGCTTGCGCTATCTCGCCGCGCGCGTCATAGATTTCGACGGCGGTCTTGCCTTCCAGCGCCGACTGGCGCACCTGGCCCAACTGGCTTGCAAACCAGCCATGCGTCGTCAGGTTATAGTTTTCCTCCTTGACATCGATGGCGGCGCTGAAACCGGGATGTGCTACGGCACAGTGGTAACACTCCAGATAGTTCTCCAGCATCGTCTTCCAGTTAGCGTCGGCGTTCCAGGATTCTCGACTGTATAGCTCGAGACTTTCCAGGTCGATGCCGCTTCCTGTGATGATCTTGAGCAGCTCGCCGAAGTACGAGGCAAGAGGCTTTGCGCGGGAGTCGATGTTGACAAAGACAAACGGACCCAGGGTCTCCACGCGAATCGGCAGCAGTGGATAGTCTTCCAGTCGAAAGTTGGGCTCAGCCGCCGAGCGGGGCGCACCCTTCAGGCAACCGTCGAGATTATAGGTCCAGGCGTGATATCCGCATTGCATCATCTTCGAGTTTCCGCGGCCCTTCATCACTTCATGCCTGCGATGGCGGCATACATTGACGAAGCCCGCCAACCCTTCTTCGTTGCGGATGGCGACGACGGGTACTTCGCCCGCATAGCCGGTAATGTAGTCGCCCTGGTTAGTTAGTTCCTTCGCGGGACCAATGTAGTTCCAGCTTTTCCTGAAAATCTTTTCGATTTCGCGCGCCGTAATGGCGGCGTCCGTGTACCAATGGGCGGGAAGCGACTCTCCGCGATCAAGCGCTGCGAGCAAACTATCGGGAGTCTCGATGACTGGGCTTATAACGGGCTGAATCATGGCATTTATCTCCTTGACGTACTCTTTTCAAGATTTCTCTTCGCTGTATTTCCTCTACTGTTATCCACCGGATGCCGCGGTAACCGCCTCTCGCGACGGACCCGCCTTGAGCAGAAAAGGGATGGATAACAGCAGGATTGCGCTGGCGCACAGCAAAACACCCCAAAAGTTGAGCAGGCGGGCTGCGGCAGAAGCAAGTGCTGCCGTGGACAACATTCCTACGGAATAAAAGATGTTGTAAACCGCGTAGGCTGCAGCGTAGCTGGACATCCCGGATCGATCGACAGCGTTGCCCAGTTCCGCCGACGCTGGGTTGAGCATGAACGCGAACGATATATTGATCAGAGATAACGTGATGCCGGCCAGTATCACACCCTTGAAGACCGCCAGAAAGGGAAGCGTGGCGGCCATCGCGATCGTGCCCAGAACGATCACCTTCTGGACAGGAATTCGTTCCGATACGTGGCCGACAACGGGTGCGCTCAAGCCGTACACCAGCGTCGAGACAGTAAAGAGGATGCCGATGGCCATCGATGATGCGCCATATCGTGCCAGCCGCACAGGCAAGAGCGGTTCGATGATTCCCACAGAGAACGCGGCCAGGGCAACTGCTACAGCAGGGACCATCAGCGACCGGTTGCGCACCAAACCAAGAAAATTGACTGGCGCGTTTCGTCGAACACTCCCTGCTGGAACCAGGCGGCCGATGAGCGCAGCGGCGATTGCAAACGCGACCCCGGTGATGAGAAAAGGCAGCTTATAACCGCCGGCGTGATAGAGAACTCCGCCGGCCACCGGTCCGATCACTGAACCGAAAGTTCCGCCGGTGAATGCATACCCCAGCATCACCACCCGCTTTTCGACATAATTCTCCGCGATGAGTGCCAGGCCGGAGGTCCAGAGCCCGGCCGAGGCGGCGCCCTGGCAGAACTTCCCCAGCAGCAACAGCCAGAGGGTCGGCGCCAAGCCTAAGAGCGATACTGCACAGACGGCCAAGGTCGCGCCGCATATCATCGTGGGTCGGCCGCCGATGCGGTCGCCCAGGTACCCGAACACTGGAGTGACGAGCAAGACGCTGATTGCATAGACGCCATAAAGTAGCGCAAGCTGTCCCTCGCCCTTCAACCCGGCGGGGGAATGCGCCGCCAAAGGGAAAAGCATGCCGTAGAGGAAATAGTCGAGGAACAGAGAAAATGCGATGACAGAGACCATGTTCCCTCTGGATGATAAAGCGCAACTAGGCGGGCTTCGGGATCATCAAAGCCACAAAATGTTGCCGGGCTCCGGGGCTTTTTCTCAGCGACGCTCAATGAGCCAGGCGTTCGTGGCGGTGATGGGGTTCACGAATGCCACTCGTCGCCCATCTGGAGACGGCACTGCCCATCCGTGGATGTCTCCCAGCGAATGGAATCGGCCATCCAGGTATACGTAGAGCAATTGATTACCCACGGTGGTATCCACGGATACGAACCAGCCGTGGCCGTCGGCGGCCCATATCAATCCGCTCAGATTGGCCACCCCGGGCAGGACTATTTCATGCTCACCGGGCTGATTAGGCTTCGCTTCCAGTGACACCACGCGGATGCGCGCCTCACGTGAATCATGATTAGGAATGGCTACCTGCGTACCATCAGGAGAAATATCCCAGTCCCAGAGGACCTCGACAGACCACTTGGTGCGAGCCAGTTCCATGCCCCTGCCCCGCACGGCATCCAGATCGTAGTAGGTGCGCCATTTCGCACCTTCCGTGGTCCTCAATACGCAGCGCTTACCGGCGCCCAACGCGCAGCGAAACTCATCCAGCGGTCCGCCAATGGGAACTTCCTGTGGCGTCCCGCCCTCCACCGGCACGCGCATCAACTTGTACGTCCCCGGCTTGTAATACCAAAGCTGATCGCTTTCGGGCGCCCGCGCCGCATACAAAACAAAATGACCATCAGGCGCCAGTTGAGGCAGGACCTCTGTCATCGGTGTGGCGACAATGGCCTTCGGCGTTCGCTGGTCGATTCCTTGTTGGAAGAGGTCAAAGCTCCCCCTGCGGTCGGACTCGAAGATCACCGCGCGACTGTCCGCCGTCCACGCGTGGGGATAGTTTGTTTGATCGTCCAGGGTTAACCGGCGAACATTGCTGATGCGCGGTGGGGATGGATCAAAATCCCCCACGAAGACGCTATTTTGGGCAGACTGCATCAGGACCATTGCTTGCTTTCCAGTCGCCGTGACGCTTAGGCCCAGCAGAGTGCTTGTACTGCCGCCCGGCACGGTCGTGATCTTCCGCGGTTCCCCCTGTAGGGCGCCGGTTCCCGGGTCGGTCATCACCTCCCACAACTCATGAGAAGAGGTGAAATTGGCGTTATCCCAGCGCAGAAACATAATGCGGCCGTCGGGCAATGCGGAAGCCGAATTCATCAATAATATGTTTCGCGCTTCGACGATGATCCTTCCCGTAGCCAAGTCCGCCGATTCGTACCAATACTCGTAACCACTTTGATTGAAGTGTCGCCGTTGAAATCCCAACCGGCGTCCATCCGGCGACCAGAACACAAGCCGGAATGTGTCGTCGGCAGGCCCGGCGACGATCTTTCGCGGTTCTTCGCCACGAGCTCCTGCCACCCAGATCTCGCCCCAATCCTGGCTTGCGAACGCAACCCGTGTTCCGTCCGGCGAGGGAGTCGCCGCACGGGCATTCGTTCGAAGAAGGATGGGCTCCGCTCCGGCGGTTGAGATCAGCCAGATGCTCGGCACATTCGTCGTCGACGAGAAACCGCTCGCGACGAGCTTCTTGCCATCGGCGAACCAGGCCAGACGATCCACAAGGAAATCACTGGGCGCGGAGAGCGTCCTGGTATCGCCATTCTGAAGTCTTCGCAGAAAGATTCCATCGACATTGGCGTAGGCTGCCAGTTTCCCATCCGGCGAGATCGCCGCGGCGGTCGCCCGGTTCTCAGGAATCAGCGTCGTAATCTGGCGAAATGTAGCAGTGTCGCCTGAGAGTCGGCCTTGCTTCCATCGCCACCCGGCAAAACACGCGACCGCGGCCACTAGACCAACAACCGCCCACTTCCAAATTGCCGGAACCGAATCAAGGAAGGTCTTTCGCGGCTCACTTAATTCGCTCAGTGTCCGCACAACTTCCGCCGCGGTGGGACGCGCAGAAGGCGCCTTGGCCAGCATGCCGCGAACCAGCAAGTTCAGGCGCGCCGGCACATGAGGATTCAACGAGGAAGGCGCAAGCGCTTCTTTCTCCAGGATGCCTTGCGCCGTATCGAGGGGAGAGGCCGCTGGGAAAGCATGTCGGCCGGTGAGCAGCTCATAGAGCACCAGGCCAAGAGAGAAAATGTCGCTTGCCGGGGTCAAAGGCTCTGTACGAGCCTGTTCCGGTGACATATAGCGCAGCGTGCCCAGCGTGAGGCCGCTGCCCAGCGCGATCGATTCTGTTGTCACTTTGCGGGCCAGGCCGAAGTCAAGCAATTTAACGTAGTCGTCGGGCCGCAAGAGTATGTTTTCTGGTTTGATGTCCCCGTGAATCACGCCGCTGGCGTGGGCCGCAGCCAAAGCTTCCGCAATTTGAAGACCGATGGCCAGCACATCAGGGATTGGCATTGGCTTGCCGCACACCTCGCGGAGCGGTTTGCCTTCCACCAATTCCATCACCAGCGCGGCGGTCGATCCGGTTTGCACAACCTCGTGAATGGTCACGATGCCGTGGTGGTTCAAGGCCGACGCAGCCTTCGCCTCGCGAGTGATCTGCTGCGGATCCAAACCCGCCAACGTTTCGGAATTAAGGAATTTGAGCGCAACCAATCGGTCCAGGTCGGTATCCTGAGCCGACCAGACTTCTCCCATGCCGCCGCGCCCAATCAGCGCCACGGTGACATATCGTCCGACACGCTGACCGGGGAGGATCCGGCTCGCACGGGGCTCACCACGGAGCGAGCTGAACAGGGGCTCACTCAAAAAGTCGCCGGCGGCTTGGTCCTCTCGCAGCAGCTCTTCAACCGCCTTCCGGAGTGGCGTACTCTCTCCGCAAGCCGCATCGAGCACCATCACCCGCTCCCCGCCGGACTTCTCACGGGCGGCGTGAAACAGGTCGAAGAGCCGATTCCATTCTTCGGGTGTCATGCAAACCCAGGCCCCGAAGTATACCAAAATGAAGAAATCAATGATCCGTTTTGCTGACCTCTTGCGCTTTAAATGAGAGGACCCACACTACGTTCATACATATATCAAGTCGAGTCCGGCAGAATCCTTCGTCCCCAGCAACGTCGGATCGAGGTCTTGCCGGCAAAGCCCATCGCGTCATCCTTGGCATACTTGCTGCGACGGTCGCCTTCTATTCTCCTCTTGTGCTCGCCGCGGTTCCATTAGCCCCGCCAGTGATTCGCACCATCACCGTGGTGAAAAAGCCCGGCAAGACAGATGGCCGTGCCATGGCCACGGTGAACGGTAAGACGGGAAGCATTGCCGCGCACGCCCTCCAGGCGTGGACAATCCAGCAGGGCCAAGGTGCATTGCTGTTGCTTTCTCCTTTGAAGAAAAATCAACCATACCGCGTTCGCTACTACGAGCTTGACGCAGGAAAAGGCCGGCTTCTCGGCGAGGTACCCTTCGCTCAGGCCAAGATGGTTGAATCTACCAGCGGCACCTGGGCCTTCACCCTCAGCGGCATCGATCCCGCCAGTAAAGGGTCCGTGATTTTCGCGGGAGATGCGCAAGCAATTCACGCACGCATCGACCATGCCTCCGAACCGGTCTTCTCCCCCGCATCACTCTCGTTCCGAACTCCCAATGGCGCACAAGCCATAGATCTGCAGGTGCTTCTCGGGCAGGGATGTCCAGGGCGAAATCCTTGCTCCCACAGCTGCGGACGCGAAGGCCACCTATTTGGAGTTTCTGCCGGACGGGAACGCGCTCATGATCGATCGGGCGGGACAAGTAGAGCAGGGGCGTTGGCTCACGGATGGCATATCTTTCCGCGTCACTCCGGCTAAGGGAGAGGCCGTCCTCTGGGAGCGGGCAGCTCTGCACCCGGTGGTAGGGATTCCCGCTGCCGCCATGCTTGAGGTGCGCTTGCTTCAACCTTTATCTTCCAGAACCGCAAAGGTTGGTATGGAGGTCCATGCCGTTTCGATCGCGCCGGCCATCTCCGCAGGTTCCATTCTCATTCCCGAGGGGAGCAGTTTTGAGGGCAAGATCGCGGCGGCCCATGCCGTGGGTTGGGGTATTCGCCACGAGACAGCAGCGCTGACCGTTCACTTCTATTCCGCCAAGCTGCCCGATGGACGCGTCCTGCCCATCGATGCTCGCGTCTTCCGCGTGGATAACGCGCGTGAGCAGGTAAGCGCGAATGGCGAAATTGAGGGAATCCGCTCTACCGGAACGTTGGGCAATTCGGCCGAGAACAAGATCTCTTCGCTGGCCCAGATCGATCCGACCGCGTACCTCTTTTTGTCGCTCTCTGGCCCGGCTACTCTGGGGTTTGCCGAACCGGAGATTCTTTACAACGCGGGTACAGAACTGGTAATCGCATTCCACACGCCGGTGATCACGGCGCAAACCTACCAGCCAACTGTGACCCCGGTGGATCTGGCCGGCGAACAACTCTCCCAGTTCGATTCCATGGTAAGAGCGCTGCCTTATCGCACCCGCACGGAAACCACGAAAAAACTCTCCGACATTACCAACCTTATTTTTATCGGCAGCCCATCTTCTTTGCGCCGCGCCTTCGATGCCGCCGGTTGGACCACCACCGACCAACTGACTGCGGCTTCTACCTTCGAGACCGTCAAGACGCTTGACTGGCAACCAGACCTACACCCAGGCCCCCATGTCGATGCTGCTGCTGGGTGATGAAGAGCCGCTGTTTACTTTGCAGAAGACGAACAATACATTTTCTTCCCGCCACCATGTCCGTGTCTTTCCCACCGGTGAAACCTTTGCCGGCAAAACTATCCTCACTGCGTCCTCCACGCAGGACATCGCGATCGCTTTCTCTTACAAGCAGAGGACATTCATTCACGTCATCGACCAGTATCTTGACAACGAACGGTCAAAGGTCGTCGACGACTTGGATTTCACTGGTTGCGTGGACCATGTCGGCCTGGTTTCCCGGCCATGGGTCCCACAGGACGCTTATAACTCGACCGGTGATCGCTTGCGTACAGATGGCGCCGCGGCGGTGTTGTTTCTCAACGATTGCGCCGCTCCCCGTGCCACACCCTTGACTCCGGCTGTCCGGGCAGGACTTTTTGAGCGCAGCGAGCGCAACACCGTCCTCACCATCAAAGACCAGCTATACCGCGGAAACGTTGTCTATCAGGGCATCTCAGGCGGCATAAAGATACACCACTACCTGACCACGCAGGGGGAACTCGCGGAGGACACGGGCCACTGGCAAAAAAGCGACGCATCCGGGACCAATTACAGAGTGGCTGGGACGGCGCCCGCCCTTTTTCAGCGCCGGCCACCGTGGGCTAATCCCAGCCAGGGTGAAAACCAACTCGATTCTGACGCGCAAGCGCGTGTCGAGTCTCACCGCTGGGATCCCCCGCTCTTTGAGATCGCGATCCAGGGAGGATATTCGCGGTTCGTCAACAGCAACCTTGAAAATGTCTTGATCCTGCTTCAACCCGTGGATCCCAAAAAACCCAACGCTTATACTTATTTTCAAGGACTCGCGGATACTTCCACGGACGGTTGGGCGGCGGGCGTCTCCCTTACGCTCAATTCGTGGAAGTGGATTTCGAGCGAGTTCGCCTACACGCAACAACAGACTAAATACAATCTATTCACCACCGTCCTTACCGGAGTTCAGAACCCGCCGCAGCCAGCGGGCACATCGATAGTCGGCCTCTCAACTCGCCAGGCTGAGTACAACGTGCTGTTCAACGCGCTTCCTCGCGCTTCACGGTTTCGCCCTTATTTTGCCGCTGGACCGGATTTGCAGCTGATCAAACTTGCAGCCGCGCCGCTGAAGGGGCCAAGCGGCTTATTCCGGCTTGGACTTTCCAACATAGGAATTCTTCAATCGGCCTTCAATTTCGGCAGCGTACCGCCCCTCGACGGCGGGGGTATTTTCCAGCCCGGACTGCAGTATGGCGGTGGCGTAAAGTATCGTGTGCTCCCACGCCTCACCATGCGCCTCGATTTCCGCGAGAATTGGAGCAGGAATCCAAAAATGATCAGGAGTAGTTACGAGAGCTATGTACCCGCAACCCCGCCGGAGGCCGGAGCTTACACCGTCACGGTTACGAATACCACCCCGCCTGCGACCTATCTGCAACAGCGCTTCACCGCCGGCTTTGCCTTTACCTTCTAAAAGTTAATTCGTTGCGCTCGCTGGGCTCAGGATCTCCCGGCGCTGCGAGCTTACGTAGTCCAATCAGAACAATGAGCCCCGACAATAGCGACAGAAGTACAGCCATCGTAAGAATGATTCCGCCTGCGCGGTCCCACAGTGCCGTCGGGCCGAGGCGCGGTGAACTCGGAGCTTTGGGACCGCTCCCAAAGCCGCCCTGCAAAACCAGGCCAAGCCAGTTCAGATAGAGAGATGCCGCGGTTATCCACGCTCCTGCGCCGGACCAACGTCCAAGATTCAGCTTCGGCCAAAGGAGACCGAGAGCAATCAAGCCATATCCACCGATCAACCCAGTCAAGTGGGCGGCGTTGCCAGCGCCCCGGTTATGGAAATCGACGATTACGAAGCCTGTAAGCATGCCCAAAAGAAGCAAAATCGCGCCATGGCGGGCCAGGCGGAGATCGATAGGTGCTCCCATGAGAGTCCTCCCTTCCTGCTGCGGCACAACGTTTCCAGCATCCAGGAGGCAGTCTGTGCCCTGCGCAATCGTGCGAGAAAGGGTTTTTGACCAGCGGGCGAAATGCTGTGACAGACTGGACGGACAAAATGGTCAGAACGGGTTGTTACCCAGGCGCTTGGCCGGCCCGAAGAGGCGTCAGGCGCGCGCCGCTTTTCGATGACGTCGTTCTCTATAGGCGGCAACCTTGTGGCGGTTCCCGCATATTTCCATGCTGCACCAGCGGCGATGATGCGACTTAGTCTGATCGAAGAACCATAGTACGCAGCTCTCGTCTTCGCAGCGTTTTACCAGCTTGAAGTCCGCCGTGGTCAGCAGATCGGCGGCAGCTTCCGCAACCGGAGCCAAAATTGACTCGGCTGTGTCTTGTCGCCTCACCGTGTCAATGGCCGGTGTGCTCGATTTGTTCCAGACCAGTTGTGGATAGCTCTGGCTGGCCGCCAGAAAACTGTTGAGGATGGAAGGATCTCCCTGTCTCCCAGCCTTTCGCTTTTCAACCAGGGACCGAATGCTTTCCCGCAGCCTTCGCGCGCAAGCTAGAAGTGTGCCGGCGCCGATCGTTGGGGCAGAAAACCCGGCTTGTTTAAGCCAAATGAGCACATCCTCGTCGCTTTGCAAAATGTCCAAGAGATCTTCATTCACTCTCATACGAGTGTTCAGAAAATCCAGGGCCGGGTGGCCCGCCAAAAACAACGCGCGAGATTTGCTCGATTCCTTCGGGCTCACAGTATTTGCTCCGGCGCGATCCAAAACGAACTGTAACCTGCAAACCCTGCCTTGACAAGTGTCCTAGCCTGTGATGTAACTGTAGTCCAGCTAGTTCTCCGGTGTCTCATCTCACGGCGGAGTGAGGAAGGGAAGTGGAGGTTTATTGTGAAGCCTGGCTTTACATGTCATAACTCGACGGAGCAATCAGCGAAATACATGATTTGTGCTTGCGACCAGCATTCAGTTATCAGCATCCCAAAACGCAGCGGCAGGTCCGCGCAAAATTAAGTTGGAGTCGCAGGTTAAGTAGTAAGCGCTGAGCTAGCTTTTCTGCGATAGATAGGCCGGCGGTCGGTCGGAGCGGTCGCCAGGGCAATACAATACCGAATGATCAGTCGGAGGCCTCCACCCGCCGTGACCCTGGCTTAGGAAAGCTCATGGAGCAAACAACGGAATCTCTTCTACAACTCCTTTCCCGTGCGGAACGGGCACAGAACGAGTCCGGCTTCTTTTCGAGCGAATCCGTGCTCGACGTTCTAAAGTTGATTCTTGCCGGCTCTCCTTTATCTGAAGTGCTCGCGGTGATTGCTCAATTAGTGGAAGCTCAAGGCGTGGGCACATTGTGCACCATCTGGCTTCCTGATGGAGATGAGAGGCAAATTCATTGTGCAGCGGCTCCCAGCCTCCCTGGATTCAGCGCTCACGTAGGCCCCATGTTCGTTAGCCCCAAAGGGGCTTCCTGCGGCACAGCTATTTATCGGCGAGAGCCGGTCTATGTCACCGACATCTTGAGCGACGCCCTATGGGATGACTATCGTGACTCAGTCTCGCCCTATGGCATTCGTGCCGTGTGGTCGCGGCCCTTGTTTTCGGGTGAGGGTAAGGTGCTCGGCACATTCGCCATCCTTTATCGCGAAGTCCGTAGCCCAAGTGCAGCTGACATGCAGTTGATCGAGAATGCCGGCCACATCGCGGGAATCGCGATTGAGCGCCACTTGAACGAACAAAAGCTACGGCAGGAACGCGACCGGCTGCGCTTGCTTCTCAAAATCACCAACAGCATGACGTCAAAGCTGGATCTAGGCCATTTGCTGGAGACACTATCCACGAATTTGCTGAGCGTAACGCGCTGTGATTTTTGCGCGCTGCTGTTGCCCCACGTGGATCGTAGTCAATTGCGCGTGACCGTTCTATACAACCCGGAGGGCCGAGGCGCCATTCGCGATGGCACCATCGTTCCGGTAAAGGGTTCGACGTGCGGTAAAGCGTTCGTGTCTGGCAAGAATCAACTGATCAACAGCCTCGAAGACCTGAGCCACGACCCTGAAAGCTTCGGAAATAGCGAAGGGCGACGCTTCTTTGAGCGAGTGCTCGCGGAGGGCTTGAAGTCCGGTTGCGAACTACCACTGATCGGTCGAAAGGGCGTCATCGGTGTTTTGGGAGCGTTCAGCCGCTCCGAGAGGGCTTTCAGCGAAGATGAGTTTGCCTTCCTGGAACAAGTCGCCTTACAGGTAGCCATTGCGGTTGAGAATGCTTTGGACTATGAAGAGGCGACCGAAGACCGGGTCAGCGAAACCAAGCGGAGGCTCTATCTCGAAGAGGAAGTTCGTGCCGAGTTCGGAGCAATTGTTGGCGATAGTCCATCTTTGAACACCGCATTGCACCTGGTATCTGTCGTGGCGCCTACGGATTCGAGCGTGCTGGTCCTGGGTGAGACGGGGACAGGTAAGGAGCTTATCGCGCGCGCAATCCACAACCTCAGTAGCCGGCGGGAACGGGCCTTTGTCAAACTGAACTGCGCGGCGATCCCGCTTGGGCTTCTCGAAAGTGAGTTATTCGGCCACGAAAGGGGAGCATTCACCGGAGCCATCGCCCAGAAAACGGGACGTTTCGAGCTCGCGCACAAAGGCACTCTCTTCCTGGATGAAGTCGGAGACATCCCTCTGGAACTTCAGGCGAAACTGTTACGGGTACTGCAAGAACAGGAATTCGAGCGACTCGGTAGCAACCGCACCCACAAAGTAGACGTTCGCCTGATCGCGGCCACTCATCGTGATTTGCCCGCTATGGTAAGGCAGGCGACATTCCGCGAAGATCTGTACTATCGGCTCAAAGTATTTCCCATCGATGTTCCGCCCTTGCGGCAGCGTATTGAGGACATTCCGAAGCTTGTCTGGCATTTCACAGAACTCTACGCGCGGCGAATGAACAAGAGGATCGACGAAATCCCTCCCGAGATCATGGATGCGCTGGTGCGCTATCGCTGGCCGGGGAATGTTCGGGAACTGCAGAACTTTATCGAACGGGCGGTGATTCTCTCTCCTCGCGCTGTCTTGCGAGCCCCCACTTCCGAATTGGAGCCCTTCAGCGTTCACAAGGGATCCAATCTGCCCATCACGGGTCTCGAGGAAGTTGAGCGAGATCACATCGTACGTGCGCTGGAAGCGAGCAATTGGGTAGTGGGGGGCCGGAACGGCGCCGCAGAGCGCCTCGGAATGAAGCGGACATCCCTCGTTTACAAGATCCGCAAGCTCCGCATTAGCCGTCCTGTCTCCACCCAATAACAGAGTTCCGTGGCTCTGCTGCTTTGTATCAGGCCCCGACTTTACAGGTTGCAACATATTCTCAACCGACATCAGTGGCCTGCCCTTTGTCATCCCTACCGGACGGCAAAGCCGGGGCGCAGCGTGGTCTTGCCGATGGCCGGGCCGGCCACCGGCAAGACGAGTCCGGCGGGAAGAATTGAATTGAGTTGAGAAAGATCGATCGATCCGCCCCTTGGGGCGTGCCAGGGGCGGCGGCCCTGGGTTGCGGTTTGGTTTCAGGAATGCAATGTTCCCGTCTTTGGTTTCCGTCGAGGTGGCGGCTAAGTCCTTTGTTTTCCCAAGATGATCAAATTTTATTTTTTCCCGCCCCCATAAGCTGTTTAGGAGAGCGGTATTTGCCGGCTGCTGGTTTCCCTACGGAGCGATTCCGGCAAGGCCCCGATGGGATTATCCCGCGGCTCATTCGATGAGCAGAATCATCGGAGTCTGTTAGGACCGTATTACAGCCCGGGTTGACCGTCCAGAGTTCCCGGAAAAAAGATGTGGAAGAAGGGTAGGGGAACTACGGCGACGAAGGGCACGGCTTCACAGCTTGCGGAAAAACTCATGCGACGGTCGCTGCGTTCAAATTCCGCCAGTGTCAGACTACCGTCGCCGGTTCGTCACACCAGACTTCCACTGCGCAATTTGCTGACGTGCATTAACCTTCGCCTGCAGAATCACTTAGGTCAAAGATTTCCTGGTCCGGCTGAACCTCTTGAGCAATGGCCCAGCGGTTGCACCGGTATAGACATGGACATCAAGGGGAACGAAACACTCTCTTCAGCCCATGCGAATCAGGGTCGCGCTTTGGAAGTCTACGATGTGGTCATCCTCGGCGGGGGTACAGGATCGACAGTGGCCGCATGGACATTTGCCAGTCAAGGACAACGGGTTGCGGTGATTGAGCGCAAATACATTGGTGGATCATGCCCCAACATCGCCTGTCTGCCGAGTAAGAACGTTCTTCACAGTGCACGAATAGCGTCGTATTTTCGTCGAGGCAAAGAGTTCGGCATGATCGCCGACAATTTCCACGTTGACATGGCGGCCGTCCTTGGCCGAAAGCGGGCGATGGTCTCTGGCTTGAACGAGATCTATCTTGCCAACTACAAGGAGACTGGTGCTGAATTCATTCTCGGTTCAGGACGCTTTGTAGGCCCGAAGACTGTGGAAGTCACTCTTCCTGGTGGAACAACCCGCCGCCTCCACGGAGACAATGTAATCGTCAGCACTGGTACGCGGGCTGCATTGGAACCGATTTCTGGCCTGGCCGATGCCCAGCCACTCACGCATATCGAAGCACTCGAATTGGATCAGGTTCCGGAGCAACTGATAGTGCTCGGCGGCGGCTACGTCGGGGTGGAGCTAGCGCAGGGGATGCGCCGGTTCGGCAGCAAGGTCACCCTCATCGATCACAATGACCGTCTACTGCACAGGGAAGACGATGACGTGACCAAAGCTCTTGCTAATTTGTTGACTGACGAGGGCATCGACACGGTCTTGAACGCACGGCCAATTCGGATTTCCGGGAAATCGGGCGACTCAGTCACCGTTGTTGTCGAGCAAGGCGGCAAAGAGAAGACTCTCACGGGCACTCATCTGCTTGTTGCAGCGGGCCGGCACCCGAACACTGAGAACATCGGGCTGGAATCGGCTGGGATCGAGGTGACCGATCACGGCTACATCAAGGTTAACGAGCGGCTCGAGACCACCGCGCCCGGCGTTTGGGCGATCGGCGAAGTAGCGGGCAGCCCTCAGTTCACCCACGTCAGCGTGGACGACTTCCGCGTGGTCCGCGACAACCTCGAAGGGGGCAACCACCTGACAACAGGCAGGCTCATCCCCTATACCCTTTTTACCGACCCGGAACTTGCACGCGTAGGACTGAATGAGAAAGAAGCCAAAGCGCGAGGTATGGCCTACCGTTTGTTCAAGGTCCCAATGGATCGCGTGCTTCGCGCCCGGACCGTCTCTGAAACACGTGGATTCTTGAAGGCGCTGGTAGAAGTAGCCGGCAATCGCATTCTCGGTTTCACAGCCTTTGCTGTCGATGCTGGAGAGATCATGGCTTCGGTACAGACGGCCATGATCGCCGGATTGCCTTATACCGCACTCCGCGATGCCATTTGGGCCCACCCCACTCTGGTCGAAGGGCTCGGGGCATTGTTCTCGTCCGCGCCTTCGCTGTCGGCAGATACCCAAGAGAATTCACCGGTCATGGCCCACGGCCGTCCTTGATGCAAGTCAACAAGAACATAGGATCGTATTGCGAAAAATAACTCCACATCGACCCGGCAGGTATCCAACAGCTGAAGGGAGAAAAGTATGCAACAACTGCGGAATCAGCTGGAAGAAGCCCAAAGCAACGGGGTGGCCGTCGGTCACTTCAACATCTCCGATTTGACTTTGCTCAAGGCCGTATACGCGGCTGCTCAGGAGTTGAAGGTCCCGGTGATCGTCGGCGCATCCGAAGGGGAACGCGCATTTTTAGGTGTGGCTCAAATCGCGGCTTTGGTAAGAAGCCTACGCGAGGAACAGGGTGTACCCATTTTTCTCAATGCCGATCACACCCATTCTCTCGAAAGTGCAATAGCGGCGGCAAAAGCAGGCTTCGATTCGATCGTGTACGACTTATCCGCGTTGCCGTTTGCGGAGAATGTCAAGCAAACGAGGCAGGCGGTGGAGGCGCTGAAGTCGGTGAATCCGAAAATCCTTGTGGAAGGGGAGATCGGCAATATCGGAACAGGCTCTGAGATACATGACTCGGTGCCTGACCACTCGAAGGACCTGACCACCCCGGAAGAAGCAAAGCAGTTTGTAGAAAGCACCGGAGTCGATATTCTCGCTCCGGCTGTTGGCAACACGCACGGCATGGTGCAAAGCATGGTGCAAGGGAATGTGAGGAAGCGGCTCGACCTGCCACGGATTCGGGAGATCAAGCGCGCGACCAAATCTTTGTTGACCTTGCATGGCGGCTCCGGGACAGAAGACCATGACCTCGAGGAAGCGATCGCTGCCGGCATCAATATCATTCACATCAATACCGAACTGCGCGTGGCATGGCGGCGCGGTCTGGAAGAGGCCTTTGCGAAAAACCCACGGGAGGTTGTTCCCTATAAGCTCCTGCCCATTGCGGAAGAATCCGTCAAGCAGGTTGTTCTGGCCCGATTGCGCTTATTCAATCACCAAACGCAAACCATGGCGCGCTAAAGGGAGGCGGTCCGGGGTGTGAGAAGTCTGCACCGAGGAGGTGAGCAGTAAATCTCAACTGAGAATCGGGTTGGCTTTGGATGGCCACCTGTCAGCATTCACGCGTGGTCCGGGTTTATCCAGGACTGGCGTCCTGGGACATTCTCAGTCGTCCCTTCGGCAAGCTCAGGGCAGGCTCTTCGGGACTGATCGCGATACACCCTAATACCTGCTTTGTTTCTAGCGGGCGTTGTCCAAATCGGCAGATTGAAAAACCAATTTGGACAAGCCGGATTCTCAGCCGTCTCTACGGGACTGGGCTCTGTCGGTGGGGTTTCTCACGCAGATGCTAACACCCGTCTACCACGTAACAATTTTCTAAGAAGTGAGGAGGAGTTTTTTTTATGAGTCCGGTTCTTACCCAATCCGATGTACCTGTGACCTCCGTTCATAAGATCGAAGCAGACGGAGTGAACGTCTTCTACCGCGCGGCAGGCGACCCGGGTGCGCCCGTGGTGCTCTTGCTACATGGATTCCCGACGTCGTCGTTCATGTTCCGCGAGCTCATTCCACGCCTGGCAGACCGGTTTCGCGTGATCGCACCCGATCTGCCTGGTTTTGGATTTACGGAAGTGCCTGAGAAACGAAAATATATCTATTCGTTCGACGCCTTGGCGCGCACCATCGAGTCCTTCACCAATGCGCTCGGCCTCAACCGCTATGCGATTTATGTCTTCGACTACGGAGCGCCAACCGGCTTGCGTCTGGCGATGGCTCGTCCCGAACGAGTCTCAGCGATCATTTCGCAGAACGGCAATGCCTACGAAGAAGGGCTCGGCGACGCGTGGGGACCCATTCGGAAATATTGGGCGGAGCCGACCGCAGAAAACCGCGAAGTGATTGGAAAAAACATCTTGACCCTGGAAGGGACGCGCTGGCAATACACGCACGGCGTAGCCAATCCGGAAAGCGTCGCGCCCGAGTCGTATACGTTGGATGTGGCGCTGCTGGAACGCAAGGGCAACAAGGATATTCAGCTCGATTTGTTTCTGGATTATGCGTCCAATGTGAAGCTTTACCCCAAGTTTCAAGAGTATTTCCGCAAGTCAAAGCCGCCTTTACTTGCCATCTGGGGTAAGAACGATCCCTTTTTCATTCCTGCAGGCGCGGAGGCATATCGGAAAGATCTGCCGAATGCGAAGGTCCAGTTTCTGGATACGGGACATTTCGCTACGGAGACGCACGTGGTGGAAATCGCCGCTGCCATGAGAGAGTTCCTGGAGACGAACGATAGCGGGCGCCGCGCGGAGAAGGTGGTTGCGCGATGAGTTCCTCTCTTCAAAACGGTACGGTGGTATTGGTGCACGGAGCTTGGGCCGACGGATCTTGCTGGAGTAACGTCATCCTGCCGTTACGAAACCAAGGGCTCCAGGTTACCGCGGCGCCCATTCCCCTCACGTCGCTTACCGATGACGCTGCCGTTCTTCGACGCGTGATCGAGAGAACGACTGGCCCGGTCATCCTCGTAGGACACGCCTATGCGGGCGCTGTGATCGCCGCGGCCCATGATGATCGGGTGAAGTCGCTGGTGTACATTGCGGCGTTAGCACCCGATGAGGGGGAAACAGTTGCAGATGTGTTTTATCGTACCGCCCCGCATCCCAAAGCTCCCCAGCTTGCACCGGATGCGTATGGACTGATTTGGATGCCGGAGGAGGGTTTTGGCTGTGCTGTCGCTCACAAGGCATCGCCGGACCAACTCGCCATTATGGCCGCTGTGCAGCGGCCAATCGCGGTGCAATGTATTCAGGAGAAGGCCCCCGCGCCGGCGTGGAAGAAGATCCCCTCCTGGTATTTGGTCGCCGATGAGGATCGCATGATTATCCCCGAGACCCAGCGATTCATGGCAACCAGGATGGACGCAACCATCCGCTCCCATAGGGTAGACCACACGCCTATGTACACGGCGCCAGAACTCGTAGTGAATGTGATTCTGGAAGCTGCCTGATAATTTCCTGTGATCCACGCTTATCTAGCAATGCTGCTCGCGGCGGTTTAAGCAGGCCGTCACCCGACCAATGAGGAGCAGATGAAAGGCAATTCCGTTGCTATTGTTACTGGCGCAAGCCAGGGGATCGGTCGTGCAACTGCGGTGCGGTTAGCACGCGATTTCTCCGCGGTTGTACTTGCCTCGAGAAATCAGGATGAGTTGCAGACGGCCGCAGCGGCTGTATGCGCAGCAGGCGCGGGGTCGCAAATCTACGCGCTCGACCTGCGTGAGCCCCAGTCGGCGGAAACCATTGTCAAGGGTACCCTCGAGCGTTTTGGCAGAATCGACGCCCTGCTCAACATTGCCGGAGCAGTGCCGCAGATTGATCTCTTCGAGATGACAGATGCGCAGTGGGAAGACGGCTTAGCACTCAAGCTCCATGGCGCGCGCCGCCTGACCATACGAGCCTGGGATGCCCTGAAGGCTTCGAAGGGATCGGTCGTTCTCATTTCCGGAAGCGCCGCTCTCGACCCCAAACCTGGCTTCGCCGCGGTCGCCACCGTCAATGCCGCGATCATCGCGCTGGCCAAGGCATTCGCAGAGCAAGGCATCAAGGATGGCGTACAGGTCAATAGTGTGGTGCCGGGGGCTGTGATGACCGGACGCAGGGAGTCATTCTTTAAAAAGTGGGCGCCGGCACACAACCTTACCGTGGAAGAGGCGGTGAAGAAGTTCCCGGACGAAGCCGGGATCGCTCGTTTCGGCAAACCAGAAGAGATTGCCGATCTGATGGCTTACCTGGTATCCCCTGCGGCGAAGTGGATGACGGGATCCTGTGTGCGAATGGACGGCGGAGAAATCAAGGGCATCTAGTGCAGGAATCGCGCCTTCGCTGAGTTGAGGCTAGTTGCCAAGTGGTTTTCTCCTGGAGGAGGTAGGTCTCACCCAGCATTTTTCTGCGTCGAGGAAGAAGAAACTCTCGGTGGAGATTTGTTCGATCCCACATCTCAAAATCGAGATGTGGGGCACCCTTCGATTTGCCATGCCGAGAGAGCTTCAAACTTCGCTTCGGCTAACCTCGAGGTGCTGCTCATGATGAGTGGAAAGCGCTTCAGTAGACCTCAGCGCGATCCAGGGGTAATCGCACATGAAACGTTGTTTCCTGTGGGTTCGAATCGAAAGCGACCGCGCCAAAATGCTTCTGGATGACTCGTTGCACGGTATCCAGCCCCAGCCCTAATCCCTTGCCGAAGGGTTTTGTCGTAAAGAAGGGCTCGAATACGCGATTCGCACACTCCTCCGGAATTCCGTGCCCGGTATCGGTGATCTCGACAAGAATCGTCTTCCCCTGCAACTTGGCGGAGAGGGTGAGCGTGCCAGAATCACCCATGGCGTCTAACGAGTTCTCTATCAGCGCTGCCCAAGCCTGGTTCAGTTCGCTCCCATAGGCTTGGAGCAACGGAACATCCGGATTATAGAGACGTCTTACTGTGATGCCGGCCGAGTCTAGGCTGAAACAGGTGGAGCACGGTGTCGAGAGATTCGGCAACATTCACATCCTGGACGGGCTGCCGATCCATATAGGAGTAGTCCTTCACTGCTGTGACGAGGCGGAAGATCCTGTCAGCGGCCTCGCTCACCAACAGTAATGAAGCCTCCCGCTCGAGAACAGTCATAGCATCGCTCAGCGCAACGGACAGCTTGTCAGCAGGTACGAGGCGCTCAAGTTCCTGAAGCGAAGAGAGCTGGATATTGGCTTCGGCCAGCATTGGAGCGAGTTTCCATGCCTCGGCAAACTCTCTTTCTTCCAGCCAATTGATCAACGAATCTTCAAGCGATGCGGTATCGACAGGTGGGTTACCATTCGCAGTTTGGCGGGCGTGCGAAACTGCGGAGCGGAGTCTGGAAAGCCAGTCGAGGTAGGCGTTGAGGCGGTCGTCTGTGCCCAGTGCCATGCCAACTCGATAAGCAGCACGCTCTGCTGGACCTTCCGCCGCGCTCAGCAGGTGCGAGGCTGCGCTCTTAGCCGCTGACGCCGGGTTGTTTAGTTCATGGGCGAGGTTTGCGGCAAGTTTGTTGAGCGCCGCGAGTTTGCCAATCTGCTCTTCTGCTCGCGTGTATTCCCGGTTGCGGTCCAGCAACAGCCGGACAACCCGTTGCGTCATCGACGGTATCGCCGTGAGGAGCTCCGGGAAATAGCTGTCGTGCAACTCCAGGATCCACGTGTCTCCGGACGAGCGCCCGTCCGCATTCCATGCCTTGATGCGCGAGAAAGGGGTCTTGCCCGTAATCCGTCCTGTCTGGCCGATCAGGACGGAGACTGGACTCGATGAATGGCGCTTGACGATAACATCGCCATGCAGAATGAACATCAGGTGTTCCGGGGGAGTTCCCTGGCTAAAAACAAGCTCTCCGTCTTTACCAAACCTCTCCGTTCCATGGGTCGCGAGCCAGGTGAACTCCTCCTCGGTCAGCCCCTTCAAACCTTCGATCGTGCTCAAGGCCGCAACAATATCTGCAATGGGCTTGGCGTGGTCAGCGCGTTCCACTTTCGATTGCATTTGCTCCGCCATTAAGTCGCTTGGGAGGTTCATTTGTCGCGGCTGAGGAAGGGCGCCATTGTCTGGAATACGCCATCACGCCTGACCAGCGCATGGAAGAGAATTGCTGCGACATGCAGCAGGATCAGCGCGAAAAAGGCAAAGGCCAGGTAGAAATGCGCATGCCACAGCAACGTATGCAGGCTGGGGCTCAGAGGCAGGATCGGTGGCAGATGCACGCTGCCGAACAGCACCACGGGGTACGCCGCCGCGGATAACATTCCCCAGCCGATCAACGGCATGGCGATCATCAGCCCGTAGAAAGCATATTGCGACAGATACGCGCCCAGCTTTATCGGCACCGGCAGATCCGCGGGCAGCGCAGGTGAGCCGTAAACAAGCCGCAGCACCAGACGGATGAGTACCAGCACCAGGATGGCGATCCCCAGCGGCTTATGAATCTGGACCAGCGTCAGGTACTTCGGAGTGATGGTCGAGACCATGCCTACCCCGATGAACAACATCGCCAGGATGCAGACCGCCATGAGCCAGTGAAGCAGCCGCTGTGGCGCAGCGAAGCGTTTGCGGTTTGTCGTCATTCTTTAGCTCCTGGGGCGGTACGCGGATAGTACGATTCTTCCGCCGTGCGGCTGTTGTAGGACCGGGAGTAGGCGACCGAGCGGGCGGCAGGGAAGGGGTCATCCGAGGTCTTGATGCCGGATGGCAACACAGTCGGGTCGAAATTGATGTCGCGGCACGGTCCGTCACGCTCCGGCTCGATCTGCTGCACTATAAGAGTTCCGGCCTCGACCGTGCGGCGGCCTGCGGGCCAAGCCCGGTTGGGGTCTGCGGTTGGATCACCCGGGTTGGCGACGGTCAGCACCAGGCTCCAGCGTTGAGGTCCGGCCGCAACACGCTGGGTGATCTCCTGCTCCAGGAAATTGGGGCCGCGCTTGGCCAGTTCATCCGGCGAGACCGGCACAGCTTGGGCCGCGGGAACCAACGACCAGCGTATCGGATGTTCGGCGCCGGATCCGTCGACAAACACAAAGGAGTCGAGGCTGTTGTAGGGCTCCTCGGCATAGCTCCCGGTCCACGGGGCACTTTTGGCCCAGCCGACGAACGTGAGAAATTCCGGGTGCGATGCGATGAATTTCTTCATTGCATCGGGGTCCTTGCTTGCGGAGGCAGTCAGCAGCTCGTAGAAGGCTTGCGGCGTCGAGACGGGGAATATTGGAGCGTCGATCATGGCGCTGCGCCATTCCTGCCCGTCCGGCGTCGTGATGCTGATGCCGAGGCCGCGCACGCGCACCATTGCATCCGCGGCATTCGGATCCGCCGTGGCGAGGTTGAATCGTCCCAACACCGGATACTGGCCGCGAACGAAGACCTGCGCCCGGGAGAGCGCCGAGCCCTCGCCATTAGCGTCGAAGGTGCCGGTGAAACATATGCCTTTGGCATGGTTGCGACGATGGCCAAGCGCCGGTCCGCCCGGAGGCGCCAGCGCTGCCACGATCTTTTTTGGCGTCAGCCGCTGCGGCGAGAGCCATCCGGCCGTATACGCGAAAGCAACGGCGGCTACGCCCACGACCGCAGCAATAATTACCAGCGACCCGAGTGGAAACTGTCTTGGCGATGAGGGTGACTGGACCATTCAAACCTCTCTTTAGCCGGGATTTCCATTTTGCTTACCGGGCGGCGACAGTATACCGCCAGTTGCCGCAGCTGCGATTCTTCTGTGCATTGATTCCAGAGCCAAACAACCGGATGCGCCCGGCAGAGCCTTTGCCAGGACCCCAAACAGTCTCATCCCCGCCCGCTTTAGAGTTCGAGTTCCGGCCGGCGGTCTCATAATGCTGCTAATTTTTTTCGCCTCTGACGGTCATCCTGCGCTGCATGTTCAATCGATGCAAATTGCGCGGGAAGATTTGTGAACATTGGGCAATCAACCCGCACTCGGTCTTGCGACGAAAAGCCGTCAGTGACGGGGATCGGTCACAAATCCGTCTCCGTCGAAGCAAAGTGTGCCCATGCCACCCAAGCGGATCGTCCTCAAGAAGAAGACGTTAGCGGATTGCCCCTTCGCCTCGGAATACTCCATGAGTTGGCAATTTACTTGCTTCGTAGAGTTGTGGTTTCGAATGAACAGATCGTTTCCCTCGATCGGGCACCCACAATCCTTTGCGTTTTCCTCTGCCTTGCAGCGTGCATTCTGTCAGTTCAGCCGCTCGGTGCATAAGCATAGGTGGTTTATCGTAGAAGCCCTGGGAGAAATCGGTATCTAGTATAGAAATCAAACTCAATGGCGAAACTTCTGTCGGTAAATGTCGGCCTTCCGCGCGAAATTGAGTGGCAGGGCAAGGTGGTTCGCACAGCGATCTGGAAGCGTCCTGTAACCCACCGCGTCATCGCGCGGCGATTGAACCTGGACGGCGATGGCCAAGGGGATCTCGCTGGTCATGGCGGAGAGCACCGTGCCGTGATGGTCTATCAGCTCCAGGCCTATCGGTATTGGGAATCACAGCTCGGCCGGAACGACTTTGAACAGGGACAGTTTGGTGAGAATTTCACTGTCGATGGCCTGGCGGACGATGAGGTCGGTATCGGTGACCGGTACAGGATCGGCGGCGCGGTCTTTGAAGTGACGCAACCCCGTGTCACCTGCTATCGGCTCGGGATTCGAATGAACAATCCCCAGATGGCGGCCCTGGTCGTCTCGCACCACAGGCCAGGCTTCTATTTTCGTGTGATTGAGGAGGGCGAAGTTGGCGCGGGAGACGAAATTCTGAAGCTTTCCGACGGACCGGGAAAGATCACGGTCGCCGAAATAGATTCTCTGCTGTACCTTCCCAACCACAACCGCAGCCGCATTGCGATTGCTGCTGGTATTCCCGCTCTCAGTGCAGGGTGGAGAGATTCTTTGCAGGCATTGCTTGAGGCTGATAAGAACGGAGTTCACGAAGGAAATGCAGGACTCACATCCTCGATTCAGTCGCCGCCGGCATGGAATGGCTTTCGGGCGTTGAGAGTGACAGCAGTTCATCAGGAATCGAGCGAGGTAACGTCAGTCGTGTTGGGGGCAGCGGACGGGACGCCTCTCCCACCTTCCTTTCCCGGCCAATACCTGGCGCTGCGGCTCCGGCCCGATAAGACTCCTAGCCCCGTCGTGAACAGTTATTCGATATCCAGTGCTTCTGGTTCCGGCGCGTATCGCATCAGTGTCAAGCGTGGCGCCGGTCCAGGCAGCAGGTATCTTGTTAGCTCGATCCGGGTCGGCGACTTACTGGAGACCAGCGCGCCGCGCGGCGACTTCGTCTTGCGAACCGGCACGCGCCCGGTCGTGCTGATGAGCGCTGGGATTGGCGTCACCCCCGTTCTCTCTATGCTCTACGCTCTCGCAAATACTTATGCCGAATCGCATCGAGAGGTGTGGTGGATACACGGTGCGCGCAATGCAAAGGAACATGTCTTTGCCACAGAGGCCCGGAAACTCCTGGACGCCATTCCCGGAAGCCATTCCACAATTGCCTACAGCAAACCAGATCCGGTAGAGCAACTCGGTAAGGACTTCGACATCCAGGGACACCTTAACCTCGCGAGCTTAGAGAGACTTGGCATTCCCACCGAGGCTGACTTCTATTTATGCGGCCCGACGGGCTTTCTTGTGGAGATGAATCGTGAGCTCGCTTCTTTGGGTGTCTCGCCAGACGCCGTGCATCAGGAAGTGTTTGGACCCTCGAGCTCCATAGAGCCAGGCGTGACCAAAACGGAGAGGAAGATGCCGCATCCTCCAGTTGGCTCTCCGGGTAGCGGGCCGGTCGTGTCCTTCTCTCGTAGCGGTCTGGCTGTCCCGTGGGACGGCCGCTTTAACAGTCTGTTGGAGTTTGCAGAAGCTTGCGACGTTTCCGTGAGATGGTCTTGTCGCACCGGTGTTTGCCATATGTGTGAGACCGGGCTCCTGGATGGCGAGCTTCGCTACGCTCCCGAGCCGCTTGACCGGCCCGCGCCAGGCAATGCGTTGATCTGTTGCTCGACGCCCATATCAAAAATCGATCTCGACCTATGATCGGCGTCGGAATGACAGTACGGCAACCAGGGATAGGATGTGGACGCTCCTACTAAGAACCACGAATCTCAACTTTGGGTGATGGCAGCCATCGCCTTCGCTGTCTTCTACAGCAATTACATGATGGCGCCGCTCATCCCCGCACTCTCACACGAGTTTTCAGTGAGCCCCTATCAACTGGGCTGGTTGATTCCGGGCTTCCTGATCCCCTATGGCATTTCGACGCTCGTATACGGGGCGTTGTCTGATCGTTGGGGGCGAGCTCCCGTTCTCGTCACTCTTCTCTGCTTCGCCACGATGACCATGGTGCTGGTCTCCTTCGCAGGATCGTGGCGGACACTCCTCATCGCACGGATTCTATCCGGGGTGGGATGTGGCGGGATCGTCACCATCTCTCTGGCGATTGTCGGGGACCGTTATCCCTATGAGGTTCAGGGACGCCCCATGGGCAGAATGTTTGGAGGCATTGCAGCGGGTATCGGATTCGGCTCGACCCTGGGGCCCATGCTGAATCCGCTTGTAGGCTGGAGGAACGAATT
Source organism: uncultured Acidobacteriaceae bacterium (assembly GCA_963790705.1). Lineage (GTDB taxonomy): Bacteria > Acidobacteriota > Terriglobia > Terriglobales > Acidobacteriaceae > PALSA-350. The sequence goes on from CAWBQE010000007.1 coordinate 590,821, forward strand.
CAGAGGGCTCGCTTGCGTGTGCTGTTTAGCGGCCGCGTTCATGATCAAGAGCAGCAAACCGGCCCTCAAAGTGACCAGGAGACTCACTTCCTTTCGCCAGGTGATTCGCGAGTACCTGGTTGTCCTGGAGACTCCGCGTGGTGGACGAACCCTGGCTTTTATCTTCTGTAACGGAGTCTTCCATGGCGGAATCTTTGCCTGGCTCGGTCTTTTGCTGATGCGCCGGTATCACCTTCATGACACGGGGATCGGGTTGGCGCTAGCAGGATACGGACTGCCAGGCATCTTCTTCGGCACCGTGATTGGGAAATGGGGAGATCGTTATGGAAGGAGCTACGTTGTCCCCGCCGGCTTTATTTGGGCTGCCATATGTGCATTCCTCTTGATTCCTTCGAGTCCCCGCTTCGTCGCAGCGCTTGTCATCACAGCTTTGTCCGTAGGATTCGACGCGACGCATCCACTGATGTCCAGTATTACGACGTCGTTGGACCCCAGGCACAGAGGTCAGATTACTGGGCTCGCGACCTTCACCAACTTCGTCGGCATGGGCATAGGAGCCTTGTGTTTCCAGCAACTGATCGCCTTCCGGTTTACCGCTGCGCTAGCCATCTTCGCCTCGGCACAGGCCCTGTTAGGCTTTGCAGCCTTTTATGGCTTTCGCGCAGAGCGTCCCGGTTGCATGGAATTGATTAGGATCGCCAGGGCCCGGTTAGTCTCCTCGCTACGCTAGGAATGCGGGGGCAAACGCCTGCGGCTGAGGAATATTTTCGGTATCGATCACGAGTGCAGCATATCGCAGCTCGTTCGCAATTTTCTATCGCTTCTTGCCAGGGAGATCCCGATTCTCCCGCATTCTCCGGCGTCGTTTGTTCTTGTGCAGAAATATGCGAAATAAGCGAGATAAGCGAGATAAGCCCCAGGACGCGGTGGAGTCTCTATGAGTAAGGAGGCGTAATGGGGCATGTTTTATTGAAAAGACGTAGGGATAGGTGTCAAGCAGCACAGCAAAGAAAGAGTTACGTTTCATCGTTCACCAGCTTCCCTGATGCGGCGAACGATCTGGCAAGGTTGCCAATAAGTCCTTTGTTTCACGAAGATGATCAAGATGATCAAATTAATTAATTGATCATCTTGCCTGAGTGGCTGGCAAAAGCGCGGTATGCGCGCTTATTCCACGGAGAGGCCGTCCCTTCGACAAGCTCAGGGCAGGCTCCTTCGACAAGCTCAGGGCAGGCTCCTTCGACAAGCTCCCACGGCACGCCGGGGCAGGCGGGGCAGGCTCCTTTGACAAGCTCCCACGGCACGCTCCGCGGCACGCCGGGACAGGCGGGGCAGGCAGGGCAGGCTCTGGGGATGGTTGGCCAAATAAATGAGCGCTAAAAGCGCCATAAGCGCCATAAGCCCCCTCTCATGTGCCGGCTGGCCGATTCTTTGCCGATCGGGGACGCTTCTGCTGGCCTGGGACAGCCTCAGGCCGGCGGCAGATGCACGGGTGGGTGCGCCGGTGCAAGGCCATGCAAGGCCGTCGTGGCAAGACGGCGCTGACGTTTGGATTCTTACTCCCACAGTAGTACGGTTTTTGGGCCGTGTCCAGAGCTGAGCGGTAAAAGAATTCTTTGGTAACCATGGCAGAGCTCTGTTACTTCATCATCGCGCAAGGAAGTGGTTGCCGATGTGGCCGGTTTATTCTCAATCCATCTTCATGGGCGGAGCCTGGGTGTCGTTCCTGCATGTGGATGTCCGGGGCACGCGGCGATGGGTGGTTAGTTCGTCTGTCCTCAAACTCCTGCATGTGGATGTCCGGGGCACCCGGGTGGTTGTTCGTCTGTCCTCAAACTCCCTCAAACTCCTGTCTGTCCTCAAACTCCTAGGAGCCTGATGACTGGGCGGGCGGCAGCCGGCGTAAAGGGGGCGTGAGCCCGATACAGGCTTTTATGCTGAACTGCAGGAACCAGGCCATCGATGTTAAGGGAGGCGCTGGGAGCAAGGCGCAGGTAAACCCCTCGCGATCTTCGGCTCATAAGATCCCCGGAGGAGAAGCCTTCTTATGACACAGGCGGCTGTTGCTTGCCGGACGGCGATGGAACATGTGCTTTTCAAAAACGTGCGGGCTATCACGGAGAGATCGCGGGCCTCCTTGACGCAAAAGGAGAGGTGGCGTATTCTCCTTTCTCGAATAGGAGAGAGCATGGCGAAGCGAGTCCAACTTCCGCAGGGCACACTGGAGTTACTCGTATTAAAATCCATATCCCTCGGTCCTCTTCATGGCTATGGCATCATGCTCCGAGTTCAGCAAATTTCAGGTGAAAGGCTGGAACTCCTGCAAGGCTCGTTCTACACCGCCGTCTACCGCCTTGAAAGGAACGGATGGATTGAGGGGGAATGGGGCGAATCGGAAAACAATCGCAGGGCGAAGTTCTATCGCCTTACTACCTCCGGAAGGCGTCAGTTAAAAGAGGAGACGACGAAGTGGTCGGACATGGCGGACGTCGTCGCCAATATTTTGCGAACAAGCCCGGAGGAAATATGAACCTCTTCGCTACCCTCCGCTTGTGGTGGAAAGCCATAGTCAATCGATCTCGCATTGGTAGCGAGGTGGAGGAAGAGTTCACATTTCATATCGATGCCTATGTGTCCGACCTGATCCGGCAAGGGATAACACCTGCCGAGGCACAACGTAAGGCACGCATCGACCTTGGTCTCGCCAACACACAGAATGAGAGATACAGAGACGCAATGGGCCTACGCGTTTTTGATGAGCTTGGCGCTGACATCCGCTATGGCCTGCGCTCTCTATTCAAGAATCCAGGATATTCGAGCGTCGCCATTCTTTCGCTTGCGTTGGGCATCGGGGCCACAACGGCGATGTTCAGCCTGATCTATGCCGTCCTCATCCATCCTTTTCCGTACGCGGATTCGGACAGGATCATGAACCCCGACATCATCACTGAAGAGGGGCCGAGGATGGTTTGGTTTGTGATGGACAAATCGCAGTTCGAAGTTTTTAAGAAGGCCAAGTCGATTGAAAGTCTTCTCGGGTTCAGCAAAGTCAATGCGGAGCTTACAGGCGAAGATCTCCCCGAAGATGTTGCCGCGATGTACCTGACGGAGAACGCAGATACGTTCTTCGGCGTGCGCGCACTACTCGGACGCGGGATTCAACCGTCGGATGCTGAAGGGGGTGGCAAACATGTTGCGGTTCTGAATTATGAATTTTGGCAGCGTCATTTTCATGGTGATCGCGCTGTGATTGGGCGCACGTTGCAGCTTAACCATACTATTTACACGATTGTTGGCATCATGCCACGCACCTTTGCCTTTAATGACACTTTTGGTGGCGGTGATGTCTATCTGCCCAAAAGCCTGCAGCGTGACAGTACAAACCCACCCATCCGGTCGTTGTATACCCCGTGGATCAAGCTGAAAGCTGATGTCAGCCCAGCTGCGGCAGACGCGGAACTGGATACAATCGTGCACCAGTTCGCAAAGGAAAACCCCGACGATTTTACAAAGAGGTTTCACCTACATCTGCAACCGATCATTGTTCCCTATGAACAAAATATAGGCCACACGCTGGCGCTGTTGCTGGCTGGGGTTCTGCTGCTATTGGCAATTGGCTGTGCAAACTGTTCCATTCTTCTTTTGGCACGCGGTGAGGCGCGCCAGCACGAACTGGCTGTGCGTAGTGCGATTGGGGCCAGCCGTTGGAGAATCATCCGCCAATTGCTGGTGGAAGCGCTGGTCGTTTCCTTTTCCGGGGCCGCTCTTGGAGTGGTCTCGTCTTACTGGCTGGCGAAGTTGCCGATGCAACTCTCTCCCAATTCCTTCCCTCCGGAATCCGTGATCCGCATCAACTTTCCTATACTCATGTTTTCCGCTGGGCTGGCTCTTCTGTGCGGAGTTCTTTTCGGTTTGTTTCCGGCGCTGCGTTTATCGCGCCCCAATCTGGCACGCGCCATACAGACAAGGCTACGCAGAATTGGGGGCAGTGATCGCAGGCGGAAGGTCAATCCTCTGATTGCGGCACAGATCGCTTTGACGCTCCTCCTGCTTGCTACCGCTGGGATGGCAATTGGAGCGTTTCTTCATCTCACAAATGTGCCACTCGGCTACGATCCGGACCATGTCATGCAAGCCGGTATAGTCATGCACGTGACCAATCCCAAGGACTGGCATGACATTCAATCCCGCGAGGGGCGGGTTGCTTTCGTCGATCAAATCCGACAGAAGATGGCTGCGATTCCGGGGGTAACTTCGGTTGCCGTTGGCAGCGACTCGACGCCACCGTATAGCGGAATCGATTACCCCGTTGAGGTTGCCGGTAAGAGCAACAACACGGGTCAGGACGTTCGCGTTCATCTCACCAGTCCGGAATTCTTTGCTACTTTGCATATCAGGCTGCTGCGGGGGCGTGTCTGGACTCAGGCTGAAAACAAGCAAGGGGATTTCGTCGCGGTAGTGAACGAGGCTTTTGCTCACCGCTATTGGCCACAGGAAAACCCTATCGGGCAACAACTTCGCCTCCCCACTCTCAAAGCCAGCGGCCCAGTATTGGCAGCTTCGCCTGACAGCGCGGGCTGGCGACAGGTCGTCGGAGTGATTGCGGATCTACGCAATGATGGGGTGGATAGGCCCGCCGTGCCTGCAATATATCTACCATATACAACCTTTATGGCTCCCCGTGTACAGTTCGAAATTCGTACTCAAGGCGAGCCGCTGGCGATGCTGCATTCTGTAAGAGCGGCCGTCCAGTCGGTTGCCTCTGATCAACAGGTTTCGGACAAAAGCTTCGATCTCAAAGAGGCAATCGAACGCGATTCGCAGTGGACGCGTCAGCGTCTCTTCTCTGTCCTTTTTGGTTTCTTCTCGGCTCTTGGACTGCTGCTTGCTCTCATGGGTTTATTTAGTGTGGTTTCTTATAACGTAGCGCAAAGGACATCTGAATTCGGCATACGCATGGCCTTGGGGGCGTCTCGCAGACACATCGGCTGGGTTGCCACGCGAGTCGCAGGGCTAAGCGTCGCTGTTGGCGTTGCAGTGGGACTGGCTGTCCAAATGTTTATCCAAAGACTTCTGACTACTTGGATGGGCAACAGCGATCTGGCTCCCCATAATGTTGTCCCAGCTACTATTCTGCTGATCCTTTGTTCGGTCATCGCATGTCTGCTACCCGCTCGGCGCGCAGCCTCGATTCATCCGGTAGAAGCATTGCGCTATGAATAATGAGGACTCAGTCTCGGTGTCAGGCCGGATCTGAGGAAATGCTCAATATCGGAAATACAGTAGTAATTTTTCCCCGGTAAGACCGCTCCCCTTTGACGAACGCCCTTTCTCACTCGGGTGGCAGGGGCCGAACCGCTTAACTTTAGCTTTATGGACTAGCGTCCAATCATCCTCCAATGGCGGAAACAGGACAATGCGCTCGATGAGCCATCCAGAGGCATCTATGTCTTCGCAGGTGGACGTAAAGCCGGTTATACGGCCAAACCCCGACTTCGGGGCGAGGCTTGCATGGTGCGGTATATCGACGACTTCGTGCTGTGTTTCCAATATCGTGCGGACGCTCTTCGTGTTCAGGAAGCGCTTGCCAAAAGGCTGAGGCGATTCAATCTGACTCTGGAACCGGCGAAGACCAAGCTCGTCGAATTTGGTCGGTATGCGCAAAGGCACGCGGGGAAGCGCCGACGTAAACGCCCGGAGACGATCTATTTCTTGGGCTTTACCCTGTACTGCACGCGCAATCGGAAAGGGAACTTTCGGATTGGCATGCGTACCGAGAAATCGCGCCTGCGTCGTGCGTTGATGCGTTTACAAGAGCAGATGCGGCTAATGCGGCACTCGCCGTTGCCAGAGCAAGTGGATCATCTCAATCAAATGCTCCGCGGTCACGATGCGTACTACGGTATTGCCGGGAATCTTCGGTCACTGCTAAAGGTCCATCGGGCCGTGGAACCCTACCGCGACCAACAATTGAACCCATCCGTCATTCACAGACAAGGGTGAATTCCGTCTTGACAATCTCCGTACACCTGTTTAGTCTAGGCCTGTAGTGAACAAGCCTATGACGGAAACCAATTCACGCGACTTGTTTCCCGGCGCGCTCGAGATGATGATCCTGCAGTCGCTTCGCCGACAACCCGCGCACGGATACGCGCTGGTCCAGCACATACAGCAGCGTTCTAACAACCTGCTGCAGGTGGAAGAGGGTTCGCTCTATCCGGCGCTGCAGCGGTTGCTGAAAGCAAAGCTGGTGAAAGCGGAGTGGGGACTCTCCTCGACCAATCGCCGGGTGAGAACCTACCAGATCACTGCTTCGGGTCTTCGGCGCCTGGAGCAGCAGATTTCCAGCTTCGATCGCATGTTTCAGGGTATCTCGCTGGTCTTAAACCCCGGTGAAGCCAGAACAAGCTGACGAGGGCCGGCTGAAAGGGAGTTCCAATGAACTGGATTCCGCAGATTTTCCGCCGTCGCAAGCTTTATAACGAACTCTCCGAAGAAATTCGCCTGCACATTGAAGAGCGAACCGAGCAGCTGATGCGCGAAGGCATGAGTGCCACGGAAGCAGAGCGGACAGCACGGCGAGCTTTCGGCAACCGGACGCTGCTTGAGGAACGCAGCCGCGAAGTGTGGCAATGGCCCACGCTGGAATCGATCGCTGCGGATGTCCGGTTTGCCTTGCGTCAGTTTCGCCGTTCTCCCGGATTCGCGTTTGCTGCGGTGGTGACACTGGCGTTGGCCATCGGCGCCAACGCGGTGGTGTTTGCGGTGGTGAACGGACTTTTTCTGCGCCCGCTGAATGTGCCGCAAGGGCAAAGCCTATACGCAATCCAGCGCGGCAACGACCCATACATCATCCAGTCGTATCCCGACTATCTCGATCTGCGCGACCGCAACCGGAGCTTCGATGGATTGGCGGCTTATACCATCTCGCAGGCCGGCATTGATACAGGGAAAGACCCATCGCAGGCGTGGCTCTACCAGGTGAGCGGGAACTACTTCGACGTGTTAGGCATTCATCCGTATCTGGGCCGGCTGATTCACTCGTCGGACGAGCATGGGCCCAATAGCGCTCCGTATATCGTGCTCTCCTATGCGTATTGGCACAGCCATTTCCAGGACGACCGCGGTGTGGTTGGGCGCTCTGTCCTGCTCAACAAGCATCCCTTCACCATCCTCGGTGTCGCCCCGCCTGAATTTCGCGGGACGTTATTATTTTTCTTGCCCGATTTCTTTGTGCCCATGGTCAACGGCCAGCAAATCGATGGGGAAAGCTTCCTCAATGCGCGCGGAACACGGTGGGTGTTTGAGGTCCTCGGACATCTCAAGCCGGGAGTGTCGCGGGCACAGGCGACCGCAGATCTTAATTCCGTTGGCTCTTACCTGGAGAAGACCTACCCCAGGGAGGATAGCCAATCGACCTTTTCCCTGGTGCGTCCCGGCTTGCACGGCGACTTCTTTGCTCCCGCGATGCGAGCCTTTCTGGCCGGGTTGATGGTGCTGGCAGGGTTGATCCTGCTGGCGGCGTGTGCCAATCTCGGCAGCCTGTTTGCCGCGCAAGCCGCTGACCGCGGCCGGGAAGTTGCTCTGCGCCTCGCGCTGGGCTCGACCCGCACACGCATCCTGCGCCAGCTGTTGACTGAGGCCCTTCTGATTTCCCTTGCCGGCGGGGCCGCGGGACTGGTCGCGAGTGCTATCCTGTTGCGCCGCCTGAGTGTGTGGCAGGCATTTCCGCAGTTCCCGCTCAACATCCCGGTGCGCCCCGACGCCAACGTATACCTGTTTGCTTTGCTCCTTGCGGTGGTGAGCGGTTTGCTTTTCGGCATTGTCCCGGTGCGCCAGGTGTTCCAATCGAACCCTTACGAGATCATCAAAGCGGGTTCGAGTGCCAGGATTGGGCGGAGGTTGACCGTCCGCGACCTGTTGCTGGTGTTGCAAATTGCCATCTGCGCAGTGCTGGTTACTTCTTCTATGGTGGCCGTGCGCGGTCTAGCCCGATCGCTGCACGCCAATTTTGGATTCGAGCCGCAGGATACGCTGCTGGTGAATACGGATCTTGCCATGGCCGGTTACCCGCGGGACAAGATGCCCGCCATGCAGAAGCGCATGATGGGTGCGATGCAAGCGATTCCCGGCGTGACCTCCGTCGGGCTGGTGGATGTCCCGCCCATGCACATGGGCTGGAACCCTTCGTATGTGTTCAGCGACCGGGCGACGGACATGCGGCCGCCAAACGCCATTGCGCAGGTAATCGAATATCGAATCTCTCCCGAATACCTGCAGGCCGCGAAGACCGTCTTACTTGCCGGGCGAAATTTCAATTGGCACGACGACGCGAATGCGCCGCGTGTCGCTCTGGTGAACCGTGAGTTTGCCCGTAGAATCTTTCCAAACCGTTCCCAGGCGATCGGCGCAGATTTCAAAATTCCGGACGGGACCCTCATCCAGGTTGCCGGTATTGTTGAAGACGGAAAATATACAGCCAACCTGGCTGAAGAGCCGCAGCCGGCCATGTTTCTTCCTATCGGGCAATTCCCCGCGAGCGGCACGTGCCTAGTGGTTCGTTCAGGGCGCGATCCGCAGCAACTGGTCGCAGCCATCCGAAGCACGCTGCGCGATCTCGACTCCGGATTGCCTGCGTTTATCCAGACGTGGAATGAAGAGATGAATGGGGCGATGTTTGCTTCGCGCATGGCCACAGGGTCCCTGGGCGTGCTCGGAGTGATGGGCGCGATGCTGTCGATCACCGGCATTTTCGGGATGGCTGCCTTCTCCGTGAGCAAGCGGATGCGCGAGCTGGGCATTCGCATCGCACTCGGCGCACAGCGAAAGGAAGTGTTGCAAGCCGCGCTAGGGCGTGCAATCAAATTGCTGGCGATTGGATCGGCCGCGGGGTTGGCCCTCGGACTTCTCGCCACTCGCTTGCTCGCCTACATCGTCTACCAGGCAACGCCCCGCGACCCGCTGGTCCTTGCCGGCGTGGTGGTGGCGATGGCCTTGATGGGTGTGGTGGCGACTTGGATTCCAGCGCAACGCGCGCTTTCGGTCAATCCTCTAATTCTGCTGCGCGAAGACTGAAGCAGCAGGCTCCCCTGTTACCGGGCTTCGAACGGTTGCGTCCGGTCGTGTTTAAGCAGCGCGCAGGCGCAACACAAACGAGCCAACAGCAAGTGCGAGCCACACGAGCGGAAAGGGCAGATTAGCATACCAGCGGGCACGCATAACCGTGACCATGGCGCAAACAAAATACAGAACGAGGCCCGCAGCAGCAGCAACTCCGATTTGGGGAACACCGATGCCGGCTAGCAGTCCAAGGCCGCCGAGTAGTTTCAGTATGCCCAGTGTCGGAAGCCACCGCTCCTCTACTTCCAGCCTCTTCATATTGTCGAGGATCCATTTTGGACGCGTAAAGTCGCATATGCCGGCATAAATGTTCGCGGCAGCGGCGAGGATGACGACAATAAGATAAGCGAGATGCATATCGGAAGGTCTCCTCCGTCGGATTCAGTGCGAGCGCGTTAGCGTCCTCAAAACTCCTTGCATAGACCGATCACATTCACTGTTCGCGGATCGGCGGCCCGGCGATCGAACTGGGAAGGCGGACAAGGAATTGCTTGCCCTTGGGAAGCCCAGGGAGACGATTCTTCACTCCGTGTTTGAGTTCGATCAGGACCAGACGCTTGACGCTGTCGGAGAGGATGCTAAGGGCGAAATGCATGCCCCAGGGGCTGCTTTCTCTTAACCGCCAAAACAGACTACCTGCCGCCTCTTCCAACTCGGCCAGGCAGCTTGACTTTATGCGGAAACGAGCCATCTGGATATTCATTGTGGAAGGTCCTTGTCACGAAAACTGGCTTTCGCGTGTCACTACAGTGACACGTGACAAGGGGAGAATGTGACCGATGAGCGGAAATGATTGGCTGGCCGAGAGATTCGAGGCGAGCCGAGCGCACTTGAGGGGGGTGGCTTATCGCATGCTCGGCTCGGCGGGTGAGGCGGACGATGCGGTCCAGGAGTGCTGGCTGCGCGTGAGCCGCGCGGATACCGGCGCGGTCGAGAATCCAGAAGGATGGCTGACGACCGTCCTCGCGCGAATCTGTCTGAACATGCTGCGCTTGCGAAAGTCTCGGCGAGAGGAACCACTGGAAAAGGGCGCCTCCCGTCCTGCCGTTGTGGACAGCGGGCGCGGCGATCCTCAGGGTGAGGCGCTGCTTGCGGAATCCGTCGGGCTGGCGCTGCTCGTGGTTCTGGAAAGACTTACCCCTGCCGAACGTGTTGCTTTCGTACTGCACGATGTATTCGAGGTTTCCTTCGACGAGATTGCTTCTATCGTGGGGCGCACGCCTGCGGCCGCGAGGCAACTCGCAAGCCGCGCTCGTCGCCGCGTACAGGGAGGGCGCGGGCAGGATGACGCGCATCTCGCCCATCAGTGTCAGGCGGTTGAAGCGTTCCTCAGCGCCTTGCGCGCAGGCGATGTCGAGGGGCTTCTTGCCATTTTGGATCCTGACGTAGTGCGCCGGGCCGACGGGGTTGCAGTGCCTCCGGGTGCAGCCAGAGAGTTGCGTGGTGCGGCGGCCGTAGCTAAAGAGGCTTTAACGTACACTCATGTTGCCCGCATTGCGCGGCCGATGCTCGTCGATGAATCAGTAGGCTTCGTTGTAGCCCCTCGTGGGCGCCCGCGGATTGCGATCCGTTGCACGGTTAGGAAAGGAAAAATCGCCGTAATGGATGTAATTGCCGATCCTGCTCATCTGCGCACGCTAAAACTGGCTGTTCCACCCAAATGAAGGGCTGACCTGGCTCATCGGCCGGACCAATTATTTTGGGATCGAACGGCGGCGGCATGGCTACAGGGCGGGCTGGGGGCACCATGGTGACTTTGACACCGAGAACGCCGTCGCCGCTCTTTAATTCGGCGACGGATGATCCACGTGATCGACCACCAGCACCGGCACGTCCGCCTTCTGCGCTTCCAGCTTCAGTCCTAGTTGCTCTTTGATGGCGGTGAACAGCGGCGGCCACGCGTTCGCGTCATCCGCTGGGTGACGCATCGACTCCGGCGCATCCGGAAACTGCGTCTCATCCGGCGTCCACCTCAACGTGAAGTCCCACCGCCCCTCGAGTCCCGTCTTGTCCACCACCGGATCGCCAAGAATGTATTGTTTCAGCATCTGCGCGAGCTCCGCGATGGGGACGCTTTTCGCGATGATCACGCCTCGAGGGTACAACAACTGGCTTGGCGGTAACGACGGGTCGGCAGTCCTCGTCATCTTCGGCCCGTCCTTGCTCACGCTCAGAACGTAGGCCGCCATCTTCCGCTTCTCTTCATGAACCTGCAGCCCGAATCGCTCGGCGAACAGCTTCTGCATCATCCCTTTCAGTTGCGAAACGCTGAGCTCCCCCGGTGTATCTGCCTTCGCCTCAATGTCCCATTTGTCCGTGTCCATCCAACCCGGCTTGTCCGTGATCTGCCGCACTGGCAGGTCATACGCGAAGCTCATCATGAAGCCGAGCGTGAGGTTTTTGGTGACCAAGGTCGCTCCGTGCGTTTGAAACGTCATTTGATCGTTTCCCGGCCGGGTCGGTTTGATCGTGGCCACCTCCACATCTGGCTTCGCGTCCGGGGCCATCGGCGCAATCTTCGCAGGCGCAGCAGGAATCGCCCATTCGGCCCCTGGCTTCGTGCGTTGCAGCGCCAGAGGCAAAGAGCGTTTGGCATACGTCATCGACCCGCTCATGGAATTCCCGTCTGCCGACATTGTCCCCTCATACGTCAGCCCCGGAAAATCATTCACGAACCGCAACTTTCCTTCTTGAAAACGTAACGAGCCGCTGGCCGGGTCAAGCTCGGTTTGGTCGAGGCTGTACAGAGTTGCACTCAGCGCGCCCTTCTCGTCCTTCGCGATTTTCAGCTCCATGCGTAGATCGTGGCCGTCCGGCGTGTGCTCCGTGCCCTGCCACGTCCCGGCGATGCCGCTCTTCTCGATCTCGTTCTCTTGCGCGGGCTGCGTCTGTCCGTTCGCTGCGCGCAAAAAACCCGCCGCCAGGGGTACGCCCACCGCCAGCACGCAGGTCAGCGCCAACGTTGCCTTCCGTCGCAGGTCCAGTTTCCGCACCCCGTGTCCGGACATGATTCGCGTGATCCGCTGCTTCAGCTCCGATCCCGTTACACCCGAGATGCATGCGATGGAAGGCTCGGTATAGAGCTTGCAGACGTTGAGAATGCTTTCCGCATAGACCGCCGCCTCATTGCCGAGCTGCAAAACGGCTTCGTCGCAGGCACGCTCACGCTCCTTTACAAGTTGCGTCTCCATCCACCACACCAGCGGATGGAACCAGAAGATCGCCTCCACCAGCATGTGGATCGCAGACGTTAGATTGTCCCGGCGCTGTACATGGCATACTTCGTGCGCGAGAACGGACTCCAGATGCGCGTCGTCCATATGACGCGCGATTCCCTCCGGCCACAGCAAGACGGGGCGGATGATGCCAAAGACTCCCGGCTCCATTGAGTTGCCTGAAGGCAACAGCGGGACTGACCTCGGCAATCTTGCTAACCGCTCCGCTTTGCGTAGGAGGTCAGCCTCGCGTCCCTCGATTAACGGCCTTGCCGACCGCACTAATCTGGAGATTCGCCACCACTGCACACACCAAAAGCTCATCATCGTGATGAAGCCAGTCAGCCAGACCGCCGTGAGCATGGGCGGGAGGATACGAATCGGAACGTGGGAAGCTGCCGGCTGCGCAACGGGAGTGGCAATCGCTGAGTTGAGGGCCGTCACCTCCAAGAACGGCTGGCTCATCTCTTGGATTGCGACGTAGGCACTAGTCTTCGGTGCCACCGCGTGGCTCGGCCAGGGCAGATGGCTTCCCAGGCTGACCAACAGAGAGAACGGAATCAGGAACTTGGCCGATGCTGCCATCCACAGCCAGTACCGTATCCGCGCCTGGTTCTTCCGCAATAGGAGTGCGAGCAACGCGACGATGCCGAGGAAGAGTGTGGACTGCCACAGGTGATTGCACAACTCACGTACCCCATCCGCCCATATCGGAGAAAGAGATTCGGGGGTCATAGTGATTTGTCCTTTCGCTGCAGTCTCTTGAGTTCGCGCTCGGCCTCTTTCACGTCCTCAAGCCTCAGCTTCCCGGACCTGACAAGATGCATCATGACCAACTGGGAGCGCCCGCCGAACATCGCGACGAGTTCATCGATCAATCTCAGTTGAGCTGCATCCCGGGAGATGAGCGGCGCAAAGAGGTGGAAGTTGCCAACCTTCCTTGTGCGGCGCAGGATCTTCTTCTCTTCCATCCGGTAGATCGTGATCTGGATGGTTCCATAGGACGGCCTGGACTTTTCGGGAAAGCTCTCCTGAATCTCGCGGATGGACACCTCGCCGCGAGTCCAGAGGGTTTCCATGATCTGTAGTTCGAGCTTTGACAACTTCGGGCCGGGCATTTCACCCTCCAACACGTGTTGTATTTTCTATAACACGTGTTGTAGAGATGTCAAGAACGAACCCTACTGAGACCTCGGATACCGCACGGTTAGCGCCATCCCCGGTAAACAGAAGACATCTCGGTACTAATCGGTTCTTCAATGAGTGCCGTGGCGCACAAAGTGCCTATAGAGAGTCAAAGACCGTAATAGACTCCCTATCGGACAATGCGCTCGTCTTCAGCCATGTCTCGTCCGAAACTCTGTGAGTGCAGGGACCGAGTGAGCAAATCTTTATGGGTCTGTGCATACTCTCCTTTCGCAGTGCGCCCAGCACATCGGCCAAAATCGAGCCCTTGAAGGGCGAATACAGATAGAACACGCTGCCGCGGGACAGATCCGCATCGCGCGCGTCCTGCGCGATGAATTGGACTCGGCTGAGTTGGAGGATTTGAGCGCATTCCCGCGCGCTCACGACATAGGCCGCCTGCATCTCAATACCAAGACTTTGGGCTCCAGTAATCATCGATACCAGAAGCGGCACATGACCCAGTCCCGATCCGAGATCGACAAAGACGTCATCTTCCGCAACCATGGCGGCTGCGATCAGGTGGAGAATGTGGCGTACGGGCGTTGGCTGGTAGGGCACCATCTCCGGTGATGGCTGCAAATTTGGTTCGCTTGGTTCAGGCAGTTGAAGAACTCCACTCACCAACTCATCGCGGTAGTCGAAGCCCAAGCCGGGCAATGGGCTTCCTGGTTCGTTATCGCTCGCTGAATCCTCGAGCCACTGAAGAAGGCGCGGTTGACCGCCACGAACAATATCAGAACGCACAGACTGGTAGAGTTCAGCGTTTGCGGCTTCGAGTCTTATCCGGAGTGCCTTCGCACGCTGATGCAAGCGTGAATACGTGCATCTCGTGGAATCTTCGCAATCGAAGCCTCCAAATCGAGCATCAAGGTCGTCCAGCGCGATCAGACGCTTCCTCGGTTGGTCGGGCAGAAAGAGAGAAGAATCGGCCTCCAGAAGGGACAGTAAGGCATGCAAATCAGTGACTCTTTCGGTTTCATCCTCAAGCGGACCGACGGTGGTTGTGGTTGACACATCAACCACCTTAAATATCTTGAGTTGTCATGTCAACCTTAGATTGATAGGCTTGGCACAGGCATGACGATGAAACCGTTGTCCCCACAAGAGCTTCGTGTATGGCATGCGTTCAGGCTCATGCACGAAGATGTGCTGGCCCGTGTTGGGCGGGATATCGCGCAGGCGACCGGACTCTCTGGTCCTGAATTCGGGTATTGTCTCGCCTCGCTGGCCCTGGCAAAGGTGAGATGCGGCAACAGGTGCTGGCCGGCATGCTGGCCTGGGATAAGAGTCGCCTTTCTCATCAGCTGACGCGAATGCAGGAACGATCGTTGATTGAGCGACGCCGTGTTGGACGGGAAGACTGTCCTCATCGCCCTGTCCCAACTCGGCAGAGAAAAGCTGGATGCTGCTCGTCCGGTACACGCGGCCTCAAATCGCCCTTCACCGCGGTGACCATTGATCACCGATCTGGACCGGGGATTTGGATCGATATGATCGACATCTTTTTTTGCCCGACCGATCCGTTGTGACTAACAAAATCGTCTTCATGGTGTAAGGACAGAGAACAACGCTTTTAGAGGAGAACATCATGAACACGACCATAGAGGTGACGAAAAAGGTCACCACCCTTGTCAACGTCCTGACCGTCGAGCCTGAGAACCAGCAAAAGCTCGTCAAGCTCCTGCGTGACAATACTGAAAGTGTCGTCAGCAGGCTCGATGGCTGGATCTCGACCAGCTTCATCGCCGCTACGGATCAGCGTCATGTAGTCATCTACTCGCAGTGGCGCGACCTTGCATCGGTAGAGGCGATGCAGACCAACCCCGATATGGTCGCTTACTTCCCGAGGATCGCCGCGCTCGCCGCGTTCGACAGCCTCGCTGGCGACGTCGTCTACAACCACCACGCCTGAGGCGCGGAGAAAGGAGAATGAACATGCAGAACCTGAACGGAAAACGTGTGGTCATCACCGGCGGCAGCCAGGGGCTGGGGCTCGCGATGGTCGAGGCGCTCGCTGCCTGCGGCGCGAACGTAGTCGCAATTGGCCGCGATCGAGCGAATCTCTCTTCGGCCGAGCATGCCGGTGCTGCGGTCATTGCCGGCGACGCAACCGACGCCACCCTTATGAACAAGGTCGTCCGCGAGGAGGTGCCCGACGTGCTGATCCTCAACGCCGGCGCGCGGCTGCCGATAAAGCCGATCGATCAGCAGAACTGGGACGAGTTCTCGACCGTCTGGAACACCGATGTGAAGGCAGGACTAGTCGGCATTCAGGCCGCACTCCACACTCCGATGAAGCGAGGTGGCCGTGTTCTGGTCATGTCGAGCGGAGCAGCAATGGTGCTTGCGGTGCCATTCATCGCGCCCGAAAACTTGAGCCTCTCTGGAGGCTACATAGGCGCCAAACGGATGCTGTGGTTCATGGCTCACAGTGCAAACGCGGTCTCGCGCGCACGTGACCTCGGGATCCATTTTCAGGCGCTCGTGCCCATGCAGCTGATTCCCGGTACCACGCTCGGCCATCAGGTTGCGGCCGCCTGCGCGGAGATCGAGGGTGTCAGCGTCGAGGAGCATGTCATGCAACGTTATGGCTCGATCCTGCGCCCCGCGCAGGTTGGAGAACAAGTCGCCGAGCTGCTCGGCGATCCGCGTTATATGTACGGCGTCGCCTACGGCTTTCGCAACGAAAGCGACATCCTGCCACTCGACCTAACGTATGATCCAAAGAGCACTGCTATTCCGAGGACGCGATAGTCAATGACTGATGATGCGCGTGATCAGTTCGAGCAGTTGGTGGGTGAGTTTCGTCCAAAGCTCCATCGATACTGCGCCCGCATGACCGGCTCTGCTGTCGATGGCGAGGATATTGTCCAGGACGCACTGATTAAAGCCCTTGCCGCCCTGCCCAGTGTCGGTGTCATCGACAACCCTGAAGGCTGGCTGTTCCGTATCGCCCACAACACCGCGCTTGATTTTCTCCGTCGCCGCGCGCGCGGTCCGATGATGCAGCATGACGAGGCGCTCGACCTGATTGCCGCTCCGGATTTCCCCGATCAGGACCACGAGGCCGCCACGATGAGTCTGCGCACTTTTATGCGGCTTCCGGCGCTCCAGCGGAGCGCGGTCATCCTGAAGGATGTGCTTGGCCACTCACTGGAGGAGGTTGCGTCGATTACCGGTGCGAGCGAGGCCGCCGCGAAATCCGCGCTCCAGCGGGGGCGTGTCCGTTTGCGCGAGTTTGCCAAGGAAGCCGCCGACGTCTCACTGCCAATGCTGTCCGATGGAATGCGCGCCCGACTGACCACTTATGTAGAGGGGTTCAAGATCGGAGACTTCGACACCGTCCGCGCGATGCTGGCTGACGACGTCAAACTCGACCTCGTCGCGAAGCTGCGCAAGCAAGGAAAGAGCGAGGTCAGGGAATACTACGCTGCCTATGCAGCCGCCAAACGGTGGGCTTACGCGGCGGGCGTTGTCGATGGCCGGCCCGCGATGCTCGTGTACGATCGCGATATTTCACTCCGGACGCCTGCCTATTTTGTTGCCCTGGATTTCGATGGCGATCGCGTGGTCTCGATTCACGACTTCCTGTATGCCCGTTATGCGATGGACGGTGTCGACTTGTCCCCACTCAATCCCAAAGCGCTGTCACAGTAAAGATGGAGAGACGGTCTTGACTGCGATTTTGTGATATGCGTTTCCAAAGCAGGCCATGGAAATGAAAGAGTATGGAAAGCAATTAGACCTCAAGGGAGTTGTAACGGAGGTCCTTGGTCCAAAGTGTAAACGAACGTTCAATTACACTCAGGGCGCACAAGGCGCTTAAGGTGCACACTTTCCCCCGCGCCGCCATCGAGCAGGCCGCAAAATGAGCCACAAATGGAGGGAGGTATCGAGAGGAAGCTCAAAGTTATTTGGTGCGAAAGGGGGGACTCGAACCCCCATGGGTTGCCCCGCCAGATCCTAAGTCTGGTGCGTCTGCCAATTTCGCCACTTTCGCATTTCGCGGATTCGCTGCATTCGCAGAACCATGATAATGCATCGGAGGTGAATCCCCGCCGTTCTAGCGAGCTGCGGGAAAGCTCCGTTGCATCAGGGCACGGCTAAACAGGTTGCGGAAAAAGTCCGCACCGAACAGGAAAGCAATACCTCAGGGGCTAAACCTCAATTTCCTGTACGTGGATGCTGGATAGATCCGCGTGTGCGGTTTTCTCTCAAGGAAAACCGCATGAAGTGCCATGGCTCATTAGGCCTATACAGGAAATTGAGGGCAGCCCGTCATATTCTCAATCGTTTACGGCCCGACTAAAGTCGTGCCCTGATACAAAACATGAGTTTTTCCGCAGCCTGAAAACCCGTGCCCTTCGTTAAGCGTGTCTTTCCGCAGCCTCTTTCGTCGGGCCGTACCTACCTCAGCGATGAGGGCTTTTACAGCCTGCGGAAAAATCACGAGGGATGAAATGAGTCCCTCAGAGGCTAAAGCCGGATCTGTTTACAACCACTTAAGTACGGGCTGAAGCCCGTACCCTTCAAAAAAGCGAACCCTTGGGGCCAAAGAGGCTGAGGGAAAGGTCCGCGCCGAGCAGGAGAGCAGTACCTCAGGGGCTAAAGAGCCTGCGTGAGAACTGCACCGACGAAACTCAGTCCCGAAGGGACGGCTGAGAATGCCCCAGGACGTTAGTCCTGGGTGAACCTGAGCCGCACGTGAATGCCGATTGGCAACATGGGCTGGCTGCCTCGAATCACGAATAGTCCATTTCAGAGGTAGAGGTACCCAGGATTGCATCCTGGGGCATTCTCGTCGTCCCCTTCGACAAGCTCAGGGCAGGCTCTGCGGGACTGTTCGTCTCTCGAATCTGTCCCCAGGACTACCCCGGATTTCCTGTACGCTGCTCCAGATGGATCTGCGTATGCGGCTTTCTTTACGGAAAGCCGCATGAGGCTCCTTGGTTCCACCAACCTGCACAGGAAATCCGGGTTCGTCCTGGCCTACTCTCAGCCGTCCCTACGGGACTGAATTTGGAGATGGTAGTTCTCACGCAGACTCTAAAGCCCGTCGTATCTCGATCGTTTACGGCCCGGCTAAACAGCTTGCGGAAAAAGTCGGGAGGGGATGAAATGAGCCCCCTCAGCGGCTTCTAAAGCCGGATTCATTGCAAAGCATTTACGTACGGCCTGAAGGCCGTACCCTTCAGAAAAATGAGTTTTTCCGCAAGCTGTAAAGTCGTGCCCTGATACAAAACATGAGGTTTTCCGCAGCCTGTTTAGCTCCTGAGGTATTGCTTTCCGGCTCGGTGAGGACTTTTCCCGAGCCTGCTAGACTTCGGCCCGGGCGCGGGCTAGATCCATCAGGGTTTGGTGGGTCCCCCGGCCTTCGGGCCCGGTCGCTCCCTCATCCGCGCGCAGTTGCTTATATCTACCGTCCGGGGCGAGAACCCATGCCTCGCGTTGGTCGTGCAGGCAGATATCGAGGATCTCCCAAAGTCGTTGCTTGGGTCCCGAGGCGAAGACGGGAGTGACCACCTCGATCCGTTTGGAAAGATTGCGGAACATCCAGTCCGCCGACCCGATAAAGTACTCACCCTCGGCCGGATCCTGCCTGCCATTGGCGAAGTAGAAGATGCGCGAATGTTCCAGAAATCGCCCAATGATCGAACGTATGCGGATGTTTTCCGTGTGCCCGGGCACCCCCGGACGAAGACAGCAGAATCCGCGAATGATGAGATCGATGGGCACGCCCGCCTGCGAAGCCTCGCACAACGCCTCGATGATGTCCGGGTCTTCCAGCTGGTTCATCTTGGCGATGATGCGAGAGGGCCGTCCCGCGCGCTGGTTTTGCGTCTCGCGATGGATCAGATCGAGCAGCCGCGGCCGCATGGTGAGAGGAGCCACCAAAAGCGTCGTACAGTTGGGCCGATCGGCGTGGCCGGTAAGAAAGTGGAAGAGATTCACCACATCCTGCGTTATCCGCGGGTCGCAGGTGAATAGCCCTACATCGGCGTACAGGCGCGCCGTCTTTACATGGTAGTTGCCGGTACCGATGTGCACGTAGCAGCGCAGGCCGCCGGCTTCCTTGCGCACCACCAGCGCGGTCTTACCATGGGTTTTAAGACCACTCACACCGAAAGTGACGTGGGCGCCGGCGCGCTCCAACTCGGCTGCCCAGTGCAGATTGCGCTCCTCATCGAAGCGTGCCTTGATCTCCATGACGCAGGCCACCTGCTTGCCGCGTTCCGCCGCCCGGATCAACGACTTGACGAAGGGTGTGTCGTCGCCGATGCGATACGCAGTCATCTTGATGGAAACCGTGTTTGGGTCATCGGCCGCGGAACTGATGAAGTGCTCCACAGTGGCGTCGAAGCTTTCGTAAGGGTGGTGCACGAGCAGGTCGCCGGCCTGAATAGCGGCAAAGATTGCGTTGGTTGCGTGGGCGAGCGACGGAGGCCACAGGGGCGTCCATTCCGAGTCACGCAATGCGGGGATGGGCAGAGCGAGAAGTTCGAACAGCGTGGTGTAGTCGACCTCCTCCTGCATGTCGTAGATGTCCGAGGGAGTGACCTCCAGTCGCTGGCGAAGCATCTCCTTGATGGCGGGATTGGCTCCCGGCCCAAATTCCAGGCGCACCACCGGTTCGTAGCGGCGCTGCCGAATCTGCTCCTTCACCGCTGCGCGGAAGTCGGCCGCGGGATCATCGTCCAGCTCCACTTCGGCATCGCGGGTGAGGCGCATGAGGGTGATGTCGCTGATTTCCATGCCGCTATAGAGCTTGTGCAGATTGCCACGAATTACCTCGTAGAGCGGAACCAGCAGCTTGCGCCCGGGCTCGAGATCTGATTCTAGAAAGATCCACTGTTTGAGGACTCCGGGAATCTTGACCCGGGCAAACATGGTTTCATCCTTGGGCACATCGCGCAGCTGGAAGACCAGGGATGTGGAGAGATTGGAAAGAAAGGGAAAGGGGTGGACGGGATCAATCACCAGAGGGGTTAGCGCAGGAGACAGCTGGGAGTCGAAATACTTGCCGGCTTCCTTCTGCTGAGCTGGCGTGAGGTCGTCCCAACGACGTAAGAAAACTCCGTGGTCCGCGAGACCAGGGATGATGACCTGGCGGTAGCACTCTGCCTGGCGGTTGAGTTGAAGCTGGATTTTCTCGCGAACCTGCTGCAACAATGCACGCTGCGCATCGGTCGCCCCTTGGCGCAGTACGGTTTCGCGTTTCATGAAGAATTCGTCGAGGTTGGAGGTGAAGATAGCTAGAAACTTTGCCCGCTCGAGCAACGGGGTGCGTTCATCGAGCGCCTCCGCGAGCACTCGCCAATTGAAGTCGAGCCAGCTCAGGTCGCGGTCGATCCAGACTTCCGGCAATGCAGGGGATAAAGGTGCGTTCAGAACGCCGTGATCGCCAATCGATGCCAGGACAGTCGTAGCCATATACATCTCCTCAATCCCTGCAGTTTTGGGGATCGCTTCGGTCCTGAAATTCTACTGGCCGGTCTTGATTAGTATTGTGAATAGAAGGTTTTTGTTGAGGGGCCTTCGGAGTCTGCGTGAGAATGTACCACCGGAGAATGCTGAATTGTATAGAACCGGGTTGATCTGGAGAATCGAGTTGGCTTTGGATGATTACCAGTCGGCATTCGCCTAGGATCCAGGTTCACCCCAGGACTTACGTCCTGGGATATTCTCAGCCGTCCCCTTCGACAAGCTCAGGGCAGGCTCTTCGGGACTGGTCCCTCGCTCCCGTCTAAACCCAGGACTACCCCGGATTTCCTGCACGCTGCTCTAGAGAGGTCTGCGTGTGCGGCTTTCTTCACGGAAAGCCGCGCGAGGATCCTTGGTTCCACCAAACTGCACAGGAAATCCGGGTCCGTCCTGGGCTACTCTCAGCCGTCCCCTTCGACAAGCTCAGGGCAGGCTCTGCGGGACTGAGTTCTGGAACGGCAGGTGCTCACACAGGCACTTCGGCCCACGGAAGGCATGAAGAATGCTTGGTGCCCCATTCAAGCCGAACTTTGGCTTGAGTGGGACACGCGATGTCCGGGTATAGGTTTTTCGCCGGAGGGAAGTGAGTCCCCGAAACCTCTTTTCAAGCAACTGCTTTGGAAGAGGTCGCCGGCTTACTGCTCGTCTCAACCTCGCCAATCCGGTCGAGGTTCACACCCGTGGTCTCGATCCGGTAGAACCACGTGACCACAGCTCCCAGCAGGGATGCGATGACCAAGCCGTAAAGCAGCAAACGCGTGCCGAGCGTGACCAGCAGGATAGGGAACAGAAAAGCAGTAGCCACCGCACCGATCTTGGCAAAGGCCGCGGCGAAGCCCGCGCCCTTACCGCGAATCGCGGTCGGGAACACCTCACCGGCAAGCAGGTAGGTCTGCGCATTGGGGCCAAGATTGGTCATGAAGTTGAACAGCATGAAGCCACTAAAGATAAGGATGATCTTAAGTTGGCCGCTCACATCGACTGAGAGTGAAGCCAGCACCAGGCCAACCGCACAGCCGATGAAGCCGATGATTTGCAGCCGGATCCGGCCCAGCTTGTCGGCCAACAAAACGGCAAAGCAAATACCGACGATCAGTAGCACGTTGATCATCGCCGCTCCCCTGGCGGCCAGGATATCGTTGGCGATGAGATCCTTCAGGCTGCGGACATGTTCGGCCTTGCCCAGTGCCGCGGCCAGGATGGTCGGGATGAAGATGCCGATGCCGTAGGTGCTGAGGTCCTGCAGGAACCAGGGCACCGAGGCGAGGATGGTCGCGCGCCGGTAGCGCTTGTTGAACAAAGCCAGGAAGGAACCGCCCCCATGGGACTCACCCGCGGCCGCTTCCTGCGACAGGACGATATTCGATGGGTATTGCGGGGTTCGCTTCAGCAGCCGGCCGGCCGCGACCGTAGCCCGATCAGTGGCGCCGCGAGAGTGCAGCCAGTTCGCACTTTCCGTGACGTAGAAACGGCCAATGGTAACCAGAAGAGCGGGAACGACCGCAGTCGCATACATCCAGCGCCAGGCATTGAGATTAGGCATAATGACCAGCACCGCAAACCCAACCCCAGTACCGGCCAAGGCGCCCACTGCCTGGAAGGCGAACGCGCCCAGCACCAATTTGCCCCGGCTGGTGCTGGGGATGTTCTCGGAAATAATCATATGCGCCGTCGGATAGTCACATCCCAGGGCGAGCCCGAGCCCGAACAGGCAGATCACGAGGGATACGAAGTTGGTGCAAAACACGGCGGCGCCCAGGAACGCGGTGAAGATAATCATCTCCACGATGAACATGGACTTGCGGCCGAACCGATCCGACAAGCTGCCTAGGCCGACAGCGCCGATCAGGATTCCGCACAGGCTCGCGGCGCTGATGAAGCCGTCCTGCGCGGCAGTGATACCGAATTGGCGCGCGATCAACGGCAGCGCAACGCCGGTCATGAAAACCACAAACCCCTCGAAGAACTTGCCCGCGGCGGCCAGCATCCAGATGCGCCACTGCATCGTCGTCATGGGGTTGGACTTCAGCCGGGTACCGTCGGGCCACATCGGCAGCTCATCTATATAGTCCTGCACCGTGCGGGGCTGTTCCTGCACCGGATTGGCAATATTCGGCATGGCGATCTCCTTCGGGAAATGTCCAGCAGTCACCTACTGGATTTTGGCGATCTGTAATTCACTGAGCGCACGGATGGCGGGCGGCAACACAATGAAGTGAACCGGTTCGAGGAAGCCCGGCGCGCTGCCGCCTTGCGGCGCGATGCACCAGAGCAAGAAATTGCTGATGGCCGACGCAACCTGCGGGTTCGATTGCTTGGTTGAGACCACTGCGTATTCGTAGTTGATCAGGGGGTAAGAATTGGCGCCCGGAGCGAACACCAGCGTAAGCCGCTGATCGGGGGGCGTGCGCGGAGTAAGCACCGCGGCCGCTGCCGTCACCGTGGCCGGCGTGGGAAGCACAAATTTCCCATCCTGGTTTTCCAGCATTGCGGTTTGCAGGCCGGCCTTGTCCGCATCGTTCTTGAAGCTCGCACCGAGATAGCCGACCGAGTACGGGGTGCGGCTGAGTTTCTGCACCATCTCCTGATTGCCGGCCGCGGTCAGAGCGCCCGATAATGCCGGCCAACTTACTGTCGTGCCGTAGCCTATCTTGCCTTCCCAATTGAAATCTCGGGATGTAAGGTGTTGCTGATCGGGAGTGGAGAAGGTTAGGAACTGGGTGAAGACAAAGGTATCGCCCGAGCCATCGCCACGACGGACCGGCACGATCGCGTGGTGCGGCAATTGGACACCCTGATTAATGGCGGCGATGGGGGCCGCATCCCATTCGCTGATTTTTCCGGAATAGATCAGCGCCAAAACAGGTCCGCTCAGTTTCAGCGTAGCGCCGCGCAGCTCAGGCAGGTTGGCGACCACCGTCTGCGCGGAGATGGCGAGGGGAATGTTGAGGATCTGTGGGTTGGCCATCGCATCGTTGTCGGACATATAGGCGTCCGATGTGCCGATCTGCACGTGCTTCGCGAT
Organism: uncultured Acidobacteriaceae bacterium; assembly: GCA_963790705.1. GTDB lineage: Bacteria > Acidobacteriota > Terriglobia > Terriglobales > Acidobacteriaceae > PALSA-350. The sequence continues at coordinate 614,851 of CAWBQE010000007.1, forward strand.
CGCCTCAGTGATACCGGCCGCCGAGCCAGTCGCGCCGACTGTCATCTGCAGGTCAGGTTCGACTTTGCTGTATGCGGCCACCCATGACTTGAACAGAGGAAGGATCAAGGTGGATCCGGTTTCGGAGATGGTCATGGTGGCATGCGCCACCGCCAACGGCAATATGACTCCACCGGCGGTGAAGGCTACAACCCGTCCTAAATTGTGCACAATACTTACGAAGCGCGTACTCATTGCGGCTCTCCTAACCCACGGGGCCTGCGGAGGCAGTGCGGCCGATGGGTTAACCAACAGTCCGCACCAAGCTAACAGAGGTATTGTTAAGGAATGATGATAGCTTCACCGCAAGATAGAACTTAGAGAGAGCCTATAACTCGCAGCGCGGGAGGCAATATAGAGGAAAGCGATAATTCACACGCCCGTAACATGAATCGATCTTAGAAAGGTGTAGACGTTGGAGTAATTGGCTTCCCATTTTCCATTGTCATTCTTGCACCATACCGCAAACGAGACCGCGTGCAGAATTCGTTGACTGAACGTGTCAGTTCCCGCGCGGAAGTAGCGTGGGTCTTGCTAAAGCAGTCGGCTGGAAAAGACGTTTTGGGAACTACACTTCGCTGTCGAAAAACATATTCCGGATATAGCGTGTCCCACTCAAGCCCCACGGCACAGGCGGGGCAGGCGGGATGACACACCGGAGGACTGGGCGTTGAGTGCTGCGTATCCCACTCAAGCCCAAAAGCAGGGCTTGACCCCGATTTCCTGCCACGCTGTGCTAGAGAGGTCCGCGTGTGCGCCTTTCATTAAGGAAAGGCGCATGAAGTGTATCAACGCCACAAGCCTCCGCAGGAAATCGGGGCAATGGGGCGCCCAACGTTCGTTGCCGGTGCAGGAAACGCACGTCTGTCGACGGTCGTTATCCCTTTCGGGGGCACTGGCTAAGCGCTTCTCAGGAAAGCTGAGGCACTTCGGTGAACGCATCGGAGGTGTCCGCGCGAGCGTAGACGTATGGGCCTTCGGGCACGAGCGCCACTCGGGCGCCGGCCGGGAGGCCGTCAAGGAGAGCGGCAACCGCCGCCTGCGAACTGGCGAAGCAACGGGAGGCCAGGTTCCCTAGCTTGTCGTTCGCGACTCCTGGAATGTAAAAGAAGAGCTCATGCCTTAACCCGACCAGCGCCATTTTCTCCAGTTGCCACTGGTCAATCTCCACTGCGGCGTTCCCGATCTCCTTCAGAAAGCTTTCGTAGCTGGAGAAGCTTGCGGCCTTTCCGGCAAACTCAGGGGAACCTACGCCCTCGGCGCATTCGCCCAGAATCAGGATCCTTCCTCCGGGCTTGACGATGTGCTGGGCGGCGGTGAGACCCTTGATGGTCTGGTAAAACGTCAGGTCCAGGGGAAATCCGGCCGCGCTGGTGATGACGGCATCCGCCAGGCCGGAGAGCCTCTCCAGCGACGTGGTGCGCAAGAACTGGACCCCGGCAGCATGCGCCGCGACGGGATCGCCGGCGAAGATGCCTGAGATTTCGCGGCTCTGGGTCAGGGTTACGTCGAGGATGAAGTCGTGCCCGGCCATCCTGGCAATTTCCAGCAGCTCGGCATGCAGAGGGTTCTCGGTAATCGACCCCTCCGTGGCCATCGGTTCACGCATGAACAAAGGCGAGTGGATGACCTTGATGGTTTCCTGGGCGGCGAGCCCTGGGGCCACCAGCTTGCGGCCGCCGGAAAAACCGAGCATCAGGTGTTGCTCGATAAAGCCCAGGGTAATGTGCAGATCGGCTGCCATGAACCGCTCGTCGATATAGACCGGAATGCCTCGGCGGGTCTTTCCCAGCCAGCGGTGCTCCGCCAGCGCCCGCGCGTCATGGTTGACAACGCGATACTTAGCCGCAATCTCTGGCCCCAGAATGGCCTTGATTTCGCTTGCGGTGGCTTCGCGGTGTAAACCGGTCGCGATAAGGATGGTGACGCCATCGACCGGAATGCCTGCATCGTGCAAACGCCGGAGCAGCGGCGGCAGGGTGAGCCAGTTGGGCGCAGGCCGGGTGATATCGCAGACTGAGATCGCCGCGGTTTTCTTGCCCGCCGCCAAAGCCGACAGCGGCTTGCTGCCGATGGGTTGATCCAGCGCCAGGTTGAGGGCCGCCGCGACATCTGGCAAAGCGGATGCGGAGCGGCTCTCGATTACCTCGTAACGCGGGCCATCGGGTAACGTGATGTCCAATCCATCGTGGCCAAATGCAAACCGTATCTGCATGCTGTTCCCCACCCACCTTTACTTTACCGGGTGGAGGGTCTTTTTGAGAATCCAGGCCATACAGACGCTCTTCTGACGGATCGCTTGTCAGCATTTGCGTGCGGTCCAGGTACACCCAGGACTGACGTCCTGGGCCATTCTCAGTCGTCCCTACGGGACTGGTCTCGGTGGGAATGTACACCCAGGACTAACGTCCTGGGCTACTCTTAGCCAGAGCTGTCCAAATTAGCGCGCAAATGGCCTTCTGGACGGCGCAACTTGCTGAATGCGTGGAAGAGAACGTGGAAAAGCGAAATCGGGTTGGTGCTGTGGCAGTGCTTCCGTCCATCCATCTCCACCTTGGCATTGGTGGAGATGGATGGACGGAGCTGTAGGGAGCTGTTAGAGGGAAGGGCGCACAGCAGGTCCCTCGGCTACGCTCGGGATGACAAATTTTAGGGCGGTGGCCAACCTTAGCATGAGTGGAGGTGGATGGACAGAGTCAAAAAAGCTAATTTGGACAAGTCTGACTCTTAGCCGTCCCTGCGGGACTGATCGCGATCTGCTCTGGTAGCTGACTTGTTTTTAGCGAGTGCTGTCAAAATCAGCCGACGAAAAAAAAGATAATTTGGACAAGACTGATTCTCAGTCGTCCCGTTCGACAAGCTCAGGGCAGGCTCTGCGGGACTGGTCTCGCTGGGAATGTACACCCAGGACTAACGTCCTGGGCTATTCTCAGCCGTCCCCTTCGACAAGCTCAGGGCAGGCTCTTCGGGACTGATCGCGATACACCGCGATAGCTGATTTGTTTTCAGCGAGGGCTGCACAAATCGGCCGATCGAAAAAAGCATTTGGACAAGACTGATTCTGACGGGCGGAAAAGCCGCGATAGAACAAACAAAACCGCAGATCCCCCAAGGGATCTGCGGTTCTCTTTTACGTACCGGACATTACGATTGCAGGAAGGCGAGCAGGTCGGCGTTTACTTTGTCCGCTAAGGTCGTACACATGCCGTGCGGGGCACCTGGATAGACCTTCAGCGTGGCATTCTTAACCAGCTTCACGCTCTTCAAGCCTGCGGCGACAATGGGCACAATCTGGTCGTCCTCACCATGCAGGATCAACGTTGGAACATCGAACTTCTTCAGGTCTTCGGTGAAGTCGGTTTCGGAGAAGGCCTTGATGCAGTCGTACGAGGCCGGCTGCGAGGATAGCATGCCCTGGAACCAGAAGTTTTCCCGCACACCCTCTGAGATCTTGGCGCCCGGCCGGTTGTAGCCGTAGAAGGGCATGCTGAGATCCCTGAAGAACTGCGGCCGATCCGCAACTACGGCGTCACGGAGCTGGTCGAAGGCAGATAGCGGCAAACCCTCAGGGTTCTTATCCGTTTTCAACATGAGCGGGGGCACGGCGCCAATCAACACCGCCTTCGACACCCGCTTGCTCCCGTGCCGGCCCAGGTAGCGAGCCACTTCGCCGCCGCCTGTGGAGTGGCCCACCATCATGGCGTCCCGGATATCGAGCGCATCCAGCAGTCCAGCCAGATCGTCCGCGTAGGTGTTCATCTCGTTGCCGTCCCATGTTTGTCCGGAGCGGCCATGACCACGCCGGTCATGGGCGATGACGCGGTAGCCGTGCTGGGCGAGGAACAGCATCTGCGCATCCCAGGCGTCCGCATCCAACGGCCAGCCATGAGAAAACGTGACCGGCTTTCCCTTACCCCAGTCCTTGTAATAAATCGTTGTGCCGTCGTTGGTGGTAAACGTGTTGGTGGTCAACGTGTTGCTAGCAAGCGTAGTCATGAGGGATTCTCCTTGCGCCGCATCGATATTGCGGCTCTCGTTGATTGTTCGCCTAAGGCCGCTCCACAGGGACAGCCCAAATGGGATAGGGGGCAGGCACCCCAAAAGGGTGGGCTGCTGGATGATCAGTACCCAGCAGCCTTGCCGAAGGTGTGGCGGCTGTCCTGGCCGCCCTGGATCAGTCCCGTCTTAGGATCTACGGCGATGCACTCCCCATCGCTCCAGGGATGATCGCCGACCTGGACAGCGTAGCCCATTCGTTCAAGAGCCTGCAGAGTCTTAGGCGGGAAGCCAGGCTCCACAAAAACGACATCGGGAAGATATTGCTGATGGAAACGCGGAGCATCCACTGCGCGCTGGATATTCAAACCGCCATCGGAAGCGCTGAGAAAGATATTGGCAACCGTAGTGATGATGCGGGGTCCGCCAGGAGAACCGATCACGAAGCGAACTTTATGGTTTTCCAGCACAATAATGGGCGTCATGCTGGACAGCGGACGTTTTCTGGGAGCAATTGCATTTGCCGGGCCCTGAATCAGCCCGAACATGTTGGGAGCGCCGATCTTCGAGGTGAAGTCATCCATCTCATCATTGAGCAGGAAGCCCAGGCCCTCGGCGGTTGCTCCGGAGCCGAAAGAGTTGTTCAGGGTATACGTAACTGACACTGCATCGCCCGCTTCATCGAGCACGGAATAGTGCGTGGTCTGCTTTGATTCCGCGGCCGGCGCGGCCGGATTATCCTCTGGGAGGTAGCCCGGCGGCCGTGTGAGGGAACTGGAGGGAGTCGCCATCGTCATGCTGATACTCTTGCGCCAGGCCGCGGCATAGCCTTTGTCTATCAGCTGCTGGGTCGGCATGGATTGGAAATCGGGATCGCCCAGGAACGATGTGCGGTCCTTGAAGGCGCGCCGGAATGCTTCGATGATCAGGTGCATGCTCTCGGGTGTGCGATCGCCCAGAGCCGCCAGATCGAAGCCTTCCAGAATATTGAGCGTTTCCAGCAACGCGATGCCGCCTGAGGAGGGCGGAGGCGGGGCCAGAATCTCATACTGGCGATAAGTGCCGGTGAGAGGCTGGCGATCTTTCACCTTATAAATAGCCAGGTCTTTTTTGCTGACCAACCCGCCATACTTCTGGATAGCTTTAGCAAGCTCGCTGGCCAGGGCCCCGTGATAGAAGCTCTCAGGATTGTGTTCGATGCGGGTGAGTGTACGAGCCAACTCCGGTTGCCGGAATACCTCTCCCGCCTGGTAGAAATTGCCATTGCGCTGGAAGATGCGCCGCGATTCCGGGAATTGGGAAAGCACGGGATCGTGAAGCATAGCCGCTTCTTCCCGGCTTAGGACATAGCCCTTTTCCGCGAACTGAATGGCCGGAGCCATCACTTGCTGCAGCGTGAGCTTGCCAAAGCGCCGCTCCGCTTCGACCAGGCCGGCCACTGTGCCCGGAACGCCGACCGCCAAATAGCCAACCGTGGAAGCCTGAGGAATGATTTTTCCATCGCTGTCGAGATACATATTGGAGGTCGCGCGCAGGGGCGCTTCCTCGCGGAAGTCAATGAGGTGCGATTCGCCGTTGGCCAGGCGCAGCAACATGAAGCCGCCTCCGCCCAGGTTGCCGGCGTCGGGGTAGACGACAGCCAATGCGAAGCCAGTTGCGACCGCCGCATCCACTGCGTTGCCTCCGGCCTGCAGCATCTTCAAACCTGCATCGCTGGCGTCGTGATGAACGCTGACCACCATGGCGTGTTGCGCCTGGGCCGGCGTAACCTCGGGCATCGGATTGGTCTGCCCGAGTGCCAGCGTAGGCGAGAGGACCAACAGGAAAGCAAGCGCGCGCTTGGCCAGTTTTTTCTCCGATCGAGAAGAGATTCCTACTTATAGCAAACCCTCGGTTCGGATGTGCCAGCTATCTGCACTGTCCTTCAATCAACATCGAGTGCCGGGTGCCCCACATCTCGCTCGTTTTTCGCGAGATGTGGGATACCACGAATCTCAGTATGACTGGTTTGGGAATCGAGAATTTCAGCTTGAGCGCAGTGGTATCCACATCTCGAAATCGAGATGTGGGGCACTCGCCAGCGATGGAAGGTAAAGGCAGATAACGTCAGGACAGAGATTTGAAGATCAGCTCGCGTGCGGATTTGATTTCCTGGGGCAAGACGGTATGGGGACGGCCGGGATAACGCTGCGTCTTCACTTTCGCGCCCATCGCGGTGAATTGCTTCGCCGAGGCGAGGACGCGGCTCCAGGGCACATGCGGGTCAGGATCTCCGGAACTAAAGAGCGCAGGCATTCCCGCGAGATCGCCCGCATGGCGCAGGTCCGCGTCCGCAGGCCCGATGAGGCCGCCGGTGAATGCCACCAGGCCGGCATAGCGCGCAGGATGCCGGGCGATAAATTCCGTAGACAGACAAGCGCCCTGGGAGAAGCCACAGAGAAATATGCGCTCCAGCGATACGCCGCCATCCACGGCGAGCTGTACCACCGCAGCCACCTTGGCCAGGGCGGACGATAGCCAAGGCTCGTTTTCCGCGATCGGCGCCATGAACGAGTAGGGGTACCAGCGATGATCGGCGGCCTGCGGGGCAAGATAAGCAATGCGCTCGTCGTACATCTCCCCGGCCAGGCCGAGTATGTCCTCTGCCGACGCGCCCCGTCCGTGCAGCAGAACGACGGCAGCCTCCGCCTGGGTCATCGGTGCACCCAAAGTGCGGACAGGCTGATCACGATGAGGATCGGTCACCGGTTCTCCCTTCTACTTGCGAGCGTGGAGTTCAATCGGAGGTAGCATGCGCTCCACGCGCGAGCGCTGCCGCTCCAGCCAGGGAGGCAGCTTGAGCGCTTCACCCAGCGATTCGATTGGCTCATCCAAGGCAAACCCCGGCGGATCGGTGGCAATTTCGAACAAAACACCACCCGGCTCGCGAAAGTAGATGGAATGAAAGTAGGTGCGGTCGAGTACCGGCGTCACATCCAGGGAGGTGGCTGCCAGCACTTTGCGCCACTCCAGCTGCGCAGCGTCGTCGGATGCACGAAAGGCGATGTGGTGCACACTGCCCGCGCCCATCCGGCCGTAGGTGAGCTGGGGCTGCACCAGCACGTCGATGTGATTGCCCAGCGCGTTGCCCTCGGCGGCAAAACGAAAGCGATTCTCCTCGCTCGGCGATTTTGCGGAAGCCCATGGTGGCGAGCACGCCTACCGTTCTTTCGTAGCCTCCCTCGCAAAGCGTCACCCCGAAGAAGCCACGGATCGCGTGCTCGGCGGAAACGTCACTGGTACGCGGGGCCTTTGCCTCCCCCGCATCCGCGTGGCCGACGATCTCCAGCCGCATGCCGTCGGGGTCGGCAAAGCTGAGGACTTCCTCCTCAAACCGCTCGCCGGTGCGTTCCGCGGGAATGCCCGCGGACAGCAAGCGCTTCTCCCAAAATGCAAGCGATGCGAGAGGAACACTGAATGCCGTTGCCGAGGTTTCACCTACCCCCAAGCTCCCGCGCGTGGCGTGCGGCCAGGGGAAGAAAGTAAGGATCGTGCCTGGCGACCCGGCATCGTCTCCAAAGTAGAAGTGATAGGTTCCGGGGTCGTCGAAGTTGATGGTGCGCTTTACGAAACGAAGGCCCAACACTTCGGTGTAGAAGTCGAGATTCCGTTGCGGGTCGGAAGCAATCGCGGTGACGTGATGTAAGCCGACGATGGGGTTTGGCATGGGTCGCCTCGAATCGAGTGTAAGACAAAGATGCTTGCTCAGTATGGATGACTGATTCAGAGGAAATGATCTCCCCGGATTTCCTGGGCAACTTGGTGGCTCCGGCGCACTTCTTGCGGCTTTCCTTAACGAAAGCCGCATACGCGGTCGCGTCCAGTGCAGCGTACAGGAAATCCGGGTGAGGCCAAGGCAACAAAAAGGGCACCCGGGTAGGGTGCCCTCCAGTGGTTGGTGATTGCTTCTTAAGGCAAGTAGTAGCGGAAGCTGGTCCAGAACATGTTGTCTATGCCTTTGGCGCCGACGCCGTTGGGGCCGTTGCTGGAAACCACCGCACCCGTCCAGCTTTGGCGCAGGGCGTAAGCGTACTGCATACCGAGCCGCACACGGCCATAGTCACCCTTGTAAAAGTCGTACCAGTAGCCGGCGGTGGCTTCCTGGACGTCTTTGGTCTGGGCGCCGCAGCTTCCGCCGGGGTAGAAGCCGGTGGAACTCCCGTTGTAGCCAGGAGCGGAGTTAGTGAGGCAAGCGGAGTTGCTGAGGTAGTAAGAGCCGTAGCCGACTGGCGCGACGGCTGGCGCAGACCAGTGACCGCCCCATACGCCGGCGGCGTTCTTAGTTGCCGTGGGCGCGCCGAGCGTGGTGCCGGACCAGGAGCTGCGGCCGGCGTAGTCCCCACCGTAGTTCAGGTAGATGGTGAGGCGTGGCGTGGCGGCAATCTCTACCGTGGCCAGGGCGGAGAGGTTGTGCAGGGGTGAGAATTCGCCGCTGGCCGCGGAGGTAACGTCGGAGAGCGTGGTGTTGCCATAGCGGCCAACACCCGGTCCGTAGAGACCCTTGAGACCCACAGTGAACCTCTTGGCGAGCGTAGCGCGACCGCTTGCGCCCAAACCGCCCAGGGCGATGCTGTTGTTGTAGCTGCCGGCCGTTGTGAGCGCCGGGGTGACCGCCTTCCCGGTAGTAATGTCCGTCAAGCCGCCATAAAGTTGGCCGTTGGTGGTTTCGCCGGGATAGACGGTTTCATGAGCGTAGCGTCCAATGCCGAAGACTTCAAAGTGGCCAAAGCTGGGATCGAAAGCCGCCTTGACGATGATGTCCGGCATGACATTGAAGGAGTAGTTGTTGATGTTGGTGCAGGCGTTGACCGTCTTGTAGACCGGCAGATAGGTGTTGATGCCGCCATTCGCTTGGTTGGTGTAGTTCACGATGCTGGTCGAGGGCGAGCAGGTGCTTATGGCGGAGTTGTAGAGTCCACCATTCACACCGGTGCTGCCGAGGACGGCGTAGGGAGTGTTGCCGGCCAGCGTGGCGCTATAGAGCAGCTGAGGATTCTCGGCTGCGATGCCGAAGGCTGCGTGCGGCATGGTCTTGGTAACACGGAAGCCGTACTGGCGCTCCCAGACGAAGCCCGGAACGTAGTTCGGGTCTATCGTCAAGGGAGTGAGAATGTCACCGGAGAGGTTGGAAAGGCCCTTCTTGTCTTCTGTCGCCAGAGACCAAAGCTGGCCACCGGTGAAGGCCCACCCGTTGTTGAGCGCCATTTGCCCCCACAGAACGCGCTCACGGAAAACATAGCTGTTGCTCTCGTTGTTATTCGAGGTAACGCCTGTACCGAGCCAATCCGCCTCATAGTAGCCGCGAAGGGTTGCCGAGCCGGTCTTGCCTTCGGCCATCAGAGCGACGCGCGACTGACGTGCGGTGCCGTAGAACTCGCTGAGAGCATATGCATCGGCGTGCTCGTACGGCAGGGAGCTGAAGGCGGTGGGAATGTCGCCGCCGGTGGCGTGGGTGCGATACACCGTTTCACCCGCCAGGTAGCTCCCAGTAGGCGAGAGCGTGACCCCCTTGAAGTGGATCACGTCCGGGTTGGTGATCTGCTTCTCTACCTTTGCCTGGTTATCCTGGATAGTGCTCGTCAACGAGGTGTTATTCGTCTTCAAGTCGCTGACCGCACCCTGCAGACTGCTGACAGCTTGCGTGTTCTCGGTGAGCACCGAGGACTGCTGGGCAGCTTGCTGTTGAGCTTGGGCGGCCGCTGCCTGCGCTGCTGCGGCGGCCTGCTGGGCCTGCTGCAACTGCGCGTCGCGATCATTCAGCTGTTGCCTCAACTGCTGAATCTGCGTCTGCATCTCCTCCCGCAGCTCTTGAATCTGGCTTTCCACCGTAGGCTTCTTGGGGGCTACGGCCTTCTTGGTGGCCGTGCGCTTACGCGTGGTCGAAGAGGTACTTGTGGTACCGTTCGCTGTTGTCTGTGCCAGCCCGGCAGACAGTGCCGAGACCAGCGCCAGCGTCGCCAGCGCCTTCAGTTGGATCTTCATTGGTCCTCTCTCTTTTTGCCTTGTGAATGCAGTGTGGTCACGGGTGCCTTGCGTGCAGGAAAGACCGCGCGAAGGGTTATTTCCGTTTTCATCCGGGAAGAATCCTGAAGGGCCGCGCAGATCGATTTGCCACTGTGAGGTTCTCAGTTGCCTGTGAACATCTGAAGAATTTGCCGTGAAAAAGCGGAGAAAGCGGCTCCTTTTGCCACTTCGGAAACGGTGACCAAGGCCTTTGTTTTGAGTGAGTCGCGCTCTACCGAGGGCGGGTAGGGAGCGGGGATAGCCCGCGAAGTGGTAGAGCCAGGAAGGCATCTCTCGTGCCAGACTGGCGGGTTTGCCCGTGTATGGATCGTCCAGCTCCTGGGGGCTGATCCATAGTCATCGCTGGGGCGTTCTACTTGTGTAGAGCTTGTGTTTTCGCCTTCCTCGTATCAATTAGGATCGCTCTCTAGGGCGTAACCTAAGAGGAGGAAAAGCGTCATATTTACAGCTCTGCCCGAGAAGCCATGCTGAAAAAAAAAGCGAATGACATTCCGTACTCTGAGATCACTCCCCGCAGCGCCTACCTCAACCGCCGAAGCTTCATGGCCGGCGCTGCTGCCCTTGGAGTTGCCGGGATACTCAAGCCAAAAGACGCTGTGGCTGCCGACGCCGCCAAGCTGCAGACGGTAAAGAGCCCCCTTTCCACGACCGGGCTAACGCCCACCTCGTACAAGGACATCACCAGCTACAACAACTTCTACGAATTTGGGGTGGAGAAGGACGACCCATCGAAGAATGCCTGGCGCATGAAGACCCGACCCTGGACGGTGACGATAGACGGTCTGGTGAAGGAAAAGAAAAAAGTCAGTGTAGACGAGCTCTTGAACTTCAGGCCTATCGAGGAGCGCGTCTATCGACATCGTTGCGTGGAGGCCTGGAGCATGGTCATTCCGTGGGCTGGCTACTCGCTCTCGGAATTGATCAAGTGGGCTGAGCCTCTACCCAAGGCAAAATATGTGCAGTTTCTTACCCTGGAAGATCGATCCATCATGCCGGGCATCTCGGAGATCAACTTGAACTGGCCCTACTCAGAAGGGCTGCGCATGGACGAGGCCATGCACCCGCTGACGCTGCTCACCTTTGGGCTGTACGGGGAAGTGTTGCCTAACCAGGATGGCGCCCCGGTGCGCATCGTGGTGCCGTGGAAATACGGTTTTAAGTCTGCCAAGTCGATCGTTAAAATACACTTCACCTCAGACCAGCCGAACACTGCTTGGAACGATATGGCGCCGCGGGAGTACGGTTTTTATTCCAACGTAAACCCCAATGTCGACCATCCACGCTGGAGCCAGAAGACCGAACGCCGCATCGGCGCTTCTCTCTTCGACCAGCGCCAACCCACGCTTATGTTCAATGGTTATGGAGACCAGGTCGCCAGTCTCTACAACGGCATGGACCTCAAGAAAAATTTTTAGGGCTTGATCCGGATAGTCGATCCTTCAGGCGCCAAGCTGGGTGCGGAATGCGAAGGGCACGGCTTTAGAGGCTGCGGAAAAAGTCCGCACCGAACAGGAAAGCAATACCTCAGGGGCTAAACCTCAATTTCCCTGTACGGGGATGCTGGATAGGTCCGCGTGTGCGGTTTTCTCTCAAGGAAAACCGCATGAAATGCCATGGCTCATTAGGCCTCTACAGGAAATTGAGGGAAGCCCGTCATATTCTCAATCGTTTACGGCCCGATTAAAGTCGTGCCCTGACACAAAACAGGGGTTTTTCCGCAGCCTGTTTAGCCGTGCCGTAGCGGTTCTATATACTGGCCGGCTTTAGCCGCTGGAGTACGGTTTTGACACGGGTGGTTTCTGCGCAGATGGAAGCATGGAGAAGACGTACTTCAGGGGCTAAAGCCCTCATCGGCTCGGCTTGGGGCGGCACGGCTGAAGCGGTTGCGGAAAAGTCGCTGAACATAGAAGAAATCGTCCCTCAGCGGCTAAAGCCGGATCTGTTTGCAAACACTTACGTACGAGCTGAAGCTCGTACCCTTCAAAAACCGGGGTTTTTCCGCAGCCTGTGAAGCGGTGCCCTTCTTACAGCCACATGAACCTCTTTGGATTCCATCAAGCCTCACTGGAATCGGGGTATGCCGGCCGGTTAGGAAAGAGTCTTAGAGCGACATGAACAAACGCGCCATCGTTGCTCTCAAAGTTGCGGTCTGGCTCGCTTGCCTGACCCCGCTTGGGCTGCTGGTCTACCACGGGTTCACCAATAATCTCGGGCCGGATCCGACAGCCACGGTTACCCATGCCACCGGTTTTGCTACGCTTCGCCTGCTGGTTCTCTCGCTGGCCATTACTCCCCTGCGCAGGCTATCGCCGCGGCTCGCGTGGCTGGTGCGTTTTCGCCGCCTGCTGGGCTTGTTCGCTTTTTTCTATGGCTGCCTGCATCTGCTCACCTACCTTTGGCTTTATTCCGGCTTCAACGTTGCGGCGATGATCGACGACATTGCCAAGCGCCGCTACATCTTGGCCGGAGTGACCGCGTGGCTACTCTTGGTCCCGCTGGCCGCCACTTCCACCAACTGGTCTATACGGAAACTGGGGGGAAAGCGCTGGCAGGCCCTGCATCGGCTCGCGTATGCCTCGGCCATCTGCGGCGTGTTTCACTACTGGTGGATCGTCAAGAGCGGAGTGCGTACACCCATCACCATCACCCTGGTGCTGGCGATCCTGCTGCTGGCGCGCTTCGTCTGGTCGGTGCGCCAGAGCACAAGCAGGCAGGCTACGGTGGTCGGGACGAGGTAAGCCGTTATTCCTTTACGTCTGCGAACATGTCCGTCTCCAGCGGGGAGGAACGCATGCCTGGCGCGGCTGCCAACAGATACTTCTCCTCCCCACCCGTTCCATCAAAGGCGACCTTGACCTTGGCCAGGAGCTCGGCCTGGGTTGTGTGCTGCTGGAAAGCCTCAAATTTCTTCGCCTTCAAGTCGCCCAACGTGAGCACCAACGAGGCCGGCACGAGTGCTATCTTGGGCACTTCCTCATTGACCAGAAAAGGCGCCACCGCGTAGTACAGTTTTTGCGGACGGTAGGGAAGTAGCCCCGCAGCAATTTGCTCCGGAGCGAAATTGGTACGTCCTGCCCAGTGAAAAGCCGCCGTGGCAAAAAAGCAGATCATGGTGTGGTCCGGATGTAGATTTACGTTGCCATCGCCGCCGAAGGTGATCACCACCTGGGGCCGGAAGCGGCGGATGCGCTCGACCAAGTCAATGGTGACCCGCGTGAAGTCCTGGAGCGCCAGCTTGCCGTCGGGGTAAGCCAGCACCTCTCCGTGGGCAACGTGCAGCACGCGCAGAGCCGCAGCGAACTCCTGCCGCCGCAGAGCTGCCAGCTCGTCGCCACTACGGGCACTCCCCCGGTTCGACGCCGCGCGTCCTTCGGTCAGGCAAACCACGCTGGTCTCGACCCCACGTTGGTGCGCCTGCATCAACGCACCGCCGAAGGCGCCACACTCATCATCGGGGTGGGCGGTAAAACACATCAGCCGCAGTGGCAAATTGACTCTCCTCACTTGTCTGACGCGTACGGCGCCCAGGCCGTACGCGCCTGCTTTGCAATAAACCTGGCTTTACAAGCTGCAGTCCCGCCAGGGACGGCTGAGAATATCCCAGGACGTCAGTCCTGGGCTTCCTATATGGGCTAACGAGTCCGCGCGACAACCCTAAATCCTCCATTTCCCGAGAGGTGACATGTTTTCCGGCGCGATTTCGCATTCTCAGTCGAGTGTATCCAGGACGGCTGTCCTGGGCTATTCTCAGCCGTCCCTGGCGGGACTGTTCCCGCTCGCAGGTCGGTACCCAGGACTGACGTCCTGGGCTACTCTCAGCCGTCCCTGGCGGGACTTAGTCCCGCTGGCATGTCGAGACCCAGGACTGATGTCCTCGGCTACTCTCAGCCGTCCCCTTCGACAAGCTCAGGGCAGGCTCTGCGGGACTTAGACCCGAACCGACGGTTCTCACGCAGACTCTCTAGAAGCTAAACGTTGTTTTTCTCGCCCCGTGCGGAGCTTTTTCCGCGACCTGTTTGGCCGCGCAACCTCTCTTCCCGTCTTTTCACAGCTTAGGAGGCTTAATCCCAGGGCAGGCAATTTTCCGCGACCGGACGAAAGCTTCTGCGATGCAGCGGACTTGGCCCATGAGCGGCCAGCGCCTGCTTGTGCTCTGGCGTGCTGTAGCCCTTGTGGGAGGCAAGGCCGTATTGCGGGTATTCACGATCCAGCTGGCACATGCGGCTATCGCGGTAGACTTTGGCGACTACCGATGCCGCGGCAATCGAGATGCTCAACGAGTCACCATAGATGATGCTGGTTTGCGAGCAGGCAAAGTCGAGACGCATGGCATCGATCAGCAGGTGGTCCGGCTGCAGCGCCAGGCGGCAGACCGCCGCGGTCATCGCCATGCGGGTGGCCTGATAGATATTGACGCGGTCGATGGTCTCCGCATCGACTTCTTCGACTGCGATGGCCAGTGCCTTGCGCTCGACGATGCGTGCCAGCCGCTCCCTTTCTTCCGCAATCAATTGCTTGGAGTCGCGCAGGCCGGGAATGCGGCATCCTTCGGGAAGAATCACCGCCGCCGCGACTACCGGCCCGAAGAGCGCGCCGCGGCCGACCTCGTCGACCCCGGCGACCACCTTGGCGCCGGTAGCGCGGGCAGCCCGCTCGTAGCGGCCTCCGCACACCAGCGTTCGCAACATGCGCAACTTGCGCGTCGCCGCGGAAACTTCCCGCTCCAGCGTTTCTGGCTCTATCAGGGGCTCGTTCAGGGATTCGTGTATCGACTCGGGCATCGCCAAAATCGAGTGTAGATCATTTTCAGAAGTGCCCGTCACGCTTGTCCCGTGTTTCCCACAGCTGTTAAAAAAATGGGTATCTACGAAGCAACGCCCCGGCAGCGGTGGCTCCCGGGGCGCGTCTCACGATGACTGAATGCTACTTGCGTTCCACTTCTTTCAGGCGAGCCGCCTTGCCGCGCAGGCCACGCAGGTAGAAAAGCTTGGAGCGCCGCACTCGGGCAGACCGCACTTTCTCCACTTTGTCGACCACCTTGGAGTTGAAAGGGAAGATGCGCTCGACGCCCTGGCCGAAGCTCATCTTGCGCACGGTGAAGCTGCCTTGGGCGCCGTTCTTGAGCGCAATGACAATGCCCTCGAAAGCCTGCAGGCGCTCTTTGTCGCCTTCTTTGATCTTGACCTGCACCCGTACGGTATCGCCGGGCACGAACGTGGGCAGGTCGGTGCGCCGAAGCTTCTCGGCGAGACGCTGCATAACTGGATGAATAGACATAATTGCTTCCTGTTCGCGATGAAAACGCGGTAACGTCGAAGTTCTTAGTTTACACGGAATCTTTACTTTGCGCGCTCCCGCAGCTCAGTTCCAGGGCCCGGAGAAAGGTACGATCCTCCACGCTCAGCTCTGCATCGCGCAGCAAATCAGGCCGGTTGCGCAGCGTTTTCTTGAGCGCCTGCTCCCGCCGCCAGCGGCGAATTTGCTCATGGTTGCCGCTGCTCAGCACCTCTGGCACCGCCAGGCCGCGAAACTCGGCGGGGCGGGTGTAGTGGGGATAGTCCAGCAATCCACCAGCACCATGAGTCGAGCTCAAGCCGGCTCCTGCCGTGCTTTGCAGCAGCGCGTCCGCCTGTCCGAAGCTTTCGTTCTCCGCGGACGCGTCATTGCCCAGCACCCCTGGCAGGAGACGCATGGTGGCATCCAACACCACGGCGGCAGCCAACTCGCCGCCGGATAACACATAATCTCCAATTGAGAGCTCCTGGTCCGCGACCAGCTCATTGATGCGCTCGTCGACCCCTTCATAGCGCCCGCACAGCAGCACCACTCGCTGGGCCTGGGCCAGTTCGCGGGCCGTTGCCTGGGAGAATTTTTTCCCCTGCGCGGAAAGCAGTATTACCGTTTCCCCCTGTGCAGCCCTTTCTGATTTGGGTGCAAGCCGCAGATGCTCAACTGCCTCGGCCAGAGGCTCGGGCTTCAGCACCATGCCCTCACCGCCCCCAAATGGCCGGTCGTCGACGGTGCGATGCCGATCGTGGGTGAACTCTCGCAGATCATGCACGCCCAGGCCCAGCAAACCGCCCTGGATTGCGCGTTTGACCACGCCATGCTCGAAGATGCCGGAGAAAAATCCGGGGAAGATGGTGATGATGTCGAAGCGCATGGCCATCACTCCGATTCGTCTCCGTCCGCCGGCCGGGGTTCGGCCAGCCGCTCCTGCTCGGTCAAAGGAGCCTGCATGGCCAGCAGGCCCAGGGGCAGCTCCATCTCCATTCGTTTGGCTTCGAGGTCTATCTTTCTCAGGTAGGCACGGACGAACGGTATAAGCAATTCCTCGCCGGCTGGCGTGCGAATGACCAGCATCGCTGGGCCCGCTCCTTCCGGCTCCACATCTGTGATCTCGCCGGCATCCTCGGCGCCGCCGCGGCCTACGTCGATCACCCTGACTCCCAGCAGGTCGCTGATATAGACAGCATCGCCATTGAGCGGCATGCGCTCTTCGCGTGGAATCACCACCTCGAAGCCACGCAGAGTCTCCGCCTCGGCAATCGAATCGACCTGGGAGAATTTCAGCACTACACGTCCTTTGTGGAGCCAATGGGATTCCACCCTGGCTTCGCGCGTGGTGTCGGGCCGGACCCCGGCAGGGCGGACGAAGGAACAGCCGCTTACGTTCGGCGAAGTGCTCCGGAAAGTCAGTAAAGATGTCGGCCAGCACCTCGCCGCGACGTCCCTGCGGGCGCACAATGCGGGCGAGTAACACCCAGGCTGCATGGGGCTCTGTCATTTTCCGGCTGCGGTTCTCAGTCGAAGGGCAGGGAGTCTCTAGCAGGCACGCGGGGTAAGCAAGGCTAAGAATCGGCCGGCTTCCCGCCCTCATCTTCTTCGAGGATGTCCAGCGTGTAGCGATGGTGCAGTTTCATGCTCACCGCGCTCAGAATGGTTCGCATGGAGCGCGCCGTTCGACCCTGTTTGCCGATTACCTTGCCCACGTCCGCAGATGCCACACGGAGGCGCAACACCGTGTTCTCGTCTCTGGCCACAGCCTGCACCTCGACTGCTTGCGGGTCGTCAACCAGGGCTTTGGCGATCTCCGTGACTAGTTGTTGCATATCATCATGATTCAGTTCTTGCATCATCGGAGCGGCCTCAAATGAACCAACCAATGCAGGATTGCCGCAGCAATCAACTGTCGAGCAGACATCCTTCAGAAACCGGCGCTGGCTGGCGTCCCTTCATGACCGAGCATTAGACCGCTTTTCCTGTGGTTGTGTCCAGAGCGTTTTCAGTAGCAGTACCCGAGCGCAGCAATCTCCCATGATAGCCCCGCGCAAGCGCAGACCCGGATCACTTTGTGGTGGCGAAATGCTCCCATAGGGCCTGGGGTTTCCCGCCCGTTTCTTGCCGGAATACCTCGGGGAAGCAGGAGAGAAAAGCTAGGCTGCGGTGGCGGCTGGCGCGTAGGCCGCGAGCAGCTTGGCCACGCGTTCGGAGAGTTGTGCTCCGTTGTTGGTCCAGTGCTGTATGCGCTCACGCTTCAGATCGACGGTGGCCGGATTGGTGCGCGGGTTATAGGTACCCACCACCTCGATCGACCGGCCATTCCGGGCGCGGTCCTTCTCAATCACAACAACACGATAATAGGGCTGCTTCCGTGCACCGAAGCGAGCCAGACGAATCATCAACACAGGCGTAAATCCTTTCAGATCTTCTTCCCTGATGGGGTGAAATCCGGGTGGGTTTTGGGGGAGTGATGTGCGGGGCAAAATCTGCCGCTACAGCATTTTCACTTGCTCCCAAATATCAAGTATCGCCGGTTCGAAGGCATTGCGCAAGTTTCCCGCTTCGCGAGCACGGATTAAGACAAGGGAGTCGGACAACGCCGCGGAAACCTAAGCGACCGCGTCCAGATAGCGGGGGAAGAGGGGAGTCGAATACTCCTGGATAAATGCCGTGAGTTTGACCAGCATCGCGCTATAGGCAGCGACGGCGCGATGCGCATTCACAGATGCTCCCACTGACGAAGCCGATAGCAAGTATTGGGCCAAAGACAGCATGACGCATAGCCGGATCTGGAAAGCGTCGCTGCGCAAACCTTCCAGCATTTCTTGATCCACCCCTTCGCCATGCTCGGCAGCGTAGTCGGCCAGCTGAACCAGGACTGGGGAATTTTTATACATGGCCCACAGGCCTTTGCAGCCGTGGATGCGTTGCCAAACGTCTTTGGTAGTGACCTGAACTTCGCTCTTGTATAGAAAGCGCTCGCTGATTTCTTCGATGCCCCAGTCATTGCAACGCAACTGACTGACGATTCCGTCCCAACTCTTAGCGCGACGTTTCATTTGCTGCCTGCGCCAGAATCCAGCGTAGGCAACCAACAAGGCAGTAAGGATTACCTGCAGCAGCGGCAATATCATGTTGTTATTTCACCTGCATTCGAACCAGCGCCGTCCGTGCAAGCTTGGCCCGCCCAGCAAGTGTAACCAAAAACTGTTCCATTTGTGGACTGAATTCACGCCGCCGTACATCTTTAGTTGTAAATGCCCACACCAAAAAACTGAGTTCGAAGAGGTAGGCAACCCCGCGAAGTGGTTCAAGGGTATTTGGTCCACCGTTGTGACGCTCTGCGATGCTGACAATCAGATCTGCGGCACTGTAAAAGGACAACGCGGTGGCCAATTGCAGCACCCTGTCTTTCCAACCAATGCCCAGCACGTGGGCGAAACCCACTGTTAACACAAAGATAGATATGCGCAGCAACCCTACCGTAAGGTCCATTGGGGCCTTGATGTCATAGACTTTGTTGCCGGTAGGGTGAACTTGCGTGGCGAGCAGGGCTCCGCCGGCCACGGCGAGCACGATGAATGCAATGAAGACTTTAATCGTTCCCGGCGGCAGCGAGGCGTGGACGGGACGCAAGACATGCCAGGCGATTTCGAGAAGGACCCCTAATTCGATCAGATATTGGAGAGGCAGCATGGCGAGAGCCACGGACTGCCCAACCTGGTGTGATAACAGGCCCGCCAAGGCGCCCACGACGACGTCATTGAACAGATTGAAAGCGATGTAGAGGGTAAAGACGGGGAAGGTCTTATATTGCCGCCGGACGAGCAGGATAACCAGCAGCGCGATCTCTGCCAAGAGGCCAAGAATACTGAACGCTGAATACCAGGCCTGCAGACTCATATTGCACCCTTACAGATGCAGCATAGCCCATGGGCACCGGTTCGGAAAGTCCACTTATCTACCCGAAGATCCAA
Source organism: uncultured Acidobacteriaceae bacterium (assembly GCA_963790705.1). Lineage (GTDB taxonomy): Bacteria > Acidobacteriota > Terriglobia > Terriglobales > Acidobacteriaceae > PALSA-350. The sequence continues at coordinate 634,209 of CAWBQE010000007.1, forward strand.
GAATAGAAACATTGCAGTGGGCTGGCATGGGCGGAGAGGGAAGCTCCTAGGAGTCCAGCGACAGTCAGGGCGCGGATCAGATTCATTTTCACAAAAAACTCCTGGCGCGCAAGCAGCGCGTGATCCCAGGTTACCTTTGTCGATGACCCACCGCTACAACTTTCGTGTGATTATTACTAAGTATATAACTTTAGATCGCAAGTAACACCTCGCTTTCGGCTCTAAGGGTGTCTCTCACTCTGAATGCGGATGATGTTTGGCGTAAACCGCCGGAAGGGTGGTAAAACTCAAGGTACTGGTAGGCGTAACTTTAGTACTGTGAGGCCGGAAAGGTGGCCTTTTTAGGGGATTCCCGTTCCTTCTGCTTCTGATTATTATCTGTTCATGGATATCTCCACCGCAGTCGCAACCGATCGTCCTGTCGAACTCCGCGCTGCGGTACGCTTTCCATTGTGCGTACCGATTACCATTTGCACAGAAGCAGGAGACCTGCCGGCGGTTACGGAAAATATTTCCGCCAACGGCGTTTTGTTTGAGCTCGCCACGTCACTGAAAGTGGGGAGTATTGTTAGCTTCACGATTGCAATGCCGGCCGAGGCAATGGGCACCCCCACCGATGTTGTATTGCACTGCACCGGCCGCGTGGTACGCTGCACACAAGATGTAAAGACGACGCATGTCGCTGCAGTAATTGATAAATATCACTTTAGTCACTGAAGCTATTTTGGTCTCTGAACCTATGGTATCTGCCAAGCCTGAATTTCCCGATGCCGGTCCGGCCGACGGCGCATTTGAGCCCGATGAGGGCGCGGACAACGCTGCGATTCGAATCGTTCTTGCCGACTCGCAGGCGATCTACCGGGTAGGTATCCGGAAGATCTTTGCGCTCGAAGATGATATCCGTGTGATCGCGCAGGTTGACACCCTGGCCGGCCTTCACTCAGCTATCCAACGCTTTCCCACCGACATGGTCCTGCTCGAAGGCAATTTGATTGCCGGCACGATCGATGCCATTCCTGAACTGGTCCGCCGGGCTCCACAGCTCAAGATCATTGTTCAGTCGGCGCAGAACGATGAGTCCAACACGGTCGAACTCTACCGTCGCGGTGTCCGAGGCATTATCCCTCGGTCCATCTCGCCCGACCTGCTGGTCAAGTGCGTTCGCAAAATCGCCGCCGGGGAAACCTGGATCGATAACCAGTCGATCAATTGGGTGATCGAGGCTTACCGCTCGCAGGCGACTGCGCTGACCAGCCCGCGAACCCAGCCACGCCTTTCACCCAAGGAGCTGGCGATCATTACCTGCATTACCCAGGGCAAGCGCAACAAGGAGATTGCCTACCAGCTTGGGACCACGGAGCAGGTCATTAAAAATTACCTGCGCAAGGTCTATGACAAGCTTGGCGTCTCCGATCGGCTCGAGCTGGCGCTCTATTGCTTGCATCATCAGCTGCACAAAAAGGCTGCCGGCACGGTGCCGGTGACCAGCACCTCCATGGTCGAGCCCCTCGCTGTCAATAACGGTAAGCTCTAGCTGAGCGCGGCTTTTCCTTCAAGGAAGAGCCGCCTTGGACTTCTACGTTTCACGGCAGGTAGATAGATCCACTGCGGCGGCTCGCGAGTTTTCTCGCGAGTCGCCGTTCTGCTGTTTTGAATCAGGCCCCGGCTGAATATAAAGAGAATCGAGTTGGCTTTGGATGATTGCCAATCAGCATTCACGTCCAGGCCAGTTCACCCAGGACTGACCCCGGATTTCCTGCACGCTGCTCTAGACAGGTCTGCGTATGCGGCTTTCTTCACGGAAAGCCGCACGAGGCTCATTGGTTCCATCAAGCTGCACAGGAAATCCGGGTCCGTCCTGGGCATTCTCAATCGTCCCTACGGGACTGGTCGGGCGGGAATGTATACCCAGGACTGACGTCCTGGGCTACTCTCAGCCGTCCCTGCGGGACTGGTCGCGATATACCCTGATAGCTGATTCGTGTTCAGCGAGTGCTCTACAAACCGGCCGATCGAAAAAAGCTAATTTGGACAAGACTGACTCAGAGTAGCCCAGCGCGTGAGTCCTGGTTTCAGCTTCTGCTCCCTAACGGTGCTGTCCGAAGAGCATCCACAGGATCAGACTGATCAGGGCGGTGAAGAAGATCAGCAGGAATCCGCCCAACGTCAGCGCCACCGTGCGCTGCTGCTCCGGCTTCGGTTTGGTGATGCCGAAGGCTCCGACGAAGCTTTCCACCAGAAAATTCAGCAATTTCATGACGTCTCTCAGTATCGCCCCAGGCGGCAATGTCGGCTACTGCTACTGCTGATACCATTGAGCCCGAATGCGGGCAGGGAGGGCGGCATGAGCGATCAAGAGGCACCGGAATCTGTATTGCCTCACGACCCGGATCTGCCCGACCCTGCTCGAGAAGCCCTCGATGAACCTCATCTCACGGCCGAGGACCTGGAGCGGGAAATAGGCGACTCCGAAGCCTGGGATGAGGCATCGGAAGACAAAGATACGGCCGCCGGCTAAGGCGGCCGCAGGATTACGATCAGATACAGTTACAAAATGCTTAATGCATGTTTCTAGCTCTTGCGGGGCTTCCCATGCACCCGATTCCGCGGAACGAAAAATAGCTTCGATCACCGCCATATTCTTGATCGCATCCGCGAGCGGAACCGGCACCGGCGTGCCTTCACGCACGGCCCGGGAAAAGACATCCCCTTGAATTGTGTATTGGTCGCAGGTAGGGAAGCTCTCGACCGTGATGCCGCCACCCAGCGAGGTCACGACCGTCGTCGATAAAGATGCGGCACGGGCGGTCGTTGGGTGCATTGAAAGGGACTTCGATCTCGATGCGGCCCTTGGTTCCCAAAAGCTGCATTCGCTGGTAGGGGACAAGCTGCGTGCTGCAGGTAAACGTCGCGTGGCCCGACGGGAACTCCATCACGGCGGAAGTCAACCGGTCCACTTGCAGCTTCGGGTCTTTCTCCAGCAGCGCCGATACCCGCAACGGCTCTTCGCCGAAGAGGAATCGAGAGGTGTTGATGGGGTAGCACCCTATATCCATCAACCCCCCGCCGCCGCATTCAGGGATGTTGCGGATGTTCTTGGGATCAGTGTTGAAGTAGCTGAAGAAACCCTGGATCGAACGCAAAGACCCAATCCGGCCGGATGCAACCAGGTCGCGTGCGCGCAGCCACTGCGGATGAGTACGCACCATGAACGCTTCGCCAATGATTACGCCGGTGCGCTGTTGCACCGGCAAAAGCGTCTTGGCTTCGGCAACCGTCATGCTTAGTGGTTTTTCGCATAAGACATGTTTGCCCGCTTGCGCAGCTTTGATGGACCAGGGGACGTGAAGCTGGTTGGGGAGTGGATTGTAAATCGCCTCAATCTGCGGGTCGGCGAGCAGCTCTTCGTACGATCCATAGGCCTTCGCGATGCCCAGCTTGCTTCGAACCTCCTCGGCTTTGCCCAGGTCGCGCGAGGCAATCGCGGTCACCTCGGTCCAATCGCCCTTTTGCATGGCTGGTAGGACTTTCTTAACCCCGATTGCAGCCGTGCTCAGAACTCCCCAGCGAACTTTGTTTGGCATAGACGGTCATGATAGAGCATTTTCACTTCTACTTCTGCTTGCGCCCAGGCCACACGGGATCGCGCTTTTCCAAGAAAGCCTGCAACCCCTCCTTAAAATCGGGACTGTTGCGGATCTTTTCGTTCCATCGCATCGCCCGCGTCAGATCGCGGTCAAGGCGCTCCTTGGCATAGCCGCTCAGCAGTTTTTTTACCGCGCTCATCGATTCCGGACTGTTCTTGAGCAGAAGTGCCGCCAGGGCTTGGGTGCGCGCAGACAGTTCGCCCTCGGGCACCACCTCGGTCACCAGGCCCATCGACAGGGCCTCCTCGGCATCGAGGACGTTGCCCGAGAGCAGGAGGGCCTTGGCCTTCTTCTCCCCGATCATCTCCAGCAGAAATACGGAGACGATGGCGGGGATGAAACCAATCTTCACTTCCGTGTAACCGAATTTCGCTTGGGGTGCAGCGAGGGTGAAGTCACACAGGGTCGCTAATCCTGTGCCGCCCGCGATGGCCGGTCCGTTTACCGCCGCGATGGTCGGTTTAGTCAGCTCGTAGAGGCGGCGCATCATCCACATGGTCGCTTCCGCGTCCGCCCGCTGGTCCTCGGGGCGCTGATTGCTGAGCGACTTAAGATTCTCCAGGTCCATGCCGGAACAGAAGGCAGTGCCCGCGCCGGTCAACACAACCACCCCGCACGGGCATGCGGCAGAATCCGCCAACGCATGCGTGAGCTCGGCAATCATCTGCGGATTCAAGGCATTCCTCCGCTCGGGCCGGTTCATGGTGATGGTGTGGATGCCGGCGGCTTCCTTGATTTCCAGGGTCGCGTAATTGATGGCCACGGTCTCTCGATTGCTCCTCAGCGGGTTTAACAGGCTCCGACTGCACCGAATTTATCAGCGATGGCACGCCCCATCGCCAGCAATTCGTCTAGCGGGCGTAACCGGGGTAGGTTCGCACCCAGCTTGCTTAGCTCGGCCAAAGCTGCCTCGGTGGCCACATTGCCCACCAGCGCGTCCTGGGCGAAGGGACAACCGCCCTGCCCGCCCAGCGCCATATCCAGGCGGCGGCAGCCCGCCTGGTAAGCCGCTGCGACCTTCAGCGCAGCCTGCTCCGGGCGGGCGTGCAAGTGCGCTCCTAGCTCGATCCCGGGGATCTCTGCGAGCACCGCACTGACCAGCGCGTGGATCTGCTCCGGAGTGGCAACCCCCACGGTATCGGCCAGCGAAATTTGTTCAATACCCATCCCCTTCAGAGTAAGGCAGGCGTCAATTACATCTTCTTGCCGCCAGGAGTCGCCGTAGGGATTGCCGAAGGCCATGGAGAGATAAGCCACCACGCCTAGCCCCTCCCGCGAAGCCTGGCTGCATATGCGTTCGAGCGTTTGGCGCGCCTGTTGCAGCGTCTGTCGTTGGTTGCGCTCCAGAAATGTGGCGGAGACGGAATAGGGAAAGCCCAGGGTGCGAACCACTCGGGTGCGAACGGCCCGCTCCGCACCCTGCTCGTTGACCACAATGGCGATGATCTCCACTGCGGAGTCCAGATCGAGCAGGGCGAGAACCCGCTCCGAATCGGCCATTTGTGGCACCGCCGATGGGGACACAAAGGAGACAGCGTCAATATGCGTGAAGCCTGCGGCAGCCAGGGCGCGCAGGTAATCGGCCTTGACCTGGGGCGGAATCTGTTGCGGCATGGCCTGCCAGGCATCCCGCGGACACTCGATGATCTTGACTGGCGGTGTGGTCACTGCGGCATTCTCCAGGCACTTACTACCGCGCCAGCAGCCACAGTACGCTGAAGCCCAGCAGATGAATTACAGCTACCTGCATCAGTACTTTCCACGGCGGCATCCGCTTCATGGCTACGGTGGCGTACAGGCCATAGAGAACCCACTGCGCATACAACATGATCTGCGACCAGCTGTCGCTTGTCTGCTCGGAGAGACCCAGCTGGGGCTGCTTGAGCAGCAGTGCGTAAGGGTAGAGGAGCCGTAATTTGAGCAGCCCCGCCGCACCCATCAGGGGCAGGATCTCCGCCGTCTTTACTGCCGCAAAGGTGATGGCGACCCCGGCCAGCAGCGGCCACCACGCCATCCACCCGGCCTTCTTCGTTTTTCTCTTGCTGGTTCCAGCCCTCTTGGGGCGCGGCAGTGTCTGCGAGCTCATGGTCCGAGCATAACGCTGGACGCGTGGGGAAGATTGCGCAATCATGCCGGCCGCACCTTTGTGATCACATCAGAGGGTAGGAGAGGGGGCTTGGATAGCGACACGGACTTTAAAAAATTGCCGAAGATGCCCAGGACTACATCCTGGGATATTTTCAGCCGTCCCTACGGGACTGTTCCTGGCTCTCATGTCTACCCAGGACTAGCGTCCTGGGCTACTCTCAGCCGTCCCTGCGGGACTGAGTATGTCAGTGTCATTCTCACGCAGACACTAAAGCCCTGATCTTTATTGGGCCTTAACGGCCCGACTTTAAGCCGTGCCCTGATACAAAGCATCAGAGCCGTGACCACCCGAAATTTGAGACTTCTGCATTTAGCGGGGGACGAGGAAGCTGTCTGGTATGGGCGCCTCGTCAGACTCCTGGCGCTTGTTCAAACCGCCATAGCGGCGTTCGCGGCGTTGGTAGTCTGCGATGGCTTCCAGTAGATGGATGCCGCGAAAGTCCGGCCACAAGCGCTCCGTCACGTAGATTTCGGAATACGCCATCTGCCACAGAAGAAAATTGGAGACGCGAAACTCTCCGCTGGTGCGCACCACCAGGTCGGGATCAGGCATGTGCGCCGTGTACAAGTGGCGGTGCACGTCTTCTTCACTGATCTGCTCCAGAGAAAGATTTTTGGAGGCGGCTTCGCGGGCCAGCGCCTGGAAGGCGTCCACCAGCTCGCTGCGCGCGCCGTAATTGAGCGCTAGCGTCAGCACTGTGCCGTTGTTGTGGGCGGTGGCTTCGGCGGCCCACTGCATCTTCTCCTGCACTTCGGAGGGAAGCTCATGGGTGCGGCCGATATACGCGATGCGCACATTGTTGTCGTTCATGCGCTCCACGTTGTCGACCAGGTAGGAGCGCAGCAGACGCATCAGGAAATTCACTTCCGTCTTGGGGCGGCGCAGGTTGTTCTCGAGCGAGAAGGCGTAAAGGGTAAGCCAGGGCAGGTTAATGCGCGAGGCCGTCTCGACGACGAATTGGACCGACTCCGCGCCTTGCTGGTGCCCGAGAAAGCGCCGGAGGCTGCGCTTGCCTGCCCAGCGCCCGTTGCCGTCCATAATGATGGCTACGTGCTGGGGCAGGCGCGCCGGATCCAGTTGGCGGTAGATGGCCTGCTCTTCGGGAGAAAGTTCGGCTGCGCGGCTCGCTGGCAGGAATCGCAAAACGATTGCCTTTCCTTACGACCGTAGCACATGGCCGACTCCCCCGCAAAGCCGTCGGGGTCGAGCCGCAGCGGAGGGGGAACCCATGGTTCAGTGCCGGCCTGCCAAAGCCCGGCTTAGGCGGTCCCACGATAGGCGTAACCGACGAAGATGAGTCAAACGGGGCTTTTCCCCAAGAAAAGACCCACTTCACCGAGTTCGGATGGGGCACAGTAATCGTGGAACCGCTTTAGGCGCTTCTACGGCGTCCCATGGCCAGGTCGCGTACCTGGTTCAGGAACATTGAGCGCTGCAGCGTATCCATCTGTGCGATGTACGGAGCCAGCTCCGCCAGAAACGGATCGCCGAGAATCGACGCCGTCTCTTCATGGCGGCGGCTGCGCGCATCCCGAAGCAAGTGGCAAATATCGATTTCCAGAGCGGAGGCGAGACGCGCCAACGACGATAGCGTCGGCATGGCCTTGCCGTTCTCTATTTTTGAGATGTAGGTGCGCGGCACCTGCATGCGGCCAGCGAGCTGCCGCTGGCTCAGATTGCGGCCCTTACGCAGATCACGCACCGCGCGCGCGACCTGCAGGCTGTTGTCTTCCGCCACAGCCTCTTCCGGTTCGCCGGCAAACTGCGGGACGAGCCGTTCCGGTTCCTCGACTTCGAGGGGTTTGTGGCAGCGTCTGCAAAGAGAGTTTGCGGTGCGGAACTGCACCAGGGTGCAGCGCTCACACCGAAGAACCTCACGCGCCTCGACGGTTGCTAGGGTAGTTGCCATAATTTTGTAACGGAGCGCCAGAGCAGGGCGATCCTGATAAGAAGCGCCCCTTTTTAGATCACCTTGCATGTCCTCATGCCAAGTATCCGTTTAGCGACGGTCCCTACCTGATTCATGATTACAGTGATGCAGGGTATCCCTAATGTCAAGTTAAAAAGTAGGGCCAAAGCGGAAAACGTGGTACGAATTTCGGAAGAAAGCCTAGAAAACACGGAGCCGGACGGTTGTCTGTGCAAAAAGGAACACAATGACCGCAATAAAATGCACACGACCCGAAGCCTGGACGCTGCTCAACAAGTACACACAATCGACAGGTCTGCTCAAGCATGCGCTCGCGGTCGAAGCTTGCATGGAAGCCTACGGCGAAGAGCAGGCATCCACGCGCAAACTCAGTGGGGACAAGGCTAGCGAGCTGATTGAGACTTACCGCATAACGGGTTTGTTGCACGACTTCGATTACGAAAAATATCCCAGCGCAGCAGAACATCCCTTCGTAGGAAATAAGATTCTTGCCGATCAAGGATGGCCGGAAGAGATGCGCGCGGCCATCCTGGGACATGCACAGTACTCCGGTGTGGCGAGAGATACGCATCTTGCCAAGGCCCTCTTTGCCTGCGATGAATTAGCTGGTTTTCTGACCGCTGTTTCGCTCGTCAAGCCGACCAGATCGATCTTCGACGTAGATGTTCAAAGTGTGCGAAAGAAGCTTAAAGACAAGGCTTTCGCGCGTGGTGTGCACCGTGAAGACATCATCCAGGGCGCGCAGGAACTGGGTGTGGATCTGGACGCCCACATAACCTTCTGCATTGCGGCGTTACGCCGCCACGCTGTCGCGCTGGGCCTGGACGGAGTGACCGCGTCGACCCCGCGCACATAACCGATCTCCATTCGAAGCCGGAGTCCAGAAGCAACTCAACGGTGATCGATTTCGATTGCTCCCGCTTTCTGCGGAGATCGCTGTAATGGTAACAATGAGTGTTTCTTTTTCGCATTGATTCCGGTTGCTTGTCCGCTGACCGTGTGGGGGCCGGATCAACTTCTCTCCCCGTCGATGGAACGGTTGAAGGGGTAGTGCGCGCATCTTCGCCGCACGCGCGGACGTCCGCGAACGAGGGGATGCGCGCGCAATTTTTGCAGAGCAAGAGACGCGTTTTTACATTCTCTGTTGCCGCTCCAGAACTCGCCGATGGAAGAGACTTGGCGCTCACACCTTCGTGTTATTGGCGTGTGTGATTCATTCCGAGCCGCGATACTGTTCCGAGCGGAGAGGATCGGCATTTTCGGGCGCCTCGGGATCAATGGCAAAGTCGAAAATCTCTCCCTCTGCGAAACCCGGACTGGAGGGCAGGGGAACGAGGGCATACTCGCCCGGCGTGAGAACTCCCCGTGGCGTGAGCCGGTACCAGTCGGTAGTTCCGAAGCGCTGCTGCTTGACTCCGATCACATCGGGGTATTGGGAATCCCCGTGCTTCTCCTGCTGCTTGAGCTGCCCCATGGTCTCCTTCGTTACCGTGCGCCGTTCGCCTTCGATATTCAGGCGCACGACGACCAGGTCGGAGCGTCCATTGTCGCTGCCCGAAACCCCGCGCAGGAAGAACTGCGGCGCCGCATCGTGCACCCGAACATGGGCTGCTTCCCCTTTGAACTCGATCGTGCGTCGTAGCTTGAGAGAGAAGCCGGAGTCATCCGCGGTTGTGTCCGGGGGCCGTAACCGGACCAGCTCCCGTATGCCCTTCCAGGTGTCGAGCGCCCAGACATGTCCGTAGGTCGGGAGCTGGAGGCCTTCCGCCACGCTGATGTCGTCGGAGGAGACACTCGGCTGAGCCGGGGACTGAGCCTGGCTCTGGGCGAGCGAGCAGTAACCGAGTGGCAAAGCCAGGGATAGGGCCAAGGAGAGGGTGCGATGGGATTGCATTTCAGGTGTTCTTCTTTACCGGGCCGGCGGACCACACCATCCTAGTGCATTTTATCTTCCACGCTGCACGATCAAGTTTGGTGTGGTGCGGCTTCTCTTCAGGAAGAGCCACGACCCGAATTTCCTGCAGGGCTGGGTGAAGTCGACGAACTTCATCCGGCTTTCCTTACTGAAAGCGGCACACGCGACTCTTTTGGAGCCGCGAACAGGAAATTCGGGGGTCCAGACGCCGTTCCTCAGCAATGCACCAAAGATTCCAATCAATAAGGTCAGGGAGGCGCCGCTGAATCCGGTGCGCAGGCGCCAAGCTGCCAGATTGGAAGGCAGCTGGTCGGCGGGGGAATGAACGGGGAGGAGACTAAAAGGTGTAGAGCACGTACCCGGCGAGCAGAGCAAAGACGGTCATAACCAGGATCGCTTCCAGCTTTTGGTAGTCCGGGGCAGCACCGCTAAAGTGGTAGCGTGCCGGCTTCTTGGGGTCATACTGAATGGTGATCCGCTCGCCGACACAGTAAGGCGCGATGTGCTGGACTCCCTGATGGCAAAATTCGCCACGATTCAGCTGTCGCCCGTCCCCTGCCTGATAGGTAAATCTAATCTGATAATGGCCCGCATTGCCCCCCAGGTGGTCGTGATATCGCACCCACTCACAGGATTCCACAGTCGCATCCGCCGTAGGCCAGGAATGGGAGGGTGTAAGTTTCCAAAGTAAGTTAGTCATAGTCGTAGTCATAGTCGTCTCTTTCGACCGGCGATCTTTCAGCCACAGGGAATGGCCGAAAGATAAATCTGATGCAGTATGTCACGTTCGGGGGATGTTGAGAATAGGGAAAATGTGCCTATTGTGGGGCAAACGCGGTACTAAGGCATTTTCAGTTCTGATGTGGACACAGCAACTGAACCTGACTGTGCCGAGATAGGAGGGAAAATGCCCGGTGATGGTATGCTGGCAAGTTTCTTATGGTCAACCCAAACCCAGACCCACCCGTAGCCGAGCCGGCCCCTCAGTTCTCCAACCTGCTGGCTTCGAGGCTAGACCCGCAGGCCCGCAAAAGTGTTGCAAATAAAGGGGGTATGGAGGCGCTGCTGCTGGCTTTAGGGCAGCAGGAGGAGGCCATCCGCGAGGGCGGAGGCCCCAAGGCGATTGAGGCGCAGCACGGCAAGAAGCGTCTGACGGCCCGGGAACGGCTGGCCTTGCTGCTTGACCCCGGGGAGGATTTCCTGGAGTTGGGTCTCTTTGCCGCCTTCGGCATGTATGAGGAGTGGGGTGGCGCGGCGGCCGCGGGGGTGGTGACCGGCCTGGGGTGGGTCGCGGGGCGGCTGGTGATGGTGATCGCCAATGACGCCACCGTCAAAGCAGGCGCCTTCTTTCCCATGACCGCTAAAAAGGTTCTCCGGGCCCAGACCATGGCCATGGAGAACCGGATTCCCACCATCTATCTGGTTGATTCTTCAGGTGTTTTCTTGCCCCTGCAAGAGGATGTATTTCCCGACCAGGACGACTTTGGACGGATTTTCCGCAACAACGCCGTGATGAGCGCACGGGGCATCCCGCAGATCACCGCCATTATGGGCATGTGCGTGGCTGGTGGGGCATATCTTCCGGTCATGACCGATCACGTTTTGATGACCGAGGGCAGCGGGCTCTTTCTGGCCGGACCGGCACTGGTGCAGGCGGCAATCGGCCAGAAGTACTCCGCCGAGGAGCTGGGCGGGGCCACCATGCATGCGGAGATCTCGGGCACGGTCGATTTCAAAGAGCCCAACGACCATATGTGCCTGGCCAGGCTGCGATCGCTAATCGCCCGGCTCGGCCACGGCCCGGCGGCGCCGTTCGACCGTGCGCCCTATGATCCGCAGCGGGATGCGCCGAAGTTTGCTCCGCAGGAGCTCTACGCCCTGCTCGATCCGGACCCATCCAAGGGCGCGAGCCACAGCTACGACATGCACGAGGTGATTGCCCGGGTGGTCGATCGTTCGGAATTCGACGAATACAAGGCTGATTATGGCAAGACCGTCCTTTGCGGATACGGGCGGATCGGCGGCTTCGCGGTGGGGATTGTAGCCAACCAGAAGACCCATCAGACTCATATCAGCCTGACGGGGGAGAAGAGGGTTGAGTTCGGCGGCGTGATCTACGCCGAGAGTGCCGAAAAGGCGGCGCGCTTCATCATGGACTGCAATCAGAACCTGATCCCGCTGATCTTTCTTCACGACGTGAACGGTTTCATGGTGGGGCGTGATGCGGAGTGGAGCGGCATTATCCGCGCCGGCGCCCAGATGGTCTCGGCGGTATCCAACTCCACCGTGCCCAAGATCACGGTTATTCTTGGCGGCTCCTTTGGCGCCGGCCACTACGCTATGTGCGGTAAGGCCTACGACCCGCGATTCCTCTTTGCCTGGCCTACCGCACGCTATGCGGTGATGAGCGGGGCATCCGCGGCAAGCACGCTGGTGGAGATAAAAATCCGGCAGCTGGAGCGTGGGGGCAAGCAGTTGAGTGAAGAGGAAAAGAGCCAGGTTTTCGCCTCCATCAAGGCGGCCTACGATGAGCAGACCGACTGCCGTTATGCCGCCGCCCGGCTTTGGGTGGATGCCATCATCGACCCAGCCAAGACGCGCGATGTGCTGTTGACCGCGCTCCAGGCAGTGGCTCTCAATCCCGAGGTCGCGAAGTTCAACCCGGGAGTGATCCAAACCTAAATTTCAATCCTGACCACGGACGATGGGTGCCCCACATCTCGCTCGTTTTTTGCGAGATGTGGGATGCCACTGCCCTTTCCTTGCCGCTTTCATGCGCGATGCTGAAACCCCGGCTCTCGATTGCTCCTCGGGGACGAACGGCTTAAGATTCGCGGAATCCCACATCTCGCGAAAAACGAGCGAGATGTGGGGCACCCATCGCCCGTTGGCATAAGGAGAGTTATGCGATGAGATTCTTCACAGCGCTCGAACCGGTCTTATGGTCGGCCTGAGTCTCGATCGCTTTTTAGAGCGGCCCAATCGAACGGTCCAGCCTTAATTTCCGCTGCACGCGCGCGCATTCGCTGCAACGCGGCCTGTACTTGGGAGGGGTCGGTCACGCCGAAGTCTGGCACTAGTTGAGCCACCGGCTTCCCGCGACGGGTGATGATGATTGCTTCTCCGCGCTCCACCCGATCCAGCAAAGCGCTCCACGTCTTCCTTGCCTGGACGGCCCCGACCGTAATCATCGCTTTCCTCATACAATCACCAGCTTAAGCCTCCTGCTCGCAGTCGCCGTGTATGCTTCTTTAAATCATGAAGCGGGTCATCACGGCGGCAATTCTCATCCCCCTGGTACTGCTGCTCCTGTTGAGGGGATACTTCTTTCTGGTGGTCGTGGCGACGGCTTTGGTTGCCGAGCTTGCCACGTGGGAATACATCTCCATCGCCGATGCGCACGGGGCGCGCACTCCGCGTAGCCTGGTGCTGATTGCCATTGCTGTTCTCTTTGCCGCGACCTTCCACAATCGCCTTCTGATCTTGCCGGCGATCGGCCTATGCAGCCTGGTATTGCTGGTGGTGTGCAGCTTTCGCTCGTCCCTCGAGCGCGTGCTGCCTGATACGGCCTTCTCGGTTTTCTGCCTGATCTACATCGGCCTCACCCTGGCTACCATACCGTTGGTTTGGGCCCAGCAGGACGGCCGTTCGCTGCTCATCTTCCTCTTCTGCATCGTGTGGACTGGCGACACGGCAGCCCTCTATGTCGGTCGCAAATTTGGGCGAACCAAGCTTTCGCCCCGCATCAGCCCAAACAAGAGCTGGCAGGGAAGCGCCGCTTCGCTCGCCGGCAGCCTGCTGATCGCCGCGGCGCTGGTAGCGCTGTCTCGCGCGCTCGAAAACAGCGCGATCTTCACCCTCCACTTTGCCGGTCCGCTGGTTCGCTGGCTCGGGCTGGCCGTGGTCTTGAATCTTTTCGCCCAGGTGGGCGATTTGGTCGAATCCGCCATCAAGCGCGGCGCCGGGGTAAAGGATTCAGGCGCCATGCTTCCCGGTCACGGAGGTATCCTGGACCGCATCGACGCCCTCCTGCTGGCCGCACCAGCGCTGTGGTACGCTCAATGGATTCAGGAGTATTTCCAGCGGGTCAGCTTGCGTTGAAGCACATCTGCATCCTCGGTTCTACCGGTTCCATCGGAACCAGCACCCTCTCTATCATTGAGCGTTATCCGGAGCGCTTCGCGGTCGCTTCGCTGGCTGCGGGCACCAATCTGGATCTGGCTTTTGCCCAATGCCAGCGCTGGCGCCCGCTGGTGGTTTCGATGGCCACTGAAACTATGGCTCGCGACTTGGCCTCGCGGCTTAAGGCGGCCGGCCTGGGCGGCATCGAGGTGGTGCATGGCACCGCGGGAACGGTGCATGCGGCCACATTATCCCGAGTGGACTTCGTGGTCTCGGCGATCGTCGGCCTGGCCGGACTTGAAGCTACCTATGCCGCCGTGGCCGCAGGGAAACCCGTAGGGTTGGCTAACAAAGAGGCCATGGTCGCCGCCGGAGAGATCCTTACCCGCCTGGCGCGCACCGGCAACGTACCTCTGTTGCCCATCGACTCCGAACACAACGCCATCCACCAGTGCCTGCGTGGGGGAGCCGCGCAGGAAGTCCGCCGCATCTGGTTGACCGCTTCGGGCGGTCCCTTCCGCCAGCTTCCCCTGGATCAGTTCCAGTACGTCACGGTGGAACAGGCGCTTCGCCATCCCACCTGGATCATGGGCCGCCGGGTGACCATCGATTCCGCCACCATGCTCAATAAAGGCCTGGAAATCATCGAAGCCTGCCGTCTCTTCGACCTCTCCCCCTCCGCCGTCCGGGTCACCGTACATCCCCAATCGACCGTACATTCGCTGGTGGAGTTTGTGGATGGAAGCATCCTGGCGCAAATTTCCGTCACCGATATGCGGCTGCCGATTCTTTACGCCATGAGCTTTCCCGAGCGGGTACCGAGCGAGCTCACTTTTGATCTGGCGGCTCTGGGGCAATTGAGCTTCCAGCCTCCTGATTTTGAACGATTTCCCTGCCTTCGCTTGGCCTACCAGGCAGCCGAATCCGGGGGTGCCGCGTGCATTGCGCTCAATGCGGCGGACGAAGTGGCCGTGGGGGCATTCCTCGAAGGCACCATTCCCTTTACCGGCATCCCGCGTACAATTGAACAGGTTCTGGAAGCAACGCCGTCGAGGCATCCTGAAACGATCCAGGAGGTGCTTCAGCTAGACGAGGAAGCGCGGCGGATCGCGCACAGCGTGGTATCCGGATTTTCACCGGTGTTGCGTTGAATGTTTTTCGATGCGAGCGCTTTGGGCCAGAGAGAAAGCATCCAACCGTTGCGGCAAAGTTCACCGATAGCGTGGAAAAATGCTCACCGCAGGCGGTTTATTCCAGTCAATACTCCGGTAGTTCGGTGCTCCGGCAACCCGCGCTGCATCCGGCAGAGAGGTAAATGAGCGGATTACTATGTCCTTTTTCCTGACCAGTACGGTTTCCATGCTCGTTGTGCTCGGCATCATGGTCCTGGTGCACGAGTTCGGCCATTTCGCAGTTGCCAAGTTGTGCGGCGTACGGGTCGAAGTCTTCTCCGTGGGTTTCGGCAAACGTCTTTTCGGTTTTCGTCACGGAGACACCGATTACCGGCTCAGTCTCCTGCCCCTTGGCGGCTACGTCAGAATGTCGGGAGAATCTCCGGGTGAAGAGTCCACCGGTGATCCGGGGGAGTTCAACGCCCATCCCCGCTGGCAGCGCATTCTCATTGGCTTGGCCGGTCCGGTATCGAATTTCCTGCTCGCTCTCCTGCTCATGACCGGCTTTTACATGATGCACAACGAGGTAGAGGCTTTTCGCGGCCAGGCGGCCAATATCGACTTTGTTTCCGATCACACTGCCGCCGCCGCCGCTGGACTTAAGGCGGGCGATGTCATGACCCGCTTCGATAATGTCGTCAACCCGACGTGGGAGCAGGTGTCCATCCGCGCTGCCCTCAACGTGGGACAAACCATCCCGGTCGAGGTCCGACGCAATGGGCAGACTATCAGCACCCAGTTGATGATTCCCAACCCCCACGGATCGGACGACTTCGACTTTGACACCATCGGTTTCGTGCCCCGCATGCAGGATGGTCCCGTTGGGATTCGCCAGATTGAGCCCGGAATGCCGGCAGCGAAGGCCGGTCTCAAGGTCGGCGATCAGATTCTCTCCTTCGACGGGCTGGCTCTCCACTCCATCGATGCTATGCTCGCCTTTCAGCAGCAGGACAGTGGCCGTCCCATACAGCTGGTCGCGCTGCGCAACGGCCAATCCTTCCAGGTCGAATTGCAGCCCATCATGGCGGATGAGCCCAATGGGCATAAGCTCTACCGGATCGGTATTACTCCGAACCAGGCGCCTTTCAAGATTCAGCAGCTGCCATTTCCTCAGGCCTTACACCAGTCGGTTCGTTTCAACCTCCGCTATTCCGGGCTGATCCTTGAAGTCCTGCAGCGCATGGTCACGCGCCGTTTTGCGGTGCAGGATCTGAGCGGGCCCATCGGCATCGCCCGGCAAACCGGCCAGGCGATGGAGGAACCCGGCTGGCAGCCGATTATCGGGCTCATGTCCATCATCAGTCTCAATCTGGGCATCTTCAATCTCTTGCCCATCCCGATACTGGATGGCGGCGTGATTGTACTGCTGCTCATTGAAGGCGTAATGCGCCGCGATCTGAATCAGGAGTTCAAGGAGCGGATCTACCAGGCGGCCTTCGTCGTGTTGCTGATCTTCGCCGCGTTCGTGATGTTCAACGACATCTCCAAGCTCCAGGTCTTCACCAAGCTCAAGCCGTAGGTTGGGATGCGGAGTTGCGCCTGTTAGAGGGAAAGGCGCACAGCAGGTCCCTCGGCTTCCTCCGGATTTCCTGTCAGGCTTCGTGGTGTCGATAGACCTCATGCGGCTTTCCTTGCTGAAAGCCGCATACGTGGCCGTTGATTAGCGCGCGTAGTAGGAAATCCGGCGTTCGCTCGGGATGACAAAGGGAAGGGCGGTTACTCGCCCATTATCCGCGAGTCGGATGTGGAGTGCGTTGGATGCTGTTGATTTGGATCTTCCCACCCAATTCACAGGAACCGAAGGGTGGTCACCTAGCCTCCTCTTTGTCATCCCGAGCCGAGGGACCTGCTGCGCCCTTCTCGACCCCGAGCGGGGTGGAGGAGCGATCCGCGGTTGTTTTTCTCCGCTACACTGACTTCACCCATGCCAGTTTCCCAAACCAGCATCCGCGTGCGCTATGCCGAAACCGACCAGATGGGAGTCGTCTATTACGCCAACTTCTTCGTTTGGTTCGAGGTCGGCCGGGTCGAGCTGCTGCGCCAACTCGGCTTCCATTACAAACAGATGGAGATCGACGACGATTGCCACATCCCGGTCGTCGAAGCCAACTGCCGCTACAAATCTCCCGCCCGCTATGATGACCAATTGCTGCTCGAGACCAGCGTTTTAGCATTGCGCCGCTCTGTCATCAAGTTCGGCTATCGCCTCCTTCGCCCAGAGAACGATGGCGTCCCGCCCACCCTGCTGGCCGAAGGCGAAACCACCCACGTTACCGTCAACCGATCTTTGCGCAAGGTGCCATTGCCGCCGAAGTATGTAGCCGTTCTGGAGCAATTCCTCGTTGCCCCCTCCTGACCGTCTCGGCTCCCGAATTTCCTGTCGAGGTTGGTGGCGTTGGCGAACTTTATGCGCCTTTCTTCACGGAAAGGCGCAGACCCCGGATTTCCTGAGAAGTTTATCGGCGTTGATGCATTCCATGCGGCTTTCCTCGATGAAAGCCGCACACGTGGCCTTCTCTTCGGCCCGCGTACAGGAAATCCGGGCACGCTGCTCTGTCCATTGCTGCGTGGCAGGAAATCCGGGGTGCCGCGCATCTGCTCGCTTATTACCCCGGCAGGAGAAATGATCTAACCTGCATTCATGTCCCGCGCCCGAGGCGTTGTGCTTTTTCCTTTCGGGTGCCTGTGCTTTGCCATCCTGCTTGGCCTGCCAGGCGCCATCTACGCGCCCGATGCGGGCCAGTACCGTCTGCTCGCGCTCGGCCAGCGGGACGCCGTCCCTGCGCCTTTCTCCGCTCGTATTCTGGGCCCGGCCATGGCCGGCTGGCTGGGTCGCGTCACTGGCCTCGGCGTCGACACCGGCTTCTTGCTCCTGGGCATCGTTTGCCTGGTGGCGCTGATCGCCCTGGTCGCAGGGCTGCTGTGGTCCTGGCGGGCTCCCATTGCGATCTTTGCGGGAGTTTTCCTGATGCCTTTCTGGGTCGATATTTTCCACGATTACTATCTGCCCGACCTGCTGCATGCCACCATCCTCGCGGCTATCCTGCTCTGCCTGTTCTTTGGCTACAACGGACTGGCCTTGCTCCTGCTCTTTCCCGCCTACCTGGCGCGCGAGTCCACTCTCTTGCTGGCCCTGTGTTTGATTTTTGCCTGCTGGCGACGCATTCCACTTCGCTCCGCCGGGATCGGGCTTCTGGCCATGGCCGCCGGCGTTTTGGTCAGCCGGCACTACGGCCATTCCGCTCCCGCCAGTGTCCACGGATTGAGCGGCGGAGCCTATATCCTGGGCAAACTCTTCTGGAGTTTCTTCAAAAATGTTCTCGGGCTGCCGCTCTGGAGCAATACGTTGCCGGAGTGCACCCCTACCTGGGTCACGGCGCTGCCGCGTCCTCTCGGCGCAATTCGATCGATTGGAGTGTGCCGGCCTGATCTCTGGGGTCCAGGCCGCCTGTTGCTCGCCTGGTTTGGCATCTTCGGGATCGGCCCAGCGCTGGCGGTTGTCCTGTGGCGGAGGATGGTCCCTGTACTTTCCGGTCAGGGGCGGGATCTGAAACTCACTCCCGGCATGGTCATCGTCTTCCGCTTCTGCATCGTCTACGGCGTCATCAGCATCCTGATGACGCCGCTTCTAGGGGCGAGTGCAGACCGCCTGGTTGAGTACGGGTGGCCCTTCTACTTTGTCGTGCTGCCGTGGTTCATCTTCGCGTCTTGCGATCTCCGCGGCATCCGCTTGGCCTGGATACTTCTGCTTCACCTGCTCACTTGCTGGCTGGCCTGGTTCGGCTTCAGGCAGCAAAGCCCCGGTTTCCTGCTCGCCGGTCTTGCCGTGCTGGCTTTAAATGGGGTGGGTTACTTCCTGTTCAGGCGGTCTTGCCAGGGTTTTCCGAAGGTTTTCACTTCGGTAGGTTACTAAGTTATCCACAGTGTGGATAACCTGTGGATTCAGCCCGGTAGAGATCCGCCACTGTGATGATTGAACCGTCCGGCGCAGCTAAGGAACAATCGCTGTGTCATTTACAGTAAAACCCCAATATTTTCTGCTTCTCGCGCCTATCCATGCTCCGCGCAGCCAATCCTAAATGCCACTGATATGACGACGAATTGGACAGGGTAACTTCCGACATAAGTGCTGACTCCGTGCACAAATTCAGTCCCATAGGGGCCTGTTTCATAGCCGGCACATTTACTTGTCCCGAAAGTGGAACCGCAGGTCCCTCCGCTCCGCTCCCCCGGATTTCCTGTCGAGCTTGTTGGCGTTGGCAACTTCATGCGGCTTTCTCTAACGGAAAGCCGCACACGTGGCCGTCGGTGAGGGCTGCGTACCAGGAAATCCGGGTTCGCTCCGCTGCAGGTCCCTCGGCTCCCGGATTTCCTGTGGAGCTTGCGGCGTTGGCAAACTTCATGCGGCTTTCTTTACGGAAGCCGCACACGTGGCCGTCGGTGAGTGCCGCGTGATCGGAAATCCGGGTAGGCTCGGGATGACAAAGTGGAGGGTGGTGACCTTTATTAAGGGCCGTTAGATCGGATGGACAGAAAGGAAACCGCAGGTCCGCTACGTTACCGGATTTCCTGTCCAACTTATTGGCGTTGGCGAACTTCACGCAACGTGAGTGCTGGGTTTGCTCGGGCTGCGCCGGCGGCTTGTTCTCGGTGAAGGCGAGCGAGTCCTATCTTTGCAGCGTCATGAATTTCAATATGTGGGGATGTCGCGCGGCTTGATGTGTGTGCGGATAAATGCCACGGTGCTTTCCAGGGATGTGCCCGGCCCAAAGACCTCGGCCACTCCCTGCGCCTTCAGGGTATCGATATCCTGCCTTGGGATGGTCCCGCCCAGAACAACCAGAATGTCGGTCGCCCCCCGCTCCTTGAGCAGCCCCAGGACGCGAGGAACAATCACGTTGTGCGCACCGGAGAGGATGCTCAATCCGATGCAGTCGACATCCTCCTGCAGCGCGGCATTGACGATCATCTCCGGGGTTTGCCGCAAACCGGTGTAGATCACTTCCATGCCGGCATCGCGCAGGGCCCGGGCGATGACTTTGGCGCCCCGGTCGTGACCATCCAGGCCTGGCTTGGCTACCAGCACGCGAATGGGGATTTTCGCTAGTGCTTCCGTTTCAGGCATCGGCTGGTCACTTGTCGCGGGCGACAACGAAGTCCGGCATCCACAGCAGAGCCCGCTTGTAGTCGGACTCGGGCAACCCGGCGATGGCCGCGCGGGCAACTTCGGCGTATTGGAAGGCAGCCGTCAGGGCGTATTGCACCGACCCGTGCCGGTTCAGGATGGCCAGCACTTCCTGATGGCTGGTGCGCTCGAAGCTGAGATCTTCGAGCACCCGGCGGATCGCCTCGTGCTCGTGCGCCGTTCCGTGCTCCAACGCATGGACCACGGCCAGCGTGGCCTTACCTTCTCGCAAATCGCTAGCCACCGGCTTGCCCAGCACACGCTCGGTGGCTGTCAGGTCGAGCACGTCGTCTACGATCTGGAAGGCGATGCCCAGGTTGCGCCCGTACTCCCCCAACTGCTCCTCGATCTCTTCGCTGGCCCCCGCCAGGACCGCGCCCAGCCGCATCGAGACGTCGAACAGGCAGGCCGTTTTGCGGTCGATCAGATCGTAGTATTCGGCTTCGCCCACTACCCGTCCCAGCTTTTCCATCTGCACGAACTCGCCCTCGACCATCTGCTGGGTCAGGCCGATCAACAGGTCGAGAACCTTGAAGTTGCGCTCCTGTAGTGCGATGTGAAAGGCCTGCATGTAGAGCCAGTCACCAGCCAGCACGCATTTGGAATTGCCCCAGGTGGTGTTGGCGGAGGGCCGGCCGCGACGGGTGTCAGCCCCGTCGATGATGTCGTCGTGCACCAGGGTTGCCGTGTGCACCATCTCCACCACGGCGCCCAGCCGCACCGTGCCCTGGCCGTGGTAGCCGAGCGATTTTGCCGCCAGCAGCAGCAGGGAAGGGCGAATGCGTTTGCCGCCGCCCTCGCGCAAGTGGTCGGCGATATCGGTGATGGCCCCCACGCTGGAGACGGCATCGCGCACCAACTCGGTCTCGATGGCGCTCAAGTCGTCGCGCAGCAGATCGAAGACTTCCTTCGCCGTCGCTATCGCTTGTGTGCTCACTCACTCTCCAGGTGCTGTTTCTTGAACTCAGAAAACCTCTGCACCGGTATTGCGACACAAAATTGCTTTATACCATTCCAGTCAAATAGGTACTAGCGGTTCCACGATAGGCGTAACCGGTGAAGATGATCCAGACGGGGCTTTTCCCCAAGAAAAGACCCACATCGCTGAGCCCGGATGGTGCACCGTAATCGTGGAACCGCTCTAGTTCGACCGGTAATTGGTGAACTGCATGTCGATGCCGAAGTCATGACCCTTGAGCAGTGCAATCGTCTCCTGTAGAGTATCGCGATCCTTGCCCGTTATGCGCACCGTATCGCCTTGAATAGATGCCTGGACCTTTTTCTTCGATTCCTTGATAAGTTTGACGATCTCCTTGGCCTTTTCTCCGGGGATCCCCTGCTGCAGCGTGATCTTCTGGCGCACGCTGGACCCCGAGGCCGGTTCGATCTTGCCATACTCGAGTGCCTTCAAGGAGACACCGCGTTTAACGAACTTTTGCTGCAAAATCTCCGTGACCGCCTTTAGTTTGTACTGGTCCGAGGAAGCCAGCTCAATGGCCTCGTCCCCCTCCAGCAGCTTGATTTCGGAGTGGGAGTCTTTGAGATCGAAGCGCGTCCGCACTTCCTTGATGGCCTGATCCATCGCATTCTTTACTTCCTGAACGTCGACCTTGCTGATTACATCGAACGAGTTGTCTGCCGCCATGGTGCTGTCCTTCCTCGATTATGAGCGCAAAAGCTGTTGCCTACCCCGAAGCTACGACTCCGCGTCCGGCGCTACACCAAAAAAACGGAAGAAGTTGTTGGCAGTGCTGGAAGCCACCTGCTTTGCCGTAGTGCCGCGCACTTCTGCCAGCTTATCTGCTACCCGGCCCACCCATGCCGGCTCGTTGCGCTTGCCGCGATAAGGGAGCGGCGCAAGAAACGGGGCATCGGTTTCAATCAGCATCCGGTCCAACGGTACCTTGGCTGCCACCTCGCGTATGTTTTCTGCCCGGGGAAAGGTGATGTTGCCCGCAAATGAGATGAGAAATCCGCAATCCAAGGCTCGCCTGGCATGCTCCCACTCGCCCGTAAAGCAGTGCAGGATGCCTCCCAGGTTGGTCCGCACCCAGGCAGTCTCGATCATCTCCAGCGTGTCGTCCCATGCGTTGCTGCTGCCATCGGAGGGCCGGCAGTGAATGATGATCGGGCGCCGCTTTGCCGCGGCCACCTCCATTTGTTGCGCAAAGGCCTGTTTCTGCTGCGGCCGAGGCGAGTGGTCATAATAATAATCCAGTCCGATCTCGCCCACGGCCAGTACATCCGGGTTGGCCAGCAAATCGTCCAGTTTAGCCAGTGCGGCCTGGTCGGCAAGTTGAGCTTCGTGGGGATGAATGCCAGCCGTGGCCAGGACACGGGGGATCCCCGGTCTGCCGGCATAGGTGCGGCTCAATTCCAGTGCCTGCTGCATGGTGTCGGGTCCTTCGCCGATGCCAATAGACAGGACCGTGCGCACCCCCTGTTGCCAGGCCCGCTGCAGCAACTCCTCGCGATCGGCGTCATACCGCGGGCTATCCAGATGTGCGTGTGAGTCGACCAGCGCCACTCCTTGCTGCGAGACAGTTTATTTGAGCCGCGCGCCTATTTCGACGTCTTCCAGAAAGCCGGCCAATACTGGCTTGCCTTTCTCTCCCAGCGACGCCGCCACGATCATTCCATTCGACTCCAGGCCGCGCAACTTTCTGGGTTGCAGGTTGGCCACGATCACCACCTTGCGGCCGATGAGCTTCTCCGGCTCGTAGGCGCCGGCGATTCCAGCGACAATCTGCCGCACTTCATCGCCGATGTTCACTTCCAACCGTAAAAGCCGGTCGGCGCCCTTCACCGGCTCCGCCACCTGCACCTGTCCCACGCGTAACTCAACCTTGGCAAAGTCGTCGATGGTGATCATCGCGGGCCCGTCTGTCGGCGGCGCCGGCTGAGCGGTAGTTCCCACAGAAGCCGCCTGCGTCAGCGCTGCCGGCGCCTTGGCGGCGACGCTCCCGGTCGCCTCCGATGCTGCGATGGCTGTCGCCTGTTTCTCCGCTACAGGAGTGGGCGGCGGAGCCGGCGCACTAACCGGCCCGGCAGCTTCCGGCGCGGTTGCGGGCTCTGCTTCCGCGCTCTTGCCCACGTTCTTCGTCTCCAATTCGTTCATGCGTTCGACCGTGTCCTTTTCTGCCCGGGGAAAGATAGGGCCCAATTGACCGAGTTTGGTTCCCGGCGCCAATTGCCCCCAGTGCAGATCCTTGAGGTCTGCATGGGCAATATCGCCGAGGCCGAGCTGCGCCCATATGCGCGTCGCCGCTTCGGGTAGAACGGGATAGGCCAGAGCCGTGATGATGCGCAAGGCTTCGGCGCACGTATGAAGAATGGATGCCAGCAAACGGCGCGTAGGCGCATCCTGCGCCGCACCCAGCGCAGCCCCCAACTTCCAGGGAGCCTTTTCCGTGATATAGCCGTCGACCACGGCGACGAAAGCCCATAAAGCTTCGAGCGCGCGGGAAAAATCGAGCGCTTCGAAGTGCTGGGCAAACTCGCGTGCCGCGCTGGCTGCAGCGGCGACGATTCGTGGCTCGGCGTCTCCCGCCGGAACGACTCCGTCGAAGTATCTGGTGATCATGGCCAGGATCCGGCTGGTCAGGTTGCCGTAGCCGTTGGCCAGGTCCGCGTTGTAGCGCTGCACCAGGGCATCGAAGGAAAAGCTGCCGTCCTGCCCAAAAACCACTTCGCGCATCAGGAAGTAGCGCAGCGCATCGGCTCCTAATGTCTCCACGATGGTTTCCGCGCGCACGATGTTTCCCCGCGACTTGGACATCTTGCTCTGCTCAAAAAGCAGCCAGCCATGGGCCACGACGCTCTTGGGTACCGGCAGGTCTGCGGCCATGAGGAAGGCAGGCCAGTAGACGCAGTGAAAGCGGATGATCTCTTTGCCCACCAGTTGCAGATCGGCTGGCCAAAAGCGAGCGAAGCGATCCTGGTCCTGGGGCACGTCGCTGCCATAGCCGAGCGCGGTGATGTAGTTGGCCAGCGCATCCATCCACACATAAATCACGTGTTTTTCGTCGCCTGGCACCGGAATGCCCCAGTCGAAGCTGGTGCGGCTGATGGACAGGTCTTTCAAGCCGCCGCGCACGAACGAGATGACCTCGTTGCGCCTTGCCTCAGGGCGGATGAACTGCGGATTTTCTTCGTATAGCTCCAGCAGCTTGCGCTCGAAGGCGGAGAGTTTGAAGAAGTAGTTTTCTTCGCTCACCGTTTCCGTGATGCGCCCGCAATCCGGGCAGGGCGAACCGGGCGGCGCATCGACATACAGTTCGTCGGAGACGCAGTACTGGCCGGTATAGCTGCCCTTATAGATAAAGCCGCGCTGCTGCAATACCCGGAAGAGCTTTTGCACCCCCTTGCGGTGGCGCTCCTCCGTGGTCCGAATGTAGTCGTCGTAGCTCAGCCCCATGCGATCCCATAGGGCGCGGAACTGGCTGGAGACTGCGGTAGCAAATTCCTGTGGCGTCTGTCCTGCCTGCCGGGCTGAGCGTTCGATCTTCTGCCCATGCTCGTCTGTGCCGGTCAGAAGCCATGTTTCAAAGCCCAGCGCGCGCTTGCGCCGGGCAATCGCGTCGGCGACGACCGTGGTGTATGCGTGGCCGATGTGGGGCCGGGCATTCACGTAATAGATCGGAGTGGTGATGTAGAACTTGGGAGTATCGGACATGGGCAAGGCGGTGAAGCGAGTGCATCGCAGACGCTGCACTCACATCAATCTTAACAGGCCATGCCTGGCGGGAACCCCCCGGATTTCCTGTGGAGCTTGGTGGCGTCGGTGAAGTTCACGCGGCTTTCCTTAATGAAAGCCGCACACCCCGGATTTCCTGTGAAGTTCATTGGCGTTGATGCACTCCATGCGGCTTTCCTCAACGAAAGCCGCACACGTGGCCGTTTCTTAGGTCCGCGTACAGGAAATCCGGGCACGCGGTCGTGTCCAGCGCAGCGTACAGGAAATCCGGGGCCTTCTGCTAGAATCGGCAAGAAAATCAGGGGTTTTGCGTGTATCGCAAACAGCAGAGACTTCTTCGCGAGCGCCTCCGCTCGGTTCTTCAGGCCAAATACCAGATCGAGCTTCCGCAGATCGCCATCGAGCAGCCGCCCGATCTGGAGATGGGCGAGTACGCGCTGCCCGTCGCCTTCGAGCTGGCCCGCCGGCTCAAGCGATCGCCTCGCGCGATCGCCGGGGAACTGGTCGCTGAGCTGATGCCGCTGGAAGGTTTCGCATCGTTTGCCGTTGCCGGCGCCGGCTACATCAACGGCAAGCTTGACCGCCAGGCGGCTGCGCAACAGATCGCCCGCGACGATACCGCCCGAAGAACAAAGCCATCTTCATTCGCTGGTCGAGCACACCAGCATCAACCCAAATAAGGCTGCGCACATCGGTCACTTGCGCAATGCCATCCTGGGCGACACCTTTGTGCGTCTGCTGCGGGCTGCCGGACAGCGGGTGGACGTGCAGAACTACATCGACAACACCGGCGTCCAGGTCGCTGATGTGGTGGTTGGGCTCACTCATTTTGAGCACCGCGATCTTGCCGGGGTCAAGCAGTTGCTGGCCGATCTCAATGCCCAGGGGCAACGCATTGACGATTACTGCTGGGACCTTTATGCGCGGGTTTCTCAGTGGTATGAGGCGCCGGATCCGGAGAAGCAGGAACGGAAGAATATTCGTCTGGAAACCCTGCACGCCATCGAGGCTGGGGGCAACGAGACGGCGGAAATCGCCGATCTGCTCTCGACCGCCGTCCTGCGCCGCCATCTTGAGACCATGCTGCGCTTGGGGATCGAATATGACTTCTTGCCCCGCGAAAGTGAAATCCTCCATCTCAAATTCTGGGACCTCGCCTTTGCCCAGTTGAAAGCCAAGGGCGTTGTCTACCTGGAGACTGAGGGCAAGAACCAAGGCTGCTGGGTCATGCGACGCGCCTCGACGGGCTCTGCGGACGCGGAAGACAGCGGGGCGGTGGACGAGGATGCCAAGGTGATCGTCCGTTCCAACGGCACCGTTACCTACGTGGGCAAGGACATCGCCTATCACCTGTGGAAGTTCGGCCTGCTGGGCCGTGATTTTGGCTACGCGCCCTTCTTTGCCTACAACAATCACATGTGCTGGATCTCAACCGAGAAGGGCGAGGCGCACCATCCCGACTTTGGAGGCGCGCAGGCAATTTACAACGTCATCGACAGCCGTCAAGCCGACCCCCAGGCAAACGTGATTGAAGCACTGCGCGGTTTGGGATATGCCGAAGCCGCGGCTCATTATGTTCACTTTTCGTATGAAATGGTCGCCCTGACGCCGCGCTGCGCCATGGAGCTTGGCTATCAGATTTCCCAGGAAGACCAGGGCCGTTCTTTCATCGAAGTCTCCGGGCGCAAGGGTTTTGGGGTGAAAGCCGATGCGCTGCTGGACAGGCTTACGGCGGCCGCGAAAGAGGAAGTCGACAGCCGCCATCCGCAGCGCAGCCAGGAGGAGAGGCAGGGAATCGCGCACCAGATCGCTGTCGGCGCCTTGCGCTACTTCATGCTCAAGTTCACCCGCAACAGCGTCATCGCCTTCGATTTCAAGGAGGCGCTCAGTTTCGAAGGAGAGACTGGTCCTTACGTGCAATACGCCGTGGTGCGCGCCCGCAACATTTTTCGCAAGGCCGGAACCACACCGGAGGCGGCGCTGGGAGAGGTCAATGTCGCGGACTACTTCGAGGGTGAAGGAGCAGCCGGTCTTTGGGAATTGTGGATCATGGCTTCCCGGCTCAGCCTATTGCTGGAGCAGTGTATTGCTGCCGCCGAACCCGCATACCTGGCCAAGCATGCTTTCCAGCTGGCGCAGCTCTTCAACAATTTCTATCACCGTCACCACATCCTCACTGAAGAAGATCCTGCGCGCCGGCAATTTTTGCTTGCCACCGCCGCGGTTGCCGAACGCGCTCTGGTCCGCTCCCTAGAGTGGTTAGGAGTTGCGGTCCCGGATGCCATGTAGTCTCCTCGTTTACCAAATCACTTTCAGGCCCTTGTACCTCTTGAAGAGGCGATCCGATCCGATGAGCGGAATCTCCTCAGCCAGGGCGGTCGCGATCAGCATGCGGTCGAAGGGATCGCGATGATGGGGCGGCAAGCTGAACAGCCGGTAGGTATGCTCGGACGTAAAGGGAAGGATGGTCAGACGCAGATCGCGGACCGCCTCACGCACCTCGGCCTCTCCCATTTGCAACTTTCCACTGCCGCTCTTTATGGCAATTTCCATAAGTGAGATCACGCTGACGACACCGTCTGTGTCATCAGCGGCGAGGAGCGTGCGAACTTTCCGGGGCATGGCATCTATTTCGCCGCTATATGCGTGAATTAAAACCTGAGTGTCCAGAAGAACTCGCAAATCAATAGCGCCACTCAAGGAATGCATCTACTTCGCCATCGGTCATGGGGTCGAAGCAATGCGGATCGAGGATTTTTACCTTGCCTTTTCCGGTGCCAAATTTGCGTTTTGGTTGTTCAGGTGGGGGCACTAGCTCAGCCACGGGCGTGTTGTAGCGCGAAATGACGATACGCTCTCCCCGCGCCACCCGTGCCAGTAGTTCCGGAAAGTGCGACTTGGCGTATGCAATCTTCACCGTAGCCATAAAAGTAGTCTAACAAATGTAGACCATCATTGGCGATTGGAAAGCCGTACCTCAGAGGCTAAAGAGCCTGCGTGAGAACTCCACATACTCAGTCCCGCGGGGGTTCTGCCAGAGGCACCTGGCGGTTGTCGAGCAGACACTTTAGCCGTCGTCAGTCCTCGCCCAGTGTGGTACGGCTGAGCCGTGCCCTTGGTAGAGAGTTTTTCCGCAGCCTCTTTAGCCCTAATCGGTTCCCGTCACTGAATCGGGCTGCCGTTGACCGTCAGTTGGCCCAATGCCTGCACGTCCTGCTGTTTCACCGCGTCCGGAAGAGGAGCGTAGCTCAAGCCGCTCGCGGCCTGCTGCCCGTCCGTCACCACATACACGATGAACTGCTTCAGTGCCGTGCGCTTCTGTGGGTCTTTCCCGTCTTTCGGAATGATCAGGAAGGTCAGAGTGGAAATAGGATATGCGTCTGCCGCGGACGCCGGCGGGTTAGCGATCGAAGTCCGAGGGTCCTTCGCCAGCTGATCCTTGAACGCATCGATGGCCGCTGTTGTCCCCGCAGTGCTGGGCAGAATGTACTTTCCAGCCTGATTCTTGATCGCCGCCACCGGCAGCTTGTTCTGGGTCGCGTAGGTCAATTCGACGTAGCTGATCGCGCCAGGCGATTGCTTGACCTGTCCGGTAACTCCCTCACTGCCTTTGGCGCCGAGTCCCGTTGGCCACTTAACCGCGGTGCCTTTGCTGACCTGTTGCGCCCAGTCCTGGCTGACTGCGGAAAGATAAGTAGTGAAGGCGGCAGTGGTGCCGCTGCTCTCGGCGCGGTGAACCACGGTGATCTTCGCGTTGGGCAGGTTCTCGCCCGGATTGTCCTTCTTGATCAGCGGATCCTGCCAACTGGTGATTTTGCCCAGGAAAATTCTCGCAAGCACATCGGAAGAAAGCTGCAGAGGCTTATCGAGACCATCCAGGTTGTAGGTGACGCATACTGGCCCGGCCGATTCCGGAATTTGGATCACCGGGGCCATCTGCGCCATATCTTGGTCTGAAAGCGGCGCATCCGAGGCGCCAAAATCAATGGTTCCCGACTTCACCTGCTGAATCCCCCCGCCACTCCCAATCGACTGGTAGTTGATGCGTACATTCGAATGAGATTGTTGGAAGTCCTGAATCCAGCGGCCCATCACCGGATAGACGAAGGTGCTGCCGGCTCCATTGAGCGCGACCGTGCTGGACGAGGAATTGCAGGAAGTCAGCAGAGTGAGACCTGACAAAATCGCGGTAGCGGAAACAACAAGATTCTTTCGGTAGGGCATTGGAGTCCTCCACAGCATGAGTTGTCGAATAGCATGCCATGAGATGCCTGCTGTGCCTCAATGTTCATCTACATTTAACGGTGGCCCGCTGTGGGCAACGAGCAGCAGGGAACGAGCCTCTCACTAGAGGTAAGACAAGAACAATCGAGGGGTTCTTAAATATGAGTGCAAAATTGCAAGGAAAGAAAATCGCGATCATAGCTACAGATGGCTTCGAACAGGTGGAATTGACTGAGCCCAAGAAGGCTCTGGAAGCGGCAGGAGCTACCGTCCACGTGATTTCTCCCAAGCCAGACCAAATCAAGGGATGGAAGTTCACCGACTGGGGCGAGAACACCAAGGTGGACAAGACCCTGGACGAGGCGAAGCCCGCGGATTACGACGGGCTTGTATTGCCGGGCGGTCAAATCAACCCCGACAAGCTTCGTATCGAGCCCAAGGCAGTCGCCTTTGTCACCGACTTCTTTAACTCAGACAAACCTATCGGCGCCATTTGCCACGGCCCATGGATGCTGGTCGAGGCTGGAGTCCTCAAGAAAAAGACCCTCACTTCGTGGCCATCCATCCGTACCGATATCCGCAACTCTGGCGGGCACTGGGTCGATGAAGAGGTAGTTACGGATGGAAACCTGACCACTAGCCGCAAGCCGGACGACCTCCCGGCGTTCAACGAGCGGCTCATTCGGGAATTCAGTCACGGAAAGCCATCCCAGAAACACACTCAGGAGAAACAACCAGCAAGGGCAGCGTCCTAGTATACGTTGAGATCGGACACCTTCCCGGTGTCCGATCCCTATTTGCCGTAGCTGCGCACCCACTCGGTGATCGTGCGCACCGCGAACCCGGATGGGCCCTTGGCCATCCAGGGTTTCTGTTCCTCTACCCAGGCCAGGCCCGCGATATCCAGGTGTATCCACGGGGTGTCTTCAGCAAATTCCTTCAAGAACATAGCGGCGGTAATGGCTCCGCCCCAGCGGCTTCCGCCGGTGTTCATGATGTCCGCGATGTTGGATTTAATGAACTCCTTGTAATCGTCCTCAACCGGCAGCCGCCAGAAACGCTCACCCGAGATCTGAAACGCATCGGTGAAATGACGGTAGGTCTCGTCATCGTTCGAGAAACTGCCCGCATTGACCATACCCAGCGCGACCACGCAGGCGCCGGTGAGCGTCGCGGCATCGATCAAGTGGGTGGCGCCGAGTTTCTTGGCGTAAGCCAGCCCGTCTGCCAGTACCAGCCGCCCTTCCGCGTCAGTGTTGATGATCTCAATGCTCTTGCCGGACATCGCGATCTGGATGTCTCCAGGCTTCATCGCCGTTCCCGAAGGCATGTTCTCCGCAGCGCAAACGATGCCGATTACCTTGACCGCCGGCTTCAATTGCGCAATGGCCTGCATGGCGCCGATCATGGCGGCCCCGCCCGCCATGTCGTACTTCATCTTCTCCATTCCATCCGCGGACTTGATGGAGATGCCGCCGGTATCGAATGTAATGCCTTTACCCACCAAGCCAAGCACAGGCGTCGCCGGCGCGCCCTTGGGCTCGTAGGTCATCACGATCAGGGCGGGAGGCTCCTCCGACCCCTTCGTTACCCCCCAGAAAGCGCCCATTTTGAGTTCTTTGAGCTTATCCGCGCCATACACTTCGCAGCTCAGCCCGTATTGGGCGCACATTTCCGCGGCTTTCTGACCCAGCACAGTCGGCGTCATCACGTTGCCCGGTTCATTGACCAGGGAGCGGGTAAAGTTCTGCGCCTCGCCCAGGATCACGCCTTCACGCAGCCCAGCCTCGATGGGAGCCTCTTTTGCCCCGCTGCCGGCAACAATGGTGAGTTGCTCGATACTCTGGTCCTTCCGGTCCGAACGATACGTATCGGGATCGAAATCGCCAATGTAGGCGCCTTCTACCAGGGCGCGCGCAGCGGCCGCGGGCTCGAGCCCCTCAGGGATGGCGAGGGAAAGTTCGCGCAGCTTGCGCGGCTTGGCAAAGCGGACCGCTGCGCCAGCCGCCTTGCGTACTTCCGCGGTGGTGAGCTTGCCCAGGCCCACGAGCAGGATGCGCTCCGCCTTGCAGCCGGCGGGGGCGTGCAGCAAGACAGTGTCGCAGCTCCCGGCCGCGAATTCGCCGCTGCTTAGAACGCTTGCCGTCGCCTTGGCCACGCTGCCATTTGCCGTCAACAGCTTGATTGCCGGTTTGGCCGGCTGCTTCTTCTCCGCGGCATCCAGAGCGAAGATCACCAGCAGCGGGCTGGTGACGCGGTCGAGCTTAGCGGATACAAGTTTGGTCTTCATGGTCATTATGCCTAAGTTGCTTAGATTGTGATGGTTATGTGCTACTTGTGCTGGCCGCGAACGATCGCCGCTCGAGCCTCGCGTTCGTCCTCGCGACGCCGTTCGGTCTCCCGCTTGTCCCAGTCCTGCTTGCCCTTGGCCACCGCCAGTTCGCACTTTACGCGGCCGTGGCGGAAATAAAGCCGGGTGGGTATGAGCGTTAAACCTTTCAGTTGCGTCTTCCCCATGAGCTTTTGCAGTTCCTGGCGGTGCAGTAACAGCTTGCGGGTACGCAGCGAATCGTGATTGAAAGAGCTTCCATGCGAGTAGGGACCGATATGCGCATTCAGCAGATAGGCTTCGCCGTCTTTGATGATGCCGTACGCATCTTTGAGATTGGCCTTGCCCTCGCGAATGGACTTGACCTCTGTGCCTCGGAGGGCGATGCCGGCTTCGAACTTGTCGAGCAAAAAGTAATTATGGCTGGCCGAGCGGTTCACCGCGGCGTCTCGCTCACCGGCCGCGACTGGCTCCCGAGACTTCGATTTCTGTGGGGAGGGTGTAGTGTTTTGACTCGATTGCCGGGGCATACATTTGGTTACGAATCTTCATGCTAGCACGTGAGTTGGAAGCGAAATTGGGGCTCTCCCGGATGGTATACTCAGGCGATATTAGCAAAGAGAAAAGCCCTGCGCCGGAACGAGTTCGCGCTGATTCAGAACCGGCTACGTCAAAGAAGAAAGCGCGTGCTGTGACTCTGTGGACACGTCGATTTCTCCCTAGTGAACTTGTCTGGAGTGCGATGAATCGCCGTCAAAATAAATGGGCCCTGTCCACTGTGCTTACCCTGCTCTTGTGCCTGAGCCATAGCTCCTTTGCACGTTCGACTCCCAAAGCCAAGACGCTCTATCAGAACGGCCAGACATCCGAGGCCAAAGACGATCCCATTACGGCCTACGAAGACTATTACCAGGCCTGGAAGCTGGAACCAAAGAATCTCCGCTATAAGACCGCGTACGAGCGAGTGCGCTTCCTGGCGGCCTCAGCGCACGTCAATAGAGGAGAAAAGCTTCTTGCCCAGAACGACACCACCGGTGCCGTGACCGAGTTCTTACGCGCCATGGAGATCGACCCGAGCAACGAGCTGGCCCGTCAGGATATCCAGAAGGCGAGGGACAGGCTCTCATCCACCAAACCCAATCAGGAAACCTCCATCCCCGAGAATAAGGCTGAGGAGCTAAGCGAGGTAGGCAGCCCGGTCCAGCTAAAACCAATCTCCAATGAACCGCTCACCTTGCATATGACAGAAGACAGCAAGGTGGTCTACTCGACCGTGGGCAAGGCGGCAGGGATCAACGTGCTCTTCGATCCCGAGTACACCTCCAAACGCATCCAGGTGGACATTGCCAACGTATCGCTTTTAGACGCTTTGCGCATCGTCGGCGTATCTTCGGGCACGTTCTGGCACCCGGTCACCTCCAATACCATCTTTGTCGCCATGAACACTCGCGCCAAGCGCCAGGAGCTGGAGGAAGAGGCGGTGCAGACCTTCTATCTGGCGAACACTGCCCAGCAGAACGATCTGAACGATATTCAGACCGCGCTGCGCAACCTTCTGGTCAACGCCAAGCTCTACGGAGTGCCCAGCCAGAGCGCCATCGTGATGCGGGCCACGCCGGATGAGCTGCTGCTGGCGCAAAAACTCATCAATGATCTGGATAAGTCGCGTCCCGAGGTAGTGGTCGACGTAGCGCTGCTGGAAGTGAATCGGGACAAGACGCGGACCCTCGGCATACAGCTCCCGGGCAGCTTCGGGCTGCAGTTGCAACCGCCCAACGCCACCAGCACCACTTCCACCGGCACGACCACCGGCACTACGACTGGGACTACCACCAGCAGCACGACCAACCTGACCTTGAACAATCTTGCCCATCTCAACGCCACCAACTTTGCGGTGACCGTCGGCGCGGCGACAGCCAACTTCTTGCTCTCCGACTCGGACACCAAGGTCTTGCAAAATCCCAGTATCCGGGCGACGGACGGGCAGAAGGCCGACCTGAAGATTGGCGAACGTATCCCCGTGGCTACCGGCTCCTACCAGACCGGCGCAGCGACCGCTGTCGTCAGTTCGCTGGTGAACACACAGTTCACCTACCTGGATGTCGGTGTGGAGATCGAGATTACGCCCATCGTGCACTATGATCGCGACGTAACGCTCAAGATCAAGCTCGTCTCCTCGCAGGAGGAAGGCTCGACCAACATCGGTGGCATTACTGAGCCGATTATCAGCCAGCGCACCGCCGATCAGGTAGTCCGTCTAAAAGAAGGCGAAGTCAACATCTTGGGCGGATTCTTGCAGAAGCAGGATCTGGTCACCATCGGTGGAACGCCCGGCCTGGGCGAGTTGCCAATTCTGAAGTACATCTTCAGCTCCACCCAGCACGAGGTGCAGGACGACGAAATCATCTTCATGCTGACCCCGCATGTGGTTCGAGCCGCGGATATCACCCCTTTGAATCTGCAGGAGATTGATACGGGCACAGGCACGAATGTGGAGTTGCGGCGCATTTCAGCGCCGGGAAATCGAGCAAATGGACAGGCGAGTGGGACAGATGGACTGCCGCCGGGGCTGCAGCCACATGCCTCGGCGCCGCCCGCTGGTGCCTCGCCGGCGGCTAATGGCACGCCGGGACCTGCAACACCAGGGTCCACAGTGGCAGGCCCCGCACCAGGTTCTGTGAGTCTGCAAATCGTTCCGCCACCGGCTACGCCAAAGGTTGGCAGCACCTTCAAGGTTGCAGTCAACTTGAGCGGGGGACAGGATATCTTCTCGGTGCCGATGCAGTTGCGTTACGACAACAGCAAGCTGGCATTGATCAATGTGGATACTGGCGACTATCTCGGTCATGATGGCCAGGCCATTGCGCTGGTTCATCGCGACGATGGGGTTGGCAACGTCGTCATTTCGGCCTCGCGTCCACCCGGCGTCGCCGGGGTAAGCGGATCGGGAACCGTCTGCGTTCTAACCTTTCAAGCCAACGCCGCGGGAGACGCGGCCCTGCAGATCATCCGCGCATCGGCGAAGAACAGCGCGCAACAGGCAGTCAATATCGCCGGTTCGCAAACCACGGTACACGTGCAATAGGGCCCAAGTATGCAGTGCAGCAACTTACGTCAGCGCAGCGCAGCAATCCACCAGGCGGGGCTCACCCTGGTGGAGTTGATTGTCACAGTTGCGATCCTTGCCATTCTTGCCTCGGCCGTCGTTCCGCTGGCCCGCTTTCAGGCCAAGCGGGAGAAAGAAAGAGAATTGCGCTACGACTTGTGGCAGATGCGCGACGCCATCGACAAATACAAAGACGCGGCCGACCGTCACGCCTTTATCCCCAAGACCGACAGTGGCGGCTATCCGCCGGATCTCGACAGGCTGGTCACCGGCGAGGACGCGCAGGGCAAGAAACTGAGGTTTCTGCGCCGCATTCCGGTCGATCCGATGACCGGCAAGGCCGAGTGGACGTTACGCTCCATGCAGGACGACCCCAATAGCGACTCCTGGGGAGGGCAAAGTGTCTTCGATGTCGCCTCCAAGTCGCAAGGCATTGCCCTCGATGGAACGAAGTACTCCGATTGGTAGGCTTGTGAGCATATCCGGCTTCCGTTCTCGTAGATGTGCGCTCTCTGCTCGGCTGCGCCATGGGGAGGGGTTCACCCTGGTCGAGTTGATGGTGGTGATGCTGATCATCGCCATTCTGGCGGCCATCGCAATCCCCGCGTATGTCGCATCGATTCGCGCCGCCCGGGAAGCGGTCCTCAGGGAGGACCTGCACGTCATGCGCGATGCCATCGACGCCTATACCAACGACAAGGATAAGGCGCCGCAGACACTCGATGATCTGGTTAGCGCTGGTTATCTCAAGGTGATTCCCCTCGACCCGGTCACCCACAGCAACAGCACCTGGGTACCAACCATGGACGACACACTGCAGAACGTCGATCAGACCGACCCCGGCATGACCGACGTGCATAGTGGGTCGGATCAGGCGGGGAGCGACGGACAGCCTTACAACACCTGGTGAGGGTCCTGCGAAAAACTCACTGAACGAAGGGCACGGCTAAAGAGTCTGCGTGAGAACTGGAAAAAGAAACCGCAGTGGAGGGACCTGCGGTTTCTTTTTCCAGTTCTCACGCAGACTCTTTAGCCCCTGAGGCACTGGTGGTCACGAAGAAATTCGAAGCGAATCATTGAATTGCAGGGAGGGGTGTTGCCGGTTGGCCTAACGAGAACTTTTCGTCCGCTCGGCTGCGGATGTCCTGCGGGAGCGACCGGTATTCCTTCCAAAAATCCGTAGTGGCGAAATGCCGCATTCTGTACTAAAGCGGCCGGACCCGGCCGTTATTTTCGTCGTCCAATGCGCGATGAATGGCCTTGTCGAGACGGCCCGCCGTAAGATCGGACTGAACGCGAGTGTCGAGCGGCTGCGGGTAATTTTCCTCGAGCCATGAGTACAGTTCTTCCAATTCTCGGGGCTTTAGCGCTCGAATGGCGCGTTCGATTTCTTGAATCGTGCTTAAGCCCATTTGAGGACCTCTACGCTCTATTTTAACTGGCACACAACCACGGAAAGAACCGATCGGGCGCGGCTCAGGCGCTGGACTTTTCTTCCGCGTGCGCCAGAATCTGCGCCCACAAATCCTTTAAACCGTCACCCGTTTTTGCCGAACACAGCAGAATCTCGCTCAGTCCCAGCCCTTGCTTCAGCTGCTTCAGAGCCTTCGTCCGCTCGTTGCCGGAGAGACGGTCTGCTTTCGTTCCCACGGTAAGAAAGCTGCGGCCCATTCCCTTGAGCGACGCGATCAGCTGCTGGTCACTGGCTTGCACCGGAATATTGCTGTCGACCAGGCAGATACAGAGGACCAGGTTGGGCCGCTCTTCGAGATAGGGATTGATGAATTTCGGCCACTCCGCAGAGATAGACCGGGAGATTTTGGCGTAGCCGTAGCCTGGGAGATCGGCAAAGAGCAGTCGTGGCAACCGCGCAGTCGCGGAATCGGATAGAGCGAAAAAGTTGATGGCCCGCGTGCGCCCCGGAGAGGCCGAGACCTTAGCGGCCTTTTCCCCCAACAAGCCATTGATCAGGCTCGATTTGCCGACGTTGGAGCGGCCCAGGAAAGCGAATTCCGGCGCGCTGGCGGAAGGGAACTGCTCCGGGGCCATTGCCGAGAGCAGGAACTTAGTTACCAGGTGCATCCCGGCTTACTGGGCGCGCGGCTGCCCGATAGGCGCTGGAGGCGGAACCGCAGCCAGTGCCTCGGGAGTCTCCTCGCGCAACTCCGGTAGCGGACCCTCGAGCGCAATCCTCAGAACTTCGTCCATCTGGTCAACAAAGTGCAGCTTCATGACGCTGCGCAGGTTCTCCGGAAGATCGGCCAGATCCTTCTCATTGGCTCGAGGTAGAACGGCCTCAAAGATGCCGGCACGGTGGGCGGCCAACAGCTTCTCTTTCAATCCGCCAATGGGCAGAACCTTGCCCCGCAGAGTAATCTCACCGGTCATCGCAATATCCCGCCGCACACGTATCTTCGCCAGCGCACTGGCCAGCGCGGTGGCGATGGTGATGCCAGCCGACGGGCCGTCCTTGGGAATCGCGCCTTCCGGCACGTGCACGTGAATGTCGAGGTTGCGGTAGAAGTCCTTGGGCAGCCCCAGGTGCTGCGCCCTGCTGCGGATGTAGGAAAGCGCGGCCTGGGCCGACTCCTGCATCACGTCGCCCAGTTGCCCGGTCAGAGTCAACTTACCCTTGCCATCCAGAACCTGCACTTCGGTAGAGAGAATGCTGCCACCGACCTCAGTCCATGCCAGCCCGGTCACCAAGCCAACTTCGCTGGTCTCGTGCAGCTGAGAGTCGCGGAACTTGGCCACTCCCAGAAATTCGTTCACGTTGGTGTCGGTTATTTCTTCCTTGTGCTTGGCGCCGTTGCGGACCACGCGCCGCGCTACCTTGCGGCACACGTTACCAATTTCGCGCTCCAGGTTACGGACGCCCGCCTCGCGGGTGTAACCGCGAATGATATCCACCAGCGACGCGTCACTGAAGATCGCGTTCTTATCGCTCAGCCCCGTAGCTTCACGCTGCTTCTTGACCAAATACTGCTTGGCAATCTCGAGCTTTTCCGCCTCGGTATATCCGTGCAGGCGCAGAATCTCCATACGGTCCTGAAGCGGCGCAGGGATGGTGTGCAGCACGTTCGCGGTGGCCACGAAGAGCACCTGCGACAGGTCATATTCCACGTCGAGATAGTGGTCCTGAAAACTTGTATTCTGCTCCGGATCGAGCACCTCGAGGAGCGCCGAGGCGGGGTCTCCGCGTAGGTCGGAGGCCATCTTATCCACCTCATCCAGCATGAAAACAGGGTTCTTGGTTCCCGCCTTCTTCATGGACTGGATGATCTGTCCGGGTAGGGCTCCGATGTAGGTCCGGCGATGCCCACGGATCTCCGCCTCGTCCCGCACGCCGCCCAGGGACATACGCACGAACTTGCGCCCCGTGGCCTTTGCAATCGACATGCCGAGGGAGGTCTTGCCGACGCCCGGAGGCCCGACGAAACAGAGGATTGAGCCCTTGGGATTTTTTACCAGTTGGCGGACGGCTAGGAACTCAAGAATGCGCTCCTTGATTTTTTCCAGGCCGTAGTGGTCCGCATTCAGTACTTTCTCGGCGTGATCAATGCTGCGGGTTTCCTTGCTTCTCTTCTTCCACGGAACAGCCAGCAGCCAGTCCAGGTAGTTCCTGGATACGGTCGACTCCGCCGACATGGGCGGCATGGCCTCCAGCTTTTTCAGCTCCTGCACGGCTTTATCGAAGACGTCCTTGGGCATGCCTGCGCTCTCGATCTTCTTGCGCAGCTCATCAAACTCGCTCTTCTCGCCGCGGCCCAGTTCCTTCTGGATGGCCTTGATCTTTTCGTTGAGGTAGTACTCTTTTTGCGCGCGCTCCATCTGCCGCTTCACCCGGCTTTGCACGCTGCGATCCATGTTCAGCTTCTCGATTTCGATATCGAGCACGTCTGCCACCCGGGACAGCCGCTCGCTCGGATCAAAAATGTCCAAGAGCTCCTGCTTCTCTTCGATCGAAAGCTGCAGATTGGCGGCGATGGTGTCGGAAAGCTTCGCCGGCTCGTCCATGCGAACGGCGGCGATCATGGTCTCGTAATTGAGGGATTGCTGCAGCTTGACGTACTGCTCAAAGAGGGAAGTGACCCGCTGCATCACCTGCTCGATTTGCGGGTTGACTTCGAGTTGCCGGTTAGCGACGCGGACGGTAGCCACAAAGAAGCCATCGGAGTCATTCATCTCGACCGCTTTGGCCCGTTCCAGCCCTTCCACCAGTACCTTGATGTTGCCGTCCGGCATCTTCACGCTCTGGACGATGTTGCCAATGGTTCCCACCGAATAGATGTCTTCCGGCCTGGGTTCATCGATGCCCGCGTCGTGCTGGGTGGCGAGAAATATCTTCCGGTCTCCGGTCAGCGCCTCTTCCAGGGCCCTTACGCTCGATTCGCGCCCCACAACAAAGGGCGTCATCATGTAAGGGAAGATCACCATGTCCCGAATGGGCATCATGGGGAGCTTGCGAAGATCGCCTTTGTCACGGGTTTCTTTTGCTTGTGTCACGCGATTTCCTTTCACTTATCTCCCTTATACAGAGGAAAAGGGAGTTGCGCCAATGACCCGGACGTTGAGGGCTTCAACCAATCAACAGACTCAATAGACGAAGAAAGTGAATCCGAAGTTCACACGAGATGGCAAGAATGAACCGCCGATCTCTCCGCTATGATGCGTTCCGGCCTGGATGACAACCTTCTCTTTGTGGAAAAGAAGGCTATTATCTTGCCTGTCCGGCTCACCCTGGCAAACGGCAGGCTGCAGAAAACTCTGTTCTGTATCAGGGCACGACTCTAGTCGGGCCGTAAATGACCGAGAATACATCGGGCTTTAGCCCCTGCGTCAGAACTAGCCGCTCCCAACTGAGTCCCGTAGAGCCTGCCCTGAGCTTGTCGAAGGGGACGGCTGAGAGTAGCCCAGGACGCTAGTCCTGGGTCATATGAGAGCCAGGAACAGTCCCGCAGGGACGGCTGAAAATATCCCAGGATGGAGTCCTGGGCATCCTTACAATTCCGCGAGATCCAACCAATGACGACTGCATACTTTCGCCAGCCTGGAGGAGCCGGCGCAAGAGGGATCTGCGGTTCGATTTTGGGCGCTTTGTGCCCCGAAACAGAACTCTACCCAGCTTTCTCCAGCAGAGTCACGGAAAGATCCCGCTTCTGTACCATCTCGGCTGTGATGTCCAGCTCCTTGATCTTCTTGTTGCTGGGGAGGTGGTACATCAGATCGAGCATCAGCTCTTCCAGGATCATGCGTAATCCGCGCGCCCCAACCTTGCGGTTGAGCGCCTCGCGAGCTACGGCCCGGGAGGCATCTTCGGCAAACAAAAGTTTCACGCCCTCGTACTCGAAGAGCCGTTGGTACTGTTTGAGGATGGCGTTGCGGGGCTTGGTGAGAATCTCCACCAGGGCCTCCTCATCCAGCTCGTCCAGAATCCCGATCACCGGCAGGCGTCCCACGAACTCAGGGATAAGGCCGAACTTGATCAGATCCTGCGGTTGCGCCTGGCGCAGGAGCTCGGTGTCGCGCTGCGCGGGCAAAATGCCTACTTCCTGCGCATCCTTATCCGAGAGGGCCTTGAAGCCCAGAGCCTTCTTGCCCACACGGCGCCCGATCAGGCGTTCCAGACCGACGAAGGCGCCACCGCAGATAAACAGTATGTTGGTGGTGTCGACCGGGGTGAATTCCTGGTGGGGATGCTTGCGGCCACCCTGGGGCGGAACGTTCGCTACCGTGCCCTCGAGGATCTTCAGCAGGGCCTGCTGTACACCCTCTCCGGAGACATCGCGGGTAATGGACGGGTTTTCGTCCTTGCGCCCGATTTTGTCGATCTCGTCAATATAGATAATGCCGGTCTGCGCTCTGGCGACATCGCCATCGGCTGCCTGCAGCAACTTGAGAATGATGTTTTCGACGTCTTCGCCCACATAGCCGGCTTCCGTCAGCGTGGTCGCGTCGACGATGGCAAAGGGTACATCCAACATCTTCGCCAGGGTGTGCGCCAGCAGCGTTTTGCCGCTTCCGGTGGGGCCGACGAGAAGAATATTGGATTTTGACAGCTCGACGTCATTGCCGCGTGTCCGGTTCATCTGGATACGCTTGTAATGGTTGTAAACGGCTACGGCCAGCTTCTTCTTTGTTTGCTCCTGGCCAATGACGTACTCATCGAGAAAGCCCTTGACCTCTTGCGGTTTGGGCAAGTGCGCCGGCGCCGCTCCGGGCTGTGTCTCGCCCCGGTCGTCCTCCAAAATAGAGTTGCAGACCGCGACGCATTCATCACAGATGTACGCCCGCGGATAGTCGCTCGGTGAGGAGATCAATTTAGCAACGGCGTCCTGCGATTTATGACAGAACGAACAACGGAGCGTATCGTCTGTTCCCCTCGGCGTTTTCATACTGCAACTCCTTTTGCCCTGACGGCCTTCAAGTCCGTGGCCGGTCTATGATTTCGTCAATAATGCCGTATTCCTTGGCCTGCTGCGCGTTCATGATGAAATCTCTCTCTACATCTCGTTCAATACGTTCCAGCGGCTGCGCGGTGTGCTTGGACATCAGCTTGTTGGTAATCTCGCGGATGCGCAGAATCTCGCGAGCATGAATATCGATATCGGTAGCCTGCCCCGAAAGCCCGCCCATCGACGGCTGGTGGATCAGGATGCGGGAGTTCGGCAACGCAAAGCGCTTGCCCTTGTTGCCGCTCATGAGCAGAAACGCCGCCATGCTCGCCGCCTGCCCGATGCAATAAGTGACCACGTCGTTGCGAATGAACTGCATAGTGTCGTAGATGGCAAGACCTGCAGTGATGGAGCCACCGGGGGAATTGATGTATAGCTGAAGATCCTTTTCTGGGTCCTCACCGGAGAGAAACAACATTTGTGCGATTACCAGGTTGGCGATCTGATCGTCGATCGGTGTGCCCAGAAAGATAATATTGTCGCGAAGCAAACGAGAATAAATGTCGTAGGCTCGCTCGCCCCGACTCGTCTGCTCGACCACCATAGGTACAAGTGCCATGCTCTCCCTTGCTTATGCTTTCCCGCGGACGGCGTGCGCCCGGTTTAAAATTGCCCCTTTTATCTGTGCTAGCTCGCTAGAGCGTTTTCACGATTACGGTTCCCGATCTAGCCTCCGTGAGGTGGGGCTTTTCTTGGTGAAAAGCCCCGTTTGAAGTATCTTCACCGGTTATATCTATCGTTAAATCGCTAGCCTTTCGTACAGCAGCGCGCTCATCTTCTCTCTACGTAAGCGTTCCCGGATTCTAGCGAGGCTCCCGTCCTCAGTCAAACGCACACGCAGCGCATCGACCGGTTCACGCATCTGCAGGGAGATCGCTTGCAGTTCACGTTCGACATCTTCTTCAGGCACGTTGACATTCTCTGCGTCGGCAATGCGGTCAAGCAGAAGGGAACCCTTCACCTCGGCCGTAGCGGAGGGCCGCTGTGCGGCGCGCAGGCGATCGAAATCTAGATTGCGCATATCGTCCGTCCGCATGCCCTGGGCGGCAAGCGCCCGCAGGCCGCGATCCAGCCGGGCGTCAATCTGCTGTTGCACCAGCGACTCGGGAATGGGAAACTCAAAACGATTTACCAGCGCGTCGAGCAGCCGGTTCGTGGTTTCACTTTCCACCCGCCGCTGCTTATCCTTGGCCATGTGTTCGCGCAGTTGGCGAGTGAAGTCGGCCAGGCTCTCGTACTGACCAAGCTCCTTGGCGAAGTCGTCGTTCAGTTCCGGCTCGATCTTTTTCTTGATGCCCTTGACTTCGAGGTCGTAGGCCACGCGCTTACCAGCCAGCTGCCGCTCGCCGAATTCCTCTGGATAGCTCACCTCAAACTTTAACTGTTGACCCGCAGAGGCGCCGCGCAATGCGGCATTAAAGCTATCGAGGGTGTTCGGTCCACCCACCTGGACCATGACATCCTGCCCGGTGACGGGTTGCTGGGGCACCGGCGCTGTTTCGCCTCCAGCTTCCGCAGGTTGCACGGTGCCGGTAAAGCTGATCTGGGCGAAGTCGCCATCGGTCAGGGCGCGCTCTTCCGTTACCGGCTCCATCGTGGAACGGGAATCGCGAATGCGGGCAAGCTCGGCATCCACCTCGGCATCGGTCAGTTCCGTTGCTACCTTCTCGACCTTCACGTCCCGATAGCCATCGATGGAGAATTCCGGAACCACTTCGAAGGCGGCTTTGAAGCGTAGAGGTTTCCCCTCTTCGAGTTCAATGCCTGTGACCTGTGGTTGCGAGATGGGCTTGAGTTGCTGCTCGGCGATGGCATTGCGGAAGTGGTCGGGGAGAACAGCTTCCATCACGTCCTGGCGAATCTGCTCGGCGAAGCGGCCGCGGATAAGGGACTCCGGGACCTTGCCTGAACGGAAGCCTGGAATGCGGGCATTCTTTTGATAGCGTTTGGTGACCGCCCGGAAACTGCGGGAGACTTCGTCCGCGGGAATTTCGATTTCAACTTCTCGAGTGCAATCCGGATTCAGGGTTGCCGCGCCATGAGAGTGATCGTGGCCCTCGTGTTCGCCGGGCTCTTCGGTGGCGGTGGATGCTCCGGCAGATTCGGGTGTCGTTTCTATCATTTCGGTTGAGCTCAACTTATGCCTTCCAGGTTTGCTCGCTCCGCCGCACTGCGCAATGGCGGAATGGATGTATGCGGAGCGGCCCGTAAACAGCCTGCTTTCATCGTATGAGGCTTTCCCGGGAGGGTCAAACCCACAGCGCAAAGAATGCGAAGCCGCTATTAACTACGATACACCCTTTTCCGGTTACCCTCGGCGAACCAGCCTTGATGCAGGAGGTGAGGACTCAGCATTTTCACTTCTGCTATATACAGACCAACGTGGCTTTTCCTCAAGAAAAGCAGCACTTCGCTGAACTCGACCGAGCAGCGTAGAAGTGAAAATGTCTAGAGTTCCTCTTGCCGCGGAGTGCGTACGTGCGCAACAAACCGTGGATCGGCAGCCTGGTAA
This sequence comes from uncultured Acidobacteriaceae bacterium, assembly GCA_963790705.1. GTDB lineage: Bacteria > Acidobacteriota > Terriglobia > Terriglobales > Acidobacteriaceae > PALSA-350. Next base: position 677,651 of record CAWBQE010000007.1, read on the forward strand.
TGCTTGTAATTGCGGCGTCCGTCGCTGAGGCTGAGATTGCCGTTGACTGTTCTGCGGACCACGTCCGCGTCTCGGTCATCCTGCCCGTCATCCTGCCACCAGCACACCTGGCATAGCTCCAGGGCCTCAGGCATGGATAGCGTTTTATACCCACAGCACAGGCAGCGGGACGCAGTCGGTCGTCGCATCCATTAAGTATGCGCTGGTTCAGGGCAAAAGCGGGAAGCCAGGGTAGGGGATTCCATTACCACGGTAATCCAATTCTTACCTCGGGCCGATGACACGCAGCCATGTTTATGCCTGCGAGTCGTACCGAAAAATATTTTTCCAGAGAAGAGCTACTGCCCCGGCCCTCCCGGGGTAAACAACTCCAGCCGAACCTTCCACGTCACCGACTGGCCGGGACGAAGCGTCACCATGCCCGTATCCATGCCTTTCCATTCCTTGCCGAACGGGTCCACGTAATTGAACTGTGGTTCGACGGCGACAAAGGACGTCTTGGGCGAATACACCTGCACCGTCTTGATCTCGGGCGACAGGGCTGCAACCGTCAATCCATAATTCGATTCCGGATCAATCAGCTTGACGTCGGCGGCGCCATTGGTCCGCTGCAAGTGGGAGAAATTGTCGTCCAGAAAATGATCGTCGAGGGCCACACCGTCGGGCGCAGTGTAGTCGTAATCGGTGCCCTTGACCGGCTTCAGTTGCCCGGTGGGGAATGCGTCACCGTAATTGTTCACTATGGCCATCATGGTGGCGGGGATATGCACGCGCGCCTGGGCGCGGTGGCCGCTTGGGATCACGAAGTAGGGATGCCAGCCAATGGACATCGGCTCCGGCTCTTTGCCCACGTTCTTGGCCGTGATCGTGGTTTCGACCCCGTCACCGGTGAGCGCGATGGTGAAATTCAGGTCAGTGTCGGAAATCCAATGGCCGCCGAAGTCTCCCGCGTGAATCACACCGGTCACCGTCTGTCCATCCGCGGTGGTCTGGGTTTGCAGGTCTTCCACTTTCGCTTGGGTAATCAATCCATGAATCGCGACCACTGGGCCGCCGGGGTTCTTGCTGGGGAAGTTTGCCGGCAGAGCCAAGGTGTGGCCGCGCCAATGGGTGATGACCGACTTGCCATCCGAGGAGGCTTCACCCAGGATGCGGTTGGGGTAGGGAATCAGAAAGGCTCCGCCAAGGCTGAAGGACGCGTTGCCCGATTGATCTTTGCCCGTGCCGCTAAGTACTTTCGGTGCATCCGCAAGGGAAGGCGAGCGCAACAACGGGATCTCCCCTTTGCCAGGAATGGACGCGGTGACCTGGAACATATTCATGCCCCGCCCGGGAAGCAGGGTTACGGAGAGGAATTCGGGTTTGCTACCGTTAGCGGTTGCCTTGCGCGCCAGTGTCAACACGTTCTCGCCGCCGATTTGCACGGCTGCCGGTGCTGTCGGCTGTGGCGCTTGTTCGCTTGGTGGGGCCGGCTGTTGCCGGCATCCGGCCGCAAGCAGAGCGGACGCGGCGAGAATCCTTCCTAACCATCGCTTTACGTTGTACATAGACCCCCTCAAAAAACTTTGCCCACTTCCGTCCAGCGACCGCGGGAAAGCAAAAATTCATCTTACGCCGTCTTTCAGATGGGCCTTACAATCGGGTATGAGTTCGATCCCTCGAGCGAACCCCGGTTCGCCTACTGGAAGCCCCGCTCCTGAGGTTAGTCCTGGCGCGGCCACGACCAGCCTCAGTCCGCTCGTTCTCTTCAACCAGGAAATCATTCGCTGTCAGCGCTGTACCCGCCTTCGCAAGTATTGCGAAGACATCGCTACCAGCAAGCGCCGCGCCTATCGGGACTGGATTTACTGGGCCAAGCCGGTTCCCTCGTTTGGCGACGAGAAGGCTCGTGTGCTGATCCTGGGCTTGGCCCCAGGCGCACACGGTTCGAACCGGACCGGCCGGCCCTTCACCGGCGATGGATCTGGCGACTTCCTGTATCCCGTTCTCTATGACGCGGGTTTCGCCTCGCAGCCGAACTCTGTCTCCCGCGGCGACGGCCTGCAGCTAAAGGACTGCTGGATTAGTTCAGTAGTGCGTTGCGCGCCCCCGGACAATACGCCCAAGCGGTCCGAGCTGAAAAACTGTTCGTCTTACCTCGACCAGGAGATCAAGTTGCTGACCAATTTGAAGGTGGTTGTGTGCCTCGGACGCATCGCCTTTGACAGTTATTTAGAACATGTGGCGCGTACCGGGCAGAGTGAACGCAAACCGCGTTTCAAGTTCGGCCACGGCGCCGAGTACGGGCTTCCCGGCGGCCGCTTCCTGATTGCCAGTTTCCACCCTTCGCTACAAAACACCAATACCGGCAAACTCACGCGCAGTATGCTTTTTGACATCTTCGACCGGGCCCGCACTCTTACCAATTCAGTGGAGACGCCACGCACCCTTCGCCGATGAGGGCGGCCGACGGGTAAGCCTGATTCTGATGATCTTATTGATTATTTTGGTGGCCGGCGCCGTCTGAGGAGTTGACGGAACGCCCAACAGCTGAATGCTCAGTTGTGCATTTCTCTCGATCCCACTAACGAATCTTCAGGTAAGTGGCCGCCCTCAAATTTGTCATCCCGAGCGTAGCCGAGGGACCTGCGGTTCCACTTGATCCGAAGTCAATGCTGTCGTCAGCGACCCTTTCAGCCACTAGCGCGAATTGCTCATGGAAGCGCCACCCCACCCCTGTCATCCCGAGGAGCCGAGGGACCTGCGGTTCCACTTGATCCCAAGTCAATGCTGTCGTCAGCAACTCTTTCAGCCGCTAGCGAATTGCTCATGGAAGCGCCACCCCACCCTTGTCATCCCGAGCGCAGCCGAGGGACCTGCAGTATCCCCCGGCCCTGCGACAAACCTCGGATGGAGGGTACCGCTGCAAAGGAAAGTGCGGAGGGGCTAAAAATGCAGCCCTCAGCGGCTAAAGCCGCATTCATTCTTAAACATTTATGTACGGGCTGGAAGCCCGTACCCTTCAAGAAAGCGCCCTTCGTGAAAGGCGAATCAGGTCCGAGGAAGCCCATACCCTTCCGTACCTTCACAAATCCTGGAGCGGGAGACGGGGATCGAACCCGCAACCAACGGCTTGGGAAGCCGCTACTCTACCATTGAGCTACTCCCGCCCACTGCTACCCGCCTATTCTACCCCCAAGGCGTGTGGCCTGAGACCCTTGTATGATTTCGAGGGATGCCCTCCCTCCGCCGGCGCACAATCCTTTCCGCGGTCTTCGCACTCGCGGCAGGCGCTGTGCTGCGCCTCTGGTTCATTCACGCTTTCCCACAGATCCAGGGAGACTCGCTTCTTTACGCGGACATTGGCAGGAACTGGCTGACCCACGGTATCTATGGGCGTTCTGTCGTGCATGCGGGCGGCCCGCCAACCATTGCCCCGACCCTCGTCCGACTGCCCGGATACCCCGGCTTCCTCGCCCTCTGCTTCGCTGCTTTTGGAAAGCAGAATTATTCCGCCGTCCTCTACCTGCAAATGGTGATCGACCTGGTGACGTGCTTGCTCATCGCGGGATTCGTTCGCCGGCTCTGTGGACATCGGGCTGCGATGTTGGCGCTCTGGCTGGCGGCGCTCTGTCCCTTCACGGCAAATTACGTGGCGATGCCACTCACCGAAACGCTCTCCATCTTTTGTGTTGCGCTCGGCCTCTATGCATTTGCCGCCGTGCTCGCGCGTCCGCACTGGGGATGGATGCTGGCGCTCGCCTTTGCCTGGAGCTACGCCGCTCTCTTGAGGCCCGATGGCGCCCTGCTGGCGGTGGCTTTTTTTCCCGCGCTCATCCTCTATGGCCGCAGTTCGCTTGGTTTGGCGCGCGCGCTGCGTATTGCATTGCTGTGTGGGCTGATGTCGGTGCTGCCATTCGCCGCTTGGACTGTTCGCAACTGGCACACGTTTCACGTCCTTCAGCCGCTAGCGCCCCGTTCCGCCACCGACCCCGGAGAATTCAAAGCACCTGGATTTCAACGTTGGACAAAAACATGGATGGCCGACTTTGCCTCCACCTATGAAATCTATTGGAACGTGCCTGGCGACGACATCGATATCCACTTGCTTCCGGCGCGAGCCCTGGATTCGCCGGCCGATGCGCGTGAAACACAAGCGTTGGTCTCGCAGTACAACACAGAGAATGTCCTTACGCCGCGCATCGACGCCGGCTTTGCTGCGCTGGCTGCCGAGCGCATCCGGGCTCATCCCGTTCGTTACTATGTAACGCTGCCCCTGTTGCGCCTGGCCGATATGTGGCTTCGGCCCCGGGTAGAGATGCTCAATATAGAACTGCGTTGGTGGCAGTATCGTCTGCACCATGTGGAAACACGCATCTCCTATGCTTACGGTGCGCTGAATTTGCTTTATCTGTTAGCGGCCCTGATAGGAGTGTTCTACTGCCCGCGATTTGCCACTGCCATGGTGGCCTATGTCGTGTTGCGCAGCATGCTGCTGCTCACCCTCGAGGCCCCGGAGCCCCGCTACACGCTGGAGTGCTTCCCCATCGTCATCGCCTTCGCCGCAGTTGCCCTCGACCGGCTAGCAGTTTCGCAATGGTGTAGATCGAACCCAGATTTCCTGTAGAGGTAGAAACTCCACGCGTTTGCTTAGCGACAAGCGGACGCTTAGGCATCATCCACCGCCCTGCTCGCCCGAACACCCTCCTGGAATTTCGGTCCTGTTATTTATGAGTGGTTGATTTGGACCATCCAAAACAGTGCCCTTCGCCTCTATCCTTGCGTCCGTGAAGATGCTGAGAAAGTAATTGACGGCATCTGCAACAAATTGCGGCATCGAGTATCCCAATCCGGATTTAAGCACCACTTCGATCGTGCCCTGCCTGCAAGGTAAACCCTCATCCGGAGCTCTTAAGATGGTGCCGGTATAAACCAGCATGGCGTAAACGCCAAAGTTGAAGGGGCCCGCGCCAAGGCCCAGCATGACGCGCAAATCCGCGCCCATGAGCAGCGAGCCGATGCCGACCGATATCCCCTCGGTTGTATTCCCGATATCCGTTTTTGAAGTTACGGTCAGACCTGGATTGGCCGCCCATTGGCCGTTAATGTATCCGGCTTTCAAGCTGCCATGCACGGCATACAGTCCCTCTGCGTTCAGCTCGGACGACTTCGCACTGAAACCCGTGTTGAGCACCAGTCCTTGGTCAAACGTGATCGCGAAAGGTACCGGGCCCCCAATTGGAATCCACATCGATATAGGGAGATATGCCTTTTTCCGGATATTGACACGCCGATCAATGTCGGTGTGAGCCTTCAGGTGCAGCACGACACCGACAACACCCTGCAATTCGATTCCGCAGTCTTTCGGAATTACGCCGCGGCTGGATGTCAGGAAGGTCCTCGCGTGCATGCCGGAGAAGTTGAGCATGCCTGTGGCCACCACGTGGATGCCGCTTTTGTCATAGGTGTACTGGACGCCGATACCGGACTTGTTAGCGATCAGATTCGGTATCAAACCTTGCAAATCCACCGGTGGGAAAACGGGAACGGTGGGGGGATGAAAATCCGGTATCTTTGGCAGGCTTATCTGGGGACCAGGAACTCCCGGCATGCTGAACGGCCTTTGGTAATCCGAGCGTACCAATCGCGGCGCCCTCGGATCGTCTCCCCGACTGGGTGGGAGAGGTGCGGCCGGGAATACCGGCTCAGGAGCCCAGCTGCCGCCGATCCTTTGAAAGCGTTCACGATGCCCATCGGCAGATACCGTGGTCATGTTGACCGGCGTCCATTTGCCGCTCCTGGAGACGCGCGACACAACGATGGATCCTTTCCAGTGATCGACGCCGGGCATCGGCAAGCCGGCAGTTTGCTTTTCGCCCTCATCGCGCGGCTCCGGGAAGTCGGGATAGACGAAAGGTGTCATCTTCTCAATGTCGATGTCGGAATCCATCGCGAAACTTCCCTTGGCGATTAAATCGTGCAGCTGTACAGGCAACAAGATCACCTGCACGGAGTCGCCCTCCCGCTTGAGCATGGCGATGCGCCCGACTGCCCGCCCGGTGGCAAAGACAATCTTGCCCATGGCAAATTCATTCACGTGGGGAGCATTGGCATCGAACGTCCAGACGATGCCGTTACTTGCGATCGAACGGATCGCTTTGTCACCCTGCTCCATCAGGATGATGTCTGGCTGGTACTCCACCTTGGGGTCCAGCCGGGGTGCGATGCCGAATTGCCTTTGACTTTTCGTGAGCGTCGCTGGGTCAAGGGGCTTCATCACGATGGCGTCCGGATGCGCCCTCAGGTCGAACATGTCTATGTTCGAAGCGGCAGGGCTGGGAACGGCTGACGAAGCCGTTTGTTGCTGCGTTTCACCCTTGGCTGTCTTGGGCTGTTGATTGCATCCCGATGCGACGAAGCACAAAAGCAACGTTATAAAAGGCGCTGAAGCGGATAGTGTGATGATTCCTTTGCGCACAGAGACTCCCCCGTTCCGGACAGCAGTTAAGTAACGAAGACCCTTGGGGTGAAGAGCGGTTGAGCTACATAAGCTCCTCACTAGTCACGCTGGAATTGCGCGAGGCCCTCGTCTTCATGTTTCATGAGCGATTTCCTTTACGTAACCGTGTGGTTTATAGCCCTGCTTGTTTGGCGGCCAGCGCGCCAATCAACGGCAGACGGGTTATCCTGCCCTGGTGCGCGGTGAACATCAGAAAAACCCACAGCGCAAAACCACCCACCATCAGCAGCAAGTCGACGGGCGCCTGGAGGATGAAGGAAAGTCCCGTGGTGACCGCGCCCAGCACCAGCCCGGCGATCGTCCAACCGATCCAGAGGGCGATCCAGGCCAGGTTGAAATAGATCGACTGAAAGGCGTGAAAGCGGATCACGCGGTCCCTTCTATAGGGTTCAATCACCAGAAATAGAATTCCGGTAATGATGCCGGCCAGGTAAGCCAACGCTGCGGCAACATTCGCGCGCAGCCCGGCGTTTGTGTGGGACCGGGCGCTGCAGGTGGGGCAAAATGTTGTGCCGCCGGCGAAGGCGGCTCCGCATGATCGACAAAAGCTCATAACGTTTTCCTCTCTGGGTGAGAAGTGGAGGGGTCGTCATAGGCGGCTTACGGCCAACTTCGCCAGCGGCTTGATATTGTCCGTACTGCATGGGCAGCCGGTATACGCAAAACGTGCCACCGTATCGCCTTTGCGGACCATGAGCATGCCTCCGCCGACGACATAGGCTTCATCGCCAATGCCATCCAAGTCGCCGGTGCCGCTGCTGCTTGCCGAGCCCCCTCCACCAGCGACATACGTGAAGGCTGTGCGGTTGGCTTTCATCGCTACCGCTGCCTGGCCGACTTCGAGATCGATCATCAGCACTGGGACTTCTTGCGAAGCGCCGCTCTCGTCGTGGGGCGCCACGGCGGAAAAAAATCCTCCGGCCATGTCCTGAACGGTCTTTTGCGTTTTGGCATCGATTCCGCCGACCATGCCGGCTATATGCTTGGCTTTCATATCCGCTATATCGCCCCTCGCGATATAGCGGCAAAGGTTGTCTTCGCCTTCTGCGCGGATGATGGTTACGCCTACGGCCTGGCTCACTTCCTGGGTGCTAAGGAGGCGGCACGGATTGCCCGTTGATTTGACGGCATCATCGCTGTCGCCGGCGCGGCCGCTGCTCGCCAGCTTTCCCAGGCTGTCCAACATAGAGCTGAGGCCGGGCGATTGGGCGGCAGCCGCGCGGGCTTTTTCCTTGACCGTTTGTGCCGCGTACCAAAGACCGCCGACTGCCAGGGCCGTACCGGCAATCAACAACACCACGCAGGCGAGGACCACCTTCAGCAAGGTATTTGATTTCCTTGCCGCGGGCATTGGCGCTGCTGGTGCGGGCACATATCCCGGTACCTGGTTATAGGCCGGCGCAACGGCCGCGGAGGGCGCCGGTGGTGCAGACGGTACAGGAGCGCCGCAACCTGCGCAGAAGGCAGCCGTGTCATTCAGGGGTGAACCGCATTTACCGCAAAACTTTGCCATGTGTTTTCTCCTTCCTGCTGCTACTCGCGGGTAAGCTCCACCCGCCGATTGCGGGCACGGCCTTCCAGCGTGTCGTTGGTTTCCACTGGGCGCGATGCTCCAAAGCCATTGGTCGAGAGCCGATCCGCGGCAATGTGATAGCGCGTCATGAGTGCGTCTTTGACTGCCGCCGCACGGTGCTTCGACAGGTCGAGGTTGTAGGCATCGCCGCCTATGTTGTCGGTGTGGCCTTCTACCGTGAGCTTCCAGTCCGGGTTATCGGCCATCGCCTGCACGATCTCTTTCAGCACCGGCTCCGATTCGCGCTTGATCGTGTCTCGGTTGAAGTCGAAGTAAATGCCGTAGGTGACGGCGCGCTTCTGCTCCGTCAATTGCTTCTCCACCAGGTTGACCGGGTGCGGGACCGGGTAGTCGATCTTGGTGATTTCAACCCTGAAGTTGCTGTCGGTTTTGATCCTGAACAACAGCACCAGCGGGTCGGCCGGATCATCGATCAGGTATATATCCGCGGCTCTTTGTAAGGGACGGTACTTCTTCGGCCTGGGATCTTTGCCTACGGACCCGATGGTTCCAGCCAGGTGGATGACGGGCAGGGTGACGCGCTGATCGTTGACAATCATCGGATAGGCCAAATCCTGCGGCTCCACCCGGGTGAACAGGCCGCCGTCGCGGCAAGGCTTCAAGCTGTCGGGACCCCCAACCATGGTTTGGAAGTAAATCAGGTAGGTTTTGCCCGACGACCTAATTTCCTGGAAAGACCTATCCGAGAGTCTCCACCTGGCGACGTCGTGGACGATTCGGGGCAGGGCATCGGAGTAAACCGTGGCATATGTGTTGGCGGCAGCAAAATCCGCGTTGCAAACCGTGAGCGTGTATTGGGCGGGCTTGTGGTCTTTGCCATCGTCGTCTTTATAATCCTCTACGCTGGCAAAAAAAGTGATCGAAGCTGGATCGGTAGACTGAACCGTGTCGCGCCCCTCCACATCGCCGTTCTTTATCCCCCAGGCGTTCGTCATCACGGTGCCGGGCAGCAAGGGAATCCGCGCTGCCCCCTGCGCCGGGAACGAGGCCGCTGTGCAGGGCACGAGGGGATCCTTGGCCGACATGCTTTCTACCGGGTCGCCTTCGTCGTCGCTATCTCCGCCCAGAAGGCCACCGAGGTTGGAGAGCAGGGCGGAAGCGTCCTCTGGCTTAGGTGCGTCGCCCTTGAGCGGGTCTGGGCGGGCATCAGCTTGGGTCACGGGCTTGGTGACACTGACCGCCTTTTCCTTGACCTGGCAACCGATACAGACCACTCCTCCAATCGCGGCCACCGCGATAAGCGCGAGGCTGCCAAGCAGTACCGGCAAGAGGGGTAGTCCGCCATGCGCCAGAACCGGCGATGGCGGTTGCGGAGCGACGGCTATTCCCGGTGCCTGCGACGCGCCGCAGTGGGTACAGAACTGAGTTCCTGGTCCCACCGGTTGGCCGCATTGGGTGCAAAAGGTCATAATTCGGCTCGTTGGCTCCCATCTGCTGCGACTTTGCGCGCCGTCACAGCGATGGTCAAGCAAACCGGCTTTAAATTGTGCATTAACTGTGAAGTGGTTCGCCTGGAGTTACTTGCAACGCTTCACTAACTGGTTACAATGGCCAGAACCGCGGGCTAAGCGGCTTGGGATTAAGGAAAATGCCCGGCACATCACCCAAGGTGACTCGCTATCGCTTCGGTCCGTTCGATCTAGACCCCGGAGAGGGCACGCTTGCGCGCAAGGGCATTCCCGTCCGCTTGCAAGATCTCCCTTTCCGGATTTTGCTCATGCTGGTCGAGCGCCCGGGAGAGATCGTAACCCGCGAAGAATTGCGCCGCCTGTGGCCGGAAAATACCTTCGTCGAGTTCGACAAGAGCCTCGGAGTGGCCATCGGGAAAATTCGCCAGTCGCTAAACGATCAGGCTGAGGCGCCCAGATACGTGGCCACCGTTCCCCGCCATGGATACCGCTTTGTAGGTCCTGTCATGGTTCAGAGCCAGGAGGGGCTACCGGCAGCAACAGTTCTACCGTCGCCGGCTCTTCTTCCTTCCCGTCCCCAGCGTTACTACTGGTTGATCGCTGGATTGGGGCTGCTGGTGATGGCGGGAGGTTTGGCTTTCCGCCTCCGCGGCCGGCCGCCTGTGGTTGCCGGGAATCTGAGCGCAAGCGCAGCCGTGCCGGTGCCGGTGCGCCGTTCGGTCGCGGTACTGGGCTTTCGCAATCTAGCCGGACGCCCGCAGGATGCGTGGCTCTCGTTGGTCTTTTCCGAAATGCTCAACACCGAATTGGGTACCCACGGAGACCTGCGGATGGTCTCAGGAGAGGACGTCCATCGCGCCAAGCGCGAACTTCGGGTGACCGAGGACGACAGCCTCGCCAAAGCTACCTTGGAGCGTTTGCGCGAGAACCCCGGCGCCGACTACGTGGTGCTTGGCTCTTACACCTTGATGCAAACCGGCGCGGCTAAACGCGTCCGGTTGGATCTAAGGCTGCAAGAGACAGCCGGTGGAGAGACCATTGCCGAAGAAGCGATCATCGGCAACGAGAGCGATCTCTTCGGCCTGGCCGCCGAGGCAGGCGACCGCCTGAGGCAAAAACTTAGCCTGGGTCCTAACTCGGCGGGAGATCGGAGCGCAGCCCGCGTGGCCCTGCCATCGAACCAACTGGCGGCTCGCCTCTATGCCGAAGGTCGGGCGAAGCTGTGGGCCTTCGACTTTCTGAGCGCGCGTGATTCCCTCCTGAACGCCGTCGCTGCCGACCCCAACTTCCCGCTCTCCCATTCCGCTCTCTCCGAGGCCTGGTATCACTTGGGCTACGACGCCAGGGCGCGAGCAGAAGCCCAGAGGGCACGCGATCTGGCTCCATTGCTTCCGCAGGAAGACCGCCTGTTGATTGAAGGGCAGTACTGGCGTGCGGCGCCGAACTGGCCGCGCGCGGTCGAAACCTACCAGGCGCTTTTTAAGCTCTATCCCGACAATCTTAATTATGGCCTGTTGTTGGCCACCGCGCAGATCGTTACCTCGCGGCCTCGGGCTCTCGAGACCCTGGCCGGCTTGCGTCGTCTACCGCCACCGGCGGGCGGTGACGCGCGCATCGATATGACGGAAGCGTCCGCGTGGATCAGCCAGGATATGGTCAAGGCGCAGGTGGCCGCGAAAACGGCGATTGCCAAGGGCAATCTTCAGGGTTCCCATGTCATCGTTGACGGAGGCTACGCCTTCTTATGCCAGCAGGGGGTGGGCCTCGGCATGTCCATGGACGACTCCATCAGCGACTGCGATCTGGCGCGTCACAGTGCGCGGGCAGCCCATGACCTCGACGGCGAAGCGATGATGGCTACGAATCTGGCGGCGCTCTATTTCCAACGCGGCCAGCTCTCACGCTCGGCTGATATGTTTCGCGCCGCGATCAAGGAATTTCAGCAGGTGGGCAATGCCGACGGGGTGGCGACAGCCATGAGTGATCTTGGCACCGACCTTGCGGTGGCCGGCGATCTGAGTCAAGCCAAAACCCTCCTGCAGGGATCCCTATCTCCCTTTCAGGCCGTCGAAGATAAGGAGGGCGTGGCCCTTAGCCTGGACGAATTGGGTGACCTGGAGCGCCAGAGTGGGAACCTGCAAGGGGCGGAGAACACTTACCAGCAAGCGCGGGCGGCAGCGGAAGCAATCGAAGACAAGAACGCCATCGCGTACGTCTTTTGCAGTTTGGGAGACGTGTTGGCCGATCGCGGTGAACTGCAGGCCGCTCAAGCAGCGTATGAAAAATCCTTGGCTCTGCGCACCCAGGTGGGCGAGATGCAGTTAGCCGGCGAGGCACAGGTCGCGCTGGCGCTGCTGGCGATCGAGGGTGGTCAGTCGGCCCGGGTGGAAAGTGGTTTGCGGCAGTGGAAGCAACGCTTCCACCAGGAGAAAGAAACCGACGATGAAGTGGCGGCCAGCAGCGCCCTCAGCCGAGGCTTGCTGGCCCAGGGGCGGCAGGGTGAAGCGTTCTTAGAAATCGAGTCATCCCAGCAGCTGGCGGCGAAGAGCCAGAATCTTCTGGTTCGTCTGCAACATGAGCTGACCTTTGCGCGCGTATTTTTGGCTTCGGATCATCCGGAAACGGCGCGGCCCGGGCTGGCCAAGCTGTCAGAGCAAGCCCGCCGGCATGGCATGGTCGGCATGGAGCTGGAGGCTATGCTGCTACAGGCTGAACTGGAACAGCGATTGGCACATAAAGCTGCCGCTGTTCAACAACTGATGACGCTGGAACATAGAGCTCGAGACAAAGGCTTTGGCCTGATCGCGCGCAAGGCAGCGTCACTCCGTAGCTGAAATGCTCTTCGTTGCACCCAGGCAAGGTTTGCCCGAGCTAGTTAGGTTTTCGGCTGCTTGATCTGGTCTTACCCGCTGGGCTACGTCGCGGCGATTGTCCATCGACTATCGAGCGCTATGGCTAGGCTAGTTAAACCCAGGACTAATGCGGCAGCGCCGTCCCTGTTCCCTCGGTAAGGGTGAAGATGCGGTCCACCGCCGGCGCGTTGAAGGACTCTTTAAGGGTGCTGGGCCAATCGATTTCTATCCGGTCGATTTTTGATGCCGTTCCCAGCCCAAAATGAAGTCGCAGGTCGCTGCTGGAGAGGTAGCTCGAACCGCTGCGCACTTCCTGCACCCATTTCTTGTCGCCGGCAAATACGGAGACGCTGGCGCCGATGCCATCCCGGTTGGAGCGCGTGCCCACGGTGCTAATCCCAATCCAGTGGTTCTGATTGGCCGCCTCGTTGACCAGCAACAAGGGTTTGGCGCCCGAATTGTTGATCACCACCGATATGCGGCCTTGATTCCAAAGATCGGCAATGGCGAGACCGCGGCTGGATTCGGGCACCGTGCAACCGGGTCCTGCTGTCTTGCTGATGTCCTTGAATTTTCCATTGCCCCGGTTCCAATAAACAAGACGCGGTTCTCTGTAGGTAGCTCCCAGGTGTGCTGTATCGACCTCAGGATAAACGTGGCCATTGGCTAGCAGGAGATCGGGCCAGCCGTCATTATCCATATCGAAGAACATGACACCCCAACCCAGATACTGCGTGTTCAGTCCCAGGCCGGCATCAAATATTTTCGAGCTGTACGTTCCATCCCCATTGTTCTGGTAGAGGGACGAAGTGTCGTCGGAGAAGTTGGTCTTGAAGATGTCGGGCAATCCATCGCCATTGAAGTCGCCTATGGTTGCGCCCATTCCCGCCTGCTCGCGGCCGTCCTCGTCAAAGGCAACGGTAGCGTCCACCGCGACATCGGTGAAGGTTCCGTCTTTGTTATTGCGATAGAGAATGCTGGGCGTGCTGTCGCAGGCAACGTAGATATCGGGCCATCCATCGCGGTTGTAGTCCAGCGTGGAAACGCCGAGGCAGTAGTGTCCGTTGGTCTTCTCGATGCCGCTGGTCTTGCTGGTGTTGGCAAAATGGCCTCCGCCCAGATTGTGGTAGAGCACGTTGGGAGTGGATTCGAGTCCCCGCGGTCCGCACATGACCGGAACCCCCTTCCAAATGCACATCTGCCCCTCGCCCGGCCGCGGAGAGGTCTTCAGATCGAAATGAACGTAGTTCGCGACCATCAGGTCGAGCTTGCCGTCGCGGTCATAGTCGACGAAGGCGCAGCCCGAGCCCCACTCGCCGCCGCTTCCCGCAACGCCTGCCTGGGCCGCCACTTCTTTGAAGCTCCCGTTGCCTTCATTGTGGTACAGGCGATTCTTGCCGTAGTAGGTCACGTACAAGTCGTCGAATCCATCATTATCGTAGTCACCGACGCAGGCGCCTTGTCCCCATCCACTGGCCGTCAGCCCGGCGGCCCTGGTCACATCGGTGAATGTGCCATCGTGATTGTTATGGTAGAGATGACCGCTTGGCGGGTTCTTGCCCTGTTGCGACTTGCTCTCCAGCCGATCGCCGTTGACCAAATAGATGTCGGGCCAGCCATCGCGATCGTAGTCCAGGATCGCGACTCCACTCCCCGTGGTTTCGATGATGTACTTCTTGGTGGCCTCATCTCCGTTGACGTTCTGCATCGTCAAACCAGCCTGGGGAGCGGCATCGACAAACCAGGCCGGCGGTGGGTGGTCCACGTTTGCAGGGTAAGGAGCAGCGTGAACCTGGGCTATCGCCGTAGCCGCGCAAACAAAAAATAGTCCGGCTTGCCACCGGCGCCAAACAACCATTCTGCAAATGCTAGCACTCGCAGCAGCAGCGTATTCTGGATGAGCGTTATGCAAATTTTCTGGTTCCCCGCAGTTGTTCTCCTGTCTGGGTTGTTGTGCTTCGGGCAGAGCACGTCCGCCCCCACAGCCGCCAGCCCTCCATCCGCTGTGACCGGCGCCCAACAACAGCCGGTAAAAGGCGCAAGCCGCGAGCAGGGCATCCGGTATTACCGGGCCGGCAAGCTTATCGATGCGGAGCGGGCCTTTGCGACGGCGATGGCAGAAGATCCGTCTGATCTGGAGTCTGTTCAGATGCGTGGCTTGACCCTTTATCGTCTGGGCCGGCCGGCAGCGGCAATTCCTTATCTTGAACGGGTGCGGCAGTGGATGCCAGATGCAAATGCCGACGCCAACCATGTTCTGGGCCTTTCTTACTTGAATGCGCGTCGCTATGACGAGGCACGAGGTGCCTTTGCTGCGCAATATGGCGTGAGCCCAGGCTCTGCCGCGGCGTATTTGCTGACCGGTCGTATGCTGCTCGATGCCGATCTGCCGGAGCTAGCCGCTCAGGACGCGCAGAAGGCGCTCGAGATATCGCCCAGTCTTCCCTTGGCGCACTTCATGCTGGGAGAGGTTTACCTTTACAAATCTGACGTCAACCACGCCCTGGAGCAGTTTGAACAGGAGCGGGCAATCAATCCCACCTACCCCGCGGTCTATGACCGCCTGGGCGATGTTTACACCAGGATGGGGCAGTATCAGCAGGCTCAGGAAGCATTAACCAGGGCCATCTCTCTGGACGTTTCCAGCACCGGGCCATTCGTTCAAATGGGTAAAGTCTTTTTGCGCCGGGGCGACCCGGAAAGTGCAGCGATGTATCTCCAGCACGCCGAAAAGATGGACCCAGGTAACTACATCACGCACACGCTATTGGGGCAGGCATACCGGGGAATGGGGAAAGAGGAAGATGCAAAGCGTGAACTCGACGCCGCGTCTCAGATCCATGCCTCGAGCCAGCTAAAGTTACAGCCGGTTCAGTGAGGACGTGGCGGCCATCTTTTCGGACATGACGTGCCCCTCGATCGCCCCAGCGTACTCCGGATTTCCTGTCGAGTTGCTTGCCCCTTAATAAACCCGAATCGAGACCAATTTGCTTTGCAGGGGCACCCCACCTTCAAGTGTGACGGCGAGTAACGCCTCAAAAGGCCTTATCTCCCCAGTCGGCGACGAGACCATTTTCAACAGTTCCGACAACGATTCTTTGCGCGTAGCGAATTCGACCGCTGCCTGCGTCCCCAGCGTAGTGAGGCCGCTGAACATGAGCGTTCGCTTTCCAGACTGAACGCCGGGCATTAGCGCGAGCACTGCATAGTCCATAGTGAGCGGGTGCTCCGGACGCGAGTAGAGGGCCGGTTCGCCCGGGCGCGGGTGGTTGTTCACAAATCCCGCATACGCTGAATTGGCCACCATGGTGAAATTTGCCAGAGAAGGAACCGCGTTCAGCGAGGGATTTTCGGCCGGCGAACCGATAAAAATCAGGTTTCGCTGCTTCGCCTCATCCCAGGTAACGAGCAGACTGCGTTTCAGAACGAAGGCGGCCTGGTGAGCGTCAAAAAGCTTAGTCAGCTCGTACACCGACGTCAGCTCGCCAATCCCGGTGTAATGGTCAACCACCGGCTCGCTATTCGCGGCGCCGCCGGCCGGCGCGTACCGCAAGCCGTTCTTTGAATCGCCCACAAAGCGAGCGTTGCTGTAAATCACTTCCGCCGGATCCCCAGACAAAAACGGCGCCCAAAAGACTTCGATCGCTGATTTTCCCGCGACCGCTTTAGACCGTGCGCGAGCAATCAGCAGTGAGGAGCCAGCAAGCATCAGCACCAGAAGCAAACCGAAAGCAATCCCTAGCGGTGTGGACTTCCAGTAACTCCAGGAGCTCGCACGCGGCGCGGAAGCTACCTCGCCGGCGGGAAGCGATGGCTTCTCCGAAGGCAAAGGAAACGGAGCGGGCGGTGGTTCGGATTGGCGAAGCCGGAAGGTAGGAAGGTAGTGGCCCTTGGGAACCTCGATAATCGTTGGCTCGGCCGCGCCTTCCGTGGCGAAAAACTCTGCCAGCTTTTGCCGCAGAAGGCGGGCGTGCGTTCGCACAATGCTGTCTTCGCTGCTGTTGTACCCAGGCGGCCGATGAAAGACGTGCACA
>CAWBQE010000008.1:0-189935 GCA_963790705.1 uncultured Acidobacteriaceae bacterium
CCGCCGGTCACATTAGCCATGCACCAGGGGGAGGCGTGGATCGGGCTGCTTCCAGGTGGAGCGAAGCCAGACATGCTCGGGGTCTTCTGTCACCGTCATGGAGCGTGAAGTACCAGCCAAAAAGTTGAGGTAATACGTATCGTAGCCGGGTCCGGCAACTACCGGGTGGTAGCCATCCCTGACCAGCACCACATCGCCGTCGTGCACTTTCACCAGCGACTCGCGCGACCGGTCCGAACGATAAAGGTTCTGTACTGCGAACCCCCGCCCATCCCTCATCCGGTAGTAGTAGATCTCATCCAGATCAACTTCCACGGGCGGTTGATCTACGTCATGTTTGTGGGGCGGATAGCTGGACCAGTTGCCACCCGGGGTATAAACCTCAAAGACCACCAGCTTATCGGCCGCAAAGGCGGAGGGTATCACTTCGACGATCTGGCGAGAGGAGTTCTCGCCTCCACGCAAGCCGGTCGCCACGTCTTTTGGAGTCACTAGCCGGGGCTCGAGCCTGGCTTTGGATGGCACGCGGCACTGCGCGATTTCGCATACGGTTTCCGCCTTCACCGTGACCCGGCTCTCACTTGGCAGGTAGAGCGAATAAGGAAGGCCATCGAATACATTCTCTCTGGCCCCGACGGATTGTGCACCCGCTCCCCAGTCCGCGACACAGCGTCCCCCTAACCAGACCAGGACCATCTCCTCGTCCCCGGTGCGCAGCTCCAGCGATTGGCCCGGCAGCAAGCGAGTGACCACAAAACTCATCCACTCCCATCCCGCTTGCTCGCGGGTGAAACCAACCAATTCGCCCGCCTGATCGGCCGGCAGATTGCGCGCGCGTACCACGCTTTCCTGTTGCATTTTGGTGCTCCTGATTCGCCCTAACCGCTTAGGAAATAATATAAGCACTGGGGCGCTGCCCGCTACGCCCCCGTCTGACTTTCTTTCGCGCCTCGCCGTGTCATGTGCTCCTGGATAATCTTCATAAGGGCTTAGTAATTCAGTCTGTGGCCTCGCAGAATGGTTTAGATTGAACTCGCGACCCCTACTTCATGCCCACTGTCCACCTGCCTAAGAAGTTCGGACTGCTCAATGCCATCTCCATCAACATGTCCAACATGGTGGGCACGGGACCATTTATTACGGTTCCGGCGATTCTGGCCACCATGGGGGGACCGCAAGCCCTGATTTGCTGGTTCGTGGGGGCGATCATCGCCATTGCGGATGGCCTGGTGTTTGCCGAGTTGGGCACTACCTACCCCAGCTCCGGAGGCTCGTATAACTACCTGCGCGAGTGCTTCGGGCGGGAGGGCCTGGGGCGACTGATGGCCTGGCTCTTCGTGTGGCAGTTCCTTTTCAGCGGTACCCTGGAGATCGCCTCCGGCACGGTGGGCATGGCGCTGTACACAGGTTACATTTTCAAGGGCCTGGTCGGCCGGCCGTGGACTATGCGATTGCTCGCCGCAGGCTTTGCCCTGGCTGCCATGATCCTGCTTTATCGCAAGATTCGTGACATTGCCCGCATCATGCTGGTGCTTTGGGGCGGCCTCCTGTTGACCAGCATCTGGGTCGCCGTGGAAGGCATGGTGCATTTGCACACCCGGCTACTTTTCGACTTCCCACCGGGCGCCTTTCACCTGAATATCGCGTTTCTGCTGGGCCTGGGCAATGGCACCATGTTGGTGATGTTCAACTTCCTCGGCTACTACAACATCTGCCACCTGGGAGACGAAGTTCGCGAGCCGCAGCGGGTGATTCCCCAGGCCATCATCGGATCGATTGTTCTCGTCCTGCTTCTGGATCTGGCAATTTCCGTTGCCTTCACAGGGGTTTTGCCGTGGCGGGAGATGATCCAGCCCGGCACGGTGATTTATGACGCTGTCGGCTCGGTCTTCATGGAACGGGTAGCCGGGTTTTGGGCTGGACAGTGGTTGACAGTCATGGTTTTGGTTACCGCCTTCGCGTCGGTCTACTCCCTGATGCTGGGCTATTCGCGCATTCCCTTCGCGGCGGCGCTTGACGGCACCTTCTTCCGCTTCTTTGCCAAGACCCACCCCAGCAAAGACTTTCCTCACCGGTCTTTGCTGCTGGTCGGTGTCCTGTCGGCCATCGCCAGCTTGTTCGATCTGGTGCAGATCATCACCGCCCTGGTCCTGGCCCGCATCCTGGTCATGTTTGTTGGCCAGATCATCGGGCTGCTGCTGCTGAGAAAGCGCCACCCGGAGACGCCGCGTCCCTTTCGTATGTGGCTGTATCCGTTGCCGGCATTGTTCGCCATGTCCTGCTGGCTCTATATCTTCCTGGTCCAGGCTTTTGAGCCCCAGGGCTGGAAGTACATGCTCTACGTTCTGGTGGTCATCGTCAGCGGGGTCGGCCTCTTCCTGGTTCTGGCCCGCCGGCAACAGTATTGGCCATTTGCCGTGTCCGACACATCCGGGTCGTCCCCCGGCCGCTAAACTTGATAACCCTTCCAGGTACACGTTAGCCCTTAAGGTCGTATTTTCTACGGCATCACCGCGTGACAATATCGTCACCAATATGCGAGTCAACATTCGAGCCCGTCTGCCCCACCAGCAATCCAGCGATTTCCGCACGCTCCCGGTGGCCGTGACCATCGAGAATTCACGCGGCATTAAAGCCAACTATCAGCACGCGACTACCGCCGCGGAACTGCTCCACTTGCTGGATAAGCGAACCGACCTCAATGCCGCCGTCCTGGACCGGTTCCGGGAAGAGCTGAAGTTCACCCATGCCGCCAAGCTGAGCGACATCGAGATGAGCGAAGAGGTTCTCGAGCAGATAGGCTTTTTTGTTTAAGAGCACAGGGTTCAACTGAGTGAAGATGCTCTGATTGTGCACTTGCTTTAGTTGCCAGGGTTCTCCATCCTTCTCGCCGCCAAGGTCAGCCCTTGGCGGCGAGAGCCGTTTACAGCAGTTTCCCCGCTTGCTATATCCTTCCTCAGGGATGGCGAGAAGCCATTTTTAGAGGCAATCGAATGACTAGCACAATCACTGCGCGGCGGCTCTTGCGCGGGAGCGAGATCGTAGAGCACCCGCGGATCACCGTGGATGACGGGCACATCACTTCCATCGAGAGCCGCAAAAGCGCCGCGGGGGACGATTCCATCTATGGCTTTCCCGAAGCCATGCTGGTCCCGGCTTATCTCAATATTCATGTGCACGGCGCCGTCGGCCACGACGTGATGGAAGGCACTCCGCAGGCGCTGCATGCGGTCGGAGCGTCTCTGGCCAGCCACGGAGTGGGCGGTTATTACCCGACAACCGTCACCTCATCCACCGAGGAAACCTTGCGCGCTCTGGACATGATCGCCGGCGTGATCGAGACCGGACCCTCCACCGAGAGCGCAGTACCGCTAGGCATTCATCTCGAAGGGCCCTTTCTTTCCGTAGCCAAGCGGGGCGTCCACACAGCTGCCCTACTGCTGCAGCCATCGATAGCGCTATTCGATCGCTTCTGGCAAGCGGCTCGCGGGCATATTCGCATCATGACCATCGCGCCTGAATTGCCCACGGCCCTCGAGTTGATCCAGCACGCCAGTGCCTTGGGTGTGGTGTGCAGTCTGGGTCACAGCAACGGCAGCCTGGGGGAGGCCGAGGCCGGCTTCCTGGCCGGCGCGCGCAGCGCCACCCACACCTTCAATGCCATGCGCAGCCTGGACCATCGCGATCCCGGTATTGCCGCGTACGTTCTCGACAACGATGCGCTTTTTGCAGAGCTCATTTGTGATGGGATTCATGTTGACCCGGCTATGGTCCGCTTGTTTTACAAGGCCAAGGGAGCCGAAACGGCCGTCCTGATCACTGATGGCATGAGCGCCACGGGCATGCCCGACGGAAGATACAAACTAGGTGACCTGGATGTCGACGTTTCCAATGGACGCTGCACTTCAGCCGGGTCTCCCGGAGTCCTGGCGGGCAGTGTCCTGACCATGGATCAGGCGGTGCGTAACTTCTCTGTGTTTACCGGCGCCAGCCTGGCGGTCAGCGCGCAAATGGCCGGGAGCAATCCCGCTGCGCTCATGGGCCTTGACCGGCATTGGGGTTTGCTTGAAGAAGGACGGGAGGCTAATCTCGTGGCTCTGTCGCCAGATGGTCGAATCCTCGCAGTCTTTCCGTGGCGGACGGCCGCTCTTGTCTCAAGATTGAGGGGTACCGCTTTCCCATCCCAGCGCGTCGGCGACCTGGCTAGCCAGACGTAATGGATCAAAAGGCTTTAGCAGAATGCCGGCTACGGGAAGGTGCGACAGGGAGCCGTTTTGAACGGCTTGCACCTTTGCAGTGAGAAGAACAATGGGGATGTGACTGGTGGCGCGTGCTGACCGGAGCTTGGCCAGCATGGCAGGGCCATCCATTGCCGGCATCATCACGTCGAGCAAGATGGCATCCGGCTGATGCTGCTTAGCGCTTTCAATCGCCTGCGCGCCACAGTATGCCTCGACCACATCCCACCCGGTCATCATTCGCAGGCTGCAGGCTGCCGCGTGGCGTGCTTCGTCGTCGTCATCCACAACCAGAATGCGCCGTTTCACAGTCACTCTCCGGGTAGGTGGGGCCTTCACAAGGTAACCCAATTGTCCACAATAAGAGCTTCCACTTTCAGGCAATTGCTACCGGGAGGTCGCCCGGAGGCCGGAACAAATTGGAAAAGTGACCCAGCACGACGGGTCCTGGGTCACTTCTAGAGCGGTTCCAACGATCGATCTGCCCCATTCCGGGGCCAGCGAGGTGGGTCTTTTCTTGAGGAAAAGCCCCGTCTGAATCATCTTCGCCGGTTATACCTATCGTGGAACCGCTATAGCCGTTCGGTTCGCAACTTCTTTCGCGCTACTTGCGGGCGCGGGTTGAGCCGGGCGCTGACGAAGCCATCTTCAGTGGCTTAACGCCTCCATCCTCATCATCCTCCTCCTCGTCCTCATCTTCCTCGTCGTCTTCGTCCTCATCCTCATCATCGTAGTCTTCATCTAAATCGTCTTCATCTTCCTCATCTTCCAGGTCCTCAATATCGTCGTCGTCGTCCTCATCTTCTTCCTCATCCAGATCGTCCAGGGATTTGAGGAACTGAAGTGGCGGAAGTTGGACCGGTTCGTCCCCTAGAGCCGCGGTGAGTGTTTCTGGTCCATCCAGCATTTGCAGGGCGAGGTAGCTGGCATAGCCTTCTACGTGGGGGGGCGGTATAAGGGGCATTCGCACGATTTCTCTTCTCCTATGCCTTCGAATGTACATGGCGCAAGCCTGCGCCGGGTTTATGGACGCTTGGATGCCGCCGAAAGACTGGCGGGGCTGTCAAGAGCGTAAAGAATTTCCTGCGTCCGAAGACGCGTCCTTCGGGCTTGGGCATGTGGTAGTTTTCTTAACATCAGCCCGGTGTATTTGGCTAGTGCGCAGCCAACCTCCGGAGCTATTTCGAAAGGCACCCCATGGCCGAAACAATTCCAGCCACTGCTTTGCTGCTGATCGACGATTCCCGGCAGGAAGAGATCAACGTTACGCATTCGCCCTTCACCATCGGGCGGCTGCAGGACCGCGACCTGGTACTGGCGCACGCTTTCATCTCCCGCGACCATGCTGCCATTCTCTATGAGAAGGGCCAGTTCCACGTGGTCGACAAAGGCAGCCGCCACGGCACCTTTCTCAATGCACAGCCCCTGGTCGACCGCCAGGCTCTGAAGCCAGGGGATGAGATCCGCCTGGGTTCGCTGAACGGCCCGTCGCTGCGCTTTGGCCCGGCCAGAGAAAGCACCTCGACCATTCATAAACTTTTGGACGAGCTGCATGCGATTTCGGCACCCACCTCGGATCTGGAGAAGCTGAGCTGGTTCCTGGCTGCGGCGCAACGCTTGAATACGCTGGGGGCGGTGAACGAGATCCTGGCCACACTGGTGGAAGCGACCCTGGAGCTGACCCAGGTGGAGCGAGGCTACGTATTCCTGCGAGATGAGAAGGGCAAGCTTACCCTTGCCGCGGGACGCAGCCTCAAGGGCGATCGCCTGGAAGACGATTCCACCATCTCCCACAGCGCTATCGCCCAAGCTTGCAAAGCCTCAAAGTTCATCGTCACCGATACTTTGTCGGCCGAGGCCAATTCGCGCACCGAAAGCATGGTGCAGCAGAGTATTCGCATGGTGTATTGCATTCCGCTGCGCAAGCGCGCGGCGGGCGCCGATTGCCATGAGAAAGATATCCTCGGCGTGCTCTACCTGGACAGCCGGCTGCAACCGGGCAAACTGAGCCAGGTCGACAACGATCTTCTGGAGACAATCGCGACTGAGGCCGCCGCGCTGGTGGAAAACGCCTTTCTCGCCCAGGCCGAAGAGGCTTCACGCCGCTATCGCGAGGAACTGAACATCGCTGCCGCCATCCAGCAGGGGCTGATGGAGTTTGCCATTCCCAACCTGCCTTATGCCAAGGTGCATGCTCGCAGCGTTGCCTGCAAGGACGTCGGAGGCGACTTTTACGACGTGATTGCCACCCCGGACGGCCTCTATATCGTGATCGCCGATATCTCCGGTAAGGGGGTATCGGCCGCCATCCTTGCCTCCACGCTGCAGGGCCTGCTTTACGGGTTGTTGCTAGCCGGTCAGCCGCTGGCCGACATCGCGGACGTGGCCAATCGCTACATCTGCGAGAAGAATGTGCAGAAATACGCCACCATGATCCTGGTCAAGCTCGACCGGGACGGGACCTTCGAATACGTCAACTGCGGGCATGTACAGCCCCTCCTGGCCAACAGCGAGGGCGTCAAGCGGCTGGAAAATGCCAACATGGTGGTGGGCTTGATCGAAGAGGCTACCTACGAATCCGAGCGGTTGCAGCTGAAGGCCGGCGACCGCATTGTGCTCGCTACCGACGGCGTTACCGAGGCGGAAGGGCGGGACGGCGAATTTTTTGGAGAAGAGCGGCTGGAATCTGCTGTCAATGGCGCCAACATCGAGGGCGTGCTGAGCAAGGTCGAGACCTTCATGGCCGGTACTCCACCCAACGATGACTTCACTATGCTCGAAGTCCTTTATAGCGTCTGATGCATTTTGAGCGCCCACTGGGCTGCCCAATAGCCGCACATGCCGTGAACGCCACCGCCCGGGGGTGTGGACGATGAGCACAGGTAGACCCCTTTCATCTGAGTGGCATACCGCCGCCAGGTTGGGCGCAGAAAGAATTGCAAGCCGGAAAAAGAGCCGCCGTTGATGTCGCCTCCCACCAGGTTTGCATTCCAGTCCTGCATCGCCTTGGTGCCAAAGGCTGCGCGGCCGAGGATGCACTCACGAAAACCGGGCGCGAAGCGTTCCACCTGCGCCTCGATCGCCTGCAACGCGGATCCGGACCAGCCATTGGGTACGTGGCAATAGGCCCACGCCACGTGCTTTCCGGCGGGCGCCCGGCTGGGGTCAAAAAGAGTGGGTTGGGAGAGCAGGACAAAGGGCCGGTCGCTCATCGTTCCACGCGCCGGCGCCTGCTCCGAAGCGGCAATCTCCTCGAAGGTACCGCCCAGATGGACCGTGCCAGCACGCAGGCACTCCTTGGCGCGCCACGGAATCGGCTGGCTCAGCGCCCAATCCACCTTGAAGACGCCGGGGCCGTAGCGGTAACGCTCCAGTTGCCGACGGTAGGCTGGCTGAATCTCCTCACCCCCAATGCTCAGGAGCTGCCTGGGAGTCACATCCAGGAGTGTTAGATCCGCCTGGCCCAGTTCCCGCAGCGAGAGCACAGGCGCGTTGGTGATAACCGTGCCACCAGCTTTCTGCAGGCAGGCTACGAGTGCGTTTGCGATGGACTGCGCCCCGCCTTGCGGAATGGGCCAGCCGACGGCGTGCGCGGTAATTCCCAGCACCAGCCCAAAGGAAGCAGAGAGTGGCGACTCCAGGGGTAGAAATGAATGGGCGGCCAAGCCGGCAAAGAGAGCGCGAGCCCGGGCTCCCTTGAAGTGGCCATCAGCGATCGCACGCGCGGAGCGCAATCCGAGCAGGCCAAAGCGGGCCATGGCGATCGGATGTCGAGGCCAGCCGATGGGCTTGAGCAGATCGTGGCGGAGGCTATCCCAACTGGAGACTAGCGGGCTGTAGAGACGGAAGTAGGCCGTTGCGTCCTTCCCTAGCTGGCCGGCGGTGTCGCTGACATCGCCTTCCAGCATTACGGCTGTTCCATCGTCCAGCGGATGAGCCAGCGGTGCGGGAGGCGAAATCCAGTGCAATCCGGATTCGGCCAGCGGCAACGTGGAGAAGAACGGCGACGTCACGGCAAGAGGGTGATACCGCGGATCCCAGATCATGTACGAACCCGGGCAAGGTGAGCTCGGCCGACCGCGCGGCCCCACCGGCGACGGAAGCCGCCTCTCGCACCTCCACGGCGAAGCCAGCCTTGGCCAGGACGATGGCGGCAGCCAAGCCATTTGGACCAGCTCCGACGATTTTGGCGGTGGGAGGCATCGGATCACACCAGTGATAGCACACAGAATGAGAAACCAATCGCGAGGGCGGCGAATCTCAGAGTGTATGGAATCTTTGCAGGCAGAAGCTACGACAACGTTCGCGCTGGGTGGAGACCTCACGGTCAACCGGCTTGGATATGGCGCCATGCGCATCACTGGCCCCGGCATATGGGGCGAACCGAAGGATCGCAACGAGGCGCGCAAGGTGTTGCAACGCGCGCTGGAGCTCGGCGTGAACTTTATCGACACGGCGGACGCCTATGGTCCCGAAGTAAGCGAGAACATCATCGCGGAAGCCCTCTATCCCTATAAGAAGGATTTGGTGATTGCGACCAAGGGTGGGTTCACGCGCTCCGGCCCCAACAAGTGGGCGGAGGACGGACGGCCAGAGTACCTGAGACAGTGCGTTGAAATGAGCCTTCGCCGCTTGAAGCTGGAGCGCATCGATCTTTACCAATTGCATCGAATCGACCCTAAGGTGCCGGTGGAAGAGAGCCTCGGCGCACTCAAAGAGTTCCAGGACGCGGGTAAGATTCGGCACATTGGGTTGTCGGAGGTTTCTCCTGCGGAGATTGAGCGGGCCAACAAGACGGTCAAGATTGTCAGCGTGCAGAACCAGTACAACCTGAGTGATCGCCGGCATGAGAAAGCACTCAAATACTGCGAGGACCACAAGTTGGCCTTCATTCCATGGTTTCCTGTCGCGGCTGGAAAGCTGGCGAAGGCTGGTGGCCCGCTCGACAAGACAGCCAAGCAGCATCAGGCTACGGTTGCACAGCTTTCGCTGGCATGGCTCTTACATCACTCGCCGGTGATGCTTCCGATCCCTGGCACGTCTTCTGTAGAGCACCTGGAAGAGAATATGGCTTCAGCCAAGCTGCACCTTGGGCCGGAGGAGTGGAAGGTGATCGAGAGTGCGGCGGAGAAGGCCAAGGGTTGATCTCAAAGCGATGGTGGGGAATCTCCGCCACAGGGAAAGACCGTGGCGGGTCCGCCCGGTGCGGGCTTCGGTGGTTGAAAAGCTCCGAAAAGCATGGGTAAGATAGGCACCACCGGGGTCCTTCGACTGCGCGCCACCAAGCGCTGTGTCAGGCGATAAACCTAGGAGGCGCTCCGCTCAGGATGACGATTTTGCGGCGGGTTGGAGATAAAAAAGACAGGCACCCGTCGTTTGATTGCAAATGGAGATTAGGGGTTGGAGTTTGAGGCAACCCGCAATAGTGTTTGGGTGATACGGATTGCGGCTCGAATTGAGCCACTAAGTGAACCAGCGACTTTGCTCACCCCACCGGCGCGGTTGCGGTAGCTCACTGGAATTTCGCGGATGCGCAGGCCGCATTGCGCGGCGCGCATCTGCATTTCCAGATTCCAACCGTAGGTTTCTTCCTGCATGTGTAAGCGGCTGAGCGCTTCGCGGGTGATCGCGCGAAAGGGCCCCATGTCCGTGTACCTCACCCGATAGAGCATGCGGAGCAGAAGGCCTGCTAGCCTGCCAGCAAAGATCTGTGAGATCAGCATGCTGCCCGGCTCGCGCTTGCCGCGCATCCGGGAGCCGATCACGAAGTCACATTCTCCCGCTAAGATCGGGTCGAGCAATAGCCCCATTTCTCCTGGGACATCGCTTCCGTCGCCGTCCATGAACACTAGGATGTCGGACCCGTTATCGGCAGCGGCCGCCCCGGCGGCGCACGCACGGCCATATCCGGGTTGCGGCTGATGCACTACCCTGGCGCCGGCCGCCGCCGCTTCGGCCGCGGTAGCGTCGGTGCTGCCATTGTCCACTACGATGCATTCGCGAATCAGATCCCAGGGCATCTCCCGAACTACGGCGGCAATGTTTTCCGCCTCGTTCAGTGCCGGAATCACTACCGAAACCCCGTGCAGGCCCAAATCAGAGGCTCCAGCGCAGCCCACAGTTGGAGCAGGCCGGGGGCGGTTGCGGGCTCAGCAATGCGCGCCGGAATTCCTGGTACTTTTCCCCGTTCCAGATCTCACGCATGGTCTGCTGGGTGGCGTTGCCCAGGGTGAAGCTGTCGTAGCCGCGCATGGAGAATGGCGCGATGCAACAGGGAAGCGCCTGTCCGTTGGCCGTGATGTACATCAGACTCCAGGGACGGCGGCAGAGAGACCATGGGCTGTCGTCCTTCCGCTTCTTGATGCTGACCTGAGGCTCGGTGGCGCCTGACGCGCTGAAGAGGACGCCCAGCTCCCGGGCGACGGCTTCGGCTCGTTGCAGAACCTCTTCCTCCTGGCGGGTGGTGTGTTCAAACAATGCTTGTTCCGGCCGCGCCAACCCTTGTCCTTCGGGCAGATAGACCATCCTCTGCAGATAGACCTCCATCACACCCAGGCGATGGGCCAGGCGGATGAAGGCCTCCAGTTGCGCCAACGTTTCCCGCAAGCCGGTGAGCCAGAGGGAAACCCGCGGCAATTGGGTCTGGGTTGCGCGCTGCATGGCGACGAAGTTGCCCACATTGGTCACGATGCGGTCGAACATGTCTTTACCGCGCACCATTTGGAAAACAGACGACTCTGCCGCATCGAGTGAGACACGCAATTCGTCCAGACCGGCGTCAATCAGCTTCTGCCCATTGGCTTTGGTCAACAACGTGCCATTGGTATTGAAGAGCACATACACTCCGCGCTCTTTCAAATACCGGATCATGCGAGGCAACTCCTTCACCAGCATCGGCTCACCCACTCCATGCAGCACGACGCGTGCAATCTTGGGGTATTGATCGATGATGCTGGTAAACAACTCCCACGACATGTCCGCTTCTGGCTCGAGCTCTTCAAAGGTGCGCGGGCAGGTGGTACACAGCAGGTTGCAGCGATTGGTGGTTTCCAGGTAGAGGCAGACCGGATCCGCTTCCATGATTACGGAAAGCTGGTCTTCCGGCTTCTCAAAGTAGCGCCGCATCTTCTGCTGGTCTTCCGCCAGGGGTTGCGGTAGTACAGAAAGACTTTCGCTCATGAGTTCCTCGCAGTGGTGGAATACATTGCAAATGCTTTGTCGCGCGCTTCCAGCAGACCCATGCCCATGCACCACAGCACAAGCAGGGCCGTCGTGGCATAGAGCCATTCAAACATGTAGTACATGGCCGGCCCGGGATTAGCAAGCGACGTGGTGTAGAGGTAAAAGCAGGCGGTGGAGAAATAGAGCATGGGCACGTAAGGGATCAGGCACAAAAAAGGGAGCAGCCAGAGGTAGTACCACGGGTAGTGGGAGGAGAACAGCAACATGAAAACAGCCGCGATGGCGAAGCAACAGCGGATCGCACCTAGCGGGCTGGCCTCGCTCCTAAGGTATGCCCACACCGCTAGCCCGAGCAGCAACAACGCGGCGAAGGCGTAGAAGGCCGCGGTCGGGAGCTCCTCCCAATGCAAGCCGTGGCGGGCCAACGTAAGCAGAAAGTAGCGGCTGCCGGATTCCAGCCCTTCCTCTTTGGCATAATCGGGCAAAAACCCAAGCACATGGCGGCCTACGCTCAGGTAGCAGGCGTAGCCCGCCGCAACCACGCCGAGCACCGCGACCGGCATCCTCCAATCGCGCCAGGCACTGCGGCGGTAGAGAGCGGGGAATAGGGCGATGGGGTAGAGCTTGACTAAGGTCGCGGCGGCCAGCGCGATCCCCGTCGCCGCCGGCCTTTTGCGGACGTAGAAGAGTAGTGCGAGAGCGATAAAGGGCAAGGCTGCGCCATCCACGTGACCGCTGCTGGCCACCTCCCAGAGAAGCAACGGATGCCAAGCGTAGATCAACACCTGTTCACGGCGTAAGCCAACAGCCGTCAGCAATTTCACCAGGACCCAGATGGTGAGCGCCTCCAGCCCCACCATGCCCGCCTTCATCCAGAGCACCGATGCGCCGATTCGGGTGATGAGCAGGAAGAGCATCTGCGCTCCCGGGGGATAAAGAGTGTGGGCGTAGCTTCGCCGGTTGATGTGGGGGTAGATGTCGAGATCGCGAAGAAACGCCAGATGAGGATCGGCGGGAATGTAGCGGTATGGGTTGATGCCGGCAGCCTGCACGCGCCCATCCCATACATAGCGGAAGATATCGGTGGAGAGAAAGGGCGGGGAAAAAAGACAGACCAGCCTGCAGCCGGCGGCACAGGCCAGGATGATCACAAAGGTCCAGCGGTTAGCCGGCCGGTTGAGCACCACCCAGACTGCTACCAGGTAAAGCAGCGCCTGGTACATCGCGACCAGGCCAAAGCCAATCACGAAATGATGAATCTCGTTCACTCCCTGGCGGCAAAGCCCCAGCAGCGACAGCCCCAGCAGGGCAAGCGCGCTGTTTGTCAGCCACGCTCCTCCGCCTGGATAACGCGCGCTTAAGGGAGTTTCGCAATTACTGTGGCCTGATGAAGACCGCGAGGTGTGGTTTTCCTTGAAAGAAAACGACGAAGAGGCCTGTCGCCCCGGTCTACACCAATTGCGAAACTGCCCTAGCACGCACTGCTTCCAGTGCAGGCCATTCCTTGCGGGGTCTGCAGGCTCTCGAGGTAGGTCCTGGTGTGCCTGGCATCGTAGCCTGCGAAGCCCTCGCCAGCGGGGGGCAGGAGTTCACGGCGCAGGCGTTCGAGAGTGGCCCCATCATCCACGTCGTACCAGGTGGGCAGTAGTTCGGCTTGGAGGCCGATTTCCCTGGCCCGCTCCAGGGTCTGCTCGAGCACCCGCTCCGTGCTCCAGTCGATCCGCTCGAAGAGCCGTTGGTGCAAGTGCTTTATGCCGATCAGATAGTAGCCACCGTCATCGGAGCCGCCCAGCACCAATCGATCCCCGGGGAGCGATAGCCGCGTGACCGCCTGCAACAGCGCATCCTGAGGCATGGTGGGGCTGTCGGAATCAATCAGGCACACCGCGCTGAATCCACAGGCAAATAAATCTTCACAGGCATGGAGAAGGCGCTCTCCGAAACCCTCGCCTCGTTGCCCCAGAAGCTGAAAGCCGGGGGGCAGAATGCCATCGAAGGCTGCCTCGTCGCCTACCGGCGTGTAGACCACAATCCCGGCGCTGTTGCCGGCTTCTGTTACCTGCTGAATGTTTTCCGTGGTGTCGCGAAGGAAGCAGATGTTGAGCGCTGAGGCCTGTTCGGGGGTCAGCGGAGGGGAAAGCCGGGTCTTTACCTTGCCTGGGCGCGGAGCCTTGGCCATCACGGCTAAGGCGCAGCAGCCCTCGACCAACAGCGGCCGCTTCTCCTGGTTGAAGTGTCTTGTAAGGCAAAGATTCTAACCCCGCGTCAGCAGCTCCGGTCGCACACCGCGTACTGATACCAGTTGTCCTGCCACAGGCTGACCGTGCCCCAGGGCTGGGAGGCGATCAGGGACTGGAATTCCTCCTGGTTCAGCACCGCTGCCCGCCCGGGTTCGTGGAACCGGGTGCTCCAGTCTCCCATCAGGCGAGCGAACAGCCACATGCAGGAGAGCGGGAGCATGGCGCGCAAGGCAGACGTGGGCTCGGCGATAAAGCAACGGCCACCGGGCCGCAGTGCTGAAAATATCTCGCGCACAGCCTGCGGGCGATCCCCCACCACCATCAAAAGCCGGGAGGCAATAATCGCATCCACCGGCGCCAACGATTCCGAGAGGGCAAGAACGTTCGCTTTGACGAAATGGCAGTTCTTCAGCTGGCGAATGTCGGCCCGGTCTTTAGCGCGGGAGAGCAAACGCTCGGAGAGGTCCA
The DNA here is from genome assembly GCA_963790705.1 of uncultured Acidobacteriaceae bacterium. Lineage (GTDB taxonomy): Bacteria > Acidobacteriota > Terriglobia > Terriglobales > Acidobacteriaceae > PALSA-350. The sequence goes on from CAWBQE010000008.1 coordinate 14,129, forward strand.
CACCCGTAATATGAATGTCAGGGTAGCGTTGCGCGAGACTGCAAGCGTAGAAGCCGGGACCACAGGCTATTTCCAGAAGGTGGGTTTCGGGGCCGGGCCGGGCGCCGGGCCAAAGTGCGTGGGAGATGGCTGCGGTGTGATCGCGAAACAGATGCTCACGACAGAACGCGTAGAACCATGAACATCGTTCGAACAGGCTTTCCGAGTCTCCCCGGAGGGGGCTTGGATATTTCGGGCCAGTAAAGTTGGCTCCCGCGTTCTCAATTCCCATCGTGTGAGTCCGGTTCCCTACAGCATTTTTACTTCTGGTGCGTACAAAGCAACTGATCCCGTTCGCGGCTTTTCTTCAAGAAAAGCCGCACCTCGCTACACTACCCTGCACAGCGTAGAAGTGAAAATGCTCGAGACGACTGTTTCGAATGATACCCTGAGCCTGCTTCGGGGCCTGTTCAAAAGCGAACTGTGTCGTTTGATGCGGTAGAAGCCATTTAGTTACTTCTGCAGATACCAGGGAATATTCAACACCACAATTCCCTGGTTGCCCTTGACCAGCAGCAGCAGCTTCAGCAATTGAGCCCGCTGGTTATGCAGCAGGTTTTCCCACCAGTGCCTGACCACCAACTCCGGGACCAGCACTGCGATCGTGCGGCCCTGATGCTCCCGCTCCATCTTCAGCACATGGTCCACCAGCGGAAGGATGACGAAGCGATAGGGGGACTGCAAGGTGATGAGTTCGGGCACCGGCAATCCGGCAGCCTGAACGGGGGTGACCACGTTGTGCTGCCAGTCATTCTCGAGCGCTTCGTCATGTTCTCCGCAGTCCACGTGAACCGCCTGCACGTCATGGGAGAGTCCCAGCGCAAAGCGCATGCCCTTTTCCGTAATCCGGCTCCATTGGTCGAGAGGCACAATCACGAAGGGGGGAGCGAGGCCGGCGAGATCCAGTGGGCAATCACCAGCGGTTTGTGCGGCGACCCGGTCATAGTGATGCTTGACCAAACTCATGAGGAGAATCAGCAGGGGAATCAGCAGCGCGGTCACCCACGCGCCGGCCACAAATTTGGCCACCAACACCACCAGCAAAGTCAACCCGGTTGCGGTGGCACCCACCCCGTTCACCAGAATCTTCCATTGCCAGCCTGGGCCGCCGGCGCGCTTCCAGTGCATCACCATCCCAGCTTGGGAAAGGGTAAACGCCAGGAATGCCCCGATGGCATAGAGCGGAATGAGACGGTCGGTGACACCACGAAAGAGAATCAGCAAGCCGGCGGTGAGGAAGACCAACCAATAGACTCCGGCGGAGTAGAGCAACCGCCGTCCGCGCAGGGCGAAGAGATGGGGCAGAAAGTCGTCTTGGGCGACCGCGCGCGTGAGGCGGGGAAAATCTGCAAAGGCGGTATTTGCGGAAAGTGACAGCACGAGCAGGATGGAAGCGATGGTGACGTAGTAGAAGATTCCCCGGCCGGCGACCGCGGTTGTCAGTTGCGAGAGCACACTTTGATATCCGGATCCCTCCGGATCGGTGGCGCCGATGCCGTAGGCCTGACACATAAATGCAATGCCCAGCAGCAGCACGATGAGCAACGCGATGATGACGGTCAGAGTGCGCTTGGCATTGGCAGTCGTCGGGTCGCGAAAAGCCAACACTCCATTGCTCACTGCCTCTACCCCGGTCATGGCTGTGCAGCCACTGGCAAACACCTTGGCCAAAAGCCAAAGCGTCAACGTGGCGGTGACGGGAGGCAACTTAGGCACAGACATCACCGGGGCGGGATGACCGCCCGTGACGACTACATGGAAGATGCCGAGAAGAATGACGATCAGCAGGCAGCCGACAAACAGATAGGTGGGGATCAGGAAGACCACACCGGTGTCACGAACGCCGCGCATGTTCACCGCGGTAAGCAGGAAAAGAATGAGCAGGCAGAGGCCAAGCGTATGCGGCTGCAAGTTGGGCAGAGCAGAGACCAGCGCACCTACGCCCGCGGAGATGCCTACCGCCGCCGTGAGTACGTAGTCGATCATCAACGCGGCGGCGGCCAGCAAGCCGGCGTGTTCCCCCAGGTTCGACGATGCAACCGTGTAGGATCCCCCGCCGCGCGGATAAGCCTCGATGGTTTGACGGTACGAGAAATACACGATGATCAGCAGCACGACGATGGCCGCTATCACAGGGAGAATGTAGTGGAGGCCAAGCAGCCCAAGCGGGATCAGCAATGTGAGAGCGGCTTCAGGACCGTATGCCGCCGAGCTCAGGGCATCCAGTCCGAAGATGGGGATGCCGGCAGACGGTCCGATCTGTTCCCCTTGTTCCTCCCAGTTGGCTAGAGGACGTCCCAACAAGATGTCGAGAATTGGCATGGTCTATTGTGCTCCCGAGATCACAACAGCCAGGTAAACGGCGGGCTTAAGGCTTTGCGGGAGGGTTGGTTCGGAAGCGATTGGCCAGTTCGAATTCGTCGCGCAGTTCCGGCGTTTTGAGGTTTTCGCGCAGGTGTGCAAGCCGCTGCTCCAAGGCCAATAGCGCCTCAGCGACTGCCTCTGTGTTGGTATGGGCAACATCTCGCCACATGGAATAAGGGCTTGCTCCCAGGCGGGTCATCTCGCGCAGGGCCCGTCCCCCAATGGCGCGCAGATCCGGAGCGTCCCCAAAGCGGTCCTCCAGCATGGCGCTCAGGGCAGTGGAGAGGTACTGGGGCAGATGGCTCACCCAAGCACAGATCTCATCATGCCGCCGGGCCTGGATGTCCATGGTGCGGCAACCAAAGCGCTCCACCCAGCTGCGCCATTCCGCGGCCAGGGGATGGCTGGGAAATTCGGTAAAGAGCCACACCGCTCGTGCGAATAGCTCTGCGTCCGCATGGGCGGCGCCGCTTACTTCTTTGCCGGCCATGGGGTGCCCGGGGAGAAAGCCGGGTTGGCCGGAGGCGCCGAAGAGCGGCAGGGCGCGTTCGGCAATGGCCACTTTCACGCTGCCCACGTCGGTTACCAGTTGATGCGGCTGGAGCAGCGGGGCGAGCCTTTCAATCCAATCCAGGATGGTGAAGACCGGCCCACTCAGCAACACCAGATCGCTCGAGACCGCCGCGCTGATTGGGTCGGCGGCGGCTACATCGATCGCTCCGCGATCCAGAGCTATCTGCAGATGGGAGGGGTTACGGTCCCAGCCGATGATCTCGCCCGGGAACTGAGCGGCGCGCAAAGCAAGCCCGGTGGAAGCGCCGATGAGGCCCGTGCCCACGATCGTGATGCGCTGGATGGTCATCGGAACTCTCTAACGATCATTTAAGTCCCGTATAAGTCCCGTAGGGACGATTGAAAGTAGCCCAGGACGGAGTCCTGGGTTTAGTTGAGAGCGCGAGAAGTCCCGTAGAGCCTGCCCTGAGCTTGTCGAAGGGGACGACTGAAAGACGCGGAGGGAAAATCCCTCTGCGACCACCCTCTGAGATGATGTCTTGGTAGATCGCGTCGAGGCCACCCAGGACTCACGTCCTGGGACATTCTCAGTCGTCCCTTGCGGGACTTCTCACACTCTCTACCTAAACCCAGGACTCCGTCCTGGGCTACTCTCAGCCGTCCCTACGGGACTTCAATGATCTCTTGCTTCGCTTACAGGACAAGACTGGGTTTCTTCGCAGTTACTCAGGTGCCAATTTATCAACCAACCACGGGAACTTCGGCCCTGATGCTCCGGCCCACGACTGGGGCGATCAGGCGCAGCTTGTCCATAAGTTTCTCGAACTGATCCGGAAATAATGACTGCGCTCCATCGGAGAAAGCCTTGTCCGGATTGGGATGCACTTCCATCAGCAAACCGTCACAGCCAGCAGCGACCGAGGCGAGGGCCATGGGCGGAACCTTGTCCCGCAGACCGGTGCCATGCGAAGGATCGGCCAATATGGGCAAGTGGGAAAGCTTCTTGATGACCGGTATGGCGGAGATGTCCATGGTGTTGCGCGTGTATGTTTCGAAGGTGCGAATGCCCCGCTCGCAGAGCATCACGTCGTAATTACCACCCGACAGGATGTACTCCGCCGAGAGCAGCAGCTCTTCGATCGTGGCGGCAATGCCGCGCTTCAGCAGGACCGGCTTGCGTACCAGCCCAAGCTCGCGCAGTAAATTGAAGTTCTGCATGTTGCGCGCACCCACCTGAAAGACATCCACATAGGGAAACATCAGGTCGATCTGGGAGATCTCCATCACTTCGCTGATAATCAGGAGGCCAGTCCGGTCGCCTACTTCCTTCAGCAGCTTGAGGCCTTCCAGACCCATTCCCTGGAAGGAATACGGAGAGCTGCGCGGTTTGAACGCCCCTCCGCGCAGAAACGAGGCCCCTGCGGACTTCACCTGCTCGGCAACGGTAAAGATTTGCTCGCGCGATTCGACCGAGCACGGGCCGGCCATGACCACGACCTCATCCCCACCCACAGCGACTCCGTTGGGAAAGCGAATGATGGTTCCTTCGGGCCTGAAACCACGGCCAGCCAGCTTGTAGGGCGATGAGATGCGGACCACGTCCGCGACGCCGGCTAGCAATTTGAAGTCGTTGTGGTCGAAATGCGATGGCGTTCCCACGCCCGCCAAGACTGTCTGGATAGCTCCTGTGGTGCGGTGAACATTGAAGCCCACCTGAACGAGACGTTCGATGACCCCCTGGATGTCTTCCTCGGTTGCTGTCTCCTGCATAGCTACTATCATGGTTGCTTTCCTGTCTCTCCGGTCGTACCTTGCGCGTTCTTGCGTTGCGATGCCAATTCATCCTTTTGCAGTGAGCGCATGACATCGATGATGCGTTCATAAATGTGGGTCAGCTCGATATCCGGGAGCGGCCCAGGATTGGCGGCGCGAACATTTTCGAAGATCACGCGCTCGCGGTTCGGCTCATAGACCGGCAACGAGGTAGTACGCTTCAACTTGCCGATCTCCTGCGCGGCTTGCGCCCGCGCACTGATCAGCTTCACGATTTGAAGATCCAACTCATCAATTTTCTTTCGCCAGCCGTCAATATCCATTCACTTCCCTTGCCCTGTCCGTAGCCTTATCAACATGATACGGTGCCGTGGCCCTGCCTCTGGTTCCCTCACGAAGTGACGGGTGCCCCATATCTCCTCTTTCGTGGCACGTCCTACGGTGCCCAGCACAGTCATGATACGGAGGCGGCGGTCTGCTGTCGTTGCCTCAATCCCTGAAGAAAAGCTGCAACTCTGGCCGGCGCCGTTCCCGGGTCGGCTTTCTCTATCAGGGCCACAATGGCAGTGCCAATCACTGCCGCGTCCGCGAACTCGCTCACGGAGGCTACGTGTTCGGCGGTCGAAATGCCAAAGCCCACGGCAATCGGCAACTGCGTGAAGTGGCGCAAGCGCTCGACCAGTCGGCTCGCATCAGCGGCCAGGTTTTGCTGCGCGCCGGTAATGCCTACGCGGGAGATGGCATAGACGAATCCCTCTGAGACGCCCGCGATCATCTTCAGCCGGTGATCGCTACTGGTCGGCGCAGCCAGAAAGATCGGCATCAGCCCGTTGTGGTGCATTTCGGTCAGATATTCTTCGGCCTCTTCCACGATCACGTCGGTGATCAATACGCCGTCCACACCGCAACGGGCGGCATGGGCGCAAAAGCGCTTCAGCCCAAAACGCAGGATGGGATTGAAGTAGGAGAAAATCACCAGGCCGACGGAGGGTCTCAGGATGCGCAATTCCGCAGCCAAATTGAGCACGTCATGCAAACTCGTACCGTGGGCAAGGGCGCGCTCGCTGGCCCGCTGGATCACCGGGCCATCGGCGATTGGATCGCTGAAGGGCACCCCCAACTCGAGCACGTCCGCGCCCGCGTCGATAGCCGCCAAGGCAACGTTGCGCGTGGTCGCGAGATCAGGATCTCCGGCCGTGAGGTAAATGACCAGGCCGGGCTTTAACCCCGGCTTCCTATTGAATTCAATCGGCATGGGCCGCACCTGCCAATTGCAACTCGCGCGCCATGATGCCCATATCCTTGTCGCCGCGGCCGGATAGATTCACCACTAATACGTCATCCTTCGCCAGCTTGGGCGCCAGGCGGATACACTCGGCGACGGCATGCGCGCTCTCCAGCGCAGGCACGATACCTTCTGTCCGGGCCAATCGCAGGGCCGCCTGCAGGGCTTCGTCATCGGAAGCGGAGACATACTCGGCCCGGCCTGAATCGTGCAGGGCAGCGTGCTCCGGCCCGACCGAAGCGTAGTCCAGCCCGGCGGAGACGGAGTGGGTCAGCGATACCTGGCCCGCATCATCCTGCAATACGTAGGAGTAGGTGCCTTGCAGGACCCCGGGGCTCCCGCCGCTAAAGCGGGCGGCGTGACTGCCCAGCGCCTGGCCCCGGCCGCCCGCCTCCACCCCGATCAGCCGCACATTCGGCTCGTCAATGAAGTCATAAAATGCGCCGATGGCGTTGGAACCGCCTCCGACGCAGGCCAACACCGCGGAAGGCAGCTTGGATTCTTTCTCCAGGATCTGCTGCTTGATCTCCTGTCCGATCACGCGATGGAAATCGCGCACCATGGTTGGGTAAGGGTGCGCTCCGAGGACACTGCCCAGCAGATAATGCGTGGTGCGGACATTGGTGACCCAATCCCGCATGGCTTCGTTGATGGCATCCTTCAATGTGCGGGAGCCGGAACTGACCCCGCGGACCTCCGCCCCGAGCAGGCGCATGCGGTATACGTTGAGCTCCTGACGGCGCATGTCCTCCTCACCCATGTACACGACGCATTCCATTCCGAAGAGCGCACAGACGGTTGCGGTGGCTACGCCGTGCTGCCCTGCACCGGTTTCGGCAATGACGCGATGCTTGCCCATGCGGCGCGCCAACAGGCCCTGTCCGAGACAGTTGTTGATCTTGTGGGCGCCGGTGTGCAGCAGATCCTCACGTTTGAGGTAGATTTTTGCTCCGCCGAGCTGCCCGGTCAGACGCGACGCCAGGTACAGCGGGGTGGGCCGGCCCGCATAGTCCGCCAGCAGCAGATTGAGCTCGGCGTGAAAGAGAGGATCAGCCTGTGCTTCGGCATAGGCGTGCTCCAACTCCTCCAGGGCAGCCATAAGAGTCTCCGGAACGTAGCGGCCCCCATAGGCGCCAAAACGGCCGGGAACAGTGTGGATGACAGTGCTCACGATTTCCTCTTCTCTCCCCCGAAAATCATTGCCCTCAGCGGCTTCTAAAGCCGGACCTGTTTACAACCACTTATGTACGGCCTGAAGGCCGTACCCTTCAGAAAAATGAGTTTTGCCGCAACCTGTAAAGTCGGCCCTGACTCAAAACATGAGTTTTGCCGCAACCTCTAAAATCCCATCGTTTTTGCTTCCTGGCCCGACTAAACAGGTTGCGGCAAAACTCTGCGCCGGTCAGGAAAGCAATACCTCAGGGGCTAAAGCCCTCTCTGATCCCAAACCTCTTACGGCACGGCTAAACAGGCTGCGGAGAAACCCCGGTTTTTGAAGGGTACAAGCTTCAGCTCGTACGTAAGTGTTTGCAAACAGATCCGGCTTTAGCCGCTGAGGGACGATTTCTTCTATGTTCAGCGACTTTTTCCGCAACCTTTAAGCCTAAACCCGTGCCCTTCGTTAAGCGTGTCTTTCCGCAGCCTAAAACCCATCGTTTTGCTTCCATAAACGCTCCGCCGATTGAGCTTTATGGGATCGGAAGCGGCGCCTCAACTATTTCCACCGCCGCTTGTTGGGCCGCCCGGATAAAGGCCAGCACACGCGCGGGATCCTTCCTGCCAGGCGCGCTCTCGACCCCGCTCACCACGTCTACTCCCCAGGGTCGCAAAATCTGAATCGCCTGCTTCACATTCTCCGGGGCCAGACCACCGGCCGCTATCAGTCGTAGATGCGGCGCAGCTTGGAGGAAACCGTTCCGCGCCCCCAGCCAGTTGAAGCTGGTGCCGGTGCCACCCACCGCTCGGTGGCTGGAGGAGTCCACCAGTACTCCGTCAAGAGAATCGTCCCCGCTCAATTCGGTCAATTGCTGCTCAAAGTCCTGCTCTTTATAGTGGAGCACCCGCAAGATGCCGAACCGGGCTGGAAACCGGGCGAAATGCTGCCGCAAACGGAGGGGAAGAAGGGCGTCTGAGGAGCGATGGAGCTGCACCCCAGTCAAACCGCCGGCAGCTACGGTGGACACAATCTCGTCGAAACCTGCGTCCACGAAAACGCCATACTTCTCCACCTGCCGGGGCAATTTTTCCGTGATCTGGCCAACCAGTTTAGCCTCGACCTGCCTTGGACTTGGAGCAAAAACGAATCCCACTGCGTCCGCGCCACGTTCCGCCGCAAAGCGCGCATCTTCAAGGCTGGTGTTGCCGCAAATCTTGATCCACATGGCGGGCTCTCACTTGCTCACTGGCGAACGGTCCCCGGATTTGCTGTCGAGGTTGGTGGCGTTAGGGCAGCGTGGCAGGAAATCCGGTCCGCCGCAGCCATAAGCAGGGTCTCGAGCGCCGCGCCGGGATTCTGCTGGCGCATCAGCGACTCGCCGATAAGAAAGGCATGGAACCCGGCTGCGCGCAACCGGTTAAGATCCTCGGCGGTCTCGATCCCGCTTTCACTCACGTGAACAGCACCAGAGGGCAGACGGGAAGCCAGATCGAGCGAGACCTGGAGGCGTACCGAAAATGTGCTGAGATCGCGGTTATTGACTCCGATAGCGTCGCAGTCCAGAGCAAGGATTCGGTCCAACTCTTCCCCGGTATGCACTTCGCAGAGCACATCCAATTCCAGGGCGTGGGCTTGCGCTGCCAGGGTACGGAGCTGCACATCGCTCAAGGCGGCGGCAATCAGCAGAATGGCATCGGCCCGATGGGCGCGCGCCTCCAAAAGCTGGAATTCATCCAGCAGAAAATCTTTGCGCAGGCAGGGCAGACTACAAGACTTGGGAAGCGACTTCCAGATTGCGCAAACTGCCCTGAAAAAAGTTCTCTTCGGTGAGCACGGAGAGGGCAGCGGCGCCTCCGTCTGCGAACCCTGTGGCCAAGGTAGCCACATCGAAGTCGGGGCGAATCAATCCCCGCGAGGGCGATGCCTTCTTCAGCTCGGCGATCACCGCCGGCCCGCTCGCCGCCTTCTGCCGCAGCGCACGGGCGAAGCCCCGGGGCTGGTGGGCGGCCGCCGCCTGCTCCAGAACGCGGGTTGACGATGCGGTCTTCCGCTCCTCAACTCCGCGCCGCGTGCTGGCAAGGATCTTTGTAAGTTGGCTATCCATGGGCTAGTGTCAGTATATGCTGCTGGGCGGACCGACTTTTGCCTACCGCTTGTACCAACTCTCCCGACACCGGCATCGAACCATTCGTATATGAACCATTTCCCTCCACCCTGGGCAAATTCGGCAGAAGCGGCGGGTCTGTGGCAGCGCCTTCCATCCGCGCGCCGCTCCCTGCTGATGCTGGACTATGACGGCACCCTCGCGCCTTTCCATGTGGACCGCTTTGCGGCGGCGCCGTACCCGGGGGTGGAAGACCGGTTGGCGACCTTATCCGGGCTGGCCCGGGTTCGCCTGGTGCTGATCTCCGGCCGCCCCGCCCACGAGCTTCGCAGCCTTTTGCCTTCCGGCACCAAGGCTGAAATCTGGGGCAGCCACGGTTGGGAGCAGCTTAAGAGCGACGGATCTTATGAGCTGTTCGCCCTTGACCGAGGGCAGCGAGCAGCTCTGGAACAGATGGGGCTGGAGATGACGGCACTAGGCTTTTCAGAGGCACTCGAGGTTAAGCCCTCCTCTCTGGCCATCCACTGGCGCAGCGTCGCGCCGGACATGCAAAAACAGATTCGCTCCTCAATCGAATCGGTATTTAGCCGCCTTGCCCAACCGAACGGACTGCACCTGCTGCCGTTTGACGGTGGTCTCGAGCTGCGCCCGACCGACCGCACCAAGGGGACTGCGGTAGGGCAAATCCTGGCGGAAGAACCAGTTACCGTCCCGGCGGCCTACCTGGGCGACGATCTCACCGATGAAGACGCCTTTGCCGCGGTTGAAAACCGAGGCTTCTCTATCCTGGTACGCACCGAGGTGCGCGCGTCATGTGCCCGGTTTTGGCTACGGCCGCCGGAAGAGCTGCTGGAGTTTCTGGACGCGTGGATCGCAGGTTCGCGAGACCAAGCCTCGGTGGTGGTAACTCCGGTGGAGGCTGCCCAATGAATTCTCACAACCTGGTGCTGGTTTCCAATCGCATACCCATCACCTTCACGACCGAGGATGGAGAACTCAAAGGCCAACCCAGCAGTGGCGGCCTGGTCAGTGCGCTGGAGCCGCTGCTCAAAGATCATGGCGGCATCTGGGTGGGTTCGGGTGGCACAGAAGACTCACCCCGCATCCGCAAGATTCTTGAAAAGGCGAGTGGGAAAAACCCCTACCAGTACGCTCCGCTCTTCCTGACGGAAGAAGAGCAAAGCAATTTTTACGAAGGCTTCTCCAACGAAATTGTGTGGCCACTTTTCCATGACCTGCAATCGCGCTGCAACTTCGATCCGCGTTATTGGGAGTTCTACGAGCGCGTCAATCTCAAGTTCGCGCTTGCTGTGGAGAAGGCGTCGCGGCCCGGCGACTTGATCTGGATCCACGACTACCAGCTCATGCAGGTGGGTAAGACTTTGCGCTGCCGGCGTCCGGGCGCGCGGCTCGCGTTCTTTCTTCACATCCCGTTTCCCTCGCCCGACATCTTTGCCAAGCTGCCCTGGCGGAGGGAGATTCTCGAAGACCTGCTGGCGCACGACTTGCTCGGCGTGCAGACCGGGCGCGACCAGCGAAACCTGATCGCCTGCCTGCGCTGCTTCGTTCCTTCAGTCAAGATCTCGGGGAAGGGAGAGAGCCGCCTGGTGGTCAGCGAGCACGGGCACACGCACATCGAGGCTTTCCCGATCAGCATCGACTACCGCAGCTTTGCCGAGCAATCGGCGTCCGAGCCGGTGCTCGAACGCGTCAAGCAGATCAAAGCCAAGACGCATGGCATTCAGATCGTGGTCGGCGTGGACCGCCTCGACTATACCAAGGGCATTCCGGAGCGGCTCAAGGCTTTTGGCGACTTTTTACGCCGTTACCCGGAGTTCCACCGTAAGGTTGAATTGATTCAGATTGTTGTCCCGAGCCGCGAAGGCATACCTCGTTACGATCAGCTCAAGCGCGAAGTGGAGCGCCTGGTGACCCACGTGAATGGTGAATTCAGCGAGCCTGGGTGGGTACCCATCAATTTCATTTACCGCTCGGTGCCACGAGACGAGTTGATCGCGATCTATCGGGCAGCCGATGTCGCTCTTATCACCTCGCTCAAAGACGGCATGAACCTGGTGGCGAAAGAATACTGCGCGGCCAAGACGGAAGTGAACGGGGTGCTGGTTTTGAGCGAATTTGCGGGCGCGGCTCCGGAGCTTCGCATCGGCGCGATCCTAGTCAACCCAAATGATGAAGTGGGAGTCGCCGCCGCGCTAAAGCAGGCTCTGGAAATGAAGCCGGCGGAGCGCCGGCGGCGCATGCTTCGCCTGCGTCAACAGATTCGCCACGCCGACATCCTTACTTGGCGCGACCGCTTTTTCCATGCCCTGGAAAAGACGGGTGCTGCAGCGGAGAGGGGAACGAGACTGACGAAAACTGACCAACCCCATTTGGCGAAAAAGCTCTAGTGCTCCAGAGCGAGCCCACTTTGGAAGGCCTCTCTGGGGAATGAAGCCGTAGCGTGCACGCCCAGGAATGTTTTGAGAGGAGCCCGTACGAACGTCGACTTCAAAACTGTGCTGGGGGAGGGTACAACGTTCATTGTTCGTCCCCCCCACGCTTGGCAGGATATTCCGAATGCGCTCGTTTCTCCATGAAGCGCATTCTGCCTGTATTTGCTAATGACGATGAGACTGATTCAATGGAGCTTGGTGCCGAAGAAGGGACTCGAACCCCCACACCCTTGCGAGTACATGGACCTGAACCATGCGCGTCTGCCAATTCCGCCACTCCGGCACGATACAATCCAGCGCGATCGGCTGGATAGGCAGCAACCCCTAGTTTACAAAAGCCGGCCCTGATGTCAAACGCATGTATGCCCTAAGGGGCTAAAGCCCTATTCAGCTAGAGGGGTTACGTACGGGCTGAAGCCCGTACCCTTCCCCGTACCCTTCATTGATAGGGTTTCCCGCAGCCTGCAAAACTCGTACCCCTTCCGGGCTTAATCACCCACACGAATGGCTAACGGCTCAACGGCACTTGAAGGGCAATCGCTTCCAATTGCGCCAGGTGATTCAGATCATGGCCTGCGATGGTTTCAAGGAGTTCGCGGAACGTCATCTCCCCACGCTCCGGATGCAGAAGTTGCTTGGACATCGCCTCAGGAGGCACCGAGCGCAGCAGCATCAGGTTCCATTGGCGAACGCAGGAGAAAGTCATCATCGCAGCCTGTGCATCGTAGCCGGCGTAGTTCCGGGCCCATAGCTCCTGGTCAAAGGGCTGGATGACGTGATGATTTTCTGCCAGAGCCTGGCGTAGCCGGTAGCTGAAGACTATTTCGCAATCCGCCAGATGGCACAAGATTTCCAGTGGGCTCCACTTTCCGGGAGCCGGCGATTCTTCGATGCGCGCCGGACCGAGCGCAACGGAAAGTTGTTCAAGATGCCTGGCGGTAGTGGCCACCACTTTGAGAGGATCGCGAGTGCCTAGCTGTCGTGCATAAGGGTTCATCCCATTACAATAACGTTACTGGGCGCCTCTTCTCAACTTCCTGAGAGGGGGTTACCAAAGAGCTGATCGGCAAAGTGACGCATTCTGGTGCAACCAGCACGCTCCGGGAACCGCCAACGTAAACACCAGCATGAATCCGAGAGAGCGACAGGCTCTCGGCTGAGGTCCGAATGACGCCCAATCCGCCCGCCATCCCTGTAGAACAGGCCAAAGAGATCCGCCGTCTGTCTCACGATCTAAGCAATGCACTGGAAATCATCGTGCAGGCTAATTACTTGCTGGGCGCTATGTCGCATGACGAATCCGCCAAACAGTGGGTCCAACTGCTCGATAACGGCGTGGTGCAAGCCGCAGGCATCAACCGCAGTCTGCGCGAATATATCGTCGCTAACAGCTGAGGTTCGAGATGACAAATCTTCTTGTGCAAAAGAATTGTCATCTCGCCTCCCCCGGCTTGCCTTGGAACCGGAGCTAACCCGGTTTGTTTATGCGAGGGAAATACTCTAGACGAGCTTGGCGTCCAGCGTTATCTCAGTATTGTTTTTGAAGAGCCGGGAGATGGGGCAGCCGGTCTTGGCATCCTGCGCTGCTTTGTCGAACGCCGCCTTGTCCGCACCTGGCACCTTGGCTGTGGTCGTCAACAGAATCTTGGTGATCGTCGGCCCGGCGTCCGTCTTGTCAAAGGTTACCGTCGCCTTGGTCTCGAGCGATTCCGGCGGCAGATTGGCGGTGGTGAGCTGAGCGCTCAGCGCCATGGTAAAGCAGCCCGCGTGGGCCGCCGCAATCAGTTCTTCCGGGTTGGTGCCGATTCCATTCTCGAATCGAGTGCCAAACGAATACTGGCTGTCTTTCAACACCCCGCTTTGGGTCGAGATCGTGCCTTTGCCATCTTTCAGGCCGCCGTGCCACACCGCGCTTGCTGTGCGCTCCATATGAAACTCCTCTTGAGGCGAATTGGGGAGTAGGGAAACTCCAGCGAGCACCCTAATACCCCGTCTCATTGTATTGATGTCTGCCGCGCCTTCCAGGGAGCCAGGTCGCGGAATTCTTGAGAATAAAATCAGGCGCCGCGCCGGTTCCAGATTTAGTGCCGCGCCTACGGCGCTCAGATCATCTCTTGGGATTGATCCCAGCCCTTCCGAGTCTGTGTGAGAACTTGTAATCCACAGGTGATTTGGGAGACAAGGAAGAATGTCTCGATTCGTGGAATACAACCCTGACCAAGCGTACTTGCTACCGCCGGATGTGAAGCAGGTATTAGGGGGCGATCACCTGTGTTTTTTTGTGCACGAGGTGGTGGAGCGGTTGGACTTAAAGCGATTTTTGGAGGTATACAGCGAGGAAGGCGGTCGTCTGTATCACCCGTCGATGATGCTGAAGGTGTGGCTGTATGGGTATGCGCTCGGGATGACGAGTTCGCGGCGATTGGAGCAGCGCATCCGTGAGGATTTGGCGTTGCGCTACCTTGCCGGCGGGTTAGGACCTGATTATTGGGCATTAAATGAGTTTCGGCGCAAGCACGCCCGGGGCATCAACGATGTGTTTGTGCAGGTTCTGGAAATGGCGCAAAGACTGGGTCTGGCGCGCATGGGGACGGTGGCGATCGACTCCACCCGAGTGAAGGCCAATGCGTCGGCGGACCGGGTGGAGCGTGTGGAGCAGGCGCGCCAGCAGCGAGCGCGAAAACGGCGCCGGGTGCGTCGCTGGCAGAAGGCCTGTGATGCCGATGAGGGCAATGAAGGAGCGGGCACGTCGGTAGGGACGGCCTGCGAAGAACTGCGGAAAGGGACGGATGTAGCGGCGGAGTTGGAATCGCTACCCAAACTGGAGAAGCGTTCGCGGACGGATCCGGATAGTCGTTTCCTGCACCAGCGCGGGGGATTTGTGCTGGGTTACACCGGGGAAATAGCTGTGAGCCAGGACCACTTCATTGTGGGAGCCCGGGTAACGCAAAACACCCACGATACGCCGGCCTTGGTGCCGATGGTCGAGCAGGTAGAGAAACAATGCCGACGAAGGCCGCATCGGGTGTTGGCCGACAGCGGCTGTTACTCTAACCAGAACGTAGCCGATTTGACCGAACGGGGCATCGACGCTTACATCCCGGACCCGAATCTAGCGCTGGAGTTAAACGGAGGACCGCCGGCGACCACAATAGGCCGCATGCAGCCTAGCGATCCGCACTTGCTGGCCATGCGACAGAAGTTGCGAACCGAAGAGGGCAAAAAACGATATCGAAAACGCATGACGATGGTCGAACCAGTATTCGGGATCCTGAAAGAGCAACGAGGTATGAGGCAGTTCCGGCTCCGCGGCCTAGAGAAGGTAAACATCGAGTGGTTACTATCCGCTATCGCACACAACATCGGTCGCGTGCGGGCGACGCGATAAGACCAACTCTCATCGCCCCCGGAAAAAAGCCCAGCATCCAGGCTCTCACACAGACTCTAACGGGCTGGGCTCACGTTTGGCGGACGGCCCTGGGCCTCGCATCCATGGCGATCTTGCAGTTTCATTTCTTTCCACAGGCAGGTTGCCTGATAAAGATTGCGAAACTGCTTTAGCCGTTAGGACCTTGCCGAGCCAGCGGCAACGACACCATGCGCGCCTGCTCTGTCTGGCTGGCCACGTCATGCATCACCAGCCGGCCTTCGAGCAGATAGTACCCCTGCTGGTCGCGGCCGCGGGCAGACCCGCGCACGATCGTTCCCTCAAAAGAGAACCAAACACCGTGAACCTGGCGGGTGGTGAATGCCAATCGCTGCCCCGCCAGCCGGCTGGTGGCAAAAAAGAAGGTAAGGGGCGTGCCCTCGTCACTCTCGCGATCACCCATCCTGGTGATGAAGCCGCTAAGCCGGTCGGGCTGCAACTCCACATCAATCGAGCCTCCGGCACCCAGCGAGTACGCTCCTGAGGCCTCCAGCGGGAGTATCGTCCGCCCACTCGACCTGGTGCTCATGTCGAGATCATCGTCAACCTGGTTATAGCTGCGCCGATGCAGCACTGGATCCTGCGTCTTGGTCTGCGCCCACAGCGGCGCCAGCGCGAGCAGCACAAAAGCGAGCCCGGCCACATTGACTGGACGCACATGCCAACTCAAAAATTGCACAATTCCCTCTACCGGGCCGATTGCCCGCTCATACTCTGCTTCCGGGCAGCCTCAAACTCGTCTCCCGGCTTCCAGGTCACGGGAGCCGACGACAAAGCCTGCCACCCTAATAAGAACCCGAACTGAGCCAATTTGGCATCGGCGCGGAAATCCATTTCTGGCCGATATTCGTCGGTAGGGCGGTGGTACCGCTGGTCGTCGTAGTCTTTCTTCTGCTGCTTTCCCCATTCCGCCGTATGGCCGGCGAAGAGCGTACCTTCATCGATCGAGAAAGCCGGGACGCCGAAGCGAGCAAAGCTGAAGTGATCAGAGCGATAGTAGATTCCCGCCATCGGGGCGTTGTCAGGCTGGATTTGAAGACCGAAGGCGGCCGCCGTCTTCTCTACCACAGGATAGAAGCTGGTTCGCTCTGAACCATTCGCCACCACTGAGGTGGGCACGCCAATGGGCAGCAACTCATCGAAGTTGAGGTCCAGGGTGAAGTGGCGAATAGGCTCCGCAGGATGCATGCCCAGGTATTTTGACCCCAAGAGATTCTGTTCTTCCGCGGTAACTGACGCAAAGTAAACGTTGCGAGGCGGAGGAGTTTTCGCTGAAGCGTAAGCTCGCGCCATCTCCAGGACGATCGCGCAGCCAGTTCCATTGTCTACCGCTCCGTTGAAGATCTGGTCCCCAACCGCGGTGGGATCGATCCCCAGGTGATCGTAATGAGCTGTGTAAATGACATTGCCGCCTGGGCTCGAGTCGGCTCCCGGCACCATGGCGATCACGTTGGCGGATTCATAGTCCCTCACCCGGCTGGTGATGTGCGCCTGGAGACGGAGGGGCAACTCCACCGCCTTGAATCCGCGCTTGCCAGCCGCCTCGATCATTTGATCCACGTTCATTCCTACGGCCGCGAAGAGCTTCCGCGCGACGTCGATTTGTATCCAGCTGGCGGCCCGAAGAGTGGAAAGCGGATCGTTGCGGAGGTAGGACACCTCTGTCGCTTCGGAGTTCAGCAAGACTTCCCAACCATAGCTTGCCAGGTCAGTGCGGTGAATGATCAGGACACCCAGCGCGCCCCTGCGGGCCGCTTCTTCGAACTTATAAGTCCATCGGCCGTAGTAGGTGAGGGCTTTGCCGTTGAAAAAATGATCGTCATTCGATGGCGGCTGGTTGACGATGATGACCAGGATTTTGCCTTTGACGTCCACGCCCGCGTAATCATTCCATTGATACTCCGGCGCATCGATGCCGTAGCCCACGAAGACGATGGGAGCGTCTATGTCGGCGGTCGGCGCACCAGTCTGGTCCTTGGTCAAGTAGTCTTCGCCGTACTTCAGGTGGATGGGCGCGCCACTGGCCGGAACCAAGGTAAAGCTGGTCTTGTCGACCTCTGTGTGCACGGCCATGAGCGGGACCTTCTGAAAATAGGTTCCATTCTCGCCCGCGGGCCGGGCGCCGGCCAAAGCGAACTGGGTGGCGATGTATTCTGCCGCCAGTTGGCCCCCTCGAGTACCTGGGCCGCGTCCCTCCAGCAGATCGCTGGCTAGAAAGCGAACGTGAGCACGGATCTTCTCCGGATCGATGCTTGCAGCAGCCTGGCGCGCAGCGGCTGGGACGCCGGCGATTGCCGGCACCTCGGGCATCGCCGGCTCCTGGGCCTGTAGAGTAAGCCCGAGCAGAGCCGTAAGCGACAGCACAGGGCAAAGGAATCTCTTCATCTCACCTCACGAATCACAAGCTACGGGGCATGATCTGGAGCCGCTGGAGGATCTTGCGCGCCAGCCCCGTCAGTGGCAAGCTGCCCAGCTCCGAACTCTTTGCCCATTGGCGAGGATATCGCTGGGCCGGCCAGCGATTCCTGGCCTCGCGCTCAGAGAAGCGCAGCACTTGAACATGGTAGTTGGTCACGGTGATGGCATGGCGCAACGCGATCTCGACCCGCTGGTGATCGTCTGGCTGCATCGTCACTTCCGGGAGTTCCCACATGCCCGGCATCAGCGAGGCTGACAAGGGACGCCGCTGAAGCAGGACCTGCGTGATATCAGCATGGTCGCGGCGCAGCAGGGCGTAGGCAATCTGCTGGCTGCGCATTTTTTTCGGCGGCGGCGCCTGGTGCTCACCGCGGGTGGCGCAGAATGGCTGCACGGGGCATTGCAGGCACAACGGACGTTGGGGCAGGCAGACGGTTGCTCCCAGCTCCATCATCGACTGGTTGAAGTCCCCAGGGCGCTCGGGATCGACCAGGCTGGCCGCACGATCGCGAAGCCATTTCGCCTGGGCAGAGGGCGTCGCCGGCTTTTCGTTCTCGGGAAAGACGCGCAGCAGGACGCGCTCCACATTGCCGTCGACCACCGCAACCCGTTCGCCAAAGGCAATGCTGGCAATGGCCGAGGAGGTGTACTCTCCTATCCCGGGCAGCTTCCGCAGCTCCGCGGCGGTGGTGGGCAAAGCGCCCTTATGTTCCTGGACGACCACCTGCGCCGCCCGGTGCATCATCTTTGCGCGACGGTAGTACCCCAGCCCGCTCCACGCTGCCAGCACCGCCGGCTCCTCCGCCAAGGCAAGAGCGGCAACGGTAGGGAACAAGGCCAGAAAGCGGGAGTAGTAGTCAAGGACAGCGGTCACCCTGGTCTGCTGCAGCATGATCTCGGAGACCCAGATTCCATAGGGGTCAGCGCTTCGCCGCCAAGGGAGATCTCGCGCATGGGAATCGAACCAGCCTAATAGCTCTCGCTGAAACTTCCGGATCGCTGCCGGACGAGGACCCACCATGGGTCGAATGTATCAGAGGGATGGATGCTCGGCATGCGCGATGAGGATCAAGGCCCTTGGGGACCTGTTGCCAGACGCTGATGGCAGTGAGGGTCTGGAGCCCGGTGGCCGAGGAGAGCTGCAAGGTATAGCTGAGCGTCATGTCAACGCCGTTTGGCTTCACGACCATGTTGGTGATGGTGAAATCAGCGATGTTCAGCCCTTGCAGATAGGGCACGACCTGATCTTTGCTGAGAACTTTGCCACCGACGCTATACATGACATTAGCGGCGAGCATCCCCGGGAGCTGCTGCCAATTCTTTGCCTTCACCGCGGACCAGAAGAGCCGTTCATACTGCTCCGCGCTGGTCGTGCTCTGGAGAGTGGGTGATTTCTTCTCTCCATAAAAGGTGCAGCCGCTCAGGCCGACAGTTGCCAGGGCGGCAGCAAGTAGACTTGCAATCCAGATCTTGCGCATCGCTCCCATTGGAGCACAAAAAAGGCTGCCATTGCTGGCAGCCTTTCCGCGCTCCTATTGCCAAGGACCGTTAGTCGCCCATGACGGGTTCTTCCTTGTTAGCCGCCGGGGCTGGCTTGGGCGCAGGGGCAATCAGCGTGTCGAGGGGAATGAAACCCTCTTTCGGCTTCTCCCCCAGCACATGCTCGCGATAGAGCCGCGCCATCTTGGCGTTTTCCGCGTCCGCCTTGATTTTCGCGTCGCGTGCCATCAGCTTTTCCTGACGCGAATTCTTGGCAATGCCCAGCTTGTCGAGCGTGTCGTTGGCCGAGGCCATCACATGCTCCTGGTTAAGCAGGAGCGTGTGCTGTGCATCGCCCATGCCGACCTTCTTTCCACCGGCAAAGATCTCGTGCCTGCCGTGCTCCTCGTACCACTTGGTGAGGGTGGAGGTCATATGCATCTTCTCGATGATATTGCGCCAGCCCACGCCGGTGTTGTAGGCACAGAAGGAGATTTCGCCTTCCTGCGTGGCGTAAGGGATGATGCATTGCTCGGTGCGCCGGAAGTCGTAGTTAAAGAGATCCTGGAACCACATGCCGGCGATGAAGAGGAAGTTCCAGCGATCGGCGCGGCGCATTTCGATATCCTTCATGGTCCGGTCTGCCTTCACCGAACCGTAGTTGCGCTTGGTTGAGCCAGAAAACTTATCGAACTTCTTCAACAGGTCCATGATGCGCATATGCTTCGGCGCCTTGAGCGGATTGTAGTTGCGCAAAAGAGCCAACGTGATGCCAAAGAGCGAAAGAGTCTTGCCCCGTGCCGCGTCGTTCAGCTTGGCGATATCCTTCGCTAAACGATCAGCATTCAAGAACGCGGTGACCGGAACAGCTTCCTTGGTTTCCTTGTCGATCATGATCGCCATGCCGATGCCGCAGTTGGGGTGGCATCCGCAGGAGATCTGACCCCATTCGCGATCCGGCCCATGGACCAGGTCGGCGAAATCGGAGAAGGTGCTCATGAAGCTGATGGGGAACCAGTCGCGCGTGGGCTCGCCGATGCCGGTCTGGTTCTTGACATCGTGGGCCATGTGGCTGAGGGTGTAGCGCTGAGCAAGACGCCGCTCATCGCTTACGGCTTCGTCGCGGCCGGTGAAGGAGACCGGCTGGAAGCTGAGAAAGTTGATCTTCTTCGGGTTATCCAGCGCGAACTGAATGATGTGCCCGACTTGCTCGTTGTTAATGCCGTTGATGATGGTGGTAACCGGGACAATGTCGACGCCGGCTTCGTGCAGGTTGTGAATCGCCTGCAGCTTGACGTCAAACAAATTGCCAACCTTGCGGTGCGAGTTGGCGGCGTTGCCGATACCATCGAACTGCAGGTAGGCATAGCGCAGGCCCGCCTCGGCAGCGGCACGGCAAAGCTCCTTGCTCTTGGCAAATTCGATTCCGTTGGTTGCCGCCTGCACCGACTCGTAACCCACCTTGCGCGCGTAAGCAATGGCGTCCAGAAAATAGGGCGAGAGCGTCGGCTCACCGCCGGAAAACTGAACCGACATCTGGCGGCGCGGCTTGATGCTGACCGCGTTGTCGAGCATGGTCTTGATCTCGTCCCAGGTGAGCTCATGAACAAAGCCAACCTGGTTTGCATCCATGAAGCAGGGATCGCACATCATGTTGCAGCGGTTGGTCAAATCGATGGTCAAAACCGAACCGCGCCCGTGCGTCACCGTCGAGGTGCCATGGTTGTGCAGCTTTTCATCGTTGTGAGCTTGGATATCGCGGCCGGGGAAGACCTCTTCGAGGTGCTTGAAGAAAGCCGGGTCGATGGACATCACATCTTCAAAATGGCCATGCTTCGGGCAGTCCTTGACCATCAGGATCTTGCCGTCGCGCTCGATGATCTGGGCCTTGATCTCGCCCACTTTCTCATTGAGCAGCACTTCGTGGGGCAGCTTGCCATCGAGGATCTGCTGGCGAATCTCGGGTACGCACTTGGGACAAAGGGAATCGGTGGTGCGGGGCCAGCCAAGGGGCGGCTTTTCTTTCTGGTAGGACTTCAGCAGCGGCTTATCCGACCACTTGGGCGTGAAAGAGGCATTTGGGCTGATGCGGTTTACTCGTTCAAAAACCGACCACGCGCCTTGGGCAAGAATCGTAACCGCTCTCTCCGAATATTTGACGGCTTTGGACATGAAGTCTCCTGATCTAATTGACGCTGAAAAGCTGGGGCCGGAGGCACTGAAGAATCTGATAGTTGAACCTGATGACGCTGGTCCAATCCAGTTATAGATTACGAGCTTCGCCCGAAGGACTGAAACGAGTCCCGCTGAACTGCGAGAATAGCGAGCCGGACGGCAAAGTATTGATTTGAACGGCAATGGGTGCAATCACGACGGTAACGTTCCGGGTTCCGGCCACATTCAGGTTATTCCTGGGATGCGCCACCCTCGGCGATGGCTACCCGGTTGATCACTCTTTGGACGATAACCACCTGGATATTCACGTGCCGCGCCAAGTCGGGCATAAATTCGGTAATTGCATTGCCGATGGGATCGGTAGCCAGAGAGGTGGCGATGCGAGACGTGCTGGCGCCAAAACTATGCTTCCGGCCGGGAACATACACGTTGCCCAGCGAGTTGGTGCAAATGGTGCCGACGACGGTGGCGTAGTTGAACATGGGCACTCCCTCATCGCTCTGGGCGATGACCACCTCATCGAGGACATGCAGGATGCGCCGGCGCATGGATAGATTTGGCATGCGATGGTAGTGCGGATCCTGGTGAGCAAGGGACGGTATCAGAAAGGTGCTGAAGAACTCGCCCGTCATGTCCTGGGAGAGGGACACGCCGGCATTCTTGGAAAATCCTCGAAATCCAGGTCCATCCGCGTTATGGGAGTCGGTGGCGACGCTGAACGCAGAGACCCAGCCGATGGTCAGCAGGTTGAAGGGGTCGCTTACATTTCTGGCTGCCAGGATGAACTTTTGCCTGGGGGTGAGTGGCAGCGGAGCCGCGGAGTTGAGGAAGCGGGCGAATATGGGGATATTGGGCTGGCAGCTCATAACCCTCTCAGCCGGGCTGGAGGAATCGGGCTGGCATGCGGGCCGGGTGCCTGGAATGCTGCGACGGCTGGCTTCCGGAACAGGCGTTCTTCCTGGCGTGGGCGGGATTACCGGTGGGAATCCAGGAGGGTTGGCGCCCTTTTGCCGCTGACCGATGGGCCCGATGGCTCCCTCCGCTGACCGGTCAGCGGGCACGGGATGGCTCACGGCCGGCTCCTGCATAGCGATATCCGCGGCGGGTTGGGGCGCGTCGGGCAAGTCGTTGAATTGTGTTGGGGATTGTGTTGGGGGCCGTGTCGGCTGTTGCGCGGAGAGAGGTTGGCGTCCCAGGTAGAGGGTCGCCAGCAGGAGAGCTCCGCTGAGAACGCTTCTGGTCATCAATCTCTATAGACCCCACATCCCTGAAAGTCGTATCAGGCAAGGGGAGAGGCCGCGCTATTGGTTAGGATGCCAATCGCCCATCAGAGATAAGCAGCAGGCCCCAGCCATTACGGGTGTCGCAAGAAATTGTTTCACAGGAACAGATCGAGAACGGGCGCGCGCTGCTTACTCGAGGCCGCGGACTTTGTCTAGGATGGGAAACCTGCGCGCCACGGTGGGGAAGAATTCCAATACCAGGTTTCCCCCAGCGTCGGTGGCGATCGATGATAGGAAAGTAAGGCTGACAACCCTGGCGGTAACGCTGGGTTCGGGATAGTAGGTGGTGACCAGCGCTGCGGCAACTGCCCGGCCCGCAATACCGGAATAATTGAATTGATCAATGCCGTCGTCCCCACGACGAACCACCGCCTGGCGCATGGAGAGGAGGGTTCGACGGATGAAGCTGCCGTTGGCGATCCGGTAATAACGCGGATCCTGATGAAAGGCCCCGGCAAAGATTCCATCGGAGAAGACCCGCACGCTGGCTGAGCGCAGCATGGCTGCGCCCAACTTTTCTCCGTAAGCGCCGGAATCGTGGCCGTACTTGGGGTCGGTATTGAAGAGTTGTTCGTAGCTGGCAGAGTAGAGGCCGGGAAGCAGCGTGATAGGGCGGGCAACCTCGGTGAAAGAGAACACCAGTTTGTCGGAGGCGGTGAACTGGTACTCCGTCTGGCCGGGCTCTATCACCTGTGCGAACCTTCGCGCAGGTGGGAGCGGAGAAAATGCCGTTTGCTGGGCGCTGGGCGTGAAATTGCGGCCCGGCGACTGCGCTGATGGCTGCGGCGCGTCGGGCAAGAGTGCTGCCAGCACCGGCCCAGGGGCCTCGGAGACCGTCTGACCGCGGCCTACGCCGCCGCAGGCTATGGCTAACAAGAGAAATGCCAAGCAACGGGACCGCGGCAAAGAATTCTTTAAAACAACCCTTCCGGCTTCCAGATTCATTGGCCCTTCCAGTCTTTGTGAGGCAGGGATAAGGACACAAAGGCATGGTTCTTTACGGAGTCCAGTGCGTTACTCTACCCTTAGCGGTCATCGGAAAAATGCCCGGCAAAAACCTCATTTCGCGCCGGCGAGCAATTCCTGACCCGGTGAAGTTGAGATGCAGGAGTGGGGGATTATGGTGCAACAGCCGTTCAATGACAAAGGCAGCGGACGCTTTGAGGATTTCGGGAAAAAGGTGGACGAACGCCTCAACCAGGCCATGCCGCGGGTCGAGGAAGAGCTGAAAAAAGTGATCGCCTATCTAAACGACCAGGTGGTGCCCCAGTTACGGCAGGATTCCGCGCAGGCACTGCACGCGGCCGCCGATCGATTACGCAAATTGGCTCAACAACTTGACGACGGACCTGGCAGCGGAGCAAGCTAGGTGACGCCGGTAACCGGCGGGCCTGGCCATGTGCTGCGGGCTCTGCCGCAAATGATTTTGTTCAGCGCCGCGATCGCATTGATCACGGGATGCCACCACAAATCCTCGGCGGTCGCCGTTGCCCCACCCCCGGCCTTAGGCGCGCCAGCTCCCCCAGCCAGCCCTGCTCCGTCTTCTGCGCCGGCTTCCGGCCCAACCGGTGTACCCGCTACCGTCGCCGACAGCACGGCGGATGCGGATTTCGTCAGCTCACATCCGGTGATTTATAGCGAAGAAGGAATTGCCAGCTGGTACGGGCCTCCCTACGATAAGCGGCGGGGCGCCAACGGCGAGATCTTTGACAAGGATGCACTCACCGCGGCCCATCGAACGCTACCCATGAATTCGCTGATCAAGGTCACGAACCTATCGACGGGACAATCGGCCATCCTGCGGGTCACCGACCGCGGGCCGTTCGTTCCCGATCGGATGCTTGATCTTTCTCTGGCATCGGCTAAAGCGATCGGTGTATGGAGGCCCGGCTTGGCCCGGGTGCGGGTGGAGGTATTTGCTGCTCCATCGCCGCTGGACCACGGTGGACGTTGGTGCGTGCAGATTGGCGCCTTCAAAAATGAGAAGGGAGCGTTTCAGCTGCGCGATCAGCTCACACGCAAGTACCGTACGGCGAATGTGATCGAGTTCACCGGGCCTACTGGTCACTGGGTGCGCATCCGCCCGGCGGACGACGACAAAGGGCGCGCGGTCGAGATTGCCCGCGAGCTGCAGCCCAGTGAAGGCGAAGCGTACCTGGTTCGGCTTGATTAGATGACCGATCCTCAGCTGGTGTACGCACTGCCGCCTGGGGTGTTGGAAAAGGCCCGGTCGCTCTACTATTGGCGCACCGGTCTCGACTTCGGCTCAACCCTCTGGAGCATTCTCGTTCTGCTCGCGGTGCTTAATTTTCGCTGGGCCGCCGGCCTGGGCGCGTGGGCAGCGGCGATTACACGCAAGCCATGGCTGCAGGGGTTTTGCTTCGCGCCCGTGATCCTGCTGCTGCTCTCGTTGGCGCACCTGCCACTCGCCATCCTCGGCCACCACATCTCGCTCGGCTACGGTCAGTCGATCCAGGGATGGGGCAGCTGGTTTGCGGACTGGGGCAAGGCACTGCTGCTTGATCTGGTCTCCGGAACGTTTGTGCTCTCGGTGGTCTTCATCCTTATTAGGAGATCGGCCCGTTGGTGGCTATGGTTGTGGGTCTTGTCGCTGCCCATGCAGGTGCTGGTCGTCTTCGTGCTGCCCCTGGTCATCGACCCGATGTTCAATCACTTTGAGCCCCTGGCGCAGACTCATCCCGAGCTGGTGCAGCAACTGGAACGAGTGGTCTCCAAGACCGGAGTTTCCATTCCGCCCGCACGCATGTTCCTGATGAAGGCCAGCGAAAAGTACACCAGCTCGAATGCCTACGTGACGGGTTTCGGCTCCTCGCAGCGCGTTGTGGTCTGGGACAATACCATCAAGAGCTCCCCTCCGGATGAGATCTTGCTGGTCTTTGGCCACGAGCTCGGCCATTACGTGTTGCACCATATCGAGCGCGGGCTCGCCATGGGAGCGGTGCTGTCTCTATTCTTCTTATGGATCGGCGCCAGCTTTGTGGATTGGTTGATCGGGCGCTACGGGCCGCGCTGGCATATCGCTTCGGTCGAAGACTGGGCCGCAACCGGAGTGCTGTTGCTGGCGCTGTCTGTGCTTTCGTTCGTCGCCGAGCCTATCGGCAACAGCATCAGCCGCGCTCAGGAGCACCAGGCGGATGTCTTCGGAATCGAGGTGGTCCACGGCATAGTCGCCGACCCGCAGAAAGTGGATGCGCAGTCATTCCAGCGCCTGGGGGAGCAATCGCTTGAGTACCCTTACCCCTCGCCACTGGTTGTCTTTTGGACCTACACCCATCCGCCGATCGCCGAGCGCGAGGCATTCGCTGCAAATTACGATCCCTGGAAGCCAGGCGGTCACCCACGATACTTCAGCAAGTAGGATGATTACGACATGGCCTGTTTATTCTGCAGAATCATCGCCGGCGAGATTCCTTCGAAGAAGGTTTTTGAAGACGACCTGACCTACGCGTTCAGAGACATCAATCCCCAGGCGCCGACGCATATATTGATCGTTCCGCGCAAACACATTGCATCTTTGGCTGAGTTAGAGGCCGCAGACCGGGATTTGATTGGATACCTTCATCTCGTTGCCAGCAGACTTGCCAAGAGCGAAGGACTCTCGAAAGGCTTCCGCACGGTCATCAACACCGGGCCCGATGGCGGGCCAGACGGTCGATCATCTTCATGTCCACCTGCTGGGCGGACGAGCGATGAGTTGGCCTCCCGGTTAGAGCTTATTCAGCCCGTAGGGCCTGCATCGGTTCGGTTGCGGCAGCGCGTCTTGCCGGCCACCAGGCCGCGAAGAGGCCGGTAAGCAAGAGTACGCCGCACATGCACGCCAGGGTGAGCGGGTCTCGCGGGGCGATGCCAAAGACCAGGCTCTGCAGTAGATGCGCTCCGGCTAGCGCCCCGATCACGCCAGCCACAAGGCCCAGGAGAATCAGCTTTCCCGCATCGCGCAGCACCATGCGGATGATGTCTCCCCGCTCCGCGCCAACCGCCATACGGAGGCCAATCTCCTTAGTCTGGCGCGCGACCGCGAACGACAAGACGCCGTAGAGGCCGGCGGCTCCCAGCACCAAGGAAATAAGACCGAACGAGGAGAGCAGGATCATGCTGAAGCGCTGTTGAGCCAGCGACGCGCTGATGACTTCGTCGAGCGGCTCAACGCTCAGCAACGGAGTATGCGCGTTATCCATAAATATGCTCCGGGCGGAAGTAGCGACATCCACCTGTCCGGACTTGGTCCGCACCACCCAGCTCATACCCAGCAGACCGTTGCCCATCAGGGTCATGCGATCCGGAATTTGGCCCGGCGGCAGATACATGATCCCTGGAGTGGCTTGGTCGAGCCCGGTTTGCTTGACATCGCCGACCACACCGACGATTTCGCGAACGGGGTCTTCGAAGCCAGGGCCCATCATGGCGCCGATGTGGATGTGCTGCCCGATAGGGTTCTCGCCCTTGAAATAGCTGCGGACAAACTGCTGGTTAACAATGAGCACCGGCGCCGAGGTGTGGCTGTCTGACGAGGTGAACCCTCGGCCAGAGAGGACGGGAATGCGCAAGGCGTCGAAATAGTGCGCAGTAATGGCGACGTATTTCTCGTCGCCGGAAGCGTCTTTGCGATTGCTCGCACGTCCCATGATGTCGAACGGCAGATCGGGAACCAGCTGGGTGGGAAGACTGGTGACGGCAGCCGCCGAAGCGACTCCCGGGATGGCCTCCAGGCGACCGGCGAGCTCATCCAGGCGCGGGCTGAGCAATGCGCTGGTTGCAGCCTGCTGATCGGTGAAGGCGTTTTTGAAGGTGACGACGTTGCGGGCGTCAAAACCGGGCGAGGTGTGCATCAGCTTCCAGAAGCTGGTAAGCAAGAGCGCAGCAGCAACCATCAGCACCAGCGAGACTGCGACTTCGCTCACCACCAGGGCCTTTTGCGCAAGGTGCCTGCCGGTGGCGATCTGGTTTGTGTTCACCCGCAGGGATTCAGTCAGCTGCGTGCTGCGGCTTTCATACGCGGGCACCACGCTGAAGAGCAATGCACAGGCCAGGGTGAGGACGGCAGCGAAGGCCAGGGCCGGTGCACCGATTTCCATGGAGCTGAAGGCGGGGAGTTCCAGAGGGCTCAAGTGCATGAGGACAGGAGCGGCCAGCTGCGCGAGCGCGACTCCAGCAATGCCCCCGGCGAGGCATAGGATGGCGTTCTCAACCAGCAGTTGGCGCAGAATGCGCCAAGCGGATGCTCCCAGGGCGGCGCGCAGGCTCATCTCACGGCGGCGTGCTATGGAGCGGGTAAGCAGCAGGCTGAGAATGTTGGCCGAAACGATCACCAGAACGAGCGCTACGGCTCCCATGAGGATTTCGAGGGCGGGGCGAATATCGCCGACCAGAGAGTCATGGTAATCGAGCACGCTTTCCGACTCATACTGTTGCCAAAGTTCGGGGTAGGTGTGCTTGAGCTGAAGCATCACGTTCTCGAGATCGGCGTGTGCCTGGGCACGGGTAACACCGGGGAGCAGGCGCGCGACAAAGTTGTATTGGTGGCTCTGATCTTTGGGGCTCTCCACAATCGGTAACGGCACCCACACGTCGACTTTCGCATCGAGACGAAACTCGGGCCGCGCCACCCCGATGATGGAGTACGGCTGATTACCCAGAGTGATAGCTCGACCGAGGATATTGGGGTCGGAGGAGAAACGTTCCCGCCAAAGAGCGTTGCTGATCACCACGACTCCCGGTGCGTTCAGGATCATGTCTTGCGCGTTGAAACCGCGGCCGATTGCGGGATCCATCGCGAAGACGCGGAAGAAATCGGACGTGGCGCGCAACGCCTTGAGCGGAATCGCTTCGTCGCCTTGAACAAGATTCAGATTGCTGGGAATGTAGTCGTAGGCCGCCGCCGACTCAAAGCTGTGGCTGGTGCGACGCATGAACAGGGCCACGGTACCGGAATAAGCCGGCCCGACGGCGCCGTTTGGATAGGACCGCTCGATGCGAACCAACTGCTCGGGGTGCGGGAACGGCAGTGGACGGAGGAGGACGCCATAGAGGATGAGGAAGACGGTGAGGTTGGCTCCAATGCCCAGTGCCAGCGTGAGCACGGTAGCAAAGGTAAAGCCGGGGGTCTTACGCAACTGCCGCACGGCATAGGCAACGTCCTGGTTGAGAAAGCCTGTGGTCATTACGAAGAGCCTCCGGCTAGCGTAATTATGCGTGCAATTGAGTGGCCGTCTTGAGGGAGATTGTAAGCTGTTGGCCCTGCGATGATTCTGAGGGTGTCCTGGCGATACGGGGTGTCCGCTTTCGGACGCGTATGTTCAGCAACGCACATGGTCGGAGGAAGGGCTGAAACAGCTTGCGGAAAAACCTGCACCGGGCTGGAAAGCAAAACCTCAGGGGCTAAAGCCCAACGTTATTCTCAAGCGTTTACGGCCCGGCTAGAGTCGTGCCCTGATACAAACATGAGTTTTCCGCAGACCGCGGGTTATTCAGCCCGTAGGGCCTGCATTGGCTCCGTTGCGGCAGCACGTCTTGCCGGCCACCAGGCCGCGAACAGGCCGGTGAGCAAGAGTACGCCGCACATGCACGCCAGGGTGAGCGGGTCTCGCGGCGCGATGCCAAAGACCAGGCTCTGCAGTAGATGCGCTCCGGCTAGTGCCCCGATCACGCCAACCACAAGGCCCAGGAGAATCAGTTTTCCCGCATCGCGCAGCACCATACGGATGATGTCTGCCCGTTGCGCGCCCACGGCCATGCGTACCCCGATTTCCTTGGTCTGGCGCGGCGACGGCGAAGGACAGGACTCCGTAGAGGCCGGCGGCTCCAAGCACGAGGGAAATAAGGCCAAAGGCGGAGAGCAAGATCATGCTGAAGCGCTGTTGGGCCACGGATGCGCTGACCACCACGTCGAGCGGTTCGACGCTCAGCAATGGAGTATGCGCGTTGTCCATGAAGATGCGCCGGGCGGCGGTGGCAACATCCACCTGAGCGGACTTGGTGCGCACGATCCAGCTCATTCCCAGTAGACCGTTATCCATCTGGGTCTACTGATCAGGAAGTTGGCCCTGATGGCAGATACATAATCCCCGGTGTGGGTTGGTCGAGCCCGGTTTGCTTGATATCGCCGACGACGCCAACGATTTCGCGAACGGGATCTTCAAAGCCGGGACCCATCATGGCGCCGATTTGGATGTGCTGGCCGATGGGATTCTCATTCTTTGAAATAGGTGCGGGCAAGCTGCTGGTTAACAATCAGGACGGGCGTGGAGGTGTGGCTGTCAGATTGGGTGAACGACCGGCCAGAGACGATGGGAACGCGAAGTGCGTCGAAATAGTGCGGAGTGATGGCGATGTATTTCTCCTCGCCGGCACGCATCTTTGCGATCTTTGCTGCGGCCGAGAATGTCGAAGGACAGATCGGGAACCAACTGTGTGGGAAGATTGGAAACCGCAGCCGCAGAAGCGACGCCGGGGATAGCCTCGAGCCGGCCCGAGAGATCGTCCAGACGCTGGCCGAGCAAGGCGCTGCTCGGGGCCTGCTCATCGGTGAAGGCGTTTTTGAAGGTCGAAGACATTGCGTGGTATCGAAGCCGGGCTGAGCGTATGAACTAACTTCCAGAAGCTGGTAAGCAAGAGAGCAGCAGCGACCATCAGCACCAGGGAAACCGCGACTTCGCTGACGACCAGGGCTTTTTGCGCGAGGTGGCTGGCCGGCGGTGATCTGGGTGGTGTTGACCCGCAGCGACTCAGTCAGCTGGGTACTGCGGCTTTCAAAGGCGGGTACGAGGCTGAAGAGCAGCGCGCAGCCAAGGGTGAGCGCGGCGGCAAATGCCAGGGCCGGGGCGCCAATCTGCATGGAGCTGAAGTGCGGGCAATTCCAACGGGCTCAAGGTGCAAGAGGATAGGAGCGGCCAACTGCGCTAGGAGCGACTCCGGCAATGCCGCCGGCGAGGCACAGGATGGCGTTCTCCACCAGCAATTGGCGCAGGATGCGCCAGCCTGATGCGCCGAGGGCGGCGCGCAGGCTCATTTCGCGGCGGCGCGCGATGGAGCGAGTGAGCAACAGGCTGAGAATGTTGGCGGAGACGATTACCAGAACCAGCGCGACGGCGCCCATGAGGATTTCGAGCGCAGGACGAATATCGCCGACCAGGGAGTCATGGAGATCGAGTGCGCGGACTGATTCAAACTGGTCCCAAAGTTCGGGGTAGGTGCTTTTGAGCTGCAAGAAGCACGTTCTTGAGATTGGCTTCCGCTTGGGGACGGGTGACGCCGGGGCGCAGGCGGGCGACAAAGTTGTAATTGTTGCCGCGCTCTCTGGGGGCTCTCGACGATCTGAAGCGGTATCCATACGTCCGCTTTCGCGTCGAGACGAAACTCAGGGCGCGCCACTCCGATGACGGAGAAGGGTTTGTTGCCCAGAATGATGGCCCTACCGAGGATGTTGGGATCGGAAGCGAAGCGTTGACGCCAGAGTGCGTCGCTGATCACCGCAACTCCCGGTGCGTTCAGGATCATGTCCTGGGCATTGAAAGCCGCGCCCGATTGCGGGCTCCATAGCGAAAGACGCGGAAGAAATCGGAGGTGGCACGCAGAGCTTTTAGAGGAATCGCTTCGCCATCCTGGACAAGATTTACATTGCTGGGAAGGTAGTCGTAGGCAGTCGACGGAATCGAAGCTGTCGGCTGGTGCGGCGCATGAAGAGCGCTATGGTGGCGGAATAAGTCGGCACGACGGCACCGCTGGGATAGGAACGCTCAATCCGGACCAGTTGTTCGGGATGCGGAAACGGCAAGGGACGGAGCAGGACGCCGTAGAGGAGGAGAAAAACCGTGAGGTTGGCGCCGATGCCCAGAGCCAGCGTAAGCACAGTAGAGAAGGTGAAGCCGGGGGTCTTACGCAACTGCCGCACAGCATAGGCGACGTCCTGGTTAAGAAAGCCTGTGGTCATTACGCAGATCCTCCGTGCCCCAATTATGTGTGCAATTGAGTGGCCGTGTGAGGGAGCTTCTAAGCTGTTGCCCTAGCGATGCTTGGAGGTGTCTCTTCGGCGATAGGGGTGTCCGCTTTCGGACGTGCATGTTCGTCAGCGCACATCTGCGGTGGGCACAAGACGGATTCGCTTTTCCGTTGCCTTCTCTACCGCCTGCCTGGAATACAACAAGGGGAAGTAGTGCCCGGCTGCCCACATAGGCGCTAAATCGCGGTAGTGCGGACTGTTTTGATCGCCCGATTCTCCGGGATAATTCACTGCGCGCGAGTTGTCCCAATTCCCCACGTCGAGCACCATGCGCACGGAAGGGCCGCCCGATTGCAGAAAATCGCGCGCGCGGTAAGACGATGCATTCACCGTAAATGCACTGCCGCCGGTTTCGAGCGGTCCGACATCCAATTGCTTTTGCGTTGCTTCATCCACCACGCGGGAGAAAGGATGTTCACTGAAGTTGTGGTGCAGCTTCCCCCAGGTCCACTGGGCAGGGTCCGGACCTTGGAGCGTTTTCATCTCTGCATAGGCTGCCGCGAGAGTTGTGAGCAACAGCTTGTCCCGCTGCTGCGCGGTGGCATGCTCGAGCCACTCCAGGAGCACCTGAGTATTGGGCGCATCGAAGAGTTTGGCCGCCTGGCTGCCCAGCACTGCCGTTTTGAAGGCCGGCTGCAGATGGCGCGTGAACCACACTTCTTCCAATGCGGCAGCGGCTGAACTCGAATCAAGACGCGCGTTCCATCCCTGTAACAGCCGCAGTGCCGCTTGCGTCTCCGGATCGTCACTGGTCAACGGGCGCAGCAGCGCCAACAGCCTTCGCGCAGGGATGGAGAGCTCGTCATTTTGCAGCCGCATCGAATCTTCCAGCGAGACCTTGGGAAGTTGAGACAGGACCTCGTCAATGCGCTGATGCCGGGAAGGATCTGACCACTCAAACCCCAGCTTTCTCTGCTTGTAGGGATAGTCCGCGGGCAGGTTCATCTCATTCGATGTGGTGAGATAGCCGCTGGGCGGGTTGTAGCTTAGGGGTAATTGGGCTCCGCTCCATGTTCCCGACCATTCGTACTTGCCATCTCCAGGCACCGGCAGCAAGCCATCCCAGTTGGGCCGGATGGGAGCATAGCCTCGCGGCGTCCAGGCGATATTTCCTTTTATGTCGGCATAAACAAGGTTCAGGGGCGGTTTGCCCCAATGGGCCACGGCCTTCTCGTACTCGGCAAACGTCCGCGCCCGCATCACGGCTACGGAGACGAAGTACGGCGATGTTCCTGGTTCGGACCAGGCTGTCCTTATGGCGAAGGCTCTGTTCTTTTCTTTGTCTACATAGATGACCGGCCCGTGGCGGGTGAATTTTAATTCGGCCGCGACTGCGGGCTGGGCTTTGACCTTGATCTCTTCATGCACGCTGCGGAAGGCTTCCCATTTTCCCTGGTACTTGTATTCCTCCGGGTTTGCGGGGTTCAGCTGGTACACGTATAGGTCTTCCTGATCGATCCAGAAGACGGTTCCGGCATAGGCTATCCAGTCGTTGTGGGCGAAGGAGACTCCCGGGAGCGAATGGCTCTCCCATGCCCTCGATGTGCAGTGTGGGCGCGTTGAGGTCCTGCAGATAGCGGACGCTGGGCTGCACGTAGTCACGATGCGGATCACTGGCCAGGATGGCTCGTCCGGTAGCGGATTTTTGCGGGCTGATGACCCAGTTGTTGCTCCCGTAAGACGGTGCGTTCGGGGCTTCAGGTTCGGATGCTGCCAGCGTGTAGCTGCCGGCCGTTGCGCCTGGCGCGAGCCTTACGGTGGATGTTGCCATGGAAAAGACCTTCAGTACATCTTTCGGCAAACAGGGATCCAGACCTTCAGGCACGGTGGTTTGCCAAGGCGGCTCCAGGCGCTGACGAATTTCCTCTGCCTTCCAGCCGGCGATGCATACCACCCCGGCGCGTTCTGCTTCCTTAAGAAGGTTTCCACCCAGCCCGTGAATCCGGATGCGCACCACGTCTTCCGGCGACCATAGACCTGGTTGGTATTTGAGTAATTTGAATTCGTATGGCATCTGCTGCGGATGCGCCGCAAGCCAGTGGATGTAGGCATTGATCCCGGCGGCAAATTGCGCGGCAATCGCTTCCGCGTCCGGGCTGTATGCCGCCCATTCCCTCTTCATGTCGCCGCGATATAGGAAGAGCCGCGCGGCCTTGTCCTGTTCGACGAATTGCGGCCCGAAGACTTCCGCCAGCTCTCCCAGGCCACGCCTTCTCCAAAGATCTATCTGGAATAAGCGATCGCGGGCGACATTGAACCCCTGGGCGAAAAACAAGTCCGCCTCATTCTTCGCGTAGATGTGCGGCACACCCCAGTGGTCTACCAGAATGTCAACCGGCTGCTTCAGGCCCGCGAGCTGCACAGTCTCCGGTTTTTGCTGCGCCGGCAGGCGCGGTAGCCGCCCTATAAACCTATGATGGCGACTGCCAACCGCGTGCGGCTTAAAATCCGCTCTCTCATGACCGTCTCCCTTGTTCGGACATAATCAAGCGTATCCCACCCGGGCGCAGACGACTTGAGAACGCAGCGACCCATGGGGCAGTTGCGTTCAGGAAAGGCGCACAGCAGGTCCCTCTTCGGCTTCGCTCAGTGCAGGTCGGCTTCCTCCGGATTTCCTGTCAGAGCTTAGCGGCGTCGGCAAACCTCGTGCGGCTTGCCTCAAAGAAAGCCGCATACGTGGCCGTTAATTGGTGCAGCGCGTAGGAAATCCGGAGTCCGCTCGGGATGACAAGGGTGGGGTAGCGCTTCCAGGAGGAAATAGCTAGTGGGACTGAAGGAGTTGTGCGTTCGCGCACCAACCCAGCAGCATCAGGATGAGCGCAGCCGTTTCATGAATCCCTTATTTCGAAGCGTCCAGTAACCAGAACCCAATCGCTGTCACCGGCGTGATTGTTTCCGGGCGGAGTGAATTGCTGAGTTCCTTTGTTGGCAAACGGTGATCCCGCGATCGAGGTGTAGGCGCCGTTGGAGGGATCGAACCACTTGCCGCTGGCGCTTGACTTGAGATTCGTCATGTTGACAGTAATTGTCCGTGAGCTCGGCATATACACGACCACGTACCCGCCATCCGGCGTCTTGGAGGTGGTAGCGTAATCGCTCTTGCTGACCCGGGTTTCCATGTCGCCGAGGGTTCCAAACCCCGCAGTTACTACCGAATGGTCCTGGTCCGGGACGAGATCCTGCCACGGCAAAGAAGAAAAGAAGTCCTTCCAGATAGTGACCTGCGTTGCCCCGGGGGTGTCGATATTGTTCTGCCATCCGTCCTTGAAGGACCAGGTGTATTTGTTGCCGTAGAACTGTCCTTTGCCGCCTGAAAGCATGGCCCAATATTCTTCACGCCGAAGCACCAGCGGCGTCCCGAAATCCGGCGTGTGGCCGACATCCTCAAGTTCATAGTGCGCTTCCATCAGGAAGACGGGCATAACCGGAGTCTGATTGTAGTTATGCAGCACTTGGATATAAGTCGGTCCGTATACGTAAGCGCCGTTGATTGCAATGATCGCTGACCATGACGGATCGTCCAGAGAGGAACCAAAGGGCGGGTCAAACTCTACCGTCTGGATGTGGTCGGGATCGACAGATTTGATGCCCTTGGCTACTGCTCTGACCAGCGCGTCATCGCTCTCTTTCTGCCAACCGTGAAAATCGTTGCCGTTCAGCCAGGCGACGTTGGGATACTTCTTGTAGCGGTTGCCGAGGTATTCGCCATAGGCCGTCGCCGCCTTGAGGCCGTTGTTGCGAAGCGTCTGAAGCCAGCCTGCCGTCTCGATGGGATCGATGAAGATCAGTATGTTGTGCTTCGCCGCGAGCTCGACGATATGGTCCAGGCGAACGAAATAGGGCTCGTTGGGCTTGGAGAGGTCATACTCGGTGTGATCTTCCTTGCCGTGGAGGAACGCCGGTGAAGGGACGAATACCGTCAGGGGTGGTGGCGTAGGTGTTGGTGATGAAGTCCCGGCCGCCACAGAGTACGTCGACCCACCCCATGGTGTTGAACCCGTGGGCCTGACGATCGGCCCAAAAGGCATCGATTTCCTTTTCGTTCAGCCTGGATATCAAACCTTGCGGCGTATCACCGACGATCAGGAATGGAGTGTTGTTCTGGTCGACCAGGTAGCGGTGGTTGGCGCTGACTTTGACTGGATAGACGGGCGCAGCTTGCGCTGGAGGTCTTGGGGATTCCGGCGTTGCTTCGGATACCGGGGTCTTCTGTTGGTTGCAAGAGGTGAGCAAGGGAAGCGCCATGAGCATGGCGCCGAAGATTGGTTTGTAGAGAAGATTGGTTTTCATTGTGCTTTCGCTACATTAATCCTTCGCTGCGTTACATCCCGCGATTCCCCGTCTTTCGGGGTCTCGCGGGTGCAACGTCAGCAAATTCATTCTGTGCGGCAGATTTTAGAAATCCACTCGGAAGGTTGCCTGTCCTTGCCGGTTACTGATCTGTGAGCTCAGATTTGTAATCTGACCGAATGTGGAATCGAGCGAATTGTTATCGGGCTGCTGTAAGCGGGTTCGATTGAAGGCGTTGAAATAATCGACACGCAGACTTGCCACTATGCCCTCTGTGATATGGAAGGACTTGATGGCATCGAAGTTTTCAATTCTCAACGGCGGGCTGCGCAACGCAGGATAGGCACGCACCGAATTTCCCACGGCCCATGGCCCGGTATTTATAAAGGCATTGGTGGGATATTGAACCGGCGGCGTCGACGCTTTACCGGTGAAGTAGGCCTTCGACCTGCTATAGCTATAGGTTTTCAGCTTGACACTGGGGTCAATATTGGGCCGATCGAAGCTATTCACGAGCAGGGGATTGTAGCTGTTGGATGCGCCCATCGGGCTGCCGCCGGAATAGGTCAGGATTCCGCTGATCTGCCAACCACCTATCAGCTGGCCAGTGATGCCTTTGTTGTTGAAATATTTTTGTCCAGGACCGACCGGTAACTGATAGGTGGCGACCCAGCTGGTGGCATACGCCTGGTCGATGTAGGAGCGTACGAATTCCGGCTTCGGGTTATATGCATTCAATCCGTTAGGAGAATAGGGCGCAGATCCGATGGCAGTGTTGGCGATCATTTGCGCCCAGGGTGACGCTGACCAGGTAACTCAAGCCATTGGAAAACCGCTTCTCTGCCTGGATCTGGGCTGCATTGTAAAAGGAAGTGCCGTCACTCTCATAGACAGGAAAGTACCCGCCGAATTGAGGGAAAGGAGTCAGCGCCTGTTCCAGAATCGCCGAACCGCCATACTGCTGCGCAAACCCCGGATAGGGTTCGGTGAAACCGGCGGCGACAACATCAGGAGAAAGGATGTTCTCTCCCAAGAGAGCTCCATATTGGAGCACCGACGGGTTGGGCTGGTTGGAAAGTTCCAAAGTAGCCGGAAGGTGAACGGCGCGGTTGCCGACATAGGATGCCGTCAGGAACATGTTCCATGGCAGCTCTCGCTGAACCCCGAAACTCCAGGCAACATCCGATGGGGCCACGCCAACCTTGACCGTATTGGGTAGAAGCGGTGGCCGTTGGCGATTCTTGTACGGGAAATTGAAGATGACGGCTCCATTCCCGATGGTAGGACTAAATGGAGTCGTTGGCGGCAAGGGCAACGTTTGGGTATCCCAGCTTCCGTAGCCCGGAACACTGCTACCGGTCGCGGCACGCAGATATTGGCCAGCCAGTAAGCTCCCCATGAACGAGGCGCTTTGGGACGTGCCATATTCGTAGGCGCCGCCATCCAGAGTAGTGTAGTAGAAGCCAGACCGTAGCACCGTCTTCGAGTTCAGCTGGTAGGCAAAGCCCAACCTGGGCTGCCAGTTCTTCCAGCTGATGGCAGCGCGATTGACCCCCGCGCATCCGGTGCAATTGCCGAATTTGGTAGCCGCGCCGGGCAGGTTCCCAGCCCCGGGATTGGGCGTTGAAGTATTCACAAAGATGATGTTGTTATTGTTTTCCGTGAACGGAACCAGAATGTCATAGCGGAGGCCGACGTTGAAGGTCAGGCGATTGTTGTACTTGATATCGTCCTGAACATAGAAGGCAAACGCTTTGTTACGCATATACAGTTCATCGGAAAGAACCCGTATACTCGCATCCGCTTGGCCGAGAAGAAAGCTTGCGAAGGAGCTGCCGTAGGTGCCGAAATTTGGATCGGTTGAATCCGGCGTAGATGTTGTTCGCTGGCTAAAATTGAAGGTGCCGCTGCAAAAGTCGCAGTTAACAATGTCCTGGTAGGTGCGACGAAACTGACCCCCGATATTGAAGGTCTGGCGTCCCTTAGTCCACAGCCAGTTGTTGACGAAGACCAGCCCCAATCTGCGGTTTTTTGCTACGGTAAGTCCGCCCGCGCAACATTCGAGATAAGAACCCCCGTTGACCCCCCAAGAGGTAGGGACATTTTGGCCATCGAAATTGATGAGCGGGAAGGTGTTGCCGCCAGCCACGGCGCCAAAGCTGACATTCTTGTTGGCGTTGTCCTGGTCGGTGATGTAGCCAATCCAGTCCGCACCCGCGGTCACTACCAGGTTCTGGTTGAGGGTTTGCACATAGTTGAGTAGAAA
The DNA here is from genome assembly GCA_963790705.1 of uncultured Acidobacteriaceae bacterium. GTDB lineage: Bacteria > Acidobacteriota > Terriglobia > Terriglobales > Acidobacteriaceae > PALSA-350. The sequence continues at coordinate 52,173 of CAWBQE010000008.1, forward strand.
CCCGCTGCCCAGCTGGACGTTATTGACTCCATCCTGCAATGGATTGTTGAAGGGCACGATCGTGGCGGCGCCAGTGAAAGCTAGGCTCAGTCACCCGGTCGCGCCATTGGCTGAAGTGGATATTCTGACGGTCGTTCAGATTGTGATCGATGGTGTAGGCCCAGAGAAATTGGTTGATCGCCACGGAAGGAATGGCGGGCGACTTGTTACTTTGCAAACCAAAATTTATGCCGGTACGGTCGGGATTAGGGATGCTTGGCAATAGCGAAGTGGCGAGAGGACTGAATCGAGACTGGGGGATGATATTGCCAGGAAATGGCTTGCCTGTCTGCGGGTCGTATATGGGAATTTGCGTCCCGGTAGAATCGACAAAACCAGCTGAAGTCGCCGTTCTTCATGGCCTGCGTAGGTACGGTCCCAATGGCGTTCTGCGCCTGGTTCTGCCTGAACCAGTCCGCACTGTAATGGGCGAAGGTGCGATTCCTGCCGTTATAGAGCTTGGGGATGATTACTGGGCCGCCGACCGTGAATCCATAGTTGTTTTGCTGATCGATCGGCGGAGCCGGATCTCCCTTCGGACCGAAGTAGGTGGGGAAAAATCCAGCGGAGTCGAACAACTGATTGCGCAGGATTTCGAATGCATCTCCATGCAGATCGTTGGTTCCGGATGCCATGTTATAGGTGACGGCGCCCTGCCCCAGCCCGTAGCGGGCATCGAAGGTCGAACTATTGACGCGAAACTCGCTGATCGCTTCATAGGGCGGATTGATATACGTCTGGTTTCCTGCGTAGTCGACAAATGCCACCGGAACACCGTTGAATTGCACCTCATTTTCAAAGGTGACGCCGCCATTGATATTGTGTGAGGTCGTACTCCCTTGCACTCCGGGAGCAAGGAACATAAACGAGTCGATTTGCCGAGCCAGGCCATTGATCTCAATAGGAGCATTCTTAATCAACTCCGGCTCCAGGGTCGTACCGATCGCAGGCGATGTCGTGTTTAGCAGCACGTCAGCCTCTTTCACCTGCACCGTCTCAGTTGTGGCTCCGGGCGACATTTGAAAGCTGGTGCTCGACATCTTGGCAACTTCGACGGTGAGGGTGGTCTTGACGGTCTTGAATCCCGGTGCGTCCACGACCACGGAATAGTCGCCGGGACTCAGGCCTACCAGCGTGAAGGTGCCGGCTGACGAGCTTACAGCTTTGGCGGTTACACCGGTGGCATCGTTTGTAACGGTGACATTCGCCCCAACAATGATCGCCCCGCTCGGATCCGTGACCGTGCCGTCGATGCCGTTTACCGCCTGGGCATACAATCGGGCGCCGGTGAAGAGCACGGTAAAGCAAATCATCAGGATGGGAAGGAATAGTGTCGTGAGCAAAGCTTGAAAACGCATGTTGGAAACGTCTGATTTCTGAGTCACAGTGTTACGCCTCCTGAATTTGGCCCGGCGGTCCTATAAGCGCTGCGGCCAAGCCCGGCAGCAGCGACGAACACAGCAAGATGGTGATTGAGCATAGAGGTGGTGCGGAACGCGACGTCCTCGTGCTCGGGCCAAACAACTGAGTTGTTGTTAATGTTGAGCCGGTGTTACAAGCCGGTATAGTGAATTCCCATGATTCTTTATTGGAAAAAACCTACGGGAACCAGGGAAGTTTTCTATAGGGAACAGCCGCATTGTTAGCGGGAGAGTCAAGGTTTTCAAACTGCGAAATGATTGCGGCACTGAGACTTTGGCGCATTTTTCGACCGGCTCCCAGGCGACCGGTCCTCTAAGTCCCCAACACTCTTGATACCCTTCTTCTCTCAAGAGAAATCGAAAAGGATCGCGCGCGGAGGAAACTGGGCGTATCTTGATCCAGTCAAAAAGCTCGATCGGTGGCCGTCCCGCCGATTTCTTCAACCTCCGGAGTCGACTATGTACAAATCATTCATCGCAACCTCCGCCCTCCTCGCTAGCTTGGGCCTGTCGCCTATTTGGGCTCAGACGGCGGCCCCGTCTGCGTCTGATGCAAATTCGTTAAAGGTACAGGCCGGGTTGCAGACGACCTTAAAGGCCAACAAGGCGAAGCCCAATGACCCGATTACCGCGCAGACCGTGACGCCGCTAACGCTTAAAGATGGGACAGTCATTCCTGCCGGTTCGACGTTAGTGGGTCACGTGGTGAAGGTGGACGCGGATTCCAGCGACCAGCACATCTCCTCGATCGCGGTCACATTCGACGCAGTGGAGTTGAAGAAGAAAGTGAAGCTTCCGCTCCAGCTCTCCGTTGTCTCGGCCATGGCATCCGCTCAGGCTGGGGCATCTGGCAACAACAAGATGGTGTCTCCTTCCGCAGGCCCTTTGCCGTACGACCACCCGCTCAACGGCCAGGCGTACAACGTCGTACAAGACTCTCCGAAGCTGGTCAACAATCCCGTCGGAACTCAATCCGCCCTATCCGGCAATGCGGGGAGTACACAGGGGAAAGCTACCGCGGCCCACACAGGATCAGTGATCGGATTGCCCGGAGTTACGCTGCAGATCGAGGACGGACCAGCGGCCGTGTCTACGTTCGTTTCGGCAAAGAAGAATCTCCAGCTTGAGTCGGGATTACAGCTCATGCTGGTGGTTCAGTAGACGGGCTTACTGCTACCTGGTCGGCGGCAGAAAGACGGACTCCTTAGGCAGTTGCGTTTTGGAAAGGCGCACCGCAGGTCCCTCGGCTGCGCTCGGGATGACAAGGGTAGGGTGGTGCTTCCATGGGGAATTGGCTAGTGGATGAAAGGTCCGTGGGATCCCACATCTCGCGAAATACGAGCGAGATATGGGGCACCCGCCGTTTGTGTTTGGGAGAGGCGCACAGCAGGTCCCTCCACTACGCTGCGCTCCGGTCGGGATGACGAAAGGTAGGCCGCGCTTCCATGAGGAATTGGCTAGTGGCTGAAAGAATCGTAGATCGGTCGCGCCTACGGCAAGCATTCGACTATCCCGCGATTTTCATCATCTTGGGTGGGCCAACTTTAGTAGAAGTAGGTCTGACTGATTGCCGGCTTGTCGTGAAGCGCGGCGAGTTGCCGGTTGATATCCGATCGTGCTGGGTCGCGGCGCGCCTGCCAAGGAGGCTTTCGCGGGCCAGATGGGAGGCGCGGGACTGATCGGCGCACGGCCGGAGCCGTTTCTGGTACGAAAACGTCTGCGATAAGCAGCGGGCGTCATGCCTACCAGACGGCGGAAGACCGTCCCGAAATAGCTCTGATCGCAAAAGCCCATTTCCTGGCTGATGCTTGCCATGGATTCATCCGTGTTCACCAGCAACACTTGAGAACGCTCCACCCGGTAGTGGTTGAGATACTTCATGAAAGAGAGGCCAGTCACGCGTTTGAAAAAGCTCATGAAATGGGATTCGCTCATGCCGCAGATCCGAGACGCCTCTTTCACCTGAATCGCACAGCCGCAGTTCTCACCCAAAAATCGGAAAAGAGGCAGAAGCCGGTCGAGGTCCCGTTGTTGGCGTTGGAAGGTCTCCACCGTGCCTGCATAAGAGGCATAGCGGTTTACCAGCAGCATCAGAATCATCTTCAAATAGGTCTTGACGGCGAGCCTGCCCCGCGGCGACAAAGGCGGCAGTTCAGAACGGATCCTCAGCATCAGTTCCAGAACCTGGTTGGGAATTCCCGTTTCAGCGGGCACGATATGAGGAAATTCCGAGTCTTGCAGGAGAAAGGGCGTGAGATATTCAGCGCTGTCGCTGCCTCCCTCACAGCGAATGAGGTCGGGCTCGAAGAACAACGCGGCAATCGTCAACGGGCTCGACGATTCGCACTCCACACGGTGGTAAAGCGTGCTTCCCACTATCGCCAGATCCCCTTCGTTGAAGGGAAGAAGCCGGTCCTGGATATGACAGTTGGCCGAGCCCGAGCATAGATACAAGATCTCGAAGTAGCCGTGTCGATTCATTCTGACACTGTGCTGGCCGTCTTCGGTCAGGAATAAGACATCAACCGGACAAGACACATCGAAGGGCCAGACGTGAACGCCCTCAGCATTGATTTGCGGCTCAATGACGCTGAAGTGATCTTTACAGGATTTCCTGGGAACATGCACGTGACCAGTCCTCAGATGCGCTCGCGGACGTTGTCCGGTAGCATCGTACTTTTCCATATGAGTTTTCGATGCGGAAGATCTCTTCGACTTCGCCATGGCGTACTCCCTATAAGAAAGTATGTAAGTTCATGGTTGCGTCACCGTACTAACCCATGGTTCGGTCTACTTACCTAGTTCTTTGTTAATGGCCGCTGTACACCTGATATACCATACGTCCCGTCGCAACCGTAGAAATAATCGACCGGGATTCATCGGAACAACAGAGGCTGCGAATAAGAGCATGAACCGCTCATGGCAGAATCTCCTGGTAGAGCTTGACTTCGAACTTCTCTACTAATTGGGGCCGCACATCATTAAAATAATGGGTGATGTAGGACATCTGGCAGTGATCATCGAAGGCCTTCTGGTCTTTCCATTTCTCCACAAAGCTCACCCAACGAGGATCATCCACGCGCTGATTCAGCTCGTAGCGGATGCAACCCGGTTCCGCAGTTGTTGCTTTGATCAATGAGTGGAGCGAAGCGACGAGATCGTCTGTCTTGCCTTCCAAGGCATAAAACTCCGCGACGCAGACTACCTGGACTGTATTTTTCTTGGTCATCATTCACCTGTTTGCTGGTACCGATTTAAGACTGAGATAGAGGTCAAAGGCCTTCTCGGGCGTCTCATCGCCATGGACAACTGCGCGCACGGCCTGAATCATGGCTTGCGGAGCGTCGCACTGGAAGATGTTGCGGCCCATGTCGACCCCCGCGGCTCCTTCATTCACCGCTTGCCATGCCATCTGCAGGGCTTCGAGTTCCGGTAGCTTCTTTCCCCCGGCGATCACCAGGGGAACCGGACAGCCCGCAGCGACGCGAGAAAAGCCTTTCTCGCAAAAGTAGGTCTTCACAAAGTGCGCTCCCATTTCGGCACATATGCGGGTGGCGAGGCCGAGGTACTTGGCATCCCGTACCAGGTCTTTGCCCACGCCGGTGACGGCCATCGTGGGAACGCCATAACGATTGCCAGAGTCGACCACCTTGACCAGGTTGCCAATCGACTCATGCTCGTGCACGCCGCCGATGTAGACCTGAACCGCCAAGGCGGAGGCGTTGAGGCGAATGGCATCGTCGATGTCTACAGCGACCAGCTCGTTCGATAGCTCCTTGAGGATGCTTTGGCCGCCACTCGAGCGCAGCACGACCGGCCTTGCAATCTCCGCGGGAATGGAGCTGCGCAAGCCACCCCGCGTCACCATGAGCGCGTCGGCATAGGCGATCAAGGGCACGATGGTGACGTCAATGCGCTCCAACCCGGTGGTCGGGCCTTGAAAGTAACCGTGATCGATGGCCAGCATTACGGTGCGCGCATCGTGCGGATCAAAGATTCGCGCCAGCCGGTTCTTCATTCCCCAATCAAGCGCATTGCTCCCCTTGAGCCTGCTCGGGGCGCTCTGTGGAGGTACATCGAGATAGTAGTTTTTTCCGTCCTGTAAGTTGTCGAGATCAGCCATTGCTAACGCTCCCTTTTCTAATCCTTCCCTGAATCCTCTGAAGATGAGAGCGATCGAAGTCGCTCCCGCATCCGGATGGCCGCGCGTTCTCTCGCCCAGAGATCTGGCTCGGCCATAGCGGGCAACCATGTCCCGGGTCGAGTCTGCGCCCCTCTTTGCCGCCAAGGCGGCATCATCCAGCGCTTCCGGAATGCTCTTACCGGCGCCGGCAGCTGCGCTCACCGCGTCGACTGCTGGAACCAAGGCATCCATCATCGTCTTGTCGCCGGGCCGAGCCTTGGTTTGCCGAGACACGGCGCGCAGACCCGCCTGAAGCGATTGCGCGAGGTCGTTGCAGTTCATCGCATCCCCAGCGAGCACAACATCACCCATGCCCGGCAAAGAATGTTCCGAGAAGACTGCTGGAGGCTCCTCCATCGACACCGAGCACTCGCCAGCCCGCAGCCTTGAGAGAATCCGCGAGGCTCTGCGTGTTCGATATATCGGTCCAATCTTCCATTTGCTCTGCGGCGCGAAGCATGGTGGTCCCGTGATCTCCATCGCCGCCGATGGAATCTAATTCCGTCAATCGCTGATGCTCACTGCGAATACAGGCCGCGGCCTGGGCAAACATGTTCGCGAACTCCGTCTTTCCGATATTGCCGGTCATCGAAATTGGAATCTCAATCATTGCTTCACAAAAAATGGAGCGTCTGCCGGCGCATCCCACAGCTTGATCAACTCCGGATCCATGCGCGCAATCAGCATTTGAAAACCAGCCTGTTCCTGGGTGGTGATGAACTCTCCCACGGCGCTGCGCGCCAGCTTGATTTTTTTTGCCGTCAAAAGTTGCGCCACGCGGCGGAAGACGATCAGCATCTCCATCAGGGTGGTCGCGCCGGCGCCATTGATGAGCACCAGAATCTCTTCGCCGCTCTTGATGTTCAGATCTTCCAGCAGCATATTGAGCATGATCTCGGCGGTCTCGTCAGCGGACTTCAGCTGCATCCGGCCAGTGCCCGCTTCGCCATGCTGGCCCATGCCGATCTCCATCTCGTCATCGCCCAACTCGAAGATAGGTTGACCAGTGGAAGGGTGGGTGGCGGTGTTGACTGCGACTGCCAAGGAACGCATATTCCGTTCCATGCGCAGCGCAATCTCGAGGCATGCAGCGAGCGATGCGCCCTGCTCGGCCGCCGCCCCGGCAACCTTGTACACCGGAAGGAAGCCGACGAGTCCCCGGCGATCCTCAGGATTTGGGCCGCCGGCCAGATCCTCGTGAGTGAGGATCATTTCGATCTTGCAGCCTTCGCGCAGAGCCATCTCCATGGCGAGGTTCCCTGACAGCACATCCCCAGCATGGTTCAGCACCACCAACAAAGCACTCTCGCCTCCGGCGCATGCGCTGCGAATTGCCTCCAGGCAGCGGGGCGCTCCAGGGGCTGCGAAGATGTCACCGGCGACGCTCGCATCGAGCATGCCTTTGCCTACAAATCCGCTTAGGCCAGGCTCATGTCCGCTTCCACCCAGGGTCAGCAGTCGCACTTTGCCTTTTTCTTTCGGCACGGCGCGCGCCAGGATGTTGCGGCTGGTCAGTTGAACCTTATCGGGAAAGGCCAGGACCATTCCCTCCAGTAGTTCCGCGACCAGATTCTTCGGATCGTTGATGAATTTTTTCATGCGCATGCAAATGACCTTTTCGCTATTCGTAAGAAGAGGGATCCGACATCACAATCGGACGCTGGAACCATCCCGTTTGCCTGGCCAACACAAAGAAGCCAACCACCAGCCAGATACAACCGGCAATTTTGGCCTTGTTGCCCAGCCCCACCCAGATGACCGCGCAGAACAGGAAACCGAGCGCTGGCAGAACGACATCGACGAAGAAGTTTCTGCCTCTCTCATCCGCCTTGTGCACCCAGAATTTCCAGATGACGGCCAGGTTGACTCCCATAAAGCCCAAAAATGCACCAAAGTTCAAAAGCTCCGCGGCCAACTCATAACTGATCACCTGGGCGCCGATAAAAGCCACGATGCCGAGCAGAATAATGTTGATATCCGGGGTATTGCGGACGGGGTGGAGACGGGCAAAATAGCGGGACGGGATCACATTCTCCCGGCCCATGCCAAAGAGCAACCTTGCCGCTCCCACCTGGGAAGTAAGCCCCGCACCTACATTGGCCACAACCAATAAGAGGGCCGTCGCCTTCAACAGCGCAACCCCGCCGACGCGGCCGGTAACGTCGATGAAGGCGGTATCAATGTTGGTGAAGGTGTTGTAGTTGGGCCAGACTAAATGGCCGAGATACACCAGCAATCCCCCGAAGAAACCCGTGAACAGGCAAACTGAAACCGCCGCGAGCAAGACGTTTTTGCGCGGATTCTTCACATCCTCGGCCATGGTCGTGACGGCGTCGAAGCCGAGATAAGTCAGCGCCGCGAACGATGTGGCCGAGGCGATGGCGCGCACATGAAAGGTCCCGGGCCGGTAGAACGGCTGGATAGAAAACAATCCCAGGAAACCCTGGCGGATAGCGATGTAGCGAATCGCCAGCACGATGAAGCTCAGCAGAACGATGCCCATAAAAACCAACAGCGCTTGATTGGCGAGCGCCGTCGATCGAATCCCGCGGAGGTTCAACAGCGTGATGCCGCCGGCAAAGAAGAGTGCGCCGATGGGGAAAGGTAACATCGGCAGTGCCCTTTGCAGGGAAAGCGTGCCGTAGAGAGTACAGAAGAGCGGGATAAGCATGTAGTCAAGGAGCATGGCCCATCCGGCCACAAACCCGAGGTAGGGATTTATCCCACGGCTCACATAGGCGTAGGCCGAGCCGGCCGAGGGATAAAGAGCTGCCATCCGGCCGTAGCTGATGGCCGTCAACACCATGGCTACCATGGCGGCAAGAATTGTAACCACCACGTATCCGCCCGACTTCACCTCCGCCAGCCCATAGACGGTCGCCGGGGCGCTCGGAGTGACAGCTACGATTCCATAGAAGATCAAATCCCAAAGCGTCAAGACCCGGCGCAAGCGGGGAACTTCGGCGCCGGTAGTGGGATTTGCTGTAGGCACGCTCACTGGGACAGCCTCTTTCGTTTCACGCCGTCCCACAAGGGAAAACCGTCACAGCTCACGGGAAAGACTTCCATTTGCCCGTATTGAAATTCGGTCAGGTGAAGCCGGTGCTGCCCCGGCAAAGCGAAAGGCCACATTGGTCGGGAGTTGGCCCTGAGTAGAAATACGGTCAACGACTTCACCCTTGGTCCCCAGGACGGCGACATCTCCCTGGCCGAAGACGGCGACGTATAGCAGGCCATTCTCATCGAAGGCCATGCCATCGGGTCCCTTCCAGCCCGGCGGCGCATCGGCGCGGATCACGTTTCCGAAGAGAGCGCGCGGAGCACGCAGCTCACCGTCCTGCCATCCATAGCGGAATACATTGCCGGTGACTGACTCGTCCACATAGAGCATGTCGTCCGGACCAAAGGCGATTCCGTTGGTGAACAGAATTCCCTCATCCACCTTCGTGACCGCTCCGGTGCCTGGATCGACGCGATATACCCGGCCGTCGTAATGCAGGTCCAGGTAATCCGAACGAATTTGATTATTGGGCGCAAAGTTCTCGATCTGCACCCCGGAATCTGTTAGATAGATGGCGCCATCCGGACCGAAGCAAAGGTCGTTGGGGAACAAGAAGGGCTCTCCCTCGCATCCATCGGCTGCCACTTCGCATTTTCCGTCCATGGTCAGCCGCAGCAAAGACGGAACCTTGGATTCGGCTACCCAGATGACGCCGGCAGCATCGACCGCCAAGCCGTTCGGCCGGCCGGTTTGCTTGATCACTGATTTGCTTCGGCCGTCTGCGCTTAACCAGCTCACGCAGCCGCGCTCAGCGGCGGCTTCTACAATCAGCCAAGTGCCATCGGGCAAAGCAACCGGTCCCTCCGGAGCACCGAGATCACCGGCGAAGATCATAGAATTCCTCCAAAAAGCTAAACCTCTGCTGTCTGCCCACCATCGACATACAACACTGACCCGGTTACAAATGATGCGTCGTCGGAAGCCAGGAACAAGGCGGCGGCGGCAATTTCCTCGGGCAGCCCGAGGCGGCCCATGGGAAATGTCCTGGCGAAGGCCTCCAGCTGTTCAGGTGTCATTGCGTTGCGCAACATCGGCGTGTCGGTGGGACCGGGGCAAATTACATTCACGCGAATGCCTTGCTTGGCGTGATCGATCGCCATGGCACGGCTCAGCATGTTCACGCCCCCCTTGGAGGTCACGTAAGCCACCGCCCGAGCACAGGCATCATGAGCGCCGGTGGTGGAGGCGATGTTGATGATCGATCCGCGGCCCTGCTTAATCATGCCCGGAAGGACAGCCCGGCAACAGAGAAAGGTCCCGGTCAGGTTAATCGAAAGCATGCGGTTCCATGCCTCCTCCGCCGTTTCCAGAACCGTGCCGTAGAAGAGGATGGCGGCACCATTGAAAAGGACGTCGATTTGCCCATGCTGGTTGAGTATGGCCTCGACCAGCCGGTTCACTTGCTCCGCTTGGGAAACGTCTACTTGAGTAAAGCTCGCCGAGCCGCCCTCGGCTTCGATCACCTTAACGGTCTCCAGGCCACCGGGGAGACTGCTATCCGCTACAATCACCTTTGCACCTTCGCGGGCAAATCGTTGCGCAGTAGCGCGCGCAATGCCCGACGCGGCACCCGTCACCAGCGCTACTCGATCTTTAAGTTTCGTAGGAAACCCTTCGGCCTGCTAGACAGGCCCGTCCGACCTGAGTGCATTCATAGTCCTATGAAGTTAGCGAGCTGGCTATAAGAAAGCTACGAATGAATCTTGAAAAACCCCGGTCGTGCCTGGTTGTCAGGCGATCATGCTGCCGCAACAAAAAGTTTGCCTGAATATCAGAGACGCGAAGAATGCATCTCGAATACTCTGCTTTGGGTAAGCGGTAGCGCGTCGGTGGCCACGCCCGGGCCGGCTGACCGATAGGACTCATGAGACTTTCAGGAAAAGTGGCAGTCGTCACCGGATCTGCCGTGGGGTTAGGACGTGCCGTGGCCAAACGCTACGCGCGTGAGGGCGCGACGGTGGTCGTGGCGGACACCAACGCATCCGGCGGAGCCGCTGTGGCCGAACAGATTCGCAAGGATGGGGGACGTGGGATTTTCGTCCGTACGGATGTGGGAGAAGAGCGTGATGTGACGACCCTTTTGCAATCCGTATGGGATCAATTTGGACGAATCGATGTGCTCTACAACAACGCTGCGGTGCTCTTCCACGACCGCGATGCACGGGCCCATGAACTGAGCCTGGAGCTCTGGGAGCAGGTGATGCGGGTGAATCTGCAGGGCACCTTCCTGTGCTCTAAGCACGTGATTCCGTTCATGCTCAAACAGGGCAGTGGATCGATCATTAACCTCGGCTCACCCACTGGGATGACTGGCTGCGCGCCCAATCTAACCGCCTACAGTACCAGCAAAGCCGGGATCTATGGACTCACCAGGGTGATGGCGGCCGCGTACGCCCGAGATGGAATTCGGGTAAACATTTTGATCCCGGGCACGATGGATACACCGATGAATGCTCCCCTGCTGGACGACGAAGTAACCCGAGAGCAATACAGGGAAGCGGTGCCGATGGGGCGCTTGGGGAGGCCCTGCGATATCGAAGGCATCGCTGTCTTTCTGGCGTCCGAGGACTCCTCGTATTGCACTGGAGGGCTTTATACGTGCGATGGAGGACTGACCGCGGTTTGATGCTTCTGATTCCCTCACAACTGACGGGTGCCCACATCTCGCTCGTTTTTCGCGAGATGTGGGATACCACCGATATTGACCGTTAAGTCCGTCGGATGAATCGAAAGTCAGAGGGAAAGAGCAGTGGTATCCCACATCTCGCGAAAAACGAGCGAGATGTGGGGCACCCGTCAGTTGTGAGGGAACGAGAAGCAGGGTTCGACAGATTTGGATCTATCCCACCCTGTACGAGTGGGCCAGAGGCCCTTCTGCCTCCGGTTGGCCCCCACGTGCCGTGGGACCGATCTGCGAATTTCTCTAGGCCTCGGCCGCTTCTAGTTCGGCATCGAGTCCGTGGCGACGCAACAGGTTCGGCAGGTTCTGAGAAAAGGCGGAGCGTGGCATCACCATGTCACAGCCCGCTTCCACAGCTTTCGCCTTCAGGTCGCCCTGCAAATGAGAGAGAAAACCGATTACTGAGGTGCCGCGCTTCAGCTTGCTCTTGAGGCGCGGTATCAGGGTGAGGGGCTTAGCACTGACATTGTTCAGGTCGAAGACGATCAGTGATGGCCGGCTCCCCTCGGGCACATCCGCCAGGCGCGACACAATATCCTTATCCGCCTTAACGAAGGCGACCTTCACGCCTATTTTGCGTGCCGCTTCTTGAATCTTGGCGAGGAAGAAGAGGTCTTCGATGAAGCAATAAATGCGAACGGGAGCATCTTCCCGTACGGGGGCAACGACGGGATCCTTGGGCAAGGTATCCACGTAATGCCCGTTGTGTCCGTTGCCACGAAACTCAGCGGCAGAATGAGGCGCATCGGCAGTGTTGCCGTTGACCACGCGATAGCTGTGATCCATGGGGCCGACGAATGTCTGTTGCCGGCGCTGCTTGCCTTTGCGCCGGCCACCGCCACTGCCGCCATTGTTCATCGCCGCATGGGCACTGCCATTGCCGCCATTGCCGTTCTTGGCAATAAAGCGATTTTGGCCAGGAGACTTGGCCTTGGCCTTCTTGGGCGGGTGGCTCTGGCCAGAGCCTGCCCCAGGCTCGCCATTGGCATGGCCCTTCGCCTGGTTGTTCGCGTATCCCTTACGTCTGCGGCGCCGGCGACGATGCCCTTGCCCTTCAGTTTGACCTGCAGGCTGGGCCTGATTCGACGGCTGAGCCTGGGGTTGATTTTGCTCTGTTGTCATGCATGCACATCCCGGTGCGTTGGCAATTCCTGCAGCTTGCTCAGTTGCGACCTACCTCGGACCGGGGAAGGCAGAGACAGGCTGCAACTCATGTTTCCACTTGATTGATGGCCAGCGGCCACGTCCCACGCACTCAAAAGGAACTTATCCAAAAGATACGGTTGGGGGTGGAACCTATGGTTTGATCTCTCAAACAAAGTACTGGTGTTATCTGTACCGCCATTGATTGACCCGGCGACGAACAGCGCTATTTGGGCCAGCAGGTGCGACGCGGCAGAAAAACCCTATTGACTCTCGAGAATTGCGGCGAGCTTGACTCACTACGAGATCTGGCTTCAGCCGCTCGATAGGCAAAACCGATAATACACAGATACCCTGCCCGAGAGCAAGTGCTATTCGAAAGCTTCGTACCGGAAGTCAGAGTAGGGGGGTTACTGTTGGGCCATAAGAGAGGAAACAAGGCAGAAAATGCAGCTAGAAAGAGAAAAGCCACAGATGAGTGGCTTTTCTTTAACGATGGCCAGTCACTGGCCTCCCAAGGGTTAACCCGGCAGCGCACGTCTGCGGGATGTAAAGCTCCGGTTGCGGCTGGTCCCAGTGGAACCTAACTCTGCTCGCCGGATCTGAAGCGCCGGACTCGCATTTTGCGAGCCACGTGCGTCGCTGGCTACACTTCCTATTAGCAGTTGACATGCCGTTTGCCATGTTACCTATTATCAGTTAGTTAGCTCCTTGTCCCAGGGCGCAGATTCCGATTTATGGAAGGCGCGCCCAAACAATCATTCTGGAATTCATAGAAATAGCCTGGGGAACCTGGGGCACCTAGCGCTGGCAGCGGGGGCAATAGTGCGTGCCGCGGCCAGCCAGGACCATGCGTCGAATCGGTGTTCCGCACACCAGGCATGGCTGCCCGGTGCGGAGATAGACCCGATGCTCGAGTTGGAAGAAGCCCGCGACGCCGGCGGCATCCACGTAGTCGGATACGGATGAGCCACCCAGCGAGATGGCTTCCCTGAGGACGCTCTGCAGGCTGGCGTGCAGGCGGTCAAGTTCCGCCCGCTTCAAGTGGCGAGCCATCCTGCGGGGCCGGATACCGGCGCGGAAGAGACTCTCGTCGGCATAGATATTTCCCACTCCATGCAAGAGTTTTTGATTCAACAAGGCAGCCTTGATAGAGGTGCGGCGGGGCCGGAAAAGGGCGGCGAACTCGTCGGGCGAAATACTTAGAGGCTCCTGTCCGGTTCCCTCGAAGCGCTTGGGTTTTGTTTTCTTGGAGGCAACGCCGTGGAGCGCCATGCGTCCGAAGCGCCGGGGGTCCACAAAGCGGAGCTCTCTACCCGATTTCAGATGCAGAACGGCGTGTGTGTGCGGGGGAAGCGCCGTAGCAGGATCGGCGACCAGCAGGCGTCCGGTCATACCCAGGTGCACGATCCATTGCAGGCCATGAGATGCAGCTGGGCGATCCGCCAGATCGAAGACGATGTGTTTGCCAACGCGGTGGACGCGGTCGATGCGCCGGCCGTGCAACTCCTTCGCCATCAGCTGGGGTGGAGAACTAAAGGGCTCCGGCTTTTCGCTGAACCAGACAGTTTCAATGCGGTCCCCGCGGAGACGTTCATCGACCCCGCGCGCGATGGTTTCTACCTCAGGCAGTTCCGGCATGGCTCATCTTCTGTCATTGTCGCAGGTGCTTGGCCGCTACCCTGAGGCGTTATATCATCAAGAGTCGGAACAGGCTGCGCCGCCCGGATTTCCTGTACGCGGCTCTAGACAAGTCCGCGTATGCGGCTTTCTTCACGGAAAGCCGCACGAGGCTTATTGATTCCGGCCAAGCTCCACAGGAAATTCGGGGCGTCGCGCCAGACCGATCAGCAATATTTCCACCCACTCCCTGCGCAGGTTTAACGAAGTTTGATCAAAGGGCCGAGCCGGCAGGGGAAGGGTGCGTCACACGAAATTGATGGGAGTTCATGCGAGCTAAGACTGCGGTAGTACTGGGTGCCCAATGGGGCGACGAGGGAAAAGGAAAGATCGTCGACGTTCTTTCCGATAGGTTTGCCGTGGTGGCGCGCTACGCCGGCGGCCACAACGCAGGGCATACCGTCATCATCCGGGGACAAAAGTTCATCCTGCAACTAGTGCCCTGCGGGGTTCTGCGTCCCGACTGCCGGGCGGTCATCGGCAACGGTGTGGTGCTCGACCCGTTGGCCTTCCTGAAGGAAGTCGGCAAGCTGCGCGACCTGGGAGTGAACGTCGATGAGCAGCTCTTTGTCTCCAACCGGGCGCAGGTGATTCTTCCCTACCATCGCATGATCGAGCTGGCGTCGGAGAATGCTCCCGGGCGGCAGAAGATCGGCACCACCAGCCGGGGCATCGGTCCGGCGTATGAAGACAAGATGCATCGCAGCGGCCTGCGGGTGATTGACCTGCTTAATCGGAGTTTGCTCAAGACGCATATTGAAAATGCCTGCAATGAAAAGAACGCCGTCGCCCACGCGCTTTTCGGAACCGACCCGCTCGACCCAATCAAGATGTACGACGAATATGCCGAGGCGGCGGAGCGCGTGCGGCCCTTTGTTGCCGACACAGCGGCGCTGCTTAACGATGCGATCCGCAAAGGCCAAAGCGTGATGTTTGAAGGCGCCCAGGGCACCATGCTCGATATCGATCACGGTACGTATCCCTTTGTAACCTCTTCTTCCGCCACCGCCGGGGGCGCCGTTATCGGCACCGGTGTGGGACCGACCGCAATCGGCACGGTGATTGGAGTCACCAAGGCCTATGTGACGCGGGTGGGTGAAGGCCCGTTCCCGACAGAGATCTGGGGCGAGACCAGTGATCTGCTGCGCGCCCGCGGGCAGGAGTACGGAGCGGTGACCGGACGGCCTCGCCGTTGCGGCTGGCTCGATCTGCCCTTGTTGCGCTATTCCAGCGAAATCAACGGCACGGAATGGCTGGTGGTCACCAAGCTGGATGTTCTGGATAGCCTGGCGGAGATCCCGATCTGTACCGGCTATCGCATGGGCGGCAAGCTCTCTGACACCATCCCGGCGGATGTCAGCGGGTTTGACACGATTGAGCCGGTTTACACCAAGCTTGAGGGCTGGCAGTCTTCCACCGAAGGCATCACCGATTTTGAGCAGCTGCCTAAAGCGGCGCAGACATATCTTCGTTTTCTTGAAAAAGAGTCCGGCGCTCGCATCGGCATGGTCTCCACCGGGCCGGATCGGGAGCAGACTATGATTCTTCCCGGCTTCTCCGAAGCCCTGGACTGGATGCACTCCCACGGATGACGCCACGGCAAGCCCCACGGCAAGCCGGGGCAGGCGGGGGCAGGCGGGATGACTGGGGTGGCAAGTGCCCTACGGCTAGTTTTTTTCAGAGACATTTCCGGATAAATTAGAGGCACAATGGTCAGCTTTATCGTACGCATGCGATTCGCCGCCGAAGACCGTGAAAACGTTAGCGATATTCTGCGCCAATTGGCTCTCGCTTCGCGCCAGGAGCCGGGCTGCGTGAGCTATGTCCCGCACACCGTCGAGGACGACCCAGCCGTGGTCGTGATCTACGAGCAGTACCGTGACCGGGCAGCGAGTGAGTTTCACCGCACCACCCCCCACTTTAAGAAATTTGCTGTGGGCGGCCTTTTTCAGCTTATGCGCGAACGAGAGGTCGAGAATCTAACCGCGGTTGTGTAGAGCGGTTCCACGATCACTGTGCCCCATCCGGGCTCAGCGAGGTGGGTCTTTTCTTGGAGAAAAGCCCCGTCTGAATCATCTTCACCGGTTACACCTATCGTGGAACCGCTATAAACCCTCTTACCTCCAGGGCACTCCGTAGCGATGGGTGCGAACCTGGCAGGCTGATTCGGCATCCCACCTAGTTTAAGGAGCGCTTTCGTCTCCGCCGGCGCTCCGAGGGGCTTGCAGTCTAAGCCCCTGGGCATTGCGTTCAACCGCGAAAACTGGCACTCTGGAGTTTCAATTTTGACTCATTATTCGGACGCGGACTAACATCCGGTACGGTTATGCGCGCTCATTCCGAGCATCGTTGGCTGTTTCCCACGGTCGGCAGACTGTTCTTCGTCCTTATACTGCTCTCCGCGTGTGCAACCCAGGCGCATGCCCTTTTTCCTCATCACGAGAATGCTCACAAAGAGATTGAAGGTCTGGAGCTGGATTGGCGGCAGGCTCAGCTTTCCAATAACATCTCTGAGGTCGATCGCCTGCTGGCCGATGACTATCTGGGCATTAGCGCCAACGGCACCCTGGAAACCAAAGCAGATGAACTCACCCGGCGCCGCAGCGGATCACTGCACATCACGCAGCTCGATCTAAGCGATATCAAAGTACGGATCTATGGGGACACGGCGGTCGTTACATCGAAGGCCGACCTGGTGGGGAAAAATGGCGACCGTGATATTAGCGGACGGTTCCGCTATACCCGGGTTTACAGCAATCGGATGGGCCAGTGGAGAATCGTTAGCTTTGAAGCCAGCCGCATCTCCCACAACCACGAGTCGGACGACCAGCACTAAGATCGGTAGCACTTCATCCCACAGTGGCTGCTGGTTCAAAGAACGGGATCGAGAGTCGTGGCATCCCATATCTCGCGAAAAACGAGAGAGAGGGGCCCACCCGTGCGTTCGCGTGCGGTCCGTGTTCACCCAGGACTGACGTCCTGGGTCATTCTCAGCCGTCCCTTCGGGACTTATCGCGACAGATGATAACGTTTTTCGACCGAGTGGTCATGGGCCTTTGGCCCACCCATGGGGGATGAAATCGCAGATCACCTGCGGCTCTGTCCATCCCCTGTAAACGGCTGCTCAGGTGAGCCCTACCCTCCCCTTTGTCATCCCGAGCGGACTCCGGATTTCCTACACGCTGCACTAACCAACGGCAACGTATGCGGCTTTCTTAAAGGAAAGCCGCACGAGGTTTAACGACGCCACTGAGCCTGACAGGAAATCCGGAGGGAGCCGAGGGACCTGCTGTGCGCCTTTCCCGACCTAAGACCTTTCGTGGAAATGTTTTTCCGAGCAACCCGATTCAGGCATAGGCAGCTGCTAAGACGGCATCGGCTATGGCTGCTGCTTCCCGGGCAGGACGTACGTCGTGCACCCTGATCATGTGTGCACCGGCCAGGATGGTGGCGGTTACGGCGGCAATTGACGCATTTCCCCGGCTCGCCACCGGCACAGCACCTCCCTGATTGAGGGTGGACAAGGTTCGGCCCAGAAATGACTTGCGCGAGACACCGGCGAGCAGCGGCTGTCCCAGGGAGCCCAGCTCTTCAAGACCCACAAGCAAGGAGTAATTCCGGTCGCCGGTTTTACCAAAGCCGAAACCGGGATCGAGAACAATCCTCTCCCGCTGGATTCCCGCCTGTTGCGCTTGCTCCAGCCGCTGCCGCAACTCCCGCTTAACCACGCCTACCATTTCCTTGCCATCCATGGCGGGCAATTCCTGCCACCCGCCCGGCGGGCCTTGCAAGTGCATCAGCACCACTCCGCAGCGGGCCGCGGCGCAGACCTGGGCCATTTCCCCATCCCAGGAGAGTCCGCTGACATCGTTGACGATCTCGGCTCCGGCACGGAGGGCGGCGGCAGCGGTCGCGGATTTATAGGTATCAATAGAGAGAATGGACTCCGGCCGATGACGTAGTACGCCCTCCAGCACTGGGATGACCCGGTCGATCTCCTCCTGGATGCTCAGCGGCTTGCGCTTTCCAGGCCGGGTAGATTCGCCGCCGACATCGACCATGTCTGCCCCGTCATAAAACATCGCCAAGGCATGCTCGATCGCCTGCGCAGGTGTGGCAAAGGCGCCACCATCGGAAAATGAGTCCGGGGTAGTGTTTATTATCCCCATCACCAGGGTTCGCTTTCCTAGTGGCATGGATTGTGTGCGCAGCTTCCAGTCGTAGCAGGACCGCTTGGCAAAGGGCATCTTTGTCCATTCTAGGATGCCCAAAGAGCGTGAGGTACACTCCGCGCAGAGACATGCGAACACGCTCCCCCTTTCTCCTCCTGTTGCTGGCCCTGCTCTCCGGCGGAACGATCGCGGCGGCCCCGGCCAAGCACCCGGCCGCACGCAAGATTCCCCTCCCGAAGGCTGTAGCCCGTATTCTCGCGGATCCGGGAGTCAACCAGGCGCACTGGGGAATCTCTGTGGTCGCGCTTAGCGGCAGCTCACTCTACGCGCTGAATGACGGCCAGTACTTTAATCCAGCTTCGAACGCCAAGCTGCTCACCACTTCAGCGGCGTATTCGCTGTTGCCCAGTGGGCTCACCTTCACCACGCTGATCTCGAGCAGTGCTCCGGTCAGCCAGACGGGAGAGATTCGCGGCGATGTCACGATCTTTGGGGTGGGCGACCCCAACATGTCAGCCCGCACAATGCCCTTTGGGCTCAAGACCGAACGCACTGGCTCGCCGCTGGCGGCGCTGGAGGATATGGCCGATCAGATTGTTCGCCACGGAGTCCATTCCATAAGCGGAGATATCGTCGGAGACGACACCTGGTTTGTCTTCGAACGCTACGGCGCGGGCTGGAGTTGGGATGATCTGCAGTGGGGCTACGGAGCCCCGGCTTCGGCGCTCAGCGTGAACGACAACGAGGTCTACCTGAACGCCATGCCGGCGACGCAGGTGGGGGAACCTGCTGTGGCGTCCTGGCTCCCGGCAACGGCTTACTATACGCTGGAAAATTCGCTCACCACCGCACCGCCGGGCGATCCGGGTAAGCCGGGCATCGAGCGTTCTCCAGGTGCGATGACAGTGCGGCTTTTTGGACGGACTCCCCTCGGCCAACAAGGCCTGCATGCCGCTTTGGCTATCGATGATCCCGCCGATTATGCGGCACGGGCTCTGCGGGCTATGCTCCTTGCGCGTGGGGTCCAGGTCAGCGGGAACGCCCGGGCGCAACATCGCCTGTCCACCGAGACCGGCAATTTTCTCTCCGATCAGCAGCAGCCTATTGTGTTTCATCCCATCTCTATTCAGAATGTGCAGGCTGCAAACGTGGGGCCGTTTCTGCTCGCCTCCCATGTGTCGCCGCCGCTGGGCGACGATCTGGTGGTGACCAACAAGGTCAGCCAGAATCTGCACGCCGAGATCACTCTCAGAACTCTGGGCAAGCTCGAAAGCTCGGATGGATCGCTGCTCGAAGGCACGCGGGTGGTGCGCCAGTTTCTGGTTTCAGCCGGCATCGCCCCAGGCGACTTTGTGCTTTACGACGGCTGTGGGCTCTCCCCCCAGGACTTGGTCACACCCCGGGCCTTTACGACTTTGCTCGCCTACGCAGCGCGGCAAAGCTGGGGCGAAGCATTCCGCACTTCCCTGCCCGTGGGGGGAGTGGATGGCTCCCTCTCCGCCCGCTTCAAGCAGCGATCGCTCGATGGCAAAGTCTTCGCCAAGACCGGCACGCTGGGCGAAGCACGTGCTTTGAGCGGCTACCTGGTTGCTGCCAGCGGCCAGACGGTCGCCTTTTCCATTATGTGCACCGATCACTCTCCATCCCTGCCCGCGGACCGCGCGGCGATGGACAAGATCGTAGCCGCGATCGCGGGGGCCAATTGAAGATGTTCTCTCGGAACAACCAGCTGTTGATTCTTGCTATCGGGCTGCTGGCCGCTTGTGGTTGCAAGCACTCACCCTCCAAGCCGGTGCGTGCTCTCACCCCGCAGGAGGCCGCCGGGAAGCAGGTGTTCGTCAACCAATGCTCCAGCTGCCACTACGCCGATTCGGACAAAGGCTTGTACGGCCCCGGCCTCGAGGGCCTCTTTCGCAAGCCTTATCTGACGAGTGGGATCGCGGCGAATGACACTCGGGTGCGCGCGGTGATCCTGCATGGCTGGGCCATGATGCCGCCCATGGGCAATACAATGTCTAATCAGGAGTTCGAAGAGCTGATGGCCTACCTGCACACGTTATGAGCAACCTTCCGCTGCCGGGCATGGCGGCTATCTCTGTCTGGATGTTGGCACTGGCATTGATTGGCGTGTCCGGAGTGTTTACCGGCCACTATCCATCAGGGGGAGCTCGCATCGGCATTTTGATCCTGTGCACCGTCTTCGCCGCCGCCGGGCTAGGACTGATTCGCATGCGCCGATGGGGCTGGGCGCTCGCCCTGGGCGCGGTCTTTCTCTCCATGTGCTTCGGGTGCTACAGCCTTTTTCGCTTCCGCCAGGGCCAATGGGTGGTGATGGCGGTGATCAATCTCATCTTCTTTCTTTACCTGGTGCGTCCCGAGGTCACCGGGCGCCTTCGCTAAAGCAGTTTCGCAATTACGCTGGCCTGATAAAGATCGCGAGGTGTGGTTTTCTTTGGGAGAAAACCACGAAAAGGCCGATCGCTTCCCCGGATTTCCTGCCGCGAACTACCGGTTGAGAGAAGCGATGTGCGGCTTTCTTCGAGGAAAGCCGCATGCAGTTCGGTGGCCCCACAAAGACCCACAGGAAATCCGGGTTCGGTCAACACCAATTGCGAAACTGCAGAGTGCGTGAACCGCTACAATTGAGGCAGCGTGATTGACCTCGTCCAGATTGATCCAAGCCCACGCCGTCCCGTCCCCAAGCCTGCCTGGCTCAAGGCTCGCGCGCCGGTGGGTGAAAACTACCACGAGCTGAAGAGCCTGGCGCGGTCACTCAACCTGCATACCGTGTGCGAGTCGGCCCACTGCCCCAACATTGGCGAGTGCTGGAACCAGCGCACCGCGACCTTCATGATGCTGGGCAACACCTGCACCCGCCGCTGCGGCTTTTGCGCCGTGCCCAAGGGCAGGCCGGAACCCATCGACTTCGACGAGCCCCGCCGGGTGGCCGAAGCGGTCGCCATTCTCGACCTTAAACATGCTGTGATCACCAGCGTGAACCGTGACGACGACGTTTTGGGAGGGGCCCGCGCGTTTGCCACGGTCATCAAGGAGATCCGGCGGCAGGCGCCGGGCTGCCAGGTGGAGGTCCTTATCCCGGATTTCCAGGGGCAGGAGGAGGCCATCCGCATTGTGGTCGAGGCCCAGCCCGAGATGCTGAACCACAACATCGAATCGGTGCCGCGGCTCTATCGCGTGGTGCGATCGGGGGCACGCTACCAGCGAACGCTCCGGCTTTTGGAGTACGCGAAGATCGTCGACCCGCGCATGACCACCAAGTCCGGCGTGATGGTCGGCCTGGGCGAAGAGATGCATGAGCTGTTGCAGGTTTATCGCGACCTGGCCGCGGTTGGCACGGACGTGTTGACCATTGGGCAGTATTTGCGTCCATCCAAAGATCACTTGCCGATGGCCCGCTATTACACTCCGGAAGAGTTCGCGTATATGCGCGAAGAGGCTCTCAGGATGGGTTTCCGCCACGTAGAGTCGGGACCGCTGGTGCGGTCGTCCTACCATGCACGCGAGCAGGCGCAGTCTACTGGCGTGACCCTGCTTACATAAATCTTTTTGAAAGATCGAGGAAGAAGACGATGGCAGTCTCGGTAATGGCCGGTATTCCGGCCCTGAAAGACATTCAGCAGCAGCTCAAGACGCGGATGGAAAAAGCGGTGGATGATTTCCGCGGCAACCTTGCATCCACGCGCACCGGGCGGGCCTCTGTACACATGCTCGACCAGATCAAGGTGCCCTATTACGGCACTGATACGCCGCTGAATCAGGTGGCCCAGGTGACCGCTCCCGAGGCCAACCTGATCCTGGTTCAGCCCTGGGACCCCAGCATCCTGGGGGATATCGAGAAGGCTCTGCGCACCTCTGACCTGGGGTTCAATCCGCAGAACGACGGCAAGATTGTGCGTATTCCTATCCCTCCGATGACGGAGGAGCGCCGGCGCGAAGTAGTGAAGCACCTCAACAAGACGCTGGAAGATCATCGCACCGCGGTGCGGAATATTCGCCGCGATGGCAATGACCTCATCAAGAAGTCCGCCAAGGACAAGAAAATCTCCGAGGACGAGGAGAAGCGCTCGCTCGAGGAAATTCAGAAACTCACCGACGATGAGATCCGGCGCATGGAAGAGATGTGCCGCAACAAAGAGCGAGAAGTCCTGCAGATCTGAGCGTCAGCCGATCCGGCTGGTGTGGTCCAGAATGATCTTCCAGCCCGACGAATCTCGTTTAAAGAGCAGGGAGAAGATGCCGTCGGCATTGCCGCCACCAGCCGCAGTGCGCTCCAGATGGAAATTGCCGGTTGCCACTGCGTAGTTGGCATCCAGGATGCGGATCGCGAGATGGGAGAAGGCTAATTTTCCCATCGCCTCCGGTGTCGCATAGAGCTTCTTGTAGCGTTCGAGAATCGTGGCGTAGCCGTATTGCACTGTTTGGCCTACAAAGGTGGTGGTTGGCGAGTCTTCGTAACTCTTCATGAAGGCTTCGACATCACCGCGGTTCCAATCCGCTGCTTGTCGGTCGAGCAAATGTTGAATGGCGGCCTTTGGCGCGGTCTCCGCTTGTGACGAAGCCGCGAGCATCACGGCGAGAGCGAGGAATAGGTGGATGCTGCCTTTTCTCATGGATCGAAGATAAAGCAAGCGTGGCTTGGCAATTTGCTAAACGCTGTTTTCTCGATTTCCGTCGATCCGGCAAAAGCTCGACTCAAGGTTCGTGGTCTCCCACATCTCGCGAAAAACGAGCGAGATATGGGGCACCCGTCGACTTGTGGTCAGGACAGGTATTGGAGCAGTGGCCCCTACTACCGAGCATTGTTCCTACTACAATGACTTATGCCTGAATCGAGAACCGTCCACACCGTGTGTTCGCATGATTGTCCGGATTCCTGCGCCATTTTGGTGACGATCGATGAATCGGGAGTGGCCACACGGGTACAGGGTGATCCGGATCATTCCGTGACCCGCGGCTTCCTCTGCGGCAAGGTTGCTAAGTACCTGGACCGGGTATATTCTCCCGCGCGGCTGCTTTACCCCATGCGCCGCCGGGCCGGAGCACCCAAAGGGAGAATGCCCTCCGGCCGCGAGACGGATGCCTTCGAACGCATCGGCTGGGACGAGGCCCTGGACATAATCACCGGGCGGCTGGAACTCATTGCCCGGGAGCACGGTCCTGAGTCCATCTTGCCCTATTCCTACGCGGGGACGATGGGGGTGCTTGGCTATGGCTCCATGGATCGCCGCTTCTTTCACCGGCTCGGCGCCTCGCAGCTCGATCGCACGATCTGCGCGACGACAGGCGCCGATGCCTTGCTATCGGTCTACGGGACAAAGCTGGGCACTGACCCGGAACACTTTCGCCATGCCCGGTACATCATCGCGTGGGGTGCGAATATCCACGGCAATAACATCCACCTGTGGCCCTTCGTCGAAGAAGCACGCCACCAGGGTGCGCGGCTGGTGGTGATCGACCCATTCCTCACCCGCACCGCGCGTGTGGCCGACTGGCACATCCCCATCCAGCCCGGCACGGACGCGGCCTTAGCACTCGGCCTGATGCACGTCATCATCGCCGAAGGGCTTTACGATCGGGATTATGTTGCCCAACATACCCACGGATTTGAGGCCCTGCGCGAGCATGTTGCGTCCTACACACCAGAGCATGTTTCCTGTTTAACGGGCATCCCCGCGGCCGACGTCACGCGCCTGGCACGCGAATATGCGACCAGTGCGCCGGCGGTGATCCGCCTGAACTATGGAGTGCAGCGTTCGCAGAACGGCGGGGCAGCCGTGCGCGCGGTTTGCATGCTTCCGGCGCTGATCGGCGCCTGGAAGCAGCTCGGGGGGGACTGCAGCTCTCCACCGGCGGAGCCTTCACGTTCAACACGGCGGAGCTGGAACGGCCAGATCTTATGCTGGCGAGCCCACTGCAGCGCCCGGCGCGCGTGGTCAATATGTCGCGCCTGGGCCACGCACTCACCGAGCTCGATGCACCTCCAGTGAAGGCGCTCTTCGTCTACAACTCGAACCCCGCGGCCATTGCCCCCAACCAGAACGCCGTGGTGAGCGGACTGATGCGCAGCGACCTCTTTACCGTGGTACACGAGCAGTTCTTTACCGACACCACCGACTACGCCGATATCGTGCTGCCGGCGACCACCTTCCTGGAGCACAAAGACTTTCAGGGAGCGTACGGTCACTACTTTCTGCAGCTCTCAGAGCAAGCCATCGCGCCGCTGGGGGAGGCCCGGCCCAACGTCTGGCTCTTTAGCCAATTGGGGCAGCGCATGGGGTTTTCTGAGCCCTGCTTCCACGACACCGTGGACGACCTGATCGAGCAGGCGTTGAATGCGCCGGCGATGCAAGGCATTACGCGCCAGGATTTGGAGGCGAAAAAGAGCATACGCCTGCAGTCCGCAGCACAGCGCGCGGGCGCGCGGACCATTTGCGGATGGCGTGTTTGCCACACCTAGCGGCAAGGCTGAGTTTTATTCGAGCGCGCTGGCTGCGCAGGGTCTCGAGCCGCTGCCAACTTTTCACCCGCCGGACGAATCGCGCCGGGGCGCCGATGCGCATACATTTCCGCTCGAGTTTTTGCCCCGCAAGGCCGACCACTATATGAACTCAACCTTCGCCAACCTTCCGGGCCACCAGAAGATGGAATCGCCAGGCCTGGTGTTCATGCACGCGAGCGACGCTGCCGCGCGGCAGATCGGCGAAGCAGAATTGGTGGAGATCTACAATGCGCGGGGCAAAATGCAGCTACGCGCGCGTATCGACGGCAGCGTGCCGGCCGGCGTGGTAGCGGCCAGCCTCAACTGGAACAAGCTCTCCGAAGGGGGAAACAATGTAAACGCGCTTACCTCTGAGCGTCTCACCGACCTGGGCCGGGGGGCCACGTTCTATTCGACCCTGGTGGAAGTTCGAAAGCTGACCCCAACCAAAAACCTCTTCCCTCCGATAGACTAGGAACACCTGCTTAAGCGTGAGATCGACGATGCCGTATCCAGCGGGTTTCCAGTGCGCGGGCTGTGGAGAGTGGAATGAGATCGTGGTGGACGAGTCGGCAGGTGGGCGGCAGCGGTACGTGGAAGACTGCCAGGTCTGCTGCAAGCCAAACTTTCTCTCCGTGGCGTGGGATTCCTCACTGGGGGAGTACTTCGCCAGCAGTGAGCTGGAGAGTTGAAGGAGTTCTGGTGTCTGTCCTGACTGGGCCTCCTGGATGGTAGGCGGCGTGAGAAACGAGTCCTCGGAGTTGGGGAGTACCCCTTCCGTCACATATAATCGCCTTTTCCTCCAGCAGGATCCGATTTTCAGCAGTGAGGGTGTGCCTATTCTTCGCGTCGTGTCAGGGAGCCTTCGCTCCCGGTTTCATAAGAACCAACCTGTGCTGCCGTTTTTTTTTCGGATGTGCAGGATCGTGGGCTTGCTTCTATTTTGCGGTTCCAGTCTGATTGCCTGGGCTCAGCAGGACGTCGCTCCCCAGCCGGGTGTTGTGACCCAAATCCGGGTGATCGGCAATCGCCGCATTCCCAGAGAGACGGTGCTGGCGAGGCTGTTTACCCACCCCGGAGATACCTACGATCCGGCGACCATCGAGCGCGACTTCAACTCGCTCTGGAACACCGGATACTTCGAGAATCTGCAGATTGCGCGCGAGGATACCCCCAAGGGCATCGTTCTCGACATCATCGTTAAAGAAAAGCCAACCATCCGCGAGATCAACTACAAGGGCCTGAACTCGGTCTCGACTTCGGATGTTCTGGACCGCTTCAAGAAAGAGCATGTCACCGGCTTCTCGGTGGAAAGCCCCTATGATCCCACCCGGCTGGCGCGGGCGATCGATGTGATCCGCGAGCTGCTGGCCGAACACGGGCACCAGTTCGCGACCGTAAAGCCGGAAATCAAGACCATTCCGCCCTCCTCGGTCTCGGTGAACTTCATCATCAAGGAGGGCCCCACGGTGAAAGTGGGGAATATCTCCTTCACCGGCAACCGGGCGGTGAGTTCGCGCGAGCTACGCGCGGCGATGAGGAACCTCCGTCCAGTGGGGATCCCGCACTCGATTTTCCTGGAGAACCTCTTCGCCCGCACCTACGACGCCAGCAAACTCGAGGAGGATACGGAGCGGGTGCGCCGCGCGCTGCAGGACCGGGGCTACTTCCGGGCGGAGGTCGACACTCCAGTCACCCATATCCGGAATGAAGGCGGGCTGTCGTTCTTCACTTTTCGCCCTCGCCAGGGTAAGCGCATCGACATCCGCATTCCCGTCGAAGAGGGGGCGCGCTACCGGCTTGGCGGCGTCACCTTCACCGGCAACGCGCATGTGCAGAACGTCAAGGCGCTGCGAGCTCAGTTCCCCACCAAAGACGGTGAATTGTTCAACGCGACCGCCATCGGCAAGGGACTGGATAATCTACGCAAGGCGTATGGTTCGCTGGGCTACATCAACTTCACCGCCGTGCCGACGCCGCGCATCGATGACGCCAAACACCTGGTCTACCTGGACATCGACATCGACGAGGGCAAGGCTTTTACCGTCTCGCGCATCGAGTTCCAGGGCAACACCATCACCCGCGATCGGGTCATCCGACGGGAGCTGCTGATTGAAGAAGGCCAGCCCTACAACAGCAATTCGTGGGAATCGAGCCTGCTGCGCCTGAACCAGTTGGACTACTTCGACCCGCTCAAGGTAGATCAGGATACCGAGATACACCCGGACAACGAGACCGGCACTGTGTCGCTGCTGCTCAAGGTGCACGAGAAGGGCAAGAACTCGATCGGCTTGAACGGCGGCGTCAGTGGTCTTTCCGGCACTTTCCTCGGTCTTAACTACTCGACCAATAATTTTCTCGGCCTGGGTGAAACGTTAAGCCTTCAGGGAAATATCGGCAACCTGGCACGTAGCGTGGTTTTTGCATTCAATGAGCCCTACCTGCGCAACAAGCCAACCAGCGTAGGCTTCCAGGTCTTCTCCAGGAAGTCGGATTACAATTCGGCGCGCAACTACGCCACGGTTACCGGGCAAGCCACGAACCTGACGGCTGCTCAGCAATCGCTCACACAGAATTACAACCAGTCCTCGACGGGGTTAACCTTCTCTGTCAGCTATCCGCTGCGTCACTCCTTCAAGCGGGTGGGCTTGACCTATAGCTGGGATAAGTCGACCATCACGACCTTCAGCCAGGCTTCCGCTAACCTCTTTCAAACGCTCGCCTTCCGCAGCGGCCAGATCCAGGGCGCCAATGCCCTGGAAGGCATTTACACCAGCTCGGTTTCGTTGAGTTATTCCTATAACAAGGTCGGGCCATCCGTCTTCAGGCCGCGCTTCGGAACGGATATTTCCGCTGCCCTCGTGGTTGCGGGCCTGTGGGGCAACGTTCGATATTTCACCCCGGTGATGCTGTACAAGCATTACATCGCGATGAAAGGCCTGCGACCCAATGCGGAAGGGCGTAATGTCCTTGGCTATCGCGTACAAGCTTCTTATATCCAGGGTTTCAGCGGAGACGTGGCTCCGCCGTTCGCCCGTTTCTATTCCGGCGGCGACAATGAACTGCGCGGCTTCGATGTGCGCGCGGCGACGCCCTATGGGTTCATCCCGGTACGGCAAAACATCACGCTCACCAACCCCGATGGGACGCCGGTTCCCATCATCCGGGCAACTACACACTGGGCAACATCTTGATTCCGATCCCGATTTACCGCCCCGTTTCGGTGGGCGGCGACGCCAAGATCACTTCTACCGTTGAGTACCGGATTCCCATCGCAGGTCCGGTCCAGTTCGCCATCTTCGACGACTTCGACATCACGTCCGTGATTCGCCGATCGCAATTGCGGCAAAGCGTGGAGGGCGCCGACCAGCTCAATTCGCCTCTCTATGGCTGCACAGCCTATTTCAATGGCGCTTGCCAGGGCGGGCAGTCGATCCAGTTCATCAACGTGATCAGGCCGATCGCGGGCACCAACGTGATACCGCGCATGTCAGTCGGCGGTGAGATTTCGGCCATGCTTCCCATCGTGAATGCGCCTATGCGCCTCTATTACGCATACAACACGAATCGCCTCTACGAAAATGTCCAGGGAGAGAGCCTGATTACGCGCAGCATGTTCCCCGCCGGCGGGGCGGGTGACTATACCTACCAGCAAGCCATTACGGCTTACGACTCCCTGTTACATTTCCGTGAACCACGGAAGACCTTCCGCTTGAGCGTGAGCACTACTTTCTAGGAGAGGCGAGTTTTGATCCCACAGTGGAGGACGGACCCCCGGATTTCCTGTGAAGTTTGTTGGCGTTGATGAACTTCATGCGGCTTTCCTCAATGAAAGCCGCACTCGTGGCCGTTGCTTGGTGCCGCGTACAGGAAATCCGAGTGACCACCCTGCGTTGACGCTCCCTCGGCCCGCACCTATAATCACTGCTGGCCCTGTGATTGTCTCGGTCCGTGTCTCTTCTTCGCATTTGCTGCCAGATGCGCTGGCCAGGTGACTGCATTGCAAATGCGCATGCGGGGGACCCGCAAGCGAAGGCCCGCTTTCCGCTGAAAGACGCGGGCGATCTGGATTCAAAGATCAAAAGGAGTTCTGTATTCCGATGAAGCGTACGTTCACCCTTGTTTGCTTGCTTGCGTCCGCCACCGGCGTGGGCGTCATCAGCTCACCCAGCACAGCGTTAGCTCAGGTACCCTCCGCACCCTCTGCACCGGCCCCTGCCAATTCAACGGCCGGTCTTGCCGCCGCGCCGGCGGTCGCTGCCAGCCCCAAGATTGCGATCATCAATTTCCAGCAGGCGGTAGCAGCGACCAACGAAGGTCAGCGCAATTTCGCTCAACTACGGGTGAAATTTGAACCCAAGCAGGCTCAACTGAAGGCGCAGAGCGATGAGATCGATTCGCTCAAGAAGCAGCTGCAGGACGCCGGCGCCAACCTGAGCGAACCGGAGCGCGACAGCCGCCTCAGGGTGATCGACGAAAAGACCAAATCGCTGCAGCGGACTGCGGAAGATGCTCAAAACGAGGCCAGCGGCGCGATGAACGATATGTACCAGGCACTGGCACAGAAGGTCTATGCCGTGCTGGACACTTATTCCGGGCAAAATAAATTCACCATGGTGCTCGATGTCAGCGCCCAGCAAACGCCCGTGTTGTGGGCCAATGGGACCCCTGACATCACCAAACCAGTGGTAGAAGCCTACAACGCTAAGTCCGGCGTTCCTCCGCAACCAGCAGCCGGCGCCGCCGCTCCGCGTCCCAGCACTAGCCCCAGCCGGCCGGCAACAACCACACACCCCAGTACGACCAAGCCGCCGGCGCAGTCGCCGCAGTAGAGAATTTTCCTACTCGCCCCTCCTGGCAAGATTCACTTGCCGGGAGGGAAATAATCACCAAAACCAGCTAAAAAATACCTAGTGAAACGTGCCCGGCGTGCCTGTGGAAAAAATTGTGGAAAGCCGGGGAGTGCTCTTTTTTTGCTCCAAATCGCGCTGCCGCAAGAGCGTGGCCAGACACTTTTCGCTGGTCCTTAACCTTTTACTTGTCAATCGTTTATCGCTTATGCTAGGGGCCGGCCGATGAGCCGGAGCCACCGCTCCGATCGGTGATGACAATTTTCGGGTTTCCACAAAACGCAAAAGAGGGCATGACCAACGTAACCAGCGGCTGCCACTATTTGCTTGAGTCCTCGCCCACCTTGAGAACCGCCAAGAACGCCTCTTGAGGAATGTCCACTTTGCCCACGCGCTTCATGCGCTTCTTGCCTTCTTTTTGCTTCTCCAGGAGTTTGCGTTTGCGGCTGATGTCTCCCCCGTAGCACTTGGCGAGGACATTCTTGCGCAACGCCGCGACGGTTTCCCGGGAGACGATCTTAGCTCCGATCGCCGCCTGGATCGCAACCTCAAACATCTGGCGAGGAATGAGCTCGCGCATTTTAGAGACCAGCGCTCGTCCCCGTTCATAGGCAAAGTCCTTATGCACGATGATGGAGAGCGCATCGACGGGTTCGCCCGAGATCAGAATATCCAGCTTGACCATGGGCGATTCCCACATGCCGGCCAGCTGGTAATCGAGGGAAGCATAGCCGCGCGAGACCGATTTCAGACGGTCGTAAAAATCCAATACGATTTCGTTGAGCGGTAACTCGTAGGTCAGCATGACGCGCGTGGGAGTCACGTATTCGAAATTTTTCTGGCGGCCGCGCTTTTCCTCTACCAACTTGAGAATGCCACCGACGTACTCTTCGCTGGTCAGTATGGTGGCGATGATCACCGGCTCTTCGACCTTCTCGATATCGGTAGGATCGGGCCAACGGGAGGGATTCTCCACCTCGACCACTGACCCATCCGTGAGGGTGATTTTGTAGCGCACTCCGGGAGCTGTGGTGATGAGATCCAGGTTGAACTCGCGCTCCAGGCGTTCCTGAATAATTTCCATGTGCAGGAGCCCGAGAAACCCACAGCGGAAACCGAATCCCAACGCGACCGAGCTTTCCGGCTCAAAGAAAAAGGACGAGTCGTTCAACCGCAGCTTCTCGAGCGCATCACGCAGCAGCGTGTGCTCATGCGAATCCACGGTATAGAGTCCGGCAAAAACCATCGATTGAATGTCTTTAAAGCCGGGCAGTGCTGCCGCAGCCGGACGTGTGTCCTCGGTGACGGTGTCGCCGATCTTGGTGTCGGCCACATTCTTGATAGTCGCGGAAAAGAAGCCAACCTCACCCGCCGACAACTGCCCAATCTCGACCGGCTTCGGCGTCAGTACACCGACCGACTCCACATCGAATACGCGGCCATTGGACATGAGCCGGATCCTTGCACCCTTGCGCAGGATGCCATTGATCACGCGGGCCAACACGATGACGCCACGGTAAGGATCAAACCAGCAGTCGAAGATCAGGGCTTGCAGGGGCGCTTCCGCGTCTCCTGTGGGTGGCGGAAGACGCGTCACGATGGCTTCCAGCACCTCGGGAACGCCAAGACCCGTTTTGGCACTCACGGGAAGCGCATCGGTAGCATCCAAGCCGACGGTGGACTCGATCATCTCCTGGGTGCGCAAGACGTCGGCGCTGGGCAGATCGATCTTGTTGATCACGGGAATCATGTCCAGGCCGTTATTAATGGCCAGGTGGGCATTGGCCAGGGTTTGCGCCTCCACTCCCTGCGAGGCATCGACCACCAGCAGCGCGCCCTCGCAGCAGGCCAGGGAGCGCGAGACCTCGTAGGAGAAATCGACATGCCCTGGTGTATCCAACAGGTTTAACTGGTACATCTCGCCATCCCGGGCAAGGTAATTCATGCGCACCGCGTGGGCTTTGATGGTGATGCCCCGCTCG
The DNA here is from genome assembly GCA_963790705.1 of uncultured Acidobacteriaceae bacterium. Classification (GTDB taxonomy): domain Bacteria; phylum Acidobacteriota; class Terriglobia; order Terriglobales; family Acidobacteriaceae; genus PALSA-350. The sequence continues at coordinate 83,883 of CAWBQE010000008.1, forward strand.
CGTTCGAGGTCCATCGCGTCCAGGACCTGGGCCTGCATCTCGCGTGCCGTCAAGGAGCCGGTCAACTCCAGCAATCGGTCCGAGAGGGTGGATTTGCCGTGGTCAATGTGGGCGATAATGGCGAAATTGCGGATGTGCTTGCTATCCATGAAGGGGGTGCCGATCGGCGGGTGGCAAATCAGTTGATGGCGAGAGGAGTCTCTCACCCGATCTTATCATTCACACTGAAGGGCCCCGGGCAATACAATCAAGCTGAACGATGTTGCCAGGAAGCCGGAAGGAACCCGGTCTTTCGTTGTGCAGCCAAGGCGGAGGGTGCCAAGGCATTTTTGCATGGGCTTATTCAGAGAGTTAAATATCGCTCCCAGAGTGGTCATGCTGGTGCTCGCCGCGGCCCCGCTGCTGCTTACCGGGTGTGTGCCGGAAAACCCAGTGACCCCGGGGCCAGCGAAGTCACCGCAGGCTACGGCTCCTGCGCTCAAGCCCACCGCGCCATCCACGGCGTCCGCTAACCCGCCTGCAACGCCAGCCGCCAGGCCGCAGGTACAGGCCCTGATCGACGCGGTCGAGGAGTCGTACCAGAGCGGTGTGGCCGACTACCACGCGGGCAAGCTGCAGACGGCCAAGGCAGACTTCGATCGCGCCGTCGACATGATGCTGACCAGCAACTTCGATCTGCGGACCGAACCCCAGCTGCGCGATGAGTTCGACCGCATCCTCGATGCTGTCAATACGCTGGAGACCGAGGCGCTGAAGCAGGGAAATGGATTCGCACCCAAGATCGAACCCGCTCCAGTCGATATTGCGAACGATGTCACCTTCCCGGTGGACCCGACGGTCAAGGCGCAGGCCATCGCAGAACTGAAGACTACGGTCTCCGATTTGCCGCTGGTGATCAACGATCCCGTCGCCGGCTACATCAGCTATTTCTCTTCAAAGGGGAAGGGAACGCTCACGCGGTCGCTGGAGCGGGCCGGCCGCTATCACGCCATGATCTCGGCCGTGCTGGCCGAGGAGAAGGTTCCCCAGGATCTGATTTATCAGGCCGTGGCCGAATCCGGTTTTCAGCCGCAGGCGGTGAACGGGCGCTCGGGTGCGGGCGGCATGTGGCAGTTTATGCCCTCGGGACCCTATGGCCTGGCCCGCACTGGCTGGTACGATGAGCGCTTCGATCCGGAGAAATCAACCCATGCCTACGCTCGCTACATGAAGGTGCTGTACGCCCAGCTGGGCGATTGGTATCTGGCCATGGCAGCGTACGACTGGGGACCCGGCAACGTGCAGAAGGCAGTGCAGCGCACCGGCTACGCGGATTTTTGGGAGCTATACCACCGCAACGTGTTGCCGCAGGAAACGAAGAATTATGTGCCCATCATCATCGCTGCCGCGATCATGGCGAAGAATCCTCAGCAGTATGGACTGCAGTCGCTGACGCCTGACCCACCGCTGCTGACCGATACAGTCACCACGGACTATAGCGTTGACCTGCGCCTGGTTTCCGACCTGGTCGAAGCGCCGGTTCAGGAGATCACGGACCTTAATCCCAGCCTGTTACGGATGAGCACGCCCAGCGACGCGCCATTCGAGTTGCACCTGCCGGCCGGCAGCAAAGACCTCTATCAAAAGCGCATCTCGGAAATCCCCGCGGACAAGCGAAATCAATGGCGGTTTCACAAAGTGGTTGCCGGAGAATCGCTGCAGACTGTCGCTCGCGATTACCACGTAACCCCTGCGGAGATTGTCTTTGTGAACCAGTTGGAAGCCGGCGATGATCTCTCCTCGACCGACTCGCTCATTATTCCGGTACCGCCGGCTCCGTCCAGCAGATCGCGCCTCACACGGTACAAGGTGGAACACGGCGATACGCTGGTGACCGTGGCTGATCGCTTCAACGTGACGGTGCAGCAGCTTCGGCGCTGGAACCATCTGAGTTCGGCGCGAGTGGAACCAGGACGCCGTCTTTACGTGGCTGAACCGGCGCGTCTCACCAGCTCCAAACGCCGGGTAAGCGCATCGACGAACCACACCGCCGGCGCGAAACAGGGAGCGGCGCACTCCGCGTCTGCGCACAAGCCGGCGGCGCATACTGCGACCGGCGCGCATACCACCGCGAAGAACAGCCCACCAGCTCTCTGAACCGGGAAGATGCCGGAAAAACAATTGCAGCGGCTGTGCCGGAGAGCTTTGCGGGAAAAGAAATTCAATTCGCACTTGCGTTCATTGGCATCCCGTTGCATGCTGTTGCTATAATCCGCGCCGCAGGCAAGTATGATGGAAAGCGGTTCTCTGCGATCCGAATCCGTAGCAACCGAAGCCTTGGAGGCATAAGAATGCAGGACGATCACAAACTGTACGCACACGCAGACAACGAGTTTGAAGCCGAGGCGGACGAGTACCCCGATGAGGTGGAAGACGGCTTCGACGACGATGATGAAGAGGAAGAAGAAGTAAGCGTCATCGTCGCAACCACCGCTGCAGGTACCGAGTTGCTTACGCCACCCGTAAGCGTCCCGCCGCCCCCGCCGCCGGCGAAAGCGCCGGCCAAAAAGGCTGCCGCCAAGAAGACCGTTGCCAAGCCTCCGGCAACCAAAACCGCAGTAAAAACAGTCCCAGCGAAAAAGGCTGCGGCGAAATCTCCGGCCAAAAAGGCCGCCACGAAATCTGCCGCGAAGAAGAGCAGCAAAGGCGCGAAAAGCGGCAGAAAGGCCGCGAAAGCGGCCGGCAACAAGAAGAGCGCCAGTAGCAAAAAATCTACCATCAAACGAGGTATTCCTTTGGCAGTGAAGAAAGCAGCAACCAAGAAGTCGGCGGCGAAGAAGGCTCCGGCAAAGAAGGCAGCCAAGAAGTCGCCAGCAAAGAAGGCAGCTAAGAAGGCCGCGAAAAAGACAACAAAGAAGAAGTAGTCATTCTTTAACAAAAACAGGCAAGCAAAAGAGCCCGGCTAGCAGCCGGGCGTTTTTGCGTCTGGAGGTTTTTGGGGAGATGATCTGTGGTCAGTACAGAGTCTTAGAGCCGGTTATTTTTTCTCGAAGCCGTTCAGCGCGGCGAGAACCTGCTGGCTGTGCTCTGAGGGCTTTACGCCGGTCCACACCTGGACGATCTTGCCCTGGGGATCAATCAAAAACGTGTTGCGATTGGCGATCTTTACGCCCATGTGATCGCCCAAGGACCCATACTGCACCACTACTTTCTTTTCCTGATCGCTCAGAAGCTTGAAGCTTAGTCCTTCCTTGGCACAGAACTCTTTGTGGCTGTCAGTCGAGTCAACGCTCACCCCGACGACCACGGCATCCAGTTTTTGATACTTGGCGATGTCCTGTTGGAAGTTGTGGGCTTCAATGGTGCAGCCGGTGGTCATATCCTTGGGATAGAAATAGAGCACCACCCACTTGCCGCGAAAACTGTCGAGACTGGTTGGCGTGCCATCCTGCGAGGGCAGGGTAAAGTTGGGGGCGCTCTGGCCCGCTTGCGGCATGGCGGTATCATCGGCTCTTCCGCGGATGCTCATGGCGGCGCCGGCAAGCAGAACCACTAGGATTGCGACGACTGCTACTCTATTCGTTTTCACTGGAATCTCCAGATTGCTGCTAAAGTGAGCCCACTCGATTAGACCGCTTTTCGTCTCCCGCTGTCCAGCCGCGCTCCCCCGGGGGCAAAGCATTGGAAGGTATGTCGGGGGGTAAAGTTGCGTGAGAACTAGAAGACAACAGATCCCGCCTATCACCAAGGCCCGGAGGGCCGACTGCTAACCGTCAGCCGCCTTTCAGGGGATCTGTGACGGCACCGCTAAACAGGGCGCGGAAAAACTCATGCTTTGTATCAGGGCACGACTTTAGTCGGGCCGTTTACGCCCAGCAAAATCTGGGCTTTAGCCCCTGGGCTTTTTCTTTGCGGCCTGGCGGAAAAACACCTTAAGTGCTGAAAATTATCGCGGACGAGCATTTCGTGCGGGATGCGCCGTCAGCAGGGGCTAAAGCCCAATTCTCTTTTAGTCCTTTACGGCCCGACTAAAGTCGTGCCCTGATACAAGACATGTGTTTTTTCCGCAGCCTGTAAAACCGCTCTGCGTATGGCATTCACGGATGAAAGGCGTGCCCTTCGTTCAACGAACTTTCCGCAACCTGTCAAACGGCGATGATCGCGATACCACCGGCAGCGGCAAGCTCCTGAACCGTATCCCGATCGAAGATCAGAGTGCGGCCGGCTTCAATCGCAAGGCAAGTGGCCCCCGCCGCGCGCATCACCGCGATGGTCTTGGGGCCAATCACCGGCACATCAAAACGCATGTCCTGCGCCGGCTTGGCCACCTTCACTACAGTCAGCCGCCGGGCTAGAGTGGATGCCGGCGTGGATGCCTCATCCTCAGCGTCCAGAGTCCGCAGGATGGCCCCGGCGCGTTCGATGGTGGCATCGGTACCCTCCATGGCTTCGACCGCTATACAGGCCTGCCCCGCAACCACCACGGTCTGGCCAATGTCATAGCCGGCGAGGGCGAGGGCCACTTCGCGCCCATAGGCGAGATCCTGCTGCTCTTCCGCAGTCGGCGCACGCGCGGTCAGCACTCCCGGCCGCGCCAGCAACGGCTCCAGGTAGGCGGTGGACGAGATCAACTCGATCCCCTCATCGCTCAGAACCTTGGCCACGGCGCCCAGCAGCATATCCGTGTTCCGGGTACGCAGATTCAACAGCAGTTTGGCCAGGCGCCAGTCTGGCCGAATGCTGGAGAAGATTTGCTTGTGCTTGACCTGACCGGCCATCACGGCCTGGGATATGCCTTCCTGGCGGAAGGTCTCGATCAATCGCGACAACTCCCCCAGAGAGAGCCAATGCACCCGTATGCCTGGGTCGGCAGCGGCCCGTGCATCCATCTCCGGGTCGGTTTCTTCCTTGATAGCGGCAACCACTACCTGGGCCCCATGCGCGCGCGCAGCATCGAGCAGCAGAAACGGAAATCGTCCATTGCCGGCAATCAAACCCAGCCTGGTGATCAGCTCCGGATTCACTGGGCCGCTCCTACTTAATCACGCCCCGCTGAGAGCGCTCGATAAAGTCGATCAGGTAAGCCACGCAGTCTTCCGGCTGACCTTCGCTTCGCAAGCGTTCCAGGGCCTGGGAGGTGTTGAGCTTGGCCGCCAGCAATACCCGGTAGGCGTGCTGCAGGGCGCGCAACTGCTCCTTGCTGAAGCCAGAGCGCTCGAGGCCGACGCGGTTCAGGCTGTAGGCATGGGTTTCACGCTTGGCTGAGGTCAGGGAGTAGGGCAGAACATCCTGGGTAATGGTGGTGCCCCCGCCGACGTAGGCATGCTTTCCGATACAGCAGTACTGGTGCACCGGGCAAAGCGCACCCACACTGGCATGGTCTTCCACGGTGACATGACCGGCCAGGGTGGCGCCGTTGGCCAGAATGCAATGGCTCCCAATGGTGCTGTCGTGACCGATATGGGTATAGGCCATGATCAGGCAGTGGCTGCCCTAACCGCGTGGTGCCGCCGCCGCCCTTTGTCCCCCGCGAGATGGTCACACACTCGCGAATGATGTTGTCATCGCCGATTTCAAGACCGGTAGCTTCGCCCCGATACTTGAGATCCTGGGGCGCGACGCCCAGGCAAGCAAAGGAGTAGACGCGGTTTCGGGCGCCCAGACGGGTCTTTCCGTCGAGCACGACATGGGAAACCAGTTCACAGTCCTCGCCCAGGGCGACATCAGGACCAATGGTGCAATAGGGGCCAACGTTACAGGACTCAGGGATACTAGCCGTGGCAGCCACGATGGCTGTGGGGTGAATGCTCACTCCTGATTCACCGGCTCCAAAGCCGGATCCTCCGCAGGCGGAGCAACCGGCCCTTCCGGTCTGTCACTGCCAATGCGGGATGGCCGGGGCACTACCGCACACATGATGGTGGCTTCACACACCAGCTTGCCTTCTACGTAGACCTTGCCCTCGAGCCGCGCTGCCAGGGGCCTCCAGTTCAAAACATCCACTTCGATGCGCAGCTGATCGCCGGGCGTCACCGGTCTGCGAAAGCGAGCCCGGTCAATACCGGAGAAGACCAACAGCTTGTTTTCATGATCCGGAACCTCAGGGAGCAGCAGCACTCCACCTGCCTGGGCGATTGCTTCCACCATCAGCACTCCCGGCATGATGGCGTAGTCAGGAAAATGGCCCTGGAAAAACGGCTCATTGATGGTCACGTTCTTGATTGCCACGATGCGCTTTTTGCGGCTGCTTTCGAGTACGCGGTCAATCAGGAGAAAGGGATAGCGGTGGGGCAGAATGGACATGATCTGCCGTATGTCCAGCACGCGCGCCGCCTCCTGCCTGGGATTCTCGTCTTCCATGGTCGCAGCGCAGATTATAGAGCATTTAGAGCATCATCAGAAGTTACGCTGCTGTGGCGATATGAAGCGATTCTTTGACGGAACGGCCGCGTCGGGAGCGGTTTCGCCGGCTACACCAACTCTGATGCTGCTCACCTGCATCATTTCTTGATTTTGGCCGCCGCCTGGTCAGGATTAAACATGTCTGGGGTCAAGGCGACATTGTAGGCCGCGTGGGAGAGGAAGCGCTGATTGGTCATGTCGTCGTTGTGGTAGCGGGTAATCGTGAAGGCGGTTGGAAATCCCTCGATGAGGTGGTAGTCGTCATACTCTTCCGCATCGGTATTCTTGTCCTTGTAGAGGGGATCGCGCCACTGCCAGGTCCGGCGCAAGGGCAAGTGGGTTTCGGCATCGGTCTGGATGGTGATGCTGTCGTTCTCTGCGTTGATGAGGGTCGTTCGATCGGCCAGATGACGTTCCACCAGGTTTTGCCCGCCATAAATGAGGACCGTCCGGGGGTCGTTCAGCCAGACGCGCACGGCCGTCTGAATGGAATGATCCCGGCGCCGGATGAGATCCTGGACCTGGTCCTTGGGCAGTTCCCGTTTGCCTTTATAAGTGACCTCCCATGCCTGATCTCCCGAAATAATTTCGACGACATCGCGTTTCTTTCCCAACTCAACGCGTGTCTGATCGGGAAATTTTTGGATTTCGTAGAATTCAGCGGTCATGCCGGTGGGCTTGCCGAGGTAGAAGCCCGATGTCCGGCCCTGCTGCATGGTGCTGGTGAGCGTGAGCCACCTCTGGCCCCCCAGGGCGGCTACCATGGCGTCCAGGGTAGCCCGTGCCTTTTTTTGGTTGGCGGCAGCTTCCGGGTCCTGCGCCCCGAGCGGGCGCAGCGCTGCCATGATGACCAACAGGCAAGCAAGTGTTCGATAGGCATTTCTGCCAAGCCCTAACCCCATCCAGCTCGATCCTCCTGCTGCCCAATTGTACAAACCGGCAGCGCCCCAAACTTGGGGGACATTCTTTTAGACTTCCGGATCGTGGAATGTTCCATCGAGAAGCGGTGAAGAAATTTGTCGAAACTGGACGAGGTCCCCAGGTTCGCCATAATTGCCTTTCGGCATTCGCGTGGGGTCCAGGTTCACCCGGGACTAACGTCCTGGGGCATTCTCAGTCGTCCCTCCGGGACTGGTCTCGGTGGGAATTTACACCCAGGACTAACGTCCTGGGCTATTTTCAGCCGTCCCTTCGGGACTGGTCGCGATAGACCCTGACAGATGATTCATTTTCAGCGCGGCATTTTCTAATCGGCCGATCGAAAAGAGCTAATTTGGACAAGACTGATTCTCAGTTGTCCCTGCGGGATCAGTCCCGAAGGGACGGCTGAGTGTAGCCCAGGACGCTAGTCCTGGGTAGGGTTTGAGAGCACGGACCAGTCCCGCCAGGGACGGCTGAGAATGCCCCAGGATGTCAGTCCTGGGTGAACTTGGCCGCACGGAAAATGCCGAAAGGCGATTATCAAAAGCCACCCGATTCCCTTTGAGATTAGCCCGGTTCCATTCAATCAACGGAGTACCTGCTCACCAAACCCGACTTGTTCGCTAAAAAAATAGTTTGGTCCAGTTTTTGACAGGTTTTTTTTTGAGGCGGAGGACTAGCGGGCCGCCGTTCACTTTGCCAGCAGCTTCTTTCGATCCTTCAAGAGCTTGCGCTGCGCCGCAGCCGGCATGGCCAGCACATCCCTGGTCTTCTTGGGCAATTTGTTGTAGATCAGGCTATGGCCAAGCTTGAGCTGCTCTTCCAGCTCGCTGCTCCGCAGAACGCCCCAATGCCGGATGGACACCCAGTGCGCGCGGGCCAAATACGGTGCGGGAAAAACACCTTCGGTCTCCAGCAGCTCGGCGTATCGCTCCGGCCCAGCGGCAAAGGAGATCACCGCCTTTTGGTCTTCATCGAGGTTAAGCACGGCAAACATCTTGCCGCCAATCGCCTTGTCGCCCACCCAAAAGACCAGATTGGCGCCCCACTGCATGGTCTCCACCACATGGGGCAATCGCAGAAGATATTCCCGTGCGCGTTCCGCATCCATGGCTGAACCCTCTCAATCATTCATAGCGCGGAGCACGCCGCAGAGGCGTTCCAGCTCCGCCTCAGTGTTGTAGTAATGCACTGACGCCCTCACCAACTCATCGAGCCCTCGCCGCTCCATGTCGAGGCGAGTCGACGAACGCTCAATGGTTCGTACCGCGATACCGTTGGCATGCATCCATCGCATCACTTCTCCAGCCGGATGAGGCTCATAGGTGAAGGTCACAATGCCGCAGCGAAGACGGCCCAGGTCCCGCACTGTCACGCCTTTCACATCCGCCAGCCGCTCCCGCAGCAGGGCGGCCAGATATTGAACCCGGCGCTCGATCCAGTCCAGCCCCAAAGCCAGCGCATATTCGATGGCTACCCCTAACCCCAGCCGGGGAGCAGCTGCCGCTTCCCAGGTTTCAAATTTCTTCGCGTCGTCGCGCACCTCAAACTTACCAGCGGAGACCCAGGTGGCTGCCCGCAGGTCGAGCAAGGGCGGTTCCATCTGCTCCAGCATTGCCCTCCGCACATACAGAAAGCCGGTGCCCCGCGGTCCCCTGAGGTATTTGCGCCCGGTCGCGCACAGCATATCGCACCCCAGAGCATTTACGTCCAGGTGCATCTGCCCCGTCGACTGGCACGCATCGAGGAGAAAGGGAATGCCGGCTCTGCGGGCCAGCGCGCCCACCTGCGCTGCCGGCTGCACCAGGCCGCCATTGGTCGGCACGTGGGTAAGCGCGATCAACTTGACCCGATCGTCCAGCAGCCTCTCCAGAGCATCCAGATCGACCTCTCCGGCCGGGTCGCTTTCCACTACGCAGATCTCAGCACCGGTACGCCGGGCCACCTGCAGAAATGCGATGTAGTTGCTTGCGTATTCATTGGCCGCGGTCACGATGCGATCGCCCGGGGAGAAAGGCAGCGAGTAAAAGGCCATTTCCCACGCCCGGGTGGCGTTTTCCTGCAATGCGATCTCCTCCGGAGCGCAATGCAACAGGCGCGCCACGCTGCCGTACAACGCATTCAGTTCCGGGGCGACTATGTCGGCCGCCTCGTAGCCGCCTATCCGCTCCTCCAGCCGAAGGTGCTCAATCACCCGCGCAACCACGACTCGCGGCTGCAAGCTTGCGCCGGCATTGTTGAAGAAGGTCGTCTGCTCGCAGCCTGCAGTCTCCGCTCGCAGCCGTGCGATGTCCTGGTCCTGCATGGTTCCCTCGATTTCGCCTGGCACCTTCCCATTTTGCCTGAAACCTTATACTGCTGAAGAGATGGCTAATTTCCCGCCAGTTGATGAACAGCTTGATTACCTGCAGAAGGGAGCAGCTGAAATCATCCGGCTCTCAGACCTGCGTGAGCGTCTGGAGGCTTCCAGGAAAACCGGCCAACCGCTTCGGGTGAAGGCGGGTTTTGACCCCACCGCACCCGATTTGCATCTGGGCCACACCGTGCTCATGCGCAAGCTCAAGCACTTTCAAGATCTCGGGCACCAGGTCATCTTTATGATCGGAGACTTCACCTCGCTGATTGGTGACCCCACGGGACGCTCGGTCACTCGGAAGCCGCTCACTAGCGAAGAGATCACGCAGAATGCGAAAACCTACACCGAGCAGGTTTTCAAAATACTCGACCGGGACAAGACCGAGGTTCGCTTTAACTCGGAGTGGCTGTCGACCCTGGGATTCGAAGGCATCATTCGCCTGGCTTCACGATTTACCGTCTCCCAGATGCTGGAGCGCGAGGAATTCCACCGCCGGTTCAACAACGAACAACCCATCTCTTTGCACGAGATGCTCTATCCGCTGGCGCAAGGCTACGACTCGGTCGCTTTGCGCGCGGATGTGGAACTCGGCGGCACGGACCAGAGGTTCAACCTGCTGATCGGGCGGGAATTGCAACGGCACTACGACCAACCATCGCAGATCGTCCTCATGACGCCGATCATTGAAGGCCTGGATGGAGTGCAGAAGATGTCGAAGTCGCTGGGCAACGCGATCGGCATTCATGAGCCGGCACAGGAGATGTACGGCAAGCTGATGTCCATCTCCGACGAACTCATGTGGCGGTATTGGATTTTCCTGACCGATCTGCGGCAGAGCGAAGTGGAACGCATGCAAAGCGACGTCGCCAGCGGAGCCCTGCACCCCATGGAGGCCAAAAAGCGTCTGGCGCGCACCATCGTCGCCGGCTTTCACTCAGAGGAGGCCGCGCGCAAAGCGGATGAGGACTGGGCTATGCAGTTCCAGCAGCGAAACGTCGAAGGCGTCGCCGAAGAGGTCGCTGTGGACTTGCGGCAGGTGGCGGTTGCCGCCTCGCTGGAGCTTGCGCTGAACGATCAAAATCACCCTGTCGACATTCACGTAGCCAAGTTGCTGGTGGCCTTGGGCCTGAAGAATTCGCGTACGGAAGCGGATAGGCAGGTAACCGCTGGAGTCAACATCGACGGTGTGACTACCTCGGATAAGCTGATCCATCTCGTAAGGCGGCCTGCACGTATCCCTATACGCGTCGGCAAGCAAGCCAGGATTGCCGTGATCGGTTAAGAGCGCCTCGGGTAGCGTTATCGCGACCGCTTCAGCGCCAGGTCCTTTAGCATGCTGGGCAAACCCGAAGCGTGCAGCTCATACTGCGAATAACGCGTCAGAATCGGAACCAGACGCATTAGCCGGTGAGCGGGAAGACCAGACCGGAAGGAAAGAAATCGCAGGTGTTGCTGGTAAGCTAGCCGGACTGCCCGGCCTTCCTCCGGCGGCATCGCCGACAAGAAGTCAACCATTTGCTGGAGGTCTTTGGCCGACTCGGCTACGCGGCCCCAATGCTTCTCCGCACGCGTATTTCCCTGGGCCCGTTGCTCCAGTTTGTTTTGAAATCCAACCTGCTGCGCGCCATGGAGGCGATAGCGGATCAGCGGCTGGTCGATCGGCCGCAGATCAGAGAGAGTGGCTATGACCAGGGTGATCCATTCATCGTGAATCCACCCCGGGCTTACGGGCAGACAGCGATCGCGCAGGTCTGCCCGGAACATCACTGTGGCTCCGGTCACAAACCTGTGCTTGGCCAAAACGAACGAATCGGCCAGCTAGCAGGTCTTGCTTGCGCTTTCCGGCAAAGCCAAGACGCTGCCACAGCGTCCCGTCTTGGAGGCGGTTTTGGTCGTCGATGATATCGGCATCAGAGAAGACGAGACCCGCACGCGGATGAGCCACGAACTCCTGCTCGGAACGTTGGAGACGATTGGGATACCAGATGTCATCCTGGTCGCTGAGCGCGATCAGGTCCCCGGTACAGAGCCGAATGGCCTTCTCAAAATTCCTTGCGGAGCCCAAGGTCTGGGGGTTCTGGACGATTACGACCGGGAAGGAAACCGTGGCGGCGAATTCGCGAACGATGGCAAGGGTTTGATCCGTCGACCGGTCGTCACACACCACCAACTCATCCGGCAACCTGGTCTGTTGTTGAATGCTCTCCAGCTGTTGGCGAAGAAATGGCTCACCGTTGTACGTGCACAGCGCCACCGATATCTTATTCTGGGAGTTGTTCATGGCGGCGCACGCAGGCGAATCAGTTGTTGCCTTTCCCAATCCTAAACCCAACCCGAGCTTGGGGCTTTAGCGGCTGTTTCTTTCAATTTTCTTTCCCGTCATCCGATAAGATATGCTCTGGTCTTTGCCATCTTGCCGATGACGCATCGCGAGGATTCGCTTAGTGGAACTACCTACAGAAATTTCCGGAAGAGCAGCCCCCCAAAGCAGCAATGATTTCACCGGCAGGCAAAGCGGGAACCTACGTGATTATCTGGTACAACTTGCAGTAGTTTTCCTGGCGTCTTACTTTCTTCTTTTTGCCGGCATGACCCGGCGCCCCGGTTTCTATGATGAAGGCATCATGCTCACGGGCGCGATGCGGGTTGCGGCGGGACAAATTCCTCATCGCGACTTCCATTACATCTATGGCCCAGCGGAGATCTACATTCTCTCGGGTCTATTCAAGATCTTCGGCACATCGCTCCTGGCCGAACGGCTCTTCGACCTACTTATCAAAGCCTTGCTCGTGACGTCGGTCTACGCCATCGTTTTGTCCTATTGCCGCCGAGCAATCGCTATTTTCATATCTGCTGTGACCATCCTCTGGCTTTACGGTATGAAAGAATTCGGCATCGCGACGACACCGGTCTCACTGCTAAATCTGGTTGGATCCTACTTAATCCTCCCAGCCTTCGTAGGCCGCGTATCGACGAGGCGGATGTTCGCAGCAGGTGCTATTTCAGGGATGGCCGCTTTGTTCAGGCCCGACACCGGCATAGCGCTGGTCGGAATCCACGCTTGCGTAATTGCCATCGCCATCTATCTTCGTTTCAAAGGCACCGGGAACAGATTGGTGATCTTCGCATCTACTTTCTGGCCTTACCTGCTTGGCTTTGCGCTTCTGACCATACCGGCAGCGCTTTACTATTTGTCCGTTGCACCTCTCGCTGCCATGCTCGCGGACATCGTTTTCTACCCGGCCAAATACTATCACCGCGGCCGCTATCTTCCGTTCCCGGGAATCCATCTTAAAGAACTAGAGAACCTTGGTGTCTACCTGCCGATCGCGATTACCGGTATTTCCCTCTATGCCTTGGTGGCGCGATTACGTGCCCGCCTTGGCGCCGCAGCCCGCTTGGACAACATCCCTCAGCCGCAGGGGTGGTATGGTTTTCTGGTCACATTTACCATTCTTCTCATCGTCATGTATCTCAAAGGCGTGGTACGTGTCGCCCCTTTACAAATGTATCTTGCCATTGTTCCATCGTTACTCCTCGTTGCCGTGCTCTTCCAACATCAGTCGTCGTTTCCCCGTCCCGTCCGCATTTCTATCAGCTGTCTCTTCTGGCTATCTCTCCTACCAGCTGCTTGGTCGGCCCTTCACGAAGTGAGGTTTGAATACGTGTGGCATTCCTCCGTGGCGCAAAGGATTTTATCCTCAACGCGAAATGCCGGACCCGGGACAGAGACGGAATGGTGCAAGATCGCAAATCCTCTTACCACGGGCTTCTGCTTCTTCCCGGAAGACGACCGCGTGCATGCGATTGAATTCATCGGCAGTCATACCCGGCCAGGGCAAACGCTCTATGTGGGGGTGAGCCACCATGACAGGATATTTGCCAACGACAACATCATCTATTTCGCGACCCAGCGTATACCGGCTACCCGATGGTCCCATTTTGACCCTGACCTGCAAAACAGGTACGACATTCAGATGCAAATGGTCGACGAGCTGGAACGAAATGCGCCGCCATATATCGTGCTCGATTCAGAGTTTGAATTATCGCGCGAACCGAATGACAGCTCGAAGAGTAGTGGCGTGACGTTGCTGGACAGGTACATCCATGACAAATACCAGCCGAGCGAAACTTTCGGGACGATGTCTGTCTGGCAGAGACGCAGCCCCTAACCAGGGACTCTTCGAATGCATGTGCTCCTCGTCCGCCGCGCCAAGCACACTGTTCGTCCTTGCTTGCCGGGCGGGTGCGGCCCTCACACACGCCATAGAGGAAATTGGATTTGGTATAAACCAAACTTCGCTGCTGGTAACCTATTGGAGTTGAAATACCGCTTTCCTTGTCTCTGCTCTGCGCAGCCAGAGACTGAACGAGGACGATAACGTTATGACCCTTTGGTCTGATTTTCAGACGAATGACCAGCACATCATTCACAAATGGAAGCATTATTTCCCGGCATATGAACGACACTTTGCAAAATTTGTGAATACCGATGTCGTATTCCTCGAGATAGGGTGCGGCCAGGGAGGATCGCTCCAAATGTGGAAGCGGTTCCTGGGCCCGTACGCTCGGATTGTGGGCATTGACCTGAGGCCTGAGTGCAAAGAATTCGCCGAGGACCAAATAGATATCCGTATCGGCGATCAATCCGACAAGACCTTTTTACTGGACGTCTGCAAGGAATTTGGCGTGCCGGATGTTGTACTGGATGACGGCAGCCACGTTATGTCACATATCCATGCGTCTTTTTCCGCACTCTATCCTCAACTGCCGCGAAATGGTGTCTACATGGTGGAGGATTTACACACTGCTTACTGGTCCGAATTCGAAGGTGGTCTTGAACGAAAGGAATCCTTCATAGAAACCTGCAAGCACCTGATCGACGAACTGAACGCCGATCACTCGCGTGGCGCGCTTCCCGCGACCGAATTTAGCCGCACTACACTGTCAATCCACTTCTACGACAGTATTGTCGTTTTTGAGAAGGGACGGCACGGCACGAAAATCGCCCCACAAATCGGCGAGGCTCCGCGTAAGTCGCGCTGGCGTATTCGTTGACATCATGCATGTATCCCTCGTTCGTCGCGCCAAGAACACGGTACGTCTCCTGACTGCCGGGCGGGTGCGTTCCTTTCACACGGTGCTATCGTTCGTAGCAGGCAAGAAGGGCCTGGAAATCGGTGGGCCAAGCACTGCGTTCCGAAAATGGTTCCAGCCGCTACCTATCTATCATCGCGTAGAGTCTCTGGACAACTGTGACATTTCCCGCGTAACCACCTGGACCACCCACGCGGACGTTTACACGTTCAGTCCTCACAAACCGCCGGGGAAGAATATCTTTGTCGATGCCTCGGACCTGTCCTGTATAGCGGATCACAGCTACGACTTCGTATTGTCATCGCACAACCTGGAGCACTTCGCTAATCCGGTCAAGGCGCTCTATGAGTGGAAACGCGTCACACGACCCGGCGGCGGTCTGATCCTGCTTCTACCGAATTATCTCCGAACCTTCGACCATCGACGATCGCCAACGACAGTCGACCACATGTTTCAGGACTTTCGTGAAGACACTCCGGAAGACGACCTCTTTCATTTGCCGGAGATCCTGGAGAAACACGATTTCAGTCTTGATCCCGGGTCGACTTCGGTGGAGGAGTTTCACCGGCGGTCGCTTGACAATTTCAACAACCGCTGTTTGCACCATCATGTTTTTGACCCTTCTAACAGCCGCGAGCTGCTCGTTCGCAGCGGACTGGAAGTTCTTGCAGTGGAACAGCCGCTTCCCAACCATATCTTCCTGCTCGCGCGGGTTCCCTGAATTCACTTCGACTCGGCTAAGGGGCGTGCAGCGGTGCGATTTTCCTTGCGGAAAAGCCGCGTACGGGATCAGTTGCCGTGGATACATCAGGAGTGAAAAATGATGTAAGCCCTCGATTGATTTTGCTCCTGGTCCATGACACGGATCTGCTCGTGCCTTGCCCACTTGCCAGCCCTTATACTGGTAAGAAGCCATGCATATCCCGCTTCAGCAGCCTTCGCCAACGCAAGCTCCGTCCATCCATTCTTCGCCGGTCGATGGCTCACTATGCTAGGCAAGAAAGTTGCGACCGCTTATGGCCTCTTCCGCAATGGAGGAGTTAAGAAAGTCTACGACTACTCCTGGCTCAGGCTGCAAATGTTGGCCAGGGGGCATAAGAATGAAGTACGCCTCGACCGATGCACGTTCAGCTTAGAAGGAATCACGGACGGTTCCACCAGAATCCAACTGATCACTCATACCTATGAAGCCCCGGAACGCCGTGCCGTCGCCCGCTACGCACGACGGAATCTGCCGGTCGTCGAATTGGGCGGTTCTATCGGAGTAGTCTCGTGCGTAACCAACAAACTCTTGCAGAATCCAACCGCTCACCTGGTGGTTGAGGCGAATCCTGTTGCCATTCCACACTTGGAGCGCAATAGGAAGTTAAACCAATGCCAGTTCGAAATCGTCAATCGGGCCATTGCCTACGGGGCCGACTCTGTTACTTTCCGGCCCAACTCCAGCATGTGCGGAAATTCGATTACAGGAGACGGTGATCTGTTCACCGGTCACGGTTCAGACGGCCCGGCTAGGTGACCTGGCGCGTGAGCGCGGATTCAACCGGTTCACGCTCATTTGCGATATAGAAGGCGTGGAGTACGATCTGGTTTTCCAGGAAACAGAGGTACTGAAGAGCGCTGACACGATCATCATGGAGACACACGACAGGTTCATCGGGGCCGACAAGACCCGGCTTATGATGGACAAACTCGCGGGTCTTGGCTTCAGACTGGTTGAGGAAACCGAGTTTGTAGTCGTTCTGCGACAATAATCTCTTCCCCTAGCCGAGGCGCAACTCGTAAGGTAAGGCTGGGATCTCGCCTGTTGAAAGTGACAAATGTCGCATAAGCGGAAAGTACTGCAAGGCTCTGCTTCCAACCTGGTGCGGATGCTGCTCTCCATGCTGGTCTCGTTGGTGCTGCCACCCTTCCTGGTACATCGTATGGCGCCGGCTGAATACAGTGCATGGGTCTTAATCCTGCAACTGAGCGGTTACGTCTATATGTTGGATTTAGGCATGCAGACGGCAATCGGCAAGTTTGTGGCCGAGTACGACGCAAAAGGTGACCACGAGGCAAGCCATCGTCTCATAAGCACATCGTTTACGATTCTCGCGTTCGCAGCCGCCATCGGTTCGGCGGCGATCGTCGTGATGGCCTGGATCGTGCCTCAGCTCTTTCACCAGATGCCGGCGACGCTCGTACCTCAAGTGCGTATCTCGCTTCTCGCTGTTGGATTGTCTACTGCGGTTACACTGCCCTTCGGTGTTTTTCTTTCTACTTTCACCGGTCTGCAGCAATATGTCTTTCCCACGATCATCGCCACCATCGGCCGTGTAGGAACAGCTGTCGGACTGGTCGCTCTTCTCCTCATGCATGGCGGGCTGGTGCAATTGGCTATGGTGTTTGCGGGGTTCAATTTGGCAACGGCGGCAACGCAGTTCTTTGGCTGGCGAAGGTTCGTGAAGGCGCGCGTCGATTTTTCATTTTTTGTATTCCACCGTAAATCCGCGATCCAACTGGCAAAATACGGCAGCGTCATGTCCATCTGGACTCTAGCCACGTTCTTTGTCAGCGGTTTGGATATCGTGATCGTCGGCCATTACCAGTACAAAGATACTGGCTTCTATTCCGTCGCCAGCGGCGCTGCCAATTTCATGCTGGCGGTGGTTTCCAGCGTATTCGGCCCCCTGGTTCCTGCCATGTCCTCCATGCAAGCGGGCACAACACCAAGCCGGATTGGAGATATTTGCATCAGAATGACCCGGTATTGCGGTTCGCTTCTATTGCTTCTCGGGTTGCCCCTGATATTTGGCAGCTATCCTTTGCTCAGCTTATGGGTTGGTAAGCGATATGCCGCACAAAGCGCTCTTTATCTCCAAGTGCTGGTTCTGGGCAACGTGGTTCGCCAGCTTGTTTTGCCCTACATCCTGGCTGTTGTAGCCACCGGAAGACAGCATCTGGCCACGATCGCCGGGGTCGCGGAAGCGGGAGTCAATGTTGCCCTGAGCATCTGGCTGGTACAGAGGATCGGAGCGGTCGGGGTCGCGGTGGGCACCCTGGTTGGCGCTTTCGTCAGCTTCGGAGTGCATCTTCTCGTAAGCATGCGTTACACCCAGCCAACCATCCGTATTCCAAGGACGCGTTTTTTACTGCAGGGAGTATCGCGCGCGCTCTTGATCATCGCGCCTTCACTTTTTCTCTATCCCTTCTGGAGGAAGCTGAATATGCTGCCGGCGGCCCCGGCCGTACTCGCGCTATGGATCGCGGCGACCGCGGCCATCGCATGGTGGGTTGCGTTGACGGCAGGGGACCGGGGAGAACTCAGGGCTGGCCTGCTCCGGCTGGTATACTGGCGTCCAGAGCGGACTTAGCCTGCTATCGAACCTGCACTCCTCTCGATGAAATGCCTCCAGCTTCCCGTTCGCCCAAGTCGATATTAGCGGTCGTCGTTCTGTACAACTGCGAGCTCTCCCAAAGCCAATCGGTTTCCTCGCTGTTCAAGATACTCAACGAGAACGCTGAGCTGGGGAAACACTTTTCGCTTGTTCTCTATGACAATTCGCCGCAACCGCAGAGCCACTTAATGCCGGCTGACTTCCCTGTTCATTATGTCCACGATCCTTCCAATGGAGGACTGGCCTCTGCTTACAACTTTGCCCTGGCACGCGCCGAGTCGGAACAGCGTGAATGGCTGCTCCTGATGGACCAGGACACTTCTCCCACGCGCGAATTTATCTTCGAATTGCTAGAGGCCGCCGCCAGCTTGCACGCCCAGCCAGACGTAGCAGCCATTGTTCCCAAATTGACGGTGAACGGCATCGTACACTCTCCGGCCATCCCCTTCATTGATCAAATGCGGCGCCAGTTCCTGCCTTCTAAAGAACCCATCGATCGGGATGTCGTTGGCGTTTTGCAACAACGTATGTGCTCCTATAACTCCGGCTCTACCCTCAGGGTCTCGGCAGTGCGCTCGGTGGGCGGATTTCCTCCAGAGTTCTGGCTGGATTACCTGGACCACGCCGTATTCCATGCGCTTTTTGCCGGTGGCTACCGCCTCTACGTGATGCGGGCAACATTGGCGCACGAAGCGTCGTACGCCAATATTGACCGCCTGCCGTTTTGGCGCATGCACAATGTGCTCATGGCCCAAACGCTTTATGTCAAAAGGAACGGGAACTTTACCGACCGGCTGCTCTACCGGATCTGGCTGTTACGGCACAGCAGGAATCTCCGCCAGGCCTGCAAGGACCCGCACATTTGGAGAGAGGCGGCGCTGCAGGCTTTCCTGTTCCGATTACCCAAGTCGCCGGCTTCCACCTCTCCTCTGGCCCCGCGGTAAGCAGGAATGAGACGAGCAAATATAAGTTTTTGTTAACTTGTATTTTCCACGCATCGCTCCTAATCTGTTGGCCCATGAGCGTCAGGATTAGATCGTGCTTTCTTTTGCCCGGACAAAACAGAATGATCGGCTGGCCATGCTTGCGCCGATCAGGTCTGGTCTACGTAGTGCTGTTGCTTTGGCAGGTTGCGGCGTCGCATGCCTTTGCCGCAACCAAGGTGCACACAGTCTTCGTAGGTGCGGGAAAAAATGTTCCTTACTCCGTAACCGGCGACCCAGCAGGCGCTCTGCCCGGCGAAAAGCAGTTGCGTGTTCGGCCTCTTATCGTCGATGACAAGGTTAAGGAATGGACAAGCGGAGAAACCCACGCCATCACAGACCGCAGCTTCGTTGTCCGCCGGGTTCTCCGTCTCAATGATTCACTTCCCGGCGACAAGACGGAACATTGGATATGGCAACGTGGACCCTGGCTCATGGTGGATCGAGTGAAGGGCAGCATCACAGCCCTGCATTTGCCGGATTACGACCCCGCTGTTTCGAATGTGATCTGGTTCCGCGACTACGCCGCCTACTGCGGCCTCACTGCCAGCGGCAAGCAGTTGTATGCGGTGGTCGCCCAGATCGCCGCTCGCAAGCCGGTGCTGGCAAAAAAGCTATCGCCATGGTCCCCCGGGGAGAACCAACCGCCGGCGTGCGCTGCTGCGCTGTGGCAGCGGGAGCCGCTTCGCGTGACCTTCCAACCGTCGGGTGCAACGCCAGTCAGCTACGACCTGGTCGGGCTGTCCGCCGTGCTGGTTGAAGATGGCGATGGCAACGAGGAGCCCGCTTCGGGAGCTAACAATTAGAAGAGCTCGATGTTTCTGGCAGTAAGCCACGGAATCGCTTGCGCTGATTGCCTTCGGTATAATCAGCCATGCCATCTCAAGATGCCGCCCGGGACGCTAAGACTAGCCGCTCTGACGACTTAACAGCGGGATCACCGGGAATTACTCTGCTGTTGTTTCTTGCCGTGCTGCTTCCGGCCATCTCCGCGTTCGCGATCCTGTACCGGCAGTGGTCCTCTCTTCCATACCAGGATGACTACGCCGTGATCCTGGACTTCACAGACCACTACAATCAGTTGCCCACCTTGAAGGCGAAGTTGCTCGATATTGCGACCGCACAGACCATCGAGTACAAGATCATCTTTGAACATTTCATTGAGGCCTCGGAGTTCGAGCTCACTCATCATATAAACTTTGCTTTTTTGTCCGGGCTCGGCGATCTCTTCCTGCTGCTCATCGGCTATCTTCTGTGGCGGGTGTATCAGGAAGATGAGCGTGATCTGAATCAGCGTCTGCTTGCGTTTCTTCCCATCAGCCTTATCTTTTTCTCAATGACGTATTGGGACACTCTCAACTGGGCGACGGGGGATCTACAAAATATCCCAGTGATTTTCTTCAGCCTGCTTGCCGTTTATCTGCTGTTCCCCATGAGGACACTTGCATCGGATCGTACGCATCTGGTCCTCGCCTGTCTGGCGGCAGTGGTGGCCACGTGTTGTGGACCCAACGCTTTCTTGCTGGGCCCGGTGGGACTCTTGATCTTTCTGCCTCGCCGCGCCTACGCCAGGTCTCTGGTGTGGTGCGCCAGCTTTGTCCTGCCAATCGCTGCTTACCTCTACCACTACTCTCGCCTGGTTCGCCCGGTGGGGAGCATTCCCTACATCACCAGACCACTCTTTTTTCTTGCCTTTTTTGGCTCTGCTGCGATCCCGTTCCGTTGGCCGGCTGCGGTGGTGGGCCTGGTCATCATGGGAGTCTTTTTGCTTGCGGTTCGCTCCCGCTTCGACCGGATCAATCCAGTAGCCTTTTACTTTACCGCGTGGATCGTGGCCACGGCGTTGATGGTTTCATGGGTGCGAGGAGCAGCTGCTTTCTTGATCGGCTCACGCTATAGCATCTACTCCATTCTGGTGCTGATTTTCTGCTATTCCTTTCTACGACATTACCTACCGAACCGCTGGCCCACTTTCAACCGGAGGCGCTTTTACATAGTTTGCCTTGCGCTCGCTGCCAGCATTTTTCTCTTAGCGAACATACACGCTTATAAGAAGCTGGGCGCACGGCGTCAGATGGTTCTCACCGGCATTGAGCTCTATCGTGCCGACCCCAAGGTCAACTCGCCCATGATTGATCCGAAGCTGCTGAAAGGCATGCCGGAAGAACGGGGGTATGAACAGCAATCTTTGACCAACGCCATTCAAAAGCACATCTATACTTTGCCTGCAAAGCAGGAGTCCCGCTAGAGCAGTTTCGCAATTACTGTGGCCTGATAAAGACCGCCTTCGGTCTACACCAATTGCGAAACTGCTTTAACTGCGAAGGCGACGCGAGAGTGTACGCCAGAAGTGAGAATGCCGTACGGCCCAAAATGTTCTAGCATCAAAGCATGCCGGAAACCGTGCCCACTCTCGATGATCTTCTTGAAGAAGCCAAAATTGCTCACGGACATCTCTGCGCAGGGCAGGTCTTGGGTGTCCGTTTGGCCATGCTCGGATGCAGCCGTCTGGGGATTGAGCAACCACGCGGCAAGGATCGCAAACGCCTGATCACCTTCGTCGAAATCGACCGCTGCGCCACCGACGCGATTGGAGTCGTCACCGGTTGCCGGCTAGGCAAGCGAGCACTCAAATTCCGCGATTGGGGCAAGATGGCAGCAACCTTTGTTGACCTTGAAACTCATCGTGCCATCCGCATAGCCGCGCGGGAATCGTCCAAAGACCTGGCTCGCCAGTTGCACCCGGAAATAGAAAACAAGAACCTGCAACAAATGGCCGCCTACCGCGAGATGAGCGACCACGCGCTGTTCGACGAACAATGGGTGCGGGTAACACTCGACCCCAGGGAATTTCCCGGGTACAAAGGCGAGCGCGTCGCCTGCGAGCTATGCGGAGAGGGAATCAACTACGACCGGTTCCTGGTGCGCGATGGGCGTACCCTCTGCCTCTCCTGTGCCGCGCCGGAAGAACGGTACTACCAGCCACTTGATACGGAGTCGCTCTAACGCATTTTTGCTAATACTGTGGTCTGGTGAGATCAGTTAAGTGCGGCCATTCTTTCCACCCCTGGCGCGCAAAGACCGCGTACCCCGGGGCCCCGGCTTTCCACCCCAGGCACGCAAAGACCGCGTACCCGGGGGCCCCGGTTTTGGCGGAATGGCCGCGTCGGGTTCAGTTTCCTGGTCTACATCATTAGCAAAAATGCTCTAGCCCCGGCTTGCCGCACTTTCGACCGCCTGGGCGGCGCGCAGGACCGACGACTCATCGAAATGTTTTCCCAAAATCTGCGCCCCGATGGGCAGTCCCTGTGACGATTGCCCGCAGGGCACAGATATACCGCAAATTCCGGCAAGGCTTGCGGTCACGGTGTAAATGTCCGCGAGGTACATGGAAAGCGGATCGTCGGTCTTCTCGCCCAGCCTGAAGGCCGGGGTTGGCGCCGTCGGCGTCACCAGCACATCGACCTGCTCGAAAGCAGCAAGAAAGTCGCGGGTGAGCAGCGTGCGCACCTGCTGCGCCTTCTTGTAGTAAGCGTCATAATAGCCGGCGCTGAGTGCATAGGTGCCCAACAGGATTCGCCGCTTCACTTCAGCCCCAAAACCAATGTCCCGCGACTCACGATACATCGCTCCCAGGGTATTCGCATTTTTGGCGCGAAAGCCGTAGCGCACTCCGTCAAACCGGGCCAGGTTTGCACTGGCCTCGGCAGTCGCCAGCAGGTAGTAGGTTGGGATCGCGTACCTGGTGTGCGGCAGAGACACAGGACGGATAGTGCATCCTGCCTCGCGCAGGCGTTCGATCGCGGACTCCACCGCAGCGCGCACCTCGGCATCGAGGCCGTCGCCAAAGTATTCAGCCGGAACCCCCACGCGCATTCCGTTCACCGGCCGCTCGAGCGCCTGAACATAGTCCGGTACAGGCAAGCTAGCGGAGGTAGCATCCAGTGGATCGTGTCCTGCGATCACCCCCAGCAGGATGGCTGCATCACGAACCGTACGTGTGACCGGACCCACGCGATCCAAGGATGAGGCGAAGGCGATCAGACCGTAACGCGATACCCGTCCGTAAGTCGGCAGCAGGCCAACCACTCCACAGAAAGATGCCGGCTGGCGTATCGATCCACCCGTGTCAGTGCCGAGAGTGGCAACCGCCATGCCCGCGGCCACGGCCGCAGCCGACCCACCGCTTGAGCCTCCAGGAACCCGATCCAACGCCACTGGATTGCGCACCGGACCGTAACCGGAATTCTCCGTCGATGAGCCCATGGCGAACTCATCGCAGTTCAGCTTTCCCACCAGAACTGCACCCGCAGCGTCCAGACGCTTGACCACGGTGGCGTCATAGGGCGGCATGTACCCTTCGAGGATCCGCGAGCCAGCCGTCGCCGGGGAACCCTTCATGACCAGCACATCCTTGACCCCGATGGGCACGCCGGCCAGCGGAGGCAGGGGACCACCCTGTGCCGCCAGTTGGTCGACGGCCGCGGCTGCACGCAGCGCACGCTCAGGGCTTACTGCCAAATAAGCATTGAGGGATGGATTGCTCGCTTCAATCTCACGGAAACAAAGCTCTGCTAACTGGGTCGCACTCGGCTTTGCGGAGCGCACTGCTGCTTGAACCTCGGAGATAGAACTCTGCTTCCAATTCATCGTTATTCCATTATCTCTTTATCTAATTATCGTTCCGCGCGGCGTCCGTTGCATCCGCTTTGCTCAGCGGCAAAACCGGAACAGCTAAGGCTAGAGCTTTGGCACGCCAGGGTATCGCCCGCTTTAGGGCAGGTGCCCATGTCTGACCCTTTTGGATGAATCGAGAATCGGGACGTCAAGAGCAGAAAAATTGGAGAGAGCTTCTGGTGCGAGGCCTGGAACAACTAGGCGATTTCTGTTGTTTTAACTTCAATCACCTTGGGCACTTTAAAGAAGGTCCCATCCGTATCCGGCGCACATGCAAGAACCCGCTCGCGGCTTAGCGAAGGGGCGATTTCGTCCGCACGCAGGTGTTGAGCCGATGCTTTCAGCTCCCCGCCTTCGGTTAACAGGTCGGCAACCTGCGTCATAGGCGGCACTGCGGTTGTGTCCAACTCGTTGAGCTGGGCAAAGTAGTCGAGAACGGAATTCAGATCGCGCAGCATTCCCGCCTTCTCGCCACTCGTTAGCTCGAGGTTCGCAAGTTCGGCGACACGCTCCACGTCCTTTTCAGAAACGGCCATAGGCTCTTAAAGACTCCGGAAAAACATGAAGAACGACGGGCTTTAGCCCCTGGGGTTTTGCCTTTCCTGCCCAGTGCTGAGTCTTCCCCAGCCTGTTCAGCCGCGGTCCACGACTCTACGAGGACTTGGAAAAGTCAACCGCCCACGAATTGGCGCGGCTGGAGACACAGCAGAAGGCCGTCTCATAGAGCAGGGAGAAATCGCTCGCCAGGGTGGCCTCGCGCATGTAATCCCAATCGATTTTCGCCTTCAGGGGCTTGATCATGCGGCAGTAGTAGGCCTCAAGCTCTTCATCGGGAATATCCTGCAGCATCTCTTCTTCGCAGCGGAAGGCGAGGGTTGCGGCTCCCGTCAGGCCGGGGCGAAATGGCATGTGCATCACTTCCAGATGAGGCAGCTTAGGCCGCGGCCCAACCAGGCTCATGTCGCCACGCAACACATTGAGGAGTTGGGGCAGCTCATCCAACTTGTACTTGCGCAGGAAGCCGCCAAACCTGGTCACCCGCGGGTCGCCGCGCTTGGTCAACGAGGGCCCGTCTGCCTGGGCGTCGATTGCCATGGTCCTGAACTTAAAAACCGTGAAAAGGACCCCATTCCGTCCCACGCGCTTCTGGCGGAAGATGACCGGGCCTGGGGATTTGTAGCGGACCAAAAAGGCAGCCAGCAGGAGCAAGGGCCAGAAAAGCAGAAGCGCCACTACGGCAAAGACGAAGTCTATGCAGCGCTTGATGGCCGAAACGCTCCACGCGCTCGGCTCGGCATAGTAGGCAGCAGGGTCCTGTGGTATGGCGCAAAACGGCGGAAACAAAGTCGTCGAATGGTTGCTTACCTCGGAGACGACGTCATTCCAAAGCAGAGCCGCACTGGGCTGCGGAGGAGCAAAGCTTGTGTCCATGCGTTTTTAAAGACCTGTTCTAAAATTTTGGAGCGCTTGCTGAATTCTCGTTCAGGGTCTTGTCAATCAAGTTCTTTGCTAAGTCGACGGTCCTAGTGCAGTTCTTAATTTTTGCTAGACACTCGCTTGATCGGCCAAGGAGACGGTTACCTTAGCCTACTACCGAACCACTGCGTTGATGTCACTGCCTCGAGAGCGTCTTCGCGGCTGGAGCCGAAGGTCTCGATTCCCACTATGTACACGGATGAACCCGTGCCCAAAAAGGATGTTGCGCCGGGGCAGAACTTTTCCCGATTCAACCTTTTAACCAAAATAACAGCATTTCCATCGTTAGGGTATCCCACTGCTCATAACAGTCAAGGTTCTTTGCCCGGCGCCGTGAGTGACCGACGCACTTTTTGTTCAAAGGTTTACCTGGCAAAGATATTCACAGGGCGATCTACCTAAGCTACTGACGACACTGGAGCAGGAAAAGCTGTCCGGTGATGCAGCGGAAGGTTACCTAGAGCATTTCACTCGAATCTGCTAATCGGCACCGGTCCGCAAATCCTCCTGTTGCATGACAGTTCGGTCGATCGCATTCAGCCTGGGCGCTCCCGGTCCCTTGATTACCCGTTTATCCCTGCTCAAATAAAATTCCGCGATTTTGAGAAGGCAACGGGCGGCGACCGCCGCACGAACCATCAGTTTGAGTACCCGGCTCTTTCCAAAATAGTCGTAATGCTCATTGAAATCAACCATCGCCCGATGCTGCTCTATGATCTTCTTCCTGGGCATCTGGTTGATGCTTTGGCTCCCGTAGTGAATGACCTCGGCAGTGGGCGTGTAGTAGATTTTGCAACCGTTGCGTTTGAGCATCAGGTTGTAGGCCAAATCGACCTGGAAATGGGGCAGACGCTCGTCGAGCATGCCGAAGGTCTCCCAGGTTTCCCGGCGCAGCACGTAGGCCGTGGTCCCCAGGCTTTCCACCTGCTGTTCCCGCGAATAATCGAAGGCGCAGGCATAGTATTCCCTTGAGACCTGCCCATGAGGGAAGAACTTGTGCCAATTGAGGCCCTGGAGAATCATGGTGCCGAGGCCGGCAAAACTACGTACGCACGATTGGGTGGTGCCATCGGGGTTGAGCAACCGCGGGCCGCAGGCCGCAGCCTCCGGATGGGAGTCCATAAAGTCTACGAGCACCTTGAAAACGTTGCCCAGCAACTTAGTGTCGCTGTTCAACAGGCAGGCGTAGCGGGCGCGCGACATCTTCATGCCCAGATTATTATTTTTGGAATAAAGCAGCGCTACCTTATTGCGCACGAGAATGACTTCTGGAAAGGCCGACTCGACCATCTCCGCGCTGCCATCCGTCGAACCGTCATCGATGCAGATTACCTCGATTCGGATCCCCCTGGTGTAGTGGTAAATCGAGGCTAAGCACTGCTGTAGCAATGCTTTGGTATTGTAGTTGGGTATGATGATGGTTAGGTCGGGCAAGAGATTCATCAATCTTTCAAAACCTCAGGCACTTCTATTCGGATGAGTGGACTTCGCGCGCAGGCACGCCAGCGACAGTTGCATTGGCAGGTACGGATCGCAGCAAGACAGAATTCGCACCTACCCTGACATTATCGCCTAAAGTTATTCCGCCGAGAACCTTAGCGCCAGCTCCAACGACCACAAAATCGCCCAGTTCGGGCCTGAGAGCCAAGTCATACCTCATATCAATCTGCCTGGCGCCCAGGGTCACGCCCTGGAAAATGGTCACACTCCTGCCAATTTTTGATGCACCAATGACCGTTCCCGAGGTATGGGGAAAGAATATACCGGGACCAATAATGCATCTGGGGGAGATCTCAATCCCAAAAATAATTTGATTCAAATAAGACAATAGATGTGCTAGGGCTGGAAGACCGTTAAGAAATGCCGAACGGCTGGAGCGGCAGAGGACGATGGGCAAGAACCTGGGATGAGGTAGCCGGCGCAAGAGCAGGAGCAGGGAAGCTTGAGCATCCGGTTGGCCACTCAATTGCAGCTGGCGTTCGAGATCGGCGTACAGCAGCGCCTTCAGCATCTGGTCAGGCCTTCATCAGGCCGCGTTCGATCAGCTCCCGATTGGCGCGATCCAATCCGTCCTCTGGACCGTCTTCGGCGATGGGTTGCATCTTTACCCACTGCACGAAACGCGCGATGCCTTCCTCAAGCGACACTCTGGGCGAAAAGCCCAGAGCTTGCCCGATGGCTGAAACATCCGCAAAATTGTGGCGGATATCACCCAAGCGATACTGACCCGACACCACCAGCGTGCTGGATTCGGTGAATTGCCGTTGCAGGCTTCGCGCGATGGTATGGACGCTCACCTGTTCTCCCGATCCGACGTTCATGGTCAAGCCGTCCCCGCCGTCCGACTCCAGGCCGAGCGCCATCGCTTCAGATACGTCCGACACGTGCACAAAGTCGCGGCTTTCCTGACCATCCTCGAACAAAGCGATTACTTTGCCCTGTCGAATCCGGTTGGAAAAAATCGACAAGATGCCGGTGTAAGGGTTATTGAGCGACTGGCCTTCTCCATACACATTCTGCAGGCGGAAAATCAGGAAGGGAATGCCCAGTGCATTGGCCGCGATCCGGACGAGATCTTCCTGGGCCAGCTTGGTGGCCGCGTAGACCGATGCGGGGCTGGTCCTGGCGATCTCTGGGGTGGCTACCGGGTGAATGGGGCCGCAGCAGCTGGGGCAAAGCGGCTCCCACTGGCCCGCTTGCAGACTATCCAGGCTGCGTATGGGGGGATAGACCAAACCGCAGCCAGCGCAGCGATAGGTGCCTTCGCCATAGACGGAGCGGGAAGAGGCCAGAAGCAGTTTTGTGACCTGGTGACGGTCGTTGGCCAGGACGTCGAGCAGCAGGGCAGTGCCCAGGACGTTGGTGCTGGTGTAGTCGCCAATCCGGTACATCGATTGGCCTGTTCCGGTCTCCGCAGCCAGATGAACGACAAACGTGACGTCGTTCAGGGCCGAAACCCAATCCTGGCGCTGGCAGACATCGCCGCGCATTACCTCTACGTGTTGCTCCTCGAGCAGGGTTCCCAACTCGGGCTGGGGAACCGCGCCATGGATCTGCGGGCTCAGATTGTCCAACAGGCGCACCGTCATGCCGCGCGGGATCAGCTTCCGGGCAAGCGCCAGCCCGATGAAGCCGAGCCCTCCAGTGATCAGGACCCGCTTGCCCATCTTCTGATCTTAACCTGTTTGGTATCAATGTTGCCCGCGTACTATCGTGTCATGGGCGTGTTTTTCATCTCACCTCCGGCCCCATAGGTCCAGTCCGGGCCCAATCCTGCTGGGTCCAGTCCTTGAGGCGTTTTGGGCCCCAGATCTCATCTCCGCGCCGCGGCTTTCCTAAAGGCGGTTCTGAGGCCCTGAAAGCGCTATCATGCCTACACATGGTCGTGGGAGCGCGTGTGAAACCCCGGATTGTACTGTCGGGCGTGAACTTCGTTGAGGGTGGCCCACTCTCCGTTTTTAAGGATGCGCTTCAGGAGCTGGCCGACCATTATGCCAGTCGTTATGAGATTGTGGCTCTGGTCCATCGCCAGAGTCTGTTCGACATCGATGGCGTCACTTACATCGAGTTCCCGCACGTCAAGTCATCGTGGTTTAGGCGCCTTCACTTTGAGTACTGGAGCTTGCGCGCTCTCAGTCGACGACTTCAACCATATCTTTGGCTTTCAATGCACGATATGACTCCCAATGTGACTGCCGAGGTGCGTGCCGTCTATTGTCACAATCCATCCCCCTTTTACCGGCTTGGCGCAAGGGAGGCTCTCACGGACTGGAAGTTTTCTCTCTTCACCTTTTTCTATCGCTATCTCTATGCCATAAATCTGCGCCGCAATGACCTCGTTATCGTGCAGCAGGAATGGCTACGTCACGAGTTCCGCCGGCGATATCACGTACCGAACATCGTAGTGGCGCACCCACGAATTCCGAGCCTTGTGATCCCAGCACTCCATGAGGAACAGCAGCCTCAAGGACAGGCCGGGCGATTCTTCTATCCGACGTACCCACGATCTTTCAAGAACGTCGAGCTTTTGCTTCAGGCCGCTCGAATCCTCGAGCAGGCTGGGGTGGATGGCTTCACTGTCTGGCTGACAATCGATGGCAGCGAGAATCGATATGCGGCGAAACTCCGCTCTGAGTATGGCGGCCTGCGCTCGGTCTCCTGGCTCGGAATCATGCCTCGTGATCGCATCCTTCAGCTCTACGCGGAAGCCGATTGCCTCTTGTTTCCTTCCAAGCTGGAGACCTGGGGCATGCCTATTTCAGAATTCCAGCAAACAGGCAAGCCAATGCTTGTCATCGATCTTCCCTACGCGCACGAGACCGTCGGCACATACCCCGCTGTCAGGTTTTTTCCGCCAGGCAACCCTCGGATTCTTGCGGATGCTATGGAGAGCTTGATCCAGGGACGTCTCGCATTTAGCGAAACCTCCGCTCGATCCATTCCTGCGCCGTTCGCCGCGGACTGGAGTGAGTTGTTCCATATTCTTCTCAACGAGAAACGGCGCGGCAGTCCGACCCCAATGAACGCCGATTCACCGGCTGCCGGCCCGGTTAGCGCCTCGTCTTGAGGGCCTCCCCCCACAACTGCCTCAACGTCTCCATTGGTGGAAGACGTTCCTTCTAGAGTGATTCCATTCCCCCGATAGCCACTGACCATATAATGGTCTTTCGGTGAAGGCAAACCTCTCCATTCCGTCTATACAGCTTCCGCAAGTACCCTCGTTCTCGATATCGCGCGAAATCCCGAAGGTTCGAATTCCCTTTCTTTCCCTTCTCGTGGAGCCGCGCCCGCTGAATAAGTGGTTTTTTATGTGGGGGTTCTGTCTTTATCTAGCCTTCTGCTTTGCTTGCTTTTTTCTACTCGAGCAACCGCGGCTTAACCACGATACTTTTATAAGGTTTGGAGCGGATTCGCCCACGTACTGGGATGCCGTGGAGCACCGGAGCCAGCACACACAAAGCGACGCCGGTCTTGTCTCTTTCACTGGAAACATGCTGGGACCAGTCCTGATTGGACTGTTACTGCAGAGCGGAATTGCGGTTGCGTTCTTTAATGTCCTGCTCTTCTTTCTAGCAGTCGAAGTTGGCTGCTCGATCCCTGGAGTGGACAGGTACCGCCTCCTCTTTCTTCTGGCTATCTGTTCGGAGACAGCTCCCGCTTTGGTCACGCTGAACAAGGAGATCATGGTGCTGGTTTCGGCGTTGCTGTTCGCCAAATACATTCTCTCGAAGAAACGCTCCAAACTTCTCCTGATAGCTGTGTTTGCCGTCTCGGTCTTTGCCCGCTGGGAGCAAATCGCAATTCTCCTGCTCTATCTTTTCCTGCGCAGAAAAGGCTCCATTTTCGTGCGCAAGCCCTGGCTTGCAATCTCCACCGTGATTGCCATCCTCACCGTGCTCTACCCGCTGATCGCGAGGCTACCGGGCTCTGGCATCGGAGCGTTCACGCAATATGCGAAGGGCGCAAACACGATTGCCAAACTCAACACCATTCAGGCCGATTTTGGCTTTCCGCTGGTTGTGGCGCCCAAGATCATCATGGATGTCTTTGGTGAACTACTGCGGCCATTAACCTTTGTGAAGGAGTATGCGATCCTTGGTATTGCCGACTTTCACTCGATTTTTATCATTCCCCTTTTCTCGATTGCACTGATCACGCTGCTCGTGAAGGCCTATCGGAGAGGATTGCTGAATCCGCAGCGCCCGATCGCCCTGCTCATCATCACGTATGCGATCGTCACCGCGGTAACTCCGTTTGTTCAGCCTCGTTATTACTACTTCATCTACGTCCTGCTCTGTCTGGAGTTGTCCAGATACGACGAGGGGGCGGCCCGGGTCCCGGTAAGCTCGCCGGCAGTAGCGAAACTGGCCTAACCGATCATCTGGCCGTCAACAACGGCTGGGATGTCCCGTTCTCTGAGTTGTTGCCGCCAGCGTTCCAGCCGGCGCGCTCTAGTCAGGAACAATCTTTGCAAGAGATACTCCCACGTGATTCTGGAAAAGATTTTGTTCTCGTAGCGGCGGTATTGCCTCACCGTGCGTACAGAGAGCCGCAGAAGCTGGGACGGCCGCTCCAGCGGAGGCAGGAACAGATCGACATAAGCGCTTTCCGCTGCCATGAAGTTCTTGTAGCGCTGGGGGCTCATTTCCCGGTCGTAATCCATGCTCGCGATGGAGTGCTCCACACGTAGGTCTCCGGCAATATATATGTATTTGCCTTTTCGATGAAGTCCTTGGAAGACGTAGACATCGGAGAGGTCGAGCCAGAATTCATCGCTGTATCCGCCCACCTCGCGCAGGGCGGCCACGCGCATCAGCGTTGCACTATTGACGGCATAGGCCTTGTCTTTGCATAGACCGTTGAAGGTAAGCGGAATCTGTTGCACTCGATTGAAGCTAAGTAGCCGCCGCGGAGAAACCAGTGTGCCGTGCGACGAGACAAAAGGAACAACAGCCGCGATTTCCTGCTCGTCCTTGAACTTTTCGCTATAGGCGATCATTCCGCGCAGCAAGTCATCGGAGACCGTCGTGTCCTGATCGAGAAGAAGCATCCACGGGCATCCGACAGAATCGGCAAACTTCATGGCTTGGTTGTAGGCCCCCGAGGTGCCTACATTTCCGCCGGCATGCCCCAGGTCGACAGGAAAAGGAAGAGAGACATGAGTGGCCGGGACAGGACTGTTGTCCCATAGAAGCACACGAAGAGAGGATTTGAGTTCCGGGCTGCGCTCGAATACGTGGATCAGACTCCGGATCGTCTCGGACTGCTCCGGCAATTGTTTGTAAAGGACGACGACGGCGAGGATCTGCATAGTCGCTCCCGGTTAGGTGGAGCGAAACCGGAGAGCGCGCTTAAACTGGCCCACTTTCTGGGCATAAACCTCGTCGGCAATCACACGACCATAGACGTAGGAGCCGATTACCCGTGTGCATCCGTAGATGAAACCGAGGATTCCCCCGATCAATGTCCACAGCGCTCGGTATGGAGACGACTTCCTATCCGGCGCCTCGGCCGGGTCCAACACCTGGATCACCGGAGAGGCTTTCGCCTCGTCTAATCTGGCCGCTTCAAACTGGCGAGCGATGAGATCGAAGATAAGCGTGTGGTATTGCACATCTCTTTGCTTGCGGAGGACCGCAATCTGATCCGCGGCGAGCGCCCGGGGGCTAAGCAAAATATCCCCAGGATTGCGCCCTTTACCCTGCTTGGCGCTCTCCATCTGGCGTAGCTGTTCCCGCAGGCTCTGGAGTTCGCTGTTCAAGCGGATCATATCCGGATTTTGATCCGTGGCCGAATTACGCATCGCGTCCAGCTGCACTTCATGAGAGATGATCTGCGACTGCAGTTGCGCCACTTGTCCAATGGCCAAGCCAGTCTGACCTGAGGGTGAGACTGCGCCGGTGGCCTCTTCCGTCTCCTTGAGCGCAATTTCTGCGTCGGTCAAACGGTCTTTCTCAAGCGCGAGCTGCTGGGAAAAGAACAGCCTTCTTACGCCCGCCTCGCCGATCACCAAGTGGCTGTTCACCGCATGCAGTTCGTCGACGTAAGCATTCGCGATCTGGGCGGCCCGGTGAGGGTCACCATCCCTTACGGCAATGCTGATCAGGCCTCCGTTTTGGCTCAAGAGCTTGGTGCTGCCGGAAAGTGCACGACGCGCTTCACTCAACTTTTTGGTGTGGTAAACGGATAGTAGATCAAGACGCTTGATCAGCGCATCTTCCAACGTGTCGCTCTGCAGAATGGCGAGGAAAAGATCGTTTGGATCCTTCATTCCCGAACCATTCCCCAGGCCGGTCAACGATGCCAGACTGCCAAGCTGGCTAATCAGAGCGGCGCTGGACTGCCCCTGTTGGGGGGGCATGATGGTCACCTTGGCCGTAAAAGTGGGGTGCACGAGCATCACCAGCCCCAAACCTATGAGCAGACCAATCGCCGTCATCAGGAGGATGGTCTTCTTGCGTTCCGCCATGACCACCAACAGGTCGAGTAGGTCAAACTGGATTCCGGATGGCGCGGCGGCCTCCAACGGAGGGCTGTATTCTTGGGTGGGCGGCATTATGGCCATAGGCTACCCCGCACAATCAAGCCGGGCGTGAGTACACCCCCCCTCAACCGAGACTCATGGCCGATCTTATACCCGTTCCGCATTCCAATCCCTCAATGTTACTGCAGCACGGCAATCGCTGCCGCGCCCAGGGCTAGTTGGGAGAAAATCTGTGTGTAATTGATAAAGTTTCTCAGACCCGAAGGCCTTGGTACCTTTTCCGGGATTACCACCGTATCGCCTGCATTCAAGCGCATGGATGCGAAGCCATTGCCGAAAACGCCATTCTGCGACTTCCGGCTCACCACCGAGCCGTCGGCCCGGATGATGAAAGAATCTCTGCCATCGGCGCTCTTTGTCGGTCCCCCGGCCAACCGCAGGTAACTTCCCACCGGCTGCGTATTCCGGAACAGGAAAGAGTTCTGGTCGTACACGGCTCCCACCACATTTACCGTACTGGGCTTCGACGGAACCACGAAGCGATCGCCGTCCTCTAGTTGTATGTTCGGCAGGGTGGCAATTCCGGTTGCGTTTTGCGGAATATCCAATACCACGCGACCGGTGGCGCGTATGGTGCGGAACCTGGCCACCAGGCTTCTGGAGGCGGCGGTCGCAGACGGGTCAACACTGCCGATGCTGGCGGAGGCGGCGATGGTGGACCGGTCAATCTCCAGTTCCAGGTTCTGCAGGTAATCATTCAAACGCAATTGCTGCAGGATGCGTGTCGACTCGCGGGTAAAGTTCGATCCGAACAGGTAAGCATCCGGCGTGAAACCACCGGCGCGGGCCACCAATTGGGGAAGCGTCTCACCCGGAAGCACGGTGTATATGCCCGCCTGCTTGAATTCGCCTTCAAGACGGACGAATTTGGTGCGCTGGGATTGCGGAACCTTGATGTCCGCCTGGGAGAAGATGGTAACCACATCGCCGGGCTCGAGCGTCAGATTCTGCGAAGCGTCGTGGTCCAGGACAAGCTGCCCTGGATTGAACGGCACCAGCGAAGTGGTGAGCGTTTGCGGGTTCATCCGCTCAATCACCGCATAGGACCAATCGATCTCAGGCACAGGAAGCGCGACCGCAAGCGCCGGCCGCGGCAGGTTTCCCGCCGACGTCTGCTCCTCATCGGCCAGCGATCTGCTGCCCGGGCTGATGCAGGGTTGGCCGTTCTGGGAGCTGTTCGAAGAGTTATTGGCAGCGGATCCGATGCCTAGACCACTCTGACCCTGTTGCGAGCTGTTTGGGTCGCAATCCGGGTTGTTGGTCGGTGTAGCAGCTGGATTTTGGTTCTGGTAGTTGTTCTGTACGGAGTTGGAGCTAGAACCCTGCGATCCATTGGATTGTTGGGTTTGGGTGCCATTCCCGGAGCGCTGTCCGTTATAGATCGGAACCCCGTTGCTATCGTATTGCGCAGAGCCGGTCTGATAACCATTGAGGTCCCGGGGGTAGTAGTCGGGGTTATTGGCATATTCCGGCTTGAACTCTGGACCCGGAACGCCGAGTTGGTTCTTGCGTTCCCAGTAGTCCCTGGTTATCAACGATTTACTGTCGGGAATGATGTCGCTCAATTTCATGCCCGGGTGCCACGAGAATCTTCCGGCTTCGGCAACATTGCCGCGTAAGGTGACGGTCTTCTGGAACTGCGGAGAGATGGGGAGCACGCGCAGAACATCCGCTTGCTGCAATGGGGTCGCCAACCCGGCGCCCTCGAGTGAGATATCCACGACTGTGCGGGTCTGGTGTTCGTCCAGGCGTTCCAGCGACGCCCGCAGCAACGATGCCGTGGAAGAGAGCCCTCCGGCGAAGCGAAGAGCCTGGTCAACGGTAGTGGCGCCTTTCAGCTCGTAAATAGCCGGGATGTGGACGTCGCCGGCGATGGCCACTTGCGCTCCGACGGGAGGGATATAAATCACGTCTCCGGGGAGCAGGGGCGCGTCCTTGGACATATCGCCAAGTATCAGGAGATCGTACAGATCGAAGTGGCTGATGGTTTGCCCATTGCGCCGGAGCTGAATGTCGCGGAGGGAGCCCTGAACGGAGGGGCCACCGGTGGCAAACAACGCGGTGACCAGTGTGCTGAGCGAACTCAGGGTGTAGGTTCCGGGGCGGCGAGCCTGGCCTACGACGAACACCTGAATCGACCGCAGCTGGCCCATTTCAACATCAAGATCGAAGCTCCTGTAAATGTGGCCGAGAGCGTCATGAATATGTTGCTTGACTTGCGCAAACGGCAAGCCGGCAACGTGAATCTCACCCACCTGCGGAAGGTATATCGAACCGGAACGGTCTACGGTGAGTTGCGCGTTGAAATTGACCTGTCCCCAGATGCGGATCACCAGTTGATCGCCCGGCCCGAGGACGTAGTCGGGAGTTACATTCACCTCGCGCAGCGGAGCAAAGGTCGAAGGCACTTGGCGAAAGAGGCTGTCGCCGTAAACCGGCAGCAGAGTACCCAGGGAACCGCGGACCATCAGTTGGAAATCGGTAGGCGCAGAAGGGGCTCGGATGGCCAATAGGCGGGATTGTTCAAGCGCTTCCAATTGGGACTGTGCATTGTTCAGGCCGCCCTGGTCGATAAGGCTCTGCACCCTGCTGTTCACTCCCGAGGATTGCAGTCCAGGGTACTGCCCCCCCAACTGACTGCCCCCAATCCCCCCGGCTCCGTAAGCACTGCCACCCGTAGAAGAGCCATTTAGCCCCGTACCCAACTGGCCGAGGCCCTGGGTCGGAGCCTCCTCCTCACTCACACAACTTCCATCCACAGAGGAAATGACGCCTGAGGGGCAATCGAATGTATCGGAACCAGCGGACTGAGCGGCAGCAACTGGCAGTTCGATCTGCCCAACACTGGCGATGAGCAGAATCGCAAAGAAAAGACCTGAACGCTTACCCATAATTTGTGAAAGCAGAAAATTGCCCGGCGAGCGGCCGGCCTTTCCTGCCAAGCTTTTACTCCTTTACCATCGGCGCAGCCCCGTCCAACCGGGGCGAACTTGTTCAATTCTTACTTTAGTTTAGGGCCTCCGGCCAGAAGTGCAAATTCTTTTCCCTGGGAACCGCCCGGAGCAAATCGCCAAACCACTTCACGCAGACCTTCGGGACGCCGAACGCAACCTAACCGCGACCATCGCTGCCTGTTTTCTGCGTAACCACAAACGTTTTGATACGAGTAAGAAAAAGGGGCAAGCGCTCTATATACTGGGGCGTCTCCCCCCGAATTTAGACAATCCAGGCGAAAGCTTTCCTTGGGTGAGGCTCTATGCGCCGATTGCTTCTTTTTCCTGTCTTGTTGTTGACGTTGATTGCGTTTTCCTCCCCGGCTCCCGCGCAAAATGGAGCCCCACCAGCGTTACCGCCAACCCGGCCGCCATTACCGTCGGTCGCAGGGTAGGTCTCACCGCAACCGTCCAGCCGACTAGCACGGCTATCAGGCCCACCGGCACAATCACATTTCTGGATGGGACTACTCCCTTAAGCAATAGTCCCGTCGCCCTGGCGCCGAACAGCTATGCGAGTCCTACCTTTGCCGAGACCTTTGGAACACCTGACCCTACATTGACGGTTGGAGGTGTATTGGTAGGGGATTTGGAACGGCGACGGAATTCAGGACCGCCCTGGGACTGACTAGCTGGAGTGCAGGAGTGGCGTCACCCCTACTCCTGAAACCGCAGCGGGCACATATAACTTCACGGTCACGGCGAGTTCGGGCATCGTGCAGACCCAATCCTCCTACACCCTAGTGGTGCAGTAGCCGGCCTTCCTCAAACCCGAGGGATCTGATGGTATGGTGGACCTGGGGTGAGGGTAGGAGGCATCTGTGAAAGTAGTCGCTCGCATCGGGCTGATTGCACTTCTTGTTGCAGCGAGTCTGCACGTGGGCATCCTGCAGGCGCAGCGCGGGGCGTCTTTGCCCCAGGCACCTCTGACAGCGACCAGCGTCCCCGGCAGCGACATAGGGGACCGCGTTAACCATGCGTTGAAGTCTTGCTCTCTGCAGTGCACGGTTTATATCCCTGCCGGCAATTACTCGTATTCCGTCCCCATGCGCCTCCCGCTTAATACCTATGGCAGGTATAAGCTGAGCGGCGATCCGGGGGCTATCCTAACTTATACCGGTAAGGGCGATGCGATCACCACTTCGATCGGCGATCAACCTGGATACTCCCAACTGCTTATCGAAGGATTCCAGCTCAAGGGAAATCCGCATGCGGTCTCGGGAATTCACATGCTGCCGACCAACCGGATCAGCATTCGAAATATGGTTATCACTGAATTCTCCGGCGGGGATGGCATCCTGGTCGAGGGAACCAACAGCTCCAATATCTACGACAACCTGATCACCGGTAATAAGAATGGAATCCGTCTGATTCCTTCCTTTTGCGGGGGCCAGCCAGTGCAATGTGGGATATCGGTGAACGGTCCTCCTTATGCCGCGAATGCCATCCACGTCACCAACAACCAGATTACGAACAATTTGCAATGGGCCATTGTTGAGGACGCGATCGTGGTGGGGCGCGGTCTTTCCGAGGGGCTGAACAATGTTTATATGGGCAACGATTTGGAAGAAAACGGAGGAGGTATCTATCTGACCCGGTCCCGGGGAACCGTCATCGAAGCTAACTACTTCGAGGGTTCACCCCGCGAAGTGGTGCTTGGCATCCCTGAAGGAACCAGCGGTTACCGCGCCTACGGCCCAGTGGTGCGCGATAACTACTTCACGACGACGGTGGGCACTCCGTACAATATCGAACTTCAGAATACAGATAGCGCGATTATTGAGGGCAACAGCGAACTGGTCGCTTCGCTTGGTCCGAAGAATTGCTTTGTCAATATGGTCCGGGCAACCCGCACCTGGATTTCAAGAAACGCCATCTACCAGAAGAATGCTTACTGTTATAACGGGGCTCCGGGAACTCCCTCGACCGCCGATGGTTCGGTCTTCTTAGGCCAACATTAGGTTGGTTGAGTGGAAGTAATTGGAGGGAGGCGGGTTTTCTACTCGGCCCCCGCAAGGTCTGACCCCTGGTTCCCTAACGAAAGACAGACCCGTGCGGACTGAGTTCAGCAGCGAACGATTTTTTCTGACACCAGGCCGCGGGTGGCGTTGCGCGAGTCGACCACGAGCTGCGATTCTTCTACGATGCGGGCGTAATCGTAGGAAGTATGATCGGTCACGATCAGCACACAATCGTAACCGCCCAGGTTCTCTAGCGGCTGCGATTCCATGTTCAGATTATATTTTCGCCCGCGTCCGACCGAGGGAAAGAAGGGATCGTTGTAGCTGACGGCGGCACCGTCGTGCTGCAGCATCTCGATGATCGACAGCGAAGGAGATTCGCGCAGATCATCCACGTCTCGCTTGTAAGCCAGGCCCAGCACCAGGATCCGCGATCCCTTGAGGGGCTTGCCGCGCTGATTCAGCGCGGAGGCGACTGCCGCTACGACGTGATACGGCATGGCTTCGTTCACTTCACCGGCAAGCTCAATAAAGCGTGTACTAAAGTCGAATTCCTTTGCTTTCCAGCTCAGATAAAAGGGATCGATGGGGATACAGTGGCCACCGAGTCCCGGGCCGGGATAGAAGGGTTGGAAGCCGAACGGTTTGGTCGCAGCCGCCCCAATCACCTCCCAGATATCGATGCCCATGCGCAGGCAGAGTAGTTTCAGTTCATTTACCAGCGCGATATTCACGCAACGATAGATGTTCTCGAGCAACTTGGTCATCTCCGCCGCAGCCGGCGTGGAAACGCGGACCACACGGCGGAACGCGGTGTTATACAGGGCGCCGGCGGCCTCCGCCGCCAAGTGCCCTAATCCACCCACGACTTTGGGAATGTCGCGCCGATCGATGCTGGTGTTACCGGGGTCTTCACGCTCAGGAGAATAAGCCACCAGAACACCGTCGCCGAGGATCGCCTCGCGCATGACCCTGACCCTGCCCGCGCGTTCGATTGCCGGTGCGATCAACTCCTCTGTCGTACCAGGATAGGTAGTGCTCTCCAGGACTACCAGTTGGCCAGGGCGTAGATGGTCAACGATCGAATCCATGGTTGCGGCAATGTAACTCATGTCCGGCGTGTGGTGATCGCTGAGAGGCGTTGGCACACAGATCAAAATTGCATCGACTTCCCCAATCTCAGCAAAGTTGGCAGTCGCGCGAAAGCCCTTACCCTGTGCACTCTCGATCTGTTGGGGATCGATACGATGGATGTAAGACTCGCCTGCATTCAGCCGCTTCACCTTGGCCGCATCGATATCAAAGCCAGTGACGCGAAATCCCTCCTGGCTGAACAGCAGAACGAGAGGGAGCCCCACATAGCCAAGGCCAATGATCCCCACCCGCAGCTCGCGCTTCTCAACCAGCGACAACCACTGTGTCAAACTTTGCTGGTCGACCAACATGTTTCTCCTGGGGATTTCACGGTAGGTACTTTACCTTGAGGCAACCGGCAGCTTCAGCGTCTCGCGATACCACTCCACGGTACGCTCCAGACCCTCTTTGACTCCGATCAAGGGGCGATAACCAAAAGCCTCTCGGGCTGCGGAAATGTCGGCCTGCGAATTCAGTATGTCTCCCGTTCGTGGGGGACCGTAAAGCGGCGGCCGATCGAACCCGATCAGTTTTGCCAACAACTGGTATATCTCTTTGAGTGTGTGCTGCCCGCCACAGGCGGCATTGAAGACCTTGCCCGCTACCTTCTCCGCCGGAGCAGCGCAGGCCAGCAGGTTGGCCGAAACAATATTGTCGATATAGGTGAAATCCCGCCCTTGCTCACCGTTGCCGAAGATGGTTGGACGCGTGCCCTCAATCATCTGCTGGATGAATTTTGCCAGCACTCCGCTATACGGCGAATCAGCACCCTGGCGCGGCCCGAAGACGTTGAAGTAGCGCAAACTGACAGTCTCCAGCCCATACACCTGCCAATAGCTGCTCATGTAATATTCGCCGGCGAGCTTTTGGACGGCATAGGGCGAAATGGGCATGGGGCGCATCGATTCCTTGCTGGGCAGGACCGGTTGATCCCCGTATGCGGAGGAGGACGCGGCGTAGACAACTCGCTTGACGCCCGCTGCCCGTGCTCCCTCGAGCACATGAAATGTTCCATTCACATTGCAATCATGGCTCGGCTCAGGATTCTTCACCGAGAGAGGAACAGAAGGCAACGCACCGAGGTGCAGGACGTAATCGATTCCTTCACAGGCGGCACGCATCGCCGCAGCATCGCGCAGATCCGCCTCCCGGAGTTCGATTTGGCCCTCAAGGCCGGCAAGGTTAGCCGCCTTCCCGGTCAGGTAGTTGTCCACCCCACGGACCTGCTCCCCGTGCTCTACCAGGGCTCTCGCCAGGGATGATCCAATAAAACCTGCGATTCCCGTGATCAGATATTTCGCCATGCCGTCGTTTCCCAAACACCGCGCGTAATCACCAGGGCGCGCACCTATGTTCTGGGCCAACCCCTTCTAAAACGATTCCTGCGCCAAACGAGTACCGCAGCTCAGCGCATTCGCGGCATGGACTCGGAGGGAGATGGACTGTCAGAAACCACCTTTGAAAATAGCATACTGGGCCAGTTCGTCCTCGTGGGGCATCGAAAGATAGGAAATTCGGCCTACTCCTGGGCCCAGAAGGGAGTTCGCTTAAAATCCTCAGACATCTTCTGTATGTACTTCCTGGAATTGAACTTTTTGCCGGTGGAAGCACCGGACATATAGCGGATGGTGCCAAAGATCGGCCGGTCAAACCATGGCCGGTCGAACTTGCCGACAATCGACCATGCGATCCCGGCGTATCCGTTGGGGTCTCTGCCATCCAAAAAGTAGCGGTCATTGAGAGTAACGCAGGTTTCGAAGGCCCTCGCCGGGTCAGGAGACCACTCCAGGATCTTCTTTGCCCAGTACATGCGCATGTAGTTGTGCATCCAACCAAACTTCACCATCTGGTTCTGGGCTGCATTCCACAGCTCGTCGTGGGTCTGGGAGCGTTCCAACTGCTCGATCGAGTAGAGATACTCCCGCCGGTCCCGCGCGTGCTCCATGAGCGTCTTGCGTGCCCACGGCTCGGCGCAGTCAAACGAATCATAGTTCTCAGTAAATTTGACGAAGTTCACCGCCAGTTCCCGCCAGCCGATCAACTCGCTGATATACGAATCGCGCGCGGGCTGGGGAACTTTGCCTTCCTTGAAGGCTTCTTCGACGGCAAGCGCGATAGTAATGGGGCCAATATGACCAAAGTGCAGATAAGGTGACAGCCGGCTGGTGCCGTCCACCTCAGGATGGTTGCGCGCCTGGTCGTAAGCAGCAAGATCTTTCTCCACAAAGTCGTGCAGCCGCTTGAGCGCCGCATGGGTGCCGCCAGTGAAACTTTCGACCGGCTGAACGGAACGATCCAGCTTCTTCCACCCTTCGGTGACGTCCTCGCGCACGGCAAAGGACTCCAACGGCTGCGATGGCTTCCATTCCCGGTGCGGTTTGACCACTGGCTGGCGGACGAGAAATTTCGGCAGCTCACCGTAGAGCTTCGGCTTGAAGATATGCAGGGCGTACATCCGCTTTTCAAATAAATTGGATGGGACGACCACGTCAGCGTCCACGGTCCAATAGGGGATGCGTAAGCGGCCAGCCAACACCCTGCGCCAGCGTTCCGGCTCGCGGCAGGGATTCTCATCGCCGATCACCATGGCCGCGCTCACTTCTGCCAGCAGCGCTTCCAGGGAGTTTTTCGGCGGGCGACGGACAATAAATCCGATCTGCCGCTGTTGCAGATCCTCTTCGATGTCAGCCAAGCCCTGATTCAAGAAGGCGTAATGGCGCCAGTTGGCGTGGGGAAAATTGGAGATGGCCGAGAAGTAAGCCAGAACCGGCAGATCGAGGGCATTGCCAACTTCCACGGCGATGTCGAGGGCCGGATTGTCGAGCGCTCTTTCCGCTCGCTGCATCCAGTAGACAACGCATTTCGCATCTGGCGCCAGGGACCCGGCACGGCGAACCAGAACTCTGGGATTGTCTGCGATCTTGCGCAGCGCTTCAGGTACTTCCCGGTTTGTAGCTGGGGAGTTCATTGAGGGAGAATACTTCGTTTTGATGGCTTTTAACGTGCAACGAGCCTAGGGTGCCCCATATCTCGCTCGTTTTTCGCGAGATGTGGGATACCACGAATCTTAATCCTTGGCTTTGGTGAGGGTATGAAAAGTCGCAGGTCTAGCGCATTGGTATCCCACATCTCGCGAAAAACGAGCGAGATACCCGAATTTCCTGAACGCTGCACTCGACACTGCCGCGCATGCGCCTTTCTTCAAGGAGAAGTGCATGAAGTCAATCAACGCCACCAAACTTCACAGGAAATCGGGGATATGGGGCACCCAACGTCGTCGTAAGGATTTGATCGCTACCAGAGACCCCAGTTGCGGCTGATGTAATCGGAGAGGGTCATGGTGATCAACACCAGGAAGGTGAAAAACCCGGCGCCCACGGTGAGCATCATCACTCTTGAGCTGTAGCGGATATGCATGAAAAAGAGGATGACCAGAACGGCCTTGAGGCAGGCAATGCCAAGCGCCGCGATGGGGTTAAAGATGCCCATATCGATGAAGGCGACGCCGGTTGTGGTCGCAGTCAACACCAGTAGGGCAAGCAGGATGAGTAGGTATATTTTGGGACCAACGATGTGGTGTTCGTGCTGAACGGGAGTCGACATGATTCTCTCCTCTACGCCTACTTCAAAGGATGGCGGCTGATGAGATACAGCAGCGGAAAAAGGAAGATCCAGACAATATCGACGAAATGCCAATACAGACCGAAATTGTCGATAGTTGAAGTATGTCCCTCGGTATAAGCGCCGTGCCAGGCATGGTAGAGCAGAAAGAACAAAATAGTGACTCCGATGATCATGTGCAGGGCGTGCATGCCAGTCATGGCAAAGTAGAGGAAGAAAAAGAGCTGTGCGTGTTGAGCCATGTCAGGCGCCAACGGAACATCCCTCTTGTCGGCGGGATGGACAAAGTCTTCCACGCTGAAGCTTGCCCCAGGGATGTGGTGTTCGACGTATTTGTCGTGATATTCGATGCTCTTGATGCCAAGAAAAACCAACCCCAAGAAAATGGTAAGGCTTAGACAAGTAATCAACGCCTTGCGGTTGCGCATCTCTGCCGAATAGACGCCCATGGCCATAGTGAAGCTGGATAGGATCAGCA
This sequence comes from uncultured Acidobacteriaceae bacterium, assembly GCA_963790705.1. Taxonomy (GTDB): domain Bacteria; phylum Acidobacteriota; class Terriglobia; order Terriglobales; family Acidobacteriaceae; genus PALSA-350. The sequence goes on from CAWBQE010000008.1 coordinate 127,385, forward strand.
CCGCCGTATTGGTGGTGCCGAGGCCGATGCTCAGCGTATTGCTACCGGCCACGAACGCGTCGTAATACCAGTTGCGATAGAGCAGGTAGGCCATGAACAGGCCGCCAAAGAACATGATTTCGGTCAGCAGAAAGAGCCACATACCGAAGCTCGCGGTTTCCCGCTGCTGGTCCACAGTGACGAAATGGTGGCGCAGATAAGCCGGATGCGCTTCGTCATGCTCTTCGTGAGGATCTGCGTGCCCGGGTGCGATCGCTTGACTATCCAACGGTCGTTACCTCGTGTTCAGTCTTGTGCGCCAACCAGTCATAGTCGTACGCCTCGTGATCCATGATTGGTATATCGACAAAGTTTTCTGTCAGCGGCGGAGACTGAATCTGCCATTCCAGGCCAGTCGCCTGCCAGGGGTTACTGCCCGCGATCTTACCGTACTTGAGCGACCAGGGCATATAGAGCATTGGTAGCACATAACCGATGCCGAGAACCGAGGCGCCCGCTGTCGACAGGACATTGAGCACTTGGAACTCGGGCGGATAAGCATGGTAACGGCGCGGCATGCCCAGGTAGCCGACGATGAACTGGGGGAAGAAGGTCAGGATGAATCCGATGAAGGTGGTGACCGCGCTCAGCTGCGACATGGATTCGGGATACATTCTGCCCGTCATCTTGGGCCACCAGAAGTGGACGCCCGACAGGTAAGCCATCAACATGCCGCCCACCATCACGAAATGGAAATGGGCGACGATGAAGTAGGTCTCGGTGAGGTGGATGTCCATGCCCAGCGAGCCCAGAAATACGCCGGTGAGTCCGCCGATGGTGAACAGGCCTATGAAGCCGAAGGCATACAGCATGGGGGTCTCAAAGGTGATGGATCCCTTATAGAGAGTCGCCGACCAGTTGAAGATCTTGATCGCGGAAGGTACGGCGACCAGCATGGTCAGCAGCGAAAAGACCAGCGCGGAATAATTCGATACGCCCATGATGAACATGTGATGGGCCCAGACGAAAAATCCAAAGACGGCGATGGCCACTGAGGAAAAGGCTACCGCGGTGTAGCCGAATACTCGCTTGCGCGAGAAGGTGCTGATCACCTCGGAGATCACTCCCATGCCGGGCAGAATCATGATGTACACGGCCGGATGCGAATAGAACCAAAATAAATGTTGAAATAACAGCGGGTCACCGCCCTTGGTGGGATCGAAAACGCCAATGCCGACCGTGCGCTCGAGCATCACCAGAACCAGCGTGATGGCGAGTACCGGCGTACCCAGAACCATCAGGATCGAGGCCGCGTAGTTCGACCAGCAGAACAACGGCAGGCGGAACCAGGTCATGCCCGGGCAGCGCATGCGGTGGATGGTCACAATAAAGTTGAGGCCGGTGAAGATGGAGCTGAACCCGGCGATGAAGACCCCCATGGCAGCCGTGATCACATGGGTATTGACATAGTGCGTGCTGAGTGGAGTGGTAAAGGTCCAGCCAGTGTCGACACCGCCGTTGAGCAGCGCGAAGACCAAGAAGCATGCGCCGGCAACATACAGATACCAGCTCAGCAGGTTGATCTTGGGAAAGGCAAGATCCTTGGCCCCGACCATGATGGGGATGACGAAATTCCCCACGGTTGCCGGAACCGACGGCACCAGGAAGAGGAAGATCATGATCACGCCGTGCATGGTAAAGAGCTTGTTGTAGGTGTCGGACGAAACCAGGTCCGGCAGCGGAGTCAACAGCTCCAGACGGATCAGCCCGGCAAAGGCTCCGCCGACAAAGAAGAAGAACGTGATGGAGAAGAGATACAGCATGGCGATGCGCTTATGGTCGCCGGTAAGCAGCCAGCTCTTCAGCCCATACTCGCTGTTGAGGTAGCTTAACTTCGGCAGTTGCGCGTTCTGCTGATCTGGAAGCGTAACGATGGTGCTCATTGGTTCACCGTCCCGGGCACTTTAGGTGCCGCCGTGCCCGATTTTTGGGGGCCGCCGTGACCGGCGCCCAGCGTCTGCTGGGTGCGGTAGTTCATTGTGGGCGAGCTGGCGCCAGAACTGGACGCGCCGCCTTGCCCAGGGGGAAGTTGACTCGCTGTCAACGTCTGCTGAATGCGATAGTTCGAATTGAGGTTCTTGATGTATTCCACCAGGTCGATAAGACCCTCTTCGCTGACCTGCCCCTGGTAGGTCGGCATGATGGGCGCGTAGCCCGCGGTTACGCGGGTCGATGGGTTGAGAATCGCTTCGCGAAGATAGGCATCATTGGCAGTGACAAATGATCCGTCCGTCAGCTCCAATCTGGAGCCATAGACCTGGGCCAGGTTGGGCCCGCGCGCGCTGGCCTCGCCAGAGTGGCAGGAATTGCAACCCAGGCTGGCGAAGAGGCGCTCTCCATTTTGCGCCAGCGACGCGCCGCTGGTGCTGCCCGCAGCCCACTTCTGATAATCATCGGGGGTCATGGCGACGATCTCTCCAATCATCGCGGAGTGATCCGTGCCGCAGTATTGGGTGCAGAAGAGATGGTAGGTTCCGGTCGCGGTAGCTTCAAACCACACGGTGGAATAGCGGCCAGGGATGACTTCGCGCTTCACCCGGAAGGCCGGGATGGAAAAGCTATGAAACACGTCCTGCGAGATCATGGTCAACTGCACTTGCCGGTTGATGGGGATATGCAGGGAATCGATCTCGTGCTGTCCACCTGGATGTTCAGCCTTCCACATCCACTGCTTGCCCACGATGTAAATATTCATCGCGTTGGTGGGTGGATCGTAGATGCGGAAATAGAGCAGCGCTCCCCAGACAAAGCAGACCATGAAGAGGGCCAGCGGAATAATCGTCCAGGTGGCCTCGAGCAGCGTCGAGCCTTCGATCTGGGTGGCGACTGGATTCTTCTCCTTGCGATACATGATGGAGAAGCCGAAGACCAGGATGATGACCGCGATCATGCCCACGGCCGAGATCGCTATCAGAAAGAAGTAGAAAGCGTCCATTTGGGGCGAGATCGCCGAGGCTTCTGGCGGAAAAAGGGCAGAGTTCGTCAGCCACCTTATGAGAAACTGCCACAGCACTGGACTTATATGCATCGTTACCCTTTACCCGTTTTACCGGTTCGCGTTGGTAGCGTTTTCTGCTCCGCTGCTTGCTTGAAATCCCGGCGGAAATTCACCACCATGAAACTGCCCAAGCCCAGAAACGTAAGCAGGCAGCCCATCTGTACGATCCGGGCAATGACCAGGCTGTGCCGGTTCAACTTCGGATCGTAGCGGTAGCAGTAGGTCAGGATATTGTCGACCGGCGTGCCGATGGTGTTGTGTGACGCTTCGACCAGGCCTAGCAGCAAATCCTTGGGCGAATACTCGACGCCCAGGTAGTACTGCGCCATCCGCCCTTCGGGCGTGACCACCTCAATGGAGCTGGCGTGGGCAAACATCGGGGGCTTGCCGGCTGGCTGCGGGAGACGCACATAACCGAAACCGACGGCCTGCGCAAGGGCCTTGATGGCAGGCTGTTCCCCAGTGAGGAAGTGCCAGCCGCCTGCGGTGTCCATCCGGCCGTAGCGCTTCACATACTTGGCCTTTTTGGCCGCGGCCATTGCCGGAGTCTCGGCTGGGTCGATACTGACAATGACGATCTGGAAGTCTTTACCCGGGGTCAGCTTCACCATTTCGAGCGCACCCACCAGACCATTCAGATCTTCGGCGCAGAGGATCTGGCACTGATAGTAGACCAGCGAGAGGATCACGGGTTTCTTGCCAAAGTAATCTCCCAGCTTGACTGCTTTGCCGGTCTCGTCGCGGAACGGAGCGTCAAGAGGCAACTGCTGGCCCAACCGCTGATCGATCTTGACCGTGTTCAGAATATCGGGCAGCCGGTCTTGCGCTGGATCGCCCATGGTTTTTTCGCCGTATGGAGCTACCTGAGCCAGCGCGGGAGCTGCGACAACAAAGAACAATGACGCCGCCAGCGCGAAGCAGGCCAACCTCCCGCCGTTGCATCGAAGTGCGTCGCTCATTTGCATGCCAACACCCTGCCTTAATGGTATCGCTGCCACCGGGTCATTCGCGAAGCCGTGCCCAGACTGGTTCACGCTGCTCAACAGAGCGCGGTACAACTTGCAGCAATACCTCTCTTCAGCCCCAAACAAATATCCAGGTGCGCCCTTTATTTAGCGGCGGCACCCACCCCGAGAGCTGCTTGCTCGCCTGGTTTCTCGCCCCGCATGCGCTGCTGCTCAATGGTTTCCCTGTATTGCTGCTCGTAGCCGGTGCGGGCGAACCCATCGGTAAGCGGCACGGTCACCACGGGAGCCTTGTCACCCGCCAGCAGGGTTTCGGTCTGCTCCTCGGGGGCTACCGGGAGACCATGCTGGACCACCAGCTCCATTGCGCGGGCGATAGGGATGCGCACCTTACCACTGGAACGATCGACCCAACTGTAGTAGTCGAGCAACAGATCTTCCCGGGCGTGCAATTCCGCAATGTCCTGGTCGCCGTTATCGGTTTGCAGCCGAGGCGTGGGGAAGCGCTGAGTCATCTCGCGGAGCTGCTGCTGTTCCATTACAGCATTCGAGGTCAGATCCTCGCGCTTGCCCCTGGGTTGAGAACCAATCTGATTCCATTTGTTGGGCGGCCCGTCGCTCTTAATAATGGCGGTGTTGATTACCTTGCCCATGCCAAAGCAAAAAATGAAGAAAACCCCGACAAAAGCGCCCAGCGATGCAAGAAAGACGACGATGCCGTTAACATTGACGTCCGTGACTTCATAGCCGGGCGAGTCACTCAGTGGTGTTTGCGGCTCGTGCGGATCATGCGTGGGCATGCTCGGCCTCCAAAATCTCTTCCAGATGGGGATCGTTGGTCTGGATCAACGGCCGCTTCTCCAGTTGGCCGAAATAGAACCACATCCACACCGAAATCACGACCACCGGCACGGTCATGTATTCCAGGATCCCGAAGCTGAAATGCAGGTTCCTGCGGGCATCCGCGAAGTTCGGTTCAATCAGCCAGAACATATCCCAACAGCGGGCAAAGATCATGATCTTGCATACCAGGATCAGGCGCTCCTTGTTGCGCTTCAGGTCGGCCGAGAGCAGCAGCGTGAAGGGGATAAGCCAATGAAATACCACATCGAGTGAAGCAATCCAGCCCCAGCCGCCGCGAATGCGGTCGAGGTACCAGGGAATCTCGTCCGGCAAGTTTCCCGACCAGATGATGAGAAACTGGGAGAAGGCAAGGTAGATGTTCAACATGACGAAGGCAAAGGCCAGTTTGCCTAGGTCGTGCTGCTCGGTTTTACGCAGCACCGTTTTCATCGGCTCCGCTTGAGAAAGTCGAAGAACAGTGATGATGGAGAGGGCGAGAACCGCGTACCCCTGGCTGACCAGGAACATGAACCCATAGATCGACGAGTACCAGGTGGGGTCGAGCGACATGACCCAGTCGATCGCACCGACCGACATAGTGATGGAGTAGACCAGGATGCCAAAGCCGCTAAGGTTCTCCAGCCTTACCTGCCAGAAGCGAACGTTAGGATGAGGGTCGGCATCGCGTTGCAGGCCCCACTTATTCAGCAGGTACATGAAGGTGTACCAGATCGCGAAGATCACTGCGGACTGTATCCACACACTGGGAACGCTCAGCATGGGGTGCTTATAAGCGATCGCGTGGGCCTGATCGTGCGTGATCAGATGCTGGCGGAGCGCTTCCGCGGGGTTGCTGTACTTTGCCCAGAGGTACAGCGTCTTCATGAAGAAACCGATGGGCAAAAACAGGACGATGACCAAGGGAAGGCAGCGCGACATCGCCTCCAGCGGACGGCGCACCAGCAAGCCCCACTTGCCGCCGCTCACGTACTGCACCATGAGCAGCGCCAAGCCGCCCACGGTGAAACCCCAGCAGGTGATGTAACCGAGCAAATAGGAGCGCAGCAGGTGGTTGATTCCGTCGTGATCGACAATCGCCGCCAGCAATGCCAGCACAATCGACAAAACAGCAAAGATGGCGCCGACAACCATCGCCCGGCGCCGCCATTGATTGAGCAGCAGCGGAGCATTCAGCTCGGAGGGTAGCGAATTTGCGTGATGTTCGTGAGCCATGTGTTTTTTCCTGAGAGCTATTTCGCGCCCTGCGGCGTGACTGCTTTGCCACTGGCGGTCGGAATACGCGGCTGCTGGGTCATCGCCGGCACCGGGCTATCGCCAGTCGCCGGCGCCATTCCGGGCGTGCCTTGACTAGCGTCGGGCGGCTCGGCGGAGACAGCGGTTGCGGGCAGCGACCACGGCTCGGCAAACGAGTCAGGATAACCCTCCCGCTCCGCGATGTCCTTCAGATTCTGTACCTGGACCCCGGAAGGAACTTCGGATTCGTTTGCACTCTGACTGATTTGCAGCGCCCGGATATACGCTGCGACTGACCAGCGGTCGGCCGGGGTGAGTTGGGCGGAGTAATCGGGCATGGCGCCGTAGCCGTTCGTCATCACGTAGAAGTAGTGGCCCAGTGGCTCGGCCAGTATCCGCGCACTATGGAAGTTGCCGGCGGGCTTGTAGCCGCGTTGCACAACAATTCCATCCCCATTACCCACCCGGGAATGGCAGGGTGTGCAATAGATGTTGAACCGCTCCTGCCCCCGGGCCAGCACTTGCATGGAAACCGGGAAGGGCAGCATGTCGGCTTCTTTGCCATCAACTAAGCCGCTGTAGAAAAAGCTGTCTTCGTCCAACTGGCCGCGAGCGACCGTGTGCGCAACCTGGGGCCGAACCGAGCGGCCATCGGCGAAGAATGTGGTGCTGCGCTGGGGAACGAATTTGGGCTGGTCTTGCATGTCCTGACGGCAGCCGGCGCAGGCGATGGCAGCCAGGCCCAGGGCAAATAGTCGCGAGCAACTCCCTGCGGTACGGAATCGGTTCATGCGATTAATACTCCACCTCCACCACCGAAACCGGCCGGAAGCTTTCCAGAAAGCTGCGCGCTTCCACTACCTCGAACTTAGGATCGCTGGCCTCCAGACAAAGAAAGAATTTGTCCGTAGTGGCCCCATTACGAAAATTGGGAGCATTGAAAAGCGGATGATAGAGGGTGGGAAAGCCACACATAGCCAGCATGCCAAAGGCGGCGGAGAGACCCGCCCAGAGGATGGTCCACTCATAAGCCGGAATAAGGAAGGCCGGCCAGGAAAAAAGCGGACGCCCTGCGATATTCAACGGATACGCGAAGACCGCGACCCAGGTTTCGAACAGGAACATAGCCGCCAATCCCACCAAGCCGCCAACCAGGCAAATGAAGGGCACATAGTTGCGGTGGAAGCCAATCGCCTCGGCCGCCTCTTCTACCGGGTACGGCGTATAACAGTCCATCCGCCGCCAACCCGAGTCATGCGCGGTCTGCGCAGCGACCACCAGTTCGCCGGGCGTATCGAATTCCGCCAACAGTCCGTAGATTCCTTCGCGCACAGGCATCAGTCACCCGCCTCCAACGGTTCCGGCTCCGGCCTCACCTTAGCTTGAGGCAGCATCATCCGTATCTCCGACATCGGAATCATGGGCAGCACCCGAATGAAGAGAAAGAAAAGAGCGGTAAACAGGCCCAGCGTGCCGACAAAGGTGGCATAGTCCCACCGGGTTGCCTTATACGTTCCCCAGGAAGAGGGCAGGAAGTCACGATAAAGGCTGGTCACGATAATGACGAAGCGCTCGAACCACATGCCAGTATTGATGATCAGCGACATAATGAACATCTTGCCCGGGCTTACACGAACGCTGCGTAACCACAACAATTGTGGCAACGCAATGTTGCAGGTGACCAGCACCCCGTAGGCCCAGCCCATGGGTCCGAACATCCGGTTCCACATCATGAAGTATTCCCAATGGCTGGCGGAATACCAAGCCATGAAAATCTCCATGGAGTAGCCATAGGCGACAATCAGGCCGGTGGCCAACATCACCTTGCCCATGTTGTCGATGTGGCGGATGGTGATCAAGCCTTCCAAGTGGTAGAACTTGCGGATCGGAATAGCGAGCGTGATCACCATGGCAAAGCCGGAGTAGATAGCGCCGGCGACAAAGTAGGGCGGGAAAATGGTGGTGTGCCAACCCGGAAGGACGGCGACCGCGAAATCGAAGCTGATGACGCTATGCACTGACAAAACCAGCGGAGTAGCTAAACCGGCCAGAAGCAGGGAAGCCGTCTCGTAGCGCATCCAGTGCCTCACCGAGCCCCGCCACCCGAGGGCGAGCATGCCGTAAATGTATTGCGCCAGCTTGCTCTTGGCGTTATCACGCATCGTCCCCAGGTCCGGAACCATGCCTATGTACCAGAAGACGACGGAGATGGTGGCATAGGTGGAAACCGCGAACACGTCCCATAACAGCGGGGAACGGAACTGAGGCCATACATCCATGGTGTTGGGGTAAGGAAGCAGCCAATACCCCAACCAGGGACGGCCAACGTGGATGAGCGGGAACATGCCGGCGCAGACCACGGCAAAGATGGTCATGGCCTCGGCAAAGCGGTTGATCGAATTACGCCACTGTTGCTTGAAGAGCAGCAGAATCGCCGAGATGAGCGTGCCTGCGTGACCGATACCGATCCACCAGACGAAATTGATGATGGCGAATCCCCACGCGACCGGAATGTCGAGGCCCCAGATGCCGACGCCCTTCAGGAACAGCCAGGTCACTGCCGTGAGCAGCATGAGGACGATGCTACCCGCGACCGTAAAGCCGAAGAACCAGCCCAAGGGCGTATGCGGGGTGAGCACGATGCGCGAAATAACATTCGTGACCGATCTAAAGGTGTATCCGGGCGCGATGACCCGGAATTCGCCTGTCTTCGGATCCAGCTGCGGATCATTTACCGGTAATTCTGGTTTGGTCGCCATGCTGCGCTAACCTTTCAACTCTTCTCGGGCGCATGCTCGGTCCGCGCCTCGGCCAAATCCGGATTGGGGTTGAAGACTTCCGCAATATAGGTGGTGCGGGGACGAACGTTGAGGTCCGCCAGGACGCCGTAATTGCGCTGTTGCGCCTTCAGCTTGGCAACCTTGCTGGCGCGGTCGTTGATATTGCCGAAGACAATTGCGCCGGTGGGGCAGGCCTGCTGGCAGGCAGTAATCACTTCGCCGTCGCGGATTTCGCGATTTTCCTTATCCGCCGCAATCTTGGCGGCGACAATCCTCTGCGTGCAGTAGCTGCACTTCTCCATCACGCCGCGGCTGCGCACGGTCACGTCTGGATTGCGCATCAGCTTCAGGCTTTCTGTCTCAAAATCGGAGAAGAGCAGGAAGTTGAAGCGGCGCACCTTGTAGGGGCAGTTGTTGGAGCAATAGCGGACACCGACACAGCGGTTGTAGATCATGATGTTGAGCCCCTCCGGAGAGTGCACCGTAGCTCCCACAGGGCAAACCTGCTCGCAGGGCGCGTTCTCGCAATGCTGGCAGGTCATGGGCTGAAAGTGAGCCTTGGGGGCATCCAGATCGCCTTCGAAGTAAGTATCGATGCGGATCCACTGCATGATGCGGCCGACCTTGGTGTTGTGCTTGCCCACCACGGCGATGTTGTTCTCGGCATAGCAACTCACAATGCAGGCATTGCACCCGACGCAGGAGTTCTGGTCGATGGCCATGCCCCAGGCGTTTTTGTCATAGCGCCAGTTGCTGAACATGCTTTCGTCCGGCGCTGGATCTTCGGAAAGCTCCTCCTCCTCATGGGCGAAGTTGGGATTCTGCTTGAACTCATCCAGGGTGGCATAGCGGACGATTCCGCGCGTCAAGGCTTCGTTCCCTTCCAGGGAGTGGGTGCCCGAACCGTCTCCACCGGCCATGACCGAGCGATGATCGGTGTAATGGCTCTTGGTGACGCAGAACTCATAGGTCTGGCCCGTCTTCCTCATGGTCGCGCCGGGGGCGAACAACAATGCGTTGGAGCTGCGGACTGCGTACGCATTGAAACCCAGGCCGCCGCCGACCCGGCCTGCGTTCCTGCGTCCATAACCCAGCGGGAGCGTGACCGACCCATCGGGGTGCCCGGGAACAGCGAAGACCGGCGCCATCACGGTGTTGCCGTTGGATTCGATGGCGACTACATCCGATTCGGCCAGCCCAAATTGCGCCAGCGTGCGATAACTCATCAGGGCGGCATTGTCCCAGGAGATGTTGGTGACGGGCTTGGGTACTTCCTGAAGCCAGCCGACATTCGCATAGCGGCCGTCGTAGATGTTGGGGTCGGCGCGGAAGATGACCTCGACCGTTCCTGGCGAATTGCTAGTGGGTGAGGCCTGGAGATCGCCAACCTTGGCGGAAACTGTCTTGGGCTGGAAAGCCGTTCCGTCCAAGAAGCCATCGTGGAGTACCTTGCGCCAGCCATGTTCCACGTCGCCCGTGCCCAGGCTTGCCTGCCACGTTTTGCGCACCGCATCGTAGGGAGAGGTGTCGGGATCGTCGAGCATGGACTGAATCACATCGTGCGCCGATTTGCCACCGTAAAGCGGGTCGATCATGGGCTGTATGACCGACGCCGTGCCGTCATACGCCCGGGTGTCAGACCAGTTTTCCAAATAATGAGTGCCGTTGATATGCCATTCCGTAACCACACCGGTTTCATTTAGATGAGAGCCGAGGTGGGCCGTCGTCTTGACGTGGCCCAGGGCTTCTTCAAAATGCAGGTCTACAGGCGCGGTGTATACCGGGTTGGCATTCAAAATCACCAGCCAGTCGACCTTACCTGCCCGCATGTCGTTGACCAGGGAGACGATCTCCTGCCCCTGGATCGACGGCATAGGATTTACGGTCTCGGTGTACAACACCGTCTTGCCTACGTTGCCCAGCGCCTGGTTGATGGCTATGGCGGCCAGATGGACCGCCGGTGCTTGCTGCTCGCCGGGAATGACCACGCATTTGCCGGCATTGGCTTTCAGATCGGCGGCTACTGCGGAAAGAAATTTGCCCGCGAGTCCAGCAGGGGGCGCCTGCGAAGTGGAGTTTCCGGCTCCGACGGCGGAGGCCAAAGCGGCAGCGAAAGAAGCGACTTCCCCGGCTTTGAGGGCCAGGCGATGCTCGGCCTTGAAGCCGGTGGTGCTGGGCGTGCTCTCCACCGCATACAGCCGGTTCATCGTGAACGTGCCGTCCGGTCCGGGCTGGGCCAGCTTGCGACGACCGGCGTAGTCGGCCGCCAGGCGGAGAAATCCGGGGTGGGTAATGCCGGAAAGAAAGTCCGCGTCGAGAGATACGATTACGTCCGCACCCTGCAGACGATACTGGGCGTCATAGTATTCGCCGAAGGCAGTCTGCGAAGCCGAATAGGCTGAATCGCGGTTGATCGGGTCCCACTGTACCCATTTGGCGTCGGGGTATGTCTTCTGCGCCGTCTTCCATTGCGATGCCAGGGTGGGGGAGGTGACGGTGTCGCTCAGAATATAGAGTCCCGCACCTCCGCTCGCCTTCTTGTCGGACAGCATAGCCCGGAACTCGGCGAGAAACGCGGCAAACTGCCGCACCTCACCACGACAAATCACCCGCTGCGAGCGGTCGGGATCGTAAAGGTCGAGCAACGAACCCTGGGTTAGCGGGTCAGAGGTGCCGCGATTGACCGGGTGGTTCGGATTACCGTCCACTTTGATCGGCCGGTAGGCATCGCTCTTGACCAGCAACGGCACCGCGCCGGTGTTGAAGGGCATTGCCGAGGCAAAATACACCGGCCGGCCCAGTACCAGGTCTTCCGGCTCCTTTACGTACGGATAGATCGGCTCATCCGGTTGCTTGGTGCAGCCGGAGAGCCCCGCCAGCGCCAGCGAAGCGCCCATCACCCTGAGGAAGCCGCGCCGCGAGACGGGGTCGATCCATTCGGCAGCCTGCGCCGGAAATTCGCGCTCTAACGATTCGCGGAAGGCGGGGGTATCGGCTAGCTCATCCACGCTGCGCCAGTAGGTCTTTCCGGTCTGGCCGGCGAGCTTGGCCCTGGCGGCTGCGAGCGTCATCTCCTGGCTTTTCAGAGCCTGGTGATTATTTGGGCCCTGGCCTTGGGTGGTCTGATTTGCCATGTTCGGTTCGCGTCTTCCCTGGTCGAGAGATTGCGTGGTCTTCACGTTTTGCTCACTGGATCCGTCAGCGTGCCTGGTTTCGCTCATCGGTGGCATGTCTCGCAGCTGCTCAGTTCCTGAGGCGAGCGGATGTGGTACTGCTTGATCAGGTATTGGCCCAGCGAGTCCTGGTCAGTCAGCTTTACATAGTGCAAGGTCGCTGGAACCACCATCGCCGGCGCGTCGCTGGTGACTTGCCCGTGCAGTCCATCGGGCAGCATATTGAGCGAGGCCACCTGGGCGCCCGTCTGGCTGGGATCGATGGTGGTGCAGCTCACAGTCTGCGCAGTGGGAACGCCATCTTTCAAACCATTACTCCCGCACCAGACGGGCTTCTCTGAGGTGGGACCCTCCCACGCCATGTTGTAAATCTCGCTAGTGGGACGAAGGTTCTTGGCCGGGTCGCGATGGCAGTTCAGGCACCATGACATCTGCAAAGTATTCTGCTGATACATCAAGGGCATCAGATCCACACGTCCATGGCAAGAAGAACACCCGATCCCCTTGTTCACGTGGATTTCATGATTGAAGTAAACAAAGTCGGGCAGATCGTGGATCTTGATCCAGGGTATGGATTCACCCGTGGCCCAACTGGTCCGCACCGGTTGCAGAAGGCCAGCGTTGGTCCAGATCTGGGCGTGGCAATTCATGCAGGTCTTGGTTGGGGGGATGCCCGCGTAGCTGGACTTCTCCACCGAGGTGTGACAGTACTGACACTGTAATCCAAGGCCCATGACGTGATGCTTATGGCTGAACGGCACTGGCTGTTCTGCGCGCTGTCCTTGCTTGGTCACCCATGGAGAGCCCTGCAACTGATCGAGGGTGACTCCCAGGGCGATGACGATCAACCCTGTCAGGACCAGGCTCGCGCGGGCAAGCGCGTTGGAACTCCGGTCAAAAATCTGCGCCATTGGATCGGTCCCTGCTTCCTCAGATTCCGTGTTGTTGAGAAGGTTCCGCTATGAACTCTGGTCTGTGACTGGATCCGGGACGACCGCGGGAGCACCTCCCCGGATCATGCCTGGAAAGTTGAATATAGCAGCAAACCTCGGGGGGTAGGCAACCCCTGGGAGCAGGCAAAGGGAATTTATGGCTGGAATGAAACCGCCAATCGGGAAAAGAAGCCCTGCGCAACTGCGAACTGTTTACATCTTCGGTACTGTCGCGAAGGAATTGGCGGACGGCTGGACGACCCTTGACGCTTGTGGCGTCCAACAGAGTTCATGCGGCTTTGAAGTCGTCACCGCCTTCGCAGACCCATGAGGCAGGAACGAGACGTTCCCTTCTCCAGGCTGCAGCGCCAAACAGCCCAAAAGTTAAGATACTTTCATGGACAACGGCTTGCGCCCGGTTCGCTACGACACAGCACTTGCGCTCGCACAATTGGCCAACACCGACGCTAAGCTGGGAGCGCTGATCGAACAGGTTGGCCCCTTCGCGCTGCGGGTGAAGAGCACGCACTCACCCTTTGAAGCGCTGCTCGAGGCCATTCTGTACCAGCAACTGCATGCTAATGCCGCGAAAGCTATCCTGGGGCGGTTGCTGGCTGGATTCGGCGATCTGCATCCGCAGCCGGAGCAGCTGCTTGCCGCCCCGGAGGAGATGCTGCGCGCGGCGGGCCTGTCACGATCAAAGCTCCTCTCCCTGCGCGATCTGGCCGCCAAGACCCTGGACGGCACAGTACCCTCTCTGGCCGCCATCCGACGCTTGCCTGACGAGGTGATCATCGAGCGGCTAAGCAGCGTGCGCGGGATCGGAACCTGGACCGCGGAGATGTTGCTCATCTTTCGCCTGGGGCGACCCGACGTCTTTCCTGGAACGGATTACGGGATCCGCAAGGGTTATCTGCTGACCTTTGGCAAGACCAAATTGGGAAAGCCAATCACAGCCGATATGCTGCCTAAACCCGAAGAGATGCAACGCCGGGCAGCGCGCTGGAAGCCGTGGCGCTCAGTAGCTAGCTGGTACCTGTGGCGGGCCTGCGAGTTGCCGCCCATGCCACCCGCCGGGCAAATCCGGCTATCATAACGGCATGTCAGATCATTCGACGCCGGCGGAACGCTACATCTGCATTCACGGCCATTTTTATCAGCCGCCGCGAGAAAACCCCTGGCTCGAAACCGTCGAGACCGAGGATTCGGCCGCGCCCTACCACGATTGGAATGAACGGATCACCGCCGAATGCTATGCGCCCAACGGGGCTTCGCGCATCGTCAATGGCGAGAACCAGATCATCCGCATCATGAACAACTATTCGCGGATCAGTTTCAACTTCGGGCCTACCCTGCTCTCCTGGCTGGAAGAAAATGCGCCGCGCACGTATCGCATGATCCGCGATGCCGACCGGCAAAGCATGCTGCGCTACGATGGCCACGGGTCGGCACTGGCGCAGGTTTACAACCACGTCATTATGCCCCTGGCCATTACCCGGGACCGTATCACGCAGATCCGCTGGGGCATCGCCGACTTTCAGCATCGCTTCGGGCGCGCCCCCGAAGGCATGTGGCTTTCGGAAACCGCGGTCGATACCGAGACTCTGGACCTGTTGGCGCAAAATGGCATCCTGTTCACCATTCTTGCGCCGCATCAGTGCGCCCGGGTGCGTGAGCGCGCAGAGAGTACCCTGCAACCCGCTCTCCCCAGACTCGATGGCGCGGGCGCTCGCTGGATAGAGACGCCTAACGCTTCGGCAAATCCCAACCATCCTTACCGGGTGCCGCTGAAGGATGGGCGCAGCATTACCGTCTTTTTCTACAACGGCCCAGTTTCACGTTCCATCGCCTTCGAAGGAATGCTCAACAACGGCGAGACGTTCGCCTGGCGACTGGCGCGCGGCCTCGATCCCAGCGCCACCGAACCGCAAGTGGTTCATGTGGCCACTGACGGAGAAAGTTACGGCCATCATCATCGCCACGGAGAGATGGCGCTCTCCTACGCCTTGCGCTTCATCGAAGATAAGAAGCTGGCGAAATTGACTAACTATGGCCAGTTCCTGGCCCAGTTCCCGCCCACGTGGGAGGCGGAGATCGTCGAGGATACCTCGTGGAGTTGCGCCCACGGCGTCGAACGCTGGCGTTCCGACTGCGGCTGCAACGGCGGCCGCCAAGGGTGGAACCAGCGATGGCGCGCGCCGCTGCGCGAAGCTCTCGACTGGCTGCGGGATACAGTCACCCCGCTCAGCGAAAACGCGACCCAAGGACTGCTGAAAGATGTGTGGAGCGCTCGCGACGCTTACATCTCGGTCATACTCGCCGCCGGGACAACCGGGGCTGACGAGGCGATCGACCAGTTCTTCGCTGCCCACGCGCAACGCGTTCTCTCGACCGAGGAACGGACGCTGGTCCTCAAGCTGATGGAGATGCAGCGCCACACGCAGTTGATGTACACCAGCTGTGGCTGGTTCTTCGATGACATCTCAGGCATCGAGACGGTTCAGATCATGGCTTATGCGGCGCGCGCCCTGCGCCTGGCCGCCGACATCTTCGGCCTCAACTGCGCTTTACTCGAATGGCAGTTTGTGGAGCGGCTGCGTCATGCCAAGAGCAACAGTCCGCCGTGGAAAGACGGCGGCGATATCTACAGGCATCTGGTCAAACCGATGGAGGTCAACCTGGAGCAGGTGGCCGCGCACTATGCCATTTCCTCGGTCTTTGGCAGCTATCCCGAAGAGACGGTCCTCTTTTGCTATACCATCCGCCGTCTGGACTACGACAACGTAACCTCGGGCCGCGCACGCCTGGCCGTTGGCCGTTGCCGCATCACCTCCAACCTCACCGAAGAGTCGGAGGAGGTTTCCTTTGCTGCGCTGCATTTCGGCGATCATAACGTGACTGCCGCAGTGGAACGCTCCACGCCACAAGATCTCTCCGCCTTCAACGACCTCAAGCAAAAATGCAGCGCCGCCGTCACCCAGGCGAACTTGCCCGAAGTGGTTCGCCTGATCGATAGCTTCTTCGGCGGCAGTCCGTACTCGCTCGCTTCTCTTTTCAAAGACGACCAGCGGCGCATTCTGCGCTTCATCCTCAATGCCACGCTCAGCGAGGTGGAAGACAGCCTGGTCAAGATCTACGAGGAACATGCCTCGCTGCTGCACTTTTTGAACGCTTCCGGACTTCCCAAACCGCCGGCGCTCACCATGGCTGCCGGTTTCGCGATCAATGCCGGCCTGCGGCGAGCGCTCGAAGATGAGCCCATCGACCTGGCGCGCGTCCGCTCCCTGATTTCTCTGGCTAAGTCCGACGGGGTCGTACTGGAAAGCCACGCGCTCCGCTATCTAACCGATCAACACATGAAGCGGGCGATGGTTCAGCTCCATGCCAAACCGCTGGAGCCCGGTGGCCTCGACCACGCGCTCACCCTCGCTCGCACGCTACGCGAGCTGCCGTTCGAGCTCAATCTATGGCAGGCGCAAAACATCTGGTACGACACGCTGACCAAGTCCAACCGCTTCCTGCTGGGCTTGGAGTCCTCGGCCGCAGAAGCCTGGAGGGCGAACTTCCTCGAGTTGGGCCGTCAGCTTTCGATCGCGGTGGAGCAATTAGTGGTGGAGGAAGGGTCACTGGCCGCCCGCGGGATGAATACCTCGCTGGAACCTGCGCCCCTGGCCCTGAAGGCCATGGCTCCTTAAGCTCCGCTCTTTCCTGACCGCTGATTGATGGGTGCCCCACATCTCGCGAAAAACGAGCGAGATGTGGGGCACCCGTCGGTTTGTTTCGGGGAAAGGCTAGAGGCAGCTAGCTTCGCCAGCGGAGCGTGACTGGGCCATCCATCGGGTGCTGCATCGGCCGGCCGGTCTCATCGGCTTCGAGCCGCGCCCGTTTCAACGCGAAGTACCACTTCGCGGGGCGGTCGGCATCATCGATGAGCATCAGGCCGGGATTGAACTTGAGTCCCTCCGCCTGCTGCACCATGGTGAGTTGGTCCTGGCGTACAAAGCGCTCGCCGAAGAATTTAGCGATCGCAGTCACGAAGGGCACTCCGTAGAAAACGTTCCAGGCGCCGTACACGTCGATGCGGGAATTGCCGGGCGTGGTGGGCGTTACCGTGGTCAGGCTGGCGAACCACTTGGGTCCACAGCGAATCGTCTCATAGCGCCGGTTGGGCAGCACGAAGTCGATCGTGGTCTCGATCGGCTCGCCGTAGACGCCGAGCAATTTGTAGGGCGCGCTGTTGGCTGAGGGCGTATGCGCCGACATGCGAAAGCCCTGCGGAATGGGCTCGAAGTGCTTCTCTTTTTCGTGGATGCTGTGCCGGGACCGCCACCACCATGCCTGATGCACAAACGGCCCGTGTGCCGGGTCCATCAGCCCGATGATGCCGTGGTCCACGTTGCAGGGCAATTCCGCAGTCAGATGCGCGCTGCGATACCGCTCGCTGAAGGTTGCGAGTTGCGGCGCAGGTGGCAGCGCCTCCCTGACCTCCATGCGGACCCGTCCGCTACCCGGCTTGGGCACGTAGACCCAGGCGTATCCATCTCTCTCCTGGCAGGGAAAGGCGGTCGCGTAGATGCGCCGGGGATATGAGTCCTGACTGGTGAGTGACGGGATCTCCATGCACTGCCCGGACTCGGGCTCGAAGACCCAGCCGTGATACTTGCAGGTGACCGCGCTGCCGTCGAACCATCCGCAGGAGAGCGGAATGCCGCGATGGGGGCAACTGTCGCGCATGGCAAAGATGCTGCCATCCTCTTTGCGACCCAGCACCAGTGGGATCCCCAGGAGCATGGCGGTGGCCATCTTCCGCCCCCGGAGCGCGCCGCTGCGCATTGCCGGGTACCAGTCGTTATAGATGAGGGACGTATCTGGTCCCAGCAAATCGCTGGCTGGAAAAATCGCCGGTCCTCTTCCCGCTGCTGCGTCAAGTGCCATGGCTCGCGATCCCGAAGAACCTGCCCTTACTATATCGCTACGGGCCGGGTTTTCCTTATCACGGAGCGGCACTACCCGTAGACAAAGATCGACAAATAAGAGTGATTTCTTCGCTTTAGCGGGTAAAGGAAAATCGGATAAGGGTATCATCTTGAAGGTGGCAAAGATTCACATTTCGGAGGCCGAGGCCGCGCGCGATTTCACCGCGCTGATGGCCCATGTGCGAGCAGGTGCGGAGGTCGTTATTGAAGATGGCGCATTGCCCGTAGCCCTGATCCGTAGCGCAGTTCCGATTAGCTCGGCTATTTCCGACTGCATTGCGCTGGCCAAGAAACACGAAGAAGAGACCGGCGACGCTCCGGTGCTTGATCCTGACTTCGCCGCCGATGTGGAGGAGATAATTCGCAACCGCAAGCCGTGGAATCCGCCTGCGTGGGATTGAATTCCGTGGGTTTGATCTTGGACTCCAGCGTTGTTATAGCGGCAGAGCGTCGGGGCCATACCGTCCTCGAAATCCTCGAACAGATAAAGGCCAGCCACGGCGAGATCGATATTGGCCTGTCAGTCGTCACCATCGCCGAACTGATCCACGGCGCATATCGGGCAAAAGCAGACGAGGACAGGCGGCGTCGCCTGACTTTCATCGACCGTTTGTGCAGCGACGTCCCAATCCATCCTGTGACCGTCGAGATGGCCCGTATCGTTGGACGTATCGAAGGAGAGCAAGCTGCCAAAGGCATCGCCATTCCCTTCGAGGACCTCGTGATCGGCGCTACCGCCTTACAACTCGGCTTCGATCTGGTCACGCTCAACGTCCGTCACTTCCAGCTGATACCCAGTCTCAAAGTCATTCCGAACTAAACAGGCGAGGTGCCCTATCACGCATCGTTCGAGGAAAATAATCCTCACGCTTGCCGGCCTTTGGCTCCTGCTCTACGCAAGCTTTGCGCTCTTCAGCCCGCCCCTGCTGGATGATGCCGACTCGGTGCATGCCGAGGTTGCGCGGGAAATGGTTGCGCGCCATGACTGGATCACCCTCTACGCCAACGGAATCCGGTATCTCGAAAAGGCTCCCCTCATGTACTGGAGCATGGCAGCCAGCTTCACTCTCTTCGGGCCCCAGGATTGGGCCGCTCGCCTGCCGCTGGCTCTCGCCACGCTCGCCCTTTTTCTGGTTGTGTACGCCACCGGACGCCGCTTGTTCGCGTCCGATACCGCCGGTTTCTATGCCGCCCTGATACTGCTGACTTCCTTCGGCATCTTCATTTACACGCGCATCATCATTCCCGATGTCATCGTCTGCCTTTGGCTTTCGCTGGCCATGCTGCTGTTCTGGATCTCTCTTGAGCAAGCAGAGCCTTCGCGCTGGACCGCCTGGGGCTTTGCCGCAGCGTGTGCCCTCAACGTGCTCACCAAGGGGCTCATTGGCGTTGTTTTCCCTCTCGCCATTATCGTTATTTTCCTTTTGCTCAATCGGAATATAGGCCACCTGCGACGTTGGCACCCTTTTTCCAGCCTGCTGGTCTTCCTGCTGATCGCGCTGCCTTGGCATATTGCAGCAGGCATTGCCAATCCATCGCAGGGAAACCCCAACGGCACCATGCCGGCACCCGGCAACGTGCACGGGTTCTTCTGGTTCTATTTCGTTAATGAACAGGTGCTCCGCTATCTCAACCTGCGGGTTCCGCGGGACTACGACACCGTGCCGCTGCTGCTGTTCTGGGGCTTGCTTGCAGTCTGGCTGATGCCATGGATTGCCTTCGTGTTCAAGGCGATCGGCCCGGCCCGGATCGATCAAGCCTGGAAACTGCTTGCCGTATGGGCCGCTGTTGTGATGCTTTTCTTCAGCTTCTCTACACGGCAGGAATACTATGCGCTGCCCGCGTTGCCGCCCCTCGCCCTGATGATCGGCGGCTGGCTGAGCCGGGAAGAGGAGTGCCCTGCCCGCGACCCGCTTCGCATCGCCGGACGCCGCATCGCCATCGTTCTTCTCTTGCTGGGAGCGACTGGCGGCCTGCTCGCCGCGTATTTCGCGATACGCGCCCAGCCCCCGGCCCCCGGCGTGGATGTATCCACCCTACTCACGCAGAACCCTGGCGATTATGCACTCTCCCTGGGTCATTTTCTCGATCTGAGTACGCGCGCCATGGGCGCCTTTCGCGTGCCCCTGATCCTGACCGCGATTGCTTTGCTGGCAGGAACCCTGGCCAATCTGATCCTGCGCTTCGTCGACAGGGTACGGATGGGAAACTACGCGCTATTCGCCATGATGGTTGTATTCCTGATCGCCGCGCACATGGCGTTGGTCACCTTCTCGCCCGTGCTTTCCTCAAAAGCTCTGGCTGATGCGATTCGGCCGCGGTTGCAGGCCGGCGACGTGGTGGAGATCCATGGCGAATACGAGGCCGGGTCGACGCTGGGTTTCTACTTGCGGCGCCAAGTCCGCATTCTCAACGGCCGTTCTTCCGATCTCTGGTATGGCTCGTTCTTCAGCGATGCTCCGCGCATCTTCGACGACGATGCATCGTTTCGGCGGCTTTGGAGCGGACCGCAACGGATTTTTCTGTGGACGCCAATGGACCAGGTTCCCACGCTACCGGGGCAGGCTTATGCGATTGCGCAGAGCGGAGGGAAGGAGATCCTTAGCAATCGGCCGTAGGGGACGCTCCGCCAAGGTCGACAGTCCTTTGCTTGCGAGCGCATTTGTTGGCGATGGAGTGAAACCGCAGGTCCCTCGGCTTCGCTCGGGATGACAAATTAGAGGGCGGCGGCCCACCTTGGCATTGGTGGAGATGGATAGACGGAGCTGTAGGGAGTTGTTAGAGGGAAGGGCGCACAGCAGGTCCCTCGGCTACGCTCGGGATGACAAGGGGAGGGTGGTGCATCCATGGGGAATTGGCTTGACCCGTTCAAGCCGCTCTTTGGCTTGAGTGAGATACTACGGCTCCGGACCTGCAGCTCTTTCAGCCACTAGCCAATTCCCCATGGAAGCACCACCCCACCCTTGTCATCCCGCCTACCCCGGCGTGCCGCGTGACCGGAGCGAACCCGGATTTCCTGCTGCGCGGCACTCAGCAACGGCCACGTATGCGGCTTTCAGTAAGGAAAGCCGCATGAACCTCGCCAACGCCAACAAGTTCGACAGGAAATCCGGGGTCGCGTAGCGGAGGGACCTGCTGTGCGCCTTTCCTGAACGCAACTGCCCATGAGTCCATCTCTAGATAGGCAACCAGCCTGCGATTCTTTCAGCCGCACCAACCTTCGTTGCAGGTGCAGAGGGCGGCCGTAGCGCTAGACCGCCGTGAGCCGGCTCATCTTGCCGTCTTTCAAGGAGAAATGCTGGCCGCGCCAGGCCACGGTGTTTCCCGCGAAGCTCCAGATCCAGATACCCAGCGCCACCACGTCGCGCGGCGGCAGCAGCCACAGATCGCGCAGTACCTGGCGATCGCCCAGCACACCCACGCCAACCGCCAAGGCTAGCGCCACCCTGGCCAACAAGGTCAGGCTGAGCAGCGCAATACTGCTGAGGCTGGCGCCGGAGGCGATGAAGTTACATAAGGCCCAAGGTAATCCGTAGGTGAAGACCATGCCGGTGTAGCCCAGCTTTCTGGAAAAGCGGGTGCTGCGGCTCCAGCGAATCTGGTGGGCCAGAAACTGACGGAAGGGATACGCGGGCAAGAAGGTCTCGACCACTTCGCCGCTTAAGACGACTTCGAAGCCGTTCCGCCAAATGCGCGCCCCCAACTCGTAATCGTCCGCCAGGTAGTCGACTAGCGGCTCCAGACCGCCGATGGCGTCCAACGCCTGGCGGGAGACGGCCAGGGTCGAGCCCAGGCCAAAGCGAATTCCGTCTTCGATTTGCCGCGCGGTCAGCACCCCGGCGATAAAGTCGGTGGCAATCCCCAGCGCTTCCATGCGGGAGCCAATGGTGCTGTGCGCCTGGCCGCGGTAAAGCGCCGTGACCAGACCTACGCGTCCGCCGCGCCGCTTAGGTAGTTGGAAGCAGCCCATGATCCGGCGCAGGTAATAGGGAGAGACCTTAATGTCGCTGTCGTTGATCAAAATATGGTCGTACTGCGCGCTGCCCAGCATCTGCACCAGGTTGCTCACCTTGCCATTGGCGCCCAGCAATTGTGGGCAGAGCACCAGGCGAATCGTCCGCTGGGGAAACTCCGCCGTGAGCCTTTCGATGGCCGCCACGGCTGGATCGGCCATGCTGCTCACGCCAAAGAGAATCTCGTAGGGTCCCTGATATTGCTGCAGACAGTGGCTGGCAAAGCTGGCATACATCTCCGGGTCAAGACCCTTCACCGGCTTGAGGATGCTGACTCCCGGCTGAAAATCGGGCAAAGGCCGCCGCAACTGGCGCTGGAAGGCGCGCGCACTCCACAGCGCAAGCAGGTAATAACCCAGGCCGGCGAGGCTGAGAATGGTCGTGATGGTAGCGACAACGATCGGCAGCATATAGAAACGCTCTTAGTTTAAGCGGTTTCACGATTACTCTGCCCAATCTCGCCTCCGCGAGGTGGGGCTTTTCTTGGTGAAAAGCCCCGTGGAAGGCATTTTCACCGGCAGGACCCTATCGCGAAACCGCTCAGCCGAGCGCGACGCCAAGACACCCTTTACTCGTAGCGCAGGGCGTCAATGGGATCGAGCGATGCTGCTTTCCACGCGGGATAGATACCGAAGAGAAGCCCAATGGCACAGGAAACAACAAAAGCGGTAGTCGACCATGCCACTGACATTTCGGCCGGCAGCACGGTGCCCAGGATCAGCTTGAGCACAAGGGTAAGGAGACCGCCGACGAGGATTCCGATCACGCCGCCCACTGCACATAACGCGACTGCCTCGAGCGTGAATTGAAACATGATGTTCTTTCGCGTTGCGCCCAGCGCTTTACGCACGCCAATCTCCCGCGTTCGTTCGGTAACGCTCACTAGCATGATGTTCATTACTCCGACGCCGCCCACCATCAAACCCACGCTGGCGACCCCTACCAGGAAGATGAACAGGCCGCCGGTGAGCTGATCCCACAACACCAGCAGGGCGTCTGAGCTGAAGATGGCGAAATTGTCCGGTTGCTCGTTACGGACCTTTCGCCGGCGGCGAAGCAGCTCGCGGATTTCATCTTCGACGGCGACTTTATTTTTGACATCGTCGTACTTGACACTGATCCAGTGATCGAGGATCTCGGGATGGAGCTTGTGGAAGGTTAACGTCGGAAAATGGGCGGTGTTATCGTTGGGATTTTTGCCCCCGCCGAAGACCTGCTTTTGCGGCGCGAAAACGCCCACCACAGTGAACACATCACCGTCGATCTGGACCTCCTTGCCTACGGCAGGGTCGTTACCAAAAAGTTCCTGGGCCGTGTCTGAGCCGAGAACCACCACATTGGCCGCTCGCCGCGCCTCCTGAGGGGTGAAAAACCGTCCCTGGGCGAACTCGAGGTCGTTGACGATCGGTTGATCCTCCGATTCACCATGCAGGGTGGTGTTCTGTACTTTATGCCTCCCGTACTTGACCGAAAAGCTACCCTGTTGACCCTCGGGCCCACTGTACCACTGCGATGAAGAGACTGCGACCACGTGGGGCAGCACTTTCATGGCTTCGCCATCTTCATACGACAATTGTTTTCTGGCCAACATCTCGGCTGTCGGGCGTGAACCGAAGACGGGAAAGCGAAAGACCCAATACACATTCGATCCCAGCGATTTGATGAGGCCATTCACGTTGCCTGTGAGCCCGTTGATGACGGATGAGATGAGAATGACGGTGGCGACCCCGATCATGATGCCAAGCATGGTCAGGCCGGAGCGCAGCTTGTTGGTGCGCAGCGTGTCCATCGCCATCCTGATTGCTTCGTTGGTATCGGCGAGCCTCATTTTATAGCTCCGAGCGTAAGGCTACGATGGGGTCGAGCAGCGAGGCCTTGCGTGCAGGATAGACTCCAAAAAAAATGCCAACAGCCGTGGCTACAAAGAGACCCAGCGCCACTGACCATAGCTCAATCTCAGAGGGAAAGCCGATCACCAGGGTGATGATTTTGGCAAAGACTACCCCGGCAATGACACCGATCAGGCCGCCGACCAGCGACATGGTGGCCGATTCGATCAGGAATTGCAGCATGACATCGCCCCGCCGCGCGCCCAGCGCCTTGCGTACCCCAATCTCCCGCGTCCGCTCGGTAACGCTCACCAGCATGATGTTCATGATGACGATGCCGCCGACCACCAGCGAAATGGCCGCCAGAGAAACAAACACTGCGGAAAAACTGGAGCTGATGCTCTGCCAGATACCGACGAACGTACTATTGGTGTCCGTAGAGAAGCTGTCCTCCGCTCCGGGCAGGTCGTGGCGGTGGGAACGGAGAATAGTGCGCACTTCGCCCACGGCCAGCTCCAGCGGATCGCCCACTCCGTTAGCGCGCGCATAGATGGTCAGACTGCGATTCGATCCATAAGCGTTGAGAAAAGTGGTCAGCGGGATCGCCACCCAATCATCCTGGCTCTGCCCCAGCGTCTTGCCCTTGCGCTCCCCAACGCCGATCACCGTGTATTGGCCCCCATCGACCCGGATCTCCTTGCCGATGGGATCGATCGATCCCATCTGATTGTCCACAATGTCAGGTCCGATGATGGCCACCCTGCTGTTGTGCTGCTCATCGATAGGCACAAAGCCCCGCCCGCGATCGATGTCCATGTTGTAGATGGGAGGCATGGTCCAGGTCCACCCGCGAACACTGGTGTCAGTGCTGGAGTGGCTGTTGTAGACCACCTTGCCGGTGGTGCTGGCCATGGCGCCGGTGCTGGCACAGTCTTTACACTTCGCGGCTACTTCGCGGTAATCATCGATCTTTATGTCTTTGCGCTTTTGGTATTTGTTGTACTCCGCAGCGGTGAAGGTAACGGAAGGCTGTTTGGAGGCGGTAAAGACATCCGCACCGTAGCCGTAGACCTTGGTGGCGACAAATTTGTTGGCGCCGTTCACCAGCGTGATCACCATGATGACAGCGGCCACGCCGATCATTACCCCCAACAGGGTGAGAATCGAGCGCAGCTTGTTCGCCCATAGGGATTGGAGCGCGATTTTGACCGCTTCCGTCAGTTCCATGGCAGGTCACACTTGATACGAGTGTAGACGCTTTCCTGGTTCCCCCCGGACGATAAAAAGCGGTGGCCCCGCATCTCGGTGAGAGGTGCGGGGCCGCGTTTGCAAGTGGCCTGTAAGCCGAATTCTGTCGAGGACGATCATTCCTCTAGGCGACGCATTACTGCGCCGCTCAAGCGACCTACCCGGAGGTTTCCCACCGTCCCGGCAAGCCGGGATCGGAACCCTGGTGAGCGCGCCGGGCCAGCACGCATCCGCGGCCTGGGTCTGGCCGGCGGATTCCCTCCCTATTTGGTCTTGCTCCGTGTGGGGTTTACCCTGCCACCGCCTTTACAGGCGGCGCGGTGCGCTCTTACCGCACCTTTTCACCCTTACCCCGGGCGATGAAGCCCGCGGCGGTATCTTCTCTGTGGCACTGGCCGTCTTTGAGCCTTGACGCTCAAATCCCGGACGTTATCCGGCACACTGCCCTGCGGAGTTCGGACTTTCCTCTCCCGAAGCGCGCGAGCGCTTCAGCAGCGATCGCCCGGCGCACCTGCAACACCATGCTAGTCCATATTGCGGAGTTTGTAAGCGTCCAGAGGTTACTTCGCGGCCGTGATGGTGAGCGCTATCTGCGGCTGGGTTGGAGGCGTGATGGTGAACGAGCCATTGGAGGATTCCGCGTCCACCGTGACGGTGTAGCTGCCGATAGGGGTTCCGGGGTTTCCCGGCGGCCCGTGATTCAGATATTTATAGCGCTGCGCGCAGGCAGTCATGCTCATGGCTCCTGCGAGTGCCAGCACCCCCAGAGCTAGATTGCGCCAGGCGCGACGCTTGCACGTACCCAGGCCGGCAAGGCCAAACAATGCCGGAAAGACAAAAGCATAGGTCGACATGCCGACACCGCGGTTGGCCGCCGTGCTGCCCGGCGAGGGCGCAAGGGTTTGGATCTGCATCACGCTGGTTCCGGGAGTGCAGGTCTGTACGCCGCTGGTACTGGTGGTGCAACTCGCCGGCACGTTCAAGGGCGTAAAGTTGCACGTCGTGTTGACCGGCAGCCCCGAACACGAAAGGCTAACGTAGGCGTTGAAGCCATTGACCGGGGTTACCGTCACCACGCTGCTGACAAAGCCGCCGACCGCGGTGGAAAGCGAGGTGGGAGTGGCCGCCACGGTGAATCCTGCCACCGTCGACACGTTGGCCTGCACCTGGGCAGGCGTCGAGAGCGAGGTCGCATAGCCGGTCCCGCCCTGATAGATTGCGACCACCTGGTGGCTGCCCGCAGGGAGGTTGTCCGTCTCCAGGGCCGCATTGCCTTCGCCATCCAAAAACGCCGACCCAAGATCCATTTCCCCGGAGCGAAAGTTGACCACTCCCGAGGGCGCGCCGGTCATATCCGCGCTGACGTGGGCCGTCAACGTCACCCTGGTGCGCGGGCCTGCATTGTTTGTGGAAACCGCCAGTGCGGTTCGGGTCGCTGCCGTGTTTTCTGCTGCTGCCGCGGAGCCCGTGAAGCCGGCTACCATGCCCAGAAACACCATGCACCAGCCGGCGGTGCGCATCCCTTTTCCTATGTTCCCCAGCCTGCCCACACTCAACCGCACATTCATCCTTCGGATCTCTGCTCTCTTTACTTTGACTTTGCGCTCTTTATTTTGTTCCAGATGCTGTTGGCTTAAACATGCTGCTGAACACCGAGTAGGAAAGCATACCTCAGGGGCTAAAGCCCGACGTATTCGCAATCGTTTACGGCCCGACTAAAGTCGTGCCCTGATACAAAGCATGAGTTTTTCCGCAGCCTGTTAAAGCTCATTGTATCTGGGGAAAGCACATCGCGTTACGCTATCGCCCAAGTGACTGCGGCCGAGCTCACTCGGCACGGTGCCGGGCGATCAGGCTCTCCGCCTCCGCGAGCAAGGCGGGATCGTCGCCAAACCCATTCAGCCAGCGAACTTCAGGTTCGCGGCGAAACCAGGTGAGCTGTCGCTTGGCGTAGTTGCGGTGACCCTGGCTGGCGGCGGCAACGGCTTGCTCATAGGTGAGCGCGCCGGCAAGATGCTGTGCTGCCTGGCGGTAGCCTAATGAATCAAGAGCGGGTGAGCGGCCATAGCGGGCAAGCAGGTCCCTTGTCTCTTCAATCAAGCCTTGAGCAAACATGGCGTGCGCCCGGTCGTTGATGCGCTGGTAGAGTTGCGGGCGCACGGGATCCAGGCCGAGCCGCAGTACACGGTAGCCAGTCAATGCTTCGCGCCCTTCCTTCCAGGCCTCGGACATGGGCCGGGAAGCGGCCAAGGTAACCTCGATGGCGCGAATGACCTTCGCGGTATCGTTGGCATGGATGCGTGCAGCCGAAGCTGGGTCGAGGCGCTTGAGGATGCGGTGCAAGGAGATTGGGCCTCGCGTTTCCGCCTTGCGCAGCAAACGATCACGCAGGGCTACCGACCGTTGCGGACCGGGAAACAAACCTTGCAGCAGGGCACGAAGATAAAGTCCTGTGCCCCCGGTGACAATGGGCAGCCTGCCCCGCTCAACAATGCCGGCGATGGCTTCACGGGCAGCTCGGGAGTAGTCTCCTGCGGTGTAGAAGGCATCCGGATCCACCACATCCAGCAGGTGATGCGGTACCAGCTTCCGTTGCTCCGCCGAAGGCTTGGCGGAGCCGATCTCCAGGCCACGGTAAACGGCCACGGAGTCACAGCTGACAATCTCACCGTCGAAGCGCCGGCCGAGCGCGACGGAGAGAGAGGTTTTGCCGCTACCGGTCGGGCCCAGAATGACGACCAGAAGCGGCTCCGCCGTCTCCTCTACCAAACTCTCCACCACCCCGGCGGAAAGAGATCGTGCAAGGAGGAACGGCCCAGGCCGGCGAGCAGAAGAATGACCGCTACCACCAACAGGCCGTAAATCTGGCGTTTGCGGAATTCAGGATCGACGGGCACAACGCGGCTCTTTCCCTCAACGAATCTTATCCGGCTCCGTGTTGTAGTAGAAGCCGAAGCGCAGCTCCAGGAATTTCCCTTTGAAGTCCTTTGGAAGCGGCGGATAGCCTGCGCCGGTGATACCCCCCCAGGCTGCACGGTCCAGGGAGACGTCTCCCGAGGGAAACTCGAGAATCATCTCTTTTACGCTGCCGTCGGGGGGGATCTTGAAGCGGATCCCGACGCGGCCCTGCTTGTCGAGCGGGGGTCGCGCGGACTCGGGAATCAGGGGAATCCAGCTACGGTAGGTGTCGGCGATTAACCGCTTCATATAAGGACCGAAATCGACCCCCATGGTGTCGCTTAGAATTTCGGGGCCAACCCCCATGGCCGGATGCTGGGAGGGAGCATTTTGTCCGTAGTCGCCCGAGGGGGCGCCCCCCTGGGCAGCATTCCGTTCTGCTTGGCGAATCGCATCTCCGGCATTTTGCGACCCGGCGTCAAAGCTGGGCCGGGCGGGTGGAGTGGGCGCAGGCTTGGGCTCATTGAGCAGCGATTGCTGAGCGGGCGGTGGAGGGGGCGGCGGAGTCGCCGGCCGAGCCTGCGCCTGCTGCTGGGGCGCCGGAGCGGGGGCAGGGGCAGGCGGAGCCGGCTGCGGGTCGCTGGGCGGGCTCGGCTGCGGCGGTCCAGCCCGGCGCATGGCCTCAAGCTGTTGCAGGGTCTTGCGATCGAGCGTCGGATGGGCCGATTGCGCGACGCGGTTCTTGTCGGAAAGCGGCGCCTTGGGTTTGGGCTTGACCTGCTTCTGCGCATCGGGCGGAAGGTTAAGGTAAGTCAGGTCTTTCTTGTTGTCGTTGGGATTGACGACATGGGGCTGATGACTGCGAAACTTCGGGCCGTAAAACAAGAACCAGAAGAGAAGCAGGTGAGCGATGAAGGAGATCCAAATGCCTTCACGGCGCAAAGCACGGGAACGCTCGTCTTCGAGCCTGTCAATCAGGTGTAGGAGTTCGTCAGGGTCCAGCTCCTCGTAGCGCACGCGCCTACGTCGGGTGAACGGCTCCGGTGGACGACCGGGGGGGCTGGTTGGAACTTCGGTTGAAGGCATCGGCCGGCAATAAAGGCGGCGATCCAGGCCCGAAGCAACGTCCGGCGATGGATTCCGCAGATCATGTCATTCTCTCATTGTTTCGAGCGACGCCGAGATCGGGCTTTCACAAAGAGCCCTTACAATCGTTTTGAGCGCAGCCGCCGAGTGAATGTGTTCAGCGCTACGGCACAAACGAGGACCAATACTGCTTATGATGCGTGCCGCAGTCATCACCGTGAGCGACTCCTGCTTCCTGGGGCAACGGGTGGACGTCTCCGGGCCGGTGGTGGCCGACCTGCTTCTGGTGCATGGTTTCCACGTGGTCAGCCGCCTGGTGGTGTCCGACGAGCAAGGGGAAATTGAGGATGCTCTGCGTCAGCAATGCGAGGTGGCAAGCCTGGTGGTGACAACCGGGGGCACCGGCATTGGGCCTCGAGACGTAACGCCCGAGGCAACAAGAGCCGTCTGCGACCGGATTCTGGACGGTTTCGCGGAGCTGATGCGCGCCGAGGGTAGGAAACAGACGCAATTTGCTCCCCTGAGCCGCTCAGTTTCGGGTACGCGAGGCCGATCTCTGATTGTGAATTTGCCCGGCAGCCCGAGCGGCGCCAAGACATCGCTGGAAGCAGTTATCTCCATCATTCCGCATGCTTTATCTCTACTTGAAGGAACAGTGACCCAACACCACGAAAACCACGGGGCCGAGGAAAAACACCCGGGGACTCCAGCCTGAATGACGGCTGGATCATCTGTTCTTAACAGGGCCATGACGAGCAGGATCGATCTTGAAGAAAATCCTCCATCTATTTGCTAAATACGAGATATGGCTGCTGGCGTTTTTGAAGCCTTTCGGCTTCTGGGGCGCAGGTGCCTTGGCCTTCATCGACGCTGGGGCATTCCCGGTGCCGATGGACCTGATTCTTGCCACGTATGTCTGGGCCGACAAGAAGCACTTCTACCTCTATGTCATCGCCTCGGCGGCCGGATCGGCTCTGGGCGGCTTGGTTTTTTTCCTGCTGGGAAGGGCAGGCGGTGAGTTCTTCCTCATGAAACGGATCGATCGCGCTCGCTATGAGCAACTGCGCGACCGCTTCGAAAAGCAGGAATTTCTGGCCATGATGATCCCTTCGATCCTGCCGCCGCCCACGCCCTGGAAACTCTTTGTGATTGCCGCCGGGGTCTTCGAGATGAAGCTGAGCACCTTCCTGATGGCAGTCTTCGCTGGCCGGGTGATCCGCAACCTGATCACGGCGATCCTGACCATCGAGTACGGGCCGGAGATCGTGCACATCGCCGCACGATTGGCGACCCAGCACCGGTGGCTCCTGGTAGCGGGCCTGACCGTGCTGCTTGCCGCGCTGGGTTATTGGGTTTGGCGGACAGTGTGGAAACGGCGGGGGAAGAAGGACTTGCCTGGGGTTGATACGGAGTTGGCCAAGATTCCCAAGTAGCGTGTGGGTTCAGGTTCCCCATGCCGCGCTTTGGGTGGGAGCTGCGGTGCTGATACCGAGGTCCTCATCGTGGGCGCAAAAGAATGCACTTTGTGAGAGAAAAGAGAGATAAGCCCCCTGGCCGGTAGGACTGACCTCCTGGGGCATTCTCAGCCGTCCCTTCGGACTGATTGCGGTCCATCCAGTTCCACCCATGCCAAGGTGCGCCACGGCCCTCAGCCGTGCCTGACCCGGACTCTCTTCACTCATTTCTGGACGCGGCCGTTCATGACCATGGCGTCGATGGCTCCGTTTGGGGTGATGTAGGCCCAGGCGTTCAGTGTCCTGGTGCTGGCCCCGCTGCTCCAGGAGAGGGGAGGGTAGGCAAACCTTAGATCTCTGAATTCGACCGCGGTGTCCTGAGGCTCGGGTGCGAGTTCGTCGGAAGCGACCAGGTTCGCGGGTCCGCGGTCCTCGACCAGGGGAAATCTCGCCCAGTCCAGGTAGGCGCGGCCCACCCAGGAACGCTTCGCGGCCATCACCGCTGGGGTTACCGGGGGCTTGAAGATGACGTCGTCCTGGTCGTCGGTGTTGACCGTTTCGCTCCAGGTGTTGACCGAGCCGGTCTGGTAGTAGCCGGGGGTTTCGACCACGGCAAACCAGTGGAAGGGATCAACGGGATAAGGCTCGGCTCCAGCACGCAGCATCGGCTGATCGCCAAATCGGGTATTGCTTATCAGGTGTAGCGCCCGATGATGCTCCACCGCACGCACCCCCAAATCGATTCCAACCAGCACCATCGCGGCAATCGCCCAACCGCGGCCACGAAACAAGGGCTTGCCTGCTCCTATCTCCCGGTCGGCCAGGCCGAATATTGCGGGGATCAGCAAGCCAAGCAGCAAAGCGGCAAAGATGACCGGCTCAATGATGAAGGCGATGTCCAGCGCGTACCAGCGCGGGTTGAAGGGAAAGAATGGGCGAACGCCGTAGTTGTTGGTCCAGTCGAGAAAGATGTGGCTCAAGACCGCCACGCAGGATAAGAGCCACAGCAAGGCCCAGCGCGGCGGGATGACCGGCGGTTTGCGCCGGCTGCGATGCCAGAGCCAAACCACACCGGTCACGACGAGCGCAACAAACGGGGCGCCGAGAAAGGTATGCGTGATGCCGCGATGATGCTCAAAACCGGCAACCGGGCCGCGGAAGCCCCAAAGAACATCCAGGTCGGGCGCCTCGGCTGCCAGAGTCATGGCCAACGTAGCGTAGGCCGTTCTGCGATTGAAGCCGGTGCGGCCCAGGCAGGCACCAGTAAGGAAATGCGTGACCGGTTCCATAAGAGAGCGTGATCCTCGCTAACAAGGCAGTTTCGACACCGGCGCGCAGTTTCTATAATGCACGCTATGCCACAAACCCGATCCAGCAGCGCAGCAAGCGAGATTGAAGCCGGAAAGCGAATCGACGAGCTGCGCGACGAACTGCGACACCACGAATATCAATATCACGTGCTGGATTCCCCGGAGATCTCGGACGCCGAGTACGACGGCCTCATGCGGGAGCTGCGCGCGCTCGAATCCCGCCATCCGGAGCTGATCACACCCGACTCACCCAGCCAGCGCGTGGGTGGTAAGCCCAAGGAAGGCTTCGCCAAGATCGCGCATTCACGGCCCATGCTTTCGCTGGACAACGTGAACAGCGAACAGGAGCTGGCCGATTGGGAACGGCGTGTGCGGTCGCTCATCGGGAGCGCCGAAGTAAGCTTCGTATGTGAGTTGAAGATGGATGGAGTTTCGCTGGCGCTGCAATATGAGCCCGGCCCCGCAGGCAGCGCCTTATTGCAGACTGCCCTGACACGCGGAGATGGGGTCACAGGCGAGGACGTGACCAGCAACGTGCGCACCATACGATCGGTGCCGCTTTCGGTTTCAAAGGAGCGGTTGCAACGCGCCCGGCTTCCGCAAGGCTTTGAGGTGCGCGGCGAAGTGATCCTGCCGGACGATGCTTTTTTGAGAATGAACCGGGAACGTGAAGAGCAGGGACTCCCGCCCGCAGTGAACCCTAGAAATGCCGCTGCGGGAACGATTCGAACGCTCGAACCAAACATCGTGGCTCAGCGGAGATTGGACTTCTACGCTTACTTTGCACTGGAAAAGGGAGAGAGTGCTTTTGCGGAGCAGTGGACGTCCCTGGAAGCATTAACCGGCGCAGGCTTTCGCGTCAACACTCATCGTAAACATTTGCGGAACATGGACGAGCTGCTGGCTTTTGTCGCCTGGGCGGAGGGGCAGCGCCACGCTTTGGGTTACGAGATCGACGGCGTCGTCATCAAGGTCAATGAGACGGCGCTGCAGCGGCGTCTTGGCTATACCGGGCGCGCGCCGCGCTGGGCCGTGGCCTACAAGTTCGCCGCCCGCTCCGGCGTTACCCAGATCGACGACATCGCGGTACAGGTGGGGCGCACAGGCAAGCTGACGCCGGTCGCGCTGCTGCATCCTGTATTTATCGGCGGCACAACCGTGAGCCGGGCGACCTTGCATAATGCGGACGAAATCGAACGGCTGGGGGTGAAGATCGGGGACTACGTTACGGTGGAGCGCGGCGGCGATGTGATTCCCAAGATCGTGGCCGTGGTTGACGATGCGCAGCACCCACGGGGAAAGAAGGCCTTCGTTTTCCCCGCTGCCTGCCCGGTTTGCGGCAGTGAGGTGGTGCGCGAGGAGGGCGAGGCGGATTACCGGTGCATTAATGTGGATTGCCCTGCCCGCCTGAAGGAGAGCGTCCTGCACTTTGCTTCGCGCAAGGTAATGAATATCGAGGGACTGGGCGACGCGCTGGTTGAGCAACTGTTAGAGCGACAAATGTTGAGCCAGCCTGGCCGGGATTTATTCGTTAGACGAAGAACAGCTACTGGGGCTGGAACGAATCGGGAAGAAAAGCGCACAGTCGCTGCTGGCGGAGATTGAAAATTCAAAGAAATTACCGTTGAACCGGGTGCTGTTTGCCTTGGGCATTCGCTTCGTCGGCGAGCGCACCGCACAGTTGCTTGCCGAGGCGTTCGGTTCCATGGACGCCCTGATGGCGGCTAGTGTGGAAGAACTGGAGTCGGTCAACGAGGTCGGCCCGCGTGTGGCCCAGGCGATCCAGGAATTTTTTGCCGAGGAGAAAAACCGTCAGCTAATAGAAAAGCTGCGCCACGCAGGCCTGACCTTCACGGCAGAGAAGAAAAAGAAGTCGGTAAAGCTTGAGGGCCTGACATTCGTGCTTACCGGTACGATGGCCGACCTATCGCGCGAAGAAGCGAAGTCTCGGATCGAAGCCGCCGGGGGCCGGGTATCGGGCTCGGTCAGCAAGAAGACCAACTACCTGGTGGCGGGAGAAGACGCAGGATCGAAGCTCGATAAAGCTAAGGAATTGAAAGTGCCGGTGATTGATCAGGCAGGACTTCTGGAGATGCTGGCATAAGCATCAAAGAAGGGGACGCATATAATTGCGCGACGGAGAAAACCATGCGATTTGCTTCTTTGCCGGCCGCGGTGCTTCTTTCCTGCTCGATCCTGGGCTCTGGGTTCCTGGCGCCCGCCCAAAATCGGGGGAATAACAATAGCCAGTTCTACGATGGAGCACGACGCGGATCTCAGGGGGGAAACTATGGTGGCGGCAGATATCACGATCACCACTACGACAACCGTAATCAGGGCGGCATCGGCCCGGGTAAGGGTGCACTGATCGGGGGAGCAGCCGGAGGGGTGCTGGGTGCGGTGTTTGGCGGCGGCGTCAAGGGTTCTTTGATTACCGGTGCTGCCGGCGCAGGGATTGGCGCAATTATTGGGAAATCTGCGCAGGACAATCGACAAAATAACTATTACCGCCATTAAGCTGCACGATTTCCCTGCCTAATCCGGTCGTAGAGAGCTTTTCTTGTTAAGCATCTTCACTGGTTTCACCTGTCGTTGAAGCGGAACCGTTATAGGAGAATCGGTATGAAGAACAGATATGCTGCCGTTCTATGGGTTGCCTCCCTGCTGCCCTTCGTTGCCATGCCGGCCGTTGGCCAAGAGGCGTCTTCGGCTACCGAACCCGCGCCCACCTGGACGATCGATCAGGCGGTGACGTGCTCCGTCCACGACGCCTGGGAACTGGGGGGAAAGAACGAGGCGGGATTCTTCGCCATTGTGAAAGCTCTGGCGGAGCTTTCCGCGCAAAAGCGTGGGCTGGTTTTGCCGGATAAAGAGGCGGTCGGCCGTGAGTTCGGGGAATACATCAAGACGCAGGCGAGGGCCGATCACGATCAGTTACTGTACGCAATCGTGGATCGGGCGGTGCGCAAGTACGGGACCGCACCGGCTGCGGGCGGGAGCAAGTAGGACGCTTTTCGTTTGTTTGATCTGAAGCAGTGGGTGAAGAGCCAGAAAGTCGGTCACGACGACGTGCGCGGCGGTATATCTAGAAACCACGGACCGTGCCGCACGTAGTATGCGATCGGAGGGGCTATAGGGTCTGCGTGGGAACTCCGCTTAGGAACCCAGTCCGCCAAAGTCGGGTGAAGTTGGTACTCTTCTGCGGAAGCGGGCCTGGCAAACGGGAAGTGGCAACGTCGAGAGCCATTATCCCACTCAAGCCAAAGGACGGCTTGAATGGGGCACCCAGCATTTGTTGCCGGTGTGGCAAAAACCATGGTGGAGCTACGCTCCATCGTTTTCGCCACACGTACGCTCGAGGGGCACCCGTCCTGTTTCTGACCTTGCTATGACACAGCCTGCCGCGGGACGAGTTTCTTAGTAGCGTTCCTGTAAAGCCCACCCAACCGATGGAGTTCAGGACTTGGGCGGCGCGAAGTAGCCTTTTTTGGCACGCACCTGGTAACGAGGGTTTAGCGCCACCAGGTAGATGGAGCGAAACGCCCCGTCCAGCTTGAAGTCCGCCGGACGGTAGGCCAGCGAATACTGGCTGCGCAGCTCTTCCTCAATGTCATGAAAGCTGCCAGTCATGTCTTCAATGCGCTTGGGGAAGAAGGGGACGCCTCCGGTAGCTTCGGCCATTTTCCTCAGCACATCATCGCCCCGGTCGCGGCTGGGACTGACGTTGGTGCTGATGGTGTAGATGATGGTCTCGGCGCGCTGGCACATCTTAATCGCGTCGTCAGGATAGGCGCGGCTCTGGTTATCGTCTCCATCGGAAATCAAGACGAGCGCCTTGCGCACCGAGCCCTGCTTCGAGGGCGGCACTTTTATCAGCTGATCGCGGCAGGCAGTGTATACGGCATCAAAGAGGGCGGTACCGCCACCCGGGCGCAGCTTGGTGATGCCGGCCTCAAGCTTATCCTGATCGTTGGTGTAGTTCTGGGTAACGTAGGGCGTAACGTCAAAGCCCATGACGAAGGCAAGATCTTCCTGTGGGCGGATTACCTGCTGCAGAAACTGGATCGCGGCACTCTGCTCAAATTCGAAGCGTTGCCGGATCGAGGTGCTGGCATCGATCATGATGCCGACCCGCAGGGGCAGGTTGGTCTGCTGGGTGAAATTGAAAACCTGCGCGGGAGCTTTCTGGTTATCCAGCAGGGCAAAGTCTCTCTGCTGCAGATTGGGGATGAAGCGGCCGTGCTTGTCAGTGACGGTGAAGATGAGATTCACCTCATTGACGTTGGTCTTAATGGTGAAATTTCCATTGTTCTGGGCGTCGCCGGCTTGGCCACTCGGAGCTTGGGGAACGGCACTGAGCGTCCCGGGAACCGGGGCCTGGTCGTTGCTTGGCTGGGGCGGGGCTTGGTGGGGCGGGTTTTGGTGGGGTTGCGGCGGGAGGCGCAGTTTGAGCAAAGGCGGCCGTAGTCCCCAGCAACGCTACTCCAAGCGCCGAGGCAGCCAAATGCCAGCAAGCTTTCATTTTGGTCATAGAAGCCCTTTTTATTCTAGAGCATGAACGGTCTGCCACCCGCGCTCATCATTTATCGAGGTACATTCCGTCCACACTCTTTGACCCGGCCACCGGGGTTGAGGCGAGCCGGGCCATGAAGTCCTTGAGATCGGTAGGAAGGTTGGAAACCATAGTAATGCGTTCACTGCTGATTGGGTGTGCGAACTCCAGCTCAGCGGCATGCAGGAAGTTCCGTTGCAGGGCCAGCCGCGGGAGCCGGGCGAATTGCGGCAGGGGCACGATCGCGGTGGACGCTCCGTAGAGCGTGTCCCCAACAACGGGATGCCCCAGCGAAGCCATGTGGACGCGAATCTGATGGGTGCGCCCGGTCTCAATACGAACCGAGGCCAAGGTGAAGCTGCCGTAAGGGCCGTGAATGCGCCGCAGCACCTGCCAGTGAGAGACGGCGCTGCGGCCGCCTTCGCGACGCGTGGTCATGCGCGTGCGGCGGACGGTGTCGCGGCTGATAGAGGCATTCACGGTTCCGCTATCCTGCGGCAACTCGCCTTGCACCAGCGTGAGGTAGAGTTTTCGTACCTGGCGGCGGGAGAACATCGATGCCAGCCTGGCATGCGCGACGTCATTCTTGGCCACGACGATGAGCCCACTGGTCTGCTTGTCGAGACGGTGCACGATGCCCGGGCGCAGCGGACCGCTGGACGAAGAGAGCTCGCGCATGTGATGCAACAGGGCATTGACCAGGGTGCCGCGATTGCGTGCATCCTCGGTGGCGCCGGAACCGGCGTGGACCATCATGCCGGCGGGCTTGTTGACCACCGCGAGGTCGCCGTCTTCATAAACAATCTCCAGCGGAATCGCTTCCGCCATGGCGCGCAAGGGTGGCGGCTGCGGGTCGCCAAGGATGGAAACACTCTCACCGCTGCGCACTTTGCGCGACGCTTTGGCCAGCTTGCCGCTGATCAGAACGCTGCCCTGCTCCAGCAGCAGCTGCACCCGTGAGCGGCTGACATCGTTTAGTTGCTGGGCGAGAAAGAGATCCAGACGCTGCCCGTTGGCCTCTTCGGGGACAGTTAGCTGGCGCAAGCTTGGCTCGTGCAAGTGGGCTCGTCATCCTGGGGGGCACCATGGGAGACCTGAGGAGCTTGCGGGCGATGCAACCACAAGAGACCCCCGGCGAGCACCATCGCCGCGGCCACCAACTGCGTGACCGTGATAAGACCTGAGAGCCACGAGCCGCCGTCGCCGCGCAGAAAGGCAAGCAGGAAACTGGAGAGGCCGCCCAGGAAGAGCCATGCACCGAGGATTTCTCCGTCGCGATGAGGGCGATGCACGAGCCACAACAGGACAACGAAGAGCACGAACTCTACCAGGCTCGCGTAGATCTGGGTGGGGTGTAGTGGCACCCCCAGGGGGGTACCGGGCATCGCAGCCGGATTGGTGAAGACCACGGCCCAGGGGAGGTGCGTCGGTGTTCCAAAGTCGCATCCCGCTTCCAGGCAGCCCATTGAGAGGACGGAACTACCCAGCGCCAGGCTGGGAGCAATGGCATCGGCCGTTCGCCGGATGGGGAGGCCGAGGTGCAAAGCATAGACGACGCCGGTCGCAACCGCGATCGCGATAGCAGCCGGTCCGGGGCCGCGTGTTCCGTTGAGACTCATGGTCGAGGGCGCGCACGCCATAGCGGGGCCAGTTCAACAGGATGAGGAGAATCCGGCTGCCCACCAGGCCAGTGACAATGGCCACGAGAGCCCAACTCCAGACTTTGTCGGTGTCGAGCGAAAGCAGGCGGGCGGTACGCAGACAGACCAGCAGGGAAAGGATCGTGCCCAGGGCAACCAGAAATCCATAGGTCGGCAGGACGAGGCGGCCGAACTGGAAGAGATGCGGGTGCACGCAGGCGAATTTCCTATTTCGATGCCCCAGTTAAGCGGCTCGGTTGTTGATCAATTGCGGGTTCGGAAAAAATCTAGACCGGCCGGGAAAGCCATACCTCAGGGGCTAAAGCCCTCATACTCGTGCTTTGTACGGCCCGACTAAAGTCGTGCCCTGATACAAAGCATGAGTTTTTCCGCAACCTGTAAAGCCGTGCCCTTTGTTCAGAGATTTCCACAACTTGTAATGCCCGGAGTTCTCAATCGTATACGGCGACCAAACAGGCTGCGGAAAAACTCATGTTTTGTATCAGGGCACGACTTTAGTCGGGCCGTAAACAATTGCGAATATGACGGGCTTTAGCCCCTGGGCTTTGCTTTTCCTGCCCTTTACAGACTTTTTCCGCAGACTGTAAAGTCGTGCCCTGACACAAGCATGGTTTTTCCGCAGCCTTACCGGAAATCCGCCGTAAGAGAGAAGACGAAACCGACCCACTGGGCCGTGCAGCAGTGCGCCGGTGAACCCGTCCTAAGACGTTGGGACTCTCCGCAGCTCTTTAGGCATTCCGGACTGGCGGACACTGCACACGGAGCCGATTGTTCGAGTCGAGTCCCGGTTCGATGAATGTTGGTTCAACCAGCGTTAACTGCCGCACCTGCTTTGCAGGCCGGTCTCTGAATGGATGCTAACGTCAGCGAAGCTGGTTGGCAAGTGACGATACGGTGAGCATGCTACCGCCCGGCGGGGACGGGAACCGAATCGTGGTAGCGGTGCTTGTCGTCGAGCACCGAGTCCAGCAGACCGGAGAGGCTGTTGGCGCGGCTACGCAGGATCGTCTGCGTCTCGCTCATGGTGCCGTGGAGCAGACGGCAATGCTCTTGTAACCGCATGAGTTCATCGGCGATGTTCAGGGCAGCGAGCACGGCCACGCGCAACGAATCGACAGTATTGCTGTTGGCGGAGACGGCGCGCATCTTGGCGTCTACGGTGTTGGCCAGCTTTTGGATGTATTCCGGATCGGGGGCACGCAGATGATACGTCTGGTCATAGATATCTACACTGACCGAGGTGCTGGTATGCCGGACTTCCATGTTATCTGCCATGTCTCTCCGATTGTCCCACCGATCAATCGCCTTGATCCCGCGATCAATCGCCCAGTTCGTCGATTTGCTTGAGCAGACGCTCGATGCGCACGCGCACTGCGTCCCGTTCCTTTTGCAGACCGGCGAGCTGCTCTTCTAACTGAGCAACATGGGCGGCCTGTTCTTCCACGCGATGAGCAAGACGCGAAGCGTGTTGTTCAACGGAAAACCGGAGTTCGCGCTCGCCTTTCAGTAATTCTACTGTGCGCAGCACGCGTTCTTCGAGAGCCTGAAAATCGTCTGCAGCCATAGTCATCTCGGGAGGGTGTTCTGCGATTGAAGACATCAAAACCTCGTGACACAAAAGCGGGATTGCGTACTAGGGAAAGTATAGCTTGCAAACTCTGCGCGCGATTCACAAGAAAAGATGAACCTGCATTGTCAACGCATGTTCCTCCATCTTGAATATGGGAGAGGTTTTACGCGCGTTGCCGGCCGCCGAGGGACTCCAGAGCGGCGGTCACAGCCTGTGAATAACTTTGCAATTCTTCCTCACGCAGGGTGCGCTCCAACGCCTGGAAGGTAACGCGGATAAGAATGGAATAATGGCCCGCTTGCCCTTTTTGCGAAGGATCGCGAAAGATCTCGCGCGGCGAGAAGCGTGTGAGCTCAGCAATGCGCAGGTTACCTAAGGCCTCGGCAATCGACTGCCAGCGCACGGCATCGGCGAAGACAAAAGAGAAGTCGCGATCAACAGGCTGGAAGCGCGAGAGTTCCTGCGCGATGGGCTGACGCAACGGTAGCCGGTAGAGACGGTCAAGATAAATCTCGCCTACATAAACGTTTTGCCTAAGCTTGCGGCCCTCAGCCGGATTGAGTTGGCCGAACCAGGCAACGGTCAGACCATCGGCCACAGCGCGCGCCGCGCGGCCAGGATGAAGCCACGCCGGGATAATTCCCGCGCCCGCGGCGAAGGTGTCGAAGTAGAAGGAGCGCGCAGCAAATTTTTCCAAAATTTCTTCGATGGCGCCCTTGAGATCATAGAAGTCGATGGCATGAGCGGCCCGCTCCGGCCCGCTCCAGACAGACCCGGACGCGCCCAATGCGAGAGCCGGACGTTCGTCGACGCGCTCCGCACTGCCGCTGAAAACAGTACCCTGCTCGAAAAGCTGGACATCGCTGACGTTGCGGTTGAGGTTATTTGCCAGCATGGTAAGCATCCCGGGTAGCAGCGAGGGACGCAACATGCCGGCTTCCTCATTCAGCGGATTACCCATGGGTACTGACAGGC
The DNA here is from genome assembly GCA_963790705.1 of uncultured Acidobacteriaceae bacterium. Lineage (GTDB taxonomy): Bacteria > Acidobacteriota > Terriglobia > Terriglobales > Acidobacteriaceae > PALSA-350. The sequence goes on from CAWBQE010000008.1 coordinate 167,941, forward strand.
CGGGTTGGGGCGCAAAGGTAACCGCTTCAGTAACAGAACAGAAAGTGCTGGACAAAGCTTCATTCCAACCCAGGGCGAGCAAGGTCCGGCGAATGAGCGCCTCTTTGCCGGCGTGAGGAAGTTCGCGCACAATGCCGGAGAACGCAGGAAGTGTATTGGCAAAGCGGTTGTAGCCGTAGACGCGGGCGATCTCCTCGATCAGGTCGATCTCGCGTTCCAGGTCCAGGCGCCAGCTGGGCAAAGTTACCTGGTAATCGCCTTCCGCGACTTTGTGCAAGGAACAGCCCAGAGCCTGCAATACGGTCTCGGGTCGTCTCCTGCACCACGCCCAGGCCATCTTCGGTCGTCCCCAGGATGCGGCGAACCTCGCCATGACTCAGTGCGATGGCGGGGCGACGGGCGGTCCGCGACTCTGCCGCGGGAACGACAACGTCGATCAACTCCCCGTCGACATGGCCGCCAGCTTGAAGGATGAGCTGGCTGACCAGCGCGGAGGCAACGGGCGGGGCATTGAAATCCGCTCCACGCTCGAAACGATGCGAGGCATCCGTGTGCAGGCCGTGCCGCTTGCTGCTGCGGCGGACCGTTGCCGGATCGAACCACGCAGCCTCCACCAGAATATTTTTTGTTTCGGCGGTGATCATCGTGTCCCAGCCGCCCATTACGCCGGCGAGGGCGAGGGCTTTTTTCTCGTCGGCCACCACCAGGTCTTCGGAATCCAGCACACGCTCGATTCCATCCAGCGTACGGAGTTTTTCGCCGCTACGAGCGCGGCGCAGGATGATGCCACCTTCCAGCTTGTCGCGATCGAAGACGTGGGTGGGCTGCCCCATGGCGACGGTAACGTAGTTGGTCGCGTCCACGGCATTGGAGATGAGCTTCTGCTGCAGCAGGCCGAAGCGCTCGGCGACTACGCCGGCCGACGGCTGGATACGCACCTGGCTGAGAGCCCGCGCGGTGAAGCGGCCGCAAAGCTCGGGAGCTTCGATGGAAACCTTGATCGGCACCGTCAGTGACTGCGGTGCGGGCAGTGTAACGTCGAGCGGCGCGAGCCCATGGCCTGCGATCGCAGCCGCCTCGCGCGCGATGCCGTAGTGATTCATGGCATCGACACGATTGGTGGTGATGTCCATCTCGTAGAGCGAGCCCCGGCCCGGACCGAGATCGAAGATGCCTTCGACGGCAATGCCGCGCAGGGTCAGCGCCTCGGCGAGTTCGCGATCGGCCAAAGTGAGGCCGGGCACGTAGGAACGAATCCACTGAGAAAGAATATTCATAAGGTTTGCGACTTACCTGAATTGCTCCAGAAATCGCATGTCCCCGGAGTAGAACTGGCCTATGTCTCCGATACCGTACTTCATCATGGCAATCCGCTCCACGCCCATGCCAAAGGCGAAGCCGCTGATTTTTCTTGCATCATAGGCAGGCTGGTGCCGCGCCGCGAAGGCGAAGACCGCGGGATCAACCATGCCGCAGCCGAGCAATTCGATCCAGCCGGATTGTTTGCACTTGCGGCAGCCCCGCCCGCCACAAAAGATGCAACTGATCTGCACATCGGCAGATGGCTCGGTGAAGGGAAAGAACGAGGGGAAAAATCGCGTTTTCACGCTGGCTCCGAAAAACGCCTTCATGGCGTGGTCCAGCGTGCCTTTGAGATCGGAGAAGGTGATGTTGGTATCGACACAGAGCCCTTCGACCTGGTGAAAGATGGGCGAGTGGGTGGCATCGGCGGCATCGTTGCGGTGCACCTTGCCGGGAATGACAATACGCAACGGTGGCGGTTGCTGTTCCATGGTGTGGATCTGTACCGGCGAGGTATGAGTGCGCATCAACAGCCGCTCGCGCAACGGCTTGCGCTCCTGGTTGACGATCACCAGTGTGTCCTGCGTGTCGCGCGCGGGATGGCCGGGCGGGAAGTTCAGCGATTCAAAGTTGTAGTAGTCGGTTTCGACTTCGGGGCCCAAGCCGACGGAGTACCCCATCGCCGCAAAGACGCTGACGATTTCGTTCATGGTTCGGATCAGCGGGTGCTCGGCGCCGAGGGCGCGGCGGGTTCCGGGAAGGGTGATGTCGATGGATTCATTGGCGCGCGGCGCCGGTTTGAGGTCCAGTTCACAACGAGGCTCGATGGTGGATTTGAGGGCGTTGAAGCGTTGCCCGACCTCCCGTCGAGACTCTGCCGGAGCGCCCTTCAACACCTCGCCGACGCGTGTCAGGAGTCCCTGCTTGCGGCCGATCCAGCGGATGCGCAACTGCTCGAGCGCCTCGACGGAGACTGCCTTGGCAGCATCCCGATCGAATTGCTCCAGGATGTCGCTGAAGAAGCTGTCCAGCGAGGCCGGCGAGTAGTCTTTCAGTTCAGGAATTTCATGGCGGCATGGGTTCCTGGCACAAGCGCTCGAAAGCCCGATCACAGTGCGACCGGGCTGGAGCGAGACTCTGTGGACGGTCGAGGGTTAAGCGGCGGTCTTGGTGAGTGCGCTCTTGGCCTGATCGGTGAGCGCGGTAAAGCCAGCCGGGTCGTTGACGGCGAGGTCGGCCAGAATCTTGCGATCCAGGTCGATCCCCCCCAGCTTAAGACCGTGAATGAGCTGCGAATAGCTGATCCCGTTGAGCTTGGCGGCTGCGCCGATGCGGACGATCCAGAGCCTGCGGAACTGGCGCTTCTTCTGCTTGCGGCCGATGTAGGCGAATTTGAGACCGCGTTCAACGGCTTCCTGGGCTGCCTGGTAGAGCTTGGATTTGGTTAGGAAATAGCCGCTGGCTCGCTTGAGAATTTTTTTGCGGCGGTCATTGCGTTTTGTGCCACGTTTGACGCGGGGCATGGGTGGTTCTCCTTTAGGTGCTGCGTTGTGCGGCTGGAGGTAGGAAATACCTCTTCACTCGCTTTGTTGATCCTGATCGTCTTGTCTTGAAGACAGGGGCCAATGGCCCAAACCCGCGAGGGCCGATCAGGCGTAAGGAATCATTCGCGCTACCTTGCGCTTGTCACCATCAGAAACCAGAACCGTGCCACTCAATTTCTTCTTAACCTTTTTGCTCTTGGAGGTCAGAATGTGGCGCTTCTTGGTTTGACCGCGGAGGATTTTCCCCGTAGCGGTCTTCTTAAAGCGCTTGGCCGCGCCCTTATGGGTCTTCAATTTGGGCATGGTTTTCCTGCTAACTTAGCGTGTTTCTACTTATTGGGATTATACGGGAGAGGGGCGGGGGGCGCTACTCGGGAGGGCCTTGGCTTTGGGGGAGTGGAACTGCAGGTCCCTCGGCTTCCTCCGGATTTCCTGTCAGGCTTCGTGGTGTCGATAGACCCCATGCGGCTTTCCTTACTGAAAGCCGCATACGTGGCCGTTGATTAGCGCAGCGTAGTAGGAAATCCGGAGTTCGCTCCCACGGCAGGCCGGGGCAGGCGGGATGACAAGGGTGGGGTGGCTCTTCCATGGGGAATTAGCTAGTGGCTGAAAGAATCGCTGGCGACAGCGTTGGCTTGGGATTAAGTGGAACCGCAGGTCCACCCGCTTCGCTTCGAAGCGATCTGCCGTTCTGCTCTTACGACTGGGCTGATTGGGGTTGCTGTTGGCCGACCAGGCCTGGAGCCGGCGGCTTGGGGGCGGCGGGCTTCTTGGGTGGTTCGGCTTTCTTGCCCGGGGCGAGGATGGCGTGCAGCGTGGTGCCTTCCATGCGGGGCATGAATTCCACGATGCCTGCGTCGCCCATGTCCTGAATCAGCCGGTTGATGATGGCATAGCCTAGCTCTCGGTGCGCCATCTGGCGACCCTTGAATCGCAAGGAGGCCTTTACCTTGTCACCTTCGCCCAGGAAGCGGACGGCTTGATTCTTCTTGGTCTGGTAGTCGTGCTCGTCGACAGTCACGGAAAACTTGACTTCCTTGACGACAATGACTTTTTGCTTCTTACGCGCCGCGCGGTCGCTCTTGTCCTTCTCGTAGAGGAATTTTCCATAATCCTGGATGCGACACACCGGCGGCTGGGCCGTAGGCGAAACTTCGACTAAATCCAGGCCACGCTCGCGGGCTATCTTCAAGGCTTCGAAGGGAGGCAGAATTCCGAGCTGTTCACCGTTTTCGTCAATGACGCGGATTTCACGCGCGCGAATTCTGTCGTTAATGCGGATGAAAGACTTGGCCGAACGCTTATCGATGGTTTCCTCCGGGGAACGAGAGACGCAAGGCCCCTCAAATAAAGCATAGCATTTCGGCACACCGACCGGAAGAACTCTTCGGTCATGTCGCTAATTGGCCAGTCAAGCCTGTTTCGGTGAGCCCTGTGACGGCCACGCGGATGCTCTGGTTGGGTGGCACCTTGGCTTGGAGCAGCACTTCAAGAAAGTTGTCGGCTAGCGCCGGCGTGGATTTGCCCTGCGCAGTGTGCAAAGTAACCGCAGGCAGCTCGCGGCCCAGGAAACTCTGCCGGAAGCGACGATTCCTGTCGGCAATCAGTGCACGCAGACGTGCCATGCGCTCCGCGACCGCCTGCGGCGGCACCGGATATTGCCGAGCCAGCTGCCAGGCCCTGGTATCGGGGCGAGGAGAAAAAGGAAACAGGTGCAGGTACGTGAAGGGCTGGGCCGCAATAAAGGCGAAGCTTTCTTCAAAGAGGGCTTCGCTTTCACCCGGAAAGCCCACCATCACGTCGGCGCCGACGGCCGAGTCCGGCATGCTCTCGCGAATCAGGCGCAGCTTCTCGGCGTAGTGCCAGGGGCGATAGCGGCGGTGCATGGCACGCAGGATGGCGTCGGATCCGGATTGCAGTGGGAGATGGGCATGACGCGCCAGGCGAGCCCCGGGGGTAACGGCGTGGGCACGAAACAGGGCCAGCAGCCCGGACGTCCAGTCCATCGGCTCGATGGAGCTGAGACGCAGACGTGGCAGGGCTGTCTGCAGCAGAATGGCGCCCACTAGTTCTTCCAACGTGCGTTGCGGCGTCAGGTCACGGCCCCAGCGCCCCAGGTTGATGCCGGAGAGCACCAGCTCAGTACCACCGCCCGCGACAAAGTCCTGTACATTGCGGAGGCAAGTTTCGAGCGACAGGGAACGGCTATGGCCGCGGGTTGCAGGAATGATGCAGAAGGAGCAGCGGTTGCCACAACCATCCTGCACCTTGAGATTGGGACGCGTCTGACTGCCCGCCCACCAGCCTGCTTGCGGCCCCGATTCGGGCATGGACAGCTCCGAGTGAGCAAAGGTGTCGTCCACGTAGAGGGCGGGGGCAGGGCGTAATGCGGCCAGCGGGACAAAGGCCGCGGCGTGCGGCTGGGCAATCTCCGCTGCGATCTCCGCCACCATGGACTTATGGCTGTTGCCGATCACGGCGTGGACGCCGGGCAGGGCGGCAACCTCTTGCGGCGCCCGCTGGGCGTAGCATCCGGTGACCAGGATGCGCGCAGTGGGGTTTTCCCGCCGCACACGGCGCAGGAAGGCGCGGGCTGTGCGGTCCGCCTGGGCGGTCACGCTGCAGGTATTGGCAACGATCACGTCGGCCTGGGCGGGGCTCAGAGCCGGACTCAGGCCGCGATGCCGCAGTTCGGCGCTTATGATCTCGCCGTCAGCACGGCTGGCACGGCAACCGAAGTTCTCAACGTGGTATTCTGCCACGTTGTCAGTCTAATCAAGGCAACGCCATTTCAGGTAGGATCCCATCAGGCGCCCTGGACCTACGGCGAAGATATAGAGCCACTGTACCCTGGAGTTTTCCCCATGAAACGTCGCATTCTTTTGGTAGATGACGAGCTCGCAATTCTGCTGACCCTCAAGGCGGTCCTCGAAATGAACGACTTCGAGGTGGAAACGGCGGCTTCCGCTCGCGAGGCCCGGTCGAAGTTAAAGGCCGGCACCTTTCACATGGTGATCACGGATATGCGCATGGAAAATGAGTCGGCCGGACTCGAGGTGGTGCGGGCGGCAAAGCAGGCCCCTTATCAGCCGGCGGTGGCTATGCTGACAGCGTTTCCCGTTCCCGGCTCCGAGTGGCGAGACGAAGGCATGGACGAGATGCTGGTCAAGCCGATGAATATCATGAACCTGTTGCGGCAAATAGAGGCGCTACTAGTGACCCACGAAGACAAGAAGCAGAAGGCGCTTGCCGCAAAAGTCACCCCGCCCGTCAAGGCGACCGGCCGCACGGCCACACGAAAACCAGCGGCGGCAAACTAAAGCTGACGCTCGATCAGACGGCAAGCTTCACGATTCCGGTTTCGAGGCAGGGCTTTAGGAGAAGCGCAGTCACACCTCTCCCCAAACCCGGATTTTCTGTACGCGGCACCAAGCGACCGCAGCGTGTGCGATCCCGGCTGGCCGGGACCGCATGAAGTTCACCAACGCAGACAGACTTCACAGGAAATCCGGGAAACCGGCGGATAGCCGTTGAGTCCGTCTGAGGAATTTCTCCCACCTACGGGAGAGATTCCTCAGGAAGCGGCGCTGGCTGCAACTGTGGCCGGAACCGGGGGCCGCCGCTGCTGGAAACAGGACCTGCAGAGCACGGGGCGACCTTGCGTGGGCTTAAAGGGAACGGTGGTTTCGGTAGCGCATTCCGAACAGACGGTCCGGGTTTCTGTGCGCACGCCATTGCCGGTTCCGGCCACGCGCTTAATTTTGCACTGTTTGCAACGCTTTGGATCGTTTTTGAATTGCTTATCGTGAAAGAACAGTTGTTCGCCAGCGGTAAAGACAAAGTCATTACCGCAATCAGAACATTTCAGTATCTTGTCGATGAAATCCATTACGCGTCCCCCCGAGCATGCCTTGGAATTTTCAGTATTCCGTCGACGGATCGCTGAATTGGCGTCGTGTCACCAACCAGCTGATTCGTCTGTCAGTTCGACAACTGTCCTCGCATTCGCCAAATACGGGAATGAGAGGGGAAATGGTGCTTTACAACCTCTTTTCACAAATTCTTTGAAGAGTGCGGGATGCCGGCCTACCGTATGCTTCGCAACCCGGTAAGCCGGCAATGCAGGGCTAATCCTGCTCTTTTCTTGCTTTTTTACGATTCCGCTTGCGCGCCAGCGCTTCTTTTACTCGACGGCGCTCGCCAGGCTTCAGGTAGAAGGAGTGACGCTTCACTTCCTTGATAATGTCTTCTTGCTGAACCTTGCGCTTAAAACGGCGCAATGCATTTTCAAGCGGCTCGCCTTCCTGCACGCGAACCTCTGCCAAATGAACCACACCTCCAAACATCCCAATTGGGTTCTATAAGCTTACGTTACCTTTGAGGTGTGGAGTCAAGCTTAATCAGCATCTTGGGCAGCATTTTCCCTGCCTCACAAGAAGGGATTCGTCATGGTACGGTCCTACCTCGGTCATAACCCGGTCATTCCCAGCTCCTGCTACGTCGACATTTCCGCCCAGGTTTTGGGGGAAGTCGAGTTGGGTGAGCACGCCAGCGTGTGGATGAATGCAGTCTTGCGCGGTGATGTGCACTCCATTCGCCTGGGCGCGTACAGCAACGTACAGGACTGTGCTGTGTTGCACGGCATGCGCTACAAACACCCGGTCAAGGTTGGCGATTGGGTCACGATTGGACACAATGCAACGGTTCACGGATGCGTGATCGAAGATGCCTGCCTGATCGGCATGGGGGCGACGATCCTCAACAACGTGAGAATTGGCGAAGGCTCCATCATTGCCGCCGGCGCAGTGGTTACGGAGAACACGGTGGTGCCGGCGAACACGCTCTGGGCGGGTGTGCCGGCTAAGGAGCGACGCCAGCTCGACCCCAACGACCGGGAGTCGATTCTGCAGTATGCGCGGAATTATGTGGATTACACCGCGACGTATCTGAAGGAGCGGGAGAAGTGGATCTTGCAGAATTAGTGAGGATGCCCAGGACTACGTCCCATAAGCGCTAACTTGTTTAGGATGTTTTTCGTCAAAACTCCTACAAAGTCGTCATCCTGAGCGGAGCGCCTCACGGATTTATCGCTTGACACAGCGCTTGTAGCGCGGAGTCGAAGGACCCCGGCAGCGCTTATCTTACCCATGCTGCTCGGAGCTTTTCAACCACCGAAGCCCGAGAACAGGATCTGCTGCGGTACGCACTCGATGGTCACGGGTACATCTTTCCATGCGCTCTAATCATCTTCCATCCCCAGGTCTGTGCAAGGCCGGCCCTAGCTAGCAAGATGCTAGCAAGTTCTTGGTTCCCGCCCCCAGGTAAAGACCGGGTGGATCCGCCCAGAGCGGGCTTCGGTGGTTGAAAAGCTCAGAGCGGCATGGGTAAGATAAGCACTGCCGGGGTCCTTCGACTCCGCGCTACAAGCGCTGTGTCACGCGATAAATCTGTGAGGCGCTCCGCTCAGGATGACGTTTTTGCGGCGAGTTGGAGATGCTAAAAACCAGCGTCTTCTCAGATTTCTGTTGTCTGCCGAACAAGTTAGCGCTTATGGGACTACGTCCTGGGATATTTTCAGCCGTCCCCTTCGACAAGCTCAGGGCAGGCTCTGCGGGACTGTTCCTGGCTCTCGTTTCTACCCAGGACTGCGTCCTGGGCTACTCTCAGCCGTCCCCTTCGACAAGCTCAGGGCAGGCTCTACGGGACTAAGTTGGCCGGTGGCGTTCTCACGCAGACACTAAGGCCCTCCCCGGTTGAAGTTGGGTACGGCACGCCTGAACAGGCTGCGGAAAAAGTCGCTGAACCTAGAAAAAGTCATCCCTCAGTGGCTAAAGCCAGACCTGTTTGCAAACACTTACGTACGAGCTGAAGCTCGTACCCTTCAAAAACTGGAGTTTTTCCGCAAGCTCTGAAGCCGTGCCGTACGGTCGAGAGTCTTTCGCTAGCCCGCAGAACCTCTGCCCGAGTGGAAGGGATTGGGGTGCGCCTGTATTCTGGAAAGAGTTGGATACTTCAGCACTTATGAGCATTTTGCAAGCTGTCCGGGGCACCCGGGACCTGCTGCCTCCGGAAACTGAACTTTGGAACCACATCGAGACCACAGCGCGGCAGGTTTTCGAGCGCTATTCCTTCGGCGAGATTCGCACGCCCATTTTTGAGGACACGCAGCTCTTCTCCCGCGGGGTGGGAGAGGAAACCGATATCGTCTCCAAGGAAATGTACACATTTACTCCGGAGGCCCGCATCCAGGGCGAATCGACGCAGTCGCTGACCCTGCGTCCGGAGAATACCGCCGGCGTGGTGCGCGCCTACATTGAGCACCAGCTGGGCGAGACCGGCCAACTGCAGAAGCTCTACTACATCGGGCCCCAGTTTCGCCGCGAACGGCCGCAAAGAGGCCGCTACCGACAGTTTTTTCAGATCGGCGCCGAGGTGATCGGACCTCCCAGCGCGGGCAGCGAGTCACCACTGCGCGATGCGGAAGTGCTGGAGATGTTGGCCACCTTGCTGAGCGAGTTGGGGATTACAGGCTGGAGGTTGCTGCTCAACTCCGTCGGCTCGGCGACCGACCGGCCGCGGTACGTGCAGACGCTGCGCACGGCGCTGGAACCGGTGGTCTCACGCATGTGCGAGGATTGCCAGCGCCGGGCGGTGACCAACCCTCTGCGCGTGCTCGATTGCAAGCATGCGGAAGATCAGCCCATCATCGCCACGCTGCCCCGTATCTGGGAGTCGCTCGACGAGGGCTCCAAGGAACATTTTGCCGCCGTTTGCACAGCTCTCGACGCCTGTGGAGTGCTTTACGAGCACGACCATCGCCTGGTGCGCGGCCTCGATTACTACACGCGGACGACTTTTGAGTTCGTTTACGACGAACCGGGCGAGGGCGGCCTTGGATCGCAGAACGCCCTGCTCGGCGGAGGACGCTACGACGGGCTCTCGGAAGCGATCGGCGGGCCCAAGGCGCCGGGCATTGGATTCGCCATTGGCGAAGATCGCCTGGTGCTGGTCCTCGAGGCACAGGGCAGGCATACACCTCGGCTGGCCGCGGCCTATATCGCTCCGCTGGGCGAGCGCATGAATCCTGCTGCGTTGGCTTTAGCCAGGGAACTGCGCGCCACCGGCTTACGGGCGGAACTGGGCGACGGATCGTTTCGGCTAAAGAAATCGTTCGAGGCCGCTAACAAAGTGGCGCGGGCCATCGTGATTCTCGGCGAGGATGAGGTTGCCTCCGGTATCTTGACGGTAAAGCACTTCGCCTCCGGTGAGCAGTTCAAGGTTCCACGGGCCCAACTCGCCGAGAAGCTGGCCTCGCTTCCCGACCCTCCAACTTCAAATTAGGACATCCGCATTGCTCGACTTTCTAGGCACTCTTCAACGCACGCACACTTGTGGGCAGCTTCGCGCACAGCAAGCCGGGGAACAGGTCATCCTCATGGGGTGGGTAAACCGCCGCCGCGACCATGGCAACCTGATCTTTCTGGATCTGCGCGACCGTACCGGGATCACGCAAATCGTCCTGGACAAGGACCTGACCCCGGATGGCCACGCCAAGGCGGAACAGGTGCGGCCGGAATACGTGGTGGCAGTGGTGGGCAAGGTACGCCTGCGCGGCCAGGATGTGATCAACCCCAAGATGGCAACCGGTGAGGTTGAGGTGGCCGCGGAGCAGTTGCTGGTATTGAACGACTCCAGGGTGCCTCCGTTCTCGCCCGCCGAAGAGGCTATCGCCAACGAGGAGTTGCGCCTGAAATACCGCTATATCGATCTGCGCCGGCAACAGATGCAGCAGAATTTTGAGCTGCGCCATAAGATCACCCGTGCGGTGCGGGAGAGCCTGTCGAACCAGGGCTTTCTGGAAATCGAGACCCCGTTCATGACACGCTCGACCCCGGAAGGCGCGCGTGATTACCTGGTCCCCAGCCGGGTGCATGGCGGGCACTTTTATGCGCTGCCCCAATCGCCGCAGTTATTCAAGCAGATCCTCATGATCTCGGGCTTCGACCGCTATTTTCAGATCGTGCGCTGCTTCCGCGATGAGGATCTGCGCGCCGACCGGCAACCGGAGTTCACCCAGGTCGATCTGGAGATGTCGTTCGTGCGCCAGGAAGATGTCTTCCTGGTGGTGGAGAATTTTTTGCGCGAAGCATTCGCCGCAGTGGGGGTGATGCTGTCTACTCCCTTTCCCCGCATCACCTACGACGAGGCCATGCGACGCTACGGCATTGATAAGCCGGACTTGCGGATGCCGGAGTTGATTGACGTTCGTTCCGCGTTCCGCGAGGAGGATTTGCAGACGCTGGCTATCGATCCCACGCTTCCGGTGGTGGTGGTGTGCATTCCGCGGGTGGGCGAGCTTTCCCGCAAGGAGCGCGACGACAACCGGCCGCTGTTCGACGGAAGCAAGGGCGCGAAGCTGATCGACGACTGGAAGCGGCTGGAAAAGAGCTTTCCCGAAGCAGTCGCGAAGATACGCGAACTGGCGCCGGCGCGGGTAGAGGGCGAAGCGGAGGATCTGCTGGTGCTGGTGGCCGGCGATGCCACCACCCATGTGCAGGCCAGCGACACCAAAACGCAAGGCCACCTCTCCGAGCGTGAGATCTGCGTTTACTCGGCGGCGGGAAATCTGCGCGTTGAACTGGCCCGGCGATATGCCGACCGGCATAAGACCTCCGCCATCACCGATCAGGTGGTCGAATCAGCGGAGCGGCTCCTGGGCCAGCAGATCGCCGGAGACAAGGCCTTCCGGCCCATCTGGGTGACGGATTTTCCCATGTTTGAATTTGACAAAGAGTCGCAGCGCTGGCTCCCCGCCCATCACCCGTTCACCTCGCCGCACGAGGAAGACATGGAGAGGCTGGTTTCCGATCCGGCATCGGTACGGGCGCGCTACTACGACCTGGCGATGAATGGGCTGGAGCTGGGCTCCGGTTCGATTCGTATCCACCGCCAGGATGTGCAGCAGGAGATATTTCGCGCGCTGGGCATGAGCGAAGAGGAGGCGCGGTCGCGCTTTGGGTTTTTCCTGGAGGCACTGACCTACGGAACGCCACCCCATGGGGGCATTGCGTTGGGGCTGGACCGCATTGCGATGATCCTTGCAGGGGCGCAGAGCCTGCGCGAGGTCATCGCGTTCCCCAAGACCGCCAAGGCCATTGATTTAATGGTCGATGCACCTACGCCTGTCAGCCCACAGCAGTTGCGGGAGTTGCATATTCGGACTACGAGCTGAGAGAGTCATCCTGCGGATTCGCTGGAGTGAGTAGCCCAGGACTAATCGTCCTGGGACATTTTCAGCCGTCCCTTCGGGACTGAACGCATTTCTCATAGCCCACCCAGGACTCCGTCCTGGGCTACTCAGCCGTCCCTTCGGGACTGTGTTATGGCAGGATCGAACGTGGGGCGCCCGTCCTGTTCCTTTGGTTTCGCTAGAGCGTAGACTGCGCTCGCTAGTTCATCCACTTGCGGTCGTTGGGGTCGCGCTTTTCGTCGGGGTCGATGTAGCGGCCTTCGCTGTCGAAACGGACGTCGCGGTTCTGCTTACGCATATAAACCTCGAACTTGCGCGAGGCGCGGCGGCGCTTCCAGCGATAGTAGTTGTTGCGCAGGCCGAAGACCGCTTCGCTCAAGCCCGTGCTCATGGCCCGACGGGGAGCACGGCGGGCGAAAAAGAAACCGATCAATGCGCCACTGAGAATAACGAAAATGGCGAGCGGGGGCCCTCCGGAGAGCAACAGGGCGACCTCGATGAGCATGTAAACGATGACCAGATATTTGGCTTTGATGGCCACCGGCAGCGGGAACATATACATCTCGAGGTCGCCAAAGAGGACGGCGAAAGCTGCCAGCAGGCCGAAGAGCGCGCCGTCAGCGCTGTTGGTGGTGGACAAGGGGCTGGAATGAAAAACCTGGGTGAAGCTAAGCGCGCTCCCGATCAGGGCTCCGCCCACTGCGGACGAAAAGTAAATTTCAAGCAGCCAGCGGCTACCCTTGGACGTTTCCAGAAAGGAGCCGATAAACCACAAGGTGAGCATGTTAAAAGCGACATGCAGCACGCCGGAATTCAGGAAGCTGTACGTCACAAGTTGCCACACCCACCCGTGGAGCAGCAGCACCGGAGTGAGCGAAAAATAGGTGCTTACGACCAGCGCCATGCGTGGCGCCGCGTATTCCAGGATCAGCAATAAAAAGTAGACCGCGACGTTCGCCAGGACCAGTTGCCTGGTGACGCCACTAAAGCTCGGGAATGATAGGGCGGAGAAACCGGTGCGGGGGAAGCGTGCCATGACTCGTCTTTTAAGACTAACGCGTTTTCATTACGGGCGTGACCACGAAGCACACCCTTTGGTGCACCCAGAGCAGGGGCTAAGATTGCCAGCGTTGGCGGCGTTGCGACGTGGAGGGCTGGATCCTTTTCCGGCAGGATGGCGTATACGTTAGTAATGAGCGCGGTGACAACAGGAGCAGGAGCGGAAGACTCGTATTCTTTTTCAACCCTTGGTCTCCGTTCGCGGTACGATTTGTTGTCTCGGTTGGAGTTCCTTGACGTTCCGGGTGTTCTCCCGGAAACTAGCCAAGCCGCATCTTGGTGGCGGTCATCACCAATATCTTAATGCTCCGTGAAAGGAGAGCTGTATGCCAGTCTGTCAAGAATGCGAGAGCGTTCTCGATTTCGACCCCGACGAAGTGGAAGAAGGAGACATCGTGGTCTGCGATGAATGCGGCACTGAGTTCGAAGTCGTCGCTACGGAACCACTCGAACTCTCCCAAGTGGACGAGGAAGGCTACGAAGATGACGACGAAGAAGTGGCCGACGAGGAAGAGGAATGAGAGTTGTTTTTCGTAGCGGGACACGATGGATGCCTTGGCTATTGCTGCTGCTATTCACATGCGCGGCAAGCTGTCCGCAAGGATTTGCGCAAAGCCTGGGACAAGCGGTGCGGGTGGTGCAGGGGACGGTGCAGAATTCCAGCGACCAGCCACAGGCAAACGCCGTGGTTTACCTGCAGGACCAGAAAAGCCAGGAGGTCAGGACGTTTATCACCGAGGCAGATGGACACTACCGTTTTGGGCAGCTGAGCTCAGACGTGGATTATCAACTCTGGGCGGAGTTCAAAGGACACAAGTCCAAAACCAGATCCATCAGCTCCTTCGACAGCAAGAAGCAATTTAACTTTGACCTGAAAATCGACACAGCGAAGTAAACAGAAAAGGCACACAGCATGCGAACACTGTGTGCCTTTATTCGTGCGGCTTTTATTCGTGGGCCTTTTATTCGTGTTCCATGCGCTTCCAGTTGACCAGATCCCCTAGCGTGGTGGTGGAGCTTGAGACTGGCTGCTTGTAGGCTTCCACATCGGCCCGGCTGGCTTCTTCGCCTACCGCGCGCAAGCTGAGGCCGACTTTCTTCTCATCCTGATTCATCTTGATGATCTTGAAGTCATACTCCTGCCCAGCCTCCAGCTTGATCGGCTGGCCCGTGGCGTCAGCAGCTTCGGAAACGTGGCACAGTCCTTCGACACCCTCGGCGATCTCGATGAATGCTCCGAATTGCGCCGTGCGCAGTACCTTGCCCTTGACCACATCGCCTACGCGATGCTGGGCAAAGAAGGTCTCCCAGACATCCGGCTGCAGCTGCTTGATACCGAGTGACAGGCGGCGATTCTCCGCTTCCACCCCAAGGACTACGGCGCGAACTTTCTCGCCCTTCTTGAGAATTTCGGAAGGATGCTTCACGCGCTTGGTCCAGCTCAGGTTGCTCACGTGCACCAAGCCGTCGATGCCATCTTCAATTTCAATGAAGGCGCCAAAGTCGGTCAGATTGCGCACCCGGCCTTCCACAATGGTGCCTGCAGGATAGCGCTCCGAGAGATGCTCCCAGGGGTTCTCGAGCAACTGCTTCATGCCCAACGAAATGCGGCGGTCATTGGGATTGACGCTGAGCACTACGGTTTCCACCTCGTCTCCAGGCTTAACCAGCTTGGAGGGATGCTTCATCCGCTTGGACCAGGTCATCTCGGAGACATGCACCAGTCCCTCGATGCCCTGCTCCAGCTCGACAAATGAGCCGTAGTCAGTCACGCTAAGCACCCGGCCGCGTACGCGGGCGCCGATGGGATAACGCTCCACCGCATCGAGCCATGGATCGGGGGTGAGCTGCTTGAAGCCCAGGGAAACGCGCTGCTTCTCACGATCGAACTTGAGCACCTTAACCTGGATCTCGTCGCCGACGTTTACCAGGTCGCGGGGATGGGTGAGCCGTCCCCAGGACATATCCGTTATATGTAACAGTCCATCGATTCCGCCCAGATCGACAAAAGCGCCGTAGTCGGTCAGGTTCTTCACCGTGCCGGTAAGGACCGCGCCTTCTTCGAGATGCTCGAGCGTCAAGGTGCGCTTGCTGGTCTGCTCCTCTTCCAGAAGCTCCTTGCGCGAGACCACCACGTTGCCGCGTTTCTTGTTCAGCTTGATGACGCGCACTTCAATCTGCTGGCCGATGTAGCCATCCAGATTGCGCACCGGACGGATTTCCAGCTGGGAGCCAGGCAGAAACGCCTTGATACCGATGTCGACGGTGAGACCGCCTTTGACGCGTCCCAAAACTGTGCCCACCACCGGAGTCTTTTCGTTGGCGGCGCGTTCGATTGCATCCCAAACCCGGTGCCGCTGCGCCTTGTCGTAGCTGAGCAGGAAGCCGCCTTCGGCTTCTTCGCGCTCCACCACCACTTCGACCGTATCGCCCGCCTTGAGCTTGGGCTGGCCATTATGATCCAGTACCTGCTCCAGGGGAATGAGGCCTTCGGACTTGAGCCCGACATCGACCACCACATGCTTGTCCGTCAGCTTGATGACCGTGCCGGTGACGACGTTATC
Organism: uncultured Acidobacteriaceae bacterium; assembly: GCA_963790705.1. Classification (GTDB taxonomy): domain Bacteria; phylum Acidobacteriota; class Terriglobia; order Terriglobales; family Acidobacteriaceae; genus PALSA-350. The sequence goes on from CAWBQE010000008.1 coordinate 183,660, forward strand.
GTCATAGGCCTGGGCGGCGGCTTCAGCGGCTTGTTCGCGGTCAAACGATTCCAGGGCGGCGGCGAAGTCCTCCATGCCGGTCATTTCGGTTTCATCCCCAGCGGAGTGGGTGACGACTGGCTTGGGATCGACGACGCGGTGCGGCACGCTGGGGGCGACAGCTTGCGGGTTGTGGGTTAACTCCTCGGACGGGTCAAAATGATCCGCCGGTGCATCAAGCGTTGGGGTTTGCAATTCGGTGTTCAGGGGTGCGCTCTCGGTTCGTTCAGGATTTAGGACGTCTGCCATGAATGCCAGCTCCGGATTCTCGATCGGTAACTCCCGATCCGTCCACCACTACGGTCCTTCGTTGAATCACGTTGTCCTGGTCTTAATAGACTTGGCCAAGGCTCTCAGAGATTCATTCCCGCAGTTACTTCGCCAGACTATTTTGCAGGCTTGGTCCGCGAAGCAGGGGCACCGTAGTGCTTATCCCATCCACCAACAAACGTTCGACGGGAGACTGTTAGTGTAGCCGGACAGAACGGCTTGGCACTTAAATCAATCTCCGGTAGGAGCATCCGGTGAGGGGGGTAAAGCAAGAGCGGCGATGGACGTCTACGCCGAATCCTCTACGTAGACCCTTCATAACAACTATAGCAATCGCCGGGAAAGCATGTCAACGAAACTCCTGGTCAATTCAGCACACGCGAAGGCGCTTAAAAAGCGTTGGAAATGCCTATTTTTATTGATTTGTGAACGGTTGGTGAAGACAAGCTTCGGCGGCTATGCCACGGCTGAGATGGCGTGCTGCGAATGCTCCGTATACTTGAACCGCATGGACTACTTGTGGACGCCCTGGCGCTACCCTTACCTAGTCGATGCCGATCCTGGAGGGCGCAAGGGCGTGCCCGAGGCGTTGGCTGCCTGGACCGGTGACTGTCACTGCGTCTTTTGCAACCTGATCGCGGCCACCCGGTTCGCGGTCGAGCAGGGGGGCTCCGCAGTAGACTCCGATCGCGCGGCCAATATTGTGTTGCGGGGGGAGCTTAGCTTCATCGTTCTCAACGCCTTCCCTTACTCTTCCGGGCACGTCATGATTGTGCCGTATGCCCACCAGGAGACGCTGGCCGGCCTGGACGGGGCGGTGGCGGCCGAGATTATGACACTGGCGCAACGAACCGATGCCGTTCTGCGCCGGGTGTACTCCCCTGACGGGCTCAATATGGGCCTGAACCTGGGCAAGGCTGCGGGGGCTGGGGTGGCCGGACACCTGCACATGCACGTTCTTCCGCGCTGGCTGGGCGATTCCAACTTCATGACGGTGATTGCGGAGACGCGGGTGCTGCCGGAGGCCTTGGAGACTACCTGGCAGAGGCTGCGGGAGGGATTTGCTCGCGGCTGACGTTACAAAAGTGCTTAATCAGTAGCCTCGCGAACCTTGATGGCTCGTCTTCAACGCCTAGCGTCTGCCGTTTAGAGTCTGTGAGAACCTGAAAAAGAAACCGCAGGTCCCTCCACTACGCTTCGCTTCGGTCCTAATGAACAAACCGGAGACTGCGGCGTTGAGTGCTGCGTATCCCACTCAAGCCCAAAGACAGGGCTTGAATGGGGCACCCAACCTTCGTTGCCGGTACGGGAGGCAGGGTCATTGCTCCCTTAACTTGCCGCAGGCAAGTCAGTTCCTCTGGATGACAATTCTGTTGCGCCATCGGCTGCTAGCTCGGTTAACCGGAACCGAGGCCAATTCCTACGAATAAACTGCATCCCGAACGGAGCGCACCCGGATTTCCTGCCAAGCTGCGCTGGACATCGCCGCGTGTGCGGCTTTCCGTAAAGAAAGCCGCATGAAGTTCATCAACGCCAACAAACTTCACAGGAAATCCGGGGTGTGGGGCACCCGAGGGTCGCGGCCGGTAGAAATCCCCGAAATCAAGGTTCGTGGTTAGGAGAAATCCCGAAATCGAGGTTCGTGGCGGGTAGAAGGCCCATGATCAGCGGTTGGAGTAACTTTCCTTGATCAAAACCGAGTCGGCGGGGAGATTCGGCACCTCGATCAGCTCGGAATCGTCCAGCTCCAGGGTCTCCTGCTGTGCCAACTCGACCAAGCCCTGCGGGAGCTGCTTGGTTGGCTTTACGCCGAGAGCCTTCAGCATCTCCGCCTGGCGGATCACATTGCCCTTGCCGCTGTGCAGCTTTGACATGGCGTCGGCGTAGCTTCGCTGCGCAGTGTCGAGCCGGCTCCCCACCTCGGTAAAGTCAGCGACAAAGCTGGCCAGCTTGTTGTAGAGATCCGCGCCTTTGCGGGCAATCTCCTCCACGTTTTGTTTCTGCTGTTCCTGGCGCCAGAGAGAAGCGACGGTACGCAAGACAAAAAGCAGCGTGCTGGGACTGACCAGCAAGACGTTTCGCTGCCAAGCCTGCTCCCACAGCTTGTCATCGCGGGAGATAGCCAGCATGAAGGCGGGCTCGATGGGGAGAAACATGATCACGAAATCGAGCGAATTGAGACCGTACAGTGTCTGATAATTCTTTTCTGCCAAGCCCCGGATATGCGCCCGCACGGAATTGCTGTGACTTTCAGCAGCCAGCGCCCGGGCCGCATCGCTTTCCGCGATACTGTGGGCTTCGTAATGAACTAGGGAGACCTTCGAGTCGATGACCAGGTGGCGCTCACCCGGCAGATGGATGACCACATCCGGCTGAGCTCGTTTTCCGTGCTCACCGGCATAATTTTCCTGGGCATGGTATTCGTGTCCGGGGCGCAAGCCAGCGGCTTGCAGAACCCGTTCCAGGATTAGCTCCCCCCATGCGCCCTGCGCTTTACTTGACCCCCGCAGCGCGCTGGCCAGGTTGTTGGCTTGCTCGGCGAACCTGGTGTTCGACTCGAAGAGCTTGTCGATCTGGGAGCTCAGATGCACGCCCCCCTTGACCTGCTCCATGCGGGCGGCTTCGATCTTGTTCTGAAAGTCCTCCAGCCGGGCTTTAAGGGGCTCGAGAACCTGGCCCAGGCCGGCCTGGTTCTGCTCCGCGAAACGGCTTGATTTTTCCTCCAGCACCTGGCTGGCGAGCGACTTGAATGTCTCCGGCAGATCGGCGCGCATCTGCTCAACCACGCGTTCTGTCGCAGCGTGGCGTTCTTCCAGCCGGGCGATGGTGGCCTGTTGGGTTGCGCCGTCCGTGCGTGCCCGCTCAAGATGGGCGCGGGTGTCAGCCAACTGGTCGAGAAGGGTTTTGGAGGATTTTTCCAAACTGGCGCGCTCCGCATTGCTGCGGGTGCGCTCAAAATACGTGGCCAAGACGATGCCGACGACAAAGGCGCCGACGGCGGCAAAAACGAGGGTGAGCATACCGGGAAACATTGCCATCTTCTTTTTCTGACTTTACTCGCCCTGAAGCCAAAGTTCCTGGAGGAAAGCTGTGGAGTGCCGCGCTTTACACCACTTGGGGCGCTCAGTAGACTGGAAACTTTGGGGCCGTGAACTGCGCGGGTTGCGGGTTAGGCCGTTTTTCCTGTTGATGTCTCCTGCCAGGCATTGGCTTCCGGCGCAGCCGGTCCCGCTGGACCTTCTGCATAGCCCGAGTCCTTTTCTGTGGCAGGTGGCGCCTGGAGGAAAACCGGAACGCCTGCCGCACCGCCTTCCCGGACCGTTCACCTAACCTTGCAGGGCGCTAGCCCTGTAACGCGGTTTCACGATTACGTAGCCCTTGTGGCGTCAGAGAAGTGGGGCTGGTGAAAAGTCCCCCTATGAGGTGTCTTCACCGGCTACACCCATCGCGAGACCGCATAACGATTTGTTTCTATAGACAGGAGAACGGCATGGCAGCAGCAGCAGTGGAAGAGAAGGTAAAGCAGATTATCGTCGAGCAACTTCAGGTCGATGACGCTGAAGTGACTCCCAGCGCGTCGTTTCAAGAAGATCTGGGGGCAGACTCGCTCGACGTAGTCGAACTCGTGATGCAGTTTGAGGAAGCCTTTGACCTGGAAATCCCGGACGAAGATGCAGAGAAAATCAAGACGGTAAAAGACGCTACCGAATACATCGAGAAGAACGCGAAAGGCAGTAAGTGATTTGGCAAGAAGGGTGGTTGTTACAGGCATCGGGTTGTTGTGCGGAGTAGGAAATACCGCGCCCGAAGTCTGGGACAACCTGCTGGACGGCAAGAGCGGAATGGCTCCCATCACGAGCTTCGATACGACGGGTTTTCCCGTCACCTTCGCGGCCGAGGTGAAAAACTTTAATCCACTGAATTTCGTGGACAAGAAGGAAGCGCGCAAGATGGGGCGCTTTATCCATTTCGCGCTTGCCGCTACCCAGGAGGCGCTGCAGCATTCAGGACTGAAGATCGGGCCGGAAAACGCCGAGCGGGTGGGAGTGCACATCGGCTCTGGTATCGGCGGATTCGACGTGATTGAGCGGGAGCACAGCGCTATGCTCCATGGCGGCCCGCGCAAGATTTCACCGTTTTTTATTCCTGGGACGATTGTGAACCTGGCAGCCGGCCAGGTGAGCATCCGTTACGGAGCGCTGGGCCCGAACGAGGCGACATCCACGGCTTGCACCACCAGCGCACATTCCGTGGGCAACGCCTTTCGCACCATTGAGCGTGATGATGCGGACGTAATGATCGCGGGCGGTGCTGAGGCTGCCATTACGCCCATGGGTGTGGGCGGCTTTGCCGCCATGCGCGCCCTCTCCACGCGCAACGCCGACCCCGAACATGCCTGCCGCCCGTTCGATAAAGACCGCGACGGCTTCGTGGTTGGTGAAGGGGCCGGCATCCTGATCCTGGAGGAGTTGGAGCACGCCCGTGCCCGCGAGGCCAAGATCCTGGCCGAAATTATCGGATACGGCATGAGCGCGGACGCGTACCACATCACCAGCATGGCGCCGCGGGGAGAAGGATGTGTGCGGGCGATGAAAAATGCCCTGCGCAGCGCCAATATTGAGCCCTCCGAGGTGGACTATGTAAATGCTCATGCCACTTCCACCCCGCTGGGCGATGCCCTGGAGACTGCGGCCATCAAGTCTCTTTTCGGTGAACACGCGACCAGCGGGAAACTACGGGTGAGCTCGACCAAGTCCATGACCGGCCACCTGCTGGGCGGAGCGGGCGGGTTGGAGGCAGGCATCACGATCATGGCCCTGCAACGCCAGGTCGTCCCTCCGACCACCAATCTCGACGATCCCGACCCAGCCTGCGACCTCAACTACATCGCCCATAGCCCGGAGGCCGCCAAGGTAGAGGTGGCGCTTTCCAACTCCTTTGGCTTTGGCGGGACCAATGGAGCCCTTATCTTCCGGCGCTGGCCGGAATAGGACAGCGGCGCAGCGGTTGAATTGGGTTTGGTGTGCGGGTCATCCGTTGATTGCATGGAACCGCATTGGTCTCGAAGAGAGCCGGGTTGGGTTAGTTGATAGCTCGTCGGCATTTGCATGCGGTCCGAGTGAAACTGCAGGTCCCTCCCCTGCGCTACCCCGAATTTCCTATCCAAACTTAGTGGCGTTGGCGAAGTTCATGCGGCTTTCCTTACGGAAGGCCGCATACGTGACTCGTGCGGTACTGCGATGTAGGAAATCCGGTTCCGCTCCGGTCGGGATGACAAAGTTGAGGGCGGTGGCCAACCATGGCATGAGGAGAGGTGGATGGACAGAGCCGAAAAGAGCTAGTTTGGACAAGACTGATCCATGCCGCGAGCGTAGACCGGTCAAGCACTGCCACTTTAGTGGGATGCGGGATGAATCTCTTGGTTCGTGAGCGGTTTATAGGCAGGCAATGGCGCGCAGTCGTGGGATCATAAGCTGTAGAGCATTTTCACTTCTACTGTGCGCAGGCGAGTGTGGCGAACTGGGGCTTGCCGCGTCGGGGGCGGTTGCCGTCTATACAGCAGAAGTGAAAAAGCTACGACAACGCGAGGGAAGCGAGGCATATTGAAGCGAGTCGCCACAGGATTAGCTTGCGTTTTTTTCGCCACAGCTTCGTTCGCGGCTTGCACGAACACCCTGCCCGTCTCCCAGGAGATGAAGGATTCCCAGGTGGTGGTCATCGGCACCGTGGTGTCGTCACGCCTGGTACCGCAGTCCTGGGACACCCTGGATGGCACCGACTATGTCGTGCATATCGACCAGAAGGTCAAAGGCAAACAAACGGGTGAGATCACCATCTTCAGCGAGCACACCGAAGACGGCTTCAACCTGGAGACCGGCAAACAGTACCTGCTTTTTCTCACCAACAACTACCAGCACTGGATGGCAAATAAGTGTGGGAACTCCGGCCCTTTGGATGAGAAGAGCG
>CAWBQE010000009.1:0-112057 GCA_963790705.1 uncultured Acidobacteriaceae bacterium
ATGGATTTCGGATGGCCATCCGCCACTTGGCTTTCACCCGGCCAATTGCATCGACAATTATGCTTGTGCTCCAGTCCTGGGCCACCGTACTATTGGTGGCTCGGCCCCCAAAATTAATTCTCGCGATTACTTAATTGGAGCGCATATGAAGACACTGATCCGTTCGATGCTGGCGGTTACCGCGCTGGCTGTAACCGCAATGATTGCTTCGCAGGCAGGCGTGGCGCAGGCCCCTGCAGGGGCCCCCGCTGGTGCTACCGGGTTGTGCAATGACGGGTCCTACTGGACCGGCGCGAGCAAGAGCGGTGCGTGCCGCGGCCACAAAGGCGTGAAGACCTGGTACGCGGTCCGCCGCTGCTGCGCCCGCCGCCCCAGCTGCATCAGCGCCTGCTGCTCCCGCTGCAGCGCCCAGCTGCGGCCGCCCCTGCTGCCCCTGCCGCTCCTTCACCCAAGACCAAGACAGCAACACCAACGTCGACAACTCCGGCTCCTGGTGGTGGTCCGGGTCTGGTCTGGTTAAACACGTCCACCAAGGTCTATCACTGCCCGGGTACGAAGTACTACGGAACAACCAAAGCCGGCGCATATATGACCGAGGCTGCGGCCAAGGCCAAAGGCGCTCACGCAGATGCGGGCAAACCCTGCAGCTAACGCTGAAGCTCTGGTAGTTGTAATGGGGGCGGCGGTCCGTAACTTGGATCGCTGCCCTTTCCTTTTGGTGTGCGCTTTAAGGCTTTCCCTCTGACTCTCGGTTCATCCGACGCCCTCCGTAGTCGTTGCCGCACCGGCAACAAAGCTGAGGTGCTCCATTCAAGCCCTGTTTTCGGCTTGAGTGGGATGCTCGAAGCACTCCAGTCTTCGGCACGACATTAGGGGCACCGCCACCCGAGCTAGACCAACTCCAACTGGTCTCCGACCTCCATCTGGCAACTGCAGATCTGGCCCGCCGACAGCTCGAGCATGCTATGCGTTCTCAACCGGATGCTGGTCATCCTGAACGGAGCCATGCGATGCCAAAGCTGAAGCACCTGTAGACCCCTGCTGAGCGCAACCACATCGATCGAAAACAACATGCCAAACGTATGAATTCCGGATGAGGGCCTGATAAGCAGCCCGCATCCGGAATCAAGCCGCCTCTTGCCCACCAACCCAATCAGGCGGGTGAGAGACGTGTCGGCTATGGTGATCCGTGTGCCCACAATGGTGGCCCTCGTTATATCTCTGAGGGTCATCGTGTTTTCTTTACCCGTCACGGTGTTGCAGGCGATCTCGGCCATCTATACCTTCGCGTGCTTCCTGCGGTATATCACGAATGCAAGCACGATCACCGCCAAAACGCCGGCTATGACTCTGATAAGTGTTGTTGTATCCATCGGATGGTTCCTCCTTTCTCTTCATCTTCCGTAAACTGTTATAAGTAACTGTTAATGTTACTAATACTCGCGATATATCGCGCATCCTCGGCTCTACTTCAACGACTGCATATTCTTGGCAATGTTCAGAATTGCGGGCGCAAGCAACACAATGAAAATGCATGGGAATATGAACAGCACAAGGGGAAAGAGTATTTTGATCTTTGACTTCGCGGCCATCTCCTCGGCCCGTTGCCGCCTTTTCAGACGGATCTCGTCCCCAAACCTGCTTAACGCTCTGACAATGGGAGTTCCGAAGCGGTCGGCTTGTGTCAACATGCTGACAAACAGTGAGAACTCAGGGATCTGTGTACGCTCTGCCGCGCTCTTCCATGCCTCCAACCGCGGCTTACCGGCAAGTTGCTCCAGATTGACTTGCATGAACTCCTGGTGAATGTCAGGGTGGCTGATGATCAACTCCTGCCCTACACGCAACATCGCCTGGTCCAGGCCCAGTCCTGCTTCCACGCAGATAACCAGGAGATCGAGCGCATCCGGAAGGCTTTTCCTGATTCTTTCTCTCCGCTTCTTGATCCTCCTCTTCAGCCACATGTCCGGGACCAGGTAAAAGACAGCGGCCAGAGACAAAGCCCAGAAAACGGTGTTGGTGTGAATCAGGCTTCCGCAGACCAGGCCCAGCACAGGGCCAAGGATGCGGCTGGCGAAGTATGCATTCATGCCTCCGCTGCTTTTAACGCCCGCACTCAAAAGCTGCTGTTTGACCTTTTCATCCTCGGCCAGCCCGAGTCGCACCCGCATACGCTTTGCCATGGTAAGGATCTTCTCTTGCAGGCGCTCTTTCGTGCCCACCCTCCTTTCGTCCGGACGCTTGCTCTGCACCATCTCCATGATCCGTCTGGCGGCGGGTGAGGGCCGCAGGACGATGGGAGCTACCAGCAGCGCCAGAACCAGAAACACGGAAAGCGTGAGGGCGACGTAAAAGACCAGGTCCATATCTCGCTAGACCTCGATTCCATTCACGATGTGACGGATGACCCAGCCGCCGACGGCTAGCATGCCCAGGCTGATGTAGAGCAGCTTGCGGCCGACTGGTTCGTGGAAAAGGATGCTGGAATAGCCCGGATTGACGACATTGAGGAGCAGCATCATCACCACCGGAAGCGCGGTCAATATCCATCCGGTAAGCCTTCCCTGGGCTGTTTGCACTTGAATCTCACCTTGAATGCGCAGCCGTTCGCGAATGACGAACACCGTGCGATCCAGAATTTCCACCAGGTTGCCGCCGGTGTCCTTCTGCACCATGATCGCGGTCACCAGAACGCGCAGGTCGGACGAGGGCACGCGCTCGAGAAGCTGCAGGAGCGCGTTGCGCATGGGCAAGCCGAGGTTCAGCTGTTTGAAGACTTCCCCGAATTCCTGGCTTGCCGGTTTCTGTGCATTCTCAGCCAGCATTTCCAGGGCGCCCACGACGGAATGACCGGCGCGCAAAGCGCGGGCCAGCATATCAATGGCCTCCGGCAGAGCTGCGTTGAAGGCGTTGACTCTTCTCGTGCGCTTAAAGGAGAGAACCCCATAGGGCAGCACGCTGAGTGCTGCGCCGGCAGCCGTGTCGATCAGGATCATCGGTGCAAAGAGCCACGTGATGGCGAATCCGGCGATCAGCAAACCCAGGGTGCTCAGCATCAGCCCGGCAACGGTGGTTGAGCTGTCCGCCTGCAGAATGCGCTCCTGCAGCGCTTTCGCAAATTGGAAACGGCCCAGAAATTCATCCAGCCAGCCAAATCTGCTCGTCTTCTTCGCCTTGAGCAATTGCGCTGCTCCAGGGGTGATGCCGTCTGCCGTCGTCAAGGACTGTCGCAGCATTGCCATGCGCTGGCCGACGATCTTCTCCTCCTCCGTCTCGCGCGTCGTCGCCAGGACCAACAGGAAGGTGGCCAGCAGAATCGACACGAACGTCATAACCATCACGGCCATTTCTATAACCTTCTAGACTTCCATCGAGTAATCGAGCAGGCTTGCCGGCAAAGGGAAGCCCGCAGCCTTTAACTTTTCCGCGAATTTTGGCACGATGCCGGTTCCGCGAAAGCGGCCTTTTACTTTTCCTGTGGGCCCCAGGCCCGCCTTCTCAAAAAGGAAAATGTCCTGCATGCTGACGACATCGCTGAACGCCCCGGTGAGTTCAGTGATATGGGTAACCCGCCGCGACCCATCGCTCATGCGCGCTATCTGCACGATCAGGTGGACGGCTGACGCGATCTGTGCCCGAATCGCCTTCTCTGACAGGGTCGCGCTGCCCATCATGGCCATGGTCTCCATGCGGGCCACGGCATCGCGCGGCGTGTTGGCGTGCACCGTGGTGAGTGAGCCATCGTGGCCAGTGTTCATCGCCTGCAACATATCCATGCATTCTTCCCCGCGGACCTCACCCAGCACGATACGGTCGGGACGCATACGAAGCGCGTTGATGACCAGCTCTCTCTGCTTCACCGCGCCTTTTCCTTCCACGTTTGGTGGCCGGCACTCAAGGCGCACGACGTGCGCATGTTTCACCTGCAATTCGGCCGAATCCTCAATGGTTACAATTCGCTCCCGCTCGTCGATAAACCCGGACAGCACGTTCAGCAAAGTAGTCTTGCCGGCGCCGGTGCCGCCGGAGACGATGATGTTGAGGCGGGCCTGGACCGCGCCCTTCAGGGTTTCGAGCATCGGCTCGGTGAGCGCCTTGTTACGCAACAGATCTTCTAAGGTCAGCGGCTTCGAGCCAAATTTCCGGATAGAAAGAATAGGGCCGTCCACTGCCAGCGGCGGAATAATCACGTTGACCCGCGAACCGTCTTTAAGACGGGCGTCCACCATGGGCGAAGACTCGTCCACCCGCCTGCCCACCGCGGAGACGATCTTGTCGATCACATGCATCAGGTGCCGGTCATCCTTGAAGGTGATGGCGGTCTTCTCCAGCACCCCGTGGCGTTCTACATAGACTGAGTTGTAGGTGTTTACCAGGATGTCGTTGACGCTCGCGTCCTGAAGCAGCGGCTCCAGCGGACCCAGCCCGAACACTTCATCAAGCACTTCCTGCGCCAACCGGTCTCGTTCCGCTGCCGAGAGGGGAATATTCTGCTCCCCGATCAGCTGATGAATCACGGTGAGGAGTTGCTGCTGGGAAGAGGGATTCTCGTGCATCAGGGCGATCTTTTCCAGATCCAGACGCTTGATCAGACCCTGGTGTACGGCGGATTTGATCTCCTGCTGTAGCTGCAGCGCTACAGGCCTGGCGGTTCTCGCGATGGCGGGAATGACCCGAGTGGTCCCGTTGATGGTCGAATCAGACATGCACAACCCCTCGAAGGGTACGGGCTTCAACCCGTACATAAACGCTCACACTTACTTCCACAGCGCAAATCGCTTCTTTGCCGGCTCCTGAGCCGTTGGCGCAGCGGCCCCGGCAAGTGCAGTAGCCCACTTCAACATCTGCTGCGCAAAATCGGACTTACTCTCCGGCGACACCGGCTCGCCCATATTGATCGACCGCACCAGTTCGCTATAACTATTGGAGATCTTGATCGCGATTGGCAGGTGAACCGCCTTTTCGATCTGCTCGATCGTGACTGCCTCGTGTGAAGAGTAGCGATTGATTACCACCTGCAGCTTCTTGGTCGCGTGTTCGTTCTGCACCAAACCATCCACATAGCGGGACAGGTCGCGGATGGCCCCGATCTCAGGAGAACCGACCAGGTAGATCCAATCCGAATAAGAAACAATGGCCAGATTGATGTCCTCGAAGGACGCCTCGCAATCCAGCAGAACGAAGTCGTATTGGGTACTCAGGAATTCCAGCGTGCGTTCGACAGAATCGATGTCCGTTTTCCACGAGCCGCCATACACGTCGGGAGACGATAGAACATCCAGGCCGCTCAAGTGCGTGGCGATGAATCCGCGGAGCAAATCCTCGTCCAGCCGGCTGACGTTTTGCACCAGGTCATAAAAGTGATGATTGCTCCCATCCATACCCAGGTAGAGGGCCACATGACCGAGTTGAGGATGATTGTCGATCAACAGCACTTTCTTCTTCAGGCTGCGGCACAGAAACATGGCCAGGTGGACAGCCAGCGTGGTTGTGCCCACGCCGCCTTTGGCCCCGAAAAAGGACAAAATCTTCCCCGAATGCCGCGGACGGACCATGGTCGTGGACCAGCGATGGTCGAGCCGGTTGAGCGTATCGGTGAACTCCTCGAAACCGAAAGGTTTGGCGAGAAATTCACTGTAGCCCGCGCGCATGGCCCGCAGCAGCAAGTCAGGATCGGTGGTCACAGAAAGCGCTAGGATTCCGATGTTGAGGTGAAAGCTCTGGCGTAAGAATTCAGCGGTTTCCAGTGCGCGCTCTGCATCTCCGTCGAAGTCAACCACCGCGACGCAGGCTTGGGCATTGATTGCTCGCTGCGTAAGGGGGGTGAGCTTGGTTGCCGAGAAGTAGTTCTGGTAATCCACCGGAACTAACTCCCAGGGCATACGCGAAGCACTTTGGCGGATCTGGTCCACCGTCTCCTGGTCGACATGCACTGTTAGCAGCGCTACTTGTAGGGCATCCGGATTATGCATGGTCTTGATCACGGCGTTCCTCCTGCCCCGGTCTGTGGTTGGCTCGCTGGTTTCTGCTTGCCCATCTTCTGGTCGAATTGCTTGGGGTCGAGAGTGGGCACGGGGAGATGCGGGAGGGTGGGCACTGTCGTATCGCTTAGTGGATCCACGAGTATCGGCGTCACCACTACCATCAGCTCCACGGTCGAGTGATTGACGTTTTTTGACTTGAATAGCTGCCCCAGGATAGGCACGTCGCCTATGCCCGGCATCTTGTTAAAGATGTCGGTGGTGCGGTGATCGAGCAGCCCGGAGATGGCGAAGCTCTGTCCATCGCGCAGCTCTACCTGGGTGTCTGCCCGGCGGGTAGAGATGGCCGGGATGGTATAACCCGAGATGGTGACCGCATTGGTGTAATCCAATGCGCTCACCTCGGGCGCCACTTTCAACAGAATCGTCTCATCGTCATTGACGATCGGCGTAAATTCCAACTTCACGCCATAGGGCCGAAATTGAATGGTGATCGATGTAAGTCCGCCCGATGAACCCTGGACCACCGGGAAGGGAAACTCGCCCCCGGCAAGGAACGACGCCTTTTGTCCGCTGAGCGTTGTAATCGTCGGCTCGGCCAGAATCTGCGCGATCTGCTTGTCCTGCAGATCCTGCACCGTCACGCCGACATTCAAGCCAAAATTGTAAAAGAGCAGGTTCAATGGGTTGCTGGTAGTGAGTGTTGCGGGAGTTGTGCCGCTGGAAGGCGTATAGGTTGGTGTCGAGGGAAACTGTCCGGTGGTGGAGTTGGTTAGATTTTTTCCCTGGCTGAACAGGTTAATGCCGAACTGGTCCAGCTTCGAGCGATCAATCTCGATGATCTGAACCTTGAGCTTCACTTGCCTGACGTGAAGCTGTCTTACCACCACAGAATTGACCACATTTTTTGCGTACAGCCCGGCAAGCTTGACCGCCGCTTCCGCGGAAGCATCGCTCAACACTGTTCCAGACAGAGAAATGCGGTCCTGCTGCGCTTCCACGCTGATATGGTCATTCGGTAGCGCCTCGTGAATCTCGTTCTGCAGACTCGCCACATTCAGGTCGGAGGAGACCCAGTAGGTTGCCGAGTTGCCCGCCTCGTCCCATAGGATCAGGCTGCTCACCCCCGGTGTCTTCGCTGTGACCACGATCTGTTTGGGGCTCGAAGTGAAGGAATCGACCACCAGCGGATCGCTGACATACACCCGCTTCAGGCGGCTCACCGTGCTGATAAAAATCGACTGCCCCACACGCAGGTGCAGCGACTGGCTCGCGGATTCCGTCGAGCTGGTGAGCGCCGTGGTGGAGTCAGGCAATTTCGCTATGTGCAAACCGGCCAACGAAGGGATAGCCGCCTCCGGCGGCGGGGGAGCCGCCGTTTGCGCGTGCATCCAGCCACACAGCACAAGCGGAGCAAGCGCGCGCCCTTTCCGTATTTTGCTCGGCGCTATTGCCATGCCCGCCTCAATAGAAACTCCTCACCACTTGCTTGTTGCCCAGAATGGTTTCCACTTGATAGGGCTTACGCTGCGGCGGTGGGACGACGGCCGCTGTGGTGCTGGCGGATCGGGCAGGAGTGCCGGTGAGCTCATCCAGCCCCACCGACGATGCCGACTCTTGTCCATTGTCGGCCCCGTTTCTCAACACGAAGTGAATTGCCCCCAGGCTCGTCGCCAGCACTAGTTTTTCCGAGTCCTCGGGCTTCAACAGCAGCGTTACCACGTTGTTGACGCTGCTCGGCTTTCCTTCCGGATCCGGGTGAATCTGTTGCCCGGCGGCAAGAACGACTACATCCTGCAGCACCGTCACCGTCCGCGGATCCGGAGACTTCTCCGTTCGATAGGTCAACAGCACGTCGACATGGGTTCCGGGAAGCAGGAAACCGGCCACCCCCACCACTTCATCGGAGCGTACGGATATCGCTCGCATGCCGGATGGAATCTTGGCCGTCAGGCCGACCCCGACTCCCACAGGGGCAAGATACGAATTGAGAATAGGTTGGTCTTTCGCCAGAGGAAAGAGCACGATTCTGCCCGCAATATCATCGGTCTTTGTGAAGCTTCCTGGGAGCGCAACCGGCCATTCCACCAATCGCAGGCTCCCCGGCTTCAGCTGGTCGCCGGCTTCGATCGTCTGCTGCGCGGCAACAACCAATTGCTTTGCCGGAGCTGCCACATGAGCGGCCTTTCCCAGCCGCCTGCTCAGCCAGAAAGTAAACAGGCCTGAAACCAGCAGCGCGACCAGCAGAGCCATCATCAGGCGCTTGGCCTTCATGGCCTCACCTCTGCACCACCAGCAGGCAAAGACTCAGCGCGCTCCCTGCCGCGATAGCCAGCGCATAGGGCAAGCGCATCATTCGCTCATTTCCGACGTTGAATTGGCCATGGGGGATCAGGCCCACATTCCTGTGATGCACCGCCAGCGCATAGATGTTATGGCACGTCTCCACCAGCCGGCGGCGATAGAGTGCGACGCCGATCGCCATGACTCCGCCCGCCAAGGCGGTCAATAGAAGCAGGTTTCCAATCCCCGAAAAGCCGCCCAGGCAGCCCGCTGCAGTGATCAGCTTCACGTCACCGGCACCCATCCCTCCAGCCAGATAAAAGACAAAAAAGATCAGCCCGCAAACCAGTCCCCCGGCAGCAGCCATGGCCAACTGCCCCCACCCACCCACGACAGCATGAAGTAGCAGTCCAAAAGCGATGGCAGGAAGCGTAATGAAATTTGGGATCCTCCGGCTGCGCACGTCGTACACCGCGCTTATGCTGGCGCAGAGCAGCGCGGCAGCAGAGAACCCGAATTCAGCAGTCAGTTTCAGCATCAAGACTTCCAGGTCGCTCATCTGCGTTGGTGCCGGCTTAAGTGCCCCTCAAGCTCTGTTGGGGAGTCAGACATTGGCCGTTATCTTGCTCCCAACGCTGGTGAATACAGAGCTGGCGGCGCTGCCAACTCTGGATATCCCGGCTATGGCAGCCAGGGCGACCAGCGCTGCAACTAGGGCGTACTCGACAAGATCCTGGCCGCATTCATCATGCAGCAGAGGCAACAGGCTTTTCTGTAAGTGATTCATGACCGCACTTCGTCGACGCAAAGCACAACTAACCGGCATTGGATCTGCGCTCGCGCGGCGAGTTAGCCGGAAAGCTCGAGACCTTCAAGCAAGTTATACCGCAGTGGATAAGCTGGTTCCAATCTTGGTGAAGGCGCTGGTAATGGTGCCCGCGAGCGTGGTCATCGCCGCCGTGGCGCCCAGAGCGATGATCGCCGCGACCAGGGCATACTCGATAAGATCCTGTCCAGATTCATCACGGATAAGAGCAGATAGCATGGGTTTAAGCGTAGCGGCTAACTTTAACTTATTCATTGCTGTTCTCCTTTGTATACTTGGCGGGCAATCATTGCTGCTGCCCAATGAGATGGTCAATCGAAGCGATAGCAATGTCAATTGCATCTTGGTCTTGGCGCAAAGAGAGTAAATTACATTCGTCATAGATATGCCATGCGAACAAACACAATAAAAGGGAGGTTATTAGTTCATAAAATAAGTCGCTATGAAGCTTCATGTTTGAGAAATCTGTGCCGATAAACGAACGTGTCGTCCAAGCAGGGTCTCGCTGTCACCACCGCCGCGCGGAAGAGTCAACCGGGAGAGGCACGAGGGATGCGTATCGATACATACGCCGCGTGGCGATCGATAAGCAGCGTCCACTCGCGCTGGCCCAGCGAAACTTATCGCTTAACACGGTGCGGCCACCAGGAAAAAGGCCAGGCCATGGTCGAAATGGCACTCGTCCTGCCGGTATTGCTACTGGTGGTGACCGGCATTCTCACCTTCGGCCTGGCATTCAATAACTATGTAATGTTGACCGAGGCTACCAGCGTCGGCGCCCGCGCTCTTGCCATCAGCCGCGGGCAGACAACTGATCCATGCGCCACTGCCTCCTCCGCTGTATACGCGGCCGCGCCACTGCTGGCCTCCTCCAAACTTTCCTTCACCTTTATCTTGAACGGCACAACCTATACCGGCGCATCGTGCAGCAGCGGAAGCAGCACCACCGGTGCGGCTGGAAACCTGGTGCAGGGGGACAACGCCGTGTTGACCGTGAACTACCCCTGCAGCCTGGGTGTCTACGGCGCCAATTATGCCCCCAACTGTTCTCTCCAGGCGCAGATGACGGAATTGGTCCAATGAGAGCTTGGCCCACCTCGATTGTGCGTCCTTGGCTTCGTAGTTTGCTGCTTGGCTTGCTGAAAAACGAGTGCGGGCAGGTGCTGCCCATCGCCGCCGTAATTTTCGTGGTGCTTCTCGGCATGGCAGGGTTGGCGATCGATGTGGGGCATGTCTTCTATTGCAATCGCGCATTGCAATCCGACACCGATGCCGCCGCGCTGGCGGGTGGCGGCAGTATGCGTACCGCAACCAGCCCCGCCGCGGTGATCGCAGCGTCGACATCGTTCTCCGCTGTTTCCGGTTCTGTCAACGCCCGTGGGTCTCTACCCAATGTGACGATGGCGAGCGGTTACCCTCTTTTGAAATGCCTGACAACGCTGCAGAACCTGGGAATCGCCTGCGTAGGCGCGGTGCCCTACAACGCCCTCCAGGTGCAGGAGCAAGCCGTGGTGCCGATGTACTTCGCCGCGTTGTTTGGGATGAAAACCATGACCGTCACCGCCAGTGCGACCGCGGCCTCAAGAGGCGGTGGCCCGAGCCCATACAACGTGGCGCTGGTCATCGATACCACCCTGTCCATGCTCTTTCCCGATAGCAACTGTGGCAGTACCGAGATCGCGTGTGCAATGAACGGGGTCCAGGTCCTGCTGCAAAGTCTTAGCCCTTGTGCGGCAAGCTTGGCCACCTGCACGATCTCCAATGGCGTCGCCGCCAGCTCAGTCGATCGTGTTGCCTTGTTCACCTTTCCCGATGTGTCCACTTCTACGGCGGTACAAGATGTTACCTGCACCATCCCTGTTCCCACGCCTACGTCGTCCAATCGTTATTGGAGCGAGGTGAACGGCGGAGCCACTATCAATTTCGTGATGCCGATGTCTCCCACCGGGAGCACCCCGGTCACTCCCTGGTCTCAATTGCCGCAGGCGATGGCGTACTCCTTTCCCTCCGCTGGAGCGGTGTCCTACGTTCCCACGCAATCGGATTATGCCACCTACCCCATGACCCTTGGCACCGCGACTTACCAGATTACCAACTTCTTAAGCGACTACCGCACTTCTAATTCGGCTACAATCTTGAACCCCAACTCCGCGCTGGTGCAGGCGGCCGGAGGCGTGATTGGCTGCGGCAGCATGACGGCGCCCAACTATGACGGAGTGTACGGTACCTACTACGCGGGCGCGATCTACGCCGCGCAGTCAGCGCTGGTGGCCGAAAAGGCAGCGAATCCGGGTTCCCAGAATGTACTCATCATTCTCAGCGATGGCAACGCCACCGCCCCGCAGAATAATGGCAACAACACCGTCATGGGCTCCCCGGCCACCGGCAACGGGAGATACCCATCATGGGTAGGTGAGTGTGGGCAGGCAGTCGTTGCGGCGAAATACGCCACCAGTCAGGGAACGCAGGTGTATTCCGTCGCCTACGGCTCTGAGCCCACCGGATGCACCAGCGATCTGAATAGCGGCTCTTATCCAAACATTAATCCCTGCGACACCATGGCGGATATGGCCTCCGCTCCGCAATACTTCTACTCCGATTACCACCAGAGTGGATCTGGCAGCGTATGCGTAGCCGGCCAGCCGGTCACGTCGCTGAGCGATATCTTTACGGCGATCTCCGGCGATCTCACCACGGCTCGATTGATCCCGAATAACACGCAGTAGACGGGGCCGCAGGATACGGCTCTACAAACTGCTCGGCTACAGCCGATTGCCAGGGAGCCGTCCTGTCCGGCGGCGGTATAAATCCCTTCTCCGGGGGAATCAGCAGCCACGCCTGGCGATCTTTGAACGCGCATAGCAACGGCAAATTCGATTCTTCCGGCTCCATATCTCGCGCCCAGATCACGTGCTGCGTCGGAATATCGTACCCGTTGTTGATCCAGCTATATCCCCAATAATGATCGGGACGGTAGCGCACAATCACCAACTGCTTTCCCCGCTTCGCTTCCATCGTCCGGTGAATGTCCTCATAGCCCGGTATATCGCCGGTCTGCGATGCCCAGTTCGGGGGGGAAGTATCTTCTGGCACGACCATCAACCGGACAAAGAACATGACAAGAACTGCCGCCAATGTGCCCCGCAGCAACTTAAGCCATAGATCGCTATGGCGCGCGCGCACGCGCATCCAGCGCAGTCCATTCAACAAAATGAGATACAGGATGCCTGCAGCCACGGCGACATAGTGTGCCTGCAGCCAGGTCTCGGCGAGAAAGCCGGGACACGCAAAGGCGAGAGTGTATACAAGCACCCGATACTTCCTGGCGCGCAAGGTTGGAATCAAGCCGATAAGCGCCGGCGTCAAGGCTGGAAAGACAAAGAACAGCCACTGATAGATACACTTGACTGCCAGTTCCGTCACAAAATTACCTTGGGTTCTGGCGCTGACATAAGGGATCATCTCGTAATCGCGGTTGTAGAGAAGCTGGTCGCGGAACTGGTAATGAACGGAATAGTTCGGTTTACCAAATAAAAAGGGTGGGCAGATGCTCCACTGCCGCCAGTACACCACCCATGGGAAGGCAAACTGTCCGGTCACCCGGTGAAAGTAGTAGCCGGTACAGGCAGCTCCCAGGAACAGGAACACCACTCCAGGGAGCCAGATGCGAGCCGTCGCGCGCTTGCGGAAAAGAACCCAGACCGTGTAAATGCAGATAGGCAGCGAAATCAGAGCGCCTTCAAACGGACGTGAGTTCGCCAGCAAGAGTAGGCCAAGCGCCATCAGCAGTCCGTCACACGCGCGCCGTGCGCGGCCAAGCCTGGCCGCTGCGCCCAACAGCAGGCAGCCCCCGAGTATTGCCACCGAGCCTCCCCAGTAGCTATTCCCGAAATAACTGAACCAGCTGATGCGCACCACCGCCAGCAGTCCGCCCAGTAAGGCCCAATCGGCCGGCAAGTAGGCCTGAAGCATCCAGCACAAGCTGGCGGCGGCCAGCGCCATGCTCAACAATATGCCCGCCCGCGGTGTTCCCAGGAAACGCTGCCCAAACGCCATGAAGAGCGGCTGTGCCGCGCCATACTTCGAGGCGAAGGTTGGCTGCATCAGCACATAGAACGCTTCAAAGTGGCGCCACAGCGGCGGAGTCGGATTGGTCAATCGCCCATGAGCGAACGTATCGCTCGCAAGTAGATAGCTGAACTCGTCGTGAATGTTGGGCGCGCGGAAACGGCTCTATCGGCAACAGCGCAATCCGGCCCAGGAAAGACAATAGGAAGACGGCCACGCAGGCGCGTCCGCGCCTCTGCGCGAAACGGCGAAAACCAGCATTGGGAAAAAACGCAAGATATCTCGCCGGAAGAAGCACGAAGAGTAATAGCACCCCGAGCGTCACCAGCGTCTCGATCGCGAGAAACGAAAAGCGATCCGTCTCGATGTGAAAAAACATTATGTAGTTGGTCATGCTTTGCGCTTGGTCTTCCAATAAGAGCTCGCCCGGGTAAGCGCGTAGCCGCTAAGAATCGTCAATAGTGGGTCCAGCAAAAGCCGGAAGCGGAAATCAGGATGCGTGATGTAGTACGGCAATGGAAAAATAACGATTGGCAGCAAAAAAAGCATGGCCCTCGCGCGATCTTGGCGCGGCGCTGTTTGAACAGTGCCGCCAGCCCCACGAGGCCCAGCAGCGATGTGACGACTGTGTGTGCTTCGACCCGCCGGAGTTGGCTTCGGAGCCGGCGCCCGTCCAGAAGCGCGCCACTCGCTCGGCGCTGAGCCTGATAAACGTGCCCGGCATGTGTGCGGATGTAGGCCTTGGCCAGCGTTGATTTGTTGTCCATATATGCGACCTCACCCTTGGCCGCGTAGTCGGCGTACTCCCGCTTGTTTTGGTAGCGGCTCGAGCGTTGCGTCGAAGACGCCCGTGGCCCCGGGTGATTTCCCTGCCATAGCTCGTATCCAAAGTTGCTGCGCAGTGGGATGAAGGCGTGGAGAACCCGTGCATTGCGGATAGGCCAGGGAGCAAAGACGGCGAGCAATGCAGACCGCAAATCCAGAGTTCGCCGCGGAGCCCATGGCGCGGTATTGGCCGGGTCTGATAGACAGTCCAGCCCAGGATGGCAAACAACGCCAGCATGAGCGACGGGTTTACCAGCATCGCCAGGCCGCAATACACTCCCATGACCGCCCACAGACCTTTGCCCGGATTGTCTCACAGCGTATAGCCAGGGCAACCATGCCCATCAGAGCAAGATAGACAAGCTGGTTTCCCAAAGGACGGCGGGCATCCAGATCAGTGGCGGGGACACGCCCAGAACGCCCCGGCGAGATTGGCCGTCGGCGCGCCGAAGATTCGAGCGAGCGACGTGCATGATCATCGCGACTGTCAATACAGCAAACACCGTTTGCAGCCCCATGATCACTGCGGCGGAGGCGAAACTGTAACTGCCGAAGAGACGGAAGACGAGGCCAAGGATGGCGGGATATCCCGGCGCTAGAAATGCAGTGGGCCCGGTCGAACCTCCAAAAGGCGAGGAGAGTCCGCGGCCGGAACTCAGGGAGTCGGCCAGGAATCCCAGGTCCGGAGCTTCGCTGAACAGCCAGTTTCGTGGGTAACAGAAAAGCACCATCGACACCACGCCAAGCCGCAACACCAAGCGCCACCGTGAGGATCGTTTTGCCATACACGCCTCCGACGGCCGTGATCGGCCGGGCAGCAGGCACGGCGATCTAGCTGCCAGGCTCATGAGCACCGCTCACCGCATACGCGGCCAGGATCGTAAGCAAGGGATCGACCACCAGCCGATACCGGAACTCAGCGTGGGTGATGTAGTAGGGCAAAGGAAAAACCATCAGAGGCAAGAGGAACAAGACGGCCACGCGGAGGCGGCCGTTCTCTCACCAGACGCCATATACCCATGAATCCAAGAGAGGTAGTCAATACCGCATGGAGAGTGAAGATTAAGGAACCGTCTTTGTTCCCGTTCCCGTCCAGAAGCGGAAGAATCTCACCGCGCTAAGCCGTAGAAACTCACCTGGATGGGCGCGAATGTATGCCTTGGCAAGCGTCGACTTGTCGCGCATATAAGCCACCTCGCCTTTGGCGGCATACTGGTCGTATTCCCATCGGTTGAATATCGGGAACATCCGATTCATCCAGAAATCCGGATGCCCCGGCGCGGTTGCCCACCCACAATTCGAATCCAACCGTGCTGCGCAGGGGAATGAAAGCATGCAGCACGCGCGCATTGCGGATCGGCCACGGAGCAAACACTACGGAGAGCACCAGCAACCCCACAGGCAAGTACCAGAACGTCTTTCGCGTCTGCCACGCCGCCCATCCCATCAGCGCCAATAACGCCGGTAACAGTGACGGATTCACCAGCGCAGCCAGCCCGCAATAGGCGCCCATCAGCGCCCAGAGCAGTCCACCCGGTCTTCGCTCACAGTGCAGTGCCAACGCCACCATGCCCACCAGCAGCAGGGTGGACAAGCAGGTTTCCCAAAAGATCGTCGGCATCCAGATAAGCGGCAACGACACCGCCCAAAACGTCCCTGCCAGGTTGGCTGCCCGAATGCCGAAGCACTGGCGCGCAACCTGCATGATGCACAGCACGGTAAGCACGCTGAATAGAAGCTGCATCAACATCACAGCGATAGCCGCGGCAAACGCTGAACGAGCCCAAAGATGAGGAAGAGGAGCGCGATAACTGCCGGGTATCCCGGAGCGAGAAGGGCAGTTGGCCCCGTCGATCCGCCGAACGGCGAGCTGAGCCCTTGTCCCGCGACCAGCGACTGCGCCAGTGTTCCCAGCTCAATCCCGCGCGAGTAAAGCCAGTGATGCGGAAACCGCGCGATCACAAACCACAAGATCAGTAACCGTAGTAGTAGCGCGACCGCAAGAATAGCCAACGTATGCGGGCGTGTCCCCGATGTGCGTGCTTTATATTGTCCCTCTTGTCAGAGGGTTCCATCCTTCTCCGCTTTGCTCGTTATCGGCAGATGCTGCAGGAGGCTAGAGGGGCTGGTCCGGGGCTTTTCTTCCGCTGCAGTAGTACCCAGCTGGAGGTGCCTGGCCACAACTTTTCCCGGGTTTTGGCGTCTTACCCTGGAGGAGCAAGTCAGCCATGTTTCGTCTCCGCGCTACCCTCGCCCTTCTCGCCCTCCTGCTCGCCGGGCCGCTTGCCGTCTTTGGGCAAAGTGCGCACGCTGCGCCACCCCAGCAGCCTCTAAGCTGGATCCCCCAGGGTTTCGAGGTGCTGGGCCAGCGCGCCGCCTTTCACACCGATTTCACCTTTGACCGTTCCATGCTGCAGCTGGCCGGCTACTTTATCGGCGATGCCGATCAGCAGGCGCGCAATGCCATCGCCAAGCTGAATGGCATCTCGGTGCACAGTTATCACTTCGCCGCGCCCGGCCTCTATGATCCTGCCGCGCTGGACCTCATCCGCAGGCAATACGAAGCCGCCGGCTGGCGGCATCTGGTCGCTGCTCACGGCAAGGGTGACCCCTTCGACTCTGGGCAGACCGACCTATGGATCAACTTCGCTCACATGGATGTGACTGGCATGATGGTGTTGATTTCCTCGCCCAAGGATCTCAACCTGATCGCGCTCAACGGAGACATCAGCACGCTCGATCTACTGCATCTTCGCGGTCATTTCGGCATCCCGCGCTTTTCCGGTGACGGCTTTGTGCCGCCCGGGCCCTCATCGCGCGCGCGTCGTCCCTACGTGGCGCCCGCGCCTGATCCCACCATGCAGAATCAGGCTCCAGACTCAGCCCCCGAGCAATATCCCAGCGGCGCAGGCGTAGGCGTGGGCATCGGTGGTCCCGCAGTAGAGGCCGCCCCCCCGCCCCCAACTCCCCCAGGCTTCTAGGGCCCTCCATGACCGATTCATTCCGGCGGAGATAAGCTACTTCACAACAGCCTGCGACTCTTTCAGCCATCAGCTAATTGCTCATGGAAGCGCCACCCCACACTTTGTCATCCCGAGGATCCGACTTGCCTGTGGCAAGTTAAGGGAGCAATGACGCCGCAGCCTCCTGCACCGGCAACGAAGGTTGGGGTGCCACCATTCAAGCCCTGTCTTTGGGCTTGAGTGGGATACGACAGCAATCAACGCCCCAGTCTCCGATTTGCCATCCCGCCTGCCCCGGCGTGCCGTGGGAGCGTAGCCGAGGGACCTGCAGTTCCACTTCACCCCAAGCCAATGCAGCCGCCGGCGACTCTGCCGCCGCCAGCTAATTCCCCATGGAGGCGCCCCTCCACCCTTTGTCATCCGAGCAACGGCTTGCCTATGGAGGGTTGAGAGAGAAATGACACCGCAAAATCGCCATCGATGCGAGGCCCGGAGGGCCGGCCGCCAAACGTGAGCCCAGCCCGGGGAGGGCTGGGGCTCACATCCCGAAGACGGTCCGAGCGCCGTAGGCGCGGCACCCACATGACCAGTCCCGTCAGACCTGCTCGAGCTTGTCGAAAGGGACCTGTCCCGGACGTGAGTCCGACTGCCTAGGATTCGACAGCACGGACAGTCCGTCAGAGCCGTGAGCCTGTCGAGGGACTTAGTTCCAGAACGTAGTCCTGGACGTAGTCCTGGGTATCCCCTATGGTACGACCTAATCCTCAGGTCGCCATCATCCTGCGCTTCTCGCCCACTTCCAGATAAACATTCAGCAGCGAAACGCAGCCGGGGTCACGCCAGGAATCCGGCTAGCCTGGCCCAAAGTCTGCGGCCGCACCCGGGCCAGCGTCTCCTGCATCTCCCGCGACAAGCCGCTGATCCCCGCATACTCAAAATTCGCAGGAATAGCCCGCTGCTCCGCCTTCTTGAGCTTGTCGATCGCCTTGCGCTGCTGATCCAGGTACCCCGCGTACTTGATCTCCGTCTCCACCGACTTGAGCTCATTGCGAACCCTGGCGTTGACAGGACCATCAAAGAAACCCAGCTCCCCAGCCTCCTGCTCCCATTCCAGCCGCAGCACAGGCAGCAGCGTCTCCAGGCTGATCTCCGGCCGCTTCAGCACTTGGGCATAGCTTTGCCCAGCAACATTCCCCAGCGCCGAAGCCACCTCCGGCAGCAAAGCGCCCAGGCGTTCGAGGTTCACTTTGCGCGTGGCCAGCAGCTTCTCCAGCGCCACCGCGCGCGCCTGCTTCTGCTCATAATCCTGCCAGGCCCCGCTGCTGATCAGTCCCAGCTTATGTCCATACGGAGTCAGCCGGCGATCCGCATTATCGATGCGCAAATGCAAGCGGAACTCAGCCCGCGAAGTAAACATGCGATACGGCTCGTTCGTGCCCTTGCTGATCAAGTCGTCAATCAGGATGCCCGTATAAGCCTCGGTGCGGTCGAGCGTGAACGGAGCCTCTCCGCGCACCAGCAGCGCAGCATTGATACCCGCCATCAGGCCCTGGCACGCCGCCTCCTCATACCCTGAGGTGCCATTGATCTGTCCCGCAAGATAAAGCCGGGCAATCTGCTTCACCGCCAGGCTGCGATCAAGCTCGGTAGGGTCGATGGCATCGTATTCAATCGCATATCCAGGGCGCAGCATCTCCGCCTTCTCGAGGCCAGGAATCGACCGCACCACCTCCCACTGCACTTCCATCGGCAGTGAGGTCGACATGCCGTTGACGTAAACCTCGTTGGTATCCAGCCCTTCTGGCTCGAGGAAGAACTGATGCTGCTCCTTATCAGGGAACCGCACCACCTTATCTTCAATCGAAGGGCAATACCGCGGCCCGACAGCCGTGATCTGTCCCGAGTACATCGGCGAGCGGCCAACATTTTCGCGAATAATGCGCAACGTCTCCGGCGTGGTGTAAGCGATGTGGCAGGAGATCTGCTTCTGCGGCAACTCCACCGTGCGAAAGCTGAACGGGGTCGGGTCCACATCCCCCGGCTGCTCCGCGAAGCGGCTCCAATCGATGCTGCGGCCATCCAGCCGCGGCGGTGTCCCCGTCTTGAGCCGGCATCCGCGCAGGCCCAGCCTCTTCAGCGCCTCGCCCAACAGCACGCTGGGTGGTTCGCCGCTGCGTCCGGCGGGATAGCGCTCTTCTCCGCAGTGAATCAAGCCGTTGAGGAAGGTGCCGGTAGTGATGACAACCGCGCCCGCCAGCACCGTGCGCCCATCGCGCAACCGCACCCCACGAAGCGTCCGAGGACCCCCATCCGGCTCATCGAGCACCAGGTCCACCACCTCCGCCTGCTTGATATGCAGATTCGCCTGCGACTCCAGCACCTGGCGCATCTTCACCCGGTACTGCCGCTTGTCGCACTGCGCTCGCGGAGACCACACCGCCGGCCCGCGGGAGGTATTCAGCAAGCGGAATTGGATCCCGACCGCATCGGCCACCTCGCCCATAATGCCGCCCAGCGCATCCACTTCCCGCACCAGGTGCCCCTTGGCGATGCCCCCAATGGCCGGATTGCACGACATTTGCGCGATCAGGTCCAAATTGAAACTGAACAGCGCCGTCCGCAGGCCCATCCGGGCAGCGGCCATCGCCGCTTCGCAACCCGCGTGCCCCGCACCCACAACTACAATGTCGTATTGTTCCGTAAACGCCATAACCCTTCTATTCTAGAACTTTGGCAGGAGATCGTATGGGAGAGACAAGGATTGCTCTATTAGGGCTTGGACTGATGGGTTCAGGCATGGCGGCCCGCCTGCTCGACGCAGGCTACCCACTCAGCGTCTGGAATCGGACCCCAGACAAGGCAAAAGCGCTGGCTGATCGCGGAGCCAAGGTGGCCAAATCTCCCCGCGAGGCGGCTGCAGCCGCAGACGTGGTCATCAGCATGCTGGCCGATGTCGTCGTCTGCCGGGACGTGTGGTTGGGCCGGGGCGAGGCCATGCTGGGCGCCGCGCCGGGAACCATCCTGGTCGAGTCCAGCACCGTCACCGTGGAGTGGATTGAGGAACTCGACCGGGCGGCCAAGGAGCACGGCTGCGAGCTGGTGGATGCGCCGGTGACCGGGAGCAGAGTCCAGGCCGAAACCGGGCAGTTGCTCTTCCTGGCCGGAGGGTCAGCCGATGTCGTGAACAAGATCACCCCAGTCCTCAAGGCCATGGGCCGCGACGTGGTCCACGTGGGCCCGGTGGGCAGCGGTGCTCGCCTCAAGCTGATCAACAACTTCCTTTCCGGCTCACAAGTAGCGGCCCTGGCGGAAGCCCTCTCCCTCATTGAGCGCAGCGGCCTGGACCGGGAGAAGGCGCTCGGCGTGCTCACCGAGGGCGCCCCCGGCAGCCCCCTGGTGAAGCTGCTCAGCGGCCGCATGACCGCTCGCCAATACGAGCCCCATTTCCTCCTACGCCTCATGGCCAAGGATCTTCGCTATGCGGTCAGCGAGGCCGACCATCACGCCCTCGATCTAGATATGGGGCGGGCGGCGCTGCGCGTCTTCGAGCACGCCATCACCGCCGGACAGGGAGAGGAAGATATGTCCGCGGTGGTGGAGCAGTTCCGCATTCAGGAACAGACAGCCAAGTGAAGAGGATACTCGGCAAACTCTACGCACGATGGATGTACCGCTGGGAAACCGCCCTCACCACCCGTGACACCAACCGCATCGTCCGCCCGGTGGAGTGGGGATTTGAGTGGCTGCAGGAATTCGCCCAGTCCCTCGGATTCGGCACCCCCACCCTCCGGGAGATGATGCCGCGGCCGAGCGGGCCATGCTGCAGTTGAACGACTTCATCCTGCGCCATCGCGCCGAGTTCTTTGCCTACCAGACTCCGGATGATTTCGTCCTCGAGGAGCGTCATCCCCAGTTGTTTCCCACCAACGTCCGTCCACGGACCCTGCAGCAGGACGCCAAGTTTCGCCGGCTGGCGGCCTCTGGGCAGTTGCCCAAGGCGCAATTTCTGCGCTTTACTTCGCCCGTGCGCACCCCCTATCCGGAGAACGATCGGGTCAACGCCCGCTGGTTTCCGGCTCCTCCGGAAAAGCAGGCAGGCAAGCCCAAACAGGCAATCATCGTCATGCCGCAGTGGAATGCCGACGCTTTCAGCCACAACGCTCTCTGCTCCCTCTTCAACCGTTTTGGCATATCCGCCCTGCGCCTCAGCAAGCCTTACCACGACATTCGCCGCCCGGCGGAGCTGGAGCGAGCCGACTATGCCGTCAGCGCCAACGTCGGCCGCACCATCTCTTCTTGCCGCCAGGCAGTCATTGACATCCGTTGCTGCATCGACTGGCTGCAGCAGCAAGGCTACGAGCAGTTCGGCATCCTGGGCACCAGTCTCGGCTCCTGTTACGCCTTTCTTGCCGCTGCGCTCGACAGTCGCGTGCGTGTATGCGCCTTCAACCATGCCTCCATGTCCTTTGGCGACGTGGTCTGGACGGGGCAGAGCACTCGCCACATCCGCGCCGCCTTCGAGGGCATTTCCATGACTCAGCAGCGCCTGCGCGATGTCTGGGCTGCCGTCAGCCCGTCGTATTACATGGACCAGTTTGCCGCCCACCCTAAAAAAGTTCTGCTGATCCACGCCACGTATGACCTCACCTTTCTCCGCGAGTACTCGCTCCAGGTGATCGACAACTTCCGCCGGCGCGGAATTGATTTCGTCTCCAAAGTCTTGCCCTGCGGCCACTACACCACCGGTGAAACCCCGTACAAATTCATGGACGGCTGGTACATCGGCTCCTTTATCTACGGAGCTTTCAAGCACTTAGCGACGATTCCCGCCCTGCCCACGCCAGAGAAAGAACTAATCGCTCGGTAGACTTACCAAAGTAACCAAAAGTAACTTAAAGCGCTTATGGCGCTTTTAGCGCTCACTTATTTTGGGAAGTTCACCGCCAGATCCAAATCTGCGGTGTGGAGGGGTTTTCTCGCGAGTCACCGCTCCATCGCTTTGTATCAGGGCACGACTTTAGTAGGGGCGTAAATGGTGTGGATACGACGGGCTTTAGTGTCTGCGTGAGAACCCTGACGATCTGGGAGTAAGTCCCGAAGGGACGGCTGCGAGTAGCCCAGGACGTGAGTCCTGGGTAGACAAGGGAGCCAGGAACAGTCCCGCCAGGGACGGCTGAGAATTTCCCAGGATGTAGTCCTGGGCTTCAGCACCCGCTACCGGAGCAGCGATTGTGGGTTCTCACGCAGACGCTTTAGCCCCTGAGGGCAATTGCTTCGGTTAAGCGTACCGGATTTCCACCCACCGAACCCCACCCGCAAATAGTCTAGAATCGCAACATGTCCGACCGTATGCGCCGCACGCTTGCCGAGGCCGATCCAGAGATCGCCGCGGCCGTCGATCACGAAATCCGTCGCCAGCACGAAGGCCTGGAGATGATCGCCTCGGAAAATTTTGTAAGCCAGGCGGTATTGGAGGCTGTCGGGTCAGTCTTCACCAACAAATACGCCGAAGGCTATCCCGGCAAGCGTTATTACGGCGGCTGCGAGTATGCCGATGTCGTAGAAAATCTGGCGCGGGATCGCGCCAGGCAGCTCTTTGGCGCCGAGCACGTCAACGTGCAGCCGCATTCTGGTTCCCAGGCGAACGCCGCGGCATACATGGCGGTCATCAACCCCGGCGACACAATCCTGGGCCTTGATTTAGCCCACGGGGGCCACCTGACCCACGGCCACAAGCTCAGCTTCTCCGGCAAGCTCTACCGCGTAGTCTTCTACGGCGTAGACAAGGAGACGGAGCGGATCGACTACGACCTCCTCGAAGCCACTGCTGAGCGCGAAAAGCCAAAGCTCATCATCGGAGGAGGCAGTGCCTATCCCCGCATCATCGACTTTGTCCGCATGCGCCAGATCGCGGACAAGGTCGGAGCGTTGCTGCTGATCGATATGGCCCATTTCGCCGGCCTGGTCGCTGGCGGCGCTCATCCTTCCCCGGTACCCCACGCCCACCTGGTCACCACCACCACGCATAAGACCTTGCGTGGTCCTCGTGCCGGCATGATTCTCTGCCAGCAGCAATTTGCCGCCGCCGTCGATAGAAGTGTTTTTCCTGGCCAGCAGGGTGGCCCCCTGGTCCACGTCATCGCCGGCAAAGCCGCGGCCTTCCGGGAGGCGTTAGACCCGGGATTCAAGCAATATGCCGAGCAAGTGGTACTGAATGCGAAGGCCTTGGCCGAAACCCTGATGGCCGAAGGCTACCGCGTCATTTCAGGCGGAACCGATACCCACCTGATGCTGGTGGACGTTTTCTCCCATGGCATTCTGGGCAGCGAAGCCGAAAACGCCCTGCATGAAGCGGGCATCACCGTAAACAAGAACGCCATCCCTTACGACGTCAATCCGCCGCTCAAGCCCAGCGGCATCCGCATCGGCAGTCCAGCCCTGACCACGCGCGGCATGGGCGAGCCGGAGATGCGGACCATCGCCAAGTGGATCACCGAAGCGTTAGATCAGCGCAATAACCCGCAGGCCCTGCGTCTCATACGAGGGCAGGTGTTGGAGCTGGTCGAGAGCTTTCCCCTCTATGGCTGGCTACGTGTACCAGAAACCGTGGCCGCCGACTACGGTCCCTAGGCTTTGGGCGTAGTCTCCCAGGGATTGTAAGTGCCCACGTTCCAGTGATAGCCTTCCGGGTCACGGCAGGTAAAAGCCTTGCCGCCGTGGTCCTTCTCTTCGAGCTCGAAGACCATCTCAGCGCCGGCTGCTTTGGCCTGGGCATAGGCAGCGTCGCAGTCGCTCACCATGAGGGAGATGCTGCGCGTCTCGCGGCCGCCCACCTCACCGGGCATGGCAGCGTACTTCGAATACTCTGAACAATTGCTGGCCGAGCCCAGCATGATCATGCCATTGCCGAAGGTAAGTTCCGCGTGCATCACACTGTTTCCCTCGCCCATATACACAGCGTGCTTCTCAAATCCCAGCGCGGTGCACAGCCATTCGATTGCCGCCAGGCAATCGCGATAGCGCATGCCGGGGATCACAGTTGATTTGCAGTCTCTCGCGTAGGTAGCCATGACCCCATGCTGCCACGTTGCATATTGGGAGTCTTGAAGAAATCGGAACCCCACTACACGGCAACGTGGTTCTGCCACCGCCCGCGCGAGGCGGTATAGGTCGTGGGATCGATACCGGAGAAGCTATGGAAGTCACGTGAGAAGTGCGATTGGTCCGCATATCCGCAATTGAGTGCCAATTCCGCCCATCGCATTTCAGCGCCTTGGTGCAGAGCACGCACTGCGCGCTGAAAGCGTCGTACCCGGCTCCACTGCTTGGGAGAAAGACCAACATCCTCGCTGAAGACCTGGTGCAGGCGCCGCTCACTGATACCAAGCTCGCGTGCCGTCTCTCGAACGCTAAGAGAACGAAGCAGGCTCAACGCCGCGCGAACATGGCTTCTCCGTTCCCGCGCCGAAGCCTGCTCACAAAGCATCTCGATCCAGCATCTGCAACGTAACCGCAGGACTTAGCGCCGGGTCGCGCAAGCGATCCCGCGCCATCGGCCACAAGTCATTAAGCGAAAGTGACTGCTCATAGAAGAGGTCTGCCCGTTCGCGCAACCAGGGGCCAAGTCCTCCAGGCCGAAAGACCACTCCAACCAGCCTCTTCATATCGCCGGTGGCAACCAACTCTGCGGACGTGCGCGCGCCAACCAGCAATGCCGGCGCGATCGGCACATCACCCTCAGGACTGCAATCGGTCAGATGGTCCGCCGCCAGCGAGATGACAAACTGGATCTTGCCCCCCGGCAACACCAGCTCCCGCTGGTGCGGCACATGCGGAGCACACGCATACCAGAGCGTCTCCACGCATCCAGCCAACGCCGCCGACGGCTTGCGCTCCAGATAAATCATCCCATCCAACCTCGGCAGAAACCTGCGACTCTTTCAGCCGCTAGCCAATTCCTGATGGAAGCGCCACCCCACCCTTGTCATCCCGAGCGGAGCCGAGGGACCTGCGGTTCTCCTCAAGCAGCATCCAACGCTGAGGTAAGCGCGACCCCGCCCCTCGAACCCTGTCCCGACCACGACCGACGGGTGCCCCACATCTCGCTCGTTTTTCCGAGATGTGGGATTCCACTGCCCTACACCCCAAGCTGTTCTTTCAGACTAATTACTCAACACAGCAGACCGAATCTCAATCAACCTCGGCAGCACATCCCCCAACTCCACTGCCGGGGCGCCCCGCAACCCAAAAGCAAAATAAACCTTCCGGTAAAGCTGGTAGAGCTCCTCATACACGCCCACAGCCTTAGCCTCCGGCTGATACGTCTGGTACGGCAGGCACATCTTCTCCTGCGCCTCTTCCACCGACTTGAAAGCCCCAGCCGCCAGCAGCGCGAAGATCCCAGAGCCAAGGCTGGTGGGAATCCCATCCGGAACCAACACCGGTTTGCCCAGAACATTGGCATACACCTGGTTGAGCACAGGATTGTTTTGCGGCACCCCACCCCCATTGATGACGCGATCCACGGGCACTCCGTACTCAGCCAGGCGCTCCAGGATAATCCGCGTGTGAAACGCAGTCCCTTCGATCGCCGCAAACAATTCATCCTGGGCGGTATGAACCAGGTTCCAGCCCAACGTGATGCCTCCCAGTTCCGGGTTGACCAGGATCGTGCGGTCGCCATTGTCCCAGCTCAGCCGCAGCAAGCCGGTTTGTCCCGGCCGGTAATTTTCCAGTCCACGGCTTAGCTCCGCGACCTTTACATTCGCCCGGCGGGCAATGGCTTCGAAAATGTCTCCCGTAGCCGACAGCCCGGCCTCGATGCCGGTGTAGCCGGGATCCACACTACCGGGAACCACCCCACAGACGCCCGGAATCAGCGTGGTCTTCTGCTGCATGGCGATGATGCAAGTCGACGTCCCGACCACGTTAACTACATCGCCCTCCCTGCACCCCGCGCCGATGGCATCCCAGTGGGCATCGAAAGCGCCCACGGGAATCGGAATACCCGCCCGCAAGCCCATCTTCTCCGCCCATGCCGGCGCGAGATGACCCGCCAGTGCATTCGGAGGTGTGATATTCGCCACCAAGTTTGTTGCGAATGCCATCCAACAGCGGATCTACTTTGGAGAGAAAAGCCTGCGACGGCAGCCCGTCCCACTTGGGATTCCACATCCACTTGTGACCCATGGCGCAGATGCTGCGCTTCACCAGCTTGGGGTCGGTAATGCCGCAGAGAGTCGCCGCCACCATGTCGCAGTGTTCGAAGGCGCTCGCCAGTTGACCGCGCTTCTCCGGGTTGTGGCGCAGCCAGTGCAGCAGCTTGGCGAATCCCCACTCATGGGAATAAACCCCACCGCACCATTCGATCGCTTCCAGATGCTCGGCGTGGGCGAGTTGGGTAATCTGCTGCGCCTCGCCCTTGGCGCGATGGTCGCACCACAGATAGTAGTCATCGAGCGGCTGCATGCCGGCGTCGACCGGGACCACGCTCGAGCCGGTGGTATCGAGCGCTATAGCCTCGACCTGCTCGCCCGAGATGCCGGCTTTGGCCAGCGCGGTCCGCATGGCGCTGACCAGCCCCTCCATCTGATCCTGTGGGATTGAGTAGCGAAATCCGGGTCTTCCCGCTTCCGCTTCAGCGGATAGTTGGCCGACGCCGTGGCCAAACCACCCTTCTCTATCCGGGCGCTGTCAAACAACGTGACCCGAACGCTCAGTGTGCCGAAATCAACTCCTGCAACAATCGCCACCGCTAAGCCTGCTCCGCGTCGTGGTTGTACATGCTCCAGCCCAGGTAGCGCGTGGCTGCCTCGTACACCGCACTGCCCACCTGCGAGAAATTGGCTGCGACATGATGCTCGAAGCCCTGCTCACAGATTAGTCGCAGCAGCTTCTGCAATCGTGGAATCTTGGCCACGCCGGCGCCGCCAAAAGTTTCCAGAGGATCGTTGGTAAACTCCCCCTGCCCCACGTATCCCCGGATCTTGCCGTGGAAGTCATCGGTGGAGAAGCGCACGTAGGTCATGGCCCCTGCCTTGACCCGGCCAACGCAAGTGCCAAAGGTATTCTCCTTGCCCACCGTGCCCGCGATGATCGCCTGGAAGTCCATGACGACGTCCTTGAAAAAGTGCTTGGGCAGGTTGGAGCAGTGGAAGCACACGCACTTGTCGGGATCGGAACCGTAATTGTTATTCCAATCCAGCAGCGCGCTCGGGGTCTCTGAGGCCAGGGCCAGGGCGTGCATGCTGATGGTCCCGCAAATGTCCACTTCGCAGGCGCTGGGGAAGAGGTTATCGCTCATCATGCTCATCACCGTGCAGGGCACCACGCCGAAGTATTCTTCGAGCGATGTCCAGCACTGAATCGCGCTCACCGTGCAATACGTCTGCTGCATCCACTGCTCGATCACCACGCCCAGCTTGCTCATCTTGATCAGCGCCGCGATCGGGATATTGTTCGTCGACACATACTTTTGAATCGCCGCCAGCTTGCTCTGCACCGCGTCGTCGTTGTCCTTGAGCCGCTCGATGCGGCCCAGGACTTCCGAAAGATCGAGCGTATCCACCGAAATCCCGCTCCGCTCCAGCAGCTTCTCGCTGTAGCGAACCGTGTTGAACGCCGCCGGGCGCGCGCCGATAGCGCCCACGCGAAGATTGGTAAAGCCCCGCACCACCCGGCAGACCGAGGAGAACCAGGCCAGGTCCTTGCGAAACTCATCGGAGTCAGGCTGCACCGTATGGTTCGCGGTCAGCGAGTAGGGAATACCGTACTGCATCATGTTGTTGCAGGCCGACATCTTGCCGCAAAAGCTGTCGCGGCGGTGGGAAATCTTCATATCCGCTGCCCGGTCAGGAGTCGCCTGCACCAGCACCGGAACCTTCAGCGTAGAGTGGCGCAAGGCATCGACGATCCCGCGCTCTTCGCCAAAGTTGGGAAGTGTAACAATGACGCCATCAATCTCATCGCGATGCTTGCGGAAGAGATCGCCGCAAAGGCGCGCTTCCGTCGGCGTTTCGACGGCGCCGAACTTCGACTCTTCCGGAGTCAACGCAATGGTGCGGATCCCATCCGCCGCCAGCACTCTCAGAATCTCTTCGCGGCCCGTCTTCGCCAGCTGATCGGGAAAAAAGCCGCGGTTGCCTACAATCACGCCGAACGTCATCTGTTTCGCCATTGTTATTTCCTTCGCTTGTTAACCGTTTGCCGGGGGCGAAAGCCGATGGTATAAACCAGGCCGGCGACTGTGAGCAGCCCGCCCCACCAGATCGGTGCATGAAGATTGCTCAGCACCGGAGGATTGGGCAGCGGGTGACTGAGTTCCCAGATACCGGTGCTCATGATCACCACGCCATAGGCCAGCAGCAGTACGCCCGCAAACCACCAGATAGAAAAGGACTCTCGCATCGGCCCGGCTCCTTACCAGAAAATGATGTTGAGGAAGACGAAGACCACAGCCACTGTCCCCGCCCACACAATCGGACGCTGGTACCAATGGTCGTCGTGTTCCTTGGGAAGTACGGAAGCACCGTAGACCAGCCCCTCCAGTTCCGCTACCGGCCGGGGTTTGGTCATGTAGCTGACCACCACCGTAACCAGCACGCAGACCAGCCACGCCCAGAGAGCGCGATAGACATTCTCCGCCATAGTCTTTGGCGTCGGGGGAAAGGGCGACGTAGCGCAAGGCATGCGGATCGTGCTGCACCCACAGCCATAGGCTAATGGACGTAACTGTACCGGCCAGCAACCCCCAAAATCCGGCCTCTTTGGTCGCGCGTTTCCACAGCATGCCCAGGATCACGGTTCCGAACAGCGGCGCGATGAAGAAGCTGAACAGTTGCTGCACGTAATCCATGATGCTGGCTGCATGCTGCACCAGGTACGCCGTGCCCACCGAGACCAGCACGCCGATCAGGGTGCTCCAGCGGCCCATGGCTACATAGTGCCGGTCGGTAGCCTTCTTGTTGAGAAAGGCTCCGTAGATGTCATACGTCCACACCGTCGAAAACGCGCTGACATTGCCCGCCATTCCAGACATGAAGCCGGCGATCAGAGCCGTAACGCCCAACCCCAGCAGGCCGGGCCCGCAGTAGCGCACCAGCATCAGGGGAAGAACTTCGTTGAAGCTGTGCTGGCCGGTCTTGACCGCGATGTCCTGCGCGACCAGGTGAAAGGGAAGCACGGAAAGGGCCAGCAGGCCGGGCAGGATCACGATGAAAGGCACGGCCATCTTAAACGCCGCGCCGATCACCGGAGCCATC
Source organism: uncultured Acidobacteriaceae bacterium (assembly GCA_963790705.1). Classification (GTDB taxonomy): domain Bacteria; phylum Acidobacteriota; class Terriglobia; order Terriglobales; family Acidobacteriaceae; genus PALSA-350. The sequence goes on from CAWBQE010000009.1 coordinate 29,207, forward strand.
CTGGCGGAACGTATGCTATCGGCGGAGAGCACCCGCTGCACCACCAGAAAATCCGTGGTCCAGTAGCCGAAGCTGACCACGAAGCCCAACCCGAAGACGATGCCGAACCAGTTCACTCCCATGGGGTTGGTGTTGAAGTGGCCCAGCGTCGACCACAGGTGCACATAGTCGGAACGGCCCAGGTTGGTTGCAATCTGCTGCCGCAGGTTGCTCCAGCCACCCACCTCAATCAGGCCCAGAATTGGCACCAGCAGGGCGCCCGCCCAGATCAGCAGGAACTGGAGAATCTCGTTGTAGATCGCCGACTTCAGCCCGCCCAGCGCAACATACACCGCCACCGTGACCGAGGAAACCCAGATGCTGAAGTTCAGGTCCCAGCCCAGAACCACCTTCATCACAATGGCCATCGAGTACATATTGATGCCGCTCATGAGGATGGTCATGAATGCGAAGCTGACCGCCGAGAGGGCTCGTGCCCCGTCACCGTAACGAAGCTTTAGATATCCCGGTACCGAGTGGGTCTTCGAGATGTAGTAGAACGGCATCATCACGATGCCCAGAAAGAGCATCGCCGGAATAGCGCCGATCCAGTACCAGTGCATGGCCAGGATTCCATACTGGTAGGTAGATCCGGCCCAGCCCATCAACTCCAGCGATCCCAGGTTGGCGGAAACGAAGCTCAGCCCGGCGATCCAGGCCGTCATCTCGCGCCCGGCCATGAAGAATTCTTCGCTGGTGTTGGAGGAACCCCGGAGATAGAAGCCGATGAAGACCACGATCGCGAAGTAGATCGCGATCACCAGGACGTCGATCCAGTTCAGGCGCGCAAGCTGGGTAGAGACCGCCAGCGCCAGAGTTGTCACCATAGGTTAGCCAGTCCTAGTCGTCGCATCATTTCTCCTGTCCATAGGTTGCGTTGGCGCCGTGCTTGCGAAAATAATGCCGATCCAGCAGCGCCTGGGAGACCCCCTTACAGCTTTGTCGCAGAGTAGCTGTAAAGTACGCCATCCGGGCGACCGTTTCCAGAACAGCCGCGTGGTGGGCCGCGTCGAGCGGCGTTTTACCCCAGCAGAAAGGCGCGTGGCCGGCCACCAGCACCGCCGGAATGGCATGCGGATCGAGACCCTGAAAGCGGCGGGTAATCGCGATCCCGGTATTGTGCACGTAATCTCCGCCAATCTCCTCCGCCGTCAACTCCGCGGTGACCGGAACGGGGCCGTAAAAATAATCCGCGTGGGTGGTTCCGTAGGCGGGAATCTCGAGCCCCGCCTGGGCCCAGGCCGTGGCATATTCCGAGTGCGTATGGACCACCCCGCCGATGTCAGGAAACTCTTTGTAAAGTAGAAGATGCGTCGCCAGGTCGGAAGACGGGCGAAGCTTGCCGTCGACTACCCTCCCGTCCATGTCGGTGACCACCATATCGGTCGCAGCCAGCGCCGTGTAGTCAACCCCGCTGGGCTTGATGACCACCAGCCCACGGTGGCGGTCGATGCCGCTGGCGTTCCCGAAGGTAAAGAGAACCAGCCCTCGGCGAACCAGTTCCAGGTTGGCCTCGAGCACCTGCTCCTTCAAGGTGTCCAGGGCACTTATGTCGGTGGTTTTCGGCATAGGGAACAAAATAACAGACGATGCAAACGTTTACTCGCGCTCTGACCTTAGGAGAATCAGGCACACCCCGTCAAGCGGAAGCCCTGTGGCCCACTGCGATCCAGTCCCGTAGGCACGCGCTGGCGAGTCGTCCCTAGGACGGCTCAGTCCTGGGTGAACGCTGGGCCGCAGGCGAATGCGCACTGCCACTAGTCATCCCGACGCGAAGACCCGATTTCCTCGCTAATTTGGACAGCACCACGGAACCTCTGTCCGTGCGCCTTTCCTTAAAGAAAGGCGCATCAACGCGATCTTGTCCAGTGCTGCGTACAGGACAATCCCCACATCTCGATTCTGTAGACATGGTGATACCACGGCTCTATCCTTGCCATCTTTCAATTGGCCCTAGAACCATAACGGTTAAGAAGTGGGAGTGTGTGCGGTAGCGTTTGCCCAAATCGCCCGGACGGCCTTGCCGAAGGCGCTGTATTCCTTGATTCCCGTTGGAGCAGAGCTCGATCACCACCCAGCGATCGTCCAGGATCTTAGTCTTGGAGGCGTAAGCGGTCCGCCAGCGTTCGAACTCCGGTCCAGCGTTCTGGCGCAGATATCGCCACATCTCTCCGTCCGCCTTACCGCCGGATGCGCTGGCCACCAGCACCGGCTCGTGATCAGGCATTCCGTGCTGCACTGCGTGTGCCGCCATGGCTCCTCCACGAATCATGCGCGTGATTTCAAGCTCGGCTTCCAGCAGCGTACGGGCGATCACATTCGCCTGAACGTCTTGCCCGACATATGCCCGGCAGAAGTAGCCGAAGTGCTGTTCCATTGAATCACCTCTGATAAGCTACGCGATCTAGCCTTCTTAGGAGAAGAAGGAAAGAAACGCAGAGGTTACGTTTGGTCATTGCCCTCGTGCGGGCTAGGGGCATTGATTCTACTGCTGTTGCTGTTGCATTTGCTGCAGATGCAGCAACTGCGCGGCGGGGGCTGGAGGTTCCTGGGCTCGTTCCACCAGGATGGACCAGTCTTCCGGGACCGGCATATCGCGGTCTAGGGGCGGCAAATCAACATATTTCGACACTTTGACTGCCACGTAAAGCTCGCTCTCCTTACTGCCGCGATAAATGCCACGGGTCGGCGGCACATCCGCGTAATCCCTTCCCAGCGCAGTGCGTATGTACCGGTTCTGCGCCAGCAAATTATTCGTTGGGTCAAAACCTACCCAGCCCACCTGGGGCAAAAAGGCCTCTACCCAGGCGTGGGTCGCGCCCTCCGTGGAGCGATCGGCATTCTCCTCGCCATGATAGAGATAGCCGCTTACGTAGCGGCAGGGAATGCCCACGTGCCGTACCAGCGCAATCATGGTGTGAGCAAAGTCCTGGCATACCCCCTTTCTCGATGCCAGCGCCTCGTCGATGGGGGAGTTGACGTGCGTGCTGCGCGGAGTCATAATCAAACCAGTGATACAAGCGAGGCATTCAATTGCCGCAACAGCACCAGGGGATCGTCACGGCGGCGCACATCCAATAGCTTCGCCAGATCGAGCAGGGCGGGCGAGGGTTTGGCGAACTCACTCGGCAGCAACATCTCCGAGAAATCCCCCAGCGCGACCAGAGAATCCAGTTCGTCCCAGGCTCCGGGGCGGAGCAAGTGCGGAATCTCGGGCAGTGGCTGCTGCTCCACCAGGGCTTCGGCGACCATCACCAATTGCGAGTGTTCTCCAGGGATATCGAAGTGATGGACGTTGTTGCCCAGGTGATCGCGATAGGAGAAAACCCGGCAACGGGGGCTTACCGACAGGGAGAACGAGAGGCAGCGTTGATTGTTATCGCTGCGCGGGTGCATGCGCGCTTCCATGAGGCTTTCGCTTACCTGGTCCGCGTAAAGGAATTTGGTCAGATGCCGTATCAGATAAAAATCCATCGCCTGTCGAACTCCTTCCTTGCCAAAATCCACTACATCGCGAGAGCGGCTTCCACCGAATATTGAATGTAGAAACGGTAGATCAGCTCGTGCGTCTGCCGGCACTGTTGCAGGATGTTATGCAGGTACGCCCCGGCGTCCTGCGCGAGAATGTCGGCAACTTCGACAAAGCTGAGCGAGGCCTGCAGCTTACCGGAGACCCTGGACAGGTCGTCCACCGGCATCCTTCCGCTGGATGCGCGCACGGCGACCAGCGCCTGGCGCAGGCAATCAACGGAATATCTGAGGGAGTGCGGGAATTGCGGGTTCAGCAATAGAAATTCCAGAATCCACTCGGCGGAAAGGTCCGCCGTGTACACCTTGCAGTAGGCTTCGAACGCCGTGCAGCAACGTAGCAACCCTACCCATTCCTGGTAATGGCTTCCTTCTGCCGCCGCTTCCGGTGTACTGAGAAGTTCCGGTTGATACAGTGCGAGTAGATTCGCAATAGACGATGCTCGCTCCAGGTAGCGGCCCAATTGAATAAACTGCCACTCCTCGCCATGACTCATGGTGGTATCGCTGACCCCCTGGAAAAGATGGACTCCGTCGATCACCGCGGGAAGGAAGTCGCTCAGCCGCGTATTCAGTCCATACTCTGATTGTGGCTGGATCACCCAGTGGTACATGCGGTTCAATTGCTGCCACTGCTCAGAGCTGATCTCGTCGCGCACCTGGCGCGCATTTTCCCGCGCTTCGATCAGGCAGGAAGTCACCGATGCGGGAACGTCCGCGTCGAAGGTCAGCGAATGGACAAGTTGGTAATAGTCATTGTTCCAGGTAACGCCCTGCGGATTTCCCAGCGCAGCCAGGACCCGCTTCCATCGTCCCTCCGCGCTGGTGCTGGACTTGTCCAGCATGAGACCCATATTCACGTCGAGCATGCGCACCGTATGCTCAGCGCGCTCAAGATAGCGGCTCATCCAATAAAGACTGTCTGCTACGCGAGAAAGCATATGTCCCCTGCGTTAGTCGGTCAAAACCCAGGTATCTTTACTGCCCCCGCCCTGCGACGAGTTCACCACCAGCGAGCCCCTTCGCAACGCCACGCGCGTGAGCCCTCCCGGAACAATGCGCACCTTATCGCCATACAAGATATAAGGCCGCAGGTCCACATGCCGGGGTTCGATGCCGTTCTCCGTCAAACAGCCGGCACGGGAGAAATCGAGCGTAGGCTGGGCAATGTAATTGCGCGGGTTGGCTTCGATCATGCGCTTGAACTCTTCCCGCTGTTCGGCGGTGCTGTGGGGCCCGATCAGCATTCCATAACCGCCCGACTCCCCCACCGCCTTTACCACCAGCTTGTCGAGATTCTCACAGCAGTACTTGCGCTGTTTAGGGTCGGTCATGAGATAGGTCTCGACGTTATTCAGGATCGGCTCTTCGCCCAGGTAGTAGCGGATAATCGCCGGCACGTAAGCATAGACCGCCTTGTCGTCGGCGATGCCGGTGCCGAAGGCATTGGCCAGGGTTACATTGCCGGCACGGTAGGCATTGAACAGGCCGGCGACGCCCAGGATGGAGTCGGAGCGAAAGGCCAGCGGATCGATGAAATCGTCGTCCACCCTGCGGTAGATCACATCCACACGCTTCAGGCCGGCGGTGGTTCGCATGTACACCACGTTGTCGTGGATGACCAGGTCGCGTCCCTCGACCAGCTCGATGCCCATCTGACGGGCCAGGTAGGTGTGCTCGAAATAAGCGGAGTTGTAGACACCAGGGGTGAGCAATACGATCGAGGGATCGTGACGCCCCTCAGGCGCCAGCGATCGCAGCGTGCTCAGCAGCAGCTGGGTGTAGTGTTCGATGGCCTGCACGCCGTAGTCGCGAAACAGTTGGGGAAAAGTCCGCTTCATTACCCTGCGGCTGGTCAGCATGTAGGAGACGCCGCTCGGCACCCTGAGGTTGTCTTCCAGCACCACAAATTCACCATTGCTCAGGCGAAGAAGATCTGTGCCCGTCACGGTGATATAAACATTCCGGGGAACCTGCAGGCCGCGCATTTCTCTACGAAACTGGCGGCAGCTGTAGACGATCTCGCGCGGCACATGGCCATCGTTGAGAATCTTGCCGTCGTTATAAACATCATGCAGAAACAGGTTCAGGGCGGTGATGCGCTGGGTAAGGCCCTTTTCGATGTGTTGCCATTCTGCGCCGGTGATGATGCGCGGCAGCAAGTCATAGGGGAAAATTCTTTCCGTTCCTTCTCCGTGCCCATATACGTTGAAGGTGATGCCCTGGGTGAGGAAAGACAGGTCGACCGAGCGCTTGCGGCGCGCAATCTCTTCCGGCGGAAGGTTGAGAAATGTCTCCAACGCGGCGGCGTAATGCGGTCTTACCAGGCCGTCCTCAGAGAACATCTCGTCGTACGTGTTATCGAGGACATAGTCCTTCAGGAGCGGATTGGCAAACGTGCTGGGTCGGGCTAGTTCCATTTGGCCATCCTGGCTCACTGCTTGAATCCTGACGTGGCTTCGGTCGAGACCTCGTCGCTGATCACATTGAATTGTGTGAGGTTAGCGATCCCGAACGAGGTAGTGATCGCCACATCGGAGGCATCCCGTCCCACGGCCATCAACACCCGGCCGATGCGCGGATGATTATGCCGCGCATCCACCGTCCACCAGCGGTTGTCCAGATAAACCTCGAACCAGGCGCTGAAATCCATTGGCGTAAAGGTAGGCGGTATACCAATATCCCCCAGGTATCCGGTCACATAACGCGCCGGTATGTTGAGGGCGCGGCAGAAGGTCACCGCCAGGTGCTGAAAGTCCCGGCATACTCCGACCCGCTCGGTAAACACATCGAGTGCGGTTTTGGTGGAACGGGCATGCTGATAGCCAAAAGCAACCTTGGAATAAACCCAATTGCAGATGGCGCGGACCCGGGTCCACCCTGGAGCCACATCGCCAAACAACTCCACCGCGATGTTGGAGAGGCGATCGACCTCGCAGTAACGGCTGTTGAGCAGGTAGATCAGGGTTTCGTTGGGTAGATCCGCCACCGGATGCTCGGTTGCATCCAAAGGGGAAGGGTCTTCCATGCCGGAGTCTTCAATCAGAGTGGAGCCGGTCAGTTGGATATGCCCGGTGGGGGCCACAAACCTCGAGCAGCGATTGCCAAAGGTGTCGATATAGCTGGTGATGGGGACCGCCGGATCGAGCTTCAGCTCGTCGGGCTCGAGCAGGTCTGGCTGCCGCGAAGGATGCACATGGAGCATCGCGACGATGGTAACGGGAGCTGGAATGTTGAAACCGATGTCATAACCTAAGCGAATAAGCATTGCACTCCCTCGATCGAGCCCTGAAGAGCGAATCGCCCAGGGTCACCCCCGGGCAAGTTCGACAGGAACGACAAGGTCCTTGTCGCAAAAATTATGATGCGAAAGCAAAGGCAGGGTAGCCCTAAATAAGGAACTGTGCTCTGAACAGGCTTTTTCCTCAAGAAAAAGCCTACATAACCGCCCCTGGAGCCTCCCCGTGACCCTGCCTTTGCTCAAAAAGCTATCAGACAATCAGGATCGGTTCCTACCTGTTTCTATGGTTATACCGCGTTCCCGGAAAATGCTCTAGCATTCAGGCTGGAGAGCAAGAATGACCTATTGTTTGGGCATCATGACCCGCGAAGGTCTGGTGATGGCGTCCGATTCCCGAGCCAACGCCGGCTTCGACCAGGTGAACGTCTGCCAAAAGATGCATACGTTTCTCCAGCCGGGAGAACGCGCTTTCGTCATCCTGACCAGCGGAAACCTGTCTCTGACCCAGTCGGTAATCACCCTTTTGCGCAATGATTTCGAGTCTGGAGAGGGCTTGGCGAAGGCCGAATCCATGTATGCGGCGGCCCGCATTGTAGGGGACTGCGTTCGCCGCGTCTCGGATATGGATCGCGCCGCACTGGAGAAGGACGACTTCAAGTTCAACATCCATCTCCTCTTAGGCGGCCAGGTCAAAGGAGAGAAGCCGAACCTCTTCCTGATATACCCCCAGGGAAACCCCCTGAGCGCGACCGAGGATTCACCCTATTTGCAGATTGGCGAAGTGAAATATGGACGGCCGATCCTCGATCGCGGCATCGAGTTCCGTTCCACCAGCCTGGAGGTCGCGGGGACCTACGCATTGTTGTCGCTGGACGCCGCGATGCGTTCGAATGTGACGGTGGGGCCGCCGCTGGAAGTCCTGCTATACCAGAACGACAAGCTGGAGTTCGACCGCTACCGGCGCTTCCAGGCCGATGACCCCGAACTGGACCTCATGCACGCCTGCTGGGAGCAAACCTTGCGTCGCGCCGTCGAGGAACTACCCACGCCTTCATTTCGCCGCCCTGAAAGCCAACGCTTCGGTTTGAACGGGGAACGACTTTAGCCGTGCCACATCTAACGCGAGCGAGGCTAGGGTCTGCGCGGCTTCATGATCGTCGACGTCGGTCTGTTCGCGAGATATGGGATACCGCGAGGTTGACCTCTGTGCATCGGATCAATCGAGAGTCAGGGAAAAGAGCAGTGGAATCCCACATCTCGCGAAAAACGAGCGAGATATGGGCCACCTTCGCGCACTTCGCACGAGGGCTGTCGCTCGCCCTAGAGAATGTAGCGGGATAAATCCTGGTCTTTGACGATCGAGGCCACCATGGCCCGCACGTACTCCGGATCGATCAGAACCACCCGCTCCCGGCCGTCTGTCGTCTCCACGTCGCTTACCGGCAGGGGCACTGTGGCCCCGTTTTCCGCCGCCGAAGCTGCAATTTCGATCAGCGGGCCTTCGGCGGAATGGCCCTTCATGATGTCGGGCGCCATGAAGCTGATCTCGTCCAGCACCCGCTCCATGATGGTATGCAGCCGCCGCGCACCAATATTCTCCGTGGTCTCGTTCACCCGGAAGGCGAACCGCGCCATCTCTTCCAGCGACTCCTTGGTAAACCTGAGCTTCAGGCCTTCGGTCTCAAGGAGCGCCGTGTACTGCTTGGTAAGCGATGACTTGGGTTCGGTAAGAATGCGGACAAAGTCCTCCACCGTCAACGACTGCAGCTCCACGCGGATAGGGAACCGGCCCTGTAGCTCAGGAATCAGGTCGCTCGGCTTCGAAACGTGGAACGCGCCTGCCGCGATAAAGAGGATGTGATCGGTCCGCACCATGCCGTACCTGGTGTTGACGGTCGTCCCTTCGACGATGGGGAGAATGTCTCTCTGCACGCCCTCCCTCGATACATCCGGACCGTGACCGCCTTCCCGGCCGGCGATCTTGTCGATCTCATCCAGGAAGATAATGCCCGAGTTCTCCACCCGTTCGACGGCCAACCGCGTTACCTGGTCCATGTCGACCAGCCGCGTCTCTTCCTCCTGCACCAGGTATTCGAAAGCCTCGCCGACCTTCATCTTGCGCTTCTTCGTGCGCTGGCCGAAGAGGTTAGGCAGGACGTCTTTGAGGTTGATATCCATCTCCTCCACGCCCTGGTTGGAGATGATCTCAAACGACGGTGTGCTGCGTTCACGCACATCGATTTCCACCGTGCGGTCATCCAGCTTGCTTTCGCGGAACTGCTGCCGCAGCTTCTCCCGGGTGCGGTTATGGCTTTCCTGGCTTGCCGGGGGGAAGTTGGTGCCATCGATCACCACCGGGCCTGGCGCGGAATGGGTGCCACTCGCCGGCGAGCCGGTGGCGGCTGGCGAAGGGGGCAGTAGCAAGTCCAGCAAGCGCTCTTCGGCGTTGAGTTCGGCCCGGTCTTCCACCTCTTCCAGCTTTTCCTCGCGCACCATATCCACGGCGATTTCCACCAGGTCGCGGATCATCGATTCCACGTCGCGCCCGACGTAACCGACCTCAGTGAATTTGGAGGCTTCTACCTTCATGAACGGGGAATTGGTGAGCTTGGCCAGGCGGCGCGCAATCTCCGTCTTGCCCACGCCGGTGGGCCCGATCATGATGATGTTCTTGGGCATGATCTCTTCGGCGATATCGGGCGGCAGCTTCTGCCGGCGCATACGGTTTCTCAGCGCGATGGCCACGGCCCGCTTGGCGGCGCGTTGGCCTACGACATGCTTGTCCAGCTCTGCCACGATCTCCCGTGGGGTGAGGTCTTCCAGAGAAAGTTCCAGCTCTTCCGCGGTTCCCGGTAAAAAAATAGCCATATGCCTGCTCCTTCTAGTGAAGGGTACGGGGTTTAGCCCGTACATAAACCCACCAAAGTTATCTGGGCTTTAGCCCCTGAGGGATGCTTCTCAGCATATTTAGCGGATAAAGCTGCCCTCAGGGGCTAAAGCCCGCTGTTGTTGCTTTTCTTTATGTACGGGCTAAAGCCCATACCCTTCAGCCTGCGAGTTTTTCTCAAAGCATCGCTAGCCGTGCAGTTCTTCAATCGTGATTTGATCGTTGGTGTAGATGCAGATCTGGCCCGCGATACGCAAAGACTTCTCCGCAATGGCCCGCGCCGGCAAATCGGAATTCTCGACCAGGGCCCGGGCTGCCGCCAGGGCGAAACTGCCACCGCTGCCGATGGCCGCGATCCCCTCATCGGGCTCGATCACGTCGCCTGAGCCGCTGATCAGAAAGGTCTGCTGCAAGTCGGCAACGACCAGCAGGGCCTCCAGGTTACGCAGCATCTTGTCCGTGCGCCAGTCCTTGGCCAGCTCCACGGCCGACCGCCCAAGGTTGCCGGCGTACTGTTCCAGCTTGGCCTCAAAACGGCTAAAGAGCGAGAATGCATCCGCCGTCGAGCCGGCAAACCCAGCCAGGATCTTATCCTGATAAAGTCTTCGGATCTTGCGCGCGGTATGTTTGATCACGCTGTCGCCGAGGGTGACCTGGCCATCAGCCGCCATCACCACGCTCGAGTTTCGGCGAACGCACAGAACGGTCGTGGAGCGAATTCGCCGGGCATCGGAGCGGGAATTTGCGGGAGAGGCGGCTCGCGGAACGGCGATCGCCGTCGAGCTTCGGACAGCAGACGAACGAATGGACATCTTTTGTCAGTATAGCGCAGCCCTTCCGGCACAATTTGTGCGAGGGTATGTTGCCGAATGGGGTCCAGCCCCTCACCGCATCTCCCAGGAGGCGCTGGCCTGCGATATCCTGCATCGTGTACTCCTATTTGAGCTGGAGCTTTCATGAATAGCTTCCCGTTGCGCGACTCCCAGCTCTTCGGCACCTTTGCCGCAGTTGGAGTCTGCCTGGGGGGCGTGGCCGCGTATGCGCTTCTTCGCCGCCGCGTCAGCCCCGACGAGGAGGAGCGCAAGCGCAGGGATCTGCTGGTCCAGCAGGGGCGCATCATCGACGCCACCGTCATCGACATCTCCGACCTCACTGCCGAAGAGAGCGGACGGCCCAACGGGATGCAGTTGATTCTTTACAAATATGAGGCGGCAGGGGTGGTCTACGAGTGCTCCCAGGACGTGACCATGCTGCGGCACATTGTCAACATCTATGACTGCCGGCTGGGCTTTCCCGCATCCGTGCGCTACGATCCTCACAACCCCGGCAACTCGCTGATCGTGGCCGAAGGCTGGAGCGGATTGCGCGATACGGCCAATTCCGTCCCTCTTCACGGCCGCTCCAAAGACGCGGCTCCCTCGCTAAGATAGCCGTTGCTTTCCCGTCGGCGTTCCCTGCCGGTACACTATATGTATGCACGTTCATGGCGGGGGGTCGGAGAAGACTCAGCGTATTTTGCGCATCTCGCTGCTGGCCACGCTGGGCTATGTAGCCCTTACCTTCGTAGCCGGAGTGCGTGCCCATTCGCTCGCCTTGATCTCCGAGGCCGGCCATAACGTATCCGACTTTCTCGCCCTGTTGCTTTCCTTCGTCGCCGTCTATTTTCAGACTCGGCCGCCTACCGACCAAAAGACCTTCGGCTACCAGCGCGCAGGCGTCCTGGCCGCCTTTCTCAACGCGCTGACGCTGGTGTTGATCGCCGTCTGGATCGCCATTGCGGCCATCCATCGGCTGAGTGAGCCGGTGCAAGTGCAGCCCCGGCTGATGATGATCGTCGCCGCGGCCGGCGTCCTGATGAACGGCGTAATCGCCGCCCTGCTTTGGACCACCTCGCGCGACGTCAATATCCGCAGCACCTTCATTCACATGCTGGGCGACACGCTCTCGACCGCCGCGGTCATTGTCGGGGGCGCCGCCATCTTGTTCACCGGCCACAACTGGATCGATCCAGTTCTCTCTCTCCTGATCGCCGCCATGATTCTGTGGAGTTCGCTCTCCATCGTGCGCGAGACGCTCAACATTCTTTTGGAGGGAACACCGCGCGGTTGTTCGTTAGCGGAGATACGGGTTTCGCTTCAGGCCATCGAGGGGGTCGAAGATGTGCACGACCTGCACGTGTGGAGTCTTGGATCGCAGACCCACGCCTGTGCCACCCACATCATCATCGCCGACATCCCTCCGTCGGAGAGTGCTCGCATACTGGAACAGGTGAACGGGGTCCTGCGGCAAAAATTCCGTATCTACCACTCCACGATTCAATTCGAATGTGTCGATTGCGAAGTCGCGCATGGTTGCTCTCCGCCGGCCGAAGTCGACGTGCACGACCACTCTGGTCACGACCACTCCCACGCCCACTCCCACTAGAGCTCGGTCGCCCACTTTACTGTTGCCGGCAAGCCGGATAAGGGCGAGAAGGCTCGGTCGTTCGTGACAAGTATTGCCCGGACAGAAATTGCGTGAGCGGCAATCAACATGTCGAGATTGCCAAGGGTCTTTCCCGCCTTCTCTTGCTTTGCCCGAAGGCCGCCATACGTCTGAGCCTCTTCTCTCCCCCAGGGAAGAACTTGGATTTTCGCAAAGAAACCGTCGAGTGCAGAGCGAAGAACCGTTGCATTCGGATTCTTAGCTAACCCGTATTGGATTTCCGCCTCGGTAATCACCGAGATACACGCGACCGCTCCAGGTTGGAGATTAGCCAGTCTTGCCCGAGCGGCTGGAGACCTGCCCTTTACGATGTAGCTGACGGTATTGGTATCGATCATGTAGAGCTGGCTCACAGCTCGTCTCGCTCCTGCGGCGTACCCTGTGCGCGATCGGCCAGAAAGTCCTCAGGGAAACCGGCCTTGTCGAGGGCGGCAAAAATCTCATCCCATCCGCCTGGGGCTTCCGACAGAATGAGATCTCCACTTTGCGGGTCGCGACGGATGTATACCTCGTCCGTAGCGAAGCGGTACTCCGCTGGAATCCTAACGGCCTGACTCCTGCCGCTCATGAAGACCTTAGCCTTTGCGAGTTGTGCCATCTTCCCTGACTCCGATATATATCATGCTATATATCGGAGTCGGGTTCAAGGTCTACGAGTCCAAATCGGGAGAGGTCGCCGGTTTCTTGTCCTCAGAATCCTCGATAAGCTGTACGGGTTTGTCCGGCTGAGACTGGTAAATTTCGGCCACCCGCTCCAGGGTGTCGATCTCGCTTACCGGCTTGTCGTCGCGAATGCGCAGAATCCGTGGGAAGCGCAGGGCGAACCCGCTATCATGCCGATCCGATCGCATTACGTTGTTAAACGCGACTTCCAGGACTACCAGCGGCTCGACGGCTCGGATGCTTCCGAAATCCTCCACCGTGTGCTCCAAGAAAAATTGGGTTAGCCGGGCAATCTCGGCATCGGTCACCCCGGAGTAGGCTTTGCCGACATTGCGCAGCACCTCGCCATCGCGGACCGCGAAGGTATAGTCGCTCAGCCATCCGGCCCGCTTTCCGTGGCCATACTCTGCCGCCGTCACCACGACATCCAGCGTGGCCAGCTCGCGCTTCAGCTTGAGCCAGGCCAGACCGCGCCTTCCAGGTTGGTAAGTGCTATGCCGGGCCTTCAGCATGACGCCTTCATTGCCCCGGGCCCGTGCATCCACGATAGGCCTGCTCCAGCTGCTCCACGCTTTCCAGTTGGACGGCGGGCGCGAGCACCAACCGGGCGAAGCTATCCTCCGGCGCCGCGGGCTCAAAGAGCAACTCTGTTTGCTGTCCGCGGCTAGCCAGGCGGCTACTCACCCGGGTTCGGAGCTGCTCCCGCTCCACCAGCTCTTCGAGCGCTTGCCGGCGTTGGTGCAGGGGCTTGTCCATCCATGGTTCGCCGTGGGCGTAAAGCAGATCAAAAGCCATAAACACCACGGGAGTGGCCTCGCGCATCTCGGCTGTGACCCGCTTGCGTCCCAGCCGTGCCTGCAGAGAAGAGAATGGCAGCGCACGGTCTCGGCTCCAGGCGAGGATCTCACCATCCAGCACCAGCGGTTCTTCGAAGCCGGCGAAGGCCTCGACGATCTCCGGGAAACTGGCAGTCATATCCTCCCGTGAACGGGAGTAAAGAACCACCCGTCCGGGATGCTCTGGCGAGCCACAGTGAACCTGCGCCCGGACGCCATCGTACTTATCTTCCAACTGGGCCTCTTTGATGACCGGCTCGTCGGGGTGCACCTCGCTCAAGTCAGATTTGGCTTCTTCGGCTACCTCAGTAGTGAACCGCTGCAAGGCCTCCTCTACCGTCTCGACCGGGCTGGCCAGCATGAAGCCGAGGGGATGAAAGAGCTTCATCCGCGCCTCGGCCAGCCGGCCGCTGGCGGCCAGCTCCAGCACCTCGGGAAGATTGCCATTCAGCATTCTGGCCCGTCGTACGTCGCCAATGGAGGCGCTGTAAGCGGCGGCGATCGCCTCCTCCACCAGGCTGACCTGGATGCCGGTGCGCATATCCCCCAGGATGATCTTGATCAGGTACTTGGCCTCGAGCGGCGTGGCCCGCTTGAGCAGGTCCAGCGTGATTTGTTGTTTCCTGGCCGGCTTTGCGGCATCGGCGATCGGCGGCAAAGGCCTCAGCCACTTCGGGCAGCGAAAGGGTCGACGCCGCGGCTGCTCGTCCTTGCAAAAGGTCTTGTGCAGCGCCGCCCAGGTCCCCATGGCGCAGGTAAGCGGCATGCATGGCGGCCTGGCTGGCCCCGGAGAGCTCAGCGAGGACGCGGCTGAGCGCCGCCCCGCCCACCTTCAATTCGCGCCCATCCGTCTCCGGGAAGGGCACTCCGGCCAGGTACAGCGCCGCCAGTCCGGCCTCAGGCACCGGGAGGGGGCGCAGATACTCGGCCATGAGCGCGCGCTTCTCCAGCTTGCTGCCGGTTTCGGCCAGGCGCTGGCACAGCTCTGCGAATTGGGTAAATAGGGCATGCATGGTCAGGTTCCCATTGAGATGCAAGGGCGGCCGAACCTGATAAAATAGGGCAAATGGTTCATCGCGTCGCCAATACGGTTCCTGTCCGGCACGCTCTTTCCTAGCGGCTCCCGCCGCCGTATGTCTCTTTGTTTCGTCCCGAAACTCAGAAGTTGACCGGAAAGGAACCCTATCATGTTGGATCGCCTGGAACAGATTGAAAACCGTTATGAAGACCTTGGGCGGCAGCTCGCCGACCCGCAGCTGGTGACCGACCAGCAAAAGTATCACAAGACCGCCAAGGCCCATCGCGACCTCGAAGCGGTTGTGGGAAAGTATCGTGAACTCAAGCAGGCGCAGCAGGGAATTGTCGATGCCAAAGGCATGCTGAACGAGAGCGATCCCGAGCTTGCGGCGATGGCGCAGGAGGAGCTCACTCGCCTGGAGAGCACAGCTGCCGCCCTGGAAGAAGAAATCAAGGTCATGCTGCTGCCCAAGGATCCCAATGACGAGAAGAACGTCATCCTGGAGATCCGCGCCGGCACCGGAGGAGACGAGGCTTCTCTCTTCGTTGCCGAGATTTTCCGCATGTACTCGCGTTTTGCTGAACAGCATCGCTGGAAAGTGGAGGTTCTTTCCCAGTCCGAATCAGGGGTTGGCGGCCTCAAGGAAGTGATTGCGATCATTGAGGGCAAGCGCGTGTACTCGCAGATGAAGTACGAGAGCGGAGTGCATCGGGTGCAGCGCGTGCCCGCCACCGAGACCCAGGGCCGGGTCCACACTTCGGCCATTACCGTCGCGGTTTTGCCTGAAGCCGAAGATGTCGACGTGAAGATCGAGGCGAAAGACATTCGCATCGACACTTTTTGCTCTTCCGGCCCCGGTGGGCAATCGGTCAACACCACTTATTCCGCGGTGCGCATCACCCACCTGCCTACCAATACGGTGGTGAGCTGCCAGGATGAGAAATCGCAGATCAAGAACCGCGAGAAGGCCATGCGCGTTTTGCGGGCGCGGCTATACGAAGTGGAAATGGACAAGCAGCAGGAGGCGCTGGCCAAAGAGCGCAAGCAGCAGGTGGGCAGCGGCGATCGCAGCGAGAAGATCCGCACCTACAATTTCCCTCAGAACCGGCTCACCGACCACCGTATCGGTCTGACCAACCACCAGCTCGCGGAAGTCATGGAAGGCAGGCTCCAGCCGACCATCGACGCCCTGATCGCGCACTACCAGGCCGAGCGTCTCAAGGCTGAAACAGCCACTGTGGCATAACATGCCGGCCAGCGCCGGCGAGGCTCTGCAAGCGGCTCGCGCTCGCCTGGCCGCTACTTCACGCAATCCGCGCCGCGACGCCGAAGTGCTGCTTGCGCATGTGCTGGGATGCGACCAGACAGCCCTGCTGACTCATCCCGAGCGTCTCCTCTCCCCGGCTGAATCGGATCAGTTGGAAAGCTTCCTCAGGCGGCGCCTGGCCAGCGAGCCCATGCAGTACATCACCGGCTCGCAGGAGTTCTTCGGCTTGCTCTTCGAAGTGACCCCGGATGTCCTGATCCCGCGCCCGGAAACCGAGCACCTGGTGGAAGCAGCCCTGGAGCACATTGGCCTCGAAGCGAATGCGCGCATCGTTGACGTGGGAACCGGCTCGGGCGCCATCGCGGTAGCGCTGGCGCATGCCCGGCCGCGATCCCACGTGACTGCTGTGGATCTTTCTCCTGCAGCGCTCGAAGTCGCGCGCCGCAATGCCCAGCGGCATGGGGTGCTCGAGCGGGTGACGTTCCTGCAATCCAATTTGCTGGCGGCCGTCGATGGCGCGGACTTTGACGTTGTCGTATCGAATCCTCCATACATCGCAGAAGGAGAGGTCCTGGAGCCCCAAGTGTCTGACTACGAGCCGCACTCCGCGCTCTACTCTGGGCCTACGGGTCTGGAAGTCTATGAGCGCCTGATCCCGCAGGCCCGCAAGGTGCTCAAGCCCGGGGGGTGGCTGCTGCTCGAAATCGGCTTCGGCCAGCAGCCAGCCGTCGAAGCGCTGCTCCGCGACTGGCGATCCGTCAGCGTGGTTCACGATCTACAGGGGATCCCTCGCGTGTTGCAGGCACATGCAAGGGGATTGGTTGATAATAGGGAGATACGAGGGATTCATGGGCACCATAACGGAACTTCCAAAAACATCTTTGACCTTTGAGCAGAAACTGGATCGCCTGGCCCAGGTTGCAATCAACGCCGGCCTGGGACTCGAGCGTGGCCAGGAACTGGTCATGACGGCATCACTCGATGCTTTGCCGCTGGCCCGCTTGATCACCGAGCAGGCCTACAAGGCCGGCGCCTCGCTCGTGACCACTCTGTTCACCGATGAGCAGTCGACGCTGTTGCGTTATCGATACGCCGAGGATGCGGGCTTCGATACCGCCGCGGGATGGCTCTACGAGGGAATGGCGGCGGCATTTCGCAACGGCGCCGCGCGGCTTGCCATTGCCGGCGGAAACCCATCCCTGCTGTCGAAGGAAGATCCGGAGAAAGTTGGCCGGGCAAACCGCGCAGTGTCCAAAGCCTATCGTCCGGCCATCGAACTCATCACCCGCCATGACATCAATTGGACCATCGTTGCCTGCGCCACGCCGGCATGGGCGGCAGCGGTATTTCCCGATCTTCCCCCTGATCAGGCGATGGCCAAGCTGTGGGACGCGATCTTTGCCGCGTCACGGGTGGATGCAGACGATCCCATCGCACGATGGAAACAACACGACGCCGGGCTGCATCGGCGCGCGGATCTGCTCAACGAGAAGCGTTACGCTACGCTCCATTTCCGTGGCCCGGGGACCGATCTCCGCGTGGGACTGGCGGATGATCATCTGTGGATGGGCGGAGGCACGCAGGCCGGCACCGGCGCCTATTGCATCCCAAATATGCCGACGGAGGAGGTCTTCACCACTCCGCACAAAGACCGCGTAGAAGGCACGGTGACCAGCACCAAGCCACTCTCCCACCAGGGCACGCTGATAGAGAAGATTGCGGTGCGCTTTGAAGGCGGCCGTGTAGTCGACGCCAAGGCATCCGCGGGACAGGAAGTGCTGCAGCGAATGATCGATACCGATGACGGAGCGCGGCGTCTGGGTGAGGTAGCGTTGGTGCCGCACTCCTCGCCGATTGCCAGCAGCGGGCTGCTATTCCTGAACACGCTCTTCGATGAGAACGCGGCCAGCCACATCGCCCTGGGACAGGCCTACAGCACTTGCGTGAAGAATGGAGACCAGCTCAACCGGAAGAACTTGCGGCCAGGGGTGCGAACGAAAGCCTGATCCACGTGGATTGGATGATCGGGTCGAGCGAGATCGATCTGGACGGCATCACGGCCACCGGCACCGTGGAGCCGCTGATGCGCAAAGGCGAGTGGGTCTAAGCAACAAGAAACCGCAGGTCCCTCCACTGCGCTGCGCTCGGCGAAGCGGGATACTACATGAGGATTGTCATCACGTGCGGGCCGATCTGGCGCATCGAGTTGTAATTGGAGTGCCCCCAAGCGCATTTGAGAGAATTACTATCCGCGTCTGCAATCCGGTCGAATCTCGCAGGGACGGCTTCAGTAATGGCACTTCAGGCGCACGTCGCCATATAAAAATCCCACTCCTCGTTTACGAAGCGGAGGGACTTGCGGTTTCTCTACCTCCTGATCAGGCCCCGACAGTCCTGCCCTCGACCTCGAAGAGCAGCCGGTTCTTCAACGGATCGGCATCCACCCGGATGTGATCGCCATGCAGCACCTCGCCATCCAGAATCTTGATCGCTAACGGATCCTGGATCAAGCGCTGGATCGCTCTCTTCAACGGACGAGCCCCATACTGGCGGTCATATCCGGTCAGCATCAACTGATGCCGCGCGCCTTCAGTCAGCTCAAGCGTGATCTTGCGCGGTTCCAGTAGCTTGCGCAGATCGGCCAGCCGCAGATCGACAATGTGTGACAACTGCTCCTCTCCCAGCGGACGGAAGATGACGACATCGTCTACACGGTTGAGAAACTCCGGCCGGAAGCTCTGCCGCAACAGTTGCATCACCTGCTCGCGTGCCGCTTCAAACGCGGATTCGCTCTCCAGGTTTTCCGACTGCAACAGATGCGCTCCCAGGTTCGAGGTCATGATCAGCACCGTGTTCTTGAAGTCCACCGTGCGGCCTTTCGAATCCGTCAGCCGTCCGTCATCGAGCACTTGCAGAAGGACATTAAACACATCCGGATGCGCCTTCTCGATCTCGTCGAAAAGGATCACGGAGTAGGGCCGCCTGCGTACTGCCTCGGTCAGCTGCCCGCCTTCGTCGTAGCCCACATATCCAGGAGGCGCCCCGATCAACCGGGCGACGGCATGTTTCTCCATGTACTCCGACATGTCGATGCGAACCATGGCCTGCTCGTCATCGAAGAGGAACTCCGCCAGGGCGCGCGCCGTCTCGGTCTTGCCCACCCCGGTTGGCCCCAGGAAGAGGAAGGAGCCGATCGGCCGCTTAGGGTCGCTCAGCCCGGCACGTGAGCGGCGGATCGCGTTGGCCACAATCTCCAGCGCCTCATCCTGGCCGACCACCCGCTCGCGCAGGCGGCCTTCCATCTCCACCAGCTTGCGCACCTCTCCTTCCAGCATCTTGTCCACGGGGATGCCGGTCCACTTGCTCACGATCCTGGCAATGTCTTCCTCGTCGACCTCTTCCTTCAAGAGGCGGCCGGCCTCGGCGCCGTCCTGCTTGTCGTTCAGACGCTTCAACTCTGCTTCGAGCTGGGGAAGTTCGCCATATTGAATAGCCGCCGAGCGCTCCAGATTGCCACGCCGCGTCTGCTCTTCCATCTCAAAGCGCAGCGCTTCGATCTTCTTCTTCACTTCGGTCAGCCGCGTAATGGCTTCGCGCTCTGTCTGCCAGCGTGCGCGCAGTCCCGTGGCCTTTTCCTTCAGCGCGGCAAGTTCCCGCACTACAATCTCCAGCCGCTCTTTCGAATTTCTGTCGTTCTCCCGCTTGAGCGCCGTGCGTTCAATCTCCAGCGAGATCATCTGCCGCTCCAACTGGTCGATCTCCACCGGCACCGAGCCGATCTGGATGGCCAGCGATGCCGCTGCCTCGTCCACCAGGTCGATCGCCTTGTCAGGCAGGAAGCGGTCAGAGATGTAACGGTGCGAAAGCGTGGCCGCGGCCACGATGGCCGAGTCCTTGATGCGGACATTGTGGTGAGCCTCGTAGCGCTCTTTGAGACCGCGCAGAATCGCAATCGTGTCTTCCACGTTGGGCTCGCCCACAAAGACGATCTGGAAACGCCGCTCCAGCGCCGCATCCTTTTCGATGTATTTGCGGTATTCGTTCAGCGTGGTCGCGCCGATAGCCCGCAACTCGCCCCGTGCCAGCGGCGGCTTCAGCATATTCGAAGCGTCGATGGCGCCTTCTGCCGCGCCTGCCCCGACCAGGGTGTGCAGTTCATCGATGAAGAGGATGACCTGACCGTTGGACTCCTGAATATCCTTGAGCACCGCCTTGAGGCGGTCTTCAAACTCACCGCGATACTTCGCTCCCGCCAGCATGGAGCCAAGATCGAGCGAGATGACGCGCTTGTCGCGCAGCAATTCCGGCACATCGCCGGAGACGATGCGCCGCGCCAAACCCTCGACGATGGCGGTCTTGCCCACTCCGGGCTCGCCAATCAGCACCGGGTTGTTCTTGGTGCGGCGCGAAAGCACCTGGATCACGCGGCGAATCTCTTCATCGCGGCCGATGACCGGATCCAATTTTCCCCGCCGCGCCAGTTCCGTCAGGTCCTTGGCGTAACGGTCCAGCGCCTGGTATTTGCCTTCAGGGCTCTGATCGGTCACTCGTTGGTTGCCGCGCACCGAGGTCAATCCCTGCAGGATCGCGTCCCGCGTGGCGCCCATCGAGGCCAGCAGCAACTGCGCCGGATCTTTCTTGAGCTGGGCCAGCGCCAAGAGCAAATGCTCGGTCGAAACGTACTCGTCTTTAAAGTCTTGCGCCTCTTTCGAGGCGTCATTCAGCACCCGCTGCATCGCCGAAGAAAGTCCCGGCTCTGAGGTTGCACCGGAAACTTTGGGCATGCCTGCGATGGCGTGCCGGGCACTGGCCAGCATCTGCTCGGTCGGGATTCCTACCTTCTGCAGCAGGGGAATGATGATGCCTTCCTTGTCTTCCAGCAGAGCCATCAGCAGATGCATCGGCTGCACCTCAGGCTGGCCATTCTCATTGGCCAGCGAGCTGGCCTTCTGGATCGCCTCCTGCGATTTCAATGTGAACTTATCCCAACGTATTGCCATATTCGTGTTTTCCTGACTGACCAGATAATCCTGAACTCGCGTGTGGCGCGAAAGCAAGGGCGGTCCTCGCCCTGGTGTGGATAAGCCTGGTCTTCAATTTGTCTTTTGATCTTCTGATCTTGGTATTGCTTAGCGAAGAGGTGGCGCGCAAGCTCAGCGCCTAAAATTGGGAGTTCGCCCCGGGTAATGGCCGGGGCGAACTCGAATCCCAGCGATTAAAAGTTACGCGGTTTTGGCAGTCTCGGGTGCTGCCTGTTGATTCTGGTTCAGCTGCTTGGCTGACCTGACGTTTACCTTGATTTGCTTGGGTTTGCTTTCCGGACGCTTCTGCAGTTCCAAACGCAGGACGCCGGCGTCGTATTCAGCCTTGATGCTTTCCGGGTCGATGGTGTTGGGAACCGTGAAGGCACGATAGAAGCTGCCGTAACGGCGCTCTACGCGATGGAAGTTCTCTTCCTTGCCCTCAGTCTCGAAAGCTGCGTTCTCCCCTAATCGACAGGGTCGTGTTTTCCATCCGGACATCCAGATCCTCCTGGCGTATGCCGGGGATTTCGAGCTTGAGCACCAGCTTGTGCTCGTCCTCGTAGATGTCAACCGGGGGCACGAAGCCCGCAGCCGTGACCGGCTCGTTCTCTCCCGAACCGTTGCGGGAGAAGTCTTGAAAAAGGCTATTCATCCGATTCTGCAATGCCACCACGTCGCGATACGCTTCCCAGCGAGTAATTGTCATACATGTCCTCCGAGTGTCGGCTGAGTTGTCAGCCACTCCTTTGATGACAATCATAGCATAAATGAATCATAAAATATGAGTGTACTTTACATCATATTGTGATCAACTCGGAAGTTCCGGCGTAGCTTCCAGAAGAGCCTTGGTATAAGCCTCGCCGGGAAACTGGCAAATCTGATCACACGTCCCAGCCTCAACCACCCTCCCGGCTCGCATCACGACGATATTGGTCGAGAGATAGCGCACCAGGGGCATGGAGTGGGAAATGAAGAGGTAAGTCAAATGGAATGTTTGCTGTAGATGCCGTAGCAGGTTCATGATCTGGGCCCCCACGCTCACGTCCAGCGCGGAGACCGGCTCATCGAGCAGGAGCAGTTCAGGGCGGAGCGCAAGGGCCCGGGCTATGTTGATCCGCTGCCGTTGACCGCCGGAGAACTCATGGGGATAGCGGCGCAGGGCAGACTCATCCAGGCCGACCTCGGCCAGCAGGGCTTTCGCATCTTCGGCCGGCCGGCTCGCCGCGTCGCCGCGGTGGATGCGGAAAGGCTCGGCAATAATCTCGGCCACCGTCATGCGTGGGTTGAGGGCCGCGAAGGGATCCTGGAAAACCGGCTGCATCCTGCGCCGCAAAGTGCGCAGCTCGGTGCCCGACCCATCGCCGATCACCTCTTGTCCGTCGAAGTAAACCCTTCCAGAAGAGGGCGGTATCAGCCCCAGGACCATCCGTGCGACCGTGCTCTTGCCGGAGCCGGATTCACCTACCAGCCCCAGAGTCTCGCCCCGGGTGATGGAGAAGGAGACTCGGTCCACGACGCACTTTTGCTCGCGGGTACCGCGCCATCCCGAGCGCCTTGCATAGTTTTTGGTGAGTTGTTGTACTTCGAGCAGAGCCATGCCCGGATAGTAGATCAATGGAGAGGGCGCCGCAGCCTCCTCTCCATTGAGAGAACGTTAGATATCCAGGTTCTTCACGTCTAACGCATTGTCTTCAATGAACTTACGCCGTGCTTCGACGTCCTCGCCCATGAGCGTGCTGAAGATCGACTCCGTTTCGGCCAGATCCTCCAGCTTGACGGAGAGCAGGGTGCGCCGGTCGGGATCCATGGTGGTTTCCCATAGCTGGGTCGAGGTCATTTCGCCCAGGCCCTTGTAGCGCTGGACGTCGTAGTCTCGCCGCCCCTGCTCGATCACGTACTCGAAGACCTCGCGGGCCGACTGCTTGGTCACGGGATCCAGGGGTGCCCGCTTTGCCTTCTTCGGCTTGGCGGCTGCCTCCGGGGCCGCGGCTTCCGCCTCACCCTCCTCGGCTTCAGCTGCCTTGGCGTACTCGATCACGAACGGTGGCGCTCAGTTCCTCGCGAATCAGCCCGTACTTGGCCATCATCTGCCGATACTCCGGCGAGGAGGCCAGGGTCCAGTCCACCCGGCGCTCGGCGCCCTGGCTGTCGGTGAAGCTCACCGACCAGGTGCGGTGTTCTTCCTCGTAGCGCGGAGCAGCCACCGCTTTGAACTCACAGCGCTTGGCCATTTTCACCAGCTCGGCGTGTAGCTTGGCCAGCTTCGGCGGCACCGCCCCGTCACCCTCGAAGTCCGCCCGCTTCATTAGCTCGAACTTGGGCAGCAATTCCGTAACTTCCTGATTGCGCAGGTGCTTGTTAGCCTTTTCAAAGACGCCCAGGTAGTCGTTGAGTTGACCCATGAACTTGGTCAACGCGCTGCCCTCCAGCCTCTTGCCCGCTGTACCGTAGCGCAATCCCATGCCCTCGGAGGCGCGCTTGATCATCACCTTGACGAATTCGCGGTCATCCTTGATGTACTGCTCGAATTTGCCCTTCTTGATCCGGTAGAGAGGCGGCTGGGCAATGTACACGTGCCCACGGCGGATCAGATCGACCATGTGGCGGAAGAAAAAGGTCAGCAGCAGGGTGCGGATGTGGGAGCCGTCTACGTCGGCGTCGGTCATCAGGATGATCTTGCCGTAGCGCAACTTGGAAGGATCGAAGTCTTCTTTCCCGATGCCGCAGCCCAGGGCGGTGATCATGGCCCGGATTTCTTCATGGCCCAACATCTTGTCGTAGCGGGCCTTCTCTACGTTGAGAATTTTGCCCTTGAGTGGCAGCACCGCCTGAAATTTCCGGTCCCGTCCCTGCTTAGCCGTCCCGCCGGCGGACTCGCCCTCGACCAGGTACAGCTCGCAGCGATCTGGGTTGCGCTCGCTGCAATCGGCCAGTTTGCCGGGCAAGCCACCGCCATCCAGCGCGCCTTTACGCCGGGTCAGGTCCCGTGCTTTCCTGGCTGCCTCGCGTGCGCGTGCAGCTTCAATCGCCTTGTTGATGATCTTCTTTGCGACCGGAGGATTCTGCTCGAAGAACATTCCCAGGCGTTCATTGACGAAAGCCTGCACCGTGCCGGCAATATCGGAGTTGAGCTTACCCTTGGTCTGTCCTTCGAATTGCGGCTGAGGCAGCTTCACGCTGACCACCGCGACCAGCCCCTCGCGCACATCGTCGCCGGAGAGATTCTCCTTCACGTCTTTGAACAGCCCCATCTGCTGTCCCGCGGTATTGATGGTGCGGGTCAGCGCGGTGCGAAAGCCGGAAAGATGGGTACCGCCGTCAACCGTGTTGATGTTGTTGGCAAAACTGAATACGGCCTCGGAATAGCTGTCGTTGTACTGCAGGGCGATGTCCAGCTCGATCCCATCACGGGAAGATTCCATGACGATGGGCTTCTCGTGCAGTACCTGCTTGCCGCGATTCAGGTGCTTGATGAACTCGGCGATGCCCCCCGCATACTTGAACTCGGAGCGCTTGGCCTCTCCGGTCTTGGGGTCGGTGGTCCGCTCGTCCACCAACTTGATCTCCAGACCCTTATTGAGGAAGGCAAGCTCGCGCAGCCTCTGGGCCAGGGTGTCGAAGTTGTATTCGGTCACGGTGAAGATGGAGCGATCGGGCAGGAAGTGGATCTTCGTGCCCCGCTTCTTGGTGGTGCCGGTCTGCTTGAGCTTGGTAACCGGCGCTCCCTTGGCGTAAGACTGCTCATAGGTGTGCTGGTCTTTCCAGACCTCGACGTCAAGCTCTTCGCTGAGCGCGTTCACGCAGGAGACGCCGACACCATGGAGTCCGCCTGAAACCTTATAGGTGGACGAATCGAACTTGCCCCCGGCGTGCAGCTTGGTCAGAACCACCTGCAGGGCAGGCATCCGCTCGCCTCCCGGGACATCCATATCGTCCACTGGAATGCCCCGGCCGTCATCGGTCACGGTGATGGAGTTATCGATATGGATGGTTACGTCTACATGCGTCGCATGGCCGGCCAGCGCCTCGTCGACTGAGTTATCGACCACTTCGTAGACCAGGTGGTGGAGGCCTTGGTCGCCGGTTGACCCGATGTACATCGCGGGACGCAGGCGGACAGCCTCCAAACCCTCCAGAATCTTGATGTTGTCCCCGGTGTACGTGCGCTCTAACGGCGAAGTCTCACGCATAGCAGCAGGGGGAATAGCGGCGGGAACGGCAACTTCTTTTGTGGACATGCAACTCCGGACGGCAAAGCTCTGCGAGCGGCTCTCGGCGCGAAGCGCCCGATTGGAAATAACATCTTGAAAGTGCAGGGGTTGGCTGCACTTGACTACATACAGTTTACCACGTTTCGAGGCCCCATTTCGACTGTACAGACGGGTTCGCGGCGAGCTGGCGGGGAACTGCTGATTGCTGATTCACTCAATGAATCGCGGTACCTAGGTGATCACTTTACATCTTTAGACGGATGCTGAAGTAACCCAATTTTGAGTTACTCTGAGCTTGCAATTAATGGGTACTCTGGTAATGTAAAGAGTAGATACCCTCTAATATCGCTGAAAACGCAGAGCTGGAGAATTCGGCGAACTATACTCTGACTACACTCGTTCTTCTACATTGAATAGGAACACCTACCCCCGGAGGTAACCAGTTTATGAAACTCGTCGTTCATGCATCCATCTTCTCCGTCATATTCGCTGGCTTCGTTGCCAGTGCGGTAACTACCAAGCACACAGTTTCGCTTCCCGCGAATCACAGCCTGGTCATTTCTCACGCTATGCCGGTGCCAAGCTGCCCTCCCAGTACAGGTTGCGCACTGTAGCGCGAATTCACAGTACTAATACGTATCCACGTCAGTACCCAAACGATGCAGGCGTAGCACAAAAGTGCTAGGTTATTGAGTTTTCTTGGGTTGAGCAGCATCCCGTTTCGAGCTATTCTCAAGACTCGGAAGGGGTGTTGTGATGACGAGCGTAGCCCTCACCATCTTGTACGCGGCAGAGCCTATCCTCTTGGCGGTAGCCTTGATAGCTCTGCTCAGATCTCGGGAACAGAAGCGCTTCCCGGCGCTTTTTGGCTACGTTGCGCTTCGGCTCGGGTCCTCTGTAGTCCTCTACCTATTACTGCAAATCCACCGCTTCGTCACGATTGACAACGCAACTGCTTACGCCTTGTACTTCTATACTTACTGGGTAAGCTACGTCGCGGGCGCCGTCGTCGTCTTCCTGGTTATCCAGGAGATGTTTCAGTTCGCCGTGGATCCCTTTCCCGGCCTGAAGATGGCTGGGTACCATATCCTTTCGCTGGGTTGCCTGCATCTCGTTTGTTGCCGCCTTGGCGGCATTGCTTGTGCCCGGTGGCAAAGGGGACAGGTTTCTCCTCGCGGTCGTCGCCCAGGCGATGCGCTGCGAAAGTATCTTCATCCTTAGTCTTCTGCTCTTCCTCATGATCGCGGCGGGAAAGCTTGGTCTTTCTTACCGCAGCCGGGTGTTTGGCATCAGCTTTGGGTTCGGCATCATGGCGGCGAGTGATCTGATTCTCTCTGCGGCATTTCTCCGCTTCGCACACAACATGATGAGCTCGACCCTAAGCGTAGTGACCACCGGCACCAGCCTGTTGACGCTGGTTGTCTGGTCGGCCTACTTCCTGCAGCGGGAACCGGCTCGCCAGGCTGCAGTCCTCGATCCCTCGTCGCCTCTGGGGCGTTGGAACGAAATCGCTACTTCACTCGGTCAGAGCGGAGGCCGGGTCCCGGTCGCCATTGCTGCCCCTACAAACAGCTTCTTCCTACAGGATGTTGAGAAGGTCGTTGACCGCATCCTGATCAAGAACTCGCTCCATGTAGCCAGCTAACTTCTAAGCCAAAGACAAAAAGCCATAACGGTGTTTCCGTTATGGCTTTTTTATTTGTGTGCTTCGCGTTACTTGGCGGCGGCTGCAGCTTCTACCGGTTCCACAGAGACAAAACGGCCCAATCTGCCGCGGTCTTTGAAGTTCACCTTACCCGAAATCTCCGCATAGAGGGTGTCATCCTTGCCCCGGCCGACATTCAATCCGGCCTTTAACCGGGTGCCGCGCTGGCGCACGATAATGGAACCACCGGGAACCACCTGGCCGGCAAAGATCTTCACGCCCAGTCGCTGAGCGTTTGAGTCGCGACCGTTTTTAGAACTGCCTAAGCCCTTCTTATGTGCCATTGCTTAATCCTCAATCAGAAAATTTGTCTCTCGGAGAGCTACTGCGCAACCTTTGCTTCGGTCTTATCGTAGGTGAATCCGTCGACCTCGATGCTGTTGATGCGAACCGAAGTGTAGGCCTGGCGATGCCCCTGCAGCTTCTTGTACTGCTTCTTGCGCTTGAAGTGGAAGACCAGGATCTTGTCCCCGCGTCCTTCGCTGACCACGGTGCCCAGCACCTTGCCCTCAGTGGGCTTGACGATAGGCGACGACCCCTCGGAAAAGGCCAGCACGTTCCTAAACTCAACCGCATTGCCGATCTCGGCCGCGACCTTTTCAATTCGGACCACGTCGCCGGGAGCGACGCGATACTGCTTACCACCTGTGCGGATCACCGCGTACATAAATATCCTCCACGCCGAGCCACACCGGCGTCACAAAATTGCTGGGCAGAATACAGGATCGCTGGATGTGCTCAAACCCAAGGGAAAGCGGGTGAGCAGACCGTCCCAAACCATTTAATCTTACGTTTTCCGCCTGTTTTGGTCAATATTGCGCGGACTGGAAGAGGTACACACCGAGAACCACCATCAAAGGTTCCAGCGGGTGACGGAAGCGGGCATGGGCGGCCACGCCGTAATAGACCAGAGGCAACAGCAGGAAGGCCCACGCCAATAATCCGGCAGCCGGGGCCTTGCGCCGCAACGCCAGGGCGAGCCCTAGCAACCCGCAGACGCTGGCAAAAACGAAATTCAGACTGCGCGCGTACTCCACCCAGGGCGTAGCGCTTGCCGGGTGGGGAACACCTCCCCAAAAGAAGAACACCCGCTTTAAAGTATTTCCGGCAAAGTGGCCGGGATCTGCGCGCATTGCCGCCCAAGCCTGTTCCCCGCGCATCTTGGAGTAGGCAATTTCACCCATCCCTGTGTACAGGCGCAGTTGGTCGGGCGCCTGGATCGGGTGGTCGTACTCCATCAACAACCCGGTCGACCCGGGCCCATTGCCCAGGTACAGTTCGGCGCCAAAATTCCCTCGGGTGGGCACGAAGTGGTGGAAGACTGCCCAGTTCCTCCAGGTCCACGGGCCAAGGCAGGCGGTAAACGATACGGCTGCCAGCAGTACTCCGCCCGCTTGGCGCTTCCAGTCCGGCGCTCCGGCCAACACCCAAAGCCCGCAAATGGGCAGGAAGATCAGCAGCGCAGGATTGCTAAGGCCGGTCAGCCCCCAAGCCAGTCCTAGCAACGCCCAGCGGTCGGTGGTCATACCGGATGCATCCGGAGTGCGCATGCGCAGCGCCACCACCAGCACCCAGGAGAACAGGAACGTGGTGAGCGAGGTGTCCCACACCCAGCGGACAGCATACTGCATGGCGGCTGGATAAAGAGCCCAGATCCAGGCCGACCACAGGGCCACCTTCTGGTTGAAGCACCGGGCCGCGATCTCCCAGGTAGTACGCGCCGTCAGCGCAGAAAAGAGGCTGTTGATGGTGAGGATCACCCACGCCGACTGTGCGGTGAAGACGCCGAAGACCTTGAACACTCCGCCCAAAATCAGGGGAAAGAGTGGTCCTACCCAGGCGGTTGGGCCGGTGTGTCCCCTGAAGGGATCAGCGAAGCCGAAGCCGGTGGCCAGCGCCCGTGCGATCCGCCCCATCTCTTCGCCGAAGAGCATGTGGTCGTCGTAAGGCCGGATGCGGTAGGTATGGGCCAGCGTGAGGTAAAGCACGCGCACCGCGAAGGCCACCCAGAAGACTAACCACGGCGCACGGAATCCTTTCCCGGGGTCGCTGGACATTGACTGGCATTCTATAGCGTTTGCCCATCACCGGTAGGTTGTCGCCCGCCGCTGATCCAGCTATACTGAAGGTTCGCGTCCATGCGAAAAGTTTAGATATTGGAGTGAGTTATGGCTCAGATTTGCAAAATCTGCGGTAAGGGTCCGCAGTTCGGTAACAAGATTTCGCATGCGCACAATGTGTCCAAGCGCCGCTGGAACGTCAATCTCCGCCCAGTCAAGGCTGAGGTTCCCGGCGGGCACAAGCGCATTCGCGTCTGCACCCGCTGTATCAAAGCAGGCAAGGTCGTAAAGGCCTAGTTACTCCTTTTCCCCCGCATCTTTGGGTTCGAAACCAAGCGACAAGGAATTGATGCAGTAGCGCAGGCCGCCAGGCCCTGGACCATCCGGGAAGACGTGTCCCAGGTGGGCTCCGCAACGCGCACAGGTAACTTCGGTTCGCGTCATCCCGTAGCTCTTGTCTTCATGTAAATCGACCGCCGCAGCGTTGGCTGGCAACGAAAAGCTGGGCCATCCGGTGCCGGATTCGAACTTGGTGTCGGAGCTGAACAGTTCGGCTCCACAGGCTCCGCAACGATACGTGCCGTCCGCATGGTTGCGGTAGAGCTTGCCGGAAAACGCCGGTTCCGTCCCCTTTTGCCGCATCACGTAATACTGTTCCGGGGTCAGCTCGGCGCGCCATTCTGCTTCCGTCTTCTCAATCTTCTCGACTTGCTCTTTCTCCATTATCTTTTGCTCCTTGGTTTTCGATGCGGCGTGAGGTCTACCGTTGCGCAATCACTTCAATCTCCACCAGGGCGTCTTTGGGCAATCTCGCCACTTCCACTGTGGATCGTGCCGGCGCCACGACACCCGCAGGCGCCAGATAGCGGGCATAAATCTCGTTCATCGCCGCAAAATCGCCCATGTTCTTGAGGAAGACGGTCGTCTTGATGACGTGGCGTAGGTCGCTGCCGGCCTCGGCCAGGACCGCCTTCAGATTCTCCAGCACGCGAACCGTCTGCTGCTTAATTCCGCCTTCGACCAGTTGTCCCGTTTTCGGATCGAGGGCCACCTGACCGGAGGTGTAAACCAGATTCCCGACCAGCACTGCCTGGGAATAAGGGCCGATGGCCGAAGGTGCGTCTTCTGAGGAAATCAATAATTTGTCGAGAATGCTCATGCCGTGATTCTCGCCGCCCTGGGCATGGGGACGCAAATTTGCGGAGATAACGATCTTCCACTTCGGTCAGCCAATTGAAGGCTACGGTGCCCAAGCAGAACCAAAAGGAATAGGTCCTTGGTTCCCTCGCGGAGGATGGGGCACCCGTCCTTTGCGAGGGAACCAGACGCAGACCGCCGCCGCTATACCTTGTGTGCGCGTTGCACGTCGCGAACGCCCGGCAACCGCCGCAGGCCGCTCACAATACGCGTCAGGTGCCGCATATCTTCGGCTTCCAGAACAAATTCGACCACCGCTTCTGAGTCGCCGGTCGATTTGGTATCGACCCCGCGGATGTTGGTGCCGTCGTCGCTGATGACGGCGGTCATTTCCTTCAGCATGCCGGCGCGATCGTCGCAAAATACCGTCAGCTTCACCGGGTAGGTCATCTTGCGGCCGGCATTCTCCTCCACCATCCGTGCCCATTCCACGGAGATGCGGCGGTCGCTTTCGTAGAGCAGGTTCTGTACGTTGGGGCAGCTGCGCGCATGCACCGCCACGCCTTTGCCGCGAGTTACGTAGCCTACAATTTCCTCGCCGCGGATGGGATTGCAACATCGCGCCCGGTAGACCAGCAGGTCGTCCTGGCCTTCCACCTGCAGCGAGTCGGAGCCGTGCATATGGACACGTCTTACCGCCTCCGACATGGCGCCGCTCACGGCGTCCTTGCCCGGCTCTACTTCGAGGCCGGTCTGCGAGGTCAACCCCGGAGAAAGCTTGTTCAACACCTGGCGTGACGAGTACTTGCCGAAGCCGATCGCCGCCATCAGGTCGCTGGCCGTCGCCAGGCCACATTCGCTGGCCGCACGGGCGTAGTCCGTGTCGGTGAGCTTGCTGAGAGACACCTTGTACTTGCGCGCCTCCCGGTCGAGCAGCTTCTTGCCGATTTCCACCGCCCGCTCTCGCTGGTGCTCATTGAGCCAATGCTTGATCTTGTTACGCGCCCGCGAGCTCTTGGCGAAGGTAAGCCAATCGCGGCTGGGGGTGTGGCCGTTCTGCGTAACCACTTCCACGATGTCGCCGTTGTGCAGCTTGGTGCGCAACTGCGCCATCCTGCCGTTCACCTTTGCGCCCACGCAGGTATTGCCCACCTCAGTGTGGATGGAATAGGCGAAGTCAATCGGCGTCGCATCCTTGGGCAGCACAACCACCTTGCCTTTGGGGGTAAAGGTGTAAACCTCTTCCGGGTAGAGATCGATCTTCAGCGTGGAAAGAAACTCGTTGGGATCGGTCATCTCCCGCTGCCACTCGACCAGCTGCCGAACCCAGGCCAGCCGTTGCTCATCGCGCGCGTTGGTGGGCGAGCCGGCCGCTTTATATTTCCAGTGCGCCGCGATCCCCTCTTCGGCGATACGGTGCATTTCTTCGGTCCTGATCTGGACCTCGAACTGATGTCCTCCCTCGCCCATCACCGTGGTGTGCAGTGATTGATACAGATTCGGCCGGGGCATAGCGATAAAGTCCTTGATGCGGCCCGGCACCGGGCGCCAGATGGAGTGGATCAGGCCAAAGGCCGCATAGCAGTCCTGTACCGTGGAGGTGATCACGCGGACGGCCAGCAGGTCGTAGACCTGGTCGACAGTTATCTTTTGTTTTTGTAGTTTCTGATAGATGCTGTAGAGCCGCTTGATCCGCCATTCGACGCGCGCCTTGATGTTGTTTTCGCGCAGCCGTTCGTTGAGCAGGGATTCGACCGAGTTGAGAAACTGCTCATCTTCGTCGCGCGCCGCATCCACCGCGCTCTTAACCTGGTCATAGCCGAAAGGATCGACGTAACGGAAAGCCAGATCTTCCAACTCTCCGCGCACTTTGCCCATGCCGAGGCGGTGCGCCAAGGGGGCATAGATATCCAATGTTTCCCGGGCGATTGATTCCTGCCGCTCGGGTGGAAGGTGTTGCAGCGTCCGCATGTTATGCAGCCGGTCCGCCATCTTGATCAACACCACGCGCACGTCGCTGACCATGGCCAGCAGCATCTTGCGCACATTCTCGGCTTGGCGGTCTTCGCGGTTCGCGAACTGGATCTTGTCGATTTTGGTCACGCCCTCGACGATGTGCGCAACCTGCTCCCCGAATTGTTCAGTGATGTCTTCGGTTGTGACGGGTGTGTCTTCGACGGCGTCGTGCAGGAGCCCGGCCGCGATCGCGGTCGAGTCCAGCTTCATCTCGGCTAGAACCTGGGCTACTTCCAGGGGATGCAGCACATACGGCTCCCCGGAAGCCCGGAGCTGCCCGCTGTGGTGCTGCACACAAAACTCCCATGCTCTGCGAATGATGCCGGTGTCGTCGCTCGGCCGATTCTTGCCGATGGTCGCGAGCAGCTCGGCAAACTTCGCCGTCAGGATGTCCGGATCCGCCGGAGGTTCAAGTGGCGTAGAGTGCACAGTCGCCATACCTGATTATAGGCTGGTGGCCAAGCATTTTCACTTCTGGGGTGTATCAGCAACCGCTTCTGACTCGCCTAACCTGCCTGGGATAGAGGAGAAGTGAAACACCCTAAGAGCCCGATACGGCCGGCGGGGGGTGGCCCAATGAATCTCGTGCGAAGATGATTTGTGTCCCGTGAACCCATATCTTCGCCGGCCAGCAAGGCTGCGGTCGCCACGATCTCCCGCCGGGCTGCCGACCGCCTGCGTGCAGGGCACCTCTGGGTCTACCGTTCAGATATTGAGCACCTAGTGGAGACAGAAGCGGGTCTGCTCCCGGTCGCGGACCATCGCGGCTTTCCCCTGGGCACTGCGCTGTGGAGTCCCACCTCGCAGATCGCGCTGCGTATGGTATCTTCCGACCCTCATCTGACGCATGAGGGCTGGTTGGCACTCTTCGATCAGCGCCTGCGCTACGCCATTCAGCAACGCCAGGGCATGCTGGAGGAGGGCACCGACGCCTGCCGCCTGGTCTTCAGTGAAGCCGATCAACTCCCTGGCCTAATCGTCGATCGCTATGGGGACTTGATCCTGTTCGAGATCCTCGCCAAGGCACTCGATCGGGACGAGGTGCGCGCGGTCATCGTCGACGTCCTCAAGTCGGAACTTGAGCCGCTCACGATCGTGGAGCGGTCCGATGCCCGCATCCGGGAACTGGAGCAGCTCAGCCAGCCGTCGGAGGCGCCGCTCTATACTGCCGAGCCGATTGCCCAACTGACCACCATCTTTCACCTGAATGGGCTGGCCTTTCACTACGACGCCAACGCCGGGCAGAAGACGGGAGCCTTCCTCGACCAGCGCCTGAACTACGCAGCGGCCTCGCGCTACGCCCGTGGCGAGGCCCTCGATGTCTGCACGTACCAGGGCGGTTTTGCCCTTCACCTGGCCCGATCCTGTTCCCGGGTGACCGGCATTGACGCCTCTCGTGCCGCGCTTGAGGTGGCGGAGGAGAACCTGGAGGTCAACCTGCACCGTATCCAGGCCCCGGTGGAGTGGATTGAAGCCAACGCGTTCGATCTTCTGCGTGATTGGAGCACCGCCGGCAATACCTTCGACACGGTGGTGCTTGACCCGCCCGCCTTTGCCAAGTCCAAGCGCGCCGTGGCCGGCGCTCTGCGCGGATACAAAGAGCTCAATTTGCGCGCCCTGAAGATGTTGCGTCCGGGGGGAACGCTGGTGACCTGCTCCTGTTCCCACCACGTTTCCTGGGACGAGTTTCACGGTGTGCTGGCGGCCGCCGCCGGCGATGCGCAACGCCGCGTTCGTCTTCTGGAACGCCGCGGAGCTGCTCCAGATCACCCTGTGGTCCTCAATATCCCTGAGACCGAGTATCTGAAGTGCCTGATCCTGCAGGTCGACTAGCAACGACAAGGGTAGGTTCAAGTCTTCGGAATACGCGGTTTTTTGGTAGTCGCCTCTCTCATGCTTGGTATCAGGGCACGACTTTAGTCGGGCCGTTGAGGGCCAACAAGATCTGGGCTTTAGCCCCTGGGCTCTTTCTTGTCAGGTAGGTGTACTCCTACTTTGCCGCGCAGAATTATCTTCGGACGAGCATTTCGCGCCGGATGCGCCACAGCAGGGGC
Source organism: uncultured Acidobacteriaceae bacterium (assembly GCA_963790705.1). Taxonomy (GTDB): domain Bacteria; phylum Acidobacteriota; class Terriglobia; order Terriglobales; family Acidobacteriaceae; genus PALSA-350. The sequence goes on from CAWBQE010000009.1 coordinate 63,377, forward strand.
TGAAGCCCAATCTCTTTCAATCCTTTACGGCCCGACTAAAGTCGTGCCCTGATACAAAGCTCAAGCACCGTATTCACATGAGCTTCTCGTGTTGGATATGTGGAAAGTCCATGTACGGGCTAAAGCCCGGCCCCTTCACTCCCCGTAGAATAAAAATTCATGCCATTCGGACCTCACTGGCAACACGCCTGGCTGGTCATCGCTTCGTTTCTCGCCGGCGCGCTGAATGCCATGGCGGGCGGCGGCTCCTTTTTGTCGTTTCCAGCGCTCCTTGGCGTGGGTGTTCCGCCCATCCAGGCAAACGCAACCAACACCGTTGCTCTCTGGCCCGGCCAGTTCACCTCGATCGCAGCGTATTGGCAAGACCTGAAGGCCAACCTGCGGCTGGTACTCCCCGTGTGTTCCGCCGCCCTGCTGGGCGGCGTGACGGGAGCCATAGTCCTGCTGCATACCGGCCAAGCCACATTTATGGCGCTGGTGCCCTGGCTGTTGCTGCTCGCCTCCGGGCTCTTTGCTGCCAGCGGCCCGGTCTCCAGCTGGCTGCAGCGCACGCGCGTGAGTGCTGCCGGCGCCAAGCCCAGCCCCAGCCTCGTCCCGCTATGGATCGGCGTCGTGCTGGTGTGCTTTTACATCGGCTATTTCGGCGCCGGCGCGGGCTTTCTGCTGATGTCCGTGCTGGCCGTCTTTGGCATCCAGAACATCAACCAGGTCAATGCGTTGAAGGTAATCGCCACCACCACCGCAAACGGCATCGCCGTGGTCACCTTCATTGTGGAGAAGCAGATTCTCTGGAAGTACTGCCTGCTGATGATGATCGCCGCCGCGCTCGGCGGTTATCTCGGAGCGCGGTATGCGCGCCGGATGAATCCCCGGTTCATGCGCTTGCTGGTGGTGCTGATCGGGCTGGGAATGGCTGCGTACTTCTTCTGGAAGCAGTATTCTTGAAGAAGGGATAGCGATGAGCCACGAAGGCATCCGATTTATCAGCGAGGAAGAGGCGCAGAGGCTGGCGCAAGAGACCTCTCATCGCGATCTGCCTCGCGAGGCCATCGAGCCGGCCCGTGTCCGGGTGCAAAAGACGACCGGCACGGGCATGGAAATCGATTGGAAGGACGGCCACCAAAGCAGCTGGAACTTCACCTGGCTGCGCGATGCCTGCCCTTGCGCCACCTGCCACGAAGAGCGCGGAGCGACCGGCCGTAAACCCGGCGAGCCCAAGCCGCAGCCGGCCACGCTACTGCAGATGTACAAAGCACCGCCGCGGCCGGAGTCGGTTTCCCCCGTCGGCCGCTACGCTATCAGCTTTCGCTGGAATGACGGCCACCAGAGCGGGATCTATTCCTGGGATTACCTTCGCCGCAGTTGCCAGTGCGGCCCGTGCCGCGCAGCCGGGCCGCGCTGAAGGCGCCATCGAAGGAGAAACCCACACAAGTCACCCCAAATTACACAGCCATCCTGGTCTAGGGGTGCCTGTAATCTGAGGGTGGATAAGAGTTACTGGAGAGATCCAAGAGAGTGAGTGAAATTGCCGAGCGACCTGGAAATTCAGAGCATGAAAGACACCCCATTTGTCGATGATCCGGTCGCGCGGCCTAAGAGCGAGACCACAGGGATCTTGCCCTTCCAGGCAATCCAGGGATTAATCGACAGCGGATCGATTATCGCCCCTGACCTTGACGTCAACCAGATCCAGCCGGCGAGTATTGACCTGCGATTGGGGAAGAAAGCCTTCCAGATTGCTGCCAGCTTTTTGCCTGGCCACTCGCCCATCGAAGGCAAGATCAGGGACCTGCTCATCCGGGAGATCGATCTGGAAGATTCCGCAGTTTTGGAGCCACGCTCCGTCTTCCTCGTTCCTCTGATGGAAAGCCTGCGCTTGCCGGCGGATGTGTCAGGGATTGCAAATCCCGAAGAGTACAACCGGGCGTTTGGACGTTTTCACCAGACTGATCACGGAGCCGGGAATCGAATTCGAACGCGTCCCCAAAGGCTACGAGGGTGCACTCTACCTGGAAGTCGTCTCCCGCACGTTTCCCGTCCGGGTTAGAACCGGGATGAAGTTGAATCAGTTGCGACTCATGCGGGGAAAGCCTCAGGCCACGGATGGCAAGCTAGTAAGGCTCGCGGAAAAAGAGCAGCTGACCTTCGACGCGGATAGTAGTCCCATCGACCCAAGAATCGACAGAGGGCTCAGTGTTTCGGTGGATCTGGTGGGGAGTGGGTCCAACATCATCGCTTACCGGGCCAAGAAGACCAGGCATGCGATCGATCTAGGCAAGGTCAACGCTTACGACATCGGAGAATTTTGGGAAGTCATCCCGCGCTCCAAGTCCAAGGACCTGACTCTGCAGGCCGGGGATTTCTACATCCTGGCATCCCATGAAAGGATCCGCGTCCCGCCGACTCACGCCGCGGAGATGGTTCCGTTCGACCCTTCCATAGGGGAGTTCCGAATCCACTACGCCGGATTCTTCGATCCTGGTTTTGGATACGGCGATCGAGGGGAAATTCCCGGCACCAAGGCGGTTCTGGAAGTAAGGGCGCATGAGGTTCCTATCCTTCTCGAACATGGTCAACTGGTGGGAAAGCTGATTTATCACCAGATGGCACAACTGCCGGAAAGGGTCTACGGGCGCTCGATCGGCTCCTCGTATCAACAGCAAGGCCTCGCGCTCAGCAAACAATTCAGAGTCCCGCAAACCGCCGACCAGGAGCCGGTTTCTGGGTACGCACCGATCTTGTCTCCGCAAATGGCCGAGTAGAGGACGGAAGCTGTGCTGGCTTAGGGGGCAGGCTTGGCCGGAGGAGTGTGGCTGACCGGCAGAGTCTTCCATAGTCGCTGCATACATTGCAGAGCCTCGGCGGCGCTAGCGGCGACGTGAATGTAGGCGCGGTTTTCGGCCTTAAGGAATCCCTGATCGATCGCGATCCCGAGAAAGCTCAGCAGTTGGTCGTAATAACCGGTCGTGTTCACCAGAAGGCACGGTTTTGCATGGATCCCGAGCTGGGCCCAGGTGAGGATCTCGAAAAATTCATCGAGGGTTCCGAAACCGCCGGGCAGGGCAACAAAGGCATCCGCCTCCTGGGCCATCAAGGCTTTGCGTTCGTGCATGGTTTCCACCAGCACCAGCCGGCTGAGATTCTGGTGTGCCACTTCCACTCCGGCCAGCGCCCGGGGAATGACGCCGATGACCTCGCTTCCATGAGCCAGCGCGGCGTCTGCCAAAGCGCCCATCAGGCCCACCTGCGCGCCGCCATACACCAAGCCCAGGCCAGCCTCTCCCAGCAGGCGCCCCAAAGTTACCGCCTCGGCGCGGTACTCCGGCCGCACCCCAGGACTCGATCCACAAAAGACGCAAACCCTGCGCCCGATTTCCTTAGCCTTACTCTGCATACCAGGATTGCAACACATTTATGAACAGGCCGCCGGGCGATACACTGGTAGAAGAGAACCCATCCCGTCACCCGACCATCCGCCGAACCAAAGTATCAACGCACCCTTCAGAGACCAGCCATTGCAACATCTGCTCGATAAATTAAACCCGCAGCAACGCGCCGCTGTCGAAGCCGTCGATGGTCCTTTGCTTATTCTCGCTGGGGCGGGTTCCGGCAAGACGCGGGTAATCACCCACCGCATCGCGTATCTCATTCAGGTCCGGAATGTGGCGCCCGACGCCATCCTGGCCGTCACGTTTACCAACAAAGCCGCTGCGGAGATGGCGGAACGGGTCGACAAACTGCTCGAACATCGCTCTCTGGCCAAACCGCTGCTGGCCACCTTCCACTCCTTTTGCGTGCGCGTTCTGCGCCGCGACATCGAAGCGCTGCGTATTGGCGATGAGGGGCTTACTCGCAATTTCGTGATTTACGACGAAGCCGACCAGCAGGCCATCGTCAAGCAGGCAATGCGCCGTATGGGACTGGACACCAAGCAGTTGACGCCGCGTACGGTTCTCTCCCGCATCTCCTGTGCCAAGAACCATATGCTCGACCCGCAGGAGATTTATTTGCAGTCCACCGACCCGGTGAGCGAACGGATCGCGCACATCTACGAGATTTACCGCAAGGAACTGCGCAAGGCGAATGCGCTCGACTTCGACGACCTGCTGCTCGAGGCGGTGCGCCTGCTGCGTTCCTCCGCCGAGGTGCGGGAACGCTACAACCGCCGTTATCGCTACCTGCTGATCGATGAGTATCAAGACACCAACCGGCCGCAGTACGAGCTGATGAAGCTGCTGGCCGGCGCCGAGCACAATGTCTGCGTCGTGGGCGATGAAGACCAGAGCATTTACTCCTGGCGCGGAGCCGATATCCGCAACATCCTGGAGTTCGAGAAAGACTTCCCGGAAGCGAAGACCATCCGGTTGGAGCAAAACTATCGTTCCACGCAGGTGATTCTTGAGGGAGCCTCCGCAGTGGTGGCGCGCAACCTGCAGCGCAAAGGCAAGAATCTCTGGACCTCGCGCGAGGGCGGAGCAATGATCGGCTATTACGAAGCGCCCGACGGAGAAAACGAGGCGCTCTTTATCGCCGATTACATCGGGAAGTACATGCGCCGCGCGGGCCAAGAGCAGGAGCTGCCCCGGGCCGCCGTGCTCTACCGCACCAACTCCCAGTCCCGGCTGGTGGAAGAAGCGCTGCGCCGCTATGGAATCGCCTACACCATGGTGGGCGGCTTCTCTTTCTACGACCGTTCCGAGATCAAAGATCTGCTGAGTTATCTCAAGCTGGTGCAGAATCCGGATGATTCGATTGCCCTGGCGCGCATCATCAACACCCCGCCGCGCGGTATCGGTAAGACCACGCTGGAAGTGCTGGAGCGGCTAAGCCTCGAGACCGGCATGAGCACCTGGGGAGCGATCGGACGTGCGCTGCAGGAGCGCCTCTTGCCGCAACGCGCGTTGATGGCGTTAGACACGTTCCGCCGTTTGATTCAAGATGCCCGCGCCCTGCTCGAACCCGGCTTCGCCGAAAAGCTGGCGCAAGACGTTCTCCCCGTGCAGGAGTCAACTGTCCCTGATGTCGACGGGTCTGATTCGGGGGATTGGGAAGACGTCCGCTTCGACTTTGGCGATCTCGATCCCGAGCCCGACCCGGAAGAGCAGGCGCTGCCCCTGCAAACGGATTTGCACCCTGTGCCCGCGGTAGATGCGCCTGCCTATGAGGGATTCCGCAAGCCCGGCGACGCGGCGACGCTTCCCGAATTGATTCGCTTTCTCATCGACCGCACCGGCTACATCCGCTCGCTGGAGGACGAAGGGACCCCCGAAGCCATCTCCCGCATTGAAAACTTGAAGGAACTCGCCAACGCGGCCCAGGATGCGCAGCAGCGCGGGGAGACGTTGTCCGAATTTCTCGACCACGCCGCCTTGGTCAGTGACACCGACCGTTACAATCCCGAAAGCCGCGTCACGCTGATGAGCCTCCATTCAGCCAAGGGGCTGGAGTTTCCCCTGGTGTTGCTGGCGGGAATGGAGGAAGGCCTCTTTCCCCATTCGCGGACGCTCAATCAACCCAACGAACTCGAAGAGGAGCGGCGGCTCTGCTATGTGGGCATGACGAGGGCTATGGATGCTCTGGTGATGACCCGTGCTCGCTATCGCCGCAGATACGGTAACGACATGCCGGAATCCAGCATTCCCTCCCGCTTTCTCGAAGAGATTCCGCCCCATCTGCTCGAAGACCTGACCCGCGGCCAGCGAGCTTCGATCGGCGGCGCCTACGGTTCACGCTACGGTTCGACCCGCGGCGGCGACGAGTGGGAATCGTCCGGACACTACAGTTACGAAGACGAGGACCAGCGTCCCCGAACGGTTTCCCGAACTGCGCCGCCTGCCAACCGGCCGCAAGCGGGGCCGGGTTCGTTGGATAACATCGCCCAGTTCTTCTCCTCGCGCAAGGGCAGTGGGAGCCGTCCGAAGCTGGAAATCCCCGTCTCTACTGGAGCGACTGGATTCCGCAGCGGTCAGCGCGTTCGTCATCCCAAATATGGAGAAGGCGTCGTCTTCCGCCGCGAGGGAGACGGTGACGATGCGAAGATTACGGTACAATTTGCAGAATTCGGCGTGAAGAAGCTAGTGGAAAAGTTTGCTCAGCTGGAAAAAGTGTAGACAAGGAAAATAATGGCCAATACCAAGAGCGTAGAAGATAAGTTGGAACGCAAGAAGATCAAGCGCACGGCGCGCAAGAAAGCTGCACCCAAGGGCGCGCGTACCGTGCCCCGAGGTTCCAACAAGAAGAAGACCAAGAAGCTGTCTAGAGGTCAAAGTAAGCGCTAGGTAGCTTTACCTGAAACTTGAACTAAAGCAGGCATCATGAAAGTCCCGTAGGGACGGCTGAGAGTAGCCCAGGACGGACCCGGATTTCCTGTGCAGGTTGGTGAGACCAAGGAGCCTCGTGCGGCTTTCCGTGAAGAAAGCCGCATACGCAGACCCATCCAGAGCAGCATGCAGGAAATCCGGGGTAAGTCCTGGGTTAGGTTTGAGAAACGTGACTAGTCCCGTAGAGCCTGCCCTGAGCTTGTCGAAGGGGACGGCTGAAAATGGCCCAGTACGCAGTGCTGGGTCGGGCTATTCCCCAAGGGAATTTTCGAGTAGAGTGCGAGGTCACCCAGGACTTACATCCTGGGTAATTTTCAGTCGCCCCTTCGGGACTGGTCACGCTTTTCCAACCTACCCAGGACTTACCCCGGATTTCCTGTACGCTGCTCTGGATGGATCTGCGTATGCGGCTTTCTTCACGGAAAGCCGCACGAGGCTTCTTGGTCTCACCAACCTGCACAGGAAACCCGGGTCCGTCCTGGGCTACTCTCAGCCGTCCCTACGGGACTTTTCTGCGGATGGCGACGGGGATTGCGGTCGGGCTGGAATGGCATCGAACCTAACCCAGGACTAACGAGTCTGTGTGAGAACTTGTAATCCACAGGTGATTTGGGAGACAAGGAAGAATGTCTCGATTCGTGGAATACAACCCTGACCAAGCGTACTTGCTACCGCCGGATGTGAAGCAGGTATTAGGGGGCGATCACCTGTGTTTTTTTGTGCACGAGGTGGTGGAGCGGTTGGACTTAAAGCGATTTTTGGAGGTATACAGCGAGGAAGGCGGTCGTCTGTATCACCCGTCGATGATGCTGAAGGTGTGGCTGTATGGGTATGCGCTCGGGATGACGAGTTCGCGGCGATTGGAGCAGCGCATCCGTGAGGATTTGGCGTTGCGCTACCTTGCCGGCGGGTTAGGACCTGATTATTGGGCATTAAATGAGTTTCGGCGCAAGCACGCCCGGGGCATCAACGATGTGTTTGTGCAGGTTCTGGAAATGGCGCAAAGACTGGGTCTGGCGCGCATGGGGACGGTGGCGATCGACTCCACCCGAGTGAAGGCCAATGCGTCGGCGGACCGGGTGGAGCGTGTGGAGCAGGCGCGCCAGCAGCGAGCGCGAAAACGGCGCCGGGTGCGTCGCTGGCAGAAGGCCTGTGATGCCGATGAGGGCAATGAAGGAGCGGGCACGTCGGTAGGGACGGCCTGCGAAGAACTGCGGAAAGGGACGGATGTAGCGGCGGAGTTGGAATCGCTACCCAAACTGGAGAAGCGTTCGCGGACGGATCCGGATAGTCGTTTCCTGCACCAGCGCGGGGGATTTGTGCTGGGTTACACCGGGGAAATAGCTGTGAGCCAGGACCACTTCATTGTGGGAGCCCGGGTAACGCAAAACACCCACGATACGCCGGCCTTGGTGCCGATGGTCGAGCAGGTAGAGAAACAATGCCGACGAAGGCCGCATCGGGTGTTGGCCGACAGCGGCTTTTACTCTAACCAGAACGTAGCCGATTTGACCGAACGGGGCATCGACGCTTACATCCCGGACCCGAATCTAGCGCTGGAGTTAAACGGAGGACCGCCGGCGACCACAATAGGCCGCATGCAGCCTAGCGATCCGCACTTGCTGGCCATGCGACAGAAGTTGCGAACCGAAGAGGGCAAACAACGATATCGAAAACGCATGACGATGGTCGAACCAGTATTCGGGATCCTGAAAGAGCAACGAGGTATGAGGCAGTTCCGGCTCCGCGGCCTAGAGAAGGTAAACATCGAGTGGTTACTATCCGCTATCGCACACAACATCGGTCGCGTGCGGGCGACGCGATAAGACCAACTCTCATCGCCCCCGGAAAAAAGCCCAGCATCCAGGCTCTCACACAGACTCTAACGTCCTGGGCTAGTCTCAGCCGTCCCTGCGGGACTTTTCTGCAGATGGCGATGAGGTTTGCGGTCGGGCTGCGTAGTACAGCAAAAGGAGCCGAGACGCTGCGAAAGCAACTGTTCGCAACCAAATCGATCGACAAGCTGATCAGCGACTCGGAACTCCCCGAGCACTGTCTGCAGAAAACGCTCGGCCCCTGGTCGCTTACCGCACTGGGTATCGGCGCGGTGATCGGTTCGGGAATCTTCACCGTGGTTGGCACCGCCATCGCGGGCGAGAAGTTCGATACTTCCTCCATCCTGAATACCCCGTTACTGGATTACCTGGTCAATCACCATGCCTTGTCGGGTCGCCCGGGCGCTGGTCCGGCGCTGGCCTTTTCCATCATGCTGGTGGCCATCGTCTGCGCCTTTACCGGCCTGTGCTATGCCGAACTGGCGTCGATGATTCCCATCGCCGGCAGCGCCTACACCTACACCTACGCCACCATGGGAGAACTGGTCGCCTGGATCATCGGTTGGGATCTCATCCTGGAATACGCCGTCAGCAACATGGCAGTATGCGTCGGCTTCGCCGCCCACATCGTCGATTTCATGGATTGGTTCGGCGTGCACCCCAGCGCGCGCTGGATTTCGCCCGCCTTCCTGCCCTCCGGCCTTTCCGACCTGCAAGGCAATACGATCTACCAGCCAGGCTGGCATCTGGGCTTCAACATGCCGGCGTTTCTCATCGTGCTGATTCTCACCATCGTGCTGGTGCGGGGTATCCGCGAATCCGCCCGGACTAACAACGTCATGGTGCTGCTCAAAATCTCCGCCATCCTGGTGTTTGTCATTGCCGGGTCGCGCTTCATTCATCCCGCCCACTGGCATCCGTTCTTCCCCAATGGCTGGTCTGGCGTGCTCACTGGTGGCAGCATTATTTTCTTCACCTACATCGGCTTCGATTCGGTGTCCACCGCGGCGGAAGAGTGCCATCGGCCGCAGCGTGACGTTCCCATCGGCATTCTGGCTACCCTGGCCGTCTGCACCTTGCTCTATATCGCGGTCGCAGTCGTGCTCACCGGTCTGGTTCCCTGGCAGACACTCGTGGATGATGCAGCGCCGGTGGTCAATACCCTAAAGAAACTCAACCATGCAACGGGCTCAGAGACTCTCAACTGGGTCCGGCTGATCGTGCTCTGCGGCGCGATGATGGGCATGATCTCCTCCATCCTGGTCTTCCAGCTCGGCCAGGCGCGGGTCTGGTTCGCCATGTCGCGCGACCGGCTCTTTCCGCGCTGGTTCGGCAAGGTACACCCGCGTTATCGCACTCCAGCCGTCGCCACGGTGGTCGCAGGTTTTCTGGTGGCGATTCCCAGTGGACTGCTGGACATCGGTACCCTGGCTGACCTGTCGAATATCGGAACCCTCTTCGCCTTTGTGCTGGTATCGATCGGGGTGCTGATCCTGCGCTATCGCGAACCCGAGAGGCGTCGTGGTTTCCGCGCTCCGGGCGGAATTTCCGTACCCATCCTGAGCATCTTCTTTTGCGTGCTGCTCATGTCCGGCCTGCCGGTCATCACCTGGCTGCGCTTTTTCGGCTGGCTGGCCATAGGCCTGGGCATCTACTTCCTCTACAGCCGCAAGCACAGCGAATTCTCCTCTCTTTCATGACTCGCCCTGCTGCCCAACGCCGGATCGCGGCCACCTGGTTGCGGTCGCTCCCCAAAACGGAACTCCATGTTCACCTGGAGGGAACGGTTACGCCGGAAACCCTGGTCGAACTGAGCCAGCGGCACGATGATCAGGGCATGACGCTGGAGGAGGCACGGTCTCTTTACCACTACACCGATTTCACCGGCTTCCTATTGGCGTTCAAGGCGGTCAGCGAACGGCTCCGCAGTCCGGAAGATTACGAATTGATCACCTATCGCATGCTGCAGCGTCTGGCGGCTCAGGGAGTGGTGCATGCCGAGGCTTACGTCTCGGTGGGCGTTGTCTACTACTGGAGGCGGATCGAGTTCGAATCTCTCTTTTATGCGATGGAAGCGGCGCGGGTGCGCGCCGAGCAGGAATTCGGGATTACGCTCTATTGGATCTTCGATGCGGTCCGCCACTTTGGCCCGGAGGAGGCGGCGCGCGTTTTTCGCAAGGCCGCAGAACTACGGCCGGAGTGGCCTAGCATCGTGGGCATTGGGATTGGCGGCGACGAGCGCCGGACTGGCGCCGAGCCCTTCCGCGAGCTCTATCAGGAGGCGAAGGACGCCGGTCTTCGCCTGACCGCCCATGCCGGCGAAACCATGGGACCGGAGAGCATATGGGCCGCGCTCAACATCGGTGCGGAGCGTATCGGCCATGCGCTTTCCGCCCAACTGGATCCGGATCTCATGGAGGTGCTGGCGGAACGCCAGGTCCCGCTTGAGATTTGCGTGACGTCGAATTTGCGCACCGGTTGTTGTCCCACCCTGGAGGAGCACCCGGTACGCCGTTATTTCGATGCCGGCCTCATGGTTACCCTCAATTCCGACGACCCGGCGATGTTCGAAAGCGACCTCCAGGACGAATATCGCCTGGCCCATGATGCGTTTGGCTTTACCCCCGAGCACCTTCGTGAATTGGCGGCTAATTCTGTGGAAGCCAGCTTCCTTCCGGCGCCACGAAAGGTCGCATTACTGCATCAAATTGAGCAGGTGAAATAGCCCTTTGGTGTCCACCGCCGTAACTACGTGATTCTCACCAAGCTGCGCTATTATTTCGGCATGATGTACATGGATGGTAACGACCTCAGGGCTCAGGGTTCCGGCGAAATAATGCCGGCAATCTCGCCTACCCAGGAAGAAGGGTCTGCTATGGCGATTGTTGGCTGGACTTCGGTTGCTGTTGGTATTGCTGCTGTGGGTCTCTATGTTGGCCGCGAGTTGCGTGCGCGTTATAAATTCAATCACCGCACGCAGTACGATTTTTTCTCGCACGCCGGGGATAGTGTCTGCTCAGCCGATTACGGCACCGGAATTTAACTCCTCCTCCCCCCACGGACTCTGATGGTCGTCACGGCGACCCCGCTCGGCTGCGCCACGGGGGCTCAGTGGACGCCGTATGCTCGCGGACGGCAATGCCTGTAGCAAGAATCCGCCCGACGAAGGGCCCGGCTTCAGCCGTGCCGTCCTGAGCCACCGCATGAGGGCTTTACCCCCTTGAGGTACAGCTTTTCAATAATTCGAGGTCGAAGAAACCGCAGGTCCCTCCACTGCGCTTCGCTCCGGTCGGGATGACAATTCTGTTGTGCCCGCAAGAGCTTCAGCGAGAAATACTTGATCCTGCAATAGAACTGTCATCCCGACCGGAGCGAAGCGCAGTGGAGGGATCTGCGGTTCGCTTTCCCCCCTACAATGTCACACCCTCTCAAGCCCTACACATCCTGCGCCCAATACTGCACGGCTAGAAGCCGTGCCTTTCGTTGAGCGATGTTTTACCTAAGCCAACCCATCCCATGCGTTTGCAAGGGGTGGGTCACGCGATGGCTGGTAGCGCGAAATCCTGGGGTTTAAGTTTCCCCAGCGCTATATACTGCGACTATTCCCGCGATCGAGTCATTCCTCACGTCAGGCGTGGGTCCTTGCGGAGCTGGGGCCGCAGAGTCATGCGAGAACAAGGAGGAAATCCTCCCGGGCACGACGCCTCAAAACCGGGCAACGGGGGTGTGCGTGCGCCCGTGAAGGGTGAAAGCTCGTCCGCCAACGTTCGTCTTCCCAGCGATGCCGATACCATCTTTGGCGCCCCGCCCAACGTGGCTCCCAGTGACAGCCCCACCGTAGTTGGCACCTCCTTTCCGCACACGATGGCGGGGGATTACAGCGAAGCCGGACAACACGTCCTGGCTTCCGGCCACCTGCTGGCCCAACGCTACGAGATTTTGAGCCTGCTGGGCGAAGGCGGTATGGGCGCCGTTTATAAGGCGAAGGATGTTGAGCTCAGCCGTTTAGTCGCCCTCAAGGTGATACGCCCGGACTTGGCTCGCAACCGCGCCATTCTTGACCGATTCAAGCAGGAACTGATCCTCGCCACCCAGGTCACCGACCGCAACGTCGTCCGTATCTACGACCTGGGCGAAGCCGAGGGCATGAAGTTCATCACCATGGAGTATGTCGAAGGCGAGGATCTCGCCCACATCCTCCACCAACGAACCAAGCTCCCGCCTCATGAAGCAGTCGTTGTCGTTGAGCAGGTATGCCGGGCGCTCGCCGCCGCACACAACGTTGGCGTCATTCACCGTGACCTGAAGCCGCAGAACATCATGAGGGAAAAGACCGGCCGCATCCTGGTTATGGATTTTGGCTTGGCCAAGACGCTGGAAGGCGACCGCATGACCCAGACCGGCGCCATGGTCGGCACCATGGAATATATGTCGCCCGAGCAGGCGCTGGCGCAAAACCTGGACCAACGCTCCGACATCTTTTCCCTGGGGCTCATTTTTTACGAGTTGCTGACCGGGCAAACGCCCTTCCGCGCCGACAGCGCGCTGGCCAGCCTGATCAAACGTACCCAGGAGCGCGTCGTTCCCGTCTCGGAATTCGACAGCAGCGTCCCTCCTGAGCTGAGCCAGATCGTAAGCCGGTGCCTGGAGCGCGATGTCACGCTGAGATACCAGTCCGCGGCGGAGCTGCTGGCAGACCTTGAGCTCTGGCAGGGCACCGGTAAATCCGGCATCATCGCCGCTCGCCTTAAGCCCGGACCCGGCAGATGGGCGACAGAGAACCAACGGTTGCTTGTCGGCGCAGCTGTCCTGCTGTTGCTTCTGGTCGCAGTCATCGGGTACTTCCTTACCCGGCCTAAGACCGCGGCCCTTCCTGAAGCCAAGCAGGAGGCGCCGGCTGCCCGGCCGAGATCGCTGGCGATTTTGCCCTTCCGCAACTCCTCCGGCGATGCCAAGGACGACTGGATCGGCTCCAGCGTAGCTGACATGCTCAGCACCGACATCGGTCAATCAGCCCACCTGCACCCCGTCTCTACCGATAGGCTCCATCAGGTGCTTTCCGATCTTCATGTCGGCCCGGAAACCGCGGTGGATCCGGATATGCTGCGCCGCGTGGCCCAGTTCAGCAATGCCGACGTTCTGGTTTCAGGCCAATACGCACGCTTCGGCGACCAGATCGTGATTGATGCGACCATACGCGACCTGGTGCATGACCAGACCGTTCCTGTGAAAGCCCAAGCGCTGGTAAAAGATCTGCCGGCGGCCATCGACAGCTTGGCCGACTCCGTCCGCAAGAACCTTTCCCTCTCCGCCAGCGTGGTCGAGGAATTGAAGGCACAGTCGTTCAAGCCCAATTCAAAATCTGTCGATGCATTGCGCGAATTCAATGAAGGTTCCGTGCTCATGCGTTCGGGCAAGAATCTGGATGCCTTAAAGCACCTGCAGCTGGCGACCAATGAGGATCCCGATTTTGCGCTGGCATTCTCCATGCTCGCCGATGCGCAGGCCGCACTTGGATTTCAAAATGACGCCGAGCAATCGTCCATACGCGCCCTCAATCTCTCGCAGAATCAAAACCTGCCGCTGCCCGAGAAATACCTGATCAGCGCCAGCAATGCGCGCATCATGAAAGACAACAAGAAAGCGATAGAAGCTTACGAGAATCTCTCGAAAAGCTTACCCGGCGATGTCGATGTTCAGTACGAGCTAGGCGTCCTCTATCTGCAAAGCGGGGAGTACGACAAGGCGCGCGCTACTTTTGCCAAAGTCCTGCAGTCTGATCCGAAGAACATCAAGGCCCTGTGGCAGACCGGGGTCGTCGATAACCTCACCGGCAATCCACAGGCGGCCCTGGATGCGCTCACCCAGGGCCTCACGCTTACGATTCAGTTCGACAACCAGGAGCAGAGGGCCCTGATCCTGCTCTCCATGGGAAATTCGTACCGTCGGCTTAACAAGCCGGATGAAGCGCTGCACAACTATCAGGAATCCGTCGCGATCAACGAGAAGATCGGTCAAAAGTGGGGCATCTCTGCCGCCTTGAATGAGATGGCCGATGTGCAAGCGACGAGCGGCAGGCCGGATGCTGCGCTCGCCAGCTATAACAAATCGCTGGTGCTGTTGCGCGAAATCGGCATGAAGGGTGGCGTTGCCGACACGCTCACCGATATGGGCACGATCTACCAGGATCTAGGTAAATTCGATCAGGCGCTGGACGTCTACAAGCAAGCCTTACAGATCGAGCGCGAGACCGGCGACCAGCGCTTACGAGGCGCAATGCCTCAACAATATCGCCAGCGTGTATCTGACCATCGGGGACAATGACAACGCCTTTACGTATTACCAGCAGGCCTTGCAGTTGCGGGAAAAGCTGGGTGTACCGGGCGATCTCGCAGAGACGCTTGAGGGCTTGAGCGAAGCCTACACGGTAACCGGGGAATACGAGCAGGCAATGACAGGCTTGATGAGGGCGTTGGAACTCGGCCGCAAAGCCGGGGATGCGCACAGCGTTGCCTTGGTCTCTCGTCAAATCGGCCTGGTCTTTGAATACCAGGGCCGCTTTGGCGCGGCGGTCAAGTCAATGCAGGATGCAGTGAAGAGTTTTCGACAGCAAGGGGAAAACGGGCTGAATATGGCGGAATTCCTGAACGATCTGGCGGGAGCTCTGGCTCGCTCAGGAAAAAGCGATGAGGCTGCGCGCCAGCGCTTGAGGAAGCGCAGAAAATTCAGCAGGCTTTGAAAAACGATGCCTTACAAGCTGAAATTTTGAATACGCGGGGAGACCTGGCCTTTTACCGGGGCGACCTCCAAGAGCGCCGCTACGTTCTATGAATCCGCGCTCCCGCTCGCAGCCCGAACCAAGTACAGTGAAGTGCTGCTGCAATCAAAGGTGAACGTGGCCCGGGTCGCAGTTTCTAAGGGTCGCTTTCAGGAAGCGTCACGCGGATTGCAAGCGCTTCTCCATGCCAAAGGCTTCGTCGCCGCGCACTTGTCGCTCGAGATCAATCTTGAGATGGCAGAGGCCGAGATTGGCCTGAAAGATTACACGTCCGCCAATCACGATCTGCAGCAGGAGCTACCCGGCGCACAGCGCGCAGGAGTGCGTTTCGGCCTGGCCAGAATCTACTATTTGCTGGGAACGTCCGCGCGACTGAGCGGGAGTGCCGGGATCGCGGCTGACTATTACCGCGAGGCAGCCCAACTACTGGACGTAATTCGTGCCGATTCGGGCGCGGAGAATATCATGCGCCGCACCGATTTCAAGACCATGTATGACGAATCCAACCGCTGGAAAAAATAGCTGAGGGTTCCCATCCTTCGCGGTTTCTGCGAAGGATGAGAACCCTGCCTTTGCGGATCCATTCTTCAGTTCACAACCGTGAGTCAGGTTTACCTGTGCACGGGTAACTGACCGGGGCGGAAGTTGTGGTGTTGCCCGCAGCGTCCACTGCGGTCACCGTGAAGGTTTGCTGGCCTGTCTTGGACGTATTGACAAGACTGGTGATAGTGCCGGTGTTCAGCCTGCCCAGCAAGTAAAATGCCGTGCCGCACTGCACGATTCCGGATCGGTCGTCAGTGCAGCTGTAAGTCGCGGTGACCTTCTGACCAAGCTTATAGCCACTGCTCGTGGGCGCCGGAGATAACGTCGGTCCCGTCTGAACTACGGGATTGACTGTGTCCACATTGATGGGGAAAGTGTAGAACGAGGTTGACCAACTCCCCCCACTCTTGGTGAACTGCAGTTCTTCGGTGCCGGCGCAGTCCTGGGCAAAGTAGTGCAACAGGTATTGGCCATCCGCTGGGACGCTGACACCCTCTCCAAGCGCTGTGAAGGCGGTAGCTTTCGGTGGATTGGATCCACCCGGTGCTAGGGCAGGCGGTATTGGGTACGGTGACATCGTCAGGGACAGGCGCTCCCGGTTGAGGCACGCTCGAAGCCAGGGAAATACCGTAGGTGATGCTCTGGATCGGCGCCGCTACGAAGTTGTTTTTTGAAGCCAGGGCAGGCGGCACGCTTAGGAAATTTACTTTGAAGCTGTGGCTGTTGATCCAGTACCCGAGTCGCTGCCCGGGCACAGTGACGATGGTTAGATCTTCCGGCACCGGGGCCACCGTAATGAATGTGGAGTTAGAGCTCTCGCCACGGCCGCCGCTGGTGTAGGCGCCGGGACCGGAAAAGCTGGTCAACAGGTTCTGCGGGCAAAGCTGGTTGGCGATGTTGGACGACGAATCGAACACGCAAGGCCCTCCGCTCCAGCCGTCCTTGGCCTCCAGGAAGCCTACTCCCTGGTGGTAGATCAAGAGATTTGTACCCAGAACATCGGGAAGGCTAAAGCTGGGACCGTCGAAAACATCCTCAAAAATCTCGTTGCGCTGCTGCGATGTCGGACACAAAGCTCCGCTCTGGCTGGGATTGGTTCCGACCTGGCAGGTGAGCGTGTAGAGTTTGCAGGCTGGCGCGCCGTTGTACAGTTCGCCGGTGTGGATCAGGCAACTCCCGGTCGCAAACGAGGTGCCTTTCAGGTAGGTGGACTGGAAAGTTGCCGCATTGAGTGGGGTGTCCGCACCCGTAGGCGCCGTCCCGTCGGTGATGGAAAGACTTCCAGCGTTCTGCGCCTCGGAGAGGTTGTAGGTGAACTGTACCTGCTGGTTATTCGTGGAATTAAACGAAAAATTCTGCGTCAGCTGCTGGTCGGTTGGGTTGCTTCGGGAGATTGGGTTACCGGTCACCTTGCCCGGCCCTGCGACTCCGTTGAAGGCACAGTTGGTCACCAGGTAGAGAGTAGAACTATCGAGATAACTGCCCGTATCCACGAGCCCAATCTGTGCTTGCACCGCACCGGTAGTGAGATAGCTGCTGACGTCGATGGGCGGCACGCCTCCAGTGGTCACGAACGTATCCGGATCCTGACCAGTCAGGTCGCCCTTGCTGGCCTGATTTTTATAGTTGTCGTTAAAGCAGTTCTGCTGGTTTCCGTTTTCCACCGTGCCGTTCTTGCAGATGTCGGTAGCGGTCCCTCCTACCTCATTAAAGGTAATAAAGTTGTCCACCAACACGTTTCCGGTGCCGTCCGCGGTGGATGAAATCTTGGCCTGGATCGGCGATGTGCACGTCAGGTTCAAAATGGTCGTGTTGAAGACGTTCTCGTTGGCTCCATACCCCGTCCCTGTCGTCGATACCCGGACGTTCGCCGGGCTGAAAAGCTGGACTGCGGTCTGGCCTGAAACGGTGGAAGCAGCGGCGGCGATGCACACCGTCGCAAGGCTCTGCAGGAAGACTGAACTTCTCATTTTACGCAAACTCCTACCCATGATTCCGCTGTTAGATCACCCGCACAGCGGCGGAAAGGCCCACCGGCTCACACGGGTCGATTGAAGAAACGATGATTCGGACCGCCGGCGGGGAATTTGTGGGGTCGGCAGAAAGTACGACAAAAGCCTTACGAATTGTGCAATCGGGGAAGCGTCCTGTCAACTGAAAGTTTGCCCCTGCTGGACAGGAACGATTCCGGCGCGCGATCGGCAGGGAAGCCTGCTTTTCTCAGTCACCCCGTAAGGTTTGTTCTTCCTCTTGCAGGAGCGATTCTGCGGTCAACTGGTCGATTCCTCGTAGGGCGGGGAAGAGCACGCTCCAAATACCGGTAACGGCCAGGGCCCCGAGACCTCCAGCCACCACAGCGCGCACCGCTCCCCACCACTGGGCGGTCACTCCACTTTCAAACTCACCCAGCTCATTGGACGCTCCAACGAAGAGCGAATTCACCGCGCTCACTCTGCCGCGCATGGATGCGGGCGTAGCCAATTGCAGCATCGATGATCGGATCACGACACTCACCATATCCGATGCCCCCACCACCATCAGCGCGGCCAGCGAAAGCGGCAGGCTCCTGGAAAGGCCGAAGACGATCGTTGCGCTCCCATAAACAGCGACTCCAACGAACATAAGAATGCCCGGGCGCCGCAAAACGGGCCGGAAGGTCAACCAGACGGAGACCGCCAGAGCGCCCAGCGCTGGAGCCGAGCGAAGGGCGCCTAATCCCTGCGGGCCGGTATGCAGCAGATCATGAGCAAAGATCGGCAGCAGCGCGGTTGCACCACCTAACAGCACCACAAAGAGATCGAGCGAAATCGATCCCAGCAATAGCTTGGATTTCCAGACATAGCGAAAGCCCGCCAGGATTACATCGGTCGAAATCGCGCGATGCTCCATCCGTCCGGGGCGCACATGCAAGGAGCCGATCAACAGCACAAAGCTGATTCCGGTCGCCAGTGTAAATAAAAACACGATGGGAGCTCCGTACAGCCTCCCTTTCAGCGGCAAGGTGTAAAGCAGACCTCCCACGGCCGGTCCGGCGATGTTGGCAATTTGGAAGACCGTCGCTCCCCAGGTGATGGCGTTCACGAAATTTTCCGTAGGCACCAGGTGGGGCAGCAGCGCCGAACTGGCGGGGCCGCTGAAGGCGCGTCCGGAACCGATCAGGAAGAGCACCGCGAAGATCGGCTCCACGCGATGCAGCCCCCGCAGAGCGAAAACCAGGAGCGTAACGGTGCACAGGATCTGTAGGACATAGCAGACCAGGATCACCATGCGCCGGTCGTAGCGGTCCGCGACATGCCCGGCTGGCAGCAGAAATAAGAGCCCGGGCAAAAACAACACCAGGCCGGTGTAGCCCAAATCGATCGCCCGGTGGGTGATCTCATATACCTGCCAGGCCACAGCCACCGCCTGCGCTTCCGCGCCCATGATGACCATTACCCGCGCCAGCTGATAGCGGCGAAAATCTCTAAAGGCAAATGCTGCTGTCCCTGTTCTTGGTGGGGCCATATGCCTGCTTTTTAATTTTCGAACAAAATACAGAAGGGCAGCTTCTCTCTCAAGAAAAACTGCACTGGACCGTCCCCGGAAAGGATATCGCAAGCGGGGAAATACGATAGGATGCAGGCACGTCCTCACGATTTTGCGAGCGACCGAAGGTGAGAAGGATGCCCATGGCCGCAGACGTCACGGAGAACGAAGCCGGGAAAAAATTGAGCCCCGCGGCCGCGCTGGATGAGTTGCTTGCAGGGAATCGCCGATTCATGAGCGGCCGCACGTCCGCCCATCGCCGTGACCTCGCCATGCTGCAACAGACCCTGGAGAAGCAGGAGCCGTTTGCCGCGGTTCTCTCCTGCTCCGATTCGCGCGTGCCCGTGGAAGTGGTCTTCGATCAGACGATCGGACAGCTCTTTGTCGCCCGCGTGGCGGGCAACATCGTCACCCCGGAGATCGTCGCCAGTCTCGAGTATGCCGCCGCCGTGCTGGGCACCAACACCATTCTGGTCATGGGCCATAGCAGGTGCGGAGCGGTCACGGCTGCCATCCAAAAACAGGCGACAGCGGGACTATCGTTCCCCGGACAGATCAGCGCTCTCTTCCCGCACATTGAGGCAGCAGTGGAGCAAGCCGGCCCCGATGTTGAGGCCACGATTCGAGCCAACGCACTGATCCAGTCTTCCCGGCTGCGGGAATTGTCCCCGCTGCTGGCGGAGATGATCGAAGCCGGCAACGTGAAGGTGGCTACCGGCTATTTCGATATTCGCAGTGGATTAGTGACGCTGCTGGACGAGGCCTGAACTACAGCAGAAACTGCCTTAATTGCCGTGCACGTAGGTTGCGTACTGCGTGTCGACGATGCCCAGATTGCGCGCCAGCCCCAGTTTGGCCTGGTTGTGTTGGCTGGTCGTGTTCACCAGGGTGGTCTCGGCGTCGGCCAAGGTAGCCTGTGCCTGCACCACCGGCAGGTTATCGTCCACGCCGGCCTGAAAACGATCCGTGGTCTGTTCCAATTCTTTGCGCGCCAGTTCCACGTTGCTTTGCGCCACCCGCACCAGTTCAGTGGCCGATTGCACGTCCAGGATGCTGTCCCTCAGTTGCTGGTTGATCTGCTCTTTCAAAGCGGCGAGTTGCTCGGTCAGGTTGGTGAGGTTGGCGGCTGCAACACCGCTGTCTCCGCGGAACTTGGCTTCTTCAAAAAGGGGCAGGTTTAGCGTGCCCCCAGCCACAAACGTTCCATGGTAAAGACCGCCGGTCACCCCGGTAACGCCATAATTGCCTTGAAAATCGAGCGTTGGCAGACGCTCCCATTTGGCCGCTCTTCGCTGCAGTTGCGCGGCGCGTACCTGCGCCTGCAAACCCTGGTAATCCTGCCGGCTCTGGTAGGCGATTCGCTTGGCTTCGTCGATATTCATAGTCGCCAGGTCGGCATAGGGTGCGGTATCGGTAAGCTGGATCTCCTGTTCTGCTGGTAGGCCGATCTCCCGGTTGAGCGCGATCTTTGCTTTCTTGAAGTTGACTTCAGCCGAGATCACAGCTTGCTGTTGGGTTTGGAACTGCACCCGGGCCCGCAGTTCATCCAGGTTCGCCGCGGTACCTGCCTGATGCTCGGCGACGGCTTGGTCGAGCAGTACCTGATCGGCCTGCAGCAGCGCCTTCGCATTGTCCACCTGGGCGCCAAGAGCCAGCGTCTGCAGGTAGGCGTTGCCCACGGTGAGTACCACCAGGCCGCGCGAAGACTGCTTGCTGAAATAGGCCGCCTGCTCGTTCGCCTTTGCCGCCCGGTAGCGGTCGATGGTGGGCAGGCTGAAGAGCGTCTGCGAGTAATTCACCATCGCGTCGGTGACATTGACTTTCACGATCGTCTGTATCGTCGCGGGGTTCAAGCCGGGGAAAAGAGAAGCGGCTTTGTTAAAGAGGCTGGAGGAGAATCCCAGGGCTGCCAGGTTGATCTGGTGTGCGCCCGAATCGGCTTGGGCGGTGACGGTAGGGAGAAGCGACTGCAGGCTTTCCATGGTCTGCGCCTTTGCGCTCAGTTCCTGCTGCCGCGCCTCGACCAGCGCCAGGTTGTGCTCGATGCCCATCCCGATGGCTTGGTCGATGGTCAGGGGCTTGACCCCGTCGGTCGGCTTTACGATGGTTACGCTGCCGTAATAGGGGCTCTGCGCGGAACTCTGATTGGCCGTTTGCGCTGACAGCATTCCAGCAGTCAACAACGCTGCCGTACACGCTGCCATAAGCCGCCGCGCTGGGATCGTCATTATGGGTCGTCTCTTCCTTTCCGTCCAATCCTTTAGATTGGATCAGGGCCTCCAGGTTGCCTAAATCGTTGCTGCTTCGGGGCGTAGCTCTCCTGCTTTCCCATGGTACTAGGTGGATGGAGGGCCTAGGCCCATCAGCGACACTGATGGGAGTCCGCCTGGGACGACCAAAAGTCACACTTGTTTAACGTAGCCTCTTCGAAGGCTCCGGTAGTTACGGCTCTGATGCTTTGTATCAGGGCACGACTTTACGGCTGCGGAAAACTCATGTTTTGTATCAGGGCACGACTTTAGTCGGGCCGCACACAACGCAACTGATGAGGGCTTTAGCCCCTGCTAACGGCGTATCGCGTACGAAATGCTTGTCCAGAAAGAATTCTCTGCTGTGCACTGTGTTTTTTCCCAGGACGCAAAGAAAAAGCCCAGGGGCTAAAGCCCAGATTTTGCTGGACCTGTGCGGCCCGACTGAAGTCGTGCCCTGATACAAAGCATCGGAGCCGTAACTACCGGAAAATTTGAAGCTGCTGATTTGAAGGGCGTAATCTCATCCGAGCACGGAAGCTCGATGCTATCCCCTATGATTCGTCGTCGGCGTGAACGTGTTTATGGGCGGAGGCGATTACCTTCTCGGCAGACGCTGGGGGCACCACATCGTACCGGGCCATCTCCATGTGAAAACTGCCCATCCCCTGGGTGAGGGAGGTGAGCGTGGCGCCGTACGTGAGCATTTCGGCCATCGGGACTTCAGCTCGGATGATCGTGGTGCCGCGGCCGGCGCCCATCCCTTGAACGCGACCCCGCCGTCCGGTCAGATCCCCCATCAAAACGCCCGTATAACTCTCCGGCGCCTCAATCTCCACCCGCATAAGGGGCTCCAGCAGTACCGGCCTGGACTGCTCCATGCAGTTGCGGAAGGCCAGCCGCCCGGCCAGCCGGAAGGAGAGCTCATTGGAGTCCACATCGTGGTAGCTTCCGTCAAAAAGCACAGCGCGGAAGTCGACCATGGGAAAGCCGGCCAGCCAGCCGCGCGCCGCCGCTTCCTGGATCCCTTTCTCGACCGCCGGAATAAAGGTGCGCGGAATCGCCCCGCCGAAAATCTCGTTGACGAACTCAAAACCTCCACCCAGGGGGAGTGGCTCCAGGCGCACCCAGCAATCGCCGAACTGCCCGTGGCCTCCGCTCTGCTTCTTATGCCTGCCCTGGGCGCTGGCGCCGGCGCGGATCGTCTCCCGGTAAGGCACCTTGGGCGCCTTGAGCGTCACTTCGGTGTGGTACCGGCGGCGCAGCCGCTGCACGATGGACTCGATATGGGGCTGGCCCGAGCCGGCCAACAGGAATTCATGGGTCGCGGCATCCCGATAGAAGCGGACCATCAGGTCCTCTTCCATCAACTTGTGAACCGCCGGCGCCAGTTTATCTTCATCGGCCCGCGTTTTGGGCTCAATGGCATAGGTAACAGCGGGCTCCGGCATGGTCACCGGGTCAAAGTAAATCTCGTGGCCCGCATCCCCCAGCGTGTCGCCGGTAAACGTCTCGCGCAGCTTGGCCACGGCGCCCACATCGCCCGCGTGCAACTCCCCGATGGGACTTGCCGTGCGTCCCTGCATGACCGTCAGGTGGGCCAGGCGCTCTGCGCTGTGGTGGGTGTAATTGGTAACCGTAGCGTCGCATTTCGCGACGCCGGAAAAGACCTTGAAGAAGGAGATCCTGCCCGCGAAAGGATCAGACATGGTCTTGAAGACATACAACGATAGCGGCTCACGGTCATCCACCTTGCGCAACACCATCTCGGCCTCGGAATCGGGGCGAACGCCAACAGATTCAACGGCCCCGCGCGCAGCCACGGGAACCCGCTCCACCGGCGACGGCGCGTACACCTGAAGAAAATCGAGCAGATGGTCGCTACCCACGTTCCTCAGGCCACTCGAAAAGAGCACGGGAAAGATCCGGTCTTCACGGATGGCCTCATGAAGGGCGACGATCAAGTGCTCTTCCGGGATGGTTCCTTCGCGGAAGTATTCTTCCATCAACTCGTCCTTGCCCTCGGCTACCAGCTCTACCAGGGCTTGGTGGGCCTCCGTGGCCTCCTCGCGCAGGCGCACCGGAATTTCAGAAAGGCGGCCGCAACCGCTGCCGTCCGGTTCGTACACGAAGGCCTGCATGGTTATCAGGTCCACGACACCGCGAAAGATGGGATTTTGTCCGTTGCCCTCGAGAATGGGTAGTTGCACCGGAACCACCTGGCGGCCAAAACCTTCGCGCAACGCGTTGAGGGTGCGTTCGTGGTCCGCGCGGGGGTGGTCCATCTGGTTAACCACGATCACCCGAGGCAGGTTGAATTCTTCGCCGAACCTCCACACCCGCCGGGTCATGGCTTCCACGCCGCACGCTGCGTTTACGATAAGCAACGCCGCCTCTACCGGCAGCAGCGCCGCGCGAGCCTCGTGCACGAACATGGGAAAACCAGGAGTATCCAAAAAATTGATCTTTACGTTGTGCCACTCGGCAAATGCCAGCGCATTCTGCATGGTGGTCCGGCGCGCTACATCCTCTTCGTCATAAGCGGTTACCGCGCTGCCGTCATCCACCCGGCCCAGCCTTTCGGTCATCTTGGCTGCTTGAAGAAGCGCAGAGATCAGGGTGGTCTTGCCGCAATGCGCATGGCCCACGAACGCGACATTACGAATGTCCTGTCCCTGATAAGTCTTTAATGAACGGTTCATCCGAGGTATCTCCAGTTCTCAAGATTCGGAGTCTTGGAGCGGTCCGTGCGCGCTGGGGAGCGCGTTACCATGCACGCGGGCGGCCTGCTTCGTTTGCGGGAACCGAGTGTAGCACAGAGTCCCGGATTTCCTGTACGCAGGCCTAGGAAACGCCCGCGTGTGCGGCTTTCATCGAGGAAAGCCGCTTGAAGCACATCAACGCCGACAAGCTTCACAGGAAATCCGGGGGTCCCCGCAACGTCTTTTCCTTGCCGGGAGAGGCAGGAGGATGGATCTACTTCCGCTCCAGCTCCGCACGTTGCCGGCGCAGATTCCAGGCAAAGATTCCGATCCGCAACAGCAGGATGAAAAGCAGGGCTATTGCCAGGGCCGCCGACTGGCCGTGCACTCCGCGGCGCAACAGAAAACCCATTGCCTATCAGTACGGCGATCACGAATGCGCCGAACGTTAGCCACTCCGCGCGATTTTTCATATCACTTCCTTAGCCTCTGCCGGTTCCGCGACAGCCGAACGAAAATCACGATAGCAAACCCGGCAAAGACCCCCATCGCGACCATCGAGCTCAACTGAAAACGAAAAAGCACGACGCCGGCGTTGGCTGCATGGGTGCGCGACAGCAGGGCTTCCAGCAAGACAAAGACGCAAAAACTGACCGCACCCGCTCCGGCCAGGCTGAGTACGATCTTCAACGTCGCGCTTCCCATCCCCCACCGGAAGCCTGCATCATATCGCATCGGGCGGCCGCCTACCCATTACAATAGAGAGGATTGAAGGTCTGAAGAGTGAAGGGCAAAGGAACCATGCACGCTATTCCATCAACGCCTCCGGCGACACCCGGATTTCCTGTACGCTGCTCCCCCGCCGTCCGCGTGTGCGGCTTTCATCAAGGAAAGGCCGCATAAAGTTCGCCGACCTCACCAAGCTTCACAGGAAATCCGGGGGGTAACTCCAAACACTGCTCCGCATCGGTCCCGGCTCCTGAGGGCGGTTGTCTTGCTCGGTGCCGTCGGGTTTGCGGCTCATTTTGCCGCCGCGCAGTCCACCACTGTGCATGATCCTGCGGCCCTCAAACCCCCGCCCGGCGCCCGCGTGGCGATCGTTGAGTTTGAGGATATGGAATGTCCCGATTGTGCCCGCGCCAATCCTCTCTTACACGACGCCGCGAACCAGTACCACATTCCCTGGGTGCGTCACGATTTTCCCTTGCCCTTCCACGCCTGGAGCTTTGACGCGGCGGTGTACGCGCGTTGGTTCGACACCAAGTCGAAAAAGCTTGGCGACGATTTTCGCGATGCGGTCTTTGCCAACCAGCAGCTGATTGATGCTGCGGGAGAAACTTCCCCTGAAACTCCAGCAGGTCCAACCACGGCCGCCTCGGCAGCGATTCGCAATTTCGCGGAGAAGTTCGCGCAGGAGCATGGCGTCGCGCTTCCTTTTGTGATCGATCCGCAGAAGAAGCTGGCCGCTGCAGTCCAGGCAGACCTCGATCTCGGCAAGCGCATTGGCATTGAGCACACGCCGACCATTTGGGTTGTCACCAACAAGACGAATGGCGTGCCTTTTGTAGAGGTAGTCGACCGTCAGCGCCTCTACCAGATCATCGACCAGGCGCTGGCCGATACCAAGGGCCAAGCCGTCGCTGTGCATCACGGCACCGGTCAATAGAGCATTGCTGTCTAGGTTTGGATATTGACCAGCTCGCCAGGAGTAGTTTGCCGCGTCTGGGGCGAACGCCAGTGGTCGATGTAAGAAATCTGGTGCACGCAGGAAACAGTGCAGTGCGGAGCGCAGCTCTTTTCCGTCACGTACTCCCGCTTGAGGTCGGCTTTGGTATATTGCGCCAGCGGAACTCCTGGATACCCGCGCTGTTGTGAACAGTAGTGCACCAGTCCGTCTTCGCAAACATACAGAAAACGTGAACCGGCGCGGCAGCGCCAGTCGTTCGGCTCAGCATTGGCGATCGCTTCTTGAAACTTGTTGAAGCGGGAATAATTTTTCTTTGCCATCCCGGCCATCTGGTAATAGACGCGCCGTTCCTCATCCTTCAGCGGCTTCAGTTGCCCGTCCCCATCGTGGATGATGCCGATGGTTGAAGTAAACCCAAGCTCCAGCGCCCGGTTGCCGATGACCAGCGCATCCTGGGGATTCCTGATGCCGCCGCCGACGACGGAATTGATGTTGACGTGAAACTCGGCATGCTGGGAGAGGAATTCCAGCTTCTTGTCCAAAACCTTGAGGCTCTTCTTCGAGATCTCGTCCGGCTCGATATTGTCGATCGAGATCTGCATGTGGTCCAGACCGGCACGGTTCAACCGCTCGATCCGCTCCGGCATCAGCAGGTATCCGTTGGTGATCATGCCGGCTACCCGCCCATGGTGGCGGATACGGGCGATGATGGCATCCAGCTCCGGATGAGTGAGCGGCTCGCCGCCAGAGATGGTGATGATGCTCGTGCCCAGGGACGCCAGGTGGTCGATGCGGCGCAGCATCTCCGGGAGCGGTACAGGCTTCGATACCTTGTCGTACTCGTTGCAGTAAGCGCAGGAGAGATTGCAGAACCGCATGGGCACGATCTGTGCCATGACTACGTGCCGGGTGGAAGCTAAAGCCCGTCCGACCACCATCAGCTCGCGCACTTTGCGCGTCGCCGCCGTGGCCCGCCCTTTCCACGTCTGTTTCTGCTGGGTTTGCTTCCGCCGCTGCATCTGCTTGTATTCAATCACAGCGCAAGCAGGGGGCGCGAGTAACCACAAAGGAATGGGGATGATCGCAGCCTGAGCGGTAGCACAGGCCAGCCGGGCGGTTACTTCTTGGGCTTTCCCGCGCTCATGGTCAGGATCTGTTCCTGCTTATTGCGCATGACGGTGACCTGCACCGGGTGTCCGCGATGGTTGCGAATCGCCTTAAGCCAGTCGTTCTTGCTGGTCATCTGCTGCGATTCAACCTTCACTACAACATCTCCAGCCTTTAAGCCGGCGCGGGAGGCCGGGCTCTGGTCGTCCACGCTTTCCACCAGCAATCCGGTTCCACTCTTCACTCCGAAATAGTCAGCCAACTGCGTTCGCACCGGGTTCACATCCGCACCCACATAGAGAGCCCGGGGAATCATATTATCCAGAAAGGCGGGACCACTCGAGGCAACACTTCCCAGGAAGCTTTGCCCGGCCGCGGGTGCGGCTGGCTCCGGAACGGTGAAATGCTGCGACCAAGCCTGTTGTTCTAGCAGTTTCCGGTCACAGAGCTGCACGGCCACATTCCAGCGGGTACCGTCGCGGCTGATGAGTAGAGTAACTGTGCGCCCCGAAGGCATCTGCCGGAGTTTGCGGCGCAACTGGTCGACATTGTCAAAGGATTGTCCATCCAGCTGAAGAATAACGTCGTGAACCTTGAGGCCAGACTTGCCGGCAGG
The DNA here is from genome assembly GCA_963790705.1 of uncultured Acidobacteriaceae bacterium. Lineage (GTDB taxonomy): Bacteria > Acidobacteriota > Terriglobia > Terriglobales > Acidobacteriaceae > PALSA-350. The sequence goes on from CAWBQE010000009.1 coordinate 90,739, forward strand.
AGCGTCGTGGTCCACCATGACCACCTCGGCTGCGTGAGCATCTTTAAGGTGGAGCGCGTTGGCACGCTCGTTATCCACCTCCCCTAAGATCAACCCCAAGGTAGCCTTGCGCGCTAAAAAGCAGAAACTCCGGCAGGCTGGCCGGCAGATTCAACGCGTCTCCTGATGCCCAGCAGGTGGTGAGAAGACCACCCAGTACCACGGCCAGCGAACCCAAAATCGGAAGGTGCTTCATTGGAGGACTCCCAAGGGACTCAATACCGTTAAGACTTGCTGCACGCCTTAAAAGCAACTCCCAAGCTACTGGATTTGCGGCGATTCATCCAGAATTTCGTGAGAGACGGTTCGAATATGGGGATTGTCGTCCTCCGACGCAACCGTGTGCAATACCTCGCGCACGCTACTATCGGCCTCGACCGGTTGCAGAAGCTCAATGGCGCGCGTGCGCACCGTGGCGTCCTCGTCGTTCATCAGTGCTTCCAGCACCCCGTCGCGGACCCGCATATCTTCTGCCACGTAGGGCTTAAGGCCGTCCAACGCTTGCAATCGGACCCCGGCGTTCTTGTCGTAGCGCAAAGCCACCAGCAAAGCATTGCGAATCGGGCCGTCGGAGCATTGGTGTCCCGCCTGGCACTCGCCGGCCAGCAGGCTCACGGAATTCTGCGCCACCCCGGGATTCACCTGGCTCTGTGCCCCAACCAGCAGCAATTCCCGTATCTGCGGATCGTCAAGCGATCCCTGGGTCGTCTCCGGAACCAGGCGATTGAAGCGTACTTCTACATTCTCGGTATTTGGTTCACGGACAATGCTGCTGACGTTGGCGATCGTTCCCGGTCCCGCAATGGCCGCGGGTAGCTCGGCCGGCGGCTGGTGGCTGCGCATTGCAGCTTGATAACCGCCCCAGCTGCCGGAGGCGAGGCCCAGAACCAGCAGCGCAGAGGCTGCGACCGGAGCCCGGCCGAGCATGCTCACGCCTCGGAACATGGACTGCTGGACACGCATCAGCCAGCCACTTCGCGGCATGGTGTCCAGTGCTTCCTCCAGCCGTAGACGGGCTTGCGCCAGCAGGTTGGCTGAAGGCTCCAGGGTAGGCGCAAGCGCCATCGCCTGCTGTAGTGCCTGTACTGCTGCAAACTCCTCCTGACAACGTTTGCAGGTAGCTTAGATGACCTTCCAGCAAATGGCACTGATCATCAGGAAGTTCTCCGTACGCGAATAGAGCAATCTTCTGTTGCGCCAGCTCGCAATCCATATACCAAACCTCGCCTCACCGTAGTGTCGCCAAATTAGTTCTTAGTTTTCTAGTCGCCCGGAAGAGCGTGTTCTTGGCGGTCTCTTCCGTGGTGTTCAACATTTCACCGATTGTTCGTAATCTCAGGCCCTGGTAGTGCTTTAGCTCAAAAACCATGCGTTCCCGCGGAGTCAGGCGCCCCAGCGCTTCCTGGATCCGCTCCCCCAGCAGCTTGCGCTCCAGCTCGCGCTCGGGATTGGCCATCGCTCGTTCGTCGGAGATATTGCTCAGCAGGTCCATCTCTCCGCCGCTGGAATCGACCACCACCGATTGCTCTTCACGGCGGGATTTGCGCCGCCGCAGGTGATCGAGGCACAGGTTGGTCACGATGCGGTAGATCCAGGTATAGAAGGAACATTCGAAGCGGAAATTTGCCAGGTAACGATAGGCCTTGAGGAAGGCTTCCTGGTGGATGTCCTGCGCATCCTGCTCAGACCCCGTCAAGCGCAGCGCAAGCCGTAAGACTGGCTGGTCGTACTGGCGCACCAAGGCTTCGAAGGCGGTCCGCGAGCCCTTTTGTGCTTCGCGGATGAGCTCGGTTTCGGTGGCGCGACCCCATGCTTCGCTTGCCATGCCTGACGAGGATTGTAACGTTCGCTGCGGAGCCCAGGCAGAGTGGCCAGCCTTGATCGGCCTTTGCGAGGTAAAGCGAAGCGCGTCCGTAGTCATTCGTCGCTCCAGGTACACACTGAACCACTGTCCCCTAGACGAAGCAGCAAGCGTTTGGTAAGCAGCCGGGATTCGATAGACTCAGCCTATGTCTTCCCTATTCGAGCACTCCGGCGAAAGCATTGTCGCGTACTGCGACGGCGGGTCTCGCGGCAACCCGGGTCCGGCCGGCTTCGGCGTCTATATCCAGGACTCGGCAGGAAAAGTCCTGGGTGAATTGAGCCAGTTCCTGGGTACGCACACCAATAACTTCGCCGAGTACTCCGCCCTGCTGGCATCGTTGGAGTTTGCCATCGCCAACGGGCACAGGAGTTTGCGGGTTGTCTCCGACTCTGAGCTGATGGTCAAGCAGATCAAGGGGCAGTATCGCGTGAACAGCCCCGAACTCCGTCCTCTCTACGAGGAGGCCAAGCGCCGTATTGCGCGGCTTGACCACTTCCAGATTCAACATGTTTTGCGGGAGAAGAACCGCCATGCAGACCGGCTGGCCAATGTGGCCATGGACCGCGGAATGGGCCGGGCTCCGGCTGCCGCCCGCTGCCCCCGCGCCAGCCCCCAACTGCGCCGGCGCCCAGCAAGGGAGTCATGCTCCGCGGTCTGGTGAAAAACGGAGTGGTGCACGTCCTCGGCGGCGAGCTGCCGGACGGCACCTTCGTAAAAGTCATCCCGGAGTAGGAAGGCAGGTAAGACCTGCGGTTTCGCGGTTACCCTTACCCGGCCAACGCGGCCTTCACCAGCTCACTCACCACCCGGCCGTCGGCCCTTAGGCCGCTGGCCTGGATTTGCACCTGAACCGCCTTCATGACCGTTCCCATGTCCTTCGGCCCCGGCTGGGCGCCCTGAGCCCGCAACTCTGCCAAGGTCGAACTCACCAGCTGCCGCAGCTCCTCATCTCCTGCCGCCTTGGGCATGTACTCTTCGATAACCTTAATCTCCGCTGCTTCCTTTTCCGCCAGCTCCGGCCGATTGCCCTTGGTGAATTGCTCGATGGAGTCTTTGCGCTGCTTGATCAACGTGGTCAGTACCAGTAAAGCCTGTGGATCGGTGACCGGCGTACGCTGCTCTATCTCCTTGTTTTTCAACGCTGATACCACCATTCGCAGGGTGGACAAACGCTCCACCGCGCGCTGCTTCATGGCCCCCACCATATCCTGATGGATCTTCTCAGCCAGGCTCATACGCCTCCATTCCCATTTAAGCGCCCATTATAGAAAGCTTTGTTTATTACAATGGAACCATGATCCGTAAGACCCGCCTTTTTACTCCCGGTCCCACCCCGCTTCTGCCTGCCGCCCAGTTCGCTATGGCTGCAGCCGATATCCACCACCGGACCCCCGAATTTCGCGCCCTGTACCTGAAGGTACTCCGCGACCTGAAGACCTTTGTCGGGACCAAGAATGACGTCATACTGCTCGCCTCCTCCGGCACCGGAGCGATGGAAGCATCGGTTTCGAACCTGACCTCGCCTGGAGACCGCGTGCTGGTGCTGACGGCGGGCAAGTTCGGCGAGCGCTGGGTCAGCCTGGCAAAGGCATTCGGATGCGATGTCGATGTAGTCAGCGCGCCGTATGGCCAGACCTTCGACCTGGAAGAGGTGCGCAAGGCGCTCAAGATAGAGACCCGCGCCATCTTCATGCAGGCTACCGAGACCTCGACCGGCGTGCGCCACGATGTTGCCGGTGTCGCGGACGTATTGAAGCAGAGCGGCAGGGACGCGGTGCTGGTGGTGGACGCCATCACCGGCCTCGGCACCACGCACATCGATATGGATGCGTGGGGCGTCGATGTGCTTATCGGCGGATCGCAGAAAGCGGTCATGATTCCTCCCGGCCTTTCCTACCTGGCAGTCAGCGATCGTGCCTGGGACTTGATGGAGATCTCGCTCAATCCCCGCTACTACTTCGATCTGCGCAAAGAGAGAAAGAACGCGGCTAAGGGCGAATCCGCCTACACTCCTGCGGTGGCCCTGATTGCGGCGCTGGGAGCGGCCCTCGACTATATTGCTGGTCAGGCGGACGGCGATCTGGCGGCAGGCCGTGCCAAGCTGGTGGAAAACGCTGAAAGCTGCGCCGCCATGACCCGCGCCGCGGTGGAGGCCCTGGGCCTGCAGCTCTTCGCCCCGGACGCTCCGGCCGCCGCGGTGACGGCCGTATTGCCCCCGGCAGGCCTCGATTCCGGCGTCATCGTCAAGGAGTTGAAGAACCGCTTCGCTGCCGTCATCACCAACGGACAAGGGGAGATGAAGGGGCAAATCTTCCGCATCGCTCATCTGGGATTTTTCGACTACATGGACACCATTGCCCTCATAGGCGCCCTGGAACAAGTGGCCCATGCCCTCAAGCTGCCGGGTTTCGCTTTCGGGAAAGCATTGGTGGCTGCCCAGAACGTCTTCGCGTCGCGGGCGCCGGACGAAGCCGCGCGGCGGGACCGTGCCTCGGCAGGTGTCTCCCTTTCCGCCCGTTAGACAAACGTTCCACCCCAAGCGCGACGGCTGCTCCTGTCTGCGGCAGCCGTCGCGTCGCGGGCACTATTACAAGAGCCCTTAGGAGCACGATGAAGATCGTATTGGCTGAGAAAGTCTCGCCCGCCACCCTGGCTGTGTTCGAAGGCGAGAGTGGTTGGCAGATCGTGACCCACGATCAGATCAAGAACGGGCTGGCCGCCGAATTGGCGGATGCGGACGCGCTCGTGGTTCGTTCCGCAGTCCAGGTCGATGAGGCACTGCTGAGTGCGGCCCCCAAGCTGCGGGTGATTGGCCGTGCGGGCGTGGGGGTCGACAACATCGACGCCGATGCCGCAACACGCCGCGGCATCGTGGTCATGAATACGCCCGGCGCCAACGCCATCGCCGTCGCTGAGTTGACTATCGGGCTGATGCTTGCGTTAGGCCGGCAACTGCCACGCGCCAACACGCTGCTCCACGCCGGCAAATGGGAAAAGAAGTCCTTGCAGGGAACAGAGCTGCGGGGCAAGCAACTGGGCATTCTGGGTCTGGGCCGGGTGGGCCTGGAAGTGGCGCGACGGGCGAAGGCCTTCGGCATGGAACTACTGGGCCATGACCCCTTTGTTGCCCCCGCCGTGGTGCGGGAGAATGGAGTCCGCCTGTGCACCGTGGAGGAGTTATTTCGCGACGCCGATTACCTGACCCTGCATGTGGGGCTTACCCCCCAAACTACGGGGATTATCAACGCCCGGACGCTGGCCACCATGAAGAAGAACGTGCGCATCGTCAACTGCGCCCGCGGCGAACTGATCGACGATGCCGCCTTGGTGGAGGCCCTCGGCTCCGGCCAGGTAGCCGGCGCCGCCCTCGACGTCTTCAGCCAGGAGCCGTTGAAAAATTCGCCCTACTTCGGGCTGGACAACGTCATTCTGACTCCGCATATCGCCGGTTCTACTGGTGAAGCCCAGGAGGCCGTCGGGGTGCAGATTGCCCAGCAGGTCAAGGATTACCTCAAGTTCGGGGTAGTCCAGAACGCGGTCAACCTGCCCTCCATGACCTATGAGGAGTACCAGGAGCTTTCCCCATACATTCTGATGGCGGAGCGTCTAGGTGCATTCCTCTCCCCATTGGCTGCGGGAAATCTGGAAAGCATTCATCTTTCCTACAGTGGGCGCTTGGCGCAGGGCAAAACCGAGCTGGTGCGCAATGCCGCCATTCAAGGAGTACTGGCCCATTCCGACGTGGTCAATCGCATCAACGCCTTATCAGTAGCCACGGAGCGCGGCATCCGGGTGCACGAAGAGAAGAAAGAAGAGGGTTCGGGCGGCGCAGGTACGGTGCTTAAGCTGACCTTGCACACCGCGACCGGTGACAGCACCGCGAGCGCCACGGTGCTTCACGGCAGTTCGCCCCGGCTGCTGGCTTGCGACGGCATCGATATCGAAGCCCCGCTGCACGGAACGTTGCTGTTCATCCGCAACCTGGACGTGCCGGGCGTGATCGGCCGCATTGGCACCATTCTGGGCGAGCATAAAATGAATATTGCGAACTTTGCTTTGGGACGGAGCCTGCGCACAGCCCAGCACAACGCGCTGGCGGTGGTCCAGATCGATGGCCGCGTCGCCCCCTCGGTCCTGGCCGCGCTGCAGGCCACGGAGGCCATTACCGAGGTTCGCCTGATCGAGCTGGCTGATCGCCAGCCCGCACCAGCAGCCAACGAATGAAGAACCTGCAAAGTTGAAGGAGTGCACGGATGCCGCTGTACGAATACCAGTGCAAAAAGTGCGGTCATCGATTTGAACTGATCCAGTCCTTTTCTGCTGAAGATCCGAAGGAATGCCCGGTCTGCCAAGGCGAGGTGGAACGGCTGATTTCCACGCCTGCCCGCGCCCATTTCAAGGGTTCTGGTTTCTACTCCACCGACTACGGTGCCAAGCCGGCCGCTGCCGGCAAGTCTCAGGATGGCGGGAGTAGCTCTGACGGCAGCTCCACGTCTTCGGATAAGGGTGGAAAGGCCGATAAAGCCCCAGCCGCCAAGACAGAAAGCGCTCCGGCCCCAGCCCCGTCCACTTCTTCCAGCAAATCGGAGTAGCTTCCGAACTATCTCCCGCCGGCCGAGAACTCTCAACCGACAACAGCGGACGGGTGCCCACATCTCGCTCGTTTTTCGCGAGATGTGGGATACCACAGCGCTCCGCCTGAAGTTTCGAACGCACCCGAAACTTGACGGACGAATTCCTCTTTGTTCCGTCGTCCGGTGGTGACTGCCTCGTGACTGAAGAGACGATCCTAATCTGGCACGAGAACTTGTCGAATCTGGTCCCACCCGGTCTTTGGTACCCCCAGCGGAGGCCGAACGGTGAGGTAAAACTGAACCTGCGACAGGAGACAGCACGATGCTAAGCATTCGATCGGCACAAGACCGAGGCCATGCCAAGCAAACCGGGTTGGACAGCTACCATTCCTTTTCCTTCGCGGACTACTACGACCCAAAATTCAACGGCTTCCGTGATTTGCGGGTTCTCAATGAAGATCGTATTGCGCCGGCGAAGGGATTTGCGCCCCATCCGCACCGCGATATGGAGATCATCACCTATGTCCTCGAGGGTTCTTTGGAACACCATGATTCCCTGGGCAATGGTGGTGTCCTCGGCCCAGGGGAAGTGCAGCACATTTCGGCCGGTCGCGGGATTCGCCACAGCGAGTTCAACCATTCCGGGAGCGAACCGCTGCACCTACTCCAGATATGGCTCCTCCCCAGCCAGAATGGGGTTGACCCGTACTACGCACAGAAGCGTTATCCCATAGCGGAAGAGCCGGACCGGCTGCACCTGGCCGCCTCGCCGGACGGACGTGAGGGCTCACTTCCCATGAAGAGCGATGCCCAACTGTACGTCGCGCGACTCAATCCCAAGGCAGCGATTGAATACGTCTTCGCCCACGAAGGTTTCGGATGGCTGCAGGTTGCTCGCGGAAGCGTGACCGCCAATGAACTTAGCCTTCAGCAGGGCGATGCGCTGGCCATCAGCCTGGAAGAGCGGCTCAGCGTCGTGGCGATGGAAGAGGCCGAAATTCTGCTCTTCGATTTACCTTAACTTAAGTGGTGGCAGCGGTCGCGGGCAGAATCTCCGCAACGTCTACCCATTGGGTCGGATAGTCGCCGGTGTAGCAGGCCGTGCAGTAGCGGTTGCCTTCTCCCCCGTCGCAGGCCTTCTCCAGCCCTTCCAGCGAAAGATAGCTGAGCGAATCGGCTTCGATGTACTGGCGAATCTCTTCCACCGACGAGTTGGCCGCGATCAGTTCGCTCTTGTTCGGCGTGTCGACTCCGTAATAGCAAGGCGAGATGGTAGGCGGACAGCTGATGCGAAGATGTACTTCCCGGGCTCCCGCCGAGCGCACCATGCGCACGATCTTGCGGCTGGTAGTGCCTCGGATAACGGAGTCATCGATCAGGATGATGCGCTTGCCCTCGAGCAGATTGCGCACCGGGTTCAGCTTCAGCTTCACCCCGAAATCGCGCACCCGCTGCTCCGGCTCAATGAACGTGCGCCCCACGTAGTGGTTGCGGATGAGCCCGAAATTGAATGGGATCCCACTCTCCGCCGCGTACCCCAGGGCTGCCGTCACGCCGGAGTCAGGCACCGGCACCACCAGGTCGGCGTCGACCGGCGCCTCGCGTGCCAGGCGTCGTCCCATCTGTTCCCGGCTGGCCTGTACCCAGCGGCCAAAGATCTTGCTGTCGGGCCGGGCAAAGTACACATGCTCGAAGATGCAGCTTGCCTGCCGGACGCCGGTGGCATATTCCACTGAGGTGACGCCGTCGCGCGTGACCATCACTACTTCGCCGGGCCGCACGTCGCGCTCGTACTTGGCGCGCAGCAGATCAAAAGCGCAGGTTTCCGAGGCGAAGACCACGGTGTCTGGACCATCGGGATTATGGATGCGTCCCATCGACAGCGGCCGGAAGCCATAGGGATCGCGGGCGGCAAAGATGCGGTCGCGCGTCATCATGACGATGGAGAAAGCGCCCGTACACCTGGCGCAGCGAGTCTCCGATGGCCTCGATGAGCGTCTTGGCGGTGGAATGGGCAATCAGCTGCACAATGATCTCGGAGTCGCTGGTGGTCTGGAAGTAGGCGCCCTCCCGCTCCAGCCGGGTGCGCAGCGTGCCCAGGTTCACCAGGTTCCCGTTGTGCGCAATGGCAATCAGGCCCCGGGTCGAGTCCACCCGGATAGGCTGCGCATTCAGTAGCGCCGAGTCGCCGGTGGTCGAATAGCGGGTGTGGCCAATGGCCAATTCGCCCGGCAATTTGGCCAGCACGTCGTCGGTAAAGATGTCCGCCACCAACCCCATGCCCTTGATGTTGTAAAGGTTGGTGTAATCGGCGGTGGCAATGCCCGCGGACTCCTGCCCGCGATGCTGCAAAGCATAAAGCGCGAGATATGCCTGGCGCGCCGCGTCGGGGTGGCCGTGTACGGCCACCACTCCACACTCCTCGCGCAGCTTGTCAAAAGGATTGGAGTCCGATTCCACGGCTTCGTCCGGATACGAATGCTGGTTGATGCTCGTGCTCTCCATGCCCCTAATTTCCCACCGGTACGTCGTCGCGCAGCAGCGCACCCAGCGCTCCTGACCAGACATTACGCAGGCCGGAGACCTTCTCCCGGATGAGCACCCGGCTGTCGACCGCCAGCTCAAAGAGATCAGCCACGGTTTCTCCCAGCGTTACCACCATCAGGCCGTTGTACCGCCCAACTAACCTTTCGACCTGCGCCACTGATTCCTTAGCGCAGCTGATCACGCATTGGCTTGCGGTCTCTCCAAAAAGATCCCATTCCGCCGGCAGGTCGGGCGCCTTGGAGAGATTCGCGCGCAGCCCGATTTCATGATGAAAGCATGCTTCCGCCAACGCAACCGCAATGCCACCGTCCGAGATGTCACGTGCTGAATGGATCAGGCCTTGCTGCGAAAGCTCAGCCAGGCAGCGATGCAGGTTAGCCTCCACCAGCAGATCCAGGCTGGGCGGCGTGCCCCACAATGCGGAGAGAACCTTCCTGGCGTACTCCGAGGAGCCAAACTCCTGCATGCGCTCCTCGAGCGGCGAAACCGACGCGGGAGCGATGAGCAGAACGGCGTCGCCGGCCCGTTGAAAATCCGCCCCCACCGCTTTGCTGATCTGATCCAGGATGCCCACAATCCCGATCACCGGCGTGGGATAGATGCCTTGGCCGCGGGTCTCGTTATACAGCGAAACGTTGCCCCCGGTAATCGGGGTTCCAAGCGCCAGGCATGCCTCGGAAATGCCATCGATTGCCAGCGAGAGCTGGGCCATGATCTCCGGCTTCTCCGGGTTGCCGAAATTGAGGCAGTTGGTTGCCGCCACCGGGGTCGCGCCGGAGCAGGCCACCTTGCGCGCAGCCTCAGCGACGGCGTGGGAAGCTCCCAGCTTGGGGTCCAGGTAGCACCAGCGTTCATTGCCGTCGAGCGCCATGGCCAAGCCGCGGTTCGTGCCCTTGATCCGCATCACGCCCGCTTCACCGCCCGGGCCCTGCACCGTGTTGGTCTGCACCATCGACTCGTACTGCTCGTGGATCCAGTTCTTGGAACAGATATTCGAGGAGGCGAGCAGAGCGCGCAATTCGTCGGCGTAGTTGGTGGCGGAAGCGGTGGCGCCGCTCAGCGTCTCCTCAAAGAAGGTAAGCTGCTCCAGCACTTCCGGCGGCGGATTGAGGCGAACCGGCGCTTTCCACTGCCCAACCGGGCGGTGATAGAGCGGAGCATCGTCGGTGAGCGACTGGTTGGGGATGTCGGCGACCAGCTGGCCATGGTGCAGGATGCGCAACCTGGGTTCGGCGATCACCTCGCCCACGATGACTGCATCCAGGCCCCACTTTTCGAAGACGCGGATGACCTCGGCTTCGCGATTCTTGTCTGCCACCAGCAGCATGCGCTCCTGGCTCTCGCTCAACATGATCTCGTAGGCGGTCATGCCCGATTCCCGTTGCGGCACGTGGTCCAGCTCTACTTCGAGGCCCACGCCGCCGCGGGCGCCCATCTCGCAGGTAGAACAGGTTAAGCCGGCAGCGCCCATGTCCTGGATGCCCACCACCGCGCCGGTGCGCATGGCCTCGATACAGGCTTCGAGCAGCAGCTTCTCCATGAACGGGTCGCCTACTTGCACGTTAGGCCGCTTCTGCTCCGAGCCCTCTTTGAACTCTTCGCTGGCCATGGTGGCTCCGTGGATGCCGTCGCGGCCCGTCTTCGCGCCCACGTAAATCACCGGATTGCCGATGCCGGATGCTTTGGCATAAAAGATCTCGTCTCGCCGCACCAAACCCAGTGCAAAAGCATTGACCAGTGGATTGCCCGAATAGCAAGGTTCAAAGCGCGTCTCCCCGCCCAGGTTCGGCACGCCAAAGCAATTTCCATAGGCGGCGATTCCGCTGACCACGCCTTCCAGCAGGGAATGGTTCTTGTGGACTACGGCGGAAGCGATGCGCCCTGATCGACGGAGCAAGACCTGAGGGATCGGGGCCCAGCTCCTCCTCGGTGATGGGGCCAAAACGAAGAGAGTCCATGACGGCCAGCGGCCGGGCGCCCATGGTAAAGATGTCGCGCAAAATGCCGCCCACCCCGGTCGCGGCGCCCTGAAAAGGCTCGATGAAGGAGGGGTGATTATGTGACTCAATCTTAAAGGCGCAAGCCCAGCCGTCGCCCACGTCGATAATGCCGGCATTCTCTCCCGGCCCTTGCACCACGCGCGCGCTCTGTGTCGGCAGCCGCTTCAGATGGACGCGAGAGGACTTGTAGGAGCAGTGTTCACTCCACATGACGCTGTAAATCCCCAGCTCAGTCAACCCCGGAGGCCGCCCCAGGGCGGCAACGATCCGTTGATACTCTTCGGGTGTGATGCTGTGCTGAGCCAGAAGCTCCGGCGTCAAAGAGAGTGATTCCAGGTCCACGGAGAGCGACTCAGGTTTCATGCAGGTAAAACCATTGTCGCATGTTGCAGGAATGTAACGGCGGAGAAAGCACGCAAGCTTAGAGACGATGCCGGTTGCAGGATGTCGGCTCGGGAGCACTCATGCTTCGCATCAGGGCACGACTTCAGCGGGCTCGTAACGAACTCGACTTCAGATCTTTCTGGCTTTCAGCCCAGCCCTTCGCCGAGAGTGCTTTTCCGCAGCCTCTTAAGGCCCCGTGCTGCAAAATCTCCGCCTGAAAGCCGTCTGAGCAGAGTCCTGAGTGTGCTGCTCGACTTGATATCCGACTCCCACTCAATCCACAGCGCGTGGGCTCTTCCAGCCGGAGGAGCAATTCCTTATAGATTGGCCCAGCCTCGACGCGCCGTTGGAACTCCCGGACCTGTTTCTGACGGGCTGGCGGCGCGCCTGCCAAGCCACTCGGAGAGCACCGCGTTGCCTGAGCTCGCATGGCGTTGAAACTGAAGGACGCCAGCGCTAAGACGAACGCCGTGGTTCGAAATCGTGCAGATCCTGGAACGGAGCGTGCCATATAATGCCCTACTTGCCCACACCAGACTCAGCCATATTGAGGAAAACGTTGGTCATGCTCTCCGCTCCTCCGTCGGAGCGCTGAATCAGCAGGATGGATATCAAGTCATTGTTAGGGTCGATCCAACCCTGGGTCCCGAAAGCTCCGCCGTGCCCGTAGGTACCGATGGTGTGTCCTGCCAACTCACCCAACGGATCCGTGACGATCTCCCAGGCGAGGCCATAATCGGAGCCGCGCATCCATCCCACCGGCTGTATCCCGGTAGTCTGCGGCTCAGTCATCACGTGCACCGAGAAGGGCGACAGGTAGCGGTGGCCTTCGTAAACGCCGTCGTTGAGCATCATGCGGTAGAGATGAAGCAGGTCTTCGGCCGTGGAGTAGAGCCCCCAGCCAGGTGCGGGAAAGACGGCTCCCTGGCGGTGCTTCGCCGGGTCGCCTCCCAGAATGCTGGCCGGGGAGGGCGCCAGTTTCCCGTCTTTCTGCGCGTAGACCATGGCAATGCGCGAGATCTTGTCCGGGGGCGGGAAGAAGAAGCTGTCCTTCATTCCCAGCGGCTTCAATATGTGCTCCGTGATGAAGTCCACATACTTCTCGCCCGAGCAGACTTCGATGATGCGGCCGAGAATCTCGATACCGGGGCTGGAGTAGCTCCACTGCGTTCCCGGCTGAAACAGCAGCGGCTGTTTGGCGAGTTGCCTCACCACTTCATCCAGCGGCACGCTCATCGTTTGTGCGTAGTCGGGGATGGTGGGTGGGCCGGGGTAGTCCTGAATCCCCGCGGTGTGGGTAAGCAGGTCACGGATGGTGATCGCGTGGTTGGGAATACTCAGGTGGGCGGCATCGGGGCCCACTGTGGTTCTTACGCGCAGGCCCTTGAACTCCGGCAGGTAGTCTTCGACCGGGTCGCGCAGAGCCAACTTGCCTTCTTCGGCCAGCATCATGATGCCGATCGCGGTGACCGGCTTGGTCATGGACATGATCTGGAAAATCGTGTCCTTCTGCATTGCGTGGCCGGCTTCCGCATCGGCCATGCCGGTAGCGTCGAACTCCACGATGTCACTGCCGTGGGCCACCAGGGTAACGGCTCCGGCGACGGTCTGCCGATCGATAAAAGATTTCATTCGCTGCGGGATTTTCGCCAGAACGTCCTGATCGACCCCGGTCGACGTGCCCGTCGTTTTGGCGTTGGACTGGGCGATGGCCGTAGAGAATGCCACGGCAAGAAACGGCAGCAAGCAAACGAGTTTTCGCACGCGAACAGCTTAGAGGAAGAGCGGAGTTCCGCAAAACTAAATCAGCCTCGCCAAACCCGGGCCACGGCACGCACGTGTTCCGGGCCGGTGCGGCAACAGCCCCCAATCCATTGCGCGCCGGCGCTCCGCCAACGTCCTGCCAGTTCGCCAAACGCCTGTATCTGTCCGTCCCCTTGCCAGCAGCGATGCACCGCATCCCACTGCTCGCCGGAATTGGGGTAGACGATGATGGGCTTGCTCGTGACCTTTGCCAGTTCGCCGATGAGGCTGCCAATCAGCTCGGGAGCGGTGCAATTGACGCCGATCCCGATGACCTGGGGCTGCGCGTCAAGCAACTCCGCGCACGCACGCAAGGTCTCTCCGTGGGAAACGTGTATTCCATCCCGGCAGGTGAAGCTGAGATACGCTGCCAGATCTGGATACGGTTGGAGTGCGGCGAGGATGGCCCTGGCTTCTTCGAGCGAGGGAATGCTTTCAAAGGCCAGGAAGTCGGCATTGGTTTGAGCGAGCACCGCTATGCGTCGGCTGTGGAACCCCACCAGGTCCTCGAAGGAGCAATCGTAGTTGCCGTGATACTCCGCTCCGTTGTGCAGCATCGCGCCGTAGGGTCCGAGCGAAGCAGCGATCCAGATCTTGCGCGGAGAGCCGGCCTGATACTCGCTCCTCACTTTCTCCGCAAGTGCTACCGATGCGCGTAACCCATTCGCAGCAGCCTTCGCCGCCGTCCTGAGCATCGAAGCCGATCTCCTGAAAGCCCTCAGCGGAGACCTGGTAGCTGGCGGTCAGCAGGCAATCGGCGCCGGCTTCCAGATACTCGCGATGAACCGCGGCGATGGTTTCGGGAGAGCTTTGGAGGACGTGTGCTGACCATAGGGGTCCATCCAAGTTAAAGCCTTTGCGTTCAAGCTCGGTGGCCATGCCTCCATCGAGCACATGCAGGCCGGTGAGGTCGAGTTGCTGCAAGGGCGTCATGGCTATTCACCGCAGTGTACCCTCGGTCCATCCGGGTAGGGTCCTTCTGATACACTCTGATGTAGTTCGCGGGCATGTATGAGGGGCTCAGCCAGGGACCTTTCAGCCCGTAAACATCCTTTCCAACCGCAAGTTCGGGGAGTGGCTCAGCCTGGTAGAGCACCTGGTTCGGGACCAGGGGGTCGGAGGTTCGAATCCTCTCTCCCCGACCATTCTTGCCTATAACTTGCAGTCTCGTCGAGTGACTCTGGATTGCTCTTTGCGCCGTTGTTTGTGTCGTAACCACTCGGTTTACTCTCCAAACCGCTACGGTGGGTAGCTAATCCTTCCAGCGCTTTCCTCTTCAGGTCCATAGAATGTGGCTGTGGTGCTCCAGCATTTGCCGCGAGACGTGCCCGGCGAGAGACCAAGAACAGGCTACAGATCATTGTCCTTGATCACGCTGGACCACTCTGTCTGGGGAGAGATACCGACAGTGAACCTGGTCGAGGAATGGCGCGATGGAACCAAACTCATTCCAACCAATTGGCTCACTACAGCCTCCCCGTCGTAATGACCCGCTCGGACCTTTAGAGTCATCCTCGGATGTTCGTTCCTCCTCACGTCCACTTGGCCCATTAGTCATTAGTCGGTTTCTCGTCCACCTGAAACCGAGCACGGTAAACAGAAATTTCCAGGGCAAGTTGCCGGTACTCGCAGCTTAAACGAGCGCCAGGCAGATAAAGAGCACGTTCCAGAAGCAGACCGCATTTCCGGCAGCAGGCACGAGCCTCTGATCGTAGATGCCGAACACGCGGTAGCCGAACGGGGTAAGGAAATCGGCCAAGGCGGAGAAGCTAACGAATCTTTTGCAGGTCGACACCGGCTCACACTCGGCGAGAATGAAGTGGATCCTTTCTTCCTGCAGAAGTGGCACCGCGCCGGCTAACACTTCCAGGTCGAAGCCCTCGGTGTCAATCTTGAGGAAGTCGATCGTTTCCAGGTCGTTCCTCTCTGCAAAGCTCGCAAGCGTTTCTATCTGGATCACCTCGTCGCGATCGCCGGGCCGTGAGTCTTTGATTGAACTGAGGGTGCTCTCCGGATTCACATGAATGATGGCCTGCGATGGCTTGCTACCCATGCCCAGGTTGTAGGGATGGATCCGGTTGGAGTGATCGGTCTCCGTCACCAGTTGCTGAAAGGTCTCGGCGACCGGTTCAAAGCTGTAAACTTCGGCTGCCGGGAACCGGTCAAGATACTCGACCGCCGATTGTCCAACGTTGGCGCCGACATCGAACACCACTTTCATCGTTTCGAGCGCGAAACGTCTGTCGATGTCGGCAAAGCAATCCACGCCGTGCGGTAACGTGTTCCGGTAGATTCGGCATCCTGTCAGTCTCTCGACCGCACTCTTGATCATTATTGGATCTCCATCGGGCAGGTTGAGGTGTATCAGCAGACTTTCAAGAGGGCAACTTATCTTTTGATAGGGGACCGGCGGCGGATAAAACGGCCCGCGGCGAAACAGTAGTCGTGGAACTCTCTTGGTAACAGCATTGATTGTCAGCTGCAACAATAGCGCTACAGTTGCGCCCAGTGCCGGTCAAGCATAGTATGCCAAGCAACTTTGGAGCGGCGTTAAGCTCTGGATTGCTGACCCGCTAGGTTCTGGAACTCTGGTTGCGTGCACTTGGCAACGTTCACGCGCTACGAAATGAAGATCTTGAAAGGACGAACGGTGTGCCACTGACCATCAAGCCTCATCCCTTCCCTTCTGAGTTGACTTACGCGCCTGAGCACAGCTTGGCTCATACCGTATCGAGCGGTGATAGCTGGTGGACTCTGGCAGCGCTGGCGCAAGTTCGGAAAGCCCACATTTCGGCAAGCGATCTCTGCTACTACAACTTCAAGACGCGAGATCCACGCGAAATCAATTGGTATCTTCGTTACAAAGTGGGCTGTCGGCATCTCACACACGACGGCAGGAACTACATGTTTTCTGACCACGATCGTTGGAGTATGGACGCGGCTACTCCGGGAGTTGTGTACCTTCCCCGGGTTGCGATTTTGCAGCCGGCGAGCGCGAAGGTTGCGGACGAACTCCGTCTGAATATTTGGGTTGGTTTGGGGGGGAAAGCTGGAACAATGTTCCCGTTGGCCGGAATCGAGACGATGGAGGGACTGGCGGTGAGTATTGACCCGCCCCAGACTTGGATGGCACTTCAGGCGTCAACGAGTCGGCTCGGTTTGGGCTGGGGGGCCTCGGGCGGAGCCTGCCTAATTGTGGCGACGGGCGTGAGTCAGCCCTCACAACTGAATGGGTTTATGAGCGGCGGCAGAGACTTCACCCTCGCGCTGGGCGAAAATTGGGACAAGATTGCAAAGGCGGGCGGCGCTGCAAAGAAATTCGCACCCATCATCAAAGCGATTGCGAAGATAGGCGCGAAGACGCCTAAGGGCCTGAAAGCGGCACTGAAGGCTGATCCTGACAGGTACGGGGACTTGGTCAAGGCGACGATGCAGTTCCGCGAGGCGGCGGGAGCCGCTGCAGATGAGCAGAATGTATATCTGGTGGACATTCCGTGGCTAGGCGGAGGAGCGGAGGTCTCGCTGTTTTTTGGAGTCACCAACTACACTGCGCTGTGGGACTCGAACTAGTCTGCTCTGTACGGTGGTTCTGCTGGATCAATCTCGCGATTGTGGGACCATCAGCTTAAGTGCGTAGTCGTCGCTTCAGGAACCGGCCGTCGATCCGGGGTGGTTCTGGAGCTGGGATGGGCTACCTTGGGGGCACGTAGCTTGTCTTCTGGTTTTGTTCTCTCAGCCCTTCAGCCTCGTAACCGGTCGTGTTGTAGCCCGTCGGATTCGGTGACGGATTCGGTGACAGACGAACTGGATTCGGTGACAGACGAACTAACCCCCATCGTTTCGACGCTCAGGATCGGATGGAATTTGGGTGGACCCAACAACCCCAGCGAGCTTCGCTCGGCGCCATTGCGAGCCCTGACCGCCAGGTCTTCAGTCAAACAAAAGTAACCTCCGAAACGATAACCATCGACTCAAGAAAAGAGTCTCGGCAGTCTAGTCGGATTCCGCAGTGCGCTATATCCTGTTTGCAGACGATTTCGGCACAGCGGGCGGCTCTCGCGTCCTCTCGCTGGTCGGCAGTTGCCGGTAGTTTCGGCCTAAGGCGAGCGAAGGACAGTTTTACCGCTGTCCGGTGTCACACCGGATCCCTGTCACAAATAAGGCAATCCAAGCATCCCGCCGCCGGCGGGATTTTTAATTGTCCCACTGCGCCTCCAGGCGCAGTGGTAAACCTCTGTCCCTAACTTCTCTCAACCGGAGCCACCTATGCCCAAAAATAAAGTCAGCGACCCGATCACCGATCAGGAAATAGCCTTTGCCCGCCTGGTCCTCTCTGGCGCCATGACCGACCGTCATGCCGCCGAAGCCGTCGGCCTCAACCCCGACTCCGCCGCCTACAACAAAGCCAAACCCCGTGTCCGTGCCTACATGCTCGAGCACCGCGCCGCCGTGCAGCAACAGCTTGTCCAGCAAGAGGTCGACGTGTCCCGCCTGCCCCGGCTGGCCGTGGGGCGTGCCGTGGAGGGACAGCGACACCTCAACCTGGACCGCGAACAAGTGCTAAACCGCCTCTGGGAACTCGCCAACCTCAGCCCCGAAATGACCCGCGGCAGCATTACCGGTCAGGTCAAGTGCCTCGCCATGATCGCGGCCATGCAAAACTTCATCCCCGATCGTCGCGCCGTTTCCTCGGAAACGAAATCAGCCCCTGCGCCAAATCTATCAATCCGAGTGGCTTCGCAAGCAGAAGGCCACAACCCATGCCACAACGAATGACCCGCACCCAAGCCCTGCCGCAGCCCAGCAAGAAGATTCGCCTGCCTGCCCCGCCTGTCCCGCCTGCCCCGGCGAGCCGTGGGGCATGCCGCGGAGCGTGCCGTGGGAAGTCCCCGAGCCCAAACTCGCTCCCGGCTCGGTGGGAGAGGCACCTCCGCAACCCGTCCCCAGTCAGCCCACCTTCGCCCATCGCGTTCCGCTCGCGGACGGCCGGCCGCCCTATGTCCCCCTGTCCACTTCTGTTCCAGACACCCGAGTTCCTTTCTCTATTAAAGTGAACCCTTTCAAGCACAGCCGCTGAACTGCAAAATAGCGAAAAGGACCCAAAAATATCGAATTTTACAAATAACCGAAACACCCCGGCGGTAGGTGCCGACGTGCAACCCTTTCAGCCACTAGCTAATTCTCCTGGGGGCGCCACTCCACCCTTTGCCATCCGAGGGGACTCCGAGATTGTTGATTGGCGCAGCTTGGCAAAGAAAGTCCACGAGGATTATCGACGCCGCGAAGCCTGACAGGAAATCCGGAGGAAGCCGACCTGTCCCGGCGTGCCGTCGAGGGACCTGCTGTGCGCCTTTCCTGGACGCAACTGCCCCATGACAATCGGCTTCGCGGGCTTGGCTTCAAGCTGTCTGCGCCCGGTAGTAAAAATCCTCGATGGCTGGGTGCAAACCCGGTCAGATCCGTCAGGAGGGTGAACAAATCAGCACGTTGCAGCGCGAGCGAACCGTAGTGAAGCTCCGAAAAGTGCCCCCAGCTCCGACGACGCCAAATCTAACCTAACGCCAGTTCCCAAACGGTTTAGGAATATCGAGCGCTACTTTTGACCTTTTCGTCGAGTGACTCTGGATTGCTCTTTGTGCCGTAACCGCTCGGTCTGCCCGCAAAACTGCGGGGACGGATGGGCAATCCGGACAGTACCCCATTTTCGCGCTCTGTCCGGTCTGCCCTGTGACTCAACGCAGTTCCTGTTTGCAGCGCTATGCGTCCACAGGCCCCTCCCCTTGGCCTCTTGAACAGTAAGTACCGACCCTATGCCGACTAGCGCAATTGCCGGAGATATGCGGCCAATGCTTCCAGATCGTCCTGTTTCAGGTCTACAGGCTGCATCCCACCATTGGTCATCTTACTGTCGGGTGCGTGAAGGAGTGCAATGAGCTGTGCGTCTGTAAATTTCTGGCCAACGCCTGTGAGAGGACCCGCGGCAGCCGTGCCTACTCCACCCTCTCCGTGGCAGGAACTACATGAGTTGGCCTGAAAGAGAGCCTGACCTTTTAGCACCTTTGGATCAGCAGAAGCCAGAGCAGCGGACGCGCTTCCTGCGGCTGCTTCGGGCACGAAGGGTTTTTGCATGAAGGCCCTCGTATCCTCATTCTGCTTGTGTATCTGCGCTGCCACTCCAGGATCTTTGGAGTCATCCCGATAGCTGGCTACACCGAGGGAGATGTAAGCTAAAAGGAAAACCAGGAACGCACCCACTGAGATTGGCCGTCGCCAGGGACGCCGCTCCAGGCGTCGATCCAAAAAAGGGACCGCAGCAAAGATCAGCGCTAGCACCGCGGGCAGAATAATTCCACCGATAAGGGACCAGCGGCCGCTAAAGTACTTCAGCCACTGAAACACTGGCCGATAATACCAATCGGGACGCGGTACAAATGCGGTATTTGCTGGGTTTGCCGGCGGACCCAAATCCATCGGTATTTTGGTTGCAATGATGGCCAGGACGCCGATCAGTGCGATAGCAAAGACGGCATCGAGGATCACCTGGCCGGGGTAGAACGGCGCAGGTGCCAGCGTGGGGAGCACCGGATCTTCCTTGATCGGGCCCGCCGCGCCGGCTTTGCGGAAGAAAAAGACATGCGCCGCAATAAAGCCAATCAGCAGCGCCGGTACCACAAACACGTGTAGCACAAAAAAGCGGGAGACGGTTAATGTCCCCATCTGCTCGCCGCCGCGCACCAACTGCTGTAATGGCGTCCCGATGAACGGGACTTCAGAAATCAGGTTAGTTCCCACCGCACTGGCGAAATATGACTTCTCGTCCCAGGGCAAAAGGTATCCGGTAAAGGCCATGCCGAGCATCAGGGCTAGCAGAATGCAGCCGGAGAGCCAGAGGAGTTCTCGACGCCCCTTATATGACCCGTAGATCACTGTTTGGCCGATGTGCAGGAGGAGGAGGATGATGATGCCGCTCGATCCGTACGCATGAATACTGCGGACGAATGATCCCGAAGTGACCACTTTCACAATGTAAGCGACAGTGGTATGCGCATGGTCTGCCGATGGAACGTAGTACAAGGCAAGGAAAACGCCGGTGATCACCTGTGAAACAAAAAGGAAGAGCAATCCTGAGCCGAAGATATAAGCCCAACTGGCGCCACCCGGAATCGGCTCGTCCAACGTTTCGTGTAGCAGAGGATTGATGCCCGCCCGCTGGTCTAGCCATCTAGCCAGCCGGGGTCCGACCTTGAGTTGGGCGTGCGGTTCGGGTCCGGTTTGATCCGTCATAAGTTTCCTACCTTCAGGCCATTACTTCTTTGTTAGGGACTAATTGACGAAAGTACTGGTAGCGCACCTTCAACACGCCGTCCTCGACTTTGGATTCAAGCGAGTCCATGGAGCGAGGCGGTGGTCCGGCAATGCGCTCTCCGGTTGCCGTGAACGTTCCGCCATGGCAAGGGCATATGAATTGATTCTCAGTACCCACCCAGCGCACCGAGCAACCCAGATGTGGGCAGATGGGTGACAGCACTGTGATTTGCCCACCCTTTGGTGGCAACACATATACCGCTGTCTGGGATGAAGTGCTCTGCCAGGCGTCGCGGCGTTCCAGCGTAATGGTCTTTGAGGTTGGCGCGGTCAGAGAGGCAAAGTCCTGCACCGGTCCCAGGTTCGACCAGGTAGTCTCTTTACCGCTCTTGCGCATCGGATAGGTCACGAAGCGCAGCAGAGGAATAGCCAGCAGCGCACCCACTGCTGCTCCGCTTAGTCCAAACAAAGCCAGTACGAACGAGCGTCTCCCCGAGCTCTTAACTTCGGGTTCCTCATACTTCCGAGATGTGAGTACCATCACTCCGCTCCTTAGTTCCGACGATTCTGTCGCTGGGTGCACGTGCGTCGAACGGCTTAATGCTCGCGAGTTCCGTCACTTCTTTTGCAGCGTATGGATATACCCCAGGACGTCCGTGATTTGCGCATCGGTAAGCTTTCCAGAAAATGCAGGCATCTTATTCTTACCGTCCTTGATGATCGTGGTCAGATCGGCATCCGATTCCTTCAGAACGTCCGGCGAGTTGAATGGATGAGCCTTCATGGCCTTACCAGCAGGCGTG
>CAWBQE010000010.1:0-626019 GCA_963790705.1 uncultured Acidobacteriaceae bacterium
CTTACGCCATTGCTTCGCCACCCATCTGCTCGAGGCCGGAGCCGACCTGCGGACCATCCAGATGCTGCTCGGACACCGTGACCTGGAGGAGACCACGATCTATCTGCATCTCTCGCAGCGGCATCTCAGCGCAACCGCCAGTCCGCTGGACGCTCTCACGCTTGGCACACAAGGAGAACAGACCAGGAACGCATGAATCGGCCTCCCCTGGAGATGGCCGATATCGTTCGCTCTGCCGGGCAGTCTTTTCTCCAACGGAGTCAGCGCTGGATCAGCTGGCAACACCAGAAAGTCCTGCTGGCGATCACGCGCTGTCGCACCGCTGCGCTCGGTGGCCATCGCGACCGCTGTTCCGGCTGCGGGCATACCGCCATCTCATACAACTCATGTCGTAACCGCCACTGTCCTAAGTGCCAGGGCAACGCGCGCCAAGACTGGCTCGAGGCGCGTGAACGGGAGCTTCTGCCTACACCCTACGTGCACATCGTCTTCACGGTACCGCGTGAAGTTGCCTCGCTGGCCTTGCAGAACAAGCAGGTGATTTACAACCTCCTGTTCCACGCCAGCGCTGAGACCTTACTTGAGATCGCTCGTGATCCCCAGCATCTTGGTGCAGAGATCGGTTTCTTCAGCGTGCTCCACACATGGAATCAGCGTTTGCAGCATCATCCTCATATTCACTGCGTGCTTGCTGCAGGCGGACTCGCTCCAGACCGATCCCGCTGGATCGCCTCGCAACCCTCTTTCTTTCTCCCCACCAGAGTGCTTCGTCGCGTCTTCCGCGGGAAGTTCGTCGCTGGATTAAAGACAGCGTTCCGCCAGGGCAGACTCCAGTTCCATGGACAACTTGTCCCGCTGTCTCAACCCCGAGCCTTCGCATCCTGGCTTCGGCTGCTCTTCCGTCACGACTGGGTCGTGTACGCCAAACCGCCATTCGGTGGGCCGGGTCATGCCCTACGTTATCTCGGCAACTATACTCACCGGGTCGCCATCTCCAACCACAGGC
Source organism: uncultured Acidobacteriaceae bacterium (assembly GCA_963790705.1). Classification (GTDB taxonomy): domain Bacteria; phylum Acidobacteriota; class Terriglobia; order Terriglobales; family Acidobacteriaceae; genus PALSA-350. The sequence continues at coordinate 1,007 of CAWBQE010000010.1, forward strand.
TCGTTGCTCTTACCAACCAGGACGTCACCTTTCGCTGGAGAGATTCCGCTCACGGCAACAAGAAGCGACGCATGACCCTGCCAGTCGACGAGTTCCTGCGTCGCTTCCTGCTCCATCTACTCCCACGCGGCTTCGTCCGCATCCGCAACTTCGGCTTCCTTGCCAACCGACAACGTGCCCAGCTGCTGCCACTCTGCTTCAGCTTGCTTCAGGCACGAAAGAGCATCCCAGTTGCATCCGTATCGCTTTCAACAGATCGCCCTCACTCACCCTGGAAGTGTCCCGTGTGCGGCGCAACGATGCACGTCCTCGAACGACTCTCAGCAGCTCAACTCCTGCTCCGTTCACCGCCATTCGATGGGAACGCCTGATGAACGCACAGCTTCACCCTCGAACCCTCCTCGTGCCCGCACACGCATACAGACCCTGTGTCTCACATCGCTCAAAGAAGGTCGCAGGCCGCGTCGCAGCCGGTTCCCGGCTGCTTAAAATAGTCTTGCCGGCAGTACCCTGCCGGCAAGGTCGACCTACGCAGTGCTTAAAGCCACGTGCGGAAAACGCCCGCATCGGCTCAGATCCATCTAAAGCCCATAGAATTGGCAGCCATTAAGGCTTCCTTCAAGTCGCTGTATCTGAAGCGCCCACAAGAGCAGCCCAGGGGCCTGCCTTTGCTCGCGGGCGCTCCAGATACAGCCCTAAGACTTTCCAGGCAATTCAAGATCGCACGCCAAAGTCAGCGTTCTATCGGTCAAGCGCCCTGGCCCCCGTCCAGCGCGCCTTAGCGGGCCCGGGAGCGGGGTCACATTCTCTGGAGGGCCAACAACGCTTCCTCGACGGTTTGAACGTTTCGATACGCTAGGTTCACGGAACGGCCTTAACTCCAGAAGCTCTTCCGTTACATATCCAGCGGTTGTTCCGTCGGAAAATGTCACGATCAAACCATCCTCGTCTTCGCGTTCCACGTTGAGTATTCGTATCGGTTCGGCCATGGGAAGGTTATACACAATGCTAGACTTGCGAACTGTCTCATTTCGCTCAGTCTCTGGGTGCCAGGCCCGGCGCTCTCGGCTGAGGGAACTTACTGAAAATGAGACTTTTCAGGAAATCAAGAAAGGATGACACCGTATGACAAGCAATGGACGCGATCGGCCCGTGCCGTGCAGCATCTGCGGAGATTCGCGGGGAGATTCGCGGGACAGAGATTCGCAGTCCAGAAAGATTCGCGGGACGAGACGGATTCGCGGGACGACGGATTCGCGGGATAGTCCGTCCCGCAATCCTTGCCATGCCGTGAAGGGCAGCGGTCGGAGGTTTCGAGTTTTCTGTTATCAACGCGCTTTTCGCGGCCGGTTACCTAACAACAGCAAGGCGATGCCCGCTGCAAACGCGATACCGCCATAAATCGCCCACCGAATCTGTCCGGTCATGAAACTGCCAGGAAGCACATTGATCCCTTGCAGGAACCAAATGGCCCCCACTAAAACCATAAGACTGGCAACGATATTCAGTGTGATTCGCATCATTTCTCCCCGCGCCTCCCCGCGCCCGAACCTCGGAGCACAAAGGCAGGCCCGGCCGGTGAGCGTCAGGCTCACGCAATCTTACTTCAATGAACAATCTAATGTCTGTGCTGAGCCCGGATTAATCTGTTCTGCGGCGGTTGCAACGCACGCGAGTACTAGAGGCGGACCGGGGATTCTGCGCTCATCCGTGTCTCTGCGCTATTCGTTCCCTCTGCGCTCGCGTTGCTCGCGCAACCGCGGCGGGCGCGAACATGACCGGCGCCCGAACCGCTCGCTGATCGTCAAAAAGACGCATGCATATTCCCCGGTTACAGAGAAGGCGATTGCTCAACTGCGACAAAATTCAGGTGGCCTAGAAGCTGGACACCGACGGTCGCGTTAAATCGGGATTCTCGTATTCCAGTGTGGATCGGGCGGAGTTGCCCTTGAGCCGAGGTGCCGGGGCGCGAGAGCGCGTGAGCGGTTTTTCGGGTGGTTTGAGCACGCCGAGGATCGCCGGTTCGGGAGAGTGGGGATCGGGGACATGGATTTCGGGGGAGAGACGCATAAATACTCCATGTGCTGGGTTCGACTGCCGAAACGAAGGCTCTGCTGAGACAGCTGGAGTCGAGGATGGATCTGAGACCCGGAATAATTCTACGCCGATCTTGGCAGCCGCGGGGCGCCGGTGAAGACGCAGGCCGATGCTCTTTAATGACAAGCCTCTCTTCTTTTCCTCCGTCGTGATGTTGTACCAATGCGCGGATTTTCCGGGAACGAGACCCACTAAGCCAAGCCACGTGAAGTTTGCGGTGACGAGCACCACGTTTCGGCGCCCGCCTTCGATGGCCGCTGACATTCCATAACCGATAAATCGTCCGCCCTTGCCCAGTGCGCGATACGATCGCAGCCAGTTACGGCCCGCCAGTCGGATCGAATACCGCATCTACGCCTGCGGCGCGCTGGCCGACATCCTCGGTTCGATAATCTCTGGGTATGCCGCCGAGTGCAGCCACCAGGTCACGCTTGGGCTTGGATGCGGTGCCGAACGCTTTCAAGCCAACGAGCGAGCCGAGTTGCAGCGCGGCCGTCCCTAAGTTCCCTTGGGCGGAGGCCCGAGTTTTCAGCGGACTTAACCAGCATCATGAATCGCATCGTCATATCTCCTTTTCTGGTTCGGGTTGGGAGCTGGGCTTCCGGACGGTATCAACCGGCTCAACCCAGGCTCTACTTACATGTCGAACCAGCGGCTGCGAGATCGACAGCGTCAGAACCTCTTTTTGGGGAAGCATCTGTTATGTGCAGGCAATGCTTTGAGTTATCCATCTAACGGTCCTGTTCTGGAGAATGAACGGCAACCCTTCCAATCCAATCGTGTACGGATGGGCGGGCGCGATCCTGGCACAATCGCCTCTGCAGAGTCTTACAAAACTTTCACACCGAACGAAATTTGGGCATCCGTCCCGGGGATGACGGTTCGACCCCGTTCGATCTTTTAGGTACTCTCGGCGGGTCTCTAAACACAATCACCGTCGGGAAGATTAGAAGCGCGTTTACTAACCTCTGCAAAAGGCTCGCGCAGAGGCAATTGACTTGATGTTGCTGCGCCAGGCAAATGGGGGCAAATGTGCTACGACGGGAACGAAGTGATGCAAGCCGTTACCGAAGTGTTGGCCTATGGAGCGCAGTTTCGTTGAAGAGTCATTGCGGCCCGCTTCATAGGCAAAACAGCACGGGACAAAAGGCATAGCATTGGTTGTATGAACATTTCTTGGAAATTGCGATTAGACCAATATGAATGGTAGTGTTGCTGTTCCAGAGCGGATTCACCGCCTCCATGACTTGATTTACGATTTGTGGTGGAGTTGGCATCCTCGGCCCCGCGAAGTGTTCCGCCGTCTCGATTACACTCTCTGGCGGTTAACAGCGCACAATCCTGTCTTGATGCTGCGAATGATCGGCCCCGAGCGGCTGAAAGAAGCCGCGCACGATCGTGAATTTTTGGTTGTATACGACGCCGCGATCCGACACCTTGATGATGCTCGTGAGGCCAGAAGCACGTGGTGGTCGCAACGTTTTCCCGATCTGGCGCATACTTCAATTTGCTATTTTTCCGCCGAATTCGCACTGCATCAGTCCCTGCCGATCTATGCAGGCGGCCTCGGGGTCCTCGCCGGCGATGTTTGCAAAGAAGCAAGTGACCTGGGGGTGCCGCTCACTGGCGTTGGATTCATGTACCCTCAGGGCTATTTTCACCAGCATGTAACGTCAGACGGTTGGCAGACGGAGCTCTACGAGCGCCTGAATTGGATTAACGCACCGATTCAGCGTGCCGTGAGGCCGGATGGTCAGCCTTGCGTCGTTGCAGTGCAATTGGGCGAGCGAAACGTCCGGGTTGGAGTGTGGTGCGTCGTTCTTGGCCGCGTTAGGGTGTTTCTGCTGGACACGGATGTTGAGGAGAACGCTCCCTGGGATCGCGAATTGTCGGCGCGGCTCTACGGCGGAGACATGGAGACACGCCTAAAGCAGGAAATGATCCTCGGCATCGGAGGCGTGAGGGCCTTGGCCGCGCTGGGTGTCGAGCCAAGCTTGTGGCATTTGAACGAGGGGCATGCCGCATTCGTAACATTCGAGCGGCTACGAATGCTCGTGGAACATGGGGAGAATTTCGCCGATGCGCTGCGAGAGGTCCGTGTTAGTACGGTCTTCACAACTCATACACCGGTTCCAGCCGGCCACGATGCCTTTCCGTTCCATCTGGTGGAGAACCATTTCGGCGCCTCTTGGGGAGCCCTCGCACCGCATCGCAACGATTTCCTGGGTCTCGGGACTTACGACAACGGGGGCGGACCCCTGTTCAACATGACTGCCCTTGCCCTCCGGACTGCTGCCGGAGTCAACGCGGTGAGCCGGCGACATCGTGAAGTTACCAGCTCCATGTGGTCTCCGATCTGGGCGAACCTTGCCGAACACGAGCCGACCGCTCCGGTGAAAGCGGTGACAAATGGCATCCACGTCTCGACCTGGATAGCGCCGACCATTTCAAAGCTCCTTGACGAGTACCTGGACCATGACTGGCGGGAGCACGGAGATGAGCCGAGCCTCTGGAACGGAATTTTCTCGATTCCGGACGAGGAATTGTGGGCCGCGCGACAGGCATTGAAAGGGTATCTTATTGCGTTTGTCCGCGAACGGGCACGCGCAAGATGGGTGGAGCAGAGTGTAAGTCCGGCTCAAGTTGTCGCCGCGGGGACACTGCTCGATCCGGCAGCGCTCACCATCGGCTTCGCTCGTCGATTTACGGGGTACAAGCGTCCGGAGTTGATCTTCACTGACGCGGAGCGGTTGGCGGAAATCCTCAATTCCTCCCGGTATCCGGTGCAGATCATTTTCGCCGGCAAGGCGCATCCTGAGGACGACATCGGCAAGCATCATCTCCAGCATGTCTACAAGCGGGCAATGGATCCGGCTTTTGGCGGACGCATTGCCTTTGTGGACGACTACGACCTTCACGTGGCGCACTTCTTTATCCAAGGGTGCGACGTCTGGCTGAACACGCCTCGTAAGCCACTTGAAGCAAGTGGAACGAGCGGCATGAAAGCATCGATCAACGGTGTGATCCATCTCAGCGTAGGCGATGGGTGGTGGCAAGAAGGCTTCACAGGGACAAACGGCTGGTTAATCGATGGAGAAGGTGCCGCACACGAGGGGGATGCGGATGCGGCTGATGCAAAGGCGCTCTATCGGGTGATAGAGCAGGAAGTTGTACCGAGTTTCTACGAACGCGATGGTACTGGTGTGCCCAAACGCTGGCTAAGCATGGTGAAGGAGGCTATTCGAACTGTAGCTCCCAATTTTGGTGCACGTCGAATGGTAAAGCAATACGTTGAGGAATTTTACGCGCCAATGGCGATCCGCGTCGCAAATAGCAAGACTGGGGCTCGATGATGAAGCACGCGGGCTATCGTTTCTCCCAGATTTCGCTGGGGGTGCCTTTCGCGATTGGGGTACGTTGATCTTCGGAGATGACTGTCCACACTTGTTGAGCCAGCGTTAATCCCGCCTACTTGGTACGGCAAAGTTTGCTTCTTTCCTTCGCATAGGCACGGGTAATTTCGACAACCTGGCTGAGGTCGGTTTTGACCAGATTCTCCGTGTAGTTCCCCACCCAGTCATTCACTTCCCCGCGTGTAGCCTTGGGTTCCGCGAAATACTTCTCCGTCGCATAGTCCTTAAGCGCGTCTCTTTCCAGACTTGAAAGCCCGTTGAAAAGCTGTCCCATACATTTCCCTGAAGTCGCCCGTTGCTTGCAATTGCGGGGAAAGCCTACAGCTGGGGGGCAGGGAAAAATAAGTCAAGGTTTTGTGACGCTCCCTTTCCTCTGCACAAATCCGGCTCAAATTCCCACGCGCTCAATCTCGCTGAAACTGACCTCATCCGCGCGCCAGTCATAGACTTGTGTGGTTTTGATGTTGGGGTTTTTTGCCCAACGCCCCGAAAAGGTTCAATCCAGGTTTTGGGGTAAACCCACTACGCTCATGGGAGTCTAGAAATAGTCGCTGCGCTTACATTATAGCTGCGGGCTATGTCCGCTCGCCACTTCCTTGAAGACTTTCGCCGCTCCAGCATCGGTCAGCGCCTCCACCTGCGCTCCGACGCTCTGCCCGTCTGTCGCTCGCTGGAGCGGTCGCGAAGCTGTCATAAAAACTTAACTATTCATAAGATTCTATTAACTTCATACTCGGCGCGAAATCAAACGCCGAAAGGGAAGTTTTATGAGTGACGTTAGTGTCAAGTTCCAGCACCTTGAAAAGGAGCATTACAAAACGCTGACAGTTTGCTCGGCTCTGCCAAACTCAACGATGTCGATCCCGAACTCTATCTGCGCCATGTTCTGGAGCGCATCGCCGACCATCCGGTCAACCGGATCCACGAACTCCTGCCTTGGAACTTGGCCTCAGTGCTTCCAACGCACCTCGCTTCATCCCAAGTGTCCACATAAAAAATACATGGACACTAAACCCCCACTCTTATACGAAGCCGCTTTTCAAGACGGCCTTGAAACGACGCTTACATTAGTTTGGCCAAGATTCTCATGTAACTTTCGCAGGAGATGCTTCGCGAAGCGCTATCGTCCTGTTCCTAACAATGAATGAGGAAGGATCGTGCAGGTTTTACCATCTGAAGGGTGCCAGCTTGAACCGTCTGCATAGCCTGCGGAGTCCAGCTCGATGTAGCTAACGGCGGTGAAACCGGGCACCGAGACATCAAGGAAGGCATCCTGCCCTGCCCCCACCTTAAGGTCAAGTTCAAGGGTCTTCGCAACTTTCTGGGGAACAGCCGGTGGAGTCTCGCTCATAGTGGTGACGCCGTGAACGGTGATCTGAGAAGCGACAATCTCTACAGAGTTTGCGTTGTTCAGAGTTATCCGAACCCTTTGTGTGGACCGGTCATTTGCTTCGGCCAGCAAGTTCAAGCTGTTATCCATTCGCGCTTGTATACCGATCGGACCACAATTGGTTTGGAACCGCGCTAAGCTGACAACGACCGAACCTGTGGGCTGGTTCCCTGACGTTTGCGCCATTAAGGTTTGCGAACCGAAAAGTAAAAGGAGCGACAAAACACCGGTGCGATTCATAGTTGCCTCCGTGGGAAGAGACACCTACCAACATTGTACGCGCTTCGTGGTCGAAGGGCGTGTTAGCTTGCGCCTGATAGTCCGAGGGTTTTTCCCAGGCGCGCGCCGCGCTACTGTTCCTGTTCCGCGAGCTTGTCGAGGGCGCAACGTGTGCTCGATGCTTTGCATCGTGCCGAGCGGATTCTCGGCATTGAGGTTTTCCTAGTAGAGGCCGCTCCCCCTGATAAAGAGTTCCGGCGCCGGCTCTCCATCGAGCGCGAGGACCCGTGTGTCGCGGATCTATGGGGACGGCCGCTACATTATCAGCTGGGCTGGGATAGATTGCTGCCTGAGTTTTTGGCCCCGGAAACACGGGCTGTTATCCCCTGGCGAACTGCTGGTCACAACGACAATTCCGGTGTCCGTGACGTGGTGGCGAGTGCGGTCAAGTTCTAGATCGTGACCAATACTCTCACCGTCATGGACTGTGACGTTCTCGTCAAGAATGGCACGGCGAATCTTGCACCGTCGTCCAACGACACAATTATCGAGAACGATCGAGTCTTCGATAACGCATCCGCTTTTGGTGTTGACACCTCGACCGAGGACGGAGCCGCGGACTGCACCGCATGAGAGAATGCATCCGCCAGAAATAATAGAACCTACGGCCTGTCCGGGTTGACCATCTTCGTCGAAGGTGAACTTCGCGCTCGGATCGGGATAGCTGGCGGTCCGTATAGGCCAGCGTGGGTTATAGAGATTGAGAGAGGGGACAAGCCCGCAGAGATCCATGTGCGCCTCGTAGTATGCCTGCAGAGTTCCTACGTCTCGCCAGTAGACTGAAATAGCTGCCGATTCTCCGGGAATCACGTTTGTCTGATAGTCGTATGCGTAAATTGTTGCTCGTCCGAGCAACGAAGGCAGAATATCGTGTCCGAAATCGTGTCTGCTCTCCTGCCGCAGAGCGTCGGACTGCAGTTCCCTGAGCAATGTGCGAGCGGAGAAGATGTAGTTGCCCATGGACGCATAAACTTTGTCTGGCTCGCCGATAATAGTGGGAGCATCTACGTTCTTCTCGTGAAAACCATGAATCGCGCCGTCGAGCCCGGCTTCAATGACCCCGAATTCGGTCGCAAGATGAGCTGAAACAGGAATTGCTGCAACGGTGACATCCGCATGCATACGCTCATGAAATTCGATCATGTGTCGGATGTTCATGCGATAGACATGATCAGCGCCAAAGATAGCGACGAGGTGATCATCGAGATCATCCATCAGATCGAGATTTTGGAATATCGCGTCAGCTGTGCCTCTGTACCATGTCTCGTCGGTTGAACGCATCTGTGCGGGTACCGGGATGATGAACTGGTCTTGCAGCAGACCGCCAAATTGCCAGCCGTCGCGCAGATGTCGCAAGAGCGACTGGCTCATGAACTGAACCAGGACATAAATCGAATAAACGCCTGAATTGATGAGATTACTGAGAACAAAATCAATGATGCGATATTTACCCCCGAAGGGAACCGCCGGCTTAGCGCGCTCCTGTGTCAGCGGAAACAGACGATTGCCCCTGCCTCCAGCGAGAACAAATGATACTACCGGGCGTTGCATGCTGAAGCCTTTCCTGATGACGCGAGGGCACAGCCGAATCATTCTTATTGTTGGAGTAGCGCTTCCGCGCGCTACGAGCCTGCGTCCGCATTTCAGTGCCGCCGCCCTCTCAGAACTGGTGTGGAGCACTTCCATCTGGAATTGGGCCGGCCCGTTCGCCGTTTTGGGGTTGCATTGACCGATGTCGTGCTTTGCGGCGATATGGACCGAAGAAGGCTATCTATTCGCGGCATTAGTCCAGAATTTCCGATTTGGACCTCTGGCTTGCGATCATACGCTTCTCCTGTTCCGACGGCTCGACGGAGGAATATTATTACCGTGATGGGGTTGAACTTCCGGAAGATCCCTACTATGCGGAAGCGAATCCGCTGCCCGCGACGTTGCGCCTTCCGCGGGCGAATGGCGGGCAGGACGCCATAGATGGTTTACTGCGCGAAGCGATGGCGGAGCAGAAGCGCGCGCCTCGTAGCTAGTTCATAGAGATCAAAGATGCTCTCTGAGAAATCGGATCAAGCGCTGCTTCGCATCGGCAGCAGCACCCGGCTCGTATCCCCCGAGTGGCGCTGCTGATCGATCGTGACCGCCACACACACCTCGTGTGGACACATTCTTTTGGCCAACTCATTGTAGCGGCCGAGCAAACGACAACTCGTGGCCATCCGGGTCGAGCATGTGGAAATAGCGTTCACCCCAAGACGCGTCCCGTGGGATTCCAGGATCAAATCCTTTCTCCCGCAGATGTGTCCAGAACGCGTCCACATCCGTAACGTGCAAGATCAGCCGGCCCCACTGCGACACACTGTCACCTTGTTCGAGGTTTAGGATCGCAGATTCTGAATCCTTCGCTCGCAGTGAAGAGAAACACGCCCGTTCTCCGCCGTAAATCAGCACCATGCCAAGCACATTTCGGTAAAACTGCACCGAAGCCTTCATGTTCAAAACCCGGAAAGTAATCGCAGAAATCTTTTCAATCGTCGGCGCCATACGCCAGCAGTGTAACGTTGAATTTACTTTCCCGAGGCATACGGTGAAAGAGACGGAGGTGGCGGCCCATGGCATACGTCATCGCCGAACCCTGCGTCGGAACAAAAGACACCGCCTGCGTCGCTGCCTACCCCGTAGATTGCATCCACCCCAAGAAAAACGCGACCCATGGCGACGGTCGTCCGAGCTTCGATGAGGTATCGCAGCTCTACATCGATATTTCGCGCTGGATGATATACCAGAGAAGTGGAGTACTACGCAGAAAATCCACGACCCAAGACCGCAGGATTCGAGACCGATCCATGTTGACCCGCTCCAGCCGCGGGTCTAGAATCCAGCTGTAACCGTTCTAAGACTGTGGGAGGTCTGTATGCCCCACTATGAGTTCTTCTGCAACGCCTGCAAGAAGCCATTCTCGACAATTCTGACCATAGCAGAGCATGACGCGGAAAAGACCGCCTGCCCGCACTGCGGTAGTCACGAGGTAGAACAGAGCTGGTCTGTCTTCTCTGCCGTCACCTCGAAGAAGAGCGCCTGAACACGGCAACACGAGGAGGCGCGTATACGTTTCGACAAATTTTCCTTCGGTACCCTCCGAATCGACGGCAGCGCGTACGAGCAGGACGTGGTGATCGACCGCGGAGAAATCCGCAAACGCAAGAAGGCGCCTTCTAGGAAATTCCGTCACGAGTTTGGGCATACGCCCCTGTCCATCGGAGAAAAGATACCCTGGAAATGCCACCGGCTTGTGATCGGCGCCGGAGCGTACGGGCGTTTGCCAGTTATGAAGGAAGTGAAACTTGAGGCGGAACGCCGCCACGTCGAATTGGTCATCGTGCCGACCAGTGAGGCCATCCGGCTAATAGAAAAAAAGTCCGCGGTAAACGCCATTCTCCACGTGACCTGTTAGGAGACTCATGTGCTCGGCGCGCTCTTCGGTAGTTGCGAGCGGTTTACCGACGACAAGGTCGAAGAACGACATGGTGGATGATCCTGTTTTTGAACAGGCAGCTTAGAAAGAAGCATCCATATGTCACCTCGTGGTTTTTATCCCGGGCGTCGCACGTGCGCAACCTAAGGCCGCTTTTTAGCTTTTTCTCAAGCGACCTGGCCATCGATCTGGGAACCGCCAACACACTAGTTTATGTTCGTGGCAAGGGCATCGTGGTGAACGAGCCGTCCATCGTAGCCATTAACAAGAAGAGCGGTGAGGTGGAAGCGGTGGGAAGAGAGGCCAAGGAAATGCTGGGCCGTACACCGGGCCACATAGTTGCAATTCGGCCGTTGAAAGAGGGGGTCATTGCCGATTTCAAAGTGACCGAGAAGATGTTGAATTACTTTATCCAGAAAGCGCACAATCGCAAAATGGTGGTGCGTACACGCATTGTGATTGGTGTGCCCGCGGAGATCACGCAGGTGGAACGACGCGCGGTCATGGACTCAGCTTACCGTGCGAAAGGCAGCGAGGTCTATCTGGTGGACCAGGCCATGGTGGCGGCGATTGGGGCCGGGCTTCCCACCAGTGAACCCACCGGAAGCATGATCATCGATATTGGGGGAGGTACCACGGATATTGCGGTGATCTCTCTGAGTGGCATCGTCTACGCCCGTTCTTTGCGTACGGCAGGAAACCAAATGGACGAAGCCATCATGACTTACGTGAAGCGAAAATATAACTTGCTGATTGGCGAACGCACCGCCGAGCGGATCAAGATTGAAATAGGGAGTGCGTTCCCGCTCGAGAAGCCGCTGACGATGGAAATCAAGGGTCGCAACCTGATTGAAGGGATACCCAAGACCATCATTCTGAATGACAGTGAAGTCCGCGATGCATTGAGTGAATGGGTGTCGACGCTCATGAACGCCATTCGTGTGGGGCTAGAGCGCATACCGCCCGAGCTCTCAGCTGACATCAGCAACCGCGGCATCGTGCTCACCGGCGGTGGCGCGCTCTTGAAGGACCTGGACAGGCGCATCCGAGAGGAAACGGGACTTCCTGTCTCGATTGCCGATGACCCGCTGTGCTGCGTTGTTCTGGGGACTGGCAAGATGCTTGACGATTTCAAGCTACTACGGAAGCTCTCCATTGAGTCCGTGCCGACCTGAACGGAGTTGAGCACGTGATTTGTGATAGGCCAGACTTGACCTTGCGGGCCGTGCTGGCGGATCAGCTCAGGCGTATCAGACATGCTCTCATCTTCATAATTGTCGCGGTAGCGACAGCTGCCGAATGGGAGCTGAATTCGAACGGCTTGAGATCGGGTTCTGGGTGCAGACTGTCATGCAGGAAATCAAAATCAAGCTCTGGCGCAATGACCAAGCGCAAGACTGGTCCATCGAAATTAATGGACTGCTCCACGAGCAGGTCTCCAGCGAAATCATGGAGGATCTGGTTGAATGTGCACTGATCGTTGCCGAGACGTCATTGGCTGAAGCGTCAACACGCCGGCCGTGGTAGGGAGGGACAATCGTAGTTATGGTTGGCTACACGGAAGCAAATGCCGGCCAGGCCGTTGATGATAGGCAGGCATCTTTTCCAGCTTTCGAGGAGCCCGTCGCTCGGGAACAGTCTGACTGCTCGCTGGCAAAGACAAACTCGATAATCTACACTACAGCCTTAAGCGGAACGAGTAGGAAGCCCGGGCGCTCCCCCTAGAAGCGAGGAAATCGCACATGATCACCATCCTCGGAGCAGGCGGCGTTATAGCCAATGAAGTGGTCAAGCTCCTCTCTGCGCGGAAGCAGCAGTTCAGACTCGTAGCTCGCAACGCACGCCCGGTGCCCGGCGCTACGGAGATGATCTCCGCCGACCTCTCTGACAAGGACCAGACCATCCGCGCCGTGGCGGGCTCGAGCATCGCTTATCTTCTCGTTGGTCTCAAATACGATCACAAACTCTGGACGGAAATGTGGCCGCGAATCATGGCCAACACCATTGAGGCCTGCAAGCGCTCAGGCGCAAAGCTAATCTTCTTCGACAACGTGTACATGTACGGAAAAGTCAGCGGCACGATGACGGAAGAGACGCCGTTCAACCCTTGCAGCAAGAAGGGGGAAGTCCGCGCAAAGATCGCCACCTCGCTCATAAATGAGTGGAAGGCCGGCGCCCTCACCGCGATGATCGCGCGCGCAGCCGACTTCTACGGACCGGAAACACCCAATGGTCTGCCGAACGTCCTGGTGTTCGAGCCATTCGCCAAGAATCAGAAAGCGTCGTGGCTTGCAAATGATTCCGTGCCGCACTCCTGTACCTACACGCCGGATGCGTCGCGAAGCCTCGTTACGCTAGCCGAAAGTGAATCCGCGTGGAATCAGACGTGGCACGTGGCGACCACTCCGAATCCGCCAACCGGGAAAGAGTTCATCACCATGGCCGCAAAAGAGTTCGGCGTCGCCCCGAGATACCGCGTCCTGAGCAGACCGATGGTTCGTCTCATTGGGTGGTTCAATCCGTTAGTCGGTGAAGTCCACGAAATGCTCTACCAAAACGACTCGCCCTATCTCTTCGATTCTTCCAAGTTCGAGAGAACCTTCAGTTTCTCCGGCACGCCCTACGCCGAAGGAATTCGCGCCACTGCTGCCTCGTAGAGATGGCTTGCCCGTCCCTATACAACATTGAACCGCTCTTTGGCGGATTGTCGGCGATCCAGAAGTAATCCGGCGAGCCATGGCGGAAATCACGTTGGCCTATCGGGGTCACCTCAAGGAAGGGCCTCCCATGTACGCTAAGGCCGGGCTAGCTTATGTAAGTCATTCACAATCAGAAGGATAAAATTCGATATTACGTTCCTGTTTGCCAGATCAGCATCCGTCACGAGCGCAATCCTAAATTGTTGATAACACTATATCGGTTCCCCGTAAGCATACGTAATATTCCGTTTTTTCTTGAGGTGCCCCCCTGCTGCACGTCAATCATCCGGCTGCCGGCGCAACGACCATGATCGTTTCTCTTGGCGTCCTCGCGAAACCTGACTATCTCCCCATCATCGAAGTTGCCGTCGTGCTGCTGACAGCGCAGGCGTTCGCGATTGACAGACTCGCGGGATTGCCATATCCAATCTGGCGCAGCCAAACACCGCATATCGGAAGCTCTCAATGAACACAGGAACGCCCATCACCGAAACGGCGATCGCGAGTCTTGTCGAGCGATTCTATGCAAAGGTCCGCGTGGACCCGGAAATTGGTCCCGTCTTCAATGATGCAGTACGGAATTGAGACGCTCATTTGGCTCTCCTGAAAGACTTCTGGTCCACTGTGTTGCTGACCACGGGGCGATATAAGGGCAATCCCCTTCTTGCACATTTCCCCTTGGCCATAGAGGAGAGATATTTCGCTCGGTGGCTGACGCTGTTCTCAGAGACGGCGAACGAGGTGATGCCGGCCTCGCTGGCTGCGCTCATTATGCACAAAGCGGACCTTATCGCGATGAACATGAAACGAGTTCTCGCATCGCGGCGATGACTGGCCTTCTCCGGACAAGCCCCTATGAAGTATCTCGCTTGGCGCGGAGGGTATGTGACCAGAGAGCTGAGTATACCGGGACAGTGGTTTACAGCGCGGCTCGGCAGGGTCGGTCTTGCAATCACCGTACCAGGGGAATCTAATTGAATGAGGGCGCTCCCCCAAAGCCGTCACGCTTCCTCAGGTCCGGCGGATGCTCAACGATCTTCACAAGTTAGAACACGAGCTTCGGACGGCGCTTTGCAGTTGCAAGAAAGAACTGCACAAACGATCTGTTCGCAGCCCACTATTGCGCGACCCGACACCTTCCCCGAGAACTTGGCAAGGGGGCTTATATGTTCGAACGCTATACGGAGAACGCACGACGCGTCATTTTCTTTGCGCGTTACGAGGCCAGTCAGTTCGGTTCTCCTTACATAGAGACGGAGCACCTGCTGTTGGCACTTCTGCGCGAAGACACGGCTATCATCAACCGGTTCCTGCGTTCTCACGGCTTGGTCGAGTTCATCCGCAAGCAGATTAAGGGACACACCACGATCCGGGAGAAGCTCTCGACCTCGGTCGATCTCCCGTTGAGCAACGAGTGCAATCGGGTTCTGGCTTACGCTGCCGAGGAGGCTGAGCGCCTTTCGCACAAGCACGTTGGAACCGAGCATCTTTTGTTGGGACTGCTGCGTGAAGAGACGTGCTTCGCCGCTGAGATCCTGCACGAACGCGGCTTACACGTTGTGACCATCCGCGAGCAACTGGCCGGTACCAGCCAGGAAAAAGCTCCGCCCCAGCGTCCGCGCGAATCTTCCCTGCTGAGTAAGTTTTCCCGCGACCTGACCCAAGCCGCGATGGATACCCAGCTCGATCCGCTGGTGGGACGTGAAAGCGAGCTGGAGCGCGTGATTCATATTCTCTGCCGCCGCACAAAGAACAACCCAGTACTGATCGGCGAGGCGGGCGTAGGTAAGACTGCCATCGTCGAAGGACTGGCGCAGCGCATCGCCGATGGCGAAATCCCGTCGTTCCTGGCAAATAAGCGCATCCTGGCCGTTGACTTGCCATTAATCGTGGCGGGCACCACATATCGTGGCCAGTTTGAAGAGCGCCTGAAGACCATCATGAAGGAGCTGATGGAGTCGCAGAACGCCATCATCTTCATCGATGAGCTGCACACGCTGGTAGGCGCGGGTTCTGCCGAAGGTTCGTTTGACGCGGTCAACATCCTGAAACCGGCTTTGTCGCGCGGTGAAATTCAGTGTATCGGCGCGACTACGCCGGGCGAGTATCGCAAGTCGATCGAAAAAGATCGGTCGCTGGACCGCCGTTTCCAGGCCGTCAAGGTTCCGCCGCCGGATGAAGGCGATGCCACAAAGATTCTGTTCGGCATTAAGGACCGCTACGAGAAGTTCCACGCGGTCACTTATACTGACGACGCTATCAACTTCGCAGTTTCACATTCCAACCGCTACATTCCGGATCGCCTCCTGCCCGACAAGGCGATTGACCTGATTGACGAGGCTGGGGCGCGCGTGAAGCTGCGCCAGACCTCATTGCCTGAGGAGATCACGGAGGTCCAGAAGCGGATCAAGTTCGTCGTACACCGCGTGGAAAACGCCATCGCGAATCTCGAGTTCGAGAAGGCGCGCTTCTACTCGGACGAGGAACGCAAAGAGCGCGAGAACCTGCGCCCCCTTCGCGAAAAATACCACCTCGATGAATCGTCCACCGGCGTTGTCGTTCGGGAGGACATCGAGGATGTGGTATCGCGCTGGACTGGTGTTCCCGTCACCTCGATTAAAGAAGAAGAATCGCAGAAGCTGCTGCGCATCGAAGAAGAGCTGCACAAGCGGGTCATCTCGCAGGATAAGGCCATCAACGCCCTGGCCCGTGCGATCCGCCGCAGCCGCGCTGGCCTGAAAAACCCTACCAAGCCGATCGGCTCATTCTTGTTCCTCGGACCCACCGGCGTCGGCAAGACCGAAGCGGCCCGCACGCTGGCGCAGTTCATGTTCGGCGGCGAGAAGTCGCTGGTGCGCTTTGACATGTCCGAGTTCATGGAAAAGCACTCGGTCTCAAAGCTGATCGGTTCGCCTCCGGGATATGTGGGCTACGAGGAGGGTGGCCAGTTGACAGAACGCGTGAAGCGCGCGCCCTACTCGGTGGTTCTGCTTGACGAAATCGAGAAGGCGCACCCGGATGTTTTCAACATCCTGTTGCAAGTGTTTGAAGACGGCCAGCTCACCGACGGTTTGGGCAACACGGTGGACTTCAAGAACGCCATCATCATCATGACTTCGAACATCGGCGCGCGCCACTTGCAGAAGCGCGAAGGCCTGGGGTTCCAGTCAAGCAAGGAAGACCTGATCTCCGACAAGGTTGAGGATCTGGTGAGGAACGAGGGCAAGCGCACCTTCAACCCCGAGTTCCTGAACCGGCTGGACGAAATCATCCTGTTCAACGCGCTGACTGAGAACGACCTCGTTCAGATCCTGGAGCTTATGGTCAGCCAGCTGAACCAGAATCTGGCGCCGAAATCAATCACCATGACCGTAACCGACGCGGCCAAGAAGTGGGTCCTCAGTCAGACACTCAGTGATCGCAGCTACGGCGCGCGTCCGCTGCGGCGTGCCTTGCAGAAGTACGTCGAAGATCCGTTGTCGGAGGCACTGATCCAGGGCACAATCACCACACGGCCGGCGTTCATCGAGGTCTTCCTCGAAGACAACAAGCTGTACTACCGTCTGGTGGACTCGCACAAAACCGAGGGCGTGCTGCTGTACGAGAACTAGAGTTTGTAAGTTTAATTGGCAGAGGCGGACCAAGTGGGTCCGTCTTCTGCTCTTCTCGGCTCGCCGTCGCAAAGTCCCATCCGGAGTCTCCGAACGACACACGGCGTTGTCTTTCGGGTGCGGGCCAAGCATCTGCCGCGCTGGCCAGCCTGTTTTGAATGTCGAGTGTCGTATCACAGCCGCTATGTGAGGCGAATGCGTGACTTGCCGTGGCAGGGAAGGCAAGTCGAAATTCATCTGCAGGCGCTGCGTTCGGAAGATCTTTGCGGAAAGTTTGCCCGCCGTAGGAGCTCGGAAGGCGCGAGAAACCATGCGCCTGTGCGAGATCGTGGGCCTGGTCGGTTATCCTCTCGGTGGATTGCCGGGAGAGCGACTCTTAAATCGGCTCAGAATCACGAGTAGCGACGATACCGTGTTACGCCGTGTCAAGGCGCGAAGACGTGGGGCGATCCAGCCGGCAGTGCGTGTGCTGAGCGTTGATGATTGGGCCTGGCGCAAGAAGCAACGTTACGGGACCATGCTGATGGACTTGGAGCGGTCACAGGTGATCGACCTGCTTCCGGACCGATCCGCCGATAGTTTTGCGCGCTGGCTCGGTTTGCATCCGGAGGTGGGAGTGATCACCCGCGATCGGTCCAGCTTGTATGCCGATGGAGGACGACAGGGCGCTCCCTCCGCCGTGCAAATCACGGATCGCTACCACCTGGTTTCCAATCTGAGTGAGGCGGTGGATGCACGACGTTCAGCAATTGCAGATCGACGCGCGAAAGCAGCTGGCTCAAAGCGAGGCCCAGGAACTAGGCGCAACTAATAAACTGACCCTGATCGAAGCGCGACGCCAGAGATGTCGGCAAGCGCGCTACCAACGGTACACCCAGGTGCATGAATTACAACGAGAAGGCCAAACTCAGCTAGCGATCGCGGAGAAGGTCGGTATCGGCGCGGAGACCGTCTCCCGATGGTTGAATGCGCCGGAGTTCCCGGAGCGTCGGATCCGAAGCGACCGGCGACGGGATCAGGCCCTTTTCCTTCAGAGGCGCGAGCGGGGATAGCAGCCGTCATTGACTCGAACCCACTACTCTGCCGGCCGCGTGTCAGCGCTACTCAATATGCCCTCACAAACTCTGTCGACGACGCAGAAGAGACATTTAGACGCGTTCGTGCGCTTTTGCCCCGAGGCGCACAAACTGCGTCGATTTGTTCTCCAGTTTCGAGCCATGCTGCGCTGGCGAAGTGCGAGGAAGCTGTATACCTGGATAGTATCGGCCGCCGCTTCTGGATTCCCCTTTACGGCCCAATTTGCGAGAACGCTGCGCCGAGATTTGGAAGCGGTGAAACTATCGATGACAACGCCATGCAACAATGGTCCTATTGAAGGACACATCAACCGGCTAAAGCGATCAAGCGGCAAATGTATGGGGGGGCGGGTTTCGAGCTTTTGAAAGCGCGAGTCCTGCCTTGGGATGCTTCAAGCCCAGCTTAACCCTGCACCAAAAGTGCGGAAGATCCTTTAAATCGCGGACGAAGCTCGTCTTGCGGTTTGTCCGCAATTCAAGTGCACGAGTCCACGATTAAACGCACATCACTGTTGCATTTAAAATGAGGAAGATCATTGAGAATACGGGCCAGTCCACGATTTCAGGGCAGCGTGACAGCAGCACCTTCATCGCCCGAGCCGAGACACTCGACAGAAAGTCCACCACATGAGCTCGGGAAACTCATTTTGAATCCCGTCTCGGCGTCACGATTGACCAGACTGGTTCAACACCTCCCACTTGACCTCCTGTGCGGGCTCTGCCACATCACTTGGCACGCGGCGGTCTTTACGGTGGAAATTCTGTAGAAGTCCAAGAAACACTCTCCCATGGCGCAGGGATGCAGCGCCACATCGCTTTGCGAAACCGTGCTTGTCAAGGATGAGGCGCTGCAGCGGAGCTGTTTCGATTACGCCGATCGTCTGGCGCCGGAGCCTACCCTTTCCCCGTGGCTAATCTGGTTCACTGGGTCGGCAATGTAGGTGAATTCCGGCTCCTGATTCCAGGGGCCGCGTAGCGGCGAACCATTGGTCGACATGTGATAGTAGATGTTGACAGTTTCGTCCGGCTTGACGCTGCCGAAAGCTGGTTCTGTGAGTTTGCCAAGCGAGTCGAGCGCCTTCATGAACATCTTTGTGTGCGAGATTTCGCGGGTTAGAAGATGATGGAGCGCCTTCATTGTCCCCGCATCTTTCGCATGCTTTAACAGCGCCTCGTAGGTCTCTCTGGCGCCACCCTCGGCAGCGATATCAGCGCGGAGGTCGCGGACGACGTCGCCGCCTTCGTTGATGTAGGAGGCGGTCCAGCTGACGCCAGAATCGTCCACAAAGTGTGGCCCTCTGCCGCGCAGGGCAAAGAGCGGGCTGGCGTGCGCATCGGCTTCAAGTTTGTCGATGCCTCTGGTGTGCTGCTCGATGAGTTTGCCGACTACTTCGAGATGGCTGAACTCTTCTAGAGCGATGTCCTGCAACATGTCGCGGATGCCTATATTGTCGCAGTGAAAGGACTGCACCCAGTATTGCAGGGCAGCGGTGAGCTCGCCGGTGGCGCCGCCGAACTGCTGTAACAAGAACTGGGCGTAGCTGGGGTCCGGGTTCTTTACCTCAACAGGAACGATGAGCTCTTTGCGATGGAAGAACATTTAGATCTCCTTGGTGATCAGTCCCCACCCGATGCGGAGCACAACGTTGAAACGCCGCAGTCCGTCAGGTTGAAGACCGGTCTGATCGTGCGTTGTGGTTGAACGTTCTTTAAGCTGCGTCACTAGCGTAAAGATGCTTCCCGATGATTAACGCGACAGGCATCGCCGTCTCATGCACGGTGGCTTTCTCTACCAAGTTCATGCGAGTCGATTCGCCATACGGCCCGACCACAAGGGTGAACGGGAACCGCCCGTCTGCGAGCGCCAGTTTGCTGCAAACGCGGCAGCGGCTGACCTGTCGCCGAAATGTTCGAAATTGCTTGCCGGATCCGAAAGATTTTGTTTATTCGTCCGCCCGCACGTCCGCGGCGCGGTCACGACTTTGTAGATACCCGCAAGCGTCGTGCCAAACCAGGGATCTCCGCGCAGATTGCCCCAAGGGGGTTGAATCAGAATCGATTAGGCGTTGGGCAGCGCACGATCGGCGTAATTCCAAATCAGCGCTGGCCCGAATTCCCTGCATGTATCGGGTAATTCTTCCAGATCGAGTAATTCTTCCCAGGTCGAAATTCCCGCCTTGCTGGTGTCCATGCCTCGCTTCTGAAATGAGGGATCAGAAGCCCCGCCCCGCACATGAAAACATCAGAGCACTTCTACGTCACTTTTATCCGGCATGGTGATCTTCCCGGATTGGCGCTGCCATTTAATAGGAGTCTTGAAGGTGTTATGCCGCGCGTTGCTCTGTAGCAGGCGAGAGCCAGCGGCGACAGTATTCCGCCAGGCGCTGTGTCAAGTGTTCACTTCCCCGAAAACCGATGTATCCATCAGGGCGAATCAGGAGCAGCATTGGAACGGAGCCAAAGTGCTCTCGGAAGATGTTCTGCCCTGCTCCGGAGGGCGGCTCAACCCATACTCCCTCGATTAATTCTCGCCATGGCTCGAGCACCCTGACGATCTGCCGGTAGAGAATAGCGGCGTCGCTGATATTGACGAACAACAGCGTAAAACTAGACGGATCAAGCAGGCTGAAGAGTCTACGGTCTTCGCGTTCTCCGTTGCCTTGAACGATTTGCAGCGGAAGATCCGGAACGCGATCCCCAGCATGAAGACTTCCGTCGTAGTGGTGGTCCTCAGAAAGAGGACTCTCCCGGTAGCTGAGTGCTAGTTGGCTCATCCGATCGGTGGCGTTCTCCTGAACAAAGTTCGTGCCGGCGATCCAGGGCGCCAAGTGATTGAAGACGCCTCGCACCATAGGATTTTCAGCTCCGATGATTTCGGTGAGTCCTTCCGCTCTGGTCAGTACCGATCGCATCACCGGAATCCGGTCCTGCTCGTAGGTATCGAGCAGTCTTTCAGAGGCTTTGTCTTTGAGCACCAGCGCCAGCTTCCATCCCAGGTTCATCATGTCCTGCATTCCCGTATTCATTCCTTGAGCGCCCGCAGGGCTGTGGATATGCGCGGCATCGCCGGCCAGAAAGACGCGTCCGATCTTGAGCCTCTCCACCATGCGGCTGTTGATGTGGAACCATGAACTCCAGATCAACTCACGGAATTGGGCAGGTATATGGGATCGTTGGTCGTAAATTGTCTGCAGTTCCTCGAGACCCGGTTCCGTGTCCTTACTGGGTTTGCTGATTGGATTGCTCGCGATCAGACGAAAGTGGCTCCCGCCCATGGGAAAGAGTCCCACGAATCCATGTTCGGATGAGAAGATGTGAAAATCCGAGTCCGGCAAGTCTCCATCAATTTGCAGATCTCCAAGGGCGTAGCTCTCATCGAGAGTTCTTCCTTTGAAGGGCAGATCCAGGCTTGACCGTACAATGCCGTGCGCGCCTTCCGCGCTGATAAGGAATGCCGTGGATACTTCTTCGAGAGAACCGTCCCTGTGTTGCAACGTCGCCGTAACCCTGAAAGGTTGCTGAGCAAAAGCAACCATCCTGACGCCGCGTTCGATTGCTACGCCCTTTGTAGCCAGAGCCTCCCGCAGGATGCGTTCTGTCTCGGCCTGCGAGAGGAACAAGAGGAAATTGTAGCGGCTTTCGATTCGAGTGAAGTCCAGCCGGAAGATGCGTTTCCCGGCACCATAAATACTTCCGCCCTGGGCCGGGTGGCCAAGTCGTACAAACTGGTCTGCCAGGCCCCGCAACTCCATCTCTTCCAGGGTCCTGGCCTGCACTCCGACGGCACGGGACGTGATTGCAGGCGCTTCCATTTGGTCAATAAGTCTTGCGGGGATGCCGAAGCGCATCAATTCCAAGGCCGCAGTCATTCCGGTCGCTCCGGCTCCGGCAATCAGTACGCTCGTCTTTTCAACTATAGCCATAACAAATCCTATAGATTTGGCAACGACAGTTCGGCAACTCCTCATTTGGTAAGAGCGACGATGATACCCAACGTGTTGCCAGGAACATGACCAGGGCCGAAGAATGACTAAGGCCACGCGGCATTTGTTTTGGGGCTTTGAGCTTCCATAGACAACCTTGGCGGCATTCTCCGATTCCCAATTTATTAACGGAGGAGAGATCCTCCCAAGGAGGAGCACCTAATGGTCAACCGAAGAATCGGAGACGGTTCACGCGGATGGCAGCATGGAGGGTGAATCTGGTCATCCGAACCAGTTCTCCATAACTCGGAGAGGGGTGGGTCTAGGGATCTGCCCCCTCTAATTTTATGTTGTCCGAAAATATCTGTTCTCTCAGCAGATCTTGTGTGGTGGTGGAATTCCTCAGATCTGTTATGTTGCGGATTTTGCGTTGTAGCTGTTCCCATCTTTGACATTGGGTTGCGCGCTCATTATTGATATTGATCGGACGCGCTTCTCTCGCCGCTTGATTGCCATACAGGCTTGTTCGGCGGTCTGCCAGTTGTGGATCAATCGGTTCCCACCTGCGGGAGTGCTCCGATTCGCTATCCCCACTTATTCCTGCCAAATCGCATCTCAGCTAGGAAGCGATGGCCTGAAGAGCGAGCCTAGCGGTAAGAGGTCACCTCGTTGGTCAGCGGTCATTCCGGCCAGAGCATTCAGAAATGGGCTTATCTTTTGTGTAACGCCACATCCCTGCATGCTTCTGCAGGGCAAAGGCGCCAGCTACGGCTTCGCGCTGCGGCCTTCCCCCAATCGCGTCATAAACGCGCAAGTACAGCGCGACACCTGTGGGATCTGCTGACCAGCCAAGAGGTGGGGGAGATTGCGTGAGGTATGCGTCGAAGCCTATCATCTGAACGACAGCCTCGATAAGGAGGAGCCTGGCCGTGGAAGTCACTGTTAACAGCCCAATTTCCCAGGAAGAATTGGTTCGTATGGCAATTAAGCTCAGAAATGATTTGTTCGACTATGAAGATAAGCTCGGTAGTGGCCGAGACTTCGCCGAGCTCAAGAACTCTGCCGTTGCGCTGGTAGTTGCAATCTTAGAGCCGGTGGAATTTCGGCTCTCTGCTTGTCCACCCAAGAAGGCAGCTCAGGTGTATCAATTTCCCCCTAGAAAAGGGTCTATCCCGCGCTCGCTACACTAGGGGCTGCCAGCAGGCCAGAACCCAGAACCAATCATGTCCCCGTGGTTGGCTATTTCTTCCCATACTCTCGCAGCTGGTCGCGTCTAAGCGAAATCCGAAAGGGCGCACGATCCCGGTGTCGCCCTGCACTTAAATGGGTCTTCCTCAATTTGTGGGCTGGCCCGGCGCTGGGGAGGAATAAGGCGTTCTATGGTCCACTATTTTGAATGAGAGCAGACCTGTTGGCGCCGATGCCTGAAATCCGTATCCTGACGGTGCTCCGGGACAAAGATGGTGTAGTGGTGAGGGCAGCAGGTTCTGGATCGAGGCGGTGCCCTGACTGCGGGACACTTTCAGCCTCTTGCAAGGGCAGATATGTTCGCCGGTTGCAGGATCTCTCCGTTCAAGGCCTCGCAGTCCGGCTCGAGGTTCATGTGACACGATGGCGATGTCGAAACCCTCAGTGTGCTCGACAGAGCTTCGTGGAGCGACTGGAGAAGAGCGCGCTTCCTCACGCCAGGAGGACCCGTCGAGCCAGTGAGTTGGCCCGACTGCTGGGTCACGTGACCGGAGGACGTCCAGCTGAAAGGTTACTGCATCGCCTTGGCATCCCGCAAAGTGACGACACCGTCGTCCGGATCGTGAAGCGTGGCGCCGCCATTCGGAATAAGCCCGCACTGCGGGTGGCCGGCATTGATGATTGGAGTTGGCAGCAGGGCCGGAGCTACGGAACGATTGTCGTTGACCTGGAGCGGCGACAAGTTGTAGACGTATTGCGGGAGCGCTCCGCTGACATGACCGCGGAATGGCTTGAGCAACACCCCGAGGTTGAAATCGTGAGTCGAGACCGGTGTGGTCTCTATGCACAGGGTGCGTGCCGAGGTGCACCTAAGGCGCGACAGGTAGCGGACCGCTTTCACTTGCTGAAGAACCTGCGGGAGACCATTGAACGGCAGCTGAGCCGGAGTTTTTCTCGAGCCAAAGTGTCGGCGGCTCCGGCTGAGAGTACCGGCGCCACCATGGAAGCGCCCGCCGATCGTAACAGTCATGGGCGACAACCCGATTTACAGAGGCATCGATTGCTGGCTCGAGAGGGTCGTCGTGCGCTGTGGCTGGAGCGCTTCGATCGCGCCAAGGCGTTGCAGCATGAGGGTAGAAGCCTAACGGCTATCGCGAAAGAGACCAGCCTCAACTGGCGGACGGTTGCGAAGTGGACGGAGTGGAGAGAGTTGCCAGAGCGCCGCAGCATGAACCCCAAGTCCACGACTCCGAGAAAGTATGAAACTTACCTGGCTCAGCGGTGGGCCGAGGGCTTTCGAACCGGGCGTCATTTGTTACCAGAGATCAAGAAGCTCGGCTATACCGGCAGCCTTACACACCTGGAGCGATTACTGAGTGAGTGGCGCCGGTCGGGACGTGGACCTTGCCTGGCATCACTGGATCCTGATGCGGGAAACAGATCGTCGTTGGCGGCCATGCGTGTCCCGCCCATAGCGGCATCCTACCTATGTCTGAAACCGCGGGGACTGATGACTAGGCAGGAGTTGGCAACAACAACCGAACTGAAACGTGCCGCTCCTGCGTTCGCGACCATCCGACAACTGGCGATGCGATTTCGTGGGATCTTGCACGGCCGAGATCCGGACAAGCTTGAGTCATGGCTGGACGACGCTCACCGATCGGGCCTGTACGGACTCCGTCGATTCGCCTACACCATTCGCAATGACCTTGCAGCTGTCCGGAATGCCATTACGGAGCGCAGGAGTAACGGACAAACCGAAGGCCAGATCAATCGGCTCAAAACTCTGAAGCGCCAGATGTATGGTCGCGCCGGAACTGAACTGCTGCGCGCTCGACTCCTTCCGTTTGTTCACCGTCAGTAGCCCACAAATTGAGGAAGACCCTTTTAGGCACGGCGGGGATTGTCCAGACGCTGTCTGGACAATTCGACGTGTGCGCCCAGCATGGGCGCACTCTTGCGGGTGAGAGTCCCGCCGTAAGCAGGTCACAGCGAGCGAAGCGAAGCGCAACTGCATGAGGGTGACCGAGTGTGGGTAGGAAGCGTGGAGCGAAGCTGCGGGCCGATGAACAAGAACCGGATAAAAGGCGCTGCCGACCAGGGCGAGCGGGCACGTGACCGCGAAGCTCTCGTGACCAAAGGGAAGCGGCGTAGATCCGGCGGTCGTGCAGTGAAGGAGTGCGTTCTTACCTGGGGAGATCTCGCGTTGTGCCTGAAAGGGCGACGGTGTTGAGCCGGAGCGAGAAGTCAGCAGAGGTCGAAGTAGGTCGCTGCGGCGGCTGAAGGACCGAACGGGAAGGAGTGTTCGACGGCATGACGATGCGTAGGGCAAAGCGTCAGATGTCCGCCTCGGCGGAGCGGTCTGGAGTAGGTCAGGGTGAAGCCTTTTCTGATCCAGTCAGCGACGAAGCCACGCGCCCGCGACATGAAACGAAGAGCAGGGGGCCAGTGCTGCTGATAGCAGCACTGGCAAGAGAGAACATGCAACAGGCTTGGAAACGGGTGCGGTCCAACAAGGGTGCAGCGGGTATCGACGGGCTGGATATCGACCAGACCGCCGACCGGTTGCGCAGCGAATGGTCCGTGATCCGGGAACAACTGTTGTCTGGCACGTACCGGCCTCAGCCGGTGCGTCGGGTAACGATCCCGAAGCCGGAGGGAGGCGAGCGCGAGCTTGGCATCCCAACGGTGACAGATCGGCTCATCCAGCAGGCGCTGCTTCAGGTGTTGCAGCCTATCCTTGATCCGACGTTCAGCCCCCATAGCTATGGCTTCCGGCCGGGCCGGAGCGCACAGCAGGCCGTTCAAGCGGCGCAAGCTTATGTGCAATCGGGCCGGCGGGTGGTGGTGGATGTGGACCTGGAGAAATTCTTCGATCGAGTAAATCACGACATCCTTATCGATCGCGTGCAGAAACGGGTCGGAGATGCCGGAGTGATCCGGTTGATCCGCGCTTATCTGAATAGCGGGATCATGAGGGACGGTGTGGTTCAGGAGCGTGTGATGGGGACTCCGCAAGGCGGCCCGCTATCGCCGCTGCTGGCCAATGCGCTGCTCGACGAAGTGGACAAGGAACTGGAACGGAGAGGCCACTGCCTGGTGCGCTACGCCGACGATGCGAACGTCTATGTTCGCAGCCATCGTGCGGGCAAGCGGGTGATGGCCCTGCTGCTGCGTCTCTATGGCAAACTGCGTCTTAAGGTGAATCCGACCAAGAGCGCGGTGGCCAGTGTGTTCCAGCGCAAGTTCCTGGGTTACAGCTTCTGGGCGGCTCCCGGCGGCGCAATCAAACGCCGGGTGGCCGACAAGCCTATGGCAGTGTTCAAGCAGCGTGTCCGACGACTGACTCGTCGTTCGGGCGGCCGCAGTCTCGAGGAAGTGGTTAGACAGCTGCGAATCTATGTGTTGGGATGGAAGGCTTACTTCCGGTTGGCGCAAACTCCAAAGGTCTGGCGAGAGCTGGACAAGTGGATGCGGCATCGGATGCGGGCGATCCAACTCAAGCACTGGAAACGCGCCCAAACCATCTACTCGGAACTGCTGGTCCGCAAGGCATCTTCCGATGTAGCTGCACAGGTGGCGGCTAACGCCCGTCGCTGGTGGCGCAACAGCGGGATGCTTTTGCACTCTGTACTGAATCTTGCTTGGGCGGACAGGTTGGGCATACCCCGTCTCTGTTGACCTCAACTTCTCGAACCGCCCGGTGCGGACCCGCATGCCGGGTGGTGTGGCAGGGGAGAGCGGGTGACCGCTCCCCCTATGCCGATTCCATTTCCTCTGTCCTGGTCCCACTATGTGCGTCTGCCCACCATAGCTGATGATGCCGCCCGCGCCTACTATGAACACGAGGCGCAATGCGGCGGCTGGTCAGTCCGGGATCTGGACCGGCAACTCGGTTCTTTCACCCTCGCCCGGCGGCCTCAATCCGGCCTTCATGATCGACCAAGAGTTGTGTCGACGCTCCTTCACGATCCCTTAGTTCTCCGGGCACTTCACGAGGATGCACATCATCAATCGGAAGTGAAGTGATCAGACTCTGGAGTCGTAACATTTGTCGTAACATTTTGAAGCTTTTCGCCGGTTTTCCTGTATTTTCAGTGGAAGCCACGCACTGTCATACGCAAAGTGGCACGGTGCGTAGGCTACTGAAAAGAAAGGACAAGACAGGCAAGCGCTGAGCAACGCCGGAACATGGAGGGATGGTAGGACAGCTGCCTCTGGAGCAGCATATCGGGGTTCGAATCCCTGGGGGGCAACCAGCTGATTCTAAAAGTCTTATTGGCGATTTTGTTCGGGCCCTGTTTTGGTCATTGTGGCGATTTTTGTGGCCATCGAGGGCAGGGAATTAAGCGCTCTTTACGATATCCAGCGCTGCCTTCCGGTTCCTCTTGTTGATGACTTCGGCCGCGCCATGGATCGACGGGTGAAGATACTTCTGTGTGGTTGATATGGACTCATGGCCCATCAGCTTCTTGAGCGTGGATAGTTCGCCTCCGTTCTCCAGGTACGTCGTAGCGAATTCATGGCGCGCGCGCAGTATAGGACGATGGACTCGGGGACGCCGGCAGCTTCGCGGGCCTCCTCGAATTTCTTGGCCACAGTTGTCCGGTGACCAGCCGCGGACTTCATCAGTGAGTTGGAAGTGGAGCAAGACTATTTGCGCCGGGCCACGCGCTACTTGGAAGAGTGATTTGCACGAGTGCGGGATATTAGAGTGGAGACGAAGCCAATGAGGAGCACTAAGCCGGCACCCATGAGAAAGCCATACCAGAAATTGTTGGAAAGCATTACCGCCTCTTTGCCCATCGCTTCTTTTGGGCTGCCGCGCTCATCGTATTACGCTTCTCGCGTTTCAAGGGAGGCGTGTGACCGGTCACCTTTAACGCCTTTATAAACGTTGCCAGCTCTTCGGCGTTATGCGGAGAGGCCAGCCTTTCAACGGTGATACGTTGTCTAGCGAATTCTCGGGCGAAGCCGGGAAGAAGCTTTCTTAGCGTTGCGATCAGAGCTATCTCGTTCCAGGTTGATTCGTCTTGCTGTTGCTGTAGAGCAACGACTCTCTGACACAAGACTTTTATGACCTCGTCCGACATTTGAATAGTTTCTCCTGGTAATGGCTAGCAAGCACAACGTACTGCTCCGGGAGCGAATGGGTGTCATGTAATTGTCAGGGTTTTGTAATTGCTATGAGGCCGCCCATCATGTTTAGATCGGACATTGCAGCGCCAACGTGGCTGACAGCTTGGCTTCGTGGCGCCGCTCTACAGCCGGCGATTGCAGTCAGAACTGGCTGAGACGGCCGTAAGAGGCGCAATTTGTCCCTTGCTCATCCCGACGGTTTGAATCACCCCAGGCCTCTCCGCGCCTGGTCAGTTCGCGAATCTTCTCAGGGTCTTTGAAGGTGAATGTCCTCGGCAATGGAGTCTTCAAGTCCGCTTCACAGAATTGGACCTGCCATCCGGGAGCGATCTTAATCCGCGCGACGACCCACGTAAGGTATTTTGTCCGCTTCGGGAAGCTTTAGCAGGTCGGACGTCTCAACCTGGACTTTAAGTCCCGCGGAGGTCACCCGTTTTTGAAGACTTGCCATGGCCCAACCGGGGTAACCTGGCGAGGCTACAATTTTTTCTATCAAGGTGCTGAGGTCTACCGCGATGGCTTCGCCCTTCGATATGCGGGAGAGTTTCGTCGGGAACTCGGCTAATTCGAAAATGACAATCTTCAGAAGTGCCCATACGCGTGCCGTGGCACGAAAAGTGCCGGCAAATCCTCTTGCTAGCATCGATCAGTCAACCTCAGCGTAATTCCATATTGAGACTTCGGATAGTTGTGCTTCCAAAGTGCTACATCTTCTAACCGGTTTTCGGCGCTATAATCGAGCCTTGCGTTTCGCCAACGACAGACTTGGCGGCGCATCAATTCCTAATCAAGTTCAGAGACATCCCTCGAAAAGTCGGGTTTGAACGGTGAGGTGGGGGCAGTTGGAAGTGTCAACAGTCCGGGTTCTTGTTGTCGATGATTACGAACCCTTCCGGCGATTCGTATGTTCCACGCTCGGTGAAAGGCCAAATTTTCAGGTCATCGGCGAGGCCTCGGACGGTTTAGAAGCGGTTCACAAAGCAGAAGAACTGAAACCGGACCTGATCGTGCTCGACATCGGGCTTCCCACTCTTAATGGGATTGAAGTGGCTCGACGAATCCGCAAGCTCCGCCCTGAATGCAAGATACTTTTCATGAGTCAAGGATCTTCTGTGGATGTGGCGCAAGCAGCATTCAGCTTGGGGGCAATGGGCTACGTCGTTAAAGCACATGCCGGAAGCGAATTGTTAGCCGCTTTGGAATCGGTTTGTCAGGGTAGTAGGTTTGTCAGTAAGGGACTTTCAGGTCTCGATCGGACTGGCGCTACTGATCCACAAGCACCCGGCCACTTCTTCCAACAGGAAGTTCCCCCGCCGCCCGTACCGGATCAAGCGAAGGTCAAACACAGCCATCAGGTTCATTTCTATTCCGATGATGCAGCTCTTCTACTTGGCATTGCTCGTTTCGTCGAAACTGCTCTAGACGCAGGCAATCCGGTGATCGTACTCGCGACCGAGCCTCACCGGAAGGGACTTCTTGAGGCACTGATGGCACGTGGCATCGATGGTGCTGCGGCTATGGAACAAGGGCTCTATCTCTCTTTGGATGTTTACGAGGCGCTCTCAACGTTCATGGTGGATGATCTGCCTGACTCGACTCGATTCCTGAAGATCTTTGGTGATCTCCTGTCTTCGACCGCTAGGGCTGCGAAAGGGAAGCATGCCCGAGTTGCAGCTTGTGGTGAATTTGCACCTACGTTATGGGCGCAAGGTAAGGTGGACGCGGCGATTCAAGTCGAACATCTCACGGACGAGCTAGCGAAGACTGGCAACGTAGATATTCTGTGCGGATATGTGTTGAACAGTTTGCAGCGGGACCAGGAGAGCCACATCTACGAGAGAATCTGTGCAGAACACTCAGCCGCTTTTCCCCAGTGAACGGGCTATCAGCCGGCGTCAAGCACTATGCGGTGGCACTTCCTGATGCACGCAACCCAATTTCTGCAACGTTGAATTCGGTAACCATAATCTAAATAGACCACGAACTTCGGAATGCCAGGACCGCGGGCTTACCCCCGTGATTCCCGTGCTCCTATCCTCCCGCCCGCATGGAATCGCTTCCCGAACTAAGAGGCACGCGGGCGTGGATCGTTGTACCATGCCTGGGCTTCGATTCGATTGAAATGATTCCCTTCAATAGTTTGAGCCGCTCCTCCATACTGACCAGGCCCAGCCCTGGACTTTCTCTTGCTGTCTTGCTGTCAAAGCCTACGCCACGGTCACTCACCACGAGATGAATCTCCGCCGGTGTGCCCCTCAAGTCCACTTCGACCTGCGACGCCCCACTGTGTTTTAGCGCATTGCGGAGAGATTCTTGCAGGACTCGGAAGAGGCAAAGAGAAATGTTAGGCGGCAAGGGATGGGGCAAATCCTGGCTTTTAAAGTCAATCTTCACCTTCGTCTGCTCCCCGAGCTCCCGGCAGAGGTCCCTCATGGCGCCAACTGCGCCCAGATATTCCAGTTTCGTCGAGTGCAACTCGTGGGACAGGGTTTGGATATCGGTTGCCAACTCGCTTGCCTGCTTGTGTAATTCGCCCATACGGCTGCGGACTTCAGGCAAATCGGGAGGGTCTTGGTGGAGTTGTTCTAACTCCACGGCCAACAGTGCTAGACGTTGGCCAATGTCATCGTGAAGCTCTCTAGCGATCCGGCTGCGCTCCTGCTCCTGGGCCTCAATCAACCTGCGGCTTACGTCTGCGAGCACCGCTTCTGCCGTTTTGCGCTCCGTAATATCCGCTACCATGCCTACAATCCGCAGCATTTTGCCGTCTTTGTCGAAGTGGGCGCGACCGGTTCTTTCTACCCAAACAGCATCACCGTCGGGACCTGCCATTCGGTGGCTGACTCGAAGATAGGGCTTTTCAGCACTAAGCGCAGCATCTGCAGCCAACACTTTTTCTCGGTCGTCTGGGTGAACCCTAGCCAATGTCTTTAGACCAGTAGTCAGCTGCGTCACCTCATCGGCGCACAGCATTTCGGCATACTCCCCCGAGCGCGCGAGCACGTCGGTGGCGGCATCCCACTCATAGGAGAACATCTTTCCGGCGTAGGCAGCTAACTGAAAACGCTGCTCGCTTTCTCGCAGCGCATCTTCTGTCCGCTTTCGTTCGGTGACGTTCTCCACAAAGGCAAAGACCAACGGAGATCCTCCATTGTCGTTCTTCAAAAGAGATACATTCAGGCGCCCCCAGAGTTGAGCGCCATCTTTTCTCACGTAGCGTTTTTCCAGCGAATACCGGTCGATGGCGCCTGCACTGAGCTGTTGAAAGAGAGCCCAATCGTCCTGGGAGTCTTCGGGATTGGCAAATTGCGAACAGTTCATGCCGCACAGTTCGTTCTCTGTGTATCCCAGCATGGAGCAAAGCGCCGGGTTGGCAAGCAAGAGTGTCCCATCGAGATCCTCCACTGCGATTCCCAGGGACGCTTGCTCAAAGAGATAGTGGAAAAGCTCTTTAGCCTGTGCCTGCAACGCTTGCGAGGACATGACGGCTCCGGAAAGTCTTCTCGCTTCTGGCATTTTCCCCCGGGCGAGAGTGAATTTAGTGGGAATCACGCGCACGCGATAAGGCGGCAGTTAGACAGGGAAACTCTCGTTGAAAATGACGCTACCAGAATGTCTCAAGTTTCAACATTAAAGCAGTGAAGTCTTTCGATAGCCTATGAACTGAGATGTCACAGACCTGGATACGATTGGGGGCTCAGGTGTTTTGCCTCAGCATCGCCGCTTGAATAGAAGTCGATCTTGTTTAGAAGACCTTATCCATATCTTGGGCAATTTCCTTAAATGTTAGCCTGCGAGGAAGCTGCCGGATACTAGTAAAAGTACTAGGTCTGCGAAGGGAGACCTGCTGGAGAAGAGCCTCAACGATTGTTTCCTGCCGAGGGATCATGGCTCGACCGCAGGGCGGCCTAGACCCAGCTTATCGACGGCGAAATTCCGCACTACCCCGCTGGGAATCGGAAGAAGCCCTGGCTGCCGATAATTCGGTAGCTGCTAGACAAAACCGTACTTGTAAGCGTTTACGGGATCGTCAGCGTTAACCGTCAACAGTTTTCACTGTGCTGCTGATAAACTGCTCATTCCGAAGGACGGCTTCCAGGGCCTCTGATAGGTCGCGGCCCGCTTGCGCTTTAATCACAAAGCCCAGCGCCCCTAAGCGTAGGGCTTCTTGCACGATCTCGGGCGAGGATTCCTGGCTCAAAAAGAGTATTTTGGATTTGGGAGAGAGCTGGCGGATGCGTCGAGCAGCTTCAATTCCGTTCAGGCTCGGCAGCCCAATGTCGAGCACAATTAAACCTGGTTGTAGTTCCAGGGCCTTCTGAACCGCTTCTAACCCGTCAGATGCTTCGCTTATGATTTGTAATTCAGGCCTCACACTCAGAGTCGCGCGAACAAATCGCCGAAACGGTTCGTGATCATCTACCACGAGAACCCGTATCGGTGAACTACTTCGGTCGTCGTTAAGGTGGTTTGGCTCCGTCAACGATTTCTCAGGCTGAGGGGACTGTTTGACCAACACGGCTCCTTGCACCACAAAAACTATCTGATTTTTCGCCAGGAGTCGTCGCGACAGACGGCTATCGGCTGAATCGTACTCCGTTTACAGAATCTTTAAATCGGGGTTTCCATTACCTTGGGATCATGATTTTTACGGCACTTTAACTCTACGTGACCGCCTGAAGCGACAGATTTATCGTCTTCCGTTGGCTTGCCGCTCCCCGGACGCCAGCAATCGCAGGTTTCACGTTGCCCGGCCGGCCAGAGGCGCGTATAACCTCTGTGATGTGTATACCTTGCGGCGGCACATGCTAATGATTGTGCTCGAATGAGCTCGGCTTGTTGGGCGTTATGACTGGCAATTTCGGTGAGGGAAAGGGTCTGCACGATCATGACGGAGGGGCTCTCGTCAAATCTCGGCGTTCGGTTAAGGGCTCTTTCCTGGCCAATGGCTCTCATTGCCATTTTGGTCGCCAGAGCCGCTGTTTCATTCGTTGCAAAACCGGGCTCTACCCTCCTGTCCTACGGCGGTATCAGCTATTTTCTTCTCCTGCTCCTGGCGACCGGTTTCGCCATCCGCAATGGAATCCAGAATACGCTGGGGAGCCGGCCGTTCTGGTTGCTCCTTGCATTTGGCTATAGCCTGTGGGTGCTAGACCAATGGATTTTTCTTTATCACGAATTCGTTCTGCACACTGAGGTCCCCGACAATTCGATCGCTGATCCGGTGCTTTTCCTGCACATAGTGCCGTTCATGGCGGCAGTGGCAACCCTTCCCACCCTGCACGTATCCGGCCTCAAGCTGTATCGAGTTCTTTCCAACTTCCTTCTCTTTCTCTTTTTCTGGGGCTTCCTCTATGTTTACGCTGTCTTTCCATATCAGTATTTGTTTTCCAACACCACTACATACGCTCTGCGATTTGACATCCTTTACTTGATAGAAAATCTGACGCTGGTCGCGGTTGTGGGCATTTTGAGCCTGCGCGTGCAGTACCCCTGGAAGATGATCTGCCTCCATTTGTTGGGCGCGTCGGCTCTGTATGCCCTAAGTTCCGCTGTTGCCAACACAGCGATTGACTCTGGAGGGTACGTATACGGAAAGATATACGGTCTGGGCCTGACTGCATCCGCCTGCTGGTTTGTGTGGATACCGGTACGTGCACAGCAGATTACGAAAGCTGAAGTAAGAGCGGCCCGATTCGATACCGGCCAAGGCTCACCAGCGTCGGCGTGGTCGATGCTGGTGGTTGTCATGATCGCTGTTCCCCTGGTTTGGGAGCTGTTCCAGAAAGATGAGACGGCCGGTATGCGTAGGTTCCGCCTACTGGTCGTGATTGCCGCGATCGTGTGTCTGGCCAGTGTCGCCTATATAAAGGAGCATTTCGCCAAGAGCGAACTGATTGCACAACTCAGTTTGGCGAACGACCGCCTTGGTTTAGCCGTGGAAGCAAGCAAGTCGATGGTATGGGAATGGGACCTTAAAACCGGACGGCTTTCATGGTTTGGTGACCTGCGGAACGTGTTTGGCATTCCGTCGAATGCATTCGTCGGGCGGAGGGAAGATCTTTATCGTTTCGTGCACCCGGAAGACCACGAGTTGGTGACGAAAGCGGTGGACGAGGCTAGACAAAGCCGAAAACCATACGCCGCGGAATTCCGCGTGGTTCGGGTTGACGGGACAGTCGGCTGGATCGCCAGCAGGGGGCAATTCTATTACGGGAGCCGTAACGATCCACAGCGCATGCTGGGTATGGCACTCGACATTACGGAACGAAGGCGCGCTCAAGAATCGCTCCACCTGTTCCGAAGACTGATAGACCAGACCAACGACGCGATCGAGGTGGTCGACCCAGAAACATTGCGCTTCCTCGATGTCAACGACAAGTCCTGCCGTGACCTCGGCTACACCCGCGACGAACTTTTATCTCTCAATGTTAAAGATATTGATCCCATGGTGAACGACGACTCCATGGTAGGAATTGGCAAGCAAATCGATCAATCAGGGTTTGTGATTTTCGAGAGCCTACACCGCCGAAAAGATGGATCGACCTATCCGGTGGAGATCAATCTAAAACGCGTCCAGCTGGAACGTGCCTATCTCGTAAATGTGGTTCGCGATATAACTGAGCGGAAGCGGGTCGAGGAGGCGCTGCGTCAAAGAAGCGAGGAACTTTCAGAAGCCCAGCGTGTGGCCGGATTAGGAAGCTGGCAGTGGGCTGCGCGGACGGACACAGTGACCTGGTCGGAGGAACTTTATCGTCTTCACGGCCTTAACCCCAACTTGCCGGCGCCCCCCTTCAAGGACTACCCCAGCCTCTTCACCGCTGAAAGCTGGGACCGGCTTCAGAGTGCTGTGAAAGCCTTAAAGACCGGAACATCATACGAACTCGATCTGGAGATAATCGGCTCCGACCCCACCACAAAATGGGTGGTCGCCCGGGGCGAACCGCTGCGCGACGCAGATGGCCAAATAATCGGGCTCCGTGGCACAGTTCAGGACATCACCGCGCGCAAGCAGGCGGAACAGGCACAAGGCGAAAGTGAGGATAAACTTCGACTGATTCTTGACTCGACCGCCGAGGCCATTTATGGGGTTGATCTCGAGTGTCGTTGCACGTTCTGCAATCCAGCCTGCCTTCGCCTTTTGGGGTATGAGCACGCTGACGAACTCCTCGGAAAAAATATGCATCATTTGATCCATCAGACTCGTGGAGATGGGACACCGTTCCCCGTCGAGGAGTGTCGAATCTTGCGGACAACGCGCACTGGGGAAGGAGACCACGTGGATGACGAGGTACTGTGGCGAGCGAATGGCACCAGTTTCCCTGCTGAATACTGGTGCTATCCCCAGCGGAAAGGGCGGGAGGTTGTGGGTACTGTCGTTGCGTTTTTCGATATCACGGCGCGCAAACTGGCGGATGCGGCGCTCGCCGGCGTAGGTGGCAAGTTGATTGAGGCGCAGGAGCAGGAACGTCGACGGATCGCCAGAGAACTTCACGACGATATCGGTCAGCGTCTCGCGCTGTTGGGCATCGGGCTAGCACAGCTCCAGCAAAGCTCCTCAAATCCGTCTGCATTCCCTGGACGTATCGGCGAACTACAGATGCAAACCTCTGAGATAGCAGCCGATGTTCAATCCTTGTCTCACGAGTTGCATTCATCAAAACTGCAATACCTGGGGCTAGCTGCGGCGCTGAAGGGCTTCTCCCAGGAATTCAGCGAACAGCAAAAAGTGGAAGTTGACTTCAAAACACATGATCTGCCAACCCCGTTGTCGCCGGACATTTCACTTTGCTTCTTCCGAGTGCTGCAAGAGGCTCTGCATAACGCGGCAAAGCACAGTGGAGTACGGCACTTCGAAGTGCGATTATGGGGAACGCCGGATGAGATTCATCTCACGATCGCCGATTCGGGCGTGGGCTTTGATGTCGAAGCCGCAAAGGCGAGCCGAGGGCTTGGCCTCATCAGCATGCAGGAGCGATTGAAACTCCTGAATGGAACTCTCGCCATCGAATCGCAACTCCAGCGCGGTACCACGCTCCACGCCAGTGTGCCCCATAGATCAGACCTCCTACATTGATCAGCGCTCCCAGATGCTCCGTCCGGGAAGTGCTCGGTTTACTTGTCGGACGCTCTGCGCAACTGTCAAATGGAACGGGCCTCCCTATAACTTCTGCTAGTTCCCGGAGCGCCCATCAACATGCGATGCTGGCCTGAGGAATGGACCGAAAGAGCAACCACGCCCCGTAGGCCGTGAACGCAGCAATGAGGAGAAGCAATATGAGCACAGCTTTGCAATCGGCGGGTTCAGTTTCCGCCTTGACCGAGGATCAGGTGCATGCCATCGGCGTGGATGCCTACATATATTTCTATCCGCTCATCACGATGGACGTGACAAGAAAGCAATCGATAAACCTCGATAAGCCGGAATTCGGCAGGGGACCGATGAATACGTTCGTGAACGTTCCGGCTTACCCGCCTGCGGATTTCAAGGGTGTCGTGCGCTCAAACTTCGATACTCTTTACTCCATTGCGTGGCTCGATCTCACCAAGGAACCTCTGGTTATCTCCGCTCCAGATACGGGCGGCCGGTACTATCTGCTGCCGATGCTTGACATGTGGACGGATGTCTTCGCGTCGCCCGGTTCCCGGACTACCGGCACCGAGGCGGGCAACTACCTCGTGACCCCGCCTGGTTGGAGCGGAAAAGTCCCATCCGAGTTTACGGGCATCGCAGCGCCCACTCCCTACGTCTGGATTATCGGGCGCACCCAGACGAACGGTCCGGCAGACTACGATGCCGTCCACAAGATACAAGCCGGCTACCTGGTCACGCCGCTGTCGCAGTGGGGCAAAACACTCCAGCCGGTGACCGTGAAGAGCGACCCGTCGGTCGATATGAAGACGCCGCCCTTGGTGCAGGTGGACACCATGTCTGCTGCAGCCTACTTTAAATATGCGGCCGAGCTGCTCAGGCTCCATCCGGCGCACTCCACCGATCAACCCATCGTCGCGCAGATGGCACGGATCGGCATCGAAGCCGGCAAGAGTTTCGACTTTGACAAACTTGATCCAGTTGTGAAGAAAGCCCTGGACAGCGCGCCCGGGGAAGCTCAGCAGCTCATGAAATGGAAGGTGCCAACGATAGCGAGGGTCGCCAACTATTGGTCGATGAACACTGACACCATGGGCGTGTACGGCAACTATTATCTTAAGCGCGCCATGGTTTCACAGCTTGGGCTTGGCGCAAATCTGCCGGAGGATGCCATCTATCCTCTGAATCTTGCCGATGAAGCCGGCAAACCCCTGGATGGGGCAAACCAATATACGATTCACTTCGAAAAGGGAGCCACACCGCCGGTCGATGCGTTCTGGTCTATTACGCTGTACGATGCAGACGGCTTCCAGGTCGGAAATGTCCTCAATCGCTTTACTTTGAGCAGTTGGATGCCGTTCCACTACAACGCGGACGGTTCGCTCGACCTCCATTTCCAAAACGATAGTCCGGCCAAGGATACGGAAGCTAACTGGCTTCCCGCGCCGAAGGCGCCGTTCAATCTGACCATGCGACTCTATTCGCCGCAGGCCGCTGCGCTTACGGGCAAGTGGAATCCACCACCAATCAAGAAGTTATAAGATCACGCGATTGGCAACCCAGGAGAGTAGCTCAATTTGCGCGTGAAGTAAGTTTTGCTGTAGTAACAAGGCAGGCCAGTTTGCAGCGCAGCAGGGAAATTGCCTGTCTCTCTTGATGACGTAGGAGGTAGTTTTAATGCCCGAAGCCGGGGGTTCCAACATTGAAATCGCCAAACACCTCAGCGAGCACGAGCCAGCAGGGGAGTCTGCCGGACAGGCAATGTTAGAGATCATCGAGGCCCTTGTGCTCGCCATAGTCGCTATTGCCACTGCCTGGAGCGGCTATCAGGCAGCCCTGTGGACTGGACACCAGTCGGAACTATACGGCGAGGCGAGCAAATTGCGGGTACAGGCCGAGGGAGCTGCCACATTTGCAAACCAGGAACGTTTGTACAACGCTTCGACCGTGGTTGAGTGGCTAAAGGCCGAGGCCCATAACGACAAGAAGCTCAGCGACCTTTTTGAAAGGCGCTTCCTGCCTGAGTTTCGTCCCGCGTTTGAAGCTTGGAAGAAGACTGACCCGCTCGATAACCCCAACGCTCCGGCGGGCCCTCAGTTGATGGCGGAATATCGAAGCTCCAAGAGCGAGATGGCCGCCAGGCTGAATGATGAGGCCACCGAGGCCTTTGACCACGGAACCAAGGGCCGGGAATATGCCGACCAATACGTGAGAGCAACGGTCACGCTGGCAACCGTGCTGCTGCTGATTGCCGTCAGCCAGCGTTTCACAACTCGTCGCGTCCGGGTTGGGCTACTCGTGATCGCCGCTTTCCTGCTATGCTTTCCCGTTTACCACATAATTACCCTGCCGAGAGCGTAGTGCGGCTCGACATCGGGCCGTAGTCGAGGTTATCGTGTCTCTCTCGCTAGCAGTCTCCTTGGTTGACGCAAAGCAGAAGTATCCCGGACCACAGAAATGTAGCGTTATCGACGGAGAGGTTGTGAACGAAAGTCTACTTTACAGAACCAATGAGGTCGTCATTAATTGGCTCTTTTTTGCGTTGATACTGACCGCCACCGAGGTAGGCTTCCGGTTGGGACGTAAGCTTGAAACTCGCACTCCGGAAAACATTAAATCGCAGATTTCTACTATCGAGGCCGCCATACTTGGAATTCTCGCACTTTTGCTGGGGTTCACCATATCGATGGCGGTGTCTCGGTTCGAGACCCGCAAGCAACTAGTGCTGGAAGAAGCCGACGCCATCGGTACATCCTCTCTTCGTGCGGAGCTCCTGCCCGCGCCGGCAGGCTCTGAGATCGAGAGTCTTCTTCGCCAGTATGTGAATGTCCGGTTGCAATACGGGACCGCTGGAAATGATCTCGCACGGCTCGAAGATCTGAACAGACAAACCGCGCGCTTGCAGACGGAATTCTGGACCAGGACGGCCGCTTACGCGCAACAAGATCCTAATCCGGTAAGGGTCGGCTTACTGTTGCAATCGTTGAATCAGGCCATCGATCTGGCAGAAGCTCGCTGGATGGCATTCCAAAATCATGTACCGGAGAGCGTGATCTATGTAAACGCCGCCGTAGGTTTGCTGTCAGCTATGCTGGTCGGATATTCGTTCGGTGTGAATGGACGCCGGAATATCTTTTCCATGTTCATGTTGGCGGTATCCATCACCCTGGTTCTTGCCGTAATTATCGATCTTGACCGGCCGCGCTCTGGCTACATTCGTGTAAGCCAGCAGCCCATGATTGACTTGCTGCAACGGCGCTGAACTTGCCGATGACAGGGGTTTGGCGAGTTCACTCAGATTGCGACCGCCAGAGGACTGTCAGTTGTGACAGGTGCGGGTCCGTGGTCCTGGGAGTAGCATTCACGAGTGGGAGACAGTAGGTTGGCGCAGATACCATGACACAGCTACTGCAGAGCAACTCCAAGCGAGTCGAAACATCCCCGCTCGACAATCCCTGGAGGTTTCTGGATCTGTGGCACAGCGCGAGTGAACACTTAATTATCCTTACTGCCGTTGCGGTTGCCGTGACCTGGCTCCCTCTGGCGGTATTATCTACCCTTCGTGGGGGTAATACATTTCTTTCGTTCCTCACCGATTACGCCTCTCAATCGCGCTTCCTCATCATTCTTCCAGTGCTGATTTTGGGGGCGCCCAGTCTGCATAGGCGTCTGGCCAGGGTAGCGCACCATCTCGAAGATTTTGTCCAGGAGAGCCAGCTCTCCACGTTCAACGCTGGTTGGGCCTCGTTCGAGAGACTCAATAACTCCACCATCGCCAACGTCGTGATTGTGTTGCTGACTTACGCGCTTGCCGTATGGCTGGGACAATATGTGAGCCCCCAAGGCGCAGAGATTGTGGATTGGTGGAAAGGCGCCGGCGGCTTTCGCTGGTTCTCGCCGGCAGGTACCTGGGCACTCTTTGTCAGCTATCCGATTGCGGTCTTCTTCACCCTGCTTTGGTTGTGGAGACAATTGCTTTGGACGCGATTCATGTGGGCGACGGCGCGGTTGGACCTTCGTCTCATCGCCGCCCATCCCGACGGTGTGGGAGGCATTGGGTTTGTCGAATCTGCTCTGCGCGGGCAACAGCCCTTTAGCTTCTGCCTGGGCGTCGCCCTGGCGGGCGCCGTCGCCAATCGAATGTTCCATCACGGGCAAAAGTTGACTTCGTTTGGTGACGTTGCGGCGGTTCTCGTGGGAGCAGTACTGCTTATCTTTATCGCGCCCTATTTTACCTTCACCCCTGCGCTGACGCAGATGAGGCGCAGCGGCATGCTAAAGTATGGCGGTTTTGCACGAACCGCGGGCGAGCACTTTGAGAAGAAGTGGCTGGCGCACCCCGAAGGCATTAATCAGGATGTTCTGATGGTGGCCGATTTTTCCGCCGTGAATGACCTCTATGGTGTCGTAAGGAACGTCAACGATGTGAGTGTGCTACCGGTTAGCCGAGTTGATCTTTATGGCCTCTTCGCGGCGGCTTTTGTGCCGGCAATTCCCGTGGTTATCGGTTCCGTACCCTTCGATGTGGTCGCTCGGGGAGCCATAAAGATGTTGTTCTAAGAAAGCTGCTTGTAAATCCGTTCCCTATGCGAGATACCGGACCACTTGACTTGCTGGAAAGGGAAGGGAAGCAGCCGCACTCTATTGGCGGCGGTGCAACTTCAAACGACGTAATGGTGCAATGGATGACGCGTTGGAGGGATAAAATGAGCAGCATGGCGTCTCAGGAAATCACGCAGACTCAAGCGCCGCCGGATATGTTGTGGATTCCGGGTGGGACATTCCTCATGGGTTCGGAAGACTTCTATCCCGAGGAAGGCCCTGTCCACGAGGTAAGCGTCGACGGCTTTTGGATGGATCGGCACATCGTCACCAACGGGGAGTTTGCGCGCTTCGTCGAAGCGACGGGCTATGTCACCATCGCGGAACGCGAGCTGAATCCGGCCGACTATCCTGGAGCCTCACCCGAAAATCTGGTTCCGGGAGCGTTGGTATTCCAGAAATCGCGAGGCCCCGTCGACCTGACGGATTACAGAAACTGGTGGGCCTGGACACCAGGTACGAGCTGGCGCCATCCACTTGGACCCGCGAGCTCAATCAATGGTATTGAGCAGCACCCGGTGGTGCACGTGGCTTACGAGGACGCCGAAGCCTACGCGCGCTGGGCGGGGAAAGAACTGCCCACCGAAGCCGAGTGGGAGCGAGCCGCCCGAGGCGGCTTGGAGGGCAAGAAATTTACCTGGGGCGATGAACATTTTCCCGGCGGCAAGGCCATGGCGAATGCATGGCAGGGCGAATTTCCCTGGCAAAATCTGCTGCGCGACGGCTTCGCGGGAACTTCTCCCGTAGGCTCCTTTCCACCTAATGGCTACGGATTACTCGACATGGCGGGGAATGTGTGGGAGTGGACCTCAGATTGGTATGTCCACAACCATGCGAACGAAATCGTTCAGGCATGCTGTGGGCCGGCGGTTAACCCGCGTATTGCTTCTTCACAGAAGAGCTACGACCCAAGGCAGCCCCAGATTCGCATTCCCCGCAGAGTCGTGAAGGGTGGGTCGCACTTGTGCGCTCCCAACTACTGCCTCCGTTACCGCCCCGCGGCACGCCAACCCCAGATGATCGACACCGGCATGAGCCACATCGGTTTTCGCTGCATCATGCGAGCGACGGAAGCGCCACCGCTGGTGGAAGTCTCTCTGGAATCTCATCAGGAGCAACCGGAACCGTCATCGCTACATAAGCTGAAGACTTCAATCAAGGGGGTGTTCAAACAGTTCAGGATCATCCGGCGGGCTCTCGTGCACCCAGATGTACCATGGCACGCGAAAGCGGTCGCCGGGTGTGCCGTTCTTTATGTTGTCAGTCCGATCCAGATCATCCCAAACTTCATCCCGGTTATCGGGCAGATGGACGATGTGCTGGTGGTCACCTTGGGAATCAAATACCTCAGGCGATATGTTCCTCAAGGTGTTCTCGATGAGTGTGAAAGCAAGTCACACAAACTTCGCAAACCCAAAATAACGCTGAGCCCGATAAAGGATCCTCTTCCGAGTGCAGTACTTCCGAGAGTGGGAGCGTAGGCCCCATTGCCTGCGAGAAAGCTCAGAAGACCAGCTTGAGGGCCCGCATGATCAACTGATCGAGTGGCATGATGGTCAGCAATAAGGGGAGAAAGGGGGTAATCGTTACAGCCAGAAGCACAAGCCCATCATCGGTCCCAATGGGTACTGGGCGCATCTCCTGGCCAACTGCAAAGCTGTTCCCCAGATCAGCCAGTGACTGAATGTCACCACTCCCCAGCGCCGCTTCATCATTGGCTTTGCCCCGCAGCCATTTTTGATTAAATTCCATGACATACGACGATGCAAAAGTACCGTATCCTCCCAGACCTTGACGCTTGGCGCGTATCAGTTTTGGTGTGAACGAGAATAGCGGAGCCAGAGCCGCGACAACCGAGAAGGCGACATAGCCAACAATAGTCAGCTTTGAAGCAAACAGCGTCTCTCCGTGATAAAAGATGCGGCTGGCAATTTGCCCAGCAAGCAATGCGCTGTTTGCGAACAACAACGGAGCGAAGCCCACGCTCGATGCACCCAGAAAGCCAAGCCCACCTCTCCGGTCTGGATGTAGGGCCGGCAGGTACAGATTCAGTCGCGATACGCGAAGCAAAAACCAGAACCAGATCAGATACTGCATATACCAACGCAGTGCGATGAATTGGAAGACCGGCACGCTCACGAATGCAAGCCAATAGCCGGCCATCGTTAAGTGCACGCCGCCGCCTTGAGGCGTGGCATACCAGCTTGCCATATCCATCAAGATCTGATGCCGCCAAATCCACATACCGCCGGTGAATACAAAGATGAGGAGCGCAATCTCTAAAACAGCCGAGTTATGAATGCGTACTGCGGCGTTAAGAGCACCGTAAAACTTCGGAAGCTCTTGCGGAGAGACTACCTGCCGTTCGACAAACCGCTTCATGATAGACGGAACGCGTTGGTGAACGAACAACTCGGCCATGATGAGTACTGGCAGGGAAACCAGGAACCGCACATGCGTCTCGAGATCACGGAGAAAGGAAAGCTCCACTCCTCCCAGAAAATGAGCTTGCGACAGCGACAGAACGGCCAACGGTACCCAACACAAAAGAACACATATTGCGGTTTGGCGACGTAGCAACTGGGGAACGGAACCCGCCGGGTGTGAGCGCCCGAGTCTCCGGTACAGTGGACCGCCGAGAATCAGGTAGAAATCGGGCGTTTCTTCGAATGGTGCAGGTGTGCCCATAGCTGATCTCCACTTTCAGAAACGTTTCGTGCAAGGCGATCAGCAGCCTACACCTCCGAGACAGCGTTAGTTTTGATCCGTTGCTGGATGTGTGGTTTCGGCCGAGAAGCGATTCCAGGAAACGGCAGCCGGTTTCGACTGCCGATCCTGAGAATCCCTACTGTCGTGCCATGGCGATGCGGACA
The DNA here is from genome assembly GCA_963790705.1 of uncultured Acidobacteriaceae bacterium. GTDB lineage: Bacteria > Acidobacteriota > Terriglobia > Terriglobales > Acidobacteriaceae > PALSA-350. The sequence goes on from CAWBQE010000010.1 coordinate 44,855, forward strand.
GCGTCCTCCGGCGAGACGAGGTGATCGACGCTCTCAGCATCCTCAGCAATGGCGAGTTGAACGCCCTTGATCTGACCTGAAAACTGATTCCCGCGTGCCCCATAGTCCGGTGAGACAGGGGATCCTGTGTCCACCCCCACGTCGCAGCCATCATCGGCAGAGAAGACCATGGCCGCCGTCGCAGCGACCTTGCCGTCGCCTACTTTTTTTCCATCCACGAACAAGGACGCCGTGCCCCCCTTGCCGAGGCCACCCCCAGCGTAGGCAAACTCCATGCGCACCTGGTGGTCACCAGGAGACAGCGTGGTGCTCGATTCCGCGTAAAACTGGTCGATGCCGAGCAGATTGTAACAGTATTTGAGCTTGCCGCCTTTCGCGTAGAGGCTCCAGCCACCAATGTTGCCCCCCTGGGCTACGATCACTCCCTCAGCCCCGGTTGTTGGCACGACGATCTCAGCGGTCACCGAATGGGATTTGTTCTTCATATTAAGGACTGAGTTTTCCGAGAGACGCCCCATGCTGCCAAACAGAATTTGGGAATTGCCCTTGATCAGCACAGGCCGTCCCGCCAGATCTGAATTTATCCGTGCACCGATGTTGTCATCGAGCGGTAGTACGTTGTTTCGCACTGCCTCGATGAGCCACAGACGCTGCAGTTCATGCAGTTTCTCGGGCATCTGCTTGGACAGGTCGTTCGCCTGGCTCCAGTCTTTAGTGGTGTCGTAGAGTTCCCAGGTGTCATCGTCGAAAGCCGGGGTTACCTCACCCTGAAGTATCCAGGGCGTCTTGTGTCGCGTCACCGCAGTCCAGCCCTTGTGATAGATGCCGCGGTTGCCGAACATCTCGAAGTACTGTGTCTCATGAGCTTCGGCAGCCTTTGCATTGTTGAAGGTGTACGCCAGGCTGACGCCTTCGAGGGGGTGCTGTTGCACTCCGTTGACGAAAGTTGGCTGCGGCAGGCCCGCCAGTTCAAGGATAGTTGGCGCGATGTCGATCACGTGATGAAATTGAGTGCGAAGTTCGCCCTTTCCTTGCACTCCTTTGGGCCAGTGCACAATCATCCCGTTGCGCGTGCCGCCCCAATGCGACGCCACCTGCTTGGTCCACTGGTACGGTGTATCCAGGGCATGCGCCCAGCCCACGGCGTAGTGATTGTAGGAGTCCGGTCCGCCGAACTTGTCCAGCCGTTCCATCATGAACTCGGGTGTCTCCAGCGCGGCAGCGCCATTGAAGTTGATCATCTCGTTATAGGTGCCGTGCAGCGTACCCTCAGCGGATGCCCCGTTATCGCCGATGATGTAGTAGATCAACGTGTCATCCAGCAGATTGAGTTTTTTCAGCGAGTCCGCCAATCGGCCAACGTGGTAATCGGCAAACTCCATGAACCCGGCGTAAATCTCCATTTGCCGGATAAGAACGGGCTTGAGTTCCGCGGGCATCTCATCCCATGACGGGATCTCTTTATGCCTAAGCGTGAGTTCACACTCTTGCGGAATGACGCCCAACTTCTTCTGGCGGGCGTAGGTCTCTTCGCGCAATTTGTCCCAACCCTGATCGAACTTACCTTTGTACTTATCCGCCCATTCTTTGGGAACGTGATGCGGGGCGTGGGTAGCACCCGGCGCGAAGTAAACGAAGAATGGCTTATCGGGAATGAGTGCCTTCTGTTGCCCAATCCAGTTAATCGCCTTATCCGTCATATCTGCCATCAAATGGTAACCCTCTTCGGGCGTCTTCTCAGGCTCGACCGGCGTGGTGCCTTCATAGAGTGAGGGATACCATTGGTGCGCCTCACCTCCAATGAACCCGTAGAAATATTCGAATCCTCCTCCTCCGGTAGGCCAGGCATCGAAAGGACCGGCCGGGCTGGTCTCCCACACCGGCACTTCATGGCACTTGCCGAACTGCGCCGTTGCGTACCCGTTAAGCTTGAGGGTTCGGGCGAGGGGCGCGCAGGTATTCGGCAGAATGGAATTGTAGCCAGGAGAACCGCTGGCGATTTCGGTAATCCCGCCCATGCCCACCGTGTGATGGTTCCGTCCGGTCAGCAGAGCCTGTCGGGTTGGCGAGCAGAGCGCCGTGGTATGGAATCGGTTGTATTTTAGCCCCTCGGACGCCAAACGTTCCGCTGTCGGCGTATTACAAGGACCGCCAAAAGCGCTAGAAGAGCCAAAGCCCGCATCGTCAATCAGGACGAGTAAGATGTTGGGCGCACCTGCCGGCGGCCGCAAGGGCGTGATCTTCGGGTACTTATTCTCGGGATCCTTTGCATCATAGCAAATAAGGCCTGTGCGCGGGTGATCCGGGATTGGAAGTACCGTTCGCTGAATGTTGTCTTGGGAACTCAATCGTTTCTCCTTCGTATCAATGCATTGTGATCGTTGAATGGCGAGCGGCTTTATGACTTAGGCCATACATCGTATCTGTAATATCAACCTTGACCTCCGACCGATGTGATATCCAAGACGGCTTGTGAAAGCCATGAGCCGCCGCTTCTTACTCCTTTTACAAAGCGACTTTCGGTGTTTCTCCCAATTCACTGTGATAGCCAGCTCCTCGGGCGCTCTCCATGCTGCTGCCGGCTCGCGCGGCCAGATTGCTGACGTTGCCGTCTTCGCTGCGTTTCTCTTTGGCGTGCCTGAGCCTGGCGGGGGGATCCGCCTGGCTAAAGCTTTTTGTTATATCTCTTCCAAACGCCCTAAGCCTCAACTTGTGTTGGCGTGGGTCTCGTGGTTGTGCGCTTTCGGTACTTTGCCGAGTCTACGCTTAACCGTACTGCGCCTGTACTGTCAGAAGAGACAGGCGGACCTCCTCTTTTTTGAGTGCATCTCTAGTGCCTTCAGGGGAGGATGTCCTTATTGAAGATTGCCTTCTCGGCCCGCAATCACGAGCTTGAACAATTTCTATGCATGACTCGTAGTTTTGTTAGTGTCCCGGGAACATAGGGCGCTTATAGTCTTGGAGCCTCAAGGAGTCAGCAAAACAGTCGGCACCGGCGACAAAGCGATCAAGCACGATTCCCTACCGTTCGCGCCCACTCTTTCGGCGAGTATCGCCGGCCGCACGATGCGGGAACTGGTAGGGTTTCCAAGCGCATGGCTGGAGGGAAAAAAACGCATTGAATATTTTGCAGGCTTTTCAGATGTAGAGCTGATGATCGCCTTTCGCCACTCCGGCTGCGCGGTCGCCTACGCGCAACAATCCAGCGAGAGGAGCGATTGCGAACCCTAAGAGATACGTGGGTGGCATTGTTCCACATTCCGGTCTTCACTTACTCTCACGCGTTCGGTTTTGTTAGGCCGCTCTGCCAACATGAGTGCGCCGATTCCCTATGCGATAGGAACCTTCGAGGGCAAGGCCGTTGGCGAAGACGAGCAAATCTTCCGCTCCGGTCTTCTCGACACGACCCTTCGTGTGTCGGTAAACCTCAAGGGTGGCCCCGCGATGCAGGTATAGCCAGTGGATCGAAAGAGCCTAATGGGGGTCAGTGTGAAGGTGGTGGCCCCAACCGTTCGTCTTTCAAGTCCGAGTTTCACGCATTGGCGCTACAGCATCAGTGCCTCTCAGTAAGCGCCAGTCGGTAAAAATCAGCCATTCCGCCGACTTATACCTACGCTTCGGTGGGGCCTATCGAAACGTCTCCGCAGCCTGGCAATCTTCGTGGCTTCGTCGACCCCAATAATATGGCCTGATCCGCCTGCTTTAAACCGGCTTTTCCAGAAAGGACGCAATGTGACGATTCGAGCCATCATCCTCTACTGCGCCTTTCTTTGCTCTGCGTCTTCTCTCCTGGCGCAAGCAAACACTGACGTAATCGTGATGAAAAATGGCGACCGTTTTACCTGCGAGATCAAGGGGCTCAGCGGCGGCGTACTTTCTGTCAAAGTAAAGTACGTGGATGGTGCCATGGCTGTGCAGTGGTCGGAGGTCGCTCACCTGGAGAGCAACAGGTTGTTCCTGGTGCTGACTGAAAGCGGCGCCGTATACACCGGAAAAGTGTCGACTACGGGGACGTCCAACGACCCCCCGATAAGAATTGAAATCGCCGAAACTCCAGGAAAGGAGGTGGAGGTCGCACAGCGTCAGATTATCAAACTGAACCAGACTTCTGAGGGTTTATGGCATCGATTCGATGGTGCAATCAGCACCGGGCTGCTCTATTCGAAAGGCAACGAATCAACACAGTACAACGTAAGTTCGCAGGTGGCTTATAACAGGGAACGCTGGTCGAGTGAGCTTCTCTTCAGCTCTTCGTTAGCGTCCAATAGCGGCTCGACTCTTACCACCCGAAACCAGACCGACCTGAATACGTTGAGGCTTCTGCGCTGGAACAACTGGTTTTATGCGGGTTACACCTCATTTCTGCAAAGCTCGGTGCAGGAGATCAATCTGCAAACGACGCTCGCTGGAGGGATCGGACGTTACCTAAAAAATACCAATCGATCGAGTATCTACGTGCTTGGGGGATTAGGGTGGCAAAATGTTGGCTACGCGCAGAACACCGTCGATCAGGGGTCGCAGAACACGGCGGTTGGTTTCGTCGCCGGCCAAGTTAAAGTCTTCAAATTCAAAAAGACGAACCTGGATGTCTCGGCGTCTCTGCTGCCCGCGATCTCAGATGCCGGACGTGTTCATTTCAATACCAATGCGGTCTATTACGTCAAATTAATCAACGATCTCTCGTGGAACTTCTCGTTTTACGGAAGCTGGGATAGTCGCCCTCCTGCAACCCTCCCCAAGAGCGACTACGGCACCAGTTCAGGAATTAGTTGGACCTTCGGCAATCGATAAAACGCCACCCGGGCGGGCCGATTTGTCTCACGGGACTGCTCCTGAATCACGGACAATCCGAGAGGGATTCTCTGAAGCGCCTGCAAAGTCGCATTTCGAGTAACCATCTATGTATGGATACAAAATATGAGCGCCATAAGCCTATCGTTTAGTCACTGCGTCAGCTTGAAGCAGAGGAGTTGTTTCGCCGCCGTTCCGAAATTGCCGAACTGGTATGCCGATACTCCAACGGCCGAAAACGTGAACGTGGGAAACGGTGCCGCAAGCAGGGCATTCAGATATCCAATTGTGCCGACCCCAATGGTGACGTGTGGACTGTAGTCGCTCTCCTCGATGCTCGGAAAAGTAGGTTGCAACAGCATCGATAGTGGCCTGGTTAATGTCAGGGTCCTGTGGCGTGGTCTTGAAGGCTGCGGCGGTGCCGAAACTACCCGGCGCCATAAATTTGCCGATCGCGTCGAATAGCTCGTCCTGCAGCCTGATCAGGTCTGCCGTCGGCTCAACCAGAATTCCGCCGAGGCCGATTTCTTTCAAAGGTATGTAGTAGTACTTGAATGCTTTCAAGTTCCAGCTCATCACCTTTTCGCTGGCCAGCACTTTGCTGGCAGCAGCAAACAGCTCGTCCAGGTTCTCTGTGTGGAAATAGCCCCCAATGACCGAAATGTGCGGCGCGTGTTCGTCGCCCAACGCGTAGCCTTTGGGGAAATTCTTAAGCAGTCCTGCATTGGCAGCCTGCGCATGCTCGATCATCGTTGCGTCCGGTTCCAGCACGATGTCGACAGCCGTGATTGGGTGTGGTTCCGCGCTGGACGCCGCTGCCTTTTCTGACGTGGTCAATGTATCGTTCGACATGCAATCCTCCTGGCACAACTTCTGAAAATTCAAGCGTGCTATTTACGCTTCAAACGCGAAGACACGGTTCCAGTCGTTCTTCATGTCCACCACGGTCCAACCTCTCGCTGCGGCTTCGGTCAGGGCAACTTCCAGCTTACCCATGCTCGACGCATCGTAGGCAAACTCGCGGACGGAGTCGGTGTGGTGTACGAGCAAAGCAAAGCTGGACCCCGTGCAGCCGGCAGTCCACTGCAGCATCTGCAGATCGCCGTCAGAGTTGCCGAACGCAGCAATGGGCCTGCGTCCGATATGCATGTTGATACCCACCGGCTTGCCGACGTTATCGTCCATAAAATTCAACTGTGGCAGTCGCGTGAGCACCGGCACGCCATCGACCATCTCGAACTTGGTTACGATGCTGCTGCCAATCACTTGCTCCGGCGGTATCCCATAGACCTTTTCCGCAAAGACACGCATAAATTCGACTCCCCCGCCGGAGACGATGAACGTCTTGAAACCACTGGCTCGCAAATAGGCGAGTAGCTCCAGCATCGGCAGGTAAATCACCTCCGTGTAGAGACGGTCGAACTTGGGATGCCGGGCGCTTGCAATCCAATCCTCCACAATCTTCGCGAACTCGTCCGTGGTCATGCCGGCATGGGTAATCGTGGCAAGCTCCAGTACGCCCTTGATTCCTCCCGCCGCGACAGCCTTCATGTCTCCCGCCACCGCCGCTGCATAGAGTGGCTTGTCTTTCCATTCGGGATGTTGCGGGGCCATCGCCTTCATGCGATCGAGAGCAAACGCAAACTGGAAGTAGAACGGCATCTCGCTCCACAGGGTTCCGTCGTTATCGAAGACGGCGATCCGCTCTTCGGGTTTGACGAAGTGGGGGCCGCCAGCCGTCGTCACTCCCCGGACAAAATCGAGGATGCTTTGCTTCGTCGGACCTTCGTTCCAGGAAGGAAGCGGAGGCTGCCCTGCGGCGTATTCTCCGGAAGCCAGGATAGTCGGATTTGCGGTAGTCGTCATGGTGGTTAAAGCCTTTTTGGGCGGATAAAGCCAGCCGCGAACATCATCAAACTCCGGGACAATGCTTGGAACTGTCACCTGCGACAGGGTAAGAATCGTCGAAGAGGGGATCTCGCGCCGCCCCTTTGCCTTTGAAGTCGTATTTTTCAAAACTTCTCCCCACCAACGTCGTGGGGCGGGCAAGTTACCGCAATTCCCGTTTCACGGGATGTTCGTCAGTCACGTAGAGGCCCCCATTCTAATTAGTTGGCGGCCGCAGCATCGAACTCGTGGCGGTTCTAACCAATCTCATGGGGTCAGAGACTCCATTGATCGGGTGCATCAAAGCCTTGGAGAGGTAGGCGTCACGCCTGGTAGCAGGCCTATCAGGCCCTCGTAGGTTCGGGTAGGCTGTGGCAATTGCTGCAGGTCGCCGTGCAATCTGTGATCTTCCAGCCGAAACTTAAACTAGCCGTTCATACTGTTCCTGTTGCGCTGACTATCTCATCATCCCCCGAGTCGGCCGGCTCCCCCTGGCTTTTGTCAGCCCCCGGCACCAAAACAATGATTCTGGTTCCCGCCCCTGGCTCCGAATCGACCGAGAGTCGCCCGCGCACCAGGTGGATCCGTTCCTGCATGCTCACTAGCCCCAATCCTCGGTTCTTCTTCGCCTCTTCCACATCGAAACCTGCACCGGCATCGCTCACCGTAAGCCGAATCCCGCTCTCGATGACAGACAGGTCTACGATGAACTCTCTTACTCCGCTGTACTTCACCGCATTATGGAGCGCTTCCTGCGCTACCCGAAAGAGGCAAAGGGAAACATCTTTTGGCAAATGCGCGGGCACGTCCTCTTCTGAAAACTCGATATTCAGTTCATGCTGCTTAGAGAGTTCCGCGCAGAATCCTCGTATCGCAGCCGAGATGCCCAAATACTCCAGCTTCGATGAGTGCAGTTGATGCGACAGAGACTGAACGTCACCCGCGATCTCGGAACAGTGGTTCTGGATATCCAGGAGGCTCTTTTTCATAGCCTCTCTTGAATCGTTCGAGCTACGGCGCGCCGTCGCAAGTTCCACCGACAGCAGCGCTAGCCTCTGGCAAATGTCGTCGTGCAAGTCCCTCGCGATCCGGCTGCGCTCCTTCTCCTGCGCTTCGATTAGCTGGCCGCTGACCCTCTGTAGCGCTTGCTGCGCAAGCTTCTGATCCGTCGTGTCAATCGCCGAACCGATGAACCCGCCAAAGGATCCATCTCCGTTCACCCGTGGAGATGCAACATCCAACATCCAGCGGTAGGCTCCATCGCTGCGGCGAAGGCGGTACTCCGTCGAAAAGGGCTGTCGGTTTTTCAGCATCTGCGAGAGGGTATCCCGCACATAAACCTGATCGTCCGGATGGACATACGAGATCCAGGTATCACCAAATCCGGCTTTGGGATCCGGGCCCGTGAATGCGATTCGACGGTCATTAAGATAGGTAATCCGGCCCTTGAGATCGCACATCCAGACCAAGGACGGTGTGCTATCCGCCAGTACCCGAAAGCGCTTTTCGCTCTCGCGAAGTACCGCTTCCACCCTTCGCTTTCGCGCCCGTTGCCACAGCAATCCGACAATCAGCAGCGTCTGTGCAACAGTCAGCACAATGGCAGCAACGACATAATCTCGATAGCGGTCCCACAGGGTTGGCTGCCGGTTCAGGATCAGAGCGCCAGGCGGCAGCGCCGACTCAGGAATATGCCATCGCTGAAGCGCGCGCCAGTCCACTCTGACCAGATGACCAGGGCCCTCCCTCACCGGGATGTCCTCGGGTCGAACGCCAGAGAAAATCTGCTTTGCTTCTTCCGCGACGAGCGACAATTGACCGACGCCGTCGTACCCGACACCACCGACGCCCCACTCCGTCAAGCAGTCTCGTGGGAAGATGCAATAGGTCGGCAAGCGCCGTCCGACCCATGCACCCATTTCATAGATTCCGACCGCCGGTTGAGGCGATTCCTGCGGAGCAAGCTGAAACAGGACGACCGTTTGCGGGGGAAGTGTACGAATCTTTTCAAACAGTTGACTCGCCGGCAGCGCAACCAGATCTACCACATTCACCCTGCTTCGATCCTTTTTTTGAGCCTGGGCCAGGGCTGCGTGAACTCGCGCTAACCAATACCTCTCATATTCCGAGTTCCCGCTGAGAATCGCGATCGTACTGGTATTCGGATGAAGATGGAGCACAAGATTGATGGTGCCCTGTACATCCACGGGAGCTGTCACCCCCGTCACCCCCGGCCACATCTTCTGTCCCGCCACTTTGCCGGAATCCACGTCATAGAAGACGATCGGCACGCCAGGAAACAATGCATCACGATGCGCCATGGCAAAATCGAGCGCCGGGTCATCTTCCACTAGCACAAGGTCCAGCTTCGTCCCGCCGTATGTACGCTGAAAGGCTCCTGCCTCGCCCCTCTCGTATTCCTTATCGCCGAGTCGCCGGCCCTCCAGATACTCGATGTAGAAATCGATCGGCCATGGAATGGCAGCCTGCAACTTGGATTTCAAGTCATTCAAGCCGCCATAAACGCCGCGATTGGAAAAGCTATAGATAACCAGTATGTTTTTTCCGGCAGGTTGAGCCGAGGCAGGGACATGATTGAGAACACACAAGATAAGGCCAAGAGTCGAAACCCATCGTGGAACATAACGCGACCGGAGGGCAAACCAACCGCTGCAATCGTGCTCCATCTCTACTGGCATTTGCGAAATAAGCTCCTTCCGCGATCGCAACCAATGTCGGTCCTGAGTTGCCGAATGTCTACCGGCAAACGAACTTCGTCGGTCACCCAGCGGCAGATGGGCCGCATCTTGCGGTGACAGTATTCAGAGCGCAGGTCTTCAAAGTGTAGTTGGGGTAGGTTCAGGAAGCTACCTGTCACTTTTGACAGGTACAACTGCGTTAGACCGTCAGTGTGCTAAATGAAGCCATGGCCCTTTCCGGTGAAAATTACTGTGCGTGTTGGACGGTTGCAATTCCGGTCACGGGGCAACCGGTCGAGGCTGTTTCGCGGCTAGAAGGCAGCGTGAAGCGTCTTCACGAGGTCACGCGTGATTTGCGATTTGGAGACATAGCCGGCCGCTCCCAAATCCTCAGCAGCTCGAATGAAGTCTATGCTCTCGTGAACGGAGAGAAAGACGATTCGAGCAGGGCAACCTGAGCTTCTCAACTGCTCCGCGACACGGAACCCACTGATATCACCCAGATCGACATCCAGGAGAACGATGTCTGGCTTGAAGTTCGCGGCCTGGCTAAGCGCCAAAGAACCGGAAGAGAGCGTCCCAACGACCAGGAACTCCCATTGGAGGAGATCCACCAGGACCTCAAGCATCTCAGGGCTATCATCGATACACAGGAGTCTTTTCACTCTAGCCCGTCTTTCTTTGTTCAGTGGATTGCGATTTTTTGCGTGAATTCTCCTTGGAGAGTTTATAAAAAGTTAATTGGCGAAGAAGCGGCGGAACACTAGTAAAACTGCTAGGGGTGGCCCAAGAAAAGTCCTATGAGTCTCCGATCCTTGCATGCGATCCACGGGATATACTGCTGCGAGATCACCTCTGAAGAACCTTGTCTCATTAGTGTTGATCTGCCAGGGATCGAAGAATGCTCGAGCGAGATTCTCACGAAGAGCGAAATATCTACGCTCAAGAGCACACTTGGGGCGAGGCTTTTGAACGTCTTGCGGTTGGTGTCGCCCAACTGACCTTGGATGGCAAGCTGCTGAGCGTAAACACGCAGATGGCTGAAATTATTGGGCTGCCAGAGGGAAAGCTGCTGAAGAAAAGCCTCGACGAGTTTTTTCTACCAGAGGAATCATGGCTCGAGGGCAAGGGCGGCCTGGGCCGGCTGATCGCCGGCGAGATACAGCATTACTCGACCAACATGAGTGTTCGAGCAGCTGGGCAACCAGTCTGGGTGAACCTGGTCTTCTCGTTGGTACGCGACAATGTTACAAACAATCCTCGGAGCTTAACTGCGGTCGCCAAAGATATTACCTTTCTTAAGCAGGCCGAGCAGGACCTGCGCGATTCCGAAGTGGCGCGCGATGAGCTGGGCCGCAGAATGATGAATGCACAAGAGGCGGACCGCACCAGCATTGCGAGAGAGCTTCACGACGATATTGGGCAGTCGCTGGCGGTATTGAAGATTCAGATGCTCCGCGTAGGACAGCCCGTCTCCGGCCACCCTGAGCTGGCGCACGCCAACCTGAGAGATCTTTCCGTGAAGCTGGAAAAGATCATCAACAAGGTAAGCCGCCTTTCGCACAACCTGCACTCCTCGGAACTGGAATTGCTCGGCCTGGCTGTCGCAGTCAAGGGCCATTGCCGCGAATGTTCTGAGCAGCTAGATATTCCGATCCATTGTTCCTGCGATCATCTTGAGGAGAAATTGGACGGCATGATCGCGTTGGCTTTACTTAGAGTATTGCAGGAAGCATTGCATAATATCGTGAAGCACAGCGGCGCCAAGAGCGTCACGGTTCGACTGACACGTTCCGACAGCGACCTCGGCCTGGAAATACGCGATGACGGCGTTGGCTTCGATGTTGAGGCCGCGAGGCTCGCTGCGGGGCTGGGACTCATCAGCATGCGGGAGCGAATCAATCTGATTAGCGGCGAATTTAAAATCCTGTCCAGCCCCGGGCAGGGCACGACGATTACAGCCCGCGCCCCGATCGCCAAACAAGCACCTTAGGTCTTTCCCGCGAGCGGGGACCGGTGCTAGTGACCGCGATCCATGGCTATTATGATTCAGACGCTATGATAGTGGAGGCCGCGTACGGTCGTTTGCGGGGGGCTAACGATGACCGATACAAGCATCTCCCATTACCGCGGGTTAGAGAAGATCGGCGGCGGCGGCATGGGCGTGGTGTACAAGGCAGAAGACACGCTCCTTCACCGGTCGGTGGCGCTCAAATTCCTCCCCGATAACTTCGCCAACGACGGCGCCGCGCTGGAGCGATTCCGGCGCGAGGCGCGTGCTGCTTCCGCGCTCAACCATCCTAATATCTGCACGATTTATGAGATCGCCGAGGAAGGCGGCCGCACGTTCATCGCCATGGAGTTCATGGATGGTGAAACGCTGAAACACTTGATTCAGGCAAACTCGCTTTCCATCGAGCGGGTCATCGAAATCGCCATCGACGTAACGGACGCACTCGAAGCGGCACACGAGAAAGGTATTATCCACCGCGACATCAAACCGGCGAACGTCTTCGTGACCAAACGGGGCAACGCTAAGGTTTTGGACTTCGGTCTGGCAAAGATGATCCCGCTCAAGGAGCTGGCCGGAGCCGGCGCGGAATCCTTTCGCGAGCAACAGCAGCTTACCGACGGGCTGGGAGCCGCATTGGGGACGGCGGCGTACATGTCGCCGGAGCAGGCCCTGGGCAAGCCGGTCGACGCGCGCAGCGATCTCTTCTCTTTCGGCATTCTGCTTTACGAGATGTGTACCGGCCGCTCACCCTTCCCCGGAGATACGACCGGAGAGCTTCTGATCTCCATCGTTCAGCAGGTCCAGGTCACTCCAGCGCAGCTCAATCCTGATGTTCCGGAGGGATTAGCGAGCATCATCGATCGATGCCTGGAAAAAAATCGCGAGCTTCGCTACCAGCACGCCTCGGAAATCCGCGCAGACTTGGAGCGAGTGCAACGCGACCCGGCGGCAGTGGTTGATCGTCCCTCTCCCTTTCCTCAAGAAAAGCCACCATCTAAGACTTCTTCGGGTCCCCGAACATGGGACCAGGCTGTCCCTACAGAGCCGGCTTCGCGGCGGCGTTGGCTGGTGCCTCTTCTAGGGCTGCTGGCTATTGCCACCGCGATTATGGCTTACTACCGGGCAAGCACCCCGCTAGTTCCAGAGGTTTCCAACTATACCCAGCTCACCCACGATGGCGAGGCAAAGTCCCTGGCCGGCACGGACGGGTCGAGGCTCTATTTGGGCATGGAATATCAGACTGCACCCGGAATCGCGCAGATGCCGGTCACGGGCGGCGACCCGGTCCGGATGCCGGCCGCCGAATACACCCTCCCTGTTGGAATATCACCCGACGGCACCGAATTGTTAGCCATCGAACGCCAGGGTCTGGAACAGCTCGATCCAGGCAGTCTGTGGCGGCTGCCGACGCTCAATGGCCCACCACGCCGGATCGGCAGTGTGCTGGTCACCGATGCAGCCTGGTCCCCCGACGGCGCCATGCTGGCCTATTGCTATCGCGGCGACCTGTTTCTTTCCGACGGCGACGGGAGCGGAGCACGGAAGCTGGCTTCGCTCGGAGGATTCATCACCACCCCCCAATTCTCCCCAGATGGGAGGCGGATTCGGTTCACCTGGGAAGACCTCGTCATTGCGAATCGTTCCCTTTGGGAGATCACCGCGGAGGGGAAACACCTTCATCGCCTGCTTCCGGACTGGCGCCAACCATCCACCGATGCAAACGGAAACTGGACCACGGATGGGAAGTTTTTTGTCTTTGAGGCCAATGGTCAGATATGGGCGCTCCCGGACAAGACTGGCCTTTTCGGGAGGGTAGACGGTAAGCCGGTGCAGCTTACTTCGAGCCCCATCCCGCTGTCCTCTCCTCTTCCAAGCAAAGACGGCAAGAAGCTTTTTGTAGTTGGCTCGACACTGCGCGGGACGCTTTCCCGCTACGACCAGCATCTAGCCGAATTCCTGCCTTTTCTCTCCGGCATTTCAGCAGAAACCACTGCTTTCTCTAAAGATGGAAAATGGATCGCCTACGTTACCTATCCGGTGGGGAGTCTTTGGCGCAGCCGGGTCGACGGTAGCGAGCGGCTGCAGCTTACCGATCCGCCGATCTACCCTCTGAATCCACGCTGGTCGCCAGACGGAAAGCAAATCGCATTCTGGGGCTACAGAAAAGGAACCGTCGATGAAATATATACAGTCCCGGCTGACGGAGGCACGCCGCAACCGCTGGTGCCTGGGAATTCTGTTGCTCGCAGAGAACCAAACTGGTCTCCAAACGGAGACCGAATACTGTTCGAGGAGGTCGCGCCCAATGCTCCTCCGGTGCTGCGGCTGCTAGACCTCCAAAGCCATCGCGTATCTTCCATTCCCGGATCGGTCGGGTATACCTCACCCCGCTGGTCGCCCGATGGACGGCATATCGTTGCCATGACCAAGGACGCGCGCAAGATGGTGCTGTTCGATTTCCAAACGGGCAAGTGGTCAGATCTGATTCAAACTACAATCGACTTCCCCAACTGGTCGCGAGATTCGCAGTACGTCTACTTCACAAATTATGCGGAGAAACCTGCGGTGCTTAGAATTCGGATCAGCGACCGCAAGCTCGAGCAGGTTGCCGATTTGAGAGGTTTCTTAGCCACGGGCTTTTGGCGTTTTTGGCTCGGACTGGATCCCGAAGACGCCCCGCTCATGCTCCGCGACTCAGGAACACAAGACGTTTATTCGCTCGACTGGATTGCAGCAAAGTGAATCTTCTCACTACCACCTTATGGATGAGGCCCTGGCGAGCTATCCATTGACCTTTCGAGAAAACGAGCCACCCTACTCATTACGCACGTTACGCTCTTTACGCATAGAGACCCCACCGCGTCGCGGGGACTTAGTGCGCATAGTTCGTTTAGTTCGCACATTTCTGCACAAGAACAAAAAAGACGCCGGAGAGTGCGGGGGAGTCGGAAATGCTCGTGTAATGGAAGGCCGCATTGCTTGTTGGCTAGGGCCCCCTTAGCGACCCGCCTCTATCGTGAAGCCGGCTCCTGCCGAAAGTTTGCAAACAGGACATACACGCTGACCGCGAGCGTCCACAGGGGAAAGACTAGCGGCGCCCAGCCGAACCGTCCGATGCTCAGGAGCAGAAAAAGCGCCAGCGCATAACCGACCAACGCCATCCAGCGCGGGAACATTCCGAGGCGGATCGCGAGCGTGCAGGTCGAGAACATGAACACTCCCGCCATCCTCAGCGCGTAGACGTTGACTAACTCGTAGGCCGTGGTTCGGGCAAAGGTGTAGACGCCGGAGTTCATCATCTCTCCCGGAAGCGCTTCGTACGCCATCATGAGAGCACCCGTCACCGCCGAAGAGGCAAAGGTGGTGGCGAGAAACAGCAGCCCGCTGCCAAGGAACACAGTGGCCAAAAAGCGGTCTTCCTTTGCCCCCATCCGATCGCGCAGCACGCCCATGAACCAAAGAAAGGATATTCCGGCGAAGGGCAACAGGTTCAGGGCCAGACGGATGGACTTCGCACTATGAGAAAGCCACGTCCCTGGATCCCGCGGGTTGTCAGGAACAGAAAGCCGGATAAGCACCACGCTGGTGATGAGCAAAATCGAGAACAGGATACCGGCGATGGCGCCGGCACGCGGGGCCTTCAATTGAGCGGCGACGACGGGATCTATCATCTCTTCCATCAGTCCTCCAAGCGTACCAGCGGTTCACCGTTCGCATCAGCAAAGAACGCGCTAATGGCTACTTCTTCTTAGGCATCTTCGGATAGAGCAGAGCAATCTGAAATTTAACACTCCACGGCGAACCGCCGGGTGGATGGACTGCGTTCCCGTAAAACTGCACCGTCCAGTTTATTGGTTGAAATCCCAGTCGCCTGATTTGACCTACGCCTCCGCCGAACGGCACGGTCCAGGTACCCCCGGGAACGTCGTTCCCGGTCGCCGCGTCGACGGAACCAGTCGAATTCCAGTTCGCCGTCACTATGGGCCCACTCGTCAGGTAATAGCCTTTATTCAAGTTGTAGTTGACGAAGTACTGCAACAGCATCTGGTTCACATCCGGTCGATGGGAGGAACCGGCAACAGAGAACACGTTGTTGATCAAGACCCCGACCGTCCAATGCCCCGGCTGCATCAGCGCTACCACCGAAGGTCCAAGACTGAACTTACCTTGACCCGTCTGCGTGCTCGTAGCAGTCGGCAAAATAAATGTCGGCCCCGCCCCGTAGATGAGCTTCCCGCATTCGCCGGGGACAGGAAAAACGTCGGATTCATATCTCCGATTCCGGCTTGACCCCCAGTCGGCTGAGACGGATAAGGTTGCCAGACAAGCGGCTGGATTATCCGAGTGATCAGCATGACCTTTTCGCTGAGTTTCATCGGAATTACCGGCTGAATATTGAAAATATCCCCAGTTCGGTTGTAAGTCCCAATGCCAAAATTGCTGTTGTTCTGCAGCGGAACACTGATCAAGCTGGCCACCGGGTTCTGAGTCGCCTTGGCTAACGCAGCCGTGTCAGTGGCAGCTGGTTGTGCTGCGGCGCCAGGTACTTTTGCCGTTTGGTCAACCGGAGTATCCTGCGCGGCGATCGACAGCGTTGAAATTGCAATTGTCAACGAGGCACAGAGTCGCAGAACGCTAGCGCTGCCAAACATGAATATCCTCCCTGCCCACAAGATATCCAGTTCGAAGGAATTAAGAACCCTCAAAACTACTAGGGCAAATCAGTTGCAGTCGTCGGAGGCGCAGTTTGTTTTACATCGGCACCCTAGCAATTCTGCAGTTATGTCTGCTGCGCTGCGGATGCCATGCTGAGTGCTACTTGTTCACCAATATCAACGCGGTTCAAAGTCAACGGTTGTTTGGGAGATGTAATGAAAGCTTTACTGATGATGGCGTGTGTGGTTCTTTCCACGAGTTTATGCCAGGCAGATTGCGTCAAGAATGCGCGTGGTAAGACCGTTTGCAGCGACGGTCAATCGGCTGCTGCCTACAACCCGAATACAGGCAAAGGCGCTACCGCTAACAGGAATCAGAACGGAGTAACGACGACTCAAACGACTGGCGGCGGCAAAAGCAAGACCAGGAATGGAAAGGGCGTTGCCCAAGGCCCTAATGGCACTACGTGCGCGAAAGGCTACAACAATGCGGGTTGTACGCCTCCCAAGTAGATTCACGACGAGCGTCAACCGCAAAGACATAGGTCAAAATCTGAACTCGTTCGTGATTGTATGACACTGACCCCGTTTGACGCCTGCCATTATCTTCCTTCTCCTGTTCGTCCTTAGCGGTGGCTCCGCTTTTCTAGCGGGGTACGGTATGACTACCACTACGCGAAGCTGGCTCCATACCGTCGCGTTTGCGGTCACATTAACCATTTATGCCACGCTGGAGATCGAGTACCCATCTCAAGGCCTCATCCGCCTCACCAACACGGACGAGACTTTGCTCCAGGCGCGCGACTTGATGAAGTAGCAAAAGCCCGGTTTACGGGGAAATGGCTGGCAACTGTTAAATTTGCCAGTTTTCCACCTCACGGATCTAGCCTAAAGTGTTGAGGGTGTCAGTGCCGAGGATGAACTGCATCGGCGTCTCGGAACAAATTCATACAAGAAGATTGGGGTTGCATGAAGGATTCCACAAAAACTTCAGTCAAGAGTGTAAGCCGTCGAGCATTTGTTTCTACGGGTGCAGCCGCTCTTTTCCTTCGTGGCGATCTTGGAATGCCTACCGTCCAGGCCCAAAGCGATCCGTTGCCGTCATGGAACGGCGGCCCTGCAAAGGATATGGTCCTTGCTTTCGTAAAAGACGCGACA
The DNA here is from genome assembly GCA_963790705.1 of uncultured Acidobacteriaceae bacterium. Taxonomy (GTDB): domain Bacteria; phylum Acidobacteriota; class Terriglobia; order Terriglobales; family Acidobacteriaceae; genus PALSA-350. The sequence goes on from CAWBQE010000010.1 coordinate 62,059, forward strand.
GACAAATCCGGTACCAAATATGTCGAGCCGGCCGACCGCATCGCAACCTTTGACCAGGATGGCACGCTTTGGACTGAACATCCCTTGTACGGCCAAGCCATGTTTGCGCTCGGCCGCCTGGCTGAGATGGCTCCCAGCCACCCCGAATGGAAGCAGAAGGACCCATTCAAGACGGTGCTTGCCGGGGACCGCCCCGCCATGGCCAAGTTCACGGAGGCGGATTGGCTGGAGATCGTCGCCGTGACACACACAGGCATGAGCAGCGAGGCATTCGAGGGGCTGGTGAAAAACTGGCTTGCCACCGCGAAGGCTCCGCGCTTCGACCGCCCGTTCACCGATCTCGTCTACCAGCCCATGCTGGAGGTAATGCAGTATCTGCGCGCCAACAGCTTCAGGACATATATCGTCACCGGCGGCGGCCAGGAGTTTGTGCGCGCCTACAGCGAGAAGGTATATGGCGTTCCGCCGGAGCAAGTCGTGGGATCGAGTGTCATGACCAAGCTCGTCAATGCAAACGGCAAGCCGGAGCTCATGCGGGAGCCAAAGGTGTTTTTCGTTGACGATGGGCCTGGCAAGGTGATCGGAATCAACCTCTTCATCGGGAAACGGCCCATCGCTGCCTTCGGCAATTCCGGCAATAGCAATTTCAGCTCAGGCGATGCCCAAATGCTGGAATGGACGCAGGCGGGTGACAGAGCGCGCCTGATGATGCTTGTACTCCACGACGACGCGAAGCGCGAGTACGCCTATGGCCCAGCCGTCCATCTTCCGGACACCACTGTCGGTACATTCTCTGAAGAGCTCCTGAGCAAGGCAACGAAAAACGCATGGGTCGTGATCAGCATGAAGAATGACTGGAAGCGCATTTTCCCTTTTGATGAGTAAGCCGACTTTCAATTTGGAGAGTAAACAAACCGGACGACTCGGTTCTTGCTCCAGCCCATCAGTCGATGGAACCAAGGATTCCACCCCCGGGTCACGGGGACCCCTTCCTGCTGTTGTTGCGGAATGATTGGTTGGGATCACTGATCTCCAGCCAGCCTGTCAGATGTGACAGTTGTAGCCTTGGACCCGGCCCTCTACTCTCCCAATGAGTGGAGGGCCCCCGGCGCTCCGCGGTGATGAGTACACCGAGCTTGAGCACCTTTGCGGTTGCCTGAGCCGCTGTGAGGAAGAACCGAAATGAACCTGCCAAGCTTCCCCGAAGTCGACTTGTTTTCCGCCGGCATCAACGCACTGAACGGAGTGCTGGTGGCTCGCAATCCGTCGCACAACCGCGGTTACACGGTCGCGGGGCTGTTGATCATGGCCTACTTTGGGGGGATCGGGGGCGGCGTGTCGCGCGATCTGCTGTTGAATGACATCCCCGGGCCGCTCCGGGGCCCGGACTATCTAATCGTGTGCCCGCTGATGGGTCTGCTGGGGCTGGCCATTTATCGCTACGCCGAATCGAGGGAAGAGCAGTTCCGCACCAGGGTTCTGGCCTACTTCAAGTCATTCACGCTACCCTGGTTCGCGATCCTTGGTGCCCACAAGGCGCTCGATCACAACCTGGGGATCTTTGCCGCGATCATGATCGGGCTGATCGCCACCACTGCGGGCGGGGTGTTCATCGACCTCTTCTCCGGGGTAACGCCTGAGATCGTGAGGCCGGCGCAGCAACTCGTGACCGCAGCCGTTTTGGCAAGCACTGTCTACACGCTGATCGCGGTACACATGAAGGACAGCACTAGCTTCTTTCCTGTCACGCTGATCGCAGTGCTGGTTTCGTTTGTTTTTCGCGTGATCGCTGTCCGGGATCACTGGGGATCCTTTGTACCGCTCGTTGCGCCCGGCGAAGGCCCGGCCTGATGGACTTCCGCGTTGATGGCGTGCGACATGTTTCTTCTGCTACTCTTCGCCGTAGGTCTGAGGGGGGCTACGCATGAGCGTTGTTGAACCGGCAAAGGATAGGGGAACGGTTCTTGCCGAAGAGCGAACTGATCTAGCCTACCAACGCACGATTATCGCAGCAGAAAGAACGCTTATGGCGTGGATCCGGACCGCTCTTTCGATGATCGGTTTCGGGTTCACGATTTTCAAGTTCTTTCAATACCAGGCTGACGAAATTGCTTCTGGTAAGATCCAGCGTCCTAACGCACCTCGCAATCTGGGATTGAGCCTCATAGCTCTCGGGACTCTGGCATTAGCCGGCGCAGCCTGGCAGCACTGGCAGTTTCTGAAAGCGATTGGGGCATCAGAGAAGAAGCATACGATCTCCATCTCCATCGTTGTAGCGATGGTTGTCATCCTGATTGGACTCGTCACGTTTTACGGTGTCCTTCTGAAGAGCGGACCGTTTTAGCGCCCTTTTCCTTCTATCCAACGGAATGGAAACTGGCTATGAGTGCTCCAGCGACCAGACTTTCTGGATGAGAGCAAATAAAAAAGCGGCCGTAAGCCCGAACAGAATCCACCCATCTAATGCCTCCAGTGGTCCCATGAGTGCCCAGCCCGGCTCCAGGTGGAGATTCGTGCCCCCTACGGTTGCCATGACGCTTAACGAGTACAGCATCGCTTGCTTCCGGTCGCCGCCCAGCGTACCAAGCAGATGGTAAGCGATGGACCATATCCACGCTTCAACACCATGCAGGCATATGGCACAAAGGGAAGATCCCCCGACGACAAAGACAGACAGGGCATGGGGGAGACGCTTTCCCTGGTCTTCCTTCAGGAGGATACGCAACCCCCGGCTGAGCAGCCCAAGACCATAGGAGTGGAAGACTATCGTCACAACAATGAGGGGTATACTCCATAGCCAAACGGATTTCCATGGAGCAAGTTCGACAGAAGTCATAAGTAAGCCACGATAGTCAGTTAAACAACGTGCGACGGTACCGATAACTGTCACTTAAGACAGGTGGAACAATTCTTAAAAGGGCTCAGGCAATATGCTACGCGCACTAGAAGTTCTGCTAATGGAATGGAAGGCACGCTGCTTATAAACTTGTCTTCCAGGCAAAGAGTATTGCTTTTTGGAGGGAGACCCTGATGGATGTCGTAGTGATTGGAGCCGGCCCAGCCGGCATGGTTGCTGCACTCAGAGCCGCAGAGTTGGGTGCCCAAACGGTTCTCGTCACCCGCGGCGAGGTAGGAGGTATGGCGGCGAATGACGGCCCAATTCCCGTGCGGGTACTTGCCCAGGCAGCGCGGTTGCTTCGAGAAGCGAAACAGCTCGGCAAGTACGGTATCTCTGTGAGCGAGCCGATCCTGGATTATCCCCGGCTGCTCGCTCGCACGCGCCAGGTCGTCCATGACGTGCGCGAACATGCTGCCCGGCGCGAGCAGCTGGAAAATGTGGGGGTTACGATTTACGACAATTCCGGCACCGCGCGGTTTGTCGACGCGCACACGATCGAGACTGGGCACGGGCTGCGGCTCCGAACAGAGAGAACCATCCTGAGTGCGGGCGGAACGAGCCGGCGGCTGCCCATTCCTGGTTTCGAATTTACTTCCACGCACAGCGATGCGTGGAGCCTGACCGCTGTTCCGCCCTCGATGATTGTTGTTGGAGCGGGAGCGACGGGCGTGCAGGTGGCGTCGATCTTCCAGGCCTTAGGCTCACGGGTCCAGCTGTTTCAAGCCGGTCCCCGCATCCTGCCGACTGAGGATGAAGACATCTCCGCCGTGGTTGCAACCGCCTTTCGCGAATCCGGCATGGTCGTGCGCGAGAACTTCGGAACAATCGAGTCGTTCGAGAAGACCCCGAGCGGTGTGCGGATGAACTTTACCAAGGAGGGCGCACGCGATAGCGCAGAGGCCGCTCTTGTGGTTGTGGCCATCGGCTGGGTGGCCGACACGGCCGGCCTGAACCTATCGGCGGCAGGTGTCGAGACCAATGCTCGGGGTTATGTGCAGGTCGACAAGTATCTTCAGACCTCCGCACCGAACATTTTTGCGGCGGGCGACATAGCCGGCCGCCTGATGCTTGTCCCGCAGGCGGTCCATGATGGTTTTGTGGCTGCCACCAACGCTGTTCAAGGCGCAACGATGACCATCGGAGACCAGGTAAGTCCGATTGGCAGCTTCACTGAGCCGGAATACGCACAGGTAGGGATAACGGAAGCGAAGGCTCGTGAGACGCACGACGTGGTGGTGTCGATCGTCCGCTTCGACGAAACGGCGCGCACGATCATCGACGGTCGCACGACCGGATTCTGCAAGCTGATAGTTGACTGCACGACTGGCAAAATCCTGGGTTGCCATGTCGTGGGCGAGCGCGCGGTTGAGATCGCCCAGGTGGTAGCCATTGCCATCGCCGGAGGCCTGCGGGTGGACGACATGGCTAGGATTCCGCTTTCGTTTCCCACTTATGCCGGGATTCTCGCGCGAGCGGCTTACCGTGCTGCCCAGCAGATCTACCCGGAATTCCGCGGGCAGGACGCGGCCGTTGAAAAGTAACCGAATGCAGCAACCGGTGGCGGTAGCAGATCCTGTCTCATCAGCGCTCAAGATCGCGACGCGTCGAATACTACCTGATCATGCCACCAGAGCCGTTCGAACAAGGTGCGTCCGTGCCGTTGTCCCTGCGAAGACGGGAGCGTTGTTTCCAGGATCTCGCCAATGCTGCGGGTCCCGTCAATGGTATCGAAGATCCGCTTTTCTGTTGCATCGATGGTCATGATGAGATCTGTGTAGGAGTGGCTTCGGTTGATCAAGACAGCTGCCGCCCCAGCAGGTAGCCGCTCTTGAACACAGATCGTTTCTGACATGCGGATGGGGACATAGCTCATCCATGAGTCTCCTGCAAAGCTGACTGGCGGAAAACGGCTGGGGCTATCGTTCCGGTAGACGATAACGCTGTGGCGAACCATCGTTCCTCGAAAAAGCTCGACAGCTGCGAACTGCTCAGCCAGGGGAAGCTCCGCTATCCGCACCGATTCCGGGAGACGCTCCATCACGCCACATCGAGGGGAGTAGGGCGCTTGTTTTACCCACCGGCCGAATGTCAGTTCTGCCCGCTGGATAAAATCGAATACCTGCGGCACAGAAAAAGCTCGGTCCTGCGGGTGCAGCAGAGCATCGGCCAGCGCGGCCTCCTGCTGAAAATCCGGGGCCTGGCGCAGCACTGTTTCCAACGGATGGCCCGGAGGCAACGCCCGGAGCACTGAGATGAGATCCCGTATTCCCTCATCGGTGGCACAAATGCCAGCCCGCCTGCAGAATTCCTGCAGCATATAGATACCGGTCCGTCCGTACGGCGCGTACACCATCAGATGCATGGCTCCGTCTGGTTTGAGCACGCCTCGCAGAGCCGCGAGTCCGGCATCCGGGTCGGCGAGATGATGGAGAACTCCAGTGCAGACAATCTGGTCGAAGGTCCTGCCCAGTTCGCTTACGCGGTCGATAGGAAGCTGATAGATCTGGAGATTGGTTAAGTTATGGTTGCGCTTGAGCGTCTTCGTATATTGCACGCTCGTCGTGCTGACATCGATGCCTGTGACCTGAGCCGCAGGCCAACGCAGCGCATGCTTTGCTGCCTGGGATGTTCCACAGCCGGCGATCAGAACGGAAAAGTCCTCTTTATGAGATCGGCCAGGCCACAACAGGTGATAATCTGCGCGGCGTTTTTGCTGGTCCTGCCAGGAGCGCCGATATTGTTCCAGGCTTTCGACCGGAGGAGGATAGGGATAACGGTCGTAGAAGTCCTGCACCTGGTCTGCTACATCAGCGAACGGCGCGTTATATTGTGCTGGTCGGTTCATGGCATATGCTACATGAAAAGATTCCCCGGCAGACTACTGTCAGCCGGGGAAGCCTGTCTCTCCAGTGTTTTTGCTAAGGGAGGTTGTTTTGACCTCCCTTTAGCAGTTGGTGGGTGAATTAAGGAGCGGTGATTAAGAATCCGCGCGCTGTGTACAGTGCTATTTGTGTCCCGCCACGGCGGCCTGCGTTTGATGCAACGAGGCCATCACCGCGTCGAGGTTAAAGGAAGCCGCTTTTTGGCGGGGCGGATACTTCACGTAGTTTTCGATCTGGGCCGCCACGACCGCCTGACAGAGGTAAAGCTGAGGGACGTGATCGATCATCCAATCAAAGTAGACGTTGGAGTTGAAATCGGCGCGCTCGAACGGATCTCGACGGAGGCTAAAGATGTGCGGAAGCCGCAGCTTCACCATAGGCTCTGCCCACACCTGCGTTGAGAGTGCGCGCTGTACTTCAAACACTAACTTCCAGTCGCCGACCCGGACTGCCATGACGCCGCCGTCATCGCTGATGTAGAAGAAGTATTCCCTGGGGCTCTCCTTCACCTGGCCAGTGATGTAGGGCAGCATGTTGAAGCCGTCGATATGTACCGTGAACGTCTTGTCCCCGGCTTTGTAGCCGGTGAGGAGCTTGGTGCTTACGTCTGGATCGCCTGCGGCGGCCAGCAGTGTGGGCAGCATATCCTGGTGGGTAACGATGCCGTTCAGCACCGAGCCCGCGGGGATCTTGCCTGGCCAGCGCAGAAATGCCGGCACGCGCCATGCGCCTTCCCAGTTTGTGTCCTTTTGACTGCGGAACGGTGTGTTGGCGCCATCTGGCCACGTGTCGTTCTCTGGGCCGTTGTCGGTGGAATACATGACAATCGTGTTATCAGCGATGCCCAACTGATCGACCTTGTCGAGAATCTCACCGATCTGCTCATCGTGCGTGACCATGCGATCGCTGTAGTCGTCCTGGCCGCTCTTGCCGCGGTTCTTGTCGGCAAGGTGCGTCCTGAAGTGCATGGCGGTTGAGTTGTACCAGAGGAAGAAGGGCTTATCCGCTTTGACCTGCTTTTCCATCCAGCCGATGGCGCCTGCCGTGATCTCCTCATCGACAGTTTCCATGCGCTTCTTGGTAAGGGGACCAGTGTCTTCAATGGTCTGCTTGCCTACTCTTCCCCAGCGGGGGTCAGTCGTTGTGTCATCTTTGTCGGTTGCGAAGCAGTGAAGAACACCTCTGGGCCCGAACCGTTCCTTGAACTTCGGATCCTTAGGATAGTCGGGCAGTTCCGGTTCTTCTTCGGCGTTCAGGTGATAGAGATTGCCAAAGAACTCGTCGAATCCATGCACGGTCGGCAGGTACTCATTGCGATCGCCGAGATGGTTCTTCCCGAACTGACCGGTGGCGTAGCCGAGCGGCTTGAGCAGTTCGGCGATGGTCGGGTCTTCGGGCTGAAGGCCGACTGTGGCGCCGGGCATGCCGACCTTGGTCAAACCGGTGCGGAGCGGGTTCTGACCGCAGATGAAAGACGCGCGTCCAGCGGTACAACTCTGCTGGCCGTAGTAGTCGGTAAAGGTGACGCCTTCTTTGGCGACGCGATCGATATTCGGGGTGGTGTAGCCCATCATGCCTCGGCTGAAGTGACTAATGTTCCAAGTGCCGATGTCATCGCCCCAGAGGATCAGGATGTTAGGTTGCTTTGCCATGGTTTATTCCTTTTTAGGTTGAAAATGATGCGCTGAGGTTGTCGGCCTTGGCCGGGTAAAGCCCTTGGTGATCGACCCGTGAGCCGGACGCGTGGTTCGGAGCGCGTGCATGCGGGAGGGTCGTGGCCACTAATCGTATCTGCGGTTAGGCAGTCAATTACCATGAGGCTCTAATCTCCTGCCAGTCGTTCCTTGACTATTTTGCGTTTTTCGCAAACGATGCGATTGACAGGTCCTCTTATCAACAGGTAGGGCACGATGGCCAGAATGATCGCGACCAGCACCGCCTCGCCTGGATAGACGGTCCACCGGTGCTCGATAAGTTGATAGACCACGTCGAGTACGATCGCCAGGATGAACACTTTCCCTATGGACTTCCAACCGTTCTTCAGCATCGACTCGCGTTCGCCCTTGTCAGTGAAAAGGCCCCAGAAATAGGGTGGCTTGCATTCCTTTGCGTCTTGCAATCCACCGCGAATAGCAAAGAATGTGGCCATGGCGGGTTGCAGGAGGAGACGGAATTTCATCGGGCCGGTAACTCGTTCGACCATGTTGTGCGCGATGCGCGCCATCATAGGATCCATCACTGTCTTTCCCCTTTCAGACCGTAACTTCGGAGCCGGTGGCAGGCGCTGGCTGCCAGGGCCAACGGCCTTCCATCTCCACCACGAGAGACCAGCTCAAGAAGGTCCGGGTCACAATCACCGCGGCCAGCACTCCAATATTTGTAAAGGTAGGAGCCGTAGTCACTGTCTTGATCACATCCGCAGCAACAAGAAACTCCAAGCCCAGTGAGAGGGCTCTACCCAAAGCAAGCTTGTAACGTTCATACCTGTGGCCGACTTGTTCGCGTGCGTGCACAACAAAGCTGACCGACGCCCAGAGAAATGCGCACAGGATAAGAAGAACTCCCATAGCTTCTACGGCCGACGCCCCAACATCGATCACAGTGTGAAAGGCATTCATGCTTTTTTGCGCTTTGTATCACCGTTTCATACTGTCTAACGTTGCCAACCCCAAAACTCCTCCGAGGCAGACCACGACAAAAACTGTTTCATGCTTCCTCTGCAGTTCACTCCGATCCCAGGCGATTGGGAACTGTCACTTGCGACAGGTGTTGGCCAGTGGTCGCCAGGAATTATGGAATCAATCCGCATTCAAACATTTTGTTGGCGATGGGGGGTGCCACTTTGTTGATAAACACAGCGCGCATCTGCGGATCGGTCTTCAGAAACTGGATTGCCTTTTGTTCCTGTGGCGAAGGCGGCTGTGGTGGTGCTTGTTTCTTTTGCCACAATTGTTCGCAGGGGGTGCTCGTATATTTCTGTACGACCTTGGCTGCGACCTTGTCCAAAATTGGGTATTGCTCCTGAGCGTGGGTTCCTGTTGCCAAGGTCAGCGCCAGTGGGGAAAGTAATAAAACGAACGTGCTCATGCGACTTAACGTCATCATTTGTTTCTCCTCGTTCCGAAAATGCCAAAGACCTCGTTGCGGAGATACGATAATCGATTTCAATCTAAGAGCCTGTCGGTTGAATACTCGCAAAACTTCCAGAAGCGGACCCATATCGTTCTAGTTTCTTCCTATTAGAAGCTCTTCGGAACGGCAATCCTGGACGGTTTCAACAAGAAAGGCCCATAAGCGACCTTTCGACCCGCAGCCAAGTCCTGCCTCTGCCCAGCAAAAAGATTCGCCTGGCGTTCCCGAGCACGAGCTCGCTCCTGGCTCGGCGGCAGCGGCGCATCCGGACCCTGGCCCCACCCAGTCCACCTTCGCCAACCGCTTTACCCCCTCGGAAGCACCGCCACTGGCCTCTTATGTCCCCGCCTTCACTTTTGTTCCAGGCTCGAGAGTGGGCTAAGCCGCCATCGCGCACGTAGTAAAGAAGTCGCTGAACGTTGGTCTATGAATCGCTCAATAGCATGATGCAGATTTCAATCACACCTGTGAGCACTAGAACAGCGGCGAGGCCAATATTTAGGTAAGCAAGCCGAGAGCGGCTCCGGTTGAAAGCTTTGTTGAGCTTTTCACGTTCTTCGCTCATGCATCCTCTCAATCGGATACAGCCAAAGTACTGGAGCCACCCCGGCCTACTCGGGGGACAGTTAGACTAGCTACCACTGGCGCCCGCGTTCTTAGCCCCCTTTTATTGAGAAGCTCCTTCTACTCGGCAGGGCGCTTCGGTTCGCCCTCCCCACCTAATCATGAGCTGTGGCCATAGCATGCGCTGCAGCCTTTTCCTCCACTTCTGACAGCTGTGAAGGACCGAGTTCGAACGTCAGCTTGTCGATCGTGCCGGTGAACTTGAAGGGGAGTTCGTAGCTGTTATCCACCCCCGTGCGGGTATCGAGCCCAACATCGAAGGTTTCATCAATGGACATCAACAGCGGAATCGTGTGCTTGATGGTCTTCTTCTCCAATTCCTTGCCATCCACCGAGAGCACGCCGGTCCCTCCCTTTCCGGGGCCCGGACCGTCGTATTTGAAATCAAAGACAATGGTATGTTGACCAGGCTTAAGCGCCCGTCCAAACAAGTCCTTGCCGACGATGCCGCCGATACCGCCCTCCCAGCGGAATCGCTCCAAATCCAGGAGGTTGTAGACGAAGACCGGCTTGCCATCTTGCAGGAAGAGGCCGTAGCCACCAAAGCGGCCGCCAATGGTCACGATCATGCCCTCCGCGCCGCCTTCCGGGACAGTGATCAGGGCAGTGATGGTGTAATCCCGGTTCAGGATGGAAGGTGCATTACCGACCGGTATGCCGGCCTTTACACCCGTGTAGGTGAAGACGGTCTTACCCGCAGTTGCGCTTGGTCGCGGCGTCAAGAGGCGCACGAAGGCCCTATTATCCAGAGGGAACACCTGGTATTTCTCGGCCTCCGTGATAAACAACGCCTGCAGTTCCTTAAGCTTCTCCGGGAACTTCTCCTTGAGGTCCTTGTTTTGTGAATAGTCCTCAGTAACGTTGTAGAGTTCCCACGCGTAGTCATTGACATCGGGCAACTTGCCAGTCGCCAAAAGCCAGGGTGCGGCAAAAGGCGTCGTGCACGCGTACCAACCATCGTTATAGATCCCCCGGTTGCAGGCCATTTCGAAATACTGGGTGGTGCGGGTCGACGGGGCGTTGCTGTTCGCCTTGCCAAATGTATAGTCCATGCTCACGCCTTCGATGGGCTTTTGCGGGATGCCCTTGACTATTTCCGGTGCCGCGATGCCCGCGGCTTCGAGGATCGTTGGCACGATATCGATGATGTGATGGAACTGCGAGCGAATGCCGCCCACGTCCTCGATGTGGCCGGGCCACGATAGGACCATGCCCTGGCGGGTTCCACCGAAATGTGAGGCCACCTGCTTCGTCCACTTGAAGGGTGTATCAAAGGCCCAGGCCCATTGCACCGCCATGTGCGGATAAGTTTTCTCCGAACCCCAATTCTCGTAATGCAGCAATTGCAGCGGTTCCGGGAGAGTCAGAATGCCGTTATAGGCAGTCATCTGGTTGAAGGTGCCTTGCTCCGTGCCTTCGGGGCTGTTGCCGTTGTCGCCGCAGATGTAAATGATGAGCGTGTTGTCGAGCTTGCCCATATCCTCGACTTGCTGAATCACACGGCCAATCTCGTTGTCGGTATAGGCTACATAGGCTGCGAAGACCTCAGCCTGGCGGGCGTATAACTTTTTTTGTAACAGCGAGAGCGAGTCCCACTTCGGCAACTTGGCCCCGCCAAACTCGGGCTGCCCGTCCGGCCACTCGGTGAGCTCACTATCCGCTGGTATCACCCCAAGCCGCTTTTGGTTGGTGAAGATCTCTTCGCGCATCTTCTCATAGCCCATGTCGAACTTGCCTTTGAACTTTTCGATCCATTCCTTTGTTGGCTGGTGCGGCGAGTGCGCGCCACCGGGTACGTAGTAGAGGAAAAACGGCTTGTCGGGTGCTTGCGCGTTCAGGTCACCCAGGTATTTAACAGCCTCGTCCGCCATGTCAGTGGTGAGGTTGTAGTCTTCGCGCCCGATCCACGGGAAGAATTGGGTGTGGTCCTTGAACAGATAAGGTGTCCATTGATCGGTCTCACCGCCCATGAACCCGTAGAAATAATCGAAGCCCATTCCGGAAGGCCATTGGTCGAAGGGCCCCGCAAGGCTGTATTGAAATGCGGGGGTGTTATGGTTCTTGCCAAACCACGAGGTGGAGTAGCCATTATCGCGAAGGATGGTGCCGACGGTGGCTTTCTCCGGGCTGATGACGGAATCGTAGCCGGGGTAACCGGTGGCCAGTTCGCCGATCACGCCAGAGCCTACCGAGTGATGGTTGCGACCGGTGATGAGCGCCGCGCGGGTGGGTGAGCAGAGGGCGGTGGAGTGGAAATGGGTATAGCGCAACCCAGCCTGGGCGATGCGGTCCATCGCGGGCGTCGGGATGACGCCGCCAAAGGTGCTGGAAACACCGTAACCCTGATCGTCGGTCATGATGAGCAGGACGTTTGGCGCACCCTTGGGCGGCACGACGCGCGGCGCCCACCAGGGAGTGGAATCCGTGGCGCTTTCCTTGATCACGCCGCCGAATGCTGGAGGCAATGGTGGAAGTTGCTTCCCGTCGAGTGACGTCGTGGCGCTTGGCGAACCCACGGTACCGGTTACCTTTTGGTCTTCCATCGTATCCCCCTTCTGCTCTGACTCTTGGGTGATTTCGTACCGACGGACTTAGCCGTAGGTCTTCGATAAACTTCACAGTGGCGCGTACTAACTAGTCTTTACTCCCGCTTGCGCGAATGTCGCTCTTTCACTTGCCGGCATCTGCATGATCTCGTCGGCAAAGCGTCCTTCTCTTAACAGCTGGACCATGATCTTCATCGTTCCATCGATGTGATTGAAGAACGCCCTGTAAGCGGCGCACAGATAGTTCAGTCCATCCTCACCATCGGGTGTTTTGATGAAACGATTTTTGGGGCACTCGCCGTGACAGGCAAAGCGTACTTCGCATTCTCTACAGTAACGGGGCAAAGTAGCTTTTTTGTCTTGACCAAATTTGATCTGTTGCGGCGAAGCGAGCAACTGGATCAAATGAGTTTCGCGAATGTTGCCCAGCTTGTATTTGGGCTCTACAAAATGGTCGCAGGAATACAGATCGCCGTTGTGTTCCAGAGCTACCGCTTGGCCGCATGTTTCCGAAAATATGCAGACGGCGCCTGGAGCCCCATACCAGTTGGATAGGGCTGAATCAAAATGCTGAACATAAATCTTCCCCACATCCGTCTTCACCCATTCATCGAAAATGGCGATGAGGAAGCTTCCATAGGACTGCGCGTCGACAGATCGTTCAGTGACCAGGTTGCCCGCATTGGTGTAGAGTGGCCGGTCGCCGCCCGGGCGCTCGCTCCAACCGATGTTGGCCATCGGCAGCGTTGACGCATGAGCGCCCTCGATGATCGGGATGAACTGGATAAATTGCGCGCCTATTTCATCGCGGAAGAAACGATAAACCTTTAAAGGACGGTTTTGATTTGCGGCGTGTACGGTGCACAGGATATTGAAGTCAACCTTATGTTTCTTCAAGAACTCCAGGCCGCGCATCACTTGATCAAAAGAACCGGCGCCGCCCTTGTTCACGCGATAAACGTCGTGCAGCACCTTGGGTCCATCCACACTCAAGCCGACAAGGAAATTGTTTTGCTTGAAGAAAGCACACCATTTGTCATCGAGTAGCGTGCCGTTGGTCTGAATCGTGTATTGGATTTTTTGGCCGGGGCGTTTCAATTTATTGACTAACTCGACGGATCGCTGGAAGAAGTCCAACCCCATCAAGGTCGGCTCGCCACCTTGCCAGGCCACGTCCACTTCCGGCGCTCGATGACTTTTCAGAAGTTGTTTGAGATAGATTGCCAGAAGATCCTCGGCCATCCGAAAGCGGCTGCCGGTATACAACAGTTCCTTGGACAAAAAGAAACAGTACTTACAGTCGAGATTGCAGATAGCGCCGGTTGGTTTGATCAAAACATGGAAAGCAGGGGGCGCATTCCTGGGGAATGTAAGCCCGTCGTTTTGATGCTCTGCTGCTGAAGCAGTCATGGCTTTCTCCACAATGGAGCGGATCGATGAAATGGTCCCCAGGAGCCCGGTGCGAATCCTCCCACCGGCGGCCATGCGGGATCTGGAGATTCCCAGACCCGGGCTCCCTTTCGCCAGACCGGTTGCCGCGGCGGCGAGATCAATACGCCCAGTTGAAAGAGCGTCGGCCATTCGAACAAGCAAGATTCCCTCAGGGTTCCCAATGTCCTGAACCGCAATCCATTACCCGGCATCCGCATTTTGATAGACACGAACGTATCCAGAACACGTCGCGATCATTTTCGTTCCAGCGTACACACCATATAACTGTCAAAAGCGACAGGTTGCTTTCACGTGAGTCCGGGATTACTCGGTAGCTTTTCCTGCAGGGATTTGCTCAGATACGGGCGCGGCCGTGTGTACATCTGGAGCGATTCCACTTTGGGGGCTGCTGTTCGCGCGCAGGCGCGCTTCTCTGCTGGCAGCTTCTCCGAAGGCGCGGGCGCGATTGATGCTTCCAATCGGGGTGCTGTCAGGTGTCGAGTGCCCGGTTACATCAAAGTAGACAGTTTCGCTGGCATCCGGGCGAATCTGAGACTGTGATAACAGGGTGAGCCGCGCGACCGTATGAAAAGGCGTGTCCGTTTCCTTCCACTTGACACTCGCGTTTTCAATCCAGAAGTTGGCGTCGTAGCGTTTACCCCAATAGGTCATCTTTCCGGTATCGAGGAGTTGGACGCCAAAGTCGAAGCTGCTCATCCTGCCATCCTCGTTGAGGTGCCGGACCAGCTCATCTTGCAGGCCTTTCGGATTGCTCTTTTGCAGTGGACGCGCCAGATTGCCGGACGAAGGGATAGCCGAATACTGGACAACGTCGAGGGGTCCGTGGCGAAACGGCACGTTGCTCCAATAACGCAGTTGCTGGTACGGTCTGATCTTCTGGCTGGCCTGCAATTTTGCTAAGGCCAAGACTCTCACTACCCGTAATTTGTCCTTGAACGGCAGCGACAACAAGCCGGAGAGCGGATTCGATGCCGCTAGTACCTTCATGATTGCCGCAAACGCAGGGGAGTCGTTGATGGGCAGAGGCGGAGCGTTCTGTAATGAAAAGTCCTGCCGGCCACCATTCCCGCCGGGAACAGCTAAGCCACCCCGCGTAAGGTCAACCGAGAAGGACATGGATCGGACATCCGGCTTGAAATCTGAGTTCTTCTTTGAATCAGCGTTCCCCCAGCGGACCACCGCGGGATATACGCCTGGCGTGGCGAATATCCCCTTGGCGAGCCGCGCCGCCAGCAGTGGATCCCGTCCGCTCGTAACGTCAAGGACTTCGAACTGGGCCCGGGCGCAGACCCCCTTGGCGTGTGTTCCGCGGGCCAGCGGCCGGTGTTGTTCGGCACCAGCACGCGCCTGCACCAGGAGGGTTGTCCGGACAATCTCTTCGATGTCAGACTTTTCTCTGGCGAGGTCCCGCTCGCTGTCGCTACCTGTCACTCCGAACCATCTGGTCAGCCAGAGCATGTGCTAAACCTCCTCGCTTCTCATCCCTGTTCGCGTCCCGAAAATTGATTGCACGAACGCACCATTGTTCGCGGCCAAAACGGCCAGGAGCCTCTCAATCGCCGCGCCCCCTAAAGGCTGTGCGGGTGTGCCTTCAGCGCAGTAGCTCCCACCTTTGCGTCCGCAACGAGGGCGTGAATGTCTTGAACCGCCAAGCCGGGATAGGCGCAGTACAACCCGATGGGTGGAAGATTGTTGGCCTCGGCCCAGTTAAAGAACGACTCGGCATTCTTTGCCACCGGGGTTGGCGGCGGTCCAATGACAAATTCAAAAAGAGTGTCGAAAACTGGTCCGAGTTTCTCCGTGAAGTCCTCTATGTATTTATGGAAAGAACCGTCGAAGATAGTAAAGAAGGCTAGATGGTTGTCCGGAAGGGGTACAAAGTGAGCGAAATGCAACGTGCCAACAGAATCCGCCCCTTCATTCATCTTGCCATGCGTCGCCCTCAAGACCAGCTCTTCCAGCACAAAAGCCTTCAGGCTCGACTTGAGGGGTAGGGAAAGTAGCAGTGGGTGCTGCTCGCTTCTACCCGTAAAGCCCTCGGCGCCAGCGCAGGACTTGATGTCCTGAACCGAATTGCCAACGTATGCGGAATAGGCCACCAGAGGGCGGGTATTATGCTGCTTCGCCCATAGGACGAACGCGTCAGTGTTGTTAGCGACGGGCGCGAGAGGAGGGTTCTCTACATGTTCAAGGATGGCGTCAAAGACCGGCCCTGCAGACTTGGCAAGAGCTCCAACAAGATCATCGGCCTCGCCGTCAATATCGGCGATGAAGAGGAGGGCTTGATCGCTCAGAGCCAGGAAACGGGAGTAGTGCACGGAGCCCTCCGCATCCTGCGCTTTGGCAAAATCCGGCATCAACAGGGGCAGTTTCTCGACCAGCGCCTTTCGATCGGCGGCCGACTTAATCGGAAAAGTAACCGTGAGGTGGCGTTGAGTTCCACTTCCTGCTGCTGCACTCATATCAGGTTCTCCTTTGAGCCCATTTCCAAGTCTGATCGTCGATTTCAAAGTTCCGAGCTAATGGATAAATCGTTGGACGCTTGGTTGCTCGTCATCCCAGTTTGGAGATGAATTTGATTGCGGTGATGCTGGGTAAAAAGCAGTAGGCGGCAGCTTTGGTCGTAGTGAAGCTCGAGAACCCTGTCAGCTTGATAGGGGCCATGCCGTTCGCCTGAGGAATGACGAAGATGCTTTCCTTCGGGTCTTGCGTCCCGATCATAGGATCTTTCGCCTTAGGATCCAGCCTGACCGCCCCCGCGAATTCGGCGTCGTTTACCCAATGTCCCAGTACGAACTCATATTGATTCTCGATGCTTGAGTTGATGAAGTAGCCGAGAAGTCCACGCTCGATGCCGTCGTAGGGTTGCGCCGGGTCGTAGTTCGGCCCGTAGGGCAAGCCGCGACGGATGAGACGATGAGTGTTATTGCTGCCACCGGGTTTGCCCTGCCCGGTGACGGGCTGGTCGCGCGGATTGATGCGCCGCATGTGCGCCCCAACAGGGCAGCGCAGCCCCTTGGGGTCGCCCGATCCGTCTTCGTTTACGTATCCGTAGTTGTTCAGTTGCTCGGGTGCAATCCCGCCCGGAGGGCTGTCCGTTTCCGGCGACAGTTCCAGGGGAGTACCGTTTCGCCACCGTCCGCAAATTTTGGCGGCGAGCAGCTCGGGGTCTATCTTGTCCTTGTTCGATTGCAGGAAGTTCTCAAATCCAACCACGTCCGTCTTGATCATCTTGAAGACAGCGAAGCTGCCGTTCAGACCGAGCTCTCGCGGCTCAGGCACGAAATAATTCTCAGCGTTGTCTTGCAAAACAAAGAGCCATGGTTCGCACGGCTCCTGATGATCTGGCGTATATCGTTCGGGGCCGTCGCGTATGGTAGTCATGCTGATGCCGTCGGTGTATCCAAAGGGGACCTTGGCGCAGGGCTGAGGCTTGCCGTCGACCATTTGCAGCCATGCGTTTCCGTCGGTGCGCCAGATCTCCTGAAAGGCTTCGCCTTCCGTAAACAGGGCAGACAACCGATCGCCGTAGGCCGTCATGGCCTCTGGGCTCATGGCATGCAGCGTTACCATCACGTGATCGCTCGCGGACTTAAAGGCGCCGATCCAATTCTCCGGGGCACTTGCCCCGGTATCGCCTACCAGGTTCGCACGCGCGGGGGCTCCGGCGACGAAGGCGCCAAAGGACTTGAAGGAGAGCGTGGGGACGCGATCCTTGACTTCAAGCGCGATAAGTCCGGGCCAGGTTATGCCCACATTAAGGCAGTAGTCAGGCTTGTGGCGCGGGGGAGCGTCGAGGTCGTCTCCTGGCCCAGGAGCGAAGCCTACGTGCCAGTCTTCTGCAGTGGTGATCTGCGGCGCGTCTGACTCGTCTCCACTGACCAGCCGCCCGAGCAACTCGCGCGCCTTGGCCGGAACGCCCACGGTGAGCACGAAATACCGGACCAGGGGCATCCTGTACCCGCGCACGATGAACCCCTGAATATCACCCAGGTCGAGTGTGCTCTTTTCCGGACGCGCAGGTGTATCAGGTCCGTCCTTCTCGCCACGCGTAACCAGCTTGTGAAAGAACGACTCTGCGGACCATGCTCTTTTGTCTTTGATCACCACTGCGGCCTCTTGTGAATGCGGGCTAGTGCGCCGCAGCTGTAGTTTTGCTATCGGCAATCAGGGCGTGAATGTCCTGAACGCCCAGGCCCGGATACGCCTGGTAGAAGCCGATCGGCGTTCGGTTTGCTCCCGCTGCAAAGTCAATGAACTCCTGGAGGTACTTTCGGCAGGGCGAGGGCGGAGGGTTTATGCAGAATTTGAAGATTAAATCGAAGACCTCTCCGATGTTCTTGGTGAAGTCGGCGATGTAGGTATCAAAGGTGCCGTCATACACGGTAAAAAAGCCAACCTGGTGGTTCTCAAGCGGCACAAACTGCGCGAAGTGGGGTGTGCCCACCTTGTCCAGGTCGTGGGTTGTTCCGCGTCCCCTCGCACGCAGCAGCAGCTTCACCTCGGTGAAGGCGAGCGCTGATTTGATAGGCAGGATTACCAGGAATGGGTTGAGTACACCGGCGCCACTGAGGCCTGCCGCGGATGCGAGGGCCTTAATCTCCTTCGCAGTCGCGCCTGGGTATGCTGTGTAGAGATTGACCGGGACCAGAAGATGCTTCTCCGCCCAATCGACCAACGCATCTGCGTGGTCGGCCACCGGCGTGGGAGGTGGATTGTCCACATGCTGGAAGATAAAATCGAAAACCGGCCCCGCGTGCTTGGCGAGTTCGCCAAAAAGCTGGCCGAATTCGCCGTCGAAGTCGCCAAGGAACAGCAGCGTTTTCTCGCTGAGCACCGTGAAGCGTGAGTAATGGATCGTGCCGATGGTATCCGCCGCCTGGAAGAGCGAAGGCATCATGGGGGGAAGCTGCTCCGCCACAGCCTTCGCGTCCGCCGGCGACTTCAAAGGAAATGCGAGCGTAAAGTGGCTCTGGTTTGTCACAAACGATCTCCTTCATCTCCGTCGCTTGCACTCGCCTGTAAGCTTGGTGACACGAGCGATGGGCTAGGGATATTGTTTGAACATCTTCTGGACGGCCTTGGTAACCATCTGCGAATTCTTGTTGCCGTTGGTGCTCAGCGTATTTTGTGCAAGCCCGCGCCACAGCAGGTTCTTTTCTTTAGCCCCGTACACGTCGACAATCAAGGTTCCTACGACGTTCTGCTCTGGAGTGATGCCGCCCATTCCTCCGCCAATGCCACGCATACCCCATGCTTGGTAGGATGTCTGCTGCTGCAAGCCGCCGCTCGCGAGGACGATTAGATCAGGGTTTTGGGCTTCCCCCACAAGCTGCAGACCTTTGGCCTGCAGGGCACTATCGATGTCCGATTTAGCTTGTTGCGCCAATATCGAATTTTGGATTTGGTTGGCGTTGTTACTAGCCCAGATATAGGTGTGATACTGCGAAAAATCCTGGCTTTTGTTGTAATTGACTGAAACTGTTTGCCCAAGGGCAACCGCGGACGCGATGCATGCAACCATGGCGCACAATACATATTTCGTTTTCATAATCGTCATCCTTTTCGTAGGAGCGCTGCCAGCACTCGTGTTGACTGCGATTGTTGTCTTGGAGCGAACGTCTGCCTACTGTCACTTAAGACAGGGACGACCACGATAGGACATTTATCTGCTGGCAAAATGCACAAATCGGTTCTGTAGGGGCGCTATCGCCGGAGGGGCGGTGGTCGACACTGAGTGCAAGCCTCTGGACCTGCGGTGGTCCTGGCGCTCCGATAGTTATTTAGGAGCCTTCTGCGGGCAGCGTGCGTCGTAGGTCGCCTGCATCCGCTTTAGCTTCAGCACGCCGTAGAAGACGATAATCACCATCGCGACCACCAGAATTCCTGCCAGTCGCTTTTCCATGGGATAGTCGCCCGCGCGGTAGAAAATATAGCTGGAGACGATCAAGCAGAAAATGCCGATGTTAATGATCCAGTTGACGGGCTTGGGTACGATGAAGTCCAGGGTCCCGAAGCCGGCGAGTTGGTACAGCATGAAAGGCAGGATCGCTACCATCGGCAGCAATTCGGAGGCGCCGAGGGCAATGTCAACGGCGCCAGGTGCGTGGGAGTGCAGCAGCGTACTGTGGGCTAGTTCGTGGAACAGCGCCGGTATCGCCGCCAGAAAAGGCACCACGGCGAGCAGTTCGAGCACCAGCGATCCGCTCCAGGTGCCGACCTTGGATGATGGATCAGCTCCAGCACCCGATGATTCCGTGCCGATATACAAACCGCCGACGATGGCGGCTGCACTAGACAGCATCAGTAGCTCCACCGTGATCCCGAAGCTCGCTGGTTCGCCGGTCTTGATCAGCAGCAGGCCCATAAAGCCGGGCAGGTAAAACATCACGCGCACCAGTCGAGCCCAAACGCGTGCGTCGCGTTCCGGCGGTAGGATCGGGAGCGCAAGTCCGTCGGTTCCGATAGTCAGTCTAACCTTTGACATGCTGATTCCTTCGTCGTGCGAGAAATTTCACTTTGGATTTAGTCGCACTTACAGCGAGCAAGTTGCACAGCATCTGCTTAATTGGCGTCTCAACCCAGCGGCTACTCGTAAACCAACAAAGATATTGAATAATCCTGTCGAAGCTGCCGGCGGTAGTATGGCCGCCTTGTTAAGCGTCACAGTCCGCGGCGTTAATGATGCTTTTGATGTTTGCCCGCTTCGATGGCAAGATCTTCTCCTACATTCGGGTCGTCTTTCTTGAGTTCGGCGAGCAGGCCTTCATCCGAGAGATCTAGGGGATGCGAGTTTGCCCAGTCCTCCTGGAGCGTCTTGTAAATGCGACGGGTGATATGTTCATCCCTGACTTGGATGGCAAGTTCACGCCTGCTGTCGAAGCTGCCGGGGGCAAGGTTGATGGAGCCGACGATTGCCAGGTCGTCATCGGCCATGAGCAGCTTGGCATGCAACTTGATGTGCTTGAGCTTATGGATCTTGACCCCTAAGTCCTGAAGTGATCGCAGGCCGCTCACCCCTTCAGCTAGTTTTGCCTTTTTAAGCTTGTCCGGGGGGCGTGCCATAATGTGGATCTTAACGCCGCGCTCGTGGGCCCGTATGAGATGCTCGATGATCACAGGGTCTTGATATCGTTCGTTCTGTAGCCAGAGAGAGTGCTTGCTCTCGTCGATGAGCTGTCCAATGCGCTGCCGCCCGTTGCCCGTGCACCAGATGAGATGCGAGTGGTCGCCGGCGTCGAACTTGGTGCGGTTCCAGTCGGCGTCAAAACACTGCGCGATCTCTTCAACCTCGTGCTTGTGTGACGTTACGACGGCATAGTCGCGGGTGACGGTGAGGTTTTTGGTTTCCCAATTGAGAGACTGAACGAAGGCGGTTCGGTCGTCGATGACCATGGATTTCTCATGGGTCAGATCGAATTGCGGATTACTGTCGATCACATGAACGCCCGCGTCAGTTAGCGTTTTACGCGCATCGTGGTTTTCCTTCTCACCGTCTCGCCGTTCAGGGTTGAGCATGATGCGCACATTGACGCCACGATGTTGGGCGGTAATGACTGCCTGGAGGAGTGAGGGGTCGGAGAAGATGAACATCTTGATGCGGATGGATTTCGCAGCGTCGGCGATGGCATCGAGTATGGGCTTGGACGAATCGTCGGGGAGAACAATGATGGAGCGGGACATTGGATTTCCTTTGCTGACTGAGAGGATCTTTTTCCGCGACGGACTGCACTTGGGGAGTAATCGTGCTAAAGAATATAGCGGTGCTTAACTCCCGCGCCCCCCCAAAACTACTAGTTCTTCGCTTTTGTTTTACGTCTAGGCCAAGCTGCCCGTTTTCCCGTTTCCCATCCGAGTACCCCTCATCGTGTTCCCATCTAGATGTCTTTGTAATCGAGGGGAACGCATGTCGCGACGTGAAAGGAAATATTATCGTCGTGCACGGTTCCCTGCGGTGGGCCGGTCTTACAGCCCAGATCTCATATTTGGGAATTATGTGACGATTTCGATCACCGTAGAGTCAGTCATGAGCATATCCACCGTGTCACCCACTTTCAGATCATCGAGGTTAGTTACTTTCTTGCTCACCTTGATAGTTTTTTTCTTGCGATCCGGATCGAGCAGGGTCACGCGATGATTCGCTGCGTCCACAGCCAGGATTTTTGCACTCACGGCCGAGGTTTCCACCATCACTACGCCGGGTTTGTCGCCGTTGGGCGCAACGGCGACCTGTTCAGAGGACGCGGCACCTGGGGTTTCGTGTGATTTGCCAACCACGATGGCAATTTCTTCTGTAAAGGACATCTCCAGGTGGTCCCCTACTTTGACCTGGGCCAGATTCTGGACACGGCTGTCAACCTTATAGGTCTTTTTCTTGCCGTCGTCTAAGAGTAGGGTGACCTTGCGCTTTTCGAGGTCAATCTTCTCGACCGTCGCGGTGACCTTGACCACCTCAACGGCGTCTATGCCCTCGTCAGTTGCCCCTGATTGAGCCTGCGTGGCGCAAATGGAGCAGACTAACATCAGGAGCATCGCACCGAACGTAAAACGCATCGTCTTCTTAGGTATCACTTTCCCTCCAGGCTTTCAGACTCGGCTCAATCATCGAGGCCTATCAAAATTGCATCCCGACTGGTATTAGCTCTTGTTTACCAGATCATTCTGTTAACGCGACGGTTTGTCTACTGTCACTTATGACAGTGAGCCAGTGGCTATTCGGCGACTGACCCCCACCCCTGTGATGTATCCATGTCGCTCGTCCGGCTAAGCTCCGCTGGGTCAACCTCAGAGATTCAACGGCGAAGCTACCATTTTTGCTAGTTACAGGGCCTTTTCGATGGGCCGTAAACTGCACTTGCGCGCGGTTGCTTTGATCCTCGCATTGTTACGATAATCCGCGATAGCTCTGGCAGCTCCGGCGCGACGCGTTCAATACATGCACGGACCGAAACGACTGTTCAAGCAGCGAGCTGCCAGTACCTCGAACGGCAGTTGGTCCTGCTCTCCTGCCAGGCCCTTTAACATACCCGCTCATTAGCGTCCTCTGCGAGGAGTACACTCCATGCTAACCATTGCGCGAGTTCGTGAAGGTCGCTTTCATAGGACGCTTGCGGCG
Organism: uncultured Acidobacteriaceae bacterium; assembly: GCA_963790705.1. Taxonomy (GTDB): domain Bacteria; phylum Acidobacteriota; class Terriglobia; order Terriglobales; family Acidobacteriaceae; genus PALSA-350. Next base: position 84,709 of record CAWBQE010000010.1, read on the forward strand.
ACTCTCTCGCTCTTCCTTCTGACAACTGCTTCAGGGCTGGCGCAAAGCACCGCCAAGAAGCCGGTAAAGCCGGAAACAAAAAAGGAACCTGAGATCAAGGAAGAGCTGACCCTCAAGAACGACGACAAGCTAACCGGGGAACTGCTGAACTCTACCGGAACTGAGATCAAGTTCAAGAGCGACCTAGCCGGCGAGGTTACGGTAAAGTGGGAGAACGTCAAAGAATTGAAGTCCAAGCGCGACTTTGCAGTAGTCCCCAAAGATGTGAAAGATGCCAGAGACAGCGCAAAGGTGCCCCAGGGAGCGATAAAGATTGGCGAAAAGGGAATCGTAGTCACTCCAATATCCGCGGCCAAACCCGAGACAAGTGCATCACCGGCAGGGCCCGAAGCGAAGCCGGCCGCCGCTAAGGAGGCCGTCGCAGAAAAAGAAATACCAACCGTGAAAATCGCATCGATCGTCGACGATGCTACGTATCAGAAAGAGATACACAAGAAGATAGGTTTTAGGTCAGGTTGGGATGGGCACATCACCACCGGTACTTCGATGATCTTTTCCACCCAAAACAGCTCCCTCTTCCAGGTAGACACGGCACTCAAGCGGTCAGTGCCCACGGTTAGTTGGCTGGACCCGAAGCTCCGCACGACAATAGACTTCACGTTGAGTGCAGGAAAAACGACACAGCCTGGCACTGAAACGACAATCACCAATATCTTTCACGTAGGCACGGAACGAGACGAATACTTTAAGCCACGGGGTTACTATCTGCAGGTGTTTTCTCTCGATCACAATTATTCCCAGGGCCTGGTGCTCCAGCAGAACTACGGCGGCGGTATTGGCGCGACTCTGTTCAAGAAGAAGGACTCCGAGTTTGATATCACTGCCGATCTGCACTACGAGAATCAGCAGTTCAACGCAACCGCTAACGTTGAAGAGCTCACTTTGCACCTGATCGGATCGACACTGACCGAGGTTTACACGCGGAAGTGGGGCAAGCTCCAGTTCGATGAAAAGCTTCTGGCCGACATAGCTTGGAACAACGCGAGCGCCTTCTCTGCCTCCGGGACCAGCTCCGTAAGGATGCCCGTCTACAAGAAACTGGCGTTTTCGGTGTCGACGATCGATAACTTCTTGAATAATCCCCAGATCGGATACAAGAAAAACTCTTTTCAGTTCACAACTGGGTTCGCGTTGAACCTTACTAAGAGCCAGTGAGCTGTGCCAGGCCGTTGAGCCTGCCTCATGGCGGTCCTATGTAAGGTCCAAGCAGATTAATTCAGTGCGCGTTAACGCCAAGATCCGGCGATGTAGACATATCCCCCGCCGCGAGGCACCCAGCGGCCGGGAATCCACACAACCCCGCGCCGAGGCGGGTTAACCCAGCTGCCACGCACCCACACATACCGGCCTCCGTACCATCGATAGTGCCCAGGAACCCAAACCCATCCCGCATGCAAAGGTGGTCCCGGCCGTTCAACAATAACGGGTGGTGGTGGGCCGGCATGAACAATGACCTGCGCGTTTGCTGCAAACGCGGAAAGAGCAACCCCGCATATGGCGACCAAGATGCATTCCTTCACTCTCATAAAAGCCTCCGATAAATCTGGAACGTTCGAGAAGATCCTATACGGAATTCCGCTAGTCACTCTGGTGGAAGATAGCGCGATTGACATCGGGCCAGAATTCTTTAGCCCCGAAGGTGCCCCCGTCGATCAGGACATTAGTCAACCATCGCTGTCCAATCTTAGTCCAGTCCTGATAGCGCGACGGATAGTAGGCCGATGAAATGGCAGCGGCTGTTCCTGCTCCAAAGACCTCTGAAGCGTTGAATGTCTCCCCTCCTGAATCCGTGCGCGTAATTACGACTCGAGTCACCGCGTAGAAGCTCCTTTTGACAAAGCCGCCGTGGCCCAGCGTGTAATACCGGCTGTCTTGATGCAGGGCACTGGGGAGTATCCCTTCGACCCATAAATTTTCGTCTGCCTGGTCTGCGAACGTGTGCCAATAGTAACGGCCAAATCCCGCGACGCCCTGGTGAAATTCCGGATAGGAATCGGTAGCTTGACTGATGCCGGCCTGAATTCCCGCGAAGATAAAGGAAGAATAGTCGAAGCTATCCAGGGCGGCGGTCTCGAACTTGTCCTTTACCGATTGCTTGGGAAGCTTTGTGCCCGTGCTGACTGCCCGAAAATTCGGCACTATCCAGAGAATTCGTTTGGTCTGTTGTGCTGCCCCCGCATCCGCCGGAACGATCTGGTCAGAAGAACTGTTGGCGCTCGGGGCGCTCCGAGTATCTTGGGCTCCAGGAGCATCTGGTAAGTCCGAGGCCGCGACGACTGGCAGGGAGGAAACAAAAGCGGGCTGGGGAACTCTGTCTAGGGCCTTGGCCGCCGTCAAACCCAATCCACAGCTAAAGTAGATGATCGCGATGGTGCCCGCCAAATTCCTGCGCCTTAGAGACCTCGTCATTGCTCAGCCATTCGGATCTCGCCAACCTGTACATTACACAGCGGAAGCGAGCATTCTCTGATTGTGGCGCAAACTACTGACCAGTCTTGCACGGACCGCGCGGCCGACATAACTGCAAATATGCTAGTGATTCGATAGACGGGGGCTCTTTAAACCCTCGGTTTCGGGCGGACCTGATACAGCAATGTTGGCGATCCTGGGGCGGAATTTCTATTCTGGCGTAATATGACACATGCGAAACCTCTCGTCTGGGCATCAAAATGCTAATATCTAAATCCCCGGTCGCCGAAGGGACAGGCCATGGACATACCGAACGACCTGAACAAGCTGCTTGCTCGATTGAAAGAAGTCACCAGCGATACGAGTCGGATGCCAGAGGCTCGGGCATCTGGCATTCGACCGAGCGCGGTTGAGATCGACTTTTTCCTGAGCCAGTATCACTTCGAAACGGACGCGACGATCGAGCCGATCGAGATTTCAAAGAATGGCGTCTTCGAGTTCTATCTATTCGCCGTCTCGGACCGCTTCAGCGATGAGCTATCGTTGCTGGCGATGTGGCCCACACAAAAGCGTTCAACCGAAGAGGACGGGTAACACGGGTACCTCCGAGCATCGCTAGATGATGGCGGACTCTGCAATCCGCTATCATCACACGAATTCGGATGGCTCCCGCCAGGCAGTCGGCACAATATGCGGTTGCGCCGGGCCCTTCTTGGCAGCGAGTCTCTCTGCGGGACCGCCCGATATGTCGATCGAATTGCCAGTGGAGGTTTCCACACCCTCCAAATAGTCCGTTGTTCCATAGCGATTGAAAAGAATCTCAGGCTTGCCCTTCGAGGCTTTGGATGACTGCCGTCCTTCTAAGATGACGTTGTGTGTGCCCGCGCCATTTTGAAGCGAGTAGAGGCTAGTGTCCTCGTCACTCTGTCTCAGCGTGTAGGTTCCAGCCGGCATCTTCGCGTTTCCCGCGTAGAAGCTCGAAGACATATGGAAGCTGGAAGCAGTCTGTGCCGAGGCGCGGAAACCACCCGATAGCACCATCATAGCTGTCAACGAGGACACCTATTTTCTTCATTGTCGTTCTCCTAATATCAGAAGTTGGAGGCCGTCGCAGCTGAACCGGAAAACCGGCATCGCAATGCAGACTGTACGGCCCTTTGTTTGAAGAGGCGCTGGCTACTTCCCCGAGCCCCTTGTTCAATATGAGCTTGAAAACACGCCGTGCCGGTCTTAGCTCGCATCCTGTGGATCCCGATGAGTGGTTGTGCGTTACCTTTGGATTGGTATGTCCCTGGTACAACGCACCTTGCCAGCGGTTGCTAACGTGATTAGTCGTTAGACAGCTGAACTACATGGTTCCCTGTAGCCCCTTGTTCACGATCAGCCTGACATCCACACGGCGATTCAGCTCGCGGCCCTGCGGATCCGTATTTTCAGCGTCAGGATGAGTGGAGCCGTAACCTGCTGGTGCAACGATCCGCCTCATCGGAATATTCCCTTTGTTACGAAGATAATTGGCCACTGCGGAAGCACGATCTTCGCTGAGCTGTTGGTTGACCTCTTTCGTTCCAGTTTTCGAAGCATACCCCGCGATCTCGATCATGTAGCCATCGGTAGCCGACGTGAGAGCGATAAGCTTGTCGAGGTCGGCCTTCGCGGGGGCATCCAGGGCATATTTACCGGTAGGATAGTAGATCACAGCTTCGGCAACTGTCTTGTAGTCGTCGAGGTCGGAAACCCGCTTGTTCACCATCTCAACAGCGCCTGCATTCATCATCGCGACGGAGCCGGCTGCTGTTGCCACCGTGCCTGCTGCGTCGGCCGTTGTTTGCGCCTGGTTTGCGGAGGACTGCGCATCGCCTGCAGCAGCTACTCCCTGGTTGGCTGTAGTCTGTGCGTTGCCGGCCGCTGACTTGTTTGCATTGATCTGCTGTTGCTGCGCGACTTCGATAGCGAACTCATCCGGCGAGAAGGTGATCTTACTTGCTTCCAGTTGATTGTCCGCGTTGCCTACGCCCTCAGCTCTGATGGTCAGGCCGGGGACCATGGCTGTTACGTCCATGTCCTCGTGACGCTTGAACGCTATCTTGGATTTGTCGCGGATGATTTTCGTATCGTCAGTGATCTTGATCAGCGCCGGTGACCCAGTCTTCTCGTCTTGAATCTTTATTAGGTCGCCTTTTCTGGACGTAATCGTTCCCTTAACTTTGGCCTTGTCGCCAGAACTAAAGGTCTGCGCAAAGGCAGTGGAGGCTAGGGTGAGAACGGTAAGCAGGACAACGCATACTCTTTGCGTCCCCACAGGGCGGAAGCTACCAATCGATGATTTCATAGAGTCCTCTCTGAGATTTGTTTATATTGGTCAAGCTCAGTTCGCCTCGAACATCACTACACGGAACTATCTGCCGCCGCGTGATGTCTTCGCACAACTGCAAGGGTCACTTAAGTATTTGTGGCGTCAAGTCCAAAGCCTCGCCAACTTCATAAGCCAAGTAATCAATATCCCGAATGGATCCGTACGGACCAACGGGCTTACTAATCGGTTTACATCCAAGCCGGTGACTTCCCGATCAGGGGCTTAACCTATCAAAGTCACTTCCGCCTACACACCTGTCACTAGCGACAGGTCGGTTATAAATGCTGCTGATCGTGCCTGGAAGCGTACCGGCAAACACCTGAAATCTGTTTGGTCCAGTCCAAACGTCGTGAAATGCCGGAGCACGTCTTATTGAGGAAAGGGAGCGTGGCGGTGCATCGTTTTAGCCGAGCGCCTTTGATTGTCGGAATGCAAGTCTCAAGATTGTACCTGTCGCAAATGACAGTTGTGGAGGGTCAGCTGCCTGGTGAACTATCGCAACCGGCCCTTAATTGAATTAGCGGCTCCTAGCGGTGTTTCAGTTCGGGCATTTGAGACTACCTGGGTTGGTAGGCAGCGCAAAAAATGATGGTGGAGGGGGAACGGCGTGCAAATACGACACTATTCTAGATTCGTGGTTAACGGCATTGTGCTGCTGAGTCTCGCAGCGGGAGGCCGTCCCGGTTTTGCCCGGGACAAGTATGAAACGATCGATGCCCAGGCGTTTGGAACCGGGACCCAGATGGGCCAGAACATCGGCGTGACTTTGGACATCTATGAGTTTTCAACCCCGGCGGACAAGCAGATCCTGGTGCAGTCGTTCACGCAGGGGCAAAATAAAGGTTTGACGACCGCCCTGCAGAAGATGAAGGCGGTAGGGCATGTCTCGATCACGGGCACGCTTGGATACGACTGCTCTTACATCAGAATGTTCAATACCCCGACGGGCCGCAAGATCGTCTTTGTTACGAATCGTCAAATCACCATGGCAGAGGCATGGACGGACAGCAATTCTATGTCCTTCGACCTGACCGCGGGGGTCCTGGAACTGAATGATCAGGAAAAGAGCAAGAGCACCGGGTCTCTGTATCCCGCGGCGCAGCTGGTCCTCGACAAACAGGGCGAACTGCAATTGGATCTGCTACAGAATCCGTGGCGGTTGTCCGACCTCGTCGACTGGAAGGGAACGGGCGTCAACTAACTGCAAGTACTGTGGTCGGAAAGGAATGAGGTGTTGTATGAAGACTCAGCAGACTTTCTTTGTTCGTACGGGACCCGTGACCTGTCTTCTGCTGCTTTTGAGCTGCGTTGCAGCGCTGGCGCAGAGTGACAAGTACGCTTGCTCAGAACCCAATCCACAGTCGGTATGTAACGCCGGCAATACCTGCGGATCCAGTTCGAGCCCCTGTATTGTGGACGTGAAGCGCAGCGATTATGGCGCTTCCGCGACGCCCAGTATCGCCGACGCGAAAGCGAATAGCACATTCTGCGTCAAGAGCGGCACAACCATTGTGTGGAAGAGCACGCAGAAGAATACGGGCTTTGTCGTCGACTTTGGGTCGCCTGCTGCCTTCGGTTCCGACGATGCGATTATGGGCGGCGCCCAGCGTCCCATTTCCGTGACCGCCAAGAAGGCCGGCTGCTACAAGTATTCCGCGGGCGCATGCATCTCCGGAGAGATTCAGGGAATGTGCGGCTCCAGCACGGCTGAGGCCATTATTCTGCCGCCAAGCACTAACTAGGGATTATTCACCGTGGCTGACTTGCGTTCATCTCTCGACCCTTGAAACCTCTTGGTCCACCACTTCAACGGATGGAGCTGAACTGCCCTCCGCTCAAGACAGCGGTGATGGCATTTTCAAGGTCTGTAGTCAGGCGAGACTTAAATACAAATCCGGAAGCACCCAAACCGAACGCAGCACCCACGAAATCCATGTCTTCATGGAGTGACAAGAAGATGATCTTAGCTGGGCAGCCAGCCTTCTTCAGTCGCCTGGCTACTTCAAAGCCACTTACATCCCCTAAAGAGATATCCAGGATGATCAGGTCGGGGAGGAGGGCAGCGGCTTGATCTACGACTGCCGTGCCATTACACAGCGCTGCGGCAATCTTGTAGGTCGGCTCCAGCATCCCAACGAGGTGTTCCAAGACTGCATGATTATCGTCGACCAGCAATACCGTAGGGGCGGTTACAAACCCGGAGTCCGTCCTGGCGGGCATGAGCCCTGGTTTTGCATCGTGGCAGATCTCGCAGTTACGGATGTGCTCGTTCCACGCGGCTAACGCCTCGTCTGCAGTCTTCTTCGCCTCCTCGTACGCCATCTGCCCCCGCTCACTCCAGCGGAGTCGTAAATTGCCCATGGCGATGCGAAGTCCAATAGCGGCAGTCTTTTGCGCCTCTTCACGCAGAGATCCTAGAGGGCAATGTAAATGGTCCATCGACTTGTTCTGGGGCCTTTCCTTCATCAAAATGCTTTTGCGTGTTAGCTCCTGAGCCGCTCCCCGCAATCTTGAGCCGGATCCGGTCTCTCTCGACTTCGCGAGGGATCTGAATCGGAAGTGCCGAGGTGTTGGCGGTTTCGAGGAGTTGCGCGACTACATCACAACCTGTCGTCCAGGAGAAATAGCCTTCGAAAGGCTGGCCAGAGGAAAAGAGAGAGCCAACTGTTCTTTTGCGCAACTGTGATCTTCGTCGAACTGCCCATCGGTGCCCCGTCCCGGAGCCTGTGCTTGACCAGACCCATACATATCTAGGATATGAGAGAGACTGCGGTTTGATCGTTCCTCCCGAGCAACCAGGCACTAACCGTTGGCCATCTTGCTAAAGACTTCGAGTGCGAACTCGAGGTGCGCGCGTGTGTGCGCCGCTGTCACGCAGAGGCGTAGCCTTGCAGAACCTTGCGGAACTGCTGGAAAGAGGACAGGAGCGGCGAGGACACCGTGATCGCGAAGTCGTCTGGCGAAGAGCGCAGTGGTCACTTCGTCCTCAAGGATAACGGGTATGACGGCCGTCTCGGAGAGGCCGGTGTCATAGCCCAGGTTCTGCAGGCCGCAACGCAGGAAGCTGCCGTTCTGCTCGATTCTTGCTACACGCTCAGGCTCCAGCGCGAGAATAGACAATCCTTCGCGGATCGCCGCCACCGACGCCGGGCTCAACGCGGCGGAAAAAATATAAGGTGAGGATGCATGTTGCAAAAAGATGGCAAGCTCTTGCGAACCCGCAACAAATCCACCAGTGGAGGGCATCGCCTTGGCTAGCGAACCTGTCCAGATGTCAACCTCACTTGCTGCAATGCCGAAGTGTTCATCGACGCCGCGGCCATGCGCTCCGAGCACACCTGTACCATGCGCGTCATCCACTAACAGGAAGCAGCCGAATTGTTTCTTGATTGCGATGATCTCTGGGAGAAGGCAAATGTCGCCGTCCATCGAAAAGACGCCATCCGTGACGATAAGAGTGCGGTTAGCCGGCGGTCCGTTCTCGATCTCGTGCTGCAGTGAGTCCAGATCATTGTGTTGGAACCGCTGTAATTGGACGCCCGCAAATCTGCAAGCGTCGGTCAGGCTACGATGGCAAAGTGCATCCATGATGACGCGGTCCGCCGGCCCGAAGAGCGCCCCGATTACAGCAAGATTGGCCGCATAGCCGGAGCTAAAGGTGGTAGCCGCCCCTGTTCCTCGAAAAGCTGCCAGATCTTGCTCCATCTGTTGGTGCTGGTCGGTTGTTCCCGTAAGCAGGCGGGCTCCGCCGGTGCCGGTACCATACTTCTTGATCGCCTCAATGGCTGCCGCGTCGATGCGCGGATCACCAATCAGGCCCAAATAGTCATAGGAAGACAACATCAGCATCTTATGGCCGTCTGCCTGCACCTCAGGACCGGTCCTTGCCTCCAGTGGAATCTGGAAAGGATAGGCATTCGCGCTGCATGCCATGGCGGTGTTTTCGAAGAGACGCCGTCCGCGGGCATCGATCAGGTCGTTCTTGCCGAAGTTCCACTTCCTTGGCGAGGAGAAATACCCGCCAAAAAGCCGGCCGGACGAGGAAGGGAAGCTAACCGCTTCCTCTCTGATGCTTTCTATTTCGGTCGAACTGTTCATCGGTGCAGCCGTTTTGGAAGTCACAATAGAGGATCCGTTCATCTTCGATAAGCTCATGACTCCTAAGCATTGCAGAGAGAAGCGGCGTGGGTCGTTGCTCCGGAGCAACTAACACAGCGTCTGTGTAGCAAAACCTCTGGTTTCAGTCTTTCGGCTTGTGGTATGAAAGAAGGGCTATCTAAGTAACCAAGGCAGCGGATGTCGTTATCTCGTGCCGCAACAGCCGGCCAGGGGCACGAAGAAAGACTTTGCCGCGGCGCTTCACGAGAATGCCCTCGCGCTGCCACGCGCTCAGCAGCCGGCTCGCAGTGAACGGAGAGATGTTGGCTTCGTTGGCCAATTCCTCATTCCTGACGTCGAGTTCCACGCCTCCTGGGACTTTTTGACCGATTCCTTCGGCGAGGTTAGCTAGTACTTGAGCGAGCCGCTGCGGGGCGGAGTTGCAGATCAGAGAGGCGTGTATCGCCCGATAAGCCGCCAGGTAATCGAAGGAGATTAACAGGGCGTTCTCTACTAGCCTGGGATATCGCTCGCAGAAGCCACGGATCGTGCTGCGGCTCCAAACCAGCGTGCTGCTATGGATGATTGCTTCGCCACTAACCAGATAATCTGCGGGTGTAGCCAGCACCGTGGCTTCGCCGAAAATCTCTCCTGGGGGAACCCGAAGAAGCACAACTTTCTGACCATCTTTGGTCAGGAAGAAACGTCGGACACGCCCGGTCAAGAGCAGGAATAGGTGACTGGCGCGGTCTCCCTGGCTGTGAATCACCGAATTTGCTGAAAAGCGCTGCTGAGTTCCGGCGGCCAGAATTGTTCTGATGTCAGCCGGATCCAGTCCCTCAAAGAATCGTGGCTTCCGCTCTCGTAGAAATGCAGCAACCGGGATATTCATTCTTCGTTTTCCCTGGAGGGATGCCCTTGAGCCCGCCCCGCCGGTAGCGGGCTCCATCATCATATTGAGGCGGTTTGCACTTCGCCTGGAAATCGGAGGGCGTTGTCAGCCCGTAGCTCGGTTCCTTGCCCAACGATTTCGCTTGCCTTACCTGTATCAAGGCCTGGATCTTTGGCTTGGTACGTTAGTCGCGTGGGCGCTGCAAAACGGGTGCCGGCGGCCTCAACGATTCCAACTATCTTCAGTATGATCTCCTGCCGAAAGCCGGTGAACTTACCAAAGTCGCCGGTCTTGACAAACGCGAACAACTCCAATTCGAAAGCAGCGCCGGCGAAATTGGCTACCCGTAATCGTGAACTCCCGGATTCGACCGCGGGGTCCGCGTCCAGCATCTTCTGCACGCCGTCCAGTACGAAACGCAGCTGTTCAACCCGCGTTTCAATCCGCAGCGAGAAGGTTTGTTGGAGAAGGAGTTTGGGCCGCTCCTTCATGTTTTCAAACTGCATTTGCGCGAGCACGCCGTTAGGAACAACCAGCAGATTCTGGTCGAGGGTTCGAAGCTTTAGAGAGCGAAGGCCGATATCGACAACAGTACCAACTCGATCGCCAATCTTGCAAAAATCTCCAACTTGTATTGCTCTGTCCAAGAGCAGCGAGATTCCGCCGATCAGGTTTTCCAGTGTTTTTTGTGCTGCCAGCGCTACTGCCAGACCCCCGATACCGAGTCCGGCGAGCGCGGTAGTCACATTCAATCCAAGGAATGCAAGCGCGACGAGCAGGGCGATGATCAGTATCCCGATGTGATTGATTCTCTGCATCAGGATCAGGATCGACTCCCCACCCCCGCGGTGGGTTCGCGTTCGGTTTAACGCGCGGTCGAAGCCCTGGTCGGAGACCCTGCTTGCGAGCCAACCAAAACATCCCGCAAGGAGCGCGGCCAGGAAACGAACATAGTAGATGCGATATAAAAGGGGCGGCTGCAGCAGGTACACAAAAAAGCCGTGCAGCAGGATGGCGATCATACACCTGAGCGGCATGCCAACTGGTGTATCCCAGACAGTGATGAAGGGAACGTTGCGCAGCTTGCACCAGACTCGCCTGGGTGCGCTAATTACAAAAGTCGACAGCCACGCTAGTAACCACGCGATCGGGATTGAGAATAGCCAGCAGAGCCATTGCGTAGATGACATCCCCAGTATTTCGGGACCGGTTAGTAGAGCAAGCCTGATTCGACTCGCTCCCGTCGGCTTTTCGCCCTCCAGCCGAGCGTAGAGCCTCGGGATACTCTCCAGCGTCGCGCGCGAAATCAGCCAAATCTTTCCGACCGCGGGATCGTCCACCCGCACCAGGATCACGTCTGCCGACGCGCCATCTACCGTCACCACACCGGCACGAATCTGGCCCGGCGGAAGCCCGGCTTCCACGGTGCCGTTCGGATCATCGCTGAGCAGGTTGATGCCGCCCTGGAAGTCCGGGTATAACAGCCGGAATTCCTTGACGAGTTGTTCCATGCTCTCGCCCGGAGGGAGCTGCAGGAAACGAGCAGCGGTTGCGTAGTCCCCGCTTGCTTGGTATTTCAAGAAGTTGATCATCGAACTGCGGGGGGTTTGCCGTCCCAGCGGATCCAGGGGCGCCGCCGCAGGTTCAGTTTTGGGTTCCGTTAACGCAAGTTTTGGAAGCTGGGCACGCGAAAATCCAGTCCAGCCCCCGAATAAGAGGATGATAAAGACGAAACTAAGGGTGCAGATCTGCTTGAGCGACCGGCCTACACCCTGTCGGTTCTTTCTTAGCACGGACATGGCCGGTCACCCGAAACGCTTGTCTTCTTCATCGAGGCCTGCACTTCTCTATTAAGTGTTCAGTTTGTCAGCGTTGCCAAAGCTTCTACCCGTTCGGCGGCTTCCTTGAGGAAGCCGCTTTCTCTGCCGCCCTCCAGGAACTTCTTTCCGTCAATGCGGCCGAACATCTCGATCAGTTTTCCCACCAGGCCGGTCCATCCGGTTTGATGGCTGGCTCCGAGACCGGCGCCATTGTCACCGTGGAAGTACTCGAAGAACAGGATGTAGTCCTTCCATTGTGGGTCAGTCTGGAACCTCTCCGTACCGCCGTAAACCGGGCGACGGCCGGATTCATCCCGCAAAAAGGTGCTGGACAGACGATGGGCAATCTCCCGCGCTACCTCGAAAAGGTTCATCAACTTGCCCGAGCCGGTGGGACACTCAATCTTGAAGTTGTCTCCGTGATACAGGTAAAAAGACAGCAGAGCACGAATCAGCACCGCATTGACCGGCATCCAAACCGGCCCGCGCCAGTTGGAGTTACCGCCGAACATGCCGGTGTCCGACTCCGCCGGAAGGTAATTCACCTTATATTCCTGCCCATTCACGTAGACCACAAATGGGTGTTCGTCGTGATACTTGGAGAGTGCCCGAATCCCATGCGGGCCGAGGAACTCGTTCTCGTCGAGCATCCGAGCCAGAATCCGTCGCAAGCGCGTAGGGTTTACCACCGCAGCGATGCCGCGCTCGGCATAGCCAAGGTGACCGGGCCCGGTGGGATGAACATTTTCAATTAATTCAGGCATCCGCAGCAGGCGTTCGGCGAAAACCTTCTGCATTCCGGGTACCCTCTCCCGCTGCCACGGCTCGATCACCGTGGTGGCAGCCAACGGAAGCAGGCCCACCATAGAGCGAACTTTGAGCCGCTGTGAGCTACCGTCGGGCAGCCGAAGGACGTCGTAGTAGAAACCATCCTCCTCGTCCCACATACCCTCGGGCCCGGTTTGATTCATGGCGCGACCGATCCAAAGAAGATGGTCCATAAACTTGATTGCCATGTCCTGGTAAAAACTATCGTGGGAAGCCAACTCCACCGCGATCTCTAACATGTTCTGGCAGAACATGCTGACCCATGCCGTGCCATCCGCCTGCTCCAGGTGGCCACCGTTGGGGAGTGGCGCGCTGCGGTCGAAGACGCCGATGTTGTCCAGCCCAAGAAAGCCGCCTTCGAAGAGATTGTTGCCATAGCGATCTTTGCGGTTCACCCACCAGCTGAAATTCAGCATCAGCTTGGAAAAGGAACGCTTGAGAAACTCGATATCGCCTTTCCCGGTCGCCCCTTGTTCCGTCCGGTACAGGAAAATGGTGGCCCAGGCGTGCACCGGCGGATTTACATCGCTGAAGTTCCACTCGTAGGCTGGTATTTGACCGGTCGGATGAAGGAAGAACTCTTGCAGCATTAAATCGAGCTGTTCCTTGGCGAAATCGATGTCCACCGTAGAGAGAGCAATGGTGTGAAAAGCCAAATCCCACGCCGCGTACCATGGATACTCCCACTTGTCGGGCATGGAGATGACGTGCTGATTCACCATGTGGAACCATTCGCTGTTCCTCATGACTCGCTTGCCCCCCTTCATCGGATCTTCGCCATGCTCCGAGAGCCATTTGTCCACGTCAAAGAAGAAGAATTGCTTTGACCAGAGCATACCGGCCATCGCCTGGCGCAAAACGAGAGCTTCATCTTCGCTCAGGTGTGACGGGGTGACCCTGCGATAGAACTCGTCCGCCTCGCCCTGGCGATTCTTCATGGTCTCGGCAAAACTGCTGAATGGATCGCCGATAGCGGCAGGAGCCTTATCGCTAAGACGCAGGCGGATGGTGGCCGTCTTTCCTGCACCCACATTCAACTTGTATTGGGCAGAAGATTTAGTTCCCGTTTTCTGGGGATTCACTCCGTGTTCATTGCCCTCAACCACGTAGTTGTTGATTCCGTCTTTGACGTAAGCGGAGACGTTCGGGCTGCCGAAGATCCGTTGATTGTTGGTCTCATTTTCTGTGAATAGAAGTTGGGCATCCCCGTCACAATAGAGATAACGGTCACCTAGCTCCCCATGCGATGCGGCAATGGCCTGAATATCTTTCTGGCCGCGGGCTTGTTTCAGGGACGGCTTGGGGGTACCTGGCCACCACGTCCAGGTATTGCGAAACCACAGTGTCGGTAGCACTTGTAACGCGGCCGGCTCGGGCCCCCGATTCACCACGCTGATCTGGACCAGCACGTCCTCTGGTCCCTGCTTGGCGTATTCGACGAAGACATCGAAGTAGCGATCGCCGGTGAAAACTCCGGTATCCAGCAGCTCGTATTCCATGTCATTGCGATTCCGGCCTCGATTCGTCTGAATCAGATTGAGATAGGGATACTCCGCCTGCGGATATTTGTACAAATACTTCATGTAAGAGTGTGTAGGCGTGCTGTCGAGGTAAAAGTAGTACTCCTTAACGTCTTCGCCGTGGTTGGCCTCGCTGTTCGTCAGGCCGAACGCGCGTTCTTTGAGAATCGGGTCCTTGCCGTTCCACAGTGCCACGCTAAAGCACAACAATTGCCTCTCATCGCTGATGCCCGCGAGACCATCTTCACCCCAGTGATACGCGCGGGACCGGGCCATGTCATGCGTGAAGTAATCCCAGGCATTCCCATCCTGGCTGTAGTCTTCACGCACTGTTCCCCATTGCCGCTCGCTCAGGTAAGGTCCCCACTTCCTCCACGGCGTGTTGGCGGTACGCGCTTCTTCCAATCGGGCTGTTTCTGGATCCTGGATCATTCTGTACCTCTTCCTCTCGGCTGAGTCGGCTCAGCGGTGTTCGCGGCGTGTCTAATTGTGGTTTTCCTAATCAACTGACGAGGAAAACTTTCGGCGGGGCCCCTGCAACTGCCGTCGAGCGGATCTCCGAACGCGCAAAGTTGACGAATTGAAGATAAGGGAGCGGGATCCGTCTCACCGGCGCTCCCCGGGCTTCTTCGCTGGAGCACCTTCAGAAGGCGGCTAATGGGATCATTGCTCTTCGCGCGACGGTTTGCCTACTGTCAGTTGTGACAGTAGGCGCCGGCGGATTGATCCTGTGTTTACATCGTTTTGGGGGCCGGCCATTCCAAACGGCCATTGGAGGCCTGCGGTTTTGGGTCGTAACCGGAATGTCATCGACAGGCGCCCGGACTTCGCCTACCTTCCAACCGGCAGCGCCACCGGCTGTGCCAGCCGGAACTCGAGCAGAGATTCACTGGGAATCGAGAGTTGCTGCCCCTTCTTGGTAGCGGCGACGGCCGTTCCGGCGCCGGCACCGGCGAGCACACCAATCCCAGCTCCCTTTCCCCCTCCTGCTAGCCCGCCGATCAGAGCGCCCAGTCCCGCCCCGCCGATGACCTTTTTCGCTGTATTCGACCCTTCGCCTTTTCCTTCGATCTCGTATGTGCTGGTCAGCAACGGATAGGAAGTTCCGTTGATCACGATTTCAGTCAGCTCCAGTCCAAGTTCGGAACTGCCCTTCATCTTTCCCGCAGATGAGGCCGAGGCAAGAACGCCGTAGACAGGAGTGCCTCTTCGCGCTACTACCACATTGTCAGCTTGCAGATTCGTCTCCAGGCTACCCGTGAACCGATATCCTGCCTTTTGCTTGCTGGAATCAATGGAATCAGAAATCCTTATCAGGATCCGCGTTCCCGCAGGAACCGTGACCCTTTTTTGCGCAACGGCCGTCATGGCTGTCATTGCAGTTGCCAACCCCACCAGCAGTGTCGTGGCTCGAATCATTCCCTTCAGCATGTCCAGTCTCCTTTCTTCTTGGAACTTACGAGCTTTGCCCAACTACCGGTAAGGAGGAATCGATTTGCAGATCGATAATCAAAAGTAGCTGGTCCTCGACCTGAATAAAGCGCGCGGCCTCAATTCCACCCAATGTCTGTTTCACACTCTCGTAGGTCTTTGCTAACAGCTCAGATCGCTGCTTGCGGTAAGACAGAGCTTTCTGAATCAGCTCGTCTGCCTTCGCATCTGTCATCTGATCGTACGAACTCGCATACTCCTGAATATTGGCCACCCTCTGATCATTCAGTTTGGCCAATTCCTCGTCGTACTGTTCGTAGATAGGCCAGAATTTCGCAGCGTCGGCTGCGCTTAGCTGCATCACCGCACCCATCATCTCGGCTTTCTGCTGCCGGACGTCGGCGCGCAGCAGGTCTATGTAAGCCTGGATGTTTTTGGGATCGGAGCTCGGCGATACGGTCGCCTGCGGAGTGGTTTGTGCCCGTGCGCCGACGGCAAAAAACAGCAATGCGAGTACCATGACCCAGGCTGCTTTTTGTTGCTTCATCTCTCGTCCTCCGTAGAAAATACGGGCCAACCGCAGCCACGAATGCTAACTGGATTCGCTCAAAGTCCGAGCTGGGCGCGGTTGGCCCGGGTGTGAGTGCTCTCGACGTAATCCCCACAGCATAGTGTCTGTTGGCAAGAGCGGATACTGTCTTTTGCGACAGTGTGGCACACGCAAACATCGCCTGCAGCAGCTGTTGATCAACTGCACAATAGAGAGCGACGATCTACCAGCCTGCGGCAACGGCGTAAGTTGAGCTATAGGCAAGGCGTGGCCTTCCATGTCGGTATGGGAGGGGATCACCTCGTAAACAAGCGCGTTGCCCGGGGCCCCTGATATTTTCGCCCCATCCACTGCTATTAATGCTAGGTGCCGAGCTTGGATCGGCGGATTACGCTTGGAGGTGCATTCAGGAACTCTCCGGGGAAACGGTCACCGGCCCGGCGGTAGGGTCCTGCTATCGAGTGGCTTATGCGAACGAGAGCGGCCGTAGTCGGAAGCGCCAGTCAACACTGCGACCGGCCAGGCACGAGGTGTCTGGTGGCACGCTGGTCTTGGATTCTTTGCGTTTGCGCACTGGCTGCTTTCGCCCATGTTTGCTCGGCTGCTGCCACGTCCGCCCCCAAGAATGTCCTGGTTTTGTACAGCTTTACCGACCGCAAAGCTCAGGATGATTTAGAGATTCTGAAGTCAACAACTCGGTCTCGCATGGATACGCCTGTGCACTTTCACGTGGAATATCTGGGATCGGCGCGTTTCGACGCTCCGGGGTACGAAAAGGCAGTGACCGAATCGCTGGCTAGCGTCTATGGCGGCAAGAAGATCGATCTTGTCATTACCGTTTTCTATCCTGCGCTCCGCTTTGCCGTGGATCATCGCCAGGAATTATTTCCTGGCACGCCCATCGTCTTCTCCTCTGTTCCTCCCAGAAGACTGGAGGGCCAGAAGCCGTGGCCAGGTGTGACCGGAGTCACCATGGAGGTCGATCTTGAGGGCACCATCGATCTGGCACTTCGCCTTCAACCTGATACCACAAACGCAGCGGTGGTCGTGGGAAGCGCCGAAACGGATCGGTACTGGGGGGCGGTCATCAATGAAGACCTTCGGCGGCGGCAACCAAAATTGAACGTGATCGATCTACCAGGGCTAGCCACAGATCAACTGCTCAAGCAAGTTTCGGCGCTTCCTCCCCGCACAATTATCTTCTTCCAGGCGATCCCGGACGAGGAGGCCCAACCCGTGGTCGGGACCTACGAAATCGTCTCCACCATCGCTCAGAAGTTCCCGACTTATTGCTTCGTCAACCGCTGTCTGGGGCATGGCGCCATTGGCGGATCGTACCCCGACTCGGTGGAACAAGAAAAGGACGCCGGCGAGTTGGCGGCGCGGATACTGTTGGGAGAACGTCCAGAGGACATTCCCGTCGTGCAAGGTCCTCCCGCCCTTGTTCACGTGGATTGGCGTCAGCTTATGCGCTGGAACCTTTCGGAATCCGCGCTCCCTCCGGGCGCCATTGTCTTGTATCGGCAACCAACATTTTGGGAACGGTATGGAAAATATATTGCTGCAGTGTTCTTGTTGATTCTCCTGCAGGCGGGGTTGATCTTTGGCTTGCTTTGGCAAAGAGCACGTAACCGCAAGGCCGATCTTCGGCTGCGTGAGAGCGAAGAACGCTTCCGGCTGATGGCGGATACAACGCCTGCCTTGGTCTGGATGTGCGACAGCGAAGGCACGGTCACTTATCTGAATGACCGGCGCATTGAATTCACTGGCCGCGACTTGGCAACTGGGTTTGGAGACGTATGGTCGAGGTTCATTCACCCTGACGACGTACAGAATGTTCACGCGGCAAACAAGCGTGCGCTCGAACAGCAGAAAGAGTTCTCCAGGGAATACCGGCTTCGGCGGCACGATGGAGTGTACCGATGGATGCTGGATATCGCGGCGCCTCGGGTTAACGAGGACGGATCGTTTGCCGGCTTTGTTGGTTCTGCGGCCGACATCACAGACCAGAAACTGGCACAGGAAGCGCTGGAGAAAATCGGCGGCAAACTGATCGAGGCTCAAGAAGAAGAACGCAGTCGGATAGCCAGAGAACTGCATGACGACATCTGCCAAAGACTGGCACTCCTCTCCATGGAACTGGAACAAGCGAATCGGGGGTCGAATTCAGGCCGCTCGCCGAAGCTTGAGGAAATCCGGCGCCACTGTGCTGAAATCGCGGTTGATGTTCAGGCGTTGTCCCACAAACTCCACTCCTCGAAGCTGGAGTATCTTGGTTTGGGACCGGCTATCAGGAGTTACTGTCGCGAATTCTCTCAGCAGCATGATGTGAGCGTCCAGTTCGCCGATGAGAACATCCCGAACTTTTTGCCCCGCGATATTTCCCTTTCTCTTTTCCGGATCACCCAGGAAGCATTGCAGAACGCCCTGAAACATAGCGGCATAAAGCAATTTTCTGTGGTCTTGCGGAGCTCGGAAAATGAGATCCAGCTTGAGGTTAGCGACCCCGGGGCGGGCTTCGACGTGGAGGGAGCAAAGCTGGACAGGGGATTGGGACTTGTCAGTATGCAGGAGCGAGCCCACCTGGTTCACGGTACGTTCACCATTGAGTCGGCAGAGAATGGCGGAACAAGAATCCTGGTCCGTGTGCCTCTGGCTGACGCACAAATCAAGGCTTCATCAACGGTTTCCGAAAGCGCCTGAGTTTTCGAGGAGGATGAGATGGGACGAACACGTATCTTGCTGGCCGATGATCACACGATGATCTGCGCGGGACTCGCGAAATTGCTGGAACCGCATTACGAAGTAGTAGGCAGCGTTGAAGATGGCCGTGCACTGCTGAAAGCGGCCGATCAGCTCAAGCCGGACGTCGTGGTCCTGGACATCGGCATGCCCTTGCTGAATGGCCTGGATGCGGCGAGAGAGTTGAAGAAAAGAACGCCATACATAAAGCTGATTTTCCTGACTATGGAAGCCGATTCCTATATTGCAGCCGAAGCCTTTCGCGCCGGTGCCGCCGCCTACCTGCTCAAAACCTCAGGGCCCACCGAGTTATTACAAGCCATTCGTGACGCAGTGAGAGGAGTTTCCTACGTGACTCCGCAGATTGGCCGGGCGATCGAAAACATGTTTATCCGGGATCCCAGGGCCGAGGCGCCGAAGCAGCTCACCGGCCGCCAGCGCGAAGTCCTGCAAATGCTTGCGGAGGGCCGTTCCATGAAGGAGATTGCCTTTGTTCTGGAGATCGCCCATCGTACGGTACGGTTTCACAAGTACCAGATCATGGAGGAGTTGGGCATCACCACCAATTCAGACTTGGTTAAATATGCCATGAGGCACGGAATGACCTCGGCCTGAGAGGGCACCTTCGGCGGTCGTAAAGGGATACTGTCGCAGGTGACAGTAGGCGGGTATTCACCGAAAGGAAATAATCAGATGTAAATGTTTACTGCGCTGGCCACCGAAGGGATCACAGTGGATAAGATTCGAGTGGTGCTTGCCGATGATCATCGGGAGGTAACTGCGAAAATTCGGGGGATCCTCGGTGACGACTTCGAAATTGTCGAAGAAGTGGTGAATGGAGTTCAAGCCGTGAGCGCCGTCCTCGCGCTCGATCCAGATATTCTCGTAACCGATATTTCGATGCCCCTCCTCAATGGGCTCCAGGCCGCAAGAAGTATCCAAAAGGCTAATTCTCACGTGAAGATCATCTTCTTGACCATTCATGAAGACCGGGACTTTATTGCCGCGGCATTCTCGGCCGGCGCCACAGGCTACGTCACCAAGCGCCGCCTGTCGACCGACTTGGTCTGTGCGATACAAGAGGCGATGAAGGGCCACACCTTTGTGTCCAATTCGATACGGAGTTAGAGGCGAGCTCCAACAGTAAGGGTGATCCAGGTAGCGAGATGGTTTGCCTTCCGGCTCCTGAAAATGCGGTTGGAAGCAGGTCTCATGTTTTCGACCGAAGCCGGTAAGGCAATTATGAGACAGCTTCCAGCCCTAATGCTCGCGTGCTCGGTGGCGATTGCCGCGTCTTCATGGAAGCCGCTTTGGGCGCAAGACCTTTCTCCCCGCGCATATCTCATCACCCCACAACATTCCAATGCAGTCATCCTGACGTACTCTTTCTACCATGGCAGTGTTGATTTCGACGGTGCGGCTCCGATCACGGGTGCGACAGGAACCTACAGCGTGCCGATCTTGGGCTACTATCATTCCTTTAGCTTTTTTGGCCGCTCGGCCAACGTGAATGCTGCTCTCCCCTACGCGGTGGGCAACTTTCAGGGCAACGTTGCCGGCCAACCTAATCATATTTATCGCTCCGGCCTTGTGGATTTTACTTCCCGAGTATCGGTAAATCTCAAGGGCGGACCGGCGATGCCAATACAAGATTTCATGAAATGGAGGCAAAAGACATTAGTAGGCATCAGTCTGAAGGTATTGGCTCCTACGGGCCAATATGATCCCACGAAGCTGGTGAATTGGGGCGTCAACCGATGGGCCTTCAAGCCGGAACTTGGCTATTCCAGACGCTGGGGCAATTGGATACTTGATTCGTACGGCGGAGCGTGGTTCTACACGACGAACCCGCGGTATTATTCGCCACCAACCCCCAAGCCGCAAAGTGAAAATCCCATCGGAAGCTTTGAAGGCCACCTGAGCTACGATGTAACACCAAGGCTCTGGTTTTCGCTGGACGGAAACTTCTGGTTCGGCGGCGTTACCAGTTTGAGTGGTGTGGCGAATCCCGCAACGCGTCAGACGAGCTCCCGCGTCGGCATCACAGCCGCATTCCCTTTAGGCAAACACCAATCGCTGAAGGCCAGTTACAACAATGGCGACTACATCCGGTTTGGGGGAAACTACCAAAATCTCTCCGTCGGGTGGCAGTATTCCTGGATTGGCTGGCTAGGTAACTACTTTGGAGGCGGACAGCCTGATGAGAGCCAACCGCGATCCTTGCGGTAGGTGTTGAGGCCTGAGGCAAGGATAGAGACAAAGACGATCGAAGTAACGGCAATCGAATTCATTCGCGGGTGTGCCCTCTCCTCATGCCGCACCTGTGACGGTTGCCGTTTGTCGTCGAGGTCGATCCTGAGTGGCCCGCGTGCCGTTAGTTCGCCTTCACGACAGGTGGAAGCTTTTGAGGGGCCGCCGAAAACGAAGGCGAACATGATTAGGCTCACTGTGACGGGAACTATGAATGTTTCCCTGCCTGCCGGCATGCTCTACCAACCCGGCTCTTCCGACCTACGGCGTCACCGGGGCCCCGGGCACGGGTTTTGGAATGCGGAAGGTGTACACCACGCCAAAGACGATGGTGGTGCCCTTCGGGGCGGCCAACGCCCTGTATTCCTTTTCCCATTTGAAGAATACGTTCCAATCATGCTTAAGATCGATATAGTTGACCTGCCCACCGGCGGCATGCATGTAATAGAAGGGGACCAGCCGTTCAAAGGCATCGACGATTGTGTTGTCGCTTCTGTTGCGCGAGACTTGCGCCTGGTCGTATCCGATCAGCCCGATCTGGGCCACTTTGGTTATGTTCTTTGTCTTCAAAAACGGCTTGTTGAGTGGAATGGCTTGACCTAATCCCCACTCATCACTCCAGGCTGCCCCGGGTGTCAGCTGGACGTTTATGGGCAACGTCCCGAACATCGTGCTGATGTCCCCGGACCGGGTGGTCTTTGATCCGTGGATCTCCCAATTGCCCATGATGTTCGCCGTGGTCCCCTGGTCCTTGGTGATGTAAAAGGTGGAAGCGGCGGTGAAGTCGTTGCCCCAGTAACCGGAACCGACATTATTCGTAGCGCCCGGCGTGTAGCGGCCCGTGGGCGCTACAAAGGCATATGCCGCCCACACGTCTGCCCGCGGAAAGTGCCAACCTAGATTTGCCAGTTGAAACCACGTATCCGCAAGAGCGAAGCCCCCGGATCCAAGAGTCTTGCCATTCCCCAGGAAGGGTAGCACGAGCGAGCCTGTGCCTATGGTGGGGAAAGCGACAAACGGCGCGAACTTCGCTCCGAGAATCTTGAACTTGGGAACATAAATGAAGATGTTCTCTATTGCCCAGATGTTATACGTGCCCGTCGCCTTAACCGGAGTGCCGTTTTCAAGATTCAGCTGGTTGGCATTGTAGTTAAGGTTGTAGTCCGCGTAAGTGATTCCAGGATCTGGCAGCACTCCGGCGTTCAAGCCGTATTGGCCAGGCTGATATTGGCCGTGCTGTTGCGCCATGAGCGAAGAGGTAATGGATAGTACGATGCAGACCAGAACAGCGATCTTCCACCTGCCTTGAATGATCCTCGACATTGAGCGGTTTCTCCAATCGCAAAAACTCGTAATTCACCGCAAAGCTCATTGGCTTTCAAGGTGGTGTTTTCAATCATGGGGGAGAGCCGCTTTACCTGGAACTGGCAAAAGTATTAGTCATGGGCAAAATAGAATGCAGCGGTATGTGAACTGCAGAAATCGCGAGCGCAGACAGCGTCTACATGTGCCCTGAGGATTTGTTACCTGTCACCTAAAGAAATTACTAGCTGACTCCTTGAGCGTCTCGCGCCTAGACTTGCCTACAACGCATTCATCCAAAAGCACCAGAAGGCAGAGAGGTCATGCAATCAATCCTGGTAAGCTCGACAGTCTTCCTGGTGGTGTTCGGTGGAGCACTCGCCGGCATGAGGCTTCGGGTCATTGTGCCCCAGAATCAGCTTGGTCCAGACGTAAAGGACGTAATAAGGCTGGTGACAGGCCTCTTGGTAACTATGACCGCATTAGTCCTCGGAATGCTCGTTTCTACCGCAAACTCTTCCTACCAGCAGCGCAAAGACCAACTCACTGAGATGGCGTCAGACTTTGTAGGCGTCGACCGCATGTTGGGAAGCTATGGGCCTGAGACCCAGGCGGCCCGTGAAGAGTTGCATTCGCTGGCGGCGGCCAGCCTCCAGCGAATTTGGCCAAACCAGGGATCCCAGGACGCGCAGTTAAGACCTACCGATACCGGCCAGATATTCTATAACCAATTACAGTTGCTTCAGCCAAAGAACGAAGCACAGGTTGCGGTGAAGGCGGCCGCCATTACAGCGGCCATTGGGCTGCGGCGCACTTATTGGTTAATGTTCCTCGGGTCCGAGGGAAGCGCCCTCTCACTTCCTCTACTGACGGTAGTGGTCGCTTGGCTGACTGCCATCTTCGTCAGCTTCGGGCTTTTCGCTCCGCGCAACAGCACAGTATTCGTGACGCTAGTCGTCTGCGCCATCGCCGTCTCCGGCGCGATCTTTGTCATCATGGCCATGTATACGCCGTTCAGCGGGGTCATGAAGATCTCCTCTTTGCCCCTGCGCGACGCATTAATCCGGATGACGCCCTGAACACTGACGATCCTGTCGCGGCTTAGTGCGGAGGTTCAATGCGCTTCTCGTAAGAAATAGAGACTCAACGTCAGCCCCAGGGCATTGACCTGTTTATTGGGTTTCTTGCCGGTATTGTTTTGGTGCTCATAGTAAGGATCGAGATCGACGTGCTTTCCCAGGGGGAGATTGGTGCCCGCGTAGAGCTCGGTGGTACTAAACTTGCTGTACTGGCTTTCGTAGTAAAACTCAGCGCTGGCGTAGGGCAGGATATGGTAAGAGTGAATCGCGAACGTGCGTTGCAAAGACGGCCTATTGCGATAACGCCAGGTGAAGGCTCCGTTGCTCCAGTCAAGATCGGCACGGTTTCTGTCTGTGAATAACAGCTGGGCTTTTATCGGTAGGTGGGATGTCGCGGCGACGATAACCCGGTTAGTCGAGGGCGAATTGGGAGAGGAAAGAAAGCTGTAACCGGCGGTCAGGACAAGCGGCCGTGATTTGGCATCGTCCAAGTCGAAAGCGGTAATCCTCTTGAGCCTGATGAGAGGTTTCAGGTAAAAGTCCACGTTGGGGCCGATCGCGGCCTGGGTGGAGTCACCCCCTTCTCTTGTATCCTTCGCCAGAAAGCTGGCCCGTATATACGGGTTGAGCTTTAGGTACGCGTCGACTTCCGGCAGAAACTCCGTTTGTTGCGTGCTTTCTGCGCTCCCAGTCCTGCAAAAGAGCATGAAAAGCACCAGGGCCAGCCAGCCGGTGCGAAAGGCGCGGCGCCACTCAGGGGCTTCCGTAAGAAGCCT
This sequence comes from uncultured Acidobacteriaceae bacterium, assembly GCA_963790705.1. Taxonomy (GTDB): domain Bacteria; phylum Acidobacteriota; class Terriglobia; order Terriglobales; family Acidobacteriaceae; genus PALSA-350. The sequence continues at coordinate 108,822 of CAWBQE010000010.1, forward strand.
CGCGTCTAAACCTGTTGCTGCAGGGAGACCGCGTTTTGTCATGCGGAGAGGCACCTATCTTCCGTATTAAGGCCGGCTGGACGGCCGTATGCCGAAGTATTCAGGGTTTTCGACTTTGAGGTAAGTAGCAAATCTGCTAGCGGAGAGCGGGAAATAGTGCTTAGTCGGGGGCTCGACTTGGGATGCAAGGAACGGAAGAGAAGGGAACTGGCGAGTGAGGTTTCGTACCTTATCCTGAGGTTCCTCGGCAAGTACCCGAAAAGCGCTATCCGGAAATCCATATCTTTCAGTCGCAAACTACCACTTCTGCTAGTTTGCGGCGTACAAGCAAGTTGTTAGCCTCTTCGTGAGAGAGGCTACTAAATGATCGGATCACCAAAACTTCGAACGAATTTCCTCGTCGCCGGCCTGGCGATTGCTTTTCTTTGCGGCCTTACCGCCCCAGCCCAAATGGGGGCAGACGATCCGAATGTCCAAAAAGCAAAGGACATTCTGTTGAAGGGCGTGGCGAGCGGGAATCCCGACACCCGGTCACTGGCCGTAATGTCTGCCAGCCTTATCGGCGATCGCTCGGAGGTCTTGAAGAAGCTGTATTCCATGCTAGAAACGGATAAGGATGTCCCGACCCGGATAACCATCATATCCACGCTAGGTAGTTTCAATAACCCTGCAGTGATCCCGTCGCTCCAAAAAGCGCTCAAGGATCCGGTGCCGGAGGTCGAGCTGGCAGCCGCGCTGGCGCTCTTTGGTCTCAAGCAGGCGGATGGGAAAGCTTTTCTCCTGGATGCACTGAATGGAACGCAGAAGACCACCTCCAGTTTCATGAGCAGCGAGAAGCGGTCGTTGGTGCGAATGACGCATACTCCGACCACCACTTTTCTCGGAATCGTGGCCAATCAATTTGCGTTACCGGGGCTGGGGTCTGGCATGGAATCGGCCGTCGGGTTGTCGGCGGATCCAGCTTCGATGGCGTCGTCCTCCGTAATATTCTCACTCGCTAAAGATAAGAACGATCCTACCGTTTGGGCTGCACTCGAGGCAGCGCTGCAAGACAAGGAATGGGCCACTCGCGCGGCGGCCGTCCATGTGGTCGCCATGCATAACGATCCGGCCTTAATAGGTAAAATAACGCCGCTCATGGACGATAAAAAGGAGCAGGTAAGTTTCCGCGCGGCTGCGGCTTATCTTCGCTTATATATCATCGCCCACAAGTCACAATAACCGCACTTCAGCAGCTTTGCCACAGGCACACCTATCGAAGGATAGGTGTGCCTCTTTTTATTGGAATCGAGTTGTCTCAGGCGTCCTGCTCCGCAACCCTGTCACTTCTGCCAGTTAACCCAGGCAGCAAACGGGCGTTAGTCTCTTGTTAAATCTCGAATCATTAAAGGGATAGTCTTGTCAGCTGACCGCCGTACATCTTATTCCAAATTCTCAGGAGTCGCCTTGAAAAACCATCGATTACTCGTACAAGCTCTTTTATGCGGTTTCGCTCTCGTTGTTTTCTGTTCGGCCGCACCTGCGCAGGAGAGAGCACAACTAGCTCAGAATCCTGCCAACACTCTGGTGGATGCTCCAGCCGATCCCCAGGCCGGTAGTTCGCCGTCGCAGGCTTCAGCGAACACTCCGGCACAGGCCGTCGACGACACCTCCGATTCGAAGTGGCATATTTACAGTGTGTCGTATCTTTATCTTCCAGGAGTACATGGAGAGATCGGCGTCCTGGGCTATGACACGGGCGTCAAAGCCAGTATCTGGAATCTCCTGTCCAACGCCAGATTCGGAATCATGGGCGCATTGATACCCGCATACAACCGCTGGTCCATCCCGACTGACTTCATTTGGCTACGACTCAGGGATGATAGAACGATCGCCTTCAATCCTGCATATTCCATCCAGGCGCAGGCGACTTCCAGCATTTTTACCCCCAAGGTCAGTTACCTGGCGGTGAGAAATAAGAAGGCTTTGGTGTACGGCACAGCGGGTCTGCGCTATTGGCACCTCGGGACCACACTTAATCTAGAGCCCCCCTTGCCTGCCGGTAGTGGCGTGCATCAGTCGGCAAACTGGGCGGACTTCGTAGCGGGCGCCAGGTTTGTCATTCCTCTTTCCCCGAAGGTGTCGATCGACATTCTAGGCGACGCAGGCGCAGGAGGCGCGAATTTGGACTATCAGGCTGCCAGTTTTCTGAACTATCAATGGAAGCCGAAAATTGTGTTGCAGGGCGGCTGGCGGTATATGACGGTCCACTACCAGGGCAACGACCAGTTTCTTTTCAACGCGACCCTGAATGGAGTGATCCTCGGAGCGACCTACAGGTTCAGATAACTTCCGCGCTCTCCGTTTGAAGTAGTTCCAGTTCCCGACAGCGGCTCAACAGTCTCAAGGGAAACGACGATCTCGGCCGCCGGTTTTGCTACGTGCTACGCAAGTATCATTGCCGGCAGCTGGATCTGCGAATGGAAGTGACAGTGGCGGGGTTCAGACCCTGCTGCGCCCGGAGCGTCTGCCCGCCGCTGACCCCCGTCCTTTACTACTAGAGAGATTTGCCTTGCTGCAGCACAAGCTTGTACGCGACGTAATATTTGTAGATATTACTCACGTACTGGACTGTCACCTGACCGACGCTCTGAGAAACCAATAGTTCGACGTTCCCGAACCATTTATCAGGATCCAGTCCCCTGGCGGGCGCCTGCTTGCGGAGCGCCGCAATGCGAGTGGGGCCCGCGTTGTACGCCGCGAAAGTAAGCAACAGGCGGTTCATTGGATCAATCTTCGGATCGTTGAAATAGGTATTTGAGATGGTATGCAAGAGCTTGACTCCTGCATGGATATTGTTTTCGGCAGTTGCCACGTCGGGGATACCAATGGGCGCCGCCGCGGCTATTGCCGGCTTGACCTGCATGATCCCAACCGCACCCCCATTTCTCGCCGCCTGATTGAGCATAGACTCCTGGTATCCTTGAGCAACGACGAGCAGGTAGTCGAAGTCATATTGGGATGCGTATTTCTTAAAGAAAACAACGGTCTGGTTGAAGGCATCAAGTTGCGCCTTGGTAGTCGGATTTGTGACCCACTTGGTGTTTTGCAGATACCGCCTCATGAGCGTGTTACCGAATGACGTTCCAGCCATGTGGCTGCTCGTGAACTGATCTACCACTGCTTTGAGCTTTGGGTTGTTCTTGCGCATAGCCCACGCCAGAGTGCCTTCATCGGCGATGACAAGATTGAATTGGGGGGTTATGCCAGGAAGTACGCCGGCCCAAAGTTTAGCGCGATCGGTGATCGTGACGGTGGCAGGAATAATACCTGCGTTCACCATCTCCAGCAGATCCTCATCTAACAGGTTTTTGTCGGCACTCTCCACTAGAATGGGTGGCTTGCCCTGCCTCCTTAATGAGTCGTTGACCTTCTGCAAATTAACAGCATAGGTGGTGAGGGGGTTGACGAAGATTCTCTTTCCACTGAGGTCCTGAAAGGAGAAGACCGGGCCGAAGCCTTTTCCAGTCACGACGATCTGTTTCACGTCCGTTTCTATCGGGGAAGAGAATGCAACCTGCTGCTCACGCTCGGGGGTTACCGTCAGCGCGTAGGCGATCAGGTCGCCCACTCCCTGAGTCAAGGCCTTCTCAACCTGGTCGGGACGGACAGGAATGAAGGTGACTTGCACAGGATGCTTGCCGGTGTGCAGCTTCTCGTTCAACGATTGCTCGAACGCCCGGAGCGCCTCGTAATAAATGCCCTGCGGACGGCCGTTCACGTAGAAGAAGCCGGAACGGCTGTAGAGGACGAGCGTGCGAATGGTGCCGCGCTTGACCATTGCGTCCAGGTCGTCAGTATGGCGCTCGAAGTTCAACGGCAGGCCTGCGCCGCTAGCCTGTGATGTAGTTGTGTCTGGTGGAACAGCAGGAGCATACGCAAAGGCTGACCCAGGCACGATGGTCATGGCAGCGGCAAGAAATCCGAGGGCTCTCAGGACGCGTTTTCGGAAACTAGCGCGGAAATGCATTTATCAAGACTCCTGCGATCATTCAGTGACTTGGTTGTTTAGCGAACGTCGATGGGGAGTTCCGATAGATGTGGCTTCCGCTTCTATGGTCTAGTTCCCGGCAGCGGTGCCAATGGCCTCGCCGGAGACAACGATCTCAACCCTTCGGTTTTGTTGCCTGCCTACGGCTGTATCATTGCTGGCTACTGGATCAGCGGATCCCATTCCCATGGAAGTGACCGTGGCAGGGTTCAGTCCCTGCTGCACCAGGAACGTACGCACTGCGTCCGCCCGCTGCCCGGAGAGCTTCAGATTGAATTGGTCCCCGCCGGTACTGTCGGTGTAGCCGGCAATGTTCAGCGTCAAACCAGGGTGGGCCAGAATCACCCCCGACATCTTGGCCAGAGCAAGACTTGCAGGCTGGGAGAGCTCGTATTTGCCGGACGCGAAGAGTACATCGGCCATCGTAACCACCAGGCCACGGGGAGTATCCACCGTTTGCAGCACCGCGTTCAACTGGGCGAGGAGTTGAGCGCGAAGCTGGCGCTGCGCCGCCACTGCCTGAGCAGCTTCTGCGGCCGACTTTTTGGCTGCTTCGTCGGCTTGCTTTCTGGCTGCGTCCGCCTCCGCGCGCGCCTGGGCCTCTTTGGCCGCAAGAGCCTCCGCGTCCGCGCTGCGCTGCGCCTCGGCTGCCTGCTCCGCCTTTAGCTGGGCCTCGCGTTGGGCTGCTGCCGCTACTCTTGCTGCCTCCGCACTCTTAGCTTCTGCCACCTTCTCTTCGGCCTCTGCTTTTACCGCGATGGAACGAGCATCCTCCGCCTGCTGAGTTGCACTCCGTGCAGCAGTTAAGATCGGATTCTTTTGCTTTCTGGCAATGTAATCCTCCATCTGTGCCTGCGTCTGCTGCGCGCTGGCCCAGGCACTTGCTGCATACTTTTCCGCGCCTTGCAGCTGTGCGATGCGCAGAGCGTTCCGAGCCTCGTACACAATCAGCGGAACTTTGGGATCTATAGTGAAAGGCTGAAGCTGGCTTTCATGGTAGGTGCTCCGGCTCAGAAGCTGTGCCGTGACCGGCGTGATCTGACCCTTGGTGTCGCTGCTTGGAACCCCCTGCAGCACGACCTCCTCACTCGCGTACGACACCGCAAAATACGGTTCCGCCGTCACAATCATGGCAAAATTCGGCAACTGTGTTGTTACAGTGAGCTTGCTTTTGTCACCGTTCAGTTGAAACTCTCCCAGATTACGGGCGCGGCCTTCTGGAGTGATCGCCCAAAGCACGTAGGTCAGAAATTCCGGGCCGAGAGTATTAGCGGGCGACATTTTTTGCAACTCGGCCTGAATCGTAATGACGCCTTTCTTGTTTTCAACCTTTGCCTGACCCTTTGCGAAAGGCAAAAACGGCGTGCCGGTAAAGTCAATGCTGGTCGAAGTGTTGTTTGGGTAACTTACCGCCTGGACCGTTCGAGAGACGCTGATATTGATATTGATTACCGACGGCTGAGTTGCGGCTTGATCTTGAGCAATTGCAACTACATTGCACCAGCCGAGTACGGCAATGACGAGCACTGTCTTCTTCATACGGTTCCTTCTCACGGATGCTTCAGCTGCAACAGAGGCGCGCTCTAACCGCGCGAGGGACTGCCGGCGATTCGTCCAGCCGAAGCCCGGCCAAGGAGGTTCCACTGGAAGTTCCTGTTCGCTTCGGTAGATTTGATTTTTAAAGAGGCAACAGAGTTTGAATACTAGTAAAAGTAGCAGAGGCGCGTGAATCTTTTACGCCATAGGATGGTGCTTCCGTAGCGGTACTCTGCGGAACACTCGAAAAATGGCTCAAGTTTTGCGGAAGCAGCTCCCAAGCACATCAAGCGTGACGGCTACCGCGGATGGAGCGACTGAGAGAGGCTCACAAGGTTTTGCGGTTCCACCCGAATGATGCCTCCGCGCGGGCTGTCGATGTCTGCTATAAGAAAGAACGAGATCGACACCACTAAGGTCAGAACCAGAAATACAATAAATTCCATACCGGTACGGCGAATGCAATAACCGATCAGCAGGTTGCAGCTGAGACCGATCATGAACATGAGGATCCACGCTGAAGGTGGGATACGGTTCCACCAGGCGGCCTGTGTATATCCCTGAGAATTCAACACATCGTTCATGCCTGAAACGACGAGTGCAATAACGGGTGTTTGCTGCGCGCTGCCTAACCTCGCGACCGTGGCCCACAACTCCGTTTGCAGTTGAGCGGTATCGGCATTTACGCGGGTCAGCTCTTGCTTATCCCTGGTCCGATAGAACAATATCCGCTGATCGGTATAGTTCGCCAGCAGGGCACGTACTTTCTGCGCATCGGCGGCAGGTAACAGGTCCGCCCGGACGTATTCCGTCCCAATAGCGTTCGCCTCTGCTTCCTCGTAGTTCTTGCGCTGCTCATATCGGCTGATGGCCATCGAAAAGGTGAATCCGATGATGAGCCCAAGTATCGTCAGCGTAGCACCCAGGACAAGGCCGGCATCAGCGCCCACGGCGTCATCCGATAAGTGTTTTTTCTTCCGGAATGAAGTGCCGATGGACCCTGCCAGCCAGAGCAGAAGGAACGATACAACAAGGACAACGACCGGAAAGTTGGTTAGGCGAATCATGTACATTTAACCCCTGTTCAATTGACTGTTGGCGATACTGCGCGTGGAATCTGCGGCGGCACAAAGGATTGTCCCACGGTTGGAGCATAGTGGCCCGATAATGCCAGAGAAAGTGGCAAAATTCGTGGTCTCGTCACTATAGAAGTGCTAGACTGCCTTGCAGTAGCGACATGCTAACGTCGGCATGTCAGCCGGCGAATAGGACGTGCCCGTCCTTGATCTGCGGGCGCTTCTTTCTGCAGAGGTCCACATACCGTGACAGTCTAGAACGGCATGTATCCACCATCTGGCGGGAAAGCCATCGCCTTTTAGGCTCGCAACGCTTACTCTTCAGCTCAGCTTGAAAACTGCACCATTTATGGTAGAGCGCCTGTTCTTCAGGGCGATAGCATAAAGAGTTAAAAAACTTCCTTTAGGTGTGGAAAATGGCGTAATATTGCGGTTACGCAATACCAAGTTTTCCATTGACGTGTCTCCAAGGCTGTGACGTCCCTACCGCTCGACGATAGAGCGAGTAACTAGAATGTAGCGAAGAGGGCGCGGATCGCTTTCACAGAGTCTCCCACGTCCCCACGGGCCATGTTCAAAGATCAATTCTCAGGAGAGCCCGGGTGAGAGAACAGAAACCCGCAGCACGCATTTTGATTGCCGATGATCATCAACTCTTGGCGGACGCCTGCAAAAGTCTGCTGGAGCCTGAGTTTCAAGTGGTTGGCATTGTGATGGACGGACGCCGTTTGATCGCAGCAGCGGCTGAGCTCAAGCCAGACATCATTATCCTTGACATCTATATGCCACACCTGAATGGCCTTGATGCTGGCAGCCAGGTGAAGCAGAAACTCCCAGGGGTAAAGCTGGTTTTCCTGACCATGACTATGGAGGCCGATGTAGCGGCCGAGGCATTCCGTCGCGGCGCTTCCGCCTACGTTCTTAAGCAGTCAGCCGGCGATGAGCTTGTGCTTGCTATCCGTAAAGTCAACCAGGGTGCCTCTTACCTCTCGCCGCTAATCGCCAAGGAAACGGTGATGTACCTGCTGAATCAGGGAGAAAATTTCAGCGAAGAAAAACACATCACGAAAAGGCAAAGCGAAATTCTTCAGCTTCTGGCGGAAGGAATGTCGATGAAAGAAGTGGCCAATGTTATCGACATCAAGCCTGGCACCGTCGCCTTTCACAAGTACCGCATGATGGAGACATTGAACGTCAAAACGAACGCGGAACTCCTTGAATACGCAATCAAGCGCCACATGACACCCGCGTAATCGTACCTGCCACCGCGCGTCACCAACACTTCGATGTAGTGGAAGTCAATCCATTTTGACAGGACTCTCGCGAAGACCCGTACCTGAGCGTAGGCCCAACTCGCTCCGTGCCCCAGTGCCTCTGCGGCACCGTCTTTGACGGCTTCAAATCCAATTTAGAAAGTCAGTTCTTACAGTCGCCCGCAGTTTGTCCGGTGGCAACCGGCCAAGCATCTCGCTACGCCACACCTGTCGCAAGTGACAGTTACGTCTAAAAAGAACCCTCGGTAGCCTACCTGAACTGGGATAATACTGCACGCCCCTGGTGGTTGAGTTTTTGGTCTGGACGCCTAAGCGGGCCGGCTGACCATAGTCACTCCCCACATCCGGACCGCACCCGTGCCGCCCTGGATTAATCCGTTCGTGCATGGAGAGAACAACATGACCGCAACTTTCGTGAAACAGCTTTTGGCAACGACGCTATCTTTTCTAATGGTCATTACTACTGCGCCGATCGGAGCACAGCAAACGGGGTATTCGGGACAAGGAGCGCCGCTGACTGCGGAAGAACTGCAGGGACTGGTCGCGCCCATCGCGCTGTACCCCGACTCCCTGGTGGCCCAGGTTCTTGGGGCTGCGAGCTTTCCCGATCAAGTTGTCGCCGCCACCAACTTTCTTAAACAAAACAGCAGCCTCTCGGGCTCTCCTCTCATGTACGCCGTGGATCCGCAGCCGTGGGATCCCAGCGTGAAAGCGATGACGCAATTTCCCTCCGTGCTCGAGAACATGGCCAAGAACCTCAGTTGGACTTCTGCGTTGGGGGAGGCGTATACCACGCAGGGCCCTGAAGTGATGTCGGCGGTGCAGGTGTTGCGGGCGAAAGCATACGCTGCCGGAAATCTGACCTCCGGCTCGCAGATCAAGGTCGTGCAGCAATCGCCGCAGGTGATCGTGATTCAGTCTGCAAGTCCGCAAGTAGTCTATGTCCCTCAGTACAATCCGGCGGTGGTTTATGGCACCCCCTACGTGACTCCTGGGTACAGCACCGCAGCGGTAGTCACCACCGCAGTGGTCGCGTTTGGGGTTGGCATCGCGGTTGGGGCGATGATGAGCGGTGGGTGTTGCGGCTGGGGTTATAGCTATTGGAATTGTGGCTGGCACGGAAGTACCACGGTGGTCTACCACGGCGGTGCGTATTACGGAAATACTGCCTGGCACGGCACAACGGCCTCTGCGTATGGCCCCTACGGTTCCGCACACTACAGTACTGGCTACAACTCGGCCACCGGGACTTATGCCCGTGGAGGCACAGTCTCAAACGGCTACGGCAGTGCTAGCGCCGGCCAGGCGTACAACCCCTCCACCGGGACGTATGCGCGCGGTGCTACCACTTCAAACGCCTACGGCACCACAAGTGCAGCGCAGGCATATAACCCGAGGACCGGGGCGTCTGCATCCACGGTGCAGAATTCCAATGCCTACGGGAGCTCGGGGGCCACAACGGCCTCGAAGAACGGCAACACTGCGTATGCGCAGCACAACACGAACGCTAACGGAACCACAGGATCGGTGACCACCTCGAACGGTGGCAAGGCCTATGGCGCGTCGGGCGCGTATAACAGCGGCGCCGTGGGTGAGACCGCAAATGGCAACAAGTATGCGACCGCGAACGGGAACACCTACAAAAATACCGGGAGCGGTTGGCAGGGCTCAAGCTCGAACACGAATCAGAAATACAACTCATCCAGCTACTCTGCCCCAAAGAGCACTTCAAGTTCAAGCGGCTGGGGAGGGCAGGAAAAGAGCGGCGGATCATCGGCCTTCAATAGCGGCGGCGGGGGTTGGCAGTCCAGGGAGTCCAGCGCTCGCGGCTCAGCAAGCCGCGGTGGTGGTGGTGGTTGGGGAGGCCGCAGGTGAACCAGGTGGTCCCACGGCTAGAGAGAACAACTTTGGTGAGCGACCGTGTTGAAGTGTTCGATAATTCGAAGGTTTGGAGAATAGGTATGTCGCAAGCGGCCCCCAGAATCTCTTTTACCAGTTGGTTGATGCTTCTGGCTCTGATGGTTATGTTTGCCGGTTGCAATAAGACTGCGAAACCTTCGCAAGCAACGTTTGCTTCACCCGATGACGCAGGCAATGGTCTGTTGACCGCGGCGAAAACGGGAGATCTTAATCCGGTGCTGGCAATTTTCGGCAATGACTCCAAAGACATAATCTCCTCCGGCGATGCGGTGCAGGACAAGGCCACAGTGGGCGCATTTGTGGCCGGTTATGAACAAATGCACCGCTGGCGCACCATGCCTGACGGGAGCCAGGTCCTGCTCATCGGAGCTCAAAATTTCCCCTTTCCGATTCCCCTGAAAAAGAACGACGCCGGCCAGTGGTTCTTCGATACGGCCGCGGGAAAAGATGAGATTTTGCGGCGCCGCATTGGCCGCAACGAGCTGGCGGTGATCGACGTTTTTGATGCGCTCGGTGATGCTCAGGCCGACTACTATTCGCGGGTGCAGGGCGGTACCAAGCAATACGCTTTGAAATTCATCAGTGACCCTGGAACGCAGGACGGTTTGTATTGGGTGTCGCCGGATGGGCAACCCAAAAGCCCACTCGGGCCGCTGTTGGCGTACGCGACCGCCGAAGGGTATAGCGCGAAGCCCACCGAGCACGTGCCTTTCCACGGCTACTACTACCGCATGCTGACCAAGCAAGGCAGTAACGCACCCGGCGGCGCCAGGGACTACGTTATCAACGGCAAGATGGTGGGTGGGTTCGCCTTCGTCGCCCATCCGGCTGAATACGGCAATTCCGGGGTGATGACATTCATGATGAGCCAGGATGGCGTGCTGGTGCAGAAAGACTTGGGGAAGAACACTCAAGAGACAGCATCCGCAATCACCGAATTTAATCCGGATGCAAGTTGGACCGTCGTTCAGCCATGAGCGCGTTACCAGAGTTTTCAAGGAAGAGGAGATACATGAAAAACCAACTTACGCGTGGCTCGATAGCCACCGCTGTCGCCGCACTGTTCCTTTCCGCTTTGCCAGTACATGCGCAGAGCCCTGAAGTACAACAGAAGCTTGCTGAAATTAAAACGGCTATGGCGGCCAACAAGCAAGCGCTCGCTCATTACACCTGGCAGGAACAGCAGACCACGAGCATTAAGGGGGATGTAAAGAAGCAACAGGTTTTCCAGGTCAGTGTGGGCCCTGACGGTCAGCAGAAGACGCAGATCGGCGGCTCGCAAGCCCCGCCACCCAGCGGCGGCAGACTCAAGCAGCGTGTGGTGGAGAAGAAGACGGCTGAGTTCCAGGACTACGGTCAGCAGATTGCGGCTCTCGCGAAGCAATATACGCAGCCCGATCCTGAGAGATTGCAAGCTGCCTACCAGGCGGGCAACGTTTCGCTGCAGTCGGGCGGAGGTGAAGGGGTAATCACGCTGGTCATCAAGAACTACATCAAACCGGGCGATTCGGTAACCCTTATCTTCAACCGGCAACAGAAGGGGATTCAGAGCCTCAAAGTGGCGAGTTACCTCAGCGACCCTTCGGATGCAGTGACCATCGCGGCACAGTTCGCCAAGTTGCCAGACGGCACAAACCACGTTACAGGCACGCAAATCGACGGCGTCAGCAAGCAACTGACAGTGGTGACTCAGAACTCAAATTATCAGCCAGTTTAGTTCCACGTGTGACTTGGTTCGGCGATGAAATCCAGGGGGAGAGGTTCTCCCCGCCTAATCTACTCGCCAAGCATGCCCTTTTTCAGATTGGAAGTGGGCGGCTTGGGGCCGAACCACACGGAGAAAATCGCCTGGCCGAAGGCTGGGCCGGCAATGGTTAATTTATCCTTGCCGTTGATAGCGAATGTCGTTCCTGTACCCGGGATATAGGTGAAGACCATTTGTTCGCCCACCTTGACCGGCTCGAGGCTGGCAAGAAACTTATCAGTATCGGTCTTGATCGTTGTCTCGGCGTCCGGAGCATTGTCCTTGAATGACTGGTCGAACGCATCCGTCATCTGCTTCTGGCTCGCGTCGTGGAGGAACTGCATTACGATCTTCTTGGGTGCGTCGGCCTTGGTGATACCGCCGGCATCGGTCGACTTATGCTCAAGGTAGAGGCCGGCGACATATACCTTCACCATGAACTCCGTGCGCAATCCGAGTCCATTGAGGACCAGTGTTTTGTCCCCAACGGTTGTTGTGTCCGGCAGATTCACCCCCGCCACGGTGGCGGCTTGCATGCTTAACGTCGATGCGACCATGAACAAGGCGGATGCAAGGGGCACTGCGGTCTTGCGCATAAGAACTCCTCAAGAAACAAATTAAGGCCTAAAGGTATCCAGTTTCTTTCCGCCGGACAACTAGCATCATTGCTAGTGGCTGTCGCGGAGAGAACGTTCTCGCACAACGACCCAAGCCTCAATTGCGATGCTAAGGGTTTTACTGCGACGGGCTACGCTGGCAACTTTTGATTCCCCACCTGCTAGATTTGACAGTATCCGTTGCCCTGTTTTGCCTGAATACTGTGAGGTAATCATGATCCATTGTGAGGCTTGAGTTTCCCCGGTCACCGGGTCTGAAGCGCATCGAGAGACGTCGTGTCCCCGTTTCTTACAAGGTCTGATACGCCGGTTATGACAGCACGTCCAGGGGCAACCATGAAACTCCAAGCCGCACAATCATTGCTTCTATCCTGCATCTTGTTGTCCACCAGTGTGAGCATCCCTCAAGAGGTGACAAAGCCGGCTACGACCGGGCGCCCGAAGCTTGGTATTGTGCTCGAAGGCGGCGGTGCTTTAGGCCTCGCCCATATCGGAGTGCTGCAGTGGATGGAAGAAAACCGAATTCCGGTAAGCTATGTTGCCGGCACCAGCATGGGAGGTTTAGTCGGAGGCATCTACGCTACTGGAAGATCTCCCGCGGAGGTCAAGGAGATCACCGAATGGGATCAACTGGGACGACGTATTGAGAGGCCAGACACCTTTCCAGGACCTCTCTTTTCGACGCAAACAAGACGCTCATGAAGTACCGAACAGCCTTGAATTCGGCCTGCGCAAAGGACTACAGTTTCCTGGGGGCTTCAATAGCGGTCAACAAGTCACGCTGATCCTTGACCGGGTTGCCCTTCCGTACTCCGAACTCACAAGCTTCAACGATCTCCCCATACCGTTTGCCTGTGTGGCGACGGATCTTGTTTCGGGTAAACCTCACGTATTCCGCAGTGGCCCTTTGTCCCTGGCATTGCGATCGACGATGTCTCTCCCGGGCATCTTCACACCTGTCCGGACGGGGGATCATGTCTACGCCGATGGCGGATTGCTCAACAACATTCCGATCGACGTTGCGAAAGAGATGGGGGCGGACATCGTTATTGGCATCCATCTGGAAACCCAGCCACTCAGTCCAACGACCCCCCTTTCCAGCTTCGCTGTATTGGGTCAATCTATCTCAGTCATGATCGCCGCCAATGAACTTCGCTCCATGGAACAGGCGGATGTGCTTGTAACGGTGCCGCTGCAGAAGTACACCGCCCTCGATTATGGCGCTGCCGAAGCAATCATCAAGGCCGGATATGATGCCGCGGCTGCGAAGGCCAAGGTGCTCTCGGCCTTCTCCGTGAGCGAAGCCGAGTGGCAGCAATATCTCGCTGACCGGAACGCCCGGAAGAAAACAACACCTATTCCCACGTTTGTCCAGGTCGCCGGCGCGAAGCCAGAGTTGGCCGAGTCAATCCAGAAGAGACTGTCCGTAGACATCGGCAAACCCGTAGACACTACGGAAGTAGATGCGCAGATGATGAGACTCCAGGGCGCGGGTCGCTTCGCGAACGTCAGTTACTCGATGGTTGAAAAGCAGGGCGCCCAGGGGCTGGAGATTCAAACGGAGCAGAAGGCCTACGCGCCACCCATCGTGCGTCCGATCATTCTCATCGATGGTTCCGACTACAACAACGTGCTTTTTAGCATTGGAGCACGCTTCACATTTTTGGATTTCGGCAGCTATCGATCCGAGTTGCGCAGCGATGCAATTATCGGCTCGCAATATCTTATCGATAGCGAGTACTACCATCCATTCACCCCCACCACCAACTGGTTTGTTGCTCCGCGGGGAAGCGCAAATAGCACGCAACTGTATGTCTACAACGGCGATACGCAGATCGCAACCTACCGCAACCGGCAGGTCCTTGGCGGTATGGATGTGGGATACGGCTTCGGAACCACGGGAGAATTGAGGCTCGGAGTCGAAGGCGGCTTTGAAAGGCTTTCTCCCCAGATCGGGAACTCATCAGTACTGCCCACGGTTTCGGGGTCAACCGCGGACGCCCGGCTGCAGTATCAGTTGAACACGCTGGACAACCCCGTGATCCCTCGCTCCGGTGAAAGTCTTACGCTGTCCACCAAGGGCTACGACACCAATCCAGCGGCTCCACATCCGTTTCCAGTTTCTGAGGTCCAGTCGCAAAGCTTTTTTCGTCTAAGCGAACCGTCCTCGGTGTTTTTCGGCGCGTCCGGAGGAAGCACTTATGGCTACAACGCTGGGATACCTGCCTTCTCTCTCGGTGGGTCGCAGCGCCTGGTCGCCTGGAATACCAACGAACTGTATGCCAACCAATATTTTCTAGGGCAACTTGGGTATATCCGTGAGCTTGCGAAACTGCCGCCCTTCTTGGGTAGTAACATCGAGTTCATCGGACTATACGAGATGGGGAAAACCTACAAACTGCCCTTTCCCCTTGCTCCAAAACCACCTAATCTTCCCCTTGACGGTGCAGCCGGCATTATCGTGAACACGATATTCGGGCCCGTCGAACTCGCGGGCGCCATCGGTGATTATGGCCGCGGCAGGTTTTTCTTCCGGATTGGGCGTATATTCTAGCGCCCTGCGCAGCGCTCGCGTGGACCACTCCTCCGGGGTGTGAGCGAATCGAAAACGGTGTGCGGAGACTCGCCACTTTGAAAATTCGCCTCATCATTTTCAGCTTTACTCTTCTGCTCAACCTGCCCCTCTTCGCGCGGGAAAAAACAGATGTAATCGTGATGAAGAACGGCGACCGCCTGACCTGCGAAATCAGGGGACTCAGCGCGGGTGTGCTTTCGGTTAAGGTCAGTTATGCTCAGGGCACCATAGGCGTGGAGTGGGCACAGGTGGCTCGCCTGGAGAGCAATCAATTATTTCTGGTACAGACAGAGGACGGCAGAGTGTACACGGGTAAGTTGTCGATTGCCGCTACGTCTGGCGGTCGCCCTTTGAGCATACATATTGCGTCTGCGCCAGAGAAAGAGGTAGACATTCCACCATCCCAGCTCGTCAAGCTGGATCAGACCGCCGAGAGCTTTCGCCGGCGATTCAACGGTGCAATCAGCACCGGCATTCAGTATTCCAAGGGCAATGAAACAACCCAGTATAACGTTGCATCCCAGGTGGAATACACCAGAGAACGGTGGTCGACTCAGGCGAGCGTCAATTCCAGCTTTGCTGCCAGCAGTAACGCTAGTAACGCCACTCGAAACCAGGTAGATCTTAGCGGTATGAGGCTGCTGCGATGGAATAACTGGTTCTATTCCGGAACAGGGAACTTCCTGCAAAGTTCGGTGCAGGGAATCGATCTTCAGACCACTCTTGGGGGAGGTATAGGGCGTTATCTGCGGAATAGCAACCAGGCGAGCCTCTACGTGCTCGCCGGTTTTGCCTGGCAGAATGCGCAATATAAGACCTATACAGTGCGACAAGGGGCGCAAAATGCGGCTGCCGGCCTTATCGACTCCGAGCTCAAAATCTTCAGATTCAAGAAAACGGATCTGGATGTCTCTGCTGTCGTCCTGCCGGGAATCTCAGAACCAGGGCGCATTCGGGCGAATCTTAACGCATCTTATTACGTCAAGCTCTTCAGCGACCTGTCGTGGAATGTTTCGTTTTATGGCAACTGGGACAATCAGCCGCCTCCGACACTTTCCGGCAGCGACTACGGGACTAGTTCCGGGCTCAGCTGGACGTTTGGTAATCGATAGGCGCCGAAACCCCAGTTCTAAATTGGCTGATAGTTGGAATTCTGAGTTACAACC
Organism: uncultured Acidobacteriaceae bacterium; assembly: GCA_963790705.1. GTDB lineage: Bacteria > Acidobacteriota > Terriglobia > Terriglobales > Acidobacteriaceae > PALSA-350. The sequence goes on from CAWBQE010000010.1 coordinate 124,760, forward strand.
GTCAATTGCTTGCTGGCGCCGTTGATCTGCGTGCCGGTCACGTGGTTTATGCCGTTAGGTAGCTTGGCGAACTGGGCCGCAATGGTCACAGCATCCTTAGGGTCGTCGAGGTAGCTCGCGACCCGTATACTTTGAATCGCCTTGTTTTGCTTGTTGAATGTAAGAGTTACCGAATCGTTGGGTTTGATGTAGTTCTTAATGACGAGGGTCGTCGTATTTTCCCCTCCGCCTAACTGCATTGAGATATTTCCTTGCTGGTAGGCCTGTTGCAGCCGATCAGGATCCGGCTGGGTATATCGCCTCGCCAAGTCGGCAATTTGCTCGCCATAGTCCTTGAACTCCGCCGTTTTCTTTGCGATGATGTGCCGCTTCAGCGGGCCGCCGCTCGCCTGAGCTGGCTGGGCATTTATCTCGCTCTTCTGCTGCTGACCATCGGGTCCAACGCTCACCAGGAAGAGTTGTTGTTTCTTGACCTCTCCCTTGATGCTGGTAGTCACCGACTCCTGCCAATTGTAATGCGACAGGGCTTGTTTATTGGCCGCGGATGCCACCTTGATCTGCGCAAGCTTAGCTTGCAGGTCAGCGTTCTGCGCCATGGCCGTAGGAGCAAAGAGAAGGAGGAAAGCGAAGGTTGTCGTCAGAGAGAGTGAGATTCTGGAATTGCCTAAGCCATGCACGAGCTGTCTGTTCATCGATTTCCTCATTTGTCGACTGTGTCTCCTACGAACCGGCTATGCCTTTATTTTGCAGGATCATGACTACCACGCGCCGGTTTTCCGCCTGCCCTTCCGTGGTCTTGTCGGGAGCTACCTGGTCGGCCGTCCCCATGGCGCCGGGGGCAAGCATGTTGGTCAGGGGAACGTTGGCGTCCTGCTCCAGATACTGGGTAACGGCGTTGGCCCGTTCGACGCTCAACCTCTGGTTCAGCGACGCAGAGCCTACTGAAGAGGCGTATCCCTTCACCTGGATAACGTAACCGGTGACGGTGAGTGCCTGCTCAGCCAGCTTCGACAGTTGAGGTTTATATTGCGGTTCTACTGTAGTTTGGCCGTTACCGAAGAGGACGGTCACTTCGCCCAGAATGTTGTAGTCGCCCAACTCGCCGAAGCGTTTGTTGGCGGCCGCTATGGCGGCCTTATTGGCAGCAATCTTCTGATCTGCCGCGCTCAGCTGCGCCTGCTGTGCCGCCAGGGCCGCTTGCTGCGCCGCCAAAGACTGCTGGTTCTCCGCGATCTTTGCCTGGTCAGCCTGCTGTGCTGCTACGGTCGGTTGCAGCCCAGCCTGGGCATCCATAGCGGCTTTCAAATCGTTGCCTTTGAATTTGACACTATCTGCCACCAGTTGGCCCTGGTCATTTGTTGTTCCCTGCACTTGTACGGGAAGGCCGGGGATCAAGGAGGTGACGGCCATCTGCTTTTTTCGCGCTTTTAAGACGCCCTGCACTTCGTCCACTTCAGTAGTCGGCGTAAGCAATACCACGAGCTTGGGCGTGTCGACTGTCTGCAGGGTCATGGTAGCGCCGCTTCGGCCGTTGATCACACCCTGGACAGTCTGGCCTTGCATCGTCGCGTTCCCAGCCACGCTTATCATCAAAGCCGCCAGAATGGCGGGTATGGTGGAGACGGATTTAACCCCAAAATTGATTTTCATCGGCTTCCTCATTCTCATGCGCTGCCTTGCATGCGCTACGATATTTGCCCATTCGCGGCGACGGCGATACTGGCAAAACTACAAGAGAGAGCCCAAACGTTTGACAGGTGCTGCGATAGACCTCAAGGCCCGATCCGCCGGCAAGACTGACACACGGTCGAACCTGGCCGGTGCGTTATGGCCAGTTTTTTTTCCGTACCCTGGTAGTATTGCCAGTCTTTTCATTCTCTGCGTGGGGGTCTAATCACTTCAGCAGGAAAAGGGAATCCGTGGGCTAGTCGCGTCCGAATCGCAGTGGATATGCCGTTGGGAGCGAAATCCGGAAACGAGCCGATGACTCCATAGGGGAAGGTAAATGCGACTACAGCAACGTGACTCGTCTTTAGAACTGGCGTCTCGTCCGTCTTCCAGCGATTTGATTTGCGAGTGCGTGAAATTTGCGCAGAGGCGCTCATGAGCACCACCGTTGCAGGGGCAGACCTCGCACCGGGACCGGCCGCCAGGTGGTTGACCCGATTAGGCCTTGCGCTCGTCTGGTTTGTTCTTGCGGTGCTTTCTCTCTGGGCTATGGCGGCCGTCTACATTGATGTCCGCACACCTGGCCTGCGGATACCGTTGACGATTTTATACGCCGCGATCCTCGTCGTGATCTTGGCTAAGTACAAGCTACAGATTCGAGCGTCGCTGTTATGTTTCGGATGTTTTTGCCTGGTGCTTGCCTGGTGGCTGAACCTGAAACCGACAAATAGCGGACCCTGGCAAGCTGATGTGGATAGGTCGGCTTGGTTCGAGATGCACGGCGATCAAATGATCATCCACAATTTGCGTAATTGCGACTACCGCTCCGAAACCGACTACAGCGACTGCTGGAGCGATCGTGCGGTAAATCTCTCGGACCTCCGCGGTGTGGACCTGTTTTTCACCACCTGGGGCGTTCGGTGGATCGGTCATCCGATCCTCAGCTTCCAGTTCGGGGATGACCAACACGTCGCGTTTTCCATTGAAGCCCGTTACAAGCCCGGCCAAGCGTATTCGGCGATCCTGGGATTTTTTCGACAATATGAACTGATTTTCGTGGTCGCCGATGAACGCGACGTTATCCGTCTCCGGACCAACTTTAGAAAGGATGAAGAGGTATTTCTTTATCGAGCTAAGATGGGACCAGAGTCGGCGCGGGCCATTTTTCTCACCTACGTCGATTATCTAAATCAGTTGAAAGATCATCCCGAATGGTACAACGCGCTGACGCGCAACTGCACCACTACTCTTGACAAGCAAATCTCATCAGAAGTCGCCAAGCCTCAGCCCTGGAACTACCAATTTCTAGTGAACGGCACATTGGATGAACTGCTATACGACCGCGACCGGCTGGTCACGGACGGGCTCGCGTTTAAGGACCTGAAAAGCGGCGCACACATTAATGCGATTGCGAGAGCCGCGGATAAATATGCTGACTTCTCCGCCATCATTCGAGCCAACCGCCCGGGTTTTGAAAATTCGAAGTGAGCGGCTTGGGGAACTGCTGGTGCGGTGGGAGTTTTCCGTGTCTTCGGGCAAACCGGCTGTGTACTTCTTACCGGCGCCAGAGGATACTAGCAAAACTTGCAGGTGACACAACCGGTCCCGGATGTCACGATGAATCGGGTGTGGGCGAGCCGACCTGGTGCAAGGCTCGCCTTAAACGCGCCGCGGGACCAGCATCTTACTACCCTGAAAGAGGATTAAGCCAGTGAAGGAAATGCGACTTATTGTGATGTCGGCCGTTTTGTTAGCGGCCTCGGGAGCCATAGCCCAAACCGCAACCGCGGACCAGTCCGGAATCGATACGGATATCGCCTTGTTGCGATCGGATGTTCAGGCACAAAAGACCGATGTGATTGCACACACCATGCAGTTTAATGACGCCGACGCAAAGGCATTCTGGCCGTTATACCGTGAGTACGCCAACAAGCAGCAGATCCTGGGAGATCAGCGGGTGAGCGCGATTAAGGATTACGGCGCACAATATGACACCCTGACTGACGGTCAGGCCGACGGATTGATGGCTCGCATGCTGAAGTTCGACAAGTCAAGAACCGACCTTAGATCTGAGTACTATCCTAAGTTCAAGCAGGCGATCGGCGCCAAGCAGGCCGCGAAGTTCATCCAGGTCGACAACCGTCTGAGCTTGCTGGTGGATTTGCAGCTTGCCAATGCGATCCCGATCATTCAGTGAACGCTGATCCCCGGATTTCCTGTGGACCTTGTTGGCGTTGGCCAACCTCATGCGGCTTTCCTCAATGAAAGCCGCACACGCAGTCGTGGATGGAGCCAAGTACAGGAAATCCGGGTCGGCTCGACCTTGGGACGGCAAAGGAGTCAGAACTTCCCGTGAGCCGTTTTTGTCAAGGGATGCGCTGAATGCTTCTTGAAGACGTAGTGCCCGATGAGCCATCCCGCAGCGCCTCCCACTAGGACGTCCGTCGGGAAATGCTCCTGTCCCAGGACCCGCATCAGGCTTACGCTCGAAGCCAGAGAATACGCACTCAACTGTACCCACTTCGACGGGTACTCTCCCGCGATTACTCCTGCTACTGTCCAGGCCAACATGCTGTGCGAAGAAGGAAACGAATTATTCTTGCCGGCGTTCGACGAAAAAAAGTCGCCTGCAGCATTATTGTAGCGAGGGCGCTCACGCCGGAAGATGATTTTCGTGACCTGGTCCAGCACTACGCTATCGGCGAGGGCTTCGCCGCCCAAAATGCCCGCCTCTCGAGCGTGCGCATCGCCTTTGAAGAGTCCCACACCATAAAGCGTTACAGGTATGGCAATTTCACCGCCGAGTAGGGCATTTGAAGCGTTTACACAGTCTTTGTTAAAGCTCGGATTACGCGAAAGGTCGCGCATTGCGTTGGTGTCGGTTGCCAGCGTCAAACCTGTTGCCGCGCTGAGAGGAAGCAGCCAAATCAAATCGTGTGCCCTGATCCGCACTGGGCTCGTCCAAACCGCGACCTGATCCTTGAGGATCGCCAGCGGCAGGCCTTTTTCAGTTACCGGGATTTGCGCGGCTGGAGCCTCCGGCAAAGTGTCTCCGGGCGTATTCATCAGAGGCATCAAATTAGTTTCGGGAGGGGTAGACGCAAACGCACAGCTAGTGGATCCCCCCACTGAACAAAGGCAGAGAGACACTAAAAGCCACCGGAACAAACTGTGAGTACAGATGGTAACCGCCACTTACCTCACCGGAGCCCCAAAAAGGCAGTTTCAACGAACCCGCGCCCTAGGACTGCAGGATCATGAGGGCTTCGGCGTAGGTTGCCCTTGAATATGTACGTCATGATATCTCGTGACTGCTTAGGCGGCATACTGGTAAGACTACAAGAGACCGGGGAGACCTGTTGCAGGCGGCGCAGTCGGAGCCCACTGTGGTACCAGGCAGCGTGGCTGATTGGCCGAGGATCCTTAAGGGTCCAGGAATGACTCGGCTGAGCTAATTTCCATGCGCACCTGCCAGTTCTACTAGTATGCGGGCGGAAGTTCACTTTATAGACTGATCCTGTCTGCACAAGTGGGTCTTATGACGAAACAATCAATGCCTCTGTGCGCGCTAAAGTGATCAAAATTGTGACAAACTCAAAGCAAACGCTCAAGACGTATCTGAAGGAAACGCCTCCAGCGGAAGCCAGTCGGCTCCGCTTCGTTGGCGTCCAACTCGCCCTGTTCGTGTCACTGATCTTGTGTTCCGCAGGTTCCGCGCAGGATGGATCCGGTGGCGACTATACGCGCACATCCCAGCCTGCGATGATGACCTACCAGGAACTCGTTGCTCTAGGCGAGCAAGAAAACGTAGAACCTGCGCTGGCCGCCAAACTCCACACGTTGCTAACGACCCCCTTTATCAACAACGAGGCCTATTTCAACGGCACAAAGCCGCTTCGCCCCGACCTTAAAGGTTTAGGGCCATCGTTGCGCCTGGTTGAATGGAATATCGAGCGCGGAATCGAACTCGACAAGATCAAGCTATTGCTGACCGACCAGCAGGCATTCATCAGCGGAGTGCACGGCGAGGCCGCCGGCAATACCAGCGCCGAGAAGGCTAAGGACGATGTGCTGCGCGCGCAGATGGACGTCCTTCAGTCGGCAGACATTCTGGTATTGAATGAGGTCGACTGGGGCATGAAGAGAAGTGACTACCAGGCCGTGGTAAAGGACCTTGCCGACGCTCTCAAGATGAACTGGGCCTATGGTGTCGAGTTTGTAGAAGTCGATCCCAAGATATTAGGTACCCAGTCGTTCGCAAATGTGGAGAACCAAAACGAACGTAAGGAATTGGAAGACCTCTTTAGCGTCGACAAGACCCGTCTGCTGGGGTTGCATGGTTCCGCCATTCTCTCTCGTTATCCTCTTCGAGACGTGAAGGTGCTGCCCTTTGAGTATCAGGCTTACGACTGGTACAACGGCGAGAAGAAGTACGGTTCGATCGAAGCCGGAAAACGTAAAGGCGCAAGCCTCGTCTTCGGGGAAGAGATCGTACGCGAGGTCCGCCGCGGAGGGCGCACCAACCTGGTGGCAACCATCGATGTACCAGGCCTTCCCGGAGGGCAAGTCACCATCATTGCAGCTCACCTCGAGAACCGTACAACGCCCAAGGGTCGAGTGAAGCAGATGAATGAAATCCTCGACCTCATTAAACCGATTGCTCATCCAGTGGTTGTTGCGGGGGATATGAACACGACTGGGGCCGATGGCTCGGTGCTCAGCATAAAATCGGCCGTGCTGAAAAAGCTCAATTCCCCTTCGTATTGGGCCACAAAAGGGGTTAAATATGCGACAGGCGTGGGGTTCGGCATGGATATCGCTGGGCTTGCCTTCAAGACAACAAAATTTCAGAGTGACCCAACCGCATCCGGTGTTCCGTTGTTGGCGGCCAACCCGGAACAGGGCTTTTTCAAGCAGCTGGACAAATTCCGCTTTGATGACCAGGCACGGTTCGATTACCGCGGGGATGCCGCATTCTCGGTAAGCGGCCGCCAGGGAACCCTAGGTAATTCGAACGAGCGCGGTAGCAAGGGCTTTATGACCACGTTCGCCTTACCGCGAACGGTCGGCATCGTCGGGAAATACCGGCTCGACTGGGTATTTGTGAAGGCCTATCTCAAAGGTGACCCCGGGTCGGCAGACTCCTATCGCTTTGCCCCTCACTTCGCCCGCACCATGAGCGAAGCCAATCAGGCATTCAGCGACCCGCTGTCCGACCATGCCGCCATTAGCGTTGACCTGCCAATCGAACAAGCGGCTGCGCCGATCTCGAAGTAGGAATGATCAGGAGAACATCGGCATGCGTAGAGTAATTATCAGACTGGCCTCTTGTTGTGCGGCCGCAGTCATCACTATTTGCGGAATGGCAAGCGTGGCTCCCAGGGTGGCGTTGGCGCACGCTGTCTTAGTGAGTGCGCAACCAGAAGAGAACAGCACCGTTGCTGGCCCGGATGTTGCCGTCCTTCTTAGATACAATTCGCGGATCGATATGGAGCATTCGACCCTGATGCTACTTGCCCCCGGCGGTAAGTTGGCGAAGATCCCCATCGGGAGCCAGCCCGCGCCCGGATTGCTGTCCGCCACGTTGACCGGGCTTGTCAAAGGAGCTTACGAGCTGCGCTGGCAGGTCCTGGCCATTGACGGGCACGTCACCCGCGGCAAGCTGCCTTTCCAAATAAAGTGACACCCGAGGACGATAAGCGTGTTGTGGTTTCTCCGCGATATTGATCTGCTCACTGTCCTGGCCCGTGCGGCAACGCTGTCTTTTGAAGCATTGTTGCTCGGAGGCGTCGCCTTTCTGGTGGCTGTGGCCAAACCGGCTAAAGCGAGCGTAGCAGTTGAACGCTCTTGTCGGAAGTATCTCCAGATGGCCGCCGTCGCGCTGATTTCTGCCGAGTTGGTTATGGTTTCAGCGGCCAGCGCCGTCCTGATGAGCGGCTCTGATTTGGCGCTCAAGGATGTACTAACAACCAATTTCTTCCGGGCCGACACATTCGCCATTCTCGTCGCGATCGGCATCGCGATGGCTGCGCGGAACAAAAGCAGCAAAGCGACGGTGGCCATCCTGCTACTAAGCCTGTTGCTGATAGCGGCCGCCGTCTCCACCAGCCATTCTGCGGCGCGTATCGATCATCGTGTGGTGATGGTCATCCTCACCGCGACCCACCATCTGGGCACAGCCGCGTGGCTCGGCGCCATGCCATATCTACTCATTTCCTTAGGCCGAACCGAAAGCGTGCAGGAGGCGCGGCGCCTAACCCAACTCTACTCCCGGATGGCCTTGCTCGGCGCTTCGGCTCTGGTGCTGGCCGGGGCGGGCCTGGCGTGGTCCTACGTGGGCTCGTGGAGTGGGGTATATGGGACTACGTATGGCGTTATGGTAGTCACCAAGTGCTGTCTTGTACTCGTAATGGCTACACTTGGCGCGGGCAATTGGCTCCTGGTACGAAGATTGGCCGGCGATCCGGAACCTTTGCTGGCTAGGCTACGCCGTGTCGGCGAAGCGGAGATCGCGTTGGGATTTCTTGCCGTATTGACCGCTGCCTCGCTGACGTCTCAGCCGCCAGCAGTGGATGTCGCCCTCCAGGGTAGACCGACATCTGCTGAGATCTACGCGCGCATGCATCCGGAACCGCCGCGGATGACCAGCCCTCCCGTAACAGCCCTGGCTCCTCCAAGCTCGATCGCGGTAGCCGTGCAGGAGAGTCAATTCGTTGCTACCGTCGGCAGCGACACCAACGACAAAGAATGGTCGGAGTACAACCATCATTGGGCAGGGTTGATTGTGCTAATCGCGGGACTGCTGGCGTTGATCAGCCGGTACCGGTGGGCGCGCTGGGCCCGTTTCTGGCCGTTGACCTTTGTCGGTCTTGCAATTTTCATCGTTTTACGCGCCGATCCAGAGAACTGGCCTCTCGGGCCGCGTCCCTTCTGGCAGAGTTTCTACGCCCCCGATGTATTACAACATCGTTTCGGGGCGCTCATGGTCTTGGCTTTCGCCGTCTTCGAATGTGCCGTGCAGGCCGGCAAGTTGCGCGCCCGTTGGGCTACATACGTTTTCCCAGCAATGTGCGCTGCGGGCGCCGCCATGTTATTAACCCACCAACATTCACCTACGGATGCGAAACAGGCGCTGCTTGCGGAGATGAGCCACACATCGATTGCTCTCGTAGGCATTACGGCAGGTTGGGGCCGATGGCTGGAGCTACGGTTACCCAAGTGCCGTATGGCCTCCGTTTCCGGCTACCTCTCTCCGCTTTGTCTGGCAGTGGTCGGCCTGATCCTCTTGAACTACCGCGAATTATAGTAGGGCAGGGAACCGCAGGCGCGGGCCTCAGCTGCACCCAGATGATTGCGCAAGAGACCGGGGCAAGCATCCGATCGTAACGTGTGGGGCCAAACGTGGCCCTCTGGTTTTTTGGTTCCTCCACTAGCAACAGTGCTAGTTGTTCGATCAGATCTGACTGGATAATCCTAGCTTTAGTCGAACAACTCGCTGGCAGTATTTCATTTCACCCCGGCTGTATGGCAAATAGGGCCCTCAGCCGGGAGTCACAGCGGACTAGGAGCCGGACCTCATGAACGACGTTCCTGATACCACCTTCGAGGTAACGAAGCCTTCGCCAAAGAAGACGTCCTATTCCGCTATGTCACCCGCGGGGCTCAGCGACCTCGTCCCATGTGCCGTGGGCGAACAATTGAAACAGCACTACGACGCTACTCTCGAGGAATGGAGAAAGCAGTCACAGCCGCCAGCCCGTTCTTTCGCTGAAGCCGAGGTCCTCGCGCAGCGAACTCTTCAGCTCAGAGAAGCATTAGCCGAGAGGAACGCAGCCGCCAACCGGATGTACCTTCATCGAGCGGGTTGCGCCATCTGTAGGCGAAGGAGGTAAATCGATGCTGCCTACACCAAGATCCTTTGTTAGCCGAAGGGGCGCTCTGGGTGGATACGAGGTGACGGGCTGGAGATATGTCGGAGACGCCGCCTGGCATGTGAAGGCAGGGCGGAAAAGTCGCCATTGGAACGCCAAGACCTACGTGGTGCGGGATGGAGCACTCCATCCCGAGACCGCGTTAGCGAAAGAAAAAGTGGCGATCCTGAACCTTATCGCTCAATGGGAAGCGGGGTTGCCCGATACCGTGACCGATTTCCTTGACTTTATCAATCCTGATTGACGCTATCCTTCTCGTTTCTCCCTCAGATCTCCGTCCGGGGGCATTCGCCCTGTGGCTGTGGTTCTGAAGTTGTGCTTTGCTACGGCCCGGCTGGATCTTTAGCTTGAGACTCCAGCGGCTCCGGCGAATGGCTCCGTCCGTCAAGATACTTGATCAGGATTACGTCGTTTCCGGACTCCCCATAGATCACTTCGTCAACGACATGCTTCGCGATGAGGATTCCAAAGCCCCCGGGTCGTAACCCCTGCTTCTTTCTCTCCTCCAAATGAAGCAGGGCTGCATCGGGAGGATTGGTGATGGCTGCATGCCGAAGTTCCTCAAGGGAGAAGCCCTTCCCGGGATCTTTCACCCGGCAAGCCACCGCGTATTTCGTTCTCAGGTAAGCAATCTCGACGTGCTGGCTGGGGTCGAAGCGGGCTCCGTGCTCGATTGCGTTCATTAAAAGCTCACGGAAGGCCGTGCCTACCGCAGTTCTCTCTTTCTCGGGAAGGTCAGCGATTTCATGGATAAATTGCAGGAGCCGATTAGCGGTCTTCATATCGCATCGCGCCAGTAGCCGGATCCACGCTTGTGTGGCAGCCACAATCTCGATGCCCTCGTCCCATACCGGTCCGGTTGTCGCCAGCTGCAGCATCTGGGTGAAATCGGCCATCGAGTATGGTTCCGAAAAATAACTGAACGTTCGTTCTCGCATTGCAGCGATAACGTCGGCGGGCGTACTTTGTTTTGTGAGGATGATCATCTGCGTATGCGGACGAGCAATGCGGATTTGCCGTAGCAGGTCCACGTCTTCTTTGGCCGAAGTTTCATCGCCGGTGAGGACGAGATCATAGGGCTTCTCGCGCAGCATCTCGAGAGCAGAAGTGTTCTTGTCCACACGCACGACTTTCCAGCTCGGAAGAACCTTATGCACGATCCCCGCAACTGCTTCGTCAGAGCCAACTACCAGAGCAACTTTGCGTCGAGCAAAGCTCTTTTCATCGTCTGCGTTGCCTTTCATGGTGATCGCCTCTGCACACATCATAAGTGTTAACGCGGTTCAAGCGATAGATTGCCTGCCTGTTGGCAAGGCGTTGGGGCGATCCAACAGGGAGCAAAGAACAGACACTTAAGTTGCCGCTGTTTAGGGTAGCTAGGGCCAACCCTAACAATCACCGAGGTTGATTGCAGAAATGACGACCCGTATAGCATTCGCATGGCGCGGGAAAGCGCAGTCGTTATCTGCAGTCGGGGGTGACGGGGGATTGTGGCCGTTTGTTGCTCCTGCTAGTTCCTTTCCTTAAAGAGCTCCCAAACCCCAGGGAGCATCATCGCTTTGACTTTGCACCCTCGACTGACCCGGTTTCCTGCGCAGCAGGCTACTTCACTTCTTCCAGATCCGGCAGTACCCACGTCCTATCGAAGAGCGGCTTGTCCGGACCGTAGGAGTCGGAAAACCCGCCTCCCCCGCCGACGGTACCCAATCCGGCTAGTGAGAGGGAACTGTTAGTGAACGGCAGGCCAGCCACAAGTGCATAGTTGGCGCCCAGAATCTTCTTCTTGCTTACCCACAGAAAAACGTTGACGTCGGCGAATAGCGCCACGTTGATCTTGCTGGGAATGTTCCCGCATACGGGACAATTCACTTGATCAAAAGAATAGTCCATAAAAGTGTTGGCGTAGGTTAACCCTGGCTCGGGCATGACACCTGAATTGGTTGCTGTGAAGGCCGGTGAGTAAACACCACGTAAAGGCGGCACTGCCTGCGCGTGACTTGAACCCGTTGCACACAGCAGGAATAGCCCCAATAGGGTCGCAAGGATCGTGATTTTCCGGTTTGACAAGACAGATACTCCTTTGGGCAGCGAAAGCGAGCTGCCGCAGCTTGTTACTGCACTCTTAATACGTACTTCGTCTTCATGTATGCGCGCGAGCGGAGGGGCATACCTCTGTTTGCACAGGTTCACCCTTTTCACCGAACGCTGAAAAGTGACAGCCATCGCGGAGATTTATTCGGCCGAGGCCAATTTTTCACGGATGGCAAGTCTGAGCAGTTCTACGTTGCTGCGAAGGCCAAAGGTCCGCTTGATCTTGTACTTATGAAACGCCACGGTGCTCATACTCAGGTTCAAAATGTCGGCCGCCTCTTTCATTGTCTTGCCTTCAGCCAGCAGTCGCAGTACCTCGCGTTGGCGGCGCGTGAGTACCTTCTCGGGCGCGGTCGGCGAGCTGTGCTTCTGTATACCTTTTAGGCCTTGATCAAGGGATGCCGATACGTACAGTTTGTCCGCCATCAGCTCTCGTAGCGCGCGAAGAAGCTCCCTCCTTGCGGTCCGTTTCAGCAGGACCCCGGAGGCCCAATCACGTAGCGTCTCCAATGCAACGTCAAGATCCCCCTTCTCCGCGATCACGAGGAATTTTGTTTGCGGTATCAGCTTCTTTAATTCCTGACGGGTACTCACATCGGTCAACAACGGTACCGCAAGGTCAACCACAATGACAGTGGGCTGGAGTTGGATCGCCGTAGCCATAAGAGCGCGGCCGTCGGCTGACGTGCCAACGATCTCAAACTCCTGGCAAAGAAGTTTGTGATAAGTAGCCAGGAGGGACATAGAAATACCAGCCAACAAGATGCGAGGCCGCTTCTTTTCCATTTCGCCCCCGAATAGAGGTCCGGGTTCAAATTTAGAAAGCGACATGGGAGAACAGGCATTCCAGTTCACCTTCGATCCCAACCTCGCAGCTTCAGGCCCGTACTTCACTCTTCGTGTAGCTCCAAAGATAAGTTCATTACAAGAGAGCCGGAAGCTGTCAGAAGTAACAGGTAGTCCTGTTTCTCTCTCCATGAGTTGTGGGTTTGTGCCCGTCAACACCCCATGTATTTCAATATCCGGAAAGACCGCGGATTTGTGGCGGCCCCACGAGATGAATAGCGCCAGGAAGGGTCGTCTTGATGGCAATAGAAGATGTGGATATGCTCGCGCTTCCCGTGATATAGCTAGCAGCTAGGTTGTGAAACCTCGCAACCGTGCTGATCGCTCGACCGGAGCTCGAATACGACAGGGGGCTGGTTCTTTTCTGGCGAACTCGGCGTCCTGGTCTTCCAGAGCTGGAAGGTGGCAAGGGCACCGGCCAGCGGTACCATCAACGCCTGGAGAAGTTGGGAGTCAACCTTGTCGCCTCGGTTATTGATTCGGGCAAAGCAGCTTGTCAGGCGGACAACTACCTGCAGCACTGCTTGTGTGATAACCCTGGTCCTTGCCGGGTCCAACGCTGCCATGGGCAGCCCGACCCCTCCATTCGATCAGCAGGAGGTTCTTCAGTTTCTTAACAAGGTTACCGAGTGGTATCAGTACCAGTCTACGGTGCGTCCGAATTCAGCGATCCCTGGCGATGTTGCGTTCATCAACGCTCAAGCAGGTTCCTGGTACAAGCTTTCTGCGGCGTCCGCCGGGCAATGAACCCCCGCCTTACCACCTGCAGTCTCGAGCAGCTGCGCAGCCGCAGTGTAACCTCTAGCTCATGAAGGCCTGGCTCCGCGGGGCGTCTATTCTGCTAGCAATTGCCCTACCATTGACCGCGCTATGCCAGAAAACGAAAAACATCCTGGTTCTTCATATGGAAGGCCCACGCCTCCCCGCGAATATCCTTGCCGCAAAGGCAATTCAGGAGACGATTGGACAAGACCTCCGATATCAGATCTTCGACGAATATATTGAGGAAACACGGCTGGATATCGATTTTCAAACCCTTGCAGAGAGGATTCGTCAGAAGTATGCGGGCCAACGCATAGATCTGCTCCTGACTGTCGGCCCCCGGCCCCTTAGTTTCTTACTGCAATACGGTGAGCAACTCTTTCCATCAGTGCCGATTGTATTTTCAGAGGTAGACTTGCGTTTCTACCCGTCGAAACTGCCGCCGAACGTCACAGGCGTTCACGGATCCTTCATCCCCAACTTCTCTCGTACCGTGGATCTCATCATGAGATTACAACCGGATACGCGTGAAATCTTCTATATCGGAGGTTCCACCTCAAATGAGTTGGTACTTCGGAATGAAGCAAAAGGCGAGTTCAAGCCGTATGCAGGTAAGGTCGCCTTTACCTATCTGACCGATCTTCCGTTTGCGTTGCTACTTGACCGTATCGGACAACTTCCCAGCCACAGCGTTATTTTATTCAGTACATTCTTCCGGGATTCCAGCGGTCAAAGTTACGTTACAGCCAACGTCTGCCCATCCATCGTGGCTTCTTCCAACGCGCCCGTTTACTCGATATTTGACACCGTAATTGGCTGTGGCATTGTCGGCGGCAGCCTCTTTCAGGTAGAGGCATCTGCGCGCCAAGCAGCAAAATTGGCGCTGCGGATCCTACAGGGAGAGACGGTCGCCAATTTGCCAATAGAGCCAGGGCCCCCTAATCACGTGGTTGTGGATTGGCGGCAGTTGCAGAAGTGGCATATTCCAGAGGATCGATTGCCGGCAGGAACGGTCGTCATGTACCGCCAGCCGACCGTTTGGGAAGCCCATAAGACTTTGTTGTTGGCAGTAGCCGCGCTTCTTGTACTCCAATCAGCTCTCATCGTCTTATTAGCAATTCAAATACGGCGGCGAAAACGCTCTGAGCGAGCGGTCAGGCGGCTTACAAGACGGATCATTGATGAGAGTGAGAAAGAGGGCCGGCGCATTGCGCGGGAGCTCCACGACGACATCGGCCAGCGCCTTTCTCTTGCCGTGGTGCAGCTCGATTTGTATCGCGGTCAACTTCCGGCTGAACCTGTACAGAACCGTGCTGATCTCGACAGTTCGGTGGAAAGCTTGAATTCGCTGGTCTCCGATGTCCACAATTTGTCTCACCGCTTGCACTCTTCCCAACTGGAGCACCTCGGCCTCAAGGCTGCCCTAAAAGAGCTGTGTCGGCAGATTTCACAAACTTACGGTCTGGAAATCGATTTGCAGGTAGATGCAGTCTCAGGCCGCTTTTCCCCGGAAGTTTCACTTTGCTTTTACAGGGTTGCTCAAGAAGCGTTCAATAACATAGTCAGGCACAGCAAGGCGAACAGAGCCCAACTCACACTCGATGAGAAACCGGGATGGCTCCGGATGAACATTCAGGATTCCGGCGTTGGCTTTAGCGTTGCAGATGCCTCGGCCGGCCTCGGCTTGTCCGCCATGGAAGAGCGATTAGCGAGCCTGGGAGGGTGGCTATCCGTCGAATCAGAACCGGGTGGAGGAACACTCGTGATTGCGGAGGCGCCGATACCGATGCGCAACGACGCCCAAGAGGTCTCTTAAGCCATTGGGATCAGCTGTTCCCGTATGGCTAATTTTAGGAGTTCACAATTACTGTGCATACCCAAGCTGGCCATGATTTTGTACTTGTGGAAGGCTACCGTTCTCGTACTGAGTTTCAGCAAATAGGCTGCTTCCTTCATCGAGTGGCCCTCCGCCAGTAGTTGCAGAACTTGGCGCTGACGCGGGGTGAGCAATTTCCGGCCATGAGCTTCCGGACGGGAGAACAGTGGGTCAGTGGATCCTCTGGATATCAGCGTCGTGACATATGACCGGCCCATCAAGAGTTCCCGGAGTGCCTTGACCAATTCTGACCCGGTGCATTTCTTCAACAAGTACCCGGATGCCCAATCGCCCAGTACCGCCTCCGCTACGGCCGCATCTTCGTTGACCGTAACTACCAGGATCTTCGTCTGAGGCAGCAGCTTTTTGAGCTCACGACCGGCATCCACACCACTCAGCAGGGGCAAGCCAAGATCAATCACAACCAGATCCGGATGCAACTTCGGTGCAGACTCGAGGAGTTCGAGGCCGTCAGCGGCAGTTCCTACAACATCAAATTCCTGCTCCAGCATCCTTCGAAATGCATCCAAAAGCATGGCGTGGTCATCGGCCAGGAATATACGCGGCTTTCTCATTCTTCACGCTCCCATTCGAAAACGATCTTTGTCGCTCGACAGTGAATGGTGCCTTGAAATGGCAGGAAACTGCAACTACTACCAGTTTCCTCTTCATACTTTTACGCTAGTGCTCTAGAAGCCTCGTCAAAACGCTAGCACAGTTTAAGACATCTTCGATCGGTTCGGTGCAGTAAATTGCCAG
Organism: uncultured Acidobacteriaceae bacterium; assembly: GCA_963790705.1. Classification (GTDB taxonomy): domain Bacteria; phylum Acidobacteriota; class Terriglobia; order Terriglobales; family Acidobacteriaceae; genus PALSA-350. The sequence continues at coordinate 140,693 of CAWBQE010000010.1, forward strand.
TTTTTGCAGGAGCTTATTGATGCACTCCATAGGGATCGACGAAAACATTCAGAGGAACAAATTGGGAGGCCGCTTATAGCGATCGCAAACGTAACCGTTGTCAGCCGGAATACTAGAAGAATTACTAGATGCTGCCCTGTAAGAACTGACAGCTACGCAATCGCGCCGTCCCGGTGTACGGTGGAGCGAAGTGGGTCCAACTGTGGGCGTGTGTGACCCCTTGGTGGGCGCGTAGGCATTCTCGGCGGATCTGCTTGGGACATCATTCGACCATCGGTTCCACAGAGAATTTCCTTATCTAAACGACCATCCGACGGTGGAGGATAGTCCCAGGTTATTTTGCGGTGCTCCCACTACCGGCCGATTGTCATAATTGTCGTAGAAGCTCGCACGGATGTAGAAATCTTTGTAGAACTTATAATAAACGTCCTGATTCAGCGTCATTCGAACTCGCCCGGGGGTGGTTAGACTCGGATAGACCCATAGCGTGGTATCAAACGTTGTCGAATCAAAGCGAAAAGTAGAAAACTGAGCGGCGATTGCAGAATCAAGGCTGCGCTTGTTCGCAGTGGATTCGCTATTCGATTTGTCCTTTTCTGAAGTAAAGGCCAAACCCGCGATCAGCGAAAGGTTTGATTTGTTGGTATAGATTGGGCGAATAGCGATTGCTCCACCGAGCGTAGAACGCAGATCGATTTGTTGTTCTGAGCTCGAAAGGAAGTTCGCAATGGCTCCTCCGTACCAGTCGGACCTGCGGAGCTGATTGAAGTACTCAGTCTTGACTGTCGTTTCGTTTGTGTCGTTGGTTTCCTTTTGGCTGGAAAACTGTGAGCTGGAAGTCGCTGATGCAAGGTGTGTCGTGGCCTGGTAAGTCAGGTCTCCCTCTAGCGTGAGGTTCTTCTGTGCATTCGACTGGGCAAAGCTGAGTCCTAAATCGACGTCTCCTCGCAGACGGCGTGTGAATGTCTCGCCAGTTTGCTGGATGCTCACAACCTCATCGTGTGGAATATTCTTGCTAACGGCACCGTTGACATTGACGATGTGCTCATCAGTATTCTCGGAGATACTGCCGCTGGTTGCATCGCCTCGGTTGTCGACCACTACAAAAGGCTGGTGAGTCTGAATATGGTCGACTTTACCCCAGTCGAACACAACCGTGGAATTCGCGTAATCCTGCTTTACCGTAAGCTGGCCTTGCTCGAGCGACCGTATCTCGCAGGTGATTTTGTCACCATTTTTCATGAAGACGACGTCCGTTTTCAAACGGCTGGAAGCCTGCGCCTGTGTCGCGCAGATGACCGAAAGCAACAGCCAGAGCAGTTTCCGCGGCGGAGCACTCGTGGATGACAGGTATGCGATCCGGGTTTCCCCCAGCTTCTCGCGACGGTTTGTCGCCAACGGAAGATTGTCAGCACTCCCGTGGGCTGCCAAGCGGCTGCGATCTGGATATCGGGGTGGAATGGCGGCGGCAGGCTCTCGATTGTTGTCCATCTGCCTTCCATATTCCGTTTCGTTGTCTGGAAGCTTATTACGTCTATTCATGGCCTCGGCCCCGTTGTTTCCGGCTGAATTGTTCATCACGTTGCCCTAATCTTATGGGTTCAATGCACATCGGTAAGCGGGCACGCTTTCCTGAGGAGGCTAGATGACTGTACCTGAGCGAACAGCCAACCGTGACCTACTGCTTACGGAAGGTGGTCCAACCTATCGGATTGAGAAACGCCTCGGGCTTATGAGGGAGAAGTCTCCGCGCATCGTACGAAGAGCGCTCGTTTCCATCTGCCTGACATGGCTGGTACTTCTAGGTCTGGCCGCGTTCCAGGGATTTGCGGTAGGTCACAAAGTACCGGTGCCATTCCTTGGAGATTTCGCTGTCCATGCGCGCTTTATCTTAGCCGTGCCTCTTTTGCTTTTGGCTGAAACTGTCTTAGGGCCACGCCTGGCAGATGCCGCTGACCACTTTGTTAGCTCGGGTTTGGTGATCGAGCAAGACTACAATGAATTCGACTCAGCCGTTGCACGCGGCCTTGCCTTGCGCGATTCAACCATGGCCGAGGTTATCTTCGTCGCGCTCGCCTATGCGGTCTCTGCCTTCGCAGTATGGTCGACATCTGTTCACGTCTCCACCTGGTCGGTACTTCGGACCGGATCAGGCTTTGCGCTCACCTGGGCTGGATGGTGGCTCATGCTCTTTTGCATACCGCTGTTTCAATTTTTGACTCTACGTTGGCTCTGGAGGCTGTTTCTATGGGCGCAGTTTCTCTGGCGAATGAGTAGACTTAATCTCCATCTTATGCCAACACACCCTGATGAAGCCGGAGGGCTTGCCTTTGTCGGTGAAGCCCAACGTTACTTTGGGATTATCCTTGTGGCCTACTCGTTGGCTGTAGCTGGTGTTCTGGCAAACACAGTGCTTTATGACAAAGTGCCGCTACCGGAACTTGCACTGGAGATAGCGACGTATACCTTTTGTGCGGTTGTGTTCGTTCTGATCCCCGTAATTGTCTTTGTCCCGAACCTTTTCGAGACAAAGATCGAGGGCCTGTCGAAGTACGGGACCTTAGCGACCGAGTACACACAATCTTTCCATCAGAAGTGGATCCTGGGGCGTCGTACCGCCAGCGAACCGCTGCTCGGATCGGGTGACATTCAATCATTGGCTGACTTGGGCAATAGCTTTGCGTTCGTCGACAAAATGAAGCTTGTTCCGATAGGTTCGCGTGAACCTATTCACCTTGCGCTCGCGTCGGTTCTCCCAATGTCGCCCCTCCTTCTCACGGTCATGCCCATGAACGATATACTCAAGCTCCTCTTCAAAGCTGTTATGTGAAGGCCTTCAGCCTGTTGATCAGATGGCTCGCGGACGAAGTTGCCTGTAGGAGCCTCGATTCGCGCTAATGACGAAAAATTGTCGCCAGCAACACAAGGATTCCGAATAAGCTTACAAAATAGGCGATAACCTCCGCTATCGAACGTCTTCCTTTGAGCATAGTGCTCAAGAGCTGGGTCCCTGCGATGGGACACCGTCGCCGCCACCAATGACCCTAGCCCGATGGTTATCATAATCGGGGCAAAATCGCGCGGAGTGAGCCCCCCGCGTCGAATCGGCGCATCTTTATCAGGAACGTCCGAATAACGCGGATAGCTGCGAGCTGCAAGATCGAGTAGCGACAGTTCTATTCAGCGGGGAGCGGCGGGTCTGGTAGCCATCGCTCCACACACTGGATTCGTCTTTATCTGCCGGTTGCAGCTGAGCTCAACATTTTCAGTGCGTCATCGATGGTGAAGCTGTTCGGCTTCTGGACCGGCGGGAACTCCTTGAAGGTTTCCGCCCACATATTCGCGATCGCCATGGCGCCGTACACAATGTAGTCATGGTAGATGAACCAGTCGTAGTAGGTGTTTGAGGTGACATCGGCGAATTCGTAGGGATCTGTGCGAAGATTGAAAATCTTCGGCAACCGCAGCCTGGTGAAAGGTTCCGCCCACACCTGCAGCGTACCGCGGCAACGCTGTTCCATAAACAGGACCTTCCAGTTGTCATAGCGAACTGCGAGCACATCGCCGTCATCGCTCAGATAAACGAACAGCTTGCGCGGGCTCTCCTTCTCCTGTCCGGTCAGGTATGGCACCAGGTTATAGCCATCGATGTGATTCTTGTAGGTCCTGCCGATGGTGTCGTATCCCTTCTTCAGCTTCTCCACCACATCCGGGTCACCGGCCATCGCGAGGAAGGTCGGCAGCCAATCGTGGTGCTGGATGATCTGGGTGGAGATGGTGCCCTCCTTGATCTTGCCCGGCCAGCGCGCCAGCAGCGGAACGCGGAAGGCACCTTCCCAGTTGGTGTCTTTCTCGCTGCGGAACGGAGTCATGCCGCCATCGGGCCATGTATTCCTGTGTGGGCCGTTGTCGGTTGAGTACATGACAAAGGTATTGTCCGCTATGCCCAGCTCGTCAAGGTAGTCGAGAACTTCGCCGACGTTCTTGTCATGATCGATCATGGTGTCATGGTAGGGCGACTGCCAACGGCCTGCCTGTCCGAGGCTCGACGGCTTGGTGTGGGTGATCACGTGCATGTGAGTGAAGTTGAGCCAGACGAAGAAAGGCTTGTCGTCGTCGGTCTGCCGCTTGATGAAATCCTTGGCGGTGGCGGCGAACTCATCGTCGCAGGTCTCCATCCGCTTCTTGGTGAGCGGACCCGTATCCTCGATCCGTTGTTTGCCCACGCGGCCCCAACGCTCTTGCACCGTCGGATCGTCTTTGTCGGTCGCCCAGCATTTAAGGACGCCGCGCGGCGTGACCGTCTTTCTAAACTCCGGGAAGTCCTTCTCGGTAAAATAGTCGTACATCTCCGGCTCCTCCTCGGCGTTGAGATGGTAGAGGTTGCCAAAGAACTCGTCGAAGCCGTGATTGGTTGGTAAGTGCTTATTCAAGTCGCCCAAATGATTCTTGCCGAACTGTCCCGTCGCATACCCCTGGTTCTTGAGGCATCCTGCGATGGTTACCAGCTGCTCGTTCATGCCGATGGGAGCGCCAGGAATTCCGACTTTTGACAAGCCTGTACGATAGACACTCTGCCCGGTGATAAACGACGACCGGCCTGCGGTACAACTCTGCTCTCCATACGAATCGGTAAACATCACCCCTTCTTTGGCAAGGCGATCGATGTTCGGTGTCTGGTAGCCCATAAGCCCATGGCTGTAACAACTGAGGTTTGAAATCCCGATGTCGTCTCCCCAAATGACCAGGATGTTCGGCTTCTTGGTGGCTTCCTTCACTTTGTCAGGCATTCTCTTCTCCTCTGGTGGGTGAGTGCATCTGTTAAGGTCACTGCCTCGTATCTCGCGCGGACACGGGTGTCAAGAATTGTCGGTGCTGGCCCGGTTTCGTGGGAGGGTAAGACCCGAGCATTAGCCTTTGTTCGACAAGCCGCCTGGGCGAAGCCGAGATAAGCATCACCCTTGAATCTTCTCGGCGCATGTACGACGGACGGCCTGCGCAGTATGAGCATTGAGAGAACGTTTCGGGCCAAGCTGCGGTCAAGCGTGAATCTCCACGCCGAACGTGAGTCTATCTAGAGATTGCTAGGTTCTCTACTGTCAGAACTAACAGTAGCCGTTCTTTATTGGTTGTGAAACCCTACAGGTCGAAGTCCTTTGCGCTGCCGCGAGCTCGTTATAGCTGCGTTCTCGAACTGTGAACAGAAGACTTTCCGAGGAGGAATAAGATGAAAAGCCAGGGAAGCAGAAATCCAGAAAATACGAGCTTAGTTCGGAGAAACCTAGGCCTCATCCATCGTGTCTTGTTGTTTAGCCTTTTAGGCGTTCTAGCAATCTGTGGCTGCAATAAGACACCGCCGGCAGACAACAGCGCCTCGTCTGCGCCTCCGGCAGCCCCCGCGGCCGCACCTGCGCCAGACCAGTCGCCGGCGCCGGGCGCCAGTGCACCCGCTCCCGCGGAACCAACGCCCGCGCCCGCTCAAGCTGCCGCTCCTCCTCCACCTCCCCCTCCTCCTCCTCCGCCGCCGCCGCCGAAGGTCTACACCGTGCCAAGTGGGACAGCACTTACCGTTCGCATCGCGCAAGAACTGAGTTCAAAAACCAGTACTGTCGGCGATCCGTTTAGTGGCACGCTCGCGCAATCCGTCCGTGTGGGAGGAGTGACGGTACTGAAGGCCGGGACTCCCGTGAGCGGTACCGTGGCCTCCGCGAAAAAGCAGGGCAGGTTCAAGGGTGAGGGTGACCTCGGGATACAGCTCAGCCGCGTCGGTTCCTACGAGGTGACCACCCAGGAATATGCACAGACCGTGAAAGGAAAGGGCAAGCGGACGGGCGCAATGGTTGGTGGCGGGGCCGGTGGCGGCGCACTGATTGGCGGACTCGCGGGCGGAGGCAAGGGCGCGTTGATCGGCGGCCTTGTGGGCGCAGGTGCAGGTACCGCTGGCGCCGTATTTACTGGAAACAAGGGCGTCACGATAGCAGCAGAATCAGTCGTCACTTTTATTTCGTCTTCTCCTATCACCGTGACCCTTAAGGCGAAGCCGGCGGCGGAGGAGTAGTCACTTCCCAGGGAAACAGGTTCAATGCAAAATCGTTCGCGTTGGGGGTGATACCTCACCGAAGTAAAGATGTCATAGCAGGGGGTGCTTCGTTATGGCGCAGAGCATAATTTCGCCGGCTCAAGTCCGTACCATCGCCAAGGATGCATATATCTACGGGTATCCGATGGTTCAAACCTATCTCGCCATGTACGCCTTCTCGATCGACAAGGGTAATCCCCAGTACAAGGGTCCCTTCAACGCGCCGCTCAGTTTCGCACGCGTCTTCACGCCCGACGATAGTGCTTTCGTCACCCCCAACTCCGACACTCCTTACACCTTCCTAAGTCTTGACCTGCGGGCCGAACCCATGGTCCTCAGCGTCCCTTCGATCGAGAAGAACCGCTACTGGGTCTTCCAGATGATGGATCTCTATACCTTTAACTTCGACTATCTTGGCACCCGCACCACCGGCAATGACGGAGGCACCTTTCTCGTCGCCGGCCCGCGATGGAAAGGTTCAATCCCTGCCGGCATTACCAAAGTCCTCCATCCCGAGACTGAGTTCATCAACGTAGTTGGCCGAACCCAACTTTTTAACCCCGCCGACCTCGACCAAGTGAAGAAGATTCAGGCTCAGTACAAGGCGCAGCCTCTTTCTGCGTTCCTGGGTCGATCGGCTCCCTCGGCCGCACCTGCGATCGGCTGGATACCCCCTGTGCCTCCAGCCAAGATGAAGAGCTCGCTGCAGTTTTTCAATGTGATGAACTTCCTGCTTCAGTTCTGTCCGATTCAACTGAGCGAGACCGGCATGCGCGGTGACTTCGCCGGCATCGGCGTTGGTCCCGGCGAAACCATCGATGTCGACACGCTGTCGCCGGAGATGAAAGCCGCTCTTGAAGATGGAATGGCCGACGGACAGAAGGAGATCGACGATCGTCGCGCCTCGAGCGGCGGAGACATCAGTAATTTCTTTGGTACGCGCGCCTTCCTTCACAACGATTATGTCGCTCGCGCCACCGGGGCACAGATGGGCATAGGCGCCAATTCCAAGGAAGAGGCCATGTATCCCCTCTACGAGAAAGACTCGAGCGGTAGCCCTCTTGATGGCAGCAACGCGCGCTATACGCTTCACTTCAACAGAGGAGAGTTTCCGCCGGTCGACGCCTTTTGGTCGCTCACCATGTATAACCTCCCGCAGCAGCTTCTGGTCAAAAATCCAATCGGCCGCTATCTCATCAACTCGCCCATGCTGCCAAATCTGAAACTCGACTCCGAAGGCGGGCTCACCATCTATATCCAATCCGACTCGCCGGGAAATGACAAAGAATCAAACTGGCTTCCCGCTCCAAAGGCGCCTTTTATGCTCGCCATGCGCTATTACCTACCCAAGCCTGAGCTCATTCAGGGCACTTGGAAATCTCCACCAGTTGTCAGGGCAAACTAGGCTAACCGCACAGGAGAATTTATGCAGACGCAACACAGCTCCGATAGCCCTGCTGACATCGCCACCTCCGACAATCCCAATTCACAAGACACACGCGCCATCGCCCGAGAAGCGTACATCTACGCCTTTCCCATGGCCGCCAACTACCAGACTCTCTACAAACAGGCCATTGACACCAGCAGCCACGACTACCGAGCCGCCTTTAATATCCTCACGAACGCCAGCGGTGTGGCTACGCCCGAAGACAAGTTTGTCGTCACGCCCAACTCCGACACACCCTACTCTTATCTCTGGATGGATCTCCGCGCCGAGCCCATCGTCGTCACCATGCCGAAGATCGAGAAAGAGCGCTACTACACTGGCCAGCTCATCGACCTCTACACATTCAACTTCGCCTACCTGGGTACGCGTAACTTCGGCAACGACGGCGGCAATTTTCTCATCACAGGCCCCAACTGGAATGGCGCAACACCCGCCGGCATCAAGGCTGTCCTCCGCACCCAGACCCAGTTCGCCTACCTTCTCATCCGTACTCAACTTTTTAATGCCGCTGACATCGTCAACGTAAGAAAGATCCAGAGCGCCTACCACGCGGAACCCCTCAGTACCTTCCTGCACCAACCCGCGCCACCTGCTGCTCCTGTCGTCGACTGGCCCAAGCCGAGCGCGGATATGCTGAACACCCCGGCAATTTTTCCTTATCTCAACTTCCTGCTCCAGTTCTGCCCCACCGACCCTTCTGAGACCGATCTCATGGCGCGCTTCGCCAAACTCAACCTCGGCGCGGGCAAAACCGTCGATCTGGCCAGTTTTACGCCACCGGTTCAGGAGGCCATTGCGGCTGGCATCGTGGACACCAAGGCCGACGTCGATCTACTGATGAAGAAGATCAATGCCGACCAGATCCAGAGTTCCGACTTCTTCGGCACGCGGGAGTTTCTTAAGAACAACTATCTCTATCGCTTCATCGGAGCCAAGCTCGGCCTGTATGGCAACTCCGGAGCCGACGCGGCCTACTTTGGCTACTTCGTCGACGCTGACCATCATCCGCTCGATGCATCGAAGAATAACTACGAGCTGCACTTCGCCAAGAGCGCTATCCCCGAGTACCACGCCTTCTGGTCTCTCACCATGTACGACGGCAAAACCCAGCTCCTGGTCGCCAATCCAATTCAGCGTTACTTGCTCAACTCCACCACACTCAAGTCTTACAAGTACGATCCCGATGGTTCGCTCACCTTCTACATCCAGAAAAACTCACCCGGCAAGGATAAAGAGTCGAACTGGCTACCGGCCCCGGACGGACCGTTCTACGCCATCTACCGCGTCTACATGCCGGGAGAAGCTGTCCTCAACGGTACCTGGAAGAAGCCACAGATGCAGGCTATCGCAGCAAAGTAGTTCTGAATCGAAGGGCAGTTCATGTCGAACCCAGTTTCGTGGTCGCTCGTCGGGGCAGCTTTGCTCCTCTACACTGCTTACGCAAGTCGTCCCGGTATGGCCGCGGATGGGTTGCGCGGCCGGAACTCAGAAGTACCACATAACCTACTTGTCGCCGGCCTTCTTCCGGTGAAGCATCTGCTTGATGTCGGGAGCAAACTCCGCTAATGCATCGACGACCACCCCGACCCAGGCCTGAGTCACGACGTTTTGATAGCCCTTCGTCAACACGCTGGGATAATTAGGCTCCCACGACGCGACGGTGACGCCGGCCCCGAACGCTGCCGCATACGACATGATCTGAGGTCGTATTGCCTTGTCGTCCGCACCGCCATACGTGATGAAATTGCGGACAACAGCATGGCGAATTCTTGGCCACGCGCCTTCGCAGCGGCAACGGTCATAGCGAGGCTCGAATCCAACCGCCGCATTGCCCATCGCCGTTAGCGAGTTCTGAATGACGTTCCCAGCCTGGAGCGAGCCAAGGCGTTTGGCAAAACCTGAAGCGCCATTGCCCCACGCCGGTTCGGTTTCCTTGAGCTGATCGTGTATGGCAAAGAATCCGGTCTTCACGTAGATTCCGGGAGTCGTATAGGTCTGCCGAACATAGAGCCTGAAACGCTGGTTGCCCGTGAGCGGTTGGATCGGCGCATCTTTGGGAATATAGGAACCGTAGATCCAGTTCACCGGTAGCGTGGTATTGACCGAGGTCTGTGGAACTCCCGGATCTTTCGGCGGCTCCTGCGCGAAACCTTGGGGAACCAAAAGCACCGGGCTAAGAACGAGGACGCAGGATGCGAGGGACGCCGACTTGCAAAAGCCGCGCCATACCCAGGAGTTCTTTCCTCCAAGCGAAGCGAACCGATGTACGAATCTCGTCCCGGAATAATTAGACATCGCAAGACTTTTCATCAATAGCGCACCAAGTCTGGTAGATTGCAGTCCCCATCGCGATGTCCAGCTGATCTTTCGCCGGTCCACCAATTCTCAGGCCCCTGATCTGACCGGCAATCATCCCGAAAACCAGCGCAGCTGTTTGGTTGCCACAGATCTCTCAATCGACTGCCCAAACCTACGCGCTTTGTGTAACCGCCTGCGACTGTCAGAAGTGACAGCGCTCTCGCGAAAAGGACAACTTTGCGATCTCTTGAGGCAGTGGATTACGGCGAAAGCTTTCGCTAATGACACCATCAACGGGAAGCTCCGTTGCCTCGCGTAACGGGCAATGGGCCCAGGCTGGCCATGTAACGACCGCGGCACAGTCGCAGGATACCGCACACCCACTGGCGAGCATGGAGCCATATACAGTGGTGCGAATGGAACCGTGGTTCATAACAACGGCAATTTCATCCACTCAAATGTTGGGGTACATAAGGGGGTATCTTCGCTTCAGAAGGCTACAAATCGTTTGGATTCAATACATATGACTGCCTGGGGGGCAACCAACATGCATGCGGGTTTCACGCATACTCCTGGCTACGAGACCAACTAGTTCTCGGCCCGTCCGAAACTGTCCGGCGTCTAACTGCATATGCAGCTTCTTGTAAGGAATATCGCGCCGGTTGGCTGCGCTATGCCTGGCATTGGCTGCGGACAACCGACCCGAACGGCTACCTGGAAATGCCCGGCAGCCGGCAGATCCCCAATGGACGTGTAGGATTGCGGGGTAGCGGCGCGACGGAACCTTTCTCCGGCAGAAGGCCGTGGTATCACGCCAACAATCCAAGTGCTGCTGTACCCGATGGGACGGGAGATGAAGAGTCCATTCGCGCCATCTGGGCCGCCGATTCAGCTTAGGCTCCGCGCCTTTGATGCGGCGCGTTGATTTCCGTATACATCTCATTCGGGAGTAGAAGGTGAGGGATAATGCTAAGTCACATGAAGGAGCTTGATGGCTAGTCGGACAGCTTTAGTGGTCGGTGCAACAGGCATTGTGGGTCTCAACCTGACACAGCACCTTGCAGCGGAACCAGGCTGGAAGGTCTTCGGCTTGGCACGTAATCCGTCCGCTAGTGAAGGAGTTCGGGCGGTCGCAGCGGACCTGCTCAAGCCTGACACGCTTAGCGGTGCTCTCAGAGGAATCGAGCCGACGCATGTCTTCCTCACAACCTGGCTTCGGCAACCGACAGAAGCGGAAAACATCAAGATCAACGCGGCTATGGTGCGCAATCTGTTGCAGGCCCTTTCCAACATCGGTTCGGTCCAGCATGTTGCACTCGTCACGGGCCTAAAGCACTACCTCGGGCCCTTCGAGAGCTACGGCACGGGAATGCTGCCAACCACCCCCTTCCGCGAAGACCAGGGCAGGCTTAAAGTTGATAATTTCTACTATGCGCAGGAGGACGAGGTCTTCGCTGCGGCCCAGCGAGACGGCTTTACGTGGAGTGTGCATCGTCCGCACACCATTATCGGCTACGCGGTAGGGAACGCCATGAATATGGGCGTAACCCTCGCGGCCTATGCAACCATCTGCCGCGAGACTGGCCGGCCCTTCCTATTCCCCGGCTCTGCAGTTCAGTGGAATGGCCTTACCGACATGACCGATACGCGTTTGCTTGCGCGCCATCTGCAATGGGCATCGACTACGCCGGCAGCCAGGAACGAAGCATTCAACATTGTCAATGGCGACATCTTTCGCTGGAGCTGGATGTGGGAGAGGATTGCCCGGTGGTTTGGCGTGGCGCCCGCGGAGTTCCCGGGCGAAGGCACACCGCTCGAATTACAGCTCACTGGCGAACAGGACGACGCGCAAGCCCTCGCGCGCTGCCGAGTACGCGGTCATAACCCCGGAAGCAGTAGCTCCGTACACCACCAAATCGATAGGTGTCTCCGCGGCCGCGAATGCATTGGGTCTAAAAATTGCCGGTCCGGCATAAGTGAGCAACTTGACTGTTTGTCGCCGCGTAAGTTTCATGGTCTGAGTACCGCAATCGTCGCAGAAGGCTGATAAGCAGGTGTAGTATCCCAATGAACACAGCACAACGCGCGGTTGATTAGAGGCCGAAACAAAGAATATTCGGACCCGCCGCCACGACAACATACTGCTTCCCGTCGAGCGTAAACGTCATCGGCGAGGCTTTCATGAAGATATTGGTGGGGAATTCCCAGAGCGTTTTGCCGTTCCGTTGATCTGCCGCTACGAAGCCTCCATTGGGCCGGCCGTAGAAAATCAGGCCTCCCGCAGTAGCCAGAACCCCTGACCAAGTCTTAGCTCGCGCGGCCCCCGGCTGGGGAACCTCCCAGGCAATTTCGCCCGTGTCAATATTAAGGGCACGCAGGAAGCGCTGGCCCTGCTCATCGGGGTATCCGCTATTGCGATCGCTGACGCATTGTTCCAGTGCCAGCAAATAATAGAGACGCGTCTCAGGAGAGAAAGCGGTGGAGTCCCAATTGGCGGCATCGTTGGGACAGCCACGCGCATCTTTCACCACCGGCCTGCCATCGGGTCCGATGCTCGAAGCCCAGTCAATGCGGCGCAGGAAGGGCTTGGCCAGCAGCACCTCACCATTGGTGCGATCAAGCACATAGAAAAAGCCGTTGCGATCTGCATGAAGTAGCAGCTTGGACGGCTTGCCTCGATACACAGTATCCACCAGCACATCGGGCTCAGCGGCGTCTCGATCCTCCACGTCGTGGGGCGTGAACTGGTAATACCATTTCAATGCACCGGTCTTTGGATTAAGAGCTAAAACGCTGTCGGTATATAAATTGTCGCCTGGCCGGTCGCGATCGTCGCCGTCAGGAAAGGGATTGCCCACGGACCAGTAGAGCGTGTCAGACGACGGGTCATAAGAGCCGGTGGCCCAGGTGGAACCGCCACCCGTGATCGGTTCTTTGCCGCCCCAGCTGTCTATGCCGGGTTCTCCTTTGCTCGGCACGGTCCAATGCCGCCAAATAACAGAGCCGTCATCCGGCTTAAAGGCCGCGACGAAACCACGAATGCCCTCATCCGCCCCGGAAACGCCGGTGATGATCATATCGTCGACGATCAGCGGAGCGATCGTGCCGCCATAGTGTTGACCTTCACTGTCGGCCGCGATCGGCTGCTCCCAGAGTAGTTTGCCGGTGGCTCGATCCAGCGCCAACAGGTGACCATTGTCGGTAACAAAAAAAACCTTGTCGCGAAAAATGGCCACTCCGCGGTTGGTCCCAAGTTTCGCGTCACCAACCATCCCTGCGCTGCCAGGACGCGAATACTGCCAAATCGTACTGCCGGTGAGCGCGTCGATGGCGAATACCTGGTTCGGTCCCGTTACATACAAGACTCCGTCGGCTTCGAGCGGCGTGGTTTCGAGGCCGAAGTACTGGATGGGGAAAATCCACTTCAACTTCAAGGAGGAAACATTCGCGGTGTTGATCTCTTTGAGCGGACTGTAGCGATTGGCCGAAACATTTCCGTTATAAGTCAGCCAGTCGCCGGGCTTCGGCGGCCCCCAAGTGATCTTTCGCGTGGGTTGCGTGGGGACGGGCGGCCGAACAATGATCCCCAGATTCAGGCGGCGCAGGTACTTGGCGAGCGCGGCCCGATCGGCGGCGGAGAGATCGGCGAAGGAAGGCATGCCGCCGGCGATATTGCCCTGTGCAAGGAATGCGCTCAACTGCTCGGGTGTTTGCCCTGCTACCCGCTGATTCATTGCGAGGCCAGGCGCTTTCGCCGTTCCGCGAGCATCCTCCCCGTGGCAGCCCGCGCAGTTCTTCTGGAACAATGCCTGTGACGCTGATTGCTGAGAGAGCAAGTGCTGAGGCAAAAGCAAAAGGAGGGGAGCTCCAAGACAGCAGACCCGGCTCCAGCGGGCAAATGCGTAATAGCTCAGTGCGCGCGGAGCCATGTTCGCACCCTCGGGTTGAAGTCTTCTATGCACTCCCAGTGAAACGCATGCCCCGCTCCTTCATACAGGTGCAAATCGCTATGCGGAATTCCCGCAGCGACCTCTTCTGCCATCCATACTGGGGTGAAGATGTCGCTGCGCCCACCGATTACCAGGCAAGGGCAGCTGATGCTCTGCAGTTGATTCAGCGTATCGTGCGTTACACACGCCGATGCTTGTCCCTCGAAGCCATGGAGCGGTTGCGGCATGGAGTCGCCAGCGGCGCTCTTTCGTCCCTGCAACAACTCAGCAAAGCCGGCGTCCTGGTCCCAGTACGGTTTGGCAAAGATCAGCAGCTGAATATAAGTCGCGAACTCTTCTGGGCGGAGCCGGCTTTTGATGTCACTCATGTGGCGGAATACGTCGCGCGCATACCGGTCACACCGTGCCCAGGTGCACATCAGAACCATGCTGCGCACCAACTGCGGATGACGCAACGCGAGTTGTTGGGCGATCGTGCTGCCCATCGAGCACCCCACGACGCGCGCGCTTTCGATTCCCAGCGCGCCAAGTAGACCGGCGTGGTCGTCGGCCATCTGTTCCGTGGAGTACGCCCCCGCCGGCTTATCGCTCAGCCCTACTCCACGATTGTCGGGGATGATGCAGCGAAACTCCTTGCTCCAATCGTCGGCGTGCTTCTGCCACACCGACCCCGGCGCGGTGATCCCCATCAGCAGTAGGAGCGGATCACCCGTACCGCGCTCCTCGTAATAAAGCCTGATCCCGTTGCTGTCTACGAACGGCATGTGTTCTTTCCTTTTACCAACGGCTCAAGATGTGCCTTCACCCAGGCCCCGTCCTGCAGCGTTACGCCATCGGGATCATCCACCGCGCGGTGCCCCTCATCCTCGCAGACAATCCATCCCTTGAAGCCGGTATCACATAACCAGGTCGTGATGCCGGCGAAATCCACCTTGCCCTCGCCCATCACGGCAAACTCCGGATCGCCATCCCAGTCTTTGTAGTGCACATGGTTGATGAGGCTACGGTACTCCTTCATCGTCTCCAGCGGGTCCATGCCGCCGTTGATGATATGCCCGACATCGGGAGTCCAGCCGATTACCTTGGAATCCAACCCGTTCAGCAGGATTTCGTAGTCCTCGCGTGTGCGCGCGATCGAAGCTTCCGGCGAGTTTGGATGGAAGCTGGTGACGATGCCCCGGTCGGCCGCACGGCGTGCGAGCGCGTTGAGGTTGCCGACAAGCCGTTTTCGCCTGACTTCCAGATCGAAACGCCCCCTCGGCATTTGCACTACGCAGAGCAACGCTCCAGGGAAGTGACCCAGGAAGTTCATTACGGATTCGGCTTCGCGCAACTCATCGTCCGTTTCGCCCTCGTGATTCCAATCCAGTACGAAAGAGATGGCAGACAGACTGAGATTGCCGTGCGAAGCCAGGCTATCCGCAAGTCGCCGAGGGTCGCTCAGATCTCCCATCCAGGAAAAGATCGGCTGCACACCGGCGAAACCGGCCCGGGCGATCACGTCAATCATGTGGTCAAGCCGGTTTGCATTTGCGCGGCCATTTTCCTTCATGAACCACGTGTAGACTTCGCTGCCGAACTGAATACCCGATGAAGGAGTTTGCGCCATGGATCTTACCCCCTTTGCTTGAAGATCGTTGACTAGGGTCCGAGTGGCGGCTTCGGCTCAACGCATATCCGCCGGGGTAAGACCTTTGACATAACCATCAAAATCGAAGGGATGAGGATGATACTCACCCACTAGCCCCACGTTTGCGTTTGGCTTGATTTGCCGCTCCAGCCCGAGCGCCCAATAGCATGCATTCACCAGCAGGCGGCGGTTCGCTTCGGTGAGCAAATCCTCTGAAGTCCCAAGCGTCGTGGCGAAGACCCGGGCCGTTTTGCCCGCGCCCCCGTGTAGGTTTTGGTCCATGCGATCGGCATCATGGGATCGTTCACCGCGCCCGCGACCGGGGGATCTTTCGGGCTCATGCCGGAGAGTACCTCTCCAAACACCAGCGTCTTGCTATCTCCGGGAAGGGGCAAGTGGACTTCATAAACGTCCGTCTTGCTCCACAACTCTCCGTCATGAATTCCGCTCAGGATAGGGTTCTTGAGCTCCTGTGGATTGAGCACACCCATGGTGCTTTGTTTCCCGTGGTGTCCATGGTGCTTGACCCAGGTTTCGCCCAGCACCATGCGCCCGAAACCGCCATCCGGGCTATTCCAGCTGTACTTGGCATAGGTTGTGCTGGATTTGAGTTGAAAAGCATGCGTCGCTGTTCGGATGCCCACAATTGGTTTGCCCGATTCCACATAGTCCACGATGTGCTTCATCTGATCGTCCGGCAAGTCGCGAAAGCGAGTCAGGATGACCATCAGATCGGCAGAATCGAGCGCCTCCAATCCAGGGATATTGTCTAACTGATTGGGGTCGATGGTGCCATCCTTGGGGTTGATGGCGAAAAGCACCGTGCAGTGGAACCCATGATACGTCGATAGGATCTTAGCCAGTTGAGGCAACGACTCCTCGGAGCGGTATTCTTCGTCGCCGCTGATCAAGACGATGTTCTTTCCCTTGGCGTGCCCGTGAGGCTGGAAAACCAGAAACGGTTCAGCCGCATGCAGAAGCACAGTTGGCCCGTTCAGAAATGCAAACAGCGTGAACCACCAGACGATACGACGCATAAGAGATTGCCCCTCGATTCCTTCAGCCCGGAATCAGCTAAGCGACATCACACAGCGAAACCGCCTGTGTAAGCCCCACAATGGGATCGCGTGTGGGGATGAATTCCTGTCCGACATACCCCTTGTAGCCGACTTCCAACAATGCCCTCATAACGCCCGGATAATTGATCTCCTGATGGTCGTCGAGTTCATTGCGCCCCGGGTTACCGGCCGTATGTACATGCCCGATGATGTCGTGATACTGGCGTATACGCCGGATCACATCGCCATTCATCATCTCGACGTGATAAATGTCAAACAAAAGCTTCACGTGGGCGGAATCGACCCGCTTAACGATGTCGGCAACGTAGTCGATATCGTCGCCCTGATATCCAGGATGGCCCTTCATCGGGTGCGTATGGTCGCGCGTACTCAACTGCTCAAGGCACAGAGTGACGTTTTTTCCGGCGGCATATTTCCCTAGTTCCGAGAGAGCTTTCACCGAGTTGTCTGCGCCTTCTGCCAGCGGAATCTCCCCACTCTTCGGATCCTCGGAATCACGCCACTTATAGCCGGTAAAGGCAATCACGTTCGGAGCCCCGAAGTCGGAGGCCTGGTCAATAGCGTGCTTCGTGGTCGTGATTACCTCGTCGTGATACTTCGGGTTGTTTACGCCTTTGTGAAACGGTGGATCAGGCATGCCATTCGCCGCCAGCGCACTTTGCAAACCATGCTTGCGCAGGGTCGGCCACATCTCCGGCGGAACGAGCTCCACGCTTTGGCAACCGAGATCTTTGGCCGTTGTACAAATCCGGTCGATATCCCAGTTCCAGTCCGTATTGAGGCACCAATAGGTGAGTGACTGCCGGATGCGCCCGTGCTTGACCGCGCGTTGCACACTAGCCATGGCAGGACCTGCCGCCAGAGCCAAAGACCCGATAAGTCCCCCGAACAGAAGCGCTCTTCTGCTCAGCGAATTCTTCCCATCCAAAATCACTTCCACTTTGTCCGACACGCTTAGCTCTCCCGCCGGCTCCCCGGCTCAGGTCATCGCGAAATGTCTCTCTGTTGTTCAAGACTCACCCGGTCCTATGCCAATGAAATTTTCAGTGCCGCTGCGTAGTCGTTGGTGGGGCGATAGCGCTTTGGCAATTCCACACGCAAGCCGTCGGCGCTTTGGTTCCACTTGAGCTTCTCGTCTGTGCCCAGTAGCTGCACGTTTCCGATTTTTCCGGGTTGCGTAGCACTCGAGGTGCCGAGCGCTTTCACCACGAAGGCATCCGCCGGCCACCCCAGGACAATCGCGTACACAACGGTGTTGGCCTTGTTGCGCGTAAACCGGATGTCCTTTACTCCAAGCTTGTTTACGCTGGTGCCCTCCATCTCGCCGCTCTTCACCATGTCGGGGCCTTCGCCATAGATCTTCCACGGCCGCGTCTCGTAGATCGCCTCGCCGTTGACCTTCATCCACGCCGCGACCTGATCAAGAACGGCGATTTCTTTGCTGTCGATGGTGCCATCCGGCTTGCCGGGAAGGTTGAGGATGAAGGTGCCGTTTTTGCTTACCGTGTCGATGAGCCAATGGATCACATCGCGGGGCGGCAGATAGCCGCCGTATTCTCCCGGCTGATCGAACAGGCTGCGCTTGTAATGCCAATCTCCGATGCAGGTCTCAGACTGCCACGTATAGGGCATGATCTGGCTGGTCAGGCCACGCTCATAATCGGCAATCAAAGCCTTCGCCAACCGGTCGGGTACCTGCTTGACGTTCAGGATGGCTTCCATCTTCCCGCCATGGGTCTTCAGGTTGTGGTTATAGAAATACGCGCCGATGTTCATCCCACCCCAGCCCAGCGGCAGAAGGGAATTGTCGAAATAGAGCAGGTCAGGGTCGTGCTGATCGATCAGATCGCGCGTGCGATCGTAGAAGTTCTTCACGTAGGAAACGTCGGGCAGGGCATCGAAGGGGTGCTTCGGCCCATAGAGCCGTTGCGGATCAAACCCCTCCCACCATTGGTTCTTGCCCTGGGCCGCGGTAAGGTCGCCGTCGTAAGGTATGCCCGCCGCAGGCCCCGCTTTGCTCGCATCGTGCGAGGTTTGAAACCACCACCAGTTGCGCGCCTGGTGCACGGTAACGCCAAATCGCATGTCCTGTTTGCGGGCCGCCGCGGCCCAGGTGCCGATCACGTCGCGATGGGGACCGATGCTGACCGAGTTCCACGGTTGATGTTTTGAGTTCCACGTATCCAAACCATCGTGATGGTTGGCGAGCGCAATGAAAATCTTCGCCCCCGCATTCTTATAGCGTTGAATCAACTCTTCCGGTTCCCAGTTGAGCAGCGTCCACTGCGGACAAAGATCCTTATATCCAAATGTGGAAGGAGGACCGTAATGCTCCAGCTGATACTTATATTCGTCGGAACCCTCCATGTACATGTTTCGCGCATACCAGTCGCCGGCTTCCGGAACGCACTGAGGACTCCAGTGCGCCCAGACGCCGAACTTCGCATCGCGGTACCACTCCGGCGCCTCATATTGCAGCAGGGAATCCCATGTCGGCTGGTAGGGACCCTCGCCGCTTAGCCCGCGAGATCGGTGAGTTCATCGGGACGCCATCCCACGAACCCCCCGGTACCGGCAAATCGGGCGCCTTGCCCCAGGCAGTTGGTTTCCAGTTTTTGTCGTCGAGCTTTACCTTTACAAACTTGCCGTCTTCGAGCGCATAAAAAACTCTTTGCTCTGCCGGCGTGGCGCAAAACTCAGCGTAATCTCCCGTAATCGTGCCGAAGCCGTTCAGCGGCTGCGTGGCTTCGCTGGTTTGCCCGATTACGGGCACAGCCGCCGACGCTGCTGCGGACGCGATCAGTTTGCAAAAGTCTCTTCGTCGCATGGTTACCGTCCTGAACGATCGAAAGGTTCGTCCACTTTTGCGGCTTCTCCTCACGTCCGCGTTGTGCCTTACCCGCTGGAATCACACGCTATACCGGAGGCCAACCCGCTCCCCGCCGAATATATAGATCCAACAATCATAGTGTCAACGACTCTCCGTTTCCACGGTTCTTCGTGGGCTTGTGATCCTTTGGATCATCCATTCCCTCCCGGTGGCGATGGGGAGCCCCCCGGAGGCTAGCGGGGATCGAGCGACGATTTTTCGATGGGGAGGGAATAGACGGCGGACGCAATGGCTCCTAATGCCTCACCGGCGATGGTCTGCAAGGTGTCCGAATCATCCGGCAGGGCCACATGGTTCACGTAGATGGCAAATGCCAGATGCTGGCCGCTCGGCGTAGTTGTATAGCCGGCGAGGCCCTTGCCTACAAGCATGATCTGCATGTTTAGCAGATCGAAGGAGTCAAAGGTGCCGGTCTTCGCAAACACGTGGCCTGCGGCGGGTGAATCCCGCTGGATGCTTGCCAGGGTGCCGTCGCGCCCCAGGACCGGGAGTGCCTTCTGAAATATTGGGTAGATGGGCTGACTCGCCATGTAGGCCAGGTAGTGCACCATGAAGTCCGGCGTGTAGTATGCCGAGGCCGCCCCGCCCGCACCGTCTGACTGCGATGCGCCCGAGAGATCAAGACCGGCCGCTGTCAGAAAATCGTGTTCCAACGCGAACCCCTTCTGATCGATCTTGGTCGTAGCCTTGCCCACGACTGCGCCCAGGATGAACGGCATCATGCTGGCGTGCAGGTTTTGACTTACCTTGAGCGTAACTTTTGCTTCCTCTGCGAGCGGAGCCGACACGTGTTCGGCGACTTGGTGCTGGCTGTTGTAGCAGCTCTTATACCGGGTGGCGTCGGCCGTGCTAGCCGGCTTGCCCGCGATCTTCACCCCGCGGGCGGTCAAAGCCGCCGTCAAGGCCTCGGCGGCAAACCGCGAGGGACTAGTCACCGGGTAACCATAGATACGGGGTTTACTTGTCTGTGCGACGGATCCACTCAGCACTACGGTCTGTGTACCATCCGCATTTTCGATCGTCTGCGGATCCTCGAGTGAGGTCTTGCTGCCCGCCGCGGTGACAATCTTGTTTTCGAAATGGATATACGGTACCTGCAGCGAATAGGTGAGCTTGGCAGGTCCGCCTGCGGTGGGGCCGGGCTCGATGGTCACATCGATCACATTGTCGTTCACCACGATCGGCGAGATGACGACGCCGGTGCCCAACTCGCGGTCGCCTTCGGGAAAGAGGCTGACATCGACAATGACTCTGCCCTCGACGCGTTTTATCCCCGCAGCCACAACCTGCTGGGCAAAGTCCTGCACGGCAATCAACGGATCGCCTGGAATCAGGTGGGAATCAGTGCCGCCGTACGAATGGTCCTCATCCGCGAATGCCAGTGTGCCGTCGGGCTGCATGCGGTTCGACAGGTTTGGATCGCCGCTCGCAACCAGAACCAGGTCGCCCTTCAATTTTCCTTTTCCATCCAGATCGCCGGTGCGGTAGATGAAGGTGTGGAAACGGTAGTCCGGCCCAAGCAAGTGCAGCGCGGTCCCCTCGGTGAGCAGCTTGGTCGTCGATCCGGGAGTGAACAACTTTTCGCCATTCAGCACGAAGAGCAGCTTTTGGGTATCAAGGGAGTAGACTTCGACGCCGAAAATAGCATGCCGATACACTGGCCGGCTGATTACCGCTTGCACCGCATCACTGAAGCTTTGTGGCGCAGACGTTTGTGCGGGCGCGACGCGCGTGCAGAGTGCCGTACCGGCCAGCAGGCAGATCCATGAGACTTTGTTCATTTGGCAGCCTCCATCATAGAGCAATATCCGCTCTCGCCCCTCACGCAGGTGAAAGAGGAATAGAGTTTCGGCGTAGTGTCATCCACAGCAAACACAGCGCGCCAGTTGCAGATGGCTCTAAAATTCTACTTCTGAGTCTGCAGAAGACGGGGATAACAATGGAGGGACGGGTGGGAGTGCCAAGTCACTCAATGGGTCGCTGGTCTCTTTTCGCGGCATTATTCATTGCATTTATTCCTGCTGGAGCGCAGACGACTGCAGGCTTGGCGGCGCAATGGGCTTTCGATGATCAGCGCGGAAACATCGTTCACGACAGCGTGAGCGGTCGCGACAACCCAATACTGAATAACTATCAGTGGGTGAAAGGGGTTTCCGGGGATGGCTTGAAGTTCGACGGCTTTACCACCGTGGTCGAACTTGCTCCGAAGGATGCTCCGAAGGTTGGGCCGGGTTTCACCGTGGAGTCCTGGATCGCCATGCAGTCCTATCCCTGGAACTGGGTGCCTATCGTTGACCAGCATCAGGACGAGGCCTCTGGCTACTTCTTCGGAATCGACGCCGAAGGAAGGCTGGGGCTCCAGCTTTCGGTGTGGGGCATCTGGAATATCTGTCGGTCAGACGTGCGCGTACCGTTGAAGCGCTGGACACATGTGGCCGCAGTCTACGATCCAGCGACGGGAGTCAGTCTTTATATCGATGGCAAGCCCGCAGGGAAGCTGCCCGTCACCGGCGACTTCGTTCTGCCACACGATACCCCTTTCCGAATTGGCAGGAATCTCATTGATCTGCCACCGATAGCCCTGGTTCGCCCCAAAGCGTCCTTTCCTGCGCTCTACTCCTTCGACGGCATCCTCGACGATCTGCGCATCTACAATCGTCCGGTTTCCTCCGCGGAGATCGCCACCGCCTACACCCCATCTGTCGCAAGCGTGCAGCCCGATCTGTCCGAGCGTCGCTGGCCGGTGCTCCCCGGGGAAGCGTCTCACCTCAAAGCCGTGTACACCGATCTGCGTCTTTATCCCGAATGGGATGCACTGTGGCGGACCGGACCCGCCAGCGATGTCGTAGTCAGCTTTAAAAAGCTCCCTTTCCATTATGTGTTTTGGCGCGGCGCGAACTATGGGCCAAACATGGTTACGGAAAACGGCATTTGGATGAGCGATCAAAGCTTCGAGGCCAGCACAAGTATCGGCACCGCGGAGCATATGAACGATAAGCACAACATGCACGCGAGCATCAGCATTCTCGAGTCGACAAATGCCAGGGTGGTGCTTCACTGGCGCTATGCGCTGGTCGACGTGACCGGCGGATTTGCGGGTATCGATCCGGATACCGGTTGGGCAGACTGGGTAGACGAATTTTTCTACATCTACCCCGACGGTCTCGCGGTCAGGCGCGGCACCATTCACGGCAAGCGCAAGAAATACAGCTTCACTGAACCCACCCTGCTCCTGGAGCCCGGCAAAAAGCCCGAAGACTACGTCTCGTTGAAGACTGCGACCGTTGTTAACAGTAAAGGCGAGAACCGCACTTACTCCTGGGCACCGGACTCTCCTCCATTCCCTTTTCCTGATCAGCCGTCCAATGCCAACATTGCGGTCGTTAATCTGTATTCAAAATACAAGCCGTTCTACATCTATAAAGAGGGAACAGCCCTCGGTCCGTATGGCTGGCCCCCGGAGCTGCGGCCCCAATATTCGCATTTCCCGGTATGGGATCATTGGCCGGTTAACCAGATCCCCTCCGACGGAAGATTTGAGCTTTTTCCCGACCATTACGCCAGCGCAGCAATCATGTCGCCGAATCCGAATGCCGTCTGGATAGAGGGCCCGGGTCCAACCAAGACCACCTACTTTCTATTCGGCCTAAGCGATGGTTCGGTCGAACAACTGGCCCAGCTGGATCGATCATGGTTGCATCCTCCAAATCTCAAAATGGATAATGACAACATTGCGGCGTCCTATGATCCAGGGCAACGCGCGTATCTGTTGACTGGCGCTCCCGTAGCCGGCGAAGGCACGCAGATCAAGTTCACCATCGACGCAAGCGCATCCTCGCCCGTTGTCAATCCAGCCTTTGTCATCAAAGGCTGGGGTCAACTACCGCCGATAGTTCGCATCGATGGAGCCTCGCTCGCGGAAGGGGACGTCGAGTCAGGTTTCATCGAAACCTTGACCGGAACCGATCTAGTGCTGTGGCTTCGCAAAACCGCGACAAGTCCCGTCCAGGTTTCCCTCACCACCAAAAAGTAACCGTAACGAGTATGCCCTTTCACCCCGCGATCGGCCTCCTAACAAGGCACGGCTTTACAAGCTGCGGGAAAAACCACTGAACGAAGGGCCCGGCTTTACAGGCTGCAGAAAAACTCATGTTTTGTATCAGGGCACGACTTTAGTCGGGCCATAACGCGAGTGACTGATGAGGGCTTTAGCCCCTGAGGCTTTGCTCTCGTTCCCTAACGAAGGACGGGTCCCACATCTCGCTCGTTTTTCGCGAGATGTGGGAGACCACTGCTCTTTCCCGCTGACTCTCGATTCATCCGACCGCTCTTGAGGCCATTGCCTGCAAATAATTAGTCATCCCGACCGCAGGAGCCATGGGGCCTTTGGCCCACCCAAGGGGGTGAAAATCGCAGACAACCTGCGGCTCTGTCCATCCCCTATAACGGCTGCCGAGGTGAGCGCTACCCTTCCCTTTGTCATCCCGAGCGCAGCCGAGGGACCTGCGGTTCAGCAGGCCTTTCGTGGAAATGTTTTTCGACAGAGCGTAGTGGAGTCACCTGCGGTCTCTCTCCAGCCAACGGTCCTCTTAATCCAGCTCCAATCCGCCAGAGATATTAAGACGATTGGCGGTCACATAAGAAGCCGGTCCGGTCGCCAGCCAAATAATCGCTTCCGCTACTTCCTCCGGCGTCGTACGCCGCCGCAGCGGAATATCGACAGTACGCGAATGTACATAAGCCTCTAGATCGATTCCAGCGGCCGCGGCACTCGCCGTTTCGTTCGCACGCTGCATCGCCGTGTCCATCCGGCCGGGGGACACCGTGTTCACGGTAATCCCATAGCAACCCAGCGCAGCCGCTGCCGTGCGCGTGATGTAGTCAACAGCCGCCTTCGACGTTGAATACGCAACGTATTCCTCGCGCGTCATGCGCGCAGCAGGTGACGACACATTAATGATCCTGCCGCCTCCCGAATCTTTCATGACCCGAGCGGACGCCTGGAGCAAGAAGAATAAAGCCTTCACGTTAATAGCGAAGACTTTGTCCCACTCTCCCTCGGTCACCTCAAGGAATGGTTCGACTGAAGAGACGGCTGCATTATTAACCAGCACATCGAGACGCCCAAAGAAATCAGTAGTCTCTTCGACGATCGCGCTAGCCGCGCCGGCTGCAGCGATGTCGGCAAGTATAGGGATAGAATCGAGCCCGTGATTCGGCATCTCCATGACTACGTCATTCAGGGTCGCCTCATTGTTATCCACCAAAGCCACTTTGGCGCCCCGTCGGCCAAATCCGAGGGCGGTTGCTCGACCGAGACCCTGACCCGCCCCAGTAACAATCACCACCCTGTCTCGTAAATGAAAATCGAAGTCTGTTGTCATCGTAAGTCGGTGAAGCGCTCCAGTTGGATGGACCAATATGCGGGTCGCATGCGCGGTCAGCCTCGCCACTACGCGGGGATCCTCAATGATGGGGACAACTCTTTCCTGAGCCTCGCAGGCTACCTTGACAACACCCCGTCGGTCATCATAGTCTACGTCGGTAAATTTGGCTCGTCCAATGCGCCGTCCAATCATATCCAGCACGTTGCCGTGCAGCAAGGCCGAGTTCGCGCCCATCCTCCTGGCATGCTTGCTCGCCGTTCTCCTTTTTGCGTCCACGGTTTCGGCGCAGACGACAAAGCCAGTGGCTCATTGGAGCTTCGACGAAGCCGATGGCGACACAGTCCATGACTCGATCGGGCATGCTAACGGAAAGATCACGGGCGTATACAAACACGTCGGCGGCGCCTTGAGCAACGGGCTGCGGCTCGATGGAGAGACCTCTGGAGTAACGG
This sequence comes from uncultured Acidobacteriaceae bacterium, assembly GCA_963790705.1. GTDB lineage: Bacteria > Acidobacteriota > Terriglobia > Terriglobales > Acidobacteriaceae > PALSA-350. Next base: position 165,905 of record CAWBQE010000010.1, read on the forward strand.
TTGCGGCTGCGGACGCGCCTCATCTGAAGGATTCGTTCACCATCGACGGCTGGATCGCAATCAATGCCTACCCCTGGAATTGGGTCCCGATCGTCGACAATCGCCGGGAGGAGCAGGCCGGCTACCTCTTTGGCATCGATTCCTTCGGCCATCTCGGCCTTCAGCTTTCCGCCAACGGAGTATGGCAATCCCTGATTTCGCAGGAACGCCTGCCGCTCAAACGATGGTCGCACGTGGCTGCCACCTTCGATGAGTCGAAAGGGATGACGCTTTATATCGACGGGAAAGCAGCCGGCGAACTTAAAGTGCAGCCTCCCTTCGCTTTCGCGGAGAAGGCGGACCTGCTCATAGGCCGCGTGAGGCAACCGCTTCTCCCCGCGCAATGGATCCATCCCGAGTACGCGGTGTGGTACTCCTTCGATGGCATTCTCGACGAAATAAAAATCACTGAGGGTGCCCTTTCCCCCGACGAAATTGCCGGCGAATATGCGCAGATTCACCCCCCGGCGGGCGACGCCCTGCCGTACCCAGCGTTGCCTTCTGGGCCGCCGGGAGCCGGCCCTTTTGGAGCGTTCTACTCCACCTTGAAGTACGAGGAGCTATGGGATGCGCCGCGCCGCGTGGGACCCGATTCGGACGTAGTGGTTCGCTTCGACCAGTCGCCCATACGCCTGGTTTCCTGGCAGGGGACGAACTACATACCGGCTTGGGTGACAGAGAACGGCAAGTGGTATTCCGACGAATTTGTTGAGACCGGAGGTTTGCCCGGCTGCCCGGATGGTGAAGACTGTGAGCCAATGTCGGACAAGCAGAACATCTATGCTCACGTGCGCGTGCTGGAAAGCACGCCGGCCCGTGCGGTGATCCACGTTCGCTACGGACAATGTGAAGTGGAGCACAACATCTGCGCCAACCCCGACCCGTTTACCGGTTGGACAGACTGGGCAGACGATTACTACACCGTCTATCCAGACGGTGTCGCGGCCAGGAACACTGTCGCCTGGACTTCCAACTTCAAGACGTGGCACGAATTCCAGGAAACCATCATTATCAATCCCCCGGGTACGCGGCCGGAAGACAACATTCAAACCGACGCTCTGACCTACGTCAACATGAAGGGTGAGACCCACACCTATTCCTGGGAGAATCCGCCAGGCACTGTTGCTCAACCGGCCAATGCAAATATTCAGGTGGTAAACCTCAAATCAAAGTGGAAGCCGTTCCAGATTGTCTCGCCGGTGAATCCGAAGCTATCAACCTATACCGGTGAAAAATCATATTCGCTCTTTGAGTGGTGGAATCACTGGCCTGTCGCCCAGGTGAAGTCCAGCGGCATTTCTGCAGTCGCTGCTGACCGGCCTTCGCACACATCGTTGTCGCACATCGAGGGCCAGCCTTACGCGCAAACCTCAGACTCAATTACCAAGATCATGCTGGATGGTTTAACCGATCAGCCGCCAAGCGAATTGGCTGTGCTGGCGAAATCCTGGCTCTCGCCCCCGGAACTCGTGGTTACCGGCAGCGAATTCAAAAGTAACGGCTACGATCCCACCCAGCGCGCCTTTGTTCTGGAGCGCAACACTGCGCCTTCCCGGGCTCCATTACGCATCAGCGTGAGCGCGAAGGACGATGCTCCGCTGTTGAATCCAGCGTTTGTGGTGAATGGTTGGGGAGATGCGACGCCCAGACTAAAAGTGAATGGCAAGCTGGTTCCGTGGGGCCAGGACTATCGATATGGGCGCGTGAACTCGCTCGATGCGGATAAACTCGTCGTCTGGCTCCGCATGAAAGCCACCTCTGTCACGACAGTGGAAATTGATCCGCTCTAAACCTTCCCGCGCTCGGCTGAGAGGGTACGGGAAATCAGAGGATAAGCGGAGCCGATGGATCGACGAGAGTTTCTCCAGGCAAGTGCGCTGACTGTTGCAGATATGTGGCTGCCTGCTTCCCAGGTAGACGCAATGGCCCAGACCGGGAATTCCGGAACATCGATTTATGTGGCGCCTCACGGAGGCGATTCGAATCCAGGCACCCAGCAACGGCCCTTTGCCTCTCTTCACCGTGCCCAGCATGAAGCTCGCGCGCTGAAACAGCGCACACCCCAACCGATCACCGTCTGGGTGCGTGGAGGAACCTACTATCTCGAGGCTCCCCTGGTGTTTACCCCGGAAGATTCCGGGACCTCCGAAGCGCCGATCAGCTACATGGCCTATCCGCAGGAGATTGTCACCATCAGCGGCGGCCGTAAGCTGGATTGCCGCTGGAAACCCTTTAAGAACGGAATCATGCAGTCTTCGGTCTCTGATGGGAAGCAGAAGCCTCTTAACTTCACACAGCTCTTCGTCGATGGCAAGCGGCAAGTTCGAGCACGCTATCCAAACTACGATCCCAAAAACCCTCTGGTATCCGGTGCGGGCTATATAGACGTGCGGCAGGCGAGTGAGCCCTGGCCTGCAACGGAATTTCATTTCGACCCAGCGACTTTTAGCAAGACCAGGTGGAGCAAGCCACAGGAAGCGGTTGTCCACTTATTTCCGCCGGATTACTGGGGCAACCTGCAATGGGAGGTGCAGGACGTCGACTGGAATGAGGGCATCATCAAGCTGGGCTGGGGCGGTTTTCAACTGAACGAACAGCTATTCGGCAAAGCCTCTACGGGCATCGGCCAAAGCCAACTCTATCATCAGCGCTACCAATCGCGGTTCTTCGTGGAAAACGTCTTTGAGGAACTCGATGCTCCAGGTGAGTGGTACCTGGACCCCCAACAGGGTGAGCTTTATTTCATGCCTGGCAAAGATGTCGACTTGGCGAAGGCAGCAGTTGAGGTGCCCGTCTTGGAGCAGGTAGTGGAGTTCCGCGGGTCGCAGCGCCGCCCGGTGCGATATATTCGATTCTCCGGCTTTCGCATCGCCCACACCACCAGCACTTTTCTCAGCACCTATGAAGCTCCGTCTTTGGGGGATTGGACCATTCATAGAGGCGGGGCGGTATTTATCGAAGGCGCAGAGCATTGCTCAGTCGATCAGTGTTTCTTCGACGCTGTGGGCGGCAACGCCGTGTTCGTGAGTGATTACAACCGGCAGATTCGCGTGTATGGTAACCGGATTACGGAAGCTGGCGATAGCGCCATCTGCCTGGTTGGCTCGGAACGGCGAATCCAGGGTACAAACCGTCCCCTACCCGTAGAAAACACCATCTCCAACAATCTGATCTATGACTGTGGAATCTTTGGCAAGCAAATCGCAGGTGTTTTCCTCTCCATCAGCGAAAAGAATGTAATTAGCCATAACGTGATGTACAACCTGCCGCGCGCCGCCATTTGTGTGAACGACGGTTGGGGAGGCGGCCACGTCATCGAGTTCAATGATATCCACGACACGGTCCGTGAGACCCATGATCATGGACCGTTCAACTCCTGGGGCCGCGGCCGGTTTTGGTGCATGGAGCAATCGCACGGTGACGCGTCCCACAAATCCGGCTTTCACGACGGTGACGAGGGCTACGTATTCCTCTACCCCGAAGCAGACGGCAATGTAAGTATCATCCGTAACAATCTCTTTCGCGAGCCACTCTCCGTCCACCAGTTAGGCATAGACCTGGACGACGGATCATCGCATTACCACATCTACAACAACGTTTGTATTGGCATTAGCGTCAAGCTGCGCGAAGGAGACTGGCGGCTGGTCGAGAACAACATCTTTATCCGGCCAGGCAATCCCCTCGCGATTGAACAGGGCTACGAGGGAAACCACGATCGGTTCTTGCGCAACATTGTCGTCACCAGTTCTGCCGTCGACGCCGCGTTTGGGAAATCCAGTGTGCCGGGCGATTCTTTCAAAGTCGTTCGGCCCCCGTTGGTTGGCCCCATTGTCGCGGAGATCGACCACAACCTCTTCTTTAACGATATGGGCAAATTCTTCGCATCCATGACGCCGCGGGATAAGTCCAGGATCCATTTGACGCTCGACCAATGGCAGGATCTCGGCTTCGACAAGCATTCCATCTTGCCGATCCTGAGTTTGTCGATCTCGAACGCGGCGATTACCACCTTAAACCCACATCGCCGGCGCTTCAACTCGGCTTCAAGAACATCGATCTTAGTTCGGTAGGTTTGTTACCTGATTTCCCGAAACACTGGTTGACTTCCGAACCAATTACCAACCCGCATGGATAACGGCCGCTAGGGCAAAAAAGATATGCAATATAGTGCTTTAGGAAACACTGGTCTTACGGTCTCGCGGCTGAGCTTCGGAGCCTCAGCACTCGGCGGCGTCTTCCGGTCCGTCGACGAATCGACTGCGATCAAGGCCGTCCACGCCGCCCTTGATTGTGGAATCAATTATTTCGATGTGGCGCCCGCCTATGGGGGCACAGTCTCGGAAAGTGTCCTTGGCAAGGCACTGCGCGGCATTCCGCGCACCAAATATTATCTTTCCACTAAGGTGGGGAAGTACACCAAGCCGGGAAGCTACGGCGAAGATACTTTGGACTATTCGCGCTCCCGCATTCGGGCTTCCCTGGACGAAAGTGCCGCCCGCCTGGGCGTCGACTACTTCGATCTCATTCATATCCACGATATCGAATATCAGGATCGGAAACACACCGAGTGGGCGCTTACCGAGGGATACGATGCAGTACAGGAGTTGAAGAGGGAAGGGCGCATCGGGGGTGTAAGCTTTGGCATTTATCCCATGGATCTTTGGGTGCGCATTCTCTCTTCTCTGCAGATAGACGCGGCGCTGGTGCACAACCATTATTGTCTCAATGACACTCAGCTCCTGCGGATATTGCCTCTTGCCGCAAAGGGAAATGTGGGCATTATCAATGCGTCGCCTTTCGCTTCCGGCCTTCTGACTGATCGCGGAGCCGCAGCGTGGCATCCTGCATCGCACGAGGATCAGGCCCTTTTCCGGGCGGCTGCCGAGTTCTGTCGCACGCAAGGTACACCGATCGCAAAGCTTGCGCTGCAGTTCTCAAGCCAAAACGGCGATATCCCTACGACTCTCTTTAGCTCTGCAGATCCAGAATCCGTAAAACGCAACGTTGCCTGGCACGATCAACCCTACGATAGGGAACTGGTTACAGAGGTGCAGAAGATCCTGGCACCAGTGCGCGATAAGGAATGGAAGTACTAGTCTTCTCAGAGGTCGACTGCTTCAACCTCAATCATTGCTTTGATCAGCGACGAGTTCCCGATAAGACCCTTAAAGCGCGCTGGGACCTCCGCTAATGACATGCGCTCGCTTATCCAGCGTGAGATGTCAATTTCGCTTTTTTCGATCATTTTAATGATTCGCGGGAATTGTGCCCTGCTGTTGCGGCTGGCGAAAACCGTGATCTCCCGTCTGTGCAGGAGAGGGTCATCCAGGCAGACCCGTTCCTTGGTGAGGCCGGCAAAAACCAGTCTGCCGGTTGACGATACGTGCTCCAAGCTCGCACTCATCGCCGCCGCGCTCCCGGTAGCGTCAAATACCACATTTGCTATGCGGTCTTCGGCGCTGGCGATCGCTTCCACACCAAAGCTCGCTGCAAATTCTCTACGGCGTTTGTTCTTTTCGACCACCACGACCTCTGCTCCCGCCGCCTGGGCAAACTGCATGACCGCCAGACCTATCGGCCCCGCGCCAATCACCAGGGCTGATTCACCCTTCTCCAAACCGCTCCGTTGTACGGCATGCGCCCCAATGCCCAATGTCTCCACCAAGGCAAGCTGATCAAAGTCGAGCAAAGCCGACTTATGCAATAGGTGCACCGGAACCGACAAGACTCCCTGCAGGCCGCCGTCGATGTGTATCCCGAAGACGCGGATATTGTCGCAACAGTTGGTTCGTCCTTTAAGGCAGACGGGACAATGGCCACACGCCCAATAGGGCTCGATCGCACACCGGTCTCCCTGCTTGATGGAGTTCTGATCCGCCGGCGCCTGCAACACCTCGCCGGCAAGTTCATGGCCTAATATCCGCGGATAAGTGTAGGCAGGGTGGGTACCGCGATAAGCATGAAAATCGCTCCCACAAACACCTACGCGCCTCATCCGGAGCAGGGCGTGGCCGGGTTCTGGGGAGGGCTCAGGAACTTGGCGCTCGATAAATTCACCTGGAGCCTGTAAAACGATCTGTCTCATGCGGTCCTTAGCGTAAAAGCATCGCTCCTTCAGTCTTATAGTAAAAATGGACGAACCAATAATTAGAGCATAATATCGGGAATTTTCTCCCTTGGTCAAGTTGACTTTGGTTGCAGCCCAATCGGCCGTCCCGCCTGTCGGGATAAAGAAAACATCGAAAAACAGCGTGGATATACTTAGAATGGTAGCGCTTTACCAATTGGATCACTCATGCCTCGAACCAAAGACGCGTCTCGCGCTCCTCAGCCCGATAGCAGGGTCACGGCCAGACTCATCACCACGATCAAAGAGCTCATTTCCAGTGGGACCATTCCGCCCGGCGGTAAGTTTCCTCCGGAACGGGAGTTGGCCAAAGAGCTCAAGGTCAATCGGGCTTCTCTCCGCCAGGTGATGAAAGTTCTGGAGATTATGGGCGTTCTGACCCAGCGGGTCGGTGATGGTACTTACTTGAGCGCAAGCTCCGAATTGATCTTGAAGGAACCATTGGAATTCATGGTTCTTATCGATGATATTTCTCCGGGCGAATTGTTTGAAACCCGCGCCATCGTCGAGCCCGAACTGGCTGCCCGCGCGGCCCTTCGCTCTACCTCCGAGGATCTTGCTAAACTCCGCCAGTCAATCATCGATATGGAGCGGAGCCGTACCATTCAGGAAAGACTCGATGCGGACATGGCTTTCCACGAGTGGATTTTCAGTGCCAGCGGCAACCGCATTTGCCACCTCTTATTCAGGCTGATCCACAAAACAGTCTCCAAGAGCATGGCGCAAGTTGTCGATCGGGTGCAGATTGAAAAGCCGCTCGCCTACCATAGGAAGATATATTCGGCCATCCGAGATCGAAATGCGGATGAAGCGCGTCGCCAGATGTTGCAGCATATTACCGAAGCCGGGGCACTTCTTAACCGCTCCAACAGCCGATAACAATCCACCACTTGGGCCGGACGCCGAAGCTTATGGGCTGGGGGCTTGGACGGCTTGCTCCGCCTTTTGCCGAAGCAGCCTCAGGAACGAATCCTCGGGAAACAACTGGCTGGAGGTCCGCAGCATGTTCAACGCCTTTTCGTATTGATTGGTAGAAATATAAAGACGGCACAGCTTCTGGTAAAAGCGCTCGTCGTAGGGAAATAACGATTTCCCTTGCAGCAGTATCCTCTCCGCATCAGCTTGTTGTCCTTCCTTCACCAGGATTTCCGACACTGCGAGAAAGTCGTCCGAGCGTGTGCTTCCCACCTCGATTGCTCTCGATAGAAAATCCTTGGCTTGATTCTCATCGTAGTCCGGTCCCTTCGCCAGATGGAACCAGCCGAGGCCGGAGAGGACTTGGGGGTCAGTGGACTTTTGCTTTTCCAGCGCATGCAGTTCTTGCAGGTAGGGCGGCGCATACGAAGGGTCGGTCGTGCCTATCTCGCCAAGCGCATGAAGAAGCGTGAGTGGAGGAACATGATCTGGTTGGCCAGGAATCGCATCCAAATGAATCAAGCCACCCAGCTCCGCTTTGTTGGCAATGAAGCTCTCAGTGGGAAACTCTTCTTCCGGCGTTTTGACAATCCGGTGACTGGTGAGAATCGAATGCGCGATGCCGGTGAGCGGTTGCTTTGGCATATGGCAGCCCTGGCAGTCATCGGCAGGCGCCCGTGATTGGCGGTCATGCAACGGTAACCGGCAACTCTGCTCGTTATGACAAGTTAAGCACTTCTGCCTGTAGTACTCGACCGCAGTGGTAGTCGGCTGGAAGTGCGGATCATGGCAGGTAAGGCAGCTCATCCGTCCCTTAGTGGCGGTGTAGCATTTGCTCATGCTCATCAAGCTGAAATGCTCGAGCAGAGGAGATATGGGAGCGGATCCTTTCGGATCCAGAGGCGCCGCAAAGATGGCCATTACCTCATCAAGAGGAGTTCCCGGGCGAAAGTCCGCATAAGTCTTTCCTGGTTGCAGGACTCTCAGCGCACGGCCCTGATGGCAGCTCATACAGATGTTATCTGCCAGCCAAGGGTCGAGTCGCGCCGGATTAACGATGGATCGACTATTGGCGCTCGCCTTCACCTGGCCCTTATGTTCGGCTACATGCAGGCTCCCGGGTCCGTGGCAATTCTCGCAACCGATAGCCAGCTCTTTGAACGGTGGATCCGCATACGATCCCAACCCAGGAGGAGTCGGTTGCGAAAGCCCGCTGTGACAGGCCAGGCATCCTGGAAGAGCCGGTCGATTAAACGCCAGATCCGCCACCTCAAAACCGGGAGACAATTCCCATGTGCTTGTTTTTGTATAGAACGACAGCGGCGCCTCGTAGAGATAACCATCGCGTGTCACCAGGTAGGACGTGCCATTCCTTCCAGAACCGATGGCATATACCAGCTTTTGCGTATTGCGGAATACCTCTGAACCATCCTCGGCTTTTTGATACTCCGATTGGTACACACCGGTTGGCGTCGACTGCACATCGTAGTAGCGCTTCAGCCGCTCGTTCCATACCGTGATCGGATGTCCTGCTGGAACTTGCGGCAGTTCGCTGGGGACGATCGACATCGATCGACCCATGTCGGTCTTCTTGAACGAGTCATAGATGGAGCGATGGCAATTGGCGCACACCTCTGCGCCCACATATTCCGCCTTCGCGGCCGGCGTCGACGGCACATCACTCCGCGCGTGAACCGTAGCCTGCGGCCGGTACGCAGAATAGAGTCCCAGGAGGATGATCATGAAGCAGCAAAGAGAGCTCGCCTGCAAGACCGCGCGGTCTTGCGGCGGAGACACACCCCGGTAGTATTTACGTCTCTGCATCCACCAACGCATCGCTAAGGACTCTTCTTCCTGGTCGCGCCCATCGGCTCCGATTTGACGATTCCTTGCCCTTCCTTGATAACGGTCAAGTGGCCGCCACTCACTGCCGGGATCTTCTCCTTGAGCCCACTCGTCCAGTGGATCTCCAACTCCGCGGAAGTGCTTTCCCCGATTCCAAAGTGGAGTCGTCGATCATTCACCGAGTAAAAGCTCGATTGTGCCATGACCGTTTGGGCTTGCACCTTCCCGCCATAGCGGGCGAGTACCCGGGATCCGATTGCGCTCCGGTTCGACTTCGTGCCCACAAGAAATACCTTGATCCAATTGCGTTGGCCTTTGAGGTCATTGCGGAGAAGGGAAGGGGGCTCATTCAGATTAACTACCAGGATGTCAACGTCACCGTCATTGTCAAAATCGCCGAACGCCGCTCCCCGGCTGCAATGGGGAGCGGCGATCCCCGGTCCCGCTTCATCGATCAGCTCCTCGAACTTTCCATTCCGCAGATTATGAAAGATAAGCCGCGGGCACTTCATTGGATACTGCGGAAACCTCTGCTCAACCTCCGGATAGACTGCGCCCGCAGCCACAAATAAGTCAGGCCAACCATCATTGTCAAAATCCGCAAATCCTGTTCCCCAACTTACGTAACGCGTCTCTACTCCAAAGCCCGCTCCGATCGTCACATCGGTAAAGTTACCGGTGCCGTCATTGGTATAGAGAGAGTCGGTGTCATCAGAAAAATTTGTCCTGAAAATGTCGAGGTTACCCTTGAGGTTGTAATCACCCACGGCGACGCCCATTCCAGCCTGTTCCACACCATCGTCGCTCAGGGCAACGCCGCGTTCTATTCCTTGTTCTTTGAAGGTTCCATTGCGTTGGTTCATAAATAACAAACTCGGCGTCGAATCCGAGGCCACATAGATATCTGTCCAGCCATCGCCGTCGAAGTCAGCGGCAACGGCAGTCATGCCGTACGTGGCGGTCGCACTGGAGATTCCAGACTCCTGGCTCACCTCCCGAAAAACGCCGTTCCCCTGGTTGCGGAAAAGTGAGTTTGTTGTCGGCCGAAGTCCCCTGGGTCCACAATGGACAGGCACTCCCTTGAATGTGCAGCTCGGTCGCGAACCGGCCTTGGGAAGGTCTTCCTCAGCATCCAGGTCAACATAATGGGTGATGAAGAGGTCGAGATTGCCATCGCGGTCATAGTCCAGGAAGGTACATCCTGCGCCCCATCGGATTTTTCCCTGGTGCATCAGGCCCGCGGCGGCCGTCACATCGCTGAATGTTCCATTCCCGTTGTTGCGGTAAAGAACGTTCTGCCCGTAGTACGTAACGAAGATATCTTCATAGCCGTCATTGTTGTAGTCTCCCACGGTCACCGAACATGCCCACCCGGTGCGAACAAGACCTGCCTCGACAGTCACATCTTTGAAGGTGCCATCGCGGTTGTTCTTATAGAGACGGTTCGTTGTTCCCGCCGGTGGGCCGTCGAGCCGGGTTCCACTCAACAAAAAGATATCGAGCCATCCGTCATTATCGTAATCAAGGAACGCTGCTCCACAGCCTACCGTTTCAAAGATCACGCTCTTTTTATCGGTCTCTCCGTATATCACAGGCTGAGTCAGTCCGGCCTGCAGCGCTACATCGGTAAACACCGCGTCAAAGGGTATTCCAGAGGGCTTTCCCCGGGGTTGCGGTTTCAAATTACGAGAAGAGCTCCCCTCCTGGGCGATACCTGCCATGTTACCGGCTGCCAGCCCGGCGAGGGAAAAACCCAGGGCTTTACGAAAGAAGCCACGGCGACTCAAGTCGCCATGTCTTTCTGGTAGAGACAGCAGGGCATCGATGGCGCTGAGCGGTCTCATCGGCAGGGCCCCTCTCTTGGATCGTCCACCCTCACGAATATTTGGCCGAACCATTCCAGGGAAACGCACCTCATCGATTGGCAACCAAAATATACATGCCAATCTCCGTCTTCCATCGTAGCCTAACCGACACCGTCATCGCTTTTCCAGTCCCAATCCATGGTTTCAATCACTGGAAAGGACCGTTAAAGCGTATTATCTGCAAAGGCGGTCGCGCAGGCCGGGACTGACCAGGATGTGTTTTCAGCGGGGAGGGGAACAGCGGCGGCGGCAGCGGCGAAGCTGCTCAGAGTGGAATGCAAAAAGAGAAGAGCGGACGATTGTCAGTCGTCCGCTCTTCTGCTTTTTGTGGTTTTGCTAGAACGTTATCTTGAGCGCGAATTGGATCTCGCGTTCTGTTTGTGCCGTGCCGGTAAAGAGGCCAAAGTTGGCATCCGTCACCGTGTTGTCGGGTTGCGTAGAACCTTGGAACGGGCCAAAGGCTGCCTGATTCCAGGCGTTGAAGAAGTCCGTTCTAAAGATGATACTTCGTTGCTCTTTGCCGAGCGGAAACACCTTTTCCAGCGTTAAGTCCGTATTGGTGACATGGGGCGTTCGGAGATCATTCCTGGGCTCACTTCCAAATGTGTAGGCAGCGGGGTTTGCGAAACATGTTTGGTTCAGGTACTGCACGTTCCTGCCCCCATTGTAGGGATTCTTACACAAGCGGTCCGCTCTCTCCACCACGTTGCCCGTATTCTCCAAATCATCGTTGCCGGCATTGTTGTTAAACACGATCCCGGAGTGAGCCGTATAAATGCCCTGGAAACTCCACCCTCCAACGACTTCGTTGAGCAGGGAATTTTCGACATCAAAATGCTGCCCTCGACCAAACGGCAATTGATAAACCCAACTAAAGCTGAAGTTCTGCGGAAGATCGTATCCCGCAACACTCCTGTCGGCTTTCAGGTTATAGGGATCCTGCACGCTGCATCCTTCTGAACGCACCGAAGAATCCATCGCACCCCAAATTGATCGTCTTTGACCAGGTGTACGCCCCTAGAAGAGTTAGCTTTTTCCCCACGATGGTTCGAGCCTGGAACTGAAATGCGTTGTAATTCGAGTTGGATATGCTCTTGTCGTAGTAAGTAGGAGTGATGTAGGAGAATGGTTGGCGGGCCGGAAATCGGTCCGGGTCGCCGGATATAAAGCAGTGTTTCGATAGGAACCGGAGTCAGTGCGGAGGCTGTGGGCTCCTACATAGTTGGCCTGACAATACCGTGTTGTTTTTGACCTGCTGCTCGAATTCCAAAGTTGTACTGTATCGAGTAAGCGTTTTTGTAGTACGGGTCGATCATCCAGTTGACTTGGTTGAAGGGGGTCGCCGCAGGAAGAATCTGCGCGCCACTGGTCCCCAAAGCGAGGGGATTCTGGCCGGTGGTGGGGTCAGGGGTGGTGGCGTTGAGATTGTTCGCTAGCAGAAATGTAGTATCTGGCCAGTTCCCTTGATAATTGGTAGCCAACTGCTGAACAGCGGCCCAGTTATCGAAAAAGCGCCCAATGCCGGCTCGAACGACAGTGCCTGGCATGGCCAAATAGCTGAAGCCAAACCTCGGCTGCCAATTGTCATACGAGTTATGAATGATAGATTGGTTGCTCTTCGGCGTCACGATAACGTTAGCTGGTAGTGAGCCATCCGCTGTCGGTATGCACGGCGATGCACCCGTATAGCATCCCGGGGGAACGGCAGCCAGTATGTATTGGCCTGTGTCTAAGTTGGTATCGCCCACAAAATTGTTGCCCAATTTGCGACTTCCATAGATCGGCCATAGCGTGATGTCATAGCGGAATCCGACGTTGATTTGCAGCTTTGAGCTGGCTTTCCATTGATCCTGGATGTAGAAACCATCCTCCCAGCCGCCGTGTGTCGTGATATTCACATTACGGCGATTTACACTCGAAGGCAGGCCTAGAACACCCGATGCAAGCGCGTCTCCGGTCGGCAAGGCACTTTCCAGATTGGAAGTGGGGGTTGCACTGTAGGTATCGTTGATGAACAGGATCGGCTGACTGTTATCGTTGGTATTGATGTCCAGCCCCATTTGCACCGTATGTCTTCCCGACACCCGGGTGAAGTCCGCCGCTTCCTCCTAAATATCAGCTATCTGGTTGCCTTGGTACGACCCTCCCGGAACACCCTGATAGCCGCTGAATCCCTCGCCCATATTGAAGTTCCTGCCGCCGACAAAGCCCGTCACAGTTTGCAGATTGAATTGTCCTATGGTGTAGGCATTTGCCAGGCTTGCCGGAAATTCGGTGTCGGTGACGGAGTAGGCGGTTGTCCTGCCAAAGCGCGCAGTGAGAATCTTGGTGCCGGACTTCGATGTCCAGGTGCCCGATCCGCCGATAGTTATAACCGCTGGTGTTGGCGGCATTGAGAATACCGGGAATTCCGGTTGCGCTTGTCGAAGGCGAATACAATTTGGAGAACCGGAAATACGAGGTGATCTGATCGGTGAACTGCTCGTCCACTCTCATGGAGCCCGTATCACTGTCCAGAATATTTGGCGTTGGGTCTATGAAGTTGTATCCATTGGATGGAAGCTGATTCACCGCGGGATAGATCGCCTTGCGATAAGCTTCCAGAGGTTGGTTTACCAGCGCTGCTGGAATGATGTTGTTTGGAAAGGGATCCCGCAGCAACTGGCCTGGGTTGTTCGGATCCGGCCTGGTTGTATACGGGTTGAAGATTGGATTCTGATTCCCGCCGCTGAAATCGCCCCCTAGCTGCGCTTGAGTCGGAATAATGTCTAGCGTATTTGCAGCTCTTGTCGCTCGGAAGCCTTCATAGGCTGCGAAGAAGTAGAGCTTTTCCAGCATCGGACTGGCTTTTCTCCAGCGGCCGGGAAGAACGGGGCCGCCGGCGGCTCCACCGAATTGGTTTTGTTTGTAGGGCGTTACAGCCGTTTGGAAGTAATTCCTGGCGTCCAGGGCGCTGTTGCGGAAGAACTCCCAGACATCCCCGTGGTATTCCTGAGTGCCGCCCTTGGTCACGACATTGATAATGCCGCCCAGGGAACCGCCGTATGCGGAACTGTCATTGTGCGACTGAACTTTGAACTCCTGGATGTCGTCAATAATCGGCGCAATAGCGTAGTTCCCGATAAACCCGTAATCCGTGAAGCCGTCGAGCAGAAACATATTGCTGCGGTTTCCTTGTCCATTCACAGATGGAAAGGTGAACGAGCCAATGGCGCTGCCCGCGAAATTATTGCCACCGCCCGCATTCTGGCCGGTGCTGATCGGCGAAACGCCTGGCGTCAAAGCCAGCAGCTGAGTAAAGTTACGCCCGTTGAGCGGCAAGCTGCTGACCTCGTTCTGCTCAATTGCGGTGCCTAGCTCGGTTGTTGTCGTCTCAACATTGGCCTCAGTCGTTTGCACCGTAACCTGTTGCGTGGCGGTGCCTACCTCGAGGTGAACATCCGTCGTCAGCGTCTGATTCACCGCCAGTGTGAACTCGGAGGTTGCCGATACCTTGAACCCCTCCTTGGTGACTTCAATCGTGTATCGAGCCGGTGGGATGGCGACAAAGACGTAGCGCCCGGCACTGTTAGTGATAGCTTCTTGCTCAACCTGGGTGTCGAGGTTCTTCAGCGTCACCTTCGCGCCTGGAATCACTGCTCCACTGGGATCGACAACGGTGCCATTCAAAGCCCCAGTTGCGCCTTGCCCGAGAGCCTTGGTGGGAGAAAACTGCAGAATAATGGCAATGAACAGTGCGAGTAGCACTATCCACGACGCTGAAACCTGTGCTGAATGTTTCTTCTCCACTGCCGACTCCTCCAAATAACCTGCAAGTAACACAATTGCCTTGAGTTTCTGTAACGCTTACCCGGCCGGATCAACTCTGGCATGGATGCTCTTCACAGCGTGTAAAACAGACTGACAGGCGCTCGTTCATCCAAAAGAATGAACATTGGCTCATCCAATAGACCCAGCCCTTATAGCGGCGCGAAAATACGTTTGTCAATAAGTTTTTTTTAGCGCGATATCGCTTTACTAGGCCTTCAGCGGTCTCCGCGCGGGGTATTTCTGCTCCTGCGTTCAGCCATTCGCGTATACGAACCAGGAATTCCAGTCAGCAACTTGCGGGATTGGGGTAAACTATGGCTCAGTCATTTTCGGGGGGACTTCGTACCTCTACCGGCTGGGCAGGGCTCAACGGCCTGGTCAACGGACACCCAAGATCATGCGACGAGCGAACGAACTCCGACTAGGTTCCGTTCTACTGCTCGCGGCAGCGGTTTTGTCCTGCCACGCCCAGGCGGCGTCCGATTGCGCCCTTCCTCAAGGCTTTCAATCTCGAGCAAGCGCCGACCCCTTCAATGCCTGGGACTCGGCTGGCACTTGGTATGCCCAGCGGAAAGACCTGCGCTGTGCATCCGTGGCCTATAACAAGGCGTTGCAGCTAAGCCCCCAATCCTGGAGAACACTCTACGATCTCGGGGTAGTCGAAGTAGCCCAGAAAAGGCCCGCGTCTGCCATCCTTCATCTCCGCCGGGCAGTTGACCTGAAACCGGATTCGGTCGATGCGCGCAATGCCCTGGGTATGGCCTTGAAGGATTCTGGGCAGCCTGCCGAGGCGGAAAAGCAATTTCGCGAGATCTTGAAGGCCGATCCGAACTCGGTCGACGCTCTGAACCATTTGGCGGAGGTTCTGGCCGCGCAAAAGCTCTATTCCGCGGCCATCGGCTATTGGGATAAGGCTCTTGCTCTGGACCCGGGAAACGTGGACGCCGAAATTGCCAGGGCCATCGCACTCAGCGAGAATGGCGACCAGGACGCCGCCACTTCCTCGTTGCAACAGATTGTAAAGACGCACCCCGATCTGGCCGTCGCCCATTTCAATCTGGGAACGGTCTACGCCAATCAGAAATCATTTCGCCAGGCGTCAGACGAATATCGGGAAGCATCACGGCTTAGCCCCGCCGACCCGGTGACGCGCTTTGCGTTGGCCAAGTGCCTGGTGTTTCTGGCCGAGTATTCAGAGGCTATACCAATCCTCAAGGCTTACCTCCCCAATCATCCCAAAGCCTTCGAACCGCACTATCTCTTGGGCCTTTCCTACCGGGGCCTGGAGCAGTACCCTCAAGCCGAGGAGCAACTGCGTTCCGCTGCTGCCATTGAGCCTGATCACGCCGACCTGCAATACAATTTAGGGCTCGTAATTCTTCGCAGTGGGCGAGCCAAAGAGGCTGTGCCGCATCTGCAAAAGGCGATCCAGCTCGATCCGGCCGCGGAAGGGCCGCGCTTACAACTGGCGATTGCCCTCAAAGGTCTCAATCAAACCCAGCAATCGGCAAAGGTCTATCAAGACGTCCGGCAAACAGAACAGGCCAACCTGCTTAAAAACCAATTCGCTACCGAAGGAGCTAAGGCAAACCAGCTTTTGGCATCTGGTCAGGCTGCTCAGGCCGCTGAAGTGTACCGGCAAATGCTCCAGATACAACCGCATGACGCGCACACTTATTACAATCTTTCTCTAGCGCTCGACATGGACGGCAAGTTCCCCGCCGAGCGGCAGGCTCTGGAAACAGCGATCAAGCTCGATCCCACCCTCGCTCAAGCGCGCAGCAAGTTGGGCGTCTTGGACATGTCGCAAGGACACCCGGACGATGCAATCCAGAACTTCAAGAAGGCGATCGAACTGGATCCTCAGCTAACCGAAGCCCAGCTGAACCTGGCGACCATTTACGACGGAAGGGGTCAGGTCAAAGAGGCGGAAGCCCTGCTAAGGCAGGCGACCGAAGAGGATCCGAAGTACGCGCAGGCACGTTTCAATCTGGGCATGGTGTTGGCTCAACAACAACGCTTTCCCGAAGCAGAGGCTGAACTCCAGACAGCCGTGTCCCTCGACGGTAGCAATCTGGGTGCGCAGACTGCGTTGGCCGAGGTTCGGGCTCGCGAGGGCAAAAGCGAAAGCAGTATTGAGATTCTCCGCAAGGTGGCGGCAGCCAGGCCCGATAGCTTTCAAGATCATCTCAACCTGGGTATAGCGCTCGCTGACCACCTCGAAGTAGAGGCGGCCCTGGCTGAGTTTACCCAAGCGGTCGCGCTCAATCCGGGGTCGGCAGTCGCTCATTACAATCGCGGCCGTCTGCTACTCGATGAAAGACATTTCGAGGATGCAAAGCCCGAACTGGAGAAGGCGCTAAGCCTCGATGAGCATTTCGGCGACGCAGTGTATCTGTTGGCGGTGACCGAGCGTCAGCTCGGCGAAACGGCGAAGTCCCTGGAGCTTTCTGAGAAAAGCGTCCAGCTGGCTCCCGGCAATCCTCGAGCCTATTACCTGCTGGGACAAAATCTGTCATCGGCAAAACGTGATCAGGAGGCGATTGCCGCCTGGAAGCACGCAGCTCAACTCGACCCCAATAGTACTGAGGTGCTCAACCGGCTATCCCAGGTTCTTCGTGCAACCGACCCGGCCGAGGCCAGCCAAGTACGCCGCGCTCTTGAAATCCCGGCTGGCGGAACAACAAGCGATAAGCCAGGCCGATATCACCGGAAATCTCGCGCTCGCCGCCGCCAATAACCACGACTATGCTCAAGCCATTACCGAGCTGCAAAAGGCCATTGAAATCTGTGGCGAATGCCGTGACCAGGCGACACTCAAAAAAGATCTGGGCCTGATTGAGGCGCGATCTGGCGACTTGGCCGCCGCTGCTCAGGAGCTGAAAGCCGCCGCCTCCTTGAATCCAGAGGACCCAGAGATAAAGCAGGCATTGGCCGTGGTCCTTCCCCATCAAGGCAAGCTCAACTGAGCATTCCCGGAACGGCACGCTAGGGCTTGGTGGGATTTGCCAGCTGCGCTTCAATCGCCCTCATGGCATGCAGAGCAACTGCATCGGTTGCGGAAAGCGCCAAAGCCTTTTGCATCTGCGTGCGCGCTTCATCCAAGTGGCCCTCCGCGGCAAGAATCAATCCCAGGTTCATGTAACCCTTTTCATACCCCGGGTCGCTCTCCACAGCCAGGCGCAACAGATGTTCCGCCGCAGCAAGCTTACCTTGCTGCCCGTACAACACCCCGAGATTCCCCAGCGCATCCACCATCGCCGGATTGGCTCGGAGCGCAGCTTGAAACTGCTCCTCGGCCGCCCTCGCATCGCCAGTGGTTAAGTCCAAAAAACCAAGCTGATTGTGCACATCGGCGATCCCGGGATTCAAGGCCGCGGCCTCCAGCAGCAGCGCGCGTTCCGAATCACGATCCTTCAATTTTTCAAATACCAGAGCCAGGTCGTAGCGGACTTTTGCGTCCTGGGGAACCAGCTGAAGCGCCTCCTTATAAGCGGACACTGCTTTCTGAAGGTCGCCTTCCTTGACCGCCTGCGCTCCCTCATTTTCGAACGTTGTCGCCCGCCGCTGGTCCACGACCGTCTTTTGCAGTCTCTGATACGCCAAATTCTCCTGATCGGCTAATTCCTTTTGATTGGTCTGATGATAGGCGCGGTCCAGTTGGAAGTGCGCCTCCTGCGAGTCTGGTCTCAGAGTGAGCGCACGCTTCAAGTGTGATATCGCTTCTTCGTACTTTCCTTCTTCCCGCAGCACAGAACCCAGCTTGTACTGGCTATCGAAATCGCTTTCGTTCAACTGAACTGCCCGTTCCAATTCCGATGTCGATTGCGGCAGCATCCCCAGCCCCTGGTAGGTAATGCCAAGCAAATAATGCCCCTCCATGTTTGCTGGATGATCCCGCACGTACGCTTCGAGGAGCGGTCTCGCTTCCTCAAAACGCACCAGGGTAATCAGGACTTTGGAGAGAGAAAATCTTGCCGCCTCCGCTACCGCATCAATCTGCGAAGCCCGGCGGTAAGCATCGGCGGCCTCCGCATACTTCTGCTCACGGTAAAGAACCGCTCCCAGATTCAGAAGCGCCAAGCCGGACTTCGGATTCTGCTGCACCATCTCATGAAGCAATACGGCAGCGGCATCGTTTTGGCCGTCATCCATCAATGCGGTCGCCAGTGACAAACTGAGCTCGGGATCGTAAGGAGCCCGCGCGATAGCCTCCCGCCAGTAACTAATGGCCGCGCCGCTCTGCTTCTCTTTTCCCAGCACGGCGGCCAGGTGCCGAAGGATCTCAGGCGATTTAGGGTCCAATGCATAAGCAGCCCGGTATGACAATTCTGCCTGTCCGTTCTCTCCCAGTACTTCCTGGGCAATGCCAAGCGCAAGCCGAATCTCAGCTCGCCCAGGCGCCTTGCCGGCCGCGAGTTGAAGCTCCGCTACCGCATGCTGTGCATCCGAAAGATCAAGGTACGCCAAGCCCGCATGATAATGCCCCTGCCACGCCTCAGGGTTGGTTCGAATCTCTTCCGTAAAACTGGCGAGAGCGCAGTGAGTATTCTTGTCGCGCAGGAACAAGACACCTTGCGCGTCCGCCGCTTCCCCCGGCGTTTGGTGGGCTGTCGCATCCCTATCGTGGGCCACTGTACAAGGCTCCTGGGACCACGAGACCATGGCCCAGCAGCAGACCCAAAAGGTAATTCCCCACCTGCATCGTAGTGCTGAATCCCCGTACAACATCACTACCTCTATTCAACCGCGCCCTGAATGACCTTGCTACCGAAGCTATTTTACTGCTCATCGGTTCTACGGGATCTTCGCGACCGCGGCCTCTCCAGTGCTGCACTCTCACGCCTATCGCGAACACCAGGGACGGCTGGGAGCAGTAGCAGGACGTAGCTCGGATAGTCCTTATGGTCGAACATCCCGCACGACTGCCGACGGCAAACTCAATCCCGATTCTCGGAGATAGCCTATTCCCGTTAACGAGAACAAGATTCGTGTAGAACCACATGGTCCTACGTGTAGTAGCCTCTATTCCGTTTTCCCGGTAGCAGACTTATTGTCCTTCTAGCGATTGCGCCTCTCCGCTTTATTCATGGGGGTTGAAGCTTCGAAAGCGGCGCAAAGAACGCAGAGGATTGGCCCCGCGGATCAAGGCCAACCGGAGGAATTCATGATTACGAAATGGATGAAACAGACAATGTCGATGGTGGTGTGCTCGACCCTGATCATTGCGGGCGCACCCACCGAGCTTCTTCAGGCACAGGATGCCTCCCAACCGGCCCCGGCGTCTACTGCGCCGGCGGTCGCGCCGCTGACCAGTACCCAGCTCGACGCCCTGGTTGCCCCCATCGCGCTTTATCCGGACGCACTGGTTGCGCAAGTGCTGGCTGCTGCCAGCTACGCAGACGAAGTCGCTTTTGCGGACCTTTGGCTCGCGCAGAATCAAAATCTGCAGGGAACCGCGCTCATCCAGGCAGTGGACCAACAATCCTGGGATCCAAGCGTAAAAGCGCTGACGCAGTTCCCGTCAGTACTCCACAATCTGGCCAAGAACCTTTCCTGGACATCGAGCCTGGGCCAGGCCTTTGAAAATCAGCAATCAGACGTGATGGCCGCGGTACAGGACATGCGCGCCAAGGCCGAGGCCGCGGGAACGTTACAGTCTTCGTCGCAAATCAAGGTAGTGCAGCAGAGCCCGCAGACCATCATCATCGAACCCGCCACCAGTAACGTGGTTTATGTTCCGCAATACAACCCGGCAGTTGTCTATGGCGCGCCCCTGGTGGTGCCGGCCTATACGCCGCCTGTCGCCGTTGCAGCCGGTTTGTCCTTCGGCGCCGGAGTAGCGATTGGCGCCGTCATTGGCGGGGGCGGCGGCTTCGTAGCCGGGGGCTTCGGTGGAGGGTGGGGTTTCGGAGCATGGGGAATGAACTGGGGTGGTGGAGGCGGTGGAGGAACCATCAACTACAACAACAACACCTACATCACCAGGAACAACATCAACAGGAACAGCAATAACAACAATAACAATGGAAACCGGAACAACAACAACGGGAACCGCTACAACTCCGGCAACGAGGCCAACAACAGGAACAACGGCTACCGGCCGAATGTGCCCAACGGAGGCCGCAACGGCAATCACGGCCTGATCGGTGGCAACGGAGGGGTCCAGCACCAGGTCGGTGACAATGAACGCGCCGGCAGGCTCGGAAGCAGCCAGCCCCGCTCCGCCATAAGCGGCAACGGCAACCAGGCCCGTGCAGAGTCGAATCGCGGTCGTACCAGCATGCATCCCGCCGCTTATCAACGCCAGCGACCAGGTCCAGCAGCGCCAGCAGCACGCCAGCAGCCACGTCAGCAGCGCGGTGGCGGTGGTGAGCGCGGTGGGGGCGGCGTTAATCCGCACCCCCGGAATCCTTGACCCACCACAAATCAATCGGATCGTAGAAAGGAAGGTAGAAACGTGAGTTTGCAACAGAAAAGTTTGACCACGCAGCGGATGCAATGGATGGCTGCTCTCATAATGATTGCGGCCGTTTTCGTTCTCGGCTGCTCGAAGCAACAAGACAACGCCGCGGCGCAAGCACCCCAGAAAACTTTCGCCACGCCGGCGGAAGCAACCCAGGCATTGCATGCCGCAGTCCAGGCTAAGGATGACAAAGCGCTTACCCAGGTATTGGGCTCGAAGGCTCAGAAGTTAGTAAGTTCAGGAGATCCGGCAGAAGATAAGTCTGCGGCCGATTCGTTCACCAAAAAATATGACCAGATGAATCGCCTCGTGGCGATGACCGATGGTAGCCAGGTGCTATACATCGGGGCCGACAACTATCCCTTCCCTGTCCCCTTGGCCCAGGACAACTCGTCGAGGTGGCACTTTGACGCTGCCGCCGCCGACGAAGAATTGCGTGCACGGAGGATCGGTGGCAATGAACTCTCCGCCATGGATGCATGCCGGCTGATTGCCAACGCCGAGGAACTTTACCACCAGAGCACCCACCAGTACACCGACACGATCGTGAGCACTCCAGGCAAGCAGGACGGTCTTTACTGGGAGGTCTCCGAAGGCCAGTCGCCTAGCCCGTTGGGGAGCCTCAACCAGTTTGCAAAAAGCATCTTCAACGCTTCCGCACCCAGTAAGGAAGTGGTATCTCATGGATACTCCTTCCGTATCGTAACCACGCCAGGGGGATTCACGATCTTTAGCAGCCCCGTCAATTATCAACATTCCGGCATCATGACTTTCAGTCTGGGTCGTGACGGCCTCATCTACCAACAGGATCTCGGTCCACAAACAGCAGGTGCATTAGCAGCCATCGAACAATACAATCCAACCCACGGATGGACGCAAGCGGAGTAGCTTGCGTCCGGGTTTTCATCAGCAGCCCGGACTGGAAAATGCGGGCCTAATTTATGCTTTTGAGCGTGGAGCTCTTTATGACAATGAAAAGGATGTTCTTGCCGGCGGTGATCCTGGTTCTCTGGGCTTCGCCCGTCTTTGCACAAAAGACATACTCCGATCCGGTGGCTTATTGCAAGGCTGTCGGGACCATCGACAAACCTGATGCGCGATACACCGGTCCGAAGCTACCCGCGTGGATGGCGAAGCAACTGAACATGCAGCCCGGCCAGGGCAAGCTCATGGAATGGCGCTGCGCCGGGGGAGCCGTGCTCGCCTGCCAGTACGGCGCAAACATCCCGTGCGACTCGAAGGCCGCCACCAGCCAGAAGCCGACCCAGCCGATCCTCGATTATTGCCGGCAGAATCCTGGCTCTGACTTCGTGCCCATGGTAGTCACTGGCCACGAAACCTCGGTGTCTTGGGCATGCCACGGGTCGACACCGGCGGTGATCCATTCCGCGCAAGTCGATGCTCAGGGGTACCAGAAAGACTATTGGCACAAGGTGTCGCCATAGGTCACGATCATTGACTGACCCAGCCGGAGACCTTTCTCCGGCTGGCTGCTCACCCCGCCGAAAAGGGGATTGATGTCTGGCAATCATCTCGATACTCTCGTCCCATGCCTCCCAACCGTATGCGCTTCTCGTGAACGTGAACCTTACAGACAGCCTGTTTCAGGAACTCACGGCAATAGGCGTTACAGGAAGGAGAGCAGGAGTTGATATCGGAGTCAGGCTGGCAGCACGAACCGAATCTCCTCATTCAGCTTCCCTCACGGCCTAACAATCGCCGCGGCATAGTACGTGTTCTTGCCTGCCTGACAATTCTTTTCTGCCTGGTCGAGTCGGCGCGTGGTCAGTACGGTTTTGAGGTCTGGAACGTAGACAATGGCATGCCCGAGAACGAGATTCGCGGCATCACGCAGACACCAGACGGATATCTCTGGATTGCTACGTTTAACGGGCTGGCACGCTTCGACGGCGTCCATCTGACTGTCTTCAGCAGAGAGACCCCCGGCCTCCTTTCGAATCAATTCGGCACAATGTTGCAGGGACGCGGCGGAGACCTGTGGCTCGACAGCGTTGATCGTGGAGTGGTGCGCTACCACAATGGTGTGTTCCGCGCCTATGGAAGGCAATACGGAGTGCCGGCGGACATCATAAATGGACTGACCGGGGACGACCATGGTGACGTATGGGTGCTAAGCGCGGGGCGAATTGTCCGATGGGATGAAGCATCAAACCATTTCGTCGACGTCGCGCCGCAGAGCCCGAGCATACGGTATCGGTCTCTGCTGTGGGACTCAGCAGGATTCTGGGTCCGCCAGAATGAAACGATCCGCTGCTTTACCCATGGGAAATTTGTCGAGTTTACGCTGCCCAGTCAAATCTTGAAAGATGACCTCTGGGGCGCGGCGCTCGATCAGAGTGGAACACTCTGGCTTGAGACCGTCGACGGAAAGCGGGTTCGGATTACCGCGGACAACGTGAGCCAAATGATTCCCGCCGGCTCTAACCGGGAAGTGACGATCGGCACTACCTACAACAAGTCCCTGGAAATGCACGTTGGCCCGCGCCTTCAGCGAACCTTTCAGTTCCTCAGCTCCAACCACGCTGTTTCAGTCACACCCTGGCACTTCTATGAAGACAGACAGGGTAATCTCTGGATCGGCACACTGGAACGAGGACTCTACCGGCTGCAGAATCAATCGATCCGCAGCTACTCCACAGAGCAGGGCCTGATCGATCGCGACACCTACGCAACCTATGAGGACCGATCGGGCGCTCTCTGGATCGGGGCCTGGCATTCGGGGCTTAGCCGTTTCGCAGATGGAAAGTTTACCAGCTATACCATGGCCGACGGGCTGCCGAACGAACTGGTATTGGCGATGTTCCAGGACCGTGAGGGCCGTTTCTGGGTGGGCACTCATGGCGGCCTCAGCATCTTCGACCGCGGGCATTTTCGTATTCCAAGCGGCCCGATTCTTCCCGATGAAGCGGTGGTGCAAGCGATCTGCCAGGACCGCCAGGGCACGCTGTGGTTCGGAACCAGGCAGGGGCTGGCCCGCTATGAGAATGGTGTAACCCGGTTCCTTACCAAGAAGGACGGGCTGGCAGCAGACGACACCCATGCCATCCTCGAGACGGCCAACGGAGACTTGTGGGTGGGCGGTTATGGCGGCATGACGCGGATTCGCAACGGGGAGTTTACGCATTGGACGGAGAAGGATGGTTTGCCCAGCGCCAACATCTGGTCGTTTTACGAAGACAACGATCACGTGCTGTGGATTGGAACCTATGACGGTGGGCTCGTGCGCTTCAAGGACGGGAAGCTTACCAGCTATTCGGTCAAGGACGGCCTCTTTGATAACGGCGTCTTTCGCATTCTTGAAGATGCGCATGGCTACTTCTGGATAAGTTGCAGTCGAGGTGTGTACCGGGTAAGCAAACGAGATTTAAACGCATTTGCCTCAGGCGATCTGAAGAAGGTTACCTCCACGGCCTACGGAAAGATCGACGGCATGTTGGATATCGAATGTAATGGCGGAGTGGAGCCGTCGGGCATCAAGACACGCGATGGCAAACTCTGGTTTCCCACCCGCAACGGCGTGGCGGTCATCGATCCGGAATCTGTCGTCCACGATGCTGTTCCACCACTGGTGATGATTGAATCCTCTCTGGTGGACAACGTAGCCGCACCCGTGAACGCTCCACTGCGCATTCCGCCCGGCAAGCCCTACGTGGAAATCAGCTACACGGCTCCGAACTTTATTAACGCTGCGCAAACGCACTTCAAGTACAAGCTTGAGGGCTTGGACTTGAACTGGGTCGACGCCGGAGGACGGCGCACAGCCTATTACTCGCATCTGCCACCGGGAGACTACGTTTTTCACGTGATCGCAGCCAACAGTGACGGCGTGTGGAACCAGGAAGGGAAGACCCTCGCCATCACAGTGATCGCTCCCTTTTACCAGACCGGCTGGTTTCAAATGCTTGTGCTGCTCACTTTGGGTGCTCTCGTCGCGACGGCATGGAGATATCGCGTGTCGCAGCTTCAGCGAGCACAGGCTGCCCAGCAGGCTTTTTCCCGGCAGTTGATCGCCTCCCAGGAAGCCGAACGCAAGCGTATCGCCGCCGAAATGCACGACAGCCTGGGCCAGAGGCTTGTGGTGATTAAAAATCTTGCCTTTCTCCTCCTCCGCGCAAAGAAGAGCGCCCCAGCCGACGAATCTGATGCGCAGACCATCGCGGAGATCAGCGATGAGGCTTCCTCCGCGATCGCGGAAACTCGCGAGATCTCCTACAACCTTCGCCCCTTTCAGCTCGACAGGCTGGGATTAACCAAGGCGATCGAAGCCATGGTGCGCACCACGGGTATCGCATCCGCAATCCGTTTTATTTCGGAGCTGGACAATATCGATGACGTTTTTCCCGAGGACCTGCGTATCAATTTCTACCGCATCGTTCAGGAATCTCTGGGCAACATCATGAAGCACGCGCAGGCAACTGAGGTGAACATCCGCGTGAAGCGGAGCATCGAGAACGTAATTCTGACCATCGAAGACAACGGCCGTGGGTTCGCGCCTGATGAGCGAAGCCCTCTACCCTCACGCAGCGGCTTCGGGTTGACGGGCATGGGCGAGCGGGCGAGGCTGCTTGGCGGTGAGCTCAAGGTGCGGTCGACCCCAGGCAAGGGAACAACGGTCGTCTGCGAAATCCCATTGAGACAAAAGCACAGTGGATGACGGCGTTTGCGTCCCGGTCTGCTGACAGGGTCAGTGAATCTCCGCCGTCCGGTGCTGCGAGAGATAGAACGATCTCGGGCAAACCCGAAATCTCATGCTTAAGCACATACTCACGAGCTCCAGCCTCCAGCGCGGCATTTTTCATATCGTCATCCTGATAATCCGTCACCACAATAATGCGGGCTGAAGGATCGTAACCGCGAATCTGCCTGGTGGCCGTTAAGCCATCGACATGGGTCATCCTCAGATCCATCAGGACAACGTCGGGCCGATGTTCCTCATAAGCAGCCAACGCTTCTGAGCCGTCGGCGCACTCCCAAATCGTGCTGGCTGTGTCGACTAAAATACGCCGCAGCACCCGCCGGATCCCGGCATTGTCTTCAACAATTAAAAGCGTCATGTATTCTCTTTACGATCGTTTTCGCGCCCGGCGCATGTTGTGCAAAGTCCCAACATCAAGAACCTGAATTAAGCCTATAGAACTCTGAGGAAGAGCGACATAGGGGCTACTACATTCGGACCGTGTGGTTCCACATGGGGCATAAGGTACCGAGCCCCGATATTTCGTGTCGCTCGCCTGCTGGAACCTAAATCTGCACAGCCGTGTCCAAATTAGCTTTTCTCCAACGGCTGATTTGGACAGCACTCACTGAAAACAAATCAGCTATCAGTGCGTCTCGCGATCGTCCCGAAGAGCCTTCCCTGAGTTTGTCGAAGGGGACGGCTGAGAATCAGACTTTTCCAAACTAGTTTTTCCTGGGATAGGTTCCCAGACTGCAGCTTCAGGGCGGGTGGGTAGATCCAAATCCGCGAAATGCGCGAATTTTCCGGGAGGTTTTCGACTCTGTCCATCCACCTCCACCCATGCCAAGGTGGGCCACCGCCCTCAACTTTGTCATCCCGACTGGAGCGGACCCGGATTTCCTGCATCGCAGTACCGCACGAGGTCACGTATGCGGCTTTCCCTAAGGAAAGCCGCACGAAGTTCGCCAACGCCACTAAGCTGGACAGGAATCCGGGGGAGCGTAGGGGAGGGACCTGCAGTTTCACTCGGACCGCACGCAAATGGCGACAGGCGATCCACTAACCCAACCCGATTCTCTTTGAGGTTAACCCGGTTCCACAATCAACGGATTATCTGCACACCAAGGTCATGCTGCTGCGGTCGTGGTAGATTCCCAATTGAGGGATCAAAGCCTTGGACGACACGATTAGCATTCTGATTGCAGACGATCATCCGCTGATGCGGAAGGGATTGAGGCTCAGTGTCGAGGAGGACCCCGGCTTGAAAGTAGTCGGCGAAGCTTCTGATGGAGAGGCCGCTTTGTCGCTCATTACGAAGCTCCGTCCACACGTCGCGCTGCTCGATATTGAGATGCCGAAGCTCGACGGGCTCGGCGTCGCCCGGGAAATGGTCAAGCGCGGGCTGAAGACAGAGATCATCTTCCTCACCTTGCATTCGAATCAGGATCTCTTCCGCAGCGCAATGGACCTGGGATGCAAAGGCTATATTCTCAAGGACAGCGCGGTCCAGGAGGTGGTGGCCGGCATTCATGCCGTGGCGTCGGGACGACCCTATATCAGTTCCGCCATTACCACCGACCTGCTGCAGAGCCGCAATCAACCGGAACCTCAAGCAAGCCATCCCCTGATTAGCAATCTCACCCCTACCGAGCTCCGCATCATGCGTCTAGTTGCGCAAGGAAAAACCAGCAAAGAAATCGGCGCCGAGCTTTCCATCCATTACAGAACCGTAGAAAACCACCGCACCAGCATGTGCCGCAAGCTTGAACTAGAGGGCGAGGGCGCCAACGCGTTGCTGCGGTTTGCACTGCAAAATAAGAACCTCCTGTGACCCCCTGAAATTCCTGCCATTCCCACCGTGTGTGGAACCTCAACCTAAACGATTCTTGCCATCGATTCTCTTCCTTGTTGAAGGGACCCTTTTGTCCACGAGCGGCGGGCCATATCATCCTGATTTCTTCTTGCGATCCGCAGCCAAGGCCATCAAAAGACGATCCCGCCACGCGCGGCGGCCGGGCAAGGCATCGTGGCTGAGCACCTGTCTTCGTTCGGCCTCCACTTTGCGGATCAACTCTTGCGACCAGGGTTCTTCATGATTGCGCGATCTCGCAATTTCATGCATAAGAGGCCCCAATCGGGCAGCGTAATCTGCGATGCCGCCGGCTGCATTGAGGTCAATCGTTTCGAAAGGACCCATGAAAGACCAACGCCAGCCTAGACCGTCGCGGACAGTTCGATCGATATCCTCGCAGCTGGCCACCCCGTCCTCGACCAGGGCCCATGCTTCGCGGAGAAGGGCTGCCTGAAGCCGGTTCAGCACAAAACCCTGCACCTCTTTGCGCACGTGAACAACACTGCGTTTGAGCGCGCGCATGAGTGAGTCTGCAAAATCAACGGTCGCGCGAGAAGTTTCCGGGGATGGAACGAGTTCAACCACGGGTATGAGATAGGGCGGATTCACGGGATGAACGATTAGCACGCGAGATGCAATCTTCATGCCGCTCGTAAAGGCGGAGGCCGGAATGCCCGAGCTGGAGCTGCCGATCACCAGGTCCGGCGGGGCAACTTGCTCAAGATCCTGCATAAGGCGGCGCTTCACATCGACTAGCTCCAGCACGGACTCCTGTGCATAAGCTGCCCCATCCACTGCGTCTGCCAAATGGGATGCCGGCGTCACATGTGCAGCCACTTCATCGGGATGGTCGGCGAGGCCGAAGGAGCTTAATTCTTTCAACTGCTCCGCTATCAGTGAAAGCGCGTCATCGGTTGCACTGCGATTGGCGTCGTATACCCGAACATCCAATCCTGATCGCGCAAAGACGATTGCCCATCCAGCGCCAACCAGGCCTGCGCCGATCACTGCCACCGGTCGACCGCCAAGCAAATCTTTCGGCGTCATGCGAACACGAATGGCAACGGGTCTTCCTCCGCCACAGGGATTGGATGAACTAGGGCCATTGGGTCTACCTCAAACGAAAACATCAGATCAAGCCGCGCAGGGTTCCCCCGATGTCTAGTGTCGCACCTGTAATGTACTTGGCTAAGCGGTGAAGCCAGAAAGACGATAGCCTGCGCCACGTCCTCCGGCTGTCCGATACCGAGAGGCATGTAGCGGTCCTTGAGGAAGCGTTCCAGGGCGGCCTCTTTGTCGACGCCATAACTCTCGACGAGTTGATCGACGATCCCGCCCGGACGGGTCCACATCTGCGTCCAAATCGGCCCCGGCAATACCGTGTTCACGCGAACGCCGGGAGCGTATTGAACTGCCAGAGCCTTGCTGAAATAGAGCAACCCTGCCTTACAGGTGCCATAGTCCATCAGAGTCGGCTCCGGCTGCTTTGCCAGGTCGGAGGCGGTGTTTACCACCGAGGCGCCGCCGACCTCAGCCATTTTCGGAACCAGTGCGCGGCAGGTTCGAATACACCCCATCAGGTTAATCTCAAAGCTCTTGGCCCAGCGCTCATCGGAGAGTTCTTCGAAGGATCCGGAGTTGCCCAGGCCGAGATTGTTAACCAGGATATCGGGTGCTCTTCCAAAGGTGTCGAGTACATAAGAAGTCGCGCGCTCGACGCCTTCTGGCGTGGCCAGATCTGCGGCTACAACGCCACTCCAACGATGAGCCCTTTCGTGAAGCGCGGCGGCATCCCGGTCGGCCACAATGACATGAACACCCTCTTGCGTCAGCAGGTCTGCCGTGGCTTCGCCTATACCGTGCGCGCCGGCCGTGACAAACCCACACTTGCCATTAATCCGATAATCCATACACTATGCTCGTCTTCCGACCGTGCCGCCGAAGCCCTTATCACGCCCCGGCGGTGTTGAGAACGAGGACCGTGGCAATGGGGTCCAATGCTTTCGCCGGGAGTTGCACCTCGAGGTTATCGCCGGTCTGCGTCATCTTCAAAGGCGTGTGCGCGGGGTCCGCAAGCAGGTAAGCGCTGGTGACCTTACGCGGCAGCTTGTCCAACCGGAAAGAGCCGTCGGGCCAGGTGAAGATCTCAATGTAGATTTTGTCGGGGGTGGTGGTCGATCGCCAATTCCATGTCGGAATGAACTTAGGATCGCCTCTCCTATCCTTCTCCGTGGGGCTGAATGATCCCGCCTCGGCGCCAAAGAGCGTGGGCTTGGTGCCGTAGATGGCCTCGCCGTTCACGGCCAGCCACTGGCCCATCTGGTGCAGACGCTCGACCTCAGGGGCCGGGACGACACCTTTGGAATCAGGCCCGATGTTGAGCAGATAGTTGCCGCCCTTGCTGGCGATGTCGATCAGATTGCGGAGCAAAGTTTCGGTCGACTTGAAATTCATGTCCCACGACTTGTAGCCCCAGGTGTCGTTCATGGTCATGCAGGCTTCCCAGTCGCGGCCCGGATAACCCTGGCCAGGGATGTGCTGCTCCGGCGTTTCCGTGTCTCCCTTGTACGTTCCTCCGAGTCGATTGTTCCAGATCAGGTTGGGGTGCTGATTGAGCAGTGCGACGATCTCGGCTGCGCGTTCCGGCGTCATATTGGGCGTGGGCGTATCGAACCACACAACCACTGGAAACTCCGCGTAGTTGGTAAGCAGCTCTTTGATCTGCGGAATCGATTTGGTATGCAGATAGGTGTCGAAGTCACCATCCTGCGCCTTATCCCAATGGTGAGTGACGGGATCATGATGATCTTTCATGATCGCGCTGGCGCCCGGCGCAGTCCAATCCTGATCCTGAGAATAGTAGAAGCCCAGCTTCATACCCTGCTTCTGACACTCTTCAGCGAGCTCGCGCAGCGGATCGCGTTTGAAAGGCGTTGCTGCAACAATGTTGAAGGAGTTGGTTTTGGAGTCGAACATGGCGAAGCCGTCATGATGCTTGGCCGTGATGACGATGTACTTCATGCCGGCAGATTTTGCCAGGGCCACAATATCGTGCGCGCTAAAGCTGGTGGGATTGAACTGCGAGGCAAGAGCCTTGTAATCCGCCACCGGGATGGAGGCGGTGTTCATAATCCACTCACCGCCGCCCGGGATCTGTTTACCATCCCAGATGCCCGCGGGAATGGAGTAGATTCCCCAGTGAATGAACATGCCAAAGCGTGCTTCGCGCCACCATTGCATGCGGGCATCTTTTTGCGCAGGCGTCTCAGTGTCCTGAACAGAAGGGACGGGATGATGAACGGGCTGCGTATCCGCCTTGCTGCCCGCTAATTGCGCATAGCTGAGAGAAACGGCCGCAAAGACCAGGACGCTGGACAGGCTACTCTTTATCAGGCTCATGGTAGTTCTCCTAGGGACAAAACCTACTATTTGTTGGCCAGCATCGCGCTGGGTGTGGTGTCCGCGGGCAGATCTCCCAGGACGAATTGGATCGCACCCAGCATCATTTGCGCTAGTGCGGGCGTCTCGAAGAGCGTCGGGGTATGCCCCATCGCGCAGTTAAAGACGCGACCCTTGCCATAGCTCTTGATCCATACCATACCGTAGTCCTTATCCGGACGTACGTGCCATGGCTTCAGGTCG
Source organism: uncultured Acidobacteriaceae bacterium (assembly GCA_963790705.1). Classification (GTDB taxonomy): domain Bacteria; phylum Acidobacteriota; class Terriglobia; order Terriglobales; family Acidobacteriaceae; genus PALSA-350. The sequence continues at coordinate 197,165 of CAWBQE010000010.1, forward strand.
GACTTCTCCGCATCAATGCTGATGAGCACATGCAGCTTATCGCGCGAATAAGGACCATCGGGTAAGAAGTGGTAAAACTCGTCCGTGTAGACAAAGCCCTTTCCTCCCAGTTCCGCGGTCAGTGGACTGTCCGGCAAATTGCCTGGTCAGAGGGCTATTGGGATCATCAATCTTTAGCGTTGCAGTCTCGGTACGATGAGGACCGCTCTGTGCGCCGATAAGCTCGCCGAACTCCGGCACATCCATGGAGGCGTAGCTTGCGCCGTGCAGCCCGGCAAGGCCTCCGCCTTCATGCACAAAGCGGATAAGGCCGCTCAGCACTTCTGGATCGGAGAAAACCTCGCCGTCGCCGCTGTTCATGAATACCGCATCGTAGTCCAGAATTTTCGGGTACTTCAGGTTGTTCAGATCGTTGCTGAAGATCGCCTGGTATGCGCCCGTGGTCTCCGCCATCCTTCTGAATAGCGAAGTTCGCATGGGCTGCTGTGTCGTGATAGTAAGCGCCCGCGGGAGCCACATCGACAACGAGAAGCTTCCTGGGCACCTTGGGAGTCGCCAGCGCCTGTTTGGGCAGCGCGGCTACGATCTTCTCCTTCACGTCTGCCGGAATTCGGTCAGTGCTGGTAGGGGGAATTAATTTAGCATCCTGCTCGACCCGATAACCCATAGCAGGACGCACCACTCTTTCAAACTCGTCGGCCTGCCGCCACAGTTCGGCGAATGCGCCCCGCGATGTGCCAGGCTGTGGGTCGGTCGTGATGATCACCTGCCATGGATCGACGTCGAGCGAGATAAAGAGAGGCTTGGTTCCCCCATATGGCCGGCTGCAGTTGACGCATTTGTTCGGCTCCTCTTGCGGCTGGTGGTTCCTGTTTAGCCACCTCCAGCAGGAATTTCTGTGCCTCGGCTACTCCAGTTCCCAACGGGACGTCTCGGCCATTCGCCCCCAGAACGTTGCGGTCGCGTAACCGGACCACCATCAAACGATCCTTGATCATGGCTAATCCATCGACCGGCCGGATGCCCTGTTCGATCAAATTGCCGAAGGAGACGCTGACGCCTACATGCGGGCTAAGACCATCGATCGCGCTGATGACACTCTTCGGATCTCCATCGATTGCGATCGCCACATTCACGCCGCTATCGCCGGCCAGCTTATCGACTGCCGAAAGTGACGAGGGCATGGTCGTGGTCACGATCGTCTGGACGCCGAGATCCTTGGCAAATGCAAAGAGCTTGCCGGCTGAGTTCCCGTCGGAGGGGATGCTCTCTACCCGGTAAGCGATCATCTTCAGCCGCAACTCGGCCAGCCGGGCTTTTACCGCAGCCACCCCCTCGGGCGAGAGTTGGTAATCCAAACTCTTGTCGATCTGCGGGCTAACCTTTTGCCTGCTATCTCCTTCAATGCTTGCCAGTCCTAACGCATCCGCCAGGCCGGCGGCTTCAGAGAAGCTGAGCTGCCCGAATACTGAGGAGGAGATACCTACTTGCCAGCCAAGCAAAGGATTGACAGAGGTGCGAATCTGCGGCGAGTTCGGCCGCACAGATTTGTTCGGGCCAAGATCGGGCGGAGGGGCCGGCGCTGCACTAGCGAGCTGAGCGGACAGTATAGCCACCGCCACGGTGGCAAGAGCTACGATGTGCGTATTTCTAGTCATATCGGTTGTCCCCCTTGGAAAAACTTATGAGCGCTGCTCGCGCACGCTATCAAGATCGATTTATTTAAAGATCCACCCACCGTCCACGTGGATCGACTGGCCCGTAACGTATTCCGATTCCTCCGAGGCGAAGAAAGCAACTACGTTCCCGATGTCCCGCGGCTCTCCTGCTCGCCCGACTGAGATTTGTGCCACCACACTGGACAAGATAGCCGGATCTTTTTGGATCCATGCCGTCATGTCAGTAGCGATAAAGCCTGGATGAACGCAGTTGACCCGTATCCCTAATGGCGTCATTTCGGCAGAGGTATTGCGGGTGAGAGCTTCGATGGCGAGCTTCGCCGGGGCATAATGCGTCCGTCCAGGAAGAATCTTTGCCGCCTGTATGGAACCGACATTGACGATGTTCGCTTTGCGCCCTTCCGCGACCACGCGGCGGCAGAAAACCTGCGAACAAAGCCAGGGGCCGCGCAAGTCGACATCGGTCACGCGTGTCCACTGCTCGTCAGTGATCTCGAGAAAAGGAACGATCGTCTCGATGCCGGCATTGTTCACCAGGATATCGATGTGGCCGAGTTCATCCCAAACCTTCTTGAACATGGACTTCCACCGAGGCACGGTCCGAGGTGTCGGCCTGCACCGCCATCGACCGCCGGCCTTTTGCGCGAATCCAGCGCACCAGGTCATCCGCCGCGTATCCTGTGATATCGATATCGTTGACCGCTACATCAGCACCCTGCTCTGCGAATACTTCGGCGATTCCCCGGCCTATACCCCGGGCCGCTCCAGTCACCAAAGCTATCTTGCCTTCGAGTTTCATCTAACTAACTCCGCGAACAATAAAAATGCTCTGCCATCGAATGATCAATGCGTGCCGGAATCCGGCTGCGGCAAAGCAAAGACGTAGTAGCCCTGGGCTCCCGGTTTGCCGGGTTTGAAGGCAAGTGTTTCCTTTTCGCTATCCACCGCTCCGTAGAACGCGATATATTGGCGGCCGGCTACCTCGTAAATCGCCGGAATTCCATCAGGGTTCGCATCTATTTCCGTCTCCCACAGCGTCTGGCCGGTGTCCTTGTCGAGAGCATGAATCATCCGGTCGGGACCTGATCCAATGAACAGCAAACCACCCGCTGTTACAACGGGGCCGTTGCGCATAAACGCCGAGCTGCCGGTGTCTTTGATACCCTGCGCCGCCAGGCCCGGTGTCGTGCCAATCGGTCTACGCCATTTGATGGTGCCGGTATTCAGATCGTAGGCAACCAGCGACGACCAAGGCGGGCTGAATGCAATCAGGCCATTGTCAGCGCGAAAGGTAAACCCAAACTGGCCATAGAATCGCGTCTGCCCTGTGGGCGGAGGAGGAGCCGACGGGTTGACGTGCGGGTTCTCGGGGTTTCCTTCACCCGCAGCCGGGTCTTTCAGGTAAGCCGCCAGCGAGAGTATATCCTCCGGCTTCAGCGTGGATGCAGAGAATGCCGGCATCACCCCGTTGCCCGCCCTGAGAACAGCTGTGAATTTTTCAAAGTCGATCGTCTTAGGGTAGGTAATACGCTCGCGATTCGCTCCGTGGCACGCAATGCAGTTCTTCGAATAGAGGGCGTAGCCCCGCTCTTCAAATGTTCCCGAGGTGGTGCTCAAGTGGCGAACCGGAGGAGCTTCGGTCATCATGTGGATCGTTGGCGCATCGTACGTCTTCACGTACATCACGCCTGTAGACGGATCTGCGGCTGTGCTGCCCTGGTTGGCGCCGCCATTTTCGCCCGGCACTTCGATGGTCTGCCGGTTGTAAGCCGGGGGCGTATAGATGCCATCGTTGCTGGCCTTCAGAATGATGTCGCGTATACGCGCTTTCTCTCGCCGGATCGAGATACGGATTGATGTCGTCGACCGTGAACTTTTGCCGCGCGAAGGGTGGCGGAGCCGTGGGGACGGGTTGGGTCGGCCAGGATACTTCATTCGGCATATCGCTCTTGGGAACCGGCCGCTCTTCAATCGGCCACAACGGCTTGCCGGTTTCGCGGTCAAATACATAAAGGAAGCCGAACTTTGTAGCCTGGGCAACGACATCGACCTTCTTCCCGTCATGCATCACAGTCAGAAGTTTCGGCGCTGCCGTCGGATCGTAGTCCCAAAGGTCATGGTGCACAAGCTGGAAGTACCACACACGCTTGCCCGTGCGCGCATCAAGCGCCAGGAGGGTATCGCCGTATAGATCCGTTCCAGTACGGTCCGCGCCGTATAAGTCGTAGGTAGGAGAACCAAGAGGGAAGTAGGCAATACCGCGTTTCTGGTCAAGCGAGATTTCCCCCCAGGCATTATTTCCTCCCACGCGTTTCCATGCGTCTGGAGGAAACGTATCGTATCCGAACTCGCCCGGACGGGGAACTGTATGAAAGATCCAAGCCATCTTGCCGCTATGTACGTCATAGGCGCGGATATCTCCCGGAGGTGAGCCATAGGCCTCTCCCGGCGCCGAACCGAGAATAAGCAGATCTTCGAAGATGCGCCCAGGAGTGCCACTTTGCACTTCAGTAACGGTGGCCGGATCACGGTCCAACCCTTCGCGAAGATCGACTTTGCCTTGCTTGCCGAAGGACGTGATCAATTCTCCGGTCTTCATATCGAGTTCTTGAAGATATCCATCGACGGCAAAAATCAGCCGCTGATCGTTTGCCGTCTTTCGATATCCAATGATTAAAGCCGCGATTCGTGGGCTGCCCACCTTCGACCGCATGAGCCCAAATCTGTTTTCCGGTCGCAGCATCCAGCGCGTAGATTCCGTCGTCTTTGCCGACTACATACATCACGCCGTCAATGACCAGTGGGTTGAACGAGAACCTGCCGGCTGGTCCAGGCGCTGGGACAAACCACGCCAATTTGAGTTGTGTCACGTTTGTCTTGTTAATCTGCTTGGCCGCCGAATACCCCATGGAATCGGGAGAGCCACCGTAGTCACTCCACGAGCAATACGTCTTTTCCTGCGATCCGGCCGAGATTGGATTAGGAGAGTAGCCGACCGCCAGCACCGGCAACGCAACCATGGCGCCAATTCGCAGTAGTAAGCCCAGGTGTCGCTTTTCCATAAGAACCCTATTGCCCCTGATCTCGAGTAAGTACTTACTAGCTGCGGAACTTATATCCCAGCTTCTCTAAGTAGGCCTTGGTCGTTTGCACAGTCTGGAGAGGTGTCATCGGTCCGTCCGGGGAGGGATCCAGCTCGACCATGACGTCGTTAATCAGATTTACGCTATCCATCATGTCCAGAATGGTTGGAAGATCCACCGTACCCATGCCCAGCGGGCAGTATCCGGAGTACCACTCCCAACCCTTGTAGTCCTTCAAATGCATGTGCTTTACCAACGGCAGAAAATCCTTTACCACCTTGGCCGCATCCGCTCCGCCCTTCTGAAGCTGGCCTACATCGGGAGCGAACTTCAGGTTCTTGGTGTTCACGGAGTCCATCACCGCGTAGACTTCATCGCGCGATTCGATGCAGGTGCCGGTGTGCTGATGGAGCCCGGTTCCCAGGCCCAGGTCGGTGACTGCCGCGGCATAATCATTAAGCGCGGAGATGATGTCGGCCCGGTGTTCCTGAAAGTTGTAGGAATCGCGTTTGACGCTGTTCGGAGCGAGCACAACAAACGTTCCGTTGAACTTCTGGACAACCTTGGAGAGCGCGGTAATACGGGCGATTTCGTCTTTTCTTTTTGACGGATCGATCAGATTGCCGGTGATGTACCCGGACCTCAGCGGCACTCCGTATTTTGAGATCATCGGAGCCAGTAGGCCTCGCTTGTCCCAGTTATCCAGGACCTCGGGAAAGGTCTCAAAGGACCAGAAGCCTTCCGCCGAGATGTCTTTCAATGCCGGCTCCAGGGTGGCATCGTCGCCCGGGCGCGGGAACGTGCCCCAGGTGATACAGGTATGGCCAATCTTCAGCTTTCGAGCGGGTGGCTTTTTAGCGAATGCCTGTACCGAGGGGAGGGCCAAAGTCCCCAAACCAAGGGCGGCGGTCTTGAGAAGGTTACGGCGCTGTCGCATTAGATTCATGGTTGACCCCCTGAGCGTTCTCGAATCATATTGGTAACGGTTGACCCTTTGTTTCCACGCCGAACGGTACCAGCAACAGTCCGAAGACAAATGCCAGCGAGCTCAACGCGACTGGTACGCCAATGCTTTTGTAGTGGGCGATCCCCGCGCCCACGATGAGTGTCGCACCGGCTGCTACAAATCGGCCTACACACGTAGCAAAGGCCAGGGCACTCCCCCGGCACTCGCTGCGATACTGTTCCGGCAACCATAAAAGCTGCACAGAGAAACTGCCTCCGCCCACGCCGACAAAAAACAGGCAGGGAATGAACGCGCTTAATCCACCATGTCCTGGGTAGAACGTGTAGCCGAAAGCAAGCGGGATCGACACGGCCATGATGGCGAAGAAAAACGCCAGCGCGCCTCGGCGCCCCAGCCGGTTAGCAATAGGCGCCATGATCAGGCAACCAAGGATTGTGCCGGTGGCTAACAGCATCGTGGCCCACGACGCGATACGGGCAGCCTCGCCAGTGCCGTACCCCTCGCGAACCGCGACCTGGGTGACCGCGCCAGGAACGTAAACCGACCCCGCCCAGAGACCGATCATAGAGACCAACACTAAAAGGCAGTTCACGGTTGTTCGCTTGCGATACTCGGGAGAGAAGAGGGCAAAGAGCGAGTCGCGTGCCGTCCATGCGCCTATGCTTTCGAGTCTCTTCTTCCAGCGCTCCGGCTCCTGGACGCCGTAGCGGATGAAGGCGACGAACAAGGCCGGCGCAACACCCGCCGCGAACATGGCTCGCCATCCCAGGCGCGCGCCCAGAACATAGTTGAGTCCCGCAGCAAGAAAAATCCCAACGTAGTAACCCGAGTTAAGATAACCGGCCCCGGATACTCGACGCCCACTGGGCAATTCCTCGGCTACGAATACCGCGGCTCCGACAAACTCCCCGCCGACACCGAAGCCGGCAAGAAAGCGAAATACGCCGAGCTGCCAGACGTTTTGCGCGATACAACCTAAAAACGTAAACAGGGAATAGCAAAGGATGGCAAAGATGAGCGCGCGGACACGCCCAAAGCGATCGGCAATCGGCCCCCACAAAAAGGCGCAGCCCCATCCAATCAGGAAGACGCAGAACAAAATGCTGCCATAGAATCCCAAATTGCCAACCGTGGCCGGTATCCCCGAAGCAGGCAGCAGCTCGTGCATTGCTGGCACCAGCACAAGCGCATAGATAAAAGAGTCCATTCCGTCCAGAGCCAAACCACCCCACGCTGCCCAAAACCCCCGCACTTGATTAGGGGTGAGTGGGACGGCAATCGCGGGTTCGTTGAGCGTCTTCAACATCACGCCTTGATCTTCGGAGGTTTTGTCGGTCTAAACCCTCCATAAGGTTTTAGTGGAATCAGTGTCACCTCCGTCATGCCGGCCCCGGCAAACGGAAATGTCTTCCACACTTCGCGAACCTGTTCTTCGCTCTCCGCTTCCCATAACAGGCACGCGCCGGGAATGTCTGCGCGATGCCAGATCTGGCGAATCAATCCTTCTGAATACAACTCGCGGGCACGCTCCCTCTCCTGCTCAGCTAAGCCCGCGTACGCTTCTTCCGCGAATCCTTTCCGGCGTTGCGATATGGATAGAAACTGCATCGTAGGTCAGTCCTTCAGAATCGCCACGGCTCGAACCGGCGCGCCGGTCGTGTTGACCCACTTGATAGGGAAGAGACTCAGCTTGAATCCATACCCTGGCAGTTGATCGAGGTTGGTCAGATTTTCCAGGTGGTAATACTCGCGCGTGAGCATCACCCGGTGGGCTTCCCAAAACTTCTTGCGCTCGAACATTGCCCAGATAGGCGGATCATAGGTAACCGCGTCAATGCCGGTCATCTTGACCCCTTGATCCAGCAGCCAGTTGGTTGACTCGCCAGTCATTCCGACGCTGTCCGTCAGGTATTTATCGCTATCCTGTAGCTTGCCGGCTCCGGTGTGGATGAGCACGATATCCAGCGGCTTCAGGGTGTATTTGATCTTGCTGAGCGCGTCCTTCATGTCTTGAACGCTGATACCCGCGCCCTTGGGGAGATGGCGGAAGTCAAGACAGACTCCATCTCCGTAGCAATACTCAAGCGGAATCCCCTCAGGCCCCGGTGCATCCTTGCGCATGTGGCGCAGCGAATCCATGTGAGTCCCAATGTGATCGCCCAGCACGACGATGTACGACGCAGTCAACGAATCGACCCCGTACTTCGCTGCGCCAATCCGCTCCGCAAATTCCTGCCAGGTCTCGAACATGGCCATGGAGGGACGGACGACCCGTGGAAACGTGACCATTTCATTGTGTACAGGCATGCTTAGATCGACTAATTTCTCGGCCACAGTGCTGATTCCTCCCCAGTCAACTGATAGTTACTGCGTAACGGTTATACCGCCATCCAGATAAATTGTTTGCCCGGTGATAAAGTTGGAAGCCGGCGCAACCAGGAACAGCACGGCGCCCATAACATCCTCCGGCTCGCCGATCCGTCCTAGCGGAATACGAGCCACGAGATTCGCATAAAACGTTGGGTCAGCCAGCATCTTGCTGACTTGCTCAGTTCGGATAAATGTGGGGGCAACTACATTCACATTGATGGCGTGAGGCGCCCACTCGGCGGAGAGTTGTCTGCACAACGTGATCAAGCCGCCCTTCGCGGCGCAGTAAGCAGCATAGCCGCGCCCGCGCAGCCCCAGCAGGGAACGCACGGAACCCAGGTGGACCTGCTTTCCCCCCGTTCCTTGCTTGATCATGTGGCGAGCAGCTGCCTGCGCCTGGAACATGGCGCTCTTCAGATTCACGTCGCAAACGTAGTCGAACATCTCCTCAGTCACTTCTTCCGCCTTCTCTTCGCGGTTCAGTCCGACGCAGTTCACCAGGATATCCAAACGTCCGAAGTGGGCAACCACCTCATCCACCATCTTCTGTGTTGCAGAAACCGACGTTGCTTCGAATGAGCCTGCCCATGCATCGGCGCCATCTGCCTGCAGGGCTTTCGCGCATTCGCCGGCCCGCACTCCATTATGTCCGGCAATGGCGACTTTGGCTCCCATCGACGCCAAACCGCGGCAGACAGCTTCGCCGATGCCGCCATAACCTCCGGTCACCAAGGCGACTTTGCCATCCACTCTGTGTAGCTCTTCGATCGATTTCATTCCCGGACTAGATCCTCACTTTCGTTTTGTTCACAGAGATATTCGGTGTTCACGACGCTATCCCTGGCGAGCGTGCGGCATCCCCGGTTGCATACCTGGATCGTTTGGATGAGATGCCAAAGGATGAACGGTGATGGTCAGATAAGCGAAGAGCGGTAAGGAGACGAATGCATTGTGGAGCTGATCGCAGTCGTCAGCCCTCCAGATGCCCCAGTTCTCCCGTCTTCCCGGCACTCTCCATATACGGGACAGGATCCCTTGTTTCGCCAACTCCCGGCTCCGCACCGCTTCTTGCTCTCGCAGCTGTTTCTCTCTTTCCTCGCCGCCGTCGATTGGGGCAACTTTCATGTGCACAAGAAATTCCATAATCATCTCTTCCCGCCGACTGCAAGTATTCTGTCACTTGCTCGCAAGCAAGCGCCGAGTTTCGTCCATAACCTTAGCGGCTGTGGGAAGAAGTGCACGTTGAAGAATTGGGGAGGCGGGGATTCTCATATCGGGAGTGGCGACCCGGGCGATGTTGAGATCCAGGTCGTGCTTGAAAAACTCGTGCAGCCGCGCGACCACCTCCGCGCCGAATCCACCCGTGCGATTGGCCTCGTGCAGGACGATGACCTTGCCCGACGCGCTCCTGACAGCGGCGCGCAAGCCGTCATCGTCCAAAGGACAAAGCCAGCGGAGATCAAGCACTCCGGCATCCACCCCCTCCTCGGCCAGCTGCTTCGCTGCTTCCAGGGCAACCAGAACCATGGTTCCCCAGGTAACAATCACCGCGTCCCGTCCGGGCTTATGCAGGCGGGATTTTCCGATGGGCTCGATAACGTCCGTGAACTGGACTTCGCCGGTTGTCTGGTAGAGCCCCCTGGCTTCATAGACAATACACGGATCAGGGCAGGCGATTGCCGAGCGCAAGAGGCTGTAGGCGTCTTGCGGTGTCGCGGGAATCGCGATCCTCAATCCTGGAATATGGGCAAGAAGCGCCTCCAGGCATTGAGAATGTTGGGCACACGATCCGGGCGTAGTACCCTGCTGCGTGCGAACAACGATTGGCGCACCAGACTGTCCACCTGTGATGTAGCGGACGTTAGCAGCCTGGTTGATGATCTGGTCCAGCGCCACTAAAATGAAATCGCCCCACATGATTTCCACGACCGGCTTCATGCCCATTAACGCCGCGCCGACCGCCGAGCCAAGAATAGCGCTCTCAGAGATGGGAGTGTCGAAGACCCGATCCGCACCAAAGCTCTTTTGCAGACCTCGCGATGCGCCGAAGATGCCTCCGGACTGGCCGACGTCTTCTCCATAAACAAGGACCTCGGGACGCGTCGCCAATTCGCGTGACAAAGCTTCGTTGACAGCTTGGATGTAACTTACGGTCTTGCTCTCCCCAGTCTTGGGCGAGTCCGCCGAGGCCGCCGGCGGCGCGGTTTCAGCCCAAACATGCCGGGCAGCAGTTGCGGCATCTGGAGGCGGTGAGCTGAGGACAGCCTTTTGCACGTCGTCCATCTCAGATTTAACACTCGCCTCGAGCTCTTGAAAGGCCTCACGGGTGAGGACGCCAGCCGTAATCAGTTTGTTGGTAAAGGTGATGATCGGATCTCGAGCCCGCGCCTGGTCACGATCCTCTTTCGGGCGGTAGTGTTCGATATCGCGGTTGTAGTGCCCCCATAACCGGGGCACTCTACACTCAATCAGCACAGGCCCTTTTCCTTCTCGGGCCCGCTTAGCCGCTTCTTTGACCGTGTCCCGGACAACCACCGGGTCCGCGCCATCGATGGTGACGCCGGGAATCCCGTAGCCGCTCGCTCTCTGCGCGATGCGCTCTACCTTGAACGTCAGGGAGGTCGGCGTCAATTCTGACCAACCATTGTTCTCACAGATAATGAGCACGGGTAAGCTGCGAGCAGCGGCGAAGGCAAGGCCCTCATGGGTAGATCCCTGGTTGAACGCACCATCTCCAATGGAGACGGTAACCACGCTACCATTGCGCGAAGCTACGTTGTACATCGCGACGCCGCAAGCAATCGGAACACCGGCCCCCACGATTGAGTTCTCCCCGATGAAGCGCCGGTCGGGCGCCATCATGTAGGCTGAACCGCCTCGGCCGCCGTTTACGCCGATACTGCGCTGGCAAATCTCTCCGAAGACTTCCGTCAAGGAGAGCCCCGAAGCCAGGGCCCATCCGTGACCTCGATAGGTCGCGATCACCTGGTCAGCCTCTTTCAAGCCGGCGATCGTTCCTACAGGAACAGCCTCCTGGCCCGCGCAAAGGTGCGCTGAGCCGATGACCTGGGGAGGCGTTGTCGTGCTTAAATCGAGAGTTCTCTGTTCCAGCTCCCGGATACGGAGCATCTCTTTGAGAAGAGCGATAGAAGTAGCTTTATCGTGCTTGTCGACCCCACCAACAACACCCGGGACGGAAGTAGTCATCGATAATCCCCCACACATTCCTCCATTGCCGCATTCAAGCCTGATCGTTGTCAAATTAAACCGAATGGAAAGCGGCCGTAGCTTGCGTCGTGTATCCGAGACTCCTCTGCTCTTCGGCAATAAATGCTACCAGGACGAATGTGGCCCTTCACGTCTCTTCTTGCGATATCAGCTCGGTCACGGTTTAGACGACAAGTCGCATCAGGGCAGATGCACCCTGATGCGGCTTATCGATCCCAATCACACACCTATTCGATCACTGCTAAAAGCTCAATCTAAGGCTGAACTGAATCTGTCTTGGCGTAGCCCCGGGAGCGAGTGATGTGATTACGCCGAATCCAGATGATCCAAATGTAGTACCTGGCGTGCCGTAGTTTTGAATGTTGAAGACATTGAAGAACTCCGCCCTGAATTGCACCGCGAGGTTCTCCCCGATATGTTGTTGCTTCATAAGCGAGAAATCAATGTTGTCGAATAGCATGCCGCTTAGGGCGCCCCGCCCGGAGGTGCCAAACTCGTTCACGGGATCTGAAAAGACCGCGGTGTTGAAAGCCGCATTTTTCGTAGGATGCCCGATTTTTGGCGAGGCGGACACATTCGCCCTGGCGTAATTATAGAAACTCGTGTTTCCGATGTTAGCCGGGTCCTGCCCTGCGTCCGGGAAGCCCAGCGGAACCCCGGAGTGCGCCGAGATGTTGGTATTAGCCTGCCAACCACCCAATACCTCAGAGGCAATGCCATGGCTTAGATAGGGTTTGCCTTTGCCGAAAGGAAGCTCGTACAGTCCCCAGCCGTAGTAGATAAACTTAAGACTGTTTCCTGAAATCCCATAGTTCGCACTTATGTCGTAATAGTTCTGAAAAGTCGAATAACTCTGTGGACCGTTTTCAACCCCATAAAAGCCGCTCCCGCCATTGTCCATCGCCTTCGACCAGGTAAAGCCGGTTCCGAAGGAAAGCCCCGAGTTAAACCTCTGATCTAGCCGCGCCTGGAATGCGTTGTAATTGGCAGCGCCACGAGACGTAGCCATGATGGCAGTTCCCGACCAGGGGAAGGGACGATTCAGGCCTGCTCCGCCCGGGTTCGGTGAATCATTGTCGATGCCGGTAACGGGCAGGTTCCTGTCAAAGCTACCCACATACCCAACGGTTGCGACGAGACTTTGGTTGATCTGCTTTTGTATCTCCAGGTTGTATTGCGTGGAATAGTGGTTTTTCAGGTGGGTATCGTAGTACCACCCAAATTGATTGAAGGGTGTCGCGACGGCCGGCAGCGCATTCGTGCTGTCGAGTGTCGGAACAATGTCCGTCATCGTGTCCAGCGGCTGACCGAGGATGTTGAAGGTAAGTGGGAGCGATGAGTTCGACGGCCATGCCAGGAGACGGTCTCTCACCGTTTGGATCGAGCCCGTTACGTTGTCGTAGATCAACCCGACTCCGCCCCTGATGACAGTCGTCTCGTCAATCTTGTAGGCAAAGCCAAAACGAGGCCCCCAATCTTTGTAAATGGCATTGGGGCCCAGGTTAGGATTCGGCGCCACAGTCACATGCGCCGCAATCACGGCGTTATTGGCAGGAGTCGTAGAGGGGATGCACGGCGCGTAGACCCCCGTAGCCGCATTACAAGGCGGAGGTAGCTTTCCGCCCGAGACAATCCAGTTGCCCGTGGCTGGATCTAGCTCTGCCGCCGTGGTTCCATTCAGCAGGTGAGGCGAGGATTCCCCATCCCAACGGATGCCCCCATTGAGGGTTAGCCGCGGTGTTACCTTCCAGGAATCCTGGAAGTAGGCAGAGGGCGATACCGTTCGGACGGCATTTACTTCGGATTGAAATCGGCCGTTGTCGGGGATACCCAAGAGAGCCGAAGCCATCGAATTGCCGGTTGCCGAAGCGTTTTGTGGATTTGAGGTCTCTGGAGTCGCGAAGGTAAACGATGCTCCGCCGAAGTGTCCACCCGAAAGCCCCTGGGTCATCTCCGGGATTTGCTGTTCATAGCCAAACCGGAATTGATGGTTTCCGCGGATCCAGGTCATGTTGACAGCGAAGTTAAACTCGTGACTTTCCGATCCGGCGGGGCCACTGCCGCCCATGCCGTTATAACCGGTGAACCCGAAGTTAATGAAGCCGTAGACCTGCTGTACGGAGGAATAAAGTGACTTGTCAGACACGTTGATTGGTTGCGTCGTTGAAACCGTATTGAAGCGACCGGAGTACCCTGCGATGGCATCCAGAATCAAAGTCGGAGAAAAGCTGTGGGTGTAGCCGCCGCCCCAGTTTCTTTGGTCCGCGCTGGTAACACCCGTTGCATGCTCTGAGTTTGGGGATGTGTTCGTTCCGTTGAGAAAACTATACCGAAACCATAGAGTGTTTTTTGAACCGAAGTTCTGGTCGACCCGTCCGCTGAACCCATTGGCATTATTCGTGCCGACTGCATTCAGAATGGTATTGGGTCCGCCTGGCGTTGCCGGAGTGAAGTTGGGAGTATCGGCGTTGGCCTTCAGAAAGGCCTGCGCGGTCTGGTCGATCAAGGCGGCGGGAACGTGCAGACCGTCGCCCCCCAGGAGTTGGCGCGTGTAATTTCCCGCCGTGCCGGCGGTGGTGTATGGGTTGTAGATCAGCGGCGGGGCGCCCGTACTGGTCACAATAGACGCATTGGTGAAATCGCCGTTTAACTCGGCAGCCGTGGGCGAGACATAGCTGGCCCCTGCAGCTTTCGCGTATCTCCATCCCTCGTAAGCGACAAAGAAGAAGGTCTTATTGCGCCCGTGGTAGAGCTTGGGGATAGTGACCGGACCGCCTAAATCTCCGCCAAATTCGTTTTGCCGGAAGGACGCCGGTGATGAGGGGACGTTATTCGTGAAATCTGTAAACGGGTTACGGGAGTCGAAAACGTTGTTGCGCAAATATTCCCAGGCGGCTCCATGGAGGTTGTTCGTGCCTGACTTAGTAACAACGTTGACCACGCCACCTAACACGCCACCGTATTCGGCCTCGTCGTTATGAGACTGAATCTTGAACTCCTGAATCGTATCGATGATGGGAGGAACGTCGTAGGAGCTGGCAAAGGCGGCGGTGTTGATGATGCCATCGAGATAGTAGAGATTCTCGCGGTTCCATTGGCCCTGTGTGGATGGAAACGTATATGTCGACCCAGGGATTCCGGCGGAACCAAAACCCGTCCCGTATCCGACGCCGCTGTTTTGCGAGTAATTCACCACGCTGACACCGGGTGCGAGTGTAAGCAGAGCCGAAAAGCTTCTCCCGTTCAGCGGCAGGTCCGCCACCGGCCGCGTTTCGACCACAGTGCCAAGGTTGGCGGTCGAGGCCTGGAGTAACTCGGCAGCAGACGTAACCGTGACCGTCTGGGATGTTGCACCGACTTCCAACTTGAAGTCCTGCGTAGAGATCTGGTTGACGTCGAGCTTGAGTTCGGCGCTGGTGGCGGTCTCGAAGCCGGTCTGCGTGACCGAAATCTTGTACACCCCGGGCTGGACGAGCGGAAATTGGTATAACCCTTCGCCGTTGGTCTGGGTGCTGCGGTTCAGACTCGTTCCCACGTCTTGCAGAGTGACTGTGGCGCTGGGTACGACAGCGCCATTCTGGTCAGTGACGTGGCCGTTGAACTGCCCGGTTGCCGATTGCGATCGCGCGGCGGTACAGGATGCAAGCAGCATCGCAATGCACAGGAATAGCATCGTGAGTCGTGAGCGGATACCAGCCTCCCGCGAGTAGCAACTATTTCCGAATGGAATGGCTCCTGATCGAGAATTGTGCACGTTTGCCTCCCGGGCTTTTTTGCCCAAAACTTTCAAAATTTCCGAATTCTTTGAACTCTTTGCCGGCTGTGATTTGGCATCCGGGTGAGCCTTTAGGCTCTTCCTACGGCTGTCACCCAGCAGGCCGGCGACAGCAATCTCGTACTGCCACGGGTCCTTTCCTGCCCGGTTTGCGAACAGGAAAACGTTTCTGAATTGAGACGCCGTCCTGTATAGGTGTCCCGTCATACGGTTGTCAAGAAAAATATCTTATTTTGAGTAGAGGACAACTATATGATGATTTTCGCCTCCACCCTCCCGTTTGCCGGGTTCGCCGGTTGGGCGGGCAGCTAGGGGAACCAGCGAAAGGTGAGATAAAGGTTTCAGATAGAAATATGCCTCCCGCTCGCTTTCCTCCTGTGCTTCGTAGGTCGCCTGGCTGTGCCCTGGTTCTGGTGGCGATTTTTTGGGTGGTTAGCCAGCTTCTCTACCCCTCCGGGCTGCCCGGCCCAGCAGCGCTCCCAGGGGGCTCCCGCGAGCAAGGGATCCCCAGCACCTCTGCGCTCCTGGACCAGGCGAAGAAACTGGTGCGGGATGGCGATCCACAAAGCGCCCTGGCGGTGCTGCAGCAAGCCGATGTTCACGGTCCCACCGCCAGCGACGTGCACGCAATGAAGGGAATTTGCCTGGCGCTGCTGGCAAAACCAATCGAATCGGTGGCGGAGTTAGACCAGGCCATCGCACTGCGTCCCAACTATGCCCCCAACTACTTCTCCGCGGGTTTGGCCTTAGCAAGTTTTGACAATTTGGATCGAGCTCTTGACCGGCTTTCCACCGCGCTAAAACTTGATCCGTCCTTGCCTGGACTTCGTTACAACTACGCTCTCGTGCTCGCGCGAGCCGGAAAGTTTGAGGCGTCAGAGAAGGAGGCGGATTTCGAGCTCGAGAGCCAAAGGTCCAAGGACAGAGTCTCCTCGCGACCTTTGGCACCTGAAAGCCCATGACGCCTACTATCAGAAGAAGTGGCAAGACACCATCGACTCCTACCAGAAGACGTTGGAGTTTGATCCGGATTCGGCCGAGGCTTACGAAGCCATTGGCGAGGCGCTCTTCTCGCTTAACCGCTCTGCAGAAAGCATGACCAACCTCGAGAAAGCCGTAGCGTTAAATCCCGAAGATGGAGGCGCACACGCGCTCCTCGGCAAGCTGTATCAAGAAGCCGGAAATCAGGACAAAGCAATTCCGGAATTCGAGGCGGCGATTCGCTTAAGGCATAACGATCGGGAAATCACTTATCGCTTGTACAGGATTTACAGCCTCAAAGGAGATACGGCCAACGCCGCTCGCCTTCAAAAACAGCTTGAAGACTTGCTGGCCAGCAACCGGGCCGAAAACGACAGCGAGGCGAAGGCACTCGTCTTGAATAATGATGGTGTCGTGCTGGAGCAGAAAGGGGATCTTGCTGGAGCTCTGGAGCATTTCGATGAGGCAGCAAAAGTAAACGTCACCAACATCGTTTTCCAGCGGAATGCAGCTCTTCTTCTGTGCAAGCTGGGTAGAGCAGACGAGGCCATTCCGCGACTGCGAGACATTCTGTCGATTGATCCTGATGATCCCGAAACACTGCAAATCCTCGCTGTAGCAAACGAGCTCGCCGCCGGCAATTCAGCCAAGAAGCAGAGTCTTCCCGCCGCGCAAACGTCTCATTGAAAAGCAGTGTACTTTGTGAAGGCCCTCTTAGTTGTCTGCTGTTACCACGACCCGCCGCCGCGTGTGCCGTTCCACTGCTTCCCAGTCCACTGAGATTCCGACACCCGGTTCCTGGCTCGGCCTCATTTGTCCTTCCTTCACCGACGGGATGTTGCGCAGCATCAGATTCAGAGGATCTGCGCCACACTCCGGCGTGATCCACTCCACTGCTTCTACATTGGGAAAAGCGCAAGCGAGGTGGATATGGAGCGGCGCGAAGACGTGCGGGAACACCGTCTTCCCAGCCCCGGCCGCGAGGTTGATGGCCTCGATCGCGCCCGTGATGCCGCCAACCGTGGTCGCATCTACGCGCAGGATATCGATTCCACTCACCAACTCGGAGACAACGCGCGGCCCAAAAGTATCTTCACCGGCGGCGATTGGAGTCACCATGTCGCGTCGCAGTTCGTGCGTTAACCGCACATCAGAGGCGGCAAAAGGATCTTCCAGAAAACCTAGTCCCAGTCCGTCGAGTTCGCGACAGACTTTCCTTGCCTCCGTCAATGTGTTCCATGTCCAGTGGGCATCTGCCGCAACCTTGCCGGGCATCTTTTCAACGACAGCGGAACAGTATTTGTGATCGAAGATCGCGTCGTCACCCTTGAGCATGATCTTCACGCGCTTGCAGCCCGCGTCCTTGAGCAGACTGACCTCGTCAACAACCGCTCCGATCCCGCGTTGATCTACGTAGTAGCCGGCAACTACGGTTACCTCGGCCGCAGCCCTCATGCCCCCGAGAAATTGAAAGAGAGGCTGGGCCGCGCGCTTGCTTGCGATATCCCAAAGAGCGATATCAATCAAGCTGAGTCCCCGCGTCAAGGCAGCCCGCGCGGGGACATTGGATTGCTCGAGATTGAACAGCACTTGCCGCCGCATGTTGGAGTCGGCGCCGAGAATGCGCCGTCCCATGCTGCTCAGCGTTTCGAACAAGGGGGTTCCTCGCGGATAGCCTATGGCCTCGCCGAACACGCCGTCTTCGCATACCATCCGGAGTAAGACGTAATCCCGGTTGCGGATCTCCACCGGGCCCAATCGGAGAACGTAGGGAAGTGGTATAGAACACTCGGCGATTTGTATCCTTGAAATCTGCACGATAGTTTGCCCTCGATCATCTGGCGTTGGTTGGTTGTGGCGGTTCCTTGTCTCGTTTCATTGTTCAACGCAAGACCACTATGATATAACGGCCATTCTGCCGAACCACTGAGACGCGAGTCATTCGTTCGGCTGAGCAATGGGTCTTGAAGCAGGAGGGTTACTTTGTCATCCCAATCCAACGTTCTGTCTTCGAAGGGCATACCGGGTCTGCGAGGAACAGAACATGTAGGCTTCACTGTGCCCGACCTGGAGCAGGCGACATCGTTTTTCGTCGACGTCATCGGCTGTGAATACATGTTTGAGCTGGGCCCCTTTGTGGCGGAAGACGACTGGATGACAAAGCATCTGAATGTGCACCCCAGAACGGTGATGCGCAGGCTGCGCTTCTTTCGCTGTAAATTTGGGCCGAACTTTGAGATTTTCGAGTACGAGGCGCCTGATCAGAATCCTAGCCAACCGAAGAACAGCGACGTCGGGGGCCATCATCTTGCCTTCTACGTCGACGACTTCGACGCGGCAGTGGCTTATTTGTCAGCGAAAGGAGTGCGGCTTCTGGGCGAGCGCACGGTGAGATCTGCAGGTCCAAATGCGGGACAGACGTGGATTTATTTTCTCTCCCCGTGGGGAATGCAGTTTGAGTTGGTCAGCTATCCCAACGGCAAAGGATATGAAAAAGACACCACGTCCCGTTTATGGCACCCCGCCAAGCCTGCGGAGTAGGGGCCGGGCAAGAGCCGGCTTAAAAGAGAGCCCCCGCTACCTGCTCCGATATGTCTCGGGATTTCTCTGCCAGCGCCTCTCGGGGCATGGCTGGATCTTTCCTGGCGCTGGTAGTCACGGTTACGGTGAAAATCTGGTTTCGAACGATGCCGATGACCTGCTGTCCATAGCTCTTTCCTTTGCTCTCCACAGCACAGATCACCGCTTCATTCCCGATGCCCCGCAAAGACGTTACCTTAGAGCCGCATCGCGCTTTGTACGCAGTTATAGCCTGCTGCGCATCCTTCACCTCTTCGACCGTGATCTTTAGCTCACGAGACGCAGTTGCGTCATGGTAGGTGAAGTCGCAGGCCGTCTTGCTACCCTCGGCGAGCGTAGCCATTGGTGAATTCTCAGCGCTTCTAAGCACCCCCGTCGCCGTCGCCACGTTGAGCCACGGACAACCTGTATTCATTTGGCAGATCGCCGGCCAGGGTGCGAGTAGCATCAACAGTCCTAGATATCTCATTCGCACTCTGAAAAACTATTGTGCTCCTGCAACGGGCTTTCCCTCGTAGGGAAGATCGGTGTGCACATGCTGCGGAATGCTCTCAATCGATATCTCAGGATGCTGGCGAAGGAAATCGAAAGAGTAGGTAGGCGCACCAGGATCGAACTTCTTGTCAATGAACTGGGCTTGTTGCTCTGCAGCCTTCTGATCCATTTCCATGCGACGGTAGATGATCGACAGATTGTAGTGTGCCGCCAGATCATCCGGATCGATCTGCTGCAATGCCTCAAACTGCTCTCTCGCCGCGGGGTAGTTTTGCTGGCGATAAAGCGCGATGCCAAGATCGCGTCGCGCATCGCGCGACTGAGGGAATAGCTCTACTATTTTTTTCAGATCGGCAGTTTCTGCCTCGTAATTGCTAGCCCTTCTTTCCAGCAGCGCGAGGTAGTACAACGCGCGCGCGTTATCGCGGCTCAGAGACAATGCCTTAAGTATGCTGCCCCGGGCAGACTCATACTTTTCCCATTGAATTTCGGTCAATCCTATATTCGTATACGCATCGGCATAATCCGGCGTTAGCTTCGCCACTTCATTAAAGGCGCGTACGGCATCCGAGTATTGTTGCTGATCAAGGTAAGCGATGCCGAGATTGTTCCAGCGCATCCAGTCCGGGTTATCTCCGGGCTCGGGCTGGGTGACTGAGTTTTCGCCAACGTTTAGCGTACGACTGCGCGATGCGATCTCTACCACCGGATACGCCGGATGATCTTTGCCAAACACGTTGTTCAGGTAGCTTTCACGAAAGTGCCGGTAATTCACCTTCGCTGTGATCGTGATTGGGCCCTTCAATCCTGAGGGAATGCGAAACTGATAGCGAACCAATACCGATCGGCCTGCCTGGACGGAGTTGTCATAGGCGACAGAGTGGATGGTCCAGACTTTGTGATTGTCGACGAATCCGCCATCGACGTCGACCGGCCGATTGGTGAAGCTGTGCGCTCGCTCGTCCAGCATTCCATCCGGTTTAATGAACCCGCTGTGATAGATTTCCGTGCCCGCCGCGTCCTTGGCAGTGAACTCAACCCACGCCTCGTAAAGGTCGCGCACCTCGGGGATCAACGAGTGCCCGATGTTCTTATTCTGAATCACCACCAGGGCTTGCACTACATCATTCGGCTTGAGGCTGAACCGCACAGAACCTAGAGGAGCGATGATCTTGTCATCGGCCGTCTGCAGCGCAAAAATATCCACGTTCAGGTAGTTTCCCGCTTTGAGGAAGTCCGTTGTCTTGCGTAGTTGCTCATCGAAGCCGTAGTAGAAGGGAACGGCCGTATTCCCCGCGGGCCAGCTATGTGAAGCGAAGGTGCCGTTCTTTGCCCCGTATTCAAGCAGCGTATTGGGCGCACGCTTCATGTGGCATCCCTGGCAGCTCGTGAAATCCGCAGTGTAGAACGTCAGCGGATTCCGCTGCGAAAACTTGGATTGCTGCCATTCGTCGTACGTAGTAAATGCGCGAATGAATTTATAGTCGTTCAACGCATCCGGCAGATTCGCCTTGTGGCACGTTGCGCAGAATTCCGGCGTCCGATAGAAACTCTTCATGATCGCCTGGGAATGGCGCAGAGGATACTTCATAATCTCATCGTACGGAACCTCGCCCGGAATCCGGTTTCCCTTCGCATCCACCATTACCGCCGGGATGCCCATGACAAAACCGCCGTTGCCATTGGTCGATTTGAGACTTTGGATCGAATGGCACGTGGTGCAGGTAATACCGTCCTGGTCCATACTCCGATCAACCTGCGAGTTTTGCGTCAAGCCGCCCGTCAATACTGCAATTGGGTTGTGGCAGCTATCACAGTGCCGGGAGTATTCAATGCCCTTCGTCCTGATAAGAATATTAACGCTGGTTCGATAGAAGGGCGTGCGAAAGGAATTGGAATGCAACGACTGCCGCCATTGGTGGTAGGCTTCCTGATGGCAATGCGCGCAATACTTCGCGTCGGGGAAGGCTCCGGGCTGAACGAAATCATTGCCTTCGACAGACGCATTCCCGGGCGCAGCCAGCTGGTCCTTACCGAACCGGTAGTTGTAGGTAGCACGAACCTTGTCTGCGTACTCTTTGCGCGATGTGTCCTGGCCGGAGCCGGCCTCGATTGTGCCCATAAAAAAGCACAGACCTGCGGCGAACACCATTACGACAAGAAACACACGCAGGAAAAGAGTCTTCATAAATAATTCTGCAAAGTCATTTAGCCGCGACCGCGCTCTTCGCGATGGCATCGTAGACGCTGGGCACCAGACCTTTGCCTTCTTCGATAACGAAAAACCGATCTACGCTCGGCAAATTGACCTTCTCGACAAAACCGCTCGGCCAATGAACCTCAACCGCATCCACTGCGGCCGCTTGACCCAGGCCGAAATGAAGGCGCTGGTCATTCGAGGACTCATAGCTGCCGCCGCTCATTACGTCGCCGCGCTGCCGGATGCCTCCTGCAGTTACATAGACAGTGGCCCCGACAGCATCGCGAGGGCTCTTCGGTCCCCCGATAAGCGCGATCCCCACCCAATGGTTCTTATCGGGATTCACATTGCGAAGCAGGACCGGGGTATGGTCGATGCAGTTGATCACCACGTCGATCTTGCCGTCATTAAACAGATCGCCAAAAGCGGCGCCTCGGCCGGGAATGACATCAGCCAACCCCGTGCCCTCCACCGCCGGAACAAGTTCGAACCGCTTTCCTTTGTCGAGGTTGTGAAACAGCAAAGGACGTTCCGCGAAAGTCATACCCCAGTCATAAGGATGCTTGTCGACTTGCGGATAAACGTGGCCGCTGACTGACATGATGTCTTTCCATCCATCATTGTCGTAGTCGATGAACTCAGTGCCCCAGCTCAGGAACGGATACGTTATCTGCGCGATTCCCATCTGTTCCGTGATCTCAGAGAAGTTGCCGCCGCCCTCATTGCGGAAAAGTGTTTTGTAGTCGTCCGAGAATGTTGTCGTGTACAGGTCAACCAGGCCGTTATTCAGATAGTCTCCAACAGCCAGCCCCATCGAGGCTGTTTCACGAGCTTCCTGGTTCAACGCAAAACCAGAGTAGAAGCTCGCATCCTGGAATGTGCCATCCCCTTTATTGATGTAGAGATAGTTGGGCGTCGAATCATTGGCAACGATGAGATCGACCTTGCCATCGTTGTTGACATCCACGAAGGTCGAAGAAAAACCGAAGTAGTGGCGCTTATCGCTCACGCCGGCCTTCTCGCTCACGTCTGTGAACGTCCCGTCGCCGTTGTTATGGAACAGATGATCGGGTTCCCCGGGAAGGCCGCGGGGGCCGCACATGACAGTCACGCCGCGATACTGGCAGAAGGAATGAGCTGCGTCTCCCCCTCCTGACGGAGGCGGATTTTTAAAGTCGTAATGCACATAGCCAGGGACAAACAGATCGAGCTTACCGTCTCCGTCGTAGTCACCAAAGCTTGGCCCGTTTGACCAGTTACCCAAGGTCACCCCGGCTTTTTCGGCAACGTCGGTGAACGTCCCGTCATGATTGTTGTGATAGAGACGGTTCTTTCCAAAGTTGGTGACGTAGAGGTCAGGCCAGCCGTCGTTGTCGTAGTCGCCTACGGCCACGCCATAGCCCCAGCGGCCATTCGTCACGCCGGCTTTGGCGGCAACATCGGTGAACGTCCCGTCATGATTATTGTGGAAGAGAGCCGCGTGCGGTGGTTCCGCTTTGCCGTCTTCCGCCTCATACGTTGAGCCGTTCACCAGGTAAATGTCGAGCCAGCCATCGTGATCGTAGTCCAGCAGGGCCACTCCAGAGCCAGTGGTCTCGATAATGAAGTTCTTCTGCGGATTCCCCATCCTGTGGTGCCAGACGGTCAAGCCGGCTTCTTTGGAGACGTCCTGATAGATGATCGGCCCCGTCTTGACAAAGCCGCCCGCGGTGATGGGTCTTTTTTCCGAGTCCAGTACCGGCGCGAAGGTGCCACCCGTCGCTGAGCCTGATTGTTGTTGAGACGAGGCGTTGCCACCGTAGATGGGAGTTGTCGACTGCTGTGTCTGTTGCGCCTGAGAGTTCGCCCGGGAGACCACAACGAAGGAAAGCGCGGCTAAGAGGGCAGCAGAGGCTGCTCTCGTTCGCGAGACATCAAGTCGAGAAAAAGCCATGAAAAGCCGACCGCCAGACAAGCTGAGTTAGAAATGAATCGATTATCCGGGTTGCAAATTGGCAGTGTCAAGGAAGTAATCAGGAGAAGCGCCTGCAAAGCACTGTTAACGTTAGCCTTACGTCTTTCGATGGAGTTGGGAGTCGGAACCTGGGTTGAGTCGTTGAGCCGGCCTATGGATTGTGTTTCCAGGATTGCAGTTGTCCCTGAAGCCACTGCGGAGTTTTCTCACTGTGACAGAGCAAGCAAGCATTTGGGCTCTCTTCCTGGCCAAAGCGCAGTGTCATTTCCGCGTTAGGGATATCGTCAATCTGATGCAATCGCACACGGGATAACATGCCATACATGATGCGGGGCATGTGGCACGAGACGCAGCGGCTCGCCTCGCTGTCGAGTGGATGATGGGTGTGCGCCGCGGCCTGTGCTTTGTCTTTAAATTGGCTGTGGCAACCAGTGCACATGAGGTCCGGTTCGTCTTTGAACTTGAGCGATGTCAGGTTGGACGACTCGTCATGTCCATGCGGATCGTGGCAGGTTCCACAAGAGGCCTGCCCTTTGCGAAAACATTGCGAGCGCTCCAACGCCTCGACCATAAAAGTCGTCTGGCTTAACCTTCCATCTTTAAAGAAGGCAGCGCGGGTAAACTCGCCCAAAGGCACGGAGGCATTCTTCAAAAAGAACGTTCCCGTGCTTGAATAATTCAGTTCTCCGTCGGGGCTGCCTTTGTGCACGTTCGATTGCATGTGGCACTGGGCGCAAATGGCAACGAACTCGCGGTTGCTTATCTTGTTGAAGTCCACTGGAGGATCGAGAGGACCCTTGGTGTAAATTTTCCCGTTCGTCATCATGTCAACGTGTGCGGCCGACGGGCCGTGGCACATTTCGCAACCGATGCCCGGCTCGCGAAAAACAACGTTATCCGGCCCAAGGCCTCCGCCGAGGGTATTGCGCAGCTGGCTGGTATGGCAGACGGCGCAGTTCACCTGGTAATTCGTTGCAGCGTCCAGTCTCTCCCAGCTATAGGGATTGGCACGCTCGCTGCCTGCGGCGTCGATTACTTTCCAGTAGTTCAACCATTTTTTTTCAATCGTGCTGTATTGAATGGGGAAGACGTGAATCTGCCCATTGGCCAGTTTAGTCGCGTACGCCTGCTGCCATTTGGAGCCGATGGTGTAGTCCACTGGATAGGAGTGCCAGCGGCCGTCAGATTCCATAATGTTGAAGTAGTGACGGCCACCCTGGATGACCATGCGCGCAAATAGAGTGCGTTCGTCACGCCGAGTGATTTGAAGTTTCCCGTTGCGATAGGCGATATCGTCGCCGGCATAGAACTCGTTGTTCTTCTCGAAATCTCCGATAACATTCTGCGGTTGATAGGGGCGCAACATCTTCGCCATGCCGCTCTGCGACCACTGACGATAGATGTCGACATGACAGCGTCCACAGGTCTCCGACCCGGCGTAGCCAGGCAGCTTCTTTGTGGACGGGCCGGTCTCAGCAACGGTGGGTGGTAACGTGATGTCCGTCTGGCTCTGCAGGCTGGCAACGAAAGCGTCAAAGCTTGTCTGCGAGGCGGGTGGCGGTCGCTTTATAGATGGCGGACAATTGTTCCCGCGCACGCGGCGCGAGCTCCGGGCTGCGTTGGTACACAGTAGCGAATTCGATAGCTGCGCGCGAGGCATCGTTTGCATACAAGTAAGCAATGCCTAAGAGATACACGGTCTCCATGTCGCCAGGCTTGAGAGCGCGGGCTTGCTTAAGCGCAGACGCTGCTCGCTCCAGGATCGATAGTCGATGAGCGCCCGCAGGTGCTTGCATAGCCTCATTTTCGAGCGCCCGTCCGATGACGAACCAGGCGGTTCCTTGCTGCATCCTCTTGGTATCGGGCCAGTCGCGTTCGGGGATTCTGGCTGGGCGGTCGAATCGATCCAAATAGTCGAGAGCATCGCGAGCACTTGCAATGGCCGTCTCGTTTTGCTGCAGAACAGCTTGGACATCGGCGACTGCAACTAACAGCAGCGGATTTTCCGGCAACAGCGAGAGTGACAAATGCGCATAGTCCAGCCCGGATTTGAGATCGCCTAGATCAAAACTTGAACGCGCTGCCGCCTCTGCAGCCACTGCGAGAAACGCGGAGCGCGGATACTTCAGGAGAAACGAGCGTGCCATGGCAAGAATCTTCTCGGGATCGGTCGCCTTCAGAAGGTTGACGAAAGCGGACTTCTCCGCTGGATCCTTGATGTCTTCAGCGATGCGTTGTAGGCGTGCGAGTTGCCGACCCTACAATGGAATCGATGTCCTGGGCTGCCAGCCGTAGGTTGGCACAGAGGAGCATCCCGGCCGCACCATAGATAAGCAGCTTGCGGACCACGGATCTCTCCCTGCGCGGCCTCACCATGGTCTAGCTGCGAAAGCTGTACCCCAGCTTAACCAGATAGGCTTTGCTGAACACCGCGGTTTCCAGTGCGCTCATCGGAGTATCAGGAGCACGGTCTAGCTCGACCATGACATCCGGGTTGTGCCCCGTCTCCTCCAGCGTATTTAAGATCGATTCGATATCTACAATGCCCATTCCTAATGGGCAATAGCCGCCGAAGTACTTCCCGCCGCTGTAATCTTTCAGGTGCATGTGTGCGGTGATCGGAGCAAAATCCTTCACCACTTTTGCGGCGTCGGCTCCGCCCTTCTGCAGCTGTCCCACGTCGGGCGCAAACTTCATTACTTTCGTATTCACTGCATCCATCACCGTATAAACCTCGTCACGCGTCTCGACCACCGTACCCGTATGTTGATGGAGTCCCGCGGGCATTCCAATGTCGGCCAGGGCCGATCCATAGTCGTTCAGGCCGGAAATAATATCCGCGCGGTGCTCCTGAAAGTTGAAGCCGCCGGATCCTTGGGCATCTTTTCTGCTGTTGACCTGGATGACAGCAAACGTCCCTCCATACTTCTGGATGATTTTGCCCACGCGAACTACCGTTGCCATATTCTCCTTGCGCAGCGAGGGATCAGTGACATTGACAGCAATGTAACCGGCTTTCAAGGGAAGATGATAGGTGCTGATCAAGCGGGTCAGGGTTCCATCGGGATCATAGGCTTCGAGAATCGGGCTCACCGTTTCAAATCCGTAAAAGCCCAGGGTAGAGATGTCCTTTACTGCAGCCTCAAGATTCGCCGGATCATGCGTGCTAACGTTCCACGCGAGCGTCGAGTATCCAATCTTGAGCGTCCGGGGAGGCGTGGCGCCGGAAGCGGAAAGCGCGGCGGCGCCCAAAGCAAATCCCACAGACTTGTTGAAGCTGCGGCGGCTGATTGTCCTCTTCATCTTCACCTACTTTTTGGCGGCGAGTTGTGCGCTTGGCGTGGTATCGGTTTGCAGATCGCCAAGGACGAACTGAGTCGCTGCCAAAAGCAATTGTTCCATCCTGGCGTCCTCGTAGAACTCAGGCCTATGCCCAAGAGCGCAATTGAAGACACGCCCTTTGCCATAGCTGCTGACCCAGACCATTCCATAGTCGTTGTCTGGACGAGTGGTGTAGCGGTTGGCGGAAAGCTCAGTTTTTGCCGGATCGAGGCTTATCAGGATGTGCAGCTTCTCTCTCGAGTAGGGTCCCGTGGGAAGGAAGTGATAGAACTCGTCGAAGAAGTCGAAATCCTTTCCTGCAAATTGTTTCGTCAGGGGACTGTTCGGATCTTCAATCCGCAGCGTCCCTGGCTCGCCGTTGTATTTATGAGCTCCCGATTGCGCGCCGATCAGGTTGCCGAACTCCGGCACATCTACGCTGGCAAAGGTGGTCGCATGGAGTCCAGCCACTCCGCCGCCTTCTTGAACAAAGCGCATCAACCCGTGGATCACCTCCGGATCGATAAAGAGTTCTCCTTCAACGCTGTTCAGGAAGACGGCATCGTATTCCTTGATCTTCGGATACTTTAGATTATCCAGATCGTTGCTGAACGTCGGTACATAGGCGCCGGTGTATTTTCCGATGAGCTCCAGCGCAAGATTTCCATCCGGGATGGTGGCGTGATAGTAGCCGCCATCGACGCATAGATCCAGCACCAGGAGCTTGCGCGGCTGCTTGGGCTTTACCAGGGCCTGGCGTGGAATAGCCGCATCGATCTTCTGCCTCAGCTCTGCCGGGAGGTGGTCGGGCGAAGAGATAGTCTGCATGCGCGAAAGTGTGTCGATGCGCCACGCGATCGCGGGCAGAACGGCTTTATCGTAAGCATCCGCGGCTTGCGCAAGTTCTCCGCCCGCCGGATCCAGGGTGAAGAAGAGAGGCTTGCCCTCGGATCGTCTTGGCGCCGCCATCGCGAGCCGGCGGCCAATCCGGTTGAAGAGCAGGCGGCTGAAGCCTGCTTAGCTGCAGGAGAAATGCGGACGCATCCGCCACGTTGTGCAGGTCCGCGGCCAGCAGCCTGTTCTTTACCAGCGCCAATCCATCGAGCGGTTGAATCCCAGCCTTTTCCCAGGCGCCAAGATTCACGCTTAACCCGATGTGGTTGCTGAGAGGGTCGAGCGCTGCCATCGCGCTCTGTGTATTTTCATTTACAACCGCCACGTTCATTCCGGTCTCGTTCGCTAGCTTATCGAGTGCTGCGAACGACGCGGGCTCAGCCGGAACGATGACCATGTCAGCCCCCAACTCCTTGGCAAACTCGAATGATTTCCGTCGAGCACTTTCGTCGGCGGGAAGAACGTCGATATAGTAGGCGGGCATTCGGAGACGCAACTCATCGAGCCGATTCTTTACCTTCGTCACTTCGTCGGGGGTTAGATGGTAGTCGAGCTTCTTGGGAATCTCTGCACTGACCTGCTGCGTGCTCACACCTTCCACTCTAGACAGGCCGGCGGCATCGGCCTTCATTGCTGCGTCCGAGAACGTAATGGGGCCGAAGGTGTCAGTCCGCACGCCGAGTCTCCAGCCGAGTATCTCCGTCGCGCTCGTGCGCAGCCTGCCTCGATCCGCGGGTCGAACCGAAGCAGATGGCAGGCTGAAGCTGCCGGGCCCCGGCTTCTCGCCACCTCCCGGATTCTTGTTTGGATCCGGCGGAGATTGAGTGTTCGCTAACATCCCAGGGCAGACAATCAAAGCAAGCAGCAAGACGGTGAGACCTGCTCACCGCAGTTCGAGCACTCCAGAAACCTGGACTCATGACACGCATCAAAATCCTTTCGCGAACGGGCGGCTTGCGGCCGGTATAGAAACTCACTGCTTGGGCAAGGCGAATGCGTAATAGCCTTGCGCTTCTGCTTTTCCTGCTTTCCATGCGAAGCCCTCTGCGGGTGCGGCTTCTGGCGGATGCCCCGAGGCGCAGAAGACGATGTACTGCCGTCCGTCCACTTCATACACTGACGGGAGACCTTCCGGATTAGCCTCGATCTCCTGCTCCCAAAGTAGCTTTCCAGTGTCCTTGTCGTAGGCGTGAATGGTGCGGTCTGGCCAGGTCGCGATAAACGACCAGTCCGCCCGCCGTCACGATCGGCGCGGTTCGATTCGCGGCCAAGGCTACCTTCGCGGTTCCGGTGTCCTTAATTCCTTTGGCCGCCAAACCAGGCACAACACCAATCGGCACCCTCCATTTAATTTCTCCGTCATTCAAATCGATGGCCACCAGCGAAGTCCATGGCGGACTGATCGCCGGCAAGCCATCACTGGAGAGAATTCGATTTTCGTAAGTGCCAAAGTATCGAGTGGTTCCGGGTGGCGGCGGCAGGCGTTCCATTCCGCCACCTGGTGTCGCAGCCAGCGCCGGACCGCCGGCTGCCGGATTTGAAATGTATGCAGCCAGAGCATCCAGATACTCGGGTTGCAGATCAGAGAATCCCGGCATCTCGCCTTCTCCGCCGGTGACGATCTTTTTGAACTTGTCGATGCCAATATCCTTGGGCGACATGACACCAGTGCGATTTGGGCCATGGCAACCTTGGCAGAGCTGAGAGAAGATCGCGTGACCCTGTATCTCAGTGGTCGCGCCATGCGGTACACGCAGCGGGACCCTCTGCGATAACTTAAGCTTCAGCTCTGGTGAATCCGAGGTTCGCAAGTAGACCATGCCCGTCTTCGGATCGGCCGCCCCGTTGCCCCAGTTGGCAGCCGCCATCATCTGCTGGAATCTGGATGGAATTACGCTTGTCCGTTCCCGGCGTAAAGATGCCTTGGTTATTCGAGGCCCGAAGTATCTCCAGGATGTGCGCTTTATCGGCCTCGCTAAGGTAAGGGTCGATGTCTTTCTCAGTGAAGCTTTGGCGTGCGAAGGGCAGCGGCTTTGTGGGCACCGGCTGTGTTGGCCACGACTCTTCTCCGGGTGCTTCGCTCTTGGGCACGGGACGTTCCTCGATTGGCCAAAGCGGTTTCCCCGAGACGCGATCAAACACAAACAAGAAACCAGTTTTCGTCGGTTGGGCAACGACGTCGACCGTCTTGCCGTCATGCTGCACGGTCAGCAACTTCGGCGCCGTGGTCGGATCGTAATCCCATAAATCGTGATGGACGGTCTGGAAATACCAAAGCCGCTTGCCCGTTCGCAGGTCCAACGCCAACAGGCAATCTCCGTACAGGCCGGCGCCGATGCGGTCACCACCCCAAAAATCGTAGGTAGGCGACCCGAGCGGGAAATACCCGATCGCCCGTTTCCTGTCGATTGCGAATTCGCCCCAGGTGTTCACGCCGCCCACGTACTTCCATGCGTCCTTTGGCCAGGTGTCATAGCCAAACTCACCCGGGTGGGGCACAGTATGAAAGCTCCAAACCGTCTTGCCCGTTAGCACGTCATAGGCGCGAATGTCGCCTGGCGGTGAGCCGTAGGATTCGCTGGTGGCGGAACCCAGGATGATCATGTTTTCGAAGACGTGTCCGGGAGTGCCGGTTTGGATCTCGGGAATGGTCTTGGGGTCGCGGCCGAGCCCCTCGCGCAAGTTGATCTTCCCATCGATGCCAAAGCTGCGGATCGACGCGCCGGTCTGGGCGTCGATCTCCTGAAGAAAGCTGTCGGCCGCGAAGATCAGCCTGCGATCTTTCCGATCTTTGCTCTCCCAGTAATTGATGCCGCGATCGGTGGGAGTTCCCTCGGTCGGATGGGACCAAATCTCCTTGCCCGAAGCCGCATCAAGACAAACAATCGTTTTGCCGCTGCCGAGAACATACATCTTGCCGTCCACGATCAATGGGCTGTAGCTGAATCGGGCGCTCACCCCGGGCACGGAATAGAACCAGGCTTGGGCGAGCTGGTTCACATTGGTCTTGTTGATCTGCTGCAGTGGGGAATATTGCAGAGCGTCCACTCCGCCGCCGTAATCCGTCCAGTTCGCTTGATCGGGAGACTTTTGCGACTGCCCCGGCTGGCCGGCTGTCATGCACACCAGAGCTAACCAGCAGACATTTCGCTTCTTGAACTTCATACCGGATTGAGCCCCTCAGCCTACCAGGCCGGCGCAAAAAATACTCGGATTGCAAACGCATCCTTATATATGTGTGCGATATGGGCTTGTCAAGGAAAACATCTTAATCTGACAACACGTACACTATATGATGACTTTAGCTTTCCCCTGATCGCATCGCTTCTCCGATCGGCCACTTTGTAAGCACTAGCTGAAAATGTACAGCTCTCAGGTGTATCGCGACAAGTCCCGAAGAGCCTGCCCTGCCTGCCCCGGTGTGCCGTGGGAGCTTGTCGAAGGGGACGGCTGAGAGTAGCCCAGGACGTCAAGTCCTGGGTTTAGGTAAGAGCGCACGATCAGTCCCGCAGAGCCTGCCCTGAGCTTGTCGAAGGGGACGACTGAGAATGCCCCAGGACGTGAGTCCTGGGTGAACCTGACCGCACGTGAATGCTGACAGGCGATCATCGATTTCGCCACGCAATATGATGAAGGGATGATCCGAGTGGAAACATCGAGCGAAGCCGCGCGATTTCGAACCATCCTCGAGAGTCTCTACACGCCGGTACTGGGCGATGTGTTGGATGTATTGGGCTACACACATCAATTCCTGCCCCAGCCCATTCAACCCATGAAGGAGAGCATGCGCCTGGTCGGACGTGCGATGCCGGTCCAGATCGCCGACGCCTGGGGAAAGCAAGAAGATCCCTTCGGCCTTATGACGGAAGCGCTGGACCAGATACTTCCCGGTGAGGTCTACGTCGCCACCGGAGGCTGCCACAACTGTGCCGCGTGGGGCGAAATTCTTACCGCCACGGCGCGGACGCGCGGTGGTCTTGGCGCGGTCATCGATGGATTTCATCGCGACACTCCGCAAATCCTGGCACAGGAGTGGCCCGTTTTCAGCCGCGGGCGGTATGCGCAAGACGCAGGCATCCGCTCGAAGATTGTGGACTACCGATGCCCAGTCGAAATCGGGGCAGTCCATATCGAGCCCGGCGACCTGATTTTTGGCGACATGGACGGGGTATTGGTTGTGCCCCGTGCGATTGAAGAAGAAGCCATTGCTCGCGCGCTCGAAAAGGCTCGCGGAGAGAAAGTAGTGCGTAAGGAAATCGAGGCAGGTTTGTCGAGTACCGAGGCGTTCCGCAAGCATGGAATTCTCTGAAACAAGCTCACGCTCGATCAACGTGGAGGGCAAGCATGACTGATGGCCGCCTTTTGTTTCTTAACCCTAGAGACAATGTCTGCACGGCGATATCTCCTATAGCAAGCGGAGTAAGTCTGCGAGATAAGTGGGAATGAAGTAGTTGTAGAAAAAACCATTCCCCTTGGCTTCAAGATAGCTGCCTGCAACATCGCTATCAACGAAACCATCGTCAAATATGGGGTTCCGATTGGTTCAGCAACGCGGGATATCGCACTGGGTGAGCTGGTGCATGTTCATAACATGAAGAGCGATTACCTGCCGACTTATACTCTCGACAAGGAAGATGGCCATGTCTGGAACCACTGAGTTACAAGGATATCTACGCCAGGACGGACGCAAAGGCATACGGAATTACGTTGCCGTGTGTTACCTGGTGGAATGCGCCCACCATGTGGCCCGTGCCATCGCCAATCCTTTTCAGGAGCGTGGAGTGCACCTGATCGGTTTTGGCGGATGTTATCCCAATGCCTATGCCGCTCGCATGATGAAGAGTCTTTGCACGCATCCGAATGTTGGAGCGGTCCTGCTGGTGTCATTGGGTTGCGAAAGCTTCGATCGCCACAGCCTCGAAGACGCGGTTCGGCAAAGCGGCCGGCATGTGGACACCTTGATCATTCAGCAGGCAGGCGGCACGCGCAAGACGGTAGAAAAGGGCCGCTCGTGGGTCGAATCCACGCTTGCCGCAATGCAGTCAGATGTCATGACTCCGATGAGTGTCGAGGGAGCTGGTTGTCGGTACCGTCTGTGGAGGTTCTGACACCACCAGTGGCATCACCGCAAACCCCGCCATTGGCCTGGCCTTTGACCAGCTCACTGCCCAACATGCCACCGCTATCTTTGAAGAGACGGGGGAGCTGATTGGCTGTGAACACATCATGGCGCGGCGCGCGCTCACGCCGGAGCTGGCCGATGAACTGGTTGCCGTGGTAGGCAAGGCGGCCAAATACTATTCCACCCTTGGCCATGGTAGCTTCGCGCCGGGAAATGCAGACGGCGGCCTCACCACTTTGGAAGAGAAATCCATGGGCGCTTATAGCAAGAGCGGCAGCTCGAAGATTTGCGGCATCATCAAGCCCGGAGACATTCCTCCCCGCGGCGGCCTTTACTTGCTCGACGTAGTTCCGGATGGTCCAGTGCGCTTTGGGTTTCCCAATATCAACGACAACGCGGAAATTGCAGAGCTCATCGCATGTGGTTCGCACTTGATCTTATTTTCAACCGGGCGTGGCTCTGTTGTCGGTTCGGCCCTCTCACCGGTGGTCAAAGTCTGCGCCAATCCGCAAACATTCCGCCGCATGAGCGACGATATGGATATCAACGCAGGGCGCATTCTGGAAGGTTCGGCGACCCTCGACCAGCTCGGGCGACGAAGTCTATGACGTAACGATGGCCACAGCGCGAGGCCGGCAAACCGCCTCGGAATCTCTTGGCCATCAGGAGTTCGTCTTAACCTACAAATACTTTGAGCCGACAGGCCCAAGCTGTCTGCCGCTGGCTTAAAACCGAAAATGCGGCGATTCCAGAGCAGCCTTGTTCAAATTAGCTTTTTTCGACTCTGTCCATCCAACACCGCTCATGCCAAGGTGGACCACCGCCCTCAACTTTGTCATCCCGACTGGAGCGGACCCGGATTTCCTGGACAGGAAATCCGGGTAGCGCAGGGGAGGGACCTGCAGTTTCACTCGGACCGCACGCAAATGCCGACAAGCGATGCCACCCACCCAACCCGATTCTCGTGAATGCTGATAGGCGATCACCAGAGCCAACCGGATTCTCTTTGAGATGAACCCGGTTCCATACAATCAATGGATTACCTGCACACCAAGCCGGATTTATTCGCTATGGACAGCTCTGATTTGAGAGGAGGCGATACGCGGTGTGCGCTTATCGGCGCGCATTTTTCACGAGCCGTCGGAATGCTAACTGTTGATCTTGGCTACGTTCTGCAGAGCGGCTAGGTACCGGTTATTGAGAAGAGGATGGCTTAGCCGGTGTGCCGCAGCTTACTAGCCCACATCGATAGTGATGTTGCCTGAACGAAGATTATCTCCGCGCGCTTCCAGCGTGATGGTGCCTTTCTCGCCGCTAGGCCGCAGGATGGCAAGGCAGCGGCCATGAAATGTCATGCGATGGGGCTGGTGGTAACTGGCCATGTCGTGAGGGTTGGCACTGCCGACCGCAGCCAGTTCGCCTTGACCCTTCACTAAGAACTGAATCTTTGCGACTCCGTCTTCAATCGGATTGCCGGCATCGTCCTGCAGCTCGGCCATGACGTAAGAGAGGTCGTTGCGGCTTGTCTTGATATGCGCTCGGTCCGCACGCAACGCGATTCTGCTGGGGTTTCCTGTGGTGCGAAGGACTTGCTCCACGAGCTTGCCATTCACGGTTGCAGATGCTTTCAGTTCGCCAGGGGCATACGGCAGAGCAAACTCGGTGACAAACGGGGCTGGAAATTCGGCCTTGGCAACTTCAATCGGTTTGCCGTTTAGTGTCAGGTTCACCTTCTCTGCCTTGCTGTAGACCCGCACTGTAACGGTGACGCCTTCGTTGCCCGGCCAGGTCCAACTACGCAATTCGTCGTAGAAACCCCAGAGCATAATCTGCTCTTTGCGGCCCGGCGGCAAAGGCCGCACGATGGCCATCTCGAGCGGGCTGCGGTCCCAAACTACATCACGCAAATAGCTAGGCGCCTTCTTGTTGCCGATCAGATCAATGTCGCCACAATAACTGATGAACCAGGGAAAACCCGGCCTGGCGAAGGTGCTGTTCTTCGGTAGAGTGATCTGGATTGTCGCCGCCGCATCTGCTCCAGCGGTTGCAGGAGCGGGCGGTCCAAACGGGTTTTTCTCGGGCGCAAGCACTGCGGCTCCCAAGTCCCGACTCTCCGATGTAGTCGATGCCGGTCCAAACGAAGTCTCCGATGACATAGCTGTGCTTGTTGACCAGCTCCCAGTTCTCGGCGACCTGAACCGGGAACGATTCCGTTCCCATCATGACCCTTGACGGATGCAGCTGGTGGTCTGATTCGTAGTGATCCTTTGTATAGTTGTAGCCACACACATCGAGGTACTGGTAAGCCGCATCAGTGTCGCTCCAGGGTCGAGGCTTCGTGGCATCGAAGAAGAACGGGACCGCCATGGTGACGGGACGTGAGGGATCCAGTTCGCGAACCCTGCTAGACAAGTCTTTGGCGATCTGAACTCCCTCTGGATCCGATCGCTCAGGAATCTCGTTCCCAATGCTCCACATGATGACGCTGGGATGGTTGCGGTCACGAAACACCATCGAATCGATATCCCTCTTCCACCAGTCTTTGAAGTCAAGATGGTAGTCGTCAGGATTCTTTTGCTTCTGCCACATGTCGAACGCTTCGTCGATGACCATCATGCCCAAGCGGTCGCAGGCGTCCAGGAATACCGAAGAGGGTGGGTTGTGGCTGCACCGAATCGCGTTATAGCCATTTGCTTTGAGCAACTCGACACGGCGCTCTTCAGCGCGATCGATTGCCGCCGACCCAAGAGGGCCGTTGTCATGGTGGACGCATGCCCCTTTGAGCTTATAGGGCTCACCATTGATGCGCAGTCCATGCTCTGCGTCGACTTTGATTTCACGAACGCCGAACGGCGTGATGCTGCGATCGACGACTGCGCCGGAGCAGGAAACTTCGATTTCGGCTTTGTAGAGGCCAGGCGAATCTGGAGACCAAAGTTGCGGCTGCGCGACTTTGGTGACCAGGAGAGCTTCGCCGCCTGTTTTGGCAGCCAATTGCTTCTCCGCACGGAGCCTGGCTGCGACATTCCCATGTTCGTCGAGGAGTTTGCAGGTGACCGTTGCCGTTACCGCGCTTGAATCATGGTTGGCCAACTGCACGGCGATGCTGACGGTAGCGCCAGCGGCGGAGATATCGGACGATTGCACATGTACTCCCCACACAGGAATGCTCACACGCCCGGTTGTCATTAGTAGTACATGGCGGTCAATGCCGGAGCCGGTGTACCAGCGACTGTTCCTTCCAGTGTTGCTGACTTTGACGGCTAGCACGTTGTCGCCCTTCTCATGGAGCAGATCGGTTATGTCGAAATAGAAGGCGGTATAGCCGTAGGGGTGCTTGCCCACCTCCGTTCCGTTGACCCATAGTTCCGAATTGCGATAGACGCCATCGAAAAGCAGGATTGCACGGCCTCCCTGCGGCAAGCGCGGTGTTGGAAAGCTCTTTCGATACCATCCGATACCACCGACCACCCAGCCGGTCGCCGCCTCTCCTTCACTCTTCATCCTGCTGAAGGGCCCGGCTGTCTCGGGGCAATTGCAATCCTGCCAGATGGCCTCAGCTCCGTTGGTTGCGGAGTGAGTGGGAAGATCTTCGATCGACCAATCGTGAGGTAGGTCAACCTTGCGCCAAGCTGAGGCGTCAAACCCCGGCTCGTGGGCACCTGCGGCGTCGCCCCGAAGAAAGAGCCAGCCATCGTCGAAACTGGTAGTTGCGACATCTCCACGGTCTCCGGGGGCGGCAAACGCGTAAGGCGGGAAGAGCGGAACGACGGAAACTGCGGCAATCCCTTTGAGGGCGTCCCTGCGAGTGAGATTCATCGACGTAACTTCTCTCCTTTTATGCATCGTTGATAGCTTTTCTTCTTAGAGGTTTCGACCCTTCACTCGCTTGGAAGGTTCCTTCTGGGGGGAGCCAGTGGCTCGCAACCCTAGTACGATTACGCGGATTGTTTCGCGAAAGAGTCGATCTATCGACTGCCCATATTCCAATTCGACTTTGTTACCGAGCGACGCGAGGCGTCGCTGCGTGCCGATTGCGGCGTTGATGATGGCCTGCATTGTCAAATCGGGATCCAGATCCGGACGAAGCGAACCGTCGTCGATACCTTCCCGGATCAACTCGCGGAAGACTTCGCTCCCCATGTTGCTGCTCCCTGCTTCCAATGTCAGGAGTCGTTCCACGGGCCAGTCACGCGAATACATGGCGTCGAACTGTGCCATGAAGCGGACCTGGGCTCGCTGGTGGGAGAGTTCCTCTGCCATGTATTCGAGAAAGGCAATGATCTTATCCAGCGCAGACTTAGCGCTCGCATTAGCTTCACTGGAGCGAGCACTAGCTGTCGCCATGATGTTGCCGACAATTGCCCAGACGATGTCATCTTTCTTCGAGAAATATTGATACATCGTCGAAGGTTGAAGCCCGCTCGCCGCCGTAAGTTCTGCCATGGTTACTCGGTCTATGCCGCGCTCTACGAAAAGCTTTTCGGCAGCGTCGAGAATACGTTTTCGTTGCCTCTCGCGATGAGCAGAGTACGTACCTGGAGGGGATTTTCGTTTTTTGCTCGCCATTAGCGCATCATGCCCTAAATAAAAATGATACTTCGATTTCGAAGTACCATTTCGGAATCAGTATAGGGACTGGAAGTCGATCGCGTCCACGCATTTTTCGTAACGATGTCGTCTATGTCGTATGAATGGCCACAGCGCGAGGCCGACAAACCGCCTCGGACTCCCTTGGACACCAGGAGTTTGTCTTCAGTAACTTCGAGCCGGCAGGCCCCAGCTGCCTGCCGCTGGCAGATCGGAATCTAGCGATTCCAGGGCAGTCTTGCCCCAATTAACCTCTTCGAAAGTTCCGGTGGTTACGATTTGGATGCTTTGTATCAGGGCACGACTTTACAGGTTGCAGAAAAACTCATGTTTTGTATCAGGGCACGACGATGAGGGCTTTAGCCCCTGAGGTGTTGCTCTCCTGCCCGGTGCAGACTTTTTCCGCAAGCTGTTTAGTCGGGCGTAAATGACCAAAAGAGAATTGGGCATCCTGCACGAAATGCTTGTCCGCGATAACCCTCAGCGGCGCACGGGGTTTTTCCGCCAGGAAGCAAAGAAAAAGCCCAGGGGCTAAAGCCCAGATTTTGCTGGACCTCAACGGCCCGACCAAAGTCGTGCCCTGATACAAAGCGTCCAAACCTGACTACCGGAAAATTACAGCTCTGATCCCAGGCGTTTGTTACCGATTCGCGAGATTTTGTAGTGAGCCGTCGGAATGTCTAACTGTTGATCTTGGCTACGTTCTGCAGAGCTGCTAGATACCGTTCAAAATTTGCGTCGAAACGTTGCTTGGGTACGGAGATCCCTAGACACGAACCGGCCTCCCAGGCCTTCCACCGGCACGGCGAGACATTGAAGCCCCTCATGGAACTCCTCATTGTCCACGGCATAGCCGTTGGATCGGATACGTTCGAACTCCCTCATCAGGTCGTCGGGGTCGGTGATCGTTTTGGCCGTCCTGGCTTCCAGGGGATGCTTCGCCAAATATGTTTCGCGAACCGCGGGGTCGACCATCGCTAGAAGCAGCTTTCCCGCCGCTCGCGCATGGGCATAACCGCTGTAACCCTGGGGAACCTGGGCAGCTCCGACCGGAGATTCGCCGCGCGCGGTCGCGAGGGCAACGATTTCACCGTCGACCCATCCACTCGCGTAAGCGGTTTCTCCAGTCGCGGCGACAATGGATCTGACCCGGCGAGCCAAGATGCTCAGGGGGCGCCAATTGGCGGTGAAAGCCTTCTGCAATCGAAACCGCCGCTAAGACCGAGCACGTACTTATTGCTGTCGTTCTTCCGGATGATCCCGGTCCCGTGCATGGTATGAATCAGGTGATAGGTCACCTGGCGCGAGAGACCCAATTTATCCATGATCTCTTTGGCTCTCAATCCGTTAGGGCTGTCGGCGACTGCAAGCAGAATCGCGACCGTACGGACGGCGGACTGTATCCGTGGCTTTAATTGGCTATCCTCAGCCGTTAGCGAAGACGATCCGATCGAATCGAGCGTATTCGTTGCAGATCCATCCACGGGCTAGTCTCCTTGGAAATCGTTATCTCCGGCGATCGCAGCATGGGGTTTCCATAAAAGCGTCACCTGGCGCCAACGGATTCAGCAGCATCACCATGGTAAATGAGGGCACCACGCTGAGGCTAAATGACCGGCTTAGCCATGCGCGGATGCAGGGGTTCACCCAACGGTTCAAGTGCCAAGCCTAAGTTATTCTAGTGCAATCGGTTGAACGCAGGGGGAACCAATTCAAGGGACGCCAATGTGCGGTCGAAAGTTGCACCTGCGGGCGATGAAATCATGGTTTTTTGCTTTCGCGCGAAAGGCTAGCTGGGCAGCGGGTCGATTGTGCCCCAATGTACTATGAATCGGTCGTGCTCACAGTGTGCGCAGGGGACGCGGAATGGAACTGGAACTTGCTGGGAGAGTTGCGGTTGTCACAGGAGGGGCCAGCGGCATCGGCTGGGCGTGTGCCCGCGCTTTGTCGCGTGAAGGCTGTCACGTCGCATTGTGGGATTTGTCGACCCAAGTCAAAGATGCCGCCGGTGTGCTTGTTCGAGACTTCGGCGGCTCGTCGCTTGGTATCCCGCGTGGACGTCTGCGATTTTGCTGCCGTGCAGGAGGCAGTCCGGCAAACCGAAACCGGGTTGGGACCGATCTCCCATGTGGTTCACGCTGCAGCCGTGGGTTCGGGAAAATTTGGCTATCCGTTTACCAATCTCGAGCCGGCAGACTGGCCGAGGGTATTGGAAGTGAACATATTAGGAATGGCACACGTCGCCCACGCCATCGCCCCGGGAATGGTCTCGCGCAAAGATGGAACGTTCATTTTTCTGGCCTCGGTCGCCGGGCAAATTGGTTCCCAGACCGACCCGCCTTACAGCGCGAGCAAAGCGGCTAACATCAACTTCGCGCAGTGTATGGCAAAGGATCTGGGACCGCATGGAATTCGCGTCAATGTGGTGAGTCCGGGTATGGTGCGCACGCCTCTCAACGAGCGCGTCTGGAAGGCGTGGAACGATCAACAACCGGAGGCCAAGCGTCGTTCGTACGACGAATGGGCGGGCGATAAGGTGCGGGCCATCACACCGCTTGGCCGTTGGCAGGAGCCCGAGGACATAGCCGACATGGTGACGTTTCTGTCCTCTGCAAGGGCCGCGCAGGTAACCGGTCAGACCGTCAATGTCGATGGCGGCCACGTGATGCACTCCTGAGCTGTATCGGTCAGGTTTCTACTGACTGGCAATAAAGCATTCAGCATTACCGCCGGAGCCGGTGCAGGAGAACCCGACCACATTGGAGCCTTGGATTGGGTTGTACACACCGACGGGTACCTGCTTCACGTAAACGTTGCCGGCGGCCTTCGCTGCTTTTGGGCGAGACAGAGCAGCACCTAGAAGGAACCCCAGCAGGACCGCGAAAAGGGTCTTTAGAAAATTCATGTTTCCATCCCCCGGAATTGATTTGAGTTGGTCGTGAATGGAACAGCGCTCTTACCGTGAAAATTGTAGCTCCCTCGGAACACAGTACGACAATGCTCGCGGATGATCTCTGAGTAAGTGGAAGAGTTCTGCTCGTAGGTTGCCGAAGGCTGGATGTAATGTGCAATCGGAAAGGGCGTCAAGCGCGCTGCAACAAAACGCCGGGTTTTATTTATAGACCGAATGGGGCACTGCACATATGATCCTGCTGACTGGAGTCTGCGCGTGGGCGATCGGAAGACAGACAATTTGCTGCGTTTTGAGAATCAAATTGCACTCGTCGTAGGTGCGGCGCATGGAATCGGGAAAGCCATCGCAGTGCGGCTTGGGCGCGAAGGGGCTGACGTTGTGATCGCCGACGTGGACTCGCAGGCCATGGAGATCACTGTTCAGGAAATGCATCGTGAAGGCAGTGAATGCAAAGGCGTGACCTGCGATGTTCGCGATCAAGCCCAGGTGGAGGCTGCGGTCAAGCAGGTTGTCGACTGGCACGGCCGCGTCGACATATTGATGTACATCGCCGGAATCGCCGAGGCCATTCCGTTCCTCGAACTCGACGTGGAAACCTGGGATAATACGCTCGACATCAACTTACGCGGCGCATTTTTGACTGCAAAGGCCGTCTTGCCGCACATGGTAGCGCGAAGAAAAGGGAAGCTGGTCTTCATGGCTTCCACCAATAGTTGGGATGGGGAAGCTCAGCTCGCGCACTACAACGTGACTAAGTCCGGCGTGTTCCTTCTGGCTAAGACGCTGGCGCGCGAGTTTGGCAAATTCGGCATCAACTCCAATGCGGTTGGGCCGGGGCCCATCCGAACCCGCCTATCCGGGCCAATCCTCAACGACCCTATTTACCAGCATAAGTACCATCCTGAGACCGGCGTGATCCCCCTCGGCCGCATGGGAACACCGGAGGAAGTGGCTGGCCCGGCTCTCTTCCTGGCGTCCGAAGATGCGGCCTATGTCTCTGGTGTTCTGCTCTTTGTCGATGGCGGGCAACTAGCTTAACCGCTGCGTACCGCTGGGCTTAGTTCAGTAGTCACCCGGAACGAATAGGTACCCGCGGGCAATTCGTAGGTGGAGCTTCCGTCTGCGCTACTCACCAAGCCAAGCTTCTTATTTCCGGCTAACGCTTGTCCGTCCAGCGTGAACTTACCTTGTTGAGTTGCCGCCAGCGGTAGGCGCCCGGTAGTGTTGGGCGGAATCGTGACCAGCCAGGTAACCTCCGTCCCGTTCATCGACCATGAAGACCGTATCTCGCCGTAAGAGGACTGGTACCGGAAGTCGAGACTCCCCAGGCGGGCATCGAAGTTGGGGTGGAGATAGATGGTGTGGAAGCCCGCATCGGAGGGTAGGGCGTCGATGCCGGCTGCGTAGCGGTATATCCAATCGGCCACAGCGCCATAGGCATAGTGATTGTAAGAATTCATGCTGGGGTCGCCCCGCATCTGGTCTCCATTCCACCTCTCCCACATGGTGGTGGCGCCGTGCTCTACCAGGTATCCCCATGAGGGATACTCGGTGTTGAGCAGCAGCCGATAGGCAACATCGCTGTGACCCGTATCAACCAGCACTGCCAAAAGATAAGGGGTACCCAGAAAACCGGTTGCCAGCCGTGCCACCATTGGCCTCGATCTTGGCGACAAGCTTCTTGCTGGCCGCATCGCGCAGGGAATCGGGCACTAAGTGCATGTTCAGCCCCAGCACATAGCCGGTCTGTGTATCGCCCCCTTTGGCCTGGGCTTCGGGATTGTTGATCTGCCCGAAGGGCGAAGGACCGTTATCCGCCCCGGCGATAAATCCATCGGCATGAACAAACTCGTTGCCGAAGGCGGTCTTGATCTTGCCGAATAGGGCATCGTACTTTGCCTCATCTTCAGTCTTTCCCAGGGCATGTGCCATCTGCTTCATGAGCGTGACATCGTAAGCCCAATACGCGGTGGCCACCAGCGGCTCGAGCGTCGGCCCTTCCGGTGAGAGCCAATCGCCGAAGGGTATTCCGTAGTCCTTCTTCCATAGGTAATCCGGATTGGCCGCCTGGATCGCCGACAGGTACTTCTCCATCGCGTCCCAGTTTTGCTCCAGTACGCGCGTGTCTCCTGACTGCAGCCATGCCGTCCAGGGAATGATGACGCCCGCATCACTCCAGCCTGCGCCGTAGCCGGGATTCGGTGTATCCGTGCCCGGAGCGAAGATGCCGTACATCGGCGTCCCCACTTGCGTTCCTCTTATGTCCTGGGCAAATTTCTTGGAAAACTGCGTCAAGCCCATGTTGTAGGACGCCGTCCGCCAGAAGACCTGCGCGTCCGCGGTCCAGCCCAGACGCTCATCGCGTTGCGGGCAGTCCGTGGGTACCCCAACAAAGTTAGACCGCTGCCCCCAGAGGATATTGCTCCAAAGCTGATTGATCATCGGGCTGCCGGAGTGCAGTTGTGCCGTAATGGGCGCGTCGGTATAGATCGCCACCGATTTCACGGTAGTAAGGTCAGGCTTGGCAGGCAGGCCGCTTACTTCCACATAGCGGAAGCCATGAAACGTGAAGTCGGGCTGGAACTCCTCCAGGCCTTTGCCGGAAAGAATATAGTGATCCGTTGCTTTCGCCGTGCGCAGATTTTCGACATACAGGGTGCCGTCAGGATTGAGCACTTCACCGAAACGCAACTGAACGTCGGTACCCGCTGGGCCACGCACCTGCAGCCGCGCGACTCCGGCCAGATTCTGATGGAAGTCGTAGATATAGATTCCGGGCTTGGGGCTGGTGATGGCATCCGCGGTGAGAGTCTGCTGCGGACGGATGGGTTGGAAGGACTGTGGAACAATCTCCGGCTCTAACGGCTTAACCAGATCGACAGGCTTCCAATTGGCATCAGAAAAAGTGGCCGTATCCCAGCCCGGTTGCTCCTTGGTCGCGTCGTAGTTTTCGCCGTCGTAAATCTCCGCTTGCGAAATCGGAGAGATATCAGCTCGCCATGATTCGTCGGTGTTGATCCACTCGATCGAGCCGTCTGCATGCTCGATGCGAAGTTGCGCCTTCAGCGCCGGAGGAGTATCTCCATAGTTGTATCCCTTGGCGGAACCACATCAGCGGAGTGGTGTACCAGCCCGGAGCAAGCCACGCACCAATCGCGTTTTGACCGGTCTTCAGTTGTTGGGTGACGTCATACGCCTGGTAGGGAACGTGGGTGCGGAAATCGTCCCATCCCGGAGACAGAACCTGATCGCCGACTCGCGCGCCGTTGATTTGGAAACGATAGGCGCCCAGCGCGGTGACATAAAGCCGCGCCGAGGTCACGGGCTTGCCAATCGCGAAACTGTGCCTCAGCAGCTTCACCGGCCCAGTCTGCCAGGGATTTCCCATCGCCGCCGTGCTCATGGGCGAAGGCGGGGGCACATAGGCAATCGCGTGTTGCCAGGCAGAATCGTCGTACTCCGGCGCATACCAGCTCTGCTTCGCATCGAGGGCAGCCTTCCACTCCTTGCCGCTCGCCCAGACGTGAGTGGACCCATCCATCATCTCGACATAGAGACAAGCGCTCATCGGCGTCTGGTCGCTCGGCGATGGGCCCATGCCATTGGCAGAGGGCGTTCCGTACAACGTGACCCCTACCGCCAGCAGGTTCTCGCCGGCGCGCAGCTCCGGGGTGACATCCTTGCGCAGGTAGGTCTTCCATGGCGCCTGTTTCCAAGGCGGCAGCGGCACGGTCTCCAGCACCTGCTTGCCGTTTACCCATGCCGCGGCGGTATCCTCCCCGGTCACGAAGAGGTCCGCGCGTTTTACCTGCCCTGTGAGCTGGAAACCGAAGCGAAAATCGTGCTGCGTATCGCGCCCTGCCGGGGCGCCCTGCGGGGAGCTGTCAGCGTTGGTGATCCACGTTGCGCCGGATTTGCGGACCGCGCGGTGCTCCGCGTCCTCATATCCGATCCACTGCGCTTTCCAGGGTTCCTTGAGCAATCCAGTTTCCCACCAGCTTGCGTCGCTCGCCGGGTAGGGCTTTCCATCCTTGTTCCAAACCTCGACGCGCCAGTAGTAGCGTGTCGAGGCGGCCAACTCCGGTCCGCCATAGACCACGCCAAAAGATTTGTCCGAAGCGATGCGGCCGCTGTCCCACACATCCGGCTTGCCACTCAGCAATGCGGGCTTGGTCGCCACCTTGATCCTGTAAGCCGTCTGCCGTGCGCCAAAGCCGTCATCCTGAAGCTGCCAGGAGAACAGCGGCTGGGCAGAATCGATGCCGAGAGGATGCTCGAGCGAGTCGCACGTAAGATGTTGCGGCTTACCCGCGGAGGCGGACGCGACGCAAGCTGTCAGTGTAAGCCCGGCGATGGCGATAACCAGGGCCCGGATCAGCCGGTGCCTGCGTCTGCGCCTGGTTCCTGCACTGGCTTGGTGAACGAGGACATTCTCGTCGAGGTTAGCGGAGCATTGCGGCCAGGTATTCATGCGGCTTAAACTATCCGGTCGTCAACCCGGCAGTGTCAATAGGAAAGAGCTATCCCTGTCGAATCCGGATCAGGTTTTCAAAACGATATCAATTGAGCTTTCTCCCAAGCACGAGTCGAAAATCGCAGATAACCTGCGGCTCTGTCCATCCGCCTCCACCGCTGCCAAGGAACACCACGACCCTCCACTTTGTCATCCCGAGCGAACTCCGGATTTCCTACTACGCTGCGCTAATTAACGGCCACGTATGCGGCTTTCAGTAAGGAAAGCCGCATGAGGTCCATCGACACCACGAAGCCTGACAGGAAATCCGGAGGAAGCCGAGGGACCTGCGGTGCGCCCTTCCCCCAAACAA
Organism: uncultured Acidobacteriaceae bacterium; assembly: GCA_963790705.1. GTDB lineage: Bacteria > Acidobacteriota > Terriglobia > Terriglobales > Acidobacteriaceae > PALSA-350. The sequence continues at coordinate 242,144 of CAWBQE010000010.1, forward strand.
CTGCTTGCGGCTCTTTCAGCCACTATTTACTGTCACATGGAAACGCCACCCTCCCCTTGTCGTCCCGCCTGCCCCGGCTTGCCGTGGGAGCGCAGCCGAGGGACCTGCAGTTCAGCGGACCTTTCAGGGAAATGTTTTGACAGAACGAAGCGTAGTGGAGCGCGGTTTCCTTCCCCGGCTACTCACAAACCCTCTAAAGCCCCTGAGGCGTCGCTTTCCAACAGAAGGCAAAATGTCGAATCGGAAACTGTTGCCCTATTGCGATGTTTATGTATGATGGGTGCGGCTCGGCAGGCCGAAGCAGGGAGTCACGGCGGCGCAACTCTCGTGAGCCCGATCGGAGAAACACTTTGATTACTTCATACCATCGCTTGCGTGCGGCATGCTTCAACAACGGCAGACGTATCCTGCTGGCGGTACTTTGTGCCAGTTCACTTGCCTTGGCGCAATCCAAGAGCCCTCCGAATGTGGTCACGCTCGATTGGAACAAGACCACTGTCGTGTCCAAGTCCACACCGACGCTGCAGGTTGTCGTCAACCCCATGCTGCGCACCGGAGCTCCCATGCACGATGGCGCTTTCCAGGCGCTTAAGCAGTTGGGTGCGGACTACGTCCGCTATGTTCCGTGGCTACCCTATCCCAGGCTCGCTGTCGCTGAACTGGAACCACCCACCAAGGACAAGACCTCATGGGATTTCTCGCTTATCGATCCCATGACGAAAGACTTTCTCGCCGCGACCGAAGGCCACAGCACGGTGATGAACTTCAGCACCATTCCCACCTGGCTGTTCAAGACGGACAAGCCCGTCACCTATCCCTCCGACCCTAACCATGTCTACTGGGACTACACCCAGGGTACGGAACTGAAAGACCCCTCGGGTGGGGAACTGGGCGACTACTACGCGCGGCTGGTGAGTTGGTACACCAAGGGCGGCTTCACCGACGAAAACGGAAAGCAGCACACCTCGGGCTATCACTACAGCTTTCCCATCTGGGAGGTGCTAAACGAGGTGGACTTTGAGCATAAGATGACTCCGGAGCAATACACGGCGCGATACGACGCGATCGTCAGCGCTATCCACAAAGTAAGTCCGGATACAAAGTTCATGGGCCTGGCCTTGGCTGATCCGGGGGCCGATCCTCGCTATTTCGAATACTTTCTCAACCCCGCCAATCACAAGCAGGGCATCCCTCTCGACTACGTCTCCTATCATTTCTACGCCAGCCCGTCGCCCGACCAGGACATCAATGACTGGCAGTTCACCTTCTTTGACCAGGCGGACCGGTTCCTCACTACGGTCAGGTACATCGATGCCATCCGCCAGCGGCTTTCTCCTCAAACCAAAACCGATACAGACGAACTTGGGGTGATACTTCCTTCCGACGGAGTGGAAATAAGGGATGGCAAAGCGCATCCGGACACCATCCCAAACCTCTATTGGAATGCTGCCGGCGCCCTTTATGCCTATCTCTTCTGCGGGTTGGCAAAGCAGGGAGTTGATGTAATTGGAGAGTCGCAGCTGGTGGGCTATCCTTCGCAGTTTCCGAGCGTCTCTATGATCGATTGGAAAAACAGCAAGCCCAACGCCCGCTTCTGGGTACTAAGCCTGTTGAAGGAGAACTTCCATGCCGGAGATCAACTGGTCGAGACCAAGCTCTCTTCCAATAGCGACATCGAGGCGCAGGGCTTCATCACACCGGCAGGCAAGAAGCTGCTGCTGGTCAACAAAAGAAAACGGGTCATTGACGTCACCTTGCCGGATGGAGCGCAAAACGCGAATCTCTCCATCGTCGATGAGGCGAGCGGAGAGGGCGCGGCTCGGGTCTCGGAACAGCAGGGAACCCATCTAAATCTTGCCCCATTTGCGGTGGCTGTCCTCAGCCTTCGATAGAAAATCGTTCCCCTTATACGAAGATTTGATACGGAGACTTTATGCAGCGAATTGCTTTCCTTTTGCGGTTGCGCGAGGGGACTGAAGCGGCGTATGAGGAGGCGCACGCCAATGTGTGGCCGGAGATGCTGGCGCTCCTCAAGCGGTCGGGCATCTCGGAGTACTCCATCTTTCGCCGGGATCAACTACTCTTCCTCACCATGCATGTCGAGAACTTTGAAGAGACCTGGGAGCGGATCGAAGCCGACCCGGTCAATACCCGCTGGCAGCAGGCCATGGCTCCCTACTTTGCCCCACTCGATCCAGTGCGGCCGGGCGAGCGCTTCCCCATGATGCGGGAAATATTTTTTATGCCCTAGTCCTCTTCTGTAACAATGCTATTGGGTACATTTCTATAGAGGATTTTCATTTTGACTAAAGCAAAGATTAGCCGGCTCTATCTGATCCCCATTCTTTCCAAGGCCATGGACATCCTGGAATTGCTGGAAACGGAGAAGAAGGCCCTTACTCTGGAGGATATTTTCCAAAGGGTTCATATTTCCAAGACCAGCGTTTATCGCATTCTCAAGACTTTTGTCCATCGCGGCTATCTCGCTCAATCGCAGGACGGACGTTATCGCGCCGCCGCACGTCCCAAGAAAGTCCGCTTCGGCTTTGCCAGCCAGAGCGTGACCATGCCTTTTTCCGAGGCCGTAACCGCTAGCCTGCGCGCTGCCGCAACCAATTCGGGCATCGACCTGGTGGTGATCGACAACAAGTATGATCCCGAAGTGGCTTTGCGTAATGCCGAGGAATTTGTCGGCAAAGGCGTAGATCTTGTCATCGAGTTTCAGATCGACGAACATATCGCGCCGTTGATCGGACATACACTCTCCAGCGCAGGGATTCCTGTCATCGCTATCGACATTCCTCACCCGCACGCAACCTATTTCGGAGTGGATAACTTTCAGGTTGGTTTCGAGGCCGGCGAACTTCTGGCGCAACATGCCATCGATCAATGGAAAGGCAAACCGGACTGGGTGATTGGCTTGGACATCGCCGAGGCCGGATCCTTCGTGCAGAGCAGGATCACGGGTGCTTTCCAAGGTATTCGTTCACGCCTGCCGCAGTTTTCGTCGGATCGCTTCATGCGGCTGGAAGGTGGAGGCTTGAGACAGCGTAGCTACCAGGTTACCGGAGCGTTTCTGCGCGATCATAAAAAGCAACGAATCCTGATTGCAGCCGCCACCGATACCAGCGTGCTTGGAGCCCTCCAGGCAGTACGCGAACTCGGTGCCGAAAAGAATGTCGCCGCGGTCGGTCAGGACTGCATTCCGGAAGTGCTGGAAGAGATGCGTTCGGGTGCCGACTGTCTCATCGGTTCCGTTTCCCATGAAGCTCACACGTACGGTCCACGCCTGATCCAGTTGGGGCTGGCAATCCTAAGAGGAAGCGCCGTTCCGCCGTACAACTTCGCACACCACAAGCTAGTGACCCCTGCCAGTCTGAAGTAAACCAAAGCGGCGTCCCGTCTGCAACGCCCACGCTCGCTCTTCAGCGAAGCGATAGGGAAAAATCTTCGGGCGAGATGAACGAAACCCTACGGGGTTGCATCTAAAACAATGACTACCGCATATTTTAAAACGAGTTCCGTTTGTTCGGCGGTTATACCAAGATGATCAATTAAATAATTTGATCATCTTGATCATCTTCGTGAAACAAAGGACTTAGCCGAGGTATTTGATCACCTTCGTCGTGCTTTCCGTATAAGGTCCATTTGCATGGTGCGGAGACAGTCTGCCCCTGTAAAATTGTTGCCATCAATGGGCGGGACGAGAATGCGGATTCTGGGGCTCACAGCTGCTCTTGCGCTTTGTTTGACAACGGCCTCCGCAGAGAAGCTTGCCAAACCGGGCGCCGATCCCGTTCAGGCGGAGCTGATGGCGGACCTGCACGCGCGCCTCTTAAAGGTGGGCGAACCCGTCTACGCGCGGGTCAAAGTCGAATGGCGGAGCCCTAGTTGCGTTCTCAAGAACGGAGCAGTCCTGGAGGCGCATGTGGTTTCCGTGGTCCCCAGTATCAAGCCGATCAAAGCTTCCGAAGTGGGCTTGGCCTTTACCAGGGCGCAGTGCGGAAATATGAAGATGGGCCCATTCAATCTGCTGCTTTCCGCGGTCGCGGCGCCGCCGGAGGATAGCGATCTGGGCTTATTAAGCTACAGCTTGCCGGTTCCCGCCATGTCGGGTATATCAGGGCTGGTGGTTCTCAATAGTATGCGTATCAGCAATGATAGTACTTTGAATACGGCGTCGCCTGAGATCTATCTGGAACCGCTGATTCCGCGTATGGAGATGGGTGATGTCTACCACGTCAGAGGCTTGAAGTTGAGCGTGGGCACCGGTCCGGAGAACAGCTCCATCCTGACATCGAAGGACCACGACGTGTCGCTGGAGAAGCACTCCCTGCTGCTACTGGTTCCGGCGCGGTGGACAATTGCCCAGCCGTCAGGCGAACCGGGCACCGCCCAGCCGAAATCAAGCGAACCTGCTGCTCGTATTCCCGCGGTAGCCAGGCTTGCGGCTCCGCCGCCCCCTCCACTGGTCAACGACCTCGATCTTTGCGTGCCGCCGCAGTGCAACGTAGCGTTGCCCTCGGGCAATGCAAATGATGCAGGCCACGCAGCAGCCAGCATTTCCATCCGCGAGTTGGGCTATTCTCCGCGCCCGCAAAGAGACGCCTTCAGCTTTGTCCACGATGAGGTGCTGGCCTATCTCGGCCCGAGAGAACTATTGGTCGCCTTCAATCCGCACGAGCTGGTGTCAAGGGATGCGCAGAGGCCGGGCTCGACGGTCCGCATCATCCGTGCTGCCGTGGTGGACACGGAGACACACCGGGTCACGCACACCATTGATTGGGAGATGTTCGACAGGCGGCAATACCTCTGGCCGCTGGCGGATGGCCGCGTGTTGGTGCACGTCGGCTCGGAGTTGCGAGTCTATGGCCAGGGTTTGCAGATGCAGAGTCGAGTTCCCTTGGACGGCCCGCTGGCCTTCGTGCGCGTGACGCCCGACGGCGGCTTTATGGCTGTTGGCGTACTCCATGAGCGGCATACGCCGGAGCTGCACGCCCAGCTTCGCGAGAGCCTCAATGGCGACCCGGAAGAAGATGTCAATATCCTGGTTTTGAATCGCAACTTTGAAACCGTCGCCAAGTCAACTGTGCAGTCGAACCTGATGGCGCCCACCCTACTGAACGAGGGTCAGGTGACGCTATCGGCGCAGTCGAACATGCGTTACCGCATCTCCATGCTGACCTGGGACAACCATGCCTCGGTCGTGGCAAGGTTCACCTCCAACTGTACGCCTGAGGTTTCCAGCATCGCGCCGGACCTTATCTTCCTGGTGAGCTGCGATAAGCAAAACGGAGGACGCGAGTACCGGGTGCTGCGCGCGAACGGCAAGTTGGTGTTGAAAGGTGACTCGACCCTGAATGATTGTGGACATGCCGCCGAAGGCAGTGCCAATCGGGAGGCCTTCGTGGTGAAGATCGTGCAGTCCACTCTGCCCGTTCCCCCGGGAGCGCCCATGAGCGCATCGCAATTCTCCTCCGAGGAGCTGCGCGTCTATCGAGCTGCGGATAGTAAGCGGCTGCTTAGCGTGCGTGCCGGTCCTCCGTCATTGAGCCGTGACGGTTACGCGCTGGCGCCGGATGCTTCACAACTCGCGGTCCTGACCCGCGACCAGCTCGAGGTATATTCCGTGCCGCCGAAGTAATCTCAAAGGACACTTGCTGCTCGGGTAATCGATCTGATTGGATGGCCTCACAGACCAGCATAACTCTGTCCCAGCCACGACCGACGGGTGCCCCACACCCCCGGATTTCCTGTGAGGTTTGTTGGTGTTGATGAACTTCATGCGGCTTTCCTCAATGAAAGCCGCACACGCGGCCGTCTCTTAGGCCCGCGTACAGGCAATCCGGGCATCTCGCTCGTTTTTCGCGAGATGTGGGATACCACAGCCCTTCCCCAGTCACCAACCGGCAGCTCCTATTCGCTTCGCCCGCTTTTTGAGCGATCGGTTGGGGCCATCTCCAGAAGTTGTCCCTGCGGGCCTGCCGTCCTGCTTTGCGCGTTGGCAGGCTTGGGCGGGGCGCTGATGACCAGCGTGAAAACCACCGACGCAGTTTGACCCAACGTGCCAACCGTGATTGTAGGCATGTAGGTGCCGGGCACGGTTGTAGCGTTCGCCACCAGGGTGAGTAATCCTGAAGGGTTGGATTCCGATTCCTTGTAACTCTCCGAAACCCCCGCAGGCAAGCCGCTGATGGTGAAGGTTGTTGTTTCGGTGGGAGCGACGACGGTTACGGGGACGTTCACCGGCATTCCGTTCGGCGGCACGACGATGGTGGTGTTGTTGACCGAGACGGAAAGGTTGATCGGCGGGGGCGAAAAGGCCGCCTTGCTCCCGCAACCAATCAAGACTAGGACAAGTCCCAAGTAAGCCACGCCAATCCTTGAGCGATGGGGATGGTGCATCAGGAACTCCCGCGAATGTACCCGAGAACCGGTCTACTGAACTTCTCCGGGTTGCAATGTCTGCTTGGTTACTTCTTCTGGTGTACTCGTCCCTTCCTGAAGCCCAATCTGGTTGCGCAAACGCTCGACCTGAGCAAGAGCCTTGTTCTGTTCCTCAACTCTGCCGAGTTGCCGATCCGCCAGTACCAGGCGATACCATGCAACCTCATCATCGGGATTGAGTTCGACAGCTCTCTGCAAATGCGGCAGGGCGAGATCGGGCTTCTGTTGCGCCATCAGGATTGCTGCCAGGCCCACCTGTGCTTGCTGAAAGTCAGGGTAGTCCTTGAGAGCGCTTTCAAAGAGTTGTCGTGCCTGGTCGAGCTCATTTCGTTGGCGATGGATCTCGGCCAGTTCGTACATGGCGTTGGCATCGCCTGGATCCAACTGCAGTTCCTGCTCAAACTCCTTTACCGCGTTCTCCTGTGCCTCGGGGTTACGGGTAAGTTGCCACCGCGCCAATAAGGTGCGGCCCATGCGGTAATGGATCTTCGGACGATTTGGATCGAGTTTAAGTACCTCGTTATACTCGCGAATCGCGGAGTCGGTTGATCCCTCGCTCTCAAAAGCTTCGGCCGCCGCCTGGTGACGCCATACAGACGTCGGCGCCACCACTTCCAACTTATGCAGGGTGAGGAAGGCGAAGTTCCCGTAAACCCGGCCGGTGTGGTAGAGAATCTCCGGGTCGTTGGGATACAGGCGATTAAGCTCCAGGGCCATATTCACCGCGTCGCTGTCCCGCTGTAAGCCGGTATAAGCCCGCATCAATTGCAGGCCGCACATCCGTTTCGTATATGGGTCGGGCGGCTTGTTGAAGCCCTCCTCGAGGCCGGGGAGTGCTTCCTTGTACTGACCCAGTTCCGCCAGCGACATGCCCAGCAGGCTGTCCAGTTTGGGCAGGCTAGGCTTCAGCTTTTTTGCGGTCGAATCTCACTGACTGCCTGGTCGTAGTCACGAAGCTTGAAGTCGATGAGGCGAGGGTGGCATGCACTTCGGCGATGCCGGGCTGCAGCTTTGCCAGCTTCTCGAAGTTCGTCCGCGCAACCGCATATTGCCCTGCGGCAAGTGCTTGCTGGCCCGCTTCCGCAAGTTGTTCTTCTGCGTCCTGATTTGCCCCCTGTGCCCAGACCGCCAAGGGAAGAACGCACGAGAAGATCAACACCGAACCCAGTTGTAATCGCCAGCGTTTCAATTGTGAGCCAATCATCATCGTAGAACCGTTCTCATCTGTCTAGAAATGAGAACAAGGCGTGAGAACGGTTCCAGTGTATATGCTGCCCCAGAAAACTCCGCCACGCCGATGAGGCGTGGCGGAGGTAAGGAATCTGCTCGTTGGTCTTCGGCTCAGAAGTGTAAGCTTGCCGCTGAACTGGATGACGCGGCGATATCGACGATTAGTGATCAGGCCGAACTTGGAATCACTCACGGTACTGTCGATGGCAGCGTTGCCGCCCGATCCAGCGACCAGCAATCCGCCCACGTCCTGGCGTATTGGTGATGGTTGAAGGTGTTGAACGCATCCACTTTAAGCGAGAACCTGAGGCGCTCTCCAAAGGTCGAAGCTCTTGCCGAAGCCCATGTCCAAGTTGTTGATGCCCGGCTGGTTCAGGAAGTTGCGGCCTGTGTCTCCATACGTGCCAAGCGGCCGGGTTGCGTGAAGCAGGCCGATGTTGAGACGGTGGAACTTTGCCAGAACGCCCGTATAGGGATTGCTATGAATGTTGCAGCCTGGCGATGATGTTCGCGCGGAGCAACCGGATGCCGTTCATGCTCTGGATATCGTTGCGCCGAACGCTGTAGGGGAATCCCTTCTGGAAGGTCGTGATGCCGGTGACCTGCCAGCCGCCAATCGCCAGATCGGCTCGCGCGGTTGACTGTGCTCGCGAACTTCTTTCCGCGTCCGACCGGCAGTTGTAGATATAGCTGGACACAAACCTGTAGGGGTACGTTGAAGTCCGAGCGGCCATAGTCCAGGTTCGGGTCATGGAGTTGTTCTCGAAGCCCTGATATCCGGTCCCGGTGGCGCCCGCTCCGGCTGTCGCCGACTTGTCGTCCATGCTCTTGGCCCAGGTAAAGACTGCGGTCACGGCCAGATCGCCGGCGCGATGCTCGAACTTGACGTTGCCGGCATCGTAGTTGGAGTAGCCGTGGAAGTCGCTGTCGATGTAGATACCCGTTGAAGTTCGGATACGGCAGCCGGCTTGCAATGGTGCACGGGCGCCGCTGGCCGAGGATTGAAGTAGCTGCCGGAACGGATTCTGCTGCTGGCAGAACGCCAGGCTGGACGACGGGAATCGAGATTAGGTTGGGCGATATTGTGCCGGTCGAGCAGATGAACTCCGTTGGTTCCGACGTAGTTCACTTCCAGGGTGGTGTTTCTTGCCAGCTCGCGCTCCACCGAAGAGTCCAGGACTGGACGTAAGGATCGAGCGGGTTCTCCGACTCGATGACGGCGATGAACGACAGCGTCGACTCGGGGAACGGCCCCAGCGTGCTGTAGGCCGGGAACAGTCGATTGGAGACTTAACTGATCGAGACTGCTGTTGGCCGTAGTGGGGTTGAGATTGTTGCGGATGCTGTATGGATAGATGTCCGCCGAGTCGTCGATCTCGCGGCCTTCATAGGACGAGTAGAAAATCCCGTAGCCGCCGCGCACCACCGTCTTGTCGTTCATCCGGTAGTTGACGCCGAACCGCGGCGCAAAGGGATTCTTCGGCCCGGGACGGGGCACTTTACCGCAATAGCGAAGGATCGGGCCGCCGTTGATGCCGACTCCGGGAGCTACGCCATCCGTCGTCGAGTTGCGGGTCGGCATAGCACAGGCCGCCTTGCGTGTTGTGAGTGTCGAGCCAGAAGAAATGGTTGTGTTCCTCATAGGTCGCGGCGCGGAAGTCCCAGCGCAAGCCGAAGTTTATGCTCAGCTTCTGGGTTACCTTCCAGTCGTCTTCCGCATAGGGTGCAAAATAGTTGAAGACGTGGTCTTGCGGGTTGCCGGCCTGGGTGGTCGGGCTCAACGGGCCGGGCACAAATCTCGCTGGTGCGTTGAGTAATACCCAAGCATCATGTCGGCGACGCGCGTTGCCGGTGCCGCACAGAGGCGCGGGAGCCCCCCGCTGACCGACACGGCCGCGTTGGGACAACTGGAAACTGGATTCGTGTCGAGATGGGCTCGCTATTGGAGTTAATGAGGTTCGAAGAGTAGCCCCAGTCGCCGTAGAAATCGTCGTCCAGGTTGCGGGTCAGGGTCCAGTGGCGGTAATCGACGCCAAAACCGAGCGTGTGCTTTCCATGAACCGAGGTGAACGAATCGGCAAACTCCCATTCGGGACTCGTTGAACCGGTGTAGGAGTTGACCGGACCGCCGCCGCTGGTATGTACGTCGTCGGGCCACATTGGGCCACGTCTGACTGCAGAGGCCCGAAGGTGGTAAAGAGCCCGTTCAGGCCAAGCGCGGAAACCACCGAAGCGGGCGGAGCAGACGAGCCCTGCGGTGCGCCGGCGGAGAGATAGCCGAAGCGGAAGTTGTTCACGTTCTTTGAGCCGAGGCTGATGGTATGCGAAATCTCCCAGGCGTTTTCCGTTTCGAAGTATTGCTCGAGTCCGAGAACCGGCCGAAGCGGAATTGTAGTTGGTCGTGTTCACGTAGTTGGAGTGGGTATAGCGGCCGAAGACCGAGCCCAATTTGCCCAGGTTCTGGTCTCCGCGGTAGGTCTGCTGGTTCATGGTCAAGGGGCCGGGAATGTTATGATCGAAGTTGGTGACGCCCTCCGGCTGGTTTGCAACCGTCGGCGCGGCCAAGAAATTGTTCGCAACTGCCAACCAGCCCGATCCGGCTGGTGAAGTGCTGCCGATGGGACTGTGTTATTTGGGTAAGCCTGCCCGGTTAGCGGATTCACCGGCATGCAGTTGTAGCTCAGGCGTGAGGAGCGCGGTGCACTGCGGCGTTCCGTAAGCGGGCAAGAGGCCGCCGGGAAGAGCAGACGCCATTGACAGTCCCTAAATTGCTCGGATAGGTCTCCTGCGAAAAATTGCCCGTCAACGTCGCCGGGTTGGGGACACGTCTTCGACAGAGTCCGGCCGTTATTCATGCGCCAGCCTTCGTAGTTGGCCATCCAGAATGTCTCGATTGCGCCCGTTATAAAGCTTCGGCAATATACACCGGTCCACTGGCAACAAACCCGAACTGGTTCAGTTTCAGAACCGGATTTGTGGTTTTTGTGCCGGCGATGAAGTTGGTTGCCGTGGGAAACGGCAACGCGTCGAATGCATTGTTGCGATTGGACTCGAAGATCGAGCCGTGGAGCGGGTTGGTGCCGCCCTTGCTCACGATGTTGACCTGGCTGGCGGAGAATCCATACTCGGCCGGGTAGATGCCGCTCTGCACCTTGAACTCCCCGATGGCGTCCTGGGAAAGAATCACCGCCGGCGTTTCCATCGCCGAATCCGTGTTCACCAGGCCGTCCAGCGTGAAGTTGTTGCCCTCGGGCCGGCCGCCGTTGATGCTGATGGCGTTGCCTTCGCCCTGGCGCATGGTGCCCTGTTCGCCGCCGATGGTCACCGCTCCGGCGCCGAAAAACAGCAATTGCATGAAGTTGCGCCCGTCCAGCGGAAGCTCTTCCACTTGCTGCTGGCTGACCAGTTGCGACAACGCCGCAGTGTCCGTGTCCAGTTCCACAGCCTGCGCCGTCACTTCCACCGTCTCGCTCACCGCTCCAGGCTTCAGGGACAGATCGATGCGGACCTTCTGGTCGACCGCGAGGACGAAGCGGGTGGTCACCGACTTTTGAAAGCCCGGCGATCTCGGCTGAAACCATATACGTTCCAGGGTTCAGGGCTGGGGCGTTGTAGTCACCCGCAGAACTGGTGACTGTGCGGAAAGCTCGCGTTGGTTTCCGTGTTGGTGACGGTCAACTTTGACGTTGGATAAGATGGCGCCGCGTGCTGTCGGTCACAGTCCCCAGGATGGTGCCGGTCGCGCCCGCTTGCCCGAAAGCCACATTTAGGGTTGCAACGGCAAAAACACAGAAGAGACAAACCCTTCTCAATAGCATTTACGTCCTCCTCCAAAAGTGGCTATCGCGGCCTGCGTGGGCTGGATATGTAGCCCCCCACCTTTTCCCGTTTGTCTTTCGGTGCTTAGAAGCCGGGAAGGTGCGCGACCCCGGGAAACTCTTCCACAGCAACACAGCAAAGTGGCATATCTGATTACGCGCCGGAAGATATAGGGCGGAAATTAGCAATGTCAAGAGAAAAGATATTTCCCATTAGAATTCCGGCTTTTGCAGCCTTCGGCGGCCCGATATTGCCGCCGCCCGACAGCTCTCAGCGCGTGCCGGCTAAGCGGTAATTGCCTGCCTCCAGAGTCAAGGCTCTCTGATCGCTCCGCTGCTGATACCTATCGCGTCGTTCAGGGACAACCCTGATTCCTTCCAGCTTCGGTAAGCTGCGGGTAGCCATAGGGTGGCGGTCGCATTCGGTGGGACCGTAACCTCGATCGCGACCGCGGCGTCCCCGGTTTTCGACCACGCGCACCGGACTGTGCCCAATGGTGCTGTCCATCGTGGCACTCGCCTCGGTGGTGTGACGATTGATCCAATGGAACGTATGGGCGAAGACGGATCTGGTCGGCTGGGGTGCGGCTCAGATCGATGTCGATTCCGGTCAGCCCGCGGTAGAACCACTCCTCGCCGTGGCCCAGCATGAAGTGGTTTTGCGAGGAGTCGGGATTTGTGTCCCAAGCCTCAGTCAATGTCGTGGCGCCCTGCGCGAGCTGGTAGCCGTAACTCGGGCTGGTGGTCAACGAGAGCATCTTCTCCATCACGTCGGAGCGGCCCTGATCGGTGAGCGCGCGCACGACGTAGTGGAAGCCCACATCGCCGGCAGTGACGTGGTAGCCGTGGGCTTCGATATCTGCGACCAGGTTGGCCAGCACGGCGGCGCGATGCCCGGGCGGCACCATGCCCAACGCGAGGGGCATCGCGTTGGCGGTTTGACTGCCGCGGTCGTACTGGTTGGTGTCGGGATGGAAGAGTGCTGCGTTAAAAGCGTCACGCACCCCATCGGCCTGGCGAGAGTAGCGGGTTTCGTCTTCGGTTTTCTCGAGCACGTGTGCGATGGCCGTCATGGCCACCAGGTCTTCATACAGCGTAGCGGTTGCCGTAAGGCGTTTGCTGGTGAGCTTGGCATAGCCTGGCGCCCCGGGGCCAATGTCGTACCAGTCCCCGAGACCGTAGTCGAGGAGATTGCCGGTGGCCTTTGTCTGCAGATAGGCCACGTAGCGTTGCATGGACTCGTAGTGCTCGCGGAGTGGGCCGGGATCGCCATAGGCTTGGTAAGCCGCCCATGGGCTGAGCACCACGGCGGAGCCCCACTCGGGCGAGTCGCGGAAATCAGTATTGCGCCCTGCGTGGTCAAGGAACTGGACGTACTCGGGCGCGATGGAAGGAACCAGGCCGCTGGGAAGCTGCGCGTCGGCCATGTCGTCGGAGAGCTTGCGATACAGCGCGGAGACGTCGTAGTTGGCCATGAGCGACTCGGCAAACAGGTGCGTCTGCTCCAGCCAGCCGAGCTTTTCGCGATGCGGGCAGTCGGTCAGCACGCTGACCATGTTGCTGCTCGCGGCGTTGAGGATGAGGGTGTGAATCCGGTCGAAGAGTTGGTTGGAGGAGGTGAAGTGACCGACCTGGGTGGCATCGGCATGCGTGGCCTCGCCCGAGAGGGAGACGATCTTCACCTCGGGGCTGGAGGTCTCCACCTGGACGTAGCGGAAGCCGTAGTAGCTGAAGCGCGGATGCCATAGCTCCGGAGTTTTGTCGCCGCGCAGCGTGTAGCTGAATAAAACGGGATGCTTCGGCGAGGCGTTGGCGGAATGCTGCGTAACCAGACCGTGGGCGTCGAGTAGTTCGCCAGGCAGGAGCCGGACGAGTTGCGCCGGCGGGGCCGATGGCAGCCAGTAGGGGCCAGCCGGCGAAGTTCTCGCCTAAGTCGTAGACCATCACTCCCGGGTGTGGTTGTGTGGTGGAAATGGGGGTGTAGTGCTGCAGCGGACGGATAGGTGGTGTCTGCTCGGGGACAAGCCGGCCGCCGGGGCTGGCAACGATCGTGGCGGGGGTCCAGGTGCTGTCGTCGAAGCTCGCAGTGTCCCAGCCCGAAGGTTCAAGGCGGGCGTCGAAGTCCTCGCCGCCGTAAGTATTTGAGAAGGTGATCGGGCCCGGTGCGGTGCGCCAGGTGCCATCACTGGCGATGACTCGATGGGTGCCGTCGGCGAAGGTCAGGTGCAGCTCGAGCAGGAGCTTGGGTTGCCCCATGGAGCCGTTGAATTTCGAATAGCGGCCCGGCGTCTTGGGCACGTTGTACATGCCATTTCCCAGCAATACTCCGATCGCGTTTACGCCGCTCTGTAACAGCGGCAGGACGTCATAGGTGTCGTAGAGGATTGTCTTGCGGTAGTCAGTCCAGCCGGGCGTCAGGACGTTCGCGGTGACGTTGTGGCCGTTGAGACGGACCTCATATTGCCCGAGGCCGCTAACGAAGAGGATCGCCTGCACAGGCTTGGACGCGACGGTTAGGGTGTGGCGGAAGAGCGGCAGGGGCTTCAGGTTGGGATCGGTGCCGCTGGGGGAGTCGGGCGTGGCAGCGATCCATTTCGCCAACCAGCTCCCGAGTGGAGTGGTGAAGGCTGCGGGTTCGGACCAGGCCGAGGGAGTGGGTGACTTGTTCGAGAGCGTGGTCTGCCAGGTGCGCACCTGCCAGACCACTGGCTCACCCTGTGGCAGAGGCTTGCCGGCATAGGTGGCGTTCATGGCGGAGGAGAGCACCTGGGCCGAATCCCACAAGTCGGCGTGATCTGCGCGCAGCAGCTCAGGCGTGGTCGCGACGCGGACCTGATATGCGGTTTGGCGGATTCCGCGGTCGGCGTTGAGAGGGGCTCGGAGCGTCCAGGTGAGCCGCAGATTCTGGGCCGTCAGGCTGCCGGTGGTGAGATGCTCAGGAACGGCGACGCCTTGTTGAGCGAGGAGGGGTGTCGTGAGTAGGGTTGCGGCCAGCAGAACTTTGCGTATCATTGCCAGGGTCCGTTACCAGGGTCGTTTCCAGGTCCGCATGCAGTGTAGGGCAAAATTTGTCCAAACCGCCATATCAATGGGAAAACAGTTTCGGTTTGGGGATGGCATGATCGCTCGAAATCTTTGCATGAAGATGTTTCTGTTTGGGGTGGCCGCGTTGACCGCGGCGCACGCTCAAGATGCGGTCAAAATTGCACCGGATAACCCCAAATACTTATGGTTCCGGGGCAAGCCCCTGGTGCTGATCTCAGCTTCGGAGCACTACGGCTCGGTCATCAATCGACCGTTCGACTACGAGAAGTATCTCGCCGACGCCGCTGAGCACAAGATGACCATGACGCGGACGTTTCTGCTCTATCGCGAGCTGCAAAGCGCGCGCAATCCCTCCTCTCCCGCCAAGCCGGAATCTCCCGACTACATCTCGCCCTTTGTGCGCAGCGGTCCGGGCAAAGCCATGGATGGTGAGCCCACGTACGACTTGGACAAGTGGAATCCGGAGTATTTTGAACGGCTCCATCGCTTTCTGGATGTCGCATCTCAGAAGGGGATTGTGGTCGAGCTGACGGTCTTCAGCAATACCTATTCCAACGAGACCTGGGCGCTCAACCCGTTTCGCGCGGAAAACAACCAACAGCATGTGGGAGCCATCGCCTGGCAGGACTATATCTCGCTCAAGAATCCCGAGTTGGTGCGCCGGCAGAGCGAGTATGCGCGCAAGATCATTCAGGAGACCGCCGGCTACGACAATGTGTACTACGAAATTTGCAATGAGCCGGGCGGCGGCTTTGCTGGACATGCATCTCCGGCGGATGTGGACGCATGGCAGGAGGAGATGGCCCGTGTTCTGCGCGAGGAGATGCGACGGCTCAACCGTCCGCACCTGCTCTCCGGGCAGCAAGCCTTCACCTATGGCGCAAAAAACGCATTTCCCATGGACGCCACCTTTGCCGGCAAGACCTTTGACATCGTGAATGACCATCCCTTGCCCAACACCCTCTTCGATGGAAAGGTTTATGAGATGGGCAACTTTATGTCGAAGGAGTTGATGCTGGATCAGGTGGCGAGTTTTTGCCGGGACGCGGATGCACGCCCGAAGCCGGCCGTGCTCGACGAAGACAATACCGCGAGCATGTATCGCGATACGACCGGATGGACGATCCACCGCAAGCGCGCGTGGACCGCGCTTCTGAGCCGCTGCCATTATGACTACATCGATTTTTCCATCACCGTAGGCAGCGAGCGCGGCACCGCGGCGTCCCAGCGCGGGATCCGCACCTGGATGCAGTACCTCTCGGAATTCATGTCGTCGTTTGATTACATCCATGCCAAGCTTGCGCCGGACTGGATTGCGACCTATCCCCAGCATCTGACCCTTTCGAGCTTGTCTGCCGGCGAGCGCGATTACGTGGCTTATCTGGCTGACTCGCGCGAGGTGGGCGATCCCGCAGCAGGCGAAGCGATTGGCGGAAGTGTCTCACTCTCGTTGCCGCCGGGCAGTTACGATGTCCGGCTCTATTCACCGGTTACGGGTCAGTATTCTCCCGCAATTGAGGTTACGGGTGGCGGTAAGAGCGCGCTGGTGTTGCCCGCATTCAAAGAAGACATCGTGATACGAGCGACGCGCCTCGATTAATAATCAAAACGGCTTCAAACGGCACAAATCGCTAACCGCAGGTCCCTCCACTACGCTACGCTTCGGTCCCACGGCAGGCCGGGGCAGGCGGGATGACAAATTGGTTTGAGTGCTGGGATGCTGGTACCCAAACAGAATTGTCATCCCGCCTGCCCCGGTCCGTGGGACCGAAGCGTAGCGGAGTGGAGGGACCTGCGGTTCAATCTTCGTTTTAAGCCGATGCTCTTTCCTAATTTTCTGGTCCTTCAGCCGCAGCCAGATATCCGCCGTCGACAATCAGCTCTGTTCCTGTAATCCCTGATGCGCGATCGCTCGCCAGATAGAGAATGGCATCCGCGATCTCATACGGCGAAAGCATTCTCGCCATCGGAACCCGGCGCGTTCTCTCCAGCAGCGTACGCGCAGGATCGCTCGTAGACTGCACGTGGGAATGAAAGAGCGGAGTATCGGTGATCCCAGGGCAGACACAATTCACCCGGATGCCGGATCCTGCCAGGTCCAGGGCAAGCGCCTTGGAGAGCATCAGAACTGCGCCCTTCGAAGCAACATACGCAGGAGTGCCCCTTTGCGCGACGATTCCGGAAACCGAGCTGACGTTCACGATGCTGGCGCTGTGCGACTTGCGCAGCCAAGGAAGGGAATGCTTGACCATGAGGAACACCGACTTCACATTTACATCGAAGACGTTGTCCCATTCAGCGGTGGAACAATCCTCCACCCCTTTCATCAAGTTGATTCCGGCATTGTTGACGACGTGGTCGATGCGGTGAAACCGGGCGGTAATCTGCTCAATCGCCCTGGCCACATCCGCTTCGCTCTTCACATCCGCGGGGAAGAATTCGCATGTTTGACCAGCGGCCTGAATTTGTGAGCAGACAACTCGGCCCTGGCTCTCATCGCGATCCATCATGGCCACGCTGGCGCCTGCCCGGGCAAAGCATTCGGCCACGCTGCGGCCGATGCCGGAGGCAGCCCCCGTAACGACCGCGACCTGCCCATGAAACGAGAATGTACTCATGCCGGCAATCCCATCCTTCAACCCTTTTTTGCGGTCACATGATCCCGAAACCTGCGCACGCCATCGAGATATACGCCAATGTCACTGCCCAGGCTGATGGCGCGGAAGCCTTTGCCGATCCAATGCACGGCTAATTCAGGGGAAGCGGGAAGGAAGCCCGGAGCAACGCCGTGCCGGCGACATGCAGCGACCAACGCATCCATGGCGGCGAGAAATCGCGGATGCTCAAATTGCGCCGGAATCCCCAGCGAGACGGTCAGATCGTAATGCCCAACCCAGGCGACGTCGATGCCGGGAACGCTCACGATCTCATCCAGGTTTTGAAAAGCTGTTTCCGTTTCCAACAGCAGGATCACGGCAATCTCTTCATTGGCCTGGGCAAAGAACTCCGCCGTGCCCGCCCGGTAAAGATCGTGCGCGATGCCCAGCGCAACCCCGCGCCTGCCCATCGGCGCATATTTGAGCTGGCTCACGATATCTTCCGCTTGCTGCTTCGTTTCCACCCGCGGCACCATGGCGCCGCGCGCGCCCACATCCAGAACTCGGGACAGAGGCGCATACCCTACATCCGGAACACGCGCGATGGGAAAGATTTCGCTGCCCCGGCAGGACGCAACCATCTCCGCGAGCAGGGAGATATCGCAGCGCCCATGCTCCATGTCGAAGATCACGAAGTCCATCCCGCACGCGGCGAGCATAGGACCAATGCCGGGAGTAAATAACTCCAGGACCATCTGGCCCATCAGGACATCCCCTTGTTGCAGCCGCTGGCGAAAGCGGATCATCGATTGCCCTCTCTTGCTGCAAAGGCAGCTTTGTATTTTTCAAGTTTCTGCAGAAAGGCTGGACGCGTCAGCACTTGAGGATTGACCACATGCTGCGGCGCCTCACCACGATAGACAGCCAGCGCGCCCTCGCAGTCGATCCGCCCCATATCGCGGAATAGCTCCTCAGTCCACGCGATGGAGTGCGAGGTCAGGATGACATTGTCCATGCCAATGAGCGGCGAATCGGCGCTGAGTGGTTCTTTCTCGAAGACATCGAGGGCCGCGCCTCGGATTCGACCGCTCTGAAGAGCGTCTATCAGGGCGGCCTCGTGGATGATCGGCCCGCGCGCAGTATTGATGATCACTGCGTCGGGCTTCATCAGAGCGAATTGTGGATAGCCCAGCAATCCACGGGTTTCGGGGCTGAGTGGGCAATTGACCAGGACATAGTCAGAAGCACGCAGAACTTCCTCGAGCGAAACCAATTCCACTCCGAGTTGTGATGCCCGCTCGCCCGATGCGTAAGGATCAAAGGCAAGAAACCTGGCTACATCAAACATCTTCAGTAATCTGACAGCTTCTGCGGCAATGTTGCCCAGCCCGATCGTCCCGACCACACGCTGACGCGGCTCGCGGCCAAGGCGAACCGTACTTTGCGCCCATTGACCCTGGCGCACCAGCCGATCTTTCACGATGAGATTGTGGGAGAGCGCCAGCATGAGAAGCACGATGGATTCGCCCACCGGACGGATCACACCGCCGGGCGTGATGTAGACCGCGATTCCGTTTTCTGTGCAAGCTTCCAGATCAACGTTGTCGTAGCCAACACCGCAGCGGCCGATGGCGCATAACCGCGAGGCTTTCTTGAGCGACTGTGCCGTGAACTTTGGTTTAAGGGAGATCACAACGTCGTAGTTCTCCAGTTGCTCGGGTGCGTACTCGGGGCGATATTCGCGAAGAAACTCATGCGAGATCGCGGGAACGGCGTCCAGCAGCGACAAGCCCAGATCGGGGAATATCGGCTTCCCTTGCTGGTCACAAAAGTCGGCGGAGAGCGCGACCCGAAAGGAGTGGGCGGAGTTTTCTTCGCTCATGCTTTGCGCTCAACCACGATCACCCAATCCTGAAAGATGGGAATCTCCGGCACTTTCCATGTGCCATCGGCATCCGGCGTAATGTCGCCGATTGGCTGCTCGTTCCCGTTAGCAGGATTAAAAAAGAACGCCTTATGGACACCGCTTTCGAGTTGATGGAAGACCGCAGGTTTGGTGAATGCAGGACAGAACGCGATGGCGGCTTCGCCAGGAATTTGAGCGGCGAAGGGTTGCCAGTAATCTCCTTTGGTCCAGTGAGGTTCGACGATCTCCGGCTTTGCTTCGAGTTTCCACCAGGAATAGCGCATGAGCAGCTTCTTTGCCATCCCCAGTTGGCCGGAGCCGGGCAGCTGCGCCGCTACATTCCAAGGAGGGCCGCCCCAGGAGTGGCCATGCGGAGAGAGCCCGTAGGGTTGCTGCGGAGTATTGACTTGCCAGATGCCGTTGGCTCCGTAGGTGTGTCCACCGTTGCCGCTCAGAATAGCCGACCAGAACATGAAGCGCTGAATCTCCTGGCGGCTTGCCTCCTGAATGCCTTCATAACAGACTTCTCCGATCAGCACCGGCATCTGTGGACTAGCCGCGAGCGAGGCTTGGACCTTTTCAATCGTGTTGGGCACGCTCTGCCAGGCATTATGACCCGTCTGCAGCATATCGAAATCGAGCAGCGAAGGATCAGTCACGCACAGGCGCGCGCTGCTGGAGGGATGGATGGTGATGGGGTGATGATGGGCATCGATGGTGCGCACATAGCGCGCGAGTTCGGTTAAGCCCTGCTTCTGCGTCTCCGCATCCTGCTCCTTGGTTTTGGAGAGATAGTAGGGCATGGTGCCTTCGCCGGCAAGACACCAGAAGACAGGGTAGGCGCCCCAACGAGCCACCAGGTAGCGCCAATGTTGCTTGACTTTGGCCATGCCCATGCGCGGGATAAAGTAGCCCCAAAATCCCACGATGCACGCAGCGAGCCCATGGTCCGCCAGGTACTGAATGCGCACGTCGGCCATATCGAAGTACGCCGGGTTGATGCGCGCGAAATCAGGTTCCCACGGATATCCTGCCTCGTTGGCTCCGCGTGGATCGTAGGGCTCCATGTCCGGGTAAAGCCCGGCAACGATCTGTACCACGGTAAAGCCCTTCTGTAGGCGGTCGGCGGTCAAGGTTTCAAAATCGTCTGGCCAGCGCAGGCGTTTGCACAGACCCATCCACCAGGTGTCTCCTAGCCAGAAAAAAGGAGTGCCGTTGGCATATTCGAAGTGCCGCCGGTCTTGCGCAACCTTGAGCACGCCATTTTTGTAGTGCGGGTTCTCGCCGGTGTACGCTTCGGCCTTAATTATTGAAGTGATGTTGTGGAGATCCTTGTTGGCCATGTCGCTGCATACAGAACGAAGCCGGTACGTTCCTGGCACAGGGGGAGCGTAGCGCACTCGCCAGATGGATCCGCCCGCCCAAAAAGCGGGCACGCGTTCTTCATGGCCCTCGGGAGTGGTTACAATCACGTCCACGTCGACTTGATTAAACGGGTCAGAATATTGCTTCCCGCTCGAGTAAGACCACTCCGCCGCAGTGCCGGCAGTGGCCACCTTGTCCTGGCCTAGCGCAGAACTGGTCACAGCGCTGATGGCCAACGCCTTGCAGAAGGATCGTCTTGACATCCCGTTCAGCACGGATCTCTCCCGGTGTTCGTTTGTTAAGCCATCCGATAATCTGTCAGACGAAAACACCTGTCAAGCATCGGCCTCGATGGGTTGGTGCTGTAAGCTGGTTGGCAACAAAGGGAAGATCGGATGAAGAGTACCGGCAGGCGACTTCGAGTGGGCGTTGCGGGAATAGGCCTCGATGCCTATTGGCCCCAATTCGCAGGACTCGAAGAGCGGATCATCGGCTATCTGCGGACGCTTGAGAATAAGATCGCGGGCGGCAAGCGGACGATTATCAATCTTGGCTTGGTGGACACGCCGGAGAAATCTCTAGAAGCCGGCCATCTATGCCGAACGCACGATCTCGACCTGCTGCTGGTGTATGTCACCACCTATGCTCTCTCCTCAACGGTCCTTCCCATCATCAAGCGCGCGAAGCTGCCGGTGATTCTGCTGAATCTGCAGCCTGCCGCGGCCATCGACTACGAGCAATTCAACGCCATGGACGACCGCACCGCAATGACCGGTGAATGGCTTGCCTACTGCAGCGCCTGCCCGGTGCCGGAGATTGCCAATGTTCTGCGCCGGCTGGAGATTCCTTTCCACCAGGTGACCGGTATGCTCCATGACGATCCACAGTGCTGGGATGAAATCGAGGCGTGGCTGCGCGCCGCCGAAGCGGTGAACGCCCTGGCGCACAGCCGGCTTGGTTTGATGGGGCACTATTACGGAGGCATGCTCGACATCGCGACTGATCTAACCCAGGTGAGCGGCCGCTTCGATCTACATATCGAGATGCTGGAAGTGGACGAGCTGACAGCGCTGCGCCGTGGGCTCTCGGACGAAACAGTGAATGCCAGGATCAAGATCTTCCGCGAGTTCTTTGAGGTTGGCGAAGACTGCTCTCAAGTGGAGTTGGCGCGCGCTGCACGAACCTCGATCGCGCTCGATCAGTTGCTGGAGACCCGGGATATCAACCTGCTCGCCTACTACCAGAAAGGCACGGGGGTAGCTGAAAACGAAGACACCATGAGCTCCATTATCTTGGGCGCCTCCATGCTCACAGGACACGGCGTACCCGTCGCGGGCGAGTATGAAGTAAAGAATGTGATCGCGATGAAGATCATGGATCTGCTCGGTTTTGGCGGCTCGTTTACTGAGTACTACGCGATGGATTTCGCGGAGGACCTGGTGCTGATGGGTCACGACGGACCAGGCCACATTGGTATTGCCCAGGACAAGATCAAGGTTCGCCCATTGCGCGTGTATCACGGGAAGGTGGGTGCTGGGCTTTCGGTCGAGATGTCTGTGAAGCACGGGCCTGTGACTCTCCTCAGCGTAGTTGAGGAGAAGAATGCTGGCTTCATGCTCCTGGTGGCCGAAGGCGAAAGCGTGCCTGGAGCGAACCTTGCGATCGGGAACACCAACAGCCGGTACCGTTTCCCGCTAGGCGCCCGCAAATTCGTCGAGAACTGGAACTCACACGGCCCAGCACATCATTGCGCCATTGGCATCGGACACGTGTCCAACCAACTCGAGAAAGTAGCGCAACTGTTGCAGTTTCCTTTCGTGCGCGTTTGTTAGGTAAGCATTGAGTGCGAACCGCAGGTCCCTCCACTACGCTACGCTCCGGTCGGGATGACAAATTTGTGGCAGGAAAATGACCTGAGCACTAGGTTCGACGAACGGCCGCGAATGGCTCAACAAATTTGTCATCCCGACCGGAGGAGTCATGGGCCCTTGGCCCACCCAAGGAGATGAAAAACGGCTCTCATGCAGCAACTGCTCTCTTTGGACGCGCTACCCTCCCCTTTGTCATCCCGAGCGAACTCCGGATTTCCTACTACGCTGGACTCATCAACGGCCACGTATGCGGCTTTCTTAAGGGAAAGCCGCATGAGTTTTACCGAAACCACGAAGTCTGACAGGAAATCCGGAGGAAGCCGAGGGACCTGCGGTTCAGCGGACCTTTCGTGGAAATGTTTTTCGACAGAGCGAAGCGTTTCGCACTCGGAGGCATGGGACGCTTTGTTGGTTAGAAGACCGCTGAAGAAAGCTGCTGAGCCCAGTGCGCCACTGCAGCAGCGTCCACGCCGGCGTTTTCCTGGGCGGCCAGTTGCACCGCGAAGTTACCCACGGTCGAGCTTTCCACTGCGCCGCAGCGGACTTCGAGTTCGGTCGCGCTCGCCGTTAGCCGGTTGAGAAGAGTGTTACGGCTGCCGCCGCCC
Organism: uncultured Acidobacteriaceae bacterium; assembly: GCA_963790705.1. Taxonomy (GTDB): domain Bacteria; phylum Acidobacteriota; class Terriglobia; order Terriglobales; family Acidobacteriaceae; genus PALSA-350. The sequence goes on from CAWBQE010000010.1 coordinate 265,028, forward strand.
ACGATATAAATCCGTTTGAACTTCTTTCCCGTGATGCGTGCAAGGTTACTCACAACTTCTCTGTATTTGGCGGCAAGGCTATGGAGAATGAGATTTACCATCTCCGGCGCAGCTTCCGCTCCTTCCTCAAACCTCTGCAATCGGCGCTGCGTGAGTTGCCGATTGATACGCGAAGGCATTTCGCCCGGCAACAGCAAATCCGGGTCGTCTACATCCAGCAGATAGGGAGGCGGCGGAAGCTGCTCGGCAGCTTGGATGAGCTCAGGTACCGTCCAATCGATCTCCGGAGTCCACTCGGTCATGCACTGCCGCAAAAGCCACATCGCATTGACGCCTTTATGAAAACAAATGCGGCCGCCGACAGCGCCCATATTGTTGAAGTCCGATGCGGTCGATTGTTCTCCGATGATCGGCTGGTTGAGCAGTGTGCCAACAAGCGACCAGGTTCCGGAACTGATGTATACCCAGTCGTCCCCGCTGTCAGGAATACTGGCGATGGCGGACGCAGTATCGTGACAAGCGGGCGCGATCAGCTCCACACCTTCCAAGGCGCGCATGTTGAGGTGGGCTCCCGTCAACCTGCCCACGATGGTGCCGGGCGGAACAAGCGGAGGCGCTGCGGCCTGCGACCAGGCCCGTCGCTGTGAAAATCTCCGGCGACCAGGCGCGCTTCTCCGCATCGACCAGCTGGGTGTGGGTCGCATTGGTATATTCCGACACCACGCGACCCCCAAGGCGATGCAGGATGTACTCCGGCAGATTCACCCATGGCTTATCGCGCAACTCCGCTGCTTCTGCGAACAGCTGGTAGAGCGTATTGAGGCGCCCCATCCCGATGCCGGTGATGGACCACAACCGCTGCTGCGAAATCAGCTTGAAGACCTCTGCCTGAGCCGGAATGGTGCGCTCATCGCGATAGCAAAAAGGATCGGCGATGGCTTCGCCCTGTTGATTCAAGCGAACGTAGTCCACTGCCCAGCCATCGACGGCGATCGAGCGTACGCCTTCGCTCGCGATCTCTGCGCTCTTTCGCAGCCCGATGTCGACCTGCTGCGTAATCTGCTTCAGATCCCAATGCAGCTCGCCATGCAAGCTCACTGGTCCATTGGCATGGCGGTGAACCAGCTCGATCTGCGGTATACCATCGCGCCAGCGCAGCAGGGAAACACGGCAGCTTTCTGCGCCAAGATCGATGGCAATCATCGCGCGCCGGTCTTCTGGGCTCATCTGAGAAAGGCCTCCGTCAATCCTCCATCGATGGGGATCAGGTGGCCGGTGGTGCAGCGTGCTTGTGGGCCGCCCAGGAAGAGGATCGCTGCCGCACAGTCTTTGGGGTCGATGGGCTGATGGGTCAACGTTCTCTTGGCATAAAACTGCGCCAGCAAGGTACGCAATTCCTCATCGGAAGAAGACTCTGCAAACGGGATGCTGTACTTTGCCAACGACGCTTTCACGCGGTCACGCGGAAACATCGTGGAGCCCTTGACTACGGTCGCCGGACTGATCCCGTTGACGCGCACTTTGGGCGAAAGCGTGACGGCCAGCTCACGAATCAGGTGGCTGACGGCCGCTTTGCTGACGTCATAGGCTTCGCTGCCGCGCTTGGCCACCACCGCATTTGCTGAGCTGGTCAGCACAATGCTGGTTTCGATTCCCTGGGTGTCGAAAACCTTCGCTGCTTCGTCCGCGAGCAGGTAATTGGCGGTGACATTGATCTCCAGCGTCGATGTCCATTGAGCGTCGCTGATGGAGCCGTCAGGCGAGGAGGGAAAGAGCGCAGCGGTATTCACCAGGATGTCAATGCCGCCAAAAGCCGCGATGGTCGCATTGAGTGCTGATTGAATTGCGCCGCGATCGCGAATATCGATCTTGACGGCGATCGCGTTCTCGCGGCCCACGATTGACTGGGCTTCGCTGGCAACCTTCTCCGCGGGGCCGAGTTCACGGTCTGCGATGACTACATGCGCGCCACGTTCCGCGGCCATGAGCGCTACTTCGCGGCCAATCCCGCTGGCTCCGCCGACTACCAGGACCACGCGGCCACTCAATTCTTTCGCGGCCGGCTGCCGGCGTATCTTGGCTTCTTCCAGGGCCCAGTACTCGATGCGAAAGGCTTCGGAGGGGGGCAACGCCACGTAGTTGTCGTGGACCTGGAAGGCGCTGGTATCGGCCGCGGGTCCGGATTGCGGCAGGATCGGTGGGCACTTGCCTTCATCGAGATGACCGGCGCCCTCCATCACGTGGATGGCGTTGACATAAAACTCCCCTGTGATGCGCGCCTCCGCCTTGTTCTTGCCGAAGCTGAACATGCCGATACCGGGCACCAGCACGACGGTTGGATTCGCATGCCGCATCGCCGGCGAGTCTTTCAGGGCATGCTTCTTGTAGTAGTCGGCATATTCGCTGCGATATTTCTCCAGGGCTGTCTTCGCAGCGGACTGAATATGTGCCGGATCCGCGGAATGATCCCACTCCACCAGCAGCGGGCGAATCTTTGTGCGAATGAAATGATCCGGACAGCTAGTGCCCAGATAGGCGAGCCTCGCAGCCGAATGCGAGTTGACGAAATCCAGCACTTCGGGGATATCAGTGAAGCTGCCGATCATGCGCTGCTGGGTAGAGACGCTACCGCGCAGGAAGGGCATCAACTTGTTGGCAATCTTCTGCCGTTCCGTGTGTGGAACGTACCTGGCGCCGCCAAAGGATTGGCTGTTTCTCCGGGCGCGATGGCTCTCGATGAACTGGCCGATCTGATCGATGATGGTGATGGTATTGAGATACGATGCACGCTGCGTTTCTCCCCAGGTAAAGAGGCCGTGGCCGCCGAGTACTACTCCATCGCAGCCCGGCACAGCCTTCACCGCGCGCTCCAGCATCATGGCGAGTTCAAAGCCCGGACGCTGCCACGGGATCCACACCATCTTGTGGCCGAACTGGTGATTGAACTGGTCCATCTTTTCCTTACCGTTTGCCGAGGCGGCCAGCGCGATTCCCCAGTCCGGATGAAGATGGTCCACGTGCGGGAAGGGAAGAAAGGCATGCAGCGCGGTGTCGATTGAGGCGGCGACGGGATTGTTGCCGAAGGTGCAAAGCGGATACATGCCGACCATCTCGTCTTCCAGTTCGACACCCCGATAAATCCTGGCCAGCGCCAGCACCTTATCCAGGTAGAGGGTGGCAAAGCCTTCGACCTTGATGCTGCCCAGGTCGCCGCCGCTGCCCTTTACCCACAGCACCGGCCTTCTTCTGCCCGTCCAATGGATCGGCCTCATCCAGCTTCGAGCTGGTGTTACCGCCCCCGAAGTTGGTGATGCGCAGGTCCGATCCCAACAGGTTGGAACGGTAACGCAAGAGCGCTGGCGGATCGAGAGTCCTGGCGTGGCTCTCATCCCAAAGGTCGGCGAGATATTGCAAAGACATGCTGCGTCTCCTGACGGCTGATGACCACCTGCCCGGATGAACCAATAGGGCAAGGGTTTTCCAAGGCCACTCATCCTATGCCGAAGGGATGCTCTCTGTCGCGAGAAGACTCAGAAGCGATTCCTTGGCAGCCTGGATCTGAAATTCAATAGACCAAGTATTTCACAGTGGTTATCCGTCTCAATTAGGATGGGGTACGTTTGCTCGAAGGGCTGAAACGAGGTGGATGTGGGTCCCAATCCCTTTATCGGCGTGGTGTATCACTGGATCGGCGGCCTCGCCTCGGCCAGCAATTTCATTCCTTTCCGCGGGATCAAGCGCTGGTCATGGGAGATTTACTGGATCATCCAAGGCTTTGCCGCGTGGATTCTCGCGCCTTTGGTACTCGCTCTGCTGCTGGTGCCAAATCTCTTCGATGTTCTTCGCGCTGCGCCATCGAGCAGTACCACGTATGCATGCTTCTGGGGCGTGATGTGGGGAGTAGGCGGCCTCACTTTCGGCCTTGCGATTCGCTATCTTGGCATTGCGCTGGGGTATGCCATCGCTCTCGGTTTCTGCACCGCGTTCGGCACCCTGATGCCGCCGATCTTCAGCGGCCAGATGTCTTCCATTCTGCACGAGAGTTCCGGGCAGGTGATATTGGCTGGGGGTCGGCGTGTGCATGCTGGCCATCGCTGTCAGCGGCCTCGCCGGCTATTCCAAGGAGCATGAAATCACGACCGAAGACCGGGCGGAAGCGGGGGAGCGCGACTACTCGTTCGCGAAAGGACTCGCCGTGGCCATCTTCGCCGGGGTCATGAGCTCTTGTTTCGCCTATGGATTGGCTGCGGGCAAGCCCATCGCAGAAATCGCACACTTGCAGCTGATGGCTCATCATCGTCTTGATCTTTGGCAGAACCTTCCCGTATTGGTTGTCGTTCTCTGGGGCGGCTTCGCCACCAACTTTCTCTGGTCGCTTTTTCTGATCGTCAAGAATCATTCGTGGGCGCAGTTTGCCGGCGCTCCGGGCATTAACCCCATGGGCACGGCGAAGGTTGGCGGAGAGACCCTGATGGATGTTGATCCGAGTTCGCGGCTCAACCCCGAGACGCTGGTAAAGAATTACATCCTTGCCGCGCTCGCCGGGGTGATCTGGTATTTCCAGTTTTTCTTCTACTCCATGGGGCAGACCAAGATGGGCAAGTACGACTTTTCCAGTTGGACGCTGCACATGGCGAGCATCATCATCTTCGCCACGCTATGGGGAGTGGCCTTGCACGAATGGAGAGGGACGAGCAGGCGCACAAAGAGTCTTGTCGCTCTTGGATTGTTTTTGCTCGTCGGCTCCACGGTGGTCGTGGGCTACGGAAACTACCTCAAGGTACGCTGGGAGTACCACCGGCTCAGGCGTAGGTCGCAACCGCATCCCGGTTGGCAGCCGCGCGTTCTTTGCTGATCTGTTCCACATAACCACTCTCGCGCAGCGCCTGAAGTGGATCTTCAGGCAGTCCTTTCGATCGCCGCCAGTCTTTAAGGATTGGCCGCACATCCTTCCAGAAGGCTCCGCGGAAGAGCTCCTCCGCCTCCACCAGCTTGCACTCGTTCTGCAGGACCGAGAGCCGCGCATGATCCACCAGCGCCGACTTGGCAAAGATCTCCTGCGCCGTGCACACGGTCTGAACCATGGCTTCCATCTTGCCTTTCAGATTGTGGCTCTGGTCGATCATGAAGGCTACGTCTACCTGAGTGCCCGTTTCCCATTCGTAGTTGCGAATCTCGTGGAAGATGCGGAAGACCTGGTAAGGGTCGATCGAGCCCAAGGTCAGATCATCATCCGCGTAGCGCCGGTCATTGAAGTGGAAGCCACCCAGCATCTTTGCCCGCAGCAACCAGGCAACAATCTGCTCGATGTTTTGCGACTGGTAATGATGCCCGGTATCGACCAGCACGAACGCTTGCGGCCCGGCTGTCTTGGCCAGGAGCAGTGCCATTCCCCAGTCGGCGATATCGGTGTGGTAGAAGAAGGGCTCAAAGGGCTTGTACTCAACCAGCAATCGTTGGGTTGGGCTAAGCGCAGCATGCATCGCTTGCAGGGTCTGCTCAAACCAGTCAATGCGGTGACGCATGCTTTGTGTTCCGGGATAGCTTGATCCATCAGGAAACCACGGAGCCACATCGCGGGAATGCAGTTTGTCCGCGATCGCCACGCAGTCCAACAGGTGATCGAGTGCCTTTTTGCGTATCGCCGGGTCAGGATTTCCCGCGGCGCCAAACTTGTACTCCTGCCCCTGGAAGACGTTGGGGTTGATCGACCCTGCGACCACTCCGCATTTTCTGGCCAGCTCTTCTACGTGAGGGACGTCCTTCAGCCCGTTTGGCAGATCCCAAATGGCGTGCAGGGCGACGGTTGGACATGCTCCGGTCAACTGGTTGACCATGCCTGCGTCGCTGAATTTTTCGGCGAGGTTGGTTGCTGCGGCGGCCTGCATGAATTTTCCGAACCTGGACCCGGTATTCGCGAAGCCCCAGGAAGGCAATTCAATCCTGAATTGATCCAGCGCTTGCCAAACGGCGCCTTCCACATCCTGTGCCATAAGTCACCCTGTCTGCGAAATCAATTTCGCTCAGCGGACGTCCCACCATGTAACTCTCCAGACGGTCTTGGGCGTCCGAATGTGCCAATTGGCGGGGGCAATTGGTGAAGAATTGCAATAGAGCAAGAGTTTCCATCCTGAAGCCCGTCGATGTCAACAATGATTTTTCGACTGGGCTCCGTGGTGGAGATCCGGTGACACGACTACCCATTCCCCAGAGGAAAGGCAACGGCGCAAATATCGTCAGTCCCTACCAATGGCACGTGTGGCTCTCAATAGGGAATGATCGCGACGTTTGCCGAGCAACTCGGAAAATAATTTTCCTACCCCTGTCCCAAAACTACCTCAAATCGCATCTATTTCTGTGGCAATCCAAATAACCAGTGCAGTGCGTAACGGACATGTTCGTGGGCCAGGAATGGCGCACCTCGACAGATCGTGCCGTGGCGGCATCCTTTGAATCATGGGGATCACTATGCAAGGAAGATGCTGGACCTCTTAATATTAGGTGAGCGTGATGGAAACATGCCCAAGATCGCCCCACCCCGCCGCCCGTAGAGGGCCGTCAGCTCCCTCGCCTCGCAATCGAAGCCAACAAGTTTCCAATCTGGGGGGCTTATGGCGCTTATGGCGCTTTTAGCGCTCATAATATTGGCGCTGCTCCGGCTGTTTACCCTCCCGTCGGTCTCGCACAGGGACTTATCTCGCTTATCTCGCTTATTTCGCATATTTCTACAGGCGCCGCTCCAAGCGAGGGTGCCTCGGGATAATTGTTCGATGATTGCTTTTCGACCGTTTATCGGGCCGAACTCCGCCGGGATGCCAGGTGAAGGTGTTGCCTTCCTGCCTGGTGCAGAGTTTTTCCGCCGCCTGTAAAGCTGGGCCCCGCTTCCCTCGAGCAGGGTTCTGTCAAAACACAAATTCCTTTCGGGAACTTATTTCAATATGGTATGCTCCTCGGCGCCGGCAGGTTGACATGCAGCGGGAGATTGCACGATGAGCGAGACCAAGAGGGCCAAGTGCGGTCTATGGCAAAAGCTGTCATGGGGTGTCGCAGCCTTGCTGGTTCTGGGATGGGGCGCGGCCATTGCCCAGCACCCTGCTGATCCTCTGCGCAGCGGATTCGAGAATCCGCCAAACGGGGCCAGACCGCGAGTGTGGTGGCATTGGATGAACGGCAACATCACCCAGGAAGGCATCAAGCTCGACCTGGAGTGGATGCACCGGGTCGGGCTTGGCGGTTTCCAAAACTTCGATGCCGCTTTGGGAACGCCGCCGGTGGTGCCGAAGCGGCTGGCATACATGACGCCGGATTGGAAAGAAGCATTTCTTTACGCGACGAAATTGGCCGACCAACTGGGCCTGGAAGAAGCTATCGCCGGTTCCCCCGGCTGGAGCGAAACCGGCGGCCCATGGGTCCCGCCGTCGCAGGGAATGAAAAAGTACGTGTGGAGCGAGACTCGGATCGAGGGCGGAACTCCGTTTACCGGCAAGCTGGCGCCACCCCCAGCGAATACCGGCGCGTTTCAGAACCTGGGCATCGAAGATGCAGGGGCAATGATGGGCCAGGGGCCAAAGATCCCGCAGTTCTATGCGGATAGCGCCGTCATCGCGTACCGTGTGCCGGCCAGCGACGTACCCTTTCCACAACTCCATGCGAAGGAAACCGCTAGCAGCGGCAGCCCGGACTTCGCGATCCTCGATGACGGAGACCTGTCGAAGTTCGCCCTGCTGCCCATCGCGCCGGAGGGGGAGACGTCCTGGATCCAGTGGGAGTTCCCTCAACCGCAGACCATCCGCGCTTTCACTATCGCATTGGGGGGCAAAAATCCCTTCGACGCCTTCTCGCCTCCGGGAGGAGACAGTGGCAAGGCATTGGAAGCGAGCGACGACGGAGTGACTTTCCGCATCATCGCCGCCGTTCCCAAGGGGGGAGCGACGGAGCATACGGTGGCCTTCGAGCCGGTCACGGCGAAGTTCTTCCGCCTTACCTTCAAGACCGTTCCCGCCGGCCCAAACCCCTTTGCCAGCTTAGACACGGGTGAGATGGGCATTCATTTTCCGCCGCCTCCCAAGGATTATCAGATTGCCGAACTGGTCCTCCATTCCGGAGCGCGGGTGAATCGTTTCGAAGAGAAGGCTGCTTTCAACCCCATGCCTGATCTCTACCAGTTCGCGACGGCAAATGTAACCGCAGCGGATGCAATCCAGAAGAAGGACGTTGTGGATCTGACGTCCAAGATGCATCCCGATGGCACTTTGGACTGGACTCCGCCGCCAGGGAACTGGGTGGTGCTTCGCTTTGGCTACTCTCTGCTCGGCATCACCAACCATCCGGCAACCGAAGAGGCCACCGGCCTCGAAGTGGATAAGCTGAACAGCACTTATGTAAGAAACTACATGGACCACTACCTCGATACCTACAAGAGCACGGTGAGCGACAGCCTGATGGGTAAGCGCGGCATAAAGTACGTGATCACGGACAGCTGGGAGGCGGGCGCGCAAAATTGGACTGACGACATGATCGCGCAGTTCACCAAGCGGCGCGGCTACGACCCCCGGCCGTGGATGCCGGCTCTGACCGGGCACGTCGTGGAAAGTGCCCAGGCAAGCGACGCGTTTCTGTGGGACCTGCGCAAGACCATCGCGGACCTGACTGCCGACGAGCATTATGGGCAGGTAGAAGCTTCGATTAAAGCCCACGGAATGGGCCACTACGGCGAATCTCACGAAGAAGGGCGCGCGTTCATCGCCGATGGCATGGAGGTAAAGAAACTCAACGAAGTCCCGATGAGCGCGATGTGGACGCAGAGTCCCGGGGTGAACAAAGAGCAGTATGGCTACAATGCGGACGACCGCGAGTCAGCATCGGTGGCGCATATCTACGGGCAAAATATTGCGGCCGCCGAGTCCATGACAGCGATGATGGCGCCCTGGGCCTGGTCGCCGGAGACGCTTAAGCCAACCGCGGATAAGGAGCTTGCAGAGGGCATCAATCGTTTCGTCATCCATACCTCGGTGCACCAGCCGTTGATTGGCAAGGTTCCGGGCTTAGGCCTGGGACCGTTCGGTCAATGGTTCACGCGCAACGAAACCTGGGCCGAAGAGGCTGGTCCTTGGGTAACCTACCTGGCGCGGAGTTCGTATCTGCTGCAGCAGGGCCATTTCGGCGCGGATGTTCTCTACTTCTATGGCGAGGACTCCAACGTTACCGCGATCTTCGCCGACAAATCTCCCGATGTACCGGCGGGCTACGGCTTCGATTATGTCAACGCCGATGCCGCAATTCACAAGCTCGCAGTCAAGGACGGCAACATCACGACCGAGAGCGGCATGAGCTATCGCGTGCTCGCGCTTGATCCGTACAGCGTCCACATGTCCTTGCCCGTCTTGCGAAGTATTCGTGCACTGGTAAACCAAGGCGCAGTGGTCGTGGGTCCAAAACCTGTGAATACCCCGAGCCTGGCCGATGATGCGGAAGAGTTCCAGCGCATCGTGGACGAGCTTTGGGGATCCGGTAGCGGCGAGCATACGGTGGGGAAAGGCAAGGTTTATGCCGGTCAAACGCTCGCCGATGCCTTAGCCGCGCTCAAGATTGAGCCGGACTTCCACTACACCAAGCCGGAGAGCGACAGCAACATCATTTTCGTACACCGCAGATTGCCCGACGGCGAGCTCTATTACGTCGACAACCGTAACGATCGCGATGAGCAAGTCGAAGCGGATTTTCGGGTTACGGGCAAAGCTCCCGAACTATGGCATGCCGATACCGGGATGATCGAGGATGCTGCCTACAACACTTCTGGAGGGCACACCACTGTGCCGCTTCATCTTGAGCCTTGGGGTACGGTCTTCGTCGTCTTTCGCAAGCCGGCCAAGGCTGACTCTCGGACGCTTCCCAAGCTGATGGAAACCAAACTGGAAACAATCGAAGGGTCCTGGAAGGTGAGCTTCCAACCCGATCGCGGCGCACCGCCGTCGACGACCTTGGACAAACTAGCATCGTGGAGCGATAACGCAGACACCGGCGTGAAGTATTTTTCGGGTGTCGGCACCTACACCAAGACGATCCAGGCGCCGGCCGATTGGTTCAAGCCGGGCGCGCATCTCTGGATCGACTTAGGCGATGTCAGGAATCTGGCCGACGTCACCGTGAATGGAACGCCGCTGGGAATCGTTTGGCATAATCCCTATCGGGTGGATGCCACGTCTGCGTTGAAGCCGGGAGCGAACGAATTGACCATCAAGGTGACGAATGCCTGGGTGAACCGGCTCATTGGCGATCAGCAGCCGGGCGCAGAAAAATACACCTTCACTGTCATTCATCCCTACAAGGCCAACTCTCCATTGCTGCCGTCAGGACTCATCGGGCCAGTGCAGGTTTCCTCTGTCGCTAAACAATAAGTCGCTAGCCCAACCCTAGAATTCCCGCGGTCAGACAGATCACCGCAATGATCAGGAGCAGTATCCGCCAACGATGAAGCTTGTCCCATTTCTTATGTTCTTGCCGCCACGATCGGGGGCAGAGAAGCGGGCGTCAAGGCGGCGATACGATTGTTGATGGGTACCAGCGTAGTGACCGTGAACAGAATCGTAGCCACCCAGATCACCACTGCGACAAGACCGAAGATGTTAGATGGGGAGTGCCGTCGAAGATATGCGTCGACGGACAGAAGGACCAGACAAAGTGCGTACCAGAAAGGCATAAGCTTGCCCAGGCGGCGGGCGAGAAGACTCAAAGCAGTCGCCTGCGGACGATCGTCCAGCTGCCAGATTGCAGGATTGAAGAACCAGGAGACGGCAAGTTCATTGCCGGCCAGTATGCTGGTCAAAAGGATCGTGATCAGGTCGAGAACGCCCATAGTGGTTGACCCTCCTTGGAATGACATTCTTTTCTGACTCACGTCACCGTCAAGTCGACTCAAACAGATGTATTGGTCAGCTTGCCTGTCCAGGCACTGGGGCGTGCGTATGTGTTGCCGGCAAATTGCCGAAACGCGAGGGACAGCTTATCCTGTCCGTAAGGTTTACGGAGGCGCGTGGGAAACCCCATTTTCATTAGCTATCGCCGCGATGACACCGAGGGCGAGGCGGGCAGGCTCTTCGATGATCTAACCCGTGAGTTTGGGGCTAAAAGCGTCTTTATGGACGTGGCCGGCATCCGTCCCGGGGTCGACTTTGTGCAGGCCATCGAGCAAAACGTTGCCGACTGCGGAGTCCTGCTTGCCATCATTGGACCCACATGGGCGACCATCACCAGCGCTTCCGGCCTGCGCCGGCTGGATGACCCCAACGACTTCGTTGTGCTGGAGATTGCGTCCGCGTTAAAGCGCGAGGTGCCGGTGATCCCGGTGCTGGTGCACGGCGCGAGGATGCCCAGTCAGGATCAGCTTCCGGAGAGCCTGAAGAGCTTCTCCCATCGCAACAGCGTCGAGTTGTCGCATGCGCGTTGGCCCTCTGACGTTCAGCTTTTGATCGAGGCTCTGAACAGCTACGTCGCCCCCAGCAAGGAAGCCGTGCAGGAGCCGGTCCACGCCACCGTTCCGGTACAACTCCCCCCACCGCATCAGCCGGCGACCGCTGCCCCGGTGTCCGCCAAGAAGTCGAATCTTCCATGGATAGCCGGGATCGGGGCCCTGGTGGTCGTTGTTGCGGCGGCAGTCATCGACCTTTCGATGCATCACGCCGCGGCATCACCCTCGATCGTCGGCACGTGGAAAAACGCCGGTAGTGGCCGTCGCGCGGAAGATACCATAAGCTCCCTGGTGATCTCCGGCTCCGGGAGCAGCCTTTCCATGCACGCCTTTGGGTCCTGTCAGCCGGCTCCATGCGATTGGGGTACGCAGCCCGCCGTGGTCGACGGACAGGCCGCGACGGCTACCTTCAATCTCGCAGATCAAGCAGGTTCAGCCGATACCAGTCGGGTCGCTTCGGTGCGCGTTACCCCCGACGGCGGCAATCTCGACGTGCTGGTCCAGAACACCTTTACCGAGCAGGGCAGCTCACGAAGCAATCAGGCCCATCGCACCTTTGTGCCTGGTCCCTAGAGCATTGTCACTTCTAATCTACACAGTCAGGTTCCGCGAAGTGCGGCTTTTCTTGAGGAGAAGCCACGGTCGGAAGCGGTTGCTCTGTATACACCAGAAGCGAAAATGCTGTGGGCGGTTGTCGGCCTATTGAAATAGTGACTGTATCGTAATCAGCGGAGCCACGCGAATCCCGTAGTTTGGCGCTACGCTGACCAGGTGTTCTGTGCCTCCTGGGCCGTCTCCACCCTTGCCGTCCCACAGCGCAAGCAGGGTTCGTTGCGGGGCAAGCGCAACCGCATCCTCGACCATCCAGAGATTCGCTCGCGACCAAACATCCTCTGTGGCTTCGTATTTCCGCCCGTCGTTCTCACCCATGACGCGCACGTTTTCGGGTCCAAGCTGCTTCACCAGCATCTGAAATCGCTGCACCCAACCCTCTCCGGCCGGCGCCACAGAGGTGGCAATGAACTCTTCCACCGGCAGCGCGAGCCGTAGCCGCGTCGCCACGCCCAGCTCCGCGCAGACCTCGTGAAAAAGTAGATCGCCCCCACTCGCACCCCCGGCGACGCCCACCATCGGCGTCCCGCCCCAATCGCGGAGTTTTCGCACCGATTCCCGGATCGCCATACGCGCCGCACCCTCGGCCCGGGGAGGGAAGCGAGGCTCCTTGCGATCTGCGGCATCGATCATGTGGCCGGTAAAGAGGACCGAATGCGCAAACTCCCAGCCCGCGAAATCTCCCGCTCCTGTCTCAACGCGTACTGGCTCGCGCTCCGTCATCCTGCTCGATACTCTACGCCCCGGTTGCGGAACAACCCTGTTTTGTATCAGGGCACGACTTTAGTCGGGCCATAATGATTGGGCTGATGAGGGCTTTAGCCCCTGAGGTGTTGCTTTCTTGTTCGGCGCAGAGCTTTTTCGCAGCCCTGTTTAGCCGTGGTGTGAATGCCCCAAGCTCCACCAATCCGTCCGCCGGCCAATCAAGCGCCCGCGCTACCACCATCTCGTGCCGCAGGAGAAAGCTTGAGAAATTCATACAGGCGCTCCACGCGCGCGTCGGGCTTCTCCTGTTTTTTCGCTGCCGCCTCGTGTATCGACTCCAACTCCTCGCGCGCCTCGGCCAACTCGCCCGCAATCCAGTGCGCCCGTGCCCGCTGGAATGCCAGCGCCTGTCGCTGCACTTCGCGCTGGTCCTCTGGCAGGTTTGAGAACTGCAGCTTCTCTTTGGCCAGGTTGGCCAGGCTCAGCATGCGCGCTGTCTCCCGCGTCTCGGCAAGGCTGTCGAAGAGGATATGGAGTACCCCGCTCCAGCCGCGCCAGTTGTCGCACTGCACAAAGCGATTGGCGGCTTCGACCGCGTGGTCGATCGCTATGGTGTAGCGTTCGGCGGCCAGCGCAATGCGGGCCGCGGTTGCGGTGGAGTAGGCCAGCTCGAGGCGCAGACCGTGAAACGCCTGGATGGCTGTCGCGCGACGCAGCAGGCGCGATGCCTCTGGCAAGCGATCGGGATCGGCCGAGAGCAGATCGGCCCAGTCGCGCAGCACTGAGGCGAGCGCAAAGTACCAGCGCGAATCCCGTTCCGTACTTGCCTCCAAATCCGCCAGCGCCAAGGTGTAGAGCATCTCCGCCGTTTCCTTTTGCCCTCGGTAGTGCATAAGGTAGGCGATCTCGTGTTTGGCCCGGCCGGTCTCACGCAGAGACGAACCCTCCGGCGGTTGTGCGTGCCTGGCAAGACGGTAGAAGTCTTGTGGGCGCCGGGGCACTTCGCCCGGCGCTATAGGGCCGATGGAGGACAGAAGGCTGTCGCCGAGCGGAATCGCCGGATACCGTTCGACGAAGTTCCCCATCAGCAGCAAGCGTTCCTGCAGGCTCTTGACGCGCGAGATGTACTGCTTGGCCAGCTCCGGCTGCTCGCCCCGGACGCTTGCGTAATAGGCGGCATGGAGGCTCTCGTCTCCGCAGTCGTCCGATACTGCGGGGCACGCAGCCAGTGCCCGCTGCAGTTGATTCTCCTCTACCAGCTCGATCAGGCTCGGTTGGTCGGACTTCGGGCCATGGAGGAACAGAAACGTCAGGCTGGCGCTGGGCTGTATCGTCTGCACAAACTCCACATGCCGCGCGGCGGCATTCGACCAGACGATCAGCGGTGATCCGAAGCGCGCGATCTGGGTGAAGAACCACACCAGCCGGTCGGCCGCATCGGTCGTCGGAGCATTCTCTGTCGCCAAACCCAGCTCGCGCAGCGTGGCATCGTCCGCCAGCAGGCCCACGCTCTCGTCGATGCGGATCACATTGCCACGCCACGCCTTGAACGCCGCCAGCGGCAGCTTGGTATAGGCCGCGGCGGAGGCATCGACCTCATCCTGTGCTCCCGATTGCAAGCGGCTCACCTGGGTCGCGACGTTGTTCCAGAAAGTGTCCGTCGTATCATCAGCGGCTGGCTCTGCCAGCCACCCTGCCGCGGGCACCCTCGGCCCATTCAGCGGCAGCGCGGTCAGATCCAGCGGACTGCGCAGATAGACAGTCATCGATGCCCAGTTGGCAAACGCGAACTCCGTCGTTACCTTCGCGCACCGTATCCGCAACAGTGCCGACTCCGGGTCCCGGCTCGCCGCCGCGCCGAATACATCCGCATAGAACCCTTCAGCGATCGACCCCGCGTCGTCGTAGTGCAACTCGGCCAGAAATGACAGCACCATGCCCACTCCGTTTCTGTGCAGGCACAGCGCCGGCGACACGCCCCACGAGTCGGCCGCGCCCGAGTAGCAGCTCCACAGCAGCGCGATCTTCGCCTGGCGGAAGGTCTCTCCCATCGTCGTCGCCGGCACATCCCCGGTCTCGCTCAGAACAGCGTTTCCGTGCTCTTCGATGTGCAGGATGTCGACCTCACCCACCTGTCTGCCGGCGGCAAACTCCACCGCCGCATCCCGCTGGAGAATCTCCGGTGTCCGCTGGAGAGCCTGTAGCGCGGCAGCCGTTCTCCGGTTGGTGTCACTGCCCAGCACCTTTAATAACTGCAGGCGGTTACCGGTCGAGAGCGGCAGCTGGTTAAAGTCCTTCCACGCCTGCACGACCGACAAGTCCCCGGCCGCAAGCAGATTTCCCGACTCGTCATAGAGCGCCGCCCAGGGCAGCAGATGCAACTCCGGGCGCGTGGTTTGGATCACCAGGCGCCGCGGCACTCCTGCGCTGTCCAGAAACTCGCGCAGCGCTGGGCTCAACTGCGCCAGGGATTGATATAACGTGCGCGCCAGCGCTCGTATCGCTGTGGCCCCGCGGTATCCGGTCTTCTCGTCGTGGTTTACGTTGCAGGCGCGCAGCTGGCGAATGAATTCTCGCCACTGCTCGTCATTGATGGGCGAGCGGAAACTCTGTGCCGGATAGGTCTTGCCGGCGATCGACAGGATCACCCCGAACTCCCGCTCGCATGTCAGCGGCAGGCTGCTTTCCATGGCGCCGCTCGGCAACTCGAGCTGCACGATTGCGGTTTTCCGGTAGACCGGCATGGAGACACGCTACCATACGGTTCGTTGCCGTTGCCGGGATGGTGTAACCTTGCCGTGCCCCTACCCAGCAGCCCCAAAGGATGGATATCACCAATGAATCCTGTCAAAAAGAAAGACCCCAGCGTGACCTATCTGAACAAGCTGGGCTACAACGTGGTTAAGCTGCCCCGTACCGGCATCGAGCCTATGGACGTCATCGGCCGCGACCAGACCGTGCAGTGGCTGGGCGCGATCGATGCCATCTGGAACAGTGCCGTTCCCAAGCCGCAGCCCGGTCCGCCCAAACCCGCCTCCGCCGTCAACGGCCAGAGAACCGACGCGCTCGACCTCTCCCTCGGTCTCAGCATTCTGGGTAATACTCTGGCCGCTTTTGGGGTTACCGTGCCCTCGCTTGATGTGGCGTACAAGAGCGCCCATGCGGTGCAGTTCAGCTATAGCAATGTCACCGTCACCGAGGTAGCCCCCTTTGCTGCCGGTAGTTATCTCGCCAAAGGCCAGCTGCAGAGTGACAACCCCGCGGTGAAGAATTATTTCCTGAGCGGTAAGGGGACTGCTTATCTGATCATCCAGGTACTCAAGTCAAATTCGCTTACGGTCACCGCCACTGACTCGCACGGTACAGCGGTTGGCGTGGACCTTACCGCCTTGCAGGGAGTCGATGCCAAAATCGGGATCAAGCCATCGAACGCCAGCAACTCCACCATCAGCTTCACCGGCCCGGATGCCATCACCTTCGGCTTTGCCGTGCAACAGATCGCCCGTGAAGGAGACGCCTGGACGCTGCGCGGCGCCGCCCCTTCGGGTGACATTGCCTTTGCTATTCCGGGCGCCGGCACAGGGCAGGAAAGCGGCGCACCCACCCCCACTGTCTTCGAAACCGGCGCCCTCGACTGCCGTCTCGACATCTGATGCCGATGAGCACCGCCGCACTTCCCGTCCCGCTCCTGGTCCACGCCCCGACGGGCAAGCCGGCCTCCGCGCTTCCGCCTGAAAGCCTGTCCCATCTCAGCGGCGATTTGCCTGGCGCCGAGCAGCGCAGCATCGACTCAACTCACCTGGGCACGGACTCGAGCGTCGGTGATCCGGACGATCTCACCCAGACGGGCTGGTGCATCCTCTTCGCATCGGACGCCGACCCTGCCATCAGGGCTCAGCTGCAGCCGCTGATCGATCTGCGCCGCAAGCAGGTGAACGACGACCATCTCTTTCAGATTTTCGAGGGCAATGACAGCGGAGTGCGTCCGAACCAGACCGCGGACGACTGGGCCGAGTATCGCGGCGTCTCACTTACGGCTAAAGTCGATCCCACTGCAGGTGTCCCCTACTATGTGCTCATCGTTGGGCACCCCGACCGCATTCCCTTCGCCTTCCAGAACATGCTCAAGATGCAATGGGCCGTGGGCCGGCTTGCCTTCGATGACATTGAGGACTACGGCCGCTACGCCCGTGCCGTGGTCCAGTACGAGGATCCTGCCTGGGTTCCCGTCCAGCGAAAGAACGCCGCGGTCTGGGTTACGCGCAACGACAACGATGTGGCCACAGCCATGCTCTCCAACGCCATCTGTCCCAACTTCCTCGACGACAGAAAACCCCTCGGCTCCGGCACAGCGAAGTTCACGCTGGATGCGTTCACTTACTCGACCGCCAAGCAGGCCACCAAGCAACAGCTGATCGATATCCTCCGCGGCGATCTGCCCGGAGGACCGCCGGCCGTCCTCTTCACCGGTTCCCACGGGGTTGAGTATCCCATGGGTGACCCTGCTCAGCGCCGCATGCAGGGCTCGCTGCTCACCCAGGAGTGGGTCCGAGACACAGCCGCCGGTCCTAACAATCTCTTTTCCGCCGAAGACATTCCCGCCGATGCCAAACTGCAGGGGACCATGGCCTTCCTCTTCGCCTGCTACAGCGGCGGCTGCCCCGCAGACAACAACTACTATTTCAACCCCGACGGATCAAAGATCCCGGTCGCCCCGTCTCCGCTCATCGCGGCCCTGCCTCAGGCCCTGCTAAGCCGCGGCGCACTCGCGGTCATCGCTCATGTCGACATGGCCTTTCCCTATGCTTTTCAGGACGTCACCGGCACACCGCAGCTTCAGGCCCTGCGTGATCCGCTCACCTATCTCATGTTCGGACGTCGCGCCGGTTACGCCGCAGACTCGCTCAGCGACCGATGGAGCCGCCTCTGCTCCCAGCTCATCGAGTCTGAGGCGCGCACCGCCTCCACAGATCCGAACGCGACTCCGCCGCTGAGCCCTGCGGCTCGCACCGCCCTTATCATCGCCCGCGATGACGCCCGCAACTACATCGTCCTCGGCGACCCGGCCGCGCGCCTGCGCGTCAAAGACCTCAAGTGATACTTGAAGATTGAAGTCGCTCCTTTGGATTTTCCGGCCTCAGACCATTCTTCTTAGGCTACGTCTTCAGGGGGTCGCTTGGTCCACTGAAGCCCCCGCCACTCGAGTCGATCTCCAGTAGAAGGTGGTTCGACTTACGGACGGGAAAGTGGGCCGGCGCTGAAGCAGCATTTAGCTCAAAAAATACACTGTAAGCGCCCGGCTCCGAAGAGGTGAAGGTAAACTCAGCCTTCTTCCCTGCGTCAACTATCGTTGGGACAGCGGGGGTTGGTGAGAGCACCGAGCCTGCCCCGGAAGAGAAGAAGAGCGCCACCTTGCGACCGTCGCTGGTTGAGAAGGTGATCGTATCGCCCTTTACGACTGAAACCTGAGGCTGACTCGGCACAAATACGCCGTCCGCGATTTTGAGAGTGATATCGGTATGAGCCATGCGCCCGACGCTAATTCAATTTCTTCGCGCTGTCTACCGCATTTTCGCTCTTCGCTTTGTTGAGTGCAGACTGGAACGCGGGATCACTGCGCAAAGAAGCCAGTTCCGGACTACGCTGGAACTCTGCGGCGTGGTAGCCCAGCGCCAGCGCCTTGGTTATCAATGGAATCGCTTTGGCGCGCTGCCCCATAATCTCGTATGTCTCCCCCGCTCGATAGTTCACATTTGGATCGTCGGGGGAGAGAGCTAATGCTTTACGAACCAGCACCTCGCTACGGTCCATCTGGCCTGCCGATGCGTAATCGCCGGCCAGCTCCACCAGGAGATTCGGGTCGTCGGGGGATTTCAGTCTTTGCGTCTCAGCCAGATCGATCGCTTTGCGGTAGGCACCTATGGACTGTTCGCGTCCCCCCGCAGCCCACAGATAAGCGCCGCCCAAGTTGCCCCACGTGTGATAGTCTCCCGGCCTAAGATCGATGGACTTCTTGTCCATGGCGATTGCCTCCTGGTACTTGCCTTGGAGCACGAGCAACGATCCAAGGGCACGGTAAGTGTCAGGGTCCTGCTCGATGCTGAGAGCTTTCTCTAAATCGCCTCGGGCCTCGTCCAGTTGACCGAGCTGCATCCTGATTACCCCAAGATCGTAGTAAGCGATCGAATTTTGCGGAGCCAGTTGGACGCCCTTTTGCAGTTGAAGAGCGGCTTCATGGAGACGCCCTGCGCCGAAGTAATAAGTCCCCATACGCACCGGCCAACGCCAATCATCCGGAGCGAGATCGATGGCTCGTTGTACGGCGGTGAGTGCATCACCCGTGCGTCCATCTGTCTCATACACTTCGGCGAGCGCGCCGTAGGCCTCCGCGCTGTGCGGGTCGAGCGCGATGGCCTTCTGCACCTGCTGCATCGCCAACTGCGTGTGCCCCTGCATGGCCTCCATGCGGGCCATCGTAATGTATGGCGGAGCGAGATTCGCATCGAGCTGCAAGGCTTTGGCCGTCGCCTCTTTCGCCATGTCGATCAACTTTGCGTCGCCGCTATCGCGATACTGCAGGAAGTACGCCTGACCCAACCCAGCCTGGGCCAGTGCAAAATTCGGATCTGCCTTAAGCACCTCTTGAAAGCCGCTGACTGCTGCGGCTATGTTGGCTTGCTTGTAATAGTGCTGCAGCAGGTCCTGCGCCTTTAGAAATTGATCGTATTGGGTGGCCGGCACTCCCGCCGTGGCTGCGCCATTTGCGGTGTGCAGCCAATGGGGTATCCCCGCGGACCACATGGCAAAACCCAGCGCAGCCAACACCACGAGCGCCGCCATTCCCACCCACAGCTTGGTCTTACTTGTGGTCTTCGACAGAGCTGAGGCCGTGCCTGCCGGCAATGGCGCGCCCAGAGATTCGGCCAGCGCCTCCGCCAGCTGTCCCGCGCTGGCATATCGCTTTGCGGGATCCATTTCCATGGCCACGCTGACCGTGCGCATAAAAGACTCCGAAAGGTCCGGCCGCAAATCGATCAGCGCTTTTCTCTTGGAGATTGCTGCTGCGGCCTCTTTCGCCGTCAAGCCGCCTAGCCTGACCGGATGCTGGCCCGTAACCAGGTAGAAGAGGAGCACGCCCACGGCATAGATATCGGTGGCCACCGTCGCCCCGCTGCCGCTAAACAATTCCGGCGCCATGTAGGTCGGTGTGCCGGCGACACCGGTTTGGCGTTGCGGCAGCGTGGTCAGCCCAAAATCCATCAGCAGAATGCGGCCGCCCTCTTCGCGCATTACGTTTTCGGCCTTGATATCGCGGTGCAGAAGCCCTGCCCGGTGCACCGCGCTCAGGGCCTTTGCCACGTCGAGCCCGATCAGCGCGGCTTCGCGATAGCCAAACGGGCCCTGGGCGGCAACCAGGAATGACAGGGTCTTACCGCGCACAAAGTCGGTCCAGTAGCCCACTCGCCCGTCGTGGCGGTCTATGCCGTACACGTGCACAATGTTGGGGTGCCGTACCGCGGCTAATGCCCGTGCCTCGCGCAGCATTGCCCGATACTCTTCGTCGCCGCCCACGGAGCCAGGCAGCAGCAGCTTCAGGGCCACTTCGCGTTCCAGATGCGGATCCCAGGCCCGGTAAACCTCGCCGAAGGAGCCATGCCCCACGCGCGCCTGCAGACGAAAATCCCCCCACGCCTCCGATACCGGCGGCATTTCGGCCGAACCGGGGTCCTCGTGGTTTAGCGGAGTCGTCGGATCGTCTTGCATAAGAGGCAAACGGAACAAGAAAGCGAAGGGATCGAAAGATAACCCAGGGACGGCCCCAGAGACGGCACTGGAGGGATCCTCTCGAGATTGGATTATATGACTGCCTTGATCGGCTTGATCGGGTGCTGCCTTCAGGGCTCCATCCATCTCTTCTGTTGCTTAGCACTAGCTGTTGGGCGTTGCACCCGCACCCGATGGGAGCCGTTCGCGGAGCAGGTCATCGAGGTCGCCCAGTTTGTCGGTAACAAGGTTCAGCTTGCGGGACAGATTTTGGATCTCCGCTTCGGCACGGCGGTTCACGTCGAAGTCCAGCTCGCTGCGCAGACGGTCCTTTTTGTCCTGGCGGTTCTGGCTCATCATGATGACCGGCGCCTGGATAGCGGCCAGCATCGATAGAAAGAGATTGAGCAGGATAAAGGGGTACGGATCCCACGCCCGGCCTCGCAGGCCGACGTTGATGCAGGTGTAAACGGTCAACACAACTGCGAAGAGGATGATGAAGGTCCATGAGCCGCCAAAACTGGCGACCTTGTCGGCGATATGTTCGCCGAACGTGTATTCGTCCTCGATCACATCATTGGCATTCCGGTTGGCGCGAATCCGCACCAGTTGCTGCGACGCGTGGAACTGGTGGCCAAGCACGGTCAGCATATCCATACCGGCCAGGGGCTTGCGTTGCAGCAGAGTAGCAATGTCGTCGCGGCTGATCTCGACGCACGTGGTTTCTTCCATCGCCAGGGCGCTCGTCTGGTGGGGCGTTTGCTCCAGCATGGAAGCGAAGCCGAAAAACTGCCCGTGGCCGGGTTGGTCGACCACAACCTCCTGATGATCCTCGTCGACAGTCGTGACCTGCACGTTGCCGGATATCAGAATGTAAGCGTGCTTGCCGGGATCACCTATTTTGTAGATGCGCTGCCGCGGAGCAAATGTCCTAAGGTCGACCTGGGCGGCCAGGACGGCAATTTCATCATCGTCGAGCAAGGCAAAGAGCGGGACATGTTTTAACTCCACCGGGTCGCATGGCATAGATCACCTCGTTGCGCTGTAGTGTTTTTTGCAATGAACTGCGGGGAACGATAACAGAGGATGGCTACAAGCGGATGGTAATTTAGCGTTTTCAGGGTTGTTCGCGCGCTGTTCGCGTTTGACTTAATCTGGCTTTCAAAACTGCGCAGTGCAACACCTTGGAAGCGGCCTCCACAGCAACGGTTTAGCTAGCCAATCAACCCATTTAAATACAATTGTTTGTGTCTAATGTTTAATGTACGGCGCGAAGCAATGTGGCCCCCGGCCTGGACTCAGGTCCGATAGCTCCATAGCGGTAAGATGAAGGAGGACTCTGACCTCACCAGAGGGGCACTTAGATGACCATGCTCATCCGTGCATCTTTGCTAGCGCTGGCGATGGGCGCCGGCCTTACCGGGCCGTTAGCTATCGATGTCGACGGACATCCCGTTACGGATCTTGCGCCGCCAGGAGCGCGGGCCGTGGTTCTTTTCTTCGCCGCCTCGGATTGCCCTATTTCCAACCGTTATATTCCCGAGGTTCAGCGCATAGCAAAGCAGTTTGAACCGCTCGGCGTCCGCGTATGGTTTGTGTATCCCAACCCAGGAGATGATGCGAAAGTCATTCGTGCCCACGACCTCGAATTTGCAATTACCGCTAATACAGCGTTAGACACGAGGCAGACTCTCACCCGGATGGCGCAGGTAACCGTCACCCCGGAAGCTGCGGTTTTTGTTCCCCAGGGAACGAGCCTGCACGAGGTATACCGCGGGCGGGTTGATGACCGGTACTTAGCCCTGGGCGCCGAGCGGCCGCAAGCAATGCATCATGACCTGGAAGAAGTCATCCGCGCCGTGCTTGCTGACAAGCCAGTTCCACAGCCGGCGGGTCCCCCCATTGGCTGCTCGATTGTGACTCGGCAACCATGAAGAGTGCTACTGCGTGCACTAGCGGCTGCTCAACCCAATGCATCATCGGCGTGTCATCATAATCGGCATGAGCCTTGCTCGCAGCCTGCACTTGGTGGTGTTGGCGGCTATCGTCGTAGCCGCATCCGCACAGACAGTCCAATCCAGATCACATCAGCCGTTGGCGTCGGAGAGCACGGCTGAACTAATAAGGGTTTCCTCAGAACTAAGCCAGTTGAAAAAGTTATCGGCTAGTCCTGATACGGCCGACCGGTGGCAAATCCTTTGGCTGCATCAGCGCATCTCCGAACAAGTGATGGCGGCATCGCTCCAGGTCGACGCCACGATAGCCCAGATCGACAACGAGATTGCGCGCTCCAATGAGGTGCGCGGATTTCTCGCTGACCGCCGCGACCGCACCGTGAGCCGGGCCAATCTGCTCAGCGTGCTCGTGGGTGGAACTGTCGGCGCGACCGCTTCCGGCCTTCAACTTTCATCGAACCTCACCAAGCCGGCGGCCGGTGTCGGCATCGGCGCCGGTACTCTCTCTGCGGGCCTTGCCTTGGTTGGAATTCGCGAGGAGAAAGGCAAGAGCAGTCGATTCGATTTCGAATCCAATATGCTGGCCGAATTTTTCAACCGGCCCACTCTGCCCAATAGCCAATATCCAGAGACCATATGGATCTTCTTAAATGAACCCAGCCCGACCGGGCAGGCCGGTGTCACCCGCAAACAGGAATTGCTGCAGACCTGGGTTCAGGTCAAGCGAATTGATTCACTGGCGAGTACGGAGAAAATCGATCATCTCACCAGCCAGCCATCCGAAAGCCTGAAACTTAGCATCGACGACTTCGAAGATCGGGGAGCCATGCTGCAGGACGTTCGCGCCAGGATCTCCTATCTCAAGAGAGATCTGGGGGCACTGCTCGCCTCACTACCGACGGTGAATGAGAAACCTTGACCAAAAATGGATGGGTTTAACAGGCTGCCGAAAAGCTCTGGTCTTTGAAGAATCCGGGATTTTTCGCAACCCTTTCAGGCCGACCGTTTCCCCAGGCCAGCAGCTAGAAGGCTCTTACCACCACCAAGGTCATATCGTCATGCTGCGGAGCGGTCCCGGCAAATCTGGTGGCCGCGTCGAAGATGCACTCCAGAAGTTGCTGCGCGGATGAACGCCGGCACCCGCGAACGGCGTCGATCAGACGGTCCTCTCCCCACTCTTCGTCATCCAGATTCATGGCTTCGCTGATGCCGTCGGTGAAAGCTATGAGGACATCACCGGGGACGAGCCGCACCGAACCTTGCTGGTAATGGACGCTCTCCAGAAGGCCAATCACGGTTCCGCCGGGTTCCAGGCGCGTGACCGTACCGCTTTCACCGGCGTCATGAAAAAGCATGGGAGGGTTGTGACCCGCGTTAACGTAGTCGAATCTACCCTGGGCCGGATCATACTGGCCATAAAAAAAGGTCGCGTACCGATTGGAAGCGGAGGCCTCGTAGACCAGGCGATTAATGTTGCTCACAGCGGCCGCCAGGTTCTCAGGGGCACGCGTAGCTTCGCTGCGCAGCGAAGCCTGCAGGCTGGCCATCATCAGGGCTGCGGCAATTCCTTTGCCGGAGACATCGCCGATCGCTATGCCAAGGTTTCCCTTGGGCAAAGCAAGAAAGTCATAGTAGTCGCCACCAACGCCCAGCGCGGGACGGCAGTGACCGGCGTAATCGAGACCCCGGATGATGGGCAGTTTCTGGGGAAAGAGCCGCTCCTGCACTTCGCGAGCGATCTCCACTTCGCGGTTCATGCGTTCGCGCTGCGCAACCTCATCCGCGACGGTTCGCACCAGGTTCGCATTTTCGAGCGCCAACCCCGTCTGCGCGGCAACAGATTTAAGCAGGCGCACGTCGGAACCGGTGTACGGTTCTTCGGACCGCTTGGGGCCAAGCGAGATAAAGCCCAGAAGCTTATCCCGCACCGCCAGCGGGAGCAGTAATTCCGATTGAAGCGTGGCTAGCTTACTACGCTCTTCGTCGCTGATCCCCTCCTCGCGGTAAAGCCAGGAGTCGCGATCGCTCAAAAACACGCGGGCCGGCTCCTTCTGGCTCTTCAAGACCATGGCAGTCCCCGTCTTGCTGGGGAAAGCGACCGTGGGAAGGCTGGCATAACCCATGGCAAATGCCGGCCGATAGAAGCCCGCGCCCCCTAGCAGCACGGCCACTTGCGGCACGTGCAGGGTCTCGGAGATGCGTCCCGCTACGGTTTCCAGAAGCGAGGCGGGTTCGATCATCGATCGCACCTGCTCGCTCAACTCGGTCAAGACGCGCTCTGCGTCATAGCTTTCCCGGAAGAAGCGGCGATCGACCCAGGTGCGCAGGTTGTCTCCGAGCCTGCGAATGGTGAAGTAGGCCGTAATCCCGGCCAGGATGACAACGGTTTTTTGCGGACGGTTGTGGCCCGCGTTTCCTGCCAGGGTTGTCCCAGCGACGAGGACTACCCCCATCGCAATAAACTGGAGCACTCGTATACCGCCCTTGGCCAGCGTGTACTGGAGCCCCTGGCGCAGGGCAACACCCACTCCCATCGCCTTCTGCACCACGATGACGTAAGTCAGCGTGAGGGGAAAAAGGACGAACGGAATAACAATCAGGGCATTAAACCATGACGGAAAAACTTCGCTGGCATTTTTTCCCTGCAAGCTCGCGTACAACTCAGGCACAAGAGGCGGAGTGAAGGCCAGGATTGCGCCCCAGTAGAGAAAGCGCAATCGCCGCTTGGCGTCTGGCGATTTGATCAGGCCGAGCTTGATGCCCATGGCAGAGAAGAAGCTGCCGATCAGGATGAAAGCGCAGACCTCCACCAGTGTTTGCAAAGGCTTGAGCACGGTGTAAAGACCGGCGACCGATCGATAGTTGCCCAACGCTCCGACCGAAAGGGCAACTCCAGATAGGGCGATGATGGCGAAGGGAAGCGCGCAGAACCACTGCAAGGCTCTCCAAATTCGGTCGTATCGACTGCCCGGCGGAAAGGGTTCGGGAAAGAAACGGCCGAAGAGGAAAATAATAATCGGGAATATCGCATCGAGGGTCGATTCGTAGAGCAGGCCTGCTACGCGCCACCCGGGTGGCCAGCCCTCCACAATGAAGCTTTTCAAAATGGTCGGAAAGCTCATCATGAGCGCCAGCAACAGCCAGGCCATCGGATCGCGCGGACGCCGAAACGCAACCCAGAAGCCGAGTAGCAGAGAAACGCCCGGGAGTACAATCTTGACCACCAGGTCACTGAAAGTATTCCAGGAGTTAAAGGGGCTCGATGTAACCGGCAAATGGACGCTTCGCTGCTCGCCCATAGGGCCGTCTTTCGAAACAATCGTCAACTCGAGAGGAACACCCACCCGAGCTGTCCTGAAAGCCTCACCCAGGAGGCCGCTTCCCGTGAAAGGCATTCCGTTAACGGCCACCAGGTGATCGCCGTTATGGATTCCAAAGCTCACGGCCTCGGGAGTAGCGTAGGTGATCCTATCGCTCCCGGAATCGACAAAAAAGAAAGGGAACTGCAGTGTTTCTCGATGGACAAGGTCGGGAAGATAACGCGCTTGGTAGAGCAGGGTGATGGCAAAGAGCGTAGCTAGCAGGCTATAGAGAAGGATGGGGCGCTTGGCGGGCACGGGTTATGTGCTTCTCCTGAACGGTCGCTCGAGCCGGAACCATGATTCTATCGCCAGCATGCCTGATGCGGAGGGCATTTGCAATCAGTCACGCCTGCCAGGGGTTAATGATAGGTACGCCAGTAGGTTCGAAGTCGGATATGTTTCTGGTAACAACCGTCATCCCATGAATAATGGCGGTCGCAGCGATCATCGAGTCTCGTTCAGAACAAGGTGTTGGGACATGCAACGCGGCGCATCTCTGGGCGAGCTTCGAATCACTTTTTATTGAGCGCTTGATCCGGCTGAAGCATAAATGCGTGAATGGTGCGGTGAAAGTATCCTCGGCCTATGATTTCGCCCTTGTCGTTGATGCGCGAGGCCACCAGCAGCGTCCAGCCGGAGTCGGGCGCGATGAGCTTGTTCAGATTGATGATTTTGCCGTTCTCCCAGAGGAACGCCCTCAGCTTGTCATCATCCGATGAATTGCCGACCACCTGCCCCAGGTTATTGATGTCCAGGGCTGTGGTCGGCGCATATTCATCACCCAGCGTGCCCAGGTCCTCGATAGAGCCATTTCTCCAGATCACTCCGTGTTGCGTGCTGCTGTTGTGCAGGTCGCAGGATCCAATGATCGCACCTCTATTGTTGATGGCCTGAGCACTGCAGAGTGTGCCGCCTGGCAGGTTTGGCAACTGCTGCATCTTGCCCCCATGCCAAAGAAAAGCCTGGGGCTTACCATTCGGGACAAGATTCGCCTCCCCAACGATCTCGTTCTTATCGTTTATGTCGCGGGCGCTACTGTAATCTCCCTGGGCAAGGAGCCCGAGATCGCGGGGCTGTTTCGTCCGCCACAAGACTGCATGCTTCTGGCCGCTTTTGGTCTCCGCACTCCCCACCACATCTCCCGCCGCATTGATAGCGAAAGCGGAGGAATAGGGACCTCCAAGTGAATCCAGGATTTCCAGCTTATTGTCAGACCACTTGAACGCGTGCGTGAAGCGCAGATCCTGTGCCGACTGAAGAGTTCCTACAACCGTGAACCGGTCATTGACGTCGGCGGGGTAAACGAAAGGGAAGTCCTTTTCTCCCTCGATGGAGATCGTTTCCTTGCCGTGAAAGACTACGCCCGGCATCAAGCTCGCGGTTTCCGCGTGCCAGATGGCCATGTCTCCATGATTGTTCAGCCCGGGCGTGTCGGTAAGCGTGCGCACCAGGGAGGGGCCACGATCCACAACCGTGTAGCGTGGATGAACCTCCTGAGCAAGAGTCAACGGAGCTAAGACGGGTGTTATCCCTGCGAGAAGGATCAAACCCAAACCTTGTCGCACTTTCCGCCGAGGAACCGGGAACACCCTAGGGAAGACCGTGGCCGCTTTCACAAAAACACTCCGCTCTCGACGCTAAGGGTGGTGCAGGCCGGCCGCTGGTTCACGGCCGGCCTGCCGTCCTACTGCGTCACAGTCGTCATATTGATGGTAAGCGTTACGGTCTGGGTTGTGACAACAGATCCAGAGGTTCCGGTTGCTACGACAGTTACTTGCGAGGTGCCGGGTGTCACGTTTGCGACAAAACCGTGCATGCCACAACCGGAGAGGCCGACGGCAAAGACCCATGCGCCTGCGAGCAACAGGCAAAGATGCCAAAGGCGCTTGGTCTTGACCAACTTCCGTCTGCGAGCCAGGACCGCTAATCCGGTCAGGCCGCCGGGGCACCAGAATACCAATGCAAACAGGGCCGGGCTGAAGGGGCTTTGCGGCGCGCCAGACGGTGCATTCTTACCTGATTGCATCGTCGTGTTGATCGTAAGCCCGGTGTTTACGCTCTGATTTTTCCCGCTCAGCGTGACCTGACTGGTCGCAAACGCGCAAGTCGCATTGGCCGGCAGATTCAAACAACTCAACGAGATCGTCCCGCTATAGCCGTTCGTCGGGCGTGAAGGTGAGAGTGGTGTTTCCTTTCCCCCCTGCCGCAATGGTCAGCGTGGTGGGGTTCGCGGACACCGTATAGGCACCTACCGGTTCCACGGGCGCGGCGCCGACCGTGAGCGTCACAGCTGTTGAACTGCTGCCGGCAAAGTTTCCCGCGGCTGCATAAGTAGCGGTGGCGGTATCCGTTCCGGCGGGGAGCGCAGTGGTGGTCAGGGTGGCCACTCCGCTCCCGTTCAGCGTGCCCACACCCAGGGAAGTAGAACCGTTGTAGAAGGTGACGCTTCCCGCAGGCATGCCCGCGGTGGATGTCACCGTGGCGGTCAACGTTACACTGGCGCCGTATGCCGCGCTGGCCGGTGCGTTCAGGCTGGTCGTGGTCGCCGCAGGCGTCACCTGGAAGCTCTGCGTTGCGGTGGCCGGATCGTAGTTGCCGCCACCCGCTTGTGTGGCTTGCAGTGCTACGGTGCCCACACCAGTGACGGTCACCATGCCGCCGCTGATCGTTGCGGGGCCGGACGCCACGCTAATCGTGACCGGATAACTGCTGCCCAGGCTCGAAGTCGCCGTCACGGCAAAGGGTGCGCTGCCGTACGGCCGCGACGCGATGGGCGGGAACGTGATGGTCTGCGATTCGCCTTTGACAGTGACGATGGTTGCCGGCGAAGCACTGCCGGCAAAATTTCCCGAGGCCGCATAGCTAGCTGTGACGGCATCGGAGCCGGCGGGTAGCGACGCGGTGCTCAAGGTGGCCACACCGCTGCCGTTCAGCGTGCTCGTGCCAATCGGGATGGAACCGCTCAAGAACGTAACCGTTCCGCCGGGCGTACCGGAGGCTGACGTCACTGTCGCGGTCAGAGTTACGCTGGCGCCCGCATTAGAGCTGCCTGGCGCAGTCAAGGTGGTCGTCGTCGCCACTCCGGTCACGGTAAGCGTGCCATTCACGATGGTGACGGTGTAGTTGGCCAGTTGTGCGCCAGTAACAGCGGGCACGATCGGATAGCTACCAACATTACTGGTGGTCGTGGCGGAGGTAGTGAAGCTTTCGCTGAAGCTGTCGCTGCCCACCGCGCCGGTAATGGTTCCGCTAAAGGCCGGGTTGGCTGTGCCGAATGTGCGCGTTGCATTACTGGCCTTGACGGTCAGCGGCGCAGGCGTTACTTGGAAGCTGTCCGTCGCTGTGGCCGCGCCATAATTTGCATTGCCGGCTTGTGCGGCTTGCAGCACGACCGTACCCGCGCCCGTAATGGTGAGCACGCCTCCATTAATTACAGCAGGACCGGACTGTACCGTGATAGTGACCGGATAGCTGCTGCCCAAGCTGGACGTCGCCGTTACAGCAAAGGGCGCGCTACCGTAGGCCCGCGATGCAATGGGCGCGAAGGTGATGGTCTGCGTTGCCGCGGTGACCGTGATGCTGCTTGCCGCCGACGTGCTGGCGCCAAAATTGCCTGTCGCCGCGTAGCTAGCGGTCAGCGAATCTGTCCCCACCGGAAGTGTGGTGGTCGTCAGCGTGGCCACACCGTTGTTCAGCGTGCCAGTACCCAGTGCTGTGGATCCACTATAGAAGGTGACGACTCCACTCGGAGTGCCGGAGGTAGAGGCTACCGTCGCGGTGAGTGCGACGCTGGCGCCATAGGCGGCGGTGCCCGGCGCGCTCAACGTGGTCGTGGTCGAGGCTCCGGTCACCGAAAGTGCACCGTTGACGATGGTGACGGTGTAGCTGGCTATATTTGCCCCAGTCACCGCGGGCACAATTGGATAGCTGCCCACAGCGCTGGTGGTTGTCGCGGTGGTGGTAAAGGTTTCGTTAAAGCTATCCCCGCCTACCGCACCGGTAACGGTCCCGCTGAAGGTCGGATTGGCTGCACCAAAGACACGGGTCGCGTTGTTGGCTGTCACCGTGAGCGGTGCAGGTGTCACCTGGAAGCTCTGCACCACCGCCGTGGCTGCGGAATAGTTTGCATCGCCGGCTTGCGAAGCTTGCAATACGACAGTTCCCGCGCCCGTAAGGGTCACCGTACCCCCGCCGATCATTGCCGGGCCAGATTGCACCGTGATAGTCACCGGATAGTTGCTGCCGGCACTGGAAGTCGCGGTCACGGCGAAGGGTGCGCTGCCGTAGGGGCGGGATGCGATAGGGGTAAAGGTGATGGTTTGCGTTGCCTGGCTGACGGTGATGCTGCTAGCCGATGAGGTGCTGGTGGCAAAGTTGCCCGCCGCCGGATAGGTTGCCGTCAAGCTATCAGTGCCGCCGGGGATAGTGGTGGTGCTCAGTGTGGCCACGCCGCTGGCGTTCAACGTGCCCGTGCCCAGTTCGTTTGTACCGCTGAAGAAGTTCACGCTACCGTTTGGCGTTCCCCCGGTGGAGGTCACCGTCGCCGTCAGGGTCACGCTCGTCCCGTACGTAGAGGTCGCCGGAGCAGCCAACGTGGTCGTGGTCGGCGTGGCGGTCACCGTCAAGGTGCCGTCATCGATGACGACCGTGTAATTGCCGAGGTTGTTACCGCTCACCGAAGGCACAATCGGATATTGGCCTACTCCGCTGGTGGTGGTCGCCGTCGTGGTAAAGCTTTCCGTGAATGTATCGCCGTTCTGGGCGCCGGTCACTGTTCCGCTGAACGTGGGGTTGGCCGCGCCATAGGCACGGGTAGCATTGTTGGCCGAAACGGTCAGCGTCGGTTTCGTTGTCGGCGGATTAAACAAACCGTAAACAACCAGATTTCCCGAACCATCCGTCGTGCCGACGGGTCCAAAGTTGGGCACGTACACTTTTCCGTTGGCCACCATAGGTGGGCAATACTTCCCAAAGATGCCGATGTCATCCCGCCCGTCGTTGTCCTTGTCCGACCACAACGGCTTCAATGTATCGGCGTCGAAAGCGTACAGAACCCCCTCAACCATCCCATCGCCTGCGAATTCTGGGTTGGAGTTGCCCGCAGCATTGCCGTTATACGGGGTGGATGCCCAAAGGATGCCGTTGCTGTTACCGTTTGCCGAGATCGAGGTAAACCCGCCGGGCATGGCGCCATCGTTGTTGGTCACCGGCGCCGTCATCGAACTTTTGGCCCAGGGCGTAGTATTGATGGTTCCCGTGGTGGAGTTATAAAGGAAAGAGCGCAGTACGTCGTTTTCGCCCCATATATAGAGGGTCGGGCCATTCGTATCGCTATCGAAGTACGATGCCGTGCCGTGGATATGGCTGGTTCCTTGGCCAAAGATAGCCTGAAACTCCTGTTGCACATTGTCGTGGGAGGCGTTGAAGTGGCCCATGTTACTCGTGTTCAGAAGGTAGAGCACACCTTGCTTGCCCCCGCCCAGCACGTAGTTGGTATTCGGAACCATGATGACACCGGCCGAAGCCAAGTCCATATCGCCCGCACTCAACGAAGCGGCGTTGTAGGGAGTGAAGTAATCAAGAAGCTCCAGACTGGGCGATAGCTTGATAATGCTTTCTCCGGTTTGGTACAGACCGTTCGGCGTCGTGCCGGAGCTTCCATTGCCTGTCGAAACGTAGAGATTGCCCGAGCTATCGACGACAGGAGCCTGTCCTGCCATCCAGATTCCACCCTCCGAGCCGATCGTCGTGGTTGCGTAAACTGCGACCTGGTTGAGGGTCGACTTGTTGTAAGCCATCATCCACCCTGTATAGGGCATGATGTCCTGGTGCGAGCCGAAGCACATGTAGATGTTCCCGTTGGCAAGAGTCAAACCGCAGCGTTGATTCTGCGTCTTGGCCTGGAAGACTTCCGGAGTGTTGAGATCGGGAGTCGAGTAGCTCGCGCTAATTTGCTTCGGGCTTCCGTTTACGGGATTTCCGGTTGCAAGCTCAATTGCGTTGAGATAGTAGGTGTAAGACTGTTGGCCGCTTTGAGGCTGGTGACCGTTGACAACGTACAGGATATTGGTGTCCGGATCGATCACCGGCGTACCTATAATGCCGATCCCGGTATACCAGGAAATATTCCAATCGTTTTGGACATCTTGGGCAATGATGGGGTAGCCAAAGTTCTGCTGCCAATAAATTGTGCCGTTGTCGGCATCAATGGCGTAGACACTGTTAAACGTCGTCCCTACAAAGACAACGTTGTGGGTGCCACCGGCAATCGCCAGGTTCGAGACATAGAGCGGCTGTGTATAGATTTCCCCATCCGTGTGTACGGTGAAGAGCTTGCCGAAGTTGTTCGGGCTTACGTTTTGTGGAGTAAGAATCGTCTCCTGAAGGTTCGCCTGGGTTCGTGAAGTGTTATAGCCCCTCATATACACGTTCACCTGGGCCAGTGCCGCGACGCTGCAGCACACCAGCAACAAGAGAACAAGGCAAATTACACGTCCGGCATACAGGAAACGATTAACCAATGCAGAAGCCCCCATATTGACCCGGGCAAAAGGTGAATCATCTAAATGTCTAGACACAGGGCCCACCTCAATAAAACAGAACATGGCTAACAGCGCGCCTACGAATGTCTTTGGGGGGAGAAAATCGAATATCTATTTGGGCTTGTCAGAACGCGCTCCGGGGGGGAGAGCTGAGTGTCCTGAAGTAACCCGTGAGGCAAATTGTAGCATTCACATCACCCAAAAGGTGCAGTCTATTTTCATTACGGATGTGACCTCATTGTGGATTCCTAAGGTTACTGAGCAGTGGGCAGATTGTAGAAAATTCCGCCTTTTTTCTGCTACTGCGTCATGGTTAGGGTAAGGCTAACGGTTTGGGTCGAAACCGCCGTACCGGACGTTCCAGTGGCCACGACAGTCACCTGGGCAGTAGTGGGCGGCGCCGGGGTCGACGGCGTGCTAGTCCCACCGCTACCGCCCATGCCGCTGCTCGAACCGCAGCCCGATAGACCTGCGGCGAAGGCCCACACGCAAACCAACAACAGGCAAAACTGCCAGGAGCTCTGTTTCTTGTGCAGAATCCGCTTGCGCATGAAGATCGCCAATCCGGTCAGGCCGCCGGGCCACCAGAAGGCCAGCGCGAACAAAGTCGGGTTGAGCGGGCTTTGCGGGGCATGATTCTCTGCCAGTTGCGTAGTCGTAATGTTGAGCGCCACGCTCACAACCTGATCATTGCCGCTCAGTGCCACCTGATTTTGTGCAAACGCGCAACTGGCATTCGCGGGCAAATTCGAACAACTCCACGCGATCGACCCGCTATAGCCACCAGTGGGCGTGACGGTCAAAGTTGTGGTTGCTGTTTGGCCCACCTGGACAGTAAGCGAGGTTGGGGTCGCCGCCAGGGTAAAGGTAGCCGGCGGTTTTACTGGCGCAGCACTGACGGTGAGTGACACAGGAGGCGAAGTGCTGGCGGCAAAGTTGCCCGCTGCCGCATATGTAGCAGTGACGGTATCGGCGCCGACCGGGAGGGTGGCGGTGCTCAGCGTGGCCACTCCACTGGCGTTCAACGTGCCCGAGCCGAGCGATGTCGAACCGTTGTAGAAAGTCACGCTTCCGCCAGGCGGGCCCGCGGGTGAGGTAACCGTCGCCGTCAGGGCCACGCTGGAGCCAGAGGTCGCGCTGGCCGGCGCAGTCAATGCGGTGGTGGTCGAAGCGCTACTCACAGTAAGCGTCCCATGGACAGCGGTGACGGTGTAGCTGGCTAAATTGGCCCCAGTCACTGCGGGCACAATTGGATAGCTGCCCACATTGCTCGTGGCCGTAGCGGTGGTGGTAAAGCTTTCGCTAAAGCTGTCGCTGCCCACAGCGCCGGTCACTGTTGCGCTAAAGGCCGGATTCGCTGCTCCATAGCTGCGGCTCGCATTGCTGGCGGCCACGGTAAGCGGCGCCGGTGTCACCTGGAAGCTCGTAGTCGCCGTGATCATAGAACAATCTCCGGCCCCGGCTCCCGAGGCTTGAAGCACAACAGTGCCAGCTCCCGTGAGGGTTACGGTATTCCCCGCGACCGCGGCGGGGCCGGACTGCACGGCGATGGTGACCGGAGAACTGCTGCCGGCACTGGAAGTCGCCGTCACGGCGAAGGGTGCGCTGCCGTAAGCGCGCGACGCGATTGGGGCGAAAGTAATGGTGACCGGCGTGGTTGGCGGCGAGATGGTGAGCGTACCAGCGTTCACCACCACGTGGTAGTTGCCGGCTGATGAACCGGTCACTGTGGCGGTGATGGGATAAGTGCCGGCCGGGGAGCAACTGGTAGCCGTGGTGCTGTAAGTGACCACAATCGTCGTCCCCAGCGTGTCGCCATTCACTAGCCCGGTGACCGTTCCTGTCAAGGTGGGCAACGCACTGCCGGCCGTCATGGTGGCGTTCGCCACGGCAACCGTCAGCTGTTGAAGCAAACCGTAGACCACCAGGGAGCCGGAACCGTTGGTCGTTCCCAGCGGACCAAAATTGGGCACGTAGACCTTGCCGTTAGCCACCGTCGGCGGGACATCCTTGGCGAACAGGCCAATTTCATCCCGCGCGTCATTTGTCTTATCGCTCCACAGCGGAGCCAGCGTATCCGCATTGAAAGCGTACAGAACCCCCTGAACCAGCCCATCGCCTGGGAATGTTGGGTTGGAGTTGCCCGCAGCATTGCCGTTAAACGGGGTGGATGCCCATAGAATACCGTTACTGTTGCCATTTGCCGAGATGGAAAGAAACCCGCCCGGCATAGCTCCGTCGTTATTGGTCGCCGGTGCCGTCATCGTACTGGTGGCAAAGGGAGTGGTATTGAGAAGGCCGGTGGTGGCATTGAACAGGAAGCCGCGCAATACATCGTTTTCGCCCCAGACATACGTGGTAGGGCCATTCGCGTCGCCGTTGAAATACACTGGGGCGCCGTGGATGTGACTGGTGCCCAGGCCATAAATGGCCTGAAATTCCTGGATCACATTGTCACTAGAGGCGTTGAAGTGGCCCATGTTATTCGTGTTTACAAGGTAGAGCACGCCTTGCTTCCCGCCGCCCAGCACGTCGCTGGTGTTGGGGACCATGAGCAGTCCGGCCGAGCCCAAATCCATATCGCCTGCACTCATCGTAGCGGCGTTGCTCGGCGTGAAGTAGTCAAGCAGCTGCAGAGTGGGCGATAACTTGATAAAGCTTTGCCCGGTCTGTACCAGGTTGTTCGGCGTAACCCCGCTGCTTCCATTGCCCGTTGAAAGGTAGAGGTTGCCCGCGCCATCGATCGGAGGAGCCTGTCCTGACATCCAGATCCCTCCCTCCGAGCCGGTCGTCGTGGTTGCGTAGACTGCGACCTGGGCCAGCGTCGACGCGCTGTAAGCCATCACCCACCCTGTGTAGGGCAGTATGTCGTTGTGCGAGCCGAAGCAAATGTAGACGTTCCCATTGGCAAGAGCCAAGCCGGCGCGTTGATTCTGCGTCTTAGCGTTAAATACAAGAGGACTGGTCAGATCGGCAGTCGAGTAGGTGGCGGTAATATTCACCGGGCTTCCGCTTACGGGATTTCCGGTTGCGATCTCAAGTGCGTTGAGATAGTACGCGTAGACCTGGGCGCCGTCGGAAGGCTGGGAGCCGGAGACAAAATACATGACATTGGTGTTCGGATCGATCACCGGCGTACCTAAAATGCCGACCCCGGTATACTGGGAAATATTGTTATCGTTCTCTACATCCTCTGCGATGATCTCCGAGCCAAAGTTTTGGGTCCAATACACTGTGCCATTGTCGGCATCGATAGCGTAGAGGGTGTTAAACATGCTGCCCACAAAGACAACATTGTGGGTGCCTCCGGCAATCGCCAGGTTCGACACGTAGAGGGGCTGCGTGTAGATCTGCCCATCGGTGGGCACGGTGAAGAGCTTTCCGAAGCTGCTCGGGTTGACGTTGGCCGGAGTAAGGATCGTCTCCTGAAGGTTCGCACCGGTCCGTGACGTGTCGTAGCTCTTGGTATAGAAATTCACCTGCGCCAGAGCGGCTACGCTGGAGCACACGATCAGGAGGAGAAAAACGCAAGTGCGAGCGGAAAGCCACTTCGCACGGCGACGGCCCGGCAAGCAACTCTGCTCTGCCGGAGGCAAACTTCTCTCAAATGAGTGAAAAATGTGTTTACGCATGGGGGAACCCCCGCAGAGATATATCCTCTGCTGAGACATTTCTAAGTAAGCACACGCATGTGAAGCCGATCACAGCCGGCTGGAACACCCATTCGCCATCTTCTTGAGGTGGAGAATGGTCGAACACCCGTGGGGAGGGGCCCGACAACTTTAACGAGACGTCCTAAACAGCCAACGTCTTTGCGGGTATCGATCCAAACGCATACTGACTAAACGCCTGGTGGGGGGCACATCAACGTGATGATGGTAAATCTCAAAAAATGTCAACCGAAAAATGACAACTGCCAATTGATTGTTACGAATGCACCTAAAGTGTAACAACAAACTGAAGAGAATTCACCACACAAATCAACCGGGACGGACGGCTTATTTGGATAAACCGTTAAGAATCAATAAAAGATCCAAGCAGCCTCATCAAACCGACGTCGCTTTTCATGATTTATTGACCATTGAGCCACCGGATCTGGTTGCCCTTTTTAGTGTGCCAGAGCTGGCAAGCACCATTCCGGGGTGACGGCCGAGATCGGTTTTATCGGGAACACCATGACCGTTTTTGAAAAGCCACAATGTTTTCCTTACTGCGTCATGCTGAGGGTAAGGGCTACGGTCTGGGTTAAAACCACAGTCCCGGAAGTTCCAGTGGCCACGACAGTCACTTGGGAGGCGGTCGGGCCGCTCCCGCTCCCATTCAAATTACCGCTCGTACCGCAGCTCGATAGACCAACGGCCAAGGCGCACGTGGATGCGAGCAGCAAGTAAAGATGCCAGGAGGGTTGCGTCTTCACCTGGATCCGCCTGCGTAGGAAGACTGCCAATCCGGTCAGGCCGCCCGGCCACCAGAAGACCAGGGCGAACAATGCCGGATTGAGCCGGCCTTGCGGCGCTTGCCTGCTTGCCTGTTGCGCAGTTGTGTTGATCGTGAGACCCAGATTCACGCTCTGGTTGTTGCCGCTCAGCGTGACCTGCTTCGAGGCAAACGCGCAACTGGCATTCGTGGGCAAATTCGAACAACTCAACGCAATCGTCCCGCTATAGCCACCGGTGGGTGTGAAGGTCAGAGTGGTGGTTGCCGTCTGTCCCGCTGTGACGGTAAGCGAGGTTGGGTTCGCGGATACCGCATAACCACCGACTGGCGCCACTGGTGCGGCGGTGACGGTGAGCGTCATGGGCGCAGAGGTGCTAGCCGCAAAATTGCCCGTGGCCGCATACGTAGCGGTGACGGTATCGGTGCCCACCGGGAGCGTGGTCGTGGTCAGTGTGGCCACGCCGCTACTGTTCAGAGTGCCCGTTCCCAAGGCCGTGGATCCGCTAGAGAAGGTCACGATCCCGCCGGGGGTGCCCGCGGTGGAGGCTACCGTCGCCGTCAGGGTTTCGCTGGCGCCAGAAGCAGCGGTGGCCGGCGCAGCCAATGTGGTTGTGGTCGCCGCGGCGGTCACCGTTAAGGTGCCGTTAACGATGGTGACGGTGTAGCTAGCCAGGTTTGAACCCGTCAGGGAAGGCACAATGGGATAGCTGCTTACAGCGCTGGTGGTGGTTGCCGTGCTGGCAAAGCTTTCCGTAAAAGTGTCGCCGCTCTGCGCGCCGGTCACCGTTCCGCTAAAGGTAGGGTTGGCCGCGCCATAGGCGCGGGTCGCGTTGTTGGCCGTGACGGTCAGATGTTGAAGTAAACCGTAGACAACCAGGTTGCCGGAGCCGTCGGTGTTGCCCACCGGCCCGAAGTTGGGCACATAGACTTTGCCATTAGCCACTACGGGAGGCACGTACTTTGCGAACATGCCGATCTCATCCCGCGCGTCATTGGTCTTATCCGTCCAGAGCGGAGCCAGCGTATCCGCATTGAACGCGTACAGAACGCCCTGCACATTCTGATTTGCGGCGTCGCCATTGTAGGGTGTCGAGGCCCACACAATGCCGTTACTACTTCCGTTTGCCGAGATGGAAAGAAACCCGCCCGGCATGGCTCCGTCGTTATTGGTTGCCGGTGCAGTCATCGTACTCATGGCGAAGGGAGTGGTAGTGAGAAGGCCGGTGGTGGTATT
Organism: uncultured Acidobacteriaceae bacterium; assembly: GCA_963790705.1. Classification (GTDB taxonomy): domain Bacteria; phylum Acidobacteriota; class Terriglobia; order Terriglobales; family Acidobacteriaceae; genus PALSA-350. Next base: position 303,106 of record CAWBQE010000010.1, read on the forward strand.
AAACAAAAATCCGCGCAGTACATCGTTCTCGCCCCAGACATAGGTGGTGGGACCATTCGCGTCGCTGTTGAGGTACACCGCGCCGCCATGGATGTGACTTGTGCCGACGCCATAGACAGCCTGAAACTCCTGGCGCACGTTGTCGCTCGAGGCGTTTAATTCTCCCATCGCGGTCGTGTCCACCAGGTAGAGCACGCCCTGCTTGCCGCCGCCCAGCACATAATTGGTGTTCGGTATGAGCAGCAGGCCGGACGAACCCAAATCCATGTCGCCTGAATTCATGACGGCGCTGTTGTAGGGGGTGAAGTAGTCGAGCAACTGCAGGGTAGGCGATAACTTGATAAAGCTGTTGCCGGTCTGTACCAGGTTGTTCGGGGTCGTGCCGAAACTTCCATTCCCGGTTGAAATGTAGAGATTGCCGGCGGCATCGATCGTCGGGGCCTGCCCGGAATTCCAAATCCCGCCCAGTGTGCCCGTCGTTGTGTCCGAGTAAACAGCTGTCTGTGCCAGTGTTGACGTGTTGTAAGCCAACACCCAGCCATTGTATGGCGCTATGTCGTTGTGGGAAGCGAATGCAATGTAGACATTCCCATTGGCGAGCGCCAGAGCCGGACGCGGATTCTGCGTCTGCGCGCTAAACACCAGCGGAGTGGTGAGATCGGGAGTGGAATAGGTGGCGGCTATCGCCACCGGGCTTCCGCTTACGGGAAGTCCCGTTGCAATCTCAATCGCGTTGAGATTAAAGGAGTATTGCGCGGCGCCGCTGGCTGGTTGGGAGCCGGAGACAAAATACATGATGTTGGTGGTTGGATCGATCACCGGCGTACCCAAAATGCCGAGCCCGGTCGCGTAGGAAATATTCTGCTGGTTCTCCACATTTTGCGGAATGATGGGCGAGCCAAAGTTCTGCGACCATAGCTGGGTGCCGGTGTCGGCATCGAGCGCGTAGATGGTGTTCAACATGCTCGCCACGAAGACAACGTTGTGCGTCCCTCCGGCAATCGCCAGGTTCGACACATAGAGGGGCTGGGCGAAGATTTCCCCATCGGTGTGGAAGGTGAAGAGCTTTCCGAAGCTGGTCGAGTTTACGTTGGCCGGAGTGAGAATCGTCTCCTGCAGATTCGCACCGCTCCGTCCATTGTCGTAACTCCTGGTATAGACATTCACCTGGGCCATTGCGGCCACGCTGAAGCACACCAGCAGCCAAAGGCAGAGACAAGCCTGGACGAAAAACCGCGTCCCACGGCCGGTAAAAGAACGGGCATCGCCGGGGGGAGGGAAACTACTCTCTACTGATTGAAGAATATTTAAATGCTTTGCCAAACAGGGCCCCATAAGGACTGCAGGACCTGCCCAGCAACAACCCTACCGAGACCTGCAAAAAGATCCTTCGAAAAGGAACTAAGCTACACACTCATCGGGCCAAACGCGTTCTAACCAAACGCTTTGTGGGGCAAGTCAAATTGATGTGGTTGAATTCCTAAACAAACCTCAACGGGTGGTCGGAAATGTCAGTTAATTGTCATAAATGTCATTAAATTGTAGCAACGAACTACGATTAATTCCCACTTAAACAACGGCAAACATTAGATTTATTTTAATCGGCCTGGAAATCAGCGCATGATCCTGCGTTTAAAGCAAGTGCGTTATCCCTCTGGGCCCGCTGGCTCTTAGAGCGGCCATGCTTTTCGCGCCAACGTAGCTCCCGACTGGCGCCTGCACCCGCACCCCAATAGGCGCGGGTAGTACAAACAATTTCCATTCTCTCTGATGCAGAAGATCCCATAAACATTTGCCTGGTAATGACTCATAAAAGTAAACGCCCCGGGGCTTGGCTTGCGGCCAGAGGGGTGGACGCTCCGTTTGCCGCGGACCTGATACAAAGAAGCCGTGAGTCTAATCCACGAGAAGCAGGTGGCTAGGTGGGAGTAACGCGACGGAAATTGTTGGTTGGCGCCGGAGGTCTGGCTTCTGCATTGGTCTTTGGCGCGCCTGTGATGGAAGCAATGGGTGAAGTTCGGGCAGCCGCCGAGGAGCCTGCCGGCCGGAAGCTGAAAGTCATTGTTGCTGGCGGCCATCCCGGCGATCCGGAGTACGGATGTGGTGGCACTGTCGCCCGCTTGACCAATCTTGGCCACGAGGTAGTTCTGCTTTACCTGAACGACGGAGCATGGCCTCCTACTTCCGCATCCATACGGGTCGCAGAGGCGAAAAAGGCATGCGAACTACTGAAAGCGCGGCCCGCCTACGCCGGACAATTCAATGGTCACGCAGTGGTGGACAACGCGCATTACGAAGAGTACGCGAAGCTGATCGAGGGCGAGAAGCCGGACCTGATCCTTACCCAATGGCCCATTGACAACCACCGCGACCATCGCGCGATCACCATGCTCACCTACGATGCATGGCGGCAATCGAAAAAGAGCTTCTCTCTCTACTACTACGAGGTTTCCGATGGGGAGGATACCTTGCAATTCTCCCCCACGCACTATGTCGATATTACGGAAACGGAAGCGGTTAAGCGTGCTGCCTGCTATGCCCACGCGAGCCAGACGCCGGACCGGTATTACGCACTGCAAGACCAGGTTGCCGCTTTTCGGGGTGTAGAAGGCGGCTACAAAAGAGCAGAGGCATTTGTGCTCCAGCTGCAGAGCCCGGGAGATCCTCTGCAGGCCTTGGGGCGGCCCTGAAGAAAATGCGGTAATGCGATACCCTGAATGGCCGAGGGGAAACTTGATGTCCATGGACCTGTCTACAGCGCACGCACCAATCGGCCAATTTCTCGAGCAGCCTAAAGACCGGGAGGAGTGGCAGAAGTTCCGGGTTTCGGATGAACAGATCGCCTCGTTCAACGAGCGGGGATATCTTGCTGGGGTTCAGGTCCTCAACGATCGGCAAATCGATTCGCTTTGCTCTGAGCTGGCCGGCTTGATGAAGAAGTCGCATCCCGCCAACCACCTCTTCCATGAATATCACTCCAACGAATCGAAGGATCCGAACGCGGTTCTCTTCCATGCCCTGGGAGCGTGGCGAACAGGACCTGCCTTCCACGATGTGCTCTGGAGCCCGGCGTTCCTGGTGCCGGCATCGCAGCTGTTAGGTGGCCCAGTGCGTTTCTGGCATGACCAGCTTTTTTGCAAGCCGGCACATCATGGGGGCGTGGTGGCCTGGCATCAGGACTACTCCTACTGGACGCGCACCGAGCCGATGTCCCATCTCACCTGCTGGATCGCGCTGGACGATAGCGACCGCGACAATGGGTGCCTCTACTATGTTCCCGGAAGCCATCGCTGGAGGCTGCTGCCGGTCACCGGCCTTACGGGGAACATGGATGAGATCATGACTGTTCTCACGCCCGAGCAGAAGCAGTCGTTCCTTCCCGTTCCCATTGAATTGAAGCGCGGCCAATGTACGTTCCATCACCCTCTGATGGTGCATGGGTCTTATGAGAATCGTTCGGAGCGGCCGCGCCGCGCCACGCTCATCAATGCCTTCAGAGATGGAGTTCGATCCGCTTCAGACGATCCGCTCTTGCAGGGGGTTCCTTCTATTCCCAGCGGAGGCAAAATGGAGGGTCAGTTTTTCCCCTTGCTCTTCGATCCTCAGCTAGCCAGGAACTGAGATCATAAAGTTGCGGCTGGCATCATGGGTGCGGAGAGAACATCCACCTCGTGCAGATACTGCTGCACGCGCTCGCGCTCTTTGCTCGAATAGGCACGAAACGGCGGGGTAAGGTCAGTGCTGCATACGCCCATCAGCGACAAGGCACACTTCAGCCCGCGCAGCGGGTTCGCAGAATGGTCCGCGGAGCGGTAGATGGCGTTATCGAATTGCACCGCCAGTTGGTGCAGCGCGAAGGCACGGCTCACATCTCGAGCCACCGCAGCTTCATACAGTGCTACGAAAAGTCGCGGCCAAACATTGGAGCCGCCGGCCATGCCTCCGTGGGCTCCCATCAGCACGGCTTCCGCCAGTAGATCGTCGGGCCCTACCAGCAGGCTGAAATCAGCCAACCCCCGGACTCCCTCTCGCACCGCGTGGAAGTAACCCATGTTCAGGCCGCTATCCTTCAGCCCTACGATATTCGGCTCGGCGGCAGCTTGAATCACCGTCGCAATGTCAATCCAAAGGTGGGTATTGAGTGGAGCGTTGTAGAGAAACAATGGTAAAGGTGAATCCGATGCCAGCTTTTTGAAGTACTGCAACAGCTCCGCCTGGGAGACCTGGTAGTAATAGGGCGGCGCAGCAACCACGGCTAGCGCTCCGCACTCGTAAGACTTTACCGCCATGCGGAGAGCATCCTGGTAAGACGTGTCTGTGATGCCGACGATCACCGGCACGCGAGAGGCGACTCGTTTGCAGGTTTGTTCAATCACCGCTGAGCGCACGTCGTAGGGGAGGTTTGGAGCCTCTCCCGTGGTGCCCAAAATGAAGATGCCATGCACTCCGCCGCCGATCAGGTGTTCGATCAGCCGCTCGAGCCCTTTCTCATCCAGGGTAAGGTCCTCACGCAGTGGGGTAACCATGGCCGTGATAACGCCGCGCAGCGGGCGAGGCAATTTCGGGTTCAAGACAATCTCCTGGGCATCGGCAAAAGGCTCGAAAATGATAGCATCAGCCCTCGTCTCCCCCCATGGGCCCTCCGGCCCACCCAAGGTGATGAAAATCGGCCGAGAAGGGTACGGACTTCACAGGCTGCAGAAAAACTCATGTTTTGTGTCAGGGCACGACTTTACAGGCTGCGGAAAAAGTCTGCACCGGGCAGGAAGAGCGATACCGTCAGTCCCGTAGGGACGGCTGAGAGTAGCCCAGGACGAACCCGGATTTCCTGTGCAGGTTGGTGGAACCAAGGAGCCTCATGCGGCTTTCCGTAAAGAAAGCCGCATACGCAGATCCATCTGGAGCAGCGTACAGGAAATCCGGGGTAGTCCTGGGACAGGTTCGAGAGACGAACCAGTCCCGCAGGGACGACTGAGAATGCCCCAGGATGCAATCCTGGGGTATCTCTACCTCTGAAATGGACTATTCGCGATTCGAGCCAGCAAGCCCATGTTGCCAATCGGCATTCACGTGCGGCTCAGGCTCACCCAGGACTAACGTCCTGGGGCATTCTCAGCCGTCCCTTCGGGACTGGTCCCGGCGGGAATGTACACCCAGGACTAGCGTCCTGGGCTACTCTCAGCCGTCCCTACGGGACTGAATTTGGAGAGGCTACTTCTCACGCAGACTCTAAAGCCTGTCGTATTCTCAATCGTTTACGGCCCGACTTCAAGTCGTGCCAAACAAAACATGAGTTTTCCCGCAGCCTGTAAACCCGTGCCCTTCGTTAAGCGTGTTTTTCGACCGAGAGAATATAGTTCTAGTTGGCCGTAATCAATCCGAACCAGACAGGACCCGGATTTCCTGCCAAGCTACGCCGGACGTGGCCGCGTGTGCTGCTTTCGTTAAGGAAAGCAGCATGAAGTTCGCCAACGCCACCAAGTTCCACAGGAAATCCCGGGGAGCGCGAAGGGAGTGCATGAGTATCGAGCATACGGTGTTGGTGTTGGCGCAGGAGGACGATCCGCAGCTAAGCATGCTGAAAGGGCTGCGGCACATTGTAGGTCGCGAACCCGCGGCTTTTGCGAGCGCAGTGAAGGATCCGGTGGTGATCCTTGCCTGGTCGATACCCAAGAAGGTATTGCGGGAAGTTTTCCTCATGTGCCAGGACGTTCGCTGGGTGCATTCCCGCTCGGCGGGATTGGACAGCGTGCTCTTCCCGGAGTTGATTGCGAGCGATGTCCCGCTTACCAACGGGCGAGGTGTTTTCAGCCAGTCGTTGGGGGAGTTTGCCCTGGGGGCGATTCTCTATTTCGCCAAGGATTTTCGCCGCATGCTGCGCAACCAGATGGCGGGCGTGTGGGAGCAATTTGATGTAGAGGAGATTGACACCCAGACCGTGGGCATTGTGGGCTATGGCGACATCGGCCGCGCTGTTGCGAAGCGGGTCCATCCCATGGGCATGCAGGTTCTGGCCACCAAGAGACACGCTCCACCAGGGCCCGATCCGAATGTCGATCAGTTCTACAAGCCGGAAGATCTGATGGAGATGCTCGGCCGCTGCGACTATGTTGTGGTCTCGCTCCCGCTTACGCCGGAGACCCACCACATGATCAGCGATGCACAGTTCGCGGCCATGAAGCCAAGCGCGGTAGTGATCAACGTAGGGCGGGGACCGGTGATTGACCAGGCAGCTATCGTCCGTGCCCTCACGGCGAAGCGCATCAAGGGCGCAGGGCTCGATGTCTTCGAGGTTGAGCCGCTACCGCCGGGCGATCCCATGTATAAGCTGGAAAACGTATTGCTGTCGCCTCACTGCGCAGACCATACCAAGGAGTGGCTGAACCAGGCGATGCGCTTTTTCCTGGAGCAGGATCGCCGCTTTGCCAACGGGGAGCCGCTCGAAAATGTGGTCACCAAGACCCTGGGCTACTAAGAATGGACGAGAATGACAAGGTAAGCCGGGGGCTGCGCAGCGACCTTTGGTTCGGCGAGCACGTAGAACCGGGCGAAGCCGCCGTCTACCTGGAGCGCTACGGCAATTACGGCATCACCCGTGAAGAGCTGCAATCCGGCCGGCCCGTCATCGGCCTGGCGCAAAGCGGCAGCGATCTGGTCCCTTGCAATCGGATCCACGTAACCCTCGCCGAGCGGGTGAAGGCGGGCATCCGCGATGCTGGGGGACTGCCCTTCGAATTTCCCACGCATCCCATCCAGGAGACGGGCCGCCGTCCCACCGCCGCCCTCGACCGTAACCTCGCCTATCTTGGCCTGGTGGAGATCCTGGCCGGTTATCCGTTCGATGGCGTAGTGCTCACGACGGGATGCGACAAGACCACTCCTGCAGCCTTGATGGCTGCGGCCACGGTGAACCTGCCCGCCATCGTGCTGTCGAGCGGACCGATGCTCGACGGCTATGTAAACGGCAAGCTGAGCGGCACGGGTATGGTGCTGTGGGAAGCGCGCCGTCAATTGGCGGAGGGTCTGATCACCGGCCAACAACTGATAGACATGGTGATGGCTGGTATCCCCAGCGCCGGCCATTGCAACTCCATGGGGACTGCGCTCTCGATGAATTCGCTGGCGGAAGCCTTGGGCATGACTCTGCCGGGGGCCGGCACCATCCCAGCTCCTTATGCACAACGGGCCAAGATGGCCTACCAGACCGGACGCAGAATCGTGGAGATGGTGAGGGAAGATCTCACCCCCAGCAAGGTTCTTACCCGGGAAGCCTTTGAGAATGCGATCGTGGTCAATTCTGCCATCGGTGGGTCGACCAATTGTCCGCCGCACATCATCGCGATCGCGCGCCACGTAGGCGTGGAACTGAACATTCGTGACTGGGAGCGAGTGGGCCACCAGATTCATTTGCTGGCCAACGTACAGCCTGCGGGAGAGTTTCTCGGTGAGGCTTATCATCGTGCGGGCGGGGTAGGCGCAATCTTCGGCGAGCTGATGCAGGCAGGCAAGATCCGCACCGGCGCTTTGACCGTGAGCGGGGTAACGGTGGGCGAGACCTACAAAAATACGCGCAGTCTCGACACCAACGTAATCCGGACCTATGACAATCCGCTCAAGCAGAATGCCGGGCTGCTGGTGGTTTCGGGCAACCTCTTCACTTCCGCGCTGGTCAAGACGTCGGTCATCAGCGACGAGTTCAGGCAGCGGTATCTTTCGGACCCCGGCAACGAAGACTGTTTTGTCGCGCGAGCGATTGTCTTCGACGGACCAGAAGACTATCGCAAGCGCATCGAAGATCCCTCGCTCGCCATCGATGAGCATTCCATCCTGGTGGTGCGCGGATCGGGACCGGTTGGCTATCCGGGCTCCGCAGAGGTAGTGAACATGACTCCGCCGGGAAGACTCATCCGGCAGGGAATTCGTATGTTGCCCTGTATGGGAGATGGCCGGCAAAGCGGCACCTCAGACAGTCCGTCGATTCTGAACATCTCTCCGGAATCGGCGGTTGGGGGCAACCTCGCGATCCTCAGAACCGGCGATCAGATCAAAGTCGATCTGGCGCATCGGCGCGTGGACGTTCTGCTCTCAGAGGAAGAGATCGAGATGCGGCACAAAGAGCTCAAGCCTGCCGAAATAACCAACCACTCGCCCTGGGAGGAGTTTTACCGGTCGAACGTTGGCCAGCTGGAGACCGGCGCCTGCCTGGAATTTGCGGTGAAGTATCACGACGTGCGCAAGGTGGTTCCCCGGCATTCGCACTGAGTGCGGCGATCCTATCCCGCCGCCCCCAGAGGCCGTTCGGGATGAACAAAGTACCAACACGCCGCGCCGGCGATGTAAAGGGCCGCAGTCAGGTAGAGCGGTCCCGCCCAGGAAGCGCTGGTTCGGGTCAGCATTGCAAACGCAATCGGGCTCAAGACTCCGCCGATCTGTCCCGAAGTGTTCATCGCCGCGCTGATCGTTGCTGCGTGATTACCCGCCATATCCGCGCAAGCGCCCCAACTTGCTCCGAGTAGAAAATTCGACGAGGCAGCAGCCAGCGCAATCAGCACAGCAGAGATTTTTCCTCCCGCCAGCGAGCCGCAAAAGAGAAATACTCCGGCCGCTGCCAACGAGCCGAATCCAACCAGGCAACGACCCCGCCGCAACCCCAGTTTCAGGCTAAGCCGATCGGTAAGGATGCCGCCTAACAGGTCTGCGGGAACACTCAGTAGCAAGGGCAAGCCGGCAAGAATGCCCAGCGCCGTCCCGTGCAATTGCTTTTCGTGCTGCAGGTAGGTCGGCATCCACGTCACATATAAATTGAAGCCATACGTCTGGGTGAAATACATCGCGCACAGGAACCAGACTCCCGGCGTCTTCAAAGCCGCTTGGACTATGCTTTTGTTGCTGTGCTCCTCCGGCACAGCAAGCCGTCCGCCCTCGATCCAGCCAAGTTCTTCCGCCGAGATGGAGGCATGATCGCGCGGTTCATCCCGATACCACCGGAACCAGGTTGCAGCCCAAATAAATCCAAAGATAGAGAGCAAGGGGAATGTAGCGCGCCATCCGATCCGGTCGGCGATGGCAGCCACCAGGAGTGGTGTAAGTCCGCCGCCCAGGTGCGCACCCATGAAGAAGATGCCTTGCGCGGTGCCTCGTTCCTGTTCAGGAAACCAGCGCGACAACGCGCGCGCGACCGTCGGCCAGGCGCCGGCTTCGCCCGCACCAAACAAAGCTCGCAGTGCAAGCAATGAGCGAAAACCCCATGCCGCCCCGGTCAAGCCAGTGAAGACAGACCACCAGATAACGATCCGTGTAAGGACGAGACGGCTGCCGATGCGGTCAGCCCACCAGCCTGTGGGTATCTCGAATAGCGCATAGGCCGCAGTAAAGGCGCTGAAGACGAAGCCCATCTGGATGGTCGTGAGGCGCAGGTCGCGAAGAATGGCTGGCGCGGTAACCGAAATACAAACCCGGTCCATGTAGGTGAGAAAGGCCAGGGCAACGGTCATGGCCAACACGCGGGATCGAACACCGGGGCTCACCTTTTTCATTATGGTCAAGCATAAGCTCCGATGAACAAGCGATGTGTTACAAGGAATGTCTATGGAAAATCCAGTGCGGGTGGGGTTCGTTGGTGCGCGGTTTGCAGCCAAGTTTCATTGGGAGGCCATCCGTCGCGTCTATGGAGTGCCGGTCGAGATCGTAGGCGTGACCTCAAAAACACCAGAAGCACGAGACGCCTTCGCAAAAGAGGCGGGGATCCGCGCATTCGAAACCTTTGCCGAGCTTTGTGCGGCAGTGGATGTGGTCGATCTCTGCACTCCTCCCTCATCCCATGAAGAGCTCGCGGTGCAGGCTCTCGGTTTGGGCAAACACGTCATCATCGAAAAACCGCTTACCGGATACTATGGTGCGGCCACCTATCCCAAGGAGCAAATGCTTGCTGAAGCCACGGCAAGTTGTGCCCGCATTCTCGCCGCGGCGAAGGCCAGTGGCAAGCGGGTCTGCTATGCCGAGAACTGGGTTTATGCCCCGGCGATTCAGAAGGAACGGGAGATCATCGAGAAGAGTGGCGGCCAGATACTACGCATCATGGGAGAGGAGTCGCATAGCGGGTCACACTCTCCTTACTACGGCCGCTGGAAATTCTCCGGCGGCGGATCGCTGGTCGGGAAGGGATGCCATCCAGTGAGCGCTGCGCTTTATTTGAAGCGGGTCGAGGGCCAATCGCGAAATGGCAAACCGATTCGGCCGGCTACGGTAAGCTGCCGCACGCATGAGATTACGCGGCTTCCCAATTATCGCGATGAAGGCTTCCTTCGCACTGGCTACGATGACATTGAGGATTACGCCCAGATTCACATCACCTTCACCGACGGAACGGTCGCGGATATTTTCTCGTCAGAACTGGTTATGGGCGGTGTTGCCAACTGGCTGGAGGTGTTTTGCAACAATCACCGTACCCGATGCAATCTGAATCCCGTCGATGCGCTGGAAACCTTTAATCCCAGGGAAGACATACTGAAAGATGTCTATGTCGTAGAGAAAACCAGCACCAAACAGGGTTGGAGCAAACCGGCACCGGATGAGGGTTGGCAGCATGGGTATCCACAAGAGTTCCAGGATTTTATGGAGAGCATCTACCACGATCGCGAGCCCTGGTCCGGGATAGAGTTGGCGCGAGATACCATCGCGACGCTTTACTCCGGCTATTTGTCAATGGAGCGGCGCGGGGCCGAGGTTGCAGTACCTTCCTAGGTTGGGAAAAGGGGGACCTGCTGTTTTCTCAACCCGTCGATCTGCTGTCAGGAAAGTTTTGGACCTTGTCTTAGCGCCACACGGCGATTTGCGCCGAGACACGCGCAACCGCAAAGCTCACGCCCCTAAGGTTGCGCTCCCGGGGCACTCCTGGTATGTCGCGCGGAAAGGGAGGAGCGGTGTAAACGAGCTTTCCATAGCGATGATTGACCTGGTATTCATCCGCTTCCATCACGCCAATGACTCCTGCCAGCGACCCTGGCAGCGCCGCTGCGCCACTCATCTCCAGCGCGGAAACGATCACCGCCCCGGCTTGCCTGGTTCTGGCGACTGCATCTTCAAAGGCGCTGCGATGCTCGGGGTTCAGGGTCCCCAGGCTAAGATTAATGACCTCGATGTCATGCTCCAGGCACCAGTCGATGGCCCGGATGACAACCGGCAGGGTGGTAGCCAGCTTACGGTCGAAGATCTTGACTGCGACCAGATCCGCTTCCGGATTCAGATGATGAATGATTGCAGCAACGGCGGTACCATGACCAAGTGTATCTTCATAGCCCGCGATCGCTCCGTTCGGAGTGATCGTGATGCCGTCGACGATCTTGCCCACATGGGGATGGGTGCGGCATACTCCACTATCCAAAACGCCGATGCGCACTGGTAGACTCACGCGGTTACCCGCGCTGATTCGAGCGCGCACCCGTCCTCGAGGACGACGACCATATCAGCCAATTCAGCGAGCGACATGCGATGGGTGATGAGGATCGAAGTGCGTCCGCGCAAGACGTTCATCAGTTCACTGGTTACCGCGGCCTCCGAAGCAGAATCGAGCGCGGAGGTGGGTTCGTCCAGGATCAGTATTCTGGGATCGCGCAGCAACGCACGCGCCAGTGCGATTCTTTGCCGTTCGCCGACTGAGAGCGTGAGACCGCGCTCGCCCAGGATGGTCTCGTAGCCATTCGGCAAAGACTGAATGAAGGTATCAATTGCCGCCGCCGCGGCACAGTTGCGAATCTCCTCCAACGTCGCCTCTGGCCGCCCATAAGCGATGTTTTCGCGAATGCTGGCGCGGAAGAAGTATGGTGTTTGCTCGACCATGGCAATCTGCCGCCGCAGATCTTCCAGGCGCAGCTCACGGATATCCCGGCCATCGATACCGATCATGCCGGAGTCCACATCGTGGAAACGCAGGAGCAAATCTGCCAGGGTCGACTTTCCCACCCCGCTGGCGCCGACAATGGCGCACATCTGGCCTGCGGGCACGGTGAACGAGACGTCGCGTAGCACTGGGACATCGTGACCGTATTGAAAGCGGACCTTGTCAAACGTGATCGCGTGTCTCACGCAAGGCAAGGAAAGTGGATCCGCAACCTCCTTCACCTCCACTGGCACATCCATCACTTCGAAGACGCGCCCCAGGGAAACCCCGCCGGTAAGCAGGTTGGTGTAGATACCCAGCAGGTTCTGCACCGGAGAGAGCAGCTTGAGATGATAGGCCATGAAAGCGACCAGGCCGCCGACGGTCAGCTGCTGGGCGATGACCAGCTTGCCTCCGTAGAGAAAGACGATGGCCGTCGAAAGCGTGAGCACCGTGCTCGGCATAGCGCTGGCCAGGAACGACAGCACCTGCATGGAAAGCAAGGAGCGGATAAAGCTGGAATTGTATTCGCGAAAGCGTTCCGCCTCGAACTTCTCTGTTGCCGAGGCGACGATCAGGCGCATGCCCAGCAGGCTTTCGATGAGAAAGCTGCCTAGGTCGGAACTCCGCTGACGCAGGTCGGCCGTCTGCACTGTCAATCGCCCCTGGTAGTGCCGCAAAGCAAAAATGCCTACCGGAAGTAAGGCAATGCTGGCGAGCATCAAGCGCCAGTTGAGCCAGGACATGATCGCAATACTGCCCACCAGAAATAGCAGGTTGGAGAGGACGGAGAGCAGAGTATCTGAGCACACTCGCTGCACTTCGCCGATATCGTTGTTAATCCGGGAGACGATATCGCCCAGCTTCTTCTGAGTGAAATAACGCGGCGAGAGCTGTTGCAGATGGCGATAGACCGCCAGCCGCATATCGAAGAGGCTTTCAGCCGAAAGCCGTACGTAGTAATAACTGGAAGCGATGTTGAGAACAAAGCCGACGATGGTCACGACGACCATCGCGATCGCAATCATGGTGAGCGCGTGCAGATTGCGCCGCAACAGCGCGTCGTCGATCAACAGGCGCGAGATGTAAGGCTGTACCAGGCCAACAGCTGTTGAAAACAGACCCAGCAACATAACCGCAAGCAGCCCGCGCCAATAAGGAACGACGTAGGCGAGAGCCCGCTTATATTGCGCAAAGGGAATCTTCATCCACTCGCTCTATGCGGAACCCTTAAGAGGCATCACGATCAGGTTCGACGTAGTGTCTCCTTCCAGGTTGATGGTGTGAAGCAGCTCCAATGTTTTCGCGTCGTAGAGCTCGATTTCGAAGCCAGCGTTATAAATCATCAGCTTGGAGCCATCGGCGGTCATGCCGAAGGCCAGACGGGTACGGCCGAGGAACTGACGCCGATTGATGATCTTCTTGGTCTTCATATCGAAGACCCAGAACTCCGTAACCCGGTCGCCTTGGGTTCCATACACAGAAACCGTATAGCCCAGCTTTCTGTCGGGTGTCAGCATCAGCGGTTCCATTTCTTCAGCTGCGGGGCCTACAGGAGTCAGATCGTAGGTCATGTTAGCCAGATCGAGCTCCGCGATGCCGAAGATCCGTCGATGCACGTAAGGATCAGAGGAATCGAAGATGCCGATCACCTTGCCGGGGGGCTCGTTGGGATCATTGACCAGGCCGGCAAACGAGCCGTCAGTCGAAGGGTCGGTTGGTTTCGAGAGCTCGATCTTCTTGACGAACTTGAAATCGCTGGTATTAAAAACCATGATGTTGTCGCGGAAGAGATAGAGCAGCTTCCCATCCGGAGAAACCCGGATGGTGTTGCGATAGCCGGCGGGCGGCGGTTCATCTTTTGGATACGGCACGATCCGCGTGATCTTGCGAGCCGCAAGACTGATCTCGATGATCTGCGGCGGGTCGATCTCGTAGTGATCGATTTTCTTGATCACTGGAGTGGCAAATGAGTACAGGATCTTCCCCGTGGGATCGATAGCAAAGCCGCTCAGGCGATAGTTTGTGCCGGGGGTGTTTAGGGGGAAGGTGTCGAGAACCTTGTGGGTCGCTAGGTCAATCGAAACGATGGAGTTGTCCTTCAGCGTCGAGGCATACAGGATCTTGTTGTCCGGCGAGAGAACCAGGGTTCGGACAATGTCAGTGGGAAGGTCTATCTTATCCAGGATCTTTCCCTGTACCGAATCCATGACCAGCACTGTGTGCGGCCAGACTCCGAGGTACATCAGCTGAGTGCCCGCACTCGCAGGTGGGGCGGACGCAGCAAAGCTAGCAGCGGCCCAAAGCGAGAGACCCAGGAAGGCGAAGACAGCGCGCATGAAGTTCCTCCAGGTGAAGATGCTACGGAAATACGATGTCCACGTTGCGCCAATCTTTGGTGGCGGAAGCGCACTTGCTGGTCCAGTCGGGAGAGTTGTTGAGATGGTCAGGAACCTGGGCGGGCCAGAAGCAGGTTGCGTAGCAATCGTAGATATCGCGTTCCACGGGCTGGCATAGCCCGGCCGTACCGCCGGCCGAGTCGGTCTCCCATCCGGGGGAAAAGATGATCGTGCATCCCATGGGAACGTGGACCTTCGGCGTGGACGAGCCCGGAGCCTGCAAGGCCACGATGTCTTCCTTCAACGCCTCTGCATTGCGCTCGATACGCTGGGCCTTTTGATTAACGGCTCGGAGATGCTTCATGAAGCCTTCCTTTCAGAGAAATGATCGAGGAACGAGGGGTTCTGCGCGGCGATGGTGCCGTACACCTCCAGGCACTTATTGGTCCAGGTGCGGATCCAATCGCAGTAGTGGAGGTTGGCATGGCCGGTATCGCCATAACGAACGAAGGCCTCGTGATGGCATCCGCCGGCACAGAGCGGCCGCGCCCAGCACTCATGGCAGTCGTACTTGGTGTCAATATTTCCCCGGGTAAGAAAAGCGTTCTGTTTTTCTCTATCCATCCCGGTGGTCACATTACCAAGAACATGTTCGTCTGAGTCGACAAAGCGATGGCAGGGTGCGATATCGCCTGATGGTCCGACGCCAACCATGCCCAGTCCTGCGCCGCACGGGAGGGATTTATTGACCCCCTGGTGCAGCTCGGAAAGGGTATCGCTTACGTTGGAAAAACCGTGGTGCTCCCCTCGCAGCGCGTACTCAAGATACTCATCCGCAAGCTCGCTGAACTGCTCCAGGACGCTATCCATTCCTGGCTCGTTGATGGAGTAAAGACGGTTTGGGGAAGTGGTCACCGGAGCAAAGCCGACTTCGTAGAAGCCGAGTTCATGCTTCAGGTGCTGATAGATCTTTTTTACGTCCATCGCCCCCGAGGTCATGGTGACGCGGGCGGCAATCGGCCGGGTCTTATGATTCGCCAGAAGGTTCTGTACCTTGGGCTTGATGATGTCGTAGCTGCCGCGGCCGTTAGCGAAGACGCGAAATTTGTCCTGCATCTCTTTCGGCCCGTCCATGCTCACCGTCACGCCAATGGCATTCTCGGCGAGGTATTCGATGATGGCGGGGGTAAGCAGTGTTGCGTTGGTGGTCAGGCTGAAATCGAGTTTGACCTGCAGCTCCTCGGCCCTGGCTCGCGAGTATTCGACGACCCGCTTCAGCAGGGGGAAATTCATCAGGGTTTCTCCGCCGAAGAAAGTAATGTGGACGCTCTTTCTTCCCTGCGACTCGGCAAAAAGGTACTCGACAGAACTCTTCGCCGTCTCCCATTCCATGAATTTCGGTTTGCCCTCGGGGGTCGCGAGCTTGTCCTCACCAAACTCGTAACAATACTGGCAGGAGAGATTGCACTGGTTGGTCACGTTCAGGACGATCGTCTGCAGAGGAAATGTCTCGGGCAGCGGCTCGGATTTTGTGTACTCCTTGTCTCCGTTCCGGATCGCTTTCACCTCGCGCAGCTCGTCGATGCACTCCTCCACCTCGCTTGAGGCGTAGCCGTCGCTGCACAGGCCTGCCACAAGATCCTCACGGCTGAGTGGGGTCTGATCCAGCCTCTGCAGAATCTCTGTCGTCATTCCGTCCAGCGCAACAATGCCGCCACTGGGAACGAGATAGAGAAACTCCTGCCCCGCACCTTGAAACCTGTGAAACTCACCTATTGAGTACGTGGTCACTGTGCTACCTCCGGCTGATCCCAGGAGATGTACTGCGGCACGGCAACCACCAGGTAACTTCTCCCCTTTAATGGGGGAGCTCCGTCAGCCTTGTAGGTCGCTGTAATCCAAACATCTCCGTAGTTGTTGCGCATTGACTTGCGTTTTGGATCGGGACCGTCGGAGGCCGGTGTAAAAAGCCCTGTCTTTTCATCCACTGAGCCGACAAAGTCCGTGTCATCGTCCCCGTAGGAGGCCACAAACTCCTCCATCTTGTAGGTAGCAGGTACCGGGCCCAGAGCGATATCGTCATCCGTGTTGGGCTTTCCGTCTGGACCGTTGCTGAAGGCCACGGTTTCAAATTGGACATATCCTTTGGGGTGTGGGGAGCCTCCCAGGTGGGCTATCGATGTGGTTGGCGTCACTTTCAGGAAGTCGATGTGGTCGTAGACGGCATAGGCCGCGGGAAGAGATGCACTCTTCACTGCTACCATGCGCATCCCGGGCGCCGCATCCGGGCTCACGCTGGCGCTTACGGTAATTGCGCCAGGCTGCTGATCAATGATCTTGGTGACCTTGACTCCGGGTCCAAGATCCACATCGGTCACGGTCAGGTTGGCCGGTAAGGCATCTCCATAGATACGCATGGTCGCGTCGGTGGCACCGGCCTTGAGCGAAGGCTTATCGACTCCGATCAGCATGGGAGCCGAAGTAGCGCGGCGCATCGTCACGTCCATGCCGAACTCCGAATACTCACCCCAGAACCAGCGCCCGGTGAATTCGTTCTGATCCTTGGAGAGCGCCATTACTTCGCGCACTGTTTGCGGCGCCTCCGGCCCCGTCCCAGGCTTCTCGACTGTCGATCGTCCGCGCCAGTTGTATCCCGTGTAGACAAGGGCCTTTCCTGAGGAAGCCATCACGGAATCCCCATCGCCGCAAGTCACCTTTGTCTTGGTGAGGAAGGAATCTCCAGTGGCGCTGGGTTCAATGGTCATCTCGCCAAAGAAGGGGCCTTTGCCCGGCTCATTCCCTGAGATAAGCCAACGTCCCGCCAGCCTGGGGGGCTGCATGGACGCCTGCCACTCGGCCCACTCCGTGGTATGCAGTGGCGAGCTCTTAGCGATGTAGTCGAGCGCCTGCTCAGCGGGGGTTGGACCCTTCGGAGGACCGGCGCCAGGCTCTCGATCGTGAGGATGATCGAAGGCGGTGAAGCGCACCGAAGGGAAGAATGCGACGTGCATGTTCTCGAGATACTGCCAATCGGACGCGGTCCTATGCCAGGAGAGCGGTTTAGCTAACGCATGGCACGCGGCGCAGGCGTGCGCTACCTCGGGGCTGGGTATTTTTTCGTCGATGATGCGATGCTCGGTGAAGTAAGCGACCTTCGCATTTTCTTCGGGAGCCAGCCCGTGCTGATCGCTCAGATAGCGAAGAATGCTGCGGGCTTCGTCCGGTGACAGTTGCAGTCCGTTCAGCCGCACCATACGCTTGATGGCTTCTTCCCAGCCTTCCGGCGTGGTCCGGATGTAGGAGATGCGGGTCATGTTTCCCTTGGCATCGGGAGCATGGCAGGCGCCGCACTTACTCAAGGTGAGCTGGTCCTTTACCGGGAAGCCGGCCGTATCGGGGCTGTCCGCCGGTGTGGTGACCTTTACCTCGGGGCTCGAAGCCGTCTTTTGTGAAAGTGCTGGAATGGAGAGAGAAGCAAGGAGGAGAGGGAGCGCCGGCATCCAACAGGCACACCTAAAGCGAACGCGAAGATCCATCGATTCAATTCCTCGTCAAGCCCTGTTTTGAAAAAAGGGTTGGAAAGGGCCTTCTAAGCTTTGGGGCCCATGAATCAATCGTTGAAATGTTCTTCGACGTGGAAGAGAAGGTTGGTTGCGGTATGTGTTGATGGTGTGACGGTTTTCTTCCAGTGTCAAGTTTTTTTGATGTCCATGGAAGAATGAGAACGGTGGAGATAGAGGTCCATATCGAGGGGGACGGTGTCGCCGCGGCTTGCTGCGCGCAACTATTCTCTGAAAGTGGACAGACCTTTACGTCCTCAAGGGTTGTTCGGCCCAAGCTGGGGGCTGTACTGCTGAGCAGGCAGACGGTGGCGCTGCTGGCTGAAATCTTTCCCTCGGCGGATCTGCTCTCGGTTGGCCATCCAATTCAGAAGAGGGTTGTGGCGTGGGGGCCGGCGGCGGAGTCAATCACCGTTCCGCACTCCGCACTCGTGATTTCGGAAACTGATCTGCTGGGCCGTCTTTGGGCGCAGGTGCCTGTGGCGGCTCAGTCTACTGCCGGCGAATGGAGGTTTCTATCGAGCGGTGCAAGTGGCCTCCAGCAACGCGCTTTCGGAACTCGCGTAGCCTCGGTGGCGCGTGCAGTACTCCATCGTGAGATGGATCAAAGTGCCTGCTGGATCGAGTCGGTCGACTCCGGCTGGCTCTTCTTGCTTCCTCGCGGAGAGAACGAAGCGGCGACGTTGATCGCCGTCGGTGAGACGCCCGGCGCACTTCTCGGTCAGAGCCGTATCATTGCCGGCTTGATTGGGACCCTGGAAGGTCCGCTGGCGGAGTTTGCCGCGTATCCGCGTATCGCTGATCCGCTTTGCGGCGACGGTTGGCTCGCCTGCGGCGCTGCGGCGATCGGGTTCGACCCACTCTGTGGTGAGGGAACTGGCAATGCTGCTCGCCAAGCCTATCTAGCTACGGCGATCATTGCCGCCATCCGCAAAGGAGAACCGGTGGAGGATCTGCTGGCACACTATACGTCGCGGCAGATGCACGGATTTCTTCGCCACCTGCAGATATGCCTCGGGTTTTATCAAAGCGGCGGTTCGGGGGCATTTTGGCGGTCAGAAGCAGCGCTGCTTCAGCAAGGGATCGAATGGGCCGGGCGGGATTTACAGGAACATGCGAAACCACCAACTCATCGGCTGGTGGGGAGACTATTGGAGCCGATCTCCCGTGCGCGAAGGTGAGTTGTCAAGAGCCCCCGGTGTAGGTTCGTGGTATCCCACATCTCGCGAAAAACGAGCGAGATGTGGGGCACCCGGCTTTCCCTTGGAAGACAATGGATGCGGAAAGACAACGGTTGGGCTGCGCCCGTCTTTTTCAACCCACGTACGCTGAGGCGAACGTGGGGCACCCGTCCAGGGGTAGAAGACTAATTTGTGCTGCAAACCGAAATTAGACAACGAATTGAATAGAGGTGGGAGTTCTGAAGATCTTTCTGTGCAGACAGGCCTTAGGTGCCCCACATCTCGCTCGTTTTTCGCGAGATGTGGGATACCACAGGCCTAACCCCGGCAACTTTCGACTAGACGCGTTCGATGACCACGGTCTCAATCGTTACCGGCTTGTTCGGCTTGTCTTGTGAATTGCGGGGCACCTTGGAGATCTTCTCCACCACGTCGTAGCCTTCCACGACCTCGCCGAAGACGGTGTGCTTGCCCGTGAGCCATTGGGTGGGCGCGACGGTGATAAAGAACTGCGACCCGTTGGTATTCGGGCCGGCGTTGGCCATGGCCAGCTTGCCCTTCGCATTAAGACTGTGCGGCGAACCCTTGGTCTCATCCGCAAACTTATAACCCGGACCACCCATGCCGTTGCCTGCCGGATCGCCGCCCTGAATCATGAAGTCGGGAATCACGCGGTGAAAAATCGTGCCGTCGTAAAGCTTGTTGTTGCTCTTCTTGCCGCCGATGGGGTGGGTCCACTCCCGCTTGCCTTCGGCGAGCTCGACAAAGTTTTCTACCGTCTTGGGCGCGTCTTTTTCGAAGAGGCGGCAGACGATCTTACCTTCACTGGTGTTGATGACGGCATAGGTTCCTGGTTCACGGGACATGAAGAACTCCTGGTGTTGGTTTAGTTTTTATTGGGGAATTGGGGGCGCCGTAGGAGCGCTCGCAGGCGCTACAGGAGCAGGCACCGCAGGGGCAGGCGGCAAGGGCTGACCCGCCTGCACGATGGTGACTTTGATGAGCGTGACCGGCTGCAGCGGCTTGTCGTCTGCGTCGCGCTGCACCCGCGCGATCGCTGACACTACCGAGATGCTGGCCTGGTCGCACTGACCAAAGATGGTGTGCTTCTGGTTGAGATGCGTCGTCGGCACCTCAGTGATAAAGAATTGAGATCCGTTGGTGCGTGGGCCGGAATTGGCCATCGCCATACGTCCGGGCACATCGAAATTCAAGTTGGGATCGAATTCATCTTCGAACATATATCCCGGATCGCCGGTTCCGGTGGCCGTGGGATCGCCGCCCTGAATCATGAATTCGGGAATCACGCGATGAAAGGTCGTGCCGTTGTAAAACGGCTTGCCCGTCATCTTCTCCTTGCTTACGGGATCCGTCCATGGCTTGGTGCCTTCGGCCAAGCCAATAAAGTTGGCGACGGTGATAGGCGCCTGCTTGTCAAAGAGCCTGCAGGTAATGCGACCCATGCTGGTATCGAGGACCGCCGTGGGCCCGGTCGGTTCCACGGTCGGTGGGACCTGGCTGGTAGGCGTATCTGGCAACTCATTCGCAGGAGTCTGAGGGGGCGGGGTCTGAGCCGGGGGCGTCTGCGTCGGAGTGGACTGCTGAGCGATTGCAAAGACGGCCGAAAAGAGCAGCAAAACTAGGTAGCGGTGTAGGGATTTCATTAATCGTTCCATTCCCAGACTACAGGCGGCAGCTACTTCTTGTCGAAGGGCTGTTTCTCGGTAATGCGCGGGCGGCTCTCGGACTGGAGCTGCTTTGAAACCTCCTGAACCTTGGCAAAAACCCGCAGGAAGTTGCCGCCCAGGATCTTATGCATATCCTCTGCGCTGTAGCCGCGCGCCATCAGAGCCTGGGTGATCTTGGGCAGGTCGGCGGCGGAATCCATTCCCTCCGGGCTCGACGGAATGCCATCAAAGTCCGACCCGAGACCTACGTGGTCGATACCGGCAATCTTGGCGATGTGGTCAATGTGATCGATGAGCACGCTCAGGGGTGGCCGGGGAATCTTTGCCGTGTAGGACTTCTCAATCTGCTCAGCAAGCTCGTTGGGGACGGGCTTGCCTTCTGCCTGGAGCTTTGCTTTCGCATCGGCGATGGCCTGCTTGATGGCGGGTTGCTGCGCCTTCACCGCCAGGCGGTATTCGTTGCTGAGGAAGCTGGAGTAGAAGTTCACCATCACCACCCCGCCGTACTGGCCGACCGCGCGCAGCATGTCGTCCGTCATATTGCGCGGCGAGTCGCATAAAGCACGCGCTGAGGAGTGGGAGGCGATCACCGGAGCGCGGCTAATGATAAGCGTGCGATAAAAGGTCTTGTCGGAGACGTGCGAGATATCCACCATCATGCCCAGGCGATTCATCTCGTAGACCACATCCTTGCCAAAGTCACTGAGGCCGTCTTTGGTGTGGGGAACTTTGGGGTCGTCAATATCTCCCGAGGAGTCAGCCCAACCATTGGAGTTGCTCCAGGTCAGCGTCATGTAACGCACGCCGAGGCGGTAATAATCCCGCAGCAGACCGAGGCTGTTCTCGATGGAGTGGCCGCCCTCAATCCCCATGAGCGCCGCCAGCTTATGCTCGCGATGCGCGGCGATAATATCTTCGGGAGAGAAGGCCATGCGCATCTGCTGCGGATGTTTGGCTGCCTGCTGGTAGACGGCGTCGATCAACTCCAGCGTGCGGCGGGCGTCGTGGCCCGTGTATGCGGCCGGGTCTACCCAGATGGAGAAGAACTCAGCTCCCAGATTGCCTTGGCGCGCCGACTCAAAGTTGACGTAGCCGCCCTTGAGCGGTTCGCTTAGGTCGTAACCTTCGTCGAGCATGCGCTGGGTGGTGTCGGCGTGGGTGTCAATGACGATGGCGGACTGGTGTACGGCAAGCGGGTCTGTTTTTTTGGTCACGGCAGGAGTCTTCGAGGTGGTTTGCGCTGCGAGCGGGAGAGTGGCGGCGAACAGAATAAGGGCGCGCGAAATCTTCATGTGGGAGTTGGGCTTAGTGTAAGCCATTTCGTGGGGATCCCACTACTCTTCTGCATTGGTTGAGCTGAACTTCGCTCCCGTGCTCCACTCAGTGAAGGGGTGGATGGTGGTCCCAAGTTCGTCGCGGCGATTGATGCTGGCGCGGAGATAATCGCGGTTCATCACCGCAATAACCTCTAACTGGATCTCTTTGGGGCAAACGCCGGTGCACTCGCCGATATTCGTGCAGCTGCCGAAGGCCTCGGCGTTCATCTGCGCAACCATGCCCAGGGCGCGGCGGTCGCGTTCGGGCTTGCCTTGGGGCAGGATGCTGAGATGGGCAATCTTGGCTCCGGTAAAGAGCGCGGAGGAGGCATTCGGGCAGGCGGCGACGCAGGCTCCGCAGCCAATGCAGGCGGCGGCATCCATCGCGCGGTCAGCGAGGTCTTTGCCGATGAGATGGGTGTTTCCGTCGGTCGCGTTCCCGGTGGAGACGGAGATGTAGCCGCCGGAGGCAATGATGCGGTCGAAAGAGCGGCGATCGACGACCAGATCCTTGATGAGAGGGAAGGCGGCTGCCCGCCAGGGCTCGATGACCAGCTCTTGTCCATCTTTGAAGTGGCGCATGGTCAACTGGCAGACCGTCGTGGCGGGCATGGGACCATGCGCAACACCATTGATCATGAAGCCGCAAGAGCCACAGATGCCTTCGCGGCAGTCGTGCTCGAAGGCCACAGGCTCTTCGCCCTTTTCGATCAGATTCTCGTTGAGCACGTCGATGACTTCGAGCATCGACATCTCCGCATTTTCAATGTCGACCGGGTAGCTGACGAACTTGCCCGCTTCCTTACGATTCTTCTGGCGCCAGATCTTTAGCGTTAGCTTCATTTACTTGTAGCTCCTCTGGCTGGGGTGAACGTAGTGGAATTCCAAGGGCTCCTTGGTCAGCGTGGGTGGGTTGCCAGGACCGCGATAATCCCAGGCCGCGACGTAGGAGTAATGCTCGTCGTCACGCTGGGCCTCGCCTTCAGGTGTCTGGTATTCCTCGCGGAAGTGACCGCCGCAGGATTCATTGCGGTCAAGTGCGTCGATACACATGAGCTCGGCGAGCTCGAAGAAGTCGGCCACGCGGCCGGCCTTCTCCAGGCTCTGATTCAAATCTTCGCCGCTGCCGGGGACGTTGACATTCTTCCAGTACTCCTCCTGCAGGGCGCGGATCTGGGCGATGGCGAATTGCAGACCCTCCGCGGTGCGGGACATGCCACAGAAGTCCCACACGATCTTGCCCAGCTCGCGGTGGAAGGAGTCCACGGTGCGCTTGCCTTTGATGGAAAGCAGCAACTCGATGGTTTGCTTGACGCAGGCGACAGCTTGTTTTACCTCAGGCGCAGTATCCAGCACTACCGGGAATTTATTGGTCGCGAGGTAGTTGCCTACGGTGTAGGGAACGATGAAGTAGCCATCGGAAAGCCCTTGCATCAGCGCGCTGGCTCCGAGGCGGTTGGCGCCGTGATCGGAGAAGTTGGCTTCGCCGACGACAAACAGGCCGGGGATCGTGCTTTGCAAGTTGTAGTCGACCCACAACCCGCCCATGGTGTAGTGGATGGCGGGATAAATGCGCATGGGGACCTTGTAGGGATCCTCGTCGGTGATGCGCTGGTACATTTCGAAGAGGTTGTCGTAGCGGTCGCGGATGGTGGCCTCGCCCAGGCGCCGGATGGCGTCGGTAAAGTCGAGGTAAACGCCGAGTCCGGTCTCGCCCACGCCGCGGCCTTCATCGCAGACAGCCTTGGCGTTGCGCGAGGCTACGTCGCGCGGGACCAGGTTGCCGAAGCTGGGATAGCGGCGTTCCAGGTAGTAGTCGCGCTCGGCTTCGGGGATCTGGTCCGGCGAGCGCTTGTCGCCCTTCTTGAGCGGCACCCAGATGCGGCCGTCGTTGCGCAGCGATTCGCTCATCAGCGTGAGCTTGGATTGATAGTCGCCGGAGACCGGGATGCATGTGGGGTGGATCTGGGTGTAGCAAGGGTTGGCAAAGAGCGCTCCCCGCTTGTGCGCGCGCCAGATGGCGGTCACGTTGGAACCCTTGGCGTTGGTGGAGAGATAGTAGACGTTGCCGTAGCCACCCGTGCCCAGAATGACGGCGTCGGCAAAGTGGGTGGTGATGGCGCCGGTCACCAGGTGACGGGCGACGATGCCGCGAGCCTTGCCATCGACAACGATGAGGTCGAGCATCTCGGCGCGCTCATGCATCCTCACGGTGCCGGCATGGATCTGGCGTTCGAGCGCCTGGTACGCACCGAGCAGAAGCTGCTGGCCGGTCTGGCCGCGGGCGTAGAAGGTGCGCGAGACCTGGGCGCCGCCAAAGGAGCGGTTGGTGAGGGCTCCGCCGTATTCGCGAGCGAAGGGAACTCCCTGGGCTACGCACTGATCGATGATGTTGACGCTGTTTTGCGCCAGGCGATAGACGTTGGCCTCGCGGGCGCGGAAGTCTCCGCCTTTGATGGTGTCGTAGAAGAGGCGGTAGATGCTGTCGCCATCGTTTTGATAGTTCTTGGCGGCGTTGATGCCGCCCTGGGCAGCGATAGAGTGCGCGCGGCGGGGTGAATCCTGAAAGCAAAAGCACTGGACCTTGTAGCCAAGCTCGCCCAGGGTGGCGGCAGCGGAGGCTCCCGCAAGCCCGGATCCGACGACGATGATGGAGTGTTTCCGTTTGTTGGCGGGATTAACCAGCTTGACGTCGAAACGAGCCTGTTCCCACGCGTGCTCGATCGGGCCCGTGGGTGATTTGGAATCAAGAATCATCTATTTCACCAGCCCCAGAAAAACGCTTATCGGAATGGAGATGTAGCCGAGGACGATCAGCAGCGCGATCACGAACGCCAACTTCTTGTAAGCGGCGGTGTATTTCGGCTGATGGATACCGAGGGTTTGGAACATGCTCCACAGGCCGTGGCGCAGGTGCAACCCCAAGAGGCTGATAGCGACAACATAGGAGAGAGAGACCCACCAGACCTGAAAGCCGGAGACCACGTTGTGGTAGACATCGCCCTCAATGTACGCGGCGCCGGGATGGATATAGCCGGCGGTCAGGTGCAGGAGGTGAAAGATGATGAAGGCCAGGACGATGGGACCCGACCAGTACATCGTCCTCGAGGCGTAGGAGGAGGCGATGGCTTGTTTGCGCGAATACCCGATTGGGCGTGCCCGCTTCTTGCGCAGGGCCAGTTGCACCGTGGCGATGATGTGCAGCGCGATGCAGATCAGCAGGATGATGCGCACCGGCCAGAGCAGTTCTCCAATGCTGTGTAGAAAGGCGCCATAGGCATTCAGCTTTGCCGGGCCTTCAAAGACCTGAAGGTTGCCCGCCAGGTGTCCGATGACGAATCCGAAGAGGATGATGCCCGTGACGGCCATAACGATCTTCTTGCCGACGGTCGAGGCCCAGAAGCCGGGCGCCCGATTGTCCCGCGGAACGGCTGCAATTGTGCTCATTTGATTTCTTTCCGATGGCTCAGGAGGTGCTGCAACTGAATCCGACCCAACTGTCTATTATTGGTGCGCGATCGAAGCACCGTCAAGGTTTGGGCGTGCGTGAAGGGCCAGTCCGATTTGGCCCAAGAGACGATTTAAGGAGACGATTTAGGCCAGGAGTTCCAGTAAGGCGCGAAAAGCCCGCCCCCGGTGGCTGAGTGTCCACTTGGTCTGGTCGTCCATTTCGGCCATAGTGCATGCACGGGCGGGCAGATAAAAGAGGGGATCGTATCCGAAACCGTTACTTCCTCGGGGAGTGGAGAGGATGCGGCCTTCGACCGTGCCCTGCGCGCTCAGCAAAACGGCGCCATCCCGGGCGGCAGCCAGCACACATTGATAGCGAGCGCCGCGCTCACTCTCGGGGACGCGAGCGAGCTCTTGCAACAGGAAGAGATTGTTGTTGCCATCGGTGGTGGCATCGGCGTGGAAGCCGGCATCGGCGGCGTAGCGGGCGGAGCGGACGTCTGGGGCGCCGTGGAGCGCATCGACCTCCAGTCCGGAGTCGTCCGCCAATACAATCTCACCGGGCAAAAAGCGGCTGTAATAGATTGCCTTCTCGCGGGCAATGTCTTCGAAGGTCGGGCCGTCTTCCGCAGGGGGGCTCAATCGCGGCGAGGCCGGGCAGGGGAAGTATGCGGGTGTCATGGGCAGCGGCCGCGATGGCAAAGTCTCGCAGCTTGCCGGGGTTGGTGCTGGCGACGTAAAGGGTGCGGGCCATCAGTGGGTCGGGAAAAAGGTGCGCAGCTTGCGGGCTGCAGCAAGTTTAGTCATGGCTTCGGCTTCTGTTGCTGCAAGTGTTTCTTCCAGCCCAGCAACTTGGCCTGCAAGGCCTCGGCTTCCGCCTCGGGGATCATGCCCTTGTGTTGATACAAGATTGAGAGGCTGGTGTGGGCCAGGACTTCATCAGGGTCCAGTTGGAGCAGTCGCTTGGCTACCGCGATGGCGGCGTCGAGCTCACCTTGCTCCTGCAGCGCGCGGATGAGCCCGTGCATGGCATCGAGCATGCCCGGGTCCACTTCGAGGCAATCGCGGAGCTTCTGCGCGGCTCCTGCGGCATCGCCTTCCGCGAGCCGGTCGAGGCCCTCGTGGTAGAGATCTTCTGCGCTGGATGAGTGAGAGGGTGGCGGCATTGGTCCTTACTTATGATACCCGGATGCCCCGCCGCTATGCCGTCCAAAGCCCGCGTGTGCGGCCTTCTGTAAGGAAAGCCGCGATCCATCTCCTCGATCTCAATAAGCTTCACAGGAAATTCGGGGTAGCGGTTAGGATGAACGAAACAAAGCATCTTCCGGAGGCTCCGCCGAATGAGTTTCATCTTTGCCGATGGCTGGTTGATCACCATGAACGATCGCCGTGAAATCCTGGAGCGCGGCAGCGTCTGCGTCGAAAACGATCGCATCGCAGCCGTGGGCAGCCGCCAGCAATTGCAGCAGCAGTATCCCGGGGCGGAGATCGTGGACTGCAGCGGGCGCATCGTGATGCCGGGGATGGTGAATACCCACACCCATCTGTTCCAGACCCTGCTCAAGGGACTGGGCGACGACATGGTGCTGAAGAAGTGGTTTACCTGCATGACGGGCCCGAGCGCGGTCCACCTTACCGCCGCGGATGCCCATGCGGCCGCAATGCATGGCTGCGTTGAGTCCATCCGCTCCGGGGTGACCACGGTGGTGGACTTCATGTATGTCCACCCGCAGCCGGGGATGATTACGTCCGTCGTCAACGCATTCGACGCCACGGGCATGCGTGGCTTTGTTTGCCGCGGTTTCATCTCCGACGGTGTGCAGTACGGCGTTCCGGCAGCTCTGCTCGAGCGGCCGCCGGTTGCCCTGGCCGACGCGAAAGAGCAGATACGGCGCTACAACAAGCCGGGAGGACGGATGCAGGTGGGGCTTGCGCCCAACATGATCTGGGCGGTCGATGAGGAGGGCTACCGGCTGACTCGTAAGCTGGCCGATGAGGAGCATGTGCTCATCACCACCCATGTGGCGGAGACCAATTTCGAGTTGGAGACGGCCGCGGCTACTTATGGCATGGACGACACGCAGTTCCTCAGCGACATTGGCTTTCTGGGGCCCGATGTGATCGCTGTGCATTGCGTGCATTGCACAACGGAGGACATCCAGATTCTCCGCAAGCACGGTACCAAGGTTTCGCATAATCCGTGCAGCAATATGTACCTGGCGTCAGGCTGCGCGCCTATCCCGGAGATGCTTGCGGCGGGTGTGACGGTGGGTCTGGCTTCCGATGGCCCGGCGAGCAGCAACAATCACAGTCTCTTTCAGGCGATGAAGTTTGCCGCCTTGCAGCAGAAGGGCGTGCATCAGGATGCAACCATCATGACGGCGGAAAAGGTGCTGGAGATGGCTACAATCGGTGGCGCTCGTGCAGTGGGCCTGGAAGCCGAGATCGGTTCGATCGAAGTGGGCAAGAAGGCGGATATTGTCGTGCTGGACTACAACAATGCGTTTATGACGCCGATTCATCATCCTGTCTCAGCGATGGTGTACTCGGCGCTGGGTCATGAGGTGACGACCGTGATGATTGACGGACGCTTCGTGATGCGTGACGGGATCGTCGGCACGGTGGACGAGAACGCAGTCCGGCGCCAGGCGCAGGTCAGTGCCGATGCACTTACCCAGCGCGCCGGAACGGATGAGTTCAAGAGGCGGCCCTGGCCCAAATAGGAAGGAACCGCAGGTCCCTCCACTCCGCTGCCCCGGATTTCCTGTCGAGATTGGTGGCGTTGGCGAACATCATGCGGCTTTCTTTACGGAAAGCCGCACACGTGGCTCTTGGTGAGGGCCGCGAAGCAGGAAATCCGGGTACGCTCCGGTCGGGATGACAATTCTTAGAGTTGCGCATAGGTCGAAACCGGTTGCCGCTTGAGAGAACTGCAGGTCCCTCGGCTTCGCTCGGGATGACAAAGTTGGAGTGCTGTTCTTGCAGTTTAGAGCTGAGAATGGGCTTTTGGGCTCTTCACTAATCGCGGAAAATTGCTGTCGGCCATAACCGATTTTGCGTGAGTCTAAGCTTCGCGCTCCCACTAGCGAATTTCCGCTTTCTAGACCCATTTTAAATTTGTCATCCCGAGCGTACGCCGGATTTCCTACCACGCGGTACTCACCGACGGCCACGTGTGCGACTTTCCGTAAAGAAAGCCGCATGAAGTTTGCCAACGCTGCCAAGCTCCACAGGAAATCCGGGGGAGCCGAGGGACCTGCAGTGCGCCCCGATCCCTCCTCAATCTTTGGAGTAAGGGACCATCAGCGCCGCCGGCTGTATGGCTTTTCCGCCGAAGAGTCCCGAAATCGCCAAAATAGTTACGATGTAGGGTAACGACTCCAGCAGTTGCGGCGGAACACTTGCTCCTCCCAATTGCAGCGAAAGCTGCAACGCGTCGCACGCGCCAAACACCAGGGCAGCCAGTGCCGCCTTCCCGGGGTTCCATCTGCCAAAGATGACGATTCCCAGGGCAATAAATCCCTGTCCGGAAACAATCGATTCGCGAAACAGCCCGATCTGCGCCAGCACCAGATAAGCGCCGGCCATGCCCGCGGTAGCGCCGCCGATCAGCACTCCGATGTAGCGCATACGAGCTACGGAAATGCCGGCGGCATCCGCGGCGCTGGGATTTTCTCCTGCAGCACGCAGCGCCAGGCCGAAGCGCGTGCGAAACAAGACCACGTGTGCCAGCAGTACCAACCCCAGCGTCAGATAAAGCAGAATCGCCTGGCCAAACAAAACCGGCCCGAGCAAGGGAAGATCGCTCAACCACGGAATATGAAGAGGGGGAAACATGGCCACGCTGGTCGGTCCGGCGGATTCGCCTAGCGCCCGGCGATAGACGGTAGCGGCAATGCCGAGCGCGAGCACGTTAAACACCAGGCCGACGACGACCTGGCTGGCGCGCACAGTGACATACATCCAGGCCAGCAAGAGATTGAAGACGATGCCGGTCAGCATCGCCGCCAATAGACTGATCCATACCATGCCGGTTACATAATCGGTGAGGAAGCTGGCCAGCGCACCGAGCAAAATCGTGCCTTCGATGCCCACGTTCAGAACTCCGGAGCACTCGGCGAATGTCTCTCCCAGCGCAGCCAGCAGGACCGGCCCGGAGAGCCGGAGGCTGGCGGCGAGCCAGGTTACCAAAAATGCTGAAGTCATCAACCGATGAAAGTTCACGTGAGCTTCACCCGGTAGCGGCGGAAGATATCGCTCGCCAGCACCATCAACACGATCAGGCTTTGCAGAATGAAAGTAATGGACGACGGGATGCCGGCCCGGCGCTGCATGGCATTTGCGCCCACCGTCATGCCGCCGTACAGCGCGGCTGCGGGGATAACCGCCAGCGGGTTGAGCTTGGCCAGCAACGCGACGATGATGCCGGTGAAGCCTACTCCACCGCTAATCCCGTCCATCAGGCGATGCTGCTCGCCCAGCACCTCGACTGTTCCGGCCAGAGCACCCAGCCCGCCGGCAAAAAAAGCCGCGAGCACCAGGCGGAGGCCCACGTTGATGCCGCCATAGCGAGCGGCGGATGGGCTGAGGCCGCTAACGATCAGCTCATAGCCTAGAGGCGTCTTGCGCAGCAGCATCCATACCAGCAGGGTAGCCAACAAGGCGAGCAGGATGCCCGCATGCGCGCGTGTCCCAGGCAGGATAAACGGCAGCCAGGTAGCGCGCGGCAGCAGCGCGGTCTCCGGAACTCCGCCGGGCGCGCGCATGGGGCCTGAAACCAGGTACTGCACAATCAGGATGGCAACGTAGTTGGTCATCAACGAGATGAGCACTTCGTTGCCTCCCCATCGCGCTCGTATGAGGGCAACCACGCCAGCCCACGCGGCTCCGGCAGCGAAACTCAGCAAGAGCACCAGAGGCAAGAATGCAACAAAGGGCAGCGGGCCCACGGCTCCTCCTGGCGCCGTCGCCAGAGCCAACCAACTTGTGGCCGCAGCGCCAATCACGAAGCATCCTTCGAAGCCCAGGTAGCCAAACCCGGATCGCCAGCTGACGATGGTGCCCAGGGCAATCAAGGTTAACGGTGCAGTACGGACCAAGGTATAGCCAAAACCGCGCATGGTTGCGAACGGTTCGTGGAAGAGGGCGAAGTATGCCCGCAGCGGGTTCGCTCCATAGAGCACAAAGAGCAGCGAGGTGATGAGCATCGCTGCCAGCACGGCGAGGACCATGGCAGTGGTGATGGCGAGCGGAGAGTCAGCCGGAGTGAGACGTCGTTCGAATAGCTTCACCCCGGATTTCCTGTAAAACTTGTTGGCGTTGATGAGCTTCATGCGGCTTTCCTCAAAGAAAGCCGCCTACGCGGGTGTCTCTTAGGCCCGCGTGCAGGAAATCCGGGCGTGCAACTCCGGAGATCATAAGACCCAGCTTTTCCTGGGTAACGCTGGCCGCATCAAGGATGCCGACGATCCGCCCCTCGAACATCACGGCGATCCTGTCGGCCAGATTCATCAGCTCTTCCAGTTCTGCGGAGATCAGGAGGATCGCCTTGCCCCGCTCGCGCGCGCGCAGCAGCTCGAGCCAGACCGATTCGACCGCGCCCACATCCAGTCCTCGCGTCGGCTGCTCCACCACGATGGCGGCTGTATCCCGCAGAATCTCCCGCCCTAGAATCAGCTTCTGCAAGTTGCCGCCGGAAAGCTTGCCCGCCATGGCGCCGATACCGGAGGCGCGCACTCCGAAGCGCGCCACCAGCCTCTCTGCGTACTCGCGGATTTTTCGCCTGATCCAGAAACAGGCCTCGGGTGCGCTGCCGTTGCGACCCGAGGATTGCATTGTCGGCAACGGACATCTCCGTGACCGCGCCGACATGCCGGCGATCGGCGGGAATATAGGACAGGCCGAGAGCGCGATGCTGCGCGACCGTCAGCCGGGTGACCTCGCGCTCGTCGAGGAAGACCTGTCCTTGAAGAGCCGGCCGCAGATGCATGATCGCCTCGGCCAATTGCGACTGCCCGTTGCCATCGACACCGGCGATGCCGACGATCTCTCCCGCATGCACATCGAGGCTTACGCCGCGGACCTTCTCCTGGCCCACGTCGTCGCACACGTGAAGCCCGTTGACGCGTAAGACGGCTCGGCCCCGTTCGACCGGAACCCGATTTGCACGGAGGTTTACGTCGCGGCCCACCATGAGGCGGGCCAGTTCCTGCTCCGTGGTCTGCTGCGTAGTAACAGAGCCCACGACCCGGCCGTCGCGCATCACGGTGACGCGATCGGCGAGCTCCAGGATCTCCTGAAGTTTGTGGGTCACAATGACGATCGCCCGGCCCTGGTCACGCAATCCACGCAGAACCGTGAAGAGCTGGTCCTTCTCGTGCGTGGTGAGGACGGCGGTGGGTTCGTCGAGGATCAGCAGCCTGGCGTCGCGATAGAGCAACTTGAGAATCTCAACCCGCTGTTGCACTCCGATGGGCAGGTGCTGCACTTGAGCGTCCGGATCAATGGCCAGATGATGCTGGTCGCTCAAGCTGCGCAGCCGCCGCGTAGCCTTACGCAGGTCCAGCATCGGGCCGGCATCCTCCTTCAGGCCGAGCACGGTGTTCTCCACCACGGAAAAGCGCCGCACCAGCATGAATTCCTGGTGCACCATACCGATGCCGAGCGCGATGGCATCTTTGGGGCTGGCGATTTCGACTGTCTCTCCGTCGATCAGGATCGATCCGGAATCCATGGAGTGGAATCCGTAGAGAATCTGCATCAGGGTGCTTTTGCCGGCGCCGTTCTCTCCCAACAGTGCGTGAATCTCACCTGCTTCGATGGTCAGGTCAACGTCGTTGTTGGCCACGACTCCGGGGAATCGCTTGACGATCTTCCTCATCGCGAAGGTGGGCAAATGCTTCTCCTCGGTGGAACGGCCAGACACTTCAGCGAAGGGCCGGACTTTAGAGTCTGCGTGAGAACTACTCTCTCCAAATTGAGTCCCGGAGGGACGGCTGAGAGTAGCCCAACGGACCTGCATTATCGGCTGTGGAATCAATGAGCCTCATGCGGCTTTCCGTAAAGAAAGCCGCATACGCAGATCCGTCTGGAGCAGCGTACAGGAAATCGGGAGCTGGGGAGTTCGATCGAACAGTCCCGAGGGACGGCCAGGATTGCATCCAGGAGTAATTTTGAGTCCGTCCCTGCTGGACTACTCGCTTGGCACATCCTAACACCAGGACTAAGCCGTCTCAACTCGTTGGCACTCTACCAACAAGCCGTCTGCCCTCCGGGACTCAATTTGGAGAGAGTAGTTCTCACGCAGCCTCTTTAGGCCCAATGACTCTGATCTGTCTATGTACGGGCTAAAAGCGGTACCCTTCAAACCCAGGGGGATAGGTCGATCTTACCTGCAGAAAGATCGCTCCATACTTTTTGAAATGCGGCCCATTGAGAGGGAGAAACCAATTGCGGATTGTGGTCTCCGTGGGCACCTGCCTTCAGCAACCACATCCAGTCCACTGTCGGCTTCCACTCCTTGCCGCCCGCGAAGGAGTGGTTCGCGGTTGCACGAGCAACCGTCTGCACCATGCCTCCGAGGTTCATCTCGAAGCTGGTCGCCATATTGTTGGGCGCCAAATCTGTCTGATCGGAGTAGCAGCCTAGCACCTTCGCCTTGCCGGCGACCGCACCCTGGATCGCGCCCAGCCCGGTCACATCCGCCGCGTGCCATATCACATCAGCTCCATTGCCGACCAGCGTCGCGGCGGCTTCGCGGCCTTTGGCGGCGTTGTCGTAATCGCCGGTGATGATGCCCAGGCCCTGGATCCCGGGCACGGTGGCGCGGGCACCGGCGATGAAACACTTCTGGATGCGCTGCTGCGTAGGATCGTCTTCGCCTCCGACAAAACCAACGGCCTGCTTGCGCTCCGAGATCAAAGCCGCCAGGGCGCCCGCTCCGTAAGCAGCGCCGAAATAACCCAAATTGATGAAGAGGAGATTCGCGGGAACCGTGGGCTGCGGCAGAAAGCTGGTCACGAAGAATTTTTGGCGCGGGTAATCCGGCGCAATGTCGAGCAGAGCACTGCTGAATTCGAAGCCATGACCCAGGATCAGGTCGAAACCATCGTCGGAGTATCCTCGCGCCACTTCCTGCATCTGTGCGAGGCCGATGTTCTCCGCGTAGGCGGTCTTAAATCCCGGTCCCAGCGCCTTCAGGCCATTGAAGGCAAGCTGGCTCCAGCCTCCATCGGTGATCACCCCGGTAAGCAGCAGTACGACGCTC
The DNA here is from genome assembly GCA_963790705.1 of uncultured Acidobacteriaceae bacterium. Taxonomy (GTDB): domain Bacteria; phylum Acidobacteriota; class Terriglobia; order Terriglobales; family Acidobacteriaceae; genus PALSA-350. Next base: position 336,784 of record CAWBQE010000010.1, read on the forward strand.
GTCTCTCTGGGTTGGGCAAAACTTCTCGATGCCAGCGCGGCCAGCGCGAGGGCTGAGAACGCCCTGCGCGACATCCTGGTCATTTCGATTCCCCAGCGAGGGCCCGCAGGTGCGCCGGCAGAAAGGGGCGAACCAGGTACTGGTAGGCGGCCCCGCCCACGCAGCCGCCGAGCAGTGGACCAGCGATGGGGATCCACCAGTAATTCTGCGGCGAAGGAAATGCCGCCGGTCCCCATCCAGCGAGAAAGCAAAAGATACGCGGGCCGAGATCACGTGCCGGGTTGAGCGCCCACGCTTCCAGATAGCCCATCGAGGCTCCGATCAACGCTACCAGCAGGCCGATCATGAGGGCGCCCGAATTAGCCTGAGGCGCCATCTCGTTGTATTGCTCGGTGATGGCGAAGATGCCGAAGATGAGAAACGCGGTCAGAATGATTTCGTCGCTGAAGGCATGCATGGGCGTGATGGCCAGGCCGGGATGAGTAAAGAAGACCCCGGCTGCGCCGCCGGCCGCACGCGTGAGTTGCGCGGCCTGGTTGAAGTGGTCGATCACCGGCACATACAACACGTACACAAGAGCCGCCCCGAGTACGCCGCCCACCACCTGGGCCACGAAATACGGAACGACTTTGCGCCAGGAGAATTTTCGATAGAGCGCCAGCGCCAGCGTCACTGCTGGATTGGCATGTGTGCCGGAGATGGATCCGGTGGCATAGATGGCCATGGACACGGCCAGGCCCCATGCGATACACACTCCCCAATACGCGTTCTGGTATGGGCTGGGAGTTGTAGAGGGTGTACATGGCGGCCACTGAGTCGCCGAAGGCAATGATGATGAAGACCGCCAAGGCCTCCGCCAGGTATTCGCCAAAATCTTGTCTCTTCATCGAACGAACAGTTCCTGTCTTTTGTGTGCCCTTCACGGTAACAGGTATTTTCGCGCAAGGTCATCGAATTGCTGCAACTGCTGGTCGATCCAATCCTGTCCGGCGCCCAGCTCCTCCGCCATCAGCTTGACAACGGCCGGCGCCATCTCGATGGCCGCCCTGGCATTCAGGAACAACGCCCGCGTGCGGCGAGAAAGCACATCGTCCACAGTGCGCGCCATTTCTTCCCGAACCGCCCAAATCACTTCGGCGGCGATATAGGGCAGCTCAGGATGGAGCCGCTGAGCCGAGACGCTTATCAGCAGCAGCCAGTGCCAGGATTTTCTCAGCATCCGAGCCGTAGACCCCCAGGCTGTTGAGCGAGTCGACATCCTCTTTATAGCCATGGATCTTCAGGTTATGCGTCCCGGTCGGTACATCCTTCAGCTCACCGAGCGTGATCGCGTGATCCACGCAGTCCTCAGCCATATGACGGTAGGTGGTCCATTTGCCGCCGACGATGGTCAGCAGCCCGGAGTTGTCGACATGGATGGTGTGGTCGCGGGAGAGCGATGAGGTCTTCATCGAGGCGCCGTTGGCCTTGACCAAGGGACGGATGCCGACATAGACGCTGAGCACATCACTGCGCTGCGGAGGGCGGCTAAGGTACTGGGCCGCGGTGTCGAGGATGAACTGAATCTCCTCCTCAAAGGGGAGCGGGTTGTACGACGGCTCCTCAATCGGGGTGTCGGTGGTGCCGACCAGCGTGTGCTCATGCCAGGGGATGGCAAAGAGGACGCGGCCATCACTGGTGTGGGGCACCATGATCGCAGTGTTGCCGCGCAGGAACGCACGTTCGAAGACCAGGTGGATGCCCTGACTGGGCGCGATCATGCCTGCCAATTCCGGCTCAGCCAGCCGGCGCACATCGTCGGCGAAGATGCCTGCCGCATTGACCACCACATGGGCTGGGATCTTCATGCGCTGGCCGGATTCGCTGTCGACCGCGACCACGCCATCAGTAAAGCCGTCCGGGCCCCTGGTGATCTCGACTACCGGCGCATAGTTGAGCAGGACTGCGCCCTGATCGGCAGCCGTGGCGGCCAGATGGATCAGCAGACGAGTGTCATCAAATTGGCCGTCGTAGTAGATGACGCCGCCCCGGAGTCCATCGGTCTGGATGGTGGGCAGCCGTTCCAGAGTCTCTTCGCGCGAAAGCAGACGAGACTTACCAAACCCATATTTGCCCGCGAGCAGGTCATAGACCTTCATGCCTATGCCGTAGAAAGGCGCTTCCCACCAGGAATAGTTCGGCACGACGAAGCCCAGGTCATGGACCAGGTGAGGAGCGTTCTGACGCAGCAGGCCGCGTTCCTTCAGGGCTTCCATCACCAGCGACACGTTCCCTTGCTCCAGGTAGCGGACGCCGCCGTGCACCAGCTTGGTGCTCCGGCTGGAAGTAGCCGAGCCAAAATCCATCCGCTCCAGCAGCAGCACTTCGAAGCCTCGGTTGGCGGCATCGACGGCGACGCCTACGCCGGTGGCTCCGCCTCCGATGACGACGATGTCCCACGGAGTGGAACGAGCATGTACGCGGGCCAGCATCGCTGGGCGATTCATCTATTCATCTCCTTCATGCCAGTTCCTTGACCGCTCGACCGCTCTCTTCCAGCGTGCGCGCCCCTCGGTGATTTTCTTTTGGCCGGCCCTCGGTTCGAAGCGCGTATCCTGCCGCGCGCAGCTTGCGAATCTCTTCCGGGCTATTCCAGAAGCCGACGGCAAGCCCGGCGAGATAAGCCGCGCCGAGCGCGGTGGTCTCGTTGACCGCGGGACGGATGACGGGCACGCCGAGCAGGTCAGCCTGGAATTGCATCAGCAGATCATCCACGGCCGCGCCTCCATCGACGCGCAATTCTTTGAAGGGACACTTGGTATCCGCATCCATGGCCTCGATCACATCGGCCACCTGGAAGGCAATGCTCTCCTCGGCGGCGCGGGCGATGTGGCCGGGCTTGGTGCCGCGGCGCAGCCCAATCAGGAGGCCGGTCGCATATGGATCCCAGTAGGGCGCGCCCAGGCCGACGAATGCGGGCACCAGGACGACTCCATCAGAGTCTTCCACGGTAGCCGCCAACGCGTTCACCTCGGAGGAATGGCGAATCAGCTGCAGACTATCGCGCAGCCACTGGACCACTGCTCCGCCGATGAAGATGCTGCCTTCCAGCGCATATTCCAGTTTCTTATCCAGGCTGCAGATGAGGGTGGTGATAAGCCGCTTCTCCGACAGCACGAACTGGGAGCCGATATTTTGCAGCAGGAAGCAGCCGGTGCCGTAGGTGTTCTTTGCGTCGCCGGGGCGGATGCACAGTTGGCCAAAGAGAGCCGCTTGCTGATCGCCCGCGATGCCTGCGATCTCTCCGGTTTCGAGGCCTAGAGAGGTCGTCACTGGTCCGATCTTCTCGCTCGACCAGACCACCTCGGGCATCATGCTTTCGGGAATGCGAAATAGCTTCAGCAGATCCGCATCCCATTTGCCTTCGACGATGTTGTAGAGCATGGTGCGCGAGGCATTGGTGCGATCGGTGATGTGCCTCTTTCCGCTGGTCAGGTTCCAGATCAACCAGCTATCGACGGTGCCGAAAGCCAATTTGCCGGCCTCCGCCTTTTGCCTTGCTCCGTCGACGTTTTCCAGGATCCATGCAATCTTGGTGCTGGAGAAGTAGGGATCGATCAGCAGTCCTGTTTTTTGCCGGACGGTTTCTTCCGTGCCGTCGCTCTTCATCTGGTGGCATCGTTCGGCGGTGCGGCGGTCCTGCCAAACAATCGCGTTGTAGACAGGCTTGCCCGTCTCCCGGTCCCATACGATGGTCGTTTCTCGCTGGTTGGTGATGCCAATCGCAGCCAGGTCGCGCGCGCGCACGCCCGCCTTACCAAGAACCTCGACCACTGAGCTCATTTGCGAGGTCAGGATGTCATAGGGATCGTGCTCGACCCAGCCGCCCTGGGGATAGATCTGCTTAAATTCGCGTTGGCCTTGGGCGAGGATGTTGCCATCTTTGCCAAAGAGAATAGAACGAGAGCTGGTGGTTCCCTGATCGAGCGAAAGAATATACGCCATAGCAGCGATGCCTCTTCACGGCGCCGGCCCGCAGGGCGATGCCTCGAGATTTATAGAGTACCCTGCACCGTCCCGTCAAAGCGAAGGGCTCGGCCGTGCTAGACTGACGCGAATTCACGTGATCGATCGACGCTCCTTTCTCGGCCTCGCTGCAGGCACCGCCTTCTCTGCCGCTTCCCCAAGACTTTGGGGACTTGGGCCCATGCCCATGCCACCCGCGAAGGGTGAGGTAGAGAAAAAGCTGGACACATTCACCGCAGACTACATGCGGGCCATGAATGCTCCGGGGATGACCCAGGCGCTCACCGATACCAAGACAACCATCCGCACCGCAGGCTACGGCTTTGCCAATGTCGATTTGAAGAATCCGGTGACCCCGGATCATCTTTTCCAGATTGGATCGATTACCAAATCATTTGCGGCGCTGATCCTGCTCCAATTGCGCGATGAGGGCAAAGTGGACCTTCACCGGCCAGTGCTCGAGTACTTGCCCTGGCTTCCGGTGACTATGCCTTACGGGCCCATTACCGCTCATCATCTACTGACGCATACCTCCGGCCTTCCTGATGCCGGCTCCATTTTTCAGAGCGATCCCAGCGCCCGGCATGCGCAGGGATTTGAGCCGGGCACACACTTCCACTACTGCAATTTGGGCTTCGCCATACTGGGCCAGCTCATCGAGCGGCTGGATGGCAGGCCGTGGTATCAGTGCCTGCAGGCACGCATGCTTACGCCGCTGGGGATGACGGCGACTGCCGCGGTGATCACGATTGAATCGAGCGCGCGCAGCGCCACCGGGTATCAGCCCTTCTTTGATGACCAGGTTTACCCGCGCCAGGGCCGGCTGGTCTCGAGGCCGCCCGAGGTCTTCGCTAACCCGGCAGGCAGCATTGCCTCGCAGCCCGGTGATATGGCGCGCTATCTGCGCACCCTGCTCAATAGTGGACAGGGAGCGAGCGGGCGCATTGTTTCCGCGGAGGGCTTTGCGTTGATGTCGACGCCCTATATCAAGGCTCCGGAATTCAGCCCCAGTGCCTCTTACGGTTACGGCATTGCCGTCGATGTTCTGGACGGTCATAAGATTCTGCGCCACACGGGCGGGATGAACTGCTTTGCCTCCTCCATCCATGTGGATCTGGATGGAGGGGTTGCCGCCTTCGCTTCGATCAATGCGATGCAGGGCTACCGGCCGACGCCGGTCACGCAGTACGCGGTTCAGTTGTTGCGCGCCGAGAAGGAAGCCAAGTCCTTGCCTGCGGTGGTGGCGCTCACCGAAGCGACGGAAGTGAACAATGCCAGCGAATACGCGGGCGTTTTTCGCAGCAGTGACGGCAGGGAGTTGGTTTTCAAGGCGGAGGGTACGAGGCTCCTGCTGGTGCACGCGGGGGAGGAGATTCTTTTGCAACGGGGGCAGGGAGATTCGTTTGTCTCCACCGTGCAGGGTGGATTTTCCGACTATAGCTTGACCTTTGGGAGAGACCACAGCAAAGCGAAAAAACCTGCCGAGAATGACGCTGCGGCCCCTCCGCCTCCCACGCTTGTGGTGGAGGTTGGTTATGGCCCGGATTGGTATACCAACGCAGCGTACCGGGGGGATCGCGAGTTTCCTGCGCCGCCCCAATACAGCGCCTTTGCGGGTCGTTATCGAAGCGATGGTGGCGACGATGTGCGCGTCTTTGTGCGCAAGGGCCGGCTCTGGCTGGGGGACTCTCCGTTGGACGAGATAGGCTCGTCGCTCTTCCGCGTGGGAGAGGACTCATGGTCTCCCGACACTGCGGAGTTCCTGATCATCGTGGATGGCAGGGCGAGACTGCTGAGAGCCATCGGCGAGGACTGCTGGAGAATCGAAGTCGGCTCCTAGCGAACTGAGACCCTCAGGGCCGGCACTCTGCGTTCCCTGACGGAGGACGGGTGCCCCATATCTCGCTCGTTTTTCGCGACGATGTCGGTCCACCGATGTTGACCGCCAAGTGTATCGGGTGAATCGAGCGTCAGAGGGAAAAAGCAGTGTATCCCATATCTCGCGAAAAACGAGCGAGATATGGGGCCCCGTCTCGTCAGGGAACTGAGAGCACCGTCCTGAGCCTCGCAGCGACTAGGCCCGATTCTGGGTTGAGCGAGGAGCTTTTGGGGGCAATATCGATTACACTAAAAGCTGCAACACTTTACTGCCTTTGCCTTGATTCAAAATATGCACGCAAGCCCCTCGCGATCAGTGTTTTTGCTACTGCTTTGCCTTTTTCTCAGTGTTTGCTGCGCATCTGCGGGTACCATCCCTGGTGTTTCGAAGGTGAGCGCCCTGCCGTCGGCGCCCACGCCCTCCATCACTCCTTCCGCGGCGCATGCGCCGCTCACGCAGCAGGCCCACGTTGGCATTCCCCGGCTGGATAGTGAGCCCACCTTGAGCGACTTTCTTGTCAACCCGGTGCGCTCGCAAGCGGCACGCGCCATGCTACGCATCAACAACTTCACGGAGCGTTATCCCAAGGACGGCGCTCCGGTCACCGAAGCTACCGTCGCTTACCTGGGTTACACGCACGAATACTTCTTCGTGGCTTTTGTTTGTAAGGATAAAAGGCCGGATCTCATCCGAGGGCACATGCTGGCGCGCGATTCGCTGGGAGACGACGATTCTGTCCAGGTGATGCTCGATACCTTCAACGACCAGCGGCGGGCGTTCTTGTTTCGCAGCAATGCGCTCGGTATTCAGGCGGACGGTCTTTACAGCGAGCAAAACGGAACCGACTACTCCTTCGACACCGTGTGGGACACGTGGGGTAAACGCACGCCGTCCGGATACGTTGTGCTCCTGCGCATTCCTTTTTCCAGCTTGTATTTCGCCAAGGCCGGTGCGGGCCAGATCCGGACCTGGGGAATCATCCTGCAGCGCAACATCTCTCATGCCAATGAGTCGGCTTACTGGCCGCAGAGCAGACATAGCATCGCCGGCCTCCTGACCCAGGACATCGCCGCGGACGGTTTCAGCGATATCGAGCACGGCCAAAACCTCCAATTCGAACCCTATGCGCTCGGCCGCAACCTGCGGCAATTGGACACCGTCGATCCAGACGATCCGTATTTTCAGGACAAAGCTCTACAGGGCTACACCGGGCTGGATGCGAAGTTCATCCTGCACAACAGCCTGGTGCTCGATACCACCATCAATCCTGATTTCAGCCAGGTGGGCGTAGACAATCCGGCTACGCCGAATCAGCGCTTTCCTCCCTACTTCGCGGAGGTGCGGCCCTTTTTCATCGAAAACAGCAGCTACTTCATGACGCCGGTGAGCCTGTATTACACCAACAACATTGTTAAGCCGCAGTACGGAGCGCGTCTTACCGGCAAACTCGGGCCCTGGGCGCTGGGCCTACTTGGAGTGGATGACAGAAGCCCCGGAGAGGCCGTGCCGCCCGGTGATCCCGAGTACGACACGCGCGCCCATTACTACGTTGGCCGGGTGAATCGCGATGTTGGTTCTCTATCGAATGTCGGCATCATTTATGCCGACCGCGAATATCTCGACTCTTTCAACCGGGTCGGAGGATTCGATTATCGAGCGCCGCTCAAAAACCGCTGGACGTTAACCGGGCAGGCCGTTACCTCGGCAACACAAAACGTCAGCAACTCCACGCAGGGCGAGCAGGAATGCCAGGCGCTTACGTTAACTTGCAGCGGACAGACCTATTCCCAACAGTTGAATTATTCCGATCTGCACCGTAACGCGTGGGTGGCCTACAACGATACGTCCGCCGGTTATGTGACCGACACCGGATTTTTTCGCCGTCCGGACGTGCGGGAACCGAATGGCTATTACAGCTATACCTTTCGTCCGCGGCAGGGGCCGGTTTTATCCCATGGGCCGAGCATCTACAGCGAACGCATATGGGACCACAATGGTGTTCCGCTGGACTATTACATCAACCCTGCTTATAGCGTTACCTTCAAGTACCGAACTAGCATTTCCGCGAACGTCGATCTGGGGCAAGACCGATTGCGGCCGATCGATTATTCCGCGCTGCCGCAGGATGTGGAATATCACAGCCACACCAGCGGAGTTAATTTCTACACGTCTCCCGTGCCTTATATAGCGATCGGCGGCGGTGTTTATACCGGTACGGTCATCAACTACTCACCGCCGGCAGATGCTGGTCCGGGCCCGGTCAACGTGACTTCACCCAACCTCAACGTGGAAGTGAAGCCCATCAGTTCCGTCGATCTGCAAAACAGCTATGTGTATACGCACTTCACCAATTTGGCCAACGGCGATGTGGTCTACGACAACCACGAACTGATCTCGCGCTGGAATTACCAGATGACGAAGGCGCTTTCCTTCAACCTTATCGGCCAGTACGTGTCCACCTTGCCGAATCCGCAGTACACCAGCCTGGCAAACTCCAAGACACTTTTTGCGGATGCATTATTCACCTACCAGCCGCATCCGGGCACAGCGGTTTACTTCGGCTATATAGGGAACTTTGAAAACGTGGACCGCGCCCTCTGTACCCGGGAAGCAGATGGGCTTTGCAACACCGATGATCCGATTTTGCCGCCTACTTACTCCTCGCTGCTGAACACCAGCAAGACGATCTACGTGAAGGTCAGCTATCTGCTGCACTTCTAAGTTCGCCAGGGTGGGGCTTCACGGCAGCAACGGCCAGCAGTCTTCCCGAAGAATCTTGCGACACCACGGTAAGGCCGGCTTGGTTGAGTTCACGACATAGCCAGTCAATCCCCAAACGTAGCTTGCGATAGCTGCTCTTGTTCAGGGACCAGCCCGCATGGTGACGCGTGTGCACCAGATCGTGAACCACGACGGACTCTGTGTTCTCGAACTCAAGAAAACACGTCATGATCGTGTTGTCATCGCTCCGCACAGGAATAAAGCGGTCGGTCCCACGGAGTTCCGTAGTCAGGTCGCGGTATGTGATGACAAACATTCCGCCCGGATGCAGCGTATCGAACACCGCGCGAAACAGAGTGCTCACGTCGCTCTTGCCGGGTAGGTGGGTCAACGTGTCACCCATGCACACAATGACAGTGGCCTGTCCAGCGGGCACCATCGCGGGCAAATCTCGTAGATCTGCTTTCTCTATCTGAATCGGCAGGTTGTTTACGTGGGAGCGCACTTCATCGAGCAGCTCTGCACTGGTGTCGATTGCGATTACCGGAGAAAAGCCAAGCTGTGCGAGGGCTATTGTCTGAAACCCTGGACCGCATCCCAGGTCTACCGCGAGGGCAGGCTCTGGCTTGTTTGCGAGAGGCCCCAGCGTTCGCGAGAGGAATGATTTTTGCTCGTTTACTCTTTCGTCGAACGAAGTGCCGAACATCCATGTGTAATGCTTCGACAACAGGCGCTCGTAATGCTCGCTCACCGTGGCCATGGCCCATTGTAGCGGCCCCGGGCGATTAGACAGTGAGCAGTTCCTCGTAGAAGCCGCCGATCTGACGTTCCCTGTCGACAAAGTGGATCTCCAGGATCCAATGCCTCTGGACGCCATTCTCATCGCAGGAACGCATCGGCAGATGGCTGTCAGGATGAACGTAGAGGGTCACTTTATCGTCGGCGATTTTTTCGTGTGGGAAATGTCCAATTAGATGTCCTGCAATGCGCCCACCAAACTCCCATCCGAATTTCTTTGCCAGTGATGTGGCGTAGTGGAAGAGCTCACTGCTGGTGATCGCGGGAGTTTCGTTGAAATAGTGCTTGCCCTGGGCAAATGCTTGCCCTACATCGTGCGAAGCCTTGAATCAATTGGCAGCGGGGCTATAGCGGTTTCGCAATTGGTGAGGACCGAAGTGATAGGCCTTTTCGTGGTTTTCTCCCAAGGAAAACCACACCTCGCGACCTTTATCAGGCCACAGTAATTGCGAAACCGCTTTAAGCCAGCTTGACAAAATGCATGGCCGCCGAGTTCATGCAGTAGCGCAGTCCAGTCGGGCGAGGGCCGTCATCGAAGACGTGTCCCAGATGAGCGTCACACAGGCGGCAGGAAACTGCCGTGCGCTCCATGCCTAAGCTTCGATCCGTAGTTTCAACCACATTCTCCCTGGCGATCGGCTCCCAGAAGCTGGGCCACCCGGTACCCGATTCGAACTTGGTCTCGGAACTGAAGAGGGCCGTGTCGCAGCAGATACAGCGATAGAGGCCGTGGTCATGCAGATTCCATGTATCCCCCGTATAGGGGCGCTCAGTTCCGGCCTGGCGAGCTACCTGGTAGGAAATCGGGGATAAGCAGCTTCTGCCATTCGGCGTCCGTCTTGACGACACGCGCGAGCTCTTGCTTTGCCGGTCTTCTTGCCGTTGGCACCGAACTCAACAATGGTGACCATGCCCGGCGTCTTGGAACCGCCGCCTGCGGCCGACGCTGGCCTCGGGCTTTGCAGAGACCAGAGTGCAAGCGCTCCGCATGCACTCGCCGAGGTGATCAGGAAGGCGCGGCGGCTGGGACGCTGACGATCTGTATTTTCTCGATACTCTTTCATAAAGCTATGCCTCTCTTTCCTTGGACGGTTTCCGTTCGCGAATGTCTTTTAACCGAAGGTGAACGAATAGGCCCGCACTCCCGGCGTAAGGAATTCTATGCGCAAGGTGCGGTCGTGAATACTGCCATGCTGGCGAACCAGTTGATACAGCCGATTCTCCGTCACTACGCCGTATCCGTCTGCGTCCGTGTCCACGCCATGGTCGGCGCCCGGGGCCTGGCCATCGAGGGTAACGCGGAAACGTACCGGCTTTCCGTCCGCGCCCGGCCCTAGAACCAGGTGAAGGTCGCGCGCATGAAAGCGAAACGAGATACTGGCCCCTGCGTCAAGCGAGGTTGCGACCTGGTCTTCGTCCTTCCATTTGCCGGCGAGGGCCCATTGGTTGAGGTCCAGTTCAGCCGGGGTTCGATAGAGTTGCGGATCATCCTGATTGAATCCCCCAGGGGAGGCAAAGTTCTGCGCTCTTGCGTATCCGATGTAGGTCTCGGGAGATTGCACATCGTCCGAATCGGGCGCAGCTTCGGCGCCGCTGGCCGCTATTGGGGTCGCGGTTCCGGGCGGAGGGGCATGGTTAGCCTCCTCCAGGAGCGTGCGAATCCACTGCTCCGATTCCTCGTAGGCGCCCTCGCCAAAGTGGTGGAAGCGGATGCGGCCGGTGGCATCGATAAAGTAATCAGCGGGCCAGTACTCATTGTTAAAACTACGCCAGATGCGGTAGTCGTTATCCATCGCGACCGGGTAGGTGATGCCGAGATCCTTCACCGCTTTGCGGACGTTCGCTTCATCCTTTTCGAAGGGAAACTCCGGGGTATGGACGCCGATGATCACCAGGCCGCTGTCTTTGTATTTCTCATTCCAGGCCTTGATATAAGGCAGCGTGCGCAGGCAGTTGATGCAGGAATAGGTCCAGAAATCGACCAGAACCACTTTGCCGCGAAGCGACGCTGGGGTGAGCGGTGGTGAGTTAATCCACAGCGTCGCTCCGGAGAGATCGGGAAGGACGGCATCCGGTGCCTGACCTGCACCGGATGTCAATCGTCTGATTGACGACGATCCGTCTTTGCGGCGGGATGGAAGCGGTCGACCAGGCGCTGCTCGAGACCAGAGGTGCTTGCCAGGGAAAGACGGGTGAGCACGCCGCGGTCCAACCCCAGGGCAGCCGCGGCTACAGCGGCCAGAACGGCAACACCGAGAACGCGGCGAATCCACTCCTCCGCACCCAGAGAACGCTTCATCGCGGCGAAGACGCGGCCGCCGGCGAGCAGGGCGATCGCCAATGAGGTCGCTGCTCCAGCCGCGTAGCTCAGGAGGAGTATGGCGGTATGGGCGCTGGCGCCTTCCAGGGCTGCCCCGGTAAGAATGAGGCCTAGAATCGGCCCGGCGCAGGGCGCCCAGAGTAATCCAGTGCCAACGCCAAGCAGGAAGGAGTTCAGGACGCTCGCATTTGCATCGGAGTTGCTGGAAAGCCGGTTGCCCAACTGGACGAGTGGACGGGAGATACGGTCCGCGAGGGAAGAGAAGAGCAGGGTAAGGCCAAAGATGGCAAAGAGCACCAGCGCGGCGATACGGCCGAACTGATTGGCTCGAACCGCCCAGCCTCCGCCCACGGTGGCGAGGCTGGCGACGAGGGCGAAGGTGACTGCCATGCCGGCGAGCAGCGGCAAGCCGCTCTTGCGGAAGGGCTGGTCGGAGCGCGCAAAAACAAATGGCAGCACGGGCAGGATGCACGGGCTCAAAATCGTCAGAACGCCACCAAGATAGGCTAAGAACAACAGGAACATTTGCTCACCAAGGGCTCTTATCCAGGCCAGAACGATGGATCCTGTACTGAGATCACTGAATGCCCAAAGAAGTTACGAGAATTGGAGTTTTTTGGTTTTCGGTGGCGGGAAGGCGATCGGACCGTCGAAAATTACTTCCAGAAGGGGCCATGGGTGGCGAAAGAGAAACCGCAGGTCCCTCGGCTTGCCGAATTTCCTGTTGATCTTGGTGGCGTTGATGCACTTCATGAGGTTTTCTCCGACGGACAACCGCACACGTGGCTGTGTCTCGGAGCAGCGTGGCCGGAAATTCGGCAGTTCGCTCACCACGGCAAGCCGGGGCAGGCGGGATGACAAAGGGGAGGGCAGCGCTCGCCTCTGCAGCTGTTACCGAGGGATGGACAGAGCCGCGAGGTTATCACCGCGGGCTTCAGAATTCGATCCTTCCCTGGAATGCGATCATGCGTGGCGAGCTGTCGCCGCCCAAGCCGACGCCCAGCAATCCGGTCGGAGGGGAGATCGTGCTGGTCAAGGCGCCAAAGCCGGTTTGCGTGGCTGGCTTGCCTGGGGTACCCGCTTGATTGGTGGGCAGAGCAAAGTTGGGGTGGTTGAAGAGGTTGAAGAATTGCGTATCGAAGCGGAAGACTTGCGTGCTCGGTGAGCTTGATTTTTTTGGTCAGGTAGAGTTCGGAATAAGTGAAATGAGGTCCACGGTAGTTATTGCGGCCTGAGTCTCCAAATTGGCAGTTGATGGTGGAATCTCCTCCGGCACAGGCGCCGGTGCTGGGATCGACAACGGAGACAAAGGCGTCCGGGTTGAGCCACTGCAGGCTGCCAGGCTGCGTCACTCCAGAGACGGGAGACTTGCGATAGAGCGGGACGCCGGGTACCCGGTTAGCGTATTGCGGCCCGCTGCCCTGAAAAACGCCGTTGTTGTTCGCCGTGTAAGGTGCGCTCACCACGCTGAATGGCAGACCGCTGTGCAGGAATGCGGTCTGCGATACCTGCCAGCCGCTGAATGCCTGCCTCAACAATGCGTGGCTGGAATGAAAGGGAATCTCATAGATGGCGAAGGCGGAGAGGTTGTGACGCACGTCGTAGTCGCAGTTGCCGTATTCCTTACGCAGATCGCCGGGTAGTGGATAGAGAATGCCGAGACTGGAAAACGGAAGCAGGCCGCCATTCGATACTTCGTCGAGACAATGGCTGTAGGTGTAGTTTCCACGCAGCGTCAGGCCGCCAAATTGCTTGGTTGCGCTGGTTTGCAGGCCGGTATAGTTACTGCCGGCATCGGTGCGGAATTCGTTTACATTGCCGAAGCGCTGATCGAGCGGCTGCTTATAGGCAAAGGGCGCGAAGCATCCATCGCAGACCGTCTGATATCCATTCAACTGCACCTGGTATGGCTCATGCACGGCGCGGGTGCCAACATAGTCGATGCGCAGCGCACCGCGCGCTCCTAACTCGCGCTCCAGGCCCAGGCTCCACTGAAGAAAGTACGGAGTCTTCAGCGTGCCGCTGGGGAAGGTGTTCAGGTTGACCGCCAGGGGACAGGTAGGAGCACCGGCAGGCAGCCCGATACACGGAGCACCACCCGAACGAAAGACAGCCTGGAACGATTGGTTGGCCTGCGCGGTTGCATCGACTGCGCTGTTGGCTCACTCCCGGTGCGATGCCGACGCCGCCAACCTGTCCGTTGATCCCGCCGACGAATACCGGTGCATATGGAGCGTTGGTGGCGCCGAGGTCAGCAATCTGCGCCGGGATGATGTCATTGAAGACGCCGCCGCCGGCGTGGACCGCTATCGTATCGGACAACTTGTAGGCCACAGAAGCACGCGGCTGCCAGCTCAGAAGTGGAGTGCCGGGGAAGAGATTGCGCACATTGGTCTGGATCGCCTGGTCCAAAGGCTGAGTGACATCGTGGCTCATGTTGAGGAACGATCCTGCCGGCCGCGCAAACAGGCCATGCTGGTTGACTGGATTTCCATTCCAGGTCACTCGCAGTCCGGCTGTCAGGGTCCATCTCTGGCTGGCCTTGAAGGTGTCCATGGCGTACATGTCGAGGTTGCCCAGGGCGATGCGCTCCTTTTGCGTGACCGGAAAGCCCGCCGTCGCCGTGGATGCGGCGCCGTAGGTGAACTGCGCGAGATCGTTATAGGTCACGCTGGGCACGACCCCTTCGCCGAGATCGTAATCACTCACGTCCAATCGGCGGGAGTTCTCTCCGAACTTGAAGCTATGCCGTCCACGGGTCCAGATGAGATTGTCGTTGATCTGCCATTGGGTAACTTTGCGTCCCTGGGTATACGTCTGGTCGTTTCCGCCCAGGGTGGTGAACGGTGCATTCGAGCTGCCTCCGGCCAGCACGATGGGGAAGATCTGCAGCACCTGCGCGTAGTTGTTGGGCAGAAATAGGCTCGAATACCAGCTTGCGCCGGGGTTGAATTGATTGACCAGATTCGGCGTGAAGAGATGCGTGTAGCCAAGTACGAGCGTCCGCTGCGGCTGCGGCGAGTAGGAGTTGAAGATGGGATTGATGCCGTCGGTATAGGCGGCCTGCAGGCCCGTGTCCTGCTGGAAGCGGTACCACACGCTGTTGTTCGCGTTGAGCGTGTGGTCGATCTTAACCACGATGAGATTCTCGCTGTCGCTATTGTTCAGCGACTGGGTGCGTTTGTTGGCGCACCCGGCGCCATTGAAAAGGTTGGCTGGTGTTTGTGTTCCCGGGCAGCAACACTCCGTTCTCGTCCAGGGGGCAGGTGAGCACGGGCGTCGGTGTGCCTGCGGTGTTGCTGTAGAGCCCGAACATCTTCTGGTAGAACGCTACTTCCTCGGGCTGGGCGGGCAGCATGGTTCCGTTGATCGGATCGGTCCCGCCCTGCGGCAACTGCTGCAGCACATATTGCTGATAAGCGGGCGACGGTACGGTGGTGCGAGCGAGCAGGGGAAGGGCGATGCGGATGCCTTCGTAATGCCCGAAGAAGAAGAGCTTGTCTTTCAGGATGGGCCCGCCAACACTTACACCAAATTCGTTCACCGTCGAGCGCGGCTTTCGGGCAATGTTGCCCGGAGTATCGTTGGCGTGAAGAAAGTAGTCGGTGGCATTGAGCAGGGAACCGTTCCATATCTCGTACAGGTCTCCATGGAAATGGTTGGATCCCGATTTGGTGAAGTAATTGACCTGCGAGGCGCCGTATCGCCCTTGATCGACGGCATAGGAGTTGGTGTTCACGGTCGCTTCCTGCAAAGCGTCGAGCCCAATGACGAGGTTGGTTGAGAGGCCAATATTCAATCCCAGGAAAGGATCGTTGGCGTCGAAACCGTCCAGGATGTACCCATTCGAGGTGGCAGGCAGGCCATTGAACTCGACGTTGCCATAGCCACCGGCGGCCTTGGCATCGTTCGACGATCCCGCCGTGTTCATCAAAGCGCCCTGCGCGAACTGCGCGATATAGGTAAGGTCCTGCCCCGGGTTGGGCAGGCTCTTGATGGTCTTCGCGTCCAGAGTGGTCGATGTATTCGGGTTCTCAAGGCTCATCAACGCAGATTGCCCCGTCACTTCCACCGACTGCGAGGTTGCCGCGGGAGACAAGGTGAAATTGACCAGCGCGGTTTGCCCCACAGAGCACAATCGTAGGTTGCGACCGGCCGAGGCCGAATCCCTGGGCATGCACTTCCATCCGGTAGGTTCCCGGGTTCACTTGTGAGAAGAGGAAGCGTCCCTCCGGGTTGGTCTGGACCTCGCGGACGGAACCGGTGTTTACATCGGTGGCCTTGACCTGGGCATTCGGAATCACCGCGCCGCTGGGGTCGAGGACGCTCCCGGCGAGGGCGCTGCTGGTTCCGCTCTGCGCCCAGGCATTAACCATGGTTAACAGGAGCAAAAAGGCTAAGGTTGTCCTGGCGATTTTGCCGAGCGTCATGGGGGCTCCGGTCTGCCGTTGGCGAGGGAAGGCTTGGCCTTGATTTAGGCAAGCCTAACTATTAGGTACGCCTAAAATGGATTCGTGTCAAATTA
Organism: uncultured Acidobacteriaceae bacterium; assembly: GCA_963790705.1. Classification (GTDB taxonomy): domain Bacteria; phylum Acidobacteriota; class Terriglobia; order Terriglobales; family Acidobacteriaceae; genus PALSA-350. The sequence goes on from CAWBQE010000010.1 coordinate 353,032, forward strand.
GGGACTGGAGGTTCAGCCATGGCGGTGCGGCGTCCACCGAACCCGAACAGTGAATCTGTGGACAATTACCTCAAGGCCATTCTGCTTCTGGGCGGACCCGAGGAGAACCGGGTGGCCAGCAATGCTCTGGCGCGCAGGCTGGCCGTGGCCCCCGCCTCGGTGACGAATATGCTGCAAAAGCTGGCCGCAGGCTCGCCTCCACTGGTCGAATACGAGCGGCATCGCGGTGTTCTGCTATCCTCCGCGGGGAAGAAGCGCGCGGTGGAGGTGGTTCGCCACCACCGGCTCATCGAGACTTTTCTTTATGAAGTACTCGACTATCCCATCGACGAGGTGCATGAAGAGGCTGAGCGCCTGGAACATTTCATCTCCGAACGATTTGAAGAGCGCATCGCGGCCAAGCTTGGGCATCCGAAGATTGATCCGCATGGACATTGCATTCCGGAGATGGACGGCGCGATGCCGCGGGAGAACTCGATCCAACTCACCGATGCTGTGCAGGAAGGGGTCTATATCGTGGACAGTGTCTCCGACCGCAATGCCCGCACCTTGAAACTACTGAAGGAGAACGGCATTGCTCCTGGGGTGAAGCTCCGCTTGCGGGAGAGCCCCTCGATCAACGGCTACGCGGTCTCGGTTGGCCGTTCTTCCAGAATTTTGAACCTGCAGGAAGACGCTGCCGACAGCATTCGGGTGTGCGTCCTGGGTAAACCATGACCTTTCGCTCGAAGTTGCTTGCGACTCTTTTTGCCGTTGTCCTTTTGTCCGCGCCAGCGCTTCCGGCGCAGACTCCGGCTCCGCCATCGCACCCCACCAGCACACCCTACGCCGGCGACCTCAGCATCTTCGAGGAGCCCGGCCGTGACCAGCGCCTGCAGATCGACCGCGTCATGGATCTGCTGCATTTAAAGCCTGGGAGCACCATCGCCGACATCGGGGCCGGGGGCGGCTGGTTCAGCGTCCGTGCCGCCCGCCGCGTCGGGGCCAAGGGCCGCGTGATCGCCGAAGACATCAACCCTAAAGCCGTCGCCTACATCCAGCAGCGCGCGCAGCGCGAGCACCTGGCGAATATCGTTCCCCTGCTCGGCACACCCGACGATCCGAAGCTCACGCCCAACTCCCTCGATGCCGCGCTCATGTTGAAGGTCTACCATGAGATTGCTCACCCCCCGCTCGTCCTCGCCAACCTGCGCGCGGCGCTCAAGCCTGGCGCCCGCTTCGGCATCATTGATCGCAACGGCAATGGCGCGGACCATGGCCTCAAAGAGTCCATCGTGCGCGAGGAGGTCGAGCATGCCGGCTTCCGCCAGGTCGCGCGCTACGATTTCACCAAGGCTGATGGCCAGGATTACTTCCTCATCTTCGAGAAGCTTTAGGGAGAAGCTGTAGCGGGTGAGGTTAGTCGAACCGCTTCGATGCAAATGATTGGAACGCCTCGACCACTAGTCTTCGGCAACTGATCACGATTTTGCTTGGTAAGGAGCTCGTGTCCTGCGCTAGTGACGGGAAGCAGTTCGGTGGGGGCCTGAATGAGCTTCAACGCCGCTGTCATTTCGTCAATGGAGCCGAAGCCGTCCCGCGTGCCGTGGACGAAGAGTGCCGGGACCTGCAGGCGAGGGAAGTGCGCCGTCCGCAACTCAGCGGGGCGCTGTGGCGGGTGGAGCGGGTAGGAGAGCAGCAACAGCCGATCGACCAGCCCGGGTTCATCGGCGGCCAGCATCGAGGCTTGCCGCCCTCCGTAGGAATGACCGCCGAGGAAGAGACGGCCGGAAGTCTGCCGCCGCATGGATGCGACTGCTGCTCGAAGTCCTTGTTGGTCGCGTTCTGCACTGCCGCGTGGCGGCCCGGAGGGTCGGAGCTGGCGAAAGGCGAGATCGCAACGGAGGACGGTCCAGCCCGAGGCACTGAAAGCATCCGATAGCGTCACCAGAAGCGGAGCATTGCAGTTCGACCCCGCACCGTGCGTCAAGACGAGGCAATCTTTGTCTGGAGCAGGCGGGCCATGAAGGAACCCGCGCACCGGTACTTCATTCGGTGAATCGTCGCGAAACTCCTGGTAGTTATTCATATTGGGCGGTCCGGGCTTAGAGCCATACATCGCTGGGGGCCGTTCGTTCTCCCCCGTGGCTGCCGGTGTTCGGGGTTCCCCGCGGTTCGACCAGGATCAGCCTGGTCTCTACCACCGCAAATGGCTTGTGCTCTACTCCTTTAGGAACGACGAACATCTCTCCCGGCTTCAAGTCGACCGCGCCGTCTCTGAAGTCAATCCTTAGATGCCCGTCGAGAACGATGAAGGTCTCATCTGTATCCGGGTGATGGTGCCAAACGAAGTCTCCCTCCAGCCGAGCGACCTTGAATTGATAGTCGTTCATCTCCGCGATCACTCGAGGAGACCATTGCTCGGAGAGACGCTCAAACTTGTCCGCAAAATTAATCGGAGTGTAAAGGTGCATATCGGCCTCCATAATCAGACGCATCGCTGTGCGTCCCTAATGACTATCTTATGCGGAAGCTGACGCGAGATCGCACGCCATGGAACCAACACCTAACCCACCCAGGGGCACTACAATAGGAGTCATCTATGAGCACACCCATTCATCAAATTCCCGTGCGCCGCATCACCGGCGAAGACACCAACCTCGGTGAGTACAGCGGAAAGGTCCTTCTCATCGTCAACGTCGCTTCCAAGTGCGGACTTACGAAGCAATACGAATCCCTGGAAAAGCTTTATCGGGATTACCGCGACCGCGGCCTGGTTGTTGCCGGTTTTCCGGCCAATGATTTCAAGGGTCAGGAACCCGGCAGCAATGCCGACATCCAGAGCTTCTGCACCAGCAACTTTGGCGTCGACTTTCCTTTGTTTGAAAAGATCACGGTGGTTGGGGAAGCCAAACACCCGCTCTACAAGGAATTGATCGCAGCCCAGCCGACGGCCATCAGCACGTCGGAGGTCCCCTTCGGCGAGAACTTGAAGAAATATGGGATCGAGCCGAATACGGAGCCGGAAATTCTGTGGAATTTCGAGAAATTCATCGTAGACCGCAGGGGGAAGGTAACCGCCCGGTTCGCACCCAACACCACTCCCGATGATCCGGCGCTGGTGAGGGCGAGTCGAAGCGGAACTAGCTAAGGCGTAGACGCTCGGATGCCCCATACCCCCGGATTTCGAAATCTACAATCTTCGCGTGTCAACCTTCCGTTCCTGAAAGGACGCCTATGCGTTTCATTCGTGGATTCATAGTGGCAGCCGCCATCGTTTTCCTTATTCCTGAGCTGGTCTCTGCCCAGGATGCTTCTCGCTCCGTTGCAGGCGGTGGCATCTCGGTGCCCGGTTGGGTGGGAGCGGTCGATGCCGGAGCGCAAAAGGCGGGGCAAACGATCAATGACACCAAGCTGACCCAGGAAGGCAATGTGCTGCACGTCACCACCGGCCCCGCGGCGGATTACTGGAATCCCGCCAACAAGGCGACTGGCAACTACACTGTATCTGCCACATTCACTGAGGCAAAATACATGAATCTGAATAGCCATCCTCATCCATACGGCATTTTTATCGCCGGCCATGACCTGGGGACCGATCAGGACAGCGAGCTGTATTGTGAGGCGTATGGCGATGGAAGGTTTATCGTGCGCGGCTTTGGACCAGAGCCGTTTCAGATGAACGGTCGCGGAGAAGCGAATCCCGCTGTCCATAAGGCGGCCGGCCCGGGAGAACCAGTGGAGCAGAAAATCGCACTTTCCGTAAAAGACGGAAAGGTGGAGTGCGCTGTCAATGGCACCGTTGTCGCCAGCTATGACAAGGCTTCGGTGGTGACAGACGGAAAACTGAAGTCCACGGACGGCATCTACGGGATTCGCTTTGCCCACAACACTGAAGGGACTGTCACCGATTTGAAGATGACGAAACCCTAGGTCGGATTTCGTACCCAAGGGGATGAACATGAGCCTGAAGGGTACGGGTTAAAGAGGCAGCGCGGGGATTCCGATGATTAAAGCCGTACCTCAGGGGCTAAAGAGTCTGCGTGAGAACTACCGTCTCCAAATTCAGTCCCGTAGGGACGGCTGAGAGTAGCCCAGGACGAACCCGGATTTCCTGTGCAGGTTGGTGGAACCAAGGAGCCTCATGCGGCTTTCCGTAAAGAAAGCCGCATACGCAGATCCATCTGGAGCAGCGTACAGGAAATCCGGGGTAGTCCTGGGGACAGATTCGAGAGACGAACCAGTCCCGCAGGGACGAGCTGAGAATGCCCCAGGATGCAATCCTGGGGTACCTCTACCTCTGAAATGGACTATTCGCGATTCGAGGCAGCCAGCCCATGTTGCCAATCGGCATTCACGTGCGGCTCAGGTTCACCCAGGACTAACGTCCTGGGGCATTCTCAGCCGTCCCTTCGTGGCACTTCGGACTGGTCCCGATGGGAATGAACACCCAGGACTAGCGTCCTGGGCTATTCTCAGCCGTCCCTTCGGGACTGAGTTTCGTCGGTGCAGTTCTCACGCAGGCTCTAAAGCCCTTGTCAGCGGCATGGGGTACGGCCCGGCTAAAGCCGTGCCCTGATACAAAACAGGAGTTTTTCCGCAGCCTCTAAGCCGTTCCCCGATCTTCTGATTCTACCGGCTTAGCTGGAGCTCAACGGGCGACGGCCAGTTCCTCTTCCAGCAGCTGCTTTTGGAAGAGATCGGCGTAATAGCCGTTGCGCGCGATCAATTCGTCATGCGTGCCCAACTCGACGATGCGGCCAGCCACCAACACGGCAATCTGATCGGCGTGGCGCACAGTCGAAATGCGGTGGGAGATGAAGAGGGTGGTGCGGCCCTTCATCACGCGTTGCAGTTCGCCCAGGATTTGCTCTTCGGTGTAGGTGTCCACGCTGGAGAGGGCGTCGTCGAGGATCAGGATGCGGGGGTTGCGGATGACCGCGCGGGCGATCGCTGTGCGCTGCTTTTGGCCTCCGGAGAGGGTGACGCCGCGCTCGCCCACCATGGTCGCCAGGCCGGCGGGAAATTCTTCAAATTCGCGCCGGATGTGCGCCGCCTCAGCGGCTTCGCAGCACTTGGCTATCGGTCGCCAAGGGAGCGCCAAAGGCGATATTTCCGCGAATGGTCTGGCTGAATAGAAAAGTTTCCTGGGGAACGAAGCCGATGTTGGCGCGCAACACTTCCAGCGGGTAATCGCGGATGGGGCGATCGTCGATCAGAACGCTTCCCGGCGCGGCTTCGTAAAGCCGCGGAATCAGATTCACCAGGGTCGATTTGCCTGAGCCGGTTGGCCCTACGATGGCGAGACTGCTGCCGGCCGGAATCTTGAGCGACAGCGAGTGCAGCACCTCCGATCGGCCGGAGTCGGCGCCGGAATAAGAAAAGCTGAGGTCGCGAAATTCGATATCGCCGCGCAGCTTCAGGTCGGCGGGGATGGAAGAGTCCGCTTCAGCATTGTCGATGGCGGGCTTGTCCGACAACAACTCATCGATGCGGATTACCGAAGCAGTGCCCCGCTGCCACAGGTTGACCACCCAGCCGAGAGCGATGACGGGCCAGGTGAGCATGACCATATAGGTGTTGAAGGCGACGAAATCGCCGATGCTGATGCGATGCGAAATCACTTCGTGGCCGCCCACGAGCAGGGTGATGGCCATGGCGAGTCCGAGCACGAACTCTAGCGTGGGCCAGAGCATGCCCATGAGCTGCACCAGGCGGAGGCCGCGGCGGATGTTCTCCTTATTGGACTTTTCAAAGGCGGCGATCTGGGCCTCTTCCTGGGCAAAGGCGCGGACCAGCCGGGCGCCGGAAAAATTCTCCTGGGCTTGCGCGGAAATCTCCGAGTACATGGCCTGGATGCGCTCGAAGCGTTCATGAATCTTTCGTCCTAAGCGACTGCACCAGAATGCTGGCCAGGGGCAGCGGGACCAACGCCACCAGGGTCAGCCAGGGGCTGATGCGAAGCAGAAAATACAAGGCACCGACGGAGAACAGGACGGTGTTGGCGCTGTACATGATGGCCGGGCCCAGCAGCATGCGCACTGCATTCAGGTCGTTGGTCATGCGGGCCATGATGTCGCCGGTACGATGCTGCTGAAAGTAAGCTGCCGGTTGCCGCTCCAGATGGCGGAAGAGATCGTTGCGCAGATCGAACTCGATCTCCCGGGAAATGCCGATGATGATCCAGCGGGTAAGGAAGAGGAAGACGCCCTTGGCGGCAGAGATCAGGACCAGCAGTCCGGCATAGTAGAAAATCTTTTGCCGGGTGACGCCCTGGTTCAGATCGTCGATGGCGATGCGGATGACCTGGGGGAAAAGGATCCAGATGGCATTCGAGACCACCACGGATAATCCGCCCCAGACGAAGTCGCGGGAATAGCGGCGCAGGTATGGGAAGAGAGGCCGGAGCGGAGCAAGCATGCTGGCTTCTATTCTAAGCTCGGCCCTGCGGCATTTTCACTTGTGGTGCATACAGAGCAACGGCTTGCGACGCGCATCAGGTTGGCGTGCGCAGCAGCAGATAAGCTCCGGCAAGGGCGAAGAGCAGATCGGGCGACCATGCCGCCAGCAGAGTAGGCAAGAAGTTCACGTTGCCCAGGGCTTCAAACGTTTGCGTGACCAACAAGTACGCGATGGCCAGCCCAATGGCGGCAGCTATGCCGGTCAGCGACCCGCGTTTACCCATGGATAGAGCGAAGGGAATGGCCAGCACCGCCATCACCAGGGTGACCAGCGGATTAGCGAGCTTGAGATTGAGCTGGACGCTGAGTTGCTTGGTGTCGAAGCCGCTTTGCCCCAGGTCGCGGATATAGCGCTCCAGTTCACCGAAGGTCATTTCCTGCGACTGCAGGGCTTGTTTGGTGAAGTATTGAGGTTGCTCGGTGATCTCGGGAAAGCTTTCGACGTTGAACTGGCTATAACTGCTGACTGCTTCGCCATCGAACCGCCGCTCCCACCCATGCTCAAAGACCCATTGCTGGATGAGCGGCTCCCAGTGGGCGTTGGAGGCGAAGATGCGGCGGGAAAGAGAAAAGTTCTCGGGGTTGAATTCGAAGACGGTGAGATTGGCGAAGCGATCCTGTTCCGGATCGAAGAACTGGTAATAGAAAATACGCCCGGGCTTGCCTGGATCCTGGCGGCCGAAGATCCATTTCCGGTCGGGGCGAAGGAAGGTTTGCGCCGGTCTGCCCTTGATCACGCTGCGCAGCGCCTCCTGGTGCCGGTTGGCGGTGGGAAGGTACGACTCATCAAAAAGGAAGAGGGCAACAGCAAGCAGCGCCGACACCACCACGACGGGCACCATCACGCGGTACAGGCTGATGCCGGTAGCCTTCATGGCGGTCAACTCGCTGGTTCGGGTGAGGACGCCGAAGGTGACCAGCACCGCAACCAGAACACCCAGCGGTGTGATGGTGTAGATCATGCTGGGAGTCAGGTAGGCCAGATATTCGCCGACCGTGACCAGCGGCGTGCGATTGCGGATGATGTCGCTCAGCAGCTCAAAGAAGGTGAAGACCAGCATCAACAGAACGAAACTGACCAGCACCATGGCGAAGGTAGTTAAGAACTCGCGCAGCACATACTCATCGAGAATGAGGGGAAAGCGGCCCCGGTCGTGCGCGTCGCGCTCTCGCTTGCTGCGTTCGCTTCTAGCGGGCAACAGCCGCGCGCTCTTGAATCTGTTGACGATGGAGGCGAATTGGATGCCTGGTCCTCCGCCCACCCCCATCTGGCGCAGCAGCAGCAGGCCGGAAAGGGCGAAGAGTATGTTTGCCGCCCACACCCCGGCGAAGACTGGAACCTTACCCTGGCGCGCGAGCGAAACACCGATCAAAGAGAGAAAGTAGTAAATGAAGACCAACGCGATGGTCACCACAAACCCGGCGCTCTTGCCGCCGCGCCGCGACGCAACGCCGAGGGGAATACCGATCAGCATCAAAACCAGGCAGGCCGCGGGGTAGGCGAATCGCTTGTGCAGTTCGATCAGGTAGGTTCGGCCATCGGGACCCTTGGTGTGCTCGTAGAGCACATGGTTGCTCATGGCAAGGATAGGGGTGTCACTTTTGCCGATGTGGGTATCTTCCTGGGTGCCGATGGCCAGCGGTAGTTCGGATTCCGTAAAGGTAGAGACCTGGTATTGGGTGCTGCCGTCGGCGTTTTTTACTTCTTCGTGCTCGGTGCCATTGCGTAAACGCATCAGCAGCGTGTTGTCGGGGCCGTTGGCCACTACTGCATCCTCGGCGGTGGTGACTTTGGGTGAGACCGGATCGCTCAAGTCGGCGAGGAAGATGCGCTGCCATCGCGAGGCGCCTGCGCCGGCGCGGATATCCTGCACGTAGAGCACATAATTCTTGAAGTCTTCGTAAAAGACGCGCGGCTCAACCTCAAACGAGGCCTGTTGGTTCTTGAGCGAATCTTCCAGCTGTAACAGGGCTGCGGTCGCTTTGGGAGCTATGTAGAGCGAAACGGCCAGCGAGACTCCCCAGCAGAGAATTGCGATGACCGAGACCACGCGGACAAAGAACCAGACGCCGATGCCCACCGCCCGCATGGCGGTGATCTCGCTGTCAGCGGCGAGGCGGCTGAGGCCGAGCAGCACCCCGACGAGCACGGCCATGGGAATGGTCAGAATCAGGACGTTGGGGAGCATGAACAGGAAAACTTTGGCCACGGCGCCCAGAGAGGCGCTGTTGCGCGCTGCCATTTCGAGCAGTTGGCCAACATACTTCATGAACAGAATGAAGGTGAAGAGCGCACCCCCGAGGAAGGCATGGGAGAGGACTTCATTCCAGATATAGCGGGTAAAAATGCGCACAGGCGAGATCCCGATCGACTGGCTACAGTTTAAGACAGTTTCAGCCATGAGGGCATGGCGAGAGGTGCGCGGACGCTAACTCAATACCCTGTGGGGAGAAAAGGCGGGGGATAGAAGGGGTGCGCTTGGAAAAGCCGCCGCGCGTAACGTCCGGGCGATATCTTTCGACGTGGAAAGATGTATCGACTGTGCCGGCGCACCCAAAGGAGGGAGAGCATGCTGCTAGTTGGAAGTGTGCCCTTGGCATACAAGGGTGACAATGGCGAAAAGGTGTTACTTCGGTGTTACTTCGCGCTCGCCGGACGCATCGGCCGGCACCCGGGGAAGGAAGCGATAGCCGATACCGCGTACCGTCTCGAGGAAGACAGGCTCGGCTGGATTGTCTTCAATATAACGGCGCAGGCGGACCATAAAGTTGTCGATGGCGCGGGTATCGGTGTCCTCGTGGACCCGCCAAACCTGCTCCAGCAACTCCTTGCGGGAGATGATGCGGCCCTGGTTGAGGACAAGATAGCGCAGCAGGTCGCACTCCATCAGGGTAAGGCGGATGGTCTTATCCGGGGTGGTGAGCTGGAGCGAAGCAAAGTGGATGGTGCGCCCGGCGAAGGTGAAGGCGGAGGGCGACCCGGCTGCGCGCGGCGGCTGGGCCGGCTCGGTGGGGAGCGCCGGGCGGAGCCACGCCATGCGGCGTAGAAGACCGTTGAGACGCGCCAGCAGGATGGAAAGATCGAAGGGTTTAGGCAGGTAATCGTCGGCCCCGGCGCTGAATCCGTTGAGCACGTCTTCGGGACGGCTGCGCGCCGTGAGCATGAGGATGGGCACGAAATTCTGTTGCGCCCGCAGCTCCGCGGCGACGGAGAAGCCATCCCGTCCGGGAAGCATGACGTCCAGGATGACGGCATCGATAGAGTCGGCGGCGATCATCTCCAGAGCGGTCTCGCCATCCACCGCCAGCTGCACGGTGTAACCCTCGGCGCGCAGATTGAACAGCAGGCCCTGCGCCAAGTGAGACTCGTCTTCGACCACCAGGATATTGGCCAGATGGCTCACTGGAGAGCCTCTTTGGTGGCGCTGGAGAGCGCACGCGGCAGCTGCAGGCGGATGGTGGCGCCGCGTCCTTCGCCCTCCGATTCAGCGACCACGTCACCCCCATGCTGGCGGGCGATGGAGCGGACCAGGAAGAGGCCCAGCCCGGTGCCCTTGATGCGGAAGACATTGCGCGCCGGGACGCGGTAGAAGCGCTTGAAGATTCGCTTTAAGTGCGGAGCAGCAATGCCCAGGCCATGATCGGAGACTGTGAGCATCATCCATGCGTCGCCCTCGAGAGCGAGATGCACTTCGAGTTGGGGCCCTTCGGGCGAATACTTGACCGCGTTGTCGAGCACGTTGAGGACAGCGGTGCGGAGGTCTTCCGGGTTGCCCACCACGGCGAGCTGCTGCGCATCCGGATCTACGGTGAGGCGAATGGTCGATTCCTGGAGGTGGTAACGCTGGAGGGTGGTGCGGATGCAGTCGCGGACCATGTCATCAAAGAGCAGCCGGAGCCGAACCTGGTTACGCCCGCGCTGGCCCACCTCTCCGGCCTTGAGCACCTGCTCCACGGTAGCCAGGAGCCGCTCAGTATCGGAGAGCATGATTTCGTAGAACTCCTCCCGCTTGGATTGCGGCAACTCGTGGCGCTGCAGGGTTTCCAGATAGAGGCGGATGGAGGTAATGGGCGTCTTGAGTTCATGGGTGACGGCATTGAGAAAGCTGTCGTGGCGCTCGTTCCGCTTTACCTCCCTCACCAGGAAGATGGTGTTCAGAACCAGCCCGGCGATGAGCAGCAGGAAGAAGAGGATGCCAATCACCAGCAGGATGACACTGCGCAAGCTGATGATCACCCAGCCGACGTTCAGGGCGATGGCAAGGGCGACAAGGCAGGCGCCGAGAGTGATGGAAAGAACGATCGCATTTCTGCGTCTGGTGATGCGCATACCCGGTAAGCCCTAAGGAAAAGTATAGCGGCGTCTTACCTCCACAAAGGGAAGGGCGCGACCGAAGTCGCGCCCAGGTTGGCAGCCAGCTTGTCCTCGGTGGTTAGGAGACGCCCGCGGGGCGTGGGTCATGGGGATCGAACTGCGCCACTTTGACGTTGGTGGCTAGTCCGAGCTTCTGCAGGATCCAGATGCCGTAGAAGTTGGGATCGAACTCCCACCAGGTAAGGCCGTGCCTGACGGAGACGGGGTGGGCATGGTGATTGTTGTGCCAGCCTTCGCCGCCGGTGAGCAGAGCCACCCACCAGTTGTTGCGCGATTCGTCGCGGGTCGAAAAGCGCCGGGAGCCCCACATATGGGTGGCGGAGTTGACCAGCCAGGTGGCATGCAGGCCAAGCGTCACGCGCAGGAAGATGCCCCACATCACGCAAGACCATCCGCCGAAGGCAAGGAGGGCGAGCCCCACCGTGACCAGGGGAACGTAATGGTATTTGCTCAGCCAGACCATGAAGCGATCCTTGGCCAGATCGGGTGCGTAGCGGGCCATGAGCGCGGTCTCGTGGTGCAGAGCATCGCCGGAGAGAATCCAACCGGCGTGGGACCACCATCCGCCATCATGCGGGGTGTGCGGGTCGCCTTCGCGGTCGGTAAGCTGGTGATGAACCCGGTGCGTGGCAACCCAGAAGATGGGTCCGCCTTCCAGGGAGAGAGTGCCGCAGATGGCCAGGAAATACTCCAGCCACTTGGGCGTGCGGTAGCCGCGATGCGTGAGCAGGCGATGGTAGCCCATGCCGATGCCCATGTTGATGGCGAGTACCCAGAGCGCAATGAAGCAGAAGAGACCCTTCCAGGTAAACATGAAGAGAGCGGCCACGGCGAGCACATGAAAGGCCACCATGAAGCCGGTGGTCACCCAGTTGGTCTGATTGGCTTGTGTGTCGCGGCCAAGAACCGGCACCTCATTGTGCTTTTTCGCGGGCCGGGCCACAGCGGCGTGTTCCTCGCAGGTTTCAGCTGCCGGGACAAACGATATGGTGGTGGAGGGTTCTATGAGTTCGGTCGACATGATCTGAAAGAGGGCCCTTTCGATGTGCCCCGTAACTTGAACCTAACAGGGCCCCGATTGTCCGTTCGTAAGAGTTTTGTAATGAGAATTAGTCATACTTATGACCGGGCGGTTTGCATCTGAATCTGTGCGTTCGGGAGTGTGGGTGATGGCGAACTTTCTACGACTTTCGTCGGCTGCGCCTCGACTGGCTCTGCTAGCCCTGATGGCTTCGTTGCCGGCCCTTCAGGCACAGCTCCCGAGCCGGACCATCGACCTGCCCACCAGCAAGGAACTGGTGGAGCCGGCGCCTGGGTCTCCGCAGATGCTGAACAGCCTCCCTATGACGGCGGCTGTTTCGCCTGATGGGAGATACCTGGCCGTAGTGAACGCCGGTTACGGCACCTTCGAATCGCGATATCAGCAGTCGATTGCGGTGTTGGACATCAAGACCGGGACGGTGACGGATTTCCCTGAGCCGCGAACGCGCGACAGGGCTGCCGCAGACGCTGTATTCGGGGCTGGCCTTCGGCAAGGATGGCACCCATCTGTATGCGGTCTTCGACTCGCTCACCGCGCCCGAGGGGAAAGGTAAAGACGAGACCGGCAATGCCATTGCCGTTTACAACTTCAGCGACGGCAAGGTGACGCCGGAGAAACTGCTTCCTGTTCCCTTGCAGCAATTGGCGCCGGGCAAGCTGCAGAATCGGATCGGGGCCGCGCCACCGGCCGGCACTGCGATTCCCTCGCCAGCGGGAATTGCGGTACGGAAGGGGACGGGCGGGAGCGATGAATTGTTGGTGGCGGACAATCTCTCCGACGATGTTCTGCTGATGGATGGGGGCACGGGCAAGGTGCTGCGGCGCTTTGACCTTTCCGAGGGAAAGGTTGTGCCCTCTACGTACCCCATCTCCATTGCGGTCAACCGGTCGGGAAGCCGGGCGTTCGTCGCATTATGGAACGGTTCCGCGGTCGCGGAGCTGGACTTAAACAACGGGAAGGTGGTTAAGAAACTGCTGCTGCTTGCTCCGCAGCAAGCCACTTTGCCCAGTTCCCATCCGGCCGCGTTTGCCTGGAGCCCGGATGAGCGGATTCTTTACGTGGCGCTGGCCAACCGGGATGCGGTGGCCGCGATGCGGGTCGGAGGCGACGAACTTAAGCTCCAGAGCCTCTATGACACGCGGTTGCCGGGGCAGAGCTACTTCGGCGCCATGCCGGATGCGGTTGCGGTTTCAAAGGACGGCAAGCGGCTCTTTGCCGCCAACACTGGCTCCGATGCGGTAGCGGTCTTTGATCTCAGCGCACGGCAAGCAGCGGGGCCGGAGATCCGCGCCGTGGGTTGGGTTCCGACCGAGTGGTATCCGACGGCGATGGCGGTAGAGGGCAATACGCTTTACGTGGCGACCGCCAAGGGCCAGGGCACGGGGCCAAATAATATGCCACAGCCGCGGGTCCCTGGGAGTGCGCGCAGCGGCAGCTCTACGTACATTGCCACCCTGCTGCATGGGTCGATTGCGGCCATCGACCTGGCGGAGATCGAAGCCAGGCGCGAGCAAATGACGCGCACCGTGATAGAGACGAATATGATGAAGGCCGCGCAAGCGAAGATCGCGTTTCGCAACGGGACCAACCCCATCCGTCATGTGATCTACATCATCAAGGAAAACCGGACCTATGATCAGATCCTCGGGGATCTGGGCGTGGGCAACGGGATGCCCGGGCTCACCATGTACGGCGAGGAGATTACGCCCAATGAACACAAGCTGGCGCGGCAGTTTGGCGTGCTGGACAATTTTTACGATTCAGGTGAGGTTTCGGGCGACGGGCACGTGTGGTCGAATGCCGCGATTTCCAGCGACTACACGGAGAAGACGTGGCAACAGAGCTATCGCGGGCAGCAGCGAGTCTACGATTACGAGGGCGTGGTGGAGAACGGCTATCCGCTGCGCGAAGGCATTTCGGATGTCAACGAGCCCAACAGCGGATATATCTGGAGCGATCTGGCGCGCAACGGCAAGAGCCTGTATCACTTTGGGGAGTTCATATCGACCACGTTCTGTGCCAATCCCGATAGCACGCCCAAGGGGGCTTCCCCTACGCAGGGGACGCCCGAACCGGAGCCGGCGCAGTGCGGAGTGCGCGGCGAAATCCGGCACGGAGAGGCGCTGCCGCCGAACTACGGTGGCGGCACCAGTCGCTATCCCTGGCCGATTCCGCTGATTAAAGAGAATGTGCCCACCAAGCCCGAGTTGGTGGGTCACTTCGACCCGAAATATCCTGACTTTGAGCTGAGCTTTCCCGATCAGTTGCGGGTGGAGGAGTTTCTGACTCACTTTCGCCAGTGGGTGCAGGAGCGGGGGCAAGGGCGGGATACGATGCCGCAGTTCATACAGCTTCGGCTACCCAACGATCACACCGCGGGAACCACTCCTGGGATGCCAACGCCCAAGGCTTCGGTCGCGGACAACGACCTGGCGGTGGGACGAGCGGTGGAGGCGATTGCCCACAGCCCTTATTGGGAGGACACGGCGTTTTTCATCCTGGAAGACGATGCTCAGAACGGGGCGGACCATGTGGAGGCCCATCGCAGCGTTGTCCTGGTGGTGAGCAAGTACTCGCCACGCCTCGCGCAGCCCCTGGTGGACAGCACCTTCTACACCACGGTGAGCGTGGTGCGGACGATGGAAGAGCTGTTAGGCTTGCCGCCGATGAATAACAACGACGCCTTCGCCCCACCGATGGCGCCTTTGTTTACCGGCGCCGGCGACCAACCACCCTATGAAGCGGACTATCGCAATCGGGACAACGGATTGTTGTACCAGGCGAACGGCCCCAAGGCCCCGGGTGCGCAGGCGTCGAGCCACATGGATTTCACCCACGAAGACCGGGCGGATCCGCGTGTGTTGAATGTCATCCTGTGGCGGGATGCGATGGGCAACAAGCCGCTGCCGGCGATGCTGGCGCATCCTCAGAGGGGGCGGGAGCAGGACGATGACGATGACAAGTAAATCTGTGTGTTGTCGTTGGACTCTATCCTAACCACAGAGCCGAGATCGCTGACTGGGCACCCGTCATTGGCTGAGCGATGTGCGAAGAGCGGCTAGCCGACGAAGTCCACGCGGACCGGGTGGGGAATGATGCCGCGCTCATGGCCCATGGTGAGAAGCTTGCGAATGGCTTCTTTCCCGTCTTCGCCGTAATTGAGGGTGCGCTCGTTCACGTACATGCTGACGAAGCGGTTTGCCATTTGCGGGTCGAGGTCGCGGGCAAACTGCATGGAATACTCGAGCGCGGCTTCGCGGTGGTCGAGCGCGTGCTGGATGCTCTCGCGCAGGGCCTGGGTCACCGTGAGCATGACGTCCTGGCCCAGGCTGCGACGAATGGCGTTGCCGCCAAGCGGCAAGGGAAGCCCGGTTTGTTCCCGCCACCATTGGCCGAGATCGATGACCTTGTGCAAACCGCTGGCAGCATACGTGAGCTGGCCTTCGTGGATGATAAGCCCGGCGTCGAAGTTGCCCGCGACTACTTCAGGAATGATCTTGTCAAAAGGAACGGTGGCGGTTTCAATCTCCGGCGCAAACAATTTCAGTGCCAGATAGGCGGTGGTCAGGGTTCCGGGAATAGCCACGCGCACGCGACCGATCTGATCGGCCGCAATCCGATGGCTGGCGACGATCATGGGGCCGTAGTTTTCCCCCACGCTGCCGCCACAGGCCATGAGCGCATAGTCCTTCTGCACGTAGGGATAGGCGTGGAAGGAGATTGCGGTTACGTCGTAAAAAGCCTCGTCCATCGCCTTGTGATTCAGGGTCTCGATATCGCAAAGAGTATGAGTGAACTTGTAGCCGGGCACGCGAATCTTGCCCGTAGCAAGGCCATAGAACATGAAGGCGTCGTCGGAGTCCGGACTGTGAGCGATCGAGATCTCCCTGACCGCGCCCGGCGCCGTGGTAAGACCTTTGGCGGGGGCATCGGGCGGAAGCGAAATCGGAGTAGTGGTCACAAAATCCTTTCTGAGAACATCGGCAGTTACTTGGACGTAACGCGGTCACCGCCGCGATAGGTAAAGGACCTCAAAGAGCTCGATTGGGTGAAACATCGCCAAAGGATCCCAGGAGACTAACGCAGGCGGTCGCGGCCACCACTTTCACGGCATCGCCAAAAAGGAACGGAGCGATGGATTGGGCGAAGACAACGGAAAAGCGCAAGTGGCTGAGAAGGCCAAGCCAGGTGGCGCCGGCGGCAAGGATAAGAATGCTGGCAAGTCCTGCTGCCGCGATGGCGACCACGAAGCGGCGCTGGCCACGGCGATAGAGCAGGCTGGCCAGCGCGGCGGCGAAGGGATACGAGAGCAGATATCCGCCGCTGGGGCCGAGCAACTGGGCTATGCCGCCGGGACCATGGGGGCTGAAGACGGGCAGGCCAAGGGCGCCTTCTACCAGGTAAAGCGCCAGGCAAGCAAACGCTGCTCCCGGACTGAAGAGCAATCCCAGCAACAGCACGGCGAAGGTCTGCATAGTGACCGGAATCGGCGTGAAGCCGAGGGGCATGGCGATGTGGGCGCAAATGGCCACCAGGGCGGTAGCCAGGACGACGGCGATTACTGTCTTCCAGGCTATGCGGGGCACGGGCAGGGCGCGAAGGCTGTGCTGTTTAAAACCGATCTCTTGCATCTTTCACTCTCCCTTTCGAACCAGGCCGGGGGGGTACTAGATCCTGGCGGATGACCGCCGGGAGTTTATTCATGTACGCCGGGCGTCAAGGCCGGCGTGATTCCGAAGGAGCGGGAACGCCCTCCGGCTCAAGCGAAGCGTCGGCGGGGCTTGGCTGTCCATGCCGCCGAATATGCCGGGCGACCGAGAAAGCCACCCACAGTAATGCGCAAAAACTGATTGCGAAAGCCAGGAACAGAAGCCGCATAGGGGACGACCGGGCTCAAGATCATCTTGAAGCATAACAAAAAAACTGCGGAACTAGCGCAGACTCGTCTCCAGCCAGCCAAGATAAGATTCTGAACCGCCCGAGACCGGGAGTACCAGGAATTCGGGAACTTCGTAGGAGTGAAGGCCGGCGATGGTCGATTGGACCTCACGGGTGAGGGTAGAGCGGGTCTTGATCAGCATGAGCACTTCGGCAGCGGATTCGATGCCTCCCTGCCAGCGGTAAATCGATTGCACGCCAGGCAGGATATTGATGCAGGCAGCCAGATGCAGCTCGAGCAGGCGATGGGCTATGCGTTCGGCCTGCTCGCGATCGGCGCAGGTGGAGAGAATGATTTGAAAATCGGTCATAAGAGATCTCCGCGTGGGTTTATCAAGTATGGTTCCTTCTCTCCGAAGCGGGAAAACTTCCACTTGAGCGATGAGGCGAAACAGACGTTCACTGAGAAGATAGAGCAGGCGAACCCGAATTTCCTGTACTCTGCACTGGACACGACCGCGTGTGCGGCTTTCATTAAAGAAAGCCGCATGAAGTGTGCCGAAGCCACCAAGCTGCACAGGAAATTCGGGGATTGCGAGGTGACCGTGAAAATAGAAAACGAAACCCAGCAGCAGAGTTTGAGGGACAGAGCCTCATCGTTTTTTTCCCGCTCAGGCCGCCGGGTGGCGACCGCGGTGGCCATTGTCATTGCCGTCTCGCTCGGCTATCACGTGATCTTCGGGGCTAACGGATTATCGGCTTATCAACAGAAGCGCAATCAGGACCAGACGCTGAAGAAGGAGATCCTGCAATTGCAGCAGGAGAATAGCCGCCTGCAGGACCATGTGCAGCATCTGCAATCAGACCCAAACGCCATCGAACACGAGGCGCGGGTGATTCTGCGCTACGCCAAGCCAGGCGAGGTCATTTACGCGCTGAACGATAAGCCCGACGCCAAGCAGGCCGCCAAGTAAAGCCGGGTAGCGAAACGCCGCAGATCTTCTCCATTCCGAAGAGAGATGGGCCTTTGGAACTGCGACTCAGTCCCGAAGGGACGGCTGAGGCACTCGCTTAAGCACGAATTGAGTCATCAAGGGTGTATCGCGACCAGTCCCGAAGGGACGGCTGAGAATACCCAGGACGTCAGTCCTGGGTAGACATGAGAGCCAGGAACAGTCCCGCCAGGGACGGCTGAGAATACCCCAGGACACCGTCCTGGGTACACTCGAATGAGAATACGAATTCGCGGCTGTAATCATGTCTCACAGTCACACATGTTGCTTGGTTCACGTGGTGTTCTCGACCGCAGAACGGCGGCCGATGATTCGCGAAGACATCCAGGAAATGCTTCACCGCTATATGGGCGGCATCGCCCGGGAGAATGGAATTCCAGCATTGGCCGTTGGTGGAGCCGCGGACCACGTCCATTTGTTGCTTTCCTTGCCGCGGACTGTTTCCGTTGCCAAGGCCGTCCAATTGGTTAAATCGGGATCCTCTAAATGGCTTCACGAGAGTTTTCCAAAGCTAAAGAGCTTTGCGTGGCAAGAGGGATACGGAGCTTTCTCGATCGGAGTTTCGCAACGAGTGGCGACGGTGAAATACATCGAAGGTCAGGCTGAACATCACAAGCGGATTAGCTTCGAGGAGGAATTCAAGAAATTTCTTACCGTGCATGGAATCGAAGAACACTGAGGGCGTCCCTGTTGGATCACAAGGACTGTGGACTCCCGCGCGGACTCGCCAGCCCCAGATAGGAAGCCCAGGACTCACGTCCTGGGATATTCTCAGCCGTCCCTGGCGGGACTATTCCTGGCTGTTGTGTCTACCCAGGGCTGGCGTCCTGGGCTACTTTCAGCCGTCCCTGCGGGACTGGATTTAGTCTCCATACTCCACTCCCAACCCAGCATCCAGCACTGCGTGGTAGTTCAATCTCAGCCGTCCCTTCGGGACTGGATTTAGTTCAGAAAACCTATCCAGCACTGCGCGCTGGGTTACCAACCGCCTTGCTGTCTATTTTTCTTCCGGCGCGGCGGTGAGGATGGAGACCGGGGGGGTGTCCCGGTCTACGGGAAAAAGGAATTTTAGCGGAGAACGAACGATCTGGCGGAGCAGATAGCGGAGCAGCAATAACTGCTCGCGGCGGCTGACGTCGTAGGCGCGCAGGGCCACAAAGGATGCGATGGAAAAGCTGACGCCGAGGTTCAGTACGAAGGTCACACCGATGCCGGCGATGGCGTAGTAGAACCAGTCCTTGCCAAAGGAACTGGTGCCGAAACGGGCGGCGGCCAGCGCCAAGGTGCCGGTCGACAGGGTCACGTGGCGGACATCGAAGGGTATGCCGAAAAAGCGCGCAATCACAGGCACAAACCCTAGCAGATAGCCCAGCGCAATGCTGGTGCTCCAACCGGCAAGATTGAACTCAATCCAGGCGGCCAACCGGGCCATGCTTGGCTGCCCAACGCGATGGCCAAAGGGATGTTGGGAGACAGCTTCAGTCAGGCGGTGAAAGACGGCGAAATTTTCGCACCAGCCGCCTATGAGCGCCGCAGCCCACAAGATCACGCCCGTGCCCGCCGCGTAGATGATGGTCCCGGAGGCAAAAGGATGAAGCGCCTCGTAGACGTGCCGCGCACTCTCCGCCGGTAGGTAGTGTTCTGCAAACATCACCCGCCACAGGCGTTCCAGCGCAACCGAGCCGATGCAAACCGCGGTCACGTTACCGATGGCGGCCGCCAACTGGGTCCGGCTGATGCGTGCGGTAAAGTCTGAGATCTTGCTCCAGCTGGCGTTGCCCGGATTGTTGCGGACAATGCCGGCAAAGGTAGCGGCCGTGGCAGAAGGCTGTTTCGTGGCCAGCACCAGGCCGAACACCTGTAGCAAGATGAAGCTGATTGCATAATTGGTGCCGGTCAGAAAGCCCTCGACAAAGAGCGGGAAATGCTGCTCGACGATGCGCATTTTGAAGGCCGCCGTCAATACGGTTAGCAGCCCGCCACCGACGGCGGCCAGCCACATTTGCCAGTACTCCTTGCGCGTGTGGGCGATGTAGTGCTCGCCACTCCGGCCGGTGCGCTCCACGGTTTTGCGCGCCAGAAGATTCAGGTTCTGCTTGAGCAGGACGGAGACGCGCTTATCTTCGAGACGGCCCTCGATGAGCTGGTTCAGCAGATTGCGGGCGGCCGTGGAACTATCCGCAACCGTGGGGAGGGGCGCACTGCCGAAGGTAAGAATTCTGGCCAGCCCGTGCATGCGCATCAGCGCCAGTTCAATACTCCGCAGGTCGAGCACCAGGTCGGCGCTCACCCCGGTGGTCTCCATGCCCAACCGCACCTGGCCAAGTTCTTTGCGGCAAGTGGTGACGGCTGCTTTCCAAGCCTCAAAGAGAGGGGCGGCGGAAGCGGCGTCCGGGGCGCGCACCAGATCCTGGGTAGCAAAAATCAGGTGGTAGAAGGGTGAGTTCTGCACTTCCCAGTGGCCGCCCCGCTCGCGCATGGCAGCGGTCACGCCACGGCCCGCGGAGCGGGTGGCGATCAGACACAGCGCCTGGCGCAAATCGCTTTGCAGGCGAGGAGACGAGCGTGGCCCACCACCCGTGGGCGGTGGCGCGAGCAGGATCAGCAGGCGTTCGAAGAGAGGCTGGGGCAGATCGAGGAAGCGTTCGACATGGCGGGAATGGGCAAAGAGCGAGACCACCAGGCGCGAACTATCCGACACGTCCATCGCCGAAGGCAGGAGGCGATTGAAGATCCGGCGGAGCCCTTCAGAAAATATCTGGTGGTGCTTAGGCAAGCCCGCTTCGGCCAGCAGGCCCACGGAGTCGAGCCCGGCGAGCATGGCTTGAAAGGTCTCCTGAAAATCCAGGCGCAGCAGATCGTGGTGCTCCAGCATCCGGACCCAGCACAGCAGGCGCACGTTGAAAGCCCGTTCGCTGGAACCGGTCCAAATGGTATGGAAGAGGCGGATGAAGCTGGCGGTCTGCGAATCAAGCGTGGTGGAGGCGGAAAACGCTTTGGTGCGGGCGCGAAGCTCGTCCTTGGCGCGAGCGAAGGCGGGCCGGTGCCGGGAGTGGCGGCGCAGGCG
Source organism: uncultured Acidobacteriaceae bacterium (assembly GCA_963790705.1). Classification (GTDB taxonomy): domain Bacteria; phylum Acidobacteriota; class Terriglobia; order Terriglobales; family Acidobacteriaceae; genus PALSA-350. The sequence goes on from CAWBQE010000010.1 coordinate 373,847, forward strand.
AAAGTACTTCTTGATGGACTCGGCCTAATCTCACTATGCGCTCATTGGATGGTAGATCATTTTCACTCCGGCCCGGCACCGGCGAGTGTAGCGAAGTGGGGCTTTTCCGGGGGAGAAACCGCGCCGGGACTGGCCGCTTAGTCTACGCCCAAAAGTGCCTTTCACGTGGCGTGCGCGGGGCGGAGTTCCTCGACGGCCAGAAACAGAGCTGCTTGGAGCTGCTGCTGGGTCGCCTGGTCGAGTTTGGCGCCGCCGATGGTGAGATAGAAGACGTCAATGGCGATCTCCCCCTCGGTATCGATCAGGGCCACCTCGATATTGCAATTGTGCGCGGCCAGGGTCGTGGCGATCTGGCGCAGGAGACCGGGGCCATCCTGGGCGACCACCTGCAGCAGGGTGCTGTGGGTGGAAGCAGTGTTATCGAATTCCAGGCGTGTCTCAACCTTGACCATGATGGGGGCGCGGACGGCCTGGCGCCGTCGCAGCAGGACCTCGATGGGAGTTTTCAGGGAGATCACGTCGCGCAGGCTGTCGCGGAAGCGATCCACCTCAGAAGGATTGAGCTCCAGCGTTCGGAAGGGGTCGGAGAATTGAAAGGTGTCGACGATTATGCCGGCGTCGTTGGAGAACGCCTCCGCCCTGACAATGTTCATGCCCCAGGAGGAGAGCGCACCCGCCATGTCGGCAAAGAGCAGGGGCCGATCCCTGGTAATGACGGTGAGTTCGTAGGACTGGCGCAGCGTACGCAGGTGGATCTGAGCGGACGACTGCGCTAGCTCCAAAGCCATCTGGAAGTGGTCGCGAATCTGCTCCGGCATGCGCGTTTGCAGGTAGCGTTGGGGAAAGCCTTCGAGAAAGCTGCGCAGTTGGGGGGCGCTCTCCGGGGCCAGAGTAAGAATCCGCTTGAGCAGCGAGGGGTCGACATCGGCGCGATAGCGCTCCTGGTCGACACTGCGGTCCATAAAATTGGAAGTGGCGATATAGAGCTGCCACAGGCTATCCGCCTTCCACGGTGTTAGGGCGTCGGGGTTGACCGCCTTGATGTCGGCGTAGGTCATCAGGCAGAGCATTTTGAGGTGGGTCTGCGAAGCCGCCTTTTCGGCGAAGGCGTGAATGGTTTCGGCGTCGAAGATGTCGCGGCGCAGGGCCATCGACATTTCCAGGTGATTGCGGATCAGCCGTCTCACAAGATCGCGTTCTTCGGCATCCAGCTCCAGCCGGGCGAGCAGGCTATCGGCCAATTCCACGCTTTGCACCGTGTGTTCGCCGGTGCGGCGAGCCTTGCCGGTGTCATGCATAAGCACCGCCAGGAAGAAGAGGTCGAGGCGGTCGATCTCCGCCAGCAGGGTGGAAAAGCGCCGCTCCCAGGCGAGGTGCGGCTGGCGCAGGGCATGCACATTATCGATGACCAGAAAGGTGTGCTCGTCGACGGTGTAGCGATGATACGAGTCGCGGATGACCAGGGCGTCGATGCCGTGGAACTCGGGGATGAGCAACTCCAGGATGCCCAGAGCATGCATGGTGCGCAACGCGTGCGCGGCGTGGGGCCCGAGCAGAATTTCGCGCAGACTGTTCCACAGGAAGGGCCCTTCGGGGATGTGCACATCGAGCACCGGGAGCGCGTCGGCAAGGCGATCTTCGGCGTTTTGTGTCAACCGGTAGCCGTGCGCCGCAACCATGGCGAAGACGCGGAGAATCCCTTCGGGGCCGGTGAGCAGCGAAGATTCGGAGACATCGATGCGACCGTCCTGGACCATGAAGTCGGTGCCTGGAATCGGCGTGCGCTTGCGTCTCTGGGGGCGGTAGAAAGACTGTCGCGCCGGCGGCAGAGCCTCCATGAGCAAGATCGCGCGGCGATAGACCGTGCGTGCATGGCGGTAATACGTGCGCATCCAGTAGGCGGGATCTGAGGTGCCTTTGGTTTCGAGGCCGATGCTCTGGGCGGCGGCTTCGTCCTGTGCATGCCAATCGAGGCTGTTGTCGTCGCGGCCGCTGCGGAAGTGCAGAAAGCAGCGCGTCGCGCTGAGAAACTCAAACGCCGCCGCAGCGTCGTTATGCACCGCGTATAGGGAGTTTCCGAAGCTGGTGGGCCAGGCCTTGTTTTCGCGAACGTGGTGCATCAGGTTGAGCCAGTGGGCCAGTTGGTGATCGCGCAGACCGCCGGGACACTCTTTGATATTTGGTTCGAGATGGAAGATGGTATTGCCGTATTTTTGATGACGAACGCGGGCCAGTTCGGCAAGCCGATGGACAATGCCGTTCCAGTCGCGCAGCGCGACTTCGGGAAGAATTTGCGTGGTTAGAGACTGGTAGAGGCTGTGGTCGCCGGCGATGAAGCGGCGGTCGAGAAGGGAAAGGGTGAACTCTATGTTTTCAGGGTCGTAGCGGTCGCATTCTTTGAGAGTGCGGATCATGGGGCTGGCGCGCAGGCCGAGATCCCACATTCCCTGGTTACAGCCGCGGACGGTCTCGCGCAGCGCATCCTCCACTTTTTCGTCGGCGCAAAGGTAGAGAAGGTCGACGTCGGAGGAAGGGAAGAGCTCCTTGCGGCCAAAGCCGCCGATCGCCACCAGTGCGATCCCGGCGGGTAGGGTAGAGCCGCTCTCGAACTGCCACAGCGGCTCCAACAGGCAGTCGACAACCAAGGCGCGGCGTCGGATGCAGAGCACACCGTTGCCGGTACGCTCGAAGGACTGACGCATGGCGGCCATCTCCGCCTGATAGTGCTCTCGTAGCTGCTGGTGAGACGTGAATGCAGGTTTCATGTCGACCGAAAGCGCAATAAAGAAGGGTGCCCCTACCGTACCCAAAATCAATCTTGTAGTACTTCTCCTCAACCCGGCTAGAGCCTGTAGTAACGAAATCGTTGGTAGCACTATTGAGACGGCAGCCCACATCTCTGTTTTGAGGCGTGGGTTCCTCTATGAGTGCTACTAACGCTTCCGCCGCGACAAGCCCCTGAACTGCGGGCTTAAGGGCCGAGGAATTGGTGACGAAAGAGTTCCGGGCAGTTTCGCAATTGATGTAGACCGAAGCGATTTTTATCAGGCCACAGTAATTGCGAAAACTGCCTTAAAGCGCAGCCACGCCGCGGTCGCCATTGCGGATGCGGATGGCTTCATCGATCCCGGAGACGAAGATTTTTCCGTCCCCGATCTTTCCTGTTCTGGTCGCTGTGATGATGGCCTGAACGGCCTTTTCCAGCAGTTCGTCCGCGACTACGGTTTCGATCTTGATCTTGGGCAAAAGATCAACCGTGTATTCGCGTCCCCGATAAAACTCGGTATGACCTTTTTGGCGCCCGTGGCCGCGTGCTTCGAGGATCGTCATGCCCTCGACGCCGATGGCGAGCAGAGCATCTTTGACTGCGTCAAGCTTCGACGGCTGAATGACAGCTTCTATTTTTTGCATATCGCATTCCAGAGTAGCAAGAGTATAGCTGTGGGCGCACGGGAGCGTGCTCATATTTCCTTATCCTGCATCCCAGGACGAATGGCTTATAGTGTTACTTATGAGCGGAACAGGCAGTGACCGTTACCTCTTCGGAAGCTTACAGTCGAGCGGCAAGAACCAGGAAAAAGTCCGCGAAGTAAATTTCGGCTACGAGCAGCCGGAAGGGGTGGTGATGACGACCCTGGATTTTGCGGTGAACTGGGTGCGCAAGAGCTCAGTATGGCCGATGACGTTTGGCTTGGCCTGCTGCGCGATCGAGATGATGTCGATGGGCGGCGCGCGTTTTGATATAGCGCGCTTTGGCGCGGAAGTATTTCGCCCCTCACCGCGGCAATCCGACCTGATGGTGATCGCGGGAAGGGTATCGCAGAAAATGGCCCCCGTCATTCGCCGGCTTTATGAGCAGATGCCGGAACCAAAGTGGGTAATCTCGATGGGTGCTTGCGCCACTTCCGGAGGGGTCTTCAATAACTACGCATTGGTGCAAGGAGTGAACCAGATTATCCCCGTGGACGTGTACGTGCCGGGCTGTCCACCGCGTCCGGAACAGTTGATGTACGCAATCACACTTCTCCAGGAAAAGATTCAAAGCGAACGAGGAAGCGCAAAACGCGCATTAAACTTCCAATAATTGTGCAATTGTAATAAGTTTGTTGGGCGGTTCTTTTTTCTGATTTGGTGGCGAGGCTGGCTGGCGGTAGAGGTAACTAGACGTTAACTCCCCTCCCGTTGCCGCCGTTAAGATGTTGAAAATTAAGGTAGTCGAGATAAGAAATATGCTGTAGATTACCGGATGTGGATGTTTTGCATCTCACGTCCAGGTTGTGTGTGGCGTGAAATCGAGTTTGACCCGAGCCACGTTCTTCGGGCTCGACCGTTTTGTTGAATGACTTCCCAGTTTTGTTTGACTTTCCAGTGGTTGCGGAGGATAGACGCATGCACTCTCGCCCGTTGACTTCACTGGGCCGAATTCTGCTTTTAGCAAGTGCTGTGGGACTCGGTTCTGTGAGTCTCTTAGCCCAGGATTCGTCCAGTACAGCCTCAAAGCCAGTAGCCCCTGCGGAGTCACCAGCTTCGCGAATCGACATTTTTCTTGGTTACTCGTACCTAGCCCCGCACGGCTCGGTCACGATTCCCTCGGGCGACCTAATCGGTGTCAATGGCCCCGTTAGCTACTCGTCTATCAATTACGGCGCGATCGGGAGTGTTAGCTACTTCTTCAACCGCTACGTGGGTGGACAGATCGAATATGCAAATCACCCGTCCGGGAACAATGACGGAGCATCTACCGGCCAGCTCGGCATGATCTTCCGCTACCCGACTGCTGAAATCACGCCGTTCGTGCACGCGGACGCTGGTTTCGTAAGGCTGGGCGGCCCGTATCATCAGCCTTACACCTACGGTCCGGCACTGACCGTTGGTGGCGGCATGGATTACTCGCTGCCGTTCCTGGGTGGTCACCTGGGACTGCGGCTGTTCCAAGCCGACTATGAGTACTTTCATGCCAACTTCGGCCCTCAGCCACCGTATCCTACGGGCGGCCGGGCGAACCTGAAGGTGGCGCGCCTGAGCACCGGTCTCATCTATCACATGGGCAGCATCCTTCCGCCGCCTCCTGTGACCTACGCCTGCACCGCGGCTCCTTCGCCGGCGTTTCCTGGCGACCCCATCACGGTCACCGGCACGGCGACGAATCTGAACCCGAAGAAAACAGCAACTTATAGCTGGACGGGTGCCGAAGGCGTGAAAGTCACCGGCGACAGCACCACCGGCAACGTTGACACCACCGGCTTGAACCCCGGCAACTACACCGTGACCGGCCATGTTTCCGAAGGGCAGAAGGTGGGTCAGTTCGCGGATTGCACGGCGAACTTCACCATCAAGCAGTACGATCCTCCGACGCTCAGCTGCTCGGCTAACCCAACCACGGTTCAGCCTGGTGGCACAGCAACCATTACGGCTCAGGGCGTAAGCCCGCAGAACCGGCCACTCACTTATACGTTCAGCGCGTCGTCTGGTCAGATCAGCGGAAGCGGCAACACCGCCACGTTGAGCACGACCGGTGCGCCAGCGGGTACGATCACCATCACCGGCACGGTGCAGGACGACAAGGGTCAGACGGCGACTTGCTCGGCGTCGGTCAATGTGGAAGCACCTCCGCCACCGCCGGCTCCGAAGACCAAGACGCTTTGCTCGATCAGCTTTGATCGGGATAAGAAGCGCCCGGCTCGCGTCGACAACGAGGCTAAGGCTTGCCTTGATGACGTCGCTCTGAACCTGCAACAACAAACGGATGCCACCGCTGTTCTGGTTGGCGAGGCGGCTTCTGATGAGAAGAAGGCCGACACGCTGGCTGCGCAACGGGCTGTCAATACGAAGGACTACCTGGTGAAGGAGAAGGGCATTGATGCTTCCCGGATCTCGGTACGCACCGGAACACAGGGCAACAAGGAAGTAGAGAACTACCTTGTACCTGCCGGCGCGACCTTCGATAGCGACGTGCAAGGCACCACAGCAGTGGACGAAAGCACCGTGAAGGTTCAATCCAGAACCGCACCTGCCCGTCCTCATCGCAGGAAAGCAGCGGCTCCCCCAGCGCAGTAAGCACTGAGGCAGTCAAAACTGAAAAGGGTGACCAGTTAGTAATGGTCACCCTTTTCATTGTGCTTGACCGTGCCGGTCTTACGGGCGCACGGTTGAATCCGGATAAACTGCAAAAGGCTTGTCCGAATTTCAGGCACTTCCGAATAGAAAACCAATGACCTCATGCATCGGGCGTATTCTCTCCTCCTCCCTTGTTCTGCTCGCTTTCTCTCCTTGCCAACTAGCTCTGGCGCAAACTGCTTCCTGGGTCCCAGTCGGGCCCGACGGAGGGGATGCGCGGAGTTTCGCCGCTGACCCTACCGATTCCAGGCATATCTACCTGGGCACCACCAACAGCTGGGTTTACCAGACAGAAGATGGCGGCGCGAGTTGGCATAGGCTGGCCAAGCTGGCCAAGAGCGACGACCTGATTCTCGACAACGTCGTGGTGGATCAAGCCGATCCCAAGACGTTGCTGGTCGGAGCCTGGATCGTGGATCATCCCGGCGGCGGCCTCTTTATCAGCCACGACGCCGGGAAGACGTGGACCAGCGTCGACGCCATGAAGGATCAGTCCATCCGTGCTCTCACCCAGGCGCCTTCCAATCCAAAGATATTGATTGCGGGCACGCTCAAGGGTGTCTATCGCAGTGAAGACGGCGGGGTGCAGTGGAACCAGATCTCGCCCCCAGGCAGCATGGATATTCATGAAGTGGAGTCCATCGCCATCGATCCCAAGGATCCGGGCACGGTGTATGCGGGCACCTGGCACCTGCCATGGAAGACCACAGATGGCGGCGCGAACTGGCACAACATCAAGCAGGGTCTGATTGAGGACTCAGACGTGTTTTCGATCATTATTGATCCCACTGAGCCGAACGTCGTTTACACCAGTGCCTGTTCGGGGATTTACCGCAGCAACACCGGCGGTGAGCTTTATAAAAAGATCCAGGGCATTCCGATGACTGCGCGCCGGACCCGGGTTTTGATGTTGGATCCGACCAACCACGACACGGTCTACGCGGGGACCACCGAAGGCCTGTATAAGACCACGGACGGCGGTGCTACGTTTCGCCGCATGACCGCGCCGGAGGTGATCGTCAACGACGTCTACGTGGATCCGAAGAACCCACAACACGTGATGTTGGCGACTGACCGCGGTGGAGTACTGGAGAGTGATGATGCGGCGGCGACCTTCAAGGCGTCCAACGCCGGCTTCTCGCAGCGCCAGGTATCCAGTCTGCTGGTGGATGCAAAGTCGCCGCAAACCATATTTGCCGGGGTGGTGAACGACAAGACCTATGGCGGAGTCTTCGTTTCCCATGACGACGGCGCCACCTGGAGCCAGGAGAGCAATGGCCTCCAGGGGAGGGATGTGTTTAGCCTGTCGCAGGCCACTGACGGCTCGATTGTGGCCGGGACCAATGCCGGTATTGTCCGTTTCGACGGGACGACGTGGCATGCAGATGGAAAGATCGTCAAGAGCGAGCGGAAGACGTCCTACGTGGTCCGCAAGGGCAAGCGCACCAAGGTGGAAAAAACGGTGATGGCGCCAGGCGGCGAGATGGACGGGAAGGTGAGTCAGGTCGACGCTTCCGGGAGCACATGGTATGCCGCAACGGTGAATGGGGTCTATGCCAGCAAAGATCAGGGCGCCACCTGGGAAGGCGGTCCGGTGTTGGGGAAGACCGAGTACCGTGCCGTGGCATCCGATGGATTGATGGTCGTGGCAGCGCAGCGTACGTCGCTGGCGTGGTCCCAGGACGAAGGTAAGACTTGGCAGCCGATGACCATGCCGCAGAAGTTGACCTGGGTGCAGGCGATAACGATCGCCGGCAACGGCAGCCTTTGGCTGGGTGGGCGTGAAGGCGTCTTCTACAGCGAGGATCATGGTCAGAACTGGACCGAAATGACGACGCTCCCCATCTCTGATATCAGTGGACTGGCGTACGACCCAGCGCTGAAACGGGTCGTCATCACCTCCTGGTCCTCCAGTTGGCTGCTGGCGGTTAACCCGGCAGACCGTACCTTCAAGTTCTGGGATCCTGGCTGGAAGGTAAGGCATGTGCGATCGGCGGGCGGACGCCTGCTGGCGGCAACGCCCTACAATGGGGTCGTGATGGAGCCAAATACGCCGGCGAAGACGGCCGTTGCCCAGAACCCATAGAGGGTTGTGGGAGTGGTGTGAGCTGGCCGCCCATGGCCAGTGTGATCGCGTCACGGTAACTCTGACAAGTGCTATAGGATGCTGGGCATGATTCGCCTACGCAGCTTCCAAATGCGAGACCTGGCCGGGCTGCATCGGCTTGACCAGGTCTGTTTTCCGCAGGGTATAGCGTACTCCAGGGCCGAGCTGCAGTATTTCCTGACCCATCCCAACTGTTCCTGCTGGATCGCCGAGCAGCCCGAAGACAAACTGGCTGGCTTCGTTATTTTTGAGCGCGCCAACCGCCAGGGACGCGCAGTCGGTCACATCGTCACCCTCGACATAGATCCGGTCGAGCGGCGCCGCGGGTTGGGCACGCTGCTGATGCGAACCGCGGAAGATCAACTGAAGCACGAAGGCGGGGGCGTGTTGAGCCTGGAAGTGGCGGAGAATAATCCTGCCGCGCGGCAGTTTTATCGCAGCCTGGGTTTTGTGGCTAAGGGGCGGATTGCAAAATACTATGGGGGGAGGGTGGATGCCGAGGTTATGGAGAAGGTGATTGACACTGCATAGCTGGGGAAGGAACTTTGCTGTTCTTATCCTACCCCGAGCCGGCGTCGCATCCATTGCCGGTGCCCGGATTTGTGAAATACGCAAAGGGGAAGGGGCGTATTCATGCTTAATCCGGCACACCCGCTGAAGAACTCTCCTACCGTATAAAGAACTTCCAGCATACAGCGGCGGCTACTACCAGCGCTGCCTGGAACGCGAAGGCAAAAAGCACGCCGCGTGCGCAGCCCAGTTTGTCTTCGTAATAGAGCTGCTCCGGATCATCGGTACAGACGTCGGCAACATTGATGGAAACGATGGAAGCCTCTTTGCGCACTATGCGCAACTCCGGCCTCATCGATCGCTCCGTAAAATTTGGAAATGCTTGGATGCCCATGGTGGTGTTCCCCTTTCAGCTTCTGAATATAGTCGGAAGAAGGCGAGGTGTCTCAGCTGTTACGTACAACTTTGGTAGCGTAATGGGCGGGTTGTGTCCTAAACGGTACCAAGGTTGTTCCGAATTGGGGATGCTCTAGGCCCGCGGCGGCGCGTTTTCGGCCACAACCATTACCCAAGTAAGCCGGAGAGCTGGGCGAAGGGGTAGACGAAAGATTGGGGCTGTGGTGAGTGCAAGTGATGTGACGAATTGCCTGCCTCGTCGGCGTTAAGGATGATTGGACATGAATCGAGAGAGAGCCCCGTCTTCTGTGAGTGTCTGCGCGAGAACTACTCTCTCTAAATTCAGTCCCGGAGAGCCTGCCCTGAGCTTGTCGAAGGGGACGGCTGACAGTAGCCCAGGACGTCAGTCCTGGGTGTACATTCGCCCCCGCGATCAGTCCCGGAGAGCCTGCCCTGAGCTTGTCGAAGGGGACGGCTGAAAATTACCCAGGATGCAATCCTGGGATACCTCCACCTCTGAATTGGGCTCGCGGTGGGGAGCGGCCGGCCCAGGACGTTGTCCCATAAGCGCTAACTTGTTCGGCAGACAAAAGAAATCTGAGAAGACGCTGGTTTTTAGCATCTCCAACTCGCCGCAAAAACGTCATCCTGAGCGGAGCGCCTCACAGATTTATCGCGTGACACAGCGCTTGTAGCGCGGAGTCGAAGGACCCCGGCAGTGCTTATCTTACCCATGCCGCTCTGAGCTTTTCAACCACCGAAGCCCACTCTGGGCGGATCCACCCGGTCTTTACCTGGGGGCGGGAACCAAGAACTTGCTAGCATCTTGCTAGCTAGGGCCGGCCTTGCACAGACCTGGGGATGGAAGATGATTAGAGCGCATGGAAAGATGTACCCGTGACCATCGAGTGCGTACCGCAGCAGATCCTGTTCTCGGGCTTCGGTGGTTGAAAAGCTCCGAGCAGCATGGGTAAGATAAGCGCTGCCGGGGTCCTTCGACTCCGCGCTACAAGCGCTGTGTCAAGCGTTAAATCTGTGAGGCGCTCCGCTCAGGATGACGATTTTGTAGGAGTTTTGACGAAAAACATCCTAAACAAGTTAGCGCTTATGGGACGTTGTCCTGGGATATTCTCAGCCGTCCCTTCGACAAGCTCAGGGCAGGCCCTACGGGACTGGTCGTTGCCCCCGAACTTACCCAGGACTGACATCCTGGGCTACTCTCAGTCGTCCCCTTCGACAAGCTCAGGGCAGGCTCTGCGGGACTGAGCTCTGGACCGACCCGGTTCTCACGCAGATTCTTTAGGGCCCGTCGCTGGGAGGGTCTAGGTGGTTGGTTGCAGGGTGATGACTGAAATTTCGGGAGGGCAGCGGAAGCGGAAAGGCAGGTTGACCGCGCCGATGCCCCGGTTGACGTAGAGTTGCGTCCCGTCGCGCAGCCGGAAAAGCCCCTCCACGTATTTGGTTCCCATTTCAGGGAGAAGAAGCGGAGGCAGGAACGGGATGCGAATCTGGCCTCCGTGGGTATGTCCGGAGAGAACCAGGTCGATCTGGCGTCCGAGAACCTGGTCGGCGAAATCGGGCTCGTGCGCCAGCAGGATAAGAGGTTCCTGGTCCGGGTTTCTGCCCGCGGGGAGGGCGGTGAGGAGGTCGGGCCGCTGCTCGAGAGCATCCTGCATGCCGGCGACCCACAGGCGCCGGCCGTCGCGCTCAAGGGGCACAGAAGTGTTTGTCAGCACGGGAATGCCGTGGGTCTGAAGAGAGTCGGTGACCGCGTGGGCGCTGACCAGGACGTCGTGGTTGCCCAGGATCGCATAGCGCAGCGGGCATTCGATCCGGCTAAGGATTTCGGCGCAGTGGTAGCTCATCCTGACGCCAAAATGCCGCGGCAGCGGCTTGGAGCTGACGAAGTCTCCGGTCATCACGACGAGATCGGGGGCGGCCTCGTTCACCCTGCGGACGACTGCCTCAACAAAAGCTGCTTCGGTGTATTCGTGGAAATGAAAATCGCTGATCTGCACGATTTTCAATCCGGCGAACGGGTCAGGTAAGCGGGGAATGGTGATGGTGCGGTAGACGATCTCGAGTTCGTGGCGAGAGATTTCGCCGGCGTAGAAAGCCATGCCGGCAGCGGAGCCGGCGGCCAGCCAGAGAAAATTTCTGCGGGTGAAAGCCGTCTTCCCGAAGGAGGCTGGCTGGGCAGTTGGGGCATCCAGAGTGGTTTCCGTCAGGGTCACCTTTCAAGTCTACGGTGTGGCTGCCCCTTTGCAGTAGGGTGGGGATGGCCGGTACCTCAAAAGGGAACAGGAGGCTACAGCCTTTTCACTTTCGGTTGGAGTTTACAACGCTGCTGCAGCCGACGTGTCTTTTCCTCAGGGAAAGATGCTTCGCAAGGCCGGGTAAAGCCGGCGGTAGTTGGCGTACGTTACCTGCATCACGCGGGAGGCATCCCGCTCGGGGGCGGTGCGCTTGGCTACATGCACCACTTTGTCGCAGGCCCTATCGACTGAAGTCCAGACCCCGGCGCCCACCCCAGCCAGCAGGGCGGCGCCATAGGCGGCGCCTTCCTCGGCCTGCACCGTTTCCACTGCCTGGCCGTAGACATCCGCCTGGATCTGGCGCCACAGGGGTGAGCGTGCGCCGCCGCCGCCCACGCGAATGGCCCGCACGGGAATGCCCAGTTCCTTGAAAATGGTCAGCGTGTCTTTGAGGCTGAAGGCAACACCCTCCAGGATCGCCCTGACGACGTTGGCGCGGGTGTGGTCGGCAGCTAAACCGACCAGGGCGGCGCGGGCGTTGGGATCCAAATGCGGGGTGCGCTCGCCCATAAGGTAGGGCGCCCAGAGAACTCCCCCTGAGCCCGGAGGAACCTGCGCGGCTTCGGCGCTTAGCTGATCGTAGGGGTCGGCCTGATGGGCGCCAGTGCGGCTTGCGGCCACGCCGAAGTTGTCACGAAACCAACGCAGGGAAAGGCCGGCTGCCTGGGTGACTCCCATGACATGCCAGCGGCCCGGGATGGCGTGGCAGAAGGTGTGCAGCCGCCCCAGCGGGTCGGTGACCGGGGCGTCGGAGGCGGCGAAGACCACTCCAGACGTACCGATGGTCGCGCTCACATCACCGGGACGAACGATGCCCATGCCGGTTGCGCCCGCAGCCTGATCGCCTGCACCAGCGACTACGGGTGTGCCCGCTTTCAGGCCGGTGCTGGCGGCAGCGGCTTCCGTCACCTGGCCAACGACGTCCTGGGATTCGTAAAGAGCAGGGAGGCAGTCCGGGTTGAGACCGACGGCATCGAGCATGGCGTCGGACCAGCGGCGGTGGGCCACGTCGAGCAGCAGAGTTCCCGAAGCATCGGCCACGTCGATGGCCCGCACCCCGGTGAGACAAAGGCGGATGTAATCCTTGGGCAATAGGAAGCTTTGAAACCTGCGCCAGATGCTGGGTTCGTTGGTCCGCACCCATAGCAGCTTGGTGAGGGTGAAGTTGGTAAGCGCGGGATTGGAGGTGAGCTCGACAATGCGGCGTGGGCCGATGGTCTCGTTGAGGTAGCGGCACTCCGCCGCGGTGCGCTGATCGCACCAGATGAGCGCAGGGCGCAGCACCTCACCGTTCCGATCCAGCAGCACAGCGCCGTGCATCTGCCCGCTAAGGCCGATGCACGCAATCTCTGAGGCCGGGACCTCGCTCTCGCGCAGCAGCTTGCGCACGGCGCCCTGGCAGGCCTTCCACCAATCCTGCGGATCCTGCTCCGCCCACCCGCTCCGCGGCGAAGCGAAGGGTTGGTGTTCGTGGATGGCGGAAGCGACGACCGCGCCTGTTTCGTCGATGAGCAGGGCGCGCGTCCCTCCCGTGCCGACATCGATGCCTAGCAGCTTGATGGCTCTATCCCCCGGTCAGCCTAAGTGTAGCTCAGGGCCTCTTATGCCCGGGCCATGTGGAGTTTCTTCCGCTTCCTGGCAACAAGAACGCGCAGGCTAAAAGCCTAGATTTTTTTCGAGCCCGAGGGAACAGGCTGCGGAAAACTCTCTACGAAGGGCACGGGTTAAGCCGTGCCCTTTCGTTCGAAATGTAGTTACTCCCGAGGGCCTGTTTTACAGGCCCTCGGCTTAGAACTGGTTCCACAGGAACTGGTTGTAGACGTCGTGATGGAACTGGATTTCGGGAACCTTGATCAGGCTTCCGAGCAGACGCGGACAGCGGTCAGCGGAGGCTTGCTTGAGATCGGCATAGCGGGCTTTCACGTCCGCACCGAGCAGGGTGGTGGTCCACTTTGACTTGCGAAAATCGTCGATCGCTGTGTAGACATTGTCGGGCAGATAACGCTTGGCCTGGCGCAGGTCTTTGATTTTCGAGATCTCGCCTTCGATGCCGGTGCGGAAGATGGAATAGAGAGCCATGTAGGGGTTGGCATCAGGACCGACGGAGCGCACTTCCACGCGCGAGCTTTTTTCATTGCCCAGAGGGACACGCACCATGGATCCGCGGTCGATAGGCGAGGCCTTGATCTGGTTGGGCGCTTCAAAGTGCGGATCGAGGCGGCGATAGGCATTCACGCTCGCGTTCAGCAGCAGGCAAATGTCATTCGCGCTGGAGAGAATGCGGTCGATGAAGGACCACGCCAGCGGGCTGATCTTCTCTTCTCCCTCAGGATCCCAGAAGAGATTCTTGCCGTCTTTGCTGATGGAGACGTTGGTGTGCATGCCGTTGCCGTTGACTCCGATCACCGGCTTGGGCAGAAAGGAGGCGGAGAAGCCCATGCTGGTCGCTACCTGGCGGCAGATGAGTTTGTAGAGCTGGATCTGATCGGCGGCGGCGACGACTTCGCCGTAGCTGTAGTTGATTTCGAACTGTGAGGGCGCGACCTCGGGGTGGTCCTTCTCATTCTCGAAGCCCATGGCACGCTGGACTTCGGCCGTGGTGTCGATAAAGGTGCGCAGCGGATCGCCGGGAAGCGAGTGATAGTAACCCCCGGTATTGACGTACTCGAATTTGCCCGTCTCGGCGTAGCGGCGCTCGGCGTCGACGCCGGCAAAGAGAAAGCCTTCGATTTCGTTGGCTGCATTGAGGGTGTAGCCGTTCTTCTCGTTCTGTTCTTGGGCATAGGTTTTTAGCACGCTGCGGATATCGGCGGGATAGACTGCTCCGGTTTTGTCGATGACTTCGCCGAAGACCAACACCTTGCCGGCTCCGAAGAAATCGGCGGGGGCCCAGTAGAAGGCGCTCCAGTCAATGCCCAGCCGCAGGTCGCTCTCCCGCTGGGCGGAAAATCCGCGGATCGAGGAGCCGTCAAAGGTGAGGTTATCCCAGCTCTTGACCAGGAATTTCTTGTCGTAGTCGAGCATGTGCAGGCGGCCTTCCAGGTCGCTGAAGAGAACGGTGACGGCCTTGATGCCCTTCTCGTCGGTGAGGTACTTCAGCCGTTCTTCCTGGATCTGGTGCTGGGGCACCCGATTCTTCCGCTGCTCTTTCGCTTTCACATTCAACGCTTCGAGTTCTGGATAAGGGAGCGTGAGAAAACTGCGCAATTCGTTCGACATGGATCTCCTTCAGAGTAGATATAGCCGCCAAGAGTAATGCTGCGATCAGAATCAGAATATCGCTGCTAGAGCATTTCACTTATTGTACCGTCGGGTTGAGCGATGTGCGGCTTTTCTGGGGAAAGCTCCGAATTTCCTGTAAGGCTCGGTGGGGTCGAGGAACTTCATGCGGCTTTCCTTACTGAAAGCCGCACACGCGGTTCCTTTTGGAGCTGCGAACAGGAAATGGTCGGAAGCGGTTGCCGTGTATACACCAGAAGTGAAAATGCTTTCGCCGGCAACCAAGCGTAAGCCCGGCTAGCTTCCGGCTCTATGGTAGGATTTGCCCATGCCGGCCGTGGAGAGGATCAGTATCGCTTTGCCTCCGGAGATGGTCGCCAACATCCGCAAAGCCGTCGAGACGGGTGAATATGCCTCCAGCAGCGAGGTGGTGCGCGATGCGTTGCACGAGTGGACGCTGATGCGTGACTTGAGGCAGCAAAGCCTGGGCGAACTGCGCACCTTGTGGCGGCAAGCGCTCGAGGGCAAGACTCCAGGGGCTCCGGTGGATGAAATGCTGGATCGCCTGGAGCACAAGTACCAGGCTCTGGCGGATGCTGCCAGATAGTGCGCATAGAAGTTTCCAGCTTTGTTGAAAGCGACCTCGACGCAATCGCCGACTCCATCGCGCAAGACAATCCCAGGCGAGCCTTGAGCGTCATCCAGGAAATACGCGCACAAATCCTCGAACTCGGGCGCCGCCCTTTGCGCTTCCGGTTGCGCACCGAGTTGGAAGAAGAGGCGCGCATTGCATGGGTAGGACGCTATGGGATTCTATTCCGCATCCACGACGATGTCGTGAGGGTAGAGCGAGTGGTTTATGGCACCCACGATCTTCTGGCGCTGCTCCCGCCGGACGAGTGAGCGGGCGCGAACCGATGGCCGGTCATCAACGACAAAAGATAACGAGACCGATGTACCATTGCTAGCGTCATTGTAGGAACGCAGTCGTGTGCCCGTAATCCCACCGCTGTAATCACAAAGGAGCCACTCCATGGCAACATCGCCAAGTAGCTTATTAGGGAAAAGTACTGGGTTCCCCGTAGGATGGGCCATTTTGTTGATTGTTGTCGGGTTCTTTGCCTTGGCCTTGCCCTTCGAGGCCGGCATCGCGATCGCCATCGTCGTCGCCGTGCTGGTCATCGTGGCCGGCATCGCGCATCTGGCGGGTACCTTTGCGGCGCGCACGACAGGAGGGTTCTTCTGGCGCCTGCTGGTCGGCTGCGCTTACCTGATTGCAGGAGTCTACCTATTGCTAAATCCCAAGTTGAGCCTGGTTTCGCTCACCCTGGCATTGGCGGTCCTATTCTTCGTGGAAGGCATCTTTCATATCGTGACGTATTTTCAAGTCCGGAGTGCTCCGGGTTCGGGATGGCTTCTGTTTGATGGCATCGTGACTCTGATACTGGCGGTCATGATCTGGCGAAGCTGGCCGGCCAGCGCGGTGTGGGCGCTGGGTACGATCGTCGGTATTAATCTTCTGATGAGCGGCTTCACCCGGCTGATGTACTCCCGGGCAGTGCGCGCCAATCCCTAACAGCTTTCACTTACGGGACCAATCATGACGCTAACAGATACTGAGAAGGCCGCTGCTGCGCGCAAGAGCCTGGAATACGTCAAGGATGGGATGGTGGTCGGGCTCGGCACCGGCTCGACCGCGACTTTTGCCATCCAGTTTCTTGGTGAAATGGTCCGCGATGGGTTGAAGATTCGCGGGATCCCCACCTCGCGAGCCAGCGGCGAGCTGGCGCGCTCGCTGAAGATTCCGCTGACCAGTTTCGATGAAGTGGAATATACAGATGTGACCATTGACGGCGCCGACGAGGTTGCTCCCGGCCTGGCGTTGATCAAAGGGGGCGGGGGCGCGCTGCTGCACGAGAAGATTGTTGCCGCTTCTTCGCGGCGACTGGTGATCGTGGCCGATGAACACAAGATCGTCGAGCGGCTTGGACGCTTCCCGCTTCCGGTGGAGGTGATTCCGTTTTCGGCGTCCCCGGTCAAGAAGAAGCTGGAGGCGATAGGGGCGCACCCGGTGCTGCGTTCCGGCCACGACGGCTCACCTTACATTACCGACGAAGGCAACTTCATCTTCGACTGCCACTATGGAGAGATCGCGGATCCGCCCGCGGTGGCGCACACCATCAAGAGCATGGTGGGCGTGGTCGAGCATGGGCTGTTTCTTGGCTTAGCCTCGTTGGCGATTATGCGGTGCGCGGGCTCGCTATCGGGGAGCCCGCGGGACTCATCTGTACTGCGGGCTAACGCCTAGTCATGGCGTGGTCTAGTCTCATCGTTCCTGACAAACGTACTGGCGTCGTGGAAGAACCAGTGTGCTACGTGGTGGGGTGGAGATACGGGGCGGTGTCGTGGAAACGCTTCATGTCGATGCCGGCCATTCGACCTTCCGGGTCATAGATGAAGATATCGGTGAACTTTGCGTCCCAGATAATTTCGGAGGCGCGGTAAGAGGACCGGGCATTGACGACCTGGGAAAAGGTCTCGTCCATCCCAGTGAGCAAGATCAGAAACTCTGCGCCACTGGCGCACAACTCATCTTGCGTAACTCCGTACAGCGGGCTGTCTTTGTCGATGATGTGAACGATGGTCCAGGAAAGAGGAAAGAAGACCACGCTCTCCCTCTCCAGGCTAAGCGGGTAGTAACGGCGCACCGCGGCTCCGCTGGCGTTGGTCTCAAAGCGCGACACCAGAAGCCGGACATGCAGATCGATGATCTGGTTGTTGCGCGCGTTAATGATGCGGAACTCAAAAGCGCGATGGTTGCCGATCCAGGAAATCACCGCGTTCTGACTGAAGAGAATGTCGGCGACCGGCCGGGAGAAACGCGCAAATACCAACCCCGTAACTACCGCCAGGCCCAACAAACTGACGACGGACTCGAGCGCGACCAGGATGTTGGTTTTCAGCCCCACGGGCACAGTACTTCCGTAGCCTATGGTCGCCGAGGTGTGAATGCTGAAGAAGAAGGCCTTCAGAAAAGGAGTGTTAATTCCGGTGTTGAGGGTGTTGACCAGGCCGCCCGGTCCGCAAGCTTCGTAGAACAAAGCGAAACAGCCATTGAGCGTAAGGTAGACCACGGCAACGAAGAGAAAGAAGCGGCTCCAAGTGGTGCTGACCAGGTTGGAGTAGGCGAGAAATGAACGCAGCCCCCGGCCTCGTCTTCTGCACATTGAAGCTGCCGTCGCGATTGAGCAGACGAAGCTCACGCTGTGACGAGACGACTCTGCCGAATCCCAGATCGCTATTGGGATCGTCGGGAACTTTAGGGGTTACTTGCTTTAGCTCTTGCTCGGCCACCAGAGTATCTTCTCAGAGAGCTAATTTCCGGTGGAGCAGCGCCAACGCCATATTCAGACAAATCGCCGCCAGCTCCGGGTCGTAGCGGTAGCCCTCGTCGCGCATGAATGCGTGCGCGCCATTGACTTCGAGCCATTGAAAATTGGCGCCCACCTCGTCCAGCCGGGCCTTGATCAGGTTGCGGCCGGCGAGCGGAACATGCGGATCCTGCCGCCCCCAGATGTGCAGCAGCTCGCCCTTGATTTCACCCGCACGCGCAAGCGAATCATCCTGTTTGCCCAGGCCCAGGCTGTGGCTGTGAATATCGGTGGCGTAGAAACAAACGGTCGCCAGGACATCGGGGTTCATGGCCGCGCGAAAAGCCAGATGGCCTCCCATGCAGATGCCGATGGCGCCGAGGCGGCCGGTGCAATCGTTCAAAGCCTTTCAGGTAGTCGAGCAGCGCGCGCGCATCGCTGTCATAAGCCGAAACCGGCTTGGCGTATTTGTCGGCATTGCCTTTGTCGGAGCCGGCCTGATCGTAGGCCAGCACCGTTCCTGCTGGCTCCAACTCGTGATACACCTCAGGAACAGCGACGATGTAGCCGTGGCCGGCGATAAAGGCGGCAAAGCGACGGATCGGGCCGGTGGCCTGGAAGATCTCGGAAAAGAGCACGACGGCGGGATACTTGCCCTCAGCCGCGGGGCGAAACATATAGGTCCGCATGGGGCCGGTCGGTGTGGCGAGATCGACGAATATTTCTTCTTTAAGGATCATGGGCGCTCCCCCCGGATTTCCTGTACGCTGCGCTGGATAGGACCGCGTGTGCGGCTTTCATTAAGGAAAGCCGCATGAAGTTCGTCAACGCCAACCAGCTCCACAGGAAATCCGGGTCCACGCCAGATTACCTGATAATGGCAAACTGCCTTAGGAGAGAGAGTCGATGGTGATTGGCTGGTTAACGGGAGAAGTGGAAAGTGGAGGGCCATCGTCGGCCTGGGCGCGGGTAGAAGCGGCGCAACGCGCAGTGCGCCTGCCTTGTCTGCTGGTGCCGCAGCCGGCGCATGCCGTGCTCGCCGGAGAACTGGCCGCTGGGCTCGTGGCCGCGAGCTTCGGTGAATTGCCGCCTGAGATTATGCGGGCCATTCAGATGCACGATACGGGTTGGGCCTCGAGCGATGCACAGCAGATTCAGCGCCTGCGCTCGGGTGGCGCGCAGGCCAGCCATGCAGCTCCGGTTTCTTTTGTCGCCATCCCACCCGGGGAAGTTGCCGAGGCGTGGACGGCCTCGATCGATAGTGTCGAAGCCTTGTCGAAGATAGGAGCGATCATCGTCAGCCGTCACTTCATCCTGCTGGCCGAGCATGACCAGGCCCACCACCAACGGTTTCTGCGGACGGAGAGGTTGCGTCAACAAAAGCTCGACCCGGATTTCCTGCAAGAGGGTCCAAACAGTTTCGCGCGTGCGGCTTTCAGTAAGGAAAGCCGCATGAAGTTCGCCAACGCCGATAAGCTCGACAGGAAATCCAGGGAAAGCAGCTCGATGCCAAAGGCGAAGATTTAGAGCGATGGACGGCAGCGCTGGGCTTTTGCGACCTGGTGTCGCTCTACCTGGTGAGCGGGCTCAGCAGTGAAGTGGAGTTCCCGCTCGCCCATCCAACTTCACCCCAGGCACAAACGGCGCCCCGGGTGAGGATGCAGATCGATGGAAGAAAGCTTCGCTTCACACCGGAAACTGTTCGCGCCGGCTGCACGCTATCGATTCAGGCGCTCAAGCATCCTGTGCCGGCGCAAGGCGCGCGCGCCGAGACACTCACGTGGGAGGTGCAGTGAATGAGCGTGGCAAGCAATCGAGCCGATACCTTCGAGGCGGTGGTGATTGGCGCGGGGGTTGCCGGCCTGGCAGCCGCCCGGATGTTGGCGGAGGCGGGCCGGCGAGTAGCTCTGCTCGAGGCCCGGGACCGCATCGGGGGACGGATTCACACCGTTCAGGCCGTTCAGGGCGACCTGCCGGTGGAACTTGGGGCAGAGTTTGTTCACGGCCTGCCCGCGGAGCTGATCGATTTGGTGGACGAGGCGGGTCTCACCCGCTTCGAGCTGGATGGCGATAGCCGCTGTGCCGGCCCGGGCCGGGGTGCAGGCCGGCTGGGACCCTGCGGCGACCAACATGAGGTGCACAAGCTGTTCGAGGAGCTCAGCCATGTGCAGCTGTCTCCGCATTCACGCGACCTCAGCTTCAGCGAATTCGTCGGCCAACGCAAAGTTGGAGCAGAGGCCACGGCGTGGGCGACGAACTATGTCGAAGGCTTCAACGCGGCCGATGCGGATCGCATCAGCGTTCGCGCGCTGGCGAAGCAGCAGGTGGCGGAAGATGCCATCTCGGCGGAGCGCATATTCCGCGTGGTCGAAGGTTATGCGCGGGTTCCCGAGTTTCTCTTGGGCAGGTTCCGCGATGCTGGCGGTGAGTTTTTCCGGTCCATGGCGGTGCGATCCATCAGCTGGGAGCCAGGTCAGGTCGAACTAGCCACAGAAACGGGTCGCGTCCTGTCGGCAAAATCGGCGATCCTGACCTTGCCTTTGGGGGTTCTGCAGGCGAGAAGGGTTGCGTTCTCGCCCCAGCCGACGGAGATTCTCAAAGCGGCCGACAGCCTGGTCATGGGATCGGCTGCCCGGGTGGTCTACGAGTTCGACAGTGCTTTCTGGAAAGAGTTCACCTCGTTGAAGGGCGTGAGCTTTCTCTTTGCGCCCGACGCCACTCCTCCGACCTGGTGGACTACTAGCCCCAAGCCAGGCTCGACGCTGACCGGCTGGATCGCCGGCCGCAAAGCGAAGAGATTGGAGATGGACTTGTTGCCGGAGACGGGCCTGGAAACGCTCTCAGCCTTGCTTGGGAGCCCGCTGCATGACGTGAAAAGACACGTGCTGCGCTGGCATATGCATGATTGGCAGATCGATCCCCACAGCTTGGGCGCCTACTCCTACGTCCCGCGCGGGGCGATCGACGCTTCTGACCAGATGTCTCTTCCGGTGGAGCAGACGCTCTTCTTTGCCGGCGAGCATACCGACACCAGCGGCCACTGGGGTACTGTACATGGAGCGCTACGGTCCGGATATCGCGCAGCGCGGCAACTGCTTGACCCACCCCTAATTCTCCGTGGATAAGAAACAGGCCATGGAAGCTTTTCCGTGAGGAAAGCGCTGCCATGACCTGTTGCGGAAGGGATAGAGCGGTGGTTAGACCAGATCTCCGACCTTATCGGCAATGTTGCTGGCGGCGGAACTGACGTTGTTGGCCACCGAACCGACGCGGGAGGCCACATCGCCGGCTACGTCTCTGGTCTTCTTGTAGACACGGGTGGCGTGTTTGCCGAGGTCGCCGGTGGTGTCCTGGATGTAATCGGTCGCATCCTGCAGATTACGCTTGAGTTGCTTACGGGTCTTTTCCCCGGTCTGCGGAGCATAAATGAGAGCCGCAGCTGCGCCGGCAGCCACCCCCAGAGAGAAAACTGCCCAGTAACGGACTACGCTCATGACCATCCACCTTTCACGAATAGCAAGTAAGTCATCCACTTGGAGTGCATTAAGACCGGATAGGTTGCAGACGATAGTTGGTAAGGCTGCGCGGGTTTTGCCTTGCAGCGACGAGAAGACTTAACGACCTAGCGCTAAATTGCTATTGATTTTTGGAGAAAAAATCCTTAAAATGAGAGCTTTGGCATGTCCGGCGGAGCTGAGTTGGTGCAATTGCGAAGCCGCTGGGCCATGCTTGTTGCGCATCTCCCTAGAGGATAACGGATCAAATGGCAAAACGACGTGGTAATCCAAACTGGGGTAAGCCGGAGCCGATAGGCCCGGTGGTCCCGACTGTCACTTCTTTCGAGCAGGTGGTTAAAGAGTTCAAACTGACTCCCGATCAGTATGTGCGTTCTACAAGGTTGCGCGAATGGGCCCGGCGCAACAAGAATTCGAAGTATATCCCGGAAGCGCTGCTCGAGGCTTGGGGTTTTGAGATCGAATCCACGTTGTAAACGAGCAGCAGGACCGACCAAAAGAACGCCGCCCAGAGCGGCGTTCTTTGCGTCTAAGGGAAGCGATGTGACAGCAGCAAGGGATTAGGCGGACAATAAAGCTATGCAGGCAAAGGTGCCGTTTACCGATGTACCCGGGGCCCTCGAGGAATGCAAAGCGGGACGCATGATCGTCGTGGTGGACGACGAGGACCGTGAGAACGAGGGAGACCTGACGCTGGCGGCGGAGTTTGTCACTCCGGAAGCAATCAACTTCATGGCCAGGTATGGACGGGGGCTCATTTGCCTCAGTTTGACCGAAGAGCGGGCCGACTACCTGCGCCTGGGCCCGATGTCGCAACAGAATTCGTCGCGCTTCGGCACCGCATTTACGGAAACGATCGAGGCCCGGGAGGGCGTGACGACCGGCATATCCGCGTACGATCGGGCGCATACGATCCAGGTGGCGATCGATCCGCGGATGACGGCGGCGGATCTGGCGCGGCCGGGGCATGTTTTTCCGCTGCGCGCCCGGCGGGGCGGGGTGCTGGTACGCGCCGGGCAGACGGAGGCTTCCGTCGACTTGGCCCGTATGGCGGGGCTGATCCCGGCGGGCGTGATCTGCGAGATCATGAACGATGACGGCACCATGGCGCGGGTGCCGGACCTGGTGGAGTTTTGCAATCAGCACGGCTTGAAAATGCTGACGGTGGCGGAGTTAATCCGCTTCCGGCTGCAGAACGAGCGGTATATCTTCCGGGTGGCGGAATCGACGTTACCGACTCGCTTCGGCGACTTCCGCATGATCGCCTATGAGAGCGAGGTCGACGGGGGAGAGAGCCACCTGGCTCTGGTTCGCGGCGATGTGAGCTCGGAGCACAACCAGGAACCGGTCCTGGTGCGGGTGCATTCGCATTGCCTGGCGGGCGACGTCTTTGGCACGACGCTGTGTGACTGCCAACAAGTGGTGCAGCGGTCGCTGGAGATGATCGCGGAGGCCGGTCGAGGCGCCCTGGTTTATCTGCACAATTCAAGTAAAGGGTTCGATATCGACCGCAGCGTGCTGCCGCATCGGTTGTTCTTGCACCGGGGCGGCGAGCACGGGGATGACCGGCACCAACGGATCTTACGCCAGGTTGGTTTGGGCGGGCAGATCCTTTCTGATTTGAATATTCGGAAGATTCGGCTACTCTCGAACACGCCTACCCATGTGCCGGCGCTGCAGGGATTCGACCTGGAGATTGTGGACCAGGTGGGTTTGGCGCTTAAGGCTCCGCGTTAGGGCAAGAGGAACCGCAGGTCCCTCGGCTGCGCTGCGCTCCGGTCGGCCGAATTGAGTCCCGTAGGGACGGCTGAGAGTAGCCCAGGACGTAAGTCCTGGGTTGGCTGCGCCGGAATCGCGATCAGTTTATTTCGCAGGTAAAGGTACCCCGGGATTACATCCCGGGGCATTTTCAGCCGTCCCTGCGGGACTGATCCCGTGGCAATGTATATACCCAGGACTTACGTCCTGGGCTACTCTCAGCCGTCCCTGCGGGACTCAATTCGGCTGACCGGAGCGTAGCGAAGTGGAGGGACCTGCGGTTACTTTTTCCTTAGGTCACCGGTTCGAGAACGGGTAGGGGAAAGCCGCGGCGAGCTAGATCGGTCTGCAGCTGTTCTACGTTTTGGAAAAGAGCGGCGTGGAGGCCGACGGCTTCGGCGCCGACTATGTTCTTTTCCAGGTTGTCGATGAACAGGGCTTGATCGGGCGCGACGCCTAACTTCTTTGCGGTGTGCAGATAGATGGCGGGATCGGGTTTTACGATGCCCAGCTCACAGGACCAGGTGAGGTGGTCGAACTGGGCCAGCCAGGAGAAGCGCGGAAGCATATAGCCCAGCACCCCGTATCCCATGTTTGACAGGATGCCGAGGCGAAAGCCGGCTTGCTTGACCCTGGGAATCCAGGCGATCATCGCCGGGTTGAGGTCCATCCACATCAGGGCGTCCTGCTCCTCCAGCTGCTCAATCTGCTTTGGGGTGAATTTCACACCGGTGTCGCGGGCGACGGTTTGCCAATAAGTCTGGCCGTTGAGAATGTCGGCATCGTAATCGAGACGGTGGGCCCAATAGGACTTCTCGAAAGCCTCTTCCTTCACACCGGCAATGGCCAGCAGATTGCGATGCGCCTGAGGGTCCGGCGGTCCGCTGAGAACCTCACCATAGTCGAAGATCACGGCTTTCAGATCCATGCGCACAAACTCCCTGAAATGAGATGTTACCGTTAGCAGAAACAGGATTGCCGTACTCGACGTAGCTACCGCGCTGGGCCTTTTTCATCAAGGAAAAGGCCACCTCTCGGAATCTATCGAAGCCACGTATTTCCTGTTTCTGCTCTATTACACCATGCTGCGGGAGGGAAGCCGGTGAGGGAGGGTGCAGCAAAGAGATCCCCCTGGTCTGCGCGAACGCAGTGGGATATGGGAGAGACGCCCTGGGCGCGCGAGCTTGCGCGATTGCGCGCAGCAGGCAGGCAGCTCTGGGACCTGACCGCCTCCAACCCGACCGCTTGCGGCTTTGCCTACGATGCAGCTTCCATCCTGGGGCCCCTCAACGATCCGAAAGCCCTGCACTATGAGCCGAATCCGATGGGTCTTCGCACCGCGCGGGAGGCGGTCAGCCGCTATTACAGCGACCATGGCGCCAGGGTCGATGCGGAGCAGATCTTTCTCACCACCAGCACCAGCGAAGCCTACAGCTTCCTCTTCCGGTTGCTCTGCGATCCCGGGGACGAGGTGCTGATCGGCCAGCCGGGCTATCCGTTGTTCGATTTCCTGGCCCAATTGGACGACGTGCGGCTGGTTCCCTATGAGCTTTTCTACGATCATGGATGGCATCTTGACCTCGAGGCGCTGCGCCGCCGCGTCACCCCGCGCACCCGTGCGATCGCGGTCGTCCACCCCAACAATCCCACCGGGCATTTCACCCGGGATACCGGAGCGGGCTGCGATCGAAGGATTGTGCCTTGAGCACGGGCTGGCGCTGATCGTAGATGAGGTGTTTCTCGACTATGGGCGGGCCGGGCGCGAGGCAGGGCAGAGCTTTGCTAGCGGTAGCCATCCCGTGCCCACCTTCGTGCTTAGCGGGCTGAGCAAAGTGGCCGCGCTCCCGCAGATGAAGGCCGCCTGGATGGCGTGCTTCGCCGAGCGAGAGGCCATGCAGCGCCTGGAGGTGATTTGCGACACCTTTCTCTCCATGAGTGCTCCCATACAGCACGCGCTTCCCGCCTGGCTAAGCCAGCGGGAGGTGCCGCAAGGGCAAATCAGGGGGCGCCTGGAGCGTAACCTGGCGACGCTGGACTCCACCCTGCTACGGGACAGCCTCGTAACCCGGCTGGAAGTCGATGCGGGTTGGTATGCCGTGCTCCGGGTTCCGGGAGTGCAGACGGAAGAGGAAACGGCGCTCGAACTCCTGCTAGAGCGTGGGGTGGTGGTACATCCTGGCGGTTTCTTTGGTTTTTCCGGGCAGGGGTGGCTGGTGGTGAGCCTGCTTGCGTCCGAGTGGGAGTTCACTACCGGAGTAAAAGAAATGGCCGCCTATTTTGCCCAGCTGGACGTTTAGTAATTTACAGCAAGTTTAGAAACTTTAAGGAGGAATATGTGCAAAAGGGAGGACTCAAGTTTGTTACTAATACTTTCGTGTCATTCAATTAATGCTTTATAGAAGTGACGTATATAGCACATTCAAATGGTTTTATCACCAAAACATTTTGCCAGAGGTTGGCTCGAATTGCTCCATTTATGATCGGGTTTGCGCACACCCTAGCGTAGAGTTAATGTGTCACATTCGGAATTTTGGCTGAAGGAATGGATTTGAATGTCTTTCTTCGCCGATTGTGGTTTCCGGGCCATGGCCAGGAACCACGCGCGTGGTATCGGGCAGCACCAACAGGCGATCCCGTAGCGAGCGCAGGATTTGATGGCCATCGCCCCCTGGAAGATCGGTTCTCCCAATCGAACCGGCAAAGAGAGTATCGCCGGCTAATAACAGGTGCTGAGCGGGGAAGAGGAGACAGATGCTCCCCGGCGTGTGGCCTGGGGTGTGCAGCACCTCGGCCGGCAGCGCGGCAAGGCCGATGGCCAAGCCATCCTCGGCACTGGCGTCCGGAGGCGCCACCTCGGGCGTGGGAACACCGATCCAGCCGGCCTGCATCTCCATCATGCCCAACAGGGCGAGATCCTGCTGGTTCATCAGCACCGGAGCCCCGGTCAACTTGCGTAACTGCGCCGCTCCGCCTACGTGGTCGATATGAGCATGAGTGACAACGATCTGGCGCAGGGTCAGGCCGTGCTTTTGCAGCCGGGAGAGGATTTCCGGAATGTTATCTCCGGGATCGACGACCATGGCTTCGTGCGTAACCTCGTCGCCCAGGATGGTGCAATTGCAGTGCAGCGGACCGACGGGAAAGGTCTCAAGGATCATTCGCTCATTCTAGGAGATTCACTTTAGGAACGGATAACGCTGGTTACAATGCAGCCATGATGCGTATTTCCGCGATGGTGGGGGCGTTGCTGGGCTGGTTTGCGCTTTTGCTGCAACTTTACCTGATGCTGGTGCAATCGCCTGGCGGGGCAATGGCGATGGCAGGGACGGTCATCACCTACTTCAGCTTCTTTACCATTCTGACCAACTTCCTGGTCGCGCTGGTTTTCACCGCCACGGTCTTTTCCTCGGAACCCGGGTGGGGGCAGTTCTTCCGGCGTCCATCGGTACAGGCCGGCGCCGCGGCTTACATCGCTATCGTGGGCATCATCTACCGCCTGTTGCTGCGGCAATTATGGAATCCGCAGGGCATGCAGTGGGTTGCCGACGTCATTTTGCATGACGTCATTCCGGTGGGCTACGTCCTCTACTGGGTTCTCTTTGCGCCGCGGACGGAACTGCGCTGGAAGGATGCCATAGGCTGGCTGGTTTATCCCGCCGTTTACGCGGTGTACGTGCTGGCGCGGGGCGCGGTGAGCGGGCTGTATCCCTATCCGTTTATGGACGTGAATGTGCTGGGATACGGCGGCGTTCTGGCCCATGCCGCGGTCTTTTTGCTGGTCTTCCTGGGAATGGGCTTGCTGGTAGTGGCGGTGGGCCGCTGGACGCGTGGGCGCTTGCCCGTCTAAGGCAGACTTCGAAACTCTGCACCGTGCAGCGGTGCTTAGTTCCGCAGGACTGTCGAGTCCGCGTGAGAACTCCACCGACAAACTCAGTCCCGTAGAGCCTGCCCTGAGCTTGTCGAAGGGGACGGCTGAAAGTAGCCCAGGACGTAGTCCCATAAGCGCTAACTTTAGGATGTTTTTCGTCAAAACTCCCACGAAGTCGTCATCCTGAGCGGAGCGCCTCACGGATTTATCGCGTGACAGAGCGCTTGGTGGCGCGGAGTCGAAGGACCCCGGCGGCGCTTATCTTACCCATGTTGCTCGGAGCTTTTCGACCACCGAAGCCCCGAGAACAGGATCTGCTGCGGTATGCACTTGATGGTTACGGGTAGATCTTTTCATGCACTGTAATCATCTTCCATCCCCAGGTCTGTGCAAGGCCGGACCTAGCAAGATGCTAGCAAGTTCTTGGTTCCCGGCCCCAGGGAAAGACCGTGGCGGGTCCGCCCGGTGCGGGCTTCGGCGGTTGAAAAGCTCCGAGCGGCAGGGGTAAGATGAGCACCCTCGGGGTCCTTCGACTCCGCGCCACCAAGCGCTCTGTCACGCAATAAATCTGTGAGGCGCTCCGCTCAGGATGACGATTTTGCGGCGAGTTAGAGATGCTAAAAACCAGCATGTTCTCGGATTTCTATTGTCTGCCAAACAAGTTAGCGCTTATGAGGACGTAGTCCTGGGTAGACACGCGAGCCATGACCAGTCCCGTAGAGCCTGCCCTGAGCTTGTCGAAGGGGACGGCTGAGAATATCCCAGGACGCAGTCCTGGGGATCCATATTCCGGGCGAGTACAGCAAACCCAGGACTAACGTCCTGGGGCATTCTCAGCCGTCCCTTGAAAGCTCAGGGCAGGCCACGGGACTGGTCCCGGTGGGAATGTACACCCAGGACTGACGTCCTGGGCTACTCTCAGCCGTCCCCTACGGGACTCAAGCTCGGAGAGGCAGGTTCTCACGGGATTGGCTTTAGAAGCAGGCTTATTCTCAGCGTTTAAGGCCCGACTAAAGTCGGGCCCTGATACGAACATAAGTTATTCCGCAGCTTGTAAGGCGCGCCAAGGCCACGAAAAGGCCTATCGCGCATTGCGAAAGTGTCCTGGCATCTGGAGAACTTTACTTGGCTGGAGCCGCGGGCTTGGCGGGCGGTGCGGGCTTCGCTGGGGTGGTCTGGGTGGACTTGATGCCGGAAAGCACGGAGCGCGTGCCGCTGCTCCGTTGGATCAAAACGGTGAGTCCGATGGAGGTGAACATGAAGACGATGGCCGCCCAGGTCGTCACTTTGGTCAGAAGGTTGGCTGCTCCGCGGGGTCCGAACGCGGTCTGCGACCCCTGGCCGCCAAAGGCGCCGGCGAGGTCAGCACTCTTACCCTGCTGGAGAAGAACCACCCCGATCAGGACGATGCAAACGATAACGTGGATGGTACCGACAAACCAGATCATCTGAAGCTGAACCTCATTCTTATTGGTGCGGAAGGGGGGACTTGAACCCCCATGCCTCTCGGCGCCACCCCCTCAAGATGGTGTGTCTGCCAATTTCACCACTTCCGCGCTCAAAACTAACTTATTCTAAACAGCTTGCGGGAAACATCGTTTCAACCGCTTTTTGCGTGTGGACGGCGCTAGCCCGAGGGAGGACGTAACGCATCGTCGTCTTGATGTTATCGTGCCCCGCCGAGTACTGCAATGTGAACAGGCCCGCCGCGTGCTTACTGCGAACCCTCGGGCAAGGCAAAGGCAACGTAGGCTCCGGGGATGGGAGCATGAGAGGCCGGATGGCCAGGCGCGTCGTGGGTATGAGTAGTGGCCTGCGCCGCCGCACAGAAGACGACGTATTCGCGTCCGTTCACTTCATAAACAGCCGGCATCCCTTCCACAGCCGCGTCGAGCGTGGACTCCCAAATCAGCTTTCCCGTGCGCGAGTCGAATGCGCGGACCTTGCGATCGCGCGTACCGGTGAAGATCAAACCACCAGCGGTGACGACGGGGGATGATTTAGCAAAATGCGAACCGGTATTCTTGATCCCCTTTGCCGCCAGCTCGGGCACTTCACCTAAAGGAATCTGCCACTGCATGGTTCCCGAGTTCAGGTCGTAAGCCGTAAGCGTGGTCCACGGGGGCTTAATCGCTGGTAGTCCGTCCTCGGTAAACATGAAGCCAAAGCCGCTTCTGTACCTGGCATCCGCCGGGGAAGTCATGGCGGTGTGGTTCTCAGTCTCAGCGGACGCCGGTGCACCCGCTGGATGGAAGAGATAGGCCAACAGGGAATCCAGAGTCGCATCCGGGAGCCTTGCGAATGCCGGCATAGGGCCTTTTCCCTGCTTCACAATCGCGCGCACTTCCTCCTGCTTGTGCTGCGCTCCGATGTCGACCAACGATGGAATGGCCGGCGGTTGTCCCTTCAAGTCTGCGCCATGACAAAGGCTGCAATTTGCTATGTACGCTGCTCGCCCACGCTCCTCGGGAGAACCGGTTGTCGATGTCTGTCGCGGTTCGTCCAAAACCAGTTTGAGCATGGCGGGGAGGTCCTTGGACACAACGTAGAGAAGTCCCTGTGAGGGAATGGAGGCGGCTGCGCCAAAGTTGGCGCCGCCATTGTTCCCGGGCATTTCCACGGTGTTTTGCGTGGCGGGCGGTGTGAACATTCCCTGGTTGCGAGCCCCTTGCATTTCTTCGAGCAGGTGGGCCCGTTCCACGGCCGGCATGTATGGGTTGATGTTCTTTGCCGTGAAGGTTTGACGCGCGAACGGAGGCGGCTTCAGAGGAAAGGGTTGCGTGGGCCACGTCTCCTCCCCAGGCATTTCGGAATGGGGAACGGGGCGCTCCTCGATCGGCCAGAGTGGCTTTCCCGTTTCGCGATCGAAGACCCACACAAATCCCTCTTTGCCGACTTGCGCGACCACGTCGACCATCTTGCCGTCGTGACGCACGGTTAGGAGTTGGGGTGGGGTGGCGTTGTCGTAATCCCAGATATCGTGGTGCACCATCTGGAAGTACCAGATAAGTTTTCCTGTTTCCGCGTTGATGGCGAGCAGGCAATCGCCATAGAGGTTTGCCCCGGTGCGATTCGCGCCATAGAAGTTGTATTTAGGGCTGGCTGTGGGAACAAAGACAATGCCGCGGCGCTCGTCGAGGGACATGCCGCTCCAGTCGTTTGCGCCGCCTACCGTCTTCCATGCATCTTTGGGCCAGGTTTCGTACCCGGGCTCGCCGGGATGGGGAACGGTGTGAAAGGTCCAGACCAATTGCCCGCTGAGAACATCGTAGGCGCGAATGTCGCCGGGGCCGGAATCATATTCTTCATTCGTGGCCGACCCGAGGATGATCAGGTTTTTGAAGACACGCCCGGGTGTGGTGGACTGAACCAGCGTGAGACTTTGCGGATCGCGCCCCAGCCCATCGCGGAGATCGACCACGCCGTCTTTGCCAAACTGCAAAATCGGCTTACCGGTACGAGCATCAATCTCCTGCAAGAGATTGTTGATGGCGAACAACAACCGGCGATCGGATCGGTCTGCATTTTCCCAGTAGTTGATTCCGCGAAGGGGGAAGAGCGTACCTTGCACGTTGGTCGGGTGCACCCACAACTCTTTACCCGTTGCGGCGTCCAGCGCGGCGATGGAGTGCTCTTTGGCCAGAACATACATCACGCCGTCGACGACAATCGGATTGAACAAATATTCTTTCCCGTCGGCAGTGGGGTATTTCCACGCGATCTTTAGCCGGCTCACATTGGAGCGGTTGATCTGGTCGAGCGCGGAATATTGCGAAGCGTCCGCTGAACCTCCGTAGTCGGTCCAGCTCATGTGAGTTGGCTTCGCTGCGCTCTGCGCGCATGCGTGCTCCTGGACGCAGGCTGTCACGCAAAGCAGACAGGCCAGCGCAAGCCGGTCAGGCGCATGGATCGGTGCCAGGCCGAGTTCGATTTAGTTTTCATCTTTGGGCTGCGAAAGATTATAGACGTAGCGCAAAAACTCGGACGAGGTGAAGCGTCTGCGTGAGAACTTCGCGCCTGCCTCTTGTCGCCTCACAAAGGATGGGTGCCCCACATCTCGCTCGTTTTTCGCGAGATGTGGATACCACCGATGTTGACCTTGCAGTGGTACCACATCTCGCGAAAAACGAGCGATGTGGGGCCCACCCATCCTTCGTGAGGGAATCTTGAAGTAGTCTCTCTGCGAAATAGGCGGACGACTCACCCACGGTCAGGCGTGTTAGTGTCTTTGTCATGCGGAGAGTCAGGCCCAGTCAAGGGAGACAGACCAAGGATCGGTGGGGCACTAAAAAAATAGAAGGCAATGGGCATCGACCGGTTGCTGCAGGCATCTCTTCATCACGAACCGCAATCATTGAAGCGCTGCTTGAGAACGGACTGATGTCTCGTTCCGATTTGGCAGACTCCATTGGCCTGAGCCGCTCGGCCCTTACCGAGTTGAGCAGGGGCCTCATCGAAATGGGGCTGGTTGAGGAAACTGCCAGTTCGTATGACAAGCAACAGAAGGGGCGCCCTTCCATCCTGCTCTCGTTGAACGCGGCGCACGGATATTTTGTTGGAGTGGGGCTCACCGAGGATCCATCGCTGATGGTCCTGACAGACTGTCATGGAAATTCTCTGGCACAACACCGTTTGCGTCCGTCTAAGAGCCCTCATGCGGTGGCGGCAGCGATCGAAAAGGGTCTTCCCGACCTGCTTCGGTCGGGAAGCATCTCACGCAAGAAAGTGCTGGGCATTGGGGTCGCGCTCTCGGGTTATGTCGATCACCGCCAGGGTGTGTGCCTGCAATCAAATATGTTGGAGTGGCACGATGTGCCTTTTGCCGGCATCGTGGAGCGAGTGACGGGAATCCCCACCTACCTCGACAATGATGCGAAGGCGGTTGCTACCGGGCAGAAGCTTTTCGGGCACGCCAGGGAATTCAAGAATTTCAGCATCGTCATGCTGGGCAAAAAGATTGGCGGCGGCAACTATATCAACGGGCGGCTTTATCGCGGGCATAGTGAGGCGGGAGGTGAGATCGGGCACTGTACCGTTGACCCCGGAGGACCACGCTGCGACTGCGGCAAGCAGGGCTGCCTGGATCTTTTCGCCACCAGTTCGGCCCTTTTGCAGCGAGCGGCCGAGCTTGGCCTTGGGGTTGAGAATGTCGCGCAACTCGAGGCCCTCGCGGCAAAGGGAGTGAGGCCGGCAATGGAATTACTCCGCCAGGCGGGAACCCTGCTCGGCATTGTGGTTGCCAACGCCATCCAGATCAACAATCCGGAGCTGGTTCTCTTTGCGGACCTGGTCGGCTTCGGTAATGGCCTCTTCACCACCAGTACTCGACAGGCGATCGAGAACAATATCCTTCCCCATCTGATCTCTACCACCTCCATCGAATTTCGTTTCGTAGAGGAAGACTTTCTGGCGCGCAGCGCAGCCAGCATCGCTGCCCACGAGTTCCTTATTGAGAGCGCGCGCGATTAAAGCATTTTCACTTCTACTCTGCACCGTCGGAGCTCAGCGAAGTGCGTCTTTTCTTGGGGAAAAGCCGCGTCGACGGCGGTTGCTTCGTAGACACCAGAAGTGAAAATGCTGTAAGCCTGCTCCTGATCTTTTCTTGACACGTTGGCGGCGCTACGTTTAAAGATGATTCACCATGCCAGAATTGGATCGCCGTAGCTTTGTCCAGCTTGCGAGCGCTGCCAGCATCGCTTCGGTTTTTGCTCGCGGAACGCAGGCTATGCCGTCAAGTGCTTCGCCCATTCAACTCGGTGTTGTCGTTTGGGTTCCCAATGGACAGTCGCCGGATAACACGATCGCCCGGGTTCAGCAGTTGGGCTTCTCCGGTTGTCAGATCGGCTTTCGCAATCTCACCGCTGCGGATGCGGGTCCCTTGAAAGCCGCTTTAGAGAAACACAAAGTTCAGGCGACCGCGGTGCTGGAGCTGGGGCCGGGCCCGAAGGTTTGGAACTTCTACCAGGGACCGCTCACCATAGGTCTTATCCCGCCGGCCACTCGCGCGGCTCGCATTGCCGCGCTGAAGCGAGCCGTGGATGTAGCCCAGGCATGTGGAATACCGGCAGTGCATACCCACTGCGGCTTTATCCCGGAGAACCCCAACGATCCGATTTACCCGCAAGCAGTGGCTGCTGTGCGGGAGGTCGCCGTCTACGCAAAACAGAGGGGCAGAATCTTCCTCTGTGAAACCGGTCAGGAGACTCCCATCACCTTGCTGCGCATGATTCGGGATACCGGCCAGGACAACGTCTTTGTCAATCTCGATCTCGCCAACCTGATCCTGTACGACAAGGGGAATCCTGTCGATGCCCTGGATGTGATCGGCCCGCTCGTCCGCGGAATGCATGCCAAGGATGGAAAGTTCCCCACCAACCCGAAGAACCTCGGGGAGGAAGTGCCTATCGGTCAAGGGAAAGTGGACTTTCGCGAGGTCCTCAAAAAACTCAAGGCCCTGAACTATCACGGCCCGATGACCATCGAACGAGAGATCGAGGGAGCGCAGCAGGGAGCCGATATTCTGGCGTCGAAAGCTTACCTCACCAAGTTGATTGCCGAGACTTACGCCTGAGACTCACTGAACCTGCGCGGGCCCGGTTACACGACCGATACGTCTTCCCGCTGGAGCGCCGATTGTCTTGCGGCAATCGCTGCGCCGATCACGCCCGCGTCGACTCCGAACTGAGCCGGCAGAATCGTGACGTCGGAAAAACCTTTGGCAAACTCGTCGGCGTAGCGCTGCACGTGGGTGAAAAAGTAGGGACCAACCGCGGTCACGCCGCCGCCAATGACGAAGACCTCCGGATCCAGCAGCTTCTGCACGTCCGCAATCGCCATTCCGAGATAGCGCATCGCGGCGTGTACCACTTGCTCGGCGGTCTTGTCATTTGCCTGCGCCAGGCGGAAGACTTCCGCAACTGAGGTTGGCCTGCGGAAAGCGAAGGTGGCGTCGCGCTCGATGGCTGTGCCGCTGGCGACCGCTTCGAGCGCTCCGGCAATGCCGCTGGGCGGGATAGGACCTCCTGGAACCGTTGTGGTGTGACCAATCTCTCCCGCAATGCCGTGGAAGCCTCGCCAGAGCCGCCCATCCACGATGATGCTTCCGCCGATTCCGGTGGAGATGGTAATAAACATGCTGGAGGAGGCATGTTTGGCCGCTCCCAGATTGGCTTCCGCGAGCGCCGCCGCGTTGGCATCATTTTCAAGCTCAACCGGCCGGCCAAGATGCTCCGAAAGATAGGAGACGATGGGCACATTCTCGAAACCATGAATATTGGGTGCGAAGAGGACCTCGGTGCGCGCCCGGTCGAGGGTTCCCGGGACCCCTACTCCTATTGCCACCTCGCGCGTTTCCGGGTTGGATTTCTCGAGCAGCCTGATCGTACTGACAATAGAACCGAGGACACTGCGCCAGCCTTCTATCGGGGTGGGAATGGTGGATTTTTCGAGAAGTTGTTCACCCTTCAGTACACCGAATGCGATTTTTGTTGCGCCAATGTCCACCCCGATCGTGGCTCTCATACATCTCCTTCAAAACCCGCTCTGATGCTGGAATTCAGCAGTCGCAATCAACCATCGACAGAAAGGCCCGAATGCCGGCGTCTGTTGCTCGGCCAGTTCAAGAATACAGCCCCGAGAAAATTTCCCGTGCCCGCCCGCTAAATAGTTCAGTAGGTGAATTATAGTCAGCCTTTGCGGTGGAGTCATGTAAAGATTGGATGTGAATTCCCACCGTTACCTCTGGAGCGTTCATGCGCTTTGCCTTTGGCGGCATTCATATTGAATGCAGCACCTATAGCCGGATCCGAACCCGTATCGATGAATTCAGGGTTTTCACCGGAGAGAGATTAGCGGCGGCGCCGGAGTTCAGCTTTCTGCGCTCCTATCCTCATCACTTCTCGCCCACGCTCTATGCCCGTGCCGTTCCTGGTGGCGCGGTAGAACGGTCCGCCTACGACACGTTCAAGAACCAGTTCATTCAATTCTTGAAGCAACTCTCGCCACTGGATGGGCTCTACTTGCCCATGCACGGCGCTCTTTATGTGGACGGAATGCAGGACGCCGAGGGAGATTGGATCTCGAGCGCGCGCGAGGTCGTGGGCGACGAATGCCTGATCAGTGCAAGCTATGACCTGCACGGCAATCTGAGCCGCCGCGTCGTTGACAACCTGGATATGCTTACCGCCTATCGCACGGCGCCGCATATCGATGTGGAGCAGACCATGCGGCGCGCCTGCGATCTGCTGGTGAGCTGTGCCACGAAGCAGATTCGGCCCACGATGGTCTGGGTCCCGATTCCCGTGCTCCTGCCGGGAGAGAGAACCAGCACCGAAGATCAACCCGCGAAAGGCCTCTACGCGCAACTCCCGGCCATCAACAGTCGAGAGGGCGTTCTGGATGCTTCTCTGCTGGTTGGATACGTGTGGGCTGACGAGCCTCGCGCCACGGCCAGCGCGGTTCTCACTGGAACCGACCCGGCGGTGCTTGAAGAAGAAGCCGCACGACTCGGCCGGGAATATTGGAATGCCCGCGAAGATTTCAAGTTTGGGGTACCGGTGGGATCCATCGCAGAGCTCATCGATGAGGCGCAGCGCCTTAGGACACAGCCGGTGATCCTGGCGGATTCGGGTGATAACCCAACCGGCGGAGGGGTTGGAGACAGGGCAGAGGTTCTTGAGGAGCTGTTGAGCCGCGATTTCAGCAATGCATTAGTGGCTGGCATTGCCGACCTTCCGGCAACCGAACTTTGCTACCAGCATGCGCCGGGAACCAGGCTTCCGTTGCGCATTGGCGCTACGCTCGATCCCCAGGGTAGTCGACCGATCGAGGTAGACGCGGAGATTCTCTTCCTGCTTGCGGCCGAGGGTCCTCGCGAACGGCGAGCCGTTATCAAGGTCGATGGAGTTACCGTCGTGCTCACCGCCTCACGCTGCCCCTTCCATGACATCAAGGACTTCACCGCATTGGGGCTGCATCCGGCAAACTTCAAGCTGCTGGCCGTCAAGTCCGGTTATCTCTCGCCTGAACTTGCGCCGCTTGCCAATCCGGCTTTGATGGCGCTGTCGGACGGCGCGATCCCACAGGATCTTGAAAGTCTGCCTCCGAACAGGCTGCGGCCGCCGACCTTTCCTTTCGATCGCTCGTTTGCATGGCAGCCTTCCACAATTGTTTCCGCCAGATCGCCGCGGGTGACGCAATGAAACGTCCCTTGTTGGAAGTATCGGTCGAAGGAGTAGACGGGCTGATCGTTTCCCAGGAAAACGGGGCCGACCGCGTCGAACTCTGCGCCAGCGTACTGGAAGGCGGTATCACGCCCAGCATCGGAATTGTGCGCCAGGCGCTGCGACGGGCGCGTATTCCGATGTTCGTCATTGTTCGTCCGCGCGGAGGCGACTTTCTCTACTCCGAAGACGAGTATGAAAGCATGCGCCAGGACATCATGACGTGCCAGCAGCTGGGAGTGCCTGGGGTGGTCACTGGTTGCCTGACCCCGGATGCCCAGGTGGATGAGCAGCGAACTGCGGAGTTGCTGCAACTGGCCCGCCCCATGGGGTTCACATTTCATCGGGCCTTCGACATGGTGCGTGACCAGGATGAAGCTCTTGAGGTTCTGATACGCCTGGGAGTGGACCGCGTGCTGACCAGCGGACAGCGCGCAACCGCACTCGAAGGGGCAGGCAATCTCAAACGTCTCGGTGAAACGGCGCGGGAGCGGATTATCGTAATGCCTTGCGGTTCCATTCGCGCCAGTAACATTGCGCAGGTGATTCGGGAAACAGGTCTATGGGAGTTGCATTTTGCCGGCCACGCGCAGCAGGCCAGCGGGATGATTTACCGTAACTCGCATGTAGCGATGGGAGGCACCTCACAGGACCGCGAGTATCTCAAGACCGTGACGGATGGCGATCTTGTTCGAACGACAGTTGCGGCGGCCAAGAGTTTTGTTGGGAGATAGGCGAGCCTACGCAGTTGCGTTCAGGAAAGGCGCACCGCAGGTCCCTCGGCTTCGCTACGCTTCGCTCGGGATGACAAAGGGTGGGGTGGCGTTTCCATGAGGAATTGGCTAGTGGCTGAAAGGATCGCTGGTCAAAGGCGCGTGGGCGAAGTTGTGTGTCTTGCGGTCTTGTCAGCCAGTTTGCTGGGTTGCCATAATCCATCCCCACCTGAGAGCCGCATTACGATCATGCAGTTGGAAGCACCGCTCACCATGGATCCCGGTGACCACAATGCGAGCCTGACCCAGGATGTTCTGGATCCGATGTATGAAAGTCTCACCAAGTTTGATCAGAATCTGCAGATAGTGCCGAGCCTGGCGACGAAATGGAGTGTCGACGCAAGCGGGACGCGATGGACACTTCAGTTGCGCAGCGGTGTTTATTTTCACGACGGCACTCCATTCGACGCCCCGGCGGTGGTCAGCTCCTTCGAACGACTCATCGACCCTCATCGTGGTCTTGCTGGGGGCAGTAGACTGCGCCCGATCATTGGCGGCGTACAAGCCATTGACACACACACTGTGTTGTTTACCCTCAAGACCTCGTACGCATCCTTTCTAAGTGTGCTGGCCGTCACGCCGATTGTTAGCCCGGCGGCGGATAAGGAGGGAATCCTCTCCCGCCATGCGGTGGGAACCGGCCCTTATCGATTCCTGGAGTGGAAGACGGGCGAATACGTTCTCGAGGAGCGAAACGATCAGTATTGGGGCCGCCGGCCTGCGACCATGCAGCTGAAATGGACCTGGACCACCGAGCCGATGCTGATGAATATGTCGGTGCTCGCGGGGGCGGCGGATGTTGTCAATCCGCTGCCTCCGATCTTTGCCGAGGCCTTATCGCGCAATCGCAAGGTGATCGTTATTCAAGGGAAAGAAGCCCGGGTTTATTGGATAGCCCTCAACACGAAAATAAAGCCCCTGGACGATTTGCGGGTACGCAAAGCGTTGAACTATGCGACTGACCGGGAAGCTCTGGTACGAACCCAGCTTCGAGGCTTCGGAACGCCGGCGAATTCTCCGCTGGCTCCCGCGGATTTCGCCTATGATCCGCAAGCCAAGGGCTACGCCTATGATCCCCAGAAGGCGAAGCTTCTGCTGGCGCAGGCCGGCTACGGCAACGGCTTGACGCTGAAGATCGCGGTTCAGGAAATCGACGTGGACCTGGTGGAGGCGCTGCAGGGGATGTGGGCCAAGGTCAACCTGAATTTGCAGATCGATCAGATGGAAAGTGGAGTCTTCTCCCAGGCGATCTTTGGCTCCCCGGCACAAAAGGCTGAGCAGGGAATCCAATGTGTCTTCGCTTCCTGGTCCTCGGAGGATCTGGACCCTGATTACCAATTGAGCCCGCTTTACCGAACCAAGGCCTGGTCTCCAGCCGGGGCCAATCTCGGCTTCTACAGCAATCCCCGCCTCGATGCATTGCTGGAAAGGGCAGCCGGGGAACTCGATAGCGAAAGGCGCACGGCGCTCTACCACCAGGCGCAACAGATTATCTCGGAGGATGCTCCACAGGTGTTGCTCTACTATTCCCGTGACCTGGCTGCACGCCACCGCGCGTCGAGCGCCGAGCCTATGTATCTTCTTCCTGGTGGAAGAGTGGAGTTTGATGGTCAGTAGTAATACGTTCGGAGATCTTTAAGGATTCGGTTGCATGGCATCCTACTTGACACGAAAGCTTCTCGCGCTGCCGCTGATCCTGCTCATCGTGTCGTTCCTGATCTTCTGGGCTGTCCATCTTTTGCCTGGAGACCCGGCGAGGATCATGGCGGGAATGCAGGCGGATGAGCAGGTGGTCAACAATGTGCGTAACCGTCTTGGTCTCGATAAGCCATTCGCCACGCAGTACAAGATTTTTCTCCTGCATGCGCTGCACGGCGATCTGGGCGTCTCCATCCGTTCGCACAAACCCGTTACCCAGGAGATCGCCGAGCGCTTTCCTTACACCTTGGCCCTAACTACCGTGAGCTATGCGTTTGCCGTGCTCGTGGGGCTCACGGCAGGCATTCTTGCTGCTATTTATCGCGGCCGGAGGCTGGATCACCTGGTCATGATGGGCGCGATCTCCGGAGGCTCCATTGCCAACTACTGGCTGGCGCTTATGGCGATGAACTTGTTTGCCGTCCAGCTTGGTTGGTTACCCCTGATGGGCGCGGATAGCTGGAAGAGCTATATTCTTCCCGCCATCACCTTGGGCCTGCTGCCCGCGGCGGTGATCGCCAGGATGTGCCGGGCGAGCATGCTGGACGTCATCAACCAGGACTACATCCGAACGGCACGGGCCAAGGGACTGAGCACAGCCCAGGTCTACCTGAAGCATGCCCTTAGAAACGCCCTGATCCCAATTGTAACCATCGTGGGGATGAACTTCGGCTCGCTCCTGGGAGGCGCAGTGATCACCGAAACGGTCTTTAACTGGCCGGGAATCGGACGGCTCATGGTCGATGCCGTCCGCTATCGCGACTACGCCACCATCCAGGGCATCACTCTGCTCACCGTCGCTATCGTCGTTACTATCAATCTTGCTGTCGATCTCTTCATCATGGTGATCGATCCCAGAATCCGCTTTGAATGAACTGAGGACTTGCTTTGACTGAATACGCGCTGGATTCCGCCATCTCCCAATTCTCGATCTGGCAGAGCCGCGTTTCGTCCTGGCTGCGTTACCGGAACCTTGCGATCGGCGGATGCATCGTGCTGGTTCTGCTGCTCACCGGATTGCTGGCTCCAGTGCTCGCGCCCCATAACCCCTACGAGCAGAACCTCTCCATTACGTTCCAGCCTCCTGGGGCGGCGCACCTGTTTGGCACGGACGAATATGGGCGCGACATGTTTTCCCGTGTTATCTATGGGGCGCGGCTCTCCTTACTCGAAATCACGGCCAGCGTCGGCATGTCCCTGGCGATTGGGGTGCCTCTCGGCCTGTTCGCCGGCTACGCCGGCGGCTTCACCGATCAAGCGGTCCTATGGCTGATCGACATTCTCTATGCCTTCCCGGGCATTGTGCTGGCCATTCTGATCGTGGCCATTCTCGGCCCTGGCCTTTTTGACACGCTGGTGGCCATCTCCATCTTTACCATTCCTGTCTACACCAGGCTGGCGCGGAACTTGACGCTGTCGCTCAAGCAGATGGAATACGTTGAGGCCGCGCGCGCACTGGGGGCAGGTCCCTGGCGCATCGTGTTCAGCCACATCCTCAGGAATGCGGCTGTGCCCTTATTAGTGCAGGCCACGCTCACGGCAGGGGACGTCGTCCTCACCGCGTCCGGGCTTAGCTTCCTTGGCTTGGGCGCCCAGCCGCCCCTGGCGGAGTGGGGAGCCATGATGGCGGAGGGGCGCAACTTTCTCGGCGTGGCCACGTACCTCACACTCTTTCCCGGCGCCGCGATCACGGTGACCGCCTTGGGACTGAATCTGTTGGGCGATGGCTTGCGCGATCGATTTGATCCTCGGTTTGAGCCCAGGGGCTAAGATCGGTTTTTCCAGGACGCTGTTGAAGTTGCAGAAAGAGAGTCCGATGTCGGAATTTCCTGGGGGCCGCTATTCCGTTGCAAGTGGTTGAATCAAAAAGAGAAGTGAAGCATTCGCGTGCGGTCTAGGTTCACCCCAGGACTGACCCCGGATTTCCTGCACGCTACTCTAGACAGGTCTGCGTATGCGGCTTTCTTCACGGAAAGCCGCACGAGGCTCCTTGGTTCCACCAACCTGCACAGGAAATCCGGGTCCGTCCTGGGGCATTCTCAGTCGTCCCTGCGGGACTGGTCGCGATGGGGACGTACACCCAGGACTGACGTCCTGGGCTACTCTCAGCCGTCCCTGCGGGACTGATCGCGATAGGTTCTGATAATTGATTCGTCTTCAGCGAGTGCTGTACGAATCGATGGATCGAAAAGGGCTAATTTGGACAGGACTGGCTGAGAATAGCCAAGAGGTTAGTCCTGAGTGTACATTCCCACCGCGACCAGTCCCGCAGGGACGACTGAGAATAGCCCAGGACGTTAGTCCTGGGTGGGTGTACGTCCCCATCGCGACCAGTCCCGCAGGGACGGTTGAGAATGCCCCAGGACGACAGTCCTGGGTGAAGCTGGACCGCACGCGGATGCTGATTGGCCATCATCCTTTCAATGTGTGGCCGGCGCTGGAATTCAATTCGAGCTTTAACAAGGGGTGGTCTGATGACGGCGATACTGCAGTTTTCGCGACCCCGGGTGTAATCTTCGGGCGCATTCCGTTAGTCCATACTGCCAGTGGTGCGCCGGGACGATTCGGAATCATGTTTGGGGCTGGGGAGCAGATTGCGCTGAGCCATTTCCATACCCATAATCACGCTCTCGTCCTGACGGCGCGTCTACCTTTTTAGGAGCGACAGCAAAGTCGGCGCCCGCACGTGACGAGACGGGCGCCTTCGCCGTCTAATGTTGGCATGCATCTGCCTCGAATCTTTCCGCTGCTCTGCTTACTTCTTCTGGTCCCGGCGCTTGAGTCCCAGAACTCGAGTGCCGCGCCGGCCACTGCACCCCCTGCGGCACAGAGTCAGGCGGCGCCCACCACCACCTTGTCGGTCGACGTGAAGGTGGTCAACTTGCCGGTGACCGTCCGCGACAAGCACGGCAAGATCGTGCTCAACCTCAGCAAAGACGATTTTGCGCTGGAAGAGGACGGCAAGCCGCAGACGATCCGTTACTTCAACCAGGAAAACAACCTTCCTTTGACCGTGGGTCTGTTGGTCGACACCAGCATGAGCGAACGCGACAACCTGGATAAGGAGCGTGCCGCCAGCCGGACCTTTCTCGACCAGATGATCACTCGGCCAACAGACCGGGCGTTCGTGATCCACTTCGATCGCCAGGTTGAGCTGCTGCAGGACCTGACCGCGGATCATGGCAAGCTGGAAAAGGCGGTGGGAGAAATCGATACCACTTCAGCCGTTCAGAGTACGCCAACCAGCGACCAGGACTCCGGAGGATCCCATACGAGGCGAGGGGCGGGCACGCTGCTCTACGACGCAATCTTCCTGGCCTGCGATGAAGTGATGAAGAAGCAGACCGGCCGTAAGGCCATCGTGGTCCTGACCGACGGAGAGGATCGGGGCAGCCAGGAGACGCTCAACAGCGCTATCGAGTCGGCGCAGCGGTCGGAGACGGTCGTTTACACCATCTACTACGGCGGGCATGAGGATCACGATCGTGGATTTCAAAATGGAGGAGGCCCAGATGACAACGGCTATCCCGGGGGTGGCTATCCCGGGCGCCGCTATCCCGGCGGGGGCTATCCCGGAGGTGGCTATCCGGGCGGCAGTCGCTACCCGAGAGGCTCACAGCAGACCCGTCCTGACGGCAAGAAGATCCTGCAGCGGATTGCGCTAGAGACCGGGGGCCGCTACTTCGAGGTGAAAAAGAAGGACAGCGTGGACGATGTCTACGCCGCCATCGCAGAGGAATTGCGCACCCAATACATGCTGGGTTACACGCCGCCCAAGGACCAGAGCAGTGGATACCATTCCATCCATCTGACTACCAAGGATAAGGACCAGACGGTGCAGACGCGCGCGGGATACTACTCGGGGCAGTGAGGCCGCCTGGCACGCGAAAGGCTCTTGCTACTATCGTTGCATGACGGAGATCGGCATCGCGGTCGACCCATCGCCTGCGCAACGGCCGCAGCGCATCGTGCTTCCGGGGCGCGTGGTGACGCTCCGCCCGTTCGATGGCCCATCGCAGGCAGAGGCTCTCTACGTGGCTACCCACGGGCCGGCGCGAGAGGAGCTCTGGCGCTACATGGGCGATGGCCCGTTCTCCAGCTTTGCTGATTACCAGGCGGCGTTCGAGAAAAAGGAGAAGTCGGATGATCCGCTTTTTTGGGCGATCTTGGATAACGCCACTGGCCTTCCCGTTGGCCAGGCCTCTTACTTGCGGATAGACCCGGCTCAGCGCGGCATCGAGGTGGGCAATATTATCTTCGCGCCGGCGTTGCAGCGGAGTCCCGGCGCAACCGAAGCGATGTATCTCATGGCGCGGCACGCTTTCGAGGACTTGGGCTATCGCCGCTACGAGTGGAAATGCAATGCCTTGAACCAGCCCTCCCGCCGTGCCGCGTTGCGCCTTGGCTTCACCTTCGAGGGAGTCTTTCGCCAACACATGATCGTCAAGGGCCGCAATCGCGATACGGCGTGGTTCTCCATGCTCGATTCGGAATGGCCCTCGCGCCAGGCGAATTTCCTGCGCTGG
Organism: uncultured Acidobacteriaceae bacterium; assembly: GCA_963790705.1. Taxonomy (GTDB): domain Bacteria; phylum Acidobacteriota; class Terriglobia; order Terriglobales; family Acidobacteriaceae; genus PALSA-350. Next base: position 417,241 of record CAWBQE010000010.1, read on the forward strand.
CTCGCGCCGTCGAATTTCGACGAGGCGGGCCGGCAACGGCTTTCGCTTTCCCACCTGAATGGGCAGTGATTTTTCATTCGCAGAGGTACTTGCTTTGTTTCGATCGCAGTGGTTCCGCGTCCTCGTCTGCTGTTGCCTGGCTCCTTCGCTTGCAGCCCAAACTGCTCCAGCCGTAGCCGTACTTGACGGCTACACGCCCCAGAGCTCCGCAGCGGAGTTGGCCTGGGAAGTGAAGTTCCGCGACCTACCTTCGACAGAAAACCTGCGCAGCGATATGGAGCACCTCACGGCCCGACCCCATAACGTCGGATCGCCCTACGATAAGGAGAACGCGGACTGGCTGTTGGGCAAGTTTCGGGAGTGGGGTTTTGACGCCCAAATCGAGACGTTCTACGTCCTATTCCCGACACCGAAGGAGCGGAAACTCGAGTTGATCGAGCCGCAGAAGTTTACCGCGACGCTGGCTGAGCCGCCCATTGCGGTCGACCCCACTTCCAATCAGCAGGCGGAGCAGTTACCAACGTATAACGCCTACTCCATCGATGGCGACGTGACCGGGCCCCTGGTCTACGTGAACTACGGCAGGCGCGAAGACTACGACGACCTGCAGCGCATGGGCGTTTCGGTGAAGGGCGCCATCGTCATCGCCCGCTACGGCGAGACCTGGCGCGGCATCAAGCCCAAGGTGGCAGCCGAACATGGCGCCATTGGCTGCATCATCTACTCTGACCCGCAGCAGGACGGGTACGGCGATACAGACACATACCCTCGCGGAGCGGGGCGGCCGAAGGAGGGCGTACAGCGGGGAGGAGTGAACGATACCAACTTTCCCGGGGACCCGCTGACTCCTGGCATTCCCGCGACCAAGGACGCCAAGCGCCTGGCGTTGAAGGACTCTCCCATCATTACCAAAATACCGGTGCTGCCCATTTCCTATGGCGATGCGCAGCCGTTCCTGGCTGCTTTGGGAGGGCAGGTTGTTCCGGCGGCATGGCGAGGTGGTTTGCCGATTACGTACCACGTGGGGCCTGGAGCTTCCAAGGCCCACCTGCGGATGTTTTCCAATTGGGATATCAAACCGATCTATGACGTGATTGCCAAGATTCCCGGCAACGAAGCCGCGGACGAATGGGTGATCCGCGGCAACCACCACGATGCGTGGGTGAATGGCGCGGAAGATCCGATTTCCGGGATGGTGGCCGAGCTCGAGGAGGCGCGATCGCTGGGCGAACTGCGCAAGCAAGGGTGGAAACCGCGGCGGACCATCATCTATTGCGCGTGGGATGGCGAGGAGCCGGGCCTGCTCGGGTTCCACCGAATGGGTGGAACAGCATGCCGCCGAGTTGCGCGACCATGCCGTGCTGTACGTCAACTCGGATAACACCGATCGCGGATTTCTTGAGGTGGACGGCGCTCATTCAGTGGAGCACTTCATCAATGACATAGCGCGGCAGATTCCCGATCCGGAGACCAAGCTGACGGTGTGGGAGCGGGCTCGGCTGCAGGCGCTGTCTACGGCGGATAGCGCCGATCGCAGGGAGGTGCTGCGCAATCGAAAGGACACCAAGATCGAGGCTCTGGGCGATGGCTCGGACTTTGCCCCGTTCATCGACTACCTTGCCATCCCCTCGCTCGATCTCAGTTTTAGCGGAGAGGGCGCCGGCAGCGCATACCACTCGATCTACGACGATTTCTATTACTACACGCATTTCTCCGATACGAATTTCGTCTATGGGCGAGCCCTGGCGCAGACGGCCGGAACCGCAGTCCTACGCATGGCCGACGCGGAGCTGCTGCCCTACCAGTACACGGCGGTGGCCGAAACCATTGCAGGTTATGTAAAGGAGCTGAAAACGCAGCTCAGCAAGACCCAGGAGACGATCAAGGAACGGAATTTGGAGCTGGATGAGGGGGTTTTCCAGGCCATCTCCGATCCGAAACAGCCTGGGTACCCTCCCAAGCGGGAGGCCGATCCGCCGTACCTCAATTTTGCGCCTCTGGATAACGGAGTCGTCTCCCTCACCCGCGCCGCCAAGCACTACCAGGCGGCTCTGACCGCTGCCCAAGCCCATGGTCTGGCTATGGATGATGCCTCGCTGCAAGCGGTCAACCACCTACTGCTGCTGGTCGAACGGACCAATCTGCGGGAGGAGGGCCTGCCGGGCAGGCCGTGGTACAAGAACCAGATTTACGCGCCTGGGGCCTATACGGGCTATGGGGTGAAGACCCTGGCGGGAGTACGGGAAGCCATGGATCAGCATCAATGGGGTGTTGCCGAGCAGGAGTCGCCGATCATCGGTGGCGTGCTGGAAGCGGAAAGCCGGGCCATCGATGCCGCGGCCAGCCGGCTGGAGGCAGCCTTTTCCTCAACGGGTGTAACACAAACGGCATCATCTGCGACGTTTCGGTGATTGCGAGCCCCTCCGGTGGGACATAAAGTTGCGTAATCGGAGGGCACTACAGATGAACAGTTCCGGGACGGTGATCGGTAAAGGCATTTGCATTCGCGGGGAAGTGTCGGGTGAGGAAGATTTCTTCCTCGATGGAGTATTGGAAGGCAACATTACCCTGACGGGCAAGCGCCTGACGGTGGGAGCCAACGGCGTTATCCACGCGGACATCGTCGCCGGTGATTTGGTGGTTTTCGGCCGGGTCGAGGGAAGTGTCAAGGCGGCGGGTCGGGCTGAGTTGAAGCACTCGGCGGTTTTCATCGGAGACATCTCGGCAACGCGGTTGTCGATTGAAGACAACGCCACTCTGCAAGGTTATGTGGATCTGACAGAAGCGGCTGCGCCGGCGAAGAAGGAAGCCGCGCCGAAAAAGCAAGCTGCTGCTGCTGCAGCGGAAACAGAAGAAGCCCCTCAGGAGTATGCCGAGCAGTACAGCGAAGCAGTTTAACCAACCGGCGTTTAGTCTGTAGCCGTCCCTGTTTTGATCGCCCCATCTTTGCTCAGCAAGGATGGGGCGCTCGTGTTTGTGGGTAGTCCGTTGAGAGTACGTGCGGACCGGATTTGTTGATTGATGTAGGTGGGACTACGCTCCATAAGCGCTAACCGTTTTAGGATGTTTTTCGTCAAAACTCCCACAAAACCGTCATCCTGAGCGGAGCGCCTCACAGGTCTTTTCGGGTGACAGAACGCTTGGTGCGCCGAGTCGAAGGACCTCGGCGGTGCTTATCTTACCGATGCTGCTCTGAGCTTTTCGACCACCGAAACCCGAGAACAGGATCCGCAGCGGTCCGCAGCGATCACGGGTACATCTTTTCATGCTGTGCGAACGCCTTCGAAGTAGAGCAGGCGTTTGCAGCCATAGGCCGCAGTGAAACCTTCCAACGTGCCTTCCTTATGTTGCATGACGCGCAGATACGGTTGCTGGTTACGCCAATGTAAAGCGTGCCTGTATGGCTGCCGAGAATGTAGGTGTGGCCGCCGGACATAGCGAGATGTTAGCTCGTTCTTGGTTCCTCGGCCCAGAGAAAGACCATGGCCAGTCCGCCCGGTGTGGGCTTCGGCGGTTGAAAAGCTCCGAGCAGCATGGGTAAGATGAGCACCGCCGAGGTCCTTCGACTCCGCGCACCAAGCGTTGTGTCACGCGATAAATCTGTGAGGCGCTCCGCTCAGGATGACGATCTTGTGGCGAGTTGGAGATGCAAAAACCAGCGCAGTTAGGAGGTTAGATCGGTGTCTAGTTGGCCAGACGGTCTAGATCCATGTTGAGGAGAAGGACGTTTACTCGCTCTTCTCCTAGAAAACCGAATTGGCGGCCCTGTATGTGGCGTTGCACTAGATCGCGCACCGTCTCCAGCGGCAGGTGCCGGGCGTTGGCTACAGTGGCCGCCTGAAACATCGCGGCTGCGGGTGAGATGTCGGGGTCGAGACCGGAGCCCGAGGCGGTCACCAGGTCGATGGGCACCGGCTGGTTCTTGTTCTCAGCGGCATAGTGCGTTATGTCACCGTCAATGCGCGTGACCAGCTTCTGGCTCGAGGAAGCAAGGTTGGAACCTCCGGAAGAGGTGGCGTCGTAGCCGTTGCCCGCTTCTGACGGGCGCCCGTGGAAATACTGGTTTCCGGTAAAGTTCTGGCCGATGAGCGGCGAGCCGGTTACCTGGCCGTTGGTGACGATTAACTCTCCATCCGCCTGCGCGCGGAGAAAGAAGTGGCCGAAGGCGGTGACCGCCAGCGGATAGAGGATGCCGAGCAGCACCGTGGTCAGGAGAGTAAAGCGGATGGCGACCTTTAATTCATTGCGCAGCATAAGAACTCCGATCAGGACAGGCCTAACCCGGTTAAACAAATGTCGATGAGCTTGATTCCGATGAAGGGGACGATCACTCCACCTACTCCGTAGATCAAGAGATTGCGCCGTAAGAGCGCCTGCGCCGACTTAGGTTGATAGCCAACCCCACGCAGAGCCAACGGAATCAGGGCGACAATGATCAACGCATTGAAGATCACGGCGGAGAGAATGGCCGAGTGTGGAGTGCTCAGGCGCATGATGTTCAGCTGACCGAGAACGGGAAAGACGCCGGCAAACATGGCTGGGATGATGGCAAAATATTTGGCCACGTCATTGGCGATGGAGAACGTAGTCAGCGCGCCCCGGGTCATCAGCAACTGCTTGCCGATTTGCACGATTTCAATCAGCTTGGTTGGGTTGGAGTCCAGATCCACCATGTTGCCGGCTTCCTTGGCGGCCTGGGTGCCTGAGTTCATGGCCACGCCTACATCGGCCTGGGCTAGCGCGGGGGCGTCGTTGGTGCCGTCGCCGGTCATGGCGACCAATTTTCCTTTGGCCTGCTCGCGGCGGATCAGGTCCATCTTGTCTTTGGGCTTGGCTTCGGCCAGGAAGTCGTCGACTCCGGCCTCGCGGGCGATCACGGCCGCGGTCAGCGGATTGTCTCCGGTGATCATGATGCTGCGGATACCCATGGCGCGCAGCTTGGCCAGCCTTTCCTTCAAGCCGCCTTTGACGATGTCTTTGAGGTAGATCACACCCAGGGCGGTCGAGTTTTCTGCAACCACCAGCGGGGTTCCACCCATGCCCGCGATCTCTTCCACGTTCTCGCGCACTTTTTGCGGCAGGTTCGATCCTTGCTCTACGAGAAAGCGCGTGATGGCGTCGACCGAGCCTTTGCGGATGACATGGCCGGAGAAGTTGACTCCGGACATGCGGGTCTGCGCGCTGAAGGGGACGAACTCCGCGTGCAGAGTGGTGAGGTCACGGCCGCGCAAGCCGAAGTTTTCCTTGGCCAGCACCACGATGGAGCGGCCTTCCGGAGTCTCGTCGGAAAAGGAGGAAAGCTGGGCCGCGTCGGCCAGCCGCTCGGGGCTGATATTGGGCGCGGGAATGAACTCAGTTGCCTGGCGGTTGCCCAGGGTGATGGTGCCGGTCTTATCGAGCAACAGGGTATCGACATCGCCCGCAGCTTCGACGGCACGGCCAGACATCGCCAGCACGTTGTATTGCACCAAGCGGTCCATGCCGGCGATGCCGATAGCGGAGAGCAAGCCTCCGATGGTGGTGGGAATAAGGCAGACCAGCAGCGATACCAGCACAAAGATGGTTTGGGGGGCCTGGGAGTAGACGGCGATGGGTTGCAGCGTGGCCACGGCCAGCACAAAGATAATGGTGAGCCCGGAGAGCAGGATGCTGAGGGCGATTTCATTGGGCGTCTTCTGCCGCTTCGCGCCTTCGACCAGGGCGATCATGCGATCCAGAAAGGTCTCCCCGGGATTGGAGGTAATCTTCACCATGATCCAGTCGGAGAGCACCTTCGTTCCCCCGGTCACTGCGGAGCGGTCGCCGCCGGCTTCGCGGATCACCGGAGCGGATTCTCCGGTGATGGCCGATTCGTCCACCGAAGCCACGCCTTCGATGACTTCTCCGTCTCCGGGGATATAAAGGCCGGCCTCGACAAAAATGATGTCTCCTGCGCGCAGGGCAGCGCTTGAAACCTCTTCCCGAGGCGCGTCTTTGGACGCGCTCTTGAGGCGAATGGCCATGGTCTCGCCCTTGGCTTTACGCAGGGTGTCGGCCTGGGCTTTGCCGCGGCCCTCCGCCATGGCTTCAGCGAAGTTGGCGAAGAGAACGGTGAACCACAGCCACAAGGTGATCTGCAGGTTGAAGGCAAAGCTGCCTTGATGACTGAGAATTCCCTGAACGAGCAGGACTGTGGTGAGCACGCTGCCGATCTCCACCACCAGCATGACGGGGTTTTTCACCATCACGCGCGGGTCGAGTTTTCTAAATGAGTCCTGCGCCGCCTGACGCATGATCGCGGGGTTCCAGAGACTTAGTTTTTCTGCCATATCGTGTCTCCCGCTTAAAAGGTTTTTCCTGCCTGAAGCTGCAGGTGTTCAAGGATGGGCCCAAGGCTGAGCGCGGGGAAAAACGTGAGTGCGCCGACGATTACGATCACGCTCACCAGCAACACGGTGAACAAGGTGGTGTTGACGGGGAACGTTCCTGAGGATGGTGGGACACTCTTCTTCCGCGCCAGATTGCCGGCCAGGGCCAGCATGGGGACCATCATGAGAAAGCGGCCCGCCAGCATGTTGAACCCGAGCGTCAGGTTGTACCAGTTGGTGTTGGTGGTAAGGCCGCCAAATGCGGATCCATTGTTGCCGGCAGTGGATACGTAGGCGTAAAGGATCTCGGAAAATCCGTGAGGTCCACTGTTGTTCAGGCCCGCAAGGGCGTTCGGATTGAGCACCGATACCGCGGCCAGCACCAGGATCAGCAAGGGGAAGATGAGCACATAAAGCATGGCCAGCTTGACGTCGTAGCTTTCGATTTTTTTGCCTAAATACTCCGGCGTTCTTCCCACCATCAAACCGGCGATGAAGACCGAGAGCACGACAAAGATCAGCATTCCGTAGAGCCCCGAACCAACCCCGCCAAAGACCACCTCGCCGAGCATGATGTTGACCAAGGGCACCATCCCGCCCAGCGGGGTAAAGGAGTCATGCGAGGAATTGACCGCGCCGCAACTGGTGTCGGTGGTGATGGTGGCGAAGAGCGCCGATTGCGAGATGCCGAAGCGTACTTCCTTGCCTTCCATATTGCCGCCGGTGTTTACCAGCGTGGTCTTCTGGTCAACGCCATGCAGTAACGGATGCGGCTGCGCTTCTGCCCAATAGCAGACGGAGAAGCCTGCGACAAAGAGGATCGCCATGGCAGCAAAGACCGCCCAGCCGTGCCCGGGAGAGCCAGTCATCTTGCCCAAGGTGATGGTCAGCGCCGCGGGAATGAGAAAGATCAATTCGATCTCAATGAAGTTGCTGAACGGCGTGGGATTTTCAAAGGGGTGTCCACTATTGGCGTTGAAGAAGCCGCCGCCGTTGGTGCCCAATTCCTTAATCACCTCTTGGGAAGCGACCGGCCCCTGGGCGATGACCTGGGGCGTTTGTCCATGCTGCCAGGTGTTCACGGTGGTATAGGGCTTGAGATTCTGGATCACTCCCTGGCCGATGAGCACCGGCGCAACGACCAGGCAAATGGGCAGCAGGATCCACAGGACGGTGCGCGTGGTGTCGACCCAGAAGTTGCCGATGGTGGCCGATTGCTTGCGCGCGATGCCGCGAACAAGGGCGACAGCCACGGCAATTCCAATGGCCGCGCTGAGAAAGTTGTGATAGGCCAAGCCCGCCATTTGCGTGAAGTAACTCATGGTGGTCTCGGGCGTGTAGACCTGCCAGTTGGTGTTGGTGGTGAACGATGCCGCGGTGTTGAAGGCGGTGGCCGGGGCTACGCCGGCCAGATGCTGCGGGTTCCACGGCAGCAGGGCCTGGGCCCGTTCGATGATGTAGGTCAGCAGCAGAGAGACGAAGCTGAAGATCAGCATCGCGACGGAGTATTGCTGCCAGGTCATCTCCTGATCGGCGTGGATGCCGCAGGCGCGGTAGAGTAGCCGCTCGACGGGCCGAAGCACCGGATCGAGAAAGGTTTTTCCCCCTTCGAGTACGCGGGCGATGTAAAGGCCCAGGGGTCGCATGAGGAGCAGCAGCACGGCAAAGAAGACAGCGAACTGCAGCCAGCCATTGGCGGTCATATCTAGAATTTCTCCGGGTACAGCAACGTGATCACCAGGTAGATCAGGGTCGCGACGGTAAGGATCAACACGATCAAGGTGGTATGAGACATGGCTACCTCAACTTCTCGCAGCCGCGAACATAGAGCAGCGCGACGGCGAAGAAAACAATGGTGAACACAATCATCAGTAGATCCTGCATGGCGATGCTCCATCACCTAGTGGACCTTTGGCGCACTAAGGAGGGTGTAAGCGAGAGATAAGGAATTTATAAAGACGGGTGGGATGCCTACTCGGGGACGCCTTCGGGGAGGAAGCGGTAGCCGACCCAGGGCTCGGTTTGTATGTACTGGCGCGGACCTTCGGCTTCGAGTTTGCGGCGGAGCTGGCCGATAAAGACGCGTAGATACTCCGGCTGGTGCGCTGACTGGCCTCCCCATACGGCCGTCAGCAGGGCGCGATGCGTGAGAGCCTTGCCGGCATTGCGCGCCATGTAGAGCAGCAGGTCGAACTCGGTCGGAGTAAGGTGCAGGCTCTTGCCGCATACGGTTGCGGTGTGAGCGGAGGCATCCACGACAAAGTCGCCAATCTCGATGGGCGCGTCCACCGTCCGCTCCGGCGCGCGGCGCAAGTGCGCCCGCACCCGGGCCAGCAACTCCTGAATACTGAAAGGCTTGGTCACATAGTCGTCGGCGCCGGCATCGAGCGCCTCGACTTTAGATCGCTCCTGATCACGCACCGAGAGCACGATGATGGGAGTCGCCGTCTTGCTGCGAACCCGGCGGCACAGCTCTACTCCACTCATGCCCGGCATCATCAGGTCGGTGACGATGAGGTCGGGACTCCATTCCTCGAAGAGATGAAGGGCTTCTTCGGGGTCGTTGGCCGCTCGTACATCGTATCCCTGGGCGGAAAGAGCGGTGCGCAGTACGCGCGTGATCTGGGCCTCATCATCTACCACCAGGACTCGTTCTGCCATTTCCATCCTCTGCCACTACGATATGATCGCCACTGATGCTTCGCTCGCGAGCCCCGCTCTGGCAGCTCGTCCTTCGTTACGTGGCGATGACCGCAGCCGCCCTGCTGGTGGTGCTGATCTATCGCAGGATACTCCACGTAAACCAGACTACCGTGGCGCTCACCTTTCTGGTGATGGTGCAGTTTGCGGCGTTCCGCTGGGGATTGATCTACTCCGTCTGCCTCTCGATCGGCTGCACGCTGCTGTATAACTATTTTTTCCTTCCTCCCATCGGCAGCTTCACCATCTCCGACCCGCAAAACTGGATCGCGCTGCTGGCGTTTCTTGCCTCCGCGATTGTGATTAGCAGGATTTCGGAAAGCGAACGGCGGCAGGCCGGGGTGAGCGAAGCCCGGCGCGGCGAAATGGAGCGCCTGTATGAGTTCAGCAACCAGTTGTTGATGGAAGAGAATCTGCACGACGTGGCTAGTCACGCGCCGCGCGTCGTAGCCTCGATCTTCAGCTTTGACGCGGTCATCCTGTATCTCACGGAGAACGACTCGGCTTACACCTCCGATCCGCGTCGCAACTTTGTCTCGCTCGAGGAGTTGCGTGCCGCAGCGCGCCTGTCCGACGGAGCCCTCCCGCGAATGGACGGAGTGCGTATCGTTCCTCTGGTGCTGGGCATGCGCGCGAGTGGATCGATCGCCATGAAAAGAGGAGAGCAAAGAATCCAGTTACTCAGACGGATTGTATGACGCGATTGGCGGCCTGCTGGCCATCGCGCTGGAGCGGTCGACGGCTCTCGATCGTTACAGCCGTGTGGAAGCGGCGCGTGAGGGAGAACGCCTGCGCAGCGCATTGCTGGATTCGGTGACCCATGAGCTGCGCACGCCGCTCACCGCCATCCGAGCGGCGGCGACCAGCCTGTTGTCCCAGCCCTCGCTCGAAGAAAGCCAGCGACATGAGATGTTCGCCATTCTCGATGAGGAGAGTGCGCGCCTTGATCGCCTGATCGGCCAGGCGGTGGAAATGGCGCAGCTGGACACCGACGGCATCGAGGTGCGGCCGAAACCGCAGCGGCTGCAGGAGGTGATCGATATGGCGCTGGAGGATTGCCACGCGCTGCTGCGCGGGCGCCCGGTGACGGTAGAGCTGCCCTCGGATATGCCCTCCATCTCGCTGGATAGGGAATTGATTCGCCGTGTGCTGCGTCATCTGCTGGAAAACGCGGCGCGGTATTCTCCCGCGGGCTCGCCGGTGCGTATCGGCGGCACGCTCGAAGCAGATCGACTGCTGGTGAGCATCACGGATCAAGGGCAGGGAATCGATGACGCCGAGCAAGCGTATATCTTCGACAAGTTCTACCGCGGCAGCCGGCAGCGTCTGTTGCATGGCACAGGCATGGGGCTGGCCATCGCCAAGGCGATTCTCCGCGCGCACGGCGGTGGCATTGGCGTCGTCAGTCACCGTGACCAGGGAGCTACCTTTACCTTTTGGGTGCCGCTCGACCTGGTAACACGGGGCCCATCTTAACAGCAATAGCTACTTATCGACCTGGCGGTATTTATCGCATCAAAGCTCACAGTAATGGGCCCACAGTTATGGGCGTATGCACGGTCGCGCAACCCGTCAAAGACATCAACCACAGAGCGGCTGGAAAGTTGCGCAGCGAGTAGATTTTCCTGCCCCGGCAGTAATCCCCCCATTTTGAAACTACGTCTGTGATTCCAGGTAAATTGTAAGGAATTGTCGAGGCGTTACCATGCTTAGCTGATTACTTGTATAGCGACACGTCCATGAGAGACACTGTCACTGCATGAATATCTCAGTTCTGGCATGACGTTTTTGGCGTGATGCGTCTAACGGTTAACGGCGGCTCCCTGAGCGCCCTGACGATTTGAATGACGATTTGAGTGATGATTTGAACCTGGGAGCTCAGGTGCTTGAGCTTCGACCCCGAGGAGAAGGCCCTTGCGTAAACTCTGCACTTTTCTCTCTGCCCCCTTTCTTGTCATGCTTGCTTTCAGTGCCCTCCCCCAAGGTACTCAGGCTCAGGCGTTGCTTAAGGACAGGATCGCTCAGCCCATCGAGAGCGCGAATGCTGTGCCGTTGACTGGAACCTTGCATCCGCTGGCGAAGCCCGAATTCGACGCGGGCCTGGTGGACAATGCGAAGGTCCTGCAGGGCATGATCATCAACTTCAAGCGCTCTGAGGCGCAGGAAGCGAGCCTGAAGGCGCTGCTGGCGGCGCAGCAGGAGCCGTCTTCTCCGAGCTATCACCAGTGGCTCACCCCGGCGCAGTTTGGACAACAATTTGGCATGAGCGCGGCCGACCTTGCCCAGGTCTCGGCGTGGTTGCAGCAAGAGGGATTCACCATCACCTCGGTCTCCCAGAGCAGCAATTCCATTAGCTTCACCGGGAGCGTCGCATCGGTGGAGAAAGCGTTCCAGACGCAGATTCACAACTACAACGTGAATGGCGAGACCCACTTTGCCAACTCGACACAGATCTCGATTCCCAGTGCCCTGGGCGGCCTGGTGAACAACGTACACGGGCTGAACGACTTCAAGTTGAAGCCGAAACTGGTGAAGAGAAGGTTCACCTCGGGGCTCACCGGCGACCACTATCTCGCCCCCGGGGATCTTGCGGTTATTTATGACATCAATCCGCTCTACACCGCGGGAGATACCGGGAAAGGGGTGACCCTGGCGGTCGTGGGTCAGACGGATATCGTTCCCGCCGACATTACCGATTTCCGCGCGGCGGCGGGACTTTCGGTCAATAACCCCACGGTGGTTACGGTACCGGGCACGACGCCTGAATCGGTCGCCGATGGAGCAGCGAACAACGACCTGTCGGAAACCGATCTGGACCTTGAGTACTCGGGTGGTGTAGCGACCGCGGCGTCGATCGTCCTGGTGAATTCGGGCGATGTCGGGACTTCGCTGCAGTATGCAATCCAGAACACGATCAATGGCATCACCGTTCCCATCATCAGCCAAAGCTATGGTGCTTGTGAGGCGGGCTATACAACCGCAGCGATCACCGCGACGGAGAGCCTCCTGGAGCAGGCAAACAGCCAGGGGCAGACCGTTGTCCTGGCGTCCGGAGATTCAGGCGCGGCAGACTGCGACGAGGGTACTGCGACCAACCCGGTAACCTCGGCGGTCAATGGGCTGGCTGTGGATTATCCGGGAAGCAGTGCCTTCGTTACCGATGCGGGTGGCAGCGAATTCATGGGTGACGGCACAGCCGCCGCTCCCCAGACCGGCGCCGGAACGTATTGGAGTGCAAACGGCAGTGGCAGCGTTTCGGACGACGTGGTCACGTCCGCCAAGTCATATATTCCCGAGATGGCGTGGAACGATACCACGTTCGCCATTACTCAGGGGGGTGGCCTTTCCGCGGGTGGCGGCGGCGCGAGTGCGTTGTTTAAAAAGCCCAGCTGGCAGACCGGGGTGCCGAACATTCCGGCCGATGGCTTTCGCGATGTGCCGGATATTTCGCTCGATGCTTCCCCGGACCACGACAGCTATCTCTATTGCACGCAGGTGAATACGGTTGGAAGCCCGAGTGCCTTCGTCTCCAGCTGCCAGGCGACTAGTTTTCGCGTATCGGATCCAGGCCAGTCGGACAATGACGACTTCCTCGCTCTGGCCGGCGGGACTTCATTTGCTGCCCCGGAGTTTGCCGGTCTTCTGGCGGTCATTGAGCAGAAGCTGGCTACCGGTGGTGGCTTAGGAAACATCAATCCAAGCCTCTACAAATTGGCATCGAATGCCACTACCTATGCGTCGGCTTTCCACGACATCACAACCGGGAACAACCAGGTGCCCTGCACGACTGGTTCGCCCAATTGCCCGACGGGTTCCAACCCGGTCATTGGTTACGCAGCCGGGACTGGGTATGATCAAGCGACTGGCATCGGAACGGTCGATGCCAACAACCTGGCAACGGCGTTTGCCGCCCTGGTGCAGACGACCGGCACCAAGACGGCAGTCACCGTATCCCCAGGGAACTCTGTGGCGATCAATGAGAAACTCACTTTCACCGCGACGGTTACACCGAACACAGCCGGCGCGACAGGACCAACCGGGACGGTAACGTTCATCGTTGATAATGTTGCGGAGGCGCCGCTCACCCTTTCCGCCGCTTCGCCTTACACTGCCGTATTCCAGACCGATTTCCCCAGTGCAGGTACCCATGTCGTTTCGGCTACCTACTCGGGAGATTCGAACTACACGATGTCCACCAGCTCCGGCATTCCGATAACGGTAGTGGCCTCAGGAACACAGGCGACCACGACTGCGGTGGTGGCGAGTCCCACATCGTTCGCAATTGGAGCCAGCCTGACTCTGACGGCTACGGTGACTGGGCAGACGGCGGGCACGCTCACCGGGCCCGTCACCTTTACGACGGCAGGGGTGACAATCGGCACCGTCAAGCAGGTGACGCTGGCGGCAGGTAACACCGCGACTGCGACCCTGACTGTGACCACCGCGGCATCGCTCGGCTTCGTAGCCGGTACAGATACGATTACGGCTACCTACGGTGGAGACGGCTTCAACGCGACCTCCTCAGGCACGACAACCGTGGCCGTCACTAACCCCGGCATCACGGTCACGGCCACAAACATGACCATCTCGTCACCGTCGCCGGGGCAAACCGGCACCTCGACGATCACGCTTACGTCTACCGGCGGGTACGCGGGAACGGTTACCTTGGTCGCCTCAGGGCCCAGTACGCTGAATGTGGACGGTACGTTCGGCAGCTCAAGCATCCCATTGGCGGTGGGTGGAACCGCGAGCACTACGTTGACGATTACCACGGTCGCTGCCGGCGGAAACATCCGCAAAGGCCCGGCGGGTAACGTGCGCAAGACGTCAGCCCAGATCGCGGTGGCAGGCGGTACCGTGGCGGGCTGCCTGCTCTTGCTTCTCATACCGGGTATCCGAAGAAAGAGATGGCCGGTAGCGCTGGTGATGCTGGTGTTCCTGAGCGTTGGCGCGGGACTCGGTTGCGGTGGAGGAACGGGTGGGGGTACTCCGGCCGGAACCTATACTGTTACCGTCACTGCGACGGACAGCAGCAATGCGAATATCACCGGCTCTACAACATTTACCTTGACCATTAATTAAGGTCGTAAGTGTGAAGGGCTGCCTCTTACAGAGGCAGCCCTTTTTTGATCCTCACTCGCCAGGTGATTGCTCCACCAGCGACCTGCTACCGCACAACGATCACAGCATGGCGATGGTGGTAGTAGTGGTGGTGGTGATGATGCCAACGGCGATGGTGGTAGTACGGCTGTGCGTATGCAGAGGCCGTAAAGAGGGCGATGAAAGTGCATAGCAGTAGCTTCTTCATGCATGGTTAAGATGCCAACGATGACGGCCTGCGCGATGTTTTCTGCTCTTCCTGTCCTTAAATCGATTGTTACCGTTGTTACTTAGGTACCGTCGAGCAACCCTTGGCGCAGTAAGAGAGATTTTCCCTGGGCAACCTTTGATCAGGTGCTATGGCCGAACGATGGTTCCATCGAGCATGCGGTCATTTCCGCGATCTTCAAAATCCTTGGGGTAGGGATAGCGCGCAGCGGCCTTCTCGTCGATGTCGATACCGAAGCCCGGCTTGTCGTTGGAGTAGATGTAGCCCTTGCGAATCTCGGGGGTTCCAGGAAACACCTCGCGCGTCTTCTCGTCGAAGAACGTCTCCTCCTGGATTCCGAAGTTGGGAGTGACGAGGTTCAGGTGCAAATTGTAACAGTGACCGACCGGGTCTACATTGTTCGGCCCGTGCCATGCCGTGCGCACATCGAAGAACTCGCAGCAGTGCGCCACCTTCCGGCACATGTTCAGGCCACCCACCGAGGACTGGTGGATGCGGATGAAGTCGATCCACCGGTTGGCGACCAGGCTCAGCCACTCATTGCGGTTCACAAATAGTTCTCCCATGGCCAATGGCGCTGACGTTTCCTGGCGAAAGATCTGGAACCAACCTACATCTTCGGGCGAAAGCGGATCTTCCATGTAGAAGGGCCGGTACTGCTCGACGGCTCTGCACAACTCGATCGACTGATTGGGCGCCGGCCGCTCGTGAATGTCGTGCACCAGCCCGACATCGAATCCGAACTTCGCGCGTATGGCCTCGAACATGCCAATGGTGGTGGTAAGGTAGCGTCCGGCATCAAAGACCGGTGAAGGGGTCACGCCATCCGGCCGCAGAGCCTGCACGGCGGCGGAGGTCTTGGCTCCACCCACGCCATAACCGGACCATCCGGGAACTGCCAATTGCACCCGCACCACCTGATAGCCTTTTTCGATGTAGGCCTGCACCTGGTCGTTCAGCTCACTCTGCGTCAAGGCAGCGGCGTGGCCATAAAGCGGCACGGCGGCGCGCACCTTTCCTCCCAGCAGTTGATAGACGGGAACGCCGAGACGCTTACCCAGGATGTCCCACAGCGCGCCATCGATGCCGCTCAGCGCGTCATTGCCTTCCGGCCCCGAGCGGAAGTATTCCTGCAGATATGCGGACTGCCAGATGTCTTCGATCTCGTCGCAGTTCTTGCCAATTACGAAGGGCTTCAAGCGCTTTTCAATGTAGGCCTGCGCGGCCTGCGGGATCTCCTGATGGGTGGCTGCGCCCAGGCCGTAGAGGCCGGGCTCGCTGGTCTCCACCTTGACGATGGTCCAGTTGGAGCCGGAGGGTGCGGTGGCGATGATTTTGACGTCGGTGATCTTCAGCGGCGGCATTCCCCGGCGAGCCGCGTCTTTGGCCTGCGCCAGCGGACCTCCGCTTCCCATCGTCTGGACAACGCCGGAAGCCGCTTCGGCGGAGAGGGTGCGTCCGCGGCCAAGGCTGGTGACTGCGCCCACAGCAGCGGCGGTAGAAAGAGTCTTCAGCAGACTGCGACGTTCCATGAATTCCTTCCTTTCCTTCGACAAAGAGGCAATGGTATGTCATTGGCGACGGTAACAGGATGGTGATCCGATGCGCCAGTGGACTTCATTCAGTTACTGCGAACGTTTCCGGGTCGAGATATTCGGCTCGCCTGGTATGCGCGTACCAGGCGCAGGCGAGAGAGAAGGCTGCGCCGGCCGCGTAGGCAAGGGTGAACTCAGGCGCGACCCACCAACCGATGCGGCTTTCCACGCCGTTGGGCGAGAGCGTATAGGCATGGATGATGCCGATTGCGGAAAGGCCTGCAGCCGCGGCCAACCAGGCGGCCGCGGGCACAAAGCGGCGCTGAATGATCAAGGCCAGGGCCGCGGACCAGAGCATCGAGGTCAGTAGCGATCCCTGCCCCAGCGCGATCAATCCCCCCATGGCCAGATCGCCGCCCATGCGGGGTGCAACTTCCATGAGGCTGCTGCCTGCTTTGCGCGCGACCGTGTCGGCAATCCCTGTGGCCCACTGTGCCAGGGCGGGAATCAGTCCGATGATGACGGCGATGGCCTGATGGGAAGGCACCTCGACCACGGCTTGCGCGACCGTGATCAGGCCGAACCAGATGATGACCGGCGCAGCCACCTCCAAAGGCACAAAGCGAAGCACCACGGGCAGGATTCCCGTGGTGCAAAGCAGCAGCGTGACCAGGCCATTCAGCACCGAATAACCTGAACGGGCGCCGTTGGCCTTGTGCGCGGCGTGGCCGAGGTAGAGCGTCGTGGGGAAGGGACTACCCAGGCAAGCAGCAGTCAGCGTGCCCAGGCCATTCATCAGGAGAGAGGGCCTGGTTGCGTAGTCGTCGCCGGCAACTTTGACGCTTTCCAAAATCATCAGCGACCCCAGAGTATCCAGCGCGGCCAGCGGAATAATGATGGCGAGATAAGGCCAGTAGGCACGCTGGGCGAAGAGCGCAAATATATTCACCGCATGCGGCAGATAGAGTTTCACCGCCGGCACCGTGGGCATAGGAATGGTGTAGATGTGGATCCAGCGCAGCACCGCCACCAACGCCGCGCCGAGGGCGATGGCGAAGAGAGCCGGCGGTACACGATAGGGGAGTCTCAGACGCGAGCCATAAAGGGTGAATAGGACGAGCATGGGCAGCAGAGCAATGGCTGCTTGCTGAAAGACTCCGAAGATGAAGCCCAGGCAAAGGTAGGCAAGCGCCAGGCCGGCTAGCGGGGAGAGCAAGGCGGCGCGCGGTGTGTTGCGGCGCAGCCAATCGGTGCATGAGGCTCCCACAGTCTGCACAATGCCGCTCATCAGGCTGGCAAAGATGCCTGCGTGCCAGGCTAGGTTTGCATCGTGTGTCCGGGTATAGATGGGGCCCATGATGAGGAAGACGTAGGCGAAGATGGTGGGCGTATTGATGCCGAAGGGGATGGCGGTGACATTGCTGCGGTTTTCCCTTCGCGCCAGGCGGCGTGCCTGCCAGGCGTAGAAGAGGTTTCCTGCCAGGACGGAAATCGCCGCACCGGGCAGGATGCGGCTGGCGACAAAGCTGAGGGGAAAGCCGCAGACGGGGGCAAGACCCACGATCAAGAGAAGATCAGGAAAGCCGCTGAAGAAGAGGCCGAAGAATCCGTCCACGTCTCCGGCCGTGAACCAGGCAGCCTCCGTGGCAGTTGCCATCAGGCGGGTTCCTCCGGGGTTCATTCTACGATGCGTGTTGATTGTTGACGGGGCGGGCTGAAGTGTCTGCGGGGGGCGCTCCACTTGTGAACCCAGTCCCGAAGGGACGGCTGAGAGTAGCCCAGCACGCAGTGCTGGGTAGGGTGTGGAAACTGAGTCCAGTCCCGGAGGGACGGCTGAAAGTTTCCCAGGACGCAGTCCCATAAGCGCTAACTTTAGGATGTTTTTCGTCAAAACTCCCACGAAGTCGTCATCCTGAGCGGAGCGCCTCACGGATTTATCGCGTGACAGAGCGCTTGGTTGCGCGGAGTCGAAGGACCCCGGCGGCGCTTATCTTACCCATGTTGCTCGGAGCTTTTCGACCACCGAAGCCCCGAGAACAGGATCTGCTGCGGTATGCACTTGATGGTTACGGGTAGATCTTTTCATGCACTGTAATCATCTTCCATCCCCAGGTCTGTGCAAGGCCGGACCTAGCAAGATGCTAGCAAGTTCTTGGTTCCCGGTCCCAGGGAAAGACCGTGGCGGGTCCGCCCGGTGCGGGCTTCGGCGGTTGAAAAGCTCCGAGCGGCATGGGTAAGATGAGCACCCTCGGGGTCCTTCGACTCCGCGCCACCAAGCGCTCTGTCACGCAATAAATCTGTGAGGCACTCCGCTCAGGATGACGATTTTGCGGCGAGTTAGAGATGCTAAAAACCAGCATGTTCTCGGATTTCTATTGTCTGCCAAACAAGTTAGCGCTTATGGGACGCAGTCCTGGGCTTGATGGACTTTGGGGAATGGGTGAAGGACACCCAGGACTCGCGTCCTGGGAAATTTTCAGCCGTCCCTGGCGGGACTGATTCGTCCTTTCAAATCTTACCCAGCACTGCGTGCTGGGCTACTCTCAGCCGTCCCTTCGGGACTCCATTCTGAATCGGCGGTTTTCACGCAAACACTAAAGTCCTCACCGTTGGTCGTTGGACGGACTACCTGTAAATACCGTACCCGTCCAGTCCCCAAGGGATTTTGCTAGGACACGGGCTCCGCAGGGGCTCAGCTCCATCGGATGGTATTCTCTCCTCACTCGTCTCATAGGTGCTCCATGTCTGTCACCGAGCCGCTGCCGCCCGCCCGCGCGTCCCTGCCAATGGATGATGCGGTGGGGCGCGTGGCGCTGCGCAAGGCCGGTTGGCGGCTGATTCCGCTGCTCGCTCTGGGCTACGGGATCGCGTACATGGACCGGGTGAACATCAGCTTCGCTGCACTGCAGATGAACCGCGATCTGCACTTCAGCGCGTCGGTCTACGGCTTCGGCGCCGGCTTGTTTTTCGTGAGCTATGCCGCATGCGAGATTCCGTCCAACCTGCTGCTCTATCGCGTGGGGGCGCGACGCTGGTTTGCCCGCATCATGCTCACCTGGGGACTGCTGGCGATGGGCATGATGTTCGTAAAGACGCCGCTCGAGTTCTATGTCATGCGCTTCCTGCTGGGTATGGCGGAGGCGGGGTTTTTCCCGGGGGTGATCTTCTATCTCGCGCAATGGTTCCCGGTGCATATGCGGGCGCGCGCCATAAGCCGGTTTTACGTCTCGCTTCCGCTGGCCTCCGTGGTCACGGGGGCGATCGCCGGAGCCCTTCTTGATCTTCAAGGCAAGGCCGGACTGGCCGGATGGCAATGGCTGTTCCTGGTCGAAGGACTGCCAGCCGTCTTGCTGAGCATCGTCTTCCTGGTCTACCTGCCGGCCGGTCCGGCTCAGGCCAAGTGGCTCACGGAGGAGGAGCGGGAGTGGATTATCCATCGCTTAAGCAAAGACGCAACTGGCGATGGTCACGGGGTCCATTTCGGGCGTGCGCTGCTCGATCACCGCGTGTGGCAGGTAAGCCTTGTCTTCCTGTGCATGCTTACCTGCAGCTATGCCTACACTTTTTCTGCGCCAGTGATCCTCAAGACGATCACTGCCTTCAACAATCGCGATGTCGGTTTCCTGGTCGCGGTGATGAGTTTGTTGGGCGCTCCCAGCATGATTCTCAATGCCATGCATTCTGACCGCACCAAAGAACGCTACTTCCATGTCGCCGTCCCTTTTCTGATCATGTGCGTTTGCTACTTGATCAGTGGACTGTCGATAGCGCCATTCCTGGCAGTTCCTGCGCTGGCTATTGCATCGATCAGTTACTACGCGCTGCAAGGCCCGGTCCTGGCGCTGGCTACCAGTTTCCTGCATGGCAGATCCGCCGCCGCTGGAATCGCGGCGATGAATACCATCGGAATTCTCGGTGGCTTCGTTGGCCCTTTCGCGATGGGTCTGGCCAAAGACTATACCGGAGCCTACCAGCCCGGACTGCTGATGCTCGTCATCCCCAGCCTGGTTGCAGCGGCTACCATTTTCATGATGCGATTTCAAGCAAGAGCAGTGAGAGGGCCTTGCGGCAGCGTAAATGAAAAAGAGCTTGGTACTGATCGCGGCTTTGATGTTGAGTACGCTTTGCCGCGCGGAGAGCAGTCCCGCGCAGCGGTGGGGCGCGGAGGCGAAGAACGTCACCATTGTCCGCGACGATTGGGGAATTGCGCATGTGTACGGCAAGAGCGATGCGGATACCGTCTTTGGCATGATCTACGCGCAGTGTGAAGATGACTTCAACCGGGTCGAAACCAACTACCTGAATGCCATGGGACGGCTGGCCGAGACGGAGGGCGAAGGCAAGGTTTATCAGGATCTGCGCATGAAGTTGTTCATCGATCCCGAGGTCTTGAAGAAAGATTATGCGGAGAGCCCGGAGTGGCTGAGGAAGCTGATGGATGCATTCGCCGATGGGGCTAACTTCTATCTCGCGAAACATCCCCAGGTGAAGCCGCGCGTGATGCAACACTTCGAGCCCTGGATGGCGCTTTCGTTTTCTGAAGGCAGCATCGGGGGCGACTTCGAGCGAGTGGACCTAAAGAAACTGGAAGCATTTTACGGAGGCCGCAAGAGCGTCGCGGCCTTGCAGGAGGAGCCGGAACCGGAGCCAGGTGGATCGAATGGAATTGCCATTGCTCCCTCCAACACGGTGCAGCATCATGCGCTGCTGCTGATCAATCCGCATACTTCGTTTTTCTTTCGGTCAGAGTTACAGATGGTCAGCGGAGAAGGGCTCGATGCCTACGGAGCCGTGACCTGGGGCCAGTTCTTTATCTACCAGGGCTTCAACGACCGGGTGGGCTGGATGCATACCTCGAGCGGGGTGGACGCGGTCGATGAGTATCTGGAAACGGTGAGCAGCAAAGACGGACATTACTACTACAAGTACGGAGATGAGGAGCGGCCGGTCGTCGAGAAGCAGATCACCGTGCCCTACCGCACCGAGCACGGCATGGCGGAGAAGAAATTCACCGCGTACTACACCCATCACGGTCCGGTGATTCGGGAGCAGGATGGCAAGTGGGTGACGATCCGGATGATGCAGGAGCCGGTGAAAGCGCTGACGCAGTCCTACTTGAGGACCAAGGCCAAGAATTACAAGGACTATCTGCAGACGATGGCGCTGGAGGCGAACTCGTCCAACAACACCGTCTATGCCGACGCGGATGGAAACATCGCCTACTTTCACGGCAACTTTATTCCCCGCAGAGACACGAAGTTCGACTTCACCAAGCCGGTGGATGGGAGCGACCCGGCGACGGAGTGGCAAGGGCTGCTGACCGTCGAGGAGACGCCGCATCTGCTGGATCCGGAGAGTGGATACGTCTTCAACGTGAACGATTCTCCCTGGGACGGTGCGGGGGAGAGCAGCCTGCGCAAGCAGGATTATCCGGCTTACGTGGAAACAGGCAGGGAATCGGCGCGGGGCCTGCACGCGATGCGTCTGCTGCAGGGCAAGAAAGACTTCACCCTCGATTCCCTGATGGCGGCGGCTTATGACAGTTATCTGCCATGGTTTATCAAGCCGCTGTCGGCGCTCACGCGGGCTTGGGCGAATCTGCCGGCGAATTCGCGAAACCAAGACGCAGTTGGCCGATCAGATTGCGGTGCTGCGGGGCTGGGATCTGCGCTGGGGCGTGGATTCGGTGGCGACTTCGCTGGCTGTCTTCTGGGGCCAGGAAATCGCCAAGGCGGCAGGCGCAAGTGGGGGCCATCCCACGTCTAATGAAGACGACTTTGCTGCGCCGTCGGTGCCGGACGATGTGGCTCTGAAGGCGTTGGCTACGGCCTCCGACAAGCTGACTGCGGATTTTGGGAAGTGGCAGACGCCATGGGGCGAGATCAATCGCTTTCAGCGCCTGAACGGGGACATCGTGCAGCGCTTCGACGATGCCCAGCCAAGCAGCCCGGTGGGGTTCACTTATTCCACCTGGGGCTCGCTGGCCTCGTTCAGCGCCAGGCCCTATACCGCGGCGGAAACGGGCAGGGCCGCCGGAACGAAGAAGTGGTACGGGACCGGCGGGAATAGTTTTGTCGCGGTGGTGGAGTTTGGGGATAAGGTGCACGCGAGGGCAGTGACGGCCGGCGGGGAAAGCGGGCATCCGCAGTCGCCCCATTTCAAGGATCAGGTGGAGCGGTACAGCACGGGGAATTTGCGCGAGGTCTACTTCTATCGGGACCAATTGAAGGGCCACACGGAGCGGGAGTACCATCCGGGAGGCTCGTGAGGCATGCATGTCTGGTTGGGTTACGCGATTATTGTTGATCGGGGCGCTGCTGCCGGCGATTTCTGCTTCGGCACAGCAGCAAGCAACGCCGGCGAAGACGATGCGTGCGCTCGACCCGAAGCTGATGGATACCAGTGTCGACCCCTGCGTGAACTTCTACCAGTACTCGTGCGGTGGATGGCTAAAGCAGAACGCGATTCCGGAGGACGAATCCTCTTATGGCCGGTTCAGCGAACTCATCGACGAAAACCAACTGGTGCTGAAGGCGATTCTGGAAAAGGCTGCTGCGGGCGGCCCGGGACGCTCGGCCAATGAACAAAAGATCGGCGACTACTATGCCAGCTGCATGAATGTGGATGCCGTAAACGAGGCGGGACTCAAGCCACTGCAACCGCTGCTGGATCGCATCGCATCGCTCACCTCTAAAGATGAGTTGCCGGAGTTGACGGCGTACCTGGATGGGATAGGAGTCAATTCATTTTTCTCCTTCGGTTCCGAGCAGGATTACAAAGACGCCACGCAACAGATTGCGATGGTGGACCAGACGGATTTAGGTCTGCCGGAAAAGGGGTACTACGAGCGCAAGGACGACAAGTCCGTTGAGCTGCGCAATCAATATGTGGCGCACGTGGCGCGGATCTTTGAGCTGCTCGGGGAAACGAAGGAGCAGGCTGCGAAGGATGCGGCTATCGTGCTGAAAGTGGAGACGGCGCTTGCCGGCTATTCGCTCAGCAATGTCGAGCGGCGCGATCCCGCGAGCCTGTACCACATGATGAACGCTGGCGAAATTTGACAGCAGTTTCAACTTCACTCGATTTCTGCATGCCGTACAAGCGCCGCCGGTGGAATCGCTGAATGTCGCCGTGCCCGCCTACTTTGCCGGATTGAATGAGCTGCTGGAAAGCACCAGCCTGGATGAATGGAAGACCTATCTGCGCTGGGCCCTGATCCACCATCTGCCGAGCACTGCTTTGCCACAGGCACTGGATAAGGAGTCGTTCGATTTCTATGGCAAGGTGCTGGATGGCCAACCAGAGCAAAAGCCCAGGTGGAAGCGCTGTGTCTCCGAGACAGACGACGCGTTAGGAGAGGCGTTAGGGCAGGTGTATGTGGCGCAGCGGTTTAGTCCTGAAGACAAAGAGCGCACGCTCAAGTTGACGCAGGATGTAGAAGCGGCGATGGGGCGGGATATCGAACAACTGGACTGGATGAGCGCGGCCACCAAGGCGCGCGCGGAAGAGAAGCTGCATGCGGTTGCTAACAAGATCGGCTATCCCGATAAGTGGCGGGACTACTCCACCTTGAGTGTTACCCGCGGCGATGCGTTGGGCAACGCGCTGCGTGCGGCTGCGTTTGAAGAGAAGCGCGACATTGCCAAGATCGGCAAGCCGGTGGACCGCGGCGAATTTGATATGAGCCCGCCCACGGTCAATGCCTATTACAGTTCGCAGATGAACGACATCAACTTTCCTGCCGGCATCCTGCAGCCGCCATTTTTTGATCGCAGCCAGGATGATGCGGTGAACTACGGAAGCGTGGGCAGTGTTATCGGCCACGAATTGACGCACGGATTTGACGATGAGGGGCGGCAGTTTGATGGCAAGGGCAATTTTGAAGATTGGTGGTCAGCGGCGGACAGCAAGCAATTTACCGAGCGCGCCGATTGCGTGGTGAACGAGTTCAACGGCTTTGTGGCTTTGGACGATCTGCACGTCAACGGAAAACTTACCCTGGGGGAGAACCTTGCCGATCTTGGCGGGCTAAAGCTGGCGTTTCTCGCATATCTCGACCGGGCGCAGAAGGCCGGGGTGGATCTCAACCAGAAGGGGAGTGCGGAGTACGGAAGCTTCACTCCCGATCAGCAGTTCTTTGTCGCGTTTGGACAGCACTGGTGCGAGAACATTCGTCCCGAGGATTTGCGATTGGGGATAGAAACCGATCCGCACTCGCCAGCGATGTTCCGTGTGAATGGAGTGGTGTTGAATCTTCCTGAGTTCCAGAGGGCCTTTGCTTGTAAGACTGGCCAGCCGATGGCTCCGGTTAATCGCTGCACCATCTGGTGAGGCTCCTACTTGACAGCGAAGGGTGCCCCAGGTTCGCCCTGGCGTACCTGGGCCGAAGATGATTTTGTTCAAATGCTTTTAGCGGATTGCTCCTCTGAGCTAAAGGACAAAGAGCAATCGTGGGCTTCGCCCCGGACTCTTCGCAGAACCAAAAAGGAATAGGACGACTGCTTCTCACCCCCTGACGAATGACGGGTGCCCCACATCTCGCTGGTATTTCGCGAGATGTGGGATACCACTGCTCTTTCCCTCTGACTCTCGATTCATCCGACGGATCCAGCGGTCAACCTTCGTGGAATCCCACATCTCGCGAAATACCAGCGAGATGTGGGGCCCCGTCATTCGCGAGGGAACCGGGGGCCCAAAGCTGGGCCTCAGGCCACAAGAGGCTTGAATCGCAGCATGAGGAGATAGTAGAGGGTTGCCGAGAGGAAGAAGCCGACGAACCAGGCGTAGTCATACAGGAAGCGAAGAGATGGCACCGCAAGACCGATGAGGGCTACGAAGACGCCCACCACCAGCGCCACGACGGCGCGGGGATTGAAACCGCGGGAGTATTCGTAGGGACCCCCGCGATGATAGAGGGAGGCGACGTCGAGGTGCGTGTGGCGAATGAAGAAGTAGTCCGCAACCATGATGCCGGCTACCGGGCCGAGCAGACCGGAGTAGCCAACCAGCCAGCCGAAGATGTAAGTGCCGAAGGTGCTCATCAGCTTCCAGGGCATCATGGCCAGACCGAGAAAGCCGGTGATGAGGCCACCCGTGCGAAAGCTGATCAGGCGCGGCGCGAGATTAGAGAAATCATTCGAAGGCGAGACCACATTGGCGCCGATGTTTACGTTGAGCGTCGCCACCAACACGGCGACCAACGCCAGCACCGCCGCTACCGGCTGATGAAAGCGTCCCAACAGGGTGATGGGGGACCATATCGGCTCGCCAAAGATAGTTTCCGAGGCCGAGGTGCAGGCGATGCCGATGAACGAATACAGCGTCATCGCAACCGGCAGACCAAAGGCCTGGCCGACTATCTGCGAGTCCTGCGACTTGGCGTAACGGGTGAAGTCGGGGATGTTCAGCGAGAGCGTGGCCCAATAGCCAACCATCGCTGTCAGCGAAGGAAAGAAGAAGTGGAGAAAGCTGCCGGTCGAGTGGAAGTGGCTGGGCGCCGAAAGCATGGGGCCAAAGCCGCCTGCTTTATGCAGCATCCAGAAGAGCAGGGTGAGTGACATCACCAGCATGAAGGGCGCGGAGAAGCTCTGCAGGAAGCGGATCGACTCCACCCCGCTCCACACGACGAACATGTTGAGCAGCCAGAAGCCGAGAAAGCTTGACCACAGGACGACCGGCATGTGTTCCGTCGCCGGCCATACCACGTGGATCATGGCAGCGATCGCCTGGCCGCCCAACCAGGACTGAATGCCAAACCATCCGCAGGCCACCAGAGCGCGGAGCATCGCGGGGATGTTCGCTCCCAAAGCGCCGAAGCTGGCGCGCACGAAGACGGGGAAGGGAATGCCATACTTGGCGCCGGCATGCGCGTTCAGCAGCATGGGCACGAGCACGATCAGGTTGCCCATAAGGATGGTGAAGAGCGCCTGCTTCCAGTTCATGCCGCCGGCAATCAGCGAAGAGGCGAGCATGTAGGTGGTGACCTCCATCGACATGGAGAACCACAGAGCGATGTAGTTGTAAGTGCCCCAGGTGCGGTTGGCGGCGGTGGTGGGCGCGAGGTCGGCGTTGGAGAGGTGCGAGTCCGCAACGGCCATGGTTGAGGTTGTGGCGACGCTCGGGGTGAGCATCAGGCGAAGCCTCCGGCATTGGCTTCGCGCTTGAGGAACCGCCCGCGGCCTGTCTTGCCAATCCATTTGCCGTCTTTCACCACCAGCTCGCCGCGGGAGAAAACGTGCCTGGCGTTGCCCGAAACTTTCCAGCCTTCGAACATGGAGTAGTCCGTGGCCATGCACTGGGTGGCAGCGGAGATGGTGTATGAGGCGTTGGGATCCCAGAGCAGGATATCGGCGTCCTTGCCGGGAGCGATCACGCCCTTTTGCGGCATGCCGAAGATGCGGGCGGGCGCTGTGCAACAGAGCTCGACAAACCTTTGCGGGGTTAGGCTGCCTAAGACCACCCCAAAGTGCCAGAGGATCTGCAGCCGGTTCTCGATGCCCGGGCCGCCATTGGGAATTTTGCTGAAGTCGTTTTTGCCCAGCGACTTCTGGTCGGCAAAGCGGAAGGGGCAGTGGTCGGTGGAGACGACGGACAGCGAGCCGTCCTCGAGCGCCTTCCACAGCGCAGGCTGGTTGTGCTTTTTGCGCAGAGGAGGAGTGAAGACGTACTTGGCCTCTTCCCAGCTCTTGCCGGGCATATGCTCTTCAAGCGAGAGCACCAGGTACTGCGGGCAAGTCTCCGCTAAAGCGTGCAGGCCGCGCTGCTGTGCGTGCTTGAGCTCGCGCAGAGAGTCTTCGTTGGAGAGATGGACGATGTACACGGCAGCGCCGGCTATGTGCGCGATGGCGATGGCGCGGTGCGTGGCTTCAGCTTCCGCATGGGCGGAGCGGCTGTGCGCGTGATGGTGGGGCTCGGTCTTGCCCTCGGCGAGCATGCGCGCCACCACGACGTCGATCACGCTGCCGTTCTCGGCATGCACGCAGCAGAGCGCGTTCAGCAGTCCAGCCTGGTGCATGACCTTGAACATCAGCCCGTCGTCGATCATCAGCACGTTGGGATAAGCCATGAAGAGCTTGAAGGACGAGATGCCCTTCTGCACCATGGTTTCCATCTCGGCCAGGCCCTGCGCGCCGTCGCCTGGCCCAAGGTCGGTGACGGCCATATGCAGTCCGAAGTCGATGCACGCTTTGCCGTCGCTCTTGGCGAGCCAGGTTTCCAGAGCCTCAGCCATGGTGTGGCCGCGAGACTGCAGGACGAAGTCGATGACGGTGGTCGTTCCGCCGACGGCTGCGGCGATGGTGCCGGTGCGGTAATCGTCAGCCGATACGGTGCCGCCGAAGGGCATATCGAGATGGGTGTGCACGTCGACGCCGCCGGGCATAACGAGGAGACCCGTGGCATCCACCACAGTGTGGCCGTCGGCGGGGATGTTGGGGGCGACTTGCTTGATCGTCTCTCCGTCGCAGAGGACGTCGGATTTGTGTTGTCCGTCGGCGTTGACGACGGTGCCATTCTGGATCAGGGTGGCCATAAAGCGTTTGGGTTTCTCCGGCGTCGGCTATGCTTTTGCTTGCGCAACTTCCGCGGTGCGTTCGGCCCAGGTCTGCGGGGGGAGCCCGTTGTCGACGCGCTCCATGGTGATGCAGCCATCCACCGGGCAGACCAGCGAGCAGAGATTGCAACCGACACAGTGATGTTCATCCACCCGCGGAATCCGCTCCAGCGGGGTGATTGCGTTGGTATGGCCCGGACCGCCTGCATCCAGCTTGGGAATGGGCGTGGTGGAGATGCGGCGCGCCGCCTCAGCCGTGACCATGGCCGGCGTGCGAGTGGTGTCGGGTGCGGGCGCAGTGCGATCGAGGTGGATGCATTGATGGGCGCCGTCCCAGCAGGCGGTGTAGCAAAGCTGGCAGCCGATGCACAGGTCCTCGTGAATGCGGGCCACGATCTGGTAGTTCAGGTTGAGCTGGTTCCAGGTGGTTACGGTGTGCAGCGAGCGGCCGCGGAAGTCGTCGATGGTGGCGAAGCCTTTCTCCGCCATCCAGGCCAGCAGGCCGTCCTGCATATCTTCGACGATGCGGTAGCCGTAATGCATAGCCGCGGTACATACCTGCACCGTGCCGCAACCCAGCAGGATGAATTCCGCTGCGTCTTGCCAGCTGCCGATGCCGCCGATGCCGGAGAGCGGCAGCGCGCCCGCAGGGTCAGACAACACCTGCTGCACCATGTTGAGCGCGATGGGCTTGACCGCGGGGCCGCAGTAGCCTCCGTGGGAGCTTTTGCCGTCGACGTTGGGGTTGGGCTGGAAGGTGTTGAGGTCAATCCCCGTAATCGAATTGATGGTGTTGATGGCGGAGAGGGCATCGGCTCCGCCGCGCTTGGCCGCGCGCGCGGGCATGCGAATGTCGGAGATGTTGGGCGTAAGCTTCACGATCACCGGCGTGCGCGCCTTCTCCTTCACCCAGCCGGTGATCTGCTGGCAGTACTCGGGCACTTGTCCGACTGCTGAGCCCATTCCGCGCTCGCTCATGCCGTGGGGGCAGCCGAAGTTGAGCTCCAGGCCATCGGCTCCGGCGTCTTCCGCGCGCTGCACGATGTCGTGCCAGACCTCGCGCTTGCTCTCGACCATCAGCGAAGCGATGACCACATGCTTTGGGTAGCGCCGCTTGACTTCGGCCATCTCCTGCAGGTTGACCTCGATGGGGCGGTCGGAGATGAGCTCGATGTTGTTGAAGCCCATCATGCGCCGGCCCTCCCAATCGATGGAGGAGTAGCGGGAGCTGACATTGGTGATGGGCTCGCCGATGGTCTTCCACACGGCGCCGCCCCAGCCTGCGTCGAAGGCGCGCATGATCTGCTCGCCGCAGTTGGTTGGCGGGGCGGAGGCGAGCCAGAAGGGATTGAGGCAGGGGATGCCACAGAAGGTGGTTTCGAGCGTTGGCTTAAGCTCGGGCAAGTTTGGCCTCCAGCCACGCGGCAATGCCGATGCCCGCGCGTTTTCCGTCTGCTACCGCATCCACTACTTCGCGGCCGCCATTGGTGCAGTCGCCGCCGGAGAAGAACTTGGGGTGCGAGGTCTGGCCTGTGGCGCGGTCGATCACGATTCGTCCGCGTTGGAGTTGAAGCTTCGCTGCTCCGTTGGCCAGTGCTTCGAGCAGGCTGCTTTGCGTCCCTTGCCCAATGGCCAGGACGACCAGATCCACTGGCAGGGAAAACTCAGAGCTGGGTTCAAGGATGATCGAGCCATCGGCGGTGGGCGCCAGTTGGATCAGCTCAATGCCTTCCACGGCTTCGCGGCCGAGTATGCGCGTGGGCTGCACATGCCACAGGAACTTTACTCCCTCGAGCCGGGCGTGCTCGTACTCGAAGCGTAAAGGCCGACATCTGCTCTTCGCCGCGGCGATAGACGATGTGCACATCGGTGGCGCCTAGCCGGACAGAGGCAATGGCGGCGTCGATGGCGGTGTTTCCCGCTCCTACGACGACTACGCGCGGCGGCACTCGAGTGAGTTTCCCGGACTTGTAGCCGGCTATCAGATCGAGGGCGTTGGTCACGCCCGGCAGTTGTTCGCCGGGCACGCCTAGCTGGTGGATTGCGCCCAGGCCAATGCCCAGGAAGATGGCATCGTGGGTGCGCTCGAGGTCAGCCAGCACTTGGGCGTCGATCATGGTCTCGAAGTGAAACTCCACCCCGAGCTGGGAGAGCATTTCGATTTCGCGCAGGCTTTCTTTCAGGGGCAGTTTGTATTCGGCTACGCCGTAGGTGTTCAGGCCTCCGGGCAGCGGGCGCGCGTCGTAGAGGTTGGCACGGATGCCGCGGCGGCGCAGTTCGGCGGCACAGGCGAGCGAGGCCGGCCCGGCGCCGACGAGGGCTACGGAGAGGCCGGTGTCTGGCGCGGGCGTGAAGGGCAGGGGAGCGCCACTGGCGTGGAGCGAATCCATGGCGAAGCGCTGGAGGCGGGCGATCTGGATGGGCTGCTTGTTGAAGCGGTGCAGCACGCAGGCGCCTTCGCACAAGACTTCCACCGGGCAGGCGCGGGCGCAGCTGGCGCCCAGGATGTTGGCGTCGAGGATGGTGCGCGCGGAGCCGGAAAGATTGCCGCTGGCGATCTTCTTGATGAAGCGGGGAACGTCGATGTGGGTGGGGCAGGCGGTGGTGCAAGGGGCATCGAAGCAGTAGAGACAACGATTGGCCTCGGGTATCGCTGCTTGCCGGTCGAAGGGCGGATGCAGATCGCCGAAACGCGCGGAGGTCTCCGGATGGCTTGGGGCCTGCTGCAAAAAGGACGGTTGGCCACTCATTCGGGCGGTTCCCTTTCTCTGCGTCGCTGGTCGTTCGGGCGTGGAAACCATCATTATGCACTATCCGAGGGCAAGATACACAGACTCTACCCCCTTTGGATTTCTCCCTACCACCAATGACGGGTGCCCCACATCTCGCTCGTTTTTCGCGAGATGTGGGATTCCACGAGCGCTAACCGTTAAGTGCATCGGATGAATCGAGAGTCAGAGGGAGAAAGCAGTGGAATCCCACATCTCGCGAAAAACGAGCGAGATATGGGGCACCCGTCATCGGTGGTAGGGAGGGACGATGAAGCTCGGCTCAGCTATCTGTTAAAGCTTTCGAAAGGGTTCCGACGCAGAGAGTTTATCCGGCGGGCTCGTTTTCTTTTGCGGCGTTACTTTCGGGTCCGCGAAGCATTCATTGCATTTTCTGAACGTTGGTGTATCACCGCGGCTACCTTTTCGGAGACCGGATGCGCGATCTTGATTGTGGGGAGAGCGGCCATCACGGTTTGGGCAAGCTCGGGCACGCGCCGCTTGACTAGCGCCGGCGCGAGCCCCGCCTCCCTAGCCATCTTGTTCGAAGTCTTTCGGAAGAACCTTCTCCGATGAGTACTCGCTGCCAATTTTCATGGCCATATCCCGGCTTAGCTCCGGATAGAAAACCGTGCTCACGATGTCATAGAGTGGCGCGAGCCGGATTTCCAGGTTTTTTGTGCCAATCCCACGGTAGAGCAGCGAGAAATTCTTGCCGTGGGCATCGTTGTTGCCGACAAGATAGTTGAAAATTACCGCGTCGAGCAGCAGCGCAAGATCGATGACCGGAGCACTCGAAACATCGCGCAGCAGCGCGAAGCATTGTTTTAGAGAGGGTCCGCCTTCTTTTTGATATTTGTGTTCGGACACGATGCCTTGCGCCTGGCAGAAATCCTCCTGATGCAGCCGTTCGACCGTGGGCTCGCCGCCCTCTCCCTGACGGTGATAGCGGTCATAGCGCTTCACGAGCAGATAATCCGTGCCGTCCGCGCTTCGTGCTTCGGCGGCGGCCGCTGGCAGCCCGATCGCGGAGGCGAGCTGCATGCACAGGGCTTCGTTGAATACGACGCCATCGAAACGCTCCGCCGCCGGCTTGAAGATATGTGTGCTCGGCGCGCCGCCAAGAGGGACGCACACTTCGCCGGCTTCGATACGCAGCGCTACCTTATCTTGCGCGCCGGCGAGGGACAACCGTATCCCCTCCTCGCCCGCCATAAGCGGCCGCTGCGGCAACTGCTTGAGGATCCCTGCAAGTTCGCCCTCGGAGAGCTTGCGATACCTGTAATCGGCCTCCGGCAAGGCGTGCCCGGTTGGTAGGAAAGTGACCGCGCCCGCGCATTCCCCACCGATCCGCTCCAGCATGGCGTAGTCGTTCCGCGCGCTTATACCAAGATTGTGCGCGATGATGTCGCGATTGGTCTGCTCTGGCAGAATGCCGGCGAAGAACCCGCGGCACTCATTGCGATGGAACGGTTCCGTTCGTAACGGGAGCGATCGCGAAATGGACGTCGCGTCAGGCTTCACCAGCCAGCCTTCCGAATACGCGAAAGACATCTGTCCGCCGTTGTCCTGGACGAGGTGGCCGACGAGATCACTATTAAGGTAGACATCCAGTGTTCTGGCCATGGGTTATTCTTCTTTCGCCGGGGGCGACGGTGGTGTCAGCGTCAGCTGGATCCCCAGGGTTTGCAGGACGGTCAGCGCTTTGCCGATCTCGCAAGTCTCCTTGCCCTTCTCAAGATCGATTACGAACCGGAGGCCGGTTCCCGAAGTAAGGGCCAGGCCCTTCTGCGTGACACCGAGACTCTTTCGGGTTTCGCGGATGATCTTCCCAAGCTGTTCAGTCGTGTATTTCATGGGGATCCCGGAGATGTTCCCGTACGGGAATATCATAGAGGTTTTCGGCCAAAAAGCAATAAATATTCCCGTACGGGAACATTTAACCTAAATTGAAGCGAAATGAGCAAAATGTTACCGTACGGGAACATTGACGCAGGTGAGAGCGTGATGACCGCGTGCTATGCTTGCGCGCATGCGCCTTTGGCCGCCTGCAAGCTTGCTTTTCCTGGCTCTGCTGCTTAGTGTTCTCCCTCTCCAGGCGCGGGTGCTTCGGGTCGAGGTGGCTTCACGCAGCAGCGTCCTTGACGGCAAGGTGTTTGGCGATGCGGGGGCTTATGAGCGCATCAGCGGACGGGTCTACTTCTCGCTCCCGGTGGCCAATCCCCACAACGCGCGCATCGTTGACCTGGCTAACGCGGTGAACCTCAAAGAACGGCGAGGTCGAGTTCTCCTCCGACTTCGTTGCCGTCCGTCCCAAGGATGCTCATAAGGGGAATGGCTCCTTGCTTCTGGAGGTTCCCAACCGGGGGAATGCGCGCATCCTTGCCCTGGTTGACGGCGGGGATGAGGATCTGGCCCACGATGCGGGAGACGCGTGGCTACTGCGCAACGGTTTCACGGTCGTAGCTTTGGGATGGCAGTGGGACGCGACGGGGCCAAACGCCCTGCGATTCTTTGCGCCGGTTGCAAAGGAAAACGGAAAGACCATCACCGGGCTGCTGCGCGGCGATGTGATGCTCGCGGAGACGCTGCCGGAGATCCCCCTGGGACACTTCACCGACCCAGGTATCGGTGGAAACGAATACCCGGTGGCTTCGCCGGATGATCCGCGCAATGTGCTCACCGTGCGCAGCTCGCGCGAGGCGCAACGCTCCATCATTCCCCGCGCCGACTGGCAGTTCGCGCATACCGTCCAGGGCAAGCTCGTTCCCTCCGACCGGTATATCCATCTGAAGGGTGGCTTCCAGCCAGGGAAGATTTACGAATACGTCTACGTGGCCGCCGACCCGGTTGTGGCCGGGGGCGGCTTCGCCGCCATTCGCGACTTTGCTTCGTACGCCAAGCACGATCCTGAGGCCATCACTCCGGCAGAGCGGGTTTACGGTGAAGGCATCTCGCAGAACGGGCGCTTTTTGCGCGACTTTCTCTATCAAGGCTTCAATGCGGATGAAGAAGGAAGGATGGCGCTCGACGGGGTTCTGGCCCACGTTGCGGGAGCGGGCCGGGGCAGCTTCAACTATCGTTTCGCCCAGCCTTCGCGCGACGCGCGGCCCACCTCGTCGGTTTTCTTTCCCACCGACATCTTTCCTTTTACCGATGAACCGGAGAGAGATCCCGTCACTGGAGCGACTGGAGGGTTACTCGACCAGGCGGTCGCTGACAAAGTGGTGCCCAGGATCTTTTTCTCCAACACGTCCTATGAATATTGGGGACGGGTGGCGGCCCTGATTCACATCAGCGCAGATGGAAAGCAGGACGCTTCTATCTCCGACAACGTCCGCATCTATCACTTTACCGGGCTTCAGCATTTTTCCGTTTCCTTTCCGCCGCAGAAGGGAACGGGGAACGGGTTGGGGCAGGAACCGCAATCGCCGCTGCCGGTCCGATACTTCTGGCGTGCCATGATCGCCAACATGGACGCGTGGGTGCGCAGCGGCACCCATCCGCCGTCCAGCAACTACCCCAAAATTGCAGACGGAAACCTGGTGCCGCTGGAGAAATATGCGTTGCCCGCGATCCCTGGGGTAAACCGGCCGCACGAGGCGAGCCAGGCTTATCGTCTCGATTTCGGGCCAAACTGGCAGCAGGGAATTCTGAGCATCCAGCCGCCTAAGGTCGGTCCCGCATTCCCTGTGCTTGTACCCCAGGTCGATGCCGACGGAAATGAACGCGACGGCGTGCGGCTGCCGGAGATTACCGTGCCGCTAGCCACCTACACGGGTTGGAACCTTCGCGATCCTTCGATAGGCGCGCCCGATCAACGGGTTTCCTTCGAGGCCTCGTATCTTCCGTTCCCCAAAACGGCTGCTGACCGCCAGAAGACTGGCGACCCACGCAAGTCCATTGCGGAACGCTATGCAGATCGTGAGGACTATCTCACTCAGTACAAGAAGGCAGTGGACGCTCTGGTGGAGCAACGCTGGATTCTGCCGGAAGACCGCGCCTCGTTGCTCCATCGCGGGGAGCAGGAATGGAGCGCAAGCACGAAGTGAACGATCGGAGATTATGGATGCGCAGCAAATTGGCACTATTTCTGTTGCTTATTACAGTACAGGCGGCATACGCGTTTGATTCTGTTCCTATGGCCGAGTACCACCAGCGCCGGGTGAAACTTGCAGCAGAACTGCACGGCGGCTCGGCGGCGATCTTCGCCGCACACGAGCCGCTGGCGGAGTACCAGGAGTTTCGCCAGGACGAGGACTTTTATTACCTGACGGGATCGAACGAGCCGGGCGGAGCGCTCCTGGTGATCGGAGACGGCCCGGCGACGACGACGCGCCTGGGAACGGTCGTCCCCGCGCACAAGTACCGCGAGATTCTCTTCCTGCCCATGCGCAATCCGGTGCGCGAGAAGTACACCGGGGCGAAGACCGACGCTGCTACTCCGGGGGCTCGAGAATTGCTGGGCGTGGATGAGGTGATGCCGCTGGCGGCGATGCCGGGATTTTTCGCAGAATTCCTGGGCCAAGACATCCGGCGCGCCAAAGAGGTCTGGACCCAGCAGGATATGGGCGTTGCCAGTGCAGCTCTCGGTTTCACCGCGACCGTTCTGGGCACGGACGATCCGCCCCCAACCCACGACGTCCGCGCGGTGACGGAGCAGTTGCGCATGGTAAAGAGCCCGGCGGAGATCGCGCTGATCCAAAAGGCAACGGACGCCTCCATCGCGGGCCAACTCGCCGGCATGCGCGCCATTAAGCCAGGAGTGCGGGAAAGAGCCGTCGCCGCCACTGAAGTGGCCACCATGCTGACCGAAGGATGCGAACGCGCCAGCTATCCTCCCATTGTTGGCTCCGGCATCAATTCGACTACGCTTCACTACTCCACCAACAGCAAGACGATGGAGGCAGGGGGACGTGGTGGTGATCGACGCTGCCGGTGAGTACTCCATGTATGCCAGCGACCTGACGCGCACCATGCCGGTCGATGGCCACTTCACCGCCCGTCAGAAAGAGATCTATAACATCGTGCTCGGTGCGCAACAGGCAGCGCGCGATGCCTTTGTTGCCGGCAAATCAACGATGGGTTCCATCGACCATCGCGCAGACCCTGAGGTCACACTCGACAAGGTCGCCTACGACTACATCAATAGCCATGGCAAAGACCTCCACGGGCAACCCCTGGGGAAGTATTTTCTGCATACGCTCGGGCACTCAGTCGGCATCGATGTACACGATCCGTATGACTACGACAAGCCTTTCGTGATCGGTTCTGTATTCACCATTGAACCGGGCGTCTATATTCCTGAAGAGAAGATAGGCGTTCGCATCGAAGACACCTTCTACGTCGACCCTTCAGGAAAGCTGATCGACTTCGCCGAGAAGCTGCCGCACACGGCGGAAGAAGTGGAAGCGGCCATGCAGGCAAAGTAGTCGTCTAAAGCATTTTCACTTCTACGCTGCACGGTTCGGTTCAGCGTCGTGCGTCTTTCCGTAACCCGCGGCTGAAGCCGGAGGAGATGAGCCCTACTACGATCCGCTCGGCTTGAAAGCCGAGCTCCCCGCATGAATGCGAGGGCTCCCACCCGGGTCCCTCGGT
The DNA here is from genome assembly GCA_963790705.1 of uncultured Acidobacteriaceae bacterium. Lineage (GTDB taxonomy): Bacteria > Acidobacteriota > Terriglobia > Terriglobales > Acidobacteriaceae > PALSA-350. Next base: position 453,069 of record CAWBQE010000010.1, read on the forward strand.
GGGAGCCCCCTGCTTGAGCAGGGGGAGCGACGCTTCAGCGTCGCGGAAAGAATCGCAACTTCATCGATCGGGCTTTAGCCCCGGTCTCCCTTGGCCGGTGGAAGATTTCTCCTACGCGGCGTCATCCACATCTGCCTTGGTGCGAAGACCGCGAATCAGCAGGGGCATCACAAACAGGATTGCCAGGACGGTGGTGAACATTCCACCCACCACCACACGAGCCAACGGCTGTTGCGCCTGGGCGCCAATCCCGTTGGCGAAGGCAGCGGGACACAGGCCGAGGCCCGCGGCCATGCAAGCCATCACGACCGGCCGCATTTCATCACTGCATCCTGTTTTCAGCCCCGCTTCGAAGCCTTCGACATATTGCGCGCGACGGATGCCCGACAGAAAGACGACTGCCCCCAGGGTGGCGACGCCGGTAAGGGAAGTAAACCCAACCGCGGCGGAAATGCTGAAGGGCGTGTGGGTGAGGAACAACGCCAGGACGCCGCCAATGGCCCCGAAGGGCAGCGTGGCCAGCACAATGAGCGCATCCTTCCAGGTGCGGAACTGGATGTAGAGCAGGACGAAGATGGCAACCAGACTCACCGGGATGATGAAGGCAAGCCGGCGCTGTTCCTTGCGTAAGCTATCGAATTCACCGGCCCAGGTGTAGTTGTAGCCTGACGGCAACTTGACCTTGTTGATCAATTGCTGTTGCAGGTCCTGAATGGTGGTGGCAAGATCGCGGCCGCGCACGCTGAACTTGATGGGTATGTAACGGCGGCCGTTCTCGCGATAGATCATGAAAGCGCCATCGCGCGTTTCCACGTCGGCAATCTGGCCAATGGGCAGCCGGCTACCGTCCGGCGTGGGCAGCAGGATACTGCGAATGGCCTCGGGGCCATTGCGAAATCGTTCGGGAAAACGGACGGTCAGATCAAACCTGCGATCGCCCTCAATGACCTGCGTGAGGGCTGCGCCGCCGACCGCCGCCTGGATCGTGGCATTGACGTCAGCCGCTGCAAGGCCGTATCGAGCAGCCTTGGCGCGGTCGATGCGGATGAGCAGGCTGGGCTGGCCGCCGACGCGAAAGACACCGACGTCGGTAACGCCTTTTACGGATTGCATCACCTGCTGAGATCTGGTTGGCGAGATGCGACAGCGTGTCAAAATCGTCACCGAATAGCTTGAGGGAATTTTCTCCCTTGACGCCAGACATGGCTTCCTCAACGTTGTCCTGGATGTTCTGTGAAAAATTCAAGTCCATGCCCGGGATTTGTGACAGGCGATGGCTCATCTCATCGATCAGCTTGTCCTTGGTTAAGCCCGGGCGCCACTCGTCAGGCGGCTTGAGCGCGACCGAGAGTTCCACGTCGTTAAAGGTAACGACGTCGGTTCCGTCATCGGGACGGCCCATTTGCGAGACGGTCTGCGTGACTTCGGGAGACTTGCCGATCTGCGCCCGCAACTCGTCGGCGATGTTTGCCGCCGCCTGGAAAGAGATATCCTGCGGCAGCGTGGCGCGGATCCAGAGATTTCCTTCTTCCAGGGGAGGCATGAATTCGCCGCCCACGAAGGTGAAGAGTACTCCAGCGGCAACCAGGCCTCCCAGGGCCACAATCCAGGAGAGTCCGCGATGGGCGAGGACGCGGGGAAGACGATGGTCATAGCGGCGGCGCAGGAAGCCTCCGAGCAGCGTCTCGTGTTTCTCCTGGGTCGGTTGCGCGGGAGCGACCATGTAGGCCAGCACAGGGGCGAAGATAAGCGAGAAGAGCAGAGCGCCGCACAGCGCAAACCCATAGGTGACCGACATGGGCGCGAAGATCTTGCCCGGAACCCCCTGCATGGTGAAGAGAGGAATGAATGCTACGAGGATGATGAGCGTGGCAAAGAGCACGGGCTTGGCCGCGTTGCTTGCTCCCTCAACGATCAGATCGCTATTGATTTCGCCCGGTGCGCGCCGCGAGAGCTTGCGGTAGATGCTTTCCAGCACCACGATGGACGCATCCACAAGAATGCCGAAGTCGATGGCGCCGATGGAGATGAGATTGGCAGACTGCCCGGTGAGCACCATCAGGGAAAAGGCGAAGAGCACGGCAAACGGGATGGTCGCCGCGGCGATGAAGCTGATGCGCAAGTCGCCCAGCATGACGATCAGCACCAGCGTCACCAGAAAGAGGCCGGTGAAGACAACGTGCCGGACGGTGCGAGTCGTCGTGTTGATGAGGTTGGTGCGGTCATAGACGGTGCTGATGTGCATGCCAGGAGGCAGCAGGCCGCCGTGGTTCAACTCGTGGATTTTCTTTTTCAGGCCCTCCAGCGCGGGAAGGGATTTTTCTTCCTTTTGCAGCAAGACGATGCCCAGCACGACGTCGGGATCGCCGTTGCGGCCAACCTTCCCCATGCGGGGCTGGAAGCCCTCTTTCACCTCGCCTATATCGCGCACCAGCACCGGGGCGCCGTTCCGTTCGGCGACCACGACCGAGCCGATGTCATCGGTATTTTTCAGCAGGCCGAGGGCGCGCACGTTGATGCTTTGATCGCCCAGCGTGAGATAGTTGCCGCCGGCGTTGGCATTGCTGTTCTGAATGGCGTTGAGCACCTGGGGCAGCGTGACATTCATGGCCAGCAGCTTGTTGGGATCGGCTTCGACCTGGTACTGACGCGTTGTGCCGCCGAAGGTGGTGATATCGATGATGCCGGGAACCTGTTTCAACTCGCGGCGGACAAGAAAGTCCTGCGTGGCCTTGAGCTCATTCAGCGAATAGTTGGGGCCGGTGAGCTGGTAGCGGTAGATCTCGCCAATGGGCGACCAGGGCGAGAGCTGGGGCTGTAAGCCATTGGGCAAGGCCAGCGTCTGCAGGCGGTTTAGAACTTCCTGCTTGTCGCGAAAGTAGTCGCTGTCGAAGTTGAAATACAGCTTCACGTCGCTGAGGCCGAAGATGCTGATGGAGCGCACCTGGTCGAGGTGCGGGGTGCCATTCAGCGTCGCTTCCACCGGGACGGTCACCTGCTGTTCCATCTCTTCGGCCGACCACGAGGGGTTCTGGGTGATGACCTCGACCAAGGGAGGTGAAGGGTCGGGGTAGGCCTCGATGTCGAGCTTGATAAACGCGTAGACGCCGACCTCAAGGGAGACGACGAATACGATGAGCACGATGGCGCGGTACTCGAGCAGTGTTCGGATCAGTGCTTTCATGCTCAGTCTCCGGAGGGCGGACGCAGCAGCGCCGCTCCCGCGGTGACGATCTGATCACCGTCCTTAAGCCCGGCTGTCACCACCACTGTCTTGTCGTGGATGGGTCCGGTGGTTACCTGGCGGTGCTCGTACTTTCCCGGAGCAGTCTGCACGAAAACGTAGCTGGAGGAGCCTTCGTGAAGGACCGCGGCCGTGGGTACGATGAATTGCTGCGCCGTGGTGCGGGCGATGGAGAGCGTGGCAAACATTTCCGGCTTGAGGAGATGCCGGGGGTTGGGCACGACCACGCGCACCTTGAGCGTTCGGCTGGTGGGATCCATGGCGTCGGAGATGTTGGAAATCCTGCCGTGCAGGGTTTCGCCCGGATAGGCAGGGAGGGTCACATCGACAGACTCGCGCGGAGCGGATGCGTGCCCAGGTCCCGCTCAAAAACGTCTCCCAGTATCCAGACCGAATCCAGGTTGGCGATGGTGGCGATGGGCGTCGCGTTGTCGAGCGAGCGCTGCATTTCGCCGCTGGCCGTTCCGATTTCGAGTACCGCACCGCTGATGGGCGCGCGCAGGGCCACGGTATCCGATGAGCCTTCGGGCGAGAAGCCCAGCATGTGAATGCGCTGGATGGTGCGCGTGAGCTCCGCGTGCGCTGCCTGATTCGCGGCTTCAATATCGTCGTAATCGCGTTGCGCCATCACTTCGTGCTGCAGCAGAAGCTTGGCGCGATTGAGTTGGAGGTCGGAACGCGCTACTTCAATTCTGGCCTTGTCGTAATCGGCTCGTGCCTCGGCAATCTCGCTGCTTTGGATGAGGCCAATGGTCTCGTCCTTTTTTACCTCCTGCCCCGGCCGAACGTACAATTCGACCAGCCGCCCAGTGACTTGAGAGTAGATATGGACCACGCGCGTGGGATCGGGTTCAACCCGCGCGGCGAGCTCCAGGCGATCCGTAACTGCCTGCGCATGAATGGCCGTGACCTCGATGGGAGATTTCTGCGGAGGATCTCCGCCACCGGTTGAAGTGGGCGCCTTGTCCTGGCAGCCAAGGCACGATAGCAGAAGAAGAGTGGCGATCGACAGGGCGGTGCGGCGTGCACGGGTCATGACAGCAGGGGTCATGGCAGCATCTCCGATGCGGTCACGTAGCTGAGTTGGTGGAGAGCAAGCCAGACTTGCGCGTTGGCGTTCAAGGTGTCCAGATTGGTCTGACGATAATCGCGAAGAGCATCGAGGTAGTCGAGCAGTGTGCTGCCTCCGTTGCGATAGCTGAACTCAAGGTTGTCGCGGACTCGTGATGCTTCCCCGAGATAGTGCCGGTTGTAGCGCTGCGCCTGCGCCAGCGCGGTCTGATAGGCAGCCCATGCCTGGTCCACGTCGTTGATCACCTGGTTGCGGGCAGCAATCTCCGCGAAGTGGCTGGACTGGGCCTCATAGCGGGTCCGTTCCTTTTCCCCCTGATTGCGATCGAAGATCCTTAGCGGGATGCTGATATCAAAGCCGGCCGAGCTGTAGGTGCCCGACCGGTCATACTCTCCACCCAGCGTCGGATCGGTGGTCCCGGTGGCTTGCGCCAGTTTCACGTTTGCTTCGGCGAGACGAAGGGACTGCTGCGCGGCGCGATAATCGGGACGCTCAGCCAGCGCCCGCTGTTCCACCTCCGCCAACGTCAAAGTGAGCTGGGGTGGATCGAGCGTACCGGTGATGTCAAACGGGGCCGCCGGGGTGTCGATGCCCGAGCAGCATCTTCAATTGATCGCCGGATTGCTCAAGGTTCAAGTGCGCGGCATCGTAATCGGCTTCAAATTCAGCCAGTTGCAGGTCAATGCGATCGAAGTCGGTGGGGCTTACATCGCCCGCGTCGAGGCGAACTTTGCTCAACTCTACCGTCTTGCGGTAGCCCTGCACGTTGTCTTCGGCCACTTTCAGCCCGGCCTTGGCGGCCAGCATCTGGGTAAAGGCCTGTTTCACGGCAAGGATCGTCTGCCGCTCGGTATCGCTGTACTGGCTTTGCGTAACGTCGGTTGTGGCGTGGGCCAGATCGAGACGCCACCGCCGCTTTTGCCCTCGTTCAAAGAGGCGCGAGACGATTCGCCGAATAGTAGTAGGGATTGCCAGGGTTATTGGCCGGCAGCGTCACATCCTCGCCACTGAAGGTAAAGGTTGGGTTCTGGCGCAGTCCGGCGGTGATTTCGCCGGCCTTGGTGGCGGTGACATGCTGTTGGCCGGAAAGAAGAGTCGGATTCTTCGTCCGTGCCAGGTCAACGGCTTGTTGGAGGGTTAACGGAACCCCGACGGTCTGCGCCATTAAGAACGATCCCGCAGACTGCAAGACCATAAGGAGGGCCAAATGTCTTACATGCATTGATAAAATCCTATATCGTGATTCCTTTCGTGTCGCATGGGATGAAGCGTTTAGGTTTCCGGGCTGCAGAGGGCAAGGGCCCAAAAAGGGGAAGCGTAAGGGCGAAGGCTCAGGAGACAAGAGGCTCGCAAGCAGATTAAGTGTGGAAAGAAACCTTTATGTCCAAGGTTCTGGAACGAGCTGTCGACGCTGCAAATGGTCGAGATGTCCGGCTTTGCGGCGGGGTTGCCACCAGGAGGCAATATCTTCGTGCGGGACCTGTCGACGAGATGCATATCGCTGTTGCCAGTCCTGGACCGTCAGGGATGGATGCCAGTTCGCGGCATGCATTCGGTATCCGTTACGGAAGTTTCTCTTGCTGCCATGAATCCAATGCCTGTCGCTCCAGCGTACCTGTAATGGGGAATCCAGGCCCTGGTAATACCCACCTGGGTTCCACCTAACATTCGCTAAGGTAGGACATTCTCAAAAAGCTAGAACGGCTCGTGTCCGTTGTCTGCTGCGCCGGCCGTGTGGCCGTGCTTCGTCTCTATGACGATTCCTGAATTCGAATTGCGTCGCTGATCGAAGGCCACATCAGGATCATGGATGTGCCCTGATCGTCGCTGGTTGTAACTTTCGGACACCTGTCAAATTGCTTGATCGCAAGGCAGTCAACCATCAACGAGAGATCAACGCACTGTGAGGGAATTATGTCAAGAAATCTGATCGACGAAGTTGTCTCCGCATCTCCCAATCGACGCAGCTTTCTGAAAACGATTGGCGCTGCCACCGCGGGCGTTACAGCGCTTTCCATGGCTGGACTTACTCCGGCCCAAGGCCAAACAACGACCGAAGTGGAAGTCCTGAAATTCGCGCTCAACCTTGAATATCTGGAGTCCGAGTTCTATACCTACGCGCTTTATGGGGAAGGTATCGAACTCTTTAAAATCGGTGTTGGCGGAGAGGCGAACGGCTCCAACCCGACAGGCGGTATGGTCACCTCGGGCGGGAAAAAGGTCGACTTCAACAATCCCAATCAGGTCCTGACCTATCAAATTGTGGAGCAGATAGGCAGCGACGAGCGGGCCCATGTTACGCTGCTCCGTTCTGCGTTGGGCTCGCAGGTGATCGCCAAGCCGAACATTAACCTCAATGCGTTAGGTTTTGGCTTCGACTCCCAGGCGGACTTCCTGCGGCTTTCTCGCATTTTTGAGGACATAGGAGTGTCGGCGTACGGCGGCGCCGCCGGTTTGCTAAGCACGCCGGCTATCATCACCACCGCAGCACGCATTCTCGCCACCGAGGCACAGCACGTCGCCTCGATCCGCACGCAGCTTTCTGTCCTTAATATCTCTACCTCTGCGTTGGATGGAGCCGATCTCCTTCCGCCTCCCAGTGGAGCTAAGACCCAGGTACTCTCAACCAATAAAAGTAACGGGTTGCCCGCTACCAGAACATACGGAGAGGTCCTCTATCTTGCCTTCGGTGGCAAAGCGAACGCCACGTCTGGCGGGTTCTTTCCCTCCGGCGTTAACGGTTCTCTTACCACGAGCACTGGACCTGCGACTGCAGCCAACCTGGCTTAGTATCCAACCAACGCAAATAATGCACGCCGGTTCGTCCGCACCTTAAAGTGCGGACGAACTCCCATCCGAGGGAAGGGTCTTGACTCGATCCCAACACTTGTTTAGTCTATGCCTGTAGTCAGCAGGCCTATGACAGACTCCACGCCCCGCGATTTGTTCCCTGGCGCACTCGAAATGATGATTCTCGAGTCGCTGCGCCGCCAGCCTGCCCACGGCTATGCGCTGGTCCAACACATCCAGCAGCGATCGAATCATCTCCTCCAGGTAGAGGAAGGCTCGCTCTACCCGGCGCTCCAGCGGCTGCTCAAGGCAAACCTGGTGAAGGCCAAGTGGGGCGTCTCTTCCACTAATCGCCGGGTGAGAACCTACCAGATCACTCCTGCCGGGCTGCTGCATCTGGAGAAGGAGATTTCCAGCTTTGAGCGAATGTTCGAAGGCATCTCCTTAGTCCTCAACCCGGGGGAATCCACGGCCACGTAGCTTACTTCTTCTTGAGCACGGCGCTGCTGTTTTCGTCTGCCGTAATGGCGCCCATCAGCTTGCTCACATCTGCGGATTTCTCCGGCGCAACATCGAGTGCCCGAACAACATACTCGCGGGAGTAGTGCAGAACGTTTCCATTAGCCTTCACGTCGCTTTTATAACTGGCAAAGCCAACATCCAGGTCCACGGGCGCGGGCATATCATCGACTACGTAGTCTGCCGGCAACGTGACGTCGATGCTGTCGCGCCAGGTTCCGGTCTCTCCAAGATCGATGGGATAAATGCGCGGCTTGTCATTGTAAGGCCGGGCGTTGCGGCCCAGAACGCGGGGACGAATCAGCAGCAGATCGCCGGTTGGTTGGCCATATCCATTGGCGGTGAGCGAGTATTGCAGCACCACGCTCTTGTCCATATTGCGGGCGTTTTGCGCGCTGTTGGCATCGACGGTGACGCTGGAGAAGTCTCTCTGCAGGCGTCTCTCAAGCTCTTCATGCTGCTGCTTCTCGCCCTCTTCGTTATAGAGCCGGCGATAATGGCGAGCCGCCTCACCAGAACGTGTCTCCGTGACTGTTCCTTTAAGAGTGCCGTCTGCGTTCAGCGCAAAGGAGGCCGTGCGCTCCAGGGTGTCGGCATCGGGCGCGAGCGTAGGCAACTGAATCACCTGGCTGTCGTTACCCGCAACCAGAATCCCGTAACTGCCCTGCAAAGAGAAACCCAGCAGGCCAATGGGCGTATAGGTGTCGGTGGGGTCGAAGATCAGATAATGCTTACCCGTGCGGGCAGTCACCACTGCGCGCAGTTCCGGGTCACTGTAGCCAGCAGGCATCTCAATGGCGGCAATCGCGTGATTGCCCTCAATCGAAGGAAGCGCGGGATCGATGAAGCCGCGATGCGTGTCCACCAGCACCCAGGTCGCACGGACGCCAACTGCGTTGAGCATGGCGATCAGTAGCGTCGCTTTGTCTTTGCAGTCGCCATAGCGGTACTTGAAGACGTCGGCCGCCGGATGCGGTTGCAATCCGCCGATACCGATCTCTATGCCCACATAGCGGATCTCTCGCTGCATAAAGCCGGCAACGCCCTGGATCTTGGTCTTGAAATCCGCCCCACCGCCGACTTCCCGGGACTTGGCGGCAATTTCCTGTGGAGCTTCGGTGCGGCTCGAAGCGAGGGTGTCGTACCAATTGCCGATCTCCGTCCAGCGCTGGTCACCGGTCGGCAAAGCGGTGGCGGAGTAATGAACAACCATGCGGGCAGCCAACGCAGAGGGCGAGGGGGCCATGGGCACGTCGGTGAGATCAATGGCGCCCACGTCATTGACCTCCCAGCGCCAGTGGTTGGGCGCTACTTCGCTGGGGGAAACCGGTGCGTGATGGAGCCAAGCCACGTAGTGGTTCCAGTTCGGCGGAAGATCGACTTCGAGAACCCAGTGCACTCCGGGAATGTCTCGTTGAAAACCCCAGGTTTGCTCCTCGGCGCCATAGGTGGCTACATGCCGCTCGACCTCGTAGGCGACGATCCCGCCCGGGTCGGCTGCTGGTGGTGTAACCGTCTTGGCGCGAAGGTCGTCGTAGAGAATGCCCCACTGCCCCAGCGCCTCGTCATGCACCTCCTGATCCTTGACCGTGTATTGGCGGCCGTCGGGACCAATGCTCCAGGCGTGAAAGAAATTCAGCTTTTCGTCTTTGGAATAGCTGGCAACGATCTCTGCGTACTCGCGTCCCTGTGGGCGCAGGATCTTAAGCACCCGCCGTTGCCGCTCCGTGGCCCCGCCATCCGGCGCCACAGTCACCAAGCGGTCATCGAGCAGTACCACCGCCCCGGTGTTTGGCGGGTAGGGCGGAAGCCTGGTCGCCGCGGCCTGAACGACCCAGTCAGGAAAGACGTTGGCCGCAAAGGCCGCGTGCGGCGCCATAACGGGGAGGCAAATAAGAAGCAGAGCCAGCAGGGGACAGTTTTGGCGAAACCTCATTGGGCTTTTCCCGCTGCCCCGCTTCCCGCTGGAGTGCTTCCCGCCGCGGATGCCGCCTGGGTGAACTCCAGCACCGCCGGCTCCTTGTCCTTGGCGTTCACCTTTTGGTAGAAGGCCTTCAGCTCCGGATATTCCTCTGCCTTGTATACGACATTGCCCATGACGAATACGCGCAGGCATTTCACAACGCCGGGCTCGCGGGTAAATTTGGCCCGGTAGTAGGCGTTTTGCGGATAGGTGACTTCTGTGTCCTTAGGCAGGCTCTCTATATCAAAAGCCGCTGGAAGCTTGATCTCCGCGACGTCCTGCATGGTTAGGGGATAGTCGAGAGCGATCGGCATCGTCCTCTTATCCAGGGCGAAGAGCGGATGGCTGGTTGCCTCGAAGAAGCTGGCGGGCAGGAAGACACGCTTGGCTGTCGCCGTGCCCATGGACCCGGTAACATTCAGGACGCACATCAAAGTGTGGTCCCAATCTGTCAGGCCGAGAAAGTGATCGACCTTCACCTGGATGCCAGGCGGCATCTCCTGCTGCACCGTCTCTTCAAATTGCTCTTTAAGCGCATCCTCATCGTTGCGCAGAGCAAACTGACGCCAGCGCAGGGCCCGGTTGCCGGAGAGACTGATACGAATGGTGCCGCTTACCTTGCCATCGGGCTGGATCTCGAGATACGCATTCCGGATCTGGTTGGTCGACTGGTAGCCGGGAACAGGCGTCGCGAAGATCACGGCACCTCTATCGGTCTGGCGAACCCCCTGGGTCCCCGTGTGCTTCCAATGCAATGCGCCAAATTCGGCATAACGTTCGCCAGGATCGAAAAACTGTTCCTTGCCATCCACTTGAACGATGGCGATATCGTCATCCAGTTGGCGCCAATCAAGATAATCGGCGAGGAAAAGATTACGATCGCGGTTGGTCACGACCCCGACGTAGGCCTTGAACCCCGCAGCCCGGGCGAGGCCGACGAAAAGCCGGGTGAGCTCATCCCGATTCCCGCGCTTCTGTTCCCAGATATCCGCGGCGGTCTTGACTTTGATGCCTTCTGCCTTGTTTTCTGCCCCTGTATGCTCGCGCGTGAAACTGGTGTTTTCGAGCTTCATGACTGCGTCATAAATTTTTTGCAGCTTTTGTGCGGGCGTGTCCGTCGGGCCGGCAATCTGGTTCGCTATGGCGGAGAGCTTGCCTGCGTCGATAAACTTGTCTACATTTTTCGACCAGTATTTGCCCTCGTTGCCCCAGTATTCGTCCTCGGTCTTGGCGATGGTGTAGTAGAAGAGCGCGCGAAAGGAGTAGTTGTGCAACGGAGGCATGAACTCTTCCTCCGCAAATGCCGGGATCTTCTCAACGTCGAGGGTGTAGTATTTCGCGGCGGGAGAGTAGACAACCGAGCGGCCTGGGGGTAGATAGGCCGCGTAGGCTACGTGACCCTGCATTACGCCACCATGGCCGTCTTCGAGAACCCGGTCGCTGGGTATGAATTGAAAATGCGCCTTGCGTACGTAGAGCGGGCCCTGTAAATACCAGCGCGGCGAGACGACCACATTGCTTTCGTAGCTCAACACGTAACGGTATTCGAGAATGCTGCCCACTTGAACGTCAGGCAAGGTGAAGACGGTGGCTTTGTACTTCTCCTTCCCACCCTTTTCCAGCACCTTCTCATAGGGCTTCCCGGTGAACGGAACTACCGTGCCGTCGCTGTGAATGGTGCGGCCCTCAACCCCAAAGATTTTGAATTTTGCCCCCTCGTACGAGATCTCCTGGTCAGCGTACTCCTTGCCTTTGTCGGTGAGGACCTTGAGACGAACGTAGGTCATGTGGACGTGCATTTTGTCATCTGCCCGTTCGTCACGCAACAGATAAATCGCCGCCGCACCAGGAGCGGCCGGGTCAGCGGTCATCTGCAGTTCTTCCGGGGTCGGTTTGGTCCATTCATCCGCCAGTGCGTGGGCACTGGTCAGGACCATCATTGAGGTGAAGACAACGGGCAGGAAACGACGCAAGGCAGCGGGCACAAAAATCCTCCGGCACAAAAGACCGTAAGTGCAGCAGTGAATGACCTGCTGGGCGGGGGATAAAGGTTTCTTTGCCCTCTTGTACGATGAAACGGGGGTGGTTTACAAGGAGATTCTCACCCTATCCCCATCCCTAACGTCACTTGCAGCCTAAGGGCATGATCGGCGCGGATAAGTATTATCCCCATCTTGATCCCGGCCCCTCTCGGGGTCTCCTCTCTGACGAAATATTTACACCTATTTACTCTATGCCTGTAGCTAACAAGCCTACGGCGACCAAATCCTCGCCCCGTGATGTGCACAAGGGGGAATTCTCATGAACTGGCTACCCGATATCTTCCGTCGCAATAAACTCTACGGCGATCTCGCTGAGGAAATGCGTCTTCACCTCGAGGAAAAGACAGAGCAGTTTGTGAGCGAAGGGATGAGCCGGCAAGAGGCGGAACAGGCTGCCCGCCGCGCTTTCGGAAATGCCACGGTGCTGGAAGAGCGCAGCCGTGAAGTGTGGCAGTTGCCCTTGGTGGAATCGCTCGGGACGGACTTGAAACTGGTATTGCGGCGACTGGGAAAATCGCCGGGATTCGCCGCCACGGTCATCCTGACCCTGGCCATAGGAATCGGCGCTAACACGGCAGTCTTTAGCGTAGTCAACAGCGTTCTGCTCAGGCCTCTGCCCTATCCGGATCCAGAGCAATTGGTAGCCGTCCGGCTGATCGCTCCCGGGGCCGCGGGGCTGGCGGACTTCTCCAATGGTCTCCGCCTCTCGTCCTCCATGTATTTCACCTTCGCCGAGCAGAACCGGACATTTCAGTCGTTGGGTGTGTGGAGCACGGGCACAGCCAATGTCACCGGCGTCGACCAGCCGCATGAAGTGCACACTGCCTTAATCAGCGACGGTGTGCTGCAAGCGCTCAGTGTGCCGCCTGTCCTTGGCCGCTGGCTCCTGCCGGCTGATCAAGATCCGCATGGTCCGAAAGCCGTCATGCTCAGCTACGGCTACTGGCAGCGCCGCTTCGGCGGAGATCGATCCGTGATCGGCCGCAGCATTGCGATCGATGGGCAGCCGCGGGAAATCGTCGGCGTGATGCCGAAGGGGTTCGAGCTGGTGAATGCCGATTTCGATGTGATTGCGCCGCTCGCCTTTGACCGCAACAAGCAACACCTGGCTGGTTTCGGTGTCCAGGGGATCGCCCGGCTCAAGCCGGGGATTCCCATTGCGCAAGCGAATGCGGACGTGAAGCGGATGCTGCCTATCTGGGAGGAGTCCTGGCCGTCGGCGCAGGGTGTAACGTCTCACTTTTACGAGAAGACCTGGAGAATCGCGCCCGCTATTCGTCCTCTCAAACAGGAAGTCATTGGCAATGTTGGCAATGTGCTGTGGGTGGTGATGGGTACCATTGGCGTGGTGATGCTGATTGCCTGCACCAATGTGGCGAACCTGTTGCTGGTGAGAGCGGATGGCCGGCAGCAGGAGCTTGCCGTCCGGGCTGCGCTGGGAGCCTCGCGAGGACGAATCGCGTGGGAACTGCTGCTGGAAAGTGTGGCCCTCGGACTCATCGGCGGGGTGCTCGGAATCGGGATCGCCTATGAGGGTCTGCGGCTCCTGGCGGCCATCGGTCCGGCTAATCTTCCACGCCTGGGCGAAATCTCCCTGGATGGCCGATCGCTGGGGTTCACTCTGGCGCTTTCACTGCTATCCGGCCTGTTATTCGGATCGATTCCGGCTCTGAGATATGCGGGGCGGCGCATGCCCACGGCTCTGCGGGGCACGGGAAGAACTGCGAGCGTCAGCCGGGAACGGCAACGCTCCCGCGATCTGCTGGTGGTGGCCCAGGTGGCGATGGCCCTGGTCCTGCTGGTAAGTGCCATGCTGATGATTCGCACCTTCCAGGCACTGCGCCATGTTGAGCCCGGGTTCGCGCAGGCGGAACATCTGCAGACCATGCGCATCTCTATCCCGGCTTCCCTGATAGCGGACCCGCAACTGGTTACCCGCACGCAAAACAACATTGTCGACAAGTTGGCAGCGATTCCGGGCGTGACCTCGGTGGGGTTCGCGGACGCAATGCCGATGGAAGGAATCCAATCCAACTGGGACGTGGTTCAAATTGAGGGGAAGAATTTAGGTGAGGACACGCCCCTGCGACTGTTCAGATATGTCGCCCCCGGTTTTTTTCATACGATGGGGACAAGAATCGTTGCCGGCCGCGAGCTCACCTGGACAGACATTTACGGGCGAAGGCCGGTGGTGATCGTTTCCGAGAATCTTGCCCGCGAATCGTGGGGCTCACCCTCGGCTGCGCTGGGCAAGCGATTGCGCGACCTTCCGAACACGCCGTGGCGTGAAGTGGTGGGTGTAGTCGAGGACGTCCGCGTGAACGGCGTCCAGGAGAAGGCGCCCGCTATCGTGTATTGGCCTTCGATGGTGGATGGGTATTTACGGGCCCAATACATTTGATGCCACACGCGCGGCGACATTCGTGGTGCGAAGTGATCGCGCTGGGACTGAAGCTTTCCTCAGCGAGATCCAGCAAGCCGTTTGGTCGGTGAATGCGAGCCTGCCGGTGGCGTCGGTGCAGACGATGCAGGAGATTTACAGCCAATCGCTGGCACGAACTTCGTTCACACTGGTCATGCTTGGCATTGCGGGCACGATGGCGTTCGTGCTGGGGATCATCGGCATCTATGGAGTGATTTCTTATGCGGTGTCACAACGCACGCGCGAGATCGGAATCCGGTTGGCGCTGGGAGAACAAAGAGGGCGGCTGAGGTGGATGTTCGTCCGCTCCGCGATTGGTGCTGACGGGAATCGGCATGGCCATCGGTCTGGCCGCGGCAGCCGGATTGACGGGTCTAATGAAATCGCTGTTGTTTGGGGTCAGTCCGCTGGACCCTGTTACCTACGTCTCGGTACTGATGGTTTTGGCCGCGTCCGCGGTGTTGGCCAGTTATCTGCCGGCTCGGCGTGCGGCGGCGGTGAATCCTGTGGAAGCTTTGCGAGCGGAGTGAGTGTTATGCGGCCTCTCAATGGGATTGCAGAAGGTTTTGAATATCGCTGTTGATCCGCGTTAGGGACGCGCCCTGATAGCGGGCTTGGATCTTTCCCATCACGATCGATGAGGAAAGTAACCGGTAATCCGAGGATGCCGCCGTAGGCGGCCCCAAGATACTCGTCTCCCATCAGCACTGGATAGTTGAGCTTCAGCCTGGATACGGTTGCGATTACCTCCGGGGCCGCGTCATCCATCGAGATGCCGATCACCTGAAAATTCCCGGAGCCATACTGCTTCTGCCATTCCACGAACGTGGGAATCTCCGTAAGGCATGGTTCGCACCACGTCGCCCAGAAGTTGAGGAGGACTACTTTGCCACGGTATGAGCTGAGCACAATTTTCCGATGGTCCAGGCCGGGCCGCGAAAAATTCGGAGCCGAGTGACCGACACTCGCACCGTGGGTTGCTGTTTGCGCCGCAAGAGGCAGGCGCCCGATCGGCGCGCTAAAAAGAAACAGCAGAAGTGACAGATGAGGCGGTCCCACCGTCCTCGATCGAGCCGGCCTTTCCATCAGTTTCCTTTCTATCGGCCTTTGGCAACCGGGTAGCCCTTGTCGACCCAGTCAGTCCCGAAATTCTCAGCGAGGTAAAGAGCCCTTACGTTGGTAAACCCGAGCGCCTGCAACTGCTCGTAAGCTGGCCGGATATTCGGGCAACGGCCCCAGGGGCAGCATCCGCAATAGATGACGATAAGGCTATCCTTGTTGAGGCCGGTGACACGCGCGCGCAGTGCCTCGATCCCGGCGCTCTTGCCTGCGGGCCCAGCGTACTCTGCTCCGGGTATATGCGCTTCCGCGTAGAGAACATGCGAGCCGGTTTGCAGCACCAATGGCTTTGCTGAAGTGTTCAGCATCTGCACCAGGTCTGCCGGCTGGAGCAGGGCCTGTGGCGGAATGGTGGTGTCCGTTTGGGCCGGGGCTTGGCGGCGGACTGTTGCGCCTGGACACTCACGCCGTAGGTGGCGCAAATCGCGATCAAACTAGCGGCAAGGCTGATGCGGAGATTGCGGAATTTCAAGGGGCGATCCCTTCCTGTGCAGTTTGAGACTGAATTTGATCTTCTATTTAGCGATCAGCCACTGCATCGTCTTTCGCGCCAGGCGGTCGAAGGCTTGGACGGCCAGCTCGAGATGCTCGATGCGGGTGTTTTCCGCGGGATTGTGGCTGAGACCGGCGAGCGATTGGGTGAACATCATCACCACCGGGATGCCCGCCCTCGCCACCTCGGCGGCATCGTGCAGCGGGCCTGAGGGCAGCTTGTGGGAGCTGCCTGCGATCTCCTGAACCGCCTGGTCGCAGAGTTCGATCAGTTTTGGGTTGAACGGTATGGGCTCGATGCTCCAGATCCGGGACCATTCCACCGTGCAACCCTCTTCGGCGGCGAAGCGCTCGCTGGCTGCGCGGGCCTCGGCCAGCATCGAGGCCAGCACGCCTGCGTCGAGATCCCGCATATCCAGAGTGGTTTCGCAGCGGCCAACCACGGCGGTCACGATGCCGGGGAAGGTCTTCACGCTGCCCATGGTCGCTACCGCGTCAGGATGCTTGCGGGCGATCGGCCGGATCTCCAGTGCGAGCTTGGCCGCGGCGGCGAGAGCATCCCGGCGCACCGCCATCGGGGTCGATCCGGAATGCGCTTCCTGTCCATGAAAGGTGATGGCGTGGCGCTCGACGCCCTTGGTTCCCAGGACCACGCCCAGCGGCAGCTTCATCCCTTCGAGCACCGGCCCCTGCTCGATATGCAGTTCCAGGTAGGCGCCGGCTTTCCCGCGTTCTGAGGCCGCATCCCCGATGCGGTCGATGTCGATCTGGCATTGCCGCAGGGCATCCTCAAGGCGGATTCCATCGCGATCGGTACGGCCGCGGTCGGCCTGGATGCTGTGCGTGCCGGCAAATGCAGAAGACCCGAAGAGGCTGCGGCCGAAGCGCGCGCCCTCCTCGTCGGCCCAGTCCACCAGGCGAATGGTGACGGGCGGCTTGCCGTGGAAGTCTTCGGCCAGCGCGCGCAGCACTTCGAAGCTGGTGAGAACGCCCAGGCGCCATCGAGCCAGCCGCCGTTGGGAACGGAGTCAAGATGGCTGCCCAGGATGAGGGTCTTGTCTGACTCGCCGGACAGCGTCGTCCAGGAGTTGCCGGCCGCGTCGAGGTGATGCTCCACAGGGAGCTCCGCCAGCTTGTTCTGGAACCAGGCGCGCGCCTTGAGCCAGGTGGGGGTCCAGGCAATGCGTTGCGCTCCGTGATCGTCGGCGGTCAGCGCGCGCAGCTCTTGCAGGTTGGAGATGGTTTTGCGTGGGTCTACTGGCATGCGGCTCCTGCCTCGCCCTTGTAGACGACGCCGCTCTTCATCACGAAGTCCACGTGTTGCAGCACACGCACATCCTGGAGCGGGTTCTCTTTCACGGCGATGATGTCGGCCCAATGGCCGGGCTCGATGCTGCCCGTTTTGGCGCTCCAGCCCATCAGATCGGCCGCGTTCACGGTCGCGGATTGCAGGGCCGCGAGTGGACTCATGCCCATCTGGTTGACATACACATCGAGCTCATGGGCATTCAGCCCGTGAGGATACACCGCGGCATCGGTGCCCAATGCTATTTTCACCCCGGACTCGATCGCGTGCTTTATGTTCTTCTTGGCCACCACAATGGTATCCAACATTTTCTGATGGTAGATCGGCGGCAGGTTGCCTTTTTCGACTATCCAGTCTTCGAGGTAGAGGGTGGGCACCAGGTAGGTTCCGTTCTTCTTCATCGCGGCGATGGCTTCATCGTCGATGTAGCTGCCATGTTCGATCGAGTCGACGCCGGCCTGGGTTGCCCACAGAATGCCCTGGGCGCCATGGGCGTGCGCCGCCACCTTGCGGCCCAAGCCGGTGGGCATCGGCAACGATGGCACGCATCTCTTCGAGCGTGTACTGCGAGGCCTGGGTATCGTCCCCTTTCGACAAGACACCCCCGGTGGCGCAGATCTTGATCACGTCGACGCCGTATTTAATATTCTGCCGCACCTTCTGCTGGACTGCGGCAATGCCGTCGGCTACGCCTTCCCCGGTTACGTGATATTTGATGGGCAGCAGATTCTCATCGCAGTGGCCGCCGGTGATGCCCAGCGGCGGTCCACTCACCTGCATGTGAGGTCCGGGAACCTCGCCCTCATTGATGGCATCGCGTAGATCGACATCGGTGTACCCGCCTGCGCCGACATTGCGAATGGTGGTGAAGCCGGCGAGCAAAGTGGTACGGGCATTGGCGACGCCCTGGATGGCTTCTTTAGCGTCTGTCTGGGTCAGCTCGAAGTAGGGGTCGAAGTTGGGGACGCCGGTTATATGCGTGTGCACGTCGATCAAGCCCGGCATCACCGTCATGCCGCCGAGGTCAATCACTTTGTCTCCCGGTTGGGCGGTCACTGAAGACGTGGCCGCCACCGACGAGATGGTGTCGCCGGTGACCACGATGGTCTGCGCGTCGAGCAGCTTGCCCGTTTTTACGTCGAGCAGATGTCCGGCGCGGACCAGTGTGCGTGAGGCGCTAGCCGCCCCTTGCGCAAATGCAATCGAAGAGCCTAGCGCAAGGCAGAGCGCTGCGATCAGTTTTCGTCGCGAGAACATGTGTTTCTCCTGCCGATAAGTGACAGAAGTCTAGCAGACGGATTTCGAACTGTTGGGTTGCACCCGTCATTGGCGAGGGGACGAGAGGCTAAAGCAGGCTGCGCACTATGCGGCGCACGAACTCCGTCGTCGCCCCGTAGATAATGTGGGCGGCGAAGGGTGTGGCCAGTGCCGATGCGGGCTGATTGCTGGGAGAAGGCCCGAGGTTCAGCGCGGGCACGGCGAGGAAATCCGCGGTGCTGAAGAGGATGCCGCCAAAGCTGGTGCCAAAACCAGAGGTCACCTTACTGGAGTACTCGGCCAAACCGCCGTAAAGTCCTCCAGTCAGCGCGCCAAAGGCGTAGTGCACGATGGGGCCGCCTTTTTCCTCCTCCGCGCGCGATAGATGTTCGCCGGTGGTGGTAAGGGCTATGGCGTCGGCGGCTTTCATGGTTGCGTCTTCCTTGGGCTCGGAGCTCTGTCCCTGCTGCAGCGTTTGGCCTGCGCTGGCCATAAACTGGTTCATCACCCAGGCTGCGGCCAGCCCGCCTGCCATGCCCGCCAACATTCCACGCATCACACTCTTCTGCTTCGCCATCTCTCGGCTCCTCGTTGTTGATAGATGCGGCCGGAAGGTAAGGCGTGAATCTTCGGCGGCAGTCGATCGCAGTTGGCTGTTTATGTCACCATAAGCCGGAGGCATTTATGCGAGCATCCCCCACGATTGAGGAACTGAACCAGCGCTTTGCCATTGCCGGGGTGGCGCAGATCACTGCCGGCAACGGCGGCTTGCCGCGGGTAAGCGTGAGCACTCCCGCGGCCACAGCGGAGATTTACCTGCACGGTGCGCATCTTACCTCCTGGCGCCCGGCGGGCTCCGAAGAGGTGATCTTCTTAAGCAAGCAATCCCAGTTTGAGCCGGGACGCGCGATCCGCGGGGGTATCCCCGTCTGCTTTCCCTGGTTTCGCAATAAGGTGGACGACCCCAAAGCGCCCTCGCACGGATTCGTGCGTACCAAAGACTGGCAACTGGACTCCGTAGCCCTGAACGGCGACGCGGTAACGGTCAGCCTGTCGACCGCGAGCGAGGAGGCGACGCGCGCCTGGTGGCCGCACGATTTCCGCCTTGTGCACCGGTTGAGCATTGGCGCAGCGCTTGTCCAGGAGCTGGTCATGAGCAACACCGGCTCCACGCCCCTGCGCTTTGAAGAGGCCCTGCACACCTACTACCGTGTGGGTGACGCGGAGGCCGTTCGGATAAGCGGGCTCGATGGCGTGGACTACCTGGACAACACCGATGCCAACCGCGAGAAGCGGCAGGAGGGCGACATTGTTTTTACCGCGCCCACCGATCGCGCCTATGTAAACACCACCCATCCGGTTGCGATTCTGGACCCTGCGTCGCGCCGGCGCATCCGGCTGGACAAGGAGAACTCCCGCACCACCGTGGTTTGGAATCCGTGGATCGAGGGCGCGCATGCGTTGCCGGACCTGGCAGACGACGAGTGGCGAGCGATGGCGTGTGTTGAGGCCAGTAACATTCGCGCTTTTGCCGTCGAGCTTGCGCCTGGGGAGCAGCACACCATGAAGACCAGCATCCGTGTCGCTGCCGCGCCGGGTGATAGCTTTTAAACGGCTCCGGAAAAAGTCGGGAGAGGGATGAAATGAGTCCCCTCAGCGGCTAAAGCCGGATCTGTTTACAACCGCTACGTACGTACGGGCTGAAGCCCGTACCCTTCAGGAGCCAGAGTTTTTCCGCAGTCTGCTTAAGCCTTGGTCGATGAGCGCGATGCGAAGTGTTTCGATATTTGCAATCCTTGTCTCCTCTTGCCTGTTGCCTGCAGCAGCGCAGGCGACGCGTAGCGCGATCGATCCGCTGCTGAAGCAGCCCCTGCAGAGCCCGGTACTGGTGTCGGAAGAGTTGCGGCACTTTATGCTCAAGCGCGTACCCGAGCTGCCGGCGCTCAGCACTCCAGCGGATTGGCAGAAGGAGGCTGAGAGGCTGCGGGAGCACGAGCTATCGGTGATCTACCATGGCTGGCCGCGGGAGTGGGTGGACGCGAAGCCGAACTTCGAAAAGGTGGCAGAGATCGCGCGGCCGGGTTATCGCATCGTGAAGCTTCGTTATGAAATTGTCCCCGGGTTTAGCTCCACTGCTCTGCTGTATGAACCCGAGCATATGACGGGGAAGATGCCCGCGATTCTGGATGTCAACGGTCATGGCGCCGGCGGAAAGGCCGTGGAACACAAGCAGAAGCGGTGCATCAACCAGGCGCGCCGCGGCATCCTGGCGCTCAGCCTGGAATGGATCGGTATGGGCGAGTTAAGCAGTCCAGATAACCAGCACGACCAGATCGGTTTGCTCGATCTAGCGGGATCGAACGGAGTCGGCTTGTTTTACCTGGCAATGCGCCGCGGCCTCGACTATCTCTATGACGACCCGCGGGTGGACAGAACGCGCATCGGCATGACTGGCCTCTCGGGCGGCGGGTGGCAGACGATGTTGCTCAGCTCCCTGGATACCCGGGTCGGCCCTGCTGTACCGGTGGCGGGCTTTAGTTCGCTGACCACGGCCATCGAACACCCGGATTACGCAGGCGATGCGGAGCAGAATGCCCCTGATATGCGCTCGGTTGCCGACTACGCTCACTTAATGGCTTTGCGCGCGGCGCGGCCGACTCTGCTGATCTACAACGCGATGGACGACTGCTGCTTTCGGGCAGGTGTGGTCAAACAGGGCGTCTACACCGATATACAACCCTTCTTTGCCTTGATGGGCAGCCCGGGAAACCTGCAGTGGTACGAGAACGAGAATCCCGGGACACACAACTATCAGATTGACAGCCGTGAGCAGTCCTACCGCTTCTTCAATCGCGCCTTTCATCTCGATGCCAGCGACAAAGAGGACGCGGATACGGACACCGAGGTGCAGACAGCCGCGGATCTTGCGGTCGGCATACCGGGAAGTAATCTCACGATCGTCGGCCTGGCACGTCAGCTAGCCCAGTCGATCCATCACGATCCTCCGGCGCAGGCGGATGCTTCCTGGGTGGAGAAGCAGCGGCAGCAACTGCGCGAGGTGGTGAGATTTTCCCCAGTCACGGTGACCCATGCGTGGCCGCTGAGTGAGACGCACGAAAGAGGCCTGGAGAGCCGCGGGTACCGGTTTGAGTTCAGCAACGGGCTATCCGCACCTGGGGTGCTTCTTCAGTCTGCGGTGAGGCCGCGGAACGGAGGCACAACTCTGCTGATCTCCGACTCCGGTCGAGCGTCCATGTTGGCCGAGGCAGGCAACGATGTAAACCGGGGACAGCGCGTCCTGGTCTTCGACCCTTTGCTGTTGGGCGAGAACATTCCGGGCACGGGCGATGACTATTCGAGTCTTGCGCAGATGTTGAATACCGTTGGAGAAAGGCCCTTGGGTCTGGCCGCGGCGCAGGTAGCCGCGGTTGCCCAATGGCTGCAGCTGGACTCGATCGATGGCAGTGAAACGCCAAGCGCGCGCAACCTGCTCTCGATCCACCCTGTGCCGCCGTTGCGCATGGTCACGAACGGCCCACGCGCGGAGACGGTAGCTGTTGTCTCCGCAGCGATCGTGCCCGAGTTGTATTCCTCCATCGAGGCGCGCCACGGGATAGCAAGCTTGGGCGATTTATTCACGCACCCGCTTGATTATCATGACGCGCAAGAGGTGATGTGTCTCGATCTCTATCGGTATTTCGACTTCAATACCTTGAGCCTGATCGCTGCGCCGGTCAAAATCGACCTGGCCGGCAAAGATGCGGAGCCAGATCTTCTGGTAATGGTTAGGGTTCGGCGCAATTCAAATCGAGGGCCTCAATCAGAGGAGCTTCCCAGCGGCGGCTGGAAAACATGTAAGGCTGGCGGCCGGTAGTGAGCCGCACGTCGGCGTTATCCAGCTCTTCGGCGGTGGCAAATCCAAAAAGCCGCAAATGGTCGCGAAGAAATTTCCAGGAGGAAAAGGAATAGACCTGGTCTGCGCCTTCGACCGACGGAGGCTTCAGCACCAGGACGACGCCGGGTTGCGACCGTGAACTGGTGCGCGTCACCCGGGGTTTAATGATCGCCGTGTAGTTGCCGGCGGGGATCTTGATTGCTGCGCGGGTGGCTGGGCGAGTCATGGGGCTGGACATGGAGGCTGGTCTCTCCACAGCTATCGGCGGCAGCGCCAATCGAAATGAATCCGAGCCACAGCTGTCCTGAGTTGAGACAGTCCGTTAATTGTGTGCCTACTGGCGGGGCTGCAACCGGGAGACGATGGCGTCGACGTCGTAGACGCATCCGCCCCAGACACCTCCGCTGGCCTGCACCAGGGCAGCCCACAGACGGGTGTCATCGGGAAGCGCGGGATGCGGCCTGAGATCAGCACGGGAAGCTCGCGCTTCCAGCCGGCGTGCGCCTTCTTCCGGACCAAAATTTCCCTGTGCATCGCCCACCAGGTTGATGGAGCCGGTCAGCTTCTGCCGGTCGATGACAATCTCGATCCGATCGCCGTCCAGGAGCTTGCCGATGGCGCCTCCGGCTAACGCTTCGGGCGAGATATGCCCGATGCAGGCGCCGGTGGAGACGCCGCTAAAGCGGGCGTCGGTGAGCAGGGCCACGTGCTTGCCGGACGGGAGCCATTTGAGGGCGGAGGTGATCTGATAGATCTCTTCCATGCCCGCGCCCGCGGGGCCGCAGCATACCAGCACCATGACGTCGTGCTCCCGGATCTCACCGTTCTTGATGGCGTGGATGGCCGCCTCTTCGGAGACGAAGACGCGGGCCGGACCGTGGTGGCGAAAGACTCCGTCGGCATCGATGAGTGAGGGATCGATGGAGGTGCTCTTGACCACCGAGCCCTCGGGCGCGAGGTTGCCCACGGGGAAACAGACGGTGGGGGTGAGGCCGTTGGAGCGGGCGCGATCCGGATCCATGATGACGTCATCGGGATCGATGCCGTCGCGGGCACGGAGATTTTTGCGCAGCTCGTGGCGGCGCGGGGAGTTCTCCCACCAGTCGAGACAGCTATCGAGCGTTTCCCCGGAGACGGTCTTCACCTGGGTGTTGAGCAGGCCTGCCCGGCGCAGGTGGAGCATGACTTCGGGTAGTCCGCCGGCAAGAAAAACTTGAACGGTCGCGAAGTTGCGGGGGCCGTTGGGCAGGGCGTCCACCAGGCGGGGAATTTCCCGGTTGATGTGGGCCCAGTCGGCTGCTACCGGGCGTTTGAGCCCTGCGGAGTAGGCGATCGCGGGCAGGTGGAGCAGCAGATTGGTGGATCCGCCGAAGGCGGCGTGCGCTACCATGGCGTTTTCGATGGATGCCTGGGTGAGGATGTCGCGGGTCCCCAACTTCAGTTGATGCAGGCGCAGGATGGCGCTGGCGGAACGGCGGGCGGCATCGAGCCAGATGGGTGCGCCGGAGGGGGCGAGCGCGGTGTGGGGCAGGGACAGCCCCAAGGCTTCGCCTATTACCTGCGCGGTGGCAGCCGTTCCCAGAAACTGGCAGCCGCCGCCGGGAGTGGCGCAGGCGCGGCAGCCCATCTCCGCCGCGGTTTCCAGGGTGATCTGGTTCTGGGCGTAGCGTGCGCCGATGGTCTGTACCTTGCCTGCGTCTTCGCCTGATTCGGGCAGCAGCGTGACTCCGCCGGGGATGAGGATGGTGGGCAGTGGGCCGGCCGAGGCCAGCGCCATCATCATGGCGGGGAGTCCTTTGTCGCAGGTGGCGATGCCGATCACGCCCATTCTGGTGGGTAGGGAACGCATCAGGCGGCGGAGCACGATGGCCGCATCATTGCGAAAGGGGAGCGAGTCGAGCATGCCCGTGGTGCCCTGGGTTCGGCCGTCGCAGGGATCGGTGCAGGCTCCGGCGAAGGGAATGGCGTCGAGGGATTTCAAGGTGATGGCTGCTTCGGCCACCAACGCGCCCAGTTCCCAGTGCCCGGTATGGAAACCGAGGGCGATGGGGGTTCCATCTGGGGCGCGGAGGCCGCCGTGGGTGCTGAGGATGAGGACTTCCGAGCCCAGCAGCTTTTGCGGTTCCCAGCCCATGCCCGCGTTCTGGCTTAAGCCGAAGAGATTGCCTGAGGGCGCGGTGAGCAGCATTTCCGGGGTGATGGGCAGCAGCCCGCGGGGGCCGGGCGCGTGGGTAGCCACATCCTCCAGTTTGAGGGTGCTGGTTTCAAGGACCGATGCTAGGGAAATGGTGGGAATGGGGGGTCTCCTGTCACGGTCAATTGTAAGATGCCGGGATGGTTGAGGGGTTAGAGCGGCGTCAGCAGGATGGGGACCTGCATTTTGTCACGTTCAGTTGCTTTCACCGGCTTTGCACCTCCAACTCACCGCAAAACCGTCATCCTGAGCGGAGCGCCTCACAAATTTATCGCGTGACAGAGCGCTTGGTGGCGCGGAGTCGAAGGACCCCGAGGGTGCTTAACTTACCCCTGCCGCTCAGAGCTTTTCAACCGCCGAAGCCCGCACCGGGCGCACCCGCCAAGGTCCTTTTCCCTGGGGCCGAGAACCAAGAACTTGCTAGCATCTTGCTATGTCCGGCGGCTACATCTACATTCTCGGCAGCCCTACAGGCACGCTTTACATTGGCGTCACCAGCAACCTGTACCTGCGCGTCATGCAACATAAGGAGGGCACGTTGGAAGGTTTCACCGCGGTCTATGGCTGCAAGCGCCTACTCTATTTTGAAGGCTACGAAGACATTCGCACAGCCATCGCTCGGGAAAAACAACTCAAAGGCTGGCGGCGCGAAAAGAAGCTCAACCTCATTCGTACGATCAATCCCGAGTTCAAAGACCTGGCACAGACCTGGGGATGGAAGATGATCACAGTGCATGAAAAGATGTACCCGTGATCATCAAGTGCGTATCGCAGCAGATCCTGTTCTCGGGCTTCAGCGGTCGAAAAGCTCCGAGCAGCATGGGTGAGATAAGCGTCGCCGGGGTCCTTCGACTCCGCGCCACCAAGCGCTCTGTCACGCGATAAATCTGTGAGGCGCTGTGCTCAGGATGACGATTTTGTGGGAGTTTTGGCGAAAAACATCCTAAAGAAGTTACCGTTTATGGGACGCAGCCCGGTCTTTTTCGGCCCACGTATGGCGAACGTGGGGCACCCGTCCACGTCACCAGGGTTCGTAAGCGTTAGACCTTTTGGTGTTAAAGGGAAAAGAATTTATGGAGAAAGCGGATCCGATGGGGCTGGTTTGTGCGTTGCCGGAGGGCGATCGGGCGCAACGACAGATTGAGATACAGACGCTGTTACAGAAGCGGACGGCGGTCACTTTCCACCCCGATGGGGTGGAATTGGTGTGGGGGTTCTCTGAGGAGATTGCCCGCAGCCTGCTCGAGTTCGTTCTCTTCGAGCGCACCTGCTGCAAGAGTTTCAGTTACGAACTCGGGTTTGCGCCACCGCAAACCCAAGTCACTCTGCGGATGCGGGCATCCGCAGAGCAGGTTGAGGCACTGCAGGCGCTCTACTGCTGAATCTTGGTGTCGGCCTTGCTGGGGGCTGCAGTCACTTGCGCAGGTGTGGGTAGTTGCGAAGTATCCCAACCGCCGCCTAAGGCCTCGACCAGCTCTACCGCGCCGGTCATCTGCTCAATCTGCAGACTGGCTAACTGCTGCTGGTTGCTTAAGACCGTGTTTTGCAAGGTGACCACATCGAGATAGGGATCAATCCCGGTCTGATACCTGCCCATCTCCAGATCCAGAGCGGATTGGGCCGAGCCAACCGCCCCGCGCTGCTGCTGGATCTGCTGCGAAAGGATACGCGTCTGCGCCAGATAGTCTTCTACCTGCTGGAAGGCGGTGAGGACCGTCTGCCGATAGGTGGCAACATCCGCATTGTAGGTCGCAACGTATTGATGCAGTTCCGCACTCAGGGCTGCGTTGTAAATGGGTTGGGAGAAGGATGGACCTACCGACCAGAAGCGGCTGGGCCAATCCGCTAGATGTTTGAAGAGCGAACTCTCAAAGCCGCCACTCGCAGACAGCGTCAGGGTGGGGAAGAAAGCGGTATAGGCAACGCCCAGTTCCGCGTTGGCGGCAGCCATGGTTCGCTCGGCTGCGGCAACATCGGGCCGGCGCTGCAGCAGCAGAGAGGGCATGCCGACGGGAACCGGAGGCGGCGCGGTCAGGATCGGACGCGGAGGCAAAGAGAACCCAGACGCCGGTTTGCCAATCAGGACCGCGATAGCGTGCTCATACTGCGCCCGTAAAATGCCCAGGTTGGTCAATGAGGACTGGGCCGATTGAAGCGTGGCGCGCGCTTCCACCACCGAGAGCTGGTCGCCGACACCGGTGTCGTATTGGGCCTGGTTGTAGTCCAATGCCTTCTGATCGGCAGCCACCGTTTGGGTATAAATCTGGATCAGGGCATCCTGTCCGCGTATTTCAAAGAAGTATTCGGCCAGATCAGCCTGCTCGACGAGCCGCTCGTTCTCCAGATCCGCGGCGCTGGCCTGGGCGTTGAATTGCGCATTGCGGACTTCATTGCGGATCCTGCCAAAGAGGTCCGGGGTCCAGGAAACATCCAACGGCAGGGAGTAGATCTGCGACTCCTTGCCTGGGTTGGCCACGCTGGCGTTCGTGCCAAGGTTTCCGGAGGAACGCTGACGGCTGTAAGACGGGCCAATCGAGACCGTGGGAAAGTACTGCGCGCGCGCCTCGCGCACCAGCGCGCGCGCCTCCATGAAGTTCTCAAAATATAGCTTGAGGTTTTGGTTGTCGATGTTGAGCTGGCTTTCCAGGTCGTTCAGCTCGGGATCGTTGAAGATGGCCCACCAGTCGCCGCGGATTTTGGCGTCGGCGGGTTGGGCTACGGTCCAGTTTCCATTGTCCGGATTGTTCTGTGATGTGGCCGTGTTGGCCGGGGGCGTTGCCGGGGGTGCTTCTTTGAAGGCCGGGGGCGGCTGAATCACGGGTGGGTGATAGGCCGGACCCACGTGGCAGCCGGTCACGCCCGCGCAAAGAAGAACGCCAGTGAGCCAGCCGATTCGGGTTTGTTTCATTTTCTTCATAGAAGCTTTCCACCACACTTACCGTTGAAACGATTGCCTAAACAGCTCCCTCAGGGCTGGCCTGGAAGGTGTCGTGATGTTTCCCCATGGCCCGCAACCGCAGGCGGTCCATGTACAGATAGATGACCGGCGTAGTGTAGAGGGTAAGCATCTGGCTTACGATCAACCCACCCACAATGGTAATACCCAGCGGCCGCCGCAGTTCCGAACCGGTGCCGGTGCCGAATGCCAGGGGCAGGGCGCCGAAGAGAGCGGCCATGGTGGTCATCATGATGGGCCGGAAGCGCAGCATGCAAGCCTCAAAGATCGCGTCCGTAGTGCTCTTGCCGTGCTCACGCTCGGCCACCAGGGCAAAATCGATCATCATAATGGCATTCTTTTTCACCAGCCCGATCAGCAGCACAATGCCGATGATGGAAATGACGTTGAGGTCATTCTTGAAGACCAGCAGCGCCAGCATGGCCCCGACGCTGGCCGGGGGCAGGGTGGAGATGATGGTCAGAGGGTGCACCAGGCTCTCATAAAGGATACCCAGAACGATATATACAGCCAGCAGAGCGGTGGTTACCAGGATCGGCTCGGTGGCCAGCGACTGTTGGTAGGCCTCCAGCGTTCCGGCGAAAAATCCTTGGATGGTTGACGGCATACCGAGCTTACTCTGCAGCTGGCTTATCGCTAGCGTTGCGTCGCTGAGAGAGAGGCCAGGAGCCAGGTTGAACGACACCGTTACTGAGGGGAACACGCCGGTATGGTTGACCTGCAAGGGCGTAGTCCCCGCCCGCCTGGTGCTGACCACGCTTAACGGGGTGAAGCCAGTTGCGGTAGCTCGCGGATAGGTAAAATTTAGCCCTTCGGGAGACTGCCAGTATTGAGGGGCTGCCTCGAGCACCACATAATACTGGTTCAACTGGGTATAGATCACCGACGCTTCCGTCTGGCCGAAAGAGGTGTATAGAGCAGTATCCAGAGCGGCGGAGGTTAGGCCCAGGCGAGCGGCCGCGGTGCGGTTGTAGGTCAGTTCCTCATC
This sequence comes from uncultured Acidobacteriaceae bacterium, assembly GCA_963790705.1. GTDB lineage: Bacteria > Acidobacteriota > Terriglobia > Terriglobales > Acidobacteriaceae > PALSA-350. Next base: position 481,328 of record CAWBQE010000010.1, read on the forward strand.
GAGTCCGCCGTCTTGCTGATCGCTGTTCACGTCCTGGAAGCCGGGAAGCGTTTTCATCTTGCCTAAAAGAATCGGCCCCCACTTGAGGAGGTCCTGCACATTATCCGCCTGCAATGTGTATTGATAGAGAGCACTGCTGGATCGACCGCCGATGCGCAGATCCTGCGCCGCCTGGAGAAATGCGGAGGCGACCGGCAGGCGGTTTAGCTTTGGTCTTAGCCGGTTGATCACTTGCTCGGCGGACACCTTGCGGACATCGAGAGGCTTGAGCGCCATGTAGACAAATCCATGGTTGCTGGCGCCGTTTCCGCCGATATAGGCATTTACGTTGGCTACGGCAGGGTCAGCCTTAATCACGTTGACTAACGCTTTGACTGAATTGTTCATGACAGGGAACGATGCGTCTTGCGGCCCCTGTACCGCACCAACGAGGGCTCCCGTGTCCTGCTGCGGGAAGAAGCCCTTCGGTATCTTGATAATCAGTACAACGTTCAGGGCGATGGTGAGGAGCAAGACCACCAGCATCAGACCCGAATTGTCCAGCACCCACAGCAGGGAATGCCGATAGATGTTCAGCATCCCGTCGAAAAACCTCTCGCTGGCGCGATAGATGGGTCCATGGGTGTCGCCCGCGTGCGGTTTAAGCAAATGGGCGCACATCATCGGAGTGGTGGTCAGCGAAATCATCATGGAAACGAGTATGGCCGTGGACAGGGTCACAGCGAACTCGCGGAAAAGCCGGCCTACAATGCCGCCCATCATCAGCAGCGGGATGAATACGGCAATCAATGATGTGCTCATGGTAAGCACGGTGAAGCCGATCTCCTTCGCGCCCTTGAGCGCGGCTTCCACCGGAGGCATCCCCACTTCCAGATAGCGGGAGATGTTTTCCATGACCACAATGGCGTCATCCACGACGAAGCCGGTGGAGATGGTCAACGCCATCAGGGAGAGATTGTCCAGACTGTAGCCCAACAGATACATCACGGCAAAGGTGCCGATCAAAGATACAGGGACGGCGACACTGGGAATGAGGGTGGCGCGGGCGTTGCGTAAGAACAGGAAGACCACCAGGATGACCAGAATCACCGAGATGATCAGCGATGACTCCACGTCATGCAAGGAAGCCTTGATCGTAGTCGTACGGTCCAGAACGACCGTGGTCTTGATTCCCTGCGGCATCACCGCCTGCAGGAACGGAAGCTGCGCCTGGATGCGATTGTTGGTCTGGATGATATTGGCGCCCGGCTGGCGGAAGATAATGACCGTCACCGATGGAATGCCGTTCAAGTAGCCGCCGGTGCGAATGTTTTGCGCTGAGTCGGTCACGTTAGCCACGTCGGCAAGGTGGACGGCGAGTCCATTGTGATAGCCGACGATCAGGGGTTTATACTCATCGGCTTTTGAGATCTGGTCGTTGGTGATGATATCCGCTGTCACCGCGCCGTTGGTGATCTGCCCGCGAGCGATATGAGAATTTTGCAGGCTGAGCAGGGACTGGATCCCCGCCATGGTAATTCCGTAATGATTCAACTGCGGCGGATTGACATCCACGCGGACGGACGGATAGGACGCGCCGCCAACAAACACTTGCCCCACGCCCTGAATCTGGGAAAGCTTTTGCTCCATGATGGTGGAGGCAGAGTCATACATTGCCTCCTTGTTGTATTTGTCGGAGGTGAGGCCCAAAATCATGATCGGCGCGTCGGCAGGGTTGACTTTGCGATAACTCGGATTGGACGGGAGGTTGGCCGGCAGATAGGTACGAGCCGCATTGATACCTGCCTCCACATCGCGGGCGGCAGCATCGATATTGCGGTTCAAGTCGAACTGCAGGGTGACGTTGGTGCTTCCCAGTGAGCTCGACGACGTCATCTCGGTGACGCCGGCAATATGACCGAACTGCCGCTCGAGTGGAGTGGCTACTGATGAGGCCATAATCTGCGCGCTCGCCCCCGGCAGGCTGGCAGAGACGGAAACCGTGGGAAAGTCGACCTGTGGAAGAGGAGAAACCGGCAGCATGTTGAAAGCGATTCCCCCGGCAATGGCAATGGCTGCCGTCAGCAGGGTTGTGGCCACAGGGCGGCGAATGAAAGGAGCGGACAGGTTCATGCGTGGCCTGTCGGCTCTGGCTCAGGGCCTCCAGCGGTGCCCCGCGAGCTGGAGAATCTTTGCGCCAGGTTGTCAAAGAAGATGTAAATCACCGGCGTGGTGTAGAGGGTAAGCACCTGGCTCAATAACAGACCACCGACCATGGCGATGCCCAGGGGACGGCGAAGCTCAGAGCCAATGCCGGTTCCAACGGCCAGGGGAATTCCACCCAGCAAGGCGGCCATGGTGGTCATCATGATGGGGCGGAAGCGCAGCAGGCTGGCCTCGTAAATAGCATCTGTGGAGCTCAGCCCACGCTGCCGTTCGCCCTCCAGGGCGAAATCCACCATCATGATGCCGTTCTTTTTCACGATGCCGATTAGCAGGATGATGCCGATGATCGCCACTACGCTCAAATTCTGATGGAACAAAATAAGCGACAGCAGTGCGCCCACGCCGGCTGAAGGCAAGGTGGAAAGGATGGTGATGGGGTGAATGAAGCTTTCGTATAGCACGCCGAGGACGATGTACACGGTCACCAGGGCAGCGAGAATAAGCAGCGCTTCATTGGACAGGGAATTCTCAAAAGCAGCGGCGGTGCCCTGGAAGCCGGTCTGCACACTGGCCGGGAAGTTTATGTTCTTGGCGGTTTTGTTGATGGCATCGATGGCCTCGCCGAGCGAAGCATTGCCCGCCAGGTTGAACGAGACAGTCACCGAAGGAAATTGGCCCTGGTGGTTAATCGACAGCGCTTCGGTGCCTAGTTCCATGTGAGTGAAAGCGCCTAGGGGAACGGCGTTGCTGAGAGCGGAACTGGTATTGGTGTTGGCGGAACTTGACCCCGTGGCGCTGGTGGTGGAAGCGAGCGAATTGGTGGGCGGTGTCAGGATTCCAGATGAGGGAGTATAGAGCGCGGATTCTGTAGTGGCATTGGAACCAGCCGAGGCAGAGGCGGAGGCGGAGAAGGAAGTGCTGGCTGCTGCTCCGCTGGTACCCGAGGAGGCGTTGGCCTGGATGTAGATCTTGTTCAGCTTGCCCGCATTATTGGCGAAGTTCGGTTGCGCCTCCATGATCACGTGGTATTGGTTGAGCTGGGTGTACATGGTGTTGATCTGGCGCTGGCCGTAGGCGTCGTACAGGGTGTTGTCAATGGTGGAGGGTGCGATGCCCAGGCGGGACGCGGACACCCGGTCAATGGCCAGAGAGACCGTCAATCCACCGGTCTGCTGATCGGTGGCGACGTCTTCCAATTGGGGCAGTTTTTGCAGCTTGGCCACGAAGCGGTTGGCCCAACTATCCAACTCATTTATGTCCGGATCTTCCAAGGTGTATTGATATTGCGTCCGGCTCACCCGGTCATCGACGGTGATGTTCTGCACCGGCTGCATGAACAGCTTGATGCCGTTGACCTGGGCCAGGCTGTTGTTGAGGCGGCGAATCACGTCGGAGGCGCTGAGATCGCGCTGGTCGAGCGGCTTCAGGTTGATCGACATGCGTCCGCTGTTTAGCGTGGTGTTGGTGCCGTCGGCCCCGATAAATGACGAGAGACTTTCGACCGCCGGGTCTTTAAGAATGACGTTGGCCAGATCCTGCTGCGCCTTGGTCATGGCGGTAAAGGAGATGGAGGCGGGCGCCTGCGAGATACCCTGGATTACGCCCGTGTCCTGTACCGGAAAGAACCCTTTGGGAATGATGATGTAGAGAAAGATGGTGAGAACCAGGGTGCCCAGCGCAACCAGCAGGGTGAGCCCCTGGAAGCGCAGGACCACCTTGAGCGTGCGGCCATAAAAGCCGATCATGCTCTCGAAGACATGTTCCGACGCCTTGTAGAAGCGTCCCTGCGTGGCCCGCGGGTTGTGACGCAGAATGCGGGAACACATCATCGGCGTCAAGGTCAGCGAAACCACGGCGGAGATGATGATGGTGACTGCCAGGGTCACGGCGAACTCGCGGAAGAGGCGGCCCACTACATCGCCCATGAACAGCAAGGGAATGAGCACGGCGATCAGCGAGACGGTCAGCGAAACAATGGTGAAGCCGATCTGCTCCGCGCCCACCAGCGCCGCCTGCATCGGCGTATAGCCTTCTTCGAGATAGCGGGAGATGTTTTCGATCATGACGATGGCATCATCCACCACGAAGCCGGTGGAGATCGTCAGCGCCATCAGGGAAAGGTTGTCGAGGCTATAGCCCAACGCGTACATGGCCGCGAAGGTGCCGACAATCGATAAAGGCACGGCGACGCTGGGAATGATGGTGGCGTACAGGTTGCGCAGGAAAAGGAAGATCACCATCACCACCAGGGCAATGGTCAGCATCAACTCGAATTCGACGTCCGCGACCGAGGCCTTGATGCTGGTTGTCAGGTCGGTAAGCGTAGCGATGTCGATGCCGGACGGCAGATTGGCCTGCAATTGCGGCATCAGCAACTGGATACTCTTGACCACGCTGATGGTGTTGGCGCCCGGCTGCCGCTGCACGTTGAGAATCACTGCCGGCGTTTGGTTCATCCAGGCCGCTTGCTTGGTGTTCTCCACCCCGTCGACAATGTTGGCCACGTCGTGCAGAAAGACCGGAGCATTGTTGCGATAGGCAACGACTACATCCTTATAGTCACTGCTGGTGATTAATTGATCGTTGGCGTCGATCTGGTAATCCTGTCGGGGGCCATCGAAGTTGCCTTTGGCCTGATTGACGCTGGCGGAAATCAGCGCGGTTCGTACCGATTCAAGATCGATGCCGTAGTTTTGCAGTTGCGCCGGATTTACCTGGATTCGCACCGCCGGTTTTTGGCCGCCGCTGATGCTGACCAGGCCCACTCCGTTGAGCTGGGAGATCTTGGGCGCCAGGCGGGTGTCGACCAAATCCTCGACGTCCGACAGGGCCATGGTTTTTGAGGTGATGCCCAGGGTAAGAACAGGTGCGTCGGCCGGATTCGTCTTACTGTAAATCGGGGGTGCGGGCAGGTCCGCGGGCAGGAAGCTCTGAGCGGCGTTAATTGCCGACTGCACCTCTTCCTCAGCCACGTCAATGTTGAGCGAGAGGTTAAATTGCAGCACCACCACCGAGGTGGCCCCGGAGCTGGTGGAGGTCATCTGGCTCAGACCCTGCATTTCGCCAAATTGCCGCTCAAGTGGGGCCGTGACCGTGGTGGCCACCACGTCGGGACTGGCTCCGGGATAAAAGGTAAGGACCTGGATGGTCGGGTAATCGACCTCAGGGAGGGCAGAGACCGGCAATTGCGTGTAGGCGACGATCCCCACAAGCATGATCGCGGCCATCAGTAGCGAGGTCGCGACCGGCCGCAGAATAAATGGGCGAGACGGGCTCACGGGGCATCGCTCTCATTGTTCGAGGGCAGAAATACCTGTTTCGTGATGTTGACCTTGGAGCCATCCTGTAGCTTCTCGAAGCTGGTGTCGGCGACCACATCTCCCGGGTTGAGCCCCTGTACCTCGGTCATGCTGGCCTCGCTGACCTCCGGTTTGACGTTATGAATGTGCGCGATATTGTTTTGAATCAGGAAGACATAGGAAACGTCGCCGTTGTGCTGGATCGTCGAGGTGGGGACCAGCACCACGTTTTCCAGCGTTTGCAGCAGCAGGCGGGCATTCACGAACTGGTTGGGAAAGAGCGCGTTGTCTTTGTTGTCGAAAATGGCGCGCAGCTTCAAGGTTCCGGTGGTGGTATCGATCTGGTTGTCGGTCGCTTCGAGCTTTCCTGAGGCCAGATTGGACTGGTTGGAGCGGTCCAGAGCGTCGACAGAGAGCGCCTTGCCCTTGCGCATCTGCTGCTCCAGTTGGCTCACATTATCTTCCGGAATGGTGAAGACCACGGTGATCGGCTGCAATTGGGTGACGACAGCCAGGGGTGTGCTGCTGGAGGCCACGGCAAGATTACCCGGATCGACCAGGCGAAGGCCGACGCGGCCGTTAATGGGCGAGGTGATATTGGTGTAAGCCAGTTGCACCTGGTCGAACTGCAGGGTCCCCTGGTCCGCTTTGACGGTGCCTTGGTCCTGCAGGACAAGCTTTTCCTGGTCGTCCAGGGTCTGTTTCGGTATGGCGTTGCGCGCCCAGGCATCCTGGTAGCGTTTCAGGTCCATTTGGGCCTGGGCCAGCAGGTTGGTGTCGCGCTCCAACGCCCCCTGGGCGGCGAGCACGTTGGCCTGGTACTGCCGCGGATCGATCTGGATCAGGGTTTGGCCGCGGCGGACCAATTGACCTTCACGGTAGTTCACCTGTCTGAGGACACCGGTTACCTGGCTGATCAGTGTGGTGGTATAGACCGGGGTGACGGTGCCGATGGCGTCCAGGTAGACACCGATGCTGCCTTTTTTCGCGGTTCTTGCGTTCAGGGTAACGGTGCCGCCAGCGGCGCCGCGCCTGCCGCCACCACCGGCCGCCGCCGGGGCCTGCCGGTGGTGCATGACCCACCAGAAGAGCAGGGCAAAAAGGGCCAGGATGACCACCCAGACCAGGATGCGAATACCCCCGGAGCGACGTGGCGGAGAAAGTTGGTGTTCGGGCCCGATGTGCGGTTCGGTAGCGCGCGGCTCCGGTTTCTCTTGCCTGTCTCGGGTGTCGCGAATGTCGTCTTGCATCAGTTAACCTGGTGTCCTCTTTCCTGGTGTTCCCGCCTCCCGTTTGCGTTTATCAACGGCGGAAGGAGTGGCCTCTACTCGCGTCGGTTTGCCGGCGAGCAAGGCCGGGCAAGAGCAATTCATTGGACGGGCGACGGCACGCCCCACGGTGAACCGGGGCGGGGCAGATGTTGTCAAAATCGTTCATGGCATAGCCAACCAAGGAAGCTGATCCGTACTACTCAACCGTGCGACCAACCCCTGAAGAGCCCCTGCCTGGAGGCGGAAAGCCGGAAGATTCTCTGGCACGATCAAAAGGTTAGACGGTCTACCCACGTCATGAGACGCAACCCGGATTTCCTGTACGCTGCTCTGGCCAGGTCTGCGTATGCGGCTTTCTTCACGGAAAGCCGCATGAGGCTCATTGGTTCCAACACGCTCCACAGGAAATCAGGGTAATCGACCTTCTTTGTGCTCTGTGATGAGAATAACGCAGGCCGCGTCTCCCAGGAAAATTCAAAGATGATCGATGTCTTACTTTGCGATGGGTTATTTCTTGCCTGCAGGCGCGGGTGGGGCAGCCTTCTTCTGGCTTTTCACTTTGGCCCAACGCTTGCGCTGAGCGTCGGCGATGGCCTTGCGCGCCTTGGCACTCAGTTTTCTGCGGGGCTTCTTATGGGTAACAGCGGCGGTGGGGGTTTTGCGGACAGGGGCGTTGCCGCTCTCCGCCAGGACGGCGCGCGCCTGGCGAAGTTTCGCAATCTCTTCATCGATGGCGTTCAGGATTTGGTCGTTCACGTTCGTTCCTTTCGCTCCATGGCAAGAATAACAGGTTAGCCGGCAACGATTGCCGGGTAGACGCCGCTCGGTTTCACGTGCCTCATATCGCGGCATCACAAAACGAATTTGACCGGAATAGAGACCAAACACCAGTTCTCCATTGCGGCTATTCGACGGATTCGTGAAGCCAGGGCAAAACCGGGGGCGAGTGTTCAAGATTCATGCATAGCCGGCAAGCATGCCCCGTGTATTTGGCACCATAATTGTTTCATTAGGGGTGTTACCCGAACGTCACCAGTTGGGGTGATTACCCTTGTGCGGCGCAGTAATGGCGCTTAAGTGACACCGCTCGTTCGCTGCGCTACATGTTTCGTAAGCTGGCGGTTTTTCCAATCTCGATTAATCTCACTCATGTAGTCAGTTGCTGTGACGCGAGGGAGACCATGAAGGGCTATACCAAGGTAGTGAAGATGGCAATGCTGGCGGCGGCGAGTGCGGTGTTGGCTGCCGGTTGCGCTGATTCCAGAGTGGCGAGCAAATCGAGTCTTGCCGACGCACTCAACCACGATTATTCGGCGAGTCAAGATTGTCTTTTCACCAGGCCGATGCCTTTTCCTTATCAAGTATCGGTGAATGACAAGCTGCTGGCGGAGACGCGGCACCGCCTGGATGCGCTGGCCGAGGCTGGGCTGCTGGAACGGGAGCAGACCGCTGAGGGTGCGGATACTATCAACCGCTATGTACTGACCGCCGCAGGCAGCCGGACCGAAGGCGCTGGCCGCTTCTGCTACGGACGCCGCCAGGTCACCAGCGTGGAGAACTTCACTGCGCCGGTCGATTACGACGGCAAGCCGCTGACCAAAGTGGAATACCACTTTGTGCTCAAGAACCCGCCCAGCTGGGCCAAGAAAGATGAAGTGCGTAACGCCTTTCCCATGGTAGCTAAGTCCATGTCGGACGAGCCGGTCGATGAGGCCACACTGATGCTGACGCACGATGGCTGGGTTTTAACCTACTAACCACCTCCCTAAGCGTTTTCACTTTAGGTTGCACGGGGGAAGGGCAACGAGATACGGCTTTTCTAGGGGGAAAGCCGCCTCAGGAGCAGTTGCTCTGCGCGCACCAGAAGTGAAAATGCTGTAACGCCCATATCTGGCACGCTTTTTGGTGGCAGATATGGGCGTCCTTTTTTTACGGTGTCCTGGTGACAAAGGGAGGGCGGGCCCGTTGAGTGGTGTGGTCTCCCACTCAAGCCAACAGAAGGCTTGAATGGGGCACCCAGCCTTTGTTGCTGGTGTAGGGAGTGGGACGCCAAGGCAACCTGAGCCCGGTTCCCGCTCTACACATCATCAATCAGAAACCTTCAGGTAGTGACTACCTCAAACTCTTTCTGTATCGGGAACAAAAGCTGGGTGCCCCATTCAAGCCTTCTGTTGGCTTGAGTGGGATAAGACGGCTCCCACCCCCTGTGTCAGCAGGATTCTCAGGTCGCGCAGGTTGTTGTGCGTGGGGCCAGTGACCAACGTGTCGCCCAGCGCGGTGAAGAGCGGGTAGGCATCGAAGCGAGCAAGGGCGGAGGCCGCATCGAATCCCAGGGCTTGCGCCCGTTCCACGGTAGTCGTATCGGCAATGGCGCCTGCGGCGTCGCTGGTGCCATCAATGCCATCGCTGCCGGCGCTCAGCACGACCAAGGGCGAAGCCGTCCCGGCCAGCGCAAGGGCACAGGCCAACGCGAATTGCTGATTGCGGCCTCCGGCGCCGTGCTCGCGGCCCAGGCGCACCGTCACTTCGCCGCCCGATAGGAGACACAGCTTGGGATGCTCACGCCGCAGTTGATCAAAGCGCTCGAGCAGGTAGCGAGCTGCGTCGGCGTAATCCCAATCGTCACAGCTGTTGTCGATCACTACTCCATAACCTAAGCTCAGGGCCTTTGTTTGGGCAGCGTCGATCAGGTCGTCGCTGGAGAGCAGGGTTTCGATTGGCGCGTCGGGCAGCGCCGGTGTCTCGGGAAGATCCGGATCATCGAAGAAGGCCCGCACCGCCGGGGTGAAGCGCTCGCGCAGATGGTAGCGGTCGACGATCTCGCGGCACTCCGCCACTGTCGACGAGTCGGGAAGCGTGGGCCCGGATGCCAGTGCATCCAGGTAGCGGGGCGCTACGTCCGAGAGCAACAAGGAGAATCTTCCGGCGCGGCCTGCGGCTGCCGCCAGGCGTCCACCCTTGGTCGCGGAGAAGTGCTTGCGCACGGTGTTGATCTCAGCGATGGTTGCTCCCGAACCTACCAGCGCCTTGTAGAGGGCGCGTGTCTCTTCGAGCGAGATGCGCTCGTCCAACGGCAGCTCGACCATGGCGGAGCCGCCGCCGCTAATCAGGAAAAAGACGAAGTCCCGCTCGCCCATCTGCTGCAATAGCCGCAGCGCCGCGCGGGCGGAGGCGAAGGAATCCTCGTTGGGCAAGGGATGGCCGCCGGTGTAGTACTCCACCCCAGGATCACGATTCGACGGCAACACCGGTCCGCAACACACGCCTCCGTCCAGAGGCTTCGGCAAACGGGCGCGCAGCGCTTCCAGCATGGGCAGAGCCGCCTTGCCCAGGGCCACGGCGTAGATCCGGTGGTACTGGGCGAAGGGAAATGCGGTGGGAAAGCGGCGGTCGAAGGCGACGGCAATGCTCGAGGAATCGAGCGCCTGGTGAAAGATGCTGCGCGCTTGGTCATGCATGATCCGCAGCGTGGCTTCCTTCATTTCGCCATCTCCGGGGGCAGAAAGTTGGCTTCGAGCCAGGCGGTCAGCGCCTGCTGCATCTGCTCCAATTTGCCGGCGAAGAAATGATCAGCGCCTGGGACCATGACCAGGGTGGCCGGTGGCGCCGCGCCGGCCACCACGGCTTCCACTGCCGCCTGGGGCCCGAATTCATCGGCCGTACCGCTGATAAAGAGCTTGGGTTGGCTGCATGTGGCGAGAAAGTTGTAGTGATAGTCGCGTCCCCCGGCTTGCACGGGAAGCCCGAGCGCCACCAGGCCCTTGACCCGCTCATCACCGCAGCAGGCGCGCATACCAACGCTGGACCCGAAGGAGAAGCCGGCGAAGAGCACAGGCAGGTGATACTCCCGTTCCAGCCAGTCGAGCGCGGCGCGCACATCGCCCACCTCGCCGCGGCCGTTGTCGTGCGTGCCCTCGCTCAAGCCGGCGCCGCGAAAGTTGAAGCGCAGCACCGGCAGCCCATAAGCCTGGAAGGCCTTCATGGCGTGATAGACGACCTTGTTGTGCATGGTCCCGCCGAAGAGCGGGTGAGGATGGCAGACCATGGCCGCGTAGGGGGCATCGGGCCGTCCCATATTGAGCAGAGCTTCGAGCCGGCCGTCCGGGCCGCGCAGATCGTCGACGCTGCGCAGCAACCCGGAGCTGGGCGTGGTGGGGTCCTGATGCATCGCTTGTATCCTAAAGGATCGCCGGGGAAGGATTAACCGCGGCACCGCTCAGGTATGCTGAAAAACGATGACTCCCCTCGATCCGATTGCCCTGACTCGCCGGCTGGTGGATATCGAATCTGTTACCTACAACGAGGCGGCGGTGGGCGCGTATCTCGACACCTTCCTGCGCGAGCGGGGCTTTGCCGTGGAACGGACGGCGGTGGCCCAGCCGGTCATCAGCCGCTACACCGGGGAACGCTTCAATGTGTATGCCGGCAGCGGAGAGCGGCCGGATGTGGTGCTATCCACGCACATGGATACCGTGCCACCCTTTGTCCCCAGCAGCGAGGATGACCTTTATCTCTACGGCCGGGGCTCCTGCGACGCCAAGGGAATCATAGCCGCGCAAGTGGCGGCCGCGGAGCGGCTGCGCGAGGCCGGGGTAGCGGCCGCGCTGCTGTTCGTGGTGGGCGAGGAGCGCGATTCGGCGGGAGCGCGGGAGGCCAATCTGCATCCCAAGGGAAGCCGTTTTCTGATCAACGGAGAGCCTACCGACAACCGCCTGGCGTTGGCCTCGAAAGGAGTGCTACGGGTAGAGGTCAGGGCCCACGGCACCATGGCCCATTCCGCCTACCCGGAGTTGGGCGATAGCGCGGTGCACAAGCTGGTGCAGGTCCTCGACCGGCTGCGGACTTTGCCGTTACCCAGCGTGGATGGGGTGGGCCCCAGCACCTTGAACATTGGCGTCATCGAGGGAGGCCGGGCTCCAAATGTGATCGCCGATGCTGCCACGGCCCAGGTGCTGATCCGCCTGGTGGGCCCCTCGGAGGAGATCCGCAAGGCGGTGGAGCAGGCGGCTGCCGGCTTGGCCGAGGTGGAGTTTACCCTGGAAATCCCCTTCATCCGCATGCGCCAGATCGAGGGACTGGACACCATGGTGGCGGCGTTCACTACCGATGTCCCCGCGCTTGACCGATGGGGTGAGCCGCTGCTGCTGGGGCCGGGCTCGATCCACGTAGCCCATACGCCGTTTGAGAAGATTGCCAAGCGCGAACTCCTGCAGGCGGTGGACCTGTACTTCGAAGTGGCGCAGCGGCTCGCGCGTTCCCTGTAGACCGTGTGACGATGACATTCGCCTGGCGGACACGGCTGAAGTACGGAGTGCTGGCTGGTCTGGCGGGTTGGTTGGCAGGCTGGCTGGCGACCATCCCGTTCGTGGTTAGTATGGCGTGGCGCTATGTCGATGCCCACGCCAACCAGCTGCCCGACTCCCTGGCCAAAGGACTGGTGGTGTGGGGGGCCTTCGGCCTCTTTATGGCGATGGCAGGTTTCGTGCCCCTGGCGCTGCCGCTGTTCCTATGCGTCTCTCCACGCTGGATCGTGCGCCGGCGCGGTTTTCTGATCCCCGGAGTAACGTTGGCCTTGATGCTGGCTCTCTACTACCGCATGGGCCTGTGGAGCGGTTATTACTTCCAGCACCCGCGGATCCTCTATAGCTTCTTCATCAGCGCGCACAACGTGTTCATCCTTGCCTTCGCCCCGGTGATGATGTGGGTGTACACCGTGCTGGCGAAACGAAGGCTCTCCGCGTCCGGCTGATCCGGGATAGTCGATCCTAGGTAGACTTGGGAAAGATGACAGAGCCTACCAACTCCCTCGCCGAAGCCTCCTCTTCGTATCTCCGTTCCGCCATGCACCAGCCAGTCCAGTGGCATGAATGGGGCACCGAGGCCTTTGCCCGCGCAGCCGGGGAAGACAAGCCCATCCTGCTCGATATAGGGGCCGTGTGGTGCCACTGGTGTCACGTGATGGACCGCGAGAGCTACGAGGATCCTGGGCTGGCCGCTGTTATCAACCAGAACTTTATTGCGGTCAAGGTCGACCGCGACGAGCGTCCGGATGTGGATACGCGCTACCAGGCGGCGGTCGCCGCTATTAGCGGGCAGAACGGATGGCCCCTGACCGCGGTGTTGACCCCCCAAGGCCAGCCGTTTTTCGGGGGAACGTATTTTCCCCGCGACGACCGCTACGGGCGGCCCGGCTTCGAGCGCGTCCTGCGCAGCATGGTGGACGCCTGGAAGACGCGCCGCGACGAGGTGTTGGAATCGGCCGGCAGCGTGGTCGCGGCGATCGAACAAAACGAGAATTTTGCCGGCCGCTCAGACAGCCTGAGCATGAGCATCGTGGACAAGATGGTGGCCTCGGCGCTGGAGAAGTTCGATCGCCACCACGGGGGCTTCGGGGCCCAGCCCAAGTTTGCCCATCCCTCGGCCATCGATCTGCTGTTGGATGTTTCGGGACGCACCGGCAACGAGGCGGCCAGGGAGGCGGCCGTAGTGACCCTGGAGAAGATGGCGCTGGGCGGCGTCTACGACCACCTGGGCGGGGGCTTCCATCGCTACTCCGTCGATGAAGCCTGGGTGGTGCCGCACTTTGAAAAGATGCTGTACGACAACGCCGAGCTGCTGAAGAACTACGTGCATGCCTTTCAAAGCTACGTGGGAGTGGAGTCGGCGCGGGTGGCTAAAGAGATCATCCGCTGGATGGACACGTGGCTTACGGACCGTGAGCGGGGCGGCTTCTACGCCTCGCAGGATGCGGATATCGACCTGGACGACGACGGAGACTACTTCACCTGGACGAAGGCCGAAGCCGCTGCTGTGCTGACGCCGGAGGAGATGGAGATTGCCGCCGCCTACTACGACATCGGCGACCTGGGGGACATGCACCACAATCCCGCCAAGAACGTGCTCCATGTGAAGCAGACGCTCGACGCTGTGGCGGGCCGCGCGGGCAAGGGGCGCGAGGAGGCGCAGGCACTGCTGGGTAGAGCCCATGCGCGGCTGTATGCGGCGCGGGGACTGCGGCCGACACCGTTTATTGACACCACCGTTTACACCAACTGGAATGCCCTGGCAGTCTCTGCGTACTTCGAGGCGGCGCAGGTGTTGCGGCTCCCCGAGGTAAAAGCCTTCGCGCTGTTGACCCTGGACCGGCTGTTGGGTGAGGGCCTTCATCCCGAACGCGGGCTGGCCCACGTGATCTCCTACACCGCGGGCACGTCGACGGGGACGAAATGGGTGGCGGGTATGCTGGACGATTACGCCTTTCTCACCCACGCTTGCCTGGATGGCTGGCTGGCGACCGGCTCGGCGAAGTATTACCGCGCGGCCCTGGACTTGGCTGAGCGCATGATTGCGGAGTTCTACGACACCGTCGGCGGGGGCTTTTTCGACGCCAAGGCCAAGGGTCCGGAGCTGCTGGGCGTATTGACGGCACGGCGCAAACCGCTGCAGGATTCACCCACGCCGGCGGGAAACCCGGCCGCCGCGGGGGCGCTGCTGCGCCTGGAGGCGCTGAATGGGCGGGCCGATCTACGGGAAAAAGCGGAGGATACGCTGGAGGCCTTTGCCGGCGTGGTGACCCACTTCGGGCTCTATGCGGGAACCTATGGCTTGGCCCTGGAACGGCTGCTGTTGCCGCCGGTGCAGGTGGTGGTCATTGGAGAAGACGGCGCCGCCGATAAGCTGGAGGCGGCCGCCACCATGGGTTACTCGGTGAACAAGAGCGTGATCCGTTTGACCCGGGCGCAGGTCGCGCAAGAACTGCCGCCCTTGCTGGCCGAAACGCTGCCCCTGCTTCCGGACCTCAAGGCGGCGCACAGCTTCGCCGTGGTTTGCCGGGGAACCTCCTGCCTTCCGCCGACCACCAGCCCGGAGCAATTGCTGGCTTTGCTGCAGGGTTAGGGCAGCTCGTTCAGGTACCCATCTGGCCGGTAGTTAAGCGTATTGGTTACGGACGTGGTTACTAATCCGTTGAACGTATTAGCAGCTCCGGATGATTGTGTTTGAGCCAGGTGGATACATTTTGTTTCAGCTCATTCGCGACCTTGATAGCTTTTCGTCTCCGAGGAGAAGCACCTTTTCGCCTCGCATCACCGACTTCAAGAAATGGTTTCCGGCTTTCGACTTGGACTCGAACTCTTTCAGAGAGAAGACTGTTGGATTGATCGAGCGTCCGAGGTCGCGCTCGGCGGAAGTCAACCGCGTCAGTAACTCATCCAGGCTCACCTCGCCGATGACCATAAGATCCACATCGCTGACGGCATTCTCGTCCCCTCGCGCCATTGACCCGTAGACCAAAGCGAAGGATATTTTTTTGGCGAGGGGCGCGAGTGCGGAGCGAAGGAGATGAAAGGCGCCTGCGGTCTTGGCGACCAATGAGTGGAGTTCCGCGTATGCAGGATGGTCCCGGTTGGCTTGATAGAAGACCTGCACCCCGGTGGCGGACCGCTTGATCAATCCTATTTGAGAGAGAGTCTCCAACTCCCGTTGCACGGTTCCAACACTCGTGCCTACCTGACGCGCAATCTGGCGCGTAAAGAATGCCTGGTCAGGCATACCGTAGAGGAGCGCCAGAATACGGCCTCGGGTCTGTCCGAAGAGGAGATCTCCTAGCGCGTTGGTCTCCGTTCTCATAATGAGAACAATTGTACTCCTTTTGAGAACAGCACCTATTGTTTCTCATGAATCTCCGCCACCTAAGCCGGGCGGTTTTCTTGTTATGCTGGCCCGTCTCTGGTCACGATCCATTTTGAAGCCAGGAGCCGCCGATGCAGCAAGACAAGGACGATTACATCGCGCTCTTGCGGAAGCGCGTCGCTGCGCAAGACACAAAGAAGCCACTGCCAAAACACCTGCGGTACCTGTCTCTTCGGGGCGAAGATCAAGGGCCGCCTGCTGAAGAGAGCCAGGGAATCGACTTCAGCAAGCTGGACGAGGATCCGGAACTGCAGCAGTCCCTGGCCTACCAGGTGCAGTACACGCCCAGCAAATGGTTGCTGGAGCAGGAGGCTGGGCTGATTGCGGAGAGACGCGATCTTCACGATCCGGATCACAAGATGCCTCGGTTCCGGCAGAGTGACCCAAACGAGGACATCTACGAGTGGGCGCGAAAAAGCCGCCTCACCGGCTTGTGCTTTTCCGGCGGCGGCATTCGCAGCGCCACGTTCAACCTTGGCATCTTGCAAGGGCTGGCCGTTAAAGGCTGGCTGGACCAGGTCGACTATCTCTCCAGCGTCTCCGGAGGCGGCTACATCCATTCCTGGCTGGTCGCCTGGCTCAAGCGCAAAACCACGGAACTAAGCGAGCGCCCGGAACTGAAAGGACGCCCGATCGCCGAACTTGAGCTCGCGGCATGGCAGCACGTGATGAGCCGCCTGGTACCTCTGCCCCATCACGAGCCGGGCCAGGCGTTTCAGGCCGTCTGGCCGCGCCAGATCCAGTGGCTGCGCAGGTATAGCAACTACCTTACGCCGCACAAGGGAGCACTCACCGGCGATACCTGGTCCGCCGTCGCGTCGTGGATACGCAATGTGTCGGTGAACCAGGGGCTGCTGATCTCGATCTTTCTGGCCGTGCTTTGTGTGCCCCATCTCTTCGCGCCCCACGTGCATCTCCGGTCCTACCGCGCTAACGCCGCAACGAGCAACTCGGTTGTCTCGTCGGTCACGACAGGGGGAGCGAAGACGACGCTTACTCTGGATCTCGGCCCAGCCGAGCCGCCGCAAATCGTTGATGACCTGGCTGCGACCCCGACTGAGTCCTTCGCGGAAGTCTTCCGGCGGTATGCGCGCTGGGACGCCATGGCCGGCGGCATACGCATGGCCCCCTGGAGCAAGGCTGCGCTCCTGTTTTTTCTGCTGGCCAGCGTGAGCGTCGGCTGGCTTCTGCGTCTGGAATACTCCGGGGCTTTGCCCTGGAAAAAAGATGACGAGCTGCCGGACCGCCGGGGAGACAGCTGGGGGGCGAGGTTTCGCCGCCAGCAGATCTTCTGGGCAAATGCACTGATTGTGGCGCCCCTATTGCTCTTCGGGCTCTCCATCACCCACGTCAGCCTGAGTCATCCAGCCACTCCTGCCTTCACCCTCAAGTTGTTTTGCCTGTTGGTCGGACTGGTATGGGCGGAAACCTTTAGCGGAGGAGCAATCTCGGAGACGGTCCGTCAGGAACAGGAGTGCCGAAAGGGGTGCTCTCCGACCGTTGCAGGGAACGGGTGGCAACCCTCCTTCTGGTGGAAAGCCAGGTGGACGGCGTGGCTGGCTTTGCTGGGAGTGCCTGCCGCGGTGGCCGGCGCTCTGGTGGGGATGGCCATCGCTGCAGGGGTCAATTCCGTCTGGATGCGGGAGATTGCCCGCTGGCTCTTGCTCGATCACTCAACCTCGGTCCAGGTGGTGTTGGGAACGTTGCTCTTCTTCTGGCTGCCGCCTCTGACCATGGTGCTGGCTTCAGGGATGATTGGCAAAAACTTCCCTGACTGGCTGGGAGAGTGGCTGGCCAGAATACGGGGCTACACCCTGCTGGCCGGTGTCGGTTGGATCTTTCTCTTTGGGTGCTCGCTGCTGGCGCCGGGCGCGGCCAGCCACGTGTGGCAGTCGGCCTGGATCAAGTGGCCGGCGATTCTTACCTGGGCAGGTACCACCCTGGGCGGCGTCCTGGGCGGCAAGAGCGGCAAGACCAGCGGCGACCAGAGCGGCGCGAGCGGCCCCTTGGAATGGATCGTCGTCATCGCTCCGTATGTGTACATCGCGGGGCTGGCCATCTTGCTCTCGTGGGTTTTGGAGTGGGGGGGCCGGTCGGTCTTCCCGATGGGAGAGTTGGGCGTTTGGATCGCACTCATCGGCTTCTTCGTTCTCTTCGCGTTGTTGCTGGGCTGCCGGCTCGATATCAACGAGTTCTCCATGCACAGCTTTTACCGCAACCGTTTAACGCGCTGTTACCTGGGCGCTTCCAACAAGAACAGAAATCCCAGCCCCATCACCGGATTCGATGAACGGGACAGCAACGATCTTGCGATTTGCAAGTTAACGCCGGCCGGCGGGTATCCAGGTCCCATGCCCATTTTCTGCTGCACGATGAACATCACCACCGGCGAGGACCTTGCGTGGCAGGAGCGGAAGGCGGCCTCATTCGCCTTCACCCCGCTCTATAGCGGTTACACCGTGGGCTGGACGGAGTGGCGGAAAAACCTGAGTTTCAACGGCTTTGTTCCCACCTCTGCACTTTACCCGGGTGGGCCCAACGTGGCCACGGCGGTCGCGGCTTCCGGGGCCGCGCTCAGTCCTAACTGGGGGTACCACACCAAGCCGGCGACCGCTTTTCTGATGACGATGTTCGATGTACGCCTTGGCCTCTGGATTCCCAATCCGCGGCGTTCCGCGGCAGCCGGAAAACCAGTCGATGCGCCCACTGGGGATGTGCCCCCTGCCTCTCCTGGCTTTGCCCCATTCAGGCTGCTGAGTGAACTGTTGGGCCGCGTCGACGATACCTCAAAGTATGTGTACCTGACCGATGGCGGCCACTTCGACAATATGGGCCTGTATGAGTTGGTCAGGCGGCGCTGCTACCACATCGTCATTTGCGATGCGGAAGAGGACGGCAACTACAGCTACGAGGGGATCGGCGCGGCCATTCGCAAGTGCCGCATCGACTTCGGTGCAGCCATCGATCTTGACCTGGCGGGACTATCGCCCAACACGAAAAGCAAGCTGAGCCCGGCGCACATCGTGCGGGGAACCATACGCTATCCGGAAACTCTGCCTGGAGACGACGGCGAAGTGATCTATATCAAAGCCTCGCTCACGCGTAGGGCGCAAGGCTGGGGTCCGCTTCCAGTGGAAGGCAGCGTGGAGCTGCCCGATGTTCCGGGTGACGTGCAGAACTACAAGCTCCAGAATCAGAATTTCCCCCACGACTCGACCGCTGAGCAGTGGTTCACGGAATCGCAGTTTGAAAGCTACCGGCGCCTGGGGCAACGCGTGGTAGAGAGAATCGACCGGTTGTTCATCGGCGCCGGCCAGGCAGGCTAGATGCTGCCCTGAGGTTACTCCCCCGTAAAAGGATTGGTCTCGTTGGGCTTAGCCGTAGTGGGATCGGGGGCTGTCGTCGCCTCGCCCTCAGGCTTGGCTGTTTGCGGGGAGCCGCTGAGCACGCGATAAGGGCTGCCGGGTAGCATGTGGTGCTCCTCCAGCGCCAGGCGGATACGGCGCTGCATCTCGCGCATGGCTTCAAATTGCTTGCGCGGAAGGGTCCTGATCTGAATGGGATAGATGACCTCGGTTCCCTTGATGGAGTCCACACCGAAGACCTGCGGGTCGGCGACAAAAACGTCCTTGAAGGCCGGTTCGTTGCGCACTTCCAAGGCGATCTTCTTCAGCAGAGGGATCACCTGGTCGGGATTGGCGGAGAAGTCGACCGAGACGTTCAGCGTGGCTGACGGAGTAGTCGCGGCTTTGGTTGGCCACATTGGTGATCTGGCTGTTGGGAATGATGTAGATGGTGCCGTCAAAGCCGCGGAGCGTGGTATGGCGCAGGGTCATGGTATCGACCGTACCGGTCATGCCCGCCAGGGTGACGACGTCGCCGACGTTGTACTGGTCCTCGATCAGGATCAGGATGCCGTTCAGCACGTCTTTTACAATGGTTTGTGCCGCCAGGCCGATAGCCACGCCCGCGACCCCCGCGCTGGCCAAGAGCGGTCCCAGGTTGAAATGGAGAACATTCTCCATGATCTGCAAAAAGGCCAGCAGCGCTACGATGACGATGCCGGTAGCGCGGATGACCGTAGCCAGCGTGCGCAACTGCGCGCCGCGCACGACTCCCAGGGCGTCGCGGCGCTCGGCGACTTTCATCACCCGGCCGGTGATGAAGTTGACCACCAGGATGAGCGCCCAGGCATAGAGGCCGATAAAGATCAGTTTGGGCAGGCCGGTGTGGAGGAATTCCTGCACATCGGAGAGCCATTCCTGGTTCAGACCGCGCAGAAACGAAGGTGTTGGACTCGAGACGGTCGAAGAGGGAGACGAGGGAGAAAAGGGAGGCGTACACTGGCACCCTATGATGGTACTTGAGCGGTGGATGATTGCGGTCATCCTGGGTGTGGGACTGGTCTCGACGGCGGGCGCTGCCCCCGGCCAGTCGTCCTCCGCCAAGAGCCAGACAGCGCAACCGAAAGCGACGGCACCTCCGCAGGATCAGGCAACATCAGACCAAACTACAGCGGATCAGGCAGCGCCAGACCAGCCTGCAGCGGATGAGACTCCTGCGGATCAGGCAATGTCAGACAAGCCCATTGCGGATGAAACTCCTGCAGATCAGGCAAAGTGGGACAAGCCCGTGGCGGATGAGACTCCTGCAGATCAGGCAACGTCGGACAAGCCCGTGGCGGATCCAGACTCCTGCAGATCAGGCAACGCCAGACAAGCCTGCGGCGGACCAGACTCCAGCGGATCAGGCAACGCCAGACAAGCCTGCGGCGGACCAGACTACAGCAGATCAGGCAACGTCAGACAAGCCTGCGGCGGACCAGACTACAGCGGATCAGGCAACGCCGGACAAGCCCGCGGCGGACCAGAGCTACAGCAGATCAAGCAACGTCAGACAAGCCTGCGGCGGATCAGACTACAGCGGATCAAGCAACGCCAGACAAGCCTGCGGCGGACCAGACCGCTGCGGATCAAGCAACGCCCGGCAAGCCTGCACCAGACAAGCCTGCGGCGGATCAAGCTAAGGCACCTGCGCCGCCCCCGCCCGGTACCCCTGAGGAGCAACAACTTCGGAAAGACTCAGCCTACTTGCTGCAGTTGGTCCAGGAGTTGAAAGCTGAGGTAGAAAAAGCCGGAAACGACACGTTGTCGTTGGCCGCCCTGCGCAAGGCCGACGAGATCCAGAAACTGAGCAAAAGCCTCAAGGAAAGAATGAAAGAATGGGGGCTAGTCTCTCAAGGCAAAGGACAGTGAGGGCGAAGTGAGCGATTTATCGCGAACCCGGTTGGGGACAGTGATCGTGATCATGGTGGGAGCTTTGGCGGTGGCGGCTCACCTGGGGATGGCGCGCGCGCAGTATGCGCCGATCACTACGACAGCTCCCGCAAACGAGTGCGATTGGAAATTCTAGCCGCGGCATACCGGAGAACGAGCCCTACGCGAGCCGGGAGATACAAGAGCGGCAGTTGAAGCGGCTGCGGCTAGAGCATCAGCATGAGCTGATCGACGACACCGCCCGCCTGTTGAGTCTGGCCACCGCCTTGAAGGCGGAAGTGGACAAGGGAACCCAACCCACCACCTTGCCGACGGATGCGCTGAAGCAGGCGGACGAGATCAGCAAACTGGCCAAGAAGGTCAGCGAACGCATCAAGACCCAGTAGGGTGGACCGCAACGGTTATGAAGCTTACCGGCTGGACACCTAAGTCCCTGGTCGCCTTGCGCGACTACAGCGGCAAGAAATTCGCGGCCGACCTGGCAGCCGGCGTCACCGTGGGACTGGTCGCCTTGCCGCTCTCGATGGCGTTTGCCATCGCCTCCGGGGCGCCGCCGGAGTCCGGTCTCTATACGGCGGTGGTCGCCGGGTTCGCCATTTCTGCCCTGGGCGGCTCGCGTAACCAGATCGGCGGGCCCACCGGCGCGTTTGTCGTAATCATCTCCGGCATTCTGGCGCGCTATGGCTTCAACGGCCTGCTGATCTGCACCATCATGGCCGGCGTTCTGCTCATCCTGCTGGGCGCCACCGGCCTGGGTGCGGCGGTCAAGTTCATACCTCGTCCGGTGATTGTGGGCTTTACCAATGGCATTGCCATCCTCATCGCCAGTACCCAGATCAAGGACTTTTTCGGATTGCGCACCGGGCCGGTGCCAGGGGATTTTGTGGGGCGCATGCGGGTGGTGCTGGGGAATGCCCATACCATCTCGCTGACCACCACGCTGCTGGCCGGCGCCTCGCTGCTGCTGATCGTGGTGACCATCCGCTTGTTGCCGCGGGTGCCCGGCTACATCGTGGCCTTGGTTGCGGCTACCATCGCCGTCTACTTCCTGCGCATGCCGGTGGAGACAGTGGGCACGCGCTTCGGGGGGATCCCTTCCGGCTTTCCTCGTTTCCATGTTCCGGTCTTCGAATACAGCACAGTCAGGATGCTGATCTCCCCCGCCATTACCGTTGCGCTGCTGGGCGCCATCGAGTCATTGATGTCCGCGGTGGTTGCAGATCGCATGAGCGGAGATCAGCACAATCCTAATGTCGAGCTCACGGCGCAGGGCATCGCCAATATCCTGTCCCCACTCTTCGGAGGCCTGCCCGCTACCGGCGCCATTGCCCGCACCGCGACCAGCATACGCTGCGGAGCGGTGAGCCCGGTGGCCGGCATCGTCCATTCCCTTACGGTGCTCGCGGTGCTGCTCTTCGCCGCTGGATTGGCCAAGTTCATTCCCCTGGCAGCACTCTCCGCCATCCTGATGGTGGTCTGCTACAACATGGGTGAGTGGCATGAGATACCGCAGATCTTGAAGCTTTCCAAACTGGAGATTGGGGTATGGTTGACGACCCTGCTGCTGACCGTCTTCGCCGATCTGACTGTCGCCGTAGAGGGTGGCATGATTCTGGCGGCGCTGGTCTTCATCCGCAAGGTCACGCTTACGACCACCGTGACCCGGGTGACCGAAGACGATGTGGAAGACGGACGCGTGCACGTGCTGCAAGGCAAGGATATCCCGCCGTTCGTGGCGATTTATCGTATCCACGGACCGTTTCTCTTTGGCGCCACGGAGAAGATCGACGAGATTCGCCGCGAACTGCCCGCGCTGCCGCCGATCGTGGTGCTGCGCTTGCGCAATATGACGGCCATTGACTCGACCGGGCTGCAGGCACTGGAACGGCTGGCTCTCGAGGTGCGCAGTTCGGGGCGAACCTTGCTCTTGTGCGGTGCGCGGGAGCAGCCCGCACGCTTGATGGCACAGGCTGTGTTTGCGCAGCATGTAGGTAAGGAGAATATCTGTGCTCACGTAACCGCGGCCCTGGTACGCGCCCATTGCCATTCACGACCAGGCGGCCAACGGAGTGCTTTCTATCTAGACATGCAGAAAATCTATCTCGGCGTTGACGTGGGTGGTACCAAGACCGCGGTCGTGCTCTCTGCGCGTCCTCCGGAAACTCTGGGACGCGTGGAGTTCGCAACCATGCCGGAGCGGGGGCCGCAGCATGCTCTCGATCACATCGTGGAGTCCGCGCGCAGCTTGCTGGCGCAGCACGGCCTTGGCGAGGAATCGATCGCGGCCATCGGCGTTAGCTGTGGCAGTCCGCTCGATCGGGTGAAAGGAATTGTCCAGGCGCCGCCTAATCTTCCTACGTGGGTGGATGTGCCTATTTGCCGCTTGCTGGGCGAGGCCTTCCACACCACTTGCCGCCTGGAGAACGATGCTAACGCGGGCGCGGTGGCGGAACATCGATTCGGCGCCGGCATGGGCACCGAGCACATGGTTTTTCTTACCCTGGGCACGGGCCTGGGTGCGGGCATCATCGCCGCCGGCAGCTTGTACCTGGGAGCCAATGGGGATGCGGGCGAGATAGGTCACGTGCGGCTCAGCCCGACGGGACCGATCGGCTACCACAAGGCGGGGTCTATCGAAGGCTGGGCCAGCGGCGGCGGCATTGCGCAACTCGCCGTGCGCATGTTGGCGCAGGCGGAAAAGCGCGGCCGCTCCAGCGTGTTGCACGCGCAGATGGCTAAGGGTGGGTTGACGGCGCGCGACGTGGGCAAAGCAGCGCAGGCGGGGGATGCGGTTGCGCTTAGCATTCTGCGCAGCTCCGGAACGCGGCTGGGCCAGGCGCTTGCCATGTTGATCGATGTGCTGAACCCGCAGCGTATTGTGCTCGGAGGATTGGCTTGGCGCATGGGAGAGAACTTGCTCGCACCCATGCGCAGAACGATCGAACGGGAGGCCTTGCCGCAAACGTTGCGCGCCTGTGAGATTGTTCCCGCCGCATTAGGAGAGCAGATTGGCGATGTGGCTGCACTGTGTGTAGCGATGGGACTGGAAGGAAGAGGGAGCTTGCCTGCACCGTAAGTTCCGCCACAGACGACCCCTTTAGAGGTAATGAACAGATCCGAATTCAAAGCTTTTAACTGGAAGCGAAGGACGGGTGCCCACATCTCGCTCGGTTTTCGCGAGATGTGGGATACCACTGCTCTATCCTTGGGAATCTTGGGCTCTCGTTGATGTCCTGAACTTCGATTCAATCGCTAGAGGCGAGAGGTTGAGGTTCGTGGAATCCCACATCTCGCGAAAAACGAGCGAGATGTGGGGCACCCGTTATCTGCTACCAGTTAAAAGCTCGGAATTTGGATCTCTTCATTGCTTCTAGGCTTCGGTTCCATGGCATGCGCATTGTTCGCTACAGGTTAGAATCGAAAGTTGCTGTTCATGGGGGAATTGGATGAGTGGACGACTGGCTGGAAAGACCGCAGTGGTCACGGCCGCTGGACAGGGAATTGGACGGGCGACGGCGATTGCCTTTGCCCGCGAAGGCGCCACCGTTTGGGCGACAGATATCAACCGCGCGGCACTGGATACTCTCTCTGCGGAGCAGCCGCAGATGGTTTGCCGCGAGCTCAATGTGCGCAACCCCGCGGAGATTGAACAACTCGCGGCCCAGCTGCCGGAGCCTCACATCTTGTTTAACTGCGCCGGCTACGTGCATAACGGCACCATCCTCGACTGCAAGGAAGAGGATTGGGAGTTCTCCTTCGACCTGAACGTCCGCTCGATGTATCGCACTTGTCGCGCGTTTCTACCCGGCATGCTACGCGCGGGGCGGGGAAGCATTGTCAATATGGCTTCGATTGCGTCCAGTGTCCGGGGTGTGCCGAATAGGTTTGTCTATACCAGTTCCAAGGCCGCGGTGGTGGGCTTGACCAAGGCAATTGCCATCGACTTTGTACGCCAGGGTATCCGCTGCAATGCCATTTGTCCGGGCACGGTGCAGTCGCCTTCGCTCGATGGACGCATCGCCGCGCAGGGCGACGTGGAGCAGGTGCGCCGTGAATTTATCGCGCGCCAACCCATGGGCCGCTTAGGCCGCCCGGAAGAGATCGCCGAGTTGGCGGTCTATCTGGCATCCGATGAGTCCAGCTTCACCACCGGGCAGACACACGTGATCGACGGCGGCTGGAACATCTGAATTGTGTGGGTGGAAGGTAATGTTACCGTCACCCAAAACTATCGCCGGGATAGCTTCGTTGACAAGCTAATGCGGTTTCACAGTGGTCGCGATCAGTGATCGGGCATAGCCACTGTGAAACCGCATTCATGGCTCGGTAACATTCTTTCCGTTAGACCTGAGCTTTTCTTGCCTTCGCCCAGCGCTTCCGTTGTGCGGCCGCGATCTTCTTACGAGCTTCCACGCTCAGTACGCGCTTGCCTTTGACCTTAGGCGCTGCCGAACCATTGACGGAGCCTGCAGAAGCACCCCGGCTATGACCATTGGTCGTACCTTGCAACAAAGCCTTCACTTGCTGCAGTCGTGAAATTTCGCTATTGATGTGTTCTAAGATCTCTTTTGTATTCAAAGGGGATTCTCCGGACGCAAAAAGTCGTCTCAGCTAGCATAGCAAATCCGACTCATCGGAGATACCTTGAGCCTAATACCGGAACGTGATGGAACGGATAACCGCGTTCCTAAGTGGAACTTGGGAGGCAACTGATCGAAACGGGATGGGTCCCTATGCGCGTGTATGGAGAGCACGATGTTCCCTCAGAAAGCTACACTTGCCCATGCAAAGTAGAAGTAAAGATGTTTTAAAGAAGGTGCCTGCTTGTTCATGAAAGCTTCGCTCAACCGGCTTCGCGGCAGGTCTATTCTCGACCCCAAGGCCAGCTCCGCGGAGCAACTATTTCTTGCGCCGCCCTTTACCGAAGAAGTGGTCGCTGCGATTCGTCTTATTTCCACCCGCCTGCCGCTCAAGGCCGATGAAGCTTCCCGGCTGCTCTGGCAAAGGGAGAGCAACGCCGCTTCCGAAGCGGAGTACGAAGCGCTGGTGCCGCTCTTTGCAGAAGTCGATAAACCGAAACGCGTTCTGGAGATCGGTCCAGGCTTTGGCCGATCGGTTGTCTTCTTCAACAAGAAGGGGCTTTTGCCGGGCAGCGAGATAAGTCTCTACGACGCCAACGGCACCAGCACCAAATACAAGCAAAAATATTACGAGCATCCGCCGCAGTGGCCGGACACTTCGTCATTCTGCGGGAACCTTTCGCTCTTACAGTCCATGCTGGACTACAACGGAATCACTTCCTATAAGATCTTCGATGCCGCGCAACTGCCGCTCGCCGCATTGCCCGGACCCTATGACTTGATCTACGGGTTTTACAGTATCGGCTTCCACTGGTCGCTGGAGTATTACCTGGACGACCTTGCACCCTTGTTGCATGAACGCACCCTATTGGTTTGTACCCTGAACAAGAACTTTCGTCCTTTTCGCGGGCTGGAACAATTCTCCACGCGCGTTCTTGAATGTCGCGAAGTGAAGAAGAACGCATCTCCACTTCGCCTGCTGGTTTTGAGTAAAGGACCGTTGCCCGGGGTGGGCCGCTCCCTGGCGGAAGCTTTTCCCCAATGAGACCCCACTTACGAACGCAGTTCCGCATTGTCTGCTTCTCGTGAGAGAACGAGAAGCCCCGTCACGTCAGCGACACCCGGGTTGCTATCATCAAAGCTATGTGCGGCCGTTATGTGCGTAAGTCAACCCGGAGAGAGATCGCGGCCTGGTTCGGCGCCGAAGATGACGATGCTCTGGAATGGGGCGCGAGCTACAATGTCGCCCCGCAGACCTTCCAACCAGTTGTGCGCCTGAACCGCGATACAGGAATGCGTGAGATCGTCCTCATGCGCTGGGGCTTGATTCCTTATTGGTCGAAGGACGCGCAGATCGGCTACTCCACCATCAACGCCAAAGCCGAGACAGTGGCCACCGCTCCGGCCTTTCGTGAGGCCTTTAAGCGTCGCCGCTGCCTGGTGCCCGCGGACGCATTCTATGAGTGGCAGAAGCTGGACCCAAAACACAAGCAGCCCTTTGCCATCGCACTTTCCAGCCGCGAACCCTATGGCTTCGCTGGTTTGTGGGAGCGATGGAAAAATCCTGCTAGCGGGGAGTGGGTGGAGAGCTTCTCTGTCATCACCACCGATCCCAACCAGGTCGTCGCCCCGCTGCACAATCGGATGCCGGTCATTATCGAGCGCAAGGATTATGCCCGCTGGCTGGGCGGCGGCGATCCGGCGCAGCCGCCGTTGGACTTGCTGCGGCCTTTTCCGGCGGAGCAAATGATCGCCTGGAAGGTGGACAAGGCGGTGGGGAACGTCCGCAATGACACCGCGCAGTTGCTGGAGCAGCCTGACGACACGGAGGAGTTTCGCTTGAGGTAAAATAGCTGCTGCACGGAGAGAGCGAGCCTGATTCAGGTGCTGTCTCTGATCCGCAACGGCGTGAATGTCACTCCGGCCCTCTTCTTTCCGTCGAGCGAGTTCCGCAAACAGCTGATTCAACACCGCCTTTGTCCGTCGGCCGTGGAGGTGGTGTTTCCGATACGCAACAAGACCACATCGTCGAGCCACAGAAATCAGCACAGGGCAGGATAGATAACACTTAAGGTTACGTAAACAAAGTAGGCCGAAAATACTTATCCGGCTTGTTACTTACGACGCAAGATAAATAGTGCTTATGATTCTTGCGCGTTGCCCAATATTGAGGCATACTTGGACTTAGTTAAGTCGTAACTATGACAGAAATAGTTATGTGTTTGAAGGGTTCCCTCCTCCCCGGCTGACCCTTCATTTTTGCCCTTGGTTTCTCCCCCAAGAATATTGGAGATAGCTATGAGTCCTCTTCGGAGACATGGCGGCGGACGTCCTCGCTCCGCCGATTCCATCCTGGATGTTGCAGAGCGTTGGGGTATATCGGAGAAAGCCGCACGGCGTTTGGCCGCACGCAGACTGGATGACGACACCATGGCCATAATGGTGCGTGAGAGCAAGCGTTATGCGGCGGCGCAACGCGGTGAAGTTCCAGTCCAGGGAAGATACACCGGCGGTATGAGGGCTCTGGGCATGCGCAGCCGCATTCCCGCGGGCCGTGCATGAGCCAGTGCAAGAAGCGGAACTCCCCCATCCTTTTGCCTGGCGGGCGCCCGCCGGATCTCCTGCTGCGCGGCCAAAAACCTGCGGCCGGACGGGAACACGGTAAGGCCGCTCATGCGGAGCAAGCCGGATAGGAAAGCCGGGCGCCAGCAGGTGAAAGATTGCGCCTTGTCGCGGTTCGGCCTGGAGGTGGGGAAGTTAGCGCGGCAAACCCTGATCCGGCGGGTGCAGAAGGGCGATGTCAAGTACGCCCGGAGACTTACTAACTCACGCACTGTCATTGTGCTCGATTACGCGGATGGGGAGATGGCATTTCTCTATAGCAGCGCGACCAAGGAAATTGTCTGCTTTCTGCCGCCCGATGCGCCGGAGATAGCAGACTGGCGCCGCTCGCAAGCGGAGCTGGCAGTATTTCGCCGCGGACCGGACGGGGCAGGCGAGATGAGCGCGCACACCAACGGACGAGGTGCGCAAAGCAGCGACGACCTGCCCGCCAGCATGGCTGCGGAGACAGCGATCCTCGGCGCCATTCTGCTTAACAACGGCCATTACCAGGAGGCGGCAGGCCGTATCGCGGCCGCCGACTTCTTCCTCGATTCGCATCGCCGTCTGTTCCTGCGCATGGGCGAGTTGATGACCGAAGGCAAGAGCGTCGATATTGTAACTCTGGCTGAGCAGTTACAGCGTAACAAGGAGCTGTCGGTGGTCGGCGGAGTGGCCTATCTCGCCAGCCTTACCGAGGGCTTGCCGCGACGGCTATCGATCGAAGAATATGTGCGCATCGTCAAGGACAAGTCTCTTCTGCGGCAAACCATCGCCGAGAGCGACCGCGTAGGAGCGCTGGCCGGCGACCAGTCCGGCTCCGCCGAGGAGGTTCTGGCCGAGGCCGAGTCTGCCTTCCGCAGGATTGCCGGCCAGGCAATTACCTCCGGCCTGACCTCGGTGGGCGAGTATGTCAAAAGCCACTATCCCCGCATTGACGAAATCTTTGAGCATAGCGCGCGGCTCACCGGCATCCCCTCCGGCTTCTGGTGTCTGGATCATCTCACGGCCGGGTTTCAACCGAAGGAGTTGACGATCCTGGGCGCCCGGCCGTCGATCGGCAAGACCGCGGTGGCCGGGAACATCGCCGTACATGCGGCAATGTCGGGTAAGACCGTGGCCTTCTTCAGTTTGGAGATGCCCAGCAAGGCGCTCATTGACCGCATGTGTTGTGCACGCGGGCAGGTGGACTTACAAGCGCATCGCCACGGCCGGCTGAGTGAGGTGCAGAAACAATACTATCTGCGCGCGCTGGCCGAGATTATCGACGCGCCGCTATACATCGATGACCAGCCGGCGCAGACGGCGGTGTCGATTGAGGCCAAGGCGGCGCGGCTGCAAGCGAGCGCCGGCCTCGACCTGGTGGTAGTCGACTACCTGGGTTTGATGGCGGCTGAGCGCAAGGGCATGGAAAACCGCGAGCAGGTGGTTGCAGCCATCAGCCGCGCGATGAAGGGATTGGCCAAGCGGCTCAACGTGCCGGTGATTCTGTTGTCGCAATTGAACCGTGAACTCTATAAGCGCGTAGACAAGCGGCCGGTCCTCTCTGACCTGCGCGAGTCCGGAGCCATTGAGCAGGATGCGGACATGGTCCTCTTTCTGCATCGCGAGGAATACTACAACCGCGAAGATCCGTCGCTGGCGGGAAAGGGCGAATTGATCATCGCCAAGGCGCGCAATGGTCCGCTGGGGACAGTGCACTTGCACTACGACGCACGCACTTGCAGATTTTCGAGTGAGCGGGAGTGAGGACGCGTCGTTCGCTCGGTCAACTACGCGATTACTCTCGGATCGGCGCTCCCGGATCGTGCTGACTATCACCCAAGCAAGAAACTACAGCATTGGCCAGACGTCGCAGTACTTGATTCCGTTCACATTCGTGCCTTGCGGCTTCAATTGTATCCGGCATTTCACGATAGTCCTGGATAAATGGTCTTAAGCCCAGCATCAGCGCGCGAATTGCTAGTGGCTCGATTGGTATACAGCTTGAAGGTGACGTTCTGGGCTGCAAAGTAGGCTTGCACGCAATGCAGCGCGGCATAGAAGTTGGCGTGATGGACCATTCAAGGGCGCAGATAGCTTGGACGCGCCAAGGAGCTAGCAAGGCGAACTGCTCGTTGCTGCGAGCCTTTCACGTGTTCAGACGGAATGAAGTACCAAAGAAGACGGCGCTGCTGTAGCGAGTGAACGCCAGGATACATAGCTGGGATCTCAAGACTGCGCGCGCTTCGACCATGGCTGGCGAGGACGGAGAATCGCCGAAATCGAAGTACTGGTAGCGGTCTATGAGCTGCTACTCGACGGGCTACGTCGTAGCACCGACCGTCTCGCTCGCGAACGATGGTAAGGATCAGTGAACGCTTCGCCTTTTGGCGAAGGCCAGGAAGACCGCTTGCACGTCCTCCACGGCTTTTCCGATCTCCAAAGCACGACCAAGCGAGTGGGCGCAACTGACGGATTACTCATGCGAGCTGCCCTTTGAAGCTCTATGGCGTACACCATCGGGTGCTGCATTGGAACCGAGACGAACCTACCGAGCAGCCTGACTGTCAATACTATCGTCGCTATACTGCTCAATCGATCTCAAGCTTACTCTCATCGACTAAAAGCGCCTTCCTCGGCGCGGCCCTAATCCCATGCGTCCTGTAGTCCTTATCGGCGCTTCTTCGCGATCCAGCTCCTCTTCTTTCTGCTGCCAGCGGATCGCAGCCGAGCCCAAATCGAGTCCGCGTACCGCGTACTGCAGCGTCAACTGCCGCGGCTGCGTTGCTTGCTGGATAAACGTGTACAAGGCATAGCGTGTCTCATCGGCAACGTCATCCAGCGGATCGCCGGCTATCTTGCGAATGTCTCCCGGCCTGGCATCGTCATGCATGCGCGTGCGCAGGGCCTCGAAGCTGCGCGGGCATACGTCGGTGATCTCGAACTCGCCCGTGCGCAGCATGCGGTAGAGTAACTGCCAGCC
This sequence comes from uncultured Acidobacteriaceae bacterium, assembly GCA_963790705.1. GTDB lineage: Bacteria > Acidobacteriota > Terriglobia > Terriglobales > Acidobacteriaceae > PALSA-350. Next base: position 512,156 of record CAWBQE010000010.1, read on the forward strand.
GCCCAGCCGGTCGTTCGACGCGCGCTCGCAGACGATATCCCACGGCTCAAAGACTTCGTTGATCTGGTCGGCAATGGTGTGGCCGTCGCCGATCTCTTTGAAGTTGGCAGGGTCAAGATAGGCAGCCACGATGCGCCGCCGCTGCCCGTTTTCCTCCGGTGCTTGATGAAGGCGTCCACCACCATCTGCGCCAGCTCATAAGCCGGCACGTGCGGCACCACCAGCTCGCCGATCTTGCGGATGCGCCCTTGGGGAAACTCCGGGCCATCTTCTTGCTGCAATCGTTTTGACTCGATGCCGGGAATGGTTGTGCTCTGCCGCACTTCCGCCGGCCCGCGGACGTAAAGCCCCACCGAAGAAGAGGATTTGCCATAACCGTAATCGATAGAGAGGAAGTGGTTGTGCCACCACTCCACGCCCACCTCGGCCAGCGGGCGCACCATACCTGCATGCATGAAAGGGAAGTAGGCGCCCTCGAGCGTGCACCAGCAGCCCTGCTCCATGGCGGCTGCTGCGCCGCCAGACATCATGTGCAGGCGCTTGGAGTAATTCGCGTCCAATAGATTGTGATCGGAGAGCTTGCCGGGAATAAAGGCAACAGAGAAGGGAATGGCCTCGCCATCGGAGGGCCAGCAGCGATCGCGGTAAAGCTGGCCGGGTTGGGCTGCGTCCCGCGCGTTGTGCACCGGGCAGTGGCCGCGCAGAAAAAGCGTCTGGTGCCAGGCGGCGCCGACGTTGCCGGGGTTGGATGTTAGCCGCATGCGCAGCCGCAGGCTGGAATCGGTCGAGCTCAACCGGCCCAGAATATTGCGCACCTGCCTTTCGGTGTGCAGCGTCGACTCATCAAAGCCGATGAAGGAATAGCGCGGCCCCAGGTACTTCCACACGTCGTCGTCCGTCTTCATGTAAGCAAAACGGATCGTCGCTCCGGAAGGAAAACTCCAGGTCCATTTAGGGGAACCCACGAAGACGCCACCCAGGGCCCCATAGAGCCGCCGGGTCTTGTCGAGAAGATCTGTCATCTCCACAAAGGAGGAGCGGAAGATAATGGCCCTCAGGTTAGGGTTCTCATGCTCCTGCACCGCGTCCATCAACATGGTTTCGGTCTTGAGCGACCCGGCGGATCCGCCGAAGAGCAGGATGTCTGCTTCTGAATCGAGTGCAGCCTGTTGCGCGGCGGTGGCCGGCATCCAGCGATAATGAGCCTCCTCATCGGTCTCGGTCATGATGCAACCGGTCCTCGGATCGCCCGTGGAGCTCACCATTCACGCAGTCGCGGGTCGATTGGGTCGTGGAGACATCCATGCTGACCGATAGATTTCCTGTGCCGGACGAGGTTGAGTATCTTGATTGGTTTAAGACGCAACTCCTTACAGAGGGCATCGAGCGCCTTCAGTTGGCCGGTGACATTTCCTTTGGTTTCCTCCGGGGTGAGGTTGGCCAGCTCCCAATATTTGGCCAGAATCTGTTCGCGGTCGATCTTGGTTGCCGTGGAATTGCTCAGGGTGAAGGCGCCTACAGGGTGTTTGTGGATCATGGTTTTCTCCTTTTGCGGCCTGGCGGCTTCTCGCATTGCCAGGCCATTCGTGTAATATTTGGTTCCATGGGAAGCAAAGATAAAGGCAAGAAGGAAACGAAGAAGGCACCAAAACCCAAGCCCAAAGTAGAGCCCGGACGCAAACGCGGGGAAGATACCCGCCTCGGTGGCCCGCCCAAAAGCTGATCACGAGCTAACGGGCTGGGGAAAGGTGTCTGCCACGAAGGACACGGCGTTGAGCGTTCCGCACTGGGTGCTGCTAATGAGGGCTTTCGCGTCTGGGTGAGAGCCGGAAAACTCAGTAGATCGCTCTAATTGCTAAGGCGCGGAGAGCCTGCTCTGAGCTTGTCGATGGGTCCGACCGCTAAACGTCAGCGCAGCTCGGAAGGGCTGGGATAGCACACATTGCGATGACCGAGCGCCGGAGGTGCGGCACCCGTCTATCCCATCACATATGTAGGATAGTAGGGCATGTAATAGTGTAGCGCTTAAGGCGCTCCTACTCATAGGGATAGATAACTACAGCTCTGCAGGGCTGGGCTGACGTTTAGAGGTGGGCCCCTTAGACGATCTCAGCGCGTTTTTCCGGGCCAAGAGATCGAGGAACCTACTGCGTCCTTTGGCTCTGAATCTCGCTTTTAGATGGGATGAGACGGCTGGCCTCACGGGGAGCTAAGCTTTCGATAGCACTCGAAGGGTGAGAAAGGAGAGTAGATATTAAGAAGATTAGCAAGAAGCAGCGATTAGTGTAAGAAGCAGCGCAGAGTAAAGAGTTGATAGTAGTGGGGTTGGATCTGGGCGACCGTACAGATATTACTGCATGTAGAGCAGCAAGAGGAGAAGAGATGGAAGAGGGTCGGATACAGACCTAAGAAGAGGCGATAGAAGAAGCATCTCAGGCAGCGAGCGAGGATGCGGGAGCGATGGAAGCGGGCCCCACTCCGCTGGGTAAGCCGGTTGTCGAAGAGATATGGACACCAGGAGATAGTAGACAACCCGCGCAAGATACGCACTCGGACTGAGAGCGAGAGCAAGAAAGACGGTAACGATGCCGAGCAGTTAGAGCGGATGGCGGCCTTCGACCCAAGATGCTACATCCGACGAGAAACGCAGCGCTGGAGCGCGAGCAGGACTGAACGATCCATACAGCAGCGTGTAGGTGCGAGAAAGGAAGATGCTGATCAATGCGGTGCGAGGGCTGGTAAAGAGAGGCGGCGAACGACGGCGAGAGAGCAGCGAAGAGGCGTTCGCTGGAGAAGGCGCGGGCGGCGGTGACGCCGGCGCTGAAAGAGGCCTGTGCAGCCTCGGCGGAAACAGAGAGCGCAGATGAACGGGGGCACTGGAGGGGATGGACAAGCAGATAGAAGGGACTGGCTAAGAAATATGAGGAGATCACGCGTGTTGCGTACGGCCCCCGGGGTAGGTCCGGTGGAGGCGACCTGCTATGTGTTGACGATGGGCAATCCGGAAGCGATGGAAACCAACCGCCAGGACGGGGCCTACTCGGCCTCAGACGCAGCCAGCAACAATATGGTGACTGCGACCCGCAATGCGGCATTACCAAGACGGGCAACAGCTTACCTGCGAAGTTTGCTGGTGCAGTCGTTGAAGAACTTCTGGGCGGCTTGTCCTCAGACTGAAAGCCGCACACGATGGGGCTGTAGCTTGGTGCCAGGGCGGCAAGCGAGGTAAGAAGCGTGCCATCGATGCCGCGGCCCGCAAGCTGGCCGTGCTCTTGCTCAGCATGTGGGGGAACCGCAGGAAGGCAGAACCGTCCTCAGTAGGCGACCCAGTTAGCGAAGGCCGTGTAAACCCTCACCCTAACCAGCAGCACAAGGAAAGCAGAATAGATTTTGCTGTCGACGAATCCATCTCGAGTTTGAGTGACTGCGCTCAGCGGCTTGGCCATCAAAGGCCGCGCTGCAGATAGCAGCCCCAATGCATCTTCATCGGACACCATCAAGCAACGAGTCCTTGGCGACTCCTTCGAGTGCGTATAGAAGTCCGAGATGAATCCTCCGCCAGATCCTCGTTGGTATCCAGGAACGGCAAGAACCACAGGAAAAACAAAAAAACCCTAATAATAAAAAACCAAAAGGGAATTGCCTTGGTTTCGAGAACCGTCTCATAAGGGCCCTGAGGTACTCTTTTCAACGGGAGTTATGGTACGGCACAAGCTGTGCCTTCACTCAAGGACTCTTTCTACAGCACAGTTAAGACCTACGAGATCTTTGTGCCGCACGGTAATGTTCCTTCCGTCTTCGGTGCGTACACGCACAATGCGCATATTCGGATCCACATAGAGAACTCTCGCCAGCGCACCGCCGGCTAATCTTACCCTGGCCCCCTTAACGACCGGACCCTTCACCACTCGTTCCGCCAGTGAATTGGCAGCTCTAGAATTGAATCGCTCCATGGCTGAATCGTTGATGGCCCTCGCGGTTGCACGCGCCTGGTCTTCATTCCTGCCTGCGAGCTCCGCGTTGCGCACCTTCTTGTAGTCGTGGTGCTCCTGCCGGTTTGCCTCCAGCACTTCTTTGGGGACGATCTGCAACTCCTCCGACGATCCATTCGGCATCTGCAGCTGCAGGGAATAGCTGCGGTAGCGATACTCCGGATCGCCGAAGGTGAAGTTGTCCTGCTGCCGCAACACTGGGAAATGCCGTTTCACCGCGGCCACTACCGCATCTTTTGCCTCCAGCGAGGAGACCGCGATCTGCGCCGCGCCGTAGTCGCTCACCGTCTCCGCGGGTTGGCCCTGGCCAACGATCTTCTCCGCCAGGCGTGCCGGATTTTTGGCATCGCGGCTCGCCGCCAGCCTGGCGCCGGGGATGTGCCTGATCGCCTCCAACAGCCGGGCCTCGTAGGCCGGCATTGCTTCGGTGGCCATAGCCTGGTTGACGGCAGGGTTATCCGTTGGCTGCACGATCTTGCGGCCGGAAGCGAGTTCCATGGCGCCCACCGCCTGCGGACGCGCAACGGTATCCGTAACTGTTTCAAATCCAAGATCGGCCAGCGAACGAAGCTTTCTTTGCGCCGGGGAAGCAACGGGTTCAAAGCCAAGCGTATCGAGGGGATGCGCAGCCATAGGTAACATGCACCAAAGGGTTGCCTGAAATACAACTAGTTAACGGCAAAAGGAAGTCCGAAACCTCTCGCGCGGAGTAGGGTTACATCCTGTGAGCGGTTGTTGTAAGGAGAAAGACAATGAAAACGAAATGGATTGCTAGCTTAATCTTGGCTTCGGCACTTGCTGCTCCAGCCTTTGCCCAAGTCGGCATATACGTCCGCACTGCTCCGCCGCCGCTGCGCTATGAGGCTCGGGGTCCGATGCCGGGTCCAGGCTATGCCTGGGTCGATGGCTATTGGTTCTGGGGCGGCGGAAGGTATGAGTGGAGGCATGGAGTGTGGCAGAGGCCGCCCTATGCAGGTGCGTACTGGAACCACGCTCACTATGACCACTACGACCGGGGATGGGCATACCACGAGGGTCACTGGGATCATGAAGACCACGGCGACCACCATGACTGGGGTCATCGCTAAAGCGATTCCTCGATTACGATGCCCATCCGGGCTCGGCGTGGTGGGTCTTTTCTTGAGGAAAAGCCCCGTGTGAATCATCTTCACCGGTTACACCTATCGTGGAATCGCTAAGCCCGCATTGGTAGCACAGAGGCCCGACTGAAAGGTCGGGCCTGGGGTGCATGAGCAGGTTCATTTTCCGTTACGCCTCATCTAATACTTTAAGGTTTTCGTCGATCTGCCTTGCGGCCTGAAGGTTCGCCTTGGGCAGATAACCAACCTGACCCTTCGAGAAAACCTTGATGTACCGGGGATCTCCGCTTCGGTCGGGCGCTACTTCCTTGGCAGCGGTCGTGGCCGCGAAGTATCCTGCCAGGCCGCGGCGGACCGGCGTGCCGTCATCGCCGGCGGGCGCCCGCGACGGGGTCGCCTGCGAGGGCGGGTTTGCCAGGTTACCTGTTAACGGAGTCGATTCTCCCGGTCCGCTCTGTGGAGCATGATCGGGTGGTGGCAACACCAGGCTCTGCGCTTCGGCCGGCGAGAGAATCTTCCGGAGCAGCCTGCTGGCCTCATCATCACCCTCCCGCTCGGTACTGTAATCCCGATCCTCTGCCATGGTTAGATCTTTCCTACCTTGCCTAGATTGCCGGCAACGCCGTTGCCAACCTCATCCCAGAAGCTGGGCGTCTTGGCTGCTTGCGTCTCATTCCCCAGAGTGCTATCGGCCGCATTCGAAGACCCACCGTAGAGCGACTCGTTGGCGCTGATTGGCTCGGCCGACGCGCCCAGAGCCGCCTGGTTGTAAGCGGCTTCGCTCGAGATGCGCTGCTGCTGTGCTTTGGCCAGGTCGCTCGATAGGTCGCGGGTGTTTTGCTGCGCCGCGGCAGCCGCGGTCGCCGCATCGGCTGCGCTGTTTTGGCCCGTCCGCAGGGCCTGGGATTGCAGCGCGCCTTGGAGCGAGTTCGAGCCTGCGTCCGATACGTTGGCCAGGCCGGTGTTGATGGTCTGATCGTATTCGCCGCCCTGGGTGTACGGGTTGCCAGAGACAAACTTTGCCAGTTGGTTGTTGTAGTTGCCGATGGCGTTTTCCGTCGAGCCGAAGGCCGACTGCGCGTTGCCAAAGTCGGTAGCGTTTTCGTTCGACGCGGTGTTGAATGCTTGCGTGGATTGACCTCTACTCATATTTTTTCCTCTCAGGTCTTTAGCGAAGTGTGCGAGCTCGCGATCGACACAATCGAAGCCCGCTCGCCGCAATGGTTTCTGGATCATCTTCTTGAGTGGACGAGGGACAAAACACTCCAGCCAGCGAAAGCCCTGGAGCTTGAGTACGTAGCTAAGCCCTTCTATCTCCCGGCGTCCGAATGCCGTGGCCTTGGGATCGCAACCCACAAAGCGCAACTCCGCGATCGTTTCCACGTAGATACAGTTCCTGATGGCCCCACCACCTGTCCCGCCCGCCCCGTGCTGGCCGGGGTGCGCGCCGGGATCTTCCACGCCGACCAGGGCGATGGCAATCGCGGGACCGAACAGGTTCGGCAGCTCATAATTGGTGCCCTGCGCGGCCTGATGCTCCCGGTGGAGTCGCTGAATCGCAGGCCAGTCCTGCTGGGTTGCCTGGCGGAGCGTGATGCGCTTCATCTCACGGTCAGTCCGTGCTTGCCGGCATAGTTAAGCATCTGACGCTGTGACGTATTCAGAGCCTCATTCACTTGATGAACGGCGGCGGCAGGGTCCAGGTTGTCCAGGTCGTCTTTGGGGTGAACCGCTCCGCACGCAGGGCAGGAGTCGTGGCCGACGGCCAGTTGTATCAGGTGGCGATTGCCGCGTTCGTCGCGCAGCTCGATCACATGAAAGCCGCTCGCCATATCCAGATACTGCTGGTGCAGGCTAAACATCGGCGTAGAGCCTCCCCCCGTTGTTGCCGGTGGCTCCGCCGCCGCCGGCGACCCCGCCGCTCACGCCACCGGAAGCCGTGACCGTGGGCGTGCTGGAGTAGCCAGCTGCCCGCGCTGCCAGGCGTGACCTGCGTGACCGCGCCGGCCACCACCACGGCCGTCGCCGTAGCGCCGCTGCCGGAGCTATCCGTGATGGTCAGCGTAGGCGCCGCGGTGAGCCCGTTGCCGGGGTTGATGATCTGGTAAGCGACGATCGCGCCACCGGTGACGACGGCATGAATCACCGGCAGCGCCAGTCCGCTTGCATTCGCGATGACCGATACCTTGCCCACCGGCACCCAGGTATCAGGAAAGGTCTGGGCCAGTTGCGGCTTGAGCTGATATTTTTGCCCGTCCCAGACCACGAAGCCATTGGTCGCGTAAGCGACATTCAGGATGGTCCCTGATGCAATTACTTTAGAACCGTTACCAAGGATTGAAGTCCACGAAGTGCCGACCCCGCCTGAGCCGTAGACCCGTACCGTCGCCGTGCTGCCATTGGCGACCGAGTCCACCGTCGCATAGTTTGACTGGTTGAGGGAGAGGTTGCTCGCGCTCGCCGCCGAGCTCATCAGGCCGGAGCTGACCGCGCCCGGCTGAGCGATATAGCTGCTCCAGTTTTGTTGGTTATAACTCGATCGCAGCCGCCAGTACAGAGTCACGCCAGGATTGGGCAGGACATAACTCGTGTTGGTGCTGACGGGGTAAGTCGTTACTCCCGAGACAAAATTGGCTACCGATGAGCTCGATAGCTCCTGATAGATAGGGGCGTTGGTTGCATTGCGCGGCGCCGTGGCTCCTGAAGCGTTCTGCGGTGTGGTGATGGAAACGGTGAAGCTCCCATTCGCTCCAGTCACCGCAAGCTGAGAAGGCGCCGGCGGCGCGGTGAAGGCCGCGGCAACAGCGTCTATCTTGCTCAGCGGCGTTGTGCCCGTTTGCGCGTAAAGAGACTGCAGCGCGAGATGCATGCCGGTCAGCGTCTCCCGCAGATCGCTGTTGCCCTTGGCAGCGGAGTTGATCTGCGCCAGGTTGACACTAAGCGCCATCGCCGCTCCTGCCAGTAAATAGTGGGCGGGTGAACAGGCTGCAATATTTAAGCGCAAACCAGGCATTGGCAATGGCCCCATTGGTAAAGCGCATGCGGAAGCGCTCATTTTGCCCTCTCGCGCCGCCGTCGTAGCCTCTCCAATTCTCCGGGGTCAGCGGAAAGGGCGCGAGCTTGATCTCGTTGGTACCGTTACTCAGGCGAATCCTGCTGCGAGTCGGCGTACGTTCTTGCCACCATCACCGATACGGTCATCGAACCCTGGCCCAGGGCATTGATGCTGACGCCGCCCAGCATGGATACATCCATCAGGTCCTGGGTGCTGGTGGTTTCGTACTGGCAGGCGATCCCAGCTCCGTTGTCGTTGTAAATGCCGGTAGCAATCATCTGGACCGTGCCATCGGGCGAAGAGGATCCAATCAGCACCTGGGATTGCCGTAGCGCACCGAACTGCGAGGCATTCTCCGGCAGCTGGCGCTCACAGCGCACTGCCACCGATCCGGCTATATCATCCAGGCTCCACTTGCGCGCCGCTCCCATGGCCACTTCCCGGCCCGCATACTGGCTGAAGTGGATGGGGCCCGACAGGCCCTCCATGTAATTCATGGTCAGAGTCTTGTTGGGCGTGGTCGCGTTCCTATGGGAACGCCGATCCGGATCTCTTTGTTTTCTTCGTCCACGCAGCACCAGATCAGATGCTGGTAGTCCCAGTTGATGGTCTGCCACAGCGTAGGGATCTCCTTGGTCATGAGCTTGGGTTGTGCTTCACTGGGCGAATAGGCATACGCCCCGCTGCGATGAACGAAAAAGAGGAATTCGTTGGTGACGCAAACTGCCCGCGGTCCGCATGGTCCTACGCCCTCCCACCGCTGCTGCACCGACCAGGTGGAGGGATCAGTTGCCGTGGGGGAGATGGTAAAACCGGAGCGCTCCTTCAGCGAGAAGAGCGTCCCTTGAAATTCGCGGGCGCAAATGCAGCGTTGCCCATTGCCGTTTGCCTACCTGGATCGGGCTGGTGTCGCCGTAATAAGACTCCGAGTCCGCGGCCAGCGAGATGTAGTGTCCCGATCCGTATCCATCCACCCCGCTCAGCACCACGCGATCATTGGATGGGGAATAATACACATCGACGGCCGCGGGCGGAAGTATGCAGCGCAGCCGGTCCGTCATGTCGGTGGAGGTCTCTGCTTCAAGAAACTCATCGGTGAAGTTGAAGAATGCAGTGGTGGTGGTGTTGTCGCCGATGACCGTCGCCGTCATAGGGATGGAGGCGCTTACGGTCGCCGAGGGAATGTAGAAGAACGGTCCGACATTTGTGCCATCCGCGACAGTAAAACCAATGGTTCGGTTGAGGGTGTTGCTGGGTCCAACGGGAATATTGGCCATGTACAGTTCATAGCCGGGCACATCCACGCTGACAGAGGTAAAGGCCGGTACTGTGCCGCTCAAATTTCCATTGCGGTTGGTGAAAGCGATGCTGGCATAGCGAAGACCAGGGCTGGCGTCAGGGGCAATATTGCCCGCTGCTCCGGAGCTGTTGGTCACGGGAGCAGGCGGCCCGCTGGCGGTGGCAGCAATCGTGGCGGTGTAAGCGGCTGGAATGATCCCACCAGCGCGTAGCTGCTGGTAGCGGGCGCAGGCTGTTCCCGTGGCCACGTCGGCTTCATAGAGATTCACTCCGGTAATTTGATACAGCGTGGAGGGAATGGGGACCTGCACGGCATCATTGAGGACGGTGTCGATCAGCACGCCGGCAACGGAAGGCAGCGTCTCTCCGGCTGCGTTGGTGAAGGTCGCAATCACGTAGACATCCCGCCCGGCAGGAAAGCTGCCCGAGTCCTGATGCGCGCTCGACGGTGGGTGTGGATGGGGGCGGTAAGCCGCCGGGAGTGACCCGAGCCGTATTGGAAGAGGGAGGCGCAACCCCAGCCGCCGTGGTCGTCACCGTGACGGTGGCTCCCAGAGCGAAATTTCCCACCTTGGCAAAGCTTGCCGCGGAGGGCGCTGCCGTTCCTGTGGCCACGTCGGCCTCGTATACGTTGACGGAGACCGGCTGGTACGCCGTGGCCAACCCACGAATCCACCCCGCCAGGCTGGATAAGGCAGGCACCGTGAACCGGGCTGCATCGTTCAAATGGGTGTTGACCAGGATGCCAGGCGCTGAGGCGATCGACTCTCCCTGCGCGTTGACATAGGTCATCTCCAGGTAGACATCGCGGCCGGCCGCGAAGGCTCCGCCGCCAGCGACCCGGCTAGGCTGCGGTGAGTTAGGCGCCGGCAGACGGTTCACCAGCACCGGCGTCAGCTCTTCCCAGGTAACGCCGCCATCTGTAACCGTGGCGTTTTCGGTGAGCGGCCACGCTGGCTCGGTCGCGCTCGTGGTGCCGGCGACGGTGCAGCGGTAGAGGTGTCCGTTGCCGCCCGCCGCTGTTGGTTGTACATACTCGCCCACCAGATACGCCGTGGACTTAAGCCACGCCGCGCCCAGCGGTTTCTGCCCATACGGATCCAGCTGTTGCGTGCTCAACCCGTAAACGTTGATCGGGGCGGACGGCGTCTGCAGGTCAGAGTAGGCGACCAGGGCGCGGTTATAAGCCTCGGTCACGATTGCATGTGAATGAGCCGGCTGGGTTACCAGCGGCCCCTGCACGCGCACCAGGATGCCGCTTCCGGCCGGACGTTCCACCAGCAGATAGCCGTCCGTATCGAAAACCAGCGGGACCTGAAAGAGCGTCTCGCCTGGATTCTCCGGGGTGTAAATTAAAGAAGCCAGGCCGGAGATGGCCGCCTGGTTTGGCCCCTGCATGACTGTCTGCAGACCATAACGCGTGGCCACCGTGGTGAGCTGAAATCTGCAATTCTTGCAGACAGCCGCAACCCCCATAGGCAGCACGGTCGGATCGTCATTGTCGACGAGTCCACCAAAGCGCGTGAACTCGTGCGGGGTGAAGCCGTCAAAATTCATTCAGGGCTTAGACGCGACGCTTCTGCATAGTGAGGATGACGTTTCCGCCGGTCACCGCCGTGTTATAGGCGCCGGAAACGATCGTTCCGCTGGGTTGGTAGACATTGATGAGAAATGCGGTCAAGGTCGAGCCGCTGATCTTCGGCTGCACGTAATATCCGCCGATATCTTCCAGATAAACCGCCGGGCCTAACGACAGCGGTAGCTCGAAGACACCTTCTACATCCAGACCGTTGGGGTTGGTCAGCGTCGTCAGGTTGAGAGGATCTCCACCGGAGGTGAAGCTGCCGCTGAAGGTAAGCTGGATGAAGACGGTAAAGTTGCGATCCCCGGCCCCAGCTGTGTAATCGATGATTGCTCCTGAAACTGCCATGGTTTCTCCTTAGTAGAAAATGAATAGCTAAGATCGCCGCCGCCCCGTTTGTCTCGCCGTCCGGCGCACCTGGCCCTGTTCAGCGCGGACAAGTTGCTCCATGATTTCGTCCATGCCCTCCAGCGCCTTTTGTTCGTACTGCTGAGTCCACGCAGCATTGCCGCGAACCGTTGCAATCAGCGCCGCCGTGCCGTAGGCGACGACGTAGCCAATGCGCGGATGCGAGAGCAGCACGCTGTCATCGCTGGTCAACGGGGGCGGCCCAAACTCACCTCGGACACGCAGGTCAACCGCGATGGAGCAATTGGTAAGCCAGATCACCTCGCTGCGAAACTCCCATCCCGCCACGCCCTCGCGCGGCAGCAGGTCGGGAAGGACCTCGTAATTGGGCACCAGCCGGTAATACGAAGGGTCGTCTCCTGCCGGCTTCCAGTCGATGCGCAGCGGCTGGTCGGTCAGGGCCGCGAGCGGGCCGTTCCCTGTTTGATAAGTCGACAGGTTCGGGGTGCCCGGCGGAATGCCCGGCACCTCAACCACCGCGATATCCCACGAGGACTGGGTGGATGCCAGTTGCGAGTTGGCATCGTCGTACACCTCGCAAATCAGGGGCACGACAAAGCTATCCGTCAGATACGATCCCTGGGGATCATCCAGCAGATTGCGCACCCGCGCCTTTACCTGGCCGAGCGTCCAGCTCACGCGGGCTTTGCCCTTCGCTTGATCGCGCTCGGCCTTGATCTGGTTTACGATCTTCCACTCTTGCGCGGTCAGGCGGTCCATTTCCACCGCGCCGTAGGCGATTCTGCGCGTTTTTGTAGGCCTGAAGAACATTGAAAATGTGGCCACAGTTGACGCACAGAATGGCGCCCGCCTTAGGAGTCGTCGCGCAGCTGGGGCAAGGGTCCGGCTGCTTTTCGGTAAGCGTGTTGGCCTGCATTACCCAGCGGGGCAATTCGGGAATCAGCCCTTCTTCCACTGCCAGGCGCGCAAGGTCGCGATGCATATCATTGATGTTCATGCGCTGCGAGTCGTTCTCGTACCAGGCATTGGCGGATTGCAGCCGCTGCAGGATGGAGCTGTTGCGCTTTTTACGGATGGCAGTCAGCGTCTCGTGAAAGTCGCGCTCGCGGACCTCCACGTAAAACTCTCCCGTGTCGCTATAAGCCACTTCGGGAACGCGGATCACTCCGCCTTTCTTGATGGAGGCCGGGTCGTGATCGCCGACATAGCAGAGCACTCCGCCGAAGCCGCCATCCTGCTGTACGTATTCGCGAATGTATTCGGCGGCCAGCACCAGCGGGATCGCCGGCACCGGTTCCATCTGCATCATGTTCTGCGCGTCGCAGCCCAGGTCCTTGTGGCCCCAGCGCGTATCGCGGATTACATGGATGGTGTAGGGCTTGCCTGGGGGGCAGGGGGCGATCTCCTCCGGGAAAAAGACACCGCCATTGATCTTTAGAGGAAAGGGGTTCAGGTTGAGGATAGTGACCGGCTTGTCGGCCTCCGCCTGTTTGAGCAGCCGCTGAATCTCGGCATACCGCTTGGCGGTCCAGCGCTGGCCCGGGTCACGAAACTTGCCGGGATCTTTGCCCAGCAGCGCCTCCGCGTTGGCTCGCTGCATCTCGGGTGTAATAACGACTGTTGCCATGAATGAAGCTCCTTATGGTTGTTGTATGTGCGGCCAATGGCGCAGGTCCTCCTTCACTGCCAATGACGTGACCCACATCTCTGGTTCGGGATGATCAAACGTCCGAGCGGTAGTGCTCAGCATCAAAGGACGGATTCGGATCCGCCCATCCCACATCTTGGAAATCTAAACTTCCGCTACCGCCCTCAACATCGTTGTCGGCTCACCAGACCGGAGCTAGAACCGGAAGTGAGGGCACCTGTCGGTTTCGGGGAAGGTCAACCCTCTAGAGAATCCCAATGTGCTCATTGGCATTGCCAGTGCGACGTGCCAGGTCCTGCCTCCAACGGCTGGCCGCGAGGCTACTGCTGTGCAACGGGGAGATGTGATCGCGCATCATCGCATCGTACTCGATCTTGCGTTTCGCCTCTGCCTGTTCCTCCTCGTACTGAAAGCGCACTAAGTACTCCTGTGCGCGAGATTCAGCACTGCCTCGCCGGCTATTGATGCCGAAGCTATACTGCGCAATCAAACCCTGCAGCGTGTCGGTCGTAGGCGCCTTGGGCCACGGACCAAAGACCAGCTCATAATCCCCACATTCGGGATAAGGCCCTAACATGGGAGTAAACCCATCGATCGCCTTGTACGAATACCACTCCGCCTGGGTACCGTAGCTCGAGGCAGGGAACCACTTCTCCAGGATCCAGCCTTCCGCATGGGGATACTTCTTTACCTCGCGCATTTCCGTGACCACGCGGATGGGCCGGTTGTCATGACGAGAGAAGTTACACCCCGGGGCATCTGGGCTAGGCTGAAAATTCAACCCGCCCTTCTCCGCCGTCGACAACCCTGGAGCCCAATCCCGATAAACTCCCGATTCCTTAACCAGGCGATCGCTGCCCACCAGCAATCTCCACTGCGGCTTGCCGAAAGGATTCTTCCCACCATAGCTGGTAAGAAAGCGTTGCGTGGCGCTGGGCACGATATGGACTCATGGCTGATCGCCCTTGTGGGTGAAGGGCGCTGTCTTTCTGCCGTACCAGTTGGCGGACATGGAGGCATCCGTGCTCTCCAGGTGATAACCCACCACCTCAGGGATAAGAGCCCGCCTCGTCCCGTGGCCACTTTTTGGCAAACGCCATATCACCACGCCCCGCGTCGGTATGTGCGACGGGATATTCGCAAACACCCGAAACACTGGGACACCACATCTGAAAGAACCCGATGGGAATATAGCCTCCGCCATCTTTGCTGATGACGCGCGTGCCCAGGGGAAAGGCATTCAAGTGAACGTAAGCATCGCATTCATGCTGCAGCACAGGCATCTCAAGAAAACGGTCCCACTGCGCATAGCCCTTAACGCAGAACCTGTCGATGCCGTAGATCATGCACGGGTCGAGGCGCGCATTCTGCAGCAGCAGCCGGGTCTGCGGTGGCAACGCGATGTCCGCGTCCAGATGCACCACCCATCCACTTCCTGTCGAGCCGGCTCAGGCCCTCATTGATCCCTGCCCCCTTGCAGAACTTATTCCAGCGGGAATTCAGCGCATCGGTCTGCACGCACTCCACGTGATGAAACTCGCAGATGCGCTGCGTATCGCGATCTTCCGCCGAGGTGACCACCACGATGCGGTCGAACAAATGCTTGTTCGCAGGGAGCGTACAGCGCAAAAAATCGGAGTAGCGGTCACATACCACCACTGCTTCGATCTTGAAGTCAGGGTCCGGCATGTTCCCAGGGCCTCCGGGGCAAGGGCATTCGTAAGACATCGCTGAACTCTCCATACAGCGCTTACGCAAAAGACAGAGGGCTGAGATGGTTTATCTCAGCCCTTCACGAATGGACTGATCTACTGGCTTAGTTGTAGACAGGCACCTTCAGGCCGGTGACCGAAGAAATAGCCTGAGGATTGTCGACTGCATACTGCCGTGCATCCACGTAGTAGCAGCCTTCATTCGCCGTCGGGTTACCCGAAGCCGGATCGTAGATCTGAAACACCCACTGTCCGCTGCGGTTCTTGAACCAGAACGGCGCCTTGCCCCACACCACTTTGAGCCAGGAACCGAACTCCATGAAGTCGATGCGTGAGTTATCCGCGTGGATATTCCGCACTACCTCACGTCCGGCAATGGTGAACTGGCCTACGTTCGCAGTGAGCCCGTCGAACCCCGGCATCTTGCCGTTGGTCATCAGGATCTCCTGCTTGGCAAAGCCCATCTCCTCATACGCCTGGATTTGAGCAGGATGCGCATGCCATACCTGCGACTTCAGCGCATCCGTGCCCAGGCTCTGTTCCACACGGCTGAGCGCCGCGCGCAACATGGGCAGCGACAACGGAGCGCCGCCCGCAGCCACACCGTTCGCAACTACATAATTCTGCGTCCGGTTGATGCCCAGGAACGTGCCCGTGGTTGCGGTGTTATGGAAATAAGGTATGCCGTACAGGAACACCGGGGTGGTCGCTGCCACGCCCGCGACCATGATGAAGTCGCCGGCGGCCGTGCCCGCGGGCACTGCGTCCACGGTTATGGACTGCACCGACCCGAGCTTATTGTTGACGTTGTTGACGTAGCAAGTGCCGCGCAGCGTGTAGGTGTTGCTCATCACCTGCAGCTGCTGTCCTTGTGAGATGAGCCTGGCGCCCCAGGGGGACGAGGCGAGCACAATCGGATTAGCTCCGCCACCGGCGTAGCTGGTATCCACTTGCGCGATCTTGCCGTCACCCGCCTGTTGCAGGAACTGGTCCCGATTCTTCGCCATCTGTACCGCCACATCGGCCAGAGTTTTGGTGACCGGGTTCTCGGAAACAACCTTCGGTCCGCCCTCGCCGATGATGTCGACCAGCCGCGAATACTCAACCGGGATGACAGTGGCCAGCGGGGTCAGGGTACCCTGATCCCAGGCGCTGAAGTTGCCGGCCGGCAGAATACCGCCGTCCAGGTTGAACAGGGCGACGTTGCCGGGAAATGCGGTCTGGAAGCGCAGACGAAAACTGCGCAGGGAAACTGGAGTAATCGACCCGCGCTCAGAGATGCGGGCATCCAGTTTGGCCTCCTTTTCGATGAGCAGCTTGATGACCTCGTTCAAGGCCTCGAGCTGCAGCTGCTGTGTAGTGGATGCGGTGCCGATTACGTTCGACATGAGATTCCTTATCTGCGGCGGGAGCGCCGCGTTGCACTACGAATTCTTCACCGAGATGTCATCAGCTGCAGAACGCGAGGAAGAATCAACTCCCTCGCCACCTTGTCGAAGGGCTTACCCGGATTGGCTCGTTGCCACTCTGCCTGCGCGTGGTCGAAGGCTGCGCTTGAGGTCATCGTTGCGCTGCCCGCGCCGGCTGGTCCGGTCGATCCCTTGGGCTCGGTCTTTCTGGTGCTGTCGATCTGGGCGTCTACCTTGGCGCGTCTCGCTGCGGAGGCATTGGCAATTTGCACCCCTGCCTCGCGTAGTTCTTCGCGCGCCACGTCGGGAAGATACTGCTGCACGGCCCGGTCAATGGCCGCGAGTCTGCGTTGGCGGGATGCATCGCCAATGGGCAAGCCGCTGAAGAGAATGCATCTGGTCCTGCAGCGCCGGGTTCGCCTGAATCTTGCGGATCAGCTTGGCGCCGATGGCTTTGGGGAGAATGTTCTTCAAGTAAGGACTGACGACGCCGCCCTGCTTTTCCACGTTGGCAATGATCCTGCTGATGCCATCGTGGATGCGTGTCTGGGCCTCGGTCTGCAATCCGCTTTCGAACGACCGTCTCTCCTCCACCTTCTCGCCGTGCTGGCGCAAATTCAGTGCCCGCTCTCGCCGGTCAAGCTCATCAGACTTGCGCCGCAGTGCGTCTGGCTGTGCCTCTATCGCGGGGGAAGTGGCCGCGGATTCTTCCCTGAGGGTATCCAGAGCATCTTTAACGCGTTGGTCGCGATTCCGTTCCTCCTCAGAGCGATAGCTATTCGCCTTGAGGCGTGCGGTTACATCCTGTGCGCGGTGTTCGAGATCGAGTCCCACCACGTTGTCGACAAATCCAAAAAAATCTTCGCCGATGACCGGCTTGCCATTCTGCATCACCACGTTGCCGTCAGCATCGCGTTCGTAAGAGAGCTCGGCAATCTTGCTCAGCGAAGCCATGGTGCCTTCGCGCGTGGTTGAGCCGAGGAAAGTCTCGCGCACGTCCATCCAGGTGGACGAATGGTCAAGTGCCGCCTTCGCCGAATCCAGGTCGGGAAATATCTCGCGGTAAGGCTTCAGCTCCGCCGCTTCGCGTGCCGTCTTATACAGCTGTCCTTTCAGCCTGGAGTCGGCCTCGAGCAACTTACCGAACTCAGGATTGTCCGTGACCATCTGGCTGAGAACTTCAGGCGTAACGACCGCCTCCAGCTCAAGCTGAAAATCTTCTTCAATAGGCGCGTCTTTCAGCCGCCGCAACAGTTTCGTCGCCGGAGCCTCAAGCGCCGGCGGAGGAGGCTCAACCACGGCGATGGGCTCATCAGCGGGAACAGGTTGCTCCTCGGATGCAGGAAGTGCCGCTAGCTTCTCTTTGAGCAGAGCCGCGGCATAATCCTCGCGAATAGGGAACTTGCCTGGGTCGACCGTGGACGTCGGAGCTGAACCGCTACCCCGAACGAAGGAGCGGGAGCGGCAGGAGCCGGAGAAGCGGCAGGCGCAGAAATAGGAGCGGCTCCCGGAGCGGGAGCCGCGATAGTAGCTTCAGTCATAAGTCTTCTTTCTAAGTTCTAAATCTGCAACAACCGACGGGTGCCCCACATCCCGGATTTCCTGCGAGGCGTGGTGGCGTTGATGCATTACACGCGGCTTTCCTTAATGAAAGCCGCACACGTGGCAGCCTGTTGGGGCAGCGTACAGGGAATCCGGGCATCTCGCTCGTATTTCGCAAGATGTGGATCCACGAATCTTGATGTCGAGATGTCGGGGCACCCGTCATTCGTTTGCGGGACAGATCTTAGCCCTGCAACTTATCCGCTAACTTGATCAGCGTATTAGCCGCCTGCACCTGGCCCTGAATACTCCCCGACGTAACAGACGGAGGAGTATGCATAAGCCCACCCACGGTATGCACCACATCATCAATCTCATGCGGAGGAATCTGCGGCGCCGCCGGCTCGGCAAACCCGCCTGCGCAACCACAGCCTTCTGCTGCGCCATGCTCCGCCATCTGCCGCGTCTCCATCGCAACCGCCGCCGTAAAGTACGCCAGCAGATTCTGCCAACCCGCGGGATTCTCATCCGGAATATCCGAGTTCTCCTGGCAATACTGCCGCACAACCTGCTTCAGCACCGTAAAGTCGTCGATGGCCTCATCGGGCATGATCGTCGGCCTCACTTGTCCGGTAGGCTGTCCCGTCCGCGCGTCGATCACCGGCACCGCCTCGGCCTCCAGCAGCCGCTCAATAATCTGCAACACCTTCGACCGCATCGCCGCACCGGGAACCACCATATTCGGCACACCGAGAGCCGTCGCCGCCTGCTCCTGGTTCGTAGGATCATCGAAGATCGCCTGAGCCAGCGGATTGCTCGCCGCCGCCTGCATCAAATCCATCCAGCGCTGCCGCAGCTCAGCGGCTGTAACCGGCAGACCCTGGTCGGTATCCGCATAAGCATGCACGCTGCCCTGCAGATCATCCAGACGGATGTAATCATTGCGAAACTCAGAGCCCCGCTCCAGAATGACCTGCCGCATATCGCCCGTCAGATTATCCTTGGCGCAATTCACCGCCAGCTCATCGGCCTTCGCGTGCTCCTCTTTCAGGTTCTCCCAATAGATGTTCAGCTTGCCCAGCGCAGAGTTCAGCTGCTGTTGCTGTCCGCCAAACGTCTCGACCGACGGGTCGCCCGCGCCTCCGTACACCTGCGGAGGAATACCCGCGAACATCTGCGCGTTGTAGGCCAGCTTATCCAGGTAGCTGAAGGCCTCTTCATGCATCTGAAACTGGAACTGGTACAGCGCATCGGCCATGCGGATCGCGCCCGGAGCGCCCGTCCGCTTCAACTTCACCAGGTTCAAAACCCCAGGCAGCATCGGCTTGCCCTGCATCG
This sequence comes from uncultured Acidobacteriaceae bacterium, assembly GCA_963790705.1. GTDB lineage: Bacteria > Acidobacteriota > Terriglobia > Terriglobales > Acidobacteriaceae > PALSA-350. The sequence continues at coordinate 531,202 of CAWBQE010000010.1, forward strand.
ACTTGGTATCGATCAGGTCTGCATTGGCCAGCGTTACTCCCGAGGAGCAGCGGTCCATGAACTCATGCAGGATGTTGGCCATGTCGTTGTAGCGCTTTTGAAAGGGAACAACAATGTCGCCAATCGACGGCGGATACAGCCCGAAGCCCTCATGCGTGCCCGCCCACGTCCACTCCTTGGTCAGCGAGGCGTCGCGCGCCGAAAGGAAAGTAGCGCCGGTGCTTACCAGCAGCAACCCATTCGGATACGTCGCCCGCATCCGCTCGCCGAATTCCTGATCATCCTCCAGATCGAAGGCCCAGGGCTGAATCCACGTCCGCGAAAGCGTTGGCCGCTGGTCTTGCAGGATGCTCGAAGTACGCGCCCGTCTGCGAGTACACCTGTTGCCTGGCAATGCGATCGATGCTTCCGTTGGCGGAAAGCTCACTGGTCGCGCTGGCCGCGATCTGGTCATACATATCCGGATACGCCGCCCGCAGCGCGCCCACGTGCACCTCGACCTCCAGGTTGAGAATCGGCGTCTGCCGCAGGTTGTTTGCCGCCGGGTCGCAGTCCACCTCCAGCGGAGAATAGAGGTTCTGCGCCACCATCCCATTGGGCACTTCCTCTTCGCCCACTTGTCTGACCACGGGCCCATACTCCGCGGGGAAGAAGGAGTCCTCCGCCAGCGGCCGGTGGCAATGCTGGCAATGCCGCGCCAGCATACCCATCGTGTCCGCCGGTGAAGTCGCTCCGCAATGGAAGCAATGGTAACGATCGGGCGCCAGCTGGGTCTCCGTCTCGTTGAAGACCGGCTCTCGCGACGTGCCTGCGCGCTCCGCATCCACCACATAGCGGGTATGCCGGAAGACCGCTCCCGTGGTGTAGAGATACAGCAACTGTTGCTTGAGCAGCGACTGCTCCCGGTTCTGCCGCTCAATGATGTCGATCAGCGTCTGCGCCGCCTTCGCCGTCGTTACATCGGAGAGCTGTTCCGCGTCCTCCGGCATCCATTTGGATTTTGGGACCTGCGGAGCCAGCGCCGCCACAAAGCCGGTCGCCAGCATCTGGTAAAAGTTATTGCAGTACTGATACAGATCCTTATCGTCGGCGTCCTGCGCATGCTCCCCCTGGTGCATCCAGTCGACCGCATTGAAAAAATCCGACTCACCGGGACCGAAGGAAATAAATTGGTTGCCCTTGAAAAACTCCAGGTTCTCCAGGCACCGTTGCATCAGCACCATGCGGTCCTGCGACCACTGGTCTTTATAACTCCGCACCAGCGCAATCAACCGCTGCTGGTCTTCTTCGCTAAGCTGGGCGCTATTCTGCGGCTCATCGGCCGTGCCCTGCATCGGGTCCGACGGCGTATGCTCCATCCCTCGCTGGGGGTAGGGAACTTGCGTCTGCGAAGTCTGGGTGATGGCAACGCCGGGGTATGTGGCCATTTACGCCTGTTTCTTTCCTGATGCTTCGGCTTCGTCGAGCGCCGCGGTCATGGTGTCGGCCTTCGCTATCCACTTGACGCTGGGCCCAGCCTGCACCTTGTTGTAATCCCGATAAGCCTTGCGGGTGAGCGCATCGGCCAACTTCGACGGGCGGCGGCGAAGGTTCATCAACTTCTCCATCTCTTCCGCATCCGGGTCAATTGGCTTCCGCCTCGTTGCGCGGATGCATCCGGCCAGGAGGGAGAGCTGAAGAGAGGTCCACCCAACCCAAGGGTCGCCAGCCGGTCGAGTAACACCTTCCGCTCGTGGATCAGTGCGTCCACTTGGGTGGTCACCAGGGCCATCATCTCCGCGTGCGAAGAGCGGGATATCCATGGCAGCCTCATCGGTTCTACTGGGTGCACGTGTAGCCCCAGGTATAAAGCGTGCTGGCCGCCAGGGCAGTGGTCCCCGGCTGGATAGCGAACGCAGTATTGGAACCCACCGGGATATACGCCTTGGCCGCGCCGCTCAAGAGCCGAAGCAGCAGCATTCGCCGGCCACAGCACACACTTGGCCAGCGTCGCGTACGCGGTGCCAAACGTCCCCGTGGCGATGGTCGCCGAAGCTGCCGGCGAGGTGCCGGTGGTCACGGTCAGGTAGCCGGAGAGATCATTCGAATTTGCGTTCGCCGCCAGCGTTGGGCTGGTGCCAGCACCGCTTCCGGCAACAAAGGTGGGCACCGAAGCATACGTGCCCGACGCGTATCCGCTGAAGTGCTGCGCGCTCGAGGTGCCCGTGCTCGAGGTTTGCGGTTCGAGCACGGATGCCGCGGCCGTCATATCAATAACGATCGGAAAGCCACAGCCGCCGTAATGGTTAAAGGAGAAGCTCTCCGTGGAGAGCGTGGGATATTGGTCCAGCCAGCCGACCGATTCCGTCTGCTGCGCTCCACTTGCCCAACATTTCGACTGGTAATAGAGCACCGCACCGTTGACGTACTGGGTCGGGGTCGCGCCGGCGGTGGGTAGAAAGTAGTAATTCGGGGGCACAAAACTTTGGATCATGCCACCATTGCGGAACACCATCGAATGGCCCGCGTCCGAATACGTGTAGGTGGTCTGGCCATTCGCGCTGGTGGGCCCGGTGGGGGTCTGAATACCGGTTGACCAGATATTCCAGAGGGAGTGGTCGCCCGAAGGGCTGGCATCGTAGATCGAACTTGAGTAAACCGATGGAGTTGGTGTCATTCACCGAGATATTCGTGAGGTTCACCAGCCCGGTCGCTGTCGTGGACAGGTAGATCGAGTTGGTTCCGGATACCTGGGAGACGCCCGAAAAGTTAAGCCCCGTGCCCGTCAGGCGCACGGTGTTGGTATCGTAGAGGCCATACGTGCCTACGTCGGTGCAGTACACCGCATTCAGGTTCACCTGGTTGCCTTCGGTTTGCAGGCATCCGGTGGTGTTGCCATTGCCAACGTCGTAAAACTGCAGGTTGCTCAGGTTTACGTCGTCGTTCTGGAACTCGGCCATTTGCAAGCCCCAGCTCGACACGTGCGACGCGGTAATGTTGGCGAAGGTCACGTGCGAGATCGGCCCCGACGGATTCGTTCCCACGTTCACATAGAGGGCTTGCGCCGTGGCGCATGTTGAGCGGGTTGGTGCCATACCCTGAGCCGTAAATCGTGCCATCCGAGATAGTTCACCCGATCAGGCCAGTGCGGCCGTGGTCGTCGTCGGGTCCTGACCCACGAAAACGCTCTCCTTGGCCGAGCCGATCACCGCGAATCCATTCACCGTGACGTTATTGCATGCGTTGACCAGCACCCCTTCGAGATCGTTCGAGCTGGTGATATTCGTCGCCGTGATGTTTTGGCAGGGCACCCCATGCGCCGAGTACTCGGAATCAAACCACGAGGTCTCAAAGCATGCGTCCTGATTGTTCTGGCAGGCCAGGCCATCCAGCGCGCAGGTCCTGGTTATTAATCATGAACGTGCCGTTGGCGTAGAAGTTTGAGATTTTCAAGTTATGAATCGACGTGTGCGTCGAACTCGCCAGGCGCAGCCCGGATAAATCGCCATTATTGAGCGATACGTTTTCGAGTGAGCAGCCGGTACAGGTCTCGATGTCGACCGCATAGCCGCTGGAGCGGGTGGTAGCCGCTGGTCCGAAGGAGATAGATAGGTTAGACAGCCCGAACCCCGTTGCTCCGGTGGACGCGATGCAGTCATGGGCCACCGACGTTTGGCAGGCAAGGCGAAGAAGATGGGCCATCCCCATAAATCACCACGTTCTGTGCTCCCGAGAGAACCGGTGCGGCGTATTGTCCAGCAGGTAGTTTCCTGCCGGCACATAGACGGTCTTCGATAGGGCTGCCGCGGCGGCCGTGACTGCAGCCTGTGATCCGGCCGTGTCCGCCGCCATGTGAGCTCCATCGCCCACTGCGCCGAAATCTTTGACGCTGATGCCTTGCTGCAATTTAGCCGTGACGGTCTGCGTCACCGCGCCCGCGGATCCCTGGTTATAGTTTCCGGAAGCAGCCGCGACCACGGTGTACTGCGATCCGTTCCACTGGTAGAACGTGTAGGGCGTGGTAGTGATGTCTTCCAGCCCCAGGTCAGGGATGCCTTGAACAGAAGCGATGATGCTGGCCGCATTGCCCGGGGCGATCAGCTTGTACCACTCCGCGTTCAGCAGGATCGTGTTCGGCCCGTTCGTGGTTTGGTTGGCATTGATCGCCTCCTGCAGGCCGCCCGTTCCCGAAGTCAGGTAGAAGGGCGGCACATGGTTATAGGCCGTCGCCATGTTAACGCTGCAGGCGCCGATATAAACCGAGCTCGGCGTTGCCACTTCCGTCAGGTTTGGGTTGCCATCGACAATCTTGATCGGCGTGCCGACCGAAAATGCGGCAAAGTTTTGCCCACCGCCGCTCACCTGGCAAGTTGCGGGTGGAAAAGAAAACCCTCCGATCGTCGAACCCGTTACCCTGAATTCCCCATACTGCGCCGCGATGATCTGGCCGGCGCTCTGCGCCTGGGCGCGGGGAAAGCAGGAAGCGAGGGTTAAAACGATCAATAAAATTTTCTTCATAAACTGTCTACTTGCATAGCAGTTCACCTAACTGTAGGTTTCCGAGCCTAGTCGAATTCCGTTACCCGCACAATGGTCGTGTTCGTGCTCGCCGACCTTAGGTTGATAAGCAGCGTCGCGGCAAGTGCATATCCTCCCGAGTTATCCGGCGGCGTACCAATGGTAAGCGCATATCCTCCACCTTGCGGGATGGGCGAGCCCAGCACAATGGGCTCAGACTGTGGCTCAATCGTATAGGTAGTCGTGAACGGCGTGGCGGAGCCATCGTTGAACTGGTACGCGACGCCCTGCCCAGTCCCGCCATTCGCGCTGCCGTCTTCGATGACCTCGACCCGCCGGGTCACCTGGGTTGCGGAGACGGCGACAAATGCGCCGGCACTGCCGTTTAGGGTTATCAGTCGTGTGTGAGCCATCAGTTAGCCTTTCTCTTTCCGCATCTTCAGCAGCAACTCGGCCAGCCTCGCGCGCCTGCCTGTCTTACCCGGGGCGTCCTCGTGTTCGCTCGGCGAATTCCGCCGTGCTCTCGCCGGCGCGTTGGGCCTGGGTCTTGAAGCTTCCAGGTTTCTTGATTGCCTTTTCGATCCAATGTTTGCTGCTCATATGAGCGACTCCTTCTTCAGCATCTCGTCCAGCGCGACCAGCGCATCCCAGTCATCGTGCAGCTTGGTCACGTCCTCCAGGAGCGGGCCTTTTTCCTCTTCCTGCTGGGCCATGGCAATATCGGCCTTGACTGTGGCGATCTCCACCCGCTCATACCTGGAGATAGCATCCGCGTCCCATAGGGGCATCTTATCCGCCACCGCGCCCACGAACTCTTTGGCGTCTGAAATCTCAGGATCGGGAACAGCGACCGCGGCGACCGGTCGATGCGCGCTACATCCCGCGACAAGCAGCAGCAAGCCGTGGATCATGCACGAGGCGCGGATGGCCATGCAGTTAGGAGCTTTTAGCAAACGCTGCCTCGACCTGGGCGACGATCTCGGGAAAATCGGCGATAAGCTTCCTCACTTCCGCCACAACGGAAGCATCGAAGGCTACATTGATGCCGTTCGCGCCGGCTGCCGTCTCGGTTGCTTGCACGGCCGCAACCAGCGCGCCCAGCGCTCCGAAGGCAATCTGCTCCACGGCTGCCGCCTGCGGGCTCACCAGCGAAGTGAGCGACTCGATCAGCTTCTCTTCGTTCTGCAGCCCGCCGAGGGCGATGACTCACCTTCTTCGAAACCGTGACAACATCCTTAAACAGGGACGCGAAAGCGTGCCCAGCCGACTGCCAGGTGAATGCCATAGAAAATCTCCTTATGTGTGTTATTTTATTTCTCAAGACTCTTCGAACCTGACCGCGACGGCAGGTCTCAAGCTCATTTAACGCGAGATGTGGGATACACGCCACCGCGTCAGCGCAAGACAATCGAATTAAAAGCAGGACGGGTGCCCCAGGTTCGCCCAGCGTACCTGGGCGAAAGGAGGGCGAAGCCCACCAATGCTTTTACTCCCGCTTGCCCGCAACGCTGGTGGTCAACGCAAGCGCCGGAACCGGGCTACTCTTCAAGTAAGCAAACACAGCCAGCAACGCCGGCACAGTAGCCAGCTTGACCATATTCAAGAACCCCGCCCGGTCAAACGTGAACACAGTAGGTAAAGCGATCGCACCGCTGGCCGCCGAGGCAAACGCAGAGATAGCCGCCGCCGCCAACCCATGAATCCAGATCTTGAGACTATTCATGATTCCGTCCTTATGAATCTCATCGCGCAGTTGCCCGCTGAAAGTCGACATAATCGACAGCCATGGTCACCGAGGTCGCGCTCAGAGCAGTGGCCGACCAGGATGCTGGGTACTGTGCGCTTGAGGGCATACTTCCTACAGCGGTCTTACAAGCCGTGGCCTCCGTGCCGTTGATGTACCAATGCACATAGGTGCCATCGTTCACCATCGTCAGCCGGGTCCAGGTGGCCGCCACTGCGGCAATGGTGGAATCGGTGCTGGTCGAGCTATACCGGCAGTACCAATCGTTAGTGACCGAGTTAGCCGAGCTGAGATAGAACTGGATCCCCGTGGTCCAAGGGTTCGCGTTGGGGCCGTTGGTCAATCCACCCTGGAAGCTGCCTGCTGTGGTGCCGGGCAGCACAGGCACATACACCGCCGTCTCCCATGTCCAACCAAGCGAAGAGCTGTTGGGCGAGATGACAGATGGACTCTCCGATTGGTACCCGCAGGTAATTCCTGTGCCCGTGCCGCCTGTGCCGGCAGTCAGCAACAGGTTACCGGGGTGGTTGATATCGGTGTAAGTGGTATTGACCGTGCAGCTAGCCCCGGTGGGAGAGCCGATGTTGTTGGATGCGTTATTCGCTCCAGAGTAGTAATCGTCAAATAAGACAGAGTATGGTCCCGCGGCCTTCGCTTGAGGGAAGAACCCAGGAGCTGTCTGCGCCGCCGTGAAGGTGTTGGCTACATTGGTAGCCGCCTGGTTTGCCGTGGCAGCCGCCACAAACGCAGTCGATGCCGCCTGCGTGGTGTTCGTGCCCGCCGTCGCTGTGGGCACCGTGGGCGTGCCGGTAAACGCAGGCGAAGCAAGGGGCGCATAGCTGCCGCTTCCAGGGCCGCCGGGCACACCTTCGCCGCCGGTCTGCTGCCCCTGTACCCCAGCCGCACACAGCACGGAGAATAGCAAAGCCGCTGTTCGTTTCATCGCGATAGTCCGATCTGTAGGCATTTAAAGAAATCGATGTGCTGCGTCTAATCCGTGGATGCGATCTGGTAAAGTGCCTTGGCTGAGGTGTCTTAGTTCCTAAATGCGCATATATAACTAACGCTTCCCGTGAACGCTGACGAGAAGTTGATCGTGAAAGAGCTCGTTCCCGTGTAGGTGACCCACGGATGGCCGGAGCTGGCCACGCTAGCCTGCGGAGTAATCACGCACTCCGCATGGCTCGACGAGGTCGCCGCGAAGCTGTAGGACGCAGTGGTGGCCGCCGAAAACGAAAGCTCTCCGGCGAAATCGGTATTGGCCGCCGTCCCCGTGGCAATATGTCCCGTAGTGTTCCCGTTCAGAGAAAAATCGGTCCCTGCGTATTGGTGGGCGTATACGGTGGCCGAGAAATCACCCGAAGTCCCGTTACCCATGAGCAGAGCATCAGCCGCAGAGCGCGATATGCCGGTGTCGCCGTTCCAGCTCAATATGGTGGACGATGGCAGATTTGTGCCTTGTATATAGCCTCCAAGACCATTCAAGAGAACCGTCGGGGTCGTTCCGCCGTTTTGTGCTGTTCCAATCACATACCCGCCATTTGTTCCAACACCTGCGCCGTGTCCTGAAGCTGTGGCAACAATCACATTTCCCGGAGTCGCCGATCCAGGCACGGAGAGAACATAAGGAGACTGCAAGGTTCCCTTATTCATATAGGCGAGGCAGAGGCCGCTGGCACCATTGGTGAGCGACTGAGCGGCAATGCCAATCACCGGCCCTGTGCCGGTAGCAATTCCTGCATTACCGTCAGAAAGCATCTGGAGTGCCTGACCGGAAGTGATCGAGCTGACCGTGGAGTCGAGGAAGATTTCGCCACCCGTCCATTGTCCAGGCGAGTTTAGAGTGACCGGACTACAGTAACCGCCATATCGCGTGTTTCCTACGAGAGGCATGGTCGCGTAATTGCTATAAAGAGTGTCCGTCAAGTCGCCATCGATCTCGATACCACCACCCGACCCCGAATACTGCGCTAGGATTCCGGCCAGTTGCCCTGATCCCCCATTGTCAAAACTTCCGCAACAGGAGAATGGGTTCTTGAGCGTGAATCCTACAATGTTCCCGGCACCTATCCATGCATATTGATTACGACCACCGGTAGTGATAGGCGTGCCCCATATAGCAAATAGGGAGTTGATTGAAACGTCTTGGATACCCGTCTCTCCCAGCGAAACGCCTCCGCCGCTCTGGGTCATATTGTCGTCCCACATCACCGCGTTACCGATCTCCTCCGCCTGAATCTGGTCGAATGACCCTCCCGCGAAGAAGGGGAAGTATCCACTTCCGAGATAGCTATCGACCGTACCAGGGAACTTGATCCACCCGTACGGCTGGTATCCGATGTAAAGCTCTCCAGATTGGTACAAGTTAAACTGGGCATCCTTATCGACGCAGAACCCGCCTAGGGTGTTTCCATTGACAAAGTTGTGGCCCTGCATCACGATATCGCCCTGCAAATAGGTGCTTTCCGGCGCCCAATACATTCCGCAGAAATTCTGTGATCCGTAGACCTGATCCCATGTCATGTGATCGCCGGTCACGTTGAAGCCCATACGGAAGCCCCAAGCGCCCACACGACGCATATACATTCTTCCGCCCATCACAACGCCATCCATTTGTACCGGATTGCCCGAGGCATTGGACTGTGGAGCGGGGACGTTGATGACTCCTCTGGCGTAGGATGTGGACGTAACATTCACGGTGCCCGAAGTGTAGGGATTGTAAAAGGTAAGATCGACGAGCCCACCGTAGCATGCCCCAATGTTGCCGTATCGTCCGCTTCCAGTGCCTCCGTTATCGGAGTAAGAGGCTGTGGGAAGTCCGCAGGAGATCATGGCGCTATTGACGCCAAAGTCTGGCACCGAAGGGATGATGAGTGTTCCGCCTTCGCCGTCTCCGACGACATAAACTCCGGTTGCATTACCGCAGCACGCGTCCTGCATGAGCGGCAGAATGACTGGCTGGTCCCAGACATAGGTACCTCCAGCCAGCTTGACTGTTCCACCTACCCCCGCGAGTTTGTTGACCCCGTATTGCGTGGCCAGCCAGTCCATCTGGTTAGTGCACGAGGTAGCAAAGGAATAGATACCGCCGTTGTAGGCTTGCAGCGCCGCGAGGTTAGCTAGTCCCAGGTAGGTGCAGGCCGGATGCGAGCTTCCATTTCCCACGGCGCCATATTGCTTAACGTTGACGACGATCAGGTTTGAGGGAAGGTAAGCAGGGGCCAGGCCTGGGTCAGCATAGGTTCCACTCAGCGCACCGGTGGCTGGCGTGCTGGGAGCAACATAATCCGTACCCGGCGTGCAAGCCCGCGCCGAACCGGCTGCATTTGTCCCGCACAGCGCATTCTCGGTCGCTGGAATCGCCGCCCCGGTGCCGCCGGACACATACTGCGAACCGTTCCAGTTATAGGCCGTGTAAGGGCTCGTAGTCACATCGATCAAGCTTAGAGTGCTATTGCCGTGAACCGACGCGATCACCGTGGCTGGATTCGAGGGAGCCACGAATGCATACCAATCGGCATTCAAGATAACCGTATTCGGCTCGCCCGTACGTTGGTTGCCGTTATTAAGGGCTTCCTGCAGTCCGCCAGTGCCGGATGTCAAATAGAACGACGTGTGCGTGTAGCTGGTAGTCAGGCTGACTGCGCAGACACCGCTATTCACTATGACTGCCACTGGCGTGACCACTTCGGTGTATGCAGGATTCGTGTCCACGATCTTGATTGGGACACCCGACGTGAAAGCAGGGAAGTTTCTGTTGCCGCCATTAATCTGGCACGTATCCGGAGGAAATGAGAATCCGTTGCCTACCGTGGGCACCTGATACTCACCGAACTGGCTGGCAACAATCTGGCCCTCGATGTTCTGCGCCTGGGTAGGTACGGGCTTTAGCCCGTGCATCAAGACCAACAGAAATAAGAGGGCTGGTAGATACGGGCTTAAGCCCGTACGCATACCCCCTGGGGCAGGCTTTTTTGTGCGCAACAACTTAGTCAAATTCGGTCACCCGGGCAACTGTCGAGTTGGTGCTTGCCGATCGAATTGGAAGGCCTGTGGTGTAGCGAAGCATGCGCCGCTATGCTGTCTAGCCATATTTGAAGATTGCTCATGCTGCCGCTCTCCGCAGCCATCCCGCACGATACACCGCCAGGTTCGGATTCTTGGCGATCAAGGCATCGTAGTAGCTCTCCGCCTCTGCCCGCAGGTCCTCTAACACCTTGTCTGGTTCGGCCAGGTCAAGTGCATGCAAAGTCAGCGGACCAATGCGGCCATCGCCCACCACCGTCACTGCATCCTGCAACATCCTCGCCGCGTTCACCACTCCCACATTCACCCCCAGCGACAGCAGCTTGTTGGCGATCTCCTGGTTGGCGATCTCAGCGATACACAGCGGTTGGCAATAACTAGTCTCGTAAATCCCTCGCGCAATCTGCAGCGCGGCCACCTGGCCCATGGAGCCGAAGTACAGGCAATTGGTCAACTCCGGATGCCAGTGCTCATCAATCCCGAAGCGGGTCCGCTTTCCGTCCGGGGCAGTGGTAATCACACCCGAGAGCGTTGCGTCTTCCCATCCCAGCACGTAGTCGATCGCTGCCTCCACGTTTGCCATCACCCCAATCTCCTGTTGAACCCAGTGGTGTTGATAGACCGCATGCGGTTTTCTTTGAGAGAAAACCGCACAAGCTGCGCTATCTCGAAACAACTTGTGTATCGCGATCAGTCCCGAAGAGCCTGCCCTGAGCTCGTCGAAGGGGACGGCTGAGAATAGCCCAGGACGTTAGTCCTGGGTGCACAACCCCATCGAGACCAGTCCCGCAGAGCCTGCCCTGAGCTTGTCGAAGGGGACGGCTGAAAATGCCCCAGGACGTCAGTCCTGGGTGTACTTGGACCGCACGCGAATGCTGACAGGCGTGGTAGAAGCATTGAGGTCAGTGCACTCCAAGCAAATGCGCCAGCAGAGCAATCAGCGCACCGCCGGCGCCTCCGCCCAGCAGCGCAAGTGCGGTGGCGACCAGCTTCGCTTTGCCATTCGCCTCGTTATAGCTTGTTTCCAGTTTGTCTATGCGCGCGTCACACTTTTCCATGCGCGCCTCGTGGCGCATCAACGTTGTTTCCATGATGGGCAATCTCCCATGCTGGCCATCCAGTCCAAGCTCCCGCCGAAGCATCTTCAATTCGTTTCCGTTTTCACGCCCTTGCTCCAGGCTCTCCTCCACCTTGCCCTTGACCTCCGTGAGTTGTTCCAGAATCTGGGCTTGGATGGTGGCGGAGCCACTGGGCTTTCCCCGCGCTGCCATTACCCCGATCTCCTGTGGAACTCGGTGGCCTTGATACCGTGTACGCGGTTTTCCATAAGAGAAAACCGCACCGCGTGGGCCTCTCATACTAGGACCCGCGTGGGCCTCTCTAGTGCAGCGTGGCAGGAGCATCGGGGTCAGAAATGCACCGTCCCGGAGAGTGTCACTGGCCCGGTGATAGTGATGGTGTAAGTGCCGCTGGGTATTGTAAGTACGCTCAGCGGAAGTGCGGAACTGGTAAAGCTGCCCGCCTGCGCCGTAAGGTTGGTCGTGCCCGCCGCTACCCCGGTTACTAGTCCCGTGCTAACTCCCACCGTGGCATGCGAACTACACGAGCTCGCGTAGTTCCCGGCCACATTGCCGTGGCTGTCCGTCGTGGTGCAGTTGGTTGTCGACCCATCTGAATAAGTGCACGTGGCCACCAACTGGTTGGTATAACCCACAAATAACCCGGTCACTCCTCCCGTGGTGGCTAGCGACAGTCCAGTGAGCGTTACCGGTGGGTTGCTGATGTACAGCACCCATTCGTTCAAGTGGACAGTGCCCACATACGCCTGGATATTCGGTGAGCCGGCCGCGACTGCAGTGGCCAGGCCCGGGCTGGCCGAGCCCACGGCGCCGACCGTCACCTCGGCAGTATTCGACGACAACCATTGCGTGACCCCATTGCCGTAGATATCGGGGACGCTGCAGTTGGTCGTGGTGCTGTTCGAGTACTGGCAATAGGCTGAGAACTGCAGCGTTCCACCCACATACATGGTGTTGGCGCTCCCCGGGGTACCCAGGTAGCCGCCCTGCAGCGTGGGGGGCGCCGCCGTGACCGTGAGCGTCACCAGCGGACTGGAAGTAATCCCAGCTGCCACCGCGCTCAGGTTGGTTGACCCCGCGGCCACTCCAGTTACCAGGCCGCCCGAGCTTACTGTAGCTATGGTGGTTGCTGAGCTGGTCCAAGAGGAAACCGCGTTGCCGTGGGAATCGGTGGTGGTGCACGTGGTGGTCGACCCATCCGAGTAGTGGCACGTCGCGATGAGTTGATTGGTGCTGCCGGCAACTATGCTTGTGATCCCACCCGTGGTGGCCAGCGTTACCGAGCTTAGGGTCACGCTGGGTGCCGTAACCGCGAGCGAGAAGGCTGGACTGGTGACACCGGCGGCCACCGCCGTCAGGTTCGCCGTGCCGATCGCTACGCCCCCCGCCAGACCCGAGGAACTAAGACTTACAATCCCGGCGTTGCTGGTGTTCCATGTGGAGACAGAATTGCCGTAAGCGTCGGTCGTATTGCAGCCCGTCGTGGTGCCGTTGTTGTAGTGGCAGGCAGCGCTTATCTGCACGCTGGCGCCCACCGCAATCGACGTCACCGAGCCCGCCGCCGTCAGGCTCACACTGTTGAGCGTCGGCGGCGTCCCCACGGTATAGGTCGCCGAAACCACCGCGCTTGGAGTGAAGCCCATCCCACTCGCATAGCTTCCAGGTTGGTTCTGCGCGCCCCACATGCCGATCGCCTTGACCGTGGTGGTGGTCGACACCGCGATGGTTCCCCCGCTCGCGATGTACGTCCCATGCGATGCCGGGTACCGGTGTCGATCCGTCTGTGGTGTACCAAATGCCGGTATTACCCAACGGTTGAGGCCCCGAGGTGTACCCTGGATCAGTAAATGTTACTGTTTGCGAGGTGGTGAACGTTCCGCTTGCGGGCGAGATGGTCGGCGCGACGCTGGTGACAGCCGTGCACGCGTTGGGCGTGAAATTGTTGCCGGTCTGCACGGTTGGCGTGATCGATTGGGAAACTTCCTTAACGCTATACTGGTACCCACCCCAACTGGCGCCATTGCACACCGTGTTGTTGCTAACGGAGTAGAGGCCTGCTGAGGGAGCTGCGCCATCCCAGCCCCAAGTGATCGCCGCGGCTGCCGGGTAGTTGCTGGCAATACCCAGCCAGTTGTTGTTGTAGTTTCCCTGGTTGCCCCACGCCTCAATGCCGTACCCGTAGCGATTGCCCGACGCGGGCGGCAAATTCCAGGCGATCACGTTATTCGCCAGGTTAATCTGCGGGCTGGTAGAGCCCACGATGCAGCAGGCCATCGAAAAGCCAAAGCTGAAGCCAGGCGTATTCAGTTTGTCGTGCAGCGAGTTCCACTGCATGACGACGCCGGAAGTCGTCTGCGGCTGCTCTTCCCAATCCATGCGGTGGGTCTGGCTGAAATCGTTGTACTCGACGGTGAGGTTTCTGGTGGTGGCACCATTCGATGAGGGCTCGCAAGGCGATGCGCCAACCCCTGGATTACCCCCGCCTGGGCAGTTGATGTGAGTCCCTTCACTGACGTGCAGAAAGTTGTTGTGGAGATACGACACGCCGTTTAGCGAGCTATTGATGATGGTTCCGTTGCAACCACCGGCGTTTCCATCGCCATCTGGCGACGAGACATCGGCATAGGCATTTGTAGGACTCAGGCACGAGTTAGTATCCCCGATCCTGTTCCATTGAATCGTAATGTTGGTAAAGGTTTGGGCCGTGTTGCTGCCTTGATTGCCCCCATCGAGATAGATGCCTGTGCTGTCCGGGTAAGGGCCGGTATCTCCGGGAATGTTCCCAAAATTGTTGAACTGAAAGGTAACGTTCGAGTAGGAGGCCTGCATATAAATGCCGCCAGAGTTCATGAAGCTCAGGTACTGGACGACGGTTGGCTGTGAGCAGGGGTTAGCCCACGAGCCGCCATTATAAAAATTAAGAATCGCCCCGCCCGTCCCAAAGGTTGAAGAGAGAATGGCAGTCTGCCCGTAATAGCCCCAATAAGTTTTGCCGTCTCCGGCTGTGTACTGAGATATAGAGATCGCTGGCCCTGTATACGTAATGCCGCACTTGCCTGTGAGTCCCGAACCGAGCGAGTACGTACCAGCAGCAAAAGAGATCGTATCTCCGGCAGACGCGCCATTGATCACGCTCTGCAGGTTCGACGAAGGAGTTACATTCCAAGTCGTCGCCTGCGCGCCAGCGCAAAACAGCAACGCCATGACGACAACCGCAACATGACAAAGCCGTCGTCCACTAGCAGCGCTCCATAAAACGGCACCACTCCCAGATTTGTCATCCTGTCGTCCGCTAGCACCACTCAATAAAACGGCACCACCCAACGACTTGTCATCCCGAGCGAAGCCGAATTTCCTGCCACGCTGCTCCGGGACACGTCCGCGTCTGCGGTTTTCCGTAGGAGAAAACCGCATGCACTCTATCAACGCCACGAAGATCCACAGGAAATTCGGCAAGCCGAGGGACCTGCGGTGCGCCTCAACCCCTAGAAAACGCCTACAGGCGCAAGTAGCGCGAAGCAATATGCGCATCATGGGATCGTCACCGCCGTCCAGGTTGTGCCCGCACAGGAATAGACCGAGGTGCTTGTGCCGCCGTCCGTCCTAAGCCAGAGTGAACCGCTACCGATGGGAGCCGTCCCACAGGTGCTCGTAGGCGCCCCGGCGCCCGTCGAAATATTCGTTGGTCCCAGCTGCATCGAAGGCGTCCCCGTTCCGGCCACGGAGATATGCGGGTTCGAGCTATTCGACGCCGGCGGCGTGCCTCCAGAGGACGATCCCCCGAAGTCACTGAAGGTGAAACCTGGCCCGGTGCCACTGCCCATCAGGCCCTGGTTCGGTCCGCCCGCCGTGCGATAGATCTGGTATGTGTTTACCCCCGCGGTCCAGGGGCACACCACTTCATAGCCCACTGGGAACGCCCACGAGGCCGCGCCATTCGTAATCGTGGCGGTCGTTCCATTAATCAGGTTGCCGTCGAAGTCCGTGCCCGCGCAAACATAGCTGATGGTGCTCGAGCCAGGCGTGGCTGAGGCGGTAATGGTGGGTGCGGCAATGGTCGGGGTGGTGATGACATTCAGCGATCCTGCATGGCCTCCACCCAGCGTCAATGGCTGGTAAGCCGTGTTCGGTCCATTGATCTGCAGCAAGTAGCCGGTATAGGCCAGGTCCGGCTGGTAAACGTTGGGCCCGACTGTGATCGAGCCACCAAAGTTGCTCTGCACCCCGGTATTGGTCTGGTGGATCGCGCCCCCGGTATCCACCCAGGTCTCGTTGCCCCCGTTGTTGATCGAGAGCACGCTCGACCCCGCCATGGTTAAACGGAGTCGGGTTGTTCACCGAGAGGACCACAGGCGAAACCCCGCCATAGGCAAGGATGGCCGAGGGCGCCTGCTGGACCGATCCCAGCACCAGGTTCACCGAGACAGCCGAAGCCCCGCTGTTGTGGGTGGCCGGCGTCGTGAGGTAGGCTCCGCGCGTCAGCCCGGTGAGCGTGCTCCCGCTGATGCCGGTGTAACACTGGTACTCGCCGTCCACAAAGAAGCAGCCCGCCGGCGAAAGCCCCGCGGCCGAAGCAATCGCAATACTCGTCTGCGATGCGGTCTCGTTGGCCGTGAGGGTGCTCGACCAGCCTTTAGCCGGGCAAGTGTATCCGTCATTGATGCCAACCACCGGCGATTGCGCGCAACCGCTCGGCCCGCCCCCAGTCGTTCCGCCAGGCAGGTTGATGGTCGTCGCATTGATCGTCTGCGCGTTCAACTGCTCCGCCACCGGCGCAAAGGCAAAATACCCAATCTGGATCTGGTCGGCCGTCGTCGCCCCAAAGAAGGCAACTCCCAGATTGCAGGTTGATCCCCCGGTCACCGAGGTGAAGTCGACGGGAAGCGTAAACACCCCGGCCGCGGTGGTCGGCCACGCATTGGTCAGCGGCACAGGAAACTCGTTAGCAGTAGCTGCCGCAGTTCGAATAAAGCTTGATGTACGCCGTGTTTGACGCGGTCACCGCGTCCTTGGCCGAAATGTAAAGCGTGTACTTGCCCGGAACCAGCCGCTGCCCCGCCCCGATCGGAAGCGCCTGCTGATTGAAAGCATAGGTGTTGCAGTAGGTCGACGAGGTATTGTTTCCCAGGTTGCAGCCCACGTAAGCGTTGGTGATCGGCGACGTCGCATCGTAGGTCCAGCCCTGCGACATGGCCGTCGACTCAATCTGGAAGTTCGCGTTGAACTCCTCCGGCGAAATAAAGCCGCCCTCCATGCTGGTGTAGGGCTGAGTCAGGTTGCCGGTGAAGAAAGTGTCCGCCGTCTGCCCGCGGATCGGCACCCGGCTGTTGCCGCTCTGCAGGTACCCATAAGGCCCCGTGGGCGTCGAAAACGACTGCGACGTGGTGCCCGTTGAAATCGCTGCCCCACCCATAATTGATCAGCGAGTTCACGCTGTAGACGTTGCCCTTCGGCTCCTGCCCTAGCGTGGTCACATGCTCCGCCGTGTTCTGGCTGCCGAAGTTGATCGCCGGCGCCGACCGGCCCGTTGTTGAAGTTCCCGCCAATCCAGTGCTGCTGCGCCCCTCCGATGTAAACCTCGCCGCCGCCACCCATGTGCATGTCTTCTATCTCGGAGTTGAGCGTGTCCCACTCCCAGATCGGCATCTGCACATCGTGCGCCCCGCCCTCGTTCTCGCAGTACAGGTTCTTGAAGTGGTCGAGCGACATCACGTCGCCCCAGCCACCCGTCTGGTCGTTGTAAAGCGCGGTGAAGTAGTAGCAGGTGTCCGCGCCCAGCGAGCCGCCCGCGGTCGTCCCTTCCGAGGAGTACACGTTGAAATTCGAGAAGGTATTCTGGTTGCCCAACGGGATGTTGACCGGGTTCGCGGCGTAGATGGTGACCCCGTCCCAGTGGCTTCCATCGGCCGTGGGCTGGCCCGCAAAATAGTTGCCGTTCTCGACTCCAGGGCGCCCCGATCGCGATGCCGTAAAACAGATAAAGTGTGTACAGGTTCGAGAACGTTGTGGCATACGACGGCTGGACCATGTAGATCGCAGCGTTGTGGTTGACCTCATCCCACGCCTCGCCGTTGATCTCATTCGGCCACGCCCAAAAGGAAAGGTTCTCGATCTTCGAGTTCGGACCCCACGACCCAGTCCCATGGCCCCCAGCGCCGCTGGCCAGCGGGAACGCAAAGGCCGCGTTGCCCACATTCCAGCCTGGGAAATATCCAGCATTGCCGCTGGGCGTGGTGTCGCCCGTGTTGAGCGTCGGCGTCACCGGCCATGGGTAGCTGGGCTTGAAGGCGTTGAGCGGAACCACGGTTGCGCTGACAGAATGCGCCGCCCGCGTGGTCCCGTTCTGCGCGCACTGGATGTTGTAAAACGTATTGGCCGGCGTCGTGTTGCCGGCATTCGATCGCGCGAAGTAGCTGAACTGCTCGCCATCAATCTGCAGCAACCCAAACGGCGCCACATTCGCTTCAAAGCCCGGCACCGGGTTGATGCTGTTCGAAAGCGTGATCGATGTGGGGCACGTCCCCGAGGTGATCGCCGTCGCCAGGTTCTGCGGAGAGCTGCCGGCAAACCACTCCGCCTGCGCATTCGTGCTCCCTGTCGGAAGCGCCGCCGATAGCGTCCGTGGAGTCGCTCCGCCTGAGCAACTCCCCGCGGTCGAACTCACCGTTGCCGTGAATACCGAAGCCAGGTAGGGAAACACGATCGTCTCCCCCACCGTCGGCGCGGTCTCTGTCGAGGGAATGCAAATCGCCGCGCTCGAGGCCGTGATGCTCGCCACCCCGTTGTAGGCTCCGCTATGATTCGGCCCCGGTCCCTGGAACCATCCCGGCGCCACCGGGTTGTTCGTGATGCCGGTGCGCATCGCAATCGGCCGGTACATCGCCGCGTGCGCCGTGGTGCCTGAATCGTTGATCGTCTGCCACGGCTGCGTGGCGTCGATGCGGCCGTCCACAAAGAAGGTCAGATCGTGAATGTGCGCCAGGCCTTGCGATCCGCCGGTACCCTGGCTGGCGTCCACGGCAGCGAAGATGTCCTCGCCCGGGAAGCCCATGATCGACGACTGAAAGCCCAGCCCGATCGGACTCTGCCCGGCCAGCGTCTGCGTATGCGTCAAGCATCCGCCCTCAGGAAAAACCAGGGTCCCCCCGCGCCCACCACGCTCATGGTGTGCGCGATCGCGGCCGTGTCGTCATGCGCCAGGTCCATCTCGTGCGCGGTCGCCTGGGTGAAGGGCGCCGGTGTCGTAAGCACCCCATGCGCGGAGTCCGTAATGGAAACAATCGCGGATTCAAACTGCGTCGGCACTCCGCCCACCACGCCCACGGCCACGATCACCCGGCCCACGTCCGCCGCGGTCAAGGTGCCAATGGTGAGCGCGAACGTGGTGGAACCCGAGGTGAGCGTCCCGTAGACCTCGCGCACATCGCAAACCGCTCCATCTTCGGTAACGCTGCGCGCCGTCGCCGGCACATCCGCCCGATTATCCTGCACCCGGTAATTGCCCGGGTTGGTGAAAGGTGTTCGCCCTGCGCCAGGCTGGATGATGACCGATCCATTGTTGGCCGCGGCCGCGTTGATCGCTGCCTGCGGACTATAAGTCGACACTCCGGAAGTAGGCGCTGTGGCTACGAAGTCATAGAGGTCGACAGTGGCCGTGTTGGTCTGGTTATTCGCCACCAGGTCGCTTTGCAGCGTGCCCAGATCGCCTGCGGTGCCGGTAAGCGACACCTTGACATACTGCGAGCCGTTCCACTGATACCAGGCCGTCGGCACCTGGGTCACATCCACCAGGCCGAGATTGGCGCTGCCCTGAACCGTAGCAATGATGGTTGCCGGGTTGGCGCCCACCGCGGCCACCTGCTGATACCAGGCGTTGTTCAGGATGATGGTGTTGCTTGCCGGCGTCGTCAGATTTTGGCTGAGTGCTTCCTGCAATCCCCCGGTGGCCGAGGTGAAGTGGAAGGGCAAGCTGGTGGGAATTGACCGGAGCGATCGAGATAGCGCAGGTCACATTGGTATCGACATACGAGCTCGGCGTGACCGTCTCCGAGAGTGCTGGGGTGCTGTCGACGATGCGGATCGGGGTGCCGGTGTTGAAGGCGAAGAAGAAGCTGGCCCCGCCCTGCACGCGGCAGGATCCCGGCGCGAAGGAATACGTGTTCGACGTGTACCCGGGCACAGTCCACGTGCCGTATTGGGACGCGATGATCTGGCCCTCGATATTCTGCGCCCTGGTACCTGGGCAGCAGGCACAGCACGACGGCCAGCAGAGCAATGAGTGTGTTTCAAGCTTGATGGGTTCTTAACTGCCCTTCGGGCAGCATCTGCCCGCAGGCAGCATTAGGGATGCATTCCGATGCAGTCGATCTCGTCCGATGGTGACCGCGCCGGCGCCGGACGTATCCCCGTTCTGCAGCGTGATTTCGAAGCCGGTGGTGGTCTTGTTGTTCACAAATACGCCAGTGAGTACCGCTGAGGAGCCCATGCCCGGTTGCGAGGTGCAGGTCACCGCGTAATTCGTATCCGCGAACGCACTCGGCCACGTCACAGTGAAGTTGCATGTGGCCCAGGCCGCGTTGGCCGTAGTGCAGATTCCCGAGTTGATCACCAGCGGCTTGATCATCGGGATGGCCGTCCCATTGGTCGCCGCGGTCACCCGCCCATAGCCGTCCACCGTGATATTCGAGCTGCTGTATGACCCAGGCGTGACCCCGGAATTCTGCAGGTAGACATCGGTGCGCGACGAGCTAGGGTTGTCCGCCTGCGGCCAACGGCGCGGCAAAGTTTATGTAAGGCTCCTGCGGCTGGAAGGCGGCACTCGATTGCACGTGCTGGTAGTACAGCGTGGGCGCGCTCCCGCAGGACCCCGGCCCGAAGTAGCTTCCATTCGACACCAGGCACTGGCCATTGGTGCCCGCGCCCCCAGCCACCAGGTAGCCCAGGTTGGTGTTGATGTAGCCGTTCTCAACATCGAGGGGAAAGGCCGGCGTCGGCGTGCCTACACCCAGCGCGCCCAAATTGATCAGGTTGTACCCGGTCATGTTCACCAGCCCCGATATGCTTTGCGGCCCATGATTCAGTGGCTGTGACAGAATCGGCTGCGGGTAAATAATCGTGCCATTCCACAGCGGCGCGCCGTTCGAGATATTAACCGTGCCGTTTAGGCCGCCATTCAGCTGCCAGGCCTGTGGCCAGCCGGGGTAAGCGTTGCCGCTCGAGGAAAGCAGCGAGACGTTATACCCCGAGTAGGGAATGATCGTGTCGTTGAACGCGATGGTGCAGGGAACATCGTTGACCGTAGGAATGGTCTCCCCCGCGGTCACCGGCGTCTCATTCTGTACGAACGTCCCCGCTGCCCACCGAATTGCCCTGCGCCGTCTCCGCCCCGCTGACCGTGCCCACATAGACGCGCATGCCCGCAGCGCCCGCGGGCAGCGTCGCCGGCGGCGAGATGATCAGCGAGCCGGTGCTCGTTAGTTGCACCTTGAGCTCCGGCGAGGCCAGCGTCTCCAGGTTGCTGCTGGTGTAGAACGTGAACACCACGTAGTAGATCCCGGCCGCCATCGTGCCCGAGCCGTAAGTGATCGAAGTATTGGGCAGCGTCAGCGGGTTAGGAATCCCCACCACCGACCCATCGTTCGAGGTGAAGCACTGTGCCGTTGTCGGCACCACGCTGCCGGTGCCAACGATGAGGCCCGCCTGCTGCAACTTAAAGCTAGCGTCCCGTTCTTGATCGGAAGGCCCGAAGGGCCTTGCAGTGTTCCGGTGATGGTCCCACCGTATGCTGTGGCCGCGCTCAACATCAGGACCAGCAAAGCTCTTATCTCTGACATGTAAGGTCTATTTTGGAAACAGCGTCAAAACCCGGCGCCGCCGGGCACCAACTGCATCCCGCAAGTGATCACCTCGCCATACTCGTTACGGGTATAGGTCTTGATCCACGAGCGTGCATTCTTGAAAGTGGCAACCTTCTTATGTTTCCCCAGCCACACCAGGTCACCGGCCTCAATTAAAGCTTCCGCTTCGCTCTTCGAGTAATGGTGGTGGCGCCTGCTAGAGCACTTATGGGCAATACCCCCAGTGGTAAAAGATTTGGCATCGTCCTCGCTGAGGATGCAAACGATTGGGGACTGAGCAGGCATACCTTCCTCCGTAACCGTGGAGCCGGCGTCTCGTCGCTTAGTCCCAAGGTCGCACGCGCTGGGAGCGCAATAAGAAGTAAGCGTACGAGAGCTTGGCTTCCATTCGGGTAATCGGTTGTGAGAGTCACCAATATAGATTCGGGATAACCCTAAAAAGTTCCCCTCTCATATATTTTTCGCACCTGCTGCTTGGCGCGGTGTATTGTCCTCTTCACGCAAGAGGGCTCTACTCCCAATACCTCCGCGATCTCCTGTTCCGGCATGCCTTCGAGGTATGCCATCTCCAGAACCCGCCGTTTAAAGGGCTTTAGCACGCGCAGCAATTTGTCCAGGTCCAACCGTGCCGGCACGCCTTCGAGGTATTTGTCCGCGCTCGCAAAGATGCATTGCTCGCGAACATCATCGGCAAGTGGCTCCGTATCCACCTGTATAAGATTTGAATCTCCGTTACTTGTCTGCCGTTCCCTGCGCAAGGTCATCAAGCATTGGTTCACCGCGATGCGAGTAAGCCACGTACGAAACTGCGAGTTACCTTCAAAGCTATGCAATCGTGTAAAAGCCAACAGAAACGTATCCTGGCAAATATCATCCAGATCGTTCTTGCGAAGAATAGCCCGACCCACTGCCTTCACGTAACCAAGATGCTGTTGATAGAGCTCGGTGAATGCGTCTTCGTCACCCGAGCGAGCCGCAGCGATCAATTCGGTCTCATCCATGCTTGCTCCCCGCTGAAACCGCTAAGACCGCAATGTCACCCTAAAAATGAATCGTCATCCCGCCTGCCCCGGCTTGCCGTGGGACCGGAGCGGATAGATTTGCAGTACTGTCAACCACGATTGGCGCCGGGCGGAAGCATAACTCCGAACTCCACTAGCAAATGTCCACTGAACACGCCACCCCCAGATTTGTCATCCCGCCTGCCCCGGCGTGCCGTGGACTGGAGCGTAGCGGAGGGGAGGGACCTGCAGTTCCACTCCACCCGCAACAAAACCCTCAGTAACTCAATCCCCATCCTCGTCATACAACTCACGGCGAAGGTGTTCCGCCGCCGCCACACGGACGAACTCAATCATGCCCAGCGTATCGGCGGCGATCTGTCCGCAACTGTCGTAGCTGATCTCGCCCTCATCTGTGCGTGTCACGATCAGAACCTGGGTAACATCGTCCATGCCTTCCATTTTGGAAATAAGAAACTCACTAGGGCTCGGTTCATCGCTCATCCACGCTCTCCCCAACATCTTGTTTTCAAAGGCTCCTGGCTATCAACGCCGCCCGTGCGCCCAGAATATTGAGCGCATCCACGTAGTCCTCGTAGTACGGTCTTCGCACCGGCCGCACTCCCTCCAGCGTTGCCATCACCAGCACATGTTCATAAGCCCGCCGCAACATCACCAGCCCGTGCACTGCACGCCTCGCCCGTCGGCTGAAAAGAAGGGCGAGCATTTCGCCTACGTTCTGTGGGCACAAGCGGCCCGTCCGAGTGAATCCGTTCACCGCGTTGCTCCTCATCAGGTCTATTCCTCCTATCTGATTTCAACGCGCTCCGCGTCTCCCGTGCTATTTGTTCAGCGCGCTGCCCATCCCACTTGCCCTTCAACCTGTCCAACGCTTCCCGCAGCCATGCCGGGTTCATTCCTTCGGTTAACTCCACCGCCCAGTCATAGTGCTCCCGCCACTTGCGCGTTTGCGGGTAAAGAAATCGTTTCGCGCTCTTGTGCTCTTGTGCATCCGTGCCGCAGTAGTCTGCGATCGCAGCAAGGAAAATCGCTCCGCCTAAGCTCCGCTTCTTCGTCTGTGACGGCTTATAGTTCGTGCCCACCGTGGAGATCTCCCTCTCAGCAAGCTCCATTTCGTTGATCATTGCGTCCTCCGTAGTGGGGGAGGATTTGAATAAACTCTTGCCCCGAGGCCGGTCCGCATCGCACGCAGGTAACAGCGAATCCATTGCCCCTCTATGCGCTCTGCGCTCCTTGAGGCCGCGTCACCGGAAAAGTTGTCCCACCCTTTCACCGCGGGATGTTGACTCACATAGCGCAAACCCTGTTTGGTCGATCCGCTGCCTAACAACGCGAGCGCTGCTTCTATCTCCGCCGGTAGAGCCGGAGCTGCGACGATTGCTTCTCTTTCCAGCAACACTCTCCGTCCGCTCTCGTCTTCTCCAAACCTCACTCCGCCGCCTTGGGCGCGTCCTTCGCAGCCGTGCTTTTCCAGGTAGCGGAAGACCCACTCGAGCGCAGCCCCGCCCCTGCTTTCTTCCGACCATCCGGCCAGCTCCCGTATCTGCCCGGGCTGGGCCAGTAGGTACAGCTCTTCTCCGCCATCGCGTAAGCTGCCGCCAGTGCCGCAGGATCGATATCCGCCAGGTTGCGTACGTGCGCCGCGGTCACAGCGCAGTTGTCCTCTTTCTCCATCGCCTCGCGCAGTTGTCGAACTGCTCGTGCAATCGCTCCCCGCACATCCGATGGATTCCTGACCGGGGCAAAGATCCGCTCGTAAATGTCCCGCTCTTCAGGGTTGTCGTCCGCCTTCTTCATCTCGCTCACGATGCGCTCACCTCCCATTCAAATCGAAAACTCTCCTCTCGGTCTGTGATCCTTCCAGCTGCAGAAGATTGGCTTGCAGCCGCAGTTGACGGACTGTAGGGAAGCGGTCCATCTGTTCCGGTCTGCCCATCCGTAGCGTGCCCCGTCTCCATCCCGTGATCGCCATCTCCAGGTATTGCCAGGGCACATCGTGTAGGTCCTCGGCCATCAGCAAAAGACATTCCGGGGTCAGCGAAAGCTGCCTGCTCAGCGCCAGCTTGCCCAGCGCGATCAGTGTGCTCTCGAGCCAGGGCCAGTGCCCGGTCAACGGCGCTGACGACGCTGTTGCGATTGATTTCCGCTCTGCTTGCATTGCCGCCCCCCGCCGATGCCGGCTTGTTGTAGACAGTGATCTCCTCCTGGAAGCGTGTGAGGTTCGCAATCCACAAGAAAACGCGGTCGCCATGAGCCACAGCCGACTTAGCCCGGTTCTCTAGCATCTTCCGGAACTGTATTTCGTTTAAGTTGGGGCTGGCTGCGAGAAAGTCACTAAGCGCCTTGGCATCGCGTCCCTGCCACGGCATCTCAGGAGACGCATGATTCTTCGCGCTCCAGTACTCTCCCAGAATCAGGCGAAAGGGTACATGCCGCTCATCGACAGCACGTTTCTCGCTCACACTGCTCGAGGAAGGTAATGTTTTTGATAACTGTGGTTGTGACTGTGATTTGGCATCGCCAAGCATGCCGTTGAGAATGCTTGAAGCATTGCTTGCGGAGAGGCTTTCCGCATCCTCCAGCAGAGGCCGCGCCTTGCCCCACCTGGTGGAGGCGCCTAATTTGGCTCTGCTGGCATTGAATTTCTGCTTGGCCGCGGTCCGGCTTTTTTCCCGTTCTACGCGTCCATGGTGCCACTGCCCATCGTGGATTTCGAAGAACTCCGCAAGCACTGCTCGGGAGCTGGTCCACGCACTTATCGGAAGGCCGGTAATCTGCGCCAACACCGCATCGTCGTCTTGCAGGACCCCGCGGCGCCACAAGTGGAAGAGGAGTAAGAGATAAGCGCCATGCTGTTCCGTACTTAGGTGCATGGTGTCGGCAAGGTAGTCACCGATGTACACCGGCATCCAAATATCGGTCTTACCTGCGCTCAAAGTCTCGGAAATGTCGTGCTATGCCCGCACCGCCTCATAGATTCCTCTCACTTGGTCTCATTTCTTGCGGCAGCTCATCATTTGCCGGAATGTCGTTTCGGCTCAAAAGGAGCAACGATTCCGTCTGCAGACAACCCGGCAACGCTAAGATGCCATGCATCGCTCGCCGCCCGCAAGACTCGCGGCAAAAAAATCCTGAGGGGAAAGGGGTAGTTAACTCAAAGTTACTGCCCCGGTTACGGGTATCCACTCTAAAGCCAACACAAGAAACACTGTGATAGTTACTCTTAGTTTACCCTCCCGAGTTCCTCATCATTGTTGCCGTCATCTCTTGACGGCGCGCTCTATAGGCGGCAAGCTCACAGGTAGTAAGCAGCGGCTCGATGTTAGCTCACCCTGGTTCTTTGCTTGCCGTGCTGTCGTCTCGCTTGCTGTTTGCATCCGGTCATGGAGAATAAACATGCATCTCCGAATGATAGGACTCCAGAGCAGGGCCTTCTTGCCCCCCTGCACTCTGTTGACGAGATCATCGCCGGGCTCGCCTTCTTTACCGTTGAACAGCGCTCCCTCGCATGGTCTCCCGAGCCGCCCTTCGAAAGTGCCGGTGCGAGTGACTGCCGTATGGGTGGGAGCTGCGGTCTTGACTTCAATCGGGAAACCGCCCGTGCGCGATGGATTCAGGCCCGTCATCGCTGGAACAGGGAACAGAAGAAGCTGCAGGATACTTCACCTCCTCGAGGTTAGACCCTATGCCGTTTGAATCAGAAGATGGGATGAGCCTTACCCAAATCCTCAACATCGTGCTTCCTCGCTACGGCTTGGCTGCGGAGCCGTCCTGTCGATGCGCTGTGTGTGAGTCGCATCGCGCGACCCGACTGGCCCAGGCGCTGCACGACAAATTCGATCGCCGTGTTGCCCTTATCGGGAGAAATCGATGAGCCTTGACCAGATGGACCAGCACCGGCGCCGGCTCTTCATCGAGGGCCTCCGTGCAGTGGCCAGTTTCTACGAGCAAAACGCTGATGCCTATTACGACGGCATGCACATCACCTTGAACATGTATGGCGCGGCACGCCACACGTTGTGCGAGATGGTCCGGATATTTGGCCGATGCAACAAGTCTTACGATGACCGTAACGTTACTGTTTCCAGGCAGTTTAATGAGCAAATAACACTGTCCGTCTCGGTTCCCCGTGCCAGGGTTTGCCGGCGTGTGGTTACAGGTGCGCGCATCTTACCGGCCCGGATGCCCGCAACCAAAGAGGTCCGCCATTCCCGCGTCCAGGGTTGAGATCGTCGAATGGCAATGCGACCCGCTACTGCCTGACGATGTCCGTTCCTGACCGTCTTATACCGCTCCTTGTCGTCTTTGCCCTTGACGTCTTGTTGGCCGGCCTGAAAATTCTCCATCCTTTCCTTAGGGCATGTTGCGCTACGTGGCATATGTTGAGTTACACTTAATGGCGATGACGATCGAAGAGATACTCCTCCACATAGATGCCGAAATTAGCCGTTTAACAGAAGCCCGCGACCTCGTGGCCGGAACCGCCGTGTCCAAGGTCTCTCGCAGTCCGCGTAAGAGCGGATTGGCGGCTCCTAAGCCCAGGGCCGTGCGCACCAAGCGGGTTATCTCGCCCGAAGGCCGCGCCAGAATCGCCGCCGCGCAGAAGCTTCGCTGGGCTAAGCAGAAGCGTGCCAAAGAGAAGAAGTAAGATTTATTCACGCATGGCTGGCTGGGCGAATGGCCATTCCCCCCGCCGGTGTGCGCGAACCAGGTAAGTAGCGGTTCCGGTCAGCACGACTGCCAAGGCGAAAAAGATTTCTCGCGCAAAGTTTGGCCGCGAGAACAGGATGTAAAGAAATCCCGCAATCGCCACCAGCGGCGGCAGAGGATAGAGCCAAATCCGGAATGGCCGCTCCAGGTCCGGCTGCGTGCGGCGCAATACCATTACGCCAACCTGCTGCAGAAGAAACTGCAACAGGATCCGTATCACCACCAGCGCCGCCACCAGATCGGCCAGCTGCAGCATGCAGAACACCATCGAGACCCCGGCCAACATCAGCAACGAAACGTTGGGGATGCGATGGCGCGGGTGCACGCGCGCGAAAATGCGGAAGTAGTTGTCATCGAGCGCCGCCGCATAGGGTACTCGCGAATAGCCCAGCAGCAGGGCATATACCGATGAGAACGCCGTCCACACCACCAGCAGCGCCACCACCCGTCCTGCCACCACTCCATACACTCGCTGCACCACCACCGCCGCCACCGACAGCCGCGCATTCGCGCCCGCCTGGCTGGTAAGTTCCTGCCACGGTATCGTCCCCAGCACACTGGTATTCAGCATTAGATACAGGACCGCCACCAGCCCCACCGACCACACGATGGCCCGTGGAATGGTCCGTCCTGGGTCGCGTACCTCCGCGCCCAAAAAGCATATGTTGTAGGCGCCCCAGTAATCGTAAGTCGCAATCAGCAGCGCCGCTCCCAGGCCGGTGAAGAATCCGCCCGAGAGCTGGAACGCGCCGGCAGGGAAGCCGAAGGCCAGGTTGGCGTGAAAGTGCAGCAGCCCGGTGAGGATCACGGCCAGCATCGTGCCCATCACTCCCAGCCACAGCAAGCCGGAGAACCGGGTCACGCTCTGTATGTTGCGATACAGCAATGCCGCGGCGATCACGCAACAGAGCATCGCTGCCAAAGTGCCTGGTCCAAGCCGGATCGCCAGCGGTAGCGTATGCACAAACGGAACCGGGATAGGCAATTGATAGGAAAAATAAACTCTGCGCAAGGCGGGCCAAAGGTAGCCCGCATATTGCGCCAGGCCCACGCATCCTGATGCGATCGAAAGCGGCGCACTGAAACTCAGTTGCCAGATATAGAGGAACGAGAGATATCGCCCCGTGGTCCGCGGCCCATAGATGGTGCGCAGATACTCATAGGATCCGCCGGCCTTCGGCATGGCCGCGCCCAGCTCTGCCCACACCAGCCCGTCGCACGCCGCCAGCACCGCTCCCAGGATCCAACCCAGAATCGCTTGAGGTCCGTGCATCGCCAGCACGATCAGCGGCAGGGTCACGAACGGCCCCACCCCGATCATATTGATCATGTTGAGCGAAATCGCGCCCGGTAGGGTGATACCGCGTACCAGACCCTCGTCCTTCTTCATCCTCTGGATCTCTCCCCGCTACAGATCAATGGGATCAATAGGTACCCGTCGTTTCCTGCCCACCAGAATACGTTTGCGCTTTATTGGCTGCGTGAGAACCCACTCAAGCCACGCAAGACCCTAACCCCTGGACGGGTGCCCCTCGCCAACCTGCCCCGGCTTGCCGTGGGAGCGTACCTGGGCCGGATACGATCTTTTTCGAATGCTTTTACTCCATCTGCGATGGAGTAATCGGTGGAGTGAAAGCTTTGCTAGGGCTTCCCGAGGTAGCGGAGGGGAGGGTCACCCTGCAGTTCCACGCCCACCTTCCCATAAGCCAAACAGCCAGCGGAAGCACCTTCTAAACTCCACTAACAAATGTCCAAAGCCAACCCATTCTGTTATCGCCCCCATTCCTGAGTCCTAAGCGACTTTGATCCTGTCATATGCTATAGCTAACAAACTGCCTATGATATCCCGCAGGACTTCGTCCCTAGCCCTCATCGCCGCCATCTTCGTCGCCGCGGCCCCTCTCTCGGCCCAGACCCCGACCGCCTCCGCCATTGCCGCTACGCCCGACTACCAGCCTCTCCGGGTTGACCGTGGCACGGCTGCGCTGCAGCAATCGCTGCGCAAGCTAGGCACCCGCGCCAGCCTCATGATGATCGTCGCCCACCCCGACGATGAGGATGGAGGCATGCTCACCTATGAATCCCGCGGCCAGGGTGCGCGCGTGGCTCTGCTCACCCTGAACCGTGGCGAGGGTGGTCAGAACATCATGTCCAACGACCTGTGGGATCAGCTCGCGCTGGTGCGCACCCAAGAGCTATTGGCTGCCGGCCGCCGCTATGGAGTCGATCAGTACTTCACCCGCGTCGCCGACTTCGGCTTCTCCAAGACCCTCGACGAAGCCCTCTCCATCTGGGGACACGAACGCGTTCTCTACGACGTCGTCCGCGCCGTCCGCCTCAATCGTCCCCTGGTCCTCACCGCTGTCTTCGTCGGCGGCATCACCGATGGCCACGGCCAGCACCAGGTCTCCGGCGAAATGGCGCAGGAAGTCTTCAAGGCCGCCGGAGACCCCAAGGTCTTTCCCGATCAGATCAAGGCCGGCCTCCTCCCCTGGACGCCGCTCAAGGTCTATGCCCGCGTGCCTTCTTTCTCCATCTCCCCCAAGGGAATGTACGACTACGCCACCGGCAAGTGGGCTCCAGTACGCTTCTATGACTACGTGGCCGGCAAATGGACCGACGCCGTGCCCACCACCAACGTCACCATCCATGAGGGCGCCTATGACCCCGCGCTCGGCGCCTCCTATATCCAGCTCGGCCGTGAGGGCCTCGGCCAGCAAAAATCCCAGAACGGCGGCACCGGCATCCCCCTCCCGGGAGCCTTTGACGTTCCCTACCATCGCTACGGATCGCGCGTCCCCACCTCGGATGCAGAACACTCCTATTTCGATGGCATAGACACTTCTATTGTCGGCATAGCCTCGCTCGCCCCGGGCCAACACCCATTCCTCACCGCCGGCCTGCAACAAATTGCCGCCTCCGTCAACCAGGCCACCCACTCTTACTCCCCGTCGCAGCCGGCAAAGCTGGTCCCGCTGCTGGCCGCCGGTTTAAAACAGACACAGTTACTGATGCAAAAAGTAACCACGTCCGATCTCTCCGCCGAAGCAAAAGACAATGTCCTGCATGAGCTCTCTGTAAAGGAGGCGCAATTCAATAGCGCCATCGTGGAGGCGCTCGGGGTCACGCTCACCGCGGTCGTATCTCCTGCCAATCCCGATCATGGCCGCTCCCCGTTCGCCGTCGACGCGCAGGATACCTTCACCACCGCAGTCCCCGGCCAGTCCTTCGGGGTCACCGCCTTCCTCACCAATGCCAGTGACGTTCCCCTGCAGATAAAGAACGTTTCCGTGCGCTCCACCGGTACCGGCGAATGGCACATATCCGCCTCCACGCCTCCCCAGGGCACCTTGCAGGCCAACCAGCGCCTCAGCGCAGAGTTCAAGGTCACGGCGCCCCTTGATGCCGAGTTAACCAAGGCATGTTTTCACCGCAAAGATGTCGAGCAGCCCTACTACGATCTCGATAGTGTCGACTGCCTCAACCATCCACTGCCTCCTTACCCGTTGGAGGCTTGGCTTGAATTCACCGTCGATGGTGTTTCTGTCCGTTCCGCACAGGCGGTGCAAACCGTTCAGCATGTGGTCGGCCGCGGCGGCGTATACCAGCCGCTGGTGATAGCGCCGGTCGTCTCAGCCGCCGCCACCGCCACCGCAGGCATCATTCCTCTGGATGGGGATAAGGATCAGACCGCAAGTGTCAACGTTCGTATCCGCAGCAATGTGAGGGGTTCAACACCCGGCGAAGTGCACCTGGATCTGCCCGCGGGCTGGAAGTCCTCGCCCCAATCGGTGCCCTTTACTGCCCACAAAGAGGGTGACGAGCAGACCCTCACCTTCACCGTCACACCCCAGAACCTCGCTGCCGCCAGTTATTCCGTCACTCCCATCGCTGAGTACCAGGGCCATCAGTACGCGCAAGGATATGAGACCGTCGGCTATCCCGGCCTGCGCCCGTACAACTACTACCAGCCCGGCCCCTACAAACTGGTGGGGGTTGACGTCAAGCTGGCTCCTGGTCTTAAGGTGGGCTACGTCATGGGCACTGGCGACGAAGTTCCCCAGGCCCTCGAAAGCATGGGAGTCGCAGTTCACTTGTTACAAGCGGCGGATATCAACGATGGCAATCTGGCCGCGTATGACGTCATTGTGCTCGGGATCCGAGCCTACGCCGCTCGTCCTGAGCTAGCCGCATCCAACGGCCGCCTGCTTGATTACGTAAAGCACGGCGGCGTGCTCATCGTCCAGTACAACACCCGGGAGTACGACCACAACTACGGCCCCTACCCAATCAGTCTTACCGGGGATCCGGAGAAGGTGGTGGATGAGAATGGTCCTGTCCAGCTACTGGAGCCCAAGAATCCGGTACTCTCCTGGCCCAACAAAATCACCAGTGCCGACTTTCAGGGCTGGGTGGAGGAGCGCGGTCATTCCTTCATGCACTCATGGGATTCGCATTATCAGGCGTTGACCGAGACCAAAGACCCCGGTCAGGATTCGCAAAAGGGTGGCTTGCTCTACGCACGTTACGGCAAGGGCGCCTACGTCTATATCGCCTACGCTCTCTACCGCCAGTTGCCCGAGGGCGTTCCCGGAGCCTACCGCATCTTCGCCAATCTGCTAAGTCTCCCCAAAGCTCCCGCATCCGCCCCGTAGTTCGGACCACTCTAAATTTGTGTGCTATCAGTTCGGAATCTCCAGAATGAATGGAGCAGATAAATTGTTATTCGGACCGGAGAGGTCCCTTAGCAAGCACTTGCGGATCACGCCTGCCTGTCGAATCCGTTATGCTCGTGGTGCCTCAATTCCTCCAGTGTCAGCTCCAGCTTCTCCACCAAATCCGGCGCCAGGACCCGCAACTCCTCCAACAGCAGGTCTCGCTGCTCTGTGAGCAAGAGAGAGAAAGATTTAGCTTGGCGCTGGTCCATAGTTTTCTCCCAGAGACGCGAGATAAGGACCCGGCGTTCTCTTACCACCGGCGCGGCCATAGTAAGGCGCAAAACGCCGTGTTCGTGTACTTTCAATGCCGTTAGTAACTGCGGGAGAAGGGAACACCGGGCAACCAGAAAAACGACTCGTCGTCCGCCACAACTCTAAACTGATGAGATGCAGAAATGCAGCCGAGCGCTAGCGCCATATGACGCCAGTATGATTTCCGATATACCACAAGCCTCGAGGACGGGCTTGTCTTCCGTGAGACTAGCGATACTCCGCGCAGAACCCCGGAGCGCCCTGGCCAATCAGCGCACAACCTCGCTTGATCTCGTCTACGATCAGCGAGCACGCATTCTGCGCATTGCATGGCGGGTGAGTCGAGGGCGAAACCTGTATGCATTCGTTCACCAGTTGCCGTGAGCGCTCGATACCCACAGCATTGAGACACGTTCCGGTAGTGCTGAGGGCCGCAGAAGCGCTCCCCGGCGGTACTGCCAGGTAAGGTTCCGGTACGCCGAAGGCTTGCGCGATCTGGTGCAGCTCGGTGCGCAGTCTCTCCCACCGCGATGTGGTCTGCGGGTTTAGCTGCAGGCTGTAGACCAGGGGATCGATCTGCGCCGCGGTGTGCACCAGATCGACCACCTCCTGGTCCGCCTTCTGCTGGTGCTTGAAGGTTTCGAGCGCGGTGTTTGCCTGTTTGGCGAAGGTATCCGCCAGCGCCTTGGCATCCTTCTCCTGGCTGGTCTTACGGATCGTACTTTTCTTCAGCGCGTTGGCGAAGTTCTGCCGGAAGGACTGTGCGTCATCCTTCAAATTTTGCATGAGTCGCTGCAGATCTTTGTCACTCAGGCGCCCCTGGGCCAACGCCAACCTATCCGCACCCAGCAAGCCTAACAAGAGAATAAGACCAAGAAAACGTATCCACCTCTGCACGCTTTTCCTCCAGCATCCCTTGCGCAAGCAAGGCAGCACGTGATGAAGTCAAAATGCTCTTGTATCCTATCGGCGTTCCTTCCCAGCGGCAATAGAACCCCCTCTGAACTCCACTAGCAAATGCCCACTGGACACGCCACCCTCACCTTGTCATCCCGATTTGTCATCCCGATTTGTCATCCCGAGCGTTAGCCGAGGGACGAGGGACCTGCGGTTCCACTCCACTTGCAACTAACGCCGGCAGAGTTACCCCCTGGCCGGATGGGCCATGCGAGGCTTCTGCAATCCGGCGAATGCTCTAATATCGCTTAAGCCGTCGCGGTCTAGAGAGAACCGCCTAACAGATGTCACAGTCGACTGCGTCCGCCGCCCCTTTCCTCACCGATAGCCTCGTCTTCGATTGGAAAGCCCAGTCCTTTCGTGCCGATCTCATCTTTGTTCTTCCCGTATCCATCTGTCTTATCCTCGGTATCTTGCTGGGACGGCCGGGTGCGGGATTGATCGTTGCCGGCGGAGCCTTCACCGTCGGCTTTGGCGCCAAGCAGCATATCGACGACTCCCGCCTCCTTCCCATGATCCTGGCTGCGTTGGGAATCGGCGCTGCCACCTTCGTTGGCATGGTTGTCGGCCACACCAACTACATCCTCGTGCTCATTGCCGGGGGAGCCGGTTTCGCCTATGGAATGCTTTCCTTGCGTCAGCCGGGAGTCAGTTGGGTAGGGCAGCAGTCCATCGTCTTTCTGCTCGTTGCCTCCGCTTTTCCTTTTTCCCCTCGCGCTGCCGCGGTCCGTTCGGGGCTGGTCCTGGCCGGAGGCGCCTTACAGATCCTCACGTCGAGTATCCTGCTGCGGCTCTTGCAACAGCTACGCACGGATCTGCTCTCCGTCGCGCGCTATCTCAAGGCCGAGCACCAGGCCCTGCGCTCCTCCGTGGAACAGGCCGCCCGCTCGCTTATGAAGCGGAATCCCGCTCCCAGCGCAGTGCCTTACGCCATTCGTCTCGCTGTCACGCTGATGGTCAGCACAGAAATCTACCGCCACTTCGGCTTTGCCAACGGATACTGGATACCCATGACCGCCTTGCTCGTCCTCCGGCCCGGACTGAGCGACACAGCGAGCCGGGCCATCGCCCGCACCATCGGGACTCTGGCCGGAGCAGTCTTTGCCAGCTTCTTTCTAGCCCATCTGACTCCTGCGCCGCCTACGCTGGCATTCCTGACCCTTTGCTTCGCCTGGTTCTCGTACTCGCTCAACAACGTGAACTACGGTCTCTTTACCCTCTGTCTTACGGCATACATTGTCTGTTTGCTTGCTCTCAACAGTCTGCCGGGCAAGGATGTCGCCTACCACCGCGCCGTCAGCACCGTGATTGGAGGAGGACTTGCTCTGACTGTGAGGTTATTGGTGATTCGCTATCGTCAGAAGCACTCGACACTAGCCACCCCGTAGGGGTGTGCCGGAAGCAATGATGGTAGTGTCAAATTCGGGCTGGTTACGAGTTCTGCTCCCACTCGGGCAGTGAAAGCACCCAGTCCTCGCCCTTCCCCGCATCGGCGATATTCACCATCCGGCCCTGTTCGACTTCTCTCTTGCCGCCGTCCCAGATCGATCTTCCATCGAAGCGGCTTACCGGCGCCGCCACTGCATCGCGTATCTCTCGCAACTCCGAGGGCCGACCCACCTTGAGCAGGTACTTGCGAATCACTGCCGGGCGGTCGAGTCCGTCATACTCCCCGCGCTCTGGCCGCTGTTCCTCGAGCGCCTTCAGGGTTTGCACCAGCTTCTCCACCACATCCGGTGCCACGACACGCAACTCCCCTAGGAGTTCGTCTCGTCGTTCCTTAAGCAGGCGGACCGTGAGTGTCGACTTGGATTTGGGCCCCATCCTTCGCTCCAAGCGCGCCTAATTTCGGGGTAGGCCACCCCCCCGTGTAGCCAAGAACGATATATTTTGGCTACCGTAATTAAACGCCAAAATCCGGGCCATTGATAGCGCGAAATGAGGCCTGCCCATTATTAATTCCGAATCCATAGGAAATCCCGTGCTCTTTCGGGAAAACGTCGCCTCACACATGACCAACCCAGAAAAAACCGGGACATCCCGAGCCACCCGCAGAGCGCTGGGCAATTCCAGGTTTACTCCGCAATGCAAAACTCCACTTCTGAAGGCCATTCTTGAATATCATAAGAACTATGAAACCACGCTGAAGCCCTCTTGCTCGAGTTCCAACCTCTTGTTGTCTGCACCTGAAGACTTCGCTAACCGCCCCCGGAAACCTTCGTCAACGAGATAGTTTGGAACTTGAGGGTCCTTCATGAAGAAATCAGAAGTGCTGAACGCCTGGGCCAGCATCCTCGCCGGCCAGAAGCCGAGCCTTTCCATCGAGATCACCCGGGAGTGCCCCCTGCGTTGCCCTGGCTGCTACGCCTACGAGCCTGAGCATCTCGGAACCAGCGGCGTAACGCTGCGTCAATTGTCTGATTACAAAGGAGACGACCTCGTCCGGAGGCTGCTGGAAATCGTCGATCGCGAGCGGCCCATCCATCTCTCACTGGTGGGTGGCGACCCCTTGGTTCGCTACCGCGAGCTGGAAGTTCTTCTGCCCCAGCTGGAAAGCCGCGGCGTGCACGTGCAATTGGTCACCAGTGCCTTTCGCCCGCTGCCCAAAGCCTGGAGCGCCCTCTCTAAGCTGAGCCTGGTGGTTTCGATTGACGGTTTGCAGCCGGAGCACGATGAGCGCCGCAAACCCGCTACCTACGAGCGAATTCTCAACTCCATTCGTGACAGCTTCGTGACCATCCACTGCACCGTCACCGGCCAAATTGCCGACCGTCCCGGTTACATGGAAGAGTTTCTACGCTTCTGGAGCGCCCGTTCCGAAGTAAAGCGCATCTGGGTCAGTCTTTTCACGCCCCAGCAGGGTGCGGAGGGTCCGGAACTTATTTCTCCCCCCGTGCGCCGTCAGCTGCTGGACGAGCTGGAGCGTCTCTATCCCCTTTATCCCAAGTTCCAGATGAACCGGGAGATGATAGAAGAGCTTCGTCATCCACCCCAATCGCCGGAGGACTGTATTTTCGCCCGCACCACGATGTCCCTCTCCGCGGATCTCGAAACCCGCATAGGGCCCTGCCAGTTCGGCGGTAAGCCCGACTGTACGCAATGCGGCTGCGTTGCCTCCATGGCGCTGGCAGCGGTAGGCCACTACCGCGTTCTGCCTGGCCTCACGGCCGGCGACCTGATGTTTGCCTCCGAGCGGGTTGGCGTGGGCGTCGGCAGGGTCCGCTCTCTAGGCAAGCGCCTCCGCGGCAAATCCACAGCGCTTCCGCCGCCGCCCGCCCCGCCCCTGACCGTCATCTCCAACGCAAAATAAAAGAGGGAGAGGCTAGACCAGCCTCTCCCTCGTAGCGAAAAATCCCAACTTTGAATTCTCCTCCCACGTTGCCATGAGTCGCGTAACCGAACAGTCCCGAAGGGACGGCTGAGAGTGCCCAGGACGTAGTCCCATAAGCGCTAACTTGTTCGGCAGACAACAGAAATCTGAGAAGACGCTGGTTTTTAGCATCTCCAACTCGCCGCAAAAACGTCATCCTGAGCGGAGCGCCTCACAGATTTATCGCGTGACACAGCGCTTGTAGCGCGGAGTCGAAGGACCCCGGCAGTGCTTATCTTACCCATGCCGCTCTGAGCTTTTCAACCACCGAAGCCCGCTCTGGGCGGATCCACCCGGTCTTTACCTGGGGGCGGGAACCAAGAACTTGCTAGCATCTTGCTAGCTAGCTAGGGCCGGCCTTGCACAGACCTGGGGATGGAAGATGATTAGAGCGCATGGAAAGATGTACCCGTGACCATCGAGTGCGTACCGCAGCAGATCCTGTTCTCGGGCTTCGGTGGTTGAAAAGCTCCGAGCAGCATGGGTAAGATAAGCGCTGCCGGGGTCCTTCGACTCCGCGCTACAAGCGCTGTGTCAAGCGTTAAATCTGTGAGGCGCTCCGCTCAGGATGACGATTTTGTAGGAGTTTTGACGAAAAACATCCTAAACAAGTTAGCGCTTATGGGACGTAGTCCTGGGTCTCACCAACTCCCTACGGGATCAGGGATTGCGTGCTCTCGCGCAGACCCCCACCCCTAGAAGCTGATCCGACCCGTGACCTCTACATTCCGTGGACCCGCCCCTTCCGCGCTCTGCAACCCGGAAATGGTCCCAAACGACTGATCATCCAGAATCTGATCCGGCACATCGAAGTTCCGATGATTCAGCGCATTGGCTGCCTGCGCGCCAAATTGAAACTGCAACCGTTCCGTAATCTTGATCGACTTGATCAGCGAAAGAGAAACCGAGTCCGTGCCCGGGCCGACTACGCTGCCCACCGAACTGTCTCCAAACCGCCCGGCATTGGCAGGCGGAAACGTGAACGCCGCCGGATTGATAAATACCGGCCCGGCAGAATTCGTCAGGCCTGCCGTCGCTTTAGGAGCGACCCCGGGAACCACATCGGCCCGCTCCGCGCCCAGCGTATTGAGAATGCCGGTGTTCGCCGAATCCACCGACTGTTCCGAAATGGTGAGGAATGCGCCCGTCTGGAAGACCGTCACGCCACCCAATTGCCAGCCGCCGACCAACGTATCCACCAGGCGATTGCTGTTGGGCAGGAACGTCTGACCCTTGCCAAACGGAAGCTGGTACAGAAAGGTGGCGAGTACCCGATGGCGTCGGTCGAACATCACGTTGCCATAATCTAGCCTCGGGTTATTCTTGTCCGAAACCCAGTTACCGCCCGCTCCAGAAAACTCCGTCGGTACCGCGCCCCCGGAGTCCGACAGATCCCGGGTAAGAACATAGCTCGCCTGGAACTGCAGCCCGTGCGACATCCGCTTTTCCATGACCGCCGTCCAGCTGTTGTAATTGCTGACCGCCTGGTTGACCACGCTCTGAATAATGCCCCAGATGGGATACACCAGAGGAGCTGCCACACCGGTGTTGGCAGGCACCTGGTTCAGATCGTTAAAGTTTTCCAGGTTCGTGCCGTGGCTCCCCGTGTAGGACAACCGCATCCCGACATCGTGTCCCCAGTCATGCTCGAAGGTCAGGTTCCACTGCTGTACCGAAGGATCCTTGTAGTGGATGGGAAAGGCATATTCGAAGCTTGCCGTCCCCGGCTGGTCCAGGTTGGTTGGAAAGGGAGAAGGGAAGCTGAGGTTCTGCCCGCTGCCGTCGGCCGGGTTGTAGCTATTTTGGTAAAGCGGAACAAAGCTGGCGCTCACCGCCCAGCCGGAAACCAGGGAGAAGCCCAGCGGCGACTCGATAAATCTTCCCCAGCCGCCGCGGACCACCGTGCTGTTATTGTGGTTCGGCCGCCACGCAAAGCCAATGCGCGGTCCATAGTCGCTCTTGTAGGTGTAGCGCAGTTTCTCCGGAAGGCCGGCCTGCGCCGCGGTCAGGATAGGCGTGGGCGCAATCGATGAAGCGAACCCGGGATTGGTGTACGTTAGTCCCTGCGCATTCGGCACCGCGACTCCTCCATGGATGCCGTTCTCGTCATAGTCCGGCAAGAAGGCCGCCGTGTTGTAGTGCGTGTCCTTCAACGGAGGGTGGATTTCGTACCGGAAACCTGCATTGATCGTCAGGTAGGGTGTCGCCTTCCAGTCATCCTGCCCAAAGAATGCATAGGAGTAGCCCAGGCCGTTCATTGCCGGGTTGGTCACCTGCGCCAGGGTTGTGTTATCCGGGTACCCCAGCAAAAAGGCTGTGTAGGGATCGCCGATCGTCGTTCCCACTGTGCTCGTTCCGTTGAACACATATTGTCCCGCCCGGTAATTGCCAAATACATTTTCGTCGTGGTCGGTCAGACGGCGAACATCGCCGCCGAATTTGAAGGTGCTCTTCCCCTTCACCCACGTCAGGTCGTCCAGCAACTGGATAATCTTGCTCTGCGTCCTGGTGGTATTGAGTCCACCGGTCCTCTGCAGCCCGGCAATCTCAATATCGGGAACCGTAGGCACCGTGGCGATGTCTGGGATACCGGTAATCCCGACCTGCCCAATGAGCGTTGCCGAGTTCACGTCAGCATCGAGTGAGGAGCGGATGGCGTTGAAGCCGCCGCGAAATTCGTTGATCACGTTGGGAGTGATGGTGTAGTTGTACGCCACCGTCAAGCCGCGATCCTGTTCCGGCTGATCGACGCCGCCGAGCAACGGCGACAAGCTGGTTCCGCAGAAGCCCAGGCAGTTTGCCTCGGGAGCCGTCGTTACCGAGCGGTTCTTGAAGGTGTACCGGCCATAAATGGATTGGTTCGTCGTAATGTTTTGGTCGATGCGCACGTCGAACTGGTTGCTCGAAATAGGCGCCGGAAAATTAGTGACATAGTTATTCTGGAACGAGTCAGAGGGACCGCTGTTAGGCAACGGCATCAGGTACTTGATAACATTCGCGGCTACCGGAGATATCGGAACAGAGCAATTCGCGGGGCCGGTGCAGGGAATCGGCGTGCCATCGTAGTTGGCGATCGGCAACGGTGTTGTCCCGCCGCCTTGCGCCACCAGGTAATCCCACATGTTGCCGCTACGCATGTCCAGGCTGGGAAAACTCTCCACCAATGGAAATTCACGCGGCAACCGCAGACCCTCATAGCTGCCGAAGAAAAACGTCTTATCATGCCCATTGTAAAGATGGGGAATTCTCACCGGACCCCCGGCGAACCCACCAAAATTGTTCATGTGCAGCGACGGCTTGCCGGTGAATGGATTGCCCGCCGTTAAGTCCGTATTCTCCAGGTTCTCGAACACACCGCCATGGTAGTCATTGGTGCCCGCGCGCGACGTCGTCGTCACGTCCGCCACCCCGCTATACTCTGCGTTGTTGTTGGTCTCACTCACCCGGATCTCGGAGATCGAGTTGAACGACGGAAACAGTTCGGCAATGGGTCCGCTATTTTCCACGTCCACGCTGCTGATGCCATCGATGGTGAACGACATCAGCGCCGGCGTAGTGCCGGCAATCACCAGGTTTGAGCTATCGTCCACCTGCACCCCTGGTTCGGTCGTCAACGTCAACAGGGGACTGGTCGATCCATTCGATCGCGAGTAGACGGCCACCGGCAGATCCACCAGTTCATGGGTCGTCTTGGTCGTAGCCAGGCTGGACGTATCGGTCGTGATCACGTCGCCGGCAGCTTGCACCTCAATCGTTTGCGCCGCCGAGCCTACGGTCAGGCTGGCATCGATACGTTGCGTATCACGGGCCTGCAGCACCAGGTGATCGAAGACCTGGTCCTTGAAGCCGTTGGCCGCAACAGTCACCTGGTAGGTTCCGGCGTCGAGGTTAAGGAACTCGTAATTCCCCGAAGCACTGCTTGTCGTCGTGTGCGTGGCGGAGCTGCCCACGTTCACCAGGGTCACGGTAGCCCCGGGCACCACGGATCCCGATTGATCCTTCACCGTGCCCACGATCGATCCGAAGGTGGACTGGCCCATCGCTTGTAGGCCGGACGAAACGACGCAGGCTGTCAGGACTATCAGCAGCCACTTGCCAACATGGGAACGAGCCATAGCTCACCTCCAGAATTTAGTAACCGTAGCTGTTTTATACTCACACACCAGCAGCAAATCCCATTGGACACGCCACCCTACAACTTGTCATCCCGAGCTTTGTCATCCCGAGCGTTAGCCGAGGGACGAGGGACCTGCAGTTCCACTCCACCCGCAACTAACGCTGGCG
Organism: uncultured Acidobacteriaceae bacterium; assembly: GCA_963790705.1. Classification (GTDB taxonomy): domain Bacteria; phylum Acidobacteriota; class Terriglobia; order Terriglobales; family Acidobacteriaceae; genus PALSA-350. The sequence continues at coordinate 571,718 of CAWBQE010000010.1, forward strand.
GAAGTAACCTCTACACTCCACTCGACCCGCCCTAAGGCTGCATCGGTAAATCCATAAGCGGGCTTTTCGAATAAAAGTCAAAAGGACGTATGCTGAAGTCATGCCACATCGTCGGCATCTGCGGCCAGTCTTCCGGCCGCGGCACATGGTGAAACGCCATGGTGTACCAGGCCACAATGTCCGTGTTCTCGATGCTGCGCTTCTGCTTCACCCAAACCGGCAACCCATCCGTGCCCTTACTCCCCGAAACATAAATGCCGGCCGCATACCGCTCCTTCGCGTCGTAGGGAGTGACCCACAGCTGGTGGTCCGAGAATCCGGCGCGCTTCTGCGGCCAGTCGTCCAGAGACAGAAGCGAAACCCCGGTCAGGCCAGGCATGATCTCGAAACTCGTCGGGTAACCCAGCTCGTTATGCTCCGCCGGGTTGACGAATCGCCACATCGCCGGGTGTTCCAAGCTGATGTTCTGCATGGCCGTGCTTTCGTTGTCCACGGTCTTGGGCGCCATCGCCCAGATGGTTTTGCGCGCGCTGGACGCCGGCAGCTTGTACTGCACCAGCTTGTCCACTTCAAAGTTGTTCTTCGTTCCGTCCACATCAATATCCATCCGGAAGGAGAAGAAGTGGTCGTGATCCACTCCATCGGTGTTCGGCGCCACCAGGTGACCGAACTCCACTGGATTGCCTTCGGGATCCTTCCCCATCATGTCCATCTTGTCTTTTACTGGCTTCACTTCCAGCTCGCCGGTCGCGCCCACCGCTACCGTGATCGCGCCTTCCTGCTCGAAGCGCCAGTCGAGGATGTAGTCGTAGTTGCCCACCACCGCGATGCTGCGCAAAACCAACTCCCGTCCCGGTCTGCCGGCAACCCCATCCTGCTCCCAATGCCGCCACGACGGAGTCGCCCAGCGTGCGTTCGAACAGGCACGCTACTTCGGGCCGAACAAAAGGCGTCCCGTTCTCATGGAAGAACGTTGCGCTGAAGAAGGTGGCATAGTCCGGGCAGTCCGTCCCTTTCTGCAACGGCTTCAGCATGCCCAGCCCGGTGTTCATGAAGTATTCGCCGGAGTCCAGAAACACGTGCGAGTTCCACGTCTCCTCCGGATCCATATAGGGCACATACATCTCAGAGAGCGAGCCCTCATACAGCACCGAGCGCCGCTTCCCCTGGTAATCGAGCGAGGCGGTGTTGATCACCGGACCACTGCGCGGGTCAAGACGGAAGCGGAAGTGCCAGTTCTGCCAGCTCACTTCTCCGTCCTTAATCGTGAAGCTGGGCCCCTCGGGCTGTGAGACCACGATCGGCTTAGTCCCAGCCAGGGCCGGGCCGCCATCCGAGTCGTAGACTTCACTGATAGGCGGCATCGGCGTAACGCCATAATCAGTAAAGCGGGTCACTTTCTTGGTCGCCATGTCGACGGTAAAAAAAATCCCCCCGACTTCGCGGTCTTCCATTCCATTCTCGGAATCGATGTTGTACTCGCAACCGCCCCATCCGATGCGCCGCCCATCCTGCTCCGGCAACGCGATATATCCGCCCGGCGTCGCATAGCAGGTCACCAGGTTCAGGTCGGTGATGCCGCGCTTCTTCAGCGCATCCACGATCCGCGGATCGTGCTTGATGGCATCGTTCACTTCCTGCTCCTCGGTGGTGGTGAAAGGCGCTTGCAAGCCCTTCAGCTCTTCGTACGATTCCACCTTGGCGGTCGAGATATTCACCAGCGCGCCGTAGGAGTGGCCCTGGTAGTACAGCACCACATCCGCCTTGCGCTCGATCGGCGAGCCCGGCGTCCAGGCCAGAACGTAAGACTTCTCCGGCTCGTGCAGCAGCACGCTGGTGAACAAAAGCTTTTCTTCGTTGTGGCCGGCAGCCCGAATCGCTTTGTAAACCACCCAATATTCCGCCGGAGTCAGTGCATCCAGGGGATGGTGAACGGCAGGGGCGAGCGCTATAGCAGGAAGCGAAAAAAGGAGAGCGCCAAGGCAGGTGAATGCAGTGAAACGAAGAAGGGATCGACAAAAAGACACTTCGGAATAACCTCCGGAAAAAGGGGCGAACACTCCGCCAGATACACAGCGTCCTTCTCGTTGGAAGGAACGATGAACAGATGGGACCTAAGCTGAAGCAATTTCAGACAGCGGGCCGAGGTAAGACTAGGGAAACCTGACTGCTTTGAGTTATGCCAGGCCCACGCGGGCACGTTGCGCGAGGGTAAGTCCGGGCACGTTCCTATACTGGGGTTTCAGTATTTGGAACAGCGAGTTAGCGACAGGGCTATCGCGAGGTTGAACTCACGATAGCGAAGCAGGCAAGCAAAGTCAACGTCTATTCAAACCCGAGCTAACCACCGCAGCAGGAAGCCGTTGCCTCTCCATGCCGCACGCTATGTCCATTGGCTTCCCCGGGCAAATCCATCGCCGGGTTAGCTGCAAAAAAGTTGTTCGGCTTGAGCATAAAGCCCGCGTATTCCACAGGCATGATGGGAAAGTCTTCGGGCTTGCAAACATGGCTGTGACCAAAGCTGTGCCACACCACGATGTCCTCATTCTCGATCGGCCGATTCTGCTGCACCCACGTGGGCAGGCCATCGCCCCCTGCGTGCTGGTTGGGATAATTCCCGGTGGCGTAGCGTTCCTCTTCCGCATACGGCGTTACCCACAGGTGCTTGCTGGCGAAGCCTCCGCGGCGATCGATGCTGCTGCCCGCTTGTGCCAGCAGCACCGGGCTTGGTTGGGCCACCAATTTGTAGCCCGGATGTTTGCCCACCGCATTGCGCCGGTTGGGATTGATGACCTTCCAGAACCGCCCTGTCCGCCCATCCGCCTCGCGGCAAGCGTCCAGCTCGCGGCTCAGCGCCCGGGCCGTCACGTCGAATACATTGCCGTAAGGATTGTCCTTGCCCCAGGGCCGCGGCTGATACTCGTGTTCAGTCACACTGTTGTGTTCGCCGTCGACCATCATGTGCAGCCGCGCGCAGAAAAAATGCTGATGATTGGGGCCGCCCAGCCCTTCGAGCCACCATCCCGCCGTAGGGATACTCCGCGCCAGGCGCGATCGCCGCCGTCTGGATGATCCCCGTCAGCTTCACCTCCAGCTGGATCGTCCCATCCTGATACAGGTACCAGTAGAAGCCGTAATCGTAATTGCCCACGGTTGCGAAGAAGCTGATCACCAGCCGTCGTGAACGGCGCACCTGGTGCAACCCGGTGCGAAAGTCGAAGTGTTTCCAAAGAATGCCGTAGTCTTCCTCGTGCATGCAGACGGCGTTCTTCATCAGGGTGGCCGCGCCGAAGTCGTCCACCATGGGCACATCGAAATAGTGGATCAGGCCCAGGCAATCGCAGCCCAGTTCGAGCGAGTTGGCCAGCTTACCCAGTCCATACTCGCCGCAATCGAATGCATTCTTCCAGAAGTGGCTGGTGTTGGGGTCGCCATAGGGAACCACCATCTCCGTAACGCTGGCCCGATACACCACCGGGCGCACGCCTGTCCCATCGTCGAAGCCGAGCTGGTGCAGCACCAGGCCCTCGCGCGACGTAAACCCAACCCGGAAGCTCCACTTCTGCCACTTCACCTGCCAACCGTCCACGGAGAAACTAGGTCCCTCAGGCTGCGAGATATGCAGCGGCTTCAGATCTTCGCGCGGTTTGCCCAGCGACTCCGGATCGTAGTTGTGTTTCTTCTTGGGAACCGGCACCACCACTTCATCATCCACCAGTTGCAGCACCCGTTTGCCGATCAGGTCGACCACGGCCACCACGCCTTCGATCGGATGAGAGTATGCATTGTCTTTGAGGCTTTCGCGGTAATAACTCACCGCCCTTACCACCCGTTTGCCTGCTTCGAGCGGGAAGCCAAAGTTGCCGGCGGAAAACGGATCCACCTGCACCAGCTTGATATCTTCATCGGTCAGGCCCCGCCGCTTGACCGCATGACGCCAGCCCTCATCCGCCTTGACGATTTGGTCGCAGTGGGTGAAGTCCTCGACCAGTACCGGCGGCTGGCCATAAGGAGCGAGCGTCGGTAACATGTTGCACCCAGGAAACCAGCGTCCCCCGCGTCACGTTGACCACCGCCTCGTGCGTCGCACCCGTCTTAGCGTCGAACACCATGAGAAACGCCGACCGCTCCATGGGTTCACCAGCCTTATAGGCCAGCACTTCAGCCTTAGGTGGTTCGTGCAGATGGACCATCGCAAAGCGCAGCTCCGCGCCCAGCCTCTTGATCGCCTTAAGCAACTCGCAAGCGCGAAGTATCTCCGCACTGCTCAAAGGATCCAGCGGGTGCGCCTGATTTCCCAAAGGCATCTGCGAACCATTCACAGCGGGTGTAGCCAAAGCAACGCTCATAACCCTCCTCCGTAACCCAATCCTTCAAACCCTGTCCCAACCACAAATCGAAGGGTGGCCCACACCCCGAATTTCCTATCAAACTCGGAGTGGATAAACGAATCATTCAACTCTTCCTCAAACAAACCGAGAGTGGCTCTTTCTTAGTCCCGTCCAACAAATCGACGGGTGCCCCACATCTCGCTCGTTTTTCGCGAGATGTGGGATACCACGAACCTCAACCTCTAAGCCTCATCCCCAACCGGACCCAGAGGCACACCCACACCGCGTCGAGAGACCCCCAACGAAACCCCCACACCCAACAACATCACGGCCAACATAATCCAGGGAAAGCTGCGCACGAATCCATCATCGCTCCCGCTCAGCGCCGGCAGATTCGTGATCAGCAGGTAACAGCGCGTAACCCAGTCCCACCATACCCAGCACGGGCGCCACCATGGTGTTCCAAACCCGCTTATCCAGCCCATTCCGCCGAAAGAAGACGATCACCGCCGCGCTCACCAGGAACTGCAGTCCCACGATCCCAATCGTGGCAAACGCAGAAGTCCAACTGAACACCACCGTCAGTGGATCCGCCCCGCTCATCACCGAGGCTGCGACCCCTGCCACCGCGCACCCAGTCTGCGCATAACTGGCCTTATAAGGAGACTGGAATCGAGGATGAACGTGGGCCAGAAATCCCCACAACAAACGTTCCCGTCCCAGCGCATACAAGTACCGTGTGATGGTGTTATGAAAAGCCAGCACGCAGGCAAAGATGCTGCTCAACAGCAGCGCCCGCATAATCCCTGTGCCGAAGCGGCCAAGATACGCATCGCTCTTGGCAAACCAGAAATTCCCCGGATCCGCGAAGGCCGCTGCGACCACGTGATCCACACCATAGGAGCTGATAATCGCCCAGGTAACAAACGCGAAGAAAATCATGATGATGGAAACCGCGGCATAGGTCGCCAGTGGAACCGTCCGCGTCGGGTTTCTGCTTTCTTCCCCGTAGATCGCCGTAGCCTCAAAGCCCACAAACGACGCCAGTGCGAACATGATGGCGATGCCCGGATGTCCGCTTGCCACCTCTCGCCACGCGAACGGCCGCAAATTAAATCCCTGGGGTCCGCCCCCGTGCAAAACAATAGACAAGCTGAGCGCCAGCAGGATGCCCATCTCCAGCGTGATGAATAAGCCCAGCAGGAAGCCGCTCAGGTCGAGCTTGCGCATGCCCAGAAACTGCACCAGCGCAATGGCCACCGCGCTGTACGCGTACCACGGCACCGCCAGAGAAAGCAGCGGATTGAGAATCACCGTGGCGAAAAATCCAAACAGCGCATACACCCCCACCTGCATGGTGGTGTAGGAAACTACTGCTACGAAAGCTCCGCCCACGCCAAAGCTGCGTCCCAATCCCTGCGCCAGGTAGGCATAGAAGGCGCCTGCGTTCACCACGTGCCGGCTCATCGCCGCATAACCCACGCTGAAGACCAGCAGAATCAAACCCGCCGCGACGAAAGCGCCGGGCACGCCCGCGCCATTGCCCAACCGGATCGCCACCGGAATAATCCCCAGCATGCCGGTCAACGGCGCGGCGGCAGCGATCACGAAAAACACAATCTGCCACATCCCGATGGCGTTCTTCTTCAGTGCGGGCGCAGAAGCTGCCACTCATCCCCTCAAATGCTGGTCTGTTTCCTCATCCTCGCCCCATCGGCAATTTTTGTCATTGCTATCGATGCCAGTTTGTTGATAACTTACGCCAACGGCCAAGTCGCCCGACTTCCAGGACATGCACCAATTTCCTGCGCACTGCGTTCAAAGCAGCAGCGGCGCCGTCTTTCAATCGCAACAGGCAATAACCTTGAGGTATTCGATCATGCAGCCGTCCCCAATGATCCGGGCGAATCTATTGGCGCCCATCCTCGACGCCTTAAGCGCGCAAGGCCACGACACCGTCCCGTTGCTCCGCCGCCACGCTCTCCCCTTCGTGCATCCCATAGATCCCTATCAACTCATACCCCTCGCCAGCTATGTCGCCCTATTCGAGCAAGCCGCAATCGTATTAAGCGACCCATTCCTAGGCCTCCGTTTAGGCCAGGGCTTTAAGCCGGAGCTACTGGGTCCCCTGGGCTTCATGTTTCAAGCTTCCGCCGATCTACGCGCTGCCCTGCAGCAGTTATCGTCTTACGTCAGCGTCTGGCAAAGCGGAACCCACATGGAGTTGGTCCCCGGCGACATCACCGCCGACTACATCTACCAGATAGATGACTCCACGCTGCGCCCTCGTCGGCAGGATGCCGAATATTCGATCTCTTCCATCTGCAGTCTGATACGCAACCTTCTGGGCGACAAATGGGCGCCCGTCGAAATCCACTTCGAGCACGCCCATCCAGGTGCGGACCACCGCGCCGCGAGGGCGTACGCGCAAGCCTTCCACGCGCCGGTCTTCTTCGGCCAGAATCTCAACCGCTTGGTGATCGAGAAATCCGATCTATGCCGAGCAGCCATCTCCTCCGATCGTTCGATGTTGCCCTTCATGGAGCGTCATCTCCACGATCTAGCCCGCGAGAGCAGGGAACCGGAAAGCTTTTCCCGCCAGGTGAGCCATCTCATCGCCCGCCGCATTGGCCACGGTCCCATCAGCCTTCCGGCCATTGCCGCGGAGCTTGGACTACCGCCCCGTTCCTTTCAGCGCCGTCTCGCCGAGGAGCGAACCAGCTTTCGCCGCCTGGTCCGCGACCAGCGCCGCTCCATCGCCGAATCGCTGATAAAGAACCACACCACCACCGTCACCTCAGTAGCCCACACATTAGGCTACGCAGAGACAGCAGTGCTCTCGCGAGCCTTCAAGAACTGGACCGGCAAGTCACCAAGAACCTTCGCCAGAGCAACCAGGGCCGCAAGCTAGAGGCCTACCGAGAGCCCTGCCGTATCAGGGCACGACTGTACATGTCGCCTAAAACTCAGGTTCGGCCGGATTTACGCCGTAAACACTGCGTATGGGGCTTGGCCCTGAAGCTTCCGATGAGCAGCTTTCCTGCAGCCTGAAAGCTAAACGGACACAGTCTTGAGGATAGCGGCCGACGTCCCGGATTTCCTGACGTGCCAACAGGCTGCTCCGGCTTGCACTAAGGAGCGTACCTGGGCCGAAACTCACAGAAATCCGGGGCGAAGCCCCAACCAAAGAATTCCGTAGATCGAGTAGCAAAATAAAGAGAAGGACCACAGTGGCGAGACCCATCCCAACAGGCAAGAAAAAGCCCGGCCTCGATCGCGTACTCGGTCGCCGCGATCTGGTATTGCTCTTCGTAGTAGCCGTAGCCAACCTGAACCTGATCCCAGCAGTATCCGCCTCCGGTCCGGTGACCCTCTGGCTCTGGCTAATCGCCCTCTCCTGTTTCTTCTGGCCCCAAGGCGCAGCCGTCACGGAGCTGGCGCAGAAATGGCCGGGCGAAGGTGGCATCTACCTCTGGGCCAAGCGTAGCTTCGGTGAAGAGCACGGCTTCCTCGCCGGCTGGTGCTACTGGCTTTCGAACGTAGTCTACTTACCCACCGTCGTACTCTCCTGCGTCGGCGTCGGTGTATACGTCGCCGGACCCAGGATCCAGAAGCTCGCCGACAGCCAGGCCTTCACCGGCATCGCCTCCTTGCTCATCATCGTTTTTCTCCTGGTGCTCAACGTCCGCGGTCTCTCGCTGGGCAAATGGATCAGCAATCTCGGCGCCCTGGGAACCATCGGCGGCGCCGCCATGATCTGTCTGCTCGCCATCCTGACCCTCCACCATCACGGCAGCGCGCTCCACGTCACCGATCTCCATCCTGACTTCCATGACTGGCGTCTCTTCGCCGCCTTCGGCACCATCTGCTACAGCCTGATCGGCCTCGACCTCGCCTCCATCATGGGCGATGAAATCCGCGACCCGAAACGCAATCTCCCCATCTCCATCCTGATCGGCGGCGTCATCGCCGGCTTGATCTACTTCGGCACCACGCTCTCCATGCTCATCGCCATGCCCCAGAAGGAGATCGGTGTGCTCTCCGGCATCCTCCAGGCCATCAACGTCATGAGCACGCGCACCGGCCTGATCGGTGTCGTCGCCCCGCTCGCGCTGTTGGAATGCATCGCCATCCTGGGCACCGCCTCAGCCTGGTTCAGCGGTGCCGCCCGCCTCCCCTTTGTCGCCGGAGTGGACCGCTATCTGCCCTCCCATCATCGGCCGCGTCCATCCCCGCTACCACACCCCCTACATCAGCCTGATCCTCTTCGCCATACTGTCATCGTTACTAATCGCCACCAGCTTCCTCGGCGTCTCGGTGGGCGAAGCCTACCTCACCATGCTGGACCTGGCCGTCATCCTCCAGCTCGTGCCCTCCACCTATATGTTCCTGGCTCTGCTCAAGCACACCTGGAGCAAGAACAGCCAACTCAATGCCAACAAGTACTACCTCACCGCCAACGCCGTCGCTGGCCTGGTGGTGACCGGCATCGGCATCGTCGTGGCCTTTATCCCCTCGCGCCAGGTCAACTCCATTTGGATCTTCGAAGCCAAACTGATCGCCGCCTGCTGTAATCGTCTTTGGAGCCGCCTTATTCTTCTATCAACGAGCGCTGCGCAAGGCGCGCACCAGCCCTGCCGAGGAGCTGGTTCCAGGCGTAGAATACGGTTCCTAACCCATGTCCCATGCCCGCCATCGCCCGCTTCTGCTCGCAATCCTCTTCACGCTTTGCCTCACCGCCGCCGTCGCGCAAACCAAAGAGCAATTACCGGGTGCAGGAATTCATGGTGCCCATGCGCGACGGAGTCCACCTGCAGACCGTCGTAATCAGCAAAGCCAATCAGTCCGAGCCGCTGCCCATCCTCATGACCCGCACTCCCTACGGTGTTCCCACCCAGGAGACCTTCGACAAGAACGCAGCCAAGGAAGGCGCGGACTGGGTACCCGACAGTTGGAAGGAGCTGGCCGCCGACGGCTACATCTTCGTCATCCAGAATCTCCGCGGCCGTTTCAAATCCGAGGGCGTCTTTCTGCTTACCTCGCAGTACGACCCCAAGGATCCCAAGCAAGCCAACGAAACCAACGACGCCTACGACACCGTGGACTGGCTCATCAAGAACGTGCCCAACAACAACGGCAAGGTGGGCATCTACGGAATCTCCTACGACGGGCTCACCGCAGGTCTAACCCTGCTTCATCCTCATCCCGCGCTCAAGGCCATCAGCGAGCAGGCCTCGCCCGTAGATCAATGGATGAACGATGACGATCACCGCTACGGAGCATTGCGTGAGAGTTACACCTTCGAATATGCAGTGATGGAGCAGGCGGATAAGAACCAGAACACCCACTTCGACTTCGATAAGTACGACACCTACGATTGGTATCTCAACGTAGGTCCCCTCACCAACCTGAACGACCGCTACCTGCACGGATCCATTCCTTACTGGAACGACGTCATGAAGCACCCCGACTACGACGAGTTCTGGAAAAAGGAAGCCTGGGTCAACCAGCTGCACAGCTCCACCGTGCCCAACTTGAATGTCTCCGGATTCTGGGACCAGGAAGATCCCTGGGGGCCCTGGCAGATCTTCCGCCACGCCCAGCAGCACGACCCGGACAACACCAACTTCATGGTTGCCGGACCGTGGTATCACGGAGGGTGGGCGGCCAAAGTCGGAGACAGCATCGGCCCCGTTTCCTTCGGCGGACACCAGACCGCGCTCGAGTTCCGGCAAAACATCGAAGCCCCGTTCTTTCGTTATTACCTTCATGGCCAAGGCAACAAGCCGGCGTGGAAGGTCAGCACCTTCCAGTCCGGATCGAACACCTGGCACACCTACGACGACTGGCCCCCCAAGCAGTCGAAGCCGACCAACCTCTATCTGCACGCCGACGGAACCCTGTCCTTCTCGCCCCCGGTAGCGGGCACGCCGGAGTATCGCCAATACATCTCCGATCCCGCCAACCCGGTGCCCTATCGTGCGCGGCCCATCTCGCCCACCTACCCGTTTCTGGAGTGGAGGTTCTGGGAGGTGGCCGATCAGCGCTTCGTCGACCACCGGCCGGATGTGTTGACCTTTATCAGCGAACCGCTCGACCACGACGTCGTGATCACCGGAGAAATCGCAGCCACCCTCTTCGCTTCCACCTCCGGCACCGACTCCGACTTCATCGTCAAGTTAATCGATGTCTACCCGGAGACAGGACAAAAGAGCGCCATCGAAACGAAATCACCTCGTATGCCAACTCCATGAATGGATATGAGCTACCCATCGCCATGGAAGTGCGCCGGGGCCGCTATCTCCGCAGCTACGAACATCCCAAGCCACTGACTGCGAATCAGCCAGAGCCGTGGCAGATCCCCTTGCGCGATCACGACCATGCTTTTCTCAAGGGCCACCGGCTGATGGTGCAGGTGCAATCCACCTGGTTCCCGGTCATCGATCGCAACCCCCAGAAATTTGTGCCCAGCATCTACCAGGCGGGAGCAGCCGATTACGTCCCGCAACGCAGCGCATCTTCTGTACACCCGCCATGCCTTCCCATCTGGTGCTGCCCGTCATGCCGTAGGTGCCCAATCAGGTACCGCCGGTGCTCGTAAGCATCATCGCTTCCCACCGCTTTCGGCATATCCTTGCAAAGTTGTCGAGGTAATCCTTCCTGATGTCCTGGACGTTGGTCCACTGCGTGGCCTCTCAACCTCGGCTGGAACAGACGCCTTGCTCCCACGGCTGTGCGGCGTCACTCATGCGTGTGAACTACAAAAGGGAGATCCATCTTGAAATCAAAAAAGCTTTTGCTTTGCGCCATGGCCGCAATGGTCAGCGCGCCGTATTCGACATGTGATGGCACTCGGCCAGCAACCCGCATACGATGTAATCAACCTCGGTACACCCCTCGGAGGAAGCTTCGCCATCTCTGCCGGCATAAGCCCGTTGGGCTATCTGGGCGGCTATGCCAATGTGACGGGCGACGCCAGTCAGCACGCAGTTCTTTGGTACATCAATAAAACCAAGGACCTGGGCACGCTCGGTGGACCCAACAGCGCCCTGCTCAATCAATTCGCCGGCTTCTCTGAGACCGCCACCAAAGACTCTCTGGGGCAGGATTGGTGTGAGACCGGCACCGGCCTTACCTGCCTGCCGATTACGGTGAAAAACGGCAAGGCGGTTTCGCTACCGCTGCTCGGGGGCAACAACGGCGCTGGTTTCGGCAACAACGACCTCGGCCAGGTGGCGGGAGCTTCCCAGACCAAGACCCTCGATCCCAGTTGCCTGGTCGGTGGCGCAGCCGGTTTCGCCAGGCTTTCAAACCCAGCAGGCCGTGCCCGTCATCTGGACCAACGGACGCGCTCGCCAGCTTCCGCTTCCTTCCGGCGACAGTGAAGGCAGCGCCAACGCCATCAACAACCTTGGTCAGGCCACAGGCTCTACCGGCGATTGCGTCACCACTCCCGCTGCGCATGCCGTGCTCTGGAAGAATGGCAAGACCATCGATTCTTGGCAACCTGGGCGGCGTATACAACAATCCCTTCGCCATCAACGATCTCACCCAGGTGACCGGTACTTCGGATCTCGCCGGCGACCTGACCAGTCACGCCTTCCTATGGCAGAACGGGGTCATGAAGGATCTGGGCACGCTTCCCGGGGATTACTACAGCGTCGGCTATTCGATAAACAATCGCGGCCAGGTGGTCGGCCAATCCTGCGATGCGAACTTCAACTGCCGCGGCTTCCTTTGGCAAAACGGAAAAATGACCGACCTCAATACCCTTATCCCCTCCTCCTCACCCTTGTACATTTACCTTGCGGCGACCATCGACGATGTCGGCGTAATCGTAGGCTATGCTTCCGATCAAACCGCCAACAACTCACCAGCCTTCGTGGCCATTCCCAAATTCACCTGGAGCGGTCTGGAAGCATCCGCGTCCACAGCGCACAGCGAAGCCGCGCCCAAGGTGCGTTGCCCGAAGCTCTGCGTGCGCAGATCCAGCAAAACATGAAAAAGAGAGCAGCACGTCGGATCGGACAGCAACAGTAGAAAGGATTCTCCGTATACGACACTGCATCGGGCACAGTCTTCAGTCGCCGAAAATGCGCTCTTGCTCGTGAAATGACAAATCCCGTCAAAGGCTGATCTGGAGAGATAGCTCGCCTATAAGTGACAACACTTTAAAGACCGTATCGGAACCAGCCCGAAGAGCATTGTGTCGCGACTGTACGAGCTTGCGGAAAAACAGGCTCGAAGGAACGGGCACGGGCTTGCAGCCCGTACATAAGTGATCAAAATAAGCTCGGCTTTAGCTCGCTGAGAGCACGGATATTCTCTGAGTCCCGCACCAAACGAATGCTATCGGCCCTGCCCATTTCACTTTGCCACGTACGGAAGGCCGTTCCGTCCATCCCCCGCACCTTGTCCGTCAATGGCAATCCCCATTACTTCAGTCGAGCACCTATCGCTTTATACCAAGGGGTTGACGGCATCGCTGGACTATTCTTCAATAAGCAAATCACGGATGGGCGCCAGCCATCCCTGATCCAGGTCATCTTCACCGGGCCTGGCACGATTTACATTCTGAGCCAAATCGAAACACGAAGGTGTCCCGGTGACCCAATCCTACGAAGAGACTGATGCCAGTCACGTCCTGACCATGGAAGAAATCACGAACCTTACCGAAGAGGGCGGCAAGCCTGCCGATACCCTCATGAACGTGGTTGCCTTGATCGCCACGCGCTTCCGCACCGACGTCTGCTCCGCCTATTTGCTGGAGCCGGATCGATCCAACCTGGTCCTGGCCGCCACCCTGGGCCTTCACCCGCGCTGCATCGGCACCCTCCGCATGCCCATCAACGAGGGCCTTTCCGGCCTGGTCGCGGAGCAGGTGTTGCCGGTCGCCGTGGAGGATGTCAGTAAACATCCACGTTTTAAGTATTTCAAAGAGTCTGGAGAAGAGGTATACCACTCCTTTCTGGGAGTGCCGCTGATCGACCGCGGCATTCTGCAGGGGGTCCTCGTCGTGCAGACAAAAGAACCAAGGAAATTCCGGGAAAACGATATCCGCACGCTGGCCGAAGCAGCCAACCAGGTCGCGCCCGTGGTCAGCGAGGCGCGTACTCTGGACCGCTTTATTGTCCCCACGCAGGAGCGTCTTTGGTCCGTCGCCCACAACCTCTCCTGGTGTTGGGACTACGACTGCATCAGCCTCTTTCGCGATCTCAATCCCACCCGCTGGTGGCAGCTGAATCAAAACCCCATCGCCCTGCTCAACGAAATCCCGTTGGGAGAACTGGAACGCCGCGCCACCGAACTGGGTCTGCACAGCCGCATCAACTATGTCTACCGCCGCCAGCAGGAATATCTAAAGGCAGACCGCACCTGGGGCTCCATGAACGCAGGCGTGCTCCGGCCCCGGCCCGTGGCCTACTTTTCCGCTGAGTTCGGCCTGCACGAGTCCCTGCCCATTTACTCCGGCGGCCTGGGCGTGCTAGCCGGGGACCACATCAAGAGCGCCTCCGACCTCGGCATTCCCCTCATCGGCATCGGCCTGTTCTATGGCCAGGGCTACTTCCGCCAATACCTGGACGAGAAGGGCTGGCAGCAAGAGGAGTACCTCCGCACCGACGTCGATCAACTCCCCATGGAACTCGCCATCGGCAAAAAAGGCGAACCGGTCGTGGTGGAAATCCAAACCCGCGGCGGCTCCATTCGCGCCAAGGTCTGGCGAGTCCAGGTAGGCCGTTGCACCCTTCTGCTGCTCGACTCCAATGTGGCCGGCAATGCGCCCGAGGATGTCGACCTTACCTCTCGCCTCTATGGCGGCGACGGACGCACCCGCATTCGCCAGGAGCTGCTCCTCGGCGTCGGCGGCTTTCGTGCCCTGAAGGCCATGGGCATTTCCCCTGGAGTGCTCCATCTCAACGAAGGCCACAGCGGTTTCGCCGTGCTCGAGGCCATCCGCGATCGCATGCAGGAAGAAGGCCTGGACTTCGACACCGCTGCCAATGAGATTCCCCGGGAAGTGATCTTCACCACCCACACCCCGGTACCCGCGGGTCACGACCGCTTCCACGGCGATCTCATCGAGGAGCACCTCGGCCCCCTGCGCGAGCAACTGGGCATCTCCCACGAGAGGCTCATGGGCTTTGGCCGCGAGCGTCCCAGCGATCACAATGAGCCCTTCTGTATGACCGTGCTCGGGCTCTTGCTCTCCCGCCGCGCCAACGCGGTTTCTTCTCTGCACGGCGAGGTTTCCCGAGCCATGTGGAAGGGCCTGTACCCCGGCAAGCCGGAAGACGCAGTGCCCATCGGGCATATCACCAATGGCGTCCATGTCCCATCCTGGCTGGCGCCGCAAATGTCTCGCCTCTACGATCGCCATCTCGGCGTCGGATGGCAGGGCAAGAGCTCCTGGCTGCGCACCTGGGAGCCCATCGAAAACGTGGACGATGGCGAACTATGGGAAACCCATCTCAGCCTCAAAGCGCAGCTCATCGACTTCGTGCGCCGTCGCGCCCGCGAGCAGGCCGAACGCCGCGATGAGCCGGAGGAGACCCTGCACCGGCTCAGCAAAGTGCTCTCTCCCGATGCCTTGACCATTGGCTTCGCGCGCCGCTTTGCCACCTACAAACGAGCCAACCTGATCCTGGCCGATCTCCAGAGACTGGCCTCCATGGTCAACGATCCCAAGCGTCCCGTGCAGTTCCTCTTTGCCGGCAAGGCCCATCCCCACGACGAGCCCGGAAAGCTGGTGCTGCAGCAGATCGCCGAGATGATGCGCGACTCCAAATTTGGAGACAAGTTTGTCTTCATCGAAAACTACGACATCAATGTCGGCCGTTATCTGGTGCAGGGTGTGGACGTCTGGCTGAACAATCCGCGCCGTCCCCTTGAGGCCTCCGGCACCAGCGGCCAAAAAGTGGTGTTGAACGGGGGCTTGAATCTATCGGTGCTGGACGGTTGGTGGGCCGAAGCCTACGACGGCCTCAACGGCTTCGCCATCGGCAACGGCCGAACCCATTCCAATATGGATGTGCATGACACCCGCGACGGGGAAGACCTCTATCGCGTTCTGCAAGAGGAATTGATTCCTCTCTACTATCATCGTGACCGGGACGGTCTGCCGCGGGGCTGGATCACCCGCATGAAGCGCACCATCCGCACCCTGGGCTGGCGCTTCAGCGCCGACCGCATGGTGATGGACTACACCAGAAACTGTTACGTTCCCGCCGCCGGCGGCACCTCGAGCGAAATGAAGCCGCATTCCTAGCCTATCCGCGCCGTTCTACGGAGGCTGGCGGCTGATGCCTGTAATCATTTTTCGCAGAAAACTGCTCCAAAATAATCGTTTTTCACGATCAATAACCATTTTTCACATATAATCTCGCTAGAAACCAAATTTCACGTCCCCCAAACAGGTTTTCAGCGAGAATGGCCCCTCACTAATCAATTTTCAGGCCCCATAACCAATTTTCACGGCCTTGCCCTGCCCGAAAAGGCGACCCCCGCCGGCTATGCGGCCCTCATCGACGCCTATCGCCTCCAGGTCCCTCTACCCCGAACCCTCTTCGCGACCAGCGAACACCACCGCACCCGGAATGAGGGGGGATGGCGAATCCTCACCCCTCGCCATACACCCTTCGCCGGATCTGGAAGGGCACCTCACCTTTGCCCTGAAAAACGAAGGCCTGGACCTCGCCGTCCTCAAGCGGTTATTCGCTGCCGTCACCCCGGCGGAGATCGAGGCCATCGTTCGCGCCAAGCCAACCGGGGGGTATGCCCGGCGGCTCTGGTTCCTCTATGAATGGCTCCTCGACCGGAGGCTCGATTTACCCGACGCGCGTACCGGCAACTATGAGCCGGTCGTCGACCCGCAACAGCAATGGGCCATTCCGGGTGAAAACTCGCCCCGCCATCGGGTCCGCAATAATCTGCCCGGCACCCCTGCCTTCTGCCCCTTGGTCTTTCGCACTGAGACAACCGAAGCATTTGCCGCCATGGACCTGGCCCAGCGCGCGCAAAAAGCGGTTGCCGCGGTGCCCAAGGATTTGCTCGTGCGCACCGCGGCTTTCCTGCTGCTGAAGGACTCGCGCTCGAGTTTCGCCATCGAAGGAGAGCGCCCTTCGCAAGATCGGATCCGGCGCTGGGGTCAAGCCATCGCCGAGGCTGGACGGCGGCCGGTCGATCTCGAAGAACTTCTGCGGCTGCAGGCCATCGTGATCGGCGACGCCCGCTTCGTCAAGCTTGGGCTCAGGGAGGAAGGAGGTTTTGTCGGCGAGCACGATCGCGATACGCGCATGCCGATCCCCGACCATATCAGTGCCCGTCCCGACGATCTGCGGTCGCTGATCGACGGCATGGTTGCCTTTGACCGCGGACCGGCGCAAGCTCTGGATCCCGTGATCGCCGCCACCGCTCTGGCCTTCGGGTTTGTCTACGTCCATCCCTTTGTCGATGGCAACGGCCGCATCCACCGCTACCTCATCCATCATGTGCTGGCGCAACGAGGCTTCAATCCGTCGGGAATTGTCTTCCCCATCTCCGCGGCCATTCTCGAGCGGCTCGATGAATATCGCGCCGTGCTCGAGGATACTCCAGGCGGCTGCTGCCGGTGATCGACTGGCGGCCAACCGGGGACGGCAATGTCGAGGTCCTGAATGAAACGGCAGACTTCTACCGTTTCTTCGACGCCACGCCGCACGCCGAGTTTCTTTACGCCTGTGTGCGCAAGACGATCGAAGAGGATTTGCCCCGGGAAACCCAATTTCTCCTGCATTACGATCAATTTCGAGGCCGCGTAGAAACCATCGTCGGACATGCCCGATCGAACCATCGACCTGCTCTTCCGCTTTCTCCACCAGAATGGCGGGCAGCTGTCGAAACGCGCCCGCGAACACGAGTTCGCCCAACTCACGGAAGCGGAAGCAGCAGCCGCCGAGGATGCTTACAAAACGGCATTCGGATTGGAATAAGCGAAACGTGAATACGGAGGAACCCGATGAAGACGCTTCTACTGTTCGTGCTCTTGAGCACAGCCACCATCCACGCGCAGAACGAGGGCCTTTGGGAAGGCTATGACGGCGAATGGAGCCACGTCTCCCGGCAATTGCTGGCGCTCGCCGAGGCCACTCCGGCCGAAAAATTCTCCTGGCGTCCCGCCCCCGGAGTGCGCTCGATCGGCGAAGTCTACATGCACATCGCCATCGCCAATTTCTATCTATTGAGCGTGACCGGTCCCAAGGAACCGGAGTGAAGGTCAGCATGGAAAAGACCGTGACCACCAAGGCCGACGTCATCGACTGGTTGAAGCGTTCGCTCGACGCGGTAGCCACGGCCCGCGCCCAACTTGAAGCCGGCAGACTATCAGCGCAAGGTCAGCATAGACAACAAAACGGTGACCGTCGATGGCATGTACCTGCGCATCATCGTTCACGCCAACGAACACATGGGCCAATCCATAGCCTACGCCCGCATGAACAGCATCGTTCCCCCATGGTCAAAGCCCTAAACCGCGGACTTATCAGAGATGCGCCAAGGCCCCGTTCAACTTGGCTTTCATTTGCGACTCTGACCATCCACCGCCACCGATGCCAAGCTGGGCCACAGCCGTGAACTATGTCACCCCAAGCGCAGGCGAGGGAGCTGCATCTCCCTCGTCCCGCACGCGATCTGATGACTGGGTACACAACGAGAGCCACGAACAGTCCCGAAGGGACGGCTGAGAATCCCAGGATGCAATCCTGGGCTTCCTCATGTCATCCCCGCGCGGCTACATGCCCGTCAACGACTACCGCGGACCCCGTTGACCGTTCCCGCCTTGTGCGGCGGCTGCTGCTGCGGTGGTCTCTGCTGCTGCGGTGGTCGATTCTGGTTAGACGGCGGCCTGATCTGCGATGTCGGCCTGTTTGTGGAGGCCTGTTCTGTGGAGCAGGTCTGGTCTGCGGCGGCCTCTGCACCGGCGGCCTCTGCTGTGGCGGCCTTTGCGGGGCCGGCTGGGTCGTTGGCAGCCGGTTAGGCGGCCGCCCGGGCTGGTTTGTGGGCGGTCTGTTCTGCGGCGGACGGTACCCCGGCGTCCCCGGCTTCACCGGTTGGATCGTCGGCCGGCCTCCGTTGGCAGGAGGACGATAGCCCGGCTGATTGATCGGCCGGTTATACCCAGGCCGGTTCCCGGGCGGTTGTAAGACCGGGATAACGAACAGGTGCGGGCGGCCGGTAGTTCGGCGGCCGATAGCCCCAATTGCCGCCATATCCCGGTCGGTGGTTATATGGCACCGGGCGCGGCCGATACCACGGCTGTGGAGGACGGTAGCCCGCTCCCCAACCGCCCCAAGGACCACGGTTGTAATAAATCCGGCGCGCTCCCCAATTCCATCCCCAACCACCCCATCCCCAGGGCTGGCTGACCAGCAGCGCGGTAATGCCGATGCCAATGCCGAAGGTGATCAACCCCGCGTTCAGGCCGCTCCCCGCATAAACCACCGTAGGGTTATATTGCGGTACGTACACGACCTGCGGATTCGCCGGTTGGATCACGTAGATCGGCTGGCCCGCATTCTGCTGCACCTCGACTTGTTGCTGCGGGGTGCTGCGCAGCGACGCCCGCTGCGTAGGCTTGTGCCCGCAGCCGTTGAATCGATGCCGACACCTCATCCTGATTCGCCGTGACCGCCGCCCCGATGGCGGCATAATCGTCAATATTCTCCGCCATCATCCCCAACACTTGGGGAAAGCCGACCAAAGCAATGAATGCCGGGTCGAAGCCCTGTTGCTGGGCAGCGGCGGTCAACTGGGAGAGGGTCAGGTTTTTGTTCTGCGCCAGCCAGTTGTTTACATCCAGAATCTCCTGCGGATTGGTGGAGGCGGTAGTGATCTGGGCCAGAAGAGAGTCGGGGTAGAGAGCAATCGGAGCCAGCAGTTGATCCAACTGTTGCGGCGTGGGCGGCGGCGCCGCCTGCGCTTGAAGATCGGGAGCAAGACCCTGAAAGAGGATAAGGCCGACGAGCAAAAGAACTGCGGACAGGCTCGGTTTGCGCTGCATCTGGTTACTCCCGGGCGCATCGATAGCTCGACTTCACTTACACCTTGGATGCCCTTGGAAAGGGTACAGCAACCGCAGAGATCCTCCTAGATCTTCCCCGCCAGTGGAGTATCACCGATAGCCGCCGACCGCTGCATGTGGGTATAGCGGAATGACTCGGGAAACTTCAGCCCGTACCCAAGGCACCGGTCGAAACTGATGTGCGACAACCATATGAGTGCGAGTTGACCGCCCAGCACAGAACCCCGGTCCCAGGCAACCAGGCCCAGCCCGAACGGGAGCACATAGCTATGGACGAGGTTGTAAAAGGCGGCCGATGCTTTGTTGGCAGAGCGTAGATAGCCAAGAAGAGAGATATCGGGCACCAGAAACAACAGGGCAAACACGCCCCAGTGGTGTGGATAGAGACGTTGATAAGCGATGCATGCAACCATCAGCTCCAGGAGTCCCTCCAGTCTGAGCAGGACATCGGGGCGAGTAAGGTAGATAGAGCCAGAGGAGGCATTCATTGCCAACAGCCTACATTCCCGCGCGCAAGTGGCCGCCATCATTTTGGCCGCAGGCAAGTCCACGCGCATGGGGGAAGCAAAACAGCTGCTCCGCCTGGGCGAGAGCACCGTGCTCGGCCAGACCATCGAAAACGTGCGCCGCTCCGCCGTAGATGAGATCGTCCTGGTTCTCGGCTCTTCTGCGGAAGCCATCCGCCGCCAGCTCCCCGCCTCGTTGCTCGAAGGTCTCAAAGTGGTGATCAACCCGGCATACGAGCAGGGAATGGCGAGTTCGTTGCGAGCCGGGCTCTCCGCGCTCGATCCGCAAATAGCCGCCGCCCTCATCGTCCTGGCGGACCAGCCATTCGTTCGCCCCGAAACCCTCGACTCAGCTCGCCGATCACTATCGCCGCTCGAAGGCGCAGATTGTGATCCCCTCGTACCAAGGTGTCCGCGGAAACCCGGTCCTGCTCGACCGCTCTGTCTTTGCCGAGGTCATGGCGCTGGAAGGGGACATAGGCTGCCGTGCCATCTTCGGGAGCCACACCGAGAGCACACGCTAAAACTTGAAGTAGAGGATGAAGGAATTCTGCTGGATATCGACAGCCAGGAGGATTACGAGCGGCTTAGGGAAGGATCTCCGCCTCGCACCGGCGAATGACGGCATCCACGTCGAAACCCCGCCCCGAGAGGCTCGTTTCTTCGAGATGCTGGACGCAGCGCCGCCCCGGCGCAGCGCCACCATCTGGCTCATCACGCTCAGGGCAATCTCCTCCGGTGTGGACGCGCCCAGATGGAGGCCGGCGGGCGCATAAACGGTAGCGATCTTCTCTTCGGAAACGCCCCCGGCGCGAAGATAATCGAGCACCAGCTTGGCCCGATGATGGCTGGCGATCAGGGCCACATAGGCGGCGTTGCCTTCCAACGCCTTTTCCAGCCACAGATGGTCCCGCTTGTGTTGCGTGGCAATGACCACGAAGGATTTTGGCCCGATAGGGGTTTCCGTGAGATCGAAGTCTTCGGTGACCAGTCTCTCCGCCTGCGGGAAGGCGCTGCGATCGGCCGCCGGATCGTTGACCGTGATGGTAAACCCCATAAGGTCGCCCAGCACGGCCAGCGTTTCTGCGATGCGGCCGTGGCCCACGATCAGCAGTTCGGGCTTGGGCAGAACGGGCTCGATAAAGATATCCATGGTCCCTCCGCAAGGCATGCCCACGCCCAGTCTGCTCATCGCTCATATCCACGGTAATCATCCGCGGCCTCTCGGTTTCGATGCAACGGATGGCTTCGCTGCGTACGGCGCTCTCCGCGCAGCCGCCGCCCACCCATCCCAGCAGCAGTTTCCCCAGCGGATCGATAATGGCCTTGGAGCCGCGCCGGGCCGAAGAAGAGCCTTCCACCCGAACCACCGTAGCGATGGCGAAAGGTTTGCCCTGGGAGGCGAGTTCGGCCGCTTTGGTATAGAGGTCTGAGAACATCTATAAGGGGTTATCATAAGCTTTCGCTGCTTCACGCTTCAACCACGGGGATAAGCCTTGTATAGCGAGCAGGTACTCGCCCATTACGCCAATCCGCGCAATGTAGGGAGCGTACCCGAGCCCTCCGGCAAGGCTCTGGTCAAGAGCGCGCTCGATAGCGACACCGTGCTGATCTCTTTACGCATCGACAACAACATGATTCAGGAAGCAAAATTCAAGTGCATGGGCTGCGCCGTGGCGATCGCCTGTTCCTCCATGGCCACGGAGATGGTGTTAGGCAAAACCGTGGAAGAAGCCTACGCCATCACCGAGCAGGCGGTAGCCGAAGCCTTGGGTGGCATTCCCGAATACAAAATGCGCTGCAGCAACCTGGCCCCCGCCGCCATCCGCAACGCCATAGACGACTGGAGAAACCGCGCCGCGTCCGAAACTCTGCCCCATTAGGACGACCTAGTTTTTCGCCCATCGCCCGGCTTGGATCTTACTGGCTAAAAACAATCAACTATGCAGGTCTAATCAGCCTTTCGACTCTGTCCATCCACCTCCACTCCGCTCAAGGTAGGCCACCGCAATAAACTATTGTCATCCCGACCCGAGCTACCCGGCTTTCCTAAGAAAGCCGGGTAGCGTAGGGGATGGGACCTGCAGTTTCACTTGAACCACACGCAAATGCCGATACATGATCCGTTCATTTCGCTTGCCTCTCCCTGCGCCCGAGTGGGAAGATGGCCATCAATCGACGCGCGCGAACCAGGGCCAAGATGACGGCGCGAGTGCTCTGGAGGCTGCATTGGCAACCACGACAGGAGTGGGCCTTTGGATGATGGCGGTGTCGCGCCCGGGGTTGCCGAGGAGCTCGCCGGACCGCCCCATATCGAATTAAATCCCCTGCAACCCGTCTCCCGGGCAGAGCGCATCAGCAGCATGGATGTGCTGCGCGGCTTCTCCCTGATGGGCATCCTGGTGATGAACATCACCGATTTCGCCTATGGATTTACCAATTACGCCTTTCCCCTCAGCACCGTGAAGCCGGTCTTCGACGGCCCGCATTGGAAGATCAACACCGCCGTCTGGTTCATGCGCTGGATCTTTGCCGAGGGCAAGATGCGCGCGCTGTTTTCCATGCTCTTTGGGGCGGGCGTGATCTTGCTGACCGAGCGGGCACTCGCCCGAGGCGCGGGCATACGCGCCGCGGATATCTATACCCGGCGGAACATGTGGCTGGTGGTCTTCGGCATGTTGCACGGATACCTGATCTGGAGCGGCGACATCCTCTTCTATTACGGCTTGGCCGCGCTCCTGTTTCTCTTTCCGTTTCGCAATGTTCGTGTCAAGCGCCTGATGTGGGTGGCGGGAATCCTTCTGCTGATCAATTCGCGTGCTGTTGACGGGCGCGCAGTATCACATGTGGTCCAGCGCCAAGGAGGATGCGGCCAAGGCCAACGCCAAGCTGGCGCAACACCAGCCACTGACCGAGGATGACCAGGATGCCCTGAAGCAGTGGACCGATGCGCAGGAACAGTGGCGGATGACTCCGAAGAAGAGGGACAAGGACATTGCCGCCATGCAAAAGGGGTACTGGAAGGCGCAGGGGCATGAGGCGCACGACGTGTTGATGGGCGAACTCAAAGGCTCCTACTTCGGGTTCGGCGACTGGGTGGGCATGATGCTTCTCGGCATGGCGCTGTACAAGAATGGATTTTTGCCCGGCCGGCTGAGTAGGAAGACGTACGCATGGACTGCGGTGATCGGGCTTTCGCTGGCGTGGAGCGTGACTGGCCTTGGCGTCTGGAAAGCCTGGGCCGGACACTTCGACATGTTTCAAACGTTGCTGTGGACGCAGACTCCCTATGACCTGGCGCGGGTTGCGGGCGCGCTGGGAACCGCCGCGTTGCTTTTGATTCTGTTGCAGGCAGGAGCCCTGAAGTGGCTACTGCAACGGGTCGCCGCGGTGGGGCAGATGGCGCTGTCGAATTACCTGCTGACCAGCATCACCATGAAGGTGATCTACGTCTGGGGACCTTGGCACTGGTACGGTTACGTGGAGTACTACAAGATCTACTACGCCGTGGCCGCGATGTGGATTTTCAATATGGCCTTCAGCTCGATCTGGTTGCGCTACTTCGAGTTTGGGCCGGTCGAGTGGCTGTGGCGTTCCTTGACCTATTGGAAGCGGCAGCCCATGCGGATTCGCGCAGCGGTTCCGGCGTCCGCGTAAGAAAATCAGCCAACAAACTTCATCCGTTCCGCTTCGGACGGTACAGGGCAAACTTCATACTGGCCTGCTCAGCCGATAGCGATTGCGCGCGAACATGCGATACGCAGCATTGCGCACAAACAACGGCACCGCGCGCAGCATCTTTCCCAATACCCGCCAGCGGCCGCCCAGGAGCAACAGCATATTCACAGTGACGTCCGACTGCGTCAACAGCCTCTCGTCTTCCGAGCCGGCATCGAGCACCAGGTAGACACTATTGCTCTCGAGCATCGCCTCGTGGTCGATCCCGTGCCGGGAGAGTATTGCCTGCGGCCACGGCAGACTGCTGAGGAGCGAAGCGAAATCGATCGGCGTGGTCGCGTTTGATCACCCATTGCACGGCACTGTTGCACACGCCGCACAGCCCGTCATAGAGCATCAACGCGCGCCTTCCATCTCATCGCTCGTCATGTCTTCGCTCATCGTTGGCCCCGCCGGTCATTATCTAGCCTGCTAAGCAGAATGATCAAAGGGAAAACCCCTGCGCTCATTACCCAGGGGTTGGCGGTCGTGATTACCTGCGCGCCCGCTCGATCTCGAAAATTCTCGCGTAGACCTTCTCATACGCCTCCACCATGGTTACGAGAGAGAACCGTTCCTGCACTCTGCGCCGGCAGGCATCGTCTTGAATCGAAGGCACGCCATCCAGCGCTTTCACCGCCTCGGCCACATCGTTCACCAGAAATCCCGTCACTCCCTGCTCGATTACCTCGCGGCAGGAGCCAAGATCCATGGCAATCACCGGAACCCCCGCCGCGTTAGCCTCCGCCAGCACCAGCCCAAAGCGTTCCGGGATGGTGTTCAGGTGAAGCAGGGCAAACGCGCGCGCGAACAAGGCATTCTTCTCCTCCACGCCCACCGGCCCCACGTACTCGATCTGATCATTGAGATGCGGCTGAATCTCATCCCGGAAGTAATTCGTATCCTGCACAATCCCGGCGATGAGCAATCGCCGTCCACTCCGGCGGGCGGTCTCGATCGCCAGGTGGACCCCTTTATCCGGATGGATCCGCCCAATAAAGACCAGCTCCTCCCCTCTGCTCCTTCGCAGCGGGTAGAGCGTGAGGTCGATTCCGTTGTAGACCGTGGCCAGGTAATTCAGGCCCGGTGCGCGATCCGAATCGCTGATGGAAACGAAATATCCGTCCCTGTACTTCTGGTAAACCGGCATGATGCGCGGTGAGGAGAAGCCGTGAATCGTGGTAAGCACCGGCGTCTTCACCAGCCGCGTGTAGGCCAGCGCCATAAAGTCATAGTGGCTGTGGATCAGGTCAAACTCCGCGGCGTGCTCAAAGACCTCCGCGATGTGCAGGTATTCGGCTACCTTGGGATCGATGGAGCGATCCTCTTCATAGCCCTTGTCCACGACTGCATGGAGCTTGGCGCGGGTGAGGGAATCCCCGCTGGCGAACAGCGTTACATCCCATCCCCGGGCCACCAGCCCTTCGGCGACATTGCTGGCCACCGTCTCCCACGCGCCATACTGCCGTGGCGGCGTGCGCCACGCGACGGGAGACAGAACCGCGACTCTCTTCTTCGACCCCATTCCGCGCCCCGCAACCACACCGCTCTCTGCGTCGAATAGAAATTGTCATCCCGCCTGTCCCGGCGCTGCCGTGGGACTGGAGCGTCAGCCGAGTGGGAGGGACCTGCAGTTCCACTCCACCTTCAATCAAACGCCAGCGGAAGCACCCTCCGAACTCCACCAGCAAATGTCCACTGGACACGCGACCCTAAACTTGTCACACGCAGTTCCACTCGACCTCAAACAAATACCGAGGAACACCTACTCCATCGCAGCCAGCACATCCTCCAGAGCCCACCGTGGCAAACCCGGAAGCATGATCCGCCAGCCCATAAGGAATAATCAATTGCCCCTGGTGCAGCAACGCTCCACAGGAATAAACCACATTGGGCACATACCCTTCGCGCTCGCTCGGCTCCGGTGTCATCATCGGTTCACGCAGCCGGCCGATGCACTTTGGACGGATCCTGCAAGTCCAGCAGGAACGCGCCAATGCAGTACTGGCGCATCGGTCCCACTCCGTGGCTCAGCACCAGCCACCCCGCCTCGGTCTCGATGGGCGATCCGCAGTTCCCAATCTGCACCAGCTCCCACGGAAACTTGGGCTTCAGCAGTAACTGGCGTTCGTTCCAGAAGTGCACATTGTCCGAACGCATCAGGAAGATATTCTCGTTGTCCTGGCGCGAGATCATGGCATAGGCCCCATTCACCTTGCGCGGAAACAGCGCCATGCCCTTGTTCTCCGCCTCCGGGCCATTCAATGAGATAAACCGGAAGCGCAGAAAATCAGAGGTCTCGAGCAGCTCCGGCATAATCACCCTGCCGTCGTAGGCAGTAAAGGTCGCGTAGTACACATGCGAGCCATCGTCCTGGCGGAAGCGCACAAACCGCGCATCCTCAATGCCGTTCTTTTGCGAGGGCGTGGAAGGAAAAATGATCCGCTCAGACAGATCCTGCTCCGGCTCGAACTGCACCTCGTAGTTGGACCGGGCCAGCATCCAGATACTCTGCGCCCGCAGCTGATCCTCCCCGGCTTCTCCATGCGCCTGGCCGGAGTGTTCCAGCTCTGCGCCCAGCGCGTCGCGCAGCGTCGTCAGCCCAAAAGAGCTTCCCAACCTCTCCAGCACCCGGTTGGTAAAGTCGCTCTCCAACCCCAGTTCACAGAGCTTTCGCTGGAACAGTGGCCCTTCGTACACGGTGTTGGCGATCTGCCGTGGCTCGGTGAGCAACCTGCCCGCCGGATCCACCTCGATCCTCAGATCGCGATGGACAATGCCGCTGCGGAAGGTGATGGAGGAGATATGTCCTTCCCCGGTCGCGCGCAGGCTGAGAACGAAGCGCACCGCGCCCTCCGGCAAGCCCGTCTGGTCAGGGTGCGGCACCATCGAGGGGCTGAACAGCGCCGCCGATTCCAGTGCGTATTCGGCCAGAAAGTAGGCGCCGATCAGAAGCCTCCGCTGGGTAGAGAACTCGGCATGTGCCGGTATCAGTTCCCGCAGTTGCTCAAAGCGATCCAGGAAGCGTTGCCGCAGATGAAGGTGGCGCTGCGCAAAGCCGGCTGAGACTTGCTCCAGCAGCGGGCCAACCATCTCCTCCGGCACGGCCATGATTCGTTCGATGATCCCGATAATTCGTCGCGCATCCCCAGGCTCAAACTGCCGCAGAAGAACCCGTGACGGGTCTGGCTTCAGGACGGTCTTGGAACGTTTCAGAGCAAGTTTCAGGGAGGTCTCGTTTTCCAGTGCAGTCGCATTTCCCATTGGGGGGTCTCGTTTCTTGTCGCCTGCCTCTATAGTCGTTTCCGCGGGCAGTCTTGTGCAGCTTTTCCACGGGAAATCCGCACAAACGTGCTCTCCCGGCATACATCTTTAAGGGAATCGAACCAGAATGCATCTAGTGCATGGAGACGGGCAACGGAGGGTACTCCTCCGCCGTGATCGGCTGCTGGAAGCTGGTCAGCATATTCTGCGCCTGGCGCATCTCCACCAGCGACAGCAGAAAGGCCAGCGTGGACTCGGCGCCCTGGTTTCCGTTCACCCGGTCGATGTGCAATCCATCGCGGCAGCCGCCGGTTTCGGGTACGTAGAGCTCGAGACCAAGGTCATTGCCTCCGATGAACCAGTCGAAGGCGTGTTGCGCCTGCTCATACCAGCGCACATCCGCCGTAGCCCGATAGGCTTCGAGGCAGGCTGCGACCGTGGCCTGGGCCTCGATCGGCTGCTGGTCGAAGTTAGCCCGCGCGCCGCCGCGGTGATAGAAGCCGTTGCTGCCGATCGGGCGCAGGTGGCCCTTCTCCGTGGTTTGCTGCTCCGTCAGCCAGCGCAGGGTCTCGAGCCCGCGCTGCAAAACCGCTTCCTGCCCCGTGGCCCGTCCACTCACAATCAAAGCATGGGAGAGCCGCGCGTTGTCGTAGGACAGTTCCTCCTCAAACCAGTTCCAGTCGGGGTGCGCGTGCCGGTCGTAGAGCTCCATCAAGCGCGCCGTCAGCGTCTCGCGCGTTTGGTTCACCAGGCTGTCCCCGCCCAAGCGGCGCAGGTACTCATGGATGCCCAACAACCCGAAGGCCCACGCTCTGGGTGAGCTGAACTCGGTCAACGCCGGCAAGGCCCGCGCAAACAGCTGCCCGGCCATCATCTGAAAATTGCGCAGCGTCGATCGTCCTACGCCGACGCCCAGCGCCCAAAGCGCCCGCCCATGACTGTCCTCCGATCCCTGCTCGTCCAGCCACCGGCGATCGAAACTCATGTGGTTATGAAATCGTCCGCTCGCCGGGTCGAAGGCGTGATGCAGAAAAGCAGCGCTGGTGCTGGCCAGGCTCCGCTCCTGCTCCGCATCGTCGGCCAACTCCCCGATCAGCACCGCCAGGATAAAGGCCCGGGCATTGTCATCGGTGCAGTAGCCTTCGCTGAAATTGGGCACACTGAAGATGGCATGTTGAAAGACGCCGGTGGAGTCCGTCATCCGCGAAAGATGCGTCAGCTTCAGCTCCGGCAGCTCACGATGCTTCTTGTCCAGCGTCTTGATGGCGAGTGATTTTCGCGATAAGGGCGCGCCTTCCAGGCGAGCGAGTTCGAAGCTGTGCATATACAGCTGGGCTACGTTCGACCAGATCATCTCCCGCCCCAGCCGGTAGGCGTTCTTGCGCATCGCATTCCGTCGCGTGTCATCGCGCAGCAGCCCGAGAATCGTCTCCCCCATCGCCGCCGAATCGGCAAACGGCACCAGCGCGCCCCGGTCGTCCGCGAGTAAATCCGCCGCGTGCCAATACGGCGTCGAAACGATCGCTTTGCCGGAACCGAAGGCAAACGAGAGCGTGCCCGAGGTGATCTGCGCTGCATTCAGGTAAGGAGTGATGTATAAATCCGCGGCGCCCATGAACTCCTTCAAGTTCTCCGGGTCCACGAACTGGTTGCAGAAGATAACGTGTTTCTCCAGCTTGTTCTTGGTGGCCAGAATCTCCAGGCTCAGCCGGTAAGCTTCCCCATGATTGCGTATCTCATTAGGATGGGTCGCGCCCAGCACGATGTACACCACATCGGGAAACTCGGCCAGAACCGCGGGCAGGGCATTGAGCACATATTCGATGCCCTTATTCGGCGAGAGCAAGCCGAAGGTAAGCAGCACCGTGCGGCCTTCCACCTGGAACTGGTCTTTGAAATAGGTTGGGTCCACAAATCCGACATCGAGAATGCCGTGCGGAATCAGGTCAATTTTGCTCAGCGGCGCGCCATAGATTTCGTGTAACATCTGCCGTCCGCGATCCGCCATCACCACCAGCCGCGTGGAGAGCGCGATCAGCTCTTCCATGGCGCGTCGCTGGTCGGGCTTGGGGTCGCGCAGAACAGTGTGCAGCGTGGTCACCACGGGCATTTTCAACTCCCGCAGCATGGCCAGAACGTGGCCTCCAGCCGGGCCGCCGAATATGCCGAACTCATGCTGCAGGCACACGATATCGACGTCGCTGATGTTCAGAAAATCCGCAGCGCGCAGGTAAGACGGCAAATCCTGCTCTTCGATCTCGAAGCGAACCACTTCCGGATACTCATACCCGTCCTCGATATCATTGACGGATACGCACAGGCACTGGCTCTGCGGATACGCGCTCTGCACCGCCGACAGCAGATCGGTGGTGAACGTGGCGATGCCGCACTTGCGCGGCAGGTGGTCGCCCACGAAGGCGATCTTGCGGATCTTCGCTGTCTCTTTTAAGAGGATTCCGTTTGCCACCATGCTTCTGGACCTCTTCCGTATTCGATTGTGTGATGCGCTGAAGTGCGTAGAGGAGAAGGTAGTGACAGTAAAGGAGGGCTGCCTCTATGATACCAAGCCCGGATGCAGCACGCGGGAATTCTCGTAAGTCACACTTATGGCATGCTTTCTTGTGTAATTTGAAAACGGAGTCTCCTTGCCCATGAAACTAGCCATCATCACAGGAGCGGCCCAGGGTATCGGCCGCCGTACCGCTGAGATCTTCGCCATCGCCGGCTATTCACTCGCCCTGCTGGATCTGCAACCGTGCACCGCAACCCTGGCCAGCATCCGCGCCATCGGCTGCGACGCGGCGGACTTTCCCGGTGACATCTCCGACGAATCGGTGGTCGAAGCGGCAGCCGAAGCGATACGCCTGCGCTGGAATCGCGCCGACGTTCTGGTCAACAACGCGGGCATCAGTTCGATTGCCCCGGCGGAGACGGTCGACGTGAAGACCTTTCGCCGCGTTCTGGAAGTAAACCTGGTCGCGCCCTTTCTTCTCGCCCGCACTTTCGGGAAAGTGATGTTGCAGCAGCGTTCCGGCTGCATCGTGAATGTGGCCTCAATCGCCGGACTTGCCGGCATAGCCGACCGCGCCGCTTACAACGCATCCAAGCACGGGCTGATCGGCCTCACCCGCACATTGGCGTCGGAGTGGGGAGGGCGCGGTGTGCGTTGCAATGCCGTCTGTCCTGGCTGGGTCAAGACAGAGATGGATCATGCCGACCAGGCACTGGGAAGCTACACCGATGAAGACATCATCGGAGTAAATCCGATGGGCCGCTTTGCCACGCCGGACGACATCGCCCGCGCTATCCTCTTCCTCTCCGATCCAGAACAAAGCGGATTCATCAACGGCCAGGCTCTCCCCATCGATGGAGGCTGGACCAGCGACGCCAGCTGGCAAAGCCTGCGCCTGAGCCACCGCTAGACACACGAATCCCGAACCCAACCAAAGACACCAGGAAATCCGCCCCGGACGAGGAACTTTCGAATAACTCTGTCCCGGCTACAAACAACGGAATACTGGAGGGAAAATCTTGATAAAACTCTGTCCCGGTCACAAGCGACGGGATCCGGGGGAAGAATCTCGAAAAACTCTGTCCCGAACACCAACGACGGGTGCCCCACATCTCGCTCGTTTTTCGCGAGATGTGGGATACCACGAACCCTAACCGCTAGCGCTTTAAGAGCATGATAGGTCTTAGGAAACGACTAATTGAAACAGTAATGGCCACACATAAGGTCTTACTCCACCAGCCGAAGCACCTTCTCCACCTGTGCCCGCAACTCCGCCACTTCCTCCCGCAGCGCAGCGATCTCTGCTTCCATCTGAGCCATACTAGACCCCGCCCCCGAAGACTCACCAACCTCACTATTCCCAAACCCCTCCGCGGGTTCGCCCGAGAACAAATGCGCGTAGCGAGCTTCCTTGGTACCCGGCTGCCGTGGCAGCACCTTAACCAGCGGAGGCTCCCTCTGCATCAGCCGCTGCAGCGTTGACTGCACATCGCTCAGCTCCTCAAAGCGGTGCATGCGTTCGCCCCGGCCGCGCAGCTCGCCCGGGGTCTGCGGCCCGCGCAGCAGCAGCACGCACACCACGGCGATCTCCCCGCGGGTAAAGTTGAACACCTCCTGCATCCGGTGCTCGTACTTGGCCACCCGGCTGTCGGTGCCCCGCGCCGGGCCGGCCAGCCCGTCGTCTTCGAGCTGATGCAGCGCCTGCCGGATCTGGTCCTCGTCCAGGTTCATCACCGGCTCGCGGTTATTCTTCTGGTTGCAGGCGTTGGCCAGTGCATTCAGTGAAAGCGGGTAATACTCAGGCGTTGTAATTTCCTTTTCCACCAGCGATCCGAGTACGCGAGCGGCAACAGGCGAGATTACATGAGTCACGGCGAAACCCCTCTCCAGCAGACTTCATAGTAAAGGGTCATTGCTTGTTTACCGTGATGTAGTAACAGATCGGTCGCGACCTCAAACCCGTCTTTCGTCAGGGTAGTCGGCATCGTCTGCCACGTGGTCGTGGGATGAATCATCTGCCAGTGCTCCTTGCTGCCCACCATCACCGGCATGGCAAACCCCGGCTCATCGGCCTCCCAGCGGTAGCGGACGCTGCCCGGGTTCCACTGCAAATCCAGAACCGGCAGTGCCGCGTGCCGCAGATACTGATTGAAGATCGGCGTCAGATTCATCCCCGTCTCCTGGTTGAAGTAGTCGACCACATCCTCCGTCATGATGGTCTGATACTTGAAGTGCTGATAGAAGCCATGCAGCAGCGCCCACCACCGCGCATCATCGTTCACCACGCTGCGCAGGGTATTGATAAACAGCGCGCCCTTGAAGTACTGGTCCTCCGGCGGCGTGCTGTTAACCCCCCGCGCGGAGACAATCGGTTGCAGGTTCTTGACCTTGGCCTTTAATCCATTCAAGTACTTCAGCGCATCGGCTCGTCCCCACCGCGATTCCACATAGAGGCTCTCCAGGTAAGTGGCCCAGCCTTCATGAATCCACATGTCCGAACGATCGGCGGCGGTGATGCTGTTGCCGAACCATTCATGCGCGCTCTCGTGGATGATGATGAAATCAAATCGCAGGCTGAGGCCGCCGCCCACCCAATCGCGCCCCAGGTAGCCATTGGTGAAGTGGTTGCCATAGGTCACCGCGCTCTGGTGCTCCATCCCGGAGTAGGGCACTTCGATCAGCTTGTAGCCGTCTCAGGAAAGGGATAGTCACCGAAATAGTGTCCAAATATTTGCAGCATCCCCTTCGCCTGCGTAAATTGCTTTTCCGCCTTGGGCTTGTCTTCCGGCAGCACGTAGAAATCGAGTGGCAGGTCTCCCAGCCGGTCGGCGAAGTGCACATAATTGCCGATGTTCAGGGAGACGTCGTAGTTGTTGATGGGGTAGTGCACCAGCCAATCCCAGCGCGTATACCCGTCGCCCAGGTCAGTCTTGCCCATGAACTTTCCGTTCGAGACGTCGACCAGGCCGTTGGGAACAGACACGCTGATCTCCATGCTCTCCACCTCGTCGCGCCACTGGTCCTTGTTCGGCCACCACACGCTGGCGCCCGTCTCTTCGCACGCGGTGTTGATCCAGGGATGGCCTTCCGGGTCTTTGCGGAAGGTGATGGCGCCGAACCTTCCCGTCTCCACCGGATGGCCTGAGTAGTAGAAGTCGATGGTATAAACGCGGCCCGCCTGCAGCGTCTGGGGAAAGTCGACGAAGACGGCTCCTTCCTCGCGCTTGTACTTAAGCCGGACCGTCCCCAAAAGTATCTTGTCGACATGCAGTGCGCGGTGCAGATCGAGCTGGATCCGTCTGCCGTCCTTCAGCATCCTGAAGCGAATCGTGTTCTTGCCCTGCAGGAACTTCGTCTCCGGGTCGACCCGAACATCGAGGTGATAAAACAGCAGGTCGTTATTGGCGCGATAGGGTCCATACGCCCCGCGCAGAAGGTCAGCTCGTGTTTGCCCCCGCGCGCCAGCCAGAATTGCCGCAAACGCCAGCAGCACCAGCGTTGTTCTGGGCCTGTGCCGCAAACCCATCAACCGCGAACTCGCAGCCCGACCACCGTCATGTCGTCATATTGTTCTGCGCCGGCGGTCCACGCGTCGGCGTGTGTGCAGAGGGCAGCGGGCAAGCTCTTCATCGGCGAATCCCAGTGCTGGCGGATGATGAACGGCACCTCCTTATCATCCCAGAAGATGCCGTCTGGATTGCGTGCCTCCATGATGCCGTCGGAAACCACCACCAGCAGATCCCCCGGCTGCAACTCCACCGTGAACTGTTGGTATTGCCACTCGGGAATCATGGCCACCGGCATGCCTCCGCCTTCGAGCGTGGTGAGTCTGCCGTCCGCGTGTAGCAACAGCGGTGGCACGTGCCCGGCATTGACGTAGGTGATCGATCTGCGGTCGGGCGAAATCAAACCGCAGAACAGGGTAGAGTAGCGATCCGGTACCGAACAACCGAAGAGCGTACGGTTCAAATCGCTGACCACAGCAGCCACCTCTACCGGCTCGCGCTGCAGAAGGTTATGCAACAGTGTCTGGATGCTGGCCATCATCACTGCGGCCGGTATCCCTTTGCCCGAGACATCGCCCAGCGTGAAGGCGAAGCTGCCGCTGGGCAAGGGAAGCATGTCGTAGTAGTCGCCACCCACCGACTTCGCCGGACGGCAGAAGCCCACACATTCCAGCCCCTGCACGCATTCCTGCTCCTGGGGCAGCAGATGCTGCTGCACATCCATTGCCAGGCTCAACTCATGTTGCATCATCCTGGCTTTGATTGCCTCCTGCCGCAGCCGCTTGCTCTCCACCGCGTTGGCCGCGAAGTGCGCCAGCAATCCCAGCAGTTCGGCGTCCCCCTCGGTAAAGCCGCTCGGTTTATTCAGCACTTCCAGCGCCCCGATCACCCGCCCCTCGACCCGCAATGGCACGCAAAGCATCTGCTGGGTCGCGAACCCGGTGATCCAATGAGGACTGCTCACATCCCCATCCAGTGCATCATTCACCAGCAGCACCTTGTCCTCGCCGACGCACCTTCCCACGGCTCCTTCACCCAACGGGATCCGGATCGGCGCTATTCCGCGCGCCACCTCCGTCCAGAGCTGTCCTTTGCCCTCGTCCACCAGCCACAGGCTGCAATGCTGCGCCTGCGCCAGATCGCGCGCAAATTCGGCGTTCAGGCGCACCAGCTCTTCCAGCTGCTGCTCGCGGCTGATCAGTGACGCATGTTCAAAAATGGCTCGCGTAATCCGGTCGATCTCCCCGGGTAGCTGCCTTGTGGATGTGCCCATGGGGCTGTCCCTGATCTCGTATGCCTACGCCGGCAGAACGGCGAAAAAAGCCGGAAGCCAGCCAAATGTAATCTAACGTCCACGCTCCCCCAGGGCAAGACCCCTTGGCCGCAAGGCAAGACCCTTGGCCTGCCACTTCGATAGGCTAGGAAAGTCGTTCGCAATTGGCCAGCTTCTTAACCCGAACCGCTGATCTGTCCTGCTAAGGGTCACTCTTCATGACCCTGTTGGAACGGTTCCTTTATAGGCTGCGGGAGTGCTGAAGGGACGGCGCACATGACCGTTCACCCGATCAGAAATGGATTGCGGATGGTGATCGCTCCGACCCTTTGACCGTTTTGCATATCTTCTGTGTATAGAGTGTCGCAATCCGCATCGAGAGCCGCGGCGAGAATCAATGCGTCATAGACGTGATAGCCATACTGTTCAGCGATCTCCAGTGCAGCCTCATGAGTTTCGACTGAGAGAGCAGCGGGAGCCTCGCACAAAGTCCGGACGGCAGACAACGCATCACGAACCTCGTGCCATGGCATCTTCAGCTTGCGGCGAGCAACAGCCGCGAATTCATTCAAGACCTGCACGCTGATATACCCGCCGTCCGCCAGAAGTTCTTCTGCCTTAGCCGCGCGAGCATCCCCCAGCGAAATTACGTAGATCAAGATGCTGGTGTCGAGAAAGGATTTACCGCTCATTCGCGTCTACCCGGTCGAAGGTAAAACCGGAGGGTAGACGACGCCGAAGTTTCCGCAATCGCTCGAGTGCCGCGTCCCGGCTGCGGTCACGGCTAATCTCGAACTCCCTAGGACCGGCGATCCTTACTTCGATCTGGTCGCCTTCCTTCAGCCCCAGGACGTCGACCACCGCAGCTGGCAAGCGAACAGCAAGACTATTTCCCCACTTAGATACCTGCACGGCGTCGCCTCTCTCATCTTGGATATACGCTAAGCCCAGTATATCTAAGCCTGGTGCGCCGGCTCAGAACCAGCCCCGAAGAGCCTGCCCTGAGCTTGTCGAAGAGCCTGCCCTGAGCTTGTCGAAGAGCCTGCCCTGAGCTTGTCGAAGGGGCTGAGAGTTGCTGAGAGTAGCCTAGGACGGTACCCGGATTTCCTGTGCAGGTTGGTGGAACCAAGGAGCCTCGTGCGGCTTTCCGTGAAGAAAGCCGCATACGCAGACCTGTCTAGAGCAGCGCACAGGAAATCCGGGTAGCCGTCCTGGGCTTGCTATATGGCACTCGGGGAGCCGGCCCGGCTAGCCGGGCCGGCTCCCCAGGAAACCCTACAGCCGCTGTCCGGTGCCCGTCGTCGCGATACCGGCCTGGCTCGCCGCCAGCGCGCCAATCACCGGCAGCTGGAAGGTCTTACCCTGGTAGGCCGTATACATCAGGTAGGCCCACAGGCAAAAACCACCGACCGTGATCAGCAGGTTGATGGGCAACTGGATGATGAAAAACAACCCATGCGAGATGGCGCCCAGCATCACCCCGACGATCATCCAAACGATCCAGAAGGCAATCCACGCCAGGTTGAAGAAAATCGACTGAAACGCATGAAAGCGCACAAAGCGGTCGGCCTTGAATGGGTCGATCACCAGGAACAGAATTCCCGTGATCGCCCCGACCAGGTAGGCCAGTGCTCCGGCAACGTTCGGGGTAAGCCCGGCAGCGGGTAGGGGAGCAGCCGCGGGTATCGTTCCCGGAATGGGACCGGGGATTGCGTCTGGTATCGCGCCCGGCGTAGCGCCGGCAGTTGCTGCACCCTGAGTAGCTCCGCATGCAGTGCAGGTCGGACTCCCGTCGGGCAAGCTGGTTCCACAGGTTTGGCAAAAGCTCATAGTCTTCTCTCCTTGACAGTTCTATTAGCAGGCCGATGGTCGCGCAGCTCGCCGGCAACGGTTGCCGCCACCGCCTGCAGCAGGGGGTGGCCGGCACGTCCTTGTTGCCTGGGCATGCAGTGTACACGATGCCAGAGACACTGTCTCTCTTTCTGTGCAATGGCCCCGTGCTGAGGAAGGCAACTCCCCCAGGTCATCTCCAAGCGCTCTGAACCCGGAATGCCAAGACACCGAAAGATCGCTTTCGGGCCAAAGCACGATAGCATGCCTCTTGGCTGTACTTTTTGACCGGTCGATTGTCTCGCAACCAGTCCTGTCTTCCAAGCACTTTCTAAAGAAGTGAGCTAAACATTTTCGCTATTGATGTGCGCAAGAGAACGAGTCCCAACGCAGCCGGCTATCGAGAGTCGGCTGCACATAACCAACTCCGTCCACACCAGCGTAATAGCGAAGATGCGATAACTGCTTTGACCCGTGGCAATAAGTTAGTCCTCGCAGTCATGGTCTCGATAACTCTTTGCCTCCCGTTGTGCGCGCAGCAGCCGGTCACCGGTAGCGAAGGTTGGAGAGGGGTCCTACGCAATGCAGCAGGGAACCCACTGAGCGGGGCGACCATAGAACTCGTCGCAACCTCCGGCCAGAAAGCTGTATCAGTGACGCATCCCGATGGCACCTTTCACTTGAGCCAGCTACCGCCCGGTAGTCTTACTCTCTTTGTCACTGTGGACGGCCATCGCATCGCCTACCCGCAACCCATCGATCTCGCAACGCGCGACGTCGTCCTCACCCTCATCGCCCAGGGAGCTCTGTCGCTGCAAGCAGTGGTGACGGATTCGGAAACCACTGGGGGCGTGGCGCTCTCCAGCCACGCAGTCAGCGAGCTTCCCCTGAACAAGCGTGACTTCAGCCAACTGTTACTCTTGGCGGCCGGCACCATGACCGATGCCAATGGAGCCACCAACTTCACCCAGCAGTTCGCCATCAACGGCCAGCGCGGCGTCGAAGCCACCTTCACCATGGACGGAGCCGATATCAGCGACCCCGAGATGGGCGGTTCCACCTTCAGCAACTTCAACGTCGACGCGGTCGAGGAAATTCAATCCCAATCCGGGTGGATGCCGGCCGAGATCGGTCGCGGAGCCTCCGGTCTCACCAACATCGTCACCCGCTCCGGCCGCAGCGGCTTCCACGGCTCCTTCTTTGAGTTCCTGCGCAATTCGGCCCTGGACGCCAGGAACTACTTTGACTACTCCTCCATCGCCAATCCCGGCCGTCTCCCGCCCTTTCGGCGCAACGAGTTCGGCTTTACCAACGGCGGTCCCGTTGTGGTTCCGCATCTCTACAACGGCTCCGGCAAGACCTTCTACTTTGGCCAATACCAGGGCTTTCGCCAGGACCTGGGAACGACCCAGGTCTTTCCCGTCCCCACCGCCCAGGAACGCGCCGGCCAGGACACCACCGCCTTCCCCGGCGACACCCTGCTGGTCCCGGTTGATCCCGGCATCGCCCGTGTCCTGGCCCGTTACCCATTACCCAACAATCCGTTGGGTCCCTATGGCGTCCACACCTACGCCTCTTCCTCCCCCGTGGTGACCAACGCGAACCAATTCTCCGTGCGCCTCGATCACCAGATCTCCGACCGGTCCCAGTTCTTTGCCCGCTTCAACTTCAACAACCTGTACGGCCCAACGACCAACCCCGATCAGACCACCATCGATCCCGCCTTCGGCATTCGCTACATCGACCACCAGCGCAACCTCGTTCTCACCTTCACCCGCACCGTTTCTCCACGCCTGGTTCTGGAATCCTCCGCCAGCGTCACCCGTTCCACGCCCTCTTTTCCCACCACCGACCTCACCGATCCCGCCGTCAAGTTTAACGACGGTTCCTACGAGCCATTCAACCAGCCTGCGGGAACGGTCATCACCGTCTACGGCAATCTCTTCCAGCTCCGCCAGAACATTTCCTTCACCACAGCCAGTCACACGTTCAAGGCGGGCGGCGAGATGCGCCTGAACCGCGACACCAGCTACTTCGGTATCAGCCCAGATGGCGAATATGACTTTGGCGGAGGCACCGCCTATTCCCCCATCAACATTCCCTCGCAAAGCGGCCAGCACAATATCCACGCCGGCGATCCGCTGCCAGACACGCTTTCCGGCCTGCTCAGCGGAAGCCCCTTCGTCTACACCGTTGCCGTCGCGCCCCCCTACTTCTCCGGGGGCCAGCACATCGGAGCCGCCGCCATCAACCGCAATGCCTTCGCGTTTTTTGCCCAGGACACGTGGAAGATCTCGCCCCGCCTGGTGCTCGACTACGGCCTGCGCTACGAGCTCTACACGCCTGTCACCGAGCGCGCCAAGAGAACCTCCGGCCTCGCTTTTTCCAACACCCCCTCTGGCGTTGAGCAACAGTTCGTCGTCAATCCACAGCCTGGGTATCGCTTCAATCTCGATGGCCTGGGACCGCGCGTCCAGCTCGATTGGCTGGCCGGCGCGCAGATTCATCTCCGCGCCGGCGGCGCAATTACCACCATCCCGCCCAATCTTTTCCAGGACAATTCGCTCACCGGCTCGATTCCATTTGCCGTTGATCCCCGCCTCACCTCCGCGGCCGCAGCGCCTATCCCGTATGGCTTCCAGATCACGTCGAACGAGTTGCCCCTCGCCTACACGCCCCAGGGGCAGAACATTTTTGCCAACGGCACCAAGGCTGTCCATGCCAACACCGTCATGGATCTAAACCGCTACCAGCGGGATCTTGCCGCGCTCTCGCCCGCCCACCTGA
Source organism: uncultured Acidobacteriaceae bacterium (assembly GCA_963790705.1). Classification (GTDB taxonomy): domain Bacteria; phylum Acidobacteriota; class Terriglobia; order Terriglobales; family Acidobacteriaceae; genus PALSA-350. Next base: position 610,499 of record CAWBQE010000010.1, read on the forward strand.
TCACTCCGCTGACCATCAATTGCATCGATCCCACCTTCGGCAACGCCTACCTGCAAACCTGGACTCTCGGACTGGAACGCCATTTCGGCAACCTGGTAGCCGATGCGACCTACATAGGCACGGCCGCCGCCAAGCTGCCGCGGATGAGCTTCTTCAACGGCTATGCGGGTGCGGGTCCGAGCTTCGCTCCCTATACCCAGTTTGACCAGGCGGGGAACATCATCGGCGGCTTTGGCACCGAGAACGTCATCACCAACACCGCCCACTCCTCCTACAACGCCTTACAGACCTCGCTGCAGGGAACTCTCCCCCATGGCGGCCCTGGGCTCCAGGCCAGCTATACCTGGTCAAAATCTCTCGACGAAACCAGTTCTGTCATTGGAGGATTCATCACCGGCGGTTCAGGCGCGATCTCCCAGACCGCGCCTCAGGATCCCTTCAACACGCATCCGGAGAAGGGGCCATCCACCTTCGACGTGGCTCATGTCTTCACCCTTAGCCTGGCGCAGGACCTTCACGGAGAAAGCATCGGGTTCCTGCAGCCGCTTGGTAGAGCCGTCACTGGGGGTTGGGAGCTGCTCAGCATCTCCACTATCACCAGCGGATCGCCCTTCACTATCTATTCCGGCGTGCAGCAGACGGACGCTGGAACCATCGGCGCAGATCGCCCTGACCAGGTTGGCATTCCGCACCTTTCCACCGCCCGCAAGGTCCGCGAGGACTATTTCGGCCTGGGCGCAAACAACAGCTCGTATTTCTCCATTCCCATCAATGTGCCTGGGGGCACGGGCCCGAACCACGGGCGCTTCGGCACTTTAGGACGCAACACCTTCCGCGGTCCGGCCTACTACGACTACGACTTTGCCTTAATCAAGAGCACGGCCATCGGTCACCGCTCGAGTGGCATCGAGCGAATGGATCTGCAATTTCGCGCCGAGTTCTTCAACCTCTTCAACATCGTCAACATGGGCCTGCCGGCCAACACCCTGCTCGGCTCCGGCTTCGGCGAAATCAGCCGCACCGCCGGCACCTCCCGCCAAATCCAATTCTCCCTAAAGCTCATCTACTGACGAAGGAAGCGGAGGATATGCTGTTCCTTTTCTATCCGTCCGAACTGAAAGTTCTGAATAAAAGTCACCACCATCCTCCTTTGTCATCCCGCCTGCCCCGGCCCGCCGAAGGACCTGCAGTTCCCCTTTCGGCTGCAACAAATGTCAGAACCCTCCATCCAAATAACCAACGCCAAAGTCCGCCAACCCCTTAAACTTTGTCATCCCGAGCGGACTCCGGATTTCCTACACGCTGCACCAACCAACGGCCACGTATGCGGCTTTCTTCAAGGAAAGCCGCACGAGGTGTTGCCGACGCCACCAAGCCTGACAGGAAATCCGGAGGGAGCCGAGGGACCTGTGGTGCGCCTTTCCTTCTCGCAACTGCCCATCCAATTCCACTCTCAAGGAACAAATGACAGCCGACCCATCCTCGGTTTTATTCTTGAACGCGAGCAGCGCCATGTCGCAATTCCGCAGCGACGATGATGCTAGTGTTTTATGTTCCGCTACCCTGTGGATTGCGGATCAGATCGGAAACAATAATGGTGCCGAACAAGTAGCGCATCACAGATCGACAGGATCAGGAACGTGATCAGGAATCGGCGGAAAATCTTCTTCGAGCGGCTTGAGGGTTGCCAACAGAGCTAGCAGAGATCTAGGCGGGGTAGGTTCGATGATCAGTCTCTCTCCCTCCTTGCGCATGACCGCGTCCTCGCCAGGAAACTCGAACTCACGAGGAATTCGAACCGCTTGGTTGCGCCCGTTCCTGAAAAGTCTGACGTGCCGCTCCTGGGTCATTGCTTGGCCGATGCCTAAGCATGTGTCAGTCGGTAGCCTTGTGTCCAGTGCGTAAACCCCTAACCGCCAACCAGGGCCAGGCAACGCTGCGCTCTTTGCTGCAATTGCTGGGTCAGCTTGGTCACTGTGGGATGGCTCAGACCGTCGCGCTCCATTTGTGTCAGGACCGCCGCCGCATGATCGGGCAGCGCCGAGGCCATGACCCGAATGTCTTCGATGAACGGCTCCGGCCGCAGATGCAGTTGCGCTGCCACCCGCTGCCAATGCCTGGGTCCGATGTTGCGCACCAGGTATTCGCCTCCCATCTTCATGGCCAGGTTCACGCGCCTCAGTTCCAGCGTGCTATAGGGCAGCATACTGGCCAGGTCATAGAACGGCGCCAGGCGGACGACGCCGCGCGCTCCCAGCAAGAGTGAGTAGTTCTTGGCATGGGCATCGGTTCCGGCGACGAGCCAGTTAAACACCAGGGCCTCGGCAAAGGAGGCAACATCTTCCCCGGGGCTGCTCGATTGGTTGTTCAACAGTTCGCCGATCGCGCGCACGCCCGGCCCACCGTCGGCTTCATACTTGCGGTCGGGATGGAGGCCCAGTGCCTGGCACAAATCTTCCTGGTGAATGCGCGACCATGTCTGGCCATGGCGACGGCGATCGTAGCGTTCCACCACAATGGCAATTTCTTTTCCAAAATGCTCGATGTGGGAGTTGGGCACAGTCATTCCCAGAGCCCGGGCCAGCTGAAGACAGTAGTGCTCATTCTCCGCATGCCCGGCGAACGCTCCGGTCGGCGGCTTCAGAATATGGGTCGTCGGCGTTCGGCCCGAAGGAACACCCCAGCGCTTCCGTTCGTAAAGGAAAGCCGTCTTCGGCTGCGCCCCGGCGAGCGAGAACTGGCCTGTGTCCCGATCCGTCCTCCCTGCCGACGGATCGGTGCGGAGGGCTCTAAGGCGCCCGGCGATGTCTTCTTCGCTCAGCCATTCGACCTCTTTCGGAGTCTCCGGATCGCTCAGCTCTTCCAGCCGTTCAGGTCGAACCAACTGAATGGCTCCGGCGCAATCTTCCCCCACATGGCTGAGCAGGCGAAAAACATTTTTAGCCGAGACATGATAACGCTGGGCCAGCCTTTCGAGCACTCGGGCGTTGTCGGCTAACAGTCCCCACAGGAAGGGCTCGATGCTGGATTGACCATGACGGACGGCGCTCAGCGGCATGGAAAGCGAGAGCGGGTAGGCCTCCGGATCCTCACTCCATGGTTCCGTGTAGGTGAAGGAGAGGCGGCCAACCTGGGAAGCGACTGTCCCCACCACTCTGCCATTGAGCAGCACCACCAGTTCATTGTTCAGCGGATTCTTCATCGCGGCGATTTCACCGTCGGGTGACGGCTTTCTTCAACGCGTGAAGAACCTCATCGATATCTTCAGCCGGGTCGTGCCGCCTAGGGAGGCGGCGGGGCCGCTTTGCCGGCTTGATCGCCGCTGCTTTGCCGGCCTTAGGCTTCAGGGCCTTCGCAGGCTTGCTGGCCGGGACGTCGGCCGATAGATCGACAGCTACGTCGAGGGCACGGAGGGTGCGCAGTACCAGGCCCAATTCGGCGCCCGGCTTGCCATTCTCTACCTCGATCAGCCATTTCCGGCTGGTCCTGGCTTTCTCGGCGAGCGTGGCCTGATCCATCCCCAGCTCGATGCGGCGCGCCCGCAGGTAGGCGCCTAAATCCTTGATATTCCTTATTTTCATCTTACACATAGTAACCGTTCGGTTACATCCTGTAAAGTCACCGTTCGGTTACTTTTTACAAAGTCACCGTTCGGTTACATTTGCATTTGTAACCGAACGGTTACATGCGTGCTTGGGCCAAGGGGCAAAATTTCGTTCCCTGATTCTTTCTGACCTCCCCCTCTGGCGGCCTTGCCGGCTTCCCTGCTGCAGCAAGGTCGCCTTTGCCTGCCAGGCACGGGACCCGATTGACCGGGCCATGGCCAGCTCTCCGCGGCACACTTCGACCGCAGCTATTGCTCGTCGTCCTCCCCGAGTTCGCTGGTCACCGGCGTCAGAGTTCCAAACAAGCCATTGGTCTCATTGTCAGGGCCCGCGGTAAAGAACAAAGTACTTCCCGGACCGGAAGCGCCGCCATTGCCGAATGCCAGTGCCCAAAGCCCGTCAATGTTCACCGTCGAGCCGCCGGCATTCAGGACATTCCCCATAAACCGGCCGGTCCGTGGATTGAATGCCGCAATCGTGCCGCCACGGAAATTGCCAACTAACAAGGCATGGCTGAACTCGCCGAAGTCTGCCGGAGCCAGCACCACTCCCCACGGCGCATTCAACCAGTCTCCATGCTCAAGGTGTGCAATGTTTTTGCCATGGCCATCGAAGACCACAACATAACCTAAGCCCGCGCCCCCCACCGGATCGTGTTTTGCCGAGTCTTGCTGGGCGAAGGTTACGTAAATGTTGGGTCCGATGCCCTGCACGTTGAAGGGCGCAAAGCCGGACGGGATCCCATCATCGTGAAAGGCTTCCTGGGGAACGCTTACCGGCTTGAAGTTGGAATCGAAAACGTCAATCCGGCCGCTGCGGAAGTTGGCGGCCAGAATGTATTCGCTGCCGTCAATCTCGGCAATGGTCGCTCCCTTGTAAACTGCTCCATTGTTCTTGCTTGGGACTTGGGAATTGTCAACCTCGATGACCGCTGTGGTTGCATTCACCGACGAGTTCCAGCCTTGAAGTGTGCCATCCTCGGTTACAAATAAGAAGACCGCCGGCTTGCCCGGGGCAACAAGGAAATCAGTTGTGCTGCCGTTGAACATTACGGCGGTGGGAGATCCGGGAGCCGGCTGGCTTGGGGCGTTGGGAATCTTGACCCCATTTCCCGGCGTGCCTCCAGGGGCGTTCAGCGCCACGATCGTCACTGGCACCAGCGCCGGTGGTGGCGTTTGTCCTGAGGGATTAGCGGGATTTAAACCAGAAGTGTTGTATAGCGTGGAAGTACCGCCGGCATTGTTTGAAATCCACCAAGGGGTGGTCGGCCCATGCACCAGTCCCCACGCGTTCAGAAGATTGGGATCAGTGACCGAGGCTGCGGGAGTCACGGGCACATTGGACACTAGATTTGTCTGTTGATAGTGTTGCGCCAACGCAAGCGTAGGAAACAGCGATAGGGCGAAAGCGCCAACCAGTACTGGCTTCAATGAGGGAGCGGCGAATTTCATATAGTTTCTCCTTTAAATGGCCGCGATCTTTCGTTTTGAGCCTCCCTCCCCGCGAAAGCTGCGCTTTAGTCACGTCGAGGCAGCCGCACGTCGCGGTGCCCTCTCGAGTGGTAGTCCGGCTTGTTTTTCTTGATTGGCACGGCGGCCTTCATTGGGGTTTCTATCCACACCCAATGGCTGGGGAGAACCTCGCCAGCTCGGAATCCTATTCCGCTTGGCCGTCCAAGTTGTCACAGTCTTGTCAAAGTTCCTCGGGGATCACTACGTTAAGGAAGGCAGACGGAACGATCACCGCTCCTTAAGTGAGATTGCGCTGCATCAGGCCTGATGCAATCACCACACACCTTTGTCATCCAGCTTCCAGCCTCACGGAACAATGACCGCCGACCCGTCTTCGGTCTCATTCTTGACCGCAAGCAGCGCCTTATTTGCATCCTGCAAAGGAAACACCACGGCCTGCGGACGGATATTCAGCTCACTGGCCAGCGCAAGAAAATCCCGCGCATCCTGACGCGTCATATTGGCCACGCTGCGGATCTGCCGCTCGCCCCAAAGCAGCTTGTCATAGTCAAACGCAGGCATCTGGTCGAGGTGGATGGCATTGATTGCAACCACTCCACCTTTGCGCAGAGCCGCCAGTGCGCCGACGACCACCTTTCCACTGGGAGCGAAAGTGATCGCGCGGTCCAACTCCACGGGCGGCTTCTCGTCCTCCTTGCCGACCCAGGTTGCGCCCAGCGCGGCGGCACGCCGGCGATGGTTTTCTCCCCTGGTCACCACATAAACCTGGCACTTCCAGGATTGCAGAATGGTGATCGCCAAACTAGCCGAGCTGCCAAAGCCAAAAAGTCCCACCCGCTCGCCCTGCGCGACGCCTGCGACCCGCAGGCTGCGAAAGCCGATAATCCCGGCGCACAGCAACGGAGCGACATGGACGTCATCCAACCCGGCAGGCAGCGGAAAGAGAAATCTGCGCGCGCCAGGGCGTACTCGGCATAACCGCCGTTGACCGTGTATCCGGTAAACGTAGGCTGATCGCAGAGGTTCTCCATCCCGTGATGGCAGTACCAACACTCCCCATCGACGCCGCCAATCCAGGAGACTCCGGCCCGGCTGCCCAGCGGCAGCTCAGCGGTCGCGCCTCCCGCCACCTCCCCCACAATCTGATGGCCCGGGATCAGCTTCGGAAGAAGCGGTGGCAGGTCCCCTTCCGCGATGTGCAGGTCGGTACGGCAAACCCCGCATGCCAGCACGCGCAGCAATACATAGCCCGCCTGCGCTTCCGGACGGGGAACCTCCTCGATCTGCAGCAAGGACCCTGGCGCCGTGTGGCCGGCAATAAGAACGGCGGCTTTCATGCTCCTCCTACGCCTTACCCGCCTTCGGCGGCGAGTTCCTCGCTAAGCTTGTGGGCATTGACGGAATGCTCGTGCGCCTGCATGGACAGCTCGTGAGCAGTAAGATGATCTCCTTTGCCATGCGCGGTTGCCGCGGCAAAGTGGGCATGGGCTGCAAGGTTATGGAGCTCTGCGACTCGATCGTGCGTGCTTTGTGGCATCGTCTTCTCCTGAGTGCTTAGATGTTTGCATTGCCCGACGAGACTGCAGCCGGGCAAGACCGGGATCATTTGTGCCTCAAGGGTAAGTTTTCCACCATGGCTGGCTTAGTGATGTGCAATTCGATACAGCAATCAACGCCATGACCATGTAATCCTCCATGAAGGATGAGAGCACTGAAGGATGCGAGACGGTCGCACCGGGAGATTCGAAAAAACGGGCCCAGCACGCAACAGAAAATGTGAGCCCCATGCCGCGCAACCACGTGGATTCTGACTCCTCGGTTTACCTGGTCGGCGGCGGCATCGCCTCGCTTGCCGCCGCCGCTTTCTTCATTCGCGACGGAGACATCCTCGGCCACAACATCACGATCATCGAGGAATCGGCAAAGATCGGTGGCAGCCTCGACGCCGCCGGAACCCCTGAAGACGGCTATGTCATGCGCGGCGGCCGCATGCTGGAAAGCAAGTACCTCTGCACCTACGATCTCTTTTCCTCGATCCCCACTCTCGACGAGCGCATGACGGTTACCCAGGAGATCTTCGCCTGGAATGAGACCATGAAAACCTCCTCCAAGTGCCGTCTCTTCCGCGCCGGTCACTGCGTAGACGCTCCCAGCTTCGGTCTCAGCGAGAACCATATCCTGACCATCGAGCGTCTGGCGCTCGAGCCGGAGGGCATGCTCGGACGAAGCAGCATCTCCGATCACTTCGATTCCTCATTCTTCACCACCGACTTCTGGCTCATGTGGTGTACCACCTTTGCCTTCCAACCCTGGCACAGCGCGGTGGAATTCAAGCGCTATCTAATGCGCTTCACGCATATGGTCTCCGGCTTCAACACCCTCAGCGGCATCATGCGCACCATCTACAACCAATATGACTCCCTGGTAAGGCCGCTGGAGAAATGGCTTCAGCAGCACGGCGTCCAATTCAGATTCAACACCCGCGTCACCGCTCTCGATCTCCATCACCAGGCGGATGGCTACATCGTGCGCGGCATCCATTGCGAACGGGACGAACTGGGCGAAGACATTCCAGTAAATGCCATGGATAAGGTACTCGTCACCCTGGGTTCCATGACCGAAGCCTCCAGCCTGGGATCGATGGACCAGCCCGCACCCCTGAGGGGACAACCGGATGGCGGCGCCTGGGCTCTTTGGGAGGCAATCTCCGCTTTCCAGCCACAATTTGGCCGTCCCTCCAACTTCACCGGCCGTATCCCGGAATCGAAATGGATGTCGTTCACCACCACTCTCCACGACCCAACCTTCTTCGATCGCGTCCGGGATCTCTCCGGCAACGTCCCCGGAGAGGGCGGCCTCATCACCTTCCCCGAATCGCGATGGTTAGCCTCGATCGTATTACCCCACCAGCCTCATTTCATCGGGCAGCCGGCGGACGTGAACGTCTTCTGGGGTTACGGTCTGTTCGTCGATAAGTCGGGCGACTTCGTAAACAAGCCGATGTCGGCCTGTACCGGCCGGGAGATCATGACCGAGATCTTGGGCCATCTGCGGTTAGCGGCGGATGCCGGAAAGATATTGGAGACATGCACTTGCATTCCCTGCATGATGCCCTTTATCACCAGCCAGTTTCTATGCCGGAGCAAGGGCGATCGCCCGCAGGTGGTCCCCAAAGGTTCAAAGAACCTCGCCTTCATCGGGCAATTCTGCGAACTCCCGGATGATGTCGTCTTTACCGTGGAATATTCGATCCGCTCCGCGCAAACCGCCGTTTACTCCTTGCTCTCGCTCCGCCGCACACCACTGCCGGTATATAAAGGCGATCATGATCCGCGCGTTTTGCTCCGCACCTTTCTGACGCTTCATGACCAGGACGTTCAAGAAGCGTTTGCCTTCTAACCTGTATAGAAAGGGACAGACTCCGCTCTCCGGATGGCCCATGCTAGAGGATGTTCACTTCTACGCTGAGGAGTCAGGTTTAGCGAGGTGCTTTTTTTTGAGGAAAACCCGCGTCGAGAGCGGTTGCCTTGTATCGACCAGAAGTGAACATGCTACGCATTGGCGCCATTGTGTGGCTTGGCAAGGAGATCATCATGTCCCAGCGGCTTGCCCCGTATTCCGTCCCCACCAAAATCCTGCTTCCCATAGACTTCAGTTCTTCATCCGACGCCGCATTGCAGATGGCGACCGATCTCGCTCAGCATTTTCATGCGGAACTCTGCCTGCTGCACGTCGTTCCTATATTTTCCCTTGACACCGGAACCGAGTACATTCCGGATACCAGGTTCCTTCAGGACGCGAGGGACCGCTGCGGGCAGCGGTTGGCCGCGTGTGTAGCCGTTCTGGTTGCCAAAGGCCTCAGCGCGCGTTCCGTCATCGAGATTGGCAACGATGTGGTGGGCAACATCATGTCTGTAGTGGAACGCGAGCGGATAGACATGATGGTGCTTTCCACCCACGGAACGTCGGGTTGGCGCGCTGTCGTCTTCGGCTCGATCGCGGAGAAGGTGGTCAGGCTGGTGCAATGTCCGCTACTGCTTCTCCACTCCCCAAAAACAGCGGTTGCTACGCAATCATTCACCTCGATGGCTACAGCATTCCCATTGACGACACCGATCCATACGTCCTGAAAGATGCCGCCCCGGCTCTTTCCGATTGGTCACAAAAAGTTGTCTTGGGCTTGCCGCTCGGGTGGTATCAGTAGGGGCGGGATCGCCTGCTTTTGCCTGCGTCCCCCGCGAAGCACTGGTTCCGCCGGGTGGACGATTGCTAATCGAATCCGCTGTTACAGTAGATGCAATTTGCTCGTGCACGGGGAGTGCAGTCTCCACGGACAACTGCCGAAAAGCCCTGAGGCACTCCGGGCAAGTGAGTATAAGGTACGCTCCCCCGGGAGCGGCCTGGCCATTCCACTCGACCCAGATAGGTGCCGGCGCGGAGCTATGTTTAAGCGATTGCGGCTGCTCCGGGGTGGTCATGGCTTCCATGATCTGCAACAAAGACCCGAGATTGCTTCCTTTTTGATAGAACGCGTCTGCGGCAACCCCCAGTGGTATATCACCGAGAGCAAAGGCACTGCTCATCGCGATTACCTTGATGGTCGGAAACCGGCGGCGAACCACGGAAAGAAATTCGAAGCCAGACATGCCCGGCATATTGAGATCGGAAAGAATAATGTCGGGAACTTCCACGCGAAGTTCAGACAAGGCCGAGAAACCATCTGCCGCACAGCGCACACGATGCCCAAAGGCCGCAAAAATATGCGACAGAGACATGCGGAGTGCCGCGTCATCGTCGACCACCAGAAGATTCACCGTGGCATCGGGCATCTTGCACCTCTCTCAGCGCATCAAAAGCTGGATGTTGCCATAGTCTCCCACGCCGGCCAGCTCTCGGTCTGTTCAATTCTGCTCAATATTTTGACCCCTCCCGGCCGATTCCGATTTGGCGCCACGGTTTCCGGATCGTGCCCGCGGCCAACACTCCTACCACTAGGCTTTGTTGAATATTTTGCAGAAGATGCTGACCGGCCAACCTCTCATGCGAGACAATGGCCTGTCCGAATATTGGACATCGTGAAGTTTGAGGTGCGGAACCTTGAATACCGTCAATCCCAGAGCCGGACAACTGGCCAAGCCGAGTGACTTGGTCGACGTACCGAAGCTAATCACCGCCTATTATGAGGAGCGGCCCGATCCTCATGTTCCCGAGCAGCGGGTTGCCTTTGGCACCTCGGGCCACCGCGGTTCCTCCTTCGATCGCTCCTTTAACGAGTGGCACATCCTGGCCATCACCCAGGCCATTTGCCTCTACCGCGCTCAGCAAAAAACCGACGGTCCGCTCTTCCTGGGTATCGACACGCATCCGCTCTCCCAGCCGGCCCTGGCCAGTGCGCTCGAGGTTCTCGCCGCCAACGGGGTCGATGTCATGCTGGCAAAGGACGATGACTACACCCCGACCCCGGCGATCTCTCATGCCATCCTCACCTACAACCGCGGCCGCAAGACCGGCCTGGCCGACGGCATTGTGGTCACGCCCTCGCACAATCCCCCTGAATCCGGCGGCTTCAAGTACAACCCCACCCATGGCGGCCCGGCCTCATCGGAAGCCACCTCCTGGATTCAATCCAAGGCCAATGAGTTTCTCACCGCCAAACTCGACGGGCGTCCAACGCGTATCTCTCGACACAGCCCTGAAGTCCTCTACCACGCACCGCCACGACTATGTGTCCGCTTACGTCGAGGATCTCGGCAACATCATCGATATGGAGGCGATCCGCGCCTCGGGAATCAACTTCGGTGTCCAACCCCTGGGCGGGGCCGGCGTGCATTACTGGGCGCCCATCGCAGAACGCTACAGGCTGAATATGACCCTGGTCAGTGATGTGGTCGATCCCACCTTCCGTTTCATGACCCTGGACTGGGATGGCAAGATCCGTATGGATCCCTCCTCGAAGTATGCGATGCAGTCACTGATCGCGTTGAAAGACAAGTTCGATGTGGCCGTTGCCTGCGACACCGACCATGACCGCCACGGCATCGTGACCAGGAGCAGGGGATTGCTGCCTCCCAATCACTATCTCTCGGTGTGCGTCCACTATCTCTTCGGGCATCGCCCGTGGGGCAAGCATGTCGCGGTCGGTAAGACCGCGGTAAGCAGCAGCATGATCGATCGCGTCACTGCCGGGTTGGGCAGAGAGCTCTTCGAAGTTCCCGTAGGCTTCAAGTACTTCGTTGACGGACTGCTCGAAGGCAAGCTTGGGTTTGGGGGCGAAGAGAGTGCCGGCGCCTCCTTCCTGCGCCGTGACGGTACCGTGTGGACCACCGACAAGGACGGCATCATCGCAGCCTTGCTGGCGGTCGAGATCACCGCCACGATGAAGAAGGATCCAGGCGAAATTTACCAGGATCTCACCAAGCAATATGGCGACCCGCTCTACGACCGGACCGACGCCCCCGCAACCACCCAGCAAAAGGCCATGCTGGCCAAGATGAGCAAAGAGAGCATCCAGAGTGGGACCCTGGCTGGGGAGAAGATCCAATCCATCCTCACCCACGCGCCCGGGGATGGTCAGGCAATCGGCGGCGTCAAGGTAATTGCGGAGAATGGTTGGTTTGCGGCGCGCCCATCCGGCACCGAAGAAATCTACAAGATCTACGCCGAAAGCTTTCGCGACCAAAAGCACCTGGAGCAGATCGAGTCCGAGGCCCAATCCATCGTGAGCGAGGCCTTCAGCGCAGCGATGGCGCGCTGACCAGCCAACCTGCGCTAACCAAAGCTACTTGAAAACGCTAGTGACGGGAGTGAGGCCGGTCCAGGTTCGCCAACCATGCCCCGGCTTGCCGTGGGCGAGCGTCATCCACTTGGCATGCCGAGAGAAGATGAGGCGAACCTGCAGTTCTCTTGGTGGAGATCCAGAGCTTGTCGCTAATCTCGCTCCTCGGTCCGGCAATCGTCTCACGAAAACCTGAATAATCTGTTGCGCCGTAAGCCCGCGTATCTTTGCGCGTTCCGCTTCCGGCGCAAAATCGAACATCAAGTCAAACAACTTCACCTCCCGCGCAAACTCCGCCATGTTCGTGCCCAATCCTCCCCACATCATCCGGTCCGCGCCAAATGCTTCATACACGCGCTTAACCACTGGCTTCGCATCCGCGTGAGGATACGGCTCCTTCGATACCGTCTCCACTCCCGTCGACGAGTACTTCATATACACCTGCGGCATCTTTGCCAGCTTGAGCACCTGATCGAACTCCTCCGGAGTGCCCTGTCCCGCGCGAGCAAGGTGATCCAAAATCACCGGCGTCTTGGGAAATTTCGCCGCCAGCTCGCCGATCTCGACCGCATAGTGCGGAATGCAATGGATCTGAATAGCCAGTCCCAAGTCGTGCGCTGCACCGCCAGGTCACAGCCATTTGCGGATTTCGCAAATCCCTGTCGCGGATTAATCCGCTGGTCGTCGAAGGGGTTCCCGCCGCATGAATCTCATGGATTCTGAGCGCCACAATCCGTCCCGGATTTCTTTTGACCAGCGCCTGCATGCGCTTCGGCGTCTCCGGGTCGATGGGATCGAACAGGCAGGTAGCTTTAAAGAAGCCTGGGGAAGGCTCGTGCGCTAAGCAATATTCCAGGTAGCGATGGTCATCCTGGTAGGGCTCCGGATGAACGATGACCGCATGATTGATACCGGCCTCGCGGACAAACCGGACATAATCTTCCACAGGTTCCCGCTGCGGCTTATAGGATGCGCTGTTATACGGAAACCGCACCGGGTCGTCGGCGAACAAGTGGATATGCGATTCGATCAATACTCCCGCGGGTCGCGCAGGCCCGGAGTCCGCCCCAGCGTCATCATTCTCAATCCCTGTGTTCGAGCGGCCCATGCATGAGCCACTGCTACTGTCCCCACTAGCCAATCTCGCCGGGAAATCATCGTCGACCTCGTAGAATTACGTCCGACCCGGAGTAGCGGTAAACTGTCTCCGGGCAGTTGGGAGGATATCCATGAATCGAAGAAAGTTTATTACGTCTACCGGTGCAGCGGGACTATTCGCCGCGAGTGGCCTCAACCCAGCTCCTGCCTCGGCGAAGACTCCCGTCAAACCTGCGCTCATGAAGGTCGGGGATCAGACGGCTCCCACCAACGAAACCCACCTCAAATACCTGGCCCGCTACAGCGTACGCAATATCTGCGGCTACCCGGAGATCGAGGGCGACCGCCTCTACGCCACCGTAGAAGAGCTGAACCGCATGGTCGACCTCGCCTCCAAGTGCGGCATCAGCATCGACTGCACCGCGCCCCCATTTCTGGAGTCCAGCTACATCGATAAAGAAAAGCATCCGGCCATCATGTTGGCGCAAAGTCCGGAGCGCGACCGCGACATCGAATCCCTCCAGACCATGATTAAAAACTGCGCCCAGGCAGGCATCCCCTCCATTAAATACAACATGAGCATCCTGGGTGTGGTCCGCTCCGGACGCACACCGGGACGCGGCGATGCGATGTACAGCACCTGGAAGCTCTCCGAAGCCCATCCCGCCACGCCGCTCACCAAGGCTGGGGTCGTGAATGCCGATCAGTTCTGGGAGCGCATCACCTACTTCCTCGACCACATCATCCCCGTGGCCAATGAGTACAAGATCCGCATGGCCTGTCATCCCCACGACCCCGGCATGCCGCCCGAAGGTTATCAGGGAGTGAACCGCGTGCTGGGCACCGTCGATGGCCTGAAAAAATTCATTACCATCCAGGAGAGCCCCTACCACGGGCTGAATTTCTGCCAGGGAACCGTCTCCGAAATGCTCGCGGATCCAGGTAAGGAAATCTACGACGTCATCCGCTACTTCGGGACCCGCAACAAGATCTTCAACGTGCACTTCCGTAACATTCGCGGCCATCGCAACGATTTTCTGGAGGTTTATCCCGATGAGGGGGACGTTAACTTCGTAAAAGCGATTCAGGTATACAAAGAAGTCGGTTATCCCTATATGCTGATGCCGGACCATGTTCCCCAGGCGCCCAATGACCCCAACGGATTGCAGTCGTTTGCTTTCTGCTACGGCTACATTCGCGCGCTCATTCAGTCCGTGGATTCCATGTGCTCGACCACCGCGTGACATCGGGTATGGGAGATACACTTGTGCGCAAGACCCGTTATGCATTGCTGCCTCTGTCTCATCCTGCTGCTTCAACCCGTGCTTCACGCGGCCGCTACGGTGAAGAGCGAATTTTTCACCACCAGCGATGGCGTCAAGCTGCATTACCTGGAGAGCGGCGCTGGGCCCACCATCCTCTTCGTTCCCGGATGGACGATGCCGGCGGAAATCTGGCAGCCCCAGATCGACTACTTCAGCCGAAATTACCACGTGGTGGCCATCGATCCGCGCTCCCAGGGAGACTCCGAAAAGACGCCCGATGGAAACTATCCCGGCAGGCGCGCGCAGGATTACAAAGAGCTGATCGATCACCTCGGCGGTTCACCGGTGGTCATGGTCGGCTGGTCGCTTGGCGTGCAGGAGTCGTTGACCTATGTCCAGATGTTTGGAACCTATAAGCTGAGCGGCCTGGTCTTAGTGGATCTGGGCATCTACACCATATCGACCCCGGAAGAAAACAACCGCCGTTACGAACAGTCCCACACCTTTCAGTCCAGCCGGCAAAAATACACGGAGACCTTCGTGCGCGGCATGTATCACAAGCCCCAGTCGGAGGAGTACCTCAAGAGCGTAATCGAAGCATCGCTCAAAACCCCCACCAGCGCGGGGATCGCGCTGATCAGCGAACTCGCTATCAAGTATGACGAACGTCCCGTGCTGCCTAAGCTCAATATCCCGGTGCTTGCCGTCATGACCACAAACAATCGTGCCGCGGCGGAGCTGATTGCCTCCACGGTGCCCGGCGGGCAGGGAGAAGTCTTTGAAGATGCCGGCCATTGCCTCTTCGTCGATGACGCCGACCGGTTCAACACTCTGCTCGAAACATTCGTGAAGAAGGCGTCTCCGCGATGATGACACCCGAGGAAATGGCAAAAAAGGTGGGAGCAGGCCTGCTCTCTTTTCCCGTCACGCATTTCAACGATCAATTCGATT
Organism: uncultured Acidobacteriaceae bacterium; assembly: GCA_963790705.1. Taxonomy (GTDB): domain Bacteria; phylum Acidobacteriota; class Terriglobia; order Terriglobales; family Acidobacteriaceae; genus PALSA-350. Next base: position 625,665 of record CAWBQE010000010.1, read on the forward strand.
TCCAGCCCAAGCCCTACCAGGAACACATTGCCTGGCTGCTCTCGCACAAGCCCGCAGGGTTGTTCGTTGCCGGCGGCACGGGCGAGTTCTTCTCCCTCACGCCCACTGAGTTTTCCGCGGTCGTGCGCGCCGGGGTAGCCCAGACCGCGCAGCAAGTGCCGGTCATTGCCGGTTGCGGATACGGCGCCGCCATGGCCAAGGAACTCGCCCAGGCTGCGGAGAAGGCGGGTGCCGACGGAATCCTGCTCCTACCGCCCTACCTGGTCGGCGCGGAGCAGTCCGGTCTGGCTGCCCATGTCGAGGCCGTATGCGCCACAACCAAACTCGGCGTGATTATGTACAACCGCGACAACGC
>CAWBQE010000011.1:0-119278 GCA_963790705.1 uncultured Acidobacteriaceae bacterium
GACATTGTCAGCTACGCGCATCCGTAATAAATCGTTTTCGCTAACTGCTCCATTTGCGCTCGGAGCGCCGACAATCATCGCAGCGGTCTCGCCGATACCTGCGAGCGAGCGAACCAGCAGGCTCCTGCCGGCCTGCTTCCCGGTAACGGTCCCTTGACGGCCTGCAGGCTCATATCTGCAGCTACGGCGTCGATCGCAACGTTCTCTCCTCCTGGAAATTCAATTGACGAGAACGTGATATTCACGAGACCCGATGGGTCCGCTTGCGAGATTTTGCCAACGACACGGCTTCCCGCCGGAATTAACACCGCCCCGTCTCGCTCGTAGTTGTATTCGACTACCGCCGTCACAGGTGCATGTATTGCGGTCGTCGCCATGGACTCCAACCGCGCAGCGACGTGGTATCCAGGTGCCAAGCCTAGATTATTGACGCTTGGCTGTTCGCTTTGCGTCCCAGATCGCAACCCACCGTTGCTTTGGTTATGGGCTGTGAAGACAAGTGAGGGTTTGCTCAGTGCGTCCTCTTCTTTCTTAACTGCTTGCTGTTCACTTTGACCACCAGAGTACGGAGGCGGTGTCCACTTCGACTGCCCGTTTGGCGTGGTATCGGGCTCTTCAAACTTTCCCACTTGGTTGAGCCGCTTGTTGCCGTTAGGAGCGCTCGGTGTGTTGGTGGCTTGCGTCTGAGTCATCTTTGGCGCCTTCGTCTTCTCAATGTCGGCTGCGTCGACTGTCCCTCCTTTCTTCGCTTCATCCGGAGACGGCTTGACTTTGTCGCTCGGGATCAAGTCTCCTGGGGCAGTTGTTCCGGTGACTCGCCCGAGGTTCGGCTTGGCAGCTTCGGCCGCCGTTTTCTTTTTCGTCGTCCCTTTTGAGGAGAGGAACACCAACATCCCGATGCCAAAGATGATGATCGCGCCCAGCACCATCAACATGAGAGACATGTTTCCGCCCCCTAAGCCGCGGTTCCTATCGAGTACAAACGGGCGCTTGGTGACTGCCCCCGGCAAGCCGACCGTGTCGGCCTCTGGGTCCGCAATGGGTACTACATTCTCCGCCGCTGCCTCTTCGGTCTGTGCATTCTCTGGTCTTGCCATGGCTCACCTCTTAGGAGTGGAAGTAGTTGCAAAAACGAGGAACACTTATCTTCCCGGCGCCACAAATGGAACCGGCATCAAAAGCGGTGTATCGACGGCGCTTGCAGTCGCTAGCTGCAGCAACAGCTGGTCTTTGCTCTGCTTGAATCCGGGACGGGCGAACTGCACGGCACCGTCTGCGCGCTCACCTGGAGCCAGACGGCGCATATTTAGCCGGTAGTCCGTGATCGGGACCTGTTCGGCGAGAATCTCGCGCTTCTTGGGCTTCTTTTTGTCGCCATCGAGATTCGGACTGTTCAGTTCGACCTGCGGCGGCAATACCTCGATCCAATGATCTGTCGTATTCATCACCGAGTACGCGACCAACATCTCGTCTCCCTTTTCGCGTACGTTGCCAGAGCTGCCACCAACGGTTTCCCAATCGCCTTACCATCCGGATTCTTTTCATCTTTTGGCGAGGCCGCCGACCCAGTCCGGAGTTGCGATCTCAGCCTGTGTCTTAAGCGCTTGATCGATGACCGAAACTGCCCGTGGCTTCTCATCCGTCGCGGTCTCGACACTATTTACAGCCGCATCCGATGAGCCGATGAGAAAGCTTTGCGGTGGCCGATAATTGACTACAAAATCGACTGGCGTATTTCCCCCATTGCCCTCGGAGAGCAAGCGCATACTGATCTCTTGGCCTGATTGGAGGGCGATCACCAAGTTGCTCGTTGCGGATTCTCTTGTGCTTGGTTTAACGAATACGAGGCGTGGCTCCTGATCGGAATGCTCCACCTCGAATAGGGTAGGAGCTCCGACAGCGACCGATGTCACTGCTTCGGGTAAACGAATGGTCGTTGTGAACAGCGGCCGTAAGTGAAGGTCAGTGACGCTATTGCCCGAGACGGGTAAATCGGTCACTGCCGGTCTCACATCGGCTGGGGTTGTCATGACGGTTGTGAGTTGCTGGGCTTGACTCAGAACTGCACCCGTAAAAACGCTGATGAAAGCAACCATCCGTATTGGATACATGTCACTGTCCTTTCCCGGGCATTGGATTATCCCGGTCTGCTTGCTCGCTCAACTCGAGCTGATATCGGTGGCGGACCTCTTCGACGTAGGTCACTACATCGGGATTTCGGTAGTTCAGTCCTTGTCGGGCGACATGCCTTGAACCGCAGTAGTATGCGGCTACAGCTACGCGCATCTCCCCGCGAAACTCTGTCATGAGGTCCGCAAGGTATTGAATTCCCCCGCTGAGATTTTCGGTTACAGAAAATCGGTTCCTGACGAGATACACTTCCGCCGTTGCCGGCATCAGTTGCATCAGGCCTCCCGCGCCCTTGTTCGACAACGCATTTGGGTTCCAGTTCGATTCCTGGGCGATGATGGCGCGTACAAGGGCGCGCGGGACGCCATAATGGTCGGCGTATGCATCCGCGTAGTACTTCAATTCAGGATTTCCTGCCTGCCTCGTCCCAGCCGAAGACTGAAGAGCCGGCACCATCACACAAAGAGCCAGTAGGAAAAGTCTTCTCATGCTTCCGTCCTCTCTACGAGGGTCTGATGCTAAGTCGGTCGCTTCCTCTGCGGACATCTCGGATGCATGGCGTCCGGCGATGCGGACAATCGACTCGAAAGCCTGTTTCATCAGCAGGCGCTTTCGATCTCCTTCTGTCTTTGCGATCAAGGGCAACATGATGTCCTTGTGTTCGGGCCTTATCTGCTCGATTCCAAGTAGCTGCATGGCCAGAGCCACGTCGTTCATCTCAGAAATAGACGGTGGCTTTTCCATCGTGTAGGCGCGCAGGCTTTTCGCGAGCCCTGCGATGAAGCGATGTGTGTTTTCGCTGGCGTCGGGAGTCCGCTTTGCCACGATCGCGGCTTCCCGCTCCGCAGTAGGGTGCTCAACCACCAGGTAGAAGCTGCGGCGGCGAAGGGGGTCGCCTAAACGTCGCTCTTGATTCGAGGTCAGAAAAACGTATGGTATCGACGTTGCCTGAACGGTACCCATCTTGGGGATGGAGAGGGTCCACGCTGAAAGCAACTCCAGGAGCATCGCTTCAAAGGCATAGTCAACCTTGTCGATCTCATCGATGAGCAGGACACAACGTTGGTCCTGTTCGATTGCTTCGAGCAATGGGCCAGCCATAAAATAGGCGCGGCTCGTGACTTCGCGTTTGATTTCAGCCCAGTCGGGCGCGTGGTCGCTCTTGCTCATCAGGAGCACATAGAGTTCCTGAAGGCTCTTGTCGTATTGCCCGATGGCTTTTTCTTCGTTGATACCCTGGTAGCACTGCAATCGCAGTATAGGGACGCCATAGGCGCGCGAGACCGACGTGGCCAGTTCCGTCTTGCCGGCCCCGGCAGGCCCTTCGAGCATGACGGGGCGATGGAGCCTTCCGGCAAGGTAGAGGGTGGTGGCAGTTTTTTGATCGGTGAAATAGCCTACGCTCTCTAGCGCGGCGAGGGTTTCATCTGGGGATGCATACATCAGGTCTGTCCTCCTGGCTCGCTCTCAGGAGTGAGAGCGTAGGACGGACCCGGATTTCGGTCAAACGGGCGGGTTCTACGAGATTATTAGCTATTTGGTTTGAGTGTGATGGCCCCTTTATTGACCGCTGCTCCCAGTAGGGTATCCATCTTAAGTGCAATATCGCCAGAGAGTTGACCGGCTGTGACGTTTCCACTGAAGGTAAGGTGGACATTACTGAAACCAGACCGATCGGCTTCGATGGAAACTTTGCCGTCCGGGCCGACGACGCCCGCAGTAATCGGCAGATGAATCTCGGGCTTTCCGCTGATCACTACTGCCGCGTCTCCCGTGACTCCACCACCATTTTGATTCAGCGTCATAGTGACCTGAACTGGTACTGCCTTTGCGCTTTGCATCTGGAGGCTACCTGGCGCCCGAGCCATCTGCGTCGATAGATCGCTGTTGCCGCTCCATTTGCCCGTTAGCTCGGGCGTTCTGCTCTTACATGCGGTCACAAGCGACGCGAAACATGCAACCAATAGAAGCGGAAGAAGTGAACGCCAGAGCCATTTCATTGGGGAGGATGTCCTTTCTCTTCCTGCATATTCTGGAGAATTGGCTTCATTTCGTCAAACGTCGTATTGAACGCATCCCGAGCTTCGAAAAGTCCTCTTTCCGGGCCGTATCGAATAACGAGATGTACGATCAGCGCACGGACCAAAGCAATGTCGGCCAGCAAAGGTATGAACGGCTCCGGGCTTGAGGCCTCCATGTCTTGGACGAACGCCAACAGTTTTTCTGTGTACTCGTCACTGCGCGTTTTGCCTAGATCCGTGATCCGATCAAATTCTTTGCTTCGGTAGTCGTTCATCACGCTTTGCCGACCCGCCAAGGGAGTTTTCTCGCGATTGTTGTACCACCAGCTTTCCCATTCCGAAAACTTGGGGTGCATCAATAGCATCATTTTCACCCTTAGCTGCCGATAGCACTAGCTTTACCGCTGCGCTGAGGGCGCCCCAGAACCCATGTCATTTGACCGAGTTTCGAACCTGTTTTACACATTCATCAAGCAGTTTTCAACAACCAAAGAGGCAGATGATGCCTGCGTTTTGAGGCCAGGAAGAGCGAAGCGCAGGGTTCCGTAAGTGAGGTGCAAAATGGCAGATCCGACGACGTCATTGAATCTTGATCAACAAGCGCCATCGAGAAATTCTCACTCAGAGAGGTCGAGGTTCAGCGCGTTTGAAGAGCTACTTGACCTGCGCGAAACCGCTTCATTGCTGGGGATGCATTGGAAGACCTTGGAAACAATGGCGAGAACCCGAAAGATTCCGGCTTTGAAGGTCGGGAAGCGATGGAGATTTCGCGTCAGTTCGCTGAATCGGTGGCTGGAACATGAAATAAACTCAAATGCAACCAACCACGCTGCTCTGACTGGACAGGAGTAATTTCCTTGAAATTCAGACGGCAGAGATTTCAGCGAGGTACCCTGCGCAAGATCGCGCGGGCTAACAAACAATGGGCCTGGGAGTACCGTTACCAGGACCCCACAACTGGTCATCGAAAATCTATGTTCCTGAGCACCGAAAAGTTCCCCACGCAGGTCGCGGTCGAGCGGCATCTGGAGGCGTTCGTGCTTAAACTCAACTCCGACAACCCTTGTTTGGCCATTCTGGAGCCAACCTTCAACGCCATCCTTGACCGCTTTACCGTGGAAGAGCGTCTGCTTGAGATCAAGCAGCAGCGTCCCGGTGACCGGTCTGATGTCGATGGAGAGTTGAGCTATTCAACGGCGAGTTCCTACCTGAGTGTCATCAAGCAGGTTCGATTGAAGTGGGGTGAAACCCGCATCAGTCGGATGAAGCCGCTCGGAGTCCAGGAATGGCTGAAGAAGATGGATGCCGCACCCAAGACTAAAGGCCACGTCAAGGCGCTCATGCATAGGTTGTATGAGAAGGCCATGCTGTGGGAGATCGTCGAGTGGCAGCGGAATCCGATGCAGCTGGTCGAGATCAAGGGCATCAGCAAGCGGAAAAAGAAGCCGGTCGTCCTGACCGTCGAGCAGTACTACCTCATCCTCGCACTGATTCCCCAACCTTACCGCACTATGGTGATGGTGGCGCAGTGCACCGGCCTTCGGGCCGAAGAGGTGCTGGCGCTCGAATGGGAGGACATCGATTTCGGGAACCTCAGCATGAGGGTCGTCCGGGCTGTCGTCCACGGTCGCGTCAAGATGGTGAAAACGGAGTACTCGGAAGACGAACTTCCGCTTGATCCTGAGTTCGCGACGGTTCTTCTGGACTGGAAGCTTGAATCCGAGTCCGAGAGGGAAGCCGCGGCCGAAGATTCAACCCCATCGATGGGGTTGAATCTGGTCTTCCGCAGCCACATCACTTGGCGTCACTACCACACAACTCCCATCCAGCAGGACTATATTCGTCCGGCGGGATGCTGCCTGGTGGAGTGCCCCAAGTGCGGTGCAGGGGTCGGCGTCTGGTGCCGACAGGGCAGCCCAGTTCCCAACGGTAAGCGGTTACCGCTGCATGAAGAGCGCTGGGAAGCAGCCGGGAAGTACGACGGGATCGGGTGGCATACCTTCCGCCACACGTATCGTTCCTGGCTGGACGATACCGGGGCACCGGTGGGAGTGCAGCAAAAGCTGATGCGGCACGCCCAAATCTCGACCACGATGAACGTGTACGGCAACGCGCTGATGGAAGCCAAGCGCGAAGCAAACACGAAAGTCGTCAGGAAGGCACTGAGGAGCGCATAACCATGCAAAGGCACCCTGCAGACACACCAAAACCTCTCGGCGTTTTCGCGGGCGCTGATATTTGGGGTTATTTGGGGTTGGGCTATCGCCTAAGTGGTTGCGGGGGCTGGATTTGAACCAGCGACCTTTGGGTTATGAGACCAACGCTCTGCCAAGCGGCGCTCGGGACGAAGTTGCCGCGACCGGACTCTCCCTGCCTCGAGCTGCCCACTACGCCCGACCGGCCGGGGAAGACGTGCTTCGTCACTTCCCCGCTCTCGCCATCAACAACCACGAGTCCATTCAGAACCGTAGAAGGTTATCCCGGAGCAAAGCAAAAAGCCGGCCTCAGCGGTAAGCGATTCGCTCGCGGACCGGTCTCGTGATCTGACGGCTCGCTCATTTGATTTGCCGAAGATAAAATCGAACCACCAACCTGTCGATTAAGAGTCGAATGCTCTGCCGAGTTGCGCTCGAGAATGAAGTCGCCACAACCCGAGTTCCCTACTCCGGGCTAATTCACAACACATTCTAGCCCGTCGGTCTGCAATTCGCTGGCCAGGAGTCGCCCCTCCTCGTAGCTGAGGGAAATAGGGACAACCAAAACGCCGATTTGACGATAGAGAAACTCATCCTCGGTTTCTCCTTGTCCGAGAGGAATTTCGGTTTGTTCCAAGGATCGATGAAAATCATCCAACTCCGGCTTGAGACACTCGTCGCACAGTAATGTCGACATACATGTGGAGACGAGACCTCCATCTTTGCCTGGAACCAGCTCAAGCGAGACCAATCGGAATGATGGTTTTTCGATAAAGCAGCTACAGCAGGTCAGAGCGTCCTCTCTATTGAACCTGATAGTCATGATGTCCTCACGCAGGAGTTACTGGGTCCCGGATTGCCGTCACGATCTTCCATCGGCCAACAAGCCGTTGAGGGTGGTCAGCAAGTGAGCATCTCAGCATGCTGATCTCCCCACATCCAACGTGGCTGGAGAATAGGGCGAATTCGAAATTCGGTCAAATCCCAAACCTATGTGTCGGAGATCGCTGCGCAAGAGGCATCTTTCAAGCGATCTCCCAATTGCTCCCGAGCTAATCCGAGCGCAAGGTTCTACACTTCAGGACACCGTGCATCTCGATACTGAAATCGAATCGGTGGCTGACAAGGCCTTCGGAGTGTTGGGTCGGCGACCTATTTGACTGAGCAAATCATCCGGGTTAAACATTCACCTGGAGTTGAAGTTTGTATCTCAGGAGATGCCTGTGAAAACGAGTGCACTGCGTCGGAACCCCGCAGAGGATCTGGGTAACCCTCTTTCCGATCTCAACGACCTGGATGCTACCAAGCGCAGATTCAGCCCTCAGAGGGTGAATGTTGCAGGGTCTGGTTTCGCGCCGACCGCCCTCCGCATGTACACGGAAGAAGAGGTTGCCGACATGCTGCAGGTATCCATGTCGCAATTGCGAAAATGGAGGATGAAACGGTATGTAGGAAAACAGCCGGGGCCACCGTTCAAAAAAATTGGGCGCCTAGTACGCTATCCACAGACCGCTCTCCGAGCCTATATCGACGGAGATTAAGGCGAGCTTCTCGGAACGCGTCTTAGGTTCTTGGCATCAGGATGCTCAGGCAGTTCGGGTAAAGCGATTCTGGTCGCTGCGGTTGCTGTTGTGGCTCGCGCGGGATTGCTTCTCACTCCTCCTTTTGCAGCAAAGACAATTTCGGCTTGCTCCTGCTCGATCAGAGCCTTTGCCCTTTCGAACGCCCGTTGCTGGATGTGAACGTATTCGAGAGACATCTCCCGGTCCATATGGCCCAGCTGTGCCATCATCACCTCAAGCGGCACCCCCGCTTCCGCCCCTTGTGTTCGGAAAGTGTGCCGAAGATCATGAAAGCGAAAGCCCCGCATTTTGCACTTCTCCATGAGTTTTCGCCAGGACTTCACCCATGTGGTCATCGGTTGTGTAACATCCCATTTCTGCTTGGTCTTCTTCGACCAGTGCCGGGACTTCCGCAAATTCAGCGGCAGAAGATAGTGCTCGGGTTCGCTCGCGCCCAGCTGCCGCGCCCGGTACAGCAATTCTTGCAGACCCCACTCCGCGAGCGCCATCAAGCGAGGTTCGCGCTCCTGACGATTCTTTGCGATCTCCTCACGAATCAGGATCGTGCCCGCGGCCAAGCGAATATCCTGGAGCTGAAGGTTCTTGATCTCCCAGCTGCGGCAACCGGTACCTGCCGCCACGGCAGCACAATACATCGCCAGTTGCCAGTATTCGTTGTTCTTTGCCGTGGCGATGATCCCCATGAGTTGTTCCTTGGTCGCAACTTTCCCCACACGACGCCTCTTCTGCCTTAGCGGCTTGTAACCTTCGGCGAACTCCCCTTTCCAGCATTTCGCATACCGCATGACGCCACGTAAAAGACCCAACTCGTAGTTCACGGTACGCGCGGTCACCGCCTTCTTCATCGTCGGGCTGATCTGTTTGCGCCGTTCTTCTTGATATTCCTCCAGTAGTTGGAGATCGATTGACCGCACCGTTCTCTTCTCTCCGATAAACTTCTCCACATTCTTGAACAGGCGTTTCTCGCGAGCAATCGTGCGCGGAGAGATGTCCGCAGCCTTCCAGTTGAAGTACAGTTCGGCGGCTTTTTCGAGCGGCAGACGGCTTCTGTCCTCCGACTGCACCTTTCGCTCTTGCGCTGCATCCTTCTTATTGCGCAGGAAAGTGAGCTTGAATGCCATTGCTTCCGCGGGATCGGCAGTACGGGTGGACTGTTGGTGCTGACTGCCGTGCGCATCGCGCCAGCTGAAACAGATTTGTGAAGACTTGGGCCTCCAACGAAGGCCGCGAGGTAACTTGGGGCGCTTGCCATAGGTCATAGTGAATGCTTTTTCCTACAGAACAAGCACTCGGTCAAACGCCGGCATTGCCCACAAAGGCAATGCTGCTCAGGTAGTCTTGCCGCAACGATCGGAACGAAAAATGCGCCGGTTTTTCCTCCGGTGTTCCCTGGAATAGCCACGGATTCCCGCCTATTTCCGAACCAAAAGTTACCACTAAATGTTACGGCTGAGGCTTTTTGCGAGATGGCAGGCAGCGTAAGTTGCTGATTCTCAATGGTTGCCCCCCAGGGATTCGAACCCCGATATGCTGCTCCAGAGGCAGCTGTCCTACCATTGAACGAGGGGGCAATGCGGCAAATAAGAAGCCGGCAGATTCGCCCGGCCTTTTTATAATAAGAGCAGGACCAACTCTGGTCAATGCGACCGGCTCCACTCTTATTCTTCCCTGAGCACCTGCAACGGCTTCTGGCCGAGGATGCGAAAGCTGGCCGCCCAGCCGGTCACCGTGGCCAACACTGCCGTTCCTACCAGCGCTATCGCGGTCGCCAGCCACTCCATGTGAAAGACTACATCCAGCCGATGCAGGAGCACGCGCGAAAGCAGGTTGGCGAAGATCACTCCTACGAACCCCGCGAGCAGGCCCAGCACAATGAACTCGACGCTAAAGACGGCGGCGATGTGGTTTCGCTTCGCGCCCAGGGTCTTAAGCACCACCACCTCACGCACCCGGCGAAATTGCGTGCTGGCAATGCTCGAAGCCAGAATGATGGCACCCGCAAGAATCGAAAACGCGGCCAGGAAGCGAACTACGATCGTGATCTGCTGCACTACTCCCTGGATGGTCTCAATGACATCGGCAATGTTGATCACCGTCACTGTGGGATAGGCGTTGAAAAGCGCCCGCTGCACCGCTCCCACCTGCTGCGGATCCACATGCGCTGCGCCATACCAGACCACCGGCAGCCCGGACAGCGCCCGCGGGGTGAGGATGAACTCACTGCGCGAGTACACGTGCTGGCCATTGTGGCGGATGACCGCAACGACAGTGGTCTGCATCGTTCTTCCATTCGAGGTGAAGACGATACGGGAACCAAGATGCAACTGCAGCCGTTGCGCAATGTGTTCGGTCACGACGAGTGATTGGCCATCGTCCTTGTCCCACCACGTTCCCTGCACCATCGTGGACCCCTCCGGAAGCGCGTTCGACCAGGTAAGGGATACGGTCTGGAGCAGGCGCTGGGGGTAATTCTTCAGCTTGAGCCCATCGGCTGCTGTGCCATCGACCGAGATGATTCTTCCGGCGACGGAGGGGAGCGTCTCCACATCTCCGCGGACCGCCGGCTGTTGGGCCAACAAGTGTTTGACGCCGTCCAATTCCCTGCTGCTGATATCGACCAGGAAAATATTGGGCAGGTTTGGGCCCGAGGTCAGTTTCATTTCCCCAATCACACCATGCTGCATGAGAAAGACGGTGAGGATCAGCATCACGCCCACGCCCAGCGCCGCCAGTACAGCCGCGGATTGATTACCGGGCCGATACAGGTTCGCCAAGCCATGGCGAACGGCCGATTGCAGATGCATCCGAGTGCGCGAAAGAAAGGCACGCAGTACGCGCAGAGTCAGCGCCGACATTCCGAGGATGACTATCAGCAATGCGCAGAGAGCCCCCGCGAACCAGCGCCCGACTACAACCGAATCAGAGAGGGCAGATGCAATGGCACCCAGCCCCAAGAGGATGACGATGGCAATGATCCATTGCGCCTTGCTCTGGCGCAGGCGCGTCCACCAACTCCGCTGCACGCTTGGCTCCTCCACCATTCTGCGCAAAACCAAATTTGGGCGGACGGAACGAATCTGCAGCAGCGGCGGCAGGCAGAAAAGGACGGTGGTCAGAATGCCAGTGCCCAGTCCCGCTAGCGCGGAATGCCAGGGAAGACTGAGATCCAGGTGCAAGGGCAAGAACTTCCCCAACAAGGTGGGAAAGACCCATTCCACGCCCAACCCCAGACAAACGCCGATCAATCCTCCCACCAACCCCAGCAGCACCGTCTGGAAAAGATAGATACGCAAAATGTCAGAGGATCGCGCCCCGATGGATTTCATGATGGCGAGCACTTCGACCCGTTGCTGCAGATGCGCGCGCATGGCCATCGCCACCCCGACGGCACCCAGAACCATGGCCACCAGGCAGATCAAGCTGAGCAGTCCGGTGGATCGTTTCAGGCCGTCGGTGAGCGCCGGATTGCTTTCCCTGAAGTCCGTCACCTGCGCATCCGGCAACACCTGCTCCAGGCGTGCACGCACGGTAGCGATACTGCCGCTGTTACGAGACAGCTTGAAGAGGAAGCGCTCTCCCGAGCGGCTACCCTGCTGCAGGAGGCCGCTCTTTTCGAGGGCGCTCTGGGTCATCATCACGCGCGGACCGAGGCCCATGCCTGAACTCATGCGGTCCGGCTCGCGCACCAGGATGGCGGCGATGCGGAAGGTGGAGTCGCCAATCTTCAGGCTCGCGCCGACCTGCGTGTGCAGCCGTATAAGCAGGTCATCGGCAACCACGACGGTTGCATCGGTGAGTACCTGGCGCAGATCTCCCGCAGGCTCAAGAACGACTGTCCCATAAAAAGGATACTGTTGCGGGTCGACGGCCTTGAGCGAGACCAACAGCGGCACTGGATCGCCGGGCGAGGAGACCATAGACACGGTATCGCTGACTTCCGTACGCACGATGCCGCGGGAGGCCAACACATTCAGCTGCTGCTCCTCTTCCTGCGTCGGCTGGCGGAACATACGCGCGGAGAGGTCGGCGGCCATGATGGTGCGCGCTTCGCCCAGCAGGGTCTTCTGAAAAGAGTCGCTAAAGCCGCGCACACCCGTAAGCGCGGCAACCCCAATCGCCACCGACAAGATTACAAATAGAAACTTGGCCCGGGAGGCCTGCAATTCGCGCCAGGCGATCTTCGCCGCCGAGGCCCAGGTCAAGGTGTGTTTCTGGTTGGCTGCCATATCAGGCCGGCCTCTGCATGGTGTCTTCCACGATCATGCCGTCGCGCAGGACGATGCGGCGATCGGCGTGGCTGGAAACCTGCGCATCGTGCGTCACCAGCACCAGGGTCGCACCGCTGGTGCGGTTTCTTTTGAGCAGCAGGTCGAGTACATGGGCGCCGTTCTCGGAGTCGAGATTTCCGGTGGGTTCGTCGGCAAAGATGATGGGTGGCTGGAGAACGAAGGCGCGAGCCAGGGCGACCCGCTGCTGCTCCCCACCCGAAAGCTGGATGGGATAGTGATGCATGCGGTCGCCGAGGCCTACACTGCGCAGCAGATCTTCGGCTGCGACGCGGCCGTTCCCGGAGCCGTTCAGTTCATGAGGCAGTAGAACGTTTTCGAGCGCCGTGAGGGTCGGGATTAACTGGAAGGATTGGAAGACGAAGCCCAATTTTTGGCCGCGCACCTCGGCCAGCTTGTCTTCGGGTAGACGACTGATCTCGGTGCCATCGATCAGGACTTCGCCCGCGGTGGGGGAATCCAAACCTGCCAGGAGCCCGAGCAGCGTGCTTTTGCCGCTTCCGGAAGCGCCCATGATGGCCACGAATTGCCCGGACGGGACCAGCAGATCGATGTTCTTGAGGATCTCGATCGTCCGGGTGCCGTTGCGAATCGACTTTTTCAGCCCGCGCACTTCAATCATTGACTGCCCTATCCCCAGGGTTAGGAATACGAACGCAAGCGGCAAAATGTTCTACAGTGGGCTTGTGACCTACCGACGACTCGCCTGCGTTTTGTTTGCCAGCTGCCTGCTTGCCGGTTGCCGGTCCAAAGCTCCTGAAGCGGCGGCACCTCAACCGGCTGCGTCTGCATCCGATTCCTCCCCGGCCAGCGATGCCACGACAGACGGGCGGCCGGTGATCGTCGCTTTCGGCGACAGCCTCACTGCCGGCTACGGCGCCGACCCGGGAGAAAGCTATCCCGACTACCTGGAAAAGGATTTGAATGCGAAGGGCTATCGCTACCAGGTCATCAATCAGGGCATCAGCGGAAACACCACCAAAGACGGTGTGGATCGGCTGGAGGACGCATTGCGCCTGAAACCAGTGCTGGTGATCGTGGCCTTTGGTGGGAACGACGGCTTGCGCGGACTCCCCATTGCTTCTACGCGGGAGAATCTTGATCAAATCGTAGCCACGCTGCTGCATTCCGGCGCCAAAGTGGTGTTGGGCGGCATCACCCTGCCGCCCAACTATGGTCCCGACTACATCCGGCAATTCAACCAAACCTACGCGCTGCTGGCGGCAAAGTACCACGTGCCGATGCTGCCATTCCTGCTGCAGGACGTATATGGAGTTGCCGGCAGCATGCAGGCCGACGGCATTCATGCGACCGATCAAGGCAATGCCCAAGTGGCAAGAAATCTTCTTCCCCTGATCGTGCCCCTGCTGAAGAAATCCTAAGCGGCGGGCCATCAACCGAGAACCACGATGGGTTGAAAGAGCGTTCCGGCCACGCGGCGCACAATGGCAACCAGATCGCGCTGACCGGCGAATACCTTGGCCAGGGGAGCGGTGGAGAACTCAGGCAGATTCACGGTGTTGCCGTTTCTCAGGCGGCCGGCAACCCAAAGGTCGGCGGTGGTGGCGGGCAGTTCCGGCAGCAACGTCCGGGGGTGAGGCAGTCTCTGGTCCAGGGTACCGGCGACCACCTCATCGCTCAGTTCTTCCAGGGTTAGCGCCTGGTCGAGCGTAAAGGGCCCGGCCGCAACCCGGCGCAAGCGCGCCAGGTGAGCACCGCAGCCCAACATCTTTCCCATGTCGTGGGCCACCGAGCGCACATAGCCTCCCGAGCAGATGCGTATGGTGAACTCTGCATATTCTCCTTCGAGGGGCCCGATGACGAACTCCTCGATCGCCAGGGATACGGGCTTCAGGACCACGGCCTCCCCCCGCCGGGCAGCCTTGTAGGCCGGCTTGCCGTCGACTTTCTTGGCGGAGAAAGGGGGCGGAGTCTGCTCTACCTGTCCTCGAAAAAGTTCTGCTGCGGCCTGGATTTCGTCGTTGGCCGGCAACCGGACTCCCATTTCGGCCGGCGGCGCCGGGATCCCATCGGCATCATAGGTGTCGGTGGCAAAGCCGAAACGGATGGCTCCTGTGTAGGTCTTGACCAGCGGTCCAAAGAATTGGGCGAGGCGGGTGTATTTCCCCATTAATACGGGCAAGACGCCGGTGGCCATAGGATCGAGCGTACCCAGATGACCGGTTGTTGACTCGCCGGTGATACGGCGCACCCGTGAGACGACATCGTGGGATGTCATTGCGCTCGGTTTATCAATCACCAGGAGCCCATTCACACTCTCTACTATAGAGACTCCGGACAGGCCGACTTCGGCTTGGCATCCGGCTCCTTCTGCGATTTCAACGGAACTGCGTGTCGGGCGGTTGGTCAGATGGCGGCTAAGTCCTTTGTTTCACCAAGATGATCAAGACGAGCAAAATAATTAATTGAGCATCTTGGGGCCTGGCTGCGGTTCTTTCGTAGAGCGTAAGGAGCTGACACTGTTGATTCCACCTTTGGCATACGAATAACCTGAGCAAATCTGGGCGATTGTGTGTCGCCTATTTAGATTCGATTCGGGGTGGTTTCGATCACGGGTCTGGGGAATTATTTCTAATGCGGGCTGAAGCGTGCCGCGCCTACAGCGCTCCGGATCGCGGGATCTATACCCCAGCCCTCCCCGGGCTGGGCTGACGTTTGGTTACGGCCCTCCGGGCCTTGATGAAGGGGAGTATGAAGCTTCGCAGCGCCACCAAAGTTCACAGGAAATCCGGGGTGTAGGGCACCCATGGGCCGGTTGCGGTGAGAGATGCCTCCGCGACGGTGCCGCGGCAGGTGCCCAAAACCCGGACCTGCCCGGCAGAGACTTTTCGGCAGCCTGTATAGGCTTTGGGGGGGCTGCGCCCCTTAAGTGCTAACTTGTTTAGAATGTTTTCGTCAGAACTCCCACAAAGTCGTCATCCTGAGCGGAGCGCCGCGCAGATTTATCGCGTGACACAGCGCTTGGCGGCGCGGAGTCGAAGGACCCCGGCTGTGCTTATCTTGCCCATGCTGCTCGGAGCTTTTCGACCACCGAAGCTCGAAAACAGGATCTGCTGCGGTGTGCACTTGATGGTCACGAGTACATCTCTTCATGCACTGTAATCATCTTCCATCCCCAGGTCTGCGTTCTCGGCCCCAGGGAAAGACCGCGGCGGGTCGGCCCGGTGCGGCCTTCGGTGGTTCAAAAGCTCCGAGCAGCATGGGTAAGATAAGCACCGCCGAGGTCCTTCGACTCCGCGCCACAAGCACTATGTCACGCTAAATCCGTGAGGCGCTCCGCTCAGGATGACGATTTTGTGGCGAATTGGAGACGCTCAGGATGACGTTTTTGCGGCGGGGATGGAGATGCAAAAAACCAGCGTCTTCTCGAATTTCTATTGTCTGCCAAACAAGTTAGCGCTTAAGGGACTAGGTCCCATCTTTTTCGGCCCAGGTACGCCCCCACGGCAAGCCGGAAGCAGGCGGCGCAGGTTGTCGAACCTAGGGCACCCGTCCAGAGGGAGGCAGCCTGGTTGCGCTCGTTCACCCCGGCTCGCGGCCTACAGGGTGTTTTGAGGACGCGACTGGACCAGGGAGAGAAACTCAGCGCGCGTGTTTTGCTGGTGGAAGACTCCTACCATGGCCGAGGTCACGGTTGAGGAGTGCTGCTTCTCTACCCCTCGCATCATCATGCAAAGGTGCCGTGCCTCGATCACCACGCCCACACCCTGGGGATCAATCGCATCCTGAATCGCATCGGCTATCTGCCGGGTGAGCCGCTCCTGCACCTGCAGGCGGCGGGCAAACACCTCGACCAGCCGGGGAATTTTGCTCAGACCAATAACCTTTCCCTTGGGGATGTAGGCCACGTGGACTTTGCCGAAAAACGGCAGCATGTGATGCTCGCAAAGGGAGAAGACCTCGATGTCGCGCACGATCACCATCTCGTCGTAATCGACATCGAAGAGCGCGCCACGCAGAATCTTGTCCGCATCCTCCTGATACCCCTTGGTGAGAAAGGTCATCGCCTGCTCGGTACGCTGGGGCGTCTTCAACAGGCCATCGCGGGTGGGATCTTCGCCCAAACGCGTAATCAACTCGGCGTAAAGATCCTCCGTGGAGTATCCACTCAATCCTCTGCCGACAGGGGGCTTACGAACGACTGCTGGGTGTGCCATGCTTTCCCTTTCCCGCATATTCGAAAAAATTGTTCCGCGTCTCTTCCACCCTCACTCGTTCAAGATCAGCGTGAACAAAGTGCTCCGCGAGCAGGTTGTGAATGGCTATACATAGATTCTCTGTGGTGGGCACGCGATGCGTGAAGCTCTTATCAAAGTTCAAGTTGGTGTGGTCAAAGCGGTCAATCACTGTCTTCTGCATACAACCATCCAGGTCAGCCAGGTTGCAGACCATGCCAGTGACCGGATCTACCTGACCGCCTACGGTTACCTCGACAACATAGTTATGGCCGTGGCCGTGGGGATTGCTGCACTTGCCGTAGACTGCCCGATTTTTTTCCTCGCTATATTCGTCCGAGTACAGGCGGTGCGATGCACTGAGGACATACCTGCGCGACAAATAAGCTCTCATGCTTCACCGTAGTAATCAGAGAAAAGGTCGGGCGTCTCATACACGCGGATGCGGTGGAGTTTGGCTCCCTCGATGCGATTCTCGAGGCGCTTCCAGATAGCAATGGCGAGGTTCTCGGTGGTTGGAATCACGTGCTTGAATTCCTCCACTTCGAGATTCAAATGGCGGTGATCGTACACGTCCACTACCTCGCGGTTCATGACCTCTTTGAGTTCTTTAAGATCGACCACAAAGCCGGAAACCGGGTCGACCTCTCCCTCCACCGTGACTTCCAGGGTGTAGTTGTGCCCATGGCCATTCCGATTCGCACACTTGCCAAAAAGGCGCACGTTTTCCGCCGCCGACAATTGGTCGGACCAATAGTAGTGAGAGGAGGAGAATTCAGCCTTTCGAGTAAGCAGAATCATAAGCAACTAATCACGAGCCAAAAGAGTCTACCTAAGAGTATATCGGTTCCGGGCTCCGTATTTGTGATGCAGCGGGACGCCTATCCTCTTCATTATTTTGAGGTTGATGGTTTATTCCTGGATGGAGAGTGGGGCCCTTTATCGAGGAAGGCGAAGCCGCCGGGCTCCGGTTTTCAGTGCTTTGTGGTGGAGTAAGCTCTGCCCTTCCAGGCCACCTGGTTGCGCACCGTGTGCTGCCACCAGCTTGTTACCAGCAGCAGACAGAAAAGCGGCAGCGCAAATACGGAAATGGCGCAGTCGACAGCAGAGAAATTGGATTTGGCCACCCGGGCATAGAATCGCCATAAAACTCGCAGCCAGACGATAGCCAAGGCGAAGCGAGCCAGCGGCAGCTGGAAAAAATGCCACAGCAGCAGCGGCAGGCCGATCATGAGGAGCACATCGAGAGCCCTCCCTGCCGCCATCATTAAAGGAAAGCCAAAAAGCCGGGCTAGATTCTTGGTCCAACCTTCAAACATCGCGCCAAAGTTACGATACATACTCGTGCTGAGCGCATCGGGCGCATAGCGGAAGCGGATAGGGTGTTTACGTCGCTTTAACAGGAAGGCCAGATCTACATCTTCAAGTAGGGAGCCGGCCACCGTCGAGTGGCCGCCAACCTGAAAGTAAACGGCTCGCTGAACCATCAGGAACTGACCATTGGCAGCAGCTACCCGGGATCCCGCATCAGAAACCTTTTGCGGCGGATAGGCGAGCGCGAGCTCGGAAAAAATCAACGGCATGAGGGCACGCTGCCAGAAGCCCGTCACTATTTGCCTGGGGGAATAGGAGAGCATCACCACATGCGCATGTTCCGCTTCATGTATGGCTCGCCGCAGGTCGCCGGCTGCGTGGATGGTGTCCGCATCCGTGAACAGGAGCCATTCGCCGCGCGCTTTTTTGGCCGCGCTCCAGACCGCATTTGCTTTTCCCGTCCAGCCGGGTTGGAGGGGCTCAGGGTCGAGGACAGTTACGCCTGCCAACCCGAGCGCGATGGAGCGCGTCGCGTCGGTGGAGCCATCATCCACCATCAACAACTCCCAATCCTCGCCGACAGCAAAGCCTTCTTCGGACTGGGCCAGCAAAGACTCGAGACACGGCCGGAGGACATCGGCCTCATCGCGGGCAGGCACGATGACGGAGAGACGCATCGCCGATCTTCCTTTCCCCGGATTTCCTGTGTTGCTCGCGGCTCCGGCGGGCTTCATGCGGCTTTCCTTAACGAAAGCCGAACACACGGTCGCGTCCAGGGCAGCGTACAGGAAATTCCGGGTCCCCGGATTTCCTGTATGGCTCGCGGCTCCGGCGGGCTCCATGCGGCTTTCCTTAACGAAAGCCGCACACACGGTCGCGTCCAGGGCAGCGTACAGGAAATTCCGGGTCCCGCAGTCGACCGGCAGTCGCCGCCGTCCCGCGACGATTGCCAATATTATAGAAAATGTAATAGTTCAGGTTTTCTTTGCTCGCGCATTGACGATCTCTTAGAAGACCCCCGTAAAAGCGCCTGCGCGAGCGTGCCAAAATGAAACAAAGAGCCCCACGACAGAACACGGCACGCCGCGTCCTTGAAACTTGTACCCTTATCCCTGTTCGCAGGATGTCTGGTTCGGTTGATGATTCAACTGAGGCCGAAAAAATGACATCCTGGCCAAGCACGCCTGACGCGACTCTCCCGCTGGTTTCGGTGGTGATTCCTTGCTACAACTCAGCCCGTTTTCTGGGCGAGGCCATCGAAAGCGTTCTGCACCAGACCTACCCCCGGATTGAAATCATCCTGGTCGACGACGGCTCGACCGATGAGACCGCACAAATTGCGCGATCCTATCCTGTTCGCTACATTTACCAGAAGAATCGCGGTATCTCCGCTGCACGCAATAGCGGTATCGCCCACACCCAGGGCAAATATGTTTTATTTCTGGATCATGACGACCGCCTGTTGCCGATGGGTGTCGAAACGGGAGTGGAGCTTCTGGAAGAGCATCCGGAATGCGCGGTTGCCGTGGGCGAGCACAGGTATATAGGCGCCGACGGAAGGCCGATTGGATATTCAAACAAGCATGCCGCCGGGCGCGATCATTACCGGATGCTGCTGGAACATAATTTCATTGAGACGCCATGCTCAGCGCTGCATCGGCGTTCAGGGTTAGCATTGACTGGCCTGTTCGATGAGAGCGTGCAGGGCGCCGAAGATCATGAGCTTTACCTGCGCACCGCACGGCAAAGCACTTGGATTGCCCATGAGGCGCCGGTCGCGGAGTACCGGCTTCACGAGTCCAACACGTCCCGCGACGCGGAGCAAATGCTGCTGGTGAGCTATCGGGTGCTGGAGATGGAGTTGCCTTACCTGCAGGGCGACCCGGAGAAGTTGCGCTTGCATCGTCGAGGAATCAAATTTTTGCAACGGCACTATGGGCGGCGTCTCACGCGCGAGCTCATCAGCGATGGAAGTCCGGGGACCCCGGAATACCGGCGCAAGCTGGAATGCCTGAGACGTCATTATTTCCTGGGTTTCGCGGCCGTCGTGGTGAGCCAGTTTTTACCCTCGAAGCTGCTGCATTTATTGCTTCATTCGCAAGCCATGGTACCCGGCAAGCGCAGCGCCGGGAGAGCGTTTCACTGGGCTCATCCAGACTGGCATTGAAACCAGGGTGGGGTTGATTTAAAGCATTTTCACTTCTACTCTGCACAGTGGGAGCTCAGCGAAGTGCGTCTTTTCTTGGGGAAAAGCCGCGTCGGCGGCGGTTGCTGCGTAGACACCAGAAGTGAAAATGCTGTAGGGGCCCGCGGGCGGCTTGATATTATTAGAGACGTGGCTTTTCGTATGCGCGGCTCCGTCTTGCTGCTCTCGCTCCTGCTGGCCGCAGGGTGCGACCGGGGCGACCATCCGCGACAGATTGGAAAGCCGGCACCCGACTTTACTATCTCCGATGGCGGACGTAGCCTGCAGCTAAGCAGCTACCGTGGCAAAGTGGTTCTGCTGAATTTCTGGGCGAGCTGGTGCACTCCGTGTATCGAGGAGATCCCGTCCCTTAACCAGCTGCAACGGCAGATGCCGCAACTGGTGGTGGTAGGCGTGGATGTGGATCAGGATCCCGCCGCCTACCAGCGATTTCTCGCCCGGCACGAGGTCGATTTCCTGACCATCCGCGATGCCGAGCAGCACAGCAACGCGCTTTACGGAACCTTTGTTTTCCCTGATACTTACGCTATCGATCGCGGGGGTCAGATTCGGCGGAAGTTCGTCAGTGTGCAGGACTGGACTTCGCCGGAAATTCTGGATTATCTTTCCCATCTATAGACGCTTCACCCGCTTGCTATGATGACCTCATGACGACCAATCTTGACGTTCTCTATCGCTACGAGCTGCACCCCACCGAGGCGGCCATGATTGCGTTGGGCAAGGCTCGCGGGGTCTACGGGATTCGTAAAATCACGCTCGACGAGCAGCAGAAGACGATGCTGGTGGAATTCGACTTTACCAGGCTCAATCGCGCTGTGGTGGCCGAACTGCTTCGCAGCACCGGGATCGACATAGTGGAAGAGATCCCGCTAACGGCTCCGCTGCCGCCTAAAGAGGAGCCGGCTGCCCCGTTGCCGGCCAAATAGAATCCTGGGCTACTCTCAGCCGTCCCCTTCGACAAGCTCAGGGCAGGCTCTTCGGGACTGATCGTGATCTGGTGGCTGACTTATCCCGGATTTCCTATCCCCTGATCTGACGAATTAGACGTCCCTTCCCCGCGCTCCGTCCCCGTCCGGGCTCCCACCCTAATACATGTCCCTTGCCGCCGGTATCTCTGGGTCTCCAATCCGGGAAACTGCGATGATGGCACATCGTGGGCCTGCCGATAGGGCTAATGAGTGTCTGCGCAGTATGGGGCAGAACGACCCGAGAAAGCCGGCATTTGGAGCGCAATGAAGCCATTCCTCATACGAGTCTTGACGTGTGACTTGGTAAAGGCCAACGGATTCCATGGCAGATTCAGAACGCGGACTCATCCTCCGAATAGTTGTGGCCGAGTCATCTCTCGCGTTGCCATTCCTGCCCGCTCAGGCTCAGAGTTCGGATCTTGCCACCTCGCGGGTCGCAGAGCGCATGAATGTCGAGGTGACTTCGGCGGTAAAGAAAGAGCAGAAGACATTCAATATGCCGGCAGCCGCGATCTCGGGGAAATCATTGCCCACCCTGACCACGGCCAACGCCGCGCACAGCTTGAAGTCTGATGAAGCCAAGCTAGGTTACCCCGTTCACCTGCACGCCGTTGTCACCTACTACGATCCCGATACTGCTCCCACGGTGGGCGCATTTTTTGCCTGTGATCAAACCGGCTGCATATGTGTCCTGGTTCCGCCGCGGCCCGTTCTACCACTTCGCGCGGGCACGGTCATCGATATGAAGGGCTTAAGCAAGCCGGGAAACTACGCGCCTATCGTCATCGCGTCTGAGGTTCATGCGGTAGGGCAGTCTCACCTGCCGTCCACTGCGCCGCGGAGAAGCCTGGCGCAGTTAATGACTGGCGCTGACGACGGGCAGTGGGTAGAAGTCGAGGGCGTCATCCATTCGGTAGCGCAGGCCGGGGACCACATCACGCTTGCGCTCGGCTTGGCGGATGGAGAGATCCGCGCCATCACGACACGCCAGGCTGGCGTCGACTACGCTCGCTTGGTCGATTCAACAGTCGTAATTCGCGGCAATACAGCCCCAGTCTGGACGAGAAACCGGCAGATGGTCGGGGCCCGTTTGCTCTTCCCGTCCATGGCCCAATTAAGGGTAGAGGAGCCGGCCCGCGCCGATCCTTTCTCATTGCCCGCGCGGCCCATCGATACCTTGTTACGGTTTGAGCCGGGGGTCAGGTTTGTCCATCGTGTCCACGTGCGGGGAAGAGTCACACTACAGTGGCCTGGACGGTGGATCTATATTCAGGATGGCAACCAGGGACTCTTTATCCCCACGGTGCAGAAGACCCCTACGAGGCTGGGGGAATTGGTCGATGTGGTGGGCTTTCCCGCCATGGGCGAGTATTCGCTGAAGCTGGAAGACGCTATCTTCATGCCCAAGGGCAGCGGCCAAGCCGTCGCAGCCACATCCATTACGGTGGCGGACGCCCTAAAGGGCGAGTATGACGCCAAACTCGTTCAAATCCAGGGCCACCTCGTCAATCAGGATTTGACCTCGGAATATCCCACCCTGGTGATGTCGTCCGGGGGGATGCTCTTCCTCGCGCTCCTTCCCAGTGGAACGAATGCCGAAAAGCTAGCCTCCTGGCGGGCCGGTAGCGAACTTCAACTCACTGGAATCTGCTCGGTGCAGGTAGACAAGAATTTGTCGGCCCAGCGGGAGGGCGCCGCACTGCCGGTGTCGTTTCGCGTCTTGCTACGCTCGCCGCAGGATGTTGTGGTGCTGCGAAAACCGTCGTGGTGGACGGCGAGCCGAATCCTTGCCTTGTTGGCGGTTTGCATATTGATCATTCTCTTCGGCACGCTCTGGGTCGCGGCCTTGAAGCGGCGGGTTATGGAGGGGACGGAAACCATCCGCGCCGCGCTGGAGTCAACCGCGGACGGAATCCTGGTGGTTGACTCCGCCGGTGAGATGCTGGCGCACAACCAGAAATTCGCCGACATGTGGTCGGTTCCGGAGGCGGTGCTTGAGCTCCGCGATCAACGATCGCTACTGGAATGCATGGCGTCTCAATTGAAGGACAGGGCAGCATTCAGCAGCAAGCTCTCTGCGGCGTACGCCGACGCGAAGACTGACGACGTCATTGAATTCAAAGATGGGCGGGTCTTCGAGCGCCATTCTGAGCCGCAAACGGTGGACGGTAAGAATGTGGGCCGGGTGTGGGGATTTCGCGATGTCACCGAACGCAGGCGGGCAGAACAGAATTTGCAGACGGCCAAAGAGGCAGCGGAGACTGCCAACCGCGCCAAGAGCGAGTTCCTGGCCAACATGAGCCACGAAATTCGCACGCCAATGAACGGCGTGCTGGGCATGACCGATCTCCTTCTGGATACCGGGCTCAATCCCGAACAGCGCGAATTTGCCGGCCTGGTCAAGTCGTCCGCCGATTCGCTGCTCACGATCATCAACGACATCCTCGACTTTTCCAAGATCGAAGCGGGTAGGCTGGAGCTCGAGTCCATCGAGTTCAACCTGCGAGACTACATAGCCCTGAGCATCAAGACGCTGGCTTTCCGCGCCGCAGCAGAAAGGTCTCGAGCTGACCTGCGAGATCCGCCCGGAGGTGCCCGAGCGGGTGGTTGGTGACCTCAACCGGTTGCGGCAAATCATCATTAATCTCATCGGCAACGCCATTAAGTTCACAGAGCACGGCGAGGTGGGGCTAAGGATTGCGATCGATTCCAGGACGCCAGAGCAGCTCCAGCTGCACTTTGTAGTGACACGACAGCGGCGTTGGTATCGCCGCGGAAAAACAAAAGCTCATCTTCGATGCTTTCTCACAGGCGGATGGCTCCACGGCGCGCAAGTTTGGGGGCACCGGGCTGGGTCTGACGATCTCCTCCCGACTGGTGGAGTTGATGGGGGGAAAGATCTGGGTGGAGAGCACCTTAGGGCACGGCAGCAGTTTTCACTTTACCGTCGGTCTGCGGCAAAGGCAACGAAGTGTTGGAAACCGTGCCTGGGGCTTGCACCTGCGCAGCTAGCTGGCCTGCGCGCGCTGGTGGTGGATGACAGTACCACCAACTGTCGCATCCTGGGGGAGATGCTGCGGTGCTTCGGGATGAGGCCTACGCTGGCAGAGAGCGGGATCGCCGCCCTGCAGCGCCTGAAAGAGGATCAGGGCACCTTTGCCCTGATTCTGACCGACCTTAACATGCCGAACATGGATGGTTTCACGCTGGTCGAACAAATCCGCCAGTCTCCCGAGTTGGCGGGCAAGGCTAAAGTCATCATCCTACCCTCAGCCGGGCAGCGAGGCGAAGCGGCCCGCTGCCAGGAGCTGGGCGTGGATGCCTATCTCACCAAACCTGTCAGCCAGCCGGAATTGTTTGAGGTCATTTCTCGCGTTCTGAGCGGCGCCTGGATCCCGCAGCCAGAGGCGACCGCTCCGGCGTTCGATCAGAGCAAACCGAAAGGCGAGCGAGATTACGCGTTTTATTGGCGGAAGACAATGCGGTCAACCAGAAGATAGCCTGTCGCGTTCTGGAAAAACAGGGACACCACGTCACGATAGCGGCTGACGGGCGCAAAGCCCTGGCCGCCCTCGATGGAGAGAACTTCGATGTGGTGTTAATGGACGTACAGATGCCGGAAATGGATGGATTTGAGACGACCTCCGCCATCCGGGTCCGAGAACGAGAACACCGGGAAGCACTTGCCGATTATCGCTATGACGGCCCATGCCATGCAGGGCGATCGCGAGCGCTGCCTGGCAGCTGGGATGGATAGCTACATCGCAAAGCCTCTTAGAGCCCGAGAGTTGATCGAATTGTTGGAGAAGTTCTGCGACGCCGCTCAGGAAGAGGGAACTCCGGCTTGAAGTAAGGAGAGTGGCTGCGAGAAACACCATAGAAACAGTACCAGTTACGATAATTCGCTCCGGGTTCCCAGCCTAATACATATCCCCGTGCCGGCGCTTCTCTTGGTCTCCAATCCGGGAAATCGTGA
Organism: uncultured Acidobacteriaceae bacterium; assembly: GCA_963790705.1. Classification (GTDB taxonomy): domain Bacteria; phylum Acidobacteriota; class Terriglobia; order Terriglobales; family Acidobacteriaceae; genus PALSA-350. The sequence goes on from CAWBQE010000011.1 coordinate 24,876, forward strand.
TGATGCCACATCGCGGGCCTGCCGATAGAGCTAATTGAGTGTCTGCGCAGTATGGGGCAGAACGACCCGAGAAACCCGGCATTTGGAGCGTAATGAAGCCATTCCTCATACGAGCCTTGGCGTGTGAGTTGGTGCTCATGGTGTTGCCGATGCTTGCCGCTCAAGCGCAGGAGGCTCCGCCTGACCTTACGGCGCTGAAGATCGAAGACCTCATGAACGTCGATGTGACTTCAGCTTCGAAGAAGGAGCAGAAGCTGTCCCAGGTGCCGGCGGCGATTTTCGTGATTACGACGGAAGATATCCGGCGCTCGGGTGCGACCAACATTCCCGATTTGTTGCGCATGGTGCCGGGATTAGACGTGGCCCAGATCAATCCCAGCACGTGGGCGATCAGCGCACGCGGTTTCAACGGGGAGTATTCCGACAAGCTTCTGGTTTTGATCGACGGCCGCACCGTGTACACGCCCAGCTTCTCCGGGGTCTTCTGGGATGCCCAGGACGTGCCCCTCGATTCCATTGCGCGGATCGAGGTCAACCGCGGCCCAGGGGCTAGCGTGTGGGGGACAAATGCCGTCAATGGCGTAATCAACATCACCACTAAGAGCGCGAGAGAGACCCAGGGTGGCACGCTTACGGCCAATGGAGGGACACTTGAGCATGTAGGCGGGATGCTCCGCTATGGCGGGCCGATGGGCAGTCGTGGGGCGTACCGAGTGTTCGCCGACGGTTTCGAAATAGGTCACTTTCTCACGCCAGAACACCAGAACGGCGAAGACGACTGGTACCTTTTCCACGGCGGATTCAGGGCCGACGCAGATGTCTCTGCCAAAGACTCACTGACCATAGAGGGAGAAGCCATCCGAGGGAATGCGGGAGAAAGAACAAATTCTATTGTCTCGCTGTTCCCGCCGGTGACATCCACGCTTGACCTGCGTGACCGGTTTTCCGGCTGGAGTGTTCTCGGGCGATGGAAGCGAGCGATTTCGCCGGGCTCGGAAGCCTCACTCCAGATCTATTTTGATCGCAGCAACCGAGGTGATACCACCTACGGTTTAGGACTGAACACTTTCGACCTCGACTTTCAGCACCACGTGCATTGGGGCCGGCGGCAGGATCTTGTCTGGGGACTGGGCTACCGTTTGAGCTCCGACCACATGGCGGACGACCTCCGCATCTCCTTCCAACCGCAGGACCTGGTCACGCAGATCTTCAGCTCCTTTGTGCAAGACGAGATAGCCATCCGGCCCCATCGGCTTTATGTCAGCCTGGGAACAAAACTGGAGCATGAGTTCTATAACGGATTTAACCTGCAGCCGACCGCGCGCCTCACCTGGACGCCCGATGATCGCGACACTTTTTGGGCAGCGTTCGCCGGCGCCCAACGAACGCCGTCGCGGGCCGAAACGTCGATCCGGTACAACGTTGCCGCCCTCCCCGGAACGGACAACCTGCCGACCTTGATCAGCATCTTCGGGAACCCGGAGCAAAGGAATGAGCGCCTGCTCGCCACCGAGGCAGGTTTTCGAAAGCAGCTATCGGACTGGCTTTCCTTCGATTCCACGGCGTTCTTCAACCAGTACCACGATCTCGCGTCGAATGAACCGGGATCTCCGGGCTTGGAGGCGAACCCTCCGCCGCTGCACTTGCTCATCCCCACCCATTTCGCCAACCTGCTCCATGGAGAGACCCACGGCATCGAGATCTTCGCCAATGTGAAATTGGCCAGGCGATGGACGCTTAGTCCGGGGTACACATTCCTCACCATGCACCTCCACCGGGAGGCCGGGGGCATGGATCTGACCAGCGGCCCCAATGCAGAGGGTGACCTCCCTAACCAGCAAGCTCAATTGCGCTCGAACGTGAATCTTCCCTGGCATTGGCAGTGGACCACATCGGCCTTTTTCGTAGGACGTCTGCCAGCACAGTCAATCCCTTCTTACACCCGCTTGGACACGAATCTGGCATGGCAGGTGTCGGAAAAAATATCCCTGGGTCTGGTTGGTCAGGACTTACTGAGAGGCGTGCACGAGGAGTACGCGGGCCCTGACTTGACTGTGCTTCCGAGCCTGATCCGGCGCAGCGCCTATGCCAGGATTCTGTGGCGGTTCTGAATGAGCATGAGGTCATGCGCAGAAGGCGGGCCCGATTCCAGGGGGATGGAAGCGCAACCACCCTCGAACGCGTGGATCACGCGATCTCTGTGGTGGGCCGTTATTGCTGTCTCTCTCTTGCTCGTGGGGAGTAGGGAAAGCGGCCGAGCGCAATCGACCGAGGAGGAATATCGCGTCAAGGCAGCGTTCATCTTTCATTTCGCGCAGCTGGTGGACTGGCCTCAAGAAACGCAGACAGGAGAAGCAAATTCGCTGTTTCTGTGCACCATCGGAGAAGACCCCTTTCAGGGTGCGCTGGAAAGTACAGTAGCCGGGAAAGCCGTCGGCAATAAGATCATTCGCGTTCGTCACCTTGGGTCAGCGGAAGATATGCGGGCTTGCCAAATCCTTTTCTTCGGCCGCGCGCAAAGTAAGCGCATTCCGACGCTGCTGGCGAATCTGCACAACGCTCCCGTTCTGACCGTGGGAGAGAGCGCCGGCTTTCTCGGTGCTGGGGGAATGATCTGCTTTGTCCTCGACCAGAACAATGTTCGTTTCGGAATCAACCTGGATGCAGCGGAAGCCGCGAAGCTCAAGATCGGTTCGCGGCTGTTGCTGCTGGCCCAGACTGTGATTGGGGAGAACCGGGAGAAGTAACAGCAATGACCTTCAGAGACCTTCCAATTCGACGCAAGCTGGCTTTGCTGATTCTGACTTCCAGTGCGCTGGCAGTCATTCTGGCTTGTTTGGGATTTGCTATCTACGAGCGGCAGAATTTTCGCGCCAACACCGGCAACGAGCTGCAGGCGCTAGCGGATACTCTTGGAGCCAATACCGCCGCGTCGCTGGCCTTTAACGATGCCAAGACCGCAAGGGAGATGCTGGGAGCGCTGCGGGCAGATCACAATGTGTTAGGCGCCTGCTTATACGACATCAAGGGAAATATCTTTGCCGAGTATCGCCGGGCCGGGCCTGGTCCAGAATTGACGATGCCGTCGCTGCGCGGCGACGGAGCCTATTTCGAGCGAAACTCCGTCACCCTTTTCCGCAGCGTCCTGATGGAGAGGGACAAGACGGGCTCTATCGCCATCGTGTCGGACCTGAGCGGAACCAGCGCCCGACTGTGGGAGTACACCAAGATCGCCAGCCTGGTTCTCTTCATTTCCACGCTTGCGACGTACCTGATTTCCTTACGCCCGCTGCGGCTGGTGAGCGACCCGATTGTGCAACTTGCAGGGATCGCCGGGCGGATTACGGCGGAAGAGAACTACTCGCTGCGGGCAACCGCTTTGGGGAACGATGAAAGTGGCGTTTTAGTGCGCTCGTTCAACCAGATGCTGCAGCGCATCGAACAACGGGATCTGGCCTTGCAGAACGCGAAAGATGGACTGGAACAGCGGGTGGAACAACGAACGGCCGATCTGCAAAGAGAGGTGGCCGAGCGTATACGGGCGGAGGAGCAGATGCGCCTGGCCAAGGACGCGGCGGAAGTCGCCAACCAGGCCAAGAGCGAATTCCTTGCCAACATGAGCCACGAGATCCGGACGCCTCTCAACGGGGTCATCGGCATGACCGACCTGGCGCTGGACACGGAGCTCACCGCGGAACAACGAGATTGCCTGGAAACCGCAAAGACGTCCGCCGATTCCCTGCTGACAGTGATCAATGACATCCTTGACTACTCCAAGATAGAGGCGGGAAAGGTTGAACTGGAAGCCATCGACTTCAACCTGCGCGACTGCGTAGAAGAGACCCTGAAGACCTTCGCCACGCGGGCAGATGAAAGGGGTCTGGAACTTCTCTGCGACATCGCCCCCGAGGTGCCGGAGTTGGTAGAGGGGGATCCGGGGCGGCTGCGCCAGATCATTCTCAACCTGGTGGGTAATGCCATAAAGTTCACTCACCATGGTGACGTGATGCTGAAGGTGGAGCTGGAAAGCGAAGAGCGCGACACTCGCGTAATACGCTTTACTGTGGCCGACACGGGCATCGGCATCCCGGCCGGGAAGCAGCTGTCGATCTTCGCTCCCTTCACCCAGGCCGACTCATCGACCACCCGCAATTATGGCGGCACAGGCCTTGGCTTATCCATCTCGGCACACCTGGTATCGATGATGGGAGGAAGAATCTGGCTCGACAGCGAGGAGGGCAAAGGCACCCAATTTCATTTCACCGCCCGGCTGAAGGTTCTCGACAAGCTGCCTGAATCAGGACTCAATGTTCCGCTTCACGCCTTGAACGGGATGCGGATCCTGGTGGTCGACGACCACAAGACGAATCGCCGCATCATCGAAGGGATATTGAAACGTTGGGGGGCACAGACGACGGACGCCGAGGGCGGCAGAGAGGCGTTGGCTGAATTGGTCTCCGCGGGCAAATCCGGACAGCCCTACGGGCTGCTGGTAACGGACATGAACATGCCGGAGATGGACGGCTTCGCGTTGGTTGAACAAATGCGTAACAACCCGGAACTATCAGCGGTGACTGTCATGATGCTCACCTCGGCCAGTCATCGAGGAGATGTGGAGCGCTGCCGGCAGCTGGGAATTCGGTCCTATCTTTTCAAGCCGGTGCGCAAACGGGAGTTGCTGGCAGCCATCCTGGCGGCACTGGGGCAATCCTCGACTGTCTCTCCTTCAGCAGCCGTAATCAAGGCCAAGCAACCCGTGCAAGCGAAAGTTTTACGCATCCTTTTAGCTGAAGATAACCGGGTCAACCAGATCGTGGCCACACGCATGGCGGAGAAGATGGGACACTCTGTGGTGGTCGCTGGCAACGGCGAACTCGCGCTCCTGCTGCTGGCAACGCAGCCCTTCGATCTGGTGTTGATGGATGTCCAGATGCCGGAGATGGACGGACTCACGGCAGCCAGAAAGATTCGCGAGAGCGAAGAATCGACGCCATTTCACTTGCCGATCATAGCCATGACGGCACACGCCATGAAAGGAGATCGTGAGCGCTGTATCGCTGCGGGGATGGACGGCTACGTCTCCAAGCCCATCAGCGGTCCAATGCTGGAAGAGGAAATAGCCAGCGTGATGGGGGAAGGAGATAAGACGGCAACGGCTAAGGCAGTTTCGCAATTACTGTGACCTGATAAAGATCGCGAGGTGTGGTTTTCCTTGGAAGAAAACCACAAAAAGGCCGACTCCTTCGGTCTTCACCCATTGCGAAACTGCTTTAGCCGCCCGAACATACGGAAGGAAGACGCCACGTCTCCTGACGTGCAGACGGTCGCCGGCGGGTCTAGCACCAGCCTATGAATATCAAGCAACTGGACTAGAGCATTTTCAGTTCTACTCTGCACAGGGAGGGGCAACGAAGTGCGGCTTTTCTTGAGGAAAAGCCGCCTCGGGAGCGGTTGCTTTGTAAACAACAGAAGTGAAAATGCTGTGGCCCGGGGGTGCGCAACAACCGATATAAGTTACCAAAGTAGGGCTTATGTCATTTCTGTCGCACTCCGGCTCTCATATCCTCCGCCTGCCGCGATAAGACCGGGCACACACAACAATTGCGTAGTCCAAGCACCGCTCATGGTCTTTGCGTTCAAGCCGATACAACGTAAGCAGCCCTCCAGAGCATTTTCACTTCTACTCTTCACAGGGAAGGGCAACGAAGTGCGGCTTTTCTTGAGGAAAAGTCGCCTCGGGAGCGGCTGCTTTGCAAACACCATAAGTGAAAATGCTATAGCAGCCAGCTCCCAATGCGATGAAGGTGCCCCAATGAATGCTTCTCGGCTTCGATCAGGGAATAACCATTACAGTCGCGGAGACACATGAAGCGCGCTCCCCTGCTAGGAATCATTGTCGGGATCACTGCACTCGTAGCCTTTCTCGATTTCTGGACCTCCGCAGCGATTCGAGGAGACCTTCCTCCGGCATCTCGATATCCGACCCCTGAAGCCAGCCAGTGCGGGTCAATGTGCGAGACAGCGCGCCTGGTAAGGGCGGTTAGAAATGAAGGCTAAGACGCCGTTGAATCGCAAATTGTATCTCGCGTTCGGGGCCGCCATTTTACTTTTACTCGGTTTGGGTGCGACCTCCTATCGTAACGTAATCGAGTCTGCTGAAAGCAACCTCTGGGTGCGGCATACCCACCAAGTTTTGGAGAACCTCCAAGATCTAAGCTCCGCCATGGACAGCAGCGAATCGAGCTATCGCGGATACGTATTGACGGGCGAGGAATCCTATGCCGAAACCTGGCGCGCCGATAGGTTGAGGGCGCAGAGGAACATGACAACGATTAGGGGTTCGACGGACGACAACCGCTTGCAGCAGAGCCGAATGCCGGATCTCGAAAAGCTGACGGCTGCGAATTTCCAGTTTGGAGAGATGGTCATCAATCTCCGCCGAACCCATGGTTTTGACGCCGCAGCGGATGCGATCCAAGTCGGTGTGGGCCAGCAAAGCACGGATGAATTTCAATCGTTGATTGGAAGCATGGAGGACGAAGAGCGACGCTTGCTGGAGCAGCGCAACGCGAACGCGAAGCTGCACCTGCAGCGGGCCAAGATTGTTCTGGTTCTCGGAACATTGCTGGGAGTGTTGATAACCGGAGGAGCAGGCTGGACTGTCCGCCGGGACTCCGCCACCCGCGATCTTGCGGAGGAAGCTCTGCGCGGAAGCGAGGAACGCTTCCGGCTGATCGTGTCGAATGTGAAGGATTACGCGCACGTAATGCTGGACACTGAAGGCTTGATCGTCAGCTGGAACCAGGGGGCAGAAAGAATCAAAGGCTATCGGGCGGAGGAGATTATCGGCCAACATTTCTCCCGGTTCTATGGTGCTGAGGATACACGCAACGGAGTACCCGCTCTCGAATTGAAACAAGCTACCAAGACCGGCCGTTTCGAAGGCGAGGGCTGGCGCGTGCGCAAGGACGGCTCTCGTTTTCTAGCCAATGTAGTGATTACCGCCTTACGTGACGAGAAGGGCCGGCTGCGGGGGTTCGGAAAAATCACACGGGACATCACCGAGCGCAGGCAAGCCGAGGAATCTCTGATGAAAACGATGGCTGAGCTGAAACGTTCGAATGAAGAACTGGGACAATTTGCCTATGTCGCATCCCACGATCTTCAGGAACCGTTGCGCATGGTGGCCAGTTATACCCAACTCCTGGCCCAACGCTACAAGGGACGGCTGGATTCTGATGCCGACGAGTTTATCGGATATGCAGTGGACGGATGCAACCGCATGCAAAGACTGATCCAGGATTTGCTCTCATTTTCCCGTGCCGGCACAAACATAGGAGCTCTGCGGGAGATTTCCGGTGAAAAAGCACTGGAAGAAGCGCTGACGAACCTGCAGGTAACGATCAAGGAGAGTGGGGCGGTTGTCACTCATGATTCGCTGCCAGCCATCATGACGGACGATGCGCAATTGGCTCTGTTGTTTCAGAACCTCATCGGGAACGCGATTAAATACCACGGTACGGAATCCCCTCGTGTGCACGTCTCTGCTACGAACAACGCAGGCCACGAATGGATCTTTTCTGTGCGCGACAATGGCCTGGGGATTGAGCCTCAGTATTTCGAACGGATATTTATCCTTTTTCAGCGGCTGCACGGACAAAAAGAGTTCGAGGGCACCGGCATTGGATTGGCCATGTGCAAGAAGATTGTGAATCGGCTGGGGGGGCGAATATGGGTCGACTCGCAACCTAGGCACGGCTCGACCTTCTTCTTTGCCCTGCCTACGGGAGGTGGTAAATGATGGAATTGCATGGACCGCAACCGATCCACGTGCTCTTAGTTGAAGATAGTCCGGGCGATATCAGGCTCACGCAGGAAGCGCTTAAAGACGCCAAGATGCACATACGCTTGGACATCGCGCGGGACGGCCAAGAAGCAATGGCATTTTTGATGCGAGAGGGGGAGTATGCCAATGCTGCTCGTCCGGATCTAATCTTGCTCGATCTGAACCTGCCCAAGAAAGATGGCCGGGAGGTTCTCCAGGAAATCAAGGAAAGCGAGACACTCAAGATCATTCCTGTCGTAATCCTGACTACCTCTGCGTCGGAAGCGGATATCCTGCGGAGTTATTCACTTCATGCGAACTGCTACATCACCAAGCCGGTGTCTCTCGATGGGTTCCTCACCGTGGTGAGGAGCATTGACAATTTCTGGATGTCCGTGGTCAAGTTGCCGGGCAGACCACGCTTGTGAAGGAAAGCGCACTCGATGGTTTCTGGCCGGGGATACCCCGGAGATAGATCCGCCGTAAGTCATTGGCATGGTTTTGCATGCAACATAAGATTTCCCCTGCGAGAGGTGGTTCGTTCAGGATCAGAGGGTGGGATGGCCAGGTATCTCGAAGGTCAGAGCACGGTTAAAGTAGCGTCGGCATCCGCCGATGATTGGGACGGGAGAAACAATGTCCCATACAAGGGTTCTTCTCGTCGATGATGACGAACTTGCACGCGCGACCTTGACCGAGCTACTTGAGCAGAGTGGCTTCAAGGTAACCAGCGCAACCAATGTTGTGGAAGCCCTAAAGCATATCAGTTCAGAGTCCTACGACGTGCTGTTGAGTGATCTGCAAATGCCGGGAGCCGGCGACGGGCTCACGGTCGTCAGCGCGATGCGCCACGCGAACCCGTCGGCTGTGACGTTGCTATTGAGCTCATTTCCCCAGATGGAGGCCGCGGCACAAGCGATCCTGCTGCAGGCCGATGAGATCTTAGTTAAACCAATGGATCTGACGTTGCTCCTCGATGTCATCAAGCAGCGCGTAGCTATGGGACCTGTTCGCGATCGCGAGGTCGAGACGGTTGCTGCAATTCTAGATCGGACTTCCTACGCTGCTATTCAAGAGTGGTATAAGCTCGTTCAGACAGACGAGTCGGTGATGTCCGTTTCGATGAGCCGCGAACTGCGTTGTGGCCATCTGCCCCAGGTCTTCCGTGACCTGGTGGCACGTCTTCTCTCTTCTAAACGAATCGGCACCAAAGAGTTGCCATCAGCGGCAGCAGCCAAGCACGGCCTAGACCGGCGCCGGATGGGCTATAGCGCTGCGATGCTGGTAGAAGAATCGCGGATGTTGCAGATCAGTATATTTTCGACGCTACAGGCGAATTTGGCCAATATCGATTTCAGTCTGTTGTTGGTTGGAGTCATGACCATCGCAGACGAAATCGATTCGCAACTGAGTCAAGCAATGAAAAGCTTCTCCGCAGCTTCGTTCGCGGGATCTGCCGCTGATTGAATCACTTGACGCCCAATGCAGCTCCAATGTGGCCGTGGCCATCTGCTGCTCTGTGGCGCAAGTCTGGCTACCCGGAACAGCCCGCCCACCGTCAACCGCGGTCTCACAACTCTCCATCCTCGAACTTGGTTCGCCTCATCGCAAACCAAATGTTGGCGCATCCAAACAACAGGCAGGCAACATTCACCACGGCATTCAGGGCGCCGCGCGAGAACGAATCTGTATATTGGCCGTGCCGGAAATTACAAGCCGCATCGAGCAGGCCCAGGTAGGCCATCGAACCACCGGCTACCGCGGTAGCTATTCCGGCGCGCGGGTCGCGGGCAATGAGCCAGTTGCTGGCCACCCAAAACGCTCCCGAGATCCACAAAATGTCCGGTAAAAGAAAACACCACTCGAAATCCACGACGTTTGCCGGTAGGTGAGTGTGGTCTGCCCAGAAGGAGATCCAGAAAAGGCCAATGAGCAAGGCGGCTATCCGCTGCATCCATGCAAGCCTGCGGACGGATAATCTCACAGTCGATTCCTTTGCGAGAGAGCGAAAAAGCGCTCAGCTCCGCGATTGCCTGGGATGTTAAGTTATTGATTCCGCGTGGTGCGCGCGGAGAGATTCGAACTCCCGACCTTCTGGTTCGTAGCCAGACGCTCTATCCAACTGAGCTACGCGCGCATGCGTAACCCTGTCAGACTACCAAACCGGGTCAAAAACTCCAAGTTTACCGGGCTCCGGGGTGGGATCCTGCATCTAAAATTTGGCATGGCACGTCCTTATTGGTCCGGACAGATCTCCCTCTCGTTGGTCAGTTTCGCGGTTGAAATCTATCCCGCGACCACCTCTGCGCGGCAATTTCAATTCCACCAGATTGACCGGGCGACCGGGCAACGAATCCACTACCAAAACGTCGTTGCCGACGGTGACGAACGGGAAGAACCCGACACACACCACAAGCCGGGGCGCCTGCATGTCGCCGCAAAAGGACACGAGGCGCACGAGGAAGAAGAGCCGCACGTGGTGGACAAGTCGGAGATCGTGAAAGGGTACGAATACGAGAAGGGCAAGTACGCGATCATTGAACCGGAGGATCTCAAACGTCTTCGTATTCCGGGGAAAGACACCCTGGAGATCACACAGTTTTCTTCGGTCGACGAGGTACCGCCATCGCTTTATGTGAAGCCGTACTTCGTGGTGCCCAAGAAAGGCCCGCAGGCCACGGCCTTCGCGATCGTGCGTCAGGCGATGGTCGATAGCGACATGGTCGGACTTGGCGAGATCGCCTTCGCTGGGCGGGAACACCTGGTCGCGTTAGCACCCCCTCCTGACCGAAAACAGCTGGGGATGATGCTGTACATCCTTCGCTTCGCGGAGGAGCTGCGTGATTCCAGCGAGTACTTTGGCAAGATTTCTTCGGCAAAACTGGATGGCGCCCAACTCGAATTGGCCAAACAGCTGATCAAGACGTATGCGCGTCCTCTGGAGCTGGATAAGTTCACCGATAACTATGAATCCGCGGTGCGGGAACTGGTAGAAGCGAAATTGGCCAATAAGCCCTTGCCTAAGGAAAAGCCCGAGAAGGGCCGCGCCAAGGTGGTCGATCTGATGTCTGCCCTGCGTCAGAGCCTGGCGGCAAACCCGGCGCCTAAAGCTTCTAAACACGTGGGCAAGGGCTCTAAACCGGCTAAGAGCAAATTGAAACTGGTCGCGGGGAAGCGTAGCAAGACGGCCTAGTCTGGATTTCTCACAGAGCTGCCTCTCTGTGCCCGTAACAAATGAAGGGTGCCCATATCTGCCCGGTTTTGGCAGATGTGGGATTCCGCGGACCTCGACCGCTGATTATGCACGGTGTAGATGATCATGGATCGTCGGGATCCGTTGCAGCAGAAAAAGCGGCCCCTCCAGCGCGGTGGAATCCCATATCTGCCAAAACCGGGCAGATATGGGGCACCCTTCATTTGTCACGGGTAGAGATCTCGCCAATGGCAATTGTCGGTTGTCGCGAAGTCTGTGAGAAATTCAGGCTAGCGATGGGCACCCGTCCAGAACCATGGATGGTGGTTAGGTAACGCGCGACGCCATCTTCTCCGCCAGGACTTCCTTGAAACGCTTGCCTATGACGAATGGGTCGTCTTCCGCGAGGCAGGCCGGCGATAAGAGCAGCAGTCCTTGCTCGGGCCGCCAGGGATTTACTTCGACGCCGGGAGAGCCCCTGCGCAATCGACGAATCAGTTCAGTGGTTGTGAGACCGGCTCTGCCTTCGTCAACCGCGACCTCAACCATCGGCATGCCGGATTGCAGGGGATCCGCAATGATGCGCGCGGAAAGGCCCTTGATTTCCGCCAGTTCTTCGGACAGTTGCTGGGCAACCACCAGGAGACGGTCGTGGCGGCCAATATCGCCTTCCTCGACGAATAGCTTCAAAGCAGTCAGCAGGCCTACGATCTGCTCCTTACCTACCTTGCAGGAGCGGCCGATCCCGTGTCGAGGAACGCCAGTAAGGTTACGCTTGTCCACCAAATCGATCGGTGGATCCCAGTCGTCGTAGTCGTAATCGAAATCTAGCTGCTGCAATAGCGCGGCGCTAATGAGATCGCGGCGGCCGCATAAGATGCCCGAACCTTGCGGGCCACCAATCGACTTTCCGCCACTGAAGGCGACCAGATCAGCGCCTTCGGAGATGAAGCGTTGCAAGTTTTCAACCGGGGGGAGCTCGGCTGCAGCATCCACGAGCACGGGCACACCGGCCTGATGGGCGATGGCCACAACCTCGGGAAGCCGGGGCAGGGCCTGAGGCTTGGCTAAGTAATAGATAGCCGCGGTCCGCTCGGAAATGGCGGCCCTGATCTCCCAACTTTCCGTGTCGCGGACCCCCACGGCAATAAATCGATCACAAAATCCGACCTCAACCAGGGTTACGCCGGTTGCACGAACTGCATGATCATAGGAATTGCGCTGGCTGCGCATGGTGATGACTTCGTTCTTCATGCCCCTAACGTCGGGCAGACGGCTCATCTTCGCCGGGTCCATACCGGCAACGCAGGCAGCAGTTCCCATCAGCAGGCCGGCAGCAGCGCCCGATGTCACGCAGCCCGCCTCCGCCTTTGTGATTTCGGCGATGATCTTGCTCGCCGTCATCTGAAGCTCGGCCATATCCAGACAGAACTGGGTCGCTTGCCGCATCGCATCGGCGACTTCGCTTGACATCACTCCGCCACCAAGACGGGTCATGGGCGCGTAGGCATTGATGATGGTTCGAACTCCGAGTTTCTCGTAGACGTTGGACATGCACTGCTCCTCACCTGGGACAACTCTTACTGTGCGTAGTCCGGCTCTTCGTGATCGAGGACTCGCTTGATCGCCGTAAGGTGTTTATTGGCGTACGCTTCGTACAATGCGTCGTCATCGGCTAGCTGATGAATGATCTGGGGAGCAACGTGCTGCAGCGGCCTGTTGGTCGACATGGCCAGGACCTGGCGCTTGCAGACCTCCTCCAGGTAATAAAGACGATCGAAGGCGATGGCGATCGTAGGTCCTAACACCATCGGACCATGATTGCGCATCATGAGAATGTTGTTGTCCCCAAGTATCTCCACTTCGCGGTCACCTTCTTCCGGAGAAAGCGCCCCGCCCTGATGATTTTCGTCGTAGGCAATCTTTCCATAGAATTGGAAACCGGCGAGGTTCACCGGCTCCAGCTGTCCGCCCTCTATGAGGCAAAGCGCGGTGGCATACGGCGTATGCGTATGCAAAGCGGCCCGGGCCGCTTGGTTGTGCCGGTGGATGGGCGCGTGCAAGCAAAATGCGGTGCGCTCCACCGTGCCCGAACCTTCGATGATGTTGCCATCCAGGTCGCACACCAGCAGGGAGCTGGCGGTAATCTCTGACCAAAAGTACCCTTCCGGGTTTACCAGGAACAGGTCTTCCTGGCCGGGCAGCAGAAAACTGTAATGGTTGCAGATTCCCTGTTGGTACCCTAGCCGGGCGGACCAGCGTAACACGGCAGCCAGGTCGACTCGCGCGGAGCGAAATTCCTCTCGCATTTTCACATTTACAGCTGTCTCTGTCTTGATCACTGTGCTATCTCCCGCAAGGCGGCCAAGAACCGATTCACCTCTTCTGCCGTGTTGTAGTGGGCCAAGCCTATGCGCAGAAAGCCGCCGTCTTTTTCTACGTCCAGATGCTCGGTCAGGTTCAGCGCGTAGTAATTGCCATCCCAGGTAAAGAAGCCGCGCCGTCCTAGCTCTGTTGCCAACTGCAGTGGCGTATGGCCTCCAATGCGCACCGCTACCGTGGGACAACGCTCGCCTGCGCGTGCCGGATCCTTAATGCCATAAAACGTGAGCTCAGGAATTTGCAACAGCCCGGAAATGAGGCTTTCGACGAGTGTTCGCTCGTGCTTCTGAATAGCCTTCCAGGCGGTGAGCAACGCGATTCGACGAGCAGACGCGGAGGGATCGATCTGCCGCCCCAGATCAGCAAGGTACTCAACACAGGCAGTAATCCCGGCGATGCACTCGTGGTTCAATGTGCCCCATTCCCAGTTGAGGGGAACCGCGTGCGTGTTGGCTGCGACCTTGTATGGCTGCAAGCGCGTGAGATGGCGGTGCTTGCCGTAGAGCACACCCATATGGGGACCGAAGAATTTGTAAGAAGAGCAAACCAGAAAGTCGCAATCGAGGGCACGGACATCGATGGGACCATGCGGTGCGTAGTGCACGGCATCGATGTAGGCCATGGCTCCGACGCGATGCGCCATCCGAACCACGTCTCTCACGCTGTTGATTGTTCCCACAGCATTCGAGGCGTAACCAACCGCTACCAATTTGGTGCGGCTGGTAATCTTTCGCGCCAGATCTTTCATGTCGAGGGTGCAATCCTCATCATGAATCTCGGCAATGCGGATGGTGACGCCGCGTTCCTCGAGAGCAACCCAGGGGGAGTAGTTGGCGGTGTGATCGAGGCGAGTGACTACGATCTCATCTCCCGGATTCAGTTCGCGGCCGATCGACCGGCTGATGGCAAAGGTCAACGAGGTCATATTTGCGCCGAAGACGATTTCCTCCGGATCGCAGGCAAGAAAATCAGCCATGGCGACACGGGCGCCGAGAAGCATCGCGTCGGTCCGTTGGCTGGTGGCAAAGAAGCCGTCTGTGTTGGCATTGCTGCTGCGCAAATAATCAGAGATCGCGTCGATGACGCGTTGTGGCACTTGCGTTCCGCCTGGTCCATCGAGAAAAACCGCGGGCTGTCCGTTGACGGTTTGCGAGAGGGAGGGAAATTGGGAGCGGACCCAGGCTGAATCGAGTGTGCCGGTGGGCTCGCTGGGGGTAGCTACGGAGATGTCTTCGGGTGCGTGGGGGGGCATGGTCTTCATAGATAACTCATTCCGGGGTCACTAAAATTTTTGAAACGCTCTAGAGTCTGCGTGCGAAGCGAATAAATCGGGCTTGGTAGCAATCCGTTGATTGTATGGAACTGCGTTGGTCTTAAAGAGAATCGGGTTGGCTTTTGATGGTCACGAGTCGTCATTCGCGTGCTGTCCAGGTTTACCAGGACTGACGTCCTGGGGCATTCTCAGCCAGACTTGCCCAAATTAGCCTTCTTCCGACTCTGTCCATCCACCTCCAATCATGCCAAGGTTGACTACCGCCCTCAAATTTGTCATCCCGACTGAAGCGGACCCGGATTTCCTACATCGCGGTACCACCCAAGGCGACGTATGCTGCTTTCCGTAAAGAAAGCAGCATGAAGTTTGCCAACGCCACTAAGCTGGACAGGAAATCCGGGGTAGCGTAGGGGAGAGCCTGCCCTGAGCGAAGTCGAACGGGGACCTGCAGTTTCACTCGGACCGCACGCAAATGCCGACAAGCGATCCACTAACCCAACCCGATTCTCTTTGAAATTAACCCGTCTCCACACAATCAACCGATTACCTGCACACGACGACCGATTTATCCGCTAATTTGGACAGCTCTGGACTCTCAGCCATCCCTTCGGGACTTTGTACATAGCCGGAGCAGATAGATCCGGTTGAATGCTTTTGCTATCCGAAACCCGATTTGTGGATTCAGCAAATGCGATCGTAGGGGGCTACGCCCGGATTTCCTGTGCAGCTTGGCGGCTCCGGCGCACTTCATGCGGCTTTCCTTAAAGAAAGCCGCATACGCGGTCGCCTGCAGTGCAGCGTACAGAAATCCGGGTCGCCCCCATCGTTTTCGGCCCAGGTACGCTCAGGCGAACCCGGGGCACCCGTCCTGTTTCTACTGGCTTTTGCTATGACGCAGACTCTCTACCTCCTGCTAGCTTGCTTATGGAGAAGGTACAGGGTACGGGGCGGGAGAGTCACGTGAGCTATAGATGAGTTTTTCTGGAGCCTGCTTTCCGATTGATTTGACCTGCGTCTAGTCATCCTCTACCATGTGCTCTCCCTGCTGCCAATTGAGATAAAAAGCCAAGGTGGGCTTGTATTAAGAGCGATACACAGTACGCACCGCCCCGCTCGGGACACTTGCTGCGCATGCTCGGTGCAGGCTTTGGCATCGCTGTCGGGGTCGGAACCACGATCGGCTCCGGCATTCTGCGGACTCCCGGGGAAGTCGCCGGCCAGCTAGGTAGCGCCACGCTGGTGCTTGCGGTTTGGATTCTGGGAGGAGTCTACGCACTTCTCTGTTGCAGCTCGGTGACGGAACTCGCCACCATGCTACCCAACTCGGGTGGGTTTTACGCATACGCCAGCCGGGCGTTCGGACCACGCATCGGTTTCGTTGTTGGCTGCCTTAATGCGGTGGTGGAATCGGTTGCGATGGCTTACCTGTCGGTGGCGTTGGGAGAGTTTTCCGCTGGGCTGTTTCCCCGTCTTGCGGGGCACGTCCAATTGGTAGGCGTCACCGGGCTGATCTTGCTGACGCTGCTAAATTGGAGCGGCCTGCGGCCGGGCAGCCGAGCGCAGGAATTTACCAGCGCTGCCAAAGCTCTGGGATTGATTGGACTGGTCATCGCCTGCTTCATCTCCCCCGCTGCTTCCGGCGCTGCAGTGGTCACGAAATTTTCCATCGGCGGACACAGCCTTTTCCTGGGATTAATCCTTGCTCTGCAAGGCGTGGTGGTTACCTACGACGGCTGGTACGCACCGATCTATTTTGCAGAGGAAGACCAAGACCCTTCACGGAACCTGCCGCGCTCCATGATAGGCACTGCGCTCACCTGCACTGCCATTTACCTGCTGATGAATGGAGCTTTACTTCACACGTTGGGAATGGGCCGTCTCGCGGGTTCGCAATTGCCGGCCGCGGATGCCGCTATGCTCGTCTTCGGCAGCTTCGGAAGACAGTTCATTCTCCTTATCTCCGTGGTTGGGGTGCTGAGCACAATCAACGCAGGGCTGATGCTCACGCCGCGCATTCTTTTCTCCATGGCTCGCGACGGGCTCTTGCCGCAACGAGTGACCACGGTGAATAAGGGAGGGACTCCGGCGGTAGCCCTCTTCGTTTGCTCGTTCGCCAGCGTCATCCTGGTGCTCACGGGCACGTTCGAGTCATTGATTGCCATTGCCGCGATCCTGTTCGTGGCCAACTATCTCCCGGTTTTCGCCGCCTTACTGGTTCTGCGCAGAAAAGAACCGGATCTTCCTCGCCCCTACAAGGCGTGGTTTTATCCCTGGACCACTCTGTGCGTTCTCCTGGCCTCGGCAGCTTTCCTGATTGGCTCAGTGATCGGCGATCTGCGACACAGCCTGTTCACCGTGATCCTCATCCTACTGAGCTACGTTGCCGCTCTCCTGATCACGCGCAGGAGAGCGTAAAGTTCCTGCTGTAGGAGACGTATTCAAGCATGGCTAGCAAGAAAAAAGCGCCCCCAGCGAACCAGAAAGCGACCCAAACGTCCTCCAACCTCGTCGACGAACAGCTGGAACGGTATCGTGAGATGCGCGACTTCAGCAAAACCGCCGAACCAAGTGGCAAAGACGGTGGCAAGGAGGGCGGCAAGCATGCCGCCTCTCCGAGTAAAGAGGGGGCTCTTCCGTTCGTCATCCAGAAGCATGCCGCCACCCGCCTGCATTACGACTTTCGCCTCGGATTGCACGGCGTGCTCAAGAGCTGGGCGGTGACCAAGGGGCCGAGCTATGTACCGGGAGACAAGCGCCTGGCAGTGCAGGTGGAGGATCATCCCATGGAATACGGTGGCTTCGAAGGCACCATTCCCAAGGGCCAGTATGGCGGCGGCACGGTAATGCTATGGGATGAAGGCACCTGGGAGCCGCTGGGCGACGCGGATGAAGCCCTGGCCAAAGGCAATCTCAAATTCATCCTTCATGGAAAGAAACTGCAAGGCAAATGGGTGCTGGTCCGCATGGGGGGAAGGGCGGCAAAGGAGGCCAAACCGAATTGGCTCCTGATCAAGGAACATGACGAGTACGAACAGGCCGCGAGCGACGAGCCGATCGTCGAGAAGGAGCCTAACAGCGTCCTCACCAACCGCGACATGGAAGCCATTGGGCGTGAAGGGGACCACGTATGGCAATCGAATCGGCCGGAGAGTTCCGGTACGGATAAGAAAGTATCGGCTGTCCCTTTCGCCCCGGCAGAGCTTCCGGGAAAAAAGGAAGCTCTGCCGTCGTTTATCGCTCCCCAGCTGGCATCAGAAGCGCCGACGCCGCCGGTGGGAGCGCACTGGGTCCATGAGCTGAAGCTGGATGGCTACCGCATCCAGGCGCACATTGACAAAAGCGGCAAGGTTCGCCTCTTTACCCGCAGCGGGCTGGAGTGGACGCATCGCATGCCGCTGATTGTGCGCGAGTTAGGACGGCTAAAAGTGGAGAACGCCATTCTCGATGGCGAGGTGGTGGTACTTGACGCTGACGGGCAAAGCAGCTTCGCCAAATTGCAGGCAGCCTTCGAGGAGGGCGCGTCCCATCCCCTGACCTACTTTGTCTTCGATCTGCTGCACCTCAACGGACATAATCTTCGCCATGAGCCGCTTGCCGAGCGCAAGCAGATCCTTGCGCAAATGCTCGAAACCCTACCGGAACACGAGGTCATCCGTTATGGCCAGCACATCGAGACTGAGGGCGCGCCGATTTTCGACGCGGCTTGCAAGATGGGCGCGGAGGGCATCGTTTCCAAACGCTCCGATAGCGTGTATACCTCAGGCCGCAGCAAGTCATGGATCAAGATCAAGTGTGTTCGCCGGCAGGAGTTCGTGATTGGGGGATTTACCAAGCCTGCTAATGGAACTGAGGGGATTGGCGCCCTAGTGCTGGGTTATTACGACGGCAAGAAGTTGATTTATGCCGGCCGCACGGGTACTGGTTTCACGCAGGCGAGCGGGCGCATCCTGCGCCAGAGGCTGGAGGGCATGAAGCAAAGCAAAATGCCCTTCGTGGACGTCCCTGCGGCGGCGGCCAAGGGAGCCCTTTGGGTGCAGCCCGAATTGGTGGCGGAGGTGCAGTTCAGCACCTGGACTGCCGATAACCTGGTACGCCAGGCTAGCTTCAAGGGGCTGCGGGAGGACAAGAAGGCGGCGGAGGTACGGCGCGAGATCCCGGACCCTAGTCTGGCGACCAAGACCGTCGGGTAGCCATGAACCGGTGGCGAAAGCACCGTGGAAAAAGCAAAGGGACGACTTCAGATCCCACTCCCGATCCGGCAACTAAGGCCGCTCCCTCCAAGCTTGGATTTCGGGTAACTCATCCGGATAAGATTGTCGATCCGGAGACGGGGGTGACCAAGCAGGTATTGATCGACTACTACCTGGCGGTCGCCCCGCGGATGGTTCCCCATGTTGCCGGCAGGCCCCTTTCGTTGGTGCGTTGCCCAAATGGCGCGGGACAGAAATGCTTCTATCAAAAACAACTGGGAAAGGGTATGCCGCCTGGAATCGGCGGGGTGGAGATTCCGAAAGCGAAAGGCGACGCCACCGAGACTTACGTCACCGTTGATACTGCGGATGGCCTGGCGGGGCTGGCGCAGATGAACGTGCTCGAGATCCATCCATGGGGATCGACGAATCTCGACCTTGAGCACCCGGACCGTATCATTTTCGATCTCGATCCGGACGAGGCGGTGTCCTGGTCAACGCTTTGTGAAGGCGCGTTGGAGGTGCGGGAACGGCTTAAGAAATTAGGGCTGCAGAGCTTCGTCAAGACGACCGGCGGCAAAGGCCTGCACGTGGTGGCGCCTATCCGGCCCACGCTCGAGTGGGAGCGGATCAAAGCGTTCACCCATGCGTTTACGTTGCAGATGGAGCAGGACAACAGCAAGCTGTACATCAGCAAAATGACTAAGGCCGCGAGGAAGAACAAGATCTTTGTCGACTACTTGCGTAACGAGCGGGAAGCGACGGCGGTGGCTCCCTACTCCAGCCGCGCTCGACTGGGGATGGCTTCGGCATTGCCTTTGGAGTGGGCGGAACTCAAGGGGTCGAAGGCGCCCAAGTTCCTGATTGCCGAGTTTGCTGATTGGAGCGAACGGCTGCGCAAGGATCCTTGGAAGGCCATGCTGTCGAGTGAGCAGGAGATCCCGGCGGCGTTGTTTGGGGGATAGCTACCTGGTAGAAGCCGGGAGGGTGAACGCGAGGGATCGACAGAGCCGCAGGTTTTCGCGGCTCTGTAGAGGGCTAATTAGTAAATGCGGAAGTTGACTTCGATGTTTACTTCCACGGGCACTGGTTTGCCCTGCAGAGTGGCCGGCTTGAATTTATATTGCTTCACCGCCTCCACTGCCTTTTCGTCCAGACCCATGCCTAGGTGGCGCACCACCGCTACCCGCTGCGGGTTGCCCTGCGCGTCAACAATCAAAGAGACAACACAGACGCCCTGATATTTCGCGCGCCGTGCCTCGTCAGAAAATTCAGGGTCTGGCGAGAAGATCAATTGTGGGGCAGAAACGCCTCCGCCGACATGGTAGAGACCGCCGCCGTACCCGCCGCCCTCACCCGGACCATAACCATTCCCTTTGCCTGACCCAATGCCTCCACCCGAGCCGGTGCCCATACCCGCACCGCTACCGCTCCCGTTCGAAGCCGGGCCAACGACACTGGTCCGCGGGTCACCCAGGTTGGGCAGGTTGTTGTTGGGCAACTGGATGTCCTTGGGCATCATGATCGCCGGGTCAGCCGCCAGCTTGGGATGCTCGTTCACGATGACCATCGGGGGCACGATCGGCTGCTCTTTGAACTCTGGCAAACGCCCCTTCGGCGACTGGATAATGTCATGCGAGCCGCCGCCACCGCCACCACCCATCTGCGGTCCCTTGGGGGCAATCGGCATGTACTGGGGCACGTCGATGTTGGTCAGCAGCTGGTTCTTCTTGGACACTGCCTTCTTGACCGCCATGAACGCCCACAGGATGAGGACGATGATCACCACGTGGGTGGTGACAGAGATAATGGAGGCGGCCCGACCCCGGTTCTCCTTCATCGGGTCGACGACCGCAATCGGCTTTGACGTCAGTACGAGAGGCGGAAGCTTGCGGGGATAAAGCAAGTCATAGATATTGCCGGCGATCGTCTTCCACGCCGGCTCATCGATGATCTCGGCAAGCAACTTGGGCTCTCTTGGCTGATCCCGCTGGTCCAGCTCCGGAGGTACTAAAACCTGATTAGCCATAGAACGTATGAGAAAAGAGGGCGTGTAAGCCTCTCTCCGCCTATCTCCTCATTATGGACGACTCTCGTCCGCCTTGTCTCTCTCCAGAAATACGGAGCCCGTATCTGTTCAAGATCCATTAAAAAGTATTAGACACCTTTTTCCTGCTTGAGGTAAGCCGCTCGTTAACTTTTACGACAACGAGACAATTAAGCCGCCCGGCACCCTTTTGACGTGTCAAAGCTACAATAGGGTTTTGCACGTTTTTCGACTGGAGAAACAATGCCGGCTCCGCCCGAACTTAAGGCGACTCTCAATCTACCCCAAACCGACTTCCCCATGAAGGCAAATCTGCCCCAAAGCGAGCCTAAAAGGCTGGCCGCCTGGGAGCAGGACGGGCTTTACGAGCAAATTCGGGGGGTGCGCCAGGACGCTCCCAGCTATGTGTTGCACGACGGCCCCCCCTACGCCAACGGGCCGATCCACCTGGGACACGCGCTCAACAAGTGCCTCAAAGATTTCGTCGTGAAATCAAAGACGATGGCCGGCTTCAATGCCCCCTACGTGCCGGGCTGGGATTGCCATGGCCTGCCGATCGAGATCAAAGTCGACGAGAAACTGGGCCGCAAGAAGCTGGAAATGCCGGCCATCGCGGTGCGCCGCGCCTGCCGCGAGTACGCCGAGAAGTATCTCAACCTGCAGCGGGAGCAGTTTAAGCGACTGGGAGTCTTTGGCCGCTGGAGCCGCCCCTACTCCACCATGACGCCGGAGTACGAGTCGAAAATCATCGAGACGCTCTTTCGCTTCCTGGAAACGGGCTTTGTTTACAAGGGCCTAAAGCCGGTTCTCTGGTGCATGCACGACCGCACGGCGCTGGCCGAAGCGGAGATCGAATACGAGATGCACACCAGCCCTAGCGTGTATGTACGCTATCGGCTGACCAGCCCTCCAGAGGCGATCGATCCCCGGCTGGCTGGAAAGCGGGTCTCGACCATCATCTGGACCACGACGCCCTGGACGCTGCCCGCTTCGCTCGCGGTGGCCTTCCATCCCGATTTTGAGTACGTGGCCCTGGAACAGGACGGGGAGGTCTACATCGTCGCTGAGGCGCTGGCAGCCGCAACCCGCGCTGCCTGTGGGTTGGAAAGCGCCCACGAGATCGCCCGCTTCCCGGGTTCGCGGATGGATCGCGTCACCTTCGCCCACCCGTTCCTGGAGCGGACGATTCTGGGCGTTTTGGCGACTTATGTGACCACCGACCAGGGCACTGGCGCCGTCCACACCGCGCCCGCGCACGGCGTTGATGACTTCGCCACCGGCGCGCGCTATGGATTGCGGCAGATCAGCGATGTGGACGACGGCGGGCACCTGCGCCAGGGGCTGCCGGAGTATGAGGGGCTTTATGTCTTCAAGGCCAACGAGCCCATCATCAACCTGCTGATCGAACGCCACGCCCTGATGGGGCGGCAGGACGTCTATCACTCCTATCCGCACTGCTGGCGCTGCCACCGGCCGGTCATCTTCCGGGCCACGGAGCAGTGGTTTATCAGCATGGAAACGCCCATGGTTCACGCGGATGGCTCGATGACCACCTTCCGCGAGCGCGCGCTGGAGGAGATCGGACGGGTGAAATGGGATCCCCAGTGGGGACAGGAGCGCATCGCCAACATGGTCTCCTCCCGTCCTGACTGGTGCATTTCGCGGCAGCGGATCTGGGGTGTGCCCATCGCGGTGTTTCTCTGCCTCAACTGCCACAAGCCGCTGAACGATAAGGCGGTGAACAAGCGCATCGTCGACCTCTTCGCAGCGGAAGGGGCGGATGCCTGGTACGTGCGCGCGGTGGCGGAGATTCTGCCTCCGGGCACCAGCTGCCTATCGTGCGGTGCTGCTGACTTCAAGAAGGAGATGGATATCCTCGACGTGTGGTTTGAAAGCGGCGCCAGCCAGGCAGCTGTTCTGGGCGTAGAGAAGGATCTTCCCTGGCCGGCGGATCTTTATATCGAGGGCGGCGATCAGCATCGTGGATGGTTCCAGTCTTCGCTGCTCTGCGCTGTCGGCACGCGGGATGCCGCGCCTTACCGCATGGCCGCAACCTGCGGCTGGACGCTCGACGAGCAGGGCCGTGCCCTGTCCAAGAGCCTTGGTAATGGCGCTGACCCGGTTGATGTCGCTCAACGTCTGGGGGCGGAGATTGTCCGTCTCTGGGCGGCATCGGTCGACTTCCGGGAAGATGTAGCCGCCAGCGAAAACCTGATGCAGCGGGTCGCGGAGACCTACCGTAAGCTGCGCAACACCTTTCGCTACCTGCTGAGCAACCTGAACGGCTTCCAGCCGGAGAGGGATGCGGTGCCGTGGGAGCAAATGCCGCCCCTCGACCAGTACATGCTGGTGCGCACGCGCGAACTCACGGAGAAGGTCCTGCGTTGGTATGAAGACTTTGAGTTTCATCGCATTTACCACGCGCTCAATGAATTCGCCGTGGCCGATCTCAGCCAGCTCTACCTCGATGCAGTCAAAGACAGGATTTACACCTTTGCACCGCAGAATCCCGCGCGCCGTTCCGCGCAGACCGTTTTGTGGATGATTGCCGAAGCGCTGGTGCGCCTGGTGGCGCCGCTGCTCAGCTTTACCGCCGACGAAATCTGGCAATACATGCCGGAGATCAGCAACCGCCTTCCCAGCGTGCATCTGGAGCTGTTTCCTGAGCCGGCGAGCCTGGCGGCGACCATCGATGCGGAATTCATGAGCGACTGGGCGGGTTTGCTCTTAATCCGCGACGAAGCCCTGAAGAGCCTGGAGGAGGCGCGCAAGGCCAAGCAGATTGGCAAGGCGTTGGATGCGCGGCTGGTGCTGGAGGTTCCGCAGGCAATGGGCGCCCTGCTTGAGCGCTACCGGGACAGCTTGAAAGAACTGCTGAACGTCTCCCAGGTGGAAGTGCTGACTGGGCCGTCGCAGCAGGTGATCGCTACCACGCTGCTGGCCGACGGCACCAAGTGCGAGCGTTGCTGGAACTACTCCGTGCACGTGGGTGAGGATTGGCGCTGGCCCACGGTCTGCGAACGCTGCTCGGCCGCGCTCGATCAGATGGGGGTTCCACCGGAAGAAAGCACACCCAGCGCATGACCAGCACCAAGAAGGATTCCAGGGGCTGGCTCCTGCTGCTTTCGGTGATCGTCATTGTTGCGGATCGAGTCACGAAATGGCTGGCATCCACCCGGATCGAGCTGGGTCGTCATGTGGTGGTGATTGCCCATGTTTTTGCCATCAGCCATGTGGAGAACCCGGGGGCGGCGTTTAGCTTGTTCAACGATTCGGGTTCGCCTGCGCGCGTGCGGTGGATGCTGCTTGTTTTTTCGGTGCTGGCGGCGGTTGCTGTGCTGGTTGCTTTGCTGAAGCTGGGCCGCACGGTCACGGCCACTTCGGTTGCACTGGCGCTCATCCTCGGGGGCGCTCTAGGGAATGCTTACGACCGGTTGCGGTTCGGATCCGTTATTGACTTTCTTGAAGTGCACATCGTTCATTACCACTGGCCGGATTTCAATGTTGCCGATTCCGCTATTGTGATTGGCGGGATTTTGTTGCTCCTCGATGCGTTGTTTAGCGGCAAGGAAGAGACGACGGCGAGCAGCCGGTAATTCAGCACTGTAACAGTTTCCATTCCTGTGTCAGGCGATCACCTCAAGGCCCTTCTTCTCGACCAGAGAGAGCAATTTGAGCGAAGCCCCCTGGGGATGCTTTTCGCCACGCTCCCATTTGCTTACCAGGCTGGGCGTCACATTGAGGTAGGCCGCAAAGACCGTTTGGCTTGCCTTTTCGCGCGTCCGGAGAGCTCGAATTTTCTTCGGGGTCATCTCCTGTATTGGGGTGAGGCACAAGACATCGAACTTGCGCATTGTCTTTCGATCCATACCACCGATCGCGTAAAGGTCGGCTGCTGCTTCGTGAACCGACGCCATGACATCGCTACGAAACCGTTTAGGCATCTTCGTCCTCCCCTGGTGGAGGCCAAAGTATAGCACCGAGTGCCACCTTTTGTAGGCACGGCTTATTAAATCGTCTTTAGGTATTCCTTGGCTTGATGCCACTCGGGGAAGAGGCGCTCTTCCATTTGGAATTCGCGGGGATGGACACAGCGGCGGCCTCCGCGGACTTTTACTGGATGCTTCAAGTGCAACATCTCGTGGTAGAGCAGGTACTCCACCGCATAACGAGGCGTGTTCTTGCGGTCGAAGACGCGGCTGACGACAATCGTGTTGTGCGCCGGGTCGTAATGACCCAGGCTGCGCTTGGCCATGTGACCACTCCAGGTGAGTAGGGGCCGGCCCATCAAGCCGTGGAAGAACCTGCGGTTGAGGCTCTCAAATACCTCGTCGAGGTCATAGTGCTGGCCCTGCGGTCCGAGCATTTTCTTGCGCCCGCGAGACTGACGGATCAACTCCGTCTGGCGAATCACCGTTTCACTGGAAGCAAACCTGCGATAGCGAGTGGTTTGCACTGCATTCAATGGCTTGCGGTAAAGCTTGGCCAACAGGATATGAGCGATGGCCCGCAGAACGCTTTCCGGAGCGCCCTCCAGCAGATCCGATAAGTGCACATGGACTCGTCCCTCGCGCAAGCGGATGGTGGTGTTGAGGCTGGTGAAGCGGCGGAAACGAATCTCAAGAGAAGGGATGGGAGCCCGTGGCCGGAGGGCCCGGTACTCTTCTGCAAACAGCGCGTGCAATTCGGGATTCACCGACTTCAGCGTAGCAGGACTTGCCCTGAAGGCAAACCCGGTTGCGCAAAAGCAGAAGCACGGCCGTTACCTGGTGTCTGACTTCTCGGCTGCCTTTTCTGCTGCCTTTTCTTCCTTCTTCTTTTCGACGAAATATTTCTCTTCGTCAGCGAGCATCTGTACGGCCGCTTCATGCACGCTCTGGTTGGACTCTATCGCCGTCTTGCGCACAAAGTCGTATTGATTGCTGGGCGGGGGCTCGTTGAGCACGGTACCCCACTGGCCGCTCTTCTCCACGACCTCTTTGAGCACTTTGCGCAGATCGGCATGCTCATCGTTAAAGTTATCCATATTGTCCTCAAGGTCATCGGAGAGCCGCGTAAACTCATCGAACAAGTTGTGGATACGCACTGTCTTGTTCTGCGCGTGGGCATCCGCGTTGAGGTCGTGTATTCCTTTAGACCGCTCTTCGACATATCCGACGAAGAGCTTGATCCGCCCCGGGGGGTCAATTCCGGCCTCGCGGACGTCTTCGATCTGCTGCTCGGTTAAGGGGTCTTTTTTAGACTGGCCGAAGAGGGGGCAAATCGCCAGGACTATCCAGACGCCCGTGATGGCCACGGTTCTTTTCATCGCAAGGAACAGGGTTTATTTCTTGAAGACCTGCATCATCAACTCGGTTTGCACCTGCTGCAGCTGTTTCAGGGTAGACTGCAGCATTTGCCGGTCATCATAGGAAGCGGCGTTGAGGATATCGTTCAGCCGATACGAGGTATGCTGCATCAGCTGCTCGGCATTCTTCATCTTCTTGCCGTCCTCGGCGACGCCCATGTGGATCTTTTGGGCATACTTCTGTATCAGGTGCAATGTGTCCGAGGCTCGCGCATCGCCTGCGCTGAGTTGCTGCCCGGCGAGTTCGGTCATCTGGTGCACCAGTTCCGCGTAGAGGAAACATTGTTCTTTGGGTTGGGCCTGGTCGGCCTTGGCGATGAGTGCGGCCATGGCCTGCGGATCAGCGATTCTTTCATCCACGGCGAAGGCGCAGGTACAGGAAAGGTTGAAAGCTAAGAAAGAAACGGCGAGGGTCGTGGCCACGAACCGCATAGGGCACCTCTCGGAGGGCTTACGGTACGTCTTTCGTTAATGACTTCCACCAAGAGCAACGAGTCGATGCTTGGCTTGCCATTCCTGGTCGGGGAACTTACCGCCGGCAGCGGCGAGGAATCTATGATAATACTCCTGCGCTTGCTTCGTTTGGTGAAGATTATCGTACGAGGTCGCCCAAAGGAAGTAAGTAGCTGGAGTCTCCTCGAGATATTTTGCTCGCATGGTAAGAGCATGCAGCGCTACTGAATACTGCTTATTTTCCGATGCGGCAAAGGCCAGGCCGCTCCAGGCGTCGCCGTCGTCGGGTTTGAGCTGGACTGCCCGCTCCAGCACGGCCTGGGCCTGCAGATATTGCCTCTCCCGGATCAGGTTTTCGCCCTGCCCGGCAAGAATCTCCTCATTTTCGGGGTGGGCCAGCGCCATCCTGGCGTAGATCGGCTCGGCCTTCTCGGGATGGCCAGCCTGGGAATAGGCATCGGCCAGCATTTGGTCGACCGAGGCATTTCCCGGCTCCAATTGCCGCAAAGTCTCCAGAACGGGCAATGCCTCGTCATCCTTGCCCTGGGCCAGCAAAGCAGTGGCCAGTTGCGCATTCAGCCCCGGATCACGCGGATCGCGCGCCAACGCGCTCTTGAGCAACGGTTCGGCGTCGCTGTACTTCTTTTGCTTGATCAGCAATTGGGCCAGCCCGGCGTTGGCCGCCGACTGCATGCTCTCTGAGACCGCCGGACGGCGCGCCAGTACGCGTTGGTATGCGGTCTGCGCCAGCTCCAAATCGCCATTGGATTCAGCGATCTGGGCCGTCAACAGCAGGTCGCTCGGGGTTTCGGGGCTCAGCTTGAGCGCGGACACCAAGGCATCCCGGGCCGCCGTCGGATCGCTGCTGCGGTCGAGCTCGGCCAGCGATCGGAAGGCCTCTGCCTGGGCGGCCGGGTTGGGCGGATTCGGAGACAGCACCGTGGCTTGCTCGAGCTGCTCCCGGGCCTGGTCGAATTTAGCCTGGTGCGCCAGCAACAAGCCTAGAGCCAGACGTGCCTCAAACTGCTTTGGATCGGCGGCGATGGCCTTGCCGTAATCGGCGGCAGCGGCGTCGTCGTGGCCGCCGGCATCCTCCACGTAGCCCAGGTCGAAGAGGGCGCGGGCGTCGTCCGGATTCCGGCTCAAATACTTCTGCAGCAGCGGGCGGGCGCCTTCGAAATCGTGCTGGTCGATCTTGGTTTCGGCCGCGTCCCGCTCAGATTTGATTTCGACCGCTCCCTTGCCGGCGGAGGGTGCGCTGTCCGGATCCTGCGTTCCCGGAGGGAGTTGATTTTGCGCCTGGCCGCTTGTTGCCGCCAGCAGCAGCGCCGTGGCAAAGACGCAAAGATACCTGCTCATTGCCCGGCCCGCACCTCTTGCGCCGCCAGCGCAAGTCCCAGCCAATAGCCGGTATGGGAGCCGGGGGTCTGCGCGACCTGCTCCGGGGTTCCCGCCGCCACTACCCGGCCGCCGCCCGCTCCCGCCTCCGGACCCAGGTCGATCACCCAGTCGGCGGACTTGATGACGTCCAGGTTGTGCTCGATCACTATCAGCGAGCCGCCCGCGTCGATCAGCCGCTTGAAGGCGGTTAACAATTTGCTCACGTCGTCGAAGTGCAGTCCTGTCGTCGGCTCGTCCAGGATATAGAGGACTCGGCTGCCGGCCTTCTTCACCGTGCCGTTGCCGGCTCGTCCGGCCGCGCTGCGACCCAGGGAAAGGTGGGCCGCCAGTTTGACTCGCTGCGCTTCCCCACCCGAAAGCGTAGTCGCCGACTGGCCCAGCCGCACATATCCCAGCCCTACCTCGTCCAGTACCGCCAGCTTCTCCAGAATCCGCGTCTGGCCGGTAAAGAAGCGCAGGGCCTCCTTCACGGTCAGGTTGAGTACCTCGTAGATGCTCTTACCGCGGTACTTCACCTCCAGCACGCTGGCCTTGTAGCGGCTTCCATTGCACTCTTCGCAGGGCAATTCGACATCGGCGAGGAACTGCATCTCCACCGTCACTGTGCCGTCCCCTTCGCAGACGTCGCATCGTCCCCCGGGTACGTTAAAGGAGAAGTGCCCCGCGGTATATCCCCGCCGCTGGGCCTCGGGTTGCGCGGCAAAAAGCTCCCGGATGGCATCGAATGCCTTGATATAGGTAACTGGATTGGAGCGCGGAGTACGCCCGATCGGCGCCTGGTCGACGAGAACGATGTCGTTCAGCCGCTCCGCCCCCTTGAGTTCCCGGTAGAGGTGCGAAGGATCCCCGCCTTCATTCTTTCCCAGAGCATGTGCCACCGCGGGGTAGAGGACATCGTGCACCAGGGTGGATTTGCCCGAGCCGGAAACCCCGGTGATGCAGACCAGCATGCCCATGGGAATTTCGACATCGAGCCCATTCAAATTGTGAATGCGGGCTCCACGCAGCACCAGCTTTTCCCGCATTGGTTCCCGCCGCCGGGTGGGAATGGGAATGGTGAGCTGCCCATTCAAGTAGCGGCCGGTGAGGGAGTCGGGGTTTCTCTCCACCTCTTCGACCGTGCCCGAGGCCAGAACGCGGCCTCCCAACTCTCCCGCGCCGGGACCGAGGTCGAGCGAGCCAGTCGGCCGCGCGAATCACGTCCGGGTCGTGCTCCACCACCAGGATGGTGTTGCCCAGATCGCGCAATTCTTCCAGGATACGGATCAGCTTGGCGGTATCCCGGCTATGCAGGCCGATGGACGGCTCGTCGAGGACGTAAAGAGCGCCCACCAGGCGCGAGCCCAGCGAAGTGGCCAGCTGGATGCGCTGCGATTCGCCGCCCGAGAGGGTGGACGCGAGCCGGTCGAGGGTGATGTACTCGAGGCCGACGGCATCGAGGAAATGTAACCGCTGTTGTATCTCCACCAGGATGCCGCCGGCGATGTCCTGCTGCTGCCGGGTCAGGGTGAGACCCTCGAAGAAGTACTTCGCCTCGCGGATGGTGAGCGCAGCCACCTCGCAGATATTTCTGCCGTTGATGCGGACCGCCCGCGCCTCAGCACGCAGGCGCGTTCCTTTGCAGTCGGGACAAGTCGCGTAGCCGCGATACTTGCTCAGCATCACGCGCACGTGCAGCTTGTATTTCTTTCGTTCCAAGAAGGCGAAGAAACCATGAACGCCGAGAAAGGACCCGTGGCCATCGAGCACAAACTCCTGCTGCGCCGCGGTGAGCTCTCTCCAGGGCGTGTCGAGCGGGATGCCATGCTGCATGGCGGCCTTCCGCAGCTCTGCCTGGTAGGGGCGATACTTGGGCCGTGTCCAGGGATCGATCGCGCCTTCGTTCAAGGTCTTCTGTTTATCGGGGATGATCAGGTTGAGATCGAAGTCGATGGTGTTGCCGAAGCCCTGGCAGCGCTCGCAGGCGCCAAACGGGTTGTTGAAGGAGAAGAGCCTGGGCTCCGGCTCGCGGTAGATGCGATGGCAGAGCTTGCATTCAAAGGCCTGGGAAAAGCGCAGCCGTTTAGGTTCCGTTTCCGCATCTCGCGAAACTGTTTCGTACTCGATCTCTCCCGACTCGCGAAAGCCGATTTCGGCGGCATCCACGATCCGCGCCCGGTTCTCGGGCGAGACGACCAGGCGATCGACCAGCGCGTAGACGGCCTGCTGAAAGTCGAGATCGAGCAGCGACTCGGGGTTGGCAAATTCCACAATCTTGCCGTTCTGGTAGAGGCGATTGAAGCCGCGCGCGCGCAGTTCGGTGAGCCGCTCCTTGAACGCGTCGCTAGGAAGCGCCGGATTCACAGACGTCTTTGCCGCGGCTTTCTTGGGCCGCTTGACGGTTGCGTTCTTAGCCTGGCCTTCCGCTTCGACCGCGACGCGCGGCTTGACCGGAAATAACGCGTAGAGTCGAGTTCCCTCCCCCAGGGCCAGGATGGATGCGGCAATCTCATCCACCGTGTCGCGCCTCACTACCCCACCGCAAACGATGCAATGGGCCGTGCCGCAGCGCGCGAAGAGCAGACGCAGGTAATCGTAAATTTCAGTGGCGGTGGCTACCGTGGACCGCGGATTGCGCGTGGTGTTTTTTTGTTTAATCGCGATCGCCGGCGCCAGACCGTCGATCAGGTCCACGTCCGGTTTCTCGATGCGCTCCAGGAACTGGCGGGCGTACGCCGAAAGAGACTCGACATAGCGGCGTTGGCCTTCGGCATAGATGGTGTCAAAAGCGAGCGAGGATTTGCCCGAGCCTGAAACGCCGGAGACCACAGTGAGTTTGCCGTGGGTCAGATCGCAGTCGATGTTCTTCAGGTTGTGGGTTCGTGCGCCACGGATAGTGATCAGATCATTCAATGTTTCAACCAGCAAGCTCGCCGTGAACCTCCTCGGTAGGCGATGCGATCTCCGCCTCAAAACCGGCTTTGATGCGGGTGAGCATCTCTTCCGGGTCGCGCTTCTCGGATTGCTCGTAGGCGGCCGCGATGTGACGAGCCAGATCGGCGAGCATCATTCCCCAGGCTTCGGGTTCCTTCCACACGCCCACGCGCAGGCTGATGTGCTGATCCTGATGCGCGATCCAGACACGCAGCAGTTCGAAGGATTTGGCGTCGGTGCGCGCAGGTTCGGGTACGCGCAGTTGATCGGATTGAGCCATGGTTCTCCTCTCGGTGGAGCGGTGTTCTTTGCGGGCTACGGGCTTCAGAGGCAGCGGAAAAAGTCTGCACGAAGGGCACGGCTTTAGCCGTGCCCTGGAGTTTCTATATTTTCGTAAGCCTTGGGTAGATCCATCGAGCCTTCGGTTTTGGGTATTGCTTTGTATCAGGGCACGACTTTAGTCGTGCCGCTATGAACCCGAAATGATGAGGGCTTTAGCCCCTGCCAGCTTCTTCCGCGCCAGATACGTGTAGCTGTAGGGATACAGTTCCGCAGAGTCCGCCAACCCTGCCTTCACGGGATTCTGCTGGATATATTTACGAAAATTCAGAAAGCTTTCCTGATCGCTGACCCGCACTTCGGAAAATCCACGCTGCCAGACCTCTCCGCAAAAGCCGTATTCCTTCTTCACACGAAAAGAAAATCCGCCCTTCACCAATTGCATCGCTCTTTCAATCGTTGTATCCCTGGGAACTGTAACCAGCAGGTCATAGCGGCACGACTAAAATCGTGCCCTGATACAAAGCAAAACCCAAAACCAAAGCTCAATGAATCATACCCCGGGCTCTAGAAAATGTAGAAACTCCAAGGTACGGCAAAAGCCGTGCCCTCGCATTGCCATAACCCTTCCAAAGTTTCCCCAGCCCGTTAATGCCGGGATGCGGCTTCGACCGGCATCCCTTCGGCGGCGATCACCATGGTGCTGTGGCGCCGGGCCCATACGATGAGCAGAATGCCGGCGGCGATGGAACCCAGGCTGGCGACTTGAGCATTGCTCATGCCCCAGTAGATGCGCGGATTGATGCGGATGAACTCCACCAGGAAGCGAGCCACCCCACTGAGCACTAAATATTCGCCGGTAATCTGACCTAGCGGCGGAGTGCGGCCGTCGCCGGATTTCGCCCCTCGGCGCCATAGGTAGCCGGCAATCAGCAAAGCAACGAGCAGTTCATAAATCGGCGTCGGGTGGACCCTCTGGGCGGTGGGAACAAGTCCATGAGGAAAGCTCATGCCCCAGGGCAGGCTGGTGGGAATACCGTAATCGCCATCGCCGGAAACCAGGCAGCCGATGCGGCCAACACCGTAGCCTACCGAGACGGCCGGAGCGGCGAGGTCCAGCATGCCCAAGCCTCCGATTCTTGCTTGCCGCCCCGACCATACCAGCACCGCGATCCCAACCAGCAAGCCACCGAACCAGGCAAACCCCGCCCGGTCAAAGAGGACCTGGACCGGCTGGTGCATAAGCAACGTCGGATCTTCCAGTACATGCCATAGTTTGGCCCCGACCACACCGCCCACGGTGGTATAGGCGGCCACGCCGACAGCGTCAGCATCGATGCCAAAACGGCGAAAATTGCAATACAGCACCCAGCAGGCGCAGACGGACGCCAACCACAGGCAGAGGCCAAAGGTGCCGATGGAAAAGTGTCCGATGTGAATGAAGGGATACATGCGTGCGTCGTTCTATACAGTATAGCCGGGTGCTTTCGCACAGGGATTCATGGAAGAATGCGCCAATGAGAGAGCACGAGCACGAAATGTTGTTCCGTCGCGAGGAGATCGCCGCCCGAGTGGCGGAAATCGGCGCGCAGATAAGCCACGACTTTGCCGGTGAGGCCATCCTGCTGGTGGGAGTACTGAAGGGAGCCGCCGTCTTTCTCGCCGACCTGGCGCGGAGCATTTCGGTGGAGACAACTTTCGACTTCGTGGCCATTTCCAGCTACAAGGGGGTAAAGACCACGGGCGCGGTAAGATTGATCAAGGATTTAGATACTCCGATCGGGGGCCGCAACGTGATCCTGGTCGAAGACATTCTGGATACCGGCCTGACCCTGGTTTTTTTGCGCAAGCTATTGCTGCAGCACAAGCCCAAGACCCTGAAAATAGCAACCTGCCTGGACAAGCCGGCGCGGCGTCTGGAGAAGATCGACGCCGATTATGTAGCATTCAGCATTCCCAACCATTTCGTGGTTGGTTACGGAATGGATTACCAGGAGCGCTTCCGTAATCTACCCGATATCCGCATTTTTAACCCAGATGAAGCGTAATTCAGTTGATCTTTACCGGTGGAACGGCATAGAGTCCCACCGGAGCCAACCCAGGAGAAGGGAGCCTGTTTCATGACCACCAAAGTGCTGCAACCGGAGATTGATCACGGTTCTGGATATTTCGACGTCGAGGGCTTTGCTACGGCTACTTTGGCGAACGCATCTGCGTTGGCCTCGGTATTCGATCACACCTTGTTGAAGCCGGAGGCGACCCGGGAGCAGGTGGTGAAGTTATGTGAGGAGGCGGCCGCCTTCCGTTTTGCCTGTGCCATGGTGAACCCTGCGTGGGTGTCTCTGGCGCACTCGGTGATGGTGGGCAGCGGGGTGCCTGTCGGTGTGGTGGTGGGCTTTCCGCTGGGGGCCAATCTTGCCACTAGCAAGCGCGAAGAAGCGCTGGCGTTGATTAAGCTGGGCGCGCACGAGCTGGACATGGTGATGAACCTCGGTTTGCTGAAGTCGGGCATGAATGCGCTGGTGGAGCAGGATATTCGCGGAGTGGTCCAGGTGGCGCACGATGCCGGCGCACTGGTAAAGGTCATTCTGGAGACGTCGCTGTTGAGCGTCGAAGAAAAGCTGCGCGCGTCTGAGCTGGCCCTGGCCGCGGGCGCCGATTTCCTTAAAACCAGCACTGGCTTTTCTACTGGCGGAGCCACGCCCGCCGACGTTGCGATCCTGCGTGGGGTTGCCGGCAGTCGCTGCGGAGTGAAGGCTTCCGGTGGCATTCGCACCCTGGCGGATGCACGCGCCATGCTGGAGGCGGGGGCCAGCCAGGATCGGCGCCAGTGCCAGCGTCGCTATTTTGCGGGAGTATCAAGGCGAATCCTGACGCCCGGGTTTGGGGGGAGGAGTGCAGGTCTTTAGAGGGTGTGAGAGAACTCCACTGAAAAACTAAGTCTCGCGCCGGAGTTTCGTACCAGTGGAACTCATTAAGAACTGGACGTCAGTCCTGGGTAGGGAGAGGGTACGGAACAGTCCCGCCAGGGACGGCTGAGAGTAGCCCAGGACGTCAGTCCTGGGTAGGCAGGAGGGTTCGGAACAGTCCCGTCAGGGACGGCTGAGAATATCCCAGGATGCAATCCTGGGCGTCCTCATCGATTCTGCGAGATCCAGCCAGCCACGGACTGGCGTCTGACAGCCGTGCCTCCGAAAGTCATTTGCCCGTCCCAGCCCGAGGACCCGTCCTTACCCAGGCACCCGTCGTTGCTCGAGCAACCGCCCTTACTGAGCCACCCATCCCGGGCCAAGCGAAATGCTCTATGATGGCTCGATGTTGGTATGACTCCTCCCCGCGACCAAGACGACGCCGAAGCAGAGAAGAAACCGGCGCAAGCCATTGCTACGCAATCGTTTGAAGGCGACTACCGTCCCAGCTCTCAGGCTCCGCTGCCGACCGTCCCGGCGCGCGTGGACCCGGTGCAGACCGAGTTCCTCATGCGCCTGGCCAATACCCTCAATACCACCCTCGACCTGCAGACCCTGATGCATCGCACCGCAGACCTGGTGCGAGCCGTGATCGACTACAAGATCTTCGCCATCCTGCTCTTGAATGAGCGGACCAACGACCTGCGCATGCGCTTTCAGATTGGCCACAACCCCGAGGTCGAGCGGCTGAAGATCCGTGTGGGCAAGGGAGTCGTCGGCCGGGCCGCCGAGCAGCGCGAATCCATATTGCTCGAGGATGTGCGTCACGCGGAAAACTACATCAGCGCCAATGACGATGTCCGTTCGGAGCTGGCAGTGCCGCTGATTGTGAAGAACCGGGTGATTGGCGTGATGGACCTGCAATCCGAGCAGGTCGGCTATTTCCAGCCGGAACACCGCCGTTTACTGGAGCTGACCGCCTCCCGCGTGGCGCAGGCGATTGAAAACGCGCGCCTCTATACTCGGGTGGCCCGGCAGGCGCAAACCCTTGCGGTGCTCAACGAAATCGCTCGCGAAGTTACCTCGATCCTGGATCTCGATCCCCTGCTGGAGCGCATCGGTGAACTTCTACGGCGGCTCATCGACTACCAGATGTTCAGCATCCTGTTGTTGAATGAGCGCGAGCAAGTGCTGGAGATTCAGTACGCTGTGCGCTTTGGCCACCCGGTCATGGCGTCGGAAAAGGTCCCGCTGGATCGTGGCCTGGTGGGCACCGCGGTGCGCGAGCGGCGGCTGATCCACACCGGCGACGTGCGCAAAGATGCGCGCTACTACATGGTGAACCCGGAGACGCGCTCCGAGATGGCCGTGCCCCTGCTCTATAAGGGCAAGGTGATCGGCGTGCTCGACCTGGAGCATGTGCGCGTGAACTACTTCAACGAAGATCATCAGCGCACCCTGGTAACGCTGGCATCGCAGATCGCCGTGGCCATCGAGAATGCCCGGCTCTACCAGCGGGTGACGCATCAGGAACAGCGGCTGGAGCACGATCTCGACATGGCGCGCGAAGTGCAGTTGCGGCTGCTGCCGCCCACGCCGTCGCGTATGCCGCATGCCGAGTTCGCCACCAGGTTTCTCCCCGCTCGCACCATCGGGGGTGACCTCTACGACTTCCTCCGCTATGACGACCAATGTATCGGCATCGCCATGGGAGACGTTAGCGGCAAGGCAGCCCCAGCCGCGCTTTATGCAGCGCTGATCAGCGGGATCATGCGTGCGGCCACCAGCCAAGCCCTTTCTCCTGCCGCGATGTTGAAGCAGCTGAATGACTCCCTGCAGGAACGCAAGATGGATGCGCAGTATGTGACTATGCTCTTTGCCGTCTGGAACGATGAAAGGCAGACACTGCAAATCGCTAACGCGGGCGCGGTGCAGCCGCTCTTCTGTCGTGCAGGACAGGTGGAGACGGTGCAGGCCGAAGGGTTTCCACTGGGCATGTTCAAGGACGTGAGCTACGAAGAATTCACTCTGTCCACCCGCCCTGGCGACGCAATCGTGTTTTTCAGCGACGGAATTGTGGATGCGGTGAATGAGCATGAAGAGATGTTCGGCACGGAGCGGCTGACTGAGCTGGTGGGCCGCCAACTCAAGAACACGGCCGAAGGCATGGTGGACGCGATCTACCAGGAACTCTCAGCCTTCCAGGGCGGCGTGGAGCGCTTCGATGACGAAACCGTGGTGGTGCTGAAGGTTCTGAATCCGCCCGGCGCGAGTTAGGATAAGCCTTGCGCCATCAAACCTATTTCCCGCCCAGAGGCTGAAGATTGACTGACACCCTCAACATCGAAAACGCCAGCGAACGGATCATCCATCCGGCGCGCAACCTCATCGGCACCCTGCGCCTGCCTGGCGATAAGAGCATCTCTCACCGCTATGCCCTGCTTTCGGGGATGGCGGAGGGCATCAGCCGCTTTCATAACTTTTCCACCGGGGCCGATTGCTCCAGCAGTCTCGCTTGCATGCAACATATGGGCGCGAAGGTGACCCGCTCAGCCGATACGGTAGAGGTCGAGGGCTGTGCCGGCGTGTTGACTCCGCCGGGCGCAGTGCTGGATTGCGGCAACTCCGGTTCCACGATGCGCATGCTGTCGGGATTGCTCGCCGCGCAGGCGGGCGACTTCACATTGCTGGGAGATGCCTCGCTGAACCGCAGGCCGATGGAGCGGGTGCGACGGCCCCTGCTGGAGATGGGCGCTTCGATTTATTTGACAGACGGTCATGCGCCGGTCGAGATTCACGGCGCCAAGCTACACGGTGTCGAGTACCGGACTCCGGTTCCAAGTGCCCAGGTGAAGACCGCACTCCTCTTTGCCGGCTTGCAGGCGGCGGGTACGACCAAGGTGAGCGAAGCGGTGCGCACGCGCGACCACGGTGAACTGGCATTGCGCGCTTTCGGAGCAGAGATTAGCCGCACCACTGACTCGGTGACCATCGCCGGCGGCCAGAAGCTGCACGGGATCGAGGCTACGGTGCCTGGCGATATGTCCTCGGCAGCGTTCTTCCTGTGCGCCGCTGCGCTCTTTCCAGAATCGAGCCTGGTGCTGGACCAGTTGGGCATGAACCCTACCCGGGCAACGCTGCTCGACGTATTGACCGCCCTGGGAGCGAAGATCAGCGTGCTGAATCTCGAAGAAAACCAGGGTGAACTGATTGGCAGCGTGCAGCTGGCGGCGCCGCCGCAAGGGCTGGGCAGCACCGAGATAAGTGGATCGCTGGCGGCGCAGTTGATCGATGAGCTGCCGGTGTTAGCGGCGATTGCGCCCTACACCCGTGGAGGCATACGCATTCGCGATGCGCGCGAGCTGCGGGTGAAGGAGAGTGATCGCATCGCGCTGGTGGCGCGGAATCTGCGCGCGATGGGCGCCGAGGTGCAGGAATTCGAGGACGGCCTTGACGTGCCGGGAGGCCAGCAGTTGCATGGCGCGGTGGTCGATTCGGGCGGGGACCATCGCATCGCCATGGCTTTCGCGGTGGCCGCTCTGCGCGCCGAGGGGGACACGCAAGTCCTGGGAGCGGATGCGGCAGCCATTTCATTTCCTGAGTTTTTCCAGTTGCTGGAGCATGTGACGGAACTCTAGTCACGTTACCAAGGAGTGGGGTCGCGATGATCTCTAGACGCGGATTCATGGCCAGAACCGGCTCCGTCGTCGTTGGTGCCTTGGCTGCAAAGGCCCTAGACGCTTCCGTGAAAGCGATGCGGCTCGGGGGCCCGATCTTCGTGAAATCGGATGATCCGGCGGTGCTGGCTAAAGCGCATCGGGATCTTGGATATCGCGCCGCCTATGCGCCGAGCGACCTTTCGGTAACCGACAAGGATCGAATTGCAGGCCTGGTGAGGGAATTTGCCCGCCAGGACGTTGTGATTGCAGAGGTCGGCGCCTGGAAGAACATGCTCGATCCCGACCCCGAGAAGCGCCGCCAGAACATGGCTTACGTCACCGAGAAGCTGGCCGTCGCGGAATTATTGGGTGCGCGCAATTGTGTCGATATCGCCGGCTCCTATGATCCAAATCTCTGGTACGCGCAAAATCCAAGAAATTTGAGCCAGGAATTTATCGACGCCACGGTTGAAAACTGCCGCAAGCTCATCGATACCGTTAAACCTACGCGCACATGTTTCAGCATTGAAATGATGCCCTGGAGCTTTCCTACTGGCCCGGACGAGTACGTCAGGCTGGTAAAGGCCGTGGACCGTAAGGCTTTTGGAGTTCACCTGGATGTGTGCAACACCATGAACAGTCCAGTTCGCTTGTACAACAACAGCGTGGGCATACGTGAGTGCTTTGCCAAGCTCGGCCCGTGGATAAAATCCTGCCACGCGAAAGATCTCAAGTGGGGGCCGGGTGTCCAGGTTTGGATCCAGGAGGTTATTCCCGGCACGGGATTGATTGACTACAAGACGTTATTGCAGGAATTGTCGCGGCTGGGGACGGAAGCTCCGCTCATGTTGGAGCATTTGCACAGCGAAGCAGAGTACACACAGGGGCGCCAGTATATCCAGGGGGTTGCCCGTTCGCTTGGTCTTTCCTTCGGCGGCTGATTGTCACATTCTTTGTGACCAACACGGATTTGCGGGCTGACGGAAAGAACCGCAGGTCCCTCCACTGCGCTTCGCTCCGGTCGGGATGACAATTTGTTTGTAGGAATTGGCCTTGGCTCCGGTTAACGGAGCTAGCAGCCGATAGCGCAACAAAGTTGTCATCCCGACCGGAGCGCAGCGCAGTGGAGGGACCTGCGGTTTCTCTATCTGCCACAATAAATGTGCCAGATAGAGTTCAGCTACTGTGGCGGTGGCGGGCTGTTAGGCGCCGGCGGCTGTGCCGGTGGCAGATCCTGCTGCTCTTGCGGAGTCAGCTGGGGTTGGGGCGGCAACACCGGCATCGCCGGCATTTGCTCCGTATGCTGCAACTGTTCCTGCTGAGCCGGCAACCCAGCTTCGGGCGCGGCCTTTGCGGGTTCCAGCCCAGGAATGAGGGGCTCCCTGGTTACCTTACC
This sequence comes from uncultured Acidobacteriaceae bacterium, assembly GCA_963790705.1. Lineage (GTDB taxonomy): Bacteria > Acidobacteriota > Terriglobia > Terriglobales > Acidobacteriaceae > PALSA-350. The sequence continues at coordinate 64,143 of CAWBQE010000011.1, forward strand.
GGTGACCGCATCGGAGAGCTGGATTCCGTATTGATCCAAAGTCTCCGCCAGCAGCTGTTCCAGCGAGGCGCGATCTGTGGCGTAGGTGGCTTCGGTGGAAATGACATTGTTTTCCGCCGTTGCGAGATTTCTCTCCTGTTGCAACACATTCGCCGTTGTGGAGGCGCCCAGCCTCAACTTCTTCACCTCTGCCTGGTAGGACTGGAAGTTGTACTCACGGGCAGCCAGCGCCGCTTGCACCGCGGCCCGGTCGTTGGTGAGCGCGTACTGCCCATTGATGACCTGAATGCGTACCTGGATGTAAAGTTGCTGCAGGCGCATCTCCGCCTGGCGGTATTCGAGCAGGGCGCGAGCCTGCAACGATTGCGCGGTCCGATTGCGCAGCGGAACATTCACGGTGAAGCCAGCTCCCTTGTCTGGACCCGAGCTGTTGAACAGGTTAGTGAAGACCGAGCCGTAGCCTACGGTGGGAAGATCACAGGCCGCTGGACCAAAGAATTGGGTCGAGCAATAGGGGCTCTTCGAGCCGCCCAAACCCGCCGCGCCATAGAACCCGTAGACGTCCACGGTGGGCAACAGATTATTTTTGACCGCGCGGAGGGTAATCTCATTGTTCCTGAGATTCAGGATGTTCTGCTCGATCTCCGGACGATTGGCATAGGCCTTTTGCACCAGTTCCTCAACCGGCGTCCGTTCTTCCGCCATTTCGAGCAGCGAGACGCGATCCGAGGGAATGACCGGGGCACTGTAGAGAGCCGGATCGTTCAAATTGCGGCTGATCGCCTGTTTCATGATGAGCTGCTGGTATTCGAGCTTGGTCTGTGAAGTGATCAGCGCCTGGGTGTCGGTAGATACCTGGTTATCCGCATTGAGGACGTCCAACGGGGCCAGGGTGCCAATCTGCAACTGCTTACGATTGTCCGAAGCCAAACGACTGGACTGCTCCAGACCGCGCTGCTTCGCCTGTACATCTTCATAGTCGCCCACCAGGACCCAGTAGATGTTCTCTACCTGGTTGATGGTGTAGAGAATCTGCTGGCGAAAGGCAGAGTCGCTGATGCGGCGGTCATTCTTGGCTTCGAGAATGAAGCGGCCGTTGATCCCGGGACCAAAACCATTCAGCAAGTGTTGCGTTACGGTCGCTCGGAAGGTCGACTGCAACTCTGGACTGTAGGCGTTGAAGATACCGTTGGAGGTAATGCGGCTGTTGTCAAAAGCAACCTGGAGCTGGGTGCCAGTGATAAAGCCCTGGTTGTAATTGAAATTGTATTCGTCCGTGTTCTGATTCAAGGTAGGCCCGCCGCTGCCAAAAGGTGTCGGCTGAGGGGTGTTTGTCCGTTCCAGCTGAATCGTTCCCGAAAGCACCGGGTCCATTTGCTCCGGCGTCGGACCGGTGCCGTTGGTGGTGACAACGATGCCGCCGGCGCCAGACCCGGCGCCCCCAACCGCGGTCGATGTGCCACCGGGGCCGCCGCCCGAACTGAGCGAGGTAGAACTGGTGGACGATCCACTTAGCGTGCCCTCGACCAGGCCACTGCTGACGCCCAGAAGATTGGAGCCAGCCCGTGCCCGCAGCAGATCGGTGTCTGCAATGTCAAGGTTGTAGCGCTGGATGGCGATATCGTAGTTGTTCTCGAGGGCGAGAACGATGGCATCGGCCAGGCTCAGGTAAATCTTGCCGTTGCGCACCAGGCCGTCCAGGCGCTGGGAGTTGGTGGTGACCGGCGCCGTCACTGCCTTGGGTTCATAGGTCTTGAGGAAGTTGGGAAAAGCGCGGTTCGGCTGACTAAAGTCGTGGACACCGGGCCGCATGTCAAACGGCTGGGTGTAATTTGGCTGGGGCGCCGGGGGGAGGCCCGGGGCGGGAGCAGCAGGCGCCGCGGCGGCGGCTGGTGGTCCGCCGGGGGGAGCTTGCTGTGCCGCTGCGGGCAGCGGCATATAGGCGCTGAGCACGGATACGATTGCTACGGTCGCTTGCAGCTTGTGAAAAACCCGCCCTGCATGCCGGCGAAACCACAACACGCACAGCTTGGGAAGGCGATAGGAACTGCGACAGGATTCTGAATTTTTCATCGTTGGGTCAAAATCTCGGGGGTCAGGCCTTGGGCCTTCACCGTTCTGTCTCAATAGTTAGGAGCTAGCATGGCAGATGCGGCATGGTCGCCCGATGACTCTAGATTTCGCTCGCCTTAGTCGGATGAGCGGTCCCTGGCCGGTCAAAAAGCATGGTTACCGGGATGAAAGGCATTACGCGCTTCCCCGGGGTTCGTTCCATCGATCTCGAGCGCAGCCTTCCGGTCTTGCCGCCTTAATGTGCCATGCGGTGTGAATACGCGGGTGGCGACTTTCGTTCCTGGTTAACCTTTGGGCGAGTATATCGCAGCCTCGGTTGCTATATACGTAAGGAAGTGCGTCAAGGGGAAGGGAGAGACCATTCCCGAAAAGGCACTGTACCCGCACTTCTGCCTGGAGCGCAATGAAAGGAATCGAACAGCCAGCAAACAGCCTGGTATGGAAGCTGGTGCTTGCCTACGACGGCACCGAGTTCCACGGCTGGCAGGTGCAACCGGATTGCGTGACGGTACAAGGTGAACTGCGCGACGCCATAGCCCGAATCACCGGCGAAGAGGTGCTACCCCAGGGTTCGGGGCGAACCGACGCGGGGGTGCACGCGCTGGGCCAGGTGGCGTCATTTGCGCTGGCAGCTCCGATTCCCGAGGCGAATCTCGCCCGCGCGCTGAACCGCACCTTACCGGCATCCATCCGGGTACTCAGCGCGACGCGGGAGAACAGCGACTTTCATGCCCGCCACAGCGCACTGGCCAAGACCTACGAGTACAGAGTCTTTCGCGGGGAGATTTGCCCACCCTGGCTAGCGCGCTATGTTTATGCGCTCAATGCTCCGCTTGATGTGGAGGCAATGCAGCGTGCCGCCGTGCTGGTTTGCGGCGAACACGACTTCACTTCCTTTGCGGCCACCGATCCCGACCGGCTGGAGCGCGATTTCAATTCGACCGGCGAGGGGAACAATGTCCGCTGCCTCCATGCTTCGCAGTGGACGCAAGACGCGGAGAACGATCTGCTTGTTTATCGCGTGCGGGGCAATGGCTTCCTCCATCACATGGTGCGAAACCTGGTTGGAACCTTTCTCGAGGTGGGCCGGGGAAATCTGTCAGAGACAGAAATTCCGGCAATCCTGGAATTCCGTGCCCGCGAGCGAGCCGGTCCAACAGCGCCGGCTCGAGGCTTGTACCTGATCAACGTCGAATACTCCAGCGGAAAATAACCCACAGAGAGAGTGCTACTCTGAGAATCTGTCATGCCCAGCACGATCGCCCACTCAGCTTTTTCCCGGATCGGCCAACTGGCTTCGCTGCCGCGCGTTCATGCGGCCTTCCAGTGGTTCCATCTGCACGAGCGGAGGATGATGCAGTGGCAGCAGGAGCTGGTCGCGATTGCGGCTCCTCCGTTTGGCGAGGGCAAGCGCGCGGAGTGGCTGGCAGAACGCTTCCGCGAGCTCAAGCTTGAGCAGGTAGAGATCGACTCCGAAGGCAACGTACTTGGTTGCTATCCCGGCAATCGCTCAGTTACTGGCCGGCCATGCGTCCTGCTATCTGCGCACATCGATACGGTATTTCCCATCCATACTCCGATTGCGCCATTAGTGGAGCACAATCGTCTGGAGGCGCCGGGAGCCTGTGACAACGGCGCCGGCGTGGCCGGCCTCCTGGCTGTGGCGGCAGCACTGGAGAGCTGCGGCGTCGAGCTTCCCTGTGACCTGCTCTTTGCCGGCAACGTAGGCGAGGAAGGCGATGGCGATCTGCGCGGCATGCGCTACCTATATGGAGCTTCCCCGTGGCGAGAGAGAATTGGCGCCAATGTGGTGCTCGACGGCGCGGGTTGCGAGGTGGTAGTAACCCAAGCCCTGGGTAGCCGCCGCTTTCTGGTCACCGTGCAGGGCCCGGGGGGCCACTCGTGGACCGATGCCGGAACCCCCAATCCCATCGTGGTGCTAAGCCGGGCAATCGCCGCCATGAGTGAGGTAGCTCTGCCCACTTCGCCGCGTACCACTTTGAATATCGGCACCATGGAGGGTGGCAGTTCGGTGAACTCGATCCCGGAGCGCGCCACGGCTCGCTTCGATTTGCGTAGCCTGGACGCGGAGCAGTTGATCCGGCTGGAAGTGGAATTGCATCGCGCCGTGGAAGACGCCGTCGCCTCGGCCAATTCCTCAGGCCGAAGCAAGAGCCCGGTGCATTTTTTGATCGAGCGGATCGGTGACCGCCCAGCCGGACGGCTGAGCGATGAATCCCGGCTGCTTGAAGCCCTGCACGCGGTAGACCGGCACCTGGGGATTCGCACCGAGCAGCGCGTGGCCTCCACCGACGCTAACATCCCGTTGTCTCTCGGCATCCCGGCACTCAGCATTGGGGCGGGAGGAGATGGGGGAGGGATCCATACGCGCGGCGAATGGTACGACGCCAGTGGCCGGGAGTTGGCGCTCAAGCGCATTCTGCTACTGCTCCTGCTGGCACTGGATCATCTCTCTCAATCCCCTGCAGCCGCCGGCAAGCCGTGATTGCTCTGGGCTGCCGAGGTTTGCTCCTTTGCTGCCTGATGGCGGCGAGACCTCTCTTCTCCGCAACCATGCCGTCAACTGTTGTAGCGATCTATTACCACGGAAATATTCTTACCGGCCTAGGCCTGGGTGACAGTGACCCGCAGCGGGTTACGGCCATCGCGGTGGGAGATCACCAGATTGTCGCCATCGGAGACGACGCGGCGATTTTGCGCCTGAAGCAGCCGGGGACCAGGCTCTTTGACCTGCATGGGGCCTTCGTGATGCCCGGCATCAATGACGCCCACGTGCATCTCGGCTATGCGGGGCGCATGAAGCTCGCGGTCGACCTCACCGGCAGCGCTTCGTTGGCGGAGATGTTGCGCCGCGTAAGGGCAGCCGCGGCTGCCGCTCCTGCTGGAGACTGGCTCCTGGGCGGCGGTTGGGATCATACCCTGTGGGCCACCAAGACACTGCCCACCCGGCAGGATCTCGATGCCGTAACCGGCGGCCACCCTGCGATGTTCGTCCGGGTGGACGGCCACATCGCGGTCGCCAACTCTGCCGCGCTCGCTTTGTCGGGAGTGACCAACCAGACGCCAGATCCAAAAGGGGGACAACTGGACCACGATGCCCAAGGCAATCTGACTGGGATTGTGCGTGAGGACTCGGGCCAGGAGCTCATTCAGCGCCATATCCCGGCTCCCTCCCATGACCTGCGCCGAAGGGCCATCCTGCTAGCGCTCAAAGATGCGGCGACGCACGGAGTGACCTCGGTTCAGGACAACTCCGACTGGGATGACTTTCTGGTCTACCAGGAATTGGAACGCCAAGGCCAACTGCCGGTGCGCATCTCGGAGTGGTTGTCCTTCAATGATCCGGTCGAGGTGCTGGTAGCGCACCGCGCCGCGCAGCCAGCCGACGACCGCATGCTCCACACCGGAATGTTGAAGGGCTTCATGGACGGCTCGTTAGGCTCGCGAACCGCCGCTTTGCTATCGCCTTACTCGGATGACCCGGGAAACAGTGGACTACCGCGTTACGACCAGGCGCGGCTGGACGCAATGACGAGGGAGCGTGCCGCGGCTGGATTTCAGATTGGCTTCCACGCCATCGGCGACCGTGCGGTCGAGATGGCTCTCAACGCCTTTGCTGCCGCCGGCAGCAACGCGGCAAGACGCGATCGTATCGAGCACTCCCAGGTGGTAGACCCGCGGGACATCCCGCGCTATAAGGCACTGGGCGTCATCGCGTCCATGCAGCCCAGCCATCTGCTCACCGACATGAATTGGGCATCGGCGCGGCTTGGCACCCAAAGGTCACGTTACGCTTATGCGTGGAAGGCGTTTCTGGATGCCGGCGTGCCTTTGGCCTTTGGGACGGATTATCCGGTGGAACCCATCACGCCTTTTCGCGGAATATATGCCGGGGTCACGCGCAGTAACGAGGCGGGGACTAAGAGTTACTTTCCGCAAGACAAGCTGACCATCGGCCAGGTGCTCTTGGCATACACCCAGGGCTCGGCTTACGCGGAGTTTGCCGAAAGCTTCAAGGGCAAACTGATTCCGGGGTACGTAGCCGACTTTGTTGTGCTTGACCGCGATCTGACCAAGGTGCCTGCGCCCGAGATTCTGAAGACGCAGGTCTTGCGGACGGTGGTCGATGGGCGGACGGTCTACGAGGCGCCGAGGCAGTGACCGCTGGTAATACCCAGGCGTAACGTTACCAATGTAACCCATGATTCTGTATAACCCGTTATAGGGAAGCAAAAGGCCGGCTCGCGAAAAGTACAGCCTTCAGAGGCTGAGCGAGAACCCGCCGGTTCAGGCGTGAACCCCGAGGGAGGCTGAGAGCCAATCTTGCCCAACTTAGCTTTTTGGGGTGGCCGATCTTGTACAGCGTCGGCTGAAGACCAAATCAGCTATAGGGGTGTACGGCGATCAGTCCCGAAGAGCCTGCCCTGAGCTTGTCGAAGGGGACGGCTGAGAGTAGCCCAGGACGTAGTCCTGGGTACAGGTGACGACGAAGGACCAGTCCCGCAGAGCCTGCCTTGAGCTTGTCGAAGGGGACGGCTGAGAATGTCCCAGGATGCAAGTCCTGGGTGAACCTTTGCCGCACGCGAATGCCGACAGGCGATCACCAAAGCCAACCCAATTCTCTCCGAGCTCCTGTAATAAAGCACGAGCGGGACAGGATTCGGAATCGGGCTGCTTTTGCCGGACTTCCTGGGCAAAATGGCAGTGCTGTAACCCGTGGCGCGGGAGCGACGTCTAATAAATGTTGCCGCTGCATCAATCGCTACAACACACCGCCGCCCCAATCGCCGGCTTTTGGCTATACTGGAGAAAGTACACAGTGACTGTGTGGCAGCAAGGGTCAGTAGTGCCGCCGTTCTTTGGGAGAACATCGGTGGCAGTTAGTTCGAGCGTGTTTCATGAATCCGGTAATCTGCTGAGGCCATGAACGACATTCGCCCGGGCTAGCCGGAAGACCAGTATTGCAACCGCTCTCGTTCCCTGGCTCACACCAACTGTGTGATTGCTCTACGGGGTGCCATCCTCTTAGCGCCGCCAGCCCTTGGATGCTTCCCAACCGACGAGGTTAGACCCAGATGAAATCGCTGCTCGAACGGCTTCGCGCAAGCCGTCTCGCTTCAACCTTTACTATCCTTGGCACGCTCTCAGCCGGCATATTGATTGGGTCTGTTGCTGTCCACGGTGTTCGCGGGAATGAAACGCAAACGGATAGCTCGGACGCCACCCCGCTGAAGATTCCCAACCCTATCACCCTGTCGACGACTTTCACCCAGATCGCCAAGGACGTCGGTCCGGCCGTGGTGAATATCAATACCGAGACCCTGCCTCAGGAAGATACCCATTCCCGCCGCCGCAGTCCTCATGCGGCGCCGGCAGTTCCCCCGGGCAGTGGTGACGACGACCAGAATGGCGACCAGGACGGCGGCGGCGCCCAGGGTCCGGACCAGAACTTTCAGGATTTCTTCAACCGGTTCTTTGGTGGCCAGGGACCTGGCGGCGGCGAACAGGGTGACCAGGTGCGTGAGTCTCTCGGCTCCGGCTTCATCGTGGATCCCCGCGGCTACATCATTACTAATAATCACGTGGTGGAGAAGGCGGATCGCATTTATGTGAAACTTTCCACCGACCCGGAAGGCTTTCAAGGGCGCGTAGGCAAGGTAATTGGCGTGGATAAGGACACCGATCTGGCCGTGGTGAAGATCACCACCACCGAGCCGCTGCCTACGGTGAAGTTGGGCAATTCGGACGCCAGCCAGGTGGGCGACTGGGTGATTGCCATCGGCAGCCCGTTCGCGCTGACCCAAACGGTTACCGCGGGCATCGTCTCGGCCCGGAACCGCACTATTGAAAAGGGCGCCGCCGGCCAATTCCAGCACTTCATTCAAACCGACGCGGCCATCAACCCCGGCAATTCGGGTGGACCGTTGGTCAACATGGCCGACCAGGTCATTGGGGTAAATACCGCGATCCTGACTCAGTCTGCCGGCTACGAGGGAATTGGCTTTGCCATGCCCTCGAACACGGTCATCGGGGTCTATAACGATCTGATTGGGCCGGAGCATAAGGTCATCCGGGGTTCCATCGGGGTTCAGTTCCAGGGCAGCCTCAACCCTGCGGTGCAGCGTGTCTACGGCTTCAAGTCCGGGGTTCTGATCAGTGCAGTGACACCCCACGGGCCTGCCGACCAGGCGGGAATGAAGGGTGGAGACATTATTACGACCGTGGATGGCAAACCTATTAAGGATGGGGATGCCCTGGTAACGGACATTGCGGCTCGCAAACCGGGGACAACGGTTCATCTAGGCTACATGCGCGGTGGACAGAATGCGACTGCTACCCTCACCATCGCGGACCGGGCGAAGCTGTACGCCGCGCAACCCGCGACCCAGAATGGAGAAAACGGGCCGGAAAGCGCTCCCAACGCCTCCGAAGGCAAACTCGGCCTCACCGTCGAGGCCGTTCCTGGCCCGCTGGCCAGCAAGGGAGTCCACGGTGTTCTGGTTACGCAGGTGAAACCAGGTTCCTTTGCCGACGAGGCCGGATTGACCTCGGGCCTGGTGATCACGGAGATCAATCGCCAGCCGGTGACGGGGCTCGATCAGTTCCAGTCGTTGGTCAGCGCTTTGAAGGCCGGTCAGGATGTGGGCTTCCGGGTGGTTGATTCGCGCAATCCTACCGCGGGTGGTACTTATTTGGGAGGCACACTACCGTAAAGTATTTCCCCGGTTGGGTCTTTTGCATGGCTCAAAAGTACTGCAAGCCATGCGAGGACGTAGTAAAAACGAACAATTTACCTAGTAACCATTACCGGCGGCCGGAAAAATTGCGGCTGCCGGGCCTGTTGGGATTGCAATCTGGCGGGTCTCCTTATAATGTGTCCAGAAGCACGAATTTCCCCTATCGAGGTATGCATGGTGTCTTTACGAGCAGGCCAGGTTTTGTTGTTACTCTCCACACTGGCTATCACTCCAGCATTTGCAAGCCGAACTCATCGTGCACCCACGTCCGGTCATTCACGGACGGCTTCTTCCAAGAAGGCGAAAAGGAAACAAGTCAGTCATGTTCATGGACAGCGGACGATTGACTCCAACCGGGCCTCTGAAATTCAGACTGCATTGATCCGCCAGAAATACCTGACGGGCGCTCCCAGCGGCCAATGGGACGCACAGACACAAGTTGCCATGCGGCAATATCAGTCGGACCACGGCTGGCAGACTAAATTGATGCCGGATAGCCGCGCATTGATCAGTTTGGGCCTTGGGCCAAACCACACCAACGATTCACCCGTCGGCCACAGCGCACCTTCATTCCAGGCGCCAAACACGCAGGAGGCGCAGTCGGCTGAGCCGATCGAGAACAATACTCTGGCTTCGGTCCATTCCCTTTCGCAGTAGTTATTGCGAGTAGATTAATGCAAGAAGCCCGGGCAACTGCCCGGGCTTCTTGCATTTACGGGGGTGGTGGCAAAGCGACGGATCAGGTCGGGCCCCTCTATCCCTTCCACGGACGACGGGTGCCCCACATCTCGCTCGTTTTTCGCGAGATGTGGGATACCACGAACCTCAACAATTCTGCTTATGAGGCCGAGAACTTTCGGGTTGGGCGCCGTGGAATCCCACATCTCGCGAAAAACGAGCGAGATGTGGGGCACCCAGCATTTGTTGCCGGTGTAGCAGAAGCGGCCGGATCCGCTTAGAGCCGGATCTCCGGCTGCATCAGGTCGCGGATCGTTTCCCGGCGGCGAATCAGCCGCGCTTTCTTCCCTTCCACCAGAACTTCGGCGGCTCGGGGCCGGGAATTGTAGTTGGAGCTCAAGGCCATCCCGTAGGCGCCGGCATCGAGAATCGCCACCAGGTCGCCTTCCTTGACCTCCGGTATTTCCCGGTCCCGGGCGAAAAAGTCACCCGACTCGCAGACCGGGCCGACCAGGTCGACCACGCCACGTTTGGCCAGAGGATCATGGATCACGGGCAGAATCTCATGGTAAGCCTGATAGAGCGCAGGCCGGATGAGGTCGTTCATCCCGGCGTCGGTGATTACGAAGGTCTTGCTCCCATTGCGCTTGAGATACAGCACCTTGGCTAGCAGAGCGCCGGCTTCCGCGATAAGGAAGCGGCCGGGCTCCAGCAGCAGTCGCACCTCCAGCCCGGTTAGGGCGCGCTCGACCTCGGCCGCATACTTTGCCATTTCCGCCGCGGGGTCAAACTTGGAACCATCCAGGTAGTCGATGCCCAGGCCACCCCCGGCATCGACGAACTTGATCCGGATGCCGTCGCCTTCCAGTTCCCGGATGAGTTCGCCTACTGCATCCAGCGCCGCCCCGAAAGGTTCCGCGGTCTGGATCTGGGAACCGATGTGCACGCTGATCCCAACCGGGTCAAGGTAACGCGATCGTTTTACTTCCTGGTAAACAGCCCGGGCAGCCTTGATGTCGATCCCGAATTTGTGTTCGCGCAACCCGGTCGATATATAAGGATGGGTCTCGGCGAAGACGTCCGGGTTCACGCGCAGGGCGACCCGGGCCAGGACGCGCCTCCGCCGGGCGCGCTCGGCAAGCAAAGCCACTTCGGATTCACTCTCCGCATTGAAAATCAGAATCCCGGCAGCCAGAGCCAGATCGATCTCCTCGGCTGTCTTGCCCACACCCGAGAAGACGACTCGGCCGGCCGCCTTCTTATTCACCTCGAGGAGGCGTAGAAGCTCTCCTCCAGAGACGATATCGAATCCCGAACCCTGATCCGCAAGCAGCTTGAGAATAGACAAATTGGAGTTTGCCTTTACCGAATAGCAAATGAGGTGATCCCGATGACCAAACGCATCGGAGAATAGGCGATAGCGATCCAGGATCTGCCCTGCGGAATAGACATACAGGGGAGTCCCATACTTCTTCGCCAGCCCAACAAGCGAAACATCTTCGCAGTGCAACACCGATTTCTTTTTGGGATAGCGAAAGGGACGGTCGGGGAATGCGATCTGGTATTTCAAAAGCGGGAGGCCTCGCGCAAATGGAGTGGCCGATCGACCTTCAGCCTATCGGTAGGTCTTTTGGGGCGAGCGCGGCCTCCCGCGCTTAAGTCGTGATGTTGAGGTTGGTGGTTGGGGCCGCCGGCCTCGGCTCCTCAGGCACCATCACCCAGAACAAAACGTAGGCCACCTCGCCAATGGGGAAAACCAGTATGGCCAACAGCACGGCGATGACTCGGGTCAAGGTGACGTCCCAACCGTACTGGTTGGCGAGCCCCTGGCAGACACCCGCGAGCTTCCTTCCGGCCAGAGGCCGCGTTAACGGTCCCCAGGGTGGAGACGGAGGCCGGGAAGCAAAACCAGCTGAGCCCGGCTCGATGACGGGCTTGCCGCAGGCGGAGCAAAAGCGCGCGTCGCCGTTCAACGATGCACCACATCCGGAACAGAATAAAGCCATTGGATGCCTCCAGAAAGCTATTGTAATAAACCACTTGCAAGGAACCCCGCGCTACTGCGCGGTAAACGGGGACTTGAGGTATTTGCGGGCCCAATCCGCCTGCGCTGAGTCGCCGTCCTGGCGGAGCACCACCTCGTATTGCCTCCGCGCCATATCTCGCTCATTCAAAAGATCATACATCTTTCCCGAGTTGAGATCACAGCGGCTCTTGAGATCTTTGCTGATGGTCGGTTGCGCGGTGGCCTCATTGTAGGCTGCGGCGGCTTCGGCATAATTTCTCTGCCCCTGGAGCGTGTCGGCGAGACCGAACCAGGCTAGTTCCAGATGCGCTGAAGGGAAAAAGCCTGGCTTCTTGGCTTCCTCCAGCAGCTGCTGGTACTCGGTGATGGCGGCTTGGCCGTGTCCCGCGTCCTTGGTGAGGTTGGCAAGTTCAAGCCGAAAGAGAAAATCCCGCGGGTACTCATCGGTCAGCGAGCGCATGACCGCGATCGCTTCATCATACTTTGCCTCCCGGCGAAGGAACAGACCAAGCGCCGTCCGGGCCTCCACAGACGTGATCACCCCTCGTCCGCCCGCATCTCGTAAGTCTTGTATACCCTTGGATTTAGAGCCGGTGATCCCGGCGGCCCCGGCCAATATCCTAAGCCCAAAAGGGAGACTTCCGGTGACATACTGGTGGACCCCGACCACCAGCTTAGCGTCGATATACTTGGGATCGAGCCGCAGCACCTTCTCGTCGTCGCTGCGGGCCTGCAAAGCAACATGGAGCGCGGAAACAAAGCTCCGTTCCACCATGCCGATGTACACGGCGCGCAAGCTGCGCGCCCAGCCGCGCGCAAACAGCGCGTCCACATCCTCGGGATTCCTGCTCAGCTCCTGGTCGGAGAGATCTATTGCCTTGGTAAATAAAGAGTTAATTTGTTCGGCCACCGCCCGGTTTGCGACCACGGCGTGCTTGCCGTTGAGAAAGCCGTCATGGGCATAGAAGGTGGTATCGAGCAGATCGAGGCTGTAGAGTTCGCGGAAAATCAGCGTGTCGAGCACATAATCCACGGCCAAAGGACTCGTAGGATTTTGCTCCTGCACCTTTTCAAACCTTGACAGCGCGCCATCGTAGTCAAGAATGTAGAACCGCTGAAAGGCCTGGCGCACCAATGGATCCAGGTTGAGTGGATTTGTATCGACCCCCGCGGGTGTGGTAACGGCGCCACGCCCGGATCCCGTAAGTAGCACAATAAAAAGAGCTAAACCAATGGCTGAGCTCAGCCTGTGATTGCATGGACGGGCATCCCCTGAAGCCTTGCGCTGCGGTGAAGGCGAGATGTCCGCCGCCGTCGGCCCAATGGCGGGAGCTTTGGGGCGGATAATTCGATGAATTTTTTCAATAAATCTCATTAACTAGTAGTAATTACCGAGACTCTTGGCGCATAAATATGTAACTAAAGGTAAAACGTTTCAAGGGAGCGCGTAGCCACCAGGATATAGGCTCCCCCTTACGGTACCTGCGGAAACGAGGAGATGCTATGACCAGGCAGGAACTCCTTCGCATCGTCATTCGGCAGGCGCGCGCGAACGATTTCCAGTTTCGCAAATGGTTTCAGAAGGCGATCGACCCCTCCTGGACCAGCTTTGACGACGCGGTCGAGCTGCTTGCTCAAGGGCGGCGCTACTATGCTCTCCTTTTTGCACACGAATTTGGCCGGGCGTTCTGGAAACAGGGTTCTCAAATCAGCTTCGTCGTTCCCGCAGCAAGCTACACTCGCCGAGACAAGGAGGGCCGCATCGTGACGGTGACGCGGAAGCCCTTCACCCGCCGAACTCTCAAGGCTGACGTCTGGAAATACCATTTGCGTGAAATGGCGGCACACGACGAGCCCCTGCGATATATTCGACGTTTCCTCGTTATGGAGGAAGACGTGCAGCAAACGAAAAGTGTCGCCTCTTAGTTACCTTCCGGTGATTTTTTTTGCGACATTTTTGCAACCAACGAGTGATATACTCCCGCCCGCGGACAGCCTACTCTCGGCTAGTAGAAATCGGTAGAGAAATGGTCGTCCGGTAGCTAAGTCGCGGCACCCGCCGCAACCCCGTTTCCGCCCGCCCGTTCCGTCCAAGCCGCATTTCCGCCCTCCCCCAAGTCACTGGTATCAGGAACAACATGGCTTTCGGTGTCGTCAAGCGAAATGCGATGAGCACTCTGCCCGCAGATCCTGCCGGGGGGGAATAGGTTATGAAGATAGCTCTGGCAGCGTTGTTTGCCGCAACCGTCGCCACCACGACTGGATCCGCATTCGCACAAGATGTAGCGCCGCTCCCCACGGAGCTCGTCCCGGCAGGCGTTCCTTTGCGCGTGGAACTCGACAAGAGCTATTCCATGCGGGCGGGCACCAGGATTGAAGGTCACCTCACTGAGCCTGTCTATCTGATTGACCACGTCGTCGTTCCCGTCAACTCCAAGGTTTATGGCACGATCACGGGCAAGCACGGAGTAAGCCGCCAGGTTCGCACGGCGGCTATGTTCAATGGCGACCTGACACCGCTCAAGGACGCGGACGTTACCTTTAGCGAGCTGCAAACCCCGGACGGGCATCATTACGGCATTGAAACGGATGCTACGGAGCGGACGACGAACGTCGTGCGCATGACGGCTCCCGACGAGGCGCCGCGCCGGTCCCTGATGCAGCGCATCTCCGCGGCTTTCAGCTGGACTAAGCGTGAAACCGCAGCCGGATTTCGCACCCCGCACAAGATGGACAAGGCAAAGCAAGCTCTCTATGCACAGATTCCGGTTCACCCCCAGGAGCTTTGGGCAGGAACCCAATACGATGCAGAGCTGAAGCAGCCATTGGAGTTAGAAGGACAAGCGGTGCCGGCGCCGGTACCCGTCGCGGACCTTAGCGAGCTGAAACTGACGGGCAATATCGAGGCCCGCCTGGTGGATCCGGTGGACTCGAGCACGGCGACTGCTGGTATGCCGGTCGAAGCGGTGCTGACCCAGCCTCTTTTCGAAGACGAACCCGCCAACACTCTGCAATCGACGGATATGGCGGCATCGGTTTCGCCCCAGGGACACGGGAAACTGCTGTTGCCCGAGGGCACGCACCTGATCGGCAGCGTGGTCCAGGCCAAGCCTGCTGGAATGTTCGGGCACAACGGGAGCTTACGGCTGACCTTCCGCAAGGTGGAACTGCCCGAGGGTGACGAGAGAGTCGTTCACGGGCGCGTGATCGCTGCCGAGAGTGTCAAGAGCGACAGGCTGCAGATCGACAACGAAGGCCAGATCAAGGCCGGTGGCGCCAACCGCTTCCTGGCTCCGATCACGCTGGGTTCGCTGGCTGCGGTCTCCGACAGCACCGGCGCGGGCCTGGTCAAAGAGGCAATGACCAGCAACGGACTCGACCTGCTGACTCGGGTCGTGGGAACGGCGGCGTCGAACGGTGGCCTGATCTCCGGCTTTGCCTATTACGAGGTTGGCAAGGTGGTCTTCGACACCTGGATCGCGCGCGGGCACGAAGTTACCTTCGCCAAGAACACCCGGCTGGAAATCGAACTCTCGCAACGATAGGCCTTCGCTCCGGTTGAGAGCGAATCTTGTTATCCCAGTCCCTCCCCCCAAAGGAAATGAGAATCGGCAAAGAAGGGTCGAGTACGGCCCTTTAGAGTGCCGGGGAAAAAGCCGCTCTTAGGTAGTTCCCGGCTACCTCGCCTGGAAGGTGGGGAAGGGCGTACCTCAGGGCGAAAGAGTCTGCGTGAGAAACCTGCCGGTCCAGGACTGAGTCCCGCAGAGCCTGCCCTGAGCTTGTCGAAGGGGACGGCTGAGAGTAGCCCAGGGCGTGAGTCCTGGGTGTACATTTCGACCGCGATCAGTCCCGCGAGGGACGGCTGAAAGTTTCCCAGGACGTAGTCCTGGGCTTCAGCTGCGGGAGCAGCGATTGTGGGTTCTTACGCCAACTCTTTAGCCCTCCTATTTGCTGTGCCTCAGTGTGGCACGGCTGAAACCATGCCCCTCGGTGAGCGACCTTTTTCCGCAGCCCGTAAAGCTCGTACATCAAGCGCGCAGAGGTATCCGAAACTCAATCCGTTCACTCAATCGTTGGCCGTAATCCTCCCCCGGGATTAGTTAGCCTTGGCCAGCCAAGCAGGCACAACGACGAATCCAACCCGCCTTGCCTGAATGAATTGCGCGAATCAAAAACGGCAAACCGCATTTGCGGAGATGAAAGCCGAAGACCATTCTCCCAATAGCAACTGCAGCAGTCATCTAAAAGCGACAACCCGGAGAGGCGGGATTGCAGAATGAATGCAAGCTGACTCGAGGACCGAATGAGCGCTAGTGAATGAACAACGGCAAACCGCATTTGCGAGGATCAAGCCGGAAGGCGATTCCGGACGATAGCAACTGTTGCAGTCATCTAAGGCGACCATCCACAGGGCGGAATTGAAATGCAAATGTAACCAAACTTCTCAGACGAATGAGCGGCGGTGAATCAAGAACGGCAAACCGCATTTGTGGAGATGAAACTGTAAAGGCGATTTTGCCAATAGCAACCGCAGCGGTCATCCGGGTCGACAACCCACGGAGGAGGGATTGAAAAGCAAATGCAACCGAACTCCTCAAATGAATGAACGACGGTGAATCAAAGACGGCGAATTGCATTTGCGGAGATAAAACCGTATGGGCGATTTGGCCAATAGCACCAAAGCGAGTCATCCGGATCGACAACCCACGGAGGAGGAATTGAAAAAGTGGATGCGACCGGACTCCTCGGGCGAATGAGCGGCGGTGAATCAAAAATGGCAAACTGCATTTGCGAGCATGAGGACGGAAGTCGATTCCCGACAATAGCAACCGCAGCCGCTATTTAAAGGGACAAACCAGAGAGGCGGATTGAAAGAATGAGTGCAGAGCCGACTCACATGGACCGAATGAGCGACGGTAAATCAAAAAGGGCAAACCGCATTTGCAGAGATAGAACGTAAAAGCAATTTCGCCAATAGCACCAAAGCGAGTCATCCGGATCGACAACCCACAGAGGAGGAATTGAAATGCGACCGGCTCTATCAGGCCAGGTGGAATGGAAAAAGATGGTTCATGGGCCCCTTCCCTTTACCCACCGGATAGGCGGAACGAAGCGCTTCTGTGACATAAGCCTTGGCGGCAGCAACAGCCTGGCGGGGAGATTGGCCGGAAATGAGGCCAGAGAGCAAGGCGCTCGAGAAAGCGCAACCCGTTCCGTGGGTCGCCTTGGTGACGATCCTTTCTCCTTCCAGCCAGCTCCCCTCCCCCGAGGCAGTGAGCAGGAAATCGTCGGGCCGGCTGAGGTGGCCACCGGTGACCACCACGTTCAGCTCATCGTTGCCCAGCCGCACCGCCATCTCGCGCAGACGAGCGGCAGCCGTCGGCACCTGTTCCCGGCCGACGGTCCCGGGGGCTGACAGATCTCCGCCGGCAAGCAAGGCCAATTCGTCGACGTTGGGCGTGATCCAGCCGACTCGACGGAGCAGCTCCTGGCGGAGGACGTCCACTCCATCCGGATCGATGAGCGCTGTTCCTGAACTGGAACGCAGGACGGGATCGAGAACGATCCGCTCCCGTGGGATCGCGCGGGACTGGGCAGATCAAAAAGGAGGAGACTTCGCGGACTACGGCCGAGTTCCCTAACATCCCGATCTTGACGCCGGACAGGGAAACATCCTCCGCCAGGCATTCCAGCGTCTGCCGAACCAGCCTCGGGGAAAGGGGTTCGACCGCGCGGACCCCGAGCGTCGATTGCACCGTCATGGCCGAAATGCATGCTACGCCATAGATTCCATGGGCGGAGAAGGTCTTCAGGTCGGCGGTAATACCCGCCCCCGACCCAGGATCGAAGCCCGCAATGGTGAGCGCCACCGGTCGAGAGGGATTAGTGGCGATCATTTGGGACTCCTTCCCGATTTTAGGTAATTCTGGAATTTTTTTGTCAGCGAGTGTATGCTGCGCGCTCGGGGTTTTTTTGCCCCGATTCCGCTGCCAAATGTCCGATTCCGGGCCTATGACTTTGGTGAGGAAGGGTTACCAACGACCCCAACCGCGAGGCATCCGGATCCTGTCTAATAAGCAAGTGAGGCCTGATAAGGTCTCCAAATCCCACCCCTCGCGTTTACCATACCCAGGGCCATTAATCAAGGAGGAGAAGCTTAATTAAGTAGTTGATAGATTTTGACTTAGAGGCGAAGTGCTCCATACAATAAGACAGGAGAACAATGTCAACTATCGGCAACCAATCTCATTGGCCCATAGGGCCCGCAATCCTCGCCGGCGCGGTACTTTCCGCCATGTGCATAAGCCCCGGTTCTACGTTAGCGCAGCATGATTCCCCAACAGCGGAAACACCAAAAACTGCCACCGCGACTGCGCGCGGTCATCACTGGCGACAATTCGGAAAAGCATCCTGGTACGGAGGTGCATTCCAGGGTCAAGCGACCGCCAGCGGCGAACCCTTCAATATGAACTCCATGACGTGTGCTCACCGCAGCCTTCCGCTCGGGACCGTCGTCCTGGTCACTAACTTACGCAATCACCGATCGGTTCTGGTCCGGGTGAATGATCGTGGTCCGGTTCCTGAGAACAGAGTGCTCGACCTGTCGTATGCGGCCGCCAAGATCCTGGGTTTCCGGGGCGTGGCGCCGGTTCGGATCGATTTGGTGGATCCGTCATTAAGCCCTGCTCAAATCGCTGAGCTCAGCTGGCCCGCGCAGTTCCAACGTTAATCGGCCCGCGTTTTCGCTACAATTAGCGTCGTGGCACCTTCTATCGAATCCGCAGACGCACGCCTGATCGTGGCTCTGGATTATCCGGACGCCCAGGCAGCGCTCGACCTGGTGGATCGATTAGAGGGAGCCACGCGCTGGTTCAAAATCGGGCTGGAGCTCTACGTGGCCGAGGGTAACTCCCTGGTTGCCGAGTTGCAGCGGCGCGGCTACTCCATATTTCTCGACCTGAAGTTCCACGATATTCCGAACACCGTAGCCTCGGCGGTGCGGTCGGCGGCGCGGCTCGGGGTGCAAATGCTGACCGTACACGCTGCGGGCGGACCGGCCATGCTCGCGGCGGCTGCGGAAGCGGCGGGACAGACCGGGCCAATCCTGCTCGGCGTCACCGTTTTGACCAGCATGGATGAAGCGCAGCTGGCAGCAACCGGCATCCTCGGAAGTTCAGCCGGACAGGTGGAAACGCTAGCCAGGATGGCCTACGCCAACGGGGTGCAGGGATTCGTCTGCTCCGCGGTTGAGGTGGCCAATTTGCGTAGCCAGTTGGGTAGCAAGCCACTGCTGGTGGTCCCCGGAATTCGGCCGGAAGGCGCGGCCACTGGCGATCAACGGCGCGTGGCTACCCCCGGAGCAGCGATCACCGCCGGCGCAAGCTACCTGGTAGTAGGGCGACCGATAACCCGGGCGGCTGATCCCGGCGCCGCTGCCAGATCCATATTGGCGGAGATGCAAGCCGCATCTGTGACTGCTTAAAGCAAAAGGTCTAGAGCTTTTCGTAGAAGTCGCAGGCCGAGCAGGAGATGTAAACGCCTCCGGGAACTCCACGCTCCCGATCCTTTACTCGTTTCACAATGCGAGTTGCCTTGTTGCATTTGGGACATTCAATGCCCTTGGCGGTGTCCATCATCTTCGAACGGTCGGCGGTCTTGGCTACTTTCGCCACGGTGTTATCTCCTCTTCGACAGGCTTAGCTGTCGGCACGCAGCCTCTCTCGAACCTCGTTCCGGCTTGGAATGCATTTGGCGGGACGAATCAGTGGGGACTGCTAGTTGTTATGTTACACGATTGGGGAATCACCCCCTCGGCGGCTGAAGCCGAACTCATCTAAAACGAGCCAACCGTACAATCAACGGATCGCCTGCGCCTCAAGCCCGATTTAACCGCGAGTTTGGACAAAACTGACAAAGCTGTCCTATCCTAATTAGCAGACGATTTCGGCAGCCGGCAGACTCTCGCGTCGCCGCTGGCTGGCCGGCAGTTGCCGGTAGTTTCGGCCTAGCACGCGAGCGAAGGACAGTTTTACCGCTGTCCGGTGTCACACCCGATCCCTGCCCAAAATAAGGCAATTCAAAATCCCGCCGCGTGGCGGGATTTTTCCTGCATCCACGCTGCTTCCCCGAGCGGGGAAACTCTTAACTTCTCTCAAATTCCTTCTCTTAAATTTCAGGAGCCACCTATGCCCAAAAATAACGTCAACGACCCCATCACCGATCAGGAAATAGCCTTTGCCCGCCTGGTCCTCTCTGGCACCATGACTGACCGTCACGCCGCCGAAGCTGTCGGCCTCAACCCCGACTCCGCCGCCTACACCAAAGCCAAACCCCATGTCCACGCATACATGCTCGAGCACCGCGCCGCCGTCGAGCAACAGCTCGTCCAACAAGAGGCCGACCTGTCCCGCCTGTCCCGGCGTGCCGTGGAGCCTGCCGTGGAGGGACAGCGCCGACTCAACCTGGACCGCAAACAAGTACTCAACCGCCTCTGGGAACTCGCCAACCTCAGCTCCGAAATGACCCGAAACAGCATTACCGGCCAGGTCAAGGCCATTGCCATGATCGTGGCCATGCAAAACCTCATCCCCAGCCGTCTCACCGTTTCTGCGGAAAAGAAATCCGCCCCTGCACCAGTCACCGCGCAAATCTATCAATCCGAGTGGCTTCGCAAGCAGAAGGCCGCAACCAGCGACCCGCACCCAACCCCACCTCGCCTGTCCCGCCTGCCCCGGCAAGCCGTGGGGCTTGCCTTGGAGCCCAGCAAGAACAAGCATCCGGCGTGTCCGAACCCGAACCCGCTCCCGGCTCAGTGGCAGAGGCGCCTGCGGACCCCGTCTCCAATCAGCCCGCCTTCGCCCATCGCGTTCCCCTCGCGGATGACGTGCCGCCTTATGTCCCCCAGTCCACGTTTGTTCCAAACACCAGGGTTCCTTTCTCTATCAGAGTGAACCCCTTTAAGCACCGCCGTTGAACTGCAAATCCCAAAAACGACCCAAAAATATCGAATTTTATAAATAAATGGTTGCCAGCTAGCCTGGATTTCTCACAGAGTTGCATCTCTGTGCCCGCAACAAATGAAGGGTGCCCCATATCTGCCCGGTTTTGGCAGATGTGGGATTCCGCGGACCTCGACCGCTGATTATGCACGGCGTAGATGATCATGGATCTTCGGGATTCGTTGCAGTAGAAAAAGCGGCCGGTCCAGCGCGGTGGAATCCCACATCTGCCAAAACCAGGCAGATATGGGGCACCCTTCATTTGTCACGGGTAGAGATCTCGCCAATGGCGAGTGCCGGATTGCGGTTCATCAACGCCAACCAACTTCGCGGGGTGGGGCACCCCTCCGGTTCCTATTGGCAAGTGGTTTCGCGGCTGCTAGTGGGGTCCGCCGGAACTCGATATGTTCACCAGCTGGGACGGATTGGTGCCCGGTGGCGGAGGAATTGGCTTGGGCTTCTCGTCGTCGGGATACTGCACCGGCTTCAACTGATGATCGTTGTCGGTCGCGTTGGGCAGCTGTTCGCCTGGCTTGCGCAAGGTGGGCGCGGCCGTAGGAGCATGCTCCCCGTTGGGAGCGGCGGGAGGCGCGTCGCCAAGACGAACCTGGCGGACGAACTGACCGGCAAAGTAGCCATCGGTCTCATCTTTGTCACGAATGACAGGCGGCTGGCCGACGTCAGCGATCTCAAGGCGGATTACCCGATTACCGTTGAAACGCACGAACTGGACCTCGTGGGGTGGCTGGCCATAAATCCATTCTTCGAACGGCATCTGCCCGTCCGTTTCGCGAACCTTCTGGTCGGGCTGGCCAACGGCCTTCAGCACCATCTCACGGTTCATGCCGACCAGAACCTCGTGGTTCAGAACAGCACCTTTGAGTTTGGGCGGGAGCGTGTCGGCAAAGGCCTCGGCCGGAGTCTTGAGGGAAAAGTCGATCATCGGAATGATCAGCTTGCGTACCTCGGAGGCAGTCATCTCCGGGACAAATTTGTTGAACACGAGTGTCATCCGCGAGCCGACTGGAACATGGCCGTCATCCTGAGCCATCGGCGCCATTCCGCCCATGCCCCCAACTTCGATGTGCTGCAGGATGTGGTGGTGCTTCTCAGGGCCGTCGTTGAACTCAAAGATGATGCGGTCCGGCTTCACTTCGAACTTAGTGATCACTACGCGATCGCCAGGCTTGACCGAGATACCATACTTCTGCAACTCATCCGCGTAGGCGCTTCCCGAAGGACTGAGGGGTCCGTTGGCGTGGAGCACGACTCCCTTGGTCCCGAGCGGAAGTGGGCGAACCGCAAAGGCTTCATCTGCCTGGAAGGTACGGACGAGCTGCTGCCGTGTCCGCTCCGTGATGGGAGTCGTCGACAGCTGTACGGCAGTCGGTTGGACGGTGGTGAGATTTGCCTCTTTGGGAGCCAGCTTTTCGCGTTGCACAGTGAAGACTTGTGCGTTGCCCAGAGCACATCCGCAGAGAGTAGTAACCGCCAACAACGCGGCAGCGCGGTGGACTCCGGCTACGGCGATGGCAGGAAAGAATTGTTTGGTGGTGAGCCCAGCCATGGCGCTTTCCTCATGCGCCAATAATGGTCCCACTGCTAGTGATTTGCAAGTAACCTTTCATGCGCGAAGCGAAGAAAGTTTCAGGACAACAAATCAGAGCTTTTCCGGTGCCTGTTCGGGAGGTTCTTCGGGTTCCGGCTCGGGTTGCGGCAGGCTAGAAGATACGGGCGGTGGAGGCGCTTGGGGTGGTGGGGATATGGACTCGATTTGGACCAGTGTGGTTCCTGCCGGCGCGGGAGCGGGAGTGACCGGGTGATGGGGAGCGAGGGTACTGCTCATCGCGTCCAGATCAACGGGAATGCCGGCGGGGACGATGACCGGTTGGGTGTAAAGGTAGGCATATCCGCGGGTGGCGCGGTAGACGATGAAGATCCCAATGAGCAGCACGACGGCGGTCACCGCGCTGGCCTCCGGGCCATAGTCGCCGCCGGTTATCCAGGTGGGACCCACGGTATTGCTCTGAATGACGGGCGAGAATTCGGTGATGCCACTTACCGGCAGTCCGAAGAGAACACACATACTTGCATTCCAGGCAAAGTGCCAGCCCCAGCAGACCCAAAGCGCCCGGGTGCGTAGATAGGCAACCGATAGCAACCAGCTACTGAATACGGTGATCAGAAAGCTGGCGCGATTGGCGCTGGGATTGAACATATGCAAACCGGCAAAGGCAATGGAGAAAACCAGCGTGGCCAACGTCGGCCCCATAGCTTCGATCAAACGCTGGAAGGGATACCCGCGGAAAGCGACTTCCTCCGCCAGCGAGGCCACGGCGAGCAGCAGGAGATCAATGAAGAGAAGGCCAAACTGGCGCGGAACCAGCCAAAAGGTGATGATTAATCCGCCTGTGACCACCAGCGGCAGGATGCTGGCAAGCAGCATCCCCCAGCCCAGCGCGACGCCGAGGCCAAATTCTCTCCGCCACCCGGAACGGAAGACCAGGCCCATCTCCCGAATGGGTTGGCGCTGACGGTTCAAGATGCGTCCCATGGCGGCGAAGCCGATCACCAGGAGGAAGAGCAGAACGCTGCGTTCGATGAGGGGGACCCACGCGCCGCTCGCCAGGCCGTTGGCCGCGTGAACAGAAATGCTCTCGGCAAAGTAGAAATAGATTCCGGCGAGAACGACGTAGCCGAACGCGCGTACTCGGTCGGCAGCAGTGAAATCGGTCAAGCGCACGCCCCCGGTAACAGTGGACAACATAGCGAGCCTGGGGGGCAAGATGCTGTCGGCATAGGGCGCTTCAGGCGGTCTTGTAGAATCGGGCAATCTCCCGGAACTTAGCCAGCCGGCGTGCGATGCGATCCTCGACGGACATGGCCTGCAATTCACTTAGATGCCAGACCAGCTTCTCATCGAGCATAGCGGCGGAGGCTACGGGGTCGTTCTGGGCGCCGCCGGGGGGTTCCGGCACCACATCGTCCACGCAACCCAAACGGCTTACGTCCTCGGAAGTAATTTTCAAGGCTGCGGCGGCTTGGGCGCGTTTGCCGGCATCCCGCCACATGATCGAGCCGCAGGCCTCGGGAGCGATTACCGAATAGACGGCATTTTCCATCATCAAAACGCGATCGGCGACCGCCAGGGCCAACGCTCCGCCTGAACCACCTTCGCCGGTAATGGTGGCTATGGTCGGCACACGTAGCCGGGCCATCTCGCGCAGATTGCGAGCGATGGCTTCCGCCTGGCCCCGTTCTTCGGCAGCGATACCGGGATTGGCCCCGGTGAGATCGATAAAGGTGAAGATCGGACGATGGAACTTTTCCGCAATCTTCATCGCCCGCAGGGCCTTACGGTAGCCCTCCGGGTTGGGCATGCCGAAATTGCGCCGTACCTTTTCTTTCGTGCCCCGCCCTTTCAGGTTGCCGATCGCCAGCACTTCCTGACCGTGGAAGCGGGCCATGCCGCAAGCCATGGCGAGATCGTCGCCGAAGGCTCGGTCCCCGTGGATCTCCGAAAAGTCAGTGAAAATGCGCTCGATGAAGTCCATCGGATAGGGCCGTTGCGAGTGCCGCGCGAGTTCAGTCTTGATCCAGGCGGGATTCGTCGGTTCGGGGACTACCTGTGTCTGCTCAAGATTTGCTGGTGCCGGATCGGTCATGAGACTTTGCATCGCCTATGCCAGCGCGGGAAAGTCTGCCGCTTGGCCTTTGCTTTTGTCGATTGTATGGATTATAGCGGGTCCACAGTGGCTGTGGCTCGGACGAAGGCCGTCCTCAACTGAAAGTGTTACAAACTCTGCGGGACCGCATATCTCGCTCGTTTTTTGAGAGATCTGGCCGAACCACCGGCGGCCCTCGCCAGGGCCGATAGTATAGTTGCTACTTTGTCAGACTAGACGGAAGTTCATCTCCGATTTTGGAGCGTTCTCGATGACGACAAAAATTGCGTTGTTTGGGGCTGGCGGGAAGATGGGGTACCGTCTGGCAAGAAATCTCAAGCCTGCATCTTTCGAGGTCCGGCACGTGGAACGCAGCCCTGCCGCCCAGGAGCACCTGAAGACTGGCCTGGGTTTGGCGTGTGTTCCCGCCGATGAAGCTCTTGATGGAGCCGAAGTTGTCATCCTGGCGGTTCCGGACACCGCGATCGGCAAGGTCGCCGCATCGATTGCCGGCCCCCTGAAACCGGGAACGATGATCATGGCGCTGGACGCCGCGGCGCCATTTGCCGGTCACCTGCCGAAACGCGACGACCTGGTTTATTTCGTCACCCATCCCTGCCATCCGCCGGTCTTTAACGACGAGACCGATCTCGAGGCCAAGCGCGATTATTTTGGCGGCATCACCGCCAAACAGCACATTGTCTGTTCGCTGATGCAGGGGCCGGAGAGTGCCTATGCCTTGGGTGAGCAGATCGCGAGGGTGATTTGGGCGCCCGTTATGCGTTCTCACCGGGTAACGTTGGAACAAATGGCGCTGCTGGAGCCGGGTCTTTCAGAGACCGTGTGCGCGACGCTCCTGGTGGTGATGCGCGATGCGATGGATGAGGTGGTTAAACGGGGCGTGCCCGCGCAGGCAGCGCGGGATTTTCTCCTCGGCCACATCAACGTGCTCGCCTCCGTGATTTTCAAGGAACGCGAAGGCCTTTTTTCCGACGCTTGCAATAAGGCGATCGAGTTCGGCATCCCGGCCTTGATGAGGCCTGACTGGAAGCGCGTCTTTGAACCAAATGAAATCGCGGCCAGCATCGAGCGCATTACCTAAGAGGCTGCGGAAAAGACCGCACGGAGCAGGAACGCAATACCTCAGGGGCTAAAGAGCCTATGTGAAAGCTCCACTGACAAACTCAGTCCCGCAGAGCCTGCCATGAGCTTGTCGAAGGGGACGGCTGAGAGTAGCCCAGGACGTTAGTCCTGGGTGGGGCCCGAGAACTAGGTCTGAGTCCCGTAGGGACGGCTGAGAGTTTCCCAGGACGCCAGTCCTGGGTTTGTTTGACTCGGAGGACGAGGCAGGATGCCCAGGACTGCCGTCCTGGGATATTTTCAGCCGTCCCTTCGGGACTGTTCCTGGCTCTCATCTCTACCCAGGACTGCCCCGGATTTCCTGAACGCTGCTCTAGACAGATCTGCCTCGTGCGGCTTTCTTCACGGAAAGCCGCACGAGGCTTCTTGGTTCCACCATCTGCACAGGAAATCCGGGTCCGTCCTGGGCTACTCTCAGCCGTCCCTGCGGGACTGAGTTTGTCAGTGGAGCTCTCACGCAGACTCTAAAGCCCGTCCTATTCTCAATCGTTTACGGCCCGGCTAAAAGCCGTGCCTGACACAATGCATGAGTTTTTCCGCAGCCTTTTAAGTCGCATATCTTTAGAATGGTTCTCTTGCATTCACTTATTGAATGAGTGATCGCCAATCGCAGTTGCCGTCTGTATCCAGCGTAGCGCCGAAGGCGGCCAATGCGAGCCCGCAGAGCCTGGACCGTCCGCGCAATTACCTGAAATATCTCATCCTCGTGGCGCTGGCCGGATGGGCACTCGCCTCCTATGACGTTAACCTGCTGGTCCTGGCGCTTCCTGACATTGCCAGGAGCCTGCATATTTCCGAAGCAGGACTTGGGGTTCTTGGCTTCTCCGTCTACGGGGCGCAATTCTGCATCACCATCTGGGCCGGCTACGCGATGGACCGCTTCGGACGGCGGCGCATCTGGATGTACTGCCTGACCGGCACCGCGATATTTACCGGCCTTACCTATTTCGTGCAGGATTTCTGGCAGCTGGTTTTGGTGCGAGCCCTGGCCTCCGGGTTGGCCTATGCGGAACTCGCCGTTTCCATCACTATCGTCAATGAACAGGCGCCCGCGAAACATCGCGGCTTGCTCTATTCGATTGTCCAGGGCGGTTGGCCGTTGGGTGTCTTCCTGGCCTCGGGGGCGTATCTTGCCTTTGGCAGATATGGATGGCGTTTCGTTTTTCTTCTGGGCGTGCTTCCCATCGTGGCCGTCATCCTGGGCCGCTTCTTTGTGCGCGAGTCAGAACGCTTTGAACATGTGCAGAGTGTGCGCGAAGCGGTTCGCCAGGGAGACCAGGCCGCGGTCGAAGCGCTGCTCCAAAAGCAGCAGGTCGCGGTCGAAGCGGAAGGACGGCCTACGGTTCGCGAGCTCTTTTCCAAGCCCGGCCCCATCCGGCACCAGCTCATCTGGTTATCGATTGTCTGGATCTTTTATGGCGCTAGCTATGTCGCGACCAATTTTTACATCGCCTATTGGCTCACAAAATACAAGCACTTCAGCGATTCTGCCGCGAGCACGCTGCTGCTCGCATGCGGAGGTATAGGCTTCCTCTTTTATATTCTCGGGGGGTGGCTGGGCGAGCGCTGGGGCCGGCGCGAGGTGATCATCGTCTCCGGCGTGCTGGTGGCCCCACTCAGCCTGATTTTTCTGCTGGTCGAGCAGACCTGGCTGGTGGTGGTGGTCTACTTCCTGCTCTACCAGGCCACCAACGGCACCTGGTCCGGCGCCGGTTATGCTTACCAGGGCGAGAGCTTCCCTACCCGCCTGCGCGGGACAGCCGTGGGTTTCCTGAGCGCCATCCAAGTGATCGGCTTCGTTATCGGGAGTATTCTGTGGACCATTTTGGCCGGCTTCGGAAAGCCCGTGCTTACGTGGCTCATTATTGCTACCGGGGTATCGCTGGGGATGTGGACGACTCTGCTGCTGCGGAAGATTCCTCCCGGCCAGGAGCTCGAGGCGATTACGCAATAGCGATAAATTATCCATTCAGAGGCTAAGCATGGAACTCACCATCGCCCAGCGGCGCGTCGGGACCGAAGAACCATCACCGGAAAGCATCGTGCTGAAGGCCGGTGCGCTGACAGCGGATTTTGTAGCGGGCGGTCTGCGGACAATCCGCTACCAGGGGCGCGAGGTTCTGCGCGCAATTGCTTACGTCGTGCGGGATAAGGATTGGGGAACCTATCATCCCGCCATCAGCGATTTCAGCTGCCGCCAGGGCGTAGATGACTTCACGGTGACCTTCCGGGCGCGCTGCGCCAGCGTCGAACCCAGCCAGGAACTCGAATATGAAACGCGCATTACTGGCAACGCGAACGGCCTGATCACCTTCGATGTGACCGCCGAACCGCGGACTCCATTTCTGACCGCGCGCTGTGGTTTCGCCATCCTGCATCCGCTTGAGGGCGTCGTCGGCCAGCCGGCCGTCATCGAGCACGTCGACGGCTCGCGCGAGCACGCAGCCTTTCCGGATCTCATTGCTCCGATGCAACCGTTCAAGGAGATTCGTGCGATCGAACATCAAGTAGCGCCAGGCGTCACCGCCCGCTGCCTTATGACCGGAGACGTATTTGAAATGGAAGACCAGCGAAACTGGTCCGACGCCTCTTACAAGACTTATGTTCGGCCGCTCGCTCTCCCTTGGCCGTACGTCATGGAGAGCGGAGTGCGCAACCATCAATCAGTCGAGTTGCTGATCACCGACAGCGGTGCCGGCAGGCATCAGGACGAGGCAAAGGCGGATGTGCCGATCGAAGTGGAAATCGGTGAGCTGGACGGCACCTTTCCGCAGATCGGAGTTGCCATCCATCCCAGCGAAATCGCGACGATACTGGCGCATCCCGGCATGCTGGAAAGGTTGCAGCCGCAACTTCTTCTGTTTCATTTTGATCCCACTGCCGGGCATGGACGCGAGCAGCTGGCCGGTTTTCGGGAGATCGCGCAAATCGCGGGTGCTTCGCAGGGCGCCCTCGAGCTCGTGCTCCCCGCGCAGCGCAACGTCAAAGACGAGCTGCGCGAAATAGCCGCGATGGTCTCCGAGGCCAATCTGAAATTGTCAGCGGTTCTCGTTTCCCCTGCCGTGGATAGAAAATCCACTCTGCCGGGGAGCCAGTGGCCAGCGTGTCCGCCGCTTGCAGAGATCTATCAAGCCGCGCGCGAGGCTTTTCCGGGCGTGGCCATCGGCGGTGGAATGCTGACCTACTTTACGGAACTCAACCGCAAGCGTCCCCCGGTCGAATTCCTCGACTTTGTCTCCCACTGCACCTGCCCTATCGTGCACGCTGCCGACGATCTGAGCGTGATGCAGACCCTGGAAACGATGCCCAGTATTACTCGTTCGGCGCGTGCAATCATGGGCAACGATAAACCGTACTGGATCGGCCCATCGACGATCGGCATGCGCCAGAACCCATACGGCTCGCGGGTGATGGACAACCCGGAGAATCGCCGGATCACGATGACGGACCACGATCCGCGGCAGACGAGCCTTTTCGCGGCAGCCTGGATGATCGGCTACGCCGCGTCCACCGCCGAGGCGCACCTGCAGGTACTCACGGTCGGCGCCGTGACAGGGCCTTTGGGACTTACGTCCGTCAGCGCAGCGGGAGAGGTCGCCTACCATCCTGCTTTCTACACGGCACAAGGTCTTTCGGCTATCGGCGGACGGCCGCGATATCGTTGCCGCTCGAGCCAGCCAGATACTATTGCTGCCGTAGCCGGCACGGATCGCGATGGGAACCGTCTGGCTTGGCTTGCCAACCTCACCGGACAGGATCAGGCCGTGAGTCTTGTGGGCGATAAGACGGTTTCACAGACACTTGTGCTTGACGAGGAGAGTTTTGCCCAGCCGCGCGTTGTTTCTGGGAGTAGGGAGATCGAACTTCGGCCTTACGCCGTCGCCCATGTGACGCTCGTCAAGGAGCGTGTGTCATAGAAGAAGCCGATAGGATTTGGACGGGTGCCCCATATCGTTCCCTCACGAAGGGAACGAGAGAAAGACTCCGCAACTCAACCATTTTTACCCTTTGGATTCCCTGTTCGTATATCGGGATCGCGTGCGATGGGGTTGACGGGCCGTCGATCTCTCCCGTCCAATGGCTTGTCTGCCGGGAAGCCCGGCACGAAGGAGTTTTTTCGCAAGATGCCTTTCCGCCACACACGCCGCAGGTTCCTGGAAGGTTCTGCGGCTGATATTGGGCAGCGGACCTGCTCGGCTATGCCGCGGACTTCGCCTCCGTTCCGGCATTCTCTTCCCGCGAAGTGCTGCGCGAATTTCCCTTTGGGGCCGTCTCCATCACCGGTGGTCCGCTTAAGCAGCAGTATGACCGCATTCATGCGAGTTATCTCGCGCTCGACAATGATCGTCTGCTCAAAGTCTACCGGCAACGTGCGGGCATGCCCGCCCCCGGCCCCGACATGGGCGGTTGGTACGATGCAGACGGCTTCGTTCCCGGCCACTCCCTCGGGCAATACCTTTCCGGAATAGCGCGCATCGCGGCGGCTACGGGCGATCCAGCATGCCAGCGGAAGGTGCGGGAACTCATTCTGGGCTTCGGCGCCACGATGGGCGCGGATAACCAATCCATCATTCGTCCGCAGACCAATCTGTGGATTTGCTATACGCTCGATAAGCATTTCGCCGGCCTGATCGACGCTTACACGTTGGCTCATGTCGACGAGGCGCGCGATCTGCTGCCCCGAGTCTTCGATGGTTCACGATCACTGATGCCGGAGCACGGCCACGATCGTATCGGCAAGAAGAATCCTCCTTATGATGAGACCTACGTCATGCCGGAGAACCTCTTCAGTGCTTATCAGCTCACTGGCAGGCACGAATTCCAGGCGACCGCACTGAATTACCTGCTCGACCATGATTTTTTCGATCCGCTGGCGCGCAGTGAAAACGTGCTGCCCGGCCGCCACGCCTACTCGCATGCGATCGCGCTGTCATCCGCGGCTAAGGCTTACCTCGTCCTGGGCGATGAAAAATACCGCCGCGCGATGGCCTTTGCGTGGACCTGTCTCACCACGGACCAGCAGTTCGCCTCGGGCGGTTGGGGGCCGAATGAACAGTTTGTGGAACCCCATCAGGGAAAGCTGTACGAGAGTCTCAGCAGCACAGTCGACCACTTTGAGACCCCCTGCGGCGCTTACGCAGCCACCAAGCTGGACCGCTATCTTTTGCGCATGACGGGCGATGCCCGGTACGGCGATCATTTGGAACGCGTCGTTTACAACACGCTGCTTGGCGTGAAGCAGCCCGATTCTGACGGCGATTATCCTTACTACTCCACTTATGGCCCCAAAGCAACCAAGGTCTGGTATCCGCACAAATGGCCCTGTTGCTCGGGAACACTCGTGCAGGGCGTGTCGGACTACGTGCTCAACCTCTACCTACGCGCCGCGGATGGCGTCACAGTGAACATGTATGCGCCCAGCGAATTGCGCTTCGAGCAGAACGGCGTGAAGATCAGACTGACACAAGCCACGGACTATCCCGCGGGGGAGATCGTTAAGATCCGCATCGACAGCAGCGTCCCACAGTTCTGGACGTTGCGGCTGCGCATTCCCGGTTGGCTGGAGGGGCCCGCGCGTATCACGGTGAACGGCGCCGCTGCCGCTGCGCCCGCGAAACCCGGCAGCTTCGCCGCTCTACGCCGGCGATGGAAGGGGGGAGATTTGGTGGAGTTGCGCCTCCCGCAGACGTTCCGCACCGAAGCGATTGACGATCTGCACCCGAATGTCGTCGCTGTTATGCGCGGCCCGCTGATGCTCGTCGCCATCGATCCGCCGGATGGACTGGAAAAGAGACCTCTTCCAATAGAGGAGGGGTTCAGCGTTCTTGGCCAACGCGCCGACGCATGGACGCGAAACGAGGGCGGCCAACAGGTCGTTTTTATACCTTTCTATCAGGTACAGAACGAGCAATACACGACCTACTTTACGCGCGGCTGACGCTTTGCCGCAGCGACAGGAGCGCAACGAGATGAACAGCAGCAACGGTAAATCGCCAGCGGGCGCGCTCAACGGAGCGGAGGCATCCGCGCAGCAGCGGATCCAAGCGCGTTATTGGATCGAGACTGCCTTTCCACTGGAAGATGCCGCGGCGATCATGGCGGGTGAGCAATCCACCGGCACCTTCATCAAGGTGCCGGGCGAGACCGCTGAGTTGCGCGAGCGTTTCGCCGCGCAGGTTGAGCAAATCGCCGAATTGGGAACAGCCGACCGGCCCTCCTTACCCGGCTCGGGGATGCCAAAGAACTTCTCGAACGCAGTGCGCCGTACAGCCGAGGTCACGCTTTCCTGGCCACTACACAATCTCGGTCCTTCCCTGCCAAACCTTGTGGCTACCGTCGCCGGCAACCTCTTCGAGCTGAAACCATTCTCCGGCCTCAAGCTGCTCGACATCACACTGCCGCCCGCATTTCTCGATCGCTACCAGGGACCGCAGTTTGGCGTCACAGGGACTCGCCGGCTCACGGGCGTCGAGCATCGCCCGCTCATCGGCACCATCATCAAACCAAGTGTCGGGATGAGCCCTGAAGAAACCGCCGCGCAGGTGCGCACGCTGGTCGAAGCCGGTATCGATTTCATCAAGGACGATGAACTGCAATCGGATGGGCCGCACTGCCCTTTCGAACAGCGCGCTGCAGCCGTCTTGGGCGTACTGCGGGATCACGCCGAGCGCACCGGCAAGCAAGCCATGTATGCCACCAACATTACCGGCGATCTGGACCAGATGCTGCAGCGGCACGACCATGTCATGGCCCTCGGAGGAACGTGCATCATGGCCAGCATGAATTCTATTGGGCTGCCGGCGATGAAAGCCTTGCGCGCCCACTCGCAACTTTGCATCCACGGCCACCGCAACGGGTGGGGCATCTATGGGCGGTCGCCCGCAATCGGGATGAGCTTTATCGCGTACCAGAAGTTCTGGCGGCTGGCCGGTATTGACCACACCCACGTGAACGGGCTCAGCAACAAATTCTGCGAACCGGACGAAAGCGTGATTCGCTCGGCACGGGCCTGCCTTACGCCGATGTTCCCGCCGCCATACGCCGGCTGCGAAATCATGCCTGTCTTTTCTTCCGGGCAGACAGCGCGCCAGGCAGCGGATACCTATCGTGAGCTAGGATGCACCGACCTGATCTTCGCCGCCGGAGGTGGCATCCTGGGACATCCGCTAGGACCTGCCGCCGGCGTACGCAGCCTGCAGCAGGCTTGGGAGGCGGCGGTCGAAGGCATTCCGGTCGCGGAATTCGCCACCGGTCATCCTGAACTCCGCGCGGCGCTGGAAAAGTTCTCCAGCTAGATGAAGGCCCTCGAACATGCCACTGCTGTACTGCTACTACGGCGACGACTTTACGGGTTCCACGGATGTGCTGGAGCAGCTCGCCGTCAACGGCGTGTCCAGCGTGCTCTTCCTCACCACGCCGACCCCCGCGCAGCTAGCCCGCTTCGCGCACTGCCAGGCGATTGGATTCGCCGGCGACGCGCGATCCCGCACACCGGACTGGATGTCTGCCCATCTGCCTGCCATCTTCACGCGCATGCGCGAACTCGCGCCCGAGATCGTGCACTACAAGGTCTGCTCCACCTTCGACTCGGCGCCTAACCGCGGCAGCATCGGGCGCGCGCTTGAGATCGGGCGGGCGGTATTTGCCACCGAGACTGTACCAATTGCTGTTGCCGCGCCGCACCTGGGCAGGTTTGTTGTTTTCGGCAATCTCTTTGCGGCCGCCGGCAGCGAAGTCTATCGCATCGACCGTCATCCGACGATGGCCCATCACCCTGCGACGCCCATGCACGAAGCCGACCTCCGCCTCCATCTTTCCTATCAGACAGATCTTCCCATCGGCCTGGTTGATCTGCGCGCCTTTGAAACCCATAAGGTTGCAGAACAATTTCGCCTCCAGGCGGGTAGCGGAGCGGCGGCGGTTCTTCTCGACGGCATCGATGTTGCGATGCTTCAACAGGCAGGCCAGCTCTTCTGGGATCTCAAGGAGAATGCGCCGCCACTCTTCACCATCGGCAGCTCCGGGCTCACCGCAAGTCTCGTCGCCCACTGGCGCAAGACAGGCACGATCACGGCAACGCCTCCCTTCCGTAACCGCTTCTGCTACCGATAGGCTTTTGATCATCAGCGGGAGCTGCTCGGCAGTGACCGCTCAGCAGATCCGTTGGGCCAAGGGCCACGGGTACTCTACGGTCGAACTCGATGCGGCAGGGCTGGCCGGCGGCGACGCTCAAGCCAGGGAGAGTGCTCTGCAGCCGGCTTTGCATTCGTTGCGATCGGGCTGCGATACCGTTCTTTACACCTCGCTGGGCGCGCCCTCGGGAGCAACGCTTGACCAGGAACTTGGCGCTGCCCTCGGCCGCCTTCTCCTGGAGGTTGTCCAACAGGCCGGCGTTCGCCGCGTTGTTCTCTGCGGCGGCGACACATCCTCCCATGCGGTTCAACAACTGAACATCACGGCCATCAGCTTTGCCGGCGCACTCGCACCTGGAGCGCCGCTGTGCCGTGCGCACGCCGACGAAGCCACGGGGCTGGATGGGTTGGAGTTGGTGCTCAAGGGCGGACAAATCGGGCCGGAGGACTTTTTTCGGATTGCTCGCGAAGGAAAGGCGGGGTAGAGATCGAGGGGTTTCGGAGGAACGATATGCCGATCGCTTCCAGGTTCAGTTGCGCCACCGGCCCGAACCGCAGGTCCCTCGGCTTCGCTCCCACGGCACGCCGGGGCAGGCGGGATGACAAGGGGAGGGCGATGACTTTTGTTAGGCGCCGTCAGATCGGATGGAGAGAAAGAAACAGCAGGTCGGGGATGACAAAGTTTAAATGGTTGGCTGACCTTGGCGTCGGTTATTGGGATGGAGGGCTCTGGCATTCGTTACCGAACTATGCGTGCAGCCCACGAGTGCAATCTACCTGCGAAAAGAGGATCGCGCTTAGCAGCACGACGGCGGCGATGCCAAAGAGCGGAAGGTCGTAATTGCCGGTCGCGCGTATCACATAGCCAAACACCACGGTACAGAGCAACCCGCCGAGATTGCCGGCTGTGTTCATCACCGCGGTCGCTGTGCCGCCGCAGCTGCCACCGAGATTCAGGCACATGGCCCACGCGGCGGGCAGCATCAGGTCCATCACGCCGAAGCACAGGGTGAATGTAACTACCACGGCTACCGCGCCATGCACCAGGCCCAGCAAAATAAACATCCCAGAGGCGACCAATAAGCAGCCGCTGGTTACCCACCGGTAGGCCACCCTCATTCCGTACCGCTCCACCAAGCGGTCACTCAAATATCCGCCCGCGAGATTGCCGGCTACGCCCAGCAGGAAGGGAAAAGATGCAACGATCCCCATCTTCGCCAGCGAGATATGAGCGCCGTTCATCATCCAGGTGGGGAACCAGGAAAAATAAAACCAGCTGGCCCAACCATAGAATCCATAAGCAGCAACAATGAGCCAAAGCTGCCGTAAGGCCAGCAGCTTGCGCCATGGCACGCGGTTGTGGAGCGCACCGCCGGTCTCGCCAATTTCCTCCAATTCCCTTCCCGTGATTCCCGGCTGGGCGGCGGGACGATCATGGAACCACATCCGCCAAACCACCGTCCATAGCAACCCCAAGCCGCCCAGCAGCAGGAAAACAGCACGCCAGCCGAGATGCATCTGCAAGGGAACAAGCGTGAGCGGCGCCAGCGCGGCACCCAGCCGACTCGCGGCCCACACCACTCCTTGACTGCGCGCCCGCTCCTGCCTGGGAAACCAATGAGGAATGACACCGGCCGCATTGGGATAGGCGCCGGCCGCGCCCACGCCGAAGAGAAAACGGGTGGCGAAGAGCTGCCAGAAAGTGCGGCACCAACCTGTGAGCGCGGTAAAGATGGACCACCACGCGGCGATGCGCGTCAGCTCGCCACGTTGTCCGTAGCGGTCGCCCAGGGCTCCGGAAGGGATTTCGAAAACTGTGTTCGCGATCACATACGAACTCAGGACCCATCCCCACTTCACGGGCGTGAGGCGCAGATCGTGCTGCACCGCTGGACCGGTCACGGCGATGGCAAGCCGATCGAGGAAGGTGATTACCGAAACCGCTCCCAGCAATACGAGCACGCCATGGCGCTTCTTCACTGGGGTTAGAATTCCAGTTTGCCGGCGGCGGCGGACGGTAGCGTCTCAGAAGCGCCATACAGAAGGTCGCGCGTGCGCAATACCGCCAGCTCGGGGCTCGACAGCACGGGAACGGTCACTGCTCCCGCGGGCATCTGCTGCAGCACGCGTGCCATAGACGCCTGTGCCAGCACCACCAGGTCAACGTTCTTTGCCAGTTTGGCGAGTGCTTTGCTCACCATGCGATCATGGGTTTCTGTATCGCCTGCCAGCACCGCCTCGAAGGCCCCGTTACAGAGCGATTCCTCAATCTGCGTTTCCACGCCGGCGGCCGCGCTCTTGGCGCGCAGCAGCGCGGTGGTCGGTTCCAGAGTAGTGCGCAATGTGGCTAGTACGCCGATGCGCCGGGCCTGACTGACTGCCTTCTCTGCCATCGCGTCATCGACCCGAACCACTGGAAAGGGAAAAAGCTTTGCCGCCAGTGAAACGGCCGGTCCAATCGACGAGCAGGTAACCAGCACTCCATCTACGCCGATTACAGACGCCGATTCGACCATGCCGATCAGGCGCCGCACCGTCACTTTCTGCAGCTTGCCGGCAGCGATCGTCTGCTTGATCAGGCTTTCATCCACCACGTGAAAGATCTCAGTCTGAGGCAGATGTTGGCGGCACAGCGTGGCAAAGAGCGGGGTAAGGGTTGGGCTGGTGTGCAGCAATGCGAGCGTGGATGGCAAAGCTAGATCCGCCTTTCAAGAGAGCGTACGAGCCAATTCACTCTCCAGGCGGCCACTTCGTCAAGCGTATTTCTCTGGACCCGGTCAGGTTCCGGGATGCGGAATCGAGAGCTGCGCCCGAGCCTGCTATTCGAACGCCTGCACAGCACCGTGACCCAGCAACTGCTCAGCGCGCTCGATGAAGCCCCGGTCCGCGGCGACAGACAGGCCCTCAGGCTCCAGCATCACGCAGTACTCACCGCGGCTTTCGAGATTGATCATGATCCTGCCGGGACCAGGGGCAGCCGTGATCATGGCGCGCAGCGAACCCAGCATGGCCTCGTCCGCGCTCTCCAGCAGCACCCGGATGCGGACGTTCTGGGGCAGCTTGATCTTGATGTCCTCCAACGGTTGCACACTGGAAACCGATAGCTTCGGCGCTGACTCATCGTCGTCTGCGCGAAGCACCCCCTTGACCAGCACCGGCACTTCAATTTTGAGGCTCTCGCAGAGGCGCGCATAGTCCTTGGGGAAACAAATAAGATCGATTTTGCCGACTGTGTCTTCGAGCGCGGCCTGCGCGTACATCTCACCGGAGCGTTTCGATTTGCCTACCTTAAGGCCGACGATCACGCCGGCGATCGCCAGCAGGCTTTCCGGTTCCCCGCCGTTTCGACGACGTCCCGCAGCGGGAGCCACCTTCATCTCGAGCGCAGTCGCCGTGTCGACTACGTTCAAGTTGCGCAGCTTCTCCGCGTATTTATCCAGCGGGTGGCCGGAGACAAAGAACCCCAGCACTTCCTTTTCCGACTGCAGCCTCTGATTCTCGTCCCAATCCGGAGTGTTGGGGAGGTCGTCGACGCTTTTTGCGCCATTGCCGTTACTTTCGAATACGCTGGCCAACCCGGCAAAGAGCCCATGCTGGCCGGCAACCAGATCGCGCTGAGCCTGCTGCGCCCGCTCCATCGCCCGATCCGCGGCGGCCATGAGCTGGGACCGGCGGCCAAACGAATCAAGCGCGCCGCTCTTGATCAGCGATTCCAAGACACGCTTGTTCATCAAGCGCAGATCCACCTTCTCGCAAAACTCCCAAAAGTTAGCGAAGGGCTCCTCGGTCAGCGCAGCGCGCGCGGCGAGAATCGAATCGATGGCGTTGCGGCCCACGTTCTTGATGGCGGTAAGCCCGAAGCGAATGCCGGTAAGGCTGGGCGTGAAATCAGCGCCCGAGATCTGCACATCGGGAGGCTCGACCGCGATGCCCATCTCGCGGCACTCCTTGATGTACTTGACCACGTTCTCCGGCTTGGAAATTTCCGAGCTCAGCAGCGCAGCCATAAATTCCACCGGGTAATGCGTCTTCAAATACGCGGTGTGGTAGGCCAATAGTGCGTATGCCGCGGAGTGGGACTTGTTAAAGCCATACCCAGCGAACTGCTCCATGAGGTCGAAGATGCGAACGACCTTATCTTTCGGATGTTTGCGCTGGATCGCTCCCTCGACAAAGCGGGTACGCTGCTTGGCCATCTCTTCGGGATTCTTCTTGCCCATCGCGCGGCGCAATAGATCGGCTTCGCCCAATGAATAGCCGGCCAGGACGTTGGCAATCTGCATCACCTGCTCCTGGTAGACGATCACGCCCAGCGTCTCCTTGAGCAGGGCCTCCAGCTGGGGCAACTCGTAGCTGACTACCCTGCGGCCCCACTTGCGCTCGATAAAGTCATCGATCATGCCACCCTGGATAGGCCCCGGGCGATAGAGCGCGTTCAGGGCTGTCAGATCCTCCACGGAGGTAGGCTTGTAACGGCGAAGCACATCACGCATGCCGCCGGACTCGAACTGAAACACCCCGGAGGTGAGCGCGCGGTGAAAGACCTTCTCGTAGGTCTCCGCATCGTCCAAGTCGATCAGCGACATATCGAGCGCGCTACCGCGCTTCTTCTCAATCAGCTTGAGCGCGTCGTCAATCACCGTGAGCGTGGTGAGCCCGAGAAAGTCCATCTTCAGCAGGCCGAGCTTTTCCACCGCCTTCATATCGTAAGCGGTGACGATTTCATCATTCTTGCTGCGACAGACCGGCACCAGCTCAGTGAGAGGCTGGGGCGCAATCACTACGCCGGCGGCATGCAAACCGGCCCCACGCACTAGGCCCTCGAGCTTTCTCGCGGTGTCGACCAGTTCCTTCACCTGCGGTTCTTTGTCGTAGGCCTCCTGCATTTGCGGAGAATCCTCAAGAGCCTTGGTGATGGTCACACCAATCGTCGCGGGTATCATCTTGGCCACCCGGTCCACTTCGCCGTAGGGCAGATCGAGCGCCCGGCCAACATCCTTGATGGCAGCGCGCGCGGCCATGGTATTGAAGGTAATGATCTGAGCCACTTGCTCCCGGCCGTACTTGCGGGTGACATAGTCGATCACCTCGCCCCGCCGGTTCATGCAGAAGTCGATATCGATGTCCGGCATGGAGACGCGCTCGGGATTCAGGAAGCGCTCAAAGAGAAGCTCGTTCTGCAGCGGATCGATGTCGGTAATTTCCATCGCGTACGAAACCAGCGATCCGGCCGCCGACCCGCGGCCTGGTCCCACAGGGATATGGACCTCGCGCGCATATTTGATGAAGTCCCACACGATAAGGAAATAGCCGGCAAACTTCATCTGCTTGATGCAGTCGATCTCGCGCTCCAGGCGCTCCTCATAGTCGGAGATGGGCCGCTTGCGCAACCCCCGGTCACCGAGGTGGCGAATGGTGGTATCGAGGCGCTTGCGGAAACCAGCGCGGCAGACCTCAGCGAAATAGCTATCGATGGTGTGCCCGGGTGGAACCGCGAACTCAGGGAAGGGATTGGTGACCTTGTTCAGCTTGAGCGAGCAACGCTCAGCAAATTGCATGGTGCGGCTGACCACTTCCGGCGCATGGGGGAAGAGCCGTTCCATCTCAGCAGCGCTCTTGACGTAGAACTGGTCGCCATCGAACTTGAAGCGCTTGGGATTGTGGATGGAGTCCGCTGTTTGCACGCACAGCAGCACTTCATGAGCATGATGATCGTCTTCGCAGAGATAGTGGCTGTCGTTGGTGGCGACCAACGGAATATCCAGTTCTTTTTCCAGTCGAAAGAGATCGGCGTGAATCTTCTTTTCCAGTTCGAGTCCCTGGTCCTGGATCTCGAGGAAGAAGTTGCCGCGGCCAAAAATGTCCTGATATTGGCTGGCGGTGGCTTTGGCATCCTCGTATTTTCCAGCCATGAGGTTCCCGCACAGCTCACCGGCCAGGCAGCCCGAGAAACCAATCAGGCCCTGGGCATGCTTGGCCAGAAAGTTCTTGCTGATGCGAGGCTTGCGGTAGAAACCGTGAAGTGAAGCTTCAGAGGTAATGCGCACCAGGTTGCGGTACCCCTCTTCGTTCTCCGCCAACACCAGCAGATGGTGGTACTTGTCCTTTTCCGGAGCAGCGCGATGGTCTTCCTGGGGACAGATGTACAGCTCGCATCCCAGGATGGGCTTCACCCCCGCGGCGCTGGCGGCATTAAAAAAATGTACGGCGCCGTAAATATTGCCATGGTCGGTAATGGCCACAGCCTTCTGTCCGATTTTGTCGACGTGGGCAACCAGTTTTTCTACATCGCAAGCGCCGTCAAGAAGCGAATAGTCGGTGTGCAGGTGAAGGTGGGTGAATTCTGACATGAGGTTATTTTTAGTTTAGTCTGCTGCGGCAGGCGCACCACGCCGGATGGTGTGCAGAAAGAGGTCCAGGTTGAGGAAAAGCAGGGGATGAATTAAAACTTCATGAACTCAGGATTTCGAGGAAGAGCGACTTCGCGCGCCATCAGAGAGCGTCGCCAGCTCAGAATACTCAGCCGTTGCCGCAACGGCGGAGGAAACTCTTAGGAGACGAGCAATAGATCCAAGGCCGGCTTAGCGGTAGCAACAAAACTTGGCCTTCGCGCGAGCGAAACACGACCGTCCTTGGCGAACAGGAAGTCGTAGTCCAAATGGCACTCACCACAGAGCCAGAAATGTTCGACCTGGACCTGCGCTCCATTCCGACGCGTCGTGCGGATGACCCTGCCATTGCGTAGATAATGAAGCTCTTTGCGGCACTCCGGATTCATACATTGGGAAATCATGTAGGACCTCTCGGGTTACTCCGGTAAGTGTACTCTCGTTAGATTACTTCGGAGGTGTACCTCTGCCTCAAAAGTTGTATACAGGTAACCGGATTTTTCCACAGAGGAATCGAGATAGTAAGGCTCTCCCTGCTTCATTCTCTGGGCATGGGACTACTCTGCGACCCACTGGTGTTTGGATGCGTCGTTGGTCGACTCGGGTTTGAAAAAAAGGCAGGTCAGGAGATGCGAGTTGCGCCGGCAGAAGCGCGGCAAAGATAAATGTCGGCGTCGATGCCGGTGGATGCACGGTACTGGGTGTGAATAGCTTCGCGAAACTGTTGCGCTTTGCTTTCCTCGACCAGGTTGACAGTACAACCGCCGAAACCGCCGCCCGTCATGCGGGCTCCATAACAACCGGGAATACCGGAGGCGATCTCAACCAGCGTATCCAGCTCGCTGCAACTGGCCTGGAAGTCATCGCGGATGCTGCGGTGCGCCTCGGCCATGAGGACGCCGAATGCTGCGAGATCACCGCGCTCGAGCGCCGACGCGGCAAGTTGCACCCGCTTGTTCTCGGTGATGATGTGACGGCAGCGGCGAAATACGTTTTCCGGCATTTGCTGCTCGCACTCGACCAACTGCTCCTCGGTGGCATCGCGCAGGGCCACGATGGAAGGCCAGCGGCGATGCAGAATGCGCGTGCCCTCCTCTACCTCTGCACGCCGGGCGTTATATTCCCCACCTGCGTGCTCATGCTTGACCATGGAATTGCAGATGATGAGCCGCACATGAGAGGGGATGGGCAGCAGTCGATATTCAAGCGATCGGCAATCCAGCAACAAGGCATGATCTTGCTGCCCGGCGCAGGCAATGAACTGGTCCATGATGCCGCTGCGCGCGCCCACAAAGGCATTCTCCGCGCGCTGGCAGGCGAGGGCTATTGTTGCCAGCGGCAGCGCAACCCCGTCCAGCGCCAGCAGGGCCAGCGCTGTGGCTACTTCGATCGAGGCCGACGAGCTGAGTCCAGCCCCCAGTGGAACGTCGCCCGCGAGGGAGAGATCAAATCCGCCAACGCGCACGCCTTCCTGGGCCAAACTCCAGGCCACCCCCATCGGGTAGTCGCTCCAGTGTTTACGGGCGGTGGTGGGTAGAGGGTCCGCCGGATAGGAAACTTGTTCGCCCATGTTTTCCGAGGAGAGCAAAATCTGCGCGTCGTTGCGGGGGCGAATGGTGGCGACGGTGCGAAAGTCGATGGCTACCGGCATGAC
The DNA here is from genome assembly GCA_963790705.1 of uncultured Acidobacteriaceae bacterium. Taxonomy (GTDB): domain Bacteria; phylum Acidobacteriota; class Terriglobia; order Terriglobales; family Acidobacteriaceae; genus PALSA-350. The sequence goes on from CAWBQE010000011.1 coordinate 105,657, forward strand.
AAACCCGCCGCTATAGTCGGTGTGTTCCCCAATCAGGTTCACGCGGCCCGGCGCAGCGCAACGCGCGGCGGGTTCACCTGTTGCGGAAGTGTGTGGTGCTAAATCGTCGGAAGAGCCCATGGTCAATTTCTTGCTCGCTTGCACTTGCTTCGCTGCCCCTCTATTAATAACAGGCTCTAGTAGACCGCGGGAAAGAGCTGATCGAGGGAGATTGTCCCTCAGCTAAAGCCGGATTCATTGCAAAGCGTTTATGTACGGCCTGAAGGCCGTACCCTTCAGAAAAAGACGGACCCAGGGGCTGAAGCCCAATTCTCTTTCAGTCCCTTACGGCCCGACTAAAGTCGTGCCCTGATTCAAAACATGATCTTTTGCGCAGCCTGTAAAGTCGTGCCCTGATACGAAACCAAAAGCGACGGTCTCTCGCGGACACTAACGCCCTTCCCTTCAGATAAACGAGTCGATAGCCAGCATCTATGTCTTACATAGATGCAGCAGCGGCCGTCTTGAGTATTTGATCCAGTAGCATGGTGGCAAAGGGATCTTGACCGTAACCCTGAAAGCGGAAGGTCGTCAAGAACATACGGCCTGGACCATCGCTTTGTTCCACGAGGTAAGCGCGATTGGAGTTGAGCCAGCCATAGAAGACGCCTGCCAGCATGTTTTGGGAATCCTCTGCTCGTAATCCGGCGATCACAAAATCCGGGGTGACCGAAGCTGCCTCCCAACCGAGAATCGAGCCGTCGATCACGGGGGAAAGGGGCTTCCAAAGCGGGCTCGACGATTGAACCCAGTTGAAGTTACTGACCCAGTCGCCGGTCAAGTCCGATCCTGCGCGGGGCAGAATCGTTAATGTGCCTGCAGTCGGTAGAGCGTCCCGGCTGCCAGCTAGAAGCACTACGGTCCCGCCTTGGCTGAGTCTCGCTTTGGTCACGTCGTCCATCTGGGAACAGAGCCACACTGCTTTACCGCTGGCATCAGCGTTCCCATCGATGACCGCGATACCCCTGGCTAGAAGTGCCGAGCGCAAATTCTGCAGCTGGTTCCGCGGATCGTGCATAGCCACTGTAACCCCCAACGCCGGGGTCGATTGCGGATACGCGGCATAGCGATAGCGATTCTCCGCCAGCGTCACACCTGCGGCGCTGGTCAGCTGCAGGCGAAGAAACTCCGGGGTCGGCGCGTTTACCGACGCCGCTTTGAATTGCAGAGTCCCTTCTGTAGCGACCTCGCCCTCGCCAGGCGTCTTGCCTAACGGCATCATTCCAGACTGTCCGTCGGACGTTTGCCACGCGATTGTCGCGCCCCCCAACGAAGCAGTCGAATAATGAGACACAACCAGTGGCACTTCCACCGTTGCTCCGGCAGCGAAGTTGTGGTTCGCAAAGTTGGCCATCACCAGGTCGTCCTGCTGCAGCTTTCCCAACTCTTCGGCAAAGGTCTTGGGCCGGCGCCACATGCTCATCAGGCCGTTCGCTTCCCAATTGGCATCCGTAAGCTCGGTGACGACATAACCCTGGATAGAGTTTCGCTGCCGCATCTGCTCAATTTCATACTTGAGCGCCAGGTACTCATGCCTCTCTGTCGCCAGGGCGAGTGCGTCGTAATCGGGATACATGCGGTCGAAGGCGTAAGCGTGCAGGCGATCGAAGACGCCCGCCGCGCGCGTGAGTTCGCGCCCTTCAAAGTCGCGCGGGAACCACCAGGGCAACTGATCGCGAGGCGGCAGTTGGGGCAGGCCCCAATTGCCGAACTCCGAAACCAGCAGCGGCTCCTGGTTGGTGGTGATTGCATCGCCATACGGGCTATAGAGCCATTTCGGGCGACCGGCATACTCCTGCACCCATCGTGCCCAGGTTTCTGCGTGGTCAGGGATGGAGTAATACATATGAAAATCGGCGAAATCCGATTGCAGGTGGAAGCCCTTGCAGCAGGCACTGTTGTCGGTGATCAGCCGGCCCAGCGGCGCCGTGAGCTGCTTGAAATCGCGGAAGCTATTGAGCAGCCACGTGCGCTGATCTGCCTGCGCCGGGTCCATCCCCCACTGTTCGTTCATGATGCTCTGAATCACGATCGACGGATGGTTCCAATCCCGCTCCACTTCCGCTCGAAAAGTATCGACTCCACGCTGGGCTGCTTGCGCTGTCCAGCGGTGGGCATCATTCCAGACCGGAATTTCATACCAGACCAGCATGCCGGTTTCATCGGCAGCGTCCAAATAACGCGGATCCGGCACCTTGATATGACAACGCAGCATATTCAGTCCCATGGCCTTCGATGTCAGCATCTCCTGACGTATGAAATCGGCCGATGGCGGCGTGTAAATACCCTGGGGATAAAAATCCTGGTCGAGAGCCGCTCGCATGTAAAAGGGCTTGCCGTTGAGGAAGAGCCGTCCATCGGCCGTTGTGAGCTCACGAAATCCAAAACGCGTGTGCAGCCGCTGGGGCGGCCCCGTCTTCGTCGGGTTATTCAGCTGCAGCGAATAGAGGTTGGGGTGGTCGCCGTCCCACAGCATGGGATTGGCCACGTGGGTCTTGCCCTGCGCCGTCATGCCGTCCACAGCAAGCTCGAGCTGGGCCACGGGAGCGCCGTAGGGATCGAACAGCGTGGCCTGCAGCGGAGTGCTGGCGGCGCTACCAGCCAGCTTGGCTTCGACAGTTACGTCGCCGTTGTTGTGCGGAGTCACGTGCACCCACGCAACGTAGCGAAGGGGCACGGTCTCAAGCGTCACCGGTTGCCACAGTCCGCTGGTCTGCACATACCAGTTCTGTTTTCCGTGGGGAATTTCGTTGTAATCGAATCTCTTTTCGAGCGGAGGCTCCGCGTTATTTTTTGCCGCAGGGGGTCTTAGGACCTCTTTGGGCGCAGAGTTTGGTGGCATCTGCACCGCGAGCGGAGGGGGCATGGGAGGGTCAAAGACCTTAACCAGAATTTCGTTGTTGCCCGCGCGCACTTTGCCCGTGAGGTCGAAGGTGAACGGCGTGTACCCACCCTCATGCTCCCCCAGGCGCCTGCCGTTGATCCACACTTCTGTGAAGTAGTCAACGGCGCCGAAATGAATCAGTTCCCGGCTGGATGGCTGCGGGGGCGGCAGAGCGATGGTGACGCGATACCAGCCCACTCCCGCGTAGTCGCGAAGATCGTCAAATTGAGCATTCCAGGAGAGGCTGGCCTTGGCCGGACGCCACTTTGCCTGGCGATCGACTGTGAGGGCAGTGAATTGCGCTTTGGGGTCGGGGCTGAACTGCCACTGCTGATCGATCACCCGGCTCTGTGCCTGGAGGGCGGACGCGGCCATGAGCGCGATAAGAACGATTGCCATTGCCCCTGTGAACTGGATTCTTCTGGCCATAAACGATGAATGCTCCCTTAGCTTGCGGTGTAATGTAGCATTCGACGACGAGACTGCCGGCTGCTCCGCTCCGCCCTCGAAAGCATATAGCAACGGGAGAAAAGCTTTCGCCGATCGGTGAAGCCTATCCCAAACCGGGTGCCGCCTCTTTCTTGTGCGGCTGTTTATCGTAGGCCGTCACCGTCGCGCGAAACGGGGGTCGAACTGGAAGGGGACTGCCTTGCCGATGCGCAATTTACTAAAGTCCTGGTGATGCGGGTTCAACAGAAAACTGGACTCAGCAGGAACCAGGGCACTCGGCACGCGCAGCACGGCGGAGCGGCGGCCGGCAACCCAATCGTCTCCGATCGCCTGCACTCCGGTGGGCGCTGGATTGGCCTTCCAGTTTCTCGGCAAGTTGGATAAGTCGAGCTCTTCCACGTAGAAGAGATCCATCTCAACCTCAAACAGAGAATATCGCTTCAGGAGTTCAGGTGAATCCAGGTGAACCAGCACCTCCAGGACTGCCAGGGCCTGTGATTGCGCGGTATAGATCATGGGAGTGCCGGGACTGTTCCAACGTCCGCCGTAGATGCGGGCGCCTTCACCACTAAATGCAGACCTAGCGTGCTTCTGTTTGGTGATCCGCCAGGCGGAAAGCGTCAAGAAAAGACTCCGTGGTCCAAACGGCCCATCAAGTCTTCAACTTCTCTAGCGCCCAATTCCGTCCGCGCATACAACAAGGGTGGCTGATGATTCAGGGCCCTTTTGGGAGAAGTCAGCCAATTGACGGCTGATGCCACATCACCCTCGAACAGCTCGACACACTTCTCAAAGAGGGTGGAGACCCGTAGCAAACGTTCGGATTCGTCTGGCTCAATTCTCCCCGCGGCCCTCCGCCGAGCCAGGGTCCGTTCGGGAATGCCTATCACCGACGCCAGCAAAGCGAGCGATACACCACTATTCGCTTCGAGTCTTAACAGGGTCTCGAAGGAAAAGCCTCGTTCGATGTGTCGCATAAGCTCCAAGGTATTGCTGGCGCCTAGCCCGAGGCTTCCGCCGCGCCTCCGGAAACGAACGACGGGCCGCGTGGCGGGATGGGACAATTGCTTGCCGGGTGCTTTCGCCGCGTTCTCTTTCATATATGGATGTTAGGCTACCCTCGGACACGGTGTCAAAAATAACCCGCCACATGGCATGCAGCTACCTGGCGGCGAAATCGACGACGATCTCGGTGCGCCTGTATTGGCCGGCCGCGGGACCGGTGTTACCGGCTGGGTCGACGACTAAGTCGTAAACGCCGCCGGAGATCAACGTGAGCTTTGCTCCGCGCACCTTCAGGACTTTTTGATCCGTACGCAGCTCGATGGTTGAGTTGGGCGCATCAGACGAGACGTCGGCGTCCACTACCAGGCTTGCCGGCTTGTAAGCAACAGAAGTTATCTTGATTTGTTTGCTCGGTTCACCCACCAGTGGATCAGCAGCGATAACGCTGAGCAAAACGCCACCGTCATACCGAATCAGACAATGGCTCTTGCCGTGGGGAACTGTAAAGTTCAGGATCGCGTGGCTGTCTTGGCCATGCTCTTCCCGTCGCGCGTTTATGGGTTTGCCATCGAGCTCTGCGCCGCTGAGATGAGCGCCGAGTGGAATCTCCGGAGCCCAGAGCAGATCCACGGGACTACCGGAATTTTCCGTTTCCAACTGCAATCCATGCGGCACCCGGGTAAGAGTCATTCCTACGGTGCCGCCAGACACCTTGACGTTCGTGATGGAGATGTGGTCCCAGTTGGCCGGCAGGTGCGGTGAGAATTTGAGGGCATTCCCCTGGGCTTCCCTCTCCAGGCCTAGTAGTCCCTGAATCGTGGATGAGAGCAACGCTGCTGAGGACCAGGTCTGCTCGGGAACCGACTCCACCTGTTGATGGTAAAAATCCCCGGTGAGGAGTTCATGCATATGCCCCATCGAATCGAGCGTCCCCCAGGGAAGGAGTGCACTCCAGATGGAGTAGGCGGTCACGGGGCGGTGGTTTAACCAGAATGCCGATGCAATCCCCGAGGTACCCGCTGCTGAAACGCTGCCGCTGGCGTAAGAGGCCGGATCGTATTGGGGAGAACCCGCGGCTACCCCCCTGGTTCCCCAATCGGATTCGAAGTCAGAAGACGCGAGTTGGTCGAGAACCGCGTCACTGCGGCGCTGGTCGAGTATGTTCACCAAATGGACTCCATCGTCGCTGCGCCGTGAGAAAGCGTGGCCTGACTCGTTATAACCGTCAATCCAGGATTGCCGCCGATCATCCCAGTAACGGAGCGCGGTGGCGCGGCTTGCTTTTTCACTCAACCGCATGGCTTCGCCGGCTTGCGCCGCATGCCCGCTCAGACGGGCCAACCGCGCAAAGGCCGCAGACGCTGTAACCCAGCTTGCGGAAAGGCCCAAATCGTCGCTGAGTCTGTTTTGCTCATCCCCTCCTTCTTTGGTCGAGGGGATGCGGGGCAGCCCATCCTCTGCATTGATCAACGACCCACAATAGCGATAGGCGGCTTCAATTCCTGGCCAATGCTGTTGCAGAAACGGCGTATCCCCACTGGCCGAGACGTACCGCTCCACCGCGGTCAGATAGTGAAAGGTAATGTCGACATGGACAAACATGTAGGGATACCTGGTTGCCCAGTCGGCCGGATCGGCACTCTGCGAGAGCTCATGCCATATCATTCCAGTGCCGGCATCCTGGTACTTGGCGATGAAGGCGAGGGCTTCGCGGGCCCGGTCGTAATCACCTGCATTTACCAGCGCCTCGATGGCGATGAGGGCGTCGCCGGCGAAAAACCATGCGTACTGCGGCCGGCGGGCATCGCGCGAAGGGCCATAACCGGCGACCAAGCCGCAGCCTAATACGGGATTGCATACCCAGGCCTGATCGAGCGCGATCTGTGCCCAGGCGAGTTGCTGATTGACCGATTGGTCTGGGGTTTCGATCCGCAGGGTGCTACCGAGCAGCTCGGCATAATGGCTGCGCGCCTCCGTCTCGAAGTTGGCTTGCGAGCCGAGCAGATCCCTCATGCGTGCCGGCAGCATTTGATGAGCCATCGTCATTACGCGCAACCACTACTGTGACTGAACGATCAGAGTTCCCACCCGCGCGCACAGCAAAGGCCAGCCGCTTCCCCGGTGTTCCCGGTTGCGCGCTGTTCAGGACTTCGTCGTGTGAGATCACTTGAGGAGCGCCGATCCATGCGGAGTATTTATGCGTCGCTTCGGAGAGAATGTAGGCGGAGGCAGCCGGGTTCCACTGTGTACTCTGGCCGCCGAGAGAGGCAGGCCACATCAGGTCAAGCACCGGGGTGAAGTGGACCACTATGTCAATGGCGTGACGGCACTCCACGGTGTAGGTGAGGAAAATGGCGGCCTCGTTGAGGGGAACGAATAGTCTCTCTCGAACGACGAAGTCGGGGCCTATGTAGGTGCGGATGATCGCTTCGGGGTCATAGGTGACGCGACGAAGCAAGACTGACCCGGCGGTTTCAGTGGTGTCGCCAGCCGAGCGAAACCCTAATTCGTATCCGCTGATGAGTTGCAGTGGATAGGCCCACAGCTCCAATCCACTGGACGCATAGCCCATTACGATGGCCTTTCGGCCGTGAGCGGCAACGAATCGTTCCGGAGCGACCGAGTCGGTTTGAAAGGATAGCTGCGCTGTTGCTACAGGAGCGTAGAGAAGGGCGATCAACCAAATCAGCAGCACTCCGACTTTTGCATTGGTTGTTGCCAAAATAAACTCTCCGCTCAAAGTCTATCGCTGGCAACAATCGCCGGGTGCCCCACGTTCGCTCGTTTTTCGCGAGATGTAGGATGGACGAACCTTAACTTCCCGTTGCCCATCGAGATCCTAAAGTCGTGGGTGAGAGCCGTGGAATCCACATCTCGCGAAAAACGAGCGAACTGGGGCACCCGTCTGTTGCAAAGACAGAGCGATGACACTTTTGGCCGGGGGAAAAATGCCTCACCACGTAAATTTCAGCGTCTTCTCAACGTAGCCTTCACCCGTGCCAAAATCAACCTGCAGCGGGCGCAACGAAGAGTTGTTCCCTTGCGGCACTTGCGCACCATCGACATGAAGTTTTACATGCGGGTCGTTGACACGCAGCATCATTGTCTGATGACTGTTGGCCGGCGCCGACAGCCTTAGCAAGAGCGAGTTCCCCGTTGACTGCTGGTCCAGCACTTTCATCTGCTGGGTGGTCGCTCCAGGCTTAGGGAGGGCCGCGGCAAGACCAGCCTCTACCGCCGGCAGCGGTATGCGCAGGACGCCGCCGGACCAACTTCGCTCCTGGGGCTCGCGAATCAAGGAGCACGCTCTGCCCCGAAGACCCTGAGGCGCGCACCAACAGCATCTCCCCGGAACGCGTGATCTCCACATCTACGCTGCCGCCAGCGAGCGGCACATGGCGTAGCGTGGCTCGATCCCACTCGGCCGGTAAGCTCGGCGTGACCGTCAGCTTGTTCCCGGCCGCGTCCCACTCCAAACCGAAGAGCCCGCGCAACACGGGCGAGATGACCATGGCCGAGGACCAGAGTTGATGAGAAGTGCTGCGCCCCAAGGGCGCGAAGAACTCGCCGGAAAGTAACTCTGTCACTGCGCCTGGATCCTGCGCCCAGGTCAGATCGGCATTCTGCATCAGATGGGCATACCCGGAGAGACTACGGCCGTTACGATATTCCGACACCGCAACCCAGCCGGTATAGAGCGGCCATACCGTGCCCTGGTGGTAACTGATGGGGTCGAAAAATGAGACCGTTGGACTTAGGTCGCGCGTGCCCCAATCGGTCGAAAACTCCGGCGCAGCCCAGCGGTCGAACATTGGCTGGGCATGCTGCAGCTTGTAGGTGCCATCCCAGGAGGCAACCGACGGAAAGATGGTTGGGCTCGAATCCACGCTGCCGTTGGCATTGCGGCTGAAGGCATAGAAGCCGCCCCCGGGAAGCAAATATTCCTTCTCGATGGCCGCGCCGATTTTGCTCGCCCGAAGATCCGCCTGCTGGGCAATCTCCGTGTGGCCCGTTGCCTTTGCCAGTTCCGCCATCGCGGTGCTCGCCTGCTGGTCGAGCGCGGCCAGATAGATCTCCTGGTGAGGCATGCCGGGCGGCCAGGATTCAACCCATCCTGACCCTTCCGTATTCTCATAAATTCCATCGCCGTCGGAATCGTGAGAGGTCTCGAAGGTCCAGGTGCGCTCCAGCGTTTCCCAGTTGGCCTGGATAAATTGCTTATCCCCGCTCACCTTGAGGTAGTCGTTGGTCGCCATCAGCAGCAGCGGATTAGCATCCGCGGAAGCATAGGCATAGGGCAGACTCTTCCAATCCACCAGGTCGGCGGTTTGCGCCCACTCATGAATAATTTTGCCTTCGGGGCTTTGTCTCTTGAATAAGAAATTCAGCTGGTCCCGCGTGAGCTGGTAATCGCCGTAGCTGTTCACGGCGTAGAGAGTCCACAGGGCATCACGACCGAAATACCAGCCGAAGCCCGGGCGGGCAGAATCTCCCGACGTGTAGAAACCCGCGACCAGGGCGGTCTCCGCATGCGAGGGTGTGGTTTGCACGCGCAGTTGATCGATCGCCACCTCAGCCCAGGTAAACGCCTGGTTGAGTTTCTGGTCAGGCGTATCGATGCTCAGATGTTGAGCAGAGAATTCTTCGAAGTGCTTCTGCGTGGCGCGTGTAAGACGCTTGAAAGCCTTCATCGAGCGCCTCCAGCCGGGCGGCCAATGCGGAGGTGGTAGAAGTGGCGGTGGTCTCACCCGTCGTCATCAGGAGAGGATAGAGCTTATCGCCATCGGTAGCCGGATTGAAATGGATAACAAACTGCAGAGGGTAGTTCCTGGGCCGCTCCTGGTAAGGCTCCAGAATTCCGTACGTCGCCGTCGGCATGGCCACGGCCGCGGCATGATCGGGAAAATTCAGGTGCAGCACATAAAATCCCGATTGCCCGGTCTTTACCCACTCGGGCGAGCTGCGGTCGTCAGAAAGCGCCGGCCACATGCGCTGCATCTCGGGCGTGAAGCTGAAGGTAAGGGTCATGGGCCGCACCGCCTGGATCTGATAGAAGGCCAGTGCCCCTGCGCCATCGGGCGCGTCTTGCGGCGCAAAGAGGGTCTCCCGCACCGTAAAGTTGGCGTGGGAGAAGGTGATGGTCGTGTGTCCCGGTTGCACATCGATGGTTGCGGCCTGCTGGTTCACATCGATGGGTACGGCGTAGTCATTCATCTCCGCCGTGATGCGCATGTGGCTCAGTATTTTCCAGGGAAAAATCCACGCTTCAAAAGACCCGTCCTGCTGGCCGAGCAGAGCTCCGCGCGGACCGATCACGCTGAAGGGCTTTTGCGCCATGATGTTGCTGCTGATCATGGGTTGGCCCGGCTGGTCCAGCAAAAAGCCCGATAACGTACGCAAGGCCGGCGCCGGCGTGTGGTCGGGTACCTGCGCAGCCAGAAATGCTGCAGAGTTAAGGAGAACGAATAAGGCCCACAACTTCATCGTTCCACCACCATCAAGGGCAGCTCTACTTTTTTCCTGTGGTGCCAGTTGGCGGAACTGGAAGGCGGCCTACCAAGCCACCTTCCACTAACTTAGAAAGAGGAACGCCCTGAAACTGCAGACGGTGCGGCGCGGTTCCATCCCTGGGTTTGTCACGCAGAAGCCTGCAACCCAGCTAAAAGCTGAACCGGCCGGCAAATTGCAAGTTACGCATCGACGTCCCCTCCTGGTTGGAAGCGGTGCTCGAGATTTGGCCGGCACCCGAGTTCTGGCAATCGAAGCACGAATTCACACCGCCAAGATTTACGTGGTTGAAGACGTTGAAAGCCTGAGCCATCAACTGAAAGTGCACCCCTTCCCACAAGGTAAAGCTCTTCGACAAGCGAGGCGTCCACGTTGCTGAAATTGGGTCCCCAAAGCGCATCGCGGCCTACATTGCCCCAGGTTGCCACCGCCGGGCGAGCGAACGGGCCGTACGAATTGGGGGTGGTTGGGGCTGGATCATTCGGAGAAGACAGCACATAAGGTGAAGGAGTGAAGTACTGCACGTAGTTGCCGGCTACGTTGTAGGAGCCCTGGTGAGGAGCAAACTTGGCTACCTTGTTGAGGAAGCCCGTGCACTGGTCGTTGTCATTGTTGCAGTTGAAATAGTTTGAGGTAAAGGGCAGGCCGCTCTGCAGCCTCCACGACGCGTTCAATTGAAATCCACCGATGATCTGGTTTGCCCAACCGGGGACGTGGGAAGCGAACATCTGGTCCCGGCCGAACGGGAGGTTGTAGTTTCCGGAGAATATGAACGAATTGCGGCGGTTATAGTAACTGTTTCCCTTGCCTATTGCCGGAGAGATCAGGAATTCATAGGACTCGTGTGAGAGCGAATGGGACCACACGTAGTTAGACATGAATTGCAGACCATGGCTGAAGCGCTTATTCATGACTACCTGCAAAGAGTGGTAGTTGCCAGTCGCCTGGGCTGGATAGTAGTCAATTCTTTGTTCCCATCCATAAGGCGCCCCATACTTGACGCCGAGCTGTTTCTGGGCCGTGCCGTCGAACCAGGGGCTTCGTTCCGATTGCGTGTATAGGCACTCGGGCGGGATGCCGGGCTGACCTACAGGCTGAACCCCCTGCGGATAGGCGGAACAAGCTCCTCCCGCCGCGGTGAGATGGTTAGGGTTGACCTGGCTGAAACCACTCAGGGTTGGCTGATTGGTGTTGTAGCTTGGGGAAGAGTCGAACATATTGTGATAGGCCTGGTTGCCCACATAGGCCACCTGCAGGGAGAGGGACGAATTGAGTTCCTGCTGGACGGTAAGGTTCCAGCCCATCACGGTCGGGAGTATGACGCTCCTTGGTCGCGCAGACTGGCTAATCCCATCTGGGAGTGGATAGAGGCCGTTGGATGGGATCGCGGGAAAGGTATAGCCGGGAGGTCCCTGGGTGAGATTAAACGCGTATCCAATATTTCCGCCGGTGCCGAGCGTCTGCTGGATCTGGGTCGGAAAAGAACCGGTGAGTATATTGCCGAAAGTGTTGCCCGCCCAACCTTGCCCGTAGACGGTGCCAAAGCCGGCGCGGATGACGGTGTTGGGTCTGGCTTGAAAGGCAACACCCAGGCGAGGGGCAAAATTCTTGTAGTTTTGGGCCACGTTCATGGCTTTATTGATACCCCCGACGCCGCCAATGAGGATGTCGCCATTATTCAGGTCAAGCAGGCCGCCGGAGCCCGCCGCGGTCACAGACTCGGGGGTATAAAACTCCCACCGGAGACCATAGTTGAAGGTGAGTTTCGGGGTCACGCGCCATTGGTCCTGGGCATAAAGGAAGAAGCGCGTCTGCCGGGTCTGGGCATTCACGTCTGCCGTCTGGGTACGCCAGAAGAGAGAGGTGTCGCCCAACAGGAAGGTGGCCCAACCCAGGCCGGGAGAGGAGGAGACTGCGCTGCCGGCGGGTGCCGTGCCTGAGGTGGTGGAGTTAAAGAACTGAAAAGTGCCGGAGCGAAGAGCATTGCTGGCAACCGTAAGCGAATGGTCCTTAGCGTAACGAAAATCTCCGCCGAACTTAATGTTGTGATTGCCTAGAGAGTGCGACCAGTTGTTGACGAACTGATACTGGCTTTCCTGCTGGAGATTTGGGTTTGCGGTTGTTCCCAGAAACTCCGCGTTGCCTTCATTTTGTCCGTTGGCTGGAACATCGATTTCAAACTGGGGCATACCGCCATAGAGCGAGAGCGGGGTGCCGTTGGCGTTGGGGATGCCCAGGGTATTACCAAGTGGCAGGTTGGCATCGGGGCCGAGAACGGTGTTGTAGATCCGGTAGTAGCCAAAGCGGAAGTCGGTCAGCCAGCTAGGCGAAACCACATAATCTCCGCCCGCCGCGACGCTCTGGTTGAGTCCCGAAGACGTACCGGCGAAACCTCCTGAGCCGTAACCACCCCCACCCGCGGTGCCGAAGTAAGGAGCGCCCGAGAGGCTGGACCCAAAATAGGTATAGCGGCCCAGCATGTGCAGCTTTGCTGTCAGCTGGGTATCTCCGCGAACATCGAACTGGTTGGTGTTGAAAATTCCAGATCCTGAAGTCGCATAGTTATTGAAAGTTTGGCCGGGCGCACCAGCGTTGGGGGCGGGCAGCAATTTGAAAAAGTTGACCGCGGGCGCGGAAAGGTTGGCCGCGGGAATAATGTTGCCGGGAAACGGAGTGCGCCCACTATTGCTGGTATCGGTTGGGCTGTTGGGGTTAAAGGCCTGCCCCCCAATCGCCAGGTAGTCGCTGAGATCGCAGTTCCCGCCGGAGGTACACGACGACCTTGCCAGTGCGGTGGGCACAGTGGTCAGGACGGAGCTCCCTGATTTTTCCCGCAGACCCTGGTAGTCGCCGAAGAAGAAAACTCTGTTCTTCAACACCGGTCCCCACCGAGCCGCCGAATTGATTGTGCAGCGTCGGGCTCAGGTACTTGCCGGTCAAGGAGTTAACCGCATTGTTGGCAAAGGGATCGCGCGCCTGCTGGGCATCCGAGCGGCGATATTCGAAGGCCGTCCCATGAAAGTTGTTGCTTCCGGACTTGGTTTGAGCAGTGACCAGGCCGGCGACCGCCTTGCCGAACTCCGCGTCATAGTTTTGCGCGGTCACCTTCATCTCCGAGACCGCGTCGATGTTCGGGTTGATCACGGCGACGCCGTTGATGGGGTCCTGGTTATCTGTGCCGTCGAGCTCATAACCTGTTGCGAACGGCAATTGGCCCTGGACTTCAATGGATTCACTACGTTGCGGATTACCGCTTCCTTCCGACGGGCCCCACCCGATGTACGAGGTGCCGGGCGTCAGCAATTCAAAGGAAGTGAAGTTGCGATTTAGATTAGGCAAGTCCTCGAGCGCACGGTCGTTGAAAATGGTGCTCACGTCGGCGCGGGCTGTCTCCAGCAGAGGAGCTCCGCCGGTTACCGTAACTGTATTCGTCACCTCGCCCACCGTGAGCTTGATGTCGACCTTGGGCTGGGTGTCGACGTAGACCACGACGTTGTCGACCGAGGTCTTGCTGAACCCCTTCGCTTCTGCTGACACCTGGTAGGTGTCAGCGATCAGGTGTTGGACGAGGTATCCGCCACTGGCATCGCTTTGGACTGTGACCGATGTGCCTTTGGAAACGTCGGTGACAGTAATCGTGGCGTTAGGCACCACGGCCCCGGTGTTATCGGTGATGGTCCCGAAAATCGATCCATAAACTGCCTGCGCCAGCGCGGCCGGGGCCAGCGAGGATAGC
>CAWBQE010000012.1:0-186708 GCA_963790705.1 uncultured Acidobacteriaceae bacterium
TAAGTTGTGATCTGCCGGTTCCTCACCCGCGTCTGCGAAGCGATCCCTCCCCCTTACCCTCCCCCTTAGCGAGAGCACCCGCGCATGGAGGTTTTTATGACGGACAAGACCACCCTATAGTTAGGTCTTACTCAGTTATGGGAGGATACGTTCAAGTTCTCACCCATCGGACCGCAGGATGACTTCTTCGCGATTGGCTGGCAACTCGCTTCACGCCGCCACGCTGATTGCGAAGATTCGCACTCTGACGGGCTGCGACCTGCCCATCGCTTGCTTTCTCCATGCGCCCACCATCGAGCGGTTGGCGCAAATGATACGAGCGGGAGAAGCTGTCACCCCTTCCTGGTCTGCTTACTTTTCATGAGGGCAACCGTGAGCGGCCGCTGTTTATCGCTCATAGCGTCGGTGGTACAGTGTTGGAGTTGTGGGCACTGGCACGCGAAATGGATTGCCACTGCGCCGTCTTCGGAATACAGGCGCGCGGACTCCATGAAGGCGAAGTGGCTAATTCTCGTGTGGGGAGGATATGGCTGCGGACTACATATTGGGCAAATCCGGTCAGTGCGGCCCCGTGGACCCTACGCTTTGGCGGGGTTTTCCCTCGGCGGACTGATCGCCTTTGAAATGGCACAACAGCTAATGCAATGTGGCGAGAAAGTTGAGCTGGTGGCGCTCGTGGACAGCCAGGTGGACGAGCAATGCCTGACGTTCCCAGCCTGGGGCTAGCGCACCAACGGAGCCGTGCTGCGTTAGAAATTCGTGAGATTCGCGCTCGTTCCTGGCGACAGGGCGTCAGCTACTTTTTTGCCAAAGCGACTCATTTCGCCGACAGGTTCTTCCCTGAGTATCGTCGCCGGAAGAACGCCAAAGCGCTCCGGTTTCGATGAGCATACGTTTGGTGAACTCACTCTGCCGCCATACCTGCGGCGAATCATTGCAGGTTTACGGGTCGCCATGGCAGCATATCGGCCGAAGCCGTATGCCGGTAAGGTTACGTTTTTAAAGTCAACCATCCGGCAATCCGCGTTGGCCGAACCCGCTCGGAGTTTGGAAGAGGGTCTGCCAGGGTGAATTGGAGGTCGTTGAAGTGCCGGACGTGGGGCCATAACGCTCTGCTTCTGCCCCCAAAGGTTGCGTACTTGGCGCACGCTCTAGACCGACTGGTCGACGTCAAGAGTCCCATGCGTGGATTTGAGTTGCAGCCTAAGCCTAATGTCGGAGACCAACCTACTCAAGACTTGACCCAGTGCTCAGCTGGAGCTCCGCAGTAGCGATCAAGAAGACTCGTCCGGCTTTCGGCGATTTTCCATCTGGCATTACTGTTGGACCGACGGATGTTAGAAGCTGCAGTTTCCCGGATCTGCAACGTCAATCCGACGCACCGCATCTGCCGGAATCAGCTCAACTGCAATGGTTTTTGCCTCGACATCGCCCTCGTTCCTGGAGGATGTGTACGTGGTCACCACCGGGGTCGACAAATCCCATCCCTGTCTTGTACACATGCGGCTTGCAGTCGGGATCGTGCCCTTCATAATCCGTGACCGTTCCGGCCGTGACGATGATCAAGCTATGCCCGGGATGCGTGTGCCAACCCGTACTTCCGCCAGGCGCCCAGGTATTGCTCTGCACATAGACGTCTGACAATCCCTTTGCCTGTTGCTGTGACTGCCACGCTTGCTCATCCCCGGCCGCGTTCCCGCCGCGTGGAAAGACACTAGTGACCTCAATTTCGCGAAAGTGGCCCAGAGCGAGCGAGGTGCTCTTGTACCCTTCAGCCTCGGTCGCCAAGGCCTTTCCTGAATCATAGAGAGCCGTGGCCGCGATTGTGACGCTAAGCAAAACGAGGCATACCAGTCTCTTTCGCATGTCGGCCCCTTTTCTTAGAGGTCAGTGGGTGCAACTGAATCCCGCAGAGAACCATAGTCAGTTTGAGCACCTTCTCCTATTATTGTGCGAAACGGCGTCCAGGGAGGCGAGACGAAGAGGGACCATGCCGACCCTTCCCAGAACCGCACTCCCCCATCCAACTATTTTCATCCTCGATGCTTCGAACTACCCCGAAGGACACGATTCCAGAGCAATCATCTGCCTGGTCGTTCGTCGACCGACTTATCGTTGCCCGAACGTTTGGCGCGCCACGCCATGGATGGCCTGCGACCCGAAATGTGTAGTCGCAGGTCCCCCGAACACCAGCGTAATGTTCGCAATCGGGAGCGAGTACTTGACAACATCTCCCCCAGTGACGCAGACCTGCAGCGTGGATGAAGGCGGATTCGTCTCGAAGGGGGCGATGTTTCCATTCCCCGTCAAAAGGCTGACCGTGCCGTTCAACTGAAAGCCCATTTTCGGGGGGGAGGTGGCGTAGGCGGGGCAGCCGGTCATGTTCCAGGTGATCTTAACGTTCGTCAACGCGATGTGATGGGTGTGAGCGCCTGCACCGCCCTTCGTCGCATCGAGGACACCTGCTGTGGTTCCATAATCTGACATCGTCATATCCGCTGAGAAGTCGGCGGTGCCCCGTTCCGCGTTAACGTCCATCGACCATTGCCCGTGCATTTCGTATGGGCTGCCCTTGATGTTCGGATCCAAGGGTGAATAGTCGTTGAGCAGGCCGGTGAGGTGCACTGGCTTGCTCTCCTGGGCGAAAGCATAGGTGCTTGAAACCAACAAGAGCAGTGAAAGCCCGCGTACGGCCGAAGCCAAGGTTTTGCTTTTCATAAAAGACCTCCAGTTTGCGATTCGCTTGAGACGCATGGAAACAATCGGACATCTGTCGGGCGCCTTCAAACAGTAAGGTGCAGCGGTACAGAGGTTTTCCCTGGTTTGCCGTCGAATGCCGTCTTTTGCGGTGCCGTTGCAGTGCAGGGGTACAATTTCGTTCTCGGGTTCGTGACGTTTGCGGACCATCCAGGAGAGTGCGATGGGTGAACCACCCCTTCGAACACCGCAATCCGAAGACCGGCTGGATTCGTGGAAGGAAATTGCGGCCTACCTAAAACGCGACGTGACGACGGTTCAGCGCTGGGAGAAGCGGGAGGAGATGCCCGTTCATCGGCACCTGCATGACAGGATGGGTTCGGTCTACGCCTCCAGGGCCGAATTGGATGCCTGGACGCGCAGCCGGAATCTTCCAGCAGCTCAGGAGAATGGGAATGGCGCCGTTGCGCCCCAGCCCCCCGCGCCGCCGCCACTCTCGGCGAGGGGCTCTCCTACCCGGTGGACTTTCGTTTTGCCGCTGGCAGCGGCGGTGTGTGTGCTCGCGATGGCCGCAATCTTCTGGCTTCACAGGACCGAGTACTTCTGGCGAAACCCCATCGCGGACGCACGATTTCAGACGGTCACGGACTTCGATGGATTGGCGCAGGCCGCTGCGGTATCACGCGACGGGCATCTCGTGGCATTTCTGTCGGACCGGGACGGATACACAGACGTCTGGGTCACGCAGGTCGGATCGGGTGAGTTCCACAATCTGACCCATGGAAGTGCTCCGGGGCTGGCTAATCCGTCGATCCGAACTTTGGGGTTCTCGCCTGATGGATCTCTGGTCACGTTCTGGCTTCGCAGGCCAGGCGGGGCGAACGGCGGCGACATCAGCATCTGGGCGGTGCCTACACTGGGCGGCGAGCCGAGGCCTTACCTGGAAGGGGTGGCCGAATTTGACTGGACGCACGACGGCTCACGGCTCGCGTACCACACACCCGGTCCCGGAGACCCGTTGTTCGTATCAGACGGCAACTTGCGACCGGAGAGCCGGCCCATCTTTATTTCGTCTGCGGGGCTTCACAGCCACTTTCCGCTTTGGGCGCCGGACGGGGCATTCATTTACTTCGTCCAGGGGCGGCTCCCGGACAAATTGGATATCTGGCGCATCCGTCCAACCGGCGGAACCCCGGAGCGGATCACTTCGCACATGGGGCGCGTGAGTTATCCGGTCCTATTGGATCAGCGGACACTGATGTACGTCGCCGGCGATCCGGATGGTTCCGGGCCGTGGCTTTATAGCATGGACGTCGAGCACCGCATTCCCCACCGGCTGACCTCTGGCCTTGACCGGTACACGTCGCTGGCGGCCAGCGCGGACGGTCGCCGCCTGGTTGCCACTCTCGCCACTCCAAGGAGAACGCTCTGGCGCTTGCGGCTCGATGATTCCCCCACGGAGGTGTCGGCCCCTGCTCAAATATCGCTGACCACGAGCACGGGGTTCTCCCCACGACTAGGTCCAAATTACCTTTTGTATGTTTCTGCGACCGGTACGGGCGAGAGTATCTGGAAGCTCGTCAACGGAACGGCCACGGAGCTGTGGAGTGGTCAGGGGGCGCAAGTCTTTGGCGGTCCGGCAATCGCCCCCGATGGACAGAACATCGCATTCTCCATCCGGCAACACGGGCAAACTCTCTTATACGTAATGCAGGCCGACGGCACCAACGCGCGAGTCGTGGCTGATTCGCTCGACCTGCAAGGCGCTCCAGCATGGGCGCCCGACGGCCAATCGATCACCTCGGCGGCCGACGATCACGGCGTCCCACACCTCTTTCGAGTGCCCATCGATGGTCGCTCTCCCGCTTCTTTTGTCCGGGAATATTCGCTCGATCCTGCGTGGGCGCCTGACGGCCGCTTCCTTGTCTACTCGGGACCCGATATCGGCACCACATTTTCTGTGAAAGCCGTCACGGCCGAGGCCGCACCGCATGCCTTGCCGGCTCTAAGCCTCACTCGGGGCGCTCGTCATGTGGCCTTCCTGCCTGGAGGAGAAGCACTCGTGCTCCTGCGAGGAGAGATTCAACATAAGGATCTCTGGCTCATCGACCTCAAGACGGGAGCGCAGCGCCAGTTGACCAACCTCCCTCCCGCCTTCGACATTCGCGACTTCGACATCTCCCCAGACGGTCGTGAAGTTGTTCTTGAACGGGTGCAGGAGCGCTCGGACGTGGTTCTGCTGGATCTTCCCCGGCGGTAACTCAGCTTTCAACGAAGCGGTCGCCGTGCTTCTCATATCAGGCCACCCGGCCCGGCAATCAGATGCGCGCAAGCGCCATACTCTTTCCGCTACGGAGCTATACTCCCGAGCATGAAGAAAATAACTGGGGATCAATTGCGGGCAGCCATAGAGAGGGCTGGTCTGCCGGCCGGAACATGGGAAAAGATCGAGGCAGCCCTTGCCGCTGAACCCGAGAGCGCAGCCGCGTTTGAAGCGGCCCATGTCAGCTACTATCTTGGGGCTCTCCTCATCATTGGGGCGATGGGATGGTTCGTGACCAGCGCCTGGGACCAGCTTTCGGGTCTGGCGATTGCCGGGATCGCAATTGCGTATGCGCTCCTATTCGGAGCAGTAGGGTCGCGGCTATATCGGTCCGCGTCCACCAGAATCCCGGGCGGTTTATTGGTCACAGTGGCTGTCTGCATGACCCCGCTGGCGGTGTACGGCGTCGAACGTGCCCTGGGATGGTGGCCGGCGACGGATCCTGGTTCCTACACCCGCTTCCATCCCCTGATCAATGGGAGCTGGGTCGTGATGGAGATCGCCACAGTGATTGTCTCTGCTGCGGCGCTGACCAGGATTAAGTTCCCGTTCCTCACCGCGCCGGCGGCTTACGCGTTGTGGTTCCTCTCCATGGACGGGACCGCCCTCCTTTTCGGAAAGCGCTGGACCATCCACCAGGAGTGCTGGATCTCGGTGATATTCGGCCTGCTCATGATCACTGCCGGCTACCTCTTCGATGGCGCGCGCGAGTTGGATTTCGCCTTCTGGTTCTATCTCTTTGGCGTGCTCACGTTCAGCGGCGGCCTTACGCTGATGGGCAGCGGCGGCCAGTTTTCAAAGGCCATGTATTGCCTGGTCCACTTGCTCATGATGGTTGTCGCCGTCATTCTCAGGCGTAAGGTGTTCCTTGTTTTCGGAGGCATCGGCGTCTTCTTCTATCTCGCGAGCGAAGCCGAGACCTACTTCAGAAACTCGCTCGGATTCACCTTCTCGCTGACGCTGATAGGGTTCTTGTTCATCCTGGCCGGCATTGCCTACAAGCGGAACGAGGCCGCTTTGGAGTCATGGCTTTCTCCCTTGATGCCGGGCCGCGTCCGAAGCCGGGCCGCTTAAGAGCTGTCCAAATTGGCCTTTCTCGACTCTGTCCATCCACCTCCACCCATGCCTAGGTCAGCCACCGCCCTCAGATTTGTCATCCCGACCGGAGCGTTAGCGGAGGGGAGGGACCTGCAGTTTCACTTTCGGCACAACCCAATGTGCGCGGGCGAATCGCCTCGGGGTTCCGTTTTTCTACCAACGCAAACTGCAGGTCCCTCCCCTGCGCTACCCCGGATTTCCGTCGTGCTTAGTGGCACTGGCGAGGTCCATGCGGCTTTCCTTAATGAAAGCCGCATGCGTGGCCGCTGGTGAGTGCCGCGTGCAGGAAATCCGGGTCCGCTCCGGTCGGGATGACAAGTCTGAGGGCGGTGGCTCACCTTGGCATGGGTGGAGATGGATGGACAGAATCGAGAAGGGCTAATTTGGACAAGACTGGTGCCGCTAGACTCGATCTCGGCGCTCTGTTGCTCATTCATCGCGCAGCGGAGTACGGATGGGGTCTACGGCTGGACTACCTGAGCCGAATGCCTCGCCCTGAAGCCGGGACAGAAGCAAACCGATCAGCGAGCATACAACAATGCTGATGATGGCGTCGGCTGCGAAGCTGCCGCGTACTCCCCCGAAGGAGTACGCCCTGCCGTCCAGGTACAGCATATAAGCAACCGGAACGTTGGTGGCAGCGATCAGAAACGTGAAGGTGGTTGCGGCCAGCGGATTGTTCTCCCCTATCGCCTCAAAGGAAAGCGCAACCGTGCCGGTGTAGGAGATGGCCTGGAAAAGGAATTCGCCCAGGAGGGCAAGCGAGAAGGTCCATGGAGCATGGGGCAGCACCACCAGGCTCAGCGTAAAAAGCCCGCCTAAGATTCCATTGGCGAGATAGAGAAAACGCAGCGGCATCCGTTTGGCGAGAAGAGGAAAGAGCAGGCAGCCGAGAATGCCGGGAACGATTGCCCCCGCGCCGCCGGCCAGGCTCACCATCCTCGGCGAGGCACTGAAGTCATTGCCAACCCCTCCGAGCAGGTTGGTCAACGCGAATGAACCGCAAGGGGTGATGAAGAGCAGCAGCGTGATCAGCACTTCCCGGCGGCGCAAAAGTGCGAAGATCTCGCGGCTGAACTGGGTGAAGCTCTCGCCGGCTAGCCGCCGGTCCGGACCGGGAGCAGGAATAAGCAGGAAGATGGTGGCGGGAAGAAAAACGAGCGCTCCCAGAACTCCTGCCGCAAGCCATAGCGGCAGATGGCGAACTAATTCGCCCCCGATAACCATCGTGAAGCCTGAAGAACAAATGTACGCGAGGTTATACCACGCGCTGAGCTTGTTCTCGTCGGATTTAGGGCAAACCGTCGATAGCCATCCGCCAAGCGCCGTCGTCGAGAGTATGGCTGCAGCAGAGCCCGCGACCAGCGCGACTTCAAGTACATCGAGATGATTCAGGTTGACGACCGCGATGAAGACCAGGATGGATGCCAGGGCAGCGAAGGCGGTAGCATACCAACGGCGGCTGAATCGTACGTCGAGCATAGGACCAAATACGACAGCCCAGAAGTTAGGAGATAACGCCATCGCCGTGATCCCGGCGATTCTCGCCTCCGAAACATGACGCGTCGCCAACAGCTGGGGTATCGCGAAAAAAGCTATGCCGCCGTAGAGTCCAAAGGAAGCATTCGAGAGGCCCATGAGCCAGACCGGCGGAACACGGCGATTGGACTTCATGCGAGCCTCCAGGGTCTTTTCATGCTATAGGGCTTCTCCCAGGGTGGCTACCGATCCCCAAGAATCCGCGTGATCGTGTCATTGGCGCCTGCAATCGCCCGCGAGTAGGTAAAGATGGCCGTTCAGGCTTTGCTTACCCGCCAAAAGTACACGACGGAACAGAACCCAGCTTTACCCGTTCTGCCAGGCGACGTATCGAAACAACAGGTTACGTCGGTTTATGCAGAGGGCCACCTACATGCACTGAATAGGGGGAGTGAGCGTCCTCCTCCTCCTCTTTCAGGTTCCCTGGACTAAGTCAGCCCATCTGAAGTTCTCCCCACTCTTAGCGCATGACAACCTTAAGGAGGTTGACATATGTTTGCTCGTAACGTCTCGTTTCATCTGAAGTCGAATATGCTTGCTGATTACACCCGGACATTTGACAAGGACATTCTTCCGTTGCTTCGTAAGCAGAACGGCTTTAAGGATGAAATTACATTCTCCGGTCCCGGCGGAATCGATGTGACTGCCATCAGTCTGTGGGACAACAAAGCCAGCGCAGAAACGTACAGCGCCAATTCTTATCCCGAAGTGTTGAAGACGATTTCAAGATACATCGAAGGGACGCCCACGGTTCAGACCTCTGAGGTCGTCACCTCGACCTTCCATAAGATCGCCGTTCACGCGCTAGCGTAGAGCTGTCAGCTTTTTCGACACGGGAAGGCGGCTAATCCCGCCTTCTCGGAGTGACTGTTAGAGAGTATCCGAAAGGTGTCTGAACCTGGTTCTTGTGGTCTCGCATAGCGGAAGATTCGCGGAGAGATCCCCAACCGGTCAATACTGGCGCAGTTTCTCCTTGGCAATTCAGATGGGCTGACTTAGTTCAGACCTTAAAAGAGTGTCCGCAAGAAATCCTTCCTCGCCTGCTCCAGCCGAGCATCAGGTCTAGGTATGCAACGGCACAAATGGAGTATCTATGAGTTTGCGAAAGGAATGTGATGTCCGCGATCCCCTGCCTAACCAACCAGGCGTTGAGGGGAGCAAGCGCAACCTGCCCATGCAGTGCGCAAATCCACAATGTTCCAAAGAGTCGCTCTATTTTCGGGAGGGAAGACTCGAATTGTTCGACTTGGAATCGCATGCTGGGGATCAGTTCCGGCCTGACGATGGCGCATTCGCGATAAAGTCCTTACCCAGCAAGTTTTTCTGGCTTTGCGGTGAGTGCGCGAAGACACACATCGTAAAGCGGTGGACAACCTCCGGCCTTGTGCTGGTGCTTCGCAACCGGAACACAGCTGACAGCCGCCCCGATCTGGCCGCTCGTCCAGCCGCCGCCGAAACGACGCGGCCACCTCTGCCGTTACTGACCGGCCCGCCCACGCCGCCGATGGGCCATCTCTTGACGTCAAGCTGATCCTTGAGTGAGTTCACAGCCGTAAAGTTGCAGTGGATCCGCCCTAAGGATCTTGAACGATTCTTCCTTCCGCGCACGGCGCAAAGAGACTGCAAATTGGCTACCATAGGAAACGGGATTAGGGTGCGCAATGACCACGACATCGGCACTTCCAGAGACCATGAAGGCAGCGGTCGTGGAGACCGCCGGGCCGCCCAACACGCTTCACATCAAGAACGTGCCTGTACCCAGACTGGCGCGCAATCACGTAATCATCGCTCTAGAGTATGCCGGGCTTGGCGTGTGGGACGCGGCGCAGCGAGCGGGTTCCTACGGGCCGGTTGAGCCGGGAAAGATCCTGGGCGCCGACGGCAGCGGAACGATTGCAGCTGTTGCGGCTGACGTTAGCAAGTTTAAAGTAGGCGATCGCGTGTACTCCTACAGCTACGGCAACCCGGCTGGAGGGTTTCATGCGGAGTATGTGAGCGTTCCGGCTGACCGTGTGGCGCATCTTCCAGCCCAGCTTGAAATGTCGGTTGCCGGTGCGATGCCCTGCGTCGCATTGACCGCTTTATCCGGGCTCGAGCTCTTGAAAGTGAACCGTGGCCAAACCGTATTCGTGTTTGGCGCCAGTGGCGGCGTCGGTTCCATGGCAGTTTGGCTGGCAAGCGTTGCGGGCGCAACGGTCGTCGCCTCGGCACAGCCTGACGCGCAGGAGTACGTTCGCTCCCTTGGCGCGGCACGCACCATCAATCCAAATTCCTCGCAGCGGGAGAGCCTCCTGAAGCGCATCGCGCCGGCAGGATTCGATGCTGCTCTTGTCACCGCCAGCGGTGATGCGCTTCCTGCCTTCCTCTCACACCTGCAAGCAGGGAAGCCGTTCGCTTATCCCAATGGCGTCGAGCCCAAGCCACATTTCAGCGGTCATTCCGCTCTGGCATTTGATGCCGAGATGTCGCATGAAGCCTTCGACCGCCTGAATGCTGCCATTGGTTCGCGAACGATTCCGCTAAGGATCAAGGTGTTTCCCCTGAAAGACGTTGTTGAGGCACACCGCAGGATCGAACACGGGCACGTCCTGGGAAAGATCGTGCTGCGCATCCGTTCCTGATTCCATCGTTCGAATCATTCCGTCTTGACAGTTGAAACGATACCGTTCAGTATCGTTATGAAGACCCCTCGAGGCTGGCATGATTACGGTTCAGCACCTGGTAAAGACCTTTGGAGATTTCACCGCCGTCCGCGATATCTCCTTTGAAGTAGCCCAAGGCGAGATCTTCGCCTTCCTGGGACCGAACGGCGCGGGCAAGACAACCACCATCAAAATGCTCACGACCCTCCTTCACCCCACCAGCGGAAGTATCGAGTTGGATGGCCTCGACCCGCGCACCAGCCAGAAAGAAGCGCGAAAGCGCTTCGGCATTGTCTTTCAGGATCCCAGTCTCGATAACGAACAGACCGCTTACGAGAACATGACCCTCCACGGAGTCCTCTATCACGTCCCGCGCCAGCTGCGCGAAACGCGAACCGAGCAGCTGCTCAAATTATTCGAGTTATGGGAACGCCGGGACAGCTATGTAAAGAGCTTTTCCGGAGGCATGAAACGCCGCCTTGAAATTGCCCGGGGACTGCTGCACACTCCGCGCATCCTCTTCCTGGATGAACCGACGCTAGGGCTTGACCCACAGAGCCGTAACCTGCTCTGGAATCATGTCAAGCACTTGAATGAGACGGAACGGACCACCGTTTTTCTCACCACTCACTACATGGATGAAGCGGAACGCGTGGCCCACCGCATCGCCATTATCGATCACGGCGCGATTGTCGCCCAGGGAACGCCCGCGGAGCTGAAGCAGCAGACCGCAACGGATTCTCTCGAAGGCGCATTTCTCGCGCTGACTGGCTCAACCCTGCGCGATGAGGCCGCAAACTCCGCGGACGCGATGCGGCAAGTGGCAAAGATGTGGAGGCGATAAATGGGCGCGATATACATTCTCTGGCTGCGCGAACTGAAGCGGTACGTGCGTTCGCGGGTGCAGATAGTCGTCTCTCTCGGGCAGCCGTGCCTTTATCTGCTCGCTTTGGGCTTTGGGCTGGGCCCGGTCTTCCGCCAAGCCGGCCATGGCAGCTACCTGCAATTCATGGCGCCGGGAGTGATCGGGATGACCGTGCTCTTCAGCTCCGTCTTCTCCGGCATCGCCATGCTCTGGGACCGTCAATTCGGGTTCCTCAAAGAAACCCTGGTCGCTCCCGTGCCGCGCATACAAATCATGCTCGGCCGCACGCTCGGCGGGGCCACTGTCGCTATCATTCAAGGTTCGCTCATTCTGCTCATCTGCCTCATTGCCGGCTTCCGCCCTCACAGCTGGGTGGCCATTCCGGCTGCCTTTCTCTTCGTCGTCATGATTGCCGTTGTCTTCGCGGCCTTGGGCACTGCGATCGGATCCGTCATCAAGGACATGCAGGGTTTTCAGCTGGTAATGAACTTCCTGGTAATGCCAATCTTCTTCCTTTCCGGCGCGCTATTTCCGCTGGCCAATCTCCCTGCGTTCATGGCACTGATCACGCGCCTCGATCCCTTGACCTACGGCGTCGATGGCCTTCGGGGCGCGTTGATCAACGCATGGCATTTCAACGCTGCCTTCGATCTCTCGATTCTGGCCATGATCGCTGCCGTCTTTGTCACCGCCGGTGCCTATCTCTTCACTAAAATCGAAGTGTAGATTTCCCTAACGATGGCAAAGCAGAAAAGTGCACGAGCGCACAGTCAGGTCATTGAGTCGGCGGTGACCCTCTTTGCTGAGCGCGGCCTTGAGGCCACCAGTATGGACGCGATCGCCAAGGCCTCGGGAGTGAGTAAGGCGACGATCTACCGCCACTGGCCGGCCAAGGATTCATTGTGCCTTGAGGTGCTAGCCTACCTGCACGGCCTTGACAAGGAGCCGCCCGTCTTCGACTCAGGTGACTTTCGCGCGGATTTGATAGCGCAGCTACAGCATGACCCGGCGGCGGAACGGAAGGTGATGCGAGAACGGATCATGCCGCATCTGATTGCCTACGCTTCGCACAATCGTGTCTTCGGAGATGCCTGGCGTTCCCGTGTGATTGAGCCGGCCCGCAAGGCTCTCGGCAACATGATGGCGCGCGGCAAGCAGCGCGGTATCCTAAGGCCCGATCTAGACCCCGAAGTAGGATTCGCCCTTCTGCTCGGCCCGCTCATTTACCGCAACGTCTTCCTGCGCAAGCTTGGAGCGAAAGCTCCCAAGGATCTTGAAGTAGCAGTCGCCGACTCATTTCTCAGTGCGCTCGGCACCAAACAGGCCCGCAAATATAACAAGTGAGACGCTGTCATCGCTGAGGCAAAGAAGAATTACACTCAGCGATGAACGATACGTCGTTGCTTTCTGCGCCGCGCTTCGCGATCAGACCGGACGAATCAGCCCGAGTTGCCGAAGCGCAGTTACACCGTCATCGAGGCCGATTTCCTCCGCAATCTTGCCGTCCTCGATTCGCAGAACTGTTGTTCCCGTGAAATGCATCTTGCGGCCCGTCGCCGCCGCTAAAGACCCGGCCAGGAAGTCGGCAAAGGCCGGCCCGGTGTGTGTACCGCCGCCTTCCCAGCGCCCGACCACATAATCACCCTCGGCAATTAGATCTGCGACGCCCCAGAACTTGAGGTCCGGAAACGCTTCACGGAAACCGGACATGAAGGCCTTGATGTCTTCGTGTCCGCGCCGCGGCTCGTGCAGCGAATACTGCAGGAGCATGTCGGGCGCGGCGAGCTCGTCGACGATGCCGAGATTGCAGGTTGGACCCCAGAACTCCGTGAACCAGCGGCCCACGATGGCTTTATTCTCTTGTTCCTTCGACATGGTGATCTCCTCTTGATGTTTTCGTTCGCCAGGGGCTGATGTGACTTACGCCGCTGCATCTCGAAAGCTACCGGAAGCCAGGGAGCGCAGGCACTCCGTATCTTGCCCTCGAAATTTATCCCTTCGCCGGAAACACCCCGGCCCGCGTCCGAACAGTTTGTGAAGTTCGAAAGCAAGCTGCGGAGTGAGCTTACGCTGCCATCTGATTAGCATCAAACAAACAGACGACTGGGCCGGTTACGGAGGGGAGTCTTATATGTCAATGTAGTGAGAGTAAGAAAGACCGTTCCGGCCAACGCTTTGGAGTGCAACGCAAAAGCACCTCACTTGAAAGAGAGGCACAACCATGAATACTCTTCTCGCAGAGAAAGCAGCGACGACGAAAAGCGAGCTCACCGGCTCCATCTCCGCTGATGAGGCGGTCTCTCGCGTCAATGCGCTCGATTGGCAGCAGATCGGGAGGAATCTGGACGAGCAGGGAA
Organism: uncultured Acidobacteriaceae bacterium; assembly: GCA_963790705.1. Lineage (GTDB taxonomy): Bacteria > Acidobacteriota > Terriglobia > Terriglobales > Acidobacteriaceae > PALSA-350. The sequence continues at coordinate 13,522 of CAWBQE010000012.1, forward strand.
GCGCTTTGCTCCAGGGCGTCCTCTCTGCCCGTGAATGCGAGTCGCTCGCTGCCCTGTATCCGAGGGAGTCCATATTCCGGAGCCGCGTGGTCATGGCACGGCACGGCTTCGGGCGCGGCGAGTACAAGTACTTCAGCTACCCATTGCCCAACCTGATTCAAGGTCTCCGCACAGCGCTCTACGGGCGGCTTGCGCCGGTCGCGAATCGCTGGAACAGCGCCATGGGGATCGAGGTCCGCTACCCGGAAGATCACCAGGAGTTTGTTCGGCGATGCCACGATGCGGGGCAGGTGCGGCCGACGCCTTTGCTCCTCCAGTACGGCGAGGGCGACTTCAACTGCCTGCATCAGGATCTCTACGGGGAGCACGTCTTCCCGATACAGGTAGCCATCCTGCTTTCTGAGCCGCAGAGAGATTTCACCGGCGGCGAATTCGTCCTCACCGAGCAGCGGCCTCGTATGCAGTCGCGGCCGGAGGTGGTTCCGCTTCGTCAGGGCGACGCGGTGGCGTTCGCGGTGCACCATCGCCCGGTTCGGGGAACGCGGGGAACGTATCGCGTCAATCTTCGCCATGGTGTAAGCCGCCTTCGGTCCGGACAACGACACACGGTTGGTATCATCTTCCACGACGCCGGCTAGGAGGGAAACATGACACCCGGTCTCTTCGAAAACATCTCCGACGAAGGAGCTTTCGACAACAGCTTGGGGCTCGGCACCGCAATCCTGCGCGGCTTCGCACTGGAGCGCGAAGTCCTGCTCCTTGATGCCCTGTCCGCTGTCGCTGCGCGGTCGTCCTTCCGCCACATGGTGACGCCCGGGGGCTTCCGCATGTCTGTTGCCATGACCAACTGCGGCTCTCTCGGCTGGGTCACGGACAGGAAGGGCTATCGCTATGACTCCGTCGATCCCGAAACGCGGGCGCCCTGGCCGCCCATGCCGAAGCCGTTCTTGGAGTTGGCTCATGATGCAGCAAAGGTCGCGGGCTTTCCGGAGTTCGTCCCGGACGGGTGTCTCATCAACCGCTATGAGCCAGGTGCGAGACTCACATTGCATCAGGACAAGGACGAACGTGATTATGAGCAGCCGATTGTGTCGGTGTCGCTTGGTCTGCCGGCAGTGTTCCTCTTCGGAGGAGAAGAACGCGGCGACAAGACCACGCGTGTCCCGGTGGATCATGGGGATGTTCTGGTCTGGGGTGGACCGGCGCGGTTGCGCTATCACGGAGTCATGCCGCTCAAAACCGGTTTGCATCCCTTGGCTGGCGGATACCGCTTCAATCTCACATTTCGCAAGGCGGCATGAATGGAGACCGGCAACGGTGTGCTCATGGACCGCCTAGTTTCAGGTTGGATCGATCCCAAAATCCCACGCGACAAGCCACAACTGCTATTGCGTACGGAATAATAGAATCGGTGAATCCGTCCTATGAACAGTACTCGTCGCCGCTTCCTGCGCAATAGCGCCATCGTCGGTTTCGTCGCCCCCTCTACATGGCATCTCGCCATGGCCGCTGCGGATGAATCAGCGCCCTTTCGTACCCCCTTTAAATACCCCAAGCTTGTCCTCGCGGCCACCGGCCGCAAAGGCGATTTTGACCAGCGCAGCATTGATGACCCAATCGTCTTCTACGCCGACGGATTCTTCCAGATGCTCTATATCGGCTGGGACGGCATCGGCTACCAGACCGGCCTCGCCACCTCTGCCGATCTCCTCCACTGGACGCGCACCGCTCTCGTAGCACCGCGTGACCCGGCGTCAAAATATACGAAGTACAACCTCGCTCTGAGCTCCATTCTCCGCGACAAGCAGATCCGGTCCCGTGGCGAAGCCATCAAGGTCAACGGCAAATACATCGGAGCCTGGAATGCTTATCCCAGTGCCGGCTACGAAGAAGGCGCAGCAGTCATCGGCCTTGCCACCTCGGACGACCTTCTTCACTGGCAGCTCGGCGACCCCATCCTCACGCCACAGGACGGAGCTCCATGGGAGCATGGCGGTCTTTACCGCCCGGACCTGATGCTCGACCATGGAACCTACTACCTCTACTACAACGCCAAGACCGACACCCTTCCAGCGAGCGAAGGCGGAGGTTGGCGCGAACAGACCGGCGTCGCGACCTCGACCGACCTCAAGACCTGGGTCCGATACAAACAAAATCCCATCCTCCGCAACGGTCCGCGCGGCAGCGCCACCTACCCTGCCACTAACCCCGTCTCCGCAACCCAGCCGCCCACTCCAGACGCCCGCGACAGCCGCTTCGCCTCCAATCCCTTCGTCGTGCAAAATGGTCGTGGCTACGGGATGTTCTACTACGGCTTCCGCTATCAACGCCCCGGCCGCGCCTGCGAGATGCTCGCTCTCGGCGTCAATCCCTACTCTTTCGTCAAGGTTCCAGGAGTCCTTATCGATACCGGCGCTCCCGGCACTATCGACGAAACCTTTGCCCACAAGCCTTCCGTCATCACCCACGAAGGCGTTCTCTATCATTTCTACTGCGCGGTAAGCGGCCAATATCCCAACGAGGTGCGTGGCATTGCCGTAGCCCGTTCCAAGCCATGGTAGTTTTCTCGAATGAAAACAGGACCTACGCTACTCGGAGCGAAGAGCAACGACAGGATTGACTTTCATAGCCGCTAGTCCCGGCAGCAACGAAGCGGCGAGAGCGACCAAGGGCAGTAGCATAGCGACGGCGAGAAAGCTGAACGGATCACGCGGTCCGACGTTGAATAGCAAGCTCTTCAGCAGCTGGGATATTCCCAGGGCAGCGCAGACTCCAATCAACCCGCCCAACGCCGTGAGCCGTGCTCCCTCCCAGGTGATGAGCCATAGTATGTCGGGTCTGCTCGCGCCCAGAGCCATGCGCAGGCCAATCTCCTGCGTGCGCTGGGCGGCGGCAAACGAAATGATGCCGTAGAGGCCGATGACCGCGAGCAGCAGTCCGGAGGCCGCGAAAAACAAGACCAGCGCCGTAACAAACCTAGGGCCTTGCGCCAACTCGTCGACCCGCTGACGCATGGTTTCAATGGTGAAGGGTGTGGTTGCATCGACAGCAGATATCTCCGCGCGCATCCATTGAGACGCTATTTGCGGCGGTAGCGAAGTCTTCAAAAGAATGGCGGAGGTGCCGTCCCAATCTTCGGCCCGGTTACGTCTGAGGCGGTAATATTCAGGCTCGTCCTCGCCCGCGAGACCGCCATTCTTTACATTCTGGGCAACGCCGGCGATGGTGTAAAAGGGACCAGTGAGTTTCGGCATCTGGATCTGCTGCCCGACCGGATCCTCTCCGGGAAATAAGCGATCCGCAAGCAACTTACTCAAGATGACAAAGCGCCCGGGGGAACTGAGCTCTTCTTCGCTGAAGCCTTGGCCTTTGAGGATGGGAATGTTCAAGGCGCGAAAATATTCTGGAGAAACCCAGCGCCAGGTAACTCGGCCGCCGGTCGGTCCCGAGGGCACCGGTTTTCCTGCGACCGCCATCGCTGCAAAAATGTGGTCCTGATGGTTGCCCCCGGGCGGGAGTGTATCGCTTAACGCGACTACGCCTGCGCCGGGTAGCTGCCGCAAGCGCGCTTCGACCTGCTGAAAGAAAGCCATCTGACGTTCCGGCGAGGGATAGTTCTTGTGGCCTAATGTGATGCTGGTGGTGAGCAGGCTCTGCGTTTGAATGCCGAGCGATTGCGATTCAAGATTCAGGAAGCTGCGAGAGAGGAGCATGGCTGCCGCAAGTAGAACCGTGCTGATGGACAGTTGGGAAACCACCAGGCATCGCCGCAAAGTAGTTTTTGCGACCGCCATTGATGAGCGCCCGGCGAGCGCCTGTGAGCGAGGGCGTTGCCATGAGGACGCGACACCGAAGAAGATTCCGCAGAAGAGTGAGACCAGGACGGTAACCAGGATAATGCGAGCATCCAGATGGACTGTTCTAAGAAAGGGAAGGTCTTCGGGGGCCATCGCGAGCAAGAAGCGCAACAGCACTTCTGCGACTGCACACCCTACCGCCGCTCCGGCCGCGGACAGAACTAATGCTTCGGTCAGGAACTGACGAGTGAGCCGGGCCCTACTGGCCCCCAACGCCGCACGGACTGCCAACTCACGTTCCCGGCTTGCACCGCGGACCAGAAACAGACCAGCGACATTCGCGCATGAGATCAGCAGCACGGCTAGAACAGCCCCGAGTAAGACCCACGCCATCAGACGAACGTCATGCATTTGGCGATCACGCAGGGAGCGGACTCTGAGGTGGACCTCATTGCGAAACGCGGCAGGAGCCAAACTGAGGGAGTAATTGAACAACGGTTGCAAAGCAGACTTGGCCTGCTCAATGGTCATTCCCGGCTTGAGGCGGGCAAAGGCATACAACACGCTTCCGGACCCCACTTTGCGTTCTTGGGCTTCATTGAGGGCTTGGGGGATGACCACATCCGCGGCTTCAAGGGTTGGCATCTCAAAATCGGCAGGCAGTACGCCGATCACGCGCGTTTCGCGGCCATCGATGGTGATCGTTTGATCCAGGATGCCCGTACTCGCGCCGAAGCGGCGTTTCCATAACCCATAAGAGATGAGGGCAACTCTAGGAGCGTTCGGGCGGTCTTCAGCGGTGGTGAAGTTGCGCCCTAAGGCCGGGCTGATGCCCAGTGTTGGCAGGAAAGTCGATTCCACGCTGGCGCAGCTCAACCGCAGCGGCTGCTCCTGGGTCAGGTCGCAGGAGTTGGTGCCGATCTCAGATGTCAGCGAACTGAAGGGTGTTTGCTGGTCCCGCCAGTCGTAGTAGGAGCCGCCGAGCATGAATTCCTGTTGAACGATCGGCGCCACGAGGCCAACCGAAACCAGGCGATCGGCGTGCGCATACGGGAGGCTGCGGAAGAGAATCGGATCCACCACGCTGAAGACGGCGGTCGTTACGCCAATGCCGAGGCCAAGGGTCGCGATGACCGTGGCAGTGAACAGGGGATTGCGCCGAAAACCGCGCACTGCATAACGAAGGTCCTGAAGCACCGTCCCCATCCACCATCGAGGATGCTGCTCATGGCATTGCTCGCGAGTGCGCTCGAGGCCGCCAAATTCAATCAACGCCCTGCGGCGTGCCTCATCAGGTGGGATCCCGTTTGCGATCCCGGCCCGGACGGACTCCTCAATGTGGAACTGCAGCTCCGCGTCGAGTTCACCGCCGCGCTTCCGCGACAGGAGAAAGCGTAAGCGAGTCAGAAACTCATGGATCATGAAGACACCTCTGAAGCGCGCCCAGCACCAGTGCCGCAGTCGTAGATCTGCTTGACAAAAGACTTAATCACCCTCTTGTCGAATGTCAAGGGGAAAGTGAAAACCACCCCGCCCAGCTTGTTCTTGGCAGCCTATGGCGACATCCATGCCGGGAGAACGGCAGACAACAGGAGTAAACTTCAAGCGAGGGTTGGCCATGAGACACCTTCGAGCGCTACTCTGCGCGGCTGTCCTTTTGCGAGGGGTTTTCTTCCAGGATTCAACTGCTCAAGGTCAACAAGGACCCTCCGATACGCTGACGATCCAGGTGACGTCGCGCCTGGTCTTTCTGGATGTGACGGTGCTGGACAAGAAAGGCCACCTAGTGGTCAACGGGCTGGCCAAAGACGACTTCAGCATCACCGAAGACAAGAGACCGCAGCCTATCTTTTCTTTTGAAGCGCCCCAGACCCACACGATCAGTGCGCTTGCCGGTGACGATAATTCGGATGGAAAGGCGCCCCTGACCATCTTCGTGCTCGATCTGCTGAATTCGAGCTTTGAGGATTTTGCATTTATCCGCTATTCCGTTCGAAAGTATTTAGACCCGCAGCCGCCGCTGTTGAGCTCCCCCGCCGAGATGATGGTGATCGGCAACGAAACTCTGGAGCTGATGCAAGGCCCGACCCGAAACAAGGCGGACCTGCTCTACGCCCTCGATCATTTGCCACCTGTGATCCCATACAAGTGGGCGTCCGTCAGCTTCGATGAGGAGCGTTTTAAGCAGTCGCTCGACGCACTGCAACAGATTTCGCTCCAAAACAAAGGAGTGCCCGGACGGAAAAACATTGTGTGGGTGGGTCATGGAAGCCCTAGCTTGAGCACCGGGCATTGGCCTCAGCCAATGGTCCACGAAGTCCAGCAATATATGCACGCCACAACCAACATGCTGGTAGATGCCCGGATAACCCTCTTCGTTATTTACCCCGGCTTGAAGGTGGGCCACTTTGTAAACCTGAGCGGGAGGTCGCCAGTGCCAATCGATGCGGCTGACGCAGCCGCCAGTATTGACAATGACAATCCGTTTGCCGAAGACATCAACTTCGGCGTTTTTGTGAACGAGACCGGGGGCCAGCTCTTCCATGACCGCAACGATGTCGACGCGGAGATGGGGCGATCGCAGCAACTGGGTTCGGAGTATTACACGCTCACTTACCAGCCTCGCGGCGGGGACGAGAACGGAAAATTTCGCCAGATCCGCGTCACCCTGCGCGACCACAATCTGCGCGCGGTGACCAAGACCGGCTACTACGCGCCGGACAAAAGCGCGCCTGTCGATCCTCGCTGGCAGACGAAGCTCAACCTTGCCGAGGCCGCCCGAGCCACCGTTCCTTTTGCGGCGCTGGATCTCAAGGTCTCCGGCATCGTACGGCACCCGGAGAACCGCACGGCCGACATTACCTTGCTTCTGCAATCGAAAGGCATCGACTGGCAGGCAATCGATAACGGAAGGAGCAGCGCCGAGATCACCCTGGCCGCGGCGAGCGTCACGCGTAACCAGGACATTGTGGCTTCCAAGGTGCAGAGACTGTTCCTATCCGCCCCCACGCAGGACCCATCGCATCTGGCCAAACTGGTGACCCATTTGCAGATCACGGTACGAGTCCCGCCCAAGACACGAAGCATTCGCGTGCTGACCGAGACCGCAAATGGAGGCCGGATCGGCGCCGCCGATCTGGACCGCGAAGCCATCCAAGCTGCGCCTGCTTTGCCCGCTCCGGAACCGCAATTGCTTTGCCGCCAGCCTTGCCAGGTAAAACCTTCGCGCCCGCCGGCACCATAGGCGTCAGGCGGGTGCCCCTTCGGACTCCTAAATTCTTAGTTGACAAGGCAGGGCCGGACGGCATATTGTCCTAAGCAATTAGGAGACCGGGATGGCGAAGGCGTCGAACAAAGCCGGCTTGACCAAGCTTGAACTCAGGATCATGCAGGTGATCTGGAAGTGCGGCCGCTGCACCGTCAGTGCCGTACAGGAAGAACTGGAGCCATCCTTGGCCTACACCACGGTGCAAACCATGTTGAACATTCTCGAGCGTAAGGGAAAGCTTAAACGTGAGCTGCGCGGTCGCGCCTACATTTACAGCGCCACCATCACTGAGGCCAAGGCGTTGGGTCAGGGGGTTCGCGATCTCATCGATCGCATGTTTGGCGGCTCCAGCGAAGAGCTTGTGATGAGCCTCCTCAAGAACGGCCAAATCGATGCCAAAAAGCTGGCGGAACTCACCGATCGATTCAACCAGAAAGCCAGGAAGCCATGAGAAGCCTCGAGTTCTGGATCTTGGCCTATCTTCTTAATTCCTTGTGGCAGGTTCCGCTGCTGTTTGCCGCCGGATGGCTCGCGGCGCGACTACTCCGTTCCGCCGGCGCTGTGGTTGAGCACCGCATCTGGGTGCTGGTCTTGCTGCTCCAGAGCCTGCTACCAGCCTGCTCGATTTTCCCTTGGGAATGGTTGCGTACGCTTTCCTTTTGGAGCTGGCGCGCAGGCAGGGCGGGTGACGCACATGTCTCAGTCGTGATGGGTGCGGGAACCGCAATCAGCGTGCTTCACCTGCCAGGTGTGCTGCTTATAGCCATCGCGATCTTGTACGCCGCGGTGAGTGCATATTTCGTCGCCAGATTTCTGTGGAGGAGCACAACTCTCTCTGCTCTGCGGAGAGAAGCGGTCGCCGTGCTCCTTACGGGGGAAGCAGCGCTTTTCTGGGCGCGATGCTCGAGCAGGTTTGAGATGAACGACGTATCGATTGCGGCCTCGTCCCGAGTCTTCTCCCCCGTCACCATGGGACTGCGCCGAAAGCTTCTCTTGTTGCCCGTTACCATGGTCGACGTCTTGCCGGAATTGGACCTCCATACCGTCATTGCGCATGAGTTTGCGCATATGCAGCGAAAAGACTTCATGAAGAACCTGCTGTATGAGTTGCTCTCGCTGCCCGTGACTTACCATCCGCTGCTCTGGCTTACTCGCGCGCACATCATGGAAAGTCGCGAAATCGTTTGCGACCAGATGGCGGCGGCAATGACCGGACGAAATGAATACGCACAATCTCTCTTGCGGCTGGCATCCCTGATGGTAGCGGGAACGCTGGGCACCACACCTCATACCATCGGAATCTTCGATGCCAACGCGTTTGAAAGGAGACTTATGAACCTCACAGAGAAACACAAAGAGATACGAGGCGTGCGCCGCGTGGCCGTGGTGGCTGCCTGTGCTGCATTGAGCCTGGCAACTTGCGGATCGGCGCTGGCGCTGGGCATGCATGTAAATGCGGCCTCAACCAGCGACAACAGCAACGCGTCAAAACCACCCAAGCAGCTTTCCGTCTCTACTGACGTGATGGCTGGGAACCTCTTGAACAAGGTCCTGCCCGTATATCCGGCGGAGGCAAAGAAAGCGAAGATTCAAGGAACCGTCGTGCTCAGTGCCGTGATTGGCAAAGATGGAAATGTAGAAAACCTCCGCGTGCTATCCGGCCCGAACCAGCTTCAGCGATCGGCGCTCGACGCCGTGCGGCAGTGGACATACAAACCCTATCTGCTCAATGGGGATCCGATCGAGGTTAAGACGACTGTGAACGTGGTCTACGACCTCGGGAAGTAGCGGGTTGAAAGGCGGGGGGCGAGCTCATTTGCCCTCCGCTGAATTTGTGGAATCACGGCTAGGCCTCGTCGCTCACCACGCGAAAGCCATAATCGGCGTATTTGAATTCCGGTGGAATGCTGGAACGTGCCGAACATCGAGAGATCTTGATGTGGTGCCGCCAGGATCCTCCGCGCGATGCTTTTCGGCTGCCCTGTTCCGGTCCCCGCGGATTCCGATCAGGGGAAGTCGTATAGTAGCCGGCTGCGAACCAATCGCTACACCACTCATGAACGTTCTCGCACATCTCAAATAAGCCGTAAGCGTTCGGCTCTGATTTTCCGACCGGCTCAGGGCCGGTCTGCCAACGAGCATGGTAGCCAGGGCGGGACATCGGCGGATCATTACCCCAAGGGAAGACCATTCCCTCGGCGCCGCCGCGCGCCGCCCGCTCCCACTCGGCTTCTGTGGGTAGCCGATAATGCGAGCCGGTCACTGCCGATAGCCACGCGCAATAGGCGACGCTGTCGAACCACGAAACTGCCACCACAGGCTGCTGAGGATGACAGAAGTTGGCATCGCCCCAGTAAGGGGGCGGCATGTTCCCGGTGGCGACCAGAAACCGCGCGTATTCTCCAACCGTGACTTGCGTTGCCGCCATGGCAAAGGAATCTACCCAGACGCGATGAACCGGCCCTTCCACATCCTGACCGGCGTCGGACCCCATGAAGAACCAGCCGGCTGCGATGTGAATGCGCGGTGGTTCCGGGTGCTCTGGACTCATGGCGGCGGGTGGGAACCTCTGATCGTACGATGTTAGCTTGTGTCATGGGGGACGCAGCGGATGAAATTCGATTGGACCCAGGGCGCACTTGCCGAGGGCCTGCGACTCTATCATGCAGGGGAGTTCTTTGCCGCCCATGAGGCGTGGGAGAGTGTGTGGCTGCGGGCGCAGGAGCCGGAGAAGATGTTCCTGCAAGGGTTGATCCAGGTGACCGCGGCGTTCCATCACCTCCAGCGTCATAATCCCCAGGGAACCGTTCTGTTACTGCAAGCCGCCCTGGGGCGGTTCGAGCGTTACCCTGCTTTTTTCGGAGACATCTCCGTTGCCTTGCTCTGCAGCGACATTCGCGAATGGTTACAAGCGCTTGAAGCGGGTGCACAGGCGCCCCAACCCGGTCCCGTGCGAATCCATGATTAATCGCGGAGCAGCCCCAGATCGGTAGAGGAAGTGTCGGCGGCTCAAACGCTGGATTGGAGTTCAATAAGCCATCACATTTAACATCGGTACAACTGAATCTGCAAGGGCTGAGGCGCGAGGATAATCTTCCATGGAAACCATGAGAGCGGACACCAACTCATCGGATCCCCGCGGGCAATGTAGACACTCTTCGGCGTGAATGCCGTGGGCGTGTAACATAGCTAGCACGCCCCTCAAGTGAGGGGGATATCTAGAAGAAACCAGCAGACATTGCACATGAGTTTTACTGCAGTATTCCATGTTGTAACTCCTCCCACCGCTATATCGGCTGACTGGCAGAACCCAACAGGTTTTATTTATCGGCCGCTTGTGGAAAAGACAAGAGGATAGGCGCCACCCAAATCGCGAGCAAGTGCTCTGCTGGTAACCGTCTGAAGAGCGTCACCAGGCACGGCGCAGGTCCCAAGCTCTGTGGGTTCGACTGTAGTGTCTGAATCGCACTCACGAAGTCAGCGGTGCCCCGTGGCTGTCCGATCCCTCTCGGCCCTCGCGGGGGCGCTCTTCCTCATCCAATTCCAGATCAGAACGCAACTCGCGCTCCAGGTCTGCGTCACGTCATCAGGCCAACGCACTCGTTGAGCGCGAGTCGGGCGGCAGTTCCCGGGATTAGTCCTATGAAACGGGAGGATCCTGTGAATCGGGGATTTAGGTCCCGGATTCCCGGAGCCATGCCGACCTCTCGGTACCGATCTGGTTTGAATGAGTGAATTGATGATTTGGCATAAATTGAGAGTCCCTCCGGGCGACATGAGCGCCCGGATCTATCCCTGGTGTCAGGTCTGATCAGTCTCGATGTCCCGGGGCAGTATAGATAGTGCGGCCCGTTTCAAGAACCGACAGCAGGAACGGCGATTTCGCTGTTCCTGCTTCAGCAACTTCAGCAGGAGTGGCGAGGACAATGTCGATCGCGGGAAAGCAGTCGGCAGCCAGTTGCTGAGCGTGACGCTGATGGACGGCGGGATTGCCCATGAAATTGGCGATCACGAGCAGATCCACATCGCTCCCGCTGTGTGTAGTGCCCTTGGCGTAAGAGCCAAAGAGCACTACTCGTTCGGGCGCAAAGACGCGAACGAGGCGATCGAGCGTTCGCTGCACAAGAGCCGGGACTTCGGGTACTGCATTAGCTCGCGTCATAGCTCACCACCAGGATCACGTCGCCAATCACATTTTTGGTCAGCGACTGGAAGTCTGGCGCGCCCTGCTGCTGCATCTCGAAAGTCCATGTGGCCGGCAGCGTGCCCGGTGTGGGTATCGTTGCCGAGACTAGATTGGGCTCTGAGACGCCGGCCACCGGGGTCATGGTAATCGGCGTGGTGGGCAACGGCGGCTGGGGCACGAGTACGAAAGTCGTCGTTGGCCAAGCAATGGCAAGAACTGTGAGGCTGGACACGGTGATTGTCTTGCCGCGTGTCCATGCCGGGAACTTCAACGGAGAGATAGCAAGCGTGAGTTTCTGCGTCGCACCGGCAGTCAGGAAGACCTGCCATGGCGTGAGCGGGTACGGGTTGGCGGCGGTCGCGGTGGGCGCCCCGAAATCGTTCTGCGCACTGAATATCTTGATGCCGGAGACCGGAAGGTTCGCGAGATTGTTCGCCTGCACCGCGCTCTTGAGGCCGTCGCCCCCGTCGAGAGCCGTGTAGTAGAGGTGGAGGACGACGTCGCCCACCGTGGAAAGATCTACTTCGTTGTTGATCTGCGGCATCTCCAGGTGCCAGGAGCTCACCGCGCCGGCGTTTTCAAATGGCAAGTAGCGCTGATCGGCGATGTTGCTGGCAATGGCCGTGATGAACAGGCCCGGATCATCCTGCGCATTGCCCATCACGATCCTTTGCGAGTTTGCGGCGTAGTTATAGATAAAGCGTGGATCCGCGCCTGCGGGGCTCTCCGGATATCCCGATGTGACGTCGGTCTTGACGCGAACCTGGTTTGAAACCATGGTCAGCGTGGCCTTGATGTTGTCGAATTTTCCCGGGCTCGGATAGACAACAGTTACGCTCATGCGTGTAAGGCGGCGATTGTAATGACCGGGATAGTCGTTATCGAAGAGCGACTCGGACAGAGTGAAGTCGCAGGATCCGTTGACCAGCAGATTTTGCAGAGCGCCCGGATTGAGCACCCCCAGGGAGACGTATCGGCTCATCTCATAGCGCCGCTTGTTCTGCTGCAGATAGGACGACTGCATGCGCCGCAGATCGTGGTTCAGTGTTTCACCGGCCAGCAGTCCTTTGTACAGGCTGTCCCAGTAGCCGAACTGGATGAAGGAGCTGTTCTCGATGCCGAGTTCGAATTGATAGCAGCGCTCAACCTGCTTGCACATCTGGTAGGCCAGTTGGTAACTCTGGAAGTAAGTGGCTGAAAGACTGCTTACCATCCAGTCATAGAGACTGTTATTGGTGAACTTGTCGTTGAGGAAGTCGATCTGCTTCTGAATATTGTCGATCTGTTCCTGATGCAGAGTCTGATTCTGCTGCGCAATCTGCAGGGCAAACTGCGCGGCATTGATCTGGTTCTGCGTCTGGTCCATCTGCGTTTGCGCTTCTTTTCCAGCTTCGGCCGCATTGTCCTGCCTGTGCTGCCAGCCTCCGATGGTGGTCGAGATGGTGGCAGCAATATCCAACACATCGGCCCAGTTCGTCATGCCCCATCCCGCCGCCTTTGAGGAATCGCCGACGTTCTTGCCGCCTTCGGTGAACGCGCCTTGGGGCGTGCCGCCAAAGCCGCTCACTCCTGCTGTGCCCGCCGGCAGCAGATAGGCAACCGTTGCCGTCGTGTGCATCGCTGCCGCAATCGTTTTGAGAATCGCGCCTGCAGCTTTTGCGGTCAAGCCCGCCCATTCTGCCACGTTGGCAAAGTTGCTTGGTTCGGTCAGGTTATTGTTGAAGTCGCGTTTTTGCTGTGCCAGCGTCCAGGCGTCGTTCAGGGCCGCCAGGTTGCTTTCCGCCTGCTGAACCTGCCAGTCGAGCACGTCGCTGCCGTCTGACAGCAACTGTTGCTGCAGCGTCTGTTGCATCAAGGCGAGCGCTCCGGCATCGCTTTTTTCCAGGGCCGCCTGCAGCGAGCTGCCATAGGCACGTACCGCATTCACAAAGTCCAGCGCCTGCGGATAAAGTGCCGTGAAGCGATAGTTCGGGAGCGATGCGCCAAGGTCGCTGAGAACGCTCGATAAATCTACTCCTGCCGCCTGCGCGGCAATCAGCAGGCCGGGGTCGATCGGAGCATCGAAGAGCGCCAACTGCAGGGGCGCTCCGGCAATGTTTTGGCAGTGGCGCAGCTTGTAGAGCCGGTCGGCGACCGTATCCCAATAGCCGAGCAGTTGTTCGTTGGGCGGAATGGTGAAGTAGAAGGTCTGTGGCAGGGGAAGATTTCCATGAGTGGAAATCCCCTCCCATCCGCTTCCGCCTGCGCCGCCGATCGCATTCTCGATGTTGACCATGGCATTGGCAAATGCATCGAGCAGCGGTTCCAATTGCGTGTACGACATATCGGCATGCGCCGGGGGAGGCACCGCTGAAGGCGTCGGCCCCAGTATCTCTGACGCGATCACATAGATCAGCGTCGCTTCGCTCAATGCCTCGCGCGACTCAGTCGCGAACAGGTTGTCGCCCCACGCGATGAGGTTGTCGAGATACGACATTACCGTCGATTTCATGTAAGCGACGGGGCGCATGTCCGCCAGCACGAAGGGATTGAAGGGGTCCTGGCGCCAGGCATTGATCTGCGCCACTGCGTCGGGATCGCCCTGGTTCACCTCGGCGAGCAGAATGTTGATTTGCTGCTGCAGGATCTCGGCGCTGGTGAGTCCGCGCAGCGGCTTCGGAATCCAGAATCGCTGCGGCACGGGGTCATTTCCCTGGCGTGTGGGATCGAAGATGTATCGGAACCACGTCTGCGCGTCCTCGAACTGCTGGTTCTGGCTGAGCAATTGAGCGATGTAAAGAGGGATATGGTAGAAGAGCTCCCAGTTATAAACCGAGAAGGTTCCGCTGGGCGTGAAGTCAAGGAACTGCCTGTCCTGGCTTGTCGATTTAGGAGTTACCTGAGCGCCGGCCGCGGCAGCCGCGGCGGTCGTTCCCGATTGTCCGCGGTTGACGGTCCATAACGTCCGGTTGGTCCCGCTTACCGCTGTCACCTGCAGCAGCTCCGACCCGATGTAGACATAGAACGCGGGCAGCGGAACCCAGATGTTGTTGGCGACCGTAATCTCCGTCTGGCTCGACGAGATCCCCGCGGCGAGAGTGGTCGCAGCGTCGGCGAGATCCCATTCCACCCGCGATGTCGGCTGATAGCCGTTCTGGAAGCTGAAGACGTCGGTGTAGCTGGGATCCACCGAGTCCGGCGCCTGCTGAAAGTCCGGGTCATACAGAAGGTCGAAGCCGCCGGCTCCGAGCTGGTTCCACGCGAGCCGGGTGAAGGCGTGATAGAAGGGGTGGAACTGATAGAGAACCTCATACGGAGCGCTACTCGGGTCAGAAGGCACCGCCGGCGAAAAAAAGCTCCCTGTCCAGTAATATTTCGGCGTTTCAACAAAGTAGCTGCGCCTCGTGTCCTGCAGGAAAAAGTACGATGTCGGATTCAGGTTGAGATCGGTGCATGGCCCAACCACGCGCATCGGCAGCGGAACCGTAACCAGCGGCCCGTAGTTCTGCTCGTATGCAACCGCGGGAAAATTGAGCTGGATCGTCTGCCCCGCGGATGTAGCGTTCGGGAATGCAGTCAAGGCTCCGGCGATGGGAAGCATGCCCGATTCGCCAGTAAGGTTTGGATCCGCGCCGGTGAGAGGAATCAGCGGTTGCGCGTCCGGCCCATAGGTGCTTTTCGAGTGCAGCAGCAGAGGCACTCCAAAGGCGTAGTTCACGCCGCTTTGGAAGTCATCGGGATACACCCCGGGCACGATGAAGTTGTTCAACTCCAGATCGCTGAATCGTCCGTCGAAGACAGCCCGGCCAAGATGCACCGCGATCGATTGGCTGCCGCCGGTGACTTGATAGTTCAACGGGTCGTTCGGCTCGTTGTACATGTTCTTGACGTTGAACGTCCCCAGCCGGAAGACGTCGAGGAACAACGCCGCGCCAAGTCCGGGCGTGGGCGTCTGCATCTGCACTTTGAGCGTGTAGAGCGATTCGATCGACTTGGAATCGCCGGCCTGCGCTGTCGAGTCGAAGATCGGCTTATCGAAGAGCTTGCCCTTCGCCGATTGCGCCGGCGTCCAGCTGCCGTTGCGGAAGACGCTGAAATTAACGCCGATCGCCATGTACCGATTCACATTCCCGCTCGGCGGTGAAGAAGAAGCCTGCGGAGACGTGGTGGTCTGTTTGGGTTCGTTGGTGGCTTTGATGTCGAGCCAGAAGACGCAAACGCGGCCGCGATACATGGCTGGAATTGCTTGATGCGCCTTGATGTCCAGTGGAATCTGCGTCCAGCCGGACCATGCGCCGTTGGCATAGGAGCGGATGTAGAAGACTGGTGGATCGGCCAGCGTGCGCGCCACCACGTAGATGGTCTGCGTTTGAGGGTCCTCGCAGGTGCCGGTCACATGGAGGTGCGCCAGCCCGTCCAGCCGGTCGATATAGTTCAGCACCACGGTTTCCAGATAGTCCGTTGTGCTGTCTCCCTGATGCACTTCCTGTTCCAGCTTCTGGTAGATCTCACTCCGGTTGGGGCGCTGCGATTCGATGAGCCAGTTCTCCGGATACAGAAACACTTCGCGATTCGCCTCCCAGATGCGGTAGCGTTTCATCCATGCCCATTGGCTCCACGTATCGTCTGTGTCCTGGTTCACAATCACGCCCGACGCTGTGGAGTTCCACAGAGTCGTTTCCAGGTTCATGAAGCAGCGCTCCACGAAGATCTGCACTGCGATGTACGCTTGCACGATGCGCGAAGTCAGCATGCATGAGCTCATCTGAACGTCGATAAGGAAGTAGTCGAAGAGCTTATCGACGTCCTGGTAGATGAGATTGCCGGAGCCGTCCCGCTGGCCGGTGAGATACGCCTGCAGCGCCGCCGAGCGGCGTTCCCGGATCGGGTTCATGAGCGTGGGTGCAAGAGCCAGCCAGGCACCCTCGGTCGCCTGCTGCGCTTTCAGCACGCCGAGCGCGCTTGCGGCCATGCTTTCCGCGCTGATCTCATCCGCTGGAACGCTGCCCCAGCTCACGATCTGTGCGCCATTGGTCGGGGTCACGGTTGCGCCGCTGGCCGCCGCTGCGGCCGTCGTGCCTTGCTGCCCGCGGAGAACGGTCCAGCTTGTGTTGTCCGTTCCGCCCACGACGGTGACCAGCAAAATCTCCGCGCCGATGTTGATGTAAAAATTCGGGGCGGGGAAGCCGATCGCACTGGCCACTGTGATTGTCGTTTGCGTGTTGTCGATGGCCGCGGCGAGCGTAGTGCTTGCCGTGGTTGAGACGGGGCCGCTCGCAGTCACCTTTTGCGACATTGCTTCGAGGGTGCGCAGCGCATCGTAAACCGATGGCTGCGTGTAGCTGGCGGGATAGACCAGTCCGAGCGCCGGAGCGAACGCCTCAATATCGGCCAGCGGCCAGCCGGAGACAGTTGCCAGCGCATTCTGTGCCTGCGCTTCGGTCGCCAGCGTGGCCGAGCTTACGCCGCTGATCACGTCATAGAGAGTCTGCACAGCAGAAGACGGTAAGGCTGCGATAAACGTGCGCGCCAGCTTGATGGTCAGCAGCGTCGTCAGCAGCAGCGTCAGGTTGAGCGGCGGCTGCACGGGCGCCACCGGAAGCTGCGTCAGGTCGAGCCCGCCATAAACCGCGGCATTGGCCAGCAACCAGCCAAGGTCGGTCGAAACCAGCCGCAGGCCGCGCACCAGCACGGCAATCTTGTCGAAGAGCTGGATCGCCATGAATTGCGTCGGGAAGTTTGCCTGTGTCGCCGCCGGCACGCCATTGAGCACCGTCAACTGCGGAGTCACGGATGCATGACCCGCGCTGCCCGGCTGCGCCGCATTGGTGCAGGTCACGTTGCTGCCGGGTGCGCCGGGGGTTAAGCCCGTCAGCGTGATCACTGCTCCTGACGATGTGCAGGTGGCGAGGAACGCATTCGGGCCTGCCACAGCGGTCGAGGCGTTGATCGCTTGCGCGAAATCAAACGCAGTCTGGTTCACGTCGCCGGCATCGGCGGGCGCAAGCGTGTACGACACAGTAGCCGTGGTTCCGTTCAGAGCGGTCAGAACGGTTGTGAGTATGTCGCCAGCAACCGGAGTCCCGGCGATAGTGATGGTACCGGTGGGCGCGATCAGCGACGGTTCTTCAAGCACGGACAGCAGGCTCTTGCCGGCGCCGGGCAAGTCGACCGTCTCCAGGATGAGTGCGGTAACGTCGTTTGCCAGCGGTGAGGCGTCCCGTGGGATAGGCGTTGGCGGCAACTGCGGCGATCACCGCACCATCCATGTCGCCGCTGGTGGGTGTCACAGATGCCCCGACCGTCGCTGCGACCGCCGTCGTACCCTGCTGTCCGCGCAGAACCGTCCAGGTGGTGTTGCCGGTGCCGCTCGTCGCGGTCACCTGAACGATCTCCGAGCCGATGTAGACATAGAAAGCGGCTGTGGGAAATCCCGCATCGCTGGCCACGGTAATGGTGGTGTCTGTCGCACCGATCGCCGCTGCGAGCGTGGTGCCGGCCGAAAGCAGCTTGACGATCGCCAGTTGCACTGTGCTGAGCGCCGCCGCAATGTTTGCCGGAGTCATCTGCGTGGTCGTCGCCCAACCGCCGTTTCCCGCGGGAGTTACCGCGGCTCCAATGGAAGCCGAGGCTGCGGTCGTGCCTTGTTGGCCGCGCAGCACGGTCCAGGTTGTGTTGCCAACGCCGCCGACAGCTGTGACCAACAAAATCTCTGCGCCAATGGCGATGGAAAAGTTGGGCGTTGGGAAACCCGTATCACCGGCAACGGTAATGGTGGTTTGTGAGTTGGTGATGGCTGCTGTGAGCGTGGTCGTGGTTGTTACGGGAGGGATGACCGGAGGAGTCAAAAGATAAGTCAGTGCGTCGAGCGACAGGCCGGATTGCAGGATGTTCTTAAGCTGCGCGAGAAACGCAAGCGTAGCCGCGGGCGAAGCAAAGAACGTGGCCACTGCCGCAGACTGGCTCGCGGCCGCGGGATTGAGAAGCGTGGCCACGGCGAGCAGGTTTGCAATGGAGAATTTCGAGGCTTGTGCGAGTGCGCTAACGCGATAGATCAGGCTGAGGTTGTCCAGGGTGAGCGTGTTGTCCGTAAGTCCGAAGAGCGTGGCCGCATCGGCCCCTGATACTCCAAGCGCCGGTTGCAGCGCCTTCAGGTGGTCGCTCAAGACCGTATCGCCAATCGCGCCTCCCGCCGGCAGGTTCACGAGGTCAGGATCGGGAGCAACCCAGGTCACCGTCGGGTTCAGGTAGACCTGTGCATAAAGCGGCGTTGTGGTGCTGCCATCCGGATCGCGGTGCGTTCCAGTGTCGATGTCCTGGTAGAAGGCCAGAAGCTGATTCACTGCCAATCCGGTCACATTCTGCAACTGCCAGAAGGCCTGCAGTGCGATCAAAGCATTCTCGTCCAGCGTTCCGTTACCGATGCTCGGAGCGTTGAGCAGAAGATCCAACTCCCACATCTTGTAGCCGGTGGTCAGCCACAGCCGCAGGAACCGCTGCGCTCGATCCAGAAATCCCGGATCCAGCGGCGACGGCGTGAGCGCCTGCGTCTCCGTCTGGCACGAGTCGTTGATGCCCCCAATCGTGATGTTGAGGCCGCCCTGCACCCACGTCACCTGGAGCAGCTCAAGCAGCGATTCATAAGTCAGCGAGGCAGCCTGCAGAAACGCCGGCACAGCAGCAAGACCAGTCGAAGAAAAATCCGCAGTGTTCCAGACGGTCGCCAGGAATGCTGGTGTGGTGTTCGATTGCGTCACCAGGTTTTCAGCAATCACGTTCATGCCGAGACGTTCGGCTGCCACCGCCGCCTGCTGATCGACAGTCGCACCACTGAGCGGCAACAGCGCCTGCCGCAACTGCCAGAGCGGAAGGTTCCACTGCTGGAGATACGTGCGAAGCTCGTCGAGCCCGGTGCTGTAAGGCAGGCTCTGCGGATAGACCGCGCTGAAGAGCGTCACAAATGCCGGCTGGTTAAAATATTCCGGCGCCGCGCTCAGTTGTTCCGATGTCAGGCCATAGGATGTCTGCTTCCATATGGGGTTGATGTTCGAGCTGGGATCGGTTGGCGGGCTGACCATGTCTGACAGCAACTCGTTCACCAGGTCGATGTAGGGCAGCTCCGTATCAGTGTTGGGGCAATTGAGAAGCAGATTGCGAATGTCCGGTCTGCGGGCGTCGAGCACATCGAGCGCCGTCTGCGCGCCCTGGGGGTGGTTTCGCAGCCACAGCAACAGATCGCACAGGTACGCTGCCGGGCTCAACACCGTGGTGCAATCGTCCACCTCGCAATAGTCGACCGAGCCGAAGAGCGTGGCCAGCGATGGGTCGCTCTGGATGGCCTGCTGCACGGGGGGAACCATGTCATTTACGTTCCCCACCATAGTTGGCAGAACGCCCGTGGCATTGAAGTTCAACTTCATGTAGAGCGACACGACATTAGCGTATCGCTGGGCCGCCGCATAATAGACTTGGGTTGCTTCTTTCCTGGTCAACCCGGCGGCTGTCGCTTTGATGAAGAACTGCTGTTGGCCGATGGTGGCGATCTGCGTTGCCGATTGAATGCCGATGCCAAGCAGAGCCTGAGCGGCGTCCGTGTTCGGAGCCACGCGCAGAACCCGCTGGAAAACGCGAAGGTTTGCGATCACGGCCGGCTGGTCCGCCTGGTTAATTCCTTTGAATGCGCCGGTGCCTTGCGCGGCAAGATAAACCGGGATGTTGTACTTGATCAACTCCAGGTCGGGATTGTTCTGAAAGAACTGTTGCAAAGGCTGCTGCTGCGCCTGAGCAACCACGTTCCCGGAGGCGATCCTGTTGGAGAGGGCCGCTGTGGGAAAAGCACGTGTGACGCGCGTGTACACAACGCTCGCAAAGACTTCGACAGGCGTCAATGTCCCCGCGGCATCGATTCCCGGAGGTGGGCCCGTCTTGGTTACCATCTGAATCCAGTCCTGCAGGCTGAGCCGCGCCAGGTCCGAGAGGGACTTGTAGGTTCCGCTGTTGAATTCCTGGATGAAGTTGTCGATCAGCGGCACATAGTTCTTCACGAACGCGCCGATAGACAGTGCGCGTTCGATCGACGATGCTTCTGCCGCCGTGAAGCCGTGCTGACCGTCTCCCAAAGTGCGCCAGAAATTGCGCATCGCCTGTGTATTCGTTGCCAGGGCCTGCGAAAAAGCCTGCTGCTGTGCCGCGGGGACCGCTGCCGCGCCGAGGATCTGAGAGAGCGTGGCGCTGCCCACCAGGTAGGGCTGGTTGAGCATGTCCGTCACGCGCAGTGCCTGAAGCTGCTTCACGATCTCCGGAATTCTGTCGGTAAAGCGCGGGTCGATGAGGTCGAGAGCGACCGCGGATATGAGAGCGCCTTGCTGCACATCGGCAGACAGGGCGAAGATCAGTGAGCCGATGTTCTGGACCAGTGCGTCGATCAGGGTAAAGTCCTGGCTGGCGTCGAGCAATGGCGTCGGCAACGAGCTTGGCGTCTGCTGGTAAAGAAATGCATAAAACACCGGCGCGGCGACAGAAAAAGCGGCCTCCATTCGGGCCGCCACCGCCACCTGCATTAGATTTTCGGCGCTTTGCCCCAGTTCCTGGGCGAGAAACGAAAGGTCCTGGTGCGTGCTGTTCTCGACGATTTCGCTCAGGCTGAGGCCGTCGAGCAGCGGTTCGATGAGCCTGACCTGATTTGTCCACTGCGACTGGTCAGGCGATTGGTAATGGAGATCGATCTCCAGATCGGGTTGAGCCGGAGTTTGGGGCGATAACAGCGGCGCTTCGAGGAATTCAGAAACCGCCTCGACGACCAGCAATACGGGCAGATGCTCGTTGGGGGGCACTTTGTAGCTGATCTCGTAATGGCCGCGCTCAGATGTCTCTCCGAACGCCAGCTCCGAGCGGTTGCGGATATGCTGCCACCAGACAACCACGCGGGCACCCCGCACTGGCTGGCTGTCGCGCCCGGTTACCACGCCACGAATTTTGTAGATATCTCGAGGATCATCCATGAGCTTTTGCTCCTTTCGAGAAAATGAAGCGGTAGGGTAAATTCCGGCTGAAAAACTTAGCAGAACTGTGGCGGTTGGAATCCCGCAAGCCGGGAACCGCACCATTACAACACTTCCCGCTCCGGGCGGCCTAGGGGTTTAGTGCGATCGATCACACTAACGTTACAAGACATCATTTCCTCAACAGGCCGACGCACTCATCGAAAGCATGAGCGCCTCTCAGCAAGTTCAGGAAGTTTTGGAGAGAGAGCAATTTCATATATCGTTATGTTTGCCTCACACGAGGATCTTCTCCTGAATGGTTACGAGCGCTCGAAACGGGTGTACCGGCGCCCCAACCTGGTCCCGTCCGAATCCATGATGAATGGCGGGATCGCCAGGCCGTGATCTTTTTCGAGCCGGGTATTATATTCACGAATGCAGCCTACCGCCGACGACGTGTTGCGCGCCTTTCGTGGGGATGAACTGCCTCTGTTTATCGCCGCAGCATCGATCACGATCGCCCTGGTAGCGGTTGCGTTCTCGCTCATCCGCCGAAGATTCGATCAGCTGCTCTCTTTCTTTGCGTGGTTCTCCGCTTTGTATGGCGCCCGGCTGTGGATGCAATCAAGCATGCACGGCCTCATGGCACATCCGTCCCCTCTCCTGGATAAGGTACAGATGGCACTTCAATTCTTCGTGTCCATCCCAGCCTTCCAATTCTTTGGGGTGAGCGGCTTGGTCGGCCGTACCGGCCGCGTGATCGTTTATCTAGTGTGCCTGGTCGAGATGTGTTTGATCGTGGCAATCTTTCTAGGATTGCCGTTGCAGTTGCTCGACGATTTGAACAGTGTTTGCGTTATTGCCGGCTCAGTTTCACTCGTTATCCTGGTCTTCCGCGAGCCTGTGGTCGAAAAGGGCACTGCCGTATTTCGCGCTGGTCTGCTTATCTTTGTGGGCTTTGTTCTATGGACAAATGCAGCAAATCTTTTCGGCCATCGACCATCGATTGAGCTTTATGGTTTCGCGGTGTTCTTGTGCTGTATTGGATATGTGGCAGCTCAACGGGCGCTGGAGCGCGATCTGCAGTTAAGCTCCATTCAAAAAGAGCTTGACGTCGCACGGCGCATTCAACTCTCTATCCTTCCGACGGCATTCTCCGTCTCAGAACACTTCACGGTTGCGGCAAGGTATTTGCCGATGACCTCCGTCGCGGGCGACTTTTATGAGTTCATTTACAGCGAAAGCGGGACGGTGGGATTGCTCATAGCGGACGTATCGGGACACGGCGTGCCCGCGGCATTGATAGCTTCGATGGTCAAGGTGGCTATCCAGTCACAGCGGCACCACGCTGCGAACCCTGACCGCTTGCTCGCGGGTGTAAATGAAGCTCTTTGCGGAAACACGCAGAATCAATTTGTCACTGCTGCATACGCCCACTTGGACCCCGGCTGCGGCGAATTATGCTACGCCGCCGCTGGACATCCCCCCATGCTTCTGCTGAGAGAGGGGCAGATATCCCAGGTAGAAGAGAACGGACTAATGCTGGCTCTTTTATCATCGGCGATCTACACATCGACGACGAGGCCGCTTCTGAAGGGAGATCGACTCCTACTCTATACAGATGGAGTGGTCGAGGCGGCGAACGCCGACGAGGAAGAGTTCGGGCATGAGCGCCTTAGTAGCCTGCTGCGGACAAGCGAAAATATGACTGCCGAAGAAGCCGCCGACTTGATCCTAAATACTGTGAAAGGTTGGTCCTCGGCTCAAGCGGATGATCTCACCGTCTTAGTTTGCGATTACAAACGAAATCCGTGACCTGCGCCGTGGACGCCGGGACGGTTTCATCCGCCACGGTGGGCTATATGCTCAGTCGTCCCTGCGGGACTGGTCCTCGACCGGGCTCCAGTGACGCGGTACAGCAGCGCCTGCGAGCTTCAATCGGTGGCATTGCAGGCTCTGACCGCCAGGTTACCAGTAAACCGAAAGTAACCTTCGAAACGATAACCGGCGATTCAAGAAAAGAGTGTCGGCGACTAGATCCGATTCCGCAGCGCGCTATATCGTGTTTGCAGACGATTTCGGCAGCCGGTTGCCTCTCGCGGACCGCTGGCTAGCCGGCAGTTGCCGGTAGTTTCGGCCTAAGGCGAGCGAAGGACAGCTTTAACGCTGTCCGGTGTCACACCCGATCCCTGTCTCAAATGAAGCAATCCAAGCATCCCGCCGCGGCGGGATTTTTTCTTGCATCCCACCGCGCCTCCAAGCGCGGTGGAAACCTCTGTCCCTAACTTCTCTCAAATTGCAGGAGCCACCATGCCCAAAAGTAAAGTCAACGATCCCCTCACCGATCAGGAAATAGCCTTTGCCCACCTGGTCCTCTCTGGCGCCATGACCGACCGTCAAGCCGCCGAAGCCGTCCGCCTCAACCCCGACTCCGCCGCCTACACCAAAGCCAAACCCCGCGTCCGCGACTACATGCTCGAGCACCGCGCCGCCGTGCAGCAACAGCTCGTTCAGCAAGAGGCCGACCTGTCCCGCCTGCCCCGGCTGGCCGTGGGGCGTGCCGTGGACGGATTGCATCGCCTGAACCCGGACCGCGAACAAGTACTAAACCGCCTCTGGGAGCTCGCCAAGCTCAGCCCCGAAATGACCAGAAACAGTATGACCGGACAGGTCAAGGCCCTCTCCATGATCATTGCCATGCAAGACTTCATCCCCGACCGTCGCGCCGTCTCTGCGGAAAAGAAATCAGCCCCTCCGCCTGTCAACGCGCAAATCTATCAATCCGCGTGGCTTCGCAAGCAGCAGGCCACAACCCCTGCCCCCACCCAGGAAGAAGCTGGGCCTAGTGTCCCCGCCTGTCCCGGCGTGCCGTGGAAGCCCGAACCCGCTCCCGGCCCGGTGGCAGAGGCGCCTCCGGTCCCCGCCCCCAGTCAGCCGGCCTTCGCCCATCGCGTTCCCCTCGCCGACGGCGTGCCGCCTTATGTCCCCCAGTCCACTTTTGTTCCAGACACCAGAGTTCCTTTCTCTATTAAAGTGAACCCTTTTAAGCACCGCCGCTGAACTGCAAATCACAAAAAGGACCCAAAAATATCGAATTTTATAAATAACTGCCAGCTAAGCCGCCACCGCGCACGTGGACAGAGTCGAAAAAAGCCAATTTGTGGGTTTCCTTTATTCGCTGCGCAGGACCCTGATGGGGTCAACCCGTGAGGCACGGTATGCCGGCAGAAATGCGGCGACGAATGTGGCAACAAGCAGAACGCCCACGCTGATGCCCATCGATGCCGGGTCAGCGGGGCTGGTTTCGTAAAGCAGGCTGCGGATGGCGCGGGTGGCTGCAAGTGATGTCAACAGGCCGAGCACGATACCTCCACCGACAGGCATCAGGGCTTCGAGTAAAACGAGGCGTATAAGCGAAACCTTGCTCGATCCGAGCGCAACGCGGATGCCAAATTCAGGTGTTCGGAGCGAGACCGAATACATCAGAACACCATAGACTCCGAGGATCGCGAGGACCAGCGCCGCGATGCCAAACGACGATAGAACGATTGACTGCAAACGCTCCGGCGCAACCGACTGTGCCATTTGCGTATCGAGCATTTCGATGACAGGAATGGCGGCTTCAGGAGTCAACATCCCAGACCTGGCGCCGAATCGCCGGCGCGAATTCGTCGAGGGTACGGGAAGTACGCACAAGGAAAAATACGGAGCCGGGAGGATCGTGCCAGAAAGGCAAGTAGACGACGGGGATGTTCTCCTTGAGATTCGCGATGCGGGCATCGGCGGCGATGCCGGTCACGGTGTAAATGCGCCCATCGAATTTGAATTGGCGGCCAAGCGCCTGGCTATCGGGCCACGCTGCTTGTGCCGCTGTTTGAGAAATGATTGCGCTTTGCGGATGAGAGCGTTCGCTAGCGGTAAACTCGCGGCCGGCGATGAGCCGCGTCTGCATCGTCGCGAAATATCCGGGGCTGACGTTGCGCAGGTTGGCCGTGGGAACTTCGCCCTCCGGTAGCGGGTGGTCCGGACGGTAGATGCTGTGCACGGCTGCATCGCCGCTCAGGGGCATGGTGCTGGTGATGCCAGCGAACTCCACGCTTGGAGCCGAGCGAATTTTGTCGAGCACGCGATCAATGAATTCGGAACGGGCGGAATCTCCGGAGTCGTTCGCCACTTCGTACCGCGGACTAAGAAGATCCACCTCGGCGAGGATGACATGCTTCGCGTCGAAGTCATGCTGCTGATTAAGGACACGGGAAAAGCTGCGCACCACAAGGCCGGTAACAATGAGGAGCACGACTGTGCATGCGATTTCAAAGGTAATGAGCAGTCTGCGGGCGAAGGAGGCCTGGCCCACGCGAATTACGCGCGTCGAAGATGACTGCAGCGCGCGCTGAGGATTGGAACGGAGTGAACTCAGAGCGGGAAATATGCCGGAGAGCAGTGCGGTGATTGCTGAGACTCCGCAAGCGAACAATAGGACGGGCCAAGTGATATGGATTTCGCGCAGGCGGGGAAGGTTTTCCGGCGCGATGACTGCCAACAGCCGAACTCCGCCGAGTGCCAGAAGAATGCCGGCAGTTCCTCCGGTGAGACAGAGGACTACAATTTCCATCAATGCTGCTTGAATCAGGCGAGTCCGCCCGGCTCCGAGTGCGGCGCGAACCGCGTTATCGCGCTCAAGCACCATGGCTCGCGCCAGTTGCAGGCTGGCGAGATTCACGCAGGCAATGAGCAGGAGACCAAGAACCGCCGCGAGAAGGAGCCATAGCGCCTTGCCGATGTTGGCTGTCACTTCCTGCGAGAGCGGCACGACGATAGCGCTCAGGTGTATGGGCAAGTGATTGGTGGCTGAATAAGCGCTCAGCATACCGGAGAGTTCTGTGGACGCCTGGCCGACGGTTGCGCCCTGCTTTAGACGTGCGATGGCGAGGAAGGCGAAATCGCCGTCGTCTGAAGTGAGATCGTCTCCCTGTGGGACGAATGGCTGGAACACTTCATATGGGGACGTTTGGTCAGGGCTCGCACCACCGCGCATTTCATTGATTACCGGGAACTCGAAACTACGGGGAAGAATGCCAATGACCGTTGCCAATTGGCCCTTTATCTTGACGGTGCGACCCACAAGGCTGGGGTCGCCGTGAAACAGATTCTTCCATGCAACCCAGCTGATTAGAACCACACCATTCTTGCCCGGCTGCGCCTCTTCCGGGAGGAAGGTGCGACCCACCATTGGCGTCACGCCCAACACCGAGAAAAAGTTAGGCGAGACATTGAGCCCTTTTTCGATGCGGGGATGATCTCCGCCCACCGTGACGGCGAAGGATGCGTTCTGAATAAGCGCTGCGTCTTGGATCGTGTTCGCATGCGATCTCAGATAAAGGAAGTGACGGTAATTGTCAGGGACGGAGGGATACTGTTTGATCGCTTCCTGCACCACCTCGCGCCAGACCACGATCTGCCCGGGGTCGCGGAAGGCGTAGGGGCGCAGGAGGACCGAATCGATGATACTGAAGACCGCTGTACTGGCGCCGATACCGCATGCCATGATGAGCAGGGCGACAAAGGTGAACGCTGGAGACCTCCGCAGCTGCCGCACTGCATAACGAAGGTCCTGCAACAAACGTTCAATTGGCGTCCAGCCCCAAGTTTCGCGGGTCTGTTCCCTTATCAAGGTCGCGTTGCCGAAAGCGCGCCGGGCCGCGTATCGCGCCTCTTCCGGCGACAAGCCGCTTTCCCGTTGCTCTTCCTCTTCTAATTCCAGATCAGAATGCAACTCCCGCTCCAGGTCCGCGTTCCTTTTCTTCAGTTGCCACCATCTCATTTCAACTCTCCTCGGTGGAGAATCCTCGTGGCACAGCCTCGGGCATCTGCTTCAACTGCGATTCAATCGGGAGTGTTTGAATTCCCGATTTCTGTGTCTGCTTGCCATGGAAGATATTCGACCCTTGATCTGGGAACCGATGGTAGACATCCGACTATCGCAAGTCAAGTGAGTTCTCAGCTGATGCCGGCAGGCCGATGCGCTCATCCAGCAATTCAGATGGAATCTATGCCTTTGGCAAGTGGACGAAATGCCGAACTCTCGTCCATGTGGAATGCGATTCATCGATGAGTGAGTTGGCGATTTGGCATGAACCGAGACAAAATAGCGATTACTTCCGTATGGGCGACAATACGCCAACGACGCAAAAGAGTGGGAAAGTTGCAGAAAGTCGAGCGGTCAATACCGAGAAAACGTCTCCCAGTCAGGTTATTCATGGGAGGGCTGGACGGATGGACGACGGAAGTTTCAGGCAAGTTGTGCCCGCGATCATCGCCTATCTGGCGATCGCGCATGCCCCGCTATTTGCTCAGACTGCGACCACGCCGGCTGACACGCCCACGTTCGAAGTAGCTAGCATCCGGCAGAACACGAATCCCAATCCGCGGTGGAATATGTCCTTCACGCCGGACGGTGTGCACGCCACGGACGTGACGCTAAGGTGGGCATTGGACGGGGCCTACGGCATTACTGACGACAGTCTCTGGTCCGGAGGTCCGGCGTGGCTGGATAAGGCACGCTTTGACATCGAGGCGAAGTACGACGTGTCGAAGTACCCCAACCTCACTGCTGAACAGCGCCGAGCCATGCTGCAGCAACTCCTGGGCGATCGCTTCAAGGTTGTAGTGCATCACGAGGCCAAGGAGTTCCGGCTGTATGCGCTTGTGGTCGCGAAGGGTGGACCGAAGTTTGAGGCGACGAAGCCGGAAGATCTGCGGAACAGCCCGGTATATGGTGTGATGTGCATGACCACGGCAGGCCGCAGAGGCGTAATCGAGATGCACGGATGCACGGTGACGCAATTTGCCAATAATCTGGGCGGTTACGCTCGCTTCGATCTCGGACGGAAGGTCGTGGATCAGACTGGGCTCACTGGCCGCTACACCATCGCATTGCATTGGGCTCCAGTGGACACGGCGAATCCGTCAAGCACTGAGCTGAGCGCGCCAGGGTCGAGCGGTCCATCAATTTTCACAGCCGTCAAAGAACAGCTCGGGCTGGAGCTGACGCCAATCAAAGGTCCGGTCGACACTTTCGTGATTGATCATGCTGAGATGCCAACAGAGAATTGATTGGCCTGAAACCCACTGATCGGAACAGGTGTAAGATTCAAAATGTCAAAATCATCGCCATGTGGATGCTGAGCGGTTTTTGTGAATTACCACATCACTGCAGCCGAAAATCGGGGATTTCATGACCACCGCCGCTTGAAAGGGGGATGCTATGGTATTTGACCCCAAAGGGAACGCCCGGACTCCAGGACCTCTTGGTAGAATCCCCGACGAACTTGGAGGACGCGTTCCCGGTCCGTTGCAATTCGGACCAAAAGGTGGTCCTGGAAAAGGCAAAACGGAAACGAAGGCATCGAAAACCGCGCCTCCTGACAAACCAGACGGTACCAGTGATGCCCTGAATGAGAAGGTGGCAAAGGAAGCGGAGCAATTTGTCGGCAAGCCTGTGGTCGGTCGTGGCGAGTGCTACGACCTTGCCGTTGCGATAGCGAACGCTGCGGGCGCCAAGACCGCCTCTGACTTTGCCAAGATCACAGGGTCTAGAGACCAGGATTACCAGTGGGGAAAACTTATCACGCCAGACAAAATTAAGCGCGGGGATACCCTTCAGTTTCGCAACCACAAAATGGTGATTGAGACGACCATAACAGTAACGAAGGGCGGCAAAGTAATTGAAAGGAGCCCCAGGCCCTCAATAGAAGAATACGTGCGCGGCCCCCAACACACCGCGACGGTGATATCGGTTAACGCCGATGGATCGTTTACGGTTGCTGAACAGCACGTCCTTAACCGCGCTACCGGCAAGGAATCTCTTACCATAAAGGGGGATAACAGGGTGTACATCAGAAACACCACCCTTCCCCCGGAGATAAAAACCAGAACGGAACACGACGTCCAAATCGTCACAACAACTGAAACAAAGATCACCGTCAGCGGTAAAGTCTTTCCGTATCGTCCACAGGAAGACCCAAAGCACAAAAAGGACCTAGACTTTCAATAGCCCCGGACCGCCGCCAAAGCAAGCACAGCATAAGCTTCTCCATACGTGCATCCAACGCGGCACATATTGGCGTTTGCACACGCGTGCGTTTTACGCCCTCAGCAATTCGGCGTCCTGTCATCTTCAACGCACTTCAGGAAGGCGGGCTCCTTCGAGTTTCAGCTTGAAAGCAGCATTGTGGCCGCGAGACTCACACCAGCCCAATTTGCGCATTTGCCTGAAGTCAAGACCTGAAACCAATAATGGGATAATTTGGACGTGGCTGTTCTCCAAGTTGATGGCGGAACTCTCTGGAACTTTTTTGTAAAGGATGCCGTATTTGAGCTTGAGTGTTCCTCGGAGGGTGTCTTGCGATTTCGCTTCGATAGGCCCAACAGATGTTCCGTCATCCTCCTGCTAATCGCAATTTTTTCAGGGAGCTCTCTATCGCTCCAGGCACAGAAGTCGGTCGGTTCAAGCAAAGAGTTTGCGTTAGTCGGGGCCCGCATCTATCCAGCGCCCGATGCGAAGCCAATCGTGAATGGGATCGTTGTCGTCGCAAACGGAAAAATCGTCAGCGTCGGGGAAGCCGCTACTCTTCGAGTTCCAAAGGGCATGCGGACAATTGATTGTGTGGGGAAGACACTCGTTGCGGGGCTTTGGAATACCCATGTCCACTTCATGGAACCGAAGTGGGATCATGCGGCAGATCTTCCTGCCCAGCAGTTGACGGAGCAACTTCAGGACATGCTTACTAGCTATGGTTTCACCTCTGTTGTTGACACCGGTTCTATTCTCGAAAACACCGTGGCGCTGCGGCGCAGAATCATGGGTGGAGAAGTGGCGGGACCGAGAATTCTGACAGCTGGATTGATCATCTTTCCCAAGGATGGCCTCCCGTATTACCTGACAGAATCCTTGCCGCCTGACATGATTGCGAAATTGGAAAAAGGTGAGGCCGCAACGCCCGCTGACGAACTAGGGATCGTTGATGAGCAGATTGCTCATGGCGCGGACATCGTTAAGCTCTATGTGGTGAGCTGGCTGCGGCGCGACGGCAGACCCGTGCCTTACCCGATGCCGCTGGCGGTTGTAAAAGCCGCCACGGAGGAGGCACATCGCAAAGGAAAACTGGTCTTCGCACATCCCTCGACGTTGGAGGGAGTGGAGCTTGTGCTTGCTGGGCACGTTGACGTTTTGGCCCACACCTCCGAGGAGGGTTCAAAGTGGGATGCGGCGTTGAGCGCGCGGCTCAAAGCAGCAAATGTCACGCTGATCCCAACCCTCACACTCTTCAGCAGGGATGACGCATTCGATTCGATCCTGGGAGAAGTAAAGAGCTACTCCGATGTCCACGGCCAAATCATGTTTGGCACAGATATCGGCTATTTGACCGATTATTCCGCGCTGACAAAGGAATATGGCTATATGGCGCGTGCAGGTTTGACTTTTCCGCAGATTCTAGCATCTTTGACCACAACACCCGCTGCACGCCTGGGCTACGCGCCTCGCACAGGCCAGATCAAAAAGGGGATGGACGCGGACCTGACGCTTTTGGAAGGTGATCCCGCTCGTGACATCAATGCTTTCGCTCATGTGGCGCTGACCATCCGAATGGGGCAGATCATCTACGAGAAACGTTGAGTTATCGAGAAATGCGCTCTGGCACGGGAGCCGTTTCCACGAGCCTTCCTCTCGTTTTTGGCTGGCAAGTCAGTTCGCGCCAAATCGCCGAGTAACAAAATGAGCGCCTGGCCACCCGGACGTTACCCCAAAACGGGTGTAATGTCCGGGTTGGCGACCATACATCCGGAACTCGGAAAAACTCCCTACTTCACGGCTCAATGAGCATTGCCCTGAAGGCAACAGTTGAGCCAAGGGTCACTTGTCCGGAAAGCCGACTAGTCGTCATGTGGAAAGCCTCCACCGGAATCCAGTGAACGCTAGGGCGTTTATCGTTACCCATGGTCTGCGGAGGGTTTCGAGGGCGTGCTCCTAGAACGCTTGCCGTTCCTACTTCGGAAGCGGATCATAGATCCTGCTCACGAATGCTACTGATAGCTTGTCTACGTGATTTCGGTTCGTATGGGTTGTCGATTGGAGAACAATGTTCCGGTTACAGCATTTAGATAGGAAGTTCTAGTAGACAGGAAGTTTCATCGGTATTTGGCGCAGCAGCGATCGTCGCATCGATTTCTATCGGAGCAATCGCGCAAGTCCCAATGGAGCAGTCCGTCCCCAGGGTCCTTGTTTCGAAGTGGCCTCCGTTCGAACCCCCGACCCAAACTATAGCAAAGACAGGGACAATTACCAGGCGGATCCAGGTGGGAGATTCACGTCTAGCAACGCTTCCCTGTGGATGCTCATCCATTACGCCTTCCAATTGCAGCCGTACCAGATCACTGGCATACCCGGTTGGATCAAGTCAGAACATTACGATGTGGATGCGAAGCCTGCAGAGGCCCACCCGAACTTCGACGATATCCCCCTCATGCTTCAGGGGGTGCTTGAAGACCGTTTCAGCTCAAATACCACTGGGAGACAAGGGACAGACAGTCTTCCCCTCGTGCTCATGAGCCCGGTAAGCTCCGCGCGTCGACTCTCAAGGGCGATTGCCCTCCACTCCTCTCAAGTCCTGAGTGGCTTCCCAAAGATGCTCCCTGCGGAGGCCTGGCGAATTCCCCGGGTCATACCAAGGGCTACAACCTCACAGCAAGTGACCTGGCGGGAAGTCTCTCCTGGCTTTTGTCGAAGCCTGTATCGGACAAGACAAATCTGGCGGGCAGATATGATGTCGAACTTCGATGGACTCCTGAGTCCATCGAAATGAGATCGGATACATCCTCTGAACAGGATGACCCCAACATCTTTACAGCCGTCCAAGAGCAGCTTGGTCTCGAGCTGCAACCGGCCGGAGGTCCAGTCCGCATGTTTGTCGTTGACCACGTTGAGAAGCCTTCAGACAACTAGCTAGCAACTTGCCAGACGGTGGGCGATCAGTATCGATAGTCTTATGTTTACGAATGTGTGTGGATCCACCTGAACGTAAGACCGGCTTCGCGGACAAGTGATCTTTGCCAATTGACTCGCTACGATCCTCGACGAGTGGTAGATTGCCAATGCACGCATGTGCACTACAAGCGGAGAATTCCTCGATTTGGGGAGTTCCGGTCGTATAATCGCCAAGCTGTCAGTTACCCGTTGAGCAATAGCCCACGCGCCCGGCACCCTGCATTCCCAGACCGCCGGAAAAACTGGCAATGGTGCGGCCCATGCTCAATTGGTATGATTCTCTCCAACCTGCGGAACAATTGCCGTTTCTCTGACAGAATTCGCCCGCAGGTTTATTTCTGCGCGTGAAAAGGAGCCGTAAGCTTTCAACTCGCGATACCGGGCCAACGCACTCATCGAAAACATGAGCTCCTCTCAGCAAGTTCAAGAATTTTTGGAGAGAGAGCAATTTCATATATCGTTATGGTTGTCTCACACGAGGATCTTCAATCGGCATTTGAATGGACCGATCTCCCATGTCCGGAATACGATTTCTTATCCGTACCATGCGTCTGGTGGCCCTTATCCTCCTGACCGCCAATCTCTTTGTTTTGACTTGCTCCGCTGCCGCGGATGATCCCGAAGTAGGCTCCCTGAATAAGCAGGAGCGGCTGGAGTGGTTCCGCGATCAGGGTTTCGGCCTTTTCATCCACTGGAGCGTGGACAGTCAGCTTGGCGTGGTCATCAGCCACTCGCTGGTCGGCGCATCTCCCGAATACACTGACCGCTTCTTCGAGGAGCTGCCCAAAACCTTCGATCCGCACGATTTCTATCCATTGGATTGGGCTCGATTAGCGCGTCTGGCCGGCGTCCGCTACGTCATGTTCACCACCAAGCACCATTCCGGCTTCGCCATGTTCGACACCAAGACAACCCCTTTCGGCATCATGAATACCCCCTTTCATCGCGATATCACCAAGGAGGTCTTCGATGCCTTTCGTTCCCAAGGCATTGCCGCCGGTGTTTATTATTCACCCGACGATTTCTGGTGGCTTCACCAGAACGGCAAGACCATCGAGCGCTCCGTTCCCGGTGTCCAGCCGCGCAATAACCCTGGCCTGATGGAATACGACCAGACCCAGCTCCGTGAGTTGCTGACCCACTACGGCAAAATCGATGCGCTTTTTCTTGATGGGGAAGCGGTCGGTCTGCGCGATCTTGCCTGGAAGCTCGATCCCAACATCATCGTCACCCGGGGAGCCATCAAAACCCCTGAGCTTACCGTCCCCGGAATGCCCCTGCCGGGTGC
This sequence comes from uncultured Acidobacteriaceae bacterium, assembly GCA_963790705.1. Lineage (GTDB taxonomy): Bacteria > Acidobacteriota > Terriglobia > Terriglobales > Acidobacteriaceae > PALSA-350. The sequence goes on from CAWBQE010000012.1 coordinate 47,070, forward strand.
GTGGGAAACCTGCATGACCATGGGCACTGCGTGGCAGTACCAGCCGCAGAATGAGCACTACAAGTCAGGAGGTGAGCTGATTCGCCTGCTGATCCAGACGCGCGCCAAGGGTGGTAACTTCCTGCTCAATGTGGGTCCTAAGCCGAATGGAGAGCTGCCGATTGAAGAAGAAGAGCGCCTGCGCGAAATAGCCCTCTGGATGTTCGTCAACTCCGACGCGATTTATGCTGTGAGGCCCTGGGTCATCACCAACGAAGGCGACATCTGGTTCACCAAAAAGAAAGACAGCCAGGCGCTCTACGCGATCGTCGAATCCGACACACCTTGGCCGCGCGCGACCTGGAAGGAATTCACTCTGCATTCGGTTCGCGCGACGGCTAAGACGGAAGTGAGCGTGCTCGGCCAAAATGACCAGGTGGTCGAGTACCACGCTGAAATCAAGCCCCAATCCACCTGGCATCAGGAAAAGGATGGACTCCACGTGCGCGTCATGCAGACCCAACGCCTGCAGGACAACTTTCACTGGCCAAATCCGGCTGTGCTGAAGATTACCAACGCCGCGCCGGCGCTCACTCCGCCCCACGTGCAGACCACCGGGTCAGCCGCCGAATCATCCGGTCTGCAGGAGACGCTGCGCGGCGAAGTCCTCGATATGGGTGACAGCTCATCCCTACAGGTCGGCTTTGAATACCGTCCGATCGTCGGTGAAGACGTCAACTCCCGTTCCGCTGCCTGGACCGCGACGCCGGTGCAGACGATCTCTAAGCCCGGCCCTTTTACAAGCTATATCGACGGCCTCTCCCCGAACGCGAAATACGAGTTTCGCGCCGTCATTCACCATCCTCTGCTGGCACTCTACGGTGCGGAGATCACGATGCAGCGCTAGTGGCATGTTGCAGAGTAAATTCTGTCGGCGCACAAGAGTCAGGTGGTTCGCGATTTTCTGGCGACGCATTGAGTGGCTAATAGCCCTGAAGCGGGCTAACCTTGCTGGTCTACCGCCATCGGCGGTACTGTTGCGTAATGCGACCTCTTCGGTATTCCATTAACGTCACATTGGACGGGTGCTGCGATCATCGGGCAATGATCCCGGACGAAGACTTGCATCGTCACGCGGCTGAGAACCTCAACCAGGCCGATGCCCTCCTCTTTGGCCGGGTGATTTACGAAATGATGGAGGCAGCGTGGCGGCCGCCGGCGCAGACGGGAGCGAGGCCTGACTGGATGGAACCCTTCGCCCGGACGATCGATGCGGCAAAGAAGTACGTCGTGTCGAGCACACTGGACCGGGTCGACTGGAACGCGGAGCTCGTGCGCGGGGATCTGGAAAAGGCCGTGCAGCAGCTCAAACAGGAGCCGGGTAAGGGACTGCTCACGGGAGGCGTGAAGCTCCCGCTGGCGTTGGCGGAGATGGGATTGATCGATGAGTACGAGTTCGTGGTTCATCCCAGGCTGGCGGGCCACGGGCCGACGTTGTTCGCGGGGCTATCGAAGCTTGTCGACTTGAGGCTCGTGAGCCGGCTGGAGTTCGGCTCGGGGGCGGTGGCGATGCGGTATGAGCCGAGAAGATAGCCATGGAGCTTGCTGACCCGAGTCCGCCGCATCATGGAACAACGCAGGCAGATCCAGTGGAAAAATTCCGATCCGACCCGCCGCATCAATCCGACCAACAAACGCCAAGATAAGTAATTACCCCTACACTTGCCATGTCGTCGAAGCGGAGCGGGATGCAGCGACCCTGCCCCGTGAGGCGGGCAGGGAGTTATTGTGCAACACCACCGGAAGTTACGGCTTCATGGTTCAGCTTCGCTGGACGCGCGTTAGGGGCGAAGGGCAAGCAGAGTACAGGACACTTCACCTTCGAGATCACTTGCAATACCGTGCTGGTGGCGAAATCCTTTTCCCCAAGCTCGTTTTCGGGGGAGCCGAGGACGACCAGATCCGTTCCGAATCTCTCCGCATATTCTGCGATCAGTTTGCTCGCTGAACCGGAGGCGACAATGTGCTCAACTGGAACTGTGTGCGATTCATTGAAGGGAGCGAGAAAGCGCAGCCTCTCCCGGTAGCGCGAATCTTCCGTGTCCGGCTCACCCTGCCGAACATGAAGCAGTACCAACTGCCGCAAGGCCACCTGGTGCGCGCATCGCAGGGCGCGGAGAGATGCGGGAGAAAAGTCCGTTGCCGCGAGTACATGCCGCCAACATCCGGCCCACGGCAAAGAACTGAGCGCATCCGGCGAGACCGTCATGATTGGGCACCGCGACCTGGCCAGAAGCTGCCGGGCAATCGTTCCTAGAGCAACCCGGCCGGCTTCCGTCTTCGCGCGTGTTCCCAACAAAAGCAGCTCCGCATGATGCTCACTCAGCGCCTCCAAAATGCGCTCGCAGACGATCCCACTTTCAATGACGGAGTGAACCGGAATTCCCTGGGCGCTTGTTTCCTCCTCCATCTTCTTCAGTTCCGCAGCCGCAGCAGCATTTGCGCGAAGCAGAGAAGGGGCCCCGTTCGGGAAAGCGTAGGCGAGGGGGTCGATGACATGCACCAGCACTAGTGTCGCGTCGTACATGCGGGCCATCGCTTGCGCGTAGCGCAGTGCCGGGCACGCCGGCTCGGTCAGGTCTAGCGCTACAGCGATCGTTTTGAATTGCAGGGTGCCGGGGTTCATCGCATCTTCTCCTGTGGAGCCGATCTGTTTCTTAGCTACCCAAACAATAAGCGAGTGAGCCCTTGTTCGACGGTGATCCCCGTCACAGTCGTGAGAGCGAGAGACTACGGCGCCTGCCAGGAAATGACTTGTGATATCGATCACAGACGCAAGGCTCTTCCTTCGCGATCCTTACAGCAAGGAACCCAGCGTGGCCGCAATGCGGGCCCCTGCCGGAGAAAGAGGTTCACCATGATAACTGCTTCTAGTAGCTCATCACACCAACAGGACGTGAGTTCTCGCCTGGGGCCCGTGGGGCTTCGCTTTCAATCCATTCTGGTCGCAACAGATTACTCTTCCGCAAGTACAACCGCGGTGAAGTTGGCGGCGCGGCTGGCGAAAGAATTTCACGCCCGGCTTTATGTGCTGCATGCGGTTGAGCAGGACCTCTATGCGAGCAACATAGGAGGAGGCCCCGAGCTCCAGCTGATGAACATGCAACCTGAGCGCGAGAACCTCCACAAATATGCTGAGCGCATTCCTGATCTGCGGACCATGAAGCACGAAGAAATAGCATTTCTCGGTTCACCTAGGGATGCGATTCAATCGGCCGGCCAAGCCAATAACATCGACCTCCTGGTGCTTGGTTCCCACGGGCGCCATGGACTGGCAAAGCTGGCTCTTGGATCCGTCGCCGAATGGGCAATCCGCCGCCTTGAGCATCCCGTTCTCGTCGCCGGTCCCATGTGCAGCAAGACCTTCCGCCCCATCAAGTCCATCGTGCTGGCGACGGACTTTTCCCGGGAGGCTTTGCGTTCGGTTCAATATGCCAGCTCGTTGGCCGAGGATTATAACGCCACATTGACGGTAGTGAATGTGCTGCCTCACGCGATCACCCCGGAAGAGCAGTCACGAAACGAGCTGAGATCGATGAGGAAACTCAGAGAACTATTGGCCAGCGACTGTGGAGACGAGTGCACCCTGCAATACCAGGTGAGAAGCGGCGATCTCGGCCCGGCCGTCATTGACGCGGCGCAGAAAAGCAAAGCGAGTTTAATTGTCATGGGTGCGCGCCATCGATCCGCCTTGGCAGATCATGCGCCGCGGAACAAACTATCGGCAATCATTCGTAGCTCCCATTGCCCCGTACTCGTAGTCCCGAATCACTGCTCTTAAAACCCATACCGCCTGTAAGGAGCGCGCGATGGATCCGATGCATCTGTCCTCGATTAGCCGGCCCAAGTCCATTTTGGTAGCTACGGACTTGAACGACCTGGATTTCCTGCTTCCCGTGGCCATGGACCAAGCCAAAGTGACGGGAGCCATGATATGGCTACTCCACGTAATTCCTCCGGATGCCTATGTCTCAACTGAATCCGGTGCTTTTCCTTTCACTAAAAAGGAGAAGGCGTTTCGCGACGCCGAGGCTATCCTCGCCAAAGTTGCAAGAGAATTAAGAGCGCAGAACCTGGCTTGCGCTTATGAGGTGCGTCGCTGGTACCCGGTTGACCGGGTCATCGAGTTCGTTCGTGAACGCGGGATCAAGCGCTTGATTATTGGTACCTCCAGCAGGGGGAAATTAGGCAAGCTTCTGCTCGGATCCGTGGCAGAGGAATTGATACGCAGTTTAGATATTCCCGTTTGCACTGTGGGCCCGCATTTCAAACCAATGCCACAAAGCAACCCGCGCAGGATTATCTTTGCCACCTCTCTGCGCCACGATCCTGAAAAGAGCTTCCAGTTCGCGGTCGAGCTCGCTGCCGGAGTGGCGGCCGAACTCACGGTACTTTACGTTCTGGAGCAGGACCGTCTGCACGATGGGATCTATGCCGAAGCAATGTCCACGATCGACGAGATGCTGAAAGGTGCAAAGCAAAAGAATCTGATCTCCTACATTCGGATTCGTTGTGGTGAACCGGCAGAAGAGATTGTTTCGGAGTGCTCGGCGCTAAGGGCTGAGTTGCTGATCCTGGGCGCGCTTCCCGCATCGCCCATGATTGCAAATTTCCGCACCGGCGTTGTCTACCGAGTGATAGCCCAGGCCCTATGTCCCACATTCACCCTCCGGACCGGAGGCAAAGCAAAGCAACGCCACTCTCAAGATAGCGAGAGTGGCGTTGCTTTTGGAAATGCCTCGATACAGGCCTAGGACTCCAGCATGGTCATCACCGGGCAAGGGGCCTCAATCAGCACCTTCGCTGCGGTTCCAGGCGACATATGTGTTGCCATCGAGGATGCTGGGTGCGCTCCCATCACAATAAGATCGCAGCCACGTTCCTTGGCCAGATCAACGATGCTGGTTCCCGGGGCCGTCCTGACCAGCCGCGTACGCAAACAGGTGCAGCTTCCGGGACCTTCGGGAACGTAGTGGTGGAAGGCTTCTTCAAACGAAGCCCAATCCGTGTCCGGGCTATCCGAATTTTGGGCATGAAAGAGAACCAGCTCTGCTCCGTACTGGGCGGCGAGCTTATGCGCGAACGCAGCCACGTGAGCCGAGCGCGGATCGAGCGTCGTGGCACAGACTACTTCGCGCACACGCCACGTTTTATCCTGCAGAACGGGCGCTGCTGGGCCCACCATAAGCACCGGGCAATGCGCCTGCCTCAGGATCGCTTCCGCGTCCGAGCCCAGCAGAAGCCGGTCGTAACCCTTTCTGCCGTGGGTTCCTAATACGATCAAGTCCACCTCATTTTGCTTGACCGCGGAAAGAAGCTCATCGTAGAGCGGTCCAGTGAGGGAGATCGTCCGGGCTCGATACCCTTCGGAGCGCAATGCGGCACCACTCTGTTGCAAACGTTCTTCCTCTGCCGACTGGATCTCAGATACGTCAATCCAGGCCGCTTCGGGAGGCGTGATCAAGGCGACTGGTGGACTTACATGAACAAGCAGTAACTGAGACTTATCCTGCCTGGCGATCGCTTTGGCGTACTCTAACGCACGTTCTGAGGTTTCAGAGAAATCTGTCGGAACGAGGATTCGTTCAAATGTAACGGCGGTGGTATTCATGGTGGCCATAAGAACTCCTCTTGCTAAGACTGTCGACCCGCCCGGGATCTCGGGCGGCTCTAACTGAAACGGTAGCTGCCCCCAGGCTCGCTGGCTGTGACAGAAATCACATCCAAAACTAGACAGACGCTTTGTCCCGGTTCACTTGCTGTGTCCTGGGCGAGTCATTCTGGGCAGGCAAGCCGAACGGATGCGCCTTTTAGCCATTGAGGAAATCGGACGCCGGATGCCGGCTATTCAGCGTGGTGTTTCGACCGCAAATCAAGTTCTCCGATGATAAGCCGGTCGATGTGAAGTTCTTTGACCTTGCCTTCCATCAGGCGAAGCCTCTTTATCGTGAGCGCGCCAATGGCGAGTGCACCGATAGCGGCGGCGCCGACTGCGAGTGCACCCACCGCGGTTGCACCAATCGCAAGGGCTGCGAAGGAAGAGCAGCGGTTGATCCGAGTCTCTGTCATACGATCTTTGATGCCAGGACGGCTTTCTCAGGCCCTGGGATGCCATGGAGGTGATTCCCCCTCGTCCCGGCGACGATATTTCGTCTTGTTAGTCGTCATTCAACTCCGACCGATCTCGTTCGTAACGAGGTTGCCGTCCCTAAGTCGCCTGTTTTCAATAAGGCGAAACCGCTGCAGCACTCTCAGCGTTTGGTAACCGGTTTGCTCTATACAGGGGCAGGGAAGGGGAAACCAAATGCTGAGAATCTCCATGAACCACGAGACAGCCCTGGCGACACTCAAGGTCGAGGGCAGAGTCGTAGGCCCTTGGGCGGCCGAGTTGGGAAAGACATGGCGTCGCTTGTGGGCTTTGAGCAAACAATCAACCTTGCTGCTGGACCTGCGTGGGGTCACCTATGTTGATTCGAACGGCGCCCGCATTCTCCGCGAAATTGTCAAAGCAACCGGTGCAGAGGTTCGTGCCGACTCGCCCTTAACACAATATTTTGCCAATCAGGCTAAGCGAGATATGGCGCTGGAGCCGGCCGAGGAGAACTGATATGCCGCATACAAGCGAACCAAAGCCCACTTCCACGTGCGAAAACTGCAAGCTGAAGCAGAACGAATTTCTCTGCCATCTGACGCCCGAGGCAGCGAGGGAGTTTGAGTCGATCAAGCTTTCTTCCCACTATCCCGCGGGCTCCATCTTGTTTATGGAGAACGAAGCGGCGCGGGGAGTCTTTCTCGTCTGCTCGGGAAAGGTCAAGCTCTCCGTAAGCTCAAAAGGCGGCAAGACGCTTATCCTGCAAATGGCGAAGCCCGGCGAGATGATGGGCCTAAGCGCGTCGATGTCCGGCGTTCCCTACGAGGTCACGGCAGAGGTTCTTTATCCTTCGCAGGTAGTCTTTATCCGCAGAGAGGATTTTCTGCATTTCATTCACCGCTTCCCCGAGGCGTACGGAGCAGTCATCCGCCAGCTCAATTTGCAGTATGGGCGCGCTTGTGAGCAATTGCGCACCATTGGTCTCTCCACCACCGCCCATGAGAAGCTGGCCCGCCTCTTTCTGCACTGGCCTTCAGACGAAAAGCAGGCAGCGGACGCAGGTCAAATCAGAGTGCCACTGACCCATGAGCAGATCGCTGCTTGCCTTGGATCTACACGCGAGACGGTCACGCGGACGCTCAGCGATTTCAAAAATAAGCACCTCGTCACCCTCAGAGGAGCTACGGTAATGATTCCCAATCGCTCGGCCCTGGTGGCAGTCAGCGGGGATTGACGGAATGGCTCGGCGTCCCGAGTTCCCGGACTATGCTGGTATACTCCTCGATTGTGAAGTCGTTGGCATCCGAAGTGCACCATGGAGCATCCGGCAAGTAAGGTCGCGCCACTCGCGCCCATCGACGTTTCTGAGCATGCTTACGCTCTGTTCGAGAAGCTATTTCTCGCCTCTCCGGATGCAATTATCGTTACCACTCTCCATGGCCGTATCTCTGCCGCCAGCCCGGCGACAGAACGGCTTTTCGGCTATAGCCAAAGCGAGCTGATTGGCCAGCCCGTAGAAATTCTCATCCCTGAGCGATTCCGCAGCCGGCATCCTCACCGTCGCGACTCTTATCTGGCCGCGCCTCTCGTGCGTCCCATGGGGACCGGTCTCGAACTCTATGGCCTGCGGAAAGACGGAACTGAGTTTCCCGTCGACATCATGCTTAGCCCTGTCGATGCCGGCGCCGACCACTCCGTCTTGACCGTGGTGCGGGACATCACAGAGCGCAAGCAGGCCGAGGCCGACTTGCGGCAAAGCGAAGAGCGATTTCGCCTATTGGTGGAAGGCGCCGTAGACTACGCCATCTTCGTGCTCGACCCAGAAGGAAGAGTCGCCACCTGGAACTCTGGCGCAGAGCGCATTAAGGGGTACACAGCAGACGAAATCCTCGGGCAGCACTTCTCCAAGTTTTATCCTCAGGAAAGCATTGAGCGTGGCAAGCCCCAGCACGAGTTAGAGGTAGCCGCTGCAGAAGGCAGATTCGAAGACGAAGGGTGGAGGATCCGCAAAGATGGCTCGCGCTTCTGGGCGAATGTCATCATCACCGCCTTGCGTGGGCAGGATGGTCAGCTCATCGGATTTTCTAAAGTCACGCGAGACTTCACCGATCGCAAGCGAGCCGAAGAGTCGCTGGTGCTCGAACTCGGCAAAGCGGTACTGGCCAATCCCGATATCCGGCAGTTGTTGTCTGCGATTGAAGCGAGCCTTCAGCGGTTGATCCCCCACGATTACGCGGCCATTGCACTCTGTGACGTGAGCAACGCCCATGAGCTGCACATGCAGGAGCTACCCTCCGCCAGCGGGTCAACCTCTCATCAGGAGGGCATTCTTCCCGTCAAGGGGACGCCGGAAGGCTGGGTCTTCATCAACCAGGAACCACTTTTGATGAGCCAACTCGACAGCAAGGGCGCGGGTCGACCCACCTACCAACTGACGGCGGGAGTCAAGGCGGGTTGTTGGGTTCCACTGAACTGCCGAGGAGAAGTGATCGGCACCCTATTCGTGGGCAGCCGACGCCAAACCGCCTTCGACCAGCACCATATCGAGATGCTCCTCCAGGCGGCCAGCCAGATCGCCGGGACAATTGAGATCGACCATGGCTACCGCCGAATTGTTCAGCTCAGCAGCAAGCTGAAAGAGGAAAAACGCTATCTGGAGGAGGAGCTGCGCACAGAGTACAACTTCGAGGAAATCGTCGGTGAAAGTCACGGTTTGAAAACCGTGTTGAAGCAGGTGGAAACCGTCGCTCCCACCGACGCAACCGTACTGATCCTGGGCGAGACCGGAACCGGCAAGGAGTTGATCGCACGGTCGATTCATACCATCAGTCCGCGACGTGACCGCACCTTCGTCAAGTTAAATTGCTCGGCCATCCCTCTTGGCCTGTTGGAGAGCGAGCTCTTTGGCCACGAGAAGGGCGCCTTCACCGGCGCCATCTCGCAACGAATCGGGCGATTGGAACTGGCTCACATGGGCACGCTCTTCCTGGACGAGATCGGGGATCTGCCTCTGGAGCTCCAGCCCAAACTCCTGCGCGCTCTGCAGGAGAAGGAGATCGAACGGCTCGGGGGAAGAAAAACGATTCCGGTGGATGTTCGGCTGATCGCCGCCACCAACCGCGACCTGGCCAAGATGATCAAGACGGGCGAGTTTCGCAGCGATCTCTACTATCGCCTGAGGGTCTTTCCCATTACCATCCCGCCGCTACGCGTAAGGACCGCGGATATTCCACTGCTTGTCCGTTACTTCGTCAACAAGCACGCGCGGCGCATGAACAAGCCCATCAGCGAGATTCCCGAGCAAACCATGTCAGCCCTGGTTGCCTGGTCGTGGCCCGGTAATGTAAGAGAGTTGGAGAACTTCATTGAGCGTGCCGTCATTCTTACCCCTGGCTCAACCCTGCGTGCTCCCCTGGCCGAGCTGGAAAAGGTTGAGGAGGAAGGTTCAGCTATCTCCGACCCGAATTTTTACGCCGCTGAGCGGGAACACATCCTGCGGGTTCTCAGGGAGGCAAAAGGAATGATCGGCGGAACCGGGGGAGCCGCGGAGAGGCTCGGACTGAAGCGAACGACCTTGAATTCCAAGTTAAGGAAATTGGGCATAGAAAGAAGTGACTACGCTTAAAGCATTTTTCCTAATACTGTGGTCCGGTGAGGCCGGTTATGTGCGGCCATTCTTTCCACCCCAAGCACGCAAAGACCGCGCGCCCGGGGCCCCGGCTTTCCACCCCAGGCACGCAAAGACCGCGCGCCCGGGGGCCCCGGGTTTTGACGGAATGGCCGCGTCGAGTGCAGGTTTCCGGTCTACACCATTAGGAAAAATGGCTTAATCCGCATCCTATTCCCGGATCGTCAGCACCGGGCAAGTGCTGCTGCTGATCACCTGAAACGCTACCCCGGTTTTAAAATTCTCGAACCAGTGTGATGTCCGGCGCGTCCCCAGCACAATGAGATCTGCTTTCACCCGCTGGGCGAGCAACAGTATGCCGTCTGCCGCAAAGCCGTGCTCCAGAACACACTCTGGCTCGCACCATTCGCGGGCCACGTCGGGAACCAATCTCTGCAACGCGCCGATAAACCGGTCGTTCAGTTCCTGATCGTTCATTTGACCCGGGCTCTCCCGCTCGGGCAGCACATGACACAAGTAGAGATGGGCGCCGGAGTCCTGGGCAAACGATAAGGCAAACACGCATGCCTTCGCCGCCTCCGGAGAAAAATCCGTAGCGTAGACGATTCTTTGAAAGCTTACCGGCAGCTTAGGCGGGGGCACTGCGGGTCCGATGGTGAGAATTGGACGCCCGGCTTGATGAATCAGCTCTTCCGCTGTCGATCCGAGAACAAGCCTGGCCAAACCTTTGTGGCCGCGTGTGCCAATCACTAACAGGTCGATAAGCTTGTCCTCCGCTGCCTGCAGAATCTCGCTGGCCGGGTCCGTCCCTTCGCAGAGGACAGTCTCGGCGTGTACTCGCTCCGAGTCCAGCTCCTTTTTTAGGCGGTCCAAGGATTCAGCTCCAAACCTGCGCAAGATGTCAATGCTCATCCCCGCGTCCGCTGTCTTGAAAACTGCTCCAAGATCGACAACATGCATCAGGCGAACCCGCGATTGATACTGCTCCGCAAGGGCTTGCACATATATCTTGGCGGTTTCCGCACTGGGTGAGAAGTCTGTTGCAAACAGAATGTTATCCAGTGTCACCGCAATCTGATTTCCAAGGATTGTCATACTGAACTCCTGTGATCCGAACTCTTCCTGTTGTATCGGCATCAGCCCGAGAAGTTGGACGGGATCGTCATTACTGGACAGTGCGCTTCACGAATCGCGGCGCTCAGCACGCCGTCAGCGTAATCGGTGGCCTGGTTACCAAGGCGGTGCAGGCCGAAGAGAATGAGAGAAGACTTCGACTTTGCGGCACGAGCGGCGATTGCCTCGTCGGTTCTTCCGTGGATAACGGTCCAACTTACCGTGATACCTCGATCGCGAAATCTACCGGCCCATTCCATGCACCGTCGCTCGTCATCCTTGTCCGACACATGCTTATGCATAGGATCGATGACATGTATGAGCTCAAGGTCCGCTCCCAATTGGGCGGCAAAGTGGCCGGCAAACGCCAGAATATCGTCGTGCGAGTCGGTCGCGGTCGTGGCACAGAGAATGTGCCTGATAGCAGGAGCCTCCCGATCGCGGAGAAGTGCATGTGGCCCCAGCACCATCACTGGGCAGCGGACGGTTCGAAGCAGGTGCTCGGTGGTTGAGCCAAGGCGTGGCCGGTCGATTGGGCCGTAGCCAAAGGCGCCAAGCAGCAGAAGGTCCGGCGTACGTTCGAGAATGGCTCCCTCGATCGTGTCTGCGACGTTGCCAATCCGGCGGACGGAATCGCTCCATATCCCCTCTCCCCTCAGGCGCTCTTCTGTACTCTTGAGAGCAGACTGAAGATCACGCTGGGACATTTGCATCGCCAGTGGGCCGGCCTCGAGAGCGCTTGCGTATTCGGCGGGGCTCTGCACGCCGATGAGATGAATGAACGACCCAAATCTCTTGGACAACATCACCGCGTACTTCAGCGAGGCCTCTGCAGCTTCGGAGAAATCGTAGGCGACGAGCAGCTCCTTGAGATCGTAGTGGATGGATTCTGCGTAAACAGGAAACGGAATAGTTTGCGTCATAAAGCCACCCGTTGTGCGTCCTGGGTTTCTGGTAGATGGGCGGCCACTACATCTCTCAGCACTCTCCGAATGCGAGAATTTCCGATCATAAAAGCCTCTTTCATGGGGTCTGGTTCATGTACCCCTCCCAGAGAGATCGTAGGGCCGGGCGGGCATTTGATTCTGTGATGGATGTCACAGAGGGGGTCGTCCGGCTGTCATTTACCGGATAGTCGAGGCGTGGCGATCTCTCGCGCGTACCGCATGGCAATCACGATCAGCGGTGGGCAGGGACGTACTGACCTGCAATCCAGGCAGCCCTTTTCGATGCTCCTGTAGATACAGGTGTAGCGATTCTCAAGATAGTCGTTTGTCATTCCGGTCAGCTCCGATGCTTATTCTGCATTCGGCGGGAGAACCGGTCTGTGATCGTTGTCACCGTATGGGGTTCTTGATTGCAGCCGACTTCGAAGGTGCGCTCAGCACATCTTGATGCCACTTTCCCCGATGTCAGCGAACACCTTCATGAGACCCGTGGTGCCGAGAAGTTGCCGAACCTGTTTGCCAAGATTGATGAGTTCTAAACTGCATCCCGCCGACCGGGCAGAAACATAAAGACGAACCAGTGTGCCCAGGCCCATGCTGTCTACACGGGTCAGGTTGGTCAAGTCCAGCACAATTCTCTTGGTATCGGGGATCAACTGGCTGACCTTGACGTAGAGAATATCGTTTACCCCCGCCACCAACTTGCCGTCGCAGCGCACAACCAATGCGTTGCCCGCGCGGACAATGTCAAGCGTAAGGGGACAAGCCGTTGCTTTGTCAGACATGAGACCTTGCCTTGTCGGAAATTTCCTGAATTCAGACGGAAACCGATTCTCGCATATTGGGGCAGCGATTGACACCGCGAATCGGCACCAACAAGCAACTGGTCCCATGGGATCATTGGTTCATGGATGGCCGCCTACCCCTGCCTACCCTGCTGTCGCACGCGCTGGTTGCTTTTACCATCGAGTTCGACAATGAGTTCGAGCACCAGGTGCCGCATCGGACGACGAACCATGGCTCGACCACTCGTTCGCACCCAGTCCCCTGGCTGGTCTCGAGGGTCATGTGGTCGAACTTCATGCGCTTTGTCGATGAAGAGGGAATTACCGTTCGTGAGCTGCAGCATCGGCTGCGGATGCCCGCCAAAAACATGCGTACCTGGTTGACGCGCCTGGGGGAGTGGTGGGGTTACGTCGTCGTCAAGCCCAACGCAATGGTCCATACCTACTCCCGGTGGACGAAAGGCTATGGAGATCTGGCGAACGCTGGATAGCCTTATAGAGAAGCGTTGGCGGGAACGGTTTGGCCAGGAAACTATCGACCATCTTCGCGAAGCGCTGGTCACCATAGTCAGCCAGATTGAAGTTGCGTTGCCCGACGGTCTCCCGATCCTGGGATACGGGCTTTTCAGCAAGGGGCCGGAAGACGCGCAGAGTGCGTTGGCGGATGCAGCAACGATCACCAGTCTTCCTCTGGCTTCACTCCTCTCCAAGGTCCTGCTGTCCTTCGCCATTGAGTTCGAGCGGGAGTCGGAGGTGTCGCTTGCCATCAGCGCCAATGTCTTGCGCCTCACGCGTGAGGAAGGGGTCGAGGTGAGCGATCTCCCGCGCCTATCCGGAGTTTCGAAGGAGGCGATCGCGATGTCGCTGAGCTTTCTTGGCAAGCGCGGATACGCCGTGATCCAGCCGAAATCGACCGCCAGCCGGAAGAAGGTGCTGGTGCTTACTCCCAAAGGCCGGAAGGCACAAGACAAGTACCGTCAGCTGCTGTGGGCCATTGAAGAGCGTTGGCAGGCACGCTTTGGCGAGCAGGCCATCGGCCGTCTACGGGAGTTGCTTGAGCAATTGGCCGGCGGGCCTGCAGCGCAGCAATCCCCACTTTTTCGCGGATTGGAGCCCTATCCCGAAGGTTGGCGCGCATCGCTCCCCAGGCCTGAGGTGCTTCCGCACTTCCCCATGGTCTTGCACCGCGGCGGGTTTCCGGACGGCAGCTGAATTCCGGCCATTTCGACTCTCTTGGAGACGAACGCATGCATCTGATGTATGGATGTTTGATGCGACGGAGGGAGAGATGCGGACTACCCTGTCCATTGACGATGATGTCCTGAGTGCAGCCAAGGAAATGGCCGCCGCGCAAAACAAGACGGTGGGCGAGGTCATCTCCTCCCTTGCCAGGCGGGGATTGAATCCAGTCGAATCCCGGCGGCAGACGCGGAATGGAGTTCCGCTGTTGCCGGTGCGCGCAGGTGCCAAAGGGTGACATCAGAGCTGGTGCATCAGTTGCGCGAGGAACTGCGTTGAAACGGTTTCTGATCGATATCAATGTCCTCATCGCGTTGATCGACCCGGCTCATGTCCAGCACGACCGCGCCCACGAGTGGTTTGCGGTCTCGGGAAGGAAAGCCTGGGCTACCTGCCCGCTCACGGAAAACGGTGTCCTGCGAATTGTTGGTCACGCGCGTTACCCAAACTCCCCCGGTACACCGGCGGCGGTTGCAGAGCTACTGAGAGTGTTGTGTGCATTGCCTGGCCACGATTTTTGGCCCGACGACATTACGCTTCTGGATCCAGCGCGCGTGGATGGTAGCCGGCTTTTGGATTCCGCGCAGGTTACGGATAGCTATCTGCTGGCGCTAGCCGAGCGCGACACGGTGGACAACTTGCCACCTTCGACCAGCGCCTGGTCGCGGATGCGGTTGTGAACGGAGCCCAAGCCCTCCATCTGATCCGCTAACTGCGTGTCCCTCGTCATGCGTTTGAAACTTCGAACGCCGCTCGGCGCCGCTCGAGGAAACGGCGGACTGCGGGATCGCGCTCCAGGCCGATGGCAATCTCGTACGCATGCCGTGCGTCACAATGCGCGCCCGTACTAGCCAATAGCTCCGCGCGCGCCGCCCAGTAGGGCTGGTACTCGACCAGTCGCGCATCGCAGGCGGGGTCGGGCATGGCCTCGAGAGCAGCTTGCGCGCCCTGTAGCTCCGCCACAACCAGCGCGCGGTTGATGGCCACCACCGGTGAGCCGGTGATGGCGAAGAGCGCGTCGTAGATCTGCAACACCGCTTCCCAATTGGCGTGACCCGTGCAGCGGCGATGCACGTGCGCCGACTGGACTGCGGCTTCGAGTTGATAGCGGCCGATCACACCGAAAGCCTGCGCGCGAAGCAGCAGCGCTTCGGCTTCATCGATCATCTGCAAGTCCCAACGGGCAACATCCTGTTCAGCCAGGGGAACATAGTCTCCCTCATCGCTGCGCCGCGCGCGGCGCCGGGCTTCCGCGTGCAGCATCAGTGCGAGCAGGCCGAGCCCTTCCGGCTCCGTAGGCAAGAGCTCGGTCACCAACCGGGCCAGAAAGAACGCTTCGCCGGTAAGATCCCGTCGCGAGCTGTCAGTCCCTGCCGCATCGCTCCATCCCTCCGAGAACGCGGCGTAGATGGCCTCAAGCACAGTATCGAGGCGTTCGGGTAATTCTTCGCGCCCCGGAATGCAAAACGGAATCGCGGCCTCGCGGATCTTGCTCTTGGCGCGCACCAGCCGCTTGCCCATGGCCGTCGGAGACATGAGGAACGCCGATGCGATGGTTGCCGCATCGAGTCCCAGGATGACCTGCAGAATCAAAGGCGCACGAATAGCGGCGTCAATGGCGGGATGCGCGCAGGCGAACATCAGGGCAAGCCGGCGATCGGGAATCTCCGCGGTAGTCAGCGTCCAGATCTGCATCCACCACCGCGGCGATCTGCTCCAGGTCTTCGTCGACCAGGTCGCTGCTATGCTGTCGCCGTGCCGCATCGATGAGCTTGCGCCGGGCGACGGTGAGCAGCCATGCTTCCGGATTGGCCGGGCAGCCTTTGCCTGGCCAGTCTGCCAGCGCCGATGCGAAGGCCTCGGAGAGGGCGTCCTCAGCGGCGGCTACGTCATGGGTGCGTGCGGAAAGAAAGGCGACGAGCTTGCCGTAGCTGCGGCGGGCGACTGCTTCCGCGGTGCTGCGTGCCTGCTCCTCGCCTTCGCATGAGTGCATCAGACAGTTTCTCAGGCCGTAGCGTGTTGCAGATTTTGTGCCCGGCTGTACTCGGGTATGCTCCAGATCGGGCGAACCTCGACCACCCCATGACCTGCCGCGGGGCAGCGCGCGGCCCAGGAAAGTGCGGCATCCAGATCGGGTACGTCGATCAAATAATAGCCGCCCAGCTGCTCTTTTGAATCCACGTAGGGGCCATCCAGCACCTGCGCCTTGCCGTTGACATTGCGCACCGTGGTGGCTGTTGAGATTGGCTGCAGGCGGTTCGAACCCTTCCAGACGCCCGCCGCCTTCAGTGCTTCACCGTACGCCATGTAAGCGGCCACTCCCTGTTCCTGCTCACTCTTCGACATGTTGGACCAGCCTGCCTCGTCCGCATAGAGCGTTAATAGATATTGCATAGAAAACCTCCGTCATCGATTTTAGGCGGATGTTGTCATCCGCTACTACCATGACGCGCCGGCGGCGGCGATTTGGACATCTTCCAGCAAATGGCGAAAAATTATCAGCGTTGAGCGGCGACGCGCTTGATTACTTCCGCTCTCTCCTTAACCATGTCCTGCTTCAGCATCGCTCCGTTCTGCACCAGCAAATCGCCGCCCACGTAAACCCGTTCCAGGTCGCGCTCCCCGGCAACAAAGACCAGGGAAGCATAAGGATCAAAAATCGTCCGGAAGCGGGTTGGATCGATCACCAGGAAGTCGGCAAACTTTCCCGGTTCCAGGCTGCCCAGGCGGTCAGCCACGCCCAGCACATCCGCGCTGCCCATGGTTTGCAGCCGCAGCACGTCGTAGGGACTCATGATGGTCGCATTCTCATACTTGTCGCGGATCGCGTAGAGCCCCGTGCGCATATTTTCAAAGGGGTCCGCCAGGTCGGCGCTGGCTTCGCCATCGACGCCCATGCCCACCCGGATGCCCGCCTTCAAATAAGCGGGAATATCCGCCACTCCCGACGCCAACCGTCCATTCGATAGCGGATTCCAGGACATCGCCACGCCGGCCTTCGCGCTCTCCGCAATAATGAAGCTGTTGGTATGAATGAAGTGCCCGAAGATCAGCTGTTTCGAGAGCAACCCGCTATCCATGAACCAGCGAAACCTGCTCTGTTGCTCGTACTGTGTCTCCGGCGGCTCCAGGTAGTGGGTTTGGTTCGCCAGGTGGAACTCGTCTCCCAGCTGCTTTTCCATCACGGCCTGTTGATACGTGTCGTTGAACGCTGTGCCGCCGCTGATCATCACGGATAGAAAGTTGCTCGACTTGGGCTGCTTGCTCGTCCAGTCCAGAAAGGCCTTGAGCGGCCCCCGTGCCTGCTCAGCTCCATAGCTGGGCTGTACACCCAAGGCGGTGGCCCGGCCCACCGAAAGACCGTGGACAAAGCGGATGCCGGAGTCCATCTCCGCGAGAAAATCGTTCCGGTCAAATTCGTCCAGGGTTACCGTGGGGCTCGTTCGGCTGCTGGACCACGCTCCGTAGTTGAAGTTATACGCCGCAGTGATGCCATGCTGCAGATGGTCGAGAGCGCCGTCCAGGGTGAACCAGTACATATCTTCCGCGCTGTACTTGGCGGCAGGTTTATAGAGCGCGTCGATCCATCCCATCAGCGTCTGGTCCGCGCCCAGCCCGCGGAAGGCGCTCTGCCATAAGTGGCTATGGGCAGAGATAAATCCTGGGATCACCCAATGGCCGCCGGCATCCAGGCTTTGCTTGGCCTGCAGTCCAGCTGGAGGATCGCCCGCCGCAACCGTCAGCAGCCGGCCATCCTCTCCGACCACCAGGTAGCCCTTCACCGGCTCGCGCTGGCCCGGCGCCATGGTCAGAATGAACGCGTTCTTAACCACCAGCTTGGCCGGAGCAGTAACCGGTGCTTGCGCGAATAGCAGGGATGCGCTGGCCAACGCTGCCAAGAAGCAAAATATCCTCAGCCTTGAGGCAAGACGGCAGAATTCAGGAGTCATGCGCCATTACTAAATGAGACCGCAGCGCAGAACAACAAGAAACTGATCGTCCGGTCCCTGAGTCACACCGCTATAGCGCTGGGGATAATGACTCAAGGAGCCCAGCCGTGACCATCACTCTTGATATCCGACCGGAGACGCAGCGACGAACTTGCCCGACAGGCTGCCGCACGCGGCATGGAACTCGAGGTATTTGCCGCAAGCCTGCTTGAAAAAGCAGCGCATGATGTGTCAGTCAGGCCCGCACCACCGTCAATCGCAAAAGACATGGTCGAGCTGTTCGCTCCCCTTCGAGGCCTCAATCTCGATTTTGAGCGTCACCGAGACACAGGCCGGGATATCAACCTGTGAAGGGCTATCTGGTTGACAGCCCCGTCCAGAACCAAAGACGGTGGTTCGGTTGATCAGGTCTGCTGGCCCCTTCTCCAATCTAATTTGCAAGTCTGCGATAGGTAGCACTCGTCGATCAACAATGGCCACGGACGCGGTTCACATCCACGCTATTATGTAACCTCCAATGACAGCCTCAGCCGACCCAGAGGTGAGCATGGGCCCTCGCAACCCGGCGTGCCAGGGACTGCGCCTATGGCAGCCGCTGCCGACGCGATCGATGAGGTTGAGGGGCTTCCCCAGTTGTTCTTGTTCGGGCTGCAGCATGTGCTGGTCATGTACGCCGGCACGGTGGCGGTGCCGCTGATTCTCGGCAGCGCGCTCCAGTTCACGCCCAAGCAGGTGATTGCGCTGATCAGCGCCGATCTGTTTACCTCTGGCTTGGCAACCTTGCTGCAAACCCTGGGCTGGTGGAAGTTTGGAGCGCGTCTTCCTCTCATCCAGGGCTGTTCCTTCATTTGCGTTGCGCCCATGATTTTGATCGGTAGTCATTACGGCATCCCGACTCTGTATGGAGCCGTGATCAGCTGCGGGCTCTTCACCATGCTGGTGGGGCCCTGGTTCAGCCGTATGCTGCGATTTTTTCCTCCGGTAGTGATTGGCTCAGTGATCACGGTGATCGGGCTATCGCTGCTCCCGGTAGCTGGGGGATGGCTGGGCGGCGGCGATCCCTCGGCGGCCGACTTCGGCAGCTTCGCCCACCTCGGATTGGGCCTGGCAACGATTGTGCTGATCGTGGCCGTCCAGCGCTTCGGCCGCGGCATGATCGCCAACCTCAGCGTATTGCTGGGGCTGATAGGTGGAACCGCCCTGGCCGCCCTGGCTGGCCAAGCCAGCTTCAGACAGGTGCCGGTCACGCCGTGGTTTGCCTTGGCGCATCCGCTGCTCTTTGGTCCACCGCATTTCGTGCTGCTGCCCGCTTTGGTGATGAGCCTGTCCATGCTGGTGGTGATGACCGAGACCACCGGCAATTGTCTCGCGATCGGCGAGATCACCGGCCGCCCGATCGGCCCGGCAACGTTGACCGCGGCCTTCCGCGCAGACGGCCTTTCAACCGTGTTGGGCGGATTCTTTAACAGCTTCCCGTACAACGTCTATTCGCAAAACACTGGCCTGCTTGCGCTCTCTAAGGTGAAGAGCCGCTTTGCCGTTGCGGCAGGCGGCGGATTGCTGGTCGTGCTTGGATTCCTGCCTAAACTGGCCGCCGTCATCGCCGGTATTCCCCGCCCGGTCTTAGGCGGCGCGTCGATCGTGATGTTCGGCATGACAACCATGGCCGGCATTGAGGAATTGACCCGGGTTCGCTATCAAGGAACCAACAATGCGATCATCGTGGCTGTCTCCGTGAGCATGGGTGTGCTGCCCATTGCGTCGCCCCAGCTCTTTGCCCACGCTCCGGATGCAGCCCGGCTCTTCTTGAACAGCGGTATCTTTCTCGCCGCCGCGACCGCGGTGCTTCTCAACCTTTTCTTTTCCTCGAAAAACGGAGAACTGAACAGTGGAACAAGTAACCGAGCAGGACCTGGCTTTCTTAAGGCAGGCGATTGAGCTGGCGCGCAAGGCGCGCAACGACGGCCGTCACCCGTTTGGCGCGCTGATCGTCAATGAGCGGGGTGAGACGGTCGTTGCCGCACGCAACAATGCAGTACGGCCCAACGGCGACCCGACCCAGCATGCCGAGATGCTAGCCTCCAGCCAGGCTGCCCGGCTGTTGACCGAAGCCGAGCTCGCCAAGTGCACTCTGTACACCAGCACTGAGCCCTGCGCGATGTGTGCCGGCGCGATTTACTGGACCGGCATCGGCCGTGTTGTCTTTGCGTTGGCGGAAACCGGCCTGCTGCGGTACACCGGCAGCCATACGGAAAATCCCACCCTCGATCTGCCTTGCCGCGAAGTCTTTGCCCGGGGGCAAAAGCCGATTGCCGTCGCTGGACCCTTACTGGAAGACGAGGCGGGCCAGGTGCACGAAGGTTTTTGGGTTTCCTAAGGCTCCATTTACACTGGCTGAATGACTAAGCCGTCCAAGGTTGACCTTGTCGGCGTGGGCCTGAACGCGACAGACACGCTCATTGCCCTCGCAGATTACCCGGAACGGGGTTCCAAAGTTGAATATCGTTCTGTCAACGTGCTGCCTGGGGGCCAGGTCGCAACCGCAGTGGTGGCTTGTCAGCTCTGGGGCATGTCGACGCGATATGTTGGAATCCTTGGTGACGACTCCGCTGCGACTCTTCATAAAGAGGCGTTTGCCCGCGCAGGCGTGGAGACCCAGATCATTACTGTTACAGGAGGAGCGAGCCCGCAGTCGCTCATACTGGTCGACGGCGGGGGCGAGCGGACCGTGCTTTGCCGGCGCGATGAGCGGGTCGCCCTGAAGCCTGCCCATCTGGATCGCCAATGGATTGTGAATGCGCAAGCCCTGCACGTGGATGGCTACGACACGGAGGCCGCCACTGCGGCCGCTGGTTGGGCCCGCGCCGCAGGCATACCTGTGATCGCCGATCTGGATGAGCTGTATCCAGGTTTGGATAGGCTCCTGGAAAACGTTGACTATCTCATTGTGAGCAGGGATATCCCCTCCAGGCTCACCGGGGAGCCCGATCTGGAAATGGCCTTGCGTCTCATGCAACGCCGTTATGGATGCCGTCTCACCGCCGCGACCCTGGGCCACGACGGTGTGCTGGCTTGGGATGGTAAGCACTCACACCACGCCCCCGCTTATCGCGTTTCGGTGGTCGACACTACCGGCGCGGGAGACATCTTCCATGCCGGCTTTATCTACGGGCTTCTTCAGGATTGGCCCCTGGAGCGGCAACTTGATTTCGGTTGCGCCGCGGCCGCAATGAATTGCATGGCGGTCGGAGCCAGGGGTGGTATTCAACCGGTCGGGGTGATTGAAGAGTTCATGAAAACAGGCGTTCGCCACGATCCAGCCTTTTGCGTTTCAAGTTCGGACTAAGCAATTTCACTGCATCAAACCTGCAAAACGTCGCCATCGCGGGCGACCATCTCGTACAGCACAGGGTTGACAAAGAAACCAAGGAAGAGCCGCGAGATCAGGCCGGCGACGATCACAATCGCAAAAGGCCTTTGTGTGTCAGAACCGATGCCGGTCGAAAGCGCCGCAGGTAACAGTCCCAGGCAAGCGACCAGGGCGGTCATTACAATGGGCCGCAGCCGCAAGAGCGAAGCCTCGCGGGTAGCCGTGCGGATGTCTTTATTCTCACGGCGCAGCTTATTGATGTAGGAGACAAGGATCACGGCTGTTTCAACCGATACGCCCATCAAGGCCAGCAAGCCGAGAGCCGATGAGACGCTGAACGGCGTGTGCGTCAGCTTGAGCGCGATCAACGCGCCGACAGGTTCGGTAAGGATGACGCCGAGCGCAATCGTCACCGGAAATTTGAAGTTGCCGTACAGCGCAAACAGAATCATGAAAATGATCAGCATGGCAAGCGGCCCGATGAATTCAATCTGGTGCTTGGCCTGAAGAAATTCGCCATATTCACCACCCCACTCAAGCCGATAGCCTGCGGGTAGGGACTTGTTAAGATCCGCGATCGCCCGCTGTCCAGCGAGAACCCCGCCCTGCAGGTCGCGCCCCTCGATGCTGTATTGCACGCCGATGTAGCGTGAGTTGTTTTCGCGATAGATGAAGGACGCACCCCCTGCCTCGTGGATATTCGAAAGCTCGCGCAGGGGAATCTGCTGTCCCGTAGGCGTACCGACGAGCAAGTTGCCAATCTCCTGCGCATTTTCGCGGAATTCAGGCTTCATGCGCACCACCAGGTCAAATAATTTTTCTCCCTGGATGACCTGGGTAGCCGCCTGCCCGCCCACGGCCGCTTGCACCACCGCCTCTACGTCTGCAACGTTAATGCCGTAGCGGGCAATCTTGTCGCGATCCACGTCGATCAACAGACTGGGCTGGCCGAGCTCCCGCACCACCGTCAGCTCCGTAAATCCCGGTACCTGTGAGAGCCGGCGTTTGATTTCCAGCGCTTTGCTTTGCAGAACATTCAGGTCGGGGCCATAAATCTTTACCGCGAGTGCGCTCTTGAGTCCCGTCAAGGCTTCGTCGACCGCGTCTTCGGCGGGCTGCGTGTAATTGAAGATGACTCCCGGAAATGCACTGAGCTGCCTCTGAATGTCCTCGGTCAGTTCAGCCTTGTTGTGGATGGAACCCCTCTTCCACGAAGCATCGTTGTAAGGCATCAGGCCCACATAGAACTCATCGTTGAAAAATCCGGTGGGGTCTGTGCCGTCGTCGGGACGGCCAAGCTCGGAGCCAACGTCGGTCACCATCGGATACTTCATCAGGATTTTGCGCACCTGGGGCGAGAACTTGCTCGCTTCCTCAAACGAAACCGTGTATGGCATGGTCGCCCGCACCCACAGCGCACCTTCGTCGAGGTGGGGCATAAACTCTCCGCCGATGAAAGGGATGAGCAGTAGTGTGGCAGCGAAGATCAAGGTGGCTATGATCATCGTAATCTTCGGGTGGTCGAGGCACCAGTCGAGCTCTCCCGCATACTTTTTGCGCAACCATTCAAACGGCTTGTTTTCGCGCTCGTGTACGCCCCGTTTGAACCAGTAGGCACACATGACGGGAACAAACGTCAAGGTTAGGATCAGGGCGCCGATCAGTGCGATCGACACCGTATCCGCCATGGGCTTAAACAGCTTTCCCGAAGGTCCGGCGAGAGCATAAATCGGCAGATAGCCCGCGATAATAACCGCGACCGAATAGAAGATAGGGCGATCGACGTCCTTGGCTGCCGCCAGGATCACCTCTTGCAGGTCGTAGCTCTGGCCTTCACGCGCGCCCAGTTCGCGGAAGACGTTCTCCACCATCACCAGGGTTCCGTCGATGAGAATTCCGAAATCGATAGCGCCAATAGAAAGCAGGTTCGCCGCGACTCCTCGCGCATGCAAAAAGATGAATGAAAATAGCAGAGCCAGGGGGATGGTGAGGGCGACGATCACAGCGGCGCGAATGCTCACCAGGAAAGCCATCAGAACGATGAGCACCAGGGCCATGCCCACCAGCATGTTGTGCTCGACGGTGTCGATGGTCAGTTGCACCAGGTCACTGCGGTCGTAGTATGGCTTGACCTTTATGTCGGCAGGCAGAATGTTCTCATTCAGTTGCTGCGTTTTCGCTTCGACACCCTTCAGCACGGTTTGCGTCTGCTCCCCGCGCCGCATCATGATGACGCCTTCGACGGCATCATCCTTTTTATTGAAGCCGAACTCGCCCAGGCGTGGAGCGTTGCCGATGGTGACGTCGCCAATGTCACGGATACGCACCGGCACACCATTTTGCGTGCCCACGATCACATCGCCAATGTCGCCCGTATCGCGCACCAGCCCCAAGCCGCGAACATAATAAAATTGGCCGCCTTGCGAATAGAATCCACCGCCGGCATTGGAATTGTTGACGGAGAGTTGCTGCAGCACAGTCGGCACCGTGACGTGATACGCATAGAGTTTCGCCGGGTCGAGAAGCACCTGGTATTGCATCACCGTGCCGCCGAAACCGGAATCGTCCGCAACCCCGGAAACCTGTTTGTATTCGCGCTCGATGACCCAGTCTTCGTAGACCTTCAGCTCTTGCGGTGTGCGATCAGGGCTCTCAATGACATACCGATAGACCAGCCCTGACGGGCTCGCGAGCGGCGCCAGCGTAGGCGTTACGCCGGTTGGGTACGTTACCTCACTTAAGCGCTGGAAGACCACCTGGCGGGCGAAATAGTCGTCTGTGCCTTCCTCAAACGTCATGATGACATCGGAAAGTCCGTACAGAGAAATCGAGCGCATCACCGCCATCTTGGGCACGCCGTTCATTTCCACTTCGGTCGGCACCGTGACCAGGCGTTCGATCTCTTCGGCCGCGTGTCCGGGCCATTGGGTGATGACCTCGACCATTGGGGGAGAGAGATCGGGGTAGGCGTCTACTGGCATGTGCTGGAACGAGATCGCTCCACCGACGGCAATGAATGCCACCAGCAGCAGAACCAGGAGCCGTTGCCGCAGCGCAAATCGAACCAGGTGATGAATCATGCCAAGCCGCCTCCTCAGTGTTGCAGCGAATTAGCAAACTGAAGAAACAAGCTGCCGTCGCCCACAATCTTCTCTCCAGGGGAAAGACCCCTTAGAATTTGCGTCTGTCCATTCAGGCTTTGGCCAATCTCCACGTCGCGCCGTCCAAACTGATTCGCGCCGCTGGCCAGATACACGAACGGCTGGTTGTTGTCGTCACGCAGAACCGACGCGTCGGGTACGGCGATGGCGTTCGCAATGGAGCCCGCCGTCACCGTGACCGTGCAATACATATCCCTCTTCAGTTTCTCCCCGGGGTTGTCCACGACAATGCGCGCTTGCAGCGTTCTGGTGTTTGGGTCGAGGGCAGGTGAGACGTAAGAAATCCTTCCGTGGAAGTTGTCCGGATATGCGTCCGTATGCACCACAACATCGTCTCCGGTGCGCACTGAGGCGAGATCCGCCTGGTACACGTTGGCCAGCACCCATACGGTGCTTAGGTCCGAAATCGTAAAGGCCTGGGTCTGGCCCGCCTGCACCACCTGGCCCGGTGAGACCAGACGCTCGACGACCTCGCCGCCGATGGGAGCAAGCACGGGAATGAGCGCTGAACTCGGCGCCTTCGCCAGATCGGCTGGATTCCTGATGCCCAGAATCTTCATTCCCTGGTCAGCCGCGTTGAGGTCCGCCTGAGCCTGGTTGCGATCCGATTCGGCTTGCTCCAGGTCGCGCAGGGCGATGGCCTGGTGCTGGTACAGGTCTTGTGCGCGGGCATAATTCTTGTCCGCGAGGCGGTAGGAATCCGCCGCCTTCAAATAGGCGTCCAGCAACTGGGAGTAATCGGGGCTGCTCACGTCGAGCATGGGCTGGCCGGTTTTGACATGTTGCCCGGGCACTACCAGGATGCGGCTGACCGGTCCGCCGACCTGGGTGATGACCGGTGTGGTGTTGAACGCGTTATAGGCCACGGCGCCCGTGAGCCGAAGCGTGCGCGTCAACCGGGTGGGCTGAACGGTGACCACCTGTACGTGCGACATCTGGTCTTGCGGCAGGGTGAAGAGTTGGGCTTTTGCAGAGCTGTTCGCAGAAAAGGAAGTCATTTGGCCTGCTCCTCTGCGATCGTTCGAACTGCAGCCCGTGAGCGTCAATGCGAGAGCCAGAGCCATCGCACTTTCGAGCCCTCGGTGCTTGATTGGTCTCATGGTCATGGCAAGCTCCTGGTTCCTACAGCTTCGCGAAGCTGTTCGAGCGCCAGCAGGTACGATGCGAGCGCCTGGCGGTAGGCAAGTTGTGTGGCCCGATAGCTGCGCTCCGCGTCGAGAAAATCAAGCAGACTCGCTGCGCCGTGCCGGTAGGCGTACTCGCTGATGTCCCGGGACTGTTGCGCCTCGTTGAGGTAACCCGAGCGATAGAGGCCGACGATCTGGTCGTTGGTCCGCAAATCCTCAAACGCGTCCCTTACGTCCGTCAGTACCTGTCCGTTGGCAAATCTCTCCTGCTCTTGCGCTTGCGTGATGGCGAAACCGGCGCGCGCAATTTCTCCTTGGTTGCGATCGAAAATCGGCATCTGCATTTGCCCGAAAAGGGAAACGTCGTTCAGATAACCAATGTGGGTGTAATTGATTTCACCGGTGATGTCTCTTTTGCCAATTGCCTGTTGCAATGCGTGTTGGCTGTTCGCGGCAGTGACTCCTTGCTGCGCTGCCCGCAGGTCTGGCCTGTTCTGCAGGGCTTTTGCCTGAAAGTCGTCCAGGTTGCCCTTGACCGGCTGATAATCGAATGCCCCAGCCACGTCATAGTCCGGTACTATCGACTCGTATCCCAGCAGTTGCCGCAAATCCGAGAGCCCTTGAACCCTGGCGAGCTGCGCGGCGGATACGTCGGTCTCGAACTGAAGCATCTGCAGTTTGATCTTCAGCACATCGCCCTCGCCGATATCTCCTGCTTTGTAACGCGCTTCACTGATATCCACCGTGTTTTGGAAACTCTTGAGATCTTGCCTGGCTAGCTCAAGAGTGGATTCGGCGAGTTCCACGTTGATGAATTGGCTGGCAACACTGAAGGCAAGACTGCGCTCGTTGTCGGCGACCAGCGACCGTGTCTGGGCGGTCAGATCCTTGGCGGCGCGCAGGCGGTGCTGCCGTTTCTTGCCTCGCTCAAACAGGTAGCTGACGCCCAGGTCGAACTGCGCTATGTTGTCGAGGTAGTCGGCGCTGAATTGACTTGGCTGAAAAACCGGTAAGAACTGCCAATCGCTCAAAATTACTGGATTCGGGCGCAGATTCGCCGTGGTTTCTTCCGCCTCGTTCTGCTGGATCGTGGTGCGCGCAGCCAGGATGTTGTGGTTGTGTTGGAGTGCCATCTGAATGGCGTCGTCGAGTGAAATGGTCACCGCGCTCTGATTCTGGGCGAGCGCCTGCGCTGGGGGCAACGGCGACTGGACCGGTGGGGATTGCGCCCCGGCAGCACCGGAAACAAATACTGTGACCAGCAGAAATGGAAAACGCAAACGTAATACACGCATGGGAGGTCAGCCTCTTAAGGAGGTCGGTACACAGATTGGCGGGCCGCGAACGGCCCGTACAGAAGAGGCGGGCTAAGCGGGAGGTCCACGCGCGGGAATGCGCCGGACGGCAGGATTTGGGGCGAAGGGATCACGTTGAGGTTCCGGCCCAGGCCAGGAGGGAACCGGAATACATACACGTATGCCCGAAGGCGTCGATTCGATGGCTTGATGGGTAAGATGGCAGATGGGACAGGTGTCCGCGGGAGCGTTGGCATGATGATGCCAGATTCCCCCAAGCGTCGTCCCCATCACGAGCGCGAGGAGCGCTATCGGCAACGCGAGCCAAATTTGTTTTTTATCGGACACGTTTAAGTTGCATTGCAAAACCCGGCACAGGGTGCGATAAGTTTAGACCCAAACTTACAATCTTAGGTATCTTGCTCTTTTTTCAGGTACTCATGGGTTGATAACTATCTAGTCATCGGCCCGGCGGCCCGGCAGCTTTAGTCATCTGGTCGTGAGGTCAACGGCCCAGTTGCTCCAGCGCCCGCCCAGTTCGTCGAATCGTCGTCAACCGCTCGCTGACGCTCTTCGAGTTTCCGGCGATGTCGATTGCATCTCTTCGCCGCTGTTTGCAAGAAGGCTTCTCGAGACATTCTTGCGTTGCGACCGGGTAAGCCAACCGATGCTCTAATTACTCATGATTTCCGTAAGGCGTCGCGCAGCTTTTTGCGTTCCTATTCTCTTGCTGTTCTCGATTGCGCTTGGATGCCATTCCCAAATCGCGCCTACTCCACCCCACGCCGGCCCTACTCTGAACGCAGAGGCGGTGGCCGGAGAGCTGCGAACCATTGCCGCTGCGGGCACACTTGCTGACCTGACGTTTCCCAACTTTCCCGACTACAGCCAGGAAGTTCAGGCGCTGTATCAGTCAGAGAACTACGCGCCGGTATGGATCCGCGACGGACAGGCAATACCCCAGGCCCTCGCGGTGATCACCGCGTTCCAAAGCAGCCGGCAAAAAGGGCTTAACCCGGAGGACTACGACGCATCGCGTTGGCCTCAGCGGCTCGCCGCGTTGAAAAATTCGCCGTTAGATGCCAACACAGTTGCTCATTTCGATGCGGCGCTCACGGTGAGCGCGATGCGCCTCATCTCCGACCTGCACATGGGGCGAGTGAATCCAAAGCACTTCAAAGTCGGCTTCGATGTGGAGCAGAAGAAGTACGATCTGCCACAGTTTCTGGCACAGAAGCTCCTCGTGGCAAGCAACGTGCCGGAGGTATTGAACGGAGTGGAGCCGCCATACTACGGATATCAGCGCACCGAGCTGGCATTGCAAACATATCTTTCGCTTGCGGATAAGGATCACGGCCCGCCACTCCCGGAGGTGCAAAAGACGCTCGCGCCCGGCGATGCCTATCCGGGGGCGGAGGCTCTGGCACAGCGTTTGCAATTAACAGGCGATCTGCCGCAAGGACCGGTTAATGACGCAAAACCGGGAATCTACGAGGGCTCGTTGGTCGACGGGGTCAAGCATTTCCAGACCCGGCACGGATTAGGAGCGGACGGCAGGCTCGGCAAAGACACGCTGGTTCAGCTGAATACGCCTTTCAGCGTCCGCGTCCAGCAGCTGGACGATGCGCTCGAGCGGTGGAGATGGCTGCCCGCGGACTTTTCGCCTCTGCCGGTGGCGGTGAATATCCCGGAGTTCGTCTTGCGCGTATTTTCCCCCGATCATCGCATTGCCATGCGCATGAATGTCGTCGTGGGCAAAGCAGTACGCAATGAGACCCCTGTCTTTGCCCAAGACATGAAGTACATCATTTTCCGTCCGTACTGGAATGTTCCCCTCAGCATTACGCGCGCCGAGATTATTCCCTCGTTACAGAAAGACGGCGGCTATCTGGCCAAGAAAGGCTTTGAAGTGACCGACCAGAGCGGTAACATCGTCACCAGCGGAGCGGTGAGTGCTGACGTGCTGGCGCAATTGCGTTCAGGCAAGCTGCTGGTGCGCCAAAGGCCCGGACCGTCGAACTCGCTCGGGCTCATCAAGTTCATTTTTCCCAACGAGCACAATGTTTATCTGCACAGCACCCCAGCTCAGTCCCTGTTTTCTCAATCCAGGCGCGACTTCAGCCATGGCTGCATACGCCTGGAGAAACCGGCCGATCTGGCGGCGTGGCTGCTTCGAGATCAGCCCAAATGGACATTGGACGCGGTAAAGGCAGCGATGCAATCCGGCCCGGATAATCAGCAAGTGAACCTCACCCAGCCGGTTCCGGTAGTGATCATCTACCTGACTGCGCTAGTTGAGGAGAATGGCGAAGTCTATTTCTTTAACGACATCTATGGCCACGACCAGAGGCTCAATGCAGTGCTAGCCAAGGGGCCGCCTTACCCTTGATCAAGCGAAGCGGCTACCAGCGGCGAACGCGGCCTACGTCTACGTGAACAAAATTAGACTGCGCGTAATAGCCAACTCCACCACGGCCCAAAGACAACGCCGCATCGCGAACCTGGGCACTGGAAACTCCTGGAACGCGTATATCGATGGCCTTCGCTTCCATGTGCTGGCTATGTTCCGCGACCCCGTGCCCATGTTGCCGCAGGTAATTGTTGCTCCAGGGGGTGCGGTAACCGCAGACAATATCGATTTCGCCGTCAGGGTGTCCCAACTTGACCAGCAGATCGTGTAGCAGATCGAATTCCTTCAGGTCATAGTCCTTCACGTCGCCGGTGCGATGGTCGCGAAGAAAATGGTCCAACTGCGCAATACCATCGGGCAGGTACTGGTCGCCGATCCGATAAACCACATCGATATGTTCGCCGGTATGCAGGTGATAGAGGCGCAGGCGGTAAGAAGCAGGGTCCGCTTGGCTGCCAACGTTAGCAGCGCCGGATGGGAGCAGGCCGAGCAATGCAATGAAAATAAAAAGCTTAGCGGTAGCGCAGCCCCTAAATGCCATGCGTCTTTCACCCTGGAAGATACCTTTCGATTATAACTGGTTACCTAAGGCCAGCTCGGGCAAGGCAGAGCGGCCTCTCTAAGGAGCTAGCTTGCTCAATCGATTGAAGGTAACCACCGGGCCGCCGCGCCGCCGCCGTCGATTTGGATTGCTGACCCAGCTAATTATCCTTCTCGTCTGCGGGGGCGCCTTTTTGCTCCTGGTGACAGCGGTCTTCTCCCCATGGAGCTATTATTTGGGGGGACACTTTCACCCGCTTCCTTATTGGCAAGGCTGGGGAAAAATGAATGTTGCCTCTGCCGGGGGTGAATATCTGCTCTTTGCGCGCGTGCAGCCGACATCGCGCGGCAGCAAGATGTATCTGACGACAAACTTATCCGGCACCGCTTACCTCTGTACGCCAACGGGCGAGCGCTATCGCCTTTCCCTCGGCGGCAGCATGGCACGGCACCTTCCCTTGGATACGCTGGGCCAACCGATTCACCTCTACATGTCAAATGCGCCGGGATGGAAGACTCAGTTCCTTACCGACCGCAGGCCGTATCTTGATTTCTACGGAAAGTGGGGCGACCGCCAGCTGGTGCTAGACGATCACAAGGCCCTTTCCAACGCGTTTCTACCTGACGGCACCCTCTATAAGGCACACGACCCGAACCATCCCGCGGGCAGAGAGATCGCGCACGTGACGCTCCAGGAAGGCAGTTACGATGAGTTTGAGGCGGCCTGTCCGCCGCAAGCGAAATGAAGCAGGGTGCAATGGGCTTCGGATCGGCTGTAACCTCCGTAGAGTAAGTTCGTCTCATTACCGGATGGAGATTTCCATGTTCAGTTCCTTTGCAATGCGCAACACCATGGTTGCTCTTTTGATCGCCTTTGCTGCCTCGACCGGGTGCAGCGCAGCAGCCAGGGCGCCCATACCTCCTCCGGCAAGCGATAGTGCCCTTGCCCAGACTCCGGGGAAGCAGACCGCAGTCTTTGCCGGCGGCTGTTTCTGGGGTACTCAGTCTGTGTTTGAGCGCGTCAAAGGGGTGCTTTCCACAACTGCGGGATACTCAGGCGGTACCGCATTCACCGCCACCTACGACCAGGTGACCCAGGAGAATACCGGGCACGCGGAGTCGGTGAAGGTCGTCTTCGATCCTTCGCAGATCACCTATGGCCAGCTCCTGCGGATCTTCTTTTCCGTCGCCCACGATCCCACCCAGCTCAACCGCCAAGGGCCGGACGTGGGCTCGTCTTACCGTTCGGTTATCTTCTATGCCAACGACGAGCAGCAGAAGATCAGCAAGGCGTACATCGCGCAACTGGACGCAGCCCAGGTCTTTCCCAAACCGATCGTGACCCAGGTTGTTCCCCTGAAGGCCTTTTATGACGCTGAGTCCTACCATCAGGACTACGCACTGCACAATCCGAACAATCCTTACATCATGGTGTGTGACCGCCCCAAGATCGAAGCCCTCAAGCAGCAGTTCCCGGAGCTCTTCAAGGATTACCACGGTAAATGATTGCTCAAGTGCTTCTGCGTTTCGCGGGTTTCTGCGCGGCGATGCCCGAAATGATTAATTTCATTCCTACTTCAAAATGTTGATCGAAGTTTGAGAACAAATCACCGGCCTGGAGAGCGAGCGGGAATTTCTCTCCATCGACCCTCTGGCCCCGCTGTTGGGGGCCGTAAAACTCGTCGCGCTCACCGGGCCGCGGACAGACTGCTTGCTCCTCAATGACGAATCCCACCACGTAGCTGTAGATGGTGGAGAGCGCCACCATGGATAGCTTAGGGGAAAATCCTGCGTCGACCAGGGTGCGCAAGGACGATTCCATTGGCGCGTACAAGGAGTTGTCCGTAAGGCGCGTGCCGCTCACCATCTTGGCTCCGTCGCGATGGAGCAGCAAAATCTGCCTCAGCCCCTTGCCATAGACCATCGCCCACTTGTCCCATTTCACCCCTGCGCTGATCGGTAGCTGCTGAACCCCGGCCCGTAGAACCGCACTGGCCATCTCGTCCAGCAGCTCCTGCTTGTTTTTGAAGTGCCAATAGATAGCCGGCGCCTGCACGTTCAACTTGGACGCGAGTCGGCGAAGCGTCAGACCGTCGAGGCCGGCCTCATCCAGTAGTTCCAGCGCGGCGGCAATCATGGTTGTTCGGTCCAGGGCCATAAGGCTGACAAAATCTCCTTAACAATGTTAAGCTACTTAACGACGTTAAGGAGATTTCCGATGAACGCAGCCGTTGTCAATGCATTCCATGTCCCGCCCCGCTACACATCCTTCGCCGAACCCGTCGCTACAGACGGAGAGGTGCTTGTGAACGTCAGTGCCGTCGGACTGCATCGGGTGGTCAAGGCGCTGGGCGACGGAAGCCACTACGCCAGTAGTGACATGTTGCCCCTGATTCCCGGTGTCGATGGCGTGGGACGGCTCAAAGATGGCACGCGCGTGTATTTCGGCATGGTACGGCCCCCCTTTGGGACCTTTGCCGAGCGCGCAGTAACTGCGCCCTCCATGTGCTTACCCATTCCCGAATCCCTCGATGATGTCACCGTCGCGGCCATCATGAATCCTGGCATGTCCTCATGGGCCGCGCTATTGCGTGCGCAGTTTGTCGCCGGCGAGAGCGTATTGATTCTTGGCGCCACGGGTGTGGCCGGCCAACTCGCGGTACAGGTCGCAAAGCGTCTTGGGGCGAGGCGAGTCATCGCCGCCGGCCGCAACCCGCAGGTGCTGGAAGAACTCAAACAGCAGGGCGCGGACGCGGTCATTTCGCTGAGCCAAGGACGGGAAACCGTGGTCTCTTCGCTTCGCAGCGAATGGGTCAAGGACCGGTTCGACGTTGTGTTGGACTACGTGTGGGGCAATCCGGCCGAGAACCTACTCGAGGCTATCTCGCAGAAGGGAAGAGGGTTTGCCGCCTCGCGTATCCGTTTTGTCCAAGTCGGGGAAAGCGCGGGCCCAATGATCGCGCTCCCGGCCGCAACCCTGCGCAGTGGAGGACTTGAGCTGCTCGGCAGCGGTTTCGGCAGTGTGTCGATCGAGGAGATCTTTGCCGCTGTCGCCAAGTTCCTTAGGGAAGCCGAGAAGGAGCCGTTCCAGATCAAGACAACTGCCGCGCCGTTGAGCGAAATTGAGGCTCTTTGGAATTCCGCACAACCAGGTGCACGGCTGGTTTTCCAGCCGTAGTTGCCGCGTCAGGGTCTGCCTCTGGTTCCCTCCCAAAGGACGGGTGCCCCATATCTCGCTCGTTTTTCGCGAGATATGGGATACCACTGCTTTTTCCCTCTGACTGTCGATTCATCCGATGCACTGAGTGGTCAACATCGGTGGTATCCCACATCTCGCGAAAAACGAGCGAGATATGGGGCACCCGTCCTTTGGGAGGGAACCAGAGGCGGCACTGATCATTGACAGAGGAGTTTACCGACACCTATTGGCCCTTGCCGAGGCGGCGAAAATATTCGGCAACTGCTTCTTCGTACCCTGGCGGTACCGGCGGCTCTTTCGTCGTACGTACCTGCCCCGGCGTCTGATCATCGGAATCGTGGCGGAGTTGCAACTCCAGTTTGTCGACTCCGCTGAGCACCTCGGTGTGAAGTTGTTCTACCATCGCCGGATTGCCCGGGAAGCGCTTCGGGTCAAGGCGCTGCATCTCACGCACCAGGTCCTGAATCTCCTTGAGCGCAGTGGGGTCATTCTGCGCCAGGTGGTGAAGCTGGCTCAACTCATCCAGCCCCTGCCGGTAAGTAGCTTCCGGGTCGGCAGGTGCTGCCGAATTATCAGGAGCGGCTCTGCCCGATCTGTCGAAGTGGTTGTTCCCTGTATTGATGTTGTTCCAGGCTGTGCCGACAGCCCCGCCGCCAGAGCGCCAATTGCCAACGTCACCGCTTAAGTTATCCTGTGCTACCTGGTTTCCCCCACGTTGATCCCCGCGGCCGTTCTGGGCAATCTGAGCACCCGGGCCACCGCGGCTGCTCGAACTTCCTTGACGTTGACCAAACTGCCCATTCTGACTCGATTGCTGACCTGGTTGCTGGCCCGGCTGTCCGCCCTGCCCCTGTTGCTGGCCAGGCTGCCCCGATTGCTGGCCGGTCTGCCCTTGCTGCTGCTGGCCAGGTTGGCGGCCCAATGGATTCTGCCCGCGCCCCGTCAGAGACTCAATCTGGCTGCGAAAGCGTTCGACGTGGTCGAGCGCAGCGGTTTGCTCACCCTGTCCTGGCGATGGTCTGCCCGGGCCCAGACCTTGTTGCGCCTGGTGTACCTCTTGGCTCAACTGATCGAGACCTTTGCTGATGCCCTCTTCCGTTCCATTCGAGTTGGGATTGATTCCGCGGCGGAGCCAGTCGGCAGTCCGCTGAACGCGGTTCGTCAGATCGGTCTGGTCCATGCCGCCCAGCGCATCGCGCAACTTCGAAGCCGCTTGCGGCTGCGTTGGCGCCAGCTCACGGGCCGTGTTGCGCATATTCTTCTCCAACTGAGAAAGATCGTCGGAGAGTTGCTGCCGATCCTCCGCCAGTTTGTTGCGCTGTTGCAGCCTGGCTTGATAGTCCGCCTGGCTGGATGCCTCCGGACGGCCAGCCAAGCCGCGAACCCGATCCGCCTGCGCATGCTCTTCCTTGCTCAGACGGTCGGTTTCCCGGGAGAGCGAATCGAGCCTGCCCGTGGCCTGTTGTTGCTGCGTACCACTCATGAGGCTAGCAGCCTGGCGAAGTTGGTCAGCCGCCTGCTTCGCGGCGTCGGCACTCTGCTGTTGCCCCGCGCTACGCTTCATCTCTTGATCCGCCTCGCGCAGCCGATTCAATGCCTGGGTCACACGAGGGTCGCTCGCACCTCCGTCCGCATTTGATTGAGCTCTCGAACCTCCTGCCCGAGACTGGGAGGACTGCCCACCTGTGGACGATCCACTCCCATTCGATGACCCACCCGAGCTCTGCTGTCCCGCTTGCCCCTGTTCACTTGCCTGACCCTGCTGGCCTTGCTGTCCCTGTTGTTGCTGACCACCCTGCTGACCTTGCTGATCGTTTTTGGGCTGACTGTTCTGGGCCAGCTGCTCCATCTGCTTTTGCAACTGCTCCGCTTCACGGCGCAGCATTTCTTGCTGCCAGCGCTCCTGCATGGTTTGCGGGTTATTGCGCTGCTGCTGGGCCAACTCTTCCTGGCGATGGGCGAGGGCATCCAGCTTTTGCAGCGCATCGTCGACCGCTTTGGCGCGCTGTTCTGCCGCAGAGCCGGTCTGCGCTGTCTCATACTGGTTTTTCTCCGTGTCCAATTCAAGGTCGAAGAGGCTGGCAAGATCACGACCCGCGCCGCCACCTCCTCCTCCGCCACCACCGCCGCGCTGCTGGCTGAACGCAACCTCAATCTTGCGGAAAGTCGCCTCGGCACGCAGCAGGTATTGCAGCGCTTTCTGTTCCGCTGGGATCGCGTCGTGCCATTGCATCTGCTTCAGCTTTTCGGACGATGGCGTCATGGCCGCTGCGGCCGCCTGCATGTCATGCCCAAAGCTGTTGAATTCCTCGTTCGCGGACGACAAATCCCTGCTATCCATGCGCGCTGCCAGGGCCAACGCCTGCTCCTGCAACTTGCTCTGCACTCCAGACAGGAAATTGCCCGCTTCCGCCGAGTCCTTGGGCGTGGCAGTCTTGCTATTCTGGCGTTTCCAGGTCGCGGCGATCAGCTCCTTCTCGCGTTTGGAAATGTCCGTCTGGCTCCCGCGCCGCCCCCTCCGCCACTACCGCCGCCCATCTGCTGCGATTGCGAAAACTCGCGCTCAAACGGATCGGCCTGAATAAACGACATATCGGTGCGCGCTTCCGCGTGTCCATCTTTCGCCGTGGCGTACAGGCTGACCAGATCTCCGGGAATCAGCTTGAAATCTTCCAGGCTCAACGTCGCCGTACCGTCAGCGTTCTTCGCGCCCGGCTTCTGCAGCAGGTCGACGGTTTTCTCCGGGCCGCCATTGACCGAATAGTGAAGACTCATTTTGTTCAGGCCAAAATCATCCGAGGCCTTCACGCCGACCGTGACTTCTTCAATAGGACTGGCGCGGTAGTCGCTCATTGGCCGATCGATGGCGATCTGCGGCGGGTTCGCTTTGTCGGTAGCGATAAAGTAGTCCTCCGACAGGCGGACCGGCTGGCCCTGGTCGAGCGCGGCAACGTGGTAGGCTCCATCCTTCTGCATGAGGATGGAACCCTTGTAGAGATTGCCCTCGCCGCCGCTGAGCGTAATCTGCTTTCCATCATCGAGCGTGAGTTGCCCGTTGCGCAATGGGTGGTCCATCTGCACGGTCAGCTCTGCGTTCGTCCCCTCGATGGCGCGCAAGTCACCACCGTGCTCTTCCGTGACCTCATGCATGCCCGTCCATTTCGGGTAGTGGTAGGTCACCTTCATTTGCTTGACCGCGGGCAAATCAACCACGCGGACTTTGAAATGACGCGAGGTCAGGTGATCGGCCTGGACGTAGTATTCGACGTTTTCAGGAAGGCCGGCGAAGAGGAACTGGAAGTTCGAGGTTCCAGGAGGCGCGGGGGCATCGCTTTGCGGCTGCATCGCGACCGGCTCCCAGGCTTTATTGCGCGCGCTCTGGTAGTGCGCAAACAGCTGCACCTTGTCCGGTTTAAGCCCGATGATCTGTGCCGTAACCAGTTGATCGCTGTTGCGCCGCACGGCAACGTCGCCCGGGGTAACTCGTATGTCGTAAAGAGGCGCAGCCTTGGGCCCGGTCCAGAGCAGTGACGCTCCATAGCCGAGGTAGCCGGGGCCCGCCGTAACAAGCCACGCAAGCACGGCCAGGCACGCGAAGCCCGCACCCGCCAGAAAATAGAGGTGGTTATTCGGCGCCAGGTTCGCGGGGGGCACGTCTTTGGCTACGGCAAGCGTGTCCGCCGCAAGCAATTCAAGGAAAGGATCGTTTCCCCGTTTTGCCTTGTCATCGAAGGTGAGCAGCCGCTGCTGAAATTCAGGATAAGCGGATTCAGCCACCGCCGCGGCCCGTCCCCTCGTAAGACGCCGCAGGGGAACCGCGATACCGAAGGCTGCAGCCAGAGCAAGCACAACCAGTAGCAGCGATCGAGCGCCGGTGAGGCCGCGCACTGGAAAAGCGAACGCGTTCAGAATGAGAACAAGAAATACGGTTGTGATCAGTGCCGTGGCCATGAGAACGGCCACACCACGCAGCGATACACCCAGACGCAACCGCTGGTGCAATTGCCGGATATAGAGGTTGAGCTTGTCCTGATTGCTCATGCCTCCTCCCTCTGTGTGCCGAGGTAGCGGCTGGCAACGATGGACTCGGCAACCGCCGCCACCAATACAAGCAGCATAACGTACCACCAGACGCTATGGGCGGTATATTTTTCCTGCACGTAACCGGTAGTGGCGGGCTCCGGCGACGCCGAACCTTTACCCCAGAGTTGCAGCAGATCGTTCGCGATGGGCTGTAGGTCTGATTCGCGGCGATCTGGATTCACGCCAATCAGCGCAGTGTGGCCATTCGCGAAGCGGATCTGGTAGAAGCCCGCGCGCGTCAACTGGAAAGACTGTGCCGAAGCCGCCTCCGCCAGCGATAAAGCACGATGACCATCAGGGTCGATGATCTCGACCCCTGCGGAGGGGTTGCCGGTTCGGGCCGCAGCGGTGCGCAGCGGAACAAACGAATCCACCAGTCTGCTGCCGCTGATGCTGTCACTTCCCGCAAGATAGCGCGCGGTGCGATCAACAAACGCTACAAACGCAGGACGGACCGGCAGGTCGTTGGTCAGGTTGTCGAGTCCGGAGGCGAGCAGCAGCACGTGGCCCTCTCCAATCTGCTTCTCCATCAGCAGTGGCGTTTGATCCGTAAGCCGCACGATCACGCGCGCACCATCCGCGTCTACGCCTGCGACGTAATAGATCTTCAGATCGGTCCATCCCGCCGCGTCATTCATCGCCGGATGCGTAAGGTCGGTCTGCCCGACCACGGCATATCCATTGCGCGAATAAGCGTGCGCGTCCGAGGTGGTTCCACCGAAGATGGGGATGCGCGCATGGTGCGCGGCCGACGTCCCGGCGGCAATCAGGACACTACCGCCGCCGCGCACATACCGCATCAGGGCATTCTCAAAGATGGAAGGCAGCGAGACTGCATCGGAGAGCACCACAAATGCGTACTTTGCGGGATCAATGTCGGCCGACTTCTCGCTATCGATGGATTGCAAAGTGAAGGATGCCTGGCTCGCCGCAGCCAGTGCCGCGCCAAAGTAAAGAGGAGAGCGCGCATCGCTGGCCTGGTGCACGAACAACACCCGCTCCGGATCGGCCCGTTTGACTGAGAACACGCTTACATCGTCCGCAGGAAAGCCGTCTGCGGAATCGATCTTGACCGCACAATGGTTGAGCCCGTAGGGCACATCGAGCGATGGAAACTCAACCGTTGCCCGGCCATCCGCCGCAATATCCACTTTGCGGGTAGCGACGGTATTGCCGTTGACGACCAGCGAGACCGTTCTTGAGGCAGCGGGAGTTCCGTAGCCGGCAATCACCGCCTGCACGCGCGATTTTTTCGGATCTTTCGCGTCGGCCAGTTGAGCCGGGGCGTTCACACCTTCGACCGTCCAGTTAGGCGTGGCGGCAGTTCCGACTGGATGCGGAACAACCGTTACATTCGCGGGCAACTCAATGTCAGAGAAGTTCGCCGGCATGCCGGTTTTCTGCATGTCGCTGAAGAGGTGTAGCTCCACAGGCGTGCGCACGGTCTCGACCAGGGCGCGGACTCCGTGCGCAAGCTCACCTAAATTCGCACGCGAATCTCCAGGCTGAATACTCTCGACCGCCGAACGCAGAGCCCCTGCGTCCTGGATCGGCTGGGTCAAAATCGCCAGCCGGCCGCCCAGTGCCATGACCTCAGCACGCTGTGATCGGGGCCTCGATGCCAGCAACTGCAACGCGCCTTGTTTGGCATCCGCAAACCTTGACCCGGCCTTCATGCTGAACGAGTTGTCGACCACTATCAGCAGCAGCTTGTCGCTCGTGCTACTGCTGGCCCGCCGGATAAAGGGATTGGCAAACGCGAGTATCAGCAGCAGCAGCAATGCAGTGCGCAAGGAAAACAGCAGCAAATAGCGCAGCCGCCGGTGGCGTGTGGAGCTTTGCGTGCCGCGCTCAAAAAACATGAGGGAACTGAAGGGTTGCGGGGGAACGATGTGGCGGCGCAGCAGGTGAATGTAGATGGGCAAGCCAATCGCCGCCAGGGCAGCCAAGAACCATGGATTGAAAAATCCCATCATTGCCCTCCCTGGCGAATGGCGAGGTACTCACGCAGCGTGGTGTCGAGCGGCTGGTCGGTCACCAGCAGGTGGTAATCCATGCCCGCGCCGCGCGTGCGGTTGCGCAGCTGCTCGATATGGTCGTCGATCTTCCTGCTGTACTCGGTGCGCGTGTACTCCGGAATCACTTCCATCCGTTGTTCCGTCTCCAGGTCTACGAGGATGGCCGGCCCATGCAGATCTGGCCGTATTTCCTTCGGATCGAGCACATGAAACAGCACCACCTCATTGCCGTGGTAGCGCAGCGGCTCAATCGTGCGCACGATGGTGGCCGGGTCTTCATAGAAATCGGAGAACATGATCACAATGCCGCGCCGGTGCAGAAGATTCTGGAAGTGAAGCAGCGGCTTGTTGAAGTCTGTGCGGGCACGCGGCTCCGCTTGCTCCAGCCCGGCTAACAGCCGGTGCAGCTGGCCCTGCCGCGTGGAGGGCCGGACATAGTTGCGCACCTCATCGTCAAAGACGATGAGGCCGGCCGCATCCCGCTGATTGTGGATGGCGAGATAGAACAGCGAGGCGGCGGCGAAGCGGGCATAATCCATCTTGCTTGGCCTGGCTTGGCTGGAGGAGTAATCCATCGAATTGCTGGCGTCGAGCAGGATGGTGAGCTGGCTGTTGGTATCTCCGCGATAACGCTTCAGGTAGCAGCGCTCGGTGCGGGCAAATAAGTTCCAATCGACGTGGCGCAGGTCGTCCCCGGGCGTATAGGCGCGGTACTCAGCGAACTCCGAGCTGAAGCCAAAATCGGGAGAGCGATGGAGGCCGGCGACAAAGCCATCCACCACTGTCCTGGCGAGCAGGTCAAGGCTGCTGATACTGGCCAGCACACCGGGATCGAGAAAGCGCTGCAGCATCAGGCCTCCTTCGGCGGCGGCATATGTTCGATCAGGCGGCGGAGGATCTCATCGGCATCCACGCGCTCCGACTCAGCATGAAAATTGAGCAGGATGCGATGGCGCAACACCGGGATGGCAAGCGAGGTGACGTCGTCGTAAGTGACGTGGTAGCGGCGGCGCGCGAGCGCCCGCGCCTTCGCCGCCAGGACAATAAATTGTGCGGCACGAATACTGCCACCGTAGTTGACATACTTCTTTACAAAATCGGGCGCATTCTCATTCTTGTATCTTGTCGCGCGCACCAGGCTCACGACGTACTTCGCCACCGGTTCGCCAATCGGCACCATGCGGACCAGTTGCTGGAAGTCAAGCAACTCTTGCGCCGTGGTAACCGGTTCTACCTTGGCCACGTGGGTGGTTGTTGTTAGGTCCACTACCTTCAGTTCGTCGCTGGCGCTAAGGTAGTCGAGGATAGTGTTGAACAGGAACCGGTCGAGCTGCGCCTCGGGCAGAGGGTAGGTACCTTCGAGCTCAATCGGGTTCTGGGTGGCCAACACGAAGAAGGGACGCGGGCAGCGGATAAACGTGACCGCGCACGGTGCAGGAGCGTTCCTGCATGGCTTCGAGCAATGCCGCCTGGGTCTTTGGCGGAGTGCGGTTGATCTCGTCGGCCAGCACGATATTGCCAAAGATCGGGCCGTGCACGAAGGTCCACTTACGATGGCCGGTGGTGAGGTCTTCTTCAATAATGTCAGTGCCGGTAATGTCGGAAGGCATCAGGTCCGGAGTGAATTGGATGCGCCGAAACGTCAAGCCCAGCGTCTCCGCAATGGTGCGCACCATCAGCGTTTTGGCGGTGCCGGGCAGGCCAGTGATCAGGCAATGTCCACCGACAAAGAGCGCTGTGAGGATCTGGTCCAAGACCTCTTCCTGGCCGACGATTACCTGGCGCACCTGGGCGAGGATGCCATCACGGACCGCATAAAACCTTTCGATGCGCTGTTGCAGCTGAGCTGCGTCCTGGCTAAGTTCAGGGATCGTGACCATCGGCTACTTCCTTCCTCTCGACTTAGTTCGTTTTAGTGCTGTCCTTCTGTTCCGGGTGTTCGATCTCCAACAGCAACTTCTGCGCCGGTCGATACCCCGGCGCGGCTTCCAGTGCGGCGAGCACGCTTTCCTCGGCTTTGTCGCGTTGTCCTGACGCGTAATAGGCTTTGGCCAGGCTGAAGTGCGCGCCCGCCTTGTCGAGCGGATTCAACGCCACCAACGCGGTATATTCGCGGATCGCTCCGGGGTAGTTCGCTTGCGCAAACCACAAATCACCCAGGTGGCGGTGCAGATCTTCATCGTGGACCGGGTAGATATAGTTGATGCGGTCCAGGGTCTCAGCAGCTTCCTTGGGTTGGCCCAACTCTTCCTCGAGCCCGGCAAGTTTTTTCAGAGTGGCCGGGTCGTCGCCGCCCACCTTCTCATAAACAGTAAGCGCGGTTTCCGCGGCCTTCTTATCGCCCCTCGCCAAGTATGCCGAAGCAATGAATTCATAGGGGTTGGCGTCCCCGACGTACTCGGGATACATGCGGCGGACGGCTTCGCCCTCCTGGATCACGGAGTCATACTGATTCTGTTTGGCCGCCTCTACCAGTTGTTCCAGCGTTTTGCGGGACTGTTCAAAGTTGGTAGCCTGCGCCCCATACTTCTCGTCTATCCATTGCAAGTATTGTTTATCGAATTCTTCCGGAGAAACGCCAAGATCGTCTTGAATGACCTGGGGAGTGGTTTTGAGTTGCGCGTAGGAATGGACCATATCGAGCAACTTATCCTCGCTCCAGTGGCTGTGGATGTAGTCGCAAATGCTCCCTGCCTCAAAGTAAGAGACAACAACCTGAGAAGGATATTCCGGAAAGATGAAACCGCGGTCAAGCTTTGCCACCGGCAGCAACTTCTTATCCCGGATGGCGACCAGGATCTCCGGCGACACGCGATCACCCCATTCCGGCGATACCTGAGTCTCTTCGTGCACGGCAAGCCCTTCTGTAAACCAGCGCGGCACCCGATGGTTGGTGGCCGTGAGAATGTAGACGTGGCTCATCTCATGCCAAAGCGTGCTGCCCCAGTTGAAATCGCCGGGCTTGTGCGCCGACGGGCTATCCATGGCCACCACTTGCCCAAAG
This sequence comes from uncultured Acidobacteriaceae bacterium, assembly GCA_963790705.1. Lineage (GTDB taxonomy): Bacteria > Acidobacteriota > Terriglobia > Terriglobales > Acidobacteriaceae > PALSA-350. Next base: position 89,069 of record CAWBQE010000012.1, read on the forward strand.
GTGACGCCGAGCGCGCCCAGGCCGGGCATCCCCATGGTGCGCACAGCGAAGTCCTCGTGGTCGGGATAGACCTCAACCTGGACCGGGCCGGAGAGCTTCATCTTATATTTCTTGTTGTAGGTGGCGATGATACGTTGCAGCTCCGCTTCAAAGTAAGGGTGCAATAGCTCCGCCTCACTCTTGCGCAGCCGCAAGATGGTCCCGTTTTCCTTATAGGTGACGAAATTCTTGTAGCTATCCAACAGGCGCAAGCTGTTGACCGTTTGCGCGTCACGGTAGCCGTTGTTGTAGCACATCTCCAGTTGCTGGAAGGGCTCATCTTCCTGACCCAGCCGCATCAGCCCCACACCTAGTTGGGAACGAGCGGGCCAGTACTTGGGATCGGCCTCAATGGCCTTGCGATCGTAGACGATGGCGTCTTCAAAGCGATAATTGAGCTCGAGATAATGAGCCACATGGGCGTAGCCCTCGGCGTAACCGGGGTTTACCTTCCGTATCTTGTCTAACCACGCGTCGGGAGAACGATCCGCCAGCAACTCAACCGCTGCATGAATCGCCATCGCGTTCAGCGCGTCGGGGGATAATCGGAGTGCCTCATCGGCCTCAGCGACAGCGTGTTCTGTATCCGCGTTTTCGAGCGCGAGATTGGCGGCGAATTCATGCGCCTCCACCAGCTTCGGATCGAGGACCAGGGCCCTACTGGCATAGTCCGTGGCCTTACCGTCGAAGCCGTCTGCGCTGACAATCGCGAGTCCTAAATAGGCCTGCGCATTTTTGGGATCTTTCTGCAGCGCCTCCCGGAAGAGGCCCACGGCATCGGTGTTATTGAATCGCTGGTGCAGCAGCATTCCCCAGCGAACCTTGTAGAGCGGGTCGCTGTCAGCCGGCGCGGTTGCAATCCGGAACTGCTCGTTCGCCTGGTCGTACTGTTCCAGCCCCCAATAGCCTTCCGCGCGGTAGTAGGCAGTGTTGCTGCGCACTAGCGACTCAAAACACGCTTGCGCCTCGGCCTTCTGGCCGTGCTTGCGCAGAGTTTGGCAGCTCTCCGGGGTCGCGGCCATGCAATGGCCCATACTCACGATCATCATCACCAACAAAGCGGCGTATTTTCTTGCCCAGTTCATTTGTCTAGTTCCTGTTGCACTTGCGCCAGCTGCACCAGCGCCGCCGTTAGCTGCTGCTTGTAGTCAGCAGGATCCATAGCGGCCTTCTGATATTTGAGCGCGTCAATTTTCTGTTCCAGATCTTCCTTCTTCGCCAGCAGGGCCTGCTTTGCGGGATCATTCGCTTGCTTCTGAGCCGCCCCAATGCGCAGCACGGGAAAGCTCGCCAGCAACATCCCTTCGCTCTTTGACGGCTCGCGAACAGGTTCGTTCCTACCCGTGTCCTCAAAAATGGGATGCTCCGTCGCCAGTCGCTTTTGCGATTCATAGAATGCCGCTGTCTTGCGTTGCGCGTAGGCGAATGCTTCCATCGCGCTAATGGAGTCGCTCTTATCGAGATCGGCGGTGGGATCCTGCAACGCCTCCACCCAATATCGTGCGAAGACTGTAGCGTTTTTTTCCGTGCCATTTTTAGTTGCGGCAATCACCCCACGCCCCGGTTTTTCCAGCGCCGCCACTGATCCGCCGCTCGAACTGGTGGTGTTGACAATCAGTTGCCGCCTGGCGGCAATACGATCGCAGAGGCTGGCGAGGTCTTGCGCAGTAATGTCCGGGCCGACCAGGTTGAACTTGTAGTCGTTGCCATCGTACGATCCATGCCCGATCAGGATAAGCACGAAATCATCTTCAGGCCGCGCATCGCGAGCAATAGAGTCAAGCGTCTGCGTAAGCTGCGCCCGCGTAGCCTGGCTCCCGGTCAGGGTGTACACATGCGCGCCGTTGCCGGAGTCTTTGAACAGTTTATCCAGGTCCTTGGCGTTGGCCGTAAATCGCTGCTCGTAGTCTGGTTCGCCACCAAGTCCGGCGACCGTGACGTAATAGACGCTCGCCTGCGCGGGGAGAACCGCCATCAGCAGCCACAGCAGGGCTAGGGCAGTTTCGCAATTGGTGTAGACGAACCCGATTACTGTAAATCTTCGGGAGCTACCGAACTGCATGCGCTTTCCGCGAAGAAAGTCGGATAGTGCTCCGGCGTGCTGGGCTTGCTAACCCAAGGAATAGGCACACCTTCGCGGTTTTTCAGGATCAGCCCGCATGTTTATCAATCATGCGAAACTGCCTTAATCTCATACCACACCCCACTTGCGCCGCAGCAGCCATTCCGCTGCCATAAGCAGCAGCAGCCACAGGAACACCACCGGCATGTTCCATAGCTCTTTGATGTCTCGCACCGAGATGCCGGCATCCGAGTACGAGATCTCGCTGGGCAGCCGGCCCAATTCCTCCGGCCTCCAATAGCGTCCGCCCGTTTCTGTGGCCAGCTTTTCCAGCAACTCGCGGTTCTGCAACGTGTGGAAGTTCTCCGCAACTCCATCGATTCGTTCAAAGGGAAAGGTGTCGCTGCCCAGCTCCTCCGATCCTTTTTGCGCCGTGACCTCAGCCAAATAGGAGCCGGGCTTGTCCGCAGTCCACGCAGCATGAAAAACACCGGGGTTGTCTGCGGCCGGCGTCATGTCCAACATCACCGAAATGCCGTTCGGTCCTATGAGATGCGCGGTCACCTTGGCATCGGGAGCGGGCATATATTCCTTATCGCGCACGTTGGCCGAAAGCTCAATGTGGCCGTCATCCATCAGGGTGTGGTTGGCAGCGGTCACCACCACTTGTCCCGGCGAATCCAACACCAGCCAGCGCAGCAGTTGCTGCCAGAAGAGATCGTGCGCCGGATCCCCCAGCGGCTGGCTCATCTGCCAGCGCCACGTGCCCGAGGTGGCCATCACCGCGGTGCGGCCGCGCCCGTAATTCTGCGTCACCAGCAGCGGCAGTTTGCGCGCGCCGGCGTCATCTGGATTAACACGGCGGCCCCGGGCTTGGCCGTGCCGGCGTCCTGGTAATCCATCAGGTAGGTCAGCTTCTTCCAGCGGTCGATGTTCTTTACCGGATCATCCATGAGACGCGTGATCGGACTATCCGACCCCGCGGCCGTAAGTTCGACCGTCGCCGGATCCCGGTGGAACGTACTCCTGCTGCTGGGAAGATAGGTCGGTAGCAAATCCACCAGGCTTGAGCCGCCCCACCCTCCATCCCCAAGCGCGAAGCGCCCGCCAAGGAAGAGCAGTCCGCCGCCGCGGCGGTCAACGAACTCGCGCAGCAATTCCTGTTGCAATGGCGTAAAGTATCCGGCTTCTACGGAGCCCAGGATGATCCCCTGGTAGCCAAAGAGATCTTCCGGGCGCACGGGAAAGCCATTCTCCAACTCCTTGGGATCGCTGATACCTTGCCGGTAAATCTTGTTCTCGGTCGTGCGTAGCATAGAGGCCACCTGCACGATCTTGTCGTCGTCTTCTGCCCGGCGGATGAACTTGTACTCCCATCGCGGCTCGCCTTCGACATAGAGAATCCGCCGCTTGTCATCGGTCACGCCCACCAGGCGGGTGACGGCATTGTTGGCCAGGTTCTCTTCGTTAGCCAGCGGGCCCAGCGAGAAATGCAAACTCTTGACACCGGCATCTCCCGGGCTGAAAAAGACCGTTTCTACCTGGGTTGCACCGTCGGCGCCGAGCGTGATCTCACGGGAATCAAGCGTCTTGTCTCCATCCCGAATCGCCAGAATCGCCTTACTTCCGGCGTAGCCTCTTTGATGGAAGGTAACCGTAGCAGGGATGCGCGAACCGGCCATCGCGCGGGAGGTCACCCTCACGTCATTCAACTCCACATCGTGCGCCGCCTGCTCTTTGCCGAAGCCGACGGTATGGACCGGTAAGCGGCGATTGCGCAGCGCATGGATGGTTTCGAGGTCCAGGTCTCCCGAGCCATCTAAGGAGTTTTCTGAGCCATCGCTGAGCAGCACAACAGCGCCAACCGGCAAATCGGAGGTTTCGGTTACCAGTTGTCGCAGGCCGTCGTTGATATGGGTAGCGGGGGCAGTGGGCTGTATTTCCGCGGTCGTCGCAGCCCGGGTTACCCGGCTGTCAAGCCGGTAGAGGCGGACCTGAAACTTCTTTCGCAATCCTGCCAGCACACCGTCCTCGAGGGCTTTTTCCGCCGCAGCCTCCCGCGTAAGCTTGCCGCTGCTATCGGCAATCGCCATGCTGCGTGAATCATCGAGTACAACGGCGATTACGTTTTGTTGCGGCGCCAGCTCGGCCACGGTAATCGCAGGCTGCCAAAGCAGTACCAGCACCGTAGCGATGAGCAAAGACTGCAGCAGCCAGACCGCGCCGGCGCGCCATTTGCTGATGTTCGGCGCGGCCTGCGGCAGCCGCGAGCGGATGAGCAGCGCCAACCCGGCCGTGGACGCGACCATAAGCAGCAGTAGCACCCAGCCCGGCCATGCGCCCAGCAGGACAAACTGGCCTTTGGAAAACACCGGGATCGGGTACTTAAAGAAAAATTGGAACATGGTCCGAAGTTTCCCGCGGTCGGTCGATCAATCATTTTTCAGAACTGCTGCTCGTGCTATGCGACACGCGGCGAAAGCTTCAATGCGTCATGCCGTAAACGATGTAATTCAACGCCACCCGGAAAGCCATGGAAGCGAAGGGTTCGGGGTAATCCGGATCGTCCGCCCATTCCCAGGCGTCGCCCAGGTGCATGTTGTGACAGATGGCGACCATGATACGGCCCTTATCATCGCGAATTGCGCGCCACTTCGGCACGTAGCCATCCTTTTCGTACGTCCTGCCGGTCTGGATATATTGCTCCCCGGGGATCTGCATGCGCTCATCCAGATCGTAAAGCACGTGGAAGATCTCGTCCTTGCCTTCCAGATCTTCGACCGGCCGATCGGGAAAGACCTCACGCATGCCGTTCATAAAATCTTCCCAATCTGCAGTACCGTGAAAGTCGTCCACCATCAGGAAGCCGCCTTTCAGCAGGTATTCCCGCAGACGCTTGGCTTCCTCGTCGGTAAACGACCAGGTTTGTACTTGGACGGCGTAGATCCAGGGATAGTTAAAAATTTCGTCGGAATCGAGGTTGACCACCTGCTCCGTGGAACGGCCCTGGATGCGTGTCAGGCGTTTCATCGCCAGCAGAACCTGGCGGTCGGCCTTGGGGTAATCGCGGGACCAGGAGTGGCGCCAGCCGTAGCCGCCGAAACCACCATAACCTCCGTAACCCCCCGTGAAGCTGCTGCCCACGGCTGCGTTGTAACTAAGGCGGGACCAGTAAAATTCCGCCTTTACATTGGTCTCCGCATCATCCCCGAAGCCGAAGTCCGCCGTCCGCTGATAAGCGTAGAGCGCGGAGCACAGCGCCATCCCGACGAGCGCTGCCGAACTGGCTTGCAGGAGCTTCATGAGCGGAAATCCTACGGGCGCGTACGTTGAGATTACCAGAATGTCTGGGGCTCTCGTCTGATAGACGCAGCCCAGGACCGAGTAGTTTGTTGCCCTCATGCAAATGTCCTGTGGCCCGCTTCGCTTGCGCGCCCTCTTGCCGCGTGAGACGATTTCCTCAGGTCAGGCCGAGGGGGCAGTTTTTTGAAGCGGCGCGACTTCATGAAGATCGGCGGCGCGGCCATAGCCCATGCGGGAACCGCCAGGCTGCTCGCCCAAGCCCCTCAAATGCAGATGGGTCCCACTGCGCCCACCAACGAAACCAGCAAAGCGGATTACACCCTCCGCATCGCTCCCGTCACCGTGGAGCTCGCACCCGACCACATTCTCAGCACCATCGGATACAACGACACCTCTCCTGGGCCGGTGCTGCGGATGCGCGAAGGCAAAACCGTAAGCGTGGATGTAATTAACGATACGGATGTACCAGAGTTGGTGCATTGGCACGGCATGTTGATCCCTTCTGATGTCGATGGAGTGGAGGAGCAGGGCACGCCTCCGGTGCCTGCCCGCGGACGGCGCCGCTACCAGTTGACGCCGCGTCCGGCCGGATCGCGCTGGTACCACTCGCACGCCATGGCTGAAGCCGATTTGCATCGCGGCAGCTATACCGGCCAGTTTGGCTTCGTCTACGTCGATGGGGGAAATGATCCCGGGCAGTATGATCAGGAGCTTTTTCTCTCGCTGCGCGACTGGGAGCCATTCTTCACCAGCAGTATGGAAGACGACGATGATGACGGCCACGGCGGACCCCAAACCGAGAAGCCGGCCGTTCTGAATACTGATCCCAACGGTCTTGAAGTCAACTCGATGACCTACTCGATCAATGACAAGTCGCTGGGTGCGGGGGAGCCGATTCGGGTGAAGCAGGGCCAGCGGGTGCTGATGCACTTGCTCAATGCCAGCGCGATTGAGAACCGCCGCATTGCCTTGGCGGGTCATCAATTTCAAGTGATTGCGTTGGATGGCAACCCGGTGCCGGTCCCCCAGAAGGTCGATGGAATCCTGATCGGCGCCGGGGAACGAGTGGATGCAATCGTCGAAATGAACCAGCCGGGAGTGTGGATCCTGGGCGCTACCGAGGAGAGAATTCGCAACACCGGGCTGGGCATCATCGTGGAATACGAGAATCAGCATCGCCAGCCGCAATGGGCAGCCCCGCGCACCCCATGGGACTACACCATCTTCGGCAAGATCAGCGCGAATCCTATACCGCCGGACCAGACCATCGACATGATTTTCGAAAAGATTCCCGGCGGATCAGGCAAGTTCAACACCTGGCTGGTGAACGGAAAGCCATACCCGCACGACAAGGAGTTTGTCCTAAAGCAGGGAACTCGCTACCGCCTGGTATTTCGCAACCGTACTGATGACGCCCACCCTCTCCATCTGCATCGCCACCAGTTCGAGCTGGTAGAAATGAACGGCACCAAGACCGGCGGCATCATAAAAGACACGGTAGTGGTTCCGTATTACGGCCGTGCCGTAGTCGACTTTGTCGCCGACCAGCCTGGCCTGTCCCTATTCCATTGCCACATTCAGCAACACATGGACTACGGCTTCAAGGCGCTGTTTCGCTACGCCTAGCATATACCTGGGATTTCTCCCTTTCATTGGAGCTCGGGTGCCCCATATCTCGCTCGTTTTTCGCGAGATATGGGATGCCACCGCGCTTTCCCTCTGACTCTCGATTCAACCGACGCACTTAGTAGTCAACATCGGTGGCATCCCACATCTCGCGAAAAGCGAGCGAGATGTGGGGCACCCCTCGATCCGTGGTCAGGACAGGATTGCCGCTACTTAAGCCGCTCCGCCAACAAATGATCTGCGACGCGAATGGCATTCGCAATGATCGTCAGCGAGGGATTAACCGCACTTGCCGACACGAAGCACGAAGCGTCCACAACATAGAGATTGTCAAGATCATGAGCCTTGCAATGCGGGTCGAGCACGCTCGTCGTAGGATCAGTCCCCATGCGACAAGTGCCGTTCTGATGGCCGACACCCTCCAGCGGGATACGCTTCTTGAAATAGGCGTGCAGTGGGACAGAAGTCGTCGCATGCCCGGCTTGCTTAAGTACGTCGACCCAGCGGTCCTTCAGGCGATTAAACGATTCAACATTGTTCGGCGTGTACGAAAGCTGAATCCGCATGGGGGCCGAATCCGTAACCGGCTCGGACTCGTTGGTGTGGCCAGTGTCTCCGGCGGGATGGGCTCCGCCCACACCGGGCTGCCAATTCTGGACTGTTAGCGGCGTCGCGTTGTGCAGGGTGACCCGATTCTCCGGGTCAGGAAGATCTTCCGTCGTAAGCCACCAGGGCACGGCGTGCTGCTTCATCACTTCCAGCAAAAAGCCCGGAGTCAGCGGCGGCGCATCACCTTTCATCATTTCGTGATGGAAGCTGCCCACCGGCTGCACCTGCCCCAGGGGAAATGGATAAGCAGGGTCAGAGTCCTTGAAATAAAAATCGTTGGTGCCCCAGGTCTTGGTGTAGCTGTCCTCGTTCCCCTTCGGTCCAATCGCAAGCAGGGCATCCGCCTGGTGATACATGAAGTTCCGGCCGACCTGGTCAGAACGATTGGCGAGCCCAGTAGGATACTTGTCGTTTGCGGACGCGAGCAGAATCACCGCGGAGTTGATCGCGCCCGCGCAAACGGCGAAGATACCGGCGCGATAAGTTGCGGCGTTACCCTCTTTGGATGCAGCGTCGGAATGGACAACCTCAACCGCGGTCACCGCCGTCCCCGTGCTATTGGTGAGCAACCGGGTTACGCGGGAACTCGTCATCAGGGTGACGTTAGGCCAATGCATGATCTGCCGGATGCAATTGATGTCCGCATCGGACTTGGCATGGATCAGGCAGGGGTATCCGTCGCAGGTGTCGCAGCGAACGCACTTCGAGGCCAGCGGGTTCGCTTCGTTTCGCTTGAGCCCCAGCGGGATGGGGAAGGTATGGATGCCGAGCTTGCGCACGTCGTCCTCGATGGTCTGCATGCGCGGCTCATTGCTGAACGCGGGATAAGGGTACTTGATGGAATGAAAAGGCTCCGTGGGGTCAAATGATGACCCGTAACCACCGGGGACAGGTGGCGCCGTGCCCAGGTCCCCGTGGACGTGAAAAAGATCCTCCGCGCGGCAATAAAAAGGCTCCATATCGGCATAAGTGATGGGCCACGCAGGGGATATGCCTCCCTGGTGCTGGATGACGCCAAAGTCCTCGGCGCGCATACGGAACATCGCCGCGCCGTAAACCTTGGTCTGGCCTCCCACGAAATACGCCTGTTGCGGGTGGAGCGGCTTGCCGTCCTTATCCTGCCAGGTCTCCTTGGTGTGGTAGCGGTTGTCCAGGAAGACAGCGGATGTATCCCAGTTGAGCTTCTCCTGCGGCATGAACGGGCCGCGCTCCAGGATAAGGATGTTCTTGCCGGCTTGGGCGAGGTGCAGGGCCAGCGTTCCACCGCCCGCCCCGGAGCCAATCACAATCGCGTCAAATTCGTTTTGCTCGCTCATCTAGAGCACGGTATCAGGTTTACCTGCTCGAAAATACGAATTCATTGCCGTCGGGGTCCTTGAACTTTGCCATCGTCCCCCATATCTCCTTCTTCGGCTCAGCAGCCAGTTCCACACCCTTGGATTTTAAGATCTTTGCCGTGGCGACGACGTCGTCGCACCAGAAGGTCACTGGCTGGAAACCGCCAATCCTGTTTTCATGGCCCTCTGGAGTGAAGAGCGCGAGTGCCGTATCCGCGCCCGGGATGAGAAGTTCAATCCAGCGTTGACCGGGCCCAAAGGGCTGATCGGTTGCCACCTTAAAACCAATCTTCTCGGTATAGAACTTCAACGCAACATCCTGGTTGCGCACCGGAATACTGACAATCTTGACGCCGCGAATCATCTTGCAACCTCCACGCTTTTGGCAACATAACTTGCGCCTCTCACAGATGCAATCAGGTACTCAATGCTATATTGATGGTCGGTATAGCGATGCTGATGGTGGATGAGTATGTCGTTGACGTTTTAATGCGCGACCTCGTCGGGCACGATCGCAGGCCGGTTAGCTTTCTGGTCTACTTGTGGCTTGCCGCGGAGCAGCAGCGTCTGGGCAGCGCCGTTACCGTCAGCTATCAGCAACTCGCAGAGTCGGTGGGGATATCGAAGAGCTCGGCGCAAGCAGCAGCGGGGTGGCTCGCCCGGCGAAAGCTCCTAACGGTTAGCAAAGCAGGCTCCACGGCGACTCCCAGCTACTCAGTGCAAAGGCCCTGGTTGCCCAGGTAAGCAGTTTGAGGAGAAAAGAAGCACTTGTCTTTCGCCGATTGGTTTTTCTCTGATCTCGAACGCCCCGAGAGTGCTCACGCTCACGGCGACCCGAGCAAACACCCGTGGTGGCGCGTCATGTGCCTCACCGGGGTCGACTACTTTTCTACTCTCGGTTATCAGTCAGGTATCGCCTTTCTCGCTGCCGGTCTCCTGTCGCCGGTCGCCACCTTCGTCCTCGTCCTGGTAACACTCTTCGCCGCGTTGCCGGTTTACAATCGCGTCGCTGCCGCCAGCCCTTACGGCCAGGGCAGCATTTCGATGCTGGAAAAGCTATTCCCCGGGTGGACCGGCAAAGTCTTCGTGCTCGTCCTTCTCGGTTTCGCTACCACCGACTTCATCATTACCATGACGCTTTCCGCCGCCGACGCAGCGGCCCACTTTGTTCATAATCCCTACACTCCGCATTCCCTGCAGAACCAGATGAACGTCACCCTCATCCTGCTCGCCATCCTGGGCGCCATTTTCCTCAAAGGCTTTAAGGAAGCGATTGACATTGCCGTCGTTCTTGTGGGTATCTATCTCGCGCTCAACTTAATCGTCACGCTCGTGGCTTTTGTTCATGTCGTCCAGCAACCTCATCTGGTGCTCGACTGGAAAAACGCCATCTTCACCCAACATGGGAGCCTGCTCTCTATCATCGGCATCTCGGCACTGCTCTTTCCTCGCCTGGCCCTCGGTCTTTCGGGCTTTGAGACCGGCGTTGCCGTTATGCCGTTGATCGAGTGCGAAAACCTTGACGTCCGCATAAGGAACACCAGGCGCCTGCTCGCCACCGCCGCCATGATCATGAGCGTCTTCCTCATGGCCACCAGCATTGTCACCACGCTGCTCATCCCTGCGGCCGACTTCAAAGAAGGGGGGCCGGCCAACGGCAGAGCCATGGCCTTCCTGGCCCACCAATATCTCGGCAACGGTTTCGGGACTCTCTACGACGCCAGCACCATCCTTATTCTCGCCTTCGCCGGCGCGTCCGCCATGGCCGGCCTTCTCAACCTCATCCCGCGTTATCTTCCCGGCTTTGGTATGGCGCCCGAGTGGGCCCGAGCCTCGCGTCCGCTCGTCCTCGTCTTCCTATCGGTCGCCTTCATGGTTACCCGTCTCTTTCACGCCAACGTGGATGCGCAGGGTGGGGCCTACGCTACCGGCGTGCTCGTCCTGATCACCTCCGCCTCCTTCGCGGTCACCATTGCGGCGCGGACTATGTTCTCGCGCCTCGCTCTCGGTGTCGTTTCCCTCATCTTCATTTACACCACCCTGGTGAATATCTACGAGCGCCCCGAAGGACTCAAGATCTCCTGCATCTTCATCTTCACCATGGTTTTCTTGTCGCTGGTTTCCCGGGCCTTTCGTTCCACCGAGCTGCGCATCACGGTCCAACTTGATCCGCAGGCCCAAGCCCTTGTTGCCGAAAGCGCAAACAAGACCATCCGGCTCATCGCCTGGAATCCCCGTCACAGCGCCATCAAAGACCGCAAGCAGGCCAAGATGGAGCTGCGCGAACTTCACGGGCTGGTACACGACGAATCCATCTACTTTATTGAAGTGGAGCGCGGAGACACCTCCGAGTTCACCGAAACGGTTGCCATCCAGGGATCTCGCGAAGGTTCTAATCGTGTGCTCCATGCCAGGAGCCCCGCAATTGCCAACGCCATCGCCGCTCTCCTCATCCAACTGAAACGAATGACGGGATGCATCCCCCATGTCTACTTTCACTGGACCGATGTTAACCCCATCATCAACCTGACGCGTTTCATCTTCTTGGGCGAAGGCGATACTGCTCCGCTGACCCACGAGATCCTGCGCCGCGCCATCAAAGACCCCGCCCAGCGCCCCAGCGTCCATGTAAGCTGACTCGCCGTTGCGGTTCGCCGGTCGATAACCCTATTAGATCTGCATGCCCATCGAAAAAAGCGGCCGAGTTTGTTCACCGCGGAAACTAAATTGGATAAAACCGCATCGACTGTAGTGAGATTCCATCTTGAGTACTGTAAGAAATGACGTTGGGGAAGGTCGGGTCACGCAGAGCCCGCGAAAGCACAAAGCCTGGCGATGGGTGATCTGGATCGCGGTCATCGCTGCCGTGGTGCTTTTGGTGGTGGGCGAAGTGATGCTGAAAAGAGCGGAGCCGATCCTGAAGGGCCGGGTGATCGAAACCCTGAGCACCCGCTTCAATAGCCGCGTGGAGTTGGACGACCTGCAGGTATCCCTGATTAAGGGCTTAGCCGTCACCGGCAAGGGTTTGCGGATTTTCAACCCTGACGATGTGGTGGCCGCGGGGGCGAAGGATCCGCTCTTCGTGGTGCAGCAATTCGAGTTCCATGCCCGGCTGATCGGTTTGTTCCTTAAGCCTACCCACGTAGGGTCGGTTCAGGTGCAGGGCCTGGTAATCAACATCCCGCCCAAATCCATGCGGCAACAGAACGCGGCGAAGTCACGGCATCTAGGCAAGATCAAGATTATCGTGGATGAGATCGTGTGCGACGAGTCTCGACTGGTGATTGGCACCGATAAGCCAAATAAGGATCCCAAAATATTCGAGCTCAGCCACATCGTGATGCATGACGTGGGCCCCAATACTCCGTGGCCCTATGATGCGAACCTGATCAACGCGGTGCCAAAGGGGGAAATTCACGCAGTTGGCACCTTTGGTCCATGGGATACGGAAACGCCGGGCATTTCGACGGTAACGGGCAAGTACACCTTCCAGCATGCTGACTTGAACACCATCAAGGGAATCGGAGGCATGCTGCATTCCGTCGGTGAATTCAACGGCCGGCTCGATCGGATCGAGGTACATGGAACCGCGGACGTGCCAAATTTTTCGCTGGATACCGCAAACCATCCCGTTCCCCTGCATACGCAATTCTCGGCGATAGTCGACGGGACGACGGGCGACACCTATTTGCAACCGGTTGAGGCGAAGCTGGGTGAGTCGGAGTTTTCCTGCAGCGGCGAGGTGGTCAATGTGAAAGGAAAGGGGCACATCATCGACCTTGACGTCGATGTCCCCGCCGGCCGGATACAAGACTTCCTGCAATTGGCCGTCAAGACGCAGCCGGTGGTGATGACGGGCGTGCTGGCCATGAAAACCAAGCTGCACATCCGTCCAGGCAAGGAAAGCGTGACCCAAAAACTGGGGTTAAACGGAGAGTTCACGCTGAAGCAAATGCATTTTACGAATCCCGAGGTGCAGGACAAGGTCGACATGCTGAGCCTAAGGGCACAGGGAGACCCGAAGGAAGCCAAGCCTGGAGCAGAAGATGTGAACTCGCACATGACCGGAAAATTCCAAATGGGCGACGGAAAGCTGACTCTGCAGGACTTGGTCTATACCTTGCCTGGTGCGACGGTGCGCCTGGCGGGTGTCTACACGCTGGATGGCAAGAAGTTCGATTTCACCGGCAAGGTGAGGACCGAGGCGAAGTTATCGCAAATGGTGTCCTCGCGCTGGAAAAGCTGGGGCTTGAAAGTAGTCGATCCCTTCTTTCACAAACATGGCGCCGGGGCAGAAATCCCCGTCAAAGTGACCGGCACAAACACCGCTCCCAAATTCGGCCTGGACATAGGCCACAAAGACAAAAGCCCCCAATAAGGCCCCGCCGACCATCTTCTTTCCTCACGAAGGACGGGTGCCCCATATCTCGCTCGTTTTTCGCGAGATGTGGGATTCCACTGCCCTTTCCCTCTGACTCTCGGTTCATCCGATGCACTTACCGGTCAACCCCGGTGGTATCCCACATCTCGCGAAAAACGAGCGAGATATGGGGCCCACCCGTCCTTCGTGAGGGTACTGGGACTTCACTCCATCTCCGGATAAGGCCCCTTGCCTCCCTGCGCGATAAAGAGATCAATCCTGTCCTCCAATACCTGCAGCGGTACAGAACCCATGGCCAGCACCGTGTCATGAAAGGCGCGGATATTGAACTTGCTCCCCAACGCCGCTTCCGCTTTATGCCGCGCCTTCCAAATAGCCATCTCGCCCAGATAGTACGAGAGCGCCTGGGCCGGCCACGAAATATAGCGGTCCACTTCGGTCTGAATCTCGTGGTCGGAAAGAGCCGTGTTCTCCCGCAAGAACTGTTGCGCCTGCTCGCGCGTCCAGCCCTGGGAGTGGATGCCGGTATCCACCACCAGCCGCGCAGCGCGCCACGCCTGGTAGCTCAACATGCCGAAGGACTCGTACGGAGTGTGATACATCCCCATCTCCGTGCCCAGCCGTTCGCAATACAGCGCCCAGCCTTCGCCGTAGGCATCGATATACACCTGCCGGAAAGCGGGAAGATTCTTCTGCTCCATGTTGATCGGGATCTGGAAGGCATGTCCGGGCGCCGACTCGTGCAAAGTTAAAGCGGGAAGGCTGTATAGCCCACGCGACGGCAGGTCATACGTATTCACCAGGTAGGTGCCCGGACCGCCGCGAGCAGAAGTGTAGAAGGGCGCCTCGGCGGCGGGAACCGGAAGTATGGCAAAACGCATCCGCGGAAGATAGCCGAAATACTGCGAGGCCTTGCCGTCAAATTCTTTGGCGATGAACGCCGCTTGCATCAAAAGCTCCTGCGGCGTCTTGGCATAAAACCTGGGGTCGGTACGCAGAAAGTGCAGGAAAGCAGGAAAGTCGCCCTGGAAGCCAGTCTGCTTCATGGTCGCGACCATCTCCTGGTGGATCTTTGCCAGTTCGACTAATCCGATTTGATGGATTTGCGCAGGGCTAAGATGGGTGGTCGTATTCTCCAGGATCTTGGACTGGTAGTAGGCCTTGCCGTCAGGAAGAGATTCCGCCGCCAGATTCGTACGTGCGCCCGGAATGTATTCCGTTTGTATGAACTTCAACAGTTCCATATGTGCCGGGATTACCGATTTGCGAATCGCCTCCACGCCCTGTGCCCGCAGCCGGGATTGTTCATCAGCGGAAATCGACGCCGGCATATTCCTGAAAGGCGTGTAGAAGATGACGTCCTCGGGCCTCTTCGCGTTCGTTACCGCGGAGAGTGAAGCATCACGCCCTATCAACGTCACCTTGGGCGGCGTGAAACCGCGCTTCAGGCCGCTGCGCATGTTCGCGATTTGCTCGTGAAAATATCGCGGGATATCGTTCAGCTGCGCAATGTAGTTGGTATAGTCTCGCTCCGTATGAAAGGGCTTGAGAGCGGTTACTGTCAGAATCGACCAGAAGGCGGTGTCGGCATTCAACGGCTTTTCGTATTCGCGAAATTTCTGACGATTAATCAGGACCTCGATCTGGGCCCGGTAAATGGCGTAGTTAACCCGGTCCGCCGGGCGCAATGAGTTGAGCTGGATTGCATCCAGCTGTTTCATCACTCCCCGCCAATGTTCCAGCCGGGCCTGCTGTGTCGCTGCATCTACCCGCGGAAGTTGCGGGCTGATCTCCTTATGGGCGGCGGTCTGATCCTCGTCCTCCTCCAGGTGTTGCGCCTCGCGCCAGGACCACTCCTGGGTATAGAGAACCTTGAAGCGGTTGTCTGTGGCGGATTTCACCGCGTGAGCCGGAAGGGAGACGGCCAGCATCAGGGCAGCGTAACCGATGGTTGGCCACAAACTTTTCAGCTGTTCAAGTCCTTAGGGATGGAGTTTTCGAGAACGGCTCAGTCATTGTAGATCAGGCCATGAAGGGCAACCAGAAGTACACTCACCCCCGGTAGTACGCCGACCGCGAGAGGCAGGTGCCGAAAGAGCCATCCGGTCAGCACAGCCGAGAGAAAGTACACCGACAAGACTGCGGCCTGCATCGCCAGCCGCTTCTCGAACGCGACTTCTTGATCGGGTGCCTGCTGCTGTCTCGTCAAGCGCACCAGGCCGCTTAGCATCGTCGTCCATGTACCGGTGATGTACGTGGTGACGATGCCGGGAATTTTCAACTGCACCATCGCGCTGCTTTGCATCCCGATCGCGAGCGCTACCGTTGCCAGCAAAAGTTCAAGGCTGGGCGCGTGGCTGATGTGGAGGTGAATCCCTATCCAACCTGCCTCCGCGGCCAGTATCAGGAGTGCTTCCAGCATCAGGGTCCAGGAGATCGCCTTCGGCCAAACCATGCCCGGCTGTACCTTCGCTGTCAAAAGCGAACCGATCATCGTGCCCGCTGAATAGCCGCCGAGAGAAATGAGAGGATGGAGCAGGTCGCCATGGGGCTGAAACACCGCAAGACCCAGCAGTACCGTGTTGCCGGTCATGTTTGCCACAAAGGCATGGCCGAATCCGAAATAGCTCCACGCATCCGCCGATCCCGCCGAAGCGGCCAGGATAAGCAGACGCACGTCTCGTTCGACTGACGCCATTCGTCCTTACCCTCTCCACATGGGAAGGGGGTTCTCGGAAGGTGTGCGCAGCAGTTTGAGCAGCTCGTGATCAGGACTGTATTGACACACCGGATCGATGGCCTCGGCATCCCCGGTAAGCAGGAACGCCTGGCAGCGGCAGCCTCCGAAGTCACGCTCCTTGCGCGGACAGGCGAGGCAGGTGTCCGACATCCAGGTATCCCCCCGGAAGCGGTTAAACGCCGGGGAAGATTGCCAGATCCACGAGAGATCATGGTGGCGCACGTTGTCGAACTGCAGATCGGGGATGACCGCGGCTGCGTGGCACGGCATTGCCTGACCGGCCGGATCGATGAGCATCATCTGCCGTCCCCAACCGCCAACACAAGCCTTGGGGAAGCTGCCAAAGTAATCGGGGAAGACGGCCTCCAGATGGATCCTGCCTTTCAACCGTTCTTTGGCTGCCTCGATGATCGGTAAGGATCGATCCACCTGCTCCTGAGTGGGCATCAGGAGTGAGCGGTTCTTCAGCGCCCAGCCATAGTATTGGACGTGGGCAATTTCCAGCCGGTCGGGCGAGAACTCCTCCGCCAGCGCGATAAATGCCTCCAGCCGATCCAGATTCATGCGGTGGACGACCAAATTCACAGTGAATGCCAGCGGAAACTTCTTGACGATGGGAATCAGCGCCAGCTTCAGGGCATGGGCTCGAGTTCCCGCGATGTGGTTCGCGGTGGTCTCGTCCAGGTCTTGAAAGCTGAGTTGCAAGTGTTCCAGGCCGGCGTCGACCAGCGTAGCGAGACGCTCTTCGCTAAGTCCCACGCCGGAGGTGATCATGTTCACGTACAGTCCCGCAGCGCGCGCTGTGCTGATCAGCTCGGCTAAGTCTTTGCGGGCCAGCGGTTCGCCCCCGGTGAGATGCAAATGCAGAATGCCTAATTGAGCCGCCTGCTGAAAGACTCGCTTCCAGTCGCCTGTAGAAAGCTCCTCTTCTGCCCGCTGCAGCTCCAGCGGATTAGAGCAGTAAAGGCAATG
The DNA here is from genome assembly GCA_963790705.1 of uncultured Acidobacteriaceae bacterium. GTDB lineage: Bacteria > Acidobacteriota > Terriglobia > Terriglobales > Acidobacteriaceae > PALSA-350. Next base: position 106,138 of record CAWBQE010000012.1, read on the forward strand.
CAACGGGCAGCGATGCGTAATCTCGGCGATGAGAGAGAATGGCTTGGCGAGCGATGGTGACTGGCTGTTAACTGGCATCCCGTTAGCCCCGCACTACTCCGCGCTGTTCCATCCGATCCAGCAGGCTGAGGACATCCTGCTGGATATCGTCCCTATCTACGCCTTCGTATTGCTTGAGTAGTTCGTCCACAATGGACGCGACGCTCTGCTTTCCATCCAGGTGCGCGAGGATGTCGCGTGCCGGGCCCTGCAGCTTCAGGGTTCCCTCCGGGATCAGCATGACCGCTTCCGTCGGGTGTAAGCGGCACCCGGGCGCGAGCCTTGGGGTAGCATTCAAGTCCATCTCAGCCTCTCTCCGCATCGGGGACGAAGCATCCAGGCGGTATGTTGCCGGGAACCACGTAAGCGTAGTCGATTGCGTCGAGCTGCGCCCACAGGATCGCGCATTTCCGTTCCAGTGCCCCGACTACCTGCTCCTGCTCTGCCCGAGTCGCGGCGTGGGTGCAGACATAATCCAGGGCGAACGCGGCGTCTTCCGGCGCCTGCGTCAGGCGGCCCTCAAAATAGCTCAAGCCATGAACGAGATAAGGATAGTGCAACCGAAGCTGATCCATCCGCAGAGAGATAAGGCTGCGCGAGAACAGCTCGGTCAGCGAAGAGGCGACAGCAATCAGCAAAGGGCTGTCGCGCACTAACGCAAGATAGGCATCTACGGCAAAGATCACACCCGGCAAAACACCGGTGCAGGGAATCACCTGGTCGCGCGAGAGGCCGGTGGCTTCGGCCAGCTGTATCCATTTCTCCACGCCGCCATAACCACTCTGGTCCCCATCGTGATCGATGATCCGCTTTCTCCACGCGCGGCGAAATGCCGGGTCGTCGCTTTTAGCGAGCAGGAGGGAATCTTTGATTGGGATGCGGCTTTGGTAGTAGTAGCGATTCAACGCCCACGCCTGCAGCTGACCGCGCGTCAGCTCGCCTGCGTGCATACGCAGGTGAAAGGGATGGAGATGATGATACCGGCTTTCTCCTACCGCTTGCAGACGGGCGCGTAGCTCCTCCGGGGAAAGAAGGCTGCCCCCTTCGCGAGCCTTGGCTGTCAGTTGAGTTGCCATCCGTCGTGTCCTATTTTCCAACCCGCATCGCTTACATACTTGTACTCGGGACCTCGAGTATCAAGCACCGGGTTCGTGTTATTGATGTGGACGAAGAGGCGTTGCCGCGCGCTTATACCGGCCAGTAGGGCGATTGTGCCATCCTCGCCGCTCATGGGTACATGACCGATTGAGCGCGCCAACGGCGTTCCGGAATGAGTGCGGCTGAGTTCTGCATCGCTCCAAAAGGTGCCATCTACCAGGATCACGTCGCAGGAGTCATACATCTTCCGGATGGCCTTCGTGACTTCGGGAAGGGAGGGCGTGTAGGCCAGACGGTGTCCATCAGTCTCCAACAAAAGACCGAGCGACGCCTGACCCGGCTCGTTTGCGTCAAGCTCATCGGCACCAGACCCACGCGCATAATACGGAAGAGATCCGGAGAGGGCTATGGGTGTACATGTCACTTGATCGCCCAATGTAAATGCCTTTCCAGGATGTATTTCTACCCAGGTTAGCTGGTTGGGCACGCGTTCCAGCATGCGAAAAAAACTGTTCGCTTCGACCGTACGGCGGACTACGCCGGTGGAGTAAATCGTAAGCGGTTGAAACTCTCGCAGCAGAAGCAATCCAAGCACCTGATCCAGATCGGCACTGGTGAGGATGATCCCTTGAATGGGGGTATTACGCTTGCCGTGCAGAGCTTTGGGCTGGAGTTCGGGGTTTGACTCGATCTGGAACCTGAGATCCGGCGAAGCGTTGATCAGGAACCACTTTTCAGCGTCCGTGGAGAACGCTGCTTGCAGTTGCAAGCGAGGCTGCACGACATCAGGGAAATTTCGGCAAAGATCGCACAGAGTGCAGGCACAGTTCCACTGGGGAAAACCGCCGCCTGCGGCGGTCCCCAGCAGCTTGAAGTTCATTAAGGCTTATTCTGCGGGGGCGTAACAGTTGATCTCACAGCCAAGGCTTACTTCTTCAAAATCAGGGCGTGTCCAGACTTTCGTTGTCATTTCAATCTCCCTTTGAGTAAATGAACGGCCTTCTGCTCATCTTGCTGTTTATTATATCCGATGCGCCGCCAAGAGCTACTTCACCGGTAACCCGCGCTCAGTTACCGTCCGAAGGAATAGGTCACCTTGAAGACCCCCGAATCGATGCCCGGGTTTTCCGCGACATTGCCGGCGTTGGCCAGATGATGGTAGCGATACTCGAAGCGGCAGGAACGCGTATGCGTCTGAAACCACTCCACGCCGCCCCCGAATTCGAAGGTGTAGTTGAAGGATGAGCTATTGAATACCGGTATATCCCGGGGAGACACAGCGAAGCCCCCCAGACCAGTCACGAAAGGCTGCATGCGCTTTCGCGGGAAGAGACTGAGCTTGTAGCCGAGCGGGCTGAAGGCGCTCACGTAGGTGGATCGCGTTCCGCCGATGTAGGTTGCCGTGCCGGCGTAGACCTTGTTCTGGGTTATCAGAAGCACATTCAGCGGTGTGCTGCTCACCGGCTGATCCACCGGAACGGGTGAAGTGAAACTGACAACCCCCGAATAGGAAGGCTGTTGCGGAAACTCCAGCTTGAAGCCTGTCATCGTAGGATCGGTTACGGACATCAGCGGGCGAACCTCGGCGACCCACGCACCCGACAGGTTGTTGCCTAGAAAACTCCGTCTTTCCAGGCCAACTCCAATTGCGCTGATTTTGCGTCCGTCGGCATATCCCAGCAGCATGTGACTGGAATCGTTGGAGTACTCCACAAATCCACTAAAAGCCCGGTGGTTGGAGTAATACCCGCCCACATCCTGTGCCCGGGTCACCGCGCAAGCGGCCGACGCCATCAGCAGGCAGCAGGCTGTCTTACGTAACCATCGTTGGGCGTACTTGATTTGCAGCATCCGAACCTTCCCCCGAGTCATGAAACGCGCTTGTGCGTAAATGTCCGTAGTTCACGAAATCGCGCGGTGGGGGGGAACCGGGCATTCTCCTGTTTTTTGACCCGTACAGAAGAGGACGGTATGGCAATCAATTCTGAACTTCTCGATCAGCCCTCCGGGGGGAAGGGAACCCATATCGAGAGAATGTCTAAACTACAGTGGCAGTTCTAATATCGGTTCTGTCCAGCTTTTCTTCTAGAGAGCTGCGCCGATTTCATCTGCCTGTAACCACGATGCAAGGCAATCGTAGCATCGAGGGCATACCCTTCTGATCCCCCAACCGCTGCACCAGCGCGAAATAGTCACCTTGTTTTTTAAACTTTGGTGTGGTTGGCGGATCCGAGCTTTTCACTTTTGTTGTAGACGTAGCATCGCGCTGCCGCTCTTGGGTAGGTCCGGGCTACACAGGTTGCGGGACAAGGCAGCTTAGTGCGTGTGACTCTGTCCATCCACCTCCACCCATTGCTGAGGTGAGCCGCCGCCCTACAATTTGTCATCCCGAGCGAAGCCGAGGGACCTGCGGTGCGCCTTTCCCCCTCGCAACCTCGAAGGGTCCGGGCTAAAAGCCCGGCTACCCAATATCGACTCTTCCCGATCCCCGCTACAGCACCGCCTGGTAGAGAGCACACACCTCCACCCGATTGGGAAAAGCCCACGCCTCATAGTCCTCGTCGCTCATCGTGAACTCCTCCCGCCAAAGTCTGGTCAGCCAGGGAAGCCCAGCGAGCATCGATTCCAATTCCGGGTGGATATACACCACGTACAGCTCGCGCGGCTGCTCTTTGAGCGAAGCTTGCAGGTTCTGGAAGACCCGCTCCATGACCGGCCGCGTGAACGCATTCCATATGTAGACGATCAACGGTCCAGGTGGCCAGGAGAACTCGGTCGCATCGCCCGCCATGGAGATCACTGGTGGTCGAGGAAACAGACCACCCTTCGCCAGCGCGTAACGCGCGATGTTATCCCTGGCAACGCGGTCCAGCTTAGGAGAGAGCTCGACGCCAATGATCTCGCGAAATGGATAATCGGAAGCCAGCAGCAGCGCGCGCCCTTTGCCCGATCCCAGGTCGACGAAGCCGAAGCGTTGATAATCCACATGCAGCCGCTCCAGCATCGCGCGCATGATCGCGTGAAACACCGAAGGTGCTACGGCAAAATAACCATTGTTATGGAGATCATGCTGGTGGCCGGATGGCAGCTCGTAGATCAGCCCGCTGGTCTCCACGCCGAAGCGCTCATCGAAGGGATGCACCGCGCGAAAGCTGCGGTACTGGCCCTGCTCCATGCGCGGCCACGCGGCCTTCTTCCTCCGGCCCAGTTCCCGCCACAATCGCCCGATCTCATCTCTCATCTGGTACCGCTTCTAATCCAGTCCCAGCTTCTTCCAGATTTCATCCACGCGCGCCTTGGTAGCTCCATCCATGGCGATCATTGGCGGCCACGGCCGGGTAAAGCCTTCCGCGTTCCATTTGCGGGTGGCGTCAATGCCCATCTTGCTGCCGTAGTTGGGCAGGCGCGAGGCATGATCGAGCGAGTCGACCGGGCCTAGCGTGAACTGGATGTCCCGCTCCGGATCGATATTGTTGGCCACGCGCAGCGTCACTTCGCCCAGATCCTGAACATCGCAGTCCTCGTCCACCACGATGACGCACTTGGTGAACATCGCCTGGCCCAGCGACCAGATGCCGTGCATCACTTTGCGCGCCTGACCGGCATAGCTCTTGCGGATGGCGACGATCATCAGGTTGTGAAACACGCCTTCCACCGGCAGGTTCACATCCACAATTTCCGGTATGGTCAGCTTCATCAGCGGCAGGAAAATACGTTCCACCGCTTTGCCCATCCACGCATCTTCCATCGGCGGCTTGCCCACGATGGTCGCGGCATAGACCGGCTCCTTGCGATGCGTAATGCAGGTGATGTGAAAAACCGGGTACTCCTCCTCCATGGTGTAGAAGCCGGTGTGATCGCCAAACGGGCCTTCCATGCGCAGTTCGTCCAGCTCCACGTAGCCTTCGAGAACGATTTCCGCATTCGCCGGTACTTGGAGATCGACGGTTTCGCAATTGACCAGCTCAACTGCCTGCTGGCGTAGAAATCCCGCGATAACGAACTCTTCCACCTCTGGCGGCGCGGGCACAATGGCGGAGAAGGTGGTTGCCGGATCGGTGCCGATAGCCACCGCAACTTCGAGGCGCCGGTCGTTCTTCTCAGCCAGAGCCATAGCGGGCAAGCCACCATGCGCGTCTGGTGGGCGGGTAGTTCCTCCCGCCGTTTCTGCCATCACCCGCACGCGCGCGGCGCTTGCATCGCCGGAAGCATCGGCGACGGCCGTCGCCCGCAGCCGCTCGCGCAGGTGCTCCGCGGCCACCTTCTGCCGCTGCCAGTGCATGCCTGTGGTTTGTCCGTCGTAGAGCTGCATGCGGTACATGCCCACGTTCCGCTTACCGCTTTTGGGGTCGCGTGTAATAACGCAGGGCAGGGTAATAAAGCGCCCGCCGTCCAGTGGCCAGCACTGGAGCACGGGAAAGTCCAGTACGCTGAAATTTTCCCGCAGGATAACCTGCTTGCAGGGCGCGTCTTTGGCCGCAATGGTGCGGGGGAAAAACCGGCCCACTTCTGCGAGCATGGGAAGCATCTTCAACTTCCCCAAAAGACCTTCAGGCGATTTGAGCTGGAGCAGACCCTCGATGCGTTCCGCCACGTCATCCAGGCTATCCACATTGAGCGCCATCTTCATGCGCCGCTCGCTGCCGAACTGGTTCATCAGCACCCGGATGCCCGGATATCCTTTTACGTTCTCAAACAGCAGCGCCGGGCCGCCCGGGGCGCCTTTCGCTCCCTGACTCACGCTACCCGGCCTGCCCGACTTGGACACCCGGTCGGTAATCTCGGCCATTTCCAGGATGGGGTCCACGGGCTCGTGGATATGCTTTAACTCACCTGCTTTATCCAGCGCCTTAATCCAACCCCTGAGGTCGTCGTATGCCAATGCGGTCTCCACGCCCCCGAATCCTGCGGGCGCCTCATCACCATACTATCCGGGAGCAGAAACCCACCGGGCTTACGAGGCTCCGTGGCAAACCCGGGTGAGTGTGGGGACCCTCGTTGCTTGACTCTGCCCATCCAACTCCACCCATGCCAAGGTGGGCCACTGCCCTCAAATTTGTCATCCCGACCGAAGCGGACCCGGATTTCCTACATCGCGGTACCGCCCGAGATGACGTATGCGGTTTTCCGTAAGGAAAGCCGCATGAAGTTCGCCAACGCCGCTAAGCTGGACAGGAAATCCGGGATAGCGTAGGGGAGGGACCTGCAGTTTCACTTTCGGCACAAGCGAATGTGCCGTGGGTGATCGCCTCCGGGCTCCATTTTTCAATCAACGCAAACCCCAGGTGCCGCTACGCTACGCTCGGGTCCCATGGCCAACCGGGTGGCACGATGACAAATTTGAGGGCGGTGGCCACTGGCACGGGCCCGCTTTAACCGGTGTCGCCAGCTTATCTACTCCCCGCGCATCCACCGGTCCATGAGTGTCTGGGCGCAGCGAGCGCCACATAAGTGCCGGACCTTGGCAGCATGAGAGAGCAGGACATTCCATGGCGTCAGTTTCAGCATTGGCTGCTCAGGAGCCTTGGGAATGAGGGCTGCCGGCTCGGTCAACGCCAGCCACCAGTCCTCCGCCTCTCCCCTGGGATTACCGCAAACATCGCAGTGGTAAGTCTCTGTAAACGCCATACAAACATCTCCCGATCTTGTCCGGTTCGCATCCCAGGTTTGGGCTCCTGGGCGATACCTCGAAGCAAAGGCAAACTACCACGAGCGTCTCCCAGGGGCCAATCCCCGGAAGTGGTGATCTTGTTTTCGTTCAAGCTCGGCCTGATCCGAGCTGGCTTGGCGGTGGCTTTTCGTGCCTCCGCATCCCCGTTTCAGGGATTCCGGGGCAACGTGCGTCCTGGCCGAATTGTCATCGATCCTTCCCGCAAATTGCCCGCTTTGGCAGGAGTTCTCTTCGCAGGCGTATCGACTTCGTTACATCGACCGAGTGAAGGCGGCGCCAGAGGATGGAAACCGGAGTGTTTTCAGACGGAGAAATCAGGCAATACTTGCCGGCTGATCCTCGTACTGCTCCAAAGGATAGCCAAGCTTTTTCCACTGATCGAAACCCCCGAGCAGCGGACGGACACGATAGATTCCGTTCTGCCGGAGCTTCATCGCCATCTTGGCGGCCGTGGCTTCGCTGGGGCAGGTGCAGTAGAGGATCACGTCGCGGTCCCGCGGGATTTCCCCGCTGCGCTGCATAAGCGTCTCGGGTGAGAGCCGTATCGCGCCCGGTAGCACCCGGGGGTCGGGCAGGTAGTCGAGCGGGTGACGCAGGTCAACGATATATGGGCTCTGGCCGCCGTCCAACATCCGCTTTAGCTCCACCGGATCCAGGCGCGAAGTGCGAACCTGCTGCAAAAACGCCTGCTGCTTCCACACCCGATAGCCCAGCAATCCGATGACGGCGAGCAGGAACAATGCGCCCGCGAAATGTTCCATCCAGGAAAGCGCCCCAGGATGGACGCGCAGAACGTCGCCAAAGAAACGCCCGGCCATGGTGATCGTTGCGGCCCAGAACAGGGCGCCTGCCAGGTCGTAAGCCAGGAATACGCGATACTTCATTCCCGTTTGGCCGGCGATCGGCGCTGCCACCGTGCCCAATCCCGGCACAAACTTGGCCACCAGCAACGCTTGTTCACCGTACTTGGTGAAATAGTCTTCGGTTTTACGAACGCACGTTGACCTCTCAAAAGAGAGCCGGCACACCAGTTTCACCATGGTGCCGCCAAAACGCTTGCCCAACATGTACCAGAGGGTGTCGCTGACAAAGCAGCCCGCCACCACCGCAAACAGCACCAGCGGAAACGACAGCTTGTGGGTCGCCGTCAAAGTACCTGCAGCCAGCAGCAGGGGTATGCTTGGCACGGGCACGCCAAGCTGCTCCCCCATCACCCAAAGAAAAAGGATGACGTAAGCGTAATGCAGGAAAAAATCGTACGCCAACGGCATAACGCGTCTGCCTCTGAAAGTCTTCCCTATAGATGTTGGCAACCAGGGAAACGGTGCGATGCTAAAGCAAGCGTTCTCAACTTAAGCGCGGGCACGCGCAGACCCCGAAGCTACCGGTCCGCAGGAGGCTGGGCGCTTTCGGTAAGTGTAACTGAACCGGAATGGGTCCTTGCACAGTGGATTTATCGACAGACCGTGCCTCTGGTAAGAGTGCAAACCGGCGAGTGCGCTGACAGACGCATTCCACCTCAGTAACGCGATGCAAATCAGCGACTTGTGCCGCCAAGCCACGGCTCAACACCAACCTGCCGGCCGTACCAGCCAGAGAGCGTACCTGGCCGGCCGCGCCGAATCCCAAGAGGCAACTAGTAAAATTCCCGAGATAGCAAAAGTCGGGTCGTCTAGTGAATGGTTCTTCCGGATCACCGCGTTTGTCTAAACGCCTTCTCACCGCCATCGCGCTCCTGATGAGCGTGTCGATCCCGGCGTCACTTGCGCAACAAGGCTCTTCGCAACAGGCGGACCGCGCTGCCACCCAATGCGCAATCAAGGGTTCTGTCCTCGACTCGGCCGGCAAGCCGGTAGCTGACGCCTCGGTAAGGCTCGAACGCAAGGGTGTCCCAGGTGCGGTGGAGGCCAAGACGAGCGCAACTGGTGGCTACGCATTTTCAGCCCTTGCGGTTGGGAGTTACACCCTCAGCGCGGAGAAGTCCGGTCTGCGCAGTCGCTCTACCGTCGTCGCTGCCTCCCCAGGCGGGGATCAAACACGGGTCGACCTGGTCCTCAGTGCAACTTCCGCTGGGGCTGTGCCGTCTTCTACCCCGGCCATGGAATTCGCCGATAAACCGAATTTCACTGTCGCGGGGGTGACCGATTGGACCGCCGTGGGCGGCCATGGATCGGATGCCACCCTGCGCACCAGCGAAGCTCTGGCCCGGGAGACGCTCACCCTCAAACCCCAGGGCTTGGGATCTAGCGGTGCCAGGGCGAATGAATCGGAGAGCAATTTGCGCGCAGCTCTTGCCGGCGCTCCCGGGAGTTTTGAGGCCAACCACCAGCTGGGCGAATTCTATCTCCAGGCCGGGCATTATCGGGAGTCGGTTCCGCTCTTGCAGGCCGCCTACCAGATCGATCCGGCGAACCGTGGCAACGAGTACGATCTGGCCCGGGCCGACGAAGAAACCGGCGATTTCTCACAATCCCGTGGCCACGTCGAGAAATTGCTGGCGCATCAGGACGATGCCGGCCTGCATCGCCTGTTGGGCGAGCTGTACGAGAAAATGGGCGATCCTTTGGCTGCTGTCCATCAAGATGAGCAGGCGGTCCGTCTTGATCCTAGCGAGCAGAACTATTTCGCCTGGGGCTCGGAGCTATTACTTCACCGGGCAGTGTGGCAAGCAGCGGAGGTTTTTAAGAATGGAACCAAAGCGTATCCCAAGTCGGCTCGCATGTTGGCTGCGCTGGGCACAGCCCTCTTTGCCGGCGCCCTCTACGACCAGGCGGCCGATAGTCTCTGCCAGGCTTCCGACTTGAACCCGGCCGATACAGAGCCCTACATCTTCATGGGCAAGATTGAGATGGCCGCACCCAAGCCTTTGCCGTGCATTGAGCCCAGACTGGCGCGATTTGCACAGCAGCGGCCCGGAAACTCGCTCGCCAACTACTTTTACGCCATGGCCATCTGGAAACGGCAGCAACAGCCGATCAAGCAGGAGCCCTTGCAGCAGGTGGAGAGCCTGCTTACCAAAGCTGTGGCCATCGATCCTAAATGCGGCGACGCTTACTTGCAGCTTGGGATACTCTCGTCTTCCCAACATAATTTTGAAAAGGCGATTGGCTATTACACCAAGGCAATCGAGGTGGATCCGCAGCTCGGCGAGGCGCATTATCGGCTAGGCGTGGCCTATGATCGGATCGGATCGCCGGAAAAGGCTAAACAGGAATTTCAGCTACATGACGAGATCGAAAAGGTGCAGGCAGCTGCTGTCGAACGCCAGCGGCGTGAGGTTAAGCAATTCTTGGTAGTTCTGCAAGGGCAGCCGGCGACTCCGCCGGCTCACTAAACAAAGAGGAGGAGGCTTTCGAATGTTCAAGCTATTGGCCGTGATGCTGCTTCCGGTGTTGACCATGTCTGCCAGTGACCTGCCAAGCCGGAAATATTTGAACCTGGCCGCCATCAAGACGATGGTTGCCGCTTCGGAAGCCAAAGCCCAGGAGCTGAACGTGCAAGTGACCATCTGTATCGTGGATGAAAGTGGCAACCTGCTCTTTCTGGAAAAGGAAGACGGCGCCTCGCTCAACACCTTGCAGTTTGCCCAGAAGAAGGCCAGGCATGCTGCCGCCTATGGAGCCCCTTCAAGAGAAGGAGCCGAGGCCGTCAAGAGCGGCCATGTGGAAGACCTCGCATTTCCCAATTTTTTCCCCAACCAGGGAGGCCTGCCCGTTCGCGTGGACGGTCAGCTTCTCGGCGGGATCGCAGCCAGCGGTGCCAAGTCTGAGATTGACGAACAAATTGCGCAAGCAGGGATCGATGCACTGTTAAAGAAGTAGTGGTGCATCTTTCGTAATTTTCTCAATTACCTTGCCAACGCACACTCTGAAACGCGCGGTGTATCATAAACACGAAAAGTAGATCGCGATTCTAAGCGGCAGCTTCCATGTCAACGGCAGCAGGCGGGTTGGGCCGACCCGTTCGTTCACCCTACGTGAAGCGCAGCGCATGAACATCAGGGAAGTAGCAAAGAGAGCCGGAGTTTCCACAGCCACGGTGTCACGCGTGGTGAACGGCACGGCGCCTGTAGACGCGCGCACAGAAAAGCGTGTCCGGGCGGCGATCCAACGAAGTGGCTATTATCCCAACACCCATGCACGCACCCTGGGCACAGGCAAAAGCCATATTTATGGCCTCATCATCTCCGACATTGAGAACCCTTTTTTCCCTGAACTGGTGAAATGCTTTGAGCGCATGGCGGTAGAGCACGGCCACGAAGTGCTCATTGCCAATACCGATTACCAGGCGGATCGCATGGAGGTTTGCGTGCGCCGGATGCTCGAGCGCAAGGTGGATGGGGTTGCCATCATGACATCAGAAATGGACCCCGCGCTGATCCAGATGCTGAACGGCCGGGGCATCCCCATCGTTTTTCTGGACACCGGAGCAGTCGCAGACGGAATCAGCAACATCTCGCTCGACTACGACAGCGGTGTCGATCAGGCAATCGATCACTTAACCTCCTTGGGCCACCGGAGGATTGCCTTTGTCAGCGGGCCGGACAATCTCGCGTCCGCCAGAACGCGGCATGAGGCTTTTCTAGCATCGCTAAAGCGGAAGAATCTCGAGTGCAGTGACGACTACATTCGTCCCGGCAACCATCGATTCGATGGAGGCTACGCGGCGATGTTAGAGATATTGAAGCTGCGCGTGCGGCCGACGGCCGTCCTGGCGTCGAACGATCTTACAGCCATCGGAATTATGGGCGCCGTGTATGCGGCAGGGCTGCGAGTTCCGGAGGACATTTCGGTGGTAGGCTTTGACGACATCGCGCTCAGCGCCTTCATGCCGCCACCCCTGACGACAATCCGCCTCTCGCGGGTGGAGATTGCGGAGTTTGCCTTCACCTCGCTCTATGCCGCAAGCCAGCGCGGAGAAACTCAGGGCGTTACTCACATCGTTCGTGCAGAACTGGTAATTCGCCAATCCACCGCCGCCATTCCCCCCGAAGGCTAGAGCGGGCCTTGGGATTAGGACGGGTGCCCCACGTTCGCCTTAGTGTACGTGGGCCGAAAACGATGGGGGCGACCCGGATTTCCTGTACGCTGCACTGGACACGACCGCTTATGCGGCTTTCTTTAAGGAAAGCCGCATGAAGCGCGCCGGAGCCACCGAGCTGCACGGGAAATCCGGGGGTAGCCCCATAAGCGCTAACTTGTTTAGAATATTTTCGCCAAAACTCCCACAAAATCGTCATCCTGAGCGGAGCGCCTCGCAGATTTATCGCGTGACACAGCGCTTGGCGGCGCGGAGTCGAAGGACCCCGGCGGCGCTTATCTTACCCATGCTGCTTGGAGCTTTTCGACCACCGAAGCCCGAAAACAGGATCTGCGGCGGTGGTACGCACATAATGGTCACGGGTACATCTTTTCATGCACTGTAATCATCTTCCATCCCCAGGTCTGTGCCAGGTCTTTGAACTCGGGATTGATCGTGCGAATGAGGTTGAGCTTCTTTTCGCGCCGCCAGCCTTTGAGTTGTTTTTCCCGAGCGATGGCTGTGCGAATGTCTTCGTAGCCTTCAAAATAGAGCAAGCGCTTGCAGCCGTAGGTGGCAGTAAACCTTCCAGCGTGCCCTCCTTATGTTGCATGACGCGCAGATACAGGTTGCTGGTGACGCCAATGTAAAGCGTGCCTGTATGGCTGCCGAGAATGTAGGTGTAGCCACCGGGCATAGCAAGATGCTAGCAAGTTCTTGGTTCTCGGGCCCAGAGAAAGACCGTGGCGTCCGCCCGGTGCGGGCTTCGGTGGTTGAAAAGCTCCGAGCGGCATGGGTAAGATAAGCACTCTCGGGGTCCTTCGACTCCGCGCCACCAAGCGCTGTGTCACGCGATAAATCTGTGATGCGCTCCGCTCAGGATGACGTTTTTGCGGCGAGTTGGAGACGAAAAAAACAGCGTCTTCTTGGATTTCTATTGTCTGCAAGTTAGCGCCTATGGGGCGTAGCCCAACCAAAGTTTTACGATATCGAGCAGCAAATCCAACCTAGTGTGCCTTCGATCCCGAAACGATCCCACCCCCCTCGCGGATGGTGATGATCTGGTTCGCTTTGACCTGGGTGAATTTTTCAATCTTCTGTGTAGTCGGCCATTTCACTTCAATTAAATCCACCGTCTCAACCTTGCCTAATCCAAAGTGCAGCCGCAGATCCGATTGCGACATGACGCTGGTGCCGCTGTGGACCTCATCCATCTGCACATGCTTTCCCGTGATGACCCGCACCCGCGCTCCAATGGCCGTGCGATTGCACTTGGTTCCCACCAGCTTGATCTTGATCCAGTTCTGTTTGTTGCCCCCCTCATTGCGAAGCAATGAGGGCAAATCGTTAAGATTCAATATCAGTACATCCATGTCGCCGTCGTTGTTATAGTCTCCGAACGCGGCGCCCCGGCTGGAAAAATGCTCGCTGATACCCGGCCCCATCTCCGCAGACACATCTTTGAACCGGCCGTTGCCAAGATTCCTGTAGACCAGTCGTGGATTCTTGAAAGTCTGGTCGAAATTGTATTTATCGATCTCCGGGTACACGTGCCCATTGACCTGGATAATGTCTGCCCAGCCGTCATTGTCGTAATCGACAAATGCGCAGCCCCACGCCACATAACGGTTATTAACCCCGACGCCGGACTCAAACGTGACATCGGTGAAGGTTCCATCACCGTTGTTGTGGTACAGGTTGCAAGTGTCATCGGCGAAATTGGTCTTGAAGATATCGAACCATCCATCACAGTCATAGTCGGCAACGCCTACACCCATGCCCGCCTGCTCGTGCCCGTTGTCGCTGTAGGCGCAGCCGGCCATGACGGCGATATCGGTGAATGTGCCATCGTGGTTATTTTTGAACAGAATGCTGGGTGCGGAGTCTACGGCCACATAAATGTCCGGCCAGCCGTCGTTATCGAAATCGTAAGAGACGGCGGTGATGGAGTATCGCGGGCCCGGTTTCAGAATCCCCGATTTCTCAGAAACATCGGTAAAAGTGCCGTCTCCATTGTTGTGGTAAAGAATGTTCGTGTCGCCGGGAAGGCCGCGCGGGCCGCACATGATGGGAACGCCCTTCCACTGGCAATAGGTGGTGTTGTCAGGCGGAGGAATCGTTGCCGGATCCAACTTGAGGTAGTTGCAAACGAAGAGATCGAGGTGGCTGTCGCGGTCGTAATCGAGAAACGTGCAACCGGCGCCCCAGCGAACCTGCGCCTGGCTAAGCCCGGCCTTCTGCGTGACATCAGTAAACGTGCCGTCTCCGTTGTTATGAAAAAGAATGTTGTGTCCCCAGAAACAACAAAACAGGTCGTCCCACCCATCATTGTCGTAATCGCCTACGCAGACTCCTGTCTGCCAACCCGTGCGGCCCAGGCCTGACTTCTCCGTGACATCGGTAAACGTGCCATCGCGGTTGTTCTTGTACAGATGAGAGATCGGCGCCTTGCCGGGCGGCCAATGGGAATCGAGCCGGTCTCCATTCGTAAGGTAGATATCCAGCCATCCGTCATTGTCATAGTCAAAAAAAGCCAGTCCGCTGCCCTTGGCCTCAATGATGGACCGTTTGTGATCGATGCCTCCCCACACGTTAGGGATGGTCAGCCCGGCTTGTTGAGCCACATCGACATACTGGACCGGCGACGTGGTGGGACTCGATACTGCGGCTTCGACCAGGGTCTGGTCTCGCCAATTCCACAAAGGAGTCGTAAGTGCGTCTGTCAGCGTGCTGCCGAGCATGAAGAGAGAGGAGCCTAGGAAGCGCCGTCGCGGAAAAATCATAGATTGCGATGATTATAGAGACAGCGGCGGCCTTCATCGGCTCGGTACCCTTGGGAACGGATGAGCGACGATGCCCGCGCCTTCTTTGACGGCGATGATCTGATCGATGGGCACATTGGCCAGTTTATCTACCTGCCCGCTGGGCCACGTGATCACGAGCGATTCGATTTTAGCTCGCTTACCCAGGCCAAAATGAATCCGCGGATCGCTGGCCGACATATAGCTCGTTCCGCCCTCCGCCTGTTTTACCTGAGCAAACCCTTCCGAGGTGAGTTTCAGCGCGGCGCCGGTGCCGTCCCGGTTGGATTTTGTCCCGATCAACAAAACCTCGAGCCAGTGATTGGCATTGCCTCCGTCATTACGCAAGAGCTCCGGATAATCGCCGCGGTTGTTGACGGCAATGTCGATGTCACCATCGTTGTCGAAATCCGCGGTAGCGAGGCCACGACCTGCGACTGGGCGAAGAAAGTCAGGTCCGAGTTGAGAGGACGTCACTTCGAAACGGCCCAGGCCCAGGTTGCGGAACATGAGCAGCGGTTCTTTGTAAGAGACTTCGCTGTGATAAAGGCTCACGTTGTCCAACATAGCGCCATTCAGTTGCAGGATGTCGACCCAGCCATCGTTGTCGTAGTCCAGGAACTTGGCTGCCACCCCGCTCAGCAGCCTCGCCTTGGCGCCGATTCCAGAGGCATACGTGTCGTCGGTAAAGGTGGTGTCGCCGTTGTTGAGGTACAGCCGGTTTAGTTCGAAATCTAGATGGGTAATGTACACGTCCAGCAAGCCGTCGCCATTTACATCGGCAGCGTCTATGCCCATCCCCGCTTCGTATTTCCCATCTTCGCTGACAGCCAGCCCGGATATCAGAGAGACATCCTTGAACGTACCGTCGTGATTATTCAAAAACAGGAAGTTTGGCCAGGTGTCATTGGCGATTGCGATATCCGGCCAGCCGTCGTTGTCGAAGTCAGCCAGCACCACTCCCATCCCTTTCGATTCGGGCAGGCCCACGCCTGACTTGTCGCTCACGTCAGTAAAAGTGCCATCGTGGTTGTTATGGTAAAGCTTCGTTCTCTGGCCTTTGTAGTTGCCTGGATTGCAGTAGGAGCGATAACCAGGAGCGCGCTCTCCACACCATAGATTGTTCTTCGGGGTCCACTCAATGTAATTGGTGACCACCAGGTCGAGCCACCCGTCTTTGTCGTAGTCAAACCATCCCGCACTCGTTGACCATTCACCTTCATCGGCAAGTCCGGTCTTGGCAGTGACGTCTGTGAAGGTGCCGTTGTGGTTATTGTGGTAGAGGATGGCACGTCCATAGCCGGTTACGTAGAGATCAGGCCAGCCGTCATTGTCGAAGTCTCCCACAGCCACGCCCTGCCCGTAATGTCCTTCGCCCCCCACGCCGGCCTTTTCGGTGACGTCAGTAAACGTACCGTCCCCGTTGTTGTGATAAAGCGCTGAGCGCAAGGGTGTAGGAGGTTTGTAAATATCGGTGGCGGCAGACTGAACGAAGTACAGGTCCATGAGCCCATCCTGGTCGTAGTCGATCCATCCGACGCCGGTGCCCATGGTTTCGAGATAGTACTTCTGGTCAGTTTGCGTGGAGTCCTGCAGAAAGGTGATGCCGGCCGCCTTGCGAATGTCCGTATAGCGAACGGCGATCGGAGTGTCTGGCGTTTTTGCCGCCTGTTGAGCTTGGGCCACGCCGGCTGCAGCAACGATGGCAATCAGCAAAAGACAAGTCTGCGCCACGTCTCAGAGTGTCCTGTCCGCAAGCGACAGCGCGAGTCCTAGCAGTTGCTGCCGGTTGGCCATGGTCATGGGCTCGTTGGCAGCCGGGGAGGTCGCCGGCGCCGTTGCCAGGACCTGTTCAATCCGGTTGATGTCCAGGGCGCCGTGTTCGCTGCTGTTCTTGAAACGGTTCAGGACTTCTCTGGCCTTATCGATCTGTCCGGTTTCAAAATAGAAAACACCCAGGGTCGAATAGCTGCCAGGCCATTCCGGAAGCAAATCCACCGCCCGTTCGAGACGCCGGCCGGCTTCTGCGGTGTTTCCTTCCAATGCCGAAGCAAGTCCCAGGCCCCAGAGAATCTTTCCCGAGCCTGGGATGCGGGCCTGCCCTTGCAGCAGTGTCTGCTTTGCGCCGGCGATGTTATGCTCCCGCAATTGCAGCAGCGCGAGCGCGAGATAGTCCTGATCGTTGTCTGGATTACGGGTGATGGCATCGCGGTAAATCTCTTCAGCGCGGGCGCCGTCACCCAGGTGTGCGTAGATATCTCCCAGCAGAGCCAGGTAGGGATCGTCTTTGCGGCCCTGCTCTGAAACCTGACCGGCGGCATCGAGTGCTTCGGCATACTGGCCTTTTCGGAAGTAAGCGTCGGCGATGTTGAATATGACTTCGTCCGAGCCTGGGTTCGCCTGCAGCGCATCGCGGAAGTGCTGGATGGCATCGTCATACAAGTGATAACGGGCGAGCAGGACGCCAATGCCATTTTGTGTGCGGTAGTCGCCCGCGCTTAACTTGTCGAGCTGAGCGATGGTATCTTTCGCTTCCGCCATCTTTCCGGATTTCAGATAAGCCTCGGCCAGCAAGTAAAGATCCTCCGGCTGATCCGGATGCTTGCTGATCTCGTCGTGGAGTTGCGTGATATCGAATTGATTCTGAGCCTGGGGAGCGAGCTTCGAGCGATTATCCAGATAGTCGAAAAGGTGCTCGTACGGATAGGGCCCGGTTGGAGTGTCTTTGGAGAGTGTTTGAAATACCTTTAGATCGCGATCGGCGGCCTCGGTCTGGTGCAGACTTCGCTCCACCATCGCCAGCTTGTAATATCCGGTCGCCGGGGTATGGCTAACCTCTACGTATTTCCTGAGCAGATCGGCAGCTTCTGCATATTTCTTGCTCCCGATGCGCAGGTTGGCCAGCTCCAACAGAGCTGCGGCTAAGTCCGGATTCGAGTGGAGCGCCTGCTGAAACATCGCGTCGGCTTGTGCGTCGTCTCCCTGCCGCTCGGCGATAAAACCGAGATTAAATAGGCATGCGCTGTTGTGAGGATCGAGCTTTAGGCCATCCTGAAAATATTGTTTTGCCTCGTCGAATCGCCCCAGATGCCGGTAAGAAATGCCAAGGTAGACGTACGAGCGCGCTGACGGATCGAGTTTGATCAGTTTCTGGAATTGTTCGATGGCCTTGTCTACCTTGCCTGCCATGAAATAGCTCTCACCCAGCGCGGCCAGCAGATCGGCGCGCTGTGGGGCGATCGCAAGGCCCGATTCCAGAAGCGGTATCGCATCCTCGTAATAATTCTGAGACATGCTGACTCGGGCCATCAGAAAGATAACGTCCGTATTCTCCGGCGCAATTTTGTGAGCGCGAACCAGCAGATCGAGTGCATCCAGTGGGCGCGACTCATTCGAATAGACCTGCGCAAGCAGGTGGAGTGTGTCAGGCGAGTCGGGTTTCAACTTGAGCGCACGGCTTAGTACGAATTCCGCTTTGGAGTTTGCGCCGTCGCGAAGGTAGGCTTGCCCCAGGTTGTAGAGGATCTCGAAGGTGCCCGGCCGCAAAGCATCGGCCTTTTCTAGTTCTAACTCCGCTGGCTTGTATTGTTTTTCCGAGGCCAGCATGATTCCAAGTGAGAAATGAAGCTGGATATTATCCTTGTTCTGGGTCGAAAGTTCGGTTGCCAGCCGCAAGCCCTCTGCGGTGCGGTTGCTTGCCAGATAGGCATGAATCAAATTGAACTGTGTTGCAACGGTCGCGGGGCGCACGCGTTCAAAGTGGGGAATAGCTTCGCCGGGTGATCCCTTGCTCATCAGCAAGAGGCCGAGGTTGTAGTTCGCATCGCGGTTGCCGGGATCAGTCCGCAAAACATTTCGAAATTCACTCTCAGCCAAATCAGGCTTCTGCTCAGACATATAGACATTTCCCAGGTTGTTGCGAGTCTTTGCTGAGCCAGGAGCGAGTTTCAAAGCATGCTGGAATGCTTCGACAGCGTTGCCGTAGTCCTTTTCGTCGATGTAGATAAAGCCCAGCATGTTGTAGGCTTCAACGCTGGCAGGATTGCGCTGCAGTTCCTCTTGCGCCTTGCCTCTCGCCTGATCGAACAGGCCTTGCCGGCGCAGCTCTTCAGCTTGCTGGAGATTTGGGGAGGGTTTAGAAGTTTGTTCCGCTTCTTGGGAGGGAGCGGAACGATGAGGCTGCTGGGCAGCGAGCGTCAGGCTGCTAAGAAGAAGCAAAAAGAGACTTCCGGCCCGGCATAAGCTCGACGCGGTGGACCATGCAATCGCGATTCTGGTTGCTTGCTGCATGAATACGCGGCTCACCATCCACACATACCGTTGCCGAGTGCCTATCAAGGCAGCGATTTTAGCATTTCCAGGGCCTGTTGCGCCCCCTGGTGTTGAGGCTGCACCCGCAGCAGTTCCAGCAACACTTCCCTGGCATGTTGCTTATCATTGCTCAAGGTGTAGAGGCGGGCAAGGTTCATATAAGGTTGGTCAAAGTTTGGGGCAACGCGGATGCATGTCTTGAACAGCTCCTCTGCCTGTGCGTAATTCTGTTCTCGGACGAAGAGGACGCCAAGGTTGTTCAACGCTTCGGGGTAGCCTGGACGCAGCTCGATGGCTCGCTGCAGATACTCCGACGCGCGCTGCAACTGACCTTGTTGGGCATGAAGCATTCCGAGACTGTAGTTGACTTCAGGATCGTCGGGTTGAATCGCGAGCGCCTTTTCTAAAAACTCCTGTGCTTTATCAAATGTCTGCTGCCTGCGGTAGATATTTCCCAGGTTCAGCATTGCAGTGGCGTAGCCTGGTCTCAGCAGCAACGACTGCTGAAAATTTTGCACGGCTTCCTCTGCGTTGCCTTCCTGGGCGGCGATCATTCCCAAATTGTTCCATGCCTCAGGGTAGTTCGGACGCAGCTTCAACGTCTGCTGCAGATAGTAGCGTGCCTGCTGAAAATCGTTTCTCCTCAGGTTGAGCGTGCCCAGGTTGTAATACCCCTCAGGGTCGTCCGGCTTTTCGGCGATGACCTGTTGAAATGACTCCGCCGCCTGCTCTAGGTATCCGTGCTGAAACATGGCAACCCCATAGGTAAAGTCGTTGCGCAGAAACGCATCCTGGTAGGGCTCTCCGCCGAACGGAAGCGCTCTTCGCCTGCGATCGGCTGCTGTGGCCGGCACTGACTTCACATCTTCAAGCAGGCGTTGCGGATTGATCGAGCCCTGGTACACCTTGACGATCATGCCCTCCCGGTCCAACAGGAAGGAGGTAGGAATGGCAAGATCCCTGCGCCGGTCGAATAAGTAACGGTAAATGATGTTATAAGCACCCGCCACATCCTGGGTTGCCAGCAGCACCGGGAAATCGAGTCCCAGCTGCGCCGTGAACGACTTTGCTTTCTGCGCCTCGCCCGCGTCGTCGACGTTCACCGCCAAAACCTCCACGTGGCTTGCAGCCAGCGCAGACCGGTGCTGCTGGAGAAGTCTTAGCTGGTCACCGCAGAGTGGCGCCGCGGTCGCCCAGAAGTTAAGCAGCACGAACCCACCCTGCAAACCCCGCAGTGGGTGCATGTTGCCCGCGAGATCAGGCAGGGAAAACTCCGGCGCCTTTAACGGTTCCATCAGCCATGTATCTACCTGGGAGGGCAGCGGTTCTAACTTCGGCGGTGGCCCCGCCTGTGCCCACGCCGGGTTTGGCGCTGCGAAGGGCTTGGCCACAATCTGCGCCAAGCCCTCCACAATCTCGATGCGGTGGTCGACGGGAATATTTTCGAACTTCTGAGTAAGCCCGCTTGGCCAGCGGACGGTAGCCCGGACGACGCCTTCCGGCTTGCCCACACCAAAGAAAACTTCTTTGGAATGCTGGGCGAGAAACCCGGATCCGGCCTGCAGATACTTCGTCTGCCGAAGGCTTCCCACCTCTATAGTGATCGCGGCCCCGATGCCATCGCGATTGCTCTTGCGCCCTTGTAAGCGAAAGGCGATCGAGGAGCCAAGCTCCTTCATCACGTTGTGCAAAATCCTTAGTTGGGGGGCATTCCGGTTTTTCAGGATCACCTCTAACCGTCCATCATGATCCAAATCGGCGAGAGCAAAGCAACGGCTGTCCTCGAGAAAGTCCAATCCCACTGCGCCCGAAACTTCGCTAAACGTCCCATCGCGGTTGTTCGCGAACATCACATTGCGTTCATAGCCGCTCCACGAGCCGTCGGACCGGATCAATTCGTTCAGCGCATTCCATCCGTGTTCGTAAGCCAACGACGGAGTTGCGTCCGCAGGAGACTTGCCGACCACCTGCCGCCAGAAAAAGCTAGCCAGGTCGCTCCGTTGCGGCGCGGAGATGTATCCATTGGCAACGTAGAGGTCAGGGAAGCCATCATGATCGAAGTCCCAGAAGTCCGAGCACCACGACCAGCGGCCCATTTCAACCCCGGCTTGCCGGCTCACATTTTGAAACTTCCCGTCCCCTCGATTTCGATACAGCGAGTTGCCACGTGCGTGCCGCTGGTAGAGCGCGCGGACCTCTTCCGGACTTTTTTCCTGAAAGTGTTTCTGTTGCGCCACCCTTTGCCCCGCGGATGACCACATGTTGGCCGCGTAGATATCCTGGTTCCCGTCGTTGTCGAAATCAGACCAGGACGCGCTCATACCGGCCCCCACATCGTCAACGTGGGCCTTGCTGGAAACTGCGGTGAATGTTCCGTCGCCGTTGTTGCGGTACAGATTGGCCCGGCCAAAATCGTTGGCCACATACAGATCGGGCGAGCCGTTCGAGTTGGAGTGGCCCCAGGCGCAGGCGAAACTGTAGCGGTCGTTCTCCGCGTCCAAGCCTGCCGCTTTGGTTTTGTCTACAAACGTCCCATCGCCTTCGTTGTGCAGCAGAAAATTCGGAGGTCCGTTCCGCGCATCGAAATAGGGCACTGGGTAGTGATACTGATCGAGCCCCAGATAGTAGCTGTACAAGCAGAAGTAAACATCGAGCCGCCCGTCGCCATCGTAGTCGGCTATAGCCGCATGGGTGAACGTTCCCTGCGGGGGACGCTCAAACTTGAAGGCATCGCGCTTGAGCGAGAAGCTCCCATCCCCCTGATTGAGAAACAGCAGCGGACCGCTGCCGCAAACCACAAGAAGGTCCTGACGCCCCTTGTTTTCAAAGTCGGCAAACAGAGCGCATGCAGTGTTGTCCAATACCCCCACCCCAGCCTTTTCGGTGACGTCTTCCATTGTCCCGTCGCCCCGGTTGCGGTAGAGCCGGTTGGGCAACCCAGATGGCTGGCAGACATAGAGATCATCGAAGCCGTCATTGTCATAGTCGCCGGCCGCCACTCCGTTGTTGCCGTAAACGTCGATACCGCAAGCGCCGTCAAGCACCGTCCGCCAATAATCCGACCCGCGAAGCATTTGCTCGCGGTACGACTCCACCTGGCCGAGAGCCTGCGGCGTCACGTCCACAAATACCGGTGCGTGGGCAAGGCTTACTGTCTCTTCGCTCGCCTCCCACCACCGGGCTTTCCACCCTCCGGAGTCATCGTGTGACCACTCGGTGCGCCAGGATCCGACCCGTTCCTCACGTTGCCCGTTGTTCCGGCTGGCGACCAGGTCATAGCGAATGTCTGCGCGAACCACCAGGGGAGTGCTGGTGATTTCTTCGATACTGGTAATTTCGAATTCCGCGGTCTCCACGCGCGCCACCGGTCCCAGCCATGCCCGCATTTGCTCAAGAAACCGTTCCCGCCCGACAACTGCCCTGCCGCTAAACCGTCGCCGGGTGCAAGCAATCCCGTTACCGCCGCGCAGCTGGAGTTCCGTTTCGGCAGCCAACGTGCGACTTTGCATCGAAGGCGTTAGCAACTTCCCTAAGGATGAAATATCGGTCGCCGATGCCTCAAGTGTCCGGCTCCATTGATCGAGAAGGGCCCCGATTTCAAACGCATATTTCTCGGTTACATATTCATCCGAGCCAGGAGCGACCAGGCGGAGGACGTCTTCCAGCGGAGATTTCGCCGGATAATGAGGGGTCAGACGAACATCTGAGAAAGGGAGGGCGGCGACCTTCTCATACCGTAAGGGCCATGGGGTTCCAAACAACAATGAAGATCCGTGGAAGGGTGCCGGGCGGAGAACCAGGGGTGCCAACCCCAGGGTCTTGAGGAGTGACCGTCGGGTAAGCAGTGGGTATTCGTTTTTGTGACGCGACATCCTTATGGGCTCCGCCTGGAGCATTCTCACGCTTGGTGTAAACGAAAAGACTGGATTGAACACAGCCATTCCGTCGATCCCATCCCATCACAGTAACAGTAAAAATGCTCTTGCCGGCAAGGTGTCTGCATGGCGGCGCCAAGGCCGCATCCAGCCTGAATCACCTCAGCCAAACGCTGCGCCTCACCACTTGGTGAGGCCTCATAGCCCAAAAAGGGACGATCTCGACCTTCACCCGGCACGATTTCCACCTTTTGACTGAAACAATCTCAACCTTTTGGTTGACAACTGTTATTCGTCTGGACTAGTTTTCTTTCGGCAACCATGTAACCGGTTACTGGACCACTGCGGAAAACGGTTACTGGGCCTCTGTTGAAAACGATTACGCAATCGAGTCAGCGCCCAACAGCGCAAAAATGACCGTAGTTTCAAAGACTTGGAGGTTTTTCGGATGGGCCATGATCGCAATTTCTCACGCCGGTTTAAATCCTTTGGCTGCATAACCCTTACAACCTTCTGCTTGCTTCTGCTGCCCTGTGCATTCGGTCAGGTCGATGAAGGATCAATTACTGGATTGGTTCAGGACGCCACTGGCGCAGTGGTTCCCAACGCAAAAGTGACACTCTTGAATACGGACCAGGGTTTGTCCGTGGTGACCAATACGGACAGTGGCGGCGTTTACACCTTCTCGCCCGTCAGAATCGGCAACTACTCCGTGTCCGCCACTGCTGCTGGCTTCTCTGTGACCACCCAGCAGAAGGTGAGTGTGGCCGTGAGTCAGAATGCGCGTGTCAATATTCAGCTTAAGACCGGCGCCGCGACGGAAACCGTTGAGGTTACCGCCGCACCGCCCGAGTTGCAGACCGAGGATGCGTCCGTCGGGCAAGTGGTCAACGAGCGGAGCGTGAATGACCTGCCTTTGAATGGACGCAACTTTACTTTCCTGGCTCAATTGGCGGCCGGCGTGAACACTCCACAGGCGGACACTCGCGGCAATGCCGCTAACGGAGCCTTCTCTGCCAATGGCCTGCGCCCTGCGCAGAACAACTACCTGCTGGACGGCATTGACAACAATTCCGACAACGTGGACTTCCTGAACGGAACAAACTATGTTGTTCTTCCTCCGCCCGACGCGATCGAGGAATTCAAGGTCCAGACTTCGGACTTCAGTGCCGAGCTGGGCCGTGCCGCGGGCGCCGTCCTCAACGCTACGGTCAAGTCCGGCACCAACCAAATCCATGGCGCAGTCTGGGAATTTTTCCGCAACGATGTGCTCGACGCAGCGGACTGGTTTGAAGACAACAACGGGTTAAAAAAAGGAGAGCTGCGCTGGAACATGTTCGGAGCTTCCATTGGCGGCCCCGTCATAAAAAACAAGATCTTCTTTTTTGGTGATTATCAAGGTTTTCGGCATGTACAGGGCAACACCCAATCTGGGATCGGAGTGCCAACCGTGTTGCAGCGCAACAGCGGCTACTCCAATCTCTCCGAGTTGGTCTCCGCCAACTCCTCGAGCGCGGCGCGAGCGGATGCCCTGGGACGATTAATACCGGTCGGCACCGTCCTCGACCCCGCAACCACCCGCTCAGTCGCAGCGGGCGCGGTGGATCCTGTTTCCGGAATCACTAATACTGGCACCAGCGTTGTGTACGTTCGCGATCCGTTCGGCCTCGGCACGTGTGTAGGGGGGACGATTTCGCTCGCCGCCTGCTCGGGTCTGAATCAAATTCCTGCCGGCCGCATCGATCCCAACGCCGTCAAGCTGTTGAATCTTTTCCCACTACCAAGCACCAGTGGAGTCAGTTCAAATTTTGCCGTCAGTCCCAACCTTTACCAGCACAACAACCAGTTTGACGTCCGGGGCGACTACGATGTGTCCGACAAAAACCAGGTATTTGTGCGGACCAGTTATTGGGACAACCCGCAATTTATTCCGGGGCCCTTTACGGGCATAGCGGACGGCGGCGGCTTCCAGCAGGGCATCCAGACGGCAAAGTCTTTCCAGGGTGTGGCGGCGTATACCCATCTGTTCTCGCCGACTACGGTCAATGTAGCGAGGGTTGGATGGGACCACCTGCACACCTCACGATTCGGACCAGAAGGCTCCACGTACGGAATTCCGGCGCAATACGGAATCCCTGGTATCCCGCAGGTGGATAACAACGGCGGTCTGCCCGCCTTCTCATTCGGTGGGTTGCAGACCTTGGGCGGCAACTCCTTCCTGCCTTCGGACGAAACCACCCAGACGACTCAGGTCGTCGACGACTTTTCCAAGGTTTACGGCGCTCACGGTTTCAAGATGGGCGTTGAATACCAGCACGTAGTGTTCAATACCCTCCAGCCCGCCTGGTCGCACGGCCAATTCGACTATGATGGCACCTTCACTGATATTCCCAACAATAACGGCAGCACCACGGGTATCGCGCAATTTATTCTGCCCCCGACAGCCGCGACAGTTCCCAATGGAGTGAATTTCTCCGGAGGCTCTGACGATGTGCGCTCCTCCAACATCAACAAAACCTACGACGAAAGAGCCTATTTCGCGGCTTACTTCCAGGACGACTGGAAGGTCACTCCTACGCTGACTCTCAATCTCGGCTTGCGTTGGGAATACTTTGGGCCCATTAACGAGACAAATGGCGGCCAAGCCAACTTCGTTCCCCACTACCCCGATAGTGGTGGGAGTCCAACATTCATCATCCCGGCGTCCGGGAAGGACAACAGGGCTTTGTCTTCGACGGCCAATAATCCGTCCCTGGCCGGCAACGGCTTTACCGATCTGCTGGCCAAGGATGGAATTGCGCTTTTGTCGACCGACAAGTACGGCCAGGGATTGCTCAAGCCACAATACAATAATTTTGCGCCACGCTTCGGCTTTGCCTATCAAGTATCCCCGAAGCTAGTGGCGCGCGGCGGCGTGGGCTCTTTTTCAACGCCTTCGAGAATCAGGGTTACGGACCGAATATTGGTGAGAATTATCCCTTCGTGTACAACTTCAACTACGTCCCCCTAGTTCCTAACGGCTCCCCTAACGGCTTATCTTCAGTCGCACCTGTTAGTTACAACACGCCGTACTGCTAGCTGCGCGACGGCAGGTCCGGGTCAAACAGCGACCTTTGAGTCCGGCTTCTCCTGCCATGCATTCACCCCTCTTGACGTGAACGCATCCCAGATGGGACTGCAGGGGCTGCAGTTCAATTTCGTAACCCCCAGAACCCTGGCCGCTAACCTCTCTTTCCAGTACGCGATCACTCGTTCCATGTCGGCGCAGGTCGCTTATGTACTAACAAAGGCCGACAATCTCCAGGTGAATGCTGGTGCGAATAACGTGACCGCACTCCTGCCGTACAACGCCAGTACCACAGGTCCGGTCGGTGGAGGGCCCACGGGTCTGGAGCCGTTTCCGGATTTCGCAGGTGGTTCGACTGGGCGAATGATTGGAGCCAGCGTTTACAACGGCTTGCAAACCAAGCTCGAACAGCAGTTCTCGAGCGGACTGAATTTCCTCCTCACCTACACATATTCGAGCACCTTAACTGACGCCGGCGACTTGCTGAATGGCGGCAGTCTGAGTGGCCAGCGCGCAATAGACGTGCCGGGTTTTGGTCTTCGCGGAGATTGGTCGCTGGCGTCTTTTAACATCACCAACGTATTCCATTTCAGCGGCGGGTACGAACTGCCGCTGGGCAAAACCAAGAAATACTTTGCCAACGCGAACAAAATCGAGAACGCTGCAGTCGGAGGGTGGATGATAAATTGGATCGCTACCCTTCAGGGCGGCCAGCCTCTCACTCTCGGGTGCCCGACTGGAACAACAGCCGGCACAGGTTGCGCCGACGTGACCGTACCCGGGCAGAGCGCGAAGCTCGGAATAAAGGTCAAGCCTGATGCAAGCGGCAAATTGACTCCGTATTGGTTGAACAACCCGGCAGCCTTCCAGCAGCCTTGCGAGCTGGGGCAACCCAACGCCGACACCAGCCGGATGCATACCTGAGACTGGTTTCGGTGTTCTGGGCGACCGTCCGGGGACGACTACCGGGCCAAGCTACCATCGGTTTGACTTCTCCACATTCAAAAACATTCCCATCAATGAGCGCTTCAGCATGCAGTTCCGGGCTGAGTTCTTCAACATCATCAACCATCCGAATTTCAATGCTCCGGGATTCAGCGGCAACGGCGTTGTCGCAATTGCCAACTCAACCAACTTCAACAACACTAACTTCGGCGCCCTCGGGTCTACCCGCGATGCTCCCAACGCCCCGAGGCAAATACAATTTTCTTTGAAGTTGTATTACTAGGCTAAGATGAAAACACCCCGTAAAGGCCGCTTTCTACGGCCTTTCGGGGTGTTTCTGCGTAGCGCTCGCTCACGCGGCAACAACAAAGGTGGGCTGTGAGCAAAAAGTACTGGTCCCAGCGGATGGTTCTTACTTCTCTTGTGTTTTGCGCGGCGCTCGCCGCAGGCCAGGACCAGACCCAGGCGCACCAGAACGAAGCACCCCAGACCGAAACGTTAGACCGTCAGTTTCAATCGGCAGTCGCGCAGTATGACGCAGGACGGTTTGCCGAGGCTGCGGCGCAGCTGGAAGCCCTGTTGCCCTATGCGCTAAGGACCTTTGAGGTTCATGAGCTTTTGGGGCTGGTTTATGCTGCACAGTCTCAGGATGCTAAGGCCGTAGAGCAGCTCCAAATTGCGGTGCGATTGAAGCCGGATTCGGCAGCCGCCCGAACGAATCTGGCTGCCAGTCTCTTCCATTCAGGCAAATCGGAGTTGGCGGAGGAACAGTTTCGTAAGGCTCTTGAACTGGAACCTCGCGACTACGATGCTAACCACAATCTGGGTGAGCTCTACATTCAGTCCAGAAGGCTTGCGGACGCGGTGCCATTGCTCGAAAAGGCGCAGGACGATTCGTCCGTCTTACGACAATGGGTATGATCTCGCGCTCGCGTATTTTCTAACTGGAAAGCTTGGTCAGGCCACGCAACTCATTCAAAATCTTGAGCAGATTAAGAACACCGGAGAATTGCATAACCTGCTGGCTCAAATCGACGAAAAGAGCGGAGAGTTTGTGCCGGCGGTGAACGAGTATGAAATCGCCGCACACATGGATCCGAGCGAGGGCAACCTGTTTGACTGGGGGAGCGAGCTGCTTATCCACCGCACGTATGAGCCCGCGATCGAGATTTTCCAGCAGGCTGCGCTGCGCTATCCCAATTCGCCTCGGGTGCTGATCGGGCTGGGGATGGCGCTGTACTCGCGGGGTAAATATGACGAGGCGGTCAAGGCCCTGCTGGCCGCGGCTGACTTGAACCCCGCCGATCCTCGCTGTTATCTCTTTCTCTCCAAGGCCTATTACAGCTCCCCGAATCAGGCGGACGGCGTGATCCAGCGCTTTCGTCGTTTTGCCGAGCTGCAGCCCAACAATGCACTGGCAACTTACTATTACGCGATGAGTTTGTGGAAGGGCAAGCGGGCCGAAGATCCCGGCTTCGATCCGCGGCAAATTGAATCGCTGCTGCAAAAGGTGGTAACGCTTGATCCGGCGTTTCCTGACGCACATGTGCAGCTGGGCAATCTATATGCTGACCAGCATGAATACGCGAAGTCGATCCCTGAATACCAGCGAGCGCTGGAATTGAATGCGAATCTTCCTGACGCCCACTACCGCCTCGGCCAGGACTATGTGCACACCGGGCAAAAGGATCGTGCCCAGGAAGAATTCGCAGTCTATCAGCGGCTCCGAGCGCAGTACATGGCTGAGGTTGATAAGGAAAGGGCAGAGGTTCGACAGTTTGTCTATGCATCCAAGGACGCTCCTTCCACCAAGCAGTAAAACGGTATGAGGTGTATGTGAGTTGACGGCCCAATCATCCTTCGGCAGAAATATCGCGGAACATCTCGGCCGCAGCCGGCGTGATTTCCTGCGCAGCGCTGCCGGCGTGGCGTTGGGGTCTACTTTGCTCAGCGCCAGCCCGTTTGTGCGCGGAGCGGCTGCGGCAAAGAAGCGGAAGGTTATCGTCATCACCTTTGGTGGAGGCGCCCGCGATCAGGAGACCTTCGCGCCCGCGGGACAGGAAAATATTCCCCACCTGATCCACGAATTGGCGCCGCAAGCGAGTTTCTTCACGCAAGTGATGAATCAAGGCATCCTGGGCCACTATGTAGCCACCGCAAGTCTGGCCACCGGAGTCTACGAAACGCTCAATAACTTCTCCGCCATCCCTCCGGAACACCCGACAGTCTTCGAGTACTTTCGCAAGGATTTGAATCGCCCGCCTTCCGATGCGTGGGTGGTCGCGCCCAGCAACGGCTTCAACCGGATTGGCGAAAGCGATTACCGTTCCTTTGGTCAGGGCCTGGGAGCGAGGGTAGTTCTGCCCAAGCATTTGCTGGCTGCGGCCATGTCTGGCAGCGCCACCGATTACGCGCATTTGCTGCGTGATAACTACGAGACTCCGCTGTACACTCCACAACTTGCAGGCAGCGAATTCGAGTTGCAACAGCTGGAAATGATCCTCAGGCTCTCCGTCGATGACTTCAAGGCGCACGCCCTCACGTTGTCCAGCCCGGACGAGCTCTCGATGTATATCGCGCGCCGCTTGATGCAGCAGGAGTCTCCCAGCTTGCTTTGGATCACCATGCACGACATCGATATTGCGCACGCCGGGGCCTACTCTCTCTATATTGATGGCATCCGGCGCACGGATCGGCTTTGTGCGGAGCTTTGGAAGGCTGCGCAAAGCGAGCCCGAATACGCCGGCAACACAACCCTCTTCATCCTTCCGGATTTTGGCCGGGATGCCGACGAGGATTCCGGCGGCAACGGTTTTCAGCACCATCGCACGGGCGATGCAGCCTCCCGGACCACCTGGATGATGGCCCTGGGAGCCGGTGTCCGGCAAGGCGTGGTCTACGACCAGCCGATGCAGTCGATTGACCTCGTACCCACTCTGGGAGCGATGATGGGATTCTCTGCTTCGCTCTCCCAGGGCAGGCCGATCAAAGAGTTGGTCTAGGGAATTGGTGTAGTGTCATGCTTCCACGCGATCTAAAAGTCGAACAGTTCGCGTCGTATCCTCCCCGGGCGAGAGCTCTTGTCGTAGCCCACCTGGACGCGCTCCGGCAGCTTCCGCTCAGCTTTCTGCCCAGCTTGTTGCGCGAGGTGATCGACTACGATTACAAGTTCCCAGCCGAACGAGTGGCCATCGACAGGGAACTCGCTAACCTGAGCTCTCTTTCCCCGGCGCAGATGACAGACTGGTTTCACGCCTTCGCCCAATTTTCTCTGTCGCCAAAGTTGGAAAACTTCGATTGGATCAATCAGCCGGCCCAGTTTGTCGAGCAGCTATCGGCCTACTTGTGGACGACTCACCAGTTGGATGGCTTTCGCCAGGCGGCGACCGTCTACGGCGATCGTTTGCAGGCCGCCAAACCACCTGAGGCGATTCCTGTGCGCAGGCTCGGCATTGCGGTCATCGGTCAGGGTGTCACCGCGTACGATGCGCCGCTCTTTCGCAACCTGCGCCCGCACGGTGCCTATTTTGCCCACGTCAAGCCCGATAACGGATTGCAACTGTTACTGAACGCGGTCGCCGTGCGGGCCAAAGCGCATCCTGTTCCTTACGGTCATTGGTACGTCGATGGTGGTCAGGAAGTTGATCACAGCCCATCGCTAACCTGCGTCTCGTACCACGCGTTGGAGCCGACGCGCGCCGCCTTGCTCCACAAAATCCAGGCCGACATTCAGCGCCCCGGCATGGGGCCGGAGGAACTGCGCACGCATCTGGCTCGGCTGCTGCCTGCTGATCTAGGAATGGACGAGGCGGGAGATGCGGTGTTGGATCGTTTTCAAGTTAAGCTGCTCACCGAGGCCTCCGGGACCCAGATATTCAGCACCACGTTTGCCCAGTGGACAGCCCGCGAGGCCCTGCGAAGGGCCCAGTCGCTGACCTTGTTGGTGCGCTTCGCCCCACGGCAACGGCAGAAGCCAATGAACGAGTTGTTGTCGAGTAGCCAGGGCAATGTGGAGCTCGATCTGACCGGCTCCCTGGTCGACGCTGACATGGGAGCCTACTACAACTGGCTAAACCAGCAGCGCCTGCCGGGAACTGATAAATCGGCATTCCTGGTCTGGTTTGAAGGCCACAGCCAAGCCCTTGTAATAGGACCATCCATCCCGCGCGGAACCGAGTCAACCACAGTAGCCGACCTCGGAGAGCTGGTCGCCCTGGCCACCACCTAAGGTGCGACCCAATCCAAGGCGACGAAAATCGCAGATAACCTGGAGCTCTCTCCATCCCTCGTAACGGCTGCTGAGGTGAGCGCTACCTCTCCCCCTTGTCATCCCGCTTGCCCCGGCGTGCCGTGGGAGCGAAGCGTAGCGCAGCCGAGGGACCTGCGGTTCTGTCTCGGCTGGAACGAAATTGGCTTTGTATCAAGGCACGACTTGAGCCGGGCCGCCTAAACCTTTAGTGTCTGCGTGAGAACCTGCCGGGTCAGAATTGAGTCCCGAAGGGACGACTGAACGTAGCCCAGGACGTAGTCCTGGGTAGCGTCTGAAAGGACGACCCAGTCCCGTCAGGGACGGCTGAAAATGACCCAGGACATAGTCCTGGGCTTCCTTTTGTGGACTCCTGAGAGCACCGCTCTCCCGCCCTCTACCGTGAAGCCCGCTAGTCCTTCACCCGAACCGTAGGCTCCACCGACAACCCCGGCCTCAACAAGCGGTCCTTGTCCTCGTTTCGATCCGTCAAGTCGATCCGGACCGGGATCCGTTGCACCACCTTCACGTAATTCCCAGTCGCGTTTTCCGGCGGAAACAGGCTTAGCATCGACCCCGTAGCGCCGCCGATCTGCGTCACCTTTCCGTCGTAGTCACGCCCGTAAGCGTCCACGTGGATTTTGACCGTCTGCCCGGGGCGCATCGACCGCAACTGCGTCTCCTTGAAGTTAGCCGTGATCCAGATATCGTCCAGCGAAACCAGCGTCATCAAGTTCTGTCCTACGCTGACGTTCTGCATCACTTCCAGGCTCTTCTTGGTAATGATTCCATTCGCCGGCGCAACAATCCTCGTGTAGCCAAGGTTCAATTTAGCCTGCGCCAGCTCGGCACGCGCCTGTTCCACCTGTGCCGCCGCCTGGTCTGCCTTGGCCTTTTGAATCTTTACCTGGTCCGGCGCAGTTTGCGCAGTTTTCAACTCCGCCTGCGATTGCACCACCCGGTCGCGGGCAATGCGCACCGCGTCCTCGGCAGCGATCTCGCTGGCCTTCGCGCCCAGCAATGCGGCCTTGGCAGCGTCAGCCGTGGCTACCGTCGCGTCGAACTGCTGTTTGGAGATGACATCCTTTTCCACCAGCGGCGTGTAACGCTTCAGATCCAGTTGCGCTTTGATGTTGTTCGCATCCGCCTGCTGCACCTGGGCCTGCGCTGCTTCCAACTGACGCTGCGACTGCTGCACCGTCGCGTCCGAGGTTCGCACGCCGGATGAGGCCGACTGCAGCGTCGAACTGGTGTTGATTCCGATGACCGGTACGTTTACCCGCACCGCTTCATAGTTGGCCTCGGCACTTTCCAGGCTGGCCTCATCCTGCTGCACCGCGACCTCAAAGTCCTTTGGGTCGATCTCGGCAATCAAGGTGCCGGCCTGGACGTATTGATTCTGATCCACATTGACCTTGATGACCTGTCCGGCAACGCGGGCGCTGATCTGTATCAGGTGACCATCCACCTGTGCGTCGTCGGTGTCTTCGTAATACGTGGAGTGCCACCAGAAGAGCAGCGCGCCCACGATAAGAACCGCCACCACGCCGATGACGATGAACCGGCGCTGTCCCTTTTTCCGCGGAGGATTGTCCAGATCCTGCTGGTCGTTGTTGCCAGCCTCGGGACCCTCTTCGACGGTACTTGCACGGCCTGATTCCGCATTTTGTTCCGCCACCGCTACTTCCCTCCCACGTAATCCTTGTAATTTGTTTGCGCAATGCCCAACGCCCGGGCGAGAGATAGCTTCGCCACATTGTGCTCGTAGAGGCTGGAGACGTACTGGTCATCCGCCTGCGCCATCGATGCCTGCGCTTGCGATACCGCAAGATTGTCGGCCACGCCTGCCGCATAGCGCTGTTGCGCCTCGCTCAGAGCCTCGGTCGCCAATTCTACGTTGCTGCGCGAGACCGCAACCTGCTTGGCGGCTGCCTGTATGTCGAGAATGCTATCGCGCACGTCCGCGCTGATTTGGCCTCGCAGGTCGTTTAGCTGTGCCTGCTTCGTATCCAGTTGGGCTTGCGCGTTCTGTGCATCGCCTCGTAACTTGAACTCTTCAAAAAGCGGGACGCTAGCCGTGCCCAAGACGTCGAAGGTTCCATTCGAATGAGCCAGGGTCGGCCCGATCACCCCGTAATCACCCGAGAAGCTTACCGTCGGGTAACGTTCGGCCGTGGCTGCAGACCTTGAAGCCTTCGCGCTCTCCACCTGCTGCTGCAATGCCTGCAGATCACGACGGTGGGCTAGCCCTTGTTGGACCGCGGCATTTGGGTCCACGTCGTCCAGCGCTTTGAATGGCGCCAGGTCTGTTAATTCGTAGCTTTGTTCCAGTGGCAACCCAATGGCGCGCGCCAAAGCAATCTTGTCTTTCTCATATTGATTTTGCGCCGTGATCAAGGTCTGCTGTTGCGTCTGATAATCCACCCGCGCCCGCAGCTCGTCGAGCAGCGGAGCCGTACCCGCCTGGTGGTTGTCCACCGCCTGATCGAGCGAGACCTTCGAAGTGTTTACCTGGGCCTGTGCCGATTGCACTCGCGACGCGTCGGCGATGCACAGCAAATACGCATTGCCGACCGTCAGCACCACCATATCCTTGGCATCCTCGATCGAAAGTTTGGAGCCTTCGAAGTAATGTTTAGCGGCCAGGTAGTTCCGCAGCGACGACACGTTCAAGAGCGACCATTGCACCGATCCCCGGATGTCTGTGTACCCATACGGCCCGATCACCGCTGGAAAGCCGGGAATATTTAGCCCTTCGGCCCGCAGGTTCGTCTGTTGCACCGATTCTTTGGCAGAAGCATTCACCGTAGGCAGTAATGCCTGCAATTGCTGCAGCCTCTGTGCGCTGGCCGATCCCGCGTTGACGCCCGAGAGCACCAGGCCCAAGTTGTATTTGAGCCCCATGCTAATCGCTTGATCGAGCGAAAGCGGAAGAACCCCTGGAACCGGCGCTTGCTTTACGATGCTGCCTTGGTAGGTGCCGCTATTTACCTGCGCTGGCGTCGCCTGAACGGAGGATGCATTGGAGCTGCCGGACGACCCGCTACCCCCAGTCGCCGCAAACTGTCCCAGCGAGGCGGCCGGGCTCAAGCTGAGGAGGACCAAGAGCAATCGCCACTCCATGCCCCTCAATGCAACCCGGTAACGTCTCATCCTTAAGTCATCCTCGGCACGCAACCTGTGGCCCGGAAAACCAACAGCATCCACTTCGATGCAAAACAGCCTGTTAATTATTCAAAAAGAAGGCCCACCGGCGATCGCGAACCCCGGCATTTCCTGTACGCTGCGCTGGACATTACGGCGTGTGCGGCTTTCCTTAAGGAAAGCCGCATGAACATCGCCAACGCCACAAAGCTTCGCAGGAAATCCGTGGGAACGCACCGGTTTTGCCGGAGAAGCTGGGTGTGCAAGACGCGGTCATCATCCGGCCGCACCAAAATTTGGCTTGTAGCTTGGATGGCTCAGGCCGGCATGAGCGCGGTACGCGAACTGATCAGGCAGGTGGCCAGCGAACACAGCGCCTGGCGATACGCGGTTCCAACCTGGTCTCTCCGCCATCCCTGGGCACCCCTCGCTCCGCTCTGCCGAAGGCTCTCTGCGGTCTGCTCACCGTCTTGTCCCGCGACCGCGCGCAACACAAAAACCGCTCGCAAGGCAGGTGCTAGCCGGTCCAGCCATTCCCGCATTCCTGCCCGTCCGGCGCCTGAAAACAGCGCCCCAAACTGCTCACCGGTTAAACCTGCCGCTCCAAGGTCATCGGTTTCAATGCAGGAGGCGGCGTCGGCAGGCTCCGGAACTGGAACAGCAAACGCTTCCGGGTAGAGCCCTGCCATCCGCTGCATGGCTGTGTGCACCAGCAAAGAGCGGGCCTCGGCGTAGGCCACCGTGGCCTCGGCACAAGGGTCGGTTTCCACCTTGGCCACTGTTTCCTCTACCAGGGAAACTGCCTCTTGCTCGTCCCCCAGCATCAGGGCCGCGATCTGAAAAAGCTGCACCGCCGTATCCTCGGCCATGAGCAGGCTGGCCCCTGGCGCTTGGCTACAATCCTGGTCGATCATGCGCTTCTCCTTGAGAACCGTCGGTCGTTTGATAGTTTGTCATCTTCCATCCTCCCGCAACCCCTCTCCGGGCGTCAAATCGATTGCGCGCCTGCGACCATTTCCTGCGTAAAATGGCACTTTCATCGCCCACTCATTTTCCCTCGCCCTTTAGTAAGGTAGACAGAGACAACGGGTGTCCCAAACCCCACTATGGACATTGTGAGCAAAGATCCACAGAGTCTCTTTATCGGCCGCGACGAGTCGTGGCTGAGCTTTAATCGCCGTGTCCTCGAAGAAGCCCAGGACCCGGGTAATCCCTTGCTGGAAAGGGTTAAATTCCTGGCCATTACCGCCAGTAATCTGGATGAGTTTGTCGAAATTCGCGTGGCTGGCATCATGCAGCGCATTGAGGACGGGTACACCGACCCGGGCTTCGATGGCCTGACCCCCCGGCAGACCCTGGATAACGTAGTCCGGGATATGCACACTTTCGTCCGCGATCAGTACCGCTGCTGGACGGAAGACCTGCGCCCGTCGCTTTTTGAGAATGGCGTCCGCGTGCTGGAGTGGGGTGAGGTCGATGCAGCAGCCCGGGCACACGCCCTTGACTACTATCAGCGCGAAGTCGATCCGTTGTTGACGCCCATCACCATCGACCCGGCCCATCCTTTCCCCCGCGTCTTGAATAAAGCGCTTTGCCTGGCCCTCTTGCTGCGCCGCAAGCGCAAGGGCGCCACCGGGGCATTGCTCGGCGTGCTCACCGTGCCTCGTGCGTTGCCCCGCCTGGTGCCCGTACCCTCCAGTTCCGGAACCCACGATTTCATCTTTCTCGCCGACCTGATTGAGCACAACGCCGCCGGCATGTACCGCGGTTACGAAATCCTGTCCACTGCCGCCTTTCGCGTCACTCGTAACAGCAACCTCTATTTTCAGGAGGAAGAATCACGCAGTCTCTTGGACAGTGTGCGTTCCGAGTTGCACAATCGCCGCAAAGGCGACGCGGTGCGCCTGGAAATTGAAGAAGGCGCGGACAACGAGGTCGTCGACCGCCTGCGCATGAATTTCGAGCTCGAGGATTCCCAGGTCTTCCCCACCAACGGGCCGGTCAATCTGTCGCGCCTGATGAATTTGTACAGCGACACTCCCCGTGCGGACCTCAAATTCAAAGACTTCATCCCCCGCGAACTACGCCTGAACCGTCGTTCCGAGGATCTTTTTGACGAACTCCGTCATCACGACCTGCTGCTCCACCACCCCTTCGATTCCTATGACGCCGTAGTCAACTTCGTGCAGTTGGGCTCGCAGGATCCGCGCGTAGTCTCCATGAAGCAGACGCTCTATCGCACCAGTTCCGACTCACCTATGTTTCATGCCCTTACCGAGGCGGCACAGACCAAGGAGGTAACGGTCGTGGTGGAGTTGATGGCGCGTTTCGATGAGGCCTCGAACATCCGCTGGGCGCGCAATCTTGAAGACGCTGGTGTGCAGGTCTTCCATGGCATCGTCGGGCTCAAGACGCACTGCAAACTGGCCATGCTCATTCGCCGCGATCCGGACGGCATAACCCGCCGATACGTGCACCTCGGCACTGGTAACTACAACCCCAATACGGCGCGCTTCTACACCGACATCAGCCTGCTGACGGCCGACCCGGAGATCACGGCCAGCGTGCACAGTGTCTTCAATTACCTCACTGCGCACTCTGAATCGGACGATTACGCTCCTCTACTGGTGGCGCCGCTGACCCTGGCGGAGAGCACCATCCGCATGATCCATCGCGAGGCGGAACACGCTTTGGCCGGCCGGCCGGCGCACATCATCGCCAAAATGAATTCGCTGCTCGAGCAGGCAGTGATTGAAGCGCTCTACGAAGCGTCCAAGGCCGGGGTGCAGATCGACCTGATCGTGCGCGGAATCAGTTCCATTCGCCCGGGGATCCCCGGGATTAGCGACAATATTCGTGTCCGCTCGGTGGTCGGCCGTTTCCTCGAGCACAGCCGCATCTTTTACTTTGCCAACGGGGGCGAGGACGAAATCTATTGTGGCAGTGCCGACTGGATGCCGCGCAACCTCTTTGAACGGTGTGAGGTCGTCTTCCCCATACGGGATGCACAGATTCGCCATCGCATCCGCCACGAGATCCTGGCCGCTTATTTGGCCGACACGGGCAAGTCGCGTATGGAGACGGCTGCTGGCGACTACCTGCGTCTCCGCGCGCCCGAGGGTAAGCGTTTTAGTGCCCAGGACTTCTTCATCCGCCTGGCCGAGGGGCGGGACAGCGTTGACTGCATTCCCGCGCCGGCATGGGAACCGGAACCCGTCGTTGTCCCACTTCCAGCGCCCGCAGCCTCGGCCAGGCCACATCGTCGCAAAGCAGCCCCGAAGCAGCCCGAGCCCGCCGCCTGACGCGCAAACCTCGTTCCTTTTGTCGGACTTGCAGACCAACTTTCGGGCGGACGGCTCCGTCTATCCCAATAGTGAATTTTCAGATAAGGTGCCTGCACCGGCAACAAACGTTGGGTGCCCCATATCCGGAGTATCTCGCTCGTGTTTCGCGAGATGTGGGATACCACTGCGGCTAACCTGCGGCTCCGTCCATCCCAATAACGAATCTTCAGGTAAGTAGCCATCCCTAAATTTGTCATCCCGCCTGCCCCGGCGTGCCGTGGGAGCGAAGCCGACCTGTCCCGGCGTGCCGTGGAGGGACCTGCGGTGCGCCCTTCCTCCAAACAACTGCCTGCAGCTCTTTCAGCCACTATTTACTGTCGCATGGAAACGCGACCCGACCCTTGTCATCCCGAGGAGCCAACTTCCCTGTGGCAAGTTAAGGGAGCAATGACCCTGCCCCCTGCACCGGCAACGAAGGTTGGGGTGCCCCATTCAAGCCCTGTCTTTGGGCTTGAGTGGGATACGCAGCACTCAACGCCCCAGTCTCCGATTTGTCATTAGGAGGTTGTTCATTAGGAGGTTGTTCATTAGGAGCGCAGCCGAGGGACCTGCGGTTCTCTTTCCTCTCCCACGACTCCTCCTGGAAGCGATCTGCAGACCATCGAGCGTCCCAAGCACCCTCTCCCCGAAGTAAACTAAACCTTGGCTCCCCGTCTCTCCAATCTCGCAAAATGGTGGCATCTGCTTAGTCTCGATGCGCCCACCGTCGCCGCTCTCTGGTCATGGTTCTTTGCCCGCGCCATGCATCTTCACTTGCCCATTTTCCAGGCGCCGCTGCTTCTCGCCCTTGGCACTTGGTTGCTCTATGTCGCCGACCGCATCCTCGACGGACTCCGCCCGCGGCAAGGCGACTTGCGGGAACGCCATCACTTTCACGCCCGTCATCGCACTGCCTTTCTGTGGGCAGCTTCGCTCCTGCTCGCGGTCCTTGCCTGGTTTGTCGTTACCCGTATGCGCCCCGAAGCACTCCGCGAAGATTCCTGGATCGGGGTCTTTGCCGTTCTTTATCTCTTCGCCGTTCACCGCAGGGCCGGCCACGGCAGTGCACCGTGGCTGCCTAAGGAACTCGCCGTCGCCATTCTCTTTGCTGCTGCCACCGCCGTACCCGCTTGGTCGCGCCTCGGGGCAAGGGACGGGATCGGATTGGGAAAAGAGCAGCTGGCCCCCGCCGTCGCCTTCTTCGCCGTGCTTTGCTGGATCAATTGTGTGAGCATCGAGAAATGGGAAGCCGGCGATCCTCACTCCACCACCCGCTGGGCCAGTCTGCACTTGCGTCCGATCGTAACCATGATTGCGCTGTTTTCCCTGGCTGCAGCCCTGCTTGCGCCCTCGCGCGGGCTGATGGCGGTATATCTCGCGGCTCTGCTCAGCAGTGGATTGCTGTTTGCACTTGACGCCCGCAGCTCCCACTTTTCCGCGCTGCACCTGCGCATCGCTGCCGACGCAGCCCTGCTGACCCCGTTGGCCTTCTTCCCGTTAGCTCTGGAACATGCCGGCCGTTAATTTCGATCCCATTGCCCGCCCCTACCGATGGCTCGAATACCTGAGCTTTGGGCCCTGGCTCGGACGCTGCCGTAGCGCCCAACTTGAACATTTGAACGGGGTCCAGCATGCGCTCTTCTTCGGCGATGGCGATGGACGCTTCCTGGCCCGTCTGTTGGCAGCCAATCCCACCCTCACCGCGGACGTTGTCGACTCCAGCCACTCTATGCTGCGCATGCTCGATCGCCGCATTCGCCGCTCTGGCCCCCAGGCCCGCCAACGCATTTGTCTGCATCACGCCGATGCTCTCGACTGGAATCCCAGGGGAAGCTACGATCTGGTTGTCTCCCACTTCTTTCTCGACTGCTTTTTCCCTTATCAACTGGATCGACTCATCAATCGTGTGCTTCCGCATCTTCGCCCCGGCGCGCAATGGGTGATCTCGGAGTTCGCTATTCCTCGGAATCGCTTCGCGGCTTATTTCGCTCGCGGCATCATCGGGCTGCTCTATCGCGCCTTCGGTCTTATCACCGGCCTTCCTGTGCGTGCCCTGCCGGACTACGCCGCATCGCTGCTCCGCCGCGGCTTCGTGCCCAGTCACGACCGCCGTTATCTGGCTGGGCTCCTATGCTCCCAGCTCTGGTCACTCCCAGTCGTCCCGGGGAAGAACAGTCTGGCGAACAGCCAAGCCTAGATTGTTAATCTGGAGGGATTGCCGGACCCGCTGGAATATGTCAGAGTTTTGCCATGGACAAGGACCGTATCATCGTGATTTTGCAAAAGCATGCCCCAGAGTTGCAGGCAGCCGGCCTTGTTCATCTGCGCGTGTTCGGATCAGTCGCCCGTGGTGAAGCTACCCCCCAATCTGACGTCGATCTTATGGCCGATTTCGATAAATCGAAACGCGTCACACTGTTGACAGTGGGTAGGCTTGAAAGCCGCCTGACGGATTTACTCGGCGTCAAAGTCGACCTGTCCTCGGCCGA
This sequence comes from uncultured Acidobacteriaceae bacterium, assembly GCA_963790705.1. Lineage (GTDB taxonomy): Bacteria > Acidobacteriota > Terriglobia > Terriglobales > Acidobacteriaceae > PALSA-350. Next base: position 146,166 of record CAWBQE010000012.1, read on the forward strand.
ATGGATGAAGGAACCTGTTCGCATGCAAGCTCTGCGGGAGTCAGTTCTTGCCTTTTAGAGAGGCTCGTGCGCATTTGACTGACATCCGGGAGAGCATCGAAAACATCGACGGCTTCCTCAGGGAAATGGACTTCGACGCTTATCATGCAGACCTCAAAACGAGATCGGCAGTCGAGCGGCAATTGCAGATCATTTCGGAGGCTGCTGCTCGGCTCAAAGACGATGGAGAGAGGCTTTGCCCTGGGATTGATTGGCAAGGGTTGCGTGGAATGGGAAACGTTCTCAGACACGGCTACCACAAGGTTGAAGACAGAATCGTATGGGATGCAGTGAAGTTTGATCTACCACTGCTGAAGGCTTGCGTGGATCGGGTCTTGAATACGCCGCTCGCGGACTCCGCGGGCCCCTCTCTCGTTTGATTTGGGCTTTGTGCCCAGTCACGACCGCCGTTATCTGGCTGGGCTCCTATGCTCCCAGCTCTGGTCGCTCCCCAGTCATTCCACTGCAAAAATGATCTAGAATGCCGCATGCCCTCCCCGCAATTGCGCGCGCTGTCGCTATTTCCCGCAGCCATCGGATCCTTGCTCCTTGCCCTGCCCGCGTCGGGACAGTCACAGGTATCAGCGATCAATTCACCTGACGGCAAGCCACTTTCGCAGCGCGTCGTCGCCTACTGGATCGACGCCCAACTCGACACCAGTGCCAAGACCTTGGACGCGACGGAGATCCTCGAATATCGCAATCCCTCCGACCAGCCCGTTTCTACGATCCCCTTTCACCTCTACCTCAACGCCTTCCGTCCTGAGTCCACGTTTGCCAGGGAGTCCCATCAGGATGGCATCGACATTCCCCACGCGATGGCGGAGCAAGGCGCCATCGAGATCAAGAGCATCTCCGCCGAGGGCTTTGGGGATCTCTCCCAAACCATGCGCTTCACTGCGCCCGACGATGGCAATCAAGACGACCACACAGTGATGGAGATCGCCCTTCCCAAACCGCTCCTTCCCACTGAGGCGATTCGCTTCCACATCGCCTTTCACGATAAATTCCCCATCACCATTGCCAGAAGCGGATACAAGCGAGACTTCATCATGGGGGCCCAGTGGTTTCCCAAGGTTGGCGTCCTCTGGCACGGCGCGTGGAACTGCCATCAGTACCACCACAACACCGAGTTCTTTGCCGACTTCGGCACTTACAACGTCAACCTTAGGCTTCCCGAACGTTATGTCGTAGGCGCCAGCGGCATTCAGACGGGCGAGGAGCACAACTCCGATGACACCAAGACGCTTAGCTTTCGCGGCGAAGATATTCACGACTTTGCCTGGGCCGCCTCACCGCACTTTCAGGTAGCCGACGATACCTTTGTCAACGAACTTGGACCGGTAAAACTTCACGCCCTGATCCTTGCTTCCCATGCCAATGAGAGCGATCGCTATCTCTCCGTCCTGAAACAAAGCATGCAAAAGTTTGATGAGTGGTATGGCCCTTATCCCTACAAGCAAATCACCTTGATCGATCCCGAGCCGGACTCGGAGGCTGGAGGGATGGAATATCCGACGCTAATCACGGGCGAGGCCCGCTGGTGGGAGCCGTCATGGTTCTACTACGGCCTCGAGGTCACGGTCGCCCACGAGTTTGGCCACCAGTATTGGTACGGCATGGTCGCTACCAATGAATTCGAAGAACCCTGGCTCGACGAAGGCATCAACAGTTACAGCGAAGACAAAGTAATGGGGTCAATCTTCGGCCGCAATACTTCGGCTATGAATGCGCGCACCACCTATGTCAGCGACGCCGAGACCCGCCGATTGGGCTATCTCTTCCATCCCGACGAAGACCCGATCGTGCGCCAAGGTTGGAAATTCGCCAATGACGCGAGTTACGGCTCTGTTGTCTACGGCAAAACCGCCACCGTGCTCAACACACTGGAGGCAGTATTGGGGGAGGACACTCTTCGTCAGGCCTTGCGCATCTACTTCCGCCGCTACCGCTTTACCCATCCCACAGGGAACGATTTTGTGGAGACTCTGATCGAGGTATCCGGCCGCAACGACCTGGAGCCGTACTTGGCACAGGCTATCTACGGCACCGAGGTGCTCGACTACTCGGTGGACTCGCTTACCTCCGGCCCCACCAATTGGTGGGAAGGCAACAGTGCAGGGGGGCCGTACCATACGAGTGTCGTGGTGCGCCGCAAAGGCACTTTCCTCTTTCCGGTGAAACTTGAAGTAGGATTCGAGGATGGTTCGAAGGAGCAAGCTACCTGGGACGGCAAGGACCGATGGACCCGCTTCTCCTGGGACAAACCCTCGCGGGCGTTGTATGCCCAGGTGGACCCGGACGGGAATATCCTGCTGGACGCCAATTCGTTCAATAATAGTTACACGTTGCGATCCGACCGCACGGCGCGTTTTAAATTGACCAACTACTGGGTCTTCACCCAGCAGCTGCTGGCGCAATGGTTATCGTTCCTGGTCTGACCGCAACCTTGAAGGGCATGGCTGAGTGAACACAGCAATCGAATTACAGTCCACAGGGGAGCAACCACCGCGGATGAACCGCCCCCTACCCAACATCCTGGTTCAGGGACTTCAACTCGCCCTGCGCAACTGGCCTCTTGTCCTTTGGGCCTACGCGGTCAATCTTGTTTTTGGCCTGCTCGCCGGCGTGCCGTTCGCCACCGGGTTGGCCCCTTACTTGGATCACAGTCTGGCCGCACAGAGGATTGCCGGCACCATCGACATCAGTTATCTCGGCGAGCTGATGGCGCATCTCCACGAGTCCAGCTTTCGCTCTACTGCAATCCACACTGCCGTCTGGCTTAACCTGCTCCAGCTCCTTGTGCTCTTCGTTCTTTTTGCGGGCACCACCTTTGTCTACGTCTCCGCCGAGCCGCCGCAGCTTTCGGTGCTGCTGCGCGGTGGAGTCGCGTATTTCTGGCGCTTTGTGCGGGCCGCGATTCTGGCCGGTTGCGTCGCCGCCGTTATCCTTGGAATTCTGCTCTCCGCGCGTGCCCTGCTGCTGACTCGGGCCGGCAGCGTATATGTGGAGCGCACGATGTTTCTGTACTCCGCGATAAGCGCGGCCGTAGTTCTGCTCGTCGCCGCGCTGGTCCGTCTTTGGTGGGATCTGGTCGAGGTCTACATCGTGCGCAATGCCATGGACGGTGAGCGCAGGGTACGCCAAGCCCTGCTGCCGGCACTGCTCTTGCTTTGGAAGTATTTCTTCCGCACCGTGGGCAGTTTCTTGCTCAGCGGCATGCTGGGCGTCGGCGCACTCGCGCTCTGCCTCCTTCTCTGGAAGCAGTTTGTTCCCGCGCATCAGGTCTGGCTCGCTTGCCTCCTGGCGCAACTTGGGCTCTTTCTCCTGCTGGCTAGCCGGTTCTGGCAGCGGGGAATCGAGGCCGCACTGGTCATGTCTGCCGATCCACCCATTGTGGCCGTGGAGGAGCTTGCCGCGAGTGTGGAAGAAGAAGAGGATTTGCCCGTTGTGGCCAGGTCGGATGCTTCGGTCGGGTTGTCCGAACCCACGCTCCGCGAGCTGGTGCAGAAGCTGAGCACCGAGCCCTGGGCTAGCCCAGAGGCTGGAACCGCTGTACCACTACGCCCGTCACTCGACCCCACTCCGGCCGCCGATCCGCCGAAGGTGGATGAGCCCCAGATCTCGGTATTCGAGCGGCATGCAACAAAGTTTCCTTTGGGTGGGGTCAGCCCAGAAAACAAAGCGGAGAAACCCCTCGAGAAGGCCGATGGGCCCGGCGATCCGGAAAAACCTCCTCGGACCGGGAAGCCATTACCCTAAGCGGGTCGAGGCAACTGTGATTGAAACTCGCGAAGTGCGCGCGGGTAATCCGTTGGCTTCCAATCGGGAATTATCCTCATCGACGGCTCTTTCCCTCCCTCGGCTACGGCTGCTGAGGTGAGCGCTGCCCTCTCAAGCTTTATCATCGCGACCGAAGCGAAGCGACCTGCGGTTCACTCTCGGCCGTAACGAGGTTCACACTCGCACATTCCCATGACCAACCCCAAGGTCCGCCAATCCATGTAACCCTTTCCTCCCGAGCGGACTCCGGATTTCCTACACGCTGCACCAACCAACGGCCACGAATGCGGCTTTCTTAAAGGAAAGCCGCACGAGGTTTTACCGACGCCACTAAGCCTGACAGGAAATCCGACGGAGCCGAGCGCCCGGCGCCTTTCTCATACGAAATAGCGAATGCCTTCTCTTACCCCGGGAGAATTGTTACAATCGGATGAATAAGCTGATCTCCCGCACGCTTTCGCTACCATTGGGCTTGATTCGCAGCTAAGACCGGGTCCAGCTGCGGCCCAGTGAGAAAGAAATCCCAACCCGATGAACCTTTATATTCTTAGACATGCGAGCGCGGGAGTCCGTCGCGTAGACCCTGTCGTTGACGCCAAGCGTCCTCTCGATAAAGAAGGTAAGGAGCAGTGCCTGCTGATTGCCCGGTACCTGAACGCTTTGAGGATCCAGTTCGACTTGATCCTCTCCAGCCCGCTCAAGCGTGCGTTGCAAACTGCTTCGCTGGTGGGAACGGAGGTAGCCTACGACAGCAAAATTCAGATCACCGACGCCATGTCCCCTTTGGGTACCGTCGCCAGCTTCCAGGCGTTGATCGCTCCGCTCTCTGCCTACGAGAACGTTTTGGTGGTAGGCCACAACCCCAACCTGCCCGAGTTCCTTGGCTCACTCATCTGCTCACCCAGGCCCGCCGCCTTACGGATGCGTAAGGGCGCGATTGCGCGCGTCGACTGCACCCGCCGGCCGGGACAATTGATCTCCTTGTTGGACCCGCGTCTGCTGCGCCAAGTCTATGCCAGCGCCGCAAAGAGCTCACGGCGAAATACTTCACGGAAATAGTCCCCTTCCTTGCGCAGCGACCAGAGTTCCAGTTCCGCCCCCGTGCGCCCTGGGCTAAGCTCCATCAACACTCGCTTGGGATAAACGTGCAACGTGACTTTGAGCACGTCGCTGGCCCGATCCTGGTTCAGCGCCACCGCCAGGCGCAACAACACCACAGCCCGCTGTACCCGCGAGAAATCTTCCGGGGGAATATACCGCATGGTGCGGTCCGCCACGTCCGGACGAGACTTACCCAGGTAGCGCGAAATCGCCGACATGATCGCCCTTTGCGGCGGCGTGAACCCGAATAGCTCGGAGTTGGCAATGATGTATTGCGCGTGGCGATGGTGTCCCTGGTAGTTCATGAACTTGCCCACGTCGCGCATCATGGCGGCGGCTTCCAGCCACGATCTGTATTCCGGGGGTAATTCGTGCACCGCCTGCAGATCGCGGAAGAGTTGCAGCGCGTGCTGGCGTACGGCATCGGCTTGCCTGGGGTCCACGCCATAGCGTTTGCAGGTGGCCAGCACGCCCTGCCAACGCTCCCGTTCAAATACCTGGTGGGCCGTGGTTTTGGCATCCTGTTCAGCCAGCATCTGGTCCAGGATGCCGTCTCGCAAGCCAAGCTCTGAGTAGATGAATCCGGGCAGCGCGAAACGCTCCAGCAGCTCGGAATAGACATGGGCGCCGGCGACCACGATCTCCGTCCGCTTCGGCCCAATCCCAGGGATACTGCTGCGCTGGGCGCTGTTCATGCCGGTCAGCTTGGTGGTCAGGCGGCGCACATTCCGCGTCTCCGCCAGCAGCTTCCGTCCTGATCGACCGTTTCTCCCTGAGGTCTTGCGCATGGCCTGGTTGGCCTGCGTCAAGGCGGCCGCTGTCCCCGAGGTGGCAATCACCAGCGAAACCCGCAAAGCGCCAAAACGCCTCTCCGCCTTGCGCAGCTCGCGCGCAATAAACTGCTTCATCCGTGCCAGCTCCTCCTCCGTCGGGGGATCGCCGGGGAGAAAATCCTTGGTCAAGCGGACCGCGCCCAGAGGCAAGCTCACCGTTTCCTGGATGCGCTTCCGCTCCGAGAGCGTAATCTCACAACTACCGCCCCCCACGTCAACCAGAAGGCACTTGCCTTGCGTGCCCGGCTCGCCCATCACACCACGATGGATCAGGCGCGCCTCTTCCAGACCGGAGATGATCTCCACTTCCCAACCGGTTTCGGATTTCACCCAGGCCAGAAAGGCCTGTGCATTGCGTGCGTCGCGTAGCGCCGAAGTGGCCACGGCGCGCACCCGGTCGGCGCTATGCATCTTGACCGTGCGATAGAAACGCTTGAGCGCCACCAGCGTGCTGGCCATGGCTTCAGGGGAAACCACTCCACTTTCAAAAACGCTCGCTCCGAGCCGCGTTACCTCGCGGTCCTCGTGCAGCACTTTCAGCTGGTGTTGTTGGACTCGCGCGATCTTCAATCGGCAGGAGTTGGAACCAATGTCAATCGCTGCGTACGTCTGCATCTTGGGGGGAGTCTTACCTGGCACAGGGATAATGCTATCTGCAATGCAAGATACACCACTTCGTCTTACATTATCTTTAAGCCGTTCGTTGGTTGGAAACGATCCGGTGGTCGCCCAGCGCCACTCGGCCGGGTGGCCGTTTGCCCGGTGATTCGGCCGCCATCCACTCTCCCAACAGCCGGCCGCGCATGCTTTGCGTGGTCTTCAATGCCGCCGCAAAATGGCGCTCGATCTCGCCTTGGAAAGCGGCCGTCAACTCCGGCGCATCCTGGCCCAGAGCTTCCTGAAGTTCTTCTCCAAGGCAGAGCCAGTCGTGCCACTCGCCGATTGCATCCTGTATCCGCTTAAGCGCCTTGGCCACACTGCTGCTGTCGCCTTCTGCACCCGCTTCGGCCAGGTAGCGCGCCTTCTTGGTCGACTTGCGAAAGTCGTGCAGATTTTCCCCATCCAGCAATGGCATGGCGTCGGTTGCGCGCACGAATTCCTCCAATGCCACGGCGTCGGCCGGTCGCAAAGCCCTGGGACTGCCCAAAGGTACACGGGTGATTGCAGTAAATAGCGTGCCCTGACCCTCCGCCAGCGCTTGTTGCCGCTTCTTGATCTCCTTCTGCATCCCACGCGCCAGGAGTTTGCGCTCGCTTTTGAGCCATGCATCGAGCATTTCTGCCTGCTTTATTTCTGCCGGCGGGCTCGCTTCGGTGCCGGGCGTCGTTTCCTGTTTCGGCATCTGTTGGCCAATCCAGTCTTCCAGTAGCTTGCGCTGCACATCCAGATCGCGCACAGGCCCGGCCGCCCGGCGAACCTGCTTGAGTTCGCGCAGCCACGTGCGGGTGGGCTTTTCCAATGCATGGCTCGCGGGACCAGCTTCGCGCAGCGTGGCCTCCAGCAATGCCTGCAGACGACGCGAGCCGGTTCTCATGCGATGTACCGCCTCCGGGTCCGCGTCCTCGATGCCTTTCGCAACCGCGGCATTGAAAGCGTCAGCCAGGCCCAGAATTCCCGTGGGGTTCGATGGGTCCAGTGCACTCCATGCGGCTTTCCGTGAAGAAAGCCGCACACGCTGCCCTCGACGGGGCTGCGGGCGGGGATTCTGGGCAACCGGCAGCAAGTGAGCCAGCGGGTCCTGGGCTGGCCGGCTGCTATCCTGCTGCTTGCGTACTCCGCGTTTAGCAACCATGTCGAATCACTTCGCTCTCTCCCTCGAGGCGCCTCCCGAGAATACCTTTAGTCTCACTCCAGTGCGAGCCTGGACGCTGCTCCTGCTGGTCTTTGCCGCGGTTCACGTGGCAGCGCTTTTCGCGCCTCCTCTGTTGGATGACGCGGATGCCACTCACGCCATCGCCGCCCAGCATATGGCGCTGCAGCGGCGACTGGGTCACGTTGAAGGTGGACGGCATCCGTTACCTGGAAAAGCCGCCGCTGCCCTATTGGTTGGCCGCCGCCGATTATCACCTCTTCGGATACAACGTCTTTGCCACCCATCTGCCCCTGACCCTGGCGGTGCTTGGCCTCGCCATTTTGGCTTGGCAGTGGGGCCGTCGCGCCTATGGCGACCGCGCCGCGTTCTATGCCGCCCTCAGCATTCTGACCAGCGTGGGAGTTTTCCTCTTCACCCGTATCTTCATTCCCGAAGTCCTGCTTACGCTCCTGCTGGCCTTTGCTCTCTACAATTTTCTCATTGCGCTCGAAGATGACAAACCTCTCCGCCTTTACCTGACCTGGGCTGCTTTGGCGCTGGCCATGCTGGCCAAAGGGTTGGTTGCCCCGGTCTTCTTCCTTGCCGCCGCCGTGCCCTACCTGTGGCTGACTGGCGATTGGCGGCGCTGGCGTCAACTCCGCCTCTTCTCCGGTATTCTGCTCTTCCTTGCCATCGCCGCGCCATGGCACATCCTCGCCGGACTCCGCAATCCCGGCGCAGGTCACCCCGTGGGCAACGTCCCCACCCCAGGCAACGTCCACGGCTTCTTCTATTTCTACTTCATCAACGAGCAGGTGCTGCGCTTTCTGGGCCGGCGTTATCCCGTCGACTACAACAAACTCCCCTTTGTTCTCTACTGGAGTCTGCACCTGGTCTGGCTCTTTCCTTGGAGCATCTATCTGCCGGCGGTTGTCCAGCAGGCGTGGGCCGCCCGCAAACGATGGCTGCGCGGCGTGCGCCCGGTTCTCTATTCCATTGCTGAGCGCCCCGCTCGCTTCCGCAGCAGGACCAATTGGCTACTCGCTATCTACGCTGCCGTTATCCTGATCTTTTTCTCCCTTTCCACCAACCAGGAGTACTACACCTATCCCGTTTATTTCCCCCTGCTGTTGCTCACAGCCGGGGCTCTGGCAAGCCTGGAAAGCGAACCTGCTGGAGTGGGTAAGTGGCTTACCGGAGCCCACGCGGCGCTCGCCCTGATCGGCATCGTTGCCGCGATCGCGCTTGGCTGTGGCCTATGGTCCTCACGCGCCCTTCCCTCCAGCAGCGACATTGGCGCCCTGCTGGCCCATCGCGACGTGGCTGGCTACACGCTTTCCATGTCTCACGTATTCGATCTCACCGGGCCATCCTTTGCCGCGCTCCGCTTGCCCGCGGTGCTGGCAGCTGCCGGCCTTCTGTTGGGCCCTGTAGTCGCCTGGGTGCTCCGCCGGCAGCGGCACCATTTCGAGGCTACGGTCAGTGTTGCCTTCACCTCCGCCGTCTTTCTCATCGCCGCGCATATCGCCTTGGTGCGTTTTGAGCCCATGCTCTCTTCCCACGCTATGGCTGACACCATCAACCACATCGCCAAGAAGGGTAGCGATGCCACCCTCATCCTCTACGGCGACGTGGCCGACGGTTCTTCGCTTCTTTTCTACACGCAACGGCAGGCCCTGCTGGTCAATGGCCGGGTAAGCTCCGTGCTCTGGGGCTCGAACTATGCTGATGCGCCGCACGTCTTGATCAGTGACGCCGACCTGCTTGCCCTGTGGGGCAACGGCCCACGCAGATTTCTCTTTGTGCCGGGAGAATCTCGGGCCCACGTGGCCGGCCTGCTAGGAACGCGAGCCTATCTCCTGCAGGAGCTCTCCGACAAGGCCCTCTACACCGACCGCCCGCTCTAGCCTTTAAACATGTCGGAATAGATGAGTTTGCAGATCGCCCGATTTGCACGCCACCCCGCTGAAGAGAAATCAGCTATCAGGGCGTCGCGCGATCAGTCCCGCAGGGACGGCTGAGAGTAGCCCAGGACGTTAGTCCTGGGTTTAGATGAGAGCGAAGGACCAGTCCCGAAGGGACGGCTGAGAATGACCCAGGACGTCAGTCCTGGGTGAACTTGGACCGGACCCTAGTGCTGAAGGGCGATAACCAGAACCCACCGGATTTCCTTGGAGATCAACACGGTTCCACACAATCAACCGAGTTACCCGCTCGCCCAGCCCTATTTATTCGGCAATTTGGACAGCTGAAGCTGCAACCCAGGACACCAACCCGTGGCGTTCTCAACCATTCTCGAAAGAAGAGGGAACAGACCAACTACGCCGTAAGAATGGCTTCGGGCTCGCGCTCGGCGGGTCGGGAATCATTCCTCATGAATCCATCCTGCAGCAGGTTATAGACCTCTCCCCGCCACTTCACCTGGTTGCTGACGTAGCTTGCGACCCAATAGCAAAAGCCCAGAAGATCGCGCAGAGGATACAGCAGCGCACTGCGTAAGAGCCTGGGTTCAGCGACCACCAGGCGGCCCACCAAGGCGCCCAGAGCCACCCGCGAGGCCCAACTCCACAAGAACAGCATGGCGCCCAGCAGCGGACGATGGAAGGCCAACGCAACCCCTGCGGCCAGCAATCCGTAAGGCATGCTGAAGGTCAACGCGGTCCCAAAATGTCCCTTAGGGCGGGAAAAGCGCGTGCTCTTCATCCACCGGATCTGGTGCAGCACAGAGGGGAGAAAGGACGAATTCAGCACGTGATGCTCGATCGTGTGGGTGGACAAAACGACCCGTTGTCCAGTCGCGGAGATCCGGTTCCCCAGCATAAAGTCGTCCGCGTGATACGGCCCTATGGCGCGAAAACCCCCAGCCTCATCCAGGGAATCGCGTCGTACCACCATCGTTGGTCCCAGGGCAAACTTCATGCCTTCCAGCATCTCTGCCACCAGTACCCCGGCGGACATCTCCACCGACATTCCAACCGCTTCCAGCTGAGACCAGAAACTGCTGCCGGCCACACCCCGGTAAAGGCAGGTCACCATGCCCACGCGCTCATCGGCGAACGGGGCCATCACTGCCCGCAAATAGTCGGGAGTTACCGAAACATCGCTGTCGCTGATCACGAAAAACCGGTGCGCCGCTACGCTCTGCATCCGCTCCAGTGACCAGACTTTGGCGTTGGCATAGGGGGCACTCCCGCTGCACAGGAACTTGGATCGAATCGCCGGGTAGCGCGCCGCCACCCGCCGCGCGACCTCCAGACCGGGGTCTTGCTCGCTGCGGGCGCAAAAAATGATCTCGTACTTGGGATACTCCTGCTCAAAGAAGCTTTGCAGATGGGATTCGAGGTCAGGTTCGGACCCGTGCAACGGCTTGAGCAGGCTTACGGGTGGGGCAAACGCGGCTGGTGGCAGCTTACGCCGGCGGGCAGCCAGCCGCACGGCGCCGACGGCCACTAAAAGGGCGTACACCGTGGAGGTAAGGATGCCGATGACACTGACTACGAGCAGAAGACTCATCATGCTTTGCAGCCGACTCTGAACTCAAGGTAATTTCCGTATCGCCGGGCCACGCCAAAAAGAACGATCCTGCTAACCCTCTTCACAGTATACTTTGGCCCATAAAGCGTGTTGACAGAAGCATATTCGTTGTCCGCTAAAGGACCACTTCTGCTGTAGATCAGGCGCCGGCTTGCCAGTGCGCCTTTTTCTTCGAAGAATAGCCAGGGCCCGGTAGAAGCAAAATCCCTCTAGCGTTTACGCGCAACCGCGGCGGGGACCACCATCGGACGCCGCAGCGCCACAATTGCGCCCTCGCTGGCCGGCATGCCTTGTTGCATCTTCGTGAGCATCTCTGTGCGCACGTAATCGACGAAATCCTGCATCTGGCGATTCATCTCCTCCATGCGCTCCCGCATCTGCAGAATAATGGCGATCCCGGCAATGTTGACACCCAGCTCGCGCGCCAGGTTGAGAATGAACTCCAGCCGCTCCAGGTCTTCGTCGGTGTACAGACGCGTGTTGCCTACGGTGCGCGAGGGCTGTAACAGCCCTTCGCGCTCATAAAGCCGCAGCGTCTGCGGGTGGATCTCATACATCTCGGCGACCGCCGAGATCATGTACGCGCCTTTTGATTTACGCTTGGTGGGCATTTTGTTTCTCGTGCCTCTGCATCAGCTGAGTCATACTCCTGCGAAGGTCGCCTCTCTGGGATCTTCCGGATTCAGTTTGGCAAACTCCCGCAAAATTTCCTTCGATCGTTCGTCCCGGAGCGGGGGCATAACCATCTCCACGGTGACAATCTGGTCGCCGCGCACCCCCTCATGGGTCGCCGACGGAACCCCCTTGCCGCGCATGCGCAGCTTCTGCCCGCTCTGGGTTCCCGGTGGAATCTTCAACTGGGCGCGCCCATCGATGGTCGGGACCTCAATCTTGGATCCAAGGGCAGCTTCCGGCACAGTGACCGGGATCACGATCTGAATATCATCGCCCGCTCGTGTAAATACAGGATGGCTATCGATCTTGATAATCAGGTAAAGATCGCCCGCGGGTCCGCCGTTAATTCCCGCATTCCCTTTGCCCGCCAGCCGTATCCGCTGGCCGTCGCGGGTGCCGGCTTTGATGCGCACCTCCATTGTCTCCGTCCGGGTGACCGTTCCCTCTCCTTCGCACGTCGCACACTCGTTATCCAGCTTGCCAGTGCCGCCGCAGCGCGGGCAGGCAATCTTGAATTTCATGCGCCCGCCCATCTGGGTCACTTGTCCCGTGCCTTGGCATTCCTGGCACGTACCGCCGCCGGTGGAGGGCTTCCCCTTACAGGTGGGGCAGACTTCCTGCCGCACCACCTGGAGCTTCGCTATTCCGCCGCGGATCGCCGTCCAGAAATCCACCGTGATCTGGTATTCCAGATCCGTGCCCGCCTGCGGCCCTTGTTGCCTCTGTCCCTGGGAGAACACGCCGGAGAAGATGTCCCGGAAGCTGCCCCAGCTGGAGCCGGTGTTGCCCCCTCCAGCGCCAGCTTCGCCGGGATGTCCGGTCGCGTAGTCAGAGAAGTCGAAGCCTCCAAAGTCAGGAACGCCACGCCCCCCGCCTGGCTGCCGTGTTGAGCCGCCGCCGGGTCCTCCTCCGGCAAAGCCATAGCCACCGCGCGCCGCCGCTTCCGCGGCAGCAGGATCAATCTGATCGGAGTAGTAACCTAACGCGTCGTAAACTTTGCGCTTTTTCTCGTCGCTCAATACATCGTTGGCTTCCGAGATTTCTTTGAACTTCTCTTCCGCCCTCTTATCCCCCGGATTCACGTCAGGATGATGCTTCCGGGCGAGCTTGCGGAATGCCTTGCGGATGTCGTCCGTGGTCGCGGTTTTCTTGATTCCAAGAACCGCATAATAATCTTTGGTTGGTGTCGTCGCCATGTCTTAGTTGGTTTGGTTCAATCCAAGCTTCAAAAATAGTGCCGGGTCGCCATACGGCGACCCGGGTTTTAGGTTAGTTCCACCACAACCGGGCTTCCACCGGCTCGATTCGCCAAAAGAGATCGGGTTCCACCCGGTTCATCTGGGCGGCGAAGCTCTCAGCTTCCTCGCGAGTATTGAACATGACCTGGTTGTAGATCTGTCCTGCTCGCAGTTGCTCATATTTCCACATCGTCTCAGTCATATCGCCCTGCCTTCCGCCTGTTGATACTGAAAAGCATGGGGCGCTCTCAGCGGTTGAGCGCCCCACGCCATGTATTGACTGAGAGCGGCAACGGACCCCTCCGTTGCGTTTCCTGCGTCGTTACTTCTTGTCTGCCACATCCACGTACTCGGCGTCGATCACGCCTTCTTCTTTCTTTTCTCCAGCGTCCCCTGCGGCGCCGGCTGCGGCGTCACCCGAAGCCGAAGTTCCCGAAGAGTTCGCTTTGTACATGGCCTCGGCCAGCTTGTGCGAAGCCGCGGTCAATTTCTCCCGCGCGGCGTTTAGTTCCGACGCGCTGGACGTGCCCTGCAGCGCCGTACGAGCCTGGGTCAGCGCTGCCTCAACGTCGCTCTTCTCGCTGCCGGAAACCTTGTCGCCGTTGTCCTTCAGCATCTTCTCGACGTTGTATGTCATGTTGTCCAGTGAGTTGCGCGCCTCGACCTCTTCGCGCTTCGCCTGGTCCTCGGTGGCATGCGCATCGGCTTCCTTCGCCATGCGATCCACCTCTTCTTTGCTTAGACCCGAAGAAGAAGTGATGGTGATCTTCTGATCCTTGCCCGTGGCGTTGTCTTTCGCCGTCACGTTCAGGATGCCGTTGGCATCGATGTCGAAGGTCACCTCAACCTGGGGCACTCCGCGCGGAGCCGGAGGAATCCCGCTCAGCTTGAACTTGCCCAATGTCCGGTTCTGCGCTGCCATCGGGCGCTCGCCCTGCAACACATGCACTTCCACTTCTGTCTGGTTGTCCGCCGCCGTCGAAAACGTCTCCGTCTTCTTGGTCGGGATGGTCGTGTTGCGCCCAATCATCTTGGTCGCCACGCCGCCCAGAGTTTCAATGGCCAGCGTCAACGGCGTCACATCCAGCAGCAACAGGTCGGTCACTTCGCCGGCCAGTACGCCCGCCTGCACCGCGGCGCCAATGGCCACCACTTCGTCCGGGTTCACACCCTTGTGCGGTTCCTTGCCGAAGAGGTCCTTCACGATCTGCTGGATACGCGGCATGCGCGTCTGTCCGCCCACCAGCACCACTTCGTCAATCTTGCTCGAGTCGATCTGGGCATCGGCCAAGGCCTTCTTGCACGGCTCGATCGAGCGCTGCAACAGGTCTTCCACCAACTGCTCCAGCTTGGCCCGCGTCAGCTTCTTGACCAGGTGCTTCGGTCCCGTCGCATCCGCCGTGATGAAGGGCAGGTTGATCTCCGTCTCGACGGTCGTCGAGAGCTCGATCTTCGCCTTCTCTGCCGCATCCTTCAGGCGCTGCAGGGCCATCTCGTTGCCCTTTGCCCGCAGGTCCAGTTGCTCGTCCTTCTTGAACTCATCGATCAACCAGTCCACGATGCGCTGGTCGAGGTTGTCGCCGCCCAGGTGGGTATCCCCATTGGTCGACTTCACCTCAATCACGCCCTCGCCCACTTCGAGCACGGAAACGTCAAAGGTCCCGCCGCCGAAGTCATAGACGATAATCGTTTCGTCCTTCTTCTTATCCAGCCCATAAGCCAACGCCGCCGCAGTCGGCTCGTTGACGATACGCTTCACATCCAGACCGGCAATCTTGCCCGCGTCTTTGGTCGCCTGGCGCTGCGCATCATTGAAGTACGCAGGCACCGTAATGACCGCCTCGGTAACCGTCGTGCCGAGATAATCCTCTGCCGCCTTCTTCAGCTTCTGCAAAATCATTGCCGAGATTTCCGGCGGGGTATATTCCTTCCCCTGCGCCACGACTACTACGTGGTCGCCTTGTGCCTTAACTTTGTAGGGCACCATCTTCATCTCATCGGTCACCTCGTTGGCGCGGCGCCCCATGAAACGCTTGATCGAATAAATCGTGTTCTCCGGGTTGGTGATCGCCTGGCGCTTCGCCACTTGGCCTACCAACCGTTCCCCGCTCTTCGTAAAACCGACGACGGACGGGGTTGTCCGGCCACCCTCTTCGTTGGGTATAACCTTGGGCTCCCCGCCCTCCATCACTGCCACCACTGAGTTCGTAGTGCCTAAATCAATACCGATAATCTTTGCCATCGCTTCGCTGCTCCTGCGTGCACAGTACTCGTGTGCGAGTTTGTGGACTTAGACTCGCACTTGAGTCTATTGTTGTCAAGCTATCTGATGCTTGGGCTCACCAAATAGATTCACTCTGTAGCATTTTGTAGGCTAAGGAAGGCAAATCTTCGCATATCTGCCTCATTTCCAACCAGATAGCTCCCAGGGATGGGAATCGGTGGAGAGGGGTCGACGCTCTCGGGCGGCGGAAAAGGCGAAATCCCTAGGTCCCTCGATCCCAATAACAAATGTCCGGGCAAGTGACCGCCCTACACTTTGTCATCCCGAACGGGAGCGGACCCGGATTTCCTATAACACGGCACTCACCGACGGCCACGTGTGCGGCTTTCCGTGAAAGCCGCATGAAGTTTGCCAACGCCAACAAGCTCAGTAGGAAATCCGGGGGAGCGGAGGGGAGGGACCTGCAGTTCCACTTCAGGTCGCAACGAAGCTAAACCCCGAACGCCCTCAAAGCCGTGCAAGCCCTATCGAGCTCCGCCGCCCGCTTGGCAAAGCAGTACCGCAGGAGGTTTTCCCCCCGGCCGCCCTCATAGAACGCCGATCCCGCGACCGCACCCACCCCGGTGGCGCGAAGCAGGTTGCGAGCCTTGACGCTGGCCAGCTCTCCTTCGATCCGGCTGGCATCGGCCAGCACGTAGTAAGCTCCGGCGGGCACCGCAGGAGTCATACCCGCGGCCGCCAGGGCATCGCAAATCTGGTCTCGCTTCTCCTGGTATTCCGTCGCCAGCCCCTGGTAGAAGCTATCCGGCAGGGCGCGTAGCCCGGCGGCTGCGGCGTACTGGAAAGGCGAGGGAGTGCACACGTATTGCAGATCGTGGAAGTACCCGATGGCAGGCATCCACTTGCTGCTGGCGGCCAGGTACCCCACCCGCCACCCGGTCATGCTGAAGGTCTTGGAAAACCCGTTAATGGTGATCGTACGTTCCGCCATCCCCGGAATCGTTGCCGGGCTGATATGCGATTGTCCCTCGTAGATGAAGTACTCGTAGATCTCATCGGTCAGCACGAAAAGATCGTGTTCGATGGCCAAAGCAGCAATTCCTTCAAGTTCAGCGCGGTTGAAAACCTTGCCGCACGGATTGCCCGGGCTATTGATCGCCAGGCCCCGGGTCCGGGGCGTGATTGCCGCGCGCAGGCGATCAAAATCGATCTCCCATGTCGTCGGGACGAGTGGCACCACGACCGGCACCGCCCGAATGGATTGCAAAGTGCTGTAGTGGTATCCGTAAAACGGTTCGAAGAGGATCACCTCGTCGCCAGGATCGAACAGCGCCAGGCATGCAGAAGACATGCCCCCGGTCGCTCCCGAGGTAACCAGGACCTCCTTATCCGGATCGACAACCAACCCATTATGGCGTTCGAATTTCTCCGCGATGGCCTGCCGCAACACGGCAATCCCGTCCATACGGGTATAGATGTTGTACCCGTCCCGGATGGCTTGTATGGCGGCTTCTTCCACCACTTCGGGAAGAGGCGTATCGCACACCCCCTGGGCCAGGTTCACGCCTCCGACGGCATCGCACTCCACCGTCATGGAGCGAATTTCCGATTGAATGATGCGGGGAGCGATTTCACTCAGGTGCAGGTGGTTTTCTGTTGTGGCAGGCATGGAAGCATGTCTACCACGAATGCCTGGGGCAGTTAAAGAGGGAAGCGCGCAAATCTTCAACCCCGGAGGCTCGCCTCCTCCATCGCCGTGACCGTTTCCTCGCCCACGGTCCGGGCTCGTAACCCACGCACCTTCTGCCACGCCACTCGCGCCGCCGTCTTGCGATCGGAGAACCGGCAGGGAGAGTCGAACCAGATCTCCGCCGCCAGTCCCCGGACACACAGGGTGCGGAACAGATGGGGCAAAAAGACCATCGCTCCCCAATACGTCACCTGGCTCTCGACTGCGTCCGCGGCATGGTAGCGAATCGCCGCCACCGTGACGTTGGCGCCGGTGCGAATCGCGGGTTCGAAAAGTGGCGATCGAAAGGGCAGCACCTCGCGGCCGTCGGAGCTGGTGCCCTCGGGAAACAACAGCACAGCCAATCCGTCCTCCAAGCACTGCTCGATTTGCTGGCTGGCTTGGGCAGCCTGCAGGCTGCGGTCGCGGTCGACGAAGATCGTGCCCCCAAGACTAGCCAAGGCACCCAGAAGCGGCCACCGCCGGACCTCGGACTTGGCCACGAAGACGAGCGGGCGGACCGCGCCGTAAACCAGTATGTCGAGATACGTAAGGTGATTCGAGACGATGAGGCCGGAACCCCCTGGAGTTCCCGAAACACCCGGCACAAGGGAAAGCCGCCTGGCGATGCGGGCGCAGGAAGCATGGAGCCATCCAGCGCGCCGGGCCGTAGAGACTTGGCCACCGCACTCGATATAGGTCAGAACAAATCGCCCCAGAACCTCGAGCAGGGAACTGAGAAGAATGACCAGCCGCACGGCGCCGCGGAAGCTTCGCCGCATTACTCCACCAGGAAGCGGCTGCGCGCCGCCGGCGTGATCTGCTCCAGGTCCAGAAGTGTGAGGAAGTCGATGGTGCCAAAGGCGCGATCCCAGGCCGGCGGTCCGCAAATCTTCGCCCCCACTCCGAGGTAGGTTCTGAGCAGTTTGGGGAGCTTGACCGGCATCGTTGGGTCAGCCTCGCTGCAGGGCAGCGCATAGGCTGCGGTAGGAACGGTAAAGTATTCAGGAGAAACCAGTTGCGACCCAAGTGCCTGGTAAAGGCTCCAGCCGGCCAGGGGATCCGTCGAGTTCAGTGAAGAGCAGCCAACCAGGTAGCGGAGTCCGTAGTGTTTGGCATATTGGGCAATCCCTCGCCACAGCAGGGTCAGCACTTCGCTCGAGCGATGCTGGCGGTCGATCGAAGCCCGGCCCAGCTCCAGAACCTGCTCGCGGATGCACTCGTAGGGAGCGAACTCAAACTCCTGGGCGCTGTAGTAGCCAAAGCCCGCGGCGGCGGTGAGCCCGGATTGCATGCGATACGTGCCCACCACCCGGCCGTCCTCCTGGTTTTCAACGATCAAATGATCGCAAACTGGGTCAAAGCGGTCGCGATCGAGGCCAGTCGAGTAGGAGGAGGACAAGCCTTCTCCCATCTCCACATTGAAGACGTTGAAGCGGAGGCGGCAAGCGGCGACGCGATCGTTTCCGTCCTTGGCCAGGCGCACCCGGTAGCGCCCGAAGCTTCCCGAGACGATTGGATCTGTATCGCGCCACAACTGGGAAGACGCGGCGGCCAGCGGAGGCACCAGGATGGAAGCCTCTGTCGCCACCCCGTCAAAGGCCGGTGGGGCCAAGCCGGCACCCCCAACATGACGATGGTTGGTCATTGCTGCCGCAATCATGCAGCAGTCTTCAGGCGGGAAGTTTAATGCCTCAATAATTGTGCAAGAACGAAAGATGAATATCCGGCTTGTCTCGCTTGTTGTAACCTTCCCCCGTGTCTTGGCGTAGTGGCTGGAGTAACTTTTGCCGCGTGCCAGGGTTAACACCTGTGACGGACTGCGCGGTACGCCGTCTATGCATTAAAGCCCTGGCCGGCGGATCGGGCGTCCAGCTTGGGCAAGGGGGTTAAGGAAATGACTTTGATGAGAACAAATCGTTTGCCATGGCTGCTTTCCGGAGCGCTCGGTGCAAGTCTCTCGCTGGCTCCTGCCTTGGTGGCACAGCAGCAGGGCGGCGCGACCGCCCAACAGACTCCGACTCCGGGCCAGCAGGGTGACTGGGGTCAGGCAGGCCCGCCGCCCGATGCGCAGAATGGACAGATCCCCCCGCCGGACAGTGCGGCGCAGGATCCGAACCAGAGTGCGGACCAGGGCCCGAGCCAATATCCCGGCCAAGCTCCGAATCAGGACCAGGGCCCGCCCCAATATCCCAACCAGGCGCCGCCTGCCGCGGCGGGCGCACCAGGAGTGGGCTACGGACAGCCACCGCGGCCTGCCTATCAGCCTGGGCAAAACCAACCCAATGGGTACAACGGATACCAGGCTCCTCAGGGAGTAGCGCAAACAGCGCCCCCCTCCGGCCCCGTCACCTTGACCAAGGGTATGCTGTTGGCCATCCGCACCAGTGAACCTCTGGATTCGAAGAAAGTGAAACCGGGAGACTATTTCCAGGGTACGGTCGCCCAGAGCGTGTATGTCGGCAATGTGCTGGCGATTCCGCGTGGCGCTCAAGTCACCGGGCGAGTCGTGGACGTCAAAAAGCCCGGCGAGTTGAAGGGCGGCGCGAGCATCGCGCTGCAACTGACCACCCTCAACCTGGGTGGCAATTCCTACTCCCTGGCCACCGATGTCTTTGACACCAGCAGTCCTGGCAAGGGCGGCTACACTGCCGGCAATACGGTAGGCGCCACCGCGTTGGGCGCAGCCATCGGAGCAATTGCCGGGGGCGGCCCAGGAGCTGCCATCGGCGCCGTCGCCGGTGCTGGGGTTGGGTTAGGTGCTTCGGCAGCTACCCCGGGTCCGCGCAGCGTGGTTCCTCCGGAATCGGTGCTTACCTTCCATCTGACCACTCCGGCAACCGTGCAGCCGGTCTCCTATCAGGAGGCTAACCAACTCGAGGCGAGTTCCGCCCCGCCGTCGCGCCGCTATCCTCCGGGACCCGGACCTTATGGCTACGGGCCGCCGGCAGGCTACGCCCCGCCGCCCCCCGGCTACGCGCCTTATCCCTACGGCTACCCAGCCGCCTATCCGTATCCGTATGTCTACGCTTACCCACGTCCCTACGTGTACGGCTATCCCTACTACGGCCGCTGGAGATAAGCTGCAGCCCGCGACCCCTCACAAACCCCATTTGTGGAGCACTAAATGCCCACAAATGGGGTTCGTCTTTGGGGGTACCGCCTTCACAGTCTGCGTGAGAACTTCATACGAACGGGCTCTGCCCCCACACGAACGACGGGTGGCCCATATCTCGCTCGTGTTTCGCGAGATGTGGGATTCCACTGCTCTTCACCTCTAACTCCCGAATCTCCACCTGATCTATACTTACTTCAGTCCCTGCAATTCGCTTGAGAAAGCCCCCGCTACCCCATGATCCGTTTTCTGCAAAAAGACAATCGCGTCGTCAAGATCATCTTCATCGTTATCATTGCCGTGGCTGTAGTCACCATGGTCATCACCCTGGTGCCGGGCATCTTTGCCGACGAAGCGACCTCTTCCGATAACTACGCCACCGTCCACAGCGGAGGCTTATTCGGCCGCTACTTCGGCACCACCACGGCCATCACCACCCCCGAAGTGCAGCAGGTCGCAGAAAGAATTCTGCAGCAAAAGCACTACCCGGACATGGTTCTGCCTTACATCATGCCGCAAGCGGCGCAGGCCTTGATCCAGCGCGAAGTTCTGCTCCAGGAAGCAAATCGCCTCGGCCTTCAAGTAGGCGATGCGGATCTGCGTCGGGCCATGCAAACCGGGCCCTTCGCCCAGGCGATCTTCCCCGGCGGCCAGTTCATTGGCGAGGATCGCTACGCTGACTTCGTGTCGAACTACTTCCACACCTCCATCCAGGATTTCGAATCTCAGGTCAAGAAGGAAATTGAGATCAACCGCCTGGAGGCTATGGTCACTGGAGGCATCACCGTCTCCGACCAGGAAGTACGCGACGCCTACCGCCAGCAGGCAACCAAGATCAAGTTCGATTACGCCGTGCTGAACGCCGAGGACCTGCGCAAGCAGATCAATCCTACGGACGCCGAGCTACAGGCATTTTTCAAGCAGAGTGCCGCGCGCTACAAGGACGCCGTGCCCGAGACGCGCAAGCTGGCCTACATCGCCCTTAACCAGACGGACGTACCGAATGGCGCGCCTCCGGTGACCAACGACCAAGTGCAGCAGTATTACCAGGCCCATCAAAAGGACTTCCAGGTGCCCGAGGAAGTAAAGGTCCGGCACATCCTGATCAAAGTGGACCCCAAAGCGGACGCCAAGACCGACGCGGCAGCCAAGCAAAAAGCCGAGGACCTGCTTAAGCAGATCAAAGGCGGCGCAGACTTTGCCGCGCTGGCCAAAGCCAACTCCGATGACCCGGGCAGCAAGGATGCGGGCGGCGAGTTGGGCATGATTCAACGCGGCGTCACGGTGCCGGCGTTTGAATCAGCAGCCTTTTCACTGCAGCCAGGGCAAATCTCCGACGTGGTCAAGACCCAGTTCGGCTACCACATCATCAAGGTGGAAGAGAAGCAGACGGCGCACCTGAAACCTCTGGAAGAGGTAAAGGCCCAGATCCTCGCGACTTTGACCCGCCAGCAGGAGGCAGACCAACAAGCCCGCTATGCCCAGCAGCTGGCCACAGAAGCCGCCAAGTCAGGCTTGGCCAAGACCGCGGAAGCGCATCATCTGCAAGTGGTGACCACCGACTACATCCAGCAGAGTGCAGTGCTCAACGGACTTCCCGACGCAGCCAAAATGCTCGGTTTGGCCTTCAGCGCCAAGCCGGGAGCTCCTCCGCAGGTGAGTGGAACCGGCGAAGGCTTTGCTGTATTTCAAGTGGCAGACGTAAAGCCCGCGCATGCGCCGGTATTCGAGGAATACAAGTCGCACCTGGTAGACGATTTCCGGGAGCAGCAGTTGCCTCAGCTGCTGGCCCGCAAGACCAACGAGCTGGCTGACAAAGCGCACGCGGAAAACAGTCTGGCTCAGGCTGCCAAGGAGCTTGGCGCAACCATCAAGACCAGCGATCTAGTAGCCCGCACCGCGCAGGTGCCGGATATCGGGGAGCTGGCCACTGCGGCGCCTGATTTGTTTGACCTGAATGTTGGGCAATTCAGCAAGGCGATCAACACTGGGCACACCGGCATAGTGGCCAAGATTGATGAAAAGCAGGAGCCGAGTGCGGACGAGATAGCCAAGAACCTGGACGCCACTCGTGACCAGCTTCTCAGCGAAAAGCGGGAGCAGATGTTTGCCGTCTTCGTAACCTCGCTCACCGACCGCTATGAAAAGCAGGGAGGCATCCGCATGAACAAGCGAGCGCAAACCGGCCTACCTCTCGGACAAAGCTAACCACCCACGTGAGCGGGCAGTCCTGTAAGTGAGTGGACCCTAGTTGCTAAACTCTGTCCATCCACCTCCACCCATGCCAAGGTGGGCCACCGCCCTTAACTTTGTCATCCCGACTGGAGCGGACCCGGATTTCCTACATCGCGGTACCGCACGAGGTCACGTATGCGGCTTTCCGTAAAGAAAGCCGCATGAAGTTTGCCAACGCCACTAAGCTGGACAGGAAATTCGGGGGACCCGGATTTCCTACATCGCGGTACCGCACGAGGTCACGTATGCGGCTTTCCGTAAAGAAAGCCGCATGAAGTTTGCCAACGCCACTAAGCTGGACAGGAAATTCGGGGGACCCGGATTTCCTACATCGCGGTACCGCACGAGGTCACGTATGCGGCTTTCCGTAAAGAAAGCCGCATGAAGTTTGCCAACCCACTAAGCTGGACAGGAAATTCGGGGCAGCGTAGGGGAGGGACCTGTAGTTTCACTTTCGGCACAAGAGAATGCCGTGGGCGAATCGCCTCCGGGTTCCGTTTCTCCATCGACGTAAGCTGCAGTCGCTCCGCTCCGATCCCACGGCAAGCCCGGGGCAGGCGGGATGACAAATTTAACAGCGGTGGCCCACCTTGGCATGGAACAACTGAAAACCCCCCACGACGCCAGTCCTGGGGTACCGATCTATTGACTACAAATAGTCCCAACGCCAACGTAGAGCGCTTTCTCAACCTACGCACCGCTGCGTCTCGGGTTACTCTCGGCAAATGGCGGGACAGTTTTAGCTCAGGTCAGCTCTTCCGCAGTCGATAACCTCGCAAGCAACCGGAGCCGCCGCTTCGGAATCTTTCTCAAACGAAGGCCATGGTCTTTCTCGCCCTCCCACGCAGGTACTAAATGGCCCTCGAACGATCCTCCGGACTCCTTCTACACATCACCTCTTTACCCTCCTACGGGGGCATCGGAGATTTCGGGCCCGCTGCCTACGCCTTTGCCGATTTTCTCGCCGCCGCCAAGCAGCGCTTGTGGCAGGTACTGCCCCTCAGCCCAACCGGCTATGGCAATTCGCCCTACGCCGCTCTTTCCGCCTTCGCCGGCAACCCGCTGCTGATCAGCCTGGAGAAGCTGGTGGAAGCAGGATGGATTGCAGGCGACCGCATCGCTGGGCTGCCCGGCCATTCTGGAAACGTCCACTTTGACGAGGTGGAGCAGCGTAAATGGCCGCTCCTGGTGGAGGCCGCGCGCAACTTTCTCTCCCACCATGATGACCAACAATGGGTCCGCTTCCAGCGCTTCCGCGAGGAAAATGCCTTCTGGTTGCCGGATTACGTCCGCTACGGCGTGTTGCGCCACAAATTCCATTCCAACTCCTGGTCGTCCTGGCCCATGGATTTCGCGCACCGCGAGGCCAAGGCGCTGCAGCAATTGCAGCAGGAGAGCCGCGACGATCTGGAAATCCGCCAGGCCATCCAATTCGCCTTCGACGAGCAGTGGAAGGCCCTGCGCGCCTACTGCGCCGAGCGCGACATACGCTTCATTGGAGACGTGGCCATCTTCGTCAATTACGACAGCGCCGATGTGTGGACCCACCCGGAGATCTTCGAGTTCAAGGAGGACCTCACTCCCGTCCGCGTTGCCGGTGTCCCGCCCGACTATTTCAGCGAGACCGGCCAGCGCTGGGGCAATCCGATCTACAACTGGAAGGCCCTCGAAGCCCGGGGCTTCGATTGGTGGGTCGATCGCATGCGCCGGGCGCACTCGCTCTACGACATTATCCGTCTCGATCACTTTCGCGGCTTTGAAGCCTTTTGGGCCATCCCGGCCGAGGATGAGACCGCCATTCACGGCGAGTGGGTCAAGGCCCCGGGCGCCGCTCTCTTCACCGCATTGCGCGACCAGTTGGGCCCACTACCCCTGATCGCCGAGGACCTCGGCCTGATCACCCGCGAAGTCGATGCGTTGCGCGAGCAGTTCGATCTACCCGGCATGCGCGTGCTGCAGTTTGCCTTCAGCGGTCGCGGCGCGCACAATTACCTGCCCCATCGTTATGTAACCAACACGGTCGTCTATACCGGTACCCACGATAACGACACGACGCTGGGCTGGTGGCAACACGGAACCAGCGAGGCGGAGAAGAACGCGGTCTATGCCTATCTCAACCCGGCGCCCAACGATGTGGTGTGGAGCTTGATTCGCGCCGCCTCCACCTCGGTAGCCGATGTTTGTCTCTTTCCCGTGCAGGACATCTTAGTGCTCGGCTCCGAAGCCCGCATGAACACCCCCGCCACCCCGGAAAATAACTGGACCTGGCGCATGGCCCCCGATGCGCTGACCGCCAAACAAGCGAAAGGCCTCGCGCAACTCGCTGAGTTGACCGATCGGGACGGCTGGGTAGAGCCGCCCAAGCCCTGAGCAACAACTCCCGCTGAACAACCGCCGCCGGAAGTTTCTGCAAACAAGAGAAGCTCACCAGATGCTGTGTTTTGGTTTTGTATGAGGGCCCACCTTTACAGGCTGCGGAAACCTCATGCTTTGTGTCAGGGCCCACCTTTACAGGCTGCGGAAACCTCATGTTTTGTGTCAGGGCACGACTTTACAGCTTGCGGAAAAACTCCAGTTTTTGAAGGGTACGAGCTTCAGCTCGTACGTAAGCGTTTGCAAACAGGTCTGGCTTTAGCCACTGAGGGATGACTTTTTCTAGGTTCAGCGACTTTTTCCGCAGCCTGTGTAGTCGGGCCGTTAAGGGCGTGGATTGATGAGGGCTTTAGCCCCTGTGGTGTTGCTTTGCTGCCCGGCGCAAAGTTTCTCTGCAACCTGCTTATTCGGCCGTTGAGGTCAACAAAGATCTGGGCTTCAGCCCCCGCTATCTAAGCTTCCTTGCGCGGCGGAGGCGAATTCAACCTGGTCCAGTAAAGGCTCAGGTGAGAAGTGGCGGCAATGAATTTGTCATAGTCGATGGGCTTGATCACGTAGCTGTTAGCGAAATGATCGTAGGCGCTCATCCGGTCCTTGTCCTCGTTGGAAGTGGTGAGAATCACCACCGGAAGATGCTTGGTGCGTTCGTCTGCGCGAATCGCCTTGAGGACTTCCAGGCCGCTGATCTTCGGAATATTCAGATCCAGCAACGTAACCGCCGGCTGGTCCCGCACATCCCGCCCCGCGTATTTGCCCCGTCCAAAAAGATAGTCAAGCGCATCCAGGCCGTCGCGGGCGCGGATCAATTTATTGTTGACCTTGCCATGTTGGAATGCCCGCCGGGCCAACTCAGCATCATCGTCGTTGTCCTCGACCAGAAAGATGGTCATATCGTCGACCGCCATCGGGTCTCCTGACAGAACGTCCCCTAGCCTTCCACTACGACGGTTGCTGGTGACATTCCAGAGATCGGCGAGAGAAGCCGATTACTTGAGTAAGGTTTTGTAACTTTCTAATTTCTGCGCATAATTCATGTCGAAGCCTGCCCCGTTATCGCGCACACGGATGTAGCCGCGAGAAACTCTCTGGATGGTAGTCACCAACGGTTCAGAGGCGCTCCTGTGCAGGGGCTCGCCCCGGGACGTCTTACGCCATCTTCCGGGATCGCCATGCATCTCCTTCTTATCGCGCTGTGGCGATCAGCCTTGGGGCCGTTCTCCTTTCCCCGTTTCCTCCCAGGGTGAAATAGAAAGTGGCCCCGTGATCTGTCTCCGCCTCGGCCCAGACACCCCCCCCGTGCTTTTGAATGATGCGTTGCACCGTCGCCAGGCCCACACCAGTGCCTTCAAATTCCTCTTCTGTGTGCATGCGCTGAAACACGCCGAAGAGTTTCTCCGCATACTGCATGTTGAAGCCGGCGCCGTTGTCACGCACGAACACCACCGCCGGTTGGCCCGCTTCCTGGATGCTGCCTACCTCAATCACAGCTTTTGTCCGCCCCCGCGAGTACTTAACGGCATTGCCCAAAAGATTCTGAAATACCTGCCCCATCAACACCCCGTCGCACTCCAGCGCGGGCAACTGGGCAATGCGCCACTCTATCTCGCGCCCTTCACACTCCGGCTGTAACACCGAGATTGCCTCAGCGACGATGACATTTAAGTCAGTGGGACGTACCTTCAAAGACTGCCGCCCAAGCTTGGCCAGGCTGAGCAACCCGTCCACCAGCATCCCCATGCGGATAACGGCGTCGTTGATACGTTGCAAGAGATCTTTCGCCTCAGGCTCCATCCCGGAACCAAAATCATTCATAAGAATTCTCGCGAAACCGCCGATGTGGCGCAGTGGCGCGCGCAGGTCATGGGAAACAGAGTACGAAAAAGCCTCCAGCTCATGGTTGGCTGTTTCCAATTGCGCCGTGCGTTCCGCGATTCTCTCTTCCAGTTCTTCATTGAACCTGCGGATTTCCAACTCATCCGCTCTCCGCTGCGTAATGTCGCGGAACGCAACCACACCCCCCACCACCGCGCCGTCCTTATCCCGCAAGGGCGCGCCATTGGCCTCGATCCAAGCCCCTTGGTTAAGGCCAGGATTGCGAATAAACATTTCCGCGCTGCTTAACTCTCCGCCAATGGCCCGCCGCAAAGGGTTTTCCTCATCGGGAAACGGCGTCACCTTGTCGGGTAGATAGGTCCCGTAGTGTGCGCCCCATTCCCCAGGCGACAGATCAGCGGCACCGAGGCCAATAATTTTTTCTGCTGCCGGGTTCCAGAGAATAAACTTTCCCTGCGCGTCGGCGGCCACCAGGCCCTCCACCATGCTGTTCAACACCGACTGGAGCATGATCTTCTGCCCTTCCAGGGCCTCCTGGGAGTGGGCCAGGTCTTCGGCTTTTTGACCCAATTCCACTGCCAGGCGCGCTAAGTCTTCTTCTGCCTTCTTGCGCTCGCTGATATCGGTATTTGTCCCCAACCAGCGGACGACGCGCCCTTCCGCATTTCTCACCGGCATGACGCGCGTAAGGAACATGCGAAAACTTCCGTCCGCTCCGCGCAGCGGGAATTCCATATCGAAAGGCGTACCGTCAGCAATCGCTTTTTTCCATCCATGGAGCACCTCGGGCAGCACCGCGGGATCATGAATCTGCTCCCAGGTCCATCCCTCCGCCTGCCCGGGGCTTGTGCCTGTGTAGTCATACCAGCGCTGGTTGTACCAAAAGACCGATCCGTCCGCCTCCGCCATCCAGGCAAGTTGCTGGATGCCGTTGGCCATGATCTGGAATCGCTCTTTGCTCTCCCGCAAAGCCTCCTGCGCCTGGCGCCGATCTGTGATATCGGAAACCACACCGCGTACGTGGGTAATTTCGTTGCCGGCATTTTTGTATGCCTGCCCCCGGGCCGCAACCCAACGTTCCGTTCTGTCGGGCAACAGCGTGCGGTACTCCACGTCGTATTCCCCCAGCCCGGCCAGGCACCGTGCCATGGCTTCATCCACCAGGGCGCGGTCTTGGGGATGAAGCACGGCGCGAAACCCCGCGAAATTAAATTCTGCATTCGGGGGTAGGCCGAACAGCGTCATCGACACCGCAGATCCCTCTAGTGCATCCGTCTCCAGCTTCCACTGCCATGTGCCCAGCCGCCCTCCGTCAAGAGCCAGTCGCAGGCTCTCCTCGCTGTCCCGCAGTGCGTCCTCCACCCGCTTACGCTGGGTGATGTCGCGGGCAATCCTCGACGCGCCGACAACGGTGCCATCGCCGTCTCGAATCGGCGAGATGGTCACCGAAACGTCAATCCTTGTATCCGTCCCCCGTTCTTCAACCTGCTCCAGCAGCCGATCCATTTGCACTTGGCCTAGTTGCAGCACCTCCTCCAGTTTTTCTTCGTTGGCCATCGCTGCGATCGACGACGATGGCAGTCCAGACGATAAAGCTGACGAGTAGGGCGCCGGTCACAATGGCCAACGCGCTCACCTCAACCCAGGTAAAGTGAACCTCGGTCAGCAGGGGTTTCGAGATCAGCCAGCCGATAATTCCGAGCACCAGCATTCCGCTCGGAAGTGCTCTTCGCAAAAAGGTTGTTCCGGGACTGCGATGGGTCGGAAGTCGCCCATTGCCCAGCTTCTGCGCGAACACAGTAGCCCGGCCACCAGCGCCAAAAATGCGATCCCCGTCGGTATCGGGCACCGTAATGGGAGATAGCGCGCTAGGTCCCCAGAGCAAACCCAACAGCGCGAATACGGGTGCGATGCACGCTGGCAAACAAAAGAACTGGGCGACCCAGATATCGATGCTTCGTCCGCCAGTCGATTCCCAGCAATGCGAGACCAAACAGAAGAAAAGCTCCGGCGGTGACTGGGGACATGACGATGCGGAAGGAGGCAATCTGCAGACGCGGTCGAGGCCGAAGGAGCACATAATCGATCGATTCTGAAATCGCGCTTGAGCGTGCTCCATCAGCGTGAGCGACCCGGCGAGGCTGACGATCGCCGCAGCCGCCCTGGCGGCCAGTTTCATTGGCCGACAGCGATGGTCGCTTTTCTTTTTCCCGTAACGGCCACAAGGAAAACCCTGCCAGCACGAAGCGGCAGCGGCGTATGGAGCCATCGGCGTCCCGGACTCCCCGGGTGAGAAGAGCGCAATGTTGAGGGTCCATCCCGCCAGGACCGACAAGCGGAGCATCATCGAAAAGATGGCAGCCGCCGCCCCGAAGCAGGAGTTACCGCAAGTGCTTGACGATGTCAGGGTCGGAACGGTGGATCACTGCGCGCCCGCCTGAAGTGGGGCCGGCAGCGGAGGAATTCGCTCATCCGGTTTTCCGCTTTGATTATCGGCGGTCGCGCGCTCCGGCCTAGATCATGTTGCAGGCACCTCTCCGCGGCATGCGTTGAACTACGAGCGCATCCGGCCACGACGCCGGGGTGCAGATGAACTAAGCCTATCGGGATCGTCCCGGGGCCTGCCGTCTTCGTCCACTGTCAGCCACCCGCGAGTTGAGGCTAAAGAGTCTGCGTGACGACAAGTGGTCTAGAGGAGCCGAGGCAATGTTTGCCTACGCGCAACCCGCTTTTCCAAGTGGAAACCTGGTGGCGTCGGCTACTCCAGGCGACCATTCTTCACGCCAGAAAGCGGCGAACGCCTACGCGGCCACACCCACAGCCGCGGCGGAGAGGCAAAATTGCTAGCTCCGGTCGAGAAGACATTGTCTGTATCGGGCCACGGCTTTAGCTGGCCGTACAACCGGGGCACGAGGGCCATTTCCCGCAACAGAATCGCTTCCCAGATGTGGGGCGACATCGTAGTGGAAGGACTGAGTTTGTAAGCTAAGTTCTCACGCAGACACTTTAGCCCCTGAGGTATGCGTTCCGCTGAGGGCGGGACGAAGTTGGCTGACACGCCGCAAATCTATCCGATCAGATCCACGCAAACTCGCCCACTTTGCGAAAATCATCTTGAATGGGCCGACCCCTCGAATCCATCTACCAGGTGGGCTGCAGGCCCATGATTGCTTAAAGGCCCGGAGGGCCGACCGCCAAACGTACCTGCCCCGGCCTGCCGTGGGAGCCCAGCCCGGGAGGGTTGGGGAACCAATTCAGAGAATGGCTCCGCCTGCCCCGGCGTGCCGTGGGAGCGCCGTAGGGGCGGCACCCAATACTTTAATCTTCGCTGACCAAAAGCCCCACCGGGTAAGTAGCAAAGACAGTACTCAATGCCAATCCGTCTTCTGCCACAGTGACGGTTTCATCCGTAAACACATTGCGATACCGCGTCCCCGGCGTACCCGGCAGCAGAAGCTGATCCTTTCCCCACGCCTCGCCCAGCGGCAATTGCACCTTGCCCCGCATCAGTGTGCTGGCGAAGCGCGGCAGCACCGCCATCACGCTTCGGCCGCTCGCCTGGTCGCGGCGTAGAAACGCAATCACATGCTCCCGACGCTCCCCTGATACCTCTAGCGCAACGTACTCCCCTCTACGGAAGAGCGCGTGTTCCTCCCGCCGCAACCCAAGCGCGCGATGCATGGTCCACAGCTTCACCCTTCCGTCCGCGAGTTTGTCGAGGACCTCGCGGCAAACCGCGCCCGGGCCCTCCCTATTCGCCAACTCAAGCAGCGCCTGCAGATACCCCGCGCGCACGTCGTAGTCCACCGGCCGCCGGTTATCCGGGTCGACCAGGGTTAGCTCCCATAGCTCGCTGCCCTGGTAAAAGTCGGGGACCCCGGGAGAAGCAATCTTGAGCACCACCTGCGCCAACGAATTCACCGCGCCAAACAAGCGCAGCTGTGGCAATAGCGTCTCCAGCGACACAACAAATGGGTTTTCCTTACCCTTTGCAGAGGGCATAAGAATGGAATCCAGGAACGCGTGCACGGCGGCTACGTACTCGGGATCAGGATTGATCCAGCTAAGGTTGACTTTGGCCTCGCTCAAAGCCTTCGACGCGTACTGTTTTAGCCGTTCTACGTAGTGTTCGCGATCCTGCCGGCTCTCCATCTGCCACGGCCACGCGCCCAAAATCGTTTGATACAGCAGGTATTCCTCGTTGTGATCCGGAGCCGTACGCCCATCCTCCAGGGTGCGCTTGAATTTGCCATTCATGCGTTGCCAGCGGCGTACCGCCGCTGACCAGGGCTGAGGAAGTTCAGAGAGCACGTTGAGCCGATTGCGCACATCTTCGCTGCGCTTGGTGTCGTGGGTCGACGTCGTCAGCATGGAATCCGGCGAGTGCTTCAGGCGCCCCTGGTTGCTCTGGTGCAATGCATCGAGCGAGATGCCAAAAGACTTTGCCGATCCCCCCACCTCATTGGAGGAAAGAAACCGGGTGTAGACATAGAACGCCGTATCTTCCACCCCTTTGGCCATCACCGGTCCTGTGAGTTGCTGGAACTTGAGCGCGAAGTAAAGCATCTCCGGGTCCGGCCTCTGCTGCCTGGCCCCCTGAGAGCCGCTCTTAAGCAGCAGCGTCTCGCGCAGAAAATCAAAGGCCGAGGTATTGATATCCGCGTTCAGACGCTTGGCACGGGCGATCGCACTACGCAGGAAGGTCACATCGCGCTCACCGTACTCCCCGCGATCGTCGATGTAGGTACGGTAGACGGGAAAGCTGGCGATCGTCTCGCGAATGACCGTCTCCAGAATGTTGTCGGTGAAGTCGCGCGCCCGCCGATTCGAAGCCGCGATGCGGCTGAGCAGGTTGGTAAGCACGTAGACTTCGCTGGCCAGCGCCGTCTGCATCACCTGCAGCTTCGATCGATAGATAATCTCGTCCGCGTCGACCGGGTGCCCCAGCACCTGCGCGTAGATCGCGTTGAACCGCTTTTCGTTGGCGCTTTGGATAAAGATGCCGTTGGCCAGGTAGACGAAATCGTAGCCCGAGGTGCCGCGGACCGGCCACTCCGGCGGCAGGTATTCGCGCGGCTCGAGAATCTTCTCCACCACCGTGTAGAGCGGCCCCTGGCTCTGCGACCAATCGTACCCGCGCACTGGATCGAGAATGCTGCGCTCGAGGCCGTTGGCGGCGGTCTCCTGCTTCGGCGCCGGCCCGCCGCATTGGCTGGCGAGATACAAAAGCTGCAGCCGTATCAGGTACTGGCGCGGGTTGAACATGCCATCGCAATGGTCGATACGCAGCCCCGTCACCTGGTGCGAGGCGATCAGTGAACGGATCAGGCAATGCGTCTCGGCGAAGACCGCGGGGTTTTCCATGCGCAGCCCAACCAGGTCGTTCACGTCGAAGAAGCGGCGGTAGTTGATCTCCTCCGCGGAAGTACGCCAGGACGCCAGCCGATAGGGCTGGGCGTCCAACAGCAGGTGCAAGCGGTCGAAACTGCGCGGATCCCCTTCGATGCCATTGATGGCAGCCAGCGCATCTCGTGTAAGGGGCTGCATTTCCGCGGAGCGCAGCGCCTCCCGCAACCGCGGCAGCAGTTCCGCCAGCTGTGCCCGGCGTTTTTCCCGCAGACTCTCGTCGCTGGTCTCATGCGGTGGAATGTCGCGCAATTGTGCCAGCAGTTCGCGCGCCAGCTCCGGCAGCGGCTCGGCAGGGTTTAGCTGGTCGAAAATGATGGGCAGTGTACGCGGCGCCACAGGCATGGTGTGGTCGTAATAGTGAATCAGCGGGCGCCCGTCCTCAATCGATACCTGAATGTGCTTGGCCTCTAACTCCGCGCCATATTGGTCGCCCAGAATCGGCAGCAGAAGCTTGTTGCGCATGGCCGCCTTGAGCGGCTTCCAATCGATGTCGAAGTATTCCGAGTACTGCGAGGCGTGCCCATTCTCCAGCACGTCCTGCCACCATATGGAGTCGTTGCCCACCCCCATATGGTTGGGGACGATATCCAGCAGAAGACCCAAACCCTGCCGCTCCAGCTCCGCCGAGAAATTGGCGAAGCCTTCTGCTCCGCCCAGCTCAGGATTGAGACGATCGTGGCGCGTCACGTCATAGCCGTGCGCGCTGTTCGGCCGGGCTTCAAAGATGGGCGAGGAGTAGAAGTCCCCGATGCCCAGCTGCTTGAGGTACCCGGCAATGGCCTGGGCGTGGGCAAACGAGAAGTCTTTGCGCATTTGCACCCGATAGGTCGAAACCGGAACCCGGGCGTCGGTGTGCAGCACCCGGTCGACGCATTCCTTCATGTCGTTGGAGGCTTCCTGGCGCGGGTTAGCCTTTACCGGGGCCTGCTCAGGCACGGTTATGCTCATTAACGGCGAGTCGCTGGCGGCGGACATTGTGCATTGGATGCGCTCTCCGGCAGTCCCGTCTCGGTGAAGCGTTCTCACAAATGGTGTAAAGCGAGAAACCGGCACTCAACGCAGGCGTTCCGCTAAAGAACGCCTGCACATAGCAGCCCTCAACACATCACGGATTTGTGAAAACGCTTTGCTCGGCCCAGCCAATTCCACCCGGCCGCTTTACGAATTCGCGCCCAGCACGGAAAATGGAGTAGAGACTCTATTGTAACGAGGAAGAAACATGCCCCTTTCCGGCGAAGCCATCCGAATGATGAACTACATCGACGACATTTCGACCACGCTGCGGCGCATCCTGGCCCTAACCCCCACGCTTTCAGCCGAAGAGCGCAAGCGGGTGGGCGAGTACCTGAAGGCCAGCTCACCCAGCGCCGACGAGGCCATGACCGCCCTGAACCTCAAATAACCCTTCTCTGGACCCGGATATCGAGATGCGTCACCGGTATGCTTCTCGGCGATGCTTTACGCCGGTGATGGCAATTGCGTGTTCGGATGGTTGCTCGAAGAAGATGCGGTGGTCGCCGCAACGAAGACGAAATCCACTTTGAGGTGGTTTGAGCTTCTTCACGTCTCCGTTGCGCGTGCTGAGATAGCGGCCAATACAGTGAAGGATGGCGAGAGCGGTCCGTCGATCTATTGCGCGGAGGTCAGCGCGGGCTTCCGGCGACCACAGAATGGACAGGGAACCGGGGTTGTCGCCCTCATTCACGCACCGAACTCACGGAGAACATCTTGGTGGGAGATGCCCTCGCCTCGGGCGAGGGAGGCGCGAGATCGGTCCAGCCCGGCAGAAGTCTCCGGTGTGAGCTCTTCTTCTTCGACGGCAGCTGTGGCGAGGGAGTGGGAAAGCGGTTCAACCAGCAACTCGAGAAGGTTGCGCACAGCGCCAAGTTTCTCCTCCGGCAGCGCATCGATGAGATCGTGGGCCTGTTGACGTTGTTGTAGGAGATCCCGTTCCATCTTGTTCACCCCCCCACTGTTACAGTGGGTTCCCTATAGGTGTACACCGGATCACCGGCTTCGCGCACCTATTCAAGTCAAACTGCGACCGACGTGCCTGGCCCGAGAGACGCCACCTAATCCGTATCCGGCCGCTTATAAGGCTGCTGCAGATACTTGCGCGCCTCGTTGACCGCTCCCTGGGTGTTGTCGTTCGTCTGCACCGCCTGCCGGTATTCGTTCACCGCCCGATCCCGCTGCCCGGTGACATCAAATATCTTCCCCAGCGCGATGTGGCTCCAAACCTCGGTCCACTTAGGCTCGTCGTCTCCGCGGAGCGCATCCCGATACGCATTTGCCGCCGCCTGGTAGTTCTTCTGGTTGAACAAAACTTCGCCGACGCGGTAACTGGCCAGGGAGCTGTTGGGGTTGGCGGTGAGAGCCTTCTGGTACTCCGCCAGCGCACCCGGATTGTCGCCCTCCGCCACCAACTGCTGGCCGCGTAAAATCGCAACCCGCACCTGCATATCCGGAGTATTTTTGAGTACCCAGTTATCCGGGTCGATCGCAATGTGACGCGGACGGCCAAAGGTGTCCACGACATACTGCGAGTTGGTGCCCACCACATCCACTCGTTTGACTTCCGTCTTGCCTTCCGTCTCGACCCGCAACTCGACCGGCATATTGAAGAGGTCGAGGTCCTGGCCAATCTCCCCGATCGTGCGAAAGCCCTTGTTGTTGCCCAGCCGGTACACGGTGTACTTATCCACGAACGCCGGGGCGCCGGTTCCATCCAGCCATTGCGCAAAGAAGGCCGTGAGCTGCTGTTGCGATTGCTCCTCGGCAACTTTCTCTACATCTCTCGTGCGCGTGGGTTTGTCGCCGTATTGCGTGATCAGCGCGCGTAGGGTTTTCAAGAAGTTATCGTCGCCGATCTCCCAGCGAAGCATGTGGAAGACCATGGCGCCCTTCTCCAGCGTCATGGACTGGAATTGCGTCGAAAAGGGATCCAGGCGTCCTGCCGAGGTCAGCGGGATGGTGTCGTAGGCTAGCGCGCCCGCGGAGATATCGATGACCGCCGCCTGCAATGCCGTCTGCCCCGCCACATGCTCCACGTACATCAGCTCCCCATAACGGGCCATGCCATTGGTGATCCAGGCGTCATTCAGCGTCGCTGGGCTGACCATGCAGCCCCACCATTGGTGGGCCATGGTGTTGGCCAGCAAGCGATAGTTGTTGCGGTCCGCGATCCGGGCGCCCGCGATAGCCGCGATCTCCGGTGCCCAGTAGGCAGGCACCGTGTCGTCCGGTAGTTCGACTACGTTCAGCAGACGGGTAGAAGATTCCCCAAACGTCTCACTAAAGAATTCAAATTCCTTCTCGACGGTTTGCGCGTACTCCGGGCCGCTCTGCTTGTGCGCCTCGGTCAGGTACACGCGCAAATTAGGGGAGCCGGCGACCACCATGGGCTCAAGGAACTTGCCCGCGATGATGGTGCCGGGAAAGCTCGGCCGCGTCCAGTTGAAGGTGTATTCCATGCCGCCGGAAACCTGCCGTGGACTACCCGTGTTGCCGCTGCCCACCACCCGGTAACCGGTAGGCATCTGCACGTGGATCTCCGCCGTAAACCGGTCTGTGAGATACCCAACCATGGGGAACCAGCGGCCGGCATACAGCAGGTAAGTGATGGGATCGCCGATCGACGCCACCTTGAGTCCTTCCACCGGACTCTCTTCGCTGCCGCTGAGCGTCCCCTCGTAGACAAAAGTGAAGGTCGCGCTCGCTCCCTTCCTCATGGGATTCGGTAAGGCGATGCTGATGGTTGCATTGGGGCCCCGCTCTCCGTTGAGCGGATGGTTCTGGCCATCCGTCACACTATCCACCTTGAGCGCGTTGTGCAATTCGAAGACTGCGGCGCTAATGGTGTCGGTAGCGGTGAAAGTCACCTTCGCGGTGGCTTTCAGGCTGTGGTCGGAAGGATCGAGCTGGGCATTGATGACGTAGCCCGTGATGTTGATCGTGGGTCGCTCAGCCGCGAAGAGATGCGGCGTCACCACGAGCAGCGACAGGATCAGGACTTTGGTGCGGAAACAAAGCTTCATCGGAGTCATTCAACGGGCCATGGTGAAAGCAAAGCAGATTGCAGCCGCGGCTGCTGCGCTGCGGGCATCAGTTGCAACGCAATCCGGGCGGCACGCTCAATCGCAGTCTGTTTGGTCCCCCCGTCGTTGCTCACTTCGTCGTTGCCTAATTTAAGTGCTGCCCCAACCGTGCGCAAGTCTGACTGCATTGTTGCACGAGCCTCCTCGTTTTCGAGCAGGGGGCGCAGTTGCTCCACCACTTTCGATGCGGTGAAATCATGTTGGATTAGCTCTGGCACAATACGGCGTCCGGCGATCAGGTTCACCATGGCCACATGGGCTACGCGGATGACCCTCTGCGCCACGGCATAGGTGATGCGAGACACCCGGTAGACCACCACGAAGGGATTGCCGATCAGAGCCGCCTCCACGGTGGCCGTGCCGCTGGCTACGATGCTGGCGCGCGCGTGCAGCAGCACTGCACGGGCATCGTGAACCACCCGTATGGTCGCCCCTTTGGCCTGGCTGGCCAAGGCCTGCACTTGCGCATCCTTAAGCGTGGGAGCCACGGGCAGGAGGTATTCGTATTGCGGGCCCAGCAATCGAGCGGCTTCGAACATTGGCGGTAAGTTGGCGAGCAACTCTCTGGTGCGGCTTCCGGGCAGCAAGCCAACCCAGAATTTTGACGTATCCAGGCCATTTTCGCTAGCAAATGCCTCCCGGGTCACTGTGGGCCGGTCAAGATCCGCCAGCGGATGGCCAACAAAATCCGCCGCGATGCCGTGGCTCCGGTAGAAGGCCTCTTCGAAAGGAAAGATCACCAGCATCCGGGTGACATTGCGCTTTACCCCTCGTATCCTCCACTTCTTCCACGCCCAAATCTGCGGGCTCACGAAATAGACCACAGGAATCTGCAAACGCCGAAGCTCGGCCGCCAGGCTCAGGTTTACGTCAGGGAAGTCAATCAGGATGGCGATATCCGGTCGTTCCGCCCGCAGACTGGCCTTTAGCTTCCGGTATTCGCCATAGATGTGGGGCATGTGCAGGATCACTTCCGTGATGCCCATCACCGCCACATCTTCGGCCCGAACCACTCGGCGCAGCCCAAGGCTTGCCATCCGTGTGCCGCCCAATCCAAAAAACTCCGCCTGCGGCGCCAGCCGGCGGATCTCCGTCATCAGCAGCGCGCCATACTGTTCGCCACTGGCCTCGCCGGCAGACAGAAAAATCCTCGGGCTTGCCATCCACTTAAGTCCTTTTCCTGCCCCGGCGAGCCGTGGGCGAGCGACCTGCGACCCTTTCAGCCACTAGCCAATTCCCCATGGAAGCCCCACCACACCCTTTGTCATCCCGCCTGCCCCGGCGTGCCGTGGGAGCGAAGCCGAGGGACCTGCGGTTCTCTTCACCAGCAACCACTGCCGGGTGCCCCACATCTCGCTCGTTTTTCGCGAGATGTGGGATACCACGGATCTTGACGTCTTTTCCCTAATCCGTCCCCACAGCCAATTTCGCGTCGAGCAATCCATCCGCTGCCCGCAAACTCTGCACTTCCTGATCCTTGTACTGCAGCTGATAAAGCTTCCAGTAAATCCCGCGCTGCCCCAGCAACTCCTGATGCGTCCCCAACTCCCTCAACTGGCCCTTGTGCATGACCAAAATTCTGTCCGCCTGCTGCACTGTCGAGAGGCGATGGGCGACGATGACCGAAGTGCGCCCCTGCACCATGCGCTCCAGGGCGGATCGCACCCGCATTTCCGTATCGGTATCCACGCTCGATGTAGCTTCATCCAGCACCAGGATGCGCGGATCGTGCGCCAGCGCGCGCGCGAAATTGATCAACTGTTTCTGCCCCGTAGAAAGACTATTACCGCGCTCGCGCAGAGGCTCATCGAAACCCTGTGGCAGTGCGCGGATAAAATCCCCCACGTTCACCTCGTCCGCCGCCGCTTTCATCCGCTCGTCGGTGATCCACTCCGAACCCAGGCGTATGTTCTCGGCGATGGTCCCGGTGAACAGGAACGGATCCTGCAGAACCACCCCAAAATGGCGTCGCAGCTCTGTCACATCCTGTTCGCGCACGTCCACGCCATTGATCAGCACACTGCCGTTCTGGATCTCGTAGAAGCGCATCATCAGGCCGATGATGGTGGTCTTGCCTGCGCCGGTGTGGCCCACGATCGCCGCCGTCTGATCGGGCTCGATCACGAACGATACATCTTTAAGAATCCACTCCACGTCCTGGGAGACCGCAGCGATCTGTTCCGCCCCATCGGCTTGCTGAATGCGGGCCAACTGCTGCGCATCCAGTTTTTGATACGTGAACCACACATGGCGGAACTCGATCCGCCCGGAACCGTCGCAGGCACGCGGCGCAGCCGGGCTTTGCAACTCCGCTGGCGTGTCGAGCAGCTTGAAAACGCGTTCGCTGGCCGCCATCGCCGCTTGCAGGATGTTGTATTTCTCGCTCAAGTCCTGAATGGGGCGAAAGAAGCGCTGGGAGTACTGGATGAACGCCACCAGCACGCCGATAGAAACCGCATTCCGCAGCACCCCGAACCCGCCCAGCCAGATCACCAGCGCAATCGCCACCGAGCTCAGCAACTCCACCGCCGGGTAATACAGGGCATAGGCCAGGATGGCGTCTTTGAAGGCCACCATGTGCTGCCGGTTCACCTCTTCGAACTCCTCGTAGGAGCGCTGCTCGCGGTTGAACAGCTGCACCACGCTCATCCCGCTCACATGCTCCTGGGTGGAGGCGTTGATGCGCGCAATCGCAGAACGGATACGCCGGTAGGAGTCGCGCACATGCTTGCGAAAGACTCGGGTCACTACCAGGATCAGCGGCAGCACGGCAAAGGCGATCAGCGCCAGCCACCACTTCATGCGCAGCATGATGGCGACAATCAGAACCAGAACAAAAACGTCCTCGAAGATGGCAAAGACGCCCGAGGTAAACATCTCGTTCAGCGCGTCCACATCGCTGGTCAGCCGGGTCACCAGGCGCCCCACCGGATTGCGATCAAAAAAGCTGACGTGCATCCTCTGGATGTGGCGGAAGATCTGGCTGCGCATGTCGAACATGACCTTCTGTCCCGTCCACTGCATCAGGTAGGTCTGTACGAACTCCAGCAGGTAGCTGAACACCAGGGTGGCCAGGTAGACGCTCGCAATCTGGGTAACGCCCACCACGGCATTGGAACTCAGCCACCGGGTCAGTAACGCCGGATGGGGCGCCGGCCGCGCCGTCATGTAGCGATCCACAGCGACTTTGGTCAGGTAGGGGCCGAGCACATCCGAGCCGGCTTTGAGCAGGATCGCCACCAGCGAAATAATCGCCTGCAGCTTGTAGGGCCGAAGGTAGGTCAGCGATCTCCCCATCAGCCGGCTGTCATAAGCCTTGCCCACAACGTCGTCGTCGTGCTGCTGGGGTTTCCGATCCTTCTCCGCGTTTTGCTCAGCCATGGGCACGTTTCATTTTACGTGGATACGCAGAATGCGGTCGTCAAAGGGGGATGTCAGAATAGATAGCAGGACGGTGCTGGCGGCGGATGAATTCTCTCGGTATTTACATCTCGGTCCCTTTTTGCCGCGCCAAATGCACCTACTGCAACTTTGCCTCCGGCGTTTCGTCGGCCAGCGCTCATGCGCAATATGTCGCCCGCGTTTGCGGCGAAATCCGCAGCGTACGTCAACGCCTGGGCGACGCCCTCATTCCCCGCAGGTCGACAGCATCTACCTGGGAGGAGGCACCCCCAGCTGCTTCCCCGGCCCTGCTCGGGAGCTGCCAATACCCTGCGCCAGGAGTTCGCGGTTGCCCCGAAGCCGAGATCACCCTCGAGTGCGCTCCCGGCCAGCTGGACGATCCCACGCTCGCCGCCATGCTGGAAATGGGCGTAAACCGCCTTAGCTTCGGCGTGCAATCCCTCGTGGATCGCGAGGCGACTGCCACGGGACGGTTTCATACTCGCGCGGTAGTGCTCAAAGACCTCGAGCGGATCCGCTCCACTGGGCTGCGCAATTCCGTATCGATCTGATCGCCGGCATGCCCCACCCGACGGCGAGCCAGTTCGCAGGAGTCGCTCGATGCCCTGGTTGCCACCGGCGTAGAGCGCGCCAGCATTTACATGCTGGAGATGATGAGGATTTCCGCCTGGGCCGCGAGCTGTCGCCGGCGGTTCAGGCTGTCGCGCGGGCACTGTGCCCAGCGAAGGCTGTCCGCGGATCTCTGCCAGAGCGCCATCGCTTTTCTTGAACAGAGTGGACTCCGGCAATATAAGATCTCGATTTTGCTCGCAGCGATTGCCAGTCTCGCCGCAACTAGAAGTGCTGGCGCCGCCAGCCCGTCTCGGTTTCGAGCTGGACGCGCGCTCCATGCTTCGCACCCCGCAGGGCCCCGCCTTGCGCTTCAACAACACCGCGGTGCTGTCCGAATACCTGCGCGGCCCCGAAGAAGCCGCGGAGGAGGTGCGCCGGCTCAGCCCATCGGAGGAACTGGAAGAGCCTGGTTCCTGGGCCTGCGCTGAATGAAGGCGTGGCCTGGCAGGCTCTGGCTGCGGAGTTTGGCCGTGATCCGGTGGAATCTCCTCCCCGTGGTGCGCGAGCTGGGCGATCTCG
>CAWBQE010000013.1:0-452508 GCA_963790705.1 uncultured Acidobacteriaceae bacterium
CGGTTGCGTTTTACACCGGCGTGCTCGATTTCAATCTGGAGGGGATTGAGGACAGCTCGACCATAGCGCGACTGGAGCCTGGGATGCCGGCCACAACCCGAGCCCAGACGGCTCACCTTGTCTTAGGTGATGAGTGCCTCGATCTTACCGAATACAAGTCCCCCCGCGGACGAGCGTACCCCACAGATTCGCGGGGGAACGACCGGTGGTTTCAACACATCGCCATCGTCGTCTCAAATATGGATCAGGCATTTTCCCGGGTGCGCACCGCAGGTGTGCGATTTGTCTCCAACGAACCTCAGACCCTGCCTGCGTGGAACAAAGACGCGGGCGGCATTAAGGCGTTTTACTTTCGCGACCCTGACGGCCACTATCTTGAATTGATCTCATTCCCTGCTGGAAAAGGGCAGGCAAAGTGGCAGGCGCGTTCCGGCAAGCTGTTCTTGGGTATTGATCACACGGCAATCGTGGTCTCCGACATTCGCCGAAGCATCGATTTCTATCGAGGCCAGCTTCACTTCAACGTTACTGGCCGTAGTGATAACTACGGCCCGGAACAGGAACACCTAAGCGGCGTGTCCCATGCGCACGTGCTCATCGCCAGTCTTCGTGCCGGCTCTGGAATGGGAATCGAATTGCTCGACTACCTGACTCCCGCATCCGGCCGTTTGATACCGGCCGACTCTCGCCCCGACGATATTGCGTCCTGGCAAACGCCGTTGGAGCTGGCATCTGCATCGTCTCCCCTCGAAAGAGGATGACGCCCATTGGGTCGAATTGCCGGTAGGGCGCGCGGCCTGGATCAAGGACCCTGACGGTCACCTACTGGAGTTGGTTACGCAATGAACGAGAAAAATCAAGAACAAAGACGCCTGGAGCAATCCAGAAAACGTGAGAAGCATTGGAAGCGCTGGGGACCCTATTTGAGCGAACGCGCCTGGGGCACGGTTCGTGAAGACTATAGCGCATACGGAACTGCCTGGGACTCGTTTTCGCACGATCAGGCGAGATCGCGTGCGTATCGCTGGAACGAAGATGGGCTCGGTGGCATTTGCGATAACCATCAACATCTTTGCTTCGCCATCGCGCTGTGGAACGGCAAGGATCCTATTCTGAAAGAGCGTCTTTTCGGGTTGACGGGGAGCGAAGGCAATCACGGCGAAGATGTAAAGGAGTACTACTTTTATCTCGACTCCACGCCTACGCACTCGTATATGAAGTTCCTGTACAAGTATCCGCAGCGAGCTTTTCCTTACAGCCAATTAGTCGAGGAGAATCGCAAGCGCGACCGGCGCGACCCGGAGTTCGAGCTGCTCGATACCGGAGTTTTTGAGGAAAACCGATATTTCGACGTACAGGTGGAGTACGCCAAAGAAGATATCGACGATATCGCCATCCGCATTACCATCACCAACCGCGGAAGCGATACGTCCACGATTGACGTGCTGCCGACGCTCTGGTTTCGTAATACCTGGTCGTGGGTGAGGGAGCAGGCCCGGCCTGAAATCAGCATCGCCAGGCAAGGCAGAGGGCAAACAACTCTGCTCGCCACAAAGGCTGGCTTCGACAGCTACCAGTTGTACTGCGAAGGCACTCCCGACGCCCTGTTCACGGAAAACGAGACAAATTTTGCTCGCCTTTTCGGAGTCGCCAATCGCTTCTTCGCAAAGGATGGAATCAATAATGCCGTGGTGCATGGAGCGACCGAAGAGATAAACCCAGAGCGCCGCGGAAGTAAAGCATCCGCCCGCTATCAGGCGACCCTGGAGGGCGGAGCATCGACCGTGTTTCGTTTGCGGCTGTCACGCCAGAGTCATGCGAATGCCTTCACAGACTTCGACTCAATTTTCGACCGGCGGATCGCGGAAGCTGATGGGTACTACGAGTCCATCATTCCCCAAACGCTCAGCCCAGACGAACGCAACGTCATGCGTCAGTCCTTGGGCGGTCTGCTGTGGTCCAAGCAGTTCTATCACTACGTGGTCAAAGAGTGGTTAGACGGGGATCCGAATCAACCGCCGCCGCCCCCTGAGCGCCTGTCTGGCCGCAACTGCAAGTGGGGTCATTTGTATAACGAAGATGTTCTCTCCATGCCGGACAAATGGGAGTATCCCTGGTTCGCCGCCTGGGACCTGGCCTTTCACTGCATTGCGCTTTCTATCGTCGATGCGGACTTCGCCAAGGAACAATTGTCGCTGATGTTGCGCGAGTGGTACATGCATCCCAACGGCCAACTCCCGGCCTACGAATGGGCTTTTGGGGACGTGAACCCGCCGGTACATGCGTGGGCGGTATGGCGTGTGTATCGCATCGAGGAGCGCCGCAGCGGCGTGGGAGACATCCGGTTTCTGGAGTCGGCCTTTCACAAACTGCTACTGAACTTTACCTGGTGGGTCAACCAGAAAGACTCCGACGGCTTGAACGTTTTTGAAGGGGGGTTTCTTGGCCTGGACAACATCGGTGTCTTCGATCGCAGCTCGCCGCTCCCGGTCGCCGGACTGATCGAGCAATCGGACGGGACCAGC
The DNA here is from genome assembly GCA_963790705.1 of uncultured Acidobacteriaceae bacterium. Classification (GTDB taxonomy): domain Bacteria; phylum Acidobacteriota; class Terriglobia; order Terriglobales; family Acidobacteriaceae; genus PALSA-350. The sequence goes on from CAWBQE010000013.1 coordinate 2,526, forward strand.
TGGATGGCCATGTACACGCTGAATATGCTCACCATCGCAAGCGAATTAGCGCGGTTCAACACCACCTATGAAGATGTTGCCAGCAAATTCTGGGAACACTTCTTGTATATAGCGCACGCGATGACCCATATCTGCGGGGATGGAAAAGGGCTTTGGGATAGCCAGGAAGGTTTCTTTTATGACGTTCTCTACGCGAAGAGCGGGGATTGGGAGCGCATGAAGGTTCGTTCGATGGTGGGCCTGATCCCGCTGTTCGCAGCCGAGACTTTGGAATCAGCAGACCTGGACCGTATGCCTGGTTTCGCCCGTCGACTGAACTGGTTTGTAACCAATCGCCCCGACCTTACCGCAAACATCGCGCGCATGCACGGCGGTCAGAATGACCGTTTGCTGTTATCGATTGTCGACGAAGAGAAGCTGCGCGGTATTCTGCGCCTTATGCTCAGTGAAGATGAGTTTCTTTCACCGTATGGTATTCGCGCGCTTTCTCAAGCCCATCGCGATGCCCCGTACATCAAGCATGTCGGAGGTGTGGATTACAGGGTGGATTACGAACCCGCGGAGTCCACTTCGGGATTGTTCGGGGGAAATTCAAATTGGCGCGGTCCGGTGTGGTTTCCGACCAATTATCTAATCGTTGAGTCACTGCAGAAATTCCACTTTTTCTACGGTGACACGTTCAAGGTGGAGTGTCCCACCGGGTCGGGCACCATGATGACGCTGGCCGAGGTGGCCGCGGAGCTCTCGCGAAGGCTTACCCGTATCTTTCTGCGCGACGAGACGGGCGACCGTCCCGTTTACCAGCGAATGGGGAAATTTCAAAGCGACCCGCATTGGAAAAACCTGATTCTTTTCTTCGAGTATTTTGACGGCGATACCGGAGCCGGGGTGGGTGCAAGTCACCAAACTGGATGGACCGGTCTAACCGCAAAGCTCCTGCAGCAAAGCGCGAGCCACGCATCTCGCTCCACCTAGGACAGCCATGTTGAGCTCAGGCAGAGGCTTGCACAATGCTGGCTGGACGTTGACTGCGGTCTTCTGCTTCGCAGCCAGCGCCTTCGCTCAGAAGCCCATGATGGCCGTGGATAAGAATCTGCCGCTGTCGGCTGAACAAACGGCACAGGCCATCGGAATTCTGCCGCTGTTCACACGCATCAAGGAGCTGACGGCTTCGCCCCCTGGATCGAGCACTGCTGAACTTGCCGTTCTGCAGCAACAGGTGTTGATGCGGGTCACTGCAGCATCCTTGCAGATTGAGGCGGCTACGGGAGAGATCGATTCCGAGATTGCCGATACCCGGGAGCTCGAAAACTACCTGATCAGCCACCGGAATACCCGGCGGAACTCGATCGATCTGTTGAGTCTGGCGATCGGAGGGACTTTGGGCAGCGCGAGTTCCGCCCTGGGGTTCACGGTACATGACACTGCCTCGTCGGTGACCGGCCTGGTTGCAGGCACCACGACCGTTGCTTTGTCGCTATGGGAGCTGCGGGTCCGGCGAGGCGAGGTGCGGACGCTCGAGGCGCCGAGCAATATGCTCAGCGAGATCTTCGATCGTCCATCGGACGCGAACGATATGTATCCGCCGGTGGTAATCACCTTCATGCATGCCATACCGCCGGATGACAAGGACGGGCTCTCGCGGCAAGAGCGTTTGATTCATAACTGGATCAAGGTGGGGCGTATTTCGCCCCCTGACTCGCCCAGAGGGCGAGAGAAGATCGACCATGTCACTAGTCTGCCATCGCAGGATATCAAGCAATCGATCGAAGATCTGGACGACCGGCAAGCGATGCTTTACGACCTGCGGGTGCGGTTCAAATACATACAGCAGGACCTGGCCTCGTTGTTAACAAGCATTCCGGCAGTGTCTATGACGCCCTAGAAAAAGCGGGCCTTGCATAGCAATATATGACTGTCGCGCTTCAAGTTCCGCCTCGCACCCGCGAGCTGGCCGACTAACGGCTGCGCGATTGCGGCGAAAGGTCATCGCATCAATGCTCACAACAAGATGACCATGCCGGCGCCCCAATATCCCGTGACGGCGCTTTGTTCTTCTGCCTCTCTGCCCGAGGCCGCCAAGAAGCACTGGAGGGAATACCTGATGGAAGGGGTTGAGCTTGGCGTGATTATGTTCTGTACTTGCCTCTTCGGTACGCTCCTGTACAGCGCTGGTTCGCCCCTGGAGGAGCTAGCACTCCCCGAACGGGCGAAGCCTGTCCTTATGGGTGTCGCGGTTGCGACAGTAACATTTTTGATCATCCGCTCGCCATTTGGCCGGCGATCTGGAGCTCATGTCAATCCCGCCATCACCCTCACCTATCTTTGGCTCGGACGCATTCACCGCTGGGATGCGATCTGCTACATGACGGCTCATTTCACTGGTGCAGTCGCGGGCGTACTCCTTGCTCGCCTGACACTCGGGAAACACCTCTCCAGCGAGCCCGTGCGCTATGTTGTCACTCTGCCGGGGATGAAAGGCAGCCTCATTGCATTTGCGGCGGAGCTGATATTGGCTGCGGTGCTGATGGGGATTGTGCTGTTCGCAAGCAATCATCGGCGCCTGGCGCCGTTCAGCCCGCTATTTGTGGCCATGATTACGGTTTCTTTTGCTGCACTGGGCTCATCAATTTCGGGGTTCAGTGTTAACCCTGCGCGCAGCTTCTCCTCCGCTTTGTTTGCCTGGGTATGGCAAGGTATCTGGATCTACTTCGCCGCGCCCTCCCTGGGGATGCTCGGGGCCGCAGCTGTCTTTATCCGCACCATGGGACCGAACAGTGTTTACTGCGCTAAAGTCTTCCATGATCTGCAATCGCCGTGTCCGTTTCCCTGCCGGTTTCACCAGCTGTATGAGAAAGGTTGAAAGCGGAGAACGAAGAGTAGGTTCCTGCGCTGCATGCGCCGCCGCGGGAGGAAACCTGCGCTTTTCTTCAGGTGGTCGATCCACTCAAGAAAACTACAGGGGTGCTCCCACAGTTGCGGGTATTGCCGGGCAGCGAGGGCAAACCTCATGCTAAGTAGATTGAGGAAACCCGCATGGGCCATCGCGCCATCGCAGATTATGCACTGCTTTCCAATTGCCGGTCGGCCGCCCTGGTGAGTTCGCTGGGCTCGATTGACTGGCTTTGCTTTCCGGACTTCGACTCACCTTCGGTATTTGGCCGATTACTCGACGACAATGCTGGTCATTGGTCCATTCAGCCGCGAGGAATGACCAGATCGAGCCGACGATACGAAGAAGAAGCGATGGTGCTACACACGACTTTCGAGACCGATAGCGGAACCACCATTCTTACCGACGCTATGGCTCTGGGCAAAGACGAGCGGGGTCACGATCTTGGCCAGGGGGCTCCTCACTGCCTGTTACGCACCATCGCCTGTACTGCCGGCAAAGTACAAGTTGATGTGGAGTACGCTCCTCGTCCCGAATACGGCCTGGTGATACCGCTGTTGAAGTCACAGGAAAGTGGTGTTTACTGCCGTGGTGGAGCGACAACTCTTTGTCTATCGACTGCCTTCGCTTTGGAATTGAAGGAAGGTACCGCGTCTGCAAGCTTCGACCTCAACGCTGGCCAGGCCGCTTACTTCGCATTGCAATACGCCTCCGCAATCCAGGAATCACCGAAAGCGTGGGAGCAGAAGGCCATCGCAGACCGCATAGCAGACACCATGGAGGGCTGGCGTAGTTGGTGCCGGTTGCACCAGAACTACACCGGTCCCTGGCGCGACATGGTGGCACACAGCGGACGTGTGCTTCAGGCCCTCACCTACTACCCAACCGGGGCGATTGTCGCTGCGCCAACGACTTCCCTGCCTGAATCCGTCGGTGGCGACCGCAACTGGGATTATCGATTCACCTGGGTTCGCGACGCCAGCTTCACGCTCGAAGCACTGTGGGTCGCGGCTTGTCCCGATGAGGCCCAAAAGTTCTTCGCCTTTCTCGCCGAAGCGGCCCTGACGCAAGTCCGCAAAGGCGAAGATCTTCAGATCATGTTCGGCATCCGCGGCGAGCACGACCTTAGTGAACGCACTCTGCCGCATCTAAACGGTTGGCGGGACAGCAGGCCGGTCCGGATCGGAAACGGTGCCTGGAACCAGCGTCAGCTCGACGTATACGGCGAGCTGATGGGCGCAGTCTATCTGTTCAAAGACCACCTCTCCGCTCTTGACCAGACGACTCGCGATTTTCTTGTCAGTGCCGTGGATGCGGCAGCGTCACGCTGGACAACAAAAGACCAGGGCATCTGGGAAATACGCGGGGAACCGCGCCACTTTCTCTATTCCAAATTGATGTGTTGGGTAGCGTTGGATCGAGGCATTCTTCTGGCAGATGTCCTGCAGGCTCAGGACAAGATCGAAGCATGGACGCAGGTGAGAAGCGAAATCCGTAAAAGCATCCTCGCGCGTGGGTGGAGCAACAAGGCAAACTCGTTTGCCCAGGCATTTGATTCAGATGAACTCGATGCCTCATCCCTTATGATTTCGATCGTCGGCTTTCTCCCTGCCGATGACCCAAAGGTGTTGGCAACTATCGATGCTACCGTGGCCAATCTTACCGATCAACATGGTCTGGTCTTTCGATACCTGGGTGAAGATGGTCTCGCAGGCAAAGAAGGTTCGTTTCTGTTGTGCACTTTCTGGTTAGCACAGGCGGAGGCGATGGCTGGACGGTTGGATCGCGCCCGGGAAACTTTCTTGCGGGCAGCGGGCTTCGCCAACGATGTCGGATTGCTGGCGGAAGAGATCCTGCCGGATACGCGCGAAATGTTGGGCAACTTTCCCCAAGCTTTCAGCCATATAGGATTGATCAATGCCGCCTGGGCGATTTTTCAAGCGACCGAGCCGCCCGTGGTTAAAGCGAGACCATAGAGTTCGTCCACGACGATGGGCTGCATCTGTCCACTGTTGCTGACGATGGCAGGGTTCAGATTTGTAGTAATCCTCGCCGCACGGCGATGCTTACAGCGTGCGTTTTATCGTTCGCCTGAAGCTTACCGGTAATGTTTCTTATGTGGTAATTGACCGTGGTTTCAGCGATAGAAAGGCGATCAGCGATCTGCTTGTTACGGTGCCCATCTCGAATCAGCCGCAAGACATCCAGTTCCCGTGCGGTCACATCTTCGGCTCCCAGATGCTCTGCCAGCCGGCGGGCCACGTTGGAGGGAATGTACCTGCGCCCACGGTAAACGGAGCGAATGATCTCAAATAGCTCATGCTTGGGGACGCTCTTTAAAACATAGGAAGCTGCCCCCGCTCGGAGTGCTCGCTCGATCACCACGTCTCCGTCCGTAGTCGCCAGCATGACGACATTTGCCTTGGGAAACTCCTTTCTAATTGCGATGAGGACGTCGATCCCCGTTCCTCCAGGGAGCCGATAGTCCATCAGTACGATATCGGGCCTGTGATTGCGAAATTGCTGCACCGCCTCAGCCGGTGTGGTCGCTTGCGCAACCACCAGCATGTCCAGCTGGGACCCCAGGATCATGCTCAGACCTTCGCGGAAGACAGGATGATCCTCCACCGACATGATGCGGATGGGATCGGTGCGGGATTGAGGGCTGTCCTGGTCTCCGTCATTGCAATTTCCGTTCGACATGATGGAAAATTCCTCTCTACGATTGAAAGCCGGCGATTGCAGCCAGATTCAGTTACCAGCGTTAGAGTCTGGACAAGCCAAGAAGTGACGGGCTCGCGCTTTTTCCTGGCCGGAAGGTGAAGGAAAGCCGGCACTGCGGCGCCCGTGTAAGAATCGACGGAGAGAGGAGTGGCAAACTTGGACGATCGTTACGTCATCCATGCGGCCAAGACCCGGCTCTGTGGCAGCTACGGTCTGGGCAATGTAGAAGAAATACTTTCATTTTTTGCCGATGCTTTCACCGACCTGAGCGAGGGGCAGCCGACCCTCGCTCACATCGACGCCAAGACCGTACTGAAAGCCAGGCTGGAGAAGTTATTGAGAGAGAACGCAGTTGAGCTCTCACCGATCATCATCGAGGTAAAACTGGCAGACGGAATGGCAGTGGACTATGGCTGGCATGTGATGACGCTGCGCCCAAGGTCGGGCGGACCTACAGAGACAAGGCAAACGCGATACACAGAAATCTGGGAGCACGACCCGGCCCTGGGGTGGCGGATTGTGGTTTATATAGACAATAACGACCATGAGCGGGTCTTGATTGACGACACCCTGCGCGCTCTGGACGGCACTTCGGCTTAGGGTTTGCCGTCGCGTTCGCCACACGAAAAACGCTCAAACAGCCGCTCAGCAAATCCTTCCGGCAACGGAAACCAATCGCCGTCGGTTAGCAGGCGCACGCTGTTCCGGGTACCGTCCAGTACGGCTTTGCAGTGACGGCATTTGCTGAAGTGCTTCTCCATCCGCGCCCTGAGCTCGGGCGTGACATCTCCGTCGATATAGCTCGAGACTTCCTGCCACACTTCTGTGCAACTGATTTCGATCACAGGTTCCATAGTCGCTGCCAGACTTCAACCAGAACTACCACGGCCTTACTCCTTTATACGCCTTCGAGGCAACAGTCCAGCTGCCGTCGTATCCCGGCGCAAGGGCCTCGCGCATCTGCAATCTTGCCCGCGATAAGCGCGTTTTCACCAGGTCCCTGGAAATGCCGAGCACCTCAGCCGCCTCTGCAACGCTTAAATGCTGCATATCACGAAGCACCAGAACCTCTCGATAAATGGGCCGCAGGCACTCGAGCGTCTGCTCAATCTTTTGCCGTAACTCCTTGCGAGCCAACGCTTCGCTGGGAATCTCTCGCCAATCCGCCAGATCTCTGGGGATGTAGCCGCGGTCGTTTTGCTCATTGCTTGGCGGTCCATCCAAAGATTCGAACAGATGGGCGCGGGTGCGGCGGAGCAATGTCCGCGCTTCATTTAACGTAATCTGAATCAGCCAGGTGCTGAATTTGGACTCGCCACGAAAGCTTGCCAGGTTCTTGAGGGCTTTCAAGAATACTTCCTGCGCAACCTCCTCCGCGTCAGCGGCGTTGCTCACGACTGAATAAGCGATGCTGAACACGCTGCGCTGGTACGGTTCGATGAGGGTGCGAAACAGCTCTGTGTTGCCCTGGCAAATCTCACGGATGAGCTGGCATTCTTCGATTTTGTCCTGAAGATTTTTGGCCATATCCTAAGACCTTCCCCGGCTACGAACGCGGCCCATGAGACATGCTCAGGATCAAGGATAGCAGCTCCCGATATCGGTTATCAGCGCCGCCGGGGACGGCCACGCGCCCGAAAGAAGGCGAGTAGCCGGGAAATATCTCCGTGAATGGGTTTCTTATAGATCGCCTGCCCGGGCACCACGAACGAGACCACCGCGCCACCCTGGGGCGCCGCCCAGATGCGCAATTGGCCTCCAATACCAGATGCCCGTTCCCGCATGCCCGCAAGACCGAAGTGGCCAGACTTGCCGCTGCGCAAAATCTCCTCATCGATACCGGCGCCGTTGTCCCTGATTTCCAGGCGAAACCGTCTTCTATATTCGAGCGAGATCCATAACTCGGTGGCCCCAGAGTGGGCGCAGACATTGCGAATGGCTTCGTAACCAATACGGTAGATCTCATCGCGGGCGATAGGATGCAGTTCCCTGCTCGATCCGGTCGCATGAAAATTTAACCTGATTCTCTCTGCCGGATTACAATCGTCAGCTACCTGGCGGAGAGCCTCCGCCAGATCGTTTGACTCGATCGATGACATCCTCAAGGCTTCCAAAGCAGCCCGACCCTCAGCGCTGGCACGGTCCAGCCAATCGGAAAGCCGCTCAAGAGCATGGCCGGTGATGCGCGGATCGCCTACGTGTTCACGCGCATCGTCAACCACCATTTTACTTCCCTGGATGGTTTGCAAGAGGGTATCGTGCAGGTCGCGCGCCAAGCGGGTCCGCTCCAACAGTCGCTCCTCAAAACGCAGCTTCAACGAAGCACCATAACTACGCAGCCGATACAGATAAGCGAGGGATGTCACGGTCACGATCAGGAGAATCATCAATGAACGAAAGAGCGCGGTCTGGTACCAGGCCGGCAAGATCGTGAAGACCAGATGAACTCCCTGCGTATTCCACACACCATCGTTGTTACAGGCCACAACGTGGAACACATACCGGCCCGGGCTTAAATCGTTGTAAAAGGCCTCCCGGCGTCCTTCCGCATCGATCCAGTCTTTATCGTGACCCTGCAGGCGGTAGCGGAAACGTACCAGCTCCGGGACGAGAAGGCTCAAGCCTGCGTAATCGACCTCTATCTGCTGAGTGTGCAAGGGCATGATGAGGTCGTGGTTGATCGCCATCACCTTTCCATCCGCAACTACTCTTTCAATGACAACTGGAGGGGGAATGGAGTTAAACGGCAGGTGATGGCGATCGATTACCTGAAAGCCGTAATCGTTGGCCGACCACAGCTGGCCGTCTGGTGTCTGCGCCGGGCTTCCGCTGGAGAGATTCGGCCGGGCCCCCGCAAACGCATCGAAGATTGTTCCCTTGACAGCGGCGGAAGAACCCTGCCACCACGAGGCCAAAACAGCGTCGGATAGGCGCACGACACCACAATGGAGGTAAAACCATTTGGATCCGTGGCCATCCTCCTGGATGTTCACGGCGCTGTCGCAAGGCAAGCCGTTGGCCGCCGTAAGGCTCCGGAGGCGTCCGCCCTGATAGCGGAGAAAACCACGTTGAGTCACGATCCAGAGGGCGCCGCCTGGTTCTTCCATCAGATTCTCCACCCGGCCGTCGAAACCACCCGCGGGTTCGCGCGAGAAACGGCCGTCGTGGAAGCGAAACAATCCGTGCACAGAGCCACCCACCCACAGGCCTCCGGCAAGGTCGGGCGCCAGCGCATTGATGACTTGATTCCCCAGGACAGATGTTCCGTCGTATTTGCCGATCACCTGAGCATTACGGACCTGAACCAGGAACGGCTCTCCTGACCTCAAATTCTGGACCGCGGCCCAGATGTCGTGATGGGCATCCTCGGCGATGTAGTCAATGTATGCTGCGCCTGGTTCTGGATTGCTCCATACGCTTGAGATCGTGTTCTCATTCTTCATCAGCGATAGGCGGCCCCCGGCGGCGAGCCAGACATCATCGTTCGAGCCGGCGAAGAGGAACTGAAGGCCGTTGAGAGGTTTGCCCCCCGCATCTCTGATCATGCTTACGACTCCATTGCGGAGCCGAGCCAGGATGTTACTGGCAAAAAATACAGACCCATGATGATCTGCGGCAACTCCAACGGCATGACCGGCAAGAAAGCCCTGATTCGCCGTGACGGTCAAGACGCTGTAGTCGCGGAAATAGTCAACGCCCATCGGCGTAACCACCCAGACGCCCCCTTCGTGGTCCTCAAAGATCGAGAGGACATTCTGGTTGCTTAGTCCATCGGAGGTGGTGAAGTGATCGAGGCGGCCGTTTGCGAGCCGATACAGGCCGGCGTTGTTGGTGCCAATCCAGAGAGAACCATTGCGCACGGCGTAAAGCACAGAGACAGAGAGCGTGCCGCCGTCGATTCCCGGAGCCACATAGGTGTTCCATTCTCCATTCGCTAAATGGAGAAGGCCTCCGCCTTCGCCTTGAAGTTCGGTGCCCGCCCACATGGAGCCGTCTGAACGGCTCGCCAGGCTGGTAATGGAGCTCAAACCTTTGCTGCGGAGAAGAGCAGGAATGGGGTTGAATTCGGGGGTGACGCCTGGTTTCCAACGGCAGATCCCCTTCGTACTGCCGACCCAGAAGAATCCATTGGCGTCTATGGTGTTGGAAACGCCGCGCGCGCAGTCGAAGCCATCGCGGGTTCCTACACAATCGAGATGGTTACTGCCCACCTTGCACAGTGAACTTGGATCGGTGTCGAGGCCGCTGACCCCCATCCAAACGTTGCCGACACTGTCCTCGAGAAACGGTCCGGGCCAACGAGGACTACCAGGATAAATATGGACATGCCCATCAGTAATGCGCAGCAGGCCGAGATCGGTTCCAACGTACAGCGAGCCGTTCCGCGCCCCGAATGCGTACCACATGGAGGTGCTGAGTAGAGACTCGCCTGGTGGAGGAGTCCAGCGGGTGAAGTGCACTCCATCGAAGCGAAATAAACCGTTGGAAGTGGCGAGCCATATGTAGCCGTCAGTGGTTTGGGTGAGACTTTGTGGCGTGCCCAGCAGCCCGGCATCACCGAAGCGCCAGACCTGATGGGCGTATTGAGATAATCTGGTTGACGGTTCCAGCGCCGGCGCTAAAGGGGCAGCGGCAAGCAGCATAAGGCAAATAATTCCTGCTACAGCCCAATGACGCGGTTTTCGTTGACTGGGCCTCGGCATACCACAATGCTCGCTCTAGCTCACAAGAATTATATCTGTAGCAAACCTCGCCGCAGCGCAATCGTAACCGCGTGAGTCCGGTCCTTCGCCTGTAGCTTTCCTACGATGTTTCTGATGTGAAAGTTAACCGTTGTTTCCGAGATAGAGAGCTGATCGGCAATCTGCTTGTTCTTGTTTCCGTCACGAATCAATTCGAGCACTTCCAGCTCCCGTCGAGTGAGGTCCTCGTGTCCGAGGTGCTCGGCAACCCGGTTGGCGACGTCGGAAGGGACGTGCTTGCGCCCTGCGGCAACCGCACGGATCACATTCAATAGCTCGCTCTTGAGCGTGCTCTTAAGAACGTACGCTGCCGCACCGGCACGCAACGCGCGCTGGATATCGATGTCTCCACTGGAAGTGGTCAGCATCATGATGCGGGCGTCAGGAAACTCCGTACGGATGGAGATGAGAGCGTCGGTGCCCGAGGCGCCAGGCAGCCTTTGGTCCATCAAAATGACATCGGGCCTGGCGCTTCTATACTCGCGCAACGACTCTTCCGCCGTGGCAGCCTGGGCTACCAGGACCATATCGGGCTGTGAAGCAATAATCATGCTCAATCCTTCGCGGAATACAGGATGATCCTCGACGATCATCAGCCTGATTTGTTTCATGGCGAACATTCGCTGAAAATGGTTTCGAGTAGATAAATCGTCAGGCCCAGAAGCAGCTACCCTTCTCCACTCAGCTTATGCGGTCGGATGCCTCAGTCCGGCTAAGAGCACCCCTATTGCCCAGCGTTACTCGCCATCGGATCCTCTCATTCGAAGGACAGCCAAGTAGTCCAAGCGGCAAAGTCTGAGATTACATGCTCAGCGAGGCAGGACCAAGCCGTTTTCAATAGTCATCTACCTGTATTTTTCAGCAGTGTCAGATGGAAAGGAGACGCACTCAAGCGAAACGTTTGATGCTGGCCAAGGAAGAGCAATGCTGTGACTGACGCCACGCAGACGCATCTCCTAATGCAAATGACTTTACTTCGAATGCTCTTACGTTAGGCTATTCAGAGTAAGATCTGTTTCCATCATCGAACTGCGCAAGGCTCGCCGAGCTCGCGACAACCTCGATTTAACGGCACCAACTGAAATGCCAAGAAGATTGGCGATATCTTTAAGCGAAACGCCTCCGGATTGCTCCAGCTGGATGACTTCGCGGAGCCTGGGAGTAAGCCGAAGAATCGCCTCATGGAGCAACTTCTGTCGTTCGTGCTTTATCAAGAGTTCTTCCGGCGTCTCCCTAGAATCGACGGGTTCCCAGCTGTGCCATGACTCCTCATCACTCCGGGGACAACAGTCCAGCGAGTTAGATATGAGGCTTCTTTTGCGCAATCGCATAAGCGCACAGTTGATTGCGATCCGGGTAAGCCAGGTCGAAAAGCTTGATCTGCCATCAAAAGTATCGAGATGGGCAAACGCACGCAGCAGAGCGTCTTGTACTACGTCTTCGGTGTCTGCCCTGTTCCTGGTGATTTGGTTGATTTGACCCATGAGCCGGCTTAAATATGGAGAGCTCAGTTTAATGAAAGAATGCGAGTCTCCCGACTTTGCCGCTCGAACCAACAATGCCTCTTCCATTGCTGGCGCACGATACGCGCGAGGACAAGGTTTGAGAAGGGGGACTAAAGAAGCCATTGTGTTAAACCTTTCCCACCGTTTCGGTCCGGCGATGATCACCAGGATGGAGCTCGGGCACCACCTATCCTCACGGCCATTAGGGCGTGAGTTAGCGGCTTCGATACGCTGATGATGCAACAAATGCAATTGCAAAAGAACCCCGCTCATGACAGGCGCGAGCCCATACTTTTCTTCAGGTCAAGAGCTGAGCGATGCGGAAGGCTCGCCGCACAGCTCACCCCCTTTGCATCGTCGGAAGCAAGAAAGCGTGCGCCCGCGGCAATTTACCCCGGCAGGTTAAAGACAAGCGCAATGGCAGGCGGCGGAGCAGATTTCATCCCGCGCCCCGCGTCGTGCCGACTTAAAGTTTGTGCCCGAACCTGTAGTTCTCTGCAGGTAAGCTTCGCGGGCGATTTGGGACAATAACAGCAGAAGGCGCCTGCACCTTACTGCGAAGCACTGTCGTGGATCTGCGAAGGAGAAACCTCATGAACCTCTCGAACCCGGCGGCAAATGCTGATCATGCTTCTGCGCTCTCGTCACACGAACCAGCGGCGGTCGAGAGGATCCGCCTGGAGCGAAAGCACCCGCTTGCGATCCGCTGGATGCATTGGATCAACTTTCCAATTCTGTCCACAATGGTCTGGAGTGGACTGCTGATCTACTGGAACGACTCCGATAATGCCTATAAGTATCCACATCGTGTCTACCGCATCGGGATTGGACATTTCACGGTCATTCGCTTCTTTCCGAATTGGTTCTATCAAAAGCTGAACGTGCCGTACCACGTCACAGAGGGCCTCGGATTCCACTTCTTTTTCATGTGGATCTTCGCTCTGAACGGGATTGCCTACGTGCTCTTTCTCTGGCTCTCGGGAGAGTGGCGGTTTCTGGTGCCCGAGCGTCACAGCATCCGCGACGCGATTCAAGTTACGCTGGTCGACCTTCACCTTCGTAAAGGCCTGCCCAGACAGACCAAGTACAACGGGGGCCAGCGCATCGCGTACACCGGCGTGATCGTGATGGGAGCAGGAATGTTATTGACCGGTCTGGCCATCTACAAGCCGACGTCCGCGCATTGGCTGACATCCCTGCTAGGCGGCTACGAGATGGCGCGCTGGCTCCACTTCTGGATCACGATGGGATTTCTCGGATTCTTTGTCATTCACGTGGCGCAGGTCAGTCTCGCCGGGTGGAATAACTTTCGTGCAATGGTCAGTGGGCGTGAACTACAGCGAGTAGAAGCTCCGTCACTGGAAGAAGAAAGGAAGAGCTGGAGATGAATGAGTCCGAAGATGAGTCCACTCCGCAGAACTCAGGCGAGACCGTATCTGATGATCCCGCTGCTTCCCCCGAAGCCACGCAAAACGACGTGCGGCTTGCAGATGCCGCGGCCAATGAGCAGGTGCTCTCTGAGTCACGCAGATACACACGCCGTGCCTTTCTGGTAGCGGCCGGAGCATCCATCGCAGCGTATGGCGCATACCATTACCTGTACAACGATACCCGTGATTTGATGCAGCCGCCTCCGCTGCGAAACGCCTTCCGGTTCAACGCCGATATTTCACGCACGGTTTTCGATAGCCATGCACTTGCGCCGACCTATCCGCTGTCGCGCGCCAGAGATCTGCGCGTCAACGGGATTTATGGCCTGAAGGACATGCTCGAGCCGGACAGTTATCGCCTCCAGGTGGTCGGGGTTCGCGACGCCCAGGAGCGATCGCAGTTCGTCCCGGACGTGACTGCCTGGGAGTACAGATACACGACTGCGGCGGACAAAGAGAGTGCAGGCCACGATACCAAGGTGGACCCGAACATGCTGACCGCTGAGAAGATGGCGCCTGCATCCATGATGCAAACCGCCATCAAGGATGAGGCGCGCAACGGGCGTCCCCGGCGCGGCGGAGAAGAGGCGGGCGAAAGCCGATCGACGCTGCACGCCGGCACGCCAGGTCTGCTGCTCACGATGGCCGACATCCAGGCTCTTCCACGGCAGGAACTGGTAACACAGTTCAAGTGCATCGAGGGGTGGAGCCAGATCGTGCACTGGGCTGGCGTGCGCATGCGTGACTTCCTGGAGTTGTATCCCCCCACCCTGATCGACGGCCGGGAGCCACGCTTCGTCTACATGGAGACGCCAAACGGAGACTATTACACGGGCTACGATCTCACCGCCCTAAGGCATCCGCAGGCGCTTCTGGTTACCGAGATGATGGGCGCTCCGCTGACTCAGTTTCATGGGGCTCCGCTGCGCCTGCACATGCCCACCAAATACGGCTACAAGCAGATCAAACGCATCGGACTGATCGCGTACACAAACATCAAGCCTGACGATTACTGGACGAAGCTTGGCTACGACTGGTTTGCGGGACTTTAGATAGTGCGGTCCTCCTGGAGTCAGACGACTCAGACTTAGAGATGGAGTTCGCCGGCAGCTTCTGCAACAGCGACAGCCGGAGGGATAGTTGGCGACTCAGCCTCCGCGTCTCTCGTTGCTCGAAACGATACGTACTGTACCGTATCTTTAGCGAACAGCAAATCGAGGGTCCAATTGAGCGCAACATGCAAACGCTTTTCAAAGCGCGGCAGTTTCAAAAGATAAATTGTTCTCCACATCCACCAGGCCGGGAAGCCGGAAAAACGATGGCCCATGATCTGTGCCACACCGGTGCGGCGGCCAATCGCGGCGAGTTGTCCGATCGTCTTAAAGGAGAAGGGCTCAAGAGGGCCGCCTCGAATCGTCCTTGTGATATTCGTAGCGACAGTTTTCGCCTGCCGTAATGCGTGTTGCGCGGTTGGCGGATGAAAGCCGCCCTTTCCATCCGGAACCATTGCGCAGTCACCAAGCGCCCAGACATCGGGCGCGGAGGCAACCTGTAGCATGAGATTGGTCTCCAGTCTCCCGGACTGGTTGGCGAATGCGAGAGCAGCGATTTGCGGCGAGGCTGCATTGCCCGCCGTCCAGACGACGAAGCTGGTTGGGATGAAATTGCCATTCTTGAGAGTGATGCCTTTGGCAGTCGCGGTGGTCACTTTCTGCTCCGTCAGTACCTCGATGCCACGCGCACGGAGCTTGCTCTCGGCGTATCGCCCCAGTCGCTCGCCCAGCTCCGGCAGCAGATGTGGCCCGGAATGGACCAGGATAATCCGCAGCATGGATGTGCGCAAATTTGAGTAAGACTTCAGCGCAGACTCTAGAAAGTCGCGAATTCCCGCCACTGTTTCCACACCTGCGAAGCCCCCGCCGACAACCACCATGGTCAGCAGCGCGGGACGCGAATCTGCTGAACAATCTGGATCGGCTTCTTCCAGATGAGCAATCATACGATTGCGCAACTTGATCGCATCTTCAAGAGACTTCATCGTCATAGCGCGCGCCTCGATATCCTTCATGCCATAAAAATTCGGCACCGCGCCCATGGCGATCACGAGATGGTCGAAGTCCAACCGATGGATATGACGATCCATGCCGTGAGCGACCGTTACGCCGCGTGAATTCAAGTCGATCGTCTGGACATCGGCCTGCATGAAATGCGTACGTCGAATCATCTTGCGGACAGGATTAACGATGGTCGTAATGTCGAGGTCACTGGCAGCAATTTCGTGCAACATGGGGGTAAAGAGAACGAAGTTGTCACGGCTGACCAGTTGTAGCTCGGCCTCGTCAGGGGAGAGCATTTTTTCAAGCTGCCGCGCCGTCTCCACGCCGGCGAATCCGCCGCCCAGGATCAGTACCTTTGATTTGCTTTTCAAGTTGAAACTCCGATTCCGCAAGCGTCTACTTGCCTGTCGATTCTGTTGTTCGCGTGGCAAGGCGCCGCGAAACCAGTTTGGCAAGACTTAGAATTTCCGCGACACTCCAGGCTTGCGCGATACATCCGCGCGGCGAGTGCGGGTAGTCTCCGTCGAAAATTTCCGATACCTGTCCGACTCCCGCCTCTTCCAGGTGCCTGGCGAAAGCAGAAAGCCAACGATCCACGTCGCCCAGAACCTCGGCCGAAAACTGGTGAACGATGAGCTTGCCAAGGAAGAACGGGCCGGCGAGCCACGGCCATACAGTGCCTTGGTGATAGGCGCTATCACGGCTCCTCGCATCGCCCTGGTACTGTCCCTTGTAGTGAGGATCTGCGGAGGCGAGAGTTCGCAGCCCGTATGGTGTGAGCAGAGTATGCTCTACCGCATCGATCACCTGCCGCGCCATCGGCCCCGATAGCAGAGGATGGTGCAGACTGACGGCAAAAACCTGGTTCGGCCGGATGGAGGCGTCGTTGCCTCCGTCGCCTGCTACGTCGAAGAGGCATGCCTGCTGCTCGTTCCAGAAGGCACCAGGAAAGTTCTGCTTGAGCTTGTCTGCCAGAGCAGTGCATGAGTCAGCGGCTGGCTCGTCCCCGAGCAGCACTGCGAACCCGGCGAAGCTGCGCAATGCGTTGTACCAGAGGGCTTGAATCTCCACCGCGCGTCCGTGACGTGGTGTGATGGCGATATCGTCCACCCGGGCATCCATCCAGGTGAGTTGCGTATCTGCGGTTCCTGCCCACAGGAAACCCTTTTCATCGGAGTGGATGCCATAGCGTGTGCCCCCAATATGGCGGTGAATAATCTCCTTGAGCGGCGCGTAGAGTTCGTTGCGCAAAAGCTCGACGGCCTCAAGCTGCCACCTGGCATCCTTGCGATAGTCCACGTATTGCCGAATTGCTTCGAAGAACCAAAGGGTCGCGTCCACGGTGTTGTATTCCGGTTTTTCGCCATCGTCGGGAAAGCGATTGGGCAGCATGCCGCCGTCGATATGACGCACATACTGGCGCAGAATCTCTTTGGCGAGAGCGGGCCTATCCGTAGCCAGGAGCAGACCCGGGAGTGCAATCATGGTGTCACGGCCCCAGTCGCCGAACCAATGGTAGCCAGCGATCGCGGTCTTGAATGGAGCGCGCGTCACAATGAACTGATCGGCCGCCTTATAGAGCATTGGGATCAAATCGGATTTGCCAAAATCGGCGCGAACGCCATCGTGGGTCAGCGATGCGCGGGAAATCTCATCTCGCCTTGGTTGTTTCACCATGGTGACGGGAACAGGTTCAGTGGATGCGATCAGCCGAAAAGACCCTGTCTCGCTCAAGCAGGCGCGCAAGGCCAGCGGACTAAAGAGATCTTCCGTGTCGTCGAGGCCGCGCCGGCGCTCCTCCTCGTAGACGAAATGGCGGTACCAGTATCCATCAACCTGCACGGTCGCGGCGCCGTGCGATAGATGCAGCCTGGGAAGGCTGGCATAGGGCTGGATGGATACCTCTCCATCCCCCTGTTCCACCGTCCGATTGAGGGTTTCGTTTTCGTGCGTCGTGCCGTGGTAATCACGGAACGCAATCAAGGGCCTCACTTCGAGGAATACCTCACTGCGCCGGTTGGTTCCACTCAGGTTATATTCGATGACGGTCGCATTCTGGTCGGGGACCATCCAGATTTTCTTCGTGACCCTCCACTCGCCATGAGCATAGGTGAATACGGGGTTTGGATCGAGACGGAAGTCAATGAGATGGAGGTATCCGTGGGGCGCAACTACGTCGCCCGCGTAGAGATTGGTGCACAAAGAGAAGCGCGTACCGTCCACCACCAGGATGTCCTCAAGTTGCGAGAGCAGGACAAGCCTTCCCAGGGGCGGCGCCGTTGCTGCAACCAGCAGACCGTGGTAACGCCGTGTATTCATTCCCGCAATGGTGGAAGAAGCATATCCGCCGATACCATTGGTGACAAGCCATTCACGTGAGCGCAGGAACTGCAGATCACAGCATTGTTTTACGTTGAATTGAATCGCCACGGCACCTCCTTTGCGTCGCACGGCCGCGCTCCTGCCGCGTTTATATCTGGCCCTAAGTTCCCCAACGTGGTACTTCCATTCTGCTTGTCCCGGTGGTGGTCAAACCCACCCAACCCAACAGTGATTCGCCTGTATTGTTCTTTAGGGTGACCGACCGGGTTTCTCGCGCAGGCAGCCTGAGAATTCCGCAAGTGCCCGAATTACTGCGTCGGGAGGGTGGGGGGCCAAACGGTATCATGCCCGAAGAAGCGACGTGTTCGAGCAAATCCGCAGAGTTTGCTACCCATGCGGGTTTCCGCTCAGCGCAGACCGGGAACATTGGTCTTCATGCTCCATTCAGTTGAGCGCGCCTAGTACTACTGTGTTATAAAGTAGAGTCGCTCGACTGATAGAGTACTTTTGGCAAAGCATCTTTGATGTTAAGTTGCTGGTCATGAGCGCCCACTCTTTAGCGCCAGGCGCCCAACAAAAACGCTTCGCGGCCTATCTTGAACGCCTGGCGCAAGCCGCGGGGCACCTGGATCGCATGGTTCCTCTGAAGTCTTATTGCACCGGCTTGCTGCTGCCTGGGGAACGCAAGAGTGTGGAACCGATGGCGGCGCGTCTGTGTCCCGACAACGTGCGCCAAGCCCATCAGTCTTTACATCATCTCGTGGCCCATGCCCCCTGGAGTGACGATGATATCTTGCAAGCGGTGCGCCAGCACGTGCTGCCCGCCATGCAGAAGCAAGGGGGGATGGTAGCTTGGGTCGTGGATGACACCGGACTGGTGAAAAAAGGAACTCATTCGGTGGGGGTCACGCGACAGTACTGTGGACAGGTGGGCAAGCAGGAGAACTGCCGGGTAGCGGTCAGTTTGTCCGTAAGCACGGCTGCAGCAAGTCTGCCCATAGCCTGGCGTCTCTACTTACCGGAAGTGTGGGCTCAGGACAAGCGGCGGAGAAAAGCTACAGGCGTGCCGTCGGAAATTCGTTTTCAAACCAAGCCGGAGATTGCACTCGAACAAATTCGCAGCGCCGTGCAGCGGGAGATCCCCACGGCTCCGGTGCTCGCCGATGCTGGCTATGGCAACGACACGGGGTTTCGTGATGGCATCAGCGAATTGGGTTTGCTTTATGTGGTGGGCATCCAATCGGCGGTTAGTGTGTGGCCTCCGGGGGAAGCCCCGCTGCCCAAGCGGAAGTGGAAAGGAATCGGACGTCCCACGAAGTTGCTACGCCGCAATGGTCAGCACGCTCCGATGTCGGTGCGCGCGTTGGCCATCAGCTTACCTTCCTCGGCTTGGAAGATGGTGCACTGGCGGGAAGGAAGCGGTAAGCCGCTGCGTTCCCGTTTTGCCGCTCTGCGCATACATCCGGCCCATCGGGATTACTGGAACAGCGAACCCCATCCGCAAGAGTGGCTGCTCATCGAGTGGCCGAAGCAAGAATCAGAACCCACCAAGTACTGGTTCTCCACTTTGCCCGCCCACACCACGCTTCCCGATCTGGTGCATTTGGCCAAACATCGCTGGATCATCGAACGCGACTACCAGGAGCTGAAGCAGGAACTGGGACTTGGCCACTATGAAGGACGAGGCTGGCGCGGGTTCCACCATCACGCCACCCTCTGCATTGCGGCCTATGGGTTCCTGGTGGCCGAACGGAGCCGTTTTTCCCCCTCCGCTCGCGCCGGTCAGCTGGACTTATCCTTCCCCGCAATGCCCACGCAATTCCATCCTCGGGGCTCGCCCCGTGCGCGGGGAGCGGCATAATCCCTGCTCCATTGCTACCCTTCGTCAGACCATCGCACGGATCCTGCTCCGGCAACTCTCGGGTTGTCCTTTTTGTGGAGCTCCATTTTTATAACACAGTAGTACTAGCAGGCTGCTGAAAAACCGGGTTTTATTGCTGCTGTTTCGATTTTCATCGGTGCTTTAAGCATTTTCCGGGTTCTAAGTTCAGTATTTTGGTTCTCTATGAGGCCTCTGTCGGTCTCATAGAGAACTCTGCAGTAGCTTCATGCGGTTTGCGGTGCAGGCCTGCTTAGATTTCGCATCCCCGGAATAGGTAAGCCGCCGTCGCGAAGATGAACTTCCATCCGACCTTGTGCAGTCGGCGATGTTTCAACTTGCGCATCCCCGCAATAAAAATATTATTCGTCATTGACAACACAGTCCAAAGCGGATGGTCCTTTCGCACCCGCTCCTCCGGCGACAACTAACTGAACACATGCCCTTGTTGATGATCGGTTCCGCGCATGATCCCTGATCCCTTAGTAACAGCAACACATACTAAGAGAAAGTGGCTTTTACAGCACGCTGCTAGGAAATTAGCCCTTGCCGTGCAAGCGGGTATGCGGCATTGTCTTGACCATGGTCACGCGAAGCATTTTTGTATTGTCTGGCGTGGCTATGCGCGGAAGCTCATCAAGATGGTTTTCTTCTCGACCTCAAACGGAGGATCTTGAGCCAAGCGGCGTAAACCGTCCGCGATTCCGAAATGGTTGAAGTACTCGATTCTTTTCGATTGTCGCGAGGATTGTTAGTGGTCATCCAGTGCGAAATGGAATCCACGTTCAACCCCACTTTCTTCGACGTCTGCGCTTTGCGAAATCAGCATCTGACCCGGTGGAACAAGCCCGCCGATGAGATCTAATTCCGTGTCGTTTAGGTGAGACGCCTCCCGGTACACCTTTCGGTCCATCTCGGGGTTAACAAGAAAGATTTTTGTAGGGCAGCTCTCGGATACGACTGGCAGCAATCCTGACTCCTGGAATTCCTTGATAGATTGAGTCGCATGGATCATTGCGCCGTTGTACTTGCGCCGCGTCTTGCCCCCCAGGGATTCGAACCCCGATATGCCGCTCCAGAGCCAAATGGCCTGGATAGTCAAACACGGGCGAATACCTCTGTTGGCGGACCGATTATCCGCCACGCAGCCCGTAGTCGAGCGTAATTAAACCGTAGACAAACGTAGGCTGACGAATGGGCAAAAACACCCCAAGTCTAGCAAGTCATTCAAAACAGGGAGGATGCGCGCTGTACCGTATTTGTACCGAAGGAGGGCAACTCGATTTTCGCCCGGTTAGAACGCGTGGGCCTGGAGCCCCGTAACTTATAGCAAATGAATGATTAAAGGAGAGGTAGATGTGGTGCCGGGAGGGGGGGTCGAACCCCCACGAGGTTGCCCTCGGCGGATTTTGAGTCCGCTGCGTCTGCCAGTTCCGCCATCCCGGCTCGGAGACTGCACCTAGTTTAACCCGGGCAGAGTATACCTGCACCTCTCGTGGCTATGGACTCTAAAGCATGGTGGGCTCCTTCCGAATTCGCTACAACCCCACCTTGGTTGTCGCGACCGCAGATCTCTTCACCAGTTTTCCGCGGCTTTTACAGCTTCAACTGTGCCCGCGATCGGATCGCCTTGTACGGGCACTTGCGTTCAAACTCGGCGAAGTTGACTTCGATCCCCAGACCTGGGGCATCCGGCAATCGAACCCGGCCATCCTTCTGTGTCGGGTAGGTGCCTTCGGTCATCTCGCGGAACAAGTCGTTATCCTCGCCTTCACATTCGTGAATCACGAAATTCCGGCACACCGACATGGTGGACATCGACGCCATGTGGGCTATCGGTCCGCTGCACTGATGCGGCGCCACTTCTACCCCATACGTCTCCGCCATGTTGGCGATCTTGCGCAACTCCGTCACCCCGCCCGCATGCATCACATCGGGCTGGATAATCGCCGCCCCTTTCACGTCGAGCAGCTGTTTGAACTCGAAACGCGAGAACAACCCCTCGCCAGTGGCAATGGGAACCGGGCTCTTCGCCGCCACCTCACCCAACCCTGCGGGATTCTCGCGCAAAGTCGGCTCCTCCATAAATAGCGGATGATAGGGCGCAATCGCGTTGGCAAACTGAATCGCCGAGCGCACCGTAAATGTCTCCGCACATTCGAGCGCAATATCCACCTGCGACCCAAACACTTTGCGAATCGCAGCCAATTCAGCGACGTCACGATCGATGCGCTCGAGTTCCGAGTCGGCCTGGGGCAGCGTGTACTTGACTGCGGTCCAGCCTTCCTCGCGTGTGCGCGCAGCCAGGTCGGTGACCGCAGCGATATCGCGCTTCCCGGGCGGCATCGATGCATCCCAATGGGTGAAGTAAACACGCAAGTTGTTCTGGATCGGCCCACCAAGCAGCGCGTACAAAGGCACTCCCAAACGCTTGGCTTCGATATCCCAAAGCGCCATATCGATAGCCGAGAGCCCGGTCATCAAAGCCGGGCCGTTACGCCAGCGCGTGGCCACATAGTAGACGCGATCCCAGTGCGCTTCCGGACCAGCGGGATCGAGCCCCACGTACTCCGGCTCCAGCCAGTGGAGCACCGACTCGGCTATGTCGGTGCGGCTCTCAAGCGTCGCCTCACCCAGCCCGGTGATACCCGCGTCGGTGTGCACCTCGACAAACATCAGATCGCGCCAGCGCACAGAAACCTTGTGGATCGCAAAGCCGGTGATTTTGACCCTTCCCAGCGGGGCCGCCGCCTGGAACGCCGAGGCCAAAGGAACGGCTGCGAGACTCTTGATCAGGGATCTTCTGTTCACAGTGCGGAATCATATCTCACCCAGACGGCTCTCCCAGTCGTCGCGAAACGCGTTATCTTGGGAAGGCTTCGATCGTTTCTCCGGAGGAACACCGAATGGGACACAAATATGCCAATATCCTCGAAACCGTCGGCAACACGCCGGTGGTCAAGATCAATAAGCTGGCTCCGCCCGGCGTAAACCTCTTTGTCAAAATCGAGGCTTTCAACCCCCTCGGTTCGGTCAAGGATCGTCTCGCCCTGGGCGTGATTGAGGACGCCGAGAAGACCGGGAAGCTCAAGCCGGGCCAGACGGTAATCGAGGCGACCAGCGGCAATACGGGCATCGGCCTGGCCATGGTATGCGCCCAGAAAGGGTATCCGCTGGTGGTTACGATGGCGGAGACCTTCAGCATCGAGCGGCGCAAGCTGATGCGATTCCTGGGAGCCAAGGTCGTGATTACCCCCGCGGCGGGGAGAGGTTTCGGCATGGTCGCCAAGGCGGTAGAACTGGCAAAAGCGCATGGCTGGTTTCTCACCCGACAGTTCGAGAATGAAGCCAACGCCGACATGCACTCCCGAACCACGGCAAAAGAAATCTTGGACGACTTCCAAGGCGAGCGGCTGGACTACTGGGTGACCGGCTTTGGCACCGGCGGCACGCTGAAGGGCGTATCGCGCGTACTTGCCAAAGAGCGGCCGGAAACCAAGATCGTGGTCTGCGAACCGGACGACGCGGCCATGCTCTCCAGCGGCATTGCTCAGGAGCGAAACCCTGACGGCTCGCCTGCGGTTCCCCATCCCGCTTGGAAACCACACCCCCAGCAGGGCTGGAGCCCGGATTTCATCCCCAAGCTAACCGGGGATGTTGTGGACGTGAAGATGATCAGCCAGATTTTACGCATCCCTAACGCGGAGGCGATGCGTTGCAGTAAGGAACTCGCCAAGAAGGAAGGCATCTTTGTGGGGATTTCTTCAGGCGCAACTTTTTCGGGAGCCCTCAAAGTTTGTGAGGAAGCGCCCAAGGGATCGACGATCCTGTGCATGCTGCCGGATACAGGAGAGCGTTACCTGAGCACCCCGCTCTTCGCCGACGTTTCCGTCGATATGACGCCGGAGGAGGTGGAGATTGCGCACTCCACGCCCAGCGCCTGGTTGCAGCCGGCGTAGTTAAGACCCAACCGGAGATGGTATGAGCAAGCAGAAGCGAAGCGTTACCAGGAGCCGATTCGAGCTCGAGGAGATGGGAGAGACGGCATACCTCGAGTTTGATATGGATAGCGCGGGATGGATCACGCTGTTGCATACCGAGGTGCCCGAAGCCCTTCGCGGGCGGGGCATCGCGGGCGAACTGGCGAAGACGGGACTGGAATATGCACGCGACAATCAATTGAAAGTGGACGTGGTGTGTCCGCTGGTTGCGAACTACATTTCAAAGCATCCGGAGTTCCAGCCGTTGGTGGGCCGATAGCTGAAGTTGTCTACCAAAGGCGGCGAACGCCGAACACATCTAGTTTCGTGTCCTTGCTGAGGATCGGGATGTCGCTCGCTAGCGACTGAGCAGCGAGCATTCGATCAAAAGGATCGCCGTGGTCTGCGATGAGCCGCCCCGCGCGAAGTGCGCTCTCGGCATCGATCGGCACCAGCGTATAGCCGGAGTCTTCTATAGCTTCAAGGAAGTTTCTCTCGAGACCCTCTGCCCCAGGGAGTTTGCCGAGACGTACTTTCGTAGCAATCTCCCATGCAGTTGCCGCGGAGACAAAAATCTCATTGAGCGGATCGGCCATGATTTTCGCTACTTGGCGGCTCAGGGATTTCGGGGAAATCTTTGCCCAGATCAGGGTGTGCGTATCGAGTAAAACCCTCACTCGCCCGTCCACCCTTCCGGAAGGTCTTCCCAGAAAGCGTCCGTCAAAACGAAATTCGGATCTTCCAAACCGCCCAGACGTTGCTTCGGGGTGGGATGGATTGCCTCCAGTTTCGCGATCGGCTTTTTATCGCGGCCAGAGGTGATGATTACGGTCTCCCCTGCCTGAGCTTTCTTCAGAAGTTCAGATAGGTTGGTCTTTGCTTCGAAAATGGTCGCCGTGATCATTGGTGCCTCCCGTGATTGCTAATCTAGCTTAGCTAAGATGGCCGTTTTCGTCAATCTCACGGAATGACGAGATATTGCTCCAGCTTTCCGTCGGGCATCTCGTAGGTGGTCACTTTCAGCGCGCGATCGGGAAAGATGACGGCGAAGACGCGGAAGATCATACCTCCGCGCGCTTCTTCCTTCGTCTGCTTGAAACTAAGCGGCGGCCCAAGCGGCTTGAGGCTGGCAGCAAAGTCTTCGATCGTCTGCTGGTTAAAGTACGCGTTGCAGTAGTTGGTGAAGAGCTTGCGGTCGATGTGGCCGTCCGCGAGCCCATTGAAGATGGCAAGCGCTTGAGCCTCTTCTTTGGTCGGGACGGAGGCCGCAATGCCCAGGATCATCGGCGCTACTCGATCGGCGATCATGCTCGCAGCCTGGGTGGCCATTTCATTGGTGAACACTACGATGGCCGCCCGGTCGCCAGGATAGACGACGTTCTCTGAGACGAATCCCGACACTTCTCCGGAGTGCTCAATCATCGCGTGGCCATCGTTTTTCTTCAGAAAGACCCCAAGGCCGTAACCAGTGCTGTCGCCGTTTTTGAGCAGGACAGGCGTGAACATCTGGGTGTAAGAGGCTGGGGAAAGCAGCGACCGGTCGATCAGGCTGATGTCCCACAGCGCCAGATCGTGGGCCGGCATGGCCAGCTCACCGGCAGCAAACATCCATCCTGCGCCCTCCTGCGGCGAAGGCCGGGGCGGCCCCAAGGCGTGGCGCTCGTAGCCGGTGGGGTCGGTTGCCGGCAACCGGCTGGCATCCGCATCGTAGACATTGTCCATGCCCAGGGGCACGAAGATCCGTTTCTCCAGCAGGTCGATCAGGGGCACCCCGCTGACCTGCTCCACGATGCGACCCGCGATCACATAGTTAGTGTTGGAATATTGCCATCGCGTGCCGGGGTCGAAATCGAGCGGCCTTTTGCCCCATACATCCAGAATGTGCTGTGCGGTTGTGGGCACCATCATGGAGGTCATCACGTAGTCCTCCGGCCAGTAGTCCTGGTATCCGGAGGTATGCGAAAGCAGCATGCGAATCGTCACCTCGCGTGCGCGCGTAAGCTCGGGCAGGTACTTGGCGACCGGGTCATCGAGGGTCAGCTTGCCCTCTTGTGCGAGGAGCAGGACAGCGGCCGCTGTGAATTGCTTGCTGATCGACCCGATGGAGTACTGCATCTGCGGTGTGGCCTCCATCGCCGGAGAGAGCCTTGCTTGCCCGTATGCCTGGAGATAGGCGATGTGGCCATCCTTCACAATGGCGATCGAGGCGCTGGGCACCTTGGTGGATGACAAAATCTGGTTAACGGCCGCGTCGATCTTTGCTTTCAAGTCTTCCGGAAGCGCCGCCGCGGGGGTAGATTGTGCCCGCAGTCCAGGGCTGGCCGCCAACAACACAAGTGTGAGCAGTGATTTCAGCATGCTGGCTCGATTGTAAGAGACAAGGGGTGACTGGCCGGTCTGCTATGGTTGCCCTTCGCGTCTTTCGTTTTGAGAAACGCGTCTAAAATACCTTCGCAACCGTGAATGGAGGATCCGTAATGCTTACCCGCAGAGAGTTCAATCGTCTAGCCTTGGCCGGCGCTGCCTCACAAGTGGTTTCGCCCCTGCTGGCGCAGAACGGCAGCGATCGCAAGATCGGTTATTGCATCATTGGCCTGGGCCGCATTTCCATGGGTCACTTCATGCCCGGAGTCCTGGCCAGCAAGAACTCCCGCATTACCGGACTGGTGAGTGGGCATCGCGACAAGGCGCTGGCCCAGGCGGCTAAGTATGGGGTTCCGGAGAGCTCCATCTATAGCTACGAGAACATGGACCAGATCAAGAACAACTCCGCTATCGACGCGGTATACGTGGCCCTGCCCAACAGCATGCATGCGGAGTACACGATTCGTTCCGCGCAGGCGGGCAAGCACGTCCTCTGTGAGAAGCCGATGGCGACCACGGTCGCGGATTCGCTAGCGATGATCAAGGCCTGTAAGGACGCGAACAGGAAGCTGATGATTGCCTATCGCTGCCACTACGAACCAACCAACCTCCGGGCCATGCAGCTGATCCGAGACGGCAAGCTGGGAAAGATCCAGGCCATCGAGAGCGCCAATGGATTTAATGAGAGGGCCGGCGAGTGGAGGCTCGACCGCAAGCTGGCTGGCGGAGGCCCATTGATGGACATGGGTGTCTATTCACTCAACGCGTGCCGCTACCTGACCGGCGAAGAGCCGATCGAGTTGAAGGCCTTTTCGTCAGTGATCGATCACGACGGGCGATTCGATACGGTGGAAGAGAACGTGTCGTGGACCATGAAGTTCCCTTCCGGAGCGGTGGCCAGTTGCAACACAACCTACGGCGCCCCGATGAACGGGTTTTACCGGGTACATGGGTCGTTGGGCTTTCTTTATGCGGAGCCGGCGTTCTCCTACCAGGGACTTCATCTAACGGCCCAATTTTCTGATCCTGCGGGCGGCAAGCCTACGATTCTCGACGAGCTGAACCCGAATAAGGACCCGTCGCAGTTCACCACGCAAGCCGAATACTTCTCCGACTGCATTCTTGAGGATAAAACCCCGAAGACGGCGGGCGAAGAAGGCTTGCTCGACATGCAATACATGTCGAAGATTTATCAATCCTGCGGGTTGCCGGCGCTGTAGTTCTAGAACAAGCCGCCGGCGATGGAGGGGATCACCAGGACTTCGTCGCCATCCTTAAAGGCGTACTCGTCGTTGCCTAGAAAGCGGATGTCTTCTTCGTTGACGTAGAAATTGATGAAGCGCCGCACCTTGCCATCGTTATCGCGAAGATGGGGCTTGAGCGCGGGAAAGCTGGTCTCGATCTCGATGATCAGTTGGGGCAGATTCGCTGCCGAGGATTGAATCTCCCGGGTGCCATTGGTGTGTTTTTGAAACGCATTCGGCAGCAATACTTTAACGGACATACACTTCCTCCACCGCGTTCTTCTCTTCCAGATCCTGCTCGACCATGGCCTCAAAGTCGGCCATGCGGGGGCGAATCGCTTGCTTCTGTTCATACTTGCCCTGCAGCACGTCCAGGGTCTTCAGGCCATTGCCGGTAATCGCGACCACAGTAAGATCGCCGGGAGCAATACGGCCGTCGGCATAAAGGCGGGCGGTCACTGCAGTGGTCACGCCGCCTGCCGTTTCTGTAAAGACGCCTTCGGTCTCGGCCAGTTCCTGAATCGCCGAAACGATCTCCACGTCGGAAACATCTTCCGCCCAGCCACCGCTTTCACGGATGGCACGGATGGCATACGGCCCGTCGGCCGGATTGCCGATCGCCAGCGAGCGCGCAATGGTGTTGGGGCGCTGCGGCTCATGGTGCGTCAAGCCATTCTTCACCGCGTGGGCAATGGGGGAGCAGCCAGTAGCCTGCGCTCCAAAAAAGCGCACCGGCTTGTCCTCCACCAGCCCGAGCTCGACCAGCTCGCCAAAGGCTTTGTAGATCTTGGAAATCAGCGCGCCCCCAGCCATGGGAACGACTACGTTGTCGGGCAGCCGCCAGCCCAGCTGCTCGGCGATCTCAAAACCCACGGTCTTGGAACCCTCGGCGTAATAGGGACGAAGATTGACGTTCACAAAGCCCCAGTTGTAGCGCTCGGCGATCTGCGTGCTCAGCCGGTTTACCTGGTCGTAGTTGCCATCGATCCGCACCAGGTTTGCGCCATAGACCTGGGTGTTCAGAATCTTGGCCGGCTCCAGATCGGTCGGGACTAATATGTAGGTTTTTAATCCAAGGCGGGCGGCGTGGGCAGCCACGGCATTGGCGAGGTTTCCGGTGGAGGAGCAACCCACTGTATCGAAGCCGAAGATCTTAGCCCGGGCCAGGGCGACCGAGACCACGCGATCTTTAAAGCTCAGCGTGGGCAGGCAAACAGCGTCGTTCTTAAGATAGAGATTAGTGGCGCCGATGCGCTTGGCCAGGCGCGGAGCCGCCAAGAGCGGAGTCATGCCAGTAGGGGTGGTCGGGACGTAGTCATCGGGCAGGGGCAGCAGCGCCTGGTAGCGCCACATGCTTTGCGGCCCGCGGGCAATGGCCTCACGAGTGAAGGTCTTCCTGGCCGCGGCCATGTCGTAGGCTACTTCGAGCGAGGAAAAACACTCATCGCAACTGGAAAGCGGCTGGTTCGGAAAGCGCTTGCCACATTCCCTACAGCGCAATTCGTAAGATGATGCCATCATGCCCTCAAATCGAGAGCGGCAGATGCACGGGCACTGCGTGACGAACTCTAAACTACCGTACTGCATGGAATTAGCGAGATGCGCATACTATGCACCCCGAATCTCATGTTCCCCAATTCTTTTCAGAACCTAGGAGAGAGTTGACACCATACTCCTGGTTTGCCCAGGCAGGTTGTCGTGGCGTCACAGGGCCCGTCCCTCAGCCACTCTTCATGAAATTCAGGCTCGCTCACAAGGAGCAAACTTGAATATTCGATTTCTAGCACAGTCGCCTACGGACCGCAAGTGGCGTCTTCAGCCAACAACCTCGGCGGGAAGTGCATCTGATTGGTAACATTAGATAGTTAGGAAGCAATTACCGAGCCTGCGGAGGGTCTGGTCCGCTCAAAAATTAGGAACTCCGAGTCGGAACTCCATGACGGAAGCCAGTCCACAATCCTCCCGTAACGCGTGGCGCGAGCGGGTCCAAGCGCTCAAGAACGTGCCGCCGGTGCTCGGCATTTTGTGGGACTCAGGTCCTGCTGTGGTGGTTTGGGGCCTTTTGCTGCGCATCCTGGTGGCTGCCCTGCCGGCCGCGATTGCCGGCGTTGCCGCCAAGATCATTAACGGTGTGCAGCACGTTTTCAGCCACCAGGGACTCATCCCTCACTTTTGGTGGCTTGTTGGCCTGGAGGCCGGCCTTAACGTATTTTCTGGCCTGCTGACGCGCGGCGTCGATTACAGCGATAGTCTGCTGGCTGACCGTTATACGCACTTCGTCAGCGTCCGGGTAATGCGTCAGGCGGCAGCGTTGGACCTGACCACGTATGAAGACCCCGTTTTCTACGATCGCCTGGAACGGGCCAGGGTCCAGGCTACCGATCGCCTGGCGATGATCCAGCAAATGGGCCGGCTCTTCCAGCAGGCCCTCACCACGTTGATCTGGACCTCGATCCTGCTCTGGTATTCGCCCTGGCTGGTGCTTCTGCTCGCACTTGGCGTGCTCCCTACGTTCGTGGGAGAGACCCACTTTGCCTTCTTGGGATATGCGAAGAACTTTCGTCAAACCCCGGCCAAGCGGCAGATGGACTACCTGCGCCAGGTGGCCGGAAGCCGGGAAGGCGCCAAAGAGCTAAAGCTCTTCAACCTGAGCGACTACCTGACCAACCGCTTCACGCGTCTCTCGCAGAATATCTATGAGGAAAATGTTGCCCTCTCGCGCAAGAAGCTGCTGGCCGGCGGCCTGCTCGGCGTAATTGCCACGCTCGGCTACTACGGCGCTTATGCCTTCGTGATCTGGCGCGCGGTCCACGGTGGCTTTGACAACATTGGCGAGTTCTACTACCTGACGAATGCCATCATTCAGGCCTCCAGTAACCTGCAGCAGGTGTTTTCTACCGCGTCGGGCATAGCGGACCAGGCTCTCTTCCTCACTGATCTGTTGGCCTTCTTCGAGATGAAGCCCACGGTCGCCGCAAACCCCGATGGGGCGTTGATACCGCGTCCGATCCGCCGTGGCTTTGAGTTTCGCAACGTCAGCTTTGCCTATCCCGGCACCACGCGGCGGGTGCTGAGCAACTTCAACTTCACTCTTGCGCCGGGCGAGCGGATCGCGTTGATCGGAGAAAACGGCCAGGGCAAGACGACCGTGGTCAAGCTGATAACCAGGCTGTACGACCCGACCGAAGGGCAGATTTTGCTGGATGGCATTGACCTGCGCGAGTACAAGCTGGAAGATTTACACCACGAAATCGGGGTCATCTTTCAGGACTTCATGCGTTACGAGATGACCGCGCGGGAAAACATCAGCGTGGGGCGGGTGGAAAGCGAACACTCGCAGACAGAGATCGAGTCAGCTGCGCACAAGAGCCTGGCAGAGAGCGTGATCGCCAAGCTGCCCGGCGGCTACGACCAGATGCTGGGCCGGCGCTTCGAGAGCGGAGTGGAGTTGTCGGGTGGAGAATGGCAGCGGGTCGCGCTGGCTCGCGCGTACCTACGAGACGCCCAGTTGCTGGTGTTGGATGAACCTACGGCCGCGCTCGACGCACGCAGCGAGCTGGAAGTCTTCGAACGCTTCGCTGAGCTGACCACCGGGAAGATGGCGCTGCTGATCTCGCACCGCTTTTCGACCGTCCGCATGGCTGACCGCATCGTAGTGTTGGAGGGCGGAAGACTGGTGGAAGAAGGAACGCATCCCCAACTGATAGCGCTTGGCGGACGCTACGCAAGTATGTTCGAGATGCAGGCGGCAAGCTATCGTTGATTTTTAACTGACCCTAACGCCCGAAAGAGAATTTATGACCGACACTTTGCAAAGCTCGGGCCAGCCCCTTAACACCAACCCGGAGTCGCACTCTACCTACACCGCCGATTCCTTGCGGGCTTATGCCGACAAGGTCGCTCCCGGCTGGCATGTCGCACACAAGCCGAAGGGCTCAGGCAGCTTTGGCCGCCGCATCGACGCGACGGCCCAGTCCCTTGACCAGCTTTACGTGATCCTCGACGCCAGGCCGGTGCCTACTTACCTTCCGGGAGAGCCGCTGGATCCGTTGCTCGAGTTGCGGCAAAACCCGCGGCTGCTGCGCTCCGTTGTTACCGAGACCCATACCATACGCAAAAAATTAGGCCGCCTGCCGCGCACAATACGCGACCAGGAGAACGACGAGCCCCGAATCGTAACCGTAGCGGATGCCTACCTGCAGGCTACCGGCTCGGAATATCACCCCCACGCGATCAAGATCTTTATTGACCAGGTGCAGAAGTACGATGCGCTGGAGCTCAACGAATTGTGGGCGCTGGCTCCGGTGCTCAAATTCCTGATACTGGAAGAAGTCATCATGCAGGCCAATGGCGTCATCCAGGATCCGGACTCGCACACCGAGGCCGGCGCCGAACTGCTCAAGACGCGCATGAGAAGCCTGCGCGACATTGGCTATGCCGATTGGTTCACCTTGATCGAGCCGTTAGTCATCTATGACCCCGTTCTGCAGAAGGATCCGGCTAATGCCTACAAGTTCATGGACTTCGACAGCCGGGAAGCCTACCGCAAACGTGTGGCCGAGATTGCCCGTCACTCCGATTGCTCGGAGTTGGAAGTAGCCGAAGCAGCGCTTACGCTGGCCATGGAATCCAGGGAAAAGCACCGGGTGGAGGACCCGCGGCTGCGTGTTCGCCGGTCGCACATCGGCTACTACCTCATCGATCGCGGCTTTCCCTCGCTTGCCTCACGGGTCGGCTATCGCCCACGGTTCATCGACCGCATACGGCTCACGATGCGCAACCACGCGGATGATTTCTACATTGGTGGCATTCAGATCATCACCGTGGTGCTTATCGGCCTAATCCTGGCCCCCTTGGTGCCCACCTACCCGATCTTTGGCGGCCTTACCCTGGCTTTTCTGCTCCTACTGCTCCCCGCCACCCAGGGTGCGGTCGACCTGGTCAACAACACCATTACCGCGGTCTTCAAGGCGTATGCGCTGCCCAAGCTGGATTTCTCGAAGGGTGTGCCGGCATCTTTCACCACCTTAGTCGTGGTGCCCACGCTGCTGATGAAGGAAAAGCAGGTGCGGGAACTCTTCGATGAGCTTGAGGTCCGCTACCTGGCTAACCAGGATCCGAACATCCATTTTGGCCTGCTCACCGATCTACCCGACTCGGTCACGCGCCCGCGGCAGAACGACACCGATCCGCTGGTGGAGCTAGCGATTCAACTCACTGACGAGCTGAACGAGCGCTACGCCTCGGCGGGAGCTGGGTCGTTCTTTCTGCTACACCGCCATCGCATCTTTAACGCGCGCCAGGGTGTTTGGATGGGATGGGAACGCAAGCGCGGCAAGCTGCTGGATCTCAACAAGCTGCTCAAAGGCCAGTTTGATCCCTTCCCGGTGAAGGCCGGCAACCTGAGTGCGCTGGCGCACTCGCAATACGTCATCACGCTGGACTCCGATACGCAGCTTCCGCGAGGCACGGCGCACACCATGATTGGCGCCATGGCTCATCCGCTGAACCGCGCCATCATCGATCCCCACCTCCGCATCGTGACCGAAGGATACGGCATCCTGCAGCCGCGGGTCGGCGTCAGCGTGCAGTCGGCATCGCGCTCGCGACTGGCCTCCATCTACTCCGGGCAGACGGGCTTTGACATCTACACTCGCGCTATCTCAGACGCCTACCAGGACCTCTATGGCGAAGGCATGTTTACGGGTAAGGGCATTTACGAGATCAATGCGCTGCACGCGGTTCTGGATCGACGCTTTCCCCGTAATTCCCTGCTCAGCCACGACCTGATCGAGGGATCCTATGCGCGCGTTGGTTTGACCACGGATATCGAGGTCATCGACGATTACCCATCGCACTATAGCGCCTACACCCGGCGTAAACACCGCTGGGTGCGCGGCGATTGGCAGATTTCCCAATGGCTCTTCTCCAAGGTCCCGGACGAATCGGGGCGGTATGTCCGCAATCCCATCGCCACCATCTCGCGCTGGAAGATCTTCGACAATCTTCGCCGGTCGCTGGTGGACGTCTTTACCTTTGCCTTGCTGCTCGCCGGCTGGCTTGGACTACCCGGCGGCGCGCTTTATTGGACAGCGGTCACCCTGTTCCTGATGTTCGTGCCCTCGCTTGTCCAGTTTGTCTTCGGCGTGGGCCGCGCCTATTTCACCAAGCTGCCGGGCTCCATGCGCGACGCGGTGAGCGGCTTTGGGCAGGGCACGTTTATCAGCCTGCTCACCCTGGTTTTCCTACCCCACCAGACGCTGCTTGCCCTGGACGCGATCATCCGCTCGCTGGTGCGCAGCTTTATCACCGGTCAGCGCCTTCTGGAATGGGAAACTGCTGCCGAGGCTGAGGCTACGAAGGGCCATCGGACGCCGGTCGACCGCTACCTCGCGGTGACTCCATTGGTCGCCCTGGTGGTCGGTGTGCTGGTCTTCCTGCGCCATCCGGAATCACTGCTGGTGGCGCTCCCTATTCTTATCCTGTGGGGCTTTGCCGGGGTCATCACCGCCTGGCTTAACAGCTCGCCACAGCAGACCAAGCTGAAGCTCACAGAGGAAGAGGATACGTTCCTGCGCCAGCTGGCGCTGAGGACGTGGCGTTACTTCTACCAGTTTGGGGGTGCAAGCCACAACTACCTGATCCCGGATAATGTCGAGGAAGACGGTCTCTTTGAGGCAGCGCGCGTCTCGCCCACCAACGTTGGCCTCTTGCTCAATGCCCGGCAGGCTGCGAACACCTTCGGTTATCTCACCATCCCGGAATTTATTACCCTGACTGAGCGCAGTCTCGAAACCTACGACAAGCTGGAAAAGTATCGCGGCCACATCTACAACTGGTACGACACGCGCACGCTTATCCCGATCCGCCCTATCACGATCTCCTCCGTCGACAGCGGAAACCTGGCGGCCTCGTTCTATACCTTGCGCAGTGGTTGCCGCAGCATGCTGCGCGAGCCGTTGCTGGGTCCCGCACTCTTTACCGGTATTCGCGATCATTGGCACCTACTTACCGGCCTGCACGATGCACCCGCCGGGCTGGAGGGCCTGGAGCCACCTGCAGCGGACGCGGATGCCGATACATGGATCGCGTGGGCTCTCGCCAAGGTCGATGCGCCTGAGTTTTCCGTGGCTGTTCCCGACGGCAGCGAGGCCTCCTGGTGGCTTACCGAAACCCACCAGCGGATCCATGCGGTGGTCCAACTGGTTCGCGATTACATGCCGTGGCTCCTGCCCCAATTCGCGCCGCTGTTCGCATTGCCTCCGTTGCAAGGACTTCGCGAGACTGCCACCGCGGTGCAGACGGGAGCTGCCAGCGGCCTGGCTGCCGATCTGGATACCCGCATCGCCAAGGCCGCAATTGGCTTGGCTCCCAATGCACCGGAGGCCAAGCTGGCGCAAGAGTTGCGGCGCGCGATCACGCCGGCGCGGGAAGGCCTGAAGGCACTCACCATCGGTTTGCACGACCTGGCATCGGAGGCGATGCGTTTTGCTACGGAAATGGACTTCGGCTTCCTGATGGATCGTTCGCGCCTGCTACTTTCCATCGGTTATGAAATCGAGCGGCAGCATCTGCACCAGGCCTGCTATGACCTGCTTTGTAGCGAAGCCCGCATTGCGGCGTTCATTACCGTGGCCAAGGGAGAGGCGCCGCAGCAAAGCTGGTTCAAACTTGGCCGCATCCACACCATGGCCTATGGGCAACCCGTGCTCATCTCCTGGACCGGCACCATGTTCGAGTACCTGATGCCGTCGCTCTGGATGCGCAGTTATCCTGACACCCTGGTTTCGCGCACGCTCAGCGGTGTGGTGGCGATCCAGCGCGCCTTCGGGAAAGAGTACGGTATCCCGTGGGGTATTTCTGAATCGGGCTGGGCGGGCTTCGACGACCACGGTCACTACCACTACCAGGCCTTCGGCATTCCCCCCATCGCGCTCAAGTGGGACGCGGTGGCGGGTCCTGTGGTCTCGCCCTATTCCACCTGCCTGGCGTTGGGCATCGACTCTGTTGAATCCATGCGTAACCTGAAGCGGATGGCGAAGATGGGCTGGAGTGGGGCTTACGGATTCTATGAGGCGGCGGATTACCAGGAATCGCTCAAAACGCCCAAGCTGGTGCGGGAGTGGATGGCCCACCACCAGGGCATGTCGCTGCTGGCCGTGCTCAACCTGCTTTACGACAACATTGTGCAGGATTGGTTCCACGCCAATGCGCACCTGGAGGCGACGCAATTGCTGCTGCACGAGAAGCCGATGCATAAGGCAGCGCTCAAGGCTGAGTTCCAGGCCGCGCAGCCGCGTAAGAAGGCCAGTTAGCCTGAATTTCTCACAGATTTCGCGACAACCGGCAATTGCCATTGGCGAGATCTCTACCCGTAACAAATGAACGGTGCCCCATATCTGCCTGGTTTTGGCAGATGTGGGATTCCGCGGACCTCGACCGCTGATTATGCACGGTGTAGATGGTCATGGATCTTCGGGATCCGTTGCAGTAGAAAAAGCGGCTGGTCCAGCGCGGTGGAATCCCACATCTGCCAAAACCGGGCAGATATGGGGCCCACCCTTCATTTGTTACGGGTAGAGAGAGGCAACTCTGTGAGAAATCCAGGCTAGGGCAGGTGTTCAGCAGGTACGGCTGCTGAGGTGTGAGCGCTGCCATCCGGTCTACTTCACCGGCAGGTCGCGAGCCTTATGATTCTTCGTTCTTTCCCAAGGCCTGCTGGACACCGCGCACCAGCGCCTCGGGATTGAACTCGGCGCGAATGATCTCGTCCGGGCAGTCGCTTTCGATGGCCACGCGATAATTGCAGACAAAGGCAACGTGCTGCTGGGGGACGACTTTCTTGATCTCATCGCAGAGTTCCTGGGCGCTCTGCACCCGGAAATCTGACTCCACATCGATCAGTACCAGGTCGTAGTTTCTCTGTGCGACTTCCTCCGATGCGTGGCTCGAGTAGAGCATCGACTCCACCTCAAAGCCATGCATGCGAAGAATTTCGTCGCGCAAGCCCTTGATGTTCTCCCGGCTGCTGACGTGGAAAATCCGCTGCCGTCCATTGCCGTCTGTAGCTGTCGCTTGCATCAGACCGATGCTACCAGTACTGGAGATGATTTCCTAGGTGTGCCATTACTTCACGGAGTTCGACCTGGCCTCAGTGCTGTGCGGCAAACCGATGGACGGTACCAGCATGTCTTCCTTGCGATGAATCAGGGTTGTCGCATTGAGCGAAGCCAGCTCAAAGCCGTGGCCATGGGTGATGGCGTCGGTGGGGCAGGCCTCGACGCAATATCCGCAGAAGATACACCGGTTGTAGTCGATGTTGTAGACCTTGGCATACCGGTCCGAGCTGGAGATTCTCTGCTCCGCAGTGTTCTCTGCCGCCTCGATGTAGATGCAGTTGGCTGGGCAGGCCGCCGCGCAAAGGAAGCAGGCGACACATTTCTCCAGGCCATTCTCATCCCGCTGCAGCACATGGGCGCCGCGGAAGCGATCCTGAAAGTGAGCGCCGCGGTTGGGTCCCGGCCCGTCCGGGTAGTTCTCCACTTCGGTGGGCTGCAGCATCTCGCGAAACGTGATGCTCATTCCCTTGGCTACTCCCGCGATGTTTCGCACAATGGACATGCCACAAGTATACGATGCCGGGGACGATTCCCCTCAAGCGTCCACGGTCGAAGTGCCGAAAGTTCAAGGGGACGGTGGACGCCTAGTTGATCTTGGGCGTGCCTTGGTAATCGATGATGTCCATCAGTCTCCATGGATAGGCAACCAGATCGAACTTCAATTGGCCCTGCTCATCGACCATCAGCTTGGCTTCGGAATAGAAGAATCCCGTGCTCTTGCTCTTGTCAGCATCATTGAGGTCGATCTCGCCGGCGGCTAAGTTGAACGAGCTGGACTGCCTATCGTGGTAAGCCTCACCGAATCTTAACTGGCGGTCGGTGATGAACTGTATCCTTCGCCCGGTTGGCGTTGGAGTCATTTGGATATACCTGATGTTGTACCCGACATTTTGGCTGATGGAGCAGAAGCCCACCGCTTTCATTTTGCCCAGTTGGTCGACCAGACCCTGATTCTGCCCCTTGGCGAATGCTTCGGACAGAAGCTGCCGATCGGCGGGAGTGGAGTAGTCGTAAATCTCGAGCGACATATGATAGCTCTGGTCGAGCTGGGTACCGGTACCCCGGACAGTGACTCTAATCAACTCAGACTTTGGCCGGCTCGAGAACCCCAAAGTTCCCCCTAGTGTCAACACACCGATCACCAGCAGGCCGCCGATGATGAACTTGTTGGTCCTTGACGTTCTGATGTGCCACATTGTGTTGCCTCCGGGACTTCGCTCCTGATCGAGAGCCACTGTCTTTGATTATCATCCCTGGCATTTCAAGCGTTTGAGCAATACAGACCGAAGTCCGGAGATCTTTTGACCATTGGCAAAGCGATCAGGGCTCTACGGGCGCGTTCTTATTGAAGCTGCTGCCAGGTATTGATCGATGCAAGCAGCGTCCCGAGATGCGAGGTGTCAGGCTCGCGGAGGAGACTTCGTACATCGTCTGCAAGCGACGCCATCTCAGCCGGCGCGTGACGGAGATGGCGCGCAAAGTAGAGATCACCCCGAGAAGAAGCGAGAAGGCGGCTCCAGTACATCACCGAGAGTGGCAACGGGACCCAGCACATGATCGTTCGGAGCGCCAGAGGAGCAGCTCCCACCCCCTTGCGGTCCTGGGCCGCCCAGCCTTCCCGCACGGCAAGGACGAAGCGGCGGACGGTTTCGGTATTTTGCGCCAGACGGCGTGCGTCGCAGCCGTTCTCATAAAGCGCACCCGCGATCGCCGTAATGAAGACAGCGTGGCGCTGTAACCATGCATCCATGTCTCGCACTGAATCCACACGAAAGCCGGCTTCCCGGAAAAGCGAACTTACGCCTGGTGCGCGCTCCTCCACGACGGTGTGTTGCTGGGGAATATCGAGGTATCGAATCATGTCGCCTTCACGGTACCCAGCGACCCCTGGGAAGGCAAGGACCGTGCGCGAACGACCGAGAACGGTCAGCAGGTGGTCTGTACGGTTAGCGTGATTCCCCAGTAACACCACCTGGGGAATTGCAATCGCCCCTACTAAGTCTGGAAGCACGAGCTCCATCTGATCACGGCGCACGGTCACCAAACACATATCTGCAACCAAGTCCGGCGGGAGTTTCTCGAGAACGGGTAACACCGTGGTGCGGATCAGCGAAGTCGCTGCATCCTGAATCGATGCACCTTCCCGGCGAAGCTCTGCGGCCCGGTCAGGTCGCGTGACCAGCGTCACCTGGTGACCGGCTGTGCTCAGACGGACGGCAAACACTGTTCCTTGAACACCAGCACCGAGTACGACGATTCTCAATGTCGGCCTCCATGCCCGCCGCAAGCGCAAACCTTCTCGTCATCTGCGCAGTCTGAGTGCCAGTACACTCCAGATAATTCCGTTCACGAGCTCGTAGCCGGCGAGCGCCTGGGTTGTGGGCCGGGCTGCTTGGTGGAAATGTTCGAGAAACACCACGCCGACGCAAAGAGAGAACACTCCGGCTACGATGAGCATGACCAGGTTGGGCCGGTCTTCGCGCAGCTTAATGGCCAGCGCTACCTGAAAGCATCCTGTTCCCAGAGCGTGAATCCCCGCAAGCAAGGCGAGGGATTGAGACGTCAGCATCAGGGAAATGCCAATGTAAACGCCCAGCAGCAATGCGAAACAACCTTCACCCAGTGCCAGCCACCAGAGATGCAAACGATGTTCATAGGCGAAACCGGCTGCCACTGCTAAAAGCAGGCCGTTGCTGAGAACGAAAGAACCGAGCAGAAGGCTCAGGTAAACGAGTGTGACCGGGTCGAAGAAGAAAATTCCCAAAAAGATGCTGGTGAGAAAGAGGACAACCGCGAAGACGACGGCCAGTCCTCCGCGAACGGCAAATATCCACCAACAGAGCGTTAGCGGTCGCTCCATTGCGAGATTCAGCGCCCGGGAGCTCATGCGGCCGCGCTCAGGGCGTATTTGGCCGGCCGATCAGAACGGCTTTGGCGAAAGAAGTAATAGATGAAGACGCTCACCACCGCCGCATAAGCGCACCACAGGGAAGTGAATTCATACCGTTTTACCAGCATCACAGTGAGGAGACCGATCAAGTTGAGACCCCCTAGCAGGACCAAGGTACGGAAACCTGAAAAGAACAGCGCTCCGCAGGTCGCAGTCACATACAGCACTGCGACCGCGGTCGTGGTGGTTATCTGGTTGATGTAGATGATGCCGTGACCGGCCGCGGAGACGTGCAGGGGATAAGCGATCAGCCCCCATAGTAAGTAAACCGAGAGCCCGGCACCCAAGAGTGAAAAATCAAGCATTCGCCGTTGATGGCCTCCAGTTGGCTCTATCAGCAACACGCTCAACGGCAACAGAAAGGGGAGCAAACCCTGGGCATACAAGATGTAGGCGGCCGCAGCGTCATGGGTAACGATGGGCGGAAGCCTGCCATCCAGCCCGAGCCAGACAAACCCCTCGGTGAACTGATGCAGCGCAAAGAGGAGTGGCATGGCCGCAAAGAGCAGCTCGCGACGATGCTTGACTTCGGTCAGCGTCACCACTCCGATAGCGCCCAGTACGGCGCTGCCGATAAAGTTCGCGCTAGCTGAGAAGCACACGTAACCCCTCCACAAACGAAATCATACGTTAGCACTTCGGCTTGCTTCTGCGCCCTGTGGGGTATCATTTCTTGCGGCCGCTGCTTCGGTGCCCGCGTCCTCAGGAGCAATAGCCGAATGCTTGCAGAACAGCACACCCGGAAGAGGTTTTTCCTCGCATTCCTGCTTTTCATTCTTAGCGCCATCTCTTTTCTCGACCGCACAAATATTTCCATCGCGGGGCTGCAAATCAGCTCCGAGTACGGCCTCGGCAACCAGCATTTGGGTTGGATCTTCAGCGCGTTTCTCATTGGCTACGCCGGTTTTCAGGTTCCCGCGGGGTGGCTCGCCTCCCGCTTTGGCCCGCGGCTGGTGATTGCGCTAGGGGTGGTGTGGTGGGGCGTTGCCACTGCACTCACCACACTAATACCCCCCGGCATCTCCCAGGCTGTGCTGCTGCTGATCGGCATTCGTTTCGCACTGGGCGCCGGCGAAGCTGTCATATATCCGGCGGCAAACCAGTTCGTCGCCCGCTGGGTACCGGAGCAGGAACGCGGAGTCATCAACGGACTCATCTTCGCGGGAGTGGGTGCGGGCAGCGGCCTCACTCCCCCACTGCTGGCATGGTTCATCCTCCATCACGGGTGGCGCTCCGCCTTCTGGTTCAGCGCCATCATCGGAGTGGTGGCGGGCGTGGTGTGGTGGTGGTTCGCGCGCGACACCCCCGAAGAAGACCCCAAGGTTTCGCCGTCGGAGCTGAAGATCATTCGCCAGGGCATCGCAGAGATTACCCCTGATGACGACAGTTCCGCTCCGGTAGTCATATCCTGGTCGGCCATCTTGCGCCGCCGCGATCTGCTGGCACTGATCCTCAGCTACTTCGGTTTCGGTTATACAGCCTGGATCTTCTTCAGCTGGTTCTTCCTCTACATGGCGCAGGTGCGGGGCTTCAATCTCAAGGCCAGCGCGATGTTCTCCATGCTTCCCTTTTTGTCGATGACCGTCGGCTGCCTGGGCGGCGGCGCACTCAGTGACCGCCTTACCCGCACTTACGGGCTGCGTGTAGGCCGTTGCGGGCTGGCCGCGGTCGCGTATCTGTTTACTGCGGTGTTTCTGGTGTTTGGGTCGAGAGTGCAGAGCCCGCAGCTGGCTGGGGTCATCCTCGCGGGCGGCGCGGGCGCGTTGTATGTCTCGCAAAGTTCGTTCTGGTCGGTCTCGGCCGATATTGCCGGGCGCAGTTCCGGTGTCTTCTCCAGCATGGTCAACATGGGGGCGCAGATCGGAGGGGCCGTGACAGCATCGCTCACGCCCTGGGTGGCGCAACGCTTTGGCTGGACCACTTCTTTCGCAATCGCCGCCGCTCTCGCCGTAGTCGGAGCCGGGCTCTGGATGACGGTGCATCCGGAGCGCCCGCTGAGTGCATGACCATGACAAGAAGCCATCGACTGTTGCAAAGTGCGCTCGTGGTGCTGGTTTTCGCGGCACCTGCGTTGGCCGCAGATGTGCGAACGCCGACACAAGAAGGGATCGTTTACGGGGTTGCCGATGGCCAGCAGTTGACCATGGACTACTACGCGCCCAAGGGCGCTGGGCCGCATCCGATCGCGATCATTATTCATGGAGGCGGCTACCAGCGGGGAAACAGCAAGAGCGGTAGTGAAGCCTACTGCGCCGACTTCCTGGCGCCTGCCGGGTACGCGGTCTTCTCCATCAACTATCGGCTGGCGCCGAAGTATCCCTATCCTTTATATGGTGTACGACGTGGAACGGGCGATCCGTTTCCTGCGCCACAATGCAAGCCGCTCCCCGGATTTCCTGTCCAGGTCGGTGGCGTCGACGAACTTCATGCACCTTTCTTCGCGGAAAGCCGCACACGCGGCTCTGTCCAGTGCATCGAAGCAGGAAATCCGGGATTGGGACGGGCAGGCGAATCGCATTGCGCTGATCGGCGGGTCGGCGGGCGGTTTTCTGAGCAACATGGTGGGGCTCTTGAATCTGCCCGGAGATCCTTCGGCCGCCGATCCTGTGGATCGCGAGAGCGCACAGGTGCAGGCCGTGGTAACGCTGTTTGCGCAGAGTAGTTTT
The DNA here is from genome assembly GCA_963790705.1 of uncultured Acidobacteriaceae bacterium. Classification (GTDB taxonomy): domain Bacteria; phylum Acidobacteriota; class Terriglobia; order Terriglobales; family Acidobacteriaceae; genus PALSA-350. Next base: position 44,401 of record CAWBQE010000013.1, read on the forward strand.
GCCACGGTGCCGCTCAATGAGGATGTGCATGCCTTGCTCGACCCGCTGATCAAGGAAAAGGGCGAGGCCGCGGCGCTGAAGGAGGCGTCTCCTATCACCTATGTACACAAGGGTGATCCTCCGTTTTTGCAGATCCTTGGGGATAAGGATGAGTACATCCCTTTCAGCGAGGCGACCAACCTGGATGCGGCGCTGCGCAAGGTTGGGGTATCGAGCGAAATCATTCGTATTCCTGGTGGAATGCATGGGACCGGCGGATGGCATAAGCTGCCGGGCGTGCCCGACTGGGAGGTGCAAATGACGGAGTGGCTTAACCGTATGCTGGGTCATCAGGGCCCGGTGGGTGAAGGGGTTCGCAAACGGGAACCGGCACCGGTGGCGCCACCCGCTTAAGCGGGCGTTTGAAAGTTGTCTGCGTGAGAATCCGTCATCCCTGCTCAGCATTCACGGTGCGGCTGAGTTCACCCAGGACTGACCCCGGATTTCCTGCACGCTGCCTTAGACAGGTCTGCGTATGCGGCTTTCTTCACGGAAAGCCGCACGAGGCTCGCTGATTCCGCCGAGCCGCACAGGAAATCCGGGTTCGTCCTGGGCTACTCTTCAGCCAGTCTTGTCGAGCTTTTTTGACTCTGTCCATCCACCTCCACTCATGCCAAGGTGGGCCCCCGCCCCACCCTTGTCATCCCGAGCGGAGCGGAGCGAAGCCGAGGGACCTGCGGTTCCACTTGAATCTGCAACGAAGGCACGTTCCAAAAAGGTGCGAAGACGATGGGCGAAGCCTACTAACCGTCCTTTACACACTTGGCGAAGGGCGGGAAACGAATGCGTATCGTGCAAGTCTTTCCATCCATCTCACGGAATTAAAGGTGCGCAGTCGCCCTAAACTTTGTCATCCCGAGCGGAGCGCAGCGTAGCCGAGGGACCTGCAGTTCCACTCGATCTGCAACGAAGGCCACTCCAAATAAAAAGGGCGCGATACCTTCCAGGTATCGCGCCCTCACATCAACATCGCCCTAGCTGAAAAGAGCGTCGTCGCGAGACTGAGACTCATCCCACATCGCCGTAGGCTCAAAGTACCCCGTACCCGGCTTCAAGTGCTGCTTGCAAACCTCATCATTCAGCGTAACCCCCAAACCCGGAGTATCCGGAACCTTGATGAACCCCTTGTTGATCATCGGTTTATCAAGCCCGTTGACCAGATCCTGCCACCAGGGCACGTCCAGCGAGTGATTCTCCAGCGCCAGGAAGTTGCGGGTCGCCGCGGCGCAGTGCACATTCGCCATGCAACTAACGGGAGTGCCCGCAAAGTGCATCGCCATCGGAACGCCATACTCAAACGCCATATCCCCGATCTTGTGCGTGCGCAGAATGCCGCCCGAAGTCGCAAGATCCGGATGAATCTTGTCCACCGCGTGCACTTTGCACAGCTTCTCGAAGTCTGCGATCTCGTAAATATCCTCGCCGGTAATTGTCGGCGTGGGGCTGGCATCGGTGATCTCCTTCAGGAGATCGGTGTAGTACCACGGGATCACATCTTCGATCCATTCCAGGTTGTACTTTTCATACGCCTTGCCCAGCTTGATGCAGGACTTCACGCCGATATGGCCGAGGTGATCCATCGACAACGGCATATCGTAGCCGATGTTTTCCCGCACCGCCGCGACATATTCGCAAAGCCTGTCGATGCCCTTATCGGTTACCTCAGTGGCCATAAACGGATGAGGCTGATTGCGCAGCTCCCACTTGCTCTGACCCGCAGGCTCCATCACCATGCCCGGCATTCCCTCGAGCACATTGATCCCCAGATCCATCTTCATCCACGTAAGACCCATGGCCACGCGTTCTTTGGCTCGAGCTCCGTACACCTTCGGGTCATCCGACTCCGTCGTGTCGGCATAGATCCGGATCTTGTCCCGCCACTGGCCGCCAAGCATCTGGTACACCGGACAGTTGTAGGCCTTGCCCGCAATGTCCCACAGAGCCATTTCAACCGCGGCCACACCGCCTGCCTGGCGAGAGATACCGCCGAACTGCTGGATTTTCTGGAAAAGAAAATCGACATTCAGTGGGTTCTCTCCGACAATGCGGCTCTTCAGCACCATCGCGTATTGATAGCCCGCTCCATCGCGCACTTCACCCAAACCGTAGATACCCTGGTTAGTGTCGATGCGAATGACGGGGCAGGGGCTGGGGCCAGGCTTCACGATGATCGCGTAGCGCATGTCGGTAATCTTCAGCGTCGACGGGCTGGAGTTAAGGTTCACGTTCTTAATTGCCGGCGCTTGTTCGGCCGCGGCCTTTTCCAGGCTGTAGCGGCTCAGAAGACTGCCCCCCAGGACTGCCATCGAAGACTTGAGCACACCACGGCGATTGAATTTCCATCCATTGGAATCTGACATTGTTACCTTCCCCCTTCGGTTGCTTTCTCGGTTAAATCTTCTTCATCCGCTCGCGCAGGCCTGCTCTAGACTCCACTAAGGTCCATTGGGCAAAGAGAAGAATAGCGCATTGTCCAGCGGGTTTGCCGCGTGAATTCCCCGCCGAGTGAATCCCTCGCCACACAACATTTGCGGGCTCTCGAGACACGAACGTATGCCGTTCCCAGCATCTCTTACCAGTAAGGGGAGCGCGTAATTTTATAGATAACAAATTGCATCATTGTCAAAGGAAAAGTGGTATACCGCAATGCGGTATCTAGCTTCCTTGTTACTCTGTCCACTGAAACTTGTCGCATCATTGGACAGTCTTCTATCTAATCCCCTCGCATTGGCAGACCATACCCATCAGTGCAATATTCTTTATCAAGGCTGACCCTATGAAATCTTTGCTGTTGCTGCTTGCGCCTCTTCTCTTCACCGTGACCGGTTCCGCGGCTTCCACGTATCCTGCACGGCTGGACGACCCCGCTGCGGTGTACTTCACGGCTGACGAGTTCCATGTGCATGCTGACGGCCAGGGAGACGATAGCGCAGCTCTTCAGGCAGCGATCGACAAGGTGCAGGCCAGTAAAGGAGAGGGCATCGTCTTCGTTCCCCAGGGCCGCTACCGCATCAGCAGGACCATCTATCTCTGGCCTGGCGTGCGCATCATCGGTTACGGGGCGGAGCGTCCAGTCTTCGTGCTCGGCGAAAACACGCCCGGATACCAGGACGGCATCGCCTACATGTTCTTCTTCGCCGGCGCGCGTCCCCGCCCGCAAGGCGCAGGAACTAGATCCTTCTACCACCCGCCGCCCACACCGCGCGGCGTGGTGCCGCCCAGTCGCGAGGTTCCCGACGCCAACCCCGGTACCTTCTACTCGGCCATGAGCAACGTAGACTTCGATATCGGTCCCGGCAACGCCGGAGCCGTCGCTATTCGCTTCCACGCCGCGCAGCACGCCTTTCTCAGCCACATCGACTTCAACATCGGCTCTGGTTTTGCCGGCGTGCATGAAGTCGCCAACGAAGCCGAGGATCTCCACTTTCACGGCGGCCAGTACGGCATCATGGCGCGCAAACCCTCCCCGGCTTGGCAGTTCACGCTCATCGATTCCACCTTCGACGGCCAGCGGGAGGCCGCCATCCGCGAAAACGAAACCGGACTCACCCTGGTCCACGATGACTTCCGCAACGTTCCCATTGCGGTCTCGATCGATCCCCACTACTCCGATCAGCTTTGGATTAAAGACAGTCGCTTCGAGAACATCCCCGGACCAGCGGTGGTGATCAGCAACGATACCAGCCGCATGACCGAAATCAATTTTGAGAACATCGACTGCAGCCACGTACCCATCTTCGCCAGGTTGCGTGAGAGCGGCCGCGAATTCAGACAAGTTGCGGATACGTATCACGTCAGCGTCTTTTCCCACGGCCTTGGCATCGCGTATCCAGGCGCGAAAGCGGCCTTCGAGACTCGCTATGAGTCCTCACCACTCACTGCTCTGCCGCCCCCCACACCGCCTGCGATCACTCCGCTGCCGGCAGCCGCCAACTGGGTGAATGTCTCCACCCTCGGCGTCAAAGGCGACAACCAAACCGACGACACGGTTGCATTGCAGAAGGCCATTGATGAGCATCCGGTGCTCTATTTCCCCAGCGGCCGTTACCTGTTGCACGAGACCCTCACGCTTCGCCCTGACACCGTTCTGATCGGCCTCCACCCCAGCACCACGCAATTCGATCTCCCCGACGAAACCCCTGGATTTGAAGGCCCCGGAACCCCCAAGCCGCTCTTGCTCGCGCCTGCCGGCGGAGCCAACATCATCACCGGTCTCGGCATCTTCACTGGCGGTTTCAACCCCCGCGCCACAGCTCTTCTCTGGCGCTCTGGCAAGAACTCGCTCGTAGACGACGTCCGCTTCCTGGGAGGCCACGGCACCAACAATCCCGACGGCACCCGCATGAACCCCTACAACCCCACCCACTCCGCCGATCCCAATCCACATCGCCCATGGGACTCGCAATACCCCAGTCTGTGGATCGATGGAGGCGGCGGGACCTTCGCCAATATCTGGACGCCGGACACTTTCGCTCAAGCCGGCATGCAGGTTTCGAACACCACCATCCCCGGCTTTGTCTATGAGATCTCCAGCGAACACCATGTCCGTGCGGAGTTCAAGCTGAACAATGTCTCCAACTGGCAGCTCTACGCACTGCAGACCGAGGAGGAGAGCGGCGAAAGCCAGAATGCGTCGTCACTTGAAATAGATCACTCCAGCAACCTCACCATCGGCAACTATCACGGCTATCGTGTCACCCACATGGAGAAGCCCTTCCCCTACGCCGTGCGAGTCGCCGATTCCAACAACATCCACTTCCGCAATGTCCATGTGGATGCCAACAGCTCCATCGGCTTTTGCGATGCAGCTGGCGTCTGCCGTCAGGCAGTGCGTTCGAACAAGGTGCCCTTCGAGGACGCCATCGTCGATCAGACGCTGCACACCCAAGTGCGCGACCGTGAGTTCGCCTACCTCGATATCAACGATGACAAGCCGATACCCGCGCCCCGCGCGGACGATGCCAACCTCATCGAGAAGGGCGCGCAGGTGCAGCGCCTCGCCACCGGTTTCTTCAATATCTCCGGTGCCGCGATCGATGCAGCCGGGCAGCTCTACTTCGTCGACGCGCAATTCCAGCGCATCTACCGCTGGTCGCCGGACTCGCAATACGCAGCAGTGGTAAGTGATGCCCCGCTCGACCCCGTCAATCTCGTCTTCGATAAGGCAGGTGACCTCATCGTCGTTTCCTCCGGCGGCAAAGAGCTCACTGCTTACTCCCTGAATCCGAACGCCACGGATGCCGAAGCGAAGCTCACACTCCTGCCCCTAGAGCCCGCGGCCGAGCGTCCCGGTCTTACTCCTGCGTTGCCGGTCGACTATTGGTTCAACGGGGACTTCGCAGAGACCCTCTCCGCCAACCAGCCTTATACGTATACATCGCTGCAACAGATGTTCGAGAAGGGTTTGGGCACGCGCACGACGTTTCAATTTGTTTCCTCCGACGGGAGTCTGTTCATCCCCACGAACGCTCCAATCGTGCAGGGTGAGCCATACTTCGGCACCAAATGGGCGCCCGTCCTCGAAGCTTATGGTTTGGTCAAAGGAACGGAAGGCAAGCCCTTCTACGCCACGAATGAAGCCGAGCAGCGCACCTATCGCGGCCTGCTCAATGCCGACGGCTCGTTATCGCAGATCACCACGTTCGTTGAGCAGGGTGGAGAAAGCCTGGCCCAGGACGCCGATGGAAACGTCTACTTAGCCGCCGGCCAGATCTTTGTTTATTCCCCAGCGGGCAAGCTGCTGGGCAGCATCGACGTCCCCGAGCGTCCCCACGACATCCTCTTCGGAGGCAAAGACCGCCGCACTCTCTACTTGCTCAGCGACCACTCTCTGTACGCTGTCCGCATGCGTCATCCCGGCATATAGCGAGAAATATTTTCTACAAAGGGAACGAAACTCTACTGAAATGGATCTATATAGGTGTAAAAACCCTGCCAGTCGGCGGGCTGGGCCAGCACATACCAAGATGATCAATTAATTATCTTGATCATCTTGATCATCTTCGTGAAACAAAGGACTTAGCCGCCAGCAAGGGGGCTTATAGCGCTTATGGCGCTTTTAGCGCTCATTTATTTGAGGAAACCAACTGCCGGGCGTCCAGAGAGCGAAACCGGCCTTCCGCCTAACTGGCTGCGGAAAACTCCGGTTCCTATCGGCCTGATATGACACAGTTCCGAAGAGCCTGCCCTCCGCCCGGCGCCGTGGGATGCCAAGGTGGGCCACCGCCCTACAGATCTGTCAAATCCCGCCTTCTCCGGCTCTGCCATGGGACCGGAGCGTAGCGCAGCGGAGGGACCTGCGGTTCCACTTTCGGCAGAAGCGAATGTGCCGTGGCGAATACGCCTCTGGGGTTCCGTTTTTCCATCAAGGCAAACCGCAGGTCCCTCGGCTACGCTCGGGATGACAAAATTTAGTGCGGTGACTCTTATTTGGAGCCGTGAGATCGGATGGACAGAAAGAAACAGCAGCTCACTCCACTCCGTTTCGCTCCAACCGCCCATTTTCGTTCCTATTCGTCGGTTACGCAGCCTAGGGCGGCGCTTTTTACGCGAGCGGATGTACTTGGCTAGGGTGCCTCGCTCTGCTTTGTAGGGTGGCATGGTCCAGGCTTTGCGGCGGGCAGCTAGTTCTTCTTCCGAGAGCGCTACGGAGATCTCGTTCTTGCTGGCATCGATGGTGATGAGGTCGCCGGTGCGCACGAGCGCGATTGGGCCGCCTTCCTGGGCTTCGGGCGTGACGTGGCCGACGATGAAGCCGTGGGAGCCGCCGGAGAAGCGGCCGTCGGTCATCAAGGCTACGTCTTTGCCTAGACCCGCTCCCATGATGGCTGACGTGGGGGTCAACATCTCGGGCATGCCTGGGCCGCCTTTGGGGCCTTCGTAACGAATGACGAGGACCTGGCCTTTGGCAATCTTTCCCTCCTCCAGAGCCTTGACCATCAACTCTTCGGAATCGAAAACGTTGGCCGGCCCAGAAAACCGGAGTCCTTCCTTGCCCGTGATCTTCGCCACCGCACCTTCAGGGGCCAGGTTGCCTCTGAGTATTTGCAAGTGGCTGGTCGCCTTCAGGGGATTGGAAACCGGGCGCACAATCCCCTGGCCGGCGCGCAAGCCGGGCAGATCCTTCACATTCTCCGCGAGCGTCTTGCCGGTTACGGTGACGCAGTCGCCGTGCAAGAGCCCCTCGGCAAGGAGCATCTTCGTCACCGCAGGCAGGCCGCCGACGGATTGCAGGTCTTCCATGACGTAAGCGCCGCTGGGTTTGAAATCGGCGAGCAAGGGGGTCTTGTCGCTGATGTTCTGGAAATCATCAATGGTGAGAGGCACGTTCACGGAACGCGCCATGGCAATCAGATGAAGCACAGCGTTGGTGGAACCACCCAAGGCTGTAACGATCACCATTGCATTTTCGAACGCTTCGCGCGTCATGATGTCGCGGGGCTTCAAATCGAGTTCGAGCAGATTCAGGATGGCAGCGCCGGCGCGAAAACATTCGTCGAGCTTCAAGGGATCTTCCGCAGGCGTCGATGAGCTGTAAGGCAGGCTCATGCCCAGAGTCTCGATAGCGGCGGCCATGGTGTTCGCGGTGTACATCCCGCCACACGCGCCGGCTCCGGGACAGGAGTGACGGACGATCTCCTGACGCTGCTCATCGGTGATGGTGTGGGTGATGAATTGGCCGTAACTCTGGAAGGCGGAGATGATGTCCAGCTTCTGGCCGCCCAGATGGCCGGCGCGGATGGTGCCGCCGTAGACCATCAGGCTGGGGCGGTTCAACCGGCCCATGGCGATCAGGCATCCAGGCATGTTCTTGTCGCAGCCAGGAATGGAGACGTTGGCGTCGTACCACTGCGCAGCCATCACGGTTTCGATGGAGTCGGCGATGAGGTCGCGGGATTGCAGCGAGTAGCTCATGCCGTCGGTGCCCATCGATATTCCATCGCTGACCCCGATGGTGTTGAAGCGCAGGCCAACCATACCGGAGGCGATGACTCCCTCCTTCACCTTTTCGGCCAGATGCAGAAGATGCATATTGCAGGAATTGCCTTCATACCAAACACTGGCGATCCCGACCTGCGGCTTGGCCATGTCGGGCTCGCGCAGGCCGGTCGCATAGAGCATGGCCTGGGATGCCCCTTGAGACTTGGGCTGTGTAATCTGAGAGCTGTACTTGTTCAGCGGCTTGGTCGTTTTACTCATAACGATCAGTGTATCGTCTGTTTTCCGGCGGCGGGGGCCTCGAAATGCAATCAACGGTGTGGTGGCAGTACGGCATTCTTTACGAGGTGTATCCGCGGTCGTTTCAGGACGCGAACGGCGACGGCATCGGCGATCTTCAGGGCATCCTGCAGCGGCTCGATTACCTGGCCGGGCTGGCGATCAAGGGGGTATGGATTGCGCCGTTCTACCCCTCACCCATGGCTGATTTCGGCTACGACATCGCCGACTACTGCAACGTCGACCCCATCTTCGGCACCCTGGCCGACTTCGACCAATTGCTTGAGGCCATCCACGAACGCGGCCTTAAACTGATTCTCGATTTCGTGCCTAACCACACCTCCGACCAGCATCCCTGGTTCCTGGAGAGCCGTTCGTCCCTCACCAATTCCAAGCGTGACTGGTACCTGTGGCGCGATCCGGCTCCCGATGGCGGGCCGCCCAACAACTGGCTGAGCAACTTCGGCGGTTCGGCATGGACTAAGGATGGTAGCCAGTACTACTGCCATTCGTTTTTAAAGCAGCAGCCGGATGTGAACTGGCGCAACCCGGAGCTACGGGAAGCAATGTACAACGTGCTTCGCTTCTGGCTGGACCGCGGCGTCGATGGGTTCCGCGTGGACGTGATGTGGATGCTGATCAAGGATGATCAGTTTCGCGATAATCCCGTCAATCCCGCGAGCGCTCCCGATGCGCCTGCATCGCTGCGCCTGCTCCCCGTCTACAACACCAACCGCCCCGAGGTGCATGCGATCGTGGCTGACATGCGCGCCGTCCTGGACTCGTATGGCGACCGCTTGCTGATTGGAGAGATCTATCTGCCATTTGATCAGCTTGCGACCTACTATGGGCAGGATCTCAAGGGCGCGCAGCTCCCGTTCAACTTTCATCTGATCCAGTGCCCGTGGAATGCGGAGGCGATCGCCCAGGTGATTACGGAGTACGAGGCCTCGTTGCCGGTGGGTGCTTGGCCAAACTGGGTTATGGGGAACCATGATCAATCGCGTATCGCCACGCGCATCGGAACCGCACAGGCGGGCCTCGCGGCCATGTTGCTGCTGACGCTCCGTGGCACGCCTACGATGTACTACGGCGATGAAATCGGCATGATTGACGCGTTGATTCCTGCCGCAGAGGTGCAGGATCCGGCGGAGAAGAATGAGCCGGGCAAGGGCATGGGACGCGACCCGGAGCGTACGCCCATGCAATGGGATGGCTCGCGATTCGCGGGGTTCACCACAGGAACGCCGTGGCTACGGCTGGGGGCCGATCATGCGACGGTCAACGTGGCCACGCTCTCTGGTCAGAGGGACTCGGTGCTGAGCCTGTATCGCGCCCTCATCGGGCTGCGCAACGGGACTGCGGCTTTGAATAGCGGCCGGGTGGAAGGTGTCGCCAGCAACGGGCGCATTCTGCGGTACGAGAGGGTCGATGATGGGCAACGGTTTGCGATCCTGCTCAATTTCAACCAGGGGCATGCGGAGGCGCCGATTGGTGCCGGCCATATCGTTGCTTCGACCTACATGGATCGCTCCGGCGATGCGGTCGAATCGCGGGTTTCGCTTCGACCGTTTGAAGGGGTGGTCATCACGTTGGCAAGTTAGAATGCGCTGCAGAGGCGACATGTCCGAATCACGTAGACAGTTTTTGGCTAACGGCTCACTCAGCTTGCTGGGAATCGCCGTCACTTCATGCAAGCAGGAACAAAAGGCAGCCCCGCTGCCTCCGGGGGCTCCTCCCGCCTTCGCGACGGCGCCGGCAGTCGGGCCTGAGGTTTCGCCCGTAACTTTTGCGGAAGCGGAGAAGCTGGTGCAGGTGGAGCTGAGTGAGGGCGAACGCAAGGAGGCAGCAGAAAGCTGGCGCAGCGGCATGGCTCCGCTCTACGAGCGGCGCACCGGGCCGCGCAAAGTTGCGCTGGAAGCGACGTTGGCGCCCTGGTCCCACTGCGAAGCGACGCTACCCGGACAGCAGTCGGGACCGGAACGCAACCAATTTGTGCGCAGTAAGAGCGATCCCGGTCCACTACCCGCCAGCGACGAGGAGATCGCCTTCGCCCCGGTCACCCGGTTGTCCCGCTGGATCGAAAAGCGCCAGCTGACCTCTGAGCGGCTCACCAACATTTACCTGCAGCGTATCGAACGCTTCAATCCCACTTTGCTTTGTGTGATCACGCCGACGCGCGAGCTGGCCCTGGCCCAGGCCAAACAAGCGGACCAGGAGATCGCCGCCGGCCACTACCGCGGGCCGTTGCACGGCATTCCGTGGGGGGCAAAGGATCTGCTCGATACCGCCGGCATTCCTACGACCTACGGTGCTGAGCCCTTCGAGCACCGCGTGCCCACGGAGGATGCAGCCGTGGTCAAGCGTTTGCACGAGGCAGGCGCGGTGCTGGTCGCTAAGCTGAGCATGGGCGCGTTGGCGCTCAACGATGTGTGGTTTGGCGGGCAGACAAAGAACCCCTGGCTGCTGGCCGAAGGTTCGTCCGGCTCGAGCGCAGGACCGGGGGCGGCCACAGCCGCTGGGTTGGTGGGCTTTGCCATCGGCAGCGAGACCGGCGGGAGCATCATAAGCCCCAGCATGCGCTGCGGAGTTACGGGCCTGCGCCCGACCTTTGGCCGGGTTCCCCGCACCGGTGCGATGACGCTCTGCTGGTCGCTCGACAAGCTGGGCCCGATGACGCGCAGTGTGGAGGATGCCATGCTGGTGCTGGAGGCGATCACCGGCCCGGATGCGGGCGACGTGTCGAGCGTGCCCAGCAAGCTGGACTACGACGCGGCCGCGAAGGTGGAGGGTCTGCGCGTGGGCTACTTTCCGCAATGGATGAAAGAGGCGCCGGCCACCGACGTCGATCGCGCGGCGCTGGAAACGGTGAAGAAGGTGGGCATGGTCCCGGTTGAGGTGACCATCCCTAACTGGCCGTATGATTCGCTGCAGCTGATCCTGTTCGCCGAGGCGGCTGCCGCTTTCGAGGAGCTGACGCTCACGCACGGGGTCGATCAGCTCAAGATGCAGGTGCCGGACGCGTGGCCCAATTCGTTTCGCCAGGCACGCTTTCTTTCCGCGGTGGATTTCGTGCAGACCGATCGGTTTCGGCGGAAGGTGGCCAACGAGATGAGCCGCATCTTCTCCCAGGTGGATCTGCTTCTGGTTCCCTCCCTGCGCGACGAGATGCTTACCATCACCAACGCTACGGGCCATCCCTCGCTTACCCTGCGCGCCGGGTTCATCGAGGTCTCGGAGGAGCGCAGCGACTGGGCTCCTGATCCGGCCCACCCGCCGGCGAAGTTTTCGCCTCCCCGGCGGGTGCCGCATGGCATCACCCTTATCGGACGGCTGTTCGATGAGGGAAGGTTGGGGAGCGCTGGCTTGGCGATGGAACGCAGCTTCCATGTTGCGGACGAGCGGCCGCCGGGGTTTTAATGGCGGTTCTTGAGTCTATCCGCGTGGTCGAACTTACCGAGGCCCTGGCGGGGCCTTACTGCGCCATGATGCTGGGAGACTTCGGCGCCGATGTCATCAAGGTCGAGCGCAGGCAGACCGGCGACCAGTCGCGCAGCTGGGGACCTCCGTTTGTGGGCAGTGAATCCGCCTATTTTTTGGCTACCAATCGCAATAAGCGTTCGCTGTCGCTCGACTACGATCAGCCGCTGGGGGAGGCGATTCTCCACCGGCTGCTGGCTACGGCAGATGTCTTCCTGATCAACCAGCGTAACCGGGCTTCTCTGGAACGGCGCGGCTTCGATGCAGAGACGATTTGCGCGCGATATCCGCGGCTCGTTTACTGCGCCATCTCGGGCTATGGACACTCTGGCCCCAAGTCGGGACTGCCAGGCTACGACATCATCGCGCAAGCCCAGGCGGGGATCATGAGCTTTACCGGGGAGCCGGAGAGTGAGCCGGTTCGTTATCCCATCGCGATCGCGGATATGGTCTGCGGGCTCTACTCGGCGCTGGGAATTCTTGCCGCCTTACTGGCGCGGGAGAAAACCGGAACCGGACAGGCGCTGGATATGGCGCTCTTCGATTCCCAGCTGTCGTTGCTCATCAATGCAGGCAGCAATTACCTGAATGCCGGGGAATCTCCACAGCGCTGGGGAAATGCACATCCCAGCATTGTTCCTTACCAGGTCTTTCGCGGGGGAGACGGCCGCCATTTTGTCGCTGCCGTGGGCACAGATGCGCTGTGGCTTCGTTTCCTCCGCGTCATCGGCGCGACGGAGACGCTGGGGACGGACTCACGATTTCGCACCAATGCCTTGCGGACGGAACATCGGCTGGCGCTGATTCCTGCGCTATACGCGATCTTCGAGAAGGCCCCGGCGAGCGAGTGGCTGCGGCGGCTGAGCGCAGAGGATATCCCAGCGTCTGTGATCCACACGGTGGGCGAAGCTGTCAACGACCCACAGGCGCTGGCTCGAGGATTGATCGTGGAGATCAAGCACCCTACGCTGGATGTGGTGCGCAGTATCGCCAACCCGGTAAGGCTGTCGGCTACGCCGGTGTTGTACCGGCTGCCTCCTCCGTTGCTGGGGGAGCATAGGGTTGAGATTTTGCGGGGTCTTGGTTACTCGGGGGAGGAAATTGTTGCTGCTATGGGGGAGCACGCGATCTGAGAATTGCCACAGCCCATGACCACTGCGGAGGCTCAGGGTGCATTGGTTGCAGGTGGAGAGAACTGCAGGTCCCTCGGCTTCGCTCCGGGATGACAAGGGGTAGGGTGGCGCGTTAGATATGAGCTGGCGCCGGTATTGTGTAAGGATCAAGGAATGGGTATAGAGCTGGTTGACCGCGATGTGCTGCTGGTGATCGATGTGCAGAATGACTTCTGCGATGGAGGCGCGCTCGCGGTGCCGGGCGGCCAGAACGTCGTGCCGGTGATCCATCGGATTGCCGCGCTCTTTCGCCACCTGATCATGACCCAGGACTGGCACCCACGAGATCATCATTCCTTCGCGTCAAATCATCCGGGCCGAGCTCCTTTTGACACCATTGAGACGGCTCACGGCGAACAGGTGCTGTGGCCCGATCATTGCGTGCAAGGAAGCATGGGGGCGGCTTTCTACCCACATCTGCAACCGGACAATGCGGAGCTGATTCTGCGCAAGGGCTGTCGCAGTGACGTCGACTCCTATTCGGCTTTCCGGGAGAACGATCGCATCACCCGTACCGGGCTTACCGGGTATCTGCGCGAACGCGGACTGGGGCGCATCTTTCTCGCGGGCCTGGCCTATGACTTCTGCGTGCGCCACTCGGCCATCGACAGCATGCAAGCCGGATTCGAGACCTATGTGGTGGAGGATGCCTGCAGGGCTATCGACATAAGAGACTCCGTGGCTGGCACCAACCATGTCTTCCATGAAGCCGGCGTGCGGCGCATCACCAGCGAGATGCTGCTGGCGTGAACCGTATGCGTTTTACTCGGCGCGCGCTGCTCTTAGCTCAGCTATCGCTGGCGCTGATTCCGCTGAATGCGCAGGATAGCAATGTGGTCCCAAGAGCCGAGGAAAGCCAACAGATTCCCGGCCCACGATGCCACTTTATCCCCGACGAGGATACCGCCCGAGCGAGGACTATGCACGCCGGACGAGATAGCGGCGTGGCTGGCGGATATCCAGCACTGGCGCAGCGAAGAACGCTTGCGGATGGGCTACGACGCGAGTCAATACGATCGGCCGGAACTGCTGTGGACGCAGACCAGTTTTATCCAGCCGCAGATGATGATGCACGATCGCTACTTCTACGATCCGGCCGAGCGCAAATACACCGTTGATCGCTATCTGGATGACGTCGATGCTCGCTATGGGGGAATCGATAGCGTGCTGCTGTGGCATACGTACCCCAACCTGGGCATCGACAATCGCAACCAGTTCGACTTTTTCCGCGATCTTCCCGGCGGCGTTGCCGGCTTACGGGCGATGATCGATCGCTTTCATCAGCGCGGCGTGCGGGTGCTATTCCCGGTGATGATGTGGGACCAGGGAACGCGCGACGAGGGCATCCCCGACCAAGTGGCCATCGCGCAGGAACTGGCGGCCGTCGGCGCCGACGGCATCAATGGAGACACCATGTTCGGCGTAACCCGTGGGTTTCGCACCGCGTCGGACAAGACGGGCCATCCCCTGGCGCTGGAACCGGAGGAGGGGCCCATCAGCGACGAGATGCTGATCTACAACAACCTGAGCTGGGGGGAGGATTGGAAGGATGAGTTTCTTCCTCCGGTAAGCCGTGACAAGTGGCTGGAGACTCGGCACATGGTGAACGTTTGCCACCGTGAAGCGCATGACCGCACCGACGATTTGCAGCAAGCCTTCTTCAACGGGACCGGCTATGTTTCGTGGGAAAACGTCTGGGGAATATGGAATGGGATTGTGCCCCGGGATGGCGAAGCGCTGCGCCGCTGCGCTGCCATCGAGCGGGCCTTAGGAAAGCAGCTCAGCAGCCCGGAGTGGGAGCCTTACAGCAGCACGGAGCAATTTGGAGTCTTCGCCAGCAAGTGGCCGGCTGCGCACGCAGTTGCGTGGACCCTGGTCAATCGCAACCATTACCCTGTCTCCGGGCGGCAGCTGGTCACCAAGCCCATGCCCGGCGCGCACTTTTATGACCTGTGGCATGGGTCGGAATTAAGCCCGGAGTTGACGGGCTCTTCGGTCGCGCTTTCATTTGCCATCGAGGCCGATGGCTTCGGCGCGGTTCTTGAAACCGACGCTCCGTTGTCCAAGCCCATGCTTGATCTGCTGCAACGCATGCAGCAGGCGAAACCGCTGGCCAGTTATTCTGCCAGCTGGCAGACGCTACCGCAGACCATGGTGGCAACGGCTCCCGCGCCGAGCTCAGGAGCGATGCCGGGCAATATGATTCTGATCCCGGAGGCTGACTACGTCTTTCGCGTGGCGGGCCTGGAGATTGAAGGCACCAACGACGAGGGCGTCGACGTTCAATATCCCTGGGAGACTTCTGCGCGTCGCTTCCACACGCAGGCCATGCATATTGCTTCGTTCCGTATGGATCGTTACCCGGTGAGCAATGCGGAGTTCAAGGAATTCATGACGGCGACTTCTTATCACCCGGCGGATGATCATAACTTCCTGCGTGATTGGAAGGATGGCACCTATCCTGCCGGATGGGAAAAGAAGCCGGTCACCTGGGTCTCGATCGAAGACGCGCGCGCCTACTCGAAATGGGCGGGCAAGCGGCTGCCGCATGAATGGGAGTGGCAATATGCCGCGCAAGGCAAGGACGGCCGGGCCTATCCATGGGGTGATAGCTGGAATCCGGCGGCGGTTCCGGCGCCCAGTACCGGGCCGCGAGATTGACCCACCGAGCGATTCCGATGCTCACCCTGGTGGGGGCAGCACTTTCGGGGTGATGGATCTGGTGGGCAATGTTTGGCAATGGACGGATCAATACTGTGATGCGCACACTTGTGCCGCCATTCTCAGAGGGGGCAGCCATTATCAGCCGCAAGGGTCGCGCTGGTATTTTCCGCAGGCGTATCGGCTGTCGGAGCATGGCAAGTACTTGCTGATGGCGCCAAGTCTGGACCGGTCCGCGACGGTGGGATTTCGTTGTGTCCAGGATGTTCGTTGATGAGACCCCTGAGATTCGATGCCGCTTTATAAGCGAGGGGTTGAGGTCCGCGGGATCCCACATCTGGCGCAAAGTACGCGCTCAGATATGGGGCACCCCTCGATTTGTTGCCGGGACAGAGTTCTAAAAACTCGCTAACGGTATAGTGGACTTCTTGCATGAAGCCATCGGTCGTTATTCTTGCTTATAACTCTGTCGAGACGTTAGGGACAACGCTCGCTCAGGCGCAGCAGATTTCCGATGACCTGCACGTGGTGGACTCCTTCAGCACGGATGAGACGGTCGCGCTCAGCCAGCAGCACGGAGCGCAGGTGGTACAGCATACGTTCGAAAGCTATGGAGCACAGAGAAATTGGGCGATCGACCATCTGCCCCTCCGTTACCCGTGGCAGCTGCACCTGGACGCGGACGAGCGGCTTACGCCGGAACTGATCGCGTCGATCCAGGCGTTGCCGGAGAACCCCGACTATTCCGGCTTTTTGATTGCCCGCCTGGTGCAGTTTCTGGGAAGGCAGATGCGGCATGGAGGGATGTCGCCCACCTGGCATATGCGGCTCTTCCGCAATGGCGCCGGCCGCTGCGAGGAACGCAAATACGATCAGCACTTCTACCTGACACAGGGTTCGGCCGGCCAACTCCAGGGCTACATGATCGATGAGATCCGCATGTCGCTGTCAGAGTGGACTGCGCGGCATAACCGATGGTCGGATGCCGAGGTGATGGAGCAGACGCAGGCGCTGGATGCGGTGCACATCCAGCCTCGCTTGTGGGGAAATCCCCTGGAGCGCAAACGCTATCTGCGCGGGCTCTACAATCGCGCTCCGCTCTTCGTTCGTCCCTATGCGCTTTTTTTCTACCGGTATTTTCTGCGCCTGGGGTTCCTCGATGGAAGGGAGGGGTTCATCTTCTGGACCCTGCAGACATTCTGGTTCCGCTTTCTGATCGACGCCAAGCTCTTCGAGCACCGAAAAAAGAAAACAATTTAGAATGGCATGGGTGGAGGAACCATGCTTGAAGTCTGTTCGGTAATCAGCGTAGCACTTATCGTTTTTGCCGCGATGATGTTGTGGGCCAATGGCGGCCGGCTCAAGAGCGAAAACGACCACTAGGTTTAGCGGCCGTAGCCTTTCTCGTATCCGTGGACGTAGGCTTCACGGTAGATGTTCTTGTACTCGTCGCGTCCAATGGGCGGATGGCCGTATTCCGGCGCGTGCTTGTAGGCGCTGTCTTGAGTTGGGCGAAAGCTATGGCCGGTTTCACGGTCATGGGCGCCATCAGCCAATCCATCGTGAAAACCCCAATGGGCGGCATAGTTGGGCGCATCTTCCGAATCGTGGTAGAAGGCGCTGTAGCCGGGATCTCGCGGCGGTGCTCCATACTGAGCAGACGCGATCAAAGCGCTCCCGCCCATCAGCATGCACGCAACCGCAGTACGCCAATTATTAGCCTTTCCGTTCATCGCTCGCTCCTCATTCCTACTGCATAGCTGACAAAACGCAGCTTTAGCGGGAAGGTTGCCGGCATCTTTTTTGCGGGATCGGGGTTGGCGTTCCCCGGATTTCCTGTCGAGGTTGATGGCGTTGACGAACTTTATGCGTCTTTCTTCACGGAAAGGCGCACACGCTGCTCTGTCCAGTGCATCGAAGCAGGAAATCCGGGATTGCGGGCGGGTCAGGAAACGACGGGTAGCTTGACGGTAAATTCGGTTTTTCCGGGTATGGAGTCTAACAGGATTTCTCCGCCGAACTTGTCCACCACGATATGGCGAACAATGTCGAGGCCTAACCCGGTGCCCTGCCCCGTGGGCTTAGTAGTAAAGAAGGGCTCAAAGATCAACTTCCTGTTCTCCTCTGGGACGCCGGCACCGGCATCGCCAATCGCGATCCCAACCCTGTCGCCGTCCACCCAGGTGCGTACGCTCACGACGCCCTTTTGGGGAGATGCGTCGATGGCATTATCGAGGAGATTGGTCCATACCTGACTGAGACCGATGCCACAGGTGGAAAGGGGCGGCAGACTGGCGGCAAAGAGCTTTTGCACGGTTAGCTCTTTTTGGCGAAACTTGTGGCCCAGAATGACAAGAGTGCTTTGAATGCTGTCGTGGACATCGAGCTGATGGCGCTGCGGCTTGTCTTCGTAGGCGTACTTCTTCACGGCTCCGACGAGGTCGGTCACGCGGGAGACGCTCTCTTCAATGGTCCCGACCAGCTGGACGCTGGAGGTGAGCGCTTCCATCCAGTTCAGCGGATCGGATAAGGTGTTGCCGGGAAACTCGTGCTGGGCGCATTCCAGCGTCTGGGAGTTGAAGCCGATGCCGGCGAGGGTTGCCGCTAGTTTCCAGGAATTTTCAATGCCGTGTGCCTCCAGCCACGACGCCAACTCATCTTCGGCGTCTGCCTGCTCCATGGAACTCATGGCCGAGGGCTTTTGGGGCTGCAACGCCTGCTCCTGCAAAACGCGCAGGCACTCGGTCTGACCTTTGGTCATGGCCTCATCGTTAGCGCACATGCGTAGGCTGATTTGTTGGAGCCGGCCCAGGTTTTCCCGCATTTGCGAGGCAGCGCGCCGGGCAGCGGCTCCTGGGTTATTCAACTCATGCATCAGGCCGGCCGCCATTGTGCCCAGAGAAATCAGTTTCTCGCGATGCAGCTCCTGTGACTGATAGACCTGCAGCCTGCGCGCCACGTTTCCCAAAACGGCGACACGCACCTGGGGGCAGGCAAACATCAGGTTCCAAAAGAGCTCTTCCCGCAGGTAGACGACCGTGCTGGGCTTGAGCACGGTGACCACCGCTTCGTTGTCCTTACCCATGAGCAAGGGGATTTCCCCGAAGATCTCACCCGCGCTCAATTGGCCGATGAGGGTGAGTTCTCCATCGGTTTGACGCTTCTGCAGGCGAAGCTCGCCCTCAAGCAGAATCCAGAAGCCGCGACGGGTGCGGGTAATGTCCAGGACGTCAGCGCCGACATCGGCATGAATCAATTCGACCGAGTCAAGGCATCGAAGCTCTTGCAGCGAGACGCCGGCGAAGACGGGCACCTTCTGCAACTGGGTTACGAGGCTGGCTACCTCGACCTGCTCTACTTTCGAAGTTTGCTGAACATCTGTCATTGGCTTAGAAGCCCGCCAGGTGCTTATGGATAAATTGCACGGAAATCGAACCCTCGCCGACTGCGGACGCGACCCGTTTGATGGAGCCGTGGCGCACATCGCCGGCAACAAAAACCCCTGGAACGCTGGTCTCGAGCAAGTACGGTTCTCTGGACAGGTTCCAATTCTTAGGCATTTTTCCGTCCACTTTCAGGTCAGAACCAGAGAGCAAAAAGCCGTTCGGATCGCGCATGATCGTGTCCGGAAGCCAATCCGTATTGGGCGCCGCCCCGATGAAGATGAACAAACCACTTGCCGGCACGGTTTCCTCGTTTTTGGGTCCACATAAGCGCAAACAGGACAATCGGGTTTCACCCAAGGCTTCCACCACCTGACAACACGCTTTAACCTCTATATTCGATGTGGCTGCAATCTGATCGATTAAATATTTCGACATGCTGTTGGTAAGCGACTCGGCCCTTACCAGCATGGTTACCTTTTTTGCGTACTTGGAGAAGTACATAGCGGCCTGCCCGGCCGAGTTTGCCCCCCCGACAATGAAGACGTTCTCATCTTTACAGGCCTGGGCTTCGGTCATCGCCGCCCCGTAATAGACCCCTGCCCCGGTCAGGCGCTCGACGCCCGGAGTGCCCAAGCGGCGGTAATAGACACCTACAGCAATCAGGCAAGCGTGGCACGATACTTCCCTGCCGTCGGCCAATTGGATGATGTTGTAGTTGTTTTCGGTGCGGATGCCGGTCGCCTTCTGCGTCAGCAATTCCGCCCCGAAACGTGTGGCCTGGATCAGCGCCCGCCGGGCCAGGTCTTCGCCTCTCACTCCTTCGGGAAAGCCCAGGTAGTTCTCAATCCTGGAACTGGAGCCTGCCTGTCCTCCTGGCGCTTCATCTTCGATCACCAACGTTCGCAACCCTTCCGACGCGCCGTAGACGGCCGCTGCCAGGCCTGCCAGGCCCGCGCCGACAATCACCAGGTCGTAGAACTCCTTGGTCGCCTGGGTGCGCAACCCGATCTTGGCGGCCAGTTCCATTTGGCCGGGCTGCACCAGAGAGGTACCATCCCCAAAAAGGACCACCGGCAGCTTGTGGTCATCCAACTTGAAACGGGTGAGCAGTTCCACAGCTTCGGCGTTCTGCTCAGGATCGAGCCAGACGTAGGGCACCTGGTTGCGGGAAAGAAAGTCGCGTACCTGGTGGTCGCGCAAGGTGTACCGGGGCCCCACCACGCGTAAACCTTCAAAGGGCGGTCTATAGCCTTCCTTCCAGGTTTCGAGCAGGTCATTCAGCACCGGGTAGAGGCGCTCTTCAGGCGGATCCCAGGGTTTGGTCAGGTAGTAGTTGATCTTGGCCGTGTTGATGGCCTGGATGGCCGCCTCGGTATCGGCGTAGGCGGTGAGGAGAGCACGCTTGGCGTCGGGGTAATATTCCATCGCCTTGCCCAGGAACTCTACCCCGGACATTCCCGGCATGCGCTGGTCAGAGACAAAGAGGGCGACCGTGTCCCCCCGCTTTTTCAATTGGTCGCAGGTGTCGAGTGCCGCCTGACCGGACGCCGCACGCTGGATGCGATAATTTGCACCGTATTGGCGGCGCAGATCCTGGACCACCATCTCCAGGACACTTACATCGTCGTCTACCGCGAGGATGACTGGCTTGCCCATGCTTCTTTAGTGTATTGAATGCGCGTCAGTTCGTCTCGTTTCGCACTGTTTTCGCTACACCCAAATCCAGTCACGACAGCAACTTGAGAGCGCGCCCCTGCCACTTTCGTGGGGTTTCATTTCCTGCCCAAGCCGCTAGGCTTGAGATCACCAGCAACTCATACTCTCTGGGCTCGGCAGCGGGGAGAAACGTACTAAAGGTGTCGCAAAACAGGACAGCTTAGAACGAGTGATGGCCGGTGGCCGATAGCGTGATTGTGCGGCTCTCCGATTACCGGGGGCAGTTCGCGTCGCACACGCTGCGGCGGTGTTAGGCAAGAAGATTGCGAATCGAAGCGACACGAGGCACAAGGCAGCACGATGAATAAAATTATCCTGGCTGACAATCAAGCAATCTTTCGCGCTGGCATTGCAAAGGTCCTGGCGAGCGAAGAGGACTTCCGCGTAGCCGCACAGTGCGCGGACCTGGAACGGCTACTGCTCTCTGTCGATGCGTACCGCTCCTCGATCGTTCTGTTTGCTTCGGCGCTAAGGCCCGAATATCAGGATTTGATGTCGCACGTAAAGGCGGCAGGAAGCCGAGCGGTGGTGATCGCCGAGAATGGCGAGCCGGCGCAGATTTTCACGGCTCACGACATCCGCGGAGTGGTTTATCGCAATACCACTGGCCAGGCACTGGTAGAGTGCGTGCATCGCGTGATCAAGGGCTTCTCTTCGATTCAGCGGCCGGCTGAGGCGATTGGTTCCGAGGAAGAAGATTCTGTGGGCGCGCGTGTGCGCGACCGGCTTACCCCGAAAGAGATGAAGATCGTGGCCCTGATTGTGCAGGGCTGCAAGAACAAAGAGATTGCGCTGCGGTTGGGCACCACCGAACAGGTAATCAAGAATTATCTGCGCAGCGTGTATGACAAGACAGGGGTTTCGGATCGGCTGGAACTTGCCCTGTTTACCATCCACCATCGGATCCTGGCAGCGGCTGCGGCCGAGGCTGGCAACTCGGTCCAGATGCGCACGGCCTAAGCTACCAGCTCTCCATATTTTGAAACGCAGTATTGGTGAGGATGCCCAGGACTACATCCCATAAGCGCTAACTTGTTTAGGATGTTTTTCGTCAAAACTCCTACAAAATCGTCATCCTGAGCGGAGCGCCTCACAGATTTAACGCTTGACACAGCGCTTGTAGCGCGGAGTCGAAGGACCCCGGCAGCGCTTATCTTACCCATGCTGCTCGGAGCTTTTCAACCACCGAAGCCCGAGAACAGGATCTGCTGCGGTACGCACTCGATGGTCACGGGTACATCTTTCCATGCGCTCTAATCATCTTCCATCCCCAGGTCTGTGCAAGGCCGGCCCTAGCTAGCAAGATGCTAGCAAGTTCTTGGTTCCCGCCCCCAGGTAAAGACCGGGTGGATCCGCCCAGAGCGGGCTTCGGTGGTTGAAAAGCTCAGAGCGGCATGGGTAAGATAAGCACTGCCGGGGTCCTTCGACTCCGCGCTACAAGCGCTGTGTCACGCGATAAATCTGTGAGGCGCTCCGCTCAGGATGACGTTTTTGCGGCGAGTTGGAGATGCTAAAAACCAGCGTCTTCTCAGATTTCTTTTGTCTGCCGAACAAGTTAGCGCTTATGGGACTACATCCTGGGATATTCCCAGCCGTCCCTGGCGGGACTGTTCCTGGCTCTCATGTCTACCCAGGACTAACGAGTCTGTGTGAGAACTTGTAATCCACAGGTGATTTGGGAGACAAGGAAGAATGTCTCGATTCGTGGAATACAACCCTGACCAAGCGTACTTGCTACCGCCGGATGTGAAGCAGGTATTAGGGGGCGATCACCTGTGTTTTTTTGTGCACGAGGTGGTGGAGCGGTTGGACTTAAAGCGATTTTTGGAGGTATACAGCGAGGAAGGCGGTCGTCTGTATCACCCGTCGATGATGCTGAAGGTGTGGCTGTATGGGTATGCGCTCGGGATGACGAGTTCGCGGCGATTGGAGCAGCGCATCCGTGAGGATTTGGCGTTGCGCTACCTTGCCGGCGGGTTAGGACCTGATTATTGGGCATTAAATGAGTTTCGGCGCAAGCACGCCCGGGGCATCAACGATGTGTTTGTGCAGGTTCTGGAAATGGCGCAAAGACTGGGTCTGGCGCGCATGGGGACGGTGGCGATCGACTCCACCCGAGTGAAGGCCAATGCGTCGGCGGACCGGGTGGAGCGTGTGGAGCAGGCGCGCCAGCAGCGAGCGCGAAAACGGCGCCGGGTGCGTCGCTGGCAGAAGGCCTGTGATGCCGATGAGGGCAATGAAGGAGCGGGCACGTCGGTAGGGACGGCCTGCGAAGAACTGCGGAAAGGGACGGATGTAGCGGCGGAGTTGGAATCGCTACCCAAACTGGAGAAGCGTTCGCGGACGGATCCGGATAGTCGTTTCCTGCACCAGCGCGGGGGATTTGTGCTGGGTTACACCGGGGAAATAGCTGTGAGCCAGGACCACTTCATTGTGGGAGCCCGGGTAACGCAAAACACCCACGATACGCCGGCCTTGGTGCCGATGGTCGAGCAGGTAGAGAAACAATGCCGACGAAGGCCGCATCGGGTGTTGGCCGACAGCGGCTTTTACTCTAACCAGAACGTAGCCGATTTGACCGAACGGGGCATCGACGCTTACATCCCGGACCCGAATCTAGCGCTGGAGTTAAACGGAGGACCGCCGGCGACCACAATAGGCCGCATGCAGCCTAGCGATCCGCACTTGCTGGCCATGCGACAGAAGTTGCGAACCGAAGAGGGCAAACAACGATATCGAAAACGCATGACGATGGTCGAACCAGTATTCGGGATCCTGAAAGAGCAACGAGGTATGAGGCAGTTCCGGCTCCGCGGCCTAGAGAAGGTAAACATCGAGTGGTTACTATCCGCTATCGCACACAACATCGGTCGCGTGCGGGCGACGCGATAAGACCAACTCTCATCGCCACCGGAAAAAAGCCCAGCATCCAGGCTCTCACACAGACTCTAACGTCCTGGGCTACTCTCAGCCGTCCCCTTCGACAAGCTCAGGGCAGGCTCTGCGGGACTGAGATTGTCAGTGGAGTTCTCACATAGACACTAAAGCCGTGCCCTTCATTCGGGCGAGCTTTCCGCAGCCTGTAAGGCCTTTGTTTGCAGACAGTGTGTGTATGGGGCTAAAGCCCGTGCCCTTGGGGCGCGAAGGGCGCCCGAAATAGGGGTCTGGGCCGCTGTGTTACTGTTGCCTTAGACCACCCCTGGGGTGCCCCTCGTTGGCCCTGGCCTAAGGAAAATGCCGCAACAGTCGAACCTGTTTTCGTCTAGTCCCCAAAACGGCTCGACCGTGCAAGAACGGCAACCCGCGCCTCAACGACCCTCCCGGGTTCCTCTCTGGCTGCGCCGGGTGGAGCTGTATCTCTATGTCGTCATCCGTATCTATATCGGCGTTATCGTGCTGGTGCTTCCCTGGTACGCGCCACTGTGGGCAGATAATCAACTCATCAACCACTTCCCCCACGTGGCCACGTTCCTGATGTACGGTGCTGTGCGCGGAATGATCTCGGGCCTCGGCCTGCTGAACCTGTGGATCGCGGTCATGGAAGCCGTGCACTTCCGCGGATCCACCCACTGAGAGCATGAAGCATAAAACCGGTAAACCACCCGACCTCAATCGCGCTCCGCTCTCCTACCAGAACCCTGCCTTTGTTAACAGCCCCGACGGCCGGCTGGTGCGCATTATCTCTGAGTACTCCGAGCCGCTGGCGCGCTTCCGGCGCGAGCGCATCCAGGACACCATCGTGTTCTTCGGTTCAGCCCGCTTCCGGGCGTATGAGGACGCTAGCCAGGAGCTGGAGCTCGAACTACTGGATAAGCCTGGATCCGCTGCGGCAGCCCCAGAAGCAGAGCAACCTGCGACGGATGAGGAGATCGCCAAGGGGACGGCAAGCGAACTGCGCCGACGCCGTGCGGAGGCCGGCGTGGAGATGGCCCGGTACTATGAAGACGCCCGGCAACTGGCCTCCATGGTGACCAGATGGACACAGACTCTGAAGGGGCGCCGTCACCGTTTCGTCGTCACCTCGGGGGGTGGGCCCGGGATCATGGAAGCCGCCAACCGCGGCGCCTACGAGGCGGGCGGCAAGTCCATTGGGCTCAACATCCGATTGCCTTTCGAACAGGCTCCCAACCCCTACATCACGCCTTCTCTGAACTTCGAGTTCCACTACTTCTTCATGCGCAAGTATTGGTTTGCGTACCTGGCCAAGGCTCTGGTTGTCTTCCCTGGCGGCTTTGGCACGCTGGACGAGATGTTCGAGGTGCTGACGCTGGTGCAGACGGAAAAGCTGGCCAAGAAGATCAGCATCGTGGTTTACGGGTCGTCCTACTGGAACAGCATTCTCAACCTGGATGTGCTGGTCGACAAAGGGGCAATTTCCGCCCAGGATCGCGCCCTCTTTCACATGGCCGATACACCGGAAGAGGCCTTTGAAATCCTGAAAGCGGAGCTGACCCGGCACCACCTGGAACCGGAAGCCCGTCGCCAAGCGCCGCCCAATGTGGAAGAGGAACCCCTCCTCAATCCCGACATTACCGGCACCCGGTAAAGCATTTTCGTTTCTACCTGCGTTAGAAATCCGATCACCTTCGTGGTAGGAAAACGGGTTATCCAGGCTGGTTCCAGCCAAAATTAGACATCAATTCGCTTGCCAGTAACTCGTCGTTCATGGATTGCACTACATACTGGGCACATGAGAGCGATCACGCAGTTACTGTGTGGCAGCACGGGCCAGGGTGCGATTGCTCCAACGTAGAGAAGACGGATGGAGGAAGAGATGACAGGTTCCCGTATCTCGTATCTCTGGAACAACGATCGCGCGGCAAAGGGCTTCGCTTCTGGCGTTTCGCTTCACAGTCATACCAATCGCTCCAAAGAGACGCTCGACTTCATCGTCAAACTGGCCAACGAGCACCGCATTTTCAAGGGCATCATCGCCCGGGAGGAGAAGCGTTGCCGGAAAAACCATCGCCTGCAGGTGAATTATGCGGCGGAGTTATTGGACGCCGCCGCTCACTCCTCGACTGGCCTTCGATTTGGAAAGCCGGCAGATCGCGGAGCAGCTCCAGGTACAGCCGCTGGTATCGATCACTGATCACGATGATATCCAGGCGCCGATGCTACTGCGCACGGTAGCGAGCGCCCGTCACATCCCGGTTTCGGTGGAGTGGACGACGCCCTTTGGCAAGGATCAGGCCTTCCACCTTGGGATCCACAACCTGCCCAGCGCTTCGGGTGCCGAGTGGATGCGGCGATTTGAAGAATTCACCGCAAATCCTAACGACGCGCGGTTGACGGAGATGCTCTCTGCGCTGCACGACCTTCCCAACGTGCTCATCGTCTTCAATCACCCGCACTGGGATCTGTACAAGGTCGGCCAGGAGTTGCATCAACGGCGATTGGACGAGTTTCTCACCCAGAACAGCGGCTTCATCCACGCAGTAGAGCTGAACGGCCTGCGCAATTGGGAAGAGAACCGGCTGGTGAAGCGGCTGGCCGCTCGCTGGAACAAATTGCTGATCTCCGGGGGCGATCGGCATGGCCTGGAACCAAACGCCAACGTGAACCTGACGCAGGCGACGAGCTTCAACGAGTTCGTCTATGAGATCCGGCGCGAGAATCGCAGCCACGTGCTGTTTATGCCGCAATACGCGGAGCCGTGGAAGCATCGCATCATGCGCTCCACGCTGGATGCCATTCGCGATTACCCTGACTTCCCCGAAGGATCGCGGCGTTGGGATGAGCGCGTCTATCACCCGGATATGCACGGTGTGGATCGCCCCCTCAGCCAGCTCTGGCCTTACGGGGAGGCGCCAGCTTACATGCGCATGGTCATCCAGTTTGTGCGCATGCTGGGGAGCAACCCAGTCAGCAATAGCCTGCGGTTTGCCTGGAATGAATCGCACGAGCTGCAGTTTGCGCTGGGCGAGCGGGAAGCATTTTAAAACTGGCTAACGATCGGTTAAGCCTTCTCGCTGCGCTCTCGCGCGGATACACTCTGCCTATGCGTTCGGCGACCCCGAGGGTGGCGTACTTTCCAGATTCGTTTTACGAGATCAACGGGGTGGCCCACACCAGCCGGCACTTTGAAGCTTTTGCGCAACGGCGAGGTCTGCCTTTTTTCTGTTTGCATCCGGGCAACAGGGATGGTGCGTTACGCGAGCAACAGCTGGGCGAGTTGACGACGCTCGATATACCCCGCGACAGCGCCGTTTCTTTTCGTTTGGAAAAAGATCTCACCTTCGATCCCGCATTCCTGCGTCATAAGAAATTCCTCGAAGAACGTCTGCGGGCATTCGGCCCGGATATTGTCCACATCACTGGGCCGAGCGAGCCGGGCATTCTGGGCGCGTGGTTGGCGAGGAATCTGAAGGTTCCGCTGGTGGGCTCGTGGCATACCAATCTCCACGAATATGCGGCGCAGCGATCGGGGTGGTTTGTGCGCATGTTTCCGCGCAGCAAGCAACGTGCCGCGGAAAAGAAAATCGAAGACGCGTCGCTGCTGGCTTGTGCCCGGTTTTACCGGATGGCGGAGGCTCTCTTTGCGCCCAATGTCGACTTATGCAGGCTGCTGGAGCGGGTCACCGGCCGTCCCTGCGCCCTGATGCCTCGCGGCGTGGATACGATCGCCTTCTCGCCGGAATATCGCGATCGCAGCGGGACGGGGGAAGCATTTGTGCTTGGGTATTGCGGGCGGCTTTCGATTGAGAAGAATGTGTTTTTGCTGGCGCGCATTCGGACGGAGTTGATTGAACGGGGCATCAGTAATTTTCGCTTTCTTATCATCGGGCACGGCAAAGAAGAGGGCTGGCTACGGCAGCATCTGCCAAATGCGGAGTTCACCGGCGTGCTTCGCGGCGCGGAGCTGGCTCGCGCTTATGCGAATATGGACCTCTTCGTGTTCCCTTCCCACACGGATACTTTCGGCAATGTTGTGCTGGAGGCTTTGGCGTCTGGCGTTCCGGCGATCGTCACTCCTGATGGCGGCCCGCGGTACATTGTGAGGGATGGAGAGACGGGTTCGATTGCCACAGACGATGGGTTTTCGGCTGCGGTGGCCAAGATTATTCTCGATCCGGAGCTTCATGCGCGGATGCGGGTGGCGGCGCGGGCGTATGCGCTGTCGGCGTCTTGGGATTCGGTTTTCGAGGGGGTTTATAGCACCTATGGAGAGGTGCTTGCCAGCCACAGCAAGTAGGGGTGGAGAAGACCGCAGGTGACTCGCCACTACGCTTCGCTCCGGTACTCACTTGGCAGTTGCGTCGGGAAAGGCGCAAGCAGGTCTGACTAATGGGAGAGCCGCAGCTGTCCTGCGAAATTCGATGCGGCTCCGTGAAGAGAAGCCGCAGGTCCACTCGTAGGTCACGCTACGCTCCGGTCGGGATGACAAAGGGTGAGAGTGGAGTTTCCAGGAGGATTCGATGCTGGTGGAGAGAACTGCAGGTCCCTCGGCTACGCTCCACGGTACGCCGGGCAGGCGGATGACAAAGTTTAGGGTAGCGCGCCCAGTAGCCGTCGTTGACTGGGATCAGGGATCTGCTGCCTTTCATTCTACTGAATCTGGCCGATGTAGACGCCGTAGGGTGGCAGTTTGATCGAGGTGAGCGCGTCAGGATCTGCGCTGCCCGGGGTTGCCAAGAGAGTCTTTAGCTGCTTTCCGGTCACTCCTTGCGGTGATAGATCAAACGCTGCGGTTTGCGGGTGCGGGGTGAAGTTGCAGACGACCAGGACGGAGTGCCCATCCTCCGTCTTACGTAACCATGACAGGATGTTTTTGTCATCCACGTTCAGCATGGTCAACGTGCCATCATGCAGCGCTGGGTTCTCGCGGCGCAACTGTATCAGCCGCTGATACCAGGCCAATAACGAATCATCCTCGCGCGATTCGATGGCGACATTCACTGTCTTGGAGGATGGCGGCACGGGCAGCCACGGGGTGGCGGAAGCCTCGGTAAAGCCGGCGTTGGGAGAGCCATCCCATTGCATCGGCGTTCGCTCACCGTCGCGGCCTTTTTCCTTAGGCCAGCCGATCTTGCCGATGGGGTCCTTTACGTCCTCTACGCGCGTGGGGGGCGTGGTCGTCATGCCCAGCTCCTCGCCGTAATACATCATGGCCGTGGACCGCGTAGCCAACAAGAGAGTGGCGATCACGCGGGCAATATCCAGGTTGTGCTTGCCGTCACCGTAACGAGTCCAACTGCGGGGGTTGTCGTGGTTGTCGAAGACAAAGAGCGGCTGGTCGTCATCAATATCATGCTCAGCCTGGTCAATGCGGGTGCGGAATACTCCCGCGTCCATTTTGTTGAGAAAGCCCACCTGCATGTCCATGGGCAGTTGCAGTTCGTTGTGGTCTGCGCCGTACCACTTGCGCAACTCCTCGATATTCGGAAGGTAGGTTTCGCCGATCAGGACACGGTCGCCGGGGTAACTGTTTGTCACCTTGCGCAGTTCACGCATGACCTGGTGGACCTGAGGCAAATTGCTGGTCATCGAGTCATCAAGATTTGGATCACCATAGGCATTGGTGCCAGGCAACACCTTCTCGTCCCGCAATTGCTCGTCTTCAAACAACGTAGGGACGGCGTCCAGGCGGAAGCCGGCCACTCCTTTGTTCAACCAGAAGCGAAAGGCTCCAAAGACGGCGCGCTCGACCGCGGGGTTTCTCCAGTTCAGGTCGGGCTGTTCGGCATAAAACTTGTGATAGTACCACTGTGACGTTTTGGGGTCGAACTTCCAGGCAGAATGGCCGAAAACCGATTGCCAGTTATTGGGAGGTTCTCCGGGGCCTTTGCCGTCGCGCCATATGTACCAGTCACGCTTGGGGTTGGTCTTCGAGCTCTCGGACTCGATGAACCAGGGGTGTTTGTCCGAAGTGTGGTTCATCACCATGTCCATGATGATGCGGATCTTCCGTTTTTTGGCTTCGGCTACCAGGCGGTCGAAATCCGCCATGGTGCCGTATTGGGGATCGATCGCCTGGTAGTTGGAGACGTCGTAACCGAAATCTACCTGGGGCGAGGGATAGATGGGCGACAGCCAGATGGCGTCGACTCCCAGGGTCTGGAG
The DNA here is from genome assembly GCA_963790705.1 of uncultured Acidobacteriaceae bacterium. Lineage (GTDB taxonomy): Bacteria > Acidobacteriota > Terriglobia > Terriglobales > Acidobacteriaceae > PALSA-350. Next base: position 74,135 of record CAWBQE010000013.1, read on the forward strand.
GTAATCGAGGCGCTGGGTGATTCCGTTGAGGTCACCGACACCGTCGCCGTTCGAATCCTGGAAGCTGCGGGGATAGATCTCGTAAATGACCGCATGTTTCCACCAGGGTTCAGGAGTTGCGGTCGTTTGCGCCGGGGCGCCGGCAAGGCTCAGGACGAGGCCGGCAAATATTGCGAGATGAATCGCTATTTTGCGCATAGGCAAATTTACGCCTCATTTCTTCTTAAGGCGATCGAAGTCCAAGCCGAAATGAGGGTCTGACTTTGTTCCATCGATCTTGAACGGCACCTCCGTGCCGGCCCCGTTTTTCTGGAAGTATTTATCGACCGACATCAACAATAGGCCTTTCCAACCCCCAACCATCCGTGACACGGTGGCTTGCATGTCTGCGGTTCCGGTGAAGTTGAATTTTGCGCCATCCAGGGTATAGATGCCGGCGAGCTTGATGCTTGCGCCGGGAATATCGTAGTGCACATTCGATAGATTCAGGCCGGCATCCGCGAGGTTGAAGTCGCCCCGCATCTGGGAGCGCACCAGCTCCATCTTCCCGTCCCTGGCCTGCTGGGTGGCCAACTCCACCTCACCCTGGCTCCTCAGGCTGAGTTCGTCGATCCGGTGCTGAATCTTGTCGCTGCTGAAGCGGCCATTGATGATGGCAAAGTTGCCTTGCAGCCGCAGCCTGTGGGCGACGTCCTGCGGTCCGGGCGGCAGATCCAGCTTGGTGTGCAGCTTAACTTGCCCATCCATGACCGGCGGATCGGTGCGCACGGCGAGCCGCAGCAGGTCTTCGATCCTCGCTTGGTCCATGGCTACATCGAGGTAGACGTGGCGGCCCGGCTCTGCCTGGTCGCGGACCACGTATCCCCGCGCGGTCAGGAAGGAGTGGAGAAACTGCGCCTTGACCGGCTGCAGGTAAGTATTGCCATCTGTGCCGTCCACAATGGCATGGAACTCGGTATGCAACGGGACCTTGTGCCCGCTGATCTTTACTTGAAAGTCGGGGGTGTCGGTCTTGCCATCGACCACGATCTTGTCCAGAGTGCCCTGGTATTTCCCCTCGGAGGAGAGGATCCCGCCGATGCCTTTGATGGTGCCCAGGTCAGCATCGTGGAAGGAGTAGGTGCCGCCCAGAGCGGTCGCCCCCGGATGAGCCGCGTTCCAAGGACCGAAGTAGCCGTGGCTCTCGATCTGGCCCACCGGCTTGGGATTGGTCAGCACAGCGATAAAGTCCATCGGCTGGCCGGCGCCTATGGTGCGCAAGGTCAGGCTCTGGATGACAAATTTTTGCGGGAGCTTGCCCGGCTTGTCCGTGCCCAGAGAGAGCACGGTGTCGGTGCAGTCCATCTCGCCGACAAAGATGCTTACCTTGCTGGCTTTGGCCGAGCCGCTGTTCAGCTGGGGTAAATCTTTGCGCTGGCTTTTCGGCGGCAGATTGATGCGCAGCCCCTCGACCTCAACCTGATTGATGTGCATGGGGGAACGCACCAGGCTGCGATATCCGGTGCGAAAGGCGAAGCGCCGCACCGAGAACGTCGGCGTGGTGGAGTCGATGTTGTAAGGATAGATCGCGAGGTCTTTGCCCGAGACCTCGAAGCCGCGCAGGAGAGAGACTTCGAATGCTCCCATTTCCACGCGGCTGTGGAAACGGGCGGAAAGGCTTTGCATCAAACGCGCGCGCAGGATTGGCTCCGCCCGGGAAAGAAGGATTTCGAAAGTGGCCGCCGCTACAACGGCCATCACCAGGGCGCCAATCCCCACCCAGAACAGTGCCCTATGTCTTCGACCCGCCACGACCTCGCCTTTCTTCCGGAGCCGCATGTAACATCGCAATGAATATCGCAATTGGGGAGGGAAGCTTGCGATGACCGTCCGGATTCTTGCACTCTTGATGCTCCAGTTTGTTGGTCAGCAGATTTGGGCTCAGGCACTCCCCTCGTCTTCGCTCACCATTGATGCCTACATTCACCAGGGATGGGACAGCCTCTCCCGCTCCATGTCTGAGTGCAAATCGCTGGTCGACCCTAAGGTCACCGCTCCGCCGGTGCTTTATCTTCCCTTCGGCGCGCCCACGCCGCCAGAACTGCTGCGGCTGCGCTCGCAATGCAAGATCCAGATTGCCCACCTGCCCCATCGCATCGTGCACCTGGGCGATGTAAAGGAATCGGAAATTCCGCAGCCTGGATTGCTGTACCTGCCGAACCGCTACGTGGTGCCGGGCGGACGATTCAACGAGATGTTCGGCTGGGACAGCTACTTCATCATTTTAGGCCTGCTGCGCGATGGGCGGGTGGATCTGGCCCGCGGCATGGTGGAGAACTTCTTCTACGAGATTGAGAATTACGGAGCGGTGCTCAACGCCAACCGCACCTACTTCCTCACTCGCTCGCAGCCGCCGTTCTTGAGCTCCATGATTCGCGCCGTCTTCGACGCGGCGTGTGCGCGCGACCGGTCGCCGGCCAATCTTGCGCGGCAAAGGCAGTGGTTAGCCCGCGCCTACCCGTATGCGCGCCGCGATCACGACTTCTGGCTGAGTAGCATCCACCGCGCCGGGGACACCGGGCTGGCCCGGTATTTCGATATTGGAGAGGGGCCGGTGCCCGATATCGCCGATCACAGCAGCTACTACATCGACGTGATCAACTGGCTGGTCGCTCATCCCGAGGTCCACACCAGCTACCTGATCACTGCGCCACAAAACCCATCGCCGGCCGAGCAGGCTGTGCTTGCAAAAACCAGTTGCGATGCAACCCATTCCGTCGTTTGCGGCCTCGCCTGGGCCCATGGCTATCGTCTTACCCGCGACTTCTACAAGGGCGACCGTTCCGTGCGCGAGTCTGGTTTCGATATTTCGTTTCGCTTTGGTCCCTTCAGCGGGTCCACACACCATTACGCTGCCGTCTGCCTGAACAGCTTGCTCTACCACTACGAAATGGACCTGGCTAACTTTGCCGACATGGTTGGCCAGGAGGCGGAGCATAAGCACTGGCTAGGATTGGCCGAAGCCCGCCGCCAGGCGATCAACAAGTACCTGTGGAACCCCGAGAAAGGAATGTTTTTCGATTACGACTTCACCACCGGGCAACAGTCCAGCTACGTGTACGCGACGACCTTCTATCCTCTTTGGGCAGGCCTGGCTACGAAGGAACAGGCGGCGGCTGTGGATAAGAATCTCGCCGTGCTCGATCGACCTGGAGGCCTGGCCAGCAGCACCTATGTGAGCGGTCTGCAGTGGGATTTGCCTTTTGGCTGGGCCCCGCTGAATTGGCTCGCGGCCGACGGCCTGTCGACGAATGGCTACGTCAACGATGCTCGCCGGGTTGCGGAAGAGTTCACCCACACTGTCCGCACCAGCTTCGAGAAGGAAGGGACCATCCATGAGAAGTACAACGTGGAGACGGGATCGTCGAATGTCGAGGTGATCGCCGGCTATCAAAACGTGATTGGTTTCGGGTGGACGAATGCGGTCTATGTAGAGATGGAGCACCTGTTAGAATCCACCAGCCCGAAAAAGAAAACGGAATGACGACTAACCACCTACTCCCTCCCCAGGAACGCCGCGCCTTTGGACAGTCCCGGCGCAAGCAGGTGCGCCGTCAGGAGCACAAGCGATGGAGAGCCTCGGACCGGCAGACCGATCCTATCGACGCTCTTGCCGCCTCCGCTGTGGGACGTGTGCCGGCGCTGCTCGCTATCAAGTGGCAGCGAATGGCGGCTTCCCCTTTTGGTTTTTTTCGCGGGGCCGTCCCGGTCATGGCCGCCGACCTGGCGGTGCTGCCTAACACCGGCATCTTTACCCAGCTCTGCGGAGACGCACATGTACGCAATCTGGGCGCCTACGCGGCACCCGATGGCCGGCTGGTATTCGACATCAACGACTTTGACGAAACCATTCGCGGGCCATTCGAGTGGGACGTGAAGCGAATGGCAACCAGTATCATCCTGGCGGGCCGCGAAACCGGTAGCAAGAGCGCGACCTGTACTGAGGCGGCCGCCATTTTGCTGAGAGGTTATCGTCGCTCCATGCACGCTTTTGCGCGCATGCCGGTCATGGACGTGGCCCGCTTCCAGGTGCATCGGCTGCAGCGAATTACGCCGCTTTCCCAAGTGCTGCGCAAGGCCGAGCGGGCAACGCCGCTGTACAACCAGGAGCAGCTCACACAACAGCCGAAAGCGACCTCCAAGAACGCGCCTCCGCCTCACCGGATCTTCGTCGAGCACAAGCCTCTGCAATATCGGCTAACGGGCGCCAAGGCGCGACTCATTCTCGATTCGCTCGGCCAATACCGCGAGACTCTCCTGCCCGAGCGGCAGCATTTCTTCGATTTGTATCGGCCGCTCGATGTCGCCTTCCGGGTGGTGGGCACGGGCAGCGTCGGGTTGCGCGATTACATCGTCTATATGGAAGGCAACGGGAGCGACGATCCGTTATTTTTGCAGATCAAGGAAGAGCCTAACTCCGCTTATGCCCCGTACCTGGGAGAGTTGGGGGCGCCGCAACACCAGGGCCACCGAGTGGTCCAGGGCCAGCGGTCGATGCAGTTTCTTTCCGACCTCCTTCTCGGTTGGACCACGATTCACAACCGACACTATCTGGTTCGCCAGCTGAACGATCACAAAGCGTCGATCGAGATAGGAGATCTTAAGGGCGAAGGCCTGAACCAATACGCTGAAATTTGCGGTGAACTGCTGGCGCGCGGCCACGCACGCTCAGGCGATGCGATTGCGCTTTCTGGATACATCGGCACTTCGGATCGGTTTATTGAAGCGGTCACGGAGTTCGCGGTCGATTACGCCGACCAGACCGAGGTCGACTATAAGGCGTTTCTGCATTCACGCTTTGCGCCCCGCACCGTGCGCAAGAGTGGCCCGCCGGCGAAGAGGCGGCGTCAAGGTCAAGGTTCGAAAAGCAAGGGTGATCAAGGAGTCGGTTCCTCCGGCATAAGGGGAGGACGCGTAAAGTGGTGCTTCCGCCAGATTCCGGTGCTGATTGAGGAAACCGCAGGCCCCTCGGCTACGCTCGGGATGACAAAGTTGAGGGCAGGCGCTCACCTCAGCAGCCGGTACCGAGGGATGGGAAGAGCCGCTGGGTTACCCCTGTTCCGTCACATTAGGTGAGGCGCAGGCCCATCGATCATTCTGTTCGGTTTACTGGTGGCGCAGGGCGCGGATTGGATCCACGCGGGATGCACGCCTTGCTGGGCCAAATGCTGCCAGAACGGCGATGGTGAGCAGCAGGGCTGCTGCTCCGGTCAACGTCAGCGGATCCCAGGGCATCAGCCCATAGAGCATGGAGCTCAGGAAGCGCGCTAGCCATAGGGCGCAGGCTAGTCCCAGCGTGACTCCGGCCAGCGCCATCCATGATGCCTCGCGCAGCACCATGCGTAACACCTGCCCTGCCTGCGCTCCTAGGGCCATGCGAATGCCGATTTCACCCGTGCGCCTGGCCACCGTGTACGCCATGATGCCGTAGATTCCAATGCAGGCCAGCACCAGCGCCAGCATGCCAAAGCCACTCGTCAATTGGGCAAAGATGCGCTCGCCAGACATCGTTTGCCGGATCTGTTCTTTCATGGTGCGCACATCGATTAACGGCAAGTCGCGGTCTATCGACGCAACAACCGTGCGTGCCTGGCTCAGTATGCTCCCCGGATCCGCTTGGGTATGGATCTCAACCACCATGCGGCCCAGCACCAGCGCTTGCGTGTAGGGCAAGTAGAAGGTCGGCGGCGTTTCACTGCGCAGATTTGCATATCGGGTATCTGCGGCAATGCCGACGATCTCGATTGGCGTGTTTGCTTCGTCCGCGTCGGCTTCAAACGTCTGCCCTATAGGGTTTTCGTTGGGAAAAAACTGCCGCGCCAGAGCGCGATTCACCACTGCGACTTTGGGCGAGGCGGCCGTATCGTGCACGTCGAAACCACGTCCCTGCAGAATTGGGATACCCATCGTTTGAAAGAAATTCGCTCCCACATGGTTGGTTTGCACGCGCACTGCTTCCGTCTCCACCGGCCTGCCGGAGACATGAAAGGTTGAGCCCGAATGGCCATCGCCGATGATTGCAATATTGCTCATGCTCACCGAGCGGACACCTGGAATCACAGCCAGCTTCTCTTCCAGTTGCTGGTAGAGCGCCATCATCTGCACATCGCTATACCGGGTGCGCGGCGGGTTCAGGCGAAAAAGAAGGATGTGGTCGGCCCGAAATCCGAGCGGTGTGTGACTTAGATTCGCCAGCGTGCGCACGAAAAGACCCGCGCCAACGAGCAGGATGGTCGAAAGTCCGATCTGGAAAATTACCAGCGCTTTACTAAACCACATTCCGTGTCCGCCTGCGGTAGCGTGAACTGCGTCGTTCAGTGCGTTGTTTCCATCGGAGCGTGTCGCATGCCACGCGGGAACGATGCCGAAGAGGATGCCCGTCGCCAGCGAAAGTCCGGCGGTGAAGGCCAGCACCCGCCAATCAAAATCGACTTGCGTCATGGCAGGGTGCGATGGAGTTGCGAGCAGTCGCGGGATCACATTGCGCCCCAGGTAGCCCAGCACCAGACCGGCGACTCCGCCCATGGTGGAAAGCAGCAGGCTTTCGGTGAGCACCTGCCGCAGGATGTGCATCCGGCCCGCTCCCAGCGCGAGCCGCGTGCTCATCTCACGCTGCCGGGTGGCGGCGCGCGCTAGCAGCAGATTCGCCAGGTTCACGCAGGCTAACAGCAAGACAAGACCGGCGAGCGCGAACAGCACATACAGCGATTTCGCGAACTCGCTTCTCAGATAGTCCAGTCCCCGATCTCCCGGCTCCAGCCGGAGATGAAACTGATCCATTCCTTTGGCGCGCGGTAGACCATCCATCGCGGTCTGCCGCAAAACCAGATCGAGCGCCGCCTGCGCACGCGCCTCGGGCACGCCGGGACGCAGGCGGGCCAGGATTAGAACCCACCAGGATTGCGGATTATTCAGCAGAGACGTACTGCCTGACTCGGTCAATTGTTCGCGCGGCACGAGCAGCGGCTGCATGGTCAAGGGCACAAAGATCCGTGCCTCCTCTCCCATCTGGAGGCCGGTGAATCTCGCTGGGCTTACCCCTACGATGGTTACGGGGACTCCATTGACGAAGATGGTTTTGCCCAGCGCCGAGCTTGAGCGGCCGAACCGTTCCGCCCAATAACCCTCGCTGATTACTGCGACCGGGCCCTTGCCCGGAGCCGCATCGTCCGCAGGCGTGAGGGGCCGGCCAAGAAGGGGCTCCACGCCTAACCCGCTGAATGCGTTTCCGCTCACCATCTCGCCGTCAATCAGCTCCGGGTTCCCGTCAACGGTCACGGTCAGCGGAATTGGTTTGAAGGCGATCAGATCGGCAAAGACCTCGGTCTTTTTTCGCAGCTCTTCCAGTACCGGGTAGGAGAAGGCGGTGCTGCGAAAGCCGCCTTCTTCGGTTGTTCCAACGTCGCCCCAGACAGGAGGCACCGGCTGCTGGTGGCCGCTCACCCAGGTCAGCAGCCGCAGTTCATGCGGGTTCTTCACCGGCAAGCTGTCGAGCAACACTTTCTTCGCTATGGTGAAGATGGCAGTGTTGGCCCCGATCCCGAGCGCCAGCGAGACGACGGCAATGGTTGCCAAGGATGGGCTGCGGCGGAGCTGGCGTGCACCGAAGCGCAGGTCGCGTCCTAGATTGGCCAGAGACATAATCGACTTCATTTCTCGCCGGCTTTGCTGCAGCAGGAGAAGATTGCCGAATTGACGGCGTGCGGCGGAACGAGCTTCTTCCGGGCTCAAGCCCCGGCGAATGCCTTGCTCGGTAAGTAGCTGGAGGTGCATACGCATCTCCTCGTCGAAATCGAGGTCAGCTTTTCGCCGGCCGAAGAAGCCGCCCAGCTTGGCCGCGAAAACACGCATCCTCATCTTTGGCCCTCCTGGCTCAATACACGGCCAATGACCCCCGAGAAACGCTCCCAGTTTTCCGTCTCAACCGCCAACTGCTTCAATCCACGCTTGGTGATGGAGTAGAACCGGGCCTTGCGGTTGTTCTCCGAGGCGCCCCACTCGGAGACGATCCATCCTTGTTGTTGCAGGCGCAGCAGGGAGGTATATACGGTGCCTTCGTTCAACTTCAACACCTCTTCGCTCAACTGCTCGAGGCGGCGGGCAATCCCGAATCCGTGCAGAGGGCCCAGCACATGGAGGGTCTTGAGGATCATCAGATCCAGCGTGCCTTGCAGGACTTCCGATCTTTCAGCGGCCACAACGTCTCCTTTGGATATTGCAGAGAAGATAGCATTGCTCCCTTGCAATGTCCATAGGAGTAACTTGCGGTCTTTGCTGTGAGCAGTTAAGCAATGCGACAATGGGAGCAGCGCTCCGGCGCTGCTTTCTTATGCTCCAACTCTCTGCTGCCGGAAAACGGTTCGGCCCGCGCGTCTTGTTCGAGGATGCCAACTGGCTCATTACGCCCAATGAGCGCACGGCCCTGGTGGGCGCCAACGGCACCGGGAAATCCACTCTGCTTAAGGTGCTCGCCGGCAGCGAATCGCTCGACTACGGCACCTTGCAGCGCACGCGCGGAATGACGATCGGCTACCTTCCCCAGGAAGGTCTCGAACTGCGAGGGCGCAGCGTTTTCGCTGAGTGCCTTTCGGTCTTCGCCGAGTTGCGCGACATGGAACAGGAACTCGAAACGCTTTCCACGCGGCTGGCCGAATTTGACCCGGCAACGGCGGAATACGCCGCGGCGGCCGATCGCTTTTCTCATCTCGATTCCCACTTTCGCGCCCATAACGGCTACGCACTCGACGCGCAGGTGGGCTCGGTACTGAGCGGCCTGGGCTTCAGCAAGCATGACTGGTCACGGCAGACGGAGGAGTTTTCCGGCGGATGGCAGATGCGCATCGCGCTGGCCAAGCTGTTGCTGCAGAAGCCCAGCCTGCTGCTGCTCGACGAGCCGACCAATCACCTCGACCTCGAAACTCGCAATTGGCTGGAGGACTACCTCCACGGTTACCCCAATGGCTACATCCTCATCTCCCACGATCGCTATTTTCTCGACGTCACGGTCGATAAGACGATCGAGATATGGAACAAGGGGCTGCACGTTTACCACGGCAATTACGAGAAGTACCTGGTGCAGAAAGACGAGCGGCGAGCGCAGCTTGCCGCGGCTTACAAAAACCAGCGCGAGCACATTGAGCATCTTGAAGCCTTCATCAGCCGCTTTCGCTATCAGGCCACCAAGGCCAAGCAGGTGCAGAGCCGCATCAAGGAGTTGGACAAGATCGTGCGCATCGAGATCCCGGTCGAAGAGCAGGCGATCCATTTCAGTTTCCCCCAGCCGCAGCCTTCCGGGCGTGCGGTTGTGGAGGTCTCGGACCTGGCCAAAAGCTATGGCCCGAAGCAGGTGCTTGAGGATGTGAGCTTCACCATCGATCGCGGCGACCGCATTGCGCTGGTGGGCGTGAACGGCGCAGGCAAGTCGACCCTGATCCGCATGCTGTCGGGCATGGAGCCGCAGTCAAGCGGCACGCTGCGCCTTGGCCACAACGTCACTGCGGAGTATTTTGCCCAGGACCAATACAAGGTGCTGGACGGCAATGCCCGCATGCTGGACGACATCAGCAACACGGCGCCGCGGGTATCGACCACCGAACTGCGCAGCCTGCTGGGCTGCTTCCTTTTCTCCGGCGACGATGTCTTCAAACCGCTGGGGGTGCTCTCCGGAGGAGAGCGCAACCGGTATGCCCTGGCCCGCATCCTGGTAAGCCCGGCAAACTTCCTTTTGCTGGACGAGCCTACCAACCACCTCGACCTGCGGGCCAAGGATGTCCTGCTCGAAGCCATCGCTGCGTTCAACGGAACCGTGGTCATGGTCTCGCATGATCGCTACTTTATCGATCGCCTCGCGACCCGCGTCTTTGAAGTGGAGGGTGGACACGTGCACGTCTATCCCGGCAACTACGAAGACTATCTATACCGCAAACAGATGGCGGAGACACGGGGGAGCGGGTCGAATGGCGCCGCGGCCTTGGAAGTGCCGCAGGAGACGGTTAAAGTCGACGTGGCAGCGGCTAAGGGTCGCCGGCTTAACCCGATCAAGCTGCGCCAAATGCAGGAGCGCTGCAGCTTTGTGGAAGAAGAGATCCCCCGGGTGGAGAGCTCCATCGCCAATGCGGAGGAATCTCTCGGCGTCTATGAAAGTCAGGAGGAAACGCAGCGCCTGACCCAGCTACTGGAAGGCTTGCGCGAACAGCATGCCTCGCTCACCGCTGAATGGGAAGAATTGGTCAATCAACTGGAGCAGCAGGCGTAGCGCAGCGTTACAAACTGGTTCCTGTTGCCATGGAAGTTGCAGGGGAAGACCGACGGCATGCATTAGAGTAAAGCCAGCATCGATAAGACTCTGATGACAGGCTTGAGTACACCAACCCAACGTAAAGGCTCTGCTTCCCGCTCGTCCGCATTTACTGTCTCCGCGGGCATCCTGTTGAGCCGGCTCCTTGGGCTGGTACGGGACCGGGTGTTTGCTCATTACTTCGGCAATTCAGAGGCCGCCGATGCCTTCCGCGGCGCTTTCCGCATTCCCAATTTTCTGCAGACCCTCTTTGGCGAGGGTGTGCTATCCGCGTCATTCATCCCCGTGTATGCCCGCCTGCGTGCGGAAGAGCGGCATGAGGAAGCGTCGCAGCTGGCCGAAGCGATATTTGCCATTCTCTTTCTGATCGGTTCGCTGCTCACATTGGCTGGGGTCTTCGCTGCTCCCTGGCTGATCGATGCAATTGTGCCGGGCTTCCAGGGCGAGACTCGCCGGCTTGCCATCCAGCTAGTGCAGATCTTGTTTCCCGGAGCGGCGCTGCTGGTCATGTCGGCGTGGTGCCTTGGGATTCTGAACAGCCACCGAAAATTCTTCCTCTCCTATACTGCGCCGGTGATCTGGAATGTGGCTATGATCGCTGCCCTGTTATGGAAGGGTGGACATGTAGGGGAGTCGCGGCTGGCCGTTATTATTTCTATCGCTTCTGTCATCGGCAGCGGTCTGCAGTTTGCGGTGCAGTTGCCGACGGTGATGCGGTTTCTGCGGCCGTTAAATCTGCGGTTTTCATTCGGCACCGAGCATGTGCGGACGGTGGTGCGAAACTTTTTCCCGGTGTTTCTGAGCCGCGGAGTGGTGCAGATCAGCGCGTATGTCGACTCGTTTTTGGCCAGCTTTTTGCCTGTGGGCGCGGTATCCGCTCTGGCCTACGCGCAGACCTTGAATACGCTGCCGGTGAGCTTGTTCGGTATGGCGATTTCTGCCGCCGAGCTGCCCGCTATGTCGAGTGCGTTGGGAACGCAGGAGGAGATAGGAGCCGTGCTCCGGCGGCGGTTGGAGCTGGGCCTGCAAAACATCGCTTTTTTTGTTGTTCCTTCAGCGGTGGCTTTTCTGGTTCTTGGCGACGTGGTCGTTGCGACTATTTACCGCGGGGGGCACTTCACGGCCCACGATGTGAACTTTGTGTGGAGTGTGCTGGCAGGGTCGGCTGTGGGGCTGCTGGCTTCGACATCCGGCAGGCTGTATTCCTCTGCGTTCTATGCGCTGCGGGATACACGCACACCGTTGAACTTTGCGATTATTCGCGTGGTGTTGACCGTGGTCATGGGTTATCTGTTCGCGTTGCCGCTTCCGAGGCTGCTGGGGATTGATCCCAGCTGGGGCGTCGCGGGACTCACTCTGTCAGCGGGGCTCGCTGGCTGGGTGGAGTTTTCTTTGCTGCGACGGGCTCTTCAGGCGCGCATCGGCGCCGTCGTGTTGCCGCCCTATCGTGTCGCACGGCTTTGGGGGGGAGCGCTCGTAGCGGCTGCTGTTGCTTATGGGGTCAAGATGGTGCAGCCATTTCATTATCCGCCGCTGATTGGGTTGTGCGTGCTTTCGACGTTTGGGTTGGGTTATTTGTTGTTTACCAGGATGCTGGGGGTTGCAGCTCCGGGTAGTTTGCGTCGATTGTTGAGCAGAGGATAAGGGCGGCCGGGGCCTTGGTATGCAGTTGCGATGAGGAAAGGCACACTGCAGGTCCCTCGCCTCCCTCCGCATTTCCTGTCAGGCTCCGTGGCGCCGGTAAACCTCGTGCGGCTTTCCTTGAAGAAAGCCGCATACGTTGCCGCTGATTGGTGCAGCGTAGTAGGAAATCCGGAGTCCGCTCGGGATGACAAAGTTAAGGGCAGGCGCTCACCTCAGCTGCCGTTACCAGGGATGGAAGGAGCCGCAGGTTATCCGCGATGTTCATCACCCCTAACCGCTGATGCTGGTTAGGGGCCAGAGCAGAAGCACCGCTGATTAACCTATGCCTAGTTTGTGCATGTAGTCGGCGTCGATTTTTAGACCTTGCATGGGGGGTACGTTGTAGCCTTCCTGCTCGACGAAGCAGTGCTTCACTACTCCGGCCTTTGCGGCTTCTTCGAAAATAGGACGGTAGTCGATCGAGCCCTGCCCTAACTCAACGATCGTGGGCACATTGGTGATCGAGGAATCGGCGGTGATCCCCTTGAAGTCTTTCACGTGCAGCATGCTGATGCGGGTGGGGTACTTGCGCAAATAGTCGATCGGGTTCGCACCTCCGACAGTGACCCAGCCACAATCCATCTCCATGGTAACGTGGGCGGGATCGGTCAGACGGAGCAGTTCATCGTAAGGCACAACCCCGTCAATGGCATGGAACTCCATGGTGTGGTTGTGATAGCCGAACTGAAGGCCGGCGGTACTTACTTTTGCTCCGATCTTATTGAATTGCTCCGCGTTCCATCGCCAATCTTCGAGGTTGAACGCGTTCGTCCTATCCTTCGAGCTAAGATTCTTCACTCGCGACGGGTCTTTGAAGCCAGGGAAAGAACAGATGATGTAATGGACACCCAGCTCTTTGCTGAACGCCAGAATTTCATCGAGCTGCTGATGCAAATTGTCTGAAGAGTAATGCGCGCTCACCAGGTGCAAGCCGGCGTTGCTCATTGCTTGCTTCACTTGCGCCGCGCTGTGATCGTAGTAACCGGCCGATTCCACCTCGCGAAAGCCTATCGATCCGATCTCTTTGAGCGTGCCGTCGTAATCCTTGGGGAGAAGCTCTCGCACCGAATAAAGCTGAAGCCCCAATGGCACATGCAACGTCTTGGCGTACGACTTGCTGCTTTGTAAAAGCGCAGAACCATAGACGATAGCAGCGGAACCGGTTTTAACGAAATCTCTCCGTGACTGTTTCACCATGACACCCCTTTTCGTTTCGCGGTCCACCTAGTTAGGCAGGCCGAATGCAATGATATTCGAACCCATGGCAACAGCGACATATTGTTCATGGTCGAACATGTAGGTCATGGGCGAGGAATGGGGCGACTGGCTGGTCTGAAAACTCCAGAGGGGCTTACCGGTCTTTGCGTCCGCAGCGGCAAACGCATCGTCGTCTGATCCGAAGAAAACCACCCCCCCGGCAGTGCTGAGCACGCCGCCGAAGCTTTCGGAAGATCCGGTCTGGGGAAGCTCCCACACAGCCTTGCCGGTTTGGATGTCGAATGCACGCAGGACCCGCCGGCCCGGATCGGCCGGGTCGGGACTAAACGAACCGCCCATGTAGCCGTGCCCCAGTTGAAAGGGCATGTCGGTGCGGGTGAAGATGCCGCACTTGTCGTTGGTCTGCACGTAGTAGAGCGAGGTGAGAGGATTCCAGGAGGCGGAATACCAGTTCGTCGCGCCATTCAACCAGGGGCAGACGGGTGTGCCCTCATGGGTTGGTTCGTGGCCCGGAGCGATGATTGGCCGGCCTTCGGGGGTCAGGCCGGTTGCCCAGGTGAGCTTGGTGGTATAGGGCCGCCCGAAGAGAAACTTGCCATCGGTGCGGTCTAATACATAAAAAAATCCGTTGCGATTTGCCTGCACCATCAGCTTGCGTGGCTTACCGTCCCACATGGCATCGATCAGCGACGGCGGAGCCATGGCGTCGTAGTCATGCACGTCGTGCGGCGTGAACTGGAAATACCACTTCAGCTTGCCTGTCTTGGGATCCAGCGCGACCACTGAGTCGGTGTAAAGATTGTCTCCCGGCCGAGCGTCTCCGATCAGGTCGTCGCCGGGGTTGCCGACTGGCCAGTAGATGGTGTCAAGGTCCTTGTCGTAGGTACCCGTCATCCAGGTAGCTCCGCCGGGATGATCGATCCCCGGTCCCTGCCAGGTCTCCGAGCCTGGCTCCCCAGGTTTAGGCGTTGTCCAAAAACGCCACAGTTCCTTGCCTGACGACTGGTCGAATGCCGCCACAAAGCCGCGCGCACCTTCGTCTCCGCCGGAGGTTCCGGAGACCACCATGGAACCGACCACCAGCGGGGCGCCAGTGGCGTTGTAGTTGTTATGCCAGTCGGCCAACGGCGTCTCCCATGCCAACGCCCCAGTGATCCGGTTGAGGGCTATGAGATGGTCGTTGTCGGTAACCATGAAGACCTTATCGCCGGCCACCGCCACGCCGCGGTTGGCGCCGGAGACGGCATTTCCGACAAGTCCCTGGGTACGGGAACGCTGATAATGCCATATTTGGCGTCCGCTGCCCGCATCGAGCGCATAGCACTCGTTGACATAGGTCACATACATTACCCCGGCGGCGACAATGGGAGTTGTCTGCAAGCTCCTGGCGCCGGGCAGGGTAAAGATCCACTTGGCCTGTAATCGTGAAACATTGGCGCTGGTGATCTGCGCGAGTTCGCTGTAACGGCTGCCGACCGTCTGTCCGTTGTAACTCGGCCAGTCGGCCTGCGAGGTGACCACCCTGTACTTGCCGGACTCAGTCTTGCGCAGAAGATACAGCTGATGGTCGTCGCCCAGCATCTGCATATCGCTTGCGGCACGGCTCAACGCAGTGCCTTGAAGCGTCTTTCCGTCCTCCAGCGTGACCGAGGCGCGCTCAGCGGCGCTCCCCCAAAACGGCTTCAGGGTGCGTAGAAAGCTGATCAGGTTGGCGCGGTCCTGATCGACGATATCGGGAAAGGGCGGCATGCCAGACGACGGAATGCCATTGTGCAAGAGCTTTACCAGTTCGTCATCGGAGCGCAGGGGCACCCGGTCGACGATGGCGGGCGCGAACTCGCCGCCGGTCGCGTTGGTGCCATGGCACGATGCACACCGGGTTACGAAAATCTGGCGGCCCGCCGCCTGAGGTGAACCCGCCGGCAGGGGCGGTGGTGGTGGACCCTGTGCCCGGACACCGCCGGCGGACAAAACCGCCAGAAGTGCGCTCGAACCGCATTACTGATCTAAAGACGACGCCCTGTTTTCGCTTCCTAATGCCACCCCGCATCGAGTCCCATCCCCTTTGGTCCGTGATTCTCTAGAGTAATTTGCCTCGCGCCCCTACATGACAAATGTCAGCGATTCTTTTGACAAAAGGCACTACTGCTCGCGATCCAGCAACGAGAGGATGTCTCTGGAAGCAAAAGGAGGGGCTTATGGCCGCGAGCGTCGTTCTTGAAGCTTGCCACACACACCAGCATCGGCGATCCAGAGGGATCCGTGATCGCATCGCTGCGCAGCGTGAGCAAGAAATTTGGCCAGCAGGTTGCGCTGGATCGTCTGTCACTCGAGCTTCGCCGGGGAGAAGTAGTCGCTCTGCTGGGACCGAACGGCGCCGGCAAGACCACCGCCGTGCGCCTGCTGTTGGGCTTGAGCCAGGCGACCGCAGGCGAGGTGCGCATTTTTGGCGGCAACCCGAGAGATCGGGCCAGCCGCTTGCGGCTGGGCGCGATGCTGCAGGTTGGCCGCATGCCAGAGACGCTGCGCGTGCGCGAGCATCTGCAGCTCTTTAGCAGCTATTACGCAAACCCGCGTCCGCTCGAGGAGCTGCTGGCGGTCGCCGGACTGGAGGGTCTGGAGGAGAAGCTGTTTGGCACGCTCTCCGGCGGACAAAAACAGCGCGTGCTCTTCGCTCTCGCACTCTGCGGCGATCCCGACCTTATCTGTCTCGATGAACCGACACTCGGTATGGATGTCGAGGCACGGCGAGCGATGTGGGAGCAGGTACGCAAGCTGGCGGCGAGGGGAAAGACTATTTTGCTCACGACGCATTACCTGGAAGAAGCGGATGCGCTGGCGAGCAGAATCGTCGTCATTCAAAAAGGCAAAGTGATTGCGGAAGGGACACCGCAGGAGCTCAAGACCGCGGATGGCTCCCGATCTATTCGCTGCACGACATCGCTCCAAGCGTCATTTGTTTCGGCATTGCCAGGAGTTACCGGCGTGGAGCAGGAGGGCAACGCAATGTTGGTACGCACGCACACCCCTGAGGCGGTGCTGCGCACCATGCTGGAGCACGACGATGCACTGAGCGGGCTGGAAGTGCGGGCCGCGGCTCTGGAAGATGCCTTTCTCGCGCTCACCAACAACACCACCGCAGCTGTGCAATAGGAGGCACTATGGCCACGACAATCGCTCTCAACATGCCGCGCACGCAGCCATCGCTGCCGCGCATTTACTTCAACGAAGTGCGCTTTGAATTGCTCAAGTTGTCGCGCAATCGCGCTTACCTTTGCTCGATGATTGGCTTTCCCGTAGTCTTCTATCTTCTTTTCGGCGTCACCAATAAGGCTTCGGTTTTTCAAGGCCATACCATTGCCCGTTACCTTCTGGCCGGGTATGCATGTTTTGGCGCGATGGGCTCTTCCCTCTTCGGCATCGGCGCCGGGCTGGCGCTGGAGCGGGGCCACGGATGGCTGGAAATGAAGCGCGCAAGCCCCATGCCCGCGGCGGCCTACCTGCTGGCGAAATTGTGCGTGAGCATCACCTTCGCCGTTGGCATTACGATCCTGCTGATGATCCTGGGAACCGCCATGGCCGGCGTCCACATTACGACGATAGAAGCTCTACGGCTGCTGTCGGTGATTGCGGTTGGTGTTGTGCCCTTCGCCAGCCTGGGGTTGGTGATCGGCCTGCTGATGCCGTCCAACGCGGCGCCGGGAGTGATCAACCTGATCTATCTGCCACTGTCGTTTTGCGGAGGACTGTGGATGCCGATTGAGGCGTTGCCCCATTGGCTGCAACAGATCGCGCACGGGTTACCGTCGTTCTGGTTTGCCCGCCTGGCACTCGGCTCCCTTGGCTACAGCATAGTTCCGCTCTGCTGGCTTGGGCGCTGCTAGCGTTCTATACGGTAGTATTTTTGCTAGCGGCGGCATTCATTTTCCGCAGGCAGGAGGCCCAAGCCTAGCATGAGTCCAGGATCGCACCAGCACTGGAGTATTGCCGCCTGGCTGCAGGATTGGGTCTCCCGCGATTGCCGGGAGGGGTGGCGAGATTCGAGCCAGTTTCCCAGGCGCGGCTGGCGGTTTTTGTTTGACTACGAGCACAACATCTGGCTGATCTTTTTAGGCTTCTGGTTTATTGAACCGTACCTGGACCACGCGCCGCTCAGCATTGGATCTGGTTGGTCGTCGCTCTCGTTCTCTTCCTTTGCTTCTATTGGCTGGCGCATTTCGGCCCCCGCAGAACACGCCGGTTCTGGGTGCTGGCTATGTTTCTCCTGGGCATGGTCTATGTGCCGATCAACGAGAGTGCCTGGGGAATCTACATTTATATAGCGGCTTCCCTCCCCGAAGTGTCCGAGTCGACCAACGTGGTGATCGGCCTTCTGCTGTTGCAATGCGGAGCAGTCGTCGCGCAAAGCTTGTTTTTCCATCTGCATGCCTGGACGTGGAGCATGGGTGTGGGTTTCACGTTGCTGATCGGCATGAACCGGCTGAGGATGGAGCAGAAATATCGAGCCGATGCCAAGTTGCGCATGGCGCACGAGGAGATTGAACAACTGGCGAAGACCGCCGAACGGGAGCGTATCGCTCGCGATATGCACGATATTCTTGGCCACTCTCTTTCGTTGATTGTGCTCAAGAGTGAGTTAGCAGGACGCCTGCTCGCCAGCCAACCTACGCGAGCAGCGCTCGAGATCGCAGAGGTTGAGAGCACCGCGCGGCAAGCTCTGGCCGAGGTGCGCAAGACAATCACGGGTTACCGTTCCGAAGGATTTGCCTCGGAGCTGGCGCGCGCAGCCCATGTATTGGAAACAGCTGGGGTGCGATTGAATAAACCGGCTAAGGCGCCGTATCTTACCCCGCGGCATGAGGCCACCCTTTCGCTGGTGCTACGGGAGGCGGTGACCAACATTGTGCGCCATGCGGGCGCGAGTGAGTGCTCGATTGAACTGTCCACGGCGGAAGACCGTACACAACTGGTGATCGCCGATGATGGGCGAGGAGACATACGCCAGGAAGGGAATGGATTGCGGGGCATGCGGGAGCGGGTGCAGGAGCTGGGCGGCAGCCTGTCGTTGGAATCGAATCGCGGCACTCGCCTGCAGATCGAACTGCCTCAATTCAATGGAAATGCAGAGGTCCCTCAGCCGTGAGTAAACAGATTCGCGTCGTCCTGGCCGAGGACCAGGCGATGGTGCTGGGGGCGCTGGCCGCTTTGCTCGAGATCGAGAAGGATATTGTGGTGGTGGCGCGGGCGCGTAATGGGCGCGAGGCCGTGACGCTGGTGGCGCAGCACACGCCTGATGTATTGGTGACCGATATTGAAATGCCGGAGATGAGCGGGCTCACGCTTGCGGGTGAAGTGCATAGCCGGTTTCCGCGGGTGCACATTGTGATTCTTACTACGTTTGCCCGGGCTGGTTATTTGCGCCGGGCGATGGATGCCGGCGCGCAAGGGTACATGCTCAAGGATCGCCCCGCGGCGGAGTTGGCGGAGTGTGTGCGGCGGGTCTGCCAGGGCTTGCGCGTGGTGGATCCTGAACTTGCAGCGGAGGCTTGGACGCAGGAGCCCGATCCGTTGAGCGAACGAGAGCGGCAGATTTTGTGGAGAGCTGGTGAGGGCAAGTCGGGGGCGGAGATTGCGGTGGATCTTCATTTGTCTGAGGGGACGGTGAGGAATTATTTGTCAGAGGCGATCAATAAGCTTGGCGCGGCGAATCGCATCGAGGCGGCTCGGTTGGCGCGGAGTAAAGGGTGGTTGTGATGCGAGTGAAACCGCAGGTCCCTCCACTTCGCTTCCACGGCACGCCGGGACGGGTCGCTCCGGTCGGGATGACAAAGATAGGTGGACGCGTGGCGTTCACATTTGTTGCTGATTGAGAGAACTGCAGGTCCCTCGGCTTCGCTCCCCCGGATTTCCTGTGGAGTTTGTTGGCGTTGATGAACCTCATGCGGCTTTCCTTACTGAAAGCCGCACACGCAGACACGGGTCGAGCCTCGTACAGGAAATCCGGGTCGGGATGACAAAGGGGAGAGCAGCGCTCACCTCAGCAGCCGTTACCAGGGGATGGACAGAGCCAGCCATCCGAATGCCGATGACACTTGTCATCCGATTCTTGTGACAAGGTGCACTGTTTTGTTCCTGGGCGGGATGCGATTCTCGGGTTATGAATCGCTGGACTGGCATCTTCCTCTTTGTCGCGTTGAGCACTAGCGGAAACCTGCGGGCGCAAACCTGCGGCAACGTCAGCGGCACGGTGCTCGATCCCTCCGGGGCTGCTGTGGTTGGCGCAGCGGTCCATCTGCAGGCAGCCACGCAGCAGGACACAACCACCGGCCCGCACGGTTCTTTCATATTTCATTGTGTCAGCAATAATCCCTACCAGATCACCGTCGACGCCAACGGTTTTGCGGAGAGCCAGGTGAGCGGCCGAGGGTTCGTGAACATTAGCGTTCAGCTGCGCATCGCGGATGTTCATACCGAGGTCGAGGTAGGGGAAAACAATGGCGTGTCCGTCGACACAGATCATGGCGCCGGCACACATACGCTGACAGCCCAGGACCTCCAGGGCATGGCCGATGATCCCGACGACTTCAAGCGGCAGCTCCAAGTGCTCGCCGCCAGCAGTGGAGGGGCTCCCGGCCAGGCCATCATTACTGTCGACGGGTTCCAGAACAGCAGCTCTCTGCCCCCGAAATCTTCTATCGCGTCGATCCGCGTAAACCCTGACATGTTCTCGTCTGAATATGATCGTCCGCCTTACCAGGGGGGCCGGGTCGAGATCTTTACCAAGCCAGGCCGGGATTCGCTGCACGGAGCTCTCTTCTTCACCGACAGCGAGTCTGGGCTGAACGCGACCGATCCCTTCGCCGTGAGCGCCACACCGGCAGGCAAGCGACGCTACGGGTTTGAATTCGGCGGTCCCATTCGCAAGCAGAAGAGCGATTTCTTTCTCGCCCTGGAGAGGCGCGACATCAACGAGTTCAACGTGGTGAACGCGGTGGCGCTGAATAGCGAGGGCGAGGAAACACCGCTGAGTGAAAATGTCCCGGCGCCGCAGCGTCTGTGGATCGGCAGCGCGCGCACCGACTGGCAGTTGAACGCGAAGAACATGCTGGCGGCAACGTACTCCGCGAACATAAACAACTCCGACAACGTGGGCAGTGGCGGCCTGGTGCTGGAGGAAGCAGGCTACGGCAGCACGGTGAGCGAGCAGGACCTGCGGCTGACCGACATCTTCACCCTGAGCCCTACGCTTCTGCACGAGACCCACATCGGCTTCACCTGGAAGAACACCACGGATGTACCGCTCTCGACCGCGCCCAGCCTGCAGGTGGCCGGGGCCTTTACTGGAGGGGGCGCGACGGCAGGCCATCAGCAAGATCGCGAGCGCGATCTCGAAGTGGATGACGACATCCTGTGGACCCATCACAAGCACTCGGTGAAGATCGGCGTTGCCTCGCTGGGCATTATGGTGCACGACGTCGATCCGGATACATTCAACGGCGCCTTCGTCTTCGGAGGCGGGCTGGCCCCGGTCCTCGGCAATGGTACGCAACAGACCGCGATCTCGGGACTGGAACAATACCGGCGAACTTTGCTCGGCTTGCCCGGCGGTGTTCCCACCACCTACAACGTTACGCAGGGCACAGCGCTGGTGCCCCTTACACAATGGCGTGTGGCAGGTTACGCGCAGGATCAATGGACGCTGAGGCCAAACTTATCGCTTGCATTGGGCTTGCGCTATGCCCTGCAAACCTCGCCTTCCAGCTTTGGAAACCTGGTTCCCAGGGTTGGCATCGCGTGGTCGCCCGACCGCAAGCAGCGTTGGGTCATCCACGCACGGGGCGGCCTATTTAATGGTGCGGTCACGCCGGACGTGACCACCGAAGCGTACCGGTTGAATGGCATGCGGCAAACTCAAACGCTGCTCTACTCACCGTCGTACACGCAACCACTCGTGCCCACAACTTCCACCATAGCCGTGGCAACGACTCGCCAATTCGCCCCCAACCTGGGGCAAACATGGTCGTTCCAGTCTCAGCTTGGAGTAGAGCACGAACTGCCGCAACACTGGCATGCGCAGGCGAATCTGTTCGACGCGCAAGCCTGGGGCACGCTTCGCTCGCGTAATATCAATGCCCCCCTGGTCGATGAGAGTACGGCCAATCCCCTGCTTGCTCCACGACCCATTGCACCGGGTAAGAACATCTTCCAGTTTGAACAGTCGGGACATCTGCATGGCCAGGTGGTCTTTCTGGGAGTGGATCAGCACAGCTACAAGCGCTTTAGCATCTTCGTCGGTTACTTATATTTCAACCTGAAGACGGATGCGGACTCGGCCACACTGTTTCCGCAATCCAGCTATTCCGAACGTGGGGAAACGGCTCGGGCCTCCTGGGAATCGGCACAGCGGCTGTTCGCGATCGGGCAGCTTAATCTTCCGGCGAAGCTCTCGTTTACCAGCCAGTTCGATGCTTCCTCCGGAGACCCTTACAACGTGGTTACCGGGATGGATAACAACGGAGATGGAGTCTTTAACGACCGCCCCTCCCTCACCGCACAACCGGGTACCGGCACCTACCAGACGCCCTTCGGCTTGCTGAACACGACTGGCCTGAATGGCTCGCTTGGCCGGAATGCCGGAACCATGCCCGCGCTCATTCACCTGGACAGTAACCTGAGCCGCACCTTTGAGTTACACTCCCACGGCCTCGCGGCCGACCGGCATCAGAGCATCACGCTGAATGCGCGTTCGGCTAACTTGCTCAACCACACCAACGTGACGACCGTGGGCAACGTGGTCGGCTCGCCTACGTTCACCCAGCCATTAGCCGCGGAAGCCGCGCGGCGAGTGGAGTTCGGTATCCGCTACACCTTCTGAAAGGAAAACTATGTTCAAACTCCTTACCGCTCTCTCTTCTTGTCGTCAGCGCGGTCACGATGGCCGCACAAAGCGCCGAGCCCGTGCTCCCGCCTCCCATGGCTCCCGAGCAGATCATCTACCGGCACTGGCCGGAGCAGTTCGTGCAATGGATCGGCCCGGAGTTGCCCTATACGATGATTGAGCTTTATGTTGACCCCGGCAGCGGCGCGACTCCTCTCTATGAGGCGGTTCTTACCGAGCGGGCTACGGGCAAGCGAGTGCATTATTCAAACCAACAGCAGATGGTGGATATAAACAAGCGCTCGGGCGCGGACGCTTACCTTACGAATATGCAGCTCGACCGCCCGGCAAATACGGGCACGGGCGCTACCTATTTATTGCGATTCGTCGATCACGCGGGCCAACCGGTGTCGTGGCAGTGGATTCAAGGTTCTGACATGAGTGAGCGCGGCGGGGGCAGCTCGCCTGCCGGTCTGCAGCCGCCGGTGCTGATGTATCGCGAACGCTCGGCGGTCGCCGCTGAAGGCACGGCACTGAAGATCGGGAACACAGTCAGCGCTGCCGACGTGTGGACGGAGATCAGCCAGCCGCCCTACTTTGTTGCCTACCATGGCGCGTACTCTCAGAACGTGGACATCGCCGTCTTTGCCGGGGCCGGACAGGAATGGACAACGATCACCGGACCGAAAACGCTGGCCGCCGGGGCGGAATGGAAACTGAAGGGACAGGATGGCCTGAGCTGCAGCTTGCATGTGCAGGCAGTGAACGGCGATCATGCGACCATTCTTGACACGGACGATCATTTGCCCGGCAGAACCATTGCCATCGAAGCGACCTGGACGAACGGGGCATGGTCGATTGAGAAGCTGCACTACTCCGCGGCGGGAGCGGATGCAAATCAAGGGTTGACGATCTCGTTTGCCCCGGGCACGAATGCCAGCGGAGCGCAGTCGAAATTCGAGGTCATCGCCGGACGCAAGACGCGCATCGCGAGCGGAACCGTGCATGGCGACCCGGCGCAGCCGCGGGTGGGATGGGAATTTAAAGATCCTGACTGGCTGCGGGGCAAGACTGCCTGGATTGGGAGCGCGGTGGTGAGCCCGAAACCAGCGGCCACCGAAACAGCTGCCAAGTGAAGCAAATCTCTGGGCGAACCGGCCGCGAAGGAAATAGACTTGCGGCATGCATGCCACCTTTGAACACCTTTTCTATGGGTTGATCCTGCTGGTTGCGGGACTGGGGTGCGGGCTGGTGAATACGCTCGCCTCCTCGGGTTCGGCGATCTCGCTCCCGGTGCTGATGATGTTCGGGCTGTCGCCCCTGGATGCCAATGCGACCAACCGGCTGACGGTGCTTTTCGGTTCGCTGATGGCCTTACGCACGTTCCAGGCGAAGGGAGAGGTGGAATGGCGCGCCGGACTCAAGATGTGTATTCCGGCCACGTTAGGCAGCGTGGCCGGCGTGCTGGCCGCGGAAAGGATTCCGGGGCGCAGCATGGCGTTGGTGATCACCGCAGCTGTGATGGCAGCTCTCCTGTTGCTGGTTTTCAAGATGAAGACGGTCCTGGAACACCCGACGCCAGGGGTCGCCGGGATCACCACAGCGGGTATGTTCGCCTTACTGTTCGTCGGATTCTGGATGGGCTTCATCGTTCTGGACGGGGCCACCTATCTGCTGCTGGTGCTCATCCTGATGTTCCATTACGACCTGATCCATGCGAATGCGTTGAAAATGCTGCTGGCGGTCGGCACCACGCTGGTGCCGATTGTGATGTTCACAGGCCACGGCAGTATCCGCTGGCCACAGGGGCTGGTCATGTCGGCCGGAAGTATCGCCGGCGGATACATCGGGGCGCGGCTCACTATGCACGAACGGGCGAAGTTCTGGATCTTCCGCATTCTGGTTGCGGTACTGGTGCTGGAAATTATCCACCTGGGTGTTCAATACGTACTACCTTACATTCCGCCGCTTCTCCGGCACTGACAACCGGCGGGCGCGAGAGCAAGTTATTTCTGGCGGGACTCTGCTTCGGCCAGCCATCCTCGGCGTAACACCTCCGGGGGAACACTCGTCAGGTAGGGCTTGATGTCGAGAATGGGTGTTCCGTCGAGCATGTCGACGCCACGAACATGCAGCTCCGCGTGCTCTCTACGAATCAGCTCCACGACGGTAAGACCAATCGGGTTGGGACGACGGGGGGATCGAGTGGCAAAGACTCCGTGGGGTCGATCGTCGAAGGGCGGTATGCCGACCAGATCGAAGTCGCCGGACCGGTGAAACTCCCAGAGGACGAAGAGGTGGGAGAACCCCTCAATGTCGATGAGCCCAGGCTCGAATTCGGGCAGGAGCTTGAGGACGCCGTCGGCTTCATGTTTCGCGTGCAGACCCTTGGGAATCTCGCTGGTTTGGTGGTAGGGGCTGCTCACGAATCCGATCGGCTGGGGCACAAACATATAAGCTCCTGTCTTCCCCCAGCATAATAGCTGCGCGGGCGATTAGCTTGATACCGTTCACAGATCATGAGACGGTGATAGTGATGAAGATCGCCAGCTGGAATGTGAATTCGATTCGTGCCCGGCTTGACCAGGTTACGGCGTGGCTGAAGGCGCAGACCCCCGATGTGCTGCTGATGCAGGAGTTGAAGGGGGCAGAGTTTCCGTCAGAAGTATTCAAAGAGCTGGGCTATGAGAGCGCAGCCGTGACGCAGAAGGCTTACAACGGGGTCGCGATTCTGTCCCGCCATCCGATGCAGACGCTCAATACCACCCTGGCCGGCGATGAGTTGGACAGTCATGCACGTTACCTGGAGACGACGATCGACGGCATCCGCGTGGTCAATATTTATCTGCCCAACGGCAATCCCGTGGGGACTGACAAATTTGCCTACAAGCTGGCCTGGATGGACAGGTTAGAGAAGGAGATGAGGGCCTGGCGAAAGGAAGATCTGCCGGTGTTGATTGGCGGCGACTTCAATGTGATTCCTGAGGATATCGATTGCCACAAGCCTTCCTCGTGGGTCCACGACGCATTGTTTCAGCCCGAGCCGCGGGCACGCTACCGGGCGCTGCTCAGCCTCGGCTATACGGACGCGTTCCGGGCGCTGCATCCTGACGAGGGCGGCCAGTTCACCTTCTGGGATTATTGGCGACAGGCGTTTGAGCATAATCGTGGCATTCGTATCGACCATTTCCTGCTGTCGCCGAAGGTGGCCGAACGGTTGCAAAGCTGCGTGATTGATCGCGGGCCGCGGGCTCAGCCACAACCCTCCGACCATACGCCCATCATGGTTGAGCTGCGATAGTCGATTACTATCACTGTGTGCGCATCCTAAAAGACTTTCTTCTTGCCCTGTTCCTCTTGACGCTTGGTGCGAGTGCGCAAACGCTCACCATCACCCACGTAACCGTCATCGACACGGTCACGGGCAAGACGCAACCGAACACCACGGTAACGATTCGCGGAAACCGCATCGCCGGCATTGCCCCTTCGAGCAGGCACGATTCCAACCCAGGACAGATTGTCGATGCCAAGGGCGAATACCTCATCCCGGGCCTGTGGGATATGCATACCCACGTGTACTTCGATAACACTGCTGCTGATGGAAGCGACCTGATTCTCCCGCTCTTCCTCGCCAATGGCGTAACCGGCGTCCGCGATATGGGCAGCGAGCTGGACGCCGTTCTCGAGGCTCGCAGCGAGATCGCCGCGCACCGCCTGCTGGGGCCGCGCATGGTGGTCTCCGGACCGATGCTCGACGGCCCCAAGTCCACTTACAAAGCCGTCATCCCCATCAGCACGCCGGAGGACGGGCGCAAAGCGGTCGACATGCTCAAGAGCCGAGGAGTGGACTTCATCAAGGTCCAGTCGGGCGTTCCACGCGAAGCCTATTTCGCCATCGCGGACGAGGCGAAAAAAGACGGTATTCCGTTCGAAGGCCACGTCCCCGACGCCATCCGCGCCTCAGAAGCTGTAGCCGCGGGCCAGCTCACCTTTGAGCACCTTATCGGTATCTTCGAAGCCAGTTCCCCGGATGAAGATAAATACCTGACCGGCAAAAAGACTCCAGGAATGTTCCTCGCGAGCTACGACCCATTCCTGGAGGCCAGCATCATCCAGCTGCTGGCAACCCACCATGTCTGGCAGTGCCCGACGCTCTTCTGGGAGCGAGGCCAGTGGCTGGTGGATGCGATCGACTACACCAAGGATCCGGACCTGGCCTACGCAGGACATAACTGGGTCACCAAACAGTGGCCGGCGTCGCAGGCTTCCATCCTTAAGTCTCTCGACACCGATCCGCTCGCGGTGCGGGAGAAGTTCGTCGACCACGAGCTCGATATCGTGCGCAAGCTGCACGCCGCGAACGTACCATTTCTGGCCGGTACTGACACGCCGGCGGGGGTGGATGTTATTCCGGGCATCAGCCTGCATCTCGAGCTACAGCGCTTGGTCGCGGCAGGCTTTACCCCACTCGAGGCCTTACAGACCGCCACGCTCAACCCGGCGAATTTCTATCACCGGCGCGACGATTTCGGCACCATTGAGACAGGCCGGATCGCCGACCTTGTCCTGCTCGAGTCCAATCCATTGGAGAACATCGCCAACACGCGCACGATTGCGGGCGTGGTGGCCGACGGGCACTACATGTCAAGGGACGATCTGGACCGGCTACGCGCTCGACTCAAGCAGCTTGCCGCTACAAAGTAGCCATCCGCGGGATCTGCCGGAGTGATGTAATCACGTAGTCCTGGGGGTCGTGAAAGGCGTCTATGCTTCTGGCTGGAGCATGGCGTCCAGACGTTATGACTCTCACTAGATAAGTCTGGGGGATGCTTAATATCTCAGAACTGGACGATTTCGAGCTGCTCGTCCGCACTCACAGGGCACGGTTACTTCGGCTGGTAGCTTTTTCAACCGGCGACCAGGATCTTGCGGAGACGGTCGTTCAAGACTCTCTTTTAAAAGCCTACAATGCTCGTGATAATTTTCGCGGAGATTGCAGCGTGGGCACGTGGCTGCGCACGATCGCTTTGAATGTGATGCGGGATTACCAACGCCGGCAGAAGTTCCAGTTCTGGAAGAAGGCAAGCCTAACGGGGGTGTCTGTTTCTGACGCGGCCATTTCGCTGGCCAGCGGCGATCCATCGCCGGAGACGCGAATGCTGGCCCGGGAGCAGGTACAGCAAGTTGAG
Organism: uncultured Acidobacteriaceae bacterium; assembly: GCA_963790705.1. Taxonomy (GTDB): domain Bacteria; phylum Acidobacteriota; class Terriglobia; order Terriglobales; family Acidobacteriaceae; genus PALSA-350. The sequence goes on from CAWBQE010000013.1 coordinate 101,439, forward strand.
TTGGCATTGAAATCGTTATCTGAGAGACAACGGAGTGTGTTCATCATGCGATTCCTGGACGAAATGGAACTCGAAGAGATCTCAGTAGCGACCGGTTTACCGCCGCCCACGGTGAAGACACATCTTTACCGCGCAATCAAGGCGGTTCGGTTTCGCTTAGGAGGAACGCGATGACGCATCTAACGGACGAGCAGCTGACAGACTATCTTTCAGGAGCCTCACTACCGGCAATTGACGATCATCTCGCCGCATGTGGAGTGTGCCGGCAAGAGATAGCCTCGATGCGCGCCTCATTCCAGGTCTTCCATCATGCGAGCATGGAATGGAGCGAACGGATGCAGAATGCGGCCGGATCCACGCCCGGTGTGCGCCGTGCTGCGCCATCCTGGAATTGGGCAGCCGTTTGGGCGGTCGCCTGCGTAGCCGTGATTGCAGCGGTCCTGCTCTTCGGCGTTCTGCGCCGGCCGGTAAAGGATTCGCCGTTCGCGGGTGTGAGCAACTCCGCGTCTGCCAGCAGCAGCGAGAGCGACACAGCGGAGCTTAGCCAGGACAACCAACTTCTAGCGGCAATTGATAAAGAACTCGATTCCGCAGATTTGTCTCCGCAGAAGATGTATGGAATTTCTGAATCGGTTAAAGCCAGGTGAGCGCTTGAAGCAAAAGAAGAAAAAGACCATGCGATTGGCAATCTCAGTGGCCGTTGTGTATCTGCTCGTCAGCCTTGTCGGGGGTTCACCCTTGTGGGCCCAGGGACCCCATGGCGGTGGACCTCCACACGGGGGTCCCGGTGCTCCTGATATGCCGCCGCCTAATGGCGGTCCTGGTGGTCCTGGTGGCGGTCCCGGCGGCCCGGGCGGCGGGCCGAATGACCAACATGCTCCACCGCCCAGTGGAGCGGGAGATGGTACGCAGAGCACAATGCGAGGTGGCTTACAACTCGGCCCTCCGGGGCGCTGGTGGGATGAGAAGAGTTTTGCCAAGAGCCTCGGTTTGAGCGGGGATCAGAGAAAGCGGATGGACGCGATTTTCGGAGAGAACAAGGGAACCTTGTTAAGCCTCTACCACTCCCTGGAAACAGAGGAAGCGGGTTTGGAGCGGCTAACGACGGGTACTCATTTAGACGAGGAACAAATTTTTCGTCAGATCGACAAAGTGACAGAGGCTCGGGCGGCGCTCGAAAAAGCGAATGCTCACATGCTACTGGAGATTCGAAAACAGATGACCGACGAACAAGCGGAAAAACTTGACGAGCACCGTCCTAAGCCACCCAGCTAAGACATATCGAGTCGGCGAGAAAATCGTGTAGTCGTTCCCTTTAGATAGACGTCTCTCTGGATTGAGAGAGAGAGATGAACAACAAATATCCTGCCTTCACCCGTCGCCGGTTTATTTGTTCCAGCTTTGGCATAGCGGCCACACTTAAACTTCACGGTGCTGCCCGAGGTCACGGTCTCCCACAATCGAAGGGCGTATGCAGGCTCAGCGCCCACCAGGAGACCGGTCCCTACTACATTCCAGGAGAGCTTCTTCGCTCCGACATCGTGGAGGGGAGGGCTGGTGTGCCTCTTTCCCTGCGCATTGTTCTGCTCGACTCACGAACGTGCACACCTTTGCCTGACGCAGCAGTCGATCTGTGGCATTGCGATGCTGTAGGGCTCTACTCAGGCTTCACCAAACAGAGCTCCATGGGACCTCCTCCTGATCTTGATGGCGGCCCACCACCCGGACCTCTGGGACCTCGGTTTCGTTCTTTTGAGCATGGCCCTGGCGGACGCGGGCCGATGGGTCCGCCACCGGACCACGGACCAACCGACAAGCTCACTTTCCTTCGTGGAATACAGCTCACAGGAGCGGATGGAAGCGTGGGTTTTCGCACGGTGTTTCCAGGTTTCTATATGGGTCGCACCAACCACATCCATTTCAAAGTTCGCATTGGCGGCTATGCTTCCGGCAAATCGTACGAGGCTGGGCACACTTCTTACATCGGGCAAATATTTTTTCCCGAGGAAGTGGCGGCGGAACTCATGCAGCACGATCCATATCGCCGCCATAAGATCCATCGCACAACGCAGGCAGAGGATCGAGTCTTTGGCGAGCAACAGGGCGAGCTTTCCATTGCCCAGCTTCGGCCTCTCCATCCGGACCACCCTGGGGCGGGGTTGGCTGCGGGTATCGTAACCGCGATTGATCCTGAGGCTGCCGGGGGAGACGGCTTTGGTCCTGGCCGTGCCTCCTTGCGATAAGCAGGAGCGTAACGACGATCGTGTAGTCTCCGCGCTCAGCGATCGCGTCCTTGGAATCACGGTTGGTATTTTGTCGCGAAGATGGTGAGAGATCTTCGGGTAGAAGGGAGGGTTGACGAAACAATCCCTGGGCCATCTGGATGGCCCAGGGATGGGTAAGACGGCCGATGATGCATTTGTGTTGGGACCACATAGCGACAGGCTAGACGCGCTAACAGAATAAATAGAAAAAACTAGCGAAACTTCTGCTTGTTCAACTTGGTAATGGTAACTCTCTATGGCATCGGACGACTTTCTCAATCGCGACAACTTTGGGCTGCTACCCGAACCCAGAGACAGGATGGCTTCCTTCGGCCTCAGCACAATCGTCAATTTAGTCATCGCCTCAATTCTCCTGCTGTTGACCATGAACAAGATCAAGCAGGCGGAAACAAATCGTTACTACAGCACGCAACTCGTCTTTGCAGTAAAGCAGCCGAAATTCAAAGTTCCGCGCCCTACCTGGGCAAAGATTGCCGCGCCACCTGTCGAGCGAATTACTCCAAGACCACCTCTCATTGTCGTTGCCAAAACCACGCGCGAGCTGGCAAAACCGGAAGTGGTGAAGATGGATGCGGCGCCCATGCCGGCAATGCCGTTTTCCGCATGGAAGAAGGTAGCGCCGAGCACGGTTGCCGAAAGCAAGATCAAGCCCTCCCCTAAGATTGGCGGGTTTGGAGACCCGATGGGCGTCACTCCGAACCCAAACTCTGGTCGCCCGGCAACGATTGCGGCCGTGGGGAGCTTCGCTCTCTCCGTTGGCTCCGCGAGCGGCGTGGGCGCAGCTCGCGGCACGGTTCACGGAACGAGCTTTGGCTCCGGCGCTGCCAGCGGTGCGCCCAACGGTGCCGGCCAGGGCACGGTTGCTTCCACCGGCTTTTCCAACGGCATAGCCAATGGCAAGCCGGAGGATGGTGCGACGACTGGGCTCGTACAACCTTCGACGACGCCGATGATCGTGCTGGATAAGCCCCGGCCGGAATACACGGCGGAGGCTCGCCTGTTGAAGATTGAAGGCGACGTAACGCTGAAGGTGCGGTTTAGCGCAGACGGCCACATCCAGATTTTGGGCGTGGTGAATGGTCTTGGTCACGGACTGAATGAACAGGCAGCGCGGGCGGTAGAACAGATTCGATATAAGCCAGCCACGCAGAACGGCCAACCAGTCGACCAGGTCAGCCTGATTCACGTTACTTTCCAGCTCGCCTGAATCTCTACTGGCTGGACAAACCATGCGCAGAACGTTCCTACAGAGGTAGAAAAATCAGGAGCTCGGAAATGTGGACACGAAGGCTTTCTTTCGTAACAGTTGTATTGTCATTAAGCGCCGTCACTGCGCAGGCCAAAGTTCAGCATGTCACGCCTACCGCTGCGCTCACGCCAGAACAGGCAGAGCTGGTGGAGAAATCCTTTGCCCGGGAGAAGGTCACGATCGAGGAGATCCAGAAACATATTCCCCTGGTGCAGACCTACATCCAGAACACACGGCCGGATGCCAAGCTCTATGCCGTGCCCACGTCGGATGAGTACATGCTCAACCGGGTGGATTTTGCCAAGGCATTTACGGCCAAGGCGTTACAAATCGAAGAACGATCGTGGCTTCTTCAGGGGCTCCGCTAACGCATTCCGTTCGCTGGGTGCGGCCTTCAAAATGACCTACTCGTCGACCGGCTTTATGGACATGATGTTCGTTGACCCGACGAGTTACGATCGTGCGCACTATGATTTTGCGTTTGTGCGCCGCGAGTTTCTCGGAGAGGTGCGAACCGAAGTGTTCGACGTTCACCCTAAGCCCGGGAATGGTTCGGGGCGCTTCGTCGGCCGTGTCTGGATTGAAGACCAGGGCGGCAATGTCGTCCGCTTCAACGGCTCTTATACCCGCAGCGCTTTGCAGCAGGCAGCCCGGTATTGGGTTCACTTCGACAGCTGGCGGAACAATATCCAGCCCGACGTGTGGTTGCCGGTGGCGATCTACGCGGAAGAAGAGGACCGTCCCGAAGCCTTAAAGCCCGCCGGATTCCGCGCACAGACTCACTTCTGGGGCTACTCCCTCAAGCTGCCGACCCACGAGACGCAAAGCACCTCAGTGGTGGTCGACAACGCCACGGACCAGAGCGAGGGTGCACAGGACGTAAGCCCGCTCGAAGCGCAGCGAGACTGGTATTCGCAGGCGGAACAGAACGTGCTGGATCGCCTGGTCGAGGCGGGGCTTGTCGCAGCTCCCAGTGATTTTGACAAGACGCTGGAACAGGTCACGAATAACCTTATCCTCGGGAGCAAGCTTACTTTAGCCGGCGAAATTCACTGCCGCGTTCTGCTTACCACTCCATTAGAGTCGCTTGCCGTGGGCAATACGATTCTCATCAGTAAGGGCTTGGTGGATGTGCTTCCCAGCGAAGAGGACCTGGCGGCGGTGCTGAGCTTCCAGCTGGCGCAGATCGTTCTTGGCCACCAGATTGATGCGCGCTACGCGTTTGACGACCGGCTGCTCTTTCCAGATGAAGCTACGTTCCAGCAGATCAGGATGAACCACAGCGAGCAGGACGATCTCGACTCGGCCAAGAAGGCGGTCGAGCTACTTCACAACTCGATCTACCAGGACAAGCTGCGCAACGTCGGGTTGTTCCTGGCTCAATTGCAGGCACGGGAAAAGAATCTTTCAGCTCTGTTGACACCTCGCATGGGGGATTCGCTGGTCAAGCGGGACGGGACGGCGTGGCTCTCTGAAGTGTCGAAGGAGCCTGCGCAACTCGAAGTCGATAATCTGGCGCAGATCGCAGCATTGCCACTCGGTAGCCATCTCAGAATCGACGCGTGGGACGATGAAGTTCACTTCCTGAATGTGAAAGCGGAGCCGATCCTCAATGCTCGAGAGAAGATGCCACTGGAGCTTACCCCGATTTATTTTCGCCTCAGCCGGTATGGTTCCGGATCGCACGCGGCCTTGTCTCCCACGGAGAATGTGAATGCGACCGTCAGAGAGACGGCTTCGTATCCGCCGAGACAGTAATGACTTCCTCGAGCAAAAGCAATTGAGGGGCTTCGCCCTCTTTTTCGGCCCAGGTACGCTGGGGCGAGGGGCACCCGACTGTTTAATAAGGGCTGCTTAGGTGGTTAGGTTGTAGATCAGGCCGAAGGGATCTTTCACGTAGCAGCGGGGAAAGTCTGGCTCATCCTTGACGATTACGCAACCGTTCTTTACCAGCCGTCGCTTTGCTTCTTCGACATTGGCCACCGTGACCTCGAAGACTGGCCCTAACGGCGGACCGCGTTCGATAAAGAGGTTGATGTGTTCGCCATGTAGGCTGACCATATGAGGCACTTCGTCGGTGATCTCGAATCCTAGTTGCTCGACGTAGAAGGATGCGGCGTTCTTCGGGTCTGGCGCTTGAATCAGGATGTCCGTACTAAAGCTGTTTGCCATGCGACTCCTTCCGGTCAACGCGGATCGCTTTCCACAAACGACTTCAACCTCGCCAGCGCGGTGTCCCACTGCTTCGAAACTCGTTCCAGATACTCCTTCATTTCAATCACCGGTTGTGGATCGAATTGAAACAGACTCTGCCGCCCTTCACGCGTGCCATGCACGATGCGCACCCGCTCCAGCACGCGCAGATGCTTGGTCACCGCTTGGCGAGTAAGCTTCGTCCCCTCGGTCAACTCAGCAATCGAATACCGCTGCCCGTCACACAGCCTGGCGAGCAGCGATAACCGGGTCTCGTCGCCCAATGCCGCAAAGACCGCGGCCTTAGCCCGCGCGCTGTAAGGACGCTTTGTCGACATATGCCTGAATATTCTTCATCTGCTGCGCCCACCCGCCGTCATTCCTGAGGATCGCCTCGGCCCGCCGTTCGGCAGGAATCTTGTCGAAGCCGGACTCGGTCACGGTGAGCAGAGTCCCACCCGGAACGGCCCGCAGGCGGAATTCAATCAGCGTGGACTCCTCCTGCGAGTAATCCACTTTCGGGTCGACGGCATAGGGATGCCAGGTGAATGCAAACCGCGTCTCAGGGGCGATCGTCTGGACTACGATCTCCATCCGCACATGCTCATATCCAGGATGAGTAATCTGCCCGCCCACCGGCTTGCCGGCTACAAACGGCCCGTCCATTTTGACCAGGAACCAGTCACCAAACTGACGGGAATCCGTCAACGCTTGCCAAACCCGCGACACTGGGGCGGCAATCTCGACTTGCTTCTCAATCCGATCTTCCATAAAAGCAACCTCCGAGTTGCATATTGTCTGCATGCTAGATCAACCGCATGAAACATGCAACCCTAAAGTTGCGGGTAAAAATCGGCCTGTTCCTCGACCGGGATCACGTTGAGAGCTGCGGAGCCGTTTCCTCAAAGATAAGGATGTGGGTGGCGTCGGGGTTTGCAATCGGCGTAAAGCCGATCCTCTCGTAAAGGCGTGCCGCCTCCGCGTTCTCAGCACGCAGGCGCACACAGCGGAAGTGGGTCCTGGCTTGCTCAATCAGACTGATGACCAGTGCTCTCCCTATACCCTTGTTTCGCCACGCAGGGCGCACGTAAACACGACGGATGCGGCCCACGTCGGGACGTCCGGCAAACGGATCACAGTTAAGGCCGCCCACGGCAATCAGTAGGCCCTGGTCCATATGGCCGCAGAGGATCTCTCCCGAAGCGCTAAAGCGGTTCTCTGCGCTGGCCCATTCCTCTACCAGGGTTTCGATGAAATCGTAGCCCTCGGCCTGCGCCTCCGACTGCAGACATTCCATGCCTGGGACGGGCAACTCAATTTTCTGGATCGAGATCATCGCTCAAATGATATAGATCCTTCGGCAGTCGCCGTGCGTTGGTTTGAGTCGCTTTTTGGGATCATTCATCTAATGTGCCATGGGTAAAAGACTAGCCGTTTCGGTACTGGATCTTGTGGGCATGCGGCCAGGCGAGCCGGCAGGCAGCGCCATCGGCCGCTCGGTGGATTTGGCGCGGCACGTAGAGGAGTGGGGATATCAGCGCTACTGGCTGGCAGAACACCACTCCATTGCCGGCCTGGCCTGCTCGGCCACGGCGGTGCTGATCGGGCATGTGGCGGCAGCAACCAAGACGATTCGCGTGGGTAGCGGTGGCGTGATGCTGCCCAACCACGCGCCGCTGGTGGTGGCGGAACAATTTGGGACGTTGGAGGCGCTGTATCCGGGGCGCATCGATCTGGGGCTGGGACGGGCTCCAGGCGGCGACTTTGCGACCATGCGGGCGCTACGACGGGATCTGCACCAGAGCGGAGATGATTTTCCGGCACTGCTGGAAGAGCTACGAACTTACCTTGGGCCGGAGAAGCCGGGGCAGGTGGTCAAAGCGATTCCCGGACAGGGGAGCAATGTGCCCATCACGCTGTTGGGGTCGAGCGGATTCAGCGCTCAACTGGCGGCGATGTTGGGCTTGCCGTTTGCCTTTGCCGCGCACTTTGCTCCGGAGTATCTATATGTAGCGGCGCAGATGTACCGCGAACGGTTCCAGCCCAGTGCAGTGCTGCGCCGGCCCCACCTGCTGGTGGGCGTGCAGGTGATCGCCGCGGAGACCGATGCGGCAGCCCGGCGGTTGTTCACCACTCCACAGCAGCGTTTTCTGCAATTGATCCGCAATCGGCCGGTAGAGTTGTTGCCTCCAGTAGATTCCATGGAAACGTTGTGGCAGCCGTGGGAGCGAGAGGCGGTCGAGTCCAAACTAGGCGCGGCCATTGTGGGATCGGACGCAACGGTGAAGGCAGGGATCGAACGGCTGATCACGGATACGGGCGCCGACGAGCTGATCGTGGTAACGGACACCTACGAACATGCCGACCGGCTGCAGTCTTATCAACGCGTAGCCGCCCTGGCCAATACGATCCAGGTAGAGCCCTCGGTGCATGCAGGCGCCTAAACGTGCGTGCTCCTCATCCCCTGTCACTGCGCTGCCAAGGGTGGTTATCGAACCCTGCGGCCGCCTGACCAAACTTCTACCTGCCCAGCCTGGCTGACGTTACAAAAACCCTTCGAGCCGGCAAATACGCGTGACGGCCTTGCACAGGCCTTCAAAACGATTCGACCGCGCTGACGGAGATTGGCACTTCACCCGGCCTGCGTCGCTTCCTGCATAATCAAAGGCAATGACTCTACTTTGGAAACCGGAGAACTGGCCCCTTCGCCTGGCTGAACTCGAAGCCCGCACAGGCGACATCAAAGAGGCGCCGCTGCGGCGCGACGTCCGTTCGCTGGGCATGCTTCTGGGCCAGGTTTTGCGCGAACAGGTGGGCGACCCACTCTTCAGCGAAGTGGAAGAGCTGCGGCAGATTGCCATCCGCCGACGCGAAGCCCAGAGCGGAGAGGCGGGGCAGCCGTTCGCCAGCGCACTGGGCAGCGTCCACTCGCTGGACACCGTGCAGGCCTATCGCCTGGCGCGCGCCTTCGCCTTTTACTTCGAGCTCATCAACCTGGCTGAGACCAACCACCGCAAGCGGCGGCGGCTCTCGCTGCAGCTTTCCGGTGAGGCACAGCGCGGGTCCCTGCGGGGAACGCTGCGCGCCATGCGCGCTGCCGGCATCTCCGGTGAAGCAGCCGTGGATTGGCTGCGCTCGATCTCCATTATCCCCGTCTTTACCGCGCACCCCACCGAGGTGGCGCGGCGGGTGGTGATGTTCAAACGGCGCCGCATCGCAGACTTGCTGGAGCAGCTGGATCGCATCCCGCTCTCCGACGAACAACTGGAGCAATACGAAGAAAGCCTCACCGCAGAGATCACCGCGCTGTGGGAGACCGATGAGGTGAGAACCCGCCGTCCAACCGTGCGCGACGAGGTGAAGATGGGGCTCGATTACTACGATGCTTCGATCTATGCCACGCTGCCCGGCCTCTATACCGAGGTGGCCGCGGCCTTCGAGGCGGAGTATGGCGTCTGCCTGAGCTTGGCCGAGATGCCCGTGCTGCTTTCCTTCGGATCGTGGATCGGCGGCGACCGCGATGGCAATCCCTATGTAACGCCGCAGGTGACGCGGGAAGCGCTGCAGATGGCGCGCGAGCATCTGCTGGCCCATTATCAGCAGGAGCTGCAACTGATACTCGATCTGCTCACCAGTTCGGCGCAGCAGGCAGCGGTTAGCGTCGAGTTGGAGCAGCGGCTGCAGAATTATCTCGATGCACTCAACACCACCGGCCAGCAGGCCTTCGGAGAGCGCTTCGAGTACGAATCGTACCGGCGCTTCCTGAGCTGCGTTCGGGTGCGCCTTGCCGGGGTTGGCAATTCCCTTTCTGACGGATACCCGCCGGTCATCCTGGACGCGACGCTGGCTGGTTTACCCCCTTACCAGTCGGCGCAGGAGTTGCTCGATGACCTGCAGATTGTGCATGCCAGCCTGGTTGAGAACCGCGGCCCGCGGCTGGCCCAAGCGCTGATTGATCCGTTGCTGCTCGAAGTGCGCACCTACGGTCTTCATCTGCAGACGTTGGATATCCGCCAGCATGCCCGGCTGCACACAGCTGCGCTGGAAGAGGCCTCGGCCTGGAAGTGTGACCCGGCACGCGCCTCGTCGGTGCCTGCACCGCTGACCCCGGCTTCGGCCGACGTGATCGAGACCTTCCGGACGATTGCTGAGCTAAAGAAATCGTGCGCTCCGGAAGCCATTCGTCATTATGTGGTCAGCGGCGCTGCGAGCAGCGAAGATGTGCTCAACGTGATCTGGCTGGCGCGGTTGGGCGGCGTGCGCGTGGAGGGCAGTGGCGCGGGCGCGGGTGACCCGGGCCTGATGCCGGTTCCGCTGTTCGAATCGATTGAAGACCTGCGCAATGCGCCGGCGATCTGTCGCGATCTGTGGCAGTCGCCCAGCTACCGCCATCTGCTGGAGTCCTGGAACAACACGCAGGAGATCATGCTGGGGTATTCCGACTCCAACAAAGACGGCGGCATGCTCACCAGCACGTGGGAGATCTTTCGCGCCCACCGGGCCCTGCACCAGGTGGCAAGCGAGTGCGGCGTGCGCCTGCGCCTCTTTCACGGGCGGGGCGGCACGGTTGGGCGGGGCGGCGGACCTACGCACCGGTCCATTTATGCTCAGCCGGCCGGCGCCTTTACTGGCCAGATCCGTATTACCGAGCAAGGCGAGGTGTTGAACTGGAAGTATTCCGACGTGATTCTGGCGGAACGCAACCTGGAGTTGATGATCGCGGCCTCGCTCGATGCGCTGGCGCGCCCCAATGCGCGCAACCCCCAGGGCCATTTTACCGGGGTTCTGGCGCCGGAGTGGGAGGCTGCGTTTGCGGAGCTATCGGACGTCGCCTTCGCATTCTACCGCGAACATATTTTGGAGGACCCGGAAGTGTTGCAGTATTTCGAGGAGGCCACGCCGGTCGCAGAATTGGAGCATGCCAAGATCGGCTCCCGCCCTTCCCGCCGCGGGGGGCGCCGCAGCCTCGCCGACTTGCGCGCAATTCCCTGGGTCTTTGGCTGGACACAGAGCCGGCAACTGGTTCCGGCTTGGTTTGCGGTTGGCCACGCGCTCGAATCCTACGGTCAGAAGCCGGGCGGCGCGGCGGTGCTGGCGACCATGGCGCGTGAGTTTCCGTTGTTCATCGATCTCATCCGCAATGTGGAGATGGCGCTGGCTAAATCCGATTTTGGAATTGCTCAGCTGTACGCCTCGCTGGTCGCCGACGCCGGGCTTCGGGATCGCGTGTTTAACAGATTGGAAGCGGAGTTCCATCGCACCCGAAGAAGCATCCTGGCGATCACCGGGCAGAGCGAATTGCTCGAGAACAACCAGGTTCTCGCCCGCTCGATTCGCTTGCGGAATCCTTACGTGGATCCGATTAGTTTGATCCAAGTCGACTTGCTGCGGCGCAAGCGCGAAGGAGACGATTCGGACGCCATCAATCGTGCGATCTCGGCGACGATCAACGGGATTTCGGCTGGTTTGCGCAATACAGGGTAAGCGGTGATCCGCTAGAGTCGCCATGACAAGGGGGGCGGGTAGGGTTCCGTCAGGCATCGGATGCCGGTTGAGAGAACCGCAGGTCCCTCGGCTGCGCTCCTAATGACACAGGGGAGAGCGGGGCCGGGTTTAATGCCGCGCCTACGGCGCTCAGATCATCTTCGGGATTGAGCCCCAGCCCTTCCGAGTCTGTGTGAGAACCGGAAAAAGAAACCGCAGGTCCCTCCACTACGCTTCCACGGCACGCCGGGACAGGTCGCTTCGGTCGGGATGACAATTCTGTTGCGCCATCGGCTGCTAGCTCGGTTAACCGGAACCGAGGCCAATTCCTACGAATAAACTGTCATCCCCGACCGGAGCTACCCCGGATTTCCTGCCAAGCTGCGCTGGACATCGCCGCGTGTGCGGCTTTCCGTAAAGAAAGCCGCATGAAGTTCGCCAGCGCCACCAACCTCGACAGGAAATCCGGGGTAGCGCAGTGGAGGGACCTGCGGTTTCTTTTTCCGGTTCTCACACAGACTCTTCCGGGCTGGGCTCACGTTTTGGCGGCCGGCCCCTCCGGGCCTCACATCCATGGCGATTGCAGTGTCATTTCTTTCTCAACTTGCCACAGGCAAGTCGGCTCCTCGGGATGAAAAGGGGGAGAGTAGCGCTCACCTCAGCAGCCGTTATAGGGATGGACAGAGCCGCAGGCTATCAGCGATTTTCATTCCCTTGGGCGTGCCAAAGGCCCATGGCACCCACGGTCCCATGGCACGCCGGGGCAGGCGGGATGAATTTTTTTGTTTAGAATCGACAACTGGTCTCTTGCGAGAGATCGATAACCTGGTCCCTTAAACCGTCATAGTCACGATGGCAGTTTCTAGAGCAGTTTCGCAATTACTGTGGCCTGAAAAGGATCGCGAGGTGTGGTTTTCCTTGGGAGAAAACCACGAAAAGGCCTATCGCTTCGGTCTACGCCAATTGCGAAACTGCTAATAGCCTGACTTCGACCACGTTGATGAGCGGCTCGCCCCGGGCAAGACGCTGCGCCTGTTGGCTGGCGAGCTTCAGCGCACGCTTGAGGAACTGGGCGCTGGCTCCTGCAATATGGGGCGTGATCAACAGGTTGGGCGCCTTCCACAGCGGATGCCCCGCAGGCAACGGTTCCGGGTCGGCCACATCAATGGCGGCGCGGATCTTTCCGTCACTGAGAGCCTGAGTCAACGCGTCCGTGTTCACCAACAGGCCGCGTGCTGCATTCACCAAAAGAGCCCCGCGCTTCATCCTGGCGATTCTGTCTGCGTCCATAAGGTGCATGGTCTCCGCGGTCAGCGGCGTAATGAGCACCACAATGTCCGCCTGGGGCAGCAGCTCGTCCAGCTGTGATACCGGCGCTACACCCTCGCGGGCACGGCGCGCCACGCGCAGGATCCGGGGCCCGAAGGGCGTGAGCCTCGACTCAATGGCGCTCCCGATGGAACCGTAGCCAACGATCAGGACCGTTGTAACCTCCATCTCATCCACCAGCGCCGGGGAACGAAGCCCCGCCGGCAAGGCATGCGATGGACGGTCCAGCTCTGCGGCCTGCCGCCGGCCGCCCCAGTCCTCCTGTTGCTGCAAGGAGAAGTAGAACGGCAGATGCTTCTGCATGGCAAGGATCACCGCCACCGCCCACTCGGCCGTGGGAGCGTCATGCACACCCTTGGCATCGCACAGGGTTAATCCCGGAGGCAATAGCTGCTGCAGCCGGTCAACCCCCGCCATCAAGGACTGCACGACCCGCAGCCCGCGAAAATGCGGTAGCTGGCGGCGCGCAATCTTCAGATTTATGGGCGCGATCCACATGTCGATCTCCACATCGCCTTCCGGCTCGTCTGCAATCCGCACCAGCTCCACTTCCCGGGTAAAATCCCGGAGCAGCTCGGGAGCGATCGACTCCTGAATTCCGGTACGAAGCATTCTTAACCTCAACGTCGTTGTGGACCACCAAGGGATAGAACTGCAGAATGCCAAGGATGACGAAGCAAAGCTTGCAACAGCCGTCGTGAAGACCAGGTGGACATTAAGGCAGGAAGCTCTTCAGTGGTTTCCGAGCATCAGCTTGGCGATGGTGGCCAGCTGCATATTCGATGTGCCTTCGTAGATCTTGCCGATCTTGGCATCGCGATAGTACTTCTCGACGGGGTAGTCCTTGACGAAGCCATAGCCGCCAAAAACCTCGACCGCCTGGCTGGCGACGCGCTCGGCCACCTGGGAGGCAAAGTACTTGCACATGGCCGCTTCCTTGAGGAAGCCAAGACCGTTGTCCTTAAGGCGGGCACAGTTGTAGACCAGCAGCCGGGTGGCTTCGATCTCGGTGGCCATTTCTGCGAGGGCGAACTGAACCGCCTGAAATTCCCCAATGGCTTTGCCGAACTGCTTACGTTCGAAGGCGTAGCGTGCGGCATGGGACCACGCGCCCTCGGCCAGACCAAGCATCTGGGCTCCAATACCAATACGACCTTCGTTCAGGGTTTCGATAGCGATCTTGTAGCCCTTGCCCGGCTCGCCCAGCACGTTCGCCGCAGGCACCTTACAGTCTTCGAGGATGATCTCGCAGGTGGAGGAAGCGCGGATGCCCAGCTTGTCCTCTTTCTTGCCCACGGAAAATCCGGGCGCGCGCTTGTCCACCAGGAAGGCCGTGATGCCCTTGTATCCAGCGCTCGGATCCAGGGTCGCGAAGACGATGAAGAGACCTGCCTCGCGGGCGTTGGTGATCCAGAGCTTCTGCCCATTGAGCAGGTAGTAGTCGCCTCGCTTTTCTGCCCGCATCTGCAGCGCGAAGGCATCGGAACCAGAGCCGGCCTCGCTCAACGCATACGCACCGACCGTGTCGGTCGCGAGCCGGGGAAGAAAGAGCTTCTTTTGCTCCGGCGTGGCCCAGCGCAACAGGGCATTGATGCAAAGCGTGTTCTGTACGTCGATCAGAACGCCCACCGATGGGTCGACGGCGGAGATCTCTTCCACGGCAAGAATGGCCTCGAAAAAGGTTCCTCCGGAACCGCCGTACTCGACGGGAATTTCGATGCCCATCAGGCCGAGGTTGAAGAGTTGCGGAATCAGCTCGGGGTGAAAGTGCTGCTGTTCGTCCATGGTGCGGACCAGGGGCGCGATATTTTCCTGCGCAAACTGGCGGACGGTGGAGCGGAAGAGCTGTTCATCTTCCGAAAGCAGGGTAAGCGGCGAAGCGGGTTGCGATGCAAGAACAGAATCTGCCACGGGAATAAAGCTACCGTTGAAATGGCTGCCTGTCCAGCAAGCCGAGGACGATTTTCACTTCTGGAGTTTACGGGCAACCGGTCCTAGAGCCGATCAAAGAATCGGTCTAAGGACCGAGTCGGGTCGCGGCTTTTGCTCAAGAAAAGCTGCACTATGCTTACAGGGGTAACTGCGGCGCGGGAACGGAGAGAAGCCGGGGCACGCCTCTCGCGCGCCGGGCATGGAAGTCATGCCGGACCGAGGAACCGCGGTGGACGATGGATAGTTTTTCCCGTTCGAGAATCTTGCGAGCCTGCATGCGGGCGTGGTTGGACCAGGGGCCGACCGGATCGAGCTTGATGTAGTTGGTCCAGTGGCGCAGGGCTGCCCGCCGGTCGCCGGTACGTTCGTAGGCCAAGGCGACGTTGTAGTGGGCGTCGCCGTAGTGGGGCACCAGGCGAATGGCGGTGCAGTACGCCGCGATGGCCTCGGGAAGACGCTGCAGCTCATCCAGCACATTGCCCAGGTCAAAGAAGGCCAGGGCATAATTCGGGTCCGCCGCCGTGGCCCTGCGATAGAGTCTCTCCGCCTCGATGAACAGCCGCTGGTTGTATTGAATCGTGCCCAGATTGATGCAGGCGGGCGCGTGGTGCGGATCGAGCGCAAGAATGGCCTCATAGTGGACCACAGCCTCTTGCGTCTTGCCCCGCTCTTCCATGCGCACTGCCTCGAAGAAGAGGGCTTGTACGCGGGATTCCCGCGCCGCCTGATGGCTGGCGGCCGAACTCACCTCGGCAAGCTGACTGTGATGCGGAGAGTCGAAGTCGAAGACGAATTGGCGCGCGATCGGCTCCATCATCGCGCCGCTGAGACGAAAGGCGAGCCGGGTCCCGTTGCGCACGGTGCTCGACTCGAGCAAAGGGTTAGCCACGCCGGAAACCTGGCGCATGGCATGAATCGAGGCGCGAATGTTAGCTACCGAAAGGCGGGTGGCGCGAAGGTCACGCAGCTTGCGTAGCTGGACCAGATCCTGGAAAGAATAAACTTCGCTTTGGTTGATGAGCCCGGAACGTTCCCAGGAGGAAAGCTGTTTGAGGCGAATGCGCAAAATGCGGAGTACATCTTGGCGGCTGTATTGGGTAACAGTGATGTGCTCGTTGGGGGCCGTCACCCTCACACCTCAGCTTCTGTGGCGATTATGCGGAGGGGGCTTACCTGATCGCAAGCGAAACGGAAAAATAACAGTGGATAAGCGGTACCAAACTCGATGCAGGAACAAGGAAAGGAAACGTTTCGAAGATGTAACGTCGTGTGGAGCCGACGATCGGACTTGAACCGATGACCTGCTGATTACGAATCAGCTGCTCTACCAACTGAGCTACGTCGGCGCTCCGGATGCACGTACCTTGTCGGATTGTAACTACGCCATCGCTACGCGTAAAGAAGGGGTCCAGGGAGCGCCGAAGAGCAGTCGCATCCGCGGTTGCGGAAAAACGAAAAGGCCACCCGGCAACAGGGCGGCCTTTCCTCTAGGGAGAATAGTTCCAACGGAGGCAAAGCCATCAGAACTTTCTGGCGAAATCTTATGGTTGGCTTCCGAGGGTGTCAAGGCAAAATCAAGACGCACTTAAACTGTTATTTATGAATTACTTACATGGATCATTGTTTTGATACGATACAACCATTGCCTAACTTGCTGGAGGCCGAAAAAGGTCCCAAGCCGCTGCAATCTGAGCACTTAGTGACTTAAGTGCACCGCAGCCTGTTCAATTTACACAGTGAAATTCTCTGCCGAAAGGGTAACCCCCAAGGCATTGGTTGAACCGCTTAGTCCTCCAGGTGGAGACTGATGAACTCTGTCTCCTCCTGAAAGGCGGACGCCGGCTTACCGCGAAGGACGCGGAGAAGTGCGCGGCCCCCACCGAGAAAGAGACCAAGCAAGATTGCAGCGGCACCCAGAATGCCGGTGAGGGCGAAGATACCCAATATCAGTCGAGCGACCTTGGAGCCATCGCTGATGTAGCCCTGGGGGTTGTTCCAGACAATGTCGGCCTGGTAGTTGATCTGGTTGATGAGCTTGTGCGCGACGGGGGCGGGGAGGGATCCGGTGACGACTGCGATGATGGGACCGCTACGCCGCGTGAGGATGGAACCAGGACGGCTCTCGGCCAGCGGCTGCGGCCAGGTGGCCTGGGCGTTGCCCGCCTTGAGGAAGGCGTCAATGTCGCGCAGGCGGGCCGCTGCCAGCTGCGGGGTGGGGTATATCAGCAGCGTTACCTGTCCGTCGCCAGCGCGGTCGGAGTAGAGCGCGGTGACCGCTTCGGCACTGGAAGCAAAGTCCACCAGGGACACTGGGAGTACACCACCTGTACGGGCATAGGCTTCCGGCCCGAGAGAGTAGTGGGTGAGACCCAGTTCGAGACCCTGGCGGGGGAGATAGCCGGGCAGAGGAGGAGCCACATTTGCCGAGCCCGGAGGCTGGGGCAGATCCTTGGCCAGCTCGCGCAGCTCTGACGCTGTCATGGGGGTCACGTGATCGAGCGTGGCGTCCACCAGGGTAGCGCCGTTCCAGAACAGGACATGACTACCGTCCCAGGCAGCGGTGCGGCCGATCTGCTCGGCGATGCTGCCGGCCCGCCGGTAAAACGTGAACGCGCCATACGCGCCGCTGGCATCCTGAAAACGGATGGCGCGGACGTTGAGCTTGTTATCTCCGTTGGCGTAGTGAGCGGAGACGAACTGCTGGAATCCATATTCTTTGAGGACGGCTGCGTTGGCGGCATCCGCGGCTTCGGGCGCGGTGCTTTCCTGGGAGGGTGCGCTCTGGCTCCAGCCGGCAAAGTCCGTGGGCAGCAAAGACGGAGCCGCGCTTGAAGTCTTGGCAGACGGTTGGGCCAACGCGGGCAACACCAGCGCAGACAGCAAAAGAACCGAGGCCGGGAGCGCGCGAAGGACGGGGAAACCAAACGGACTGCGCAGGGCACGAAGCATACGCACCTGTTGAAAGACTAGAGCATTTCTCCAGTGGGTGTCGAATCGGCGATCAGTTGGGGCGTCCGGAGGTCTGCGCCAGGCGAACGCCGCTCAGTCCGCTGATGTATCTCGATACTCCGCGATAGAGCGACTCAGCGATCCGCTGGCGGTAAGCGGGCTGCTGCAGCTCGCGCGCATCCTCGGAGTTGGTGAGGAAGGATATCTCGGCCAGAATGGACGGCATGTTGGCGCCGATCAGCACTACGAACGGGGCCTTTTTGATGCCTCGGTCCCGCAATCCCGGGTTGCCCTCTTCCAGGTTCTCGTAGAGTGATTTCTGCACGTCGGCAGCGAATTCCCGGGATTCGTCGATTTTGTCCTTGAGCGTGATTTTCTTCACCAGGTCAGAGAGCTCGTGGATGGATTCGTCTGAGACTGCATTTTCACGAGCGGCCACCTCGAGCGCATCGGGCGAGGTGGTGAAGTTGAGGTAATAGGTCTCCACCCCACGAGCAGAGGAGTCGGGGCTGGAGTTGGCGTGAATGGAAAGAAAGAGATCGGCCTGCGCTTTGTTGGCGATGGCCGTGCGGGTCTCCAGCGGTATGAAGGTATCGTCATCGCGGGTGTAGATGACGTCGGCTCCAAGGCGCTGCTTAAGCAACTTGCCGAGACGCAGCGCGACATCGAGCACCACCTGCTTTTCTTCAATGCCACCCGGTCCCACGGTGCCGGAGTCATGTCCGCCGTGGCCGGCATCGATGACGATGCGGCCGATCTTTAGGCCGAGGGTACGCACCAGGGATCGCTCGCCGCCAGCGGTGGGCTCGGCCTCGCGCATGGGCGGCCCGAGATTGTCATCGTTCTCCGCGAGGTTGGGGGGCGCAGGATGCATGGCGCTTGGCTTCTTGCGGCTGGCGCCCGGCGGCGGAGTAGTCGACGCCAGGGAGCCGTCGTCGGCCTGCGGCGCGGGGACGGTTCCGGCCACTGACGCCGCGATGGGGCGGGTGGTGGGATGATCCGTGGCCTGGACGCGATTCGGCTGTTGACCAAGCGATGCGATGTCCTGGGTGGCGGTGCGCCGTGCGAAGGACGGCGTAGCGGGAACCGAAGGCTGCTGCGGGTTAGCAGCAGGTGGTTGGGCAGCGAAAGAGTTCGCGTTTGGGCTCGTGCTGCGTGCGGCTCCCGCCGGTGGAAGGCTGGCCAGATTCGTGGTTGGGGTAACGCCCGGCTTCAGGCCATGAATGTCTATGATGAGGCGCCACGGATTGGGAAGGAGAAACGCTGAGTAGTCGGAGACAGAGCTTACGTCGAGCACAATCCGGGTTACGTTGTTGGAGAATTGCGCTGCACGGATGCGCTTGAGAAAGCCGTCGTCGATCACTTCGACAGATCTGCCGTTCAAGGACGGGTCCAGGCGCGCGCCATAAAGATCAAAGTAGATGCGGTCAGGGCCGGGTACGCGGGCGGCCTGATACGCCACCTGATCTTGCAGATCGATGGCGATGCGGGTATACACGGGCGTCGACCAGTGGCGAATCCCACTCACCAGAGAGACCTGCCCGGGGTGTAGTGCAGAGAAGGCGCTGGGTTGGACTTCTTCCGGTGCAGAGGATTGTTGCGCTGGCTGGATGGCCGGCGACGTCACGGCTGGAGGGGGACGCGATGGCATCGCGTACTGCTGCTGCGGTTGGATATGCGGCTGCTGCGACTCGATGGCGGCGGCCAACACGCCGTTCTTTTCTGCAGCGTGACGGGCCTGACGACTCGGATGTTCCTCCTGGTGGATTTCGTTTAGCTCGAGCTTGGCTTGCTCCGCCAACGGGTGCTGCGGGTAGACCTTGAGAAACTGCTGGAACTTCTTCTTGGCCTGATCGCGATCGAACAGGTCGTGGCGGTAGATCTGACCCTCGGCGAAGAGGGCGGAAAAACGGTATTGGCTGGCAGGATATTGCAGGCTTAGAAATTCGTATTGGCCGATGGCGTCGTTGAGCAGTCCTTGATCGGAGAAATGGCGACCCTCTTCGGTGAGGAGTTCAGCCACGGCGAAAACACTGGCATCGGCTTTAGGGGATGCAGGATTGCCATGGTAAATGGCTCGATAGGCGTCGAGGACACGGTTGTAGCCGAGCTGAGTACGCTGCGACTCAGGGCGGGCTTCGAGAGCCGCACGCTGGTGCTGCGCGCGCTCAAAAGGGGTGGAGGAAGTGGCGTGCGCCGAAAGACACCCGAGGAGGATGATGCAGACGACGCGCGCCTGCCGAGCCGGCTTCATGCAGCTTCGAGAGCAGAACGCACGGAGCAAACGCGCGGCAAGGAGCATAGTTGCGGAAGCGGATCAACCGTTCCTCCGCCAGAGCTAACCCGATTATAGGTCGGCTAGTTGCGAGCAGCAATGAAGGATGCCGCTTAGGTAACCCCGGTAAAGGGACCCCGGTTTGGGTTTTCTTCCGGCCACCAATGACGGGTGCCCCACATCTCGCTCGTTTTTCGCGAGATGTGGGATACCACGAAGCTTACCTTCACCCGCGAGGGGTACGAAACTTAGCAGCTCACGGCTGTGGTATCCCATATCTCGCGAAAAACGAGCGAGATGTGGGGCACCCGTCATTGGTGGGAGAGAGTTCAAAAACTATTCAGGCGCTTAGGGCTGTTCCGGCAAGTAGATTGCGCACTACTTCGGGGGCGCTGGCCAGTGCGGCGTTGAGCGCGGAGGCGTCTTTGCCGCCGGCTTCTGCCATGTCTGGGCGGCCGCCGCCGGAGCCGCCTACCTTCTGCGCCAGGGGTCCGATGATTTTGCCGGCGGAGAGGCGGCCGGTGAGATCGCGCGTCACTCCGGCGATGAGGGCTACCTTTCCGTCTTCCTGCGCTGAGCCCAGGATCACTACTCCCGAGCCGAGCTTGTTGCGGAGATTGTCGACCAGCGTCCGCAGCTGCCCGCGATCCAGAGAGTCCACTCGCTGAAAGAGCACCTGGATTCCGTCCACCAGTAACCGCCTGGCTGGCTGCCGAGGCGACCGAGGAGGAAGCTGACTTCATCCGAACCTGGTCGAGCTCGCGACGCAGCTTCTTGATCTCTTCCTCTTGCGAGGAGAGCTTGCCGCGCAACTCCTCGGCCCGCTGCTCGCGGCGGAACTCTCCCAGTGCGCCGAGGCCGGTCACCGCCTCCACGCGACGAACGCCAGAGGATACCCCGCCTTCGCTGAGCAGCTTGACCAGCCCGATTTCCCCGCTGGCTCCGGTGTGGGTTCCGCCACAGAGCTCGGTGGAGAAGTCGCCGATTCTCACCACCCGGACCTTCTCGCCGTACTTCTCACCGAATAAAGCCATGGCATGGTATTCGTTCACTGCGACGTCGATGGGCACGTCCTCCAGTGTCTCCACTTTGTTGTTGGCGAGCACCTGGCGGTTGATCAGCTCTTCTATGTCGGCAAGCTCTTCCTCGGCAACGCCCGTGAAGTGGGAAAAATCAAAGCGCAAATGTTCGGGATCAACCCGCGAACCGGCCTGCTTGACGTGCTTGCCCAACACCTCACGCAGAGCAGCATGCAAGAGATGGGTGCCGGTGTGGTTGCGGCGAATGGCGGAGCGGGTTTCTGTATCCACTACGGTGTCTACGTGGTTGCCCAGTTCGATGGGCTGGCGCAGATAGACCTTGTGCGCGCGAACGCCCTGCACCGGCTGCACGCAACCCAGAACATCGGCAACGACCACGTTGTGGTCGTCGGAATAGAGCCAGCCCGTATCTCCCACCTGGCCGCCGGAGTCAGCATAGAACGAGGTGTGATCGAGCACGATTTCGACACTCTCGCCGGCAATCGCCTGAGGCACGCCCACGCCATCCCTGACGATGGCGAGCACTTCACAATGTTGCGAGGTGAGCTGGCGGTAGCCTTCAAAGATGGTCTTGGGTAGTGAGCGGAAGGCCGGGCTGGCCGAGGCCTTGGCGCCTCCCTTCCAGGAGGCGCGGGCACGCGTCTGTTCTTCGCCGCGAGCTTGCTCAAAGCCGGTCAGATCGAAGTGGATGCCCTGGTCGCGCGCCGCGTCCATCATGAAGTCGAGCGGCAGGCCGTAGGTCTCGTAGAGATGGAAGGCGGTCGCACCGGGCAACGTTCCATCTTTGCGGACCTGCTCGATGGCGGCATCCAGCTGCTTTGATCCCAGGGCGAGCGTTCTGCCAAAGCGCTCTTCTTCGGCGCGGACGACCCGGGCTACGCGTTCTGCGCTCTCGACCAACTCCGGATAGGCACTCTTCATCTCGTCGCGCACTGCTTCGACCATGCGGTACATGAAGGGGTCTTCCTGCCCGAGCATCCGTCCGTGACGAATGCCGCGCCGCAGGATTTTGCGCAGGACATAGCCGCGGCCTTCATTCGCTGGGAGGACTCCGTCGGAGATGAGAAAGGTCGCGGCACGGGAATGGTCGGCGATGATGCGCAGCGACGCATCCGTGGGCGCGCCGCCATCTTGATAGCGGACATGGGTCAGTTCGCCGGCACGGGCGATCAGAGGGGTAAAGAGATCGGTTTCGAAGTTGGAGAGCTTGCCCTGGAGCACAGCAGCCAAGCGCTCCAGCCCGGCTCCGGTGTCAATGGAAGGCTTGGGCAACAGGTGGAGTTCCCCTTGCTGGTCGCGATCGAATTGCATGAAGACCAGGTTCCAGATCTCCACGTAGCGGGCGTCGTCCTCGCCGAAGGGCTTGTCCTCCCCGGTCTCCGACGCTTCCAGGCCCATGTCATAGAAAACCTCCGAGCACGGCCCGCAGGGACCGGTGTCTCCCATGGACCAGAAATTATCCTTCATGCCCAGCTCGTGGATGCGCTCCGGGGGCACGCCCTGACCGCGCCACAATTCGTAGGCCTCCTCGTCCCGCGGAATGCCCTCTTCCCCTTTGAAGATGGTGACGTAGAGCTTGTCCTTGGGAATGGCTAGCCACTCCGGCGACGTAACCAACTCCCAGGCGAAGGCGACGGCGTCGCGCTTGAAGTAGTCACCAAAGCTGAAGTTGCCCAGCATCTCGAAGAACGTGTGGTGGCGGCGGGTGAAACCTACGTTCTCCAGATCGTTGTGCTTGCCGCCGGCGCGCACACATTTCTGCGAAGTGACGGCGCGGTTGTAGTCGCGGCGCTCCACTCCGAGGAATACGTCTTTGAACTGGTTCATGCCCGCATTGGTAAAGAGCAGGGTGGGGTCGTTCGCCGGGACCAGCGAGGAGGAGTGCACACGACGGTGCTGCTTCGAGGCAAAAAAGCGCAGGAAGGTTTCCCGTATCTCAGAGCCAGAGCGGTGCTGCATTCCTTAAGTCTAGAGCATTTCTTCTGTTCATTGGCCGGTAACGGGAGTGTTCTCAGCCCGGTAGACGACCTGGCCGTTGTAAATCGTCATCTCGCACTTCAGGTTGCGCAGCTCCGCTGAGGGGATGGTGTACATGTCCATATCCCAGACAGCGATGTCCGCCTCTTTGCCGGGTTCGATGGAGCCTATCTTGCTCTCCAGGAACAATTGCTGGGCGGCCCAGGCGGTGTAGGAGCGCAGTGCGGTATGCACATCGACTGCCTCGGCTGTTCCAAAGGGATGCTTTCCGTAAACGCCCTTAGCGGTCTCGCGCTCTACCGTCGCCCATAGCCCGAAGCGGGCCGGCAAAGGGGTCACAGCGTAGTCCGAGCCCGCGGCCCAGAGAATCGCGTGGGCCTCGTATGTGTGATACGGGTTCAAGCGATGTGCGCGTTCCGGGCCGAAGTTGCCGGCGTAGGTGTCGCCGATCCACCAGGTGAAGCCTGGCTGCGTCTCGGGAAATCCCGCGTCATAGTTTTTCTGGAGCATGGCCATGGTCTCGATGGCGTGATCGGTCGGGATGTTGGCATGGATGATGCTGTGGCGCAGCCCGGACGTGGGCTTTTCTTTAAGCACCTGTGCGTAGGTATCGACCACCCAATCGATGGCGTGATCTCCGATGGCATGCGTGCCCACCGAAACGCCGGCCTGATGGAAGAGACGCACCATCTGTCGGTAGACTTCGGGATCGATTAAGGGATAGCCGTAATTGCCCTGGTCGATGCCGGTGGAGTGGATGTTCCACTCCTTATAGACCCAGGCGGTCCTGGCGCCTCCGCTTCCATCCATGTAAAGCTTGGCTCCGCAGGAGACGAGGTTGCCGTCGCCGAGTGAATCCGGCGGCCGGGGGAGCGCCTGGATGCGGGCGAGCGCGGCCTGAGCGGATTCGAGTGTGGTGCCGCCGTGCCAGAGCACGCAGACATGCACGGTCAGCCTTTTCTCTTCCAGCAGTTGGTGATAGGCGTCCCAGATCGGCGGTTGAATGTCAGGATCTTTCACCGCGGTCATCCCTTCGCGGTGCAACGTGTCGACCATGCGGAGAATTCCGTTGCGCCATTGCTCCGGGGTTGGCGGCGGGATGAGCGCGACCACCGCGTCCATGGCCGACTCCTTCAATACGCCCGTGGGAGTACCCTGCGGATCGCGGTCAATGGTCCCGGCTGGAGGATTGCTGGTTGCGGTGGTAATGTGCGCCAGCTGCAATGCTTGGTGGTTGGCGACTCCATAGTGACCTGTGGTGTGCATCAGCCAGACGGGATTGTTGGGCGCAACCTGGTCCAGATCGGAAGCGACGATGTAGCGGCGCTCCGCCAGCTTGCCTTCATCCCAGCCGGCGCCGGTTAGCCATTCCCCCGGCTTTAGCTTGAGGGCTGCTGCCTGCACCCGGCGTTTTACTTCGTCCACAGTTGCGGCATCGCTCAGGCTCACGGAGTAAAGCTCTTCGACGCCGCCAGTGGCGATATGGGCGTGGCTGTCAATTAATCCTGGGGTTGCGGTTCTCCCATGCAGATCGATCACTCGTGCCTTGGATCCGGCAAGTTGCAGGATTTTTTTGTCCGACCCTACGGCTATGATTTTCCCCTGGCGGATGGCAACCGCCTGGGCTATCGAGTCCTTGGCGTCTACGGTCAGGATTTTTCCGTGTATCAGGATCAGATCGGGCGTTTGAGCGGATGCGGAGAGACCCGATAGAAGGCAGGCGAGGGCTATCTTTTTCAGCATGGGAGTGTGTTCACTGTAACGAATCTTTGTTGGCAACGAAACAGGACGCGGTCTTTCTTTCTTCATCCCAACAACCAATGCGCCGGGTGCCCCATATCTCGCTCGTTTTTCGCGAGATGTGGGATTCCAATGCGCTGAACCCCAAGCTTTGGCTCCCTAGCGGGTGAGGATCAAGATTCGTGGTATCCCACATCTCGCGAAAAACGAGCGAGATACCCGGATTTCCTGTACGCGGCACCAAGCAACGGCCACGTGTGCGGCTTTCATCGAGGAAAGCCGCATAAAGTTCATCAACGCCAACAAACTTCACAGGAAATCCGGGGTGTGGGGCACCCGTCGTTTTTTTCACGACTCGCCTGCAAGTGCGGCGACCTGCCTTAGGAGTCTTCAGGTGAGCCATCTTCGGGCAAGGCCAGATCGAGCTCCCAGCTTTTCAGCAGAGTGGAGATGATGGCAAACGAAAAGCCCGCAGCCACCAGGCGGCGGACCAGGCGCGCGGTCTCTTTCTCGTCTTGCGGCTTTTTGATTCGCTTGCGCGCAACGTAACGCCGTACCAGATCCTCTTCGCTGACCTGCTCGTAGGCGGTCTCAAGCGTACTGGCGACCAGCTCGGCTTGCACACCCTTGCGGGTGAGCTCCTGCTGCACCCGGCGCTTGCCGAAGCTCTGGTTCTCCTGGCGCAGACGGGTGTAGGTGGAGGCAAAGGCGCGATCGTCGAGATAGTGCTGGTCGGCAAGGCGCGCGACCACGGCCGCCATCTTGCTCTCCCCCACCTCTCCCTGCTCAACGCGGCGGCTCATCAGGCGTTTGAGCTCCGCCACGGTGCGCATCTGCCGGGCTAACGCGCCTACGGCGTATTGGTAGAGAGCGGCCTCGTCGAGCGGCTCTGGCCTACTGCGCGCGCGGAAGGGCATACCAGCTCAAAGGCCGAGCAGGCGCCGATTGGTCTCACGGTCGGCTTGGCCGCTTGCGAAGTCATCGAAGGCATGCTCAGTAACGCGGATGATGTGGTCGCGGATAAAGGGCGCGCCCTCGCGGGCTCCATCTTCAGGGTGCTTCAGCGCGCATTCCCACTCCATGACTGCCCAGCCAGGATAGTCGTACTGCGCCAGCTTGCTGAAGATGCCGCCAAAGTCGACCTGGCCATCGCCCAACGAGCGAAAGCGCCCAGGACGGTCGATCCAATTCTGATATCCGCCATAGACGCCCGAGCGGCCAGTGGGATTGAACTCGGCGTCCTTCACGTGGAACGCGCGGATGCGTTCATGGTAGATGTCGATGAAAGACAGGTAGTCAAGCTGCTGCAGTACGAAGTGGCTGGGATCGTAGAGGATGTTGGCCCGCGGATGCCCCCCGACTGCAGCCAGGAAGCGCTCGAAGGTGATCCCATCGTGCAGGTCTTCGCCGGGATGGATCTCAAAGCACAGGTCAATTCCCTGTTCATCAAAGACGTTGAGAATCGGCTTCCAGCGGCGGCCCAACTCGGCGAAGGCCTCGTCGATTAATCCTGCAGGACGCTGGGGCCAGGGATAGACGTATGGCCAAGCCAGCGCTCCGGAGAAAGTAGCGTGCGCCTTGAGCTTCAGGTTGCGGCTCGCTTTTGCCCCGAACAGCACCTGTTGCGTCGCCCACTCCTGCCGGGCCTTAGGGTTGCCTGCCACCTCCGGTGGAGCAAAGCCGTCGAACTGCAAGTCATAGGCGGGATGGACCGCGACCAGTTGGCCCTGCAGATGGGTGGAGAGCTCGGTTAACTGCAGGCCGAGGCCGTGGAGCATGCCCAGCAGCTGGTCGCAATAAGCCTGGCTTTCGGCGGCCAGCTTCAGGTCGAAGAGACGCTTATCCCAACTTGGGATCTGGATGCCCTTGAAGCCCAGACCCGCGGCCCATTTGGAGATGTCTTCCAGGTTGTTGAAGGGTTTCTGATCAGCGGCGAATTGGGCCAGGAAGATTGCCGGCCCCTTAACAGTTTTCATAGGCTCACCCATCCGGCACGCGTCCGGCTGCTGGTTACTGCTCGCTCCACAAAGGTCATGCTGCGCAGTCCCTCGTGGATGCCGGGGACCAAGTCACTCAGTTGCGCAGCGGGATCGCTAAAGCGAGCGCGAACCGCGGTCGCGAAGTCGCGATAGATATTAGCAAATGCTTCCAGCAATCCCTCGGGATGCCCCATGGGCAGGCGAAAGTCGCCGCGCACCGAGGGCGCCAGATAGTCCCCGGCGGCGTGCAGGGTTTGACTGGGCTGGTCTATCCAGCTCACGTCAAGGTAATTGGGATTTTGCTGAAACCAGTGCAGTCCGCCCTTTTCGCCATAGAGATGAAGCTGCAGATCGTTGCGATCGCCGGCTGCGATCTGGGATACAAACAGAACTCCTGGGGCTCCGTTGTCGAGCTTGAGCAGAACGTTGCAATCGTCGTCCAGCGCCCGGCCGGCTCCGACCCGGTTGAGATCCGCGCAGATTTCGGCTACCTCGCGTCCGCTTACGTATTCGAGCAGATTGAATGCATGGACGCCGATATCGCCGATTGCTCCTCCCAAGCCTGACTGTGCGGGGTCAGAACGCCACGCTGCCTGCTTGTGACCCGTGGTCTCTAGCGCGGTGCTCAGCCAGCCTTGCGAGTATTGCACCACCGCTTTGCGGATCTTGCCCAACTTGCCACCGCGTGCCATCAGACGCGCCTCGCGCACCAAGGGGTAACCGGTGTAGGTAAAGGTCAACCCATAGAGAAGCCCGGTGCGGCGAACGATTTCCGCCAGCGTCTTGGCCTCTTCTAGTGTGGCCGTCGCCGGTTTGTCGCTCATCACATGGAAGCCGTGCTCCAGGGCAGCCGCTGCGATGGGCAGATGGAGATGATTCGGGGTAACGATGCAGACAAAGTCGATGGCATCTTCCCGCTTGCTCTCCCGCTCCATCATCTCTTCATAACTAGCGTAGGCACGGTCGGGGCTGATGCCGTAAGTTACGCCGGCCTGCCGCGATCGTGCCGCATCCTGACTGAAAGCTCCCGCGACCAGTTCGATGGTTCCATCCAACTCGGCCGCCATGCGATGTACCGGGCCGATAAAAGAGCCCGCGCCACCACCCACCATCCCCATACGGAGACGTCTACCCTGCTGATCCATCTTTACCTTTCGCCTCTACTCCCAGGACTCACGTCCTGGGTTATTTTCAGCCGTCCCCTTCGACAAGCTCAGGGCAGGCTCTTCGGGACTGGGTGCTCTTCTGGCGGCGGAGTCTTTGTGACAACAGATAGAGTCGGTTGAATGCCTTTACCCTCCAAAACCCGGCGAACCTGGGGCACCCGTCCTGTTCCTATCGGGTTCTGCTGTGACACGGGCTCCTTCGGGGCGGCGTCTCCATGAATCAACCGCCGGGGTCCATGCTAATGCATATCTCAGGCTTGGATAAAACCGCGCTGGGCAACAGCGATGTTGCCCCGTGAGGAATTCTTCACCAGGTACATCATCTGGTCGGCGGCGCCGATGATCTCCTGGATCGAGCTGCCGTCCTCCGGGTAACTGGCTATGCCGAAGCTGGCCATCATGCGCACCTCGAGTCCCTCGGCCAGGAGATAGTGGGTATCGCGCAAAGCGTGCATGAGGCGCTGAGTGACCTCAAGAGCCGCATCTTTTCCGGTTTGCGGCAGCAGAACTATGAACTCGTCTCCACCGTAGCGAAAGGCCGAATCGATTCCCCGAACATTGTGCTTGATGGTCCGGGCAATCTCTGCCAGCAACCGGCTGCCGGTCAGGTGGCCGTGGAGGTCGTTGACTCGCTTGAAGTGATCCAAGTCGATGAAGATCAGGCTGAAGGGAAGATTGAAGCGGCGGGAGCGCTCCAGCTCAACCTCGGTGATGGAAAACAAGTGCCGGGAGTTGAATAGGCCGGTGCAGTCGTCGGTGATGGTCAGTTCCTGAATGCGCTCCACGGCACGCACATTCTGGATGGCGATTGCCGCGTAGTCGCACAGTACCTGGAGAAAGGCCATGGTTTCCCCAGTCAAAGTGGAGACGCGATAGTTAAGCAGCTCGATGACGCCCAGGGTGCGATCCCGCGAGCGCAGCGGTATGCAGATTGCGGATCGTACCGGGGAAAGCGGCGACGCGTCACCTTCCACGGTGAAACGGGGATCGTTTCCAGGCTCTGACACGATCACGGGTTCGCCGTGCTGAGCCACCCAGCCGGCTATTCCCTCTCCCATACCAACCCGCAGATTGCGATCGCCGGACGACTTGCCGGCCGCGACTGCGTAATAGAGATTCTGCTGCTCCTCGTCGACGATCAGCAGGGACCATGATTCGGGCTCGAAAAACTGCTCCATCTGGAGCATGATGGCGCCCAAAATCGAATCCAGGTCCAGGGAGGAGGTTAGCGCACGCGCAACGTCGTGAAAGACCATCAGATCTTTCGGTAGTGCCTCACGTTCTGGGAAAGATCGATCGACCATTCCAGCAGTTAGCCTCCGATATGAACCATGCTGCGTGAGGGCTTCAGAAAACCGGGCTCGCCAATATGGTGGCGGGCCTCCTTGGTCTCAACCGTCTTTTGAATGAACTCTGCGAGATCCTCATCGGAGCCGCCACGCGCCAACACACCATACAGATCGTGGTCGAAGTGGGAGAAGAGACAGGTGCGGATTTTGCCATCGGAGGTGAGGCGGATGCGGCTGCAGGCTCCGCAAAAAGCCTGGGATACGGGGGCGATGATGCCGATTTCGCCGATGCCGTCGTCGAAGGTATAGCGGCGCGCGGTTTCACCTGGGCTGTTGGCGGCCAACGGGACCAGAGGGCGGAAGCTGTTGAGTTTGTTCACCACCTCCTGGAGCGGGACGACTACCGCAGGGGTCCACAAGCGATCCTCTTCCAGCGGCATGAACTCAATAAAGCGAACGATCACGCCCTCCTCACGCGAGAAGCGGGCAAAAGGGACGATCTGATCGTCGTTGAAGCCGCGCAAAAGAACACAGTTCACCTTGACCGGGCCCAACCCTGCCCGCTGGGCGGCGCGCACTCCGGCCAGCACTTTGTTGAAGCTGCCAGGAACGCGCGTGATGCGCTCGAAGATGGCCGCGTCCACGGCGTCCATGCTGACCGTAATGCGGCTAAGCCCGGCGCGCGCGAGGGGAGCAGCCATTTCGGCCAGAAGGTGCCCATTGGTGGTGACGGCGAGATCCAGCGGCTTGGGGTCGCCGGCGGTGTTGGTGCGCAACTGGGCAAGCTCCGCCAGGAGAGGGACAAGGCCCTTCCGCAGTAGCGGCTCGCCTCCGGTCAGGCGGACTTTTTCGATGCCCAGGGAAACGAAGACGCGGATGATCCGCAGGTAGTCTTCTATGGACAGCTCGGCAAATTGAGCCCCTTCGGTGCCGGTGCGGCAGTAAACGCACTTGTAGTTGCAGCGGTCGGTGATGGAGACACGGAGGTCGCTAATGGTGCGACCGAATTTGTCCGTCAATCGAACTGCGGGTAACCGAACACCAGGCAGCGGGTTCGCCGCCAGGCCTTCATGAGCGCCAACGGGCGAGTTGAATACAGCAGCCGGACTGTGCCTCCAAGACATGTGAAGGATCTCCAACGTACACTTCAAGCTAGTTGGATGCACGCGTAAACTTCGGTCCAATCCGCGAGGTCTGGGCCGGGCACGCTTGGTATCTCTAGCACAATTAGAGCATTTTTGTGTCTTTACGCTGCTTTTCCATTAAGAAACTTAGGTTTAACCGCCCCTGTGACGAATCGGGACAGGGAAAGAAAAAGCTCTAAACCGTGCCGGGACAGCAACTCCGGGCTTCCCAATGCCCTTATCCTGCTCTATAGTCAGTTAAATCAATGGATACTCCGACAGAGACGAAATCACAAGTTCGGCAGGGAACAGTAGGATTTCCTTCTTCTTCCGGCAAGTCGTTTAACGGATATTTCAGCCCCGACAAGCGGTGGAATTTCCGCAAGAACGATCTTATCGACGCACGCGCCCGGCGTCTCTTCGAGACCACTGCCTTGGCCTGCAACCACGATGCCTATCCTTTCCAGATTCCCCTGGAAGGACGGACCGGCCCCCAGGTGCGGGCGGACGGCCATTCGATGCTTATGCTGTCGTCCTACGACTACCTGGGACTGATCGGCGACCCGCGAATCGACGCTGCCGCGATCGAGGCAATCCGGAAGTACGGGACCGGTACAGGCGGCGCTCGCTTGCTCACCGGAACCACAGATCAGCATATCCTAATGGAGCGCGACATCGCTGCCTACAAGGGCACCGAAGCGGCTATCACGTTTAGCTCAGGCTACTTAGCAAATGTCGCCGTACTGGGTGCGCTGCTCGGACCGGCCGATCGCGTGATCATGGATTCGCTCTGTCATCGCAGCCTGACGGATGCCTGCCGGTTTGCCGGAGTGCAGTTGCAGCGTTTCCGGCATAATGATGCCTCATCTTTGCGCCAGGAGCTGCAAAACGGATCCCCGGCCAACCGTACGCTGGTTATCTCGGACGGTGTTTTTTCCATGGACGGCGACGTTTGCCATCTGCCCGAGATCCTTGAAGTGAAAGAGGAATTCGGTTTCTTCCTGCTGGTCGACGAATCGCATGCTTCCGGTGTGCTGGGAGCTTGTGGGCGCGGCACCGATGAGCATTTTGGCATACCGACGGACGCGGTCGACATCTGGACCGGTTCGCTGGCCAAGTCGATTCCTTCCACTGGTGGCTTTGCGGCCGTTTCGCAGGAACTTGCGATCTATCTGCAACACGGGGCATCCCCGTTCATTTTTTCGGCGGCGCTGAGCCCGGCTGCAGTGGCGGCTATCCGCGAGGGATTCGCGATTCTGAAGAGCGAACCGGAACGGGTTGCCAAAATCAAGCACAACGCGGACTTTCTGCGCAGCGGCCTTTGCTCGCTGGGCTATGACACTGGGCTGTCGGAGACGGCGGTTATTCCGGTGATTCTCAACGACGAGACAACCACGGGCCTGTTCGCCCGGCGGCTCCGCGACCATGGTGTTCTGGCTACGCCTGTGCTCTTCCCAGCGGTTCCCCAGGATTCAGCACGGCTGCGGCTCTGTGTAACCGCCGCGCACACGCAGAGCGACCTGGAATACGCGCTTGACGTCTTTGAAAAGATGGCTCGCAACTAAGAAGACAAGTACCTCTGGTTCCCTGACCAAGGACGGGTGCCCATATCTCGCTCGTTTTTCGCGAGATATGGATACCCCTGGTCTCTCCCTCTGAGTCCCGATTCATCCGACGCACTTTGCGATCAACATGCGTGGTATCCCACATCTCGCGAAAAACGAGCGAGATATGGGGCACCCGTCCTTAGTCAGGGGATGAGACCTAGCCCCCTGCGGGACTGTGCACTAACAAGCCAAAACCGATGGTTTCTCAGGGCCAGGCGCGAAAGGCCAGCACTGCGTTCAAGCCGCCGAAGGCGAAGGATTGCGACAGAGCAACCTCTACGCTTGCGGCGCGGGCTTGGTTGGGAATCACGTCTAGTGCACAAAGCGGGTCCGCCTCAGTGAAATTCGCTGTGGGGGGCAGAATGCCCTTGCCCAGAGCCATCACCGTAGCTACCGCTTCGATTGCTCCCGCCGCACCCAGCGTGTGCCCGTGCATCGACTTGGTGGAACTGACCGGTAGCCCAGGGGCGTGGCCACCGAAGACGGCATGGATGGCCGCTGACTCCATACGGTCATTGGCCTCAGTCGCGGTTCCGTGCGCATTGATGTAGCCAACCTGCTCAGGAACTAACCCAGCATCGCGGAGCGCGGCACGGATGGCCCGAGCGGCGCCTTCGGCGGAGGGCTGGGTGACGTGGCAGGCATCCGCCGACATACCGAAGCCGACGATCTCAGCCAGTGGCTTGGCGCCACGCGCCAGAGCCCGCTCAAGCGGCTCCAGAACCAGCATAGCGGCGCCTTCCCCCAGGATCATTCCGGAGCGTTTGGCAGAAAAGGGGCGGCAGGTGTCGGGGCTGACCACCCTCATAGCCTCCCACGCCTTCAATCCGCCAAGAAAAAGCGGCGCTTCACTCCCCCCGGCAATCGCCAGGGGCACAGCTCCGGAACGCACCATCCAGAGTGCGTTGCCGATGGCGTGCGCCGACGAGGAACAGGCGGTTGAGAAGGTATACGCGGGCCCGTGCAGGCCGAATTCCATGGAGATATGGCTGGCGCCTGCGTTGCTCATTCCTAGCGGGATGGTCAGTGGATGGACGCGATGCCTGCCATGGTGGAAGAGTTCCCAGTAACCGATTTCGTCTGTAAATCTGCCTCCCATGCAGGAACCGGTGATGATCGCCGCGCTCTCGCGCAACTCCTCGGTCCATTCGATACCGGCCGCTGCAACCGCTTCGCGGGCAGCAATGACAGAAAACTGCGCGAAGCGATCCATGAAACTGAGTGTTTTGCGGGGAAAGTACGTTTCGGCGTCATAACCGAGCACCGCGGCGCCGTTCTTGAAACGGACCTGGCTCATGCCCATATCGGGGACGGGGCCGACGTTTTCTGGTATCGGTCCGATTCCAGATTGACCGCTGGCGAGTGACTGCCAGAACCCTTCCTGGTCAAGCCCCAGAGCGCTGATAACGCCCATTCCTGATATGACAACTCGCATCTACACCGTTTTCAAGAAGGATTGTGCTGGTCCGAGGGTAACAAACTCCAGCGTCTCACCGATAGCGGCGAGCTTACTCGGCTGCAGCCTGGGCAGAGGGGTTTTGCTTGGAATCCACCAGGTAGGTGACACCGTCGATCATCTCGCGGATGGTCTGGATCTTCTTCGCGTCTTCGTCTTTGATCTCGATGTCGAACTCACTTTCGAGGTCGAAGAGGATATTGATGCTGTCCATCGAATCGATGCCCAGCTCCTCGAAAGTGCTGTCGGGCTTAACTTTCTCCAGAGGAATCCGCTGGGTAGTAGCAATCACTCGGAGAACACGTGCTTGGATCGTCTCAGACATAAGGGCCTTCGTAGAACCACAGTGCTACCCCCAGGGACTTGTCTTCAGGGGGAGGGGGCAAACTGTTTCAGTAACGTTAAACCGGGAGCCAAGTGCTGGCAATAGTTTGTCATTGAATGCGAATTTTTCAAACCTCTGCCATTCCGGGCAATTTACTAGTGAGCCTCGGCGACGGCCAGACGCCGAGCGGTGCGCCAGGCGTAATGCAAGGCGGAGACGATGGTCAACGCAGCCGTGGCATCGAGAGCCAGGGTGCGCAGCATGATTAATGGTCTCGGAACATAGATCTGACAGAGCAGGACCGTGAGCAGGGCAAGGATCTGGGCGCAGGTGCTTGCCTTGCCGTAGATGCTGGGACGGAAGTCGCGCATGCCGAGACTGATATAGAGGAGCGCGGCAACGATGAGGATCCCCAAGTCACGGCTAAAAACCAGGACGGTGACCGGCCGCGGCACGAGCTGCTGGTGCATGAGGACCAGGAACAGGGTGCTGAGCAGAAGCTTGTCGGTCACGGGATCGAGGTACTGGCCGATTTGGGTTTGCTGCTTGAGCAGCCGCGCGGCCAGGCCATCGAGGCCGTCACTGAGTCCGGCGACGACGAAGAGGCAAAGCGCAGTTTTGTAGTGGGACTCAAGAACTGCGATGACGAGAAAAGGTATGAGGCAAAGGCGCAGGAAAGTCAGCAGGTTGGGAGCTGCGCGTAGTTCTTTCAGCAAGGGTTTCCCGTCTTCCTGGGTACAGCCCAGAAGATTGATGGTACATGAGCTTTTGGTATGATAGCGAGATGCACTGCGCAGGCGCGTAGCTCAGAGCGTTGATGGCAAGTTGCAACACAGGCGCGTAGCTCAGTTGGTTAGAGCGTCCCGGCAAGCCGGGAAGGTCAGAAGTTGATGGCAGGTTGCAGCACACAGGCGCGTAGCTCAGTTGGTTAGAGCGTCCCGGCAAGCCGGGAAGGTCAGAAGTTGATGGCAGGTTGCAGCACACAGGCGCGTAGCTCAGTTGGTTAGAGCGTCCCGGCAAGCCGGGAAGGTCAGAAGTTTGATGGCAGGTTTGCAACACACAGGCGCGTAGCTCAGTTGGTTAGAGCGTCCCGGCAAGCCGGGAAGGTCAGAAGTTTGATGGCAGGTTTGCAACACACAGGCGCGTAGCTCAGTTGGTTAGAGCGTCCCGGCAAGCCGGGAAGGTCAGAAGTTTGATGGCAGGTTGCAGCACACAGGCGCGTAGCTCAGTTGGTTAGAGCGCTACCTTGACACGGTAGAGGTCAGGAGTTCGAGTCTCCTCGTGCCTACCATATTTGGATCCAAGTAGAGCGTCCCGGCGTTGCCGGGAAGGTCAGCAGTTCGAGTCTCCTCGGCAATGCCCACCACGTACATTCTCAAGAGCCAATCCACGGGCAAATTTTATATTGGCTCCGCTGTCGATTTGGACCAGCGACTCGCAGAACACCTGCGGGGCCACAGCCCTTATACCAGGGGTCGCGGGCCATGGATCGTAGCCTACTCCGAATATTACGCAACTCTGCCAGAGGCTCGTCGGCGAGAACGTCAAATCAAATCCTGGAAATCCAGCCGTTCTGTACAGGAATTGATCGACGCAGCTGCTGGTTAGGCGACCTTGCTCGAAGTTTTTGCAGCCATTCACCCCCCAATTTTCCGGGATTGCAGTCCAGAGCATTAATGGGTAGATACATCTGGCTTTTCTGCCGAACCGTTGGGCAGATCTCCCGCATCAAAGAGCCGTAACTTTTGACGGACAAAGGCAGTTGAAAAAATGGGCAAAGAAAAGGCGCGGTTTTTCTGGGCCGGGATACTCGCGCTCTCGTTCTCTACGGTGCATGCACAAACCCCGCAACAGATCATCCAACAGGCCGTCGACGCTGAACGGACAGCAGACCAGAACGACCACTCCAACTGGATCTTCCTGGAAGAGAGCGACAAGCCCAAAGAACACATCCTGCAGTGGGTCGCCGCCACCCAACGGGGGAATGTCGAACGCGTCCTCGAAAAGGACGAACGCGAGCTGACCGAGGCCCAACAGCAGGAACTCATTCAAAAATATCTGCACGATTCCCGAGCCCAGAAGAAGCAGATCGAAGAGGGTAATCACGATAATCAGCAGATCGATGACCTGCTCAAGCTTCTGCCAGCTGCCTTTATCTGGACACAAACAGGAGCAACCATAACTACCACCTCACTGCACTTCGAACCTTCGCCAACCTTCCATCCGCCCACGCGCGAGGCTCGCGTCTTCAGCAGCATGACCGGCGACCTGGTGGTCGATAACCAGCAACACCGCATCTGCAAAATCAAGGGCCACCTTATCCATGACGTCACCTTCGGCGGAGGGCTGCTGGGAAGATTGAAGGAACGCAGCTCCTTTGCCCTCGAACAACAACAGGTCGGCCCATCGGTTTGGGAACTGACGGCAATCCACGTCCATCTCGAAGGCAATGCCCTTCTCTTCAAGAGCGTATCGCTGCAACAAGACGACAAACGTTCCAGATTTCGGCCCGAAGCAGCAAATACAACTCTGGAGCAGGCCGCCACCTCCGTTATGAACGAGCCGAGGCTGTTCGCCTGCAGCGACTCCCTTAGCAGTGGACCGGTAGCCGAAGAGCAACCTGGATGTGTCGAAAAGCTCATCACCAACACAGGGCTGAAGCGTTAGCTGGACGGTTCTGGGAAAACAACCCGTAGAAAGCCACATGCGCGGCCGTTGGCGGCGCACAGTAGGAAATTCGCGTGCGCTCCGGTCCCACGGCAAGGGGGACCGAAAGCGACGCTCTACTTCTGAACGGACTCCGCTTCCAGATCAGCTGAGCCGTTTGCCGCAGAGTGCGCCTGTTGTAAACGGTATCCGGCACGGGTCCGGACGTGATACTTCTGCAGGTCCTTCCCTATCAGCTTGACGGTGATGGTGCGCCATCCGGTGCTCGGGTTGGGCTGCGGATAGTAGCTGAGCGAGTAAAGGTGCGCCAAGTCCTCCTGGATAAAGGCGAAGGCCTTCTTTTCGTCGCTCCAGCTGCGAGCGAAATATGCCTTGCCTCCCGTGGCCTTGCTCATGCGCTCGAAGACGGCGGTCGAGATCGGCTCCAACTGTGCTTCCCGGGTGCTGATCATGTAGATGATCGTGCCCGTGGATTGGGCTAGTTCGGCCACATCCTCCGGGGGCACCAGGCTTGCGTTGTCAGGGCCATTGGAGAAGACCACGACCACTTTTCGTCCGGTGTAGCGGGCGGCGTCCTCGACGGTCAACAGCAGGCAGTTATAAAGCGCGGCGTCGTCGCCGGCAACCGTGCTCCGCACCCCGCGCAGTACCTGCGTTCGATCGGAGGTTAGGGCTGAATTACGGGAAAGGTCGCGACTATAGGAATAAAAAGCCACCTTGTTCGCACCTTCCAGGGAGCGAACAAACTCGGTGATGGCATCCTGCGCAAAGACAAAGCCCCGGTACATGTAGTTGCTGGTATCGAAAAGAACAAAGACATTGGCGCCGGAAATACGGGAGGGCAAGGTCGCAGGGTCCTCGCCGATTCCAGCGGGGTGGTCGGTCCCAGAAGGCGTCGCAGACACCACCGTCGCCTTCGTTTTCGCAGCCGGTTGCGGGCCAGGCGAGCCCGGTTTGCCAGAAGCAGCATTCGGCGCCGGCTGAAGTACCTGGCGAGTCGGCTCGTTGCCTTCTTCAAAGGTGGCAAGTCTCTCCGGGATCTTGTCCTCGGTGATGGCAAAGTTTTCCGGGCCAAGGCCGGAGATGTAGTTGCCTTTGCTATCAGTCACAGCGACGTTTAACTGCACCAGGTCCACATTCACGCGAATGTTCGTGGTGTCATCCTGGGCGCCCGTTACGCGGCCACCGAGGAACAAGAAACCAACTGCGATAGGAACGAAGAGAAGAGGTCGCTTTGCCATTGTCTGTCCTGTATCCCGTTTATTTGTGGCCTACCGGGGCCGAGCTAGCTGAAGACTGTTCTTGTTGCACACCAACTTCCTGGTTGGAGGAGGCGGCTTCGGTCAATTGCGGCAGAACAATCTTGCCCTGACGGAAGTCTTCGCCGGTCTCCTTCATGGCGCGCGTCAGCGCCAGCCAGTCCTCGATATCGGTCGCGAAAATGTTCGCCACCATGCGACGGGTCAACTCGGGGACCAGGCGATTAAGCATGACCGGCGAGTAACCCTTCTCATCCGCAAGCCGCGCCCAATACAGATTGGTTGAGTCCCACGACTCCCCCAACAAGCGGCTGGAACTGCCGCCGAAGGCGGGGAACGGCTGCACGTTCAGCAGTTCGCAGGCATAGTTCTGGGCCATCACCGGATGAGGGGTGCCAAAGTCCCGGGAGATGCGCTGCAGGTTGACTTCGGCCGGATATTGCCGGATGAGCGTATCCAACTCCCCGCCCGCAGTTCCCCAGGACGCGGTCTCCTGGGGAAAATCTTGGCGAAACTCTGCTGCAAGATGAAAGGTATCTGCCGGGGTGACGCGAGAGAGACTGACGGCGGCGTTGCCGGACGCAAGGGCCCGCTCCAATTGTCCCAGTCGCTGCCGCGGCAGACGTTCGGAGAGAATGACGATCACTTTGCCCCGCAGTTCTTCATTGGTCGATGCCGCGGTAACAAGATCTTCCCCGGAGCGTTGATAGAGACTTACGGCATGCAGTTCGTTGGGGGTCACATTCCACCAGCGGGGCAGTGTCGCGCTGACCAGCAGGTCTGCCGTCACCTCCTTCCAGATCAGGGCCTGGACGTTTCTCGGGGCAATGAAGTCTTCCTCGGTGGTGGCCAGCACATAGGGCAACTCGGCGAGCGAGCCCACCAGGTAGGCGCCTCCCCCGGCCGGCGATCCCTGGTTAAACAATTCAGGAGCCTGCCAGAGCTGGGTCACGCCCATAATGGTTTCTCCCGAAAAATCGTGCGACCGCACAAAGAGTGGATTGCTGTGCAAGAGCTGGGCGCCGGGCGGCTCGTAGTAGGCGTAATTCAAACCGACCAGAGAGTCCCTGAGAAACGGTGTAAGTTGACCGCGGGCGGCTTCCAATTGCGAACGCGAACCCGGTGTTTTAATTACCTTGGTAAGGTCAACGTGCACCTGCAACTCGCTATGACGGTTGGCATAGACCCCCGGCGCCCATTCTGTCTTCTCGCTCTCGGTGAAGATGGGGCGGGGTAACTCAAATTCCTTGAGTTCATTGGCGAGGGGGATTAAGTTGCTGCCCGCGGGCGCTCCCTGCGCCATACGCGTAAGGCCGTCGCCGAGTGTGAACAACGTATCTAGCGACACCAGTCTCTGATCGTCGAGCACCGCCCGAATTTTGCCAGCCATTTCCTGGCGGATACGTTGGCCGTCAGCTGACTGCTGGGGAGGGCCTGCCAGCAGCTCAACAAATTCGCCCTGGGAAAGACCGGATTTGCCGCTCGCCGCCAGCATCAGGGTTCCCAGCGAAGCTTGGCCGGCGTCGAAGAGCTGGGCAGAAGAATTAATGGCGGTGAAGGGCGCGATCGCGTGCTGCCA
The DNA here is from genome assembly GCA_963790705.1 of uncultured Acidobacteriaceae bacterium. Lineage (GTDB taxonomy): Bacteria > Acidobacteriota > Terriglobia > Terriglobales > Acidobacteriaceae > PALSA-350. The sequence goes on from CAWBQE010000013.1 coordinate 140,343, forward strand.
GGATTGGTTCAGATCAGTGTCTCGGACTTCTCCTTGGCGAGCAAGGATCTGCCAGAGTCCCACGTTCGCCTGAAAGACGCCCATAGCGTTTCCGCGCAGGCTGTGGTCGTGGATTGCGTCGATTGCGTCGGCCACTTTTACAAACTGCGTAATCGAGGCGTCGTTCAAGTCGGGAAACTCGGAAAATGCCAGGTACCAGCTGCTGAGCTGCGAGAACTTGGTGGCCAAAAGAAGCACCGTTTCCGGGGTCAGGCGCTTATCGGACGCGCGCCGCCTGTCCACTTCATTCAGCATGAGATAGATCTGCAGCGGACCCTGGTCGGTATCGATGCGAGACAACGCGGCCATGCCTTCGAGCAGTTGGTCGGGACGCTTCCATGTACGCGCACGGCGGCCCCAGTCATGGGCGATTTTCGAGTCCGATTTCTGGGCCAGGATCTGCTTCCAGACCTCGAGGTTGCCGGGAATGCGGGGTTCACCATCCGGCCCGGTTTGCAGGCGGGTGAACAGCATCAGCAGGGCAGGGGCCTTACGAAAGACGGCCCTGGCGGGATAGGCGTTAGGTTCCGGCTCGCGAAACGCGTCGTAGAGATGTTTGAGGCGCGGAGACGCAGTCAAATACGCCTGCTGGGAGGCGTTGACCCGCGCCAAGGTGTCGAAATAGACGGCCAGCCACCCGTTATCCGTACCGACCAGACCGAGGACAAAGTCCGCCGGCGTCCTTGGACTGGCGCCCGCCAGCTCTCTCCAACCGGCTTCCGCGGAGGGTCCTCCGGGCACGACTACCCGGCCGCCGCGAATGCAGATCTGGGTTCCATAGAAATCGAGAACCGGGCCATAGGGCAAAAGTCTCCCCAGGCCGGGCGAGCGTGCGAGCGCATTCCTGGTTTCGCCATCGCTATTGGCGAGCGCCCAGTACAGGCGATCGACTGCCGGCTCGTGCAGCAGGATGTCCACCAGCGATTGCGCGCCTCTGCTCTTGGCACTGCTGAGCGCCCGCCACTCGTTTTCGCTAAAAAGTACGGGAACACGGGAACTAGGGAAGGCGTAGGTAAAAGGCGTGCCCTTCTCGAGCGACTCTTCCAATGCGGTGAGAGGAAACCCTGAATCCGTGGTGAGGAAGGCGCGTTCCGGGTCCGCGGTCATCAGAATGGAGTCCTTTTGCCCGCAAGCCGGCCGCGCGTGGTAGCCGAGGATACTCAACAGCGGCTCCGCCTCCGCGCAGTTGGCAACGTGTATGGTGCCGGTTGACCCGGCCAGCATCTCCAGCTCTCTCGCCTGATGAAGATAGCGGTCGACTAGGCGCAGGTACTCCGTTGGCACGCCGTTCAGATAGCCGGTGGCGTACGCATTGCGCGCGAGCAGAGGCAATACATCCTCGCGAGTTATCTGCTGACTGATACCGGCCATGCGCAGGAAGGATCGCAGGGGCCCGGGAATGATGACCGTGTTCTCCTGGGGCGCGGGGTGGGCCACGACGTGTGCAGGCTTGATGGTCGACGGCGAGTGGGAAGAGGTGGAAGAGGTGGGATGACCGGCGTTGGTCGCCTGCGCCCAGGAGACTGAGCACTGGCAGAAGAAGCCGACAGCAAGAAGAGCGGACAAACAAGTTGCAGACTTCACGGCGTACGCCTCTCAGGGAAACTTCGAGACTTGGGGGCAACCACGATTTCGAACAAAATACATCTGGACATGGCCCGTGCGAGCGACAGAACCCCGAGATTGGTCACAACTTTCCGGTTAACTTATTTCCCTGTTTTGCGACGTCCCCCTGGTCCACTACTTTCGTGTCAGCCAAGATACACCACCTGCGAAGGCAAGATGTGAATATCTATTCGGGGCATCAAAAGGGAGACCCCTAAATAAAGGTTGCCGCCTGATTGGTGCAGATGCTGCAGGTTCCAAAGGTAACCGGACTGCTATGACACCCGAGCGCACGGAGGTTATCAAAATGATTATCGAAATGCGCACGTATAAAACGACGCCGGGCATGCGATCTCGATTCCTCGAAATATTTCACTCCAAAAGTATTCCGGCGCACAGAGAAATCGGAATGAAAGTCTTGGGCCCGTTTATTTCCGTCGAAGATCCCGACACATTCTTTTTTATGCGGGGTTTTCCTGACCTGGCCTCGCGCGAGCTGATGAAAGCAAAGTTTTATAAAGGCACAGTGTGGAAGGAAGAGTTGGAGAACGTCTTGCTGCCCATGTTGGAAAAATATGAAGTCCTGTTGGTGGAGGACAGCGAAGATCTGATTCGTTGGTAGGGATGCCTTTGCCGGTCGATTTGCAGGGTGCGCGGGACGGCAGGTATTGTGGCGGAGTCGATGCCGGCAACTTCCCCTTGGCTTCTATCGGAGATTACCCATGCGTCTTTTGCGTCTTTTGCTGGCCTCCACGGTCTGCTCGCTTGCCATTTCGCTTCCTGCTGCGGCGGCAGTGCAACTTTCGAATCTCTTCTCTGATCACGCAGTGCTGCAACGCGACCGCCCGGTCCGTATCTGGGGTTGGGGTCAGGCCGGGGAAAAGGTTACCGTCCGCTTCCATGGCCAGACCGTCACTACGCAAGCCGATCCGGTTGGTTATTGGGAAGCTTGGCTCAAACCGGAATCAGCCGGAGGCCCCTACACCCTGACGGTGAGCGGCGACTCCACAGCGACTCCGCTGGAGCGTAAAGACATCCTGGTCGGGGATGTGTGGCTGGCTTCAGGACAGTCGAACATGGAGTTTCCCCTTGCCGGCTTTACGGGCACGGTCCCCGCACCGCTGAAGGATGGGGAAAAGGAGATCGCCGCAGCCAACCATCCGCGGATTCGCCTGCTTGTCCAGAAAAAAGCAACGTCTGCCGTCCCGCTCAACGAAGCTTCGGACCCCTGGACGGAGTGCACACCGGATACGGCGCGGCACTTCTCCGCCGTCGCTTACTTTTTTGGCCGCGAGATCTCGGAGCGGGAAAATGTCCCTGTTGGGCTCATCGACACCACGTGGGGCGGCACACCCGCCCACTCCTGGATCAGCCCCGAGGCGTTAGCCAGTTTCAATCTCATCTCAGTTTTTCAGGATGCGGGAACCATCGCCCAGGAACAGGGGCGGGCCGACCAGATCCGGGCTAACAACGCGCGCGAAGATGCCGCTCTGCAGGCAGAAGGAAAGCCGCCCGCGACTCACCCGCGCATCACGACCGATCATGGAGGAGCCTGGACACCGGGGACCCTCTTCAACGCGATGATCGCGCCCTATACGCGCTTCACCATCAAAGGTGTCCTCTGGTATCAAGGTGAAACCGATAGTGATGCCAAACGCGCGCCCCACTACTTTCGAGTTTTTTCCACGCTCATCTCCGACTGGAGACATCAATGGGGCGAAGGCGACTTCCCCTTTTTCTTCGTACAGATCTCCAGTTTCAATTCGACCGCTCCTGGTTGGCCGCTGGTCCGGGATGCCCAGCGACGCACCCTAACTTTGCGCAATACCGGCATGGCGGTCACGCTCGATGTGGGCACGCCGGACAACGTTCATCCCCCCGACAAGCAAACCGTTGCCAACCGCCTGGCGCTGGCCGCCCGCGCCACGGTGTATGGGGAGAAGATCGAGTACAGCTCGCCGGAGTTTCTGCAAGCGACCACCGAGCCGAACGCCATGCGTGTGTGGTTCGCCCACGGCGAAGGACTCACCACACATGGTCAGGAAGTGGGCGGCTTTGAGCTTGCTGGAGATGACCATAACTTCATGCCGGCCACGGCAAAGATCGAAAAGATCGGAGAGAGCGAGACGGTCCTGGTATCGTCTCCCAAGATCGCGTTTCCCCGTTTCGTGCGTTATGACTGGTCGGGCGTAGTGACGACCTTTCTCTACAACCGCGCCGGTCTGCCGGCTGGAACCTTCACCTCGGAATAATCGCGCGCCTGGACCAGACGATGCGGCTCTCTGTCAATCTTTCGTGAATCGCATGGCGGTCCATTGACGACACCCCTACGCTGCCATAGATTCACTGAACATGGGAGATACAGATTTCGATCAACTTTTGCGCGATTACCGGGGGGCTATCGACAACTGGGTAAACGCGATTCGAGCCGAAGAGGCTTTGGCTAACGACGATCACTCCATGGTTGAGATGGAGAAGTGGGACGCGGCCGGCTTTGTCGCCCACGATGCCGAAGCTGTGGCAAAAAAGGCACGCGACCGATATAAGAACGCGCTACGCAGGAAGAACTACGGCTTCTGACCGGCCTTTACAAATCCTTAACAACTCCGCATCGCAATCCTTATGAAAAAAGTCCTCTCATAGAGACATTGGCTGTTATGGCCAATGGAGGACTTGATGAGTACATTCCGTACACTTCGACCGCTCGTCGTAGACGCCACGCAGTGCGAACATGGCAAAACGATTGCCACCGACACCGGCTTCTGCAATGTGTCAAAAGGCGACTGGATCGTGAAGGGCGAGAACGGCGAAACCTATGTAGTCGACGACGCTTTCTTCCAACGGACTTTTACGCCCCTGCAGACGTACCCGTGGGAGTTACAAACGGAAGAGGGCCGTCACTACGGCTGCTGACTTCTACATCGAAGGCCTGGTTCGTTTCGTTCCCGAAAATATCGATCACTCGTACGAGGATGCGGCGATTCCCCGCTTCTTCGTACGAGTGTACGCCGGAGACGAGTGGGAGCTTTCGCTCTTTGCGTGTTCGGTACGCTGCCCAACCTTGCATAAACGTCGCGCCCTGAAAGTCCCAGTCCACCGCCCAGTAGTCGATGTAGTCCGACCAAGTCTCCACCCTGCTGCGCACGTCCTCGGGAATTAGTTCGGGATTCAGAACCACAAAGTCCTTGAGCGCCACTTGCACGGTGAGATGGTCCGGCTGCTTGATCTCCGCTTCCAAGTAAGCCAGCGGGAAGAAGCGTAGGTTGCCGTTGCCAGCCGCTTGCTGCTCCATCGCCTCTCGCGGGATCTGCAAAAGACGAAGCCGGACTCCCTTTTTGCGCGCGCTCTCGACCACCAGGTCGCATCGCCCGGTTTCCCAGTCCCAGGCGAGCACGTGCAATTCGCGCTGCTTCAACATTGCGCATGCGTCGACGGCGGCGTCGATCGCGCTTGTAGTCAGCGTCGTATCCACTGTCGCAACATGCACCAGGGCCTCGCCGTTGTTTCCGTGGATGTGCGCGCGGCCCGGCATCGGCTGGGCACCGTAGAGCTTGAGTATGAAGGCAAGGTACGCGTCGTGTTCTTGCTCGGCGAAGGAAATTCCCTGCCAGTGTCGACGCTCATCCTTGCCCAGGCTGAGCATCTCGAAGGGGCCGCACTCCTTGATCCCCAGCAGGCGCTTCCTGGTGGCGTGAATGCCCCAGCGGCCGAGATCGCAGCCAATCCAGCGGCGATTGAGCTTTTCGGCAACCGAAAGCATGGTGCCGGAGCCGCAGAAAAAATCGGCTACGAGATCGCCCTCGCAGGACGCTGCTTGTACGATCCGCTGCAGCAGGGCCTCGGGCTTCTGAGTGGGGAACCCGCAGTTTTCCGTGCGGTCGGCAGGCTGAAGCATCGAGATTCGCCATACATCGTCCACGGTTCGCTCATCGGTCTCGCGATACATCACCTTTCCATCCGCGCCCTTCGCGTTGACGATTGCTGACTTCTCCTTGTCCCACAAACGGACCAGTTGCTTTACTTTCCCCTCAGCGCGCTTCTCAAGTTGCGGATTGAATTGGTAGGACGAGCCCTTGCGGTACCAGAACACAACATCGTGATTGGAGGCAAAGCGTTTCACGTTGCCTTGAAATTTGTTGTAGTAGTACCACACGATTTCGTTAAGAAAGTTCTCCGCGCCGAAGACTTCATCGGCGGTCGCTCGCAGCAGGTGACCCACGTGCCAGTCGCAGTGCAGGAACAGGCTCCCGTTGGGAGAAAGAAGGTCGCGGATCAGGCGCAGACGTTCTGCCATCATTGTCAGGTAGGAGCCCACCCCGACCTTCCATGTGTCCCGATAGGCAGTCTCGTCCGTGGCCGACGATTGCCTGGTAATTTCCTGTTCGCCAATTTGGGCCGTGAAGGAAAAATCTGTACCCGTGGCAAACGGCGGGTCGATATAGATGAGGTCGACTTTACCCATAAACTCTTTGAGCAACGACCCCATTACGAGCAGGTTGTCACCCCATATAAGCTTGTTTCGCCATTTCGCCTCGCGCGTGGGCGGCGTTTGGTTGAAGACCTCGGTCACCTGAAAGGGGAGGTTGGCCCGCGGCACTTGAGCCAACGTGCCATCCTCGTTGTACTTGCCGGGCCAAACCAATTCTGTTTTGGTGATTTGAATCTTTGCCATCGCTTGGCGCGTTGCCACCCGTCCGCTTGCCCCTGGCATGCCGTGGAGCTTGCCGTTAAAGCATAGCGCAGCGGGGGATAACTAGTCCGCGTCGAGCAACTCAGCGGCAGCGCTGCCCGCACCCTTCGCGTTCACTTCCGCGCGGTCTTCTGCAAACCAGGACGCGTGAGCATGCAAGAGCGATACTGCGTGTTCTATCGACTGGTAGCCGCGCTCAAGGTCGTGCCTTACCAGCTCCTCAAGTTCGGGACGACTCTGAATATCCATAGCCATAGGCTAACTCAGTTTCAAGGCCTCTCGACGTGGAACTGGAGGGCTGGTACCAGCTTGACAAATGGCTGAATCCAGACTCACATCAATCGAAATGGGTTAGCAGGCGGCAGCGGGGGCTCAGCTCGCAGAAAATAATTGATCTGACTCGTAATCATGGTGGAGACATATATGCACTTGCGGTGGATTAGGGTCTTCTACAGCTTGGCGCTCTGTGCCATTCCTTTACACGCCATGGGTCAAGTGAATATCCAGAACAGCCAGGTGAGGGTTTCCCTTTCCTGCGGAGCTAACTGCCTTTGGGAGTATGGCCAACGAGGTTCCACTTACCAACTTGCTCCGCCAACTTTTTCTATCGACGGAAAGCTGATTCCTGCAGCAGTACGCCATTTTGCTCCGGTTGGAACTCCGGCCCATCTCGACAATGGTGCTACAGAATATCTCTTTGCAGGCGAGCTGGTGCGGGACTCGCACCTCCGGCTGCGTGTTCAGTTCCAGGTTAATGACAGAACTCCGGTCATTCGCTTTCGTTACATACTCGAAGCGGATCAACCGCGAACGCTCAGCGGCGCGAACAGGCTCACATATCTGCAAACTTCGCTGAAGCAATTACCTCAGGCGGAAGAAGTCACGCTATCGAACTTTGCGCAACTAACACACAGTTACACACTTTACGAACAACCGATTGGAGACCGCTACTTCCAGGATAGCGGCACCTTTATGGGTCCTATCCTTGCGGCTAGCGACGGCCATCACAGCTTCCTGCTCGCGTATGAGCACGGGTCCCAGGTTCCGGATGCGTTTCTGCAATACCAACTCAGCCCTGATCGAAGCGTTCGCCTGACTGCCGTTAAGGGCAACTATGTCTCCGGCCAAAGGGTGGATGCCGATCATCCCTTTCAAACGATTTGGATGGAGACCGCCGCGACGCAGGGTGGGATCGATCAACTCGCTTCTACTTATCGTGAGTTCGTGCTGAAGTGTATGACGCAGAACCCCGCGACGCGGAAACCCTACATTTTCTATAACACCTGGAACTTTCAGGAACGCAACAAGTGGTGGAATGGCAGGCCCTACCTCGAATCGATGAATGAAGACCGCATCCTCAAAGAGATTGATGTGGCACACCGGATGGGGGTGGATGTCTTTGTGCTGGACACTGGATGGTATGAGAAGACCGGCGACTGGACTGTCAGCAGCAAGCGCTTCCCCGACGGCCTGAGAACGGTCAAGCAGAAGCTTGACGGCTATGGCATGAAACTCGGGTTATGGTTTGGTCCTACGACCGCGGCTGCATCGAGCCGTGTGGTGCGCGAGCATCCTGAATGGCGCAGATCCTGGAATGGACAAGTGGCCGAGCCCCAGGAAGTGTGGGAGACGGAGAAGAGCTACAAGATGTGCATGGTCAGCGGATACGCCGATACCTTCGCAGATGAGCTGATCCGCCTTGCCAAAGAAGTCGGCGTTACTTATTTCAAGTGGGACGCGATTGCTCAATACGGATGCAATGACCCGCACCACAATCACGGTGACGAAAGCAACACTCCGCAGGAGCGGTCGGATTCCTATGGATTCCAGCTCGTCCAGTACATGAGCCGGGTGGCGGACAAGGTTGCCGCTGCCGTGCCCGGAGCAATTGTGGATTTTGATGTGACAGAGGGAGGCCGGGCTATGGGTCTGGCGTTCCTCTCCTCCGGGAAGTATTTCCTGATCAACAATGGGCCTTATTACCAAAACTATGACATTCCCATCGATTTGGAGCGAACGAACTCGAACCTGTTTTTCCACCAGGGGCCGGCGCGCACGTGGATCGCCCGCTCGCCATTGACGTTTGATAAATGGATCCCATCCACTTTGTTTCTCACCCACTATTTTCCAGATGATCCGCAGCAATGGCAGGAAGTGGATGTTGCGTCGCTCATTCTTGGGCAGAACGGAATATGGGGCGATCTGCTGCATGTTTCAGACTCTGGAGTCGCCTTCATTGGTAGTACGCTCGCGAGGTACAAACAAGTCCGCGACGATATTACGGAAAGCGATCCTGTGGTGAGCGGGGTTGTTTCTGCCAGCCCCGAGATTCACGAAAAGATCTCCGCTGCTACAGGCCGGGGAGCTGTCGTGATCTTTGCTACGGAGCGCGGCACATACCAGTACATTACGAGCCATCGAGTAGTGGACGAGCATTGGGTAAGCGGCGGAGTCACGGTTACACAAGACACGGCCGGCCGCGCGAAAATTGAGGCAATCTTCGAGAAGCCGGGAGCGAAGATCCTCTTCTTTGGCGTCCATTAGAGATAGTGCTGTCAGGGATTGGCAACAATCGCGCTGTACACCGGGCATCGTTTGGCCATAGAACGAAAGGTTTGAAGACACCATGACTCGACGCGAGGTAATTGGATCAGCAATCCTTTGCATCGGTGGCGGGCTGAGCTTTCGTGGCTTGACGGAAGCATTCGCGGCTCCACCCGGAAAACCACCGGAGCCGCCCGCCGTAACAAGCTACGTGGCCGACTTCATCACCAACACACGTTATCCGGATCTTCCTCCCGAGGTTATCGACTTGGCTAAGAAGTCGATCCTCGATGGCATCGGGTTAGCACTCTGCGGATCTGTCGCGAAGTCGGGTGAGATCGTGCGCACTTACCTGAAATCCAATGGCTTCGTATCGGGCCCAGGGCATGGGGCCACGGTGATTGGCTCGTCGCTGAGGGCTCCGGTGCGCTTTGCTGCCTTTGCCAATGCTATCGGTATCCACGCTGACGATTACGACGATACCCAGCTTGCCGTTGCAGAAGATCGGGTCTATGGCTTGTTGACCCACCCCACGGCACCGGTGCTTCCCGCGGCCCTCGCGGCCGGAGAGGTCAAATCGATCTCTGGAAAGGATCTCCTGATCGCTTATAACGTCGGGGTGGAGGTAGAGTGCAAGATTGCGGAAGCAATTGCCCCGCGGCACTATGAAGACGGCTTTCATAGCACCGGAACCATTGGCACGCTCGGCGCCACGGCGGCCACGGCCAAGGTCTACGGATTCGATCGGCTGCGCGTACTGACCGCGCTCGGAATCGGGGCCAGCGAAGCCGCCGGCCTGCGGGAAAATTTCGGCACCATGACCAAGCCGCTGCATGCAGGACGCGCTGCCGAGAGTGGAGTGGTCGCCGCGGACCTTGCAGGGCTGGGATGGACCGCCGCGAACCAAATACTGGAAGCGCCTCGTGGATTCTTCAAGGCGGAGGGCGGAGGGTTCGATCCCGCGGCCATCATGGATAAGCTCGGTAAGCCCTGGGCGTTCGTTTCGCCGGGGGTTTCCATTAAGCCATTCCCTTCCGGATCCCTTACGCATCCCGGCATGACGGAGATGCTTGCTCTCATTCAGCAACACCACATCGCAGCGGACCAGGTGGACCGGGTCCGCGTCGGCGCCAATCGAAATTTTCCCACCGCTCTCATCCACCACCACCCAACGGATAGCCTCGCCGCCAAGTTCAGCATGGAATTCTGCATGGCTGTACTTCTGCTCTATGGCAAGGCCGGACTCACAGAATTCACGGATGAGGTTGTGAACCGTCCCGAGGTTCAGGAAATGATCCGCCGGATCGACTTCGGCGTGGACCCTGTTGCCGAGGCCGCCGGATACAACAAGATGACGACGATTATCGAGATAAAGCTCAAAGACGGTAGCGTGATTTCCGGGCGTGCTGATGTGGCCAAGGGAAATCCGGCGAATCCGATGTCCTACGATGAGGTGGCGTCGAAGTTCCTCGATTGCTCCGCTTTTGCGAAATGGCCGGCTGCCAAGGCTAAAGCCATCGTCGAGATGGTGCGCAGTCTTGAAGACGCGCATTCTTTAAGTGGGCTAACGGCGCTGTGCGCGAGCTGATGGTCCTATTGTTGCCGTGGCTGATACAAGTGGTTGCCGTTAGGATAGGGTGTCATGGCGAAACGGCAGGACGTTCCCTCCCCCACGGCCTCAATAAGATGCCACCTCTTTGCCGGGGCGTAAACGATATCGCCTTCTGAGGCTACGAAGGGCTTCAGTCCTTCAATAGAAAAACTTTGCTGGCCCCGCATAATGGTCCATATCTCGGCGAAATCTGTGTGGTAGTGTCCTAGATCGCCCGCGATGTGCTTAACATCCGCAGCGTCGCCGCAGATAATATTTGCGTGTGCACGGTTCTTACGGACCGCGAGATCGCTCCAGGAACGGCGCCCCGGATGTTCTTTCTGCAACTCATCTATGTTGAAGAATAGGCGATCGGGCTTGCCGTCATTAGGTACGTCGTCAGGGTTGTTGCCGGTGAAGAGCGTGACCGGAATATATTCCATGCCTTTCTCGGCGTGCTCCGGCTTGGTTTCGTAGATGGTGCTGGTATCCGGCAGCGTGACGGCAAGGCGGATGGCCGGCTCAGAGCCGATGACCTCGAGTGAAAAGAGGTGGCGCTCGGGTGCGAGGACCAAATCTCCCTTGGCGGCCTCAAATGTTTGGAACTTTCCTGGCGGATCTTCCACCTCAAACCGGATCTTCCCCTCCAGAACCATCCAATATTCCGGTGCATCGGAGTGCAATTGCCGCGGAAGCTTCGCTCCCGGACCGGCTGAAGTTACTTCGGCGCGGTTATTCTTGTCATAGACCACCAACTCGGTCCAGTTCACCTCACCCTTATGTTTCTGCTTCAAATCAGCAAGATGCACCAAGGGTTTCATGGGGGCGAGATAAGGCGCCGGCTGCATGGGTTTGGCGACATAAAAGACCTTGACCGACGGCTTCTGTTCGGCTGACGCATTCGCTGACGTCTGTGCGTGGGCAGCCCCGACAAAAGAAGCAATCACCCCTGCGAGGCAAAGCTGCTTCCATCGCTTGGGAGCTGCGTTCCTCCGGGGTTCTTCTGTTTTCACGTTATCCAGAATACTCATTCGTTGGATTGCAGGGTTGGATAAAAAGCTCTTTGGTCGGTAATTGATCGAGAGCGTAAGTGGGCAGCCTGAGTAAGTGTGGGGACCCTCGTTGCGTGACTCTGTCCATCCACCTCCACCCATGCCGAGGTGTGCCGCCGCCCTCAAATTTGTCATCCCGACCGGAGCGGACCCGGATTTCCTACATCGAGGTACCGCCCAAGGCGACGCATGCGGCTTCCGTAGAAAGCCGCATGAAGCTCGCCAACGCCGCTAAGCTGGACAGGAAATCCGGGGTAGCGTAGCGGAGGGACCTGCTGTTCCACTTTCGGGCACAAGCGAATGTGCCGTGGGCGAATCGCCTCCGGGGTTCCGTTTTTCCATCAACGCAAACCGCAGGTCCCTCCGCTGCGCTACGCTCCGGTCGGGATGACAAAGGGGAGGGCGGCGGCCCACCTCGGCATGGGTGGAGTTGGATGGACGGAACCGCCACTACAGCAACCCCTCATTGTCGAGGCGGGAAGTTCTTTGCCAGATAATCAATAATTTTATTGAAGTCGTCGTCCGTCCCGATTGCGCCTTTATCCTTCATGTCCTCCACTTCATCTTTCCAGGCCGTGCGGCTCATGCGCAGCGTCGAGAAGTTGGTTGGTCTAGAACGTTGTCGACGAAGATGGGCGTCGCCTCAAACGACCGGCTCTTTTCTCCTGTGTGATAAGTCCAGGCGCGCTGCAGATGACTTATGTTGCTGCTGTTGATTTGTGCGAGCGGCGAATGGCGGGTCCCTGCCGGATCGTGACCATAGACCGGCCAGTCTCCACCTTCAGGAGTTATCTGGGAGAATGCAAATGCGGAAGCGGCCGCCACGACGATCACCAGAAGTATGCGCATCGAGCGGTAACCGCCTATTTCAGATCGATCGGATTATCCCAGGCGCCGCTTCCCGTCGAGTCCCAGACGGAGAGTCGAATCCACTTCTTGCCGGTGGCATCGAAGGGAATCTTGAACTCTTTGGTTCCGAACGGCATGGTGTCTTTCAGATCGATGAATTTGTGCTCGGTCCGGGTACGGTCGCCCCACACCAGGTCAGCGAACTCGAGCGGGAATGTGTATTCGATGCTCGCTGTATAGACACTATTGGCGCCGCTGCCCTGAACGCCCCAGTTGTGGAATAGCACTTCACCATTGGTGCCGTAAAAGTCTCCTCGCCGGATCGCCTCCAGAACCGGAGACCAGCTTTCGTTGTACATGGGAACTTTGTCCAACTTGAGATAGTTGATGGCCAGCTGAGGATAAGTTTCATCGTCCGGCCACTTCGTATACGTATCGCCTTCGGTAATCATATATTTCGCCTTAGGGGCCCAGTTGCTCATGTCGTCCTCGACCCCGAAGCAGCGGACCTCGCACTCTTCCTTCTCCGACAAGTCGACGGGAAGCGATTCCCACGAGGCGCCGATAAACCGATCGCTCAGGAAAAACGGCTTGTCTTTATAGGCTCTGGGATAGCCTTCGGAGTTCTTGGTTTCCGGGTGCGTGGTCCACATAATGGCATTCTCTTTGTTGACAAAGTTCAGAATGTCTTCTGCGGAGCCCAGATGGTAGACATGGCCGTACTCCGGAAGATCCTCTTCGAATGGCTGGCCCTCTGGACGGCTATTGCCGGTACTCGGCCCGGCTTTCGGTTCATGCGGACCCAAAGTATGCGTGTAGTAGACCGGCTTTGGAGTCATCAGGTACCAATGGCCGCCGATGTAGGCGTCGGGCTCTTCTGCCGGAATGACTAAGAAGTCTTTATCGGAGACACGCTGTGAGCCTTCAAAATAGACTTTCTGCTCCGCGAAGCGAATAGGCCCAGGATCGCTGGGATGCGAGTCGTCGTGGAAGTCCGCCAAGTAGAGGATGTTGACTCCGAGGGCGCGGAAGACTGCGACCCAGGGTGGCTGATAATCCAGCGTCTTGCGATCGCGCAGCTGTTCGTTGAAGTCGGTGTGGAAGTGGCCGGTCATGACCTTGTAGCCGGGCACGGGCTTGAAGACATCGTTATGTGTATAAGCGAGGACGGACTCACGTGTGGACCGATCGTCCCCAGCGTTCAGGTAGTAGTAGACAGCCATGCGCTGCTCAGTTCCGGCAGGTGCGTTGTAGAGAGCGTAATTGTCCGCATGCCCGCGCGAGGTTTCGGTGCGCCGCTTCCATTCGGCGTCGGTTGCGCCCCAGGGATGATAGCCCTCGCCCTGATCAGGCCACATGACACCCAGAGAGAACGAGGAGTCGTTGTCTTTGCGGTAGTAAACGTAGCCGAGGTTTACTTCGTCCTCGCGGGCAAAGAAGAACTTGTGGGGCGACGGAAACACGGCCAGAGAGCCTGGGCCGACATCCAGAATCGCCATGCGATTGCGCGCCCGCAGCGAGACCGGTTCTGTATTCGGTGCTCCTCCGAAGTATTCGGTTTGCGTGTGCTCCGCCGTGTCACGCCATATCAGTTTGGTTTCGGGCGTAACGGAAAAGCCCTTTAGCCCGGCTTTGTAGATATAAGCAACGGAGGGCTCCTGGGTCTTGGCGACCGCTTCCTGGCGGAGCAGGTTTGCTCCCTTGTAGGCAATGAACCGCAGATCGCCGGCAAAGATGCCCAGCTTCAATCCATCAAAGGTGACACTCAGTTGGTTTCCCTCGGTAGCTACCTTGCAGGTGCTGGACTGGTAGCTAACGGAGGCATGAGTAATCTCGGCTTCGGTGCGAGGCAAATCTGTGGTGTCGCCTCGACCCGGAATCACCAGGGGCGCGTCCCAAAAGGTGTTCCACTTCCGCTTACTTTCTTCTTCGGGTGTGTCCAGGTTCAGGGCTTGCAACTGTGTACGTTGAGCCTGTGAGATGCGCCGCTTTCCGGTCGAGACCTGAAAATCCGGGGAAAGATCCTTCCCCAGAACAGTCCATTTACCGGAACCTGCCCGCGCAGCAAGTTCCTGAACAAATGGCTGCCCGTTTCTTATGCCAAACGACGCCCGAAGCTCCTGGCCGCCTTGGCCCTGCCACGTTATTGTCACTACGCCGCCGCTGGTAGTCGCTTTCAGCCCATCCGTTGCCTTGTAGCCTTGAAGATCACAATTCAGTGATTGCGCGGCCGCAACGCCGGTCAACATTGCTAAACTCATCAGCAATCCACGAAAGCTCATCTATCTTCCCCTCGCACTTTATCCCGGATTCAAGCCGTGAAGTTTGCGCGATCACACGCGCACCGGATGTTTGACGTAGACCGAAACGGTTTTGGCGATGGAGGGCTCACTATAGCGGAATGTCCTGGGCGTTGAATAGCGATATAGGTGACAAACCGGTTGCTGGCCGGTTACAAGGAGAGTGGCTCAAGCCGCCGCGGGCTATCAACAAACCCTGTAAGAGGAGGAACACCGTAGTATGCCCGATCAGTCACTCGTTCTGACGGTTCTGTTTCACCCAGTGACTGCCGGCGCTCGCTTTTTGATCACGAATGTTCCGGCCAGGACGCAGCTAATCCATCTGTCTGCAGTGGATGTGCTGATTATCGCGGTCTATTTCGCGATGGTCCTCTTCATCGGCTTCTACGTAAAGAGCGGCACCAAGACCAGCAAAGAGTTCTTTATGGCTGGGCGGGAGATGACGGCGTGGATCGCGGGATTAAGCTTTGTTTCCGCGAACCTTGGCTCGCTGGAGTTGATGGGCTGGGCCGGATCCACCTATCAGTACGGCATACTCGCGCTGCACGCTTACTGGGTGGCGGCCATTCCGGCCATGTTGTTTCTGGGCCTGGTGATGATGCCGTTCTACTACATTTCGAAGGTCTACTCCGTTCCCGGATATCTGCATCTGCGCTTCGGTAATCCCACGCGGGCATTCTCCGCCATCAGCTTTGGCTTCATGACCATCCTGATGAGCGGCATCAATATGTACTCGATGGCCCTGGTGATGAAAGTCGTGCTGGGATGGAACCTGAACTTCAGCATCTGGCTCTCGTCTCTGGTGGTCGCGATCTACGTGGCCCTGGGAGGCCTGCGTTCCGCAATCTTCAATGAGATTCTGCAGTTCGTCCTGATCTGGGCGGGCGCCTTGTTGGTTCCCATTCTCGGCATGATCGAAGTAGGAGGCTGGAGAAATCTGACGCAGCGGATCCAAACAAATCTAGGACGGTCAGACTACACACACCTTTGGAGCACGATGGGCCATTTCAAGGACAATCCCATGGGGGTCCACTGGACCGGTCTTGTTCTGGGCTGGGGTTTTGTACTGTCGTTTGGTTACTGGACTACCGACTTTCTTGTGGTGCAGCGGGTGCTCGCGGCCGATAGCCTGCGCTCGGCCCGGCTGGCGCCCATCATCGGCGCGGCCTTCAAGATGATGGTGCCGCTTATTGTCATCCTTCCTGGACTTCTGGCGTTGGCGGTTTTGCCGTTTCATTTGCTGCCCGAAGGCGTGGCCGTGGCCACCAACGGGCACAGCTACAACGAGGTACTTCCCCTGATGCTGGTGCGCTATTGCGGCCCTGGGCTTATCGGGCTCGGCGTCACTGCGTTGATCGCAGGTTTTATGTCAGGAATGGCGGGTAACGTTAGCGCGTTCTCGACCGTATGGACCTACGACATTTATGGGGCGTTCCTGAACAAGAAGGCCGCAGACAAGCACTACGTGGCGATGGGCCGTTGGTGCACGCTGATCGGTGTGCTGGTATCCGTAGGCACTGCTTACCTGGTGCAGCATTCCGCCAGCATCATGGACTACGCCATGCAACTTTTCAGCTTCTTCATTGCTCCACTTTTTGGGACCGTTATCTTGGGCATGCTCTGGAAGCGCGCGACTAACCAGGGTGGCTTTTGGGGTCTGCTCGCCGGCACGTTAACTTCGATCAGCCTTTGGGTTTGGGTAGTAAAGGACCCCTCGGCCTTAAGATATGTCGCGCTCTCTCCTGACGCGAAAGAGATGGCGGAGAATATGTATCGCGCGTTGTGGGCCTGGGTGGTTTGTGTGGGCGTTACCGTGCTGGTGAGCCTGGTGACGAAGCCGCGGAGCGTGCGCGAACTGGAAGGGCTGGTCATGGGGGTCACCAAACTGCCGACGAAGGACAAATGCCATTGGTACCAGGAACCAATATTCTGGGGAGGCGTTGTCGCCGTGGTTTTTGTGGTTCTCAATATTGCACTTTGGTAGAGGATCCTGGCGGATCCCGACGAAGTCAGTGCCCCTAGCGGCACCAATCAGGAACAGGACAAGTACCCCTCGTTCCCTCACAGAGGACGGGTGCCCCATATCTCGCTCGTTTTTCGCGAGATGTGGGATTCCACTGCTCTTTCCCTCAGACCCTGGATTCATCCGATACGCTTAGCGGTCAACATCGGTGGTATCCCACATCTCGCGAAAAACGAGCGAGATATGGGGCACGTCCTCTGTGAGGGGACAAGAACCTTACCTCATCGGCTAAAGCCGCGCCTCGCGCATGATTTACGGCACGGCTGAAGCCGTGCCCCTTCATGGACTCTCCCCAAACGGCTGTGGACGAGAGACGTGGCGACACAAACGCAAAGACTGTAGAAATAGTTATTGGAGGATTGATGGTTAAACCCTGGATGAAAATATGGATGTGCCTGCTGCTGCTTTTGCCCGCCACTTGCTTACGGGCAGCGGACCCCGCCGATTGGACGACTCCGATCGCGCCGTTCCGGATTGCGGACGACCTGTACTACGTGGGCAGCAAGGACCTGGCGTCTTACCTGGTGGTCACCCCAAAAGGCGACATCCTGATCAACTCGAGCCTGGAAAGTTCGCCTCCACTGATTCAAAAAAGTGTGGAGCAGCTTGGGTTTCACTTCAGCGACATCAAGATCCTGCTGATCAGCCATTCACATGCTGACCATGACGCGGGCAGCGCAGAGGTCAAGCGGCGGACGGGCGCAAAGTACATGGTGATGGATGGCGATGTGCCGGTAGTGGAGAGCGGGGGCGCCAAGGACTTCTACTACACCAAGGATCTCTATCCAGCGGTGAAAGTGGATCGCATACTGCACGATGGCGATGAGGTGCGACTTGGCGGAGTAGTGCTGGTCGCACATAAGACAGCGGGCCACACCCGCGGCTGCACCACCTGGACGATGCGGGTTCCCGTGGGCGGCCAGCTTCGCAATGTGGTGATTGTGGGAAGTTGGAATGTGAACCCTGGATTTCGCTTGGTCGACCAGCCGGGGCGACCCGCTTCCTACCCCGGCATTGCCGCAGATTATCAACGAACCTTTGTTACGTTGAAGGGCCTGCCCTGCGATATATTCCTCGGGGCGCACGGCGCCTACTTCGACATGCTGGAGAAACTGCAACAAGCGCAGGCTGGAGCAGGCGAGAAAGTCTGGATCGATCCGGAAGGTTATCAAGCAGCGGTGGCGGAGCGGCAGCAGGCATTTGAGACGGAGTTGAAGCGCCAGGAAGGTGGCGGCTAGGTTTTCGCCCGCTCGTTACGGCTCTAGTCGATCGAGCGTAGCCTGATCCGGCACTCCCTTGAAGTATTTGGCGAGGGCATCGGCAAAGACGTGGTTGCCAAGCATTTGAAATGGAGGGCCGTTCGCAACTACCCACGCGAAGAGCGTGACTGAGGAGTGAAACTTCAGGTGGTCGGGATAGCCGAAGATGTCGTGTATGGCGCGGCCCTTCACCTCGTTGACCACAGCGCTGCAGTCGCGAAGGCGTTCGCCGAGGACTGGGTGCATGAGGTAGGCATCGGCCTCGCCGGGACCGGAGATGGCGAAGCGTTGCGCCATGGGACTTGAACCGAGACCTCTCAGTTGGGGGAAGACGAACCACATCCAGTGAGTTTGCTTTTGTCCAGCCAATAGCTCGGCGCGCACTTGTGCGTAACACGAGGCTTGAGCGTCGACGAAGCGCTGCAGGTGGTATGGATCGTTGGCCTCCCCATTCGCGTCAGTCATCGTTGCTTTCCTTTGATGGCTTCCGAAATCTTCGGGTATTGCCATATTTGAACACTGTATGTCAATAAAGGTTGCTCATTGGTTGGGCCTGCATCACGCGATTGCCTCAACAGTCTGAGACTCAAGAGTCTGATAAAGGATGGGAATGCTAGGAAAGGCGTTACGCAAGGGCAAGGTGTATATGAATCCGGTGCCCACCTCGGTGGGTGGATGGGCAACCATTTTCTACGTGCTGTGGGCGTATCTGACCAAGCGGGAGGAGCGCACGCCAAAACGAAGTCTCGGACCTTTCCGCACCGATCCGCGGGTCTATGAGAAGCCACCGGCGAGTGGGCTGCGGGTGACGTGGATGGGGCACTCGTCCATGCTGCTGGAGATCGATGGGGCACGGGTGCTGATAGACCCCGTGTGGGAGCAGCGGGTGGCGCCGTTCGAGTGGGCAGGGCCGAAGCGCTTCTTCGCCCCTCCGCTGCGCCTGGAGGAGATGCCGCGGATCGATGTGGTGCTTCTCTCGCACGACCACTACGACCATCTTGGGGCGCGCACAATCGCGCACCTGGCGCGGAGCGAAGCGACTGCCGGGGCGAAGTGGGTGACAGCGCTGGGCGTGGGCGAGATCCTCAGGAAGCTGGGCGTGAAGGATGTGCGCGAATTGGACTGGACAGAGAGCCTGCGGGTGGGTGATCTGGAGTTGACCGCGCTGCCGACGCGTCACTTCTCAGGGCGGAGTTTCGCCAGCCGATTCGAAACACTGTGGGCTTCGTTTGTTCTCGCCGGCCCCAGGCACCGCGTTTATTACGGGGCGGATTCAGGGGAGTGGGAGGGATTCAAAGAGATTGGGCAAGCGTATGGGCCCTTCGATCTGACGATGTTGGAGATTGGAGCCTTCGATCCCATGTGGGCAGATATCCATATGGGGCCGGATGGCGCGGTGAGGACATTTCGGTCCATGGGCGCTACGGGGTTGATGATGCCCATTCACTGGGGGCTGTTCTCGCTTGCGCTGCATGGTTGGCGGCAGCCGATCGAGCGGGTATTTGCCGCTGAGGGTCTGAGGATCTGGACGCCCGAGCCGGGGAAGCCGACAGAAGTAGTAGCGGGGACTGAGTTACGGTCGGAATGGTGGCGGCTGTAAACTCTGCGCGTTATGGTTAACTATCAACGCATGTTTGCCAAATCTATTTTGATCGCTCTGGCTCTTTGGGTAGCCATCCCGGTTCACGCTCGCGCCCAGGCACCCGCTGATTCCTCTCGCGCTTCCTATCGCAGCTGGGACGTCTATGGCGGCGGGCCGGATAACATTCACTATTCGAACCTCGACCAGATCAACCGCGATAACGTGCATTCCTTAGAGGTCGCGTGGACCTTCGATAGTGGAGACCAGCATCCACAATCGGAGATGGAGTGCAATCCCATCGTGGTAGATGGGGTTTTGTATGCGACGACGCCCAACGGGGATGTGGTCGCTTTGGATGCAGCGACAGGCACATTGCACTGGCGGTTCGATGCCAATCAGGGTCTCAAGAATGTGGGCAAAGTACGCAACCGGGGCGTGACCTATTGGGCCGACGGAAAAGACCAGCGCATCTTCGTTGGCGTGCGCCAATATCTCTTCGCACTGGACGCTCAAACGGGAAAGCCGGTGACTGCTTTTGGCAAAGCAGGACGCATCGATCTGCGTGAAGGCCTAGGGCGCGAACCGTTGAATTGGGTCACGATGACCAGCCCCGCAGTGGTTTACAAAGATCTGGTCATCGTCGGCGGTGCGATGAGTGAGGTGCTCCCCGCCTCCCCGGGAGATATTCGCGCCTTCGATGCGCACAGCGGGCAGTTGCGGTGGTCTTTCCATACCATCCCTCACCCGGGGGAATTGGGTTACAACACATGGCCAAAGACCGCTTGGACCTATAGCGGGTCAGCTAACAATTGGTCCGGCATGTCGATCGACGAGAAGCGCGGCATTGTCTTTGTTCCCACCGGGTCGGCGGCCTCGGACTTTTATGGCGCCAATCGAGTCGGCGACGATTTGTTTGCCAACTGCCTGCTCGCGCTGAATGCCGAGACCGGCAAGCGGATTTGGCATTTCCAGTTGGTTCATCACGATATCTGGGATCGCGACCTGCCGGCGCCACCCGCCCTGGTGACCGTGAAGCGCAAAGGGAAAGAAGTGGATGCGGTGGCCCAGACGACCAAACAGGGGTATGTCTTTCTCTTTGACCGAGAGACGGGCAAGCCTCTGTTCCCGCTCAAGAGCCGGAGCTATCCGCCGTCGGACCTTGAGGGTGAGGTCACAGCCAAGAAGCAGTCGCTGCCCGTGCTGCCTGCTCCTTACGCGCGGCAGAAGTTGACCGCGGATATGATTACAACGCGCACGCCGGAGGCTCATCAGGAGGCACTCGAGCGTTTCATGAAGGTGCGCAGTGATGGGCAGTTCATCCCCGGAAGCACGCAGGGCACCATCATCTTTCCCGGCTACGATGGGGGTGCGGAGTGGGGCGGGGGCGCCTTCGACCCGACGACCGGCCTGCTGTATGTGAATGCGAACGAGATGGCCTGGATCTTACGCCTGGTGCCGCAGAAGCCACGCACGGCAGAGGCCAATGGGCGAGACATTTTTCTGCGCAATTGTTCCGCTTGCCACCGCCCCGATAGGACAGGAGCGCCTCCGGAGTTTCCTTCGTTGATTGGCGTAGCCGATCGCTACGACGAGGGGACGGTAAGGCACCTGATCTCGCAAGGGGAGGGCCGCATGCCCGGCTTCGCCAACCTGGGCGAGGATCAACTGCAGGCCGTTTTTGAATACGTCTATTACGGCAAGGAAATGGTGGTAAAAGATAAGGGGCCATCGCCGCTCGATGCGAAATATATCAGTGACGGATACAACAAATTCCTGGATAAAGATGGCTATCCGGCCATTCAGCCGCCATGGGGTACTCTAACCGCAATTGATCTGAATAGCGGCAAAACCGTGTGGAGGATTCCCCTCGGGGAGTACCCCGAACTTGCCGCCAAGGGGCTGACCGGCACGGGCAGCGAGAACTACGGCGGCGCGGTGGTGACTGCGGGTGGCCTGCTGTTTATCGGCGCCACCAGCTATGACAAGGTCTTTCGCGCGTTGGACAAGACGACGGGCAAGGTCCTGTGGCAAACCACGCTCCCCGCGGCCGGAAATGCCACCCCCTCCACCTATGAAGTGAACGGCCGGCAATACATCGTGATTGCCGCCGGCGGAGGAAAGTCCCCCGCACCCTCGGGCGGCAGCCTGGTGGCCTTCGCGCTTCCCCAATAGCCTCACCTGCGAGTGACGTGCGTGTGGATAGGGTTCTCTGCTACCATGCAGCGCATGCTCACTCGCAGGACTCTCGTAGGCATGACCGCGGCATCCTTGGCCGGCCGTGCTCTTGCTCCACGCAACCTCGCCGCACAGGCTGTGGCTGACGCTGGCCACGCAACTGGCCAGGCAGGCGTACAGTTCTCCGTCATGATTTGGACGTTGAACAAACTGGGTACATTCGACGAAAACCTGGAGCGCGTTGCTCAGGCTGGTTACCACCACGTGCAACTGGTCGGGGAATTCAAGAAATGGTCAGACGATGATTATCGTCGCATCCTCGCGCGCATGGAGGTATTGAAGATCTCTGTGGATGCGACCTCTGGCGTGGGCCCGGGTTTCGCGGATCCCTCCGGAGGGGATGCGTTTCTCTCCGCGCTGAAGGGTCTCATCCCAGCCGCTCAGCGATTGCAGTGCAAGCAGATCATCCTGCTCTCGGGTAAGCGCATCGAGGGGGCCCCCGCCGGAAGCCAGCATGCCGCATCCATCGAGGCGCTCAAACGCGCCGCGGATGTGCTTAGCA
The DNA here is from genome assembly GCA_963790705.1 of uncultured Acidobacteriaceae bacterium. GTDB lineage: Bacteria > Acidobacteriota > Terriglobia > Terriglobales > Acidobacteriaceae > PALSA-350. The sequence continues at coordinate 162,614 of CAWBQE010000013.1, forward strand.
GCGCTAACCTGGTGGCGGTCATCGAACCCATCGACCGGCTTGAGAACCCGACCATCTACCTGGATGGCGTGACCGAGGCGTTTGAGATCACAAAGGCAGTGGGCAGCCCCAACGTGAGAGTGCTGTACGACGTCTATCACGAGCAGCGGGAGTTCGGAAACCTGATCGAAAAGTTCGATGCCCACATCGATCAGGTGGGCTTGATTCACATTGCCGACGTTCCCGGACGTCACGAACCCGGCACGGGAGAGATCAACTACCTCAATATCTACCGTAAGCTGGCGCAGTTGGGCTACAAGGGGACGATTGCGATGGAGTTCTACCCCACTGGCGATATCGTGGAGACACTCCGGCGCGCACGGGACCAGGCTCGGGCACTGGTTTCCTGAGATATGCCCTAACAAAAAAGACAGAGTTGCTCGAACAATAGGTTCGCCGCAAGCAGAGATGTGATGTCAGCACTGTCGAACTGCGGCGATACTTCCACCAGGTCAGAGCCCACAAAGTCCAGGCCGCGCAACGCGCGCACCAGCCCCAGGATCTGCACGGAGGAAAGACCTCCGACCTGGGGCGTGCCGGTTCCGGGAGCAAATGCCGGATCGACCACGTCGATATCGAGGCTGAGGTATGTTTTGAGGCCCTTGAAGGCCTTGAGCTTCTCGCGAATGAGTGGAAGCCCGTGCTCATGGAATTCTTCCGCTGTCACCAGCATGATCTTGTGCTCACGGGCAAAGTCCATGTCGTTGGCATCATAGAGCTGGCCGCGCAAGCCGATCTGCAGGATGTTTGGCTCAGCCAGCAGGCCTTCTTCGATTGCACGGCGCACTGGTGTTCCGTGCGAATACTTCATACCCCAATATTGATCCCAGGTGTCGGAGTGCGCGTCCAGTTGAATGAGGCCAACCGGGCCGTGAGCGGCGTGGATGGCCCGCAGAATAGGCAAAAGAATCGAGTGGTCCCCTCCGACGCACATGGGCACGGTACCGGCTTCGAGAATCGGCGCCAAGCCAGCGGTAATTCTGTGGAAGGTATCCTCGATCGAAATCGGGTTGACCGACAGATCCCCGTAATCGGCAACGCGCAGGCGCTCAAAAGGGCTGAGGTCGAGAACCGGATGATAGGGCCTGATAATCGCCGACTGCTCGCGGATACGGCGTGGGCCAAATCGGGGACCGGTTCGATAGGTCGTGCCCCCGTCATAGGGCACGCCAATGAGCGCTACATCCAACCGGCTCTCATCCGGGATGTGTGGAAGCCTCATAAACGTGGCGATCCCAGCGAAGCGCGGAGATTCGAGCGCATTGATGGGCATGGGATGAGGTTCAGTGAGCTGTTTCACTTTGCGGCGGGTCTCCACTACCTTGGCCATATCGGTTGGCTCGATTCAATGACTGTGGGAGTGAGGGTGGCTATGCTTTCCCAGAGACAACTCGCCTGGTTCCGACCGCGTGCCTAACCTGCGGCGGTCGGCAAGCTCCAGGCGCGTAGTTAGCCAGTCCAATACGTGGTCCAGGCCGACGTTGTGCTTTAGATCAGTGAAGAGGAAGGGCTTTTGGCCTCGCATCTTTTTGGAGTCGCGATCCATAACTTCTAGCGAGGCTCCTACTTGCTCAGCAAGATCGATTTTGTTGATCACCAGCAACGAAGATCGGGTGACCCCGGGACCACCCTTTCTCGGGATTTTGTCGCCGCCGGCCACGTCAATGACATAAATCCATTCGTCCACCAACTCAGGACTGAAGGCTGCGGAAAGATTGTCTCCGCCGCTCTCCACAAGAACCAGTTCCAGCCCGGGATGCGCCTTCTCCAGATCATCGATGGCTTCGAGGTTCATCGACGCATCTTCTCGTATCGCTGCGTGCGGACAGCCTCCCGTCTCCACACCTCGAATGCGCCTGGCATCGAGCGACCCCTGGCGCACCAGGAACTCGGCGTCTTCGGTGGTGTAGATGTCGTTGGTCACCACGGCCAGGCTCATCTTCGAGGAGAGTGCGCGGCACAGACAATCCACTAAAGCTGTTTTGCCGGAGCCAACCGGCCCTGCGATACCGATGCGAAATGCGCGCGTCTGCTGTGTCGACAAAGCTTGCTTCTCCGTTAGAACAGAAAATATCGCTGGGCTAGAGGCAGCTCGACCGCAGGCTCACAGGTGAGCAGTTCGCCGTCAGCCCGAACCTCGTAGGTTTCCGGATCGACCTGGATTTGCGGAGTGGCGCTGTTGTGGACCATATCGCTCTTGCCAATCGACCGGCAATCAAGCACGGGAACGGCCGGCGTACGCAGATTGAGCCTTTCAAGGCTTCCGCTCTCCAACGCGAGCTTAGAGGTGAAGAGCAGACTGGTGGCGGAGGGAACGCTGCCAAAGCTGCCGAACATTCCCCGGTACAAGACTGGCTGCGGGGTTGGAATGGAGGCGTTCGCGTCGCCCATCACGCTCCACGCAATGAAGCCGCCCTTGAGAATCATCTCTGGCTTGGCGCCAAAGAACGCAGGCTTCCACAAGACCAGATCGGCAAGCTTGCCCGGCTCAATCGAACCCACGTGAGCGCTGATACCGTGCGTGATCGCAGGATTGATGGTGTACTTGGCGACGTAGCGCTTGATACGCTGATTATCGTTGCGGCTCGAATCTTCGCGCAGCGCACCGCGTTGCACCTTCATCTTATGCGCCGTCTGCCAGGTGCGCATGACCACTTCTCCGATGCGCCCCATCGCCTGGCTATCACTGGAGATCATGCTGAAGACTCCCAGGTCATGCAGGATGTCTTCGGCGGCAATCGTTTCCGGCCGGATGCGGCTCTCGGCGAAAGCAACGTCTTCGGGTACATTCGGATTGAGGTGGTGACAGACCATCAGCATGTCGAGATGTTCGGCGATGGTGTTGACCGTGTAAGGCCTGGTGGGATTGGTCGATGAGGGCAAGACGTTGGGCAACGCAGCGATGCGAATGATGTCTGGCGCGTGGCCGCCGCCCGCGCCTTCGGTATGGTAAGTGTGAATCGCGCGGCCGTTGATGGCGTGGATGGTATCTTCCACAAAGCCCGCCTCGTTCAGGGTGTCGGTATGAATGGCTACCTGGACATCGGCGGCATCTGCGACCCGCAAGCAGCAGTCAATTGCTGCCGGGGTGGTTCCCCAATCTTCGTGGAGCTTCAGCCCACACGCGCCGGCGCGGACTTGTTCTTCGAGCGGACCCGGCGTTCCTGCATTACCCTTTCCTAAAAATCCGAAGTTCATCGGCCAGGCTTCCGCAGCCTGAAACATGCGCGCCAGGTTCCAGGCGCCCGGAGTGCAGGTGGTGGCGCAAGTCCCGGTCGCGGGCCCTGTTCCACCGCCGATCATGGTCGTGATCCCCCCGCATAGCGCCACGTAGACCTGCTGCGGAGCAATGAAATGGACGTGGCTATCGATGGCTCCCGCAGTGACGATCAGGTTTTCCCCTGCAATCACTTCCGTCGCCGCGCCCACGAATAACTCTGGGTCTACTCCCTCCATGGTGTCGGGATTGCCGGCTTTGCCGACCTTGACGATGCGGCCATCGCGCACCCCGATGTCCCCTTTGACGATGCCCCAGTGGTCAATGATGAGTGCATTGGTAATCACCAGGTCGAGCGCGCCAGACTGGGATTCGCGTAATGCCCGGGCACTCTGCCCCATTCCGTCGCGAATGGTCTTGCCGCCGCCGAAGGTAATTTCATCTCCGTAGACGGTGAAGTCCCGTTCCACCTCCAGCACCAGATCCGTATCCGCAAGACGAACCCTATCCCGTGTGGTTGGGCCATACAGATCGGCATAGATGCGGCGCGAAATGCTTCGACTCATACGTGCTCCTTCAGCTCTCCGTCCACGGCGCCGCGGTGACCCCACAGGTTACGAGAGCCGGCAAAGGCTACGAGGGAGACAGTTCTCTCATCGCCCGGCTCGAAGCGCGCGGCTGCACCTGAAGGGATATCCAGACGCATGCCGTAAGCTGCCGCCCGATCGAAGTGGAGCGATGGATTGACCTCGTAAAAGTGGTAGTGGCTGCCTACTTGCACGGGACGGTCGCCCGTGTGCCGCACCACCACGCTCGCCACGGCGCGGCCGTGGTTGATCACAATCTCGTCCTCGGCCAGCAGATACTCTCCGGGTTGCATTCTGCTCCTCCTGTGCCGCGGCCCGCGAGGTGGCTCTACTGAATAGGATCGTGCAGGGTGACGAGCTTTGTGCCATCGGGAAAGGTCGCCTCGGCCTGCACTTCGTGGATCATGTCGGGCACACCTTCCATCACTTCATTCCGGGTAAGAATTCTGCCCCCTAAGGACATGATCTCGGCCACCGATTTGCCGTCGCGCGCCAACTCGAGTATCTCCGCCGTGAGAATGGCTACGGCTTCAGGGTAATTCAGTTTCAGGCCGCGCTGCTTTCGCCTGCGGGCTACGTCAGCGGCCACATGGATCAAGAGCCGTTCCTGTTCTCGTGGAGTCAAGTGCACAGCCGTTCTCCTTTCAGTAAGTTCTGCGCGGCGGCGAGGCGGCGCGTCCGCATAGGTGCTTTTTGGCTGAGGACCAGAAACAAAAGAGATTTTCCATGATATGCAGCGCCGACTGCGAAAGCCCGCGCACCAGGAGGCCATCCGCCGTGAGCGCCGTGGCGCCCCAGAGGGTGCTCGCATTGCTGCACTGTTGTGCGATCTCTCTCAGCATTTGTTCCAGGGTGATCCAGGTATTCGCGTCTTCGCTGCTACGGCAGATCATAAACGATGTGAGATAGCGGAAGCGGCCAAAGCGCGTGAGCGACGACAGCTTTACCTGCTGGGGATGGAAACTCATCCGATCCATATAGATCGGCTGGCCCTGGCTGCAGATGCGGGTGTTGATGCGCAGAGATGCATAGGCAAACGATTCACCACTAGCCACTCTTCCGGGCGCGATGATCTCCCACCAGAATAAGGTCGCGCCGGGCTCGAGGTGTACCTCGGTGCGCTGTTCGAATCGCGCATCCCGGAAAGGAATGACCGAGTCCGGCAGGTATTCGAGCAACGCACCTTGGCCGAGGTGGATTTCGCTTACCTGCAACGCATCGGCTGCGTTCTCGCGGGGACGGTAAATGCGGGTAGAACCGGTAGTGGTGATTTGCGCAGCGGCGCCGGGATCCAGTTTGATGTGCAAACTCAAACGATCGCCGCCGAAGACGCCGCCGGAAACATTGTTGAGATGCACCAGGCTTTCCCCGACGGGATTGGGAAAAGCGCGCACCACTTTCCAGGGCGGATCCTGCTGCAGGCAATGCAGCTGAGTTCCGCCAGCCGCGGCAGAGAACGCCAGGCGGAGCTGCGCGTGCATCATCAGCTGATGAATAGCCGGGTAGTCAACCCGGGATGACGGCTCGAAGCCACGTCCAGCAAAGGCTGAGAGAGGCACGCTTCGTCCACCGGAGTTTCCCGGGCGACGGCCATGGTTTGCAGGATAGCCGGCTTGAGTTGCCAGAGGAGCGTGGCGGCAGCAGACTGGCCCAGAGGCAGAAGGCGCTGGCAGGCCGAGACCAGTCCCGACAAAGATTGATGGAGATAAGCCGCCGCGACTTCATCTGGGGCAGAACCGATGCGACGGCCTACATGGCCAAACATCAAGGGGAAGTGAGAGGGACCCGCAGTGAATGGAAGGGGCATGGCAAATGCCTCGGCAGCCAGCCCGGCGAGGCGCTTGCCTAAACGAAGGCTTGCTTCACGGGCTTCGCGTGCCGGTTTCATGGCGCTCATGCGTTGGTTCAGCTGTTGCCACTGGTGCGCCGACAGCGCGTCGTAGCCGGCATAGACAAATACAGCTTCCAGACGACCCGCCTCTTGCAGATACGCTTGAAAGAAATCCGGAAGATCGCGTACCTTCAGATCATTCTCAGCCACCAGGCTTTCCAGTCCGAAGCTGTGCGCAGCCGCGCCTACTGGCAACGCACTATCGGCGAGATGGAGCAGTTGTAAGAATTGAGTGCGCTCATGGCGAGCATCTCCGCATGGTGAAGTGCTAACGAGGCATGGCTCTCTTTTTCTTGCTCTTTGCGGCCGGCTTACGCCCGGTCGACGTAGGCTTCGTCTTGCCGCCTTTACCGTTCTTCTCTACCCGTAACTTCCATGCAGTGTGCAGTGCACCAGCGAGTACTTCCTCTTTGGCCACTGCAAGGCGGATGTGAGTCGCCCCATTCCTGCCCCATCCGCCGGCGACCGGCAAAAACACTTCGGGCTGCTCTTCAACAAACGCTGCTTGCTGTTCCGGTGAAAGCATCAAGTTGCCATATCCCTGAGCCTGGTGTGCGAGCGTAGCGAAAATTCTGCCCCCTACGCGAAAGTCGGGCGAGCCCATGTGCGAACCTTCCTCCGCACCATCCAGAAGCAGCGCGAGGCGTCGAAAATCAGCTGCGTTCATCTCAGGACTCCGTTAGCGAACAAGGGTTAGATAGAGGGCCATGGCGATACCGACCGCGGAGAGCAGCAGTCCAAGAATGACAGCATCGGTGGAGACTCGCCCCGCTCTCCATGAACCTGAACGCAGCTCGCGGACCAGTTGAAAATGCCGCACCACTGCGGAAAGGGTTACGACGACGCCTAAGGCGACCAGCATCACTCCCGACCAGAGGGAGAGGCCGGTGGTTTGGGCGGGAAGATGGGAGGCGCTGGCACTAAGCTCGCGAAGAAATAGTCCGAAACGGCTGACGGCGAAGCCAACGCCCATCAAACCCAGCCCGGTACGGATCCAGGCGAGGAAGGTTCTTTCCGCCGCGAAGTACACCCTGGGGTCCTGTTCTGCAGGCTTATCCATGGGGGGAATTGTATCTTCAGGATGGGCCGACCGTAACTCAGTTCTTAGGGCTCGCCTCAGCCCCCCGCCGAGCAGCTTACGCACGCGATCACGCAACTGCGCGGCATCGAACGGCGCCCGAACCTTCATGTCGTTGTCGAAATAGACAAAGACATCACGCCGCATTCGTTTTGGGGCGTCGCGCTTACTGGCTCTTCTGCCGTCGTAAACCTCGCCGCCCCGCGCCCAGGTCACGATGCGGCGAGCCCAGGTGTCGAGCGCCTGGGCGTCATAGCCGCTTGCGTATAACTCCTCGCTGCCATGAAGACGGCAATAAACAAAGCTGGAAGTCAGGTCCATCAACAAGGGCCATTCCACTGTGTCCGCTACGACCAACCCCACGCCATGGCGTCTGAGCAGCTTAATAAACTCCTCGTTGACAAAACTCTCATGGCGAACCTCAATGGCGTGGCGCATGGCGGCATCATGGCGGACCTGGAACCAGGAACGCTGATCGAGACGCTCATCATGGTTGCGCGCCAGCTCTGCCGCCTGCTTTCGCGTCCTGGGCAGCATGGCAAAGAAGAGATCGAGCCGCTCGGGCTCGAATTGGAAGTTGGGGGGCAATTGCCAGAGAATGGGGCCGAGTTTAGATCCGAATTGCAGCAGCCCCTGGGCAAAGAAGTTCGCCAACGGCCCTTCGACCTCTCGCAGGCGGCGCATATGAGTTAGATAGCGAGAGCCCTTGATGGAAAAAGTGAATTCCTGTGGCGTCTCGGCATACCAGCGGGAAAAGCTCTCAGGCCGTTGTAGTGAGTAAAACGATCCATTCAGTTCGATAGTGTCGAACTGACGCGATGCAAACTCCAGCTCTCGCCGCTGAGGCAGTTTCTCAGGGTAAAAGACGCCACGCCAGCCTTTGTATCTCCAGCCCGAGATCCCGATATGTATCCTGCCCGGGGATCCACCCGGTTTCCCGTTTCTACCGCGGAGCAACTTGGCTCCGTGCCTGGTGGCGGTCCTGAGCGCTTGCCCTAATCTTTTCGTAGGTCTTGGTTAGCTCCTCAAGCTCCAGGTCGGATAAGTTCTCCACATCGATCATTTGATTCTTGGCTTTGTCTACTGCATGAATCAGCTCGTTCAGCTTCAAATGAATGGCTCTTGCATCGCGGTTCTGAGTATTCTGGATGAGGAACACCATGAGAAATGTGACAATCGTTGTGCCTGTATTGATGACCAGCTGCCAGGTATCAGAGTAATGGAAAATCGGTCCGCTAAGACCCCACACCAGGATGACCCCAATCGCGACCACAAATGCCCACCGGGAGCCGAGATAGTGCGAGCTTCGGGCGGCAAATTTTCCGAACCGGTCAGAGCCGGTTACGATCGCCGTCGCAGTCTCGGTTGGAGCTGCTTCAGCCGGTTCTTTCGTTACTTTCACGGTAACTTTGGCAGACTTCACGATGGCCTCCGGTGCTTTGCACAACTCTAGCTCAACTCTCCGACTCCTTATCCGGATCCATCAACGGTGGTAGCCGTCCTTGTCGCTCCAGTTGGTCATCACTGGCGCTCCGGCACATATCCGGCGGCAAATCTAAGATCCGAAACCAAACCGGCGATCTCCGCCTCCTTCGCGGCGGGCTCAGGCATACGAAGGATTGCGGAGAGGTGAATGGTGGTAAACCATGGACCGATCGATACCGGCTGCCTCCAGGCACTTATCAAGCACCTGACCGGCGGGCCCCACAAATGGCCTACCTAGCTGATCTTCGCGATCACCAGGTTGTTCGCCCACGAGAAACATCGCGACATGTGTTGGCCCCTCGCCAAATACCACTTGTGTCGCGCGCTGGTAAAGATCGCATCCGTGGCACTCCTCAGCCGCCTTGCTCAAGCTGGCGAGATCGTGGCGCGAAGGCAAGAACGCCAGGGCGGACCTGGGACTTGGGTCGAACAGGTTCATCGCTCACTTATGATGCAATATTTGGCGGCGGGGACAAGGCAAGGGCCGAATCATCTTCGGCCCTTGCTTACCGCTGGATCTGAGGAGTAAATGTTAGAGCGCGTCAGTGGGAACGCAAGTAAATTCTCCGAGTAGTTACATCAGCTCTTACTTGCCTTCTTTTTTGGCACTTTCGCGCCCTTCTTGCGTGCTTCGGAAAGCCCAATCGCGATTGCTTGCTTCCTGCTCTTCACAGTGCCGCCCTTACCGCCTTTGCCGGACTTGAGGGTACCGCTTTTTTCGCGGTGCACTGCGCTCTTGACGCTCTTACCTGCCGCGCTTCCGTACTTCGCCATTGTTTTTCCTTTAGGACATTCGATGACATCTGGGATTGGTAAGGCGGCCTACGCCATGAAGCGCAGGCCGTCCCTGGCCTAGGCTGCCGCCTGAAAATTGACACGCTCGGCTATCTCACTCAGCAGTTCGTCCGCAGTGCCTTCCTGCTCTTCAATGGCTTCCAGAACCATCGCATCATCCGGAAGGCCCAAAATCTCGGCCCACCGGCGCAGAGTTCCATACACTGCGATCTCGTGGTGCTCAACCTGCTGGGCGGCGCCGATGAGCGCGATGTCTCTGATAGAAGAGTCGGTGACGTCCGTGATCGTATCGGAAGCTTCGGTGGTAAGCCCGTTGATTACCTTGCAGGTTTCGGTCTTGTTATCGCCGGTATTGCGCTGCAGCAGACTCTCTACCATGGAGACATGGCCCTTGGTTTCTTCAAGGTGAGTTTGGAACGCGATAATCAGTTCGGGGTCAGTGGATCTTTCGATTAGATCGGGCAGAGCCTTCGTGATTTTCTGCTCCATATCGAGCGCTTTCCTCAAGTTGCTCACGTAGAGGGCGCGTAGGTCCTGGATGTTGGCTGAAAATACTTTCATTGTTCTGAGCTCCTTCGCATGAATGAAACGTTTTGGTGTCGTACCCGGATGAGGTGTGGAAGGCGTCTTCGGTCGCCGCGGCACTATTGGTGGGATGCGCCCATTGGATGAAGGTTGCCGTGCCGATGGCCGCGGCTGACTGGCTCAGACCGCAATCAAGCCCGCCGTCTTTACAGCCGAATGTATCTGTCACAGCGCTCTCAGCCCTGAGGCCGGAGCGCCCAACCACCACAACAGCCCGGTGAAACACAGGTTCTGGCTGTCCTTTTTGTGCCCGGATGTCGAGTTGGTTCATACAGATACTTGCAGGCGCCACTTTCAGAAGGCGGGGACGTCTACCTGATCATGCTCGGTTCGCGCGATAAAGGGGGATTTGCAGCAACCTTCACGGAGAATACCTGGGGGGCTATAATCGCTTATCGCGAGGAAAGATCAGATGAACCTCCCGGAAGAGTCCGCGGTACTGTCGTCGTGGAAAGATATCGCCAGGTACATGGGTAAGGGCGTCCGCACAGTACAACGCTGGGAACATCACCTCGGACTTCCGGTTCGCCGTCCCAACGGCGCCTCGCATAAGAGTGCAGTCCTGCTCGATCGCAGTGAGCTGGATGCATGGCTGGCTACGCGCTTCTCGGCTCGCGGCGCGGTGAGGGAGCTGGCGGGGAAGGTGACCGAACCGTCAGATTCCGCGCGCAACACCCTCAGAGAAGGCATCCGGAAAGCCCGCGCACTACGAGACGCGAATCATGCGCTGACGCAACAGATTTCCGAATCCATCCGCCTGCTTACCGAGCGTTGCGATCGGCTGAGTAACCATGCTCTGGAGGTTCCCTGGTGCCCTCCAGTTTCGGGGACGCAGGAACCGCCAGCGAGCTCATTGGCTAGGGAATCCAAGCGGATCGCCTGAGGACTCTGGCTCCCGCCCAGGCCGCCTAAACGCCGAGCTTTTCACTCCGCATCCGTCGTACGTCAAACCCCAACCGGCACTTCGTGCAAGGAGGAGTATTCTCTCTGCAAGAGACCCCCGGGCATCTGTAATCTGAACTTTCCCGTCTATGACAGCCGCAAAGAGAAGGCCCAAAGCGCCGGCCACACCAAAACAGCCCCCTCCCAAAACGGAAGCAGCTGGCCGCTGGCCCGGCCCGCTCTCATCGATTCCCCATCGTCGGGATTGGCGCCTCGGCCGGCGGCCTTGAAGCAGCGACGATCATGTTTAAAGAGCTTTCCCCGGTTCTGGGTGTGGCTTTTGTCCTGGTGCTTCATCTGGACCCCGCCCGGGAAAGCGCAGTCACCGAAATATTGGCCCGCGCTACCCGGATGCCGGTGCTGCAGGTGAAAGATGGCATGCGAGTTGCGCCTGATCACGTCTATGTGATCCCGCCTAATTGCGAAATGACGATCGCGGACTGGGTGCTGCATCTAGGGAGTCGTCAGGAGCGAAGGTCCTCCAATACAACGATCGATACCTTCCTGCGATCGCTGGCCATGGCGCACGGAAGCGATGCGATCGGCGTGATCCTTTCCGGAACCGCTTCGGACGGTACCCATGGCCTTGCAGCCATCAAGGGGGAAGCCGGAATCACCTTCGCCCAGGAGCCAACTTCAGCCAAATACGACGGCATGCCGGTGAGCGCGATTGCGTCCGGCTGTGTCGATTTCGTGATGACACCCGCGGGCATAGCGCAGGAGATCGCTCGCATCCGCGATCATCCTTATATCGCCGACGGGCACAGGCAAGAGCCGGAGCACTTAGGCGACGAAAGCGATCTGGATCTGGTCTTTCGCTTGCTGCGGCGGAAGACCAGGGTCGATTTTTCGGGATACAAATCGCCTACGATCGCGCGCCGTATCCAGCGCCGCATGGCCCTGCAGAAGATCGAGAAACTCAAAGATTACGGCGGTTTCCTGCAGCGCGAACCCCAGGAAGTGACTGCTCTTTATCACGATCTTCTGATCAACGTGACCAGCTTCTTCCGCAATCCAGAGGCATTCGAGGCTCTTCAGCATGTGGTGTATCCGGCCATTCTGCAAGCGCGAACCTCGATCTCGGCGCCGATCCGCATCTGGGTTCCGGGATGTTCGACCGGCGAGGAGACCTACTCGCACGCGATTTCTCTCGTAGAGTATCTGGGGGAAGAGCGAGCCGATATTCCGATCCAGGTCTTCGGCACAGACCTCAGCGAGAGCGCAATCCAGCGCGCCAGGGCAGCCGCATACAAGGAGAACATCGAGGCGGACGTGACGCCGGTACGGCTGCGCCGGTTTTTTCACAAAACCGATAGCGGCTACCAGATTCGAAAGAGAATCCGGGATCTCTGTATTTTTTCCACGCAAAACGTCTTCAACGACCCTCCCTTTTCCCGTATGGATCTGCTCAGTTGCCGCAACGTGATGATTTACTTGAGCCAGTCCCTGCAGAGAAGGGTTATACCGATTTTCCACTACGCGTTGAACCCCACCGGGTTCCTCATGCTGGGAAGCACTGAGGGGCTGCTAGGGGCGGGTTCGGAGCTTTTCGAAATGACGGACAAGAAGCAAAAAATCTTTCGTAAGAGACTGGTGTCTACACCTCTGGCCTCCGGCTTTTCTGTCGACAGGCCTGAACCGGAACCGAGTGAGGGGCAAACATCGGCCTCATCCTCGAAGCCTACAGAAGCACTGAAGGTCCCGATGGAGTTGCAGCGAGAGGCTGACCGCCTGCTCTTATCGAGGTACGTGCCGCCCGCGGTGCTGATTAACCATCAGCTTGAGATTCTCCAGACCAGAGGACATACGGCTTCGTTTTTGGAGCTGCCTGCGGGAAAGGCCAGCCTCAACCTGCTGAAGATGGCGCGGCCCGGTTTGCTGTTTGAGCTGCGAAGCGCGATCGAAGAAGCGCGGGAGAAAGGCTTTGAAGCCATTCGGCAGGACGTGCGTGTGGAAGAGGATGGAAAGAGCAGAACGGTCAGCGTCCGGGTTATTCCCTTCAAGGTTTCCAGCCAGGCGCAGTACAGCTTCCTGACTATCTTCGAAAGTAGTTCGACTGCGGAGAATCGGTTGCCGGCGCCGGCGAGCTCCGTGGTGCTTGACCCTATGATGACCGAGGAACAGTCTGCACTTGGAGGACAGATCGTCCGTCTGGGGCAGGAATTAGCGGCAACCCGAGAATATCTGCAGTCAATTATCGAGTCGCAGGAAGGTACCAACGAGGAACTGCAGTCGGCCAATGAAGAGATCCAATCGGGCAACGAAGAGCTGCAGAGCACGAACGAGGAGCTACAGACTTCGAAAGAGGAATTGGAGTCGGCCAACGAGGAATTGCATACTGTGAACGAGGAGATGCAGCATCGCAACGAGCTCCTCACCCAGCTGAACAATGACCTTACCAACCTGCTGTACAGCGTAAATCTGCCGATTGTTATGCTGAGTGCCGATCTGAGTGTTCGCCGCTTTACGCCCCAGGCGGCCGCGGCACTCGGCCTTAACTCGAATGACATTGGTCGCCCCATGCCGAGGTTAAGGCTGAAAATCGACATGGGCGATTTGGAACAGAATCTGCTCGACGTCATCCAGCAGGTCCAGTCCAAACAATTCAGTGTCCAGGACAATGATGGAAAGTGGTGCATTCTGCGTATCGTTCCCTATCGAACCATGGATAACCGAATCGACGGCGTCGTGCTCAGCGTGGTGAGCGAGGTGGGGAATTCCTCCGGCCAGCCAGATGGAATGGACGGACGAACGGCAGTCAGCGCCCCCGCGCGTCTCAAAAAGGAGCAGCGCAAGACTTCTGGAGGATCACGGCGTAAGTGACGTTTCCCGCTGCGGCCCCCTGGTAACAGCCTTTTTCCTGTGCCCGGCAACCCGCCGTCCATTGAGGTCCTCTACATAATCATGTTGCAGCAGAGGCGACTCGCTATGAAGGAGATAGGTCCAGCCACCCCCCCGCGCGACCCTCCGGGAGACGAGCGTACGCTTCGCCTCGAAATCGCCTTGCGCCGGTCGGAGAAGCTTGCCATGGCAGGCCGGGTCGCAGCTTCAGTGATGCACGAAATCAATAATCCTTCACAGGCGATCGCCGACCTTGTCTACCTCATTGCGAAAGAGGCGGACCGCCCGGAGCTAGTCCGCGCCCGGGCCGCGCAGATAGAAGAACAACTGGGTCGGATACAGTACAACGCCCGGCAAACCCTTTCCTTTTTTCGAGATACTCCGCAGATCCAAGTCAAAGGATCTGGTCCCCCTGGTGGAGACGGCGTTGCGCTACCACCGCGCGCTGCTCGAAGAGAAGCGAATCCAGGTGCGGAAGGAGATGCCGGATATGCTGATCGGCTCGATCTACCCGGGTGACTTTCTTCAGCTGGTTTCGAACCTGGTGCGCAACGCCGCCGAGGCGCTTCCCGTGGGTGGCGTGCTTTGCCTACGCCTCCGGGCATCGGGCACCAATGGCCGTCTGACCGTCGCGGACAACGGCCGCGGCATCCCGCTACGCATACGGGCAGGGCTGTTTGAGGCCTTTCAAAGCGATAAAGCCGAAGCGGGCAATGGGTTGGGCCTATGGATTTGCAAGACCATCGTGGAGAAACACGGGGGGCAGATTCATTGGCGTAGCTCTACGGAAGGGAAAGCTCGTGGGACGGCCTTTTCGGTGTTGATACCTTTAGGCGACCCGATCGATGAGGTTGGCCAGCAGAGTCCTGTTCTCGCCACCGGGTGACGGGCGACTACGCTTTGGCCAGCTCGGCGACCATCCTTAGCAGGTCGTCAATGCCCTGACCGGCTCCAACAACCAAGCTGAACTACGATGTTCGGCTGCCCTGCAGAGTGGCAAGAAGGGTCGGCGGGGAGTGAAAACGGATTCACTCTTCCTGGTAGCATCGGCCACTCATTTCTTACCGGCGAAAGCGTCAAATGCCGCCATATGCTTCGTCTTAAAGGGCTTCCCAGGAGCTTGAGGCCTGACTGCATTCGTGCGCGATCTGCAACCCCTCTTCGGTAACAACTACTAAGGCCGAAGAGCGGAGCCTGCGCTTTCATCGCATAAAGGCGCCATTACGTCCAAATGCTATCGGCCGCGAAAGCAGGCGGCGAAACCCAATGCCCACGCATCTATTGGCTTGTGAGTTCGATGATCCCCCTCCGCAACTTTGGCAAAACAGACGTGAAGATCTCCGCGCTTGGTCTCGGCGGCCATCACCTCGGCGCAGCTAAAGACGAGGCGACCGCGGTTGAAATTGTCCATCGCGCACTCGATGGCGGCATCACTTTCTACGATTGCTGCTGGGAATACAACCGGGGCAAGTCAGAAGACTGGCTCGGCAAGGGGCTGCGCGGCTTGCGCGATCGCGCATTCCTTATGACCAAGGTATGCACCCACGGCCGGGATGCATCGCTGGCCATGCAGATGCTGGAGCAGTCGCTGCGACGGTTGCAAACAGACCATCTCGACCTTTGGCAAATTCATGGAGTCTCCTTTCAGAACGATCCTCGGGAGTTCATCCGGCCGAATGGCGCGGCCGAAGCGCTGCGCAAGGCTAAAGAGCAAGGTAAGGTGCGCTTTGTAGGCTTCAGTGGGCATAAGGATCCTGACATTCATCTCGCCATGCTGGATACGGGCTTCCCCTTCGATGCGGTGCAAATGCCACTGAATCCCTTCGACGCCAATTTCTTTTCTTTCGAGCAGAAGGTGTTACCCGCATTGAATCGTCGCGGCATCGCTCCGCTGGGCATGAAGCCGATTGGAGGCCATGGGGAGCCGGTACAGAAAGGCGTCTTCACGGCCAACGAGCTGCTGCAATATGCCATGAGCCTGCCGGTGGCGACCACGATCTCTGGCGTTTCCGAGATGCCGATCCTGGAACAGAATTTGGGGATCGCGCAAGGTTTCACCGCGCTCTCAGCGCCGGAGATGCAGGCTCTGCGAGAGCGTGCCAAGCCGTATGCAGGCGATGGCCATTTTGAGCTCTATAAGACCTCCATCAAGTTCGACAACCCTGAGGCGCGCATAGCCCACGAATTTCCGCTCGATATGGAACAGGTTGAGGTGAAGCAAATGGTTTACGCCACCCAGAACACGGGCCGGCCGTTCCCGCAGGTTTCCGACTAACTTCCCAAGACGGTGTAAAAGGCTCACGATTGAAGACCAATGCTGAAGGCTGGGAAAGCCGCCGAGCGTTTTTGAAAGGTGTCGCTATGACTGGTGCTGTTTCCATGATCTCCGCGGCGTCCGCGAAGGGGCAGAACAGGCGCCCCAGGGACAAGCGAATCCCGTTGTACCCAACGCTCAGGGAGAGAGCGGAGGAACGGTTGCGGAGTTCCAGGCGCCGCATCGCCCTATGGGCAAGACCGGGCTTCAAGTTTCCATTCTCGGCGTCGGTGGTTACCACCTCGGAACTGTGGCAGGACAACCGGAGGTCAACAACATGGTAGCGAAAGCCCTGGACCATGGAATCAACTTCTTCGACAACGCGTGGGAGTACTACAAGGGCGCCAGCGAAGAGCGCCTCGGCACTGCGCTCAAGGGGAAGCGAGACAAAGCAATTGTGATGACCAAGGTCTGTACCCATGGCCGGAAAAAAGATGTCGCCATGCGAATGCTGGAAGAGTCGCTGACTCGCCTGCAGACAGATCACCTGGATGTGTGGCAGGTGCACGAAGTGGTGTACTACAACGATCCGGAAAAGTGCTATGCGCCGGATGGTGTTTTGGAGGCACTCGCGGCGGCGAAGCAGCAAGGCAAAGTACGCTTCGTTGGGTTTACCGGCCACAAAAATCCTTCCATCCATCTCGCGATGCTCAATGGCGGCTTTCCCTTCGACACGATACAAATGCCTTTGAACCCGTTCGACTATAGTTACCGGAGCTTCCAGCAGCAGGTACTGCCTGTCGCCGCACAGCGCGGCTTGGCGGTATTCGGGATGAAAAGCATGGGTGGGTCGGGCGAGATGATCTCGCAGGGTGCACTGACCCCCACCGAGGCGCTGACTTTTGCCATGAGCCTGCCTGGTGTATCGACCACCATCAGCGGCATGGATTCCATGCGTGTTATGGATCAGAACCTGGAGATCCTGCGCAATTTCAAGCCACTCTCCGAGGAGCAGATCAGCGAGCTGCGCTCCTACGCAAAGCAGTTTGACGATGGCCGCTATGAGCTTTTCAAGAGCAGTGTGAAGTATGACGGCGACCTGGGCCGCCAACAGCACGACTTTCCCAGCGCGGCCGAGCTCCCTGCCTAGGGGATCCCGCACTCGGGAAACTCTAGCCATGAACGGTGTGGGCTGGTAGAGCTTATTTTTCCTGAAGGGTACTGCCTTCAGAATCTGCGTGAGAGCTCCACTTACGAACTCATTCCCGCGGGGTCTGGATCTCGCTCCCTCACGGAGGATGGGTGCCCCATATCTCGCTCGTTTTTCGCGAGATGTGGGATTCCACCGCTCTTTCCCTCTGACGCTCGATTCATCCGACGAACTCAACGGTCAACATCGGCGGTATCCCATATCTCGCGAAAAACGAGCGAGATATGGGGCCCACCCATCCTTTGTCAGGGAATGAGGAACTGAGTCGTAAGTGGAGTTCTCACGCAGACTCTAAAGCCGCTGGGGGATGTTTGCCTTCTCAATCGGCACTTTTCCGGAACCTGTGAAGCCGGTACTCTTCGACAGTTGCTCTTTCCTACTTAGCACTTTGCAGGGGCGAGGAAATCGTTTCGACCAGCGCATAGCTAAAAAGACTGCATTGAAGAAGAAGGCTTGTCCCACCATGAGCGTCAAAGCCAGAAAAGATCTCTGAGTGCCGGTCGAGAAGGAAAGGGCCGGCTGGTTGCCGGCCTCTGCTTTTCCCCACCCCTCCGTGATTCGAGGGGTCAACGTCGCTCGGTGGATATGCTGGTTTAGAAAATCCTGAACTGTAGCGGGAAGAGTCCGTCGGCTGCTGCGATTCTCCTTGGCCGAACGGCAAGCGGAGGAAATCGCGAAAACCCGCTCCCCTCCCCAGCTCTATATAGAGATGCTGCCCGATACGCGGTGGTGGCCTCAGCCTGGGAAGTTCTCGGCCTAACGCATAATAGAAGCAGAGCCAACATGATAAGCAGCAACGGAGCAACCGGCCCCCGGGCAACAAATCTCGCGCCCTGCGCATGGGAGAGCTTTCTCGATCGCGCGCCGCTGGCTCTCGATCGCGCACAGGTGTCAGCTTCACTGCAAGGCAAACGGATTCTGATCACAGGGGCGGGCGGTTGGATCGGTTCGGCTTTGACCCGCAGCATCGCCGAGTTCGCACCAAAGCAGTTGGTGTTGCTGGAAGCTGCGGAGCGGAATCTTTATGAGATCGATACGGCCCTGCGGCAACTGCCCTGCCCCATCGAGCATGTGTCCGTCCTGGGCAGCGTCTCTCAGCCTGTCCTGCTGGCTGAAATGTTCAGTCGTTATCGGCCCCAGATCGTTTATCACGCAGCCGCTTTCAAGCATGTTCCCCTGATGGAGCAGAATCCCTTTGCAGCGATCGAGAACAATTCGATCGGCACGCACCTGCTGGTGGAGGCTGCCACTGCCAACGCTGAGACTGAGCAGTTGATTCTACTGTCCACCGACAAGGCCGTTGACCCGGTCAGCATCATGGGGGCGTCGAAGAGGATCGCCGAGCTGGTTCTGCTGGCGCCACGCTCTGCATCTGCCCGGATGAAGGCAGTACGCCTGGGCAATGTGCTCGGTTCAGAAGGCAGTATCGTTCCTCTCTTCTTAAAGCAAATACTCTCCGGGCAGCCAATAACAGTTACGCATCCCGAAGTCCGCCGCTACTTCCTCACCACTGAGGATGCGGTAATCCTACTGCTGCACGCGGCTTCAGCGGAGACTCCGCAAGGCATACTCGTGCCGGAGTTGGGGGAGCTCGTACCGGTGGAAGCGCTAGCGCAGCATCTGATGGACCGCCCTGGCCAAGTACCTATTGTCTTTACCCAGCTGCGGCCAGGCGACAAGATGCGTGAAGCACTGCTCTCTGACCGCGAATCGTACGTCGCCCATGCAGATGTCAACCGGCCGCTGCGAGCGGTCAAGAGTCCCTGCCTGCCTGAAGCCGTTCTGAATGAGATTCTGCGACAACTCGAGCAGGCCTGCCGGGAACGCTCGCTGGAACAGCTGTTGGCAGCGGTTTTGCGCGCCGTGCCCGAGTATCAGCCGAGCGCGCTTGTGCAAGCGGCGGCCGTGGAAACGGCATGAAGCGAACGATTGCCGTAGTGACCAGTTCCCGCGCCGACTATAGCCACCTCTATTGGCCCTTACACGATTTAGCGCGGCACGAAGATGTCGACCTGAAGCTGATTGTGTTGGGCGCACATCTCTCGCCCCAGTTCGGGGAGACGGTGAAAGAGATCGAGAAGGATGGGTTGCCCATTGCCGCACGGCTCGAGTGTCTGCTCAGCTCGGATACTGACGTTGGCATGGCGAAGACACTGGGCGTAGCCGTGCTTGCGCTGGCCGACCTTCTGGGGCAGATGCGGCCTGATCTGTTGCTCCTGATCGCGGACCGCTATGAGATGCTCGCACCCGCGGCCGTGGCTCTCACGCTGCGTATTCCTGTCGCGCATATAGAAGGCGGTGAGATCAGCGAGGGAGCCATCGACGATGCAGTGAGAAACGCGCTTACCAAAATGAGCCATATTCACTTCACTTCGACCGAAGGGGCGCGGGCCCGCGTGATCGCAATGGGTGAGGAGCCGTGGAGAGTCCATCGCGCCGGCGCTCCCTCGCTCGACCATCTTCGCCGTAGCCGCTTGCTCGACGTCCACGAACTTGAGCAACGACTCGAGCTCGATCTAAAACGCCCTACGGTCGTGGTCGCGTATCATCCGGTGACCATCATGCGGGATACAACACAGGAGGCCGATTCCCTCTTTGCTGCCCTGCGAGAAGTGGACGCGCAAATACTCTTCTGCTACCCCAACGCCGATGCGGGCAGCCATGCGCTGCTGGAGCGGACACGGGCCTTCCTCTCCACCCGCAGCGACGCCAGGGTCTACGTCAATCTGGACTCGGTGACTTACTGGAGCCTGCTTCGCCAGGTTGCCCTGCTCATCGGTAACTCCAGCAGTGGCATTATGGAGGCTGCATCGTTTGCTTTGCCGGTGGTGAATGTGGGTTTCCGGCAGAAGGGCCGCGAGCGGGCCCGCAATGTTCTGGATGCCGAGCCGGAGACCAACGCCATCCTCGCAAGAATTGCCGAGTCCATGAGCCTTAAATTTCGCGAGTCGCTCGCGGGTATGACCAATCCTTATGGGGATGGACATGCATCGGAGAAGATCGTGCAGGTGCTCACCACGGTTCCCCTCTCGGAAGAGTTGATCGTGAAGCGCGCGGACACGATTCCATGAAGATACCCTTGTCCGCACCCGATATCACTGAGACGGAAATCGAAGCAGTGGTGGCGGTGTTGCGCACTCCACGGCTGAGCCTCGGCCCGGTGAGCGAGCAATTTGAGACGGCGGTCGCGGACTTCGTTTCCCTGCCCCACGCAGTGGCGGTCAGCTCCGGAACAGCTGGGCTGCATCTTTGCATGCGCGCGCTGGGCATCGGTGAGGGGGATGAGGTCATCGTTCCCTCATTTGCCTTCATCGCTGCGGCGAATGCCATTCGTTATGAACGTGCAACCCCGGTCTTTGCCGATATCGATCCAGCCACGCTGAATATCGACCCGCAGAGGATGGAAGAGGCCATCACGCCCAGGACGCGAGCCATCCTGGTGGTCCACAACTTTGGGGTTCCCGCGGATATTTCGACGATCCTCGAGATCGCCGAAAAGCACGGCCTGTTGGTAATTGAGGATGCCTGCGAGGCAATTGGGGCAGAGCACCGCGGCCGTAAGGCCGGCTCCATGGGGCATGCCGGGGTCTTCGCCTTTTACCCCAACAAGCAGATCACCACCGGCGAGGGCGGCGTGGTGGTCACGCGAGATGAGGCGCTCGCCCGGCGCATCCGGGCTCTACGCAACCAGGGACGGTACGAAACCGACGACTGGTTTCAACATACCGAGCTGGGCTATAACTATCGCATTTCCGAGATCAATTGCGCCTTAGGGCTGGCGCAGATGTCGAGACTGGAAGAGATCCTGCAGAAGCGCGAGGCTGTCGCTGCGGCGTATCACCAGCGGCTCAGCCGCTATCAGGAGCTTACTCTTCCACCGCTTTCGGTCGCTGATGGCCGCGTCAGTTGGTTTGTCTACGTCGTGCGCCTCAATAACAGCGCTCGCCTAAACCGGGATGCAGTGATGCGCGGATTGGCCGCTGCCGGCATCGCCTCCGGACGGTACTTCGCTCCCATTCATTTACAGCCCAGCTATGCTGCATGGCGAAATTCCGCAAACCTGCCGGTCACTGAGGCCGAAGCTTCACGCACCATTGCCCTTCCCTTCTTCAACAACATCGAAGCCGGAGCAATGGATACGGTTTGTAAACACCCTGGGCTGTCTCCTGTTACCGTATCAAGCTCATTGAGCTGATTTGCGGCTCTGCTAAAGCGAATTGAATCTGCCATTTCCAACCCTGGCGCCGTGTTCTATAGTCGAGCATGGATTCTTTAATGCATTTTTGCTAATACTGTGGTCCGGTCGGATCAGTTATGTGCGGCCATCCTTTGGCGGGATGGCCGCGTCGAGTTCAGTTTCCTGGTCTACACCATTAGCAAAAATGCTTCGCGATCATGTGATCGCATCCGGAGCAGAATGCCTCTCCCAGCCGTAGCTTCATCGTCTCGCAGCGCCCTGTCGGGCCTGGTACTCTTGACCGCACTTCTTACCGCCGCAACTGCTGGTAGTGCGGACGTTACCCCGTCCAAGCAGGCGGAAGCAGCAAAGCTGAACAACTTTGGCACCGCCTTGATGAATCAGCAACTGCTGGATAAAGCGCAGGCGAAATTCGCTGACGCCTACCAGCTTGACCCTTCGTTGGTCCATGCCGAGGTGAACCGCGGCATCGCGCTGATCTACCTGCAGAAAATGCCGGAAGCCAAGCAGGCGCTCGAACAAGCCGCGGCCCAGGACCCCAAGGATCCTCACATCTGGTATGCGCTGGGCATTTTGTACCGCATCGAAGCAGACTATCCGCAGTCCCTGGAAAGCTTTCAAAAAGCGGCGGCCCTTGATCCGGACGACGCGGACACACACTACTTCCTGGGTTCCGTCTATCTCGAATTGCATCAACCGGAGCAGGCTCTGACCGAATTCCAAACGGCCTTGCGGCTGAACCCCATTCATGCATCGGCTCAGTTTGGCTTGGCCAAAGCGCTACAGCGCGTGGGCCGGCGAGATGAGTCCACCGTTGCCTTTAAGCGCTTCGAAACACTGAACCAGGAGAAGATCGGATTCCCCCTGGCACACACCTATGGCGATGAAGGCCACTACTCGCTGGTACAAGATGCGCTGACCGTGAACCCGCAAGTGGGTCCAATGATTCCGGTCACCTTTACTGCGCAAACGATCGACCACGTAGCCGCTGCGGCGGCTAAGCCAGGCGATCGCCCGCAGGGCGGAGCGTGCCTGGTTGCGCCCGCGGGCGAACAGTCGTACCTCCTAGTGATGGCATCCGGCCAGGATGCAATCCGGACTTACGCGAAATCCGGGAGCGGAAGCTTCACCTTGGTGCCGAGCGCGCAGACCGGCCTCGTGGCCAGCGGCACCGGCGTGGCCTGCACTGTCGGCGACTTCGACGGCGACGGCCTGCCGGATGTCGCCGTGGCCATGAGCGATCGGGTGCTGCTGTTCAAAAACCATGGCGGTGGCAAATTCACCGACGTGACCGCGGCTACCGGCCTGCAACCGGCCAACCAGCCTGCCGGCATCACCTTCGTCGATTATGACCACGACGGCGACCTGGATCTTTTTGTGACCGGCCAACCCTCTGCGGCGGGAGCGAAGCCCAACGTTCTGTGGCGCAACAACGGCAATGGCACTTTTACCAACTGGACGGAAGAAGCGGGCCTTGGAGGCGAAGGCACGACCGTGGCCGCGACCCTGTCTGATCTCAACAACGATCGCGCGGTCGATCTGCTGGTCACCGGTTCCGGCCAAGCGCCCACGTTCTTTGCCAACCCTCGCGAGGGACACTTCAAGTCTTCTCCGCTCTTTGCCGAGACCGGCCTTTCCCCGACTATGGGAGCGGTGGTGCTCGACTTCAACAAGGATGGGTGGATGGATGTAGCCCTCACCCACTCCGGCAGCCCGGGCATCTCGCTGTGGCGCAACGTGCAGGGCAAGCGCTTTGAGCGCGTCCCTTTACCGGTACAGAATGTAACCGCGGGTTGGGGGCTGACCGCCATCGACCTCGACAACGATGGATGGCTCGACCTGGTGGCCGCGGTGGAAACTCCGCATGGACCGGAGTTGCGTGCATTGCGGAACCTGGGTCCGGCGGGCTTTGCGGATGTGACCGCGCAAGTGAAGCTCGACCAGGTGAAGCTGGTGCAACCGCGCGCCCTGATTGCCGCCGATGTGGACGGCGACGGCGCAGCCGATCTGATCGTCACCCAGCCAAACGGGGACCCCTTGCTCCTACGCAACCAGGGCGGCAACCGAAATCACTCTGTGCTGATTTCAATGAAGGGTGTCGCCGACAACAAATCGGCGATCGGCGCCAAGGTAGAGGTCTTCGCCGATGGCGTCTGGCAGAAGTTCGAGATCGCTGGAGCCTCCGGTTATCTTAGCCAGGGGGCGCAGCAGCTTCTGGCCGGCATCGGCAGTGCGGAACACGCCGACATGGTGCGGATTCTTTGGCCCACGGGAGTTCCTCAGGACGAAACAGACCTGGGCACAAAGACTTCTCTTGCGATTACCGAACTGGACCGCCGGGGAAGTTCCTGCCCCACTCTGTTTGCCTGGAACGGGAAGAAGTATGAATTCATCTCCGACGTGATCGGCGCCGCAGTGGTGGGCCACTGGGTTTCGCCGACAGCAAGAAACAATGCCGATCCGGATGAATGGATTAAGGTCGAGGGTTCGCAGCTTCGCCCGCGCGGAGGATATCTCAGCCTGCGCTTTGGTGAGCCGATGGAAGAGGTCAACTATCTCGACCAGGTTCGCTTGGTAGCAGTCGACCATCCTGCGGCCACTGAGGTATATCCCAACGAGCGCTTTCTCAACCAAGCTCCTTTTGCTGACGGCCGCGCGGTGTTGAGCGCCAACGCCCATCCGGTTGCCGGAGCTTGGGATGACAAGGGCCGCGACGTGAGCACACTGCTGCGCAGCCGTGATCACCAGTACGTGCGCGACTTTACCAACCTGCCCTTTGCCGGCTTTGCCAACCAGCACACGCTCACGCTCGATGTGGGAGAGTGGACCGCCGCCAATCCGCTGCGGTTGCTGCTGCACGGCTTCATCGAGTATTTTTCGGCCAGTTCCATGTATGCCGCGTGGCAGGCGAACCTTCAGCCTATGCCGCCTTATGTGGAAGCACAGTTGCCGGACGGCAGCTGGAAGCGGGTCATCAACGAGATGGGTTTCCCTGCAGGACTGCCGCGCACCATCGTGGTGGATCTCACGGGCAAACTTCCGCCGGGTACGCGCCGCATCCGGCTCACCACCAATTTACAGATCTACTGGGACCAGGCTTTGATCGACAACGGGCCGGAGGCGCCGCAGCTCGTACGCCAGACCGAGCTGCCCTTGGCCTCTGCGCAGCTTGCCTTTCGCGGCTACCCGGAGCAGGTCGATGGCAAGACTCCGGGCGATCTCACGTACAACTATCAGCACATCAGCCAGACCGGGCCCTTTACTCGCTCTCGCGGCAGCTATACCCGCTACGGAGAAGTCACGCCGTTGCTCAAGTCAGTCGACGAATCCTTCGTGATCTTCGGCAGCGGTGAGGATATTGACGTGGAATTCAGCACTGCTTCCCTGCCTCCGCTGGCGCCGGGTTGGAAGCGTGATTATTTTTTCTATGCCAACGGCTTCGTCAAAGATATGGACTTCTACGAGGCGAGCCCCTTCACCGTTGCCGACATGCCGTTCCACGGTATGAGCACCTATCCCTATCCCGCAAGCGAGCATTATCCGCAGGACGAAGAGCGCCTGCAATATGAGATGGAGTGGAATGACCGCTTCGACTCCGGCCGCGGCGTGCAGCAGTATTCATTTCACTACGAGCCGCGCGTGATGCTGCCGCCGGTGGTCAAGCCGCCGCAGTGAACGGCCTCACGGTCATGCCCGCGGTCGAGCTTCTGTCCATGCTCAGGCGGGGGCAAATCTCCCCGCTGGAGTTGGCCGGGGAATACATCCAGCAGATCGAACGCTTGAATCCTCAGCTGCACGCGCTGGTCGATTTTGACGCAGATCGGGTGCGTGCACAGGCCCGCGCGCTGGAGAACTCCAGCGGCCCTCGCGGCCCTCTCTTCGGGCTGCCGATGACCGTCAAGTCTTCGATCGCCGCCGCCGGATATCGTTGTGAAATCGGTAGCCTGCTGTACCGTGGCGATGTTCCCCATGAAAACGCAACCGTGGTGGATCGCATGAAGCAGGCGGGCGCGCTGATCCTGGGAACGACGAATTGTCCTGAGTTTCTGATGGCCTACGAAACCGATAATCGGTTGTACGGGCGCACAGCGAATCCGTGGGATGTGGAGCGAACCGCCGGCGGATCGAGCGGCGGCGAATCGGCGGCCATTGCCGCCGGCCTCTCCGCAGGTGGACTGGGCAGCGATGGCGGAGGCTCGGTGCGCGAGCCGGCTCACTTTACCGGAATATGCTCGCTCAAGCCCACGCCAGGCCGTGTCCCCGCGCGCGGTCACCTGCCGCCATGCGATGGGCCCTTTGCCATTCTCGGCGCGATTGGGCCCATGGCGCGTACTATCCGCGACCTTACGCTGCTCTTCATCACTCTCTCCGGACAGGACGCCCGGGATCCTGTGAGCCCGCCGGTCGGCCTCAGGAACGAGTCGCTGGAAGACTTGCGGCGCGTTCCCATCGGTTTCTTTGAGGACGATGGTCACACTCCGGTTACGCCGGAGACTCGCCAGGCGGTGCAGGATGCAGCGCGAACGCTCGAAAGTCAAGGCTTCGACGTCCGGCCGTTTCGCCCTCGCGCGCTGGAGGAAGCACGGCACTTGTGGTGGAAGTTTTTTGTCCGCGGCGGCGCCATGATTCTCGACCCGCTGGTACATCGGCGGCATTCCGAGCTGAGCCCAACGTTTCTTGACTTCCTGTCGATCGCGCACAGCGAGCCGCCGCTGTCCGCGCAGGAGCTGCTTACGGCATGGATGGATTGCGATCACGTGCGCCGTAAGCTGCTGGCGGAGATGGAGAGTTTTCCCATTCTTCTGTGTCCTGTCTGCGCGATTCCCGCTTTTCGCCATGGGGAACGTGAATGGGAAGTAGAAGGACAGCAAGTGAAGTATTTAGACGCCATGCGCTACACGCAGTGGTTCAATTTGCTGGGCGCACCCGCCGCGGTTGTGCCGGTAGGTTGGTCGCCCGAGGGCTTGCCGATTGGCGTGCAGATCGCAGGGCGTCCCTTTGAAGACGAACGGGTGCTTGGCATCGCAGCCGCGGTAGAGGCAAACTACGGGTATAAGCCACCGCCATTGTGCCTTTGACTAGGGTGAAAGGCGAACTGCAGATCCCTCCGCTACGCTTCACTCCGGTCGGGATGACAAAGTTTAAGTGAGTGGATGGCCTGATGGTTCTTCGATTGGGATGGAAAGGTCGGCCTCCCAGCACTCCTGGCAATCCCAACCGACCGCTGCTAAGGGAAGAACTGCCTTAAACTTTGTCATCCCGAGCGAACTACGGATTTCCTACTAGCGACACTAATGAACGGCCACGTATGCGGCTTTCATAAGGAAAGCCGCATGAGGTCTATCGACACCACTAAGCTTGATAGGAAATCCGGAGGAAGCCGAGGGATCTGCAGTTTCTCTCGTGCGGCAACTGAGCCTTAGGTGCTGAGGTGGTGTCGAACATCGGCGCCGCGGACCCAGAAGATGACGTCTTCTGCGATGTTGGTCGCGTGGTCGGCAACCCGCTCCAGGTTGCGAGCAATCATCAGCGCGTGCAGTGCCTGAGGAGTGTAGTGGGGCTGCTCTTTGATCAGATTGGAAAGAGCAAAAAAAGCAGTGTCGTTGATTTTGTCCACGTTGTCGTCCATGGTCAACACCGAGGTGGCCAGCTCCGCATCGGCCTCGATAAAGGCCTGCAGGGCTTTACGCACCATGGCTGAAGCGAGCGACGCCATGCGCGGAATGTCCACCGGGAGATCCACTACCGGGAAGGCCTGAAGGTCCCGCACCCGATCGCTGATGCTGACTGCCTGGTCACCCACGCGTTCGAGATCTGCGTTGATCTTGATGACCGCCAGGATGAAGCGCAGATCGATCGCCATCGGCTGTTCCATAGCAAGCAGATCGAGCGCCATCTGATCGATCTCGCGCTCGAAACTGTTGATCGAAATCTCGCTGCGGATCACCAGGTCGCAAAGGGAAAGGTCGCGTACGCGGTAGGCCTCAACGGCTCGCTGGATCGCCTGCTCCGCCATGCCTGCCATGACCAGAAGCCGCTCTTTCAGATCGTCGAGCTTCCGATGAAATCGAATCCGCATCATCCGAACCTACCCGTAATGTAATCCTCAGTCCGCTTATCGGTGGGATTGGTAAAGATCTTGTGGGTTGCGTCGAATTCCACCAGCTTTCCATTGAGGAAAAAGCCGGTATTCTCGGCCACCCGCGCTGCCTGCTGCATGTTGTGGGTCACGATTACGATGGTGTACTGCGACTTGAGCTGAAAGATAAGATCTTCGATCTTCGCCGTGGAGACCGGATCCAGCGCCGAGGCGGGCTCGTCCATCAGCATGACCTCCGGATCCACAGCCAGCGCGCGGGCAATGCAGAGGCGTTGCTGCTGACCGCCGGAGAGGCTGGCGCCAGACTTCTTCTTAAGATCGTTCTTCACTTCGTCCCAAAGAGCGGCCTGCTGCAGCGAGCGCTCGACCACTTCATCGAGAATCTTTCGGTTTCGGAATCCATTGAGGCGAAGACCCGATGCCACATTATCGTAAATCGACATGGTGGGAAACGGGTTCGGCCTCTGAAAAACCATCCCGATCCGGCGGCGAATCTCCACCGGCGAGGCCTGAGCATAGATATCTACCGGACCGACGCGCACCGTCCCGGTGACGCGGCCAATCGGGTTGGTCTCGTGCATACGATTGAGGCAGCGCACGAACGTGGACTTACCGCAACCAGAGGGGCCGATCAGAGCCGTGGCGTGGTTCGCCGGAATCCGCAGGCTGATGCTCTGAAGGGTGTGGTTCGCGCCGTACCACGCATTCAGATCAGACACTTCGATTGCTACACCCACTAGCTTGCCCCTTTCAGAACTCCGCGGCCCGCTACATAGCGAACGAGTGCGACGGACATAACGATCAGCACGATCAACACCAGCGCGCCGGCCCAGGCAAGACGATGCCATTCGTCGTAGGGGGAGATCGCATAAACGAAAATCTGCAACGGAAGCGCCGCGATCGGTTGATTGAGACTAACGCTCCAGAACTGATTCCCGAAAGCGGTAAAGAGCAACGGCGCTGTCTCTCCCGCGACCCGGGCGAAGGCTAGCATACAGCCGGTGATGACGCCGGGCGACGCGGTGCGCAGGGTAATGGAAAGAACGGAACGCCAGTTCGGGACACCCAGTCCCAGAGCAGCCTCGCGCACATTAAGAGGCACCATGAGCAGCATCTCTTCGGTGGTGCGCGTGATGGTCGGAATCATCATGATACCCAGCGCCACCCCGCCGGAAAGCGCGGAAAAACCTTTTTGCGGCAGGACGATGAGGGTGAAAACGGCGATGCCCATGACGATCGACGGCACGCCGTTGAGCACGTCGGCGGTAAACCTGACCATGTTGGCCAAACGCTTGTTGCGGCCAAACTCGGCAATGTAGATGCCGCCGGCGATGCCGATAGGCACGCCCATAAGGCTGGCGATCGCCAATAGGACACCCGACCCAACGATGGCATTAGCCATCCCGCCGCCAACCTCACCCACAGGCTTGGGTATCTGGGTAAAGAAAGCCAGATTGAGGGAACTGGCGCCCTTGTAGAGCAGATAGCAAAAAATGGCGATCAGCGGCGCCATGACCACAATGGTGGCGCCGACGGCAGCAGCGGTTGCCAGATGATTGGCAAAGACCCGCCATAGCCGGTTGGAGGTTCCGGCGCGGAGCGGCGGCGTGGCGACGTTGGAAGCCATTGGCTAGGTACCTCTGACCGGCGCGCCGCGAGTGACCGCCCAAACCAGCACCCGGGCCAGCGCATTCACAATGATGGTGACGATAAACAGCGCCAACCCGATTTCAATAAGCGCGCTTCGAGAGAGGTCGTCGGCGGCTTCGGTGAACTCATTGGCGATAACGCTGGCCATGCTGTAGGCCGGAGCCAGCAAAGAGCGCGCGATCTCCGGCCGGTTGCCGATAACCATGGTGACCGCCATGGTTTCGCCCAGGGCGCGGCCAAGGCCGAGAATGACAGCTCCAACGATGCCGATGCGGGCATTGCGGAGGACGCCCATGCGGATCATCTCCCAGCGGGTGGCACCCAGGGCCAGCACTGCTTCCCGCTGGGAATAGGGAACCGCTGAGATCACCTCGCGGGTAAGGGACGAGATGATGGGCAGAATCATGATGGAGAGAATCACGCCGGCTGAGAACATCCCGTAGCCGTAGTTTGGACCGGCAAAAATCCCCGACCAACCCAGAGTCTTGATGAGGAACGGATACAAATACTGGCGCAGAAGCGGAACCATGACAAAAACTGCCCACAGACCGTAAACCACGCTGGGAATCGCCGCCAACAATTCGGTAAAGAAGGCCAGGAACCCGCGCAGCCAGGCGGGGCACATCTCGGTGAGGAAGATGGCAACACCGACCGCCAAGGGTACGGCAATAATGAGTGACAGGATCGAAGAGACCACGGTGCCGTAGATAAACGGCAATGCGCCGAAGTTGCCGTTGACCGGATCCCAGGCGGACCCGAAGAAAAACGACATTCCGAATTTTGAAATGGTGAGCTTCGAGCCCGAGATGAGCTCGACCAGGATCAACAGAACAATGGCGAAGATGCTGAGCGCACACAGCAACATGAGGAAGCTGAAGGTGCGATCGGCAAGCGAGGAGCTGCCGCAGCTAAGAAGATACTCGCGGACGGGAGAGGGCGAAGGCTCAGCGCCGGGAGACGCATCGCTTTCTGTTCGCTGGGTCACGTCAGCCTGGCCAGCCACTCGCGGCACCTGAGTCTCTGGTTTCACCACTCATACCGTAGCGGGGTTTAGTGAATTTGAGGTTAAACCAGCGCACGACACAAACCTTTGAAATGAAAAAGATTATGGTGCGCTGGCTTCATGGGACGAAGGCGCTGCCGGGCCAGAATATCATCAGTGCTTTACTTGAGCGTGTTGATGGTGGCACTGACCTTCTGCGCCACCGGGGCAGGAAGCGGAGCGTAGTAGAGCGAGCTGGCCTCATTCTGATGCTGCAGCATCCACTTAAGAAAATCGATCAGGATCTTCCCGTTGGTGGGGTCCTTGGCCGGGTTGGGAATCAGAAGCCAGGTGAAACTGGAGATGGGATAAGAATTCCCGGGGGCATTGGTTATGGAAACACGGTAATCGGCCGGCATGCTCTTCACGCTCGCGGCCGCTTCCGACACTCCCTCTATGGACGCCTTGACCCAAGTTCCACCAGCGGTCTTTACATAGGCAAAGGGAATCTTGTTCTGCAAGGCGTAAATGAGTTCGACGTACCCGATCGCGCCTGGCGATTGGCGAACAAAGCCGGCAACGCCTTCGTTGCCCTTGGCGCCGATTCCTCTCGGCCAGCTTGGCGACGCGCCTTTGCCGGGACCGCCTGCCCAATCTTTGCTGACCTTGGACAGATAGTCGGTGAAGATAAAAGTTGTGCCGCTTCCGTCAGAACGGTGGACGACAAAAATATCCTGAGAGGGTAGCTTGACGCCCGGATTGTCCTTGGCTATGCGTGCATCATCCCACTTGGAGATTTTGCCCAGATAGATATCAGCCATCACGTCAGGCCCTATACGCAGGTCACTGACGCCCTCCAGGTTGAAGATCGGGACCACCGCGCCTAGTACAGCAGGAATGGCCTGAATCTTCACTTTCGAGGCGGCCAGCTGTTCGTCCGTCATGGTGACGTCGCTGGCGCCAAAATCGACCGTTCCGGCCGTAACCTGGCGAATGCCCCCACCGCTGCCGATCGACTGGTAATTGATCGAGACCCCGGGGTGGGAGGCCATATACTCACTAAACCACTTGGAATAAATAGGATATGGGAAGGTCGCTCCCGCTCCATTGAGCTTTTGCGCGTGGCCCACGCAAACCGTTGCACTGATGGCAGCGGCTAACAACCAGATTGTCTTTCTCACGTTCCACCTCAGGAAAATTATCCTGATTCTCAGTTGTGTCTGTGAATGGTTCTTTACAAGACCGTGAATATGACGAGAAAAGGCTATCGCGCTGGGGTCGCAAGCATTTATTTTTCAACAGTTTGCGTGGATGCCACTGGAGCGGACCCGGCTACCGGCAAGGTGGGCACACTGGGGGCAACGGACGGCAGGCGAAAGAGAAAAGTCGCACCGAACCCAAGTTCGCTCTCGCAGCGAATGTGTCCTCCGTGGGCCTGGACGATGTGCTTGGCGATCGCCAATCCTAGCCCAGTCCCGCCGGATTCCCGCGAGCGGGCTTTATCGACCCGGTAGAAGCGCTCAAAGATACGAGGCAAATGCTCATACGCGATGCCGGGCCCGAAGTCCTGCACGTAGAATTCGACCATCGCCTCCTGCTTGCGTGCCCCCACCCGCACGCGGCCCCCTGCTTTGCCATATTTCATCGCATTCTCGACCAGGTTTCCGAAGACCTGGCTCAGTGCGTCGAGATCGGCCATCACCGGCTCATCGGTGGTCTCGCCCACTTCGAGGACCGCCGAGGAATCGAGCGCCAGCCCCGCCAATGAGCCGACGGCTTCTTCGACCAGCCGCCCAGCCTGGATTTTTTGTAGACGCAGCTTGTAGTCGCCGGATTCCACGCTGGCCAGAGCCAGGAGGTCTTCCGTCAGGCGGTTCATGCGCGCCGCGTTCTTGAGAATGATCTGCAGGAACTCGCGCGCCTGATCGCTCAGCCCGGGGTCATCGAGCAGGGTCTCAACGTACCCCGTGATGCAAGTAAGCGGAGTGCGCAATTCGTGAGACACATTGGCCACGAAGTCCCTGCGGGTAGTCTCAGAGCGCTCGATTTCAGAGACGTCATGCAACACGGCGACCGCGCCCCCTCCGGGCATGGGAGCAGCGTTGACCTCAAAGATTTTGCCCGGGGAAACGGAGGTGGCACGCCGCCGGCTGGCCTGGCGTTGGGTGAGGGCCGCCCCCACCGCGGAGAGGACCTCGGGGTCGCGAACGGAATGCACCAGGGCGCGGCCCTCCTGGACCGGGCTCAGCGCGATCCGCTGCATGACGGCATTGCACCAACTCACCTGTCCCTGCGGGTTGATGGCGATGACCGCCTCCTGCATGCTGTCCAGCAGTGCCGTCAACTCGCTGCGGCTGCTCTCCAGAGCATGAAAGCTGTGCTCCAACCGGCTGGCGGTAACGTCCAGCGCATGGGCGACCGCGGAGATCTCATCCAGATTGCCCTCTTCCACTCGCGCCGAAAGGTCGCCGGCGGCGATGCGGTTGGCGAAGACCACGATGCGGGCCAAACGCTTGGCGGCCCGCTGCGCCAGCCATGCTGCCAGCAGCGTCGCCACCAGCAGGGAGAGCAGCGAAGCCAGCACAATACCCCGGCGCAGCACATGCACCGCTGCAGGAACGCCAATAAAGGGGTAGGCCAGACGTACCACCAGCGGGCCGGCAGGAACGGCAACGTATAGCGTGCCGCCGCGCCGGGCGCGGCCCAGGGGCTGATGTTGATCAACGACAGCGACGATCTCGGGCAGCGAATTGTCCGGTGCCGGATCGTCTTGGGAGGAGGCAACTACATGGCCCTGGGCATTGAAGATGGCGACTTCCGCACCGGTGGCGGCGCTGTCCATGCGGGCTATCCGCTGCAAAGACTGGGCATCAAAAGACTGAGCATGGGGGGATGCAGGACCAGAGGCGCTTATATGCGCTGCCAGCAGGCGGGCTTCGCCTACCAGGGAATCCTCTTCCTGTGCGCGCAGCGACTGCTCCATCACCTGGCGCAGAGAGAAGTCGAGCACCACCATGCCCAGAAAGAGCACCACCACGAAAGCGAAGAACAGCTTGCTGAAGACCCTGCCCGTCACGAGGCTATCCTCTTTCAGATCCGGAGCTTAGGAAGCTGACTTGCGTGGTTCCTCCACCAGCCGGGGGACCTCGAAACGATAGCCCGCGCCACGGACAGTCTTGAGATATCGGGGGCTCTCGGGATCAGTCTCGATTTTCTCACGTATGCGGCGCACATAGACGTCCACGGAGCGTGGGGTCACAAAGCGGGCATCGCCCCAGACGGCGTCGAGCAGGTGATCGCGGCTGAAGACGCGGCCTGGATGCCGGGCAAGGTAGTCCAGCAATCGGAATTCGGTCGCGGTGGTGGTAGTGAGCTCTCCTCGCACCTTCAATTGCATCGCACTGGCATCGATGACCACTTCCTCGAAGCTGATAATGGAGGGTGCCGTAGGCCGTTCAAAGCGGCGCAGCACAGCTTTGACCCTGGCGATCAGTTCCCGCGTGGCGAAGGGTTTGGTGATGTAGTCGTCGGCGCCCAGTTCCAGGCCCAGGACGCGATCGTTTTCCCCCGCCCGGGCGGTGAGAAAGATGATCGGAATCGTGCTGAGAGCCGGATTGCTGCGCAGACGGCGGCACACATCGAGGCCGTCTCCGCCAGGAACCATGATGTCCAAAAGAAAGAGCACGGGCGCCTGGCGCTCGGCGTCGGGGACGAGGTTTGCCGGGGTGCTGTAGACACGTACACCAAAACCTGCGGCTTCCAGATGATGCTGTACCAAGCGGGATATATCCGGATCATCTTCGAGGACGCATACGGTTTGACTCAACTCGATCTCCCTCAGCTTCGTGCCGCACAGGATACGCCCACTTAAGTGGCAGGCCAGAACGCTCTGGGCGGATGCGTTTAGCGTAACCTAATCGCATAGGGGGAATGCAAAACTACGGTGAATCCTTGCCTGTTTGGCAAAAATCCCGGTATCCCCCGGATTTCCTGTCAATAGCAAGTTTCATATATGGCACTCACCGGCTGCGTTGTGGCAGTTATAGAGTAGATCTTTGCCGAGGACGGTAACCGTGTCGCGTCCAGTCATCTTGTGTATCGACGATGAAGATCTCGGCCTTGAGATCCGGAAGATGGTTCTGGAGCGCGAGGGCTTCTCCGTTCTGACGGCAAAGGACGGGGTGTCCGGTTTATCGCTCTTCGATACCGAGGAGATTGACGCAGTGATAGTGGATTACGCCATGCCGGGCATGGACGGGG
Source organism: uncultured Acidobacteriaceae bacterium (assembly GCA_963790705.1). Taxonomy (GTDB): domain Bacteria; phylum Acidobacteriota; class Terriglobia; order Terriglobales; family Acidobacteriaceae; genus PALSA-350. The sequence continues at coordinate 196,728 of CAWBQE010000013.1, forward strand.
GTCAGGTAGCCGCCATCCTGCGCAAGCGAAAGCCCGACATACCGATCCTCATGCTTTCGGCCTATGTGGCCCTTCCCGAAGAGGTGATGCGGGTGGTGAGTGTCTCCGCAACCAAAGGGGACGGCGCGTTCACCCTGGTCGAAAAGCTGAAGGACCTCTTGCAGACGAACGCTCCCGATGGACGAGGCGGCTCCCGGTGAATCTCCATCAGTTCCGGCAAATCCTGGTTACTACAGTACTGCTGCCTTTGGTCCTGCTTCTGCTCCTGGCCCTGGTGCTGGCCTGGCAATTCCAACGCACCCTGAGGGAACAGCGACGGATTGACCACACCGATCGCATCACTGCCATGCTGAACGAGTTGGAACGGCTGGTCGTCGATCAGGAGACGGGCCTCAGGGATTACCAGCTCACCCACGACACAACCACCCTTGAGCCCTATCAGAATGCGGAAGGCGCGCTGCACGGAACTTTAGACCGCCTGCTGTACCTGGTCCGGGACGATCCTGACCAGCTTACGCGGCTACGCCTGATCCGTGACAGCCATGAGGCCTGGATGGGGTTTGCCGGTAAGGCGCTGGATAACCTGCGCGCTGGAAAGATATTCGGGGACACGGCGCTGGACCTGAACGGGGGCCAACTGATGGCCACCTTAAGGACCCGGATCGGCGCCATGACCCAAATCGAGGTCAAGCGGCGCGACGAGGAGGTAGAGTCCACCAACTCCCAGGTTCGTACGCTGATGGCGATTTTGATTTTGTCTTCCATTGGAACGGGTATCGTTCTGGGCATCTACACGCAGCGGAATATGAGGCAGGTCTCCGGGGCGTTCCGCGCATCACTCGAAGAAGCGCACGAGCGCGCGGATGAGCTCATTGAGAGCCGGCAATGGCTGCAGACGACTCTGGAATCGGTGGGCGATGCCCTAATCGCCTGCAATCACCAGCGCCGCGTGGAACTCATGAACCCGGTGGCTCAGCATCTGACTGGCTGGACACTGGAAGACGCGAAAGGGAGGCGGCTCGAAACCGTCTTCTGCACGATCGATGAGGAAACACGGGAACCGGTAAAGAATCCCGGTGCGTGGACGGAGATCAAAGACCCCGCAGCGACAAATCATTCGTGGCTGATCGCCAAAGACGGCACGGAGTACTTAATCGATCAAAGCGCCGCGCCGATTCGCGATGCCAAGGGCGCAGTGGCGGGCGTGGTGCTGGTCTTTCGCGATATCACCGACCTGCGGCGAAGAGATGAGGCCCTGAGGGCGCACGAGAAGCTGGCCGTCGCCGGACGTCTTTCCGCAAGCATCGCCCATGAAATTCATAATCCGCTGGACTCCGTCGCCAATCTTCATTACCTGATGGCGAACGAGACCGATCCGAATTTGCTGCAGCGATACCTCACCATGGCCCAGCAGGAACTAAACCGTACCCTGCAGATCAGCCGCGCCATGCTCGGCCTTTATCGCGAGCCCAAGGCTCCGGTGGAAGTGGATCTGCGCGAGTTACTCGAAAGCGTGTTGCTCTTGCTCGACCGGCAGTTGAAAGACCAGGCCATCGCGATCGATCGAAGGCTGGGTCCTGGCGAAAACGTCCAGGGATTTCCCGGGGAGTTGCGGCAGGTATTCACCAACCTGATCACCAACGGAGCCGAAGCATCGGGACGGGGCGGACGGGTGCAGGTCATGGTCGAGTCGTCGTTCCCCGCGGATAGCCGTCCCGGCGCCCTGGTGACGATTACTGACAGCGGTCCAGGGGTTCAAGATGCCCATCAAGCCAAACTTTTCAAGCCCTTCTTCACCACCAAAGGAGAACAGGGAACCGGTCTCGGGTTGTGGGTGAGCCGGGGAATCGTAGAGAAGCATGGCGGCAAAATAGAGCTGACCAATAGCACGGACCCCATTTTTCCCGGAGCAGCGGTGCGGGTATATCTCCCCGCGCTGGGGCCGGCGGCGGCCATGGCGGGCGCGGGCAACTACCGCGGTCAGCAGCCGCTTTCCTAGGGGTGGGGCTTACTTAGCAGCGCAGCTAGATCCAGATCTGCGGAAATGCCGAGTTTTCCGGTGGTCACCGCTCTGATGCTTTGTATCAGGGCACGACTTCAGTCGGGCCGTAGAGGCTTTACAAAGATCTGGGCTTTAGCCCCTGCGTTTTTCTTTCCAGCTAAGTGACACCGCATGGATACTTCTCGGCAGTAGCGAAAGGGTCTCGCGTCGCCTGCGCATTGCTCGGAATTATCTTGGTACAAGCATTTGCGTGCGGGATGCGCCGCGCAGGGGCTAAAGCCCTCATCTGTGGCGTCGGATACGGCCCGACTGAAAGTCGTGCCCTGATACAAAACATGAGTTTTTTCCGCAGCCTGGAACGCCGTGCGCTTCGTTAAGCGAGTTTTTTTCTGCACCTGTTCAGGGCCGGCGCGCCACAAAGCGCAGCCGCATGTAGTCGGCAGTCCAGTTCCCCTCGCGATCGCATAGAACAGGTTTGAGCAGGTTGACAATCTGCTCGATGGCAAGTGGCCGTTCGGTGGCTGGCAGTTGCTCGAGCACGCTGCTACGGAAGGTCTGGAGCCAGTCGGCCATGCCCGAGGGGAGCGGGGTAGGACGCGGCGTCAGCGTGACCTCCTGAACCAGGAAGCCGTGGCTCTCCAGCAGGGCGCGATATTCGGTGTTGCTAAAGAAGCGATTGCTTTCGATGCGCTCCGGCGGTATGGCGCGGGCAGTCAACACCGCCAGCAATGCTACGCGAATCGCGGCGATGTTTCCCTGACCACCACACTCGGCCACGAAACGGCCCCCCGGCTTCAACGCCCGGTACACGCCCTGGAGAACAGCATCCTGATCACGCATCCAGTGCAGCGCAGCGTTGGAAAAGACGGCGTCGAATTCCTGGTCGAAGGGCAGCGCTTCCCCGCTGGCGTAGCGTGCGTCCACTCCCCGCTCTTTGGCCGCGGCAATCATCTGCGGCGAGGAGTCGACTCCGACCATCGTCGCTCCTGATTCAGCAATCCGCTGGGTCAGGAAGCCGTCGCCGCACCCCAGGTCAAGAATGCGTTCGCCCGCCTTGGGCTGCAGCGCATCCACCAGCGAATCGGCGAGCAACGCCACAAAACGGCCATTGCCGGCGTAAAGGGATGCATCCCAGGTTTGCTGCATGGCTCCATTTTAGAGCTTTTAAATTGAGGCCACCGGGAGCAGCGTGAGGTCGTCGACCAACCCCACTTCTTTCTGAACGAACGGCTCCGCATAGCGGACGCCGCCCAGCAGGCCATAGTGGCGGGCGACGGAGAAGGTGCGTTCGCGGATCTCATCGTGGGGCACAAAAAGGGTCCCACCCGCAGGCTGATCGGCATATTGCGAGCGATAGGCAAGCAAAGCGCGAAAGCGCTCCTCGATGAAGGGCGTAATGTCGACGACAAAGCTCGGCCGGGTGTCGGCATAGAGGCTGGCATAGACGATCTTGAAGGGCCTAAAAGGCGGATCGCCGGTCTCGATTTTGGCCAGGCCGGCAAGGAAGCAAGCCTCATATCCCAGCGTCGAGCTGTTGTAATGGTCAGGATGCCGTCCCTGCCAGTAGGGCAGAATCACCACCCGAGGCCGCAACTGGCGTAGTTTACGAACGATCTTGATGCGGTTCTCCCAGGTGTTTTCCACCCGGCCGTCGGGGATATCGAGCGCGCCCCGCCAGTCGACGCACAGGATGCGGGCTGCCTCCTCGGCCTCCCTGGCCCGGTCCTGCGCAGAACCGCGGGTACCGGCCTCGCCCTGGGTCAGGTCGAGAATGGCCGTACGCAATTGCAGCGAATGCATGCGCAAAAGCGTGCCGCCGCAGGTCTGCTCCACGTCGTCCCGATGGGCGGCGATGGCGAGAACATCGACCGGGGCAGGGTCGCTCATGCTGTGGAAGATTTAATACGTGGTGTTGTCGTCATCGCTCGGCGCGTCCATGTAGGCCACATCGTAAGCCGTGCCCACCACGGTCACCTGGGAGTTGTCCATCGACGCACCAGTGGCGGTGTTGTAGATGTACACCTGCCCACCCTCGGCGGTATAGACCTTATTCAGGCCGAGCACCGCGGCGATGCCGGTCGCGTCGCCCTTGTAGGAGTCGATCATCGTAACCGAATTGCTCGCAGTGTTGAACATGGTGAGGCAACCGAGGTCTGTGGTCGCGCCTAGATGATAGCGTTCCCCCTGGGTACAGAGCTGCGACCCGACCCAGAGCGTATTGTTGTCGGCGAATAGCATCTTCAGATGCGTCCCATCGCTAATGGAGTAGGCACCCGTAACCTGCTTGGCGTTGGTGTCGAGTATCGAAAGGTACCCAGCGAAATAGCCATCGGGTTGCAACTGCTGCCCGGCCAGGTACAAGAGATTTGCATTCTGGATGGCATCGGTGTCGCCGCCTGGAATGGGCACCGTGGCGGTCACAGTGGTGGGAGCACCCGGCGGTATGGGCGCACCGCTCTGGATGATGATCCCGGCGACCGGCAGGAAGCTGACACTGGCCTGGACACCGCCGCACTCCGGTCCGCAATTGAGTACAAACGCTGTGGTGCCATCCGCGGAAAATACCGCCTTGGTGGGCCTATCAAAGGTACCCGGCACCGGCAGCAAGCAGTACACGGGCAGGTTTTGCGGCTCGCAATCCTCCGCATTGGCGGGCGCGTGTTGATTTGCCTGCAATTTATAGACGCTGTAGACCAGGTTGCTATCCTGCACGAAGGCCAAGGCGGCAGAACCACTGGGGTTGATGGAGACGCGGTAGACGTTGGGCAAATTCAATCCATAGCTGGTACCGAGTACCCGGTCCTGAATGGTGAGCGTGTGCGCCGTCTGGCTGGCGGCAAACACATACCTTTGGTCGCGCGAGATAAAAACGCTGGAGGACGCCCCGGGCAAGCTTACGGTGGTCGTTTGCTTTTCGCTGGCGTAACTCAACAGGGCGTAGCTGCCATCGCCCGCGCCGTAGACCGCACCGGCCTGCTCTTCCGGCATATTTTGGATCGTCAGCGGATCGGCTCCCGAGTATCCCGCGACGCTGAAGGCGGCAACTTTGTTGTTAAAGCTGTGGCGGATGTCGTAATAGGCGTCCACGATCTCGAGCGTGCCCTTGGTCAGGGCGCCAGGGTTCTGGACCGCGATCAGAACGCGGTTGAGTATCCCGCTGGGGGGAAGAGCCCGGCCGCCAAAGTAATAGCTCTGGCCACATCCGGCCAGAAGTACGAATACAGAGCAGGCTAGCGCAGAAAGGGCACACAACGACCGGAGACTTCTTTTGTTCAACCTAAGACCTCACCAGAATCACCACGCGGCGCACATGCGGGAAAGGCCAAGTATAACAAAGCGGCGGGTTGGCTTTCGCGCTCCGGGTGGCTTAGCATAGTTAGACTTACCCTATGAAGAATCGGCTGACGGAGATCTTCGGAACGCGAACGGTGCTCTGCGATGGCGCCATGGGGACCAGTCTGTACTCTCGCGGCATCTTCATCAACCGCTGCTACGACGAGTTAAATCTCTCCCAGCCGGAAGTGGTGCGAACCGTCCACGAGGAGTATCTGCAGGCGGGCGCGGAGATTATCGAGACCAATACATTTGGCGCCAATGCCCTGCGTTTGCAGCGCTATGGCCTGGCGGACAAGGTGATCGAGATCAACCGGGCCGGGGTCGAAATAGCGCGCAAGGCAGTGAACCAGCGAGCCGACAAGCAAAGCGGAAAGGTCTGGATTGCAGGCGCTGTCGGGCCCCTTGGGCGCACGGCTGGAGCCGCTGGGAAAGATCGGCCTCGATGAGGCGCAGGCAGCATTTGCGGAGCAGATTCGCGGCCTGGCGGAAGGCGGGGTCGATCTACTGCTGATCGAGACCGTTTCGGCGTTGAACGAGGCGGAGCAGGCGATTCTTGCGGCAAAATCCACGGCTCCGTCGCTGCCCATTTTGGTGATGGTGACGGTCGATGAGGACGCCAATTGCCTGGATGGCTCTTCCCCGGAAACGGCCGCCGCCCGGTTAACCGAATGGGGTGCGGATGCCATCGGCTGCAACTGCAGCGTAGGACCGGCGACCGTGCTGACCGCAATCGAGCGGATGGCTGCGGTCACCAGCCTGCCCTTGGTCGCCATGCCCAATGCCGGCATGCCGCGCGCTGTGGAGGGGCGAAACATTTACCTCTGCTCGCCGGAATACATGGCGAGCTTCGCCCGCAAGCTGGTCAAGGCTGGGGTGCAATTTGTTGGTGGCTGCTGCGGCACGACGCCCAGTCATATCCGGTCGATGAAATCCTCCCTGCGCGCGATGGACGCGATGGATGTCACCCATCACGCAGTCAAGGAGGCGCCGGTTGCGTCCGAGATCGTGCCCGCGCCAATGGCCGAGCGATCGCGCCTGGGCGGGCTGATTGCCGGCGGCACCTTTGTCACCATGGTGGAGATGGTTCCCCCCAAGGGCATCACCTGCGAACGCGAGCTCGCGGCGGCCCGGATGCTGCGGCAAAATGGGGTCCACATCATCAATGTCCCCGACCTGTCTCGAGCGGCGCCGCGCATGAGCGCGCAGAGCCTGTGTATCCAGATTCAGCAGACCGGCATGGAAGCGCTGCTGCACTATACCTGTCGCGACCGCAACCTGCTGAGCATCCAATCCGACCTGCTGGGGGCTTCTTCGATCGGCTTGAAGAATATTCTTTGCCTCACCGGCGATCCGCCCAAGCTGGGCAATTACCCGGATGCCACGGCAGTTTTCGATGTCGATGCCATTGGACTGGTGAACATCGTACGGCGTTTGAACCACGGATTGGATCTGGGAAGCAATCCCGTCGGTGTCTCCAGCGGCTTAACCATCGGCGTGGCTGCCAATCCCGGCTTGCCGGATATGGACAACGAGATTCGCCGTTTCGCCTACAAGGTAGAAGCGGGAGCTGAATATGCGATTACCCAGCCGGTATTTGACCTGAAGCTGCTGGAGGCTTTCCTCAAGCGCATTGAGGGCTTTCGCATCCCGGTCATTGCGGGGATCTGGCCGCTGACCAGCCTGCGCAATGCCGAATTCATGAAGAACGATCTGCGGGTCTCCATGCCCGACGAGATCATGCTGCGCATGCAAAAGGCGGACACTCCTGAGCGAGCGCGCGCGGAAGGAATTCTCATCGCGCGGGAGATGCTGGCGGCGGCGCGCCCGATGATCCAGGGGGTGCAGGTCAGCGCGCCGTTTGGCCGCTACCCTTTCGCGGTGGAGATTCTAGAGGTGTGTACTACCCCAGGAAAGGAAGAGGGCTGTCGTTGGCAACGTTTGAGGAATCGCTGAAACAGTTGGAGGGCATCGTCGCTCAGCTGGAGCGCGGTGATCTGCCGCTCGAAGACTCGATCAAGATGTTCGAGGAGGGCATGCGCCTCTCGGCGCAATGCAAGCAAGAGCTGGATAGCGCGGAGAGCAAAGTACAGATCCTGCTCAAGCAACGCGACGGTTCCATCAAGGCCGAGCCTTTCCCGCTGAAATAGAGAGGCAGCTGGGTTCACCCTCCCGCCCTCGGACTGAACTAGGGCGATTTAGCAATGCTGTGGCCTAAGACGTCGCGAGGAGCGGCCGTCCTAAGAGCAAATCACAAGCGCTTTTGCTTCGGTCACACCGCTTCTAGCGCTGTGTACGGAAGCTCTGCAGATTCCTCGTGCGACTGAGCTCCGGTCATGCAGTTTACTTTGAGCGTTTATCTTCATTGCCTCCAGCATCTTTGCTGCACAAAGGCGACCAGGTCGTCTCCGATCAAATCGGGCGGCGTGATCAGGAAGCGTGGCTTGCCTGCCAGCAGCCGCAAAGATACCTGGTTCCATTGCGGTATGAGTTCCTGTCCCGAAGAACGCAACAACACGGCATCGGCGCGGTCCAGGAATAGCCGCGCGGAGTCTTTGAAGTCTGCTGTGGCATGGTCCAGGACCGTGAGATAGAGATCAGGACGCAGAAACTGCAGCAAGCTGTTGGACTCGAAGATCATGTTCTCAGCCGCGGCGATCTCCTGGCGAATACGCGGCATGGCGTCAGCCAAACGGCCGATGCGGGTGCGGACCCAGAGCGACCGCTTGGCTCCGGCGGCTAGAAAGCGGGCGCTGTCAGTGCCGGTATTGGGATCGCGCTCAGCGCTGATGGCGATGGTGTGCTCGTCCGTCTGGCAATCGCAGGGCTCGCCGTTGGCGCTGCAAAAACCGTGGCCGAACTGGGTGATCTTGCAGGCGGTCCAGTTGCGCTCGGGCAGCCGGGCGATCAAAGCGGCCACCACCGAGGTCTTCCCCACGCTGCGCGAGTGCCCGCCCACCACCACAATCGCCATCTACTTTTCCCCGGTTCTGGATGCCAGCCGGGCCAGGGTCGCCAATTCCTTCAGGTATTGCCTGACCGGCTTGGCCGGGGTTCCCCAAAAGACGATTCCCGGTCCGAGAAGTTTCTTCTTGGGCAGGATGCCGCCCTGTCCCCCGACGATGACCCCGGGGCCGATCAGGGCATGATCGCCCATGCCCACCTGGCCGCCCAGGATTGCGCCGTCGCCCACCGTACTGGAACCCGAGATGCCGGTCTGGGCCGCGATGACGACATTGCGTCCGATGTTGCAGTTGTGGCCGATGTGAATCAGGTTGTCGAGCTTGGTTCCGCGAGCGATCCGGGTTTCTTCGAGGGCGCCGCGGTCAATGGTGGTGTTGGCGCCCACCTCAACATCGTCCTCGATGATCAGCGTTCCCTGCTGGGGAAATTGGGTGTACTCCCCACTCGCCCGATCGCGGACGTAGCCGAAGCCATCGGCGCCCAGCACCGCCCCGGCGTGAATCACCACCCGATCGCCAAGGGTGACGCCGGAGTAGATGACGACCCGGGGGTAGATGCGGCAATTGCTGCCGATGGAGACGCCGGCGCCGATCACTGCTCCGCTGCCGATGGTGGTGGCTGCGCCGATGCTGGCTCCCTCCTCGATGAAGGCATGGGGGCCAATCGAGACGTCCGCGGCAATCTGCGCCCCAGGAGCAACCACAGCCGTAGCGTGGATGGACGGAGAGGGCGGCGCGCCACGCAGCAAGACTGCCGCCCGGGCGAAGGCCAGCCGTGGCTGGGGAACGCGCAGAACCGGTTTGCTGCCGCTCGGGACCGCCAACCTGGACGATACGAGAACCGCAGCGGCAGAGGACGCGAGCGCGGCCGCGAAGGAGGCTTCTTCTTCGGCGAAGACCAGGCATCCCGGTCCCGCCGCCGCGATGCTGGAGACCCCGGTGATGACCGGGTCCGCCGAGCCGTGATCGACCTCCGCCCCGAGGTTTACAGCCAGTTGACTCAGCGTGATGGTCGCGGGCAAGTTGTTGCTCCTGTTCCGACTCAAGTGTAGATCGCGGCATCGCCCTGCGGCCGGGTCTTCCAGCGGCGGTGCACCCAAAGCCATTGGTCGGGATATTGGCGAATGTAGTCCTCAATCACCTTGGTGAACAAGGCGGTATGGGCAACCGCGTCCGCCTCCACGTCTCCGCTGCATGCCAGGTTGAGGGGCGCGCCGAAGCGCAGCACATACTGCTGCGTTGACTCTTCCCAGAGCAGAAAGCCGGGCAGCACCTGGGCCCCGGTCTTCATGGCGACGCGCGCCAGTCCCGATCCGGTACAGGCGGGGTGGCCAAAGAAATCGACGAACGCCCCCTGGGGCGGGGTCATGTTGGTGTCCATCAGGATGCCCACCGTCTCACCGCGGCGCATGGAGGCCAGCAGGCCGCGGGCAAAGTCATCCTTGTGCAGCACTTGATTGCCGTGCAGGCAACGGATCTGGTTGACCAGGTGGTCGACCAGCGGATTATCCAGGCGGCGGATGACGATGCTCATGGGATACCCCATCAGCGAGTGATAGAAGCTGGATAATTCCCACGCGCCCAGATGGCCGGTGAGGATGAGAACTCCTTTACCCTGATCGCGCGCCGCCAGGTAGTGCTCCAGCCCCTCATAGCGGATAAAGCTGTTGGTCATTCCCGGGGTGTAACGCGGCATCTGGCAGAACTCGGCCAGTAACCAGCCCAGATTGCGGTAGAGTTTGCGCAGGATTTGTTGCCGCTCGGCTGCAGTCTTCTGGGGGAAAGCCAAGGCGAGATTACGATGGCCAGCGCGGCGCAGACGCGGAGTGAGGACCAGGGCGACTCGGCCTACCACGCTCCCACTCGCCGGGCGACACCCCTCGGAGGCAAGCCGAGAAGCTTCACCAGGGTCCACACCAGTATGAATTCCAGTCGTCTTCGCATCCGCTTCCACAGCTGCCCCCGAGTCCCCGCGGCCATTTCAGTTTAAACGGCGGCAGAAAAAAAACTGCCCGGGATCGCCGGGCAGTTCTCTAAACAGGAGGTAGTGTCGAGCAAGGGATATAGGGAGAAAAGCTATTTCCTTACGTCGGAGAAGTACTTGGCCACCGTGCGCACAAACGGCCTGTGCATCCGGTGGGGTCGCGACTTCACCCTTCAGGATCTGCGCACCAGGGTGGGCTACTCCATAGAACGTCGCGTGGCATCGATATTTTCGTCTACCACGGCTCCGGTGAGGTCGATGCCGGCAAAGAGCCCCTTGGCGCGGGAATAGGTAAGCAACTCGGCGTTAAGCTTCCAGTCGGTTGCAGCCTGGGAGTCGCGGCCTACCGGGCCCGCCGCGGCCGAGGCGTCGCCGCCGATCTTGAACTTGTTCTTCAACAGGTCCTGAAACCCCTTATCGTTGACGGCCACCAGCACCAGGTCAGTGGATTGGCCGCCGATCTGAAAGCCGAAGCTTCCCCCGGCAATCTTGATGAAGGCAGGAGCGCTCCAGCCGTGCCCGGTGCGGCAGGTAACGACGCCCTGGCCGTATTCCGCGCCGACCACGAAGGCGCCTTTCTTCACGCTGGGAACCACACCCACGCAGGTGGCCTGGGACATGATCTGGTTCGGGATCGCCTTGTCCGGGGTCGCCATGATCGCGTCCAGGACGTCTTTCGCGCTGGCGATGCGCGCGTCGATTGTGGCCTTATCGTCGGCTGCAGAGGCAGACAAGGCGGTGAGCGCCATTCCAAGCGCACAAAAAATTGCAAAAATCTGTTTCATGGTCTTTCAAATCTCCAGGTGGGACATTCAACCGCACGTTACCAAATTCGCTGATGTTGGACGCGGCTTTTCTCCGGAAAAGCCGCTATCAATTGACAAGAGCAATCACGCTTGATGCACCGTTCCAGCTTCTACAGACCGGACGGGACGAAGAAACTAGGTACGCGTAGTTGCTGGATGCGGGAATAGCGCCAGGAGTTGAGTCAATTGCAGGAAAAGAGCGAAAGGCGATGCAGAGCGGACAAAAAAATGGGGGCTGGTGATTGCAAAGTTCGCCATCAGAAGCCCCGTCCCCAGATCTGCGTTGTTTCTAAAGTAACTGTCTTCCAAGACGGGTAACCAAGCAATGTCACTAAGGTACCCTGTACTAAAGTACCCCCTATGACTGAGCGCGGCGCTAATCCGGGTTTGGAGTGACGATGGAGTTGGTAACCGCATAAATGGAGAGGGCGATCCGGTTCTCCACCCCTACCTTGCGCATGAGTTTGGCCACATGCGCTTTCACGGTTCGCTCTTCGATGCCCAGCGTCCTGGCAATCTCGCGGTTGGATCGAGCGGCGACCAGGAGCTTGAGTACCTCTGTCTCCCGGGCCGTGAACTGAGCCGAAGCCGGGGCCGCCGAGCGGGAAGGCCGGGTTGCGCGATCGACGAAAATTGACAATACCCGGCGTGGCGCCCAGATGGACCCCTGGCTGACGATCTCGATCGCCTGTTCGACCTGCTGCGGGGTGGCGCTGGCTTCGAGATACGCCTTGGCCCCGGAGGTGATCGCCTGCAGGATGACTTCGTCGTTGGCGTCCGGGCCCATGACGACCAGCCGGACATCGGGCCGCAGACCATGGATGGTGCCGACCAACGGCAGCGGGAGCTGGTCTCCGTGGAGGCCCAGCAGGGCCAGCTTGAATTCCTGATCGGCCAGGAACTGCGCCAGCTCGAAGACCACAAATTCGATCCGGGGATGATCCTGAAAGAGGGTGACAAAGCCCTGCACGCGGATGGGCTCGGGTTCAAGCAGCGCCACCCGCAAGCGGGAAGGTGATTTCGTCGGGTCGGCCATCACAACTTTGGCAGCACGATACCCTGTTGCTTTTGGTACTTACCCTTGCGGTCCGCATAGCTGATTTCACATGGCTCGTCGGACGGAAGAAAGAATCTGGCAGAGGCCCTCATTGGCATAGACCCTGGCCGGCAAGGGGGTGGTGTTGGAAATCTCAAGAGTCACGAAACCTTCCCACTCCGGCTCGAAGGGAGTGACGTTGACGATGATGCCGCAGCGGGCGTAGGTCGATTTCCCGACGCAGATGGTAAGCACATCGCGGGGAATTTTAAAGTATTCGACCGACCTGGCGAGCGCGAAGGATTGGGAGGGATCAGAACGGATGCGGCAGTGACTGTGACGAAAGACCGCTCGTCAAATTCTTGGGATCGATGACGGCGCTGTTCACGTTGGTAAAGATCTTAAACTCATCGGAAACGCGCAGGTCGTAGCCGTAAGAGGAGAGGCCATAAGAGATCACGCCTTCCCGCACCTGCTTTTCGCTGAATGGGACGATCATCCCTTTTGCGATTGCTCGCGAATCCACCGGTCGGACTGAATCGACATGCAACTCCTTGAGAAGCCGGCTTGAGAACCAGGGCGGAGGGATGCCGGGTAAAAAATGGTCTACTGGAAACTGCATCTTACGGCAGGCCGGGTTTTGCGCATCCTGTTGAAGCCGCTGGACCATAGAGGAAACACGCTATACGATGAGGACGTAGCCCGGCATTGCAGTTACCTACACATCCCTCGGGGTAAAGGCATTGATTAAACAGGACATCATCCACCAAGTAATCGCCAAGACCGGACTACCGCGCAACAAGGCGGAAGCGGCTGTCGACACGGTCTTCGAAAGCCTGAAAAAGGCTCTGGCTTCGGGCGACCGGATTGAGCTCCGTGGTTTCGGGGTCTTCAATGTGCGCCCGCGCAAGACAGGGATTGGCCGCAATCCGCGGACCGGTGCGGAAGTCACCATCACTCCAGGCAAGGCTGTTCGCTTCAAGCCAGGCAAGGAACTTCACCTGCTGGATTCATAGCCCCGGCCCATGGCAGCACCGACCACTAGCGGATAACCGCTTCTCCCGCGTCCTGAAGAGCTCGCGGATTTTCCCCAGAGGACACACCCCTCCATTGCCTGGCTGCCGCTTTGCCTGCTGGTGGTGAGTATCTTCACCACCGCGAGCACGGGTGCGCTGCTCATGCGGAACTTTCGCCTGGACCAGCCGCCGCTGGCCAACGAGGGTGATCTTTTTCCGCTGCACTGGATCTGGAATCATCCCTCGGCGCTGGCCAGCGGCTGGTCTTTTTCGCTGGCGCTTTTAGGGATTTTGCTGGCCCACGAGGCGGGGCATTATTTCCTCTGCCGACGCCATGGCATTAGCGCTTCGTGGCCCTACGTATTACCCGCGCCGACGCTGAGCGGCACCGCCGGGGCGGTGATCCGGATCCGCTCGCGTATTCCTTCGCGCCGGGCGCTGATCGAAGTGGGTATCGCAGGACCGATTGCCGGATACCTGGTAGCGGTCCCCACCACGATCTTGGGCATCCTGCTCTCCCGGCCGGTCGACGCCGGCACGGCTCCCGCGCTGGTCCAGTTTCACCAGCCATTGACCATCACGCTCCTGGACCGCATCCTCGCGGCCTGGGTTCCCGGCGTGCCTGCGCTGGATAACCTGCTTCCCCACCCCATCCTGATCGCGAGTTGGGTCGGTCTCTTTGTCACTTCGCTCAACCTGATTCCCGCGGGGCAGCTGGATGGCGGGCATATCCTGTATGCGATTTCGCCCCGATGGCATCGCCGGATGACGTTTGTCGTGCCCGTGTTGTTGCTGGTCATGGGCGTGACTCTGTGGACCGGATGGGTGCTGTGGGGAGTGATCCTGCTTCTGCCGGCAATGCGTCATCCCCATGTTCCCTATTTCCCGCGCTTGCCCGGCAAGCATCGCTGGCTTGGCGTGCTGGCGCTGGCCATTCTGTTGCTGACGTTCCTGCCCGCTCCGTTTGTCGGGACCAGCATGCTCGATTTGTTCCGCTAGGCATTATGGCAGATCTTTCCCGCTACGGTCGAGGGTGCTGCCCGACGTCTCGCTGCGTAGAGGGCCTCGCGACTACATCAGGTTGACGGCGTCGACGTCGACAATGAGGTTGCGGCGGGGAATGCCCAGCGCCTCGGCTTGCGCCAGGCCTGCCCGCAGCGTTCTGGCCAGGGCCTGCCGCTGGGCTGCCTTGAGCAGGAGATGAAAACGATAGATGCGCTTGATGCGCACGATCGGCGCGCTTGCGGGGCCCAGCACGCGCACCTGCTCCAGCGGCATAGCGGCGAAACACTTGCCCAGGCTCGTGGCCCAGGCGGCGGCTTCCTCCAGGCGCGGGCTCTGGATGATGATGTTGGCCAGCACCGCGTGGGGCGGGTAGTGCATCCACTTGCGGTATTGCATCTCCCTTTTTGCAAATGCCTCTGAAGTCATGCGCGGCCGCGCACTGGATGGCGTAGTGCTCCGGGTAATAGCTCTGCACCAGGACGTTGCCGGGCAGATCTCCGCGTCCGGCACGGCCGGAGACCTGGGTGAGCAGTTGGAAGACGCGTTCGGCGGCGCGGAAGTCCGGTAGGCCGAGCGCATGGTCTGCTCCCACAACGCCGACAAAGGTGACGCCGTGGATATCGTGGCCCTTGGCGATCATCTGCGTGCCCACCAGCAGGTTGATGTGCCCGCTGTGCAGACGATCGAGAAGGTGTTCCATGTCGAACCGGTTGCGGATGGTATCGCGATCCATGCGGCCGATGCGGGCCTGGGGAAAGAGTTCCTGCAGACGCTCTTCGCCTTGCTGCGAACCGGCGCCCAGGTAAAACAGATGCTCGCTCTCGCATTTGGGGCATCGCTTGGGCACCGTCTTCACGTATCCGCAATAGTGACATTTGAGCCGCTGACCCGAAGGACTGGCAACCGTCTCTCCCGGGAGGATGGGCTTGTGATGGGTGAGAGCGATGGCGCAGTTCTCGCATTGCAGCTTCTCCCCGCAAGCACGGCATAACACGGCAAAGGAATAGCCGCGCCGGTTGAGCAGGATAATGGCCTGCTCTCCGCGATCCAGGGCGGCCTTGGCCCGCTCCAGCAGGACGCGGGAAAAGATACTCTCCTGGCCCGTCTGCTGAAACTCCTGCCGCATGTCCACCAGGTCGACCACCGGCAGCGGCCGCTGGTTGACTCGCTCCTTCATCGCGATCAAGGAGT
The DNA here is from genome assembly GCA_963790705.1 of uncultured Acidobacteriaceae bacterium. GTDB lineage: Bacteria > Acidobacteriota > Terriglobia > Terriglobales > Acidobacteriaceae > PALSA-350. Next base: position 212,064 of record CAWBQE010000013.1, read on the forward strand.
ACTTTCCCATCTCCGCATTGCGCCAGGATTCGAGCGACGGGGTGGCCGAGCCCAGAACGACGGTGGCACGGCTGATCTTGGCCCGCATCACGGCGACATCGCGGGCGTGGTAGCGGGGGATCTCCTCCTGCTTGTAAGAGGTGTCATGCTCTTCGTCGACGATGATGAGACCCAGGTTCTCTACCGGCGCGAAGACGGCCGAGCGGGTGCCGACCACGATGCGCGCTTCCCCGCGCCGGATGCGATACCACTGCTCGGCGCGCTCGTCAGGTGTGAGCGCGGAGTGCAAGCAGGGCGACGCTGGCGCCGAAGAAGGAATGCAACTGACCCGCCATCGCTGGGGTGAGACCGATCTCCGGAACCAACAGGATGGCGCAGCGGCCGGCGAGCAGCACGCGCTGCATGGCCGCCAGGTACACTGCCGTCTTGCCCGAGCCCGTCACGCCGTGCAACAGGCAGGCGCTAAAGGCTTCACTATCGAGCGCGGCCACGATCTGATCTAGCGCGATTTTCTGGGCATGGTTGAGCACGTGTTGGACATGCGGCACTGCCCGGGCAAGATGAAACGCCGCCGGCCGTTCTTCGATGGTAACCAAACCCCGCTTCACCAGGGTCTGCAAGGTGGTCGCAGGCAGGTCCAGGCGGCGCAAGGCAGGAACCGGCAACTCACCGCCCGCGCCGGCAAGTTCGGCCAGAATGGCCAGTTGATTGGCATTGAGCTTGGGCGGCCGTGCATCCGCTACCAGCACCGCATAGCGCAGCATACGGCGGGCATCGCGCGGTGCGGCTTCGGTTTCGCGCAGCAGCCACTTCTTGCGCAGCATGCCGGTCAACAATTCGGCCGTGGCTCCGGTGGCATGGCGCAGGGTTCCACTCTTGGCCGGTTGCCCGTCGGAGAGATAGTTCAGCACGGTGTACTCGAGGTTCTGTTCGTCCGCGGTGAGGCGCGAGCGGCGCGATGAACCCTGCTGAGCGCCGTCGAGCAGGATGGCTTGGCCGATTTCGCTGATGCGATAGCTGGTCGAGCGGCGCACCTCCGCCATGAGCGGAAGCATGCTGCGCAGCACCTCGCCCAATGGCGCGACGTAGTATTGCGCAATCCAGGCGGCCAACTCCATGAGCTCGCCGTTGAGGATCGGCTCCTGGTCAAGCACCGCTTCGATCGGCCGCGCCTCGACCGGCGGAGCTTCATCATGCAACCGGGTGACCACCCCTATCAGCTTTTCGTTGCGGAAGGGTACAACCACGCGGCCGCCGACAGGTGGATCGTCTTCGGCCTTTAACTTGTAGGTAAAGGCACGGTCGAGCGGTACCGGCAGCACAACATCACAGAAGATGGACATCAACGGGAGGGAACGGACAATCCCAGCTCTGCCATGGCCAGCTTGAGGTCTTGCCATGCTTCTTTTTTCTGCCGCGGATCGCGCAACAGGAACGCCGGATGATAAGTCACGACCAGTTTGGTTCCCCGGCAGGCATGGATGCGCCCGCGCAGGCCGCTGAGGGAGGATTTGACGCCCAGCAGATAAGTTGCCGCAGTCGAACCCAGAGCCACCAGGACTTCGGGCCGGACCACGTCAATCTGCTGGAAGAGAAAAGGGGAACAGGTGTTGGCCTCCTCCGGCTCCGGCACGCGGTTCTGGGGCGGCCGGCACTTCACGATGTTGGCAATGTAGACCTGCTCCCGTTTCAGTCCGGTGGCAGCGATCATGTTGTTGAGCAGCTGGCCGGCGCGGCCGACAAAGGGCAGCCCCTGCGCGTCTTCGTCCGCACCCGGCCCTTCGCCCACAAACATGAGGCGCGCGTTGGGGTCACCGTCGCCAAAGACGATCTTGTTGCGGCCGCGGCTTAGAGCGCAACGGGTACAGTCGCCGATTTCGTACTGGATTGCGCGCAGCGCTTCGGCACGGCTTGCCGGAGCTACAAACGAGCCGACACTCGGCTGCAAAGGGACGGGCTTGCGTGGGGGAATGACGGGCTCCTGTGCAGGGAGTGAGATAGAGATGGGATCGTCCTCTACCTTCTCCCCGGCAAACTGGGGATGGCTGCGACGATAAAAATCGAAGATACCAAGATCGCGCAGGAACTGCATGTGCGCGGCGATGGCTTGTTGCGATTGGGGATCGAACGGCATGGTGAACCGGATTTCTTATAGCTTACATGGCGCAGATGAGAGAACAGCAGGTCCCTTCATCGCCACGCTTCGGTCGCGGATGTACAATTCCATTATGGTACATTAGCGCCAGAACTCCGGACGGAAAGCCGTCAATTGCACTACAGAATTGTCATGCCCGGACCAGAGGCGTCGTGCAGGAGCGGTTTCGCTTTCTACTCCTGCAGCTTGGAGTTGCTCGATACCAGGCCGGTCTCGGCGACCAGCGAAGCCGGCCGGCGCAGGGCAATCACTTCGTCGAGGATGCGACTCGCCAGTTCGCGCTTCGTCATCTCCGGCAATTCAATGGCGGTTTTCGGGGTCAGAAAGGTGGCGGCATTGCGATCCGAATCAAAACCCAACCCGGGACGAGAGACGTCGTTCAATACGATCGCGTCGGCTCCCTTACGCAGGAGCTTGTCGCGGCCATGCACTAAGAGATTTTCTGTTTCCGCGGCAAAGCCGATCACCAGAGTACCCGGCCGTTTGGAGAGCACCACTTCGCGGAGAATGTCCTCGGTCGGCTCGAACTCCAGAGTGATTGGCCCCGTCCGCTTCATCTTCTGTTCGGCCAATACCCGCGGACGGTAGTCGGCAACGGCGGCCGCTTTGATGACGATGGTGGCCTGATCGAGGCGGCTGAGAACGGCGCGGCGCATCTCCTCCGCGCTGACGACAGACACCAGCTCGCAATTGGCAGGTGGACGGAGCGACGAGGGACCACTCACCAAGACCACGCGCGCTCCCCGGCGCTGCGCTTCCTCGGCCACGGCATAGCCCATTTTGCCGCTGGAGCGATTCCCCAGAAAGCGCACCGGATCGATGGCCTCTCGGGTTCCGGCGGCGGTTACGAGAACCGTTTCTCCCAGCAGATCGTTACCGTGTTGGAGCTGCCCCAGCACGGCTTCGACGATTGCGTCCGGGTCGGCCAACCGTCCGCTCCCAATCATGCCGCAGGCCAGGGGGCCGCTATCGGGCGGCACAACCCTCACCCCGCGCCCTTCTAGAATCTCCATGTTGGCCCGGGTAGCGGGATGCTCCCACATATTCACGTTCATCGCCGGCGCCACAATGACCGGCGCATGGGTGGCCAGAAACAGGGTGGTCAAAAAGTCGTCGGCCAGTCCGTGAGCGAATTTTGCCAGTATGTTGGCGGTCGCCGGGGACAACCACCAGGGCTTCGGTCGACTGGGCTTCGCCAATGTGCTCTATGGAGGAGTCGAGATCGCCATCGCCGCTTCCCGGCAATGGCCATAGGCCGGTGATCACTTTATGGCCGGTGAGCGAGGCAAAGGTCAGCGGAGTGATGAACTTCTGGGCCGCTTCGGTCATCACTACGTGCACATCCAACGCCTGGCGCTGCAAGGCTCGCACCACTTCGGCCGCCTTATAAGCGGCAATGCCACCAGAGACACCGACAGTGACCTTCATAGCGTTGATTGTACGATGAGGGCCTGGGAAAACCCGATCACTCAGTCCCGCAGGGGTCTGCCTCTCGTTTCCTCGCAAAGGACGGGTGCCCCATATCTTGCTCGTTTTTCGCGAGATATGGGATACCACCGATGTTGACCGTCAAGTGCATCGGAATGAGTTCCAGAGTCAGAGGGAAAGAGCAGTGGTATCCCACATCTCGCGAAAAACGAGCGAGATATGGGGCACCCGTCCTTTGCGAGGGGACCAGAGACGCTCGTCCTATCCTTTTGGGCTTTGCTAGGGGACAAGCTCTCCGGGCGACCTGCGGAACGGGCGTGCGCTTAGGAGTCTGCGTCGTGCGGGTCGTGGGTCTCGTGTGGATCTGCGACTACCGCTTCTTCCAGCAGCTCCTCGCGGGGCGGAGCTGCCGTGACCTTGCCGGCGGCGATCTCTTCCTGGGCTACTCGGCAGGCCTTGTTGGAGCGGGAATCAACCAGTGGCTGGGAACCATTCTGAAGTTGCCGGGCGCGACGGGCTGCCATGACCACGTAGCGAAAATTGCTGTCAATTCCGTTCTCTAGCGTCATTTGGGCTCCTGTCCAGGGTTTGTCGCCGGCAGTCAGGCGCGGGTGGCGTGCATGTCGAGCAGACCGAACGAGGCCAGCACCGGTTCCAAGCGGTCGGTGGCGTTCGCCTGCCGGCATTTATCGGCGAGCTGCAACATGCGGGCAGTCTCAGGGTCTGGGGGCGCTCCATGACGCATGGCCCTTTCCGCGATCACGATTGCTTTCAGCGACTCAACCGCATAATCAAGTTTATCGTTAACCAGGATATAGCGGTACCGGCGGTAGGCCTCGATTTCCCCTCTTGCCTTGGCTAACCGCCGGGCAATCTCTTGCTCGTCGAGGCTGCCTTCGGCGACGCTCCGGTTCCGCAGGCGCATCTTCAGTTCATCGGGGTTGGGAGGAAGGACAAAGATGCTCACCGCAGCCGGATTGTCCTGCACCTGGGCGGCCCCCTGAACGTCAATGTCGAGCAGCAAATCCTTGCCTGCTGCCTGAGCGTCGGTAAGGGAGCGGCGAGCGGTGCCGTAGTAGTTGCCGAAGACCTTGGCCCACTCCAGAAATTCTCCCTGATCGATCATCTCCTGGAACCGGGCAGGGGAAATGTAGTGATATTCGCGATCCTGCTGTTCAGAGCCACGCGGTGCACGGGTGGTGTAGGAGACGGAGAATTCGAGGTTCGTGACCAGCGAACGCAGCTGGGTCACCAACGTCGATTTGCCGGAGCCGGAGGGAGCCGAGATGATGAACAGGATGCCAGCCAAAGTGTTTACCTGATGATACAGCGGTCCGCTATGTGCGCAGTCCCGCGCAAGTGTTACTCAAGATTCTGCACCTGTTCGCGGGCTTTTTCGATCTCCGATTTCATTCCCAGGCCCAAATCAGTAATTCGCTGACCGTTTCCGCTCACCCCGCCGGTCTTGGAAAGCAGGGTGTTGGCCTCGCGATTCATCTCCTGCAGCAGAAAATCAAGCTTCTTGCCCATCTCGCCGCCGGCCTGCAGCAGCGAATGAAAATGCTGGATGTGGGTGCGCAGGCGGGTGACCTCTTCTTCCACATCACTGCGCTCGGCGAGCATGGCCGCCTCCTGCAACACGCGGTCGCGGTCGACCCCGGCGTTGCCGTTCAGCAGGCCGGAGATGCGCTGGCTGATGCGCTCAAAGTAGGCCCTTTGCACCTCCTGGCGCATGTGCGCGACCTGCGATACGGCGCTGTCGAGGCGCTCCATGGTGGCAGCCAGTTCCATGGCCAACGATGCGCCCTCCTGGCCGCGCATGCGATTCAAAGCCTCCACCAGCGGGCCGGTTTGCCCGGCTACGTCTTCTTCCAGCGCCTGCATCTCCTCGTCGCTGAAGCGTGTTTCGCCGGTCAGGACCCCGGGCAGGCGAAAGATGGCATTTAGATCCGGCTGCTGCTTGAGCGCGGTCTCGGTCGCAGCGGCGCGGAAGGCAGCGATGTAGCCCTGCAGCAGGTCACGGTCAAAGTGAGCGCTGGCGCGAAGGCCACGTTCCACCGTCAAGGTAACCTCCAGGTGGCCGCGCAGTACCTTTTCCTTGAGCAGCCGGCGCAAACGCATCTCCAGCGGCTCGGCGCCGGGCGGCATGCGCATGTGCAGATCGAGAAATCGGTGGTTGACGCTCTTCAGGCTGAGGTTCCAGGCCAAAGCGTCGTTTACCCGGCCGCTGACGCGGGCAAAGCCTGTCATCGAATAGATGGGGGATTTGGTGGGGGGAGTTTTGCCGCCGGATGGACTCAAAGCTCGACCTCGGCGCTCAGTGCAGGCTCGAGATTAGCGGGAAGCACATTCCCCGGGAACTCTGCCGGATCCATGAATTGCAACTGATAAAGACGCTGGTAGGTGGCAGAGACGCGGAGCAACTCCTCGTGAGGACCGATGGCGGTGATGCGGCCATCTTCGATAACGGCGATGCGGGAGGCGCGGCGGACGGTCGACAGGCGATGGGCGATGACGAAGACGGTGCGGCCGGCAATCAAATTGGAAAGCGCGATCTGCACCAGGGACTCGCTCTCCGAGTCCAGCGCCGAGGTGGCCTCATCGAGAATGAGAATAGGCGCGTTCTTGAGCAATGCCCGGGCAATGGCGATGCGCTGACGTTCTCCGCCGGAGAGGCGAAAGCCCTTCTCGCCGATCACGGTATCGTATTTTTCCGGCAACCGCTCAATGAAGTCGTGCGCCAGGGCCGCCTGGGCCGAGGCGATCACCCGGCTCATGGGGATTCCGGCTTCACCATAGGCGATGTTGTTGCGAACCGTATCGTTGAAGAGAATCGTCTCCTGGGTCACGTTGCCGATCTGGCAACGGAGAGAAGCCAGGCTCACATCCCGTAGGTCGTGGCCGTCGATGAGGATTCTACCCGCGGTGACATCAAAAAAGCGCGGGATCAAATTCACCAGGGTGGACTTGCCTGCGCCGCTGGGACCGACCAGCGCCACTACCTCGCCCCTTGGGACGATCAGGTTGATCTCTCTCAGCACCTGGCGTTCGCCCTCTTCATTGCGGTAGTCGAAGCAGACGTCTTCAATCCGGATTTCCTGCCGGAACTCTTTGAGTACGTGAGCACCAGCCTTCTCGCGCACCTCGTCCTGGGTATCCATGAAGCGAAAGATCTCCGAGGATGCGCCCAGTGCCTGTTGAAAGTTGTTATAGAAGAGAGCAAATTTGCGCACCGGATCGTACAGCTTGAACACGGCGATGATAAAGGTCAAGAAGGTTCCGACGGTGAGCGTGTGGGCCCTGATCGCGTTGCGGCCAACCAGCAGCAACAAGGCGATCGCCACCGCGCCAATCGAATCCATGAGCGGTGAACTGATGGCTTGCGCCCGCACCGAACGCAGGTTGGCTTGGAAGAGGCGATGGGCTGCCTGCTTGAACCGCGTCATCTCCCAGAGCTCCATACTGAAGGCTTTGACGATGCGATTCCCGGTGATGGTCTCGTGCAGAATGTTCTGGATCTCGGCCAGCTTGTCTTGTCCGCGGCGCGTGGTCTGCCGCACCTGTCGCCCGATCCTGCGGGCCGAAGCCAAAACTACCGGAACAAAGAGCAGCAGCACCCAGGCCAGCTTGCCTCCCAGGGCAACCACCACGCAGGCGGTGAAGATCAAGGTGAAAAACTGTTGGAGGAACTCCGCCAGCACCGACGACATGGCGAATTGCACGCGCTCAATGTCGTTGATCAGGGTAGAAACGATGGTGCCGGTGGCATGCTGTTGGAAGAAGGAGACGGAGCGCCGCAGGATGGCGTCGTAAAGATCGTCGCGCAGATCGGTGATCATGCCGAAACCGGCATAGTTCACCAGGTAGGTTCCGCAATAATCGAAGATCCCTTTGAGCAGGGTAGAAGCGACCAAGGCGAAGGCGACGATAGTCCATTCGTTGTGGAAGTGCGCCGGAACAATTTGTTGCAGGCTTATGCTGAAGCGGGGACCTAAGAGCGAGATCTTGCGCTCAGGTGCATCGGGGCTGAGCACGCGTTCGAAGATGGGGCCGACCAGCAAGATGCGGAAGGCGTCCAGAAGACCCACGCCGGCCATCAGGACGACCGACGAAAACGCCTGCAGCCAATACGGCTGCACATAACCCATCAGGCGCAGCAGCTTCCTCAAGCGGAAACCCCGGAAGCGCGGCGCTGCATGGAACGCATCCAGCTATTGTAATCGCCCGAGGCTAAACTGTCGCATTGTTACGGCCCGGCTAAAGCCGTGCCTGACACAGCCTGTGTCCACCATCCTGCATGAGAGAGCCGCGTTGGCTCGGACAACGTGGAATTGCGGCAGGGTTCCCTTTAACTCGGCACGACTTGGTACGTGGCTTGGCCGAAGGGGTGCCTACACACCGTCCAGGATGGGGGCTTGGTCGCTTGCGTCAATGGGGCATGTCGCGGTGGACGGCTTTGACCCGGTAGCCCTCCTTGGCTAGCCGCTTGCGCACTTCTTCGGCGATCATCACCGACCGGTGTTGGCCGCCGGTGCAGCCAAAAGCCACGGTCAGGTAGCTCTTTCCCTCTTCGATGTAATGGGGTAGCAGAAAGAGCAGCAGCTGCGTGATCCGGTCCAGAAACTCGGTCGTCTGGGGGAACTCACGGATGTATTTGGCTACCTTGGGATGGCGGCCCGTCAGGTGCCGAAACTCAGGCACGAAGTGCGGATTAGGCAAAAACCTGACATCGAAGACCAGATCCGCCTCCAAAGGCACGCCGTTCTTGTAGCCGAAACTGATGGAGGAAACCAGCAGGTTCTTGTCCGTATCGCCGCGCTCAAACTTCTGCAGGATGTAGGCGCGCAACTCATGGACGTTGTAACTGGAGGTATCGACACTGATATCGGCCAGGTTGCGGATGGGATCAAGCAGCTTTCTCTCGGCATGAATCGCGCGCACGACAGTTTCCGTTCGTCCCAGCGGATGGGGACGGCGGGTTTCGGAAAATCGCCGCAGCAAAGAAGGGTCGGAGGCATCGAGAAAGACTACCTTGGTCGAAAGCACCTTCCTGACCTGGCGAAGGATCGCCGGAAAACGGTCGAGATGCTGGCCCTCACGAACGTCGACCACCAGCGCCGCCCGGTTGATCTCGGCCGATTGGCGGACCAGGTCGGCAAATGCAGGGATCAACTCCAGCGGCATGTTGTCGACCGCATAGAAACCCAAATCCTCAAATGCCTTGAGCGCGGAAGCCTTTCCGGAACCGGAGAGACCGGTCAGGATCACCAACTCCGAAGCCACCGCGGGCACGACGGCTGCCAGCCTTCTTAGTGGATTTACCAGGGCGGGGCTTGGTCGCTTTCACCTGCTCAGCGGTAGCGCGTCTGCGTGGCATGGGGCCATCGTAGCATTCACGAGAGCCTCTGCAAGTTCAGAGGGAGTCCCGATTTGATACAAACCTAAATGGACCAGTGGCCGTTTTGCAGCAGCTGCTGCGTCTTTTCCTTTGCCACCGGGGTCGAGAACAGATGCCCCTGGCCCAGATCGCAGCCGTACTTCCGCAGTGCTTCCAACTGTTCCCTGCTTTCGATGCCCACGGCCAGCATGCGCACTTCGAGCATGCGTCCGAGGTCGAAGATGGTTTGCAGAATAGCCGCCTGCTTACCGGGAATTGGCAGGTAGGCAATCAGGCGACGGTCTACCTTCACCATGTCAATGGGCAAGCGGATGAAGTGGTTCATGGAGGCCAGGCCGGCGCCGAAGTTATCCAGGCCGACGTTTATTTTCAGATCAGCCACACCCTTAAAGATCGCAAGCGCTCCCTCCGGATCCTGATTCACCGCGGCCTCGGTTACTTCAAGGCGTAGCTGTCCTGGGGAGATTTTCCATTTGGCCAGTAGTTCGGCGAGGTGGCCCAACAGTTGAGGATCCCTGAACTGGCGCAAGGACAAATTGACATCGATGGTCGGTTTGGCATCTGGCAGCGTCTCCGCCCAGGAGTTCAGTTGCCGGCAGACCTGCTCCAGCACAAACAGACCGATGGGAACAATGATCCCCGACTCCTCGGCCGTGGGCAGGAAATCCTCCAAGGGGACGAACTCGCCGTCGGGCCGCCGCCACCGCAGCAGAGCCTCGAAGCCCTCGATTTCGCCATTGGCCAGCCTGTAGATTGGCTGGTACCAGACCTCGAACTCCTTTTTTTCCAGGGCGTCCTTCAGCTCCTGCTCCCGCTTCATCTGCGCAGCCACGTGCACATGCATGGAGCCGTCAAAGACCTCGTGGCGCGCGTTGCCGTTGGACTTGGCCTGATACATGGCATAGTCCGCATCGCGCAAGACCTGTTCCGGGCTGGTGTGGTCGAGGGTGCCGAAGGCGATTCCGATACTGGCGGAAACGAAGACCTCATGGCCATTCAAGTCGACCGGCAGGCGAATATCGTGCTGGGCGCGTTCGGCGATGGTGGTTACATCGGAAACATTGGTGACGTCCTCGAGGAGGACGGCGAATTCATCCCCGCCGAAACGCGCCACCGTATCCTGGGGGCGAAAGCAGGCGCGCAGGCGCGCCGCCATGTGCACCAGCAGCTCATCGCCACTGGCGTGGCCGAGGTTATCGTTCACCGCCTTGAAACGGTCCAGATCGAGAAACATGACGGCAAAGTTCAGCTGGGAATGCCGTTGCTGGCGCGCCATGGTGAGCTGCAGGCGGTCGAGAAACAAGGCCCGGTTGGCCAGGCCGGTCAGAGGATCGTGCAGGGCGTCATGCTGCAAGCGAGCGTCGGTTTGTTTCTTCTCGCGGATGTCACGGTAACTGACAAAATTGCCCACTTCCACCCCCGCCATGCTGATCGGAGCCACCAGGATAGACACATCGATGAGCTCGCCTGACTTGTGCAGACGCACCGTCTCCATCGACGCCCGGCCATGAAGCTGCATAGTGTGCTCGAGCATGTCGAACTCATGCCGGCGCGTTTCTGGAATGAGAATGTCGTACGTATTCTGGCCCAGCGCTTCATCGGCATTGAAGCCGAAGAGGGACTCAAACTCGCGATTGATGTGCAGAATTTTGGAGCCGCGCGTGATCATGATAGCTTCCGGAGCGGCATTCAAGAGTTGCTCCAGGAAGTTCGACGGCGAAGCGTGCTCCGACCCGTGCCCCGAAGCTTGCGCGGAGACCTTTTCCGGAGCGCGCTGGGAGCGCAGGGCGACGATCAGCAGCTCCGGTTCCGGTTCCACGCGGAGCATGCGGAAGCTGCCGCGCACGGGCACCGACGAGTCCAGGGGCGTACGCATCTGGCAATTGAAATCAGAGGAATAGGCCAGGCTGCCGGATCCGTAGACATGAGAAGACGCCACGCAACGGCTTCCCCGGATGGGCATAGGCAAAACCGGGGAACTGCCCACGGAAGAGGTCGTCTACCGCGAGCACCGCGCCTTCCTCCAGGTGCAGAATCTCGCGCGCCACGCGATTGGCGTAGACCACGCTGTTGCCTCGCTGCACGAAGACGTAACAGGGCAGAGCTTCGAGGAGTAATTTTTGCTGGGCCGTGAGCACGGCAACATCAGCTTCTGAATTCATAGTGATCGCCGCAGCGGAGAGCCCCCAGGATTGAGTATCAAGGCCGCTTTCCAAGCAGGAATATCCCCTGAAAGAAGTACCGGCAAACTCCGAGGTCGCAGTTACTTAGGTCTTGAAAGTCCGCAAGCGTCCGATGCTTGCCGGGCGTCGCCGATTCTTTATCTATCATCTCGGCCGCGGGGGAGGGACGGCCTGTGGTTGGAGGAATTTAGCACTACGTTTGCGACGAATGGGTCAAACAATCCGGAGTTTCAGCGATCCGGACTTTCAGGGGGCTTCGATCAATTCCATTTTGCCATCACGCTTCCGATGTAGGACTTTCACATTACCTTCGTTATCCCGAAAGACAAAAACGTCCCGGTCGCGGAACTCTGCTTCCTTGACCGCCTCCTCCAGGGTCATCGGCCGTAGCGCTACCGAGTCGAGCGAGCGAACGACGTGGGGCTCGGTGATGGGCACGCGCGCCGGAAACGAATGTACGGTGACGGGAATCGCCGGCTGGGCGTGGCTCTTGCCGTTGGTGGCTCCGTTGGTGTGTCCAGCCTTGGCAGCTTTGCTCTCGGCCACACCGCCGCGGCCGCTGCGTGCGACACCGGTTTCCTCTACTTGTTTTTCCTGCTTGGGCTGACGCTTGCGGGTGCGTTGCTTATCTTTATAGCGCGTTGCCTGGGATTCGGCTTTCACCAGCGCGTCGCGCAATGCAGTTTCCATGCTGGCGCTGGACTCGCAGAGCGCGACCAGCGTGCAGGCCCGGGTCTTGATCGTGACTTCGGCGATCTGCCGATACTTCTCCGCGGTCAGAACCACGTGGGCGCTGGTGATCTTACCGAGAATCCTGGCGATGCGCTCGATTCCCTCTTCTGCTAATGTGCGCAGTGGCTTGGTGATGGCCACCTGCCTGCCCGTGCATTCAACCGGCATGCTGAGAACTCCTAACGCGGCCCGCAAGATGCCCGATTCTATAGCATTTTGGAATCGCGGTCTTGTTGAGAGGTTGGCTAGCTACAGCCCTTCTTGATGAAAGGGACGGCATACATCTCAGTGTACTCGCGTACACCATAGGAAAATTTAACTCAATCCCGGACTCGGCGTTGGTGGGTGCTGGGTATGCGCAAATCTTCGCGGTATTTGGCTACTGTGCGGCGGGTTACGTCAATGCCCTGAGCCTCCAGCATACTGGCAATCAAATCATCGGTCAGGGGCTTGCGTGGATCTTCATCATCAATCAACTTCTTGACCTTGCGTTTGAGCAGCATCAGCGGGGTGCTGCCTCCCTCCGGCCCGTGAACCCCTTCGGAGAAAAAGAAGCGCAGCTCAAATACGCCCTGCGAAGTGTGCACATATTTGCTGGAGACCGCGCGGCTGACGGTGGAAGGATGGACGCCAATCTCTTCGGCAACTTCCTTGATCATCATCGGTTTAAGCGCGTCCACGCCGCGCTCGAGGAATTCGCCCTGGCGGCGCACGATCGCTTCGCAGGTTCTGAGGATGGTGTTCTTGCGCTGCTCGATGTTGCGCATCAGTTGCAGCGCCGAGCGGTAACGCTCCTTGACATATTCCTTTACGTCTCTCTCCGTGCCTTCCTGGGACAGCAATTTGCGATAGCCGTGATTGAGGCGCAGGGTGGGCAGATCTTCTTCATTCATGACCACGACAAACTCGCCGCCACGCTTGACGAAGGCCACGTCGGGCTCGATCAGCCGCGCATCGGAGCGGTTAAATCGCTGCCCGGGCCGGGGATCGAGACTGCGAATGAAGTCGATGGCGTGCTGGATCAATTCCGGCTGCGTGCCCAAAACTTTGGTCATTTCGCGCAGGTCGCGCTTCTGCAACAGCGACAAATGCTGATCTACAATGCGAGCCGCGAGCGCGAAGACCGGCAATTTGTCTTCGTGCGTGCCGCAGGCATGGGCTGCTTCGACTTCTCCCCCGCCGTTGACGGCTTCCGGCGCAGCGGACTCCGTCGAGAGCGAGCGGTGACGCGCCAAGGCGAGCTGAAATTCGCGGCGCTGTGCCTCTATCTGCACCAGCAGGCACTCGCGCAAGCTGCGCGTGGCTACGCCCACGGGATCAAGGTTCTGCACCAGTTGCACTGCCTCAGCCAGCAGATCGGAGGCGGCATTGGGTACGGCGCCCGGCGCAGGTTCATACTCGCGCACAAACCCGGCTAACATCTCATCGTCCTCGGCCAGCAAATAGCCGTCTTCGTCCAGGTTGCCAACTACATATTCGGCAGCCGCACGGAGGTCGCTGCTGAGGTTAAGAGAACCCAGCTGCCAGAAGAGGTGATCGGTGAGGGTGCTGGGCTGGGAAAGGAAATTTTCAAACGATGGCTTGTCGGTTTGTTCAAAGCCGTTGGGCGTGCGGAAGCCGGGATCCAGGTAATCCTGAAAGTAGGATCCAAAATCGATCTCGTCGAAGGGGTCGCGCTTGTCGCGCTCCGCCTGGGCTGCAACCTCTTCTACGCTTCGATCCCGCTCGGCTTCTCTCAGGGCGATGTCATCGATGAGAGGAACGCTCTCTTCCAACTCTTCCAGCACCGGATTCTCGACAATCTCGGTATTGATCAGCTCTTTCAGCTCCAGCTTGTTGAGCGCCAGCACGCTGACCATCTGCATCAGGCCAGGCGTCAGTATCTGCCGCTGCGCAACCTTCAAGCTTAGCTTTGGTTGTAGAAGAGCCATGACTTTCACCGCATCAACTGCTTGCGGCCTTAGTTTACCTTTTCTGGGCCCTTATGGTGGAAGGCTTTTGTTTTGCCGCGGCTGGTGTGGCCCAAGCCGGGTCTAGCTGAAGCCCAGGACTTGCGAGTCTGTGTGAGAGCCCACTATCGCTCGTACCGCAGTCTGAAGCCCAGGACTAACCGTCCTGGGATATTTTCAGCCGTCCCCTTCGACGAGCTCAGGGCAGGCTCTGCGGGACTAACTCCTGGGCCGGCATGTCTTGAAAGCCGTACCTCAGAGGCTAAAGCCCTCATCGCTTCAGATCAGTACGGCCCGACTAAACAGCTTGCGGAAAAAGTCGGGAGGGGATGAAATGAGCCCCCTCAGCGGCTAAAGCCGGATTCATTGCAAAGATTTACGTACGGCCTGAAGGCCGTACCCTTCAGAAAAATGAGTTTTTCCGCAAGCTGTAAAGTCGTGCCCTGACACAAAACAGGAGTTTTTCCGCAGCCGCTGAAGCCGTGCCCTTCGTTCAGCTAGGCTTCCGCAGTCTCCTGGTGAGCCGTTCTCGTTACGTTGGTGCGAACCAGGAGTACCTGCAATGTGCTACTGCGAGGCACTCTAATTGAGGGAAAAACCCTCACCCAGATAAACCCGGCGTACTTCCGGATCTTTGCCCAATTGATCCGGGGTTCCGGTGCGGAAGATACGCCCTTCGTTGATGATGTAAGCACGATCGGTAACGGAGAGTGTTTCGCGGACATTGTGATCCGTGATGAGCACCCCGATTCCGCTTGCCTTCAGGTCGAAGATGATCTCCTGCAAATCCAGCACGGCGATCGGATCGATGCCGGAAAACGGCTCATCGAGCAGGATGAACGAAGGCTGGATGCAGAGGCAGCGGGCGATCTCCACCCGGCGCCGTTCACCGCCGGAAAGCGCGTAGCCACGAGTCTTGCGTATATGGCCGAGATTCAGCTGATCGAGTAGCTTCTCTGTCCGGGCGCGGCGCACTTCGAGCGAAATCGACTGCACTTCGAGCACGGCGAGGATGTTTTCTTCTACAGACAGCTTGCGAAAGACGGAGGGTTCCTGGGGCAGATAGCTGATGCCGTATTGCCGCGCCCGCAGGTACATGGGAACGCGCGTGATATCGATGTCGTCGACGAAAACCTGGCCTGTATCGGGGGCGATGAGGCCCACAATCATATAAAAGCTGGTGGTCTTGCCGGCGCCATTGGGGCCCAGCAGCCCAACCACCTCTCCCTGGCAGACTTCAAGGTTTACGCCCCGAACGACCTGCCGGCCCTTATAAGACTTGCCGATTTCGTCTGTACTAAGCTTTTGCATTCACTTCGCAACACGGGTCTGGGTCACTGCTTTGGAAGCACCGCTACTTACCATGACGCTATCATCGCGATCATTGAAAATCAACGCAGCCCCGGTTACCGTTCCGCGCACCTGGTCGGTGAGACGCGGAGGCGTAGCGCTCGTTCCCGTGAGCACAAACTTGCCATCCTCCGCGGTGTAGGTGAGTTCCTCGCCGATCCCCTTGCGGCCCGGCTGCTGAAGTTCAACCGCGCCGCGGGCGACGATCTTCGAGACCTGGCTGCCCTGCTGGTCAGGCGTCTTGCCGGCCGGCGTCGCAGGCCCATGAGCGGTCTGCGCGGGCGCGGGGCTGAAGTAGACATCCATGAAATTCGAATGCAGAACGCCGGAGGAAGTCTGCGCCACCACCCCGCCACTGAAAACCGCCTTGTGGTCAGCGTCGGCGTAGAAGAGAGTACGACTTTGCAGACGCACGACGGAGGTTTGGGCGGAGGTTTGACCGGGTCGGGGAGGCGTGGGCGCCGGCCCCTTGGCGCTGCTGGGAGTACTGGTGAAGACGGCGTTGACCGCCGCGGCTTCGCCGCCCGGACCATGCGCAGCCAGCGTTGCCCGCACCCGGGAGAGCTCCAGCACCGGTGCGGAAACGGAATCGCTTCCCTGCCACAGGCGGGCCAGTTCCCCAGACTTTCCGTAGAAAGTGGTGAGATCGGTTGCGTGATCGAGATGTGCGTGGTCGGCGACCACATGTACCGGTCCGGTTCCCGTAAAGGACTGCTGTTGACCGCTCGACTGGCGATAGGTCGCCTTGACGCCACCCGTGGCATTGGCATTGCCGGTCGCGCGTTCCATCTCAATGAATGCCGCGCTCAATTCTCCGCTGGCGTCCCGGATGCGCGGGTCTCCCGACAACTGCACCACTTGGGTAGCAGCGTCATAGGCCGCTCGCTGGGCGACGGCGGTGGTCACCCCCGCACCAGACTGGGCGGGGGCATCTGGGCTTGGGGGGCGTTTCCTGGGTCAGGGTCACGTTTCCCACTTGCACCGCGGACTGCAATTGAGCGGCCGGCTGCGGAGCCGGTGGTTCGGTTTTTCCTTTGGCCACTTTCGCCTCTGGCTTGGTGGGAGGAAGATGCGGCGGAGCGAAGGTGAGCAGCAAGTTGTCGCCAGTGCTGCTCTGCTTTATCCCGTTGGTGCTTACATCGACCAAGCCCGTATGGCCGGTCCCGCGCAGGCTGGAGAGAACCTCTCCGTCCAAAAGCGTGGCAAAGAGTTGATCGCCGGTTACGGTTGTGTCCTCGGGCGGCGTTTTGGCATAGATGGTGTGCACGTTCAGCCGCGCGCCCCCTACGGCGAGAACGTGCTGGGCCATGGGGCGGAGGTCGGGTCCGGAGGCGAAGTCGATATCGACCTTGGTGGCTCCGATTTGACGGGTGGTCGACTCGGGCGGATTCTGCTTGGACTTGCTCGACGCGCTCGGAACCGGCGGTAGCTTCTCCTCGTCAACCACGGAAACAGCGTCGCGCAACTGCGCGTGCTTGACAGTTGATTGCGGACCAAACAAGAGCGTCCCCGAGGATGCCGACCCATGTAACAAGCGCGCTGAATTGTTGGCCACGTAGAGTAACCCGCCCTCCAAAACCGCCTGTTCCGGTTCGCTCTTGGGACCCAGGTCCACATGCGCCTGGCGGGTATTGATCTGCTGGCCGTCACTGCCGGTGAGAACCACATTGCCTTGTGCTTCAATCTGGTATGCCGACCCATCGGCGCGGAAGGAGACCGTCGCCTGGTCAGAGGAGCTGCGACTGTCTGCATAATCGGTTACGTCTTGAAGCAGATAAAGCAGGCGGCTGGCACGATCGAACTGCGCATGATGGGCATGGACCGTCAGTGGGTCTCCTCCGACGCTGGAGTTGAAAGCCACGTCGGCGGCCAGGATGATGATTCCTGCCTGCGAATCGAAGCTGGCGCCGGTCGCGCTGCCGGCTGCTTGGGCCAGGCGGAACTCAATTTTTTCCGTGGTGCTGGCGAGGCCAGTCTTCTGGTTGAAGACCAGGTTGGAGGTTTTAACGTGCACGGTGCTCTTGCCTTCGCTATCCTCCGCAGGCGCTTTGCCGGGCTGCGAAGCGGGAGCCGTGGATCCCTGAAAATCGATTTGGACTTCGCCCATGGCGCGGGCAACGCCGTTCACCGGATCCCAATCGAAATTGCTGCCGTAGATGCGGTTGGACGGCGCTCCTTGCGCGCCGTAGAGGGTGATGCCGACATCGTGTAATTCGAGATGACCGTCTCTTTTGTATTGCACTGCCTTGGAGGCGTGCAGACTGTATATCGTGTGACCGCCACGCGACTCTGAATGAGTGAACCCCACGGTGGACTGCTGGACAGACGTTCCCAATCCACCCGGTACATCATGGCCGAGGCGGCGCCCCTGCCACCGGCCGTAGACAAAAAATCCTGCGATGGCGGCGACCAGCAGCCCAGCAATTACGGCGATCCAGGTGCGCAAGCCAGCAGGCGTTAGCCCCATAGTCTTTAATCTTCTCACCCGCCATTTTGCGTTGCCGGACGACTCTAATCAGAAGCTTAGAATGGTGAGATGGCTGATCGGCTTTACCTGAGTCTATGGTTTCCTAATTTTCGGCTTCCGGCCCTCGCTCCGGCGATCGTCTCGGTGCTGAAGCAGTTTTCCCCGGCAGGGCACCCGTTGCGTGTGCATGCTGCCGCCGCTTACCCCATCTCGTGGAATGAGGCCCCCTTTTACCAAAGGATTTACGAGGAAGATGAGGTGAAGGAGTCTGCGCCGGAGGCGGCGGTAGCCGAAGCCACGGAGATACTGCATGACGACTTCGCCTACGAATTCGAGCTCAAGTGGGATCTGTGGGTGGCGGAGACCGTGGGCGGACTGGATCCGATCTGGAAACAGGAACCCGTAACGGTGCGCGTGGCCGGCTTCGGGCCGCACTTCGACGAGGGGGCCTACGAGCAGAACGGGCAGGTCCGGGTAGATTTTGGTTTGGACACGCCCTTTCTGCTGGAAGATATGGAGCTGGACCAGGTAGGCGCTGAGTACGTGAAACGCAACGTTCAGAAGCTGGTGGAAGTCACCAACGCTATCCAGGAGAACTGCGGGATCAGCAGCCGCCTGTTATGGTCCGATTCGGGCGAGAACCTGGCCCAAAAGCTAATTGCCAGGTTGCAGCGAGTGAACTGAGGGTGCCTGCATGTGGCCATGACGAACATCCGCTCCACGCACCCAGAAGATGACGTCTTCGGCCATGTTGGTGGCGTGATCGGCGATGCGCTCCAGGCTGCGGGAAATGAACAGCAAGTTGACGGCGGAATGGGCCGCGGTGGAATCCTGGGCGATGCAATCAAGCAGCACGCCCTTGACCCTGCGGTTCATCTCGTCTACGGCATCATCCATAGCCAGCACGCTGGTGGCCAGCTCGGCATCTCGCTCGGTGAGCGCCTGCAGCGCCTTCCGGACCATGGTCATCGATAGCTCGGCCATGTGCGGAATGTCGACGGGAAAATCGCACGGTTGGCTTCCCGCGAGTTCTTCGGCCAGCAATGCAATGGTCATCGATTGGTCGCCAACCCGCTCCAAGTCGGAGTTGATCTTGATGGCGGCGAGCACAAAGCGCAGATCCACGGCCATGGGCTGTTCCATGGCCAGCAGGTCCAGCGCCATCTGATCGATCTCCCGCTCCGAGCGGTTGATGATGACTTCATTCAAGCGCACCTTGGTACACGCGGAAAGTTCACCGCGGCAGTGCGCGTCGAGCGCAAAGGTTAGTGTCTGTTCTGCCACACCAGCCATCTGAAGGAGGCGTTCACGAAGGCTCTCGAGTTTCTGATGAAACGATATGCGGGTCACTGGTCAGCCTCCTGAATGAATTTCTCCCTTTTGTCGTGTGCCAGGTGTTCGTCCTGTTGTGAAACGAGACAACTAAGGGGGGTTCGCACCGCAGGATGCACCGTAACCGGTTCAGAAATCCTTCGATCCGTTGAGTTAATATACCCTCTTTAACATTCTATTAACATATCTTTTTGGGTGCGTTGCTTCCACGCAAGTTGTACCGCAACTGTGCTTTATATCCGCGCGATTTGGAGACTCAAGTACATGATGCCGATCTCCATGTGGCATAATGGCCGCATGGGACAAGCAAGCACAATTGAGCAGCAAATCCCGCTCATGACCTCGCTTCATATCGACTTAGAGACGGTCGAAGCCGGTGTACCCGTGGCTACGATGGCGCGGTTCGTAACCGCTTCAGGGATGCAGCTCAAGGATCTCTACGAGGTCGTCATTCCGGCGCGGACGCTCAAGCATCGCAAAGCGCGGAAGGAACCCCTGACATCGGACGAGTCCGATAAGCTCGTGCGGCTGATCCGCGTTTATGACCAGGCGGTTCGAGTTCTGGGCGAAAAGGAGAAAGCTCTGTTACTGGCTAAGCGAGCCGAAGAAGCGCTTTGAGGACCGCACCCCGATTCAAATGTTGCGCACCGATCTTGGTGGCCGGATGGTGGAGGAGATGCTTGGGCAGATCTATTACGGCATGTTTGCTTGATACGGAATCTATGGCGCATCAGCGGCTTCAATTCGCTTTCTGGTGAAGGCGGCCTGAAATACTCAGCCCGCTGGCATACAGCGGGTCATCGAGTTGTTTATTTGGCCGAATCCCCTGCCGGCGCCCTGATCGAACACCTCGTCCACTTGGAACTGAATGAGAAGAGCTGGCCTGCGTTCTACGACCTGATGCAAGTAACAGCTCCTGACGGCGTGGAAGTGGAAACGCTAATCCTGCCAGCCGGGGATGAGTGGAAACGATTGCCGATCATCACCAGGGGTTTAAAGCATTTTCACTTCTACTCTGCACAGTGGGAGCTCAGCGAAGTGCGTCTTTTCTTGGAGAAAAGCCGCGTCGGCAGCGCTTGCTTCGAGGACACCAGAAGTGAAAATTAGGGGATGAATGGTTACGCTCGAAACGTACAGCCTTAGCCCGCGTTCCCTCGGCAATCCTGCCCAACACCTGGAATTTTCTGCTTAACCCTGATCATCCTGAAGCGGCGGAAATTCGAATCATCGAAATCGCGAGAGCTGACTATGATCCTCGCCTCTTCTCGAAGGATTAGGTTGACGGCAAAATACGCGGCGCTAGAGCATTTTTGCTAATGGTGTAGACCAGGAAACTGAACCCTACGCGGCCATTCCGCCAAAGAATGGCCGCACATCACTGATCCCACCCGACCACAGTATTAGCAAAAATGCGTTAACCGGAGACGATTTCGGAGAAGTCCGCGATGCGGGAGAAATCGCTGAGCACGGAGGCAATCAGGGCCAGGCGGTTCCCGCGTAGATGAGCCTCGGGCGCCATGACCATAACCTGGTCAAAGAAGCCGTCGATCGACGGTCGCAGCGTAGCAATGCACTCCAACGCTTCCGGATATTGCTGCCGAGCGCGAAGTGCTTCCACCTGGGGTGCGACTCTCGCTGTCTCTGCGTATAGGTGGCGCTCAGCCGGCTCGACCAGATCGACGGCCGCGATGGAGTTGCCGTATTGGTCTTGCTTCTCGGCCGCCTGGCGCAGGATATTTTTTATCCGCTTGAACGCCGTGGAGATGGCAACCAGATCGTCTGAACCGCGGACCTGGGTGAGAGCCTGCGCTCGCGCCATGGCATCCGTTACCGTAGTGAGCCCGGTCGAGAGCACAGCGTTGACCACGTCATAGGCGTAACCGCGTACCTCACGGAGGTAAAAGTCCAGGCGCTCCTTGAGAAACACCACCACCGCACCGGCGCCCTCCCCGGAGCGGACGCGCGGCAAAGATTCCGACGCCATCGCCGCCAGTGCCGGCAAGGTAAGGGGCAGGCCCGATTCGGCGAGGATTTTGATTACCCCATTGGCGGCGCGGCGCAGCGCAAAAGGATCTTTGGATCCGCTGGGCTCGAGGCCGATGGCGAACATCTCTGCAATGGTTGCCATCCGGTCCGCCAAGCCGAGGATCTGCCCTTCCACCGTGGCCGGGATGGGGTCGTCGGTCGAAGCCGGCATGTACTGCGAATAGATGGCTTGCGCCACGGTTTCGCCCAGGCCTTGCGCCCGGGCGTAAAGTCCCCCGACGATGCCCTGCAGCTCGGTGAATTCCTTTACCAGTTCGGTGGTGAGATCGGTCTTGGCAAGCAGCACCGCTTGTTCGAGGGCTGCATGATCAAGCGGGATGGACTGGGCAGCGACCGCGGCGGCGATGGCTTTCGCCATGAGCAAGTTGCTTTCGGTCTTGCTGAAGTAGCTGCCGAGATCCCTCTGAAAGGTGACGGTCTTGAGTTTTTCCAGCCTGCCGAGGAGCGGAATCTTCTGATCGTAATTCCAGAAGAAACGGGCATCGTTGAAGCGGGCGCGGAGCACTCGCTCGTTGCCGTGGCGAATGATGGCCATGCCTGCGGCATCGACTTCAGTATTCAGCACGGTTAGAAAATGAGGCGCCAGCGCGTGCTGCTTGCCTTCGACCGCGAAGTACTTCTGGTGGTCGCGCATCACCGTAACGAGAACTTCCTCCGGCAATGCCAGGTATTCGGGCTGGAAGCTTCCGGCCAGGACGGTTGGCCACTCGGTAAGGTGGGTGACCTGATCCACGAGGGCCTCGTCTTCGCGCCAGCGAGCATCAGGGAAGGTCCGGGTTGCGGCGTCGAGCGCCTGGCGGATGCGATGGCGGCGCGCGGCGACGTCGGCCACGACAAAGGCTGTCTCCAGCGTCGCCAGGTAGTCGGCAGGGCGCGCGATGGGGACGGGGCGGTCTCCATAGAGGACGCGATGGCCATAGCTGAAATTAGCGGCGCGGATGCCGGCGAACTCCAGCGGCACCACGCTTCCATCGAGCAAACAAAGCAGCCAGCGGAGCGGGCGGACGAAGCGTTCCGGCTTATTGGGCCGCCAGTACATGGTCTTGGGCCAGGAGAGCGCGCCAATTTCCTGCGGCAGCGAGTCGCTCAGAACCTTTTCCGCGCTCTGCCCTGGCCGCTGCACGGTGGCAGCGGCGTACTCGCCTTTGGGCGTAGTGATCTTTTCGAGCGCGGCCACCGCGACGCCGGCTTTTTTGGCGAAGGCCTGGGCCGCCGGGCCGGGCTGTCCATTGGGAAAGGCTGCTTTCCAGGAAGGGCCGGTAAGTTGCTCCTGCATGTCGAGTTGCTGGGCGAGCACGCCTTCCACGCGCACCGCCAACCGCCGCGGGGTGGAGTAGCTAGTAACGACGGCAGCAGCGTCCAGTAAACGTGCACGCGTCAGCACCCCCTCTACCCGGCGTGCCAGTTCGGCCTCCGCCGCCGCGATCATGCGTGCCGGGATCTCTTCCAGGCCTATTTCCAGTAACAGCTCAGGCATACGATTCCCATCGATCTTTAAGCCGCGCAATCATGCGCGAGAGGTAGTCTGCGCGATCATGCGCGCGTAAGCCTTGGCGATGCCGACGGCAAGGACGCGGATGCGGGCGATGATGCCGACGCGCTCAGTCACCGAGATCGCGCCGCGCGCATCGAGCAGATTGAAGAGATGCGAGCACTTGAGGCAAAGGTCGTACGCAGCCAAGACCGGAAAGCGGCGCTGCTCGGCCGGTGTAAGCTCCTCCGGCTGCTGCGCGGCGCGGCTCAGCAGTTGCTGGCACTCCGACTCATAGAGACGCAGATGCTCCCACAGCTTCTCCACATCGGCGTCCTCGAAGTTGTAGACCGAGAACTGCACCTCCTCCAGATGGCGAACTTCACCGTAGGTGACTGGATCAGGAGTGCGCGCCCAAACCACGTCGTATACGGAGTCGACGTCTTGCAGAAAGGCAGCAAGGCGCTCCAGTCCATAGGTAATTTCTGCCGAGATGGGATCGAGATCGAGGCCGCCACACTGCTGGAAGTAAGTGAACTGGGTGACCTCCAGGCCGTCCAGCATGACCTGCCAGCCGATACCCCAGGCCCCCAGTGTGGGCGCCTCCCAGTTGTCTTCTTCAAACTTCAGGTCGTGCTGGCGCAGGTCAATGCCGATGGCGGCAAGGGATTCCAGGTAGATTTCCTGCACATTGGCGGGCGGGGGCTTCAGCACTACTTGAAACTGGGTGTGTTTGAAGAGGCGGTTGGGGTTCTCGCCGTAACGGCCGTCGGCGGGCCGGCGGGAAGGCTGGGCATAGGCCACGGAGAACGGCCGCGGGTCAAGGACGCGCAAAAAGGTTTCCGGCGACATGGTGCCGGCGCCAACCTCCACGTCATAAGGCTGTTGCAGGACGCATCCACGCTCGGCCCAAAAGGTTTGCAGACGAAAGAGGAGTTCCTGGAAGGTAAGAGCACTGGTTACTTGCAGAGCCACGGTTGGATTCTAAATCAAACGCCAGCCCTGCCTTAGCGGAGCCAGTGCAGCAGGAGCATTTCCCTTCCGGCGTAACAAAAGAAGCAACTCGCTGCACTTGGCTGTGCAGCTTAGCAGGGAAAATGCTCTAAACTGGGGTGCCCATTCAATCAAGGAGGAGTCTGCCATGCAAAGCCGTATCGTCGGCACCGTACTGCCGGTTCTCGAGTTCGTCCTGGAGCCGAACGAGACCGTGATCTCAGAAGCCGGAGAGCTCTCCTGGATGAGCAGCTCGATCCAGATGCAGACCCACACTCAGTTTGGCGGGGGAGGAGGGTTCCTCGGCGCGTTGAAACGAGTGGCAGGCGGAGGAAGCCTGTTCATGACCGAATACAGCGCCGTGGGCGCTCGCGGCGAGATTGCCTTTGCCACCCGGGTCCCCGGGCACATCCAACCTGTCCAGGTCGGCCCTGGAATGGAGTACTTGATCCACCGGCACGGCTTTCTCTGCGCCACCTCTCAGGTCTCGCTCGGGGTCGGCTTCCAACAATCCCTGGGCGCCGGGGTCTTCGGCGGTGACGGTTTCCTGCTCCAGAAGGTGACCGGGCAAGGCGCTTGCTGGATCGAGTTGTCGGGGGAGTTGATCGTCAAGGACCTGGCTGCGGGGGAGACGCTTGCGCGTACACCCGGGGCACGTGGGAGCCTTCCAATCCAGCGTTGCTTTTCAGATCACCAGGATTGCGGGAATCAAGAACATGATCTTCGGCGGAGACGGCATCTTTCTCGCCGCCCTGACCGGTCCAGGCCGGGTCTGGCTGCAAACTCTACCGATCTCCAAACTGGCTCACCAGCTGATGCAGTACATGCCTTCACAGGCCAGAGAGCGAACCGAGGGCGGAGTCGTGGGCGGCATCGTGGGCTCGCTTCTGAGTGGGTCTTGAAGAAACCAGCACTTTGTCCTAACCACGACCCCGGGTGCCCCACATCTGCTCGTTTTTCGCAAGATGTGGGATACCACGGAACTTAACCGTTCCTTTTAAGAGATAAAGCAAGGGCCTAAAGGCGCCGAGGATAGAGCAATGGTATCCCACATCTCGCAGAAAACGAGCGAGATGTGGGGCACCCGGCTGCTGTCTAGGTGAAAGACTTTAGCCACCAGCCAGCCGTGACAGGGCCGAGGCGGTGGTGAGTTTTCGCTCCAGGTGACGCTCCAGGCTTTGAATGGCGAAGCGGCGAAGGTCGGCGCCGCGGCTGCGGGGCCACGATTCAGCTGCGAAGGCAGATACGGGAGAGCGGAAGATGCGCACTGCCAAGACCTGAGAATCCGGCGTCAGCGTGGCCCCTTGAGAACTGTTGTCTCCCGTCTGTTTGTGCTCAACACAGACCAGGCCATCTGAGAAAAAATGAAAATAGGCAGGTTGCCCAGCCAGCGAAGCGCCGCAAAAGAGACAGCGGCTCAGATCGGGGAGCCAGCCCATAAGACGCGTCGTCCAAAGGGCAAAGTAGGTGATCGGCATCCAGATGTGGTCGACGCGGGTCTGCTCCAACACCGAGAGCAGCAGGCGGAAGACTACATCGTGCGGATCGTGGTCAGGAAGCGTCTGCTCCAAAACCTCGGCGAAAAATGCGAGGGCAGTGGCCCGCGCATAATCGACCGGCTCGGCCAGCGGGGAGTGGAGGATTTCAAAGGAGTCGAGACGCACCAGCTCCTGGCTGGGCTTCTCAACGTAGTGGGCACGCACGTGGGTCATGGGCTCGAGCGCACCGCCGAAACGACGGCGCGATCTTGCCGCTGACTTGGCAACACCCTTTATCTTTCCGAAATCCCGGGTGAAGAGCGAAACGATCTGGTCGGCCTCATGAACGGGCCAGGTACGAAGGACGACGGCTTCGACCTGGTGAGCGATCATGGCTGCGCAACAGCGCCGGCCAGCCTAGCGGCCGAAGTGGGCAGAGTTCTTGTCAGCAAAGCCCGCCCACTTTTCAGGCAGATCGTCGCCAGCGAAAATAGCCGACACCGGGCATACGGGAACACAGGCGCCGCAATCGATACATTCCACCGGATCGATAAAGAGCTGGTCGGTCTCGCCATACTTCGCTTCATCTTTCTTGGGATGAATGCAGTCTACCGGGCAGGCATCGACGCAGGCTGTGTCCTTGGTTCCGATGCAGGGTTCTGCGATCACGTAAGTCATATGTACCGTCTCCCGAAGGCGAATAAGTGAAACCAAATTGTACAGCAGGAATGGGAAACGCAAGCTTGCGCTATTGGCGCGCCAGGCGTCGTGCGGCAAACTCGGCGGCTGTGGGCACCGGCTCGATACCGCGGCCCGCGAACATGTCGATGAAGAAGCCCAGGATCTCCTTGGTGAGCAGACCGTTGGTGGCGAGAACCTCCTGGCTATCAAGACGAAAAGGCGTGCCGTCGAAGCGGACCATGGCGCCGCCCGCCTCCAGCACCAGCAACGCGCCGGCGGCTGTATCCCAAGGGTTCAGATTGAATTCCCAGAAGCCGTCCACGCGGCCGGCCGCGCAATATGCCAGGTCGAGCGCCGCCGCGCCGGCCCGGCGCACTCCGTGAGAGCGCAGGGTGAGCTGCTGATAAAAGTGAATGTTCGGGTTGGCATGGCGCTTGTGGCTGGGAAAGCCGGTGGAGAGCAAACTCTCCTGCAAAGACCCGATAGGCGAGACATGCAGGCGCCGGACATCGCCCGTTGGCCCTTGCAACCATGCTCCCTTGCCCTTTTCCGCGGCGAAGAGTTCACCGTGAACAGGGTCGTAGACTACGCCCGCGACCAGTTCGCCATCCTGATCCGGAGCAAGCCCCGGGGGGCGGTGTTCGAGACCCAGCGAGACGTTGAAGAAGGGAAAGCCGTGGGCGAAATTGGTGGTGCCGTCGAGCGGATCAACATACCACCGGTATGCGCGCTCCAGGCCGGAGCGTGTTCCCTCCTCGCCATAAATGCCGTGGTCGGGAAATTTTTCGCTCAGCCGGCTGACGATGAGTTTTTCCGATGCCCGATCGGCTTCGGTCACCAGGTCTACATCACCTTTGTATTCCGCGGTCACGCCGCGATTGAAGTAGCCGCGAAGGAGCTCGCCGGCCTCCAGGGCAATCGCGGCGGCTCCGGCGGCAAAACCCAGATCCAGTTGCTTCGGAAAGTCGCTCAACGCGCACTTCTCTCGACCAAGCCGTTGCTGCTGCGCTCGGTTCCCTCTTCGCGGCGGCCGGATTCACTGATCGTCCGGATCTGGTGCTTATAGATGAAAAGATTGGGCCGCCCTTCGCGGGTGACGCGGATCATGGTGTCGTCGAAATACTCGATCCAACCGGAAACGCTCTCGCCGTCGCGGAGTTTGACCGTCACCCTCACCTGCTTCTCGCTTAGAAACCGCAGGTAAAGTGACTCCTGGCCGGTTTCACCAAGAGGGGGAGCCTTCTTACCCCGCCGGGATGGATTCTGCGTTGCCATATTGTGCATGATAGCTGCATACAGAGATGCCGTAACCGCGCCTGGTGGATGCACTCAAAAATCCACGTGAGCCCGCACCCCGGGAACGACGACTGGTCCCCGGTCCCGATTGTAGCCCGGATTGTTGACAAAGGAGAGTTGCACCGCCATGTAAAGGCCGGCCACCATGTGCACGTTGTAATAAGTCTCGCTGACCTCTTCGCGACCGTAGTTCAGGCGCCCATCGCCGAGGATGAATCCCAGGCCGCCGAGAGCCAGGTATTCCCGGTGCTTGTTGCTGATGCCGCCAGTTTCAAAGGCGCTCCCGATCTGGTCTTCTTTTCTGCCCCACGCATCTCCAGGGAGTTCGAAGCCGAACGCCAGGGTGCTGTTCATCTCCGTATATGCGAACGACTCGTGGTGGCCTTCATTCCATCCGGCGCGCATAAAGACGCGGAAGTTGGCGGGTAGCTCCTGCTCGACATTGAGTCCGAAGCCCTGCTTCAACGTACCCTGGCGGCGATAAAGGGTGATGTCGGGCACCGCGTTGACATGCTGCAGATAGCCCTCGATCGCCTGGCCATAGTCGCCCATATTGGCGTGGTTCAGATAAGCCAGGGGACGAATGTGCGTATCCAGGCCCTGAAACCATTGCGGCTTCCATTCCAGCTCCAGGTTTTCCGAGCGGGCGCGGCGCAGATCGGCTTCGAGGTTGATGCCGTTGGCCACCGTCGGCATGAGTGCTTCACCGAAGCGCACTTCAAATTTGGGCCCGGCATAGCTGAGAATCGCAGCGACGGTGTAGCCGCGCGTGTTGGCAGCGTAATCGTAAGCACCATTGTTATCGATGGCCCAATTGGTGAACTGCAAATGGCTATCGCTGCCCACGGCGTTATTGTCGAAGAAATCGACCAAGCCCCAACTTGCCCATCGTGAATTCGATACGCCGCCTGGGGAGCGAACTCTGCAGATAGAAGGGATTGGGATCTTCCTCCACACGTTCGGCGGTCAGGGGAAAGGTCTCGTGGATAAAATAGCGCGCGGCGTAGACATCCTGGCCCAGGGATGGATTGCGCACCACGTCAAGATTGGTGAACGCCGCAATGCCGAGAGCCTCGCTCAGCCCTTTTCCACCGGCCTCCTCCGCATTGAAGATAAATTCGGTCCAGCGGGTGAGCTTGATTCCCGTGTAGAGGGTGAGCACACGTGAGAGCGCGGTCGTTTCCACCCGGCTCTGAAAGCTGTTGGTCCCAGAGTAGGGGGAGTGGAATGGATTGTGGGCCTGGAAGATAAAGTTGGCCTGGCCTGAGATCCATATGCGATCGGCGATGAGATGGTGGGAGAAGACGGCCGGATTCAGCTGGTCGTCGGACTGATCTTCCTCTCGCTGGTTGATCTGGGGCAACGATTGCCGGCTTGGCGGAACGGGCACTGCCGTCGGACTTTGCTGGCCGGAAGCCTGGGGCTGGGGAGCATCGGGTGGCGCGCTCACGGCCACCGACTGTGCGGATGCCATGTTGGCCCTTGCGTGGAGGCCGCCGGCAGGCACAGCAGTACGGCAGAAAGCAAAGGCCAAAGGCGCATCAATACTCCGCAGAGGAATAGGAACCTCCGACGAGGTTAATTGACAAGACCTTAACAAATGTTTCGGACTCTTGAATTCTTCAGTTTAGACAGGTGTTCGATCACGGCAGTGGGGAAGGATAATAGCCGGGGCGATTACGGATGACATAACCGGCAGCCGGACTGCGCAACTTGACGGAGATGCTGCGAAAGCTGCTGCCCAATCGATTGGATGGATAGTAGCCAAGCAGGTATTGCGTCCGCAGGTCTTCGGATAATTGGGCGAAGGTCCTGTCCAGCGAAGAGGCGTCGGCGTAGTAGTACTTCCCCCCGGTCTCCTGGGCAAGAGTAATCAAGGCGTGCTCGCCGGCGAGATCGCGGCCGGCGCTGGCGGAGATGGGGACATCGATGATGGGGTAGACCATGACCTCTCCGCGCAAAGCCTGTTCGAGCGCCATGTCATAGGTGGTGCCTTTGACGGTATTGCCTCCGTCGGAGATGATCACCAGCACCTTGCGGCCGGATCGCCCCGCCAGGCTCTGCGAAGCAAGATAGACGCCACTATAGAGGGCTGTGGCGGCGCCTCGGCCCATGTCGTTCAGCCCGCGGTCGATCCGGCCTGGATTGTTAGTAAAGAAAACTACCTCACGCACATTGTCGGCAAACTCCATCAGGTCCAGGTGATCAACGGGCCGCAGAAGGGAATGTACAAAGTGCCTGGCCGCATCCTGCTCCAGGCTGAGGTCTTTGTGCACGCTGCCGCTGGTGTCGATAGCCAGGACAATCTCCAGCGGAAGCTCGGACTGGCGCTCAAATACGGCAATCTTCTGTGGGTGTTCATCTTCCGAGAGCAGAAACTCGTCCCGGGTCAGTCCGGGCACCGGAGCTCCTTTGTCATCGGTAACATTGACGAAGACATTCACCAGCCGGACATTCACACTAATGGTCGGAGGCTCCGTGGCTTTGGCCTTCACCGAGGGCGCTCCTGCCTGCGCATGGCCGGATGGACCGCAGAGAGTGAGCGCGCAGCAAACGGCCGCGTAGCATAGTGGTTTCACGAGCCGGCCGTTCCCTTCTGCACCGGGTCGTTTACCGCCAGGCCGGATGGGAAGGGTTCGCCATCGGCCCAAACCGCCCCATCTTCGAAGTGCTCCTTCTTCCAGATGGGGACTGTTTTCTTCAGCGTATCGATGAGCCAACGGCAGGCTTCGAATGCCTGGGCGCGGTGCGCGGAAGCTACGGCAATCAGAACGCTGGTTTCGCCCACATCCAGCCGGCCCAGGCGGTGGACGATGGCCACCTGGCGGACGCCATGCACGGCGATGGCCTCATCCGCGAGGCCCTGCATCTGGCGTAGAGCCATCTCCTGGTAGGCCTCGTAGACCAGGAAGAGTGTGCGCCGCCCTCGGGTGTTGTTGCGGACAATACCGTCGAAGACCACGACGGCCCCATCCTCCCCCTGCTTGATGGCAGCGACCAACGATGCAGCGTCGATTGGCTCCGTGACCAGGGCGACGATCGGGGCAGCAGAGCCGCCGCTGACTGGAGGGAGGAGCGCAATTTCATCTCCGTCGCGCAGCGCGGAGCCACGGGCCGCGTAGCTCCGGTTCACGGCAATCGCCAGCGCCGGCCATAACTTTGTCTGCTGGGGCAGCAACTGCCGGTAATGTTCGAGCACCGCATCCACGGTCGCGCCGGGGGGCAGATTGAGCGTCTGGCTGTCGCACGCCAACATCTCCTTCAGCACACCAAAGAACAGGACCGTGACCCGCATGGGAAAAGCATATCCGAAGGCCATCTGACATGAGGTTAGACTCGGCCATCGGCAAAATGGCGGCGTGGCACCAGGCTAGAGAGAAACAGGAAATACGTGGTCTCGATGAATTTCGAGAGGTGGCCTTTTTCTTATGAAAAAGGCCCAGCGCAGCAGCTACCCAGGATACGGCAGTGCTGTATCCAGAGATGGTTCAGACCAGTACGGGCGTATTGGACACTCCCGCAGTGCCAAAGACTCTGCGGTAGCGAGCGATTTCCGCTTTAAGCCCGGTCGCCTTGGCAAAGTTATCCGATAGTTTCACCGCCGGGCGGCCATCGGCCTCGGTCATCTTGCAGATCAGGCTTGCGGGGTGGAATCCGTTGCGGCCATTGGGATGGCAGCCGCGGAAGTCGTTAGTCAGCAGGGTGCCCCACCCGGCGCTGAAACGGATGCGCCGGCCAGGAGTCCATTTGGCCGGATCGTTGAGGTCAGCCGCGGTGCGAAAGTCCTGGGGTGTCAGGCCCGGCGCCATGCTGCCCATGAAATAGGCGTAGAGGCCAAGGATGTCTTCCACATCCATGGCGTCGGAGGCGATGATCAGCTTCTGCTTGGGATCCCGGCCGCGCTGCTTCAGCCAGGCGATGTATTCGTCACCCGCAATATAGGGATCTTTGCTGTCGATGCGCTGCCCGGTCCAGTCGGCTGTCCAATCCGGAGCATCGGCGAGGAACTGCGTTGTTCCGTAGGTGTCGGGCAGCATGATACGAATCTCGCGATCATAAGTGCTTTGCCACAGCTCGAGAATGCGGTACTGCGAACTCTTCAAATCGGCGTCGCTGGAGGCCATGGCCGCCAGCGCCATGGGGAGTTCGTGGGCGTTGGTCCCCACCGCTTCGAGGTTATGTTTGTAGGCCAGATAAGTGTTGGAGGTGCCGGAAAAATGCTCGGCAAGCGCCGTGTTCATGGCGTTCACTACATATTCCTGCCACAGGAAACTGTGCCGGCGCCGGGTGCCGAAGTCCGCCACCCTGAGTTCAGGAACCCCGGTCAACCGCTCAATCTTGCCCCATAGTTTGGCCTTGGCTTGGGCGTAAAGAATGTCCAGCTCGAATTCGCTCATGCCCTTGAAGGCGGCGCGCGACTTCAGCTCGTTGAGGATGGAGAGGGCATAGATCTCCCACATCGTCGCTTCGGTCCAGAGCCCGTCGAACTCCAGGTGGAATTCTCCTTCCCTGACCGTGAGCCGATAGCTGGATAGGCGGAAGCCATGTCCCAACCACTCGATAAAGTCCGGCTCGAAGATACCGCGGCGGCCGAAGAAGGTGTTGCCGGCCAGCCAGATCAGCTCCGATTTCAGAAAGCGCAGGCTGCGCACGTGCTCCAGCTGTTGCAATACCTCTTCGCGCGCAATCACATCCGCCAGGCGCAGAGACGAGGATCGGTTGCTCACCGAGAACGACACTTGGGTCGTGGGGAAATGCTTCCAGATGAACTGAAGCATCAGCAGCTTGTAGAAATCGGTATCCAGCAGGGATCGCACAATCGGGTCAAGATCCCAGTTATGGTTATGCGCCCTTTCCGCAAAATCAATGATCATCGATGTCCTTGAAGATAACGCCTCCTTCGAGCAGCTACAGGTTAGATGGTCGACGCATGTCTTCGGAGGCTATAAGGTAGCGCGCAAATCGAACTTCTGCGCTGCGGGCTCGACGATCTGCACTACCCCATGTCCGGGATTTACCTCCTCACGCAGACGCAGGAGGCCAAACTTCTTGAGCTTGTTCACATCCCTGGTCACCGAGCCTCGATTACGGCCTAGCTCCTCCGCCAGCGCTGAAATGCTCATTCGCTTCTTTCGGACCACCTGGCAGAGCCGAATGCGCTGTGCCGTCAGGCATTCCATCATGTCGAGTGGGTCCGCGAAGGTGAAGATCCTCTCCGCTTCCACCCGCTCACCCTTCGACATTTTCTCGGCGCGCTCCAGGGAACGGCGCATATGCCCTTCCAGTCCGTCGCAGAAAATCTTATTCTTCATAGCTCCTCCTGAGTGCCTCTGCCTCTCTATAGAACAGGCTCATTGTCTCCAAATACCCGGTAAAGGGAACCAGTGTCACTTCGCCCATATAATGGCGCTCATGGTTGCCGTGTGCGTTATCGAAGCCCAGCACGCGGCCATTGTCGACGCTGAACACATGGGGTAAGAGGAAAACGAGATTGTATCGAGCCACCTCGCCCTTTGCGTTGAACCAGACCTCCTGGCGAAAAATGCCGATCCCACCCGCACACCAGAAACGAGTCTCATAATCAATTTCTTTGCGGAGGCGAACCCTTCTACCCACGAGAAGATTTTAGCAGGTGATGCATCAAAAGCAACGTCTGTGCCGGGCTCTGATTCTTGCCTGAAGAAGCAAAAGGCCCGCTGATTGGCGGGCCTTCTCGTATAGCAGCAGGTCTTAGACCTCAGCGTGTTCGATAATCGTTTCCCGAACTGCCGCGTCCTTCTTTTCTTCGCTGACTGACTTAGGCAGCGCCACCGCCAACACGTCTTCGATACGGCTGGCGTAGTGGATGCGTACACCTTCGATCTGATCCGCGGTGAGGTCCTCCTCCACGTTTTGCCGATTTTCCGCGGGGAAAATCACATCCAGAACCCCGGCGCGCTTGGCAGCGAGAAACTTCTCCTTAACGCCGCCGATCGGCAGAACATTGCCGCTGAGCGTGATTTCACCAGTCATCGCCGTTAGCGGATGAACCGGAGTGTCGGTCATAAGTGAAACCAGGGTGGTTGCCATGGTGACACCGGCCGACGGACCGTCCTTGGGGATCGCTCCCGCAGGAACGTGGATGTGAATGTCCAGGTCCTTGGTGAAGTCCTCTTCCAACCCCAGCGAACCGGCATTGGAGCGTACCCAGGTAAGCGCAGCCTGCATGGACTCCTGCATGACCTCGCCGATCTGCCCGGTCATCTTGAAGCCGCCCTTACCCTTCATCCGGTTGGCTTCGATGAAGAGCACATCGCCGCCCGCCGGGGTCCAGGCCAGACCGACCGCTACGCCGGCACGCCGGGTGCGCTCGGCCAACTCAGTATCGACGCGTACTTTGATGCCGCCCAGGAACTCCTGAATCACTGCCCGGTCGACAACCAGCGTGCCTGGCTTGCCTTCGGCAATGCGGCGCGCCTGCTTGCGGCACACGGTGCCGATCAGCTGTTCCAGTTTGCGCACGCCCGCTTCTCGCGTGTAGTGGCGCACGATGTAGCGAACGCCTTCCTCAGGAAACTCGATCTGGGGTTCGCCACCCTCCTTTTGCTCGATTCCGTTTTCCTTAATCTGACGCGGGATGAGGTAACGAAAAGCAATGTGCGTCTTCTCGTCCTCGGTGTAGCCCGACAGGTCAATGATCTCCATGCGGTCGCGCAACGGCTCCGGTATGGGATCGAGCATGTTCGCAGTGCAGATAAAGAGCACCTTGGACAGATCGAACGGAACATCCAGGTAGTTATCCCGGAATGTATTGTTCTGCTCCGGATCCAGCGTTTCCAGTAAGGCCGAAGCTGGGTCTCCGCGGAAGTCGCGCCCCAGTTTGTCGATCTCGTCCAGCATGAAGACTGGATCGTTGGTCTCGGCGCGGCGCAGCGCTTGCATGATCTGCCCAGGCAAAGCACCGATGTAAGTACGGCGATGGCCGCGGATCTCGGCCTCGTCGTGCATGCCGCCGAGCGAGATCCGCTGGAACTTGCGCCCCAGCGCGCGCGCAATGCTGCGGCCAAGCGAGGTTTTGCCCACGCCGGGAGGTCCGACGAAGCAAAGGATCGGTCCCTTCATATCGGGCTTGAGACGGCGCACGCTCAGGTAGTCGAGGATGCGATCCTTTACCCGCTTCAGATCGTAATGATCCAGGTCAAGGATCTCCTTCGCCTTGGCGATATCGACTTCGCCGCCGGTGGACTTGGCCCACGGCAGTACTGCCAGCCACTCGACGTAGTTGCGCGTGAGTGAGTAGTCGGCAGCCATGGGAGACATCCGCGAGAGCCGATTGAGCTCCTTGGTGGCTTCCTTCTTCACATCGGCCGGCATGCCTGCGGCTTCGATCTTCTGCCGCAGCTCCTCGATGTCCTTCTGCCCCTCGTCCAGCTCGCCGATTTCCTTCTGGATGGCTTTCAGCTGTTCGCGCAGGTAGTAATCGCGCTGCGACTGCTGCACCTGATCCTGGACCTCGGTCTGGATCTTGTTGCGCAGTTGCTGGACTTCGGCTTCCTTGGCCAGATGCTTGTTGATGCGCTCCATGCGCAACGTCACGTCTGGCGTCTCCAGCAATTCCTGTTTGTCGGTGGTGGCCAGGAACGGCAGCGAGGAAGCGATGAAGTCGACCAGGCGCCCGGGATCTTCAATATTGAGCGCGATGGTCTGCAGCTCATCGGAAAGAGTGGGCGAGGTGGTGACGATCTGCTGGAATTGGGCAATCACATTTCTCTGCAGCGCCTCCAGTTCGGCGCTCTTGCCCGGATCGACTTCAGGCAAATGATCGACCGAGGCCATCATGAATGGCTCAAGCTGAGCAAATTCGCCCAACCTGACGCGCTCGGTGCCCTCGGTAAAGACGAAAAGACTTTGGTTGGGCATTTTGACGACTTTGTGCACCGTCGCCAGGGTGCCTACGGAATACAAGTCGCTGGGCTGCGGACTGTCCATGCGCTCGTCGCGTTGCGCGACGACCACAATGGTCTTCTGCTCTCCCAGGGACTGAATGAGTTGAATGGAGCTCTCCCGGCCGACGGTCAGACGGCAGTACGGCATGGGGAAACAAAACGGTGCTGCGAACGGGCAGTATGGGCAACACTCTGCCCTGAGAGCCACCCTGCTCCCGCCGAGTGGGATCGCTTGGGTTGATGATGCTTAAGAAATCGCTCGCCATGAGTATCCTTCTATCAGATTATCGACTATAAGATGCTGCAGATCCTGTAAAGTCGCAAAAGGCCCGGCTGCTGGCCCCTCGGATCCCCGAATTTCCGGCTTCTCGTCATCCGGAAGTGCTCTTCCTGGCTCTCTCTGCTTCATCGGTCCCATCTGGCTGCCCGATCATTACCCCCATCCTGCCGGGCCCTCAGGAAGGCGGCTGAGCCGCCGAATAATGGCCTAACTCCTTGACCAGAATGCACTGCCGGCGAAGTTGATCGAGGGCGGCGCTGGTAGCGGCCGGATCGGAGACCTGGTAGTCGACGTAGAAGACGTATTGCCAGGGCTGGCCTTGTACCGGACGGGATTCTACCTTGCACAGGTTGGTATTGTGCTCGGCGAATGCCTGGAGCGCCGCGACCAGCGTTCCTGGGCGGTTGTCGACGGTAAAGGCGATGCTGACTTTGTCGGCGTCGGGTACTGGCCGGACCTGGGCGCGGCTGCGAATCAGGAAAAAACGAGTGTAGTTGGCCGGATTGTCTTCGATGCCGGCGGCTAGCACCTCTCCCCCATAGGCCAGAGCAGCTTGCTCGCTGGCAATGGCGCCTGCCTCTCTGTCCCCAAGGCTGGTTATATGCTTCACGCTGCCCGCAGTGTCGTAGAAGGGGGTGGGCGTCATCTTCGGGTGTTGCTCGAAAAATCGCCGGCATTGGGCCAGAGCGATGGGGTGGGAGAGCACCTGGCGAACATCTTCGATTTTGCTGCCCGGAACGCCGATGAGATTGTGACGGATGCGCAGCAGGGATTCCCGTTCGATTTGCACGTCGGATTGAAAGAGGAGGTCGAAGTGTTCGACGACAGAACCAGCGAGCGAGTTCTCGATGGGGATGACTGCGGCGGAAACCTCAGCGTTCTCCACTCGTTTGAACACCTCTGCGGAGAGTGCACAGGGAACAATGGTTGCCTGCGGTTCTAACTTAAGTGCGGCTTCGTGGCTGAAGGATCCGAGCTCTCCCTGAATGGCGATCCGCATCTCTGCCCCGAAGACTTAATTTTGATCATACGGCAACCCACTTGAACGAGGACGCACCAAAGTACAGCGTAGCAAGACTTTTAGTAAGGAGAAACACACGATGCTTTGGACGATTTTTCTAGTGTTGCTTGTACTTTGGCTGGTCGGCTTTGTCGGATTCCACGTGGTTGCGTGGTACATCCATATCCTGCTGATCATTGCGCTGGTGGTGCTGGTAATCCAATTGATCGGTGGGAGACGGGCGATTTGAACTAGCTTCCTTTTTCCGTCCCGGCAGGTATGCCGGGACGATCGGGGAGGCATCTTACTTAACCAGGTGCCTGTGCCATCGCAGGCAAGGAGACAGACCATGAATAAGGACCAAGTAACGGGCAAAGTGGAACAGGCAGCGGGAAAAGTGAAGCAAAGTGTGGGCGAAACCGTGGGCAACCAGAAGCTGGCCAATCAAGGCGTGGCCGACCAGGTAAAGGGAGCGGCCAAGGAAACCTGGGGCAATGTTAAGGATGCTGCCGCGGTTACGGCGGATCGTCATCACAAGGAGGCGGAGCATAAAGCGGATGACGCCCGAGCCGGTGTCCGTGCAAAGATTGATGAAGTGCACGACAACGTCAACGAGAGGCTCGATGCTCACAAGGCTAACGAACGCGAGAAGGCCAAGACAGCCTAATTGAGTTCAATGAGATCAGACGCACCCGGGTTCTTATCCGGGTGCGTTTCTCA
Source organism: uncultured Acidobacteriaceae bacterium (assembly GCA_963790705.1). GTDB lineage: Bacteria > Acidobacteriota > Terriglobia > Terriglobales > Acidobacteriaceae > PALSA-350. The sequence continues at coordinate 248,948 of CAWBQE010000013.1, forward strand.
TTTATGGTCGCATTAGTGCGCCGCGGGATGACGCAACAGAAGCGCCGCCGCGACAAAAAAGAAGAAGACCATGGAGATGATCCCGTTCATGGTGAAAAACGCAGCGTTCAAACGCCGCAGATCTGTAGGAGAGATGATGAGATGCTCATAGAGCAGCAGGATGGCGACCGCCGCCACTCCCACCCAGGCGATGGCATTGAGTCCGAATAGCTGCAACAGCCAGCACAGCAAGCCGAGCATGGCTAAATGCATGAAGCGCGCAATCCAAAACGCGGCTCTGATTCCCCAGGTTCCCGGGATGCTCTTCAGACCGGTTTCCCGGTCGTGTGCCATGTCCTGGCAGGCGTAAAGCACATCGAATCCTCCCACCCAGAAAAGAACCGCAGCGGTGAGCACGACGATGCGCGGATCCAGCGATCCGCGGATGGCAATCCAGGCTGCAGCGGGGGCCATCCCCAGCGCCAGACCGAGCACCAGGTGAGACCAGCGGGTGAACCGCTTGGTATACGAGTACAGCAGGAGCACCGCAAGGACCACGGGAGATAGGAATAATGTCTCCCGGTTCAGCTGCGCGGCGGCCAGAATAAAGGCCAGCGACATCACCACCGTAAAACCGGCGACAAAGCGGCGGCTCAGCATGCCGGCGGGAATCGCGCGTCCGGCAGTGCGGGGATTGGCGGCATCCAGGCGGGCATCAGCCCATCGATTGAAGGCCATGGCGGCGGACCGCGCAGTGACCATGCATACGACAATCCAGAAGACTTTGCGCCATTCCGGCCACCCTGCGGCGGCGAGCATTGCTCCGGCAAGAGCAAAGGGGAGGGCGAAAATCGAGTGCTCCCACTTGATCATTTCCAGCGTGGTGCCGACATTGCGCAGCAAAGCCATGCTCTTAGTGTACTGGGGGAGGGAGTTTGCTCAGCCCGCTGTTTTGGCCTGGCCGGTTGAGCTGCGGAAAGAGTTGTTGGTCGAAGAGTTCGGACCAAACGGGCTGCGGAAAATCAGTCGGGTAGTTCCTGGCCTCTCGAGAGTGTTAAGAGGCGGGGAAGGAAACCGCAGGTCCCTCCACCACGCTTCCACGGCACGCCGGGACAGGTCGCTACGGTCGGGATGACTATTCTATTGCAGGTCGAATAATTCTCGTTCCCCCACAAAGGACGGGTGGAATCCCACATCTCGCGAAAAACGAGCGAGATGTGGGGCACGCGTCCTGGGTTAGGGAACGAGAGGCAGACGCCTGCTGAGGGTACAAACAAAACGGCCGTCAATCGTTCGATCGGAGACTACTTCTCGTTAGATCCGTTAGCTACCTGAAGGTTGTTGGTCACCTTAAAAACGCCCGGCACGCTGTTGGCGCGGATGCCGGCGACATTTTTGTCTGCCTGGCTAATCACCACGCCATTCAGGGTAACGTTGCCATTCACGACCGTGATGCGGATAGGCTGCGCCGGGTCAATGGCGTACTTGTTCAGGCTGGGATATCCGTAAACAGCGCGGTAGACCTGCACCCGTATCCGATTATCCATGGGCGACAGAGGGTCGACCTGGATGTTGTCGATGACGTCTTGCACGCCCGGGTAGCGGCTGGCCAGAGACACCGCGGAGTCAGCGTCAACTGGGCCGTACGCATTGCCGGCCAGGGTGACCACGCCATTCTGCACATTCACGCTGATGGCGTTAAACGCATTGCTGCCATAGCCCACGCGATCGTATTGCAGCTTCTTCACGATTCCCTGCTGCAGCTGAGCGTCTGACATCTCGCCGGCGCCCGCAACCTTAAGCTTGTTGCGAACCGCCACCACGTTCTTGACCCGGTGCGTGGTCTTATCGATCTCTTCCTTGGTGGCAAAATCCTTGACCGTGCCTTCCAGATCGACAATTCCGCTCTTAACCGATATCTGTACATCCTTGTACTTCTTCAACTTGTTCTGCAGCTCTGCCTGAATGTTGTTATCGGTTTGCGCGCTCTGCCCCACCGCATACGATGCCTTGGGGACCAAAACCTGAGAACCCAGAACCAGAACAGCAGCCAGCGCCAAAGTTAAACCATGCGATACCTTTTTCATTTCTTTCTCCTGTTTGCGTTTGCTACGTGCCTAACAGCTTCGCGAGTATGTCCGCCTATAAGAACACACACCATGGCCCCAGGTTGCACATCCCTGTTTACTACGACTACCAGAAGCCGTCAACGATAGCGTTTGCGAACTCTGAGGACCATACTGAAGACCCCGGCTTCGTCGCGCACGGCCAGGATAGAAAGGCTTTGCGTGATATCCACCTGAGCCTGAATGAGCTGTTGGGCGGTGGCGTTGACGTTCGTGGCGTAGGTGACCTGGACATTCCGCGAGATATTCTGTTGCACAGTAATTCGCGCACTCGAGCTGCCGACCGTTCCCACGTAGGTCGGATCGATCTTGACGCTACCCCCGCCGAAGAGCTTTGATACGCGGCTGTCGACCGCTGCATTGAGAGCGCCTCCCAACAGCGCGTTCGTGGTCGAGTTCACACCGATCGATTGCTCCTGCTGCGAGTACAGCGCCTGTTCTTCCTGGGTGCGGCCCAGTGCAAGCAGGGAGATGACGTCAGCCTGCGGGAGCGGGGGTTCGGAACGGAAGGTCGGTGAAAGCTGGTTAATGTTGCCGTGCAGACCGATCGTCACATCGTATTCCTCCACCCGGGTGGTGGCATCGATGTCGATGATGGGCTCGATTTTCACCGGGTTGGTGAAAAAGATTTCGCCGTGCTGCAAACGATACGTCGTGCCCGCAAAGGTGGCGGTGCCATCGGTGACGTTGATGCGGCCGAGAATGGCCGGCTGGGCCAGGGTTCCGCGAATGCGCAGATCGACGCTGCCGGCCAACTGCGCGTAGGAATTCTGGAAATCGAGCTGCGGCGCGGAGAAGATGTGAACATCCAACCGCACATGGCTGGAGGGCGCGGTAGGATCCGGGGGCACGCTGGCCCCTGGAGCCGCGGTAAAGCTGGCGAAGTCGACGTTGCGGCCGATGATGAAGCGCGTGATCTGCACATTGCCGCTCAGCAGCATGTTGGTGGGTGAGCCCTGCAGATGCAGGGTGGTATCGGCAGTGGCGCTGATGCCTGAATAGCGAACCCGGATCTCTTTCCCGGTCGCGGTGAAGTCTCCGTAAATGCCCTGCTGATAGGCTAAGAAGCCTCCGAACTTGAGTTGCCCGCCGCCGGTCGTGCCCACCAGGTCCTGTACCTGGAGCCGGTTCTGGTCGAAGACCAGATTGCCATTCAATTTGCTGATGCCGTTGGGTAGGTCTTTGAGGGCCAAGCCTACGTTGCTGACGTGGACCTGGCCGGAGAACAACGGCTGGGTGAGCGTGCCGCCGGCGTTGACGTTGAAATCCAGGTGTCCGGAGGAGGTAATCTCGGGATCGAAGGTCTGCGCCAGCTTCATGTTGATACCGCCGTTGCCGGTCACTGCCAGCGCCTGGTCATCCATCAGATCCGCGGTGCCGGTCACCGCCACATCGGTTTCCGGGCCGGTGATGTGCGCCTGAGTGAGGTGAAGGACCCCGTCATGCAACGATGCGCGCAGCGGTCCGGTTGCCTGGAGCGGAATACCCTGCAGGGTGACGGAGAACTGGTTGATCTCCGCGTCTCCGCTAAACCGCTTCGGCTCCCGCAGCGGACCGGCCACGTCAATCGTCCCCCCAATGGACGAATTGCCGGTGACACTCTGCACATGAAAAGCGCGCAGAATGGGGGCGATATTGAGGTTGGTCAACACGATGTTGGCCTGAGTCTCAAAGTCGCCCCGCAGGGTAGTCTGGCCTTTGACCTGTAGCTGGGCCGCTGCCAGGCTGTTCTGGGCGGTGAAATGCGCTGTGCTCCCCTGGGTGTGCACGACCACTTCCAGGGCGCCGGCGGGTTGGCCTCCCAGGACCAGGTTGCGTAGATGCATCCCCGCAAGTACAGAAATGGCGTCGATTGTGCCTGATGCGTGGGCATCAAACTTCAAGGCGCCGGCCACGAAGAGCCTCGGATCCTTGGGCTGAGGGAAGTGCGCAAGTTCAAAATTGCTCCCATCCAGATTGCCCAGGAAGTTTCGCGTCTTCAGGTTGTAAGTCCCATTGGCGACGACAGTTCCGCCATCCTGGAGCAAGGTGAGTTTGGTCAGGTTGATATCTTGCCCCGATAAGCTCAGGGTCGCGGCCAGGCTGTGATAGGGTTGGCCCTCGATCGCGCCGCCTTCCAAGGTAAGGCTGGCGCCCCCATTCAGATCGCCCAGCGTTCCTCCAGCATGAGCCTGGAGACTCAGATTGCCGGTAACCGGGAGGTCTTGCCCGGCGATTGCCAGCAGGTCGGTCAACGAAGCATCCTGCAGCTGGGCGGTGGCGTTGATGGGGGATTCGTCATCGAAAGCCTGGCGGCGCCGGCTGATACGATGCGCCTGCAGTTGACCGGCGGCATGGATCACCGTCTTGCCGCGGGTCAGCGTCCCCTTCTCTACAGAGATCAGGCTGGAGGAGTAGCTCGCGATCGCATCCAGGTGGTCCCAGGAAATGGTCCTGGAAACAGTGGCCGGCGGAGACGGAGGGTGGGCCCCGGTTGGTGCCTGCGCCGTTGCCGGCCCAGGGGTCGAACTGGCTGCAGGCAATGCGACTGGTCCGACGGAAGGCTGTGGGGTCTGGGACGGTGCCGAGCCGACGGCAGCCGGGATGACGACCAGGGTAGAGAATCGCTCGGCGGTCAGATGACCTGCGAATGCGGGATCGACCAGGGAGCCGGTGGCCGAGCCATCGAAGGTCGCGTCTCCGTGAAGTTGCACGGGAACCCCGGAGATGCCCTTCTTACCGTTCAGGCCCAAATCCAGCACCTTCAACACTTGGTCGAACTCGCCAAGGTTGTGGGTGACCAGATGGACGGTTAGGTTCGAAGGCTCCTCGACCGGATAAACGCCGAGCGAGCCGGTGGTGTTGAGGGTAGTCCCTGGGCTATGCGCCTCCAGCTGATTGATCTGGACTCGCCCTCCGTGTTGGAAGTACTTGGCATCCACCATGCCGCTGAGCGGAACCAGGCCGGGAGCAGACGACTGCGGAGCACTCATCGCGAGGTTGGCCGCGACCGTCAGGTCGTCCGCGGCGCCCGTCCAGTCGATGTTGACGGCTCCTTCGCCCAACGTATCGAAGCCATAGTTCTGATATCCGCGTTCCGCGACGCTCTCGAGTATGGTGCTGAGGCGCACGCCGTGCACCCGGGCGCGAATGGTCATCACCGGACGGATGGGCGCCGGCTGCGGCGGGCGCAGCGGAGCTCGCTTTGTCTTGTCTGCGGCGGCGGAAGGAGTGGGTGGCGGATTGTCGGGCGCGCTCCAGTTGAGGTAGCGAAGCTCGGCATTGACGATTCCACCTTGGCGCGGACGGCCGACCAGATCGCTGAGGACGATCTCGTCCGGCGTGATGTGCAGGCGGGTTGTCGCGTTCAACCCATCGATATACACGTAAGGGATGACGTAGCCGGCATTGATCACCTTTGCGTTGCCATCCACTACATATTGGCCGGCCCCGCTTCCCTGAGCCGTAACTGCAAGCTGCACGCTCCCGCGCCGGAAGCCATCGACTGCACCAACGGTGGTCAATTCTGCCAGCTCCACCGTGCCGTCCGTGGAAAGCTTCCATTGCGGGTTGGAGTAGTGGACGAGCGTGCCGGAGGCCTGCAGCCTTGTTTTTCCAGTGGTAAAGTGCAGGGTCTTGAGATCGACCGCGTCGTGGGCCGCTTCGATGCTGAGATCCAGTTGGCTGCGGATTACGGCGGCTTTACCTTGCTGGGCGGTGAGATCGGAGCAAGTGATTTGGCCGAGATAGTGGTCGTTGACCGGGGCGTAGGTGATCACGACGCCCAGATCGTTGGCGGCCAGCCGAAAGGGAATGGCGCGCTCATTGAGCAAGGCCATTCCGTCATGCACTTCAACCCGGTTCGCCTGCAGATCGAAGATCGTCTTGACCGCCGGCCCGCTGGTGTTTTCCTTTGCCTTTGGCGTGGGCTGATTGGTGCTGCCGTCGGGATAGATGATGAGATGAACCGCGGGACGGTCGACCTCCAGAAAATCGAGACCAAGCTTGGCATCCACCAACGAGAGGATCTTGGCCCGCGCATAAAGCCGATCCACATGGGCATAGGGAAGTTCACCCGGGCCCTCCAGGCCGTGGATCGTGAGGCCGTCCACTTCTACCGAGAGATGGCGCAGATTCCAGCGCAGAGACTGCAGTTCGACGCGGCCACCGGTGGCGTCCTGGAGAACGGAGATGACTCTCTGCCGCACCTGGTTGGAAAAATGCGCGGTCGACGCATAGAAAAGCAGTCCGGCGATGACCAGAACCAGTAGCAGCAGCAACGAGCCCCCAACTCTCCAGAAGTAACCCCAGACGCCGATGGGCTTGGGCGAAGGTGGCTGGGAGGGCGCGGGAGAGGAGGGCGGCAGGCTGCTCATGGCTGCCCTCCGGAAGCGGAATCGTCCTCGCCGGCGCCAGTGGTTCCTACTCGCCCGTAGACGGGATCCAGGATGCTGACGCTGCCTTCACTCTTGAGGCTCTGCAACCATTCCAGCAGCAGGGAGCTAACCCGCTGTTGCAGCAGGATCTCCTCGATCCGGCTGGAGACGGCCGCCAGAGCGGGGGGCTTCACCGCTTTGTCATGGAACTGGGGCAGCAGGGTCTTGTTGTAGTAGTCCGCAATCTCGGCCGGGGTTATGCGAACGCCGGAGCCGAAGCGCGACTGGATAAAGGAAAGAATGAGCATGCGTTGGCTCCAGCGCGCCTCGACCTCCTTCTCCGTCAGGCCTTTCGCCTGGAGGAAGTCTTGCCAGCCGGCGTCGGTTTCGCAGTGGTAACTCTTGCATTCGGGAATGAGGCCGCGCAGCTGGGTAATGCGCTCTTGCACCTCTTCCGGAGTAGGCGGCGTAACCGTCTGCGCGGTTTGCATTTGTTGCAGAATGAGGTCGCGGTCGATGAGACGCTGCAGGGCCCGTTGCGGCGTGTTTCGCGCGCTGTCAATGCTGAATGGCTGCAACACGGCATAAGCCATCTCTTCGTCCACGTCGCTCTGCAGGATAACGCTGCCGTTAATGACTGCGACTACATGATCGAGGACCACAGCCCCCTTTGGTATTGGCGCGGGCGGTATGGAGGCGACGGGCGATACGGCGGCAGCTGCCGGCGCGGCGCTCGTTTGCTGACCCCACGCAGCCGCGCTCATCAGCACCATGAGAGCCAAGATCCAAAGTTGATACGGAGGGATCCGCAGTCTCCTTTGCCACGCCACGTAGGTGAGTTCTCGTCATCAAAAGCTCTGCCCGATGCTGAAGAAAAAGTTGAAGTGGCCGGCCTGCCCGACATGGGGGTTGGGAGCCGTGGATGCGGTGGTGTAGTCGTAAATAATCGGGTAGATGGGCGGATTGAGGTTGTAGCTGAAGTCGCCCCGCAAGGGCCCAATGGGGGTGTGGTAGCGAAGGCCCAGCCCCACGGCATGAGAGAAATCGTTGAAGTCGCAGGTATCGGGCGTGTTGTAGGTGGTGTAGGGCACGGAAACATTGCGGCAGGTCCAGCTATGTGGCTGCTTGGTGCGCAGGGCCGCGGGCCAGATCTGGGAGGACTTTTCAAAGGCGTTGCCCATGTCGTGGAAGAGAACAAAACTAAGGTCGGTACCCACCCAACGCAAGGGCGGCGCCGGCGTGCGTAGCTCCAGGGTATTCACGAAAACGCCGGCGCCACCGACCGGATAGCCGGTCTGCGGATCGCGCGGTCCGGCGGAATTGATGGGGAAACCGCGATGCGAGGTGGCGCCCCCGGCATAAAGCCGCTCGGGTAGCGGGATCAATTGCTCATCGCCGTCGCCAAAGGAACGCTCCTGGCCATAGCGGGTCTGCCGCGCAATCACCCAGTGATCCCTACCAAAGTCGTAATAGGTGGCATTGCTGAAGTCGACCCGGTCGAAGTTGGCTTGCGACCCAAATACTCCGTCGGCAAAGAACACTTCCCCGGTGGTAAAGGTGCCATGGTGCGCGTCGAGGGGTACGTCGCGGGTATCGCGGATAAAGGTGATTCCCGGGCCGCCAACCCGCACCGGCTGGGCGAACAAAGGAATCTCCGACAGGCTGACTTGCAGCGTGTTGGAATTCACCGAAACCCGGCGGTAGGAGAAGGAATAGATCAAGGTGGTGGGTTTGGTCACGCGCTGCGAAAGGCGAAGAGCCCCGGAAAGAATCGAGGCCTTGTAGGTGCTGATCACGGCGCTGTTGTTATAGCCACCGGAGAGGGTCAGATTCAGAGATGGCTTGTTGAAAACATGGGGATCCTGATAACTGAGCAACGCCATCTGCTCCAGCGATCCATAGTTGGTACGCAAGCTAATGGATTGGTCGGTGCCCCGCAGGTTGGTGCGGCTTATATTGAACAGAAGCCGTTCACTGGCCCCTGTCTCACCGTTGGGGTTGCATTTGTAGCTGTTGGAGATGCCCAGCAGTATCTGCTCCGCCTCGGAGAGACAGCCCTGCGTGGGCTGGCCTGTCTGGACCTCAAAGCCGGCGCCGTAGCTGATATCCCAGCGCTTGGCCTCGGTCAGATTCAGCAGAACGTTCTTATAGCTCTCCGCGCCATTTGGATTCTGGATGGCCGTGTCGACTTCGTTGAACAGGGCAAGATCATAGAGCTTGCGCTGCATTTGCAGCAGGGCCGTTTGATTGAGCGGGTCGCCCGGATGCAGCAGGATCCGCCGGTCCACCAGCGACGGCCTGGTCCGTTCCAAGCCGGAGACAACTACCTTGCGCACGAAGAACTGCTTGCCGGGCACCACTTTCATGGTGAAGTCCACTGCATCCGGATGATCCGGCACGGACTGCTGGAATAGGCTTACCTGGGCATTGTCATAGCCCTTGCTCAGGTAGTAGGTCTGAACCAGATCACGATCCTGATTGATGTTGACGGCCGAGTACGGTTGCCCTACCTGAACATTCAAGTTAGGGCGAATGTCGTTCAATTGCTCCGCTGTGGCTCCTTCAATGTCATATTTGCCGATGCGCCGCTGGGTCCCCTCGTCGATGACGTAGGTGATCTTGAAGTGGGAGATCTTGCGGGCTTTCCCGTCCGCGGTGTCGCTATCCACGAAGTCAGGGGTGACCTTGACCGCGCTGAAGCCGTTGCTCTGGTAAAGCGCCTTGATGCTGGCGACATCCTGAGCGACCAACTGCTGGCTGAATGCACCGTCGTGGTCCAAAATATTGGCCGGCCGCACGCTCAGGCGCTCAGAAATCAGCGGCGTGGGGAAATACTTATTACCGGTGATGCGGACCGAATCGACCACGTGCCGCTTACCCAGATCGACAGTGTAGAGCGCGGTCAGGTGCTGGGGATCGGCTTGCACTGGCTGGTGGGTGACATTTACATCGAAGTAGCCTTTGCCCTCAAAGTAGTTACGCAGATTCTGGGCGCCTTCGTTGAGCAGATCCTGATCCACCGTACCCTCCTCATAGACGGGCACCAGTTTCTCCATCTGGCCGCGGCTGATTTTCGCGCCTTCGATCTTCACCTCCACCAGCGGCCCCTGGTGGGCAAGAAAGGTATAGTTCAACCGGTTCAGGGGAGGCACGTACTCTTTAGAAGTAAGGCTTACGGTTGCCGCCAGCCGCTCTCGCTTGTTGTAGTGCTTGCGCAGGTTACCCAGCGCGCGGCTGACCGTGTTGCGGTTGACCTTGGAGTTTCGCTTGAGTTTGCTCTGCTTGCGGAACTGGGCTTCGGTCAGGCCGCTGTCGCCAGTCAACTCCACATCGCCCACCCGGGCCGGATCGCCGGGAAAGATCTCGAAGTTGAGGTCGACCAGCGAGTTGGCGTGGTCAATGACCGTGGTCCTGGCGATCTGTCCGCGGTAATAGCCATTGTTCTGGAGTGCGGTGCTGACCTCCGGCTCTGCCAGCGCGGCCTTGTTTTCAGAAAAGGCTGTTCCTGCCTGGAGCTGGGTGGCGCTCTGCAGCACGGCAGCGAGGCGATCGTCTTTCACGCCGTCCACGTTGACGCGGCCCACAAAGAGGCGCGGGACACCAGTGAAGATGATGGACACGTTGTTGCCCGCGCGCACCCCAGCCACTTCGATGGTTTCGTAGAGACCGGTGGCGTAGAGGCTGCGCAGGCTCTCGCGCACCTTGGCCGGGTCCAGAGGAACACCCGCCTGCTGGGCGAGCCGGCTGGGCAGCGGCGTCAGCAGAGATTCGTTGACACCCTCAAAGGAAACGCTCACCACCTGCAAGCCGGCCCAGTCAAGCAGCAGACCCTGCCGGGAATCCTGGGGCGCGAGAGGAATGGTGTCCGTTCCTACCGCGGCTGCCTGGGCGCTGCACGGCGGAGAAGAAGTTGCCATCATACCCAGCACCAGCGAGGCGTACAGCGCCAATACAGAAACCGGAACGACGCGGTTTCGATAGGCGACGGCGAGTTGGCTTAATAAAAAAGGCGCTGCGAAAGAGCGGCTTCCTGTATCGCTATCCAGTTTGGCGGCGCACGGACGGAAGCAATGGGGTCAAAGCCAACAAAGATCCTCTCAAGTAGGCATCGCGCTCGCCCATCGAACACTGTACGTGGTAAATCGTCGGCCTGGAATTGCCGCCGCAGCGCTCGCTCTCCGAATCTCTATACTAAGACGTGGTCATGCTGTACGGGAGAGCGCAGTGGAACTGATTGAGGAGCGTTACTCGCGCCAGGTGCTTTATCCCGGAATTGGGGAGCGGGGCCAGAGGCAATTGGCCGCCAGCCATGTGGCGGTGGTGGGTTGCGGGGCCACCGGGGCCGCTGCGGCCGCACTGCTGGCGCGTGCCGGGGTGGGTACGCTAACCCTGGTCGACCGCGACTTCGTGGAGGAGAGCAATCTGCAGCGCCAAGTCCTTTTCGACGAGGCGGATGCGCGTGAAGCACTGCCCAAGGCGGAAGCCGCACGGCGCAAGATTGCGCAATTTAACAGCCGGACTGAGGTTCAGGCGCATGTGGCCGATCTGGTGCCGTCCAATATTCACGCCTTGCTCGGCCAAGCGGCGATCGTGCTCGACGCCACGGATAATTTTGAGACCCGCTATCTGCTGAACGACTATGCGGTCGAGCAACGCCGCCCGTGGATTTACGCCGCCGCCGTTGGAGCTTACGCGGCCACCATGAATATTCTGCCGGGAGAGACTGCCTGCCTGGCCTGTCTCTTTCCCAAACCGCCCGCGGGCATGGTGGCCACCTGCGACACGGCCGGCATTCTTAACACTGCGGTCAATTTCGCGGCCTCGGTGGAGGTCACCGAGGCGATAAAGTTTCTCGTCGGCGCGCGGGACAAAATGCGCCGTACCCTGCTGGGCCGGGACCTGTGGACCAACGACCAGGCGGAGGTTAGCGCTGCCACGCCGCGAGTGCGATGCACGGTTTGCCAGCTGCGGGACTTTACCCATCTTCGCGGGGAAGACCGCCCCCAGATCACGCTCTGTGGGCGAAACTCGGTGCAGATCCATGAGCATCATCGCCCGGTTGATTTTGCCGAGATGCAGCGCCGTCTGGAGCCGCTCGGCAAGGTAAACTTCAACCGCCTTTTGTTGCGTTTCGAGCGCGGAGAGTACACGGTCACGGTATTTGCCGACGGACGGGCGCTGGTGCAGGGTACGACCGACGTGACCCTCGCCCGCAGCCTGTATGCGCGCTTCATCGGCAGCTAAAAGAACATACTCCAGAGGGGCTAAATGAATAGGAGGAGCTCCTCTGATTCCCTCACTGAGGCCGGGTGTCCCACATCTCGCTCGTTTTTCGCGAGATGTGGATACCACTGCTCTCTCCCTCTGACTCTCGATTCTTCCGATGCACTTAGCGGTCAACATCGGTGGCATCCCACATCTCGCGAAAAACGAGCGAGATGTGGGGCCACCCGTCCTTGGTGAGGGAACGAGAGGTCTTCCCTGCGGGACTGAGTTTCCATGGTCGCTGGCTATGATGCGGGAAGGGAAGCAACTTCTGTCCCTCTTTCTGCTTCCCAGTGCAAGGCCCCTTTAATTTCAATGAGCGTGTTCAATGGTGAAAGCGAACATCCGCCCCCAGACCTGGGACAGCAATGGTCGAACTTCTCTACTAGAGGTAGCAATGTCTTTACCCAGCAAGGACTTGGCGACAACGCCCGGACCGACTGCGCCAGCCAAGGCGCCCAATCAGCACTTGCGCCGTAATCCCCCGATCGCGGGCGAAGCCGAGGCAATCCTGAAGGCACAGGCCGGCGACGGCGCGTCCTTCGAAATGTTGTATGCCCTGCACAAGCGACGGGTTTATTCGCTGTGCCTTCGTATGCTGGGCAACGTGGCCGAGGCCGAGGATCTGACCCAGGAGGCCTTTCTGCAGCTCTATCGCAAGATCGCCACTTTTCGTGGGGACTCGGCGTTTTCCACCTGGCTGCATCGGCTGGCGGTCAATGTTGTGCTCATGCATCTGCGCAAGAAGGGCCTGCCCCAGGTTTCGCTCGAAGAAACCCTTGAACCGTCGCAGGAAGACGGCCCCCGCAAGGACATTGGCGCCCGCGATCTGACGCTCTCCGGTTCGGTAGATCGTGTGACCCTGGAGCGAGCGATCGAAAATCTGCCTCCCGGCTATCGGCTGGTTTTCGTATTGCACGATGTGGAGGGCTACGAACACAATGAAATTGCCGGTATGTTGGAGTGTTCCATCGGCAACAGCAAATCGCAGCTACATAAGGCGCGCATGAAGCTGCGCGACCTTTTGAAGTCGGGCCAAAGGAAAGAGGCCGTTTTATGAGTAATGTCCGGAAAGCAGCGAACGGGACCACCGTCGATTGCGCCGTTTTTCAGGACCAGTTGCCCGGCTTGTTCGAGTCGGGCGAAGATCTGAACACGCAGCAACACCTGAAGACCTGCGAGAATTGCAGCGCGCTGGTGCGTGATCTGGAGTACATTGCGCAACAAGCCAAGCTGCTGCTGCCGATTCACGATCCCAGCCCTGAAGTCTGGGAGAATATTCAGACCGCGCTAAAAAAGGAACCCTCCCGCACGGAGTAGATGCGGGGCCGGAGAGAGCTCTAGGACCGGGGCAAGACTCATAGCGAAGGGCACGGAAAGGCGTGCCTCAGGGGCTAAAGAGCCTGCGTGAGAACTACGCTCTCCAAATCGAGTCCCGTAGGGACGGCTGAGAGTAGCCCAGGACGTAGTCCTGGGTTAGCATGTGCCAACGAGCAGTCCCGCAGGGACGGCTGAATGTAGCTGCAGCATGCAATCCTGGGCTACTCTATCTCCGAAATGGATCGCTCGCAATTCCCAGAGAGAATTGGTTGGGTTAGTTGATCAATTATCGGCATTTGCGTGCGGTCTAGGCTCACCCAGGACGAACGTCCTGGGCATCTAAGCCGTCCCTGCGGGACTGGTCTCGGTGGGGAATGTGCACCCAGGACTGCGTCCTGGGCTACTGAAGCCGTCCCTACGGGACTCTTTGGAGAGCGAGTTCCTACGCAGACTCCAAAGCCCTCATCAGCCCACTCATGTTTTGTGTCAGGGCACGGATTCAGCCGGGCCATACTGAGCCACAGATCAGGGCTGCCCTCAATTTCCTGTAGAGGCCTAATGAGCCATGGCATTTCATGCGGTTTTCCTTGAGAGAAAACCGCACACGCGACCTATCTAACATCCCCGTACAGGAAATTGAGGTTTAGCCCCCGAGGTGTTGCTTTCCTGCCCTGTGCAGACTTGCAGCCTGTAAATACGTGCCGATCGTATGCTGTGGATGGCCCGCGCGGTTCCCTCTCTGGTACCCCTGACCCGCATGCTTCCGTCCGCGTACCCGCTATAATCCGCAGATGGCATGAGCAAGCAGGCGGAGCAAGGGATGGAACGGAAGCCAACGGGACGGGCGCGACAGCGGCTTTCGCGGTTGATCCTGACCGGTTTCATGGGCGCCGGCAAATCCACCGTCGGCGCGATTCTGGCCCAGGAGCTGGGCTGGCGGTTCATCGACCTGGACGAGGTCATTGAGGCCTCCAGCCAGCGCACGGTCGCGGAGATCTTTCGCGATCATGGCGAAGCAGATTTTCGCCGGCGGGAACGCCAGGCGGTGGAGCAGTTAAGCAACCAGGAGCAGATCGTGCTGGCGCTCGGCGGCGGCACGGTCGAGGACGAGTCCACACGTTCGCTGTTGATCCATCCGCCCGAAAACTGCCTGGTCTTCCTCGACGCTCCACTGTCCGAACTGCTGGCCCGCTGCACCGTGAAAGGGAAAGTACGCCCTCTGTTGGCCGCACCGGAAGCTTTAGAAGCCCGCCACAACCGCCGCCTGCCGCATTACCGCGCGGCACACGTCACCGTGACCACCACCGGCTTGGCGCCGCAAGCAGTGGCCGATCAAGTGATCGAGCACGTATCCATGCTCTGGCTGGTTGACGCAGGAAAGAGGCAAAGGGCGCATGACAAGTCCTGAAGTGGCGGTGGAAGCCGTACCCCTGACTCCAGTCCAGGAAGCGCGCACGCGCTCCGTGCGTGGCTCCATTGTCTTCGCCTTTGCCATCGCTTTGGTCCTGCTCATCGCGTACCTGATGCGCGAGATTCTGTTGCTGCTGTACGTAAGCGCGCTCTTCGCCGTCGTGTTCACGCCCTTGATCCGCGGCATTACGCGAATCCATATCAAGAGCTGGCATCCCGGTACGGGGACTGGCTATCTTTTTCCTGTTGCTGAGCGTAGGGGGCTTCGGCGCCCTCTTTTTCGCCTTTGCCATGCCGCCGGTGGTGCACGATGTGCAAGAGTTGATCAGCGAATTGCCGACGCGGGGGCCCCAACTCCTGGATCAGCTGCATCGGGTACCGTTTGTTTCCCACCTCAATCTCTCCGGTTTGACCGCGAAGGTGCAGGGGTTCGCGTCCAACTTCGCGGAGTATCTTTTTCTCTCCATCAGCGGCTGGGCCAGCAAGCTGGCCGATGTCGTGGCTGTCATCGTGCTCACCATCTATTTCATGCTGGAAGGAGAGGAAGCCTATCAATGGGTACTCTCGTTCTTCCCCAAGCACACCCGGGGACGGCTGAACGACACCCTCTTGCGCGCCGATGTGCGCATGGGCAAATGGCTTCTCGGGCAGGGCGGACTCATGCTCATCCTGGGCCTCTGCAGCCTCATCGTCTTCGAACTGCTCCACATCCGTTACGCCTACGCTCTGGCCGTGCTGATGGGGGCTTTGAACATCATTCCCATCGTTGGGGCGATGGTCTCGATGGCCCTGGTATTGCTCGCAGCGGCTACCGACTCCTGGGAAAAAGTAGTGGGCGTGCTGATCTTCTACGCCATCTACGCCCAGGTGGAGACTTCCTACCTGACGCCGCGCATCATGAAGAGCAGCGTAGACCTCTCCGCGTTGGGGGTCCTGGTCGCCCTGCTGATGGGCTCGAAGCTGGCCGGCGTGATCGGGGCCATGATCGCTGTGCCCACCGCTGTGCTGGTCTCGGTGCTGATCCAGGAGTACCTCATCAAGGACGATGAGCCCGCTGCTGCCGATCACGCATCTTAAGGTCACCGGACTCCACGAGAGCATGCACCGGCAGGCCCGGATTTCCTGTGTAGCTCGGTGGAGTCAACGAGCCTCGTGCGGCTTTCCGTAAAGAAAGCCGCATACGCAGGTGTGTCCAGAGCAGCGTACAGGAAATCCGGGGCGGCGGTGACCGCTTGCTATCATGAAGTCAGCAGCAGCCTGCGATCCATGTTGAAGACTCAGATCCATCCCGAAGAACTGCAAACCAGGACTGCGCTGTGATCCCAACCGCCCACGCCGCAACCGGGCTGGCTGGCCCTCAAGTAGACCACGTGCCCGGGCTGGCGGCCGTTGCGCCCCAGGAAAAGACGCGGCATTCGTGGATCGCGGACTACCAGGAGCTGTTCAAGGTCCGCGTGACCTCGATGGCGGTCCTGACGGCGTGGGCCGGCTTTTACCTGGGATCGATGCGCTCCGGGATCACCAGCATGCACTGGGGCCTGGTCGAATCGCTTTTCGGCATTGCGCTGGTTTCCTGCGGGGCCAGCGTGATGAACCAGGTCATCGAGCGCAGGATTGACGCCCGGATGGTAAGGACAGCACAACGCCCGCTGGCCGCCGGCCGCTTCAGCCTGCTGCACGGCCTGGCCCTCGGTATGGCGTGCTTTGCCGCCGGCGCGCTGGTGCTGACATGGTTCACCAACCCGGTCACCGTAGTGCTCACGCTGTTGACCGGGTTTACCTACGTCGCGGTCTATACCCCGCTCAAGCGCTACACCACGCTGGCTACGTTCATCGGGGCATTTCCCGGCGCCATGCCTCCGCTGCTGGGCTGGACCGCCGCCCGCGGCATTATCGAATGGCCGGCCGTGGCGCTCTTCGCCATTCTTTTCGTTTGGCAGTTTCCCCACTTCATGGCCATCGCCTGGCTCTACCGCGATGACTACGCCAAGGCCGGCATCCGTATGCTGCCGGTGGTTCAGCCGGATGGCTGGTCCACGGTCTGCGAAGCACTGATTTATGCCGTACTGATGATCCCGGTAAGCGTCGTTCCGTATTATCTGCACCTCACCGGGCCGGTTTACCTTGTCAGCGCGATCCTGCTGGGGCTGGGCTACCTGGCTTACACGATTCGCTTTGCCCGCATCACCCGGGCGCTGACCACGGCCGAGTCGCGCGGGTACGCGCGCGATCTGTTGCGCGCCAGCGTGATCTACCTGCCGCTGCTGCTCACCGTGATGATGCTGAACGCGACCGGAAGGAGATAAGCCCATGGCGACGCTGAGCCAACATCCCGCGGCAAAGACCCCGGCCGGAAGCGTGCCGGAGCAGGTGCCTATTCAGCTCGACCGCCTCTCTCATAACTACGGCGATCGCCTGGCGCTCGACAACCTGAGCTTTGCCGTCCAGCCGGCAGAGATCTTCGGCCTGCTCGGTCCCAATGGGAGCGGCAAGACCACTCTCTTCCGCATCCTTTCCACCCTGATGGTGCCCACTGGTGGAACAGCCCGGATCATGGGCTTCGACGTCGCCCGGGAACCAAACCAGGCGCGGCAGCAGACCGGTATCGTCTTTCAGGCCAGGAGCCTGGACCTCAAGTTGACCGTGGCTGAGAACCTGAAACACCAGGGCCACCTGTACGGCCTACGCGGCGAAAGCCTCAAAAAGCGGAGTGAGGAAGTCCTGCACCGGGTGGGCCTCTCCGACCGGGCCAAAGATTACGTCGAAACCCTTTCCGGCGGCATGCAGCGGCGGGTCGAATTGGCCAAGGGCTTGATCCATTCGCCGGGACTGCTGTTGCTGGACGAGCCATCCACCGGTCTCGATCCTGGCGCGCGCCGTGATATGTGGCAGTACCTGCGCACGCTGCGTGACCAGGAGGGTGTCTCCATCCTGGTGACCACGCACTTGATGGAAGAGGCGGAACATTGCGACCGCCTGGCCATTCTGAACCAGGGCAGCCTCGTCGCGCTGGGCTCGCCGGCGCAATTGAAGTCGGCCATCGGCGGCGACGTGGTGCTCTTTGAGACCGCCAGCCCGGAGGCGGCGGGCTCGCTGGCGGAACGCATGGCCACCCGCTTTGCGGTTCAGCCCACTGTGCTGGGCAGCACCGTCCGGCTGGAGCGCCCCGAGGGCCATCGCCTGGCAACCAGCGTGGTGGAGGCCTTTCCCGGCGAGATCGACGGCATCTCAGTGGCTCGTCCCTCGCTCGAGGATGTCTTCATTCAACGCACGGGCCATCGCTTCTGGGAAGATGCCGCCCAGGAAAGGGAGAAGGAGGCATCATGGCAACCCTAGCCGCAACCGCTCCGCGCGCACGCAAGACTGTGGCCCCCGGCATCTGGCTGCCGGCCTATTCCCTGTGGCTGCGTGAGCTGGTCCGTTTCTATCGCCAGAAGGCACGAGTGGTGGGCGTGATTGCCTCGCCGCTGATTTTCTGGGTGGTCCTGGGCGCGGGCTTCGCCCACAGCTTCCGGACCGGCGATGGCAGCGGCACGCACTACCTGGGCTATTTTTTCCCTGGATCGGTAGCCATGATCGTGCTCTTTACCGCCATCTTCAGCATGATGTCGCTGATTCAGGACCGCAATGAGGGTTTTCTGCTGTCGGTGCTGGCGGCCCCTGTCAGCCGCTCGTCTATTGTGTTAGGAAAAGTGCTAGGCGGCGCAACGCTGGCGGCGGTACAGGGGATCATCTTCCTCGTCTTCGGGCCCCTGGTTGGGGTGCGCATGACCCCGTCAGCGATCGGGTTGAGCATGCTGGTCATCGTGATGATCAGCTTTGAGCTGACCGCGCTGGGCTTTGCGATCGCCTGGCCGATGGATTCGACCCAGGCCTTTCACGCCATCGTGAACCTGCTGCTGATACCCCTGTGGCTGCTCTCCGGCGCCCTGTTTCCCTTGAGCGGGGCCGCCGGCTGGATGCGCTTCTGCATGATGCTCAACCCTCTGACGTATGGAGTGGAAGCACTGCGCGGCAGCTTGTTTCCCGACGCTGCGACGCAATTTCCCCTATCCGTCAACCTGGCCGTGACGGCCGCTTTTTGCCTGCTGACCTTTGTCGCCGCCTGGGCGATCGTGAACCGGCGCACCAATCGCCCGTCGGCTTGAACCAAGGAGACTTGAAGATGTTTGTGGCGGAAACCAACCAGCGCCCTTCCGTGGCCCTGCCGGTGGTTCTGATTGTCGCGGTGAGCGCGGCCGCGGTTTGCTTCTTGCTGTGGCTGATTTACCTGCACCATCCGCTCGATGCGTCGGTGGCCCGGCTGCGCTTTCTGCCCACGCTCAATGCGGTGCTCAACGGCCTTTGCACAGTCGCCCTGTTGACCGGGTTTTACTTCATCCGGCACCGCAATGTGCCCGCCCACCGGGTGGCGATGATGATTGCCTTTGTCTTCTCTTCTCTCTTCCTGGTCAGCTACATCATCAATCATGCGCTGCATGGGGACACGATCTTTCCCAACGTGGGCGTGGTGAAGACGGTTTATCTGTGGATTCTATTCAGCCACATCACGTTATCGATCGTGGCGTTGCCGATGGTGCTGACGACCTTCTTTTTCTCTCTCAGCGGGCGCTTCCGGCAGCACCGCAAGCTGGCCCGGTTTACGCTGCCCATCTGGCTCTACGTCTCCGTCACCGGGGTGGTAGTGCATACCATGCTTGCTGCATGGCGGTAAGCTAATGCCGGACGACGGCACCCGGCAACTGCTGCAGGCCGGCATTTGGATCTTGCTGGTCGGTGGCGTGGCTGCACTCTTGACGGCAACAGTCTTTGGCGGCATCGGCCAACACGGTCCGCACACCAACTCCGGCTGGCTCTCGTTGCTGCTGGCTATGATGTGCCTGCCCTTCGGCACCATGCTGACGCTGCTGGGAGCGGCCAAGTGGCTGCGCAATCGCCGCCTGGCACGGGGCTCAACCAACAACGCGGCGGAATAAGTTCTGCTATGCTTCTGCCTTACCCAAAATAGAAGGAACATCATGGCAAAGAGCGTTAATAAAGTCATTCTCCTGGGCAACGTTGGCAAAGACCCGGAAGTCAAGTTTTTGCCCAGCGGCTTGCCAGTCGCCAACCTCACCCTGGCAACCTCGGATCGCTTCAAAGACAAAGCCGGCGAGTGGCAGGACCGGACCGAGTGGCACAACCTGACCGCCTACCAGAGGACGGCGGAAATCATTCGTGACTACGTGAAGAAGGGTTCGAAGCTATACGTCGAGGGGCGGATCCAGACCCGCTCGTGGGACGACCAGGCATCGGGACAGAAGAAGTACCGCACGGAAATCATCGTCAACGATGTGGTCTTGCTGTCGGGCCGCAGCGAGGGAGAGAGTGGGGGCGGCGGTCCGCGCTCGAATACCAGTTCCTTCGATCAGCGCGCGCCGGTGCACCACGAGGAATTTGCCGGCACGGAAATCACCGACGACGATATTCCCTTCTGAGCCGGCACCGCTTGTGTTGAGCGGATAACGTGGGATTCGCGGCTCCGAAATAGGGCCTGCTGTCTTCAGCAGGCCTGGGAGCATTTTGCCAGAAAAAATAGCGAGATAAGCGGGATAGCCCCCGCTCTTCTGTTGCTGGCTCGTCTATATGAGCTGCCCGAATGTCCTGGTCTATCCAGGCATCAGTCTGGTCCGGATGACGATTGGCTCCTTCGATCGGTCCATTTGTACAGCACCCGCTGAAAACAAATACGCTATCAGTGTGGATCGAGACCAGTCCCGTAGGGACGGCTGAGTAGCCCAGGACGTCAGTCCTGGGTATACATTCCCACCGAGACCAGTCCCGTAGGGACGGCTGAGAATGCCCCGGGACGTTAGTCCTGGGGCATCCCTGGACCGCACTTGAATGCTGACAAACAAATTGCCCCAGACGCCCCTAAAGGAAACCCTGCCGCTGCGTGCATATCCATGGCACATTGTAAGTGGGGTTTGCTATGGGCTCGCAAAGGGCACACATCATTTTGCCTCAGGAGTTGATCGAGGAGATCGATGCGGTGGTCGGTCCTCGTGGCCGGAGCGCTTTTCTCGTGGAAACGGCACGCGCCGAGCTGCGCCGACGCCGGTTGCTCAGTTTCTTGCGCGACGATAAGCCTGCGTGGCACGAAAACGGACCATCCCGAACTGGCGGCGGGAGCTGGAGCGTGGGTAAAAAGCATTCGATCGGAAGGTGAGAAGCGCGTCCCCAAAGCAAAGGGGCCTGAAAAACGGGTAAAATGATGCTCCTGCTCGACACCACCGTTCTGCTCGAAGTGCTTCATGCCTTCGATGGACGCAGTTGGGCTCAGGTTCGATAATAGAGACCTATGGAGACTTCCATCGAAGGAGCCGGTCTTGAAGTCCTTGACTTGAGGACCGACACCGCGTTTGCGAGACGAAATCTTCATGCGCGAGATATTGGGGCCCAAATGGCCGCACTGCAGCGGCTATCCCGGGCACTGCTTGATAAGCCCGACACCATCCTGCAGGAGTTGGTCAGCGCTGCGGTCGACCTGTGTGGCGCCGATAGCGCAGGGATCAGCATCGAGAAAGAAGACGGAAGCGATCAGGAGTTTTACCACTGGATCGCGACGGCGGGTCAATACTCGGGATTCCTGAACGCGATTCTGCCACGGAATCCCAGCGCATGCGGACTTTGTCTGGAGCGTGGGCACCCGCAGCACTTCACCGTCTCGAAGAAGTTTTTCGATATCCTCGGCGTGGAAGCACCGCTGGTAACCGATGGCATCCTCCTCCCATGGAAGACTGAGGAAACGCGCGGCACAATCTTTGTCATGGCGCACGGCCGGACGGAAGCCTTTGACGAAAATGATGCGCGGCTCATGACGATGCTTGCTGACTTCGCTGCGATGGGCTATAGGCAACAGAAGCAGCAAGCCCGGCTTATTGTTCAAGAGCGCGCGGCGGCCGCCGCTCAGATGGCGAATCGACTCGCTCACGAGATAAATAATCCCTTACAAAGCATGACGAACAACGCATACCTCCTCGCGGAAGGTGCCGCGACGGAGGACTCAAGGACGTTGGGCCGCGAACTCACAAATGACATTCGTCGCCTGTCGGGGCTGGTGAAGGAGCTATTGTCTCTACCCCTTGATTCGGTGCGGCCTGACAAGCCGTCCTAGTCTTCGGCCTCCGGTGCGGGTAGACGCTTTTCTCTTTGGCAATCTTTTAGTAGCCGCAAGCCAGCCTTGCGGCATCTCTACAGGCTGCCGGCGCTCAAGGATACAGCCGGCTTCTGTTCCATGCGCCAGACTCGCGGGTAAATAAGAACCGGTCATGCAGCCGGTCGGCGCCATGCACCCAAAACTCGATCCGCTCTGCATGCACGCAGAACCCGCACCAGTGGAGCGGCCGCGGCACTTCTCCCGGATGCTCCTGGGCAAATCTCCGGAAATTCTCTTCCAGCTCTTCACGGCTTGCCAGCGGCCGGCTCTGCTGCGATACGGCGGCGCCGATCTGACTGTTGCGCGATCGGCTGTGGAAGTACGCGTTCACATCTGCCGCTTCCATCTCCGTTACCCGCCCCTCCACTCTTACTTGCCGGCGAAGGGTTTTCCAGTGGAAACAAAGGGCTGCCCTGGGATTCGTCTGTAGTTCCCTCCCTTTCCTGCTTTCTGCATTGGTAAAGAAGCAGAAGCCGCGCTCGTCCGCGCGCTTCACCAGCACCATGCGGACGCTCGGCTCCCCCGCCAACGTCGAGGTGGCCAAGGCCGCAGCATTGGGGTCGTTCGGCTCGCTTCGCTCCGCCTCCTGAAGCCATAAAGCAAACAGCTCAAGTGGATCCGCGGACTGCACCTTGTTCCAGACATCCATGTTTCGATGGTAGCTTCCGATAGCGACCCATGTCCGCTGATAATAAAGTTCTATGTTGACCGAAGAACAAATACGGGAGCTGCTCTCCTACGATGAGCTGATCCCGGCGATCAGAAAAGCGCTCATGGATTTCTCCGCCGGCCGAGTGCAACAGCCCGTGCGCACAATCATTCCGGTCTCATCCTATGGCGGCTGGTTCGGGGTCATGCCGGCTGTGTACGGCTCGGTCATGGGCGCCAAGATGGTTACTTTCTATCCTGGCAACGCGGAGCTGCAAAAGCACACCCATATGGCGGTGATCCAACTCTTCCGTGCCGATAGCGGAGAGCCGCTGGCTACCATGGACGGGCGATTGATCACCGAGATGCGAACGGCCGCCGTATCCGCAGTGGCGATCGACCATCTTGCGCATCCTCAGGCCAAGGTTCTGGGCATACTGGGCAGCGGGGTGCAGGCCCGCTCGCATATGCGCGCGCTGGCCGGGATCCGTTCCTTTGCAGAAGTCAGGGTCTGGAGCCGGTCGCGGGATCATGCCCAGCAATTCGCTGCTGAGATTGGAGCACGCGTGACCACGGCGGAAGAAGCGGTCTCAGGCGCCGATGTCGTTCTGGCCCTGACCAGTTCACCGCAACCGATTCTCTGCGGAAGATGGCTGAGCCCGGGAACCATGGTGTGCGCCATCGGCGCCGCCACGCCGGATCGCCGCGAACTGGATGATGAGGCCATGCGCGGCGCGGTGGTGGTCGAATCTCGCGCGGCCGCCACGCGGGAAGCGGGAGACGTTGTTCTCGCGCAGGCCGAGGTGAGCGCGGAGATTGGTGAGCTGTTGAACGGTGCGCAGCTTGACCGGGGGGATAAGCCGGTAGTCTTCAAGTCGGTTGGCATAGCGGTCGAGGATATCGCCGCGGCAAAACTCGTTTACGAAAAATTCGTTGAGCGGACGGGCCACTAGTGTTCAAGCACGCCATTGTTCGTCTCCCAGGAACCAATTTTGCCCAGGGACTCACCACGGTTGAGCTGGGAGCTCCGTTGTTTGACAAAGTGATGCAGCAGCATGCACGCTACTGCGAAGCCCTGCGGGAATGCGGACTCGAACTCGCCACGCTGGATGCGGACCTCGATCATCCGGACTCCACGTTTGTGGAGGACACGGCCGTGCTGACTACGCGCAGCGCCATCCTGGCGCGGCCCGGCGCGCGCAGCCGCCAGAGCGAAGTGGCTGCGATCCGCGCCGCCCTGCATGGCTTCTTTCCCGCCATGCTGCAGATTGAGGCGCCCGGGACGCTGGATGGAGGCGACATCTGCGAGGCTGATCATCGATTCTTCCTCGGCCTGTCGCAGCGCACCAATGAAGAAGGCGCTCGTCAACTCGCTGCCCATCTGGCCCGGGAAGGCTACACCTCCGCGGTGGTCGATGTGCGCGGGACGAGCAGCATTCTTCACCTCAAGAGCGGCGTCTCTTACATCGGAGAAAACACGCTAGTGGTGATGGAAGAGATGGCGGACCATGAGCTGTTCAAGGGATATGAACTGGTTCGGGTCACTGAGCAAGAGAGCTATGCCGCCAATTGCGTGCGGGTCAATGAACGGGTGCTGGTGGCGGCGGGGTATCCCCTGCTCACGGCGGAACTCAAGAGTCGTGGATTTCATCCGCTGGAGCTGGAGATGTCAGAGTTTCAAAAGATGGACGGCGGGCTTAGTTGCCTTTCTTTGCGGTTTTAGTGACGGAAGGCGGTGATTCACTGAGACAGTTGCGTTTAGGAAAGGCGCACCGCAGGTCCCTCGACTTCGCTCGGGATGACAAGGGAGGGGGTGGCGCTTCCAGCAGGAATCGGCTAGTGGGATTGAAAGAGCTATACGCAAAGCGCGAAGCAGCAGGTCCTTCCATCCACATCACTACAGTCAAGGAAAGAACAAACCTAAACTTGTCATCCCGAGCTTAGCCGAGGGACCTGCTGTGCGCCTTTCCCGCACGCAACTGTGGACTGCGGATGCCCTCAGTCCACTGGCGATTCTTTTTTCCAGTTGAAGTGGCGACCGATGATCCCTTTGATGATCCAGTGGTCTGTGGCCGCTGTGGGACCGATACCCACACCAACGTTGATCTCCCATTTGGGGGAGACATTCAAGTCGGTGACCACAAAGATCTGCTGCTGCTGGTTGTGCAAGGAATAAAAATCTCCCAGGCGGCCGTAATCGGCGTAGTATTCGATCCCGCCACTGATCTTTTTGGTGAAGTCATAGCCAACCTTCGCCGCGGGAGAAAAGCCCACGCCCTGGGCGACGTCAGGACCGTGCCAGGTGCGTTCGAGCGCTGGGTTGAACGCCAGGTACCATCGACCGAGGTACTTGTCGATGATCGGCCGTATCTCCCAGGTCCAGGTGTCGGGCGAATATACTGCCCGCTGATAGCCGACCTCCGTCGACAGGCTGACGCCCACCGGCCAATGCCACGAGTCGGGCACACGCACCCGGGGACGGATATGGTCCCCCACCCACTGCACGCCATGGCCGTTCTGCTCGCTGGTAAAGACGTAAAAGCCCACTTCCGACCAGCTGGTCAGCCCCTGCGTGATCTCAAGGGTTTCGTGCTCCTGGTGGTTGGTGGGATAGACGCCGTCGATCATATACTTTTGTCCATCCGGTGTGTAATTGGAATGGAGTTCAACCATAGTGCTCTTTGGTTCAACCGTGTCCGCACCATAGACCTGAATCTCATAGTTGCCCTGCGCGCAAGCCGGCAACGTGCCGCATAACAGAACGAAGATCCAGAGCCACCAGTTCCGATTATGCATAGCGAAAGAGCATCATGAAGCCAGCATCCATGTGGTTCTGCTGGTGGCAATGAAAGAGCGTTGACCCAGGATCGTTGGCGGTGAACTCTACATCGAACTCGGTGTTCGCATCCACCAACACGGTGTCTTTCAGGATGCCATGGGTTTCCTGCTGGCCAGGCAAGCGGCGCAATTCGAAGCTGTGCCGGTGGAGATGAACGGGGTGATCATTGGTGCTGCGGTTGATGAAAGACAGACGATAGCGGCGGCCCGCGGTCAGGGTAGGGCTGTCCGTATCCGGATAGGACTTCCCATTGATAGTCCAATGGTCCATGGCCCCATGGCCGGCAAACTTCGATGCAAAGACCAGGGGAATCGTAACTATATCAGTTTCCGGAGCGGCGGTCTGAGCGGGCGCGGCAAAGCGGAGGTAGTCCCAGGAAAGCTCCTCGGGTTGGTCCCATCGCGGCTGGCCACTGCTACCGGAGTACTCAAGTGCAATCCCCATGCCCGCCGCCATGATGTGCTTGCGCACTTCGCCGAGGACCCAGGCGCCGGGTTGGTTCATCTGCACCAGCGCGCTGACACGCTCCGCGGGAGCCAGGCGCAGCATGGGGACAAGTTGCGGTTGAGCTACGGGGTTGCCATCGAGCGCGATCACGTTGAATTGATGCCCGGCGAGAGCGATCCAGTGCACTTCTGTAGGGCTGGAGTTCAGGATCTGAAAGAGAACCTGCTGGCCGGCCTTGACCCGCAGCGGCTCGCCGAAGCCCAGCACACGGCCATTGATGGTGGAGACGTTATAGGCTGGGTCCATGGAACCGTCGGCGCTGGCGAGGAGGGCAGCGTCCCAGTCATGCAAGGCGAGGAAGATTTCCTGGTCGTAGTGACCTGGGTTGTCCCGCGGTTCGATGAGCAAAAACCCGTGCTCACCGGTGTATTGGCCGCGGTGCAGATCTTTGCCGGCAAAGACGTGGGTGTGATACCAGCGAAAGCCCGCCGGCCGCGGAGTAAAGGTGTAGCGCGCGTGGCCGCCTGCGGGGATCGGGGGTGTACCCTCTTCGATGGCACCGTCGACCTGCGGGGGCAGGAAGAGGCCATGCCAATGAACCACTTCACTGTTGCCCGTCTGGTTCGTCACATCGATGGTGACGGGTTGACCTTCTTTAAACCGCAGCAACGGACCGGGGACCTGGCGGTTATAAGCGATGGTCTTGATGGTGCGGCGGGGAGCGACCTCAAGCGCATAGGCTGCTATGTCGATGGTGTAGTCAGCAGCGGCGATTTGCTGAGCGCGTGCGCCCAGCGCCGCGGAAGCGACGGTCATGCCGGACAGCTTGAGCAACTCACGCCGGGTAACCAAGCCTCATCTTAACAAAGTAAGAACCGTTGCATCTCCACCCGGCGGAAGACGATTGTTGTATGGCGCATCGGCTCGCTGGGCCTCATCTGAAAGAATGAGAGGGGCTGCTCCGCAATGAGCGGGAACATGGACAATCGATCACCATGGATAAACAGAAGAAAGGGCCAATAGAGAAAAATGGCAGCCAGAGATAAGCGAGATTCACAAAAGATACACCTGCGGACCAAGGCGGCTCTGCTTATTTTTAGTGCCGGACTGCTGGCCGCAATGGGGCTCCGCACGGTTACGGCGCAGAGTTCGGGTGGGTTACGCGGGGATGCGGTCCTCGATCACCTGAATGCGGTCATCGACTGGTACCGCCATGCCATGACGCGAGTTCAGACGGTGGGCCTGCCCAGTGACGCGATGTATCAGTTCAATGCCCAGAGTATGGCGGCCGAGGTTGCAAAACTGGCCTTTCAGTCTGCGCAGGCCGAAGTGCCCCTGATCCCCGCCGCGAGTCCGCCCAGTGGCGGCAACGCAAGCAGCTCGCAGCAGAATCTGGCCAAATTGCAGAGCGACGTGAACGCCCGCATCAGCGCACTGGAAGGACAGATCAGCACGCTGAACCAGCAGATATCGGGAGCGCGCAAAGCGCAGCTGCAAGGCCTTATGGCGCAGAAAGAGCGAGCGCAGGGAGAGTTGGACCTGAACAAGGCCATGCAGCAGACCTTCGGGCAGATGTCCCAGTTCATGACCACGAATGGCACGAGTGGCACGGGTGGCCTGGAAGGCAGCATCAACGAGCTACAGCGTTCGGTTCCCGAACTTACCACCGCAGGCAGCAAGACAGAGGTCAAGCCGCTCAGCACGCCGCTGGCGATGCCGGCCTCCACCGGCTTGATAGGCGAAGTGGTGCAGCTTTACGAGCAGCTTAATAGTATGCACCAGATCAGCCTGATGATGGCGGAAACTGCGCATGTGAAGGACGTGGCATCCAGACTGCGCAGCCCGCTTCAGGCCACGCTACGCGCCACCATTCAGCAAGGTCAACAACTGGCCAGCCAAAGCGCGAACGCGCCGCCGGCGGCCCAGGCGCAGCCAAGCCCCGCGCCGCCCAACCATGGCCAACCAGATCAGGAGCGGCGGCAATTCGATGTGCTGACCACGCGCTTCAAACAAATTGCCAGTGCTGCGGTTCCCTTGAGAGAAGAGATCATCCTGCTCGACGAGAGCAGCTCCAATTATCTCGAGTGGCGACAATCCGTGGCCCATGAATCGAATCGTATTCTGCGATCCATTGTGCTTCGCGTAGTGGGCATTGCCTTCGCCATCGGCATCATCCTCTTACTTTCTGAAATATGGCGCAGGATCACCTTCCGCTATATCCAGGATGTGCGCCGGCGGCGGCAATTTCTGCTGCTGCGGCGCATCGTGATTGGCTTTTGCATGGGCATCGTGCTGATCCTTGGCTTTGTGAGCGAGTTCAGTTCGTTGGCTACCTTTGCCGGCTTCATCACCGCCGGCCTGGCGGTTGGCCTGCAGACCATTCTCCTGTCGGTCGCGGCCTATTTCTTCCTGGTGGGGCGATGGGGCATCCGCGTAGGCGATCGCATCAGCGTCGCCGGAGTGACCGGCGATGTGGTCGACGTGGGGCTGGTGCGTCTGTACATGATGGAGCTGGCAGGAACGGGCGTGGATCTGTATCCCACCGGACGCATCGTGGTCTTTTCCAATGCCGTTCTCTTTCAGGCGACCACTCCGCTCTTCAAGCAGCTGCCGGGCTCGGAGTACACCTGGCACGAGGTGGCGGTGGGCTTAAACCCGGGCGGCAAGTACGACCTGGTGGAAACGCAACTGATGGAGGCGGTGCATTCGGTGCATTCCACCTACGGTGATGAGCTGCAGCGGCAATTGGGAACCACCGAACGCCGCATCGATATTCAAATGAAGGTGCCGCAGCCGCACGGACAGCTGCAGTACACCGACACCGGACTGGAGTACGTGGTGCGCTACCCGGTGGGCTTGCACCAGGTTTCCGAGGCGGACGAGAAGATCACGCGCAAACTGCTGGCACTGCTAGAAGAGCAGCCCGACCTGCAAGCGAGCGTCTCGGGCTTCCCTAAGATTCGCGCCGCGGTCAAAGGATAAAAAGTGCGGGATTGATGTGACGGGGTCAGGCTGTAGAGAAAGTCGCGGCGAGGGGAAACCGTCCCCTCAGCGGCTAAAGCCGCATTCATTTCAAAACATTTTACGTACGGCCTGAAGGCCGTACCCTTCTGACCTGTGAGGTCAGGATTAAGGGGATGTCATCGCGTTCAGCAGTGCGACCGCCCCCGGCACGCTGAGGTCGGAGGACACGGGCTGGAAATTCGAGCGCACCTCGCGTTGATCCTTGCTGATGGCCTTAAAGAGCACAATGCGCCCCGAGATGTGGACGTCCAGAAGGCTGGTCTTCCAACGGTTTTCGGCGACCTGCTCGCGCTCGATTTGAAAGGTTCCTCCCTTCTCGACACGTCCCAACAGGCCGTAGCCGAAGTCGATCTCGGTCATGATGTGCGCGTCTATTTTCACCAGACGCTTGCGTTGCGGCTGAATCCAGATCTCCCCTGCCAAGCCGTGATATACGCGGGCCTCGTAGGTCTGGGGAGTGTAAGCCGGATTGGGCCGGAAGGAGAGTCGTAAGTTGCCCTCCGCCATGCCATCGTAGGTGTAGGAGAAAGCCTCGGGCATAGCGGTCATGAGCCGCTCCAACCGCTGTTCCTCAGCCTGAGCTTCCTGCTTCATCCGCGCCTGCTCCGCGGAATTCCGCAGCAGGTTGTTGAGGCGCTCGGTTTCCTTCTTTTGTGCCGCCGGGTCGAGCGGCCGGCCCTGGCGTGCCAGCACCCGGTAAACAATCCCTGAGCGGGTCTCGACCTCCTGCTGGATCGTGGTCTGGGAGCCCACCCGCTTCTCTTCCCGGTATTGCCACAGACTGACCTGGCGGCGTTCCTGGAGCTCGTTGTAAACCACGTCCTTGACCAGGTCATGGGGGGATTGGGCCGGGCTTTGCGCACGGAGGGTAGGCACGGCACACAACAGCAAAGCCCCGGTGACGGGGAGAATGGATCTCATCATGTGCCTTGTTACACTCAACTCATGCTAGATGAGACTACATTCCGCCGCCACTGCGATGCGGCGATGGATGCCCTCAAGAAAAGCCTCATCGAGGCCGAGGAAGAGGGTGGTTTTGAAGTCGAAGAACAGAATGGCGTGCTCAATATCTTATTTGAGGAGCCGCCAGGCAAGTTTGTGATCACCCCCAACACTCCGCCCCGCCAGGTATGGATTTCCGCGCTTTCTACCAGCTTCAAGCTGGACTGGTCGGACGCGGCAGGAAACTTTGTGCTCCCCAAAACCGGGGAGACGCTGCCCGCGGTCGTCGAGAGGGTGATCACCGAACATCTGGGCTCCGGGCCAATCACTCTCCACTGAAAAAATCATGTGGCCCTGCTGTACAGCTATAGGAAATCCTTTGCAGACCGATGCGTAAGACGCTCTCCGTCGCCATCATTACCCGCAATGAAGAAGCCAATCTCGGACGCACCCTGGGCAGTGTGGCTTGGGCGGACGAGATCGTGGTCGTGGATTCCGGCTCCGACGATCGCACCGAGGAGATTGCTCGCAGCTTTCGCTCGCGGTTCTTCCTGGAAGAGTGGAAGGGTTTCGCGGCGCAGAAAAACTCGGCGCTCGAGAAGTGCAGCTGCGACTGGGTGCTCTCACTCGATGCGGACGAGGTCCTGAGCGACGAGCTGGCCAAGGAGGTCTGGGAGCTGCTGGAGAATGATCCGCCGTTCGATGGCTATGCGCTGCCGCGGAGGAATCTCTTCCTAGGGCGCTGGATGCGCTTTGGCGGGTTCTATCCCGACCCTAAGCTGCGGCTTTTTCGCCGCGGCGCAGCCGAGTTCGAAGCCCGGCCGGTGCACGAAACGATTCACTTTGTGGGCCAGGCGGGCCG
Organism: uncultured Acidobacteriaceae bacterium; assembly: GCA_963790705.1. Classification (GTDB taxonomy): domain Bacteria; phylum Acidobacteriota; class Terriglobia; order Terriglobales; family Acidobacteriaceae; genus PALSA-350. The sequence continues at coordinate 279,363 of CAWBQE010000013.1, forward strand.
GCTCAAGGGAGACATGCTGCACGATGCTTATCCCACCCTGGCCGCCTATATCGCGCACATGGACCGCTACAGCACGCTGGGGGCGGAGCAGGTGGTGAGGACGGGCAAGGCCGGGCGCGCGCTGCCGGCCTTCGTGGCCAATGTTGTCCTGAACCCCCTGGCCACCTTTGTCTACAACTACTTCTTTCGTCTCGGCTTTCTCGATGGACGCGAAGGTCTGTTGCTGCACCTGTATCACTCGGCGTATGTCAGTTGGAAGTACGCCAAGGCCTGGGAGCAGGCGCGCAGCGAGTAGCGGATTGCCTCGTATGTGATGACTTTTCAACCAGATCTGCATAGGGCTAGCTATCGTCATCTGCGAGTTGCCGTATGAGCAAACTCCCGAGATAATCTGCTAATTCGCTTACATCGAAGTCGCCCATTTCCCAATGTTCGTCAGCGGCCTTGAGGGCAGCATAGTAAGGCCCTCGGTTTTCCCGGATACGCTCGGGAACGATTTTCTTTCCCCCTAGCAACCTGCCCTGTTTTAAGCAAATGAGGTAGTAGCAGGCGGCCCTCGCCGTTCTCCCGTTTCCTTCGACGAAAGGATGGATCCAATTTAGCCTCCATAGGGCATATGCAGGAAGGAGCGTCGGATGGTCTACGATCGTCCAGTTTTCATGAATGACCGAGATGAGGCGGTCCATTTCATCGGGAACGTCTCTGAAATGCGGTGGCCGGTGATTTCCAACGTAAATAGGGCTTTGACGGTAACGTCCCCCAAACTGAGCAATGTTTGCGACCGCGACCGCATTCAACGACCACAGCGTGTACTTGTCGAACGCCTCGATGCCCTTAGTAAAGCCTATTTCGATGCAGCTGAGCAGAAGGTCGTACTGTCTCAAGAGGTTTTGCTCTTGGACTTTTGCAAACAGCTCGGGAGAGTCTTTTTCTCGAACGGACATAGCGGATAATCCCGACGAAAATCCGGGAAATGGGTTGCTAGCGTCGATCAAGCAATCGAACGTACTTTGAGGATTGCCTTACACTTTCTTTCGTTATCGCCTCTGAGCCTAGTGCGTTGCCGAACGCAAAGCTAATTCGTTGCTCGCGTAGTTCTTCATCCGTCACTTGTCTTTCGCGTGACGCCTCAAGGAGGCGCGTTAGCGCTTCGTCCACCGCCGGCACCTGTAAGAATTGTTTACGCTCTGCCATATGCCCCCTCCGGGTCCTCGATGGCCAATGTTATGACAATGCCTTCATCGGCGTGTGGAATATTCTTTTGATCTCTCGAATGGAAATAGATCCATCTCTGATTCTACCGAGGTCTTGTGATTTCCAGGAATCCAGCGCTTCCCGCCTTGCTCTGCCCGACGGCGCGCGCCTAAGCTGATCTGTTCTCTTCTGGGTGAGGTGCGGCGATGAAGCTGGGTGACGGCAAGGGGGCGGAAGTCCCTGGAGATCTGTTCCGCGAACGTCATCCATCGCAAGCGGAGCAGGATTGGGCCGCGACCACGCTCGCCGACGCACTGCGGGCTCACCCGGAGCAGCCCATCGGCGCCCCCGGGGGCAGCAACCGGGATCCACTGGGCCAGGCCCGCTTTACCAGCGTCTCCGGCGTTCCGGTGCGCCGGCTCTACACCCAGGCCGACCTGCCGCAGGACTGGGAGGCCACCCAGCCCGGCCTTCCCGGCGAGCCCCCCTACACCCGCGGGATTCACAGTACCGGCTACCGCGGCAAACTCTGGACCATGCGTCAGTTCTCCGGTTTTGCTACCCCGGAAGAGACCAACGCCCGTTACCGCTACCTGCTGGCCAATGGCGGTGGAGGACTCTCCGTCGCCTTCGACCTGCCCACCCTGATGGGTTATGACTCCGACGCCGTCGAGAGCGAAGGCGAGGTGGGTAAGTGCGGAGTGGCGATTGACTCGCTCGAAGATATGGAAACGCTTTTCTCCGGCATTGACCTGGAAAAGACGAGCGTCTCCATGACCATCAACTCGCCCGCCAACGTGCTCTGGGCCATGTACCTGGTGACCGTCGAAAAGCAGGGCGGAGACTGGAAAAAGCTCGCGGGCACGCTGCAGAACGACATCCTGAAGGAATACATCGCGCAGAAGGAGTACATCTTTGCTCCCGCACCCTCGATGCGGCTGGTGGTCGACACCCTGGAGTTTGGAGCGCTCTTCACCCCGCGTTTTAACCCTATCTCCATCAGCGGATATCACATCCGCGAGGCGGGTTCGACGGCGCTGCAGGAGCTGGCCTTCACCCTGTATGACGGGGTGGAGTACGTGGAGTGGGCTTTGCGCCGCGGACTGCAGATCGATGATTTCGCTCCCCGCCTGAGCTTCTTCTTCAACGCCCACAACGACTTCTTCGAAGAGATCGGCAAGTTCCGGGCCGCCCGCAAGGTCTGGTATCGCCTGATGACGGAACGCTTCGGCGCCCGGGACCCGCGCTCGCACTGGATGCGCTTTCACACCCAGACGGCGGGCGTCTCCCTGACCGCGCAGCAACCCAAGAACAATATCGCGCGGGTGGCTATCCAGGCCCTGGCCGCGGTGTTGGGGGGCACGCAAAGCCTGCACACCGACGGATTCGACGAGGCCCTCGCCTTACCGACGGAGGATGCGGCCCGCATTGCCTTGCGCACGCAGCAGATCCTGGCTTACGAATCGGGCGTTGCCAACACGGTCGACCCGCTGGGCGGATCCTACTTTGTGGAACGGCTGACCCTGGATATGGAAAAGGGCGCTTTCGACTACTTCGAAAAACTGGACGCGATGGGCGGCATGGTGAGAGCCATCGAACGCGGCTTTCCCCAGAAGGAGGTTGCCGACGCCAGCTATGCCTATCAACGGGCGGTAGAGAGCCGGGAAAAGATCATCGTTGGCGTAAATGACTACTTGGTCGAGGAGGAGCCTCCGGAGATCCTCCACATCGGCGAGTCCGTCCGCGATTGGCAGTCCGCCAAGCTCGCGCAGCTACGCGCGCGACGCTCCAACCAGGGGGTTGTCAATGCTCTTAACGCGCTCCGCCAGGCACTCAGCCTCGATCCAGCCTCGGAGCCGGCTCCGGGCGGCGGCAGCCTCTCGTCTGCAAATACCATGCCATACCTGCTGGAATGTGTGCGCGCCTACGCCACCCTGGGCGAGATCTGCGACGCCATGCGCGGGGTTTTGGGCACTTACCAGGAAGTCAGCATCTCATAAGCAGCCAAACCGCCGGCCCATTACTCCAGAACGGGAAAGTGGTGACTCAAAAGCGGACCCACCTACCACTAAAGAGTCATGGATCTACAACTTCTCCTTTCGCCTGGACCAGGGAACGTGGTTTTCTAGGGTTGTTGTAACCCAATCCCTCACACAGGACCCTATGAACAACAAGGACGCTATGTTTTATTCATTGCAATTGCGCCTGGTGAAGGACGAGCCGGGCGATTCTGCCAGCCAAGGGGTTGAACTGATTGCCCTGCCCGAGGGACCGGGCGAGCCACGCCGGGCCCACTTCGAACATTGGGAGCCGTTGTCACACCGCCTATCCGCGGTGGCCAGCAGCACCCCATTCCACCTCAAAGTCATGTACCGGACGATGGTTGCCGGCCTGACCGCTTCCCTGATTGATCGGGCCACGGGAGCCCGGCAAATCTTTTCTCTCGATCAATTGAAGGATCTCGGCCTAGCTAGTTAGATATTCCCCAAGCCCCCCTGTAAGCTCCTTACACGCCACCCCATTGGCTGCCGCTTTAAACGGCGGCAGCCAAAAGCCGCTTTACGGCGGCTTCAGGACAGATTATGGTGGCACAATTACGTTTGGAAGCCTCACAGGAAGAGCAGATGCCAGAGAATCAGCAAGCCGTGCTGGAGTACGAGGCGGCCGGTGCGTCCGATCAGGGACGAACCCGGAAATCCAACGAAGACGCTTATGGCCTGAGTCTCCGCAACAGCGAGGGCGCCTGCAATTTTGTGGTTTGCGATGGCATGGGGGGCGCCGCCGCGGGGGAAGTGGCCAGCCGGTTAGCGGTGGACGCCATGCTCCGGGCCATGGACGAGGGGGTGCTGACGCTGGAAACCTTCCAGCATGCCGTAGACGCGGCCAACCACAGCGTGCACCACAGCGCGTCTCAGGATCCATCCCGGGCGGGCATGGGAACGACGCTGGTGGCCATGGCTACCCGCGGCAATCACGCCTGGGTAGCCCACGTGGGGGACAGCCGCTGTTATCGTCTCCGGGGCGGTAAGCTGGAGCGCCTGACGCATGACCATTCGCTGGTAGACGAGCAGGTGCGGCTGGGACAGCTGACCCCGGCGCAGGCCGAGACCTCTCCCATGCGCAACGTGATCACCCGGGCGGTGGGCACGCAGGACGAGGTAGATGCGGACCTGACCGAGTTTGTGGTGGTATCCGGAGACCTGTACCTGCTGGCCTCGGATGGCCTGATGCGCGAGGTGAATGACGAGCGGATTGCCGGGATTCTGCGCGCCGCCGGGGTTCTGGAAGAGACCTTGGCGCAGCTGATCGGGGCAGCCAACGAGGCTGGGGGCCACGACAACATCACTTGCGTGCTGGTGCGGGCGCGGTAGGGCCGCATGAGCATCATCCAAGTGGTGGGAGTAGTGGGAGCCGGGACCATGGGCAACGGAATTGCCCATGTCTTTGCCCGCAGCGGGTTTCAGGTGTTGTTGTGTGAGGTCGAACAGCGCTTTCTCGATCGCGGGCTGGACGCGATTCGCAAGAACATGGAGCGCGAGGCGGCCAAGGGCAAAATAACCGCGGCGGAGGCGGAGAAAGCCCTGGGCTTGATCCGCGGAACCCTGCAGGGACAAGACCTGGCGGTATGCGACTTTGTCATTGAAGCGGCGCCGGAACGATTCGCCCTTAAACAGGAACTCTTCATGGAGCTGGATGCGGTGCTAAAGCCAGTGGTGATTCTGGCTTCCAACACCTCCTCCATTTCCATCACCCGGCTGGCGGCGCAGACCCAGAGGCCGGGCCAAGTCATCGGAATGCACTTCTTCAACCCAGTCCCGGTGATGAAACTGGTGGAGGTGATCCGGGGGCTGGAGACGACCGATGAAACCTTTGCCCAGGTCAAAGGCCTGGCCGAAACGCTGGGCAAATCGCCGGTCGAGGTGCAGGACGCGCCTGGCTTTGTCTCCAACCGGGTCTTGATGCCGCTGCTCAATGAGGCGATGTTCGCGGTCATGGAAGGGGTGGCGACGCCCGAGGCTGTGGACCAGGTCTTCCAGTTGGGCATGGCCCACCCCATGGGGCCACTGAAGCTGGCCGACTTTATCGGGCTCGATGTCTGTCTGGACATCATGCGGGTGATGGTGGAAGGCTTGGGCGATCCCAAGTACCGGCCTTGCCCGTTGCTCATTCGCATGGTGGATGCGGGCTGGCTGGGACGGAAGTCGGGGCGAGGCTTCTACCAGTATTGATCCCGGCCGAGCAGAAAGCAGCACCTCAGGTGCTAAATAGTCGCGTAGAGCGTGTTTTTCCGCAGCCTGTAAAGTCGTGCCCTGACACGAAACACGAGCTTTCCCATAGCCTGTGAAGCCCGTACCCTTCGAACCAGAGTTTTCCAGCTGATAGACCCAAAGTGAAAATGCTGTGCTCCGGGAGTACCGCGCGTGGCACCCCTCAAGCGCAACCGCCCTAAAATCAACAGCCAGGGAGCGTATGCTTTTCGCATGATGAGGATGACGGTGCTGGCCTCAGGCTCCAAGGGGAACAGCACACTGGTGTCCAGCAGCCGGACGCGCATCCTGGTGGATGCGGGGCTGTCCTGCCGGGAACTGCTCAAGCGGATGCAGATGGCGAACGAGGATCCGACGGCCATCGACGCCTTGCTGGTCACCCACGAACATCAGGACCACGTGCAGGGGGTCGCGGTGCTGGCCCGCAAGCTGGGCGTACCCGTCTACTTCACCCAAGCCACGCACCGGGCGTGGATGCGCTGGATGATGCCGCACAAGCGGATCACCTATGCGGCTTGGCTGGCGCAGCGGCAGCAGAATCTGGCCCAGAAGCAGACAGCGGTTGTGTCAGCCGCGGAGGATATTTCGTGCGCGGAGGATGCTCCGGAGTTCAGTCAAGAGGAGCCCAGGCCGAGGAGCCCAGGCCAGAGGAGACCAAGACGGACGACCCGTGCCGGCTGCCCGGGGTGGAGTACTTTGCCGCCGGCAGTGGATTCCTGATTGGCGACATCGCCATTACCCCGTTCACTATCCCCCACGATGCAGCCGACCCGGTAGGCTTTGTTTTTGAAGCTGACGGGGTCCGCATGGCCATCGCGACCGACCTGGGATATATGCCGCCCAACGTCAAGATGGCGATCCGCAACTGTGACGTTCTTATGCTCGAAAGTAACCACGATCTGGAAATGCTGCGCGACGGACCCTACCCCTGGTCGGTTAAGCAGCGCGTAATGTCCCGTGTGGGTCACTTATCCAATGAGGCCGCCTCTGACTTTTTAGAGAAGAATTACGATGGAAATGCTTCTTATGTCGTTTTGGCGCATCTATCAGAATGTAACAATCTTCCGCAGCTTGCACGAGTTACGGCGGAGAGGGCTCTAAGAGACCGTATGAGCCTGTTGGCCAATAAGCTGATTTTGGCGGAACAAGATGCGCCGCTTGAGCCTATTTGCTTATAATTAGGTATTGGTCCATTGGCCGGGGGGTTTCCGGTCATGCGAATTCACTGGCCAGACCGGGCGCTGATGTTACTATGGTGTAAAAGCGGCTAACTATAACAATGCAAACGACAGCATGCACTGATCGAGTAGTAGGCGACATACTTTCCAGCTGGAGATATGACATCTCCGGGATTACTCCCGAGATGCGCCGTGATTACGAGCAGCATCTGGTGGAGTGCGCGCATTGCCGCTCGCGTCAACGACTGCATCGCACCGTCGATGTGGTTCTAATCGGTTTGAGCACAGTGTCGATTGCGGCTTTCTTATTGGGGTTGGCGGTTATTCACCGGATGCAGCCTTTGCAGCATTGGGCGCTGGTCGATCTGCACCTGTGGCAGATGTCGATTGTGCTGAGCCTGCAAGCGGCGGCAATCGCCGGCCTGCTGGTTTCTCTGTTGATCTGGGTGTTGGCTGCGGTGGCCACCCCTGCCCCTGTCTATCTTGCCGAAGTAGCGATGGCCCAAGCCCGTGTGCTCCAGGATCGTATCCCTGAAGAGCTGCGCGAGCGGCTGATGCGGAACGTCGCCTAAACCCGCAAGGGTTCCCGTCACCACAACCTCTGGTTCCCTAACGAAGGACGGGTGCCCTCCACCGGAATCCGGATAGGGGGAAACCAACAAAATCAGGAATTCACCTGCAGGCCCCCGATCAGATCGGCGACCCGGGCGAGGCGATGGCGGACGCACCAGCGCTCCAGCGACTCTGCGATCCGTTGCACCGCACGCGGGTCAGCATAGCTGGCCGTGCCGACCTGCACTGCAGTCGCTCCCGCCAGCAGGAACTCAACCGCATCCTCCCCCGTGGTGATACCGCCCAGACCGCAGATCGGAATGGAAACGGCCTGAGCCGCCTCATAGACCATGCGCACGGCGATCGGCTTAATCGCCGGCCCGGAAAGTCCGCCGGTGTTGTTGAAAATGCGTGGGCGGCGGGTCTCGACGTCGATGGAGAGGGATAAGAAGGTGTTGACCAGGGAAAGCGCGTCAGCGCCGGCGTTCTCGGCGCATTTTGCCATTTGGGCGATAGAGGTGACGTTGGGCGAAAGCTTCACGATCAGAGGGCGCCGCGAAACCGCCTTGGCACGCGTGACCAGCTGGTCAAGAATGCCGGTATCGGTGCCAAAGACCATTCCTCCGTGCTGGGTATTGGGGCAAGAGGCGTTCAACTCGTAGGCAGCGATGCCGTGCGCATGGTTGAGCGCTTCGATCACCGCAACATAATCTCGTATTTCGTAGCCAAAGACGTTGGCGATGCAGGCGGTGCCGGAGTGGGGCCGCAGGGCGGGAAGCTTTTTCTCGATGAAGGCCTGGACGCCAATGTTCTGCAATCCGATGGCATTGATCATGCCCCCTGGAGTCTCGATCAGCCGCGGCGCCTGATTGCCCGCCATGGGCTCCTGGGATAGACCTTTGGTGATGAAGCCGCCGATGCGATTGAGCGAGACAACGTCTTCAAATTCGACACCATAGCCGAAGGTTCCGCTGGCGGCGATGACCGGGTTGCGGAGCAGAATGCCAGCGAAGCGAACGCTCATATCGGGCTTCACTGGCTGGGCGGGCCCTCCTTCGGGGCCGTACGTGCTACCGGGGCGGCGGAGAATCGTCGCCCGCACCCGAAGAATGGCGCGTAGCTTTACTCACCCGCGGCGCGGGCAGAGCCGGCAGATTGTGGATCGCCTGCGTAAGCACAGTACCCACTGAGGCCGACGGTTGAGTCACCCCCAGCAGGGAGGCCAGGGTGGCGGCCAGATCGACTGGCTGGACCCGGCCGTGATAGATGCCGGGAGTGAAGGGCGCTCCATAAAACGCCAGCGGGACATGGCGGTCATAGGACCAGGGGCTGAAGTGGGTGGTGCCGCCCTTCAGCGTCTGCATCTGGTAGGCGGCCGGAATCACCATGACGTACCAGCCGCCATTGGGGCTGTAACTGTGCGCCAGCAGCAGTCCCCATTCCGACGGGGGCAGCTGTCCCGAGGCCAGCTGCTCGCGAGTGTAGGTATGCACCACGATGGGGGTGGCAGGCAGGCGAACCGGGGGCGGCGCAGGCGGGCTGATGATTGTTTTGGCTTGAGCGCTGATGCTGGCGCGACCTTTCGAGCGCTGCCTGGATCCGGAAGAAGACCCGGCCGGAGGGAGCGTTCGTGACAGCGGAGGGAGGCTGGGTGGCGGGGTGACAGCGGCGCTGGGTGGCGGCGGGGTGGGAGTGGTCCCTTCGCTTCCCGGTGGTGGCGGTGGTCGGAGCAAGCGCTTCGATCGCGGCCGGGATTGCCTGCTGAACGGCCTGCTCCGCCTCCTGCTCGTTGATCCCTGCAACCTCAAACGATGGACGATTCAGCGCCAGGTAAGGCAGCTCCTGCTGCGGCAGCAGGTAATCGATTTTCTCTCCCGGAGAAAATTTGGCATTCATGGCGTCGTTGACGTTGGCAGTGAACTTGGCCATGTCGATGGTGGCGGCCGGCATGCCCAGGGCGAGGGCCTGTGCAGGAACGGGCGCGACCCCATGGTCGGCGGAAAGCGCAATCCACGTGCTCGCCAAGCCGCCGGGAATGTTTTTGTCCAGCCAGGTGAAGAAGCTGTCCAACTGCTGGTCGAGGCTATCGACCATTTGCCGCGCCTGGGGTGAGTCCGGTCCAAACTGGTGGCCAACGATGTCGTTGGCGGAGAGGCTTACCACCAGCAAGTCGGTCACCGGATGGCTGCCCAGTTGTTCGCCGGTGATGAGCGCGCGCGCGAAATCGAGCTCGTAGGCGTTGGCCGCCGGAGTGGATCCCACCTCTTGATAGAACGGCTTGGTGCCGGTTGCGCCCGCCTCCTGCTGAGCCTGGGCGATACGGTCCCCGGTGTTAAAGGTGGTAGCCCAGTCGGGGAGCGCGTCCATGTAATAGCTGGAGGTGATGAAGGAACCGGAAATAGGGTCAATCCAGTAAGCGCCGGTGGCGGAATACCCGGCGGGCAGGATGGCAGCGCGATCTTTGAGCGAGACGCCGAAGACTTTAGCTTGGCCGGTCGTGGCCAGGCGCAGCGAATCGCCAATGGTGGAGGCGCGAAGATTCAGCGGCGATGCCCCACCGGTCTTGCTGGGATGGATCTCACCCACGATGCGATAGCGATCGTCTTCGACGGAAGAGACAGGACGTTGCTTGTTGCGGCTCAGGTCCCACCACTCATTGGAAGAGATCCCATGACCATCGGTGTAGGCCCCGGTGCCCAGCGTGGCGTGGCCAGGAGCGGTCTTGGTGTTGGCGTAGTCGTAGTAGCAATCTTCAAAATAAGCGCCGTGATCGAGAAAGAGGCGAAAGCCGCGGCCCTTTAAATCGGCGCGGTAGCGGTCAAGATAGTCGGCGCGAAACTGATCGACCACCAGGATGATGACCAGCTTGGGATGCGCATCGTAGGCGCTGGCGTGGGCCAGCGGCGTCCCTGGAAGCACCAGGATTGCAACCAGCAACTGGCAGATACTGCACTTGAACTTGGACATAGCAACCCTGATTAGTATCGCAAAACATCCGCGAATCGGGAGCCGGTGCTCCCGATTCGATACGGGGGCATGTGCCCTAAACCGAGACCACGCCACTCGTATACTTTCACCTATGCTTCGCAATCTTTCCTTGCTGCTGGCTGCATTCGTGGCTACCGGCCCTTACCTCACGGCCCAAATCACAGTCAGCTTTCCTGCCAGTGCCTCCTCCAAGCCACTCGACGGCCGGGTATTGCTGCTGCTCTCGACCGATCCTGCGAAAGAGCCGCGGATGCAGATCGACGACAGTCCTCGATCGCAGATCGTCTTCGGCACCACGGTCGATGGGCTGGCCCCAGACCAGGCTGTCACCATCACCAACGAGGCCGCCGGTTACCCCATCCGCTCGCTCGACCAGGTGCCCGCAGGCGATTACTACGTGCAGGCCGTGCTTAACGTGTACCAGACCTTCCACCGGGCGGATGGCACGACGGTGAAGCTGGCGCCGGACCGCGGCGAAGGCCAGCACTGGAACCTCGCCCCAGGGAATCTTTATTCCAAGCCGGTTAAGGTGCACATCGATGGCCACACCAAACTCGCCGTCCGGCTCACGGAAACCATCCCGCCCGTCCCACCAATTCCAGATACCAAGTACATTCGCCACCTCCGTATCCAGAGCCAGCTGCTGACCAAGTTTTGGGGCACGCCGATGTATCTCTCCGCCATTGTCCTGGTGCCTGAAGGCTTCGACGAGCACCCCAATGCCCACTTCCCCATCGCCATCTTTCACGACCACTTTGTGGACGGCATGGACTCCTTTCGCACCACCCCGCCCGATCCTGACCTCAAGCCTGATTACTCGGAACGCTTCCACCTGGCGGGTTACAACCGCATCGAGCAACAGGAGGCGTACGACCAGTACAAGCAATGGATCAGCCCGGGCTTTCCCCGCATCCTGGTGGTCAAGATTCAGCATGCCAACCCGTTTTATGACGATTCGTACGCGGTCAACTCCGCCAACCTCGGCCCCTATGGCGACGCTATCGAGACCGAGCTGCTGCCGGCCATCGAAAAGCAGTTTCGCGGTTTGACCGGCGGCTGGGCGCATTTCGTCTATGGCGGATCCACGGGTGGATGGGAGTCGCTGGCAGTGCAGATGTTCTATCCCACGGACTACAACGGAGCCTTCGTCGCCTGCCCTGACCCGGTCGACTTTCACGCCTTCATGACCGCCGACCTCTACAGCCAAGCGAATTTCTTCTACCTCCAGGGAGCGCACAAGCAGGTGGAGCAGCCTACCATGCGCAACTACCTCGGTCAGACGCTGATGTCGGCGCGCGATAACGCCGCCTACGAGGCAGCCCTGGGAGACCACGGGCGCTCGGGAGAGCAGCTAGATATTTGGCAGGCGGTCTACGGCCCGGTGGGCCCGGACGGCTATCCGGCGCAGATTTTCGACAAGCAGACCGGAGCCATCGATCACCAGGTGGCCGCTTATTGGCACGATCACTATGACCTGGACGCCATTCTCCAGCGTGACTGGGACAAGCTGGGCCCTCAGCTCCAGGGCAAACTTCATCTTTACGTCGGCTCCGCCGACACCTACTTCCTCAACGACGCCGTCTACCTCATGCAGGATTTTCTCGACAAAACAGGCACCCCAGGTCATGGGGTTCCCTACGAGGGCGAGGTGAAATATGGCGACCGGGCCGAGCATTGCTGGAATGGTGATCCCAACCTGCCCAATGCGATCTCACGTTTGCGCTACAACACCATGTACCTGCCCAAGATCATCGAGCGCATCCAGAAGACCGCCCCACCCGATGCCGACATGAGCTGGAAGTACTGAGGGCTTTTCTCAAGAAAGCCGCACTTCGTTGGACTCGCCGGTGCGGGGTAGAAGTGAAAATGCTCTAAACTTGAGTCTTATGCTCGATTTGAATTTTGTGCGGGCCAACCTGGAGCTGGTGGAAGAGAAACTCCGTGCCCGAGGCCTGGATCCGGCAACCCTGTTGGGCGATTTTCGCGAGCTCGATCGGGAGCGGCGCGCCCGCATCACCCAGGCCGAAACACTGCAGGCGCAGCGCAACAAGCTCAGCCAGGAGGTGGCGCGCAGCCGCAAGGCCGGCGTGGATGCGGCTCAGGTAGCTGCCGTCATGGATCAGACCCGCGAGCTCAAGCAAGAGACCGAGGAGCTGGAGCGAAGCGCCACCCAGGCGGAAGAGCAGATGCGCGACCTCCTGGCACGCATTCCCAACCTGACCCAGGACAGCGTGCCCCTGGGAAAGAGCGAAGCGGAGAACGTCGAGGTATCGCGTTGGGGCCAACAGCCTGCGTTTGACTTTGCCCCCAAACCGCATTGGGATCTGGGCGAAGATCTGGGCATCCTGGACTTTGCGCGAGCGGCCAAGATTTCGGGCGCGCGTTTTGCCGTTTATTGGGGTCGTGGGGCACGGATGGAGCGGGCCTTGGCCAACTTCATGATGGATATTCACACCCGGGAGCACGGCTATCTCGAGGTGCTGCCGCCTTTCCTGGTAAACAGCAAATCGTTGTTTGGCACCGGGCAGCTGCCCAAGTTCGCTGAGGACCTTTTCAAGTGCGAAGGGACGGACCTCTATCTGATCCCTACCGCCGAGGTGCCAGTGACGAATCTCTATCGCGACGAAGTGCTGGAAGAGGCGCAATTGCCTTTGAGCCTGGTGGCTTACACTCCTTGTTTCCGCTCCGAGGCGGGTTCTTATGGCAAGGATGTGCGCGGAATCATTCGCCAGCACCAGTTTCAAAAGGTCGAGCTGGTCAAATTTGCCCGCCCCGATCAGTCGAACGAAGAGCACGAGAAGCTTACCAGCCACGCGGAGGAGATTTTGCGCCGCTTGGAGCTGCCCTATCGCAAGGTGCTGCTGTGCACTGGAGATACGGGTGCGGCGTCTTCCAAGACTTACGACATCGAGGTTTGGCTGCCCGGGCAGGGTTTGTACCGCGAGATCTCTTCCTGCTCCAACTTCGAGGCCTACCAGGCGCGGCGGGCGAATATCCGTTACAAGCCCCAGGGCAAGAACAAGACTGAGCTGGTGCACACACTCAACGGCAGCGGCCTGGCAATCGGCCGCACCTGGGTGGCGATCCTGGAGAATTATCAACAAGCCGACGGTTCGGTGCGGGTGCCGAAGGCACTGCAACCATACATGGGCGGCGAAGAAGTGATCCGGAAGTAACGACCATGCCGCGAATTATTAAAAGCTATCTGTTCTGGACTTATCCGCGAGGCAGTTTTCATTACGACGTGATGGTGACGCTCATCCTGGTCTTCCTCTTCGTTTCGCCGCGGCTGATCAACTACCGCGATCGACCCCAGGAAACCCTCACTTCCACCAAGGACATCCTGGTGCGAGCTAATGGACCGAATGCCTGGACCTACCAGATTGGCGCCGACCAGCTGGCTGACACCAGCAACGACGCCAAGTTGCAGGCGGAGCTGCTGCAGCACATTCAAGCCATTTCGGGCAATGTGCAGATCGACCGCTATCGCGAAGAGAAAGATGCCAGCGGCCACGTGACCCAATATCGAGTCTGGGCCCATCGCTAGCTTTATCCCCTCAGTGCCCCACCCCTTGGCGTTGATGAATTCGTGCGGCTTTCCTCAATGAAAGCCGCACGCGCAGGACCGCTTGGTGCCGCGTACAGGAAATCTGGGTATCTTGCTCTTTTCCATGTGGTCCCCCCCTCCCCTCCTCTGTGGAATCCCATATCTCGCGAGACGAGCGAGATAGGGCGTCCGGATATCCGGCGCGTCTGCGCAAACAGAACCCAGGAGCTGGATCCAATCCCTGCGCGAAAGGAAACCCAGGGCGGGGCGGCGGCGTCCAACAGCCGGTAAGGAGACTCATGGTTGATGCAGGAAAGGTGATTTCGCTGTTTTGCCTGGGATGGATGTCTTGCTCCCAGGGCACTCCCAGGCCCAAACCGCCCAGCCGGCTAGCAGCGCGGATCTACAAAAAGTCATCACCCAACTGAACACGGCCGCAACCAAGTTCTCCACTGCACAGGCGGATTTCACCTGGGACCAATACCAGGCCGTCGTGCAGGAAGACGATGTGCAGACGGGCGCCATCTATTACGAGCGCAAGAAGGGCGTCACCCTGACGGCCGCTCACATCCAGAAGGACAATGGGAAAGACGCACCCAAGATCGTGGTTTTCGACGGCACGGAAGTGCGGCTTTATGAACCCATGATCAAGCAGCTGACTATCCTGAAGGCGGGAGCCAACCACGCCCAGTTGGCGAGCTTTCTGACCCTGGGCTTCGGCGGCAGCGGCACGGATCTGGAGGCCAATTGGAAGGTAAGCCTGCTGGACACCGAGAGCATGAACGGAGTCTCGGTGGTCAAGCTTGACCTGGTCCCGCTGCAACAGAAAGTCCTGGAGATGTTCCCTCATGTCATCATCTGGATCGATCCCGTCCAGGGCATCAACTACAAGCAGATCTTCTACGAGCCCGGTGGAGACAAGCGGACAGCTACTTACAAAAACATTCGCTACAACCAGCCGATTCCCAACGATGTTTTTGAAATCAAGACGCCGCCCGGCACCAATCGCGTAGTCAAGTAGCCGGGGGCCGCTGGCCTTCCAACGTGGCTTTTCCTCAAGAAAAGCCGCACCTCGCCGAGCTTACCTGCGCAGCGTAGAAGTAAAATGCGTCAACGCAACCGCGGCAAGCACGATCAGCACCGGGAAGCATTCCAGGGTATAGCGCGGTTCAGGTGCCTCCAGGGTGGCTAATAACAGGCTGCGCAGGGCAATCAGCGCCACCATGGAGCCGGCCAAGCGCGGCCAGCGAAGAGCTCCCAAAAACGCCGCTACGAGATACGCCAGGTTCAATGCGCCGTAGAAAAGAGCCACGCGCGTCGCCGCGGGATGCCGGGCGTATTGCCACCAGCGCAGGGGAACGTTCAGCGTCTCCACCCGGGGGCGCAGCCACATGTCGGCGAGGCGCAGGAGAGGCAGGCCGACGTAATAACGAATGGGATGGGCGCGGACCCGCTCGGCGGCCAGGTGGCCGAAGGCGGCGTCGAGTTCGGGCGTCAGCGTGGTGGTGGCGTTGTACTGCTCCAGGAGGCGCTGGGTTTGCTGATATTGGCCGGCGTTGTCAAAGGCGCGCGCGGGCAGGTTGCCGGGATCGATACGGTCGCTGTTACCGTTCCAGTAGATTTCGTTGGTAGAGGTAAAGTCGGCAGTCAGCGTCTTGATCCAGTGCACAAAGCCGGGAAAGGCGAATTCTCCGGGGTCGTTGGCGAAGCGGGGCGCGAGCGGCTGGAAGACATGGAAGGTATGTTCGTTGCGCAGCGTCCAGGCCACAAAGGGAAGCAGCGAAAGCAGTCCGGCGAGCATGGCGAAGCGGAAAGCGGAGGCAAACCCCAGCGAGTGGCGGCCGTAGACAATGAGCGATATCCACAGCACTACGGCCAGCAAGGCGCCATCGGGACGAAGCAGTGCGGCATAGCTCCAAGAGAAGACGAACGAGGAAAAGATGAGCAAGGCGGTCCACCCGCGCCGCGGGCCGTCCAGCACCTCCGGCAGAGCACGAAAGCCCAACGCGACGCAGAAGATGGAGAGGGTTTCGGTCAGTGGGGAGGCGGCGTAATTGGCAGTGAAGGGGCAGAGTGCCGCCAGCAGCAGCGCCCAACGGCCGGCGCGTGGGCCGCAGATCTTCCCCGCCAGACCGGCGACGAGCACGCACGTCCCCAGGTCGATAATCGCCTGCAGGTACAACACGGCGCGATAGTTGGCCACGCCGAAGACAGCAAAACAGAGGGCCAGAAACGCCGGGTAGCCGGGCAGGCGCACCAGTGTTGGTTCAATGGTGGTGACACCCGATGCGTGGCCCACGGAGTGGCCATAGATGCCATGGGTGAGCCAATTGGTGGCGATGTCCCCGTAGATCAGCGAATCGCCCTGGATCTGCGGGTGGGCGTGGATTGTCCACAGGCGTAGAGCGGCTCCGGCTGCCAGCACAACCAGCGGAAACAGCCAGCCGCGGCGACCTCGTAAATCCATGCACGTGCATCATACAGTGGATGGGAAGAAGCCTTGTTCTCAGAGAGAACCCTGAGTACTTCGGGGAAGAGTCTTGAAAGTAGCTCTCGAAAAGTTCCTGTAAGCTTTCAGCAGGCATGAATCGCCAGATTTTCTTCGATCCGCAGCGGAAACGCTGGAAACGCCTCCGGCGCATTCTGGACGCGGTGGCGGTAGTGTCCACCGTGATTCTGGTGCTGTTTTTTCTGAACGTGGTGAAGACTCAGCATCTGCCAGAGCTCCTGCTGCCCACTCCTAAACGGAATTACCGGGCTATCCAGGAACAAGCCGCCGCTGCCATCAAGGCTAAGTACTCCAAGGGTGCGCGGCGCAAGACCAGCCGCAAGCCTTCAGAAATCCCTTTCAATTCCGGCGAGAGTCTGCGCGCCGCCTACTACGTCGATGATGACGCGGGAAGCTTTGCCTCATTAAAGAGCCACATCCACCAGATCGATATGCTCTTTCCGGAGTGGCTCTATGTGACCAGGGCGGACGGCACGCTTGAGGGGGCGTTCACGGCGGAGGCTCCGCTGCGCGCTTTCCCAGTGCTGGATGCAAACGGGGTGCACAACGTCGACCCCCAGAACAGGGTTCATGATTTGATCGCGGCCTCCCATGAGGACGTTGAAATCTATCCTCAGCTCAAGAACTACAACGTTCTGACGCAGGAATGGGATCAACATGTCGTCGCCATGTTGCAGAATCCTGCGGCGCGGGCCAACCTCGAGCACCAGGTGATGACGTTTCTGGCGGCCAACCCCGGCTATCACGGCCTGAGCCTCGATCTCGAGGATCTTCCCGACGACGCTCTACCCGGCTATCACTCCCTGATCGGCGAACTATACAGCCAGATGCACCCGAAGCATCTGCGGCTCTTCGTCAATGAGGGTGTGGGTGCGGATGACAGTGAGTTCGCCCAGCTGGCTAAGCAAACCGACGGCATCCTGCTGATGAACTACGACCAGCACGAGGAGACGGGCGGGCCGGGACCCATTGCGGCGCAGGACTGGTTTGAAAACAACTTGAGGAACGTGCTCAAAGTTGTACCCAAGGAGAAGTTGATCTGCGCTATTGGCAATTATGGATACGACTGGACCATGTCTCTGCCCACCAAAGGTAAGCACGGCGCGGCCAAGGTGCTGAATACCGACGACATCTCGCTGCAGGACGGATGGCAGGCGGCGTCTGATGCCAATGCTGACGTGCGCCTGGCAGGCGACGAACTCAATCCCCATTTTGCTTACGATGACGAAGACAATCACGTGCGCCACCAGGTGTGGATGCTGGACGCAGTGACCGCGTTAAACGAACTGCGCGCTGCCAGGCAGATGGGCGTGCAGACCATTGCCTTGTGGCGGTTGGGCCGGGAGGATCCTTCTCTGTGGTTCGTCTGGGATCATCCCAGCAATGTGAACGCGCCGCAGTCGCTCAAGCAAATACCGCCCGGCGACGATGTCGTCACCGACGGGGATGGCGACATTCTGCACATTACCGGAGAACCGCATCCGGGCTCGCGCACCATCGACATGGACTCCTACAACTGGACCGTGACCGACGAGCACATGCTGACCTATCCCTCGCCCTACACCATCGAGTATTACGGTTACAAGCCTGGGGTGGTAGCGCTGAGCTTTGACGATGGCCCTGATCCCAAGTGGACGCCCAAAGTGCTGGACATTCTCAAGCGCGAGGGTGTCAAAGCCACCTTCATGATGATCGGCGAACAGGCGCAGGACAACGTGAGCCTGATGAAGCGGGTGATGGCCGAAGGGCACGAGATCGGGAATCACACCTGGACCCATCCTGACATCAGCGAGATCTCTCCCCGCCAGATGGAATTGGAGCTGAACCTTACCGAGCGGCTGTTTGGCAGCAAGCTGGGGGTCAAGCCGCTTTATTTCCGCCCTCCCTATTCCATCGATCAGGAGCCGGATACCAATGACCAGACAGCGCCTGCCTATCTGATCCAGAAGATGGGTTACACCATCATCGGGAACAAGATCGATACCGGCGATTGGGACGAACGCCAGCGGAAGACCCCGCAAGGCATCCTCAACGATGTGCTTGTCCAGTTGGACCTGATGAAAACCAAGCCGCAATTTCGCGGCAGCATCATCCTGATGCACGATGGCGGAGGCGACCGCAGCGTGACGGTCGCGGCGTTGCCGGTGTTGATCGCCGGGCTGCGCGCCCATGGCTACGTATTCGAGCAGGTCTCCGACCTGATGGGGAAGACGCGAGCCGAAGTGATGCCCCCACTGAACGCCAAGGAACGATGGCAGGCGCGGGTGGATTCGGTGGCCTTCTTTGCCTGGGCCTTCTTCAATCACTTTGTCGTCAGCCTCTTCTTTTTGGGCGATATCCTGATGAGCGCCCGCCTCATCCTGGTGGGCATTTTCGCTTTGATCGACCGGCTGCGCACACGCCATATTCCCGAAGTGACCGGCGGCTTTCTGCCCCGCGTGGCGGTACTGATTCCCGCCTACAACGAAGAGAAAGTGATCGTGCGGACGATCCGGTCGGTGCTGAACTCGGATTATCCCCACCTGCGCATCGTGGTGATTGACGACGGGTCATCGGATCGCACCTCTGAGGTGGCGCGTGAAGCCTATCCCGAGGAGATCGCAGCCGGCATGTTGACCGTACTGCGCAAAGCCAATGAGGGCAAGGCGGAGGCGCTTAACTTTGCCGTTGCCGATCTGAGAGAAGAGTTCTATGTGGGCATTGACGCCGATACTGTGATCGCGGCAGATGCGGTCTCCAAGCTGGTTTGCCATTTCGCCGACCCAAGGATCGGCGCGGTGGCGGGCAATGCCAAGGTGGGCAACCGGGTAAACCTGTGGACCCGTTGGCAGGCCCTCGAATACATCACCAGCCAGAACTTCGAGCGCCGGGCTTTAGATCTTTTTGACGTGGTCACGGTGGTTCCAGGCGCCATCGGCGCCTGGCGTACCGATGCTGTGCGCCAGGGCGGATGCTATCCGGTCAATACCGTCGCCGAGGATGCCGACCTGACCATGAATCTGCTGGAGCAGGGCTACAAAGTGATTTATGAAGACCGCGCCCTGGCCTTCACCGAGGCCCCAACCACCGCGCGCGGACTAATGCGGCAGCGTTTCCGCTGGTCCTTCGGCACGCTGCAAGCGATCTACAAGCACCAGGCCGCCTTCCTCAAGAACCGGGCAATGGGATTGTTTGCATTGCCAAACATCCTGGTCTTCCAGATCCTTCTACCGCTGGTCTCGCCCTTTATCGACCTGATGTTTGTTGCCGGCGTCTTTCACTACCTGCTCGACCGCCACTTCCACCCGGAAGCGGCAAACGCCGCCAACTTCGAAAAGCTGCTGACCTTCTTCCTGGCCTTTTTGATCATCGACTTCGTTACCTCCGCCCTGGCCTTCAGCCTGGAGCGCCGGCACGCTGCCAACAAGGGCGACGGCTGGCTGCTCTTCCACATCTGGCTGCAGCGCTTTGCTTATCGCCAACTCTTTTCGCTGGTGCTCTTTAAGACCGTGAAGCGGGCCATCGATGGGCGGCCCTTCAACTGGGACAAGCTGGAACGCACGGCCAAGATGTCAGCGCAGACGGAGCGCCTCACTGCTACCCGATAGAGGGTGAGAGTAAAATTGGCTTTGTTATGCCAACCGCACAGATCAGCACCGTCATACAGCCTGTTGCCCCTCAAGGGGCTGTTCCGCAACGAACCTTTCATCGATTTCAGCGACTCCGCAAACGTGCATGCCATGCAAACTGCGCTGACCCGGGTGGGCGATATGCTCGGTCACGAGTATGAGCTCATCATTGGGGGACAGCGGACGCGCACTGCGGAAAAAATCGAGTCGTTGAATCCAGCCCGGCCCGCGCAGATCGTCGGAGTGCACCAGAAGGCCGGCCTGGAACACTCCGAGAGAGCGATGCAGGCGGCGCTCGATGCATTCGCGACCTGGCAGTACGTGGCGGTGGAAGAGCGCGCGGCTTTGCTGCTACAGACGGCTGAGCTGATTCGCAAGCGCAAATTTGAGTTCTGCGCCTGGCTGACCTACGAGGTGGGCAAGAACTGGGTTGAGGCCGATGCCGATGTGGCCGAGACCATCGACTTTCTTGAGTTCTATGCCCGTGAGGCGTTGCGCTTGGCCGAGGCGACGACGCCCATTCAATTGCCCGGGGAGCGCAATCAACTGCTGTATATCCCTGTAGGCGTCTGTGCCGTAATTCCGCCCTGGAATTTTCCCTTCGCCATTATGGCCGGCATGACCGCCGCGGCTATCGTGACCGGCAACACCGTAATCCTGAAGCCTTCGAGCGAATCGCCGACCATTGCAGCGCGGTTTCTCGATGTGCTGGAAGAGGCGGGCATGCCGCCCGGGGTAGTGAACTTCTGTCCCGGCTCGGGCAGCACCTTCGGCAATGCGATCGTAGAACACCCCAAAACGCGTCTGATCGCCTTCACCGGCTCCAAGGAAGTGGGGCTGGATATCCACGCGCGCGCCGCCCAGACAAAAAAGGGACAGATCTGGATCAAGCGCACCATCCTCGAGATGGGGGGCAAGGATTCGATCATCGTGAGCACGGATTGCGATCTGGATGCCGCGGTGCAGGGTGTCGTCGCGGCGGCCTTCGGCTTCAGCGGGCAGAAATGCTCGGCTTGTTCCCGCGCCATTGTCGAGGACTCGGTTTATGACGTTTTTCTGGAGCGGGTGCGGGAGCGGGTGGAAACGCTGCGGGTGGGCGATCCGTCGGGAAACGCAAATATGGGGCCAGTGGTAAACCGCTCAGCGATGGATACGATTCTCTCCTACATCGAGATCGGCAAGGGTGAGGGACGGCTCCTGACGGGTGGCCATGCGGTTACAACCGCGGAAGGTGGATACTACCTGGAACCAACCGTGATCGCGGATGTAGCACCCACGGCGCGCATCGCTCAAGAAGAAATTTTTGGGCCGGTCCTGGCGGTGATCCGGGCGCATGACTTTGACCATGCGCTGGAGATAGCGAACAACACCGAATATGGGCTGACCGGCGCGGTGTATACGAGTTCGCGGGAAAAGCTGGAGCGGGCGCGGCGCGTATTCCATGTAGGGAATCTGTACCTTAACCGCAAATGCACCGGAGCCATGGTGGGCGCGCATCCCTTCGGTGGCTTCAACATGTCAGGAACCGACTCCAAGGCCGGCGGCCCGGACTACTTACTGCTCTTTACCCAGGCGAAGTCGATCGCGGAGAAGATTTAGCTTCCGGGGAGAGAAACCGCAGGTTTATCTAGCTTACTTGACGGGGACGCCGGGCGGCGGCGGAAGATTGCGATTCTTCAGCCACTCTGCGCTGATGCTTTGATTGGCAGGTTGCGGGGGCACCTGACGAAGATCCGGCATGAAGATTTCCAGTCCGGCTTGTGGGGTCATGCGGGTGTATCCATTGACCAACTGTGCCTGGTAGTTCACGAGATCGAGGTCAAACCAGGCGTCTTTCGACGCATCGATCATGACGATATCGACATGGTGCATGGTCAACTTGCCGAAGTCCAGCGTGCCACCCTTCAAGGCCAGAAAGTTGTGCCACTCCGCGGTGCGTGCCGCGTCATTCTGGGCGTCGCCATACATCACCTCGATATCCGGGTTCACCGCGCGCACGCTGCTAAGTTTCCCATGAATATGCGGAGCCGGAAGCAGCTTTTGCGTATCGAAGTAAATGTCGTTTTGCGAGACTTCGACGCCGGCGACGCTGGTCTTTCCCATTAAGTCCGCAATGCTGATGTGAAAGTCGCCCAACAGGCCTTTGACCGGAAGCTTCAATACAGACAGCCGATCCACATGCAAGTGGATGCGGCCGTCAGGCGATGCGGAGATCGTCCCATCCAATCCGACAGGCAGCGGAATATGAAACTTGTGAATCGTGCCGTGCACAGATATCTGGCTTCCGTTCCCGGTAAGCGAAATGTTCTGGAGCGGAGAGCCGGAGACGTTCCCCGCATTAAGGTAGTGGCTGATATCGCCGATATTTGCGTGGATGATGCCCCTCTGCACCTCAAGGACGAACGAGTCCGGATCGTCGAAAGATGGGTTGACGCTCTTTTTCGTCCGTACCATCTGTCCGTTGAGCCAGCGAACGTAGATGCGGAAGTCCGGCCCTTTTCTCAGCATGAGGTTGTGGGCATATATCCGCGTTGAGGTCGGATCGTCTGCTGGAACGGTTTGGCTGGAATCAGCGTTCGCTGCTTGCGGCGCCGGCCGGCTATGTCTGACTCCGGCATACCAGGCAAGGCAGCCCACAAGTATCAGAACGACAACGGCACCGCCGGCCAGCACATGAGAACGCTTCACGTCTAGCTGAGAAGCCCTCAAGCGGGGGTCGGGTTGCGCCGGGGACGACGATTGGCCTGCAGAATCTTCTTGCGCAGGCGCAATGACTTGGGGGTCACTTCCACCAGCTCGTCTTCTGCAATGAACTCGATTGCCTGCTCCAGGTTCATGGGCTTGAAAGGCACCAGGCGGATGGCGTCGTCGGCGCTCGAGGCGCGCATGTTGGTGAGCTTCTTCTCGCGCACCACATTCACGTCCAGATCGTTGTCGCGCGAGTGCTCCCCAATCACCATGCCCTCGTAGACCTCAACTCCGGCGGTAAGGAAGAGCACCCCACGATCCTGCAGCCCGTTGAGCGCGTAGGCCGTGGTGGCCCCATTGCGGTCCGAGATCAGTGCTCCGCTGGGCCGCTGCGGGATCTCCCCCTGGTAGGGCATGTAACCGTCAAAGAGCGCATTCATCACGATGGTGCCGCGCGTCTCGGTGAGCATCTCGCTGCGCAGCCCGATCAGGCCGCGGCTGGGTACACGGAACTCCAAACGTACCCGTCCGTAACCGTGATTGTGCATCTTCACCATTTCCCCACGCCTGGGCCCCAAACGCTCGATCACGGTGCCGACAAAATTGTCGGGAACATCGATGGTGAGGTGTTCGACCGGCTCCAGAACTTTGCCATCGACGGTTTTGGTAACAATCTCGGGCCGCCCTACCATCAGCTCAAAGCCCTCGCGGCGCATCATCTCAATCAGGATGGCAAGCTGCAGCTCTCCCCGGCCAAGAACCTTGAAGCTGTCGGGACTGCCAGTCTCTTCCACGCGAATGGAGACGTTGGTGAGCAGTTCCTTATCCAGGCGCTCGCGCAGATTGCGGGAGGTGACATACTGCCCTTCCCTGCCCGCCATGGGCGAATTGTTGACGGAAAACTGCATGGCGATGGTCGGCTCATCAATGACAATCAGCGGCAACGGTGCAGGATTTTCCAGGCTGGTGATGGTCTCGCCGATGGTGATGCCGGTGACTCCAGCGATGGCGACAATGTCGCCCACCTGGGTCACTTCGGTATCGGTGCGCTTCAGCCCGTTGAAGGTAAACAGCTTAGTGATCTTGGTCTTCAACAACGATCCGTCGCGGCGGGAGATGTTCACCTCGTCCCCGTTGTGCAGGGTTCCGTTGAACACCCGCGCGATGGCCAGGCGCCCCAGGTAGTCGGAGTAGTCGAGGTTGGTGACCAGGATCTGCAGCGGCCCGTCGGGGTCTCCGCTGGCTGGCGGGATGGTGGAGAGAATGGTTTCAAAGAGCGGCTGCAGGTTTTCTCCGGGCTCGGTCAGGGAGGTGCTTGCCGTGCCCAGCTTGGCGTTGGTGTACAGCACGGGGAAGTCCAGCTGGTCTTCGGCCGCGTCCAGGTCAATAAACAGGTCGTAGACCTCGTCCAGAACCTCTTTGGGGCGGGCGTCGGGACGGTCAATTTTGTTGATTACCAGGATGGGCAGCAGCTTGGCTTCGAGTGCCTTGGAGAGCACGTAGCGGGTTTGCGGCAGGGGGCCTTCGGAAGCATCGACCAGCAGCATGACCCCGTCGACCATCTTCAGAGCACGCTCGACCTCTCCCCCGAAGTCGGCGTGGCCGGGTGTATCGACAATGTTGATCTTGGTGTCATGGAACTGGATCGCCGTGTTTTTGGCCAGAATGGTGATGCCGCGTTCCTTCTCCAGTTCGTTCGAATCCATCACCCGTTCGGTGAGGGCTTCGTTGGCACGGAAGGTGCCGGCCTGGCGCAACATGGCATCCACGAGCGTCGTCTTGCCATGGTCGACGTGGGCAATGATGGCGATATTTCTGATGGGCGTGCTCACGGGCGCAGAATTCCTATTCTTCCGGTTCGCGGAAAGCGGTTGATTGAGTTGACTAGCCGTTCGTTGACGCGCTGGCTGGAAATGGCAGGCAGGACAACCGGGCAATGCCTTCCCTATAGTCTAACAGCCTGCCGTTTGGCGGCGGGGGGCAGTGGCCTTGGTAGGCAGTTGCGATAGGGAAAGGCGCACCGCAGGTCCCTCCATCTCCTACTGCGGAGCAGGACCCCTCACCACCTGGACAAAGTCGTCTAGTCTCAGCTGGCGGGCGAAGGCTTCCTTGACCTGGCCGGCACTTAGCTCGTAGTACTTCTTCGCCGCAATAATCGGCTCGTCGAGCGGAAGGCCAATCACGGCCCGGTGCAGCAGACCCTGCGCCACCCCTTCCTCGCTCGACTCGCCAAGAGGAATCTGACGCAACAGCAACGCCTTGGCCAGGTGCAGTTCGTCCGGCGTAACGTCCTGGGTACGCATCTGGTCGAGGTCGCGCTGGATTAAAGCCCTGGCTTTCGAGACCTTATCCGGATCGCAACCGTATGTGACCGAATAGCTGGCCCGGGTCTTCGATGCCTGCATGCTCACGTCGACGTTGTAAACGTAGCCCGCCACCTGGCGAAGATCATGGTAGAGCCGGGTGGCATAGAAGCCGCCACCGAGCACGTGATTGCCCAACTGCAAGGGATAGTAATCGGGATCGAAGCGGTTCAGGTTCAACTGCTGGGCCAAGGTCACGGAGTCCTGCACGGCCTGCGGGTCGGGGACGTTGGCAGCCGAAGCCTTGTTGACCGGAATCGCCGGGAGCGTTGTCTCTGGCTTGGGGCCTTCGGCCTTCCAACTGCCAAACCACTTGCCGATCACCGCCTTGGCCTCGTCGGGCGTGATATCGCCGATGACCACGATGGTGGTTAGATCCGGACGCACGGTGGTGGCATGATATTGCTTCACATTGTCCAGCGTTACCGTGCCCAGAGTGGCTGGGGTTGCTTCGCGCAACTCCGGATCACCAGCCGGCACCAAGCCTATATCGAGCGCGCGCGAAGTGCGGTAGCCCGGGCTCTTCAAATTGCCGGCAACAAATTGAATGGTCTGGTCCTTGACCACTCCAAATGCCTCCGCCGGAAACGCGGGATGCAGTTCGTTGTCGGCCAGCAATTCCACTCCGCGAGAGAAGTGCTCCTTCAGCACCTGCACGGAGAAGTCGAAGCCCGCGGTTTCATTGGCGGCGATGTCATCGAGCGCCTTCTGAAAAGCCATGCGGTCGAGCGTCTGGGTGCCGTACGAATAGAGGCCGTCGAGAATATCGGAGACACCCTCCTGCCCCTTGGGTGTCTGCAGATCGGCGTTGTTCTTAACCGCACCCACGACGGTTACGGTTGGACTTGTTGGGTCGGACTTCACGATCAAGCGAAGACCGTTGGGCAGGGTCGTATCCGAAGCGACGATGTAGTCGGCCGGGACTTTTAGCTGGGAGAGCGACGCTTGGGCCCAGGCGGGCAAGACGACCGGCTTGGTGGGAGCGGAGGTCATCTTCTCTTCGCCGCCGAAGCCCTTGGCGGCGACAGCCTCGCCGGAAGGCGAAGGCTTCAGCGTGGCGGTGATGGAGTTAGAGCTCACCAGGTACTGCTTGGCCACCCGGTTCACATCCGCCAAGGTGACCTTGCGGATCGCCTGGATATCGTCGTCGGGAGAATTGCGGCCTTCGGCGGTAAGCGCCTCCGACCACACCGAAGCCAAGCCGGGGATGGAGTTACGCTGAAACTCA
Organism: uncultured Acidobacteriaceae bacterium; assembly: GCA_963790705.1. Classification (GTDB taxonomy): domain Bacteria; phylum Acidobacteriota; class Terriglobia; order Terriglobales; family Acidobacteriaceae; genus PALSA-350. Next base: position 305,486 of record CAWBQE010000013.1, read on the forward strand.
GCGGAGGCAATTTCGCTGCGCTTGGCGGCATCGAAGAGGTCCTGGGGCAAGCCCTTCTGGGCATAGTTCTCGATGATCTGGCGCATCTCGTTCATGGGGCCAGTAGCATCTGCGCCGGCAGGTAGAGCGATCTCGGCAAAACCCACGCTGGCCTTGGGATAGCTCTCGGCAACGCCAAAGGATGCGTACAAGGCTTTGCCGGCGGGCACCATGCCGTAGATGTCGCCGCGCTGGCTGGCCAGTATGTCCCCCAGGATTTGAACGGCTGCGTAATCCTCGGCCGAATCGGTTCCCGGCATGCGGTACGCAATGAAACCGAGCACGTAGGGCAGGTTACTGTCCAGGGTGAAGGTCTCCGGTTTGACTGGAGTCAGGTTGACCGCAGGGTGTTCGGGTATCGGGTGGTTGGCAATGTCACCGTACAACTGCTTGACCTTGGCCAGAGTGGTTGCCGGATCCACGTCGCCAACGATGACCAGGATCGCATTGCCCGGTGTGTACCACTTCTTATAGAAGTCGTGAAGCATGGCGCCCGTGGTGGCGTCGAAGGAGGGCCTCGTCCCCAGGGGATCATGGGAATACGGCGTGCCGGCAAACATGTCGGCATTCAGGCGATCGATGAATTTGTAGGTGGGATTGGAGAGGTCGCGGGATACCTCCTGCTCGATGGCTCCGCGTTCGTGCGCCCACTCCTCTTCGGAGTCGTCTACGCCGCGCAGGCAGGACGCCTGGGCCTGGAGGGCCACATCCAGATCGGCCGCGGGAACGGTGGTGAAATATTGGGTGATATTTTGCTGCGTGTCGGCGTTATCCCGGCCGCCCAGCTGGGCGTAGATGGCCGCGGTTTGATCCGCGGTCATGCCGGTGCAGCCGCGAAATGCCATGTGTTCCTCGGCATGAGCCGACCCGGGGAAGCCGGGCGGCGTCTCATCCCCGCCCACCTTGAAGTTCAGCTCGACTGTGACCACGGGCGCCAGCGCATTGCGCACAATGACTACCTGCAAACCGTTGGACAGCGTGGCGCGGGTGACATTACTCGGGTCCGCAGCGTTCAGACGCGATGCGCAAGCGGTAAGCAGGAACAGCAAAGGCAGCAGAGCTTTAAACTTCACTTTCATTTTTCTCCAATGGGGAATTCTCGCCCGTGGCTTTCTTTAGACGCGCTACTCCCAGTTTTGCACGCCGGGGCCTACTCCCGGTAGTGCGGGCGGTTTTTGAAATCGAATGATTAGCCAATGACGGGTGCCCCACATCTCGCTCGTTTTTCGCGAGATGTGGGATTCAGCGGACCGATTTCCTGAACCTTTTCGGCGCATGAACGGTTAGGGAAAGAGCCGTGCATCCCACATCTCGCGAAAAACGAGCGAGATGTGGGCCACCCGTCATTTGTGATGGTGACAGAGCTTACTCCAACGGCATGACATCCACGCCCACCTTCAGGCTGTGTTTTGCGCCGCCGAGCAGAACCCCGCGGATGGGGCTGACGTCGCTGTAGTCCCTTCCCCACGCCAGGGTGATGTGCCCATCGGAGGGAACGCAGTTGTTGGTGGGGTCGAAGTCTACCCATCCGAAGCGGGGGCACCAGGCAGCACACCAGGCATGCGAGGCGTCGGAGCCCACCAGGCGGGGGCGGCCAGGAGGAGGAAGCGTACGCAAATAGCCGCTGATGTAACGCGCGGGAAGTCCAAGCGAGCGCATACAGGCAATCTGCAGATGAGAAAAATCCTGGCAAACGCCACGCCGCTTTTCGAAGAAAGTCTCGACCGGGGTGGTCACCTCGGTTGCCTTGGGGTCAAAGCGGAAGTCCTGATGGATGCGGGTGGTGAGATCGAAGACCGCCTCGAGCAGCGGTCGCCCCTGGGAGAAGGAGGTCCGGGCGTAGGCGGCCAGCTCCGGCTTGGCTGAGACACGGATCGAATCGAAGACGAACTGATAGGCGTTCAGCCCCTCCGGGCTCTGATCCTCCCGCACGCTGTCGCGCACCGTCTCCCAGGCCGGCGATTCAGAGAAGCGAGGCAGCGGCACGGCCTGCACCTCCAACTCGCTGCTAGCTTCGACCGTCATCCGGGTGTGCGACTCGGGCAGCGTAAACGAGCTGACGGTGTTGCCGAAGTAGTCGGTATGGGTGGTTGCGTGGAAAGGCGGCACAGGCCAGACGGATAATTCACTGGTCCTGCGCCGTTGCCCGGGAAGATCGCGCGGGGTCAAGCGAACCACGTGATGGGAGACCGAAACCCGTTGTACGTAGTCGTAGATGGTTTGGTGGCGGACACGGTAAATCACGTGGCACGCTCCATTTCCGCGTGGCTGAAATAAGTGTTGGCAATGGCTTCCGCGAATGCGGGCAAAGCAGCCCCCAGCTCTTCGAGCAGGTCATCCAGGCGCGCGCGGCGCCTGCCATGAGGCGCCTCGCAGAGCAATTCGACATCGGCATTCAGCAGCAAGGCCGCAGCCGCCTCCATCTGCCTCTGCTTTAAGAGCGGCCAACCGGTTCCCGACGGCATGCTGGAGAGCCCGCCGCAGTGCCGGGCCAGATCCTTCAACTGGAAGTCAAGAGAGCGCGGATTGGCATCGTCATTCATCAGCAGATCGAGCACCGGCGCGGCCTGCAGGACAGTGAAGTAACGCGACCGGTAGGTGATGGAGCTGTCGGCGACTTCCAGCAGCATCTCGAGCGACGGCCAGTTTTCCGGGTCAACGGGGACCACGATCGAGCGCAGTAGCTCAATCAACTGCACGGAGCGCTCGATACGCCGGCCGATGTTGAGAAAATGCCATCCGGGTCCACGGGTGATGTTGCCCTCCTCAATGCCGCGCAAAGCGGCCAGCGTGAGGATGCAGCTATTGAGCACCACCAGAGCATCCGCCGCCGAGACGTAGCCCCAGGCGACACGGTCCGAGGCCCGGGCAAGACTGCCCATCTGGCTTACGATGCGCAGCAGGTCGGTCGAGAGGCGGTCGCGGACCTGGGCGACGGCGCGCGTCGCCCGGCTGAGATTGGCGTTGAGACTGTCGCTGCGCTGCTCTTCGAAGATGAGCGAGAGTATCTCCTTTTCCAAATCTCCCTGCTGGTCGAGCTTGCCTTGCGGATCGTCCTTGGCCAGGCGCGAGTAAGGAGATTCCAGACACTCATACAACTGCATCAGCGATCGCCAACCGGCGGTCTCGGGCGCCCAGGATTCGCCGGTCATGCGGACCAGGATGCAACGCAGGACGCGGGCCAGATGCTCACAGCGTTCGGCATAGCGGCCCAACCAGAAAAGATGTTCGGCGGCGCGGCTGGGCAGATCGCTGCTCACTCCACGATGGAGCTCGACGGGAAGGTCCCGCGGACGGCGCATCGTGAAATGGTCGACCGGCTGACGGGAAAGCACCCAGGTGTCCTTGCTACCGCCGCCGTGTTGCATGGAGACGATAGGGGAATCGGGCGATGGGGAAACCCGGGTCAATCCCCCCGGCATCACGATCCAGTCGTCTCCAGACGCCGCTATGTAGACCCGCAAGACCACCCGGCGCGGCATCAGTGCGCTGTCAGACCATACCGGGACGCTGGACAGGTTGAGCAGCTCCTGCCCGACGAACTCAGTAGGCCTCTCCTCCAGCTGGGTCAGGATGCGTGTCCGCTCCGTAGGGGCGAGTCTGCCCCCAAAGACCGGCTCCATGCCCTTCGCCGGAAAGGCTGGCTTGATCACCAGAAAATCCAGGTTCTCGCGCACATAGCGGCGAGCCCTGGGCTGGCCGCACCACCAGGTAGCCACCGAGGGCAGGGCCAGGCGCTCACCCAGCAAGCTGCGGCTGAGGCCGGGGAGAAAGGGAATAAACGCCGAGGTTTCCAGCAGCCCACTGCCCAGGGCATTGGCAACCGCGACGTTGCCGGCGCGGACCGCTTCGACCAGGCCGGGCACTCCAAGATAGGAGTCGGAGCGCAACTCGAGAGGGTCGCAAAAGCCATCGTCCATGCGCCGCAAAACCACGTCTACCGGCCTAAGCCCTTCGAGGGACTTGAGGAAGACCTGATTCTCCCGCACTGTCAGGTCTTCTCCCTGGACCAGGGTGAAGCCGAGATAGCGCGCCAGGTAGGAATGCTCGAAGTAGGTCTCGTTCAGCGGTCCGGGGGTAAGCAGCACCACCCGCGGATGGGTGCGCGGGGAAGGGGAAAGGCGCAGCAGGGTTTCGCGAAAGGCGCGGAAAAACGAGGCCAGCCGGTGCACCTGGGCTTCGCGAAAGAGGTCGGGAAAGGTCTCCGCCATGACGATGCGGTTTTCCAGCGCATAGCCGGCGCCGGATGGGGCCTGGGTGCGGTCGGAGATCACCCACCATTGGCCGTCTGGCGAGCGCGCCAAATCAACCGCCAGCAAGTGGAGGTAGGTGGACGAGGGAACCGGAACATCATGGCAGGCGCGCCAGAAAGCCGGGTTGCCGAATACCAGCGCGGACGGAAGATCGCCGTTCAGCAGCAATTTCTGGGGGCCGTAAAGGTCGGCAAGGATGGTATTGAGCAGGCGGGCGCGCTGGATCAGGCCGGCTTCGAGATAGCTCCATTCCGCAGGCGGGATGAGCAGCGGAATCGCGTCCAGGCTCCACGGACGATCGGTGCCCAGGGGATCGCCATAGACGTTGTAGCTGACGCCGTTTTCCCGGATACGCTGGCGAGCAATCTGCCAGCGATGAGCCAGTTCCTTACCGCCAAGCGAGGACAAGGAAGCGATGTAACGGTCCCAGTGAGGACGAAGCACGCCCGGCTCCACGCACATCTCGTCGTAAACGCCAGGGGCCTGGCGATAGTCGGCGGTCAGTAGCGGGTCGTCCAACGTCTCGGGCATGCTATAGGGCTTGCGGGCTCCGGCGTAAGTCCAGTGTCAGGGGAAACTCTACATTGCGCTCTTGCGGTGGAACAGTAATCGGGCCCGGGGTGTGGCCAAAACTGGTGAACCTGGCGAGGCGGCGGCTCTCGGCTTCATAGGCGTTCACAGGAAACTGCTCATTGGCTCGGCCGCCGGGATGCACCACGTGGTAAGTGCAGCCCCCAATCGCATGCTTCGACCAGGTATCCACGATGTCAAAGACCAGCGGGCTGTGGACGGGAATATCGGGATGCAGGCAGGAGGCCGGCTGCCAGGCCCGATAGCGAACCCCGGCGACGAACTCGCCTGCTTCCCCGGTAGGATGCAGCGGCACCGGGCGGCCATTGCAAAGCACGGCATAGCGAGGCGCGATCATCCCTGTCACCTTCACCTGCAAACGCTCCACGGAGGAATCCACACTACGGGCGGTGCCGCCACTGGAGGCCTCCTCGCCCAGAACATTCCAGGGCTCGAGCGCGTGCCGCAGCTCCAACTGGATGCCGCGCGCGCTCACCGAACCGATGAGCGGAAAGCGAAATTCGAAGTGCGGAGCGAACCATTCGCTGCGGAAGCCATATCCGGCCCGGGCAAGATCGCTCACCACGTCTTCCCAATCCAGCTGCACGAAGTGGGGCAGCATGAAGCGGTCGTGCAGGCCGGTTCCCCAAGCGATCAACTTTTGCCGGTAAGGCTTACGCCAGAAATACGCGATCAGCGCCCGCACTAAGAGTTGTTGCGTCAGGCTCATGCGCGCGTGCGGAGGCATCTCGAAGGCGCGCAGCTCGAGCAGCCCAAGGCGCGACCCGGCGCCATCCGGCGGATCGAGTTTGTCGATGCAGAATTCGGCGCGGTGAGTGCTCCCGGTTACGTCGGTGAGCAGATGACGGAAGAGGCGATCCGCGATCCTCGATGACACTGGGGTTCCACCCCGGTCCGGAATCTGGTCAAAGGCAATTTCCAACTCATACAACGTCTCCACCCGACCTTCGTCGACCCGCGGATGCTGGCTGGTGGGACCGATGAACAAGCCGGAGAGCAGATACGAAAGCGAAGGGTGGTTTTGCCAGTAATTGACCATGCTGCGCAACAAGTCGGGGCGGCGAAGAAAAGCACTGTCATCAGCGGTGGGTCCGCCAATCACCAGGTGATTTCCGCCGCCGGTCCCGGTGTGCTGGCCGTCGAGCATGAACTTCTCGGTTCCCAGCCGAGTCTCGCGAGCCAGCTCATAGACGGAGGTGACGTTTTCGACCAGTGCGTCCCAACTCGCGGCAGGCTGGATGTTTACCTCGATCACGCCGGGATCGGGAGTGACCTTGAAGACAGAGATACGGGTGTCCGTGGGCGGCGTATAGCCTTCGAAGACTACCGGCATGGAGAGATGCGCGGCGGTGTCTTCGATGGCGGCGACCAGGTCCAGATAGTCCGCGAGGTAATCGACCGGCGGCATAAAGATAAAGAGTTTGCCCTCGCGCGCCTGGACGCAGAGCGCTGGCCGGGTGAGCGTCACTGCTTGCTTTTCGTCCTTTTTGGGCTTGGCCTTATCGGCTGGGGATTCGGGCTCATCCGCAAAAGGCTGGCTGAAAAAGCGCCCCATTTGGCGATCGGGCCGTGGGGGCAGCTTGTCCCGTCGCTGGAACGGATCGGTATCGAAAGCGTAGGTGACGTCTTCCGGCTTGGTCCAGGGCAGCGATTCGAGCGGCAGACGGTACCCCATGGGAGAATCGCCGGGAGTCAAAAACATGCGTTTTGACAAAGGAAACCAGGGCTGGCTGGTCCATCGCGGCGTACCAGACCGGGTTGGGATACGGCGCAAGGGAAGCACAAAGCCGATTGGCTGCTCCGCGCCTTGTTCAAAGATTTGCGCCAGCTTCGCGCGCTCGGATGAGTCGTGGAGCTTGGGATCGAGGGGATCGATGATTTCCGGGAGCCGCCGCTCCTTCCACAAGTGGAAGAAGATGTCTTCGTAGGCAGTGATGGTGAAGTCGGAACTCACTTGCAGGCGTCGGGTGAGGGCCTCGAGAAATTTGGCCGCTTCGTGTGCGGCGTAGCCGTAATCTTTGCCGTCCTCGGCGAAGAGGCTTTGGTTCTCCCAGATCGGAACGCCATCTTTCCGCCAGTAACAGCCCAGAGCCCAGCGAGGCAGCTCCTCGCCGGGGTACCACTTGCCCTGCCCGAAATGAAGCAGTGCGCCCTTCGAAAAACGGTCACGCATCTTATACAGCAGCTCCATCGCGAGCTTGCGCTTCGCCGGGCTCATGGCGGTGGTCGACCACTCGCTGCCGTTGCGATCGTCGAGCGAGATGAAGGTGGGCTCGCCGCCCATGGTGAGGCGCACATCTCCCACTTGCAGATCCACATCCACCTGGTGGCCGAGCGCTTCGATCTGTTGCCATTGTTCTTCGGAGTAGGGTTTGGTGACGCGCGGGGACTCGTAGATCCGCTGCACGGTCATTGAGAAGCTGAACTCCGTCTTGCAAAACTCCAGGGGACCGGAGATCGGCGCGGCGCTGCCTACATCGGGAGTGCAGGCGAGCGGGATATGTCCTTCCCCGGCCAGCAGCCCTGAGGTGGGATCGAAGCCGACCCAGCCGGCGCCAGGGAGATACACCTCCGCCCATGCGTGCAGATCGGTAAAGTCGCTGGAGGCTCCGCCAGGTCCCTCGAGCGGCTTCACGTCAGGGGTGAGCTGGATCAGGTAGCCGGAGACAAAGCGGGCCGCGAGGCCCAGGTTGCGCAGGATCTGCACCAGCAGCCAGGCAGAGTCGCGACAGGAACCAGTGCCCAGGGTGAGCGTTTGCTGGCAACTCTGCACCCCGTGCTCGAGTCGGATGACATAGCCCACCTCTCGCTGCACCCGCTGGTTCAGGCTGACCAGGAAATCCAGCGTAGGGGTGCTGACGCGCGACACCTGGGTTAGAAACGCGGCCAGCTTGGGTCCCGGCGTCTCGGCTTCGAGAAAAGGCCGCAGCTCGCGGGCAAGGGAGCTTTCGTAGACAAATGGGATTTTCTCGGCATAGGGCTCGAGAAAGAAATCGAATGGATTGAAGATTGCCATTTCGGCAACCAGGTCCACCTCAACTAAGAACTCTGTGGTCTTTTCCGGGAATACCAGGCGGGCGAGATAGTTGGCCTGCGGGTCTTGCTGCCAGTTGATGAAGTGCTTCTGGGGAAGCACTTTGAGCGAGTAAGCCAGGATTGGAGTTCGACAATGAGGGGCTGGGCGCAGCCGGATGATTTGCGGCCCCAGCATGACTGGACGGTCGTAGCGATAGTGAGTCTTGTGATTCAGCGCAATGTGAATTGCCATATGGCGGAGTTCCTATAGATTACATGCGCCTTTGCGGTGTTTCTGTTGGAGGCCCTTACTCGTAGCCGCGTTCTTTGTAGCGTACAGGGATACTGGCTATCGCCCCCGGATTTCCTGTGAAGTTTGGTGGCGTTCATGAACTTCATGCGGCTTTCCTTAAAGAAAGCCGCACACGCGGTCACCGATGGCGAAGAGTGCAGGAAATCCGGGAAGTATGATGTTTTCATGCCCCTGACTATGCCCATCGCCCCCGAGGTTCTCGACCGTGCCCGCAAGATCAAGCTGTTCCTCATGGACGTGGACGGTACGTTGACCGACGGCAGCGTCAACCTTATTTCCCTGCCGAACGATGGCGGCGTGGCCGAGATGAAAGGCTTCAACTCTCAGGATGGCATGGGGTTGAAACTCGCACACACCATGGGCATCCGCACTGGCTTCATTACGGGAAGGAAATCTCCCGCAGTTTCCCAGCGCGCCCACGAGTTGGCAGTGGAGTTCGTCTACCTGGGCCAGGCTACGAAGATGGCCGCATTTGACGAATGCCTGCAAAAGGCCAACGTACAGCCAGACGAGGTGGCCTACATGGGCGACGACCTGCCTGATATGCCGGTGGCCAAGCGCGCCGGCCTGGCGGTTGCCGTGGCCAACGCGGCTCCGGAGCTAAAGGCCATCAGCCACTACGTAACCACCAGAGGTGGCGGAGAGGGCTCGGCACGGGAAGTAGTGGAACTTATCCTGAAGGCCCAGGGGCGATGGGAAGAGGCAATTCCTCAGGCGCTCGCCTAATACTCTGCCTGGCCGTCAAACCTATCGTGTCCTGTGAAACTGGAAATAAGTCGGCTAAGAGCCAGAATGCTGCCCCTATAGGGTTCTTTTTGACCGCACCAAGGCGCGTTCCGTTCGCCCGGGATATAAGGTGGGTTATAGTTAGAGTGATGCACTATAAGCAAGCAAAAGATCACGTGCGGCGCCCCTGGAAGCTCGCCCTTGCTCTTTGCTGTGCCCTATTGTTGATTTTCGGCGCAACGGTTCAGGTCGCGCACGTTCATACCGCAGCAGACGTCTCTCACGCCGGATGCGCTCTTTGTGCAACCGCCCATGTAGTCATTTCTCCAGCAGCGCCGGTAACCGTTCCACTCCCGGCGAGACAGATGACGGCGCCAGTCGTTGATCTGCAACCGACCCTCGCACGCCGATTCCTGGACTCTTCCCTCTATACCAGACCCCCTCCCGTTGACATTGCTTTCTCCTAAGGCAGTTTCAGCAATCAACGATCAGGATGCCCCGGGGGTTGGTATATGTACTCGTTTCCAAGACGTTTCGTCTTTCTTTTTTTCCCATTTCTTTTGCTGTCGACAGCGATCCATCTTCAGGCCCAGACGGCCGCCGGCACCATCACAGGAACGGTGACCGATGCTTCGGGTGCGGTGATACCCGGCGCTACAGTCACCATCGAAAACCCGGTCAGCGGGCTCTCGCGGACCGCCAAGACGGACGCGTCGGGCCAATACCGTTTTACCAATCTGCCCTTCAACCCCTATCACCTCACTGCGCACGCGGAGGGCTTCTCTCCGTTCACGGTGGATGTCCAGGTAAGTTCCCCCGTCACTGTCTCTCCAATCGTCAAATTGCAGGTCGGACAAGCCTCCACCACGGTTACGGTCACGGGCAGCGACCTGGTGGAGGATGACACCTCACTGCACACCGACATTGACCGCGCCATGATCGATAAGCTGCCGCTGGAAAGCTCTTCCTCTTCGGTGAGCTCGCTGGTAACGCTCTCCACTCCCGGGGTAGCCGCGGATTCCAATGGCCTCTTTCACGGGCTAGGCGATCACGCCTCCAATTCGTTTTCCGTCGACGGGCAGCCGATCTCCGATCAGCAAAGCAAAGTTTTCTCCAACCAGATTCCGTCCAACTCCATTCAGTCGATCCAAGTCATTTCTGGTGCACCGCCCGCAGAGTATGGGGACAAGACCAGCCTGATCATTCAAGTAACCACACGATCCGGCCAGGGACAAACCAAACCCACGGGCAGTATTAGCTCCTCTTACGGGTCGTTCGGCTCAGCCACGGGTGGCATCGATATTGGCTATGGTTCGCAAACCTGGGGCAACTTCTTCGAGCTCGATGGATTGAATACCGGCCGCTTTCTGGATACTCCGGAGTTTGTCGTCTTCCACGACAAAGGAAACGAACAGAACGTCTTTGATCGCCTGGATTATCAATTCACGCCGGTCGATGCCCTGCATCTTAACCTGAACTACAGCCGATCCTGGTTTCAGACCCCCAACAGCTACGACAACCTGAGTGTGCTCGATCAATTTGGCAACGACGTGGGCGACACCGATCAGAAATCCAAGATCGAGACGTTCGATATCGCCCCCACCTACACGCGGATCATTGGCAAGACTTCGGTATTCAACTTCGGTCCTTACATCCGGAAAGACAGCTATCAGTACTTTCCCAGCGAGAACCCGCTGGCGGATCTCGGGCCCCCAAATCTGCAGAACCAAACGATCGCTCAGTACCGGACGCTCACCAATGCCGGAGTCCATGCCGATCTGACCTATAACAAGGGAAACCAGAGCATCAAGGGGGGAGTGCTTTACAACCAGACCTTTCTCCGCGAGCGTGACAGTCTCAGCATCGTGAATCCAACCTTCAACGCACCCTGCCTGAATGCCGCAGGAAATGGCGTGATCGGATTCAGCAACCCCGCGGAATGCGCAGTTGCGGGATACCAGCCCAACCCTGCCTTCAACCCGGTCTTGTTGCCCTATGACCTCACCCGGGGCGGCGGCGATTACAACTACTTTGGCCACGCGGATATTAAAGAGGTGGCTCTTTATATCGAAGATTCGATCAAGGCCGGCAACTGGCTATTCAATTTAGGCATACGCGGTGACCTGTACAACGGGCTGGCCAGCGCCACCCAGGCAGAGCCTCGCCTGGGTGTTTCCTATAGCGTGAAGCCCACTAACACCGTGCTGCGCATCTCCTATGCCCGGACCCTGGAGACGCCGTTCAACGAAAATCTCGTGCTCTCCAGCCAGGGTTGTGCCAACGAAGTTCTGTCTCCCTTGCTCTCTTGCTCAGCCGGGGTGCAGGGAACGCTGCAGCCTGGCTTTCGCAACGAATTCCACGCTGGACTGCAACAGGCTTTCGGAAAAAATATCGTCTTTAGCGGCGAATACATCTGGAAGTACACGCATAATGCATTCGACTTCAGCGTTCTGGGCAATACTCCCATCACCTTTCCCATCGACTGGCATAATGCAAAGGTCCCCGGCTTCGCTTTGCGCACCGATGTGCCGAATTTTCATCACGTCTCGGCGTTTGTCGTGATGTCCTCTGTAGCCGCTCGCTTCTTCCCACCGCAGGTTGCCGGAGCCGGGGCCACGGTCGGACAACCCGGATTGCCCTTCCGGATCGATCATGATGAACGATTCAACCAAACCACGCACGTGCAATATCAACTGCCTTTCCACCGGAGCCCCTGGATTGGCTTCAACTGGCGTTACGATAGCGGCTTGGTGGCCGGATCGGCGCCGTGTTACAACCCGCTTTCCAACGATCCCAACAGTGCGTGCGCCAGCACATCGACAACACTCGACGGGCAGCCCGCAGTCGACCTCAGCGGCTTGACCGCCGACCAGCAGTTTGAAGCGGGTCTCACCTGCGGAGGAATCAAGGCGACTCCGACAACCCCACTGCCATCACCATGCCCAGCGTCTGAGTATGGCTCTACGCTGATTAGGATTCCGTCCCCGGGCACGGGCGATAACGACCATAATCCGTCGCGCATTCGGCAGCGGAATCTCTTTGACGCTTCTGTTGGAGACGATAACCTCTTTAATAGCGATCGCTACAAGTGGAGTCTCCAGGTGACGGGCGTGAATATCGCGAACAAGACCGCGCTTTACAACTTCCTGTCCACCTTCAGCGGCACGCACTATGTCACACCGCGTTCGCTGACGGCGGAACTGGCCTTCCACTTCTAAGGAAATTCACGGCCAGGCCAGTCGCTGAGGCTGATGAAAAATCGGGCATAGATTTAAGGTATGGTTGATCTAACCTCGCTCCCCACGTCGCTGGGCGAATAATTCGAGAGAGGAACGACAAGATGCCCTTGAAAACAGAAGATGCTTCCCTGAACGGAGCCGGTGTCGCGGTGAGCCACCACCCTCTGGATCCGCTCACGGCGGCTGAGATCACAGAGGTCACGCGCGTTCTCCAGGACCACTTCCAGTGGGGCCCGGACCTACGAGTCGAAACCATCGATATCAACGAGCCCGCCAAGGATGTGGTGCGCCACTACGACCCGAAAAATCCGATACCCCGCATCGCGCGTTTCCATGTCTATCAGCATGGGGTCATGGGTGTGTGGCAGGGATTAGTGGATCTCGGCGCCGCGAAGGTTATCTCAAAGAACTTCAGAGCGGACGCACGGCCGATGCTTGCCGTCCAGGAGATCCTGGATATTGAAGCATTGGTCAAGGCCGATGCCCGTTTTCAGGAAGCGCTACGTCGCCGCGGGCTGCTCGCGGAGCTCGAATATGTCTGCGTGGATCCGTGGACCGTGGGCGACTTCAACGTCCCCATCGAGCAGGGGCGCCGGGTTCTCAACTGCTTCGTCTTTATGAGGATGTTTCCGCTCGACAATTTTTATGCGCACCCGATTGAGGGGCTGCACGCGCTGATTGATGTCAGCACGCTGGAGGTGCTCGATGTCCATGATCATTTCGCAGCCAACGGAGATTACATTCCGGTTCCGCGCACGTCTCTGAATTACGACGCGGAGCTTTTGCAGAAGTTTCGCAAGCCGTCCTCCCGCCTCGACGTCGTACAGCCGGATGGCGCCGGTTTCGTGGTGCAGGGCAACCATGTGACATGGGAGAACTGGGACTTTCGCGTGGGCTTCAACGGGCGCGAGGGATTGGTGCTTTACACCATCGGCTATACCCAGGACGGCAAGCGGCGGCCCATCGTCTATCGCGCGTCCATCGCCGAAATGGTGGTGCCTTACGGCACGCCGGAGAGAAGCCACTATCGTAAGAACGTTTTCGATAGCGGCGAACTCGGCTTCGGCCGCATGGCGAACTCGTTGACCCTGGGTTGCGATTGTCTGGGCGTGATCCATTATTTCGATGCCGTGGTATCGGATCTGTTTGGCAATCCGCTCACTATCGAAAGGTGCATCTGTCTCCACGAGGAAGATGCCGGCATGTCGTGGAAACATTTCGATATGCGTACGAACCGCACCGAGGTGCGTAGGGCGCGACGCCTGGTGATCTCGTCTATTTCCACGATTGGCAACTACGAATATGCGTCGTATTGGTATCTGCACCAGGATGGACGTATTGAGTATGAGATGAAGGCGACGGGGATTATCAACACCGCCGGTTGCATACCCGGCGAGCCGGGAAAATTTGGCACCGAGGTGGCGCCGGGCATTGTTGGCCACATCCATCAGCACATTTTTTCTGCCCGCCTGGATATGGAAGTGGACGGGCCGAATAATACCGTGACGGAGTGCGACACGATTGCGCTGCCGGTGGGGCCCGAGAACCCGTGGGGCAATGCCTACTATGTGCAGGAAACGCCACTGAAGACGGAATCCCAGGCGCAACGCGACTTCGACTTTTCCAAGATGCGCTACTGGAGAATCACCAACCCCAACACCACCAACTGGGTGGGCAAGCCAACCGCGTATAAGCTCGAGGCCAAGTCAGCAGTGCATCCGTATACGCATCCGGATAGCCCATCGGGCAAGCGGGGACGCTTCCTGCAGCATCAACTCTGGGTGACGCCTTTTGATGAGAATGAGCGCTACCCGGCGGGCGAATTCGTGAACCAATCGACCGGTGATGATGGTCTGCCGGCATGGACCGCCAAAGACCGGGCGATCGAGAACACCGATGTAGTGCTTTGGCACAGCTTCGGTGTGCATCATCTGCCGCGGCCCGAGGATCATCCGGTTCAGTCCTGCGTTGTCTGCGGCTTCACGCTGGCGCCCTCCGGATTTTTCGACCAGAATCCGGTGATCGATTTGCCGCCTATGAAGAATGCCGCTAGCTGTTGTCACGCCGCTGACTGACGGTTGCTGCTTAACTATGCATCGGATGCTTGTGGAGAGAACCGCAGGTCCCTCCTGGCTGCGCGCCGTCGGGATGACAAAGTTTAAGATGGTTCCGCAGTTTAGTTCTGCGATTGGGATAGGAAGATCCGAGCGTTTCTCGACTGGAGCGGCTGATTCGCCTGCGGCTCTCTCATCCACTAGCGTCCGCTCCAAGGAAGCGCTCGCCCTACCCTTTGTCATCCCGACGAGCCAGGCAGTGCGATGGGACCTGCGGCACCCATTTCCCATCCACGCGGCACTCCCGAACGTCCGTGCGTGCGTCTCATCCGCTAGAGAAACCTGCATGAAGTTGCCTCCCACTTTCAACCCGACAGGAACCGTCCGGGGGAGCGTAGTGAGGGACCTGCGGTTCCCCTTTCCAACCCGATCCCCCCAGCACCTCTTCAGCACGCAACGCCAGTCCGCGGGCGACCGAAACGAACTCGTCGCCGGTTCGTATCCGCTCCTCCCCAAACCGCTCTCTGAAGATGCCGCGGACAGCGGGCACCAGCGAACTGCCGCCGGTAAGAAAGACCCGGTCGACCTGGCGACGGCTCACACCCGAGTTCTCCAGCAGCGAATCGACACACCGCTCAATGGCTGTGCAGCTCGTCGGCGATCCAACCTTCAAACTCCGCGCGCGTGACAGCAATGCGGAGGTCCATGCTGCCATCGCGAAAATGGAACTCCGCTTCTTCGGCATGGGAAAGCTCGAACTTGACCCGCTGCACGGCCTGGTGAAGGTGGTAGCCAAGGTCCTCATCGATCAGCGTGATCAACGCTTCAATCTTTTCCGGTTCCAAAGCGCGGAGACGAGCGCTCTTCAAAATCTCCACAACGTTCGCCGTGCGCAAGAAAGACAAATAATGCCAGCGCTCGAGGTTGGCATAGATCCATGCCGGCACGGCGGGCAAAATCTTGTGCAGCGAACGGGCAAACGATTCCGACCCCAAGGCGGGGGAGACGAGCTTGCGTACGATCCTGGCGTCGAAAGCGTCGCCGGCCAGGCCGACACCGCTGTTGCCGAGCAAATCCTGCGGCCTACGACCGCGCTTGCGCACCCCAGGGCCAACATGCAACAAGGAAAAATCACTAGTCCCGCCACCGAAATCACCAATGAAGATGAGCTCGTCGTGATCGAGCGTCGATTCGTAGGCGTAAGCTGCCGCGACCGGCTCCATCTCAAAATCGACCCGGTCGAACCCGGCCTCCGTAAACGCCTGCCGGAGACGGGAGAGAGCAAATGCCTGGTCCTCTTCCGTCTCCGCGCCGACAAACCGCACCGGGCGGCCCACCATGGCATACCCGATAGGAGTCTGGAACTTGCCTTCGGCGTGGCGGCGCAAGTCGGCGAGTATGCGGGAAATCAGATCCTCGAGCATGGTATGGCGGCCGAATACCGCCGTTCCCGTGAGCGTGCGATCGGAGAGGTAGGACTTGAGCGACTGAATGAGCCGGCCCTTGTTTTCAGCGGCCAGGTAGTGTTCGATCGCAGACGGGCCGGTCCAGGCATGCGTTTGTTTCCGGCTCCCATGTTTGATCTGCTCCAAGTAGAGCACCGAGCGAAAAGAAAAAGTCTCGCCGGCGTTGGTGGGGAAGGCGACCAGCTCCACCTGCCCATTGCCGGAGGCGCGCGCAACCGTGCTGTTGGTGGTGCCGAAGTCAATACCGACCGCGGGGACCTGATTTCTTGCTTGCTGCATTCTCTCCATTATTCCGCACGCAGGCGCCCAGATACGACTCCCAGACACGACTCTCTACAGGCTGCGGAAAAACTCATGTTTTGTATCAGGGCACGACTTTAGAGCTTGCGGAAAAACTCCAGTTTTTGAAGGGTACGAGCTTCAGCTCGTACGTAAGTGTTTGCAAACAGGTCTGGCTTTAGCCACTGAGGGATGACTTTTTCTAGGTTCAGCGACTTTTTCCGCAACCTCTTTAGTCGGGCCGCACAAAATGCCACTGATGAGGGCTGCCTCAATTTCCTGTGGAGGCCTAATGAGCCATCGCACTTCATGCGGTTTTCCTTGAGAGAAACCGCACACGCGGACCTATCCAGCATCCCCGTACAGGAAATTGAGGTTTAGCCCCTGAGGTATTGCTTTCTTGCTTGAGTTGGGGGATATCATGATTGAGGGGCGGCGGTATGAGAGAGCGCCAGTATCGGAAACTTATCCCACGGTTGATTCTTTTGGCCGCGGCCAGCCTTGCGCCATGGAGCTCGGCGCGCAGCCTGGCGACGCCTCTTCCGGCAGCGGACTCTCCCCTCCACAAAGTGATCGTTATCGGCTTCGTCGGCGGCTTCGTGAAGCATGACGATGCCAAGCACGCCGAAGTGCAATTTGCCGCGCATCTGCGCGACCGTTATGCCTCGGCTGTCGATGTAAAGGTCTTCGGCAATCACTCTGGACAAGAGGCTCTCCGCCACGTCCTCCGCCTCCTGGACACCAATCGTGACGGCATCCTCACCGCGCTCGAGACAGAGAAAGCGAAAATCATCATCTTTGGACATAGCTGGGGCGGAACGGAGACCGTCCTTTTGGCCCGCGCGTTGCAGCGGCAGCATATCCCGGTGCTGCTCACCATCCAGGTGGACAGTATCTCCAAACCGGGCCAGGGAGATATCAGCATCCCCGCGAACGTTGCCCATGCGGTCAATTTTTACCAGTCCAATGGCCTGCTTCATGGACGCCCGGAAATTCTCGCGATCGATCCGGAACGGACCAATATCATTGGCAACTTTCACATGACTTATAAAGACCACCCCGTCAATTGCGACCAGTTTCCATGGTTCGCCCGGACCTTCACCAAGCCTCACATCGAAATCGAGAATGATCCGCGGGTTTGGGCAGAGGCTGCGTCGCTCATCGATGCCGAGCTATCGGGGGCACGATCCATCGCCCAGGCACATTAAAGCAGTTTCGCCATTTGAAACATTATTGGTTGCAAAAGCCCCGATTTGCGGAGCCTTAACCGACAATGCGAGAATGGCTTAATGCAAAAATCATGGGCAACGAAGATGAACCTGCTGGCTGCGGGTATTGTTCTCCTGGGGAGCGCGGCGGCACAGCAGACGCCGGCGACCGGTACGCAAACCACACCCCCAGCAAAGGCCAAGCCGAGCACGACAACACACAAGAGTGCTGCGGCACCAGCTAAGCCATTGGCGCTGGTCACCGATAAAGACAAGCAAAGCTACGCCATCGGTCTGAACGTGGGCAAGAGCCTGCACCGGGACTCGATCGACGTCGAACCCAAGTTTGTGCTCCAGGGAATAGAAGATGCCCTGGGCGATGGCAAGCTCCTGCTCACCGATGACCAGATTAGGACTGTGATGACCGCGCTGCAGACCCAGGTGCGGCAACAGCAGGAAGAGAAGAGGCTGGCCTTGGCGGAAAGCAACAAAAAGGACGGCGCGGCATTCCTGGCTGCGAACGCCACCAAAGAAGGCGTGGTCACGCTGCCGAGCGGCCTGCAGTACAAAATCCTCGTCGCTGGAACGGGTCCTAAGCCTTCCGCTAACGATACCGTGGTTTGCAACTACCGGGGGACACTGCTCGACAACACGGAGTTTGACAGCTCCTACAAGCGCGGCCAGCCGATGACCATCCGTGTCGGCGGAGTCATCAAGGGTTGGACCGAGGCCCTGCAATTGATGCCCGTGGGATCGAAGTGGCAGCTCTTCATTCCCCCGGATCTCGCCTATGGCGATCGTGGTCAGGGCCCGGGTGGACCGAACGCCACCCTCATCTTCGAGGTAGAGTTGCTCTCGATTCAGCCGGCCACTCCACCAGCCGCTGCTGTTCCTCCCACTACACCATAGGAGTTGCTGGCAATACACTTGGTTCGTCAAGCATTTTCACTTCTGGTGTGCACAGAGCGGCGACTCTCGACGCGGCTTTTCCTCAAGAAAAGCCGCACTTCGCCAAACTTGCCTGTGCAGGATAGAAGTGAAATTGCTCCTCGTGAGGAGAACCATGCGTCGAGAAAATCTGACTATCGCTTTGTTGTCGATCATCGCCGTTGCCCTGGTCGCGATCGCCGTGGAGCCGATCTTCGCCCCCCGCCCGGCGGAGGCGCAATCCGGGAACCCCTATCCGCTTTACATTGAGCCCGGCTCCGAGATGTTACGAACGCCGGACGGCACGACCCAGGTCTACGGCAAGGTGATGGTGGACATGCGCACCGGGAAAATCTGGGGCTTCCCGACCAACGCGCCACAGTCCTATCCCAGTAACAACCTGCAGAACAAGCCCCCCGTCTCGCGTCCGTTCGAGCTGGGAAAGTTCGCGTTTGAAGACACCAACAAATAGTTGTCCTAATCAAGTGTGGGCAGTGTGATTTTCAGCAGCTTAACCGCGTCGACATACATGCCTTGCCAACGGACTCCCAGGTGGAGATGCGGGCCGGTCACACGGCCTGTAGCCCCGCTAAGGCCAAGGCGTTGTCCTTTGTGGACGCGATCTCCCACCTTCACCTCTATTTTCGACAGGTGCATGTAGAGCGTGGAGAACTGCTGCCCGTGATCGATGACCACCAGGTTGCCCTCGTAGAACATGCCCTGGGCGATGATGACCACTCCATCATTGGCGGCGACCACAGGCGTTCCGGAAGGGGCATGGAAGTCGGTTCCGCGATGGATGCTCGCCAACTTCCCGTTGAACATGCGGCGGGTCCCAAAAGAATCGGTAGGGGTGAAGGGCACCGGCGATTGAAAGCTGCCGCTCCATAAGGGCTCGCTGATGGTGTGAGCAAACGCCGCATCCTTCACCGCTTTATCGGCTGCAATACGCGCGAGCGTTGCGGCATCCGGCTGCACATACTTTTCCTCTACGTGCAGTGAGGTGGTCTTATAGGTTCCGGGTAGCACCTCCACTTTCTGGGTGGCATGCACTTCCCTGCCGGTGGCTTCAGTCGCGGTAAGCTGGAGCGCATAGGTTCCCGGCGCCTGCTCCACGTCGATGCCGGCGAGCGCGTACCAGGTGTTGCCCTGGTGGGCCCGGGTGAACACCAGCGGGTGATCGAGCCATGTGCCGTGCAGCGAATCCGCCGGCTGGTCAACCTCAATCCGGAAGAGCACCGGCGAACCGCTCTCCAGGCGCTGCGGAGACCAGCTTATGAGGTGAAAGCCCCCGTTTTGCTGGGCCTTCGCGGCGGGAAGGGCCAGGAACAGCAAAAGGAATGCAGCCCAACCAAGCCGCCGCAGCGACCGAAAATGAGTCATGGGGTGGATCTTGTAGGCCACGGGCAACGGTAGCATACTGGAGCACGAGGATCGACTATGCGACGCAGGACCTTTCTCTCGACTTCCGCTGCAGCAGGGCTAGGCGTTTTTACCTGGGGCGGCCGGACCCTGCATGCCAAGGCGGGAGACATACCGAAGCGTACTTTTGGGAAGACCGGCGAGCGCCTGACGATCATCGGCCAGGCCGGCGGCCGCTTCCCCTTATGCACCTTCGAGGACGCGAAAGCCGTCACCCTGCGTGCCTATGAACTGGGCATCAACTATTTCGATTGCGCCCGCCTTTACTGGGACGGCAAATCCGAAGAGGTTTATGGCGCGGTGCTGCCACCCTTCCGCAAGAGCATTTTCCTGACCACGAAATCTGCGCAGCGAACCCGTAAAGGCGCCGAAGCGGATCTGGACCTGTCTCTGCGTGCCCTCAAGACCGACCACGTCGACCTGTGGCAGATGCACCAGGTAAGCACGCACGACGAAGTGGAGCAGATCTTCGCCCCCGGGGGCGCGATCGAAGCATTCGAAGCCGCCAAAAAAGCGGGCAAGTGCCGCTTCATTGGATTCACCGGCCACCATGATCCCCAGGTCCACCTGGCGATGCTAAAGAAGTACGATCACTACGACACCATCCTGATGCCCCTGCACGCGGCCGATCCCGGATACCAGAGCTTCGAGAAGAACGTATTGCCGGTAGCCGTGGCGCGCGGCATGGGCATCCAGGGAATGAAGAGCACCGCCAATGCCAAGCTGCTGCAAGCCATTGCGCTGAAGGAGTGCCTCTCCTACGCTCTCAGTCTGCCGGTGCACTGCGTTGCGCTGGGCTGCACCACCATCGGACAGGTGGAAGACGATGTGCGCATCGCGCAGGGGTTTACCCCATTAGACGAGGCGCAGCTCGACCAAATCCGCGAGAAGGTGGCCAAACTGAAAGGGCCGCAACTGGAAGACTGGAAGATCAACACCGAAACCGCCACCGCGAGCACCTATCGGGATGGCGGATACGCTTGAGCGTTCAGCCTGCCTGAACCGTTGCAAAGACAGTCTGTCATTGTTTCTCATCTACAACCATCGTGGTAGCGGTTCTGTCCTTCACAGCACTTTCGCAACTTTCACTGTCCTGTTAGGGTCTTCTCCGTCACACTGCGGCGTTGCCGCAGCATGACTAAGGTCACGAACTCCCCTAACCAGAAAGAAGGTACGAAATCGTGCGCATACGAACAACAGGTTTCACCATGTTTCTCGCCCTTTTGGGAATCCTGGTCTTGATTCCCAAGGCCGCTCCAGCCCAAGTTCCGGGACCTCACCCGGCTTACCTGCACGCGCTGTCCGATTTACGATTGGCTCGCGCTTACCTGGACCAGATTGCATGGCCGCCCGTTCAGAGAGATGAAGAACATGCGATTCGGGAGATCGATGCTGCCATCGGCGAGATCAAGCGGGCCTCGATCGATGATGGCAAGAATATCGAAGATCACCCTCCGATCGATACCCGCTTGCGTCCCGACGGCCGCTTCCGCAAGGCCCTGGAGCTTTTAGATAAGGCACATAACGATACCGCACGGGCAGAAGACGTGCCCCAGGCAAGAGGCATGCGGGATCGCGCTGTGCACCATATCGACGAGGCTCACGGCACAGTAGACAACGCCATCCGGACAGTGCGTTGGGAAGAATGGCGTGGGATGTAGTGGCTTCAACCCTCAGCTTCTGCTGAGGCTTTCACTCCGGCGGGAGCCAGGGAATCATCTAGCCATTCCCGGCTCCTCCCCGGACTATGCCTTCGAAGCTTATTTCCTACGAAATCTCTCCCCTTCGCCAAGCTGATACATTGATCCTGTTCATAAGGCATGGCTATTCGGAGCTCTTCGACCGGCATGCCGTCAGTCAACGCGGTTCATGGAGAAGCGGGAATGAAGAAGATGCTGTTTGGCGTGGGTACCACGGTTTTGCTTTCTTTCGCGTCCGCCCATGCGGCCGATCCACCGGATGTGAAAGAGGGTCTCTGGTCAAGCCAAACGCAAACCATCGACAACCCAGGAAACAAGCGAGGCGGTGGCCTCATGACCATCTGCCGCAGCCACGCTTACGATCAATACGTGAAAGACCTCGCAGCCAAATTACCGGGGTGCGACAAGCCCAACGAAAACGTAAGCGGCCATACCATCACCACCACCCTGCGATGCACAGTTTCAAATAGTGTCATCGATACCAAAGAGACGGCCACTTTCCAGGGCGATACCGCCGTCCACGCTGAGACCCATGCCACCTACACGCCACCGTTGTACGGGGTGAGCGAGTCCACCATGATCATGGACCAGAAGTATCTGGGCAGTTGTCCTGCGGGAATGCAGCCGGGGGACATGAAGAGCGCCGACGGGAAAATCGTCAATTCCTGGAAACACTAACGCGGTTTCACGATGGGTCTAGCAAGTGAAGACGCTTCACACGGGGCTTTTCCCCAAGAAATGCCCCACCTCACCGAGGCCGGATGAGACATCGTAATCGTAAAACCGCTTAACGCGGCTCGAGAGCTATTTCCCAATCGTGAGCACTGCCCGGAACCTCGCCTTCCCCGACATCATGCGGTCGTAAGCCTCGCTCGCCCGCTCCAGTGGGTAGCTTTCGTTCATTGAGCGCACGCCGGAGAGCACGCTGAAACCAAGCGTCTCCTGCGAATCGAGCGACGTTCCCGAATACCAGCCTTTGACCTGCTGCGATTTGAGGAGGAGCTGGAGCGCGGGCACTTCCAACGAAGGCACGGCGCCCACGATCATGAATGTCCCAATTGGCGTAAGACCGCCGATCGCCGATTTCATTGCGTCGGCGCTGGTCACCGTGGCCAGGATCACCTTGGCGCCTCCCAGCTTCTGCAGCTCCGCTGCTGGATCTTGCACTGCATTGTCGACGTAGTGCGACGCGCCAAGCTTTCTGGCCAGGGCCTCCTTGTCTGCCCCGCGGCCGATAGCGACGGTATTGAACCCGCTCTTGGCGGCGTACTGAATACCCAGATGGCCCAGTCCACCCACGCCGATCACGGCAACCACGTCACCCGGGCGCGCGCCGCTGTTGCGCAGGCAATTAAAGGTGGTGACCCCGGCGCACATCAGCGGCGCGGCTTCCTCCGACGTCAGTTCTTCAGGCACCATGGCAACCGCCGTGGCGGGCGCAACCATATACTCCGCGTAGCCCCCGTCCCGGGTGAGACCGGTGACCAGGGTGCTGGTTTCGCAAGCAAAAAAGTTGCCCCGCCGGCAGGTATCGCAGTAGCCGCAGTAGCCGCCGTTCCAACCGACGCCGACGCGTTGACCAACTTTCCATCGCGGAACATTAGGGCCAACGGCGTCGATGATCCCGATCACCTCGTGGCCGGGAACGCGCGGGTACTGAATCCCTGGGAACAATCCATCCTTGGTCACGGAATCGCTATGACAAACTCCACAAGACTGAACCTTGATGCGTACCGCACCCGATTCGGGCTCGGGAATCTCCAGCTCGACCAACTCCAATGGACCGCCCACTTTAGCGACTTGCACTGCGCGCATTTTCGGCATGAAATCCCTCCACAATTGCGTGGCCATTGTACGGCCAGCGCGTTAAAGCCTTTTGACTCCCGGCTTAGACAAAGTGACGCATCCGCTCGCAGCTTTTTCTGAAGAAAAGTGGACTAGAAGTGAAAACGCCCTAAACATGCCTCGGAAAAATTCGCCGAACGAAGGGCACGGCTTTACAGGCTGCAGAAAGCTCATGTTTTGTATCAGGGCACGACTTTAGTCGGGCCCTAAAGAACTGAAATTGAATCGCGCTTCAGCCCCTGCTATAGCTCATTAAAACAAGGCAGGAGCTAAATAGCCCCTGCCTTGTTGCTTTCCTGCCCGATGCAGACTTTTTCCGCAAGCTGTTCAGCCGCGCCATATACGATGAGGGCTTTAGAGTTCTGCGTGAGAACCCGCCGGTCCGAGGCGTGAGTCCCGCAGGGACGGGCTGAGAGTAGCCCAGGACGTCAGTCCTGGGTAGGATTTGACAGCACGGATCAGTCCCGAAGGGACGGCTGAGAATATCCCAGGACGTGAGTCCTGGGCATCCTCCCCAATTTCTGCGAGATCAGCAAAACCGGGGACCCGCATCATGGTTTGTCTTCATCCGTCTGTTCCCGAGGAACCTGCGGTTCTCACGCAGATTCTAAAGCCCTCATGATGTTGGGGCCTCTACGGCCCGACTAAGGTCGTGCCCTGATACAAAACACACAGCGGTGACCACCAGAAAACCCGCGCATCCCGCAGATTTGGATCTTTCGCTCAATGTTCACTTGACCGGTTTATAGGTACTTGTGATAAAGGCGGCAACCTTGTCGTGGAGCTGCTTGAGCGAGTCTTCGTGGACGTACACCATGTGTCCCGACTCATACCATGAGTATTCAATATTCTGTCTCAGGTTGGCCTGGATGGGCAGGTGATTCATCTCGTACCTGGCGGCAAAGTACGGTGTGGCGAGATCGAAATAACCGCCGTTCAGCATGACCTTAAGCTTGGGGTTGAACTTCATCGCGGTGGCAAGGTCGGGCATAACGTTGGTGCCGTATGAATCGGCGGGAGCGCCTGGCGCCTTGTGCTTCCACTCCCAGACATTGTCGATGGCGTCGGTCTCCGGCAAATACGTGAGTCCGTCACCGAATTTGAGCTGGTGGCGAACGTAGTCATTGAAGGAGGCGATGTAGGCCGAGGCGATGGCGGTAGCCTGCGGGTCGTAAGCCGCTTCCTGAGCTAGGGCGTCGATGGTTGGGCCGGAGAAACGAGTGTCCAGACGGCCGGTGGTGAGGTCGTCGTTGCCTTGCAGGTTATGGTTGAACTCGCCCACATTCACACGCAGGTCAGCCTTGAGGATGTAGGCCACGGGCAGACCGGTGTATTGGTGCAGCTTTTCAGCGATGGCCTGGCGGGTAGCCTCAGGCAGCTGCGAGCCCTGGGCCAAGGCTGAAGCATAATCGCCCATTGCGAATTGCTCTACCTCGGTGAGGAACGGCCCCAGCGCAGGCGGTTGCGTGGGTAGCCGCTTATGGTAGTAAGCGGTGGCGGCGTATGTGGGCAGCGCCAGTTCATAAGGCACATCGATGCCCGGGTTCCATTGCGGTGCGTCGGCACTATCGTCAAAGTTCAGGATTTGCGAAAGCAGAATGACGCCATTGAGGTCGATGTGGCTTTCTGTCTCTAGAATGCCTGCCACGATCGCGGAGCGGGTGGTGCCGTAGCTCTCTCCAAAGAGGTATTTGGGCGAGTTCCAACGTTGGTAGGTGGAGAGGAAGCGTGCAATAAAGCGGGCAAAGGCATGCGCGTCGGGATCGACCGCCCAAAAAGCCTTTTCCTTGTCCTTGCCGAAGAGCCGGCCGAATCCGGTGCCGGGCGCGTCGATAAAAACCAGGTCGCTGACGTCGAGCAGACTCTCGGCATTGTCTACCAGTTGATAGGGGGCGGGATTGGTGTGCTGGTCGTCGGCGGTAACAATGCGCCGGGGACCGAAGGCGCCCATGTGCAGCCACATGGTGGAGCTGCCGGGACCTCCGTTGTAGATAAAGGTCACCGGACGCGATTCCGGTGCGGCATCTTTCTTGAAATAAGCCACGTAGAACATGCGCGCCGTGGGTGGAGAGTCGGGGGTTTCCTTGGCGGCAGACGGATTTATGCCAAGCGAGGCGTCGGCATCGTTGGTCGCAGCCACCAGGATGGTCCCAGCGATGGCCTGGTAGTCGATGGTGTGGCCCCCGACATTGACGGTGCCCTGGGTGGTGGAGTCCTTGGGGATAACCGGCTCCGTATCGGCCTTGGCGGCGTCCTTCGCTGGAGCATCTTTCGCTGGGGCATCTTTGCCGGCTTCTTGCGCCGCGGCGGAGCCAAGGCCCAATGTGGACAGAAGCAACAGGCAGGAGCTGACGAGGGTGAGAAAGGGGCGTGCGTTCTGCAAGGGTGAGAGGTTCCTTTTTAATGGACTAGCCATGCTCCTTTGAGTTTAGCTGTAGTCCGCGCAACGGCGCCGATGGATCTCAGTGCGCCTGCTCTTCTTCATCCCTGCCCCTTTTTGAGACCGCATGCCGGCGACGATCAGCATTCGAAAACAGCCACTGTTCCCGTAGCTGCGAAAAGTTGCGCGCTACGTCAGTTTAGCCACAGTGCTTTCGGGTGAGTCCATGCCCGCACGACGTTACCAAAGATGGGGCAACTCGCTCTCCTACCCGGTGTCTATTTGGAGCGAGCGGCAAGAACCGGATCTCAAGCACCAGCCGCCAGAAAGAGGAGACGTCCATGAAATTTGTCACGGCTGTGCTTGCATCGACTCTCGTCATCGCACCCGCGGCGATGATTGCCCAAACACCCACTCCTGGCGCACATGACTATAACATCAACCAGCGCAAGGTCGATCAGCAGGACCGCATTGCCAACGGCGTCAAGAACGGGAAGCTGACCGCAGGTCAGACCGCGCGCCTGGAACATCAGGAAGCCGGCATCAACCGGGAAGAGCGGGGTATGCGCGCGCAGGATAACGGTCACCTGACAAAACAGGATCGTCGATCCATCCATGCGCAGCAGAACCAGGAATCCCGGCGCATCTACCGCGACAAGCACG
The DNA here is from genome assembly GCA_963790705.1 of uncultured Acidobacteriaceae bacterium. Taxonomy (GTDB): domain Bacteria; phylum Acidobacteriota; class Terriglobia; order Terriglobales; family Acidobacteriaceae; genus PALSA-350. The sequence continues at coordinate 331,606 of CAWBQE010000013.1, forward strand.
ACTGACGTTAAGCAGAGCGGTGGCCGTTCCGCCAGGGAACGGCCACCGTCTCCGCATTCAGGCTCGTCCGTTTCATGCCCGGGCTAAAGCCGTAATGACCACTAGGCTTGAGCATCCAATCCACATTCAGATGACAGGACCAGGGCTTTGGCGTAGACTCAAGCCCACTGCGCCATATAGCGCCATACCCGAAATCACCGATGCGCCGGGCATCGCGGCTGACCTCCCGGTGAGTGTTTTGTACAGCTGTGCCATGGGCCCTCTACAGCTTTGGCGTCAAGGGATGACTCCGACCTTGTGCCATGTTGATGACACATGAGAAAGGGGCGCCATGCCCTCATCAGACCCTCGACTCAACGTCCTGCCCGGCACACCGCCATCGAAATCGCCTCTTTCCGTTCTGCCCAGCACTGAACCCGAGACGTCTGAAGAACCCACCTACACTTCCTTGCCGCCGCTGGGATCGAATCTCAAAGTCTTGATGGTCTGGCCTAGTTTTCCCCCTTCGTTTTGGGGGTTTGAAGGCGTATTGCAGATGATTCCCGAGCGCGCGATGACTCCGCCGCTGGGCCTGATCACCGTAGCGGCGCTTTGCCCGGCAAGCTGGCAGATCCGGCTCATCGATCACGCCTTCCAGGAGTTGCGGGATGAGGATCTGCAGTGGGCCGACCTGGTGATGGTGAGCGCCATGCACGCTCAGCGTGCCGACGCATTGGCCACTCTTTCCCGCGCTCGCGCCTTTGGCCGGCGCACCTTCGTCGGCGGGCCGTGGGCGAGTACGGACCCCGAGGCTGCGCTTCGGGTAGCCGATCACGTAATGGTCGGGGAGGCGGAAGAGGCCTTTCCCGGAATCGCCGCTGCCCTGGAGAACGGGACGGCGCACGCGTTGTATCGCATTATCGACAAGCCCGACATGACGCGTAGCCCGGTGCCCCGCTTCGACCTGCTGCTGCGCGACAATTACACATCGATGCCTATTCAGTTCTCGCGCGGATGCCCCTTCCAATGTGAATTCTGCGACATCATCACCATTTACGGCCGCCGGCCGCGGGCGAAAACCCCCACGCAGGTCATTCGCGAACTCGATGTGCTGCGCGGCTTGGGTTGGCGCAACGAGGTATTCATTGTCGACGACAATTTCATTGGCAATCATGCCCAGGCGTTCCAGCTGACGCGCGAGCTGATCGAGTGGCAAAAGCGACATCAGCAACCGTTCTCGTTCTATACCGAGGCGTCGATTGATCTGGCATCCCGTACCGAGCTGTTGGATGCCATGGTCGCGGCCAACTTCATGTATGTGTTCATCGGCATCGAGACGCCCTCTGCCGAAGCGCTGAAGGAATCACACAAGTTTCAGAATCTGCGCAAGAATAATGTCGAGCAGGTGCGCATCATCCAGGAAAAAGGTCTATGGGTGCTCGCCGGATTCATTGTCGGCTTCGACTCCGACGACGAAACCATCTTTGCCCGGCAACAGGAGTTTATCGAGCTGACAGCGATCCCCTGGGCTATGGCCGGTATCCTCATGGCTCCGCCCACCACCGCTCTCTTCGATCGCATGAAGCGGGAAGGGCGCCTGATTGAGGACAGCCAATCCATCACCCAGTTTGGCCTCCCGAATTTCCGCACTGTTTTGCCGTTGCCGATCCTGCTGCGTGGCCTATGCACTTTGCTTGAAGGCTTGTACGAGCCAGATGCCTTTTTCAATCGCTCGTATAACTCCTTGAAGGTCTGGAACCCTAAACCAACGCAGAAGCCGCCCAACCTGGGCATGACCTACAACTTGCGGTGCTTTTTTTCTTCCATGTGGACCCAGGGTATGCGCTCGAGCTACCGCCTCAGCTACTGGAAATTCCTTTATAGGATGGTTTCTTCGTTCTGGCGCTCGCCGGCAAAGATCTGGCTGGGCTTCACCATGTTGCTCTCCGCACATCACTTCGTCCTCTACTCCAAGGAGGTGATCGATCACCTCCAGGAAGAAGCCGAGAAGGTGGATGAGGCTGCTCGCCGGGCCATGGCCTCTTCTACATCCGACGAGTTTGTAGGAGTACAAGCGGTCAGCTGAAGTCCAGGGCCACTACCTCATGAACTCCGATCGACGGCACGGTGAGCCGAATCGACCCACCATCCTTACGGTAGTGCGCATTTCCGCCTGCTACCAGTAAACGCACCGCGTTGACTCGCCGGCCCTCGGGGATACGTATGCCGACCTCCTGGTTGGGAAGGGGGATCACTTCGCGCAGCGGCCCCTTCATCATCATGGGGTTGGTCAGGTTGACCAGGTGTACGGTCATCGAATTCTTCTGACTCCACACGGAGATATCCAAAACCCCCTTGCCCTCCACCGTCACCGGAGCGGGCTCGTTGGTGGCCCACAAAACCGCATTGCGGAGCAGCTTCGCATGGTCCACATCCAGCACCTCCCAGAACGTGCGATCGATATCCGCAGGGAAATAAACCACGCGGCCCCGGCCGATCTCGCGTAGCAAAACGCCGGGCTCCCGGATCTTTGCCGGCTGGGTAAACACTTCCTCCATGGGCAGGTCAGGGTAAGACGGCACCAGTAGCAGTGGCGAATACCCGCCGCTGCCCAACGGTGTGACCGTCACGGAATGAGTGCCGTTGATAATCCGCGTCGCATCTTCGAAGCCCGCCAGCAACGGAGAGAATTGGCCGGTATCGGGATCTTTTTCCAGTGACAGATACGAATTGAGAAGCGGACCCTTCTCGCTCCCCAAGAAGGAGGTGCCAAAGAGCGACGCCAGGCCGAAGTCGTTGCGCCGAACGCCCCACTCGTCGTAGAGCGAGGTTTCGTAGGTAGCGACTACGCTGCCCCCCTGCTCCACAAAGGCACGAATCTGATCGCACTGCTGCGTCGAGAGCGCCGCGATGTTGGGCAGGATCAGCGTCTTGAAGCGGTCGATGTGCTCCGGGTCGAGCAAATGATCGTGCACCATTTCAAAGGGGATCCGGGCTTCGACCAGCGCCTGATAAAAGCCCAGCGCGGGATCTTCCACCTTGGCGCGAGCATCCTCTCCGCCGTAAAACGACGCCGTCTGCTGGGAATAGACCATGGCCACGCGCGCGAACGACCTCTCATTGCGCAGATAGCCCTGGTTGGCATAGTGCCATTGATAAATCTCCTCCACCACCGGCAGCCAGCGGCGGTCAATCGGCTTGGCGTTGAACTTGACGAACCAGGGACGAAGATCCTGGGCAATGCCATCCGCCACCCAAAGCCGGATCTCATCGCCGTTCTGCACCGAGTCTTTCCAGCGATATTTCTCTTCCAGGCCCACGCTGAAGATGCCGGCGATGGCTTTTTGCCCCAGCGTGGCGCGATACTCCTTGCCATTTTTTCCGTTGGCCCAGGGAGCCATCAGGCCGCTCCTTGCCTGGCGATCGGCGAAGAGCGTGGGGGCCAACTCGCCGATGGTCTTCATATCGAGCTCACTGAGTGCCCCGCCGCCGGCGTTGGCCAGGTAGCTGGCATTGGGATTGATGGCCTGTATCTTTTCATTCCACAGCCGCCAAAGTTCGAAGAGCCGCTGCTGGTGCCACACGATGTATTGCCGCCGCGCCGGATCCTGGGGATTGAGCGTGCGCGGCAGACTCAGTCCGGAGAAGGCATGAAAGTTTTCCTGGCAGTGCTCGCAATAACACATGCCTGAGCCAGCCCAGCGGTTAGTAAAGATACCGTCGGGTGTGTACTTGGTCATGATCTCCACGTGGACCTGGGTCATGAAGTCGAAGTTGTAGGGGCCTAACGCGCAGGTGATCCAGAAGTCCGGATCGGAGGGATGGCGCCGCTTCTTGCCCTGGGCATCGACAGCGATCCAATCAGGATGCGCGTCGTAGACGTCCTGGCGGGCCGCATGCGCATCGGTGCGGGCCACGACGTTCATGCCCTGCTTGCGGCATCCCTTCATGATGTCTCCGAAGGCGTCCATATTGCCCAGCCACTTGCTGCGGTAGTGCAGAGGGATCTCAGTGGGGTAGAAGGCGACGCTGCCTCCCGCGCTGAGGCAAGCCGCATCGGCATGGATCTTCCGGAAATACTCGAGCCAAAAAGCAAGGTCGTAATTTCCCGGATCATCTTCGACAAAGGCCAGTTGCGCCCAACGCATCGGGCGGTCATACCACCCCGGGTTGCCGATCACGCTGCCCGGCTCCGCACCACTCAGGGCAGGAACACCAAAAAAATGGGCGGCGGTTACGCCCGCCGCCTGCTTGAGAAAAGTCCTTCTACTATTTGCCATGTGCTACTCCTGGGACGAACACCTATCAGGTAGCCAACGAAACTCTCCGCAGCAATTCTTTCAGCCACTAGCCGATTCCAAATGGAAGCGCCAACCCCCACTTTGTCATCCCGACCGGAGCGTACCCGGATTTCCTGCTACGCAGCTCTCACCAGCACCCACGTGTGCGGCTTTCCGTAAAGAAAGCCGCATGAAGTTCGTCAACGTCACCAACCTCGACAGGAAATCCGGGGTAGCGGAGCGGAGGGACCTGCGGTGCGCCTTTCCCGAACGCAACTGCCATGGATGGCAGCCCGTTCCCTCACCCCTTCCCCGCAGTTTCCTTAGCAGCGCTCACTTCGCAACCCGCCAGCTCTTCCAGCACGCGAATAGATCCGCAAATATCTTCCTCCCCATAACCCTTAGCCATCGCAGCCTGATAAAGCTGTTGCGTCAAACCCGTAAGCATCAACGGGACACCAAGCTCCGACCCCAGATCCACCGCAAGCCCAATATCCTTCTCCAGCCACTTAACCGAAAAATTCGTCGAGAAATCCCGCTTGAAGACCATCGGCGCCTTGATTGCGATCAACCCCGACCGTGCCGCGCTGTTATTCAGGATGTCCAGCATAAGCTCGGGATCAACCCCGGCCTTGGTGCTCAACACCAATCCCTCATTGAAAGCCTGCAGCAAATTCCCCAGGATCAGGTTCTGCGTGAGCTTGGCACGTAAGCCCTTACCCGACCCCCCGCAGTAATAAAGCGTCTTGCCCATGGCCTCAAAGAATGGTTTGACATGAGCAAACACCTCTTGCTTGCCGCCAATCATGAAGGTGAGCGTTCCTCCCTCCGCGCCGGCTTTCGAGCCGGTACAGGGAGCATCCAGAAATTCAATCCCCAGCGCTGCGAGCTCCTCCGCCATGCGGCTGCTCTCGAGCGGCGAAACGGTGCTGCAATCCGCGATGACGAATCCTTTCTTTGCCCCTTTGACCAGCCCCTTCTCGCCCAGGATGACTCCCCGGGACATGGCCGTATCGCCAACACAGAGAAAAGCACATTCACTGTTCTGGGCCACCTCCGCCGGCGTGGCGCAGTACAAGCGCGCCCGCGGAATCGGCGAGTTCCTTCGCCTTCTTCTGGTTGTGGGACCATACCGCCACATCGTGGCCGCCCGTCACTAGATGACGGGCCATGGGACCACCCATGATGCCGAGTCCTAAAAATCCTAACTTTGCCATTTGATCGCTCCTGGTAGGGGTTCGCTAACGAGCATGGACGAGGTAGGCATACACCATGACCTCTACGCCGATGGCTGTCGCCATGATGATGCTATGCCTCAGGGTAAACCGAAAGAGCTTTGCCTGGTCGGCGACCGACATCGCGGTGGCCGCCGCCGCGACGGCGATGTTCTGCACGCTGATCATCTTGCCCACCACGCCACCAGCGGAGTTGGCCGCCGCCATGAGCGTGGGCTCAAAGCCCAGGCGGCCGGCGGTCACCACCTGCAGGTTGCCGAAGAGCGCGTTGGCCGAAGTATCCGAGCCGGTCAGGAAAACACCCAGCCAGCCGAGTAGCGGGCTGAAGAACGGAAAGAGCCTGCCGGATGCAGCAAATGCCAGACCCAGCGTGGCGGTCGCGCCGCAATAGTTCATCACGAAGGCCATGGCGAGCACGGCGGTGACCGTCAGGGTGGGCAAAAAGAGCTGGCGGCATACCGCCAACAGGAGGCGCGCGAAGGCCCCCAGGGGCATCCGCAACAGGAGAGCCGACAACAAGGCCGCGAACATGCAAGCAGTGCCGGCGGCGGAGAGAAAATTCAACTGATAGACCGCCTTGTACAGGGTTGGCTTGCTCACCACCGGCGGCATCATCATGACGTGATTGTGCAAGAGCGGCCAGCCTACGGTGAGGGTGACGGAGTTCAGCAAAGCCTGGAAGGGCTTGAAGCCCCAAAGCAGCACCAGGATCACCAGCAGACCGTAGGGCATCCAGGCGCCCACAATCTCTCCCGTCCCATGCTTGCGATCGCCTGATCCGGCAGCGAGTGGCGCAAACTTCTGCACCGCCGGGTTGTACGGGGGCGGAAACTCCATCATGCCGGCGGTTGGGTCTACCGCTTGCGGGTCTACCTTCTCCAATTCCCTGTCCCACATAGCCGCCGGGCGCCAAAAGCGCAGCAGCACCAGCAACCCGCCCAGGGCACAAAGCGAGCTCATGATGTCGGTCAGTTGCGGGCCCACGAAATTCGACATGAGGAACTGAACCGAGGCGAAGACGCCGCCCACCACCACCACCGCCGGCCACACCTCCAGCATGCCGCGCCACCCCACCATGATGCAGACCAGGTAAGTGGGAACGAACAAGGAGAGCGGGAGCACAGAGACGCCCCACCGCGCCGCTCAGCTTATCCAGCGGCAGGCCGGTAATCCCAGCCAGCGTGACCACCGGAATGCCAATGGAACCAAATGCGACCGGAGCAGTATTCGCCACCAGGCAGAGCGCCGAAGCATAAAACGGAGAGAAGCCGAGGCCGACCAACATCGCCGCAGCAACCGCCACCGGGGTGCCGAAGCCGGCCGCGCCTTCCACAAATGCTCCAAAGGCAAAGGCGATCAGGAGCGCCTGCAGACGGGCATCGCTGGTCAGGTTGCCCATCGACGACTTGATGATCTCGAATTTGCCCGTTTCCACGGTAACGCGGTAGAGGGTGATGGCCCAAAAGACAATCCAGGAGATGGGAAATAATCCAAAGCCGGCGCCATAGGTGGCCGCGCTCACGGTGAGCGTTGGCGGCAGGCGGTAGGCAAAGAGCGCGACCACCAACGCCACGGCCAATGCGCACAGGGAGGCAATCCATGCCGCTTTGCGCCGCACACCCAACAAGAAAAGCAACGTAAGTATCGGTAAACAAGCAAGGACCGAGGAGAATGCGAGGCCACGCCCGAAGAGGGTGTAGCTTTGGGACCACGCTGGGCTCATCTGGGTGGGCTCTCTCTTGGAGTCAGGTGTACGAATTCTACTTGCGGCAGGGGTGTCAGTCTATGCGAACCCTCGCCCGTAATGATGAAACCGCTTAGGATAGTAGCTGCATGCTCTCCGCCGCCATCCTCGCCGAGTTACGCGATGCCGTGGGCGCCGACGGCCTGATCATCGAGCGCAACCAGCTGCAAACCTACGAGTGTGATGCCCTTGCCGTGCTGCGCAGCCTGCCGGGCGCCGTGATTCTGCCCCGCTCGACCGCGCAATTGCAGAAGGCCGTAGCCATCTGCGCCCGACATCACATACCCTTCGTAGGCCGCGGCGCCGGCACCGGCCTTTCGGGAGGAGCGATGCCCGATGACCGAGGCATTGTGATCAGCTTTGCCCGCATGACCAAATTCCTGGCCACCGATATACCCAACCAGCGCATCACCGTCGAAGCCGGCGTGATCAATGCCCACGTTACCCAACGCGTGGCGCCCACGGGTTACTTTTATGCGCCGGACCCCTCTTCGCAAACTGTGTGCACGATCGGAGGCAATGTCGCGGAAAACTCCGGCGGAGCGCACTGCCTCAAGTATGGCTTCACCACTACCCACGTGCTGGCCCTGGAAGTGGTTCTGCCGACCGGCGAATTGGTTCACCTTGGCTCACCCACGCTCGACCCGCCCGGTTACGACCTCGCCGGCGTCTTCGTCGGCTCTGAGGGAACACTGGGGGTCGCCGCTTCCATGACGCTGCGCATTGTGCGCCGCCCCGAAACCGTTGAGGTGTTGTTGGCCGCCTTCGATTCCATCTCGGCCGCGGGACAGAGCGTCTCGGACATCATTGCCGCCTCCATTCTGCCCGCGGCTATGGAGATCATGGACCGTCTCGCCATCCAGGCCGCCGAAGCGGCCGTACACCCGCACTATCCCGAGTGCGAAGCGCTGTTGCTGGTGGAGTTGGACGGCCCTTCCGCGGAGGTCGATCTGCAGATGCAGCAAGTCCGCAAGATCTGCAAAGCCAATGGCGCATGGGAGGATCGGTTGGCGCAGAGCGAGCAGGAGCGGATGCTGGTATGGAAAGGCCGCAAGGCCGCCTTTGCCGCCGCCGGCCGCCTTTCTCCCGACTACATCGTGCAGGACGGAGTGATACCGCGCACCAAGCTACCCATGGTCTTGGAAAAGATTGCCGAGATGGCGGCAGAAGCCGGGCTGCGGGTCTCGAATGTCTTCCACGCTGGCGACGGGAACCTCCATCCCCTGGTCCTTTTTGACGCTTCCATCCCCGGCCAGGAGGAGATGGCCGTCGAGTTGTCGACCCGCATACTGCATCTGTGCGTCGATCAGGGGGGCTCGATCACCGGCGAGCATGGAGTGGGTCGCGACAAGCAGCAGGCCATGGGCTACATGTTTTCCGAGCCCGACCTGGATACGATGCAAAGGGTGCGCTGCAGCTTCGACCCGGAAAATATCGCCAACCCCGATAAGGTCTTCCCTCGCCCCCGGCTGTGTGGGGAGAAAACCGGCAAGTATACCCCTCACCCCCTGGAGACCGCGGGCGTCGCAGAGTACTTTTGATCTGCCTCTGAGACAGTTTCTTATTCTATGAATGCGCCGCTAACCATCACGGCTTCTTTGTCTGCCATTACCGGCCCGGAACACCTGCGGACGTTGGGCGGTGCGACTGCTGTCTCTCCGGGCAATACCGACGAGGTCGCGGCCATTCTTTGCTTCGCGCAGGAAAACCACTTCGCAGTGGTTCCATGGGGCGGCGCCACGAAACAACGCTGGGGCTATCCCGTGGCGCCGGCGATGATATTGGAGACACATCGCCTGAATGCAATCCGCGAGCATACCTGGCAGGACATGACCTGCACCGTCGAAGCCGGCTGCACTTGGGCGTCGTTGCAGTCGGCCCTGGCGCAACATGGCCAGTACGTCGCTCTGGATCCACTTTGGCCCGAGGCAGCGACGGTGGGAGGCATTGTTGCCACCAACGACTCGGGCGCGCTCCGGCTGCGCTACGGAAGCCTGCGCGACCTGATCATCGGGATGACGATCGTATTGGCCGACGGGACCATCGCCCACACCGGCGGGAAAGTCGTCAAAAACGTTGCCGGGTATGACTTGCATAAATTGATGACTGGGGCCTTCGGCACTCTCGGCGTCATTACCTCAGTGAATTTTCGTTTGCATTCCATTCCGCAGTCCACGCAGAGCTTTACCTTCTCTGCCCCGTCCCCTAAACCGCTGGGCGCGTGGATGCTCAAGCTGCTGCATCAACAGCTCAGCACGCTCTCGATCCAACTCCGAGGCACCGCCGACGGATTCCATCTTGATATCCAACTCGCTTCACTGCCCGAGGTTCTCCGCACCCAAGCCGATTTGCTGGAATCGCTGGGGCGTGTCGAGGGCCTAGCTGTCGAGACTACGAGCGCGGCGGTCTGGGATGCCCGGCAGCAACTGTTCGCTCATTCCAACGACTTCGTCTGCAAAGCGACTATGCTTCCCGCGGAGATTGCTTCTTTCGCAGAACGCGTTTGTAGCCTGGGGGGCGAGTCGGTGACGCAAGCGACGGGAATTATGACGGCGGGCTTCCCGGCGGCAGCCGCCGAGCAGCTACCGCAATTGCGGCGTGAACTGGAAGCTGCAAGCGGATCGCTGATGGTCCTCAAGCAGCCGGCCGAGAGCAAGCTCGATTCTTGGGGAACCCTGCCCGACAGCCTTCCCTTGATGCGGGAGATCAAGAGTAGGTTCGACCCCGAGGGTGTTCTTAATCCAGGCCGCTTCTTAGGCGGGATATAGGTGGAAAAAAAAGATGAGCGGGTGGGACCGAAACCGCACTAAATTGGATCTAATTACGTAGAAGCACCGCTAATCGGTGGTTGGGCGCCCTAAACGGCTTATGGGGGCGGGAAAAATAAAATTTTGATCATCTTGGTAAAACAAAGGACTTAGCCGACACCACAGGAACTGGACGGGTGCCCCATGTTTGCACCGGCGAAGCCGAGGCACTACATGGGTTGAACAAGACGGGGCGAAGCCCCACGACAGCTTTTGCGAAACATCAACCAGCAAATCCCAGCTCGCAGGGACGGCTGAAACCCAGGACGTAGTCCCATAAGCGCTAACTAACTTGTCTAGGATGTTTTTCGTCAAAACTCCCACAAAATCGTCATCCTGAGCGGAGCGCCTCACAGATTTATCGCGTGACAGAGTGCTTCGCGGCGCGGAGTCGAAGAGCCTGTCCCGAACGTAGCCGAGGGAACCTCGGCGGCGCTTATCATACCCATGCTACCCGAGCTTCTGCCCACCAAGCCCGCCCGGGCGAGACCCGCCGCTGTGCTTTCCCTGGAACCGGGGACTGGCCTTGCTAGCATCCTGCTGTGCCAGCCTGACGCAGAACTGTCCTGGGGTTCCGTTCCGGTCCCATGTAATCTACACAGAAAACCTATGGCCCAAGTCACCCAGCGCGAACCCGCAAAGCCCTCCAACTTCGACACCCACAAACCGCCGGAGACAGCGCTGATAGAGGACTGCGTGCACTGCGGCTTCTGCCTTCCCGCCTGCCCCACGTACGTGCTCTGGGGCGAGGAGATGGACTCACCCCGCGGCCGCATCTACATGATGAAGAAGTCCGCCCAGGGAGAGGCTCCGCTCGACCAGCGCTTCCGCCTGCATATGGACAACTGCCTGGGCTGCATGGCCTGCATGACCGCCTGCCCCTCAGGGGTGCAATACAACAAGCTGATCGAAGACACGCGCGCCCAGGTGGAGCGCAATATCCCACGCACCCCACGGATAGCCTCTTCCGCAAGCTTCTCTTCGCCACCTTCCCTTACGTGAAACGCCTGCGCCTGCTGGCTCTGCCCATGCTGATCTACCAACGCTCCGGCCTGCAGAAGCTGGTGCGCGCCTCCGGCCTGCTGCGGCTACTGCCAAAACGGCTGGCCCAAATGGAAGCCTTGCTCCCCCGCGTCCCCACACACTTTATGCAAGGCCTGCCCGCGAAAGTCTCGCCCATCACAGAGCCCCGGCGCCGGGTGGGCATGCTCTCCGGTTGTGTGCAGCAGGTCTTCTTCCAGCACGTGAACCAGGCCACTGCACGGGTGCTCGCCGCGGAAGGCTGCGAGGTGATCATCCCCCAGGCGCAGCAATGTTGCGGCGCCCTCATGCTGCACTCCGGTCTCGACGAACAAGCCTCAGCGCTCGCGCGCCAGATGATCGCCGCCTTCGAGGCAGCCAACGTGGACACCATCGTGATCAATGCCGCCGGCTGCGGTTCGACCATGAAGGAATATGGCCACCTGCTGCGCGACGATCCTGCATGGGCCGCGCGCGCCGCTGCCTTCAGTGCCAAGTGCAAAGACATTTCAGAGATTCTGTGCGAACTGCCCGCAGCGTTCGCCGCGCCACCCTCTACCGATGCGCGTGGCCTATCACGACGCTTGCCACCTGCGCCACGCACAAGCCATCCACGCCGAGCCGCGACGCCTGCTGGCCACGATTCCCCAGCTCGAGGTCGCGGAGATCGAAGAGGCTACGTTGTGCTGTGGCTCGGCCGGCGTCTATAACCTGCTTAATCCTGAGCCGGCCAATCAACTGGGCGACCGCAAGGTAGAAAACCTGCTCGCCACCAAGGCAGACGCGGTCATCTCCGCGAATCCTGGCTGCCTGCTGCAACTGATGAGTTCGCTGCGCCGCCGCGGGCTAGCGGATATGCCCGCCTTCCACATGGTCGAGTTGCTGGACGCATCGATTCGAAACGTTCCCCTGGCGGGCGTAAAATAAGGCTTGCGGAGACATCATGACGAACTCAACAGTAACGGCTCCCACGGTAACGATTGCAGGCGCACAGGGAGCAGCGGAAGCGGAAATTCTAACCCCAAAAGCGCTTGAGTTCCTGGGCGCGCTGGCAAGCAATTTCGAGGCTGAGCGGCAGCGCCTATTGGCCGCCCGCGTCACCAGGGCAGAGGCGCTGCGCAATGGAAAACTCTACGATTTTCTGCCCGAGACAGCCTCCGTGCGGCAGAGCGAGTGGCGCGTCGCGCCTATCCCGGCCGATCTCGAGGACCGTCGCACCGAGATTACTGGCCCGGTCGATCGCAAGATGGTGATCAACGCCCTCAATTCCGGCGCGAAAGTATTCATGGCCGATTTTGAGGATTCCACCTCGCCCACCTGGCGCAACGTAATCGAAGGCCAGGTGAACCTGCGGGATGCGATTCGGCGCGAGATCACGTTCGCCAGCCCCGAAGGCAAGCAATACAAACTCAATGAGCAGACGGCTACGCTTTTCGTGCGCCCGCGCGGATGGCACTTGCCGGAGAAACACCTCCTGGTGCAAGGCCAGCCCATCTCTGCTTCGCTCGTCGATTTCGGTTTGTACTTCTTTCACAACGCCGCTGCCCTCAAAGCGCGCGGTACAGGTCCTTACTTCTACCTGCCCAAACTGGAGAGCCATCGCGAAGCGCGCTTGTGGAACAGCGTCTTCAACTTCGCGCAGGATGCGCTGGGCATACCGCGCGGCACCATTCGCGCCACCGTGCTCATCGAAACCTTGCCCGCGGCCTTCGAGATGGATGAGATTCTCTTTGAGCTGAAGGACCACTCCGCCGGCTTGAACTGCGGCCGCTGGGATTACATCTTCAGCTTCATCAAGAAGTTCAGCTACCGCGAAGACCTGGCGCTTCCCGACCGCTCCACCATCACCATGGACCGGCACTTCCTCAGGTCCTACGTCGAGTTGCTGATCGAAACTTGTCACCGTCGCGGTATCCATGCCATGGGCGGCATGGCAGCGCAAATCCCCATCAAGCGGGATGCCGAGGCGAATGACCGCGCCATGGAGCGCGTGCGCCAGGACAAGCTGCGCGAGGTAAAGGCCGGACACGACGGGACCTGGGTGGCGCATCCCGGCCTGGTGGCGGTGGCTAAGGCGGTCTTTGACGAATACATGCCTGGACCTAACCAGATTGCGCGTCGTAATCCCGGCATCCACATACAAGCCTCAGACCTTCTAGCCGTGCCCGAGGGCGAGATCACGCGCAAAGGCCTGGAGATGAACATCGACATCGGCTTGCGTTATCTCGCGGCCTGGCTCGACGGACTGGGATGTGTGCCCATCTACGATCTGATGGAAGATGCAGCCACCGCGGAAATTTCGCGCGCGCAACTTTGGCAATGGGCGCACCATGGCGGCCGCATGACCGACGGCGTCACGCTCGATGTGCCCGTCGTGCTGGCCACCATTCCGGTAGTTCTGGACCGCATCAAGCAGGAGCTTGGAGAGGAGCGCTTTGCCGCCAGCAAGTTTACTGCAGCCGCCAAACTCTTCGAGCAGATGATCGCAGCCAAGCAACTTCCCGAATTTTTGACCTCGGTTGCTTACGACTCTATCAATTAATGCCCCGGACCTAATGTTAGACGCGTTCAGGATGCTCGCCCGTTACAACCGCATCGCCAATGAGCGGCTCTACGAGAAGTGTGGCCAGCTGGACCCGGTGGAATATCAAAGGCAGCGTCAGGGCTCCTTCGGCAGCATTCACGCCCTGCTGAATCATCTGCTGCTGGGGGACCGCATCTGGATGTCGAGGTTCTCCGGCGAGCGGTAATACGACACCGCCACTGAACTCTATCTTGTTTGATAGCTTTGCCGGGCTTCGCTCCGCGCGCGTCGCACAGGACGAGGAAATCGAAGCCTTCTTCGCCAAGGTTGGTCCCGATTTTCTGCACAGGCAACTTTCCTATGTCAACAACCAGGGCAAGGATTACGTGGAGACGGTCCCCGTCGCTGTGCTTCACTTTTTCAACCACCAGACGCATCACCGCGGCCAGGTGCATGTGATGATCAGCCAGACAGACGTCAAGCCACCATCGCTTGATATGCATCGCATTCTCAATCCCTAATGAAAACAACAACCCTGCTCGCACTGCTTCTGATTCTCGGCGTTAGCCTGGCTACGCGCGCCCAGGAGAATCCCCTGGCAGGGGTGATTGATATCCACGTACATTGCGCACCAGACAGCACGCCACGCTCCATCGACGCCATCGACATTGCACGCCTGGCGAAAAGGCGTGGTATGGGCGGACTGGTGCTCAAGAACCACTACGAGCCCACCGCCTCACTCGCTTATGTGGTGCGCAAAGAGGTCCCCGGGATCGAAGTCTTTGGCGGCGTGGACCTCAATCTCTCGGTCGGCGGCATGAACCCTTCAGCGGTCGAGCATATGGCGGCGACGACCGGTGGATACGGCCGCTTTGTCTGGATGAGCACCTTCGATTCTGAGCAGCAGGTGCGCTACTCCAAGCAAAACCGGCCTTTCGTGCAGATCTCACACGATGGTCAGCTGCTGCCTGAGGTGAAGCAGGTGATCGCGGTGATCGCCAAGCGCAATTTGGTCATGGCCACCGGACACCCGAGCCCGGAAGAGGCTCTTATGATGATCCGCGAAGCCCGCGCCCAGGGCGTGAAACATATGGTGGTGACCCACGCCATGATCGCGCCCATTCACATGTCGGACAAGCAGATGCAGGAGGCCGCGCAGATGGGCGCGTATATCGAGTTTGTCTACAACGGGCTCATCGGATCCGCGAAAGAGTTCAACTTTAGAGACTATGCCCGGGCAATTCACTACGTGGGAGTAGAACACTGCATTCTTTCGAGCGACATGGGGCAGCCTGATAATCCTTTGCACCCGGATGGCCTGGTCGCGATGTTCGATGGCCTCAAGAAAGAAGGAATCACCGATACCGAGATCAACCGCATGGCGAAGGAAAACCCTGCTCGCTTGCTCGGCCTGGAATAGGCTACTCGGTCCGCAGAGCCTTCGCAGGATCAATGGACGCGGCACGGCGCGCAGGAATGAAGTTGGCGAGCAGCGCTGACGCAGCAAGCACGAACGCAACAGAGATCGCTGTGCCGGCATCCCGTGGACTGACACCAAAGAGCATGCTGCGGAGAGGGCGCGTGGCTGCTCGGATTGGAATCACACTTGTCCAAATTAGCTTTTTCGACTCTGTCCATCCTCCTCCACCTAAGCCAAGGTAAGCCTCCGCCCTAAGATTTGTCATCCCGACCGGAGCGACCTGTCCCGGCGTGCCGTGGAAGCGCAGTGGAGGGACCTGCGGTTTCACTTTCGGCACAAGCCAATGCGCATGGGCGAATCGCTTTCGGGTTCCGTTTTTCAATCAACGCAAACCGCAGGTCCCTCCACTGCGCTTCCACGGCACGCCGGGACAGGTCGCTCCGGTCGGGATGACAAATCTTAGGGCGGAGGCTTACCTTGGCCTGGGTGGAGGAGGATGGACAGAGTCGCCACTACAGCAACCAACTCGATCTCGCTTGCCCGCGTTCTCTTTAATGCGTTCAACAATTTGCGCCGTCCAGGAGACAGTTGCTCCGCCAATTTGGACAGCTCTGGATTGGAATAAGCTACTCGGTCCGCAGAGCCTTTGCAGGATCGATCGATGCGGCGCGGCGCGCAGGAATGAAGCTGGCGAGCAGCGCTGACGCGGCAAGCACGAACACGACGGAGATCGCTGTGCCGGCATCCCGTGGACTGACTCCAAAGAGCATGCTGCGAAGAAGGCCCGTGGCCGCGAAGGAGCAGAAGATGCCGCCCACGATCCCCAAGGCTGCCAGCCAGCATGCCTCGCGCAAAATGAGACGATAGACCGACGCGCGTTGTGCCCCAAGAGCCATGCGCACCCCAATCTCACGCGTCCTCTGCCCGACCGAGTAGGAGATCACACCGTAGAGTCCAACCGTGCCAAGCAAGAGCGCGAGTGAGGCAAAGGCCGCGACTAACCAAGATGCGGAACGATGGAGATAGGCCGATTGGGAGTTGTTGATCCGCTCCGACATCGTCTCTTCCTCATCCGCGATCAGCCCACGATCGATTTGATGGATCGCCTGGACCATGGAAGGGAGAATGCTTGCCGCAGACTGAGTGGTGCGCACAACCACATAGAAGTCGTCCCGGGGATCCTGGTTGAACGGCTCGTAAACGCCTGCGATGGGTTTCATATCCAGTGGCCCTTCCTTGATGTCATCGATGACGCCGATGATCTCGATCGGGTGATCCGTGTCGTATTCGTCGATTAACCGCTTTCCCAGCGGATCGTCTCCAGGAAACAACTCTTTCGCGAAGGTCCGATTGATGATGGCTACATGGGACCGGGAGCCGTCATCGGACTCAGTGAAGTATCGGCCTTGAAGAAGCCGTGCTCGCAGAGTTTCAAAATACCCAACGCTCGCGCCCTGCTCAGTTGCCTCATCACCCTCACCAACATAGGACCTGCCGGCAACCCGAAAATGCCTGAACAAAAACGCGAAGCCTTCCCCGCCACCAATGGCGAGGTGCCGCGAAACACCGACCGAAGTGACTCCCGGCAGGACCGACATGCGGGCAATGACCTGCCGCTGCAAGGCAATAAGGACCGGGGCTGCCGGAGAGCCCGTCTTGAAGACATGCAACGCCGCGAGATGATCAGCGGAGATGCCGATGTCTTCATGCAACAACCGGTAGAAGCTCTTGGCCAGTAAACCGGCGCTCACCAGCAGTACCACCGTGATCGCCAACTCAACCACCACCAGGCTTGCGCCGACTCTGCGCCAACCCCGGCCTGCAGCAGTGCGGCCACCTTCCATGAGACCTTCCTGCATATCCGATAGAAAGAGCTGCAACGCCGGACCGGCGGAGAAGAGCACGCCACCGAAGATGGAAACGCTACAGGCAAAAAACAGGAGATGGAGATTGAGATGGAGCCCTTCGAGGTAGGGCATGTTGTCGAGCAAGGCCGGTGGTATCAGCCCGGGCAGGATCTTGATCGCACACCATGCAAGTATCAGGCCGAGGAAGCATCCGGAGCCTGCGAGCAAGAAGCCTTCCACCGCGAACTGAAGAACGAGTCGAGCGCGTCCAGCTCCAAGCGCGCCGCGGACGGCTATCTCACGTCTGCGGCTCTCTGCCCTCACCAGAAGCAGACTCGAAACATTGACAAACCCGATCAGAGACAGAAGTCCCGCTCCGCCCAGTAGTGCGATCAGCGTCGGCCGGATTTCACCCAGGACGACATCTACGAGTGGGATCACCGTCGCGCTTCGATCACGATTGGAATGGGGATACTGCACCGCGATCTGCGCGGCGATGGACACCAGGTCTGTACCGGCTGCCGTAGCAGAAATCCCTTCCTTGAGCCGCCCTACCCCATAAAGGGCGTGGCATTCATGAGGGAAATCCGCACAGAATCCATGCAGCGTCGTCCAGAATTCCGCCGATCCTACGGGAGCAAAATGAAAGCCGCGGGGCAAGACGCCAACGACAAGCAACGGAAGCCCATCCAGCGTGACGGGTTGGCCCAACACGCTCTTGCTCGCTCCGAACCGCTTCTGCCATGTTTCGTAGCTCAGGATCGCTACCGGCTGGGCACTTTTCTCGTCTTCACCTGGCCTGAAATCGCGACCGAGAAATGGAAGTATGCCCAGGGTGCGGAAGAATCCGTCGCTTACCGTTGCCCCCGATACCGCTTCCGGAGTGGTCCCCGAGGTGAGTACGAAGCTATCGGGCCGATACACATCGAGCGAAGAAAAACTGCGGTTCAGATGTTTCCATTCGAGATAGTCAAAGACGGACAAGTGATACCGATCGCCGACCGGAGTGCTCTCGTAGAGGGCAATCAGCCTGGACGGATCACGATAAGGCAGCGGCTTGACCAGGGCCGCATCGACAAAAGCGAAGATCGCCGTGCTGGCGCCAATGCCTAGCGCGAAGATGATCACCGCGGTGAAGGTGAAGCCCGGATTCTTACGCAGCTGACGGACGGCGAAACGAAGATCCTGAAGGATCGTCCCCATGGCAAGAGTTTCCCACTGCTTCGCCTACTTAGCCTCCAGCGAATTATCGGCGCGATCATCATCCGGCAATACGTGATCGGGATCCACCTTCACCGAGGCCACCGGCTTTTCCCCCGGCCACACTACCTCGCTCTTCGATTCCCAGGTCTCGACGGGAAGGCGGAAGCGCGTCGTCGTCCCGTCGGTGTACTTCACCTCGACCGTTGCCGGCAGCACCAGCTGGCCTTTGTTGACCAACGTCACCTGGTCGCCATCAATCTTGGTGACCGCGAGGTTAAAGCGCCAGTTGTTCATGTACCACCCGCGCCAGAACCAATTGAGATCCTCTCCACCCTCGCTGCTCATCTCGCGAAAGAAGTCCGAAGGAGCGGGATGCTTGAACGCCCAATCTCGGATGTACTTGCGAAAGGCCCAGTCGAAGCGCTGCTTGCCCAGGATCTGTTCCCGCAGCAATACCATGCCGTACGCTCCCTTGAAGTAGCTCACCGGGTGCGTGATCGGCCAGGTGTAGGCGTCGGCCGGCATCAGCAGTACGGGGGCAGCCGGATCATCGAGCACTTTGAGGATCGTGTCGGGCGGCTCGCCCCCTCCTGAGTACTCCGAGTCGCGCTTTGGCCCGTAGACGCCGCCCTGGAATTGGGCGGACTCATCGATGTCGATGAAGGTGTTGAAACCCTCATCCATGAAGGCATTGCGCCGCTCGTTCGAGCCCACAATCATGGGGAACCAGGTATGCCCAATCTCGTGCGCGGAAATCCAAAAAAGCACTTTGCCCTTGTCGTCGATGCCGTCGAAGATGATGCCCGGATACTCCATGCCTTCGGAGAAGCCGGCTACGTTGATCGCTGCAGGGTACGGATAGGGGAACCAGTCCCGGGAAAAGCGCTCCACGGTGTCCTTCACGTATTCCGTCGAACGCCCCCACGCCGCGTCGCCGGCGCTTTCCGGTGGATACACACTCTCCGCCAGGCTCTTCTTGCCATCGGGCAGATTGATGCGCGCCGCGTCCCATATAAATACCGGGCTCGCGCTCCAGGCCACGTCCCGGGTGTGATCCATGCGGAAGTGCCAGGTGAGCGTGCCGCCCACCTTTGGCCTGCTCGCGGGATCGCTCACTTCGGCCGCGGTCCGGATCGCCACCGTCTTGTCGCTGTTGCGCGCCTCTGCGAGCCGCGCGATCTGCGTGCTGGTAAGCACGTCTTTCTCGTTGACCAGCTCGCCCGAGCCGGCCACGATCATTTCGCTGGGCACGGTTACGTAATAGTCGAAGTGTCCATACTCCAGGTAAAACTCGCTGCCAAGGTAGGGCAGCGTGTCCCACCCGCGAAGATCGTCATAGACGCACATGCGCGGATACCACTGCGCCGTGTCGTAGATGTCTCCCTGCTTGGAAGTACCCCACGAATTGCGGCCACCCCAGACGCCCGGGATCTGATAGTGATACTTGATGTGGATCTTCAGCACGCTGCCTTTGGGCGCCATGGGCTGAGGCAGGCGGATCTGCATCCGCGTGTCGTCTACCAGGTAGTCGGCCTTGAGCGACTCCTTGCCGTGCTCAATGGTGACCGACTCCAGCACGAAGCCTTCGGTGGTGCGCCCGTTGGGATTGTCTTCGGTGTCGGGCACCGGTTTCTTTCGCCGCGGTCCGCCGCCGTTGACGATCCGCCCGCGCGCGTCATGGCGATAGATGTTCTGCTCCATGTGGATCCAAAGGCTGGTGAGCGAATCGGGGCTGTTGTTGGTGTAGGTAATGTCCTCGTCGTTTTGCAGTACCTTGGCCGTTGTATCCAGGGTGGCGTGCATCTCGTAGTCCGCCTGGTTCTGCCAGTACGAAGGGCCAGGAGCGCCATTGCTTGAGCGATAGGCATTCACCGGGTCGGGCAGGGCTAGCGGCGCAAAGGTCAGGCGGGGATCATAGGTTGCCGATCCCGCCGCAGCAGAGCTTTGCGACCACGCAGCGGCGCCCAGCGAGAAAACAGAGAGAGCCATCAGCAGACGGAGAAAGCGCATTGATTCGAAACTCCTGGCCAAGCAGATTGCACAGTGGTTCTCTCAGCATACAGCGGAGATCACCAACTGAAGCCTCCGGAGGGTGGAGGCCATGCTCCAAGGAGTTGGCGAAGCAGGACGATCCGCCCGAAGTGATAAGCATTGTGGGCGGCCAGGCTCTCCAGCTGTTCGCGGACCGACATGATGCGAACGGGATTGCCCGGGCGCGATGGACAGCGGACGCATTGTTCGAGTCTCTTCTCGTCACCCGCCACGTCGGCAGCCTGCTGATTACCCTGGAAGAAGCGCTGGCGCAGCTGACCCCATGGCTCGCTCCGGTCTGCGGGGAAGCCGTCTGACGGATGAGCTGGAAAGGGTGTCTCGATACCGTTCACCCAATCCAGAGTGACCTGCTGCCAGAATGCGATATGCCAGAGTTCCTGGTAGATGGTGTGCGGAGCACCTTGAATCACTCGATGCGCGAGATCGCTTGAAAGACCTTCAAGGATGTGGGCCGGCGGCGCTGCCGCGCTGTCGCCGATCAGGGCCTGCTGCAACTCATTCATCTTCGCTCCCAGTGACGGCTCCCAGTGACGGCTCCCAATCACGGATGTATCTTCTCGTGCTTTTCCAGCATGGATATGAATTCGCAGATCTTTCGCGCGCGCGTCTCCGCTCGCTTTACCGTTTGTATGCGGAACAGGATCGCATACCGGTTTCGGCTTTCCAGGGTGGCAAAGAACGCTTTGGCCCTCGCACTCTTGTCCAGCGCGGCCTGAAAATCGTCCGGCACCGTCGCGTTGCGTGGGGAGTCATAGGCCTGTTCCCATCGCCCATCCTTTTTAGCACGCAGCACTTCTTCGAGCCCACTGTCTCTCATCCGGCCGCATTCGATCAAGGCGGAGGCTTTTTGGCGATTGATCTTCGACCAGATACTTCGCTTGCTGCGCGGAGTAAATCGCTGCAGCCATGCCTTGGCACTCTCCGGCTTCTTATGGGCGTCGATCCATCCAAAGCAGAGGGCAGATTCCAATGCTTCAGCATGGGTCAAGGAGCGAATTGTGGATCCCTTCTTTGCGATTCGCAACCACACACCGGTGGCCTCGCGATGATTCCGCGACAACCAGTCTTCCCACGCTTGCTGGTGCTCGAAAACGAAAATGGGCGGCTCTTTGTCCGAAACGGTTTTGACCTTTGTGCGAACCAACTTACCTACCTCCGCTTGCTGATCGAGTCAAGCTATACTCCTTCCGTCAAAGGAGTCCCCTGATGGCGTTACTCCGCTATTTCCAGCACGCATCATTCCTCTCGGTATGGACGATTCTGGCTTTGCTTGGTTTCTCAAGTTCAGCGCTTGCCGCCGATCGAGCCGGGTCGCCCACGGCCACTTCTCGTATCGTAGATGCAATTGACGAGGCGAACTTAGTCCAGCTTGCCGGCCACACCCACCCTCTTGCCGTCCCCAAATACAATGCGGGCGCAGTAGAGGACAGCTTCCCCATGCCGCATATGTTCCTGCAACTGCGGCGCGGCCCGGAGCAGGAAGAGGCATTGGAACGTTCTATCGACGAACGTCAGGATCCGCATTCTGCCAGCTATCACCAATGGCTTACGGCCGAGGAACTGGGCAGGAACTTCGGCCCGGCGCAAGAGGATGTCGAGACGGTTTCGCAATGGCTAATCTCGCACGGGCTTCAAGTCAACTTCATTTCCAAGAGCGGCTTGACCATCGATGTGTCAGGCACGGCCGGCCAAGTGCGCGAGGCGTTTCACACCGAGATTCACAAATACGTCGTGAACGGCAAGCAGCATATCGCAAACGTCAGCAATCCTTCCATCCCTGCCGCGCTGGCGCCGGTCGTCGTTGGTGTCGTCTCATTGCATAACTTCATGCCCAAGACGGCGTCGATGAAACCGATCAAGAGCTTCACTTTTCCCTGTAACGGATGTCCCGATGGCCTGAACGGAGTAACGCACTATGACGAGGCCCCGGCCGATTTGGCCACTATCTATAACGTTACGCCCCTGTACAAAGCGAGTAAGCCGATCACCGGTAAGGGACAAACGGTGGTGGTTCTGGAGGACACGGATCTGAATCCGGCCGACGTCGCCACATTTCGCAAGGCATTTGGCCTGGCGTCGTATTCCGGTACCTTTGTTCAAATTCATCCTGGCACCGGGTGCACCGATCCGGGAACAGGTAGCGCGGAAATGGAAGCCGCTATCGATGCCGAGTGGGCCGGCGCCGTAGCGCCTGATGCGTCGGTCGAACTCGCCTCCTGCGCGGATACACGACTAACTTCGGCGGCTTTATCGCTGCCCAGAACCTGCTGGACAGCACCAGCCCTCCTCCCATCATGAGTCTGAGTTATATCGGCTGCGAGGCCTCGGAAGGACCTAGCGGAAACGCCTATATCAACAGCCTGTGGCAACAAGCTGCGGGTGAGGGGGTCTCTGTGTTCGTGGCTGCCGGAGACGGCGGCGCAGCCGGCTGCGATGCCTTTGATCTGCCTTCCCCCAACTGGTCAGACACCGGCATCGCGGCTAACGCGCTCGCCTCCACCCCCTATAATGTCGCTACTGGGGGAACAGACTTCCTCGATACTTACGAGGGCACCAATAGCATTTATTGGAGCACCAGCAACAACTCCATAGGAAAGTCTGCCAAGTCCTACGTTCCAGAGATGCCGTGGAACGATTCGTGCGCAAGCAATATACTCTTCAGCTACTACGGGTACCCGAGTGGAGTAGCGTTCTGCAACAGCAGTCTCGGGTCGAACTTTCTTGATATTGCGGCCGGCAGCGGCGCGCCGAGCTTGGTGTACTCCAAGCCTCACTGGCAGACCGGGATCGTAGGCATGCCGAACGATGGCAAACGTGATTTGCCGGACGTTTCGTTGTTTGCCTCGAACGGGTTCTGGTTTCACGCGGTCCTCTATTGCATGTCAGATCCGGCGCAGGGCGGAGCTCCTTGCGACTACACCAACGACACAGATACTTTGCTATATAACAGCGCTGGGGGCACCTCTTTTACGGCGCCTCAATTTGCGAGTATCCAGGCCTTGATTAATCAGAAAGCGGGGGGCCCTCAGGGCAACCCCGATCCGATTTATTACGACCTGGCGAAGGCTGAATTTGGAGGCTCGTCTGATCCGGATGCCATGAAGTTGGCAGAATGCCGCGCGTCGAGAGGCAACCGCATCTCGTCTTCCTGTATTTTCCACGACGTAACCGCCGGGAATAACGCTGTTCCCTGCTACGGGACCAATAACTGCTATGATCCTTCGCCGAGCGGGTACGGCATACTTTCCACTTCCAATCGTTCCCTGCTCGAAGCGTATCCAGCTACCAGGGGTTGGGACTTTGCCACCGGGCTAGGCAGTATCAACGTCACCAACTTGGTGAACAACTGGCCGTAGGCCCTGGTTCCCTCGCTAAGGACGGGTGGCCCATATCTCGCTCGTTTGTCGCGAGATATGGGATTCCACCGTTCAGTGCATCGGATGAATCGAGGCCCAGAGGGAAAGAGCAGTGGAATCCCACATCTCGCCAAAAACGAGCGAGATATGGGGCACCCGTCCTTTGTGAGGGAATGAGAGGCGGACCTCAGTGGCCCAAAAGCCCTGATACAAAGCATCAGAGTCGAGCACCCTCTACCCATACCCAAGGACCCGCAGAGAACTTTCCGTCTCCAGGGTGCAACTATTCACAACGTTGATCAACCCGGTTCTGCCCACGGCGAGCAGCAACTTCAGCGCCGCCTGAGACTGCGCGATCTGGTTCTGGCGCAGATCCTCTGCGTTGTCGGCAGTTCCTGGGTCGGAGTCGCCGCGGGACTTGGCCGGGCACAGGCTCTCACCTGGATCGCCGCCATGCTGGTCTTCTACGTTCCTATGGGAGCCTCCGTCATCTGTCTCAACCGAGTGTGGCCGCTGGAAGGCGGCCTCTACGTCTGGGCACACAAGGCGTTCGGGAATCTGGGTGGGTTCCTTACCGCCTGGAACCTGTGGGTGTACGGTATTTCCATCGCCGCTGCCATCCTCTACGCCTTGCCCACTGAACTCGCTTACCTCATCGGCCCTTCCGCTGCGGGACTTCCGGAGAATCATCTGGCATCGCTGGCAATCATCTCCCTGGTGATCGTGCTGATCACGGTCTCGGCTCTGCGTGGGTTGGAGGTGGGGAAGTGGATTCACAACCTGGGCGCCATCGCCATACTGCTGGCTTATGCCGGACTCATCCTGCTTCCGCTGTGGGCGCTTTGGCGCCATGTGCCCATCCAGTGGCCGCCGTTGGCGATGAAACTTCCACCGCCAAACCTGCGTTCTCTCGCGCTCTTCGGTCAGATGATCTTCGGGGCGCTTTGCGGTCTGGAGTACATCGCGATCCTGGCCGGGGAGAGCAAGCATGCGGCGCGCAGCATCGGACAGTCGGTATGGATCTCTTCGCCCATCATCTGCGCCATGTTCATTCTCGGCACCAGCTCGGTTTTTGCCTTTAGCCAACGCGGCCACATCGACTTTATTGCTCCCATCCCACAGACAGTTCGTTTGGCCCTGGGAAGCACTGGCCTAGGCAGCCTGTTTGCCGTGACCGCCATTCTCTTTCTCCAGATGCGTTTGCTCGCAGCGGCCAGCTATCTGTTTACCGGAGTCACTCGTCTTCCCATGACCGTCGGCTGGGATAATCTGATCCCTGCCTGGTTTACACGTCTCCATCCGCGCTGGCGGACGCCGGCGAACTCCATCGTATGCACATCGCTCCTTATTTTTTTGCTGCTGGTGATGGGGAGTGCCGGAGTGCACGCTCAAGAGGCTTACCAGCTGCTCTCGAATGCCGGTCTCGCCCACTACGAACTTGCCTATCTCGCGATGTTTGCCATTCCTATCGCCGGAATAGGTGCTCTTCGCAGGTCTATGCCCTGGTGGCTCAAGTGCACATCGGTGATTGGCTTTGGCGCCACGCTGTTTAGCCTGCTGATCTCGGCCTATCCGTTCGTCGACGTAGTCAACCCGCTCGTCTACGCTGCCAAGATTCTGGGCACAGTTGCCTTCAGCAACCTGGTTGGCTTTGCCTTCTATAAGCTGCGCACTCAGAAAAGAAACTAAGAAGCAGAAGCGAGATTATTCATAGCGCAACGCGTTCTGCGGGTCAATCCTGGTGGCGCGCCATGCCGGAACCCAGCAGGCAACAAAGGCAACCACGGCGAGAAATAGAGGCACCATGGTGAACGTCATGGTGTCGTGCGGGCGAATGCCATAGAGGAAGCTACTCAATAGTCCCGCGACCGCGAAGGCGGCGGGCAGGCCAAGCGCCATCGCGATGCCGGTGAGCACCATGCCCTGGCGAAGGATGAGTCGACGGACCGCGCTGAGCTGTGCCCCTAATGCAATGCGGATGCCAATTTCACGTGTGCGGCGGCTGACTGAGTAGCTCATCACGCCGTAAAGACCGATCGCAGCCAGCACCAGCCCAATGAATCCAAAGATGCCGAAAAGCGTGCCTGCAAGGCGGGGCAGAAAGAGCGCCTGACGCAGATGTTCCTGCATGGTTTCGGAGTTGTATACGGCCATGGTGGAATCGAGATCGCGGATCTGACTGCGCACAGCACTTGCGACGGCGGTCCCGTTGCCGGCAAAGTGGACTACTAATTCATATCCCAGGAATGAAGGATCGCTTCCGGTGCTTTGTGCAAGGGAGCGGAAAAGGACGTAGCGAGTGTCCTCGCCAAGGGTCCGCGACTTGATGTTTTGGACCACGCCGATGATCTCGTAGGTGACCCCTCCCCCGACCACGCGCTGGCCGATAGGACTCTTTCGACCGAAAAAGTGCTCGGCAAAGGCTCGATTGACGATGCCGACCCTGGTGGAGTTCGCTGCTTCATGGTTGAAGTCGCGGCCCACTAGCCGGGGGATCCCCATGGTTTCGAAATAACCCGGAGTCGCCATATACAGCTCCACAATTGGATACGGGCCGGTGGGCTTCGCATCCGCTTCCAGTCGGAAACCATCGCTTCGGTTTCCCCCAGACAACGGGACGCTGTCGGTGGCAGCAACGGAAATGACGCCTGGAATCGCTGCGACACGCTCGCGTAATTGTTCGAGGAATTGGGTGGTGCGCTCCGGCGAGTAGCCGTGGACCCGCGGATCGACAGACAGCATCAGAACATCGCGCGAGCGGAAGCCAACGTCGATGCCGACGGCCCGTTGCAGGCTGCGCAAGAATAGGGCGGTAGCACATAGAAGTACCAGGGACATGACAATCTGCGCTACCACGAGAAAATTACGCAAGTTCAGGCGGCGACCGGGACGGACGAACCCATCCTCGCCCTTCAGCGCACTGGCCAAAACAGGACGCGAAGCGATCCAAGCGGGTCCGAACCCGAAGACCAGGCCGGTTCCCACGCTGAGGACAAAGGTGTACAGCAAGACGCGCCAATCGATGCTGACGGTTGTGTCCAGCGGTACGGGCGCCGGGATACGGAACGCGGAAAGTGCTGAGGTCGCCCAGAGGGTCAGGAGCATGCCGAAGAGTCCACCCGCAAGGGCCAGCAGCAAGCTCTCCAACAACATCTGCTCCAATAACTGACGCCGCGTCGCCCCCAGGGCAATGCGCACCGCCATTTCACGCTGCCGGCTGGACGATTGGGCCAGGAGGAGATTAGCAACATTGGCGCAGGCAATGCCCAGGACGAGCAACACGACAACGGATAGCGCCGCAATAAAGAGCAGGACCGCCGCCTTGTCTCTGGGTGGCAGCGAGCCTGCCTGGTCCATGCGGAAGCCTCGGCCTTTGTCGGTGGCAGGATATGTTTTGGCGAATCGTTGGGCGAGGGTGGCGAGTTCGGCAGCGGCCTGGGACTGGGTGACGCCCGGTTTGAGGCGCCCCACAACTGCCAGCCAGTTCCAGTCACGCGCGCTTCTATTGGGAACACTTGGGGCGAGTTGCTCTACATTGCCGAGTGGTATCCAGAATTCAGGATCGAGGATCAGGTCGAGACCTCGAAAGCCCGGTGGAGCTACTCCGACGACCGTAAAAGTGTGGCCAGAGAGCGGGATGGCCTTGCCCAGGATGGCGCGATCCGACGCGAAGCGCCGCTGCCAGAGACGGTGGCTGAGGACAATGACGGGAAGCCGCTCTTCGCTGGCCAGGAAGCCGCGGCCAAGGTACATGCGGATCTGGGAGACATTGAAAAAGTTCGCGGTGGCCGATTGGCCCCAGACGCGCTCTGGTTCCCC
Organism: uncultured Acidobacteriaceae bacterium; assembly: GCA_963790705.1. Classification (GTDB taxonomy): domain Bacteria; phylum Acidobacteriota; class Terriglobia; order Terriglobales; family Acidobacteriaceae; genus PALSA-350. The sequence continues at coordinate 358,892 of CAWBQE010000013.1, forward strand.
TGAACCACCAATCGATGCAGGCAAGAGCTCGTAATAAGCGGCCACGCCGGAAAACGATTGTGTTTGGTCGCGCACGTCGGTGTAGACCGGCCAGGGAAAGTTATTGCAGCAACGATCGCCCTCGTACGTAGTACGGAGAGCCATAAGAGTGCCGGGATCGCCGACCGGCGCGGGCCGGAGCACGAAGCGGCTCACCATGGAAAAGATGGTGGAGTTGGCGGCGATGCCCAGTCCGATAGAGAAGATGACCGCGAAGACCAGCCCGGGCGACCTGGAGAGACGCCGAAAGCTATAGATCAGATTTTGCCGCAGGACCGCCATAGTGGTTTCTCCGTGTGGGGCGGATTCGCTCTCATCGCTTACCTACGGCGCAATCGCTGTCCCAGTTCCCCGGTTTGGAAAGAAATTGTCCGGGCGTATGCTATCGTCTACCAACCTGGCGAGAGGACTTAGCCCATGATGCGTGATCGAGAGAGAGGACAAGTATCGAAGCCGGCTATTTGGGGCTGCCTGGTTGTGCTCCTATGGACAACGGCCTGCAAGCAGCCGCCGCCGTCGGATACGCCGGCGGCGGATGAACAAACGATCAGAGATCTGGACGCCAAGTGGGAGAAGACCGCCGAGGCCCGTGACCTGGACGGCGCTCTTTCGTACTATAGTGATGATGCGGTTGTGCTGCCCGGAAACGCCCCTATCGTCCAAGGTAAGGAGGCGATTCGTGCCTTGTGGAAGTCGCTGCTCAGCCCGGACATTTCCCTCTCCTGGCAAGCTACCACGGTAGATGTCGCCCGCTCTGGTGAACTGGCCTATGTGATCGGCACTTATACTTTGACCGCTAAGGATGCCCAGGGCAAGGCAGCCACGGACCACGGCAAGCTACTCGAGATATTCAAAAAGAAGGGCGACGGCCCCTGGAAGGTAGCAGTCGACATGTATAACTCAGACTTACCCACTCCGCCAGCTTGAAGAGTCTGCGTATGCGGCTTTCTTAGCGGAAAGCCGCACGAGGTTCGTTGGATCCACCAAGCTGCACAGGAAATCCGGGTCCGTCCTGGGCTACTCTCAGCCAGTCTTGTCCAAATTAGTTTTTTTGACTCTGTCCATCCACCTCCACTCATGCCAAGGTGGGCCACCGCCCTAAAATTTGTCATCCCGACCGGAGCGTAGCGCAGTGGAGGGACCTGCGGTTCCACTTTCGGGCATAAGCGAATGCGCCGTGGGCGAATCGTCTCCGGGTTCCGTTTTTCCATCAAGGCAAACCGCAGGTCCCTCCACTGCGCTACCCCGGATTTCCTGTCGAACTTGGTGGCGTTGGCGAGCCTCATGCGGCTTTCTCTAACGGAAAGCCGCACACGTGGACGTTGGTGAGGGCCGCGTAGCAGGAAATCCGGGTACGCTCCGGTCGGGATGACAAATCTTAGGACGGTGGCCCACCTTGGCATGAGTGGAGGTGGATGGACAGAGTCATGTACTACAACAACCAACCTGATTTTGCTTGCCCGCGTTCTCATCAACGCGTAAAGCAACTTGCGCCATCCAGAAGACCGTTGCTCCGCTAATTTGGACAGCTCTGACTCTCAGCCGTCCCCTTCGACAAGCTCAGGGCCGTCCCTGCGGGACTGGGTACGTCTATCAAGCGGTCTGGAGCTTCTTCATCAGGGCTTGAATGTCCATGTAGTTCCACCCTTCGACGATCTGGCTGCCTTTGACGATGGCGAAGGTTGAGCCCGCCATTGTCTCCTTCTTGCCGCTGGCGGGAAAGCCGAAATGATCGCCGAGATGGGTCATGGAGACTCGCCAGCGGACGGCGACCCGGTCACCCTCCGTGACTATCTCCTCTACGTCCACGTGTACGTCTGGGAAAGCGCCGCAAAAGGTACGGTGTACGGCTTTGAAGGGTTCTGGGCCCACAAGGACCGAATCCGCTTCAGGAAAGCCGTGAGACTTGCCTTGCGGGCTAAACATTTCGTCAATGGCTGCTTCGCTCTTCTGGTTCCAGACCTGCTCAAACCAGCGCCTCACTAGAAGTTTGTTGGCCTCGGACATAGACGCCCCTCCATTTCGCGGAGAAGCTTAGTGCATTTCTGCCTCAGATGTATACAACTGCTTGTTACAAACGACAGCCAGCGTTTCGTAGGGAAAGGTCACCTGGGCCTTACCGGCGAGTTCCGGAGACGTAGCGATGACTTCCCGGATCTGAGCCTTGACACGCTGCTGTTCGTCCAGCGGGAGGGCCGCCATGAAGCTTACCGATAAGATACGGTCGACAATCACCCGCTCCGGATCTCCACTATGGAGGTTGGGAAAGCGCTTCTCGCGGAGGGGACCAAACCCGTCAGCCGGAAACTGGGCTCGCCATTTCTGGCTGTGGTAGCGGGGAGCATCGCCCTCAAAGCGCTTCATGATCCGGGTAAGGGCTGCGACCCATTCGACGTGATTGTCACGGACGTTCCAGACCAGACCTAGAGCGCTACCCGGCTTGAGCACGCGATGGATTTCAAGAAGCGCTTCGGGCGTGGCAAACCAATGAAAGCACTGCGCACAGACGACCGCGTCCACCGATGCATCGCCCAGCGGAATGGCTTCGGCTGAGCCGCTCCTAGGTTCAACTTCGGGATACTGGCGTACCAGTTGTTCCAACATCGCCGGCACAGGTTCCACGGCGATAACCGTCGCTCCCGTGGCCAGAAGACTGCGCGAGAACTTTCCCGTGCCCGCGCCTAAATCGAGAACTGTTTTGCTGCTGTCAAGTCCTAGCTCCTCGTTCAGCCAGGTTTCGATTTCAGGCGGATATTCCGGACGGCCGGCAACGTAGTTGGCCGCACCCGCCGCAAAGCCTTGGGCCGCAAAGTGATGAATCTTTGCCATGGGTTCTCGCTTTTCCAGCTTGGCAAACGTTCACTCATTTGCCGGTGTAGAAGCTGTATTTTGCAGTATACGGAACCCGTTCTTCGCCGCTGTCACACGCTTTGGTTGGAGCAGCACCGCCATGCGTCTCGGTCCGGCGGATGTAGAGCACGTTCGCCAGTTTGCCGCTGCTGCTCCCGGGAACAGCTTGCACCAGCAACCAGGGCACGGAAGAAACATCTGCCGCGGGTCGACTCGCAATGGCTTTGCCCTTTACTTCGCTTCCATCCTCGAGCCTCCAGGTGGGACCAGCAAAATGGGTGCCGATCACTTTGCCGTGTTCGTCCAGAAGTTTGGCGTCCGGAGCCTTGAGGGTCCAATGTCCATTGGTACAGGTGTAGACCTGCGCGCCGTCTCCTGCTGCTTCGAGCAGCAACGCGGTTCCAGCGGGAGCCTCGACCGATGCCGACGGCTGCTTCCCCTGGAGCAATAGAATCGAGTAGGCAATCAGACTGAGCGCAAAGACTCTTCGCAACATCTTCATTACCTCAAATAAATCCAGTTACTCCGAGCGCAATGCTGTCATCGGCTCGGTCGAAGCCGCACGCCGCGCTGGAATCAAACCAGCGACGCATGCTGATATGGCCAGCGCTACGACCGCGCCAGCCATCACCCACGCGTCCTGACCGGACACGTTATAGAGTTGTGATTTCAGGAAACGCGCGCAAAGCAAAGCTGTGGGTACGCCAATCGCCAATCCGATTCCAGCCTGCAACATTGCGCCACGCATCACCATGCCGATGACACTTCCTTGGCCGGCGCCTAGCGCCATGCGTATGCCAATTTCTGCGGTCCGCCGCACGACCATATAGGAAGTGACGCCATAAAGTCCGACCGAAGCCAGCACCAGCGCCAGCAACCCAAAGAGCAAAGTCAGCCGCGTAACCATCCGCTCCGCGTTGAAGTTTCCATGGATTTGGTGCGCAAAGGTCCGGTATGAATCCACGGTCAAGTTGGGATCGATGCCGGCCAGCGTCTTCCGTACCTGCCCCTCCAGCCCTGGGGTGAGCGCCTTCATCTGCAGGACGATCGCTTCCGCATAGAGCGATGCATCCAGAGTTTTGGGCGGGCTGGTGCGTGATTGCTGCAGCATCGGCGTAAAGTACATGGGCCGCACCGCATCGCGCGCGCTCTCATACTTTGTATCCTCCACCACGCCCACGATCTTGTAGTCGCCGGAGGATTTTATATCCATCGCACCGAAATGTTGCCCGATCGGGTCTTCGCCGGGCTTGAAGAGGGTCTTCACAAACGTCTGGTTGACAACCGCAACGCCCTCCGACGTTGACGTGTCGGACGGTGTAAAGGATCGCCCGCGAACGACGCGCTGCCCAACTGCCTTGAAGTAATCCGTGCTTGCGCGATTGAAGATAGCAGTCACATCCTGCCCGGGATCAGGCGCGCGCTGGCCCTGGACGTAGACGTAGTAACTCCAGATGTTGCCTTCCAGAGGCGTATAGATGGTCAAACCGATTCGCTCCACCCCAGGGAGCGAGTGGAACCGGTCTTCGATCTGCTGGTACAAGCCCCGCAACTGCTCTGGCTTGTAACCTGCCTTCAGGGGATTCATGTTGACGATGACCCGGTTGTCGGTTTCCAGGCCGAATTCCTGATGCTCGAGCTTGTTCAAGCTCTTGCCCAGCAGTCCGGCTCCTACCAACAGCACCAGTGACAAGGCAGCCTGCAGGATCACGAGCGACCGTTGCAGCAATGAGGAGCCGTCCCTGGTGGCTCGGTTGACACCGCGCATTGCATTGGCGGGCTGTTCCTGCGAGGCGATCCAGGCCGGCGTGATACCGAAGACAAGCCCTGTAAGCAGAGAAAGGCCAAAAGCAAAGCTCAGAACCGGCAGGGACGGCGCCGCATGGATCGACAGCGTGGGCGAATCCGGAAACATCAACGCCAGCAGCGAACGCGTCCCTACGTACGCCAGTGCCAATCCGGCCAAGCCGCCGAGGAAGGCCAGCGTGACGCTCTCGGTCATCATTTGGCGCACGACTCTTCTCCGCGCTGCGCCGAGGGCCATGCGAATCGAGATCTCAGCGCGCCGTGCCAGCCCTCGCACCAGCATCAGGTTGGCGATGTTCGCGCATGCGATCAGCAGCACCAATCCAGAGAGCCCCATCAGCAAGTAGAGGCTGTTGGCTGCAGTGTGCTGCATGTTCGCAACCCCTGCGCCGCCCGTCGTCAGCACCACGTGGGCTTTGGCCAGACGCTCCTTGCCGTGTTCCGACTGGTACTCCGGAAGCTGGGAGAGCGACTGCCGCAGCAGGGCGCTCACTTCGGCCTGGAGTGGCCCGACGGCGGTACCAGGCTTCACGCGCCCGATGAGGTACAGCCAGCCTACATGCGGTTCATTGCGGACCGCATAAAAGCCGAGCGTCGGCTCCTGGGAGATGGGGAGATAAAAGTCCGGTGGACGCTCGCTCATCCGGTCGCCATAGAACGCCTCTGGCGTCACACCAATGATGGTGAGCGGATGGGTGTTCATGAAGAAGGTGCTGCCGATCACCGAAGGATCGCCGGCATAATCCCTCTGCCAGGCCTGGTAGCTCATCACGGCGACGGGCTGCGCGCCTTCTCCATCGTCGAAGGGCATTAGGACACGCCCTACCAAGGGCTGTATCCCAAACGTCTGGAAGTAGTTGCCGGAGACAAACTCGCCCAGCGAAGATTGCGGAGGCGTATCTACCAGGGCACGGCGGACCGAGAGGTCTGCCCCACCCGCTTGCATTGCCGCCAACCCCTCAAACTCCGGCGTGTGGTCGCGCAGGTATTTGTAGCCATCGTAGGAAAAGGTTGTGTAGTCACTTTCGAACGAGGAGAGGGCCAGGTTGCAGCAGTCCTCTCTGTCCCCTATGCGCACCAGTGACTTGGGGTCCACGACAGGCAAATTCTTGAGCAGCACAGCGTGTACGACGGTGAAGATTGCTGTGTTGGCCCCAATGCCCAGAGCCAGCGTCAACACCGCCGTCATCGTGAAACCCGGGGTCTTGCGCAATTGGCGTAGCGAGTAACGCGCATCCCCTATCAGATTGGCGATCATCTTGACTCCGCTCTTGGTGCTGCTTTCCTACGGCTCCCTAGTCTAGAAAGCACGCAGGTGACCAAAGGCTGGAGTCGCATCTATGCTGCTTTTCTTCAACTTACAAAGCATTCCGGACGCGAACTGTCCACAAAGCCGGTTCAATGTCCATCGCCGGACACTTCTTCACGCCGCTTATGACGCAGGCTGCGGAAACCGTCGGACAAGGGATGGAAATGTGTAAGCGGCCGCACCTGCTTACGTGCTGAGGGCCCTTGGTTCCCTCACAAAGGACGGGTGCCCCATACCCCCGTATGGGGCACCCGTCCTTCGTGAGGGAACAAGAGGGCAGTCAATTCAGCCCGCTAGGGCACACGGGGAGTAGCTGGTGGAGGGGAGCTTGCGGGCGGAGTGTTGGGTGGGCCGCCAGCGGGCGCAGGTTGGCTCAGATAGAAGGCGATGTCCTTGGCGGCCTTGGTCTCCACGTCGGGCTTCTGCAAAAAACCGAGGTCGCGAAACCAGTCGATGAAGCGGAATTGCCAGGTGCCAAAGGGTATTCCGTTGCGGTCGGTCAGGCCCCCGGTCATGTGGCTGCCGTCGCGCAGCAGGTCGCCGGGGTGGCGGCCATTGGCGTAAATGTGCATCTCGAGGTTGGGCACGCGGAGAGCGAGCATGGCGGCAAAGTATTCGTCGGCCCAGATGGCATGCACCTGGTCATCGGAGCCGGCAGAGGCGATGAACGAGGGAGGCACGTTACGCGGGATCGGCGGGGCAACGCGATTGCGGGCGAAGGGGGTGGGACCGGGATAGATGACGCCCACAAAGTCAGGACGCGAAGAGATGCCTGCCAGAGGATCTCCCGGATCGCTGTTCTTCTTGTCAAAGTCGTCGTAGAGCACGGCCGCGGCTGTGGCCAATTCCGCGCCCGCGGAAAAGCCCATGATGCCGATCTTGTGGGGATCGATATTCCATTCCTTGGCGTGCGCCCGCACCAGGCGAATGGACTGCTGGGCGTCGTAGACCTCATCGGTCCGGGGGTTGTAGCCGTCGCGGCGAAGACGACTCCGCAGGATAATGGTATTGACGCCGTAGTTATAGAAGAAGGGAACGAAATCCGCGCCCTCCGAGCCCACGTTCAGCGTGTTGTGACCACCGCCCGGCACCAGGATTACGGCAGCGCCGGTGTTCAGCCCGTGGTCGACGGTGTGCACTTCGATCGATGGGTTGTGTATGTTGACGATGCTGTTGATTCGCCCCGGCACGGATTGGCTCATGTTGTACTGCTCCGCCTCGCGCACGCGGTCCTTATTAAGGAAGGGGGAGTTGGGCGGATAAAGCGTGACCACGACTCCGCCTGGCAGGATAGGCTGCGGTGCATAAGGAGCATTCGTGGATGGCCCTGGCTGGGGCACTCCCAAAGGAGCAGGCAGCGGAGGCAGCGCCGGAGTGTTTTGTGCGAGGCAAACCGCTAGAAGTGGTAGGAACGCAGGGAACAGCCAAACGATTTTCTTCATTTTGATTGTTCTCACCCGCTCACTTGGCGGGGTAATTCGAGGCGGCGGAATCGGACAAAATATGAATGGTGTGCAGCCAGATCTCCACACTCTGAGGCCAAGTAGTCACGGGGAGGGCGGTGCGGCGCAGACCGTAGCCATGCCCACCCTGGGCATAAATGTGCAGCTCCGCCGGGACCTTGGCATTCTTCAGGGCAAGGAAATAGACAACGGCGTTTTCTACATGGACTGGATCGTCCTCAGCTTGCACCAGGAACGTAGGCGGAGTTTGATCGGTTGGATGAATGTCGGGATTGGGCGCGTAGTTCTGGTCCGCGAGGGCAAGATAGCCGGGGTAGACGATGACGGCAAAGTCGGGGCGGCAACTAAGCTTGTCTGCCGCGTCCAACGGATCGTAAAGCCTCTGGTCGAAGTGAGTGCTCAAGGCGGCGGCAAGGTGCGCGCCGGCGGAGAAACCCAGGACCCCGATGCGGTTTGGATCAATGTGCCACTCGGCGGCGTGGGCGCGCACGATGCCGAGGGCGCGTTGAGCGTCTTGTAACGGCGCAGAAGACTCGGGATATGGGCCCGGCTCGGGCACACGGTACTTAACCAGAATGCAGCTGATGCCCGCCGAATTCAACCAGTCGCATACTTCGGTCCCTTCGAGGTCAATGGCCAGGATGCGATAACCACCCCCAGGGAATACAACCACGGCAGCTCCGGTGTTTGTTCCCTTTGGCGTATAGAGCGTAAGCGTGGGATTGGAAACATTGCCGATGCGGATGACCGGCTTGCCGCCGGGGTGACCATCCTTGGCAGTCGTCATGTCGCCTTCCGGCCCCGCACTCGGCTGGGCTCCTGGCGCTCCGTTGGGCCATAAAGGCATGGTCAGATGATCAGGAGAGGGTGGCCACGCGGGCGTTTGTGCGAAGAGAGCGGTGGAGGCTGCCGCCAGTGCGGCAATGATCAGGAGATGCTTGCGCATGAAAAAGACCTTTCGATTCGCAGCCATGATCGCAGCCGCAAGGGACGGGGCGCAAGACTGCCGGCGCTCTCAGTGGACCTGATGATTCTGGGCAAGGTCAAAGGGCGGCGGGTGCACAGTCGTGGTATCCCACATCTCGCGAAAAACGAGCGAGATGTGGGGCACCCATCACCAACTGCTCGGTGTAGTAAAAACCTTGGTGGGCTCGCCCGTCTTTTTCTGCCCACGTACGCTGAGGCGAACGTGGGACACCCGTCTCGTTCTTACGCCAGTCTTTCCTATTGGGTTTTGCTAAGACGCAGACTAAATGCTGAAGCTCCATACTCTTGAAGAGCAGAGTTTTCCGCGGCCTTTTAGGCGCGCAGCGACGGGCTCAGCAGGTCTTCAATGCGGACTGGCAGTTTCCGCACACGCACTCCCGTCGCGTGGTAGACGGCGTTGGTGATAGCTGGCGCAATGCCGGCCAGGCCAATCTCGCCTACCCCGCGCGCGCCCAGAGGATTAATGATCTTGTCGGGATAGTCGAGGAAGGTCACGTCGATTTGCGGAGAGTCGGCATTGGTGGCCAGGATGTAATCAGCAAGGTTGTTGTTGATGGGAGCGCCGAAGCGCGGGTCGTAGACCGTCTCTTCAAAGAGGGCCATGCCGACACCCATCACGACCGCACCCTCAATCTGGTTGCGGGCGGGTTTGGGATTGATGATGTGGCCGGCGTCAATCACAGTCACCACCCGAGAGACACGGAGGCGAGCGGTTTCAGGCTGCCACGTCACCTCTGCGAACTGTGCTCCGAAGGAGTGCTTGGAGTGCTTGCTGTTTGGATCGCCAAGGGTGCCCTCGGACTTTCCCTGGCCCGAGGCGGAACGGATGTTGCCGGCAGTAAGGATCTGCTCGTACCTCACCCCAGTGTCAGGAGACTTGTCTTTTAGATGGACGCAGCCGTTGGTGAAAGCCATCAGCTCGGGTTTCTGCCCGGCTAGTCCCGGTTCTTTGCTTTGACTGGCGACCACAAAGAGAAGCTGCTGCGCTTTCTCAATCGCATCGATGACGGCGGGGATAACCGATGCGGTAGCCCACGACCCGCCGGAGATCGGCCCAGGCGGGAGAGCAGAGTCGCCCAGAACAACCTCGATTTTATCGTTGGGAATACCGGTCCTCTGGGAAACGATTTGCGAAAGGACGGTGTACGTGCCGGTGCCAATATCCTGAGTGGCACAGGAGACGCGAGCGGTTCCATCGTCATGCAGGTCCACGGTGGCTTCAGTGGCCATGCGCTCTGCAATCCAGGAGCAGCCGGCGACACCCCAACCCAGAATCAAGCCATCCTTCTTCATCGAGCCAACCTGCGGATTGCGCTGCGACCAGCCGAATTTTTCTGCGCCGACGTTGAGACACTCGACGAAGTGGCGCGAAGAGAAGGGCAGGTTCTTGCCCTCGTCGATTTGAGGCTCATTCAGGAGGCGGAGCTTGATCGGATCCATGTTGAGCTTGATGGCCAGCTCATCCACCGCCGACTCGAGGGCGAACAGGCCAGGCACGGCGCCAGGACCGCGCATGGAGGTTGGGGTGCCGACGTTGCGGCGGACCAGGCCAGAGGTCGCGCGAAGATTAGGTGTGCTGTAGCTGTAGCTGGTCGCCTCACTGCAACCCTCGGAGTAGTCGTCGAGGATCGAGGTGTGATTGAGCGAGTCGTGCATGAGGGAGACGAGTTTGCCGTCGGGCGTGGCGCCGAGACGGATTCGCTGCTGGGTACGCGGGCGATGGCCTACGGTCTGAAACATCATGTCGCGGGTTACCACCAGCTTGACCGGGCGGTTCAGGTTGCGTGCCGCAGAGGCGGCGATCAGGCAGTGGGTCCAAGGCCAAAGCTTGCCTCCGAAGCCGGAGCCAAGAAAGCGGGAGATGACGCGGACGTTTTCTGGGGGCACCCCGAGCATCTGGGCCAACACATCGCGATGGTTCATGACCGCTTGCGTGGTTTCGTAGAGGGTAAAGTTTTGTCCATCCCAGGTGGCGACGCTGGCGTGCAGCTCGATCGGGTTGTGGGTCTCGGTCGGGGTGGCATAGGTTTCGTCTACCTTTACCGGAGCGGATTGAAAGGCCTGATCTGGATTACCGCGATGGCTGTCGACGGTGGGCTTCTCATCCGTTTCGAGGTGATCGCGCACGTCAGGCTTTTCTGGCTTGTAGGTCACCTTAACGGCATTGGCGGCAGCGACAGCCTGTTCGTAGGTGAGTGCCACCACCGCGGCGACGTATTGTCCGTAGTAGCGGATGACATCGTCATCGAATGGCGGACGGCGCTCGTCGAGATACCCCGACAATCCATCAGGCGACGGCACAGATCGGAAGAGCTTGCCCAGGTTCTGGCGCGTATACACGGCCTTGACTCCAGGCATGGCCTGGGCGCCGCTGGTGTCGATGGCGGTGACGACGCCTTTGGCGACCGTGGCGCACACCGGCACGGCGTAAAGCATGCCTGGCAGATTGTGGTCCGAGGAATACATGGCGACGCCGCTGACTTTGAGCGGACCATCGACGCGGGGGAGCCCGGCGTTTGTCCGGGGAGGAAGGTTGAGTGTCGATGCCATGATTCTTTCTCCTCTGGTGGTCTTAGGCGGGTTGGGTTGCGAGGGTGAGAGCGTGGGTGATGCAGCGCTTGGCGAGTTCGACCTTAAATCCGTTTTCGCTTTGCGGTTGCGCACCGTGCAGAGCCGCCTCCGCCGCCTGGCGGAATGTTTTCTCGTCCACGGATTTGCCATGCAACGCCCTTTCCGCCTCGAGCGAGCGCCAGGGCTTGGTGCCTACGCCTCCCAGGGCAACGCGTACAAAGACCAGCTTGCCGCCGCTCACCTCGGCCACAACGGCCGCCGAGGAAAGGGCAAATTCGTAAGAGGCGCGGTCGCGTAGTTTCAGGTAGACCTGTTTGCTATTGGGCTTCGGCGCGGGGAGAGTGACGAAGGTGATGAGGTCGCCCGGCTCAAGCACATTTTCCCGCTGCGGCGTGTTGCCGGGAACAAGGAAGAACTCGCCGATCGGTACATCGCGCTCACCCTTCGAGCCCTGGATGTGAATGGTCGCTTCGAGAGCAGTGAGGGCAACGTTCATGTCGGAGGGGTTGGTCGCGATGCAGTCTTTACTGGTGCCCAGGATGGCAAGCGTGCGGTTGTCGCCTTCGATGGCGGAGCAACCGGAGCCGGGGTCGCGCTTATTGCAGGCCATGGCATCGTTGCGGAAATACATGCAGCGGGTGCGTTGCAGAAGATTGCCGCCCGTGGTCGCCATGTTGCGAAGCTGGGCGGAAGCGCCGGCGAGCAAGGCCTGGGAGAGAACGGAGTAGTCGCTTGAGACTGCGGGATGATGAGCCAGATCGGAGTTGCGCACCAGGGCGCCGATTTTCAGGCGGCCGTCGGGAAGTTTTTCGACCTTGTCGAGCGGCAGGCGATTGATATCCACAACCTGAGTGGGCCGTTCGACATTCAGCTTCATGAGATCGAGCAAGGTTGTTCCCCCGGCGATAAACCGGACCTGAGCACCCTGTTGCGCGGTATTGGATTGAGCCGCGGCTTGAATAGCCTGCGGTATGCCGGCGGCCTCGGTGTATTTGAACATTTCCATGACGCGATCTCCTATGCCTGTTGGCGGACGTCTTGTATGGCCGCGACGATGTTGGGGTAGGCTCCGCAGCGGCATATGTTGCCGCTCATGAGCTCCTTTACATCGGCGTCGGAGGGGCCGCACTTCTCCTTAAGCAGGGCCACGGCGGACATGATCTGGCCTGAGGTACAGTAACCGCATTGGTAGCCGTCGTGCTTGACGAAGGATGCCTGCACCGGGTGCAGGTTTCCAGGCTGGCCGAGTCCTTCGATGGTGGTGATCTCGTCCCCCTGGTGCATGGCTGCCAGGGTCAGGCAGGAGTTGATGCGCCGGCCGTTCACGTGCACAGTACAGGCTCCGCACTGGCCGTGATCGCAACCTTTCTTGGTGCCAGTGAGGCTGATGGTCTCGCGCAGGCAGTCGAGGAGCGTGGTGCGCGGATCAATTTGGAGGTCAAGCTGCTTGCCGTTGACACGCAGACTGACAGGGATTGCGCCCTCGATTGTTTCGGCAGCGGTATCGGTAGCCGTTGGCGCCATGGGCGGCGCTGTTTGTGCCCCCGCTACGATCGGGACGGCGGTCGCAGCGACGCCGACGGCGCCGAGCGAGGAGAGGAATGAGCGGCGGCTAACGCGGCCGGTTGAGGAATCTTGCGTCTGCCCAGGGCGTTGTCTCTTCTTCTCGCTAGTCATGCGGTCTCCACTTGCTCTAACAAAGCCATTTTCATGATAACGTTCTCGGACCGAACTTTGCTTGTGCCGTACACCGTAGTCAAAGTAGTGTGATGCTACGAACATGCGTATTATTTCCCTTCACCGGCGAATTTCCGCCTTGTGCTGCGTGGCCCTGCTCGCGCTGATTGCGCCGTCTGCGAAGGCGGCGACCCCATCTCTCGGTATATTTCAAGATCATCAAGACGTGGGGACCGTTTTGCACCCCGGATCCGTTGAATACGACCCAGCCCAGCAGACCTACACGATCAGCGGCAGTGGCGCAAACATGTGGTTCGGGGAGGATGACTTTCACTATCTCTGGACCAAGGTCTCCGGGGATGTGTCGCTCACCGCGGATATCGCCTTCATTGGCGCCACCGGCAACAATCATCGAAAAGCCGTGCTGATGATCCGGCAAAGCTTGGATGCGAATTCGCCCGCCGTGGACTTGGCTTGGCACGGAGACGGCCTTACCTCGCTGCAGTACCGGGATGCACCGGGCGCCAACACGCACGAGGTGGAGTCAAATATCTCTGCACCGCGAACGGTGCGCATAGAAAAGCGAGGCGACTATTTCTACGCTTTCGTCTCCGGAAGCGACGGCAAGTTGCAGGTCAGCGGGGCCTCCACGAAACTGGCACTGACGGGTCCCTTCTATATCGGCATTGGCGTTTGCGCGCACGATAAGGACGTGGTCGAAAAGGCTGTCTTTTCCAATGTCAAGCTGGCTTCGCTTCCGCCGGCAACGGGGCAGCCAGTCCTGTATAGCGCGCTCGAGACGATCACAGTAGCGTCGACCGATCGCCGCGTGGCCTACGTGGCACCAATCCACTTTGAAGCCCCGAACTGGTCGCGCGACGGTTCGTTCTTTCTCTTCAACAGCGAGGGCAAACTCCATCGCTTGGGGCTGAACGGAAACGAACCCGCAGTCATCGACACCGATCCGCAGAACCACTGCAACAACGATCACGGCTTTTCGCCCGACGGCCAGTCGATGGCCATCAGTTGCCAGTCAGAAAGCACTCACGGGTCGTCCATCTACGTCGTGCCGATCAGTGGCGGAACGCCCCGGCCGATCACGCAGAATTCGCCCTCTTACTGGCATGGATGGTCGCCCGATGGGAAGACGCTGGCCTTTGCCGGTCAGCGCAATGGGGACTTCGATATCTACACCATTCCCGTGACCGGCGGCCAGGAGACCAGGCTGACCACAGCCAAGGGCCTGGACGATGGCCCGGAGTACAGCCCGGACGGAGCGTACATCTACTTCAACTCAGAGCGCACTGGGTCGATGCAGATATGGCGCATGAAGGCGGATGGAAGCGGGAAGGAACAGGTGCTATCCGATGAAACCAACGACTGGTTCCCGCACGTCTCTCCTGATGGAAAGTGGATGGTTTTTCTTTCTTATGAAAAGGACGTGAGTGGCCATCCGGCACAAAAGGACGTGGCACTCAACTTGATGTCGATGGACGATAAAAAGGTTCACGTGCTGGCCAAGCTGTTTGGCGGCCAGGGAACCATTAACGTTCCCTCATGGTCACCCGACAGCAAGAAGCTCGCTTTCGTGAGCTATGAGTTGTTGCCGGTAGATAGCGTGAACGCAAAATAGGAGGCAATCTTCGTGGTTCTGAGACGTACCCTGGTCTTCACCGCAGCCCTTGTGCTTGCAGCTGTGGGCTCCCACGCAGCCGATGTGCAGCAGCCCACCACCGAGTCGATCGACCTGAATGCGTACAATGCCATCCGCGAGGAGGGACTGCAGCGCTCGCACATTATGGATTACGCCGGAGGCTTGATCGATGGCATCGGACCCCGGCTGACGGGTTCGCCCAACATGGCCAAGGCCAATGCGTGGACGCGGGACCAGCTCACGAAGATGGGCTGCGTCAACGCGCACCTGGAAGACTGGGGCGAATTTGGAATGGGCTGGCAGCAGCTCAACACCTGGGTTCGTATGACAGAACCGGATACGGCTGTCTTTGTGGCCCAAGCCACTCCGTGGTCGCCCTCCAGCAACGGGCCCGTGACCGCGCAGGCCGTCTCGGTCGTGGTCAACGAGGCGGGCGACATGGCTAAATACAAGGGAAAACTTTCGGGCAAGATTGTCTTGCTCGGCGCAATGCGCGATGTACCGGTACCGGATAAGCCCTTCTTTGAACGCTATAGCGACAAGGACCTCAAGGAACTGGAGTCGCTTCCGATAGAAAACGAGCAAGCGGATACGCAGGCGCGCATGGAACGCTCGGCCAAACGGAACAAGCTTATGAGTGAGCTGGTTCCCTTCCTGGCCGAGGAGAAGGTTGTCGCCGTGATTGTACCCAGCCGCGACGGACAGAACGGGGGAGGCACCGGGATCATCTTCGACGACAACGGCGCCGATCTCGGACGCACGCCTTACCACAGAGATACGGCAGTCCCATTTCCCGTGGTGGTCACCCAGATTGAGAGCTACGGCCGGGTGTTTCGTTTGCTCGCGAACCATGTTCCGGTCTCGCTGGAAATGGACGTGGAAACCAAAGTCACTGGAGACCACGAGCATGGTTTCGACACGGTCGCGGAAATCCCGGGAACCGATCCTGCGCTCAAGGACGAGGTGGTGATGGTCGGCGGCCACCTGGATAGCTGGATCTCCGGTACCGGCGCTACGGATAACGGGGCTGGCTCGATCGTTGCCATGGAGGTGATGCGCATTCTGAATGCGCTCAAGGTCAAGCCGCGGCGGACCATCCGTATCGCTTTGTGGACCGGGGAAGAGGGAGGACTGTTCGGCAGCCGGGGATATGTAACCCAGCATTTTGGCAGCTTCCCCCGCTCCACGGCTCCGGATCAGATGCTGCTCTCGGAATACTCGCGGAAGCCGGCGGGGCCGCTCACGCTAAAACCCGAGCAAAAACTTGTCTCCGCCTATTTCAATGTGGACAACGGAACGGGCAGGATTCGCGGGATCTATACCCAGGGCAACGCCGCGGTGGATTCTATCTTTGCGCAATGGATGGCCCCGTTGAAGGATTTGGGGGTTACCACAATCAGCAACCGGAACACCGGCGGCACAGACCATCTATCGTTTGATGCGGTCGGCATCCCTGGTTTCCAGTTCATCCAGGATCCCATGGACTACGGGACACGCACCCACCATTCCAATATGGATACCTATGAGCGTTTGCAGCCCGCGGATCTGAAGCAGATGGCTGTGGTGGAAGCGATCTTCGTCTATAACGCCGCCATGCGGGAACAGATGATCCCACGCAAGCCTTTGCCTCATCCTGAACTCATGGAGGAGCAGGCGAAGCCGCTCACGGATTTGTACCCCACGGCTGTTCTTCCGGAGTAGGTCGGGGCACACCCAGTGAAGTGATTCTGTTGTCCATCAAAGGGAACCGCAGGTCCCTCCACTACGCTACGCTCCGGTCGGGATGACAATTCATTTGAGGGAAATAGCCTTTGGCTCCGTTAACGGCGCTAGCAGTCGATAGCGCAACAAAATTGTCATCTCGACCGGAGCGTACCCGGATTTCGGTTCCCTTTCGGCTTCATTACTGCGATTAGTGCGCTGGCCAGTTATAGGTGGTAATCAGTTTTCCTTCACCGCTAACGAGGAGGAGAGCTGCGCGGCCATTTTCAAGCTGGCCGGAGAAGTCCTTACCGCTGCGCACATCGTGGAAAGAGACCGTCTTCTGGTTGGATTCGGACGTTAGTACATAAAGGGTGGCCTTGGGCAGGCGGGTTGGGCAGATCAACATGCCCGCATCAGTCACGGTCGTGGTGTAGGTTGGCGAAACATTAGCCGCCTTCATTGCATAACGATAGATATCTCCCACGGCTTTTAAATTCTGGTTGAGCTCTATGGGCAGAGCGGCGAAGAGGATCCTTCCCTTCCCCAGAGGCTGCTCAGCCCAATCCTTGTCTCCGGACACTTGTGCGCGGCTCAGGATCGTGGTCTTGTTGCCCGCGAAAGTAAGCTCCTCTTCGCCACCAGGCCACTTGAATGTGTTGCTACGCAGAGTAAGTGGAGCGTCTACGTAGGCCAATCCGACCTGATCCTGCCTCCCCGTAGGGTGGAAGTGCGCGTTTCCATCGAACGGCCCGGTCACGAGCAGGATGGCTCCCGCTTTCACTCGGTCTACGATTGCCTGCCAGGCAGTTTCGGTCAGCGCAAATGATGAGGGCAAAATGATGAGCTTGGGCGATCCGAGGGATGCAATCTGGTATTCGCCTACTGCGTAGGCTTCTCCACGCGCATAGTAATAGAGAGCGCGGACGGCATTCTGCTGCGCCTCGATGGCCAGCGCATTGGAGACGGAGAGCTGCAAGGACTGAGGCAGGATGATGGCAATATCCGGCCTGACGAAGTCCGTGGCATACGGCGCCGCACTCTCGGCGAACTCTCCCAATCTTTGCATCATGGGCTCCCATACCTTGGCCGAGCCATCGCTGCGTTGCATGCCGAAGTCGACCTCGCGGGCCCAATCCCACTGCATGGCCCCGGAACTACCGGCAGCGAAACCCAAGGCCCACTTGCGTTCGGTGAGCGGCAGCCCGGTGAACTCGTCGTAGCGCCACGTTCCATCAGGAGCCCAGACGGGTTGATATCCAGTTTCACCGGTGATGTTCGGCATGCCCTGGCGCTTGGCCACGATTGAGTCCCATAACAAGGCATCGTCTTGCCAATAGGTGTGATTGGTAGTGAAGGAAACCCCCGCCAAGCCATAGAACTGATTCAACACGCGATTGGTGACGCCGCCTTCATCCTGCCCAACGTCGACGAGTTGGCTGCTGCCAGACTGGCGAATAACGGCGACCATGGACTGCACCCAGCGGGTGAACATGTCCTGCGCGAAGAGGTTGTAGTCGACGGCGCGCACCTGGCGGGGATTTCCGTGGCGCTCATAGGTCAAGTCCGCGACACTGGGCAGCGGGATGCTATCGAAGCTGCCGAGCTGTTCCGGCGTCTGTGCCCATGCGTCCGCCAGGGCGCTCAGGTCCTTGTACTTGTCTCGCAGCCACGCATGCCAGGCACCCACTTCCGACGCATCTCCGTTGGGTACGTTTCCTTTGAATATCTGCAGGGGGTTGGAGAAACTCGGCTCGTTGATAAGGTCCCAGCAGAGCCATGGGACTTTGGCAAATCTCTTCACAACGGCGCGCACGTAGGCCTGCTGCGCATGCACAGAATCTTCATCGATATATGGATTGTTCTGCGGAGCGTCGGCGGGTTGGGCAGCTGCTCCGGAAGCGGGAGAAAAGGCGAAGAAGGTGAAGTTGACCGAGATGCCGTAGCGATGGGCACAGATGAGAAAAGCCTCCAGGTTGCGTAGGAAGCGTTCGTTCGGCTCGCCTGTCGCAGGCTCGATGAATTTGGCATTCTTCATCCATACGCCGGTGCGGACGAAGGTCACACCGTGCGCGGCCATCTCCTTAAAATCCTTCTCCCACACGGAGGCGTTGCGCGGTCCGGAGAAATCCCAGCCATTCTCTTCGGTGGTGAAGTAATTGGTGCCTACAGGAAAGAAAGGCTTTCCACCGCGAGTGAGGAAATCGCCATTGACTCCCAACGCTTCGCCTTGGTCCAGAGAACCACGGTCCGCGACCCAGAAACCATTTTCGTAGAACTCACGAAAACTTCCCTGCTGACGATAGGTGGCGTGGACCTTGTAGAACCCTGCAGGAAGCGGCGTATGAAAGGGCGGCGGGAGATCGCCGATCACGCCGTTCTCAACGCTCAACGTAGCGGCGGCAAGGACCTTATCCGCGGATAAGAGCTCGACACGTATATCGCCCTTTGCAGGTGAGGGCTGGACCAGATGCACCGTAATCTGAGGAGGCTCGTTCGGTCTGAGAACAGAGTAAAGCGTCTCCACCGAGAGACTGGTGGATCCCTGGCGCGCGTAACCGGCAGACTGGCGAATAAGAGCCATACCATCCTGACTCTCCCAGTATCCGGTTGCGGGCTGAAAGTCGAGACAGACGATGCGGCTCCCGGCCATCGCCGCACCCGGCGGATGGTCGATGACGATCACGGGGGCTGCTACCAGCAGTCCGGTGACGTCGACCATGTAGCCAAGCCCGCTGAGAGGGCCCTCCACGGTGAAGAACTTCTCCGCCTGGACCTTGGGAGTTGTGGCAAAGGAGTAACCCGGCTTCCAGGTATAGTGAGCGTCCCGCGGTACGGGCACTTCGTAGGTGTGGCGCAAATCCAGCACGCGCGCGTAGGTATCCTGCGGACGGCCCTGGACGAAAGCTCCGTCAGCCTGCGTGATTGGTACGCGCAATGGCTGGCCGCCGAGGACGAGGAGATTTCCGCCGTGCTGCAGATACGCTTCGATCGCCTTCCAGGCATCGGTGGGAACAGCAGAGCCGTAAGGAAGCACCAGGAGCTCGGTGTGGGCGAGGGCTCCGGGGGCTTGCAATGCCTTCAAGTCCAAAAAGGTGAGGTGCGGATCATTGAGCGCGGCGGAAAGGGTGGAGCGATCCAACGGCTGACTGGAGATGGTTGGGAACCCCGGCTGCCAGAAGACGGTTACCTGCGCCACAAGCGGAGAAGAGAGGAGTAAGAGGAAGAGGAAGACGCGAAGGAGTGTGCGCATAGGGATGCTTGGTCATTCATAGGTGCGTCCGCGCTGAAATTGTACATCCGGACTGCGCGCGAAATGCACTTTGGTGCGGTGGAAGCAAAAGATGATTAAATACCTGCGTGTACTCACCAGGGTCCGAAAGGCGCATCAATGTCTTCCATCTCCCGTCGCAAGATGCTTAAAAGCACAATCGCTGGCACGGCATTAGCCTCCAGTTCCTCTATTTCCTGGGCTCAGGAGAAGGCCGCAGCTCCCGCCGAAGGTCCGACTCAAAGGAAGGGCAACATCCGGCAGTCTGTCAGCCGCTGGTGCTATCCGAAGATGAGCCTGGACGAATTGTGCGCCTATGGGGCGCAGATCGGATTGAAGGGAGTCGACCTTCTGGAACCGGCGGATTTTGAGACACCCAAAAAGTATGGACTGATCTGTACCATGGGCTACGTCGAGGCGGGCACGATTCCTGATGCCCTTAATGTAGTTGCCAATCACGACAAGATCGAGGCAGGACTGCGTAAGAACGTTCCACTGGCGGCGAAGGCGGGCGTACCCAATGTCATTACCTTTTCTGGAAATCGCCGCGGAATGTCCGATGAAGAGGGCGCCAAGAATGTGATCCTGGGGCTGAACCGGGTGAAGAAAATTATGGAAGACAATAACGTGGTCCTTTGCCTGGAGCTTTTGAACAGCAAGGTCAACCACAAGGACTATATGGCGGACCATACTGCCTGGGGCGTGGCGGTGATGAAGGAAGTAAATTCCCCCCACGTAAAGCTGCTGTACGACATCTATCACATGCAGATTATGGAAGGCGATTTGATTGCAACCATTCAGGCGAACATTCAATGGCTTGGCCACTTCCACACCGGCGGTGTCCCAGGGCGCCACGAGCTGAACGATAAGCAGGAGGTGCAATGGGATGGCGTGATGCGCGGGATTGTGGAATCAGGCTATAAAGGATACGTGGCGCATGAGTTCGTCCCCACCGGCGATCCCCGCGCCTCGCTCCTGCAGGCCGTCGATCTCTGCGACGTTTAGTTACAATCGATTGACAATCGATTAAAACCGGTGCTGTATTATCCGGTCATATTGGGAGGTGTCTGTGCGCAAGTTAGCCCTTGGTCTCACCTTGTTGGTCGCTGGGGTCTGCATGGCCATACCGGCGAAGAGCGTCTACAACTTTACCTTGAAGTCCATCGATGGCCCGCCGGTCAGCCTGGGGAGTTACCGGGGTAAGGTTCTTCTGCTGGTGAACGTCGCCAGCAAATGCGGCTACACTCCGCAGTACGCCGGCCTGGAATCACTCTATAAAAAGTACAAGGACCGCGGTTTGGTGATCGTCGGCATTCCGGCCAATAACTTCGCGTCGCAGGAACCGGGCACCAATGCAGAGATCAAAACGTTTTGCCACAATAAGTACGACGTTACTTTTCCCATGATGGCCAAGGTCAGCGTGCTGGGCGAAGATAAGGCGCCGCTATACGCCTTTTTGACGGATAAGTCGGTAAACCCGCAAATTGGCGGCGACATCAAGTGGAACTTTACCAAGTTTCTGTTCGACCGCAACGGCAAGCCGGTGGAACGCTTCGAACCGGCGGTCACTCCCGACTCGCCCCAGGTTACGGCTGCCATCGAAGCTGCGCTCGGACAATAGCGTAGTGCGCTCGAGTTTGCGCACCTCCTGAGCATTTCTCAATCCGGAGTGGGGGCGCAATTAACGCATTTTTGCTAATACTGTGGTCCGGTGAGATCAGTTATGTGCGGCCATTCTTTCCACCCCAGGAACGCAAAGACCGCGTACCCGGGGACCCCGGTTTTCCACCCCAGGAACGCAAAGACCGCGTACCCGGGGACCCCGGTTTTCCACCCCAGGAACGCAAAGACCGCGTACCCGGGGACCCCGGTTTTCCACCCCAGGAACGCAAAGACCGCGTACCCGGGGACCCCGGTTTTCCACCCCAGGAACGCAAAGACCGCGTACCCGGGGACCCCGGTTTTGGCGGAATGGCCGCGTCGGGTTCAGTTTCCTGGTCTACACCATTAGCAAAAATGCTCTAGCGCTCCCACCCTCCTGAAGTACCGGACGAGCGATTCACGCCCAATGCCTCACATCATGCTTAACGCACCTGAAGCGACTGCCTAACCCTGGCATCAAGGGCCGTTGAAGAACATAGCCCGCTTCTTGCCACCAGGATATATAGACGATGTCTACTCCAATCGCTGTAGCGTGGCATCTCAGCCGCAGGCAGCGCCGGATAGACAAATTCAGTATAGATTGATCTATCGGGGTTCTTTAAGAGCGACTCCGCAAACACGTCATAGCTTACGATTACGTCAGGGCGCATTTCGCTGACGAAGCCGGTCGGAATTTCTCCCAAATCGCCGGAACTTCTCTCATCGGGAACTCGCATGGGGTGATACTTAATTGCCGACGGCGTCGCCAGGCCGACTGCATCGAGAATCTCGCCTTCAAAGCCCTCTCCCAAGCCTCCAATTTCAGAACTCATCAGTCTGGCAGTTGGACACTGCCTGATAGATGGAGTGTCCGACAGACAGATACTCTATCGTCCGGATATCAAACTTGTCCGCGGCGTCGAACGAAGCATTATTAAGGGCGTAGGCTGCAAGTTCCCTCCCGGAGGTCATGGGGTTTATAAATGCTAGAAGGGCCACGATAGCAATATATCTTCTCCAACCTCTGCCTTCGAAGCCAGGTACGCTCAAGATAAGCCCTACCACGATGAGGGTGGATGCGAGAGGGCGGTACCAAGGGAATATCAGGGTTTTCTTCCATATGTAGCATAGATCCAAGATCGCGCCAGCGGAGACCATAACGCCAGGAACAATGAGCCTTCGCTCCCGTTTGCTTGTTGCAAGCGCTATCAGGGCGGCCAACAGCAGACACGTGCGCAATACAGCAAGAGGTTTGTCGAATCCGAGCCCTAAGGATCCGGCTGTACGGGCGTAAGAGCCTACATACACGGCTGCCTTTGCTCTTAGTGTGTTTGGAACTAAAGTCCCATATTGATAAAGGAGATACAAAGCTATCACCGAAAAGACTATCGCTGCGATGACGGCAGGCATGAGTTTGAGACGCTTTGCGACCAGAGCAACACCGGCCAGGACTACTAGAACCGCGAAGTATTCGTAGCGAGTAAAGCCTGCAAGTACCAACAGGCTTAGCCACCAAATGTTCCCGATTTCGAACAAGTAGATCGAGGCCAGGACAAGCCCAACGGCCAGGGTCGATTCCATTTGCTGGATAGTGCTTTGAAGCAGGATGAGGAAGACCGCTGCAGGCGGAATGAGAGATAGGAAGATCGCTCGAAGAGTGTCCAGATGCAAATTCCGGGAAATCATCAGGAAACTCATAGTACAAGCGAGGCCCATGCTAGCTGCCTCGAGTGCCAGAGCCGCTGGAAAACCATGACAAAGCCACGCGCTCACGCCCAGCAGAAGTGTCCACACGGGCGAGGAAGTTACCATTACCCTTTCGCCTAGATTGAAGTATCCATGCCCAGTAGTCATGAGGTGTGTTGCTATGCGCAAATGGATATAAGAGTCGTCGGCCGCTAAAATGCGCAGGCGGTAATCGATGGAGAGGCAGATCAGAGAAGATGCTACGAGTACGATCCACGCCAAGACGCTGTTGTACTTTCGGTAGTATGCGGAGTCATAGGGTGCTGATAAGTGAAAAGACATATTGATAACCTCGGGTCTCGAAGCCGTGCTCGGGTACTCGTGTGGTCGGAAGGGCTAGGCCCAGCCTTCAGAAAAAACTGGCCTCAGGGGCTGAAGCCCATTGTTTTTAGTCCCTTTACGGCCCGACTAAACAGCTCGCGGAAAAAGTCGCTGACCTAGAAGAAATCATCCCTCAGCGGCTAAAGCCGGGCCTATTTGCAAACACTTACGTACGGGCTAAAGTCCGTACCCTTCAACAACTAGAGTTTTTTCCGCAGCCCGACTAAAGTCGTGCCCTGATACAAAACCAAAACCGACGGTTTCCCACGCAGACACTACAGCGGCGTACTGCTGCCGCGCTTGTTGTAGAGCAGCCCGATATCGCGCCAGGTTCGAGCCACCTTTTCGCGGATGTCCCACCTCTTGGCCGAAGATCTGCCTTTGCTTTGGATGGGCATATCGACGATCGGCCGAAAGTCAGGCAATGACTTGTGGGGATATGCTTTCAGCCCTTCGACCCAACGCGCGTCCGCCGCATACTCCAGAATGTCCGGCCAACGCGCAATCTCTCTTCGCACGACCACATTGGCCGTGTCGGTCACCTTGAGGCCGGGCGGATCATGGAAGAACAGCCTTCCACGCCGGAGGATGGGAAAGAGCGCCCAATGCGGACTGTCTTCGAGATTCGCCGCTATATCCTCAAGTATTTTGTTGTCGGTTAAGTAATTGTCATCATCGAGCATCAGGCAATAATCCCCTGTAGCCAGTTCCCAAGCATTATGCCGGCAGGTATTGCCGTAGTTATGGTGAGGTACAGGGCATTTGATGACCGAGCGTTGGGGGTGATGGATCCCGGCTAACAATGCGTGGTCGAGCTTGGCTCGATCGACCATGACGATGTGCTGCCAATCAGAATAGGACTGGCCGTCGACCGAATTGCATGCCCTAACCAGGCTACTTCTCTGGAGTGTGGGGGTGATGATGGTAAATCTCATGATTCCGTTACCGGGGCAGATATCCATCGCTCGAACTGTTGGCGTGAACCACGGAAGCGCGTCCTTGCCAGAAGCGAGTGAGCAAGTTTAGATGACGACAGAACGTAAGATCTGGTTTTCTGTCAGGGGAACTTCGAGCATGAGTTTGGCTGGACAGTTGAACGGCGGAGACTCCAGGAAGACGCCAGATCGTCGCGGGATGCGGGTCCCCGGACCCTGCGGTTTGTCGCGATTGCGACGCAAACCCGCGCCTGCATACACATGCTCGGTCGCGATGACATAGCGGTAGCGGCGCAGCGATTGCAGCGTTTTCAGAATCTGCGCGTTCGAGAGATGCTGAAGCACCTGCCGCAACAAACAAAGATCGCCATGGGGCAGCTGGTCATCGATGATGTTCATGCAGCGGAACTCGACCCCTGGGGCGCCGAAGTGTTCCTGGTTGTAGCGAATGAGATCGGGCACCACATCAATGCCTACATAGTGAACCGCTGGACCTATGAATCGCGAACCGACAGTAAAGTCTCCACAGCCAAGATCCACCACGCGCCTAATATTGTTGCCCGCAATGAAGTCACGGATCATCGCGCAGTAGGGGCCGACCGCTTCCTCGCGGATCGATCCATCTCCGGAGCAGAAGGGCCGATCCTCAAGAGATCCCCAGGCGTGTGTCCGGTAGATGTCGGAAAAGGCTTCGCTAACAGATAGCCGCTTATAGTAGCTTGCTCTCTGCCATCTCTGCCAGCGGCTGCTAACTGCCCGGACGATCCGACTGGTTTCGAAACTGGACGTGGACATCGTGCGCTGCCTCTCAACTTCCCAATTTGGGTGGAATAGTTTTCCCGGGTTAAAGGGTCAATCCAACAGCCAAGTCATGGTCTGGCCGCATGCTCGGACGCGATTTGAAACCAGAATTTATCGACCTGGCGGTGTACGATCCGGGGATGGAATTTTGCCGCTTGCATGTGCCCCTTGCTTACCTTCTCTATCGACAGCGCCGGACTCTCATTTAATGCAAAGAGCGACAAAGCGATCGATTTCTCATCGAGTGGGTCGAAATATTGAACTGCTTCCCCACCGACCTCAGACAGCGAACTGCTGCGCGAGGCAATCACTGGGGTTCCCGACGCCATGCCCTCAAGCACTGGAATGCCAAAACCTTCCAACAGCGATGGGACCAGAACTGCTTTGGCACGGCGGTAAAGCAACTGGAGGGCAGCGGTGGAAACGAAGGGTTCGAACGTCACTTTCTCATTTAGCCGAAGCTCCTGCACGATTGCGGGGAACGACTCTCCGGCCCCGGCAAGCCCGACGATGCGCAGATTTGCGGCGCCAGTTCCTGCCATGCTTACGTAGCGGGCATAGGCTCTCAGCGCGCGTGCAGTATTTTTGTGGGGCGGGGGGGCGGTGACCAGCAGGATATAGTTGTCGCGCTGCTGCGGGTTGCGCGGTCGGACAAACCAGGACTCCGGGATGGTACACGGGATGACGATGACGCGAGCTTCAGGAAAGTGTTCCAGGATGCGATTGCGGGAGAATTCCGATACCGTGAGCACATAGCTGGAGCGGGCGACGGAAAGCGGAATAAGACGCCGGCGGTAGCTGTTAATGATCCTCGCCCGGGTGGTGGTAGGCCCGAAACTCTCGAGCAGGATGAGGTCGTGAAGCACCAGCACAAGCTGGGTGTGGCGGGGCAACAGAAGAGGCGCTGTATTGTAAGGAGCGAGAAACACATCCGGCTTCCAGGGTTTGAGCAGGCGGGGCAGGGAGGCCTGCTGCCAGATCAGATAGCGGCCGTTGCCGCCTTGCACGATGCCCACGGTTGGTTTCTGCCTTCCTACAGGGGGGGCATAACCCTGGAATTGAGCCCATCGGCTGTCGATCAGGTTGCGCAATTGCATGCCTTTTCCCTTCCCCCCATCGCCGGATACGAGGGCCAGGGCATCGTAAGCAACGCGCAGGGCAGCGGCAGGCAGCGCAGCCATGGATTGGGGAGTGGAGTTGGCGCTCATGCACGGCCCTTTCTCAAAAGGAAACAGCGACGATGGACGTACAGGCAATCAAGCAGAGATCCCCGGAGGCTGGGGCGCAGCCGAGGCCTGCAGACGCAGCCACTCCTGCTTGAGGCCCACGCAGGCGATGACAAAGATCATCGAACCAAGATGCTTCGGTTCAAAAAGGAAGCTTTCGACGAAGTTGCAAATAAGGGTCAGGATGACGACGGCAAGGTACCACTCTACGGCGCGAAGTTGAGCATGGTCATGAGAGCGGAGGAGACAAACCCCGGCGTCACGGAAGGCGAAGCCGAAGACCAGCAGCACGATTGCCAACCCGGCCGCACCCATCTCCAGCGTGACGTCGAGAAACCCGTTCTGCGCCTGCGCCAGAAGCCACGACACGGCGAGAATCACGCGATAGGATTCGCCCTCGAGGCCAAGCCAGAACGCCTGGTAACCGTAGCCGAGCAGCGGGCGCCGGGAGATCGAATCGATGGCCGCGCTCCATATCCCGGTGCGCCCGGTTAGACTCGAATCTTTTCCCAGCACGCTCAACAGCAGATCCGGTGTAGCCACGATCATCACGGTAACGACGGAAAGAGCCCCAAGCAGGAGGACACATAGGACAAAGTAGTCCTTCTTGCGAAAGCGATGCAGCGTCTTCATGATCACGAGATAGACAACGTAAATGGCGGTCAGCAGGTACGCGGTCGCTGCTCGCGAAAAGACAATGGCAACCAGGCAAAAGACGATCTGTGAAGCGCGAACGGAACGGAGAAACGAGGTGCGCCCGCGGTAAGACACCGCCATGGTCAGGAAAAATACCGCCAGATCTCCGAGGTAATTCTTGGCGCTGAAGATGCCTTTCCATGCCGTGGAATGCCCTCCCATCCTATCCAGTCCGTACTGAGGCAGAGCCAGGGCAAAGACGATACTGGCAACGATCGTCCCCGTGCCCAGAATAAGAAACAGCTCCAGTAGCTCATCGAACTGGTAGCGGGACATGATGTAGTACATAAGCAGAATGGCGGCCAGCAGCAAGGCGGCGGAACTAATGGTCCGGGTCGCTTGTTGCGAGACGGGAAAGAGCAGAAGCGCGAGGATAGGGAAACTGGTCACCAGCTTCATCTGCATACTTAGCCGGCGAACGGCCTGGCGCCGCTGAGCGACAACGATCATGCAGATCACAAACATCCACAGTTTGATGAGGCGCTCCCCTAGAATCCCGCCCTCCGTACTGGTGGCAACCGCGCGCAGGGCGGTCGGGGCGTTGAAAAACGGTGAGACGCCGTCGAGAGCAAAATAGAGCAACAGCAGCAACAGACCCCAGGTCGAAGCGCGGCTCCAAATACCTGCGGACGGTGCGCCCGCCCTTTCCATTTTCTTGCGGTCATCTCTGAGCGTAATTTGACCGAGCGGTGAGGCAGTTGCCAAGACAGACTCCTGATGCGGAAAGAGGATCGAATCCATCAGTGGAGGTATAGGGCAGCGGAGGTAGCCGAAGCGAGAATCCCCTGGCTATTCACTTCCAGGTTGCGCATGAAGCTGAAGGGAACATAGACCACATCGTCGGGCAGCAAGGCAACATCCGGCATCTTGCCTTTCTGCATCGCACTCACGGGCAAGTTAATTTCCTGCACTCCCTTGGGTGTCTGGCGCACCAGCCTTGACTTGCCGACGGCAGCCGTATGGTTGGCGTAGCCGGCCAGCGCGATGGCCTGCAATGCGGTCATTTTCGAGTTATTGGTATTTATCGGATAGCCGCCCGGCCTATACACATCGCCGAGCACATACACCACCGCGACCTTGGACACGATCACCGAATCACCGGGGTAGACCATGGGATCGTTGGACAAGGCGGTTTCGCCCGCATTGGAATAGTAGTAATCGACTTTTTGTTTGTCCGGGCCGAAGCGTTGAATGGTAATGTGGCGATCCGCGATGGAGGTCAGTCCACCGGCCATCGCGAGGACGTCCACTACTCGGTGCGGGGTGTCGATCTCGTAAGTCCCCGGCTTCTGCACTTCCCCCATCACCGAAGCGTACTGGGTTGCGTATGCGTCCACGATCACCGAGACCTGGGGGTGCAGCATGATACCGGCGGCCTGGAGTCTATGTTCGATTTGCTCGGCCGCCTGCCTTGGCGTCAAGCCCGAGACATTGACGTTTCCCAGAAAGTTGAAGGGAACGGTCCCGCTATCGGTTACCCGGGCGTGCTGTTCCATTTCCGGTGTGTCGTACACCTGAAGGTGGAGCAGGTCGCCGGGTCCGATCAGCAGGCTGTCCTTCTGCGCCGGTGAACTAGCCGTAAGCAAAGCGAGTAAGAGAAATAAGGTGCAGAACCGCCGTGGATGTTTCATCAGGCTTTCGCAGCCTCCCTTTCACGTTGTCGCAACGGGGCGAATCCTTCAGCCGGCTGCTCTTTCACGCCGTTGACGACAATATTGATCTTGCGTCCGTGGGCGGACTGCACGTCTTCCAGCATGCGGTAGCTTTTTTCCAGTGCCGGCAAAGGCGTCTTGCCGTGCCGGGCGAGGAGCAGCACCGAGTTGACCATGGAGCTGAGCACAACCGAGTCGGTGAACTGCAGCAGGGGCGGTCCGTCCAGCAGCACGAGATCGTACTGCGATTCCCAAACCTTTAACAATTCCGCCATCTGACTGGACGCCAGCAGCTCCGCAGGGTAAGGAGGTAGTGGTCCGGCGGGTATGAGAGATAGCCCGGGAACTTCGAGCACCGGAATCACCGCGGATGCGCCGTGGTCCGGCGAGAGACCGGCAAGCACGGTACTTAACCCGCTGCTCGGGTCAGCTTCCAGGTTGCGATGAAGAAATGGATGACGAAGGTTGGCATCGCACAACAAGACCCGCTTTCCCTGCTGGGCAAAGAGAATGGCCAGGTTCCAGCTGAGAAAGCTTTTTCCCTCTCCTGCCAGGGGACTGGTGACCAGCACCGAACGTGGAGGCGCTCCACTGCGTGACAGCAGCAGAGAAGTGCGTAGTGAGCGCAGCGACTCGACAAACAGGGACTGCGGGCGGTCTAACGCGGGCAATGGCGATTTCTCGATGCGGGCCGCTTCCCCAGACAGGGCAGGCAGCTCCTTTTGATAGGGCAGCACGCAAAGCGGCAATGGGCCCAGCTCACGGGAGATCTCGCGCAGATCGTGAATTTTGGTGTCAGTCACGTCGCGCAGCAGCGCGGCTAAGACACCGAAGACCAGGCCGGCGAAAAGCGATCCCAAAAGGTAGAGCATCACTACCGGCTTGGCCGGACTATCGCTGGCCTTGGCCCAGTCGACAATGGAGATGTTGGTAGAGTGCAGGCCAGCTAATAGTCCCGACTCTTTCAGGTGGCGCAGCATATCGTCATAGAGCGACCGGGTCTGGTCCGCCTCCTGGCGGACCATCTGGTATTCAATGGTCTTGTTGTTGAGTGCTTCGGCCTCGCTTTTGTCGGCGTTGAAATCGCGGCGCGTTTTTTCCTCCGCCTGCTCGGCCACCATGAAGTCGTTGTGCGCCCGCCCGGCCACGCGGCCCACCTCGGCTTGAATGGCCGCCTGCACCGCCGTTACGTTGCCGCGCAGCTCGGCTAGCTTGGGATAGGCTGGACCGAACTTGGCGGAGAGCTCCTGCAGCTGCCCTTGCAGGGTCGCCTCCTGCAAACGAAGGTTCTGAATCAAGCTGAGGGAAGTGGCGACGGCGGAGGAGGAACCGCCGCCAATCGCGCTGCCGCCCAACCCGGAAATCAACTCCGCGTTGCCGCTCTTCACTACATCGTTGATCGCACCCTTGAGGATGCGGTTGGACTGCGCCTGGGCTTCGGCCTGGGTCGCCATCTGCAGCTTCTCGAGGGTTGGGCTATACGTCTGGTCCCGGCCCTCGCGATCGACCTCGCCCAGGGCGAAGACACCCGACTCCTGCTGCAGCTTCACCACCTTCGCTTGTAACTCCTGAGTCTTGGCGCGCAGCTCTCCCAGCTGTCCGCTCAACCAGGAAGACGCCTGCATGGTGGCGTCGTAGCGCGCCTGATAGCCCTTCTCGATCAGCCCTTGCAGCAGGTGATTCACGACCGATGCCGCGAGCTGCGGATCGGGACTTAGATAGGACACGTCGATCAGGCGCGTTCCGGGCACCGGCTTTACCGTCAACCGGCGATGAAAGATCTTCAGCATCCGCATGCGCCGATGGGGTGAGTTCTCGAGCGTTGCGCCCGGTGAGTCGGCTACGCCTCGCGGCCCCAGCAGCCCGAACAACCAACCAACCGGCGACCATTTCGGCCGATAATCCTCGGTTTGCTCAAGGTGGAGATCTTCGATCACGCGCAGGGCAAGCGAATCGGACTGCAGGATCTGCGCCTGGGTTTGGATAATCATGTTTACTTCGAGGGCGTCGGACGGGGTATCCGCGCTATCCGTCGGGATGCCCAGAGCACTGGTGGACTCTTTCTGCACTTCGATCTCGCCCATCGACCGATAGCGCCGGGTAGAAACTGCGAGAGCCAGGATCGCGAGCAGAAAGAATGCGGAGAGGCTGACGTAGATGATGACGCGCCGGCGAGTCAGCATCATGCCGACCTCACGCAGCGTGAGCTCGGGAGGCGGCACGGGCGCCGCCATGACGAGGTGCGACGGCTGAAACGCTAGCTTATCGAGGATATGAGACCTCCATCGGATACCGGAAAGGCGATTCGCCTGCTGGCGGATTGGACACAAGTTGCTCGCATCAGACCGGTCTGCTAAGTACGGTGGCAAAGCGATCTTTCAAGCGCAGGAAGGGCGACTCGATCCAGCGATACGACGCCAGCGCGAGTAGGACCGTCATCACAAATCCCAGGGCCTTGGTCGCCAGCAGATGCCATCCCCAGACCGGGCGGAGCAGGCCCAGCATGATGAGAATCGCGATGGCATGCAACATATAAAGCCCATAACTGATCTTGCCCAGCCGTACCACCCAGCCGTTGGTCACCAACCAGCTGCGACTATGCAGGCACGCATACAGAATTAAGACCGAGCCTACCGAGCCCACCACGCGTCCCAGCACCATGCGCATCGTTACCGGTCCTGGCCGGTCGTTAAGCCACGCGTAAGCGGCGACCCAGCCCCCCAGTCCGGCGGTCAGCAGCAGCCAACGCATGCCCCACGTAAGCCGGGGCAGGCGGTCTGCGAACAGCGCCAGCAAAATACCCAGCGCCAGCGAGCCGCTGCGTGATGGGCTGCCGTAGTAGATGTAACCCCCGCTCAGGCCGGCGAGCGCGACGCCGATCTGGCTTAGGGTGGCAAGCAGGAAGGTAGCGACCGCCGTGACGATCATGCCGCGCCGTCCCAACATCCGCATGAGCGCAGGCCATACCAGGTAGAACTGCTCTTCGATCGAGACCGTCCACAAGGGAGTGCAGATCGAATCCGGACGACCGAAAGCTGCATTCAACCAGTTACCGGCGAAGAGCACGTAGCCGATCACGTAGTACCAGGGAAGGTCTTGGCTGCGCAGCGTATGGGCCAACACGATGGCCACGGTCATCACCACAAAGTACAGCGGCCAGATACGCAGAATGCGCCGGATGTAGAACAAGCGCAGCGAGATGCGGCCGGTCTCCTGGCGTTCCCGCAGCAACAGTGACGTGATCAGAAAAGCGCTCAGGGCAAAGAACAGATCGACCCCGGACGCACCCGACTTGACAACCGCTCCCCACAACGACGGCAGGGGCAGGCGCAGACCACGGTAGAAGGCCGGCTGCTCGGGCAAAGTGTGATAGACGAATACGCCCAGAAAGGCGTAGAAGCGTAATCCATCAAGCTCCGGCTGATAGAAACGGCCCGGCTTTTGCGCGATCGCCGGGGGCGGTTCGACCAGCGCCTGACTCAGTTGCGCCACGGTCAGCGTCCTTCCAGCAACTGCACAAACACATCTTCGAGCCGCCCGGTTTGCCGCGCCAGATTGAAGCGGTCTACGACATGTCTCCTGCCGGCAACGCTGTAGCGCTGCCACAGTTCCTCGTCCTGCATCAGCTGCAGAATCGCCTCCGCCAGAGCCCGGGGGTCGCGTTCACTCACCAGCAAACCCGTCTCCCCATGCTTCACTGCCTCCGGGATGCCTCCGCTGAGTGTGCTTACGACGGGCAGGCCCATCGCCTGCGCCTCAATAAACACCATGCCAAAGCCCTCGGTATCCCCCGAGGCTGCAATCACGCTGGGAACGCAGAAGACGGCCGCGCGGGCCATCCAGTCCCGGACCACGTTGGTTGGTTGGGTGCCGAAAAAGCGACAACGCACGCCCAGCGCGGCCGCGCGCGCCTCGTAGTCCGGGCGCAATTGACCATCCCCAATCACTACCAGTTCAGCCGCAGGGTCGCAGTGCTGTACCCTGGCCATGGCTTCAATCAGGCTGGCGCAACCCTTCTTCTCCACCAGGCGCCCGACAAACAGGACAATTTTCTCCCGCCGCCGCACCGCGGGCGGCTTAAACCGCTCCACATCGACGCCGATCGAATGCACGATGGTGCGCTCCGCGGGGTATCCCATCTCCAGGCCTCGCTGGCGGATATACGCGGAGCAACTAACAAAGAGCGCACCCTTCTTCTGCAGTGCCGGCCGGCCTTGCAGATACTCACGACCCAGCCGTCTTGCCCCCATGGCCCGATCACTTATGGTCACGTCATATCCGTGTAAGGCGGTCACCAGCGGCACCCCGAGCTGTTCGGCAAGCTGCATCGCTGCGTAGCCATCGGGAGCGAAGTGCGCATAGACGAGCCGTGGAGCGCGCGCCCGCAGCCGCGCAATCTGCTCCCGCGTGGGGCCGGCATAGCGAAAGCGCAGCTGCCGCAATTTTCCCCGCAGGCCGCCGCCATCGACGGTCCAGCTGGTGTCTTCAGATATTGCAATCCCGGCCATCCTGCGCCAGCCCACGAAATAGGGCGAAAACAGCCGCATGGCTGCTGCCTGCGCCACGATAAACGTCTCCGAGGGCGCCAGCAGATTGGTGCGGAAGATCAAAATGGTTCCCTGGCTCATGGCAGCCGGGCCTCGAAACGTCTTCCGGTGTCAAGCACCTCGCGGTACAGTTGCTCGTACTTAGGTGCGATCTGGCTCCAGGAAAACCGCTTGGTCGCCGCCCGCGCCGCGTCCCCTATGCTGGCCAATTTCTCTGCCGGCATGGAAAGAACACATTCCATCTGCCCCACGAGTCCAGTCGCATCGCGGCCAACGAGCAAGCCGCTCACCCCGTCTTGAACTACGTCAGGGTGCGCTCCCACCGCGGTGACCACGACCACGGTGGCGGCGCTCATGGCCTCGATGGTCGACAGCCCGAAGCCCTCGTAACTGGAAGCGGACACGAACAGGTGTGCCCGCTCCAGCAAACGGTATAACTCTTCGCCGCTGACCGCGCCATGAAAGCGCACCCGGCCGCTCAGCCCAAGCTCGGCCACCCGACGCTCGAGAGCGGCGCGCTGCCCGTCAGAATCCGCTCCGACCCACTCCAGATGCATGCCGGGATACCGGTGCTGCAGCAAAGCCATCGCCTCCAATACCTTCTCCACCCGCTTGTTCTCGGCCAGACGCGAGATGCCGAGGATCAATCCCGGCTCGACCTTTTTCTTCAAGCTCCAAAAACGATCGATGTTGGCCCCGTTCTCGATGACCCGAAGGCGCTGTGGGGACACAATCTTCCCGAACATCTCGCGATCGTGCTGGCTTACGCAAACCACTGCCCCCACTCCGCCCAGGGACTGGCGGGTGACGGTCTTGAAGTAAATCTCTTTGAACGCACGCGCGCGCTGAGTATGGAAGAAACCGCCATGCGTACTAACTACCAGCGGGATGCGATGGAACAAACGCAGCAGGCTGAGATAATCCACGAAGAAGTCGATGGCGTGGATGTGCACCAGGTCGTAGCCGCGGATCGCCTGCAGCACGGCCGGCGCCACCGGATAGCGGCGCGGGCCCCAGTGGCGCATGCGGCGCACCGCGAGTCCGGCTTCGACCGATTCCGTGGGCGCCATGGCTCCGGTGGCAAAGAGCAAGCGAAGTGTGGCCACCTGCACTGTATGCCCATTGTGCTGCAGGGCAACGCTCAGGCCTTCGACGACGCTCTCCAAGCCGCCCTGGGCAGGAAGAAACTGCCGGGTTAGCTGCAGGATTCTCATGACGAAGGCACCAGCGAACGAAACGCGGGCCGGCGCGCCATCCAATCGCGCAGACGGCGGCGGGCGCGGCGAGGCAGCAACCAGATGGCCAGAAAGATCGCAAAATCGCGGGGGGTGCTGTTGCCATGGCGCAAGGCCTCGAGCAACAGCAGATGGAATGCGCGCCATGCTCTCTGATCGGACGCCTCGGCGGCAATTTGGTACAAGACAAAGCCGGACAGCGCGCGCGGGGTGAACAGGTACCGATCGCGGCGCAGCCAATCGAGCGAGTAGCGCCAATTGGATTTGTTGCTTACGGTGGCGCGTGCCTCTTCTATGTTGTGAATCGCCAGTACCTCATCGGCGAAGACCACCTGGACCCCGGGCAGGCGGCCCAGGCGCAGCACCCACTCGGTGTCCTGGTGCTTCAACTGGCCGCTCTTGAACGGCTGCGCCTGCATCAGCGAGCGACGGACAAAGAAGGTCGATGTCTGGAGGTATCCTTCGCCGCGAGTAAACGAACGCCGCGCCATAATGTACTCGCCCAGCTGTTCATCGCTGGCCGGCAGGCGCCGCGGCCACACATAGTCCTTGCCTGGGGTACGCGCGATCATCCTGCAGGTCCCGATCAGGATGGACGCCTTCGATGCCCTCACTGCGTCGATCTGGGCCTGGAGCTTACCCGGAAGCCACTCATCATCATCATCGAGAAACGCGATCCATTCCCCTGCCGCCAGATCGACGCCGCGGTTACGCGCGTCCGATCCTCCCACGCTGGCCGCCAGCGCAAGCACACGCAGACGTCCGTCTTGCTGCGCCAGCTCATCCAACGCGATCCTGGTGGCAGGATCCTCGCCGTCGATGACCACCACCACCTCGATCTCGCGCAGAGTCTGGGCCAGGGCACTACGCACCGCCCGGCACAAGAGCTCAGGTCTTCCACGAGTGGGGATTACGGCAGAAACAACGATCATTGCTGACACTCCTTCAAGGGAGGTTCACGGTTTACGAGACCGTGGCATGGGGCAGAGGCCGCGGCATAGAGTGCAAAGGCAGGATGACTGTGAGCTGCGGCAAGGCAGGTACGCAGGCTTTTCCCTGCGCCGAAAGCTGGTTGAGAGTTGTGGTCCACGTTACACCTACCCTGTTGTCGTTTTAGCCGCGATGCGGCGCTGACTGAAGTGTGGCGGCCATGGCGTAATACGCCGCTTTGGGCTGGAAGTCGGCATCGAACGGCAGCGGCCGCACGGGTAAACCATCGTTGCGCGGACGGTATCCGCCGAGCCAGCTGAAGGGATCCGCAAGCCCCCAGGTGACAATCCCTCGCACCGCCGGTTGGCGCAGAGTCGCGCTAAGAAACCGACTGTATATTTGGGCCACCGCCTGATCGCGTGCCCGGGTATCGGCCGGTAAGGTCCCATCCTGCACGTCCAGCTCGGTGACAAAGATTTTCATTCCGCGTCGCGCCAACTCGCCCAGAAAGGCCTCGTAACTCTTATCCCCTAAGGCCGTCGCCTGATCAGCGCGCAGATGCGCCTGCAAGCCGATACCGTGGATAGGAACGCCGCGCGCCAGCATGCCATCGAGCAGGTTGAGCATGGCAGTACGCTTCGCTGCGCCGAAGCCGTTCGAGAGCTCGAGATAATTCTCGTTCCACACCAGCAGAGCGCTGGGATCAGCGTCAGCGGTCGCCCGGAACGCCCGCTCCAGGTAATCGACGCCGCAGTTCTCGAGCCAAAGAGTATTGCGCAGGCCATCCGGCCGACGACTCGCGGGGTCCAATACTTCGTTCACCACATCCCAGGAGTACAACTTACCGGCGAAGTGCCCGGCTACCTTATGGATGTGGTCCGTCAGCATCGCTTGCCCATTGGCCGCTGTGAGCCGCGGGGCCAGCCACGCAGGCAGAGCGTCGTGCCAGACCAGCGTGCACCCTCGTATCCTCATGCGGTTGGTGGCACAGAATGCCACAAACCTGTCGGCATTCCCGAAGTTGTACACCCCAGGTTGGCTGCTGAGTGAGTCCCACTTCATATGCAGTTCCGGTGTCGCGATGTCGCATTGCGATATGAACAGCTGCTGATAGGCCGGGGATTGAACGCAGTACTTCAACGCCAGGCTGGAACCGAACATGAGCCCCTTTTCTTCGGCCAGCCGCTGCAGCGGGACCGTCGCAGCCTGGGCCGCTGCCCGGCGCCAAGTCCACTCCGACAAACCCAGCGCACCCAACCCCTGAATGAACACCCTGCGATCGATTTGCCTACCCTGGTTCATTTTGCTTCCCGTTCGATCCATCGCCGCGCAGTTGGATCCGGCGCGATGATGGGTAGTTAGAATCAACATTGCTTGCCCTGAGGCTGCCATTGGTTCGGGCCCATGGTGATCAATCGCCGCCCACTTGTGCGCTCGCCCGCAGCTTGACACCGTGGCGGTTACGTGGATAATCCTGCAGCAGCAAGAGCAGTATGTACCACGGCTCAATGAGATAGCGGGCAAAGAGACGACGGGGCTCATGGACCAACCGGAATATCCATTCCAGTCCTATCCGGCCTGCCCAACGCGGAGGTGTCGGCACCGCACCAGCGACATACTCGAAGGCGGCCCCATTGGACGAAAGAATTACATGGGCCTTCAGCCGCGCAAAGTTCTCTTGTGTCCAAAACTCCTGCCGCGGCATACCCATCCCCACCATCAACAGATCAGGCTTGTAGGCGTTAATTCGCGCTATCAGGGCTTCATTCTCATCGCTGTCGCGGCGTGCGTCGAAGTATCCGTCGCTCACCTCTATCTGCAAAGCCGGGTAGCGCTTACGTAATTGCGCAGCGCCACTCTCCGCAACCTGCCGCGGCGACCCAAGATTGAAGACGCGCCAGCCTCTGCCGGCAGCCAGCTCCATCAGCGGACCCATCCAGTCCGCATGGGTGACCCGTTGTTTGCGCTGCAACGGGTAACCGTAAAGGCGGCCCAGAGCCACTAACGGCATACCATCCAGGTAAGTCCAGTGAACATGGGAGTAGAATTCGCGCAGCTTTGGATGCCTATGGAACAGGTACACACTATGCAGGTTGTGGTTCGCGATAATCCATCTTTGGCGCTCGCGAATTCCCCGCTCCACCAGCTTATTCATTTCGGGCATCGATCTGGGCTGTAGCGTCACCCCCAAAAACACAACCGTTTCGGTGACGTTTTCGTAGTCCATACTTACGGCGTTCATGCGGAGGAGGTCTCCTAGCCAAATTGCGGCGGTCAATGGATACGTCTAACTTCACAAGCCTTGGAAGTCAGCACAGGAGATAATGCGAAAGACAATAGTGCTATCGGGTGATTACGTTTGTTCTTTAATCTTTGCAAAAGGTGACAGAACGGCTAGTGGAAAGCAACCTTGGCCTTCAAAGAAACTGTACTGACCATGAACTACGTTCTAAGTTGAAACAGCGGTGTCCCACTTTGAACACATCTCATTACCAGTGAAACTTCGGGCAAACGATTGGGCCCTGGCGATCGCCATAAGTTCACTTAGACAAGGCAGGCTCTTTTTAGCTGCCCACTTCGGTGCATGTGCGCGGCCGCCAGCGTATGCTGTGCAAAATTGGCACAGCGAGGGGATTCAGCATCGCAGCCTACTCAACCGGCGAAGACCTTCGCCGATGAACGCAGCACTTACAATCATCGTGAGCCATAGGAACAGTTCGAGGCTAAGCCGGCGCCGGCTCCTTGAGGGAGCAGCTTCGTGGGCAGCGCTCGCCTGCGTTCAGGGTTGCGGCTACACTTCGAACTACATCTACACTCCACCTTCCGGCAGTCCCCTGCCGGTAATTCCAGGTCCTGTCGTCCAGGCTTCCCTGACGGTGACAACCACCCCCAGCGGGACAATTCCGCCGCGCTTCATGGGTTTGAGTTATGAGAAGTCGGCGATGACATACTCCTATTTTCATGAGTCCAACCAGCACCTCATTGGGCTCTTTCGGCGCCTTGGCGACGGCGTTCTTCGCATTGGGGGCGGATCGGTCGACCATGTAATGTGGACGCCTGACTCCACGGGAACCCACTTACAGGTCACGCCCGTCGAAATCAAGGCTTTGGCGGGCTTCCTGCAAGCGACCGGCTGGCTGTGCCTCTACGGTGTCAATCTCGCTACCTCGACTGCTGCCTTGGCTGCCGAAGAAGTAGCGTATGCAGCCTCGGTTCTCGGTCCGAATCTTCTCGGCATCGAAATCGGCAATGAGCCTGACGAATACGGCGCAGCGGGTAATTTCTTTGCCGGTAACTGGACCTTGGAGGACTTTCTTGCCCGCTGGAATATGTTTCGCTCCGCAATCCTCCAGTCTGCGCCCCAGGTAGCCATCACCGGCCCAGCGGCGGGCGGGGGGGACCACATCACCACCTGGACCTTGCCTTTCGGCCAGGCAACTACGGCGGCCGAGATCACATTGCTGACCCAGCACTACTATCGAGCCAGCGGGTACAGCCCGACGGCCACCGCCGCCTTCCTCATCAGCCCTGATCCCCAACTCGCCGGCTACCTGGCAATGCTCAACCCGGGAGCCGAGCAACTGGGCATTCCCTACCGGATAAGCGAGTGCAACTCCTTTTACAATGGGGGCGCTGTCGGCGTCAGCAACAGTTACGCTTCCTCTCTGTGGGTGATTGATTTTCTTTTTGATGTGGCTTTGGGCGGCGCTACCGGAGTGAACATGCACGGCGGCGGTAACGCGCCTGGTTATACCCCGATCGCTGATAACGACGGCGGGGTGGTCGAGGCCCGGCCGGTGTACTACGGTATGCTGCTTTTTACGCTCGCTGGTCCCGGGACGATACTCGAAACACAACTCGTGGCCGGGACCGTAGACGCGACGGCTTACGCGGTGAGGACCGCGAGCGGAGGGCTGAACGTCGTTTTGGTTAACAAGGACGCCCTGCAGAATCTGACGCTCACCATCGCCACCAACCAGAACATCCAGTCAGCGACGCTGCAAACGATGACGGGTGCGAGCCTGGCAGCGACCTCCGGAGTTACCATCCAGGGCGCCACCGTGAATATAGCTGGTGGCTTTACCCCGGCCAGCGCCGACACGCTAACCCCGGAAGGTACGCGGGTGACTTGCTTCATCCCTGCGCTGACCGCGGTGCTGATCAGCATCACCTGATCCGGCTGGAGACTCTGGCCGCGGGTGCGAACGAGGCCCATTTTGCTGTCTTGCCTTTTTGGGAATTCAAGGTTGTGTTCTTTGGGAATTTTTCTGGACACTCCGCGCCACCTCTCCTAGATTTGTCTGGGAAGAGTTCTCCCATCTCGCTCGAATGGCATGAAGCGCCGGCGACCAGGTGTTTTCATACTCGGCGCTACATTGCTGCCTTTCCAATTTTGCCGGCCGTCTCCAACGCCTGAAAGCACAGTATGCAAAGTCATATTTCTCACAAGGCCCCTTCAATTTTCCGCGCCCCATCGACCTCACTGTCAGACCCCGGGGGCGGTTCCGAGCGACGGTCTGCGAGCAAGCAGCCGAGCCCAACCAAGCACATCCTGCTAATGACAGCGACCATTACCCCTCACAATGCGCGGAACCTGGCGCGCACCGATCCCGTGGCGCGGTTGAAGGACTACGACGACGCGCTCGGCTTCTATCTTGGCTTGATTGATCGTCCGCTGCACGGGATTATCTTCGTCGAGAATTCTGACAGCGACGTAACCACTCTGCGGCAGTTGGTTGCCTCCCGGGGGTTGACGGAGCGGGTCGAGTTCCTGTGCAACTATGGAGTTCACCTTTATGCAGAAAAGGGCCGCGCCCACGGTGAGTTCAAGCTGCTGGATTACGCCATGACGTCCTCGATCATGGTGATCGAGGCTGGGGTGAACCATGTAGTCTGGAAAATTACCGGTCGATATATGGTGAGAAATCTGGCATCGATCATCGCCAGCGCGCCGCGCGGCTTTGACGCATATGTGGACATGAAGGACCACCCCAGGCGCTGGATGGACATGCGCCTGATGGCCTGGACTTCGACCGGATACGACCGCATCTTCCGCGGCGTTGCCGACGATCTCGACTCCAAGACACACGAGATGCACATGCGAGATTATTTGCCGAAGCGGGCCCGGGGCGCGCGCCTGGTTCCGCGCTTCTACAAAGAACCTTTCATCGACGGCGTCCGCGGTTGGGACAACGGCAATTACTCCAAAGGCAGAGAACTTCTCAAGTGTTATGTGCGCAGTGTAGGCCGGGTACTTGCTCCGTGGTACTGGATCTAATTTCTGCCCGCATATACCGATGGTGCAACTGCGGGGCGCTGGTGCCGATTTGAAACAAGACAATGTACTTGCACCTCTTTGAGCGTGCATCGAGCCCATCCCTTGTTAAACTCAGTCAAATCGCAGCGGCGCCCACGCAAGGGCGTGTGCCACGGTAGGCGGACGATTTCAAAAAAAACTGGTGCCTGAAGGCATCCAAAGATTCACGCAGGTGGGCAGTGCCACGTAGGTGGATAAGTCGGCAAAAGCCACAATCAATTTCACCCTTCCTCGAGAATCGGAGAAAGAAAGACAACCTATGAATCCTAATGGGCGGATAGGCAGACTTTTCGATGTGTGGAAGCCTGACTCCTTTAATTCGCGGTTCAGGCAGAAGCGCTGGGAGTTCTTTCGCGACCTTGCGTCTTCGATAGAGCGCCCCATGAGGATCCTGGACGTGGGGGGTACCCGCAGAGTGTGGGAAAGGATCGGATTTGCTGATCAAGAGGGCATCTTTATTACGGTTCTAAACGCAGTACCGCAAATCTCCGGGCATAAAAACATTGAATGCGTGGTGGGGGATGCTTGCAACATGCCGCAGTACCGAGACGGGGAATTTGATATTGTGTTTTCTAATTCCGTCATTGAGCATGTGGGTGAAGAGGTACGGATTAAACAGATGGCCGACGAAGTCCGGCGCGTTGGCAAGAACTACTACGTACAAACACCGAACTATTATTTCCCTTTGGAACCCCATTTCATCTTTCCTTTTTTTCAGTTTCTCCCGATCAGTGTAAGAGCAAGCCTCCTTCAGCGTTTCGACCTCGCCTTTGTCCGTAAAAAGCCGGTGCGCGCTGAAGCCGAAGCCGAAGTACGCAGCATTAATCTGCTGACCGGGCGGCAGGTCAAGCGGCTTTTCCCTCGAGCCCACATCGTGCAAGAGCGTGTATTTGGGATGACTAAGTCGTTCCAGGCTTATGAGTTCGGAGCAAGACATTGATCTGATCAAGACTGGTTTGCCGGGCGTGCACAAGATGGGCTAGAGGCCCTTCATAGAGAAGAACAGGGTGTGCAGAAGGATCGCGAAATCAAGAAAGATGCCGCGGTTCTCGATATAGTACAAGTCGTACTCGAGCGCCTCGTGGATGGTGAACTTGCGGTCGCCGCTGAGTTGCCACAAACCGGTCAACCCCTGAGGAACGGAGAGCCTGCGACGCTCGAGCGGGGTATAGGTGTCTGTGATAAATGGCATCTCCGGACGAGGGCCGACCAGGGACATCTCTCCCGTCAGGACGTTCAGCAGCTGAGGGAGCTCATCCATGCTGGTTCTTCTTAGAAATCTTCCCGCCGGAGTAATGCGCGTGTCGTCTGAGCTTTCGGGAGAGCGCCCGTATTTTGGCGTGTCTACATACATGCTGCGGAATTTGAGCATGACGAAGCGTCTGCCCGATTGACCCGTCCGCTCCTGGCGAAAGAAAACCGGTCCGCGGGACGTCGCTTTGACCATGACGGCGGCAATCATCCACATCGGGAGCGTGAGCAGGATGAGCAAAGAGGACAAGACCAGGTCAAAGACCCTTTTGAAAAGAATGTAAGGCAGCGGGTGATCACCGTCGCCATCGAACGTGGTAACCATGAGACCGTCAATCATCTGCACCGAAGTGGAACGCTCGGCAAAGTTGGGGTGACCTGCGCCTACCAAAGAGACCCTGACTCCGGCTGTGGCTGCTAGAGCGAGAAGTTCGTGCATGCGTGGCTGAGAAACAGTTTGGGTCACGAAGATCTCTTGCACGTCCAGAGAGCGCAGAAGGGATTGCGAGAGCGGCTCGGAAATGACAGGTACGTGGTGTTTCAGGTTGTAATCGTGGCTATAGATGACACGGCGGCTATCGAAACCGCTTTCATCCAGAAACCCAACGGGTATCTGGCCCAGGTGGGGAGAGTGCAGCAGGTACGAGAAGAGGCGGCGCGTCTCGCGATTTGTGCCGCAGATGAGCACCCGGCGCTGGTGGGCCGCAAACGAATTCCAATCGCGAATGATTCTGCTGGTTGAGTACTTCTGCACGACCAGCAGGAGCGTGGAAAAAACCCAGAAGTAGGTTAGGAGCAAGCGTGGCATATCGGCCTTGGTGAAGTAATTGCCGACCGAGAGAAGTGTCAGGCCGTAGACGGAAACCCTGAGGATACGTGCCGTGTCTGCTACCTGGAGCAGGGTGGCGCGTTGCGTATAAAGGTGATGGGCCTGGGCAAGAATCACGAACGCCAACCCATACTTGAGCGAAAGCTCTGCACACAGAAGCCATGCGTCGTGCAGGTCTAACGGCCGATACAACTCATAGACCAAGATGCCGGCGATGCACGCGATAGCGATGCAACAGAGATCGAGTAGCGCGTGAATCGCCGCCCCCATGGCTACGCGTAGAATCAGGAAGGGTTGCTTGAGGACTGAGGGAGGACGTAACCCCATCTGCTCTGCAGAGGGTAGAGGAAAGCCGGTCACCATGCACTGCCGCCTGTGGTTCTAGTGGACTTCGATCAACTGCCTGCCGCACGTGAACTCGCAGTTTTTCTGCCCCTGCGGTCACGAGGACCCGAACGTAGGAGATTCTTCGCGCTGAAGAATAAACGACAACAGGGCTTCCGTTGGCGGGCAGCAACAGTATTCCCGCTTAAGTTAGCCTGATTAGTAGAGATGCTTCGACTTCCAATGCTCAGTTATCCAATTTGTTTTACTGGTTCCTACTTAGACCATCACTGGTCGAACGCAAAGTTACTCATGCGCCGAAGACTTACCATACCAACATACGGTTACTTCGGTGATGATCCAAGCCAAACGGTGACAGAATGCGCGGTGGAAATCAACTTTAGTTTGACAGAAGTAAGACGCAAGTGAGGAATAATGTCCGGATCTGAAGCACAGCTGTCCTGTTAAGATGCACTTTGATTACCACGCGCAGTTACGGTGGCAATTTCGCCGGATTGAGGTGATGGGCCTAGCCGGGCAATCCCGGTTACGCAGCGTTTGATCCGGAAAGCGCATGGAGCTGGTCTCGCATGCTTATCCTTCAGGTGCGTGGTCAACCGCGGATGAATGCAGTTCGCGCGCAATCGATTTTCGGCCGATGCAGGTGTATATCCGGATACGAAGAAGGGCTTGATGCACGATCTGCTGCGAAGCCGGCTGGCTAAGAACGCCGGCTGGATGTTTCTCGGTCAGGGCGTTAACTTCGCGGTGCAGGCATGTTACTTCATCTTGCTTGCCCGATTGCTCGGCGCCGACCAATATGGAATCCTTGTGGGCGCCGCGGCCGCGGTTTCTCTGCTGAGCCAGTACAGCATGCTCGGCTCAGGCGTGGTTATGCTCCGCCAGGTGAGCCGCCATAAAAGCGAATTCCCGCAATATTGGGGCAACGTGCTCATCACCACTCTGAGCGTTGGTTTTCTTGTGATCCTGGCGTTGGCCCGATTCGGCAAGTGGATGGTCGGCCCGGCGAGCGCATCGGTCATCGTTCTCGTCGCCGTGGGCGAGTGCACCTGTGCGCGAATCGCCGAGGCTGGCGGCCAGGCTTTTCAGGCCTTTGAACAGCTCAAGCATACCGCCGTGCTCACCTCGCTCACAAACATCGCGCGCCTAGTCACCGCGGCGTCTATGGTGCTCGTTCTCCACCGTGCGACCGTGCGCCAATGGGCGACGGCTTCGCTCTTCGTCTCCTGCCTTTCTGCGGCGATGGCGCTGATCCTGGTGACCACCCGTCTGGGCTGGCCGAAATTCGACTTTCGCCTGCTTCGGGAGCGAGCCCTGGAGGGCGTCGGCTTCTCCTTCGCCGCCAGTACTACTTCGGTTTACAACGACATCGATAAGACCATGCTCAGCCGCTACGGCATGCTGGCGGCGGATGGAATTTACAGCATGGCCTATCGGGTCATCGACACCAGCTGCACTCCCATCCGCGCGCTGCATTCAGCTGCGTTCCCGCGCTTTTGCCAGATGGGCAGGAACGGCGCGCGGGGCTCCATTGCGTTCACCGGCAAGCTGCTGGGCAAGACCTTGCCCTTTGGCCTGCTGGCGGCCGCCGTCATGTTTCTGACCGCGCCTATCATTCCTCACGTGGTAGGCCGCAGCTTC
Organism: uncultured Acidobacteriaceae bacterium; assembly: GCA_963790705.1. Lineage (GTDB taxonomy): Bacteria > Acidobacteriota > Terriglobia > Terriglobales > Acidobacteriaceae > PALSA-350. The sequence goes on from CAWBQE010000013.1 coordinate 403,333, forward strand.
GCCAGCAGTGTCTCCGCGCTGCAATGGCTGTGCCTGCTGCCGGTCTTCCGCAGCCTCCACCTCGGAGCCGGAGACACGCTTACCGGCGCCGGCTACCAACGCTACCGCACCGTCGCGCAGCTGGGCGCGGCCGGGCTCAATTTCGGCCTCAACCTCTGGCTCATCCCGGCCTACTCATGGCACGGAGCGGCCTGGTCGAGTCTGGTCACGGATGGCGGCCTGGCCGCGGGCAACTGGATCCTTCTCGGCCTGCTGCTTCGACGCGAGAACCACCCCTGCCTGGAGCCACAGGCCGCCGCGATCTAAAACCACCAGAAAACGTCGATCAGTATGATATGTGGATATTCCCTGGATGCTTTTCAGGAGAGGTTGCACAGTATGCGCACGCGCTGGATCATGGCGGCACTTTTATTTAGCGTTCTTGCACACGGGCAGACAGTACAGCAGAAGGCGGCTGAGAAGACGCTGGCGCGCAAGGCGCAAGCCGATTGCGATGCTCAAACCGCAAGGGTCGGCAGGACCTTTACCGCGGTGGTGAAGGAGACCCGGGTATACTCTGTTTTCTATTCGCCCAAATATACAAAATGCCTGGCAGCCGTCTACCTTCCCCTCGGTAAGGATCTCATCGTGGCCAGCGTGATCAACCTGGATAGTGCCGCGGGAACGCAGCATATCGTTTGGGAAAACCTGTTTGCCAAACCATTTGACGCGATCTCCGAACTCGATCGGCAGATCGACAAGCTAAGCAAATGAAACGGGGCGTGTCCCGGATTTCCTGTACGCTGCGCCGGACACCACCGCGCGTGCGGCTTTCAGTAAGGAAAGCCGCATGAACTCCGTCAACAACACCAAAATCCACAGGAAATCCGGGGTGTTCGCCCTGAAGCGACCCGGCGTCCTCGCGATCCAGACCAGCTGTTTGGCGGCGCTGGTTTTGGGCGTCGTCTGGAACGTGCGCTTTGCCGTGGCTGACCTTGCGGCGCGCCGGAATCAGCAGGACAGCACCCGTTTGGCCATGCGGTGGATGCCCTTGAATGGGGCATATCCAGCACAGCTGGCGGGCGAGATCTACGCCCTCGACCCGCCTTCGGCGAAGTCGCTGCTGCAAAGGGCGGTGCAACTCAATCGCTATGATGCGTCCAGTTGGATCCAGCTAGGACTTTTATCCGAGGCTGGGGACGATCTGCCCGGGGCCGAAAAAGCTCTGTTGCAAGCAGGGAGCGTGGATGCCACCTTTCTTCCCAGCTGGTCGCTGGCCAACTTTTATTTTCGCCGGGAGAACCCTGCGCGTTTCTGGTACTGGGCACAAAAGGCCGCCCGGATGGACCCGGGCGACGCGACACCCCTGTTCCGCTTGGCCTGGTATGTGAGTCCGAATGGGGGGGAGATCGCGAGCCGCCTGCAAATTAGAAGGCCGCTGCTCGCTGGCCAATTCGTAAATTTTCTAATGACTCAGGGCGATGCAAAGGCGGTGACGGAGGCGGCATCGCAGTTGCTGACAGCAAACAGTGAGACCCAAACCCTATTGGGGGTCTGCGATTGGCTGATCGCGAACAAGCGTCCCGATCTGGCGTTACCCCTGTGGAACGGGCTTGCGGCCCGGCGTCAGATATCGTATGCCCCGCTTGCGCCCCCATACGCAGTCACCAACGGCACATTTGGAAAATCGCCCATTTCCCAAGGCTTCGATTGGCGCCTCAAGACGGTCGAGGGGGTGAGTTCATTTCTGAACGTCAGCCCGAATGCGCTTGGTTTCGAATTTTCCGGCGACGAGCCGGACGGTTTTCTACTCATGGATCAGACCGCCCCGGTGGAAGAGCGAAAGGACTATGCCCTGGTCGTCGATTACGGGACCACCGGCATTTCTCCGGGCAGCGGATTGGAATGGTCGGTGACGGACGATCGATCGGGCGCCGTGCTGGCCAGGACGGGGAGTCTCTCCGCGGAGCAAGGAGGGGAAGCGTACGCTTGCTTTGCCGCCCCGGATGGAGCTGCATTTGTGCGTCTATCGCTGCTTTACCAACGGCAGCCGGGCACGGTGCGCCTGGAGGGAAAGCTTGCGCTCAAAGAAGTCAGGCTAACGGGCGCCACGGCAGAGCATTGCCCAGGGGAGAAAATCTCCACTTCCGGGGCTGATTCTCCTGCGTTCTGAGGCTACACTCAAGAAACAGCGAATGGAGGGTGATCGATCGTCTACCTGGGAGGGACCGAGAGATGACATTCGGGACCGTGAGGCGTATAACTGCGCCAACCGGTACCGCCAGCGGCCCACCAAGGACTGGAATTAGACGTTCTTCCGCATCCGTCATGACGCAGCTCACGATTGCCGCCATCCAATTTGCCTTTCTGCAAGCGTGCAGCAGCGCTCGCCATTGGGGTCGCGCGGTGGCCCGCATGGGTGTGCCCTCGGTTGGTGTGTGCTTTCTCGCTCTGGGCGGAGCGGTTTACGCCCAACAGTCTGAGCGAGCCGTTTCTTCGGCGCCGAATCTCGATTACGCCTACTCCAATTTGCCGACCCAACCGGTTGGGCCCGACGATCTGCTGGCGCTCTCCGTCTACGATTCCCCGGAACTGACGCGCACCGTGCGGGTGGACGCCGATGGCAATATCCGTCTGCCCATGCTCAAAGACCCCGTTCAGGTGCGAGGAATGGTTCCCTCCCAGCTGGAATCGGCGATCGCCAAAGCGCTGACTAAGGGGAATGTGCTGGTTGACCCCATCGTGACCGTGACCATCGTCGAGTACCAGAGCCGGCCGGTTAACGTCGTGGGGGCGGTCAAGAACCCGCTGGTCTTTCAGGCGACGCGGCCTATTCCGCTACTGGATGCGATCGCGCGGGCAGGGGGGATCAGAGAGGATGCCGGCTCCGATATTGTCGTCAGCAAGGAAGTCATGCGCGACGGAAAGCCTGCCCGGATCACGCAGACCATACCGGTGCGGAAGCTGATCGACAATGCCGATCCCGCGCTAAACGTGATGCTGCATGGCGGCGAGGAAGTGCTGGTTCCCGAGGCGCTCAAGATCTACGTGGTCGGCAACGTGAAGAAACCCGGAGCGTACCCGGTAAGAAATGATGAAGAGACCACGATTCTGCAGCTGTTGGCTCTCTCGGAAGGCTTGACCCCCTACTCTGCCAAGGTGGCCTATGTGTATCGCAGGTCGCCAGGCGGCAGCGAAGACAGAAGTGCCCGTCCAGCTGGCGAAGATCATGAAGCGCCAATCGCCAGACGTGCCCCTGCAGGCCAACGACATACTCTACATTCCCGATAACAACGGAAAACGTCTCACGGCAGAAACCTTAGACCGGATCGCCGGGTTAGGGACCGCAACCGCTACCGACTACATCATCTGGCACTGAGACCACCGCATGCGTAAAGAAGAGATCGCGATCCCAAATGAGAGAGTCGATGAGAGCGCAAACGGTTTGGAGCGCCGGCCGATCTCGCCGCGTGTCATTCTCTCTGGAATCGAAAAGGAAACGCCGCTCAATGGACCCTCGCTTTCCCAATATCTTTGGGTGGTTAAGCGCCACCGCTGGAAGCTGCTTGGGTTCGTAGTTTTCTCAGTCATCGCCACAGTGATCGTTTCCAAACGTTTGACTCCGCTGTATGAGTCTACGGCGGTGATTGACATCGACCGTCAGACTCCAGCCGCGGTTCTGGGCGCTGAGAGTACGACCGCAGTCAACTCAGCGGATGTGGAGAATTACCTCACCACGCAGGAGCAGATCGTGCAATCGGACGCCGTTCTGCGTCCGGTGGTCGAGAAGTACAATCTGCTGACACCCGCGATGCGCAAGCTGGCGAACGATAAGCTGCTCTCCTCGCGGCTCAAGGACGCGCCGATTAAACTACCGGCCTTGAAAATCACCCGCCCTTTGCACACCTTTCTACTTCTGATCAGTTACCGGTCTCCGGATCCGCAACTCTCGGCAGACGTGGTCAACGAAATTGCCCACAGCTACATCCGTCATACGTACGATATTCGGTACCAGGCAGCTTCCCAGATGACGGGCTACATGGAAAGGCAGCTGGAAGAGCTGAAAGCACAAATGGAGCGGTCGGCGGGGGCGCTGGCCAACCTGGAAAAAGATCTGGACGTGATCAACCCTGAGGAGAAGACGAACGTCTTTTCCGCCCGGCTGCTGCACCTCGATAACGACCTCACGGCAGCCGAAGTCGACCGGGCAGGAAAAGAGGCGGCGTATAACGCAGTGAAGAACGGCTCCTTGCCGGCAGCCGAGGCATCGGAGCAAGGCGAGCAGTTGCGCGACCTGGAAGCCAAGCTGAACGATGCAACGGAGAAGTTCGCCGATGTCAAGACGCAGTTCGGATCATCTCATCCGGTCTATAAGAAGGCCGCCGGACAGGTGAGCCAGTTGCAGTGGGAAGTCGACGTTCTGCGGCGGCGGATCGTGGAACGGGTGGGTGTCGATTATAAGCAAGCAGTGAACCGGGAGAGCCTGCTTCGCCAGGACATGACCCAGGCGAAGGCGCAGTTCGACCAGATGAACGCGCGGTCGTTTGAGTACAAGGCGCTGAAGCAGGAAGCGGATACGGATAAGGCGCTGTACGAAGAGCTTATCCGCAAGATTCGCGAAGCCGGGATCAACGCCAGCTTTGAAAGCAGTTCGATCCGGCTGGCGGATGTCGCTCGTCCCGCGCTCTATCCGTCGTTTCCCAAGACGACCTTGAATGCGCTGCTGGCGTTGTTCGGATCGACCATGATCGGCCTGAGCATTATTTTCCTCATGGACGCCCTGGATACGACGGTCGTCGACAGCGAGCATTTGCAGCGCGAATTGCGGGTTCCTCTGCTGCCTTCACTGCCCGTGGGTAAATTTGCGATGGGCACTTTGCCCATGCTGGAGCTAATTGCGGATCCGGATGCTCGGTTCAATGGCACGTCGGTCAAGGAGACGCTGGCGGCGCCGAATGCAGCCTTCGATGAAGCGATCCGAACGTTGCGCAGCTCGATTTTGCTGTCTGCGGGTCTGGAGCATCATCCCAGGAGCATCCTGGTGACTTCCGCTTCACCGGCTGAAGGCAAGTCGACCATCGCGCTCTACCTGGCAGCGGCCCACAGCCAGCAGCAACGAAGGACGCTGTTGATTGACGGCGACATGCGACGCCCGGTGATTAAGCTGGGGGTTTCCAACGATCGTGGCCTTTCCGATGTGGTGAATGGAACGATGCACTGGAAGGAGGCGGTGCAGAGGACGTATGCCTATCCGGATCTGGATGTTTTGTCGGCTGGGCCGGCGTCGCGACGGGTAGCGGACCGGATTGGGTTGGTGTTGCGATCGATCCTGGACGAGGCTGAGCGGGAGTATGACTTGGTGGTCATCGATTCCCCTCCGCTGCTTGGATTTGCCGAGCCGCTCGAGATCGCGGCTTTGGCGGATAGCGTGATTATTGTGGCGCGTGCGGGGCGGACGAATCGCAGTGCGGTGGCAAGCGTGGTGGAGAAGCTTAAACGCGTGCGGGCTAATATCATCGGCATTGTTCTCAATGGGGTGCGGGCCGATATGAGCTCGCAGTATTACTACTACAGTCCACGTTATTACAACCACTACGCCAAACCAGATCGTTAGGGATTTAGATTCCTAATGAGCCAATCGAAGGCAATCGGTAGCGTAGTTTATCTCTGTGTCTGGTCGGGAGAGGCGGAACGGGCTCGCGAACTCGCGCGCAGTCGCTATCCTGGGGCTCTGGTCGAAGAATTTCCCCATCGCATGCTTAGAGTAAGTTCGTCCATGCAGCGGATTCGTCTGCTTCGTGGTTTGCGCGGACGGGCGGTTATTTTTTATTTTGAGTCTCTCGAGACATTCAGGCACAAACAGATTGTTGAGTGCCTCCACTTTTTGCATCGATGTCGAGAGACTGCTTTATGCGATCAGAGCGGGCGTTGGGAGTCCATCGGAAACACGTCGCTCCTGCGATCGATTCCAGGAGTTTTCACCAGCCTCTGGCTAGATGGATGGACATTGCTCAAATGGTGGATTTACCTCCAAATGTGGTCTAAGCGCGTTCCAGCGCCCCCTCGCACGGGGGTTGGGCAGCCGGAGATTGCATACTTAATTCCCAACCCGGCGAGCATGGGTTCCGGCGGCGGAGCGATTAGCCACATCCGTGGTTTCCTTTATGGTCTTGAGAACGCCGGGAAAAGCTGCCGCGTCTTCACTGGCACAGCCCTGGCGCAGGATGCTTTTGACAACGAGTTGGTCGTTGCGGAGAACCGCCCTTATTTCTTCTGGGGCGCCGTGATGCTTTCCTACAACTTCGCATTTGCCCGGGGCGTGCAGAAGTATCTAGGTTCCGATGTTCCAGGTGCTTTTTATCAGAGACACTTTGCATTTTCCATCGCCGGAGCTCTCCTCTCGAAACGCTTGAAGGTTCCACTCATCCTGGAATACAACGGCTCGGAAGTTTGGATTGCAAGCCACTGGGATCCTAAGCCCCTGCGTAGCTGGATCGGATTGTGCGAGATGGTGGCACTGCGATCAGCGACCAGGATCGTGGTGGTCTCCAAAGCCCTAAGGGATGATTTGATAAAGAGAGGTATTCAGGCGGATCGAGTTCGCGTCAATCCCAATGCGGTGGATCTAGATTTCTTTTGTCCCGGGCGTGGGAGTGGAAGAGCGCGGAGAGAACTTGATGTAAAAGACGATGAAGTCTTGATTGGCTTTGTGGGTTCATTCAGCTTTTGGCATGGAATAGAAGTATTGCAGCAGGCGATCGTAAGCTTGCTTGGCAGCGAGCAGCCGTGCCGCCTGCGATTTATCTTGGTGGGCGATGGCTTGCTTCATGGAGAGATGCGATCCGCCCTGGCCGCATACGAGAAAACTGGCGCAGTGATCTTTACCGGATTGGTGCCTCGCGAGAGGGTTGCCGAATATCTGGATGCCGCGGACATTCTGGTTTCGCCCCATGTCCCAATGCCGGACGGGAGCCGGTTCTTCGGCTCGCCCACGAAGCTTTTCGAGTATATGGCGATGGGCAAGGGTATCGTTGCGAGCCGGCTTGAGCAACTCGCCGAAGTTTTGGAGCATGACCATACCGCATGGCTGGTAAAGCCCGGCGATCCGGAAGAGCTTGCGGAGGGGATTTTGCGGCTTGCTCTCGACCCGGAAAAGCGCAAAGCACTTGGCTCCGCAGCTCGGCGGGCAGCGGTAGAACGTCATTCCTGGTCGCAGAATGTGGCCTGCGCTTTGAACGAGATACTCGTGCCACGATCGCAACTCGAGAGGTCCGCAGCTGAGGAAAACCCTCCTGTGCTCAACTCCTTATAAAGGACATTCGGAGTGAAGCTGCACACCGTCGCAAGCGTTTTACACCAGGAACCTCTGCCCATCCTTATAGGAGAAGCAGCATGGCGTAGTGCCCGGGCTATTCGTAAGTGGCTATTCCAGCTGAACGGGCCGGGATCCTGCCGCGTCCGCTTTCATCCCATCGGATATTTCGAGTCACAGGCAGAGTTTGCTTCCGGTGACGAGCGAGAGTCAATTCTTGGTTATGCCGACGCAGTCCTGCGAGGAGAGTATCCGCTGATGGGCTACGGATGCCCGCGTCTGGGAGTTGCACCGGACTGGCATTGCGATTGGGTTTCCGGGATACGCTGGCCGCTCGAGACTTCCGGAAAAATGCAGATCGTTCGCCACGACGGGTCGGATGTTAAGGCTCCGTGGGAGCTCTCGCGTTTGCAGTTCGCCCCGATTGTCGCCAAAGCATGGACCCTGACTGGCGAGAGAAAATACCGCGACTCCCTAAAATCCTTACTTACCCATTGGATCGTGAACAACCCGCTGGGCACCGGTGTGAACTGGACCGTTGCCATGGAAGCAGCTCTGCGCGGAATAAGCCTCTGTCTCACGGTGGAGTTACTATGGCCATTTAGCGAACCGGAACAGTCATGGTTGGATCAGATGACCGCTGCTCTTTGGCAGCATCTTCGTTTTATCGAGGCGCATAGTGAGTTTTCTTTCCGTTTGCGCAGCAATCATTATCTAAGCAACATTGCAGGCTTGACCACGCTTTCTGCTTATCTCCGTGGTCCAGGCATGCGGCGGCGCCTGAACAAATCTGCCCGCGCCATTCAGCGGGAGATTCTGCTGCAAACCTATGCAGACGGAGGCAACCGCGAAGCTTCGAGCGGCTATCACCTGTTGGTCGCGCAGATGGGCCTGCACTCCTTTGCCGTGCAGCAACGAAGCGGGTGCGCGCGCGCACCGGAGTTCGAGGCTCGCCTGCGGCTTATGTTTGCGTGGATCGCGGCCATGGCTGATGAAACGGGCAGGCTGCCGCACCTTGGAGACTGCGATAACGGCAGGGTCGAGCTGCTACCAGACGATATTATGCAGGCGATGAAACCGGCCTGCCGCCGCCATTCCCTCCATACGGGCTCCCTTTATGCACGCGCAACGCATCTGCTCAAACTGCCGGTGGCTGCCGGCAAGCCGATCGTGGTGCTACGGGAATCGGGGCTCGCGGTGCTTCGTGCGGGTGAGGCTTCGGTCGCCTTTGCCGCCATGCCGAATGGGCTTGGGGGAAAAGGGAGCCATACCCATTGCGACAAATTGTCTGTCGTTTTTCGTCTTGGACCAAATGAAGTGTTCTGCGATAGCGGTAGCCGGTGCTACACGCGTTCGGCGGAGCAGCGAAATCTTGATCGCTCCACCAAGGCGCACAACACCCTGGTGATCGATGAAATGGATCAGAACACAATCCCCAGCGATCCTCGACAGCTCTTCCAATGCGGGAATGAGGGGGCCGTGTCCGATATCGCTTTCACTGAGGGCGATGGGATCTCGGTGCGAGCCTCCCATGAGGGCTATGCTCGCTTCGGTATCGGGCACCAGAGAACAGTGCACCTGAATGAGCAGTCGCTGCTGTTGACAGACGAGGTGAGCGGGGCCGGCGACCACTCCCTGGATTTGCGCTTTGTGCTCGGCCCCGAGTGGCGCGCGTCATCTGAGATGATGAGTGGGGAGACTGTGCGTTGCGAGATCGCGGGGCCGCGAAGGCTGACCCTGGTGTGTGAGGCAGGGAGTGGGCTCGCGCTCCGCGTTCAACCGGTAGAGATCTCGCGCGAATACGGCGCGGTCATACCTGTGAGTTGTATTCTGATCCGTACTACAGCGTCTCTGCCCGTGAGCATACGGACCAGAGTGGAATGGGAATGAGAGCATGAGCGATCGATTGGAAGGAGAGAGCATCGTCTGCTTTGCGGGCGAGGACTGGTGGTATCACCATCCTCACTCCAAGAACCATCTCCTCAAGCGCTATGCGAGGACGAACAAAGTCCTGTTCGTCAATTCCATCAGCATGGGGCTGCCCTCCATGGCGAACCCCGATTTTTTCCTCAAGATCAGGCGAAAGCTCAAAAGCTACACACGCTGGTTGCGCAAGGTTCCCGAAGGTCTGTGGGTGATGACGCCGGTGAACCTTCCGCTGTACGGATCGAGGATTGGCCGATGGCTCAACCGAATCCTTTTGGTCGCACAGCTCCGAGCGGCGATGTTGCTGCTGCGTATTTCGCGGCCGATCCTGTGGGTCGCGATCCCCACGGCGGCCGAAATGGTTGGACGTTTGGGCGAGAAGCTGCTGCTGTACCAAGTATCGGACAAGTACGAGGCGAACGAAGACAGCGCATTATCCGCGCAGGTCATCCGCAGGTACGATCGTTATCTCAAAGATGCAGCAGCTGTGGTGATGTACTCTGGCCGCAAGCTCTTTGGCGAGGCGACAGAATCCAATCGCTATTTCCTCGAACAGGCGGTGGATTTTGAACACTTCTCGAATTTGGATGTTCCACCGGCGCCGGAACTCAGTCGGCATCCCACATCCGGTTCTGGGCTACTTTGGGACGATGGATTATGTAATGGACACTGAGCTTATGGCGGAGGTCGCCCGGCTGCGCCCCGATTGGCATTGGGTGATGCTCGGCCTCAAATCCAACCTGGTGCGGATCACTGCTCCCAACATCCATTTTCTGGGATCGAAACCCTATAGCGAACTGCCGCGATACATCCGGCAATTTGATGTCTGCGTCTTACCCTGGCGCGAGAGCAATACCTTTACCGGCTATGGAAGCGCAATCAAGGTTCGAGAATATCTGGCGACCGGCAAACCAGTGGTGATGGCGCCGCTTTACGAATATTTGGAGACTCCGGGGCTGCGTTTCTATCGCGGGACGCAGCAGTTTATCGAGCAAGTCGAATCTGCGCTGAGGAATGATACCCCCGCAGCAGCAGCGCAGCGCCAGGCCGTGGTGAAAGATGGTACTTGGGATGAAAGAGCTCGCCAGCTGGCGGAGCTCATCCTCTCACTCCTGCAGGGGCAACCGTATTCCCATCCCGCAGCGGAGCGAAAGGAGGTGCCGTGCGCGCTTTACTCGAGGACATGAAGTCCGGCGAGGTTGCCGTGCATGACGTGCCTGCTCCAGAGCTTCGGGAAGGAGGAATTCTAGTGCGTACGGCCTTTTCAGCAATCAGCGCGGGCACGGAAAGAGCTTCGGTTGAGGCTGGCCGAAAGTCGCTGCTGGGAAAGGCAATGGCGCGTCCTGACCTGGTGAAGCAGATGCTCGCATACGCGCGATCGAATGGCATGAAGGCCGCTCATCAGCGAGTGCAGGCTCGCCTGGAGACATTGTCCGCACTGGGCTATTCCTGCTCCGGCTTTGTGCTCGAAGCAAATGCAGCAGGGTTTAGGCCTGGCGAGCGCGTGGCTTGCGCGGGCGCAGGATACGCGAGCCACAGCGAGATTAACTTCGTCCCCGCAAATCTTGCCGTGCATGTTCCCGACAATGTCAGCCTCCAGGCCGCTTCCCTGACAACGATCGGCGCCATCGCGGTACATGGAGTTCGCCAAGCCAACGTCACCTTTGGCGAGACGGTGGCGGTGATTGGTGTCGGCCTGGTGGGCGTTCTGGCGATACAGGTTTTGCGCGCCGCCGGGTGCCGCGTGATCGCGATCGATCTTTCCAGCGAGCGGGCTGCGAGAGCAATCGAACTGGGTGCCCACCTCGGACTGAGCACCAGCGATCCCAGGCTCGAGAGTGCTATCGCGTCCTTCTCACGCTACGGTGTCGACGCGGCACTGATCACCGCCGCGACCAAGTCGGCTGAACCGCTGGAATTGGCCGCAAAGCTGCTGCGGGATCGCGGGCGGATTTCTGTTGTAGGAGACGTCGGCATGGGCGTTTCGCGCGCAGACATGTACAGGAAAGAGATCTCGTTATCGATGTCTCGCTCCTACGGCCCGGGCCGCTACGATCCTCGCTATGAAGAAGGCGGCCACGATTATCCAATCGGGTTTGTGCGCTGGACGGAGAAGCGGAACATGGAGGCTTTTCTCGATCTGCTGGCTTCCGGCGCGTTACAGGTGGATCCTTTGCTTGCAGTGTCTTTTGCTGTCGAGGAGGGCGCGAGGGCATACGCCGCTATGGAGGCTGGGGCCTACACGGGGATTATCGATTACCATGTGTCTGCGGATGGAAAGCCCGCGGCGAAGTCCTCCCTTCCGGCACAGATTCCGCAAACGAGAACGAGAGACAAGTTGCGCTTGGGATGCATCGGCGCGGGAGGATTTGCGGGTGGGGTCATCTTTCCTTTTCTCCGCCCCTCACCAGTGGTGATGCAATCTGTGGCGAGCAGCACGGGCGCCGCTGCCGAGTCGGCTCGTACCAGGTTCGGCTTTCAGATCGCTGAGTCGCCTTCCGATCTGATTGTCAACCCCGAAGTGGACGCAGTTTTCGTTCTGACCCGGCACGACAGCCATGCCGGCTATGTAAAGGCCGCTCTCGAACAGAATAAGTGCGTCTTTGTCGAAAAACCGTTGGCGATTAATCGCGAGCAACTAGAGACGGTGCGAACGGCGTATGCAAAGAGCCTTGGCAGAAGGCCGGTCGCCTTTTCTCATGGTGGGATTCAATCGCCGCTTCTCGCCGCTTACGGAAAGGCTGAAGGCCTTCTTCGCCGGCCGCAGCGAAGCTATGCTGGTACACATCCGCTGCAACGCTGGGTTTATCCCCCGCGAAAGCTGGGTTCAGGAACCGGAGAATGGGGGCCGGATCGTTGGGGAATTGTGCCACTTTGTCGATTGGGCTCGGGCCGTTGTGGGATGCGCCATCCAGACGGTGACTGCCACCGCATTGCCGGACGCCCGACGCTACAGCGGCGACAACGTCAGCGTCACCATTGGGTTTGAGGATGGCTCGGTGGCCAATCTCTTGTACGTTGCCAATGGGGACCGAACGGTAGGCAAGGAGTATTTCGAGGTATTTTGCCAAGGCGGGATTGCTCGTATCGACGACTTCAAGACTTTGTCTCTTTCGCGTAACGGAAAGGCGGAGACGTCGAAGGGTGGCCGCGACAAGGGTCATCGTAGAGAGCTGGAGCTGACCATCGAAGCCATGAAGCGGAGCAACTCCGCCCCGATCCCATTCCTGGAATTGGTTGAGGTCACCGAAGCAACCTTCGCTGTCGAAGAAGCGATTCGGTCAAGAAAGACGGTAAATTTGGATGCCGGAACTGCGTACCGGTCGGTCGAGGACTAGTCACCAAAATTCCGCCCCGCGCTCTTAGCGGAAAAGAAAGGCTATTTAATTCGTAATTGAAGGGCGAACGCGCTCATCCTTTCTTGCGGATGTTTATGGTTATGGAATTATTCAGGGATTTTGAGGCAACGAGAATTTCGCAGTCGGCTATGATTAGGCCGCTGTTCTGGTTACTCGTCTCCTTGATATCTCTGGTGCCGCTTTGCCTCGTGCTCCCACTAGCCTCTACGAGGGTGGGTGTGGGGGCCATCGTGCTTTGGACAATTCTGATTTGGATCGCGATCAGCTTCGTACGAGGTCGGTCTCACTACGTAGTTCCTTTATGGGTTGCATTTTACCCTTACTGTTATTCCCTTTTTTCTTTCCCGCAAGACCGGCCCATCCTCACCGTTGACCGCGCAATAATCCTGGTGTTGGTCATTGATATGCTTATCGCCTCGCGGCGGGGATTAGCAGGGGTCCCGCTGACCCGAGATGTGTTGATGAGCGCCTATATTTGGGGTATCTACCTGCTGGTCTGCTTCCTCTCCCTTGCGCTGCGCTCTCCATCCAATGAACTTGGCCTTTACCGTTTGTTGGTGGAGGGGATGGTGATGCCAGCCCTGTTTGGCCTATATGCAATCCGTTATTTTCCCGTAATCGAGGATCTTCGCAAGTTACACATATGTGCATGCATCCTCGCGTTGGGTCTCTTTAGCACGGGAGTTTTTGAATTGACGACCGGTATTGACCTGTTCCCCTGGGGCGGATCAGAACCGCTGTTTACCGAGACCCACCTTAGGCGGGCGGATGGCCCCTTTGAGCAACAGATCGTTTTGTCGGTGGTGGCGATCCTCACATTCTTCTTCATCTTGTATTTAGGGCACGTTAACTCGAGTGATCGGCCCACTTGGCTTACGCTACTTCATAAGGCAGGATGTCTGGCGTCACTCGGAGGCGCGCTGCTTTCACTAAACCGCGGCCTCATCGTCGCGCTGATCCCCATCGCCATCATCGACTCATGCGTGAGACGCCGCATGGTCTCCCGTCGCGCCTGGGCCGCATTTTTCTCACTGGTCCTGCTGGCCGCGCTGGTCACAAAGGTGCTCGACCCGCTCCTCTACGAGGAGCGCGTCGCGAGCCCGGATAACGTCTATCAGCGACTAGCTCAGCACCAGGAGACACTGCGTGTCTTTCGTGAATACCCGTTCTTTGGGGTTGGATTTGCGCTGTACCACGACTTTGCCGCTCAGAATCCGCGGTACATGGCGAGATGGCGGGGCATCGAGTCAATGACCGTTCAACACAACGTCCTGATGACGGTCCTTACTGACCAGGGCATCTTCGGACTAGCGCTCTATTGCGCCTCGCAAGCTTTTCTCATACGGGCAATGTGGAGGATCCGTAAAGCCTTTCCGCTCGGCTGGCTGGCCTTTCTTTACTGCGTGCTCATCTACCTGCTCATCGGCATGGACTACGCCACGGTGTACTTCCCTGACATCAATCTCTTCTACATCCTGATACTCGGCGTAATCTATCAGGTGCAGTGGCGAATTGCCCACGCCGAACAGCCCGGGAATCCCGCTTCCCTGCAGATAATCGGGCAGGTGCAGTAAGGGGCCCCGGCAATGTCACCGAAAGCAGATGAATTCACTCGACCGATTTTCGACTGTAGCGAACGGAAGGACTAAGGTAGCCGGTTCGCGCTTGTTTATCTTCCACAGGGGCGCCCTAGTCGCATTCGCTCTTGTCTGTTTAGCGGTGGTGGGCAATTGTTCGCAGGCTCACTGCCTGGCCATGAGCCCGGCCATTGAGACCGACCCGGTTGACTGTAGCCAATCAAATCAGATGCACGATAGCGACGCCATCATCATGCGCTTTCACGAAGCCCCCACTCATTTCAGGTTAATGACGAGTCGGTATTTCGCAATGGTGCGCGCAGCAAGAGGTTATCAGTGCACTGGGACTGTCACGGTTGGATTCGACGGATACCATTACTTCCAGACCGCCAGGGGAGACGACCCCGGCCTCATGGAATTGGTACCGACGCTTTCGCGGCTAACCGGGCTGTCCCTTGCAGCCGCTTACGACATCACTATCCTCTCGACTATCGCCGGAGGAGTTTTCATCGGTTATGCGGCCTTTTGGAAGCTATATCCAGATCGATTGTTGCGCTGGATAGGCGTTGGGGTCTTTCTTTGCCTCGGCTTCGCAGAGGCGAAAGTAGCCGACGAATATATATTTCAAGTCTCCCCATTGATAGCGGGGATTCCATGGCTGCTCTATTTTGCGCTTGCTCGAAGGCCGTATGCGCTAACAGTAGGTGCAGCCGCGCTCGCGTTCTTGTGCTCATGGTGCTCCCTGCTTAGAGCCGGAACCATTCCGATTTGCATGACTTTTCTGATTGCAATGTTCTTTATCCGACGGCGTATCCAAAAACCCTTCGTACCCTACCTGCTATTGATCCTGGCATGTGTCCCATCGGTTATTTTCGAACAGTCGCTCACCGCACGACGTGACGCAGCGCTCGCCAGGATTGGACAATCCGCAACATCGCCGAACAGCCATCTGCTTTGGCATACGGTCTACATAGGTCTGGGATTTATCCCTAACTCTGAAGTGTCAGAGTACAGGGACGGTGTTGCCGGGGATAAGGTTCGTTCCATCGATCCGACTGTGACGTACGCATCGACAAAGTACGAGACGATCATCAAGCAAGAGGTGTGGGGAATCATGAAGCGAAGGCCTATTTTGGTGATAGGAATTCTGACCGCCAAAGCAGGCATCGTTATATGTCTATTCTTGATCTTGCTTTATCCTGTTCGACGGTTGATGTTTACCGAGCGTGCGCTTCTTTGGCTGGATGCTGCCATTATTTTAACGATGGGAATGAGTGCAATGAGCGCAATCGCGGCGGTTCCAAGAACTTCTTATTTGCTTACGTTCCTTTGCCTTGGGTTTCTATATTCAGCCATTAAACTATGCAGAGCGCGATATCAATCAAAACAGGGCAGACTGTTTGTAGTTGAACCTTAGCCCTGAGTGGACGCATTTTGATGATCGCTTTGCTGAGCAGTTGCTACCATGGCCAGCATCAGAATTGGCCAAGCGCCGACCGCCGGACGCGAAAACGGATAGTCGAACCCTGCATGAACGAAGACCGCGATCACGCCGATTCCCCAGATTGACCGTAACGCCGGCCCTACCCCCCACAGAGCAAGCCAGAGCGTGGCAATGCCAATCGGCAGACCACCCTCCGCCATCCACTGCAACCAGTCGCAGTGTGCTTGATTGACGATTGCTCCGGGATCGAAAGTGGCAAAGGCTGGATACACTGACGGCCAACAACCCAATCCCCAGCCAACCCACGGATGCTGGGCGATCATGTGCAACGTGGAGATGGCGAATTGAAGGCGCCCCGCACTCAGCGGCTCCGTGGAAAATCGCTGCGACGCTGTTTCAAATCCCACAATTACAGTCAGCACAGCAGTAAGTCCGACGAGCAGTAACGCCAGAAGGGTGATTCTCGGGCCGCCGGGGGGCCTGCGGAGATGCGAAAGAACCAATACGGCGATGACTTCTGCACCGGCGATCACCAGGCCACCGCGCGAAGCGCTGACGACCAGGGCCGTCAGCAATACGGCCGAAACACCCAGCATGGTATAGCGGCGCCCTGCTTCGCTGAGTGCGAGGAAGAGAGCAATGGGTAGCAATATCTCAATGAAGGCGGCGAAGTGGGTGTGATAGACAATCGGCCCCATCACGAAATCCTGGTAGCCAGTGGGGAATAAACCGTACACCTTTCCCGGCGAGAGATAGGCCTGGAGGATCGCTTCCACCGAGACCGCAAATCCAAACCAAACCATGGCGGTCCGCAGGCTCCTAGCCACGCCCTCTTCCTTTAGCAGAGAAACGCCTGCATAGTAGACAGCCGCCCAGGTCATCCACTGTAAGGTTGCGCGCTCGGTCGCAAAGCGGTTGATGGTTAAGTGACCGACCAGTTGGAAGCATCCCCATAAAACGATGAAGCCTAAAAAAAACAGGGGCAAGTAAGTTCCCGGGGCGGGAACTTTGCCCATGACAACGGCTACTCCCGCAACCAGCAAAACAAGTATCTCAAAGAGGGCGACCGGCCAGTATGCCGGAATCCAGAGTGTAAGCGTGGCCATGAAAAGGGCCAGCACCATCGAAGTTATAAGCAAGGCATTCTTGGTAGCGAGGAACTTCCTGTAAGCAGGCTCCTCATTCGGGATCATGGCGTCGACATCCAGAAGTGCTTAGCAACGCTAATGCGCGAATATCGATAGCGGGAGATTCGTTCCATACCCTGCAATTAAGCCCTTTGACCCTTGACTATCAGGAACCAGCCGAACCATCGGGCCAAGCGTTCGAAAGGAAGGCATTGATGTTTTTCAATGGAAACACCGGGACCGAACAGTTTTCGCAGCCGCTGCCTGGTGTAGAGATCCATGTGGACTGGGGCTTGACTGTTCTCAACATGCAGTTTCCAGTTCCTGCCATGCCGGAGAACACCCCATAGCGTCACATATGAACATAGCGCGTAGACATGAACATTGAAACGACCGCCGGGACGAAGAACACGAAGCATCTCTCGTATTGCTCTCTCCGGCTCGTCGGAGTGGTGTAGGACACCATGCGAATATACGTAGTCGAAACTTTCGTCCTTGAAAGGAAGATTCCGCATATCGCCTTGATGAACCACCGCGAGGTCACCCACACGTTCGCGTGCCAGATCGACGTGTTTCGCGGTTAAATCTATCCCGACGGCAATAGCCCCATATTTTGCGAACTGCAGCAGATCCGCGCCTGTACCGCATCCGATTTCCAGAACCCTTTCGCCGGCGTGTGTCTTGAATTCTGCCGCGTCGTAGAGCCATGGGTATGTCGAGTAGCGCTCCTGCTCGCTCAGGTGTAGGGGAGTCTCGTTCCAGTGAGATTGGGCTAACTGAGCAGCGTCAAGCATCGATTTCACCATAGCGAAACAAGGCCGTCGTTATACGGCGGATCTTAAACTGTCGAGCGGCAGCTGAATATGATTTTGCGTGGAAAGACTGTTGCCCCCAATGAACTCCTTCCACCACAAAGCAAAGTTCAGCAGAAACCAAGCATCCCACACGCGGCCGGACTGAAAGAGCTTCGCGACTGCCGCTCCATCCAGGAAGTCGGTCTTATCGCAAAACTCCAAAAGCTCGCGCCGGGCAAATTCACCGAAGGCGCCCCGAAACCAGTCGTAAATTGGCACCCCAAACCCCTGCTTCTTGCGATCGATAATTTGATCGGGGATGATATTCCGAACAGCCTTCTTCAGGATGTGCTTCGATACGCCGCCCCGCGTGATTACCTCTTCCGGAATGCTCATCGCAAGTTGTACGAACTTATGATCGAGAAACGGAACCCTGGTCTCGAGGCTGGCGCCCATCCCCATTTTGTCCAGCCGCATTAGCAGCAGTTCCGGCAGCCGCATATTCAGGTCCATGTAAGTCATCCACTTTGCGGGAGTCTTTTCCCATGCCCTCTCCATGAATCGCTCATGGAAAGAGCGTATCGCGTTCCACGAGCTCTGGTTCTTGAAACGTAGCCGAAGGCGCGGCGAGAGTACATCGAGTTTGGCGCGCTGAGAGAAGGCATCCACGCCTCCCCAAAAGAGAGGGATGCCTAAGCTTGCGCGCCTTAGTAGCTCGTAAGGAAGGCCGGTCGATTTGCCCAGTGCGCTCAACATAGGCAGACCCAGCTTCTTCGCGAAACGCGGGAACGGATAGTTGTTCCAGTGAATCAGATTCAGCATCACCTTCCAACGCCGGTAACCCCAAAATAGTTCGTCCGACCCTTCCCCCGCTTGAGCGACAATCACGCCGTGATCGCGCGCCAGTTTGGAGAGAAAATAGACCGGCATGCAAACCGGATCGGCAATAGGTTCATCCTGCAAGCGGATCATGCGTGGCAGGAAGTCGAGAAAGTCCGCCTGAGTGAGAACCCGTTCGTGGTGAACCGATCCGATGTGAGTTGCGAATTCTCTCGCTAGCGGCAATTCGCTTTCACAGCCACGATAATCCTGGTCATATCCTACTGAAAACGTCTGAACCTTTCCTGCGGCACACTCGGAAAAAAGCGCTGCGTTGGTGCTGGAGTCGATCCCACCAGAGAGAAAAACTCCTACCGGCACGTCGCTCACGGTACGCAGAGCCACGCTATTGCGGAGTTCCGCCATCAGGCGCTCAACAATCTCCTCTTCTGAATTGCCCGTGAGTGGTGTGGTGTGATCAAGAACATCCCAGTACCGCTCCTCGCGCCTTTTCCCGTCCGCGTCGATGGTCAGGAACGACCCAGGCCCAAGCTTGTGAATACCAGCGAACAGTGTGTCGGGCGCGGGGGTGGTGATGAACGAGAGATAATGAAAGAGCGCTTCTTCATTGACCATTCGCGGCTGGTCGGGGTCTTCAAGAAGAGCCTTTATTTCCGATGCAAAAGTGATCCGCCCGTGATGAATGCTGTAGTAGAGCGGCTTGACGCCGATTCTGTCGCGAATCAACCACAGGCGGCGCGCTCTTGCGTCCCAAAGAGCTATAGCAAACATGCCGCGAAATTTTTCCAGACATGCGATGCCCCACTCCTCAAAGGCTTGCAGGATTACCTCGGTGTCGGAATGATCGGTTCTCCAGTGGCGTCGTCCGCTTTCTTCAAGCTCGCGCCTGATCTCTGCGTGGTTGTAAATCTCGCCATTAAAGATGATTTGTAGCGAGCCGTCCGCATTGCTCATGGGCTGCGATGCAGCACTGGAAAGATCAATAATGGAAAGACGGCGATGCGCCAACCCCACACGCCGATCCGCTGAAATCCATACGCCGGCACCGTCAGGACCGCGGTGAATCATCGTGTCCCGCATGCGGGTAAGATATTCCGCCGTGACTTGGAAGTTGCTGTTTTTGAATGCCAGTACGCCGGAAATGCCACACATCGTAGATACCGAGCTTATACCCTATACCAGGATCTGTTATGCGCGAAGTGACGGACCCCGGGGCCAGTAGGCAATTCTTTTATAACCGCGGCGTGCCAGTACAATGTTGCCCATGATTAAATCGGGGCTGACGGCGGCCAACAGCGCCGCGATCCAGCAGTGGACGAGTCGTCCATGTGGAGCATTGGACGGCCTCGATGAACACAGCCTGGCCTACTTCGAAGCCGTCGAGCGCAACCGCTACGAAGATTTCGCTCCCTGGATGCGCGAATTCGTCAAATTCAGCACATTCACAGGGAAGAAGGTCCTGGAGGTGGGGGTCGGACAGGGCACCGATCTTGTGCAGTTCGCTAAGGGGGGTGCACATGTTTCCGGCATCGACATCACCCAGCGTCATCTTGAGCTTGCCGCGCGGAATTTCGAGGTGCGCGGTCTGCGCGCCAACCTGCAGTACGCCACCGCCGCTGCCATTCCATTCGAGGATGACTCGTTCGATGTTGTCTACAGCTTTGGCGCCCTGCACCATACGGACAATACGGTGCGTTGCGTCTCGGAATGCCACCGCGTCCTAAGGCCCGGCGGTGAGTTCATTCTTGGCCTGTACCATACGTTCAGCTTCTTTCACGCCTACACAATTCTCGTCAATGGTGTCGTCCGCGGACAACTTCGCCGGTTGGGGTACCGGGGCCTGATGTCACGAATTGAATCCGGCGCCGATGGCATAAAGATCATGCCGCTAGTAAAGACCTATTCCAAGAGCCAGCTGCGAACTATATTGGAAGACTTCCGGGAGGTTCGGTTTGACGTCCGGCATCTCACGCCGAACGACTTCGGCAGATTAGGGCGTCTCGTTCCTGAATCCTTGGCTGAGCGCGCGGGTAAGTACGTTGGCTGGTTTATCTTTGCTCGTGCAATCAAGTAACGCCATGGCTCAGGGTGTGCCGTGAATGTCATTGCGAACCGTTCTCGCCTGAGGGTAAACTTGGGCCAATTGCGGCCGGTTCTCCCCAGAGGCACGAATGCTCGTCAAGCTACAGTCCGCCATCGCGCTGTTCACCTCCAGCTGCCTGGTTAGCGTAGCTGCGTCGCCCTCGAGTGTAGGCTTTGTCGTAACCAACGGACAGGCACAGGTCGATGGGGCGCTCGTTCAGGGCAACTCGACCTTGTTTCAGGGAAGTCTGGTCCAGGCAGGCAGCGTAACGTCGGACCTCATGTTCCCTGGAGGCTCCAATCTCCTCCTTCAACCAGACTCCGCAGTCAAGGTCTATCGCGAATATGCCGTTCTGCAGCGTGGAGGGGCCATTCAGCGTGGCACCCACGCACTGGTTGCTGATGGGCTAAAGGTTTCTTCCTTATCTCCCCAAGGTGCGGTCTTTGTAGCCTTGCAAGACAGGTCTCACCTTAAGGTAGCGGCACAGGCCGGATCGGCTGAGGTTCGCAACCCGGCGGGGATACTCGTGGCTCGACTCGAGCCGGGCAAAGTACTCAGCTTTGTCGTCCAGGTTTCGCCGCAGAACGCAAACTCAACGCCATTGCAGCAGAATTCAACCCCGACTACCGTGGGGCAAGCCGCACCGCCATCATCAGGGGTGCAGTTGACACTGCATGGCGTTCTTCGTAAGGACCATCCTGGACGCTATGGGCATTTTCTGCTGACCGACGTTGCGACGAACGTTACTTACGAACTGCAAGGGCCGAATCTCGACGATCTGGTTGGGGCGTCGGTAGAGGTTACAGGCAGCACTTTCGATACAACGGCTGCGGAGGGAGCATCGAAGGTTATATCGGTCTCCGATATCCACCAGATGCCGATGAGCGAGATACGCGGAAATACTCCGGCCGGAAACATTCCCGCGGCCGGTGCCCCCGCGCCTTCCGTCGAAACGGCTCCTTCCAATGGTGCCGGACCAGAAGTCGGCGCTAGTCCAGGAGCTAACGCCCCTCCAGACGCGAACACCCCCCCCGCCCCTGCGCCCCTGCCCCAGAACAACGATAGAACGAAGATCATCGTCATCGTGGCCCTCGCAGCTGGAGCCGTTGTCGGGGTAGCTCTGGGCTTGGGCGGCGGTAAATCATCGACCGTCAGCCCTGAATAATCCTAGAGTCCGTGTTGGACGAAGTGACCGAGCAGGCGATCCGCGAATTCTGGGACACTCACCCATGCGGCGAGAGCCAGGTGGAAAGCCTCAACGCGGATCACGAGGCATTTTTCCAGCGCTACGACGCCTTTCGCTACAGCCGGGAAGCGCACATCTTGCGGCGCCTGGATGCGATTGATTTTGAGGGCAAACGCGTTCTGGA
The DNA here is from genome assembly GCA_963790705.1 of uncultured Acidobacteriaceae bacterium. Classification (GTDB taxonomy): domain Bacteria; phylum Acidobacteriota; class Terriglobia; order Terriglobales; family Acidobacteriaceae; genus PALSA-350. The sequence continues at coordinate 425,144 of CAWBQE010000013.1, forward strand.
AATTGGCTTAGGACAAGGGGCAGATTCCGAGCAGATGATCCGGCGAGGCGCCATCTGGTCTGGCCTCGACTTGTCGCCCGAATCCATAACCCGGGTTGCGACCAGGTTACTGCTTCGAGGGCTTCCTTACGACCGGCTGGAACGCGGCAACGCTCGATCGATGCCCTTTCGTGACGACAGCTTTGACATCGTGTTCTCCCATGGCGTCCTCCACCACATCCCTGACGTGATAGACGTGCAAAAAGAAATTGCCCGTGTGCTCAAGCCGGGCGGACGCCTGATCATGATGCTTTATGCACGCCGCTCCCTCAACTATCTATTCTCCATCTCAGTCGTGCGCCGGCTGGGTATCGCCGTGCTCTACCTGACTCGAGCAAAAGGAACCGGCATCATCGCCGGTCATATTGAAAACGCGCACAGGATGGGGCTATGGAAGTACCTCGAGATGTCCAATTTCGTTCACGCCAACACGGACGGGCCTTCCAACCCCTACAGTAAGGTTTACGATTTGTCCGCTGTGAAGAAGGATTTTCCTGGTTTCGCGCTGGAGAAGAGCTATCAGGATCACATGCATGCTCCCCCTCTGCCTGTATCGTTTCTAAAACCCCTTGCAGGTGTTCTCGGTTGGCATCTCTGGGTACACTTAATCCCAAGCAAAACATAAAGCAACTTCCCCCGTCGGAGCATGTCCGCGAGCATGGAAACGAGCAGGATGGGCAACAACCGCTTGAGAATCATGAGCATTGTCGGCGCCAGGCCGAACATGATGAAGATCGCCCCGCTACTCGCCGAGTTGCGCCTGCATGAAGAAATAGAGCCGGTCCTGGTGCATACCGGCCAACATTATGACTACAGCATGTCCCAGGTTTTCTTCGATCAGTTGCACCTGCCGCATCCGGATTACAACCTGGAAGTCGGATCAGGAAGGCATTACGCACAAACCGCAGAGATTATGCGCAAGTTTGGAGAGATTGTCGAACTTGACCGCCCAGACATGGTGCTGGTGGCGGGGGATGTAAACTCAACTGTCGCATGCGCGTTGGTGGCCGCAAAGGAAAGAATTCCAGTCGCGCACGTAGAGGCGGGACTGCGTAGCTTTGACCGGACTATGCCTGAGGAACTCAACCGCATCCTGACCGATACCCTGTCAGACCTGCTTTTTACCACGGAGGAAAGCGCCAACCAGAACCTGTCGAACGAGGGAGTCGACCCGGGCAAGGTCTTCTTCGTCGGCAATCTGATGATTGATTCCCTCATGCGGGCCATGGAACAGCCGCGAGGGCCCTCGTTGCGCTCGGAATTGGGCCTCAACGCGCAAGCCTACGCCGTACTCACGCTCCATCGCCCTTCCAACGTGGATGACCAAGATCAGTTGATTCGTACACTTGATGCCATCGCCCAGGTCGCCCAGCGAATTCCGGTCGTCTTCCCAGCGCATCCGAGAACTGCAGGGAACATTGAAGCGGCACGAAAAGCGGTTGGTCTCAGAACGGTGAAAACCTGGAATGGGGGAGAAATCGCCGGACCAGGCCTATGGATGATGCCACCCGCTTCCTATCTGGACTTTCTTGATCTCATCCAGCATGCGGTCATGGTGATCACCGATTCGGGCGGAGTGCAGGAAGAGACGACCTTCCTCGGCGTGCCATGCCTGACCTATCGCGAAAACACGGAACGGCCGGTCACCGTCTCCATGGGCACCAACAGGGTGGTCGGATGCGACCCTCGCCGCTTACTGGACAATGCTCTGGACATCCTCGAGAACGGCGGCCCGGGCAGATCGAGCGTCTTGCGTCCCCCGCTATGGGATGGGCGGACTGCTCCACGAATTGTGCGAATCCTCAAGGAGGCATGGCAGGGCCATCGCGCCTGCACCGCGGAGCCTGTGCCTCTGTGACGCAGAGCGCCTTACACGAGTCCCCAACTCTGACCCAGGCGCTGGAAGCACTGCGGAGATGGATCGAAACCAGGCAGTTTGCCGGATATGAGCCCTTTGACTTGCTCAACTCGCCCTACCTGAGCGGGGCTTGGGCACGGAAAGCCTTGCCCGCGATCCTTCTTATACAAGCCGGCAAGCGTTTCGCCGGTCTAAGACTTCGTCAAGCCTTGAAAATCCCCCCGAGCCGCAACCCCAAGGCCCTAGGTCTGTGCCTTTCGGCCTATTGCGATCTCGCGCAAGCCGGCTACGACGTCTCGGCTCAGGCGGAGTGGCTCAAGAACGAGCTGATCCGGCTCCGTTCGCCAAACGAAGCGGAATACTGCTGGGGCTACGACTGGGACTACGTCTCGCTCCGCGGTACGCGGCTGACGGCGTTTGCCCCTAACTGTATCGCGTCGTGCTTTTGCGGGACGGCAATGATGGAGATGCACAAAGTCTTCGCTGACACGGAGGCTTTGGAGATTGCCGAGTCGGTGGCCTGCTTTCTGGCTACCCGTTTGAATCGTTCCTTTGATTCCGCGGACGAACTCTGTTTCAGCTATACGCCTTGGGACAGAACGCAGATCTACAATAGCAGCGCGCTCGCCGCAGTTTTTCTGGCGCGCATAGGCAGCCTGCGGGAAGACCAGGAGTATCTTTCCCTGGCCCACAAAGCCATGGTCTTTCTGCAAAGGGGCCAGCTGGAAAGCGGTGGATGGTATTACGGACGCCTGCGCCGGCAACGCTGGATCGACGGTTTTCACACGTCTTACAATGTGTGCGCGCTGCTCGACTATGAGCGGGCCACCGGCGACCGCACCTTCAAAGACGCTATGCTCCTGGGGCATCGCTACTATCAAACTACTTTCTTTACCGCCGAGGGAGCTCCGAAGTACTTCCATGACCGGACCTTTCCCATCGATATTCACGCCTGTGCGCAGGCCATCCTGCACTTCATCGCGTTTTCTTCGATCGACCCGCAGGCCCTGGAGCTTGCCTCGAAGACCTTCCACTGGACAATGAGAAACATGACGGCTCCCGATGGCGCGTTTTACTATCAGCGCCACCGCCATTGGACTAACCGCGCGCTGTACATGCGGTGGGGGCAAGCCTGGATGCTGCGCGCACTTGCTAAATTGCTGTTGGCAAGCGCTTCGCCGGATCCGGTCCGGATTGCCGGCTAGTGAGATTTGTCAGGCCGGTTGGATTATGATTCTCCCGGGAAGCAAAATGCGCATCTGGATCGATCTGGATAATTCGCCCCACGCCCACTTCTTCCCCCCTCTCATCAGGAGACTCGAAGAAGCCGGCTACGAAGTGCTGCTTACCGCCAGGCGCTTCGGCCAGGTGGAAGAGATTGCGGAATCGCATGGGCTGCATTGCGTGGTCATCGGCCGGCACCGCACGCCTCATTTCTTTGTGACGCGGGCACTCGCTACGGTAGTGCGGGGCGTGCGCCTTGCCTGGTACGGGCGCAAAAACCGTCCTGCCATGGCGGTGAATCACGGCTCACGCGCCCAGGTGCTCGCCGCGTGGTTCTTGCGCATTCCGGTCATGACTATTTACGACTACGAATTCGTTTACTCAGAACTCTTTTCGAGAATGGCAACGAAACTTCTCCTGCCGGAGACAATCCCCTCCGTCACCCTGGAGCACCTGCACGTAAACATGAAAAAGGTAATCCGCTATCCGGGTTTCAAGGAAAACGTCTATCTGAGCGGCTGGCACAACTCACCCGGGGTGATGGATGAGCTGAAACTGGATCCCGGCCGGCTGATTATCACCGTCCGTCCTCCCGCCACCTGGGCTCATTACCAGGATCCTTTTTCCGAAGTTCTTTTCCGGGCGCTGGTGGAGCGTCTGCGCGGAGATCGGGACGCACAAGTCATAGTGCTGCCGCGGACCCAGGAACAAGGAGAAAAGCTGAAAAGTTCCTACGGAATGCGCTCGGCCCCCTTCCGGGTTTCCGACAAAGCGGTGGACGCGCTCAGCTTAATGGCACATTCCGACGCCGTTTTGAGCGGAGGCGGCACCATGGCTCGCGAGGCCGCGATCCTTGGGACCCCTGCCTACAGTCTGTTTGCGGGCAAACCCGGCGCTGTCGATGCGGCTCTCGAGCGTGATGGGAAGCTGACCATCCTGAGGAAGATCGAGGAAGTAAGAAATCTGCGCTTCGAGAAAAGCGCTCGCTCCTTCCGCTTCAACAGTGCAGATGCCCGGACGGGAGAGGTAATCCTGCAACACATAATTGCCCTAGGAAGCTGACCGCACGGTAAGATTTTGACAGATAAGCGTCTGAAGCGGATTCTCTCTTCCACGGAGATCGCTGAGTAAACGGGCGCCGTCGCGGGATTTTAGAATGAGGAAGCTATCGTGAGGCAATTCATCGGGTTTGTGTTTCTGGCGACGAGTCTATCGCTCGTGGCTCAAGATCAGAACGGAACGTGGCAACCGGATCTGACTCGCCTGCAGACCTATACCTCGCACCGCGCTTCCAGTTCAGATCCAACTGGCGCCAATGCAGATGCCCGCAGGGTTGAGCCCGGCGCATCCCTGACCCTGTTGGACACGGACGGACCGGGCAAGATCTCACATCTTTGGTTCACCATCGCGAGCGATGAGCCCTACCATCTAAAACGCATCGTCCTGCGCATCTATTGGGATGGCGAGGCAACGCCCAGTGTGGAAGCCCCTATCGGTGACTTCTTCGGATTGGGCCTGGGCGACTACTACTCCTGGCAGTCTGAGTTGCTGTCGGTGGGAAGCGAAAACAGCCTCAACAGCTTTTTCCCCATGCCCTTCCAGCGGCATGCCAAGGTCACGATTTCGAACGAGGGCAAGCAGCCGATCGGCAGCCTGTACTACAACATCGACTACCAGACGGACTCCCATCCGCTGCCCATCGGCACCCTGTATTTCCACGCGCAATATCGTCAGGCCCAACCCAACCATGGATGGACAAACAACTGGACGAGCAACGGCGATCCGCTGGTGGATGACAAGCGGAACCTCAATGGAGAAGACAATTATGTGTGGATGCAGGCCAAAGGCAGCGGCCAGTTCGTAGGTGTCACCATGTCGGTTATGCAAAACCAGGATGGCTGGTGGGGCGAAGGCGACGACATGTTCTTTGTCGATGATGACGCGACCCCTGCGATTTCAGGCACCGGCTCGGAAGACTACTTCCTGGGCGCCTGGGATTTCGGAGGAAAGCCTTTCTCGTATCAGCTGTACGGGGCGCCGGTGGTAGGCCCGGAACTGGCGGGCAGCCGGTCGAGCGTCTATCGTTTTCATCTTGACGCTCCTATCCCTTTCAGGCGGTCGTTCAAGGCCACGATCGAGCACGGAAACGCCAATCATCGTTCCGACAATTACTACTCGGTTGCCTATTGGTACCAGGCGGAGCCACATGCTCCCTTTCCTCCTCTGCCGCCAGTCGACCAGAGGCTGCCCGTCGTGCAACAGGTGGGAGGACCAGGAAACGCGAACGCGGTCGGCAATCCGGCGGGTACACCTGCTGAAGCCCGCCACTCCCCGGAGGTAGTGCCGTTGCTCCCCGGTGAAGAGCGGGTTCTTAGACTGCTCGACGGTGAACTGGCCATCGTGCGACTCCCGCCGGATGCAGCGATTCCCTGGTGGCTGAACTTTTCGGCCGAACCGCTAGTGTCTATCACTCGCACCGCGCGTGAGCTGTCTATCATCTGCCCGGCTGGGGCGGTGCCCGCTGCGCTGGCGTGCGAACCCGGCTGGCGGGCATTCACGGTCGAAGGTGAGCTCGAGTTTTCAGCGGTTGGCGTTCTTGCGGCCATCCTGAACCCGCTAGCGGAAGCCGGCATCAGCATCCTGTCCATCTCCACCTTCGACACAGATTACGTTCTGGTTCGCGCCGCTATACTTGAAGCAGCGACGGCTGCGCTGCGCGGGAATTTCAGGTTGATCGGTGAAGAAACATCATGACAGAGAAACAAAGCTTCCAGCGGTTTCATGTGAATGAAGTCGCCCGATCCTTTCCGGATACCGCGGAGACGCTTTTGCTGGATACTTATCTCACGGATGAAGAGGCAGCAAGCTCCCGGGTGTTTCGGGTCTACCGCGAGACACCGGCGCATTACCATGTGGGCTCCGATGAGTATCTTTATGTTCTGTCCGGCAGAGGCACATTCTGGATGGGAGACGCCTCGAATGGAGCCGAGTTCGCTCCGGGCGACTTGCTCTTCTTCAAGCGCCGCGTTGTGCACGCTCTACCCGCCATCCTTGAGGGGCCGGTCGTCTTTCTTGCCATCGATACGCCACGACGCGACCCGAAAGACATCATCTTTGTAAATCCCGCAGAGGGCACGCCGGAGACCTTCGTCCGTGCGATCGGATACTGACGAGAGAAGAAGGCTAACGCATTTTTGCTAATACTGTGGTCCGGTGGGATCGGTTATGTGCGGCCATTCTTTGGCGGAATGGCCGCGTCGAGCTCAGTTTCCTGGTCTACACCATTAGCAAAAATGCTCTAGTCGAGCTGATCTTTGATCCGGTCCATGTCAAAAACAATACCCCTGGCAGGGTAGGAGAGGGAGTCGCGGCGCAGAAGCTGGCGATCCTCGTAGCGGTAATAAGCGGCGTCCAGAGGATCGATGACCCAAATTTCCGCGATACCCATGGTTTTGTAGTCTTCCAGCTTGCGCTTGAGGCGCTGCAGGCTATCTTCCGGCGACAGGACTTCGAACACGGCCAGTGGCGGGTGGGTAATGATTTGCTCGACGGGTTGCGTGCGGTCGAGCACCGTTACATCGGGAACGCGGAAGCGTGTCGCAGCGACCTGGAGCCGCAATTCGGGTCGGACCCGAATACCCCAATCCTTCTCATGCTGCAGAAACCACCTCAGGATCGCTAGTTGCCAGGAGGCATGATCGAATTCTCCCATTGGCCGTTCCTCGATCTCTCCATCCACGTACTCCGCATCGGGCTCATAACAGGAGCGCAGGTAGACCTCAACGGGAATATGAGTTGTGACCGGCATCGTGACCTTGATTTTACTCCCGGCATTCCATTTCGACCCTAGTGCTCAGGCGGCAACGTCCAGGCATAGACGATGCTGTCGATCGCTGTGATCACATATTGCTGACCGTCAATCTGGTAGGTCATGGGCGGTCCGTTGCACTGAGAGACCAGAAGTCCGGCAACAGCCAGCAGCTCGAACGCGCACGTTCTTACTACCCTGGATCGGGATCGTTGTAAGGCACGACAGCGGCTTCGCAATAGGGAGGGTTTAGTAATAGTTAGTTATTATCTAATCTTGTTTTTGCAATTGGCAAGGGCTTTCCAGACGCCCGGGCAATAGCAGAAACTGCTGCGGCCCGGAACGCAGTGGCCGCCGTTAGCTTCCCGTTCTTTACCCCGTGAACCCCGCCGGTCGTGGCTATTTTGAAAAGCTTGTAAAAAGTAGTTGCATTGCGCAGGGTCTTTAATACATCCTTATGGAACTTTACAAAGTAAATGCAGGCCGCGAGAGCGCGCCTGCCGGCCCCAGAATCCCGCGCTTCTGTGAGGTTAGAAATGCCATTTCTCCGAGAGCTGAAGAGATTGCTCGTTGTCCCTTCCTTCGCGGTGCTGGTGGGCCGCTACCTATGTCTGTGTTGTCTCGGTTTGGCTGTGCTCGTCTGCAACGCTCCCCTGAGGGCAGACGTGACTGGATCCATCCTTGGTTACGTCCGTGACAGCTCCGGCGGTGTACTTCCGAACGCGACCTTAACCGTGATCCAGACTTCTACCGGCTATACCCGTACGGCGACAACGGATGGGTCGGGTCAATACACCTTCCTGGCACTGCCTCCTGGAACTTACCGCCTGACTGCTTCCGACGCCGGTTTCGAGAATGGAGTGGTTGAGAATATCAATCTCAACGTCAACGATGCGCTGAAATTCGACTTCGTTCTCAAGGTAGGCAACGTAAGCCAGACCGTCTCTGTCGACGCAAGTGCCGTGCAGGTCGATACGACAACGACCTCGATGGGTACTACGATTACGTCTTCGCAGATTCTGGCCATGCCGCTGAACGGCCGTTCGTACCTCGATCTGCTGGCACTTCAGCCCGGTGTTGCTCCTTCGAATACGGTGAGCACCTATAACGATCGCGCGCCCGCCTCTGGCCTCTACGGCTCGTCGGGCAATGTCTCCACCGATGGCCAGCCTGAGTGGGCCAACGCCTTCCTGGTAAACGGTGCTGAGGTCAATGAGACCAAGAATATGGGCGCCGGTTTAATTCCAGACGCTGACTCGGTGGCTGAGTTTCGTCTCATCACCAATAGCTTCAGCGCTGAGTATGGCAAGTTCACCGGCTCCGTCATGAACACGGTGACTAAGTCCGGAACCAACAGCTTTCATGGAAGTGTCTTCGAGTTCTACCGCAACCAGAAGTTGGACGCGATCAACTACTTCGACACCACAAAGGCGGAGCTGAAGCGCCACCAGTACGGTGGTGTCGTCGGCGGTCCTATCTTGAAGGATAAGCTGTTTACCTTTACCGACTTTCAGCAAACGCGTCAGAACGCCGGAGCCAGCACAGGGCTGGTGCAGGTTCTCAGTAACGATGAGCGCAACGGTATCTTCTCCGATGCCATCCTGGATACCCCAGTGCAAGGTGACGCTTGGGCCGCGACCCTCCAGGCTCGAGGCGGCGGAATCATCAACGGTGCCGGAGGCGTATGCCAGCCTCCGGCTTGCACCCCAACGCTGTACAACCAACTCGGCACGCCGGTGATGACCACCGACAACAACGGCAACGTGGTGCCTGGCCATAACATCTCCGGCTATATGGACCCCGTGTCCAAGTTGACATTGCCACTCATTCCCGCGGCAAATCAGGCCGGCGGTTTCAACTACGAGGACTCGAGCCACGTGGGAACCATCGTCGACACCAACATGGCCGAGCGTATCGACTTCGTGAATCAAAGAACAGGAGACTGGTCGTTCTACTACCACTACGACGACGCGACGGCGGTCAATCCGGTCTATGCCCAGGCCACCACGAACCCGGGGTTGCCGACTCTGCCTGGCTTTCCGGCAACTGAACCGTCACGAAACCAGTTGTTCGTCTTGAGCAACACGAAAACCATCGGGGCGACTACGGTCAACGTTGCCCGCATTCAATTCTTCCGTAGTGCTGTTCACACGGCACAGCCTTCCACCTCGTCGGCGATCAGCTCCTACTCTCAGTACGGCATCAATACCAATGGCGCGACCGGTGGCTTGGTCAACTCCGGGCCTCCAGGATACCCATCATCGGTGCCGACCCTTTATTTCAACAGCTTTGCCATCGGCAACAACTGGCTGAATCTCTATCAGCCTGAAACCAATTACGGCGTTGGCGACAATGTCAGCAAGACGATCCGCAATCACTCGCTCAGCTTCGGGGGCGACTTCCGGTACTACCAACTGAATGCCCGCAACACCTGCGGACCGAATGGATATTTCAACTTTAACGGCGTCGAGACAGGGGCTGATGTCTCCGACTACTTTATCGGTGCTCCGGCCTCTTTCATCCAATGCTCCATCCAGCTGCTCGACAACCGTACCCGTTACGGCGGGCTCTTCATCGAGGATTCCTGGAAGGCGGCGCCCAATCTCACCATTAACGCCGGCTTCCGCTGGGATGTCGCCCGGCCTTGGAGCGATGTCTATGGCCGTCTGACGACTCCGGTTCCGGGAGAACAATCCGTTAAGTTCCCCAACTCGCCCCCGGGCAACCTGGTTCCGGGTGATCCGGGAGTTCCAAGCACCATCTCCCCCACCCGGTGGCGCAACTTTGGACCGCGCCTTGGTATTGCTTACGCGCCTTCCGGCGGCCTGTGGGGCGCTGCGGGCCAAACCAGCATTCGTGCGGCCTTCGGTCTCTACTACCTCGGCGTCGCGGATAATGGCAACTTCGGTATTCTCGGCGATGCTCCCTGGGGCCTCTACTGGGATTCGCCACAACCGGTGGAGTTCGGAAGTCCGTACATCACCCGGCCGACTGGTGTCTCGCAAGGTCAGCACTTTCCCTTCACCTTCCCATCAGGCGCCGGACCGTTTCCCAACTTCGAGTTTGGAAACCTCATGCCTCTCTACGTGCCCGGCTACTACAACCACAACAAGACCGACACCGCCCAGCACTTCAACCTCTCGGTCCAGCGGCAACTTGACAAGTCGACAGTGCTGACGGTGGCGTACGTGGGAACCCTAGCGCACCACATTGAGCATGCCGTGCCCTTGCTCTACGGCGATGCGTCCCTCTGCTTGTCGCTGGCGGGTTGCGGGCCGTATGCCGAGGCTGGCGTCTACTCGCAGAACGGCCAGACGATCTACGGCACCTTAGTGGGGGCGATCGACAACCAGACCATCAGCCCGAATTACCACAACTCTGGCGGGGGACCGGTTGTGGCCTTTGCCGAGTCAGAATACGTGCAGAACTCGGGAAACTCCAACTACAACTCACTGCAGGTTTCGGCAGAGCGGCGGGCTCGCGACGTCACTTACCTGCTTTCCTACACCTACTCCAAGTCATTGGATGACGTGGGCGCGCTTTGGGACCCTCGCGATCCCAACCGGAACTACGGCCAATCGTCATGGGACATGCGCCATAACTTTGTAGCCAGTTACAACTGGAACCTTCCCTTTGCCCGTTTCCTGGGACCCCATCGGTACAGCGACGGGTGGCACATCACTGGCATCAGCCGCTTCAACACGGGTTTCCCAGTCAGCCTGGCGAGCAGCGGGGATGCCGCTCTGACCAACATCGGTCTCGACTATCCGAACCAGGTGGCTCCGCTGCAGAAGTTGAATCCGCGTCTTCCTGGGCATAATTTCTTCAACACCGCGGCCTTCGCCAGTGGCCTAAGCTGCGGTTTTGAAGTTTGTGGCGTGACCGGCAGCGCGAAGCAGTTCCTCTTCCACGGGCCGGGATCGATCAACACAGATATGGGTGTGGAGAAAGACACGAAGCTTACCGAGAGAACAGCCCTCAACCTGCGCCTCGAGATGTTCAACGTCTTCAACCATGCCAACTTCACTGACGTGATTGGTAATGCGAACAGCAGCCAGTTCGGTCAGGCCACTAACACCGCATCCGCTCGCATCGGTCAGATAAGCGGCAAGATCATCTTTTAAGCCGCCTACTTGCAAGGATGTGTTAGCAGATCACGCATGCTCCCGGCCACCGTCGGGAGCATGCGAATTGTTTTGTGAAAGAATATTTCTCATGAAAACGACCCGTCTGGCGTGGCTGTTTGCTGCTGTGTTTATGTGTAACCTCGCAGTTGGGCAGGCGCCCGCTAAGAAACATCTGCTTGTCCTGGGTGAGGAAAAGGGATATCGCCACGAGTCGGTCTCTCATGCCATGGCGGTCATCGAGCACCTGGGCGAGCAGACTGGCCTATGGGATACAACCATTCGCACTGACACTGAAGTTTTAACCAAGAAGAAACTCGAATTCAACGCTAAGAATCTCAATGATTTTGATGCGATCCTGATGTTTACCGGCGGCGACCTGGAAATGGATGCGCAGCAGAAAGCCGATTTCCTCTCCTTTATCCATGACGATGGAAAGGGATTAGTCGGTGTGCACAGCGCCGCAATCACCTGGGTAAAGTGGCCTGAGTTTGTCGACATGCTTGGAGGGGATTTCGATGAGCATCCGTGGCTGACCTTCGATGCTCCGATCATTGTCGAGGATCCAGCCTTTCCCGGCATGCAGCAATGGCCACATGAGTTCGTCCTTCACGACGAGATCTACCAGATGAAAGACTTTTCTCGCGATAAGGTGCGCGTGCTGATGCGTCTCGATCCCTGCAAGCTGGACCTTAAGAACCCCAAGGTGCATCGGCAGGATCATGATTTTGCGGTTACCTGGGCCAAGTCTTACGGTAAAGGCCGCGTCTACTACTCGACCCTCGGGCACCCGAAAGACAATTGGGACGATCCCCGGCTGCAGAAGATGTACACCGAGGCAATCAAGTGGGCGATGGGGCTGGAATCTGCTGACATCACGCCCCAGCCTGCGCCGGCCGCCAATATGGCCTGCAAGTAGCGCTACACTAACTTTGAGGAAGACAACCATGTGGAAGTTGCTCGCCGTGTTATTGATGACTCTGGGAATTGCTTCGGCAGAGGAGGTTCATCCAACTCTTGCGCTCGGTTCTCCTGCTCCCGACTTCGCGCTCCCCGGTGTGGATGGTCAGATACACAAGCTGAGCGATTATGCGTCCAGCCCGATCCTGGTGGTGGTTTTTACCTGCAATCATTGCCCCATCGCGCAGATGTACGAGAAGCGCATCCAGCAGTTGGCGACAGACTACAAGGATAAGGGCGTAGCTGTTGTCGCGATCCAGGGTAACGATCCCCAAGCCATCCGTATCGACGAATTGGACTCTTCCGACCTGAGCGACACTTTGCCGGAGATGAAAATCCGCGTGCAGTACAAGCACCTGACGTATCCGTACCTCTATGACGGCGACACGCAAAAGGTGACGCGCGCCTACGGACCGCAGGCTACCCCGCACGTTTTCATCTTCGATCAACAAAGGCATCTTCGCTATGAAGGCCGTATCGATAACAGTTACCGAACGGAGCTGGTCAAGACTCAGGACGCGCGCAACGCGATCGATGCTCTGCTTGCCCACAAGGAAGTAGCGGTGAAACACACTGGCGTCTTTGGATGCTCCACCAAATGGAGCGAGAAAGCGGTCGGAAGACAGACGGCGCTGGAAAAGATTAACGAGCAGCCGGTCACTGTCGAAATGATTTCGAAGGCGGAGCTAGCAAAACTGCGCACCAACCCTACGCATCAGATGATGCTGGTTGACTTCTGGGCGACCTGGTGTGGCTCGTGCATCGTGGAGTTTGCCGATTTGCAGGATACTCTGCGCATGTATGGCGCGCGCGATTATTCCGTGGTGACGGTGTCGGCCAATATGCCGGACGAGCAGCCAAGCGTATTGCGTTTTCTCCAGAAGAAGCATGCGACCAGCCGGAATTATCTCTTCGACTCGCAAGATACCGCTAGCTTGCAAACTGCGTTTGATCCCAAGTGGGACTCCGCTGTGCCTTATACCATTCTGCTGTCGGGAGACGGCAAAGTGCTTTACAAGCAGTTGGGCTCAGCAGATATGCTTGAGCTCAAGCGCATCATTTTGGCCAACCTGCCGTCAGACTACAAAGGTTTCAATCAATACTGGAAGAACAACTAGCCGTCACGTTCGTCCAGGAAGATGTTTCAAAGCTCTTTCCCAGCCACGGACCGATGGGTGCCCCATATCTCGCTCGTTTTTCGCGAGATGTGGGATACCACGTCGGCCGCTAAGTGCCTCGGATAGTCAAGAGTCAGAGGGAAAGAGCAGTGGAATCCCACATCTCGCGACAAACGAGCGAGATGCCCGGATTTCCTGTACGCGGCCCTAAACGACCGCCTCGTGTGCGGCTTTCATTGAGGAAAGCCGCATGAGGTTCCCCCACGCCAACAGACTTCACAGGAAATCCGGGGTGTGGGGCACCCGTCGATTCACGAGCAGGACATAGCTTTAAAAGAAGGCCGCTTCCTCTGAATCACGAAATCGAGTTCAGCTAGAAAGCAAGCGCGACGCTGCGGTATCGATCGCGAGGTGAATGGCTCCATTAACCTGCGCGTCCGGGCCCAGCGTACTGCGCAGCAACTTGGGCTGCACTCGCTTATCCCGCTGCCCGAGAATCTCCTGCGTTAGCTTCCACAAGGCGGGATGCATGCCTACACTGCCGCCCAGGACAAACAGTGGGCAGTTGAGAACAACCGCCATGTTGTAGATCGCGTAGGCGAGTGTCTGCGCGGACCGTTGCAGAACCGTTTGCGCTAAAGCTTCACCGGCAAGCGCGTGGTCAAATATCTGGGTGGCTACCAGGTCTCTCGGGAGCTGGGTGCGATCTTCGCGCCAGATGCTTTGCCATTGCGCCTTGATGCCCTCGCCTCCAACGACACTCTCGAGGGCTCCCGGTTCCCCAGTTTCCACTGGCTTCACCGAGGTTCCGGGAACGAGCATATATCCAATCTCGCCGGCCGACCAACTCATACCGTGAAAAAGCCTTCCGTTGAGCACGATGCCGGCGCCGATGCCAGTGCCGACGGCAAGAAAGACAAAGTCCCTTATTCCTTTTGCTGCGCCGATCTTGCTTTCTGCAATCGCTGCTGTATTCACATCGTTCTCTACTGCCGCCGGCACACCGAGGCTGGCTTCCAGCAACGCGCGCAGCGGAACGTCTCGCCAACCCATGAGATAGGACGTAGCCAGCACGACACCCTCGTCCACATCCGTGACGCCGGGCGCACCGGCTGCAAACGCGCGCAACGAGCTTCGCGTTAAATGCTTCTGTTGTAGCAGATCTTCCACGCCTTCTTGAATCAGGCGCACGACTACCTCCGGGTCACGAATGCCGGCGGTGGAGACCTTCCACTTGGCCAGGACCTCGCCGTTCATGCCGGCAAGAGCAAGACGCAGGTTGGTCCCTCCAATATCGGCGCCTACGACATAGCCCGTCTCTGGCGCCATTACTATATCCTGCGGACTCCCACTGGCGCTGGAGGGTTCTTGTTGCCACATCAATTCAATAACCTCGGGTACGGATGAATTCACTGCTGGGCCTACCTTCAGGTGCTATGGCGCAACTACGGATTGCCGCGCGCTAATACTCTCTAACTCACGTCCTGCGGTCTCTGGAATGACAAAGCGCACAAAGACGAGGGTAAGAATGCAGAACACTCCGAAGATCACGAAGGTGAGCGAATTACCCGCGGCCTTGATGAGAGACAGAAACGTAAGCGAAACCAGAAAATTTGAAGTGCCGAAACTCAGCGTGGCGGCAGCAACGCCACGGCCGCGCAACCGCAGCGGAAATACTTCAGAGACAAGTATCCATGCGATGGGCCCGATACTGAACGCGTAGCATGCGATGAAAGACATAAGGCACGCGGTGGCTATGATGCCCAGCGACTTGCCTAGCGCTGCCTGATTGTGGAAACAAATCGCAAGCACGAAGAGCGCGGCCGTCATGCCGCCGATGCCCGCATAGAGAAGAGGCTTCCGGCCCAGACGATCCACCAGCACCAGGGCGATCACCGTCGCGAGTACATTGGTAATGGCAACCAGAAGCGTAGCGAAGATTGCATTTTTATCGGAACTGATGCCGGCCAGCGAGAATATCTGGGGACCGTAATAGAGAACGGCGTTGATACCGGTCGCCGGCGTCAGCAGCATAAAGCCGACGGCGATGAAGAGCGAGCCGCGCACCGCCGGACTCCAGAGCGCGCTCCATCGACGCTCCATTTTAGTCAGCAGGCTGACGCGAATGTCTTCCAATAGCAGTCTCGCGCCTGCCTCATCTGTATATGACTTCAGCACGGATTCGGCTTCAGCCAACCTGTTCTGCGCATACAGCCAGCGAGGACTCTCCGGCACAGTAAGAACCATGAAGAGAAAAAGCAGCGCGGGAAGTAGCCCGAAAGCAAACATCAGCCTCCATCCCTGCGGTCCGGCAAACCAGTAACCCACCAGATCGGCCACGGCAATCCCTGAGGTGAGGGCAAACTGGTATAAGCCGATAAGCATCCCGCGCGTTTTCGGGGGAGCAAGCTCGGAGACATATACGGGCGCCGTAACCGAAGTAAAGCCGACAGCCACTCCGAGCAGAGCGCGCGCAATGAACAGTACGTATACGTTGGGGGATAACGGCGCAAGGATGGACCCGGCGATGAAAAGGACTGCCCCCCAGATCAGCGTTTTGCGTCTGCCGATGCGGTCGGCGACGGTGCCGCCTACCAGCGCGCCGATCATCACGCCGACGAGCACCGAAATGACCAGGACTTCCTGCATCATGGTCGAAAGATGGAACGAGTCACGCACGAAAATCAAGGCGGCGGCGATGACACCCATGTCAAAGCCGTAAAGTATGCCTCCCAATCCAGCGATGAAAGAGACCCTTCGGATGAAGGCCTGATTCACGTACGGCTGGCTAATGGATGGGTCATTCAATACGTTTCACCTATGCCGAATGATAACCTTTTACCATTGGCAATATACCCTCTTTTTAACGAATCTTTTCTAACAAAGTGCAGTTTCTCTTGTCCGAGGAAGGTGTCATGGCAGAACACAAAACGGAAGCGCCGCGCTGGATAGCCGGCATTGAACCGGCTAAGGAATTGCTCACCGCGACGGGGACCCAGATCCTGGAAATCGAGTGCCGGGAACAGCCGGAACAGCTTCGCCGGCTACTCGGAGCATACGCGGGCGATTCTACCATTCAGGCTGAGCTCAAGAAGTTTCGCGAACTTGCTTTGAAGAAGGGTCCTGTTTTGTTTATCGGCATGGGCGCTTCTTATTGTTCTTCCATCAGCGGATCGGTGCTGCTGCAGTCGCACGGGCGCCTGGCATTCTCGGTCGATGCCGGAGAGTGGTTGCATTATGCGTCCTCGGTATGGGATGACGCGGCGCTCTCTATCCTGCTTACCACCTCCGGGGAAAGTGCGGAATTGGTGGAACTCTTCAAGCGAGGGGGGAGCCGGGCGCTGGGCCTGATCTGCAACAATCCCGCCAGCGCCTGCTGGCATCTGGCGGAAAACAAGCTTCCCATTCTGGCGGGACCGGAATACGGCAATGCTACCAAGACCTACACCAACGCTACCGCGGCCGCCATCATCCTGGCGTCTGAGATCGTAGGCCGGCCATGGCAACAGGAAGCCAAACGCGCAGCCGAGGTTTTCTCCGCTTATCTGGGTCCCATCTTTGCCATGCGCGGCGACCTGGAGAGATTCTGCAGGGGCGCGGCGAATACCGAAATCATCGGCCGCGGCGCGGCGTATGGCGGTGCCTTCATGAGCGCTCTGTGTATCCGCGAAATGAGCGGGCATCGCGCCGCCGCACACACCGGCGCCGGCTTTAAGCACGGGCCCAATCTTGACGTGGACGCATCGCACGTCGCCATCATCTTTGCCCTTGGCCGGGCCGCCGAGCTGGGCATCAAGCTGGCACAGGAATGTAACCGTCGTGGCGGCAAGGTGGTGCTGGTTTCGAGCGATGAGCACAAGGCGACGGACAAATTATTTCCGGTGAGGATCGAAGCTGTTCCAGAACCCTGGGAGGGCATCACATCGCTGCTGGTCCCACAGGCGTTAACGCTGGCAATGGTCGAGCGGACCGGGTGCCGGCTTACTCCGCGCTTTCAGTACGGCGTTATGGAACAGTGAAAGAGCATCCACTAGAAGTGAAGATTGAACCGTAGGTCCCTCCACTCCGCTTCCACGGCACGCCGGGACAGGTCGCTCCGGTCGGGATGACAATTCTGTTTGAAGTCGATGACCTCGAACGATAACGCCCATTGGGCGAACTCCGTCTATCCCCCGTAACGGCTGCCGAGGTGAGCGCTACCCTCCCCTTTGTCATCCCGACCGGAGCGTACCCGGATTTCCTGCTACGCGGCCCTCACCAACGTCCACGTGTGCGGCTTTCAGTAGAGAAAGCCGCATGAAGTTCGCCGACGCCACCAACCTGGACAGGAAATCCGGGGTAGCGTAGTGGAGGGACCTGCGGTTTTTTTTTGCAATCGTCCTATGGCTCGTGCGGCAGGGTGAGGGTAGGGTTCTGATCAAAGAAGTTGACCGGGCGAATCAGGAAATCGTGCCAGAGCGTCGGCATGACCGGCCAGTCTTCCAGGCGGACAACGTGATGGAAGCCCAGCGTGTACCAGCCGACAATATCTGTGTTCTCGATGGAACGATTCGCCTTGGTCCACTCCGGCAGTCCGCGAAGCCCCTCGTTATTGGTGACATAGGTGCCGGCAGCATAACGTTCGTCGGGGCGGTAAGGCGTAACCCACATCTGGTGCCCTGAAAAAGCTCCTACGCGCTGCGCTGGGTCGTCGAGGGTGATGCTCGAGACCGCCGTGGCTCCGGGCATGATCTCCCATCCCGTAGGGTATCCACACGCATCGTGCTGCGTTGGGTTGATGAAGTGCCACATCGCTGGATGACGCAGATCGAGGTCAAGAATGGCGTCCTTTTCCTTATGGGCGATGGAGGACTGGGCAGCCCAGATCATCTTGCGTGAATGGCCGGAAAGGGGCTCCTGCACCAGGCGGTCGATCATAAAGCTGTTGTTGGGGCCGTCGACGTCAAGATCGAGCCGGTACGAAAAATAGTGATCGTGATTGACGGCCAGCAGGTTTGGCGCAACCAGTGTGCCGTGCTCCAGCTTGCCGGGCTCCTCGCTCATGGAGTGCGCTACCGTTTCCTCCTTCACGCCTTTGGTCTCGACGATGCCGGTCGCACCCACCGCAACCCGGATGGTGCCATCCTGCTGGAATATCCAATCGAGCAGGTAATCATAGTTTCCAGCGACCGCGGCTGTACGCAGCACCAGCTCGCGGCTGGGGCGGGCGCTGATCACATCCCCTTCGAGGTGCCTCCATGCCGGGCCGTCAGTTGCGTGCTCGAAGAGGCATGCCAGTTGTGGCTTCAGAACCGGAGCGCCCGCGTCAGAAGGCACCAGGCCGGTAAAGTACTGCGCATGTGCCGGGCAATCGTCCGGACCGACGGGCTTAATCAGGCCGCCTAGAAGAAACTCTCCAGCATCGACAAAGGCGCGGGAGTCCCAGCCCGGGTCAGAATCCATATACGGCACATACATCTCCGAGAGCGAGCCCTCGTACATAACGGAACGCAGCCGGTCCCCATCCTGGTAGCGCACCAGATTGACCACAGGACCGACACGTGGATCGAGGCGAAAGCGAAAATGCCAGTTCTGCCAGACGACTTCGCCTTTGTCGATCGTATAGCTGGGCCCAAGGGGCTGGGTCACGACCAACGGCTTGGTCCCTGCGCGCGGCGTAGCTTCTCCTTCCTCGTAGTTGATATCTCCTGACGACATGGGAACAGGATCGTTGTCGATTACCTTTAGGACCTTTTCGCTGGTAAGGTCGGCGAGGATATATACCCCTTCGATCGCACGGCCCCAGGGATGATAGACGCCGTGTGAATCGGTGCAATCGCCAAAGCCGATACGACTGCTCGTCTGCTCGGGAAAGATCATCCACGTGATGGGGATAGGCTCACAGCGCACACCCGAAAGGTCGGTGACCCCGTGGCGCTTGAGCGCCGCGATGACGCGCGGGTCTTTCTTGACCACGTCATTCATAGTATCCAGCTCTGACTCGGTAATAGGGGCCTGCACGCCAGGAACCTGATTCCAGGACTCGAGCTTGTGTGCCGCGATGTCGACCCGGGCCTCGATGGTCTTGCCCTGGTCCTCGAGGATGACATCGGCCTCGCGCGGGATGGGGTCGCCCTGCTTCCAGGCCAGTACTTTGTCTTTGTCCGGCTCGTGCAGCAGCACGCTGGAGAAGAGCGTCTTGTCGGTCAGGTGGCCGCTCTGCTCAAGAACATCGTGAACAGTCCAGTATTCGTCTGTGGTGAGAGCATCCAGCGGATGGTGCGGCGCCCTGGCCTGCGCACGGAGCGAAGCGGTTCCAGCGAGGAGTGCGGCGGAAAATGCGATCAGGGTGTAGAGAGAAGTCTTGGCGCTCATCATGAGTGGTTAAGTCCTCGCGGGGCGGCCCGCGTCGCGAATCCAAATCGTAGCACACTTCATAATCTTTAGTTACAATGATCGGCAGGCAGGGGGCAGCTTCCGATTTTGTCCAGATGGTATAAAGGGGTGGTTAAGTTTTTGGGGCAACGGAGAGGCCGCTTGCCCGCTTTTAAGCCCCCTGGACCCACAACGCCGTAATTTTCTCCCATATTTTTAAGTCGGTTTTCTTTGAAGAACGAAAGTATTCCGGTCGGCAGGCCCTCACTTCTTCGCCATACCAACGCGCTTCGGGTCCTGAAGCTCCTGCGCGAGACCGGTTCCTGTTCGAAAGCGGACCTGGTGCGCGCTTCCGGTCTTAGCGCTCCCACCATCACCAACGTGGTGGGCGATCTGTTGTCGGCCGACCTCATCAAACCTCTGGGCGAGGGTGAGTCAAACGGGGGCCGGCCTCCCGATATGATTTCGTTCAAGGCCGAGCGTGGTTGCGTGCTCGCGGTGAAGATTACCGCCGACAGCCTTTCGTTCCTGCTCACGGACCTGAACGGGCGTGAACTGGACACCCAGATCATCCCGCTGGCCGACCGGAAAACCACACCCGACGCCATTTGTATCTACATCGGGGAAGAGGTGCGGCGGCTGCTGCGCAAGCATCGCAAGAAGCGGGATCAGTTGCTCGCGCTGGTAGTGGGTGTGCCGGCCATCACCAACGTAGATGAAGGCGTCGTGCTGTCGATCAGTACGCTGGAAAACTGGCGTTCCGTCCCGCTCCGCGCCAAGCTGAACAGAATCGTGGAATGCCTGGTCATTATTGAAAACGATACCAACCTGGCCGCCCAGGGCGAGCGATACTGCGGCGCCGCGCAGGCCGAAGAGACCTTCATCCTGATTCATATCGGCCCGAATGTGGGCGCGGGGATCGTTCTGGGCGGCCAGATTTACCATGGATCACAGTGGTCCGCGGGTGAAATCGCCTACCTCCGTTTGCCGAATACTTCGCGCAAACGCCCCACCCTCCACGAGTTTGGTGAATTGGATACGTTGCTGACCAGCTCGGGAATTCTCGAGAGCTGGCAAGAGGTAAAAAAGAAGCCCGGCCCGGATGCGACCGAGCTAGAGAAGATGGACGCGCTGGCTGTCCTCGATCTGGCACAAGCCGGGGATGCTCGCGCCGAAAAGATCGTCCAGCACCGGGCCAGCATCGTGGCGGACATCATCGTGAACCTCTCGCTCATTTTGAATCCCGGCCTTATTTTGTTGGAGGGAGAAGTGGGCAGCCATCCCGCGCTTATCAGTGCGGTACAAAAGCAGCTGCAGGAGAGCGAGTTCGCGGTTACCAAGATTGGAGTAGGTAAGCTTGGGAACACCTCCGTGCTCTGGGGAGCCATTGCGATCGCCCTGGAGATGATTCCCTCGGTATTGCTGCCACAGCCATCGAGCTAATGAACCTCAAGGCAAAGTAAAGGCGACATACGTGCTGCCGGAAGGGGCCTTTGGATCTTTGCCCCCGCCGCTCGCTATCACCACATACTGCTTGCCATCGATCATGTACGTGGCGGGAGTCGCAGTGCCTGCAAAGGGCAAGACGGTTTCCCAAAGCAGCTTGCCGTTGCTGCTGTCGAAGGCTCTAAATTTCTTGTCGTAGACCGTCGCAGCGATGAACAAAAGACCTCCTGCGGTGATGATCGGGCCGCCATAATTCTCTGACCCGGTGTTGGTCACACCCTTGGCGGCGAGCGCCGGATACTCCCCCAGCGGAATCTTCCATAGGTAGCGACCCGTGTTCAGGTCGATTGCGTTGAGTGTTCCCCAGGGCGGAGTGATCGCGGGGTAGCCGTCAGCATCGACAAAATCTCGCGATCCCGTGACTTCGTACTTCATGGTCGTGCCGTCGGCGGCGCTGGAGTAGATCGCTCCCTTGTCCGGATCCGCTTCAGCCTCTTGCGGGGCTTGTTTGGTCAAGAACTGGATGAGGGCGCGCAAGTGCTCGTCGCGAAGGTTGGGAAAGGATGGCATACGGCCACCGCCCTGGGAGATCTTGGCTTCGATTTGTGCGGGCGAGAGACGCTTGCCCACGTCGACCAGGGAAGGATAGTTGGGGGGCGAACCAGAGAGATCCTTGCCGTGACAAAGGCTGCATTGGTTGTGGTAGATTCTCTCGCCGGTACTTCCTGTTGGATGGTTCTCGGTCAGGCCTAGAACACACGCCGCCTCGTTCGCGTTCACATAGATCAGGCCGAGGGTGCGATCGACTGCCGGTCCTCCCCATTCGGCGCCGCCCAGAAAACAAGGAAAGACAACGGTCTCCTGATCCAGGCCGATGGGAAGAAACTGTCCGCCACTGCGAAATGTGGCAAACTCCTTCACTGCTTTTGCGTGCGCTTCCGGGGTGCGCGTGGTCAGTAAATCCTGGGTAAGCATCTGCCGGGTGAAGGGAGCCGGCATCGTGGGTGACGGCTGGGTGGGCGCAGTCACTTCCCCAGGAACCTGACTCGCAGGGTAAGGCCGTTCCTCGATCGGGAAAAGCGGCTTGCCGGTCGTTCGATCGAAGAGATAGAGAAATCCCTGCTTGGTTGTTTGTGCGACCGCATCGACACAGCTGCCATTATGTCTTACAGAGAGCAGAGCAGGGGGCGACGGAAAGTCGCGATCCCAGATGTCATGATGCACCCCTTGAAAATGCCAAAGGCGTTTGCCGGTCTTTGCGTCGAGCGCGAGCAGGGTGTCCGCGAAGAGGTCGTCGCCGACCCGATCCGCTCCGTAGAAATCGAAGACCGCGGACCCGGTGGGAACGTAGACGATGCCGCGCTTTTCGTCCAGCGCCATCCCGGCCCAGTTATTGGCCGCGCCTGCTGTCTTCCAGGCATCCGGGGGCCACGTATGGTAGCCGAATTCATCGGGATGCGGGATGGTGTGAAAGCTCCAACGAGGGGCGCCCGTGCGCACATCGAAGGCGCGAATGTCTCCAGGGGGAGAAGGATAGGTCTCGGGATTCCGGCCGCCGACGATGATCAAATCCTGGTAAACAATGCCGGGGCTGGTGAGGTCGATGGACTGAGTAAGGTAGTCTCCGCGAAGACCCTTGCGCAGATCGATTCTTCCCTGCTCGCCAAACGAGGGAATGACTTTGCCCGTTTCTGCATCGAGCGCGTAGAGATAATGCGTTACGCCGGCCAGGATTCGACCATGCCGGCCGTCAGTCCAGTAGGCGAGACCGCGGGACGGTTGCTTGCTGGGCACGCCGGAATCAAATTTCCAGAGAAGCTTGCCGGTCGAGGCTTCGAGTGCAATCACTTTTTGCGAGGCGGTATAGGCGAAGAGCGTCCTCCCTACAATAATCGGGCTCGTTTCCAGACCGCCCTCTTCGGCCGCATCGAACTTCCATGCCTCTTTTAGCTTCTGTACATTGCCTCGATTGATTTGCGATAGGGGAGAGTAGTGATCGCCTTCGGACTGGCCGCCATAGACGGGCCAGTCGGATCGGCGCGGCAACGGATTGCTCTTGCAAGCCTCAGCATGCAGGACAGCTGATGCCGCCATCGCTACGGCGAAAGCCACGGCCCAAGCGGCAAGAATCCGGTTCATTCTTCGACTCCAAACTCTGTCCTAACCACAACCCGACGGGTGCCCCTCGCCATTTGCAGAGGGGGAGAGGCGCACCGCAGATCCCTCCGCTACGCTACGCTCCGGTCGGGATGACAAATCTGACCTTGGTTTCAAATCTTAAGATTTGTTAGCGGATGAGGGCTGGGCGGTTTGCTAGATGTGGGGCACCCGGCAGCTTCGGTCCCTCTCCACCCAACTAACAAAGTCAAACGTGTCCGTGGCCCTAAACCTTGTCATCCCGAGCGAAGCCGAGGGATCTGACGAGTCTCCGCTCGACCCGCAACGAAGGCGCGTTGCGTTCCGCTGTCAATCGCAAAGATAAACGACGAGGCAGTGGGGATGGGTCTGCACGCGAAAATCCTAGAGGAGTTGGCTAGTTCCTGCCCAGCAGCCACGTGGTTGCATTCTCAATCAGTGTGTTCTGCACCTCGCTGGTGAAGATCTTGTCCCCATGGCCCATATTCATATAGAGCATCTTGTACTGCGTGTTCGTCCACACCACCGGAATATCTCCGTCCGTCAAAAGGCTCTTGATGCCCAGCGGGTAGTTTGCAGGGTCAAGTGTCAGCAGCACATGGATATGGCTATCGAGACGAGGACTGGGCTTCCAGCGATACCACTCATTCGTGGGTGAGACAAATGTTTCCGGTAGATTTCGCGTGACGGGACTGGCCCGGTCATCCACGATCAGCTTCGCCGGCAAGGGCGGCCAGCTGTTGTTGTCAAAGACCCCTCCGCCGATAAACGTCATAAACCATGGCCACTTGGTGGTCTTGTCGTTGTATGCGGATACGTGAAAGCCAAGCCAGGCGCCGCCTCCCTTCATGTATCTCTCAAATGCCTCTCGCTCCGCCTGGTTATGAGGAAACTCGTTGAGCCACACAACCAGCTGGTAGGCTTTCAGATTCGCATCATTCAGATCTTCCCAATTGGTCGTTGCTTCCAGCGCGAAGTTGTCTTTCTGGGCCAGCGTCGCGAAGAACCGCAGTGCATCCAGCGCGAAGAGAACGTGATCGTTTTCTACGTTCAGGGAATAGAAAATCAACACCTTCGGCTGCGAATTCTTGGTCTGCTGGGCGCCGCCGTCACTTCCCGACAGCATGGCAACGAACAGAGCCAGCGCGAGGAAATACATCTTCACTGGCCCGCACCCCAAAAGATGGCGTTCCGGAATAGCTGCGTGAAGTTTTTGTTCTGAAACAAGTCCGGGTGATGCCCCATGAAGATGTAGATGTTCCTGGCCTTGACGTGTTCGTTGGTCCACACCACGGGATGGTCTCCCATGGTGATCATGCTCTTGGGGTCGTACGTCGACTCATCGACACTGGCCAGAACATGAACCGTCGAGCGGTTGGACTTACTCCAGGTGTACCACTCCTCCTGCTGCACAACGAAGGAAGAGGGCAGCCCTTTGGTTACCGGATGATTAGGATCATCCACTTTCACGGTCGCCGTAGCGAACTGCGCGATATAGCTGGTGTACCTGATATCCCCCATGAAATGCGACCACCATTTCCACATCGGGTATCCGTCAAAATCCCCCAAGAGCATGGCATGATGAAACCCGATCCAGCCGCCGTTACCGCGCGTGATGTAGCGTTGAAAAGCTTTTTTGGCCACCGGAGTCCAGCGATACGGCGGATAGTTGAGCTGAATGAATAGCTTATACTTCGCCAGGAAGGCATCGTTGATGGGATCGGTGTTCGTGATGTAGTCGACGGCAAAGTCATTCTCCTCGGCCAACTGCTGGAGCCACACCTTGGCGGCGGCCACGAACTCATTGTGTGGCGTGTTCCCGGATTCTGCGATCGCCAACACTCGGAACTTCACCGGGTGATTA
Organism: uncultured Acidobacteriaceae bacterium; assembly: GCA_963790705.1. GTDB lineage: Bacteria > Acidobacteriota > Terriglobia > Terriglobales > Acidobacteriaceae > PALSA-350. Next base: position 450,075 of record CAWBQE010000013.1, read on the forward strand.
GGCGTATCCAGGGCATGCGCCGTGATGGCTGCGATCGCAACCACGAGAAACGTAAGCGACTTCAAAAACAAATTCTCTAATACGATCATCGCGTAGCCACACCTCGAATCACCGTAACGTTGTTGCTGCTGAAATTGGCGACGTAGACCAAATGGGCCGCCGGATCGATCCCGAAAGCGTACGGAATCGTGCCCACATCCACCTTCGCGACGGCAAGATTCGTCTTGCCGTCGATCACGGTCACGCTGGCTGTGCGCTGGTTTCCCACATAGATCTGATCGCTTTGCTCATCGATCGCGAGTGCCTGCGGATGCGTCCCCAAACTAACGGTCTTGCTTACGGAATCGGTGGTCTCGTCGATCACCGCCATGGTGTCGTTGCCATAGCTCAGAACGTAGGCCTTCTTTGTTGCGGAGTCTACCTCCACCGCAAAAGGAATGGGGCCCACGTCCACGGTAGTCGAGGCATTGGTTGCCCCCTGGATGATCGTCACGCTGGCGCTGTCTTCGTTCACCGCATAGATTTTGTCTGACTTGGTGTCCACTGCGATTGCCCATGTGTGCTTTCCGGCCTGAACGGCAGTGGTAGCCCCGGTCGCTGCATCGATGACGGTTACATCCTGGCTCCCGTAATTGACCGTATACACCTTGTTGGTTGCGGGATTGAGGACAATGCCGCGCGGGCCCTGCCCCACCTGGATGGTAGTGGTTGCATTGGTGGACCCATCGATGACCGTGACGCTATGACCAAAATTGTTGGCCGCGTAGATCTTGTTGGTGGTTGTATTAACCGCGAGCGCCTGGGGATAGCTCCCCACGTGGATAGTTGCGCTGACCGCATTGGCGACTCCATCAATCACCGAGACCGAATCCGCGCCCGCATTGGTTACGTAAACCTTGTTGGTTACAGGGTTGACCACGACGGCCTCGGGGCGATCTTCCACACTTACGGTGGAGGTTGCGTGTGTCGTCCCGTCGATGATGGTCACTGAGCTGCTGCCGTGGTTCACCACGTAAGTCTTGTGTGTTACCGGATTTACCGCGACGGCTATTGGCGTGTTGCCCACGGGCACAGTCGCTATTGCTGTCTGTGCCATCGACATCAGTGGAGCGATGGCGGTGGCGACGATAGCTATTCCTGTGGGGAAAAGATACCTCATTTTTGCAGCCAGTAATTGTTTAGCCCGATATAGGCCGAAGGCAAATTAGCAAGGATCGTGCGGCGGAGTTTAAGCGTATCGACCGGCGCATCTGCCTGGTAGAGGACGTTGCCGTCGGCATCCAGCAGAATCGTGTAAGGAACCTCAGGGCCAGCCTCCCACTTGGGATCGAATGCCTTCTGCAATGCGGCAGTGTTGTCTGAGTCGAAGAGCAGGTTGCGGCTGGTGGCGTGCGTCTTGTTTAACCACTCCGTGACCGCCGGCTTTTCACCCGGCTTGTCCATCGATACGACCACCAGTTCAAAGTTGCGATCGCTGTACATCCGGTAGATGTCCTGGATACCCGCGAACTCCTGCAGGCAGGCACTGCATTTCGTCGACCAGAACTGAATGAGCCTGACGTTTCCATCCGCATTCGTATGCAGAGACTTCAGTGCGTCCACTGAGACCATCTCAAGCGAAATAGGTTGCGCATTCAGCTTCTCCATGAACGCCAGATTGGCGGCTTCTTTATCGCTCCACTTGGTGGAGCAACCGAAAGCTCCCGTGTGTTTGACGGCTACCTCCTTGTCCGCCAGCAGCGCATCGATGGCATCCAGCGCATAGTGCCTCTTGACGAACTCAATCCGATAGCTGTCATCGATGGCTCCTTCATACCGCAGCTTACGCTGCTGATCGAAAATGAAGATGTGCGGAGAGGCTTGCGGGCCGTAGGCCTGGGAGACACTCTCGGTCTCGCCGTCGTAGAGGTAGGGGTACGGTAGATGCTTGTACGCTACCCTGATCTTCATCTCCTCCAGGGTGTCGCTCACGTCGGAGGAATCGAGTTCGTCGATGCGGATGGCCTTGGGATCGTTGGGGCTGATGGCTACGACAGCGACACCTTTGTCTTTGTAGTCCTTATAGAGCTGGGTGACCCGGCCCTCGTACATCTGCGCGTTGGGACAGTGATCGCAGGTGAATACCACGACCAGAAGCTTGCTGGATGAGTAGTCGCTCAGCTTGTGAATCTTTCCATCGACGCCGGGCAATGCGAAGTCCGGTGCGGCCGAACCTAACGGCAGGATCGGATGCTCTGCAGCAAAACAGGTGAGTGGCAAAACGAGCAGAGCAAGCAAGCTCCAGATCGCTTTTTGCTTAAACATTCCTCACTCCTCTACTAACGCATTTTTGCTAATACTGTGATCCGGTGGGATCGGTTATGTGCGGCCATTCTTTGGCGGAATGGCCACGTCGAGTTCAGTTTCCTGGTCTACACCATTAGCAAAAATGCTC